>NZ_JACSCH020000083.1:310-565 GCF_014451325.2 Streptomyces sp. CB02980 | reverse complement strand
GCTGGTTCTTCATTTGCTGGCTCTTCATTTGCTGGTTCTTCGTTTGCTGGCTCTTCATTTGCTGGCTCTTCATTTGCTGGCTCGTCATTTGCTGGTTCGTCATTTGCTGGTTCGTCATTTGCTGGTTCGTCATTTGCTGGTTCGTCATTTGCTGGTTCTTCATGTGCCTCTTCTCCTTGTACCTCTTCTCCTTGTACCTCTTCTCCTTGTGCCTCTTCTCCTTGTACCTCTTCTCCTTGTGCTTCTTCGCCATGT
>NZ_JACSCH020000083.1:0-242 GCF_014451325.2 Streptomyces sp. CB02980 | reverse complement strand
GGTTCTTCATGTGCTGGTGCTGTTTCTACAGGTTCTTCTTGTTGAACTTGTTCTTCAGCAGCATTATTTGTTGTTTCTTCAACTTGTTCAGTTTTTGCTTTTTTATTTTTTCTTACATCATCATTAACATTGTTTACATTTTCCACAGGTTGAGTTTCTTCGACATTTGTTTTCTCATTTTCATCGGTTACAAGATCTGGAATTTTCGCTTGATGTTTTTCTCCAACATTTATTTTTCCGTC
>NZ_JACSCH020000082.1 GCF_014451325.2 Streptomyces sp. CB02980 | reverse complement strand
CCCGGGGTGATGTCGTGGACCGATTTCCAGCGGCTCAAGCCCGTCGCCCCCTCGATGGGCATGATGCTGGAGACGACCGCGACCCGGCTGTGGTCGGAGCCCGGCGGCCCCCACTACGGCTCCCCCGACAAGGAACCCGCCGTCCGGCTGAGGGTGCTTGAGGACGCCGGGCGGTCTTCCGTCCCCTTCACCTCCGGGCTGCTCCTGGGAATCGGCGAGACCCTGGAAGAGCGGGCGGAGTCACTCTTCGCACTGCGGCGCGTCTCCCGGGCGTATCACTCCGTCCAGGAGCTGATCATCCAGAACTTCCGCGCCAAGCCGGACACGGCCATGCGCCAGATGCCGGACGCCGAACTCGACGACCTCGTCGCGACCGTCGCCGTCGCCCGGCACATCATGGGCCCCTCCGCCTGCCTCCAGGCCCCGCCCAACCTCGTCGACTCCGAGTACGCGCGCCTCATCGCCGCCGGCATCGACGACTGGGGCGGCGTCTCCCCCCTCACCATCGACCACGTCAACCCCGAACGCCCCTGGCCGCGGATCGAGGAACTCGCCGCGAAGTCACGGGCCGCCGGGTTC
>NZ_JACSCH020000081.1 GCF_014451325.2 Streptomyces sp. CB02980 | reverse complement strand
GGGTCGTGATCCATGACGTGCCAGGAGTCGCCGTCACGGCCGAGCCAGTTGCCGGCGCGGTGGAGGGTGTGGGTGATGCCGTCGACCGTGACCGTCACCGTGGTGTCGGTGACCCGGGTGCCGGGCGGCGCCTCGGCTGTGACGGGTTCGAGTCCCGGCACGCGCAACGGGAAGGGGAGCGGGGCGGGGCTGCCGCCCAGGCGCCAGCTGCTGGGGACCGAGAACGGGTCGGTCCAGCCGTCCCGGGGTGCCGGAGTCAGCTCCGCGAGCCGTACGGCGGCGGCCGCCGCATACACCTCGTCCGGTACGCCCTGGGGGATCAGGCTGTCTGCGTCGCGTTCGACGAGGCCGGTGTCGAGGGCGCCGGTGACGACGTCCTCGTGGGCGAGGAGGCGGCGCAGGAAGCCGGCGTTCGTGGGGACGCCGAGGGTGACCGTGTCCGCGAGGGCGGCGCGCAGGCGGCGCAGGGCTGTGGGGCGGTCCTCGGCGTGGACGATGACCTTGGAGAGCATGGGGTCGTAGAGGGACGAGACCTCCGTACCCTCCGACAGGCCCGAGTCCGTGCGGACGCCTTCGCCCGCCGGCTCGTT
>NZ_JACSCH020000080.1 GCF_014451325.2 Streptomyces sp. CB02980 | reverse complement strand
GGGTCGTGATCCATGACGTGCCAGGAGTCGCCGTCACGGCCGAGCCAGTTGCCGGCGCGGTGGAGGGTGTGGGTGATCCCGTCCACCGTGACCGTCACCGTGGTGTCGGTGACCCGGGTGCCGGGCGGCGCCTCGGCGGTGACGGGTTCGAGTCCCGGCACGCGCAACGGGAAGGGGAGCGGGGCGGGGCTGCCGCCCAGGCGCCAGCTGTTCGGTACCGAGAACGGGTCGGTCCAGCCGTCCCGGGGTGCCGGAGCCAGCTCCGCGAGCCGTACGGCGGCCGCCGCCGCGTACACCTCGTCCGGAACACCCTCCGGGACCAGGCTCTCCGCGTCCCGCTCCACCAGGCCCGTGTCCAGGGCGCCCGAGACGACGTCCGGATGCGCGAGCAGGCGGCGCAGGAAGCCCGCGTTCGTCGGCACTCCCAGGGTCACCGTGTCCGCCAGGGCCGCGCGCAGCCGGCGCAGGGCCGTCGGACGGTCCTCGGCGTGGACGATGACCTTCGACAGCATCGGGTCGTAGAGGGACGAGACCTCCGTACCCTCCGACAGGCCCGAGTCCGTGCGGACGCCTTCGCCCGCCGGCTCGTT
>NZ_JACSCH020000079.1 GCF_014451325.2 Streptomyces sp. CB02980 | reverse complement strand
GGCTGGTGGACGGGTGCGAGGCCGGGCATCGGTGGGGCGTGTGTCGGCCGTGTGCCTGGGTGGGTGGGGGCTTGGTTTGTTGTGTGGGCCGGTGGGCGCAGTCCCGGTGGGTTGGGGGTGCGCGGTTGTTGAATGGGGCGGCCCGGCTTCGGCTTAGCGGCGGACCGGCGTCCTCGGGCGGGGCTTCAGGCCCCGCTGGTCTGTGTTGGTGGGTGGCGGGGGTTGTCGGCGTGAGTTTCTTGCAGTTTCATCGCCCGATAAGGGCGATTCGCCCCCAATGGGGCTTAATCTTGGGCCTGTTACCCGGAGTAGTGCGCAGTTGTCCACGCCTGCCACCCACCGGGAGTGACCAGCGGGGCCTGAAGCCCCACCCCGAACGAGCTTCCGTCGCTGAGCCGAGCCCGACCGCCCCATCCAACAACCGCGCACCCCGAACCCACCGGAACTGCGCCCACCGGCCCGGACCACAAACCAAGCCCCCACCCACCGGCCCGCACGCGCACGCCCGCCCCGACCGCTGCCCGGGGCCCGGCGGTGACCCCGCCCCCCGGACCGCCCTCCGAGAGGTCTTTCGCTTCTGGAGGTGGTGGGTCA
>NZ_JACSCH020000078.1 GCF_014451325.2 Streptomyces sp. CB02980 | reverse complement strand
GGTGTGGTTTCGGGTGAGGGTTTGTGGGGTCTGGTGGCGTCGGGTGGGGATGCGGTGGGTGGGTTCCCGGTTGATCGTGGCTGGGATCTGGGGGTGTTGGAGGGTGTGGGTGATGTGGTGCCGCGGGGTGGTGGGTTCGTTCATGGTGCGGCGTTGTTCGATGCGGGTTTCTTCGGGATCAGTCCGCGTGAGGCGTTGGCGATGGATCCGCAGCAGCGGTTGTTGCTTGAGGTGGTGTGGGAGGCGCTGGAGGATGCGGGGGTTGATGCGGGTGGGTTGCGGGGGAGTGGGACGGGTGTTTTTGCGGGGGTGATTCCGCAGGATTATGTGGCGCGGTTGTCTTCGGTGCCGGATGAGGCTGCGGGGTATGTGGGGATTGGTAATACGACGAGTGTGGTGTCGGGCCGGGTTGCGTATTCGTTTGGTTTCGAGGGTCCGGCGGTGACGGTGGATACGGCGTGTTCGTCGTCGTTGGTGGCGTTGCATTTGGCTGCGCAGGCGTTGCGGTCGGGTGAGTGTTCGTTGGCGTTGGCGGGTGGGGTGACGGTGATGTCGTCGCCTGCGACGTTTGTGGAGTTCGGTCGTCAGCGGGGT
>NZ_JACSCH020000077.1 GCF_014451325.2 Streptomyces sp. CB02980 | reverse complement strand
GGGTCTGTAGCTCGCGGACGATGCGGTAGAGGCTCAGGCCGGCGTGGTGTCTCGATGCTCGATCACCCGATCTCAGCCGACGCTCTCGCGGAGATGGGGCGATGCGATCGCCCCGTGACCGTCGACGATCTCGTCGCGAGCGCCTACGTGCTCAACACGACCCCCGCGGTGCTGCTGTCGCACATCCCTATCGACATGCGGGAGCCCCGAGGGGCCTTTCGCCACGGGGCTCCCGAGTGACGTCGACCCAACCGAGCTCCGTGCCTGGATCGAGGGGAAGACCACGCTCGACCGCGAGTCGCGGGTGCGCTGGTGGGAAGAGTGGGCTGGCCGCCTCAGGGTCCCGTCAGCACACCACGGGGAACGGCTGCAGGGAGCGTACGCAGAGCTGAGTGAACTCGGCGACCTGGCAGTCCAAGAAGCAGATGCCCCGCCCGTGCAGCGTCTGCAGTGGCGCATCCAGGACGGCGAGCAGGCGCTCAATCAGTCCGAGGTCGCGCTAGCGCTGACTGAGCATCGGCTCGACAACCTCCGAGAAGGCACCTGACAGACGGTCCCGGTCCGCCAAAGTCACCTATCCATAGGTTATTTTGACTGGCCTTCT
>NZ_JACSCH020000076.1 GCF_014451325.2 Streptomyces sp. CB02980 | reverse complement strand
CACCAGCCACGCCTGCAACACACCAAGCACACGGCCCAGCAACCCCACAGCATCGCCAGAACCACCGGAACCACCGGCGTCGACCGCGTCGACGGCCTCAAGCACCGCCACCGACGGCACCACACCACCAGCAACCAGCGACGCCACATCAGCCGCATCCGCGACCATCACAGGCGCATCGCCACCACCGGAGACCGAAACCCCCGACAGCTCAGCCCACTCCAACCGGAACAACGAATCCACACCCGCACCCGCACCGGCGCCCGCAGCATCAAGCTGCTCCACCGACACCGGCCGCGACACCAACGAATCCATCGTCAGCACCGGCGCACCCGACTCGTCCGCCGCATCGAACGACAACGCATCCGGACCACACGGCGCCACCCGCACCCGCAACGCAGCAGCACCGGCCGCCTGCAACACCACACCGTTCCACGCGAACGGCAGCACGTTCCGGCCGTCGTCCTCCCGCGCCACGAAGGCGTTCGTGTGCAGAGCTGCGTCCAGGAGTGCCGGGTGCAGACCGAAGCGGCCCGCGTCCTCCCGGGGCTCGCGCGGCAGGGCGGCCTCGGCGAAGAGCTCCTCGCCCCGCCGCCAGACGGCACGCAGACCCTGGAACGCCGGCCCGTACG
>NZ_JACSCH020000009.1:280185-339264 GCF_014451325.2 Streptomyces sp. CB02980 | reverse complement strand
GCCCGTCGCATCCTGGCCGGCGGACGGAGTCCGCCACAGCGGACCGAAGCCCGAGAGGCGCCCCGGCGCCGAGCGGCACGAGGACCGCGTCGAAAGAGGGGAACGCAAGAACCGGCCCCCGGGGGGATCGTCCCGGGGGCCGGTTGGTTCGTGCGGCGGTCAGCCGTTGAGGGCGTGGTTGCCGAAGGCCGGGTTGAGCAGGCCGATCACGTTGACCGTGTTGCCGGAGACGTTCACGGGGACGTGGACCGGGACCTGCACCAGGTTGCCGGACGCGACGCCCGGGGACTCGACGGCCTTGCCCGTGGCCTCGGCGCCGTGGGCGGAGGCGACACCCGCGCCGGCGGCGACGATGCCACCGGCGACCATGGTGAGGGCAGCGGCCTTCTTGAGGTTCTTCACTTGGTACATCCTCCTGGTCATCGCTGCGGCCGGTCAGCCGCAGCACGCCATGGAGAACGCGGCATCCCCCGCCAGGTTGCGCCGAACGGGGGACATACACACGACGGTATGAAGGACAGAACGGTCGTGCGCCCGGCGCACAGGGGGCGCGTGTCAGTCGGTGAGGCCGTGGCGGACCGCCCAGAGGGCCGCCTGGGTGCGGTCCGAGAGGTCGAGCTTCATCAGGATGTTCGAGACGTGCGTCTTGACCGTCTTCTCGGAGAGGACGAGCGCGCGGGCGATCTCGCGGTTGGACCGGCCGTCCGCGATCAGGCCGAGGACCTCGCGCTCCCGCTCCGTGAGGGTCGAGCCGCGTCCCGTACCCCCGTGGGAGTCGTCCTGGCTGAGCAGCGCGCCCGCGACCTCGGGCTGCAGCAGGATGTGCCCGGCGTGGACGGAGCGGATCGCGCCGGCCAGCGCGTCGGGGTCGATGTCCTTGTAGACGTATCCGGAGGCGCCGGCGCGGAGCGCGGGGACCACCGTCCGCTGCTCGGTGAAGCTGGTGACGACGAGGACCTTCGCGGGGTTGTCGAGCTCACGGAGCCGCTTCAGCGCCTCGATGCCGTCCGTCCCCGGCATCTTCACGTCCATGAGGACCACGTCGGGGCGGAGCTCCTCGGCCCTGGCGACGCCCTCGGCGCCGTCGGAGGCCTCCCCCACCACCTCTATGTCGTCCTGCACCTCCAGAAAGGTGCGCAGGCCTCTGCGGACGACCTGGTGGTCGTCGACCAGCAGGACACGGATCTGCTTGTCAGCCACCGGGAACCTCCATCTCGATCGTGGTGCCCTCGCCCGGGGCCGATGTCACGGTGAGCGATCCGCCGACACCGCCCGCCCGGTCCCGCATGGAGACCAGGCCGAGGTGGCGCCCCGCACTGCGGACCGTACGCGGGTCGAAGCCCCTGCCGTCGTCGGTGACGGTGAGCCGCGCCCCCTGGCCCGCACGGGCGAGGGAGACGGTGACGAGCCCCGCGTCCGAGTGCCGCAGGGCGTTGTGCAGGGCCTCCTGGGCGACCCGGAGCACCGCTTCCTCCTGCGCGGCGGGCAGCGCGCGCGTCCCGGGGCTCTCGAAGGTGACCCGGGCGGTGTGGGCGCGGTCCAGGACCTGGATGTGGGTACGGAGGGTGTGGACGAGGCCGTCCTCGTCGAGGGCGGCGGGGCGGAGCTCGACGACGGCGGCGCGCAGCTCGTCGGCGGCCTCGGCGGCGAGCAGGGCGACCTGCTGGAGCTCCCCCTTGGCGCGGGCGGGGTCGCGGTCGACGAGCGCGGCGGCGGCCTGGGCGGTCAGCCGGAGCGAGAAGAGCTTCTGACTGACGGCGTCGTGCAGCTCGTGGGCGAGGCGGGAGCGCTCCTCGGCGATGGTGAGCTCGCGGCTGCGCTCGTACAGACGGGCGTTGGTGAGGGCGATGGCCGCGTGCTGGGCCAGGATCGAGAGGAGTTCCTCGTCCTCGGCGGTGAAGCCGCAGCCGCCGTCCTCCTTGGGGCAGCGCTTGTTGGCGAGGAAGAGGGCGCCGAGGATCTCGTCGCCGTCCCTGACGGGGAGGCCGAGGAAGTCGGACATCTCGGGGTGGGCGGCGGGCCAGCCCTCGAAGCGGGGGTCCTCACGGACGTCGGCGAGCCGCTCGGGCTCGGCCTTGTGGAGCATCGCGGCGAGGATGCCGTGCTGTCGGGGCAGCGGGCCGATCGCCTTCCACTGTTCGTCGCTGACGCCGTCGACCACGAACTGGGCGAAGCCCCCGTGGTCGTCGGGGACGCCCAGGGCCGCGTACTCGGCGTCGAGCAGCTCGCGGGCGGAGGCGACGATCGTCTTGAGGACGTCGCGGACCTCCAGACGGCGGCTCATGGCCAGGAGGGCGGTGCTCACGGCGGCCAGGCCGGAGCTCGGTCGATGGCTCATGTGTTCACCGTACCGGCGGGCCGTGACGGTCCGTATCCGTCCGGAGACCGCGAAGGAGGGGGACCGGGGACCTAGGTCGTAGTGCCCGGAGGGCCCTGTCCCCCTTCAGGAGGAGGGGAATCACTGTGCGCATTGCGCACGCAACGCCTGGTGAGTTCGTTACGTGCCCGATGTGAGCCCGCGCATAGGACCCAGGTCACTTACGAAGTCCCCTAGTGGACTTCCGAAGGGCAGTCAGGGTGGGGTGAGCCCGACATAAGGGCGCTTCTGTGGCCCGTGCACGGGCCCCTGATCCACTACCCGGGATCGTACGTCACACCTTTGCCAGGGCATTTTGCGGCCGCTAAGAATTGCCCCCGTCGCCGCCGAGTTGGCGAGACACCGCCCCGGTGGAGCGACCCCCCAGCGATTCGAAGAGGTAGTCCGTTATGTCTGCGAACACCCCTGGCCACAGTCGTGGTCTGAAGAAGACCCACAAGGCCACGATCGCCGGCGTCGCCGCTCTGGGCGCCGCGGCGCTCACCCTCTCCCTCGTACCCGGCAACGGCTCCACCGAGACCGAGCCCCAGGCTCTCTCCGGTACGCAGCAGGTGGCCTGGTCGTACAACGCGAGCAGCCCGCAGGCGAAGGCCCTGGCCGCCAGCGTGACCGAGCAGCACACCACCGTCGGCCTCAAGGCCAAGCAGGAGGCCGCGGCGAAGGCCAAGGCCGACGCCCAGGCGAAGGCCGCCGCCGCGGCCAAGGCGAAGGCCGACGCGCAGGCCAAGGCCGCCGCGAAGGCGAAGGCGGACGCCAAGGCGAAGGCCGCGGCGAAGGCGAAGGCCGACGCGAAGAAGCGTGCCGCGGCGAAGGCGGCCGCGAGCCGTTCCGTCGCCCGTACCCCCGTCTTCGCGAACAACCTCGACGGCTGGATCCGCGAGGCGCTGTTCATCATGGACAAGCACAACATCCCGGGCACGTACAACGGCCTGCACAAGAACATCATGCGTGAGTCCAGCGGCAACCCGCGGGCCATCAACAACTGGGACATCAACGCCATCAACGGTGTCCCGTCGAAGGGCCTGCTGCAGGTCATCTACCCGACCTTCAAGGCGTACCACATCGCGGGCACCAAGTTCGATCAGTACGACCCGGTCGCCAACCTCGTCGCCGCCGCCAACTACGCGGCCGACCGCTACGGCTCGATCGACAACGTCAACAGCGCGTACTGATCGCACTCGGTCCGCTGTCGCACGCCGAAGGGCGGCACCCCCCGCACTGGGGGTGCCGCCCTTCGGCGTACCGGTCGTTCAGTCGATCACTTGCGCATGACCTCGGGCTCGTGGCGGCGCAGCAGTCGCGCCACGGCGACGCAGCAGACGGCCGCCATGAACAGCTGGATGCCGAGGTCGAGGCTCCACTGGCCGACCGTGTGCTCCCAGAGCGGGTCGGTGTCGGTGGGGTTCTTCGGGTCCCACGGCGGCATGAGGCGGCCGAGGTCGAGGGTGGTGCCGGCGCCGGCGATGCCCCAGCGGGAGGGCATGAGCCAGGCGAACTGCTCCAGGCCGGGCGAGCTGTACACCTGGAAGAGGATGCCGGTGAAGACGACCTGGATGATCGCGAACATGACCAGCAGCGGCATGGTCTTCTCGGCGGTCTTCACCAGGGCGGAGATGACCAGGCCGAACATCATCGAGGTGAGGCCGAGGGCGATCACCTGGATGCACAGCTCGGCGGCCGGCGGCATGAACAGGCCCTCGGCGGGCAGCTCGCGGGTCGAGAAGCCGATGCCGCAGATGATGACGCCCTGGAAGGCCGTGATCAGACCGAGCACGATGACCTTGGACATCAGGTACGCCGAGCGGGACAGGCCGGTGGCCCGCTCCCGTTCGTAGATCACCCGTTCCTTGATCAGCTCTCGTACGGAGTTGGCGGCGCCGCTGAAGCACATGCCGACCGCGAGGATCAGCATGATCGTGCCGGCGTCGCCGTTGAAGCGGGACGGCGGCTTCGGCGAGCCGAGGCCGAAGTCGGCCGGGATGACCACCGAGACCGCGCCGAGGACGGCGGGCAGGATGACCATCAGGCCCAGGAAGCCCTTGTCGGAGGCGATGACGGAGACGTAGCGCCGGATCAGCGTCCACAGCTGGGAGCCCCAGCCCTGCGGCTTCGGCGGCCTGGACATCGCCTGCTGCGGCATCTGGACGGGCTGCGCGGCGACGGCGTCGATGTCCGCGGCGTACAGCTGGTAGTGCTGCGAGCCCTTCCAGCGGCCCGCCCAGTCGTAGTCGCGGTAGTTCTCGAAGGCGGAGAAGACGTCGGCCCAGGTGGAGTAGCCGAAGAAGTTCAGCGCCTCGTCCGGCGGGCCGAAGTACGCCACCGAACCACCGGGGGCCATGACGAGCAGCTTGTCGCACAGGCCGAGCTCGGCCACCGAGTGGGTGACGACGAGGACCGTGCGGCCGTCGTCGGCGAGGCCGCGGAGCAGCTGCATGACATCGCGGTCCATGCCCGGGTCGAGGCCGGAGGTCGGCTCGTCCAGGAAGATCAGCGACGGCTTGGTGAGGAGCTCGAGGGCGACCGACACGCGCTTGCGCTGACCACCGGAGAGGGAGGTGACCTTCTTCTCCTTGTGGATGTCGAGCTTGAGCTCGCGCAGCACCTCGCCGATGCGGGCCTCGCGCTCGGACTCGGCGGTGTCGCCGGGGAAGCGGAGCTTGGCGGCGTAGCGCAGCGCCTTCTGGACGGTCAGCTCCTTGTGCAGGATGTCGTCCTGCGGGACCAGACCGATGCGCTGGCGCAGCTCGGCGAACTGCTTGTAGAGGCTTCGGTTGTCGTAGAGGACGTCGCCCTCGTTGGCCGGGCGGTAGCCGGTCAGCGCCTTGAGCAGCGTGGACTTTCCGGAACCGGACGGACCGATGACACCGATCAGCGACTTCTCCGGGACGCCGAAGGAGACGTCCCTGAGGATCTGCTTGCCGCCGTCGACCGTTACCGTGAGGTGGCGGGCCGAGAAGGAGACGGAACCGGTGTCGACGAACTCCTCGAGCTGGCCGCCGACGAGCCGGAAGGTCGAGTGGCCGACGCCGACGATGTCCTGGGGGCCGAGGAGGGCGGAGCCGCCCTTGGTGATCGGCTGACCGTTGACGTACGTGCCGTTGTGCGAGCCGAGGTCGCGGATCTCGAAGCGTCCGTCGGGCGTCGCGTGGAACTCGGCATGGTGCCGCGAGACCTGGAGGTCGGAGACGACCAGTTCGTTCTCGAGGGCACGGCCGATGCGCATGACGTGGCCGAGGGCCAGCTGGTGGAACGTGGTGGGGCTGCGGTCGGCGTAGGCCGCCGACGCCCCGGCGGCGCCGGGTCCGCCGTGTCCCTGCTGGTGCGGGACCTGCTGCCGAGCGGCCTGCGGGTGCACGGGCGGCGGGCCCTGCTGCTGCCAGTTCTGCTGTGGGACCTGCTGCTGACCCTGCTGCGGCGGGGCCTGGTGCGTGATCCACTCGGCCTGGGCGGCCTGCTCCGCGGCCTGGTGGGCGGGGACCTGATGGGCCGGCGCCTGGGCTGCGGCCGGCTGCTGGTGGGCCGCCGGGGCCTGCTGGTGGGCCGGGGCGCCGGCGGCGGCGAGATTCAGCCGCGGGCCGTCGGTGGCGTTGCCGAGGTGGACGGCCGAGCCGGGGCCGATCTCCACCTGGTGGATCCGCTGCCCCTGCAGGAACGTGCCGTTGGTCGAGCCGTGGTCCTCGATGACCCAACTCCGGCCGCCCCAGCTGATGGTGGCGTGGCGCCACGAGACCCTGGCGTCGTCGATGACCAGGTCACCCTGCGGGTCGCGGCCCAGGGTGTACGACCTGGACGAATCGAGCGTCCAGGTCCTTCCGTTCAATTCCAGTACGAGTTCTGGCACTCCATGCCCCACTACTTGTCCCCCGATGTACCCCCGTCGCGGGGAGTCCAGGGATGCGAATCATCCTGGGGAACTATTTCAGGCCCGGTCCCCTCTCCGAAAGTCGGGCCGCGTGAAGACCCGGCGCAGGCTCTCCGAGGACGCTCCCGGGATCAAGGGCGCGCCCACTCGGGTGTCCGCTGGGCGGGACGGGGGGTCGGGTGGCACGCGGTGCCCGATACGGTGGAAGCACCATGAGCGCATCGCAGACCTCAGACGTCCCCACCCTTCTCGTCAAGATCTTCGGGAAGGACCGTCCCGGGATCACCGCGGGACTCTTCGACACCCTCGCCGCCTACTCCGTCGACGTCGTGGACATCGAGCAGGTCGTCTCCCGCGGCCGCCTCGTCCTGTGCGCGCTCGTCACCGAGCCGACCGTCGCCTCGCAGGGCGAGCTCCGCGCGACCGTGCACAGCTGGGCCGAGTCGCTGAAACTCCAGGCCGAGATCATCTCGGGTACGGGCGACAACCGTCCCCGCGGTGAGGGGCGCTCGCACGTCACCGTGCTGGGCAACCCGCTGACGGCGGAGCAGACGGCGGCCATAGCGGCCAGGATCGCGGAGGCCGGCGGCAATATCGACCGTGTCTTCCGGCTGGCGAAGTACCCGGTCACGGCCGTCGAGTTCGCGGTCTCCGGCTGTGAGACCGAGCCGCTGCGGACCTCCCTCGCCACCCAGGCCCACTCCATCGGGGTCGATGTGGCCGTGGTCTCCGCCGGGCTGCACCGGCGGGCCCAGCGGCTCGTCGTCATGGACGTCGACTCGACGCTGATCCAGGACGAGGTGATCGAGCTCTTCGCGGCGCACGCCGGGTGCGAGGACAAGGTCGCCGAGGTGACGGCCGCGGCGATGCGCGGGGAGCTGGACTTCGAGCAGTCGCTGCACGCGCGCGTGGAGCTGCTCGCCGGGCTCGACGCCTCGGTGGTCGACAAGGTCCGTGCCGAGGTGCGGATGACGCCCGGGGCCCGGACCCTGATCCGTACGCTCAAGCGGCTCGGCTACCAGGTGGGTGTCGTCTCGGGCGGGTTCACGCAGGTCACGGACGATCTCAAGGAGCGGCTCGGGCTCGACTTCGCCTCGGCCAACACCCTGGAGATCGTGGACGGCAAGCTGACCGGGCGGGTGACCGGCGAGATCGTGGACCGGGCGGGCAAGGCGCGGCTACTGCGCCGCTTCGCGGCCGAGGCGGGGGTACCGCTGGCGCAGACCGTGGCGATCGGCGACGGGGCGAACGACCTGGACATGCTGAACGCGGCCGGTCTCGGCGTGGCGTTCAACGCGAAGCCGGTGGTGCGCGAGGCCGCGCACACGGCGGTGAACGTGCCGTTCCTGGACACCGTGCTGTACCTGCTGGGGATCACGCGCGAAGAGGTCGAGGCCGCGGACGGCGGCGAGGAAGACCTGCTGCACTGAGCCGCATGTGCACCCGTACGGGGGAGGGCCCGGCCGTCGAGTGACGGCCGGGCCCTCCTGCGTACGGCAACGGCAACGGCATCGGCTACGGCTACGGCGCAGGCATGCGGCTGAGGCGTACGGGATGCGGCCGAGGCGTACGGACTCCGCTGAGGCGTACGGGTCGGGCCTGCCGTTCGGCTGTGCCGGTCGGCGTGCCGGTCAGGCGTGCGGGGTCCAGAAGTCGACGAGCCGTCCGGCGCCGTGTTCCAGGGACTTCCACGAGCCGTTGAAGGTGAGGACGGCGAAGGCGGAGGTCGGGAAGCCGCTGCGGTTCAACCGGGGCAGCACGTCGCCCTCGGACTCGCCCGCGAGGGCGTCGGCGAGGGCGTGCATCCCGGGGTTGTGGCCGATGACCAGGAGGTCGGACACGTCCTCCGAGGTCTCGTTGAGCAGGGCGATGAGCTCGCCGAGCGAGGCCTCGTACAGCCGGTCCTCGTAGACGGTCTTCGGGCGCTCGGGGAGGGCCTGCACGGCCAGCTTCCAGGTCTCACGGGTCCTGGTGGCGGTGGAGCAGAGGGCCAGGTCGAAGGCGATGCCGGTCTCGGCGAGCCGGCGGCCGGCGACGGGGGCGTCCGCGCGGCCTCGCTCGGCGAGGGGGCGCTCGTGGTCGGACTCCTGGTTCCAGTCCGCCTTAGCGTGTCGGAGCAGCACGATCCTGCGGGGTGTGTCGACGCTCATGGTCCTCAGCTTCGCACGAATCGGCTCGCGCCGACTCAGAGAGAGAGCGTTTGCTGGATCCGCTCCAGGAACCCTCCGACCCCCGGGTCGCCGACCGCCGCGTGGGCCTCACCGGGCCCGGTCATCAGCATCAGAAGGGCGACGAAGGCGGCCGCCGGGAGGGCGAGGGCCCACCAGGGCAGCCGGGTGTCGACACCGGTCGCCTCGGGCCGGACGCGGGTGGACGTGTGGGCCGACATGACCGCCTCCGTGGGTGAGAGCTCCGCTTTCCCTGTTGTCTCCAACCTAGGGATCGCGGGCCCCTCGGCCCATCCGGTGATCCACCCACTTCACCCTGAGTCCCGCCCCCTAGGGGATGCGGGGGTTACCCCCACCACGGGCGTGACGAGCGGGCGTCACGGGGAGGCGAACGAGGCGATGAAGCCGATGACGACCGTGATGCCGATCATCGCGCCGAACACGATGAGCAGCTTCTTCTGGCCGTTCGGGGGATTGGGTTCGAGAACTGGCATGGCGACAGTCTCGCATCTCAGGATTCGTCCTCGACCGTCCGGTCCCTGCCCGCCAGGGTTCCGACGATCATCTGCGGCACCATGAGCGCGCCCATCAGGACGATCGGCAGTCCCCAGCCGCCGCTGTGCTGGTAGAGCACGCCGACGAGGAGGGGGCCGGGGATGGAGATGAGGTAGCCGACGCTCTGCGCGAAGGCGGAGAGCCGGACGACACCGGCGCCGGTGCGCGAGCGCATGCCGATCATCGTGAGGGCGAGCGGGAAGGAGCAGTTGGAGACGCCGAGGAGCAGCGCCCAGACCCAGGCGCCGGCGGCGGGGGCGAGGAAGAGGCCGGTGTAGCCGGCGAGGCCGCAGAGGCCGAGGGCGACGACGATCGGGCCCTGGTTCTTCATGCGGGTGGCGAGCCGGGGGATCACGAAGGCGAGCGGGACGCCCATGACCATGGTGACGGCGAGGAGCACGCCCGCGGTGGAGGCGGGGACGCCTGCGTCGCGGAAGATCTGCGGCATCCAGCCCATGGTGATGTAGGCGCCGGTGGCCTGGAGGCCGAAGTAGCAGCCGAGGGCCCAGGCGGTGCGGCTGCGGGTGATGCGCGGGGCGGCGGTCTCCGTCGCGGCGGCGGTGGCCCTGGTCTCCCGGGTGGCGCGGTCACGGTCGCGGACGAGCGGGATCCAGGGCAGGACGGCCAGTGCGGCGATGGCCGCCCAGACGCCGAGGCCGATGCGCCAGTCGCCGCCGAGGGCGGCGGTCATCGGGACCGTCGCGGCCGCGGCCATGGAGGTGCCGAGGGCGAGGGCCATGGAGTAGAGGCCGGTCATGCTGCCGATGCGGTCGGGGAAGTACCGCTTGACGATGACCGGCATCAGGACGTTGCTGACGGCGATGCCCATGAGGGCGAGGGCGCTGGCGGCGAGGAAGCCGACGGTGCCGCCGGCGAAGGGGCGCAGGATCAGGCCGGTGAAGATCGCGGCCATGCCGGCGCAGACGACGGCGGCGGGGCCGAAGCGGCGGGCGAGGCGCGGGGCCGTGATGCCGAAGATCGCGAAGCAGAGCGGGGGGACGGAGGTGAGGACGCCGGCGACGGTGCCGCTCATGTGGAGGTCCGCGCTGACCTCTTCGAGGAGGGCGCCGAGGCTGGTGATGGCGGGGCGCAGGTTCAGCGCGGCCAGGACGAGTCCGACGGTGACGAGGCCGAGGGTCCAGCGCTGCGCGCGCGCCCGTGCGGGAGAATCGCCGGCGACGGCGGCCCCGGGCGGGGCCGTGGTGGCCGCCGGAGCGGTGGTCGTGGCCGGTCGTGCGGCGGGGTCGAGGGTCTTCGGCTCGTCAGGCATGAGGCCATCATAGAATCATGGGATGATTGGTTGTCCAATCCCGAACGACTTGGGCGACTCGAACGAATGGGAAGGTGCTCCATGGCCCTCGGCCACCCCCGGCGCGCAGGCCTCTCCGATCAGGTGATCGCCGAGCTGCGGAACCAGATCACCTCCGGCGAGTGGCCGGTGGGTTCACGCATCCCGACCGAACCCGAGCTGGTCGAGCAGCTGGGCGTGGCCCGCAACACCGTGCGCGAGGCGGTACGGGCGCTCGCGCACAACGGGCTCCTCGACATCCGCCAGGGCTCCGGGACGTACGTCATCGCCACCAGCGAGCTGGCGGGCGTCATGCACCGCCGCTTCGCCGGCTCCGACCCCCGGCACGTCGCCGAGCTGCGCTCGACCCTGGAGTCCGCCGCGGCGCGGCTCGCGGCCGCGCGGCGCACCGAGCGGGATCTGAAGCAGCTCGACGCCCTGCTCGTACGCCGGGAGGAGGCCTGGGAGTCCGGTGACGCGGAGCGGTTCGTGACCGCCGACGCGACCTTCCACCACGCGGTCGTCGCCGCCTCGGGCAACGAGGTGCTCACCGAGCTCTACGCGGACCTGGGCGATCTGCTGCGCGAGTGGCTGCGCGACGACGTCGGGCAGGAGCTGCGGCCGGAGAACTGGATGGACCACGCGCGCCTGGTGGACGCGATCCGGGAGGGCGAGGCCGAGCGGGCCGGCGCGGAAGCGGCCGGCTACCCCTACATGTGCCTCAGGAGCCCCGTACCGGAGTCGGATCGGGAGCCCGGTCCGCCGGCTGGTGGGTGATCCAGGCGGACCGGACCTCCTTCCAGCAGCGGCCGGTGATCTTGCCGTAGTCGGCGGGGCCGACCTCCACGGGGGCGCTGTCGGAGTCGATGTCCCACCAGCGCTCGCACTCGACGTGGAGCCGGACCCGGTCGGTGCGGGGGTACGGGTTCTGGCAGTGGGCGGTGACGGTCGAGCCCTGGACGACGGTGCGGCAGGAGGCGCCGAAGTTCTCCGGCTCCTCGGCCGCCGGGGCGGTGACGGGGCGTTCCTCGGCCGGGGCGGGCGCGGCCCGCACCTCGGCGGCGACGGCGATCCCGGTGAGCAGTACGGCGACGGAGACGAACGCGCCGAACCCGTGTCGTATCGCGCGCATGCCCGTACCTCCTCCCCGTCAGCAGCAGAAGCATCACGCTCTGCCCCAGTCTGGGGTGGTTCGCTCGACTTTTCGAGTCGGGCAGGAGTTGCGGAACGGCGAGGGCCGTGTGTCCGCCCCCTCCGGGACGGGCACACGGCCCTGGTGCTCTGACGAGAAGCGGTTACGCGCCGATGGCGTGCAGGCCGCCGTCCACGTGGATGATCTCGCCCGTGGTCTTCGGGAACCAGTCCGAGAGCAGCGCGACGATGCCGCGGCCGGCCGGCTCCGGGTCCGAGAGCTCCCACTCCAGCGGGGAGCGGCTGTCCCACACGGACGCCAGCTCGCCGAAGCCGGGGATCGACTTCGCGGCCATGGAACCGATCGGGCCCGCCGAGATCAGGTTGCAGCGGATGTTCTGCTTGCCCAGGTCACGCGCCATGTAGCGGCTGGTGGCCTCGAGCGCGGCCTTGGCCGGGCCCATCCAGTCGTACTGCGGCCAGGCGAACTTCGCGTCGAAGGTGAGGCCGACGACCGAGCCGCCCTCGCTCATCAGCGGCAGCAGCGCCATCGTCAGCGACTTCAGGGAGAAGGCGGAGACGTGCATGGCGGTGGCCACGGACTCGAACGGGGTGTTGAGGAAGTTGCCGCCGAGCGCGTCCTGCGGCGCGAAGCCGATGGAGTGCACGATGCCGTCGAGGCGGTCGCCCAGGTGCTCGCGGACCTGGCCCTCCAGGCGGGCGAGGTGCTCGTCGTTCGAGACGTCGAGCTCCAGGACCTTCACCTTGTCGGGGTGGGGCAGCTTCTTGGCGATGCGCTCGGTCAGCGTCGGCCGCGGCCAGGCGGTGAGGATGATCTCCGCGCCCTGCTCCTGGGCCAGCTTCGCGGCGTGGAAGGCGATGGAGGACTCCATCAGCACACCGGTGATGAGGATGCGCTTGCCCTCGAGAATTCCGCTCATGGTCAGTGACCCATGCCCAATCCGCCGTCAACCGGGATGACGGCTCCAGTGATGTACGAGGCGTCGTCGGAGGCGAGGAACTTCACCGCGGCGGCGATCTCCTCCGGCTGGGCGTAGCGGCCCAGCGGCACCTGGGACACGATGCCCGCGCGCTGCTCGTCGGTGAGCACCGCGGTCATGTCGGTGTCGACGAAACCAGGGGCGACGACGTTGAAGGTGATGTTGCGGGAGCCCAGCTCACGCGCGAGGGAACGGGCGAAGCCCACCAGGCCGGCCTTGGAGGCGGCGTAGTTGGCCTGGCCCGCGGAGCCCAGCAGGCCGACGACCGAGGAGATCAGGACGACGCGGCCCTTCTTGGCGCGCAGCATTCCGCGGTTGGAGCGCTTGACGACCCGGAAGGTGCCGGTGAGGTTGGTGTCGACGACGGAGGTGAAGTCCTCCTCGGACATGCGCATGAGGAGCTGGTCCTTCGTCACGCCGGCGTTGGCCACGAGGACCTCCACCGGACCGTGCTTCTCCTCGATCTCCTTGTACGCCTGCTCCACCTGCTCGCCGTCGGTGATGTCGCACCTGACGGCCAGGCAGCCGAGTTCGGTGAGAGCCGCCGGCGGCTCGCCGGAGCGGTACGTGATCGCGACCTTGTCGCCGGACTCGGCGAACGCGCGGGCGATGGCGAGGCCGATGCCCCGGTTTCCTCCGGTGACGAGAACCGAGCGGCTCAACGGATCACCCTTTCGATAGCGGTCTGGTAGCCGAAAACCTATCGGTATCGCCCCCGACATGGGGAATCGACCTCCGACAGTGGCGCCCGGGTGTCACTGTCGGGTCCCTACAGCCCGGGAGCGTGCAGAGCCGGACCGGAGCGGTTCCGGACCCGGGCGCGGGCCCGTCCCCGACGGGCTCTCCGCAGGGCTAGGAGGCCCTGAGATCCGCCTGAGAGAGTTCGGCGCACAGCTCGTCGAGTGTCCGGTCGTACAGCACGGACCGGTGCGCGAGCACGTTCCGGGTGGTGACCAGGAGCCGCAGGAGACCGGCTTCGCGCGGCGGCAGCGCGAGCGCCCCGCTGACATGGGCGCGGAGCAGCTCACCCACCTGAAGCTCCAGGAACGCGCGTTCCGGATCGCCGGCCAGATGGGCGGGAGGACGGTCTGCGTAGTCGGCGACGAGGGTGGCCGCCGGACGGTTGAGATGCCCGAGCGCCCGGACGGCGAGGCGTTGCCTGGCCTCCTCTATCCACGGTGTCAGGACCCGCTGCTGCGCCTGGGAGACGAGCGCGGTGAGCCGGGCCCGTACGTCGCCGTTCGGCGACGGCGCCGGTCCGTCTGCCGGGCCCGCCGGGTGCCAGACACCGACGTGGGCGCGGAGCCTGCCTTCCCAGGAGACGACGGCGCCGGCCGCCCACGCCTGGCGGAGCTCTGCGCCCGGCCTCAGCAGGGCGCCGATCCGCCGCAGCGGCGGGCAGTCGGACGGGGCGGGGCCGGGCGTGGTCGCGAGACAGCGGCCGAGAGCGGCGCCGAGGGTGTGCTGCGCGCCGTCCCACTCCAGGGCGAGCAGCCGCGCGAGCTCCAGATCGGGGCCACAGATCTCGACCACGGTCTCGGACCGCACCGCGCGGCGAATCCGCTCGGCGAGCGGATCGCGGTCGCGGTCGGAGGTGTCCGGGCCGTGGTCGAGGATCGGCGCGACGACGGTGGCCGTGTCGAGTCTGCCGAGCGCCCCCCACCACCAGTGCACGGCGGTGTCGCCGAGGCCGCGGCGGAGCTCGTCCGGGAGCGGTTCCGGCAGGTCGCGGAGGCGGGCGACGACCAGGAGGCGAGGGCGCTCGCCCGGCGGGAGCCCGGCGTCCTTGACTGCGGCGGCGAGCAGCCGGAACAGCCGCTCGACGGATCCGCCACGCGCGCGGGTGCCCGCTCCGGCTCCGCCCCCGGCGCCCTGCCCCGTACCGCTGCCGTGGTCGTCCGGCTCGGTCCAGCCCCGGATGCCGACGACCGGGCGGCGGTCGCGGCCCGGGGCGACCAGGGTCGAGACGGTCTCGTCGGCGTCGACGCCGAGTTCCCCGGCGAGGCGGGCGAAGAGGCCGTGCGGGTCGCGCCGGGTGCCGGCGGGTTCCTTGCGGGGTGCCGGTACAACGCGCGGGCGACCCTCCAGGGACCAGCCGAGGTCGAGGTCGAAGCCGTCGTCGGGCAGGTCGAGGTACGGCAGCTCGTCGCCGTCCGTCCACGGGTCGGCGTCCTCCTCCGCTTCGCGCTCCGGTTCCGGCTCGCGCGCGCGTGGGAACACCGGGGCGGGTACGTCGACGCGTACCGGACTGCCGAACAGCGCTCCCCGGTACAGCTCGTCCGCCAGCCCCGACTCCACCATGGCGTCGGTGACCAGCCAGAGGCAGTTGCGCCCGACGGCGAGATCGGCGGTGACCCCGCGCAGCTGGGCCCGTACGCCCGGCAAGTCGCCGGGCGGCACGGCCCGCACGCCCGTGCGCGGCTCCGTCCGCGTCACCTCACTTCTCCCCGGCGGCCGCCCGGGACCGCACCGCGCGGTACGTGACCGGTTCGACCGCGAAGCCCTCGGGCGTCTCGTCGAGGACGCCGAGCCGGCCCAGGTGCTGCAGCCAGGCGTCGGTGTCCGCGTCGGAGAGCTCGACGGCCGCCCCGACGTCGTCGCGCGGCACGCTCTGGCCCTCCCCCACGTAGCCCGTCCATGCCGCGAGGAGGTCCAGGTCCCGTGCGTCGAGTCCGGAGAGGCGCAGGTGCTCCTCGATGTTGCGGGGGCCGGCGATGAGGGCGCGTATCCGCTCGACGGCGTTGTCCAGGGTCGCGCCGTGCACGGACACGTCCGTGACGGCGGCTTCCATCCAGCGAGGCCAGCCGCCGGTCGCGGCGACCAGCCGGTCACGGTCCTCGCGGGAGACGAAGGGGCATTCCGACCAGGCGCGCAGGGCGTCCGCGGTCCACCGCTCGGGCCGCAGCCACCGCACGGACAGCTCCTCGTGCCCGTCGTCGGCGGCGAGTTCGGCGAGGGCGGCCGGGCCGGCGACGACCACGACGGAGCGGTTCTCGTTGCCGCCGCTGCGCCGCTCGGTCTGCCGGACGAGGCGGTCGGCGGCGGGTCCGGCGTGGACGAGGAGGGAGCGTACGGTCTCGCGGAGTTCGTCGACGGCGGCGCCGCGCAGGTCGGCGATGATCACATGGGCCTTGCGGCGGCGGCTCTTGAGGAGGGCCGCGAGGTCGTCCCCGTGGGTGTACGGGACGACGTCGACGCCGCGGTTCTCGGCGAACGCGGTGACCGCCCGCCGGACCAGTTCGGGCCGGTGGAGCGCCGTGGCGCCGATGAGGCTGACGCCGGACTGCGCGGTCTCGTGGAGCTGCTCCTCGGTCAGCGGACTGTAGGTCTGGACGTGGCGGGCGTCGCGGCCGAGGATGCGCCGGGCGGCGTGCGGGTTGTAGTCGTACGGCAGGCCGAACTCGGTCTCGCGGAGTTCGAGCTCGAGCTCCTCGCGGGTGCCGAGCATGTTGACGACGTTGGGGCTGCGGACGGCGAAGCGGGAGCGGTCGCCGAGCTGGATGAGCAGGCCGAGGCCGACCATCTCGGTGAGGAAGATCTGCGCCTGCTTGGCGCTGAGCATCTCGAACCCCTCGGGCCAGGCCTCCCGGGCCTCCTGGAGCAGCTCGCTCGCGGAGTAGTCGCCGCGGTAGTTGTCCTTGAGGCTGCACAGGGCGATGACGAGGGCGAGGACCCGGTAGCGGTCCTCCAGGTTGATGGTGAAGCGGAGCCGTTCGGCGATCTGGCGGCGCACGGTCTCGGAGGCCGCGACCTTCTGGACGTCGTCCTCGGTGATCCGGACCGGGTTCCCCGACCAGGCGTACGGGCGGTCGTGGAGGACCCGGACGAGTTCGCGGCAGAAGATCTGCACCAGGTTGGCCTGGTAGTTGGTGATGGCGAGGATCCGCCAGACCAGCTCGGGGCGTTCGAAGAAGTAGCCGAGCGCGGCCATGGGTTCGGTGACCAGCCTGACGGCTGCCTGGGTGCCGAGCGGGCCGACGAGGACGTCGGGGCCGCCGTGCACGGTGGAGACGTTGGAGAGGTGTCCGAAGCGCTGGACCTGGTGCAGACCCGCGAAGACGATCTTGAAGCGGCGTTCGGTCTGCTCCATCAGTCGCTGGAAGTGCATGACGTTGGGGAACGTCGACTCGCTGCCGACGCGGTAGGCGCGCCGCGAGTCGGTGTTGAGGAAGGCGTCGGCCTCGTCGGCGAGGACGAGGATGCGTCGCGTGTCGTCCTCGTCGAGCCAGGACTGGATGTTGCGGACGACGACGTCGGGATTGGCCTGCTCCGACATCTTGTTGCCGAAGACGCCCTTGCGCTTGAGGTCCTCGACCAGCCTGCTCCAGATCCGGTCGGGGGCCTCGGCGTGACCGATCTCCGCCTTCAGGAGGTCGAGGTAGACGGCGGCATGGGCGTCGGCGCGGCTCGGGAAGATCTCCGCGACCCGGCGCAGCAGCGCGGACTTGCCGAGCTGGCGGCCTCCGTAGAGGAACATGCCGCCCTCGCGGCCCATCACCTCGCGCATCTCCTCGTCACGGCCGTAGAACACCTCGGGTGGGACGAGGCCCGCGACGAACGGCGTGTACGGGTTGTACGCGGCCCAGGGCAGGGTCACGCGCTGGAGCGAGCGGAAGGAGCCGGGGGCGCGTGCCGCCATCCAGCCCATCACCGCGGAGTCGACGACCAGTGCCTGCTGGGCGAAGGAGCGGGCGGACTCGGCGAGTCCGCGCCGCCCCTCCATGCCGAGCGGGTGCAGGTAGAGCACGATGTTGGCGCCGACGTCGGCGTCCTCCAGGTGGGCCAGCGGGCCGTCGGCCGGCTGCTCCTCCCAGATGAGCAGGACGGTGTACGAGGAGGCCCGGGAGCCGAGCGCGGCAACGTAGCCGGCGCGTTCGGCGACACGGGCGCGCACCTTGAAGCGGCGCATGCCCTGGCCGAGGGCGACCCGCTCGGCCGTGACCTGATGGGTGGAGAGTTCGAGGCCGAGCAGCCGCAGCACCCGGGGGATGTGCTGCTGCCATTCGCCGCGCCTGCCCTGCGGGGTGCAGAGGGCCGCCCAGGACTCCAGTCCGTTGCCGGCCGCCGGGGTGAGGGAGGCGTCCGGGTCCCCGTAGTGCTGCGCCCACCAGCCGGCGTCGATGCCCTCGCCGCCGGCCTTCGGCGCGTCGGGCGCGGTGACACCGGTGAGGAAGGCGGCGAGCTCCGATCCGTCGTCGGCGGGGCGCTCCGGCAGCGGCTTGTGGCTCGTCGCGAGGGCCAGGAACTCCTGGGCCGTCACCGTGTCCCCCTCGTCGATGAGGCGGGCGATGCGGTCGTGGTCGGCGGCGGAGAGCGGCCGGTCGGGGCGCGAGCGCAGCTGGGCGAGGTTCTCGCGGAGCTGCCGGGTGTAGTTCTCGACGAGGGTGACGAGCTCCGCCTCCAGGGTGCGGAGCGCGTCGACGGCGAAGCGGTAGCGGCCCGACTCCTCGCCGTCGGAGAACTCCTGGAGCCGGCCCACGAACTCCCGCTCCTCGTCGGCGGCGAGCTGGTTGAGGGTCCGCATCTGGGCGAGCAGTCCGGCCGCCGCGCGGTGGTGCCCGGCGACCGTGCGCCGCCAGTCCTCGTGGCCCTGGGCGAGCCGCCGGGCCGCCGTCTCACCCCACTCGGGGTCGGTGCACCCGTACTCCTCCGGCTCGTTCTCGACCGCGGCGGTCAGCGCCTTGGCGAGGTGCAGATCGCCGTCGTCGAGGTAGCGGACGAGCGCGTACTCGGCGTCCGCGGGGGTCAGCAGGGCGGCGATCCGGCGGGCCGCCCTGGGGTCGGCGAGGTCCGGGTCGCCCAGGGCGTCCCTGGGCAGGTCGGGCAGGCGGAGAAGGGCGCCGGCGGGCGGGACGGGTCCGCCGTTCTCGCGGAGCTGGTCGGCGGCCGCGTCGGCGGACCGCACCTGCTCGCCGGTGAGCCAGGCACGCAGCAGCCCGAGGGCCGCGCCTCCGGTCCCGGACGGGGCGGGCTCCTCGGCCAGGTGCCGGAGGACGGAGGCCAGTTCGGGGATGCCTCGCTCGCTCACCCCCTGGTGCGGTCGGGCGGCGGCGTGGGCGGCCTCGGCGCGCATGAGGAGCTCGCCGACGGACCGGCAGGCGGTGTGCAGCTGCCGGAGCGCCCCGGCGGTGATCGGTTCCTTGGCCTGCTTCGACGTACGGAACAGGGCGTCCGTGTCCTCGATGAGCCGGTCGATGTCCTCCGCCCGCCACAACGCCTCGCCCAGGGCGCGGAAGCCGGGCGTGCCGGTGTGCTGCGCGGGGCTCTTGGCGGACCACTCGATGACCTCGTTCAGAGCCTGCCGCACCGGGCCCGAGGGGCCGACGAGGTACTGGAGCACCTGCGACGCCCGCTGGTACTTCATCTTGCGGCGCGGCAGGTCGTCGAGCAGCTGCCGGGCGGTCAGGCCGATCTCCTCGCGGGTGGCGGCCTCCAGGCCCTCGGCACTGCCCTGGAGCATGCCGGGCTCGAAGGCACGGCCGTCCCGGACGGCGGCGACGAGCACGGTGAGCAGCTGCTGCCAGGGGCCGGTGAGCCCGGACGGCATGACGAAGCCGCTGATCAGGCCGTGCGGCCAGCGGGCGGTGAGCCCGGTGCGCAGGGCGGCCGCGAGGGCCACGAGATGCGCCTCGCGGTCCTGCGCGGCGAGTGCGGGGTCGAGCTCGTGCGCCATCTGCACGGGGGTGGCCTCGCTGTCCGAGACACAGCCGAACGCGGCGGCGGCGAAGGCGAGCGTCCGCGCCCGGACGTCGCTCTCCCGGGAGGCCACGGTCATCCAGTACGCCTCGGCGAGCCGCCCGTCCCGCAGCAGCCGTCCGACGGGCGGCTCGCTGCCGGTGTCCCAGGGGGCGTACGGGTCCCAGTCGGGCGCGGCCACCCCGGAGGGCCAGGGCTCGTCCTGGACGGGGGCCTGCGGCTGGGGCGGTCGAGCTTGCGCGGGGGCCCGAGGCGGGGAGTCGGCCGTTACGGGGGCGGGGGCCGGGGCAGGGGTGGGCTCGGCGGCCGGGGCGGGGGCGGTGTCCCGCTCGGCGGCGGGCGCGGGAACGGTCTCCCGCTCGGCGGCGGCCGCGGGCTCCGGGGTGGTGACCGGGGCGGGCGCGGGCTCCCGGATCGGGGCGGGCGCCGTCGGCGGGGCGGGCACGGAGGCCTGCGCCGGGGAGGAGGCCTGCGCGGACGCGGGCGGCTGGGTGGGCGGGGCGGGCTGGACCGGCGCCGTCGGCTGCGCGGGCGGCTGGGTGGGCTGGACGGGCGCCGTCGGCTGCGCGGGCGGCTGGGTGGGCTGGACGGGCGCCGTCGGCTGCGCGGGCGACGGGGCCGGGGTGAGCAGCGGAGTCGGCGGCGGGGGCTCGACCGCCCGGCGCACCGCCTCGATCGCGGAGGCGCCCGCCCGGACCCGACCACCGCCGCTCATCGCGGTCGCGTCCCCGGTGCCGTGCTCGGTCCTTCCGACCGGGGTCTCCTCCACCGGGCCGGTGCCCCGGCCGCCGGGGGCGGCCGGCTCCTCGGGGCCGGCGGCGGGCTCCTCCCCCGCCGGGGCGCCGAGTTCGCGCAGGTGCGTCTCGATGCGTTCCAGGTGGCGGCGGAGGTCGGCGGCCTCCTCCTCGTCGTCGGCCCACTCCAGGAGTTCGGTGTAGCGGATCGCCTTGCGGCGCAGGGCGTCGGCCTGCTCGGCGCGGGCCTCCCGCAGACGGGTCAACCCGGCCCCGGCATCGGCGTATCCGAGGTCCGGCCCCCAGGTGACCCCTTCGGCGGCGAGCGCCGCGGCGAGCCGCTCGCGGTCCTGGGTCCATGCGGCGATCGCGTCGCCGGGGGCGTCCGCGGGCAGCGGCCCGGCCTCGACGGCGTCCGCGGCGGCACGCAGTACGGCGGCCAGCCGTTCGCCGCACTGCCTCAGCCGGGCGAGCGACGCGGGAAGGTCGACCAGGAGTTCGGGGCCGGGAGCGGACACGGGAGCGGCATCCTCACAGTCGGGTTTCGCCGTCGGAAGGAGGAAGTCGCACGAGGCGCCACCCCGGGGGACGTCATCGGGGGCCTGCGGGCCGTCCGGGGCCTCGGCAGGGGGCACCGGATCTGCGGAATCGGCCTCCGGGTTCTCCGGGGCGGCCTCCGCCTCCACGGCCTCGAAGCGGGCGCCGATCTCGTGCGCGTCGGGCGGCGGGCTGCTGTCCGCGGCGGCCTGTAACGCCGCCTCGTGCTCCCGGGCCAGAGGTCCCACCGGCAGCCGGCTCGTGCCGGGCAGGAGCATCCCGTAGAGGGCGCAGCGCGCGAGCGGCGGGTCGAGCACCCTGAGCATGGCGAGGAGTTCGTCGAGGGTGGGTTCCGCAAGGGCGCGGCACGAGAACCCGTACTCCGCGTGGAGCGTCTTCACCGCCCAGACGAGCCCGCAGGAGGCGATGCTCGTCAGCTGTCCCTGCTGGGCCTTGGCGAGGCGTACCCGTGCCGTGTGCAGTTCCCGCCGTGAGGGGGGTGCGGGGCGCGGGGGCCGGTCCGACGTGTGGGCGTGTTTGTCGCCCCGTAAGCACTGATGCCAGGTCAGCAGGGATCTGAGTGCCTCCTCGTCCAGCGACGACAGCCAGGACCTGACTCCGTTCACCCACCCGTGCATGGTGTCGATCATCTCATCCCATCAACACGGGAGCTATGCCAATGCCCTATTCCGATTCCCCAATGCGGGTGGGACGAGGGCCTGTTGGAGCGGGCACGGCGACGGTCGCACGACAATGCGCCGACTCCGCGGGCCGTCCCGTGATTGACTTCCGTGGCAGATCAACGACAGCTCCACCCTGCTCGACCCAAGCCTTCCGATCACCGAGAGCGAGGCCGCTCGTGGTCCACCAGATCGACCCTTCGTTCGTCGCGCTGCCCCTGCGGGCGCTCGCCGACGCGGCGCTCGCCCGAGCGCGCGCGCTCGGTGCCGAGCACGCGGACTTCCGCCTGGAGCGGGTGCGCAGCGCCTCCTGGCGGCTGCGCGACGCCAAACCGTCCGGTTCCTCGGACACCACGGACCTCGGCTACGCGGTGCGGGTGGTGCACGGCGGGGCCTGGGGCTTCGCGTCCGGGGTCGACCTGACCATGGACGGGGCCGCGAAGGTCGCCTCGCAGGCGGTCGCCATGGCGAAGCTGTCCGCCAAGGTGATCGCGGCGGCCGGCTCCGACGAACGCGTCGAGCTCGCGGCGGAGCCGGTGCACGAGGAGCGCACCTGGGTCTCCTCGTACGAGATCGACCCCTTCTCCATCCCCGGCGAGGAGAAGAGCGCGCTGCTCGCCGACTGGAGTTCCCGGCTGCTGCGGGCGGAGGGCGTGGCGCATGTGGACGCCTCACTGCTCACCGTCCACGAGAACAAGTTCTACGCGGACACGGCCGGCACCGTGACCACCCAGCAGCGGGTCCGGCTGCACCCGCAGCTCACGGCGGTCGCCGTCGACGAGACGACCGGTGAGTTCGACTCGATGCGGACGATCGCGCCGCCGGTCGGGCGGGGCTGGGAGTACCTGACGGGCACCGGCTGGGACTGGGACAAGGAGCTGGACGAGATTCCGGCGCTGCTCGCCGAGAAGATGCGGGCGCCGAGCGTCGAGGCGGGCCGGTACGACCTGGTCGTCGACCCGTCGAACCTCTGGCTGACCATCCACGAGTCGATCGGGCACGCCACCGAGCTGGACCGGGCGCTCGGCTACGAGGCGGCGTACGCGGGCACCTCCTTCGCGACCTTCGACCAGCTGGGCAAGCTGGCGTACGGCTCCTCGATCATGAACGTGACGGGTGACCGGACCGCCGAGCACGGTCTCGCGACCGTCGGCTTCGACGACGAGGGCGTCGAGGCGCAGAGCTGGGACCTGGTGAAGGACGGCACGCTCGTCGGCTACCAGCTGGACCGGCGGATCGCGAAGCTCACCGGCCTCGGCCGGTCGAACGGCTGCGCCTTCGCCGACTCCCCGGCGCACGTGCCGGTGCAGCGGATGGCGAACGTCTCGCTCCAGCCGGACCCGGGCGGTCTGTCGACCGAGGACCTGATCGGGGGCGTGGAGCGCGGCATCTACGTGGTCGGCGACCGCTCCTGGTCGATCGACATGCAGCGCTACAACTTCCAGTTCACCGGGCAGCGCTTCTTCCGCATCGAGAACGGCCGGCTCGCCGGTCAGCTGCGGGACGTGGCCTACCAGGCGACGACCACCGACTTCTGGGGCTCGATGGAGCAGGTCGGAGGCCCGCAGACGTACGTCCTCGGCGGCGCCTTCAACTGCGGAAAGGCCCAGCCGGGCCAGGTCGCCGCGGTCTCCCACGGCTGCCCCTCCGCCCTCTTCCGGGGCGTCAACATTCTGAACACGACGCAGGAGGCCGGGCGATGAGCGTCAGCCACGACATCTGCCGGGGGTCCGGGGGTCGTCCCCCGGGCAAGCACAGTCTGAACACGACGCAGGAGGCAGGACGATGAGCCGCGTCAGCAAGCCGTACGAGATCGTCGAGCGGGCCCTCGAGCTGTCCCGTGCCGACGGGTGTGTCGTCATCGCCGACGAGGAGTCCTCGGCCAATCTGCGCTGGGCGGGCAACGCGCTCACCACCAACGGTGTCACCCGCGGCCGTACGCTCACCGTCATCGCGAGCGTCGACGGCGCGCAGGGCACCGCGTCCGGTGTCGTGTCCCGGTCCGCCGTGACCGTCGACGACCTGGAGTCCCTGGTGCGGGCCGCCGAGGCCGCCGCGCGTGCCGCCGGGCCCGCCGAGGACGCCCAGCCGCTGGTGACGGACGTGTCCGCGTCGCCCGACTTCACGGACTCCCCCTCGGAGACCTCCTCCGCCGTGTTCGCCGACTTCGCGCCGGCGCTCGGTGAGGCCTTCGCCCGCGCCCGGGCCGGTGGCCGTGAGCTCTACGGCTTCGCCAACCACGAGCTGACCTCCACCTATCTGGGGACGTCCACGGGCCTGCGGCTCCGCCACGACCAGCCCAACGGCACCCTGGAGCTGAACGCCAAGTCCCCCGACCGCTCGCGCTCCGCCTGGGCCGGCCGCTCGACGCGGGACTTCAAGGACGTCGACCCGGCCGCGCTCGACGCCGAGCTCGCGACCCGCCTCGGCTGGGCGGAGCGCCGGATCGAGCTGCCCGCCGGACGGTACGAGACGCTGCTGCCGCCGACGGCCGTGGCCGACCTGCTGATCTACCAGCTGTGGTCCTCCACGGCCCGGGACGCGGTCGAGGGCCGTACGGTCTTCTCCAAGCCCGGTGGCGGCACCCGGATCGGCGAGACCCTGTCCCCGCTCCCGCTGACCCTGCGCAGCGACCCGAACGAACCGGGCCTGGAGTCCGCGCCGTTCGTCATCGCGCACTCCTCGGGCGACGACTCCTCCGTCTTCGACAACGGTCTGCCGATCGCGCCGACGGACTGGGTACGCGACGGGAAGCTGGAGCGTCTGATCACCACCCGGCACACGGCGGAACTCACTCGCTTGCCGGTGGCCCCCGGAGCGGGGAACCTGATCCTGGACGGCGGCGGCGAGCGCTCCCTGGAGGAGATGGTCGCCTCGACGGAGCGCGGTCTGCTCCTCACCTGCCTCTGGTACATCCGCGAGGTCGACCCGGCGACGCTGCTGCTCACCGGACTGACCCGGGACGGCGTCTACCTCGTCGAGAACGGCGAGGTGGTCGGTGAGGTGAACAACTTCCGGTTCAACGAGTCGCCGGTGGACCTGCTGTCGCGGGCCTCCGAGGCGGGCCGGACGGAGAAGACGCTGCCGCGCGAGTGGAGCGACTGGTTCACCCGGGCCGCGATGCCCGCCCTGCGGATCCCCGACTTCAACATGAGCTCGGTCAGCAAGGGGGTCTGACCCACCTAGACTGAGACGACTCTTTCCCACCGGCATCACAAGGAGACGGACGACGTGACCGACATCGTCGATGAGCTGAAGTGGCGTGGGCTCTTCGCCCAGTCCACCGATGAGGACGCACTGCGCAAGGCTCTCGCGGACGGTCCCGTCACCTTCTATTGCGGTTTCGACCCGACCGCGGCCAGTCTCCACGTCGGCCACCTGGTCCAGGTCCTCACCGTCCGCCGGCTCCAGCGGGCCGGACACCGGCCGCTGGCGCTGGTCGGCGGGGCCACCGGGCAGATCGGTGACCCGCGGCCGACGGCCGAGCGCACCCTGAACGACCCCGAGACGGTCGCGAACTGGGTGAACCGGCTGCGGACGCAGATCGAGCCGTTCCTCTCCTTCGAGGGGGAGAACGCCGCGGTCATGGTGAACAACCTGGACTGGACCGCCGGTATGTCGGCGATCGAGTTCCTGCGGGACATCGGCAAGCACTTCCGGGTCAACAAGATGCTGACCAAGGACTCCGTCGCCCGGCGCCTGGAGTCCGAGCAGGGCATCAGCTACACCGAGTTCAGCTACCAGCTGCTGCAGGCCATGGACTTCCTGGAGCTGTACCGCCGCTACGGCTGCACGCTCCAGCAGGGCGGCTCGGACCAGTGGGGCAACCTGGTGGCCGGCCTCGACCTGATCCACCGCCTGGAGCCGGGTGTCGAGGCGCACGCGCTCGCCACCCCGCTGATGGTCAAGGCGGACGGCACCAAGTTCGGCAAGACCGAGGGCGGCGCCGTCTGGCTCGACCCGGAGATGACCACGCCGTACGCGTTCTACCAGTTCTGGCTGAACGTGGACGACCGGGACATCTCCACGTACATGCGGATCCTGTCCTTCAAGTCCCGCGAGGAGCTGGAGGAGCTGGAGCAGCAGACCGCCGAGCGTCCGCAGGCCCGTGCCGCGCAGCGCGCGCTGGCCGAGGAGCTGACCGCTCTGGTGCACGGCGCGGACCAGTGCGCGGCCGTCATCAACGCGTCCAAGGCGCTGTTCGGCCAGGGCGACCTGGCGGAGCTGGACGAGGCGACGCTGGCCGCCGCCCTGTCCGAGCTGCCGCACGCGCGGGTGACGGAGCTGGGTCAGGTCGTCGACCTGTTCACCGAGGTCGGTCTCGCCCCGAGCAAGTCGGGGGCGCGCCGCACGGTGAAGGAGGGCGGGGCCTACGTGAACAACGTGAAGGTCACCGCCGAGGACGCCGAGGTGTCCGCGGACGAGCTGCTGCACGGCCGCTGGCTGGTGCTGCGGCGCGGCAAGAAGAACCTGGCGGCGATCGAGTTCGCCGGCGCGTGATCCCGTAGCACCGCACGGAAGCGCCGGGAGGCCCGGTACGGCACCAAGTGCCGTACCGGGCCTCCCGTTTCTCGTGGCGTCAGGCCCGCTGTTTGTTGCCCTTGATCGAGGCCCAGAGCATGTCGCCCACCCCGACCACGGCGATGGCGCCGATCAGCTGGAGCAGGTGGCGGGTCCAGTCGATGCCCTTGGTGTCGTTGACACCGATCCAGGTCGCGACGGCGTTGCCGAGCACACTGCCGAGAATGCCGAACACCGTCGTCAGCCAGAGCGGGATCTGCTGCTTCCCGGGCAGGATCGCCTTCGCGATCAGGCCCAGGACGAATCCCACGATGATCGCCCACAACCAACTCATCGTCGCCTCCTTGTACGCATGTGCGCCCAGTCTCGGCCCATCCGCCATACGGCGCATGTCGGACAGAGCCATACGTGACCCGGTCTCGTCGGCGCGGGAGGGCGGGCGTACGGTGGAACGAGAGGTCCGGACCGGGGAGAGTCCGGCGCGACCGGTGGGTGGTGGACGGCGATGCCGAAGCGTGGCGGGAGCGAGGTCTTCCGGATCACGGGGGCCCGGCAGGGGCTGGCGGACGACGTCCGGGGGCGGCAGCGGCGCTACATCATCTCGATGACGGTCAGGACCCTGTCGGTGATCGCGGCCGCGGTGCTGTGGAACGTCGAGCGGCACGTGGCGATCGTGGCGCTCGCCCTGGGCATCCTGCTCCCCTATGTCGCAGTGGTCATCGCGAACGCGGGACGTGAGACGCCTCCGTCCCTTCCCTCCACCTTCGTCCCGGCTCCGGTGCGGCCCGCGCTCGATGCCGCGGAGGCCTCCGCGGACGGGGACGCGGAGCGACCGTACGGCCGGAATTGATCACGGACAGTGGCCGGAAAGCTCAAGAAAAGCTCAGATCAATCGTGAAGTTCCAGTGCACCACACCCCATGTGCCGTGACATACTGCCTACGCGCTCCGCATCCCCCGTCGGAGCGACGGACCGATGCCGGGCAGCTCCCCCCGTGGCTGCTCGGCATCGCCCTTGCTGGACAATGATCAGGTGAGCGAAGAGAAGCCGATCTGTTCCGCCAAGGGCTGCCGCGCCGACGCCGTCTGGGTGCTCGCGTGGAACAACCCCAAGCTGCACACTCCCGAGCGTCGCAAGACCTGGCTCGCATGCGAGGAGCACAGGGAGCATTTGTCCCAGTTCCTGGGCGTACGGGGTTTCCTCAAGGACGTCGTGCCGCTGGCCGACTGGGAGTCCTCCGAAGCCTGATCCGGAAGACGGGCCCGAGGCCTTCCCCGCTCAGCCGCCGATCGCCGACATCGGGCGGTCGGGCTGGAGGAACTCGGGGTCGTCGAGGCCGGAGCCGGCCTTCTTTCCCCACATCGCCTTCCGCCAGAGCTCCGCGACCTCCGCGTCGGAGGCGTCCGAGCGGAGCGTGGCCCGCAGGTCGGTCTCCTCGGTGGCGAACAGACAGGTCCGCACCTGGCCGTCGGCGGTGAGCCGGGTGCGGTCGCAGGCCCGGCAGAACGGGCGGGTGACGGAGGCGATGACGCCGACCGTGTGCGGTCCGCCGTCCACGACCCAGCGCTCGGCGGGGGCCGAGCCCCGCTCGTCGGCGCCTTCCGGCGTCAGGGTGAAGCGGGTGCGCAGGGACTCCAGGATGTCCCCGGCGGTGATCATGCCGTCGCGCTTCCAGCCGTGCTGGGCGTCCAGCGGCATCTGCTCGATGAAGCGGAGCTCGTAACCCTCCGCGCCCGCCCAGGCGAGCAGGTCGGGAGCCTCGTCGGCGTTGAGCCCGGGCATCAGGACGGCGTTGACCTTGACCGGGGTGAGGCCGGCGTCGCGGGCGGCGGTCATGCCGTCGAGGACGTCCTGGTGGCGGTCGCGCCGGGTGAGGGTCTTGAAGACCTCGGGGCGCAGGGTGTCCAGGGAGACGTTGACCCGGTCGAGACCGGCGGCCTTCAGGGCGGCGGCCGTGCGCTTCAGCCCGATGCCGTTGGTGGTGAGGGACATCCGGGGGCGCGGCTCCAGGGCCGCGCAGCGCTCGACGATGCCGACGAGACCGGGGCGGAGCAGGGGCTCGCCCCCGGTGAAGCGGACCTCGGTGACGCCGAGGTCGGTGACGGCGATGCGGATCAGCCGGACGATCTCGTCGTCGGTGAGCAGATCCGGCTTCGCGAGCCACTGGAGGCCCTCTTCCGGCATGCAGTACGTGCAGCGGAGATTGCAGCGGTCGGTGAGCGAGACGCGCAGGTCGGTGGCCACCCGGCCATAGGTGTCGATGAGCACTGTGGGCCCCCTCCCCGTCGTTGTGGTTGCGTGTGGTTCGAGCCTACGTGAGCGCACGGCCCACGAGCAGGGCAGATTGTCACGAGGACCGGTGCGGCCGCGTCGTAGAACTCTACGACGCGGCCGTCCGGGGGTCGCGGACCGTATACGGTCGGCTGCGCTCCGGTCAGTGCTTGACCGCGGCGCCGACCCCGACACCGGTGAGGGACTTGACCTCCAGCTCCGCGTACTTGCCGGCGTCCGGCTCCTCCTTGGAGAAGAGCGAGCCGAGCCAGCCGAGGAGGAAGCCCAGCGGGATCGAGACGAGGCCGGGGTTCTCCAGCGGGAACCAGTGGAAGTCCACGCCCTTGAACATCGAGGCCGGGCCGCCGGAGACGACCGGGGAGAAGAGGACGAGCACGACGGAGGAGATCAGTCCGCCGTAGATCGACCAGAGCGCGCCCTGGGTGGTGAACCTCTTCCAGAACAGCGAGTAGAGGATCGTCGGCAGGTTGGCCGAGGCGGCGACCGCGAAGGCGAGGGCGACAAGGCCGGCGACGTTGAGGTCGCGGGCGAGGGCGCCGAGCGCGATCGAGACGATGCCGATGAGGACGGTGGACCAGCGGGCGGCCCGCATCTCCTCCTTCTCGGTGGCCTTCCCGCGCTTGATCACGTTCGCGTAGATGTCGTGCGCGAAGGACGAGGACGAGGCCAGGGTCAGACCGGCGACCACGGCGAGGATGGTGGCGAAGGCGACGGCGGAGATGACGGCGAGGAGGATCGCGCCGCCGGTGGAGCCGGCGCCGCCGCCGACCTCCAGGGCGGTGAGCGGGGCCGCCGTGTTGCCGGCCTTGTTGGACGCCTTGATGGTGTCGCCGCTGAGCAGGGCGGCGGCGCCGAAGCCGAGGACGATCGTCATCAGGTAGAACCCGCCGATGATGCCGATGGCCCAGTTGACCGACTTCCGGGCGGCCTTGGCGGTCGGCACCGTGTAGAAGCGGATCAGGATGTGCGGCAGGCCGGCGGTGCCGAGGACGAGGGCGATGCCGAGGGAGAGGAAGTCCAGCTTCGAGAGGGCGCTGACGCCGTACTTGAGGCCGGGCTCCAGGAAGGCGTCGCCCTTGCCGCTGTTGGTGGCGGCGGCGCCGAGCAGCTGCGAGAGGTTGAAGTCGAACTTCAGCAGGATGAGGAAGGTGATGAGGAGGGTGCCCGCGATGAGCAGGACGGCCTTCACCATCTGCACCCAGGTGGTGCCCTTCATGCCGCCGATCGTCACGTAGACGATCATCAGGACGCCGACGAGGGCGACGATCGCGACCTTGCCGCCGTCGCTGGTGATGCCGAGCAGCAGCGAGACGAGCACGCCCGCGCCCGCCATCTGCGCGAGCAGGTAGAAGATCGAGACGACGATGGTGGAGGTGCCGGCGGCGGTACGGACGGGCCGCTGGCGCATCCGGTAGGCGAGCACGTCGCCCATCGTGAACCGGCCGGAGTTGCGCAGCGGTTCGGCGACCAGGAGCAGCGCGACGAGCCAGGCGACCAGGAAGCCGATCGAGTACAGGAAGCCGTCGTAGCCGTAGAGGGCGATGGCGCCGCTGATGCCGAGGAAGGACGCGGCGGACATGTAGTCGCCGGAGATCGCGAGCCCGTTCTGGAAGCCGGTGAACTGGCCGCCGCCGGCGTAGAAGTCGGCGGCGCTGCGGGTCTGGCGGCCGGCCCAGACGGTGATGACCAGGGTCGCGATGACGAAGGCGCCGAAGAGGGCGATGATCAGCGGTCGGTGCTCGCTGGTGGCGTTGCCCGCCGCCAGCAGGACGGGGGTGCTCATGCGTCGCCCTCCATGCGCTTTCTGATGGCGTCGGACTGGGGGTCGAGCCGGTTCGCCGCGTGCCGCGAGTAGAGCCAGGCGATGAGGAAGGTGGTGGCGAACTGGCCGAGGCCGAGGACGAGGGCCACGTTGATGTTGCCGAAGACCTTGGTCCCCATGAAGCCGCCCGCGTAGTTGGAGAGCAGCACGTACAGCAGGTACCAGGCGATGAAGGCCAGGGTGAGGGGGAAGGCGAAGGAGCGGTACGTACGGCGCAGTTCGACGAACTCCGCGCCCTGCTGCACCTCGACGAACTGTTCCGTCGTGGGCGTTACGGGAGCGGATGCGGCCTCCGTCCCGTTTCTGGGCGGCGGCGGTGCTTCGGTAGCCACGGAATCTCCTCGTGACGCGGGGACGGACGGCATGGTCAAGGGGGCCTCACCAGGGGTGCGGGATCAGGGGCTCCGGGTGGAGCCCCTCCCCTGTCCAACGGCACGGAGCGGACCGGGAAGTGGTTCACACGAGGGATTTCTTCGGTCAGATCTTCATGAAGTCTTCTCAACTCATTGAAGGGCATGGAAGATCAGCGATAGCTTCACTCGTCATGCACCTGCCTGCGCGTAAACCCGCGCGCGGGCAGTACATACGGATGATGTGGAGAACCCATGGCTCATCTGGGATCGAGGCGCGGCCGAGCTCTCGCTCTGCCTGTTGGTCTCGCGCTCACGGCCTCGCTCGGCTTCCTTCCCTCCGGCGCTGCCTCCGCCGCGGAACTGAGCGACGCACCGGCGGCTGCCACCGTGGCGACGAACGGGCCGAAGCTGTCGTACGTCGTCAACGTGGCGGGGGGTCACTGGACCGCCGCCAAGGTGAAGAAGGCCATCGCCGCCGCGGGCGGCGAGGTGGTCATCTCGTACGACCAGATAGGCGTCATAGTCGTCCACTCGCAGAACCCCGAGTTCGCGAAGACGATCCGCAAGGCCCGCGGTGTGGTGTCGGCCGGTTCGACCCGTACCGCCCCGCTCTCCGTGCAGACCGACAACTCCGTCGGCGGCGGCACGCAGGAGCTGTCCGAGGCCGAGGCCAAGGCCGCCACGGCCCGCGCGACGGACGAGCAGGACGCCCTTGAGCCCCTGCAGTGGGACCTCCCGGCGATCAAGGCGGACAAGGCCCACCAGAGGACGATGGGCAGCAAGCGCGTCACCGTCGCCGTCATCGACACGGGTGTCGACGACACGCACCCGGACCTGGCGCCGAACTTCGACGTCAAGGCCTCCGCCAACTGCGTCTCCGGCAAGCCGGACACCACCGCCGGCTCGTGGCGCCCGAACCCGGGCGAGAGCGACCACGGCACCCACGTCGCCGGTACGATCGCCGCCGCCAAGAACGGCATCGGCATCACCGGTGTCGCCCCGGGCGTGAAGGTCTCCGGCATCAAGGTGTCCACCCCGGACGGCTTCTTCTACACCGAGGCCGTCGTCTGCGGCTTCGTGTGGGCGGCCGAGCACGGCGTCGACGTCACGAACAACAGCTACTACACCGACCCGTGGATGTTCGCCTGCAAGAACGACGAGGACCAGAAGGCCCTCATCGAGGCGGTCACCCGTGCGACGCGCTACGCAGAGCGCAAGGGCGCGGTGAACGTCGCGGCGGCCGGCAACTCCAAGTTCGACCTCGCGGCCGACTCGATCGTCGACAACAGCAGCCCGAACGACACGACTCCCGGCGACCGGGTCATCGACCCGAAGGAGTGCCTGGACTACCCGGCGATGCTCCCGGGCGTCGTCACGGTCTCCGCGACCGGAGCCAAGGACCTCAAGGCGTCCTACTCCAACTACGGTCTCGGTGTGATCGACATCGCCGCCCCGGGCGGTGACCGCACCGAGTACCAGACCCCGGACGCCCCGGCGGTCAACGGCCGCATCCTGTCGACCACGGTCAACGGCGGCTACAACTACAAGGCCGGTACGTCGATGGCGGCGCCGCACGCGGCGGGCGTCCTGGCGCTCCTCAAGTCGACGCACCCCTACGCGAGCCCGGCGGCGCTCAAGGCCCTGCTGTACGCGCAGGCCGACAAGCGCGCCTGCACCAACCCGTACGACATCGAGGGCGACGGCAAGATCGACGCCGTCTGCGAGGGTGGCAAGAACAAGAACGGCTTCTACGGGGCCGGTCTGATCGACGCGCTGGACGCTGTCCGCCGCTAGTCGGTGAGTGAGTGAGCGAGGGCCCTGGTGCGGTGTGCCGCACCAGGGCCCTCCGCATGCCCCACGGCACTGAGTGCCATAGTGCGGTCCATGGACAACACAGTGCGCACCGGTACGGAGTTGTTGTGGTCGGCCCTCGGCGGTGATCCCGCCCTGGTGGACCGGGTGGAGTACGGCGGGCCCGCGGGGCTCCTGGCCGCGCGGCTGCCCGTGATGGAGCTGGCCCGGGCGGCGGTCGCCGTCGCCGGGCTCGCCGCCGTCGAACGGGCGGGCCTCCCGGGGCCGGTCCGCGTGGACGACGGGGCCGTCGCCACCGCGTTCGTGAGCGAGCGTCATCTGCGGGTCGACGGGCGGGCCCCGGTGAGCTTCGCGCCGCTGTCCCGGTTCTGGCGGGCGGCCGACGGCTGGGTCCGTACGCACGCCAACTATCCGCACCACAGGGCGGCCCTGCTGACCGCGCTCGACGTGCGGGAGGAGTCGGTGGAGGCGGTGGCGGCGGCGATCGGCGAGCGCGCGGCGGTCGAGGTCGAGACGGCGGTGTACGCGGCCGGCGGGCTGGCCGTCGCCCTGCGGACGCCCGCGGAGTGGGCGGCGCACGAACAGGGCCGGGAGGTGGCGGCGCGGCCGCTGCTGACCCGGGAGCGGCTCGACGAGGCCCCGCCCCGGCGCCGCGGCGGCCCGCTGCGGGTCCTGGACCTGACCCGGGTGATCGCCGGGCCGGTCGCGACCCGGACGCTGGCGCTGCTCGGCGCGGACGTGCTGCGGATCGACCCGCCGGGCAATCCCGAACTGCCGGACCAGCACGCGGACACGGACGTCGGCAAGCGGACCGCCGCGCTCGATCTGGACCGCCCCTCGGACCGGCGTGCCTTCGGGGAGCTCCTGGCCGCGGCCGACGTACTGGTCACCGGCTACCGGCCGGGGGCGCTCGACCGCTTCGACCTGCACCGGCCGGGTCTCGTCACCGCGCGGCTCTCCGCCTGGGGCGACTACGGGCCGTGGGCCGGGCGGCGCGGTTTCGACAGCCTGGTCCAGGTGGCGACCGGGATCGCGGTCACCGAGGGTTCGGCGGAGCGGCCGGGCGCGCTGCCGGCGCAGGCCCTGGACCACGGGACCGGTTATCTGCTCGCGGCGGCGGTCCTGCGGTCGCTGACCGAGCAGGACCGGGACGGCGGCACACGGCTCGTCCGGCTCGCCCTCGCCCAGACGGGGCACTGGCTGACGCACGCGCTGCCGGGGTACGAGCCCGAGCGGTACCTCACCGAGTCCGAGGGCCCGCTCGGGCGGCTGCGGCACGCGCTGTCGCCCGTCACGTACGAGGGCGGCCCGACGGGCTGGTCACGCCCGCCGGGCATCCAGGGTGGGGACGACGCCGTCTGGGCTACGGCTTGACGAGGACCTTGAGCGCGGTGCGCTCGTCCATCGCCTTGTAGCCGCCGGGGACGCCGTCGATGCCGACGGTCAGGTCGAAGACCGGCGACGGGTCGATGGTGCCGTCGAGGATGTCCGGGAGCAGCTCCGGGATGTACGCGCGCACGGGGGCGACGCCGCCGCGCAGCGCGATGTTGCGGTCGAACATGACGGACAGGTCGAGTCCGGTGCCGCTGCCGTGCGGGACGCCGACGTAGCCGATCGAGCCGCCGTCGCGGGCGATGGCGACGGCGGTCCGCATGGACTGCTCGGTGCCGACGGCCTCGATGACGGCGTGGGCGCCCTGGCCGCCGGTGAGCTCGCGGACGGCGGCCTCGGCGGCCTCGCCGCGCTCGGCGACGACGTCGGTGGCACCGAAGAGCCGGGCGATGTCGGTACGGGTGGTGTGCCGGCCGAGCGCGATGATCCGCTCGGCGCCGAGGCGCTTGGCGGCGAGGACACCGCAGAGGCCGACGGCGCCGTCGCCGACCACGGCGACCGTGGAGCCCTTGCGGACCCCGGCGCCCAGGGCGGCGTGGTGGCCGGTGCCCAGGACGTCGGAGAGCGCGAGGAGCGCGGTCAGCAGGTGGTCGTCCGAGGCGGCGTCGGCGGGGAGCTTGACGAGGGTGCCGTCGGCGAAGGGGACGCGGACGGCCTCGCCCTGGCCGCCGTCGGAGCCGACCGAGCCCCAGAATCCGCCGCTCGGGCAGGAGGTCTGGAGGCCCTCGGCGCAGTAGTCGCAGGTGCCGTCGGACCAGACGAAGGGGGCGACGACGAGGTCTCCGGCGGTGAAGCCGGTGACGTCGGAGCCCGCCGCCTCGACGATGCCGAGGAACTCGTGGCCGATGCGCTGGCCGGGCTGCCGGGCGGACTCGCCGCGGTAGGCCCAGAGGTCACTGCCGCAGACGCAGGCGCGCAGGACGCGGACGACGACGTCGGTGGGGTCCTGCACCACCGGGTCGGGCACGTCCTCCACGCGCATGTCGAACGGGGCGTGGATGGTGGTGGCGCGCATGACGGACGTTCCTTGCTGTCAGACAGTTGTACGACGTTCACCGTACATCGCGCGCAGGGCTCCCGCCGTCAGCAGGCACTGCGCCGCGACATAGGTCAGCATGACCCAGAAGTCGGACGCCGGCAGCTGGGGCCACGCGGCGACCCCGGTGGCGATCAGGGTGTCGGACAGCAGGAAGAGCGCGCCGCCCAGTCCCGCGAGGAGACCGAGGGAGCTCGCGCGGTACGCCATGGCGGTCAGGAGCAGCGAGTAGCCGGCGACCGGGACGCGGAGGCCGGCGGGGAGGTCGGGCCAGAGGAGCACGACGGTGCCGACGAGGGCGGCCGCGTACAGGGCGCCGAGCACCGGGGACGTACGCCGTCGTCCGAAGAGGACCAGGTAGCAGACGTGGCCGGCGGCGAAGGAGCCCATGCCGACGAGGAAGGCCCCGTCGGAGTCGGAGAGCAGGAACACGTCGCCGCCCCAGCCGAGGAGCAGCGCGGCGGTCAGCGGCTTGGGGGCGTCCCGGGTGACGGCGTACGCGGCGAGCAGGGGCATCAGGAGCGGCTTGGCGATCTGGTGGCCGAGCTCGGCGCCGGCGAGCAGGGAGATCAGGTCGACGGCGGTCGCGAGCCCGAAGGCGGCGAGCAGCGCGCGAGAGAGCCCGCGGGGGGAGGTCTTCACGCGGCGGCCTCCGGGGCGGCCGCGTGGCCGGGGTCCGGGGTGTCCGCGAGCGCGGACGTGGGCCCGGGCTGCCAGCCCGGGCCGCGGAAGACCCGGCCGGCCCGCTCGCGCCAGTCGTGCGCGGCCTTGAGGTCGCGGGCGATGGCGGCGTACTCGTGGGTGGCGACGCGCAGCGGGTTGTAGGTCTCGATGTTCTTGGTGAGGCCGTAGACGGGCCGGTCGGTCTCGCCGACCCAGGAGCCGAACATCCGGTCCCAGACGATGAGGATCCCGCCGAAGTTCCGGTCCAGGTAGCCGCCCTGGGAGGCGTGGTGGACGCGGTGGTGCGAGGGGGTGTTGAGGACGTACTCGAAGGGCCGGGGCAGCTTGTCGACCCGCTCGGTGTGGATCCAGAACTGGTAGACGAGACTGACCGATGAGCAGAAGGCGACGGCGGCCGGGTGGACGCCGAGCGCGATCATCGGCAGGTAGAACGGCCACGAGGTGAAGCCGGTCCAGGGCTGGCGCAGCGCGGTGGAGAGGTTGAACCTGCGGCTGCTGTGGTGCACGACGTGGGACGCCCACAGGATCCGGACGACATGGTGGCCGCGGTGCTGCCAGTAGTAGAAGAAGTCCTGGGCGAGCAGCATCAGCGGGATCGTCCACCACAGGACGGGGACGCGGAGCGGGGTGAGCTCGTGGACCGCCGTGTAGATCGCGACGATCGGGATCTTCCACACGAGGTCGACGAAGAGGCTCCCGAGCCCCATGCCCATGCTCGTGGCCGTGTCCTTGGCCTCGTACCCGACGGCGTCCTCGTCGGGATGGAGGCGGTAGCCGACCATCTCCAGGACGGCGAGCAGGACGAACGCCGGTATGGACCAGAGCACGGCATCGGGCAGGTTGGGCATGCCGTTGACGGTAGAGGCGGGGGCCGGGGTGCGGATAGACGTGGTTACCAACAAGTATGCGAGACGACTTGTCAGCAAGCCTTGGCACCTTCTGACAAGGAGCCTCCGGGAGGTTCTGACAGGGAGCCTCCGGCAGGCCTAGACGCCCGTCGCTCCCAGCAACGAGCCCGCGCCGTAGGTGACCGCCATCGCCAGGGCGCCGCCCGCCGCGTTGCGGAGGATCGCGCGGCCCGCGGGGGCCGCGCCCAGGCGGGCGCTCCACCAGCCGGTGAGGGCCAGGGCCGCGAGGACGGAGACGACCGTGACCCAGAGGCGGGCCGAGGCCGGGGGGAGGACGATCGCGAGGAGCGGGAGCAGGGCGCCGACGGTGAAGGCGAGGAAGCTCGCGGCGGCGGCGTGCCAGGGGATCGTGAGCCGGTCCGGGTCGATGCCCAGCTCCACGCGTGCGTGGGCGCGCAGGGCGTCGCGGGCGGTGAGCTGCTCGGCGGCCTCGCGGGCCACGTCGGCGGAGAGGCCGCGGGCGGCCAGGAGGCCGGTCAGTTCGGCGAGCTCCGCCTCCGGGTCCTCGCGCAGTTCGCGTCTCTCCTGCGCGAGGGCGGCCTTCTCGGAGTCGCGCTGGGTGGAGACCGAGACGTACTCCCCCGCCGCCATCGACATCGATCCGGCCAGGAGTCCCGCGAGGCCCGCGGTGAGCAGGGCGGCCTGGGACTCGGTGGCGCCTGCGACGCCGACGACGAGGCCCGCGGTGGAGACGACTCCGTCGTTGGCTCCGAGCACGGCCGCCCGGAGCCAGTTGAGACGGGAGCCGAGGCCTCCGCCGCGGGCCTCGTGCGCGGGGGCGTCGGTCGCCTCGGGTGCGTCGGTCACGTCAGGAGCGTCGCACCCGGCGGGTCACCAGACGCGGACCGACCCGCCCGGGGCGAAGGCCGGGCTGGTGGCACCCTCGGGGACCTCCTTCAGGGGCTCGGCGATCTCCTCGACGGTCGGTCCGTGGACCGCGGCCAGGGTGTCCAGGTACGGCAGGTCGAAGCCGTAGACGCGGGCCGCGTTGCCGCCGGCCATCGCCGCGACCTCCTCCCTCGGCAGCCCGGCGTAGGCGATCCGGAGACCTTCGCGGGAGTACGGGGTGGTGCCCTCGTCGTGCGGGTAGTCACTGCCCCACATGATCTTGTCGAGGCCGATCCGGTCGCGCAGCGGCACCTCGTGGGGGCGCATGAAGCTCGCACCGACGAAGCAGTTGTCGCGCCAGACCGTGCTGGGCCCCTTGCCCATGGCCTCGGCGAGGCCCGCGCCGAACTTCGACTCCGCCGTGGAGGCCTTGGTCGCGGCCGACACCAGGCGGCCGTGGTAGTAGTCCAGCATGTCGAGCACGCCCGGGATCCAGCCCGAGCCCTGTTCGGTCAGGACCAGCTTGAGTCCCGGGTGGCGCCGGAAGGCACCGCCGAAGACCAGGTGCCACAGCGCCCGGTGGGAGAACCAGGTGGTCTCCACCATGAAGACCGCGCGGGCGGCCGGTTCGTCGCCCAGCGGCGGCGACGCCGAGCCGCCGTGGTGGTTGACGGGGACGTCGAGCTCGGCGCAGACCGCCCAGATCGGGTCGTACGTCTCCGAGTACAGCTCGGGGACCGGTGAGCCGGGCGGCACCCCGGGCAGCAGGATGCCCCCGGTGAGTCCCGCGTCGCGGGCGCGGCGGATCTCGGCGACCGCCGCGTCGACGTCGTTGAGGAGGATCTGCGCCACGCCGGCCCTGCGTCCCGGCGCGGCCGCGCAGAAGTCGGCCAGCCAGCGGTTGTGCGCCTGGAGTCCGGCCCAGCGCTGCTCGTACTCGGCCGCACCGGGCGGCTGGGCCATCAGGGAGGCCTTGGGGAAGAACGGCGGGACGGTGTTGGGGAAGACGACCTCGGCGACGATGCCGTCCGCCTCCAGCTCGCGCAGCCGGCGCTCGGAGTTCCAGTTGCGGTCGGCGGTGTCGGCGAGCAGGTCCTCGTACGGGTTGACGTAGGAGGCCGCCCAGGCGTCGAAGGCCTCGTGGTGCTTCCGCTCCAGGTACGGGCGGTAGTCGAGGAGGTCGGCGCCGGCGTGGCAGTCGGCCGAGATGACGGTGTAGCGGTCCATCAGCTCACCCCCAGGGTGGGGAAGTCGTGGTCCGTCAGCCAGTGCCGGCCGACCTCGCGCGAGCGGGCCCAGGATGCCTCCACGGCGGTCTGGTCGGCGGGCTGGCCGAGGTCGGCGGGGGTGGGGCCGATGCGGCCGGCGATCGGATCCAGCTTCTGGAGGTCGAATCCGAAGACCTCGGCCGCCGCGAGGCCCAGCATCCGGCGGGTCTCCGTCACCGGGATGTCGTGGAAGGTCTTCCGGAGCCACGCGCGCGTGTCCGGCCAGGTGCCCTCCGGGTGCGGGAAGTCCGAGCCCCACAGGATGTTGTCGACGCCGATCTCGTACCGCTGGGCGAGTTCGCGCCGCTTGGTGTTGGTGGCGCAGATGAAGACCTGCCGGTCGAGGTACTCGCTCGGCGGCCGCCTCAGCTCCGCGAACGGGGACAGCTTCTTGCCGCCGTGGGCGCCGAGGTAGAGCCGGTCCATGAACCAGAGGAGGTTCGGCAGCCACCAGCAGCCCGACTCGGCGACCCCGAACCGGAGCCCGGGGTGCCGCTCGAAGACGCCCGACCAGAGCAGGAACCACAGCGGTCTGGCCGGCCACCAGGTGACCTCGGAGACGTAGATGCCGAGGTGGTCGCCGTACTCCTCGCGCGGCGCCGCTCCCGAGTGGGTGACCAGGGGCATCCCCGTCTCGGCGGCGGCCGCCCAGACCGGGTCGTAGCGCCGGTCGTGGTACGGCTCCTTGTCCACCCACATGGAGGGGATCATCAGCGCCCCGAGCCCGGACTCCTTGGCCCGGTGGATCTCGGCGACGACCTTCGCGGGCTCGGCCGTGATCGGCAGCAGCGCCACCCCGCAGTGCCGCTCGGGATTCTGTCCCACGAACTCGGCGAGCCAGCGGTTGTGCGCCTGCGCGCCCGCCATGCCGAGCTCCGGGTCCTGGTCGCCGGAGAGGCCGAGGCCGACGCCGAAGGGCGCGGCGGTCTGGCTGTCGACGGCGTCCGCGTCGGGGAAGACGACCTCGGCCGCCACCCCGTCGCCGTCGAGTTCCTTGAGCCGCTGCCCGGCGTCCCAGCCGCCGCGCAGCCCTTCCTCGTTGTCGCTGAACCACTTGTTCGCGAAGGCCTCGTTGCGGACCCCGAGCCGGGTCATGGCCTCCCGGCGCGCCTCGCGTCCGGCGAGGAACTCGTCGAACGCGCCGTGGAAGCGGGAGTCGAGGTAGGGCCGGTACTCCTCGGTGGGCAGCCCGGCGTGGCAGTCGGAGGAGATGATCAGATACGGGTCGTTCGGATCGGCCATCGGGGCCCCCTCAGTCGAGGATGAAGTTCTCCAGGTACGACGGGTTCGAGCGGTCGAGCATCGACCGCGAGCGCGCCGTGATCTGCCGGTCGCTGTGCTCGCTCTCCGGCAGCATCCAGAAGCGGTCGGCGCGGATGCCGTCGACGACGTGCTCGGCGACCTCCTCCACCGGGGTGAAGGCGACCTCGTGGCCGGCCTCCTTCATGGCGGCCTCCCACTGGTCGAGGCTGCGGTACGGGGTCCGGCGCGGGCGCTCCTTGGCGTACCGGTCGGGCCGGTTGCGGTGCGACTCCCAGAGGCCGGTGCGGAGCATGTGCGGTCCGGGGAAGAGCACGGAGGCGCTCACCCGCGCGTGCTCGGCCCTGAGGTGGGCGTAGAGCGACTCCGTCATGGTGACGACGGCCGCCTTGGTGACCGCGTACACGGAGGCGGTGGGCAGTGGGGCGATGCCGCCGTCGCCGGAGGAGGTGTTGACGACATGACCGGGTTCGCCGCCCGCGAGCATCCGGGGGACGAAGGCCTGGATGCCGTGGAAGACGCCCCAGACGTTGACGGAGAAGGCCCACTTCCAGTCGTTGGGCTCGTGCTCCCACATGCGGCCCTCGGCGCCGGAGCCGACGCCGGCGTTGTTGCAGAGGACGTGGACGGCGCCGAAGGTCTCGTACGCGGCCTCCGCGAACGCCCCCACCTCGTCGGGGTCCGAGACGTCGACCGTCCGGGCGAGGACCTGTGCCCCGCCTTCCATCAGCTCGTCGGCGGCCTCGGCGAGCGCGCCCTCCTCGACGTCGCCGAGGACGACGGCCAGGCCCTCGGCGGCGAAGCGGCGGGCCATCGCGAGCCCGATGCCGCTCGCCGCGCCGGTGACGACGGCGACCTGTCCCTCGCGCAGCTCCATCAGACGCTCCCCTCGGGCGGGCCGTCGAGGATCTGCTGCGGGTCGTCGTACCGCTGGTGGATGAACGGCAGGAGGGCCTGCGCGGAGACGCGCTCGGCGACCGTGCCCTTCTGGTCGGTGGTCTTCTCGCCGATGGTGATCTCGACGAGCCGGCGGACGGGGAGGTCGGCGACCGGGTCGTACATGGACTCGCGCAGCACGACGTCGCCGGTGACGCGCTCCAGCTTCCGCACCTTCTCGTTGCGGACGCAGTGGACGAGGACGGGGTCGGCGTCGAAGCCCGAACCCTCCACGCCCGGCAGGAACTTGAAGTAGAAGTCGGTCTTCTCGACCGGCTCCGGCAGTGGCAGGGGTCCGGAGACGGCGCCGCGCACCTCGACGAAGTCGATGCCGTGCCGCCCGAGTGAGGCGCGGACGACGAGCCCGTCGCGCTCGACGACGACCTCGCCGAGCTTCTTCGGTTCGCCGAAGACCTCGCGGCCGCCGACGAGGGCGCGCTCGTGGGTCATGGGCATCACCAGCGGGTACCAGCCCTCGCGGTCGCCGTGGGCGGCGGCGACCGCCACCGAGCCGGCGCCGAGGGGGTAGCCGGGCAGGTCGACCTGGGAGATGTTGGCCCGCACGAGGGGCCGCTCGGTGGGTTTCAGCGGGGGCGGCAGGACGGCCGCCACCACCTCCGGATCGGTCTCCCAGACGGCGACCACTCCGGTGGACCAGATGTCGGGGAGCTTCGCGCTCTTGGTGCGGGCCGCCGTGATCTCGGCGTCCGTGCGCGCCCCGTACCGTACTCGTGCCATGACGTACCACCCTTCAGGGGGTCGGGTCTGTAACAGAGTTACACCGGTGGCGATGAAGGGTAAAGACCCGTGCACGCGACAGAGTTGGGGGAACGGATGGCGCGCGCCGCACTCACCCGCGAGGAAGTCCTGGAGACCGCCGCCGCCCTGGTGCGACAGCACGGCCCGGACGCCCTGACCATGCGCAGGCTCGCGGCCGAGCTCGGCACCGCGGTCACCTCGATCTACTGGCACGTCGGCAACCGCGAGTCCCTGCTCGACGCGCTGGTCGAGCGGACGGTCGCCGATCTCGACACGATCCGCCCGCGCGGCGCGACCCCCGCCGAGCGCCTGGTCTCTGTCGCCCGCGCGCTGCGCCGCGCCCTGCGCGAGCGCCCCCACCTGGTCGCGATGGTCCACGAACGGGGCCTGACGGAACGCATGTTCCTGCCGGCCCAGCGCGCCCTGGTCCACGAGGCGCACGCCGCGGGGCTGCGCGGGGCGCACGCGGCGCGGGCCGTCCGCGCCGTGCAGTTCCAGGTCGTCGGCTATGTCCTGGTGGAGCGCAACCGGGAGCGCGCCCCGGCGCAGTCGCCCGCCGAGGAGGAGCTGTGGAGCGGCGAGGACGCCGAGTCCGACGACCCCCTCGCCCGCGCGCTCGCCGCGCCGGTCGACACCGAGCGCCTGTTCGTCGACTCGGTGCGGGCCCTGGTGGACGGGCTCCTCGCCGGGGCTCCCGGGGACACCGGGGACGGAGTCGTCGGCCGCGGGCCGTATTCTCAGTGACCGTGCTTGACGACCGTACGACAGCAGCGACGTGGCCGGCCGCCTACCCACAGGGGTACGCGGTCGTCGACGTGGAGACCACCGGACTCGCCCGCGACGACCGGATAGTGTCGGCTGCCGTCTACCGGCTGGACGCCCAGGGGAACGTCGAGGACCACTGGTACACGCTCGTCAACCCCGAGCGTGATCCGGGACCCGTCTGGATCCACGGGCTCACCACCGACGTCCTGGAGGGCGCTCCGCTCTTCCCGGAGATCGCGGCGGAGTTCGCGGCCCGGCTGGACGGGCGGGTGCTCGTCGCGCACAACGCGATGTTCGACTGGCAGATGATCGCCCGGGAGTACGCGCGCGCGGAGTCGGCCGCGCCGGTGCGGCAGCGGCTGTGCACGATCGCACTCGCCAAGGAGCTGTCGCTGCCGCTGCCGAACCACAAGCTGGAGTCGCTCGCCGCGCACTTCGGCGTGGTGCAGCAGCGCGCGCACAACGCGCTGGACGACGCGCGCGTGCTCGCCGAGGCGTTCCGGCCGAGCCTGCACGCGGCGGCCGAGCGCAACGTACGGCTGCCGCTGCTCGAGTGCCGGCCGCTGACCGAGTGGGCCGCGTCGCCCGCACAGCAGCCGCGGATCGGCCACCAGGCCGGGTACGCCTCCTCGTACCGGGCGGGCAGCTGGCGTCCCTCGCGGAAGCGGCCGCCGTGCCCGTACCCCAACCCGGGACGGTACGAGACGGACAAACCGCTCAAGCAGGGCATGCGCGTGGCGTTCTCCGGAGACACCTCCGTCGACCGCGAGCTCCTCGAGGACCGTACGGTCGAGGCCGGGCTCCATGTGGCGGGCAGCGTCTCCCGGCTCACCAGCCTCCTCGTCACCAACGACCCGGACTCCGCCACCTCCAAGACCGTCAAGGCCAAGTCCTTCGGCACGCCGATCGTCGACGAGGCGGCGTACACCCAGTTGCTGCGGGACGTGGCCCCGGCAGACGGGTGACACCCCCGGCCCTGCGGGCGTGCCGAGCTGCGCACGCCGGCCGGGAGCCTCACCCTGTGGCGCATGGCACGTTGTGAGGTCTGCGGAAACGATTACGGCATGTCCTTCGAGGTACATGCGCAAGGCGCGATCCATGTCTTCGACTGCTTCGCCTGCGCCATCCACCGTATGGCGCCCATCTGCGAGCACTGCCGGGTCCAGATCATCGGGCAGGGCGTCGAGGTCGACGGCAGCTGGTACTGCGGCGGCCACTGCGCCCGCGCGGAGGGAAAGGTGGGCATCGTCGACAGGGTGTGAGGCAGGCGGGGTCGAGAACGACAGGGTCTGCGGAAACGATCCTGGGCTCGTCTCCCGCGAGCCGCCCCCCGTGCGTACACCCCATGGACCGAGTTGTACGGTCATGGGGTGTACCGCTTCTTGTTGTCCCGGCAGTGGGTGATCCTCACCCTCATCGCCCTCGTCCTCGTCCCGACGATGATCGAGCTGGGCTTCTGGCAGTTCCACCGGCACGAGCGCCGGGTCGCCCAGAACGCCCTCATCGCGGACAGCATCGCGGCGAAGCCGGTCCCCGTCGAAGAGCTCACCTCCCCCGGCCACACGGTCCCGCGCTCCGACTACTGGCGGCCCGTCACCGCCACCGGCACCTTCGACACCGCCCACGAGGTGGTCGTCCGCCGCCGCACCTCCTCCGACGAGCGGGTCGGCGTGCACGTCCTGAGCCCGCTGGTCCTCCGGGACGGCCGGATCGTCCTGGTCAACCGCGGCTGGATCCCGGCCGCCGCCGACCAGCACTCCTACCCGCCGGTGCCGCCCGCCCCCAAGGGCGAGGTCACCATCAGCGGCCGGCTCAAGGCCGACGAGACGACCGGAGCCAGCGGCATCAAGGACCTGAAGGGTCTGCCGGACCGCCAGGTCATGCTCATCAACAGCGGGCAGCAGGCGGAGCTCATCGGCCGTGAGGTGCTCGGCGGCTACCTGGAGCAGACCGGGCCCGAGCCCGCCGGGGACACCCCCGAGCTGATCCCCGAGCCCGACCACACGTCGATCGGCGCCCACATGGCGTACGCCGTCCAGTGGTGGCTCTTCGCGGCCGGGGTGCCCGTCGGCTGGGTGATCCTGGTCCGCCGCGAGAAGCACGACCGGAGGACCGCCGCCGCCTCCGGCACCACGGGAAACGACACCCCGGGAGCCCCGGAACGGGACCCTGAGGCGATCCAGGCCACTCCGTCCCTCTGATTGACCGTCGCCGCTTCCGGGAACAGCCCAGAGCGTGACGCAACGTATCGACGACTACGCCCTCATCGGCGATCTCCAGACCGCCGCGCTCGTCGGCCGCGACGGGTCGGTCGACTGGCTGTGTCTGCCCCGCTTCGACTCGGCCGCCTGCTTCGCCGCGATCCTCGGCGACGAGGGCAACGGCCACTGGCGGATCGCGCCCAAGGGCGCCACGGCCTGCTCCACGCGCCGGTACGCCGAGGACTCCCTCGTCCTCGAGACCTACTGGGAGACCCGGACGGGCACCGTCAAGGTCGTCGACTTCATGCCGCAGCGGGACGAGGCCCCGGAACTGATGCGGATCGTGGAGGGCGTCAGCGGCACCGTCGAGATGAGCGGCGTCCTGCGGCTCCGCTTCGACTACGGCTCGATCGTGCCCTGGATGCGCCGCGCCGACGGCCACCGGGTCGCGATCGCCGGGCCGGACGCGGTCTGGCTGCGCAGCGAGCCGCCCGTGAAGACCTGGGGCCAGCAGTTCTCCACCTGCTCCTCCTTCACCGTCACCGCCGGCGAGAAGGTCGCGTTCGTGCTGACCTGGCACCCCTCGCACGAGCCGCGCCCCGATCTCGTCGACCCCCACGAGGCCCTGGAGCAGTCCCTCGCGGACTGGCGGGAGTGGTCGGACCGCTGCACCTACCGGGGTCCGTACCGGGAGGCGGTGCTGCGCTCCCTGATCACCCTCAAGGCCCTCACGTACGCCCCGACCGGCGGGATCATGGCCGCGCCCACCACCTCCCTGCCGGAGGAGGTCGGCGGCGTACGGAACTGGGACTACCGCGCCTGCTGGCTGCGCGACTCCTCCCTCACCCTCGGCGCGCTGCTCGCCGCCGGATACGTCGACGAGGCGTGCGCCTGGCGGGACTGGCTGCTCCGCTCGGTCGCCGGCGACCCGGCCGACCTGCAGATCATGTACGGGCCCGCCGGGGAGCGCCGGCTCCCCGAGACGACCCTGCCGTGGCTGCGCGGCTACGCCGACTCGGCGCCGGTACGGACCGGGAACGCGGCCGTGGACCAGTTCCAGCTCGATGTGTACGGCGAGGTCATGGACTCGCTCCACCGCGCGCGTGAGGCCGGGATTCCGGCGGAGCGGCACGCCTGGAACCTCCAGCTGAGCCTGCTCGGCTTCCTGGAGTCGACCTGGCGCGAGCCCGACGAGGGGCTGTGGGAGGTGCGCGGGCCGCGCCGGCACTTCACCCACTCGAAGGTGATGGCCTGGGTCGCCGCCGACCGGGCGGTGCGCACCCTGGAGGCCGACCCCTCGCTGCCGGGGGACGCGGCACGGTGGCGGACGATGCGGGACGAGATCCACGCCCAGGTGTGCGCCCGGTCCTACGACCCGGTCCGCAACACCTTCACCCAGTCGTACGGCTCGCGGGAGCTGGACGCCGCGACCCTGCTCATCCCGCAGGTCGGCTTCCTGCCGCCGGACGACCCCCGGGTGGTGGGCACGGTGGACGCGGTACGGGCGGAGCTGATGCACGGCGGCTATCTGCGCCGCTACAGCACCGGCTCGGGGACGGTGGACGGCCTCCCGGGGCAGGAGGGCACCTTCCTGGTCTGCTCCTTCTGGCTCGCGGACGCGCTCCGGCTGTGCGGCCGGCGCGAGGAGGCCCGCGAGCTCTTCGAACGTCTCGTGACCCTGTGCAACGACGTGGGCCTCCTGGCGGAGGAGTACGACCCGGTGACCAACCGCCAGCTGGGCAACTTCCCGCAGGCCTTCAGCCACATCGGCCTGGTGGGCACGGCGCTCGCACTGGCAGCCGAGGATCAGGACCCGGCAGGATAGGTCCATGGATCTTGGGATGAAGGACCGTGTGTACGTGGTGACCGGGGCGACGCGGGGGCTCGGGCGGGCCTCCGCCGAGGCGCTGCTCGCCGAGGGGGCCAAGGTGCTCGTCACCGGCCGCGAGGAGAAGACCGTCGCCGAGGCCGTGGCCGAGCTGGGGCCGGGCGCGGCGGGCATCGCCGCCGACAACACCGACCCGGAGACCCCGGCGCGGCTCATCGCCGAGGCGCGGGCGCGGTTCGGCGGCTTCGACGGCATCCTCATCAGCGTCGGCGGGCCGGCGCCCGGCTTCGCGGCCGACAACACCGACGAGGAGTGGGCCGCCGCCTTCGACACCGTCTTCCTCGGGGCCGTACGGCTGGCCCGCGCGGCCGCCGAGACGCTCGGCGAGGGCGGCGTCATCGGCTTCGTCCTGTCCGGCTCGGTCCACGAGCCGATCCCCGGCCTGACCATCTCGAACGGTCTGCGCCCGGGCCTCGCGGGCTTCGCGAAGTCCCTCGCCAACGACCTGGGTCCACGCGGGGTGCGCGTCATCGGGCTGCTGCCCAGCCGGATCGACACGGACAGGGTGCGGTTCCTGGACTCCCTCTCCGGCGACGCGGACGCGTCCCGCGCGGCCAACGAGGCCACCATCCCGCTGCGCCGCTACGGCACCCCGGAGGAGTTCGGGCGGACGGCGGCGTTCCTGCTCTCGCCGGCCGCCTCGTACCTCACGGGCCTGATGCTCCCGGTGGACGGCGGGGCGCGCGCCGAGTTCTGATCCTCAGGCGACCCTGCGGGCCCGGTGCTTCACGGCCCGCAGGCGCGCCTCGGTGGGCAGGGCGGGCAGGCCCGTGGACGTCCGCGCGTGGGCCAGGGCCTGGGTGCTGAGCGTGGTCAGGGCGGCCCCCGGGGAGGCGTACGGCTCCAGGAGGAGCGCGACGCGGGTACGGGGGGTGGCGCGGCGGCCCGTGAGGGAGACATGGGCCTTGGCCACGCCCTCCTGGGCCGTGGCGTCGGCCTCCAGGACGCTCTCCAGGGCCCGGCCGCGCAGTACGGCGACCTCGCCGTCGCCGCTGTCGACGACGACCTCGGCGAGCCGGGCCCGCCGGAACTGGACGAGCAGCCACCACAGGGCGAGCAGGACGACGAGCCCGAGGACCGCGATGACCACCGGCCACCACCAGCCCTCGTCGCGCCAGCGCTGCCGGTCGGCGGCGGACAGCAGCACGTCCGAGGGGCCCGACCAGGGCCACCAGTGCGGTACGGACAGATCGAGGGAGGCGGCGAGGACTCCCCCGCCGGCGAGGACGAGCAGCAGCCCGGCGAGGCCGAGCAGGACGCGGTTGACGCGCCGGAGGACGACCGTCACCGGAGCACCCCTTCGTGGCTCATGGCTCACGCCTTTCTGGGCGGCCGGGCCACCCGTACCGTCAGCGCGGGCGGGTGGGCGAGGGCCAGTTCGTCGACGCCGGCGGCGAGGACCGTCTCCACGTCGGCGCGGACCTCGTCGAGCGCCCGGAAGTGCGAGACGGCCTTGACCGCGACCTTGGCACGGCCCACCCGGACCCGGACGGACTGCACGCCGGAGACCTCCATGGCGCGGTCCCGCAGGGCCAGGGCCGCGGCCTCCCGGTCGAGTCCGGCCCGTACGTCGGCGTGTTCGCGGCGCATCGGGAGGACGGCGCGCAGACCGGGGGTCGCGGCGAGGATCAGGAGCCAGAGGCCGAGGGCGACCGCGACGGCCGCGCCGACGACGACCCAGGTGTCGTCGAGCGGCCGGGTCGCGAGGCCGTCGGCGAGCTCGCGCCGCCAGGCCATGGCGGTGCGGTCGGCCCTTACGGCCGCCACGTCGTAGAGCAGGAGCCCGGCCCCGCCGAGAACGAGCGCCGCGAGCACGGCGGCGGGGATGCGGCGGACCGCCCAGAAGCGGCGGACACGGGGCGCGGGGGCGGGGTCGGGGTCGGCACCGGGATCGGGATCGGGATCGGTGAGGACGGGGACGCCGGGGCCGCCGTCGGGGTGGGACCCGGGAGGCGCGTCGGGGTCGCCGCCGCGGGCCCTGGTCGGCTCGTCGCCGGGGGCCGGGGCGGGCTCATGGTCGGGAGGCGGTTCGGGGGGCGTCGTCATGACAGGCGGCCCCTCGGTCCGGCCTGGCGGGTGAGCGGCGAGTGGAGGCGTTCCACCTGGACGGTGACCTCGTGGACCTCCATGCCGACGAGCTCCTCCACGCGTGCGCGTACTCGTCCCCGGACGGCCCCGCACCGGGCCCCGATGTCGGTGGGGTAGCCGAGGTCGAGGCTCACCGAGACCCGGGCGACGTCCCGGTGGACGACGACCGAGGCGTGCGGTTTCGACCCGCCCTCCGGGACGGGGCCCGCGGCCTCCCTCGCCGCCTGGGCGGCGATCTTCGCGACGACCCGGTCGGCGATCGAGGTGGCGCCCCGGTCGCGCACCGGGTCGGGGGAGACCAGGTCGGTTGCCACCCCGGGTCACCGCCGCCGGTCGCCGCGGTCGCGGCCCCGGAACAGGTCGCCGGGTTCGAGGTCGCCGTCGAGGAAGCGGCCCGCCACGAAGCCGATCGCCCCCAAGGCCGCGACCAGTACAAACGCTCCGAAACCGCCGAAGTATCCGGCGAAGCCGAGAGCCATGCCGGCCACCAGGCCGACCACCGCCATGCTCATTCCTGACCCCTTTCCGAGTCCTCCTGAGCCCCCTGTGCGCCGCCGTCGGCGACTACTGGAGGCGTGACTCCGGCTCTTCGTCCTCTTCGTCCGGCAGTTTCACGTCGCTGACCGCGATGTTGACCTCGACGACCTCGAGTCCGGTCATCCGCTCCACGGCCGCGATGACGTTCTCCCGGACGTCGCCGGTGACGTCCGCGATGGAGACGCCGTAGTCGACGACGATCTCCAGGTCGAGCGCGGTCTGCACCTCGCCGACCTCGGCCTTCACCCCGCGCGTGGCGTTCGACCTGGCACCGCCCCCGCCGGGTACCCGGTCGCGTACGGCGCCGAAGGTGCGGGAGATGCCGCTGCCCATCGCGTGCACGCCCACGACGTCACGGGCGGCGAGACCGGCGATCTTCTCGACGACGCCGTCGGCGATCGTGGTCCGGCCCCGGGAGGCCGGATCTCCGCCGCCCCGCTTGGTGACCGAGGTGCGGCGCGGTTCGCGCGACCCGTCGGCCGCAGGGTCGCCGGAGTGAGTGGTGTCCGTCATCAGATTTCGCCCCTTCTGGGATATTTCGGGGTTCTTCGCCCACACTAAGGGCGGTTCCCCGGTCCCGCCCCGGGGATACGGCAGGCTGGGGCAATGACGACTGCTGAGGGCTGGACGGCGGCGGTGCGGGACCGCCTCTCACCGGGCAGGCTGCTGCCGCTCGGAACGACGGCGGAGGGGGCATGGATCACCGAGCGGGCGGTGCGCGAGGTGCTGGGCCGTACCGCCTCGGCGGTACGGGGTGTGGTGCCGGGCAAGCTGCGGATCGGCCCGGCGGAGGCACCCGAAGATCGGGAATCGGGCGCCCTGCTCGTCACGGCCGCGTTCGGCGCGATCGCCGGGCGCCCCCTGCCGGAGCTCGTCGAGGAGCTGCGGGCGGCGCTGCTCGGCGCGGCCGAGGGCGGGCTCGGTCTTGTGGTCGACGCGGTGGACCTGCGGGTGACGGAGCTGCTCGACACGGCGCCGGCCGAGCCGGACGCCGGTGCCGCTCCTCCGCCCGGGCCGACCTCGCCGGCGACGGACGACCCCGTGGCGCTCGCCGCGCTCGGGGTGGCGGGGGTCGCGGCGGTGACGGACACGCTGGGTCCGCCGGTGCGCCGGGGGCCCGACGGGGTGCGGGTGGAACTGGCCGTGACGGCCGGGGTCCGCCCGCTGGACGTGACCCGCGCCGTGCGCACGGCGGTGACCGCGGTCGCCCCGAAGGGCGCCGCGGTCACGGTCGTGGTGTCGGACCTGCGCTAGGGCCTGTCCGGCGGATCAGGGTCGGATACGCCGCGGCCCCGACCATGATCCGCCGGACAGGCCCCAGGACAGGCGCGTGCGGGCAGGCGTCAGTCGCCGAGGCCCGCGAGGTCGCGGAGGCGGCGGGCCTGGGCGGCGCGCTCGGCGACGCGCTGCTCCTCGTACGAGCGGCCGGAGACGCCCTGGAGGAGCGCCTTGGTCTCGGTGACCGCGTCGCGCGGCGCCGCGAGCAGGGCGGCGCCGAGGTCCCGTACCGCCGCGTCGAGTTCGTCGGCGGGCACGGACAGATTGGCGAGACCGATGCGCTCGGCCTCCTCCGCGTGGACGAAGCGGCCGGTGGCGCAGATCTCCAGCGCGCGGGCGTAGCCCACGAGCGAGACGAGCGGATGCGTCCCGGTCAGGTCCGGGACGAGACCCAGGCTGGTCTCGCGCATGGCGAACTGCACGTCCTCGGCGACGACCCGCAGGTCGCAGGCGAGGGCGAGCTGGAAGCCCGCGCCGATGGCGTGTCCCTGGACGGCCGCGATCGACACGAGGTCGCTGCGGCGCCACCAGGTGAACGCCTCCTGGTACTCGGCGATGACCGCGTCGAGGTCCGCGTCGGAACCGCGCGCGAGATCGAGGAAGGACGGCTCTCCGTCGAAGCCCTCGGGCGTGAACGCCTGCCGGTCGAGTCCGGCGGAGAAGGACTGTCCCTCACCGCGCAGAACGACGACCCGCACGCTGCCGGGCAACGACCGGCCGGCTTCTGTCAACGCCCGCCACAGAGCGGGAGACTGAGCGTTGCGCTTCGCCGGATTGGTCAGGGTCACCGTGGCAACGGCGTCCTCGACGGTGAGCCGTACACCGTCCTTGTCGAATACGAGCTCAGAGTCGTCGAGCGTAGTCATGGGGCGCCTCCGGTTACGGTGCAGCACACTGCATGCGAAATGCTAAGTGACTGCACAGTAACCACCGGGCCGGCGCGATGACCGACCGGGTGGCCACCGGAAGTTCCGGTGGCCCGGTCGAGGCGTCCTATGTCAGGCCGAGGCGGCTTTCTTGCCCCGGGTCGCTCCGCCGCGTCCACGCAGCGTGACTCCGGACTCACTGAGCATCCGGTGGACGAATCCGTAGGAGCGGCCCGTTTCCTCGGCCAGCGCCCGGATACTCGCACCGGAGTCGTACTTCTTCTTCAGGTCTGCCGCGAGCTTGTCGCGCGCGGCGCCGGTCACCCGGCTGCCCTTCTTCAGAGTCTCGGCCACCCGTGCCTCCTCATGGGAAGTGCGCTCTGGACTTCTCATGATCACCCCTCCCGTCCGTCCTGGCCACCCATTCGACAAGGTCCATGCCGCCGGGTTTGTGGACGAGCGCGCGTTCGTCACGACCGGAAGCCCAGATTCCGCTGGGCCTGAAACGGGGCTCCACGGCACCCGGCACGGGAATCAGCAGGTCAGCGATACAGGGGGAACACACGTACGGCGCGGGTCTGCCGGAAGGATTCGGCAGAGCACCGCGCCGGGGTGTACGAGACGCCCTCACTCAGATGAAGGATCACCCGTGGGCCGAATGATCCAGCCGGGCATGATCACCCGGTCCTCTCCGGGTCAGGCGAGCGCGACCAGGTCCGCGTAGTCCGGGCCCCACAGGTCCTCGACGCCGTCCGGGAGCAGGATGATCCGCTCCGGCTCCAGCGCGTCGACCGCGCCCTCGTCGTGGGTGACGAGGACGACGGCACCCTTGTAGGTCCGCAGGGCCCCGAGGATCTCCTCGCGGCTGGCCGGGTCCAGGTTGTTGGTGGGCTCGTCGAGAAGCAGCACGTTCGCCGAGGAGACGACCAGGGTGGCCAGGGCCAGTCGGGTCTTCTCGCCGCCGGAGAGCACCCCGGCCGGCTTGTCGACGTCGTCGCCGGAGAAGAGGAAGGAGCCGAGCGTCTTGCGGACCTGGACGAGGTCGAGGTCGGGCGCGGCCGAGCGCATGTTCTCCAGGACGCTGCGCTCGGGGTCGAGCGTCTCGTGCTCCTGGGCGTAGTAGCCGAGCTTGAGACCGTGGCCCGGGGTCACCTCGCCGGTGTCGGCCTTCTCGGCGCCGGCGAGCAGCCGGAGCAGCGTGGTCTTGCCCGCTCCGTTGAGGCCGAGGATGACGACGCGCGAGCCCTTGTCGATCGCGAGGTCCACATCGGTGAAGATTTCGAGCGAGCCGTAGGACTTGGAGAGTCCCTCGGCCGTCAGCGGGGTCTTGCCGCAGGGCGCGGGGTCGGGGAAGCGGAGCTTGGCGACCTTGTCGGAGGCGCGCACCGCCTCCAGGCCGGAGAGCAGTCGCTCGGCGCGCTTGGCCATGTTCTGCGCGGCCACGGTCTTGGTGGCCTTGGCGCGCATCTTGTCGGCCTGCGAGTTGAGGGCGGCGGCCTTCTTCTCGGCGTTCTGGCGCTCGCGCTTGCGGCGCTTCTCGTCGGCCTCGCGCTGCTGCTGGTAGAGCTTCCAGCCCATGTTGTAGACGTCGATCGTGGAGCGGTTGGCGTCCAGGTAGAAGACCTTGTTGACCACGGTCTCGACGAGGTCGACGTCGTGGGAGATCACGATGAAGCCGCCGCGGTAGCTCTTCAGGTAGTCCCGGAGCCAGACGATGGAGTCGGCGTCGAGGTGGTTGGTCGGCTCGTCGAGGAGGAGGGTGTCGGCGTCCGAGAAGAGGATCCGGGCGAGCTCGACACGGCGGCGCTGACCACCGGAGAGGGTGTGCAGCGGCTGGCCGAGGACCCGGTCGGGCAGACCCAGGGCGGCGGCGATGGTGGAGGCCTCGGCCTCGGCCGCGTAGCCGCCCTTGGTCAGGAACTCGGTCTCCTGGCGCTCGTACTGCCGCATCGCCTTGTCGCGGGTGCCGCCGGAGCCGGTGGCGATGCGCTCCTCGTTCATCCGCATCTTCTTGAGGAGGGCGTCGAGGCCACGCGCGGAGAGGATGCGGTCGCGGGCCAGGACGTCGAGGTCGCCGGTGCGCGGGTCCTGCGGGAGGTAGCCGACCTCGCCGGAGCGGGCGATCTGGCCGGCGGCGGGGACGCCCTCGCCCGCGAGGCACTTGGTGAGGGTGGTCTTGCCCGCTCCGTTGCGACCGACGAGGCCGATGCGGTCGCCCTTGGCGACACGGAAGGAAGCGGACTCGATGAGGACTCGGGCGCCGGCGCGCAGCTCGATGCCGGAAGCGGTGATCACGGACAGACTCCAGGGCGGTGGGAAACGGCGGAAGGACGGCTGGTGAAGGGCTTCGACGCCGCTAATGCACGGGGAGAATGGCCATACGGCCAGTCTAACGGGCCCCTGCAACTGCTTTTCGGCCGCGAGGGGGCTTCGGGGCGCGATCGGAGTTTTCTCACATAACCGCCGTCGCTGGAACAAAAGGGGCGAGTGACTGGAGATCGGCCGATACTCGGCGCAGGGCGGCGGCCTCTGCCGCGGCAGTGACGCGGAGGGTGGTGGGCCGTGCAGTTCGACGACGACGCCGATCTGGACACCTCGGAGGTCAAGGACGTCCGGAGCAGTCGCATCCCGGGCGGGAAGGCGACCGTCGGCGGCGGCATCATCGGCTTCATCGCCCTGATCCTGGGACTGTTCCTCGGGGTGGGGCCGGACCAGCTCGGACTCTCCTCGGGCGGCGACGAACCGGTGGCCAGCTCCTCGGGAGCCGCGCAGGTGGCACAGACCTGCAAGAAGGGTTCGGACGCCAACACCCGCGAGGACTGCCGGATCGTCGCCGTGGTCAACAGCGTCCAGGACTTCTGGCGGAGCGAGTACGCGCGCCGCGGCGGCACGTACGGGAGCGCCGCCACCGTGATGTTCAGCCAGCGGGTCCCGACCGCCTGCGGTTCCGCGACCTCGGCGGTGGGGCCCTTCTACTGCCCCGGCGACCGGCAGGTCTATCTGGATCTGGGCTTCTTCGACGAGCTGCGCACCAAGTTCGGGTCGAACGGCGGACCCTTCGCCCAGGCGTACGTGGTGGCGCACGAGTACGGCCACCACATCCAGAACCTGATGGGGACCCTGAGCCGGGCCCAGGACGGGCGGACCGGCGCGAACTCCAACGCCGTGCGGGTCGAGCTCCAGGCCGACTGCTACGCGGGCGTGTGGGCCCGGCACGCCACGACCACGCCCGACAACCGCACGGGCCGGCCGCTGCTCACGCAGCTGACGGACGCGGACATCCGGGACGGTCTGGACGCCGCGGCCGCGGTGGGCGACGACCGGATCCAGGAGAGGTTCCAGGGCCGGGTGACCCCGGAGAACTGGACCCACGGCTCCGCGGCCCAGCGCCAGCAGTGGTTCTACGAGGGCTACCGGACGGGCGACATGGCCCGATGCAACACCTTCCGCTGATTGCCGGTGGGGACTGCCAGACTGAGACCTGTGTCACATTCGACTGAATCGAGAGGAAGTGATCGGGATGGCTGAGGCTCCCCACATCTGTCCGACGCTGACGTACGAGGACGCGAAGGCGGCGATCAGCCTGCTCACGGAGGGCTTCGGCTTCCGTGCGAACGCCGTGTACGAGGCCGAGGACGGGCGCGTGGCGCACGCCGAGCTGTCGTACGGGAACGGCATGGTGATGCTGGGCAGCAAGGGCACCGGCAGCGAGTTCGACAAGCTGATGGCCGACGCCGGTCCGGTCGGTGTGTTCGTGCACGTGGACGACGTCGACGAGCACCACGCGCGGGCGGTGGCCCACGGCGTCGAGATCGTGATGCCGCCCAAGGACCAGGAGTACGGCTCGCGGGACTACATGGCGCGGGACGCCGAGGGCAACATCTGGAGCTTCGGGACGTACACCCCCGGCGCCGCGGAGTAGCCGGGCGCCGGGGAGGTTCCCCCTTCGGGATCCCCGGGCGGGGATCCCGTCACGCTCCCCCGGTGTGGACCTGGAAGGCGGCCCGGCGGACGGCCTTGGCCAGCGCCGGGTCCGGGTGGGCGGCGGCGAGGGCGACCAGGACCTGGACGGTACGGGGGTGGCCGACGGCCCTGATCTCGTCGAGGAGCGCCGGGACGGTGCCCTGCACGGCGGAGTCGAGGTGCCGGACGAGCAGCTCGCTCTCCCCGTGGTCGGCGACGGCGGCGGCCGTGTCCACCCAGAGCCAGGTGGACTCCTCGCGGGTGAGGACCTCCTGGGCGTCGTCGGGGTCGGCACCCTCGTACTCGGCGAGCCAGAGCAGTGCGTACGGCCGCAGGGAGGGTTCGGCGACGGTGGCCCGCACCTCGGCCTCGGCGGGGGCGCCGACCACCCGGAGCGCTTCGAAGGCGAGCCCGCGCAGCAGCGCGTCCTCGCCGCGGGCGACGGTGAGGAGTTCGGTCACCGCGCTGGAGAGGGTGCGGGCCGCCAGCCAGGCGCGGTACTCGGCGCGGGCGGGGCCGGGGGTGAGCCGGGCGCAGCCGCGGAGCATGTCCTCGGCGGACTGCTCGATGTTCCCGGCGGGGCTCTGCGCGGCGACGCAGATCTGCTCCAGCTTGACCCAGACCGCCCAGTTGCCGAGCGGGGTCAGGGTGGCGTGCCGCCCCTCCGCCCCGGGGTCCAGGGTGAGCGCGCCGACGGCCGCCAGACCTTCGAGCGCCCAGTCGAGCAGCGCCGGGAGCCCGTCGGTGCCGTTCACGGCGGCGGGTGCGTCGGTGGTCTCGGCGGCCTCGGGGGTCTGCTCGGCCCCCGGGACCTCGCAGCGCTCCTCGCGCAGCTCCTCGACGCGCTGGCCGAGCAGATCGAGCAGGGCGGGGACGAGGACCGGGCCCTGGGAGAGCTGAAGCAGCGACAGGACCTGCGGGAGGGCCTCGACGACCTCGGCGACGGCGCTGGGCTCGACCCCCTCGGGGGCCGGGTGCACCAGGGACCAGGCGTCGAAGAGGGCGACCCAGCCGCGCAGGACGGCGGAGTCGTCACGGTCCCAGGCGTGCAGCCGCCAGCCGGGGCGGGCGGTGTCGCCGTGGAGCTCGACGAGGCCGGCGAGCCGTGCGCGGTCCCAGCCGGCCCTGATCTGGCCGGGCGTCAGGTCCAGTGCGGCGGCGGCCCGTTCCTGGGCGGGGACGGCTCCGGGGCCGCTGCCCGGCGCCACTGTGGCGCCGCGCTCGACGGCCGCCCAGCGGGCGATGCGTACGGCGTCGGCGAGGACGTGCCGGGCCTGGCGGGCCAGCTCCGCACGGGGCGGAGTGCCCTCGGGCGGCCGCGGCGCCGGCCGGGTGCGCCGGGTCGTCACGGCCCGTCGGGCGGTGGCCAGCGCCCGCGGGCGGACGAGTCGGAGTCTGGAGTTGCGCGCCAATGGTTCATCGGGCTTTCGAGACGTCACGGGGGCAGTCTTCCCGCTGACGGCCCGAAAGCCCAATCGGAATCGGCCGCGCCGTCCCCGACGTCCTCCGCCGGGCCCTAGAGGAGCGGGGTGAGGAAGCGGCGCAGGGCCTCCTCGTAGCGGACCGGGTCGGCGTTCCACATCGCCGCGTGCGGGGCGTGCCGGACGGCCTGGAGGGTGACCAGATCGGGGCGGCGGGCGGCGAGTTCGACGGACGGTCTCCAGGGGGCGATGGTGTCGTCGGGGCCGTGGAAGAGGAGCACGGGGACGCGCAGCGCGCCCGGCGCGGAGGCCTCCTCAAGGAGGTCGCCGTGCTGTCCGGTCCTGCCCTGCGCGGCGCGGACGGCGAGCGGGAGCAGGGGGGCGGGGACGTGATGGGCCGCCGCGAGGTTGCGGAGGGTGGCCTCCCAGTCCAGGACGGGCGAGTCGAGGACGAGGCCGCTGATCCGGTCGCGCACCCCCGACTCGGCCGCGGCGCGCAGGGCCATCGAGGCCCCGGTCCCCCAGCCGTGCAGCACGACCTTCGACGCGCCCCGGTGGACGGCGTAGCGGATGGCGGCGTCGACGTCGCGCCACTCGGAGTCGCCGAGGTGGGCGAGGCCGTCCGGGGAGGCGGGTGCTCCCTCGTCGCCGCGGTAGGCGGGGACGAGGACGGGGATCTTGCGGCGGTTGAAGAAGGGGACGACGTTCAGCGGGTGCTCGCGGGTGGTGCCGAGGCCGTGCAGGGCGATCACCCAGGTGGTGCGGGGCGCGGCCACCAGCCAGGCCGGCAGGGGGCCGAGCTCGCCGGGGATCTCGACGTCCTCGTGGGCGAGCCCGAGGGCGCTGATCGGCGTGCCGATGTGCAGCTGGGGGGTGAGGCGGACGCGGGAGCCGGGGCCGAGCACCCCGCGCTCGACGCGTTCGAGGCGCCGGACGACGGTGTCCGCGGTGTGCGGGACCCGGTCGAGGACCGGGCCGACGACGGCGTGCTGGCCGTGCCCCTCCATGCCGTACGTACCGGGGCGCAGTGAGGCGAGGCTGCGGGTGAGGGTGATCCGTTCGGGACCCGTGGCATGCACGGTGAGTTTGGGATCCCCGGGCAGGGGACGTCCGGACGGCGCCCTGAGGGCGACGTCGCTGGCGTACCGGCCGGCCGCGAACGCGGCCGCGCCGACACCGAGCAGGGTGGTGACGGCCGCTGCCGTCGCTGTAGCCGGGCGCACGCTCCCAGTCTCGGCAGGGTGCGGGCGGACTGCCACCGGTGGGACCCGTACGGCCCCGGACGGGGCCGGAGGAGAGGCGCGGACGGGGCCGGAGGAGAGGCGCGGGCGGGGCTCGGCGCGCGGGGCCCGCCGGGGCCTCCGCGGCCCTCCGGGGAGTGACATGGGTCTCGTCCGCGGGGTCCCCCGGTCGGATGGTTCCGTCCAGGGATCGGAACCGGGTGACGGAGGAGGAACCGGGGCAGGTCGTATGTGCCCCGTGATGGCCCGGATTACCCGGGGTTGCGGGGTGACCGCATCGTGGACAGCTCGCGGGCCGGAGCCGTAACCGGAATCTCTTGACACCGATTTGAGACACCACAGCGCCCTACCTAGTTCACCTTCCGTTCACTCAGGTTGCTTACGTTCGTCCAGCCACTGACGTCAAACGATTGCCTGGGTAAATGGAACACATCACGCTGCTGCTCGCCATTGTGGTCGTGACAGCTCTCGTGTTCGATTTCACGAACGGTTTCCACGACACCGCGAACGCGATGGCGACGACCATCTCGACCGGTGCTCTCAAGCCGAAGACGGCGGTGGCCATGTCCGCCGTGCTGAACCTCGTCGGCGCGTTCCTGTCCGTGGAGGTCGCCAAGACGATCTCCGGCGGGATCATCAACGAAGAGGGCATTCGTACAGAGGTGATCTTCGCCGCGCTGGTCGGCGCGATCCTCTGGAATCTCCTGACCTGGCTGCTCGGGCTTCCGTCCAGCTCCTCCCACGCTCTCTTCGGCGGCCTCATCGGCGCCGCGGTCATGTCGGCCGGCTGGTCGGCCGTGAACGGCCCGACCATCGTCACCAAGGTCCTCATCCCGGCCGTCGCCGCGCCGCTCGTCGCCGGCCTCGCCGCGATGGCCGCCACCAAGCTGACGTACAAGATCAAGGCCAACCCGGAGGCGAAGGCCACGGCCAAGGGCTACCGGGCCGGCCAGATCGCCTCCGCCGGTCTCGTCTCCCTCGCCCACGGCACCAACGACGCCCAGAAGACGATGGGCATCATCACCCTCGCCCTGGTCACCCAGGGTGTCGTCGCCCCCGGCTCGAACCCTCCGCTGTGGGTCATCGTCTGCGCCGGTGTCGCCATCGCCCTCGGCACCTACCTCGGTGGCTGGCGCATCATCCGCACCATGGGCAAGGGCCTCACCGACCTCCAGCCGCAGCAGGGCTTCGCCGCCCAGACCAGCGCCGCGACGGTCATCCTCGCCTCCTCGCACCTGGGCTTCTCGCTCTCCACCACCCAGTCCTGCTCGGGTGCCGTGATGGGCGCCGGTCTCGGCCGCAAGGGCGGTGTCGTCCGCTGGTCGACCGCGACCCGGATGTTCGTCGCCTGGGGTCTGACCCTGCCCGCCGCGGCCGTGGTCGGCGCCGGTGCCGAGTTCCTCACCAAGCAGGGCCCCTGGGGCATCGCCGCCGTCGCGGTCCTGCTGATCGCCGGCTCGGGCGTCATCTGGTCGCTCTCCCGCCGCAAGCCGGTCGACCACAACAACGTCACCGCCGACGACCTCGACACCGAGCCCGCGGGCGTCGTGACCACCGCCATGGCGGCCGTCACCCCGCCGCCGCCCGCCGGTTCCGTCGCCGCCGTCGCGGACGAGGACCTCAAGGCGACCATCCCCGCGCCGGCCCCCACCGACCCGACCGCTCCCCCGGCCCCCGCCGCCGCGGTCTAAGGAACGAACGACATGAAGATCGACTGGGCAGCTCTCGGCTCCGTCTTCGGAGTCAGCCTCGTGGCGACCGTCGCCCTCGTGGGCCTCTTCTCCCTCGGCATCGTCGGCCTCACCAAGCAGGAGGAGGCCGCCGCCCGCGGAGGTTCCGCGGCCCTGGCCCGCACCGCCGCGTACGCCTGCTTCGCCCTGTGCGCGGCGGCCGTCGCGTACGGCATCTACCTGATCGTCGCCTGACGGTCC
>NZ_JACSCH020000009.1:0-280175 GCF_014451325.2 Streptomyces sp. CB02980 | reverse complement strand
GCCTGACGGTCCGAGCGTGACCGGCGGGGCGGTCCGCACCTTCGGGTGCGGCCCGCCCCGCCGGTGTGTTTGTGGTGCTTCGCACAGTGACCCGCTGCAGGTCAAGGGTGAGTTGACGGCTGTTCTCGGGCCGTGGTGGACTGCCGAGGCCATTACGGCGGCAGTAGAGGAAGTCCGGTGCGAATCCGGCGCGGTCCCGCCACTGTGACCGGATCCGAAGGGTCCGGGAGCCAGGAACTCTCGCCGCCGGTCACGTCGATCCAGGGCGCGGACCCTGAGTGAGGACATGCGCCATGCCCGGCCGCAGCAGTACCACTGGTGTCTTCGCGTACGGAGCGGCCGCGGGTCTCGCCGTCGATCTGCTCATCGGCGACCCCCGCCGCGGACATCCCGTCGCCGCGTTCGGCCGGGCGGCCGCCGCGGTCGAGAACCGCCTCCACCACGACCACCGCGGCTGGGGTGCCCTGCACACCGCCGTCTGCGCCGGCTCCACCGTCGCCCTCGGAGCGCTCGCCGCCCGGGCCGTACGGAACCGGCCGGCCGCCGCCGTCGCCCTGACCGCCGCCTCCGTGTGGGCCGTCGTCGGCGGTACGACCCTGGGGCGGGAGGCCCGCGCGATCGGCGGCGCGCTCGCCGCCGGGGACCTGGACGTCGCCCGGGAGCGGCTGCCGCATCTCTGCGGGCGCGACCCGCAGTCCCTGGACGGACCCGCGATGGCCCGCGCGGTCGTCGAATCGGTCGCCGAGAACACCTCCGACGCCGTGGTCGGCGCCCTCTTCTGGGGCGCGGTCGCGGGCGTACCGGGCCTCGTCGGCTTCCGGGCCGTCAACACCCTCGACGCGATGGTCGGCCACAAGTCGCCGCGCCACCGCCGCTTCGGCTGGGCCTCGGCCCGGCTCGACGACGTGGCCGGCTGGCCCGGGGCCCGGCTGACGGCCGTCCTCGCGACCGTCGCCGGCGGAGACCCGCGCGGTGCGCTGAACGCCTGGCGGGCCGACGCGGCGAAGCACCCCAGCCCCAACGCGGGCCCCGTCGAGGCCTCCTTCGCGGGCGCCCTCGGCATACGCCTCGGTGGCACCCTGTCGTACGGCGGCCGGGTCGAGCACCGTCCGGTGCTCAACGGGGAGGGGCGGGCCGTCGAGGTGACCGACATCGACCGGGCCGTACGCCTGTCGCGCCGGGTCACCGGACTCACTCTGGCCGCCTGTGTGGGCGGCCGGCTGATCATCGGCGCCCTGGCCGCGTCGACCCGGAAGCGGAGGAACGCATGAGGGGTGGGGGACTGCTCGTCGCCGGGACCACGTCCGACGCCGGCAAGAGCGTCGTGACGGCCGGCATCTGCCGCTGGCTGGTCCGCAAGGGTGTGAAGGTGGCGCCGTTCAAGGGGCAGAACATGTCCCTCAACTCCTTCGTCACGAGGGAGGGGGCCGAGATCGGGCGGGCCCAGGCCATGCAGGCGCAGGCGGCGCGGGTGGAACCCACCGCGCTGATGAACCCCGTCCTGCTCAAGCCCGGCAGCGACCGGTCCAGCCAGGTCGTCCTGATGGGCAAGCCGGTCGGTGAGCTGAGCGCCCGCGGGTTCTTCGGGGGGCCTGGGGGGTCGTCCCCCGGGAAGGCGCTGCGCGGGGGACGGCAGAAGGAGCTCTTCGAGCCGGTCATCGCGTGCCTGGAGGAGCTGCGGAGCACGTACGACGCCGTGATCTGCGAGGGCGCCGGCAGTCCGGCCGAGATCAACCTGCGGCGCACCGACATCGTGAACATGGGCATCGCGCGGGCCGCGCGGCTGCCCGTCGTCGTGGTCGGCGACATCGACCGGGGCGGGGTCTTCGCCCAGTTCTTCGGCACGACGGCGCTGCTCGCGCCCGAGGACCAGGAGCTGATCGCGGGCTACCTCGTGAACAAGTTCCGCGGTGACGTGACCCTGCTCGAACCGGGCCTGGACATGCTGCACGGGCTCACCGGGCGGCGGACCTTCGGCGTCCTGCCGTACGCCCACGGGCTCGGCATCGACGAGGAGGACGGCCTCCGGGTCTCGCTGCGGGGCGCGGTGCGTGAGTCCGTCGTCGCGCCGCCGGTCGGTGAGGACGTGCTGCGGGTCGCCGTCTGCGCGGTGCCGCTGATGTCCAACTTCACGGACGTGGACGCGCTGGCCGCCGAGCCGGGTGTCGTCGTGCGGTTCGTGGACCGGGCGGAGGAGCTCGTCGACGCGGACCTGGTCGTGGTGCCGGGGACGCGCGGGACGGTCAAGGCGCTCGCCTGGCTGCGGGAGCGCGGGCTCGCCGACGCGCTGGCGCGGCGGGCCGCCGAGGGCCGTCCGGTGCTCGGCATCTGCGGCGGCTTCCAGGTCCTCGGCGAGCACATCGAGGACGAGGTCGAGTCCCGTGCGGGGTCCGTCGACGGGCTCGGGCTGCTGCCCGTACGCGTGCGGTTCGCGCGCGAGAAGACGCTCGCCCGGCCGGTGGGCTCGGCGCTCGGGGAACGGGTCGAGGGGTACGAGATCCACCACGGCATCGCGGACGTACGGGGCGGGGAACCGTTTCTCGACGGGTGTCGGGTGGGTTCCGTGTGGGGTACGCACTGGCACGGCTCCCTGGAGAGCGACGGGTTCCGGCGGGCGTTCCTGCGGGAGGTCGCGACGGCGGCCGGACGGCGGTTCGTACCGGCGCCGGACACGTCGTTCGGGGCGCTGCGGGAGGAACAGCTGGACCGGCTGGGGGATCTGATCGAGGAGCACGCGGACACGGACGCGCTGCTGCGGCTGATCGAGGAGGGAGCTCCTTCGGGGCTGCCGTTCGTGCCGCCGGGTGCGCCGTGAGCCGCGCCCGGCGTTCGGGTCCCCACCCGCACCACCCGCACGACGTGTCGAAGATTCCTGGCGGCCCCGGGTCGTCGTTCGAACATTCGCGATCTGAAGGAGTGACCAGCCGATGAGTACCCGGTATCCGTTCACCGCCGTCGTCGGTATGGACGACCTGCGGCTCGCGCTGCTGCTCAACGCCGTCAGCCCGGCCGTCGGCGGTGTGCTCGTGCGGGGTGAGAAGGGGACCGCCAAGTCCACCGCCGTGCGCGCGCTCGCCGAGCTGCTGCCCGCCGTGCCCGTCGTCGCCGGCTGCCGGTTCAGCTGTGATCCCGGCTCCCCCGACGGCGGCTGCCCCGACGGGCCCCACGAGACCGGGCCCGGGGCCGAGCGGCCCGCGCGGATGGTCGAGCTGCCCGTCGGCGCCTCCGAGGACCGGCTCGTCGGCTCGCTCGACATCGAGAAGGCGCTCAGCGAGGGCGTCAAGGCCTTCGAGCCCGGCCTCCTCGCCTCCGCCCATCGCGGGATCCTCTACGTCGACGAGGTCAACCTGCTCAGCGACCACCTCATCGACCATCTCCTCGACGCCGCCGCCATGGGGTCCTCCTACGTCGAGCGCGAGGGTGTCTCCGTACGGCACGCCGCCCGCTTCCTGCTCGTCGGGACCATGAACCCCGAGGAGGGCGAGCTCAGGCCCCAGCTCCTCGACCGGTTCGGGCTGACCGTCGAGGTCGCCGCGTCGCGCGACCCGCAGCAGCGCGTCGAGGTCGTCCGGCGGCGGCTCGCCTTCGAGGACGACCCCGCCGCCTTCGCCGACCGCTGGGCCGCGGACGAGTCCGCGCTGCGCGAACGGATCGTCACCGCACGGGCGTTGCTGCCCCAGGTGAGGCTCGGCGACGCCGTGCTGCTCCAGATCGCCGCCACCTGCGCCGCGTTCGAGGTCGACGGCATGCGCGCCGACATCGTCATGGCCCGCACCGCGACCGCGCTCGCCGCCTGGGCCGGCCGCACCGAGGTCACCTCCGAGGACGTACGGCAGGCCGCCCTGCTCGCTCTCCCGCACCGGCGGCGCCGCTCCCCCTTCGACGCTCCCGGCCTCGACGAGGACAAGCTCGACGAGACCCTGGAGGAGTTCAAGGGCCAGGACCAGGAGCCGGACGAGGACCCCGAGCCCGACGGGCCCGGCGACGGGGGGCCCGGGGACGGCGGTCCCGGTGGGGGTGTTCCGCCGCAGAGCGACGGACCCGCCGCCGAGAACTCCCCCGCTCCCGAGGAGACCTCCCCGCCCGCGCCGCCCGCACCCTCTCCCGAACCCGCCCCGCAGGGCGCCGGTTCCGGTGAGCGCGCCGCCGTCGCCGCCTCCGAGCCCTTCCGTACGAAGGTGCTCAGCGTCCCCGGTCTCGGCGAGGGCGCGGCCGGGCGCCGCTCCCGGGCCCGCACCGAGCACGGCCGTACCACCGGATCCGTACGCCCCCGGGGCTCGCTGACCAAGCTGCACCTGGCCGCCACCGTGCAGGCAGCCGCCCCGCACCAGAAGGCCCGTGGGCGGACCGGCCCCGGACTCGTGGTCCGCCGGGACGACCTGCGGCAGGCGACCCGGGAGGGCCGCGAGGGGAACCTGGTGCTCTTCGCCGTGGACGCCTCCGGTTCCATGGCGGCCCGGCAGCGGATGAGCGCCGTCAAGGGCGCCGTCCTCTCCCTGCTGCTCGACGCCTACCAGCGGCGCGACAAGGTCGGCCTCATCACCTTCCGCGGCCGCGACGCCGAGGTCGCGCTGCCGCCGACCTCGTCCGTCGACGCGGCCGCCGCCCGTCTCGAGAAGCTCCCGACCGGTGGCCGTACCCCGCTGTCGGCCGGTCTCCTCAAGGCCCATGACGTCCTGCGCGTCGAGCGGCTGCGGGACCCCTCGCGCCGCCCGCTGCTCGTCGTCGTCACCGACGGGCGGGCGACCGGCGGCGGCGCCGACCCGGTGGCGCTCGCCGCCCGCGCGGCGCGGCTGCACGCCGCCGACGGCACGGCCTCCGTCGTCGTCGACTGCGAGACCGGACCGGTGCGGCTCGGGCTGGCCCGGGAGCTCGCCCGTGAACTCGGCGGCACCGCCGTCACCTTGGACGAGCTGCGCGCCGACTCGATCGCCGGCCTCGTCCGGGACGTACAGGGAAACCGGAAGACCACTGCCAGGAGGGCCGCTTAATGCCGCAGGGACAGCCGACCGTCGTTCCCGACGACGGTCTCACCACCCGTCAGCGCCGCAACCGTGCGCTGGTCATGGTGCACACGGGCGTCGGCAAGGGGAAGTCGACCGCCGCGTTCGGCATGGCGCTGCGCGCCTGGAACCAGGGCTGGCCGATCGGGGTGTTCCAGTTCGTGAAGTCGGCCAAGTGGAAGGTCGGCGAGGAGAACGCCCTCAAGGCGCTCGGCGAGACCGGCAAGGGCGGCACCGTCACCTGGAACAAGATGGGTGAGGGCTGGTCCTGGATCCAGCGCGAGGTCGCCGAGGGCGAGCAGTCGCACGAGGAGAAGGCCCGCGAGGGCTGGGAGCAGGTCAAGCGGGACCTCGCCGAGGAGAAGTACACGTTCTACGTCCTCGACGAGTTCGCGTACCTGCTGCACTGGGGCTGGATCGACACGGCCGAGGTCGTCGAGGTGCTGCGCGACCGTCCCGGGCACCAGCACGTCGTCATCACCGGCCGCAACGCGCCGCAGGAGCTCGTCGACTTCGCGGATCTCGTCACCGACATGTCCAAGGTCAAGCACCCGATGGACGCCGGTCAGAAGGGCCAGCGGGGCATCGAGTGGTAGCACGTCTCGTCATCGCCGCGCCCTCGTCGGGCGCGGGCAAGACCACGGTCGCGACCGGCCTGATGGCCGCGTTCGCCGGCCGTGGTCTGGCGGTCTCGCCGCACAAGGTCGGACCGGACTACATCGACCCGGGCTACCACGCGCTCGCCACGGGGCGGCCGGGCCGCAACCTCGACGCGTACATGTGCGGTACGGGGCTGATCGCGCCGCTCTTCGAGCACGGGGCGCGCGGGTGCGACCTGGCGGTCGTCGAGGGTGTCATGGGCCTGTACGACGGGGCCGCCGACCAGGGCGAACTCGCCTCCACCGCACAGGTGTCGAAGCTGCTCAAGGCGCCGGTGGTGCTGGTCGTCGACGCGTCCTCGCAGTCGCGGTCGGTGGCGGCGCTCGTGCACGGGTTCGCGTCCTGGGATCCGGAGGTGCGGATCGGGGGCGTGATCCTGAACAAGGTCGCGACGGATCGGCACGAGCATCTGCTGCGGGAGGCGCTCGGGGAGTCCGGGGTGCCGGTGCTGGGTGTCCTTCGACGGGCGCCCGCGGTGGCGACTCCGTCACGGCATCTGGGGCTTGTGCCGGTGGCCGAGCGGCAGGCGGCGGCGCTTGCCGCTGTCGCGGCGCAGGCGGAGCAGGTGCGGGCCGGGTGCGATCTGGAGGCGCTTCTGTCACTGGCCCGCAGTGCGCCGGAGCTGCACTGCGAGCCGTGGGTGGCTGAGGTCGGGGAGCGGCTGCACGCCGGTGGTTCCGGTGTGCCCACCCTCCCCCGGACTCCGTCCGGGGGTACCCCCATCGCCCCGGCGGAACGCATGCCCACACCGGTGGTCGCGGTGGCAGGAGGCGCGGCGTTCACGTTCTCGTACGCCGAGCACACCGAGCTCCTGCGCGCCGCCGGCGCCGAGGTCGTCACGTTCGACCCGCTCCGGGACGAAGCCCTCCCCGAGGGGACGAGCGGGCTCGTCATAGGCGGCGGCTTCCCCGAGATGTACGGCGAGCAGCTGTCCGCCAACGAGCCGTTGCGGAAGGCCGTCGCCGCGCTCGCCGCCTCCGGCGCGCCCGTCGCCGCCGAGTGCGCCGGGCTGCTGTATCTCGCGCGGTCGCTCGACGGCACCCCCATGTGCGGGGTGCTCGACGCGGACGCGCGGATGTCCGAGCGGCTCACCCTCGGGTACCGGGACGCCGTCGCCGTGAGCGACAGCGTGCTCGCGCCCGCCGGGGCGCGGATGCGGGGGCACGAGTTCCACCGGACCGTCATCGAGCCGGGCGCCGGTGCGGCGGCCGCGTGGGGGCTGCGGCAGCCCGAGCGGCGCGTCGAGGGCTTCGTGCAGGGCGGCGTGCACGCCAGCTATGTCCACACCCACTGGGCGGGATCCCCGGAGGCCGCCGCGCGTTTCGTGGAGCACTGCAGGTGAGATCAGCCGCCGGAGACGCCCACCACGAGCCAGATGAAGCCGACGCCCCCCACCGTGCACAGCAGGGTGGAGCGGGCGGGGTGGTCGTGGTGGGCCTCCGGCAGGATCTCGGCGGCGGCCAGGTAGAGCAGGGCGCCGCCGAAGAACCCCAGATAGCTGCCGAGGAGTTCCACCGGAAGGGTGAACAGCAGGGTGGAGGCGGCGCCGACCAGCGGCGCGAGGGCGTCGGCGACGAGCATGCCGATGGCCTTGCGGCGGGCGTTCCCGTAGAGGCTGGTGATCGTGTACGTGTTGAAGCCGTCGGCGAAGTCATGGGTGATCACGGCGAGCGCGACGGTGGCGCCCATGCCGCCGCCGACCTGGAAGGCGGCACCCAGCGCGATGCCGTCCATGAGGCTGTGACCGACCATCGCGGCCGCCGCCGTCATGCCGACCTGCGGGACCCTCTCGTCGGCCGCGACACCGTGTGCGGCCTGGCGTACGGCGAGGAGTCGCTCCACGACATGGGCGAGGAGGAAGCCGCCGACGAAGAGCAGCAGGGCCTCCGGGACTCCGAAGACCTCGTCGCCCGCCGCCTCCAGGGCCTCGGGCAGCAGGTCGAGTCCGACGACGCCGAGCATGAGTCCGCCGGCGAGGCCGAGGACGAGGTGGCGCCGGTCGGTGACGCGTCCCGCGACCCAGCCTCCGAAGAGCGTCATGAGGAACGCGCCGAGCGCGACGACTACAGCCATGGGCCTTTGGTATCGGATGGGGTGGCGTCCGCGCACCTCGGTGTCGGCGCCCGGGCCGGGGTCCCGGTGGACGAGGTCCTCGCCCTGGTCGAGGCGGTTCTGCGGGAGGCGGGGCTGACGCGTGCGGGCGTCCGCTCGCTCGCCACGCTCGACGCGCGGGCGGCGGAGCCGGGGATCACGGGGGCGGCGGAGGTGCTCGGCGTCCCGGTGCGGGCGTTCACGGCGGAGGAGCTCGCGGCCGTGCCCGTACCGCATCCGTCGGCGCGGCCGCTGGCCGCGACGGGTACGGCGTCGGTGGCGGAGGCGGCCGCGCTGCTCGCGGCGGGCGGGGGCACGTCCGTCGGGCTGCTCGTACCGAAGCGGAAAACCCGGCGCGTAACGTGCGCTCTCGCCGCTTCCGTCCCGTTTCGCCCGAACGAAGACGCCCCAGGCGTACGGTTGTTGCCCCGAACTCACGGGTACATCGCTGGCGAGCCTGGCTCACCCCCCACCATCCCCACCCCCCACACGACGGCGGCCATGGACATGCATCTGCATACCGACGCCCACGACCTGCGCCACCACGGTGACGCCGAGGTACGGGACGAGAAACTCATCGATCTGGCGGTCAACGTCCGGACGAACACCCCACCGGACTGGCTGCGGGAGCGGATCGCCGACTCCCTGACCGGACTCGCCGCCTACCCCGACGGCCGGGCCGCGCGCGCGGCCGTGGCCGAGCGGCACGATCTGCCCTCGAACCGGGTGCTGCTCACGGCCGGCGCGGCCGAGGCCTTCGTGCTGATCGCGCGGGCGCTCCCGGTGCGGCGGCCCGTCGTGGTGCATCCGCAGTTCACCGAGCCGGAGGCGGCGCTGCGCGACGTCGGCCACGAGGTGGGCCGGGTGCTGCTGCGCGAGGAGGACGGCTTCCGGCTGGATCCGGCGGCGGTCCCCGAGGACGCGGACCTGGTGGTGATCGGGAACCCCACGAACCCCACGTCCGTGCTGCACCCCGCCGCCTCGATCGCCGCGCTGGCGAGACCCTGGCGGACCCTGGTGGTCGACGAGGCGTTCCTGGACGCGGTGCCGGGCGAGCGCGAGTCGCTGGCCGGGCGCACCGATGTGCCGGGGCTCGTGGTGCTGCGCAGCCTCACCAAGACGTGGGGGCTCGCCGGACTGCGGATCGGGTACGTGCTGGCCGAGCCGGCGACGATCGCCGCCCTGGAGCGGACGCAGCCCCTGTGGCCGGTGTCGACGCCGGCCCTGGTGGCGGCGGAGGCGTGCATGTCGCGGGCGGCGCTCGCGGAGGCCGAGCACGCGGCGCACCGGATCGGGGTCGAGCGGGCCCATCTGCTCGCCGGGCTCGCGGAGTTCGACGAGGTGCGGACGGTGCCGGGATCGGAGGGCCCGTTCGTGCTGCTGCGGATCGACGGGGCGGACGCGATCCGGGAGCGGCTGCGGTCGCTGGGCTTCGCGGCCCGCCGGGGCGACACCTTCCCGGGGCTCGACCGGAACTGGCTGCGGATCGCGGTCCGGGACCGGGCCACGACGAACCGCTTCCTCCAAGCCCTCGACCAGGCCCTGCTGATGGGCGGCTGAGCGGCCGCCGTCGGGCGACCGACGCGCATCGCGCACACGGGTCCGGGGAGGGCGACGTCGTCACCGTCGCCCTCCCCGGACCCGTGCTTCCCCCCGGAGGCTCCCCCCGGAGCCTCCGGCCACCGCGCCCCCCGGCGCATGCCCCTGCGCGTCCCCCTCGGACCGTCAGCCTCGGGAGCGGGCGCGCGAGCGGGTCAGCGCGAGTGCGCCGCCGCCGGCCACGAGGAGCGCGAGCGCCCCGCCCGCGATGTACGGGGTGGTGGAGCTGCCGCCGGTCTCGGCGAGGTTCTGGGTGGGCGTGGTGCCGCCGTTGTTGGTCTTGATGCCGCCGGCGTCGCTCGGCTTGACCGAGGGCTGCTGCGTGGGCTGCTCCGAGGGCCGCTCGCTGGGCTCCTGGGTGGGCTGCTCGGTCGGCTTCCCGGTGGGCTCCTCGGTGGGCTGCTCCGTCGGGGCCGTTCCCTTGGGCGTCTCGCAGGTGGCCTCGGCGAGGGTCACGGTGCCGTTGACCTCGGCGACGCCGAGCTTCAGGGGGTCGACCTCCACCTTGAGTTCGAGGGCGGTCGCCGCCGCCGTGCGCGAGGTGGTGGACGTACGGGACAGGTCGAGGGTCACCTGTCCGACACCGGGCACGCTGACCTGGGTCCGGCCGCCGGTGGAGAGGGTGGTCTTCTTGCCGAAGACGGTGACGTGGCCGAGGACGTTGGACTCGGCGACGGGCTTCCTCCCCACCTCGCACAGGGCCTTGGAGGTCACCTTCTGGACCTCGATGAGCGAGAGCAGCGGGATTCCGGGGACGTGGACCCGGGCCTTGACGAGGTTCACATACCCCTCGGCCTTCTTCTCGTCCACGGTGGCCTTCGAAGTGGCGACGTCGGCGGCCAGGATGTCGATCGGCTTGCCGTTCTCGGCCCCCTGCACCTTCACGGAGAGCGCGGTCTCGTTCTCGGTCTCCGGCGCCTTGACCTCGTTGAGGGAGACCCGCAGCGGCACGTCGACCGTCTTGCCGAGGAGGGAGACGTCGAGGCCGGTCCGCAGGACGACGGCGGTGGCGCGCCCTTCGCCGCCCGTGGCCTGTGCCGCCGGGGCCGCGAGGAGCACGGGGCCGACGGCCAGGGCGGCGACGGTCGCGGCTGCGGCGGTACGGCGGACGGGCATGCGGAAGGTGTTGCTGTTCAAGATGGTGGAACCCCCACAAGAGACATGGCGTCGCCGGCCGCTCACCACGGGGACGGTGGGTCGGCGCGGCCTCGGCGACTTGAGACACCGGAATCTTTACGCACGGAGAGTGAACCGACAGTCGCCTGCCGTGAGTTCACTCCAAAGGGGGGTTTCCGTGTTCATATTCGATTTTTTTCGACACAACCGTTCCCGGGTGCCCCGCGTCTTTCGCACGCGTGGGCACACAGCGGGTCCCCAGGGAAGGGTGTGAACGAGCCGCCGTGCGCCGGGGTAACGGATCGTCAACCCGGCGCATCAGGAGAGGGCGGTCAGCCCGCGCGCCAGTACCCGAGCGCGTGGACGCGCTCCTTGGGAAGCGCGAGTTCCTTGCGCGCGTACGTGGCGAGGGTCCGGGTGGTCGCGGTGTCGCAGGCGATCCAGACGTACGGGTCGGAGTCCGCGAGGGCGGGGAGTTCGGCCTTCACGCGGGCGACCAGGTCGGCCCCGTCGTTCCCGCGCGGCACCCGGCGCAGTTCGTGGTGCTCGGGGTCGAGCCGGACCGGCAGCTCCTCGTCGGAGGCGTGCTGGGTCTCGAACCAGACGGTGGCGGGGACGCCCGGGAGCGCGTCGAGCAGGGAGTTGACGGCGGGCAGCGACGCCGGGTCGCCGACCACGAGGAGCCGTCCGGGGCGCGGCTCCGGGGCGTCGAAGCCGGTCCCCTGGAGGGTCGCCTCGACGGTGTCGCCCGGGGCGCAGGCGCGGGCCCAGTGGCTGGCGACGCCGTCGTGGAGGGCGAACTCCAGACTGAAGGTGCCGGCCCCCTGGTCGGGGTCGACGAGGGTGTACGCGCGCTGGTGCGGCTTGCCCGCGTTCTCGAACCAGATCCGGACCCACATCGTGGGGTGGATTCCGGCGGCGGCGAGCAGACCGCCGTCCGTGAAGTGCACCCTGCGGTAGTCCTCGGTGACCTGCTCGGCCCCCGTCACGGTGAACGTGAAGTCCTTGCCCCGCATCAGCTTGAGAACGGCACCCTGCCAGCCGTGACCCACCGCAATCCCCTCCCCTGAACTCCTGTAGATTAATTTAGGTCAGCCTAACCTAAGAAAATCGCAGAAGACATGGCGGGAGCCATGTCAGGTACATGGACGGGATCGGGGTCTCCGTGAGCATCGAGGTCTACCGGGACGCCTGGGGCGTCCCCCATCTGCGCGCCGCGGACCAGGACGAACTCGCCTTCGCACAGGGCCGGGTCACCGCCCGCGACCGGGCCTGGCAGCTGGAGGTCGAGCGGCACCGGGCCCAGGGCACCACGGCCGCCTTCCTCGGCGCCGCCGAGCTCGGCTGGGACACCTTCGCCCGGCGCTCCCGGCTCGCCGACACCGCCCGCCGCTGCTTCGAGCGGCTCGAGCGCGAGGACGCGCGGACGGCGGCGTGGGTACGCGCGTACGTGGACGGGGTCAACGACGGCCTGGCGGAAGGGGCCGGCCGGGCGCCCGAGTTCGCCGAGACCGGCCTCGCACCCGGCCGGTGGGAGCCGTGGACCCCGCTCGCCGTCTGGCTGACGACCCACATCCTGTTCGCCGGCTTCCCCACCAAGCTGTGGCGCGAGGAGGTCGCCCGGCGGCTCGGCGAGGAGTGGACGGAGCTCTTCGCGACCGACGGGCCGGGGACCTCGGGCTCCAACGGCTGGCTGGTCGCGGGCGGACGGACCGCGAGCGGGGCGGCCCTGGTGGCCGGCGATCCGCACCGCTTCATCGAGGCTCCCGGCGTCTACCAGCAGATCCGGCTCGCCTGCCCCGCGTACGACGTGGTGGGCATCGCCGTGCCCGGCATCCCCGGACTCGCCCACTTCGGCCACACCGGGCCGGTGGCCTGGGCGATCACCAACGCGATGTCGGACTACCAGGACCTCTACCGGGAGCGGCTGCGGCGGCTCCCGGACGGCGGGGTGGAGGCGTACGGCCCCGAGGGCTGGCGCCCGGCGACGACGCACACCGAGACGATCGAGGTCGCGGACGGGGAGCCGGTCGTGGTCGAGGTGATCGAGACCGAGCGCGGACCGGTGATCATCGGGAGGGACGACGAGCCGGGGAGCGCCGCGTCCGGGGGCTCTGCGCCGGAGGGCGCTGCGGAGGAGGGCGCTGCGAAGGACGGGGCCTCACGGGACCGGGCCCCGCAGAACGGGGGGCCACACGACCAGACCTCGCAGGACCACGCCTCGCGGGACCGGGACTCGGCCTGGGAGGGCGTCGCTCTGCGGTACCCGCCGCGTGTCACCGGGCAGCTCGGGTTCGAGGTGCTGCCCGCGCTGCTGCGCGCCCGGACCGTCGCCGACGTGGACACGGCCCTCGACGGCTGGGTCGAGCCGGTCAACGTCGTCCTGGCCGCCGACACCGGGGGCGGTCTGCTGCACCGGGTCGCCGGCCGGGTGCCCGTACGGCACCGGGCCAACTCGCTGCGGATCGTGCCCGCCTGGGACCCGGCGCACGCGTGGGAGGACGCTCCGGCGCCGCTGCCCCGCGCCGAGGTGGACGGTCACGCCGTGATGGCCAACGCCCGGGGCCTCGCCGCGCCGCTGGGCATCGAGTTCGCCCCGCCGCACCGGGCGGACCGGATCGACGCGCTGCTCGGCGCCTCGGCCGACTGGACCCCGGAGAGCATCACCGCCGTCCACCGGGACACCGACAACCGCTCGGCGGCCCGCCTCCTGGCGGCCGTGGCGCGGGCGGGCGGCAGCGGGACCGGGCAGGCCGGCTCCGGCCCCTCCCCCGCCGGCCTCTCCCCCGCCGCCTCCGCCGTGCGCGACCGGCTGCTCGCCTGGGACCGGCGGATGGACGCGGAGAGCACCGGCGCCGGTCTGTACGCCGCCGTGCGCGGGGCCGTCGTCCGCCGGTTCGCCGCCCACGAGGCCTTCGCGGCGCTGCGTGAACCCGCCCCGTACCCCGAGGTGTTCCGGCCCTGGCTGGCCCTCGGGCCGCGCGTCGCCTACGCCCTGGAGACCCTGCTCGTGGCCGGGCCCGTGCCCGCCGCGGACGTGGACCGGATCGTCCGCGAGGCGCTCGACGAGGTCGGCGCCGGTGAGCCGCCGGCCGCCTGGGGCGTGACGCACCGGCTCGCGCCCTGGCAGGCGCTGCCCGACCCCGACGACGCGCAGTGGCCGGGGCTCGCCGGGGACCACGACTGCGTGCTCTCCACGTCCAGCGTGCCCGGGTGGACCGACCGCAGCGCCCGGGCCTCCGCCGCCCGTTACGTCTGGGACCTCGCCGACCGCGAACGGAGCGGCTGGATCGTGCCGTTCGGCGCGTCCGGCGTGCCCGGCGACCCGCACCACCGCGACCAGCTTCCGCTGTGGCTGAGGGGCGACCTCGCCCCCGTCACCACCGACTGGCAGAACCTCACCAAGGAGCAGGGATGACCACCGCCACCGCCGCCTACGTCCGGAGCATCGACGGCTTCGGCACCGTCACGGTCCGGCCCGTCGAGCCGGAGCGCGACGCCGCGCTCCTGCACGCCTGGGTCAACGAGGAGCGGTCGCGCTTCTGGGGCATGGTCGGCACCACCGTCGAGCAGGTCCGGGACGTCTACGCGCACCTGGACTCGCTCACCACCCACCACGGCTTCCTGGTGATCCTGGACGACGAGCCCGTCGCCCTGCTCCAGACGTACGACCCCGAGGCCGACCGCGTCAGCGAGTGCTACGAGGTGGAGCCCGGGGACATCGGCGCCCACTTCCTCATCGCGCCGAACACGGCCCCGCAGCCGGGCTTCACCGGCCGGCTCCTGTCCGTGCTCGCCGGCTTCACGCTGCGGGACCACTCCCGTGTGGTCGTGGAGCCGGACGCCTCCAACGAGAAGGCGATCGCCCGCATGGTGCGCGCCGGGTTCGAGCTGGGCCCGGAGGTCCTGCTGCCCGAGGTGGACCTGCCGGAGGTCTTCATCCCGGAGAAGAAGGCCCGGCTGGCCTTCCTGACCCGCCGCTGATCATCCGGCGGCACGGCGGGGCTACCCCACCACCCGCCCGTTGACGACGACCCGGCGCGGTGCCGCGAGGACGCGGACGTCCGCGCGCGGGTCCTCGCCGTAGACGACGAGGTCGGCCGGGGCGCCCTCCTCCAGGGAGGGACGCCCCAGCCACGCCCTGGCTCCCCAGGCGGTCGCCGCGAGCGCGTCGATCGGCGGGATGCCGGCCTTCGTCAGCTCCTCGACCTCCTCGGCGACCAGACCGTGGGCGAGGGAGCCGCCCGCGTCGGTGCCGACGAAGACCGGGACGCCCGCGTCGAAGGCGGCCCGCACGGTGTCGTACCGGCGCTCGTGCAGCCTCCGCATATGGGCCGACCAGCGGGGGAACTTCTCCTCGCCGCCGTCGGCGAGGTGCGGGAAGGTCGCGATGTTGACCAGGGTCGGGACGATCGCGACGCCCCGCTCGGCGAAGAGCGGGATGGTGTCCTCGGTGAGGCCGGTGGCGTGCTCGATGCAGTCGATGCCGGCCTCGACGAGGTCACGGAGCGAGTCCTCGGCGAAGCAGTGCGCGGTGACGCGGGCGCCGAGCCGGTGGGCCTCGGCGATGGCCGCCCCGACCTCGGCGCGCGGCCAGCAGGCGGTGAGGTCGCCGGCCTCGCGGTCGATCCAGTCGCCGACGAGCTTGACCCAGCCGTCGCCGCGCCGGGCCTCGCGGCCGACGTAGGCGACGAGGTCGGCGGGCTCGATCTCGTGGGCGTAGTTGCGGATGTAGCGGCGGGTGCGGGCGATGTGCCGCCCCGCACGGATGATCTTCGGCAGATCCTCCCGCTCGTCGATCCAGCGGGTGTCGGAGGGCGAGCCCGCGTCCCGGATCAGCAGGGTGCCCGCGTCCCGGTCGGTGAGGGCCTGCTTCTCACTGGTCGCCTCGTCGACGGGGCCGTGCCGGTCGAGGCCGACGTGGCAGTGGGCGTCGACGAGTCCGGGCAGTACCCAGCCCTCGACGGTGACCGCCTCGGCGGCGGGCCGGTCGAAGGTGACCCGCCCGTCGACGCACCACAGTTCGTCCCGTACGTCCTCGGGGCCGACGAGCACCCGTCCCTTCACGTGCAGCACCGCGCGATCACTCATGTCTGCACTGTACGAGGACGGGACCCCGGCCGGGGAGGGCCCCTCGGTACCCTGATCCGGAGTTCCGCCCGCACGAATCCGAGTCGAAGAAGGCACCGCCGTGACCGTGACACATCCGCTCCTGGACCTGGCCCCGCTGACCGCCGCGCATTTCGCGTCGATCGAGCGGCGGGTGGCCGCGCTGCTCTCCACGGAGCAGGACGTGGTGATCACCCAGGGCGAGGCGCTGCTCCCCCTTGAGGGGTGCATCCGGAGCGGTGCGCGGGCCGGATCGACCGCCCTGAACGTGGTCACGGGGCCGTACGGGCAGACCTTCGGCAACTGGCTGCGGGACTGCGGCGCGACCGTGGTCGACCTGGAGGTGCCCTTCCACGCGGCGGTGACGGCCGCGCAGGTGGAGCAGGCGCTCGCCGCGCACCCGGAGATCGACTTCGTGTCCCTGGTGCACGCGGAGGCGGCGACCGGCAACACCAACCCGGTGGCGGAGATCGGTGAGGTCGTGCGGGCGCACGGCGCCCTGTTCTACCTGGACGCGGTGGCGTCGATCGGCGCCGAGCCGGTCCTGCCGGACGCCTGGGGCGTGGACATGTGCATCATCGGCGCGCAGAAGGCGATGGGCGGGCCCGCGGGTGTGTCGGCGGTGTCGGTGAGCGCGCGGGCGTGGGAGCGGTTCGCCGCCAACCCGGCCGCGCCGCGCCGCTCGTACCTCTCCCTCCTGGACTGGAAGGAGCGCTGGATCGACGGCGGCCGGAAGACGCTGCTGCACGCTCCGGCGCAGCTGGAGATGCTGGCCCTGGAGGCGTGTGTGGAGCGGATCGAGGCGGAGGGTCTGGACGCGCTGATGGCGCGGCACGCCGCCGCGGCGGCGGCGACCCGGGCGGGCGCGCTGGCCCTGGGCGGCGGCCTGGAGCCGTACGTCCACGAGGCGAAGGACGCGGCGCCGGTCGCGACGACGCTGCGCGTGCCGGCCGGTACGGACGCCTCGGAGCTGGTGGCGAAGGCGCTGGCCGCCGATCCGTCGCTGCCGCTGATCGCGGGCGGCGGGGCGCTGGCCAAGGAGATGATCCGGGTCAACCACTACGGGGTGGACGCGACTCCGGGCGCCGTGCAGTCCTCGCTGGCCGCCCTGGGCGCGGCGCTCGGCGAGGCGGGCCGCGCGGTGGACCTGGAGGGTGCGCGCCGGGCGGTCACGGAGGCCTGGGCGGTCTGATCGATCCGCGTACGCCGACTGCGTACGGGACGGGGAAGGGGCGGGGTCCGGTGTCGGACTCCGCCCCTTCCGCGCGCTTCGGGTGTGCCCCGGATGCTCCTGGTGCTCCGGGTGTTCCGGTTACAGCGCCGGGTAGTCGGTGTAGCCGCGGTGGTCGCCGCCGAAGAAGGTCGCCGGGTCCGGGGTGTTGTACGGGCCGCCGGACCGCAGTCGGGCGGGCAGGTCGGGGTTGGCGAGGAACAGCGCCCCGTACGCGACGAGGTCGGCGGTGCCGTCCTCGATCAGGGTCAGCGCGTCGGCGCCGGTCGGCCCTTCGGTGGAGGGGTTGAGGATGAACGTGCCGGAGAAGGCCTTGCGCAGGGCGAGGGTCAGCTCGCGGATCTCGGGCGCGGGCTCCGTGACGTGCAGGTACGCGATGCCGACGGGGTCGATCGCGGCGACGAGGGCGGGGTAGAGCTCCGCGGTGTCGGTCTCGGCGATGTCGTTGTAGGTGTTGGCCGGGGAGATCCGCAGGCCGGTGCGCTCGGGGCCGATCTCGGCGGCGACGGCCTTGACGACCTCGACGGCGAGGCGGATGCGGTTCTCGACCGGGCCGCCCCACTCGTCGGTGCGGTGGTTGGAGCCGGAGGCGAGGAACTGCTGGATCAGATATCCGTTGGCGCCGTGGATCTCGACGCCGTCGAAGCCGGCGTCGACGGCGTTGCGGGCGGCCTCGGCGAAGCCGGCGATCGTCTCCCGGATCTCGTCGGCGGTGAGCTCCCGCGGGGCGACGAAGTCGATGAGGCCGGTGCCGGCGAAGAGCTGGCCCTTGGGGGCGACGGCGGACGGGCCGACGGGGTGGAGGCCGTCGCCGAGGACGACGGGGTGGCTGATCCGGCCGGCGTGCATCAGCTGGACGAAGATCTTTCCGCCGCGCTCGTGGACGGCGCCGGTGACCTCGCGCCAGGCGGCGATCTGCTCGGCGCTGTGCAGGCCCGGGGTGTTGGGGTAGCCCTGGCCGACGGCGCTGGGCTGGGTGCCCTCGGTGATGATCAGGCCGGCCGAGGCGCGCTGGGCGTAGTACTCGGCGACGAGCGCGGTGGGGGTGCGGCTGTCCCCCTCGGCGCGGCTGCGGGTCATCGGGGCCATCGCGATGCGGTTGGCGAGCCGGGTCCCTGCGAGGTCGACGGGGTCGAAGGCGGTGGTCATGGCTGTCCCCTTCACAAACTTATGTGGTCGGCCAAGTATCTGGCCCGGATGCCACTGTAACCCATTGCTTGGCCAGCCAAGGTAATCTGTGGGGAGACCTTCACGAGGAGCCCGCGATGTCAGGAACCGACCCCGTCTGTACCGAGACGGCGCCCTCCGCCGCCCACGGCGGCCCCGTCAGCGTCGCCCTGGCCGGGGTGGCCCGGATGCACCGGATCGCCGCCGGGCGGCGACTGCGGGAGCTCGGCCTCTACCCGGGCCAGGAGATGATGATGATGCGGCTCTGGGACTGCGGACCGGTCCGCCAGTCCGAGCTGATCCAGTCCCTGGGGGTCGACGCCTCGACGGTGACCAAGATGCTCCAGCGCATGGAGCACTGCGGCCTCGTCCTGCGCCGCCCCGACCCCGCCGACCGGCGTGCGGTCCTGGTCGAGGCGACGGACGAGGGCCGGTCGCTGCGCGCCGGTGTCGAGGGCGTCTGGTCCGACCTGGAGCAGGCCTCCCTGAGCGGGCTCGGCCCGGACGACCGGGCCGAGCTGGCGCGGCTCCTCGGCCTCGTGGCGGACAACCTGCGCGAGGAGGCGGGCGAGGCGGGCGAATGCCCGGCCCCGCCGCGCGGCTGCTGAGCGGGACGCCCCGGAGGCACGGCGCCCTCGCGCGGACGCGCCTCTCCCGCGGGCGCGGGGCGCCCTCGCGCGGACCCATCACCCCCGCGGGCGCACGGCACCCTCGCGTCTACGTCCCCCCACGGGCGCGGTACGGGTGTCAGCCCGCCAGGACCTCCAGGGCGCGGTCCACGTCCGCCGACGTGTTGTACAGGTGGAAGGACGCGCGCAGATTGCCCGCGCGGGCGGAGAGCAGGACGTCGGCCTCGCGCAGCGCGTCCTCGCGGTCCCCGATGCCGGGGACGGCGACGACCGCCGACTCGTCCATGACCGGCGCGTGGCCGAGGGCGACGAGTCCGGCGCGGAAGCGGGCCGCAAGCCCCTTGACGTGGGCCTCGATCCGCTCGATGCCGATCTCCTCCAGGAGCGCGAGCGAGCGGGCCGCCCCGTAGTACGAGAGGAAGGCCGCGGGCTCGTCGAAGCGGCGTGCGCTGGCGGCCAGTTCACGGACCGGGCCGTAGCTGTTCACCCACAGCTCCTCGCCGGTGACCCAGTTGGCGTGGATCGCGAGGAGCGAGTCCTGCGCCTCCTCGGTGACGGTGAGGAAGGACGCCCCGCGTGGGCAGAGCAGGTACTTGTAGCCGCCGGCGACCGTGTAGTCCCACTCCCCCGCGCGCAGCGGCAGCCAGCCGGCCGACTGGGTGGCGTCCAGGAGGGTCCGGGCGCCGTGCGCTGCCGCAGCGGCCCGGATCGCCGCGAAGTCCGCGGTCCGGCCGTCCGCCGACTGCACGGCCGAGAAGGCGACGAGCGCCGTGTCGGGGCCGACGGACTCGGCGAGCCGGTCGAGGGGCACGAACCGGGTCCTGAGGTCGCCGCGGATCGTGAAGGGGGTGATGACGGAGGAGAAGTCGCCCTCGGGGAAGAGGATCTCGGACCCGGCGGGCATCGACTGGGCGATCATGCCGCAGTGCACGGCGACCGAGCTGCCGACGGCGACGCGCTCGGGCGCGACGCCCACGAGCCGGGCGTAGGTGGCGCGGGCCTCGTTCACGACCTCGAAGTCCCCGGCGCCGCCCGGCCGGCCGGCGGCGGTCTCCTCCGCGAGGAGCACGACGGCCTCGATCGCGCGGCGCGGCAGCAGCCCGCAGGCGGAGGTGTTGAGGTAGGTGTTCTTCGGCGCGAACTCGGCGCCCCCGAGGGGCTTTTCCAGGGTTTCCATGCCCTCACCCTGGATTCCCCACGATCACCCGTCAATGGGGTTCGGTCGTGGGGAATCTCCAAGCCGCGCTTATCGCCGCAGGTGGGAGGGGGTGCTGGCGATCATGCGCCGGGTCGGGTGTGGGCGATCACGCGCCCGGGACCTCGCAGCTGCCGTCGGTGTCGCAGACCGCCGCGTCGCCGCCGACGGTCTGGAGGACCCGGCCCTGCCAGGCCTGTTCGAGGGCCTGGGTGAAGACCTCGGCGGGCTGGCCGCCGGAGATGCCGTAGCGGCGGTCGAGCACGAAGAAGGGCACGCCGTTCGCGCCGAGTTCGGCTGCCTCGCGCTCGTCCTCGCGTACGGCGTCGGCATAGGCCGAGCCGTCGGCGAGGACGGCCCGCACCTCGGCCTCGTCGAGACCGGCCTCGACGCCCAGCGTCACCAGGGTCTCGGTGTCGAAGACCGAGCGCTCCTCGGCGAAGTTGGCGCGGTAGGCCAGGTCCAGGAGCTCGTTCTGCAGCCCGCGGTCCTTGGCGAGGTGGAGCAGCCGGTGGATGTCGAAGGTGTTGCCGTGGTCACGGCCCTCGGTGCGGTAGCCGAGGCCCTCGGAGTGCGCGTTGGACGCGACGTGCGCCTCCATGGCGCGGGCCTCGTCGAGGGTGCGGCCGTACTTCCTGGCGAGCATCTCCAGGACGGGGCCGGTGTCGCCCTTGGCGCGGTTCGGGTCGAGCTCGAAGGAGCGGTGCACGACCTCGACGTCCTCGCGGTGGGCGAAGGCCTCGAGTCCCTTCTCGAAGCGGGCCTTGCCGATGTAGCACCAGGGGCAGGCGATGTCGCTCCAGATCTCGACGCGCATGTGACTTCTCTCCGGGGTTCGGCGGCGGGGTGTTCGGGGTGTTCCGTCGCGACAACGACCCCACCGGCGGATTTCATTCCGTTTCCGGTCCCAGTGTGAGCCGGAGCACGAGGTGGTCGCCGTCGCGCGGGGCTTCCGGGTCGGGGGTCCAGCCGTGGGCGGCGTAGAAGGCCTGGGCGCGTTCGTTCTTCTCGAAGACCTCCAGGCGCGCCTCGGTCACCCCGGCGGCCCGCCAGTCGTCGACGCAGGCCGCGTGGAGCTCGGTACCGACGCCCGCGCGCCAGCGGGCGGGGAGGACGTGGAGCTGGGTGAGGTGTGTGCGGCCGTCGCGCTCCCCGTACGCGGCGATGCCCGCGAGCTCCCCGTCCCGTACGGCGCAGAGGACGGCCCCTCGCTCGACGGCGGCGGCCCAGCCGGCCCGGGAGCGGGCGATCTCCCCGGGTCCGAGGAAGTCGGCGTCGGGGATGTGGCCTCGGTAGTAGGTGGCGCGGGCCTCGGTGTGGAGGGCGACGACGGCGTCGAGATCGGCGGGAGTGGCGAGTCGGATCATGGTTCTTCAGGACGCGCGGGAGGGCGGGGCGGTTGCGGCGGGGGTGAGCGCGATCGCCGCCGGGGCGGTCACGCGGGCGTGCTCGCGGGCGTGGCGACCGGCGACGGGTCGGCGCCGTCCGGGGCGGGCCCGCCCGCCGCCGTCAGGCGGCTGAAGGAGGACCGGTAGGCGCTCGGGGTGAGGCCCGTGCGGCCCAGGAGGTGCCGGCGCAGGGAGTCCCCCGTACCGAGGCCGCTCGCGCGGGCCACCCCGTCCATGGCGAGCGAGGTGGTCTCCAGGAGCTCCTTCGCCCGCTCCACGCGCTGGTGCAGCAGCCACTGGAGCGGGCTGACGCCGGTCTCGGCGTGGAAGCGGCGGGAGAGGGTGCGGACGGAGACACCGGCGTGCCGGGCGAGGTCGGTGAGGCCGAGCGGCTCGTCGAGGTGTTCCATCGCCCACGCGCGCGTGGCGGCGAACGAGACCCCGCGTTCGGGCGGCAGCGGGGTCTGGGTGAACTGGGCCTGGCCGCCGGGCCGTACGGGTGCGACGAGGGCGAGCCGGGCGACCGTGTTGGCGACGGCGGCGCCGTAGTCGGTGCGGATGACGTGCAGGCAGAGGTCGATGCCCGCCGCGTATCCGGAGGAGGTCAGCACGGGCCCGTCCTGGACGAAGAGCACGTCGTCCTGGAGGTCGACGGCCGGATGGCGGGCGGCGAGCAGCGAGCTGTACGCCCAGTAGGTCGTCGCGGCCCGGCCGTCGAGCAGGCCGGCCTCGGCGAGCGCGAAGGCGCCGGTGCAGATGGAGGCGATCCGGCTGCCGGCCGTGGCGGCACCGCGCAGCGCGCCGAGGATGCGCGGGTCGGGGTCGGTGTACGAGCCGCTGCCCGCGAGGACCACGGTGTCGGCCCCGGCGACGGCGTCGAGGCCGTGCGGGACGACCAGGTCGAGACCGCCGGTGGTGGTGACGGGTCCGGGGTCGGGGGCGCAGATGACGGTCTCGTACCCGGGTGCGCCGTCGATCTCGACCTTGCCGAACAGCATCTCGGGGATGGCCAGGTTGAACATCGAGACGGGCGGGGCGGCGATCACGGCGACGCGACGGACGCGGGGCGGGGGTGCGGACTCGGCTGTCATGTGGCCAGAACCTCCGGGCATATGGCATTCGGGCCACTACTGTACGGCTCCGCCGATCATGAAGCTGGGGGCATGTCCTCAACAGACCTCGCCGAAGCTCCCGTTGCCGCCCCCTCTCCCGCCCAGAAGTCCCCCGGCCCCACCCTGGCCGCCGCGATGCTCGGGTTCGCGCTCATCACCCTGGACACCTCCGTCGTGAACGTCGCCCTGCCCGCGATCGGCGCCGATCTGCGGGCCGGGATGTCGGGGCTCCAGTGGGTGGTCGACGCGTACACCCTGGCCTTCGCGGCGCTACTGCTCTCCAGCGGGGCACTCGCCGACCGGGTCGGGGCGAGCCGGGCGTACGGGATCGGGGTCGTCGTCTTCGTCCTCGCCTCGGCGGCCTGCGGTCTGGCCCCGGGCCTTCCGGCGCTCCTGGCGGCGCGGGCGGTGCAGGGGGTGGCGGCGGCCGTGATGCTGCCGGCCTCGCTCGCGCTCGTGCGGGAGGCGTACGGCGATCCGGGGCGGCGGGCGCGGGCGGTCTCGCTGTGGGCGGCGGGCGGCACGGTCGCGGTGGCGCTCGGCCCGGTCGCGGGCGGGGCGCTGACCACGGCGTGGAGCTGGCGGGGCATCTTCTTCGTGAACCTGCCGCTGGGGCTGCTCGCGCTTGCGCTGCTGAGCCGGGTGGCGCGTTCGGAGCGCAGGCCCGCCCCGCTGGACCTGCCGGGGCAGCTGACGGCGATGACGGCGCTCGGGGCGCTGACCTTCGCCGCCATCGAGGGCGGTACGGAGGCGTGGTGGGCGCTGGGGCTCGCGGTGGTCTCGTTCGCCGCCTTCCTGCTGATCGAGACGCGGCGGAGGCACCCGGTGGTGCCGCTGGGTCTGTTCCGGAACACGACGGTGGCGGTCGCGGTGGCGGCGGGCTCGGCGAACAGCGTGGCCTTCTACGGGATGCTGTTCGTCTTCAGCCTCTTCTTCCAGCAGGTGCTGGGTCTCTCGGCGCTGGCCGCCGGGCTGATGTTCCTGCCGATGACGGGTCTCCTCGCCGGGGTGAACATCCTGTCGGCGAGGGTGGCGGCGCGGTACGGGGCGCGGCTGCCGATCGTCCTCGGCCAGACGGTCGCGGTGGCGGGCCTGCTCGGGCTGCTCACGGTCGACGCGCACACCTCACGGCCGGCCCAGGCGCTCCTCCTGGTCCCCCTCGCCCTGGGTGCGGGCTTCTCGCTGCCGCCGCTGATCGCCTCGATGATGGAGGCGGTCCCGGCGGACCGCGCGGGCACGGCGGCGGGCCTCCTGAACGCGGTCCGGCAGACGGCCGGCGCCCTCGCGATCGCCGTCTTCGGCTCCCTGGCGGCGACGTCGACGGAATCGGCCCTCCGTACGAGCCTCCTGATCAGCGCGTCCCTCCTCACCCTGACGACCCTGGCCTCCCTGCGTCTGCCGGGCCGCCGGGGCTGAGCGGACCGCCCGGCCGGCGGGCGGCTGGGGCCGGGGCCGGGGCGAGTCGCCTCAGGCGCCCTTGCGGTACTGCCCCGGGGCCAGCCCGTACTCCCGCTTGAAGGCCTTGGCGAAGGCGAACTCCGAGGAGTAGCCGGAGCGTTGGGCGATCGAGCGGAGGGGAAGGTCGGCGGTGCGCAGGAGGCGGCCCGCCGTGGTCATGCGCCACCAGGTGAGGTACGCGAGGGGGGCGCGGCCCACCAGGGTGGTGAAGCGGCGGGCGAAGGCGGCGCGGGAGAGGCCGGCCAGGGCGCCGAGTTCTTCGACCGTCCACGCGCGCGCGGGGTCGTCGTGGAGGGCGCCGAGGGAGACGGCGACCGCCGGGTCGGCGAGGGCGGCCGACCAGCCGGTGGAGCGGTCGGCGCGTTCGGTGAGCCACCAGGTGCGCAGCAGGTACAGCAGGAGGGTGTCGAGCAGGGCGGGGACGATCGCGTCGGATCCCGGCTGGGGTTCGGCGAGTTCGGCGCCGAGCAGGTCGACGGCGGCGCGCAGCCGGGGGTGGGCGCCGACCCTCGCGGGGATGTGCACGTACGGCGGCAGCTCGGTGAGGAGCGGGTGGGCGCGGGCGCGGCTGAGCTGGTAGGCGCCGCACAGGAGCAGGGTCTCCTCGGCGCCGATCGGGCCGCGGACGGGCGGGGTGGGCCAGGAGCCGTCGGGGGCGGGCAGGGCGTCGACGAGCGGGGTGTCGGGCCGGTCGGCGAGGCCGTGGCCGGTGCCGTGGGCGAGGAGGACGACGTCACCGGGGCCGAGCCGGACCGGGGCGGTGTCGTCCGGGGGCAGCAGCCAGGCGGTGCCCTGGAGGACGACATGGAATCCGGCGCCCTTGCTCGCCGGGAAGCGGATGCCCCAGGGGGCGAAGTTGACCGTGCGGGAGGAGTGGGGCCGTCCGGTGCGCATGGCGGCGATGGCATCGCTCAGTACGTCCATCCCGGCACCGTACTCCTTGTCCCTGCGCGCGAGACGATCGGACATCAGGGGGAGCCATCGGGACATGGATCGTCTTCCCTCCCGCTCCTAGCGTCTTCCTCATGACGACAACAGGCATGACGACGAAGGCAGTTCTCTTCCATGAGGTCGGCGGGCCCGAGGTCCTCACCGTGGAGGAGGTCGCGCTGCCCGCCCCCGGGCCCGGCGAGGTGCTCGTCCGGGTCGAGGCGATCGGGCTCAACCGCGCCGAGGCGCTGTTTCGTTCGGGCACCTACTACTACCCGGCGACCCTCCCGGGTTCGCGGCTCGGCTACGAGGCGGCGGGGGTCGTCGAGGCGGTCGGGGCGGGGGTCACCGGGTACGCGCCGGGTGACCCGGTGATGGCGGCGGCCAACTTCGACTTCGGGACGCACGGGGTGTACGCGGAGCGGGTGGTGCTGCCGGAGGAGTATCTGGTGGCCCGGCCCGAGGGGGTGGACGCGGTGACGGCCGCGGCGGTCTGGCTGACGTACTCCACCGCGTACGGCGGCATGGTGCTGACCGGTGGTCTCGGCGCCGGCGACCACGTGGTGATCACGGGGGCGTCCAGCGGGGTGGGGACGGCCGCGATCCAGGTGGCGCTGCGGGTCGGAGCCGTACCGGTCGCGACCACGCGCGGCGAGGACAAGCGGAAGCGGCTCCTGGAGCTCGGGGCCGCGCGGGTGATCACGACGGACACCGAGGACGTGGTCGACGAGGTGCGGCGGATCACCGGCGGGGCGGGCGCGGACCTCGCCTTCGACGCGATCGGCGGGCCCGGGTTCGCCCGGCTCGGCGAGGCGCTGCGGCCCGGCGGCACGGCCGTGCTGTACGGCTGGCTCGATCCTCGGCCGGCGGCCCTGTCGATGAACTGGCCGCAGACGGTCCACACCTACGCCAACGGGGCGCTCGTCAGGACCGGGGAAGGGCGTCGCCGGGTGGCCGGGTTCATCGGCGCGGGTCTGCGCGACGGCTCCCTGGCGCCGGTGATCGCCGAGACCTTCGACGGTCTGGAGCGGATCACCGACGCCCACCGGCTGATGGAGTCCAACGTGCACCTCGGGAAGATCGTGGTGCGCGTCGGGGGGTGACGGCCGGCGGCCGGCTCAGTGGCGGGGCAGGCCCAGCGGGTTGTCGTCGCGGAGCTCCGGCGGCAGCAGGTGGCCGGGGGTCGACTGGTAGGTGACCGGGCGCAGCCAGCGCTCGATCGCGGTCGCGCCGACCGAGGTGGCGGTGGAGGTGGTGGCCGGGTAGGGGCCGCCGTGGTGCTGGGCGGCGGCGACGGCGACGCCGGTGGGCCAGCCGTTGACGAGGACGCGGCCCGCGAGCGGGGTGAGTTCGGCGAGGAGGGGGGCGGCGTCCTCGTCCCGGCCCTGCTCGGCGATGTGCAGGGTGGCGGTGAGGTTGCCGGGCACCCGCGCGAGGGCCTCGGTGATCTCCGTACGGGAGTCGTAGCGGGCGACGACGGTGACCGGGCCGAAGCACTCCTCCGTGAGGTCCCGGTGGTCGCCGTCGACCAGGGTCCGGACCGTGACCGCCATGAAGCCGGCCTTGACCGTGTGCGGGCCGCCGGGCTCGGGGTGGACCGGTGCGGTCACGCCGTCGTTCAGCGCCATCTCGTGGGTGTGGGCGAGGAAGTTGCCCCGCATCCGGTGGTCGAGCATCACGGCCGGCTCGGTGTCGCGCAGGGCGTCCGTCAGCGCCCCCACGAACCGGTCGCCCGCCTCGCCCGAGGGGGCCAGGACGAAGCCGGGCTTGGTGCAGAACTGGCCCGCGCCCATGGTCATGGAGCCGGCGAGCCCGGCGCCGATCTCCTCGGCCCGCTCCTCGACGGCGGCGGGGGTGAGCACCACCGGGTTGAGGGAGCCGAGTTCGCCGTGGAAGGGGATGGGGACGGGCCGGGCCGCGGCCGCGTCGAAGAGGGCCCGTCCGCCGCGCACCGAGCCGGTGAAGCCGGCGGCCGCGACGAGCGGGTGGCGGACGAGTTCGACGCCCGCGTCGAAGCCGTGGACGAGGACGACGACGTCCTCGGGGAGGCCCGCCTTGGCGGCGGCCCTGCGCAGCAGCGAGGCGCAGAGTTCCGCGGTGGCCGGGTGGTCGGGGTGGGCCTTGATCACCACGGGGCAGCCGGCCGCGAGGGCGCTCGCGGTGTCGCCGCCGGGGACGGAGAAGGCGAGCGGGAAGTTGCTGGCGGCGTAGACGGCGACGACGCCGAGCGGGATCTTCCAGCGGCGCAGGTCGGGCCGGGGCGGAATGGCTCCGGGGTCGGGCAGGTCGATCCGGATGTCGAGGAAGGAGCCCTCGTCGACGACCTCGGCGAACGCTCTCAACTGGGCTGTCGTACGGGCGAGTTCGCCGTTGAGGCGAACCGGACCGAGGGCGGTCTCGGCGTCCGCGGTCTCGACGATCTGCTCACCGGCCTCCTGGAGGAGGTCGGCGGCGGTACGCAGGAAGGCGGCCCGTACGGTCCGGTCGGCGAGGGCCTCGCGGACCTCGTGCGCGGCCCGTACGGACCGGTCGACATCCTCCGCCGCGGCCTCCACCGCAACCTGCTCGCGCGGCTTCCCCGTCCGGGGGTCCACACTCCACACTGGTTCTGCCGCCACTGCCACGCCCCTGTTCGGTATTCTGAACACAGTTCCCGTAGATGAACGCATCCGTACGGGACTCTAGGGACGGCCCGGCCGTCTCCACAAGGGGCCCCGTCCGGCCGGCAGGCCAGGGGGCGACGGCACGACGGAAAAGGGGCGAGGGTCATGGCGACTGCCGACATGGGCGGAGCGCAGGTGAAGTCCGCGGTGCGGACCGTGGAGCTGCTCGAATACTTCGCCGGGCGCCCGGGGATGCACTCGCTCGCCGCCGTCCAGGAGGCCGTCGGCTACCCCAAGTCCAGCCTGTACATGCTGCTGCGCACCCTGGTCGAGCTGGGCTGGGTGGAGACGGACGCGACCGGCACGCGGTACGGCATCGGGGTACGGGCGCTGCTCGTCGGCACCTCCTACATCGACGGCGACGAGGTGGTGGCCGCCTCCCGGCCCACCCTGGACCGGCTCTCCGACGACACCACCGAGACCATCCACCTGGCACGCCTCGACGGCACCAACGTGGTCTACCTGGCGACCCGTCAGTCCCAGCACTACCTGCGGCCGTTCACCCGGGTCGGTCGCCGGCTGCCCGCGCACTCGACCTCGCTCGGCAAGGCGCTGCTCGCCACCCACACCGACGACCAGGTGCGCAAGCTGCTCCCGGAGACCCTCCCGGCGCTGACCGAGCACACCATCACCGACCGCGAGCAGCTCATCGAGGAACTGCGCGTCATCCGCGAGCAGGGCATCTCGGTGGACCGCGAGGAGAACACGCTGGGGCTGCGCTGCTTCGGCGTCGCCATCCCGTACCGGACCCCGGCACGGGACGCGATCAGCTGCTCGGTGCCGGTGGCGCGGCTCACCCCGGCACACGAGCAGATGATCAAGGACGCGCTCTTCGACGCGCGGGACCGGCTGACGCTGGCGACCCGCCGCCTCTGAGGCTCCCCACCGGGGGCGTCTCAGGCGCCCCCCACGAGCAGGTCATCCGCGCTCGGCGAGCGCCTTCTGCCAGACCGGGCTGTCCACGTAGTGGTTGTCGTACTGCTCCGAGGACGCCTTGATCTCCTCGAAGCTCGCCTCGCCCCGCATGACACGGCCGAGGAGGCGCAGGTAGTCGAAGCGGGCCATGCCGGGCGTGAAGACGAAGAGGACGTCGGCCTCGGCGCCGGGCGCGGCCGCGAAGGCGTGCGCGGTGTGCGGCGGGACGAGCAGGAAGTCGCCCTTCTCCAGGACGGACAGCTCCTCACCGACGAGGACCTGGAGCGAGCCGTCGATCACGTAGAACATCTCCGACGCCTTGGTGTGGAAGTGCGCCGGGGCGCCGACCGCTCCCTTCGCGAAGGTGGAGCGGTAGCTGGTGAGCTGTCCGCCGGTGGCGCCGGAGTCGGCGAGCAGGGTCATGACACTGCTGGGGTCCGCGGTGGTCTCGGCGGTGGCGGCGCGGGTCAGGACCGGGGCGAAGGGCGCGTTCTCGTTCATGATCACTACTCTAGAGGGTCATTGACCCCTGAGTCGGGTGCAATTGATCTAGAAAAGTGTGGGTCAATTCTGGCACCCGGCACCCCTCGACCGACCTCCTCCTCCGCCGTGCGGCGGAGGAGGATCACCGGTGGGAAGGACGTGGCACCCGGGGTCCCGCCACGAGCCTGGAGCCATGACCGAGACCGAGCTCCTCCCCTCCCCCGCACCCGCTCCCGCGCCCCGCGCCGGGGACCGCCCCGGCCCCGCCCGCCGGGCCCTGCGCCTGCTCGCGATCCTCGCCTGCCTCCCGTACATCTCGATCAAGATCGCCTGGGTGGCGGGCAGCGAGATCGGCATCCCCGCCGGAAGCGTGCTCCTGGAACACCGGCAGACGCTGGCCGTCGCCAACTCGGTCTCCGTACTGGCCGACGTCCTCGTGATCGTCCTCGCCCTGCTCCTCACCCAGCCCTGGGGGCGGCGGGTGCCCGCCTGGCTCCTCGCGCTCCCCATGTGGGCGGCGACCGGACTGCTCGCCCCGATCATGACCGGCTACCCCACCCAGCTCGCGGTCGCCGTCCTCACCGGCGACGATCAGGCCGCCGCGCCCGCCGAACCCTTCCTGCACTCCTGGGTCTTCGCCGTCGTCTACGGCGGCTTCATCCTCCAGGGCCTCTCCCTCGGGACCCTCTTCGTGCTGTACGCCCGCGACCGCTGGGGCCACCTCTGGCGCGGCCGGCTCGGCGGGCTGTCCGCCCGCGTCTCCGGGCCCGGGGTACGGGCCACCGCCCTGGTCGCCGCCGCCGTCGCGCTCTTCCCCCTCACGCTCCACGTGATGTGGCTGTCCGGCGCGACCGAGGGCCTGTCGCCCCGGCAGATCGTCGAGCGCGACGCCGACTTCACGGTGCTGGAGTTCCAGTGGAGCGTGTTCCTCGTCGTCGCCGTGGCCTTCACCCTGTTCCTCGTCCTGCGACGGCCCGGCCGGCTGAAGGTGCGCACCGCCCTGGCGCTCGCGTGGACCGGCTCGGGCACGGTGGGCTGCTGGGGCGCCTACATGTCGCTGGTCGCGCTGATGCCGGAGACGGATCCCGCCAAGCAGGTCACGGCCCTGACCCAGCTGACCTACGCTGGCGAAATGATCACCGGATTCCTCCTCGCCGCCTGTCTTGCCGTGATCCTGCGGCGGCGGAGCGCCGAGGCGTGAGACGGTGCGCGGTCGCCCTCCTCGGGCAGCGGGCCAGGCGGCGCTGGCTCCATCTGATCGTGGGCGGCGCGCTGTTCATGCCGTTCTGGATGGTCGGCTCCGTGGTCGTAGGGGCCTTGCTCGGCGCGGGCGGCCTGTTCACCGGAAGCCTCGCGGTGCAGTTCGGCGCGTACGGGGTGGGGCTGCCGCTGGTCGCGGTCGCCGCGCTGTTCCCGCTGGCCCGGCCGATGTCGGTGGCGGCGGCGCGGGCGCTGTGCGGGGTGCCCGAGGACCGGTTCGCGGACGGCCCGGCCCGGGGCCGGGACGCGAAGGCCCGGACGGCCGGCTGGTGGACGCTGCACCTGGGCGCCGGGGCGCTGATCAGCGGGGCGACGCTCGCCCTGCCGCCGTTCGCGGTGTCGGTGATGGCGGTGCCGTTCTCGCCGGCACTGCGGGAGTCGGAGCTGGGCCGGCTCTGGGGTCTCGACCGGCCCTGGTGGGTTTGGGCGGCGCTCCCGGCGGGGCTCCTGATGCTGCTCGCGCTCGCCGCCGCGGCCGCCGCGACCGGGGCCCTGCTCGCCCGGGGGGCGCCCCGGCTGCTCGGGCCGAGTCCGGCGGACCGGCTCGCGGCGGCCGAGCGGCGCGCGGTGGAGGCGGAGTCCCGCAACCGGCTGGCCCGGGAGCTGCACGACTCGGTCGGTCACGCGCTGAGCGCGGTCACCCTCCAGGCGGGCGCCGCCCGGCGGGTCCTGGACGGTGGTGACGGGGCGGACCTCGCGTTCGTCCGGGAGGCGCTGACCGCGATCGAGGAGACCACCCGGCGCACGGTCGGCGAGCTGGACTGGGTCCTCGGGCTGCTGCGGCGCGACGAGGACGCCGGGGAGGGCCCCGGGCCCGGGCCGGGGCTCGACGCCCTGGACGCCCTGGTGCGGGGCGCGGGACCGAAGGTGGCACTGACCGTGTCCGGCGACCTCGCCCCCGTACCGGAGGCGCTGTCCCGGGAGGCGTACCGGATCGTTCAGGAAGGGCTGACGAACGCGGCCCGGCACGCGGGCGGGGAGCCCGTGGCCGTACGGCTCGACGCCCGAACCGAGGAGTTGGAGATCACCATGGAGAACCCCCTGCCCGCGCGGCCGCCGGCCGTCCGCCCGAACGGCGGTCGCGGCCTGCGCGGCATCGGCGAACGCGCCCGGCTGCTCGGCGGCACCGCTGCGGCCGGTCCGGCGGACGGCGTCTGGCGCCTCGTGGTCAGGATCCCCCGATGAGCGCCCCCGTCAGGATCGTGCTCGCCGACGACGAGCGGATGGTGCGGACGGCCCTGCGGGTCATCCTCGACGCGGAGCCGGACCTGGAGGTCGTCGGCGAGGCGGCCACCGGCGCCGAGGCGGTGTCGGTGGTGCGGGCCGAGCGGCCGGACGTCGTCCTCATGGACGTACGGATGCCGGAGATCGACGGCATCCGGGCCACCGAGCAGATCCTCGCGGGGATGACGGAGCCGCCCCGGATCGTGGTGGTGACCACCTTCGAGAACGACGCGTACGTGTACGACGCGCTGCGCGTCGGCGCGGCCGGCTTCCTCCTCAAGCGGGCGGCGGCGGAGGAGCTGGTGAGCGCGGTCCGGCTGGTCGCCCGGAGCGACTCGCTGCTCTACCCGGCGGCGGTACGCGGGCTGGCCGCCGAGCACGCCCGCAACCGCCCGCCGGTGGCACCACCCTGGGTGGCGCGGCTCACCGAGCGGGAGGCGGAGGTGCTGCGCCTGGTGGCGACGGGCCTCACGAACGCGGAGATCGCGGGCCGGATGGGCGTCGGCGCGGCCACGGTCAAGACGCACGTGGCATCGGTCCTGGCGAAGTCGGGCGCCCGCGACCGCACGCAGGCGGTGATCCTGGCGTACGAGTCGGGGTTCGTGCGGACGGGATGACGGCGAGCGCCCGGACGCCCGGCTCGTACGGCGGGGTGACGGCGGCCGGCGCATCTTGTGCGGCAGGGTGACGGCGGCCGGCGCGTCTCGTACGCCGGGTGACGGCGGCCACACCGACGCCCGCCCCGCATGAAGGTTCGCTGAGAAACCGGCCACATCCGGAACGTCCCCCACCGAGCCGTTCGTCCCCACAAGTGCGATGAACAAGACGATCAGGCGCACCTCGGTCTTCGTGCTGCTCCTGGTGCTCGCCCTGCTGGGCCGGGCCACCTGGGTGCAGGCGTACGAGGGGAAGGCGCTCGCGGACGACAAGAAGAACCGGCGGAAGACGATCGCGCAGTACGCGCAGCCGCTCGGGAACATCGTCGTGGCCGGTTCGCCGGTCACCGGCTCGAAGAAGACGGAGGGAACGGACCTCGAGTACCGCCGTACGTACACGGACGGCGAGCTGTACGCGGCGGTGACCGGTTACAGCTCACAGGCGTACGGCGCCACCCAGCTGGAGGGCATCTACTCGGACGTCCTCGACGGCACCGACGACCGGCTGAAGAACCCGCTCGACGCCCTCACCCGCAAGCAGCAGCAGCCGGGCACGGTCGTCACCACGATCGACCCGGACGTGCAGAAGGCCGCCTACCGGGCACTCGGGGACACCAAGGGCGCGGCCGTCGCCGTCGACCCGGCCACCGGCCGCATCCTCGCGATGGTCTCGACCCCGTCCTACGACCCGTCGAAGATCTCCGGGACCACGGACGGCGACGCGTGGAAGGCACTGACCACCGACGAGGACAAGCCGCTGGTCAACCGGGCGCTGCGCCAGCCGCTGCCGCCCGGCTCCACCTTCAAGCTGGTCGTCGCCGCGGCGGCCCTGGAGGACGGTCTGTACGGCTCGGTGGACACGGCGACGGAGAGCCCCGACCCGTACACCCTGCCGAACACCCGGACCGTGCTGAAGAACGAGAACGCGTCCGCGCCCTGCGAGAACGCGACGATCCGCACCGCGCTCCGCTACTCCTGCAACAACGTCTTCGCCAAGATGGCGGCCGACCTGGGGCAGGACAAGGTGAAGGCGATGGCGGAGAAGTTCGGCTTCAACGACGCCGAGCTCGACGTCCCGGTCCGCGCCTACGCGAGCGTCTACCCGTCCGGCATGGACAAGGCGCAGACGGCGCTGACCGGCATCGGCCAGTTCGACGTGACCGCCACCCCGCTGCAGATGGCGATGGTGTCGGCGGCGATCGCCAACGACGGTCTGCTGGCCGCGCCGCACGTGGTGTCGGAGGTCGTCGACTCCGACGGCGACCCGCTCACGACCTTCAAGGACGGCGACAGCGAGCGGATCGTCTCCTCGTCGACGGCCGAGCAGCTGCGCAGCGCGATGCGGACCGTGGTCGAGGAGGGCACCGGCACCAACGCGGCCGTCAGTGGGGCCGAGGTCGGCGGCAAGACGGGTACCGCACAGCACGGTGAGAACAACAGCAAGACGCCGTACGCCTGGTTCACCTCGTACGCGAAGGACCCCTCGACCGGGAAGCAGGTGGCCGTCGCGGTGCTGATCGAGGACTCGGGCGCGGCCCGCTCCGAGGTCAGCGGCAACGGGCTGGCGGCCCCGGTGGCGCAGAAGATGATGGCGGCGGCACTGAAATGAGACGGCCGGGAGCCGTGAGGCGACCTGGGCGGGAGCGGTGAGGCGACCTGGGCGGGCGCCGAGAAATGACGGGAGCAGGAGCCGTGAAGTGACGTGAGCCGGGCCCCGATTGGCCGTCGGGGCCCGTCACGCGATATGCAGGGTCACGCTCGCGACCGAGCACGCATTCGAAGCTCGTTCACCGAACCGCTGATCCTGCACTACCTCGCGGAGGACCGCCGTGCGCCTGCCCCGTTCCCTGTCCGGCTGGACGATCGCGGTCTTCGGCGTGCTCGCCGCCGTACTGGGCGTGGTGGGCCTGGTCGTACCGGACGCGCTGCTCACGGTGATGGGCTTCGAGCCGGTGCCCGACGGCGAGCGCGCGGACGGCGACCACACGCTCGTCTTCCTCACCGCCTCCTCGATGGCCGCGCTCAACATGGGCGTCTACTACGTCCTTGCCGCGCTCGCCGACTGGAAGCCGTTCTTCCGCTGGACGGTCCCCTTCCGGCTCCTCACCTGCGCGGTCTTCACCCTCGCGGTCGTCAGCGGCCGCGCCCCGGCCGGATTCCTGGGCGTGGGCCTGTGGGAGGGCCTGGGCGCGGTGGTGACGGGGCTCGCCCTGCGGTACGAGAAGGCGCACGCGGAGCCTCCGTACGAGGAGCAGGGGGCCGGCGCGTGACGCCCGGCCCCTGAGGGGGAAGGTGGGCACCTCCCCGACCTCCTAGGGAGGATGCCCGATCCCCCGGGGCCACCTCAGAGACCAGCCTGTGGCCATGCGCTGGTATCTGACAGGTGTCGTCGTGTCCGGATTCGGTACGACGGCGATGTGGCTGGTCTCCGGGATCTGGGTCAAATCTCTGACGGGCTCCGACAGTCTCGCGGCCCTGGCCGCCTTCGCCCTCTGGGCGCCCGTTCTCCTCGGGCCGCTGCTCGGCACGCTCGCGGACCGGGTGCGGCGGCGGCCGCTCCTGATCGTCCTCGACCTGGCGATGGCCGCGCTCCTCCCGGTCCTCCTGTGGGTGGACTCGGCCGACCGGGTGTGGCTGCTCTTCGCCGTCCTGGTCGTGTACGGGGCGCAGGGCGCCGTCCACGAGGCGGCGGAGCAGGCCCTGGTCGGAACCGTCATGGACGAGAAGCGGCTCGGCACCTTCAACGGGCTGCGGATGACCGCGAACGAGTCGACGAAGCTGATCGCCCCGCTCGCGGCGGCGGGTCTCTTCGCCGCGTACGGCGGCGGGACCGTCGCGCTGCTCGACGCGGCGAGCTTCGCGCTCGCGGCCGGCCTCTTCGCGCTGATCCCCGTACGGGAGGAGCGCCCGGCACGGCCGGAGTCCCGGCACTGGTGGCGGGAGACCACCGAGGGCGCCCGGCTGCTCTTCGCCTCGCCGGTCCTGCGGCCACTGGTCGCGACGGGCGCGTTCACGATGCTGCTCGCCGGGGTGAACGGGGCCGCGATCTACGCGGTCGTCGACCGGGGGCTCGGGCACGCCCCCGCGTACGCCGGTGTGCTCTACGCGGTGCAGGGCGTGGGCTCGGTCCTCGCGGGGCTGGTCACCGGCCCGCTGCTGCGCAGGATCCCCGAGCGGGCGCTCGCCGCCGCCGGTCTCGCCCTGTTCGCGGTGGCGGTGGGCGTACGGGCGCTGCCGTACGAGGCGACGGCCCTGGCGGCGAGCGCGGCCATCGGCCTGGGGATGCCGTGGGTGCTCGTGGCGGTGGTGACGGCCGTGCAGCGGGAGGCGCCCGCGGAGGCGGTGGGCCGGGTGGCGGCCACCGCGCACACCCTGGTCATGGCCCCGAACGCGCTGGCCCTCGCCCTCGGCGCCGGTCTGGTCGCCCTGGTCGACGTCCGCGTCCTGCTGCCGCTGCTCGCGCTCGCGGGGACGGGATGGGCGGCGGCGGTCGCGGTACGGGGGCGGCGCGGGCGCGACCGGGAGCCGAGTGCCGGGGACGCGTCCGTCCCGGCCGGCTGACGGCTCCGTCTCCGCCCCGCGGGGGTGTCCCGTCCGGTCGGGCCGGGCACCCCCGCGGCGCTCGCGGTGCGGGGCGACCGGTGGGCGGCGAGCATGGAAGAAAGCGCGGCGCGGCGGGAGGAGGGCAGTGTGACGGCCGGTTCCTTCCCGGGGACGACGGGGCGGGTCGGGGTGCCCCTGGACGGCAAGGGCCTCCTCGACGTACTGGGGGTCGCCGCCGTCGTCATCGACGCGCACGGCCGGATCGTGCTCTGGAGCCCGCAGGCCGAGGACCTCTTCGGCTTCCGCGCCGACGAGGCCCTGGGCCAGTACATGGCCCGGCTGGTCGTCGGCACGGACCACCGGGAGGAGGCGAAGCGCCTCTTCGGCGAGGTGCTGCGCGAGGGCACGACCTGGGCGGGCGTCTTCCCCGTGCGGCACAAGGACGGCAGCGTTCGGAACGTGGAGTTCCGCAACATGCGGCTCACCGACGACCTGGGGGGTCTGTACGCGCTCGGGATCGCCGCCGACCGCTCCGCCGTCGAACGGGTCGAGGCCGAGCTCGCGCTCTCCGACCGGCTGGTGTCCCAGTCCCCGATCGGCCTCGCCGTCCTGGACACCGAGCTGCGCTACGTCCTGGTGAACCCGGCCCTGGAACGCATCAACGGGATCCCGGCCGCGCTGCACCTGGGACGGCGGATCGGCGAGATGGTGCCCGAGGTCGACGCCCCGACCCTCGAGGCGGCGCTGCGCTCCGTCCTGGCGACGGGCACACCGCTGCTCGACCATCCCACCGTCGGACGGACCCCGGCCGACCCGGACCACGATCACGCCTGGTCGCTGTCCTTCTACCGCCTGGAAGGGCCGGAGAACCGGATCCTGGGGGTCGCCGCCTCCGTGATCGACGTGACCGAGCGGATGCGGGCGGACGCGGACGCCGACCGGTCCCGGCGGCGGCTCGCCCTCATCGCCGACGCCTCGGCCCGGGTCGGCACCACCCTGGAGGTGGAGAAGACGGCCGACGAGCTCGCCTCCGTGGTGGTGCCGGAGCTCGCCGACATCGCCGCCGTCGACGTCCTCGACTCCGTCCTCGCCCTGCGCAGACCCGGCGCGCCGGAGGAGGGGCCCGAACTGTTCCGGGCGCTGGCGGTCAAGGCCGCGGGCCGGACGGAGGCCCTGCCGGCGGCGGACCCGCCCGGGGCGATCACCATGTACGGGGCCGACCGGCTCGTCACCCGGTGTGTGCACACCGGGCTGCCCGTCCTGGTGGAGCACATCGGCCCCGGCGACCTGTCCCGGATCGCGCGGAACCCCGAGGCGGCGGAGCTGCTCGCCCGGGCGGGGGTGCACTCGTATCTGGCGGTGCCGCTGATCGCGCGCGGCGAGGTGCTCGGCGCGCTCGACCTCAAGCGGGACCGCAACCGGCTGCCCTTCGACGGGGACGACGTGCTGCTCGCGACGGAACTCGCGGCCCGCGCGGCGGTGAGCATCGACAACGCGCGCTGGTACCAGAGCGTGCGGAACTCGGCGGTGACGCTCCAGCGCAGCCTGCTGCCGGGCGTGCCGCCGGATCGGGCGGGTCTGGAGGTCGCGGCCCGCTACCAGCCCGCGCAGGCGTCGAGCGAGGTCGGGGGCGACTGGTACGACGTGATCCCGCTGCCCGACGACAAGACGGCGCTGGTGGTCGGGGACGTGATGGGGAGCGGGATCGACGCGGCGGCGACGATGGGCCGGCTGCGGACCGCCACCTGCGCGTTCGCCGACCTCGATCTCCCGCCCGCCCAGGTCCTTCGGCATCTGGACCGGATCACGGCGGGCCTGGAGCACTACATCGCGACCTGTCTCTTCGCCGTGTACGACCCGGCCCTCGGCCGGTGCCGGATCTCGAACGCCGGGCACCTGCCGCCGGTACGGGTCCCGGCGGACGGCCCGGCCGAGCTGGTGACCGTACCGCCGGGGGTGCCCCTGGGGGTGGGCGGCGGCACGTTCCGTACGACCCGGGTGCCCTTCCGGCCGGGGGACCGGCTCGTGCTCTACACGGACGGTCTGATCGAGACCCGCCACGACGCGATCGACGAGCGGCTCGCGCTGCTCGTGGGCCTCCTCGACGACATGCGCGGGCCCCTCGAGGAGACCTGCGACGAACTCCTCCGGGCACTGCGCCGGCCCGGCGCGGCGGACGACGTGGCGCTGCTCATCGCCCGGAGCACGGGATGACGGCCCGGGACGGGGCAGGCGGGAAGGGTGCCGGGGCGCGGGGGAAGCGCCCCGGTGAGCGCGGGACGGGGCTGCGGAGCGTGGCCGGGCAGGTGTTCGCCCTGGAGGCGCTGATCGCGCTCCTGGTGATCGCGGCGGCCGTGTTCGTGACGTTCTACCAGGCGCGCAGCGACACCCAGCGGGACGCCGAGGTCCGCTCGCTCGCGGTCGCGGAGGCCTTCGCGAAGGCGCCCGGCGTCGACGCGGCGCTCGCCTCGCCCGATCCGACGGTCGTGCTCCAGAAACGGGCGGAGGAGACCCGGCGGGCGACGGGCGTGGACTTCATCGCCGTCCTGAGCCGGGACGGCGTGCGCTACACCGACTCGGACCCGGAGCTGATCGGCCGCAGGGCGACCGGCGACCTCAGCCGGGCGGTGGTGGACGGCGAGTCCTACACGGAGCTGTTCCGGGGCGCTCCCAACGACGCCGTACGGGCCGTGGTCCCCGTCGTGACCGACCAGGGCCGGATCGTCGGCATGGTCACCAGCGGCGTCGAGGTGGAGAACATCACGGACGCGGTGCGGGACCGGCTGCCGCTGCTCATCGGCGCCGCGGGCGGCGCGCTCGTGCTCGCCGTGGGCGGGGCCGCCCTGGTGAGCCGGCGGCTGCGGCGGCAGACGCACGGTCTCGGCCCGACCGAGATGACCCGGATGAAGGAGCACCACGAGGCGGTCCTGCACGCGGTGCGCGAAGGCGTGCTGATCGTGGGCCCGGACCGCCGGCTGCTGCTCGCCAACGACGAGGCGCGCCGTCTGCTCGGCCTCACGCCGGACATGGAGCGGCGGCACGTCTCGGAGCTCGGACTCGATGCCCGGACGGTCGAGCTCCTGGAGTCGGGCCGGTCGGCGACGGACGAGGTGCACCGGGCGGGCGACCGTCTCCTCGCGGTGAGCGTACGGCCCACGCTCCCGGCCGGACGGGAGTCCGGCTGCGTGATGACGATGCGGGACACCACCGAGCTGGCCGCCCTGAGCGGCCGGGCGGCGGTGGCCCGCGGCCGGCTCCAGCTGCTCTACGAGGCGGGGGTACGGATCGGGACGACCCTGGAGGTCGTACGGACGGCGGAGGAGCTGGCGGAGGTCGCGGTGCCGCGGTTCGCGGACTTCGCGACGGTGGAGCTGCTCGAACCGGTGCTGCGCGGCGAGGAGCCGCCCTCGTCCTCGCCGGCGACCACGGAGATGCGGCGGACGGCGCTGAGCGGGCTGCGGCCCGACCAGCCGCTCCAGCCGGTCGGGGACACCATTCGGTTCGACGTCCGCAGCACCCCGATGGCGACGGCCCTGAACGCGGGGCACGCGGTGGCGCAGGCGGAGCTGGCCTCGGCGGAGGGCTGGCGGGAGCAGGACCCGGAGGGGGCGGCGCAGGCTCTCGCCTACGGCATGCACTCGCTGCTCACGGTGCCGCTGCTGGCCCGTGGGGTGGTCCTGGGGATGGCCAACTTCTGGCGCGCGGACACGCCCGAGCCGTTCGGCGAGGAGGACCTGTCGTTCGCGGAGGAGCTGGCGGCGCGGGCGGCGGTCGCCATCGACAACGCGCGCCGGTTCACCCGGGAGCACGCGATGGCGGTGACGCTCCAGCGGAGCCTGCTGCCCCGGGTGCTGCCGTTGCAGAGCGCGGTGGACGTGTCGTACCGCTATCTCCCGGCGAAGGCGGGGGTGGGCGGCGACTGGTTCGACGTGATCCCGCTGCCGGGCGCGCGGGTGGCGCTCGTCGTCGGGGACGTCGTCGGGCACGGACTGCACGCGGCGGCCACCATGGGGCGGCTGCGGACGGCGGTGCACAATTTCTCGACCCTCGACGTGCCCCCGGACGAGCTGCTCGGGCATCTCGACGAGCTGACGGGCCGGATCGACGACCGGGAGTCGGAGGGGCCGGACGGCGAGGAGCGCCGGCGGGAGGAGGGCATCACCGGCGCGACCTGCCTGTACGCGATCTACGACCCGGCGTCGGGGGTGTGCACGGTGGCGAGCGCGGGCCATCCCGGACCGGCCCTGGTGGCTCCGGACGGGCGGGTGGACTTCCCCGAGCTGGCGCCGGGGCTGCCGCTGGGTCTTGGTCTGGGCGATGTGCCGTTCGAGGCGACGGAGCTGCTGCTGCCGGAGGGCAGCAAGCTGGTGCTCTTCACTGACGGGCTCCTGGAGGACCGGGGGCGGGACCTCGACACGGGTCTCGGCCTGCTGCGGTCCGCCCTCGCCCGCCCGGACCGCAGCCCGGAGCAGACCTGCGCGGACGTCCTCGCGACCCTCCTCTCGCCCACGCCGCGCGACGACATCGCTCTCCTCGTGGCCCGCACCCGGCTGCTCGACCGCGAGCGGATCGCGGAGTGGGAGGTGGCGCGCGACCCGTCGGCGGTCTCGCCGGTACGGAACGCGGCGGCGGCGAAGCTGTCGGAGTGGGGGCTCGACGGGCTCGCGTTCACAGCGGAGCTGGTCCTCAGCGAACTGATCACGAACGCGGTGCGGTACGGGGCCGACCCGGTCCGGGTACGGCTGCTCCACGACCGGACGCTGATCTGCGAGGTGTCGGACGGCAGCAGCACCTCGCCGCATCTGCGGCACGCGGCGGCGACGGACGAGGGCGGGCGCGGGCTGTATCTGGTGGCGCAGTACGCGGACCGCTGGGGCACCCGCTACGGCCGGCGCGGCAAGACGATCTGGGCGGAGCTGCGGGTGGGCGCGGACGACGCGGAACCGGTCGTGACGGCGGTGCCGGATCTGGACGCGCTGGAGGATCTGGCCTGGTGAGGGGCAGGGCGCGGGTGGAGCGGGGACGGGGCCGGGGTGGAGCGGAGGGTGGAGCAGGGGACGGGGCCGGGGTGGAGCGGGGGGGGTGGAGCAGAGGGAGGGGCCGGGGTGGAACAGAGGGAGGGCCAGGGATGGCGCGAGGGCGGGCCGGGGGCAGGGCCCGGGGGCCCCTGGGAGCTCCGTGGTATACCAGATCGCGGCACCGCTTTCCGTACCGCCGACCGCTCCGAGGAGACTCCCGTGACCCCGCCGCCGCCCCGCACCGCGACCCTGTTCCACGACGTACGGCCCTTCGGCGGCCCGGCCGGCGACCTGATCGCCGTGGACGGCGTGCTGGTGCCGGAGGTCCCGGAGGGCGCCGTCGTCGAGCGGGTCGACGGCGGCGGGCGGCTCGCGCTGCCGACCCTGGTCGACGCGCACATCCACCCCGACAAGACGTCCTGGGGCGAGCCCTGGCGCGGCAGGCGCCCGGCGGACGGCATCGCCGAGTACGTCGCCGGGGACGTGGAGCTCGCCCGCGCGCTGCCGGCGCCGGTGGGCGAGCGGGCGCTGCGGCTGATGTCGCACGCGGCGGCCCAGGGCACGCGCGCGATGCGCGCCCACGCGGACGTGGCTCCCGCCTACGGCCTCTCCGGGATCGAGGGGGTGGCCGAGGCGGCGGCGAAGCTGGCCGGGATCGTGGACGTGGAGCTGGTCGCCTTCCCGCAGCACGGCGTGGTCCGTACGCCGGGGGTGGCCGAGCTGCTCGCGGAGGCGGCGGCGAGCGGTCTGGTGACGCACGTCGGCGGCATCGACCCGGCGGGCTTCGACGCGGCGGGCGAGGCGGCCGGGGGCGACCAGCTCGGCACCGTCTTCGCGCTCGCGGAGAAGCACGGCCTGGGTCTCGACATCCATCTGCACGACCGGGGCGAGCAGGGCCTGGCCCCGCTGCGGGACATCGCGGCCCGCACGCGCGCGCTGGGGCTCCAGGGCCGGGTGAGCGTGGCGCACGCCTTCGCGGTGGCCGGTCTGTCGGGCCGTGAACTCGACGATACGGCGGACCTCCTCGCGGAGGCGGACATCGCCCTCACGACGGTCGCCCTCTCGGTGACGACGATCCTGCCGTTCCGGCGGCTCGCCGAGCGCGGAGTACGGGTCGGGCTGGGCTCGGACGGGGTCAGGGACAACTGGAGCCCGTTCGGCAACGCGGACATGCTGCACCGCGCCTGGCTCGCGGCCTGGGCCCTGGACCTGCGGCTCGACGAGGATCTCGAGGCATGCTTCCGGCTGGCGGCCGACGGCGGCGCGGCCCTCCTCGGCCTCCCGAGGGCGGACCTCCGGCCGGGTTCCCCGGCGGACTTCATGCTCGTCGACGGCGAGTGCCTCCCCCAGGTGGTCGTGGACCTCCCCCGCCGCGACCTGGTGGTCCGGGCGGGCCGGGTCGTGGCGAGGGACGGGCGCCTGGTCTGACGACCGGATGCGGACGACCGGGCGGTACGGGGGCGGGGCACGGCCCCGCCCCCGTACCGGATCAGTCGCGTTCCACGTCCACCGTCGTCAGGGAGGCGTACCGCTCCGGGTCCGTGCGCCGGATGCGGAGCGCGACCAGGAGGCCGGCCACCAGGACCACGGGGAGCGGGACGAGGAGGGCCGTGTTCACGGCGCCCGTGCGGCCCGTCAGGAGGTCGAAGTGGACCACCGCGAGGACGGTGAGGACCGCGAGGCCCGCGCAGGAGACGAGCGGGGCCCAGACCACCCGGGCCGCCGAGAGGCCGTGGCGGTCGCGGCGGAAGTAGGCCCAGACGGACAGCGCGGCGAGGGCCTGCATGCCCATGATGCCGAGGACGCCGACGCTGTTGGTCCAGAGGAAGACCTCGCCGTACGGGTCGGCGGCGAGGAGCGCTCCGGCGCCGACGATCGCCAGGTTGAAGGCGGTCTGGGCGACGACGGCCCCGCCGGGCGAGCCGTGCCTGCCGGAGACCGCGCCGAGCCGGCGGGGCAGCAGGCCCTCGCGGCCGAGGGCGTACAGATAGCGGGCGGCGGCGTTGTGGAAGGCGAGGGTCGCGGCGAAGGCGCTGACGACGATGAGCCCGTGCATGGCGTCCGCCAGCCAGGGTCCGGCGTACAACTCGGCCGCCCGGAAGGTCAGTTCCGGTCCATCGGCCGCGCGGGCCAGTTCCACGGCCTTGTCGGTGCCGAAGGCGCCCATGATCAGCCAGCAGCCCACGGAGTAGAAGACCGCGAGGAAACCGATCGCGATGAAGGTGGCGCGGGGCACGGTCCTGCGCGGCTCGCGCACCTCCTCGGCGAAGATCGCGGTCGCCTCGAAGCCGGTGAAGGCGCCGATGACCAGGACGAACATGCCCGCGACCCCGCCGGCGGCGAGTGTCGAGGGCGCGAAGGACGCGGTGTCGAGGGCTGCCGTGCCGCGCTCGCCGATGATGCCGCCGTCCATGACGACGAGCGACAGGACCTCCAGGACCAGGGCGATGCCGAGGACCTTGGCGCTGAGCGTGACCTTCAGCCAGCCGAGCACGCCGACGGCGAGGACGCAGACCCCGGAGAGCAGCCACCACGGCACGTCGACGCCCGTGGAGTCGTGGATCGACCCGGCGGCGAAGTAGCCGAAGGCCGCGGCGACTCCGGGCGTGATGAGGTTGTACGAGACGACGGCGACGTACGCGGTGCCGACGCCGAGGGTGCGGCCGAGACCGCGGGCCACGTACGCGTAGAAGGCCCCGGCGTTGCGGACGTGCAGGCTCATCGCCGTGAATCCGGCGGCGAAGAGCGCAAGCAGCGCCCCGGAGACCAGGTACGCGAGCGGGGCCCCGGGGCCGCCGATGCCGATGGCGAAGGGCGCGACCCCGGCGAGCACGGTGAGCGGCGCGGCGGCGGCCACGACGAAGAAGACGAGGTCGAAGGTGCCGATCCGGCCGGAGGCGAGCTTCCCCGCCTCCTGCTTCCCCGCCTCCTGCTCCCCCGTCTCCGGCTTCCCCGTCTCCGGCGTCGCCGCCCGGGGCGTACGAGGGGTGGTTCCGGTGCTCATCTCGCTCCTCCGGCGGCCGGTACGAGTGCGGGGTAGGTGTCGTCCGCGAAGGGTCCGACGACCCGGCCGCCGTGCAGCACGAGCAGGCGGCGCGGGTGGGAGGCGACGGCCTCGGCGACGGAGCCCGCGGCGATCGCGACCAGGTCGGCGCGGCTGCCCGGGGTGAGGCCGTACCCGGTGAGACCGAGCGCGGCGGCGGCCTCGTCCGTGACGAGGGAGGCGGCGGCGCCCAGTTCGGCGTCGGTCATGAGTCCGGCCCTGAGGCCGATGACCGTGGCGCGTTCGAGCATGTCGGCGGTGCCGTACGGCCACCAGGTGTCGCGGATGTTGTCGGAGCCCGCGAAGACCCGGACGCCCTGCTCGCGCAGCCTCAGGACGGGGGGCACGGGGCCGCTGGGGCCGTTGGTCATGATGGCGACCCCGGCGGCGGCCAGGGCCGCGCAGGTGCGGTCGAGTTCGGCGTCGTCGACGTCGCCGAGGGCGTACGCGTGGCTGACGGCGACCTTGCCGCCGAGGCCGAGCGCGGCGGTGCGGGCCGCGATGTCCCGCAGCTGGGCGGTGCCGGTCTCGCCGCCGTCGTGGAGGTGCAGGTCGATGCCCTTGCCGTGGCGCTGGGCGAGGCCGAAGACGGTGTCGAGCTGGCCGTCGGCGTCGCCGTCGAACCCGACCGGGTCGAGGCCGCCGATCAGGTCGGCGCCGTCGGCGAGGGCCGCGTCGAGGAGGTCGACGACGCCGGGCGCGGTGACGACCCCGCTCTGCGGGAAGGCGACGAGCTGGATCCCGAGCCGGTCGCGGAAGTTCTCCCGCACGGCGAGGACGGCGTGCAGATGGTCGAGGCCGGTGTCGGGGTCGACGTCGACGTGGGAGCGGACGTGACCGGTGCCGAGGGAGACCATCCGGCAGGCGAGCGCGGCGGCCCGCTCGGCGACGGACACCTGCTCGGTGCGGCGGGACGCGCGTTCGGCGGCGATCTGCTCGCGCAGGGTGGCGGTGGCGCGGTGCGGACGCCAGGGCGCGCCGAGGAGGGTCTTGTCGAGGTGGGCGTGCCCGTCGACGAGGGCGGGCAGCAGCAGCGCACCGGCGAGGTCGAGGGCGCCGGGCGGGACGGGGCGGCCGGGGACGTGGTCCTCGACCGCGTGGACGCGGCCGTCGCGGAGGTGGACGTCGGCAGTGCGGCCGTCGGGGAGCGTGCTGCGGACGAGCGTGGTGGGCTCGTCGGTTGCGGTGGGCGGCGGGGCCGGGGCCTCGCTCATGGCTTCTCCTTCGCGGATTCCGTACGGCTCGAAGGGGGCCATGGCCAAATCTCCCCTGGTGAGCGCGGTGCGGCGCCAAGGTAGCTGGTATACCGAATACCAGGCAACGGTTTGCGGGGGCCGAGTTTCCCGGGCCGGGGCGGACGGTTCCCCCGGGAACGGGTCTGCGAAGATCGAAGGAGCACGACATCCACCCGACTGGAGCCGCCCCCATGACCGTCCACCGCCCCGCCGCCCGCGGCACCGCCATCGGGGACAGCCACCAGTCCCTGCGGGAGCGGGTCTATGTGGAGCTGCGCGAGCGGATCATCGAGGCCGAGTACCCGGCGGGCATGCGGCTCGTGGAGCGCGAGATCGCCGACGAGCTGCGGGTCTCCCGGGTGCCGGTGCGCGAGGCGATGCAGCGTCTGGAGTCGGAGGGCTTCCTCTCGGTGCAGCCGCGCCGGGGCTCGGTGGTGGCGGACTTCGGCCCGGCGGACGCCGAGTACCTCTTCGACGTACGGGAGAACCTGGAGGGCCTGGCCGCGCGGCTCGCCGCCCGGCACGCCACCCCCGCTCAGCTGCGGGACCTGGAGCGGCTGTTGGCGCGGGCCAGGAAGGCGGCGGAGTCCGGACGGCTCCGCGAGGCCGTCTCCCTCAACGCCGACTTCCACCGGCAGATCGTCGAACTCTCCGGCAACCCGCTCCTGGTGGACCTGATGGCCCCGCTCGACTCCCGGCTGCGGCGGCTCTTCCGGCTCACCTCGGCGCAGTCGGACGGCGAGCCGATGTGCGGGGCCCACGAGCGGCTCTACGAGGCCGTCCGCGACCGCGACGAGGACGGCGCGGAGGCGCTGGCCCGCACCCACGTCGCGGACACCCGCGCCTCCGCCGCCCGCCTGCTGGCGGCGGCCCCGGGGGAGCCGGAGCCGGCGCCCTAGAGGGTGCCCCGAGGGGTGTCCGGCCCGATCGGCAGGACACCCGCCCGGCGCCCCGGGAGTCTCTGGCCCAGCTTCCGCAGGGCCGTCCGGACGGCGGCCAGGTCCTCGTCCGGGGCCAGCCCTGCGTGGTAGAGCCGCAGTTCGGTGGCGCCCGCCTCGCGGGCCCGCTCGGCCGCGTCGGCCAGCCGGTCGGGCGCGCCGCCCATGCCGGTGACGACGGACAGGTTCGCCGCGAGGACGGTGTCCACGCGCGCGTGGGCCGCGAATTCCGCGACCCGGTGCGGCCGGGCGACCACCCCGTCCGCGAGACCGAGGACGTGCGCCGGGTCGGTGCCGGTGTCGGCGCCGCAGCGGTACGGGGCGGGGTCGGCGTGCAGCAGGACCCGGAAGCCGGGCGGGGCCGCGGCCCGTACGGCGGCCACGGCGGCCTCCTGGAAGGTGCGGGCGGTCCCGGCGCGCCAGGTCCCGGCCGCGGCCTCCAGGGCGCCGAGCCCGCCCGGCGGACCCGATCCGGCCCATACCGGCTCAAGGGCGCCCCGCACGGCGGCGGCCAGCTCGTCGGGATCGGCGCCCTCGCCTCCGTACCCCTCCCGGCAGGAGGGGCAGAAGCAGAGCGACATCAGGTACTGCTCGCGCTCGCCGAGGGCGACGCCGCCGGTCTTGTCGTGGGCGTGGAGATGCGCGAGGCCGTACCAGCCGCAGGACTCCAGCTCGGTGCCGGCGGCGCCCGGCCGTACGGCGGCCTCGGCGGCCAGGTCCACGAGCAGGGCGCGGACCTCGGGGCGGGCGACGCAGGGCGCCCAGGGGTAGCGGTCGCCGTAGGCGTTGACGACGGAGGTCTCCGGATGTTCGGCGCCGAGCCGGGAGTTGTGGGCGAGCACGACCCAGCTGTGCACCTCGAGGCCGGTGGGCGCGAGGGCCTCGGCGGCCCGCCCGAAGGCGTCGCCGGGGGCCCACTCCCCCGCCGGGTACGGGCGGAGCGGCCGGCCGGCCCAGCGGTCCGGGTCCGGCGGGTAGAGCACCGCGGCGTGCTCGGCGGTGACGATCCGGTGGGCGGGGTGACGGGGGGTCAGTGCCCGGGTGGAGTGGTAGGCGGCGGCGAGGGTGACCTGCGCGAGGCCGAGCTCGGCGAGCAGTCCGGGCGCGGCGGGATCGCCGTCGACGTCCCAGGGGTAGACGAAGGCACCGGCGCGCATGCCACCGCCACCGGTCCCGGCGGTCCCGGCGACCGCCGCGTCCCCGCTCACGCGCCGAGCTCCTTCAGGGCGGCCCGTCCCTGCTCGACGAGCAGCATGAGGGCGTCGACGTGCTCGGGCGCGGGCTCGCTCAGCGGCGGCCGTACGTGTCCCACGTCCAGGCCTCCCCGCCGTACCGCGGCCTTGACGAGCGAGACGGCGTATCCCCGGCCCTGGGCGCGGAGTTCGACGAGCGGCCGGTAGAAGTCGTCGACGAGCCGGTTCACGGTGGTGTCGTCGCCGGTGGTGAGCGCGCGGTGGAAGGCGAGGGCGATGTCGGGGGCGAAGCAGAAGACGGCGGAGGAGTAGAGGGTGACGCCGATGCCCCGGTAGGCGGGGCCGGTGAGTTCGGCGGTCGGCAGGCCGTTGAAGTAGAGCAGGTCGAGGCCCTCGGCGCGGACGGCGCTGACGATCCGCTGCATCAGGTCGAGGTCGCCGAGGCCGTCCTTGAGGCCGATGATCCCGTCGGTACGGGCGAGGGCGACGGCGGTGGCGGGGGTGAGGATCGCGTTGTCGCGCTGGTAGACGATGACGTCGAGCGAGGTCGCGGCGGCGAGTTCGGTGTAGTGGCGGAGCAGTCCGGCCTGGTCGGCGACGACGAGGTACGGCGGCATGGCGAGGAGCCCGTCGGCGCCGGCCTCTTCGGCGAGCCGGGCGTACTGGACGGCGAGGGCGGTGCCGTAGCCGGCGCCCGCGACGACGGGGACGCGGCCGGCGGTCTCCTCGACGGCGGCGGCGACGCAGTCCCGGAACTCCTCGGGGGTGAGGGCGTGGAATTCGCCGGTGCCGCAGCAGGCGAACACGGCGGCGGCGCCCGCGTCGACGCCCGCGCGCACATGGGCGCGGAAGGTGTCGAGGTCGACGGAGCCGTCCGGCGCGAAGGCGGTGACGGGAAAGAACAGCAGGCCGTCGAGCCGGCCGGCGAGCGGGGCAGTGGTCACGGTCGCTCCCAGGGAAGTCCGTCGTGCAGGGCCATCTCGTGCACAGTTATGACTGTCATCCATATTCTTGAACGCTGACGCCTCGCACGCTAGAACAGTGCGGAAGGGCCGGTCAAGGAGAGAACGCGCCCTGTCGCACACTCTTGACGCTCCGTCGGGCCGCTCCCTAGCGTGTCCACGGTTGTGAATGCCACTCAGGTGAATGCCACGGGTGCGCGGAGGGACATCACCGCGTGCCGCTCGACGGAGGAGATCCGCTCCATGGCCGTACCCCGCACCGTCCTGCTCACCGGCGCCGCCGGAGGCGTCGGCACGCTGATGCGGGAGCTGCTGCCCCCGTACGGCTACGAGCTCCGCCTCCTGGACGTCGCCCCCGTGCCGGGGGCGCCGGACGCGATCGTCGCCGACCTCGCGGACCGCGCTGCGCTGCGCGAGGCGGTCCGGGGCGTCGACGCGATCGTGCACCTGGCGGGCATCTCCCTGGAGTCGACCTTCGACAAGATCATGGCCGCCAACATCGCCGGGACGTACCACCTCTACGAGGCCGCCCGCGAGGAGGGCGTCCCGCGCGTGGTGTTCGCCTCCAGCAACCACGCCGTCGGCTTCACCCGGCAGCCGCGCGAGGGCGACCCGCTCGTGCCGGTCGGCACCCCGCACCGCCCCGACACCTTCTACGGCCTGTCCAAGTGCTTCGGCGAGGACCTGGCCCAGCTCTACTGGGACCTGCACGGCGTCGAGACCGTCTCGGTCCGCATCGGCTCCTGCTTCCCCGAGCCCACCTCGGTCCGGATGCTGTCGATGTGGCTCAGCCCGGCCGACTGCGCCCGTCTCCTGCACGCCGCGCTCACCGCCGAGGAGGTGGCCCACACGGTCGTCTACGGCTCGTCCGCCAACACGCGCGCGTGGTGGGACCTCTCCTCGGCCCGGGCGCTCGGCTTCGCCCCCCGGGACGACTCGGAGGTCTACGCGGAGAAGCTCATCGCCGACAAGGGCTTCCCCCCGGAGGACAGCGCCGACGCCCTCTACCTGGGCGGCCACTTCTGCGTGACCCCGCCCCGGTGGCCGCACTGAACGACGACAGGAGCATCCCCATGGACCACCGTCCGCTCGCCCTCGTGACCGGCGTCGGCCGTACGGTCGGCATCGGCGCGGGCATCGCCGACCGCCTCGCGGAGTCCGGCTGGGACATCGCGTTCACGTACTGGACCCCGTACGACCGGCGCATGGAGTGGGGCGAGGAGCGGGGCGCGGCCGCGGCCGTCACCCGGCGGCTCGCCGCGCGGGGCGCCGCCTGCACGGCCGTCGAGGCCGACCTCGCCGACACCGAGGCGCCCGGGCGCGTCTTCGACACGGCCGAGGAGCGGCTCGGGCGCCCGGTCACGGCCCTCGTCATGTGCCACTGCGAGTCGGTCGACTCCGGGCTCCTCGACACCACCGTCGAGAGCTTCGACCGTCATTTCGCGGTCAACGCGCGCGCGTCCTGGCTGCTGATCCGGGAGTACGGCCGGCGTTTCGCCGGCCCTCCGGGGACCGGCCGCGTCGTCGCCCTGACGAGCGACCACACCGTGGGGAACCTCCCGTACGGGGCGAGCAAGGGCGCTCTCGACCGCATCACGCTGGCCGCCGCGCGCGAGCTCGCACACCTCGGGGTCACCGCCAACGTCGTCAATCCGGGTCCGGTGGACACCGGCTGGATGACGGAGCCGCTCCGGGAGGAGCTGGCGCGGCAGACGCCGCTCGGCCGCCTCGGCACCCCCCGGGACACCGCGCACCTGGTCGACTTCCTCTGCTCGCCCGAAGGGCAGTGGATCAACGGGCAGCTGCTGATGAGCAACGGAGGGCTCGCGTGAGAGTCCCGGCGTGAGCGGCGGGAGCCGCGGAGGCGGGCAGGAGGGATACGCAGGACCCGGCCGGACTGATACGGGGGAGCCGGCCGGGGCCCGGGTCACGGCGCACACGCTGGCGGCCGGACCTGCTCACCGTAGGCCCGGATGAAGATCATCGCGAGCCGCGGAACGCGACCTCTGTCCGGAATGCGCGGTGGGTTGAAGCGTGGAACCCCGCCGGTCAGCGAATTACGCGCCCCCTTGCGCGCCCCGGCGCACGCCGGACCTCTGCCGACCGGCGCACGGCCCCCGGCGCGGGTGCGGACGACACCCTCAGCGGCACCCGCGCAAGGTCTCCGACGGCGACTCGCCGAACTTCGCCCGGTAGCGCGCCGCGAAGCGGCCCTGATGGGCGAAGCCCCAGCGCCAGGCCACCTCGCTCACGCCCACCTCGTCCGGCGCGGCCGCCCGCAGCTCCTCGCGGACCCGGTCGAGGCGGACCTCCCGTACGTACGCCATCGGCGACATCCCCACGTACTCGCGGAACGACTCCTGCAGGCGGCGCACGCTCACCCGGGCCAGGGCGGCCAGCTCGGTGGTCGTGAAGGGATGCTCGGGCCGCTCCCGCACCGCGTCCATCACCCGCTTGACCGGGGCCGGCCGCCGCGGCTCCCCCGGATGCGCGAGCGCCTCGCGCCAGGGGTGCTCGGCGGCCAGGAGCAGCCCGTTGAGCAGCGCCTCCTGCAAGGGGCGTGCCACCAGCTCGTGCCGGGCGAGGCCCTCGCCCGCGAGCGCCTCCGCGGCGACCTGGCGGGCGAAGCGCACCCAGCTCAGACCGGGTCCGCGGGTGATGTCCAGGCCGGGCGCGAAGACCAGCGGGCCCCGGGGCGGGCGGCCGGTCAGCGCCTCCAGGCGGTCGCGCAGCTCGGCCGCCCCGACCTTCACCGACAGGGTCCGGCAGTCCCCGGTCCAGCGGTCGAGGAAGGTGTCGCCCGCCGGGTCGAGCAGCAGGGCCTCGGTCTCCGTCGCGACGATCGGGGCCCCGCCCTGGCGCATCTCCATCCGCCCGCTGAGCGGCGCGTTCAGGTGGTACGCGCCCAGCTCCCCGAAGCTCATCCGCACATCGGCCCCGCAGCTCAGGTCGCCGATGACGAGCGGGCCGAGCACGACCGTGTCGAAGCGCGCCGCGAAGGGGCGCCGCTCACGGTCGACGAGGTCCATCCGGTTCGCGTAGTAGCGGGCGTCGAGCTCGACGCGCGCCTCGTCCACGTCCTGTGTCCGAAAACAGTTCCCGTCGACCGTGCCCACAGCGCCCCCCGCCCCCGCCGGTTCCACCGGCCCCTCCGCCCCCACTGCACCCATGGGTCGAAAGAATATTCATATGACGGATCTGACCGGGAACGGCAGGATGCCCGGCATGCCACGACCTCATGGATTCACGTACGAACAGCGCCGGGACGGCTCGGTGGTCCTCACCCACCTGGGCCGGGCCGCGGGCGTGCTGCGCGGTGCCCGCGCGGAGAAGTTCCTCGCCGAGGTCGGGTCGGGCGACGCCCAGCTCGTCATGGCCCGGTGGACGGGCTCGTACCGCTTCGGCAACGAGCGGCAGGCCAGGAACCACCCCCGTAATCAAGGTGGCCGAACCGGCCGAGGGTAAGGGAACGGCAAAGGCGCCCGGATCGTTAGCCCTGGCATGACCGCTATGACCCCCGGCTCGAACATCCCCCTCACCGTCGCTCGCGTGGCGGTGGACGTCGCCGCCCCGGTGCGGCTCGACGTCTCGGGCCTGCTGCTCGGCGCCAACGGCAAGGTGCGCTCGGACGACGACTTCATCTTCTACAACCAGCCGTCCGGCCCCGGTGTCACCTACCGCTCCGGCGGCGGTGCCGCCCCCGACGCGATCCTGGTGGACACCGGCGCCGTCCCGGCCGGCATCGAGAGGATCGTCGTCACCGCGAGCCCCGACGCCGCCGGCCAGACCTTCCAGGGCATCGAGCCCACCGCCACCCTTCGCAACGCGGACGACGGCACCGTCCTCGCCACCTTCACCCCGCCGCAGCTGGCCAACGAGACGGCGCTCGTCGTCGTCGAGATCTATCTGCGCAACGGCGCGTGGAAGGCCCGCGCCGTCGGCCAGGGCTATGCGAACGGCCTGGCGGGCATCGCGACCGACTTCGGCGTCTCGGTGGACGACGAGCCCGCCGCCGCCCCGGCCGCGCCCGCCGCCGTCGCCCCGCCCGCCCCCGTCGCCCCGCCGGTGGCGCCCCCGGTCCCGCCGGCGCCGCCCGTCGCCCCGGTGGACCCCCGGATCGCGGCCGCCACGCCGTCCGCTCCCGCGGCCCCCGCCCCCTCGGGCAAGATCAACCTCGACAAGGGCCGGGTCAGCCTCCAGAAGAACCAGACGGTGTCCCTGGTCAAGGGCGGCCGTCCGCTGCTCTCCCAGGTCAAGATGGGCCTCGGCTGGGAGCCCGCGTACCGGGGCAAGGACATCGACCTGGACGCCTCCGTCATCGCGTACGGGGCACAGCGCAACCACCTGGACAGCTGCTACTTCGGCAAGCTGTCCATCCTCAACGGCTCGGTGAAGCACTCCGGCGACAACCTCACCGGTGAGGGCGCGGGCGACGACGAGGTGATCGTCGTCGACCTCGGCCGGCTGCCCGCCGATGCGACCGGTCTGGTCTTCACGGTGAACTCGTTCTCCGGCCAGAAGTTCACCGAGGTCGCCAAGGCCTACTGCCGGCTGATCGACGCGGCGACGGGCGAGGAGCTGGTCCGCTTCGACCTGACCACCGCCGAGCCGCAGACCGGCGTGATGATGGCCAAGCTGATCAAGCAGTTCACCGGCGAGTGGGAGATGACGGCGATGGGCGAGTTCGTGAAGTCGCGGACCGTCCGGGGCATGGTGAAGCCGGCCGCCCAGGCACTCTGAGCGGCCGGGTCCCCGGTTCAGAACAGGGCGCTGTACGCGTTGAGGGCGGGCTGGCCGCCGAGGTGGGCGTAGAGCACGGTCGAGTCCCGGCCGATCTCCCCCCGGTCCACCAGATCGATCAGTCCCGCCATCGACTTCCCCTCGTACACGGGGTCGGTGATCATGCCCTCGGTGCGGGCGGCGAGCCTCATCGCGTCGAGCGTCGCCTCGTCCGGGATGCCGTACACCCCGGCGTGGTAGCGCTCGTCCAGCTCGACGTCGGCCGCCGTCACCGGGCGCTCGACGCCGAGGAGGACGGCGGTGTCCCGGGCGATCCGGGTGATCTGCTCGTGCGTCGGAACGGGCTTCGCGGAGGCGTCGACGCCGATGATCCGGCGGGCCGGTCCGCCCTCCTCCTCGGCGAGCGCGGCGAAGCCCGCGACCATGCCGGCCTGGGTGGAGCCGGTCACCGAGCAGACGACCACCGTGTCGAAGAAGACGCCGAGATCGCGCTCCTGCTCCGCCACCTCGTACGCCCAGTTCGCGAAGCCGAGCCCGCCGAGCCGGTGGTCGGAGGCGCCCGCCGGGATCGCGTACGGCGTCCCGCCGCTCTCCTCGACCTCCCTCAGGGCCAGCTCCCAGCTCTCCTTGAAGCCGATCCCGAAGCCCGCCTTCACCAGGCGTACGTCGGCGCCCGCGAGGCGGCTGATCAGGATGTTGCCGACCTTGTCGTAGACGGAGTCGGGCCAGTCGACCCAACTCTCCTGGACGAGGACGCAGCGCAGCCCGGCGCGGGCGGCGACGGCGGCGACCTGACGGGTGTGGTTGGACTGGACGCCGCCGATGGAGACGAGGGTGTCGCAGCCCTGGGCGAGGGCGTCGGCGACCAGGTACTCCAGCTTGCGGGTCTTGTTCCCGCCGTACGCCACACCGGAGTTGCAGTCCTCGCGCTTGGCCCAGAGGGTGGCGCCGCCGAGGTGGTGGGTGAGCCGTTCCAGGGGATGGACCGGCGAGGGCCCGAAGAGGAGCGGGTAGCGGTCGAAGTCGGTGATCGGCAATGCGGCTCCCGGTGAGTGACGGCTGCTGGTCGACGTTCCTGGACGCGGGGACGGGTGCGGCCGGACGCGAGGACGGCCTCGCGGGCCGGGCACGGGACGGACGTGGGACAGGCTCGTTACGGAGCCGCGGACCCGGGCGCCGTGAGGGACCCGGGCGCCGTGGGGGCCGTGGGGGCCCCGGGCGCCGGAATGCCCGTCACCTCCGCCACCTCGATGGCGTCGTCCGCGAGCTGCTCAAGGGCCGCCCAGATCTCCGTGGTGACCCGTACCGCCTCCCCCGCGTCCCCCGCCGCGCACGCGTCGATGAGCCGCGCGTGCAGCTCGGCCGAGCCGCAGCTCCCGGCGTCGCCGAAGAGACGCCGCTCGACACGGCGGATCAGGGGGGTGTACCGCGCGATCGTGGCGGCGGCGGCATGGTTGCCGCTGGCGACGACGAGGACCTGGTGCAGCTCGTCGTCGGCGTGGAGGGCGGCCTCGACGTCGGAGGCGCGGACGGCCGCGGCGAAGCGCTCGTTGGCCTCGCGCATGGCCCGGATGCCCTCCGGCCCCAGCAGGGGTACCCCGGTCCTGGCGGCGAGTTCGTGCATCACCCGGACCACCGAGGCGGCGTCCCGGACGACCCGGCTGACCGGCCGGGTGACCCGCGTGTAGCTCTGCGGCTTGGACTCGACGAGCCCCTCGTCGCCGAGCCGGGCCAGGGCCTCGCGCACGGGTGCGCGCGAGAGTCCCAGCCGGTCGGCGAGGTCGGCGTCCTTGAGCGGAGCGCCGGGGGCGAGGTCGCCGCGCACGATGGCCTCGCGCAGCGCCTCGTAGGCCCGGTCGCGCAGCAGGGTCCGGCCCACGGGCCGTAATGCGTCCATGGACTGACATGTTAAATGTCAGTCCATGGAGCTGACCAGAGGTCAGAAGTGAAGGCCGGGTGAGGGTCAGCGGCGCGGCTGGCGGCGCCACGGGCCGGTGATCGCCACCATGATGCCCGGGTCCTGGATGTTGGCGAACAGCGTGTCACCGTCGGGCGAGAAGGTCACGCCGGTGAACTCGCTGCCGTTGAGGTCGTTGCGGGCGATCGGGTAGGTGCGGCCCGAGTCGGTGGCGCCGAAGAGGTGCTGGACGCCCTCGCCGTCCTCGGCGATGACGAGCCCGCCGTACGGGGAGACGGTGATGTTGTCGGGGCCGTCGTAGGCGCCGTCCACGTCCGGGGCGGCGTTCACGCCGAGCAGCACCTTGAGGGTGACGGTGCGGCGCTTGGGGTCGTAGAACCAGACCTGGCCGTCGTGCGCGGCGCCGGGGCTCTCCTCGCGCGCGTAGGAGGAGACGACGTACGCGCCGCCGTCGGCCCACCACATGCCCTCCAGCTTGCGGGCGCGGGTGACCTGGCCGTCCGTGAACTGCTTGCGGACGGAGACGGTGCGGCCGTCACGGTCCGGGACGTCGACCCAGTCCACGCCGTAGACGGTGCCGATCCGGCTCGCCCGGGAGAGGTCGTCCACGAAGCGGCCCGCGGAGTCGATGCACTTGGCGGCCTGGAGCACACCTGCGTCGTCGGCGAGGGTACGGAGCTTGCCGCGGCCGTGCTCGAAGCCCCTCGGCGGCACCCAGCGGAAGAGCAGCCCGTTGGGGTTGGAGGCGTCCTCGGTGAGGTAGGCGTGGCCGCGCTTGGGGTCGATGACGACGGCCTCGTGGTCGTACCGGCCGAAGGCCTTCACCGGCTTGGGGGCGCGGTTGGCGCGGCGGTCGCGCGGGTCGACCTCGAAGATGTACCCGTGGTCCTTGGTCATGCCGTTGACGCCGGCGCGGTCCGAGTTCTCCTCGCCCGTCAGCCAGGTGCCCCAGGCGGTGCTGCCGCCCGCGCAGTTGGTGGAGGTGCCGGCGATGCCGACCCACTCGGCGACGGTGCCGTCCCGGTGCACCTCGACGACCGTGCAGCCGCCGGCCGCGGCCGGGTCGTAGACCAGCCCCTCGGTGAGCGGGACCGGGTGGTCCCACTTGTCGCGGGTGCCCTTGAGCTCGTGGTTGTTGACCAGGTACGTGGTGCCGCGCGGTCCGGCGAAGGCGGCGGTGCCGTCGTGGTTGGAGGGCGTGAACTCGCCGGACTCCAGCCGGGTCACACCGCTGTGGGTGATGACGCGGTACGAGAACCCGGCGGGCAGGGCGAGCATCCCCTCGGGGTCGGCGACGAGCTCTCCGTACCCGAGCCGGTGGCCGTGACCGTGCCCATGACCGTGGTCGTGGCCGTGACCGGCTCCGTACGTCTCCAGGTCGTCGGAGGCGAGGGCCTCGGGCGCGGTGGCGAGAGCGCCGACGACACCGGTGAGGGCGAGGCCCGCACCGGCGACGGCGGACTGCTTCGTGAACTCTCTGCGGTTGAGGGGCATGTGTGGCGTTCTCCCTGTGCTGGCCCGGATGTCGCGGGCCACCCTCCCGCGCCGCAACGAACACCGCCTGAACGCCACGGGAACACCGCCGGGCGCACAGCCCGGCGCCCCGGCCACGGCCACCCGGCCGACGCGACCCCCGCCGCCCGGCCGACGCGGCCCCGGCCGTCCGGCAGCCCGGACCACGGTCGTCCGGCAGCCCCGGCCACGCCCGCCCGGCGCGCCCGGCCCACCGGTCCCCCGCGGTCGGCTCCCCGTCCGTTCCGCGCCGCTACGACCCCGACCCCGCCCGCGACCGGGCCTTGAAGGCCGCCTTGCGGGCCTCCTTCGCCGCGCTCTTGTCGCGGTGCAGACGCCCCATCGCCTCCAGGACCTCCGCGGTCGCCGGGTGCTCCACCCGCCAGGCCGCCTCGAAGAAGCCGCTGTGGCGCCCCGTGAGCCCCTCGATCAGCTCCTGGAGCTCCTCCAGGTCGCCTTCCGCGTCGAGCTGGGCCGCGATCGTGTCGATCGCCAGCCAGAAGATCATCGACTCCGGCGGCGCGGGCACGTCCGCCGCGCCCCGCTCCGCGAGCCAGACCCGCGCGAGGCCGCCGAGTTCCGCATCGTCCAGGACCTCCCGTACCGCGGGCTCCGCCTCCGCGCCCACCAGGGACAGCGTCTGCTGGCAGTGGAGGCGGCGCAGCGGCGAGCCGGCGTCCGAGCCGCGCGCGGCGTGCAGCAGCTCGCGGGCGGCGGTGAGCGCGTCGCGGCCGGTCAGCCAGGCGGCGGTCTCCTCGCGGGCGGCGGCCTCCGGGTAGCCGGAGATCCCGTCGAGCAGCGCGTCGGCGCCCTTGCCGGCGAGGTCGCCGACGGCGGGGGCGTCCACGCCGGCGTCCAGCATCCGGGCCCGGACGCCGTAGAGACCGAGCTCGGTGAGCCGGACCATGCCGTACCGGGTGACGTCTTCGTCGTCGATGGGCGGCGCGGGCTCCTCGCCCTCCTCTGCCATCAGCGCCTCGTCGACGGGCTGGTACTCGACGAGCCCGATCGGTTCGAGCAGCCGGAACTGCTCGTCGAGCCGCATCATCGCGTCCGAGACCTGCTCCAGGACGTCGTCGGTCGGTTCGCCCATGTCGTCGGGGACCACCATCGACGCGGCGAGCGCGGGCAGCGGCACCGGGCCCTCACCGGGCCCGCCCTCGCTGACGGTGAGCAGGTAGAGGTTGCCGAGGACGCCCTCGAGGAACTCGGCCTCGATCTCGGGGTCCCAGTCGAGCGACTCGATGTCGATCTCGCCGTCCTCGCCGACGATCTCGTCCAGGTCGTCGAGGACCGGGGCGACGGCGTCGGCGAAGACCGCGTCGAAGCCGTCCAGCCAGAGCGCGAGGACGTCCTGGGGCGAACCGGCCGTGACGACCGCGAGGTTGTCACCGGCCGAGGCCCGCCCGGGGGCGTCACCCGCCTCGTCCTCCTCGCCGTCCTCGACGTTCACCAGGCCGGTGTCGACGGCGAGGCGCCAGGCGTCGCCCGCCGAGATCTCGCCGTCCTCGTCGTCGGTGAGGCCCAGGACCTCGACGGCCTCGGGAAGTTGCTCGTCGACGAGCTCGCCGCCCGCGTCGACCCGGGTGTCGGGTCCGGCCCAGCGGGCGAGCCGTACCGCGTTCGCGAGGAGAGGGGCCGCCAGCGCGTCCCGCGCCAGCTCCGCGTCCGCACGCAGCCGAACGGGGGGAAGGGTGGGGTGCTCCGCTGACATCTGGGGGGTCTCCTCGACGCGTCCGTGGGTGAAGGGTGGCGGGTGAAGGCGTGAAAGGGGCTCGGAGACGGGCTCGGAGCGCGGCTCTCAGCGTAGACGCATCCGGGGGGCCGTCCGTCGGTTCATGTGTCCGTCAGCCTTCGTACACCCGTCGACTCTTGACAAGTTGGGCGCGATGCAAAGAGATTGACGCGCGTAGATTCATCTGCCGTTCCTCCAAGTACCCTCGGAGCCCCCTGATGCCTTCCTCCATACCGAGATCTGCCGGCCGCACCGTCGCGCGCTCCGCCGCGGTCTCCGCCGTCGTCGCCGCCGCCCTCGCCGCGGGCCTGCTGGCCGGTTCGACGAACGCCGCCGCCGAGGACGCGGCCGGTGTCCGCATCCACGACATCCAGGGCACCACGCGCGTCTCGCCGCTCGTCGGCAAGCAGGTCACCGGCGTGACGGGCATCGTCACCGGCGTCCGCACCTACGGCTCGCGCGGCTTCTGGATCCAGGACCCCGAGGGCGACGCCGATCCGGCCACCAGCGAGGGCCTCTTCGTCTTCACGAGCTCCGTCCCGACGGTCGCCGTCGGCGACGCTGTCAGCCTGAGCGGCACGGTCACGGAGTACGTCCCCGGCGGGCTGAACTCCGGCAACCAGTCGCTGACCCAGATCTCCAAGCCGGTCGTCACCGTGGTCTCGCAGGGCAACGCCGTCCCGGCCCCGGTGACGATCTCGTCCTGGTCGGTTCCCGGCGTGTACGCCCCTGAGGGCGACCCGGCCGCAGGGGGCTCGGTCAACGGCCTGACCCTGAACCCCCGCACGTACGCCCTGGACTACTACGAGTCCCTGGAGGGCACCAACGTCCGGATCGGCTCCTCGCGCGTGGTCGGCGCCACCGACCCGTACTCCGAGCTGTGGGTCACGGTGAAGCCCTGGGAGAACCGCAACCGGCGCGGCGGCACGGTCTACGGCTCGTACGAGTCGCAGAACACCGGCCGGCTCCAGATCCAGTCGCTGACCCCGATCGCCCAGCAGCCGTTCCCCAAGGCGAACGTCGGAGACCGGCTGACCGGCACCACCGAGGGCCCGCTCGACTTCAACCAGTTCGGCGGCTACACGATCACCGCCCGCACCCTCGGCACGGTCGTCGACCGCGGCCTGGAGCGCGAGTCCACGGACAGGCAGCACAGGAACGAGCTGGCCGTGGCCACGTACAACGTGGAGAACCTCGACCCGAGCGACCCGCAGGAGAAGTTCGACGCGCTCGCGAAGGCGGTCGTCACCAACCTCGCCTCGCCCGACATCCTCGCCCTGGAGGAGATCCAGGACAACAACGGCGCCAAGAACGACGGCACGGTCGCCGCCGACCAGACGGTGAAGAAGTTCACGGACGCGATCGTGGCGGCCGGCGGCCCGGCGTACGAGTGGCGCTCGGTCGACCCGGAGAACAACAAGGACGGCGGCGAGCCCGGCGGCAATATCCGTCAGGTCTTCCTCTTCAACCCCGAGCGGGTCTCCTTCACGGACCGCGCGGCCACCGACGCGACCTCCGCCACCGGCGTGACGGGCCGCAAGGGCCACGCCGCCCTGACGGTCTCCCCCGGCCGGATCGACCCGGCGAACACCGCCTGGGAGAGCAGCCGCAAGCCGCTCGCGGGCGAGTTCGTCTTCCGCGGCCGTACCGTCTTCGTGATCGCCAACCACTTCGGTTCGAAGGGCGGCGACGAGTCCATCGTCTCGCACCACCAGCCGCCGGTCCGCTCCTCCGAGGCGAAGCGACTGCTCCAGGCGCAGTCCGTCAACGGCTTCGTGAAGCAGCTCCTCGCGGTCGAGAAGCAGGCCGACGTCCTCGTCGTCGGTGACATCAACGACTTCGAGTTCTCCGGGACGACGAAGGCGCTGACCGACGGCGGCGCGCTCTACCCGGCCGTGAAGTCGCTGCCGCGCAGCGAGCGCTACTCGTACGTCTTCCAGGGCAACAGCCAGGTGCTCGACCAGATCCTGACGAGCCCCGGCGTGCGCCACTTCGAGTACGACAGCGTCCACATCAACGCGGAGTTCGCCGACCAGGACAGCGACCACGACCCCCAGGTCGTGCGCTTCCGCCCGTAGTCACCCGGGGGCGGTCCGGCGCGGCGACGAGCCGCTCCGGACCGTCCGGCCGTGTCACACGCCCGCGCTCAGGCTGAGCGCGGGCGTGTACCGCTTCACCCGGCTGCCCACGAGCCCCGGGTAGTGGTGCACCCGTGCCCAGGCCGGGCTCAGCCGGCCGTCGTCGGCCAGCCACTCCTCATGGGCCCGCTCGCTCTCCCACTCGGCGTAGTTCAGGACCCGGCCGCCGTCGGTGGACAGATGGAACTGGACGCTGGTCCCGCTGACCCCCGGCCGCAGCGCCGCGTCCTCGTCGACGGCGGTGAACACGGTCTCCACCCAGGCCCGCCGGCGTCCCGCGTCGGGTCCGTCGAAGTCGGCCTCGACGATCACGACGACCCCGGGCAGCTCCCCCGTGCTCGTCGCGCCGAGGACGGCGGACCGGTGGATCGGGGCGTAGCGGCGGAGTTCCACCCGCTCGATGCCGGGTACGGCGGCGTCGATCTCGGCGTTCCGGTCGTCGCGGTAGGTGCGGACGAAGTCCTCGTAGGCCTGCTCGGCGGTCCACTGCGAGTAGTGCAGCAGCGTGTCCCCGTCGGTCCCGGCGTAGACGCTGTACGAGAGGAGCCCGAGGTCGGGCCATTCCCTGCTCTCCCAGGCCTTGCGGATGGCGTCGACGGCCGCGCGCTGGCGCTCGGGGGTGCCGACCTTCCAGGTGCTGACGAGGACGGCGTCGACTCCGGGGCGGTGGAGGTCGGGGCGGGCATCGGGGTGGGCGACGGCGTTCATGAGGGTCTCCTGTTCCTCGGGGGTTCCTCGGATCGCTCCACCGTCGTCCCTCAACCTTGGTTGAGGTCAACCCCCGTTCCCGTGCGAGACTTCGCGCCATGATCCTTCGTGACCTGACCCTGCGCCCCGCGACCCGCGCCGAACTTCCCGCCGTCCTCGCGCTCCTGGCCGACGAGGACACGGTCGTGGACCCCTGCTCGGTCACCGTCACAGAGGCGTACGAGCGGGCCTTCGCGGACATCGAGGCCGATCCGCGCAACGAGATGCTGGTCCTGACGGACGGTGAGCTGGTCCTGGGCTGCCTCCAGGTCACGTACATCCCGGGGCTCGGCCAGGGCGGCGGCGAGCGGGCCCTGGTCGAGGCGGTCCGGATCCGGGCCGACCGGCGCGGCGGCGGCCTCGGCCGGGAGCTGATGGAGCGGGCCTCGGCACGCGCGCGGGAACGCGGCTGCGCGCTGGTCCAGCTGACCAGCGGCAAGCGGCGGACGGACGCCCACCGCTTCTACGCCTCCCTGGGGTACGCGCGCAGCCACGAGGGCTTCAAGCTCGCGCTCTGACGCCGCGTACCCGGCCCGCACCTTCAGAGCCCGGCCCGGCCAGCTCGACGGGATCCGCCGGACAGGCCCTAGCCGAGCAGGTGGCCACCGCCGTCGACGAGGAGCACCTCGCCGGTGATGTACGCGGAGTGGGCCAGGTCGTGGACGGCCCCGGCGATGTCCTCGGCCCGGCCGACCCGGCGCAGCGGGACGACGTCGGCCACATGGGCCTTGGCCGCGTCGGCGCCGTCGACCCCGTCGAACCAGGGGGTGTCGATGAGGCCGGGCGCGACCGCGTTGACCCGGACGTCGGGGCCGAGGGTCTTGGCGAGGAGCTTCGTCATGTGGTTGACGGCCGCCTTGGAGACGGCGTACGGGATGGAGCTGCCGCCGGGCCGGACGCCGGCCTGGGAGGAGACGTTGACGATGGCGCCACGGGTCTTCCGCAGGTGCGGGACGGCGGCGGTGATGGTCTGCCAGACGCCGATGACGTTGACGTCGTAGAGGTGACGCCAGACCTCGGGCGAGGCGGCTTCGAGGTCGTCGTGCGGGATGAACCGGGTGGTGCCCGCGCAGTTGACGAGGAGGTCGAGGCGGCCGAGGGTCTCCACGGCCCGCTCGACGAGGGCCTGCGCCTGGGTCTCGTCGGAGACGTCCGCCTGGAGGTAGACGGCGCCGGGCAGTTCGGCGGCGAGGCGTTCGCCCGCCTCGACGGAGCGGGCGGAGTTGACCACGACCCGGTATCCGGCCTCGGCGAGGCGGCGGGCGACGGCGGCGCCGATGCCCGAGGACGAGCCGGTGACGAGGGCGACGCGCCCGCCGTCGGTGCTGTGTGAGCTCATGCTGTGCTGTTCTCCATGTCCCCCTGTCGCGCCCGTCGATCATGCCAGAGCCCTCATGCTTAAGTGATCGTGATCTTTCCGCCGAAGCAGATCTAAGTGGACCTTCACCGTGCAAACCGCTCAGACTTCGGTGATGAGCACTTCCCCTTCCCGCCCGGCACGTCCCTTCGGCCGCGCGCTCTGCGCGATGATCACCCCGTTCACCCCGGACGGCGAGCTCGACCTGGACGAGGCGGGCAAGCTGGCCGCCCGGCTCGTCGGCGAGGGCTGCGACGGTCTGGTCCTGAACGGCACCACCGGTGAGTCGCCGACCACCACCGACGCCGAGAAGGCCGCGCTCGTCCGCGCCGTCCGGGAGGCCGTCGGACCGGGGCCCTCGGTCCTGTCGGGCGTCGGGACCTCGGACACCCGGCACACGGCCGAGCTGGCCCGCCAGGCCGAGGCGGCGGGGGCGGACGGGCTGCTCGTCGTCACCCCGTACTACAGCCGCCCTCCGCAGCAGGCCGTCGAGGCCCACTTCCTCAAGGTCGCGGACGCGACCGGCCTGCCTGTGATGGTCTACGACATCCCCGGCCGGACGGGCACCCGCGTCGAGCCGGCGACGATGCGGCGGCTCGCCGAGCACCCGCGGATCGTGGCGGTGAAGGACTGCGCGTACGACCTGCTGGGCTCGGCCCGGGTGATCGCGGAGACCCCGCTCGCGTACTACTCGGGCTGCGAGGAGATGAACCTGCCGCTGTACGCGGTCGGCGGCGCCGGCTATGTCAGCACGGTGGCGAACGTGGCGCCCCGTCAGCTGCGCGCGGTCCTCGACGCCTTCGACGCGGGCGACACGGCGGAGGCGGCCCGGCTCAACGCCCGGCTGCTGCCGCTCGCCGAACGGATGATGGCCGCGGGCCTGCCGGGCACGGTGACCGTCAAGGCGCTGCTCGGCGGCCCGGTGCGCGAACCGCTGCAGCCCGCCGACCGGGATGCGGTCGACGGGCTGCGGGGGCTGTACGAGGCGCTGCTTCAGGCGGAGTCGGTGGTGTAGGTCCTGCCGAGGATGGCGGCGTGCTCCAGGACGTCCTCCAGCGGGTCGTCGATCTGACCCGTGTGGAGCGAGAGGCTGGGCCCGTTGGTGACGGTGGGCCCGTTGTGGGTGTGCGTCTCGTCCGCCGCGGCCGTCCCGGCCGATAGCAGGACCGCCGCCGTCGTGAGCACTCCTGCGACCATGGGCTTCGTCCTCATGTCGACTCCTCGCCTTGTCTGCGTGCAGTGACTCTGCGTTCTGTTAACGCAGAGTCACCGGATCAGTTGTGGCTGTGGAGGATGTCGTTCAGCCCGCCCCAGACCGCGTTGTTCGGGCGGGCCTCGACGGCGCCGGTGACCGAGTTGCGGCGGAACAGGATGTTCGAGGCGCCGGAGAGGTCGCGGGCCTTCACGATCTCGCCGTCGGGCATCGTGACCCGGGTGCCGGCGGTGACGTACAGACCGGCCTCGACGACGCACTCGTCACCGAGCGCGATGCCGACACCCGCCTCGGCGCCGATCAGGCAGCGCTCGCCGATCGAGATGACGACGTTGCCGCCGCCCGACAGGGTGCCCATGGTGGAGGCGCCGCCGCCGATGTCGGAGCCGTTGCCGACGACGACACCGGCGGAGATCCGGCCCTCGACCATCGAGGTGCCGAGGGTGCCGGCGTTGAAGTTGACGAAGCCCTCGTGCATGACGGTGGTGCCGGCCGCGAGGTGGGCGCCGAGGCGGACCCGGTCGGCGTCGGCGATCCGGACCCCGGCGGGCGCGACGTAGTCCGACATCCGCGGGAACTTGTCGATGCTGGTGACGGCGAGGTGCAGGCCCTCGGCGCGCGCGTTGAGGCGGACCTTCTCGATGTCGTCGACGGCGACCGGACCGAGCGAGGTCCAGGCGACGTTGGCGAGGAGGCCGAAGACGCCGTCCAGGCTCTGACCGTGCGGCTTGACCAGGCGGTGGCTGAGCAGGTGCAGACGCAGGTAGGCGTCGTGGGCGTCGAGCGGCTTCTCGTCGAGCGAGGAGATGACGGTACGGACGGCGACCACCTCGACGCCGCGGCGGGCGTCCACGCCGAGGGCCTTGGCGGCGCCTTCGCCGAGGGCGTTCACGGCCTCGTCGGGGGTGAGCCGCTCGGTGCCGGCGGGGCCGGCCGCCTCGGTCAGCTCGGGGGCGGGGAACCAGGTGTCGAGAACGGTGCCGTCGCCGGCGATGGTGGCGAGGCCGGCGGCGACGGCGCCGGTGGTGCGAGGAGCAGTGGTCATGACGGAAAACCTAACCGGCGGGGCCCCGCGCGGGCCAACCGGTCTCAGGTGTCGGTCGAGCGGATAGGCGGTTCCGACGAGCGCGAGAGGGCCCGTTTCGGTCCTTCCTTCAGGTCGGGTACGGCAGTTGCCCGATGCTCGTCCCGCCCTTGCTCACGCCGGGCGCAGCACCCGCGTCAGCATCATGCGCGCGTACTCCTCGTCGTACGGCTCGCCGGTGAGCAGGGACTGGAGACAGATGCCGTCCACGAGGGCGACCAGGGCGCGTGCGGTGACCGGGTCGGTGCGACGGGACAGGAGGGAGACCACGGTCTCGGCCCACTCGGCGGCCACCGGGCGGAGCGCGGGGCGGCGCAGGGCGGCGAGGTAGAGCTCGTACTCCAGCTCCACCTGGGCGCGTTCGCCGCCGATCCACTCCCCCATGAAGCGGGCGAGCGCGGCGGCGAGGTCGCTGTCCGGCGCGTTGAGGGCGGAGTGCTCGCGGAGCAGCCGCGCGAAGCCCTCGTTGGCCTTGCGGAGGGCGGCGACGAGGAGTTCGTCGAGGGAGGCGAAGTGGTACGTGGTCGAGCCGAGCGGCACGTCCGCCTCGGCGGCCACGGTGCGGTGGCTGAGCCCGGCGATCCCGGAGCGTCCGGCGACCCGGAGGGCCGCGTCGACGATCCGGTCCCGCCGTTCGGGGTCGTGCCGGCGTGGGCGGGCCATCAGTGGGCGCCGCCCAGGTTGAGGACGACGACCCCGGCGATGATGAGGAGGATGCCGGCGATCTTGGCGAGGCTGAGGGTCTCGCCGAGGAAGAGGATGCCGATGGCGGCGACGGCGGCGGTGCCGACGCCGGCCCAGATGGCGTACGCGGTGCCGACCTGGAGCGTCTTGAGCGCCTGCGCCAGGAGCGCGAAGGCGACCACGTATCCCACGCCGGTGACGATCGACGGCCAGAGCTTGCTGAAGCCCTCGCTGTACTTCATGGAGGTGGTGGCGAGTATCTCGGCCGCGATGGCGCCCGCGAGGAGTCCGTAACCCATGCGTACAAGCGTACACAACGATGCGTACGGGCGTACACAACGATGGCCGATACGGTGTCCCGCATGACGATTCCCCCAGGGCCGCCCCACGGTCACCCAGGGCCGCCGCCCTACGGCTACGGATACGGCTATCCGCCGCCGCCCCCGCCGCCGAAGCCCGGTGTGATACCCCTGGCGCCGCTCACCTTCAGCACGATCCTGACCGGCGCCTTCGCGACCTTCGGCCGCTACTGGAAGCAGCTCCTCGGGGTGGCGGCGGTGATCTACCTCGGCGCCCTGCTCGTCGTCGGAGCGGCGATCGGCATCGCGTACGCGGTCGTCGGCGACGTCTTCCCCGCCGTGTTCGACCTGCCCTCGGGCCAGGAGCCGCGCTGGGAGGACATCCGGCCGCTGCTCATCGCCTTCGTCTGCGTCTGGCTGGCCGCCATGATCGCGATGGTCTGCGCGAACGCCCTGGTGGCGGCGGCCTGTCCGGCCGTGGTCCAGGAGGCGGTACTCGGCCGCCCCACGACCTTCGGCGCGATCTGGCGCCGGGCCTGGGACCGGATGCCGGCCGTGCTCGGCACCGTGTTCCTGACGAGCGCGGCGCTGGTGATCCCGATGCTCCTGTTCCTGGGCGGCTTCGTGGCGATGATGATCGCCCTCTTCGCCGGGCTCGCCGACGCGAGCACCGGAGCGGGCCCCGACCCCGACGGCCCGGGAATCTCGTTCGTCCTCCCCCTGGTGCTGTTCCTGGTGGCGCTGTCGACCCTGCCGTTCGCCCTCTGGATCTGGGTGAAGTTCAGCCTGGCCCCGGCGGCGGCCGTGATGGAGGGCCAGGGCCCGGTCGCCTCGATGCGCCGCTCCTCGCAGCTGGTCCGCGGTGACGGGTGGCGCGTCTTCGGCTGTCTGCTCGCCGCCGGGATCATGGCCTCCGTCGTCGGCATGCTGATCCAGCAGGTCCTCTCCACCCTGGCGTCGACCCCGCTGACGCTCACCGACTTCTCCGGCGAGGACTCCGGCGCCGTCATCGCGTCGCTGATCGTGATCTTCACGATCCTCATCCTCGGTCAGCTGATCAGCCAGGTGGTCGTCTCCGTCTTCCCGCCGCTGGTCACCGCGCTGCTCTACGTCGACCAGCGGATCCGCAAGGAGAACCTGGCCCCGGAGCTGGCCCGCGCGGCCGGACTCGCCTAGACACCCCCTGGAACCCGTCCGGCGGATCAGGGCCGGACGGGCCGTGGCCCGGGGCAACGCGAAACGGCCGTGCCCCGGAGGGCACGGCCGTTCACCCGCGTACGCGAGGGTCGATCAGACGTTGAAGCCGAGCGCGCGCAGCTGCTCGCGACCGTCGTCCGTGATCTTGTCCGGGCCCCACGGGGGCATCCAGACCCAGTTGATCTTCAGTTCGCTGACGATGCCGTCCGTCGCGGACTTCGCCTGGTCCTCGATCACATCGGTCAGCGGACAGGCCGCCGACGTCAGGGTCATGTCCAGCGTCGCGATGTTCGACTCGTCGATGTGGATGCCGTAGATCAGGCCCAGGTTGACGACGTCGATGCCCAGCTCGGGGTCGACGACGTCGTACAGCGCCTCACGGACTTCTTCCTCGGAGGCCGGCTTCATCGTGGCCTCGGCGTTCTCGGTCATGCCGACTTCCTCTCCGCCGCGTCGCCCAGAGCCTGGGCGGTCGCGTCCTTCCACGCCATCCAGCTGAGCAGCGCGCACTTCACACGGGCCGGGTACTTGGAGACTCCGGCGAACGCGACCGCGTCCTCCAGGATCTCCTCCATCGCGTCGTCGGGCTCGATCTGGCCCTTGGACTGCATGAGCTCCAGGAACGTGCCCTGGATCTTCTGCGCGTCCGCCAGCTCCTTGCCGACGAGCAGCTCGTTGAGGACGGACGCGGAGGCCTGGCTGATGGAGCAGCCCTGGCCCTCGTACGACACGTCCTCGATGCGCGAGCCCTCGTACTTCACGCGGAGCGTGATCTCGTCGCCGCACGTCGGGTTGACGTGGTGCACCTCGGCGTCGCCGTCCCGAAGACCGCGCCCGTGCGGGTGCTTGTAGTGGTCCAGGATGACGTCCTGGTACATCGAATCCAGCTTCACGAGCCGTCCCCTAGCCGAAGAAGTTCCGTACGTGCTCCAGACCCGCGACCAGGGCATCGACCTCGGCCGGGGTGGAGTACAGATAGAACGACGCCCGCGTGGTCGCAGGAATTCCGTACCGCAGGCAGACCGGCCGCGCGCAGTGGTGGCCGACCCGGACCGCGATGCCCTCTTCGTCGAGGACCTGGCCCACGTCGTGCGGGTGGATGTCGCCGAGCGTGAAGGAGATCGCCGCGCCGCGGTCCTCGGCCGTGGTGGGGCCGATGATCCGCAGGTCCGGAACCTCCTGGAGGCGCCGGACGGCGTACTCGGTGATCGCGTGCTCATGGCGCGCGATGTTCTCCATACCGATCGCCGAGAGGTAGTCCACGGCCGCGCCGAGGCCGACGGCCTGGGCGATCGGGGGCGTACCCGCCTCGAACTTGTGCGGGGCCGGGGCGTACGTCGAGGAGTGCATCGAGACGGTCTCGATCATCTCGCCGCCGCCCAGGAAGGGCGGCAGGTCCTCGAGCAGCTCCTGGCGGCCCCAGAGGACGCCGATGCCCGTCGGGCCGCACATCTTGTGGCCGGTGAAGGCCACGAAGTCGGCCTGGAGCGCCTGCACGTCCAGGACCATGTGCGGGGCCGCCTGGGAGGCGTCGATGCAGACGAGCGCACCGACCTCCTGGGCGCGGCGGATGATCGTCTCGACCGGGTTGATCGTGCCCAGCAGGTTCGAGACCAGCGTGAACGAGACGATCTTGGTCTTCTCGGTGATGACCTCTTCGATGTTCGAGAGGTCGAGACGGCCGTCGTCGGTGAGGCCGAACCACTTCAGCTTCGCGCCCGTGCGCTGCGAGAGCAGCTGCCACGGCACGATGTTGGAGTGGTGCTCCATCTCCGTGATGGCGATCTCGGTCTCATGGTCCACGCGGTAGGGCTCGTCGGCCCAGCCCAGCATGTTGGCCACCAGGTTGAGCGACTCCGAGGCGTTCTTGGTGAAGATCACCTCGTCGCGGCTCGGCGCGTTGATGAAGGCCGCGACCTTGTCACGGGCGCCTTCGTACAGCGCCGTCGCCTCCTCGGCGACCGTGTAGACGCCGCGGTGGACGTTGGCGTTGTGACGCTCGTAGTACGTGTTGAGCGCGTCGAGGACCTGCCGCGGCTTCTGCGAGGTCGCCGCGGAGTCGAGGTACACGATCTTCTTGCCGTCGTGGACCACGCGATCCAGGAGCGGGAAGTCCTTGCGGATCGCCTCGGTGTCGAGGAGGCCGGAGAGCCCCTGATGGGCAGATGTCACGCGGATGCGCCACCCTTCGTGCTGTAGGCCTCGTAGCCCTCGTTCTCCAGCTTGTCGGCGAGCTCGGCGCCGCCGGACTCGACGATGCGGCCCTCGGAGAAGACGTGCACGAAGTCGGGCTTGATGTAGCGGAGGATCCGCGTGTAGTGCGTGATCAGCAGGGTGCCGACCTCGCCGGTCTCGCGGACGCGGTTGACGCCCTCGGAGACCTGGCGCAGCGCGTCGACGTCCAGGCCGGAGTCGGTCTCGTCGAGGATCGCGATCTTCGGCTTGAGGAGCTCCAGCTGGAGGATCTCGTGGCGCTTCTTCTCACCGCCGGAGAAGCCCTCGTTGACGTTGCGCTCGGCGAAGGCCGGGTCCATCTGGAGCTGCTCCATCGCGGACTTGACCTCCTTCACCCAGGTGCGCAGCTTGGGGGCCTCGCCGCGGATCGCGGTGGCGGAGGTGCGCAGGAAGTTGGAGACCGAGACACCGGGGACCTCGACCGGGTACTGCATGGCCAGGAAGACGCCGGCGCGGGCGCGCTCGTCGACCGACATCTCCAGGACGTCCTCGCCGTCGAGGGTGACGGTGCCGCCGGTGACCGTGTACTTCGGGTGGCCGGCGAGCGAGTACGCCAGGGTCGACTTGCCGGAGCCGTTGGGGCCCATGACGGCGTGGGTCTCGCCCTGCTTGATGGTCAGGTCGACACCCTTGAGGATCTCGCGGGGGCCGTTCTCGGCCTCGACGGAGACGTGCAGGTTGCGGATTTCAAGCGTTGCCATGGGTGACTCAGGACTCCTGGGTGACGGAGACGAGCACATCGTCCCCTTCGATCTTTACGGGGTATACGGGGACGGGGCGCGTCGCGGGAAGGCCGGAGGGCTTGCCGGTGCGGAGGTCGAAGCTGGAGCCGTGCAGCCAGCACTCGATGGCACAGTCCTCGACCTCGCCCTCCGAGAGGGAGACGTTCGCGTGCGAGCAGATGTCGTTGATCGCGAACACCTCGCCCTCGGTGTGCACGACCGACACCGGCGTGCCGTCGACCTCGACCCGCTTCGGGGTGTCGGCCTCCAGCTCGCTCAGCGCGCAGACTCGGACGAAGGCCATCAGACGGAGGCCTCCAGCTCGGCCTCGATCTTGGCGATGAGGCGCTCCTCGACGTCCGGCAGACCGATCTGCTGGACGAGCTCCGCGAAGAAGCCGCGGACGACGAGGCGACGGGCCTCGGCCTGCGGGATACCGCGGGACATCAGGTAGAAGAGCTGCTCGTCGTCGAAACGACCGGTGGCCGAGGCGTGACCGGCGCCGGCGATCTCGCCGGTCTCGATCTCCAGGTTCGGTACGGAGTCGACCCGGGCGCCGTCCGTGAGGACCAGGTTCCGGTTGAGCTCGTACGTGTCCGTGCCCTCGGCCGCGGCCTGGATGAGCACGTCGCCGATCCAGACGGCGTGCGCGTCCTGGCCCTGCAGCGCGCCCTTGTAGGCCACGTTGGACTTGCAGTGCGGGGTGTTGTGGTCGACCAGGAGGCGGTGCTCCTGGTGCTGGCCGGCGTCGGTGAAGTACAGACCGAACAGCTCGGCCTCGCCGCCGGGCGCCGCGTACGCCACCCGCGGGTGGATGCGGACGACGTCGCCGCCGAAGGTGACGATGACGGACTTGAAGGAGGCGTCACGGCCGACCAGGGCGTTGTGCTGGGCGACGTGGACGGCCTTCTCGTCCCAGTCCTGGACGGAGACGACGGTCAGCTTGGCGCCGTCACCGAGGACGTAGTCGACGTTGGCGGCGAGCACCGCGTCACCGGAGTGGTCGAGGACCACGACGGCCTCGGCGAAGGCCCCGAGCTCGATGACCTGGTGGCCGAAGGCGACGCCGCCCTCACCGTGCACGGTGATGCGGATCGGCTCGGTGAGCACGGCCTCCTTGGCGACGGTGACGACCGAGGCCTTCTCGAAGGAGGAGTACGCCTGCGCGGCGACACGGTCGACGGGCTTGCCGGCCTTGCCGAGGCGCTCGTCCTCACGGCCGACGGTCTCCACGGTGACGCCCTCGGGGGCCTCGATCTCGACCTTGACGCCCTCGCCGGAGGCGACGGCGGTCCCGTCGTGCAGGCCACGGAGACGCGCGAGCGGGGTGAACCGCCACTCCTCCTCACGGCCGTGCGGGACGGGGAAGTCCGCGACGTCGAAGGACGGGGGCGCGCTCATGCGCGTGGCGACGGTGGACTCGGCGGCCACCGCGATCGAGCCGGCGGTGGTGGAGCCCGCCGGAGGGGGTCCCCCCGCTCGAGCGGAGCCGAGAGTGGGGGAGTTCTGAGCCTCAGCCATGGCTGTTGGGTTGCTCTCTTCCTGCGTACGTGAAAATCGGTCGCTGCGTGTGCTGTGGGGCGGGGTGGGCCTTAGCCCACCGAGCCCTCCATCTGCAGCTCGATCAGCCGGTTGAGCTCCAGGGCGTACTCCATCGGGAGTTCCTTGGCGATGGGCTCGACGAACCCGCGGACGATCATCGCCATGGCCTCGAACTCGGTGAGGCCGCGGCTCATCAGGTAGAAGAGCTGGTCCTCGGAGACCTTGGAGACGGTGGCCTCGTGGCCCATGGAGACGTCGTCCTCGCGCACGTCCACGTAGGGGTACGTGTCCGAGCGGGAGATCGTGTCGACGAGCAGCGCGTCGCAGAGCACGTTCGACTTGGAGCCCGGGGCACCCTCGCCGATCTCGATGAGACCGCGGTAGGAGGTGCGGCCGCCGCCTCGCGCCACCGACTTGGAGACGATGTTGGAGGAGGTGTTCGGGGCCATGTGGACCATCTTGGCGCCGGCGTCCTGGTGCTGGCCCTCGCCCGCGAAGGCGATGGACAGGGTCTCGCCCTTGGCGTGCTCGCCCATGAGGTAGACGGCCGGGTACTTCATGGTGACCTTGGAGCCGATGTTGCCGTCGACCCACTCCATGGTGGCGCCCTCGTAGGCGACGGCGCGCTTGGTCACCAGGTTGTAGACGTTGTTCGACCAGTTCTGGATGGTCGTGTAGCGGCAGCGGCCGCCCTTCTTCACGATGATCTCGACGACGGCGCTGTGCAGCGAGTCCGAGGAGTAGATCGGGGCGGTGCAGCCCTCGACGTAGTGGACGTAGGCGTCCTCGTCGACGATGATCAGCGTCCGCTCGAACTGGCCCATGTTCTCCGTGTTGATACGGAAGTAGGCCTGGAGCGGGATCTCGACCTGCACGCCCTTCGGCACGTAGATGAACGAGCCGCCGGACCACACGGACGTGTTCAGCGAGGCGAACTTGTTGTCGCCGACCGGGATGACCGTGCCGAAGTACTCCTTGAAGAGCTCCTCGTGCTCCTTCAGCGCGGTGTCGGTGTCGACGAAGATGACGCCCTGCTCCTCCAGGTCCTCGCGGATCTGGTGGTAGACGACCTCGGACTCGTACTGGGCGGCGACACCGGCGACGAGGCGCTGCTTCTCCGCCTCGGGGATGCCGAGCTTGTCGTACGTGTTCTTGATGTCCTCCGGCAGGTCCTCCCAGGACTCGGCCTGCTTCTCGGTGGACCGCACGAAGTACTTGATGTTGTCGAAGTCGATGCCGGAGAGGTCGGAGCCCCAGGTCGGCATGGGCTTCTTGGCGAAGAGCCGCAGACCCTTGAGACGCAGCTTCAGCATCCACTCGGGCTCGTTCTTCTTCGAGGAGATGTCGCGGACGACGTCCTCGTTCAGACCGCGCTTGGCGGTGGCACCGGCGGCGTCGGAGTCGGCCCAGCCGTACTCGTACCGACCCAGGCCCTCGAGCTCGGGGTGGCTGATCTCGGTGGTCATGCGGGGTTCCTCCCGGCCGTACTTGCGGATGCTGATTCGGTGGTCTGTGGAGTGCTGTGCGGGATGAACGTGGTGCAGACGCCGTCACCATGCGCGATGGTGGCCAGACGCTGGACGTGCGTTCCCAGGAGGCGGGAGAAGAACTCCGTCTCCGCCTCGCACAGCTGTGGATACTGCTCGGCGACGTGGGCTACCGGGCAGTGGTGCTGGCAGAGCTGCTCGCCGACCGGCGCGTTCCGCGCAGTGGCAGCGTACCCGTCGGCGGTCAGGGCCTTGGCAAGCGCCTCGGTCCGTCGCTCGGGTTCGACGGCCTCGACGGCTTCGCGGTAGGCGTCCGCCTGGGCCTCGATCCGGTCGCGGGCGAAGGCGGCCACCGCCGCTTCACCACCGGCGTTGCGCTCGATCCACTGGAGCGCCTCGACCGCGAGCGAGTCGTACGACTGGTCGAAGGCGTCCCGGCCGCAGTCGGTGAGCGCGAAGATCTTGGCGGGGCGGCCGCGGGCTCGCGCCCCGTAGACGCGCTGCTCGCGCGCTTCGACGACGTTGTCGGCGACCAGCGAGTCGAGATGGCGGCGGACGGCGGCCTGGGTGAGGCGGAGTCGTCCGGCGAGATCGGCGACGGTCGACGGCCCGTGATCCAGGATCGACCGTGCGACCCGGTTGCGCGTCGAACGCTCACGGGTCGCGAGTTCCTCCATGGGAGCCGCGCCAACGTTTTTCACAACGCCATTGTTGCGTAATTAATCTCGGACTGACAAGCCGCGCCGGACACGGTGACGGTGCGGTGCGTCACTCAGGTAAGGCTTACCTGACCTGCGGAAACGATCATTCGTAGGACGAATCACGCCCTCGTTCCCTGCTCCCCCCGGGCCGGATCCAGCCGCCTCGCGAGGCAGTACGTGCAGGCCACAGGGGCTCCACCGGCCACTTCGCCGCCCGGCACGACGAAAAGGAGATCACGCCGCGGACCGCCCGAACCGGACGTTCCGGGGACGCGGGCCCCGCGCCGGGAGGGCCCCCGACCCCTCTCTAGACTTCCCGTCATGCGAAACGAGTCCGTCGGGTGCGTCGTCCAGGTCCGTGGCCTGGTCAAGCGGTACGGCAACAAGACCGCCGTCGACGGCCTCGACCTCGACGTGCGGGCCGGCACCGTGACCGCCGTCCTCGGCCCCAACGGAGCCGGCAAGACCACCACCATCGAGACCTGCGAGGGCTACCGGAGGCCCGACGCCGGCACCGTGCGCGTCCTCGGCCTCGACCCGGTCGCCGACGCGGCCGCCCTGCGCCCCCGGATCGGCGTCATGCTCCAGTCCGGCGGCGTCTACTCCGGTGCCCGCGCCGACGAGATGCTCCGCCACATGGCGAAGCTGCACGCCCACCCGCTGGACGTGGACGCGCTGATCGAACGCCTCGGCCTCGGCTCCTGCGGCCGCACCACCTACCGGCGCCTCTCCGGCGGCCAGCAGCAGCGCCTCGCGCTCGCCATGGCCGTCGTCGGCCGCCCCGAGCTCGTCTTCCTCGACGAGCCGACCGCCGGACTCGACCCGCAGGCCCGCCGCGCCACCTGGGACCTCGTGCGCGAGCTGCGCGCCGACGGGGTGACCGTGGTCCTCACCACCCACTTCATGCAGGAGGCGGAGGAACTCGCCGACGACGTCGCCATCGTCGACGCCGGCCGGGTCGCCGCCCAGGGCAGCCCCGAGCAGCTGTGCCGCGGCGGCGCCGAGAACACCCTCCGCTTCACCGGCCGCCCCGGACTCGACCTGGGCTCGCTGCTCAAGGCGCTGCCCGACGGCACCGCCGCGGCGGAGCCGCTCCCGGGCACGTACCGGATCACCGGCACCGTCGACCCGCAGCTGCTGGCCACGGTCACCAGCTGGTGCGCCCAGCACGGCGTCATGCCCGACGGCATCTCCGTCGAGCGCCACACTCTCGAGGACGTCTTCCTCGAACTGACGGGCAAGGAACTGCGGTCGTGAGCACTGGTTCGGTCGAGAGCACCGGTACGTACGCCCCCCGGCCGGGGGGTGCACCCGTCGGCCGGATGATCGCGGCGCAGACGGCCCTGGAGACCCGGATGCTGCTGCGCAACGGCGAGCAGCTGCTCCTCACCGTGATCATCCCGTCGCTGCTCCTGGTGCTCTTCTCCACCGTCGACATCATCACGGTGCCCGTGTCGACGACGGGCGGCGCCGACAAGGCCGTCGACTTCCTCGCCCCGGGCATCCTCGCGCTCGCCGTCCTGTCGACCGCGTTCACCGGCCAGGCCATCGCGACCGGTTTCGAGCGGCGGTACGGGGTGCTCAAGCGCCTCGGCGCCTCGCCGCTCCCCCGCTGGGCTCTGATGACCGCCAAGACGCTCGCCGTCCTGGTGACCGAGGTCCTCCAGATCGCCCTGCTGACGGCGATCGCCCTGGGCCTCGGCTGGTCCCCGCACGGGGCCGCGACCTTCACCGGCGTGCTCTCGGTGCTGCTCCTCCTGGTCCTCGGCACGGCCGCCTTCTCCGGCCTCGGCCTGCTGATGGCGGGCACGCTGAAGGCGGAGGCCACCCTGGCCGCCGCCAACCTGGTCTTCCTGCTGCTCCTGGTGGGCGGCGGCGTCATCGTCCCGCTGGCGAAGTTCCCGGACGCGGCCCGCTCGGTCCTGGAGCTGCTCCCGATCTCGGCGCTCTCCGACGGCCTGCGCGCGGTCCTCCAGGACGGCGCCGCCCTGCCCTGGGGCGACGCGCTGACCCTCGCGGTCTGGGCCGTCCTCGGCCTCGGCGCGGCGGCGAAGTTCTTCCGCTGGGAGTAGTGGACAGGTCCCAGAGGGTGACGTTTCCCGACAAGGCACCCCTCGTGAAACCGTGCACAAGCCCCGGCCTACGATAGGGCCCGTGCTGACCCCCCTCGCCTCCATCGCCAGGCGCTGGACTCCGTCCCCCAGGACGCTCCGGCGCGCCGCGCTCTCCGCCGTCGTGATGAGCGTGCTCATCATCGTCACCGGTGGCGCGGTCCGGCTGACCGGTTCCGGTCTCGGCTGCGACACCTGGCCGAAGTGCACCGACGACAGCCTGATCGTGACGCCCGAGCAGGGCTACCGCGGCGCGATCGAGTTCGGCAACCGGATGCTGACCTACGTCCTGTCGGCCGCGGTCGGCTGGGCGATCATCGCCGCCCGGTCCACCAAGCCGTGGCGGCGCGGGCTGACCCGGCTCGGCTGGGCCCAGTTCTGGATCGTGATGAGCAACGCCGTCATCGGCGGCATCACGGTGTGGATGGGCCTCAACCCGTGGACGGTCGCCGGCCACTTCCTCGCCGCGAACGCGCTGCTCACCGTCGCCGTCATCACCTGGCACCGGACCGGCGAGGGCGACACCGCCGCCCGCCCGCGCGTGCCGCGCCCGGTCCGCAAGCTGTCCTGGGCGATCACGATCACCTCGGGCCTGCTGATCGCGCTCGGTACGACGGTGACCGGCGCCGGCAAGCACGCCGGTGACAGCAGCGACGTGCCGCGCATGCCGTGGGACTGGACGAACGCCGCGCACCTGCACGCCATCGCCGCCTGGGTCGTCTGTGCCCTGGCGCTCGCGATGTGGCTGGTCCTGCGCGTGGTGGACGCCCCGCTCGACACCCGGGCGCGCGCCCGCGACCTGCTGATCGTGCTGCTCGCGCAGGGCGTCGTCGGCTACGTGCAGTACTTCACCGGGGTGCCCGAGCTCCTGGTCGCCGCCCACATGCTCGGCTCGTCCCTGATGTGGATCGCGGTCCTGCGCCTGGCCCTGAGCCTGCGCGAGCGCCCGGTCCCCACCGCCGGCATCCCGGCCCAGGCCGACGCCCAGCTGGCGACGGCCTGACCGCTCCGCCCGGCCCGCACCCGACGGGTCTACCGGCTCCCCGCGAGCCGGTAGACCCGTCGTGCGTTTCCCGCCGCGATCATCGTGGCGACGCGCTGGGCGTCCGTACGGGACCAGGCGCCGTCCATGACCCATTCACCCAGCACCCGGGTGAGGGCGGTGCGGAAGACGTTCGCGGCGACCACGTGGAGCTCGGGCAGGCCGTGGGCGCCGCTGGAGAACAGCAGCTTCCCGAACGGCGCCCGCTCCAGGACCTCGGCGAGGACGGCCGCCGCCCGCGCCCCGGTGTGCGCGAGGACGGGGCCCAGGTCCGCGTGGACATGCGGGTGCACGGCGGTCAGGTGCGCCGCGGCGCGGTGGTACGGGTAGGAGTGGAGCAGCACCAGGTCGGTGCCGAGCCCCGCGGTGGCGGCGGCGAATCCGGCGAGCGGGGCCGGGTCCCGGTGCCCGGTGTGCAGCTGCACGGGGCGCCCGGCGGTGACCGCGATCCAGAGCAGATGGCGCAGCAGCACGGGGTCGGTGAGCGGGCCGCCGGCCGGGCGTCCGGCGAGCCAGCGCCCCGCGGCCCCGCGTACCTCTCCGGGTCCCGGGGGTGCGGGCGTGTACGTGAGTCCCTGGCGTACCCCCGCCACGGAGGCGAAGGCCACGGCGTGGACGGCGGCCCCGTGGACTGCCTCGGCGAGGTTGGCGAGGAAGGCCTCGACGGTCCCCGAGGTGTCGGCCACCTGCTCGGCGAGGGGTTCGAGGCGGACGATCTCGTGGGCCTCCGCGGCGCCGGTGGCGCCGAGCTCGGCCGGTCCCGTGAGGTCGTCGGGCAGTCCGGTGTCGACGAGGTACGTGGCGATCCCTGAGGCCCGCAGCAGCCGCCGGCCCGCCTCGGCGACGCCCAGTTCGCGGCGGCGCGCGAGATACCGGGCCGGTGGGCAGTGCGCTTCGAGACCGAGCAGCGGCGGGCACCATCGGCGCACGGCGAAGCCGGTCTGGGTGTCGAAGAAGGTGGTGCCCGCGGCGGGCAGCGCGCCGCTGCCGCCCAGCTGGGCGCCGAGGCGGGCCTCGAAGGTGCCGAGGCCGAGCTCCGTACGGAGCACCCCGTGGCAGTACTGGTCCACCAGGCTCGGCGTGTCGATCATCTCGGGGGGCTCCCTGTGTGGCCGTGTCGCTTCTCCACACGTCCTAACGGGTGAGCCCCGCGCGAGGTTGTTGCCTCAGCTGTTGGAGGGGCCGCCGATCTGGATACCGGCCATCCGGGTCCACTCGTACGGGCCGGTGGCGACCTTGGCGGCGAACTCGCCGTCGAACTCCTCGTGGAGGGTGAGGCCGGCCTTCTCGGCGGCCTGGCGCGCGATCTCGTACGTCGGCGCGACGAGGTCGCCCCAGCCGCCGTCGGTGCCGACGAGGACGATCCGGGTGCCCGCCTGACCGATGTGCGCGAGGTGTCCCTCGGAGCCGCCGTGCTCCTTGGAGAAGGCCTTGATCTCCTTGGCGAGCCTGGCCGCCTTGCGCTCTGCCTGCTTCGTTTCTGCCATGAAAGGGATGCTACCGAGGGGTAGATCTACTGGCGACGGCCGGGTCACGTGGCCTATCCCACGTGACCCGGCCGTCGGCCGAGCAGATCATCTGAGCGGAGACATCCGATGAGACGTCCCGGAAAGTCCCTCCTGGACACGCCCTAACGGAGGAACGGGTCCACCGCGACCGCCACGAAGAGCAGCGAGACATAGGTGATGGACCAGTGGAAGAGGCGCATCTCCTTGAGCTTCGCGCCGGTGGCGCCCGCCTTGGCGCGGTTGAGCAGGCCGTGCGCCTCCCAGAGCCACCAGCCGCCGGTGAGCAGGGCGACCGTCAGGTAGAACCAGCCGGTGTAGCCGAGCGGCGTGAGCAGCAGCGAGACGGCGACCATCACCCAGCTGTACGCGACGATCTGCTTGGCGACGACCTTGTTGGAGGCGAGGACCGGGAGCATCGGCACGCCGGCGCGGGCGTAGTCGTCCTTCACCTTCATCGACAGCGGCCAGTAGTGCGGCGGCGTCCAGAAGAAGATGACGGCGAAGAGGATGATCGCCGCCCAGGACATCGAGTCCGTGACGGCCGACCAGCCGATGAGGACCGGGAGGCAGCCGGCGATCCCGCCCCAGACGATGTTCTGCGCGGTGCGGCGCTTCAGGATCATCGTGTAGACCACGACGTAGAAGAGGAGCGCGCCGAGCGAGAGTGCGGCGGAGAGCCAGTTGACGAGCAGGCCGAACCAGAGCGTGGAGACCACGGCAAGGGTGAGGCCGAAGACCAGGCCCTCGCGCGGCGTCAGGACGCCGGTGACCAGCGGACGCTGGGAGGTTCGGTCCATGAGCGCGTCGATGTCGCGGTCGATGTACATGTTCAGCGCGTTGGCGCCGCCCGCGGAGAGGTAGCCGCCGAAGCAGGTGGCGAGCACCAGCCACAGGTCGGGCACGCCCTGCTCGGCGAGGAACATCACCGGAACGGTGGTGATGAGCAACAGTTCGATGATCCGCGGCTTGGTCAGCGCCACGTATGCCTTGACGCGGGCCCCGAACGGCCGATGGCCCCCCGGGCTGGGAGTCAAGACGACCCCTGCGGGTCGGGACTCGACGGCCGTCACGCACACCCCTGACAGAGAAATTCCCAGCAAGCTCCCCGGATGAAGGCGGGGTGAAGCTTGCGCGTACCACGCCACTGTAGACGTTGCCCAGACGCCGATCTTCGCGGGGGTGGGGTCGTGTTGAGGGGGTGTGTCCCAAGGCGTGGACGCCCTTCGGGAGGCGAACTCACACGGGCGGCGGCAGTCTTGCCGTGTCCGCTCATTTGAGGGGCATGCACACGAAAAGAAGGGCGTTCCGGCGGGGGTAGGCTCGACAACGCCGGTACACCCTCAGTCACCGGCTTCAGACATGTGGAGAGGAGCCCTGACCCAGGGTGAGCACTAAGCCGACCACCACAGACCTCGAGTGGACCGAGTTGGACCAGCGGGCCGTCGACACCGCCCGCATCCTGGCGGCGGACGCCGTACAGAAGGTCGGCAACGGCCATCCCGGTACGGCGATGAGCCTGGCGCCCGCCGCGTACACCCTCTTCCAGAAGGTGATGCGGCACGACCCGGCCGACCCCGAGTGGGTCGGGCGCGACCGGTTCGTCCTCTCCGCGGGACACTCGTCCCTGACCCTCTACACCCAGCTGTACCTGGGTGGCTTCGGTCTCGAGCTGGACGACCTGAAGGCCTTCCGCACCTGGGGCTCGAAGACCCCCGGTCACCCGGAGTACGGTCACACCGCCGCGGTCGAGACCACCACGGGCCCGCTGGGCCAGGGTGTCGCCAACGCCGTGGGCATGGCGATGGCCGCCCGCTTCGAGCGCGGTCTGTTCGACCCGGAGGCCGCCGCCGGCACCTCCCCGTTCGACCACCGCATCTACGCGATCGCCGGTGACGGCTGCCTGCAGGAGGGCATCTCCGCGGAGGCGTCCTCGCTCGCCGGCCACCAGAAGCTCGGCAACCTGATCCTGCTGTGGGACGACAACCACATCTCGATCGAGGGCGACACCGAGACGGCCGTGTCCGAGGACACGATGAAGCGGTACGAGGCGTACGGCTGGCACGTCCAGCGCGTCGAGCCGCAGGCCAACGGCGACCTGGACCCGGCCGGTCTCTACGCGGCGGTCAAGGCCGCCGAGGCCGAGACCGAGCGTCCGTCGTTCATCGCGATGCGCTCGATCATCGCCTGGCCCGCCCCGAACGCGCAGAACACCGAGGCCGCGCACGGCTCGGCGCTGGGCGACGAGGAGATCGCGGCCACCAAGCGCGTCCTCGGCTTCGACCCGGAGCAGACCTTCGAGGTCACCGACGAGGTCATCGCGCACACCCGTTCGCTCGGCGACCGCGGCCGTGAGGCCCGCGCCGCGTGGGAGAAGTCGCTCGCCGAGTGGCGTACGGCCAACCCGGAGCGCGCCGCCGAGTTCGACCGCATCCAGGCGAACGAGCTGCCGGCCGGCTGGGCCGAGAAGCTCCCGGTCTTCGAGCCGGGCAAGGGTGTCGCCACCCGTGCCGCCTCGGGCCAGGTCCTCAAGGCGCTCGGCGCGGTCATCCCGGAGCTGTGGGGCGGCTCGGCCGACCTCGCCGGCTCGAACAACACGACGATCGACAAGGACTCGTCGTTCCTGCCCGAGGGCAACCCGCTGCCTGAGGCCGACAAGTACGGCCGCACGATCCACTTCGGCATCCGCGAGCACTCCATGGCCGCGGAGATGAACGGCATCGCGCTGCACGGCAACACGCGCATCTACGGCGGCACCTTCCTGGTGTTCTCCGACTACATGCGCAACGCCGTCCGTCTGTCGGCCCTGATGCACGTCCCGGTGACGTACGTCTGGACCCACGACTCGATCGGTCTGGGCGAGGACGGCCCGACGCACCAGCCGGTGGAGCACCTGGCCTCGCTGCGTGCGATCCCGGGCCTCAACGTGGTCCGTCCGGCCGACGCCAACGAGACGGCCATCGCCTGGCGCGAGATCATGCAGCGCCACACGAAGGTCTTCGGCAAGGGCGCCCCGCACGGTCTGGCGCTGACCCGCCAGGGTGTGCCGACGTACGCGCCGAACGAGGACACGGTCAAGGGCGGCTACGTGCTGTTCGAGGCCGACGGCGGCGAGCCGGAGGTCGTGCTGATCGGCACGGGCTCCGAGGTGCACCTGGCCGTCGAGGCCCGCGAGCAGCTCCAGGCCGCCGGTGTCCCGACCCGGGTGGTCTCGATGCCGTCCGTGGAGTGGTTCGAGGAGCAGGACCAGGCGTACAAGGACTCCGTCCTGCCGCCGTCGGTCAAGGCCCGTGTCGCGGTCGAGGCCGGTATCGGTCTCACCTGGCACCGCTACGTCGGGGACGCCGGCCGGATCGTCTCCCTGGAGCACTTCGGTGCCTCGGCCGACGCGAAGGTCCTGTTCCGCGAGTTCGGGTTCACGCCGGAGGCCATCGTCGCCGCCGCCCGGGAATCGATCGACGCCGCCGCGCGCTGATCCGCATACGTACGACTTAATGGAGATGGAATTCTCATGACAGACGCTCTCAAGCGCCTCTCCGACGAAGGCGTCGCGATCTGGCTGGACGACCTCTCGCGCAAGCGGATCACGTCCGGCAACCTGGCCGAGCTCATCGACCAGAGCCACGTGGTCGGTGTGACCACGAACCCGTCGATCTTCCAGAAGGCCATCTCGCACGGCGACGGTTACGAGCAGCAGCTCGCCGACCTCGCCGCCCGCAAGGTGACCGTCGACGAGGCCATCCGGATGATCACGACGGCGGACGTCCGCGACGCCGCCGACATCCTGCGGCCGGTCTTCGAGGCGACCGACGGCCAGGACGGCCGGGTCTCCATCGAGGTCGACCCCCGTCTCGCCCACGAGACGACCGCCACCATCGCCGAGGCCAAGCAGCTGGCCTGGCTTGTGGACCGTCCCAACACGCTCATCAAGATCCCGGCCACCAAGGCGGGTCTGCCGGCGATCACCGAGGTCATCGGCCTCGGCATCAGCGTCAACGTGACGCTGATCTTCTCGCTGGAGCGCTACCGCGCGGTCATGGACGCCTACCTGGCGGGCCTGGAGAAGGCCCGCGAGCGCGGCCTCGACCTCTCCAAGATCCACTCGGTGGCCTCCTTCTTCGTGTCCCGGGTGGACTCGGAGATCGACAAGCGCCTGGACGCCCTCGGCACCGACGAGGCCAAGGCCCTCAAGGGCAAGGCCGCCCTGGCCAACGCGCGTCTGGCGTACGAGGCGTACGAGGAGGTCTTCTCCTCGGAGCGCTGGGTCGCCCTCGACAAGGCGCAGGCCAACAAGCAGCGTCCGCTGTGGGCCTCGACCGGCGTCAAGGACCCGGCGTACAAGGACACCCTGTACGTCGTGGACCTGGTCGCCCCGGGCACGGTCAACACCATGCCGGAGGCCACCCTGGAGGCCACCGCCGACCACGGCGTGGTCGCCGGTGACACCGTGCGCGGCACCTACGACCAGTCGCGTGCCGAGATCGCGGCCGTCGAGAAGCTGGGCATCGGCTACGACGATGTCGTCCAGCTCCTTGAGGACGAGGGCGTCGAGAAGTTCGAGGCGTCCTGGAACGACCTTCTCAAGTCCACCGAGGCGGAGCTCTCGCGCCTCGCACCTTCGGAGGCGTAAGCACTTTGAGCGCAGTCCACGGAGCCAACCCGCTCCGTGACGCCGCAGACCGACGGCTCCCGCGCATCGCGGGGCCGTCGGGTCTGGTGATCTTCGGCGTCACGGGCGATTTGTCCCGTAAGAAGCTGATGCCTGCCGTCTACGACCTGGCCAACCGCGGCCTGCTGCCGCCGGGCTTCTCGCTCATCGGCTTCGCCCGCCGGGAGTGGCAGGACGAGGACTTCGCGCAGGAGGTCCACGACGCCGTCGAGCAGCACGCGCGCACCCCGTTCCGCGAGGAGGTGTGGCAGCAGCTGATCCAGGGGATGCGTTTCGTCCAGGGCGACTTCGACGACGACGACGCGTTCGAGCAGCTGAAGGACACCATCGAGGAGCTGGACAAGGCACAGGGCACGGGCGGCAACTTCGCCTTCTACCTGTCGGTCCCGCCGAAGTTCTTCCCCAAGGTCGTCCAGCAGCTCAAGAAGCACGGGCTCGCCGACCAGAAGGACGGCTCCTGGCGCCGCGCGGTCATCGAGAAGCCCTTCGGCCACGACCTGGTCTCCGCCAAGGAGCTCAACGAGGTCGTCCACGAGGTCTTCCCGCCCAACGAGGTCTTCCGGATCGACCACTACCTCGGCAAGGAGACCGTCCAGAACATCCTGGCGCTCCGCTTCGCCAACACCCTCTTCGAGCCGATCTGGAACCGGTCGTACGTCGACCACGTGCAGATCACCATGGCCGAGGACATCGGCATCGGTGGCCGCGCCGGCTACTACGACGGCATCGGCGCCGCCCGTGACGTCATCCAGAACCACCTGCTCCAGCTGCTCGCGCTGACCGCGATGGAGGAGCCCGCCTCCTTCGACGCCGACGCGCTGGCCGCCGAGAAGACCAAGGTCCTCGGCGCGGTGAAGCTGCCCAAGGACCTGGGCAAGTCCACGGTCCGCGGCCAGTACGCCGCCGGGTGGCAGGGCGGCGCGAAGGCCGTCGGCTACCTGCAGGAAGACGGCATCGACCCCCAGTCGAAGACCGACACCTACGCGGCCATCAAGCTGGAGATCGACAACCGCCGCTGGGCGGGCGTCCCCTTCTACCTGCGCACCGGCAAGCGGCTCGGCCGCCGCGTCACCGAGATCGCGGTCGTCTTCCAGCGCGCCCCGCACTCCCCCTTCGACTCCACCGCGACCGAGGAACTCGGCCGCAACGCCATCGTCATCCGGGTCCAGCCGGACGAGGGCGTGACGATGCGGTTCGGCTCCAAGGTGCCCGGCACCCAGATGGAGATCCGGGACGTGTCGATGGACTTCGCCTACGGCGAGTCCTTCACGGAGTCCAGCCCCGAGGCGTACGAGCGGCTCATCCTCGACGTCCTGCTCGGCGACTCCAACCTCTTCCCGCGCGTCGAGGAGGTCGAGCTGTCCTGGAAGATCCTCGACCCGATCGAGCAGTTCTGGGACAAGCACGGCAAGCCCGCGCAGTACCAGTCGGGGACCTGGGGTCCGGTCGAGGCGGACGAGATGCTCGCACGAGACGGACGGAGCTGGCGCCGGCCATGAAGACCGACCTGACGGACACCACGTCCTCCAAGATCAACAAGGCGCTGGTGCTCGGGCGGCGGGCGATCGGCACGCCGGCCGTCGGCATGGTGCTCACCCTCGTCATCGTCACCGACGAGGAGAACGCCTACGACGCGCTGAAGGCTGCGAACGAGGCGTCCCGCGAGCACCCCTCGCGGACCCTCGTCGTCATCAAGCGGGTCTCGCGCTCCCCGCGGGACCGCTCCAAGGCACGGCTCGACGCCGAGGTCCGCCTCGGCGCCGACGCCAGCACCGGTGAGACGGTGGTCCTCCGGCTGTACGGCGAGGTCGGCGACCACGCCCAGTCGGTGGTCCTGCCGCTGCTCCTCCCGGACGCCCCCGTCGTCGTCTGGTGGCCGGTGAACGCGCCGACCGACCCGGCGAAGGACCCGCTGGGCGCCCTCGCCCAGCGCCGGGTGACCGACACGTACGCCGCCGAGCAGCCCATCCACGAGCTGACCGCGCGCGCGGACGCGTACACCCCGGGCGACACGGACCTCGCGTGGACCCGGATCACCCCGTGGCGTTCGATGCTCGCCGCCGCGCTCGACCAGGTCGTGTGCGAGGTGACCTCCGCCGAGGTCGAGGGCGAGGAGTTCAACCCGAGCGTCGAGCTGCTCGCCATGTGGCTGGCGGAGCGGCTGAAGATTCCGGTGCGCCGCTCGAAGTCGACGGGTCCCGGTCTCACCTCCGTACGGATGGAGACCAGCTCCGGCCCGATCGTCCTCGACCGGCCGGACGGCTCGCTCGCCACGCTCTCCATCCAGGGGCAGCCCGACCGTGCGGTGGCGCTCAAGCGCCGTGACACGGCCGAGCTGATCGCGGAGGAGCTGCGCCGGCTGGACCCGGACGACACCTACGCGACGGCGCTCAAGTTCGGCCTCGAACGGCTCGACGAGGAGGCGGCCGTCACCGCCCCCGAGGTCGTCGTGGAGACGGTCGCGGAGCCCGCTCCGGACGCCGCTGTGGAGTCGGCCGCCCCGGCCGCCAAGCCCGCCGCGAAGAAGGCCCCGGCCAAGAAGGCGGCGGCCAAGTGAGCACCCCCCAGCTGGTCGTCCACCGCGACAAGGAGCTGATGGCCGAGGCCGCGGCGGCCCGGCTGATCACGAAGATCGTGGACGCCCAGGCCGCCCGCGGCTCCGCCTCGGTGGTGCTCACCGGCGGACGCAACGGCAACGGCCTGCTGGCGGCACTCGGTTCGGCGCCCGCGCTGGACGCGATCGACTGGTCGCGGCTCGACCTGTGGTGGGGCGACGAGCGTTTCCTGCCCGAGGGCGACCCCGAGCGGAACGTCACCCAGGCCCGGGAGGCGCTGCTCGACCGGGTGCCGCTCGACCCGGCGCGGGTGCACGCCATGCCGGCCTCGGACGGCGCGTACGGCTCCGACGTCGACGCGGCCGCGGCCGCGTACGCGCGGGAGCTGGCCGCCGCCGCGGGCCCCGGTGACCACGGCGGGGTGCCGACCTTCGACGTCCTGATGCTGGGCGTCGGCCCGGACACCCATGTGGCCTCGCTCTTCCCGGAGTTGCCCGCGGTCCGCGAGACCGAGCGGACGGTGGTCGGCGTGCACGGCGCGCCCAAGCCGCCGCCGGTGCGGGTCTCGCTGACCCTTCCGGCGATCCGGGCGGCGAAGGAGGTCTGGCTGCTCGCGGCCGGTGAGGACAAGGCGAAGGCGGCGGCGATCGCGCTGTCGGGCGCGGGCGAGGTGCAGGCCCCGGCGGCGGGCGCCTACGGCCGCTCGCGCACGCTGTGGCTGCTGGACGCGGCGGCGGCCTCGGAGCTGCCGCGGAGTCTGTACCCGCCGGCGTCCGCCTGACGCGGACGCCCCGGAGGCCCGGTTCACCTTTCGGTGGACCGGGCCTCCTGCGTCGGTACGGATTCGAGGAAGGGCGCGAGCAGGTCCGGTACGGCCCCGGCGGCGAAGGCCAGGCCCTGGCTCCGGCCCGCGTCGAGGATGTCGTACGCGCCCGCTCCGGCCGCCGTGGTGGCGGTGAGGGTCAGCAGTCCGGCCCGCCGCTGGAAGTACGACTGCTTGACGGTCCAGCCGATGACGCCGGAGCGCTGGAGGGCGACCGTGGCCCGCCGGACCGTACCCGAACGGGTCACCAGATAGGCGCCGCTGACGCCGTGTCCGAGAGCGCGGTACGCGTCGAGGGCGAACAGCACGGCGACCGGGCCGAGGACGACCGCGCAGCCGGCCGCCACGTACAGCAGGACCGGGGTGAGGAGCAGCCCGAGGAGGACGAGGACCGCCACGGGCGCCAGGACGCTCCCCAGCGCCCAGCGCACCCTCCGGGTGCGGGCGGCCCGGGGGTGGGCGACGAGCGGTGCCCCGGTGGGCGGCTCCGGCTCGCGCAGGACCTGGGCGGCGACCCGGTCGGCCACCGCCCGCTCCGCGGCGGGCAGCAGGTTCTTGAGGTCGGCGTGCTTGTCGTCGTCGTCCTTGACGAGCCCGGTGGCGACGGCGTCGACACGGGCCGCGCCGAACACGCGGACGCCGAGCGGCTCGACCAGCTCGATGCCGCGCAGCCTGCGCTCCTCTATGGAGACCGAGCGGGCGGTGAAGAGCCCGCGGGAGACCCGCAGGGTGCCGCCGGGCTCGCGCTCCAGACGGTAGTTCCACCACATCTCGACCCAGAGGCCGAGGGCGCCGACGGCGCCGGCGACGGTGGCGAGGAGGACCAGGACGAGGATCATCCAGGGGATGGAGACGTCCTGGAACCGGTCCCCTATCCAGTCGATGACCTTCCCCTGGGCGCCGAACCACTCGCTGACCTGCATGACCGCTCCGGCCGCCGCGCCGCCGAGGGCGGGGGCGAGGAAGGAGACGGGGGCGTAGCGGATCCAGCGCGGGTCGAGCGTCGCGAGAGAGGGGTCGTGGTCCGGGGCCCCGGGGGTGGCGGCGGGGCGGGCGAGCAGCTCGTGGCGCAGCCGCTCCCCCTCGGCCCGGGTGACCAGGTCGAGTTCGAGCGTGGAGTCGCTGCCGCCGGTGTGCTCGCCGGTGCCGATACGGACCTTGACGAGGCCGAAGAGGCGCTGGAGCGGGTTGGCGGTGAGGTCGGCGCTGCGGATGCGCTCACGGGCGAGCGAGCGGCGCTGGACGACGAGGAGACCGGTGTGGAGCTCCACCCGCCCCCGGCCTTCGGCCTGGGGTGCCCCCGTCTCGCTCCGCTCGGTGCCGATCCGGTAGCGGGTGCGGCGGAGGCGGACGGTCTCGGCGACGATGTCGGCGAGCAGGGCGAGGGCGACGGCCGCGGCGACCCAGGCGGCGGCCTGCCAGAGCGGGCGCGGCCCGGCCAGCGCGAAGGTGACGGGCAGCGCGGCGCCGGCGAGGACGCCGCCGAAGAGGACGACCCGGACGAGGACGGTACGGGGATCGAGGCGGAGCCAGTCCGAGTCCTGGTTCCCGTCGGCGGCCGGGCCCGGCGCCGTCCCGGTGGCCTCGTCCGCCGCCTTCTCGGTCGCCTCGTTCATGTGGCGTCCCCGGGGGTGGCCTGGGTGATGACGGTCAGCCGCTCGGCCAGCTCGGCGGCCAGTTCGTGGTCGAGGCCCTCGATCCGGATCGCGCCCTTGGAGGAGGCGGTGGTCACCGTGACGGTGGCGAGCCGGAAGCCCTGCTCCAGCGGGCCGCGCGAGGTGTCGACGGTCTGGATCCGGGACATCGGCGCGATCCGCCACTCCTGCCAGAGGGCCCCCGTGCGGACGTAGACGGCGTCCTCGGTGACCTCCCAGCGGTGCACCCGGAACCACCAGGCGGGGAGGAACGCGGTGCAGGTGAGGCCCAGGGCCGCCACGGCCCCGGCCGAGACCAGCAGCCAGAACCGGGCGGGCCCGATGAGGGCGCCGAGGACGCCGAGGACCACCGCCGGTACGGCGGTGGTCGCCAGGAGCCGGCTCCGCCACCAGGCGACGGCCCGCTCGGCCACGGCGTTCCTGGGCGGCCGCAGCCGCACCGCGTTCTCCCCCGTCATGGCTCTACCGTCCGCGCAGCGTGCGGTAGGCGGACACGAGTCCCGCGGTGGAGCTGTCGAGGTGCTCGCCGCCCTCGCCCTCCGTCAGGACCGGCTCGATCCGCTTGGCGAGGACCTTGCCGAGTTCGACGCCCCACTGGTCGAAGGAGTCGATGTTCCAGATGGCGCCCTGGACGAAGACCTTGTGCTCGTACAGCGCGATGAGCTGGCCGAGGACGGACGGGGTGAGCGCGTCGGCGAGGATCGTGGTGGTCGGGTGGTTCCCCTGGAAGCTCTTGTGCGGGACGAGCTCCTCGGGGACGCCCTCCGCCCGTACCTCGTCGGGGGTCTTGCCGAAGGCCAGCGCCTGGGTCTGGGCGAAGAAGTTGGCCATGAGCAGGTCGTGCTGGGCGACGAGGCCCGGCAGCAGGTCGTCGACCGGCCGCGCGAAGCCGATGAAGTCGGCCGGGATGACCTTGGTGCCCTGGTGGATCAACTGGTAGTAGGCGTGCTGCCCGTTGGTGCCGGGGGTGCCCCAGACGACCGGGCCGGTCTGCCAGTCGACCCGGTTGCCCTCGCGGTCCACCGACTTGCCGTTGGACTCCATGTCGAGCTGCTGGAGGTAGGCGGTGAACTTGGAGAGGTAGTGCGAGTACGGCAGGACGGCGTGCGACTGGGCGTCGAAGAAGGCGCCGTACCAGACCCCGAGGAGGCCGAGGAGCAGCGGTGCGTTCTCCTCGGGCGGAGCCGTGCGGAAGTGCTCGTCGACGAGGTGGAAGCCGTCGAGCATCTCGCGGAAGCGCTCCGGGCCGATGGCGATCATCAGGGAGAGGCCGATGGCGGAGTCGTACGAGTAGCGGCCGCCGACCCAGTCCCAGAACTCGAACATGTTCGCGGTGTCGATGCCGAACTCCTCGACCTTCTCGGCGTTGGTCGAGAGGGCCACGAAGTGCTTGGCGACGGCGTCCTGGTCGGCCCGCAGGCCGGTGAGGAGCCAGTTCCGCGCGGAAGTGGCGTTGGTGATCGTCTCGATGGTGGTGAAGGTCTTCGAGGCGACGATGAACAGCGTCTCGGCCGGGTCGAGGTCGCGGACGGCCTCGTGGAGGTCGGCACCGTCGACGTTGGAGACGAAACGGAGCGTCAGGTCCCGCTGGGTGTAGGAGCGCAGGACCTCGTAGGCCATGGCGGGGCCGAGGTCGGAGCCGCCGATGCCGATGTTGACGATGTTCTTGATCGGCTTGCCGGTGTGGCCGATCCACTCGCCCGCGCGGACCTTGTCGGAGAACGCGCCCATCGTGTCGAGGACGGCGTGGACGCCGGGGACGACGTTCTCCCCGTCGACCTCGATCACGGCTCCGCGGGGGGCGCGGAGCGCGGTGTGGAGGACCGCCCGGTCCTCGGTGGTGTTGATCTTCTCGCCGCGGAACATGGCGTCGCGGAGCTCGGAGACGCCGGTGACGGCCGCCAGTTCGCGCAGCAGGGTCAGCGTCTCGTCGGTGACGAGGTGCTTGGAGTAGTCCAGGTAGAGGTCGCCGACCCGCAGGGCGTAGCCGGTGCCACGCTCCGCGTCGGCGGCGAACAGATCGCGCAGCCGGGTCTCGCCCAGCTGCTCACGGTGCTTGCCGAGGGCCGCCCACTCGGGCAGCCGGTTGAGCCTGGTGCGGCCTTCGTTGTTCATCTCGGACATCGCCCACTTCTTCTCGTACTGCTTGTCTGCCCCGCTGCCTCTCCAACCTAATTGATCAGGGGGGCGAGTGACGTGACGGCAAGCGCGAACAGCGCCGCCGCGAGCAGAGCCGGGGTGAGCGGTCCCCAGCCGGCGGCCGCCGCGCCGCCCAGCACGGCCCCGAGCGGGGCGCCCGCGACGGCGAGGGTGCGGAAGGCGGCGGCGATGCGGCCGAGCATGCCCTCGGGGGCGCGCTCCTGCATGAGGGTGGTCTGCTGGACGTTCCACACCGTCCCCATGAAGCCGAACACCGCCATGGCCCCGATCGACACCGCGAGGACGGGCACCGTCCCCAACAGGACGAGGCAGCCGGTCTGGACGGTCCCGGCGAGGAACACCGCGCGTACCCGTCCGGTCCGTTCGGCGATCCGGCGGGCCAGGAACCCGCCGGCGACACCGCCGACCGCGAAGGCGGTGAGGGCGGCCGCGTATCCCGTGTTCCCAGCGTGGAGACCGTCGGTGACCAGGACGACGAGCGTGGCGATGAGGGCGCCCATGCCGACGTTGCAGAGGGTGGTGGCCATGCAGAGCCACCGCAGGGAGCGGTCCGCGCGCAGTACGGCGAGCCCCTCGGCCATCTCGGCCCGGAGGGTGGATCCGGCGGGGCGGGGCGGCCGCTCGGGCGCCCCGGTCCGCAGGGAGGCGATGAGCAGCGCGGCCAGGACGTAGGTGGCGGCGTCCGCGGCGTACGGCACGGCGGGTCCGGCGAGGAGCAGGGCGGGCACCAGTGGTGCGGCGAGGAGCCCTCCCGCGAGCTGCTGACCGGTCATCAGGCGCGCGTTGGCCCCGGCCAGGGTCTCGGCGGGCACGAGGGAGGGGAGCAGCGCGGTGGCGGCGTTGTCGAAGAGGGTCTGCAGGGTGGTGAGGGCGAAGGCGAGGACGAGGAGCAGGGCGATGCCGGCGTGTCCGAGTGCGACGGCGACGGCGAACCCGGCCATGAGCGCGCCGCGTACGAGGTCGACGGCCCACATGGCCCGTCGCTGGTCGACGCGGTCGGCGACGGCCCCGCCGAGCAGCCCGAAGAGCAGCCAGGGCAGATGGCCGCAGGCGGTGACGGAGGCGATGAGGAGGGGGTCGTCGGTGAGCGAGGCGGCGAGCAGCGGCATCGCGGCGGTGCGCAGGGAGTCGCCGAAGCGGGAGACGACCGCGGCCGTCCACAGCCTCCCGAAGCCGCCCCGCCAGGCGGGCACGGCCTTGCGGCCCGCTGTCGCCGTCATCGTCATGGTGTGCGCCCCCGTTCGCCCGCCGGATCCGAAGATCCCTTCTCGACCGACGTTAGGGCGCGCCACTGACAACGGGCCTTGTCCGCGAACCGAGTTCGCGGGCAAGGCCCGTTCGTCACATCGTCACACCGCGCTCAGATCTCGCCGCGCAGCTTGGCCAGCGCCTCGGCGAGGATCGCCTCGCCGTCCGCGTCGCTGCGCCGCTCACGCACATAGGCGAGGTGGGTCTTGTACGGCTCCGTGCGCGGCGGGTCCGGCGGGTTGTCCCGGTCCTGACCGGCCGGGAAGCCGCACCGAGGACAGTCCCAGGTCTCGGGGATCGCCGCGTCGCTGGCGAAGCTCGGCTGCGTCTCGTGCCCGTTCGAGCACCAGAAGGAGATGCGGGCGCGCGGCGCCGATTCGCCCCGCTCGGCCTCGCCCATCGGCCCCGCCCCGACCCGGCTTCCCCGGATCGCGTTGCCACTTGCCACGGTCGTAACTCCCTGCGTGATGGTGCTCGAAGATGCCCCAGTCTACGTAAGGCCCAACGCGCGTCCAGTGTTCGGAGTTACCCGTCCAACTTCATCAGCAGACCAAGTACCACAATGCAGGCGAACCAGAGCAGACCGACCACGACGGTGATGCGGTCCAGGTTGCGCTCGGCGACCGAGGAGCCACCGACGGAGGACTGCATTCCGCCTCCGAACATGTCGGAGAGGCCGCCACCCTTGCCCTTGTGCATCAGCACGAGCAGCATCAGCAGCCCGCTGAAGACGATGAGGGCGATCGAGAACCCCATAACCACGGCTGGACCAACTTCCTCGGACTTATACGGACGGGGGCCGGGCACCTGCCCGACCCCCGCAAGGGTACGACGTAACTCCGCTACCGCATACTCACTGGTCGCGGAAGCGGACGATCTTGACGAACTCGTCGGCGTCCAGGGCCGCGCCGCCCACCAGGGCGCCGTCGACGTCCGGCTGCGCCATGATCGCGCCGACGTTGCCGGACTTGACCGAGCCGCCGTACTGGATGCGGACCTTGTCGGCCAGCTCCTGCGAGTACAGCTCCGCGAGGCGGCCGCGGATCGCCCCGCAGACCTCCTGGGCGTCGTCGGGGGTGGCGACCTCGCCGGTGCCGATGGCCCACACCGGCTCGTACGCGATCACGATCGTCTCGGCCTGCTCGGCCGGGACGTCCTTCAGACCGCCGTCGAGCTGGGCGAGGGTGTACTCGACCTGGTTGCCGGCCTTGCGGATGTCCAGGCCCTCGCCGACGCAGAGGATCGGGGTCACGCCGTGCTTGAAGGCGGCCTTCACCTTGGCGTTGCAGACCTCGTCGTTCTCGGCGTGGTACTGCCGGCGCTCGGAGTGGCCGACGGCCACGTAGGCGCACTTCAGCTTCGACAGCATCAGGCCCGAGATCTCGCCGGTGTAGGCACCGGAGTCGTGCGCCGAGATGTCCTGGGCGCCGTACTTGATCTTGAGCTTGTCGCCGTCGATCAGGGTCTGCACGGACCGCAGGTCCGTGAAGGGAACCAGGACCGCGACCTCACAGGCGTCGTAGTCCTTGTCGGTCAGGGCGAAGGCGAGCTTCTGGACGTGGGCGATGGCCTCGAGGTGGTTGAGGTTCATCTTCCAGTTCCCCGCCATCAGCGGGGTGCGGGTGCTGCTCATGAAAGGGTCAGTCCTCCAGTGCGGCGAGGCCGGGAAGCGTCTTGCCCTCGAGGTACTCGAGGGAGGCGCCGCCGCCGGTCGAAATGTGGCCGAATGCCTTCTCGTCGAAGCCCAGGATGCGGACGGCGGCGGCGGAGTCGCCACCGCCGACGACCGTGAAGGCCGGGGAGTCGACGAGCGCCTGGGCGACGGCCTTGGTGCCCTCGGCGTAGTCGGGGTGCTCGAAGACGCCCATCGGACCGTTCCAGAAAACGGTGCCGGCGTCGGCGAGCTTCGAGGCGTAGAGCTTACGGGTCTCCGGACCGATGTCCAGGCCCTCCTCGTCCGCCGGGATGGCGTCCGCGGCGACCGTGGCCGGGTTGGCCGGAGCCTTGGTCTTCAGGTCGGGGAACTCGGCCGAGACCAGGACGTCGACGGGGAGGACGAACTCCACCCCGCGCTCCTCGGCGCGCTTCAGGTAGTCCAGGACCGCCGGGATCTGGTCCGCCTGGAGCAGCGAGATGCCGACCTCGTGGCCCTGGGCCTTGAGGAAGGTGTACGCCATGCCGCCGCCGATGAGGATGCGGTCGGCCTTCTCCAGGAGGTGGTCGATCACGCCCAGCTTGTCGGAGACCTTGGCGCCGCCGAGCGCGACCACGTAGGGCCGCCGGACGTCGTCCGTGAGCTTCTTCAGGACGCCGACCTCGGTGGCGATGAGGTAGCCCGCGGCGTGCGGCAGGCGCGCCGGGAGGTCGAAGACCGAGGCGTGCTTGCGGTGCACGGCACCGAAGCCGTCGCCGACGTACACGTCGGCGAGCGCGGCCAGCTGGTCCGCGAAGGCGCCGCGCTCGGCGTCGTCCTTCGAGGTCTCGCCGGCGTTGAACCGGAGGTTCTCGATCACGGCGACCTGGCCGTCGGCGAGGCCGGCGACGGTGGCGGTGGCGGACTCGCCGACCGTGTCCGTCGCGAAGGCCACCTCGGCGCCGAGGAGCTCGCCGAGCCGCGCGGCGGCCGGGGCGAGCGAGAACGCCGGGTCCGGGGCGCCCTTCGGGCGGCCCAGGTGCGAGGCGACCACGACGCGGGCACCCGCGTCGGCGAGCGCCTTGACCGTGGGCACGACGGCGCGGATGCGGCCGTCGTCGGTGATGGTGGTGCCGTCGAGCGGCACGTTGAGATCGGCGCGGACGAACACCCGCTTGCCGGAGACGCCTTCGGCGAGAAGCTCGTCGATCGTCTTCATCTGTCACAGACTCCTTGGTACGCGGTGGAGCACACAAACAGGGCTCGCACAGCGCGGCGTTGCGCTGCCCGAGCCCTGCTCACATCGAAAGCCCGCCCTGAAGTTTAGAGCTGGCCGCCGACGAAGACGGTGAGGTCGACGAGACGGTTGGAGTAGCCCCACTCGTTGTCGTACCAGCCGAGGATCTTGACCGTGTTGCCTTCCTGGACCATGGTCAGGGAGGCGTCGAAGGTGCAGGAAGCCGGGTCGCCCACGATGTCCGAGGACACGATCTGGTCCTCGGTGTAGTAGAGGATGCCCTTGAGGTCGCCGTCGTCGGCGGCCTTCTTGAACGCGGCGTTGACCTCGTCCTTGGTGACCTCGCGGTCGAGCGTCACGACCAGGTCGGTCGCGGAACCGGTCGGGACCGGGACGCGCATGGCGATGCCGTCCAGCTTGCCCTTGAGCTGCGGGAGGACCAGGGCGGTGGCCTTGGCGGCGCCCGTCGTGGTCGGGATGATGTTCTCCGCGGCGGCGCGGGCGCGGCGCAGGTCCTTGTGCGGGAAGTCCAGGATGCGCTGGTCGTTCGTGTACGCGTGGACCGTGGTCATCAGGCCCTTGACGATGCCGAAGTTCTCGTCGAGAACCTTCGCCATCGGCGCGACACAGTTGGTGGTGCAGGACGCGTTCGAGATGACGTTGTGCTGCGCCGGGTCGTACTTGTCCTGGTTGACGCCCATCACGATGGTGATGTCCTCGTCAGTGGCCGGAGCCGAGATGAGGACCTTCTTGGCGCCACCGGCGATGTGCTTCTCGGCGTCGGCCTTCTTCGTGAAGATGCCGGTCGACTCGATGACGATGTCGACACCCAGCTCGCCCCAGGGGATGTCGGCCGGGTTGCGCTCGGAGAGCACCTTGATCGTGCGGCCGTCGACGGTGATGGTGTCGGCGGTGTGGGTCACCTCGGCCTTGAGGCGGCCCAGGATGGTGTCGTACTTCAGCAGGTGTGCCGTGGTCGCGGTGTCACCCAGGTCGTTGACAGCCACGATCTCGATGTCAGCACCCTGCTCAAGGAGCGCGCGGAAGTAGTTCCGGCCGATGCGGCCAAAGCCGTTGATGCCTACGCGGATCGTCACGAACCGATCTCCTCGTTAGGTACGCCGGTGTGCTCGACGCCGGCGAGATTTTTGTTTTTTGGGATGTCCCCGACCGCTTACGACCCTACCCCCACAGGACCCCCCTAGTGACATCCAGCGCATCCGTACGAGCCCGGAAAGTGAGGGAGAACGGCCGACGGCCCGTACCTACCAACGGGTACGGGCCGTCGTGGGACCTTTGTCCCCACTACTCTCCGTCAGCGGCGGAGCACCCCGAGGGCGCGGCCGACGAGACGTGCCCGCTCGCTCGCACCGGGCACCTGCTCCAGGCCGTAGCCGAGGAGGACCGTGTCACGCGTGGTGACCGCGGCCTGCGAGTGGAAGAGCGCCGCGGAGCGCGCCCAGTCCGAGCCGTTGCCGGGGCTGCCGGCGGGCGCGCCCGGTACGTTCCACGCGCCGAGGGCGGTCTCGAAGCCCTCCGCCTCGGTGGTGGTCCCGGTGACGAGGCGGGTGTCGTCGACGAAGGCGCCCATCTCTCCCGTACCGGGGTCGGAGATGTAGGAGATCGAGAGCTCGACCTTCTTGCCGGCCCAGGCGCTCAGGTCGACGGAGGCCTGCCGCCAGCCGTTGGAGGGGCCGGTGAAGGCGTTCCAGGAGCCGGTGGTGCCGGTGACGGCGCAGCCGTCCTCGCCGACGGTGAGGTAGTGGGCGAGGAACGGGTGGCCCCGGACGTAGTAGCCCTCGCCGCAGTCGGCGGGGGCCTCGGTGGAGGTGCCGCCGTTGCGGTCGGGCAGGGTCGTCCAGTCGTCCTGGCCGACGGTGTGGGCCTCGACGACGAGGTTGTCGTAGCCGGGCTCGGTGTCGAAGCTGACCTGGAAGTCCAGGCGCGGGGCCACCGCGGCGGGGACGCCGGTGAGGTCGACGGTCCTGCTGAGCCGGGCCCAGGTGTCGTCGGCGTGCTTGACGGCCGCGAAGGTCTCGCCCTCGGCGGGCTCGAAGGGCATCCGGACGCCCGGGTAGGAGCCGGCGGAGGCGCTGCTCGCGAACTGCGGGAACTCCTTCGGCTTCAGGGTGTCCGAAGTGACGGTGTACGCGCCCGCGTTGTCCAGCGGGTTGTCGGCGGAGGCGCCGAGGCCCGCGCCGATGCCCTTGAAGGCGCCGCCGCCGGCGAAGGCGGGCGGGTTCTTGAGGCCGGCCCGGTGGTAGGCGCCGAGGTAGTACTGGGCGAAGTCGTTGGTCTCGGCCAGGCCGACCTGGGTGAGTCCGCCGGACTTCTCGCCGGTGTTGATCAGCTTGCCGCCCTCGTTGAGGTAGGCGCGGACGGCGAGCTGGGTGGCTCCGGAGGGCCGCTCGGCGCCGGTGTACCAGACGACGGTACGGAAGTGGGAGAGCACGCCGAGCGCGTCCGGGGTGCCCTGGGTGGCGACGTCCCAGACGGCGGCCTTCCGGCCGTTGTCGGCGAGCGCCTTCACATACGCCGCGGTGTGCCGGGCGGCGGTGGTGCCGCCCTCGTCCGCGAGGACGAGGACGTCGCCGCGGGGCCGCTCGGCCACCTTGTAGGTGAAGGGGGCGGAGGCCGTGGCCCGGCCCTCCCGGGTGCGGGCGGTGAACCAGACCTCGACGGAGTCGCCGGGCCGGGCGTCCTCGACCTCGGCGCGGTACTCGTCGAAGTAGAGGTTGTCCTCGCCGCCGTAGGTCTCGCCGCCCTTCCAGGCGTCGAGCTCCTCGCTGTGGGTGCGGCCGCCGTTGATCCGGTACTTCAGGGTCTTGCCGCGCAGCGACTTGCGCGCGGTGACCGCGACCTCCTGCTCCTCGCCGCGGGCGTAGGAGGTGGCGAAGGCCTTCGGCGTGAAGTCGGGGGCGTCGATGCCGACCGGGGAGACGGGCCGGTCCGGGTGGGCGGCGGTCTCGGCGACGGCGAGCGCGAAGGGGATGTTCTTGGCGAACTCGGCCTGGATCAGCTTCTCGTCGTCGGGGAAGGTGAAGACGGAGGCGCAGTCGGCCGGGTTCCAGGCGTCGCCGGGGTCGACCCGGGAGGCGGTCGCACAGGTCGACATCTCGGGGGTGAACATCTGCATGCCGTTGACGTTGGCGGCGTGTCCGTCCGCCTCGCCGTTGGTGATGTACAGCTCCGAGGAGACCTGCGGCCGGTAGCCGGGCACGGCGGAGTTCTGCGGGGTGCCGGCGAGGGCCTTGAGGGCCACGTCGTCGGGGGTGTCGGTGGCGACCTGCCAGCCCACGCCGTACAGCAGGAGCTGGGCGGCCGAGTGGTAGTTGATGCCGTACGTGAAACCGATGCGCTTCTGGAAGGCGTCGAGGGCCTTGGTCTCGGGCTCCGACATGGGGCCCTTTCCGCGGAAGGTCTCGTCGGCCGGGTCGGGCGAGGAACCCTCGTTGTCGTAGCCCCACTTGTAGGCGAAGTTGCGGTTCAGGTCGACCCCGTCACCGGGGGTGATCCGGCCGTCGCCGTCGTTGTCGCGGAGGTTCTTGCGCCACTGCCGGTTGGCGGGGTCGGCGTGCGTGTGGTCGTAGCCGTCCGGGTTGGCGGAGAGCACGAACCACAGCTCGGTGGAGTCGACGATCCGGGTGATCCGCTCGTCCTTGCCGTACCCGTCGAGGTAGTGGTGCATCAGCCGCCGGGTCATCTCCGGGGTGATCCACTCGCGCGCGTGCTGGTTGGACATGTACAGCATGGCCGGCTTGGAGCCGTCCTTGACCCGCGGGGCACCCTTGCTGATCTTGAGGGCGAGGACGTCCTGGCCCTTGACGGTCTTGCCGATGGAGACGACCTTGGTGATCCCGGGGTTCGCCCGGGCGGTGTCCAGGATCTCCTGCTTGAGCCCGTTCGGGCCTCCGTACGGGCGGAAGACGCCGTCCCCCGCGGCGGCCACCCGCTTCTCGGCGGAGGTGGTCAGGCTGTGCTCGGCGAGCTCGACGCCCTGGCCGCGCAGCTGCCCGGCCTGCCGGCCGGTGAGGAAGAGCTCGACCGTGGCGGAGCCCTTCGCGGGCACCCGCTCGGTCAGTTCATGGGCGTCGGCACCGGCTTCCAGGAGCAGCGGAACCTGCTCCTTGGTGACCTCGGCGCGCCATACGGTGAGGCCGTCACCGCCGTCCCGGTCGTTCGGCTGCGCTCCGGCGACGGGTGCCGCCGCCACGCCCGCGATCAGCAGTGAAGCCGCGGCGAGGATCGATCTCGCTCTACGTCTCATGAGCCCCCCTTGCTGTTGTCTGTCACGAAGGTGATCAGACGCCAGGCTCATGGGCGCCCATGGGCCTGTCAAGGGTGCCTCGCGGGTGGACGAAAAAGCTGCCGGCACCTCAGAAAGGCACCGGCAGCCCGGAGTTCGGAATTCCGTACGACGACTGACCCGGTCAGCCGACCAGGCTGTCGTCCAGCTCCTCGGTCAGGTTGGACTCGGTCCCGGGAATGCCCAGGTCCTGCGCCCGCTTGTCGGCCATCGCGAGCAGCCGGCGGATCCGGCCGGCCACCGCGTCCTTCGTCAGCGGCGGGTCGGCGAGCGCGCCCAGCTCCTCCAGGGAGGCCTGCTTGTGCTCCATGCGGAGCCGGCCGGCCGCCGCGAGGTGCTCGGGCACCTCCTCGCCGAGGATCTCCAGGGCGCGCTGCACCCGGGCCCCGGCGGCGACCGCGGCGCGGGCCGAGCGGCGCAGGTTGGCGTCGTCGAAGTTGGCCAGGCGGTTGGCGGTGGCGCGGACTTCGCGCCGCATCCGCCGCTCCTCCCAGGCGAGCACCGACTCGTGCGCGCCGAGCCGGGTCAGCAGGGCGCCGATCGCGTCGCCGTCGCGGACGACGACCCGGTCCACTCCCCGCACCTCACGGGCCTTCGCCGCGATGGAGAGCCGGCGCGCCGCGCCGACCAGGGCGAGCGCCGCCTCCGGACCCGGGCAGGTCACCTCGAGGGAGGAGGACCGGCCGGGCTCGGTCAGCGAACCGTGTGCGAGGAACGCGCCCCGCCAGGCCGCCTCCGCGTCGCAGGTCGCCCCGGAGACCACCTGCGGGGGGAGGCCCCGGATGGGGCGGCCCCGGCCGTCCACGAGGCCCGTCTGCCGGGCCAGCTGGTCGCCTCCGGCCACCACCCGCACCACGAAGCGCGAGCCGCGCCGCAGCCCGCCGGGGGCCATCACGATCAGTTCCGAGCTGTGCCCGAAGATCTCCAGGATGTCCCGCTTGAGCCGGCGCGCCGCCATCGCGGTGTCCAGTTCCGCCTCGATCACGATGCGGCCGCTCACCAGGTGCAGCCCGCCCGCGAACCGCAGGATCGACGAGACCTCTGCCTTCCTGCAGCAGGTCCGGGTGACGGGAAGCCGGGAGATCTCGTCCTTCACCGCTGCCGTCATCGCCATGGGCCGATCCTTCCATGCATCCGAAAAATACGGTCGTACGCGGCGGCCAACAGCTCCGGGTCATGCTTCGCGGAGCCGTCGGGCCCGGCCACCGGCGCCAGCTCGACCGCGGCGCCGAGCCGCTTGGCGGCATCGGCGAGGGACTCGCGGTCGGGCACGGCGGCCTCGTCGGCCAGCACCACGTCCAGGGCGAGTTTAGGGGCGTGTCGTCCCAAAACCTCCAAATGACGCTGCGGGGAGAAGCCCTCGGTTTCTCCGGGCTGCGGCGCGAGGTTCAGCGAGAGCACCTTCCGGGCCTTCGTCTCGGCCAGCGCGTCGAGCAGTTCGGGCACGAGAAGGTGCGGGATCACGGAGGAGAACCAGGAGCCGGGACCGAGGACCACCCAGTCCGCGTCCAGGACCGCCTCGACCGCCTCCGGCACCGCCGGCGGGTCGTTCGGCACGAGGTGCACGGACTGCACGTCGCCCGGCGTGAGCGCCACCGTCGCCTGACCGCACACGGTGTCCACGTCGTCCGGACGCTCCGGATCATGGCCCTTGACCAGGGCCTGGAGCTCCAGGGGTACGGCGGACATGGGCAGCACCCGGCCCTGGGCGCCGAGCAGCCGGCCCACCAGGTCGAGGGCCTGCACGGGGTCGCCGAGCTGCTCCCAGAGGGCGACGATCAGCAGATTGCCGACGGCGTGGCCGTTGATCTCGCCCTTGGACTGGAAGCGGTGCTGGATGACCCGGGCCCAGGTCTGGCCCCAGTCGTCGTCGCCGCAGAGCGCGGCGAGCGCCTTGCGGAGGTCGCCCGGGGGCAGCACGCCCAGCTCCTCCCGGAGCCGGCCGCTGGAACCCCCGTCGTCGGCGACGGTGACGACGGCGGTGAGGTCGCCGGTGATCCTGCGGAGGGCGGCGAGGGAGGCGGAGAGGCCCATGCCGCCGCCCAGCGCGACCACCTTCGGCTGGGCGCCGCGCCTGCGGAGCGTACGCCGCACCGAGAGGGTGGAGGCACGTCGACGGTACGGCTTCACTCGCGCCCCATGTCCCGGTGTACGACGACGGTCTCGACCCCTTCGGCGGCGATGCGGGCGGCGAGCCGCTCGGCGGTGGCCACGGAGCGGTGCTTGCCGCCCGTGCAGCCCACGGCGATGGTCACGTACCGCTTGCCCTCGCGGCGGTAGCCCGCGGCGATCAGCTGGAGGAGCTCGGTGTAGCGGTCGAGGAACTCCTTGGCGCCGGGCTGGTTGTAGACGTAGTTCGACACCTCCTCGTTGAGGCCGGTGAAGGGGCGCAGCTCGGGGACCCAGTGCGGGTTCGGCAGGAAGCGCATGTCGACGACGAGGTCGGCGTCGACCGGCAGGCCGTACTTGAACCCGAAGGACATGACGGTGGCCCGCAGCTCGGGCTCCTCGTCGCCGGCGAACTGGGCGTCCATCTTGGCGCGCAGCTCGTGGACGTTGAGGCTGGAGGTGTCGATCACCAGGTCGGCGTCCCCGCGCAGCTCGCGCAGCAGGTCGCGCTCGGCGGCGATGCCGTCGGTGATCCGGCCGTCGCCCTGGAGCGGGTGCGGCCTGCGGACCGACTCGAAGCGCCGGACCAGGGCGTCGTCGGACGACTCCAGGAAGACGATCCGGCGGGTGACCTGCTTGGTGTCCAGGTCGGCGAGGGACTCCCTCAGGTTGTCGAAGAACTGCCGGCCGCGAACGTCCACGACGACGGCGATCCGGGCGACATTGCCCTGGGAGCGGGCGCCGAGCTCCACCATGGTGGGGATCAGCGCGGGCGGCAGATTGTCCACGACGAACCAGCCGAGGTCCTCCAGACACTTCGCCGCGGTGGACCGGCCGGCTCCGGACATGCCGGAGATGATCACCAGCTCGGGAATGGCCGCCTCGGCGCCGTTGTCGCCGGGGGTCTCCTTCGTGCCCGTACTCACGTGTCCTGCTCCGTCTTCTCGGTCGTGCTGGTCTTGCGGTTCGTTCCGGTCCTGCTCGTGCGCGGTCATGCCGTGCCGCCCCCGTCGTCTTCCATGATCTCTCCTGTCGCCGTGTTCACGGCAGGTGCGGCCGGGGCCGCCTGTGCGAGGGCCACGACGACCGCCTCCGCGGTCTTCCGGCCCATGCCGGGGACCTCGCAGATCTGCTCGATTGTCGCCTGTCGGAGCCGCTTCACCGAGCCGAAATGCTTGATCAACGCCTGTTTCCGGGTGTCGCCGAGGCCGGGCACCGCGTCGAGAGGGCTGGTCCGGATACGTTTCCCGCGCTTCGACCGCTGGTAGCGGATGGCGAAGTCGTGAGCCGTGTCACGTACCCGCTGGAGGAGATACAGGCCCTCGCTGGAGCGGGGCAGCACCACCGGGTCGTCGTCACCGGGCAGCCACACCTCCTCCAGGCGCTTGGCGAGCCCGCACACCGCGATGTCGGAGATCCCGAGCTCGTCGAGGGCGCGGCGGGCCGCGGCGACCTGCGGCTGCCCGCCGTCGACCACGACGAGCTGCGGCGGGTAGGCGAACCGCTTGGGCCGCCCGGCCTCGTCCGGGTCCTCGACGACACCCTCGGGGTCCCACTCCCCCGTCTTCTCCTTCTCCATGAGATAGCGCCGGAAGCGGCGGCTGATCACCTCGTGCATGGACCGGACGTCGTCCTGCCCCTCGCCGTGCCAGACCTGCGTGTCTCCGACACGGCCCTTGATCTGGAAGCGGCGGTACTCGCTCTTGCGGGGCAGCCCGTCCTCGAAGACCACCATCGAGGCCACCACGTCCTCGCCCTGGAGGTGCGAGATGTCGAAGCACTCGATCCGCAGCGGCGCCGAGTCAAGGTCCAGGGCCTCGGCGATCTCCTCCAGGGCCCGGGAGCGGGTGGTCAGGTCGCTGGCGCGCTTCGTCTTGTGCAGGACGAGCGCCTGCTGGGCGTTGCGCGCGACGGTCTCCATCAGGTCCTTCTTGTCGCCGCGCTGCGGGATCCGCAGCGAGACGTTGGACCCGCGGCGGCCGGAGAGCCAGGCGGTGACGGCCGCGGAGTCCTCGGGCAGCGCGGGGACCAGGACCTCCTTGGGCACCGTGTCCCCGCTCTCCTCGCCGTACAGCTGCTGGATCGCGTGCTCGACGAGCCCGGCCGTGTCGACGGCCTCCACCTTGTCGGTGACCCAGCCGCGCTGGCCGCGGACGCGTCCGCCGCGCACGTGGAAGATCTGCACGGCGGCCTCCAGCTCGTCCTCCGCGAGCGCGATCAGGTCGGCGTCGGTGGCGTCGGCGAGCACGACCGCGCTCTTCTCCATGGCCCGGCGCAGCGCCTCTATGTCGTCGCGGAGCCGCGCGGCCTTCTCGTACTCCATGTCCTCGGCCGCGAGCATCATCTGCTTCTCGAGACGGCGGATGTACGTACCCGTACGGCCGGCCATGAAGTCGCTGAACTCCTCGGCCAGTTCGCGGTGCTCCTCCGGGGTGACCCGGCCGACGCAGGGCGCCGAGCACTTGCCGATGTACCCGAGGAGACAGGGCCGCCCGGCGGAGGCGGCGTTGCGGAAGACACCCGCGGAGCAGGTGCGCACCGGGAAGACCCGCAGCATCAGGTCGACGGTCTCGCGGATCGCCCACGCGTGCGCGTACGGCCCGAAGTAGCGCACGCCCTTCTTCTTGTGGCCGCGCAGGACCTGGACGCGCGGGAACTCCTCGTTCATCGTCACGGCGAGGTACGGGTAGCTCTTGTCGTCCCGGTACTTGACGTTGAACCGGGGGTCGTACTCCTTGATCCAGGAGTACTCCAGCTGGAGCGCCTCGACCTCGGTCGACACGACGGTCCACTCCACGGACGCCGCGGTGGTCACCATGGTGGCCGTCCGCGGGTGCAGGCTCGTGAGCGGCTGGAAGTAGTTGGCCAGCCGCTGCCGGAGGGACTTCGCCTTCCCCACGTAGATCACCCGGCGGTGCTCGTCGCGGAACTTGTAGACCCCCGGGGAGTCGGGGATCTGACCCGGCTTGGGGCGATAGCTGGAGGGGTCTGCCATGCTCCCCACCCTACTGGCGGGCACCGACACTCCGGCCGCGCGCGCTCGTTGGCGAAGCATGGCGAATCAGGTGGCAGGACGGCTGGCGGACCGGGTGTGCGTGATCACGGGCGCGGCGAGCGGAATCGGACGGGCGACGGCGGAACGGTTCCTCCGGGAGGGCGCGCGGGTGATCGCCGCCGACCTCGACGGGGACCGGCTGGCGACGCTGGAGGGCGTGGTCCCGGTGACCGGGGACGTGTCCCGGGAGGAGGACGCCCGGCGCATGATCACCACGGCGGTGGACCGCTTCGGACGGCTGGACGTCCTGGTGGCGAACGCGGGGGTGATCCCACTGCTCTCCGTCACGGAGGCGGAGGGCTCGGACTTCGACCGGGTGATGGCGGTGGACGGCCGGGGAATGTTCCTGACCTGCAAGTACGCGATCGAGGCGATGCTCGTCTCGGGCGGCGGGTCCATCGTCTGCACGTCGTCGATCTCGGGTGTGGCAGGACAGGCCCGGCAGGCGGTCTACGGCCCGGCGAAGTTCGTCGCCACCGGCCTGACCAAGCACCTGGCGGTGGAGTGGGCGGAACACGGGATCCGGGTGAACGCGGTGGCCCCGGGCACGATCGAGACGGAACGGGTGGCGGCGGCGCGGGTGGAACCGGGCGGGGCGGAGTACCTGGCGGAGGTGGCGCGCGGCCATCCGATGGGCCGCTTCGGGACGCCGGAGGAGGTGGCGTCGGCGATCGTGTTCCTGTCGTCGGAGGAGGCGTCCTTCATCACGGGCGCGATCCTCCCGGTAGACGGCGGCTACTTGGCCCGCTGAGCCCACGCATACGCGAACCCGCATCCCACAGGGGGGTGCCGCACGGGCCGTGCGGCACCGGACGATTCCCCCGCCGACGCGGGCCGGCACCCGTCCGTGCCTGCCCCCACCACACGCCCACGCGGGCCGGCACCCGTCCGTGCCTGCCCCCACCACACGCCCACGCGGGCCGGCACCCGTCCGTGCCTGCCCCCACACGCCCACGCGCGGGGGCGCCCGCCGTGCGGGCTGCGCCCGCCACCCCGCCCACCGCCGTGTGGGCAATCGTCCCGCAGGGCGGGACGGGTGGGCACACGGGACGGCGCCCTCCGGCGGCGCCTCCGCCCCCTGTGCCTGAACCCGCACCCCCTGCTCGGTGCACAAGGGGTGCGGGTTCAGGCGCGGAAGCCTGGGCCCGGCAAAGGGCGCCGTTCCGTTGTGCCCACCCGTTCCGCCCTAGCGGAACGACTGCCCACAACGAGGTGGGCGGCGGGGGCACCGCCCCAGCGGAACGAATGCCCACAACGTGGGCGGGCGGCGGCCCGCTGTGCCGGTATGGGGCCGATCCTCCACCCCCCGACGGGGGAGGAGGCTCAGCGGGCCGGGCCCCGTGAGGGGTCAGGGCTCCCGGGTGGTGGAGCGGCGGCGGCGGATCGCCGCCGCCGATATCAGCAGCAGCGCCAGCACGGCACCCGCCCCCGCCGTAGCCGACGCCGCCGTCACCGCCGGACCCCCGTCCGACGACGACGCCGCCGTCGTCACCGTCCGAGGCCCAGCACCGGGCGCACCCGGCGCACCCGCCTCCGAGCCCCCGTAACCCCCCGCCGTGCCCTTCCTCGCGTAGGCCGAGCCGGGGAGCTTGTCCCCGTACGCCCGGACCACCCGCTCCCGGTAGGCGGCCAGGCTCGTCCCGTTCCGGCCGACCGCCCGCACCGCGTCCTCGTCCAGCGGCAGGACCTTCGCCCCCTTCTGGACGTACCAGGCGTCGATCTGCGGCTCGCGGAACACCAGGCCGGCGCCGCCCAGCTCCGCGTACCGGATCTCGTCGTCGCCGGTGGCGATGTTGACGACCTGCCAGCCGCCCGCCCGCTCGACCGTCCACAGGGATGCCTTCTGGCCGTCCGAGGACACGGCCCGGCTGGCCCGGAACTCGACCCGGGCGACGGGCGCCCCCGGCTTCCCGGCGACGAAGTCCGGGGAGAGGATCCGTACCGGCACCGACCCGCCCTCGACGCGCGGCGCGGCCGCCGAGCGGGCGACGGCGCCGTCCCGGGCGAAGAACCGGGACAGGGTGTCCAGGGTCCCCGGCGCGGAGGCGGCCTGTTCGGGGGTGGGCGCGGGCGGCAGGGCCTCCGCCGCGTCCGCCGGAAGCGCGCCGAGCAGGACGAGAGCGGCGGCGGTGAGGAGCCCCGCACCCGTGGCACGTGCGTTCATCGTCGTCACGCCCCTATCCGGTAGAGCGAGTGGGTCCAGGAGAAGGAGTTGTTGTCGACGTACCAGGCGTGCGAGGCCCAGTTGTAGCGGTCGCTCGACGGCCAGGGATCGCCCCAGTAGACCCAGCTGTCGGCGTCGTCGTAGCCGTAGATCACGTGCATGTGGCCGCCGCCGCTCGACCACTGGATGCGGGTCTCGACGGGCCGGTCGGCGTTGATCTCGGTCTGGACGGTGGAGTAGCGCAGCCAGCCGGTCACGTAGGAGCCGGGGTTGATGCCGGCCCAGCTGAGGCCGGTCTGGACGTTGCCGAGGGTGGCCTGGTTGTTGGGGCAGTCGTAGCCCTGCTGGCGGTTGAAGGCGGCGTTGCAGAACTGGTTCTGGCTGTAGTTCCGGCCGAACCAGGTGGCGATGGTGTTGCCGCCGGCCGCCCAGCACCAGTTGGTCTTCTGCTGGGCCTGCATGGTGATGTTCAGCCGCTTGGAGCCGAGGGCGGCCACGTCCTCGCCGGCGGGTGCGGCGGACGCCGAGGTGGTGGGGACGAGAAAGAGGGCGGCTGCGGCAAGTGCCGCGAGGTTCAGCTTTCTTCTGCGCATCGCGTTCCTCCCAGAGCGGGGGGGTGTGGGGATGTGGGGGGTGGAGGAGCGCGTCCGGACGCTGGTCAGGAGCATCTGCCGTTGTCCGGATCCGGTCAACACGCTTCAATGCGGGATGACATCGGACTGTGAACGGTGTGACCCGGGTGTGAACGGACGCCCTCGGCCCACCTGCCCGCCCACCCCACGCGGCGCCACGCTCCGCTCCCCTGTCGTGAACGTTCACTGAGGAGCCCTCGTGAGCCACACCGAGGCCGATCTGGTGCAGCTCCTGCACACCGGCCCCTTCCATCTGGCGCTGCGCACCGCGCTGGCCGTGCGCGGGCTGCCGCTCCAGCGGGTCCAGCACCATCTCGCGCACCGGGGCGTCAAGGTCGGGGTGACGAGTCTGAGCTACTGGCAGCAGGGCGCCCGCCGCCCCCAGCGGCCGGAGTCGCTGAAGGCGGTCCGCGCGCTGGAGGAGGTGCTCCAGCTGCCGGGGAACTCGCTGCTTCGACTGCTCACGGAGGACGCGTCCGCGCGGTCCGAGGTGGAGCGACCGGCGGCCCGTTCGTACCGCTCGCTCGTGGAGGCGTCCGGCTCCGTCGAGGAGCTCCTCGCGGGCCTCGAGTCGCCGACCGACGGCGGGCTGCACACGGTGGGACACCACGAGCGGGTACGGATCGGGGCCGGGCGGGAGCTGGTCGGGCGCGAGTCGCAGCAGGTCGTACGGGCGCACCGGGACGGCGTGGACCGCTATCTGGCCATCCACCACGGGGACCCGGGCTGTGACCCGTCACGGGTCACGGTGCGGGCGGCGGAGAACTGCCGGACGGGGCGGGTGCGATGGGACGCGGGGACGGGGGTGCTGGTGGCGGAGCTGCTCTTCGACACGCGGCTGCGCGCCGGGGACACGTACCCCTTCTCGTACGGCTTCGAGGACGGTACGGCGGGACCGAGCGGGGAGTACGTGCGCGGGTTCAGCTTCGCGGGCGGGCAGTACGTGCTGCAGGTGCGCTTCGACGAGGCGGCGCTGCCGGTGCGGTGCCGGCGGTTCGCGCAGGCCTCGACGGGGGCGCCGCGCGGTGGCCGGGCGGAGCTGACCGTGAGTGGCCGGCACCGCACGGTGCACGTCGTGGAGCAGGGGGTACGCCCCGGGATCCTGGGGATCGACTGGGACTGGACCTGACCTGACGGGGGCGGGGACCGACGGGCGCGGGGCCCGACGCGGACCGGACCCGACAGGCGCGGGGCCCGACGCGGACCGGACCCGACAGGCGCGGGGCCCGACGCGGACCGGACCCGACAGGCGCGGGGCCCGACGCGGACCGGACCCGACGGGCGCGGGGCTCGGCTCAGGCCTTGGGCGCGGTCTCGGGGCCCGCGATCAGCTTGCCGTTCTCGACCCGGACCGGGACGGCGGGGAGCGGGACGGTGGCCGGGCCCTTGAGTGCCTTGCCGGTCGTCACGTCGAACCGGCTGCCGTGGCAGGGGCAGTTGCCCTCGTTGTTCTCGATCTTGTCGAGGACGCAGCCGGCGTGGGTGCACTGGGCGCTGAACGCCTTGTACTCGCCCTTGGCCGGGCAGCTCACCACGACCTTCTGCTCGCGGTAGAGCTTGGCGCCGCCGACGGGGATCTCGTCCGGGGCGCCGAGGGCGACCGGGGCGGTCGGGGTCGGGACTCCGGCGTGGCCCAGCTTGGATTCGGTGGAGCACGCGGCGACTCCCAGCCCGGCGGCACCGGCGAGAGCGGCGCCCTTCAGTACGGTGCGGCGGCTGGACTGGCCGGACATGGGCGCTCCACGGTGGATCGGGGCAAGGCGTGACCGAACCGACGATACCGGCGGGGTTCCCGGCGCCGGCGGCCGGGCCCGGGGTCCGTCCCGAGACGGAGCAGGGCCCCCGAGGAGGGGGCCCTGCCGGGAGCGTCAGGCCTTGCGGGCCCGCGTCGTCGCCTTCTTCGCGGCGGCCTTGGTGGCGGTCGCCTTCGTGGCCGTCTTCGTGGCGGCCGTCTTGGTCGCCGCGGCCTTCCTGGTCGTGGCGACCGTCTTCGTGGCCGCGGCCTTCTTGGCGGGCGCCTTGACCGGAGCCTTCTTCGCCGCCGTCTTCCTCGTCCCCCGGGCCGCCGGGACGGTCACCCCGGCGTCGCTGACCCGGTCCGCGTCGAGGATCTCGCGGAGGAACTTGCCGGTGTGGCTCGCGGGGACCGAGGCGACCTCCTCCGGCGTGCCCTCGGCGACGACCAGGCCGCCGCCGCTGCCGCCCTCGGGGCCCATGTCGATGAGCCAGTCGGCGGTCTTGATGACATCGAGGTTGTGCTCGATGACGATCACCGAGTTGCCCTTGTCGACCAGACCGGACAGGACCTTGATCAGCTTCGAGATGTCCTCGAAGTGCAGACCGGTGGTCGGCTCGTCCAGGACGTAGACCGTGCGGCCCGTGGAGCGCTTCTGGAGCTCGGAGGCGAGCTTCACGCGCTGCGCCTCGCCGCCCGAGAGCGTCGGCGCGGACTGGCCGAGCCGGACGTACCCGAGGCCGACCTCGTTGAGCGTGCGCAGGTGGCGCGCGATGGTCGGGACGGCCTCGAAGAAGTCCAGGGCCTCCTCGATCGGCATGTTCAGGACTTCGGCGATGGACTTGCCCTTGTAGTGGACCTCCAGGGTCTCCCGGTTGTACCGGTCGCCGTGGCAGACCTCGCACGGGACGTAGACGTCCGGGAGGAAGTTCATCTCGATCTTGATCGTGCCGTCGCCGGAGCAGTTCTCGCAGCGGCCGCCCTTGACGTTGAAGGAGAACCGGCCGGGCAGGTAGCCCCGGACCTTGGCCTCCATCGTCTCGGCGAAGAGCTTGCGGACGTGGTCGAAGACTCCGGTGTACGTCGCCGGGTTCGACCGCGGGGTGCGGCCGATCGGGGACTGGTCGACGTGCACGACCTTGTCGACGAGGTCGTCGCCGTCCACGCGCGTGTGCCGGCCGGGCACCGACTTGGCGCCGTTCAGCTCGCGCGCGAGGTGGGTGTAGAGGATGTCGTTGACCAGGGTCGACTTGCCGGAGCCGGAGACGCCGGTGACGGCGGTGAGGACACCCAGCGGGAAGGAGACGTCGATGTCCTGCAGGTTGTTCTCGCGGGCCCCGTGCACGGTGAGCCGGCGGCCGGGGTCGACCGGGCGGCGGATGTCCGGGGTGGGGATCTCCCGGCGGCCGGACAGGTACTGCCCGGTCATCGACTCCTCGTTGCCGAGGAGCTCCTTCAAGGTGCCGGAGTGGACGACCTTGCCGCCGTGCTCACCGGCGCCGGGGCCGATGTCGACGATCCAGTCGGCGACCTTGATGGTGTCCTCGTCGTGCTCGACGACGATGAGCGTGTTGCCCATGTCCCGGAGCCGTACGAGGGTCTCGATGAGCCGGTGGTTGTCGCGCTGGTGGAGGCCGATGGACGGCTCGTCGAGCACGTACAACACGCCGACCAGGCCGGAGCCGATCTGGGTGGCGAGCCGGATGCGCTGGGCCTCGCCGCCGGAGAGGGTGCCCGCGGCGCGGTTGAGCGAGAGGTAGTCGAGGCCGACGTCGACGAGGAAGCGCAGCCGCTCGTTGACCTCCTTGAGGACCCGCTCGGCGATCTTCTTGTCCCGGGCGTTCAGCGTGAGGCGGGAGAGGAACTCGGCGCAGTCGCTGATCGACATCGCGGAGACCTCGGCGATGGACTTCTCCATGACCGTGACCGCGAGGACGATCGGCTTGAGGCGGGTGCCCTCACAGGTGGGGCACGGCACCTCGCGCATGTAGCCCTCGAAGCGCTCGCGGCTGGAGTCGCTCTCGGCCTCGGTGTGGCGCCGCTTGACGAAGGAGACGGCACCTTCGAAGGCCGGGGTCGTGTACGCCCGCTCCCTGCCGTACCGGTTGCGGTAGCGCACCTCGACCTGGGTCTTGTGGCCGTACATCAGCGCCTTCTTGGCGCGCTGCGGCAGTCCCGCGTACGGCATGTCCGTGCTGAAGCCGAGGGCCTGCGACAGACCGCCGATGAGCCGGCCGAAGTACTCCTTGGTGTGGCCGTGCGACCAGGGGTGGATCGCGCCCTCGTCGAGGGACTTGTCCTCGTCGGGGACGATCAGCTCCGGGTCGACCTCCATGCGGGTTCCGATGCCGGTGCAGTCGGGGCAGGCGCCGAACGGCGAGTTGAAGGAGAAGGAGCGCGGCTCCAGCTCCTCGAAGGACAGGTCGTCGTACGGGCAGTAGAGGTGCTCCGAGTACATCCGCTCGCGCTCGGGGTCGTCCTCGGCGAGGTCGACGAAGTCGAGCACGACCATGCCGCCGGAGAGTCCGAGCGCGGTCTCGACGGAGTCGGTGAGGCGGCGCTTGGCACTGTCCTTCACGGTGAGGCGGTCGACGACTACCTCGATCGTGTGCTTCTCCTGCTTCTTCAGCGTCGGCGGTTCGCTCAGCTGTACGGTCACGCCGTCGACGCGGGCGCGGCTGTAGCCCTTGGTCTGGAGGTCGGCGAAGAGGTCGACGAACTCGCCCTTGCGCTCGCGCACGAGCGGGGAGAGCACCTGGAAGCGGCTGCCCTCGGGGAGTTCGAGGACCTTGTCGACGATGGCCTGCGGCGACTGGCGGGAGATCGGCCGGTGACACTCGGGACAGTGCGGCTTGCCGATGCGGGCGAAGAGCAGGCGGAGGTAGTCGTAGACCTCGGTGATGGTGCCGACCGTCGAGCGCGGGTTGCGCGAGGTCGACTTCTGGTCGATGGAGACCGCGGGCGACAGACCTTCGATGAAGTCGACGTCCGGCTTGTCCATCTGGCCGAGGAACTGCCGGGCGTACGAGGAGAGCGACTCGACGTAGCGGCGCTGCCCCTCGGCGAAGATCGTGTCGAACGCGAGGGAGGACTTGCCCGATCCCGAGAGCCCGGTGAAGACGATCAGGGAGTCACGCGGGAGGTCGAGCGAGACGTTCTTGAGGTTGTGCTCACGAGCGCCACGAACGATGAGACGGTCGGTCACGCCGGTCCGCACCTTTCTTGAGAGAGCGGAGGCACAGAGAGTGCGGGTCGCAGAGATGTCTGGATGTGCCTGTGTACCCAACAACCAAGGATGCCGGATGCTTCCGTCGAGCTTATAGCACGTACATTCGATTTCCGGCCTCGATCGCACCGCTTCACCCGATCGAGTGGCGGCGCTAGGGTCGGCGCCATGATCGACCATGTGCGTGACCTGGCCTCTGTACGCGAAGCGACCGAGCGACTCCTCGACGCAGCCGCCTCCCTGGACAACGCGGCGCTGGCCGAGCCGTCACGGCTTCCCGGCTGGACCCGCGGCCATGTTCTGGCCCACATCGCCCGCAACGCCGACGCTCTGGTGAACGTCCTCCGGGGCCGGCCCATGTACGAGGACGCCGCGACCCGCGACACCGACATCGAGCGCGACGCCCCGCGCCCGCTGGACGTCCATGTCGCCGACTTGCGCGAGAGCGCCGAGCGCTTCCAGACCGTCGGCGCCGAGCCCGCCGACTGGGCGCGGACCGTGGAACTCCGCAACGGCGTCACGGACGCGGCCGCCCGTATCCCCTTCCGCCGCTGGGTCGAGGTGGACCTGCACCACGTCGACCTGGGGATCGGCTACGACCTCAAGGACCTTCCCGAGGAGTTCGTCCTGCGGGAGATCGAGTTCCTCGCGGACCGCTGGTCCGGCCGCCCCGAGGTCCCGCCGGTGACGCTCCGCATCGGGTACGAGGAGAACGGCCCCGGCTGGACGACCGGCGGCGCCGACGGTGCCCCCGTCGTCCTGGGCGGCCCCGCCGTGGAGCTGCTCGGCTGGCTCTCCGGCCGCGACCTCAAGGGGGCCCATCTCGCCGTCCTCGAGGGCGACCACCTTCCGGAGCTCCCGCCCTTGTAGTCCCGGCGGCCGGGACCCCGCCCGTCGGTGCCCGGCGATAGTCTGAGCGCATGACGTACAGCGGAGTGGTGAAGGTCGGCGGGGCGGCGGACGTGCACGAGCTGACGGACCTGATGATCTCGAAGGTCGCGGTCGGCCCGATGGACAACAACGCGTATCTGCTGCGCTGCCGGGCCACCGGCGAGCAGCTGCTGATCGACGCGGCGAACGACGCGGCCACCCTCCTCACGCTGATCGGTGACGACGGCATCACGTCCGTCGTCACCACCCACCGGCACGGGGACCACTGGCAGGCGCTCGCCGACGTGGTCGCCGCGACCGGCGCCGTGACGTACGCCGGCGCGTACGACGCGGAGGGCATCCCGGTGGCGACCGACGTGCCCGTCGAGGACGGCGACACGATCCGGGTGGGGCGGGTCGAGCTGACCGCGCGCCGCCTGGTCGGGCACACCCCGGGCTCGATCGCCCTCGTCTACGACGACCCGCACGGCCACCCGCACGTCTTCACCGGCGACTGCCTCTTCCCCGGCGGAGTGGGCAACACCTGGAAGGACCCGGAGGCCTTCGCGAGCCTGATCCACGACGTGGAGACCAAGCTCTTCGCGGTCCTCCCGGACGAGTCCTGGATCTACCCGGGCCACGGCAAGGACACCACGCTCGGTGACGAGCGGCCCTCGCTCACCGTGTGGCGCGAGCGCGGCTGGTAGCCCCTCGGGGAAACCCGCGGAGACGGAGAGCGCGCGGCTGAGCAGCCGCGCGCTTCCGCACGCCCCGTAACCCGGATGGCGGCGGGGTAGTTGGCGCGACATGAGCCTCAGTAACGCTCCGTCGCCGCCCGCTCCCCCGGTTCCGCCCGTCCCGCCCGCCGTGCCCGCCGCACCCTCGATGGGCAGGCTCGCCGCCGCCTCGCTCGTCGGCACCGCCATCGAGTTCTTCGACTTCTTCGTCTACGGGACCGCCGCCGCCCTCGTCCTGGGGCCGCTCTTCTTCCCGAACTTCTCCCCGCTCGCCGGGACGCTTGCGGCCTTCGGCACCTTCGCCATCGGCTTCCTGTCCCGGCCGCTCGGCTCGGTCCTCTTCGGCCACGTCGGCGACCGGTACGGACGGCGCCCCGTCCTCTTCGCCTCGCTGCTCCTGACCGGCTGCGCCACGGTCGCGGTCGGCTGCGTCCCCACGTACGGGACGATCGGCATCACGGCGCCCCTGCTGCTGCTCGTGCTCCGCTTCCTCCAGGGTCTGGGCCTCGGCGGCGAGTGGGGCGGGGCCGTCCTGCTCACCGCCGAGCACGCCCCCGAGAACCGGCGCGCGCTCTGGTCGAGCTTCCCGCAGATCGGCCCGTCGATCGGCTTCCTCCTGGCGAACGGGGTGATGCTGGCGCTCTCGGCCGGTCTGAGCGACGCGGAGTTCCGCTCCTGGGGCTGGCGGGTGCCGTTCTGGGCCGCGGGCGTGCTCGCGGCGGTCGGGCTGCTGCTGCGCTCCTCGCTCGCGGAGACCCCGCAGTTCGAGAAGCTGTCCGCGGCCGGGCAGACCGCGGGCGCCCCGCTGGCCGAGGTCGCCCGTGACCACTGGCGGCTCGTGCTGCTGACCGCCGGGGCGCTCGCGGTCGGGTACGCCACCTTCTACACGGTCTCCACCTGGGCGCTGGCCTACGGCACCGAGCGGCTCGGGGTGAGCAGCACGGTGATGCTGACCTGTGTCATGGCGGCGGTCGCGATCAAGGGCGCGACCACGCCGTTCGTCGCGATCCTCGCCGACCGCTGGGGCCGCCGGCCGCTGTGCCTGGCGGGGTGCGCGGCCTCCGCGCTGTGGATGTTCCCGATGGTGGCCCTGCTGCACACGGCGCGCCCGTTCCTGATGTTCCTGGGCTTCCTGGGCGCGCTGCTCGCCTTCATCACGATGTTCGCGGTGGTGGCCGCGTACCTCCCGGAGCTGTACGAGCCCCGCGTCCGCTGCACCGGTGCCGCCGTCGGCTACAACCTCGCCGGTGTCCTGGGAGGCGCGCTCACCCCGATCGTCGCCACCGCGCTCTCCGACGGGGGCTCCGGTCCGCCCTGGGGCGTCGCGGCCTATCTGACGGTGGTCGCCCTCGTCAGCCTCGGCTGTTTCGCGCTCCTCCCGGAGACGCTGCCGGCCAAGGCCAAGACCGAGCGGCGGGCGGAGCCCGAGCCCGCCTCGGCGGCCTGAGGACGGAGAGACGGCGACGGCCGGCCGGGGAGTCCCCGGCCGGCCGTCGCCGTCTTCATGCCCTGTGCCGGGCGGGTCAGGCGCCGACGCTGTCCTTCTTGGCATCGTCGATGCCGTCGGCATCGGTCACGCCCTCGGCCGCGGCTCGCTCCGACTGCCTCTTCGAGGCGATCAGGCTGGTGATCGTGGTGATGACCAGGACACCGCCGATGACGGCGAGCGAGAACGGGATGCTGATCTCCGGGACGTGCACCCCGGACTCGTGCAGGGCGTGCAGCACGAGCTTGACGCCGATGAAGCCCAGGATCACCGACAGGCCGTAGCTGAGGTGGACCAGCTTCTTGAGCAGGCCGCCGATCAGGAAGTACAGCTGTCGCAGACCCATCAGGGCGAAGGCGTTGGCGGTGAAGACGATGTACGGGTCCTGGGTGAGGCCGAAGATCGCCGGGATGGAGTCGAGGGCGAAGAGGATGTCGGTGGTGCCGATGGCCAGCATGACGACCATCAGCGGGGTCATGATCCGCTTGCCGTTGTTCCGGATGAACAGCTTGGTGCCGTGGTACCGGTCGGCGACGCCGAACTTCTTCTCGACGGTCTTGAGGAGGCGGTTCTCCTCCCAGTCGTCCTCGTCCTCGTCCGCGCGCGCCTCCTGGATGAGCTTCCAGGCGGTGTAGATCAGGAACGCGCCGAAGAGGTAGAAGACCCAGGAGAAGCTCGCGATGATCGCGGCGCCCGCGGCGATGAAGATCGTGCGGAGCACCAGCGCGATCACCACGCCCACGAGCAGCACGCGCTGCTGGAGGTGGGAGGGCACCGCGAACTTCGCCATGATCAGGACGAAGACGAAGAGGTTGTCGACACTGAGCGACTTCTCGGTGATGTAGCCGGCGAAGAACTCGCCGGACGCCTGACTGTTGCCGAAGAACAGCAGGCCTAGGCCGAAGAGTCCGGCAAGCACGATCCAGACGATCGTCCAGATTCCGGCTTCCTTGACCGACACGTCATGGGGCTTGCGCCCGATGAAGAAGTCGGCACCGATCAGGGCAGCGAGACCAAGAATGGTCACTACCCACAGGGTCATTGAAACGTCCACTGCGCCTCCGGCGTCGTACGGCTACTGATCAGCGTCGTCGCTGCCGGAGGTCTCTTCCACCCGGGCGACGGACGATCGCTGCCGGGCCGACGCCCCGGGATCGGATCATGGATGATCCGTCCGTATTGACGGGTACGCCGCGCATGGGGAGTACTCCCCTCCGCATGGAGAAGACTACCCGAAAACCCAAGAGAAGGTAAAGGGAAGGGTAAAGGGCCGCCAAGAGGCCAGGTCAGGGCTGTCGGGCCGTCAGCTCTCAGGGCCGCTTTCCGTGGCGGGCCGCCGCCACCTGTCCGAGGACCTGACGGAGCACCGCGCTGCCCGGCGGAAGCATCGGAGGCTCGTACGACCAGGCGTGGCCGACCCACGGATCGGCGAGGTGGTCGTCCGCGACGGGGGTGAGCCGGAGCAGCGAGCGCCACAGCGGGTCGAGCAGCGGCCCGTACGCGGACGCGTCCTCCCGGTCCGCCACCATCAGGAGGTGCACGCCGACCGACGGGCCCTCGTCGGCGAGGTACCGGAGGCGGGTGACCGCCCGGTCGTCGAAGCCGTGCGGGAAGTCGTGCACGAGCAGCAGCTGCCGGGCCGCGTCCAGACCGGGCGGCAGGGCGTCGGAGGCTCCCGCCCGCACCGCCATCTGCAACAGGTCGACCCGCTCGGTCAGCTGCTCGAGGACCGCCGAGACCCCTGCCGCGCCCCGGGCCGGCGGGGCCGCGAGGACGCCCGTCTCCACGAGGGGCGCGAGCGCGGCGGTGCCCGCACCGGCCGGGTCGACGACATGGACGGTGAACGCGCCCGCCGGGTGCGCCGCGAGCAGCCGGGCCGCGTGCGCGACCGCGCAGTCCAGGGCGAGCCGCCGCAGTTCGACCTCGTCGAGGAGACCGGCGGCCTCGGAGTGCCCTCGGCCGCTGTCCACCCAGAGCCCCCGCTCCAGCGGCAGCCGGACGAGCATGGGGATCCGCAGATCCGTCCGCTCGGGAAGGTGGAGGTCGCCGAGACGGACGGCCATCGGCTCCTCGGCCGGGATGCGGTAGGCCTGCCAGACCGGGTTCTCCCAGCGGGCGAAGGCGGCGGGCAGGGCGGGCTCGACGACCTCGGACTCGGCCACGAGCTGGGCGAGGTCCCGGTCCAGGACCTCCTGCGCCCGCGCCACCAGCTCGTCGTGCCGGGCGCGGGCGGCGGCCCGCGCGGCGTCGTTGGCGCCGTCGGCGCGGGCACGGTAGTCGGAGAGCGTCTGGTCGAGCTCCCGGTCGAGCCGGTTCTCGGCGAACTCGCAGGCGCTGCGGTAGGCGGCGGCGGTCCGGGCCAGGTCCTCGAACATGCCCCACACCTGGTTGTACAGGCGCTCGTCCATGGACCAGCCCGACGCGTCACCGGCGACCGGTGTGGGCGGCCCGTGCCGGGGCTCGGACTCCGGTACGGGTGCGGGACCGGGTGCCGGGGCGGCCTGGCGGCGGGGGTGAGCGTAGTCGACCGGACCGCCGCTCGTCGCCGGGGCGGGCGTGTCCGTGCCGATGCCCGACGGCGGGGTCGGCGGGCCGGCCGGGGCGGTCGGGGCCGGGTCCGCCACCGGTGCCGTGTGGCGTACGCGCTCCGCCTCGTGGACGTGCTGTGCCGGAGCGGCGACCGGTGCCGGTCCCTGCGCGACGGTCTCCAGGATCGTCGCGGCCAGGTCGGCGGGGCGCTCCAGGCCCTGGTCGCCGAGGAGGGCGGCGAGCCCGCCCTCGTACCCCTGGCCCATGGCGCGGACCTTCCAGGTGCCCTGGCGGCGGTACAGCTCCAGGGCGACGACGGCGGACTCGCTGTCGAGTCCGGTGATCGTGAAGGTGGCGATCTCGGCGCCGTCGGGGCCGGCGACGGCCACGAACGGGGCGGCGACCGTTCCGAAGCGGGCAGCTCCGCCCGCGCGCGGCCCGGGCAGCGCGAGGAGCACGGAGACCCGGTGGACGGCGCCGGGGACGGCCTCCAGGTCCACGGAGAGGCGATGGTCGGCGGCGGCCTGTCCGGGGACGTCGACCCCGGGCAGGGAGGGCGCTCCGGGGTGGGCGATCCACTCCACGCCGGGGACCCTGCCCTGCTCGTCGCCGAGGGTGGCGCCGGCGAGGACAGGGTGACCGGCCGACACCCGGATCTCCAGTCGGGTGTCGGGCAGGGGGTGGTTCTGCCCCCGGACCAGCTCGGCCGTCATCGACTCTGTCCCCTCGGCTTTTCGGCGTTCTCGGTGTTCGCGGTGTTCGCGGTGTTCGCGGTGTTCGCGGTGTTCGCGGTGTTCTGGGCGTTCTCGGCGTGACAACAGGTGCGGTTCATGCGGGACAGCTCCCGGTGGCCTGCTGCCTCCGGGAGCTGTGGGTGGGTGCGGTGCGGTCCTGCCTACAGGTGCGGCAGGATCGCGGGCATCAGGTCCTGGAAGGTGCGGCCGTTGGCCGGGTTGCCCAGGGCGGTCATCTGCCAGCCGGAGCCGACCCGGTGCACCTTCGCCATGATCTGCGCGGTGTAGTTGCCGCCGCCGTCGAGGGTGTAGCGCGCGAGCTCCTGGCCGTTCGCCTCGTCGACGATGCGGCAGAACGCGTTCTGCACCTCCTGGAACGTCTGGCCGGTGAAGGAGTTCACCGTGAAGACGATCTGGTCGATGTGCACCGGGACCCGCTGGAGGTCGACGAGGATCGCCTCGTCGTCCCCGCCCTGACCCGCGCCGCCGACCAGGTTGTCGCCGGTGTGCTTGACCGAGCCGTCGTCGCTGACCAGGTGACGGAAGAAGACCACGTCGACCGGCTGCTTGTCCGCGAAGAGGACGGCCGAGGCGTCCAGGTCGATCTCCTGGGTGCGCTTGCCGAAGAGACCGCGGCGCGGCGCGGCCTGCCAGCCGAGACCCATCCGCACCTGGCTGAGGCTGCCCCCACCCTGCTTCTCCAGGCTGATGGCCTGACCCTTGGTCATGTTGACCGACACGCGTTTGCCCCTCTCGTTAGCGTTCCCCGCGCCCGCTGTTCCGGTGCGTGCGGTTGTCGAGCACATTACGCAGCACCACTGACAGCGCGGAGGTGCGGTCCGGTTTTGTGTCGGTCTTGCAACACACCGGACCGCGCGCCGGACCACACCCCCGATCCTCCACCGGACCGCGTCCGGTCAGGCGAGTCCCGCCTCCTTCATCTGGCGCAACTCCTTCTTCAGCTCTCCCACTTCGTCACGGAGCCGGGCGGCCACCTCGAACTGCAGCTCGGCGGCGGCGGCCCGCATCCGGTCGGTCATCTCCTCGATGATCGCGGCCAGTTCGGTGGCGGGCCGGTCCCCGAGTTCGACCGTCGAGCCGGCCTTGCCCTTGCCCTTGACGCCGTGCGCGGCGAGCGAGGGGACGGGGGCCTTGGCGCCCTTGCCCTCCTTGCCCTGGCGGTAGCCGCTGCCGAGGAGTTCCTCGGTGTCGATCTCCTCGCGCGCGATGGTCGCGACGATGTCGTTGATCTTCTTCCGGAGCGGCTGCGGGTCGATGCCCTTCTCCGTGTTGTACGCGATCTGCTTCTCGCGGCGCCGGTTGGTCTCGTCGATGGCCTGCTCCATCGCCGGGGTGATCCGGTCCGCGTACATGTGGACCTGGCCCGAGACGTTTCGCGCGGCACGGCCGATCGTCTGGATCAGGGAGGTCCCGGAGCGCAGGAAGCCCTGCTTGTCGGCGTCGAGGATGGCGACGAGGGACACCTCGGGGAGGTCGAGGCCCTCACGGAGGAGGTTGATGCCGACGAGGACGTCGTACTCACCGGCGCGCAGTTCGCGCAGCAGCTCGATCCGGCGCAGGGTGTCGACATCGCTGTGGAGATAGCGCACCTGGATGCCGAGCTCCAGGAAGTAGTCGGTGAGGTCCTCGGCCATCTTCTTGGTGAGGGTGGTGACGAGGACGCGCTCGTCGCGCTCGGTGCGCAGTCTGATCTCGTGGACCAGGTCGTCGATCTGTCCCTCGGTGGGCTTGACGACGACCTCGGGGTCGACGAGCCCGGTGGGGCGGATGATCTGCTCGACGAAGCCGTCGCCGCGCGAGAGTTCGTACGTGCCGGGGGTCGCGGAGAGGTAGACGGTCTGGCCGATCCGCTGCTGGAACTCCTCCCACTTCAGCGGGCGGTTGTCGAGGGCGGACGGGAGCCGGAAGCCGTGGTCGACCAGGGTCCGCTTGCGGGAGGCGTCGCCCTCGTACATGGCGCCGATCTGCGGCACGGTGACGTGCGACTCGTCGATGACGAGCAGGAAGTCCTCGGGGAAGTAGTCGATGAGGGTGTTGGGCGCGGATCCGGGGTCGCGGCCGTCGAAGTGCATCGAGTAGTTCTCGATGCCGGAGCAGGAGCCGATCTGGCGCATCATCTCCAGGTCGTACGTGGTCCGCATGCGCAGGCGCTGGGACTCCAGGTGCTTGCCCTGCTTGTCGAGCTCGGCGAGGCGGCCCTCCAGCTCGCGCTCGATGTCGTTGACCGCGCGCTCCATGCGCTCGGGGCCGGCGACGTAGTGGCTGGCGGGGAACACGTACAGCTCGCGGTCCTCGCTGATGACCTCGCCGGTGAGCGGGTGGAGGGTGGAGAGGGCCTCGATCTCGTCGCCGAACATCTCGATGCGGACGGCGAGCTCCTCGTAGACCGGGAAGATCTCGATGGTGTCGCCGCGGACCCGGAAGGTGCCGCGGGTGAACGCCAGGTCGTTCCGCGTGTACTGGATGTCGACGAAGCGGCGGAGCAGCTGGTCGCGGTCGAGTTCCTCGCCGACCTTGAGCGGGACCATCCGGTCCACGTACTCCTGGGGCGTGCCGAGGCCGTAGATGCAGGAGACGGAGGCGACCACGATGACGTCCCTGCGGGTGAGCAGGGAGTTCGTCGCGGAGTGGCGGAGCCGCTCCACCTCCTCGTTGATGGAGGAGTCCTTCTCGATGTACGTGTCCGACTGCGGCACGTACGCCTCGGGCTGGTAGTAGTCGTAGTACGAGACGAAGTACTCGACCGCGTTGTTCGGCAGGAGCTCGCGGAACTCGTTCGCCAGCTGGGCGGCCAGGGTCTTGTTCGGCGCCATCACCAGGGTGGGGCGCTGGAGCTTCTCGATCATCCACGCGGTGGTGGCGGACTTTCCGGTGCCGGTGGCACCGAGGAGCACGACGTCCTTCTCGCCCGCGCGGATACGCCGCTCCAGGTCGGCGATGGCCGCGGGCTGGTCGCCGTTGGGCTTGTACTCACTGACGACCTCGAAGGGCGCCAACGAACGTTCGATCTTGGAAACGGGCCGCATGCAACCACCGTACGACCCGGCACTGACACTCGGGTGGTGATCGGCTCGGCAGCGGCCCTCCGTCACCAGTCCTGGGAGCGGTGGCCGCCCCGCGGGGCGCTCCTGCGGGTCCCGCGTCCGGCGGGCCGGGCCGTCCAGTTGGCGGGCTCGCCGTAGGACGGTACGTGGCGCGGGGCGGGCACGCCGGGGCGGTGCGGGGTGCGGGCGGCGGGGCCCTGCCAGTCCGGGTCGCCCATCACGAGGAGCGGGTCGAACATCACGACGACGGCGGCGAGGATGAGGAAGACCGCCGGGCCGATCAGCATCGGCAGCAGCAGCGCGGTGGCGGTGTCGCCGGTGCCCTTGACGGGCTCCGCGCCGTGCAGGTGGACGCTGACCGCCGACATGGCGGTGTAGTGCATACCACTGACGGCGACGCCCATCACCAGGCTCGCACCGAGGCTGGCCAGAAATCCATGTACCGAGACGGCCGCCCAGAGGGCCGTCGTGGCCGCCACGACGGCGATGACCACGGACATCGCGACGGTGAGCGTGTCGTACTCGATGCGCCCCTGGAGACGCATCCCGGCCATGCCCAGATAGTGCATGGTGGCCACGCCGAGGCCGGTGATGGTGCCGCCGGTGACCAGGGTGAGGGCGGTCGCCCCCCGGTATCCGACGATGAAGATCCCGATGCCGACCATCAGGACGGCCACGCCCAGGCTGGCGAAGGTGATGGGCAGGTCGTAGTGGATGGGCGCCTGCTGGACCGAGAAGCCCATCATGGCGATGAAGTGCATGGTCCAGATGCCGGTGCCGATCGACGTGGCGCCGAGGGCGAGCCAGCCCGCCTTGAAGCTGTCGCGGTGGCGGAGCGATCTCGTGGTGCAGCGCAGGCCGAGGGCGCCGCCCAGGCACGCCATGAGAAAGGCCGCCACCGGAGTGACGATCCCGTAGCTGAATCCGTCGACCGTGCCCTGCATGAGCGTGTGTCCTCCACCCCTGGTGCCACGTCGTCCGAAAACAGTCGGTACCGCTGGGTAGTACTACCGGGGCGAGATTATGGCGCGCCGGGGGCCACGCGACCACGTGACCGGGGAATTTCCGCTCGTGAGACCTGAGCGAGACCGGTTCGTGATCTTGCGTCCGCCTTCCGGGCCCCGTTGTCGGTGGTGGGTCGTACCGTGGGCGGCATGGACATCGAAGCGGGGCCGGAGGGCGGCGGGCGAGCCGTCCCGGTGGAGTGGTCGGTCATGGAGTGCCCCATCGGGCCGCTCTTCCTCGCCGCGACCGAGCGCGGGCTCGTGCGGGTCGAGTTCCACGCCGACGCGGCGCGGCGGGACCGGATGCTCGACCGGCTGGCGGCGCAGCTCGGCGCGGAGCCGGTGGAGCGCGCCTCGGGGCTGCTCGCGGGCGCGATGCGCCGGCTCGACCGGTACTTCGCGGGCGAGCCGGGCGATGTCGATCTGCCCCTGGACTGGAGCCTGACGGCCGGGTTCAACCGGCAGGTGCTGCGCGAGCTGGCGAGCGGTGTGCCGTACGGCACGGTCGTCGGGTACGGGGACCTGGCCAGACGTGTGGGGCAGCCGGGGGCGGCGCAGGCGGTCGGCGCCGCGATGGGCTCCAATCCGCTGCCGGTCGTGGTGCCGTGCCACCGGGTGGTGGAGAGCGACGGCGGTCTCGGCGGCTTCGGGGGCGGTCTGGAGACCAAGCGGCAGCTGCTCGCGCTGGAGGGCGTGCTGCCGACGCCGCTGTTCTGAGGGCCTCTCCCGAACGCCGGACCGGGAGGGCTTCCGGCCGCGCCGGGAGGCGTTCCCATCAGGTGGGACGGCTGGCACACTCACGTAAGTGACCCACACCCCCGGTGCCCCTGACGCCACCCTGCCCGGCCGCATACCCGGCCCCGCCCCCGTCACCGACGCCGAGCTCCCCGCGCTGCGCCGGCGCGTCCAGGCCGTGCTCCTCGCCACCCAGATCCTCGGGGGCCTCGGCATCGCCACCGGCGTCGCCCTCGCCGCCGTGCTCGCCAGGGACGTCAGCGGCTCCGAGGCGCTGTCCGGTCTCGCGTCCACGGCGACCGTGGCGGGGCCCGCGCTGCTCGCCATGCCGCTGGCCGCCCTGATGGCCTCGCGGGGCCGCCGGGCCGGTCTCGTCCTCGCGTACCTCATCGGCGCGGTCGGCGCCGGGGTCACCGTGCTCGGGGCGGTCGCCGAGAGCTTCCCCCTGCTGCTCCTCGGCCTCGTCGGCTTCGGCGCCGGGTCCTCGGCCAATCTGGCGGCCCGCTTCGCCGCCGCCGACCTCGCCGAACCGGACCGCCGGGCGCGGGCCATCTCCACCGTGGTGTGGGCGACGACGATCGGGGCGGTCCTCGGCCCGAACATCGCCGCGCCGGCCGGGAAGAGCGTGGCGGGTCTGGGGATACCCGCCACCGCGGGCCCCTTCGTCTGGGCCGCCGGGGTCTTCGTGATCGCGGCGGCCGTGGTGGCCGTGCTGCTGCGCCCCGACCCGCTCCTCACCGCCCGCGCGCTCGACGAGACGGGCGCGGGCGAGGCGCCGGAGGAACGCTCCCTGCGGGCCGGGATGCGGGCTGTGCGGGAGTCCCCGAAGGCCCGCCTCGCGGTGGTCACCGTCGCCGGCTCGCACACCGCGATGGTGTCGATCATGTCGATGACCCCGGTGGCCCTCACCCACCACGGGGCGGACATCCGGCTGATCGGGCTCGTCATCAGTGGGCACATCGCCGGCATGTACGCCTTCTCGCCCCTGATGGGCTGGCTGTCCGACCGGCTGGGGAGGCTGTCGGTGATCGGGCTCGCGGTCGGTCTCATCGGTGTGGCGGCGCTCGTCGCGGGCACGGCGGGACCCAGCCACGGCCGTACCGCCCTCGGCCTGTTCATCCTCGGCCTGGGCTGGTCGGCGGGTCTGGTGTCCGGCTCGGCGCTGCTCACGGACTCGGTGCCGCAGGCCGCTCGGGCGGCGGTCCAGGGGCTCTCCGACTTCATCATGAACACCGCCGCCGGCGTCGGCGGCCTCGCGGCGGGCCTGATCGTGGCGCAGGCGGGATACGGGCCGCTGAACGCGATCGCCGCGTGCCTGCTGCTGCCGATGGCCGCGCTCGTGATCCGGGGCTCGCTCCGGAAGGCGTGAGGCTCCGCACGGTCGCGTCGTGCGGCACCGCCGTCCGGTCGGGTCGTGCGGCACCGCCGTCGGTCGATGCGGCACGGCCGTACGGTCGGGTCATGCGGCACCGCCGTCGGTCAGTTCGGCACCGCCGGGGAGGACGCCCCGCTCGCCAGCCGGCGCGGGGTGCCCGTGCCGTCGGCCGGGACCGACCAGACCGCTCCCCCGTAGCCGTACGCGAGGGTGCTCCGGTCCGTCCACAGCGCCTGGTCGTCGATGCCGCGCCGCTCGGCGACCGCGTGTTCGCGCCCGGTGCCCAGGTCGTACACGTACAGCCGCCACGGCTCGCTCGGGCCGTCGGAGACCCTCTTCTTGAAGGCGAGCCGGGTGCCGTCCGGGGAGAGCGACGGGCATTCGACGTTCTCCCGCAGGGCCTTGGCGGACCAGGTCCGCATGTCGCCCTCGACGAGATGGGTGCGGCCGCCCGTGGAGACGGTCGCGTAGAAGCGGTTGTCGTCGGCGGCGAAGCTGACACCCCAGTAGTTGACGTCGGGGGCGTGGTGGCGGCGGCCGCCGAGGGTGAGCGGGATCTGCTCGATGTTCTTCACCAGGTAGCCGGTGCGCAGATCGAGGATCGAGGTCCGGGTGGAGAAGGACGAGCGCGCGTAGGAGTCGCCGGTCGCGAACATCGTCCAGGCGAGCATGTTCCCGGAGGCCGAGACCCGGGCCCGGCTGGGGATGCCGGGCAGACCGATCCGGCGGACCTCGCGCAGCCGCCGGTCGAGCACGAGGACGTACGAGCGGGCCGGGACGCCCGGCCTGAGCTGGAGGCAGAGGGCGGTGGGCCCGGCCGCGTGGAAGCGGTCGCAGGAGGGGCCGCCCACCACCCGGCCGCCGGGCGCGGACGGGTCCACGCGCGCGATGCGGCCGCTGGCGGTGTCCCGCGTGTAGAGCGCGCCGGTGGCGCGTTCGAGGGTGAAGCCGGGGTCGGCGGTCCCGGCGACCGCGGCCTCGCGGCCCGAGGCCGCGCGCAGCGTATAGGCGGTGGCGCCGCCGCCGAGCAGCACAAGGGCGAGTACGAGGATCCACACGCGCGCACGGGTGGACGGGCCGGCGCCGGTCAGGTCGGACATGGGTCAGTCGCTCCTCTCGGAGGGCTCGGAAGGAGTCGTGGGCAGCAGCCGCGCGGCGCAGCACAGGGCCACCGTGAGGGCGAGCAGCGCGGCGACGAGCGCGGCCTCCGGCCCGCTCGCGGTCCAGACTGCGCCGAACGCGACGGCGGCACCGAGCCGGGCCAGCGCCTGCGCGGTCTGGACGACGGCGAGACCGCTCGCCTGCCGGCCCTCGGTCAGGAAGGGGCCCGCCAGGGCCATCAGGACGCCGTCGGTGGCGGCGTAGAAGACCCCGAGCAGGAGGAGGACGCCCAGGAGCACCACGGGGTCGGGCAGCGGGGCGAGGAGCAGTCCGTAGGCGAGGAGCAGGGCCCCGTGCCCGTACAGGAGCGGTGCTCGCCGCCCGATCCGGTCGGCGAGACGTCCGGCGGGTACGGCGAGCAGCAGATAGACGGCGGCCGCGCCGAGCGGCAGGAACGGGAACCAGGTCGCGTCGAACGCGAGCCGTCGCTGGAGCAGCAGGAAGAGGAAGGCGTCGCCGATGGTGGCGGCGCCGAGGATTCCGGCGCAGATCACGATCCGTCGGTACCCGGGCGAGCGCAGCCCACCGAGCAGCCCACCGAGGAACCCGCCCCGCGCGCGTGGTTCCGCGAACCCGCCCCGCGCGCGTGGCTCCGCCGGGACGACGGGTGCCTTCTCGTCGCCCCGCGTCCGCCCGGGGACGAGCAGCACCCACAGCAGGACGCCGAACGCCCCGACGCTGAAGCTGACGGCGAAGACGGCGTCGTACGCGTCGGCCGTCGCCCACAGCAGCGCGAAGGCGGCCAGCGGGCCGAGCAGGGCGCCGGTGGTGTCCATGGCCCTGTGCGTGCCGAAGGCGCGCCCCAGGTCCTCGGGCGGGCTGTGCAGGGTGATGAGCGCGTCGCGCGGGGCGGTGCGGACGCCCTTGCCGAGCCGGTCGGCGGCGATCGCGGTCGCGATCCAGCCGGTCGCGCCGCCGGCGAGGAGAAGGCCGAGCCGGGAGCAGGCGGACAGGGCGTAGCCGAGCCCGCCGACCTGCTTGTGACGGCCGCCGCGGTCGGCGGTGGCGCCGCCGAGGAGCCGTACGAACGCGGTGGCGCCGGTCGAGAGGCCGTCGAGCAGCCCGAACTGGAGCGGGGAGAGGCCGAGTCCGAGGACCAGGTAGAGCGGCAGGACGGCGGTCACCATCTCCGAGGAGATGTCGGTGACCAGGCTGACCGCGCCGAGGGCGAGGACGGTGCCGGGGACGCGCCGCCGGACCCCCGAGGGGGCGGGCGGCGCGTCGGGGCGACCGGTGGTCGCGAGGTACATCAGTGGCAGGTGTAGGTCGGGCCGGAGTCCTTCACCTGGTTGTCGGTGCCGACGTACTGCCAGGTGTAGGTGGTGTCGGTGAGGTCCAGCTTCAGGACGCCGTACGGACCGCTGATCCGCTTCTGGCTGTTGGGCTGGACGGTCTCGATGTCGTAGGGCTCGGCGCCGCCCATGCCGCCGACGATCTCGACGATGCCGTCGGCGGTGGCCCGCCCGTTGGGGTCCTGCGGGGCGAAGCGCTCGTAGTGGTGGTCGTGTCCGTTGAGCACCAGGTCGGCCTTGGCGTTGTAGAGGATCTGCCAGACGGGCTTGGAGACGGGGTCGTTGCCGTGGCCGCCGGAGGAGTACAGCGGGTGGTGGAAGTAGGCGGCGACGCAGCCCTTGGTGTTCCGCGCGAGGTCGTCCTTGAGCCACTGGATCTGGGCGGCGTCGTCGAAGGAGTTGGAGTCGAGGGCGAGGAAGTGCCAGTTGCCCTGGTCGTAGCTGTAGTACGACTTGCCCTGCGGGTAGGCGATCGAGCCGAAGTAGGACTTGTACCCGGCGAGCGGGCCGGCCGGGTCGTAGGTCTCGTGGTTGCCGGGCACGGGGCGGGTCTTCGCCTTGAAGGCGCCCCAGGACTTGTCGTAGTAGTTCTTGAAGTCGGAGAGCAGGGCGTCGTCGTACTGGTTGTCGCCCATCGTCAGATAGAAGGACGGCGCGATCCGCTGGGCCAGGGCTGCGGTCTTGGGGTGGGCGCAGGAGCTGCTGGAGGCGGTGCACTGGGCGGCGATGTCGCCGGCCGCGACGACGGTGAACGCGCCGGTGGGCGGCTCCGTGGTGCCGGTGGTGCCGTAGACCTCCACCGTGAAGAGCGAGTAGCCGTACGAGGTGCCGCGGGCGGTCCCGTACACGCGGAGGTAGCGGCCCTGGCCGGTGAGTCCGGTCCAGTCGTCCGTGGCGCCGTTCCCCGCGGTCTCGTTGGCGAGGCGGGTCCAGGTGGTGCCGTCGGTGGAGATCTCGACGCGGTAGGCCTTGGCGTACGCGGCCTCCCAGACGAGCTTGACGCGGGAGACGGTGGCCGAGGGGCCGAGGTCGACCCGGATCCACTGGGGGTCGACGCCTTCGGCGCTGGCCCAGCGGGTGCTGGAGACGCCGTCGAAGGCCTTCTCCGGGCCGAAGGTGCCGTCCTCGACGGAGGAGGACGTGGCCGGTCGGCCCTGGGAGATCAGGACGTCGGCGGCGGCTCCGGCCCGGTCCGGGAGGGCGAGCAGGAGCCCGCCGACGAGCAGCAGCACGGCGGCGAGGACGAAGGGGAGAGGGGTGGTGGTGCGGCGTGGTGGGGCGGAGGCGTTCAGGCGCATACCTGGGCTCCCTGGCCTGTGGGGTCGGCGAGAGCTGGACACCGGTGCGGCGCACCACGGACCGCCGCGCGGCGGCGGGCCGGGGCGCCCGTGCCGTGGGTACGGGCACGGGCGACCGGCCGGGTGGCGATTCGGGCGCCACACGGCGGGGTGGTGCTCGGCGGCCGGGTCAGAGCTCTCGCTGAGCGCGTCACGCCCCTTGGGGTGGGGCGCCGCGCCAAGCCGCTGCCGGGGATGCTAGCCGATAGGAAGGTTTCCTACCAGACCTCAACTCCGTGCTGCCCGACGTGACTTCAGAGGCCCCAGGGGGCATCAGAGGCTGATGTGGTACGCCTTGCGCAGGGTCTCGTGCACGGTCCAGGTCGTCCGGTCGCCCTCGCGGAGCACGCAGGCGTCGCCGGGTCCGATCTCCAGGACGGCCCCGCCCTCGACGGCGACGGTCGCCCGGCCGGAGACCACCACGAACAGCTCGTCGGCCTCGGTGTCGGTGACGACGCCGGGCGTGATCTGCCAGATGCCCCGCAGCTGCTTGCCGTCGGCGGACTCCCACAGCACCTTGCCCGTCACCTCGGGCGTACCGGAGACGATCTGGGCGGGGTCGAGCGGCTCCGCCTCGAGCTCCGCGTCGGGGATGTGCACGGCGAAGGAGGGCTGGTCATGTGTCGTCATGGGCGGTGACTGTAGCGGGGGTCCAGGGCCGCTCCGATGCCGGGCCCGGATGGACGGAAGCCCTCCGCTTCGCCTCCCACCAGGCGCGATGCCCGGAACCCGACGCGGCGACGAAATCCGCACGACCCCTTCGGCGCAGCGCCGGACGGGTGGCGCGGCCGCCCCGGACACCCCCGCCGGGCACCCCGTGACGGAATCCGAAGGCGCCCCCACGGTGTGGCCGGAGCTCGCCGACGAGGTTTGCGGGGCCTGTGGTCGCGCCAGGAATGGGACATGTCCACACAGGTGTCCGAAGAGGTACGCGAGGCGCTCCACGAGGGGCGTCCCGTCGTCGCGCTGGAATCGACGATCATCGCCCACGGCCTGCCGCGCCCGCGGAACCTGGCGGTGGCCCTGGAGCTTGAGGAGCTGGTGCGGGCCGGGGGCGCCGTCCCCGCCACGATCGCCGTGGTCGACGGCACTGCCAGGGTCGGCCTGGACCGGGCGGCGCTGACCCGGATCGCCGAGGACCCGGCGGTGCGGAAGCTGGGGCACCGCGACCTCGCCCCGGCCCTGGCGACCGGCGTGACCGGGGCGACGACGGTGTCGGCGACGGCCTGGCTCGCGGACGCGGCCGGCATACGGGTGTTCGCGACCGGAGGCCTCGGCGGTGTTCACCGCGAGTGGACCGACACCCAGGACGAGTCCGCCGACCTGCGGCTGCTCGCCCGTGTCGGCACCACCGTGGTGTGCGCCGGGGTCAAGTCGATCCTCGACGTGCCCGCGACGCTCCAGCGCCTGGAGACGCTCGGCGTGACGGTCGTCGGGTACGGAACGGAGCACTTCCCCGGCTTCTACCTCGCCTCCTCGGGCGAGCCGGTCGACTGGACCCTGCGGACCCCGGAGGCGGTGGCCGAGGTGATACGGGCCCAGGACCGGCTCGGCGGGCCACGGGCGGCGCTGATCGTGGCCAATCCGGTGCCGGTGGCGGAGCAGTTGGATCCCGCGCTGCACGACCGGGTGCTCGCGGGCGGCCTGGCGGCGGCGAAGGAGAAGGGGATCACCGGGCAGGCGGTGACGCCGTTCCTGCTCGAATACCTGACGGTGCACACGGAAGGGGCCTCCCTGGAGGCCAACCTGGCGGCGGTACGGGGCAATGTGCGGCTCGCGGCGAGGATCGCGGGGGCGTACGGCGCGGGGACGGCGGCCGGCACCGAAGCCGGGCGGGACTCCGTACCCGCGCCCGGCGCCGAGCCCTCGCACGGCTCCGGGTCCGCGCCCGGCGCGGGCGGCCGGTGAGCCGGGCGGCGGGTGCGCTGCTCGTCGTCGGGGACGTGGTCACGGACGTCGTCGCCCGGCACCGGACCCCGCTGACGCCCGCGACCGACACGGCGGCGGAGATACGGACCCTGCCGGGCGGCGCCGGAGCCAACGCGGCCTGCTGGGCGGTGCGTTACGGATGCCCTGACGTGCGCATCCTCGGCCGGGTGGGGACGGACGCGGCCGACTGGCACGAGCGGGCGCTGCGGCGGGCGGGCGTGCGTCCCCTGCTCGTCCCGGACACCGAGGCGGCGACGGCCAGCGTGATCGCGCTCGTGGACTCCTCGGCGGAGCGCACCTTCCTCACCGACAGCGGCGCCGCCCTGCGCCTCTCCCCCGGCGACTGGTCGGCGGGCCTGCTCGACGGCGTGGCCCGGCTGCATCTCTCCGGCTACCTGTTCTTCGCCGCGCCGAGCCGCGAGACCGCCCGGCTGGCGCTGCGGGACGCACGGGAGGCGGGGGTGCCGGTGAGTGTGGACCCGGCGTCGGCGGGGTTCCTCGCGGAGCTGGGGGTGGACCGGTTCCTCGCGGCGGCTGACGGCGCGGAGGTGCTGCTGCCCAACGCCGACGAGGCCCGGTCGCTCACCGGACGCGACGAACCGGATGTGGCGGCGGCCGAGTTGAGCCGCCGATTCCCGCTGGTCGTGGTCACCCTCGGGGCGTCGGGCGCCCTGGTCGCCGAGGACGGCTCGGTGACCGCGCGGGTGACGGCTCCTGCGGTCCGGCCGGTGGACTCGACGGGCGCGGGCGACGCGTTCACCGGGGCCTTCCTGGCGGCCCGGCTCGCGGGCGCGGATCCCGCGAAAGCCGCCGAGGCGGGCTGCCGCGCGGGCGCGCAGGCGGTCACGACGGTCGGCGGCAGACCGCCGACGGGGCCACCGGGCGAGTGACCCGGGGAGGCTCGCGAGCACCGGGCGGTGCCGCAAGCAAGGCACGGACCGCAAGCAAGGCACGGACCGCAAGCAGGGGGCGGATCGCGAAGCCTCGACCCCCCTAACCGCCGAACCCCGTCCAGGCCGGGTGGCGCGGGTCGTCCGCGCGGACGACCACGTCCGCCGCGTCGCCGGGATCGACCTCCGTCTCGTACCGGGCGAAGGCCGGCAGCGTCCAGGCCTCCTCCGTGCGCCGGGCAAGGGCGGCGGCCGAGAGCCGCAGGTGCACGGTGAGGTCGAAGGGGAACCAGTGGCCGAGCAGGAACGGCCCGTGCAGCACGAGCACCCCGCCGGGCGGCAGCGTCACGTACGGGCTGCGGGTCGCACGGTCCTTCACCGGGTCCCAGAGGTCGGGCAGCACCCGTCCGGTGCCACCGGGCTCCAGCGGCTTGAAGACCTCCCGCCACAGCGCCCCGGTGTCGGTCCACCCGTCGTAGTACGCGTCCGGGTCCTGCTTCCCGTACTCGTACCGCAGCGACGCGGGCCGCAGGAAGCCGCCGGTCCCCGCGACGAGGACGGAGCGCCCGCGTGTCCGCAGTGCCGCGGCGAGCTGTTCGGCGAACTCGCCGCCAGGAGCGGCGGGCGGCCCGTCGACGGCGACCTTGAGCCGGCTGCTCCCGTCGGCCGGTGCGGCGCCGTCGAGCCGACGGGCCAGCGCCTCCGCCAGCCGTTCCCAGGTGATCGCCTCGTATCGCATCCCGCTCATCCTGCCCGCAGCTCCCCCTGACGTGTAACGGCCGACACCCCCGGCATTACGGTGACCGGGCCGGGCGACGACCGCACGGCCGGAGGAGAGGATCCGTTCCCCATGAGTCGGCGTCAGCAGCCACTGCCCTACGAGACCACGGAGGTTGCATCCCCGTTCGGCCTCGGGTTGCACCATGTGCAGCTCGCCCTGCCGCCGGGCGACGAGGAGGTGTGCCGTCGATTCTATGTGGACGTGCTCGGCATGACCGAGATCCAGAAGCCTCCGGTGCTCGCGGCCCGCGGTGGCCTGTGGGTCCGCTCGGACGCGCTGGAGATCCACCTGGGGGTCGAGGAGGACTTCCGTCCGTCCCGCAAGGGGCACCCGGGCATCCTGGTCGCCGACATCGACGGCCTGGCCGAGCGGCTGACCGCCCGGGGCGTCGAGGTGACATGGGACGACAACTTCCCCGGACACCGGCGCTTCTACACCACCGACTGCCACGAGAACCGGCTCGAGTTCCTCTCCCCCGAGCACTGACGCCACGCACCACGGCTTGACCTTGTCACTGGCGTCAGTGTTCGACCATCAGCCCCATGAACACCACCACACCCACCAGGGTCGTCGTCGTCACCGGTGCGGGCACCGGCATCGGCCGGGCCGCCGCCCACGCCTTCGCCCGGCAGGGGGCGACGGTCCTCGCCGTCGGCCGCAGGGCCGAGCCGCTGCGGGAGACCTCCGAGGGGCACCCCGGCATCCACCCGTACGTCGCCGACGTCACGGCGGAGGGCGCGGCCGAGGAGATCGTCCGCGCCGCCGTGACCGGCCACGGCCGCCTCGACGTGCTCGTCAACAACGCCGGGATCTCCCTCGGCGGCCCGCTCGGCACCCTCGACCGCTCCGTGATCACCCCGCTCCTGGAGACCAACCTCGTCGCCCCCGTCCTGCTGACGCAGGCCGCCCTCCCCTCGCTCCGGGAGTCGCGGGGCGTCGTGGTGAACGTGACGACGACGATCGGCCAGCGCGGCTGGCCGGCCAACTCCGTCTATCCGGCGACCAAGAGCGCCCTGGAGACACTGACCCGCTGCTGGGCGGTGGAGCTCGCGCCCGACGGCGTCCGGGCGGTGGCGGTCGCCCCCGGTCCGATCGAGACTCCGATCGCGGACCACATGGGCCTCTCCCCCGAGCAGCTGAAGGCCTTGCGGGCCTGGCAGCTCGCGCACGTTCCGCTGGGCCGGATCGGCCGTCCCGAGGAGGTCGCCTGGGCGATCACCTCGCTCGCGGCGCCGGACGCCTCCTTCCTGACCGGCACCGTCCTGCCCGTCGACGGGGGTGCGCTGGTCGCGTGATAGGAGTGGTCGCGGAGGTGGCGTCCTTGCGCATCGGTGAACTGGCCCGGCGGACCGGGGTGTCGCCGCGCGCCCTGCGCCACTACGAGGCGGCGGGCCTGATCACGTCGACCCGCGCGGCCAACGGATACCGGGTGTACGGCGAGGACACCGTGACGCGCGTGTCGAACATCCGGTACCTCCTGGACGCCGGCCTCACCCTGGACGACGTGTCCGCGTTCCGTTCCTGCCTGGACGGTGACATGCCGTCGGCCCCGCCGTCCGCCCGCGGCCTGGAGATCGCCCGCGAGCGGCTGGCCGTGCTCGACGCCCGCATCGCGGCACAGACCGAGGCCCGGAACCGGCTGGCCCGAAGGCTGGGCGTGGTGTCGGACCGGGGTTGATGCCCGGGGATGGACCGGCGCCCGCGGATGGACTGATGCCCGGGAACAGACTGATCCCCGGGAACGGGCTGACCCCCGGGTGCGGCTACGACCGGGCGGCCCGTACGGGCCGTTCCAGCGTCGCGCGCCCCGTCTCGACCGCCTCGGCGAGCGTCGACTCCCCGGCCGCGAGGGCCCGGCAGGTCGCCACGTCGGTCCGCAGCCGGGCGTCGGGCACCTCGGCCGTACCGGCGCCGTACACCCCGTCCCCGTACGACACGGCCCCGTCGCCCCCGACCCGTACGAAGAACTCGCCCTCGTCCAGGGTCACCTGGACGACCCCGGCGCCCAGCTCGGCCAGCGCCCCGAGGAGCGGGATCGCGTACCAGTGGGCGCGGACGGCGTCGGTGGGCCGCGGTTCACCCAGGTCGGGCGCCCCCCAGGCGGCGAGGGTGCGCAGCACGGGCAGCAGGTCGCGGCCGCGCGGGGTGAGCTCGTACACGAACGCCGAGGCGGGCGGCGGCAGTCGGCGGCGGGTGACCAGCTCGGCGCCCTCCATGTCCTTGAGGCGGCCGGCGAGCATGTCGGTGCTGACGCCCGGGAGGTCGGCGTGGAGGTCGGTGTAGCGGCGCGGCCCGGCGAGCAGTTCGCGGACGACGAGCAGGGTCCAGCGGTCGCCGACGAGGTCGAGGGCGCGCGCGGCGGCGCAGTACTGGTCGTAGCTGCGGCGGCGTGGCTGACGTGGCATGCGACGCAGTCTAGACATGTTGTTGGACTTTCCAAGCTCGAACTTGGTAAAACCAAGCAACACTGATTCCGGGGACTTGGGGAGGTCGGACATGGAGTTCCGGCAGTCGAGCAAGCTGAGCGAGGTCTGTTACGAGATCCGGGGCCCGGTCATCGAGCACGCCAACGCGCTGGAGGAGGCGGGCCACAGTGTCCTGCGCCTCAACACCGGCAACCCGGCGCTCTTCGGCTTCGAGGCGCCCGAGGAGATCGTCCAGGACATGATCCGGATGCTCCCCAAGGCCCACGGATACACCGACTCGCGCGGCATCCTCTCCGCCCGCCGCGCCGTCGCCCAGCGCTACCAGGGCATGGGGCTGCCGGACGTGGACGTCGACGACATCTTCCTCGGCAACGGCGTGTCCGAGCTGATCTCGATGGCCGTCCAGGCCCTCCTGGAGGACGGCGACGAGGTCCTCGTACCGGCCCCGGACTACCCGCTGTGGACGGCGGTGGTCACGCTCGCGGGCGGCAAGCCCGTGCACTACCTGTGCGACGAGTCGGCCGACTGGTACCCGGACCTCGACGACATGGCGTCGAAGATCACCGACCGCACCAAGGCCATCGTGATCATCAACCCCAACAACCCCACGGGCGCCGTCTACCCGAAGGAGATCCTGGAGGGCATCTTCGCGCTCGCCCGGCGCCACGGCCTGATGGTCTTCGCCGACGAGATCTACGACCAGATCGTGTACGACGAGGCCGTCCACCACCCGGCCGCCTCCCTCGCCCCCGACCTGGTCGTCCTCACCTTCGGCGGGCTCTCCAAGACGTACCGGGTGGCGGGCTTCCGCTCCGGCTGGCTGGTCGTCACCGGCCCGAAGGAGCATGCCAGGAACTATCTGGAGGGCCTCACCATGCTGGCCTCCATGCGGCTCTGCCCCAACGCCCCCGCGCAGTACGCCATCCAGGCCGCGCTCGGCGGCCGGCAGTCGATCCACGAGCTGACCGCGCCGGGCGGCAGGCTGCGCGAACAGCGCGACCGGGCCTGGGAGAAGCTCAACGAGATCCCCGGCGTCTCCTGTGTGAAGCCCAAGGGAGCGCTGTACGCCTTCCCGCGCCTCGACCCCGCCGTGCACAAGATCCACGACGACGAGAAGTTCGTCCTCGACCTGCTGCTGCGCGAGAAGATCCAGGTCGTCCAGGGCACCGGCTTCAACTGGCCCCGCCCGGACCACTTCCGCATCCTGACCCTGCCGTACGCCGATGACCTCGACGCCGCGATCAGCCGCATCGGCCGCTTTCTGAGCGGCTACCGGCAGTGACGTGACAGCCCCTCGACTGTCATGATCTGAGGGCCTGAAGATCCTTCGGGCCGATGACAGGACGGCAGGACGGGAGGGGGCGCCCGGTCATGGATGTGGCGCTGATAGCGGTGGCGGGAACCCTGTTGGGCGTCATCGCCACACACTGGTTCCAGGGGCGGGCCACCGAGCGCACCGCCTCGCTGGCCCGGACCGAACAGCTCCGCCAGGAGCGGATCGCGACGTACAGCGCCTACGCGGGCGCGGTCGTCGACTACCGGCACAGCCAGAACGACCGCTGGTTCCGGGCGGCCGAGGAGCCCGGCTCCGAGGAGGCGGAGGAGTCCCGGCACGCCTCCTACCGGCAGCGGACCGCCGCCCGGCAGGCCCTCTTCCGCGTGCAGTTGGTGTGCGACGACCCGCAGGTCCGACGGCTGGCCGAGGCCGCCTTCGAGCAGACCCACTGCATGCACGAGGCGCGGGGGGAGTCCGAGCGCGCCCATCGCTCGGCGGAGGCGAAGGAAGCGCTCGCCGAGTTCATCGCCGCGGCCGCGCCCGGCGTGCGCTGAGCGGGGCCCGGACATGGACCTCGTCGCACCCGTGGTCGTCGAGCCGCTCAAGCGCCGCCGCTGCTCGGAGTGCCGGCAGGGGCCCCTCGAGCGGATGATCGTCGAGTTCAACGCCCCGGTCTGCCTCGACTGCGCCGACCTCGGACATCTCGTCTTCCTGCGGCGGGGCGACACGGCGCTCACCCGCCGGGCCCGGGAGGCCAGCACGCTCTGGGCCGTGGTCGTACGCCACAACCGGCGCCGCACCCGCTACGAGCGCCAGGGCCTGCTCGTCGAGGAGGCGGCGCTCACCGAGGCGGAGCTGTCCTGTCTGGCGGACGCGGAGGCCCGGGCCAGGCGCCGGGCGCGGGACGCCGTACGGCGCGCGGCGCTCGACGTGGAGATCACCGAGGTGCTCCGGGCAGAGATCCTGCGGCTCTTCCCGTCCATCCCGGCGGACCGGGCCACGGAGGTCGCCGTCCACGCCTCGGCGAAGGGCAGCGGACGGGTGGGGCGCACGGCGGCGGGCCGCTCGCTCGACCGCGGCGCCGTCACGGCCGCGGTGCGCGCCTCCGTACGCCATCTCGACACGCCGTACGACACCTTGCTGATGCGGGGTGTTCCTCGGCACCAGGCCCGGACGAGAGTGGCGCCCGCCATCGAGGCGGTGCTCCGGGCCTGGCGCCGCGGCGGGGACACCGACGGCCGGGGGCGGCGCGGCTGACAGCTCGGGTGTCAGCCCACGTCGGCCCGGCCGTGGGGGCGGAACCGTCAGGCCTGGTCCGCGGTGCGGCGGGCGCGACGGTACAGCAGGGCTCCACCGAGCAGCAGCGCGGCGCTCGCGGCGCCGGTGTACCCGATGCTGTCGGAACCGGTGGAGGCCAGCGCGACCGTGCTCGTCTCGCCCTGCGGAGCGGGGAGCGGGACGGGCTTCGCCGTCTCGGTCTCGGTCTCCGGCTGCGGAACCGGCACGTTCCGCACGGGGGTCTGCGGGCGCGGCGTCGGCGTCTCGACCGGCGGCGTGGGCTTCGAGGGGCCGTTGACCGCCGTGTTGCCGAAGACCGGGTTGAGGATGCCCACCACGTTGACCGAGTTGCCGCTGATGTTCACGGGGAGGTCGACGGGCAGCTGGATGCCGTTCCCGGAGAGCACGCCGGGAGAGCCCGCGACGTGGGTCTCGGCCGTGGACCCGCCGCCGTTGGCGGAACCGCCGTCGGAGGACCCGCCGCCGTGCGAACCGCCTGCCTGCTCGCCGCCGCGCGGGGTGCCGGGCTCGTCCTTGTGGATGCCGCCGCCGTCCTCCGAGCCGTAGCCGTCGGGCTCCTTCTCGGCGGAGCGGTTGGCACAGCCGTTGCCGAAGGCCGGGTTGAGCAGGCCGACGACGCTGACCGTGTTGCCGCAGACGTTGACCGGCACGTGCACCGGCAGCTGAACCGTATTGCCGGAGCCGACGCCCGGCGAACCGACCGCGGCGCCCTGCGCGCCGGAGTCTGCGTGCGCGGCGCCGGCCGAGAGGGCGATCGCCCCACCCGTGACCAACAGTGTGGCCAGACCACTTCGGCGAATCTGCCTCATGGCTTCCTGCCTTCCGGAGGTGTGCGGGCAAGTGCCCGTACCGGAATCAACGCGACAAACGCACGTGCCGGATCCGGCCGTTGACGGGTTTCACTCCATCGAGTGGGCCCCGTTCGAGTGTGGGTCAGCGCCCCAGAAGATCGGTGAGGGCGCCGACCGGGTCGTGGTCGGGGGCACCGCGGGGCCACCAGTCCTCGCGGCCGGCGTCCGACTCGTAGCCGTACCAGAGCCCGTCCCGGCCGAGGCGGAGCTGGAGGGACTCGGTGGAGAGCCGGTTGCGCCAGGGGCGGAAGGCGGGGAAGTCGGCGGCGATCAGGGCGGGTCTGGCCCGGTCGAACGGACCCGCCGGCGGATCCCACGGCTCCTCGAGTACGGCGAGACCGGCGGCGCCGCCCTGCCGCCAGGCGGCGACGGCGCGGGCGAGGTCGGTGGGGGTGCGGTCCAGCGCGTACGCCAGGTCCCGGTAGAGGGCACGGGTCGAGGCGGTCAGCCCGGAACCGGGGTGCGCGGCGGCCAGCCGGACGGCGTCCTGCCACGGCGTGAGCGCGGCCACCGGATCGTGCCCGGTGGTGAGGAACGCGTGGGCGCGGACGGCGGCTTCGGAGGCGAGGAGGTCGAGGGCGAGCGGGTCGGGGGCGTCGGGGTCGGGCGGGAACACGGCCGGGCGGCCGGGCCGGTCCGGGGCCGGCAGCGGAGGGGGCAGCGGCAGCCCGGCCCGCTCCGCCGCGTCGAACACCGCCCGGGCGGGGACGGTGGGCATCGGGGGTGCGGCGGCGGTCGTCTCGGCGGCGGACAGGGCGGCGTTGCGCCGGGTCAGCTCGGCGAGCAGTTCCTGCTCCCCGCGGCCGCGCATCAGGAAGAGGACGAACGGGTCCTCGTCGAGGAGCCGGGCGGCCTGGTAGCAGAGGGCGGCGGCGTGCTTGCAGGGGTAACCGTCGTCCGGGCAGGAGCAGTCGGGGACGAGGTCGCCCGGTGCGGGCAGCAGTCCGGTGACCGCCTCCAGGGCGTGCGGCACGTCCTTGTCGAGCAGGGCGGCGATGTGGTCGGGCCGGGCGGTCGTCTCGTCGAGGAACCGCTCCCAGCCGTCGTCGCCGAGGGTTCGCATCCTGATCTCGGTGCGGTACGGGCGGGGCCGGCTGCCGTGGACGTAGGCGACGACCCGGCCGGGGGTGACGGTGATCGCGTCGACATGGCCGCGCCCCGCGTACGCCTTGCCGCGGGCGAGGCGGGCCGGGTCCAGGGCGGTGTCCTCCAGGGCCTCCACCCAGGCGTTGCCCCACCAGGTGGCGGCGAACCGCCCGTCGGGGGCCTCGCGGGGCGCGACCTGCGGGAAGCTGCGGCGGCGGTCGTCGTGGCGGGGCACTGCTCCGCGCGCGCCCCGGGGGGTGGTCACGAGGGCCTCCTCAGGGACACCAGGTCGGCGAGCTCCCGGTCGGTCAGTTCGGTGAGGGCCGCCTCGCCGGAGCCGAGGACGGCGTCGGCCAGGGCCCGCTTGGCGCGGAGCATCTCGCCGATCCGGTCCTCGACGGTGCCCTCGGCGACCAGCCGGTGGACCTGCACCGGCTGGGTCTGCCCGATGCGGTAGGCCCGGTCGGTGGCCTGCTCCTCGACGGCCGGGTTCCACCAGCGGTCGTAGTGGACGACATGGCCGGCCCGGGTGAGGTTGAGGCCGGTGCCCGCGGCTTTGAGGGAGAGCAGGAAGACGGGGACCTCGCCGGCCTGGAAGCGGTCGACCATCCGCTCCCGCTCGGCCACCGGGGTGCCGCCGTGGAGGAGTTGGGCCTGGATGCCACGCGCGGCCAGATGGTCGGCGAGGAGCCGCGCCATCGTCACGTACTGGGTGAAGACGAGCACCGAGCCGTCCTCGGCGAGGATCGTGTCCAGGAGCTCGTCGAGCAGGGCGAGCTTCCCCGAGCGGCCGGCGAGGCGCGCGGTGCCGCTGCCGCGTGGCGCCTCCTCCTTCAGGTACTGCGCGGGGTGGTTGCAGATCTGTTTGAGGGAGGTCAGCAGCTTCATGACGAGGCCCCGGCGGGCGATGCCCTCGGCCTCCTCGATCCGCGCCATGGTCTCGCGGACGACCGCCTCGTACAGCGAGGCCTGTTCCCGGGTGAGGGAGACGGGGTGGTCGGACTCCGTCTTCGGCGGCAGCTCGGGGACGATGCCGGGGTCGGACTTGCGGCGGCGCAGCAGGAAGGGCCGGACGAGCCGGGAGAGCCGCTCGACGGCCTCCTCGTGCTCGATCTCCTCGTGGTTCTCGACGGCGCGGGCGTGCCGGGAGCGGAAGGCCTTGAGCGGGCCGAGGAGACCGGGCGTGGTCCAGTCGAGGAGCGCCCAGAGTTCGGAGAGGTTGTTCTCCACGGGGGTGCCGGTGAGGGCGACCCGAGCGGGCGCGGGGATCTCGCGCAGCGCCCTCGCGGTCGCGGAGAACGGGTTCTTGACGTGCTGGGCCTCGTCGGCGACGACCATCCCCCACTCCCGCCCCGCCAGTTCGGCGGCGCTCGTCCGCAGCGTGCCGTAGGTGGTGAGGACGAATCCGCCCTCGGCGCCGTCGAGGTCGCGCTCGGCGCCGTGGAAACGCCGGACGGGCACGTCGGGGGCGAACCTCCCCACCTCCCGCTGCCAGTTGCCGAGCAGCGACGCCGGGCAGACGACGAGGGTGGGGGCGCGCCGGGCGCGGCGCAGATGGAGGGCGATCAGGGTGACGGTCTTGCCGAGGCCCATGTCGTCGGCGAGGCAGCCGCCGAGGCCGAGCGAGGTCATCAGGTCCAGCCAGGCGAGGCCGCGCAGCTGGTAGTCGCGGAGGGTGGCGGTGAGACCGGGCGGGGCCTGCACGTCCTCGGGTCCGGCGAGGAGCCGGTCGCGGAGCGCGGCGAGCGCCCCGACGGGGACCGCGGGCACGGTCTCGCCGTCCACCTCCGCGGTGCCGGTGAGGGCGACGGCGAGGGCGTCGACCGGTTCGAGCAGGCCGAGTTCCCGCTTGCGCGCCTTGCGGACGAGATCGGGGTCGACGACGACCCACTGGTCGCGGAGGCGCACGATCGGCCGATGGGCCTCGGCGAGGTGATCCATCTCCCGCTCGGTGAGCGGGTCGCCGTCGAGGGCCAGCTGCCAGTTGAACCGCAGGAGTTCCTCGCTGTCGAAGAACGCGGTGCCGTCGGTCGCCGAGCCCGGCGCGGCGTGGGTGCTGACGACGGCGGAGGCGCTGAGGGAACGGGCCAGCTCGCGCGGCCAGTGGACGGCGACCCCGGCGTCGGCGAGCCGGGCGGCGGCCGGGCCGAGCAGTTCGTACAGCTCGTCCTCGGTGACCGCGAGGACGTCGGGCACGTCCCGCTCCAGGAGCCGGGCGAGCGGGGGCCAGACACGGGCGGCCCGGCGCAGGGCGAGGACCGCGTCGATCCGGGCGCGGGGCCCGAAGTGCTCGCCGTCGCCCGCCCAGAGGGCCGTGGCGTCGATGACCAGGGTGGGGTCGGCGAGGCTGTGGATCTGGAGGAGCGCGGCGGCCGCGTGGCGCTCGCCGCGCGGGGTCCGGCCGGCGTCGTCGGCCTCGTCGCCGGAGGCGGCGTCGAACAGTTCGTAGGGTGAGAAGTCCAGGCGGAGCGAGACCCGGACGCCCGCGTCCATCCCGGCCGCCGCCTCGGCGGCCCAGGCACGCGCGCGGGGCAGATGCTGGGGAGCACGGGCGGCGAACGGCGCGCCCACCGCGTGGGCGGCGGCCGGGGTCCTGGGCAGGATGTCGGCGACCGCGTCGAGGAAGGCGCGCACGAGCGCCTCGGGATCGGGCAGGCGCAGCGGTCCCCGCCCGGGCACGGGCACGGCGTGCGCCTCGTACGGCAGGGCCGCGGCGACGGCCCGCAGATGGGCGATGTCGTCGGCGTCCAGGGGGCCGGCCCGCCAGGCGTCCAGGTCGTCGGCGGTCAGACCCGGCAGCATGCGGCCGCGGGCCACCAGATGCAGGGCGTGCAGGGCGGCGGCGCCCCAGCCGGCGGTCGCGGGGTGGGCGGCCGGATGGTGGCGGGCCGCTACGAGATGGGGCAGCGCGGCGTCGACCGGGAGGGTCAGGGCGGGGACGGGCCGGCTCCGGGCGCCGCTGCCGTGCCGCCGGGCGACCGTCAGCTCGACGCGCTCCGCGCCGCTCTCCGCCGGGTCCGGCAGCGCACCGCCGTCGGGCGCCCAGAAGGCCACACGGCCCTCACGGGGCAGCGCGGCCGGCAGGAAGACGGCGGCGCTGGTCGTCCAGGTGTGTGACACGGCTCCGCGCTCCTTCCCACCGGGTGACGAGTGTCGACTGGATCTCCGACCTTACGGCGGGGGTCTGACAACGGCCGTCAGGCGGGTTCGCCCGAGCGGCCCAGCAGCGGATGACACCGGCCCCCGGGCGCGCGAGGGTGGCCTGAACCGGGTGCACCCGAGGTGCCGCCGGAACACCGACCCGGACTCCGACAGAAGAGGAACCGCCATGTCCGTTCGCCGGCGTCTCACGACCGCCACCGGGGCCGTGCTGCTCACCTTCGCCGTCGCCGGCTGTTCGAGCCTGGGACGCACCATGGTCGGCACGCTCTCGTACGAGACGGAGCGCGAGGTCGTGGTGACCGTGACGAGCCCCTCGGTGAACGGCTGCCACCGCCTCCTCGCCCCCAGCGGGGTGACCAGGGTCGAGAACAACACCCTGGTCGACATCAGGCTGTTCCCGACGCGCGACTGCAAGGGGAAGCACAACATCTACCTCCCCACCAACAGCAGCAACCAGATCGCGCCGGGCGCCCTGCCGTGGCGCAGCTACAACGTCATCCACTAGCCGGTTCCCTCCACCCCGCCACAGGGTCCATCCTGGAAGAGCCCTTCGGGGCTCGGACGGGAGATGGTGACCGTCATGCGTTCCGGGAACGAACCGGCGACCGCGCGCAGTCCCCTGCGGATGCGCTTCTGGCTGGGCCTGTGGGGACTGCTCTGGGCCGCCTTCGGCACGATCGTCTTCTCGCTGCTCGACCGGCCGGGATGGGCCGCGGCCTGCGGCGTGCTGTTCCTCGTCGTCCTGGTCGACCTGGCGATGGTGGTGCGCCACATCCGCCAGGGCCCGCACTGGCAGCCGGGCCGGGACATCCCGCCGTACGAGCCGGATCACGGCGGCACGGGTCGCTGACGCCCGCGTTTCGCCGGCTCGTCCATCCCCGCGCGTACGTCTCCGCGCCTACTTCTCCGTGTCGAACCCGGCGGCCCGGAGGTACTCCGGCTTCGGGTCCAGCGCGGCCGCGAGGCGGAAGTGCCGGGTGGCCTGGGCGGTCAGGCCGGATCGCTCGAAGGTGCGGGCGAGGGCGAAGTGCGCGAACGCGTTGTCCGGCTCGCGCTCCAGGACCAGCTCGAACTCCAGCTGCGCGGGTCGCAGCTGCGCGGCGGCGAAGAAGGCACGGGCCCGCAGCAGACGCGCCGCCGTGTTCTCGGGATGGGCGGCGATCACCGAGTCCAGGAGCTTCACGGCGCCACGAGGGTCACGCGCGGCCAGCAGATGCTCGGCTGCGCGGAAATCGATGACGTGCGTTTCCGGGTTTCTGTCGGCCACCATGGCATCCTTCCCCTCGATCCGGTGGTTGAACACCGGACCCGGCACCCTCATTCCACCGACGCGCGGCGCTCCAGCTCGTCCCAGACCTTCCGCACCTGCGGTTCGAGCGCGTCGAGCGGCCCGTCGTTGTCGATCACGAGATCCGCGACGGCCAGCCGCTGCGCGCGCGTGGCCTGGGCCGACATCCGGGCCCGTGCCTCGGACTCGGCCATGCCCCGGAGCCGTACGAGCCGGTCGAGCCGGGTCTCCGGGGAGGCGTCCACGACCACGACCAGGTCGTACAGCGGCGCGAGCCCGTTCTCGGCGAGCAGGGGTACGTCGTGGACGACGACGTCCTCCGTGCCCGCCCGGCTCTCCAGCTCCGCCGACCGGGCCCCGACCAGCGGGTGCACGATGGCGTTGAGGGCGGCGAGGCGGCCGGCGTCGGCGAAGACGATGGAGCCGAGCTTCGGCCGGTCGAGCGTCCCCTCCGTGGTGAGGACGTCCTCCCCGAAGGCCTCCACGACGGCCGCGAGCCCCGGCGTGCCGGGCTCGACGACCTCGCGGGCGATCCGGTCCGCGTCGATCAGCACGGCCCCGTACGAGACGAGCAGCCGTGACACTTCGCTCTTGCCGGCGCCGATCCCGCCGGTCAGGCCCACCTTCAGCATGAGCGGCAGCTTAGGGCCTGCCCCCGGCGGGTCAGGAGTCGCCCTCCCGCTCGGCGAGGAAGCGCTCGAACTCGCGGCCCAGCTCGTCCGCCGACGGCAGGTCGACGGGCTCGGCGACCAGGCTGCCACGGGTCTCCGCGCCGGCCGCCGCGTCGTACTGGTGCTCAAGGCCCTGCACGAGCGCGACCAGCTCCTCGTCGCCCTCGCCGATCTGGCGGTCGATCTCGGTCTGGGTGCGACGGGCCTCGGTCCGCAAGGAGTGCGCGACCGCGGGGAGGACAAGTCCGGTGGCGGCCGTCACGGCCTCGAGCGCGGTCAGCGCGGCGTCCGGATACGGGGAGCGGGCGACGTAGTGCGGGACGTGCGCGGCGACACCGAGGGTGTCGTGGCCGGACTCGGTGAGCCGGTACTCGACCAGGGCCTCCGCACTGCCGGGGACCTGCGCTTCGTCGAAGGGGCTGCGGTGGCCCGGCATGAGGTCGGTACGGCTGCCGTGCGGGGTGAGGCCGACGGGCCGGGTGTGCGGCACACCCATGGGGATGCCGTGGAAGTTCACGGAGAGGCGCACGCCGAGGCGCTCGATGATCTGCCGGACGGCGGCGGCGAACCGCTCCCACTCGACGTCCGGCTCCGGGCCGGAGAGGACGAGGAAGGGGGCGCCGGTGGCGTCCTGGACGAGGCGGACCTCGATGGACGGCGTCTCGTACGCGGTCCAGCGGTCGCGGCGGAACGTCAGCAGCGGGCGACGGGCGCGGTAGTCCACGAGCCGGTCGTGGTCGAAGCGGGCCACGAGCTGGTGGGGCAGGGAGTCGAGCAGGCCCTCGATGATCTGCTCACCGGTCTCCCCCGCGTCGATGTAGCCGTCGAAGTGGTACAGCATGACCAGCCCGGCCGACTCCTGCGCCAGTGCCAGGTCGACGACAGCCAGGCCCTTGGCGTCCCATTCGTACAAATCCTGGGGATCAAGCACGATTACCGCTCCTCCTCGTGTTCTCTCTGGAAACGTCTCGCGCGGCGACGCCATTCCCGGACGGCACGATCTTCCGTACGGGTGCGGCCTTCGGGGCGAGGAGCGCGGCTTTCGGGGCGAGCGCGGCTCTCGCGGCGGGGAGGAGCGGAGTCGGAGACCCCGGAACATGACCGAGGCCCGCTCCCCCGAAGGGGAGCGGGCCTCGATTCGCTAGCGGCTAGCGCTCAGCGGAGAGCCTGTTCAGCTCTGGCCGCCGGCCAGCTTCTCGCGCAGGGCGGCGAGCGCCTCGTCCGACGCCAGGGCGCCGGAGTTGTCGTCCGACTCCGAGGAGTACGAACCACCCGAGATGCTCGCACCGGCGTTGCCACCGGCGGCCGGGGCGGCAGCGCCCTCGGCAGCGGCGGCCTCGTCGGCCTCGCGGGACTTGATGACCTGAGCCTGGTGCTGCTCGAAACGAGCCTGCGCCTCGGCGTACTGGGTCTCCCACACCTCGCGCTGGGTCTCGAAGCCCTCGAGCCAGTCGTTGGTCTCGGGGTCGAAGCCCTCGGGGTAGATGTAGTTGCCCTGGTCGTCGTAGGACGCGGCCATGCCGTACAGGGTCGGGTCGAACTCGACCGAGGCCGGGTCGGCACCGAAGGACTCGTTGGCCTGCTTCAGCGAGAGGCTGATGCGACGACGCTCGAGGTCGATGTCGATGACCTTGACGAAGATCTCGTCGTTGACCTGGACGACCTGCTCCGGGATCTCCACGTGGCGCTCGGCCAGCTCGGAGATGTGGACCAGACCCTCGATGCCCTCGTCCACGCGGACGAACGCACCGAACGGAACCAGCTTGGTGACCTTACCCGGGACGACCTGACCGATCTGGTGCGTCCGGGCGAACTGCTGCCACGGGTCCTCCTGCGTCGCCTTCAGCGACAGGGAGACACGCTCGCGGTCCATGTCCACGTCGAGAACCTCGACGGTGACCTCCTGGCCGACCTCGACAACCTCGGACGGGTGGTCGATGTGCTTCCAGGACAGCTCGGAGACGTGCACGAGGCCGTCGACGCCACCCAGGTCCACGAAGGCACCGAAGTTGACGATCGAGGAGACGACGCCGGAGCGGACCTGACCCTTCTGCAGGGTGGTGAGGAACGTCTGGCGAACCTCGGACTGGGTCTGCTCGAGCCAGGCGCGGCGGGACAGGACCACGTTGTTGCGGTTCTTGTCCAGCTCGATGATCTTCGCCTCGAGCTCCTTGCCCACGTAGGGCTGGAGGTCGCGGACGCGACGCATCTCGACGAGGGAGGCCGGCAGGAAGCCGCGGAGGCCGATGTCGAGGATGAGACCACCCTTGACGACCTCGATGACGGTACCGGTGACGATGCCGTCTTCTTCCTTGATCTTCTCGATCGTGCCCCAGGCACGCTCGTACTGAGCGCGCTTCTTGGACAGGATCAGGCGGCCTTCCTTGTCCTCCTTCTGGAGAACCAGGGCCTCGATCTCGTCGCCGACCTTGACGACCTCGTTCGGGTCGACGTCGTGCTTGATCGAGAGCTCACGGCTCGGGATCACGCCTTCGGTCTTGTAACCGATGTCGAGCAGGACCTCGTCCCGGTCGACCTTCACGATGACGCCGTCGACGATGTCGCCGTCGTTGAAGTACTTGATCGTCTCGTCGATCGCGGCGAGGAAGGCTTCCTCGTTACCGATGTCGTTGACCGCAACCTGCGGGGTGGTGCTGGTGGCGGTGGTCTCGGTGCTGCTCGTCATGTGGGAAAGGGCTCCGGTTACGGACAGAAAGTCGTAGGTACTGCTACGCCGAGAGCCCGTATCGCACCAAGAAGCCGGACAGCCAATGAGGCCCCCTTCCCGCGAACGGGAGGAGCCTCGAAAACCGAGGGGACATACAACAGGTACGAGCGCGGCCTGCTCCGTCTGAGGCGCGCAGGCCCGCAGCGCAACCTTTAGCATACGGGGGCGGCCGGACAGGGTCAATGCGCGAAGCGCGCACCCGGGGCAGATCTACTCAACTCCGGCACCAACTCGTGTCCTTCCACGCCTCATCGGCGGGATCCGCACACAGCGGCACTGAGCGCAAACTACATCGGCGGGCGAGATGAACCAAGAGTACGAACACGAAGTCCCCTCCGACTCGGCCGAGGAGGAGGCGGAGGCGACCCGGCGTGACGCGGGGGACGCGGAGAGCAGCCGGGCGAGCCGCGGCTGGTGGGACAGGAACGCCGACGAGTACCAGAGCGATCACGGACCGTTCCTGGGCGACGACCGGTTCGTCTGGGGTCCGGAGGGGCTCGACGAGGCCGAGGCCGGGCTCCTCGGGCCGGCCGCCTCGCTGAAGGGCCTCGACGTCCTGGAGATCGGGGCGGGCGCGGCGCAGTGCTCGCGCTGGCTGGCGGCGCAGGGGGCGCGGCCGGTGGCCCTCGACCTTTCGCACCGCCAGCTCCAGCACGCGCTGCGGATCGGCGGGGACGTGCCGCTGGTGGAGGCCGACGCCGGTGACCTGCCCTTCAGGGACGGCTCCTTCGACCTGGCGTGCTCGGCGTACGGCGCGGTGCCGTTCGTCGCCGACCCGGTGAAGGTGTTCCGGGAGGTGCGGCGGGTGCTGCGGCCCGGCGGCCGGTGGGTCTTCTCGGTGACGCATCCGATCCGCTGGGCGTTCCCGGACGAGCCCGGTCCCGAGGGCCTCTCGGTCGCGGCCTCCTATTTCGACCGCACCCCTTATGTGGAGCAGGACGAGCAGGGGCGGGCGGTGTACGTGGAGCACCACCGGACGATCGGCGACCGGGTGCGGGACGTGGTGGCCGGCGGCTTCCGCCTGCTCGACCTGGTCGAGCCCGAGTGGCCGGAGTGGAACAGCCAGGAGTGGGGTGGCTGGTCCCCGCTGCGGGGGAATCTGATCCCGGGCACGGCGGTCTTCGTCTGCGAACGCATGGAGTAGCGGCACCGCGCTTGTCCTACTAATAGGTGGGTCCTGTGGACAACGGGGCCCACCTTTTTCGCGGCGCGTACGAGACTGAGTGCGTGATCCGAAACGACGCACTCGACCTTCTCCCCGTCCGCCATGCCGTCCCCGAGCTGCTCGCCGCGCTCGACCGGCGCGGTACGGCCGTGTTGTCCGCGCCTCCCGGCACGGGCAAGACGACGCTGGTGCCGCTCGCGCTCGCGGGTCTCATAGGGGCGGGACCGCGGCGGCGGGTCCTGGTGGCGGAGCCGCGGCGGATGGCGGTACGGGCGGCGGCCCGGCGGATGGCGTGGCTGCTCGGCGAGGAGGCCGGCGGCACGGTCGGCTTCTCGGTGCGCGGCGAGCGGCGGACCGGCCCCTCGACGCGGGTCGAGGTGGTGACCACGGGCATTCTGCTCCAGCGGCTCCAGCGCGATCCGGAGCTGGCGGGTGTCGACGTGGTGCTGCTCGACGAGTGCCACGAGCGGCATCTGGACGCCGACACGGCGATGGCCTTCCTGGTGGACGTGCGGGCCACCCTGCGGCCGGAGCTGAAGCTGATCGCCGCGTCGGCGACGAGCGACGCGGCGGCCTGGGCGGATCTGCTCACGGTCCTGGACGGCGGCGGTCCCGCGCCGGTGGTGTGGAGCAAGGGCGAGGGCCACGGCTGCCGGGTCTTCTTCGAGGCGCCGCCGTCGGGCATCCGGCCGGCCCACGGCACCTGGGTGGATCCGGCGCTGCTCCGGCACGTCGCCGCGACGGTCCGGCTCGCGCTGGAGCGGCACGAGGGGGACGTCCTCTGTTTCCTTCCGGGTACGGGGGAGATCGCACGGACGGCCGGGATGCTGGCCGGCGTCGACGCGGAGGTGCTCCAGCTGCACGGGCGGGCACCGGCGGCGGTGCAGGACGCGGTGCTGCGCGGTACGGAGCCGGGCGGGCGGCGGCGGGTGGTGCTCGCGACCTCGGTGGCGGAGTCCAGCCTGACGGTGCCGGGGGTGCGGATCGTCGTGGACTCGGGTCTGGCCCGTGAGCCCCGCATGGACCACGCCCGCGGTCTCGGCTCGCTGGCGACGGTGACGGTCTCGGAGGCGACGGCGACCCAGCGCACGGGCCGGGCGGGCCGTGAGGCCTTCGGGTTCGTCTACCGCTGCTGGGCGGAGGCGAGCGACGGGGGCAGGCCGCGCTTCCCGTCGCCGGAGATCAAGGTCGCCGACCTGGCGGACTTCGCCCTGCGGGCGGCCTGCTGGGGCGACCCGACGGCGGAGGGGCTGGCGCTGCTCGACGCGCCGCCCGCCGGGGCGATGACGGCGGCGCGGTCGGTCCTCGGCTCGATCGGAGCGGTGGACGAGGCCGGGCGGGCCACCGATCGAGGGGTACGGATGTCCCGGCTCGGTCTCCATCCCCGGCTCGGCCGTGCGCTCCTGGACGGTGCGCCGGAGGTCGGGGTGCGGCGGGCGGCGGAGGTGGTGGCGCTGCTCAGCGAGGAGCCGCCGCGCGACTACGGGGACGACCTGTCGGCGGCCTGGCGCGCCGCGCGCCGGGGCACCGACGGGTACGGCGCCCGGTGGAAGGCGGAGGCCCGCCGCCTGGAGCGGTCGGCGGCGGAGGCGGTGGGCGGAGGCGCCTCGGAGGCTTCGCGGACCTCGGCGACTTCGGGGACCTCGACGGCTTCGGGGACCTCGGCGACTTCGCGGACCTCGGCGACTTCGCGGACCTCGGCGACTTCGGGGACCTCGACGGCTTCGGGGGCTTCGGCGCACCGCGCTGACGCCGGGGCTTCGGCGGGGGCGCCGACCGGGGACGACGCGGTGGCCGGTCTGGTGACGGCGCTCGCCTTCCCCGAACGGGTGGCGAGGGCGCGGGAGCAGGGCGGCTATCTGATGGTCTCGGGGAGCGGGGCCCGGCTCGGTGAGGGTTCCGGGCTGCGGGCCACCCCGTGGCTGGCCGTGGCGGTGGCGGACCGTACGGCGCGGGACGCGACGGCGCGGGTGCGGCTGGCGGCGGTGGTGGACGAGGACATGGCGCGGCGGGCGGCCGGGCATCTGCGGTCCACCGGTGAGGAGGTCCGCTGGGAGGACGGGGACGTGGTCGCGCGGTCGGTGGACCGGCTCGGCGCGGTCGAGCTGACGGTCCGGCCGCTGGGGGCGAAGGCGGATCCCGCGCTCGTGCGGGAGGCCCTGCTCGACGGGCTGCGGCGCGAGGGGCTCGGGCTGCTGCGATGGAGCCGGGAGGCCGGGGAGCTGCGCGCCCGGCTCGCCTTCCTGCACCGGGAGGTGGGGGAACCCTGGCCGGACGTGGCGGACGAGGCGCTGGTCGAGCGGGCCGGGGAGTGGCTGGAGCCGGAGCTTTCCCGGGCCGCGCGGCGCGCCGATCTGGGGCGGATCGACGCCGGTGACGCCCTGCGGCGGCTGTTGCCCTGGGCGTCGGGCGAGGCGGGCCGGCTGGGGGAGCTGGCGCCCGAGCGGATCGAGGTGCCGAGCGGCTCGCGGATCCGGGTCGAGTACGGCGGTGAGCGGCCGGTGCTCGCGGTGAAGCTCCAGGAGATGTTCGGGCTCGCGGACACCCCTCGGGTGGCGGGGGTCCCGGTGCTCGTCCATCTCCTCTCCCCCGCCGGGCGGCCGGCGGCGGTCACCGCCGACCTGGCGTCGTTCTGGCGGGACGGCTACCGGTCCGTGCGGGCGGAGCTGAGAGGCCGGTATCCGAAGCATCCGTGGCCCGAGGACCCCTCCGCGGCGGAGGCGACCCGGTTCACGAGCGCGCGGCTCAGACGGGAGGGGTGAGCGGGGCGGCGGCGGGTTCCGGCGCCGGGCGGCGGGAGCGGGCCTCCAGCCAGAGCGCGAGGGCGAGGAGGAGCAGCGCGAGGAAGGTCAGGCTCCAGGGGACATAGGAGACGAGCAGGAGGACCGTGAGGCGGTTGGAGGCGACCAACTCGCCGACGCTCTCGATGTAGTCCTCGCGCATCTTCACATGGCCCTCGAAGACGGTGAGGGTGTCGACGCCCATCAGCGCCTTGGCGTTGCGGAGCTCCTCCTTGTGGATCTCCTCGCCGTTGACGGGGGCGCCGGTGACGGGCTCGATCCAGAACATCCGCTTGGTGGTGTACCAGCGGGTGAGTCCGGATTCGGCGATGATCTCCGGGGGGATCTTGACCGGCATGGTCTTGGGCATGGGGACCTTGGTCCAGGGGATGGTCTGCTCGAAGTAGTAGACCTCCATGCCCCGGAAGGTGCGGGTGCCCTTGTAGTGGATGGGGGACGAGGTGCGGGTCTGGGCGTCGAAGTACTGGTAGTCCCGCTTCTCGGTGAGGAAGGGCCACTTGAACTCGATGCCCTCGCGCCGGACCGGGTCGCCGTCGACGGATTCGCCGGTGGCGTTGACCGGGTCCTGGGTGTGGGCGTCGAAGATGTACCGCTCGGGGATCCTGGAGACCATCTTGCCGTCGGGGCCCGTGATGTAGGCGAGGGCGTCCCAGACGACGACGTCGCGCCCGGCGTCGCGTTCGATGCGTCGCGACTCCTCCACGTTGCCCTTGAGGGTCTGGATGATCGTGATCTTGTCGACCTTCTCCGCCTTGAGCGTGGAGTAGTTGAGCAGGGTCGCGGGCTGCGCCTCCAGGACGGTCTCCTGGTACTGGTTCGGCGGGATCTTCGCCAGGCGGGGGAAGGCGTACCAGCGCAGGGTCGGGGCCATCGCGACGCAGAAGACGGCGAGGGCGAGAAGGACGAGGCTGGCTCGGCGGCGCACGGTCGCCCCCTACTTCTTGGGGCCGGGATCGGCGGTCAGCAGGGGCTTGGGCGAGGTGGGCCCGTCGGGCGGCAGATCGACCACGGAGACGAGGAGGACGAAGAGGAGGACTGGGGCGAGTCCGATGGCGGCGGCGACGAGGGCACGCATGGTCGGCCTCCCGGGGTGCGATCTGATAGGTCGTCAGGGCGGGGGCACCGTAGCAACGCGACCGCGAGATGAGAACACGTTGCACCACCCTGCCCGGGGATCCCGGTGCCGCTCCCACCCCGACATCCCGAAAGGCCGCTCGCCCGCCCACCCGGGGAACGCGAAGCGCCGCCCGCCAGGGGAACGTGAAGCGCCGCTCCCCCGCCCGGTGGGGGCGGAGGAGCGGCGCGTGGGGAGGAGAGGGATGCGCGGCCGGGTCAGGCCGAGGGCGAGGGGGAGGCCTCGGGCGAGCCCGTGCCGGAGGAGGTCGGCTCCGGGGTCGGGCTCGGGGTCGCGGTGGGCGCGGTGACGATCAGCTTGATCTCCGTGGTGCCACCGCCGGGCGCGGTGAGGCGGAGCACGTACTCGCCGGCCTTGTCGCCCGCGAGGATCGCCGGCAGCGAGATCAGCCCGTTCTCGTCCGTCTTCAGGACGAGCCTACGGACCCCGTCCTTGAAGGACGGGCCGTCGGCGCTCTCCTCGGTGCCCGCGGCGTCGGCGATCACGGCGGTGACGAGCACACCGGGGGCGATCGCGCCCTTGTCGGTGGCCTTCACCTGCACGGACTGGCCGAACGTGGTGCCGATGGTGGCCGACAGCGGGTCGCCGCCGACCCGGGCGAGGGCGTCGGCCTGTCGTTCGGTGACGGTCGCGGTGAACACGGTCGCGTCCATGCCGCGGCCCACGACGGTGGCCTTGACCGTGAACGACCCGGTCTTCTCGCCCGCCCGCAGGGCGGGGGCGGCGGCGATGCCTGCCGAGCCCGTGGTGACGGTCGCGGTCGTCGCGCCGCCGGAGAAGCGGGTGTCGGTGGTGCCGGTGATCTCGAAGCGGATGCTCACACCGGTGATCGGCGCGCCCGCGGCGTCGAGCGCCGCGACCGTCGGGGCCTTGGTGAAGGCGCTTCCGGTGGTCGCGGTGAGGGGACCGGAGGAGACGACCGCGAGGCGCGCGACCTTGACGGCCGGCGGCACGGTCGGCGGAACGGGCGGCTTCGTCGGCGGCGTGACCGGGGGCTTCACCGGCGGGGTCGGCTTCACCGGCGGCTTGGTGACCTCCGAAGGCCCGCCCGGCTTCGTGGGCTTGGGCTTCGGCCCGCCCGTCTCGGAGGGCTTCGGAGCGGGGGTCGTCGGGGCCGGTGAGAGCGGCGACGTGGGGCGGTTGTCCTGGCCGCGGTCGTCGCTTCGGTCGACCGGCAGCACTCCCGTGCCGTCCGGGACCTGGTGGGTGCCGCGGCGGTAGTACTCGAACCACGACATGACCGTGTTCAGGTACTCCGTCGAGCGGTTGTAGCTGAGGATGGCGCGGTCGAGGTCGGCCTTGAGCGCGAGGTTGCGGTCGTTGGCGCAGAGGTAGAGACCGGCGGCCTGCGCGGCGTCGTAGATGTTGTTCGGGTCCTTCTTCCCGTCGCTGTTCGCGTCCTGGCCCCAGGTGGCCCAGGTGGACGGGATGAACTGCATCGGGCCGACGGCGCGGTCGTGGGTGCGGTCACCGTCGAAGGCGCCGTCGTCGGTGTCCGAGATGTTGGCGAATCCGACGCCGTCGAGCTTGGGGCCGAGGATCGGCGAGAGGGTGGTTCCGTTGGCGTCGACCCGGCCGCCGCGCGCCTGTCCGGACTCGACCTTGCCGATGCCGGCGAGCAGCTGCCAGGGCAGGTTGCAGCCGGGGGCGGTCGAACGGATCGACTGTTCGGCGCGCTGGTAGGCGGCGAGCACGGACGCGGGTATGCCGGCCTGGGCGGGGCCGGTGATCACCGGCAGCTTGACGGGGGGCAGCCCGGGCTTGTTCGGCGTGTTCAGCGGCGGCAGCTCGGTGTAGTAGGGCGAGTCGCCGGTGGCGGAGCCGTCGCCGGACGGCGGCGCGGTGTCCCCGGCACCGATGGCCCGGTCCCCGCCGGCGTTGTCGGTGGGCGGCGGGGTCATCTCCGGCGCCTGTGAGGCGGCGAGCGCGGCGACCGCCGCGGCCACCACCGCACCGCTGGTGGCCCCCTTGCGCAGCCTGCGGCCCAAGTGCGCTGACATGTCCGTGGTCCCTTCCCCCTCGACTGAGGTCCCGCGCTCCCCGCGCGAGACCTCTGGCGACCCTATGCCAACTCCGGTCCACCGGACACCGGCGCCTGACCGCCTTTCACGCTTTCGTCACCTCTCGGCCGCCTGACGACTTCCCAGGTCGGACACGGAGAGCGACTGGAGCGGAGGTGGCCCGGCGCCCCCGGGCGGGAACCGGGCAGAGGGTCGATCACCTCTTGCACTGCGGCCGATGATGTACTGCGGCCGTCGCCACCGGAACCTGGGGGAACACCCGTTGCCGTTCACGCTGAGCCATGCCGCTGCCGTGCTGCCCGGACTGCGGCGGAACGGCACCGCGCGCGGACCGCTGGTCGCGTCCGCTCTCGTCGCGGGCTCCTTCGCGCCCGACATGACCTATTTCGCGGCGACGGCCCTCCCCGGGGCGATGGTCTTCGGGGACGTCACCCACTCCCCCGTCGGGATCGTCACGGCCGATGTCCTGATCACCGCCGCGCTGGTGGCCCTGTGGCTGACGGTCCGTGAGCCGCTCGTCGTGCTGCTGCCCGCCCGGTGGCGCGGGCGGGTGTACGGGTTCGTCCGGGGCGGTGTCTGGCGCGACCGGCACCCGGCCGTGCTCGCCGGGTGGTTCGGCCTCTCCGCGGTCGTCGGCTCGACGACCCATGTCGTGTGGGACTCCTTCACCCACCTCGACCGCTGGGGGACCCGGATGATCCCGTTCCTCGGTGACGTCGTGGCCGGGTTCCCCGTCTATCTCTATGCGCAGTACGGGGGTTCGGCGCTGGCGCTCGGACTCCTGGTCTGGTTCACGGCGCGGGCGCTCCGCTCCGCCGCGGGCGTGGAGCTGCCGACCGGGGTACGGGTCCCGGGCCGACGCGGGCGGCTGCTCGCGGCCGGACTCATCGGCGGCTGCGTCCTCGCCGGGATGGCCCACCGGGTGCTGCGCTGGGCCGCGTACTGGGGCTGGGACCGGATCGAGACGCCCCTGGACGTCATTCCGACGGCCTGCTTCGGGGCCGGTGCGGGGCTCGCCGTCGGCCTCGTGCTGTACGGGACGGGGGCACGGCTTCTGGGGGCGTCGCCCGCTGCGCGGCCGGAGGCCGCGGTCGCCCCTCCCCCGTCGCCGGGAGAAGGGGACCGCCCGGCGCCTCGGGCGGAGCGCCCTCGTCAGGGATCTCGCTGATCCTCTCCGGCGGGGTGAAGCCGTGGCGCCCACCTGCCGTGGCGCGTCAGTGTGCCGCCGAGTCCCAGTCGTGGCCTACGCCCACCGAGACGTCCAGGGGGGCGCGCAGGTCGGCTGCGGCCGACATCTGTTCGCGGACCAGGGCCTCGACCCGCTCGCGCTCGCCGGGGGCGAGTTCGAGCACGATTTCGTCGTGGACCTGGAGGAGCATCCGGGAGGCGAGGCCCGCCTCGGTCAGCGCCCGGTCGACGCCCAGCATGGCGACCTTCACGATGTCGGCGGCCGTGCCCTGGATCGGGGCGTTGAGCGCCATCCGCTCGGCGGCCTCGCGGCGCTGACGGTTGTCGCTGTTCAGGTCGGGCAGGTAGCGCCGGCGACCGAGCATGGTCTCGGTGTAGCCGGTGGCGCGGGCCTCGTCGACGACCCGGCGCAGGTAGTCCCGTACCCCGCCGAAGCGCTCGAAGTAGGTGTCCATCAGACCGCGGGCCTCGCCCGGGTCGATGTTCAGCTGCTGCGAGAGACCGAAGGCGGAGAGGCCGTAGGCGAGGCCGTACGACATGGCCTTGATCTTGCGGCGCATCTCGGCGTCGACGGCGGACCGCTCGACGCCGAAGACCTGGGAGGCGACGGTGGTGTGGAGGTCCTCGCCGGAGGCGAAGGCCTCGATGAGGCCCTCGTCCTCGGAGAGGTGGGCCATGACGCGCAGCTCGATCTGGCTGTAGTCGGCGGTCATGAGGGTCTCGAAGCCCTCGCCGACGACGAAGCCGTGCCGGATGGCGCGGCCCTCGTCCGTCCGCACCGGCACGTTCTGCAGGTTGGGGTCGGTGGAGGAGAGGCGCCCGGTGGCGGCCACCGTCTGGCTGAAGGTGGTGTGGATGCGCCCGTCGGCGGCGATCGTCTTGATCAGGCCCTCGACGGTGGAGCGCAGCCGGGCCTGCTCGCGGTGCCGGAGCATGATCACGGGCAGGTCGTGCTCGGTCTGGCCGGCCAGCCAGGCGAGCGCGTCCGCGTCCGTGGTGTACCCGGTCTTGGTCTTCTTGGTCTTCGGCAGGTTCAGCTCGCCGAAGAAGACCTCCTGGAGCTGCTTGGGCGAGCCGAGGTTGAACTCGTGGCCGACGGAGGCGTGCGCCTCCTTCACGGCCTGCTGCACGGCCCCGGCGAACTGCTGCTCCATGGCCTCGAGGTGGTCGCGGTCGGCGGCGATGCCGTGCCGCTCCAGACGTGCGAGGAGGGCGGAGGTGGGCAGCTCGACGTCGTGGAGGAGCGCGCGGGCGCCGACCTCGCCGAGCTTCTCCTCGAAGGCCGCGGCGAGGTCGAGGACGGCCCGCGCCTGGGTCATGAGGGCCTCGGCCTCGGCGGTGTCGTCGGCGCCGAAGGCGAGCTGGCCGTCGGCGGCGGCCGCGGGGGCGAGCTCGCGGTGGAGGTACTCGACGGAGAGCGCGTCGAGCGCGAAGGAGCGCCGGCCGGGCTTCACGAGGTAGGCGGCGAGGGCGGTGTCCATGGTGACGCCCGCGATGCTCCAGCCGTGCTCGGGGAAGACCCGCATGGCGCCCTTGGCGTTGTGCATGGCCTTCGGCCGGTCGGGGTCGGCGATCCAGGCGGCCCAGGCCCGCTCGTCGGCCTCGTCGAGCGCGCTCGGCTCGAACCACGCGGCGGCGCCTCCGGCGGCGGCGAGGGCGATCTCGCCCACGTTCCCCGTGCCCAGGGCCCAGGTGTCGACGGTGGCGATGCCGAGGGGCTCGGTGCCGTGCTCGGCGAGCCAGGGGGCGAGCTCGCCGGCGCCGAGGACGGTGCCGTCGATCTCGACGCCCGCCTCGGGGGCCGGGGCGGTGTCCTCGGCCGCGCCCGGGTCGACGGCGAGGAGCCGCTCGCGCAGCGAGGGGTTGCGGATCTCCAGGGTGTCGAGGACGAGGGCGACCGCCCCGCGGTCGTACGGCTCGCGGGCGAGGTCCGTGACGCCCTTCGGCAGCGCGACGTCCGTGACCATCGCGGTCAGGCGGCGGTTGAGCTTGACCGACTCCAGGTGGTCGCGGAAGTTCTGGCCGGCCTTGCCCTTGACCTCCTCGGCGCGCTCGACGAGCTCGTCGAAGGAGCCGAACTGGTTGATCCACTTGGCCGCGGTCTTCTCGCCGACGCCGGGGATGCCGGGCAGGTTGTCCGACGGGTCGCCGCGCAGGGCCGCGAAGTCGGGGTACTGCGAGGGCGTGAGGCCGTACTTCTCCTGGACCTTCTCCGGGGTGAAGCGGGTGAGCTCGGAGACGCCCTTGGTCGGGTAGAGCACGGTGGTGTGGTCGGAGACCAGCTGGAAGGAGTCCCGGTCGCCGGTGACGATCAGGACCTCGAAGCCGGCGGCCTCGGCCTGGGTGGCGAGGGTCGCGATCACGTCGTCGGCCTCGAAGCCGTCGACGGCGAACCGCGGCGCGTTCATCGCGTCGAGGAGCTCGCCGATCAGCTCGACCTGCCCCTTGAACTCGTCGGGGGTCTTGGAGCGGTTCGCCTTGTACTCCGGGAACTCCTCGGACCGCCAGGTCTTGCGGGACACGTCGAAGGCGACCGCGAAGTGCGTGGGCGCCTCGTCGCGCAGCGTGTTCGCCAGCATCGAGGCGAACCCGTAGATCGCGTTCGTCGGCTGTCCGGTCGCGGTGGTGAAGTTCTCCGCGGGCAGCGCGAAGAACGCCCGGTACGCGAGCGAGTGCCCGTCCATGAGGAGCAGGCGGGGGCGGGTGTCTGCGGGGTTCTTCGATGCTGTCTCGGCCACATGACGATCCTGCCACGGACGACTGACAATCCCGCCCACCGTTCCCGTCGGCACCGGCGGGGTGCCGGGCTGTCACCGCCGCGTGACAGGATCGGAGACGTACGCCGCAGGAATACCGCTCAAGGGAGAGCGCGATGGTCAGCAAGCCGCCGGTCGGCGACCCGGTCCAGGACGCACCGCAGGTCACGCCGCCGCAGCACGCCGCCGCCGGGCTGCCCGCCATCGGGCACACCCTGCGCATCGCCCAGGAGCAGATGGGGCTGCGGCGCACTGCGCGGACCCTGCTCAAGGTCAACCAGAAGGACGGCTTCGACTGTCCCGGCTGCGCCTGGCCCGAAGAGGACAAGCGGCATGTGGCGGAGTTCTGCGAGAACGGCGCGAAGGCGGTCGCCGAGGAGGCGACGCTGCGCCGGGTGACCCCGGAATTCTTCGCCGCGCACCCGCTGGCGGACCTGGCGACCCGCAGCGGGTACTGGCTGGGCCAGCAGGGCCGGATCACCGAGCCGATGCTGCTGCCGGCGGGCGGCGACCGGTACGAGCCGGTGACCTGGGAGCGGGCCTTCGCGATCCTGGCGGAGGAGCTCCGGGCGCTCGCCTCCCCCGACGAGGCGCTCTTCTACACCTCGGGGCGGACGAGCAACGAGGCGGCGTTCCTGCTCCAGCTCTTCGCCCGCGAGTTCGGTACGAACAACCTGCCGGACTGTTCCAACATGTGCCACGAGTCCTCGGGGTCGGCGCTGACGGAGACCATCGGCATCGGCAAGGGCAGCGTCTCCCTGGAGGACCTGCACCGGGCCGACCTGATCATCGTGGCCGGGCAGAACCCGGGGACGAACCATCCGCGCATGCTCTCGGCCCTGGAGAAGGCCAAGGCGGGCGGCGCGCGGATCATCTCGGTCAATCCGCTGCCCGAGGCGGGCCTGGAGCGGTTCAAGAACCCGCAGACCCCGCAGGGCATGCTCAAGGGCGCCGCGCTCAACGATCTCTTCCTCCAGATCCGGATCGGCGGCGACCAGGCGCTCTTCCGGCTCCTGAACAAGCTGGTCCTGGAGACGGCCGGGGCGGTCGACGAGGAGTTCGTACGCGAACACACCCATGGTTACGAGGAGTTCGTGGCGGCGGCCAAGGAGGCCGACTGGGACGAGACCCTCGCCGCGACCGGTCTGGACCGTTCCGAGATCGAGCGGGCCCTGGAGATGGTGCTGGCCTCGGAGCGGACCGTCGTGTGCTGGGCGATGGGTCTCACCCAGCACAAGCACTCGGTGCCGACCATCCGCGAGGTGGTGAACTTCCTCCTCCTGCGCGGCAACATCGGCCGGCCGGGCGCCGGGGTGTGCCCGGTGCGCGGCCATTCGAACGTGCAGGGCGACCGCACGATGGGGATCTTCGAGCGGCCCGCGCCCGCCTTCCTCGACGCCCTGGACAAGGAGTTCGGGATCGTCTCGCCGCGCCACCACGGCTTCGACGTGGTCCGGTCGATCCAGGCCCTGCGGGACGGCGAGGCGAAGGTGTTCTTCGCGATGGGCGGCAACTTCGTGGGGGCGACGCCCGACACGGAGGTGACGGAGTTGGCGATGCGCCGGGCCCGGCTGACCGTCCACGTCTCGACGAAGCTGAACCGCTCGCACGCGGTGACGGGCACGCGCGCGTTGATCCTGCCCACCCTTGGGCGTACGGACAAGGACGTGCAGGCGGGTGGCAAGCAGTTCGTGACGGTCGAGGACTCGATGAGTCTGGTGCACGCCTCGCGGGGCAATCTGCCGCCCGCGAGCCCGCATCTGCTGTCCGAGCCGGCGATCGTGGCGAGGATGGCCCGCGCCGTCCTCGGCGGCGGATCGGCCACGCCCTGGGAGGAGTTCGAGGCCGACTACGCCACGATCCGGGACCGCATCGCGCGCGTGGTGCCCGGTTTCGAGAACTTCAACGCCCGTCTCGCGGCGAACCCGGGCGGCTTCCAGCTGCCGCACGGACCGCGCGACGAGCGCCGCTTCCCGACGAAGACCGGCAAGGCCAACTTCACGGCGGCGCCCGTGGAGTACCCGAGGGTGCCGGAGGGGCGGCTGCTCCTCCAGACGCTGCGCTCGCACGACCAGTACAACACCACGATCTACGGCCTCGACGACCGCTACCGGGGCATCAAGGGGGGCCGCAGGGTCGTCCTGGTCCACCCCGAGGACGCGGCGGCGCTGGGCTTCGCGGACGGGGCGTACGCGGATCTGGTGAGCGAGTGGACGGACGGCAGCGAGCGGCGGGCGCCCGGCTTCCGGGTGGTGCACTACCCGACGTCCCGGGGGTGCGCGGCGGCCTACTACCCGGAGACGAACGTGCTCGTGCCGCTGGAGTCGACGGCGGACGTCAGCAACACCCCCGCGAGCAAGTCCGTGATCGTCCGTCTGGAAGAATCCGCCTCCGCCTAAGCGTTTGCTCAGGCAGTTCAGGAAGACCAGCCGTACGAAGACGTACGAAACGAACGGAGCCGGGCATGGGTGAGCAGGAGCACGTGAAGTTCCCGCAGGAGGTCCTCGACGAGTACGCGGCGCTGGGTGTCGACCTCCCGGCGCTCTTCTCGGCCGGGCACCTCGGCAACCGGATGGGCGTCCAGATCCTGGAGGCCTCCGCCGAGCGGGTCGTCGGCACCATGCCCGTGGAGGGCAACACCCAGCCGTACGGTCTGCTGCACGGCGGCGCCTCGGCGGTGCTCGCGGAGACGCTGGGCTCCATCGGCTCCATGCTGCACGGCGGGGTCTCGAAGATCGCAGTGGGCGTCGACCTGAACTGCACCCATCACCGCGGGGTGCGCAGCGGTCTGGTGACCGGCGTGGCGACGCCGGTGCACCGCGGGCGGTCGACGGCCACGTACGAGATCGTGATCACCGACGAACAGGACAAGCGGGTGTGCACGGCACGACTGACGTGTCTGCTGCGTGAGGTCACCGCGAAGGACGCGTCCAACATTCCGGACACGTCGAACGCCTGAGCGGTGACATACAGGGCCTGACCAGCCATGCACGACCAAGGGGCGGCACCTTCGGGTGCCGCCCCTTCGGCGTTCCCGAGCACCCCTCCACCCCCGGATTCGTCACGCTGTGTCACATGCACACGGTGTGGCGCATACCGAAGCGGAGGGGCCGGTTCGTCCGCTCAGGTTTCTGCCGTTGTCCGATATCCGGAGAGTCCGCTGAGCGGACCGTCAGTACCAAGAATCGCTCAAGCCCCTTAGCGGAACTGCGCGTTCTCACTATGTGAACACCGCATTACAGACCTCTATGTCCTGGTTTTCCCACCCGACGCGCACACTCTTTCCCCGTCGGCATAACAAGACAGTCACATCCTGTCCTCGGCGCTCCCCGACCCTCCCCACCTGCGCTTAGAGTCACCGCCAGTCACCGCGCCGCCGGGCGCGTTCTACTGCACGGCCCTGTACCAACTCCAGTACGGCCCGGCGTTCCAAAACGGCACCCCTCGCTCCGCAGCTTCACGGCACCGCCTCATCCGAGGGGGCCGCGCCAGGGAAAGGACCCTTCGTGCGAAACCGTTCGATGCTCATACTCACCACCGCGGTCACCGCGGGAGCACTCACCCTCACCGCCTGTGGTTCGCGCGACGACAAGGGCGCCGCGAAGGACGGCGACAGCGGCAACGTCACCGTGACCATCGGTCTCGACGCGCCCCTCACGGGTGAGCTGTCCGCCCTCGGCCTCGGCATCAAGAACTCCGCCGACCTCGCGGTCAAGACCGCCAACGAGAAGGCCTACGTCAAGGGCGTGACCTTCAAGCTGGAGTCCCTGGACGACCAGGCGCAGCCCTCCGCCGGTCAGCAGAACGCCACCAAGTTCGTCGCCGACAAGAGCGTCCTCGGCGTCGTCGGCCCGCTGAACTCCTCCGTCGCCGAGTCGATGCAGAAGGTCTTCGACGACGCGAAGCTGGTGCAGGTCTCCCCGGCCAACACCAACCCGGCGCTGAGCCAGGGCATCAACTGGAGCACCGGCGACAAGAAGCGCACCTACAAGTCGTACTTCCGCACCGCGACCACGGACGCCATCCAGGGCCCGTTCGCCGCGCAGTACGTCTACAACGAGGCCAAGAAGACCAAGGCCTTCATCATCGACGACAAGAAGACCTACGGCGCCGGCCTCGCGGGCACCTTCAAGGGCGAGTTCGAGAAGCTGGGCGGCAAGGTCCTCGGCACCGAGCACATCAACCCCGACACCAAGGACTTCTCCGCGGTCGCGACCAAGGTGAAGAGCTCCGGCGCCGACGTCGTCTACTACGGTGGCGAGTACCCGGCCGCCGGCCCGCTGGCCAAGCAGATCAAGGAAGCCGGCGCGAAGGTCGTCGTCGTCGGCGGCGACGCGATCTACAGCCCCGAGTACGTGAAGCTCGGCGGCGCGGCCGCGACCAACGGCGACATCGCCACCTCCGTCGGCGCGCCGATCGAGTCCCTCGACTCCGCCAAGGAGTTCCTGGCCAACTACAAGGCCAAGGGCTACAAGGAGGCCTACGAGGCCTACGGCGGCTACGCGTACGACTCCACCTGGGCGATCATCGAGGCCGTCAAGAAGGCCACCGAGGGCAACGGCGGCAAGGCCCCCGAGCGCGCCAAGGTCGTCGAGGCCATGCAGGGTGTCTCCTTCGAGGGCGTGACCGGCAAGGTCTCCTTCGACGAGTTCGGTGACACCACCAACAAGCAGCTGACCGTCTACAAGGTCGAGGGCGGCGCCTTCAAGCCCGTCAAGTCCGACACCTTCGGCGGCTGATCAACCTCACCACTCCGCATCACCAGCACCACTCAGCACCACTTTCACCGCGCGGGGGGCCGCACCTGGCTCCCCGCGCGGTGTCACATCCGTCGAAAGTCTCGGAGGACAATGCGGTGAACGAACTGCCGCAGCAGCTGGTCAACGGCCTGCTACTGGGATCCATGTACGGGCTCGTCGCCGTCGGCTACACGATGGTCTACGGCATCGTCCAGCTCATCAACTTCGCCCATGGCGAGATCTTCATGACCGGCGGCTTCGGGGCGCTCACGGTCTGGCTCATCCTGCCCGGCGGCACCAGCATGTGGGTCGCGCTGCCCGTCATGATCATCGGTGCCGTGATCGTCGCGACCACCATAGCCGTCGGAGCGGAACGGTTCGCCTACCGCCCGCTCCGCGGTGGCCCACGCCTCGCCCCCCTCATCACGGCCATCGGTCTCTCGCTCGCCCTGCAGTACGCGGTGTGGGTGTGGTACCCCGAGGCGAAGTCCGCCCGGACCTTCCCGCAGATTCCCGGCGGTCCGATCGAGCTCGGCCCCATCACCATCCAGACCGGCGACGTCTTCCTCCTGATCGCCGCCCCGATCTGCATGGCCGTCCTCGCCTTCTTCGTCATGCGCACCCGCGTCGGCCGCGGCATGCAGGCCACGGCGCAGGACCCGGACACCGCGAAGCTCATGGGCGTCAACACGGACCGGATCATCGTGATCGCGTTCGCCCTCGGCGCCGCGATGGCCGCCGTCGGCGCCGTCGCCTACGGCCTCAAGTACGGCGTCGTCGACTACAAGATGGGCTTCCTCCTCGGCCTCAAGGCCTTCACGGCCGCCGTCCTCGGCGGTATCGGCAACATCTACGGAGCCATGATCGGCGGAGTCGTCCTCGGTATCGCCGAGACCATGGCGACGGCGTACATCAGCCACATCCCCGGTATGGAGCAGCTCGGCGGCCAGTCCTGGGCCGACGTCTGGGCCTTCGTACTCCTCATCGTCGTACTCCTCGCCCGGCCACAAGGCCTCCTGGGCGAGCGCGTCGCGGACAGGGCGTGAGCACCATGACCACCATCTCCGAGAACCCCCAGGCAGCACCGGTCTCCAAGCAGGACGAGGCCACCGGTCTCATCGGCTTCGTGCCGGCCAAGGCCGCCCGCGCCCTCACCCTGGGCGGCGCCGTCCTCACCGTCGCCAGCTGTTTCCTCTCGTGGACCTGGACGCCCACGTTCCCCGGCGACCTCACGTACTACGGCTCCCCGGCCGGCCTTCAGCTCCAGGTCCTGGTCCTGGGTCTGCTCACCGCCCTCTTCGCCGTCTCCTCGTACGGCGTCAAGGGCACCCGCTGGCTCACCCCGGCCGGCGCCGACGCGGCCGTCAAGGTCGCCGCGCTCGCCGCCTTCGGCACCACCTGGTACACCGTCGCCGCGATCAGCATCTCGCTCGGCGGCCCGGTCAACCTGGAGCCGGGCGGCGCGATCGTCGCGTTCGCCACCCTGATCACCCTCCTCGGCGCCCTCGCCCTTCCCTTCGAGCGGCCCAAGGTGCTGCCCGTGGACCCCGAGGACACCGGCTGGGACCAGTTCAAGCACCGCGCCGGCAACGGCTGGACGGCCTTCAAGGGCGCCTTCGCCGCCACCGGCCCCGCCCGCAAGCTGCCCCCGCTGCACTCCTCCGTCGAGATCCTGATCATCACGGGCATCCTCGCCGTGGCGCTCGGCGTCTTCACCTACGGCGTCGGCACCGAGTACGACGAGCTGTTCCTCGGCTTCCTGATCACGGCCGCCCTCGGCTTCGCCGCGGTCAACAAGTCGGGCCTCATGCAGCAGGCCACGCAGCTCACCAAGAAGCACCAGAACCTCACCATCGCGGGCGCCTTCACCGCGGCGGCGCTCTTCCCCTTCACCCAGACCGACGACCAGTACGCGACCCTCGGCGTCTACATCCTGATCTTCGCCACGGTCGCCCTGGGTCTGAACATCGTCGTCGGCCTCGCCGGTCTCCTCGACCTCGGTTACGTCGCCTTCCTCGGCGTCGGCGCCTACGCGGCCGCCCTCGTCTCGGGCGCCCCGACCTCGCCGTTCGGCGTGCACTTCCCCTTCTGGGCCGCCATCCTGGTCGGCGCCGGAGCCTCCCTGGTCTTCGGCGTCCTCATCGGCGCCCCGACCCTGCGACTGCGCGGCGACTACCTCGCCATCGTGACGCTCGGCTTCGGTGAGATCTTCCGTATCGCCGTCATGAACACCGACGGCACCTCCGGTCCGGACATCACCAACGGCTCCAACGGCATCGCGTCCATCCCGAACCTCAACATCTTCGGGTTCGACTTCGGCGCCGAGCACTCGATCGCCGGATTCACCATCGGCCGCTTCGCGAACTACTTCTTCCTGATGCTGCTGATCATGGCGGTCGTCGTGCTGGTCTTCCGGCGCAGCGGCGACTCCCGCATCGGCCGCGCCTGGGTCGCCATCCGCGAGGACGAGACCGCCGCGCTCGCCATGGGCATCAACGGCTTCCGGGTCAAGCTCATCGCCTTCGCACTCGGCGCCTCCCTCGCCGGCCTCGCCGGCACCGTGCAGGCCCACGTGACCTACACGGTGACCCCGGAGCAGTACCTCTTCGCCGGTCCGATCCCGCCCAACTCCGCCTTCCTGCTCGCAGCCGTCGTCCTCGGCGGCATGGGCACGATGAGCGGCCCGCTGGTCGGCGCCTCGCTGCTCTTCCTCATCCCCAACAAGCTCCAGTTCATGGGCGAGTACCAGCTCTTCGCCTTCGGCGTCGCACTGATCCTGCTCATGCGCTTCCGCCCGGAAGGCATGATCGCCAACCGGCGCAACCAGCTGGAGTTCCACGAGAACGACGAGACGCCCGCCACGCTCGCCAAGGCAGGTGCCTGAACCATGACGACCACCACGAAGACCGCCGACGCCACCGCCGCGCCGACCGCCGGCGAGACCGTGCTCGACGCGCGCGGGGTCACCATGCGCTTCGGCGGCCTCACCGCCGTGCGCGATGTGAACCTGACCGTCAACAGCGGCGAGATCGTCGGTCTCATCGGCCCCAACGGCGCCGGCAAGACCACCTTCTTCAACTGCCTCACCGGTCTCTACGTCCCCACCGAGGGTGAGGTCCGGTACAAGGGCACGGTCCTGCCGCCCACCTCGTACAAGGTCACCGACGCCGGCATCGCCCGCACCTTCCAGAACATCCGTCTGTTCCACAACATGACGGTCCTGGAGAACGTCCTCGTCGGACGCCACACCCGGATGAAGCAGGGCCTCTGGTCGGCGCTGCTGCGTCTGCCCGGCTTCAAGAAGGCCGAGGCGGAGGCGACGGACCGGGCCATGGAGCTCCTGGAGTTCATCGGACTCCAGGACAAGGCGCAGCACCTCGCCAAGAACCTCCCGTACGGAGAGCAGCGCAAGCTGGAGATCGCCCGCGCCCTCGCGAGCGACCCCGGTCTGATCCTGCTCGACGAGCCCACCGCCGGCATGAACCCGCAGGAGACGCGGGCGGCGGAGGAACTCATCTTCGCCATCCGGGACATGGGCATCGCCGTGCTCGTCATCGAGCACGACATGCGGTTCATCTTCAACCTCTGCGACCGGGTCGCCGTACTCGTCCAGGGCCAGAAGCTGATCGAGGGCGACAGCCAGACCGTCCAGAGCGACGAGCGGGTCATCGCCGCGTACCTGGGCGAGCCCGTCGCGGACACCCCGGCGGAGGAGGCCCCCGCGAAGGAGGCTCCCGCGAAGGCCGCCCCCTCCGAGGACGCGCCCGCCGAGGAGGACGCACCGTCGGACGAGGACGCACCGTCGGAGGCGGACGCCCCCGCGGCCCCCGAGGCCCCTGAGGCGACCGAGACCCCCGAGGCCGCCGCCGACGAGGCACCGGCCGCCGAGGAGACCTCCTCGGAGGACACCACGCAAGACCCTGCTTCGGGCAAGGAGAACGACGCATGACCGCACTGCTCGAAGTCGAGGACCTGCGCGTCGCCTACGGAAAGATCGAGGCCGTCAAGGGCATCTCCTTCTCCGTCGAAGCCGGTGAGGTCGTCACCCTCATCGGCACCAACGGCGCCGGAAAGACCACCACCCTGCGGACCCTCTCCGGGCTTCTCAAGCCGGTCGGCGGCCAGATCAAGTTCGAGGGCAAGTCCCTCCGCAAGGTCCCCGCACACAAGATCGTCTCGCTGGGTCTGGCCCACTCCCCCGAGGGCCGGCACATCTTCCCCCGGATGACGATCGAGGAGAACCTCCTCCTCGGCGCCTTCCTCCGGAAGGACACCGCGGGCATCGCCAAGGACGTCCAGCGCGCCTACGACCTCTTCCCGATCCTGGGCGAGCGTCGCAAGCAGGCCGCCGGCACGCTCTCCGGCGGTGAGCAGCAGATGCTCGCCATGGGCCGGGCATTGATGTCCCAGCCGAAGCTGCTCATGCTCGACGAGCCCTCCATGGGTCTCTCGCCGATCATGATGCAGAAGATCATGGCGACCATCGCCGAGCTGAAGGCCCAGGGCACCACGATCCTGCTCGTCGAGCAGAACGCCCAGGCCGCGCTCGCCCTCGCGGACCAGGGTCACGTGATGGAGATCGGCAAGGTCGTGCTCTCCGGCACCGGCCAGAACCTGCTCCACGACGAGTCCGTCCGCAAGGCGTACCTCGGCGAGGACTGACCCACCCGGTCGGCACCACGGACAGAAGGCCCGCCCCACAGAGTCGTGGGGCGGGCCTTCTCCGTACGCGTACGGGGGGGCGGGCTGGGCTACTGGCCCTTGGCCGCCTTCTTCTCCTCGGCGTCCTCGATGACGGCCTCGGCGACCTGCTGCATGGACATGCGCCGGTCCATGGACGTCTTCTGGATCCAGCGGAACGCGGCCGGCTCCGTCAGCCCGTACTGGGTCTGCAGGATGGACTTGGCACGGTCGACCAGCTTGCGGGTCTCCAGGCGCTGGGAGAGGTCGGCGACCTCCTGCTCCAGGGCGCGCAGTTCGGAGAAGCGGGAGACGGCCATCTCGATGGCCGGCACCACGTCGCTCTTGCTGAACGGCTTCACGAGGTACGCCATGGCGCCGGCGTCCCGGGCCCGCTCGACGAGCTCGCGCTGCGAGAAGGCGGTGAGCATGAGGACGGGGGCGATGGACTCGCCGGCGATCTTCTCCGCGGCCGAGATGCCGTCGAGGACGGGCATCTTCACGTCGAGGATGACGAGGTCGGGGCGGTGCTCGCGGGCGAGCTCGACGGCCGTGGCACCGTCACCGGCCTCGCCGACGACCGTGTAGCCCTCTTCCTCCAGCATCTCTTTGAGGTCGAGGCGGATGAGGGCCTCGTCCTCGGCGATGACGACGCGGGTCGTCAGCGGCGGGACGTGCGACGCGTCGGCGTCGTCGGCGGGCTGGGGCGACTCGGGGGCGGTCACGGGGGCTCCTCGTTGCGGGGCAGGTACTGCTACATGAGCCTACCTAGGTCCTGTATGTTTGAGACACAGCAGGTTGCCATGTACCTTCGTTTCGAAGGAGCCCCGGTAGCCCAGCGGGAGAGGCAATGGTCTCAAACACCATACAGCGTGGGTTCGAATCCCACCCGGGGCACTTTACCTTCGATTCCAAGGAATCAATCCAACAAGCTTGGCGATCTTCACTCGTCACGGTGAACACCTCTTCGATTGCAGGTCGGGGAGCGCCCGTCGGGCCAAGCTGCCGACATGGGGCAGCACAATCCTTCGATTCGCGAAGAAGCTCTCGCACTCCTCCGCCGAGGTCTGAGCAACAGGACAGTCGCCGAACAACTCAACGTGCCGCGCGGCACGGTCGGTTGGTGGCTCTCGGAGGACCGGCGACGGCGCGGCGTCCGATACCAGCACCCGACAGACTGCCCCCGGTGCACTGGGCGAACCTTCGACGCGCCGGCCTACGCCTACCTCCTGGGGCTCTATCTCGGAGACGGCCACATCACCTCCAAGGCGAAGCAGCACCACCTGTCGGTCTTCTGCACCGCCTCATGGCCAGGACTGATCGATGCAGCCGAGGACGCCATGCGCCGCGTCATGCCGATGCCCAGCGTTCGACGACGGTCCAGGCAGGGCTGCGCCGAGGTGAAGTCCTTCACGAAGCACTGGACATGCATGTTTCCTCAGCACGGGCCCGGCAAGAAGCACGAACGCGAGATCGCTTTGGAGTCCTGGCAGCAGGAGATCGTCAAGGCGCACCCCTGGGAGTTCATTCGCGGTCTGATCCACTCGGACGGCTGCCGGACCATGAACTGGACCACCCGCATGGTGAACGGGGAGCGCAAGCGTTACGAGTACCCGCGGTACTGGTTCACCAACGTCTCTGACGACATCCGGCAGCTCTACACCGACACCCTCGACATGCTCGGCATCGAATGGACCCACTGCACCCGCCACGGAAAGCCGTACAACATCTCCGTCGCCCGCAAAGCCTCCGTCGCCCTCATGGACGCGCACGTGGGTCCCAAGCACTGACCCCTACGTCAGCGGATCCCCGATGTGGTGGACCCGCACCAGGTTCGTCGAGCCCGCGACTCCCGGCGGGGAGCCGGCCGTGATCACCACGATGTCGCCCTTCCGGCAGCGGCCGATCCGCAGCAGTTCCTCGTCCACCTGGGCCACCATCGCGTCCGTCGAGTCGACGTGCGGGCCGAGGAAGGTCTCGACGCCCCAGGTGAGGTTGAGCTGGGAGCGCGTCGCCGGGTCGGGCGTGAAGGCGAGCAGCGGGATCGGCGAGCGGTAGCGGGAGAGCCGCTTGACCGTGTCGCCGGACTGCGTGAAGGCGACGAGGAACTTGGCGCCGAGGAAGTCGCCCATCTCGGCGGCCGCGCGGGCCACCGCGCCGCCCTGGGTGCGGGGCTTGTTCCGGTCGGTGAGCGGCGGGAGGCCCTTGGCGAGGACGTCCTCCTCGGCCGCCTCGACGATGCGGCTCATGGTGCGGACGGTCTCGATGGGGTAGCGGCCGACGCTGGTCTCGCCGGAGAGCATCACCGCGTCGGTGCCGTCGATGACGGCGTTCGCCACGTCGCTCGCCTCGGCGCGCGTGGGGCGGGAGTTGTCGATCATCGAGTCGAGCATCTGGGTGGCGACGATGACCGGCTTGGCGTTCCGTTTGGCGAGCTTGACGGCCCGCTTCTGGACGATCGGCACCTGCTCCAGGGGCATCTCGACGCCCAGGTCGCCGCGGGCGACCATGATGCCGTCGAAGGCGGCGACGATCTCCTCGATGTTCTCGACGGCCTGCGGCTTCTCGATCTTGGCGATGACGGGCAGCCGGCGGCCCTCCTCGTCCATGATCCGGTGGACGTCGTCGATGTCCCGGGCGCTGCGGACGAAGGAGAGCGCGATGACGTCGGCGCCGATGCGCAGCGCCCAGCGCAGGTCCTCGATGTCCTTCTCGGAGAGGGCGGGGACGGAGACGGCGACACCGGGCAGGTTCAGGCCCTTGTTGTCGGAGACCATGCCGCCCTCGATGACGAGGGTGTTCACCCGGGGTCCGTCGACGGAGACGACCTCCAGGGTGACGCGGCCGTCGTCGACGAGGATGCGTTCACCGGTGGTGACGTCGTCGGCGAGGCCGGAGTAGGTCGTTCCGCAGCAGTGGCGGTCGCCTTCCATCGGCTCGACGGTGATGGTGAACTCGTCGCCGCGTTCAAGGAGTACGGGACCTTCGCGGAAGCGGCCGAGGCGAATCTTCGGGCCTTGAAGGTCGGCGAGGACACCGATGCTGCGACCGGTCTCGTCGGAGGCTTTGCGTACGCGCTGGTAGCGCTCCTCGTGCTCGGCATACGAGCCGTGGCTGAGGTTGAAGCGGGCCACGTCCATTCCGGCCTCGATCAACGCCTTGATCTGGTCGTATGTTTCGGTGGCGGGCCCAAGGGTACAAACGATTTTCGCTCGGCGCATGCTTCGAGCCTAGGCCTTACCCACCAGTAGCGAGTTGGCGGGACATGACTACTCAACAACCTTTCCGTGAAAGGCTGTTGACAAGTCTTGAATCTGTGCGCCGGGGTGCTCCGATGAGCGATTTTCGCGCCCCGGCGCCCCCTGTCTCAGAGTGCGGGCGGCCGCATCGTGAAGCGCGCCACGACCTCGGCGGTCACCGTCTGGCGCTGTGGTTCGAGGTCGAGCGGCGGGGCCTCCCCGACTCCCTCCGCCGAGTACGCCACCGCTGCCGAGCCGAAGGCCGCCCGCCGCGGCATCAGCGGCTCCGCGACCCCCGCGTCCGAGAGTTCGAGGAGTGAGGAGAGGGAGGTGCCGAGCGCCTCCGCGTAGGCCCGTGCCCGCTGCACCGCCTCCGTCACCGCGAGCCTGCGGGCCTCCGCGTACGCCGGGGAGGCCGGGCGCAGGAACCACCACGGGCCGTCGACGCTCGTCAGCTCCAGGTCGGCGAGCCGGGTCACCAGCTCCCCGAGCACGGTGAAGTCGGTCAGTTCGGCGGTGACCCGCACCCGCCCGTGGAAGGCGTGCACCCGCTCTCCCCGCCCCTTGCGGGTGAGCTCGGGGGAGATCGAGAAGCTGCCCGTCTCCAGTTTCTCCACGGCGGAGCCCTGCGCCTTGACCAGGTCGAGCACCAGGGCGTTGCGCCGGGTGAGGTCCGTGAGGGTCTCCGACCGGTCGGGCCCCCGGGCGGAGACGGCCACCCAGATCCGGGCGAGCTCCGGGTCGACCTCCAGACGGCCCTCTCCACGAACCGTCACCTGGGGCGCTTCCGGGGTCGCGTGTTCCTGCGTCACGTCCTGACTCCTCCGTGTTCGGCAGCGATCGTCCACCGAACACTTTCCCACTCCGTAACCCGAAAGCTCTGTTGCCGACGTGGCTGTCCGGGTCAGAATCTACGCGCGTTGTGCGCCACGGTCGGCGCCGACGGCACAGAACCACAAGGGGAGAGAACACATGCCGCTGAACCGCAGGACGTTCCTGGAGCGCTCGGCCGCCGCCGGGGCCGGAGTGGCCGTCGCCGGAGCCGTCGCCGTTCCCGCCGAGGCCCACGGCGGCCACGGCCGCCCGCGTCCGCGGAAGCGGTACTCCTTCACCGTGATGGGCACCACCGACCTGCACGGCAACGTCTTCAACTGGGACTACTTCACGGACAAGGAGTTCGACGACAAGGCCCACAACGACGTCGGCCTCGCCAAGATCTCCACCCTGGTCGACCAGGTCCGCAAGGAGAAGGGGCGCCGCAACACGCTCCTCATCGACGCCGGCGACACCATCCAGGGCACCCAGCTGTCGTACTACTACGCCAAGGTCGACCCGATCACCGCTCGCCGCGGTCCGGTCCACCCGATGGCCCAGGCCATGAACGCCATCGGCTACGACGCCGCCGCGCTCGGGAACCACGAGTTCAACTACGGCATCCCGGTGCTCCGCAAGTTCGAGGAGCAGTGCGACTTCCCGCTGCTCGGCGCCAACGCGCTCGACGCGAAGACCCTGCGCCCGGCCTTCGCCCCGTACAGCATGCACCGGCTGCGCACCCCGCACGGCAAGGACGTCAAGGTCGCGATACTCGGCCTGACCAACCCGGGCATCGCCATCTGGGACAAGGCGAACGTCAGCGGCAAGATGGTCTTCCCGGGGCTTGAGGAGCAGGCCGCGAAGTGGGTGCCCAGGCTGCGCTCGATGGGCGCGGACGTGGTCGTCGTCTCGGCGCACTCCGGTTCCAGCGGCACCTCCTCGTACGGTGACCAGCTCCCCCACATCGAGAACGCGGCCGGGCTCGTGGCCGAGCAGGTGCCGGGCATCGACGCGATCCTCGTCGGCCACGCGCACACCGAGATCCCCGAGTACCGGGTGAAGAACAAGGAGACCGGCAAGGACGTCATCCTGTCGGAGCCCCTGAAGTGGGGCCAGCGCCTCACCCTCTTCGACTTCGACCTGGTGTGGGAGAAGGGCTGCTGGACCGTCGAGAAGGTCGCCGCGCAGGTCCTCAACTCCAACACGGTGGCGGAGGACCCGGAGATCACCGGGCTGCTCGGGGACGAGCACAAGAAGGTCGTCGCGTACGTCAACCAGATCATCGGCACCTCCACCGCCGCGATGACCACGGCCGATGCGCCGTGGAAGGACGAGCCGATCATCGATCTGATCAACGTCGTCCAGGCCGAGACCGTGAAGGCGGCCCTCGCGGGCGGCGCCCATGCGGCCCTGCCGGTCCTCTCGCAGGCCTCCTGCTTCTCCCGCACGGCCCGCATCCCGGCCGGTCAGGTCTCCATCAAGGACGCCGCCGGTCTGTACCCCTTCGAGAACACCCTGGAGGCCCGTCTGATGACGGGCGCCCAGTTGAAGGACTACCTGGAGTTCTCGGCCCGGTACTACGTGCGGACCCCGGCGGGCGCTCCGGTGGACACCGCGAAGCTGACCAACGCCGACGGCATCCCGGACTACAACTACGACGCCGTGTCGGGGCTCACGTACGACATCGACATCGCCATGCCGGCCGGTTCCCGGATCGTGAACCTGTCCTTCGAGGGCAAGCCCCTCGACCCGGCGGCGAAGTTCGTCCTCGCGGTCAACAACTACCGGGCGAGCGGCGGCGGTGCGTTCCCGCACGTCGCCGGCGCCCAGCAGCTGTGGGCCAACTCGGACGAGATCCGCAACACCATCATCCAGTGGGTGACGGCGAAGGGGACGGTCGACCCGTCCCTGTTCGCCTCGGTGGGCTGGAAGCTGACGCGGGACGGCGTCCCGGTCTTCTAGGGCTCATCGGGCCACTCGTTCGGTCATCCGTTCGCTTCTCACTGCTGTACGAGAGGCGTCAGCTTCTGGCCCTGGGCCGGGATGCTCGGCGCCTCTCGTGTCTCCAGGCCGAAGCTGGTGAAGGCGGTGCGGCGGGGCAGCGGGTACGGCTCCTTGCCGGTGATCGAGTTGAGGATGGTCGCGCTCCGCCAGGCCGCGAGACCGAGGTCGGGGGCGCCGACGCCATGGGTGTGCCGCTCGGCGTTCTGTACGTGCACGGCGCCGGTCACCGACGGGTCGAGGACGAGCCGGTACCGCTCGTCGACCCGGGCGCGCCCGGCGGAGTCGTGGCGGAGGTACGGGTCGAGCCCGGCGAGCATCCGGTCCACGGGACGCTCCCGGTAGCCGGTCGCGAGGACGACGGCGTCGGTGGTGAGCCGGGAGCGGGTGCCCTGCTGGAGGTGCTCCAGGTGCAGTTCGACCTGGGTGGTGGCGACCCGGCCGGCGGTACGGACCCGGACGCCCGGGGTGAGGACGGCGTCCGGCCAGCCGCCGTGCAGGGTCCGGCGGTACAGCTCGTCGTGGATGGCGGCGATCGTGTCGGCGTCGATGCCCTTGTGCAACTGCCATTGCCGGGGCATGAGTTCGCCCCGTACCGGCTCGGGCAGGGAGTGGAAGTAGCGGGTGTAGTCCGGGGTGAAGTGCTCAAGACCCAGCTTGGAGTACTCCATCGGCGCGAAGGCCTCGGTGCGGGCCAGCCAGTGGATCCTCTCGGCCCCGGCGGGGCGGGCCCGGAGCAGGTCGAGGAAGACCTCGGCGCCGGACTGGCCGGATCCGATGACGGTGACGTGCCCGGCGGCGAGGAGCGTCTCGCGGTGCGCGAGGTAGTCGGCCGAATGGAAGACGGGGACACCGGGGGCGTCGGCGAGCGGCCTGAGCGGCTCGGGGACGTACGGTTCGGTGCCGACGCCGAGGACGACGTTACGTGTGTACGCGCGGCCCAGGGCCTCGGCCTCGCCGTCCGGGTCGATCTGGGTGAAGTCGACCTCGAAGAGACGCCGCTCGGGGTTCCAGCGGAGCGAGTCGACCTGGTGGCCGAAGTGCAGGCCGGGGAGCCGCTCGCTGGCCCAGCGGCAGTAGGCGTCGTACTCGGCGCGCTGGATGTGGAACTTCTCGGCGAAGTAGAACGGGAAGAGGCGCTCACGGCTCTTCAGGTAGTTGAGGAAGGTCCACGGGCTGGCCGGGTCGGCCAGGGTCACCAGGTCGGCGAGGAACGGGACCTGGAGCGTGGCGCCCTCGATGAGGAGGCCCGGGTGCCAGTGGAAGGCCGGCTTCTGCTCGAAGAAGGCGGCGGCGAGCCCGCCGGGGACACCGTGCGCGAGAGCGGCGAGCGAGAGGTTGAAGGGGCCGATGCCGACGCCCACGAGATCGTGGGGGCGGTCGAGGTCGTCCTGGGGTGTGCTGCCGGTCATCGGTGCGCGCTGCCTTCCACGAGGGTGATGAGCTGAGCCAGGTCGCCGGGGGTGGCGTGGGGGTTGAGCAGGGTGGCCTTGAGCCAGAGGCGGCCGTCCGCCTCGGCGCGGCCGAGGACGGCGCGGCCCTCGGCGAGGAGGGTGCGGCGGATGGCGGCGACGGTCTCGTCGGTGACGCCGGGGCCGTTCGGCCGGAACAGGACGGTGGTGAGGGTGGGGCGGGCCCGCAGGTCGAGACCCGGCGCCTTCTCCACGAGGTCGGCCAGCTCCTGTGCCCGGTCCATGCAGGCGTCGACGAGCTCGCCGAGACCGGTGCGGCCGAGGGCGCGGAGGGTGACGGCGGTCTTGAGGACGTCGGGGCGGCGGGTGGTGCGCAGGGAGCGGCCGAGGAGGTCGGGGAGGCCGGCCTCGGTGTCGTCGTCGGCGTTGAGGTACGCGGCGGTGTGCCCGAGCACGGCGAGGTCGGCCGTGTCCCGTACGGCGAGGAGTCCGGCGGCGGCCGGCTGCCAGCCCAGTTTGTGCAGGTCGACGGTGACGGTACGGGCGCGGGCAAGGCCGTCGAGGAGGGAGCGGTGGGTACGGCTGAAGAGGACGGGGCCTCCGTAGGCGGCGTCGACGTGGAGGTCGGCGTGCCGCTCGTCGCAGAGGTCGGCCAGGGCGGGGATCGGGTCGATGAGGCCCTCGTCGGTGGTTCCGGCCGTGGCCGCGACGAGGACCGGGCCGGTGAGGGCGGTCATTGTCTCGTGGACGGCGGCCGGGTCCAGGGTGCCGCGCGGGGTGGGCACCACGACCGGCTCCGGGAGGCCGAGGAGCCAGGCGGCCCGCTGGAAGGAGTGGTGGGCGTTCGCGCCGACGACGGTGCGGACGGTGGGGCCGAGGCGCTCCCTCGCGAGCAGCAGGGCGAGCTGGTTGGACTCGGTGCCGCCGGTCGTGACGAGCGCGTCGGGGTTCGTGGCGTCCGGGAAGACCTCGGCGGCGAGGGCGGCCGTGACCCGGTCCTCGATCGCGGAGGCGGCGGGGGCCTGGTCCCAGGAGTCCATGGACGGGTTGAGCGCGGAGGCCGCGAGGTCGGCGGCGACGGCGAGGGCGAGGGGTGGGGTGTGGAGGTGGGCGGCGCAGAGGGGGTGGGCGGGGTCGGCGGCCCCCTCCGCCAGGACCCGCACGAGGGTGCGGAGTGCCTCGTGCGGGTCCTGGCCCGACTCGGGCAGGGGCTCCCCCAGCACCTCCCGAACCCGCCGCGCCACGGCCTCCGGCCCGCCGGCCGGGAGGGGGCCGCCCCGGATCTGCGCGCCTTCGCGCAGGGCGTCGAGAGTGGTGCCGAGGAGGCGGCTCAGGGCGGTGGGATCGGCGGCGAGGGGTGGGGGTTCGGCACGCATGGACGACAGAGTGCCGGGGGTTGTGGGGGTATGTCCGGAGAGTCGATGCTTGTAACCCAAACGGGTGACCCACCGTCGCCTGCCCCCGTGCGGCTGGCGCCCGCCACCCCGCCCACCTCCGTGTGGGCAATCGTCCCGCTGGGGCGGGACGGGTGGGCACACGGGACGGCGCGCTCGGCGGCGCCTCCGCCCCTTGTGCCTGGACCCGCACCCGACTGTGCGCCGCACCTGTGGTGCGGGTTCAGGCGCGGAAGCCTAGGCCCGGCAAAGGGCGCCGTTCCGTTGTGCCCACCCGTTCCGCCCCAGCGGAACGAATGCCCACAACGGGGGTGGGGGTGGGCACCGCCCCGGCGGAACGTCTGCCCACAACGGGGGCGGGGGCGCCGTCCAGCGGGGCGCGTGCCCACGACGGAGTGGGCGCCGTCCAGCGGGGTGGGCGACGCTCAGTGGAGTGCGGCGGGGGGCGGTCGGGTCAGGACTCGCGGGTTTTGAGGGCTCGGTCGAGGTCGTCCAGCTGGTCGACCAGTTTGCGGTGGAGCGCCGGGATCATCTCGTCCGTCAGGTGGCGCTCGCCCAGGGCCAGGGACTCCCGGTCGATCGCGTACGACGGGAAGGCGTAGCGGCCCGCCGCCTCGGCCATGGCCGCGCCCCGCCGGGCGGCCAGGGCGATGGCCGCCGGGTAGAAGCGGGGGACGTACTCGCGTACGAGCTCCGCCTGTTCCGGCTGCCAGAAGCCCTGGGCCGTGGCCGTGAAGAGGTAGTTGGAGAGGTCGTCCGTGTCGAACAGGGCCGACCAGGCCGCCGCCTTCGCCTCCGCCGTCGGGAGCGCGGCCCGGCAGCGGGCCGCGCCCTCCTGGCCGGTGGCGCTCGGGTCCCGCTCCAGTTCGGCCGCGATCGTCGGCTCGTCGGTGGCGCCGAGGACGGCGAGACGGGCCAGGATGCGCCAGCGCAGCTCCGGGTCGAGCTCGGGGCCGCCGTGGACGGTGCCCTCGTCGAGCCAGGAGGTGATCTGGTCGGGGGTGGTGGCGCTGTCGATGAGGGCGCGGACGGCGGTGAGGCGCAGACCGGGCGCCTCGCCGTCCTCGGTGCGGCGCAGCAGGGCGCGGGCGATCTGCCGGATGGTGGAGAGGGCGGCGGGGCGCTCCTCCTCGGCGAGGTACCGGTCGGCGATCTGGGTGCGGGCGAAGCCGAGGACGCCCTGGACGAGGGCGAGTTCGGTCTCCTCGGTGAGGTGCGCGAGGGCGACGTCCAGGTAGTCGGCGGGGAGGAGGTCGCCGTCGCGGACCATGTCGCGCATCGCGTTCCAGATCACCGCGCGGGTCAGTGCGTCGGGGATGCGCGAGATGCCGCGCAGGGCGGACTCCTCGGACGCCTCGTCGAAGCGGAGTTTGGTGTAGGTGAGGTCCTGGTCGTTGAGGACGACGAGGGCGGGGCGCGGGCCGGTGAGCTCGGCGGGTTCGGCCTGGGGTACGTCGAGTTCGCGGCGCTCGCGGAGGACGAGCTCGCCGGAGGGGTCGCGGTCGTAGAGGCCCACGGCGACCCGGTGCGGGCGGCTGCCCTCGCGGTCGATCGTGAGCTTCCAGCGGAGGCCCTCGCCGGTGAGGGCGGGGGTGAGGGTGTCGACGCCCGTCGTGCGGAGCCACTGTTCGGCCCAGGCGTGGACGTCGCGGTCGGTGGCGGCCGCGAGGTTGTCGATGAAGTCGGCGAGGGTCGCGTTGCCGAACTTGTGGCGCTTGAAGTGGATGTTGATGCCGGCGAGGAAGTCCTTCTCGCCGAGCCAGTTGACGAGCTGGCGGAGGGCGGAGGCGCCCTTGGCGTACGAGATGCCGTCGAAGTTGAGGAGGGCGGAGGCGGTGTCGGGGACGGCCTCCGGGTCGGGGGCGACGGGGTGGGTGGAGGGCCGCTGGTCGGCCTCGTACCCCCAGGCCTTCCTGGTGACGCCGAAGTCGACCCAGGTGTCGGGGAAGAGGTCGGAGCAGGCTTCGTTGACGGTCTGGTAGCCCATGTACTCGGCGAAGGACTCGTTCAGCCAGATGTCGTCCCACCAGCGCAGGGTGACGAGGTCGCCGAACCACATGTGGGCCATCTCGTGGGCGATGACCATGGCGCGGGTCTGCCGCTCGGTGACGGTGACGGCGGAGCGGAAGACGAACTCGTCGCGGAAGGTGACGAGGCCGGGGTTCTCCATGGCGCCCGCGTTGAACTCGGGGACGAAGGCCTGGTCGTACGAGTCGAAGGGGTACGGCTCGTCGAACTTCTCGTGGAAGCGGTCGTAGCAGGCCTTGGTGACGGCGAGGATCTCGTCGGCGTCGGCGTCGAGGTGGGCGGCGAGGGAGCGGCGGCAGTGGATGCCGAAGGGCAGCCCGGCGTGCTCCGTGCGGACCGAGTGCCAGGGGCCCGCGGCGACGCACACGAAGTAGGTGGAGAGCGGCGGGGTGGCGGCGGAGCGCCACCGGCCGTCGGGCTGCTGCTCGGTGATGCCGTTGGCGAGGACGGTCCAGCCCTCGGGGGCCGTGACGGCCATCTCGAAGACGGCCTTGAGATCGGGCTGGTCGAAGGCGGCGAAGACGCGCTGGACGTCCTCCATGAAGAGCTGGGTGTAGACGTACGACTCGCCGTCGCTGGGGTCGGCGAACCGGTGCATGCCCTCGCCGGTGCGGGAGTACCGCATGGTCGTACTGATCCGCAGGACGTGCTCGCCCTCGCTCAGGCGCAGCGGGAGGCGGTTGCCGTCCAGGGCGCCGACGTCGAGGGGCTCGTCGTCGAGGAGGGCGGAGTGCAGGGTTTCGGGCTTCAGCTCGACGAAGGTGTCCCCGGCGGTACGGGCGGTGAACCGGATGAGGCTGGTCGACCCGAAGGTCTCGTCGCCGGTGGTGAGGTCGAGGTCCACGCTGTAGTGCTGGACGTCGAGGAGCTGGGCACGGGTCTGCGCTTCGTCGCGCGTCAGTACGGACATGGCCCTATGCTGCCCGATGCCTTCGGCGTCGGGCAGGGGTGGTGGGGTCCGGACCTCCTCCGGGTACGCCCTCCGGGTACGTCCTCAGGGGCGTTTCCCGCCGTTCTCAGGCGAGTCCTGAGCCGTTCAGGTGGGCGAAGGCCGCGGTGATCCGGGGGCGGTCGTAGCCGGCCGGGCCGGCCGCTCCGCTGGAGAGCAGGGTGTGGAGCAGGATCCGGGCCTTGGCGGGGTCGAGGGGGCCGGCCGGGATCAGTCCGTGGTGCAGCAGGTCGTACTCGGATCCGGGGCTGCGGTAGGTGTCCGAGAGGGTCGCGCCGCTTCCCGTGCGGGAGGCGAGGACGACCGGGATGCGGCGGGCGATCTCGGCGAGCGGCTCGACGAGCGGGGCCGGGGCGTGGCCGGCGCCGAAGGCGGCGACGACGAGGCCCTGGAAGCGGTGGTCGACGGCGTCGAGGAGTTCGCCTCGGTCGCCCAGGGAGAGGGTCACCAGGGCCACCCGTACCTCGGGGTCGAGCTTCAGCGGGCAGAACGCGGCCTGGACGGCGGGGCGGAGCAGGATGCGGGGTTCGCCCTCGACGACCGTGCCGAGCGGCCCCGCGCCGGGTGAGGCGAAGGTGGCGACGGAGGTGGTGTGGGTCTTGCGGGCGAGGCGGGCCGCGTGGATCTCGTCGGCGAGGACGACGAGGACGCCGAGGTTCCGGCAGGCCGGGTGGGCGGCGACCGCGAGCGCGGCGGCCAGGTTGGCGGGGCCGTCGGCGCCCGGCAGGTCGGGGCGGCGCATGGCGCCGGTGACGACGATCGGCTGCTCGGTGGTGCAGAGCAGGTCGAGGAGGAAGGCGGTCTCCTCCAGGGTGTCGGTGCCCTGGACGACGACCACGCCGGAGCCCGCGGCGACGGTGGCGCGGACCTCGGCGGCGAGCGCGGCGAGGTCGGCGTGGGTGAGGGTGGAGCTGGGGACGCGGCGGAAGTCGTTGAGCACGACGTCGTGGTCGCCGCCGAGCTCGGCGAGGACCTCCTGGCCGCTCATCCGGGCCGCGTCACCGCCTCGTGCGGAGATGGTCCCTCCGAGGGTGAAGACCGTGACGCGGGCCATCAGCGTGCTCCGTCCGCAATCGTCTCGTGGTGGCGGATGACCTCCGCGATGATGAAGTTCAGCAGTTTCTCCGCGAAGGCCGGGTCCAGTTTCGCGCTCCCGGCGAGTTCCCGCAGCCGGGCGATCTGCCGGGCCTCGCGGGCCGGGTCGGCGGGCGGCAGCTGGTGCTCGGCCTTGAGGACGCCGACCTGCTGGGTGCACTTGAAGCGCTCGGCGAGCATGTGCACGACCGCCGCGTCGATGTTGTCGATGCTTTCGCGCAGCCGGGTCAGCTCGGCCCGTACGTCCTCGTCGGGCTGGGACGGGGCCGGGGCCGGGGACGAGGTGGGCTGGTGGGGGCGCGGGGACTCACTCATGATCTGCGAGCTTAGACGGATCTCGGGAGGATCGTGGGCGGGTGTTCGGGATCCGGAACGGTGTTGCTCCAGCCGCCGTGCACCGACCGTCCCTGCTGCTCGCGGAAGCGGATGGGGGCGGTGCCGACCCGGCGGGTGAAGAGCCGGGAGAAGTAGGCCGGGTCGTCGTAGCCGACGCGGCGGGCGACGGCGGCGACGGGCAGCTCGGTGGCGGCGAGGAGTTCCTTGGCGCGGCCGAGACGCACGGTGAGCAGGTAGTCCTTGGGGCTGCACCCGGCGGCCCGGCGGACGGCCGTCCGCAGCTCGGCGGCGGTCATGCCGTGCCGGGTGGCGTGTTCGGCGACGGAGAGCGGCTGGAAGGCGTCGCGGGCGAGGGCGGCGAGGACGGGGTCGCCGTCGGCGTTGGTGTCGGCGCGGGCCCGGCGGAGCGCGACGAGGAGTTCGTGGACGGCGGCGCCGGTCTCGACCTCCAGGAGGGGGTTGCCGGCGCGGGCGGCGCGGGCGATCCGGCCGATGGCGGCGCGGGCGGGCGCGGCGTCGGCGAGGGGGACGACGGGCCGGTCGGGTTCGATGTAGCCGAGTTCGGTGTAGGTGGCGGTGGCGGGCCCGGAGAAGTCGACGAAGGCCTCGTCCCAGCCGGTGCCGGGGTCGGCGCCGTAGTGGTGGGGGGTGCCGGGGGTCAGCCAGAGGAGGGCGGGTGCGGTGACGGTGGTGCGGCGCCCGTCGGGGCCCCGGTGCCAGCCGCTGCCGGCGGAGACGACGACGGCCACGTGGTGGTCGAGGGTGCGGGGCCCGACGGTGGGCAGGGTGCCGTGCTGGAGTCCGACGCCGAGGCAGACGAGGCCGAGGCGGTGGTGGACGGGGCTGGGCGTGAAGTAGCGCATCCAGGTGTGGTACATGCGGTGGTGCCCCTCCCCAGGCCCCTCCGGCGGATCGGGACCGGGCGGGCTCTAACGTCCAAACTGCGACGATCTTTGTCCATGGACCGCTTCGCCGCCAGAGGGCGAGGGTGAGGCCATGAGCACGTTCGCTGTGGGTGACGAGGACTTTCTGCTCGACGGTCGGCCGGTGCGCCTCCTGTCGGGGGCGTTGCACTACTTCCGGGTGCACGAGGAGCAGTGGGAGCACCGGCTCGGGATGCTGCGTGCGATGGGCCTCAACTGCGTCGAGACGTACGTCCCCTGGAATCTGCACGAGCCGGAGCCGGGGCGGTACGCGGACGCGGACGCCCTCGGCCGGTTCCTGGACGCGGTGGCGCGGGCGGGCCTGTGGGCGATCGTGCGCCCGGGGCCGTACATCTGCGCCGAGTGGGAGAACGGCGGTCTGCCGCACTGGCTGACCGGCCCGCTGGGGCGGCGGGTGCGGACCCTGGACCCGGAGTTCCTGGCCCCGGTGGAGGACTGGTTCCGGCGGCTGCTTCCGCAGGTGGTGGAGCGGCAGATCGACCGGGGCGGGCCGGTGGTCCTGGTGCAGGTGGAGAACGAGTACGGCAGTTACGGCAGCGACCGGGGCTATCTGGAATGGGTGGCCGAGCTGTTGCGGGGCTGTGGGGTGAGCGTTCCGCTGTTCACCTCGGACGGTCCCGAGGACCACATGCTGACGGGCGGCTCGGTGCCGGGGGTGCTCGCGACGGCGAACTTCGGCTCGGGCGCGCGGGAGGGCTTCGCGACGCTGCGGCGCCACCAGCCGTCGGGGCCGCTGATGTGCATGGAGTTCTGGTGCGGCTGGTTCGACCACTGGGGCACGGAGCACGCGGTGCGGGAGGCGGGGGACGCGGCGGAGGCGCTGCGGGAGATCCTGGAGTGCGGGGCCTCGGTCAATGTCTACATGGCGCACGGGGGCACGAACTTCGGCGGCCGGGCCGGCGCGAACCGGGCCGGTGACCTGCACGACGGGCCGCTGCGGGCGACGGTGACCTCGTACGACTACGACGCGCCGGTGGACGAGGCGGGGCGGCCGACGGAGAAGTTCTGGCGCTTCCGCGAGGTGCTCTCGGCGTACGCGGAGGGGCCGCTGCCGGAGGTCCCGGAGCCCCCGGCCCGGCTCGCGGGCCCGGTGTCCGGCGCCTTCGACGGGTGGGCTCCGCCGGAGACGGTCCTTGAGGTGCTCGGCGACGAGGAGGCGGTGACACCGGTGCCGCCGACCTTCGAGCAGCTCGGTGTGGACCGGGGCCTGGTCCGTTACCGGGTGGCGGTGCCGGGGCCGCGGCAGCCGTATCCGCTGGGCGTGACGGGTCTGCGGGACCGGGCCGTGGTGTACGTCGACGGGGCCCCGGCGGGGGTGCTCGACACGACGGACGGGGAGGACGTGTCCCTGCCCGAGCCGGTGGCGGGTCCGGCGGTCGTCGACCTGTGGGTGGAATCGCTCGGCCGGGTCAACTACGGGCCGCGGCTCGCGGAGCCGAAGGGGATCACCGGGGGCGTACGGCACGAGCGGCAGTATCTGCACGGGTTCCGGTCCCGGGCGCTGCGCCTCGACGCCTTCGAGGCGGCGGCCGTGGACAAGGTGCGCTTCGAGCCGGCGGCGGACCGGAGCGGTCCGGGCCTCTACCGGGGGACGCTGGAGGTGACCGGGGCGGGGGACGCGTGGCTGCGGCTGCCGGGCGGTGCCCGGGGCTTCGTGTGGGTGAACGGCTTCTGCCTCGGCCGGTACTGGTCGGCGGGGCCGCAGGACGCGCTGTTCGTGCCGGGCCCGGTGCTGCGGGAGGGCGCGAACGAGGTGTGGGCGCTGGAGCTGGAGGGGGCCGGGCAGCCGGGCGTCGAGCTCGGCGTCCTTTGATGCCTTCACACCGGGAAGGGGGGCCGGGCGTCGAGCTCGGCGGCCCCTGAGCCTTCGCACGGGCAAGGGAGCCGGGCGTCGAGCTCGGCGGCCCCCGAGCCTTCGCACGGGCAGTCCGAGCCTTCACGCGGGCAAGGGGGCCGGGCGCGCGACGGTGCCCCGGAGCCGAGGCCGCTCCGGGGCACCTGTCCATGCGATCTGCGATCCGCTACAGCGTGGCCGCGGCCGACTTGATCGCGGAGGCGAAGGTCGAGACCTCCGTGTAGACGCCCGGGTAGCCGGCGCGGGCGCAGCCCTCGCCCCAGCTCACGATGCCGACCTGGACCCACGCTCCGGCGTTGTCCTTGCGGAACATGGGGCCGCCGGAGTCGCCCTGGCAGGTGTCGACGCCGCCCTGGCTGAAGCCGGCGCAGATCTCCTCGGCGGGGACGAGGTCGCTGCCGTACGAGTTCTGGCAGGAGGCGTCCGAGACGAACGGCACGTTCGCCTTGAGCATGTAGCGCTGCTGGCCGCCGCCCTCACGGGCGGCGCCCCAGCCGGCCACGGTGAAGGTGCCGCTGTTGTACGCCGTGGTCTCGGCGATCTTCAGGTTGGGCAGCGAGGTGATCGGGCTGGCGAGCTTGATCAGCGCCCAGTCCTTGCCCTTGCCGTTGTAGCCGGGGGCCTGGAGGACCTTGGTGGACTTGACCTTGATCGCGCTGCTGCTCTGCAGGTCCACGACTCCGGCGGTGGCGGTGATGCTGGTGTTGTTGCCGGAGCCGCTCACACAGTGGGCCGCGGTGAGGACGACCTGCGGGGTGATCAGCGAGCCGCCACAGCCCATGGAGAGCCGGACCATCCAGGGGAACTCGCCCTGGGCGGCGCGGGTGCCTCCGACGACGGGGGCGGGGGCGGCGGAGGCGGTGGTGGGCTGGAGGCTGACGGCCGCCAGGACGACGGCGCCGGCCGCGGCGAGCTTCTGGAGCGCACGGACCATTCGGTTCTGATTCACGTGTCTGCCTTCTCTCATGGGGGGTTGCCTCGACAGGCGATGACATGCGCCCGTCAAGTCATGTCCGGATTATGGACAACTCTCAACTGCCCCCACAAGGAAGCCTTTTCAGCCACACCGCACCGGACCGTAAAATGGGCCAGAGGGGGGGTCCCGTATGCCGAACCGTCAGGAGGGCGACCGCGTCGCCCACGGCTTTCCGCACCGCGCCACCGTCGGGGCCTCACTCACCGCGCTCTACCGGCGCCTCTCCCCCGACGGCGTACACCGCCACCCGACGAGCGTGCCGCCCGCCGACGTGGCCCTCGGGGACGACGAGGACCTGCATCTCGGCACCCAGCGGGTGGCCCGCGCCCTGGTCCGGCACCTGCGGCTGCCCGAGGCGCGCCTGGTGGTGAGCTTCCGGCCGATGGAGCACGCGGCGGCCGTCGAACTCGCCGCGGGGCCCGAGTACTTCGTGGAGCTCAACGACCGCTTCCGGACCCGCCGCCGGGACATCGGCGCGGCCCTCGCCCACGAGATCACCCATGTCCTGCTGCACCGGCTCGGCCTCGGCTTCCCCGGGACCGCGGAGAACGAGATCCTCACCGACGTGGTCACCACGTACCTGGGCGCCGGGTGGCTGCTGCTCGACGCGTACCGGCAGGACGGTGTGGAGAGCCAGAAGCTCGGCTATCTGACCCCGGAGGAGTTCGGCTACGTCCTCGCCAAGCGGGCCGAGGTGTTCGGCGAGGACCCGTCACCGTGGTTCACCAGCGCGGTGGCGTACGAGGCCTGGGTACGGGGCCGGGCCGAGGCCGACCGGGAGCGGGCGGCGCCGCCGCTCGCCGGGGCGGGCTGGGCCGAGCGCCGCCGGTACGGCTGGGAGCGGCGCCGGGGCCGGGCCGGCGAGGGCGCCCCGTACGCCTTCACGGGCGGGGCGCCCGCGACCGGCGTCTCGTTCCTCTGCCCGGTCTGCCGGCAGCGCCTGCGGATCCCGGCGGGCCGGGCGCTGAAGGCCCGGTGCGGGGTGTGCCGGACGGTGCTGGAGTGCGCGGGTTAGCCCTCCGAAGGGGGCGGCCCCTGGTTCCCGGGCGGGGCCTGGACCAGGCTCTTGTGGAAGTGGACGTCCTCGGCGCCGCCGGGGATGCCGAGCACCCGGCCGGTCTCGACGTAGCCGTGCCGCCGGTAGAAGTCCGGGGCCTGGAAGGTGAACGACGAGACGGTGGCGCGGTCGCAGCCGCGCCGCCGCGCCTCGCCCTCGGCGGCGCGCAGGAGGCGGCTCCCCCAGCCGTCCTGCCGGCTGTCCTCGCGGACCCACAGCATGTCGATGCCGAAGAGGCCGCTCCAGGTCCAGCCGGTGAGCCCGCCGATCAGCTCGCCGTTCTCGTCGACCGCCTTCACTGACAGCTCGCCCTGGTCCTCGGGGGTGGTGTTCGTGGCCGCGAAGTTGAAGGCGTCGAGCCCCTGCTCCAGGGCCTTCGCGAGTGCGGTGTCCCCGTGGCCGACGCTGAGCGTCGCGCCGTCCCGACCGTGATCGTGATCGTGCGTCATGCGGCCCGATTCTGGCACAGGCGTACGAGCGGGCCACGGGACCGGAGACGGGGCGGGGAGCCGGGCGAGGAGTGAGGGACGGGAGGCGGGGCGGGGATCGGGGGCGGCGCGCGGCGGTGGGGGTGGGAATCGATTTGCGCCAGGACCGGACGGCGGGTCAGGGTCGGCGCATGAGCACGCTGTTCGACGCCATCCGTGACGGGGACGAGGACGGGGCCGTACTGGCCCTGCGGGACGGGGCCGACCCCGAGGGCCTGGAGGACGAGGAGACCGCGCTGTACCGGGCGGCCGTCGGCAACGAGGCCGGAATCGTGCGGGTGCTGCTGGCCGCCGGGGCGGATCCCGGCCGGGGCAGCGGCGCGGAGGGCGACGACCTGCCCCTCTGCGGGGCGGCGGTCGGCGGGCACACCGAGGTGGTACGGGCCCTGCTCGCGGCGGGCGCCGCGCCCGACCAGGAGGAGGCGTACGGCTTCACGGCCCTCGCCTGGGCCCTGCGGCTCGGGCACACGGACACGGCGCGCGTGCTGCTCGAGTACGGGGCCGACCCCGACCGGCGCGGGCCCGACGGGATCCTGCCGCTGGTGGCCGCCGCCCGGCGCGGCTCCACCGGCTGCGTACGGGCGCTGCTCGACCACGGGGCGGACTCCCGGGAGGCCGCGCTGCGGGAGGCCCGGCGCTGGATCGGCGTCGACATGGCGGCCGAGCTGCGGCGCGGACTCGTCGCGGGGAACGAGGGCGGCCAGACGTACGAGGCGGTGGTCCGCCGGGTCCGCGAGGACGGCGGGGTGACGGTGGTCGTCGAGCTGCTGCGGGAGGACGGCGCGCCCGGCCGCGGCGACGACCGCCAGACCGGGCACGCGGCGATCGCCACGCTCATCGAGGCGGCGCTCGGGCTGCACACCTCGCACGAGGAGCTGGCGGCGCGGGCGTTGCGCTGCGGCGATCCGGAGCTCGACGACTGGACGACGGCGGTGGCCGAACTCGCCGGCCGGGCCGACGAGGAGACGTTCGTGGCGGCGGCCGCGTGGTGCGCGTACCGCGACCCGCTGCGCCGGGCGCTGGGCGCGCGGGTGCTCGGCGCGCTGCCGGGCTTCGCGCCGAGCGCGGTCCCGGTGCTGCGCCGGCTCGCGGCGGAGGTGACGGTGGCGGGGCCGGCGGAGCCGGGGCCCGCGGGGCGCCGGCGTGTTCCGTCGGCGCGGGGGCCGGGGTCTTCGCCGGTGCCGGCGCGGGAGCCGGTCCTGTCGGTGGTGTCGGCGCTCGGGGAGTGCGGTGACCCGGCGGCGGTACCCGAACTCCTCGCCGCGGCCGGGCATCCCGACGCGGCCGTCCGGCGGGCGGTCGCGGGGGCCCTCGCCGGGATCGTGCCGGCCGGGCACCTGGAGGCGCTCGGGGTGCTGCTCGCGCTCAGCCGGGACGGGGACGCGCGGGTACGGGACTGGGCGACGCTCGCGCTCGCCGAGCTGCCCGACGACACCCCTCTGGTGCGGGAGGGGCTCGCGGAGCGGCTCGGCGACACCGATCCGGAGACGGCGGCGGAGGCCGCGCGCGGGCTCGCGATCCGTCAGGACCCGCGCGCCGTCGACGCGCTGGCCTCGGCCCTGGCGGACGGCGACCCGGAGGGTGCGGCGCGGGAGACGGCGCTCGCCGCCCTGGAGTACGTCCACGATCCCCGGGTCAGGACCCGCCTGGAATGGACGTCCCCGCGCCGCGCCTGACCCTTTCGGGCGGGCTCAGCAGCCGTGGTCGATCAGGTCGAAGGACGCGTAGTGGTCGGACGTGTAGTAGTCCTCCTGCGCCGAGTCGCCGGTCACGATCCGGCGGGCGCCGCGGGTGGAGGACCCGGGGGTCTTGACCGTGTACTCGTGGTAGTAGCCGAGCGAGTGGGCCGGCAGGATCCGCTCCCGGTTCTGGAAGACGGAGCCGTCCTGGCTGTACGGGAAGGGGCCGCCCGCGTCGATCAGACGGAGGGTCGTGTACGCCTGGCTGGGGAGGTCGGAGTAGCAGATGTCCCCGACGGCCGCGGTGGCAGCGACCGAGGTCACGACGGTGGCGGGCGCGGGGGCCGGGGCGGCGGCGGTGGCGGGGGCGCCGAGGAGGAGGGAGGAGACGAGGACGGCGGCGACACCGCCGGCGAGGGTGAATCGAGGGGGGATTCGCATGGCTGAGATTTTGACGCGCGTAGATCCGGCCGGGAAGCCCGACTCCCTTCAATTCGCCGGACGTTAACTCCTTGCCCGCGAACGTGCGGATCCCGTGGACGCGGGTGTGACCGGGGGCCCGCGGGGAACGCGGGCCGGCGGCCGGGGTTCGCGTCGCCGCCGGCCGGAGTCCGCGACCGGGCGGGCCCGGGGAACGCCCGGCGGCCGCCGAAGCCCCTCGGACTCCGACGGACGCCGCGCTGGTACGGGCGGACCTCAGCCGCGGCCACCGCGCGGGTACGGGCGGACCTCAGCCGCGGGTGACCGCCGGGAGCCGCAGGCTGAGCAGGGCCGCCGCGCCGTACGCGGCGAGCACCCACGGCATCGCCGCGCCGAGCGAGAGGTCGGCGAACCAGGCCGTTCCGATGGCTGCCGCGCCGAGCGCGCCGCCGAACTGCTGGGCCGTGGAGAAGACTCCGGACGCGCCGCCCGCGAGCTCGGCCGGGGCGGCCGACAGGACGATGCCGACGAGCGGGACGACGAGGAGACCGAGGCCCGCGCCCGCGACGGCGAGGCCGGGGACCAGGGGCCAGGCGCCGGTGTGCGCGGGGGCCGCGGCCTCCATGGCGTACCAGACCCAGCCGTAGCCGCCCGCCATGAGGAGCGCGCCCGCGGTCGGGACGTACCGGCCGAGCTTGGCGGCGAGGGGTTCGGCGGCGGGCGCGGTGAGGAAGCCGCCTGCCGAGAAGGCGGCCATCAGGACGCCGGCCTGGGTCGGGGTGTAGCCCTGGCCGCCCTGCAGCCAGATCGCGAGGACCAGGAAGAAGCCCTGCATGCCGAAGGAGAAGAGGAGCTGGACGGCGAGGCCGTAGGAGAAGGCGGGCACGGTGAACATCCGGCCCGGCAGCACCGAGCCGCGCGCCGCGAGCGCGACCACCGCGAGCACTCCGGCGGCGATGAGGGCCCAGCCCCAGAGCGGCCAGCCCCAGCTGCGGCCCTGGACGAGCGGCAGGACGACGGCGACGAGTCCGGCGGCGAGGACGAGGCTGCCGAGCACCGGGGGCCGGGCGGCGGCGCGTTCGCGGGTGCGGGGCACGAGGACGACGGCGGCGGCGAGGGTGAGGAGGGAGACCGGCACGTTGACGAGGAAGACGCTGCGCCAGCCGAGCCCGAAGAGGTCGGCGTCGGTGAGGATCCCGCCGAGCAGCAGCCCGATCGCGGAGGCGAAGCCGGCCACCGCCCCGTACATCCCGAAGACCTTCCCCCGGTCCTTGCCGTGGAAGAGGCTCTGGAAGGAGCCGAGGACCTGGGGCATGAGGACGGCGGCGGTGACGCCCTGCACGGCGCGTGCCGCGATGAGCTGGCCGGGGCTCTGGGCGAGGCCGCAGGCCAGGCTCGCGAGGCCGAAGCCCGCGGTGCCGACGAGGAAGAGCGCCTTGCGGCCGTAGCGGTCGCCGAGCCGGCCGGCGACGACGAGGGTGGCGGCGAAGCCCAGGAGGTAGGCCGAGACGGTCCACTGGAGGGCGCTCTCGGTGGCGCCGAGACCTTCCCCGAGGGAGGGCAGGGCGACATTGACGATGGTGACGTCCACCAGGTCCATCAGGGCGGCGACCATCATGACGACGGCGGCGGCCCAGCGGCGCGGGTGGACGGGGTGCGGGTCAGCGGTGGCGGTGGTGTCGGTCGTGGCTGTCGCGGACATCTCGGCCCCTCCTTTTTATTTCGTTCGGCCTAACGAAATAAAAAGTGACATGAGTCCGCCCGTGATCGCAAGTCTTTCGTTCGGCCGAACTAAATGAATTTTGCTAGGCTGCGCCCCATGAGCGAGAAGGACACGGACACAGGACGACGCACCGAGGTCGTCGCCGCCCTCACCGCCGCCGGCCGGGACTCCAGCGCCGCGTCCGTCGCCTTCCACTCGGCGGTCGCCGCGCAGCAGGACCTGGGCGCCACCGAGACCAAGACGCTCGACCTGCTGCAGCGGCACGGCGCCCTCACCGCCAAGGAGCTGGCCGAGCACTCCGGCCTCGCCCCCGCCTCCGTCACCGGGCTCGTCGACCGCCTGGAACGCAAGGGGTTCGTCCGCAGGGTGAAGCACCCGACGGACAAGCGCCGGGTGCTCGTCGAGCCCCGCCCCGAGAAGCTGGCCGAACTCGCCCCCCTGTTCGACGACTGGGCGCGCGAGGTCCACGAACTCTACGAGGAGTTCACGACCGACGAGCTGGCGACGATCACCCGCTTCCTGACCGGGGCGACCACGCGCCAGCGCGCCGCGACCAAGCGCCTCACCGAGTAGCAGGGCCGGCGCTCAGGCCCCGTACACCGGGTGCGGCGGCTCCGCCTCCGCCAGGAGGCGCCGGGCCGTCTCCCCCGCCTCCGCCGGGGTCCGGCGCGCGCCCTTGTCGGCCGTCGGGCCCGGCCGCCAGCCCTCCATGACGGTGAGGCGGCCGCCCTCGGCCTCGAAGACCCTGCCGGTCACGCCGTCCGACGCGGCCGAGCCCAGCCACACCACGAGCGGCGACACGTCCTCGGGCAGCGCGTCGAGGCCGTCGAAGACCCGCTCGGTCATCCGGGTCCTGGCCGCCGGGGCGATCGCGTTGACCTGGACCCCGTACCGGGCGAGCTCGGCCGCCGCGACGAGGGTGAGCCCGACGATCGCGGCCTTGGCCGCCGCGTAGTTGCCCTGCCCGACACTGCCGAGGAGTCCGGCGCCCGAGGTGGTGTGGACGACCCGCGCCACCGGCGCGCGCCCGGCCTTCGCCTCGGCCCGCCAGTACGCGCCGGCGTGCCGCAGCGGCAGGAAGTGGCCCTTGCCGTGGACCCGCATGACCGCGTCCCAGTCCTCCTCGTCGAGGTTCACGAGCATCCGGTCGCGCAGGAAGCCCGCGTTGCTGACGAGGGTGTCGAGCCGGCCGTACGCGTCGAGGGCGGTCGCGACCAGCGAGGCGGCGCCCTCGGTGGTCGCGATGTCGCCGCCGTGGGCGACGGCCGCACCGCCGGCCGCCCGGATCTCCTCCACGACCGCGGTCGCCGGGCTGTCCGGCCCGGGGCGGCCGTCCAGGCCGACCCCGAGGTCGTTGACGACGACCCGGGCGCCCTCGGCGGCGAAGGCGAGCGCGTGCGCCCGGCCGAGTCCCCGGCCCGCTCCCGTCACGATCACCACTCGCTCGTCACACAGACCCATCTCGGCTCTCCTTGCTGACGGTTGCGACGCCGACGGTCGCGGCATCGCCGGTCACGGCATCGACGGTCGCCGCATTGACGGTCACGGCATCGGGGGTCGCCGCATCGGCGGTCGCCGCGTTGACGGTCGCGGCATCGGCGGTCGCCGCATTGACGGTCGCGGCGTCCAGGAAGGCGGGGCGCTCCCCGCCGCCGTGCACGAGCAGCGAGGCCCCCGACACATAGGCCGCCCGGTCGGAGGCGAGGAAGACGGCGGCCTCCCCGATCTCGTCCGGCGCGGCGAGCCGGCCCAGCGGAACGGTCCGGCCGACGGCGGCGATCCCGGCCTCGTCGCCGTAGTGGAGGTGGGACAGTTCGGTCTCCACCATGCCGAGGACCAGGGTGTTGACCCGTACCTCGGGGGCCCATTCGACGGCCATCGAGCGGGCGAGGTTCTCCAGGCCCGCCTTGGCCGCGCCGTAGGCGGCCGTGCCCGGGGAGGGCCGGGTGCCGCTGACGCTGCCGATCATGACGACGGCGCCGCGCGAGGCGCGGAGGAGCGGGTGGGCGGCGAGGCTGACGGCGAGCGGGGCGGTCAGGTTCAGCTCGACCACGCGTGCGTGGCGTTCCGCGTCGCCCTCCCCCAGGAGGCGGTACGGGGTGCCGCCCGCGTTGTTGACGAGCGCGTCGAGCCGTCCGTACCGCTCGGCGAAGTCGGTGAGGAACTCCCGTACGGCGGTGGGTTCGCGCAGGTCGACGGGGTGGAACTCGGCGTTGCGGCCCGCCGCTTCGACCGGTGCGTCCGGGGGTCTGCGGGCGCAGACGGCGACCCGGGCGCCGGCCCGCAGAAAGGCGCGGGCGATGCCCGCGCCGACGCCACGGGTTCCGCCGGTGACGAGCACGACCCTCCCGTCCAGCTCCATCGGCTGCTACCTTCCTCCCGAGAGGGAACCTAACAAACGTTTGGTGGAAAGGTAGCTGATCCACTCATGGGTGTCTGCACCTCGCGCCCCACTCCGGGCGTGGCCCTGGTCACCGTCGACTTCCCGCCCGTCAACGCCCTGCCCGTGAAGGGCTGGTACGCGCTCGCCGACGCCGTCCGCACGGCGGGCCGCGACCCCGAGGTCCGCTGCGTCGTGCTCACCGCCGAGGGCCGCGGCTTCAACGCGGGCGTCGACATCAAGGAGTTGCAGCGCGACCCCGGGCACACCTCCCTGATCGGCGCCAACAGCGGCTGCGCCGAGGCGTTCGCCGCCGTGTACGAGTGCGAGGTGCCGGTCGTCGCCGCGGTGGCCGGACACTGTCTGGGCGGCGGCATCGGGCTCGTCGGCAACGCCGACGCGATCGTCGCCGCCGAGGACGCCGTCTTCGGACTGCCCGAACTGGACCGGGGCGCGCTCGGCGCCGCCACCCATCTGGCGCGGCTCGTGCCCCAGCACCTGATGCGGGCTCTCTACTACACCTCGCGGACCGCGACCGCCGCCGAACTGCACGCCCACGGCTCGGTGTGGAAGGTGGTGCCGCGCGCCGGACTGCTCGACGCGGCCCTCGGTCTGGCCGGGGAGATCGCCGCGAAGGACGGCAGTCTCCTGCGGCTCGCCAAGGCCGCGCTCAACGGGATCGACCCCGTGGACGTCCGGCGCAGCTACCGCTTCGAACAGGGCTTCACCTTCGAGGCCAATCTCAGCGGTGTCGCCGACCGGGTCCGCGACACCTTCGGGAAGGAGAGCTCCCCGTGAACCAGAGGACAGCGAAGACGGACAAGGTACTGACCCCCGAGGACGTCGTGGGCCGGCTCCGCTCCGGCATGACGATCGGGATCGGCGGCTGGGGCTCACGGCGCAAGCCGATGGCCCTGGTCAGAGCGCTGCTCCGGTCCGAGATCAGCGATCTCACGGTGATCTCGTACGGTGGCCCGGACGTCGGCCTGCTCGCGGCCGCCGGCCGGATCCGGCGGCTCGTCGCACCCTTCGTGACCCTGGACTCCGTCCCCCTCGAACCGCACTACCGGGCCGCCCGCGAGCGCGGCGCCTTCGAGCTCACCGAGCTCGACGAGGCGATGTTCATGTGGGGGCTGCACGCCGCCGCCAACCGGCTCCCCTTCCTGCCGGTACGGGCCGGCCTCGGCTCCGACGTGATGCGGGTCAACCCGGGCCTGCGGACCGTCACCTCCCCGTACGAGGACGGCGAGGAGTTCGTCGCCGTGCCCGCGCTGCGCATGGACGCCGCCCTGGTCCACCTCAACCGCGCCGACCGGCTCGGGAACGGCCAGTACCTCGGCCCCGACCCGTACTTCGACGACCTGTTCTGCGAGGCCGCCGACTCGGCGTACGTCTCCTGCGAGCGGGTGGTGGACTCCTTCGGGCCGGACACCGTGCCCCAGACCCTCCTCGTCAGCCGCCACAGCGTCACCGGCGTCGTCGAGACCCCGAACGGGGCCCACTTCACCTCCTGCGTCCCCGACCACGACCGCGACGAGCCGTTCCAGAGGCTCTACGCGACCACCCCCTGGCCCGAGTTCGCCGAACGGTTCCTCTCGGGCAAGGCCGAGGACGACTACCAGGCGGCCGTCCAGGCCTGGCACAAGGAGCAGCTGAAGTGACGACGGACGCGACGACGGCAGTGACCAGCCGGGCCGAGTACTGCGTGATCGCCTGCGCCGAGGCCTGGCGCGACAACGGCGAGGTGCTCGCCAGCCCCATGGGCCTGATCCCCTCCTTCGGCGCCCGCCTCGCCAAACGCACCTTCTCCCCCGACCTCCTCCTCACCGACGGCGAGGCCCTGCTCGTCGGCCTCGACGGGCGGCCCGAGGGCTGGCTGCCGTACCGCAGGCACCTCACCATGGTCACCGGCGGCAGGCGGCACGTGATGATGGGCGCCAGCCAGATCGACCGGTACGGCAACCAGAACATCTCCTGCATCGGCGACTGGGAGCGGCCCACCCGGCAGCTCCTCGGCGTCCGCGGGGCGCCCGCCAACACGTTGAACAATCCGGTGAGTTACTGGATCCCCAAGCACTCGACCCGGGTCTTCGTCGAGCGGGTCGACATGATCTGCGGCGTCGGTTACGACCACGCCGTCGGGCCGTACCACCGTCTCCCCCGGGTGGTGACGGACCTCGCCGTCCTCGACTTCGAGACGCCCGACCACGCGATGCGGCTCGTGTCCGTACACCCGGGCGTCACCGTCGACGAGGTCCGGGCGGCCACCGGCTTCGACCTGGTGATCGGCGAGGACGTGCCGTGCACCCGCGAGCCCACCGCCGGGGAACTCCGGCTGCTCCGCGAGGTCATCGACCCGGGCGGGCTGCGGAACCGCGAGGTCAGGTCCTGATGGAGACCGCTCTGACCGAGCTGGTCGGCGTCCGCCACCCCCTCGTGCAGACCGGGATGGGCTGGGTCGCCGGGCCCCGGCTCGTCTCCGCCACCGCGAACGCGGGTGCGCTCGGTGTCCTCGCCTCCGCCACGATGACCGCGGAGGAGCTGCGCGCCGCCGTCCGCGAGGTGAAGTCCCGCACCGACCGGCCCTTCGGGGTGAACCTCCGCGCCGACGCAGGGGACGCCCGCGAACGGGTCCGGATCATCGTCGACGAGGGCGTGCGGGTCGCCTCCTTCGCCCTCGCGCCGTCCCGGGACCTGATCGCCGAGCTGAAGGACGCCGGGGTCGTCGTGATCCCCTCCGTCGGCGCCCGGCGGCACGCCGAGAAGGTCGCCGGCTGGGGGGCGGACGCGGTGCTCGTCCAGGGCGGCGAGGGCGGCGGCCACACCGGCGAGGTCGCGACGACCGTCCTGCTGCCGCAGGTGGTGGACGCCGTCGACATCCCGGTGATCGCCGCGGGCGGCTTCCGCGACGGGCGGGGCCTGGTCGCCGCCCTCGCCCACGGGGCGGCGGGCGTCGCCATGGGCACCCGCTTCCTGCTGACCTCCGACTCGACCGTGCCGGAGGCGGTGAAGGCCCGCTATCTGGCGGCCACGGTCAAGGACGTCACCGTGACGATGGCCGTCGACGGGCTGCCGCACCGCATGCTCCGTACCGACCTCGTCGCGTCCCTGGAGAACGCGGGGCGGGTACGTTCCCTGGCCCGGGCCCTGCGCCGGGCGGCCGGCTTCCGCCGGATCTCCGGGCTCTCCTGGCCCGCGATGATCCGCGACGGCCTGGCCATGCGCCACGGCAAGGACCTCTCGTGGAGCCAGGTCCTGCTCGCCGCGAACACCCCGATGCTGCTGCGGGCGTCCATGGTCGAGGGCCGCACCGACCTCGGCATCATGGCCGCCGGCCAGGTCGCGGGAGTCATCGACGACCTGCCCAGCTGCGAGGAACTGGTCACCCGGATCATGACGGAGGCCGCGCAGGTCCTGCGGACGCTTCCGCAGCCGGACGAGTGACCCGGACGAGTGACCCCCATGCCGCACCGCCCACCCTCAACCCCCTTGAGCCGCAAAGGAGTCCGGCCGTGCACCTGTCTCGACGCGCGTTGCTCACCGCCACCGGCGCCACCGCCCTGCTCGGCGCCCTGCCCACGGAGGCGGTCGCCCGCCCCCGGTTGCCGCAGGCGCCCCCGATCCGGCAGATCCCGCTCCAGGGCGCGGTCAACGTCCGCGACCTCGGCGGCTACCCCACGTACGACGGGAGCCGGGTCCGGTACGGCCTCGCCTACCGGGGCGACCACCTGGCCAAGCTGACCGACGCGGACCTGGCCACGCTCGCCGGGCTCGGCCTCGGCACCGTGGTCGACCTGCGGATCCCCCTGGAGGTCGGCTACGACGGCGCCGACCGGCTCCCGGCCGGTGCGGTCCCGGTCCCCCGGCCCGTCACCGACAACGGCCTGTTCGGGCAGCTGCTCACCGCGATCGGCTCGCGCGACCCGGTGCGGCAGGAGGAGATGCTGGGCGGCGGTAGGGCGGCCGCGTTCATGCGCGAGGTGTACCGGACGTTCGTCACCGACCCCGCGAACCGGGCCGCCTTCGCGGCGACCCTGCGGGACCTGGCCGATCCCCGCCGGGGGCCGCTGCTCCTGCACTGCACCTCGGGCAAGGACCGCACCGGCTGGACCGGCTGGCTGCTGCTCACGCTCCTCGGCGTGCCCGACTCCCTCGCCCGCGCGGACTACCTGGCCTCCAACACCTTCCGCGCCACGTACGACGCACGGGTGCGGGAGGGATTGAAACAGGCCGGGCTCATGCAGAACCCGGCCCTGATCATTCCGCTCCAGGAGGTGCGGGCGGAGTACCTCGACACCGCCCTGGAGCAGCTGCGCTCCTCGTACGGGAGCGTGTTCCGTTACGTGTCGGACGGCCTCGGCCTGGAGTTCCGCGAGCTGCTCGCGCTGCGCGAACGGCTGGTGCCCGGGGCCTGACGCCCGGCGCGGGCGGCACCGGCTCCGGCGCCCGCGGCGGCACCGCGTCCGCCGCCCGTGCCGGAGCCGGCGCCCCGGCCACCGCCGGACGCGCGGCCCGAGCCGCCGGCGGAACCGGCGGTGCGGCCCGCGGAGCCCGACGTACGGCCCGAGGAGCCCGCGGCGCGGCCCGAGGCCGTGCCCGTGGCTCCGGAACGGCCCGAACCCGTGCCCGTACCGGCCGTGCCTCCGGCCGGGGCGGGACGGCGACGACGGCCGGTGGAGCGGCCACCGCCGGCACCGGAGCCGGCGGGCTTGCGCGGCTGGGTCGGCTGCGGGGTCTCGACGACGACCGGGACGCCCGAGGGCTCCCGCGCGCCGGTCAGCTCGACGAGCTGCTCGTCGCTGGACTTGATCTGCGCCGTGCGGGGGCTGATGCCCGCGTTCGACATCAGACGGCCCATGTCGCGCTTCTGCTCGGGCAGCACCAGGGTGAAGACGCTGCCGGACTCACCGGCGCGGGCGGTGCGGCCGCCGCGGTGCAGGTAGTCCTTGTGGTCCATCGGCGGGTCGACGTTGACGACCATGTCGAGGTCGTCGACGTGGATGCCGCGCGCGGCCACGTTCGTGGCGACGAGCGTGGTGACCTGACCGCTCTTGAACTGGTCGAGGGTCCGGTTGCGCTGCGGCTGCGAGCGGCCGCCGTGCAGGCCGGAGGCCCGTACGCCGTTGGCGAGCAGCCGCTTGACCAGCCGGTCCACGGACCGCTTGGTGTCCAGGAAGAGGATCGTCCGGCCGTCGCGGGCCGCGATCCGCAGCGTGACGGCCTTCTTGTCGGTCTCGTCGGCCACGTACAGGACGTGGTGCTCCATGGTGGTGACCGCACCGGCCGACGGGTCGACCGAGTGCACGACCGGGTCGTCGAGGAACATCTTGACCAGGCGGTCGATGTTCCGGTCGAGGGTGGCCGAGAACAGCAGGCGCTGCCCGCCCGGCTCGACCTGCTTCAGCACCTTCGTGACCTGGGGCAGGAAGCCCATGTCGGCCATCTGGTCGGCCTCGTCGAGGACGGTGACGGCGACCTGGTCGAGACGGCAGTCGCCGCGGTCGATGAGGTCGTGGAGCCGGCCGGGCGTGGCGATGAGGATCTCGGCGCCGCGCCGCAGCGCGGACGACTGCCGGCTGATCGACATGCCGCCGACGACGGTGGTGATGCGGAGCCGCAGCGCGGAGGCGTACGGGGTGAGCGCGTCGGTCACCTGCTGCGCGAGCTCGCGGGTGGGCACCAGGACGAGCGCGAGCGGCGCGCCCGGCTCGGCGCGGCGGCCGGCCGTACGGCCCAGGATCGCGAGTCCGAACGCGAGGGTCTTGCCGGAGCCGGTACGCCCCCGGCCGAGCACGTCACGGCCGGCCAGCGCGTTCGGGAGGGTCGCGGCCTGGATCGGGAACGGCTCCGTGACGCCCTGCTCGCCCAGGGTCCGCAGCAGGCCCTCGGGCATGTCGAGGTCGGCGAAGGCGGCCACCGCGGGCAGGGCGGGCGTCACCGTCTCCGGCGGCGTGAACTCGCTCGGCGGCGGCGGCGCGGAGGGACGGCGCCCTCCGCGGGAGGCCTTCGGCTGTGACGTGGACTTCGCCTGGGCGGTGCGGGGGCTGCGCTTGTGGGGGCGTTCGGAGCGGGTCATGCGTGCCTTTCTGGCCGGTGCTCGCGGCACAGCCAGGGCCCGCACCTGCACGGTGCGGGCCCCGGCTGCTCTACCCGGAACACGCGATACGGGCCCCGGCTGTTTTTCCCGGAACGCGCGGTACGAGCCCCGGATGTCTCTACCGGAACAATAGTGCGCCCCGGAACCTTCCCGCCCCTCCCGACCGATGCCCGGACGGATCAGACCTGACCAGGAGGGTGCGACGTGGGCGACCTCACAGCGGAACGGCGCCGGATCACCAAGCCGATCACAGCCTCCGGCGACCCCGCGGTGGCCCGATCACAGCCTTTCGATGATCGTGACGTTCGCCTGGCCGCCGCCCTCGCACATCGTCTGGAGGCCGTAGCGGCCTCCGGTGCGTTCCAGCTCGTGGAGGAGTGTCGTCATCAGTTTCGCACCGGTCGCGCCGAGCGGGTGGCCCAGGGCGATCGCGCCGCCGTTGACGTTGACCCGGGCCGGGTCGGCGCCGGTCTCCTTCAGCCAGGCGAGGACGACCGGCGCGAAGGCCTCGTTGATCTCGACGAGGTCGATGTCGTCGATGGTCAGGCCGGTCTTCTTGAGCGCGTGGGCGGTCGCGGGTATCGGCGCGGACAGCATCCGGATCGGGTCCTCGCCGCGCGCCGAGAGGTGGTGGATCCGGGCCCGGGGGGTGAGCCCGTGCTCCCGTACGGCCCGCTCGCTCGCCAGGAGCAGCGCCGCCGCCCCGTCGGAGACCTGGGAGGAGCAGGCGGCGGTGATGGTGCCGCCGTCGACGACCGGCCGGAGCCCGGCCATCCTCTCCGCGCTGGTGTCGCGGCGCGGCCCCTCGTCGACGGTGACGTCGCCGTACGCCACGGTCTCCCGCGCGAAGCGGCCGCCGTCGATCGCGCGGAGCGCCCGCTCGTGCGAGCGGAGGGCGAACTCCTCCTGGTCGCGGCGGGTGATCCGCCACTTCTCCGCGATCAGCTCGGCGCCGTGGAACTGGTTGACGGGCGCGTCGCCGTACCGGGCGCGCCAGCCCTCGCTGCCGTGGAAGGGGCCGCCGGTGAGGCCGAGGGGTTCGGCGGCCTGCCGGGAGGCGAAGGCGATGGGGATCATCGACATGTTCTGCACGCCGCCGGCGACGACGAGGTCCTGGGTGCCGGACATCACCGCCTGGGCGGCGAAGTGCACGGCCTGCTGGGACGAGCCGCACTGGCGGTCGACGGTCACCCCGGGGACCTCCTCGGGGAGGCCCGCGGCCAGCCAGGCCGTGCGGGCGATGTCGCCGGCCTGCGGCCCGACGGTGTCGAGGCAGCCGAGGACGACGTCGTCGACGGCTGCCGGGTCGATCCCCGCCCGGATGACGAGGGCCTTCAGGGCGTGGGCGCCGAGGTCCGCCGGGTGGACGGCGGAGAGTCCGCCCCCTCGGCGCCCCACGGGCGTGCGGACCGCTTCGACGATGTAGGCCTCGGGCATGGCGACTCCTCCGGTGGGTCGGGTGGGACGCACGGGGCGGGTGCCGGGACCGTGCGTCGTTACGTACGTACGGCGATTCCGTCCAGGACCATGGACAGGTACTGCCGGGCGATCTCCTCGGGGCTGTGCAGGCCGCCCGGCCGGTACCAGGACGCGGCGACCCAGACGGTGTCGCGGACGAACCGGTAGGTCAGGCGGACGTCCAGGTCGGCACGGAAGACCCCGGCGGCGACCCCGCGCTCCAGGGTGCCGAGCCAGGCCTTCTCGAACTTGCGCTGCGAGTCGGTGAGGTAGTGGAAGCGGGGCTGGTCGGTGAGGTGCCGGGACTCCTTCTGGTAGATGGCGACGGCGGCGCGGTGCCGGTCGATCTCGCGGAAGGACTCGGTGACGAGGGCCTCGATGGTCTCGCGGGGCCCGAGTCCGGCGTCGAGGACGGCGTCGTACCCCTCCCAGAGCTCGTCGAGGAAGGTGGAGAGGATCTCGTCGAGCATCGACTCCTTGGAGTCGAAGTGGTAGTAGAGGCTGCCGGCGAGCATGCCGGCGGCGTCCGCGATCTTGCGGACGGTGGTGGCGTTGTACCCCTGGGCGGCGAACACCTCGGCCGCCGTGTCGAGGAGTTCACGGCGCCGCTCGGGCCCGCCGCTCACCGGGGTCTTCTTCTTGCTTGAGCTCTGGGGAGTGTTCGGCACGCGTCCATTCTGGTCCTACGGGTGCTGGCTGCTGACGGAGACCGTCTCGCCGGTCATGTAGGAGGAGTAGTCGCCGGCGAGGAAGACGATGACGTTGGCGATCTCCCAGGGCTCGGCGTGGCGGCCGAAGGCCTCGCGCGCGGTCAGCTCGTCGAGGAGTTCGGTGGTGGTGACCTTGGCCAGGTGGGGGTGCATGGCGAGGGACGGCGAGACGGCGTTGACGCGGACGCCGTACGCGGCGGCCTCGACGGCCGCGCAGCGGGTGAGGGCCATGACGCCGGCCTTGGCGGCGGCGTAGTGGGCCTGGCCGGCCTGGGCGCGCCAGCCGACGACGGAGGCGTTGTTGACGACGACGCCGCCGCCGGTGCCGTCGCCGGTGGCCGTTTCGCGGAAGTGACGGAGGGCCGCGCGGGTGCAGCGGAAGGTGCCGCCGAGGGTGACGTCGAGGACCCGGTTCCACTGCTCGTCGGTCATGTCGGCGAGCTCGGCGGTGCCGCCGAGGCCGGCGTTGTTGACGGTGATGTCCAGGCGTCCGTGGAGCCGTACTGCGGTGTCGTACAGCGCCTGGACCTGGGCCTCGTCGGTGACGTCGCAGGGCTGGGAGGCGACCGCGTCCGCGCCGAACTCGGCGGCGAGCGCGGTCTCCGTCTCCTTGAGGCGCCGGGTGTGCGCGTCGCTGACGAGGACGCGGGCGCCCTCCTCCAGGAAGCGGCGGGCGGTGGCGCCGCCGATGCCGGCTCCGGCGGCGGCGGTGATGACGGCGGTCCGCCCGGCGAGGAGTCCGTGGCCCTGCACATAGGGCGGCGCGGGGGTACGGGTCATGGGCGCGGCTCCTTCGGGAGGCCGAGCACCCGCTCGGCGATGATGTTCCGCTGGATCTCGCTGGATCCGGCGTAGACGGTGTCGGCACGGGAGAAGAGGAACAGCCGCTGCCAGTCGTCGAGTTCGTACGGGGCTCCGGAGGCCAGCGTGGCGGCGGGGCCGCACACCTCCAGGGCGAGTTCGCCGAGGTCGCGGTGCCAGTGGGACCAGTACAGCTTGGCGGCGGAGGGGTCGGTGCCGCGCAGGGCGCCGGCGCGGAGCGCCTCGAGGCCGGCCCAGGCGCGGGTGAGGCGGTCGCGGATGTCGGGGTCGGCGGCGGCGCCGTTGCGGCGGGCGAGGGCGACGAGGGCGTCGAGTTCGCGGCGGAAGCCGACCTGCTGGCCGAGGGTGGAGACGCCGCGTTCGTAGCCGAGGGTGGCCATGGCGATCCGCCAGCCGTCGCCGGGTGCGCCGACGACGTTCGCGGCGTCGGTGACGGCCCCGTCGAAGAACACCTCGTTGAACTCGCTGGTGCCGGTGAGCTGGACGATGGGCCGGATGTCGACGCCGGGCCGGTCGAGGGGGACGAGGAGGTACGAGAGCCCGGCGTGGCGCCGCGAACCCGGCTCCGTCCGGGCCAGGACGAAGCACCACTGGGACTCGTGGGCGAGGGAGGTCCAGATCTTCTGCCCGTTCACCACCCACCGGCCGTCCTCCAGGGCGGCGCGGGTGCGGACGGCGGCGAGGTCGGAGCCGGCGCCGGGTTCGCTGTAGCCCTGGCACCAGAGTTCCTCGACGGCGCGGATCGGGGGCAGGAAGCGGGCCTTCTGCTCCTCGGTGCCGTGGTCGATGAGAGTGGGGCCGAGGAGCTGTTCGCCGATGTGGTTGACGCGGGCGGGGGCGTCGGCGAGGGCGTACTCCTCGTGGAAGGCGATCTGCTCCTCGACGCTCGCGCCGCGCCCGCCGTACTCCTCGGGCCAGCCGACACAGGTCCAGCCGTGGGCGGCCAGGTGCCGCTCCCAGGCGAGGCGTTCGGCGAAGGCCTCGTGCTCGCGGCCGGGCCCGCCGCGCCCCTTGAGGGCGGCGAAGGAGCCGCTGAGGTGGGTCTTCAGCCAGCCCCGTATCTCCGCCCGGAACTCCTCGACGCTGCTCATGGCCGTACGTTAACCTACCAAACACTTGTTAGGGAACGGGTGAGGGCGGGGTGACCGATGGATCTCTCGTACACGCGGACCGAGGAGGCCTTCCGGGCGGAGGCCCGGGAGTGGCTGCGGAACCATGTCCCCGCCGAGCCGCTGCCCTCCCTGGAGACGGCCGAGGGCTTCGCCGCCCACCGCGCCTGGGAGGCCGGACTGGCCGCCGCCCGCTGGTCGGTGGTCTCGTGGCCCGAGGAGTACGGGGGCCGGGGCGTCGACCTCGACCGGTGGCTGGTCTTCGAGGAGGAGTACTGGGCGGCGGGGGCGCCCGGCCGGGTCTCGCAGAACGGCGTCCAGCTCCTCGCGCCCACCCTCTTCGACCACGGCACGGCGGAACAACGCGCGCGCGTGCTGCCGTCGATGGCGAACGGCGCGACGATCTGGGCGCAGGCCTGGTCCGAGCCCGAGGCCGGCTCCGACCTGGCGTCCCTCACCTCGCGCGCGGTCCGCACGGACGGCGGCTGGCTGCTCTCCGGGCAGAAGACCTGGTCCTCCCGGGCCGCCTTCGCCGACCGGGCCTTCGGCATCTTCCGCAGCGACCCCGGCGCGGACCGGCCCCACCGGGGCCTGACCTACCTCATGTTCGACCTGCGGGCGCCGGGGGTGACCGTCCGGCCCATCGGCCGGCTCGACGGCAAACCCGCCTTCGCCGAACTGTTCCTCGACGAGGTGTTCGTCCCGGACGAGGACGTGATCGGGGAGCCGGGCCAGGGCTGGCGCATCGCGATGTCCACGACGGGCAACGAGCGCGGGCTGATGCTCCGGTCCCCCGGCCGCTTCCTCGCCGCCGCCGACCGGCTCGTACGGCTCTGGCGGACGGAGGGCGATCCGGCGGACTCGGCGCTGCGGGACCGGGTGGCGGACGCGGTGATCGGGGCACGCGCGTACCAGCTGTTCACGGCGGGCGCGGCGGCCCGGCTGGCGACGGGGGCGCCGTCGGGGGCCGAGTCCAGCCTCAACAAGGTCTTCTGGTCGGAGTACGACCTGGCCCTCCACGAGACGGCGCTGGACGTCCTGGGCCCGGACGGCGAGCTCGCGGACGGCGCGTGGGCGGAGGGGTACGTCTTCTCCCTCGCGGGCCCCCTCTACGCGGGCACCAACGAGATCCAGCGCGACATCATCGCCGAGCGGCTGCTCGGCCTCCCGAAGGGGCGCCGCTGATGACCTTCCTGCCGACCGGCGAACAGCGTGCCTTCGCCCGCTCCCTGGACGCGATGCTCACCGCCGCGGACACCCCGGCGGCCGTACGGGCCTGGGCGGGCGACGACCCCGGCCCGGGGCGGGCGCTGTGGGGGCGGCTCGCGGAGGCCGGGGTGGGTGCGCTCGCGGTCCCGGAGGAGTACGAGGGAATGGGCCCGCTCCCCGTCGAACTGGCCCACGCCTTCATCGAATTGGGCCGTCACGCGGTGCCGGGCCCGGTGGTGGAGTCGGTGGCGGCGGCGGTACTCCTCGGGGAACTGGCGCGCCTGGGCGACCCCGGCCCGGCGAAACGCCTCCTGCCGGCCCTGGCGGCGGGCGAGCGGACGGCGACGCTGGCGATCGCCGGGACGGAGGCCGTACGGCACGCCGTCCCGTACGCCCTGGACGCCGACCGGGCGGACACCGTGCTCGTCGTACGCGGGGAGGAACTGTGGCGGGCGCACGGTCACGGCCCGGTCCGGGTCTCCGCCGACCCCGCGCGCCGGCTCGCCCGCCCGGCACCCGGCGGGGAGCTGCTCGCCGAGGGCCCCGCGGTGGCCGTCGCGGCCGGGCAGGCCCGGCGGTGGGCGATGCTGGCGACGTCCGCGCAGTCACTGGGCGTGGGCCTGGCCCTGCTCGACCGTACGGTGGCGTACGCCCGGCAGCGCTCCCAGTTCGGCACCCCGATCGGCGCGTTCCAGGCGGTCAAGCACCGCCTGGCGGACACCCTGCTGGCCCTGGAGTTCGCCCGGCCGCTGCTGTTCGGGGCGGCGGTGACGATGACGTCCGGGGACCTGGCCGCGGCCAAGGTGACCACGGGCGAGGCCGGGTACACGGCGGCGCGCACCGCCCTCCAGATCCACGGCGCGATCGGCTACACGGAGGAACTGGACCTGTCCCTGTGGCTCCGCAAGGCCCGCCCGCTGAGGGACGCCTGGGGCGACCCGGCCACCTGCCGGGCGACGGTCCTCGGCGCGTACTCCTGACCGGGGCGTGGCGCCCGGCCGAAGGGGCTCATGACTCCCGGCGGGGCGGACTGTCGTCGTTGCCGCGCCGGAAGGTGCGGGCCGGGTGCCCGGCCGACCAGGTGCGGACGACGAGTTCGTCGCCGTCCACCCAGGTCCGGACGACCTCGGTCGGGTCCACCCGGAAGAGGTGGAACGGCTGGGGCTCGCCCGCGTCGGCGACGTACCGGGCGACCGTCTCCGGGTCGGTGACCTCGACCGCCCGCCCGGAGACACGGACGTCCCCGCCGCCCATGTTGGTGCCCGCGCCCAGGTTGGCGAGGAGGGTGAGCCGGGGGTCGCGGCGCAGGTCGCGTGCCTTGCGGGAGCCGGGCATCATGCCGAGCCAGAGCTCACCGAAGCGGAAGCCCACCTCGATGCCACTGAGCCGGGGCGAGCCGTCCTCCCGCACGGTGGCGAGGGCGTGGTGGGTGTACTGCCCGAAGCGCTCGCGCACGGTCTCGGCGAATGCGGGTTCGGCGGCCTCGAAGGCCGACCAGGTGGTTCCGGTGTCTCCCATGGATCCAGGAAACACCGGATACCCGACACCTACTGTCCGGATTGCTCCGGATGTCGTCAGGAGGAGGTGGCGGTCGGGGCGGAGGCGGTGGCGGCGCGCTCGGCCGTGCTGCGCTCGACGCAGAACTCGTTGCCCTCCGGGTCGCCCAGGGTCGCCCAGCCGGTGCCGTCCGGGTTCCGGCGGTCGTCGAGGAGGGTCGCGCCGAGGCCGAGCAGCCGCTCGACCTCCTCGTCACGGGTGCGGTCCTGCGGCTGGAGGTCGAGGTGGATGCGGTTCTTGACCGCCTTCGCCTCGGGAACCTGGATGAAGAGGAGGCCGGCCCCCGGCGTCTCGACGAGCGCCTCCTCGTCGCCCGGCTTGTCCTCGTCGGAGACCTTGGAGTCCAGGACGTTCGCCCAGAAGGCGGCGAGGGCGTAGGCGTCGGCGCAGTCAATGGTCACGTGTCGTACCAGAGAAGTCATGGGCGTCATGATCGCCCACCGACACGAGCGCGGGCCACCGGATTCCCCCTCGCCCGGTCGGCGGTGGCGAGTTCCCTGCCCTCGGTCGCCGCCACGAGCGCGGCGAGGGAGGAGCGGGCGCCCTGGAGGTCGTGGATCTGCCCGTCGATCGCGTCGAGCCGGGCGACCAGCATCGGGCTGAGACAGGGCTCGATCTCCGCCTCGCTGCCGCAGACGCAGTCGAGGACCTCGGCGATGACCCGGGTCGGCAGTCCGGCACCGAGGAGGGCCCGGATCCGGCGCACGACGTCGGGGGCGTCGGGGCCGTACACCCGCTGCCCGCCGGGGGTGCGCTCCGAGGCGAGGAGGCCCTGCTCCTCGTAGTAGCGGAGCAGCCGGACGCTCACCGCGGTCTCGCGCGCCAGCTCACCGATCTTCATGTGACCCCCCTCACAGTCGCCCTCGCGCGCTTGAACCTCACATCCGTGTGAGCTCCTACGGTCCGGGCATGACGAACAACACGAACTCCTCGGACACGACGATATTCCAGCTCGGCGGCGACCTCCCGGTCCGGCGGGTCGGATACGGCACGATGCGGCTCGCCGACGGCCCCGGCGACCCGACCGGCCCGGAGGCCCGCATCTGGACGGCCCCGGCCGACCGGGCGGCGGCGGTCACGCTGCTGCGGACGGCCGCCGAGGCGGGCGTCACCCTCTTCGACACGGCCGACGCGTACGCCCTCGGGGCCGGGGAGGAGCTGCTCGCCGAGGCCCTGCATCCGTACGGCGACGGGATCGCGGTGGCCACCAAGGTCGGCGTGGTCCGGCCCTCCCCCACCGAGTGGGTGCCGCTCGGGCACCCCGCCTATCTGCGCCAGCAGACCGAGCTGAGCCTGCGTCGGCTGCGCACCGAGCGGATCGACCTGCTCCATCTGCACCGTCTCGACGAGAACGTCCCGGTCGCCGAGCAGGTCGGCGCCCTGCGGCGGCTCCAGGAGGAGGGCAAGGTCCGGCACATCGGCCTCTCGGAGGTGACGGTCGCCCAGCTGGCGGAGGCCGAGGCGGTCGCGCCGATCGCGGCCGTGCAGAACCTCTACAACCTGGCGAACCGCGACCACGAGGCCGTCGTCGAGCACACCGCCGGACGCGGGATCGCGTTCGTCCCCTTCTTCCCGGTCGCCATGGGCGGACACACGGGCCCGGACGGACCGGTCGCCCGGGTCGCCCGCGAGATCGGCGCCACCCCGTCGCAGACGGCCCTGGCCTGGCTGCTGCACCGGGCCCCGCACATCCTCCCGATCCCGGGCACGACCTCGGCCGCGCATCTCGTGGAGAACCTGGGCGCGCTCGACGTCACCCTCACCGAGGGGCAGTTCGCACGGCTCGACAAGGAGGTGGGGGAGGCCGCTTCATGACCGGACGATGCCCTGTCGTCGCGCCGCCGCGAGCCAGACCGGGAACTCGGCGACGAGTCTGTCGTACAGCTCCGCGTCCGGGACCCGGCTCGGGTCCTGACCCGCGTGGAAGAACCCGGAGTTGTCGACGGGCCGCCTCGCCGGCACGTCCAGCTCGTCGAGCCGGCGCAGGAACTCGAACTGCCGGCTGCCCGGGTCGCCGAAGCCGATGAACTGCCAGAAGATCGGCAGCCGGGCCGCCTTGCACACGTACCGCTCGGCCGCGAGCTTGTTGATCGGCCCGCCGTCGGTCTGGAAGACGACGAGTGCGGGCGCGGTGGAGCCGCTGTCGAGGTAGTGGTCGATGACGGCGTCCATGGCCAGGTGGTAGCTGGTCCTACCCATGTGCCCGAGCCCGGCGACGATCCGGTCGATCCGGCCGGCGTGGTCGTCGAGCCGGATCTCGGTCTCGGCGTCGATGTCGGTGGAGAAGAAGACGACGGGCACCCGCCCGTCGTCGTCGAGCTGGGCGGAGAGCCCCAGCACCCGGTCGGCCAGGGCCTGGACGGCGCCGCTGGAGTAGTACGGCTTCATCGACCCCGAGTAGTCGATGACGAGGTAGACGGCGACGCGCTGCCCGTCGATCCCGTGCCGGCGCAGCGACTCGCCCGCCTGCTTGTAGAGACTCACCAGCGCGGGCGCTGTCTCCTCGACCTTCCGCAGACTCAGTGCCATGGATCCTCTCCCTCCGGCTCCCTGTCTGGCTTACCCGCCGACTGCCGCTCCAACTGCTCGATGTCCGCGAGCATGGCGTCGGCCAGATCGCGCTCGGCGGTGTAGTACCGCTCGGCCCAGGTGAGGGTGAGCCGGGGGTACGCCCAGGCCTCGTCCGCGGACGCGTCCGCCGCGTCGGCCTCGGCGCGCAGCCGCATGGCCTCGGCGTACTCCCGTTGTGCGGCGAGGACCTCCCGCATCCGCTCGGGTTCGAGGAGATGGCCGAGCCAGAGCCGGAGCATCGGCCCGTGCTTGAGGACCGGCGGGTCGAGCGGGGCGGTGCGGGCCCAGAGTCGGACGGCGGCGAGGCCCTCGTCGGTGATCCGGTAGACGCGCTTGTCGCGCGAGCCGGCCTCCGGGGCGACCAGACGCGAGCCGGCGTATCCGGCCTTCTCCAGGCGCTTGAGCTCGCTGTAGATCTGGCTGAAGGACGGGCTCCAGTAGAAGAGCCCCAGTGACCGGTCCGACCACTTCTTGAGGTCGTAGCCGGACAACTCCCGCCCGAAGGAGAGCAGTCCGAGCACGGCCCAGCTGGTCGCCGGTAGCGCCGGCACGGTCTCTTCGTCCGCCACGGTCGGCAGTCTACGGCCCTTCCCTCCCCCACTTATGCCTGCTAGGAATATTTCGATTAGGCATACTCGCCGTATCCCTCCGGGAGGAGCGCCCCGTGAAGTTCTCCATGATCTTCGAAGCACAGCTCGTCGACCCGACCCCCGCCCGTGAACACCGCGTCATCCACGACTGCGTCGAACAGGCCGTCCTCGCCGAGGAGATGGGCTTCGACCGGATCTGGGCGGTCGAACACCACTCCCTCACCCAGTACGCCCACATGAGCGCGTCCGAGATCTTCCTGACCTGGGTCGCCGCCCGCACCCGCACCATCCGCGTCGGCCACGGCGTGGTCACCATGCCCTTCGGCTACCAGCACCCGGTCCGGGTCGCCGAACGCGCCGCCATGCTCGACGTGCTCTCCGGCGGCCGGGTCGACATCGGCGCCGGACGGGGCGCGACCCGCCAGGAGATGCGGATGTTCGGGGTGCGCCCCGAGGACACCACTCCGCAGACGGAGGAGGCCCTGCGGATCTTCGCCGCCGCGTGGCGCGAGCCGGAGTTCGAGTGGCACGGCTCGCTCGACATCGGCCCCGGCGCGATCCTGCCCCGCCCGGTCCAGCACCCGCACCCGCCGCTCTTCATGGCCTGCTCGCAGCACGCGTCGCTCCGGCAGGCGGCCGAACTCGGCATCGGGGCGCTGGTGATGGGGTTCGCGGGCGCCGAAGACGTCCGCGCGATGCGCTCGGTGTACGACGAGGCGCTCGCCACGCGGGACGGGTCGCGGTTCGTCTCCACCGAGGTCAACGACCACTTCTCCGCCCTCTGCCCGACCGTCGTCCTGGACGACGCCGACCGGGCGCTCCGGCTCGGCACCGGGGGCCAGCGCTTCTTCGCCGAGTCGATCGCCCACTGGTACGGCGGCGCGCCCGCGCCCACCGGCTACGCGGAGGACGAGGACCACGCCGGCGCCCTCGCCCGCGAGCGGGACGAGCTGGTCGCCCGGCTGCACGAGGCGGACGTCCCCGCCCGGCCGGTCGACACCGGCACCTACAACACCGACCACGCGTACGGGGACGCCGCCACGGCCATCGCGTACGTCGAACGGCTCCGGGAGATCGGCGTCGACGAGGTGATGTGCCTGATCCAGATGGGAACCGTGCCGCAGGAGGCCTGTCTGGAGACCGTCCGCCAGTGGGGCACGAAGGTCATCCCGCACTTCCGGGCCCTGGACGCCGCCGCGTGAGCGCCCTGGACGGCAAGGTCGTGATCGTGACGGGCGCGGCGCGCGGCCAGGGCGCCGCCGAGGCCCGGCTCCTGGTGGCGGCCGGGGCGCGGGTGGTCCTCACCGACGTACGGGAGGAGGAGGGCCGGTCGGTGGCGGCGGACCTCGGCGGGGCGGCGGTCTTCGTCCGCCACGACGTGACGTCGGCGGACGACTGGCGGACGGTGACGGACACGGCGGTCACCACGTACGGCGGGATCGACGGACTCGTCAACAACGCGGCCCTCTGGCGAACGGCCCCGGTGGAATCGGAGACGTACGAGAACTTCGCACTCCTCCTCAGGGTCAATCTGCTGGCCCCCTTCCTCGGCATCCAGGCCGTCCTGCCCGCGCTCCGCGAGGCGGGCGGCGGCTCGATCGTGAACGTGTCGTCCACGGCGGGCCGCGTCGGCGTCCCCGGCCACGCGGCGTACGGGGCGGGCAAGTTCGGCCTGCGCGGCCTCAGCCGCTCGGCGGCACGCGACCTCGCCCCGTACGGCGTCCGGGTCAACTCGGTCCACCCGGGCGCCGTCGACACCCCCATGACGACGGCGGTCGCGGACAGGGACTGGTCGCACGTCCCACTCGGCCGGATGGGCCGACCGGAGGAGGTCGGGGAACTGGTCGCGTTCCTGCTCTCGGAGGCGTCGTCGTACGTGACGGGCGCCGAGTTCACGATCGACGGAGGCCTCACCGCATGACGACGACCGACGCACGGCCCGCCGACCCCCTCACCCCGGCCGCCCGCGCGCTCTGCGACGCGATGTCGGCGGCCTTCCCGCGCCCGGAGGCGGGCGCGGAGGCGCTGAGGGCGGCGGCAAGGGCGCACCTCGGCGCGATACCACCGGCACCGACCGCCTCGGCGAACGGCGTTCCCGTACGGCTCTACGAGGGGCGGGAGGACCTGGTCGTCGTCTTCGCCCACGGCGGCGGCTGGGTGCTGTGCGACCTGGACACCCACGACGGCACCTGCCGCGCGCTCGCCGCCCGTACCGGCGCCACCGTCGTCTCCGTCGACTACCGGCGGGCGCCCGAGCACCGCTTCCCGGCGGCCGAGGACGACGTGTGCACGGCCCTGGCCTGGGCGGCCGACCGATACCCGGGTCGCCCGCTGGTCCTGGCGGGCGACAGCAGCGGCGGGAACCTGGCAGCGGCGGCGTCCCTGCGCGCCCGAGACGGAGGCGGCCCGTCGCCGGCGGGCCAGCTCCTCGTCTACCCGGCCCTGGACCACCGCCTTGAGGGACGGTCGGCCCACGACTTCGCGGAGGGCTGCTTCCACACGACGGCGCACATGCGGTGGTACTGGCAGCAGTACGCAGGCCCGGAGGCCGACCCGACCGCCGCCTCCCCCGCCCTGGCCCCCGACGTCTCCCGCCTCCCCCCGACCCTCCTCGTCCTCGCCGACTGCGACCCCCTCCGCGACGAGGGCCTCGCCTACGCCCGCCGCCTCTCCGCCGCGGGCGTCCGGGCCGAAGTCCACCTGCACACGGGCATGTTCCACGGCTTCCTGGGCGGAGCGGGTGTGCTGCCGGAGGCGGACGCGGCGCTGGACGGGGCGGCGGCCTGGCTGAGGGCCCTGCGCCCGTGAGCGCCCTCATCCGATGAGGACCCTCCCCCGGTGACGTTCTGGAATCATGTCCGTCCAGGGGCGTCACACAGGGGAGTTGGGGGTACGGGTGAGCTCGACGACGGCCGGGGCGGCGGACACGACCGAGGGGCCGGAGACCGGCAGGCGACGGGCGCTGCTCATCGGAGTGGGCCGCACCGCGTTCCTGGAACGGGACGCCGCCCTCTCCCGCCGCTTCCCGCCGCTCGGCTTCGTCGACCGGGACGTCGAGCTGGTCGGGGACGCCCTCGCCGAGTCCGGCTACACGGTCGACGCGCTGCACCCCGGCCACCGCCTCCCGGAGCGGCAGGACACGAGTGTCGGCTCGGTCGTGAGCGCCGTGGAGGAGTTCCTCCTCTCCTGCGAGGCCGGAGACACCGCCTTCCTGTACGTCTCCTGCCACGGGGTGACCGTGGGCGAGCGCGAGTACCTGATCACCTCGGACACCCGGCCCCGCGCCGACGGCTCCCTGATCGCGCAGACGACCCTCGAAGTCACCCCCGAGGTCCTGCTCGGCCCCGTACCCGACGGCGTCACGGTCGTCGTCTGCCTCGACACGTGCCGCACCGACCAGCCGCCCTCACCGGCCGACTCCCGCGAGACGCCCCTCGCGACCTCCTCCCACCTCGACGTGGCGTGGCTGCGCGCGAGCGGACGGGGACAGCCGGCCTACGCCGACCCCGGGAAGGGCAGTCACTTCGGCATCGCCCTCTCCGAGGCCCTCTCCCGCAACAGTCCCCCGAAGACCTTCCGGGAGGTCCACGCCTTCGTCCGGGACCGGGTCAAGCGGCTGACCTCCCGACTCACGGAACCCCCGCCGACGGTCGAGTTCCAGTGTGTGGAGGGCCTCGCCGACCGGCTGGTCCTCTGCCGGGGCTCCCGGGTGACCGAGCGCTGGGCGGAGGCGATCGACTCCTCCGCGCTCTGGCGGCACACCTCGCACGAGGCGGCCACGCACGAGCGGGTCAAGGAACGGCTGGCCGACCTGGCGCGCGAGGTCGCGAAGAGCCGCCTCGGCACGGACTCGGCCCTGGCCACCCCGTGGAGCGATCCCGAGTACCCGATCCGGGTCGTGGACCGCCTCGGCCGCCTGGTCGAGGCGGCCCGCCTCACCGGACGCGAACGGCTCTCCCCCGCCGAGACCGCGGCGCTGCTCGCCGCTCCGCTGCTGCACGAGGGCGTCGTCGCCATCGCCCTGAGCGAGTTGGCGGCGCTGCGGCCGGACCGGATCGACCGGCGCGAGGACGGCCGGGGGCGGGACGCCGTCACCCCGCACGACCACCTGGTGTGCGACGCCGCACGGGACGTGTCCCGGGCCCACTCGCAGGTCAGCCTCGCGGCCGAGACACTGCGCCGGCGCCACCTCCCCGAAGCGGCCACGGCGGCCGACCACTGGCTGCGGCACCGCTTCATCGCGGACTGGGACCGTCTGTGGGACCGCACGGGCGACTACGCGGCCGTCGACCACCTGATCGACATGGCGGTCGGCGCCGTCGCCGTCGGATCCCACGGCGAACTCACCGTGCAGAGCCTGACCCTGATCAATCGGCAGTTGCGCCAGGTCCTGGCCCACGTCACCGTCGCGCCCGGCAGCAGCCCCCGCATCGACGACAGCGGCGAACTCCGCTGGAGCGAGCACCCCGTGGTGCCCGGCAACGCGTGGCGCGCCCGCGACCTCGCGTACCTCGTCTGGCTGGCCTCCCTCCTCGCCGCGGACCCCCGGCGCATGTCCAGCGTCCTCGTCGACCATCTGGGCGCCCACCGCAGGCTCGTGCCCTCGGACGTCATCGCGGCCCTCTCCGAGTACCGTCTCGACCCCCCTGGCGAGCACACGGGGGCTGGCAGCGGCGACGGATACGACCTGGCGGTCAACTTCCTCTGCCCGCACCCCGCTCTGCACGCGGCCGTCGAGGAGCTGGCCGCGACCGCCGACGCATCGGTCAGGGCGCGCCACAAGGGCTGGAAGGAGGCGCGTACGAACGCCCCCGACCTGCTGCGCGGCATCCCGCGCAAGGTGACCACGGAGTTCCTGGAGCCGCTGGAACAGCAGTACACCAAACCGCTGGAACGCTTCCGGCTCGCCGAGGACGAGATCCGCCCGCTGCTCATGGGCACCCAGCTGTACGGCGACAAGATGCTCGCCGTCCGGGAGCTGTACCAGAACGCCCTGGACGCCTGCCGCCACCGGCAGCTGCGCGTGGCGTACGGGCGGCGGCTGAGCAAGTGCGGGGCGAAGGGCCGGGAGCCGGAGATCACCTTCGTCCAGGGGTACGACGACGAGGACCGTCCGTACATCGAGTGCCGCGACACGGGAACCGGTATGAGCCGCCGGAAGCTCACCTCGATGTTCGCCCGGGCCGGCAAGCGGTACGAGCAGGATCCGGACTTCGTCCAGGAGCGCCGGAACTGGCGGCGCGCGGGCATCGAGCCGATTCCCTTCAACAGCCGTTTCGGCATCGGGGTGTTCAGCTACTTCATGCTGGCCGAGGAGGTCGTGGTCACCACCTCCACCATCGACCTCCACGGCAACCCGTCCCGCACGGAGGCCCCGCTCCAGGCCACCATCCAGTCCGGCTCGGGCCTCCTGGAGATCGTCGAGACCACCGAGGCCCCGGAACGCGGCGGCACCGTCGTCCGCCTCTACCTGAGCGCGGACGGCGAGACACCGCCGTCCCTGGTGGAGACACTGCGGCAACTGCTGTGGGTGAGCGACCACCGGGTGACGGCGGAGGAGCTGGACCGGGACGGCAGTCGGATCCGCTCGGCGGAGTGGACACCGGGCGAGCTACGGGCGTCGGAGGACTGGCCGCCCGAACCGGCCCGAGCGGGGGAGGACGCCTGGCTCGTCCAGGGGGCGGGCCGGCTGCTCCTGGACGGCGTCGTCATCAGAAACGCGCCGCGCGTCGACGGCTACGTCTTCAACCTCCGCGAGCGGGACCAGCCGGTACCGACGGTCGACCGCAACGGGCTGATCGACTACGACGAGGAGGGCGTGGAGCGCCGCCTCCTCGCGGCCGTTCCCGAGGCCGTCGGCGCGTTCGAGGAGGTGTCGCTGCGCTGGTTGTGGGACCTCACCCTGAGCGAACCGAAGCTGGCGGTGAAGATCTTCGACGCGCTCGACGAGGACGCGGTGGGGGTCCTGCACACGACGCACGAGGAGCACAGCCTCGCCTCGCCGGCCCTTCGCCTGCGCGACGTGGGCTGCCTGCCCCTGGACCGCCTGGTGATGCGCGGCAACACCTACAACCCCACACACGAAGGCGGCGGGTTGTACCTGGGAATGGCATTGCACCGCTGGAGGCTTTCCTCCCTCGGGGTGGAACGCCAGAGGGACAGACCCTTCGTCCCGGACGGCTACCCGAAGCCCGTCGGCCTGGACGCCCTGCTCTTCTCCGCCGGCACGCTCAACGGCTCCTGGGCGGCGGCCCTCCGCGCGTCCGCGCTGACGGGAGAGTCCCTCGCCGTGAGCGTGCGTGCCCAGCGCCGCTTCGCCGTCGCCGGGGTGCACGTACCGGAGGTCTCCGAGGTCCGCACGTTGAGAGAGGTCTTCCCGACCTTGGTGATGGCCGACCTCGCCCACCTCCACGATGCCGTGAGTCGTCTCGGTGCCGGGCCCGCGGCCCCGGTCCCTGCCGTCTTCGCCCCGCTCCTGCCGATCGCCCTCGACCACGGCATCACCCTGGCCGAGGTTCTCTCCTCGGTGCGGGAACTGACCCGCACCGTGCCGTTGCCTCGGTGGGAGGAGGCGCCCCTGATCTCCGTGGGCGTCATCTCGCAGACGGAGGTCGGCACACTGGCCACTGCCGAGGAGCGGTACTCACGCCAGAGGCTGCAGTCGTGGCAGGAGGGAGTCGTCCACCCGGTCGACCTCCTGGTGCGGGCCCCTTCCGTCGCGCAGCGCGAGCACCTCGTCGAGCGGATCGAGCAGCTGGGTGACCTGGGGTTCTCACTCGGCCCCGGGGTCTCCCCCGCGACGCTCGGCCATCGGGCCCTGAGCGGCGAAGAGCGCCGCCTCCTCTCCCAGAGGATCGACGGCGAGCCGCCCTGGGTCACCGCTCCTCTCACCATGCTGGACGTCCTCGCGCGCTCGGCGACCATGAGCATCCCGGTCGGTCGCGTGGCGGCGCGGATCAACAGCCTCACCGCGGCCACCGGCGTCTCGGCACCCCCGGTACCCGACGAGGCCGCCGACTGGACGGCGTCTCCGTGGATCCGTGGCCTGATTCCCGGCACCGAGGAGAATGCCGGCCCCATCGGCCCCTGGCGTGTCGTCACGGCGATCCATCGGGCGTCGCCCGCCGTCGAGTCGGCGGAGGAGGATCTGCGGCACCTGGAAGCCTGTGGAGTCCTCGCCACCGGCTGTTTCGACCTCGTCGGAGCGAACGCCCGGCAGATCGCCGAGGACCCTCGACTCGAACGGCTGCTCGTTCTCGTGCGATCGAACCTGAGCCGCGGCCTGCTTCGATGGGACCTCGATGCGGACGGTATCGGCCTGGAGCCGATGATCCACCTCGCCGCCAGGGAACGCACCACCCTTGCTGCCCAGGCCGAGCGGATCGCGGCGCTCCCGATGCCCCTCCCGCTGAAGGTCGCCGACCTCCCGGAACCGCTCCGGTCGCTGCCCCCGCTCGCCAGGATCAGTCTGCTCTTCCCGCCGGCCGTCAGCGAGAGAATCGCGTTCGCAGCCGAGATCCCGTGCCAACGGCTCCTGAGGCATTCCCTTGCCCCGGGCAGCAGCCTCGGCAATACCGTCCGCACCGTCCTCGCCTTCCAGCCCTACGGCGGTCCGGTCCTCCCGGGTCCCTTCACCGGCCCCGACGCCGACCTCCTGGAGGACTTCGCCCCCGACGAGTTCGACCTGACGGCCTTCGAGCCCGGTCTGCTCGGCGCCGGCACCCTCGGGCCCCTCGAACTCGTCCTCGTCGCCGGCCGGTTCGACCGGACGCTCGCGGAGACGTACGAGCGGTACGCGCCCTTCCGCTGCCTCGGGCTCGACGTGACCGTCCAGGAGCCGGTCGGGGAAGAGCGGAACGTCGTTCCCGACTGGCGTGACGTCATCGTGCTCACCGCCAGGCTGACCGGCCGGGCACCGGCTCTCGAAGGCACCGTCGACCCCGACCACATCACCCTGTGCGCCGAGGAGACCGACCTGTCCGAGGCACAGGTCCTGGACCGACTCCACACGTACTCCCGCCTCTTCGACCTCGCCCTTCCCGCCCCCGGAGGCCCCCGCCCATGAGTTCCGCCACCCCCTACCGCCCCAAGGACCTTCCTCTCACCCAGCCCGTCACCACGTTCCTCTGGCAGTCCGCCGGGACGGGCCGCGTCGAGGCCACCGGCGCGTGCCCCGAGTGCCGGTGTGTGACCACGCGGGTCTGGGAGGAGGTCCAGTACGTGACCAAGGGACCGTCCACACCCGGCAAGCACGCCTTCGACAACGGTGAGCCGAAGTTCGCCCAGTGTCACTGCCCCACCTGGCACGTGAACCGGCCCGCCGAGGTCTCCGACGGTTGCGGCGCCTCGTTCTGGATCGCTCTCCCGCCGCAGGGCCTTTCGCTGTGAACGAGTTCACCACCGCAGAACTGCGGGACGCCGACAACCGCGTACGGGCCATGGCGACCCCGCCCGAGCAACTGCGGGCGGCGCTGCACCAGGCGGAGGGGTACCGGAACTTCCTCACCACCCTCACCGGGCTGCTCACCGTGATCTTCGTGCTCAAGGGGCAGGAGAACCTGAGCAAGATGACCACCGGCCCGAGGTGGTGGGTGATCGGGCTGCTCGCCGGGGCGTTCCTGCTGCTCCTGCTGGCGTCCTGGCTGATGGTCTCGGCCGTCCACGAGCGCCCGGGGAAGAAGCTGCCCTCGGGGGCGGAGTACCTCCTGCGCTACGAGCAGCGGCGGGCCAGAACCGTCCGGATCATGACCGGCTGGGCCCGCTGGATGGGCCTGGTCGGAGTCCTCGCGGTGTCGGCGGCGTCCCTGATCACCTGGATCCTCCCCGGTCCGGTCAGCTGACCACCGGCACACGTCCGAACGCGCGACAGCGCCACCCAGTCGTCCGGTCGGGGACATTCGGGAGGCGCCGCGCTCAGTTCCGTACGTCGTTGTACGGGACGTTCTCGGGGTGATCCGGTCGGATCAGACCATCAGCGAACGGTCCGTCGGGCGGATCGGGGCCGGCAGGGAGCTGGCGCCGGTCAGGTAGCGGTCCACGCCACGGGCGGCCGAGCGGCCCTCGGCGATGGCCCAGACGATGAGCGACTGACCGCGGCCGGCGTCGCCGGCGACGTACACGCCATCGACGTTGGTGGCGAAGTCCGCGTCTCGGGCGATGTTACCCCGCTCGTCGAGGTCCAGACCAAACTGGGCGACCAGGCCGTTCTCCACGTCCGTGCCGGTGAAGCCCATCGCGAGCGTGACCAGCTGGGCGGGGATCTTGCGCTCCGTGCCCGGCTTCTGGGTCAGCTTGCCCTCGACGAACTCGACCTCGACGAGGTGGAGGAACTGGACGTTGCCGTCCTCGTCGCCCTCGAAGTGGGTGGTGGAGACGGAGTAGACCCGCTCGCCGCCCTCCTCGTGCGCGGAGGTGACCTTGTACAGCATGGGGAAGGTCGGCCAGGGCTGGCCCGGGTTCCGCTCCTCGCCCGGTCGGGGCATGATCTCCAGCTGCGTGACCGAGGCCGCGCCCTGGCGGTGGGCCGTACCGACGCAGTCCGCGCCGGTGTCGCCGCCGCCGATGACGACGACGTGCTTGCCCTCGGCGGTGAGCGGCGGGGCGACGAAGTCACCCTCGACGACCTTGTTCGCCAGCGGCAGGTACTCCATCGCCTGGTGGATGCCGTTCAGCTCGCGGCCCGGGACGGGCAGGTCGCGGGCGGTGGTGGCGCCGGCGGCGATGACCACGGCGTCGAACCTCTTGCGCAGGTCCGTCGACGTCAGGTCGCGGCCGATCTCGATGCCGGTGCGGAACTTGGTGCCCTCCGCGCGCATCTGCTCGATGCGGCGGTTGATGTGCCGCTTCTCCATCTTGAACTCGGGGATACCGTAGCGCAGCAGGCCGCCGATGCGGTCGGCGCGCTCGTACACGACCACGGTGTGGCCGGCCCGGGTCAGCTGCTGGGCGGCGGCGAGACCCGCCGGGCCCGAGCCGATGACGGCAGCGGTCTTGCCGGACAGGCGCTCGGGCACCTGCGGCTTGACGTCGTTGGCGTCCCAGGCCTTGTCGATGATGGAGACTTCGACGTTCTTGATGGTGACGGCCGGCTGGTTGATGCCGAGCACGCACGCGGACTCGCACGGCGCCGGGCAGAGGCGGCCGGTGAACTCCGGGAAGTTGTTGGTGGCGTGCAGGCGCTCCTGCGCCGCCGACCAGTCCTCGCGGTAGGCGTAGTCGTTCCACTCGGGGATCAGGTTCCCGAGGGGGCAGCCGTTGTGGCAGAACGGGATGCCGCAGTCCATACAGCGGCCGGCCTGCTTGCTGATGATCGGCAGCAGGGAGCCGGGGACGTAGACCTCGTTCCAGTCCCTGACGCGCTCGCCCACGGGGCGGGTCTCGGCGACCTCGCGACCGGTGGTCAGGAAGCCCTTGGGGTCAGCCATGGGTCGCCGCCTCCATCATCTTCTCGGTGGTCTCGGCCTCGGAGAGACCGGCGAGCTCAGCGGCGTCCTTGGCGGCGAGCACTGCCTTGTACGTGGTGGGGATGATCTTGCTGAACCGGTCCGCGTTCACGGCCCAGTCGGCAAGGAGCTTCTCGGCGACCGTGGAGCCGGTCTCCTCGTGGTGGCGGCGCACGACATCGTGCAGCCACGCCTTGTCGGTGTCCGACAGGGCCTCGATCGCGCCCAGGTTGCCGGAGTTGACGTTGTCCCGGTCGAGGTCGATGACGTAGGCGACACCGCCCGACATGCCGGCCGCGAAGTTGCGTCCGGTCTCGCCGAGGACGACCGCCGTACCACCGGTCATGTACTCGCAGCCGTGGTCGCCCACGCCCTCCGAGACGACCAGGGCGCCGGAGTTGCGGACGCAGAAGCGCTCGCCGGTGCGGCCGCGGAGGAACAGTTCGCCGCCGGTCGCGCCGTACCCGATCGTGTTGCCCGCGATCGTGGAGTACTCGGCGAGGTGGTCGGCGCCCCGGTCGGGGCGGACGATCACGCGGCCGCCGGAGAGGCCCTTGCCGACGTAGTCGTTGGCGTCGCCCTCCAGGCGGAGGGTGACGCCGCTCGGCAGGAAGGCGCCGAACGACTGGCCCGCGGAGCCGGTGAAGGTGATGTCGATGGTGTCGGCCGGGAGGCCGGCGCCACCGAAGCGCTTCGTCACCTGGTGGCCGAGCATGGTGCCGACCGTGCGGTTGATGTTGCGGATGGCGACCTGGGCGCGGACCGGCTGGGCCTCCTCGGCGGAGGCGGCGTTCAGGGCCTCGGCGGCGAGCTGGATCAGCTCGTTGTCGAGGGCCTTCTCCAGACCGTGGTCCTGCTCGATCAGGGCGTGGCGGACCGCGCCCTCGGGCAGCTCCGGCACGTAGAAGAGCGGCTCCAGGTCGAGACCCTGCGCCTTCCAGTGGGTGACGGCGCGGCTGGTGTCGAGCAGCTCGGCGTGGCCGACGGCCTCTTCGATGGTGCGGAAGCCCAGCTCGGCGAGGATCTCGCGGACCTCCTCGGCGATGAACTCGAAGAAGTTGACGACGAACTCGGGCTTGCCGGAGAAGCGGTCGCGCAGGACCGGGTTCTGGGTGGCGATGCCGACCGGGCAGGTGTCCAGGTGGCAGACGCGCATCATGACGCAGCCGGAGACGACGAGCGGCGCGGTCGCGAAACCGAACTCCTCGGCGCCGAGCAGCGCGGCGATGACGACGTCGCGGCCGGTCTTGAGCTGGCCGTCGGTCTGGACGACGATCCGGTCGCGCAGCCCGTTGAGCAGCAGCGTCTGCTGGGTCTCGGCGAGGCCGAGCTCCCAGGGGCCGCCCGCGTGCTTGAGCGAGGTGAGCGGCGAGGCGCCCGTACCGCCGTCGTGGCCGGAGATGAGGACGACGTCCGCGTGGGCCTTGGAGACACCGGCGGCGACCGTGCCGACGCCGACCTCGGAGACCAGCTTCACGTGGATGCGGGCGACCGGGTTGGCGTTCTTGAGGTCGTGGATCAGCTGAGCCAGGTCCTCGATGGAGTAGATGTCGTGGTGCGGCGGCGGCGAGATGAGGCCGACGCCGGGCGTCGAGTGCCGCGTCTTGGCGACCCACGGGTAGACCTTGTGGCCGGGCAGCTGGCCGCCCTCGCCGGGCTTGGCGCCCTGGGCCATCTTGATCTGGATGTCGTCGGCGTTGACCAGGTACTCGCTGGTGACGCCGAAGCGGCCGGAGGCGACCTGCTTGATCGCGGAGCGGCGGGCCGGGTCGTAGAGGCGGTCCGGGTCCTCGCCGCCCTCACCGGTGTTGGACTTGGCGCCCAGCTGGTTCATGGCGACGGCGAGGGTCTCGTGCGCCTCGCGGGAGATGGAGCCGTACGACATGGCGCCGGTGGAGAAGCGCTTGACGATCTCGGCGACCGGCTCGACCTCGTCGATGGAGATCGCTTCCCGGCCCGACGAGAAGCCGAAGAGGCCGCGGAGCGTCATGAGGCGCTCGGACTGCTCGTTCACCCGGTCCGTGTACTGCTTGAAGATGTCGTAACGCTTGTTGCGCGTGGCGTGCTGCAGGCGGAAGACGGTATCCGGGTCGAACAGGTGCGGCTCGCCCTCGCGGCGCCACTGGTACTCGCCGCCGATGTCCAGGAGGCGGTGCGCCGAGGGGACGCCGGAGACGGGGTACGCCTTGGCGTGGCGGGCGGCGACCTCCTTGGCGACGACGTCGAGACCGGCGCCGCCGATCTTGGTGGCCGTGCCGTTGAAGTACGTGGCGACGAAGGTCTCGTCGAGGCCGACGGCCTCGAAGACCTGGGCGCCGCGGTAGGAGGCGACGGTGGAGATGCCCATCTTGGACATGACCTTGAGGACGCCCTTGCCGAGCGCGTAGATCAGGTTCCGGATGGCCTGCTCGGGCTCCAGGCCCTCGATGAAGGTACCGGCGCGGACCAGGTCCTCGACGGACTCCATGGCGAGGTACGGGTTGACCGCCGCGGCGCCGTAGCCGATGAGCAGGGCGACGTGGTGGACCTCGCGGACGTCACCGGCCTCGACGAGCAGACCCACCTTGGTGCGCTGCTTGGTGCGGATGAGGTGGTGGTGGACGGCCGCGGTGAGCAGCAGCGAGGGGATCGGCGCGTGCTCGGCGTCGGAGTGCCGGTCGGAGAGCACGATGAGGCGGGCGCCGCCCTCGATGGCGGTGTCGGCCTCGGCGCAGATGGCGTCGAGGCGGGCGGCGAGGGCGTCGCCGCCGCCGGAGACCCGGTAGAGGCCGGAGAGGGTCGCGGCCTTCATGCCGGGCATGTCGCCGTCGGCGTTGATGTGGATGAGCTTGGCGAGCTCATCGTTGTCGATCACCGGGAACGGCAGGGTGACGCTGCGACACGTCGAGGAGGTGGGCTCGAGCAGGTTGCTGCCGGGGCCGAGCGAGGAGCGCAGCGAGGTCACGAGCTCTTCGCGGATGGCGTCGAGCGGCGGGTTGGTGACCTGCGCGAACAGCTGGGTGAAGTAGTCGAAGAGCAGCCGCGGGCGGGCGGACAGGGCCGCGATCGGCGAGTCCGTGCCCATGGAGCCGAGGGGCTCGCCGGCGGTGCGGGCCATCGGGGCGAGGATGACGCGGAGCTCTTCCTCGGTGTAGCCGAAGGTCTGCTGGCGGCGGGTGACCGAGGCGTGGGTGTGCACGATGTGCTCGCGCTCGGGGAGGTCGGAGAGCTCGATCTCGCCGGTCTCCAGCCACTCCTCGTAGGGGTGCTCGGCGGCGAGGGCGGCCTTGATCTCGTCGTCCTCGACGATGCGGTGCTCGGCGGTGTCGACGAGGAACATCTTGCCGGGCTGGAGGCGGCCCTTGCGGACGACCTTGGCGGGGTCGATGTCGAGGACGCCGACCTCGGAGGAGAGGACGACGAGGCCCTCGTCGGTGACCCAGTAGCGGCCGGGGCGCAGGCCGTTGCGGTCGAGGACCGCGCCGACCTGGACGCCGTCGGTGAAGGTGACACAGGCCGGGCCGTCCCAGGGCTCCATCATCGTGGAGTGGTACTGGTAGAAGGCGCGGCGGGCCGGGTCCATCGTCTCGTGGTTCTCCCACGCCTCCGGGACCATCATCAGGACCGCGTGGGGCAGGGAGCGGCCGCCGAGGTGGAGCAACTCCAGGACCTCGTCGAAGGAGGCCGAGTCGGAGGCGTCCGGGGTGCAGATCGGGAAGATCCGGTCCAGCGAGCCCTCGCCGAAGACGGTGGAGTCGAGCTGGGCCTCGCGGGCGGTCATCCAGTTCCGGTTGCCCTTGACGGTGTTGATCTCACCGTTGTGGGCGACGAAGCGGTACGGGTGGGCCAGCGGCCAGCTCGGGAAGGTGTTGGTGGAGAACCGGGAGTGGACCAGGGCCACGGCGGTGGCGCAGCGGCGGTCCGACAGGTCCGGGAAGAAGGGCTCCAGCTGGCCGGTGGTCAGCATGCCCTTGTAGACGATGGTGCGGGCGGAGAGCGACGGGAAGTACGTCGCGGCCTCGCGCTCGGCGCGCTTGCGCAGGACGAAGGCCTTGCGGTCGAGCGCGATGCCGGTGGCGTCGCCGGCCGCGTCCGCGACGAAGAGCTGGCGGAAGACCGGCATGGTGGAGCGGGCGGAGGCGCCGAGCAGTTCGGGGGCGACGGGGACCTCACGCCAGCCGAGGACGTTCAGGCCCTCTTCGGCGGCGATCGCCTCGATCTTCGCGGCGGTCTCGTCGGTGCCGTCCTCGGGGAGGAAGGCGATGCCGACGGCGTACGCGCCGGTCTCGGGGAGCTCGAATCCGGCGACCTCGCGGAGGAAGGCGTCCGGGACCTGGAACAGGATGCCGGCGCCGTCACCGGAGTCGGGCTCGGAGCCGGTGGCGCCTCGGTGCTCGAGGTTGCGCAGTACGGTCAGCGCCTGCTCGACCAGCGCGTGGCTGGCTACACCGGTGAGGGTGGCCACGAACCCGACACCGCAGGCGTCGTGTTCGTTACGGGGGTCGTACATCCCCTGCGGAGCAGGGCGACCGTCCATGGGCGACCAGGCGTCGGAACGCATCGGCTCTCCCGTCGTCGTCGTGGCTGGGGGCACCTCCCAGACCACGTCTGGGGGAGCTGCTGCCGAGGGACGACGTTGGCCCTCCGCGAAATTTCGTGCAGGTTACATGATGGCTGGTTTCTCGCTAAGTGGATAGCGCATTCCAACATGCGGACACCACCGATACGGAGCGGTGGTGTGGGTTCACCTGTGGTTTGCGAGGTCAGAGGCCTGCCTCGCGGGGACGGATCGAGGTGATCCGGAGGATCTCCGGGTCGTCGGCGACCCGTCACTGTGTGGGCTTCATTGCCCAGCGACGCTCAGGCCTCATTCCCGTTGGTCACGGGTTCGAAACCGCCGAGTAACCGGCTACATATGTGGCGTCGTGCATAGTGTCTCATCGCTGCGGCGGATCGGGCCAGGGATATACGTCACAGCCGATTTGAGGCGTACATCCCGAAAAGGCGCCACGAAAAGACCGAGAGGCCCCTTTGGGGATCCTCTCGGTCTTCTGTGGGGGTACGGATTCCGCACCCGGCCCCCCGCCCGTACGGGTCGGGCTACAGCGCGGACCCGAGGAGCATGCCGAGCCCGTACGTGACGGCCGCGGCGGCGCCGCCGAGGACGAGCTGACGCATACCGCTGAAGAGCCAGCCGCGCGCGGTCACCCGGGCCACGAGCGCGCCGCAGGCGAAGAGCCCGACGAGCGCGAGCAGCACGGCCGGCCAGAGCGCGGTCGCCCCGAGCAGGAACGGCAGTACGGGGAGGAGCGCGCCGAGCGCGAAGGAGCCGAAGGACGAGACCGCGGCGACCATCGGCGACGGCAGGTCGTCCGGGTCGATGCCGAGCTCCTCGCGGGCGTGGATCTCCAGGGCCTGCTCGGGGTCCTTCGACAGCTGCATCGCGACCTCGCGGGCCAGCGCGGGCTCGACGCCCCGGGAGACGTAGAGCGCGGCGAGCTCCTCCATCTCGTCGATGGGGTGCTTGCGCAACTGGCGGCGCTCGACGTCCAGTTCCGCCTGGACGAGTTCGCGCTGCGAGGCGACGGAGGTGTACTCGCCCGCCGCCATGGAGAAGGCGCCGGCCGCGAGTCCGGCCAGACCGGTGATGACGACGGTCTGCGTGGAGACCGCACCGCCGGCGACACCGGTCATCAGGGCGAGGTTGGAGACGAGTCCGTCCATCGCGCCGAACACCGCCGGGCGCAGCCAACCGCCGTTCACGTCACGGTGCGTGTGGTTGTCGCGGTGGGCCTCGTGCAGTGGCGCCTGAGCTTCGATGATGGACATGGCTCTCCCCTCGTTCCGGCGGGCCGGGTTGCTCCCGCCGCCCCCAACACCCTCGAAAATACGCGCGATGTAAGGGGTCCGCCAGCAAGGCAGGCCGTACTTACTAAGGCGTGCCTTGCTGCGTGAACCGGGTCCTGGCGAGGTGTCAGGCGGGTGACAGAGACGTTTCTTCGGCGAGTTCGCGGCCCGTCGTGGCACAGATCCAGGCATCGGGGCGCCGTCGATGCGCCCCCACCGAGGAAGGGGCCACGGACATGGTGACCACCACGGCATGCGATACGCGCGAACGGGCGAGGGGGGCGCTCCTCGGCCTCGCCGTCGGCGACGCGCTCGGCGCGCCCGCCGAGAACATGCGCCCCTCCGAGATCCGCCGCCGCTGGGGCCGGATCGAGGGCTTCGTGACGGACAACCCGGCGGGCACGGACGACACCGAGTACGCCATCTTCTCGGCGCTGCTCCTGGCCCGGCACGGCTCGGCCCTCACCGTCCACCACGTCGAACGGGCCTGGCACCACTGGATCGCCGACCTCGACGAAGGCCCGTTCCGCGGGGCGGGCTTCTCGGAGCGCGGCACCCTGGAGAACCTCCGCCGGGGCCTCGCCGCGCCGATCTCCGCGCAGCACCGGCACGCCTGGAGCGACGGTCTCGCCATGCGGGCGGCGCCGTTCGGGGTGTTCGCGGCGGGCCGCCCGGCGGAGGCGGCCCGGCTGGTCGCGATCGACGGCAGCGTCAGCCACGACGGCGAGGGCATCTACGGCGGCCAGGCGGTCGCGGCGGGCGTCGCGGCGGCGATGGCGGGAGCGGGGGTGACCTCGGTGATCGCCGCGGCCCTCTCGGCCGTCCCGATGGACTCGTGGACGGCCCGCTCGCTGCGCCGCGCGGTGGTCGCCGCCCAGCGCGTCCAGCCGGACCCGCTGACCCGCGAGCGCCAGGTCCGCTCGGCGGTCGTCATCGGCGGCTACCCGTGGACGGACCTGGCCCCGGAGGCGGTGGGCCTTGCGTTCGGCGCCTTCGCGGCGGCGCGGGGCGACTTCCGTACGGCGGTCCTGACGGCCGTCAACATGGGCCGCGACGCCGACACCACGGCGGCGGTGGCGGGCGCGCTGGCGGGCGCGGCGGGCGGAGTGCGGTCGATCCCCGAGGAGTGGGCCTCGGCCATCACCCCGGTCACGGGCAGCTGCCTCCCCTCGATGCGCGGCTACCACGTCCTGGACGTGGCGGACCTCCTGACCCCGGAGGGGGAATCCTGATGAGCGGAGACACGACGACGACTGCTGCGGCCGAGCACCCCGCCGCAGTGGGCAGCGCCTCCACCGCTGTCGGCCACGCTCCCACTGCCGCTGTCGGCCACGCTCCCACTGCCGCTGTGGGCAACACCCCTGCCGCTGTGGGCCACGCTCCCGCCGCCGCTGCGAGCAATGCCCCCACCGCTGTCGGCCACGCTCCCACCGCCGCTGTGGGCAATCGTCCCGCAGGACGGTGGGGCCACCCCCAGACGGAGCCTGGGGGTGGGTGGGCACAGCGCCCGTTGCCGGAGACCGGCCCCGTGCTCGGTGCCCACCAGGACCTGGCGGTGCCCCCGCTGCCGGGCACCGACACGCTGGACCTCACCCCCCAGGACCCCGCCCTTCGCCACGGCACGGGTTCATGGGGCGGCACCCACGAGGTCCCGCAACCCGACGCCCCCCGCAGGGCCGGGCGCGACGCGGTCGAAGGCCTCCTCCTCGGCCTCGCCGCAGGCGACGCCGCAGGGTGGCCCGCCGCAAGGCACCGCGCCGCCCGCATGCCCGAGTGGACCCGCCGTCTCACCCGCGAGCTCGACACCTTCGCCGAGCAGAACGCCACGACCACCCTCCCCGTCCCCATCGCCCTCAACCAGCCCCCCGAGCCCCTCCGCCTCGGCCCCTCCGACGACGCCGAATGGGCGGTCTTCACCGCCGAGGCGATCCTCACCGCCTCGGGCCCGGTCTTCACCGGCCTCCCCGAGGAGCGCCGTCTCCGCGCCGCCGTCGACCTCGCCTGGAACGCCCTCGCCGGACAGGTCGCCGCCGCGGCGGAACGCGCTCCCGAGGTCGAGTCCGCCGTACTCCCGCTCCGCGCCCGGATCTCCGTCCGCGCGGGCCTCGGCAATCTCGCCACCGGCCTGCGTCCGCCCGCGACCGGCCACGACAACCCGCACTACTTCGACGACGCGGCCTGCGTCCGGGCCGTCGTCCTGGCCGTCGCCCACCCCGGCGACCCCCGCGCCGCGGCCGAACTCGCCGAGTTCGACGCCCGGTACACCCAGGACGGCGACGGCGTCCACGGCGCCCGCGCGATGGCGGCGGCCGTCGCCGCGGCCCTCGGCGGGGCGACGGTCGACGAGGCCGTCGAGGCGGCACTCGCCGAGCTCCCGCCGGTCACCGAGATCGGCCGCAACGCCCGGTACGCGGTGAAGCTGGCCCAGACCGCCGCTTCGGCCTTCGAACTGGTCCCGCTCCTTGAGCACCAGATCGTGGACCACGTCTACAGCTACGGCATCGCCGCCGCCGAGACCGTCCCGGTGGCGCTCGCCCTCGCCACCGCCGCCCGGGGCGAGATGACGGCCGCCGTCCCGGCCGCCGTCTGCCTCTCCCGGGTCGCCGACTCCGCGCCCGCGCTGGCCGGAGCACTCACCGGGGCGCTGGGCGGGGGCCGTTCGGTGCCGGCGACCTGGCGCGAGGCGTGCCGGACACTCGCGGGCTGTGCGCTGCCCCGCCTCGCGGGAACGGATCTGGTCGAACTCGCCGGGCTGCTCGCAGCCACGGAACCACCCATCCCGGGTGGACAATCCCGACATGACACCCACAACACCCCCGGCAGTGACGCCCACACTGGATGACCGGATCACCGGCAGCCTCCTCGGGGCCGCCGTCGGCGACGCGCTCGGCGGCCCCGTCGAGGGCTACACCCCCCAGCAGATCCTGGAACGCCACGGCGGCCGCGTCACCGGGATCGTCGGCCCGTGGAACGGCGACGAGTGGCGCACCGCCCGCCCCATCGCCCCGTACCACAAGGGCGACGGGCACGTCACCGACGACACCTTGATGACCCACGCGCTGATCCGGGTGTACGAGAAGGTCCGCGGCCACCTCGACGCGTACGCGGTCGCGGACCACCTCGTCCCCGACCTCATGGGCAACCCCGTCTGGATCCCGGAGCTGGAGGCGGAGGCACTCCCGCTCCAGCGGATCTTCCTGGCGGAGAAGTGGCTGGTGGCACGCATCCACTACGGCCATGTGGACCCGCGCGAGGCCGGCAGCGGCAACATCGTCAACTGCGGCGCCTCGATGTACATGGCACCGGTCGGGCTCGTCAACGCGGCCCACCCGGAGGCCGCGTACGCCGAGGCCCTCGACATCGCGGGCGCGCACCAGTCCTCGTACGGCCGCGAGGCGGCGGGGGTGTTCGCGGCGGCGGTGGCCGCGGCGTGCGCGCCCGGCGCCACGCCGACATCCGTGGTCGACGCGGCCCTGTCACTGGCGAAGGACGGAACGCTGGCGGCGATCGAGGCGGTGGCGGAAGTGGCGTCCGGGCACCGGGACTTCGAGTCGGCACTGACGCCGCTCCGCACGGCGGTGGCCCCGTTCGACTCGGTGGGCCCCGACTACCGCTCCCCCTCCCTCGGCGCCCGTCGCCCGTCCCGTCTCCACGCGATCGAGGAACTCCCGATCGCCCTCGGCATGCTGCTCGTCGGAGAGGGCGACTACCGGCGTACGGTTCTGGGCTCCGTCAACTACGGCCGGGACTGCGACTCGATCGCCACGATGGCGGGCGCGCTCGTGGGCGCGCTGCACGGGGAGCAGGCGGTGCCGGCCGACTGGGCGAAGCGGGTGGCGGAGGCGAGCCGACTGGACCTGCACGCCCCGGCGAGGGCCCTGACGGAGGTGACCCACGAGATCTTCACCCAGGACGGGAAACGCCGCCGGGCCCACGAGCAGGCGTTCGCGACCCTGACGGGCACGGCCGCCCGATGAACCTCCGCCTGACCTGGGTCCAACCGGAGGACCTGGTGGGCCACGAACTCCGCCAGGCGGCGGAGGACGGCCGCGACGCCCACGCCCTCGCGGCCCGCTGGGCGGCGGCGAGCGGCCCACCCGCCCCGGAAACGGCCGGCGCCTCCGTCACCCCCCGCCCGGACCTCCGCCCCCTGGCGGACTCGCTCCTTGCGGCCCTGTCGGCCCTCCCCACCCCCCTGTCGGCACAGGAGCCGACAGCCCTCGCCGCCATCCAGGCTTCGACGCCCCCCCACCCCGCCCCTCCCCCCACACCGCCAGGCGTAGGAGGAGGGGCGGGGGAAGGGGCGGGGGAAAGCGACCCCCTGCGCGACCGTCTGCACGCCGCCTGGCTCGGCCGAGCCGCCGGCTGTCTCCTCGGCAAACCCGTCGAGAAGCTCGAACTCCACGCCATCCGCGCCCTCGCCCGCGCCACCGGCGACTGGCCTCTCTCCACCTGGTTCACCGCCCGCGGCGTCCCGCCCGAGCTGCTCGCCGCCCACCCCTGGAACCGCCGCTCCGCCCCCACCTCCCTCGCCGAGAACATCGACGGGATGCCCGAGGACGACGACCTCAACTACCCCCTCCTCAACCTGCTGCTCCTCCAGCGCCACGGCCGCGGCTTCACCACCGCCGACGTCGCCCGCCTCTGGCTCGACGAGCTTCCCGCCGGCCGCACCTTCACGGCCGAGCGCGTGGCCTACCGCAACCTCCTCGACGGGATCGAACCCCCGCTGACCGCCGTCCACCGCAACCCGTTCCGCGAGTGGATCGGCGCCCAGATCCGGGCCGACGTCCACGGCTGGACCCACCCCGGCGACCCGGTCGCCGCCGCCGAGCAGGCGTACCGGGACGCGACCCTCACCCACACGGCGAACGGCGTCTACGGCGCCATGTTCGTCGCCGCCACCCTCGCCACCGCCGCGAGCGGCACCGCCGACGTCCACCGGTCGCTCGCCGAAGGCCTCGCCGTGATCCCACCGCGCTCCCGCCTCGCGCAGGCGGTCCGCCGAGGGATCGGACTCGCTCGCGACACCCCCGACTTCGACACCGTCGCCGACCGCCTGCACACCGAACTCAGCGGGTACCACTGGGTGCATGCCGTCCCCAACGCCGCCCTGCTCGCCGCCGCCCTCACCCACGCCGACGGCGACTTCACCCGCTCCATCTGCGCGGCGGTCTCCGGCGGCTGGGACACCGACTCCAACGGCGCCACCGCAGGGTCGGTCGCCGGGCTGCTCACCGGGCACCCCGACCGGCTGCCGGAGCACTGGACCTCCCCCCTCAAGAACCGCCTCGCGACCTCCGTCCCGTCCTTCGACGGCATCGGCTTCGACACCCTGGCCGAACTGACCCACCTGGAGGCAGTACGCCCATGACCAGCATCGTCGTACTCGGCAGCACCAACATGGACCTCGTCGCCTACGTCCCGAGGGCCCCGGCCCTCGGCGAAACCGTCACCGGCCGTGCCTTCCGTACGATCCCCGGCGGCAAGGGCGCCAACCAGGCCGTCGCCGCCGCGCGCGCCGGCGGCGAGGTCTCGATGATCGGCGCGGTCGGCGCCGACGACTTCGGCACCCGGCTCCGGGCCACCCTCGAACACTGCTCGGTGGACACCGATCTCCTGCGCACCGCCGAGGGCGCCTCCGGCACCGCGCACATCGTCGTCGACGACGAGGGCGGCAACGCGATCGTCGTCGTCCCCGGCGCGAACGGCACCGTCACCTCCCTCGACCACGGCGACGAGGCCCTCATCGGCACCGCCGACGCCCTGCTGCTCCAGCTCGAACTCCCCCTCTCCGTCGTCGTGGAGGGCGCCGCGACCGCCCGCCGCCTCGGCGTCCGTACCGTCCTCACCCCCGCCCCCGCCCGGCCGCTCCCTCCCGAACTGCTCGCCACCATCGACCTTCTGGTGCCCAACGAGCACGAGGCCGCCGCGCTCACCGGCCTGTCGGACCCCCGCGAGGCCGCCCTCGCCCTGCTCCGGGACGTCCCCGAGGTCGTCGTCACCCTGGGGGCGGCCGGCAGCCTGTACGCCGTCCGGGGCGCCGATCCGGTACTGGTGCCCGCGCCCCGCGTCCGGGCCGTGGACACCACCGCCGCCGGTGACACCTTCGTCGGCGCACTGGTGGTCGCCCTCGGCGAGGGCCGCCCTGCCCCCGAGGCACTCGCCTGGGCGGGGACCGCCGCCGCGCTCTCCGTCCAGCGCGAGGGCGCGTCGACGTCGATGCCCTACCGCACCGAGATCGAGGCCGCCTTCGGCTCCCTCGGCGCGCCCGCGGACCAGGACGAGAAGGAGACCGACCCCGCATGACCTCCACGCCGCACGCCCCCGGGCCTCACCTCCCCACGCCGCACGCTCCGACCGCGCCCACCACGTCCACCACCGGCCCCACCCCTCAGGCACCCCTCCACGGCCTGCGCGTCCTGGATCTCGCCACCCTCTTCGCCGGCCCGCTCGCCGCCACGATGCTCGGCGACTTCGGCGCCGACGTCGTCAAGGTCGAGCACCCCCGCAAGCCCGACCCGTCCCGCGGCCACGGCCCCGCCAAGGACGGCATCGGTCTCTGGTGGAAGGTCCTCGGCCGCAACAAGCGGGCGATCACCCTCGATCTGTCGTCGCCCGGCGGCCGTGACACCCTGCTCGCGCTCGCCGCCGACGCCGACGTGATCGTGGAGAACTTCCGCCCCGGCACCCTGGAACGCTGGGGTCTCGGCTGGGAGGAGCTCTCCACCGTCAACCCGCGTCTGGTCCTCGCCCGGGTCACCGGCTTCGGCCAGTTCGGCCCGTACGCCCACCGCCCCGGTTTCGGCACCCTCGCCGAGGCCATGAGCGGTTTCGCCGCCATCACCGGCGAGCCCGAGGGCCCGCCCACCCTGCCCCCCTTCGGCCTGGCCGACTCGATCGCCGCCCTGGCCACGGCGTACGCGGTGATGACCGCGCTCACCGCGAGGACCACGACCGGGCGCGGCCAGGTCGTCGACATGGCGATCATCGAACCGATCCTCTCGGTCATCGGACCCCACCCCCTCTGGTACGACCAGCTCGGCTATGTCCAGCCCCGCACGGGCAACCGCTCCCGCAACAACGCCCCCCGCAACACGTACCGCACCTCCGACGGCTCCTGGGTCGCCGTCTCCACCTCCGCCCAGTCCATCGCCGAACGCGTCATGGTCCTGGTCGGCCGCCCCGATCTGATCGACGAGCCGTGGTTCGCCGACGGCACGGGACGGGCCGAGCACGCGGACGTCCTGGACGAGGCGGTCGGCTCGTGGATCGCCCGCCGCACCCGGGACGAGGCGATGGCGGCGTTCGAGAAGGCCGAGGCGGCGATCGCCCCGGTCTACGACATCCGGGACGTCGTCGACGATCCCCAGTACCGGGCGCTCGGCACCGTCACCGAGGTGCAGGACCCCGAACTCGGCCCGATCAAGATGCAGAACGTCCTCTTCCGCCTCTCCGAGACGCCCGGAGCCATCCGCTGGGCCGGCCGCCCCCACGGCGCCGACACCACCGCCGTCCTCTCCGAACTCGGCCTCACCCCCGCCGAGATCGGCAGCCTCCGCGAGCAGGGAGCGGTATGAGCAACATGAGCGAGACCCCGACCCGCGCGAACGGCACGACGCGCCGCCCGCCCTCCACGCCCGCCCTCACCTGGCTGTACGCCCCCGGCGACCGCCCCGAGGTGGTCCGCAAGGCCCTGGCCTCCGGCGCCGACGTCGTCATCGTCGATCTGGAGGACGCGGTCGCCCCGCACCGCAAGGCGTACGCCCTCGAGGCCACGGCCGATCTGCTCACGGACCCGCACCCCGTCCCGGTCCACGTCCGCGTCCACACCCCGCGCGACATCCCCACCCTGGCCCTCCTCCCCGGCCTCCACGGTCTTCGTGTTCCCAAGGTGACACACGCCACTGACATCCACCGGCTCGTCGAACTCGCCCCGGGCCTCCCGCTCTACCCGCTGCTGGAGAACGCCCTGGCCGTGGAGCACGCGTACGCCATCGCCACCGCCCACCCCGCCGTCCGCGGCATCGCGCTCGGCGAGGCCGATCTCCGCGCGGACCTGGGGGTACGGGAGGACTGCGCCCTGGACTGGTCGCGCGGCCGGGTGGTGGTCGCGGCCCGCGCGGCCGCCCTCCCTCCCCCGGCCCAGTCGGTCCATCCCGACATCAGCGACCTGGACGCGCTGGCCGCGGGCTGCGCCCGGGGCCGGGCCATGGGCTTCTTCGGCCGGGCGGCCATCCACCCCCGCCAGCTCCCGGTCATCGAGCGCGCCTATCTCCCCACCGCGGAGGAGGTCGACGCGGCGCGGGAGGTCGTCGCGGCCGCCGGCCCCGAGCGGGGCGCCCTCGCCCTCCCGGACGGGCGCTTCGTGGACGCTGCGGTGGTGGCGGGCGCCCACCGGACCCTCGCCCTCGCGGCCCGCACGGCCTGACTCCGGCACCCGGGCACCAGCCCGGCTCCCCGTGCCCGGGCATGGCGAAGGGCCGCCGGGACCTCTCGGTCCCGACGGCCCTTCGACCGGCTGGAGGGGATCAGCTCTTGGCGGCGGACCCGGCGCCGTTGCCGGCCCCGTGCTCCACGTCCCCGTCGGAGCTCTCGGAGCTCTCGGCGTCCTTCCCGGTGTCCGGGAGGGTGTCCGTGACGGCGCCCTCGGCAGCATCCTCGGGATCCGTGTCGTCGTCGGCCGTCTTCCCGGCCGCCTTGTCCGCGGCCTCCTTCGCGGCCTTCGGCTCGACGATCTCCTCGCGGCCCGGGCGGATCCGCGCCGAGATCACCATGTAGACCACGGCGAGCACGAAGACGCCGATCGCGGTCCACACGTTCAGGCGGAGGCCGAGGATGTGGTGGGCCTCGTCGACGCGCATGTACTCGGTCCAGGACCGGCCCACGCAGTACGCGGCGACGTACAGCGCGAAGGCGCGTCCGTGGCCGAGCTTGAAGCGGCGGTCGGCCCAGATGACGAGGACGGCGACACCGATGCACCAGAGCGACTCGTACAGGAAGGTCGGGTGGTAGAGCCCGGCCTCGCGGTTCGCGCTCTCGGTGATCTTCAGGGCCCAGGGCAGATCGGTCGGCTTGCCGTACAGCTCCTGGTTGAACCAGTTGCCCCAGCGGCCGATGGCCTGGGCGAACGCGATTCCGGGAGCGATGGCGTCGGCGTACGCCGGGAGCGGGATGCCCCTCCGGCGACAACCGATCCAGGCACCCACCGCGCCGAGCGCGATGGCGCCCCAGATACCGAGGCCGCCCTCCCAGATCTTGAAGGCGTCGACCCAGTTCTCACCCTCGCTGAAGTACAGCTGGTAGTCGGTGATCACGTGGTAGAGGCGTCCGCCGACGAGGCCGAAGGGCACCGCCCAGACGGCGATGTCGGCCACGGTGCCGGCGGTGCCGCCCCGGGCGATCCAGCGCTTGTTGCCGTACCAGACGGCGACGAAGACACCGATGATGATGCAGAAGGCATAGCCGCGCAGCGGGATCGGTCCGAGGTTGATCACGCCGGTCGACGGGCTGGGAATATAGGCAAGGTCCATGGCAGGACCGACGCTACCCTGCCGGGCGGGCGGGACGGCAGCCCACCCGGCAACGTATGGGTAACTAACCCGGGCCGGAAACGGCGGCTCAGCCCGCCGAGGGAGAGCCCGGGGAAGCTGCCGGGGCGGTCGTCGGAGCCGCCGTGCCGGGCTTCTTGCCCTTGTTGGCCTCGGCGACCCACTTCTTCAGGTTGTCCGGGGAGATCTGCTCGCTCCCCTTCTGCGGGAAGATCGATTCTCCGTTGAGCAGGACGGACGGCGTGCCGCGGAAGCCGCCGTTCCGGAAGGCCTCGTTCGACTTGGCCACCCAGGTGTCGTGCGTGCCGTCGTTCACACAGCTGCGGAAGGCGGGCGTGTCGAGCCCCGGCACCTTCGCCGCCAGCTCGATCAGCTTGTCGTTGCTGCCGAAGGCGTCGTCCGTCTCCGGCGGCTGGTTGATGTAGAGCGTGTCGTGGAACGCGGTGAACTTCCCCGCGTCCTGGGCGCACGCGGCGGCGTTCGCCGCGCGCAGGGAGCCGCTGCCGCCCATGTTCCCGTCGATGAGGGTGGCGAGGTGGTACTCGGTCCTGATCGCGCCCGCGGCCTCCAGCTCGTGGATGGTGTCCCGGAACGCGTTCTCGAACTGGGCGCACGCCGGGCAGCGGAAGTCCTCCCAGATCGCCAACGTCGACGGGGCGTCCGACGTGCCGGTGGGAATGGCGGGCTTGCCGTCCTCCTCGGTCGCTCCCGTGGGCGCGACGACCGGGCCCGCCTTGTCGGATCCGCTGTCCGGGTCACCGCCCGCGGCGATCACACCGACGACCGCGGCCAGCCCGAGGACGCCGACCACCGCCGCCGACACGATCAGGATCCGCCGCTGCTTCTCGCGGGCCTTCTCGTGCTCGCGCTGCTGCTGGAGACGCTCCCGCGCACTCCGATTACCGTCACCACTGTTCTTCTGGCTCACGCCTCGGAAACGAACCGGGGAGGCACGTGCGTGCCTCCCCGGTCGCAGATCCACCCCAATGGGTTACGAAACGCGCCGGACGCCCTCGGCGAGTTCGGCCGCCAGTTCCCTTACGGCGGCGAGTCCCGCGGTCTCGTCGCCGTCGGCGTCGAGGATCCGCTTCACGAACGCGGAGCCGACGATGACGCCGTCGGCGAAGACGGCGACCTCCTTGGCCTGGGTGGCGTTGGAGACGCCGAGGCCGACGCAGACCGGGAGCTCGGAGGTGGCGCGGGTACGGCGCACCAGGTCGGCCGCCTGCTCGCCGACCGACTCTCGGGTACCGGTGACGCCCATGAGGGAGGCCGCGTAGACGAAGCCGGAGCCGGCCGCCGTGATGGTGGCGAGGCGCTCGTCCTTGCTGCTGGGCGCCACGACGAAGACGGTCGCGAGACCGTGCTTGTCGGCGTTCGCGCGCCAGACCGCGGACTCCTGGACCGGCAGGTCGGGCAGGATGCAGCCCGCGCCGCCGGCCGCGGCGAGCTCCTCGGTGAAGCGCTCGACGCCGTACCGGTCGATCGGGTTCCAGTACGTCATGACGAGGACCGGCTTGCCGGTGGCCTCGTGGGCCTCGCGGACCGTCCGCATGACGTCGGCGATCTTGACGCCGCCGCGCAGGGCGATGTCGTCGGCGGTCTGGATGACCGGCCCGTCGAGGACCGGGTCACTGTGCGGGAGGCCGACCTCGACCACGTCCGCGCCGCCGTCGAAGACGGCCTTGATCGCCGCGATGCCGCCGTCGACGGTCGGGAAGCCGGCCGGGAGGTACGCGATGAGCGCGGCCCGGTTCTCCGCCTTCGCCTTGGCGAGGGTGTCGCTGAGCAGCTGGATGTTGCCGGTCGTCATTTGGAGCCCTCCCCGTCGTACAGGCCGAAGTAGCGGGCGGCCGTGTCCATGTCCTTGTCGCCGCGCCCGGAGAGGTTCACGAGGAGCAGGGCGTCCTTGCCGAGCTCCTTGCCGACCTCCAGGGCCCCCGCGAGGGCGTGTGCCGACTCGATCGCCGGGATGATCCCCTCGGTACGGGAGAGCAGCCGCAGCGCCTGCATGGCGGCGTCGTCGGTGACGGCGCGGTACTCGCCGCGCCCGCTGTCCTTCAGGTACGCGTGCTCGGGGCCGATGCCCGGGTAGTCGAGGCCCGCCGAGATCGAGTACGGCTCGGTGATCTGGCCCTCCTCGTCCTGGAGGACGTACGACCGCGAGCCGTGCAGGATGCCGGGCTCGCCGGCGGTGAGGGTGGCCGCGTGCTCGCCGGTCTCGACGCCGTGGCCGGCCGGCTCGCAGCCGATCAGCCGGACGTCCGCGTCGGGGACGAAGGCGTGGAAGAGTCCGATGGCGTTGGAGCCGCCGCCGACGCAGGCGATGGCCGCGTCGGGGAGGCGGCCGGCGCGCTCCAGGATCTGGCGGCGGGCCTCGACGCCGATGACCCGGTGGAAGTCGCGGACCATGGCGGGGAAGGGGTGCGGGCCCGCCACGGTGCCGAACAGGTAGTGCGTCCGGTCCACGTTGGCGACCCAGTCGCGGAACGCCTCGTTGATGGCGTCCTTGAGGGTGCGGCTGCCGGACTTCACGGCCACGACCTCGGCGCCGAGCATCCGCATCCGGGCCACGTTGAGGGCCTGGCGCTGGGTGTCGACCTCGCCCATGTAGATGGTGCAGTCGAGGCCGAAGAGGGCACAGGCGGTGGCGGTGGCCACTCCGTGCTGACCGGCGCCGGTCTCGGCGATGACGCGGGTCTTGCCCATGCGCTTGGTGAGCAGGGCCTGACCGAGCACGTTGTTGATCTTGTGCGAGCCGGTGTGGTTCAGGTCCTCGCGCTTGAGGAAGATCCGGGCGCCGCCGGCGTGCTCGGCGAACCGGGGCACCTCGGTGAGGGCGCTCGGGCGGCCCGTGTAGTTGACCATCAGGTCGTTGAGCTCGCGGGCGAACTCCGGGTCGGACTTGGCCTTGTCGTACTCGGCGGCGACCTCGTCGACGGCGGCGACGAGGGCCTCGGGGATGAACTTGCCGCCGTAGGCGCCGAAGTAGCCCTCGGGGGTGGGGACCTGACCCTCCGGGTCTGGAATGAAGAACTCGCTGGACATGCGGATGCTCCTCGCGGGGCGGGTGCCCCGTGCTCTTTACGTGCGGTCGATGGTCACGGTATGCGCACGACCCCACTCCCGTCCGCCAACGCCATGGCCGGGCATACGCCCGCAGGCCGCCTGCTTGCCGGGCCGCCCGCCATGGGCCTCCGGCCGCTCGCCCCGCCCGTTGTGGGCAGTCGTTCCGCTGGGGGTCCCCCCTGGACGAAGTCCTTGGGGGAGGAACGGGTGGGCACAACGGAACGGCGCCCCTTGCCGGGCCCAGGCTTTCGCGTCCTGAACCCGCACCCCGTGTGCGCCGCACAACTGGGTGCGGGTTCAGGCACAAGGGGCGTAGGCGCCGCCGAGGGCGCCGTCCCGTGTGCCCACCCGTCCCGCCCTGGGGGTCCCCCCGGACGGAGTCTGGGGGAGGGACGATTGCCCACACGGAGGTGCGGTGCCCACGCGGCGGTGGGGTTGCGATGCCGGGCAACGGCGGGGCCACGGGGCCGAAGGCCTCAGCGGCTGAGCAGCTGCGTCAGTTCGTGGAGGTGCGCGCAAGGCGCCGGCGCCATCGCATGCCGTTGACCTGGCCGGGCTCGTCCCCGATGACGTACCGCACCCGGCGACCGTGGACACGGCGGGCGGGCGCGCGGCAGCCACGCGGACGGCAGCCCCGGGCCAGCGGGGCGTGCGGCGCGGGTACGGACGCGGCTGCGATGCGCAGCCTGCCGCCGGGCACGCCGACGGTCCCCCGGGCGGTGCCCGGAGGGGTCGGCGTGGCGCGGCGGCGGGTCATGGCGCGGTCAGCTCCGGCCGTGCCGGAGTGCCGGGTGGGCGCCGGCGGCGACCAGGTCGGCGACGGCGGCCTTCGGGTCGCGGCCGGTGACGAGCGACTCGCCGACCAGGACCGCGTCGGCGCCGGCGTTGGCGTAGGCGATGAGGTCGTGCGGGCCGCGGACGCCGGACTCGGCGATCTTGACGATGTGCGCGGGGATCTCGGGGGCGACGCGCTCGAAGGTGGAGCGGTCGACCTTGAGGGTCTTCAGGTTGCGCGCGTTGACGCCGATGATCCGGGCGCCCGCGTCGACGGCGCGCTCGACCTCGTCCTCGTCGTGGACCTCGACGAGCGGGGTGAGCCCGATGGACTCGGCGCGCTCGATGAGGGAGACCAGGGCCTCCTGGTCCAGGGCGGCGACGATGAGGAGCGCGAGATCCGCTCCGTACGCGCGTGCTTCCCAGAGCTGGTACGCGGTGACGATGAAGTCCTTGCGCAGGACCGGGATGTCGACCTTGGCCCGGACGGCCTCCAGGTCCGCGAGCGAGCCGCCGAAGCGGCGCTGCTCGGTGAGGACGGAGATGACGGCCGCGCCGCCCGCCTCGTAGTCAGCGGCGAGTCCGGCCGGGTCGGCGATCGCGGCGAGCGCGCCCTTGGACGGGCTGGAGCGCTTGACCTCGCAGATCACCTTGACGCCGTCGCCGCGCAGTGCGGCGACGCCGTCCTTGGCCTGCGGCGCCTTGGCGGCGCGCTCCTTGAGCTCGTCGAGGGTGACCCGCGCCTGCCGCTCTGCGAGGTCGGCGCGTACGCCTTCGATGATCTCGTCGAGCACACTCACGCGAGGGGCCCCCTTCCGGGACGGTGATGGTGATGATGAACCAGGTTCAGCCACATCGATCCTATCCGCAGGACGGCCCCGGACTCGCATCGGCCGGAGTCGCGTCCCACCTGCTGGGACTCCTGTAGGGGTCCCCGCGGCGCCGTGCGGGGCCCTCAGGGGGCCAGCGCGGAGCCGAAGGGAAGGTTCCGGACCAGGGTGAAGAGGGCGAGGACGGCCCCGATCCCCCACCACAGGACCGGGGAGACCGCGAGGCGCATGGGCACCCCGCGGATGGCACGAATCAGCCATAGGACCATGAGGACGCCGAAGAGTCCGTAGCCGATGACGGCGAGGGCGTTGGCGCCGAGGGCGGCCGGAAGGTCGCCGTGGACGAAGGCGTGGGCGCTGCGGAGCCCGCCGCAGCCGGGGCAGTAGATGCCGGTGAAGCGGAGCAGGGGGCAGACGGGATAGTGCCCGGGTTCGTTGGGGTCGACGGTCCCGACGTACGCGAAGGCGGCCGTCACGGCGGCGAGCGTGGCGACGGGCGCGAGCAGCCGCCGCGCGAGCGACCGGGCCGGTGGGGGTGGCGGTGCCGTCACGGGCCCGCCGGGCCCGCCTGGCCCCCAGGCGCCCGGCGGCGCCACGGGCCCTCCACCCGGCCACGCGGGCGCGTGCGGAGGCGTGACGTCCCCGTCCCCGGCCCCCGCTGGCGCATGCGCGTGCGGGGGCGTGACGGGTGGCGCCCCCAGTGCCCCGGGAGCCTCCTGGCGCGCCGGTTCGGCCGGTGCCACAGGTTCACCCGGTCGGGTGCTTGATGCGTCGGTCACGGCTCCGGCCGTCGGCTGCGGGTCCACCCGGTGATTCTCGCCCCGGACGCGCGAGAGCGCAGCCCGGCACGGCCGGACTGCGCTCTCGGATGTGTCGTGGCGCGTCAGGAACGGGCCTGCGCGGTCGCGGTCTCGCGGGCGGCGACGACGGCCGCCGACTCCTTCGGCATGCCGAGGCCCGCGGCCTTCATCGCGCCGCCGACGATGCCGCCGAGCACGATGACACCCATGCCGGCCCAGAAACCGGGCAGGTTGGCGGCCACCATGAAGACTCCGGCGATGCAGAAGCCGATGAAGGAGATGATGACACCGGTCCAGGCGGCCGGGGTGTGTCCGTGGGCGCTGCCCGCCATGAGTTGCTCCTCGTTGCAGTTGCTCGATGGTGAGGTCTCGCGTGCGCGGACTCTCGGCGCTCATTGTCCCGCACGCGGGCGCGCGAGGGTGAATCGGGGGTACCGGGACGATCACGCGTCGCGGTCGGGTGAGCCTCTGCGGTGCCGTGGGGCACCGTGGGCGGCCCCGTCACGCCCCGTGCGTGGGGTCCTCGCCGCGGTCCAGGGCCTTCCACAGGTCCTCGGGCCGGTCGGGGTCGGCCGTGGGGGCCTTGCGGGCGGCCCGGGGGGTGCCGGTGCGCTCGTAGCGGCCGCCCATCGCGGGCCAGCTCTTGCCGAAGCGCAGCGCGAAGAGGCCGGCGAGCAGGATCAGGACGGCGCCCGCGGCGGTCACGTACGGCCAGACGGTGTGGCTCAGGCCGGCCACGGCGGCGGCGGTGTCTCCGCTGATGCGGGCGGCCTCGGCGTCCAGGGCGGCGCTGTCGGAGGCGCCGAGGACCGCGGCGAGCGCGGCGCCCGCGCCGCTGAGCGCGAGGAGCGCGGCGACGAGGGTGCGGCCGGTGCGGCGGACGGCGAACACGGCGAAGAGCGCGGCGAGGCCGACGATCGCGAGGGCGGTCGGCACACCGGTGACGGTGCCGCCGTCGGCCTCGACGGGGACGCTGCCACCGCCGACGGACGCGGTGCCCTCCGCCCAGATCTGGCCCGCGGAGAGCAGGACGACGGTGGCGCCGAGGGCACCGAGGAGGAGGGCCGCGGCCAGGCTGCGGCGGCCGCCGCCGGGGACGGCCGCGCGGGCGGCCCGGGGCTGGGGTACGGGTACGGCACTCACGTACCCCACTATCCCCTACGCGGTCAGGCGCCGTTCATCCGGTTGGCGGTGTGGACGGCGCGGAGGACGGCCGCGGCCTTGTTCCGGCACTCGTTGTCCTCGGCGACGGGATCGGAGTCGGCGACGACACCCGCTCCGGCCTGCACATACGCGGTTCCGTCGCGGAGCAGGGCGGTACGGATGGCGATGGCCGTGTCCGCGTCGCCGGCGAAATCGAGATAACCGACACATCCGCCGTACAGGCCGCGTCGGGAGGGTTCGAGCTCCTCGATGATCTGCATCGCGCGGGGCTTGGGCGCGCCGGAGAGCGTGCCGGCCGGGAAGCAGGCGGTGAGGACGTCGAAGGCGGTCCTGCCCTCGGCGACCTCGCCGGTCACGGTGGAGACGATGTGCATGACGTGCGAGTAGCGCTCGACGGACATGAAGTCGACGACCTCGACGGAGCCGGGCGCGCAGACGCGGCCGAGGTCGTTGCGGCCGAGGTCGACGAGCATGAGGTGCTCGGCGCGCTCCTTGGGGTCGGCGAGCAGTTCCTCGGCGAGGTCGTGGTCCTCCTGCGGGGTGGCGCCGCGGTGCCTGGTGCCGGCGATGGGGTGGAGCAGCGCGTGGCCGTCCTCGACCTTGACGAGGGCCTCGGGGCTGGATCCGACGACGTCGAAGCCGTTCTCGAAGCGGAAGAGGTACATGTACGGGGACGGGTTGGTGGCCCGCAGGACCCGGTAGACATCGAGCGCGGAGGCGGTGCAGGCGGTCTCGAAGCGCTGCGAGGGCACGACCTGGAAGGCCTCGCCGGCCCGGATGCGCTCCTTGATGTCCTCGACGGCGTCCTGGTAGGCCGGTCCGCCCCAGAGCGCGGAGAACTCGGGGAGCTCGGAGGCGGGCAGGGCGGTGGGAGCGGTGGCGACCGGGCGGGCCAGGTCGGCCTCCATGGCGTCGAGGCGGGCGACGGCGTGCGCGTAGGCCTCCTCGATGCCGGTCTCCAGGTCGTTGTGGTTGATCGCGTTGGCAATCAGCAGGACCGAGCCGTCCCAGTGGTCGAGGACCGCGAGGTCGCTGGTGAGGAGCATGGTCAGCTCGGGGAGTTCGAGGTCGTCCCGGGTGGAGTCGCCGATCTTCTCCAGGCGGCGGACGATGTCGTAGCCGAGGTAGCCGACCATGCCGCCGGTGAACGGCGGCAGACCGCCACCGAGCACCCTGTCGAGGTCGCGGGGGGTGTGGAGGGTCTCGACGGTGGCGCGCAGCGCCTGGAGCGGGTCGCCGTCGGTGGGGACGCCGACGGGCGGGGTGCCCAGCCAGTGGGCCTCGCCGTCCTTCACCGTCAGGGTGGCGTCGCTGCGGACGCCGATGAAGGAGTACCGGGACCAGCTGCGGCCGTTCTCCGCGGATTCGAGGAGGAAGGTGCCGGGCCGTTCGGCGGCGAGCTTGCGGTAGAGCCCGACCGGGGTGTCGCCGTCCGCGAGCAGCCGGCGGCTGACGGGGATGACGCGGCGGTCGGCCGCCAGCTTGCGGAAGGTGTCGAGATCCATGGCGCCAGACCCTACTCGGATACGGGGTCCGCGTCGGACCCGGATACGGGGAGCACATCGGCGTCGAAGCAGGTCCGGGCGCCGGTGTGGCAGGCGGCGCCGACCTGGTCGACCCTGACGAGGACGGTGTCGGCGTCGCAGTCGAGGGCGACGGACCTGACGTGCTGGACGTGGCCGGAGGTGTCGCCCTTGACCCAGTACTCCTGGCGGCTGCGGGACCAGTAGGTGCAGCGGCCGGTGGTGAGGGTGCGGTGGAGGGCCTCGTCGTCCATCCAGCCGAGCATCAGCACCTCGCCGGTGTCGTACTGCTGGGCGATGGCGGGGACGAGTCCGTCCGGGCCGCGCTTGAGGCGCGCGGCGATGGCCGGGTCGAGGTCGCTGGGGGTCCGGGGCGTGCTGCTCATGGCGCCATTGTGCCGCGCCCCGGGGTGGTGTCCGGCGGGGCGTCCACTGGGCGGACCGGCGGCACCCGCCGTACGCTGGCAGTCATGTCGACCCATGCCAAACGTGAACGCCTTCTGCTCGCCGACCTGTTGGAGGCGGCGGGCCCCGAAGCGCCGACGCTCTGCGAGGGCTGGCGGACCCGGGATCTCGCGGCCCATGTGGTGGTGCGGGAGCGGCGCCCGGACGCGGCGGCGGGTGCGCTCGTACCGGCGCTGAAGGACCGGCAGGAGCGGGTGCAGGCGGAGTTCGCCGACAAGCCGTACGAGGAGCTGATCCAGCTCATCCGGAACGGACCGCCGCGGTTCTCGCCGTTCACCATCAAGCAGGTGGACGAGGGGGCGAACATCGTCGAGTTCTATGTCCACGCCGAGGACGTGCGCCGTGCCCAGCCCGAGTGGTCGGCGCGGGAGCTCGACCCGGTCTTCGCCGACGCCCTCTGGTCCCGCCTGGAGCGCGGCGCCCGCCTGCTGGGCCGGAAGGTCCCGGTGGGCCTGGTGCTGCGCCGCCCGAACGGCCAGACGGCGGTGGCGCACCGGGGCACCCCGGTGGTGACGGTCTCCGGGGAGCCGGGCGAGCTGACGATGTACCTGTTCGGCCGCCAGGACTCGGCCAAGGTGGAGCTGGACGGGGAGCCCGAGGCGATCGAGCGGCTGCGGGAGACGAAGCAGCTGGGGCTCTGAGGGAGGAGGCGGGGGCCGCCCTCTCGGCGCCGCCGCTGCGGCCCCGCCCTCTGCTCCGCCCGAACGGTGCTAGCCGGGCAGCTCCGCCCGGCGTACGGCCCTGACCGAGAGGCCGTAGACGCCCGCGAGCGCGCAGACCGCCGCGCTGACGGTGAAGACCGGGCCGACGCCCCACAGGCCGATCGCGGCGCCCGTGAGCGGGAAGCTGAGCGGGGCGAGGCCCAGGCTCACCAGGCTGGAGACGGCCGAGACGCGGCCGAGGTAGGCGGGGTCGCACTCGGTCTGGACAAGGGCCCCGCAGAGCGCTCCGGAGAGGCCGGCGAACAGGCCGATGGAGAGGGCGACGACCACGGCCAGGGGCAGCTGCGGGACGAAGGCGAGCGCGCCGATCGAGACGGCGCCGACGGTCATGGTCCAGCCGAGGACGGCTCCGGCGCGCGGCACCCGCCCCTTGACGCTGAGCAGCAGCGAGGCGCTGCCGGCGCCGACGCCGAAGCCGGCGAGGACCCAGCCGATGCCGGAGGCTCCCCAGCCGCGCTGGTCGGAGAGGAGCACGAGGCCGACGTTGAGCGGGCCGACGAAGCCGAGGTCGCTGAGGGCTATGACGATCATGAGCGGCCCGAGGACCCGGTGGCCGCGCAGATAGCGCAGTCCGTCCACGAGGTCGCCGAACGCGGTGCCGTTCTGCTTCCGGGCCTCTCCGGTGAGCGGGCGGATCCGGAGGGCGAGCAGCAGGGGCAGGGAGAGGGCGAAGAGCGCTCCGGCCACGGCGAAGGCGACGCCCGGCCCGCCGAGGGCGACCGCCAGGCCGCCGAGCGGGGCGCCGATGACGGCTCCCGAACGGTAGGCGAGGCCGCGCATGCCCTGGACGCGTGTGAGCTGGTCGTGCGGGGCGATCCGGGGCGGCAGGGCGCCGACGGCGGGCATGAAGAGCGCGTCGACGATGCCGAAGACGAGGGCGACGCCGGCCAGCATCCAGAGGGTGGGCGAGGTGACGAGGACGAGCGCGGCGACGCCGAGGACGACGAGGCAGCGGACGGTGTCGGAGGCGATGACGACCCGGCGCGGGCCGAAGCGGTCGGCGACCACTCCCCCGCCGAGCATGAGCAGGGCGCGCGGTACGGCGCTGACGGCCATGACGAGTCCCGCCTCGGCCGGGGTGCCGCCGCGGACGGCGGCCCAGGAGAGGGCGAGGTGGTAGACGCTGTCGCCGAGGGTGGAGGCGGTGTAGGCGCCGAGCCAGCGCAGGACCTGGGGGTCGCGGTGGGCGGGCCGCTCGACGGCGGCGGGCGCCGCGGCGGGGACGGTGGCGGTGGCGGTCATGAGCGGTAGGGGAAGCCGTTGAGGTGGATGGCGATGTTCTCGCGGCCCTCGTTGTCACCGGCGGCCTCGGCGGCGCGGGCCTGCTGGTCGTACTTGCGCAGCACGGCGTCGAGTTCGGCGCCGAGGGCGGCGAGCTCGTCGGCGGTGAGGCGGGGCAGCCACTCGGAGCTGAGGGACGCGGAGCGCCACGTGTCGGACCAGGTGTGCCGCTCGTCGAGGAAGCGGGCGTACATCTGGGTGCGCTGCTCGTCGACCGTACGGCCGAAGGCGGCGCTCGCGGCGGCGAGCTCGGGGGCGTCGCGGAGGTCCTCGTCGTGGATGCTGAAGCCGTACGAGCTCGGCTGCCACCACCTCTCCCGGCCGTCCGTCGACTGGGTCTCGGCCTCCTCGATGAGGCCGTGCTCGGCGAGCTTGCGCAGGTGGTAGCTGACCAGCGAGACCGCCTCGTCGACCTGGTCGGCGAGCTGGGACGCGGTGGCGGTGCGGGCCACGAAGAGGGCGCGGTAGAGGCGCATCCGCAGCGGGTGCGAGATGGCTTTCAAGGTGCCGAGATCGGTGATCCGGCGGTTCTCCGGCGAGGTCATGCCACCGACCCTAGATACGAAAGAAAACTTGCGCAATGAGAATTGCACAAATAATCCTGCACGTTCGGGGAAGAAGAAGGGCCCCCGAAGGAGCCCTCCCCCAGAGCGGAGCGCCGGGTCAGCGGACCGCGTGGCCCGCCGCCCGCAGCTCGTCCTTGACCTGGGAGATCCGCAGATCACCGAAGTGGAAGACGGAGGCCGCGAGCACCGCGTCCGCGCCCGCCGCCACCGCCGGCGGGAAGTCGGCGAGCTTGCCCGCTCCCCCGCTCGCGATCACCGGCACGGTCACGTGCTTGCGCACGGCCGCGATCATCTCCGTGTCGTAGCCGTCCTTGGTGCCGTCCGCGTCCATCGAGTTGAGCAGGATCTCGCCCGCACCCAGCTCGGCGGCCCGGTGCGCCCACTCGACGGCGTCGATGCCGGTGCCCTTGCGGCCGCCGTGCGTCGTCACCTCGAAGGAGCCCGAGGCCGTCCGCCGGGCGTCGACCGACAGGACGAGCACCTGGCGGCCGAAGCGCTCCGCGATCTCCTGGATCAGCTCGGGACGTGCGATGGCGGCGGTGTTGACGCCCACCTTGTCGGCGCCGGCCCGCAGCAGCTTGTCGACGTCCTCGGCCGCGCGGACTCCGCCGCCGACCGTGAGCGGGATGAAGACCTGCTCGGCGGTGCGGCGCACCACGTCGTAGGTGGTCTCCCGGTTGCCCGAGGAGGCGGTGATGTCGAGAAAGGTCAGCTCGTCGGCGCCCTCGGCGTCGTACAGCTTGGCCATCTCGACGGGGTCGCCCGCGTCCCGCAGGTTCTGGAAGTTGACGCCCTTGACGACCCGGCCGTTGTCCACGTCCAGGCAGGGGATCACGCGTACGGCGAGGCTCATGCCGCACCGCCCGTCTGTCCCTCTGGGCGGAATGCCTCGACCTCGACCTCGACGACCAGGCTGGGGTCGACGAAGCCGGAGACGATGATCATCGAAGCCGCCGGGCGGACGGCGTCGAACAGCTCCTTGTGGGCGCGGCCGACCTCGTCCACGTCCCGGGCGTGGGTGATGTACATCCGGGTGCGGACGACGTCCTCCGGGCCCAGACCGAGCTGCTTCAGGGCGGCGAAGGCCACGTTGAAGGAGTTCACCGTCTGGTCGTACGGGCCTCCGCCGGCGATCTGGCCGCCGACCACCGACGTACAGCCGGCGACGAGGACCAGGCCGTTCGGCAGCTCCACCGCGCGGGAGTAGCCGAACTGCTCCTCCCAGGGGGCGCCGGTGACGACCTTCTTCACGCCGTCGGTCATGCGGAAGCCACCGCCTCCAGCGCCTCTTCGAGGGTGAACGCCTTGGCGTACAGCGCCTTGCCGACGATCGCGCCCTCGACGCCGAGCGGCACCAGGCCGGACAGGGCCCGCAGGTCGTCCAGGGACGACACGCCGCCGGAGGCGACGACGGGCTTGTCGGTGGCCGCGCAGACGTTCTTCAGGAGCTCCAGGTTGGGTCCCTGGAGGGTGCCGTCCTTGGCGATGTCGGTGACGACGTAGCGGGAGCAGCCCTCGGAGTCGAGGCGGGCGAGCGTCTCGTAGAGGTCGCCGCCGTCGCGGGTCCAGCCGCGGCCGCGCAGGGTCGTGCCGCGGACGTCGAGGCCGACGGCGATCTTGTCGCCGTGCTCGGCGATGACCTTGGCGACCCACTCGGGGGTCTCCAGGGCGGCGGTGCCGAGGTTGACGCGGGTGCAGCCGGTGGCGAGGGCGGCGGCGAGCGAGGCGTCGTCGCGGATGCCGCCGGAGAGCTCGACCTTGATGTCCATGGCCTGGGCGACCTCGGCGATCAGCTGCCGGTTGTCACCGGTGCCGAAGGCGGCGTCGAGGTCGACCAGGTGCAGCCACTCGGCGCCCGAGCTCTGCCAGGCGAGGGCCGCCTGGAGCGGAGAGCCGTAGGAGGTCTCGCTGCCGGACTCGCCGTGCACGAGGCGGACGGCCTGACCGTCGCGGACGTCGACGGCGGGGAGGAGTTCAAGCTTCTGAGCCATGATCAGAGGGTCTCGATCCAATTGGTGAGGAGCTGGGCTCCGGCGTCGCCGGACTTCTCGGGGTGGAACTGGGTGGCCCACAGGGCGCCGTTCTCGACGGCCGCGACGAAGGGCTCGCCGTGGGTGGCCCAGGTGACCTTGGGGGCGCGGATGTTCTTGTTGCCGACCTCGAGGGTCCACTCGCGCACCGCGTAGGAGTGCACGAAGTAGAACCGGGCGTCGGCGTCGAGTTCCGCGAACATCTCGGTGTCCTGCGGCGCGTCGACCGTGTTCCAGCCCATGTGGGGGACGACGGGGGCGTTCAACGGCTCGACCGTACCGGGCCACTCGTCGAGGCCCTCGCTCTCCACGCCGTGCTCGAAGCCGTGGGCGAAGAGGATCTGCATGCCGACGCAGATGCCCATGACCGGGCGGCCGCCGGAGAGCCGGCGGCCGACGATCCAGTCGCCGCGCGCGTCCTTCAGCCCCTGCATGCAGGCGGAGAAGGCGCCGACGCCGGGGACGAGGAGTCCGTCGGCGTTCATCGCGGTGTCGTAGTCGCGGGTGATCTCGACGTCGGCGCCGACCCGGGCGAGGGCGCGCTCGGCCGAGCGCACGTTGCCGAAGCCGTAGTCGAAGACGACGACCTTCCTGGGGGTGCTCGCGGTCATGCCCACACGTCCAGCCGCAGCACACCGGCGACGAGACACATCGCGGCGCCGAAGGCGACGAGCGCGATGAGGCCCTTGGGCATCTGCTGCTTGACGAAGGAGTAGATGCCGCCGAGCAGGAACAGCCCGACGACGATGAGGATGGTGGAGAGGCCGTTCACGTTTAGAGCGCGCCCTTCGTGGAGGGGAGGATTCCGGCGGCGCGCGGGTCGCGCTCGGAGGCATAGCGGAGGGCGCGGGCGAACGCCTTGAACTGGCACTCCACGATGTGGTGGGCGTTGCGCCCGTACGGCACGTGGATGTGCAGCGCGATCTGGGCCTGGGCGACGAAGGACTCGAAGATGTGCCGGGTCATCGTCGTGTCGTACGAGCCGATCATCGGCGCCATGTTCTCGGGCTCGGTGTGCACGAGGTACGGGCGGCCGGAGAGGTCGACGGTCACCTGGGCGAGCGACTCGTCCAGCGGGACGGTGCAGTTGCCGAAGCGGTAGATGCCGACCTTGTCGCCGAGGGCCTGCTTGAAGGCGGCGCCGAGGGCGAGGGCGGTGTCCTCGATGGTGTGGTGCGAGTCGATGTGCAGGTCGCCGTCGGTCTTGACGGTGAGGTCGAACAGACCGTGCCGGCCGAGCTGGTCGAGCATGTGGTCGTAGAACCCGACCCCGGTCGACACGTCGACCTTTCCGGTGCCGTCGAGGTCGATCTCGACGACGACGGAGGTCTCCTTGGTGGTGCGCTCTACGCGGCCTACGCGGCTCATCGCTCCTGCTCCTTCATCAATTCACGAACCGCGTCGAGGAACGCGTCGTTCTCTTCGGGGGTGCCGGCGGTGACCCGCAGCCATCCCGGTACGCCGTTGTCCCGGACCAGGACGCCCCGGTCGAGGATCCGCTGCCAGGCCGCGTGCGTGTCGGGGAACTTCCCGAACTGCACGAAGTTGGCGTCCGAATCGGTGACCTCGTAGCCGATCCCGCGCAGCTCGGTGACGAGCCGGTCGCGCTCGGCCTTGAGCTGCTCGACGTACCCGAGGAGGGTGTCGGTGTGCTCCAGGGCGGCGAGCGCGGTCGCCTGGGTGACGGCGGAGAGGTGGTAAGGGAGCCGGACCAGCTGGACGGCGTCGACCACGGCCGGGTGGGCGGCGAGGTAGCCGAGCCGCAGTCCGGCGGCGCCGAAGGCCTTGGACATGGTCCGGGAGACCACCAGGTTCGGGCGGCCCTCGATGAGGGGCAGCAGCGATTCCCGGTGGCTGAACTCCACGTACGCCTCGTCGATGATCACCATCGAGGGCTTGGCCGCCTGGGCCGCCTCGTACAGGGCGAGGACGGTGTCGGCCTCGACGGCGGTGCCGGTGGGGTTGTTGGGCGAGGCGATGAACACGACGTCCGGCGCGTTCTCGGCGATCGCCGCGACGGCCGCCGCCACGTCGATGGTGAAGTCCTCTTTGCGCGGACCGGAGATCCAGCCGGTGCCGGTGCCGCGGGCGATCAGGGCGTGCATCGAGTACGAGGGCTCGAAGCCGATCGCGGTACGGCCCGGGCCGCCGAAGGTCTGCAGCAGCTGCTGGAGGACCTCGTTGGACCCGTTGGCCGCCCAGACGTTCTCGGCGGCGACCGGGTGCCCGCCGGTCCGGGTGAGGTAGCGGGCGAGCTCGGTGCGGAGCTCGACCACGTCCCGGTCGGGGTAGCGGTTGAGGGTACGGGCGGCCTCGGCGACGCGCTCCGCGATGCGCGCGACGAGCGGCTCGGGCAGCGGGTACGGGTTCTCGTTGGTGTTCAGCTGGACGGGGACGTCGAGCTGGGGCGCTCCGTAGGGGGACTTGCCCTTCAGCTCGTCCCGGACGGGGAGCTCGTCCCAGGGGGATCGATCGCTGATTCCGGTCACTTGGTCTCCGGCACCTTCCATCCGAACCTTGCCTTGATCGCAGCGCCGTGGGCCGGGAGGTCCTCCGCCTCGGCCAGGGTCACCACGTGGTGGGCGACGTCGGCGAGCGCGTCGCGCGTGTAGTCCACGATGTGCACCCCGCGCAGGAACGACTGCACGGAGAGGCCCGAGGAGTGGCAGGCGCAGCCGCCGGTGGGCAGGACGTGGTTGGAGCCCGCGCAGTAGTCGCCGAGGGAGACGGGCGCCCAGGGGCCGACGAAGATCGCGCCGGCGTTGCGGACGCGGTCGGCGACGGCCGCGGCGTCGCGGGTCTGGATCTCCAGGTGCTCGGCGCCGTACGCGTCGACGACCTTGAGGCCGTCGGCCAGGTCGCGGACGAGGACGATCGCGGACTGGCGTCCCGCCAGGGCCGGGACGATCCGGTCGTCGACGTGCTTGGAGGCGGCGACCTGGGTCTTCAGTTCGGCCTCGGTGGCGGCGGCCAGCTCGTCCGAGTCGGTGACGAGGACGGAGGCGGCCATCGGGTCGTGCTCGGCCTGGCTGATGAGGTCGGCGGCGACGTGCACGGGGTCGGCGGTGGAGTCCGCGAGGATCGCGATCTCCGTCGGGCCGGCCTCGGCGTCGATGCCGATCCGGCCCTTGAGGAGCCGCTTGGCGGCGGCCACGTAGATGTTGCCGGGGCCGGTCACGAGGTTGACGGGGGCGCAGCCGGGCTCGCCGGCCGTCCCCTCCGTGCCGTACGCGAACATGGCGATGGCCTGGGCGCCGCCGGCGGCGTACACCTCGTCGACCCCGAGCAGGGCGCAGGCGGCGAGGATCGTCGGGTGCGGAAGCCCGCCGAAATCCTTCTGCGGGGGCGAGGCGACGGCCAGGCTCTCGACGCCGGCCTCCTGGGCCGGGACGACGTTCATCACGACGGAGGACGGGTAGACGGCTCGGCCGCCCGGCACGTACAGACCGACGCGCTCGACCGGGATCCACTTCTCGGTGACCGTGCCGCCGGGGACGACCTGGGTGGTGTGGGTGGTGCGGCGCTGCTCGTGGTGGACGAGGCGGGCGCGCCGGATGGACTCCTCGAGTGCGGCGCGGACGGCCGGGTCGAGCTCGTCGAGGGCGCGGGCGATCGCCTCGGCGGGGACGCGCAGGCCCGGAACGCGGACGCCGTCGAATTTCTCCCCGTAGTCGATCACCGCGGCCGCGCCATGATGCCTGACGTCCTCGCAGATCGGCCGCACTGTCTCCAGGGCGGCTTCCACGTCGAACTCGGCACGGGGCAGCAGGTCGCGCAGGGCGGAACCCTCGGGGAGGGTCTCGCCGCGCAGATCGATTCGAGAGATCACGGGTCAATTCTCGCAGACGGCCCACAGCGCCGGTCGCCCGTATCAATGGCTGATACGGGCCACACTGGCGTCTTGTCGCCACTCCTGACCGTTAGCGTTCAGCCCGTCACTCAGCGGGAAGAACGGCTGTACGAATCCACGGGACCCCGGAAAACGATCGAAACCGGAATCGCGGAATCGTGCGAGCGGATCGTGGAAAGCGAGGGGGGCGGCAGTGACCGAGCCGCACGAGGACGGGATGCCGGACGGACTCACGGGCCCGGAGCGGGCCGTGTGGCGGGCGTTCGTCGTCGGCAGGACGTGCGATCTGACGGAGGGGATCGCGGAGCGGGACGACCCCTTCGGGGGGAGGGACTGGGGGGAGGAGCGGAGCGTCCGCGCCGATGTGGTGGCGCTGCTGCTGCTCGCCGGGCCGCCGGCCCGGTCCGGACGGGTGGCCGCGCTGAAGCTGCGCGGCGTGCGGATCACCGGCGTGCTGAACCTGGCGGGCGGGACGATAGGGCCGTACGTGGAGCTGCACGGCTGCCGCTTCGACGGCGAGGTGGTGCTGCCGGAGGCCCGGTTCGGCACGCTGCGGATGGTCGAGTGCGCGCTGCCGCGCCTGGAGGCGGCCCGGCTGCACACCGAGGGGGACCTGCACCTGCCGCGCTGCCGGGTGCGGTGGGGCATCCGGCTCACCGACGCGCAGATCGGCACGGACCTGCTCGTCAACCAGATCCAGGTGTGGCCGGACCGGCGCGGCCGGGCCATCACCGCGGACGGCCTGGTGGTCGCCCAGGACCTCCAGGCCGAGCTGATCGAGACGCACGGGGAGCTGAGCCTGCGCGGGGCGAAGGTCGGCGTGTCGCTCAGCCTGCGGGGCAGTGTGCTGCGCGGCGCGCAGGGCCGCCGCGCGCTCAACGCGCCGCAGCTGACGGTGGAGCGCTCGCTCTATCTGAACGCGGCCTGGGTGTACGAGGAGTCGGGCACCGCGGGGAGCACGGGCAACTCGACGGCCACCCCGCCGTACGGGGTGACGCCCGCCCAGGGCGCCCACCGCAAGCCGGTCGAGTTCCACGGCGGGGTGCGGCTCGACGACGGCCGCTTCGGTGACGCGGTGGACCTGCACCACGCCCGGTTCCTGCTGAGCGGGGCGCGCCGGGAGGAGGTCTCGCTGCGGCGGATCGTCACCCCGGAGCTCCGGTTCAACGGCGAGCGGCCGGAGGAGGGCCGCGTCGTGCTCAACGGCGCGAAGGTCGTCACCCTGATCGACCTGTCGACCAGCTGGCCGGGGCCCGGCGGGCTCGCGATGGGCGGCTTCGCCTACGAGAACCTCGTCCCGTACGGGCACTTCCCGCTGGCCCGGCGCCTGGAGTGGGTGGCGGCGGCGACCCCGGAGTACGCCCCCGAGCCGTACGAACGCCTGGCGACCGTCCTGCGCAGCAGCGGGGAGGACGCCGACGCCCGCGAGGTGCTGCTGGCCAAGCAGCGGCGCAGACGCGAGACCCTGCCGGTGGCGGGGAAGCTCTGGGGCTACCTCCAGGACTGGACCGTGGCCTACGGCTACCGGCCGGGCCGGGCCGCACTGTGGATGGCGGTCCTGTGGGCGGCGGGCACGGTGGCCTTCTCCCACTACCGCCCGACACCGCTGAAGGCGGAGGAGGCTCCCGAGTGGAACGGTCCGCTGTACGCGCTCGATCTGCTGCTCCCGGTGATCAATCTCGGCCAGGACGGCTACTGGCGCCTGGAGGGGACATGGCAGTGGGCGGCGGCGGTGCTGATCCTGCTGGGCTGGATCCTGGCGACGACGGTGGCGGCGGGAGCGACCCGGCTGCTGAGCAGGGGGTGAGGCGGCGCGGCGGAGGATTGGTGTAAGCGGCGGGCTGCGGCGAAGGTTTGGTGAGCGGGCCGTGAGACCGGCTGCCGCGGAGGCGGGGGTCGGGAGAGAATACGTCGCACCATGTCCTTGCTCCGTGCCCTGAGAGGCGCCGTTCGTTCGGCCCGGCACACCCCGCGGCTCGCCGCCGGGTTCGTGCCGGACGACGACGTGCTGCTCGACGCCCCGGACGAGCGGCTCGCCCCCGCCCTGGTCGCCGCCGCCCTCGCCGACCCGGAGCCCGCGGCGAAGCTGCTCGCCACCACCCGGGACGCCGGCGAGTGGGAGGACCGCGACCGTTACGTCACCCGGCTCGCCACCTTCGCGTACAGCAGGGACGACTGGCTGACCCACTGGCTCTCCGCCGCGCCCCGCGATCCCGACGCCCTGCTCGTCACCGCGCAGCTCGCCGTCCGCCGGGCCTGGGAGTCGCCCGCGCGGGCCGAGCGGCTGCGCGAACTCACGCCGCTGATCCAGGCGATGGCCGAGGAGGCGCCGCACGACCCGGTGCCGTGGCGGCTCGCCCTGGACCACGCGCGCGGGGCGCACGCCGGGCCCGCCGCCTTCGAGTCGCTCTGGGAGCAGGCGGTGCGCCGCTCCCCGCACCACTACGGCTGCCATGTCGCGGCGCTCAAGTACCTGTCGGCGCAGTGGTACGGCTCGCACCGGGCCGCCTTCGACTTCGCCGAGCAGGCGGCCGACGACGCCGCCCCGGACTCGCTCGTACGGGCGCTGCCGGTCCGCGCCGCCTACGACCGGCTCCGGGTGGCGCCGGACCGGGACCCGTCCGTGCCGGAGGCGCGGATCGACCGGGCGGCGGACCGGGCCCTGGCCCTGTCGGCGGTCTTCCCGACGGGCGACCCGTGGCCCGCCGAGGTCCGCAACCTGCTGGCGTACGTACTGGTGGAGCGGGGGCGGTGGGCGGAGGCGCGGGCGGAGTTCGGCCGGATCGGGGTCCACGCGACCTCCTTCCCGTGGGGAGCCGCGCGGGGTGCCGGGCGGGAGGATCCTCCCCCGAGCTCTCGGCTCCGCTCGAGCAGGGGGGACCCCCTGCTCCGGTTCCTCGCCGCGCGGGACACGGTCAGGACCGAACTGGCCCGCCGTACCCCTCTCTGGGACACCGGAGAGGGACGGGCCGGACGGGGCGGGCCCGGCGGCCATTAGGCTGACCGCTGTGACCACCGCTCGCCTGCCTCTCTTCCCGCTCAACGCGGTGCTGTTCCCGGGCCTCGTGCTGCCGCTGAACGTCTTCGAGGAGCGTTATCGCGCCATGATGCGCGAGCTGCTCACGATCGACGACTCGGAGCCGCGCCGCTTCGCCGTCGTCGCCATCCGCGACGGCCGCGAGGTCGCCCCGACGGCCCCCGGCATGCCCGACCAGACGGCGCTGCCGGAGAAGGGCCCGGCCGCGGGCTTCGGCTCCGACCCCATCCAGTCCTTCCACCGGGTCGGCTGCGTCGCCGACGCGGTGCAGATCCGCGAGCGCGCCGACGGCAGCTTCGAGGTGACGGCCACCGGCACGACCCGGGTGAAGCTGCTGTCCGTCGACGCGAGCGGGCCGTTCCTGGTCGCCGAGGTCGAGGAGATCCCGGAGGAGCAGGGCGAGGAGGCCGGCAGCCTCTCCGAGGGGGTGCTGCGGGCCTTCCGCAGCTACCAGAAGCGGCTGGCCGGGGCGCGCGAGCGCTCGCTGACCACGAGCGAGCTGCCGGACGACCCCTCGGTGGTCTCGTACCTGGTCGCGGCTGCGGCGGTGCTGGACACGCCGTCGAAGCAGCGGCTGCTCCAGGCCCCGGACACGGCGACCCGGCTGCGCGAGGAGCTGACGCTGCTGCGCGCGGAGACGGCGGTCCTCCGGCATCTGCCGTCGCTGCCGGTGGTGGACCTGACGCAGGCCCCGACGTACCCGAACTGAGGAAGAGCGCGCGCGTGGCGAAGAAGCAGAAGAAGAACGGCGGAGGCACCCCTGCGACGGTGGCCCTGACGGCGGCCGGCACCCCGTTCACCCTGCACGCGTACGAGCACGACCCGGCCTCCCCCTCGTACGGCGAGGAGGCGGCCGAGGCCCTCGGCGTCTCCCCGGACCGGGTCTTCAAGACCCTGGTGGCGGACGTCGACGGCGAGCTGACGGTCGCGGTGGTCCCGGTCGCCGGCCAGCTCGATCTGAAGGCCCTGGCCTCGGCGGTCGGCGGCAAGCGCGCGGCGATGGCGGACCCGGCGGCGGCCGAGCGCACCACGGGCTATGTGCGGGGCGGCATCTCCCCGCTGGGCCAGCGCAAGCGGCTCCGTACGGTCCTCGACGCCTCGGCCTCGGACCACGCGTCCATCTGCATCTCGGCGGGCCGGCGCGGCCTCGAGGTGGAGCTCTCCCCCGCGGATCTGGCCGCCCTCACGTCGGCGGTCGTGGCCCCGATCGGCCGCGCCTGACGGTCGGAAGTGCCTGACGATCAGGACCCGCCTGGCGGTCGGACGCGCCTGCCGGTCGGCCGCGTCCGTCGGGCGGCGCGGTCGCCGTGGGAGCCGGGGCCGCCGTGGGAGCCGGGGCCGTCAGCTCCGGCCCGGCCCCTGGGTGTACGCCTTCGGCTGGTCCCACGGTCCGGGTTCCTGGTCGCGCGGGCCGAAGAGGGCGGTGAGCGCCAGGTGCACGATCATCGCGGCGAGCGGCCAGGCCAGCATCGCGGCGGCCCCCAGGTTCAGTTCGAGCGGCGCCTCGAAGGCGACGTTGGGGCCGACCGCCTTCGCGTGGGCGACGACGTCGCTCGTCGGGCCGAAGTACGTCCCGAGGCCCCAGGCGAGCAGTGAGCCCAGCACGCCGCCCAGCGCGAGGCCGAGCACCAGCGGGACGCCGCCCTTGCGGCGCGCGAGGAAGACGACGAGCGCGGCGACCGCGCCGAAGGCCAGCGCGAGCAGGACAAACGTTCCGTCCGAGCCGATCGCCGCCTCCCCCTCCGAGTTGCGGAGGTAGACGCCCTTGCCGTCCGAGATGAGCAGGATCCGCGGGGCCAGGTTCAGCCACAGCACTCCGAGCACCGCCCCGGCGACCGCCGAGACGAGGGTCACCAGGACACCCTGAAGGACCTCGGCCGCCGTGATCGGGTCCCCGGCCGGGCCGAGCATCGGCGGGGGCGGCGGGGGCCAGTCGGGGTCGTGCGGCGGTGGCTGGTGAGGCGGAGTCAGGGGTGCGGTCACCCCGCCATCGTGCCAGGTGTGTCCGTGGCCCGCCTCAGCGGACGGCTGCCCGCCGGTACGCCCAGGTGGCGAGGGCCAGGGAGACCACCCCGACCACCCCGCACACGGCGAGGTCGAGGGCGACGGCCGCCCAGTCGGGACGGCGGTCGAAGGTGCGGGCCAGGGCCTCCACGCCGTACGTCGAGGGCAGCAGGTCCCGGGCCCAGCCGATGGGCTGCGGCAGCCGCTCCGCCGGGAGCACGCCGAGGAGCAGCGCCGCAGACATGCCGAGCTGGCCGAGGAGGGTGGCCAGCTCCTGCCGGGGCGCGAGGAGCCCGAGGGCCGCGCCGAGGCCGGCGAGCGCGGCGCCGGCGAGCGGGACGACGGCGGCGAGGATCCAGAGGTGGCCGAGCGGCAGTCCGAAGAGCACGGAGCCGGCGACGGCGGTGACGGCGGTCCCGGGCACGGTGAAGGAGGCGTACGCGCCGGCGGCGCCGAGCACGACGGCGGCGGGCGGCACGGGCAGGGTGGCGTAGTGGTCGAGGCCGCCGGTGGCCCGCAGCTGGCCGAAGTACTGGGCGAGCAGGTTGAGCGCGACGAAGGCGACGACGAGGACGGTGGAGCCGGCCACGACGGCGCGCGCCTCGGAGCCCCCGTCGACGACCCCGCGCATCAGGACCATGATCCCGATGGACTGGAAGGTGGCCACGAAGAGCAGCGGGATGCGGGCGACCCGGGCGCGGGAGAGCTGCGCGCGGTAGACGGCGGCCAGGGCCGGCAGCAGCCGGGCGCGCGGGGCGAGGGGGGCGACGGCCTCGTCGTCCGCGCCGGCGCGGACGGAAGGCGCGCCGGTCGGCAGGACCTCTGCGGGCACGGTGCTCACTGCGTACAGCTCCTGGGGGTGACGTGCGGTACGGGCAGTACGTGCGGGACACGGCTTCGGCGAGGTGCGCAGTGTAGGTGCGGTGCACGGTGTACGTGCGGTACGGGGCGGGTCATGCCTTCACCAGTCCCTCGGTCGCGCCGCCCAGCGCCAGGTACACGTCCTCCAGGCTGGGGGTGGCCAGGGTGAAGTCGTCGAGCGCGGCGAACGCGGCCCCGCCGGTGACGGTGGCGACGGCGGTGCGGGCGGCGTCGGGGGCGAGCCGGAGGATCCAGCGCCGGCCCGTCTCCTGGGCGAGTCCGCGCAGCGCCGCGACCTCGGGCAGGTGGAGCGGGGCGGACTCGCGCCAGACCAGCTCGACGCGGACCTCGCCCGCGACCCGTTCCTTGAGGCCGGCGGGCGTGTCGCAGGCGATGACCCGGCCGTGTTCGAGGACGGCGACCCGGTCGAGGACGGTCTCGGCCTCGATGACGTTGTGGGTGACGAGCAGCACGGTGGCGCCGTGTTCGGCGCGCCGCCGGTCGACGGCCGCCCAGACGGCGCGGCGGGCGACGGGGTCCATGCCCGTGGTGGGCTCGTCGAGGACGAGGACGGGGCGCTCGCCGACGAGGGCGGCGGCGAAGCAGGCGAGCCTGCGCTGGCCGCCGGAGAGCTTCTTGAGGGGCCGGGAGGCGAGCGCGCCGAGGCCGAGTTCCTCCAGGACGGCGTCGCGCTCGGCGCGCGCGTCGCGGGCGGTGAGGCCGCGCAGCCGCCCGGTGGTCTCGGCGGCGAGGGCGACGGTCAGCTCGTCGAGGGCGGTGGACTCCTGGCCGAGGTACGCGAGGAGGCGGGACGCCCGCTCGGGGTGGCGCACGAGGTCGTGGCCGAGAAGCCGGACGCTGCCGGAGTCGGGGCGCATGAGCCCGGTGAGCTGGCGGACGAGGGTCGACTTGCCCGCGCCGTTGGGGCCGAGCAGCCCGAAGATCTCGCCGCCGCGCACGTCGAGGCTGATCCCGTCGGTGGCCCGCACCTCGGGTGTCGCCGGCGCACCGCGCCCGCCGCGCGTGGCGGGGTACGTCTTGACCAGATCCCGCACCACGCACACCGTACTCACGGGGGAAGAGCCTACGGGGTCGCCGGGCCCGCTCCGGGCGCGGGGGCTTGTTCGGCGGCGGCCCGGACGTCGATCTCGCGCCAGAATCCCGCCCGGATCGCATAACGGTCGTGCTCGTCGATCTGGTCGTCCTTGTGGGCGAGCAGGCCGAATCGGGCCGCGTACCGGAGGAGTTCGCCGTCGATGCGGTGCGGGATGCGGGGGTAGAGGGTGGACAGCTTCTGGACGTGGCTCTGCTCGGGGAGCCGTTCCATCCACCGCCGGGCGAACACCTGTCCGACCTCGAACGGGTCTCCGCCGACGGTGGTGATGTCCTCCTCGCGGTCCGCCCAGCGCTGCTCGGCGCTGGTGAGGGCGGCGAGGGTCGGCAGGGAGGCGGTCTCGGCCGGTTCACCGAGGGGGGCGGCGGGGCGCTCGACCCAGCCCCGGTCGGAGGACCAGCGGAGTGCGCTGGCGCCCTGGGGCAGGGGGGCGGCCGGGGAGGCGGCGGCGCCGGGGGCGCGCAGTCCCGCCAGGTCCTTGGGGGTGGGGACGCCCTTGCCGGAGGCCGGGGCGGGGACGCCGGTCCCGTGGCCGCGGTCGTGGTCGTCCTCGCGGAGGTGACCGTTGGCGCCCGCGTGCCCGTTGCCGTGGTGGACGTGACCGTTGCCGCCGCCGTTGGCATGGGAGACCTCCTCGGGGGCCCGGGCGGCGGCCGCCTCGGCGGCCCGTTCCGCGGAGGCGGCGAGAGCCGCCTCCGGCAGCGGCGCGGAGAGGATGGCGGCGATCTCGGGGCGCGGGGCGGGCGGGGGCGAGCAGATCCCGGTGAGGTCCTTGGCGCGGACGGCCCGGGTGATCCAGGTCCGGTCGAGGACCCGCCGTTCGTCGGCCTCGGCGACGAGGTCCTCGGACTGGTTGTAGTCGCCGTCGGCGGCCTGGACGGCCCAGAGATGGACGGCGACGCCGTGCTCCTTGGCGGACATCAGTCCGGGCAGCAGGTCTCCGTCGCCGGTGACGAGCACGATGTCGGAGCAGGCCCGGTTCCTGGCGAGCTCGGTCAGCTCGGTGTGCATCGCCGCGTCGACGCCCTTCTGGGCCCAGCGTCCGTCGCTCCGCGTCAGCGCGCCGAGCCGGACGGTGACCCGGGGCATCACGCGCAGTCTCCGGTGCTCGGGCTGGGGCACCCGGTCGGGAGCGCCGTCGAACCAGTAGATCCGCAGGAGGGGCAGCGCGGTCTCGGCCTCGGCGCGCTGGCGCAGCTGCTGGATGAGCCCGGCGTGATCGACGGTGATCCTGGAGCGGGCCGGTTCCCCGGCCAGAAGACTGGCGGCAGCTCCCAGCAGGTAGCCGGCATCCACCAGGACGACGCAGCGGTCCACGTGTTCCACCCTCTTTCGGGAACCTCGGGATCGGAAGTTGCTTCGGATTTCCTTCGAGTCTGCCCGAAGGGCGGGGGCTCGACGGTCGGAACTGGATCATCGGCGTGGCGGATGTCACGTTCCCCGGGGCCTTACGCTCCGTAATGATCCAACATGCGGCGGTTCGTGCCGTATGTGAGTCTGACAGCGGCCCTGGCCCCTAGGTCCCTTTGAGGAGGCATCCCCATGGCCAAGAACCGCAACCAGAACCGCAGCCAGAAGCAGCAGTCCCCGGCCGAGCGCGGCGCCCAGCAGGCGCAGCAGTCGGCGATGGAGTCCGAGGCGTCGCAGCGCACGTCTCAGGTGCTGCCGAGCGATGTCGCCCGCAAGGGCCGCCAGAAGCGCTTCGGCCACAACTGACGGCCTCCGCGTACGGCAAAGGGGCGCGCCCGTGACGACGGGCGCGCCCCTTGCGCGTGTGCGGGAGGTCCCACCCGGCCGGGCCGGGCGGGACGGATGATCAGCCGGCCAGGCAGGACGGGCCGAGCAGCACCTTCAGGTCGCCGAAGAGCGCCGGATCGGCCTGCACCCGGTGCCGGTCGAGGCGCAGCACGGTCGTGGTCCGGGGGCCCTGGAGCTTGATCCGCACCTCGGTGTTGCCCTTGTGGTGGCCCAGGATCTCGCCGAGGCGGGTGACCATCGGCGGGGTCACCTTGACGGTGGGGATGGTGAGGATCACCGGCGCGTTGGTCCCGGCGTTCGACAGGTCGGGGACCATCAGCTCCATGGCGACGAGCCGGGGCACGTCCTCGCGCTTGTCGAGCCGGCCCTTGACGAAGACCACCGTGTCCTCGACGAGCTGGGTGGAGACCAGCTGGTAGGTGGCCGGGAAGTACATGCACTCGATGGAGCCGGCCAGGTCCTCGACGGTGGCGATGGCCCAGGCGTTGCCCTGCTTGGTCATCTTCCGCTGGAGGCCGGAGATGATGCCGCCGATGGTGACGACCGCGCCGTCGGAGTGCTCGCCGCCGGTGAGCTGGGAGATCGCCGCGTCCGTCTTGTCGGACAGGACGTGCTCGATGCCGAAGAGCGGGTGGTCGGAGACGTACAGGCCGAGCATCTCGCGCTCCTGGGCGAGCAGGTAGGACTTCTCCCACTCGATGTCGGAGAACTCGACGTCCAGGCCGAAGCCGGGCTCGTCGGCGGACTCGTCGCCCATGCCGCCGAACAGGTCGAACTGTCCCTCGGCCTCCTTGCGCTTGACCGCCACCACGTTGTCGATCATCGGTTCGTGGTGGGCGACCAGGCCCTTGCGGGTGTGGCCCATCTCGTCGAACGCGCCGGCCTTGATCAGCGACTCGACGGTCCGCTTGTTGCAGACGACGGCCTCGACCTTGTCGAGGAAGTCCGGGAAGGAGGAGTACTTCCCCTTCGCCTTGCGCGACTTGATGATCGACTCGACGACGTTGGTGCCGACGTTCCGGACGGCGGAGAGGCCGAAGAGGATCACGTCGTCGCCCTGGGCGGCGAAGTTCGACTCGGACTCGTTCACGTTCGGCGGGAGCACCTTGATGCCCATGCGGCGGCACTCGTTGAGGTAGATCGCGGACTTGTCCTTGTCGTCCTTGACCGAGGTGAGCAGTCCCGCCATGTACTCGGCCGGGAAGTTGGCCTTGAGGTAGGCGGTCCAGTAGGAGACCAGTCCGTACGCGGCCGAGTGGGCCTTGTTGAAGGCGTAGCCGGCGAAGGGGACCAGGACGTCCCAGAGGGCCTTGATGGCCGCGTCGCTGAAGCCCTTGCCCTTGGCTCCGGCCTCGAAGATGACGAAGTTCTTCGCCAGCTCGTCGGGCTTCTTCTTGCCCATCACGCGGCGGAGGATGTCGGCCTCGCCGAGCGAGTACCCGGCGATGATCTGGGCGGCCTTCTGCACCTGCTCCTGGTACACGATGAGGCCGTAGGTGACCGCGAGCACCTCTTCGAGCGGCTTCTCCAGCTCGGGGTGGATCGGGGTGATCTCCTGCTGCGCGTTCTTGCGCAGGGCGTAGTTCGTGTGCGAGTTCATGCCCATCGGGCCCGGCCGGTACAGGGCGGACACGGCGGAGATGTCTTCGAAGTTGTCGGGCTTCATCAGCCGCAGCAGCGAACGCATGGGGCCGCCGTCGAACTGGAAGACACCGAGCGTGTCACCGCGCTGGAGCAGTTCGAAGGTCTTCGGGTCGTCGAGCGGCAGGGCCAGGAGGTCGAGGTCGATCCCCTTGTTGGCCTTCACCATCTTGACGGCGTCGTCCATGATCGTGAGGTTGCGCAGGCCCAGGAAGTCCATCTTGAGCAGGCCGAGCGACTCGCACTGCGGGTAGTCCCACTGCGTGATGGTGACGCCGTCGGTGTGCCGCACCCAGATCGGCGCGTGGTCGACGATCGGCTCGCTGGACATGATGACGCCGGCCGCGTGCACGCCCATCTGGCGGACCAGGCCCTCGACGCCCCGGGCGGTGTCGATGACCTTCTTGACGTCCGGCTCGTTCTCGTACATCGCGCGGATCTCGCCGGCCTCGCTGTAGCGCGGGTGCGAGGGGTCGGTGATGCCGTTGAGGTCGATGCCCTTGCCGAGGACGTCGGCGGGCATGGCCTTGGTGAGCCGGTCGCCCATGGCGTACGGGTAGCCGAGGACGCGCGCGGAGTCCTTGATGGCGTTCTTCGCCTTGATCTTGCCGTAGGTGCCGATCATGGCGACCTTGTCGGAGCCGTACTTCTCCGTCACGTACCGGATCACCTCGACGCGCCGACGCTCGTCGAAGTCGATGTCGACATCGGGCATCGAGATGCGCTCGGGGTTGAGGAAGCGCTCGAAGATCAGTCCGTGCGGGATCGGGTCGAGGTCGGTGATGCCCATGGCGTACGCGACGATCGAGCCGGCCGCGGAGCCTCGGCCGGGGCCCACGGCGATGCCCTGCTTCTTCGCCCACATGATGAAGTCGGCGACGACGAGGAAGTAGCCGGGGAAGCCCATCGAGATGATCGTGTCCATCTCGTACTCGACCTGCTTCATGCGGTCGTCGGGGATGCCTCCGGGGAAGCGGCGGTGCATGCCCCGCATGGTCTCCTCGCGGAACCAGGTGACCTCGGTGAACCCCTCCGGGATGTCGAACTTCGGCATGAGGTTCTTCTCGACGAACATGCCGTCGGTGGAGACCTGCTCGGCGACCAGGAGGGTGTTGCGGCAGCCCTCCTGCCAGGCGTCCGAGGAGTCGACGGCGTACATCTCGTCCGTGGACTTCAGGTAGTAGCCGGTGCCGTCGAACCGGAAGCGGTCCGGGTCGGAGAGGTTCTTGCCGGTCTGGATGCAGAGCAGGGCGTCGTGCGCGCCGGCCTCGTGCGCGTACGTGTAGTGCGAGTCGTTGGTGACCAGCGGCGGGATGCCGAGCTTCTTGCCGATCTCCAGGAGCCCGTCGCGGACCCGGCGCTCGATCTCGATGCCGTGGTCCATCAGCTCCAGGAAGTACCGCTCCTTGCCGAAGATGTCCTGGTACTCGGAGGCCGCCTTGAGGGCCTCGTCGAACTGGCCGAGCCGGAGCCGGGTCTGCAGCTCGCCGGAGGGGCAGCCGGTGGAGGCGATGAGCCCCTCCGACCACTGGGAGATGGTCTCCTTGTCCATCCGGGGCCACTTCTGGAGCCAGCCCTCGGCGTACGCGTCGGAGGAGAGCTTGAAGAGGTTGTGCAGTCCCGTGGCGTTGGCCGCCCAGATCGTCTTGTGGGTGTAACCACCGGAACCGGAGACGTCGTCCCGCTTCTGGTGCGGCTGGCCCCACTGGATCTTCCGCTTGTTGCGCCGGGACTCGGGGGCGACGTACGCCTCGATGCCGATGATCGGCGTCACCCCGGCCTTCTTCGCCGTGTGGAAGAAGTCGTACGCCCCGTGCAGATTGCCGTGGTCGGACATCGCGATATGGGTCATGCCCATCTCGTTGCACGCGTTGAACATGTCCTTCAGCCGCGCGGCACCGTCCAGCAGCGAGTACTGGGTGTGGACGTGGAGGTGCGTGAAGGGCGGCTTGGTCACGGGGGAGGCCTCCGGCAGTGAACTTCTGGGGGGACAGCGTCGAAGTCTACGTCGCCGGACTGACAGCGGCCGGGCACTCGCGGGTACCGTCGCGCGTTGGGAGACAGGAACACCTGTCCCATTTGTCTATGCACGGCTTCGTACCAGGAGGCACCTCGATGTCGGTCCCCCAGCCCACCGCCGCGGAGCGCGGTGAGCACATTCTCGCCGTCTTCGACACCGCCTTCGGCGAGCTCCTCGCCGCCGACCCCGCCGCCTTCCGCGTCAAGTTCCGGAAGATGGCCGGCTCGGCGTTCGCCTTCTACCGGGGCACGGCCTGCCTGTTCTACGCCGACCTGGCGCGGGAGGGCTCCGGGCGGGAGGGAGGGAACACGCACAGTGGCCCCTACCTGGACGAGCGCACCGGCCGGGTCTGGATCCACGGCGATCTGCACGCCGAGAACTTCGGCACGTACATGGACGCCAACGGGCGGCTCATCTTCAACGTCAACGACTTCGACGAGGCGTACGTCGGCCCCTTCACCTGGGACCTCAAGCGGCTCGCGGCCTCGCTCGCCCTCGTCGGCTACGCGAAGGCGCTGAGCGACGAGCAGATCAGCCACCTGGTCCGGATCTACGCCGCGTCCTACCGGGAGCGGATCCACGCCCTCGCGACCGGCGCGAAGAACGACGAGCTGCCCCCGTTCACGCTGGACACGGCCGAGGGCGCGCTGCTCGACGCGCTGCGCGACGCCCGCTCCATGACCCGCTTCGGGCTCCTCGAGTCGATGACGGAGATCCGGGACTACGAGCGCCGCTTCTCCGCGGGCGGCGGCGCGATCGAGCTGGACGCGGCCGCGCGGTACAAGGTCCTGGCGGCCTTCGACGGTTACCTGGAGACCCTGCCGGAGTCCAGCCTGTCCCGCCCCGACTCGTACCGGGTCAAGGACGTGGTCGGGCGGCGCGGGATCGGCATCGGCTCGGCCGGCCTCCCCTCGTACAACATCCTCCTGGAGGGCAACAGCGACGCCCTGGAGAACGACGTCGTGATCTACCTCAAGCAGGCGCAGACCCCGGCGGTCTCCCGTCATGTGACGGACGCGGCGGTGCGGGAGTACTTCCAGCACGAGGGCCACCGCACCGTGATCTCGCAGCGGGCGCTCCAGGCGCACGCCGACCCGTGGCTCGGCTGGACGGAGCTGGACGGCGCCGGGCAGCTGGTCGCGGAGGTCTCGCCGTACGCGGTGGACCTCGACTGGTCGGACATCGACGACCCCCAGGACATCGCGGCCACGGTCGCCGACCTCGGCCGGGCGACGGCGACCATGCACGCGGCGGCGGACGACTCCAGCGGGCACTCGCTGGTGCCGTTCTCGACGGAGCGGGCCATCGACGCGGCGATCGCCGCCGACGAGGAGGGTTTCGCGGAGCTCCTGGTGGACTTCGCCCACGCCTACGGGGCACGCGCGCGGGCCGACCACCAGATCTTCGTGGACCTCTTCCGCAACGGCCGGATCCCGGGGCTGTAGCGGAATCCCGGGCCACCGGCGCTTCCCGGGGAATCGGGGGCCGCTGGGGAATCCGGGGCCTGCGGGGCCGTTCACAGACTGCCTTTAAGGGCGTTTTACGGACCGGCATGGCACACTCCACGACGATGGACATGGCAGGGACGCAGCTGAGGACGCTGCGGGCGGCGTTCTTCACGGCACTGGTCGTGACGCTGTCCGTGGCGTCCCACGTGCTGCTCTCACGCGTGCCGCTGCCGCTCGGGACGATCGTCCCGGTCGCGGTCGGCGTCTTCGCCGTGGCGTACGCCCTGGCGGGCCGCGAGCGGGGCCTCGGCCCGATCGCCGGGCTCCTCGTCCCGCTGGAACTGGCGGCCGACACGCTCTTCACCAGCGGCCAGGCGGTCTGTTACGGCGCCGCCGGCGGCCCGGTCGCCGGATCGCTGCGCGCGGTCGGCGTGGAGGTGTTCTGCGGCGGCGCCGTCGGCACCCCGCTGCCCGGCGTGGCCGCCCCCGAGAGCGGCACGGCCGCCGCGCTCCTCGACTCCCCCGACCCGTCGCTGCCCTGGCTGCTGCTCCTGGCCCATGTGGGCGTCGGGCTCTTCGCCGCGGTCTGGCTGCGCGGCGGGGAGCGGGCGCTCGCCCGGCTGCTCGGCGCGGTGGCGGCCGTCGCGTTCCGACCGCTGCTCCTGGTGGCGGCCCTCTTCCGTACCGGTGGTCCGGCGCCGCGGCGCGCCGGGCGGCCCGCGGGACGGCCCCGGCCCTCCCGTACCCGGCTCCTCACCCACTCCGTGGGACGGCGGGGACCTCCGTGCCCGCGCCTCGCTCTCGTCTGAGCGACGCGCACCCAGGCACGCGGTACCCCTCGATTCCTCACCGTCACGGAGATCACGATCATGAGTGCACGCAACAACCAGGCCAACAAGGCTGCCGCCCGCGAGCGTCTGCGCGTCGAGCGCGAGCGCCAGGCGAAGAAGGACCGGGCCCGCCGGCAGCTCGTCGTCGGCGTCTCGGCCGTGGCCGTCCTGGCCGCCGCCGGCGGCATCGGCTACGCGGTGGTCCAGTCGAACCAGCCCTCCGCATGGGAGTCGGCCGCGAAGGCGACCACCGTGACCGCCCCGAAGAACACCTCGGGCACGAACGGCACGACCGTCGTCGTCGGCAAGCCGGCCGCGAAGAAGACCCTGGAGCTGTACGAGGACTCGCGCTGCCCGGTCTGCGCGACCTTCGAGCAGTCCGTGGGCTCCACGGTCGAGAAGGACGTCGAGGCCGGCAAGTACAAGATCAAGTACGTCGGTGCCACGTTCATCGACGACGCCGCCACGGGCGAGGGCTCGAAGAACGCCCTCTCGGCCCTCGGCGCGGCCCTCGACGTGAGCCCCGATGCCTTCCTGACGTACAAGGCGGCGCTCTACTCGGCGAAGTTCCACCCCGAGGAGAACGACGACAAGTTCGCCAAGGACTCCTACCTCCTGGAGGTGGCGGACTCGGTGCCGGCCCTCAAGGGCAACGCCGCGTTCAAGAAGAACGTCGAGGACGGCACCTTCGACGCCTGGGCGATGAAGATGTCGAAGGCCTTCGACGACAGCGGTGTGAAGGGCACCCCGACGCTGAAGATGGACGGCAAGCCGGTGACGGTGGCGGGCTCCGACAACCCGCCGATGACCGCGCCGGAGTTCAACACGGCGATCGACACGGCCCTCAAGGGCTGACCCGGACCGGACGGAACGGCCTCCTTCGCTCCCTGATCCGCGCCCGCTCGGCGGGTCAGGGGGCGAAGGAGAGCATGCGGGGCTCGTGCTGGGCGTCGTCGCCGCTCAGACCGGCGGGCGTGATCACGAGCCGGTCGCCCACATAGGCGTTCTCCCCGACGACCCCCATCCCGAACTCGGCCTTCGCGGTGGAGGCGGGGAGCCGCAGCACGTCCTTGATGGTGTCCACGCCGCCGGGACCGACCCGGAAGACGCGCCCGGGGGAGTTGAGCGTGCCCAGCTGGTAGACCGTCCCGGTCCTGCCCGGTCCGACGCGCAGGGGGTGGTAGCCGTACGAGGTCTCCCCGGCCTTCACGCCCCAGACCAGCTTCCCGGTGCCGAGGTCGTAGGCGCCGACGCGGTCGGTGCCGCCGAGGAGCACGAGGCCCCCGCCGACGACGGCCTCCCGGCAGGCCTGGGCGTTGCCGCTGGTGTCGACGGAGTCCCCGCAGTGGGTGAATCCCTTGCCCCGGGGGTCGATGGTCCTGCGGACCTTGCCACCGGGCCCGAGGGCGACGACCCGCCAGTCCTTCCCGCTCGTCTCCTTCTTCACGCTGGTGATCACGACCGGGTCGACGGAGAGCACCTGGCCGACCTGCCACCCCGGCGCGGTCCTGAGGCGCCAACGGACCTTGCCCGTCGCCGGGTCGATCTCCCTGAGCTGGCTGTACGCCTTCTCCATCGAGGTGATCGCGCAGTCGGCCACCACCAGCAGCCGGCTGCCGCCGGCCACCCTGCCGGGGTAGCACTTCCCGGGGTTCTCCATGGGGATGTCGTACAGCTTCCTCCCGTCGGCGACCTTGTACGCGGAGGCCTTCAGGCTCTGGACGATCGCGAAGGTGCCCCCGCTCACCGCGCTGTCCACCATGATCGTGTCGTCCCCCGAGCCCGTCTCGGTCAGCTGCTTGTGCCAGCCCGCCCTGCCGGTGCGCAGGTCGATCATCTGGAGCCGGTTGCACCGGGTCCCGGTCCAGGCCTCGACGTTCTTGAGGACGATGACGACCTTGCCGTCGGGGGCCGCGTTGACCGGGGTCTCGCAGACGGGGGTCGGGAGGTCGACGCTCCACAGCTGGGCGCCGTCGCTGAGCCGGTGGGCGACGACCCTCTTGTAGACGGCCTGGACGGCGGTGCCGCCGACGATCCAGAGGTTCTCGGTCGGGATGTTCCGATGGGGCAGGTCGGTGCGGTCGTCGACGATCCAGGCAGCTGCCTCGCCGGCCCGGCGCTGCCGCGCGATCTCCGCGGTGGTGGGGATGCGGGAGGGTGACGGGGTGGGGCTCGCGGTCTTCTCCGGCGGTGCCGTGGTCTTCGGCGGTGCCGTGGTCTTCGGGGCGTCGCTCTCCGATCGGGCGCGGGCCGCTCCGGAGCGCTCACCGAGAAGGTAGGCACCCGAGCCGACGAGCAGCAGCAGCGCGAGGACCGCGGCGACCAGCGGCCAGTGGCGGCGGGGTGGGCGAGGCGGTGGCGGACCGTACCCCTCGGGGGCGTACGGATTGTCCGGCACGGGCCAGGACGGCGGACGGTGCCTGTACCAGGGCTCGTTCGACTGCGACATCCGGTTCCCCCCGTGTCGTGGCGAGCGGCCTCCCCTGGAACTGCCTCACGGAGAGCCGTTCTGATCCCGAGTCAGGTTAGCGACCCCCCGGGAGGCGCCACCGCCGCGGGGTCGGATGCGACCTGGGGGCGACGATCCGGCGAACTTTCCCGCAAGCCCCTCCCCACCCACCGTACCCGCCAGTAATCTGACTGCCCGTGACCAGTCGTTTCATATCCTCCGCCCCCACGCGGCGCACGGTCGTCAAGGCCGCCGCCGTCACCGCCGTCACCGCGCCCGCCCTCCTCGGCGCGGCCACCACGGCCCACGCGAACCCCGGGGCCCCCGCGTTCCTCCACGGCGTCGCCTCCGGCGACCCGCTGCCCGACGGCGTCCTGCTCTGGACGCGCGTCACCCCCACCCCCGAAGCCGTGCCCGGCTCCGGCCTCGGCCCCGACGTCCAGGTCGGCTGGGAACTCGCCGAGGACCGCGGCTTCGCGCGGATCGTGGCCTCCGGCACGACCACGGCGAGCGCCGGCTCCGACCACACGGTGAAGGCGGACGTCCGGGGCCTGCGCCCGGCCACCTCCTACTGGTTCCGCTTCACCGCGGGATCCGCCGTCTCCCCCACCGCGCGCACCCGCACCACGCCGGCCGCCGACGCCGCCGCGCCCGGTGTCCGGTTCGGTGTGGTCTCCTGCGCGAACTGGGAGGCCGGCCACTTCTCCGCGTACCGCCACCTCGCCGCCCGCGCCGACCTGGACGCGATCCTCCACCTCGGCGACTACGTGTACGAGTACGGCAGCGGCACCTACCCGGAGGCGAAGTACACCGTCCGGCAGCACGAGCCGCGCCACGAGATCGTCTCGCTGGCCGACTACCGCACCCGGCACGGCCACTACAAGACGGACGCCGACCTCCAGGCGCTGCACGCGGCCCACCCGGTCATCGCCATCTGGGACGACCACGAGTTCGCCAACGACGCCTGGGAGGGCGGGGCCGAGAACCACACCCCCGGCGCCGAGGGCGACTGGGCGGCCCGGGTCGCCGCGGCCAAGCAGGCCTACTTCGAGTGGATGCCGGTCCGTACGTCCACCGAGGGCACGGTCTTCCGGCGGCTGCGCTTCGGCAAGCTGGCCGATCTGCACCTCCTCGACCTGAGGTCGTTCCGCTCCGCGCCGGCGAAGACCGGCAGCGGTTCGGTCGACGACCCGGCGCGCAGCATCACCGGCCGCGCGCAGCTGGACTGGCTGAAGTCCGGGCTCGCGGGCTCGGACGCGACCTGGCAGCTGGTCGGCACCTCGGTGATGATCTCGCCGATCGCCTTCGGCGCCCTGCCCGCCCACCTCCTGGAGCCGATCGCCGAGCTGATGGGCCTGCCGAAGGAGGGGCTCGCGGTCAACGTCGACCAGTGGGACGGCTACACGGACGACCGCAAGGAGCTGCTCGGGCACCTCAGCTCGCGGGCGATCCGCAACACGGTCTTCCTGACCGGCGACATCCACATGGCCTGGGCCAACGACGTACCGGTGAAGGCGGCGACGTACCCCTTCTCGGCGTCGGCCGCGACCGAGTTCGTGGTCACCTCGGTGACCTCGGACAACCTGGACGACCTGCTGCACGTGGCCCCGGGGACGCTCTCGGTGGTGGCCGCCGGAGCCGTCAAGGCCGCCAACCGGCACGTGAAGTGGGTGGACATGGACCACCACGGCTACGGCGTGCTCGACGTGACCGCCGAGCGCTCGCAGATGGACTACTACACGGTCTCCGACAAGACGGACCCGGCCGCGACGACGTCCTGGGCGCGCTCCTACCGGACGCTGAGCGGAACGCAGCGCGTCGAGCGGGTGTACCAGCCGGTCCGCTGATGTGTACCTGACGGCTCATTAGCGATGCTTTTCAGCCATGATCCCTTCTGTTAACGGGAGATCACATCGCTACGGCGGGTGGCTGGTTTTGGAGATCGAATCCGGACACACCACCCGCCTCCGTCCCCCCAGTTGTTACATCGAGATCTCAAACTCCGGAAGCGGCACAAGATTTTCTTTCTGATGACCCGAATTGCCCCCTGAATGATTGGGCTTGATCACTCCTCAACGGTGGCTGACATGGACGCGTAATCTCCCCGGCGTGGCGGAGGAAGTTCCTCCCCCCACCCCCCACGAGGAGTCACCATGCGTGCTCTTGTCCGCATATCCCCGCGTATGTCACGTCGGATGCTCGGTACGGCCGTCATGGCCGGAACCCTGGCCCTTGCCCCGCTCTCCGCCCCGGTCGCGAGCGGCACCACCACCGCCACCCTGGCCGGTGCCTCCGCCGAGGAGTGCGCCGACGACGCCGGCGCCCTCTCCGGCGCCCGCAAGGCGCGCGGCGCCGACGGCCACGCCGCCGAGCCGAACGAGGTCACGGCCGCCAAGGCCTCGGCCATGGACGCCGATTTCAAGAAGAAGCTGTCCGCCGCCCGTTCCGAGGCCCGCCTCAGCGGCTCCGCCGGCAGAGCCGCCGCGGTGGTGAACATCCCCGTCTACTTCCACGTCATCCACTCCGGTACGACGGGCAAGCTCTCCGCGACCGCGATCACCAACCAGATGAACGTCCTGAACGCGGCCTACGCGGGCCAGGGCACCGGCAACGTGAACTCCAACTTCCAGTTCACCCTGGCCGGTACCGACTACACGGACAACGCGTCCTGGTACAACCTGTCCTCCGGCTCCACCGCCGAGAAGCAGATGAAGCAGACCCTCCGCAAGGGCGGCGCGGGCGCGCTGAACTTCTACACCGCCAACCTGGGCGGCGGCCTCCTCGGCTGGGCGACCTTCCCGTCCTCGTACGCCTCGCAGCCGTCCATGGACGGGGTCGTCGTCCTCGACGCCTCCCTCCCGGGCGGCTCCGCGGCCAACTACAACCAGGGCGACACCGCCACCCACGAGGTCGGCCACTGGATGGGCCTCTACCACACCTTCCAGGGCGGCTGCAGCGGCAGCGGTGACGGCGTGGCCGACACCCCGGCCGAGAAGAGCCCCGCCTACGAGTGCCCGACCGGCCGTGACACCTGCACCAACAAGGCCGGTGTGGACCCGATCCACAACTTCATGGACTACACGTACGACGCCTGCATGTACCAGTTCACCTCGGGCCAGGTGACCCGGATGAACGACTACTGGACGGCGTACCGCGCCTGATCCGGCCGAACACGCGTGTGGCCCCCGGGGAACTCCCCCGGGGGCCACACCCGTTCACCGCGGTCCTACAGGCTGTCCAGGAAGGCCAGCGCCACCGACCACGTCCGCTCGGCCGACTCCTCGTCCCAGTCGGGCAGCTCCGGGTCCGTGTACACGTGCCCCGCGCCCGGGTAGCGGTAGATCTCCACGTCCGCCCCGGCCTTGCGCATCTGCAGGTACCAGGAGGACAGCCAGTCGTGCGTCTCGAACGGGTCGGGATCGGCCACGTGCAGCTGCACGGGCAGCTCGTCCACCACGGCCGACTCCGCGAGGTCCGAGGTGCCGTGGAACAGCAGCAGCCCGCGCGCCTTCTCGTCGCCGAGCGCCAGGGTCTGCGCGATCGAGGCCCCGAGGGAGAGGCCCATGTAGACCAGACCGCGCTCGGAGTACGGGGCGGCGGCCAGGACCGCCCGCTTCAGCAGCTCGTCCTTGCCGATCTCGTCCCGGAGCTCCACGCCCTCCTCCACGCTCCCGACCGTCCGGCCCCCGTAGAGGTCCGGGGTCCAGACCTGGTGCCCGGCGGCGCGGAGCCGCTCGGCAGCGGCCTCGACGGAAGGGGTCAGCCCGTAGGCCGAGTGGAAGAGCATGATGTCCATGCGTCCCATCCTGCCACCCGCTCCACGGGACTCCGGCCGCACCGCCCGCCGCGGCGCCCCCGCCTCCCCACCTGCCGCCAGGCGCCGGAACCCCGCCTCCCACCTGCCGCCGGCCACCCCCTCACCGCATGCTGCGCACGTCCAGCTGGCGCAGCACCCGGTCCACCACCTCCGGGTCGGCGCCCGGCTCGCTGCGGGCCGAGAGCACCTCGTGCCGGGCGGCCGACATCAGCTCCCGCTGGATCCGCTGCACCGCCTTGAAGCGCTTCGTCCGCTCGACGAACGCGGCCCGCCGCTCCTCGTCGACCATGTCAGGACTGATCCGCGCCCCGATGTCGTACGCCCCGCGCAGCAGCCGCTCCTGGACCTCCTCGGGCAGCTCCTCGACCTCCTCGATCTCCTTGAGCCTGCGCCTGGCCGCCTTCGCGGCCCGGATGGCGAGATCCCGCTCCAGGATCCGCTCGGCGTCCGCGTCGGCCCGTACGCCGAGCCGCTTCACCAGCCAGGGCAGGGTGAGCCCCTGGACGACGAGCGTGGCGATGATCACACAGAAGGCGATGAAGACGATCTCGTCGCGGCCGGGGAAGGGCGCGCCGTCGTCGGTGCGGAGCGGGATGGCGAGCGCGAGCGCCACCGAGGCCACGCCGCGCATCCCCGCCCACCACATGACGATGGTCTCCCGCCAGCTGGTCGGGATCTCCTCGTCGACGTCCCGGCGGGTGTGCAGCCGTTTCGCCAGCCAGGTCGCCGGCAGCAGCCACAGCAGCCGGACGCCGACGACCACCCCGACGACGGCGGCTCCCCAGCCGAGCATCTCCCAGCCGCGCCCCTCGGCCACCCCGAAGACATGCACGAGTTCGAGGCCGATGAGGCCGAAGGCGATGCCGGTGACGAGGGTGTCGACGATCTGCCAGAAGGTCTGCCCGGCGAGCCGGCCCATCACGTCGTCGGCGTCGGCCGCGTGCTCGGCGAGGAAGAGGGCGGTGACCAGGACGGCGAGGACGCCGGAGCCGTGCAGCTCCTCGGCGAGGACGTAGCTCACGAAGGGCACGAGGAGGGTGAGGCCGGTCTGGAGGGTGGCGTCGCCTAGCAGCCCGATGAGCTTGTTGGCGAGCCAGCCGAGCGCCAGACCGACGGCCACCGCGACCACCGCGGAGAGGACGAACTCGCCGAGCGCGTCGGGCCAGGAGAAGGAGCCGCTGACCGCGGCGGCGATGGCCACGTGGTACAGCACGATCGCGGTGACGTCGTTGAAGAGCCCCTCGCCCTCCAGGATCGACACCAGCCGCCGCGGCAGCCCCAGCGAGCCGGCGACGGCGGTCGCCGCGACCGGGTCGGGCGGGGCGACGAGGGCGCCGAGCGCGATCGCGGCGGCCAGCGGAAGACCGGGCACGAGGGCGCTGGCGACGGCGCCGACGGCGGCCGTGGTGACGAACACGAGGGCGACCGCGAGCAGGAAGATCGGCCGCCTGTTGGCCGCGAACTGACGCCAGGAGGTCCGCTGCACCGAGGCGTAGAGCAGCGGTGGCAGCACCAGCGGAAGGATGAACTCCGGTGGCACCTCGACGTTCGGTACGAAGGGCAGGACGGCCAGCCCGATTCCGATGAGGGTCATCAGGACGGGCGCGGGCAGTCCGAGCCGCTCGCCGAGGGGGACCGTGAGCAGCGCGCCGAGCAGCAGCAAGAACAACAGGGCCAATTGATCCACGGACACACCCTGTCACGTATGTCCGATTTAACGGCGACTGCCCCCTGTGTGCGCCCGCTCGCGGCGGGTGTGGCAGGGGGCGGTCGAGCACTCCTGGTGCGGCGCGGGCCCTACAGAGCCCTACGCATGGCCCGGTGCGGCATGTCCGCGTCCGGGAACTCGGGGCCGTACGCCTCGTAGCCGAGCCGCTCGTAGAAACCGAGCGCGTGGGTCTGCGCATGCAGGTCGACGGCGGTCAGACCGCGCTCGCGCGCCACGTCCTCGATGCCCCGCACGAGCGCCGCGCCGACACCGAGGCCGCGCGCGGCCTGGGACACCGCGAGCCGGCCGAGCGAGCCCACCGTGGCGCCGGCGCCGGTCTTGCCGACCGCGTCCGCCCCGAGGAGCAGCCGGCCGGTGCCCAGCGGCAGCCCGTCCTCGCGCACGGCGAGCACGTGCACCGCGGTGGTGTCGTACGTGTCGTACTCCAGCTCCTGCGGAACGCCCTGCTCCACCACGAAGACCTCGCGGCGGACCGCGAAGCAGGCCTCCCGGTCCTCGGCGCCGAGCGCCTCACGGACGCTGTACGCGCTGCTCACTGGCTCTCCGACGCGATCCGGTCCAGGGCCTTCTGGAGGTCCTCGGGGTACGTGCTGGCGAACTCGGCCCACGAGCCGTCGCCCGGGTGCTCGAAGCCCAGCCGGACGGCGTGCAGCCACTGCCGGGTCAGACCGAGGCGCTTGGCGATCGTCGGGTCGGCGCCGTACGTGAGGTCACCGACGCAGGGGTGGCGGTGGGCGGACATGTGCACCCGGATCTGGTGGGTGCGGCCCGTCTCCAGCTTGATGTCGAGCAGCGACGCCGAGCGGTACGCCTCGATGAGGTCGTAGTGCGTGACGGACGCCTTGCCGTCGGCGGTGACCGCCCACTTGTAGTCGTGGTTCGGGTGCCGGCCGATGGGGGCGTCGATGGTGCCGCTCATCGGGTCGGGGTGGCCCTGCACCAGCGCGTGGTAGCGCTTGTCGACCGTGCGCTCCTTGAACTGGCGCTTGAGCGAGGTGTACGCGTACTCCGACTTGGCGACCACCATCAGACCGGAGGTGCCGACGTCGAGGCGGTGCACGATGCCCTGGCGCTCGGCGGCGCCGGAGGTGGAGATGCGGTACCCGGCGGCGGCGAGGCCGCCGATGACCGTGGTGCCGGTCCAGCCGGGGCTGGGGTGCGCGGCCACACCGATCGGCTTCATGATCACGACGATGTCGTCGTCGTCGTGGACGATCTCCATGCCCTCGACGGGCTCGGCGACGATCTGCACGGGCGCGGCCGCGCCCGGCATCTCGACCTCGAGCCACGCGCCACCGCTCACCCGCTCGGACTTGCCGACGACGGAGCCGTCGACCTGGACCTTCCCTGCGGCGGCCAGCTCGGCCGCCTTCGTACGGGAGAACCCGAACATACGGGCGATGGCGGCGTCGACGCGCTCGCCCTCCAGGCCATCGGGAACGGGCAGCGTGCGGATCTCGGGACTCGTACTCACTCGTCGAGTATGCCTTGCCCCGAGGTGCTCGGGTCTCGCGGCCGGATCGGCTCAGTCCTTGTGGACGGTGCCGTCGGGGTCCAGACCCCGGAACGACAGGATCACGATGAGGATGCCGCCGCAGACGATCGCCGAGTCGGCGAGGTTGAAGACGGCGAAGTGCGCGGGGGCGATGAAGTCGACGACCGCGCCCTCGAAGACGCCCGGGGAGCGGAAGATCCGGTCCGTGAGGTTGCCCAGCGCGCCGCCGAGCAGCAGACCGAGCGCGATCGCCCAGGGCAGGCTGTAGAGCTTCCGCGCCAGCCGGATGATCACGACGATCACGGCGGCCGCGATGCAGGTGAAGATGATCGTGAAGGCCTCGCCCATGCCGAACGCCGCACCCGGGTTCCGGATGGCGTCGAAGCGCAGCAGGTCACCGACGACCTGGATCGGCTCATGGCCCTCCAGCCTGGCGACCACGAGCATCTTGCTGCCCAGGTCGAGCAGGTAGGCGAGGACGGCCACGACGAACAGGGCGAGGATCCTGCGCCTGCCCTTCGGCCGCTCCTCGGGAGCGGCCGGACCGTCGTCGGGCGTGGCCCTGCCGTCGGCGGCCACCGTCTCGTCGGAGGCGGCCGGCTCCTCGGCCCCTGCTGAATCCGGCGTACCGATGATGCGCTCCGCCTCTGCCACGTGAGTGAGTCCCTCGACCTCGATGCCTGACCGTGCACCGAGGGTACGGCACAGGCGTACGAGACCGGCAGCCGAGATCACCGGCCGCGCGGCGTCCGGCCGGCGGCCGCGCGGCCGCCGTTCGTCACCCGCTCCGCTCCCGGCCGCGGCCCGCCCTTCACCGTCGGCCGCGCCGCCCTCCACCGTCAGCCGCGCCGCCTTCCGCCGTCAGCCGCGCCGCTCCTGCCGCTGCTTGTCCTCGACGCAGAGCGTGGCCCGGGGGAAGGCCTGCATCCGCGCCTTGCCGATCGGCTTCCCGCACACCTCGCAGAGGCCGTACGTGCCCGCGTCGAGCCGTTCCAGGGCGTGCTCGGTCTGTTCCAGCATCTCCCGGGCGTTGGCGGCCAGGGCGAGCTCGTGCTCGCGGGTGATGTTCTTGGTGCCGGTGTCGGCCTGGTCGTCGCCTGCGCCGTCGCCCGAGTCCCGCATGAGGCCGGTGAGCTCCTCCTGGGAGTGCGCGAGCTCGCTGCGGAGCCGCAGCACCTCGGACTGGAGCTCGTTGCGGGCCTCGGTGACCTCGGCCGGGGTCCACGGATCCTCCCCGGGACGTACGGCGAGCTCGCCGGTCCGGGCGGGAGGCACGGCGGCCTCGTCCCCGGCGGTCGTGACGCCACCCGCGGTCTTCTTCGCTGCCACCGTCCTGGCTCCTGTCTGCTTCTTCGCGGCGGGCGCCGTGGCAGCCGCCTTCTTCGCCGCGGCCTTCTTGGCGGGCGTCTTCCTGGCGGTGGCCTTCGGGGCAACCGTCTCCTCGGCGACCGCCTCCTCCCCCGCGGTCTTCTTCACGGCGGTCTTCTTCACGGCGGCCTTCTTCGCGGTGTTCTTCTTCGTGGTGGTCCTCTTCGCGACCGTCGGCGGCTCCGCGACCGTCGTCTTCTTCCCGGCCACGTCCTTGGCGCCCTCCGCCGAACCGGTGGAACCGGCGGCCGAGGGCTTCTTCGCGGCGGTCTTCTTCGCCACCATGTCGCGGCCCCTTCACATTTTGTGATCTTGCTCGCGAATCGTGCTGGGACGATAAATCGGCCCAAGGCCCGCGGCAACGGGGCACGCCGCCGTTCCCACCCGCCCCCGCACCCCTCGGGGCAGGCCTGCCTCCGTTGTGCCCAGCTCCCCGCCGGGTAATCCGTCCCGCCCCTCCCCCACATGGCCGCACCCCAAGTCCGCACCGCCCCGTATGGCCATTCGGGTCACGGGAAAACCGGTCTGCCGCCCCGCCCCGGGGCCCGTACACTGGTCCTGGCGAAAGGCTTGGATGGGGACGAGTAGCGTCGTACGCAGCCATGAGCGACCCGGGGACGGTGAGAGCCCGGGGGCGAGCCCGATGTGAAGCATCACCCCGGAGCCGTCGGAAGAAAGCCGCAGGGCACTGCGGTGACTAGACCCGGCGTCGCGACCCCAATGAGGGGGCTCAGGGCGTGCGTGCCCCGGGCCAAGGAGGGTGGTACCGCGGGAGCAGCGCTCTCGTCCCTCCGACGGAACGACGACAGTCCGCCGGAGGAACTCGATGACACCGCCGCAGTACCGCCAGGTGCCCGCCCAGGTAGACCTGCCCGCGATGGAGCACGCCGTGCTCGATCTCTGGCACGAGAACAAGGTCTTCGCCAAGACCCTCGAACAGTCCGAGGGACGCCCCGAGTGGGTGTTCTACGAGGGCCCGCCGACCGCCAACGGCATGCCGGGCGCGCACCACATCGAGGCCCGCGTCTTCAAGGACGTCTTCCCCCGCTTCCGGACCATGCGCGGCTACCACGTCGCCCGCAAGGCCGGCTGGGACTGCCACGGCCTCCCGGTCGAGCTCGCCGTCGAGAAGGAGCTCGGCTTCGCCGGCAAGAAGGACATCGAGGACTACGGCATCGCCGAGTTCAACGACAAGTGCCGCGAGTCCGTGACCCGGCACACCGACGCGTTCGCCGAGCTCACGACCCGCATGGGCTACTGGGTCGACCTGGACGACGCGTACCGGACGATGGACCCCTCGTACATCGAGTCGGTCTGGTGGTCGCTGAAGCAGATCTTCGACAAGGACCTGCTCGTCCAGGACCACCGGGTCGCCCCCTGGTGCCCGCGCTGCGGCACCGGCCTCTCCGACCACGAGCTGGCCCAGGGCTACGAGACGGTCGTCGACCCCTCGGTCTACGTCCGCTTCCCGCTGACCTCCGGCCCGCTGGCCGGCAAGGCGGCGCTCCTGGTCTGGACGACGACCCCGTGGACCCTGGTGTCCAACACCGCGGTCGCCGCCCACCCCGAGGTCACCTACGTCGTCGCCACCGACGGCGACGAGCGGGTCGTCGTCGCCCAGCCGCTGGTCGAGAAGGCCCTCGGCGAGGGCTGGGTCACCACGGGCGAGTCCTTCACCGGCGCCGAGATGGAGCGCTGGACCTACCAGCGCCCCTTCGAGCTGGTCGAGTTCCCCGAGCCGGCCCACTACGTCGTGAACGCCGAGTACGTGACGACCGAGGACGGTACGGGTCTGGTCCACCAGTCCCCCGCCTTCGGTGAGGACGACCTCAAGGTCTGCAAGGCGTACGGCCTGCCGGTCGTGAACCCGGTCCGCCCCGACGGCACCTTCGAGGAGGACGTGCCGCTGGTCGGCGGCGTCTTCTTCAAGAAGGCCGACGAGGCGCTCACCGCCGACCTGGACGCGCGCGGGCTGCTCTTCCGGCACATCGCGTACGAGCACAGCTACCCGCACTGCTGGCGCTGCCACACGGCGCTGCTGTACTACGCGCAGCCGTCCTGGTACATCCGCACGACCGCGGTCAAGGACCGCATGCTCGCGGAGAACGAGCGGACGAACTGGTTCCCGGACTCGGTCAAGCACGGCCGCTTCGGCGACTGGCTGACCAACAACGTCGACTGGGCGCTCTCCCGGAACCGCTACTGGGGCACCCCGCTGCCGATCTGGCGCTGCGAGGACGGCCACCTGACCTGTGTGGGCTCGCGCGCCGAGCTGACCGAGCTGACCGGCACGGACCAGTCGCAGCTCGACCCGCACCGCCCGTACATCGACGCGGTGACGTTCGGCTGCCCGACGGAGGGCTGCGCGCTGGAGTCCACCCGCGTCTCCGAGGTCATCGACGCCTGGTACGACTCGGGCTCGATGCCGTTCGCGCAGTACGGCTACCCGCACGAGAACAAGGAACTCTTCGAGTCCCGCTACCCGGCGCAGTTCATCAGCGAGGCGATCGACCAGACGCGAGGCTGGTTCTACACGCTGATGGCCGTCGGCACGCTGGTCTTCGACAAGTCGTCCTACGAGAACGTGGTCTGCCTGGGCCACATCCTCGCCGAGGACGGCCGCAAGATGTCCAAGCACCTGGGCAACACCCTGGAGCCGATCGCGCTGATGGACCAGCACGGCGCCGACGCGGTCCGCTGGTTCATGGCGGCCGGCGGCTCGCCGTGGGCGGCGCGCCGGGTGGGCCACGGCACGATCCAGGAGGTCGTCCGCAAGACCCTCCTGACGTACTGGAACACGGTGGCCTTCCAGGCGCTGTACGCCCGTACGTCCGGCTGGGCCCCCTCGGCCGCGGACCCGGCCCCGGCCGACCGCACGGTCCTCGACAAGTGGCTGCTCTCCGAGCTGAACACGCTGGTCGCCGAGACGACCGAGGCGATGGAGTCGTACGACACCCAGCGCACCGGCAAGCTGATCTCGGCCTTCGTCGACGATCTCTCCAACTGGTACGTGCGCCGCTCGCGCCGCCGCTTCTGGCAGGGCGACAAGGCGGCCCTCCGCACCCTCCACGACGTGGTGGAGACGGTCACGCGCCTGATGGCCCCGCTGACCCCGTTCATCACCGAGCGGGTCTGGCAGGACCTGGTGGTGCCGGTGTCGCCGGACGCCCCCGAGTCGGTCCACCTGGCGACGTGGCCGGAGGCGGACACGACGGCGATCGACAAGACGCTCTCGGAGCAGATGCTCCTCGTCCGGCGTCTGGTGGAGCTGGGCCGGGCGACGCGCGCGGAGTCGGGCGTGAAGACCCGCCAGCCGCTCTCCCGGGCCCTGGTGGCGGCGACGGGCTTCGCGGCCCTCTCCGCGGACCTCCAGGCCCAGATCACGGAGGAGCTGAACGTCTCGTCCCTGGCCTCCCTCTCCGAGGTGGGCGGCTCGCTGGTGGACACCACCGCGAAGGCGAACTTCCGCTCCCTGGGCAAGCGCTTCGGCAAGGGCGTCCAGGACGTGGCGAAGGCGGTGGCGGCGGCGGACGCGGCGGCGCTGTCCCTGGCGCTCCGGTCGGGCGAGGCGACCCTGTCGGTGAACGGCGAGGACATCACCGTCACCCCCGAGGAGGTCATCATCACGGAGACCCCCCGCGAGGGCTGGTCGGTGGCCTCGGACGCGGGCGCGACGGTCGCCCTGGACCTGGAGATCACCCCGGAGCTCCGCAAGGCGGGCCTGGCGCGTGACGCGATCCGCCTGATCCAGGAGGCCCGCAAGAACAGCGGCCTGGACGTGGCCGACCGGATCGCCCTGCGCTGGGTGACGGACTCCCCGGAGACGGCGGAGGCGCTGACGGCTCACGCGGGCCTGATCGCTGACGAGGTCCTGGCCACGGACCACGCCCAGGGCGAGGCGGACGCCACGTTCGGCGCCCCGTTCACGGACGAGTCCCTGAACCTGACGTTCCGCCTCCGCAAGGCCTGATCGGTACGCGATGGGCCCGGCACCACCCCTGGCGCCGGGCCCATCGCCATACCCCCGGCCCCGCCGCGCCGAAGCCCACCCGCCCACCCGATTGCAGCCATCCACTCCCCTGCGCGGCGCCCACCGCCACCCCGTTGCAACCACCCGCTCCGCCGGCACAGCCCCCGCCGCCGCCCTCGATGCGGCCATCCCTTCCGCCGGCGCGGTGCCCACCCCCGCACCCGCCACCCAACGTTGCGGCCATCCCTTCCACCGGCGCAGTACCCACCCCCGCCCGCCGCCCACCTCGTTGTGGGCAGTTGTTCCGCTGGGGCGGAACGGGTGGGCACAACGGAACGGCGCCCCGTGCCGGGCCTAGGCTTCCGCGCCCTGACCCGCACCCCTAGTGCACCGACCTTGGGCGCGGGTCCAGGCACAAGGGGCGGAGGCGCCCGCAAAGGGCGCCGTCCCGTGTGCCCACCCGTCCCGCCCCAGCGGGACGATTGCCCACACGGAGGTGGGCGGGATGGCGGGCACAGCCCGCACGGCGGGTGGCGAGGGCGCGGGCGCAGCCCGGGTGAGGGTGCGGTGGCGGGCGCAGCCCGGCAGAGGGTGCGGTGGCGGGCGCAGCCCGGCAGAGGGTGCGGTGGCGGGCG
>NZ_JACSCH020000075.1 GCF_014451325.2 Streptomyces sp. CB02980 | reverse complement strand
CTGCTTTCGTGGCCGGTGTTCGCCGAGCGGATGGCTGTGTGTGAGCGGGCGTTGGCGCCGTTTGTCGACTGGTCGTTGTGTGAGGTGTTGACGGGTTCGGAGGAGGAGTGGTCGGGCCGGGTGGATGTGGTCCAGCCGGTGTTGTGGGCGGTGATGGTGTCGCTGGCGGAGGCGTGGCGTGCGGCGGGGGTCGAGCCTGGAGCGGTGGTGGGTCATTCGCAGGGTGAGATTGCGGCTGCGGTGGTTGCGGGCCGGTTGAGTGTGGAGGACGGTGCCCGGGTTGTTGCTCTGCGGTCGCGTGTGTTGCGGCGGCTTGCGGGGTCGGGTGCGATGGCGTCGGTTGCGCTGGATGTGGCGGAGGCGGAGGCGTATCTGCCGGCGGGTGTCACCGTGGCGGCGGTGAACGCGCCGGGGCAGATCGTGGTGAGTGGTCCGCCCGAGGAGATCGCCGCGCTGTGTGCTCAGTTGGATGAGCAGGGGGTTCGGGCACGGCGTATCGAGGTGGACTACGCCTCGCACCATGCGCAGGTCGAGGAGATCGCCGAGGAACTGCGTGTCGGGCTCGAAGGGCTGTCCTCGTGTGGCAGCGAGGTGGCGATGTGGTCGACGGTCACCGGTGAGCTGGTTGCCGATGAGGAGCTGGACGCCGCGTACTGGTACCGGAACCTGCG
>NZ_JACSCH020000074.1 GCF_014451325.2 Streptomyces sp. CB02980 | reverse complement strand
CACCAGCCACGCCTGCAACACACCAAGCACACGGCCCAGCAACCCCACAGCATCGCCAGAACCACCGGAACCACCGGAACCACCGGCGTCGACCGCATCGACGGCATCGACGGCCTCAAGCACCGCCACCGACGGCACCACACCACCAACAACCAGCGACGCCACATCAGCCGCATCCGCCACCACAGTCGGCGAAGCACCACCACCGGAGACCGAAACCCCCGACAGCTCAGCCCACTCCAAACGGAACAACGAATCCACACCCGCACCCGCACCCGCACCGGCGCCCGCAGCACCCAGCTGCTCCACCGACACCGGCCGCGACACCAGCGAATCCATCGTCAGCACCGGCGCACCCGACTCGTCCGCCGCGTCGAACGACAACGCATCCGGACCACACGGCGCCACCCGCACCCGCAACGCAGCAGCACCGGCCGCCTGCAACACCACACCGTTCCACGCGAACGGCAGCGCGATGCCCTCCTCGGGCTCCGCGTCGTCCTGGCCACCGAAGCCCGCCGAGACCGACTGCAGGGCCGCGTCGAACAGCGCCGGGTGCAGACCGAAGCGGCCTGCCTCCTCGCTGAGTTCCTCCGGCAGGGCGGCCTCGGCGAAGAGCTCCTCGCCCCGCCGCCAGACGGCACGCAGACCCTGGAACGCCGGCCCGTACG
>NZ_JACSCH020000073.1 GCF_014451325.2 Streptomyces sp. CB02980 | reverse complement strand
TGGGCGAAGACGGGGGAGGAGTCGAGGAGTGCGACTGCCATCCCGACCCACTGCGACCCCTGCCCGGGGAACACGAACACGACAGGAGCACCCGACGCGCGCCCCGGCTTCGCACCGGAGACGGCCGCGGTGACCGCGTCGACCTCGCGGGAGGCGAGCGCGTCGAGGCCCGCGAGGAGCCCGTCGCGTCCTTCGGCGCCGGGGACCATGGCCCGCGACTCGAAGGCGGAACGGTTCGCGGCCAGCGAGAACGCCACATCGGCCGGGCTGAGCTCGGGCCGCGCGCGTACATACTCGGCCAGTCGGCCCGCGGCCTCGGCGAGCGCATCGGCCGAACGCGCCGACACCATCCACGGCAGACCGGCACCGGCCTCGGGACGCTCGGGCGCGTCCCCGGCGACCGGCTCGGCCGCCGGAGCCTCGGCCAGGATGACGTGGGCGTTGGTGCCGCTGATGCCGAAGGATGACACTCCAGCCCGCCGGACCTTTCCTGCCGTGGCGGGCCAGGCGCGGGCCTCGGTCAGTACCTCGACGCCGCCGGACTCCCAGTCGACGAGCTCGCTGGGCTTGCCGACGTTGAGCGAGGCGGGCACTTCGCCATGCCGCAGGGCCATGACCATCTTGATGACGCCGCCGACACCGGCGGCGGCCTGGGCGTGTCCGAGGTTGGACTTGAG
>NZ_JACSCH020000072.1 GCF_014451325.2 Streptomyces sp. CB02980 | reverse complement strand
CTCGCGACGAGCCGGGAGCCGTTGGGGGTGCCGGGGGAGATGGTGCGGCCGTTGGGTCCGTTGCCGGTGGGGATGGCGTTGCGGCTGTTGGGTGAGCGGGGTGCGGCGGCGCGTGCGGGGTTCGTGGTGGCGGAGGACCGGGGGGCGGCGGAGGAGGTGTGCCGGCGTCTTGACGGTCTGCCGTTGGCGATCGAGTTGGCGGCGGCGCGGTTGCGTTTGTTGTCGGTGCGTCAGATCGCGGAGCGGTTGGACGACCGGTTCCGGTTGCTGACGTCGGGGGCGCGGACGGTGTTGCCGCGGCAGCAGACGTTGCGGGCGGTGGTGGACTGGTCGTGGGATCTGTTGGAGGAGCCGGAGCGGGTGGTGCTGCGGCGGCTCGCGGTGTTCACGGGGGGTGCGGATCTGGCGGCGGCGGAGGCGGTGTGCGCGGACGGCGGGACTCCGGACGTGCTGGACCTGTTGGGTGCTCTGGTCGACAAGTCGCTGGTGGTGGCGGGGCCGGGCCGGGACGGGGAGGGGATGCGGTTCCGGCTGCTCGAGACGGTGGCGGAGTATGCGGGGGAGCGTCTGGAGGAGTCCGGGGAGCGGGCCGCGACCGAGCGGCGCCATCTCACGTACTACCGGGAACTCGCCCGTACCACCGACCCCGAACTGCGCGGCTCCGGGCAGGTCGCCGCCA
>NZ_JACSCH020000071.1 GCF_014451325.2 Streptomyces sp. CB02980 | reverse complement strand
GCGTCCGCGCACGCCTGCGCGAACCCCGCGTTCTCCGCGAGGAAGCCGTACCCGGGGTGCACCGCCTGCGCGCCCGTCCGGCGGGCCGCGTCGAGGAGCGCCGCCACCGACAGGTACGACTCCGAGGCCGGCGGCGGGCCGATCCGCACCGCCGTGTCCGCCTCCCGTACGTGCCGGGCGTCGGCGTCCGCGTCGCTGTAGACCGCGACCGAGCGCACACCGAGCTCCCGCAGCGTGCGGATGACCCGGACCGCGATCTCGCCGCGATTCGCGACGAGCACTGTGTCGAACATGGACGTCCTCACACCCTCACATCCGGAAGACGCCGAACTGGGGGTCTCCCAGGGGCGCGTTGGCACAGGCGGTCAGGGCGAGTCCGAGGACCTGCCGGGTCTCCATCGGGTCGATGACCCCGTCGTCCCAGAGCCGGGCGCTCGCGTAGTAGGCGCTGCCCTGGCTCTCGTACTGCTCGCGGATCGGGGCCTTGAAGGCCTCCTCGTCCTGCGCGCTCCACCCGTCGCCGAGCTGGTCGCGCTTGACGGTCGCGAGGACGGACGCGGCCTGCTCGCCGCCCATGACCGAGATCTTGGCGTTCGGCCACATCCACAGGAAGCGCGGCGAGTACGCCCGGCCGCACATCGAGTAGTTGCCCGCGCCGTAGGAACCGCCGACGACGACCGTCAGCTTCGGCACCCGGGTGGTGGCCACGGCCGTCACCATCTTGGCCCCGTGCTTGGCGATGCCGCCGTGCTC
>NZ_JACSCH020000070.1:364-802 GCF_014451325.2 Streptomyces sp. CB02980 | reverse complement strand
TTTTCTTCTACATTTTCTTCTACATTTTCTTCTACTTCTTCAACATTTTCTTCTACATTTTCTTCAACATTTTCTTCAGCATCATGTTCTACATTTTCTTCAGCATCATGTTCTACATTTGCTTCAGCATTATGTTGTACATGTTCGGGTACATTTTCATTTTGGTTTTTCATTTCTTTATTAATTGTGCTAATTCCATGCATAATATATCCTACAACATCTTGGGTATCATATTTTTTTGCTTTTTTATCGTTTCTTTTACCACCTGCATATCTCTCCATAATGGATGATAATTTTTTTAATGATTGAGCTCTCTTTTTAAGAGTTTTTTCATCTACTGAATTATCTGACAACAATTGTTCAGCGGCATTTAAAGCTGTGTTCTCTATATCATAAAGGGAAATATCTACTATATAACTAACAATTTTTTCTAATATT
>NZ_JACSCH020000070.1:0-295 GCF_014451325.2 Streptomyces sp. CB02980 | reverse complement strand
CTGATCTGTATAACTTAAATCTGAAATATTTTTTGATTGGTTTCCGTTATCAACATTGGAATTGATGTTTTCGAAATTGTATGTTATTGAATTCATTTGTTCACTACTTCCTAAATATTCTTTCAATGTACTCATTAGGTTATTATTTATATTTGCTAATTCTTGTTTATTAGCCTGGGTTCTCTGTTGAAGTTTCTTAGCTGATTTTGAGGATTTTTTCAAATGTGTTTTAGCGACATGTTTGAATATCCATCTTAAAGATTCTAATATTGGTATATCAAAGCGAGATCCTTTT
>NZ_JACSCH020000008.1 GCF_014451325.2 Streptomyces sp. CB02980 | reverse complement strand
CATGCACGAGACCCGCAACGCCGCAGCCGCCGCTCCGCAAACGCCCGCCCCCCAGCCCGCCCAGCGCGGATCAGGCCATGATCAGCCCGCGGGTTCCACCCCGTTCCGGGCCCTGGCCCGCTAGACCGTCGCGCGTGACGCGCCCAACTGACGCACCAGGAGCGGGAGTTCATCGGGCCGCACCTGCCGATCGGCGAGTACGGCCGGTACCCCAAGACCCTGCGACGACCCTCTTGGGACGCTCGCGGGGCGGCTGACCGGCAAAGCCCACCTCGCCGCCGACCGCAGGCGCCGACCGCAGGCGTTCGTGCTGACCGCCGGACAGGCTGCCGACAGCCCACAGTTCACCCCCGTCCTACCGCGGCGCTCCTCGCACAGGGGATCCCGGACATCCCGCTTCGCCTTAGCCGTCCCGAGGTCAGTCGGGTGGTGGGGCCAGCTCCCCTCGCAGCCGCCGGGTGCGGAGTGCCAGCTCCAGCTCGAAGCGGCGGTCCGGGTCGTCCAGGTCGTCGCCCCACAACTCGCGGAGCTGCCTCAGGCGGTAGCGCACGGTCTGCGGGTGGACTCCGAGCCGGGCGGCCACCTCGGGAGCACCACCCCGCGTCTCCAGCCAGGCCAGCAGCGTCTCGGCGAGCCGTTGGGCGTGCGCCGGGCCGCCGGCCTCGTCCAGCTGCGCCAGCCGCCGCCGCGCCAGATCGTCGATCAGCTCACCCGCGGGCAGGAGCACCAGAGCTTCGACGTGCTCGCCGCAGTGCAGGAGCCGCCCTCGTGGCAGCAGCCCCTGCTGGATCATCCCGACGGCGGCCTCCGCCCAGCGCAGTGACGTGACGGCCTCCGCCAGGGGGACCGACGGGCCGATCGCCCCGGACCAGCCGGTCACCGCCCGGTCCAGCAGCTCCGCGCGTCCGGGGGCGTCCGGATCCGGTACGACCAGTCGCGGCTGCGTGCCCTCCACGTCGAGCAGCATCTCGTCGCCCACGGCCGGGGCGACGGCCTCCTGGGCTGGGCGGAGCAGCACCGCCACCGCCACCTTCCCGGGCAGCTGCCAGCCCAGGTCGGCCGCGCGGTCGGCGAGCAGCGCGGTCGGATCCGTGCGGTGTTCGGTGAGCAGGAGATCGACGAGCAGCCGTTGCAGGCGCAGGCGCTCCCCCGCCTGGCGGGCGACGGCTTCGGCGTAGCCGCGTACCGACTGGGCCACCATGACGTCGAGGTACTCGAACGCCGACTCGGCCAGTTCATACATGGCCGAAGGCGGGATGTCGACCTGCTGGCCGACCTCCGCCATGCGCCGCCAGGAGAGGCGGACGCCCAGCCGGTAGATCCCCTGCAAGGAGTCCAGGCTGCGCCCTTGGGAGACCTCGCCGCGGCCGAAGTCCCGGAACAGCTCCGGGAGGGCGCGCGGCCGATCCGACCCCGTGGTCATCTGTTCCACGAAGAGCTCGAGGGCATGCCGGATGGCCACGAGGGCCTTCGGTTCTCCGGACTCGTCGGGGAGGAGGACCAGGCCCGGATACTCCCGCCGGATCTCGGCGAGGATGTCCTGAGCGAGTTCGGGAACCTGCTCCAAAGCGCGGTCGGCGAACTGTTGAATCCGTTCTCGTGGCACGTCGTGCCACGCTGACGACGCTTCCACCACACCGCTCCTGTGCGTCCGGTCCGTACGCGCTCGGTCTGCGGGCCGCATGTTCCAACCTAGCCCGCACCGGAGCCGGCCGTGCTGGATGTGTCGTCCGTGGGCGGTTCGGGGAACGTGACGAGCGGCACATTCTGCTGCTCGGGTGTGGCGTCGAGAGCGGTGACGATTCCGAAGGCGGCGCCCGCGGCCAGGAGGGCGGCGGCGACGCAGGTCAGGAACGCGGCAAGCAGTCTGGGCATGGGGATGATCGGCCTCTCGGTCATCGAGGTCTGTCACCCAGCGCGCCGGCCCGGTCCGGCGCCGCCAGTATGAGAGGCGCATTGACAGGTGGTCAAGAGCCGCCTAATTTCGCCGCCACAGGACTGTTACTCCCGGGTACGCATTCTCGCCCCGGTCAGGCTGCACCCCGTGTGTGCGCCTTCTCCCCGCACGGCCCACGAGCCCTCTCGCACGTCGCGCCCGTATTGGAGTACCCGTATGCGTCGTTCAATATCACCTTTGTCCCTGATTCTGCTGGGTGTCGGAGTCTTCCTGCTGGTGCTCACCCAGCTGCTGGTCTGGTACGTGGAACCGCGCGCCAAGCGCACACCGACCGATGTGGACTCCACGACGGTCTTCAGTGGTCAGGGCAGCTACTTCGACACCGGTTCCGTCTCCGCGGTGGACGGCCAGACGCTCACGATCACCCGTCGCGTCCTGGGGGACGTCGCCGCCGGCGAGCACAGCGGAAACGCGATCTGGGACGTGTCGACCCAGATCGACTCGCCGAAGACGCTCGCGCTGGGCGACCCGCGCAAATCTCTGCAGTGGACCACCGAACGCTGGGTGACCGACCGCCGGACGAACCTGCCGGTGCGCTGCTGCGAGGAGAAGCCCGAGTTCGAGGGCGAGGCCTATCTGAAGTTCCCGTTCGACGTCGAGAAGCGCGCCTACTCCTGGTGGGACAGCACCCTGGGTGCCACCGTGCCGCTGGATTTCGAGAAGGTCGCGAAGGTCAACGGGCGCGAGGGCTACCGCTTCGTCGGCAAGGTCGAGGCCACCCCGACCGGCACCCGTCTGGTGCCCGGCGTGCTGGTGGGCAGCTCGAAGGGTGGACAGATCCTGGCGGAGGAGTGGTACTCCAACGCGAGGATCGAGCTGACCGTGGACCAGCGCACGGGCCGGATCATGAACGCGCTGATCGCGCCGAAGAAGACGCTGCGGGCCCCGGGGTCGAAGAAGGACGCGGTCACCCTGCTGGCCAGCGAGGGGTTGGAGTTCACGGACGCGACCCGGCGCAAGCAGGTGGCGCTGGCCTCCGACGACAGCGGCCGGCTGGAGCTGCTCGGCGAGACCGCGCCGCTCGTGGGCGGAGTGGCGGGCGGTCTGCTGGCGGTCGCCGGCGCCGTGCTGCTGATCCGCGGTCCCCGGCGGGGCGAACACTCAACAGAGTGAGTAAAACGGGCCCGCCCAAAGTCCCGAAATTGTCATCAGCGTGAGTAGCCGGAACGAATGCTTGAACGAACACTGATGTTACCCCGCGGTAAGGCCAACGTGTCCACTTGAACCGGCCGCCACCCTCGGCTGCCTGCCACCGCGGTGTCCGCAGTACCCGTACCCCGCAGTACCCGTACCGCGCAGTACCCGTATCCGCAGCACTCCGTACGAGCCAGCCCAGCGCTTCATCCCCGGAAGCCCGGCACACCCTCATGTGCGTATCCCCCTGCGCATCCCACCCGCAGCCGCCGAGTTGGAGCACCTCTATGCCCCAGCGCTCGTCCGCTCTGGCCCCCGGCCAGAAGGACTCCCGTTCCGTCCCCCCTCAAGCACGCACGGGCAGCCACGTCACCGACTCGCTCGCCCTCGACCCGCACACCGCGTCCCCCGGGGCGCCCGTGCCGCGTCGGATCACCTTCCTCGCCCGCCGCGACCTGGCCAACCGGGCCGCCGGCGGATCGGAACTGCTCATCGACCGGATAGCCGACGGTCTGACCGCCGACGGCCACGACGTCACGCTCGTGTGCGGAGGCCCGGCCGCCGCACGCGACTACCGGGTGGTATCCGCAGGAGGCGACGCGAGTCACTTCCTGCACGCCAGGTCGACCGTCGCCCGCGAGGTCGGCAACTGCGACCTGCTGGTCGAAGTGTGCAACGGCATGCCGTACCTGGCGCCGCTGTGGCACCGCGGGCCCACGTTGTGCCTGGTCAACCACGTACACACCGATCTCTGGCAGATGCGTTACCCGGGCCCGGCGGCACGGCTCGGACGCAGACTGGAGCACTGGGCACTGGCCGGCACCCATCGCGACAACCTGATGGTGGCCGTCTCCGATTCGACCGCCGCCGAGCTGCGCGCCATCGGCGTGGCACCCGACCGCATCCGGATCGTCAACAACGGCGTCGAAGAGCCCGCCCCACTGCTGCCCGAAGCGAAGGAACCGCTGTTCCTGGCCGTCGGCAGACTGGTGGAGTACAAGCGCGTCGACCTGCTCCTACGGCTGTGGGAGCGGGTGCGCCCCGTCACCGGCGGCCGGCTCGTCATCGTGGGGGACGGCCCCGAGCGGGAGCGGCTCGAAGACATGGCCGGCCCTTCCGTGACGTTCGCCGGCCGGGTATCGGAAGCCGAGAAGCACCGGCTGATGTGCGAGGCGTGGCTGCTGCTGCACCCCTCCCTCGTCGAGGGCTGGGGCCTGGTCGTCACCGAGGCGGCCGCGCGGGCCACCCCCGCGATCGGATTCGACATACCCGGCCTGCGCGACAGCGTCGAGGACGGGGAGACCGGGGTGCTCGCCCGGGGCGAGAGTTCGTTCGCCGCCGCGTGGTGCGCCCTGTCCCTGAGTGCCGACCGGCGCGCGGCCATGGGGCGTGCCGCGGTGCTGCGCGCCAAGCGCTTCCGCTGGAGCGCGACGGTCCGCCAGTTCCAGGCGGTCGCCGCCGAGGCCGTGGCCCGCACGGCGTCCCCCGGACGCGGCAGGAGCGTCCATGGCTGAGACCACCGAACGCGAGCCCAGAGCTCCATCGGCCGGCGACACCGCACACGGCTTCGAGGACCCATCGGTGAGCACCGCCGAACACGGCTTCAAGGACCCGTCGTTGAGACGGTCGGCCGCCCTCTTCCGAGCGTTCATGCGCGAACCCGACGATCCCGAGCGGTGCTACACCCTGCTAGCCCGTGACTCGGTCGCCCAGGTGGCACGCCATGTCGACCTGACCGGCAAGATCGTCGTCGACGTCGGCGGCGGCAGCGGCCACTTCACCGAGGAGTTCCGCCGCCGGGGCGCAGAGGGCTACCTCTTCGAGCCCGACCCGCGGGAGCTGAACGCCCGCGGCCGTACCACCGAGGACGCGGTCCTCGCCGACGGATACCTGCTGCCGCTCGCCGACGGCGTCGCGGACGTGTGCTTCTCGTCCAACGTGCTCGAGCACGTATCGGATCCGCAGACGTTCATCAGCGAGATGGCGCGGGTCACCCGCCCCGGCGGGCTGATCTACCTGTCGTTCACCAACTGGCTCTCGCCCTGGGGAGGTCACGAGACCGCGCCGTGGCACTACCTCGGCGCGGAGCGGGCCCGCGCACGCTACGAACGCCGCACCGGCCGCGCGGCCAAGCACACGCTCGGGGAGAACCTCTTCCCCGTCCACATCGGTTCCACCCTGCGGCACGTCCGCGGTCGCGACGACGTGCAGGTCGTGACCGCGCGGTCACGCTACTGGCCGTTCCTCGCGAGCACGATCACCCGGGTGCCGGGACTCCGCGAGATCGCCACCTGGAATCTGCTGCTGATTCTCAGGCGAAGCCCATGAGCATGCGAAGCGAGGAACGGTCATGACCACTACGGTCCAGGCGCCCACCTGGGTGCCGCAGCCCGGCCCGACGCCGACGAAGGCGTCCGGCGAACCGCGCGGACGCCGCCTGCTGTTCGGCTTCTGGGCCCTCGTCCTGGTGGCGTTCCTCGCGGTGTCACCGGGGAAGATGACGTTCGAGACCAAACTCGGCGTCGCCCTCGACCCCTGGCGCTTCCTCGGCGACCTCGGGTCGCTGTGGAACGGGAACGTCGGCCTCGGCGGCATCGCGAACCAGTACGTCGGCTATGCCTTCCCCGCACTCCCTTACTACGGGCTCATGGACCTGCTGCAGGTGCCGGTCTGGCTGGCCGAACGGCTCTGGCTCTCGATCATCGTGACCGCCGCCTTCTGGGGCACGCTCCGGCTCGCCGAGCGGCTGCGCGTGGGGACGCCCGCGTCCCGGGTCGTCGGTGCCGTGGCCTACGCACTGTGGCCCACCTTCACGATCGTCATCGGCTCGACCTCCGCCGCCGCGCTGCCCGGTGCCCTGCTGCCCTGGGTGCTGCTGCCGCTGACCTCCACGGCGTACAGCCCCCGGAAGGCCGCCGCACGGTCGGCCCTGCTGATCCCCTTCATGGGCGGCGTGAACGCCGCCTCGACCCTGGCCGCGCTGCTGCCCGTGGGCCTGTACCTCCTCAGCCGCCCGCCCGGCCGGCGCCGGCGCGCGCTGCTCGGCTGGTGGATACCGGGCGTCGTGCTTGCCACCGTGTGGTGGGTGGTGCCGCTGCTCCTGCTCGGCGCGTACGGCGAGAACTTCATGCCGTACGTCGAGCAGGCCGACACCACCACCGCCACCATGTCCGCGACCGAGCTGCTGCGCGGCGCCGGCAACTGGGTGGCCTATCTGAACTTCGGTGAGGCATGGCTGCCCGCCGGCTGGACCGTCGCGACCTCCGTCGTCACCGTCCTCGGCTCGGCGTTCGCCGCGGCGCTCGGCCTCGCCGGCCTGGCACGGCGGGACCTGCCGGAGCGCCGCTGGCTGCTCCTGACCGTCCTGGCCGTCGTCCTGATCGCGCTCGCCGGGTACGCCGGATCCTTCGGCGGTCCCTTCCACGGCGCCGTCCAGGACTGGCTGAACGGGCCGTTGAAGCCGTTCCGCAACATCTACAAGTTCCAGCCGGGACTGGCCCTCGCGCTCGTCCTCGGACTCGCCCATCTGACGGCCGTGCTGTCCGAGAGCAGGGGCTCCCACGCACTCCGCGGTCGCCGCTGGGTGCCCACGACCGCGGCCGTGCTCGTACTGCCCGGTCTGGCGCTCCCTTACGTCAACGGCTCGATCCTCCAGCCCGGGGCGTTCACCAAGCTGCCCACCCACTGGGAGAAGGCCGCCGACTGGCTCAAGGACAACGCCCGGGACAGCAGGGCCCTGATCGTCCCCGCGACGGCGCACGGCATCTACACCTGGGGCTCCCCCATCGACCAGCCGTTCGACGTGCTGGCCGAGACTCCCTGGGCACAGCGTGACTTCGTCCCCTTCGGCACCCCCGGAGCACGCCGCATGACGGACGCCGTCGAGCAGGCGCTGCTGTCCGGCGCCGAAGTCCCGGGCCTCCGGGCGTACCTTGCCCGGGCCGGCATGCACGAGGTGGTCGTCCGCAACGACCTCGACCCCGACCAGATCGGCTACGTCCCGCCGCAGACGGTGAAGCGGACCCTGGAGTCGTCCGGCTACCGCAAGGTCACCGGATTCGGCCCGCTGGTCACCGGCGGACGCATCTCCGCCGGCACCCCGCTCCAGGTGCAGGGGCTCTACCCGCGGCTCCAGGCCGTGGAGATCTACCAGCCGCAGGACGCCGGGCGGCCCGGCAGGGTCGGTGTCTCGGCCGTGGCCGACACGGCCGTGGTCAGCGGCGGACCCGAGGCGCTGCTCCAGCTGTCCGCCGAGCCCTCGATGACCGGCCGTCCGGCCGTACTGGCCGGGGACACGCTTCCCCAGGGCCTCGTCGCACCGGTGAAGGCGGTCGCGGACGGGCTGCGCCGGGCCGACACCCGGTTCGGTCTGGTCAACAACAACACCTCGTACACCTACACCGCGGACGAGCGCAATCACTCCGGCAGCCTGCAGAACCCGGGCGAGAAGCCCAAGCAGATCCTGCCGTCGGAGGGCACCGGTCACCAGACGACGGCGGTGCTGCGCGGCGCCCAGGCCGTGACGGCCTCCAGCAGCGGCAACTGGCTGTTCCACCTGCCGCAGTACGACCCGGTGAACGCCTTCGACGGCAACCCGGACACCGCGTGGGCCGAGGGCAGCCCGGGCGAGCCGGTCGGACAGTGGCTCCGGGTGGACTTCTCCCGGCCGACCGACATCCCGGCCTCCCTCCAGCTGACGCCCCTGCCGGGCGACGCCATGCGCGCGGCGCCCACCCAGGTGCGGATCGAGACCGACCGCGGTTCGGCCGACAGCCCCCTGCGGACGGACGGCCTGCCCCAGACCGTCAAGGCTCCCGTCGGCGAGGCCTCCTGGATGAAGATCACCGTCCTCGCCTCGCAGCAGGCGCGCCCGGGACTCTCCGGCGCCGGATTCTCCGAGGTGTCGATCCCGGACGTGCAGGTGACGCGCCTGCTGGAGCTGCCCGCCGACGCGGAGAACACCGACGCGGAGGCGACCGTGTACTCCCTGCACCGCGGTACCGACGCGGGCGGCCTGTCGCCCGCCTCGGCCGAGGTGGGACTGCACCGGCAGTTCAGCACCGAGGAGTCGGGCGAGTACCGGGTGTCCGCGCGGGCCGTCGCCGTACCCGGCGGCGCGCTGGACGAACTGCTCGACCGTTCGGCTCCCGGATCGAAGAACCGGCTGACGGCCGCCGTGGACTCCATCAGCCGCAACGGCACGTCACTCGGCGCCCGCAACCTGGTCGACGGCGACCTGACGACCGCCTGGATCGCCGGCGACCGGCCGGTCGTCCACCTGAGCTGGCCCGCGATGAAGAAGATCGACGAGATCATCCTCGCGCCGGCGGGCGGGGTGTCCACCCGGCCCGAGCAGGTGATGATCGGCTCCCCGCACGGCGCCGCGGTGGCCGACGTGGACGAGAACGGGCGGGTCCGCTTCCCGGCGATCGAGACGAACCGGCTCGACATCACCATCACCAGGGTCGCGCCGCTCACCGTTCACAACCCGGTGGCGAACGCGCAGTTGCAGCTGCCCGTCGGGCTGAGCGAGGTGCACGTTCCCGCGCTGGCCGACCTGCGGGTGCCGCGGCCGAAGCCGTCCGCCCGTTTCTCGCTGCCGTGCGGTGGGGGCCCGGACCTCGCCGTGGGCGGTGTCCTGCACAAGACGAAGGCCTCCGGGCTCGTCCGGGACCTCACCGAGCGACGCCCCGTCACCGTCACCCTCTGCGCGGGCGAGGAGAAGGACGGCACCCTGGAGCTTCCGTCCGGCGATCATGAGGTGGAGGCGAGTGACGCCGGCCCGCTGGCGATCACCGACGTCACGCTGACCCTCGGCACCCCGCGGGCCGTGGACGGAGCGGCGGGCCGTGAGGCCACCGTCACCAGGTGGGCCGACGACAGCCGGACCGTCTCGGTGTCGGCGGGCACGGGCGAGGCCGTCTACCTGCGGACCTACGAGAACGCCAACGACGGATGGAAGGCCACCCTGGACGGCACAGGCCTTGAGCCGGTGCGCCTCGACGGCTGGCAGCAGGCCTGGGTGATCCCGGCCGGCGCCTCCGGCACGGTGACCATGGAGTTCGAGCCCTCAGGTTCGTACCGGACAGCCCTGGTCGGCGGTGCGCTCGCGCTCGTCGCCCTCGCCGCCCTGGCCTTCGTGGGCCGTCGGCGCGACGACGGTGACACCGACGAGAGGCTGCCCGAACCGGCGGCCCCGGGGATGCTGCTCGGAACACTGGTGCTGACCACGGTCGTCGCGGTGGCGGCGGGGCCGCTGGCCCTGGTCGTGCCCCTGCTCGCCGTGGCGGCACGGTTCCGGCCTGGTGTGCTGGTGCCGACAGCGGCGGTGGCGATGGGCGGCGCCGGCGTCGTCGCCGCCCTGGGCGCCGGGGATCCGGTCGCCGACGGGGCCGGCGCGTTCAGCGGCTTCGCGCAGGTGCTCACGCTGGTGGCCCTGTCCGCCGCGCTGGTGACGGCGGTGCGGCCGACGGGCGCGGCCGACGGGCGCCGGGACGACGACGGGCACGGAGGCGACGACGGATGGGCAGACGGCGACGGGCATGAAGGCGACGGCGGTTCCGCCGCGCCGGACGCCGGACCGGTGGTCACGGCCAGGCCGCGAAGCACCGGCGACGGGCACCGGCCCGAGCAGCCCCTCTGGCGGCCGGAGGGTGGTGGCCCCTCGTGATCGAGCCGTGCACCGCGGCCGGGACGGGTGCCGCCCCCGAGAAGGAGACCGCCCCCGAGAAGGAGACCGCCGCCGGGAAGGAGACCGCCGGCGGGACGGGGACCGCTGCCGGGAGGGGGACCGCTACCCCTCCCGGCAGGGTCCGGATTCCCTTTCCGACCGTCGACGAGGTGTCGCGGCACTGCCTCAGCGACGACGAACCGGAGAGCGTACACATCGAGGTCCATCTCCCCGGCAGGCTGGACCCGGTACGGCTGCGGGCCGCGTTCCAGCAGGCCCTCCTCACACACCCCCGGGTGCTGGCACGAGAAGTGCCCGGGCGTGGGCACCGGCGGTCCTTCGCGTGGGAGCTGACCGGTCGGCCGGACCGCGATCCGGTGAGTTTCGCGGGGCCGGGACGCGACGCCTTGGCGCGGGCCCGGGCCCGCGCCCTGACGGAATGCCCACCGCTCACCCTGGTTCCGCCGATGCGCCTGGAAGTCGTCCAGGTGGAAGAGGGTGGGACCGTGCTGCTGCTGACGCTGCATCACACCGCTCTCGACGCCCCGTCGGGGCTGCGGGTGCTCGCCACGACCGCCGAACGGTACGGCGGCACGGAAGCCCTCCCGGTTCCCGGGCGGGTCCGGCCGGAGCGCTCGGGTCCGGCTCCGAGCGGGACCGGTGCCACCGGCCGCACCGGACTGGCGCGGCCCGTACGGGTCGCGCCGGACTCCCGCCCCGGGCCGGTACGCGCGCGTGCCGTGGGCAACGGCATGGTCCAGGCGGACCTGCCCGTTCCGCGGCGTGCGGCGCGAAACGGAGGCCTCCCGCCCTGGACCGTCAACGACCAACTCCTTGTCGCCACCTCACTGACGGTGGGGCGCTGGAACGTCTCGCAGGGCCGGCCGGCCGGTCCGGTACGTCTCACGATGCCGGTGGACGACCGGCCGCGCGGCACGGACATGCCGATGGGCAACGGAACCCGGCTCGTCGAGGTGGCCATGACCTCCGAGGACCCGCGCGACACGGAGCTGCTGCTCGGTGAGCGGCCGGACCCGGAGGCCGTGGCCCGGCTGCTGCGCACCACCGCACGGCGCACCCGTGCTCTGAAGTCTGCCGACGGCGCCCCCATGGGCGCGGGGGCGAGCCTGCTGACCGCACCCCTGCTGCCGGTCGGCGTCCGGGGCGTGCTCACCCGTGGCGCGCGGCGGGCGGCGGCTTCCTGGACGTCGACGGCGCTGGTCACGAACATCGGACGCGTGCCGTACGCGCTGGACTTCGGCGACGCAGGACGGGCGACGGCCGTGTGGTTCTCCGCACCGGCGCGGATGCCACGGGGGCTGAGCGTGGCGGCGGCTGCCACCGGCGGGCGACTGCACGTGACGTTGCGCTGGTCGCGGGCGCTGCTCGGTGACGCGTCAGGCGCGGAACTGGCGGGCCTGTTCGCGGAGTCGCTGTCGACGACGTCTCTCACTCGGGCCGGGGACACACCGCGTCCGGACACGACACCGGTGGGAACCCGCTCCACCCAGGACAACCACAAGAGGCCGTCATGACGTCAGCCACCGACTCCGCAGCCACCGCCTCCGCAGCCACCGAATCGGAAGCCGCCGACTCGGAAGCGGCCGATAAGTCACCCGTAACGGAGGCGACTTCGCCGGCCCCGCGCGCCCCCGGGCTGCGGGACTTCTACGAGAACCCCACCGTTCCCGTCGCCTCCGGGGAGGCCCGGACACTGCGGCAGGCCCGGATGCTGGCCGACGCGCTCGGCCCCGTGGGGCCCGGCCGCCCGGCCGCGACCGTACTCGACGTGGGCTGCGGGGACGGTTCGGCGGGCGCGATCGCGGCCCACGTACTCGGCGGGCACCGCGTCGTGGGGATCGACTGGTCGCAGGACGCCCTGCGCCGCGCGGCCCCGCGCCTGAGCCAGGTCGTCCGCGGCGAGCTGACCGGCAGCGGTCTGCCGCTCGCCTCCGACAGTGCCGACGCCGTCCTGTTCAGCGAGGTTGTCGAGCACCTTGTCGACCCCGACAGCGCCCTCGACGAACTGCGCAGGGTCCTGCGCCCCGGCGGGCATCTCATGCTCTCCACGCCGAACCTCGGCGCCTGGTACAACCGCGCGCTGCTGCTCGCCGGAGTCCAGCCGGTCTTCTCCGAGGTGAGTCTGCGGCGCATCCACGGCAGACCGGGCAGCGAGGTCGTGGGCCATCTGCGGCTGTACACGGCACGCGCGTTGCGCGAGTTCGTGGCCGCGTCCGGATTCGAGGTGGTGAAGCTCGCCGGCGCGCCGTTCCACGGAGTCCCGCGCCCGCTCCGGCCGCTGGACCGGCTGGCCTGCGGGGCGCCGTCGCTCGCGTCCATCCTCCTCGTGCATGCGAGAAAGGTGTAGCCCGTGGTGTGGGGTGTGGCCGCCGCGCTGGTGGCGAACGTCCTGTACAGCACCGGCTTCGTCCTGGAGAAGCGGGCGCTGGCCGGCATGCCGCCGTTGAGCGCCGCACAGCCGGGCCGGGCCCTCCTGCTTCTGGCCGGCCGGCCCTTGTGGATCTGCGGGGCCGTGGCGCTCGCCCTGGGGTTCGCCGCGCAGCTGGCCGTCTACCGCACCCTGCCGATCGCCGCCGCCCAGGGTCTGTTCCTGTCCGGTCTCGTCCTCCTGCTCGTGCTCTCGTCGTTGGTACTCGGCGAGCGGCCCTCCGGCCGCGAGCGGCGTGCGGTGGCCGTCATCGGTCTGGCGCTTGTGATGGTGGTGGCCTCGCTGTACGAGACCAGCGAGGAGATCAGCCGTACCGCTCCCACCGGAATCCTGCTGGCCCTGTGCCTGCCGACGCTCGCGGGCGGTCTCGTGCTCTACGCGGCCGCGGAGCGGCGCGCCCGCCGACGGCATCGGCAGCCGACCACCGGAGTGGCCTACGCGGTCGCCGTCGGTCTCATCTACGGCGTCAGCTCGCTCGCGATCAAGGGCGTCTCCGGGCACCTGGACACCGAGGACCTCATGGGCTCCGTACCCGCCGTGCTGGCCTCCCCGTACCCGTACCTCCTGCTGCTGACAGGCGTCAGCGGACTGGTGCTGTCGCAGACCGCCCTGCAGCGCTGCCGGGCGTCCCTGATCGTCCCCGTGTGCTCGACGGTGAGCTGCGTGTTCTCCATCGTGAGCGGCACGATCGCGTTCGACGAGCCGCTGCCCGACGACCCGTTGCGACTGTTACTGCGTCTCGGCGGCACCGTACTGGCGCTCACGGTCCTGCTCACCCTGCCGCGACACGAGGCGAACACCCCCACTCCCGAAGGAACCCGGTCATGAAGCCCGACAGCCCACTGCTGAAGATTCTCGCCTGCCCGCTCGACAAAGGGCCGTTGATCCTGGACGAGATCGGGGGCACGCTCTACAACCCGCGCCTGCGCCGGCGCTACCCGATCGTCGACGGCATCCCGCAGCTGCTTCCCTCCTCCGGTGTGCCCGCCGTCGGGAGCGAACACGACGCATGAGGCGCTCCCGGCCCCGTGCGTGACAGTCCGATGCGCGCGGGTGCTCAGGATCGTCGTCCGTCTGCCGGGCACACCGGCGCGTCTGCGCCTTCCGCGCAGGGAGGGCCCCTTAGGCGCAACTCTGGGGTTGCACCTAAGGGTGCGATGTGCAACTCTGGGGTTGCATTCGATGTCGCCGATGGAGGAGTCCCTCATGAACGATGACCGGATCGAACGCGAAACCCTGATCGCGGCACCCCTGGAGCGGGTCTGGTCGCTGGTGGCCCAGCCCGGGTTCTGGGTGGCCGACAAAGCGAGCCTGGCCGGCACCGTGGCCAAGGAGGGCGAGTCGATGGTGGCGAAGAACGCCGAGCACGGCGACTTCCCGGTGCGCGTGGAGAAGGTCGAGCCGCCGACGTACCTGGCGTACCGCTGGACCAGCGCGTTCCCCGGAGAAGAGCTGCGCGAGAACAACAGCACCCTCGTGGAGTTCACGTTGACCCCGGAAGGCGACAAGACGCGGCTGCGCGTCGTCGAGAGCGGGTTCGTGGCGCTGGCCGGGTCCGAGGAGCTGCGCAGTCAGAACCTGAAGGACCACGGCAAGGGCTGGCCCCTGGAACTCGACGCGCTCAGGACACGCGCCGAACAGCCCTCCACGTGACGGAAGAACCTCCCGGCGCCGCCCAGGCCGTCGACAGCGTCCTCGGTGCGCTGGCCGACCCGACGCGACGTCAACTGCTCGACCTGCTGGCCGCGCAGGGCGAGGCCACTGCAACGACGCTCGCCGAACGGCTTCCCGTCTCGCGGCAGGCGGTGGTCAAGCACCTCGCCGTCCTGGACGCCGCCGGGCTGGTTTCAGGCAGCCGGGTCGGACGCGAGGTGCGGTACACGGTGCGGCCTGCGGCGCTGGATGCGACGGCACGGTGGATGGCCTCGCTCGCGACCGAATGGGACCGGCGGCTGGCGAACATCAAACGCGTCGCCGAGGCAGCGGACCGGGATCCGCATTCGGCACGCCCCGACTGAAGGGAAGCACGTCATGGACACCACAGCACTTCGCGGCGCCTACGACAGGTTGCTCGATGCGGCGGCCATCCCCGGCCTCGGCGAGGCGGACGACGGAGGATGGAACGCCGACCGGATACTGGCTCATCTCCTCAGCGTCGACGCCTCGATCGCAGCGGTTGCCATGGGCGTCGTCGCCGGCTCGCGGCCCACCTTCGACAACCGGGTCTCCCTCGACCGCTGGAATCTTGACCGGATCATCGCCGAGCACACGGGCCGGGCGGACCTGATCGATCACGTCCGGAGCCAGGTCGCCGTCCTGTGCGACATCGCCGACCAGCTCAACGAGGAAGCCGCCTCGGTTCTGGTGCCGTCGCTCCTCCTGTCCAACGACGCACTCGTGCTGGACCAGCCGATTCCGCTGGCGAGCCTCATCGACGGCCTCGCCGAAGACCACGTGCCCGTGCACACGCAACAACTCCTCGATCTCCGCATCGCCGTCCCGGGGCACGCCTGAAGGCGGCGCCTGGGTCGACCTTCGGGCGCCCGGTCCCCCGTCTCCCCTCGACGAGGACCGACCGCGTGGACCGCGCCGCCAGGGACCAGCAGTTTTCCTGCGATTGCCCCACCGAAGTCAGCACCGAACCAGCACCGAACCAGCACCGGGGAATCTCGTTCCGGCAGGCGAACAAGGATGTGCCCGTTCTGACCGGCGGCAGGGCCGAACGAAAGGCCTGGCTCAGGGCGCCGTGGTTTCGGGGCCGCGGGGGGACGCTCGTACGGCCGGGTGGCCTCTCACGCTTGCGCTTCCAGGCGGTTCGGACGGCGTCTGCGGTGCGCCTGAGTGCGATGAGCCGGCCGCCCGAGTTCATTGCCGTCCTTCGCGTTCACACAGGTCTGCGCCGAGTTCGGCAGCGACGGACGCACCGACCGGGTACTCGCCCGGCTGCTCGACGACGGCACCGCCTGGATCAGCGGCTCCACCTGGCACGGCACGCGTCATGCGGATCTCGGTGAGCAACTGGTCGACCACCGACGACGATGTGACGCGCACGCTCGACGTGATCCGGCGCGCGGCCGCCAGGGCCTGACGACAGTCGAACCGCCTGACGTGTCCCTCGTCTTCGCCCGCCACACGTCTGGTGCACCGTCGAGCGTCGTCGAATCCGCAGAGGTCGGGCGGCCTGGGTATCGGCGACTCTCGGTTTCCGCCCCTGCTCAGGCGCAGGAACAGCAGTAGCAGTAACACATCAGCGCGCCGTAACGGCCGACCTCGAAGGAGTACTCCGTGCCCGCCGGGACGTACATCCAGTCCCCGGCCGTGAGTTCGTAGCCGTTGTAGACGATCGACCCGCCGGCGATGAACCGGATGCCGGCACCGCCGTTGTGCGCGTGCGGCGACGCCTGTGCACCCGGCTCGGCAACCGTGATGTAGAGCTGGGACTCACAGGCCATGTACACCGGAAGCTGCCACTTGCGGAACCCCGGCGGGACGTTGTCGACCTCGAGAAGCTTCATCGCCTTCTCGACCCCGGCGTCCCTTGACGTGATGATGCGGCCCTCGACGTCGAGTCCGCTCTCGCGGACAGCGCTCTTGATCCGCTCCACCCCCTGCTCGAACGTGAGCCTGTTGGGATCGAAGGTCTGCTGTGCCATGGACTTCTCCTTCTGTGTGACGGTCACGGACCATCCGTGCGTCCGGTCGAAGGAGTGAGTTCCCCGTCTGCTCAGGGGCCCACGACAGCCAGGAAGGTTTCACTGCGACAGCCGCATCGGGGTAACCGTGTGGCGCAGGCCAGTTCCCAGGTCTACGAGACCGTCGGCGCCGCCGCGGCAGCAAGCCATGGAGGCTGGGCGCACACGAGCGACCCGAACTATGGTGTCCCACCACATACGCCCCTGACCTGCGACTTCCTACGGTGTGGCGACACCGAATCGTCCCCGTACCTGCCTGGAAGTGGTGCACATGGCCGCCGCAACAACCTCCCCGACGCCACCCGGTTCCCTCAAGCGGATCGTCGCCGCCAGTCTCATCGGCACCACCATCGAGTGGTACGACTTCTTCCTGTACGGGTCCGCCGCCGCGCTCGTGTTCAACAAGCTGTTCTTTCCCGGGTCCGATCCGCTCGTCGGGACCCTGCTGTCCTTCCTGACGTACGCGGTCGGATTCGCCGCCCGGCCCCTCGGGGCGCTGGTGTTCGGGCACTACGGCGACCGGCTCGGGCGGAAGAAGCTGCTGGTGCTCAGCCTGCTGCTGATGGGTGGGGCCACCTTCGCCATCGGACTGCTGCCGACGCACGCGACCGTCGGGTCCGCCGCCCCGGTGCTGCTGACCGCGCTGCGGCTCGTGCAGGGGTTCGCGCTCGGTGGTGAGTGGGGCGGGGCCGTCCTGCTGGTGTCCGAGCACGGGGACGCCAAGCGGCGCGGGTTCTGGGCCTCGTGGCCGCAGACCGGTGCGCCGGCCGGTCAGCTGCTCGCGACCGGTGTGCTGTCCGCGCTGACCGCGCTGCTCTCCGACGCCGCCTTCGCCTCGTGGGGCTGGCGCATCCCCTTCCTGCTCTCCGGTGTGCTCGTGATCGTCGGCCTCTGGATCCGGCTCTCCGTCGACGAGTCGCCCGTCTTCAAGGCGGCCCTCGCCGCCGCCGAGGAGCGCAAGGCCGTCGCCGGGCAGGTCGAGAAGATGCCGCTGGTCGCCGTCCTGCGGCACCACTGGCGGGACGTGCTGATCGCGATGGGCGCCCGCATGGCGGAGAACATCTCGTACTACGTGATCACCGCGTTCATCCTGGTCTACGCGACCACCGAGGTCGGGCTCTCCAAGCAGACCGCACTGAACGCCGTTCTCATCGGCTCCGCCGTCCACTTCGCCGTGATCCCGCTCTGGGGCGCGCTCTCCGACCGCCTCGGCCGCCGTCCCGTGTACCTGATCGGCGCGGTCGGGGTCGGTGCCTGGATGTTCCCGTTCTTCACGCTCATCGACCGGGGCACCTTCGGCTCGCTGCTGCTCGCCGTGACGGTCGGCCTGGTCCTCCACGGGGCGATGTACGCGCCGCAGGCCGCCTTCTTCTCCGAGATGTTCGCGACCCGGATGCGGTACTCGGGTGCCTCCATAGGCGCCCAGTTCTCCTCCGTGGCCGCCGGCGCGCCCGCCCCGCTCATCGCGACCGCGCTCCTCGCCGACTACGGCAACTCGACTCCGATCGCCCTGTACGTGATCGCCGCCGCCCTGCTCACCGTGGTCGCGATCGCCTGCGCCGAGGAGACCCGCGACCGTGACCTCGGGGAGATCGAGGAGCGGACCGCCGCCGATGCCAAGGTCGGCGCCGACGCCTGAGCCCCGGTCACCCGATCCAGGACGTTCGTGAAGGGCCCGGTGCCCCGCTCCTGAGGAGCGGGGCACCGGGCCTTTCTCACTTGCTCGCGACCGCGTCCGCCAGTGCGTGCAGGCGCAGCGCCAACTGGATCTCCAGTGCGCGGGCCGGGGACTGCCAGTCCGGGCCGAGGAGGCGGCCGATCCGTTCCAGCCGCTGGGCCACCGTGTTGACGTGGACGTGGAGTTCGTCCTTGGTCCGGGCCGGGCTCATGCCGCTCGCGAAGTAGGCGTCCATGGTGCGGATCAGGTCCGTGCCCCGGCGCCGGTCGTACGCGACGACCTGACCCACGGTCCGGTCGACGAAGCCGTCGATGTCCCGGCCGTCGGCGAGCAGCAGGCCGAGGAAGCCGAGGTCCTCGGCCGCGGCGCCCTGGCCGGAGCGGTGCAGGAGCCGGAGCGCGTCGAGGCAGCGGCGGGCCTCCTCGTACGCGACGGCCACCTGGTCCGGGTGGTCAAGAGGTGCCCTTACGGGGGCGGAGGCGCCCACGGTGACGGGTTCGCGCAGGGTGCCGCCGAGGCTGCGCGCGGTCTGCCGTGCGAGGTCGGCGGCGCTCTCGCCGGGGCCGAGGGGCAGCAGCAGGACCGTTCCGCCGTCGCGGGCCGATGCGAGTCCGTGGCGGGTGGCGGCCAGGTGGGTGGCCGCCGACCAGAGGCGTTGGCGGTCGGCGCTCTCGCGGCCGCCGGTATCCGGATCGACCGTGCCGCCGGCCCGGTCGATCCGCGCGGCGAGCACGACGTGCGGGGCTTCGCTGTCGGTACGGAGGCGGGCGGCGCGCTCCTTGAGCAGCCGTCTGTCGCGGTCGGGGGCGTCGAGGAGGTCGTCGAGGAGTTCGCCCCGTACCCGCTGCTCGGCCTCGCCCGCCGAGCGGCGGGCGAGCAGGAGGAGGGAGGTGACGAGCGCGGCGCGTTCCAGGGTGCGCTGGTCGACCGGGTCGAGGTCCGGCTGGCCGTGCAGCACGAGGGCGCCGAGGGTCTCGCCGCCGGCGGAGACGGCGGCGACCCAGTCGTCGCCCTCGCGGACGGCGTGACCCCCGGCGCGGCGGGCGGTTCCGGCGCCCTCCTCGGTGAACTCGACGGTTCCGCCGAGGACCTCGGAGACGGCGTGGGCGACGTCGTGGACGCCGCCGCCGTGCAGGACGAGCTCGGAGAGCCGGTCGTGGACCTCGGAGGCGCGCTCTATGACGCCGCTGTGCTCGCGGATGATGTCGTTGGCGCGCTCCAGCTCGGCGAGGGCCGAGCGGGTCTCGGCGAGGAGGTTGGCGGTGTCGATGGCGACGGCGGCGTGCGCGGCGAAGGAGCCGAGCAGCGCGACCTGTTCGCGTTCGAAGACCCTGGCCCGTCGGTCGGCGGCGAAGAGGACGCCGATGACCTGGCTGCCGAGGCTGAGGGGGACGCCGAGAATGGCGACGAGGCCCTCGTCCCGTACGGCCGTGTCGATGGTCCGGGTGTGCTGGAAGCGCGCGTCGTCGAAGTAGTCGTCGGTGACGTACGGGCGGGCCGTCTGGGCGACGAGGCCGCCGAGCCCCTCCCCCATGCCCAGTCTGAGCTGCTGGAAGCGGGCGGAGACCGAGCCCTCGGTGACCCGCATGTACGTGTCGCCGGCGGCGGGGTCGTTGAGGCTCAGGTAGGCGCACTCCGTGCCGAGGAGCGAGCGGGCGCGCTGGACGATGGCGCGCAGCACCGCGTCGAGGTCACGGAGTCCCGCGAGGTCGTGGGCGGTGGCGAAGAGCGCGGACAGTTCCGCCTCGCGGCGCCGCCGCCCCTCCAGCTCGGCCCGGACCCGCAGGGCGAGCTGCTTGGCCTCTTCGAGCTCGGCCAGCGCCTCGGGGCCCGCGCCGCTCGCGCGGGCGAGCAGCACGGGCCGGTCGTAGGCCTCCGTCGCGGCTCCCCTGGTGAGGAGTTCGAGGTAGGAGACGTGTTCGTGGGACATGGACACAGGGATACCTGCCGAACGTGTGGTCGCACCACCCCTGTGGACGACCTTCACGGGGAAGCAGGGACACCAGGGGCGCCGGGGGCAGGGGCCCCGTGGCGCCCAGGGGCAGGAGCCTCGAAGGCGCCAGGAGCGGGCGCCCGCAGGCGCCAGGGGAGGGGGCCTCGGGGGCCCGTCCCTCAGTGGGCGGTCCAGCCGCCGTCGACGGTCAGGGAGGTGCCGGTGATGAACGAGGCCTGGGGAGCGCAGAGATAGAGCACGGCCTCGGCCACCTCGTCCGGCTCGATGAGCCGCTTGAGCGCCGAGTCCTTCAGCAGGACCTCGGAGAGGACGCGCTCCGGCGGAATGCCGTGGGCGGCGGCCTGGTCGGCGATCTGCCGTTCGACGAGCGGGGTGCGAACGTAGCCGGGGTTGACACAGTTGGAGGTGACCCCGTGCGGGGCGCCTTCGAGGGCGGCGGTCTTGGAGAGCCCCTCCAGACCGTGTTTGGCGGCCACATACGCGGACTTGAAGGCCGAGGCGCGCAGCCCGTGGACGGAGGAGATGTTGACGATCCGGCCCCAGCCCTGGGCGTACATGTGCGGCAGGGCGCCCCGGATCAGCCGGAAGGGCGCTTCCAGCATGACCGTGAGCACGGTGTGGAAGACGTCCGGCGGGAACTCCTCGATGGGGCGGACGAGCTGGAGTCCGGCGTTGTTGACGAGGATGTCGGCGCCGTCGGCGGCCGCCTCGGCGGCGTCCAGGTCGGTGAGGTCCAGGAGCCGGGGTTCGAGGCTCCCGGGGAGCTCGGCGGCCTCCTCGGCGAGGGTCTCCAGGCCTTCGGCCGCCCGGTCGACGGCTCTGACCCGTGCCCCCGAGGCGGCGAGCCGCAGCGCGCAGGCGCGCCCGATGCCGCCGGCCGCGCCGGTGACGAGCGCGGTGCGGCCGGTCAGGTCGAGGACGACGGCACGGGGCAGGGGTGCGGCGGCGGGCGGACCGGGGTCCGGTACGGCACCGAGGGGGGCGGTGATGGGGGCGCTCATGCTCCGCACCCTATGAAGCGTCCACTCCCCCACCGATGTGTTTCGGGCCCATAGTTCAGCTGGTTGCTGTGGTGCGGAACCATGTGGGGTCGTCGGCCAGCGCCTTCTCGATCCGCAGCAGCGAGAAGCGCTTCATCTCCGGCAGGTCGTCCACGTCGAACCAGCCGACCTCGGTGGACTCGTCGTCGTTGACCCGCGCCTCGCCGCCCACCGCACGGCAGCGGAAGGAGACGTCCAGGAACTGGCACTGGTCGCCGTTGGGGTAGACGACGGGCTTGCGAAGGGTCTCGACGAGCACGATCCGCTCGACCTCGCAGTGCACGGCCGTCTCCTCGAAGACCTCGCGCACCGCGCAGTCGGCGGGCTGCTCCCCGGGCTCGATGATGCCCCCGACGATCGCCCAGCGTCCGTTGTCGGCGCGCCGCCCGAGCAGCACCCTGCCCCGGTCGTCGAAGACGACGGCGCTCACTCCGGGCAGGAAGAGGAGCTGGTGGCCGGCTGTCTCGCGCAGGGCCCGGATGAAGTCAGGGGTAGCCATGCACCGACCCTAGATCATCCGGCGGACCGCCCCACCGGGGCGGCGGTCCCCCTCTACTCCGCTCCGGTGCGCCGGGCCCGTACCGAACGGAAGGCCGACCAGCCGAGACCGGCGGCCGCGAGCGCCACGAGGAGGGCCTCCGGCAGGGTGCCCATCCGGGTGGCCGGGGTCAGCGAGGAGCGCAGCGGCACCTTCTCGACCAGGACGTCCGGGGTGAACATCTTCGTCTCCGCGACGATCTCGCCGTCGGGGCGGATGACCGCGCTGACCCCGCTGGTGACGGGCACGACCACCGCCCTGCTGTGCTCGACGGCCCGCACCCGCGACATCGCGAGCTGCTGGTAGGTCATCTCGCTGCGGCCGAAGGTGGCGTTGTTGCTGGGGACGCTGATGAGCTGGGCGCCGTGGGTGACCGTGTCGCGCACGGCCCAGTCGAAGGCCGCCTCGTAACAGGTGGCGAGGCCGACCTTCGTACCGGCCAGGTCGAAGACCCCGACCTTCGTACCGGCGCCGAAGTCGCGGCTCACCCGGTCGACGTTGCTGTTGAAGACGCGGACCAGGGACCGCATCGGGATGTACTCGCCGAAGGGCTGGACGTGCCGCTTGTCGTAGGTGGCGACGGGGCCGCGGTCCGGGTCCCACTCGATGAGGGTGTTGCGGAGCTTGCCGGTCTCGGGGGCGATGACCGCGCCGATCACGGTCGGCACGCCGATCGCGTCGACGGCGCCGTCGATGACCTCGGCCGCGTCGGCGTTCGCGTACGGGTCGATGTCCGAGGAGTTCTCGGGCCACAGCACGAAGTCGGGCTGCGGCGCGCGGCCGGCCTTGACGTCCGCGGCGAGTTCGCGGGTGCGGGCGACGTGGTTGTCGAGGACGGCCCGGCGCTGGGAGTTGAAGTCGAGGCCGAGGCGGGGCACGTTGCCCTGGACGGCGGCGACGGTGGCGGTGCCGTCCTCGGCCGAGTCGTCGACGAGCGGCAGCGCCGCGAGGGCGCCGGTGACCGGGACGAGCACCGCGAGCGCGGCGGCCACGAGCGGGCCGCGCGGGAGGGTGCGGGGGCGGGTGCCGGTGGCCGCTTCGATTCCGGTGCCGGTGCGGGTGGCGGGCACGCGGTCCGGGCCGACGCCGTCGGCCTCGGTGTCCGTGCCGGTGCCGGTGTCCTCGTCGTGGACCGCGCCGGTCTCCGTGTCCGGGGCCCGGCGGGCCTGGATCTGGCGGTACGTCTCGTACAGGCCGAAGCCGCAGAGGGCGACGGCGAAGCCGAGCACCGGCGTGCCGCCCACGGCGGCCAGCGGCAGGAAGATCCCGTCCGCCTGGCCGAAGGCGATCTTGCCCCACGGGAAGCCGCCGAAGGGCACGCGCGCGCGTGCCGCCTCCGCGAGGATCCACACCCCGGCGGCGAAGAACGGCCACCACGGGAGCCGGGAGACCGCCGCGATGCCGAGGCCGGCGAGGGCCACGAAGAGCGCCTCGAGGGCGGCCAGGGCGAGCCAGGGCCCCGGGCCGACCTCCTCGCCGGTCCAGATGAGGAGCGGCATCAGGAAGCCGAGCCCGGCGAGGTATCCCAGGCCGAATCCGGCGCGGAGCCGGCGACCCCTCAGGCTCCAGCCGAGCAGGGCGAAGGCGGGCAGCGCGAGCCACCACAGAGGGCGCGGCGGGAAGCTCAGGTAGAGCAGGAGCCCGGACAGCAGAGCCGCCCCGGGCCGTACGAACCGCCGCAGCCGGGAAGCCGGCGTGGGGGCGGTGTCGGCTGCGGACGCGTCGACGGGGGTGATGGTGGCGCTCACCTTGCGGAGTCTACGGGTCGTTCCTGTCGACGGAGGAGGGCGGGCGGGCGGGGCGTGGGGCCGGGTGAACCGCTTCTCCTCCGGTCAGGCGGGTCGGCCGGTCAGACGGGTCGGCCGGTCGGTGCGGGCGGCGTGGGCGGCGCCATGTCGCGGAGGCGGTCGCGGATGACGCGGACGGCGGATTCGGCGTCGTCGACGGTGACGGTGAACGTCCGTCCGTCGCCGAGGCGCAGGATCAGGCCCTCGCCCCGCCGGACGACCACGGCCGTGCCCTTCTCGGGGCGCCAGCGGTAGCCCCAGCCGCCCCAGTGGCGCGGGGTGACGCTCGGCTCGAAGTCGGCGCCGACGACATGGGAGAGGAGGATGCGGCGGCGCGGCACGCCGATGTGGCCGCAGCGGACCTCCATGGCGCTGTCGTCGACCTTCACGGCCACATGGACGAAGGCGAGCGTGCCGAAGAGGACGAGGAGTCCGGCGGCGACGCAGCCGATCACGGCCATCAGCAGGGGGGCGATGCCCGAGGTCCAGGCCGACTGGACGGCGAGGGCGATGCCGAGGGCCACGCAGGCGGCACCGGCGGCCGCCGCGACCCACTGGAAGCGGTTGGTGGCACGGCCGGTCCAGACGGCGGGCGTCCGCTCGTCGGCGTACTGGTTCCGGGCAAGGTCCCTCATATCGGGAAGAGTACCCAGGATCGTCCGGAACAGCGCGACGGAGCGAAGTGGTGCGCGCGCGCTCGGTGATCGGCTCCCGGCGAGGGCAGATGAGGACTCCGACGCCGGGTGACCGGTGACGTCCGCCACTCGGTGGGCGGGTGCGACCGCCGCTCGGTGAGCCGGGGGCCGACCGCCACTCGATGGGCCGGGGCCGACCGCCGCTCAGTGGGCGGGCGCGGCCGCCGCGAGGAGTCGGCCTTCGGCGTAGCCGAGGGCGGTGGTGGGGAGCGGGCCGGGGCGGCCGCTGAGCAGGACGGAGAGGCTGCCGGTGGGGTCCGCGTCGGGGGCGGGTCGGGCGCCGATGCGGCGCAGCGCCTGCGCGGCGACGGCGTCGGCGGAGCCGTGGAAGACGAGCGGGGGCAGTCCGGCGCGGCCGCGGGCCTCGAGGGCGGCGAGGATGCGGTCCTCGACCATCTCGTAGTGGGTGCAGCCGAGGACGACGGTGCGGACGTCCCGGGGGGTGAGCGCGGCGGCGGCGTCGACCGCGCGGTCGACGGCCTCGGGGTCGGCGTGCTCCACGGCGTCGGCGAGCCCGGGGCAGGGCACCTCGGTGACCTCGGCGCCGTCGGCGAAGTCGCGGATCAGTCCGCGCTGGTAGGCGCTGCCGGTGGTGGCCGGGGTGGCCCAGATGGCGACCTTGCCGCCACCGGCGGCGGCGGGCTTGATCGCGGGCACGGTGCCGATGACGGCGATGTCCGGTTCCAGGGCGGCGCGGATCGCGGGCAGCGCGTGCACGGTGGCGGTGTTGCAGGCCACGATCAGCACCTGCGGGCGGCGCTCGGCCGCGGCGAGGGCGACGGCAAGGGCGCGCTCCGTGAGGTCCTCGGGGGTACGCGGCCCCCAGGGCATCCCGTCGGGGTCGTTCGAGAGGAGGAGATCGGCGTCCGGCCGGAGCCGCCGCACCGCGGCCGCTGCCGGGAGGAGGCCGATTCCGGAGTCCATGAGCGCGATCTTCACCCGGTCACCCTAGCCGATGAGCGTTCTGAGGCCCGTAATCTGGGGCAGACTGCCGCGAATGAGCACCCTCGCCTGGTTCGCGCTCGTCTCCTTGGCCGTCTGGGTCTGGCTGCTGTTCGGCCAGGGCTTCTTCTGGCGCACGGACCAGCGGCTGCCGTCGGCGTCCCGGGATCTGCCGTCGTCCTCCCTGGATCAGGCGCGACGCACGCGCGTGGAGCCGGACCGGTGGCCTCGGGTGGCGATCGTCGTGCCCGCGCGGGACGAGGCCGAGGTGCTGCCGCTGAGCCTGCCGTCGCTGCTCGCGCAGGACTATCCGGGCGCCGCCGAGGTGATCCTGGTGGACGACGGGAGTGCGGACGGCACGGGCCGGCTGGCCGCCGACCTCGCCTCTCGCCATGGCGGGCTGCCGCTGACCGTGGTGTCACCTGGTGAGCCGGAGCCGGGCTGGACCGGGAAGCTCTGGGCGCTGCGGCACGGCATGGCGCTGGCACGCACGCGTGGACCCGGGTTTCTGCTTCTGACGGACGCGGACATCGCCCATGAACCGGACAGTCTCCGTCTCCTGGTGTCGGCGGCGGAGGCGAACGGTCTCGACCTGGTGTCACAGATGGCCCGGCTCCGGGTGGAGAGCCTCTGGGAGCGTCTCGTCGTGCCGGCGTTCGTCTACTTCTTCGCGCAGCTCTATCCCTTCCGCTGGATCAACCGGCCGCGGCCGCTGGCGACGGCCGCCGCGGGTGGCTGTGTGCTGCTGAGGACGGAGACGGCGGTGGCGGCGGACGTGCCGGAGGTCATCCGGCAGGCGGTGATCGACGATGTGTCACTGGCGCGGGCCGTGCGGCGGACCGGTGGCCGGATCTGGCTGGGGCTCGCGGAGCGGGTCGACAGCGTGCGCCCCTACCCGGGGCTCGGCGATCTGTGGCGGATGGTCGCCCGCAGCGCGTACGCGCAACTGCGGCACAGTCCGCTGCTGCTCCTGGGGACGGCGGCCGGGCTCGTCCTCGTCTATCTGGTGCCGCCGGCGGCCCTCCTGGCGGGTGCGCTGCGCGGGGACGGAGTGGCGGCCTGGGCGGGTGGTGCGGCGTGGGCGGTGATGGCGGGGACGTACGTGCCGATGCTCCGTTACTACCGGCAGCCGCTGTGGCTCGCTCCGCTGCTGCCCTTCACCGCGTTCCTCTATCTCCTGATGACGGTGGACTCCGCGGTCCGGCACTACCGGGGTGTCGGTGCGGCGTGGAAGGGCCGGACGTACGCGCGGCCGGAGGCGACACCGGACCGGTGCCGCGACGTCGCGCCGGGCGAGTGACCGTGACGCCGTTTCGGCCGAGTGACGGTGACGTCCTCCGGGCGGGTGGCCGTGGCGTCGCTTCGAACGGGTGACCGTGACGCCGCTTCAGGTGAGCGCGCCGCCCTTCTTAACGGAAATAGCTTTCCCGACACGGGGAGTAGCGCTGTCAATTCGGCGTGTACACATCGCCCCGGAGATCCCTGGATTGACGCTTAAGCATGCCCATGATCACTCTGCGCACGCCTTCCGGGCACCTTTTCTTTATGTGTTCTTCATGCCCGGAGGCGGGCGACCGACCCGGGGCCCCCGACCCGCCGGTAACCCCCTCCGAACTCGGCTTTTACATGATCTTGGCGCGTTCCGCCGCCCGTTTTTGGCACGTTCGCTCGGATTGGGGATCCACTTCTTCACGAAGCCCGTCAAACAACCCTCTAATCAGGCTCCCCAACCAGCACATCGTGGGCTTAACTTATGTGCCATGACCTCCCCCCGCTCCACCTATGGAGGCGGTTACCACACCGCGCCGTCCTTCCCGGACACCCCGATCTACGACTCCCTGGTCGCGGAGCGGGGCACGCCTCAGATCGCCCCGATCCGAGTGCCCGCCGCCTACGACACCGGCAGCAGCTTCCCGGCCACCGGCAGCAGCTTCCCCTCCAGCGGTTCCTACCTGCCGGCGCTCCCTGCGGCACTGCCCGCCCTCCCGGCGGCGCCCAGCCCGCAGCCCTCCTACGGCAACGGCTACGGATACCCGCAGCCCGCGCAGCAGATGGCCCCCGTGCCCCTGCAGCACGCCCCCGCCCCGTACATCCCGCAGCAGCAGGTGGCCCCGCGCGGCTACCAGGGCGGCCAGTACGCGCAGCCGCCCCGCCCCGCCCCCGCGGGCTACGAGGCGATGCGTCCGGCGGCCCCCCGGCCCGCGCCCGCGCCGATGCAGTACGAGGACCCGTACAACCGTCCCTACCAGGGCGGAGGCTACTGACCGGCTTTCACCCTCCGGACGGCGTCAGGTCCGGAGCGGCTGGCAGGATGACCGCATGCCGACTCCTTTGCTCCGCTCCGTCCACGTCCATCCGGTGAAGGCCATGCGTGCGCTGGCCCCCGCGGAGGCCGAGGTCCAGCCCTGGGGGCTGGCCGGGGACCGTCGCTGGGCCGTCGTCGACGCGGCGAGCAAGGTCGTGACCCAACGCCGTCACCCCCGGATGGCGTTGGCCACGGCGGAGCCGCTGCCGGGCGGCGGGGTCACCCTGTCCGCGTCCGGTCACCCGCCGCTGACGGTCGAGGTACCGCACCCCTCGTCCACGGTCACGGTGGAGATCTTCGACAAGCCGGTCGAGGCGGTGCCGGCCGGCCCCGAGGCGGCCGACTGGCTCTCGGCGTACCTGGAGGGCGAGTTCCGGCTCGTCCACATGGACGCGCCCGAGCACCGGCGTCCGGTCGACCCGGACTACGCGCTGCCCGGCGAGACGGTGAGCTTCGCGGACGGCTATCCGCTGCTCGTCACCACCACGGCGTCGCTCGACGCCCTCAACTCCCTGATCGCACAGGGGGACCACGCCCATGAGGGCCCGCTTCCGATGAACCGGTTCCGGCCGAACCTGGTGATCGAAGGCGCCGCTCCCTGGGCGGAGGACGGCTGGACGCGGCTCGCCGTCGGAGAGGTCACCTTCCGGGTCGCGCGGCCGTGCGGGCGCTGTGTCGTCACCACGACGGACCAGCTCACCGCCGACCGCGGCAAGGAACCGCTCCGAACCCTGGCCCGGCACCGCAAGAGCGACGGCCGGGTCCTCTTCGGCCAGAACCTCGTCCCCGAGCACACCGGAACCGTCCGGGTCGGCGACGAGGTGAAGATCCTGGACTGAGCGCCGCCCCTTCCGCTCCTCCGCTCCTCCGCCCCTTCCGCTCCTCCGCCCCTTCCGCTCCTCCGCCCCTTCCGCTCCTCCGCTCCTTCCGCTCCTCCGCTCCTTCCGCTCCTCCGCCCCCTCCGCTCCTCCGCTCCTTGCGGCACGACCGGGCCGAGGGGACCCCCGTCACACTTCACCGGCCCGGCAGGCGGGGAACCCGCCCCCGGGGCACACTCGTTGAAGGAGCTGTGAACTACGAGGGGGTTCCGACGTGCGCGCTGCCATCGGACTCTGGCGCTGGCGGCACAATCCCCTGCGCCGGACCACGGATCTCGTCGAAGCCTGGGTCGCCTTCGTGGCGGTCGCGCTGCTCTGTCTCGTGGTGCCCCTGACCGGCTGGGCCGCCGGCACCTCCGCCCACGGCTCGCTCCAGCGCGCCGTCCGCACCCAGCAGGAACAGCGCGTGCCGACGACGGCCCGGGTGCTCAGGCCGGCCGACCGGCCCGCGGGCGGCCCCAGGACCGCCGAGGCGGCCGGCGAGGAGCGTCTGCGCCGCTCCGTCGTGGCCGAGTGGACCGCACCCGACGGCTCGGCCCGTACAGGAACGGTGACGACGGCCCGGCGGACCTCCGCCCCGGGCGCCACCTTCCCCCTCTGGACCGACCGGTACGGACACCCCGTGGCCCCGCCGATGCACGCGGACACCGCCCGCGCCCACGCGATCGTCGCCGGTCTGACGGCCGCTCTGCTCGCGGGACTCATGGTCGAGATCCTCCGCCGCCTCGCCGTGCGCCGCCTGGTGCTGATGCGGTACGCGCGCCTCGACCGCTCGTGGGCGGCGACCGGCCCGGACTGGGGACGCACCGGAACCGGCAGCTGACCCACGATCGAACCTCGGCCGAGCCGGGGCGGGATCCGACGCCCGACCGAATCCGACCGACGCCCGACCGGCTTCCGACCGGCTTCCGACCGGCTTCCGGCAGCGCCGCTGCGCGACCGAGCCCGACCGACCTCGACCATCGGCGACCGTCCCCTGACCGGGCGTGACATGAGCCCGGTGCCCGCCCCGCCGCGGGTACGCGTGCGCGTCCACGACCCGTCAACCCCGTGCCCTCGCGCGCGCTACGGTGGGGCATCGGATCAGCGGCGAGGCATGAGGCGGGGGCAGGACACACCCATGGCACAGGGCACGGTCCAGGTGACGCACACCGGCACATCGCGGTGGCGGCGCCGCACGGGTGAGTACCCCTCGCTCGCCGCCGCACTCGAGGCGGCCGGGGACGGGGACGTGCTCACCATCGCTCCCGGCACCTACCGGGAGAACCTCGTGGTGCGGCGGGCCGTCACCCTGCGCGGCCCCGAGGGCTCGATCGGCTCGGTGCGGATCGCACCGCCGGACGGGGTGCCGCTGACGCTGCGCGCCTCCGTCACCGTCCAGGACCTCCACATCGAGGGGCAGGACGTCGCCGCACCGGCGCTGCTCGTCGAGGACGGCACCCCCGAGCTGCTCGATCTGCGGATCATGACCCGCTCGGCGGCCGGGATAGAGGTGCGGGGCGCGGCCAGGCCGACGGTCCGCCGCTGCACCGTCGACAATCCCGCCGGGGTCGGCATCGCCGTGGTCGACGGCGCGGGCGGGGTGTTCGAGGAGTGCGAGGTGGTCTCCGCCGGGCAGGCGGGCATCTCGGTGCGGGGCGGTGCGCATCCGCGGCTCGAACGCTGCCGGGTGCACCACGCCTCCGGCGCCGGGATCGCCGTGACCGGTGAGGGCAGCGGACTCGAAGGCGTCGGCTGCGAGGTGTACGAGATCAAGGGCGCGGGTCTCCAGATCGCGGCCCGTGCGACCGCCCATCTCACCGACTCCTCGGTGCACCGCACCTCGGGCGACGGCATCACGCTCGACACCGACGCCGTCCTCACGCTCTCCGACTGCGACATCCACGACGTCCCGGAGAACGCCGTCGACCTGCGCTCGCGCTCGGTCCTCACGCTGACCCGGTCGACCGTCCGCCGCTTCGGCCGCAACGGCCTCTCGGTGTGGGACCCGGGGACCCGGGTGGACGCCAACCAGTGCGAGATCCACGACAGTACGGGCGACTACCCGGCGGTGTGGGTGAGCGACGGGGCGACCGCCGTCCTCGACGCCTGCCGGGTGCACGACGTACCGGACGCGCTGTTCGTCCTCGACCGGGGTTCGCGCGTGGACGTCGTCGACAGCGATCTGTCGCAGGTGCGGAACACGGCGGTTTCGGTGAGCGACGGGGCGACGGCGCAGCTCGACGACTGCCGGATCCGGGAGGCGTCGACGGGCGCCTGGTTCCGGGACCACGGCAGCGGCGGCACGCTCGGCGGCTGCACGATCGACTCCGTACAGACCGGGGTCATCGTCACCAAGGGGGCCGATCCCACGATCGACCGGTGCACGGTCACCTCGCCCGCGGAGGCCGGTTTCTACGTGTCGGCGGAGGGCCGCGGTTCCTTCACCGGCTGCCGGGTCACGGGCAGCGGCGGGTACGGGTTCCATGTCACCGACGGCTGCCGGACCACCCTGCGCAAGTGCCGTACGGAGCGGTGCGCGCGCGGTGGTTACGAGTTCCCGGAGGAGGGCGCGAGCGCCGAGGACTGCACCAGTGACGAGAGCGCGGTCCGGTCCTCCGTGCCCGACGGCGGGACGGTGCTGACGGCCACCCAGTCCGGGGGGCTGCTCGGGACGGTGCCTGCGCCGCGTGTCCCGGCCGCCGCAGCGGTCGCGGACGTCCCGGCGGTGGACGCCCGTTCCTCGCAGGACGTGCTCGGGGAGCTGGACGCCCTGGTGGGTCTGGAGAGCGTCAAGCTGGAGGTACGGACCCTCACCAACATGATCGAGGTGGGGCGCAGACGTCAGGAGGCGGGGCTCAAGGCCGCATCGGTCCGCCGCCATCTGGTCTTCACGGGCAACCCGGGCACGGGAAAGACGACGGTGGCCCGGCTGTACGGCGAGATCCTGGCCTCGCTCGGGGTCTTGGAGCGCGGGCATCTGGTGGAGGTCTCCCGGGTGGACCTGGTCGGCGAGCACATCGGCTCGACGGCGATCCGTACCCAGGAGGCCTTCGACCGGGCGCGCGGCGGGGTGCTGTTCGTCGACGAGGCGTACGCCCTGTCGCCGGAGGACTCGGGCCGCGACTTCGGCCGTGAGGCGATCGACACGCTGGTGAAGCTGATGGAGGACCACCGGGACGCGGTGGTGGTGATCGTCGCGGGCTACACGGCGGAGATGGAGCGTTTCCTCACGGTCAACCCCGGTGTGGCGTCCCGTTTCTCGCGGACCATCACCTTCGGCGACTACGACCCGGACGAGCTGCTCCGGATCGTGGGGCAGCAGGCGGACGAGCACGAGTACCGGCTCGCCCCCGGCACGGACGAGGCGCTGCTCGTGTACTTCGCGAAGCTGCCCAAGGGCCCGGCCTTCGGCAACGGGCGTACGGCGCGGCAGACGTTCGAGTCGATGGTGGAGCGGCACGCGGGCCGGGTCGCCGAGCTCGCCGAGGCGAGCACGGACGACCTGACGCTGCTCTACCCGGAGGATCTGCCCGAACTCCCCTGATCGGCGGACGCGTTCGGCTCGCGCTGATGGGGAACGGCGGGCGGGAGCCGGTCCAGGAGGGCGCCCCGCCGGTGGGCGAACGCCGGGTCGGCCTGGTAGTCGGAGTGGCCCAGGATCGGTTCGGGCAGCGGGTGTGCGCGGGTGCGGCCGTAGGCGACCGGGTCGAGGAGGACCTCCGCGTCGACGGCCGGTCTGCCGCCCTCGGCGGGGACCCGGACGGGTCCGCCGATGGGGTCGGTGGCGCGGTACAGATTGCTCCAGCAGTGGACCGTACGGTTCAGGGCGCCCAGCGCCTCCGGGCCGAAGTAGGCCGGGAACCAGCGCCCGTAGAGCCGCTCCAGGGGTGACCCGTACGTGAGGAGCGCGACCCGGCCGCGGGTGGCGGGCGGCAGCTGCCAGACGGCGGCCGCGGCGAGCACGCTGCCCTGCGAGTGTCCTGAGATGACGAGCCGGCCGCCGGTGCTCCGGGTCCAGGAGCTCATCCGCCAGGTCAGGTCGGGGACCGCCCGTTCGGCGTAGCAGGGCGGGGCGAACGGGTGGGCGGCGCGCGGCCAGAACGTGCCGACGTCCCAGAGGATGCCGATGGTGCGGCGTGCGGAGGCGTCCCGGTAGGCGCGGCGCCCCCAGGTGACGAAGAGCAGGAAGCCGAAGCCGATCATCCAGGAGCCGATGGCCTGGGTGACGGTGGCCAGGGAGGCGATCGCCGGATGGGCTCCGTCGAAGGCCCGGCCGGGGACGTTTCCACTGGCCCAGGCGCCGGCGACGGAGCCCGCCCCGAGGAGCAGGGTGGCTCCGGAGAGGACACCCACGAGGACGGGGGCGGAGTCGGTGAGCGACGCCCGTGCCCGGCCTGCCGCGATCTGGCCGGTGCGGACGGGGTCGCGTTCGTCGGCGGCGTCGTAGTCGGCCTCGACCCGGGCGCGCAGCCGCCGTCCGGCGAGCACGGTCCGTACGGCGAGGAGGACGGCGGGCACGAGCAGCAGCAGGAGCAGCACGGGGATGACGGACGCCTGCCAGCTAAGCAGCACGGGCGGGCCGATCCGGGGGCCGCCGTCGCCCATGCCGGGGGTGGCGGGCCCGTCGAGCCAGTCGGCGACACGCTGGGCGACACCGCCGGACATCACTCCGGCGAGAGCGCAGGCGAGCATGGCGACGGCGGGTCCGCCGAGTCCGCGCAGCGCGGTGCGGGCGTCCCCGCGGGGCCGCTGGAGGAGCACGGCGACGACGCCGAGGGCGACGACGAGGCCGCCCTGGGCGAGGGTGAGTCCGCCGAAGGCGACGTTGCCGGGCAGGGCTCCGCCGGAGGTCCAGCCGGGGCGGGACCAGCCGGCGTAGAGGGCGGTGAGCGCGAGCACGGCGAGCGAGACGCCGGGCAGCCAGGACACGAGGGCGCGTTCGACGCGCAGGTCGAGGCGTCGCTCGCTGCGGCCGCGGCGGCACACGACCCAGAGGACGAGCACCGCGAGGGCGGCGACGGCGGCCTGGAGGGCCCGGCCGAGGAAGGCGCCGGCGCCCGGGGTGGTGACGTCGTGCCGGGCGGCGGCCGTGGCGAGGGCGGCGGCGACGGTGAGGAAGCCGGCGGCGGTGTGGGCGGCCCTGAGGCGGGCGACGAGCCGGCGGCCGTACCAGAAGCCGGGGCGGCCCAGGGCCGGCCGCAGCTCGACGGGGCCGGGGCCGTCGTCCCCCCGGTCGGCGCTCTCCGTGTCGGCGGCCCCGTCCGTGACCGGGTCCGACGCCGTGGCGGCCCGTGGTGCCGCCACGGGGTCGTCGTATCCGGTGGGCGGGCGCTGGGCCTCGTACGCGCTCCACGTCCGGTTCGACAGGTACCAGAGGAGGCCGACGAGCAGGGTCGGCACCAGGGCGGCGAGGGCGAGGCGGCGGCCGGGCGCCGACCACCAGCCGCCCCGCGCCTCGGAGAGGAAGCCGAGCCAGGAGTACGCGTCGGTGCAGGCGGCGCTCGCGGCGCACTGCCAGGCCGTCAGGTCGAGGGCGACCTCGCAGGCCGCGGCCGTGAGCAGCACGGTGAGGGTGAGGGCCACCAGCCGGACGAGGACCCCGTACGCCCGGACGAGCCCCGGCCTGCCCTGGGCGGGCGGGCGCATCCAGTGCGCGAGATTGGCGACCATGAAGGGCAGGAGCAGCAGCCACAGGGCGCGGGCGCCGTCGCCGGAGGTCAGATTGGACCAGACGTACGCCTCCGGGACCGGGCGGGCCGCGTACCGCTCCGGGTGGTCCTCGGCGTCGACGTCCTCGGCCCGCCGGTGCATGGCGGCGGTCCGGTCGCCGGTGATCCGCACGGTCCTCGGGTCGTCGAGCATGTCCTGGGGGGTGGCTCCGCCGACTCCGTGGACGAGGAGTTCGAGCGCCGCGCCTCCGCTCTCCGGAGCGGGTGTGGCAGGGGACACTGAGGGGACTTCCTCTCAGGGTGGGAAGATGCGACGTCGGCACCAGGATCGCGGACAGTGGTGCGCCCGCGCACCGTTCCTCACCGAATCCGACACCCATCCCCTTGTCTCCTGCGGAAGGACCGGCCCCGGCGGTGACTGACAACCAGAACCTCCTCGCGGAGCAGCGGCGTGCCCTGATCCTCGACGAGGTACGGCGGCGCGGCGGTGTACGGGTCAACGAGCTGACCCGGCGCCTCAGCGTCTCGGACATGACGATCCGTCGCGACCTGGACGCGCTGGCCCGGCAGGGCATGCTCGCGAAGGTGCACGGCGGGGCCGTTCCGGTGGTCGAGGCGAGTACCCACGAGCCGGGCTTCGAGGCCAAGTCGGTGCTCGAACCGAGCGCCAAGGACGAGATCGCCCGGACGGCGGCCGCGATGGTCGCGCCGGGCAGCGCGATCGCCCTGTCCGGCGGCACGACCACGTACGCCCTGGCCCGGCATCTGCTCGACGTGCCGGACCTGACCGTGGTGACGAACTCGGTCCGGGTCGCGGACGTGTTCCACGAGGCCCAACTGACGGGCGGTGGTGGGGAGTCGCGGCGCGGGGCGGCCACGGTCGTCCTGACGGGCGGGGTGCGCACGCCGTCCGACGCCCTGGTGGGGCCGGTGGCGGACCGGGCGGTCCGGTCGCTCCACTTCGACCTGCTGTTCCTCGGGGTGCACGGCATCTCGGTGGAGGCGGGTCTGTCGACGCCGAATCTGGCGGAGGCCGAGACGAACGGGTGCCTGATGCGGTCGGCGCGCCGGGTCGTCGTGGTCGCCGACCACACCAAGTGGGGGACGGTGGGGCTGAGTTCGTTCGCCGGCCTGGACGAGGTGGACACCTGGGTGACGGACCGGGGCCTGCCCGAGGACGTACGGGCCGAGGTGGCGGAGCACCTGCCGGGGCTCGTGGTGGCGGGCGAGGAGCAGGCGTGAGCCTCCTTCCCGGGGACCGGGCGTGACCCTCTTCCGGGTCGAGCGGACCGTGTCGCCGGCGCCGGACGAGGTGTGGCGGCGGCTCACGGACTGGCCGGCCCACGGCCGCCAGGTGCCGCTGACGCGGACGAGGGTGCTGACGCCGGGGCCGAACCGGGCCGGGACCCGCTTCACGGCCCGTACCGGCCTCGGCCCGCTGTCCTTCGACGACCCGATGGAGGTCGTGGTCTGGGAACCGCCGCGGGCGGACCGGTCGGGCGTCTGCCGTCTGGAGAAGTCCGGGCGGGTCGTACGGGGGTGGGCACTCGTCGAGGTGACAGAGATGCCGGGCGGCGGAAGCCGGGTGGTGTGGACGGAGGAACTGTCCGTACGGGGCCTGCCGCGGGCCTTCGACCCGGTGCTCGGGCGGGCGGGGCGTGCCCTGTTCGGCCGGGCGGTGGACGGGCTGCTGCGGGAGGGATGAGGCAGGTGCGACCGGCGGGCCGAGGGCTTCGGCGGCCGGACCGACGAGGGGCCGAGGCGGCTTCGGTGGCCGGACCGAGGACGGACCGGCGGGCGGTCCGAGGCGGCCTCGGCGGCCGGACCAGCGGGCGCGCTCCCAAGGCTTCGGTGGCCGGGCCGAGGCCGGTCCGTTCGGAGTGAGCGGGGCCACCGTCCGTACCCCCTGTGCTGTTGACATTCCGTCAGCTAGGGTGCACTTCCGCTTCCGTCCTGTTCCGTCCTGGGGAGGGTTGGTCCATGGCACGCCGACTGAGGCCGGTGGAGCTCGACTTCACCGCGTCCGCGCCCGTCCGTCTGGTCTTCACGGCGACGCTCGCCGCCCCGCCCCCGACCGTCTACCGGTCCCTCGCCGTGGAGGTGGGGAGCCTGCCCGCCTGGTTCACCGCGGTCTCCTCCGCCGTTCCGTCGGGTGACGGGGCGGGCCGGACGGTCCGTCTCCGGGGCGGGATCGTCTTCGAGGAGACGATCCTGGCCGCCGAGCCCGACGCCCGGTACGCCTACCGGGTCGACTCGACCAACGCCCCCGGCATGGCGGCCCTCGCGGAGGAGTGGACCCTCTCCCCCGTCGGCAAGGGCACCCGGCTGCGATGGACGATGGCCGCCGACGGTGCCGCGCCGTTCCGGCTGGCACTGCGCCTGGCGGGGCCGGGCGTGGGGCTGTCCTTCCGGGACGCCGCGCGCCGGCTCGACCGGCGGCTCACTCCGGCCAGGCCCCCGTCGCCAGGAACCGTTCGATAGCGGCGCTGTAGGGACCGATGTCCAGGCCCTGGGCGGCCAGCCAGTCGTCGGAGTAGTACTTGTCCAGGTAGCGCTCGCCCCCGTCGCAGATCAGGGTGACGACACTGCCGGTCCGCTCGTGGGCGACCATCTCGGCGATGATCTTGAAGGCGCTCCACAGGCCGGTGCCGGTGGAGCCGCCCGCCTTGCGGCCGATCGCCGTCTCCAGGGCGCGGACGGCGGCGACGCTCGCCGCGTCGGGCACCTTCATCATGCGGTCGATGGCGCCGGGCACGAAGCTCGGCTCCATCCGGGGACGGCCGATGCCCTCGATCCGCGAACCGCAGTCGGCGGTGGCGTGCGGGTCGTGGTGCGTCCAGCCGTCGAAGAAACAGGAGTTCTCGGGGTCGGCGACACAGATGCGGGTGTCGTGCTGCATGTAGTGGACGTAGCGGGCGATGGTCGCCGAGGTGCCGCCGGTGCCCGCGGTGGCCACGATCCAGGCGGGCTCCGGGTAGCGCTCCAGCCTCAGCTGCTGGTACATCGATTCGGCGATGTTGTTGTTGCCGCGCCAGTCGGTGGCCCGCTCCGCGTAGGTGAACTGGTCCATGTAGTGACCGCCGGTGCGCTCGGCGAGCGCGGCGGCCTCCTCGTACATCGTGCGCGAGTCGTCGACGAAGTGGCACTGCCCACCGTGGAATTCGATCAGCCGGCACTTCTCGGGGCTGGTCGTGCGGGGCATCACCGAGATGAAGGGGACGCCGATCAGCTTCGCGAAGTACGCCTCGGAGACGGCGGTCGAGCCGCTGGAGGCCTCGATGACGGGCTTGCCCGGCCGGATCCAGCCGTTGCAGAGGCCGTACAGGAAGAGGGAGCGGGCGAGGCGGTGCTTGAGGCTGCCGGTGGGGTGGGTGGACTCGTCCTTGAGGTAGAGGTCGATGCCCCACTTCTCGGGGAGCGGGAAGCGCAGCAGATGCGTGTCGGCCGAGCGGTTGGAGTCGGCCTGGACCTTGCGGACGGCCTCCTTGAGCCAGGACCGGTACGCCGGATCGGTGCGGTCGACGTCGACGGTCACCGCCGCGGCCGTGACACCGCTCTCCACACTGTTCTCGGTGGTGCTCATCCGCGCCTCTCCTCGATCGCTTCCCGGGTACTCCCCCGCTGCCGACGATACCCCTCTCACCTGGGCAAACGTTTCCTTTGACTGTCCATAGGGATGACTTGCGGACGCCGTACGGAAGGGCCTCTGGTGCGGGCCGCGACGGCCCGGCACACTGGGAGGGCAACCGGGTGAAAGGGGCGGATCGGCATGTCGGAACCCGAGTTCAGCGCCAGGGGCGTACGGATCGCCCGCTGGCCGCGTTCACTGACACGCGCCGGCGAGGTGCGGATCGAGGACGGGCGGCTCGCCCTCCTCACGAGTTACGGCAGCGAGATCGACAGCGCGCCCGTGACGGCGGTCCGGGCGGGGCGCCCGTGGTTCGCGAAGCCCGACGAGGCGGTGGCCACCGTGAACGGCACGCGCTACCGGCTGACCCTCGACAAGGGCGGCGCCACCGGGGGCGACGGCCGCGGCGCGTCGGAGGAGTCGGGGCGGTTCCTGGCGGCGCTGAAGCGGGCGGCGGGGCGGCGCTGAAGCCGGGTTCCTGGGCGGCGCCGAGGCAGGGCGCCCGGGCGGCGCCGAAGCGACGCCTCGGCGTGTCGCGGGTCGCCGTGAGTTGCGCGACGCTCACCACTGGTTCACGCTGGGAACCACCTCACCGAGGGTTGACCGGTGGTGACAGTGTGCTCAGGTCGCCACCCTGCTGTACCGCATGTGAGATCCGAATCTTCGTCTTCTTCCGGACTACTTCGGGGAGTCGCAGCCGTGATCAGCGAGCCGAGCAGGTTTTACGCGGTGGAGCTCCAGGCCCTGCCGTCGCGGATCGGACAGGTCCGCAGGATTGTTTCCGCGCATCTCCGTCATTGGCAGCTCGACGCTTTGATCGACCATGCCGTGCTCGGTGTCACCGAGCTCCTGACGAACGTCCACCGGCATGCCCAGCCGGACAAGCGGTGCACCGTCGAGATCGAGCTGCTGCTCGACCGCCTCACGGTTTCCGTCCGGGACCACGACCCGCGCATACCGGAGGCCGTCGGCTGCCCGGACCCGCTCGACGCGTACGAGGGGGGCGACGGGTACGACGGGCTGGCCACGTCCGGTCGCGGCCTCGCCATCGTCGGTGCGGTCAGCGAGAGTTGGGGTGTCCGCCCGTGCGGGGCCGACGGGAAGGTGGTGTGGTTCACGCTCGCCGCGCCGCCGCGCGCCGTCCCGGTCGAGACGCGTTCCCGCGCCGTGTACGGCTCGACGACCGAGGGCCCGTTCCGGGGGTACGCGCCGTTCCCCGGCGTGCCGCTCAGCGCCCCGGCCGACCCGGCCCCCGCCCCGGCGACCCTCGAACCCGCTCTCGCACCGGCCCCCGCCATGGCCGTGGCTGCGGCCCGCCGGGTGCCGGCGGGCCGCACGGGCTGACGGGGCGGCCCGAGAGGGCCGGCCCCGGGCCCTCCCTCACTCCGTGGCGATCGCCCGGAGGATCTCCAGACGGGCCGCCCGGCGCGCCGGGCGCAGGGCCGCCACGGCCCCGGCGACCAGACCCACCAGGGCCACGGTCGCCAGCTGCACCGCCGGTACGGCGAAGGCGAACGCGCTGTCGCCCGAGCCCTCCGAGGCGCGGACCAGCACCCAGCCGAGGAAGCCGCCGAGGACGAGTCCGCCGAGTGTGCCGAACGCCGCCACCAGGACCGACTCCCAGCGGACCATGGCCCGCAGCTGCGCCCGGGTCTGGCCGACGGCCCGCAACAGGCCCAGCTCACGCGTCCGTTCGTGGACGGACAGGGTCAGCGTGTTCGTGATGCCGAGCAGCGCGATCAGGACGGCGAGGGCGAGGAGCGCGTACACGAGGGTGAGCATCATGTCGATGCCGCCCGCCGAGGACTCCGCGTACTCCTCCCGGGTCTGCACCTCGGGCTGCCCGTAGCGGTCCGCGACCTCGGTCACGGCCGCCTTGCCCTCCTCGGTGCCGACCCCGTCCGCGAAGGAGACGGCGACCAGGGTGTCGGAGTCCTGGGTGCGGTGCGGGGCCCAGGCCTCGCGGGTGACGAGGTAGTCGCCGGCCAGGTCGGAGCGTTCGTAGACCGCCCGGACGGTGAAGGTGTGCCGGGTGCCGTCCGTGAACGTGAGCTCGGTCGTCCGCCCGGGAGCCAGGCCCGCGGAGGCCGCCTCGTCGGCGGCGACGGCGAGGCCGTCCGTACCGAGGCCGGTGAGGGAGCCCCTCACCTCGCCCAGGTCGAGGGCCCGGGCGAGCGCGGCCGGGTCGGTGACGGTCAGGGCACGGCCCTTGCCGTCCACCTCCGCCACCCCGCGCCCCAGGCCCACGGCGGTGTCGACCTCGGGCAGCGCGCCGACGGCCGGTGCGAGACGCGGGCTGAGCCCCGCGCCGCCGGCGCCGAACGTGGCACCGCTGATGGCCACGTCGCCCGCGAAGGAGCGGTCGACGGTGCGGTCCATGGTCGCCTTGAGCGAGGCGCCGAAGACCGTGAAGAGGGTGACCACCGCGACGCCGATCATCAGGGCGGTCGCGGTCGCTGCCGTACGCCCCGGGCTGCGCAGGGCGTTGCGGCGCGCGAGCCCGCGGTTGGCGCCGCGCAGGGGGCGGCCGAGGACCCGTACGGCGACCGAGGCGGCCACCGGGCCGAGGACCACGAAGGCCGCGACGGCGAGCGCCGCTCCGGTGGCGGCGAACCACAGCGAGGGGGCGCCGAGCACGCCGGCGAGGACCGTGCCGACCGCGACGGCGAGCAGGACGCCGCCGGTCACCACGCGCGCGCGTGACGTGCCCGAGGCGTCCACCTGCGTCTCGCGGAGCGCGGCGAGCGGGGCCGTGCGCCCGGCCCGTACGGCGGGCAGGAGCGCCGAGCCCGCGCAGACCGCGAGGCCGACGGCGAGCGGCAGCACGAGGGAGGTGCCGGTCACGACCAGGTCGCCCTCGGGGAAGGGGAATCCGATGGCGGGGAAGAGGGCCTGGAGGCCGGCCGCCACGCCGATCCCGGCGAGCAGTCCGGCGAGGGAGGCGAGCAGACCGACGGTCAGCGCCTCGGCGAGGGTGCCGGTGACGACCTGGCGCCGGGCGGCGCCGATCGCGCGGAGCAGGGCGTTCTCACGGGTCCGCTGGGCGACGAGCACGGCGAAGGTGTTGTGGATGCTGAAGACGGAGACGAGCACCGCGACCCCGCTGAACACCAGCAGGAAGGTCGTGAAGAGGCTGAGGAAGCGGCCGGAGACCATCTCGGTGTTCTCCTCGGCGGCGCGCTGCCCGGTGATCGCCTCGACGTCGTCGGGCAGGGCGGGGGCGAGGGCGGCGACCAGCTCCTCCTGGGAGACGCCGGGCCCGGCCCGTACGGCGATGCTCGTCGCCTCGCCGGGGCGTGCCGTCAGATACCGCTCGGCGTCGGCGCGGGTCAGACCCGCCCAGGTGACCTGGCCCATGCCGTCCGCGCCGCCGAAGGTGGCGAGACCGACGACGGTGACGCGCACCGGGTCAGGGGTGCGCAGGACCGTCGTGTCGCCCAGGGCGAGACCCGCGGCCTTCGCGGCACCCCGGTTGACGACGGCCTCGCCGGGGGCGCTCGGGGCACGGCCTTCCGCGAGCTTGTACGGGTTGAGGGCCGGGTCGTCGATCCAGTTCCCGGCGAGGGTGGGCGGGCCCTTGCCGCCGACGGGGGTGCCGTCGGCCGCGAGGAGCTGGCCGGCGCCCTCGATCCGGGGCGCGGCGGCCGCGACCCCGGGCACGCGCGCGAGGCGCTCGGCGAGGTCCGCGTCGACGGGGCCGCGGGTGCCCTGGGCGTCGCCCGAGGCCGTCACCGTGACGGCGCTGCGGACGACGGCGTCGGTGCCCCGGCTCGCGCCGGTGAACATCGAGTCGAAACTCGCGCGCAGGGTGTCGCCCATGACGAGGGTGCCGGTGAGGAAGGCGACGCCGAGGAGGACGGCGACGAAGGTGCCGAGGAACCGGCGCCGGTGGGCGCTGAGGGAGGAACGGGCGAGGCGGAGCGAGGCGGGGGCGGAGGGAGTCCTCATGGGGACACACCCCCGGAGGTGAGGGCGGTCGGGTGACCGTCGGTCGGGTCCGGGCCGGTCGGGTTCGAGCCGGCCGATTCCGGGCCGGTCGGGTGGGTGTCGGTCGGGTTCGAGCCGGTCGGGTGACCGTCGCTCGTACGGGCTCCGGTCCCGGTCGTCGTCTCGAACGCCTTCATGCGGTCGAGCACGCGGTCGGCCGTGGGGGCCGTCATCCGGTCGACGAGCCGGCCGTCCGCGAGGAAGATCACCTCGTCGGCGTGGGCGGCGGCGACCGGGTCGTGGGTGACCATGACGACCGTACGGCCGGTCTCGCGCACCGTACGGCCGAGCAGGCGCAGGACCTCCTCGCCGGAGCGCGAGTCGAGGTTGCCGGTCGGTTCGTCGGCGAAGACGACGTCCGGGTCCCCGGCGAACGCGCGGGCGACGGCCACACGCTGCTGCTGTCCGCCGGAGAGCTCGCTCGGCCGGTGGTGGAGGCGGTCGCGGAGCCCGACCGTGTCGACGATCCGGTCGAAGCGCTCCCGGTCGACGGTGTGGCCGGCGAGGTCCAGCGGAAGGGTGATGTTCTCGGCGACGGTGAGGGTCGGGAGCAGGTTGAAGGCCTGGAAGACGAAGCCGATCCGGTCGCGGCGCAGCAGCGTCAGACGGCGGTCGTCGAGCGTGGCGAGGTCGGTGTCGCCGAGGAGGGCGGCGCCGGAGGTGAGGGTGTCGAGCCCGGCGGCGCAGTGCATGAGGGTGGACTTGCCGGAGCCCGAAGGGCCCATGACGGCGGTGAAGCGACCGACGGGGAAGTCGACGCTCACCCCGTCCAGGGCCCTGACCTCCGTGTCGCCGCGCCCGTAGACCTTGACGGCGTCGACGACACGGACGGCGGCGGGGGTGGCGGGGGGCACGGTCCTGAGGCGCTTCTCGGTGGTGGTCATGCCCGGTGCCCCTTGGAGTCGGTACGGCGGCCGAACTGCTCTTCGAGGACGGTCAGCCGACGCCAGTACTCGTCCTCGTCGATCTCCCCGGCGGCGAAGCGGTGGCCGAGGAGGGCGATGGGCGAGCTGTCGTCCGGCCCCTCGGCGCGGCCGGGGCCGACGTCGCGCCACGGGCCGCGACCCCGGCGCCATCCGGCGCGGCGCGCGATCGTGACGACGCCGACGATCACCGCCGCCCAGACGAGGGGGAAGAGAAGGACCCACGGGCCGGGGCCCGCGTGGGCGAGTGTGTTCATGAGGGTTCAGCTCCTCGGTGCGCCGCGATCGGCGCCCTGTGACGGGTGCGCCGTGACCGGTGCGCTGTGGTGGTCTTGTTCCGTGGTTCGAGGCTCCCTCCGGATGGGGGTCGGGCGCGTCGTACGGGCAGCGGCATCGCGTGTACGACGGCGGGAGTACATGGCGGCTCCGGCTCTCCTTCTCTTCTGTACCTACTGGTATGTACAGTGCGGTCATGAGCACCTCCGAGCGACTGATCGAGGCGACCCGCGAGCTCCTGTGGGAGCGGGGGTACGTGGGGACCAGCCCCAAGGCCGTGCAGCAGGCGGCGGGGGCGGGTCAGGGCAGCATGTACCACCACTTCGCGGGCAAGCCCGATCTGGCGCTCGCCGCGATCCGGCGGACGGCCGAGGAGATGGGCGCCGCCGCCGACGCCGTCCTGAGCGGCGACGGCACGGCGTACTCCCGTATCGAGGCCTATCTGCTGCGCGAGCGGGACGTCCTGCGGGGCTGCCCCGTGGGCCGGCTGACGATGGATCCCGAGGTCATCGCCGATCCCGTGCTGCGCGCGCCGGTCGACGAGGTGCTCGGGCGACTGCGCGCCCGGCTCGCCGAGGTCGCCCAGGAGGGCCTGGACAGTGGCGAGTTGAGCGCCGTCCTCGACGCGGAGGACGTCGCGGCGACGGTCCTGGCGACCGTGCAGGGCGGGTACGTGCTGGCGCGCGCGACAGGGGCGCGGGAGCCCTTCGACAGCGCTGTACGGGGGCTGTTGAGCCTGCTCGCCCCTCGTACCGCCGTCGGCTGAACAGATCTGCCCCGAGAGGCGATGGGAGCCTTCCAGTGCACGCCATGCAGTACGAGATCAGCCTGCCCGCCGACTACGACATGGGGATCATCCGCGAGCGGGTGGCGACGAGGGGCCGTCTGCTCGACGACTTCCCCGGGCTCGGCCTGAAGGCGTATCTGGTGCGGGAGCGCGGGGACGCGTCGCCGGTCAACCAGTACGCGCCGTTCTATCTGTGGACCACCCCCGAGGGCATGAACTCCTTCCTCTGGGGCCCGGGCTTCCAGGGCATCGTGAACGACTTCGGCCGTCCCGTGGTGCAGCACTGGACCGGCCTGTCGTACGAGGAGGGGCCCGCGTCCGGTGCGGCGCCGCGCACCGCGACGCGTCGCAGGACCCCGCTCGGGGAAGGGGTCCCGCCCGGCGAGGCCGTGGCGGACGCGGTCGCCGGGCACGCGCGAGAGGCGCGGCGGGACGGGGTGGTGGCCTCCGCCCTGGCGGTCGATCCGCGGCACTGGGAGCTGCTCGCGTTCACCTTGTGGGCCGACGCGGAAGCGCCCGCCGGCGAGGGCGAGCGCTTCCGTGTCCTGCATCTGTCCGCGCCGGGGCGGGGGCAGTTGGGGGCGGGGCGGCAGTGGTGAGCCGGGGCCCGGTGGCCCCGACGTCGTCGGCCTGAGCCCGGTGGCTCCGGCTCGGTCGGCCTGAGCCCGGTGGCCCCGGCTCGGTCGGCCTGAGCCCGGTGGCCCTTGCTGAGTCGACCCCGGCCCGGTGGCCCCCCGCCTGATGGATCAGGCCACGGCGACGAGCGTCAGGTAGGCCATGCCGAGGACGCGCCGGTAGCCGTTCACCCACGTCGAGCGCTGCCGGTCGACGCGCTCCCGGGTCTCGGCGGCGAGCGGGTGGTCGGGGTGGGCGGCGAGCCAGAGCTCGGTGTCGTACCGGTAGCCCGACTCGAACTCCTCCCACTCCTCGGCGGTCGCCGTCTCGATCCACGCGGGCCGGAATCCCGCCTCGATCGCGAGGTCGACGAGGGTGCCCAGGGACGTGTGGTCCCCCTCGTTCGCGCCCGGCCACATCCCGGCCAGTTCCTCGTCCGTGGGCGTGCGGTCCCAGAAGCACTCCCCGAGCACGACATGCCCTCCGGGCCTGACGAGACGGCGGAGTTCGCTCAGGGCGGCGGAGAGGTCGTGCGGCTGATCGGGGTCGCAGAGGGCCTGGCTCGATCCGTGACAGAGGACCACGTCGACGGGTCCCCGGCCGGTACCGAACGCCGACTCCTCGACGAACTCGACGCGGTCGGCGAGGCCACGGACCTCGGCCAGGGCCCGGCCGCGGGCCAGGTCCTCGCCGTTGATGTCGATCCCCGCACCCTTGGCCGCCGGCGCGGCCTCGGCGATGCGCAGCAGCAACTCGCCCCACCCGCAGCCGATGTCGAGCACGTCGGCGGGCTCGATGGCGGCGAGCCGCTCGACCATGCGGGTCGCACGGGCCTCCGAGAGCGGACTGTGGAAGGTGAGGCTGCCGAGACGCGGAGGAAGATCATGATCAGAAATGGTCATGAGGTGGAACGGTACGTCGTCCAACGGGCGCCGGCCAGGGGTTTCCGGCCGATGAGGGTGCGGCGGGGGACCTCCCGACGACGCCGTGGTGATTTCGGCAAGCCGTCGTCACCAAGCCGTGAAGTTTCTTCGGGATCCTGGGAATTCGGACCGACCGAGCTCGGACCGGGTCAGCTCGGATCAGATCGGATCTGACCAGTTCGTTCGTCACCGCGCCGTGCGCGCTTCTCATCGGGGGACACCATCATGAGCACCGTCCGCAGATCCGCCGTCGTTCTCGTCGCCCTCGCCGCGGTCTCGCTGACCGCCTGCGGGCCCGGCGATGACGGGGCGGCAGGTGGTCCCGCAGCACCGTCGGCGACTCCGTCGAAGTCCGTGACGCCGACGGACGCGCCGACGAAGGCCCCCACGGAAGCGCCGAGCGATGCCCCGACGGACGCTCCCCCGAAGACCCCGGCCCCCTCCAAGCCCGCGTCGCCTTCGGTCGACCCCGACTACGACGTGTTCCCGTGCAGCACCTTCGACGTGACCTTCACCGCGGCCCTGGCGGAGCCCACGACCGGCAGCTACCTACTGAAGATCACCAACAAGGGCAGCAAGCCCTGCCGGGCCCTGGGACACCCGGTCGTCACCTTCGGCGACCTCGACGGGCAGGCCGTCGAGCGGGGTCCGGCCCCCGGCATCGAGGACGCGATCCGGCTCGCGCCGGGACAGTCGGCGTACGCGGGACTCATGGGCGGCCTCAAGGACGGCAAGGGTACGACCGTCCACTCGATCGCGATGACGATGAGCACCGATTCCGACCTGGAGCAGAAGCCGCTCAAGGTCTCGACCCCGGGCCTGTACGTGTCGCCGGACAAGAACTCGGTGACCGCGTGGATGACGAACGCGGAGGACGCCCTCAGCCTCTAGCCTGGAGACGTGTACACCACGCGCGTGTCCCGCCATGTCGACGCCCCGCCCGCGGCCGTCTACCGGGCCCTGCTCGCCCCGGAGGCGGTCGCGCGCTGGCGCGTGCCGTACGGAATGACCTGCGAGGTCCATGAGTTCGACGCGCGCGAGGGGGGAACCTTCCGGGTCTCCCTCACTTACGGCACCGCGGACGGCGCCGGCAAGTCGGGGGCCCGCACGGACACGTACCACGGGCGCTTCGTCGAGCTGCTTCCGGACGAACGCGTCGTCGAGATCATCGAGTTCGAGACCTCTGACCCCGGGCTTCAGGGCCCCATGACGCTCACCACGACCCTGATCGCCCTGGGGGGCGGCACGGAGGTGGTCCTCGTTCACGAGGGGGTGCCCGACGGCGTGCCCGCCGCCGACAACGAGGCCGGTACCCGGATGGCCCTGGAGCGGTTGGCCGCGCTGGCCGAGGGGCGGCCCGACCCGCAGGCGTGACGCCCCTGGGCGGGGCAAGCTGTCAGAGCGGCTCCCGCTGGGCGAGCGGTCGGACCGGCTCGCGCAGGGCCGGCTGTCAGACCGGCTCGCGCAGGGCGAGCGTTCAGACCGGTTCGCGGCTCAGCGCCGCCAGCGGGTCGTCCAGGACCGGCTGCCACGCCAGCTCGGCGGCACCGACGAGGCTGTTGTGGTCCAGGGTGCAGGGGAGGATCGGCACTCCGCCGCTGCGGCCCCAGAGGCTGCGGTCGGCGACGACCGCGCGGAGGCGCTCCGGGTCCGCGTCGAGAAGCTCGCGGTGGAGGCCGCCCAGGATGATCCGGTCCGGGTTGAGGATGTTCACCAGGCCCGCGAGGCCGAGGCCCAGACGGTCGATCAGCTCCCCCACCGCGACCCGTACGCCCGGGTCGTCGGGGCTCGTGCGCAGCAGGTCGCGGGCCTGCTGGAGCAGGGACAGCTCGGGGCCGGGTGCGCGGCCCGCCGCCGTGAGGAAGGCCAGCGGGTCCGTCTCCACGTCCAGGCAGCCGCGGCTGCCGCAGTGACAGGGGCGACCCTCCGGGTTCACCGTGAGGTGGCCGACCTCCAGGGCGAGGCCCGCGCTCCCGGTGTGCAGGCGCCCGTCCAGGACGAGGGCGCCGCCGACGCCCCGGTGGCCGGTGGCCACGCAGAGCAGGTCGCGGGCGCCGCGGCCCGCGCCGTGGCGGTGCTCGGCCAGGGCGGCGAGGTTCACGTCGTTGCCGGTGAAGGCGGGGCCGTCGATCCCGGCGGCCCGCACCCGCTCGGCGAAGATCTCCCGGACCTGCGCCCCGGCGGGCCAGGCGAGGTGCAACGGGTTCAGCGCGGTGCCCTCGGGCTCCGCCACGGCCGAGGGGGCGGCGAGCCCCGCGCCGACGCAGCGGCGGCCGCTCTCCTTGAGCAGGGCGACTCCGGCCTCGACGACCTCGCCGAGGACCTGGGCCGGGTCGGCGGAGACGGTGACGCAGCCGGGGACGGTGGCCACGATGGTGCCGCCGAGGCCGACGAGTGCGGCGCGGAATCCGTCGGCATGGACCTGGGCGGCGAGGGCGACGGGGCCCTTCTCGTCGACGGCGAGACGGTGGCTGGGGCGGCCCTGGGAACCCGCGGCGGCGCCGGGGTTGGAGTCCACGCGGATGAGGCCGAGGGCCTCCAGTTCCGCGGCGACCGCACCGGCGGTGGCACGGGTGACGCCGAGTTCGGCGGTCAGGACGGCCCTGGTGGGCGCCCTGCCGGTGTGCACCAGCTCCAGCGCGGGGCCGAGCGCGTTGCGCCCCCTGTCCAGCCGTGTCCGGGTCGTCGTCGCCTTGCCGTTCATGGGGGCGAGTCTCCCATGATCGGGGGGTGGGGTGTCCCCCTGGGCGTCTCCCCTGGGAGGTGGGGGCCGCTGGGCGGGTGTCCGCCGGGCGGTCGGGCGGGTCCGCCGGAGTGGGGCGGCCCGGGCGAGGGCCGTGGCCTCGCCCGAGCCGGTGCGTCAGGTCAGTGCGCGCCGAGGAACGCGCCCTCCGGGCCCTTCTCCCAGCCCTTCTCGTGACACGAGCCGGTGAAGATCGTTCCGTAGACGGCCGGGACGCCGGCCACCGAGCAGTGCGAGCTGAAGCCCGCGCCGCCGGCGGAGAAGTACCCCGCACCGAATCCGTCGTCGGCGAGCGCGGAACCGGCGCCGCCCAGCAGAATGCCCACGGCCAGGACAGACGCGGCGAGAGAACGCATGACTACTCCTCAAGATCTCGGAATGACGTGCCAAAAGGTGCTCGTCTGCCGGTCAAACGCCTCGGGAAAAGGCGAGACACGGCGTCTCACTCCAATGCCGGGCAGTCGGATCCCGGGGTGGCACGGGCGCAGAAACGATGCTCTCCAGTGGCCCGTTGGGGATCGCCCTCACTGCGATGACCTGGTCTTTGTCACCCGGACAGCCTGCACGGCAGTGGGCATCACGCTTCGGGGCGGAGGTCGTAGAGGTAGGAGCGGTCGCCCTTGAAGCTGCGCCAGACGGTGGCCGGCGGTTCGGTTCCCTCGGCGTCGCCGTTCAGGGGACGGGCGGTCACGAGGCCGTCGGCGATCTCGCAGTGCCAGCCCTCGGCCGGCGACCAGACGCAGCGGACGTTGCCGTCCGTGCGCCGATAGGCGGGGCGGCCGTGGTGCTCGCCGTCGCGTTCGAAGCGGTGGCGGAGCCCGTCGGTGTGGCGCACGAAGGTGAAGGAGGCGAGGGCCGTCATACCTTCGGGACCGTAGGGGCGACGCCACCGATGATCAAGGGCCGCCTTCGGGTTCGCCCGCCGCCCGCTTGATTGCGGCCGCGGGATCCCCCTATCCTGAGTTTGTGCCGCTACTAAACAAAGTACGGACGGCCGTTCCGGGGGGCTCCGGCGGAGACACCGCCACCCACCCCCTGTCCCGCCTCCGCGTCGCCCTGACCCTCTTCTTCGCCCTCGACGGTTTCCTGTTCGCCGGCTGGGTCGTCCGGATCCCCGCCGTCAAGCAGCAGACCGGCGCCTCGGCCGGTGACCTCGGCCTCGCCCTGCTCGGGGTGTCCGCCGGCGCCGTCATCACCATGACGCTGACCGGACGGCTCTGCCGTCGCTACGGCTCCCACGCCGTCACCGTCGCCACCGCCGTGCTCCTGTCGCTGTCGGTCGCCCTGCCGGCGCTCACCCGGTCGCCGCTCACCCTCGGCCTCGTCCTGCTCGTGTTCGGAGCCGCGTACGGCGGGATCAACGTCGCCATGAACAGCGCCGCCGTGGACCTCGTGACCGCGCTCCGGCGCCCGGTGATGCCCAGCTTCCACGCCGCGTTCAGCCTCGGCGGCATGATCGGCGCGGGGCTCGGCGGACTGCTCGCCGGGGGCCTGTCCCCGACCGCCCATCTGCTGGGGCTGACCGTGGTCGGGCTGGCGCTCACCGCTGTCGCCGGGCCCGTACTCCTGCGTCACCCCTCCCCCGCCCCGGCGCCCGAACCGCCGGCGCCCGCGGCCGGTGCGCAGAGCGGGCGGCCCGGTGGGTCGCGGCGCATCGTCCTGGTCTTCGGTGTGATCGCCCTCTGCACGGCGTACGGCGAAGGCGCGCTCGCCGACTGGGGCGCCCTCCACCTGGAGCAGGACCTCGGCGCGCATCCGGGAGTGGCCGCCGCCGGGTACTCCGTGTTCGCGCTGACCATGACCGCGGGGCGCCTCTCCGGCACCGCCCTGCTCGAACGCCTGGGCCAGACGCGGACCCTGGTCCTCGGTGGCGCCACGGCCGCCGCCGGCATGCTGCTCGGCGCGCTCGCGCCGAGCATCTGGGCCACCCTGCTCGGCTTCGCGATCACGGGCCTCGGGCTCGCCAACATCTTCCCCGTCGCCGTGGCCCGCGCCGGTGCCGTCGCCGGACCCGGCGGGGTGGCGACCGCGTCCACGCTCGGATACGGGGGCATGCTGCTCGGCCCGCCGTCCATCGGGTTCCTCGCCGACTGGTTCTCCCTGCCGGTGGCGCTCACGACCGTCGCCGTGCTCGCGGCCGGTGCCGCCGCCATGGGCTACTGGGCGCGGAACGCCGGAGCCACTCGGGCGAGTTGATCCCGCGGCGCGCCCTTGGCTGCGAGAATTCGCCCATGGACGCGTCGCGCGAGGGAACGTTGAAGGTCGTCGAGTACGTCGACGCCCTGGAGACCGCCGGCCGGGCCCTCGCGGTGGCGGCGGGCGAGGCCGGGCCGGACGCGGAGGTGCCGACCTGTCCCGGGTGGCGGGTTCGGGACCTCCTCCGGCACACCTCGATGGTGCACCGCTGGGCCACGGACCTCGTGGTCCACGCGCGCACCACGTATCGGCCGGACGGTGGCGAGACCTCGCTCGACGGCGAAGAGCTCCTGACCTACTTCCGCGAGGGGCACGCGGGTCTGGTCGCCGCCCTGCGGGCGGCGCCGGAGTCCCTGGAGTGCTGGACCTTCCTGCCCGCGCCCTCGCCGCTCACCTTCTGGGCGCGGCGGCAGGCGCACGAGACCATCGTCCACCGCGCGGACGCCGAGTCGGCGCTCGCCGCGGGGCCGCGGCCGGTGAAGCCGCCGGTCGCGGTCGACGGCATCGACGAGCTGCTGTTCCGGTTCCACGGCCGGAACCGCAGCCGGGTGCGGACGGCCGAGCCCCGGACCCTGCGGGTGCGGGCGACCGACACGGGTGACGTGTGGACCGTGCGGCTCTCGGCGACCGAGCCGCCCCGGACCGAGCGGGACGGTCGGGCGTCGGGGCCGGTGGACACCGAGCTCGTCGGGGCCGCCGACCGGCTGTACCTCGTCCTGTGGAACCGGCTGCCCTTCGACGCCGTGACGCTCACCGGTGACGAGGAGCTCGCACGGGTGTGGCGCGAGACCTCCGGGATCGCCTGGTCCTGAACCCGGGACCGCTCAGGCCGACTCGTCCAGCATCCGGGTCAGTACGTCGCGCTGGAGGGGCCGGACCTCGGCATGGCGGGCCAGGCCCTTCTCGGTCAGCTTCACCTGGACGCCGCGCCGGTCCTCGGCACACATCCCCCGCACGACCAGGCCGTCCTTCTCCAGACGCGCGATCAGCCGGGACAGGGCGCTCTGGCTGAGGTGGACCCGACCTGCCAGCTCCTGGACGCGCCAGGAACCCGGGCCGTCCTCCGCCGCGCCCTCCGCGAGCACGTCGAGGACCTCGAAGTCGCTGGCACCGAGGCCGTACGGATGGAGCGCCCGGTCGAGCTCACAGGTCGTACGGGCGTGCAGGGCAAGGACGTCACGCCACTCGTCCACGAGCGCGCGTTCGGACTTGTTCGCTGCCATGGCCGCACGGTAGCAGAAACGACCCTTTTTGTTGCACGGGAATTAAATGCACTCGCATTCAATGCATGTGCATGTACTGTCCTGCCCATGACCTCTCCGCTCACCGACGCGCCCACCGGTGTGTCCGACTCCGCCCAGGAACGCTGGAGCCCGCGCCTCTGGGGCACCCTGCTCGTGCTCTGCGCCGCGATGTTCCTCGACGCCCTCGACGTCTCCATGGTCGGTGTGGCCCTGCCCTCGATCGCCACCGATCTCGGCCTCTCCACCGCCACCCTCCAGTGGATCGTGAGCGGCTACATCCTCGGCTACGGCGGCCTGCTCCTCCTCGGCGGCCGCGCCGCCGATCTGCTCGGCCGCCGCCGGGTCTTCCTCATCGCGCTGGCCGTCTTCGCGCTCGCCTCCCTGCTCGGCGGGCTCGTCGACTCCGGGCCCCTCCTGATCGCCAGCCGCTTCATCAAGGGGCTGAGCGCCGCGTTCACCGCCCCCGCCGGTCTGTCGATCATCACCACGACCTTCAAGGAGGGCCCGCAGCGCAACCGGGCCCTGTCCATCTACACCACCTGCGCCGCCACCGGCTTCTCGATGGGCCTGGTCCTGTCCGGGCTCCTCACCGAGCTAAGCTGGCGCTGGACGATGCTGCTTCCCGCCCCCGTCGCCCTCATCGCGCTGGTCTTCGCGCTCCGCCTCATCCCGCACAGCGCCCGGGAGAACTCCTCCGGCGGCTACGACCTGCCGGGCGCCGTCACCGGCACGGCCGCGATGCTGCTGCTCGTGTTCACCGTCGTCCAGGCCACCGAGACGGGCTGGACCTCCGTGCGCACCCTGCTGTCCTTCGCCGTGGCCGCCGCCCTGCTCGTCTCCTTCGTCCTGATCGAACGCCGCAGCGCGAGTCCCCTCGTACGGCTCGGAGTGCTGCGCTCCGGCTCGCAGGTACGGGCCCAGCTCGGTGCGGCGGCGTTCTTCGGCTCGTACGTCGCCTTCCAGTTCATCGTGACCCAGTACATGCAGTCGCTGCTCCACTGGTCAGCGCTCCAGACGGCCCTCGCCTTCCTGCCGGCCGGTGTGCTCGTGGCACTCTCCTCCACCAAGATCGGCGGCATCGTGGACCGCTTCGGCACCCCCCGGGTGATCGCCGTCGGCTTCACGCTGCTCGTCGTGGCGTACGCGCTGTTCCTGCGGATCTCCCTCACCCCGCAGTACGCCGCCGTCATCCTGCCGTCGATGCTGCTGCTCGGCGCGGCCTGCGCCCTGGTGTTCCCGTCACTCAACATCCAGGCCACCAACGGGGTCGACGACGACGAGCAGGGCATGGTGTCGGGACTCCTCAACACCTCGATCCAGGTCGGCGGCGCGCTGTTCCTCGCCGTCATCACCGCCGTGATCACCGCGGACGGCGGCGAGGGCACCGCCTCGCCGCAGGCGGTCCTGGACAACTTCCGTCCGGGGCTGGCCGTGGTCACGGTCATCGCCCTGGCCGGACTGCTCGTCACGCTGCCGGGCCTCCGGACGAAGCGGAAGCAGGACGGCGAACCGTCGGTCGTCGTCGCCCGCTCCACGCCGGCGGGGGCTGGCGCTCCGGCCGCCGAGGGCGGTACGACCACCGACAGCGGTACGGCATTCGAGAGCGCCCCGGCGAAGGTCGCGGTCCGCGACTAGGGCCCGTCGGTCAGACCGTGGGGGGACGTCCGGATCCCGCCGGGCACGTGCCGCCCGGCGAGGTCCGCAGGCGTCGGCCCGGGCCCGGCCGTCCCGAGCGACCGCCGGTCCGGCCTCCCTCGGTGCTCAGCCGAGCCAGCCGGGGCGTACGAGGCCCGACTCGTAGGCCAGGACGACGAGTTGGGCGCGGTCCCGGGCGCCGAGTTTCACCATGGCGCGGCTGACGTGGGTCTTGGCGGTGAGGGGGCTGACGACCAGCCTGCGGGCGATCTCCTCGTTGGACAGGCCGATGCCCACCAGGGCCATCACCTCCCGCTCCCGCTCGGTCAGGGCGCCGAGGGCCGCCGTCGCCCCCGGGGCCTTGGAGCGGGCGGCGAACTCCTCGATCAGACGGCGGGTCACGCCCGGGGAGAGCAGGGCGTCCCCGTGGACGACGGCGCGCACGGCCCGCAGCAGTTCCTCCGGCTCGGTGTCCTTGACCAGGAAGCCGGAGGCGCCCGCGCGGATCGCCTCGAAGACGTACTCGTCGAGTTCGAAGGTGGTCAGCATGACGACCCGGACCTCGGCGAGGTCCAGGTCGGCCGTGATGCGGCGGGTGGCCTCGAGACCGTCGAGCCGCGGCATCCGGATGTCCATGAGGACGACGTCGGGGCGCAGGGCGCGCACCCGCTCCACGGCCTCGTCGCCGTCGGATGCCTCCCCCGCGACCTCGATGTCCTGCTGGGCGTCGAGCAGCGCGCGGAACCCCGCCCGGACCAGCGACTGGTCGTCGGCGAGCAGCACTCGGATCACGGGGTCTCCTGCGGTGACGGGGTCTCTTCCTGGTGGAACGGGAGCACGGCGTGGACACGGAAGCCGCCGTCCGGGCGCGCGCCCGCCTCGATGGTGCCACCGAGGGCCGCGGCCCGCTCCCGCATGCCGGCGAGTCCGTTGCCGCTGCCACCCGCCTCGGTGCCGGTGGCCGGGCCGTCGTCGTCGACCGTCAGGTCCAGGTGCCCGGAGCCGTACCCGATCCGCACCCGGGCCGCACGCGAACCGGAGTGGCGCACCACGTTGGTGAGCGCCTCCTGCACGATCCGGAAGGCGGCGAGGTCGGCGCCGGGCGGCAGGTCGGTACGCGGTCCGGTCGTCGTGACGGTGACGGTGAGGCCCGCGGCGCCGGCCTGTTCGACGAGTTCGGGGAGCCGGCCGAGTCCGGGGGCGGGCGCGCGGGGCGCGTCGCCGCGGGTGCGGAGGGTGTCGAGGACCTGGCGCACCTCGCCGAGCGCCTCCTTGCTGGCCGCCTTGATGGTGGTCAGCGCGGTGCGGGCCTGCTCGGGGTCGGAGTCCAGGAGGGCGAGGCCGACCCCTGCCTGCACGTTGATCACGGAGATCGAGTGGGCGAGCACGTCGTGGAGTTCGCGGGCGATACGGAGCCGTTCCTCGTCGGCGCGCCGCTGCTCGGCGGCGGCCCGGTCGGCCCGCAGCTGCGCCCGCTGTTCGCGCCGTACGCGGACCGTCTCGGAGGCGGCCAGCACGGCCACGGCGAACGCCGCCGCGGGCAGCTCCTGCCCCCAGGGGGCGGGCCCGTCGCCCGCCGGGGGCAGCCAGCGGTAGAGCCAGTGCGAGAGCAGCAGATGGCCCGCCCACAGCAGGCCGAGGGCCCAGGCGGCGGCGGTCCGGTGTCCGTGCACGACGGCCGCGAAACAGGCGACGGCGACCATGACGAACACCGGGCCGTACGGGTAACCGGCCAGGAGATAGCCGAGGGTGACGGCCGCGACGCCGAACACCACCGGCACCGGCCACCGGTGGCGGAACAGCAGGGGCGCCGCTCCGAGGAGCAGCAGGGCGCGTCCGAGCGCGTCGAGCGCCTCCCGGTCGGGCTGGTTCCTCGCGGCGAACCCGGTCCCCGCCATGACGACCACGGCGATCAGGAGCGTGGACCGCCAGGGCAGGCCGCCGCCGTCCCCGCGCTGCCACCGGCCCCACTCGCGGCCGGCCGCCCGACCCGGGTGCTCGTGCGTCCGGTGCTCGCTCGTCCGGTGCTCGCTCGTCCGGTGCTCGCTCGTCCGGTGCTCATGCGACCGGTGCTCGCGTGCCCGCCGCTCCCCCGGCCCGCGCGCCGGCCTCGCGTCGCCGCGCCCGCGCTCGTGCCCGCGCCTCCGCTCCTTACCCATGTCCGCCACGCTAACCGTGCGGGGGCCGTGGAAACGTCAGCCCGACGGGGTGGTCGCCCGTACTCCCGGCGGAGTAGACGGCGTCCCGTCCCCGGGGCGTGTCGAGCCGTCTCAGCCGCGCGGCAGCAGGCCCACGTCCTGGCCGAGGCGGCGGGCCGTCGCCGCGAAGAACGCGTCGCGGTCCTCGACGATGTTGTGGAAGTGGCCGAACACCTCGAAGGAGATCAGCCCGAAGAGCTGCGACCAGGCGGCCACGAGCGTGACCGCGAGGGCCGGCGGAAGGTCCGGCGCGATGTCGGCGGCCAGCCGGGCGGCCTCGGGACGGAGTCCCTCGGGGAGCGGCGGCAGGGCGACGCCCTCGCCGGTGTGCGCGCTGCGCGCGGTCTCGATGAGGACGAGGCCGACGCGGGAGGCGGGGACGATCGTGTCCTGGGGCGCGCTGTAGCCGGGGACGGGAGAACCGTAGATCAGGGCGTACTCGTGCGGGTGGGCGACGGCCCAGGCGCGGACGGCCCGGCAGACGGCGGTCCACCGGTCCAGGGGGCGCTGCCCCGCCGTCTCGGCGGCGGCCTTCTCCGCTGCGGCGCCGATCGCGTCGTACGCGTCGACGATCAGTGCGGTGAGCAGGTCGTCGCGGCTCGGGAAGTAGCGGTAGAGCGCGGAGGAGACCATGCCCAGCTCACGGGCGACGGCCCGCAGGGACAGCTTGGCGGCCCCCTCGGCGGCGAGCTGGGTGCGGGCCTCGTCCTTGATGGCGGCGGTGATCTCGATACGGGCGCGGGCGCGGGCCCCTCGAACGGTCGTCATGGAGAGCAGTGTGCCACTTTCAGATCGCCGATACGAAACGAGAGCAGTGCTCTTGATTGTGAGCGGCAATTCCTGCACACTCGAATCAAGCGAGAGCAGTGCTCACACTTTGCTCCCGGTCGCTGCCACCCGGCACCGCTTGATGCCCCAGGAGGAACCATGTCCGCACGGCCCACCCACTCCGACCCCGCCGCCCACGTCATGAAGCCCGGCTGGTTCACCGTGAACGTCCTCAACCGCACCGTCGCCTGGGCGACCCGCCGCGGCTTCAGCGTCTGGGGCTCCCGCGTGCTCGCCGTCCGCGGCCGCAAGAGCGGCGAGTGGCGCCGTACCCCCGTCAACCTCCTGACGGTGGACGGCGTCCGCTACCTCGTGGCGCCCCGCGGCCACGTCCAGTGGACCCACAACATGCGGGTCGCCGGCGGCGGGCAGCTGATCCTCGGCAAGCACGTGCAGGACTTCACCGTCGTCGAGGTCGCCGATGACGACAAGCCCGCGCTGCTGCGCGCCTACCTCAAGCGCTGGAAGGCCGAGGTCGGCGTCTTCTTCGGCGGCGTCGGCCCCGACTCCTCCGACGAGGAACTGCGCGCGATCGCGCCGAAGCATCCCGTCTTCCGCGTCACGCCGACGGGCCCCACCACTCCCGCCGCGTGAAACCGGCCGGAGCGGCGGAGCCCGTCCACCACACTCACTTCATGTACGCCAGGGGCGCCGGTCCAAGGCCTCAGACCACTTCCGGGGCCTCGGGAGCCTCCGGCTTCGCGGACGCGTCGGCCTTCGAGCCGGCCTGCACCTCGGCCTGCCCCTCCGCCTTCACATCCACCGTCGCATCCGTGCTCGCATCCGCGTTCACCTCGGCCTCGGGTGCCGACCGCTCGCCCTTGCCGACGCCCCGACCCGCCGGGCCGACACCCGACGAGGTGTCCATGCGCTTGTCGAGGATCTCCAGGGCCCGCCGGGCCATGCCGTTCGAGCGGACCATGCCGCCGAGCGTCGCCGAACCCCGGGTGATGTCGGCGAACGCGTTCCAGGCGGGACGCAGCCCCGTCAGCGTCGCGTGCAGCAGCCCCGGCCGCCGCTCGAAGACGGCGAGCATCCGCCGCCCGACGGCCATCTCGACACCGAGGCCGGCCTTGATGGCGAAGGCGTAGTTCAGGGCCTGACGCCGTGCGTCGACCGCGTCGTTGGCCTCGGCGACCCGTACCGCCCACTCGCCGGCAAGGCGGCCCGAGCGGAGCGCGTACGAGATGCCCTCACGCGTCCACGGCTCCAGGAGCCCCGCCGCGTCACCGCAGACGAGGACCCGGCCGCGGGAGAGCGGCGAGTCGTCGGTGCGGCAGCGCGTCAGATGGCCGGAGGAGATCGTGGGCTCGAAACCGGACAGGCCGAGCCGGGCGACGAAGTCCTCCATGTACCGCTTGGTGGCGGCGCCCTCGCCGCGCGCCGAGATGACGCCGACCGTCAGGGTGTCGCCCTTGGGGAACACCCACCCGTAACTGCCGGGCATCGGGCCCCAGTCGATGAGGACGCGGCCCTTCCAGTCCTCGGCCACGGACGGCGGTACCGGAATCTCCGCCTCCAGGCCCAGGTCGACCTGACCGAGCTTCACCCCGACATGCGCGCCTATCCGGCTGGCACTGCCGTCGGCGCCGACGACCGCGCGCGCGAGCACGGTCTCGCCGTCGGCGAGCACCACGGCGACGGTCCGCCGGTCCGGCACCGCCGGGCCGTGCTGCTCCACGCGGGTCACCGTGACCCCGGTCCGCAGCTCGGCGCCGGCCTTCTGGGCGTGCTCGACGAGCTGGGCGTCGAACTCCGGGCGGTTGATGAGCCCGAAGAGCATCTTCCGCGAGCGGCGGGTACGGGCGAAACGGCCGTCCAGGGAGAAGGTGACGGCGTGCACCCGGTCCTGGAGGGGCAGTTCGAAGCCGGGCGGCAGACAGTCGCGGGAGGGGCCGATGATGCCTCCGCCGCAGGTCTTGTACCGGGGCAGCTCGGACTTCTCCAGGAGCAGCACCCGTCGTCCGGCGACCGCCGCCGCGTAGGCCGCGGACGCGCCGCCGGGCCCCGCGCCGACGACCACGACGTCCCAGACCTCGGTGTTCGCGCCCTCCGCGCCATCGACACCGCCCACATCGTCCAGGGCGGTCACGGCGTCGGCCGTCACGGCGTCCAAGGCCTCCTCCGCGGGCGCCCCGTCGTGCGATTCGTGCGATACGTGGGACGCCTCGGCGTCCGTGACCTCGTCCGACACCGCGTCCGACACCCCGTCCGTGATGCCCTCAGGAGCCGCGCCTTCGGGCGCGGTGTTCTCCGGACCGGCGTTCTCCGCTTGCTCGCTGCTCACGATGTGCTTCTGCTCCTGATCCGACCGGTGGTCTGCTCCTGACGCATCCTACGGCGCGGTAGCCAGAGGCCCGCGCCGTAGGATCGGCGGTGCGTTCGCCGTACCACGACATACGCCGAACGCCGTCCTTACGTCGTAAACGTCGCACCCATCAGGAGCGTGCCCATGACCTCGAATCCGATCGCCGAGACCGTCCGGTCCCTGATGCCCCGTGCCAAGGCCGAGCTCACGGAGCTGGTGGCCTTCGAGTCGGTGGCGGACGAGGCCGTGGCGCCCCGCAGCGAGTGCGAGGGCGCCGCGAACTGGGTCGCGGACGCGCTGCGCGCCGAGGACTTCCAGGACGTGGCGCTGCTCGACACCCCGGACGGCTCGCAGGCCGTGTACGGCCTCCTGCCCGGCCCGGTCGGCGCGCCGACCGTCCTTCTGTACGCGCACTACGACGTACAGCCGAAGCTGGACGAGTCCGCCTGGCTGACCCCGCCGTTCGAGCTGACGGAGCGCAACGGGCGCTGGTACGGGCGTGGCACGGCCGACTGCAAGGGCGGCTTCATCCTGCACCTGCTCGCGCTGCGCGCCCTCAAGGCGAACGGCGGCATTCCCGTGACGGTCAAGGTGATCGTCGAGGGTTCGGAGGAGCAGGGCACCGGCGGTCTCGAGCGGTACGCGGAGCAGCACCCCGAACTGCTCGTCTCCGACGCGATCGTGATCGGCGACGCGGGCAACTTCCGGGTGGGGCTGCCGACCGTGACCGCGACCCTGCGCGGCATGACGATGATCCGGGTGGGGATCGACACCCTGGAGGGCAATCTGCACTCCGGTCAGTTCGGCGGTGCCGCGCCGGACGCGCTGGCCGCGCTGATCCGCGTACTTGACTCGCTGCGCGGCCCGGACGGTTCCACCGTCATCGACGGGCTGCCGGGCGACCAGGTGTGGGAGGGGCTGCAGTACCCGGAGGAGGACTTCCGCCAGGACGCCAAGGTCCTCACGGGAGTGGCCCTGCCGGGTGCCGGTACGGTCGCCGACCGGATCTGGGCGCGTCCCGCCGTCACCGTCATCGGCATCGACTGCCACCCGGTCGCCGGGGCGACCCCGTCGATCCCGTCCTCGGCCCGCGCCCAGCTCAGCCTGCGGGTGCCGCCGGGTCTGGACTCGGCCGAGGTGACGAAGCTGCTCTTCGCGCACATCGAGAAGCACACGCCGTGGAACGCCCGGGTCTCGCTCGAACAGGTCGGCCAGGGTCAGCCGTTCCAGGCGGACACGTCGAGCCCGGCGTACGCGTCGATGGCCGAGGCGATGCGGATCGCGTACCCCGGTCAGGAGATGCAGACGGCGGGCATGGGCGGCTCGATCCCGCTGTGCAACACGCTGGCCTCGCTGTACCCGGAGTCGGAGATCCTGCTGATCGGTCTGAGCGAGCCGGAGGCCCAGATCCACGCGCCCAACGAGTCCGTCTCGCCGGACGAGCTGGAGCGGCTGTCCGTGGCCGAGGCGCACTTCCTGCTCAACTACGCGCGCCAGAAGCAGAACTGACGGGCGGACACGTTCAGCGTTCGGCGAAGCTCGCCGAGAGCGTAGAAGCATGCGGCGGACCTGCGGAGATACGTAGGTTCGCCGTATGGCATCCATCGAGCTCGGCAGGATCACCCCACGTCTGCACCTCCTCGACTACTCCATCGGCCAGGCCTACCTGTGGCAGGACGAGGAGGAGCTGACCCTGATCGACGCCGGCTGGGCCGGCATGGCGGACGAGACGGCCGCGGCGATACGGTCCGTCGGCCTGGACCCGGACCGGCTGCGCCGGATCGTGCTGACCCACTGCCACCGGGACCACGTGGGCTCGGCGCAGGAGCTGGCGGACCGGCACGGGGCCGAGATCCTCGCGCACGGGCTCGACGCGCCGGTGATCCGGGGCGAGGCGCCGGTGCCGGAGCCGCACGTCCTGGACTGGGAGATCCCGATCTTCGAGCACGGTGTGACCTCGCCGGAGGCGCCGCCGACCCGGGTCGACCGGGAGGTCGAGGACGGCGAGGTGCTCGGCTTCGGCGGCGGCGCGGTGGTGGTGCACGCCCCCGGCCACACGCCCGGTTCGATCGCCGTCCATCTCCCGCGCCACGGTGTGCTGTTCACCGGGGACACGGTGGCGTCGGTGCCGGACGTGATGTTCGGCGTGCTCCATGTCGACCGCGCTCTCGCGCTGGACTCGATGCGGCTGCTCGCGAAGCTGGGCCCGTCGGTGTTGTGCTGCGGTCACGGCGCGCCGGTGACCTCGGACACGGCGGCGCGACTGACCGCGGCGGCCGCGACGGCGGTGGCCTGACCGCGACGGCTACGGCCTGACCGCGACCGTCGGCCCACCACCGGGACGCCCGGCCGCGACCGTCGGCCCACCGGGTCTCCCGGTCGTGGCCGTCAGCCCACCGGGTCCCCGGCCTCCAGGTTGAGCACCGTGCCGCGTTCGCGGGCGCGCAGGGCCCAGCGGAGGCGGCGGTAGCGGACGGGGGGCAGGAGGTCGGCGGCCTCCTCCTCGGTGACGAAGCGCCAGTCGCGGAGTTCGGCGCCGGGTAGGTGGAGGCGTTCCGTGTCGGCGGGGCCGAGCGTGCCGCCGTCGAAGAGGAGGCGGAGTCCGCCGTACCCGGGCGGCTTGGGGCGTTCCCAGTCGACGAGCAGGAGGCGGGGCACGGCGTCGAGTTCGAGGCCTATCTCCTCGGCCACCTCGCGCATTCCGGCGCGGGCCGGGGGTTCGCCGGCCTCGACGACACCGCCGGGGAACTCCCAGCCCGGCTTGTAGGTGGGGTCGACCAGGAGGAAACGATCCCGCTCGTCGAAGAGCAGGACTCCGGCGGCGACGGTCTCGCCGGTCGGTTCGGGGGTCTGGACGATGCCGCAGGGGGCGGCACGGCCGGCCCGGACCGCGTCGGCGACGGACCGGGCGGCCTCGGCCACGGTGAGCGCCGAGGTGTCGACCACGTACGCCTCGGCGGCGAGCCAGCCGAGCGCGGCCCGGTACGGCGCGAGATGGCCGTGACACCACTCCCGGACGCGGGCGTCGACGTCGGGGTCGCCGTACTCGGACCTGTCGTCGATCCGCTGCCGCAGGATCGTTTCCTCCGGGGCCAGCAGCACATGGCGGACGTCGATGCGGCGGGCGGCGAGCCCGCCGAAGATCTCGTCGCGGTACTCCTGGCGCAGCAGGGTCATGGGGACGACCAGGACTCCGCCGAGCTCGGCGAGCAGGGCGGCGGCGGTGTCGACCACCAGGCGCCGCCAGATCGGCAGGTCCTGGTAGTCCTCGACCTCGGCGAGCCGCTTGGCCGGCAGCATGCCGCGCAGGCCCCCGCCGGTGACCTCGGGGTCGTACAGCGTGCTGTTCGGGATCAGATCGACCAGCTCGCGCGCGGTGCTGGACTTCCCCGCGCCGAACGCACCGTTGACCCAGACGATCACGATTCCCCCTCTTCGACAGCCCCCTGTGGATTGCCCCCAACACCCTGCCACGAAAACCACGAACGCATGTCCTGGCATATGCGTCCGCTTGGGCATGAGCGTGACACTTCCGCGCGGGGGTCGTTGAGAACGGCAAGCACGAGGGGGTGCGGAGAGATGAGTCGCAGGGTTCTCGAACGATTTCCGGCCGGCGGCCCGCGGGGCAGCTGGCCGGCGGAGGAGTTCGCCGGGGCGCGCAGGGACGAGGGGGTGGCGGCCCGGGTCGTCATGGACCTGGAGTCCGACGCCTTCCTGGTGATCGTCGAACAACGGACGGCGGAGCGGCTACGGGAGTGATGAGCCGGGGGTCCCGCCCGCCGGGCGGGCGCCTCAGGACACCGCCGCCGCGGCGGCGCCCAGGAGGCCCGCGTCCGTGCCCGTGAGGGCCGGGACGACCGTCAGGTTCCGGACGAAGTCGAGCGTGGCGTACGTGGCGAGGCCGCGGCGCAGCGGGGCGAAGAGGATCTCTCCGGCGCCCGCCACCCCGCCGCCGACGACCGCGATGTCGATCTCGACGAGGGTCGCCGTCGCGGCGATGCCCGCCGCGAGAGCCTGGGCCGCCCGCTCGAACGAGGCGACGGCGGCCGGGTCCCCCGCGCGCGCAGCGGCGGCCACGGCGGCCGCGGAGGCGTCGCCGTCGGGCCCCGGGCGCCAGCCGTTCTCCAGGGCGCGGCGGGCGATGTGCGGGCCGCTGGCGATCCGTTCGACACAGCCGCGTCCGCCGCAGGCGCAGGGCTCGCCGTCCATGTCCACCACCATGTGGCCGATGTGACCGGCGTTGCCGGTGGGACCGGGGTGGACCTTTCCACCGAGGACGAGGCCGCCGCCGACGCCCGTGGAGACCACGAGACAGAGGGCGTTGTCGTGGCCGCGGGCGGCGCCGAGCCAGTGCTCGGCGGCCGTCATGGCGACGCCGTCGCCGACCAGGGTGACGGGCCGTCCGCCCGTCGCCTTGTGGACCCGTTCGACCAGCGGGAAGTCGCGCCAGCCGGGCACGTTGACCGGGCTGACGGTCCCCCGGTACGCGTCGACCGGGCCCGCGCTGCCGATGCCGACGGCCCCGGCGGCCTCCCACAGGGGCGAGCCCGCGAGCTCGGCGAGCACGTCCCCGACCGCGCCCATCACCGTCTCGCCGTCCTCACGCGCGGGCGTGGGCCGCTGGGAGCGGACGCGGATGCGCCCCTCCTCGTCGACCAGGGCGCCGGCGATCTTGGTGCCCCCGATGTCGAGAGCGACGACGAGTCCGTCGAGGGGGCCCGTGGCGGGATCGGTCTGCATGGGCGCGGGGTCTCCAGTCGGCGACGAGCGGACGGAACGTTGTCTATGGTGTCCCGTTCCGTACAGTCTCCCTTCCCATGACAACGTTGTCCAGGCCCTATGATTCGGCCAGGGAGTCGATCAGACACCGCCGTACGACCGGCCGAACCGCTCTTCGGCCGGACGACCCGACCTTCGACGGAGGAACCGCGCACCGTGGCCGACATCGCCCGCCGCACCGAGCACCGCTACGGCATCCGGCCCACGATGAAGGACGTCGCCGCGCGCGCGGGCGTCGGCCTGAAGACGGTGTCCCGGGTCGTGAACGGCGAGCCCGGGGTCACCCCGGACACCGAGCGACGGGTCCAGGAGGCCATCGAGGTCCTCGGCTTCCGCCGCAACGACAGCGCGCGGGTCCTGCGCAAGGGCAGGACGGCGACCGTCGGCCTGGTACTGGAGGATCTCGCCGACCCGTTCTACGGGCCGCTCAGCCGGGCGATCGAGGAGGTCGCGCGGGCGCACGGGGCGCTGCTCATCAACGGTTCGAGCGCCGAGGACCCGGCCCGGGAGCAGGAGCTGGCGCTCGCCCTCTGCGCGCGTCGGGTCGACGGCCTGATCGTCATCCCCGCCGGTGACGATCACCGCTATCTGGAGCCGGAGATCAGGGCGGGTGTCGCCACCGTCTTCGTCGACCGCCCCGCGGGGCTGATCGACGCCGACGCCGTGCTGTCCGACAGCTTCGGCGGGGCGCGCGACGGCGTGGCCCATCTGATCGCCCACGGACACCGCCGGATCGGCTTCATCGGCGACCGGCCGCGTATCCACACCGCGTCCGAGCGGCTGCGCGGCTACCGCACGGCGATGGAGGACGCGGGCCTGCCGGTCGACGACTCCTGGGTCTCGCTGGGCTCCACGGAGCCGGAGCGGGTGAGGACGGCCGTACGGGAGATGCTGGACGCGACGGAGCCCGTGACGGCGCTGTTCGCGGGGAACAACCGGGTGATGGTCACGGTGGTCCGCGCTCTCGCGGGGCGCCCGCGGCCGGTGGCCCTCGTCGGCTTCGACGACATGGAACTGGCCGACCTGCTCGGCATCACGGTCATCGCCCAGGACGCGGCCGCGCTCGGCCGGACGGCGGCGGAGCGTCTGTTCCGGCGTCTCGACGGGGCCGACGACGCGCCGGAGCGGGTGGTGCTCGGCACCTCGCTCCTGGCGCGCGGTTCGGGCGAGATTCCGCCGTCGGCCGTCTGAGCGACGGCCGTCGGCTCGGGGCCGTCACCCCGAGCGGCGGCGGTCCGAGCCCCCGCGGTCCGCACAGCAGCCGTCGGGGCGGCCGACGCGGCGGCCCCGACGGCGCTCCCGCTACTCGGCGGAGGCCGTCAGGTCGCCGCGGCGCGGGGCCGCGAAGCGGTCGAGGGCCGCGCGGTTCATGCCCGTGAGCGCGTCGACCTCGGCGGTGTCGAGGGCGCCGCAGTCGATGCCGCGCAGCAGGTAGGAGCTGAGGGCCTTGGCGGTCGCCGGCTCGTCCATCACATCGCCGCCCGCGTGGTTGGCGTACGCGGAGAGGCGCTTGGCGGCGGCCTCGAAGCCCTCGCGGTAGAAGGCGAAGACGGCGGCGTAGCGGGTGGGGATGTGGCCCGGGTGCATGTCCCAGCCCTGGTAGTACGCGCGGGCGAGCGCGCGGCGGGTGAGGCCGTAGTGGAGGCGCCAGGCCTCGTGGACGTGCTCGGTGGAGCCGACCGGGAGGACGTTGGTGGAGCCGTCGGAGACCCGTACGCCCGTGCCCGCCGCGGCGACCTGCATGATCGCCTTGGCGTGGTCGGCGGCCGGGTGGTCGCTGGCCTGGTAGGCGGCGGAGACGCCGAGGCAGGCGCTGTAGTCGAAGGTGCCGTAGTGCAGTCCGGTGGCGCGGCCCTCGGCGGCGCCGATCATGCGGGCGACGGCGGCGGTGCCGTCGGTGGCGAGGATGGACTGGCTGGTCTCGATCTGGATCTCGAAGCCGAGGCGGCCGGCGTCGAGGCCGTGGGCCTTCTCGAAGGCCTCCAGGAGCCGGACGAAGGCGGAGACCTGCTCGGGGTAGGTGACCTTGGGGAGGGTGAGGACGAGCCCGTCGGGCAGGCCGCCGTTCTCCAGGAGGCCGGTGAGGAAGACGTCGGTGGTGCGGATTCCCCGGTCGCGTACCGCGGACTCCATGCACTTCATCCGGATGCCCATGTACGGGGCGGCCGTGCCGTTCGCGTACGCCTCCGAGATCAGCCGGGCGGCGCGGGCGGCGTCCTGGTCCTCGTCGGCACCGGCGTAGCCGTCCTCGAAGTCGACCCGGAGGTCCTCGACGGGCTCGCGCCGCAGCTTGGCGACCACGCGGTCGTAGACGTCCTCGGCGAGGTCGTCGGAGAGGCCGAGCACGGCGGCGAAGGAGGCGGCGTCGGGGGCGTGCTCGTCGAGGGCGGCGAGGGCCTGGTCACCCCAGGAACGGATGGTGCCGGCCTCGAAGACGTTGCCGGGGACGTAGACGGTGTGGACGGGCTGGCGGGTGCCGGGGTCTCCCGGGTAGCGGCGGTCCAGCTCGGCGTCCACCGCTGCGAGGGAGGCGCTGATGCCCTCGCTGACCGCGCCCGCGAGGCTCGTCGACACCTTCTCCTGCTGACCCATCCCACATCCTCCTATTTTCCGCTTCACGGAATCAACAATCCGTATGGCGAAGTTAGTAGTCCGTCGGGACCTGAGTCAATGGTTGTCCGAAACGACCGGGGGCCGCGCGGTGATCATCACCACGCGGCCCCCGGACCGTACAGAAGCGCAGGTCACGCCTGCGCGGCGAGATCAGCCCTTGCGGGACTTGACCTCTTCGGTCAGCTGCGGGACGACATCGAAGAGGTCGCCCACGACGCCGTAGTCGACCAGGTCGAAGATCGGCGCCTCGGCGTCCTTGTTGATCGCGACGATCGTCTTCGAGGTCTGCATGCCCGCGCGGTGCTGGATCGCGCCGGAGATGCCGGAGGCGATGTACAGCTGCGGCGAGACCGACTTGCCGGTCTGACCGACCTGGTTGGAGTGCGGGTACCAGCCGGCGTCGACGGCGGCACGCGAGGCGCCGACGGCGGCACCGAGCGAGTCGGCGAGCGCCTCGATGATGCCGAAGTTCTCGGCACCGTTGACGCCACGGCCACCGGAGACCACGATCGCGGCCTCGGTGAGCTCCGGGCGGCCGGTCGACTCGCGGGGGGTGCGGGCGGTCACCTTGGTGCCGGTGGCCAGCGCGCCGAAGGAGACCGCGAGGGCCTCGACGGCACCGGCGGCCGGGGCGGCCTCGACGGGGGCCGAGTTCGGCTTGACCGTGATGACCGGGGTGCCCTTGGAGACACGGGACTTGGTGGAGAAGGAGGCGGCGAACGCGGACTGCGTCGCGACCGGGCCCTCGTCACCGGCCTCCAGGTCCACGGCGTCCGTGATGATGCCGGAGCCGATGCGGACCGCGAGGCGGGCGGCGATCTCCTTGCCCTCGGCGGAGGACGGGACGAGCACGGCGGCCGGGGAGACAGCCTCGTACGCGGCCTGGAGCGCGTCGACCTTGGGGACGACGAGGTACTCGGTGAACTCGGGGGCGTCGGCGGTCAGGACCTTCACCGCGCCGTGCTCGGCGAGGACGGCGGCGGTGTCGGCGGCGCCGTTGCCCAGCGCGACGGCGACCGGCTCGCCGATGCGGCGGGCGAGGGTCAGCAGCTCCAGGGTGGGCTTGCGGACGGCTCCGTCGACGTGGTCGACGTAGACGAGAATCTCAGCCATGGGACTTCAATCTCCTGCGAACGAAAGGGACGGTCTGAGCGGCTCGCGCGAGCCTTAGATGAACTTCTGGCTCGCGAGGAACTCGGCGAGCTGCTTGCCGCCCTCGCCCTCGTCCTTGACGATCGTGCCGGCGGTGCGCGCCGGACGCTCGGCGGCGGAGTCGACCGCGGTCCAGGCACCGGCGAGGCCGACCTCGTCCGCGTCGATGTCCAGGTCGTCCAGCTCCAGGGACTCCACCGGCTTCTTCTTGGCGGCCATGATGCCCTTGAAGGACGGGTAGCGCGCCTCGCCGGACTGGTCGGTCACGGAGACGACGGCCGGCAGGGAGGCCTCGAGCTGCTCGGAGGCGGTGTCGCCGTCGCGACGGCCGGTCACCTTGCCGTCCTCGATCTTCACCTCGGAGAGCAGCGTGACCTGCGGGACGCCCAGGCGCTCGGCGAGGATCGCCGGGAGGACACCCATGGTGCCGTCGGTGGAGGCCATACCGGCGATGACGACGTCGTAGCCGGTCTTCTCGATCGCCTTGGCGAGCACCAGCGAGGTGCCCATGACGTCGGTGCCGTGCAGGTCGTCGTCCTCGACGTGGACGGCCTTGTCGGCGCCCATGGAAAGCGCCTTGCGGAGCGCGTCCTTGGCGTCCTCGGGGCCGACCGTCAGCACGGTGACCTCGGCGTCGTCCGCCTCTTCGGCGATCTGCAGTGCCTGCTCGACGGCGTACTCGTCGAGCTCCGACAGCAGGCCGTCGACGTCGTCGCGGTCGACCGTCAGGTCGTCCGCGAACTTCCGGTCTCCGGTCGCGTCGGGCACGTACTTCACACAGACAACGATCCTCAAGCTCACGCCGGCTCTCCTACTGCATCGTCATAACTGGGCTGCCTTGTTGCTCGCAGCATAGGCGCCTGAAGGGCGGGTTTCCGGTCGGGGCGCCGGACGCCCCGACCGAAATATTACTCGCCAGTACACCCAGTCCGTTACCAGTAAGCAAGCGCTCAGCGGTGTGATCTGCCCAACGCGCGGAGAGCGGCGCGCACGGGAACCTTCAGTCGCGCAGCGCGTTGAAGCGGCCGTGATGATAGAGGAGCGGCCGGCCCGCCCCGTCCGGGTCCCCGGCGACGGCCTGGGCGATCACGATCCGGTGGTCACCGGCGGGCACCCGGGCGACCACGCGGCAGACCAGCCAGGCGAGTACGCCGTCGAGTACGGGCACGCCCTCGGGCCCCAGGCTCCAGCGGGTCCCCTCGCCGAAGCGGTCGGCCCCGCTGCGGGCGAAGGTGGCGGCGAGTTCCTGCTGGTGTTCGCCGAGTATGTGGACGCCGATGTGCTCGGCCTCGGCGAGCACGGGCCAGCTGGAGGAGGTGGTGCCCACCCCGAAGGAGATGAGCGGGGGTTCGGCGGCGACGGAGTTGAGCGAGGTCGCGGTGAAGCCGACGGGGCGCTCCCCGTGCGCGGTGACGACCGCGACGCCGGCCGCGTGCCGGCGGAAGACGGAGCGGAGCAGATCCGGAGAGGCCTGGCGGGGTGCGCCGATGGTGGGAACGGTGCCGGGCCGGAGGTCGGGCGTGACCGTCATGGAGTTGTCCTTCTGGGAGGGCGGCATGAGAGAGGTCCGGGGGTGGTCAGACACCCGGACAGCGCGCGCTCGCGTTGCGGGCCAGGTCCACGTGGGTCCGGCCGTAGAGAAGGAGTTCTTGGGGCACCCCGTCAGAGTGGCGATCGTTGCCGCGTGCAGTCAAGTGCGTACCGGGATGTGGGAGAAGTGTCACCGCGTCAGACCGCCCGCCCCAGGGCGGCGATGACGTCCGCCCTGCGGGGCTGTCCCGAGGCCCGGCGGACGACACGCCCCGTCCGGTCGAGGACGAGGACGGTGGGGGTCCTGGCGATGCCGAGGGCACGTACGAGATCGAGCCGCTCCTCGGCGTCGATCTCCACGTGCCCGACGCCCGGGACCATCGCGGCGACCTCGGCGAGGGTGCGCCGGGTGGCGCGGCACGGCTGACAGAACGCGGTGGAGAACTGGACGAGGGTGGCCCGCTCCCCCAGTGCGACGCCCAGCGCCTCGGGTCCCAGCGTGTCGGTTCCGGGTATCCCGGGAATGTCGGTCACCCCTGTTTCCCTTCTCTTTCGGCCGTCTCACCTGGTGCAGCGTCGCACGGCAGGGTTCGATTCCCGCCACGACCACCGCGAGTGACGAGAATCTCCCTGTACGAAGCCGCCTGGACTGGTCACGGCGGCCCACATGGGGCACGATCTGCCCAAAGCCGAAAACCTACGGCTGCGTAACTTCGCCGGGAGAACCCTCCCCAGGCACAGAAGAAGGGTTCCTCTCAGATGGCAGAACTCGTGTATCGGCCGGTCATCGGCGCCGCTCTGACCATGTTCAAGGCGCTCGACCTGAAGATCGACACGCAGGGTTCGGAGCACATCCCGCGCACGGGTGGCGCGGTGCTCGTCTCCAATCACATCAGCTATCTGGACTTCATCTTCACGGGCCTGGCCGCGCTCCCGCAGAAGCGTCTCGTGCGCTTCATGGCGAAGGACTCGGTCTTCCGGCACAAGGTCTCGGGGCCGCTGATGCGCGGCATGAAGCACATCCCGGTGGACCGCTCGGCGGGCGAGCACGCCTACAAGCACGCGCTGGAGTCGCTGCGGGCCGGCGAGATCATCGGTGTCTTCCCCGAGGCGACCATCTCCCAGTCGTTCACCCTCAAGGGCTTCAAGACGGGTGCGGCGCGGCTCGCCCAGGAGGCCGGGGTCCCGCTGATCCCGATGGCCCTCTGGGGTACGCAGCGCGTCTGGACCAAGGGCCGTCCCCGCAACTTCAAGCGCAGCCACATCCCGGTGACGATCCGCGTCGGCGAGCCCGTGATGGCTCCCGCCGACCAGTACGCGGGCGCCATCACGCGGCGGCTGCGCGAGCGCGTCCAGGAGCTCCTGGAGGCCGCGCAGCGCGCCTACCCGGTGCGCCCCAAGGACGCGAACGACACGTGGTGGGTGCCCGCGCACCTCGGAGGTACGGCTCCGACTCCGGCCCAGGTCAAGGAAGCCGGCTGACAACGGGGCGCCGCCGAACGGCATCCCGCTGAATCGTCACTCCGGGTCGCGGGCGCATCGTCACGCCGGGGTCGCGGACACATCGTCACTCCGGGTCGCGGACCGTGATCCGGGCTTCCGGGCTGAGCTTCTCCAGGGACTCCGCCAGCTCGGCACCCGCCGCGAGCAGCTCGTCCCGGGTCATCGGGGCGAGCGACTCGAGCAGGAAGAACGAGTCGACGGTGTCGTCGTCGATGCGGGTACGGGGGCCCTGGCGCCAGTTCCAGCGGCGGCAGGTCACGCCCTCCTCGTCGCACCAGACGATCTCCCCGGCCTCGGGGTGCTCCACCGTCTCAGCGCCGCCCGCCGTGGTGACGAAGGGTTCGTCGCCGGTGGCGCGGACCAGGCGCATGGCGCCCCGGATCCTGCCCAGGTCCTCGCCGCCGACCGGGATGAGGTGGGCGACGCTCACCGCGTTGTAGGCGTCGACGAGCCGGTTGATGCGGGGCAGCCCGCCGTCCGCGAGCGCCCGCTTGGCGAGCGCCTCCGCGGAGTTGCGGGTACGGGAGGGCTTGGCGCCGAACGCGGTGTACGCGGCGCGCCAGGCGGCGATGTGCGGGTCCCGGTCCGGGGTCCGGCCGTCGAGCCGCTCGGCGAGCCGTCGCGCGGCGTCGTCGAGGAGGGCCGAACTGGCCTCGTCGCTGGGCCCGTTGACCAGGCCGTGGGCCTCGATCACCAGAGCGGTGAAGCCGGGTACGAGGGTGCGCACCTCGTCGGAGACGGTGAGCGTGAGGGTCATGGTCCGCCGTTCGCTGATGTCCGGGGTCAGAGCTCCGTGGGGAGCGTCCGCCAGAGGTGGGGCCGGTCGGGCGCGGCGCGCAGCGCGTCCAGAACAGCCGCATGCGGTTCAGTGTAGAGCACTGGATAATCCACTTCATTGAACTCTGGTCGCACCGTCCAGGCCAGTCGCTCCTCCCGCAGGGAGAACCGGGCGTCGACTCCGGGCTTGTTCCCTCGCACGTCCTGGCGGGCCCAGGTCCGCTCCCCGGGCAGCAGTACGGCGACGAGACCGTGGACCACCGGGTTCGAGCCGTCGTCGTCGGCGAGCCGCTGGTAGCAGAGGGCGGCCGGGATGCCACGGGCCCGCAGGAGTGCGGTGTACGCGATCGACTTGGCGTAACAGATGCCGGTGCGCTGCTCCAGGACGTCGGAGGCACGCCAGGTGACGCGGGGGTCGTCGGCGTCGGCGGAGTGCGGGACGGTGTCGCGTACGTACCGGTAGGCCGCTTCGGCGTATGCGTATGCGTCGGGGTGCTCATCGGTGAGGCGGTGCACGGCCGCCCGGACCACCGGATGGCCATGGTCGACGGCCTCGCTCGCGGCCAGATAGGCGGAGATGTCGGGGTTCTGCTGGATGAGTTCCATGCGCGTGGAGCGTACGGAAACGGCCGGACGGAAGTCAATGACTTTCCGTCCGGCCGTATATCCATGCAGTGAGTTAGCGGGCCAGCTCTTCCTTCAGGGCCTGGAGGAAGGCGTCCACATCGTCCTCCGTGGTGTCGAAGGCGCACATCCAGCGCACGTCGCCGGCCGTCTCGTCCCAGAAGTAGAAGCGGAACCGCTCCTGGAGCCGCCGGGTGACCTCGTGCGGCAGGCGCGCGAAGACCGCGTTGGCCTGCACCGGGTACAGGATCTCCACCCCGTCCAGCTCGCGCACGCCGGCCGCGAGGCGCTGGGCCATCGCGTTGGCGTGGCGGGCGTTGCGCAGCCACAGGTCCTTCGCGAGGAGGGCCTCCAGCTGCACCGACACGAAGCGCATCTTCGACGCGAGCTGCATGGACAGCTTGCGCAGGTGCTTCATGTGGCTGACCGCGTCGGGGTTGAGGACGACGATCGCCTCACCGAAGAGCATGCCGTTCTTCGTGCCGCCGTACGAGATGACGTCGACGCCCACGGCGTTGGTGAACGCGCGCATCGGCACGTCGAGCGAGGCGGCGGCGTTGGCTATCCGGGCCCCGTCGAGGTGCACCTTCATGCCCTTGGCGTGGGAGTGTTCGACGATCGCGCGGATCTCGTCCACCGTGTAGACGGTGCCCAGCTCGGTGTTCTGGGTGATCGAGACGACCTGCGGCATCGCCCGGTGCTCGTCCTCCCAGCCCCAGGCCTGCCGGTCGATCAGCTCGGGGGTGAGCTTGCCGTCCGGGGTCGGCACGGTGAGCAGCTTGAGGCCGCCCATGCGCTCCGGCGCCCCGCCCTCGTCCACGTTGATGTGCGCGGACTCGGCGCAGATGACGGCGCCCCAGCGGTCGGTGAGCGCCTGGAGGGCGGTCACGTTCGCCCCGGTCCCGTTGAAGACCGGGAAGGCCTCGGCGCTGGGGCCGAAGTGGCTGTGCATGATCCGCTGGAGGTGCTCGGTGTACTGGTCCTCGCCGTAGGCGACCTGGTGGCCGTCGTTGGCGAGGGCGAGGGCCGCGAGGACCTCGGGGTGGGCGCCGGCGTAGTTGTCGCTGGCGAAGCCCCGGACCGACGGGTCGTGGTGACGACGTGCGTCGGTCCTGGGGCCGAGGGCCGCGGTCACGGCTTGGGGGTCAGCCACAGACGCTGTCCATTCACTTCCTGGGCGGGCTTGTCCCAGAGCCCGGCGATCTCATCGGCCAGGTCCTTGACGTCGGTGAAGCCCGCGAACTTCGCGTTGGGGCGTTCGGCGCGCATGGCGTCGTGCACCAATGCCTTGATCACCAGGATCGCAGCCGCCGCCTGCGGGCCGTCGTCGCCCCCCAGCTTGCGGAACGAGTCGGCCATCGCGAGGGTCCAGGCCTCGGCGGCCGCCTTGCCGGCGTTGTACGCGGCGTTGTTGGCGAGCGGCTTGTGCGCGCCGACCTGGCTGATCAGGGCGTAGCGACCGCGACCGCCGGCCCGCAGCAGCCCGTCGTGGAACGCGAGCGAGGTGTGCTGGACCGTGCGGATGAGGAGCTTCTCCAGGAAGTCCCAGTCCGCGAGGTCGGTCTCCGTGAAGGAGGAGCTGCCGCGCCAGCCGCCGACGAGGTGGACCAGGCCGTCGATCCGGCCGAACTCCTTCTCGGTCTTCGCGGCCCAGTCGCGCGTGGCGTCCAGGTCGAGCAGGTCGACGGTGTCACCGACCACCTTGGCGCCGCCGTGGGCGTAGCGGGCGGCGTCGACGGCCTCCGCGAGGCGCGCCGGGTCGGCGTCGGAGCCGACGACGGTCGCGCCCGCTTCGGCGAGGCGCATCAGCGCCGCGCGACCGGCCGGGCCGGCCGCACCGGCGACCGCGATGACGGCGCCGTCGAGCGGCCCGCCGTTTCCGTTGGCGGTCATGGGCGACGCCTCCTCCGTGTCGTCGGTACGAGCGCTCACGCGGCAGCCCGCTCGGCCTGCTCGGTCCGCGAGACGTCGGCGGCGGTGATCCCCTTGGTGTCGGCGATCACGCCCTTCAGCTTCTTGGCGAGGGCCTCAAAGAACATGCTGAGCGGAAACTCGTCCGGAAGCACGTCGTCGACGAGCTTGCGGGGCGGGAGGGAGAGGTCGAGGGCGTCGGGACCCTTGGCCCACTTCGAGCCCGGGTGCGGGGCGAGGTAGGTGGAGACGAGCTCGTACGCCTTGAACCAGTGGACGAGCTTGGGGCGGTCGATGCCGTCGCGGTAGAGCTTCTCGATGTCGGCGCAGAGCTGGTTGGTGACCTCGGGGGCCCGCTGCCAGTCGATCTTGAGGGTGTTGTCCGTCCAGCGCACCACGTCGTTCTTGTGGAGGTACGCGAAGAGGAGCTGGCCGCCGAGACCGTCGTAGTTGCGGTTGCGGTCGCCGGAGAGCGGGAAGCGGAACATCCGGTCGAAGAGGACCGCGTACTGCACGTCACGGCCGTGGGTGTTGCCCTCGGCCTCCAGTTTCACGGCCTCCTTGAAGGCGGTGAGGTCGCAGCGGAGCTCCTCGAGGCCGTACATCCAGAAGGGCTGGCGCTGCTTGATCATGAAGGGGTCGAACGGCAGGTCGCCGTGGCTGTGGGTGCGGTCGTGGACCATGTCCCAGAGCACGAAGGCCTTCTCGCAGCGCTCCTGGTCCTCGATCATCGCGGCGATGTCGGCGGGCAGCTGGATGCCGAGGGTGTCGACGGCGGCCTCGGTGACCTTGCGGAAGCGGGCGGCCTCGCGGTCGCAGAAGATCCCGCCCCAGGTGAAGCGCTCGGGGGCCTCGCGGACGGCGATGGTCTCCGGGAAGAGGACGGCCGAGTTGGTGTCGTACCCGGCGGTGAAGTCCTCGAAGGTGATCCCGCAGAACAGCGGGTTGTCGTAGCGGGTGCGCTCGAGCTCGGCGAGCCACTCCGGCCACACCATGCGGAGCACGACGGCTTCGAGGTTGCGGTCGGGGTTGCCGTTCTGCGTGTACATCGGGAACAGCACCAGGTGCTGGAGCCCGTCCACGCGGTCGGCGGCCGGCTGGAAGGCGAGCAGCGAGTCCAGGAAGTCCGGGACGGTGAAGCCGCTCTCGGCCCACTTGCGCAGGTCGGAGACGAGGGCGCGGTGGTAGGCGCCGTCGTGCGGGACGAGCGGGGAGAGCTGCTCGACCGCGGCGGTGACCCGGCCGAGGGTCAGCTCGGCCAGGGCCTTGGCGGGCGCGCCCTCGCGCTCGAAGTCGATGGAGCCGTCCGCGCTCTGCCAGCTGCGGATCTCCTCCACGGCATTCTTGAGCTCGGGCCAGGCGGGGTGGTCGATCACCCGGGCGGTGGTGGATATCCCCCCACCAGTCACGTCCTGCACAAGAATTTCCGTCATGCCTCTTCCTTCACAGGAGAACCTCGCGTTAAGACACCGTAACCGTGGACGGTTCTCGGCCACAAGAGGGGGCAAGAGAAATTATCCTGTGCGACCCCCCTGATCACAGAAGTTTTTCCTGTCAGCCAGGGGGGAAGCCACCCTTCCGCCGCGTTCGTCAGCTCAGCGGCTTCACCAGGAGCTCGAACTCCAGGTCCTCGCGCTGGGGCAGACCGAAGCGCTCATCGCCGTACGGGAAGGGGGTCATCCGCCCGGTGCGCCGGTAGCCGCGGCGCTCGTACCAGGCGATGAGCTCCTCCCGTACGGAGATCACCGTCATGTGCATCTCGCGGACGTCCCACAGCTCGCGCACCCGGCGTTCGGCCTCCGCGATGATCTGCTTGCCCAGACCCGCTCCCTGGAGTTCGGGGCGGACCGCGAACATCCCGAAGTAGGCGGCCTCGCCGCGGTGCTCCAGCTGGCAGCAGGCGACGATCCCGCCGTCGCGCTCGACGACCAGGAGCCGGCTGTCCGGCGTGGTGATCACGGCGGCGACACCCTCGGGGTCGGTGCGCTGCCCCTGGAGGATGTCCGCCTCGGTGGTCCAGCCGCCGCGGCTGGCGTCGCCCCGGTAGGCCGACTCCACGAGCGGGACGAGGGCCGGGACGTCCTCCAGGACCGCCTCGCGGTAGCTGATCCGGCCTGTCTCGTGCGACGTGGCGGTGTCCATGTGAACGGGGCTCCCCTCGGGCGCTGACGATCGCCGTACGCGATCGTCCCGAGCCTAACGCCCGTACCTTTCACTCCCCCTCGTACGCCTGTACGCACCCGTGCGCCTGCGTGTGTCCGGACGGGCGCGGGCATCCTCCGGGAAGGGGACCGCGTCGAGGGGGAGGTGTGCCGTGCACGGACCGGCCCTGTCCGGGTGGTTGATGGTCGTGCTCTGCGCGGTGACGGGCGTGTACTGCCTGCTGCGGATGCGCGCGTCCGCCGGGGAGGAGCGGCGGGCCGCGGGCGGCGAGGCGGTGATGGGCTTCGGGATGGCGTCGATGGCGCTGCCCGGGGCGGTGCTCACCCCGCCGGAGTGGAGCTGGGCGGTCTACGCGGCGGTGTTCGGCGGCGCCGCGCTGCACGGTCTCGCGGCGGTCCGGCACGGCGGACACCATCTGCACCACTTCGTCGGCTCGCTCGCCATGGTCTACATGGCGCTGTCGATGGCGGCTCCCGGCGCGGGGGCGCACACGGGACACACGGCGGGCACGGCGGGCGGCATACCCGCCCTCACGGGCGGGCTGCTCCTCTACTACATGGCGTACGTGCTGCACGCGGGCACGGGACTGGTGCCGGTCGCGGTACCGGCGACAGTGACGGCGACGGCGGGCGGCCCGGGCCGCGGGCCGCGGCCGGCCTGGGCGGCCCGCCCGGAGCTGGCGCTCGCCTGCCGGCTGTCGATGGCCCTCGCGATGCTGGCCATGCTGGTGACGCTGTGAGTGCCGCCCGGCGCCCGACCTGGCTTTGAGGGCGGCCCGGCTCAACCAAACCGTGGCGTACGTCACTTGCCGCCCCGGGGCATACCCCCGACCAGTACCGCGCTCATAGGCTGGCGCCATGTGGGTCTCCCTCGCGCTGTTCCTGCTCGGAGTTCTGACCGCCCTCGCGGCCCCCCGGCTGCTGTCGCGGGCGGACTGGGTCGAGCGAGAACCCGTGGTGGCCCTCTGGGTGTGGCAATGCGTGATCGCCGCCGTGCTGCTGAGCTTCGCGCTCTCCATGACGTTCAGCGCGTCGACCGCCTGGCAGGCCGTACGGGGGCAGATCTTCGCGCCCGCGCCGCGCGCGGTGGTCGACGCGTACGAACTGGGGACGACCGGACCCTGGTCCGCGGTGCTCGCGGTGGCCCTGGCGGCCGGCGGGGTGTGGTCCGGGGCGATGCTGGGCCGGGAGTTCAGCCAGGCCCGGTCGCGGCGCAGACGGCGCCGCTGCGATCTGCTCGTCCGCGCACCCCTGCTCCCCGGCGAGCAGCCGGGCGGCGAGCGCCTCGTGGTCCTGGAGGGCGAGCGGGCGAACGCCTGGTGGCTGGCGGGGAGCACACCCCAGCTGGTCATCACCACGGCGGCGCTGCGGCGGTTGAAGGGGCGTCAGCTGGACGCCGTCCTCGCGCACGAGCAGGGGCACGCGCGCGCCCGGCACGACTGGCTGCTGCACTCCTCGGCGGCGCTGGCCGCCGGGTTCCCGGGGATCCCGGTCTTCGCGGCCTTCCGCGAGGAGATGCACCGGCTGGTGGAGCTGGCCGCCGACGATGTGGCCTCGCGCCGGTTCGGGCGGCTGACGATCGCGCTCGCGCTGGTCGAACTCAACGAGGACCGGGGCGTGTTCGGGCCCGGTCAGGCCCCGTACGGCGATCTGCCGCGCCGGGTGAACCGGCTGCTGACCGCGGCGCCCCGGCTCACCGCGGGCCGCCGGCTCCGGCTGACCGCGGCCGCCTCCCTGGTGCCGGTGGTCCCGGTGCTCGTGGCCTTCGTCCCGGCGCTCAGCGCGCTGGGACAGGGGTGACGGCAGGCTCGCCGGTCCGGTCGCGGGCGACGGCGCGCGCGGGGGGCGGGAAGGATCAGCCGGAGCCGATCGTCGGGCAGGATCGACGCATGCGCTCCTCCGCCGTGATCTCCGGGGTCCTGGCCGTTCTCCTGCTCGTCCTCGTCGCCGTGGGGTGGACGCCCCTGCTCTCCTTCGACCGGTCGGTGACCGAGACACTCCACCGTGACGCGGTGGCCGAGCCCGGGCTGACCCAGGTGCACCGTTTCCTCAGCGACTGGGTGTGGGACCCGTGGACGATGCGCGCGCTGGCCGCCGCCACGGTGGTGCTGCTGTGGTGGGGGCGGGAGCGGCGGCTCGCCCTGTGGGTGGCCGTGACGAGCCTGCTGGCCGTGGGGCTCCAGCAAGCCCTCAAGACGCTGGTGGGGCGGGACCGGCCGCAGTGGACCGATCCGGTCGACTCGGCGCGCTTCGCCGCCTTCCCGTCCGGGCACGCGATGACGGCCATGGTCACCTGCGGGCTGCTGCTCTGGGTCCTCGCGCTGCGGTGGCGCGGCGAGTGGCGCGGCTGGGGCGCCCTCGCGAGCGCGGCGGTCGTCTCGGTGCTCGGGGTGGGGTGGACGCGGGTCTATCTGGGCGTGCACTGGCCCTCGGACGTGCTCGGGGGCTGGCTGCTCGGCTGGTGCTGTGTGGCCACCGCGGTCCTGACGTACCGCCGGCGCGAGCGTCGTGACCCCCGGGCCGGCCCCGGAGAGGGCGACGGCGAGGGGAGCAGAATGGGAGGAACAGGATGAAGCCGCCTGTTCTGGACGATCCCCCGTGTCGCCCAGAACAGACGGCATCCCCGGCGGTCTGTCACGAGGGCAGCCCGACGGGATGCGCCGAGTATATTGGCCGGCAGCCAGTCAACGCAGGAGTCAAGCATGTCCCCGCGTAGCCCATCGGTCAATGAAGAGCTCCGCCGCAGGTCCCGGGAGCGCATTCTGCAGGCCACGGTGGAGCTCGTCGACACTCGGGGCTACGAGGCGACGACACTCGGCGACATCGCGGAGCGGGCCGGTTCGGCGCGGGGGCTGATCTCGTACTACTTCCCGGGCAAGCGGCAGCTCCTCCAGTCGGCGGTGCACCGGCTGATGCACCTCACCCTGGAGGAGGCGCTGGAGCGCGAGCCGCGCACGGAGGACGGCCGCGAGCGCATGGCCCGCGCGATCGACGCGATCCTGGGGCTCGCCGCGGACCGGCCGACCCTGATGCGGACCCATATGGCGGGCATCCTGCAGGCCGAGGGCTTCGTGCAGTGCCCGGAGCAGCAGCGCCTCGCGTTCCTGCTGCGGGACACGGTGACGCGGTACGGCTCCGAGGACGTGGACACGGACTATCCGATGCTGCGCGCCCTGCTGATGGGCGCGGTGGTGGCGGTGCTGCTGCCGGGGGCGCAGATGCCGCTGGCACGGCTGCGGTCGGAGCTGTTCCACCGCTACGGCCTGGACTGGGAGGCGGGCGCGCCGCCGGACGGGGGTCCGCCCGACGGCGCGCCGGTGGTCAGGCCGTCAGCCGGCCGTCGTGAGCCGACGGCCGGCGGTCACGACTCCGGTCAGTGACCGAAGTCGAAGTAGTCCGGCTGGGTCTGGACGTTGAGCTCGTCCATCCGGATCCGCTTCGCGGGGTCGGTACGGCGGTCGGAGAGCTTCAGGACGTCGAAGCCCTTGGCGATGTCGTTCGAGTAGATGTAGCCGTTGTAGTAGTACGCGGACCACGAGCCACCGGTGGCGATGGTGGTGGCGGACAGCGGGCCGCGCTCGAAGTAGGCGATCTCCTTGGGCTTGCGGGAGTCGGTGAAGTCCCAGACGGAGATGCCGCCCTGGTACCAGGCCTGGACCATGATGTCCTTGCCCTTGACCGGGATCAGCGAGCCGTTGTGGGCGACGCAGTTCTCGGTGTCGGCCTGGTGTCGCGGGATCTTGAAGTAGCTGCGGAAGACGAGCTTGCTCTTCTTGCCCTTGCCGACGATGTCGTAGATGCCGTCGGCACCGCGGTTCGGGCCGACCTCGGCGTTGCAGGTGGCCGCGCCGCCGCCGCCGAGCTCGTCGGTGAAGACGACCTTGTTGGCCTTCTGGTTGAAGGTCGCGGAGTGCCAGAACGCGAAGTTGACGTTGTCCTGGACACGGTCGATCACCCGCGGGTGCTCGGGGTCCTCGATGTCGAAGAGGATGCCGTCACCCATGCAGGCGCCGGCCGCGAGGTCCTTCTCCGGGAGCACGGTGATGTCGTGGCAGCCCGTGGTCTTGGAGACACCCGGGTTGGTCGGGCCACCGGGGTTGCCGCCGCCGTCCGGGCCCTCGCCCGGGAAGAGGACGGGGAAGCCGACGAGCGCGGCCTTCTCGGGCGCCCTGCGGGGCACCTTGATGACAGAGATGCCGTCGTGCGGGGGCTGGCAGTCCGGGAACGCGGCGTTGGGCGAGTACGACGAGACGTAGATGTAGACGTCCCGCTTCTTGGGAACCAGCGTGTTGGTGTGCGAGCCGCACGCGGTCTCGACGGCGGCGACGTACTTCGGGTTCCGGACGTCGCTGATGTCGAAGATCTTCATGCCCTCCCAGGATTCCTTGACCGAGGCGGGCTGCGTCGTGCTGGCGCAGGAGTTGTCGCTCCGGGAGGAGTCCGTCGAGAGGAACAGCAGGTCCCCGGAGACGGAGATGTCGTTCTGGGAGCCCGGGCAGAGGACCTGGGCGACGGTCTTCGGGGACTTCGGGTTGCTGATGTCGAAGATCCGGAAGCCGTCGTAGTTGCCGGCGAAGGCGTACCTGCCCTGGAAGGCGAGGTCCGAGTTGGTGCCCGGGAGGGCGTCCTTGGGGATGTTGGCAAGGTGCTCGATGTTCGAGCTGTGGACGATCTCGTCCACGCCGGGTATCTCACCGCTCTGTATCGCGGCACGCGCCTCGGCCGCCTGCCCCGAGGAGACCTTGCCCTGAGCGGGCACGTCTCCGGGGTCGGGGGTCGCGGTGGCGGGGCCGGCCACGAGCAGTGTGGCCATCAGTCCGGCCGCGGCGGATGCCACGCCAAGGCGTCTGAGCCTGGCACGCGGGTCGCGCGTGATGGACGTGGTACGCGGGGTACGCAACGAAGTCACTCCGTCCTCCCTGGTATCCGTTCAGCGTTGAACGGGTGTTGGACCCCGGCAGTATCTTCCTTGCCGTGCACATCTCAACAGATGGCAACACAGACGTAATGAAGGTTTTTGATCGGTAGCCCCGAGAAAAGTGCTAGGAACGGTCACTGTCCCCGCAAGAACATCTGGAGGTCGCGTTGTTGATCCGCCGTCAGCGTGCCGTCGTCGCCGTGGCCCTGTCCGCCGTCGCCGTACTCGCCCTGACCGCCTGCGAGTCCGGGCCCGACAAGGGTTCTCCGGAGGCGGCGAAGGGATCGACCGGGACGGTGATCGCGCCGGGCAAGCCCGGCGAAGCGGCCAGGCGGATATCCCCCGAGGAGGCCGCGAAGCTGCTGCCGGACCAGAGCCCGAACAGCGCCGACTTCGCCTACGCGCAGATGATGATCGTGCACCACCGGCAGGCCCTCACCATGACCGCGCTGGCCCCGCAGCGGGCGGCCTCGGCTCAGGTGAAGGGGGTCGCCGAGCGGATCGCGGCGGCGCAGAAGCCGGAGATCGGCGCGATGGAAGGTTGGCTGAAAAACAACGGCGGCCCGCGCGAACAGGCGGGCCACGACCACCACTCGATGCCGGGCATGGCGAGCGAGGCACAGCTGAAGCAGCTCGGGAACGCGAAGGGCAAGGCCTTCGACGAGCTGTTCCTGAAGCTGATGATCACGCACCACGAGGGGGCGGTGACGATGGCCGCCGAGGTGCTGAGCGAGGGCAACAACGTCCTCGTGGAGGAGATGGCGAACGACGTGATCGCCCAGCAGTCGGCGGAGATCGGGAGGATGCGGGGACTGTAGGGGCACGGCACCGCGGGGCTCACCCCCTGGGGCGCGTCCCCTCACCGGCGCCCAGGCCGTCGCGTCCTCACGGCCGGCCTGGGCGCCGGCCGCGTCCTCACGACCGGCCTTGGGCGCCCGTCGCGTCCTCGCGCACGGCCTGGGCGCCGGCCGCTGTCAGGACCGTGGCGAGCAGGCCCGGGAAGAGGGCTTCGAGGTCGTCCTCGCGCAGGGCGTTGAGCTTGGCCGTACCGCGGTACGTCTGCCGGATGACTCCGCCCTCGCGCAGCACCCGGAAGTGGTGCGTCGTCGTGGACTTGGTCACCGGGAGGTCGAAGTACGAGCAGCTCAGTTCGGCGCGCTCGCGCGCCATGTCCCGCACGATCCTGAGCCGCACCGGGTCCGCGAGCGCGTGCAGCACCGCCTCCAGTCGGATCTGGTCGCGCGCGGGGTGTTCGAGGGCGCGAGGGCTGGTGGCGGTCGTCATGGCGGCGGCTCCACTTCATCCGGGATACGAGCCATTGTACGAGGACCCTCGTAGTTTGACAGATGCCGTACTACGATGGTTACCGTACTAACGTCCTTCGAGGCATCCCGAAACGGAGTCCGTCATGAGCGTCGCCCTGTTCGAGCCCTACACCCTGCGGTCGCTGACCGTGCCCAACCGGGTATGGATGGCGCCCATGTGCCAGTACTCGGCGGAGATGACCGGACCGAACGCGGGTGTCGCCACGGACTGGCACTTCGCCCACTACGCCTCCCGGGCCACCGGCGGCACCGGACTGATCCTGGTCGAGGCGACCGCCGTCGCCGCCGAGGGCCGGATCAGCCCGGCGGACCTCGGCCTCTGGAACGACACCCAGACCGAGGCCCTCCGCCGCATCGCCGGCTTCCTCAAGGACCACGGCACCGTCCCCGGCATCCAGATCGGGCACGCCGGACGCAAGGCCTCGACCAAGCGCCCCTGGGAGGGCCGCGGGCCCGTCCCCGAGGGTGGCCCCGGCTGGCAGCCCGTCGCGCCGAGCCCCGTCGAGTTCGCCGAGGGCCACCCGGTGCCGACCGAGCTCACCGTCGACAGGATCCGGGAGATCACCGGGCAGTTCGCGGACGCGGCCCGCCGCGCGCTCGACGCCGGCTTCCAGGTCATCGAGGTGCACGGCGCCCACGGCTATCTGATCGGCGAGTTCCTCTCCCCGCACAGCAACCACCGCACCGACGCGTACGGCGGTTCCTTCGAGAACCGGACCCGGCTCGCCCTGGAGGTCGTCGACGCCGTGCGGTCCGTGTGGCCCAAGGAACTGCCCGTCTTCTTCCGCATCTCCGCCACCGACTGGCTGGAGGAGCAGGGCTGGACGGTCGACGAGACCGTACGGTTCGCCGCGCTCCTCCGCGAGCACGGCGTCGACCTCCTCGACGTCTCCAGCGGCGGCAACGGCGGACCGGCCGAGATCCCGGTCGGCCCCGGCTACCAGGTGCCCTTCGCGGCCCGCGTCAAGGCCGAGACCGGGCTGCCGGTGGCCGCCGTCGGCCTGATCACCGAGAGCGACCAGGCCGAGAAGATCGTCGCCAACGGCGAGGCCGACGCGGTCCTCCTCGGCCGCGAGCTGTTGCGGGACGCCTCCTGGGCCCGCCGCGCCGCCCGCGACCTGGGCGCGACGACGCACGCGGCGCCGCCGCAGTACGCCTGGGCGATCTGAGGACCGCGAGGTGAGCGCCCGCCCCTGAACCACGGGGGTACGGCGTGGCGCGGGCGGCTCCGGGAGTGTCCGGGAGCCGTTGTCAGTGGCCGGGTGCAGACTGGCCCGTATCCGCGACAACGGCGTCCTGGAGGTTGGCAGCCATGCCCGACGTACTCCTCACCGTAGGCACCCGCAAGGGGCTCTTCATCGGCCGCAGGCACGACGGCCGATGGGAGTTCGACGACCCGGCCTTCCCCGCGCAGGCGGTCTACTCGGTCGCCATCGACACCCGCGGGCCGACCCCGCGGCTGCTCGTGGGCGGGGACAGCGCCCACTGGGGGCCGTCCGTCTTCCACTCCGACGACCTCGGCAGGACCTGGACCGAACCGGCGCGGCCGGCCGTCAAGTTCCCCGAGGACACCGGCGCCTCCCTGGAGCGCGTCTGGCAGCTGCACCCGGCACCGGAGCACTCCCCCGGCGTCGTGTACGCGGGGACGGAGCCCGCCGCGCTCTTCCGGTCCGGGGACGGCGGGGAGTCCTTCGAGCTCGTCCGCCCGCTGTGGGAGCACCCGACCCGCTCCCAGTGGGTGCCGGGCGGGGGCGGCGAGGCCGTGCACACCGTGGTGACCGACCGGCGCGACCCGGCCGCCGTCACCGTCGCCGTGTCCACCGCCGGGGTGTTCCGCTCGCAGGACGGCGGGGCCGCCTGGGAGCCCTCCAACAAGGGCGTGTCGGCGGTGTTCCTGCCGGACCCGCACCCGGTCTTCGGGCAGTGCGTCCACAAGATCGCCCAGGACGCGGGCAATCTCGACCGGCTCTATCTGCAGAACCACTGGGGCGTCTTCCGCAGCGACGACGGGGGTGCCGGCTGGACGGACATCGGCTCCGGCCTGCCGTCCGACTTCGGCTTCGCGGTCGCCGCGCACCCGCACCGCCCGGACACCGCCTATGTCTTCCCCATCACCGCGGACTCCGACCGGGTCCCGGCCGGCCGCCGGTGCCGGGTCTACCGTACGACCGACGCAGGAGCCACCTGGGAGCCGCTGAGCCGGGGCCTGCCCGAGGGCGACCACTACGGCACGGTGCTCCGGGACGCGCTGTGCACGGACGACGCGGACCCGGCGGGCGTGTACTTCGGCAACCGCAACGGCGAGGTGTACGCGAGCGCCGACGACGGCGACAGCTGGCGACTCCTCGCCGAACACCTGCCGGACGTGCTGTGCGTGCGGGCGGCCACGATCTGAGGCGGGGCGCTCGCGAGCCGGGGCGGCTTCGAGGCCGGGACGGTTCCGGGCCGGGCCGTTCCGAGCCCGAGCGGTTCCGTGGTCGGGCCGTTCCGTGGCCTCCTCCGTACGAAAGAGGCCGGCGGTCGGGTCAGGGCAGGCGCCAGTCCACCGGCTGGGCGCCCTGCTCCAGGAGGAGTTCGTTGGCGCGGCTGAAGGGACGGGAGCCGAAGAAGCCGCGGTCCGCCGACATCGGGGACGGGTGCGCGGACTCGATCGCCGGCAGATCGCCGAGGAGCGGGCGGGCGTTGCGCGCGTCACGGCCCCACAGGATCGACACCAGGGGCTTGCCCCGGGCGGCGAGCGCGCGGATCGCCTGCTCGGTCACCTCTTCCCAGCCCTTGCCGCGGTGCGCGGCCGGCTTGCGCGGGGCGGTGGTCAGCGCCCTGTTGAGGAGGAGGACGCCCTGCCGGGTCCAGGGGGTCAGGTCGCCGTTCGACGGCCGGGGCATCCCGAGGTCCGTGTGCAGCTCCTGGAAGATGTTCTCCAGGCTGCCCGGCAGCTGACGGACCTCGGGCGCGACCGCGAAGCTGAGCCCGATCGCCATTCCCGGTGTCGGATAGGGGTCCTGACCCACGATCAGGACCCGCACGTCGTCGAAGGGCTGCTGGAATGCCCGCAGGACGTGCTGTCCGGCCGGCAGATAGGTCCTGCCCGCGGCGATCTCCGCCCGCAGGAAGTCACCCATCTCCGCCACTCGGCCTGCCACGGGGCTCAGAGCCTCCGCCCAGCCGGGCTCCACCAGTTCCTTCAAAGGTCGCGCTGTCACGGTCCGTCACTCTACCGGCCCACTGTGACACCCCGGTTCGGGCGCCGTCACGGGCCACCCCCTAGACTCCGCCCACTCCCCCGCCCCACTCGTTGCGAGGACGGTGCACCGTGACCCCTGTCGTCTCCGTGGCTTCCGTGAACGACCCTTCCGGCGCTCTGGTCGTCGGTGTCGACTCCGGGGGTTCGGGACTCCGGATCGCGCTGGCCGAGGCGGCGAGCGGCACCGTGCTCGACACCCGCGCGTCGCGCGAACCGGTGCGGACCGGCCCCGGCGGCATCTCCGCCCGGCACTTCCTCGACCAGGTCCTGCCGGCCGTGCGGGCCCTGACGGAGCCTCACGGCGCTCGGCCGGTCGTCGCCGTGGCCGTCGGCGCCGCCGGGATGGCGACCCTCGGGGACGAACTGCGGGCCGAGCTGCCGGGGGCCTTCGCCGAGGCCTGGGGCGTACGCCGGCTTGCGCTGGCGGCCGACGCCGTCACCGCGTACGCCGGTGCGCTCGGGCAGCGGCCGGGGGCCGTCGTCGCCGGCGGTACGGGGATGATCGCGCTCGGCACGGATCTGACGTCCTGGCGGCGGGCCGACGGCTGGGGCCACCTCCTCGGCGACTGCGGCAGCGGCGCCTGGATCGGCCGGACGGGCCTGGAGGCGGCCATGCGCGCGTACGACGGGCGGCGCGGCGGCTCGGCGGCGCTCCTGGCCCGGGCGGAGAAGCTGTTCGGCCCGGCGGCCGGCCTGCCGGGCGCGCTCTACCCCCGTACCGACCGGCCCGCGGTGCTCGCCTCCTTCGCCCCCGAGGTGGGACTGTGCGCCGCCGAGGACCCGGTGGCGGCGGACATCCTGGCGCGGGCCGCCCTGCACATCGCAGAGGCCGCCGAGGCGGCGTGCCCGGCCGGGCCGGGGGCGCTGGTGGCGCTGACGGGCGGTCTGTTCAAGATGGGCGACCCCCTGCTCGTACCGCTGCGCGCGGCGCTCGGGGAACTCGTCCCGCACGCCAGGACGGTGGACCCCGCGGGGGATCCGCTGGCCGGGGCCGTCGCGCTCGCGGCGGCGCTCGCCACCGGCACGCTGCGGCTGCCGGAGGACCCCGCACTGCTGCGCCTGTTCGGGGAAGGCGCTCCGCAGGCAGCCTCATCCGCCCAGGTGGGAGGCGGTGCGTCGACGCCCGACGAGGCCGGAGACCGCATTCCGGACGCACCATAGGGGGGACATAGAGGGGCAGAAGGCGCATGATCGTACCTCAGCCGACGCCGCCCCGGACGAAACCAGTAGCATGCGGCGCCATGAGCTCCCCCACTGGGCCTGCTTCCGGCCTGCCTGTACGAATGCCTCGACCCCGTCAGTCCGGGCGGCACCGTCGCCCCGAACCCGCGGCGGCGCCCGAGGGCGCTCCCGCACTGGTTCTCGCTGTGCCCGGCGCGCCTTCCGCCGCCATACGCTCGCTGGCCGAAGAGGTCGTGAGCATCGCCCGTTCCGAGCTGCCCGGCCTCGACGCCCTGATCGGCTTCGTCGAGGGCGACGACAGCGAGTACCCCTCGCTCGCGACCGTGCTGACGGTCGCCGCCACGCTGCGCACCGAGCGGTACGAGCTGGCCGTGGCCGCCGGCCGTGAGGTCAGCGCCCCCACCGGCCCCGCCTCGGTCGTCGTGCCGCTGCTCGCGGGTCCGGACAGCGCCCAGACGCGCCAGGTCCGCCAGGCCGTCATGGACGCCGGCAACACCGCCGAGCTCACCGATGTCCTCGGCCCGCACCCGCTGCTCGCCGAGGCGCTGCACGTGCGTCTCTCCGAGGCGGGTCTGGCCCGCGCCGACCGCGCCCGGCTGTTCACGGTCGCGACGGCCGCCGACGGCATCATCCTCGCCACGGTCGGCGGCGAGGAGGCCGTGCAGGCCGCGGGGATCACCGGCATGCTGCTGGCCGCGCGCCTCGCCGTGCCCGTCATCGCCGCCGCGCTCGACCAGGAGGGTTCGATCGCCTCCGTCGCCGAGCAGCTGCGCGGTTCCGGTTCGGAGCAGCTCGCGCTCGCCCCGTACCTGATCGGTCCGGAGCTGGCCGACGGTCTGCTCGACGAGGCCTCGAAGGAGGCCGGCTGCGCCGCCGCCGAGCCGCTGGGGGCCTACCCGGCGATCGGCAAGCTCGTGCTCTCGCAGTACACGGCCGCGCTCGGCATCCCGCCGCAGCAGCCGCAGGGCGCACCCTCGCTCTGAGGCCCGCCACCCCGCCCGTACGCCGAAGGGCCCGCACCGGATCCGGTGCGGGCCCTTCGGCGTTCCGACGTACGGTCTCGCGGATCTCGGACTCGGACGGGCCCTACGGCCCGGCCTCAGCCGAAGACGACGCAGGAGGCGGCGGGAGCCTCGACGGAGCCCGCGCGCGCGGGGATCCCGGTCTCGGGGTCGAGGGCGAACCAGGTGACGTCGCCGGAGCGCTCGTTGGCGGCGTACAGGTGCCGGCCGGACGGGGCGAGGGTCAGGTCGCGGGGCCAGCTGCCGCCGCAGGGCACGGTGGCGACCAGGGCGGCCTTGGCCCCGTCGGGGTCGAGGGCGAGCACCGCGAGGGTGTCGTCCCCGCGCACGGCGGCCCAGAGGAAGCGCCCGTCGGGGGCGACGACGACCTCGGAGGGATGGCTGGGACCGGGGGCGCCCTCGGGGACGACGGAGGTCTCGCCGAGTGGTTCGAGGACACCGGCGTCGGCGTCCCAGCGGCAGACGGTGAGGGTGGGTTCCAGCTCGTTCAGGACGTACGCGTGCGTGCCGGCCGGGTGGAACGCGAGATGACGCGGTCCGGTGCCGGGGCGCAGCGCGGTCTCGCCGTGGAGGGTGAGGGCCCCGGTGTCGGGGTCCAGGGCGCAGATCCGCACGGAGTCGGTGCCGAGATCCACGCTGACGATCCAGCGGCCGCTGGGGTCGGGAAGCACCTGGTGGGCGTGCGGGCCGGCCTGCCGGGAGGTGACGGGGCCGCTGCCCTCGTGCCGGAGGACGGTCGTGGCGGGGCGGGCGGTGCCGTCCCCGGCCAGCGGCAGGGCGGTGACGCTGCCGGAGGTGTAGTTGGCGGTGAGGAGGTGCCCGGCGGCGAGGGCGAGGTGGGTGGGTGCCGCGCCGTCGACGGGGACGGGCGCGCCGAGGAGGCGGGGTTCGGGCCCGCTGACGTCGAAGGCGGCGACGGCCCCCGCCGCGGTCTCGGAGACGGCGTGCAGCACGGGGCTCGCGAGGGCGAGGAACGAGGGGTCGGCGAGAGCGTCGCTGCCGCCGGTGACGGTCAGCGCGCCCGTCTCCGGGTCCACGTCGGCGGCGAGGACTCCCCGCCCGCCCGCCGAGGTGAAGGAGCCGATGTACGCCCGTACCGCGCTCCGGTCCCGAACCGTCTCTGTGCCGCCCACGGCGCCTCCCCTGTCCCCGTGGCCGGTCGCGGTCGACCGGCCTGCGTCCGGCCGACGGTAGCAGGCGGTCTAGACCAAAGAGAGAGGAGCGGGACGACGCGGCGGGTCGGGCGCGCGGGACCGGCGGGCGCGTCGGCGGCGTCCTCCGGCGATGCCGGGGGCGTACCCGGGAGGTGCCGGGGCGCGCCGGGGGCGTGCCCGGGAGGTGCCGGGGCGCGCGCCCCAGGGGGCGTGCCCGGCTGGGTGCCCCGGGCGTGCCGCAGACGTGTCGGCGACGTGCCGGAATCGTCAGGAGCGAACGAGCAACGAGCCCGGCGGCGTGCGCAGCGGCTCGTCGAGCGCGGCGAGGAGCTTCTCCAGACCGCTGACGTGCCCGAGCGCCGCCTGACCGGTGGCCGGGGCGGCCGCACCGTCCGCCGCCACTCGCTCCCCGGTCTCGCGCCCACCCCGGGGTGACGTCAGCCGCTCCACCGCGGCCTCGACGCGCCAGCAGGCCGCGGCGAGGCGGGCGTCGTGGCTCGCGGCCGGGTCGGCCGCCACGGCGGCGAGCCCCCGCACCTCGTCGGCGCACTCGTCGAGCAGCGCAAGGACCCGCCGCGCGCGGGCCTTCCGGCCGCGGAACGGGCTCAGCGGGTGGACCAGCGGGGCGAGGGAGAGCCGTACGCGTCCGAGCAGCAGCTCCAGCTCGGCGGCGTGAGGGGTCGGGTCGGCGTCCTCGTCACCCGACAGGCGCCGCAGGGAGGCGGAGGTCGCCGACCGTACGCCCTGCAGCGCGCGCTGGATCCAGGCGTCGTTGATCGCGTGCGTGGTGACCGGGAGGATGAGCAGCACGGCGAGCGCCGCGCACACCGCGCCCACGGCGGTCTCCTCGAGACGGAGCACCAGCAGCGCCGGGTCGAGCACGCCGAGGAGCCCGTAGAGCAGACCCGCCATCACGGTCACGGCCAGCATCATCCAGCTGTACGAGACGGGCGCGGTGTAGAAGATCCCGAAGACGCAGAGGGCCACCAGGGCGGCCGTGGGGACCACGGCCCCGTCGAGCGGGATGGCGACGACCATGCCGACGGCGATCCCGATCACCGTGCCGAGGACCCGGCGGAAGCCGCGTACCAGCGTCTCGCCCCGCGACACGGTGTTGACGAAGATCCACCACGTCGTGCCGACGGCCCAGTACCACCGGTCCTCGGAGAGCACCTGGCCGATCGCGAGCGCCACGGCGCACGCGGCCGCGGCCTGGATCGCCTGCCGGGTGGTCACACGCGAGAGCCCGGAGCCGGGCAGCGGTGCCGGCGCGGCGGGCGGAGGCGTACGGCGTTCCAGCGGCCACAGGAGGAAGCGCACCGCGCCGGCGGCGGCCAGGGCGATGCCGACGGCCGCGCACAGCTCGGGGAGCTGCCCGGGGACGGCATGCAGGAACTGGGTGGTGAAGAAGTTCATGAACGCGAAGATCCCCAGCGCATGCCCGCGCGGGCCCCAGCGCCGGGCGTAGACCCCGCAGAAGACCACGGCGAGGAAGGCGACGTCCCGCAGCAGCGTGATGTCGTGCAGCGCTGTGGCGAGCGCGAGGACGGGGAAGCCCGCGGCCGGGAGGAGCAGGGTGGTGACGGCCTGCGCGCGGACGGTGGAGTCCATCACGGTGAAGAGCGCGAGCAGCGCGGCCAGACCGCCGGTGATCGACGCGGTCAGCGAGAGGCCGGCGAGCTCCGCGAGGGCGACGGCGAGCGCGATGCCCATGACGGCGCGCAGCGAGTTCTTCAACCTGACGTGCCCCGGATCCGGTGCCACGAACATCCTCTTCACGGCTGTGAACCGCCCCCTCGTCTTGCCTTCCGCCCTGCCTCGCGGCGTCCCGGGGTGGTGGGAGCTCGCGGACATGACGAAGGCGCCGCGGTCCGGACCGGCCTCGTCGCCGCCCCGGCGCTGCGCGGCGCCGAAAGTACCTGGATACGCCAAGGAAACCATCCGGGGCGCCCCTGGCTCAACTCCTGAGCCATCGAGTGGGCCATTGGCCCAGTGAGAGGCGGTCTCCGTTGACCGCCCGGCGGCCAACGGACCACCCCGGCGCGGGCACGTGTCGCCGTCCCGGCCCGGACACCCTGGCGTCGACGCGCTGCCGTCCCCGCCCGACCGGGTCACCCTGGCTCCGGCGCGGCGCGGTCCCTGCCCGGCCCGATCACCCCCGACTCGGGCGCTCCAGGTCCTGAACAGCGCCGGCGGCCTGCGCGGCGGCACGGCGGGCCTCCCGCAGGGCGTGCTCCGCGGTCGTCACCGCCTTGCCCGCCGTCGTGGCCGCCGCCCTCGCCTCCTGCCTGGCCTTCCGGCCGTCGTGCAGCTCGCGCTCCAGCCGACCGACGAGCTCGGCCGCCTCTTCGGCCGCCTCCGCCGCGGTCTGCCGCGCGTCACGGGCCTCGACGAGCTCCCGCTCGCGCCGGCCGACCTCGCCGTCGGCTTCCTCCACCGCCGTACGGGCACGTGCGAGCTCGCGCAGGCGCCGCGCCTCCTCACCGCGGGCCGGCTTCTTCTTCGGCGCCGGCCGTTCGGCGGCTCCGGCCGCCTCCTCGCCTTCGGCAGTCTCGGCGGTCGCAGTGGTCGCGGCGGTCTCGGCGGTCGCAGTGGTCGCGGCGGCTTCCGCTGCTCCGGCGGCCGGGGCACGGCGGGCGGGCACGGCCTCCGGCGCGACCGCGGGGAATCCGACCACCGCTTCGGGCGCCTTGACGAGGCGGCCCCTCGACCACTGCTCGGCCACGTCCCGGTCGGCGAGAACGCCGTGCAGGGTCTGCTCGATCTCGTGCAGCACCGTGTCGCTCACGGCCAGCCCCGCCTCTCCCGCGAGCGCGGCGGCCGTACGGGCGAGCGCGGCGATCAGCTGCTGCCGCTGCCCGCTCGCCGCCCGCAGCTGCTCGGCGTCGAGCGTCCGGTGAGCCTCCCTCAGGGTCTCCCCCAGGGCAAGGAACTGCTGAGCCTCCTGCTGCCGCTGCCGGGCCAGCCGGTTCGCCGCCCACGCGGCGAGCGACGGGCGCCGCAGGCCGGCGACGGCCTTCGCCGCCCTCGCGTCCTTCGCCGCACGCGCCCGGGCGACGTACGTGTCCCGCGCGGCCACGAACTCCGCCGGCCTCAGCCCGTACAACTCCTCGGCGACTTCCTCGACATCCACGCCGCCCACTCTGCGCCGACCGCGCGCGGGGGCCGGGATCCCGCTCGCCGCCTCCGCCGGATGCCCTGTCCGATCACCCACTCGGGCGGTTCGCGAGGACGGCCGGGGCCTGCACCCGGCCGGCCCTCCTCTGCCACCCCTCCGTGCCCTTCACCCCGCCGTCGTCGCGCCCTCCCCGACGGCCTCAGCGCACCACCCGCGCTGCCCGCCGGCTCAGTCCTCCGCCAGCGCGCGCGTGGCCGGGCCTTGGAGAACGCTGCCGTCGGCTACGAAGCGGGAGCCGTGGCAGGGGCACTCCCAGGTCTGTTCGGCCTCGTTGAAGCCCAGTTCGCAGCCCATGTGGGTGCAGCGTCGGGCCGTCCGCCAACCCGCCACGTAGTGGCGGGCCACCGTGGACTGTTGCCGTACGACCCCGGGTACCTCGCGCACCGGCAGGTGACGGCGCGGGTCGACGAGTTCCGTCCACGCCGGGCGCGGCGCGCCCGTCATGTGCGCGGCCAGCAGGCGGCCGGCGGCGACGCCGTTGCTGAGGCCCCATCCGCCGAAGCCGGTGGCGAGGTAGACGTGCTGGGTGTCCGGGTGTTCGTGGCCCACGCAGGGCATCCCGTCCGGTGTGTGGACGTCCTGAGCGGCCCACCGGTGGGTCTCCGCCGCCTCGGCGAAGCCCGGCAGGTGTCCGCGCGCCCAGGCCTCCAGGCTGGCGTACCTCTCGGGCACGCCCCCGCTGCCCGGCTCGAACGCCTCGCCCGCCACGATCAGCAATCGCCGTCCCTCGCCCAGCGGAGCCGTACGCACCGACCGGGCGCCGTCGTCGAACGTCACGTACATGCCGTACGGGGCATGGCGTTCGTCCACGGACGCGGCGACGACGAGCTCCCTGCGCACCGAGAGGCGCACCAGGAGGCTGCTGTGGCAGCGGAGCGGGAAGTGGGTGGCGAGGACGACGTCCCGGGCGTGGACCGCGGCTCCGCCCTCCACCGTGAGACGGCATTCGGCGCCGTCGTGGAGCTCGGTGACGCGGGTGCCCTCGTGGAGGCGACCGCCCTGCGCGACGAAGTCGTCCGCCAGGCCGAGCAGGTACCGGCGCGGGTGGAACTGCAGCTGGTCCTCCACCCGCACGGCGGCCACGACCGGGTAGGGGAGCCCCGCGTCCGTCACCGTCGTCGCGCGCAGGCCCGCCTCCTCAGCGGCATCCGCCTCCTCGTGGATCTCCGCCGTGCTGCCCTCGTCGGCGGTGTACGTGAACGCCGGCCGGTGTTCGATCTCCGCGTCGACACCCAGTTCCGCGCAGTCCCGCTCCACCTGACGCAGGGCGCCCTCCTGGGCGTCGGCGTACAGGGCGGCGGCCTCCGGGCCCCGGCGGCGGCGCAGGTGGGCGTAACAGAGGCCGTGCAGGGAGGTCAGTTCGCCGGCGGCGTGCCCGGTCACGCCGGCCGCGATCCGGTCGGCCTCCAGGAGGACCACGTCGGCCCCCGCTCGGACCAGCTCCCGGGCGGTGCACACTCCGGCGACACCGGCCCCCACGACGACCACGTCGGCGGAGCGATCACCGTCCAGGGGCGGGTGCGCGACGCCGGGCGACGGCGCCGACGCCATCCAGTACGAGTTCCCGGATCCGCGTCGCATGATCGCTCCTCTCCGCGGGTGCCCGGCGGACGGCACGCGGTACTCCTCCTCGGGAGATACCCGGAGCCGCCGAGCTCAGTCGCCTTCCGGCCGCCTCCGCGCGCGCGGAAAGACCCTGGGGGACGCTCCGAGGGCCCTGGAGGAGCGGATTCCGTACCGGAATGAAACGATTCCGAACCCAGGTACCCCCGTGCCGGGCCGAAGGAACAGAGGAGGACCGCCGAGTATGGCCGTGGACGAGCTCGACACCCGGATCCTGCGGCTGCTCATCGAGCAGCCGCGGACGAGCGTGCGCGAGTACGCGCGGATCCTGGGCGTGGCGCGGGGCACCGTTCAGGCCAGGATCGACAGGCTGGAGCGCGACGGGGTGATCACCGCGACCGGTCCGGTCCTCTCTCCGGCCGCACTGGGGCACCCGGTGCTCGCCTTCGTCCATGTCGAGGCGACCCAGGGGCACCTCGACGAGGTCGGCGACGCGCTCGCGGCCGTGCCGGAGATCGTGGAGGCCTTCTCCATCACCGGCGGCGGCGATCTGCTCACCCGGGTGGTAGCCCGCGACGCCGGGCACCTGGAGGACGTCATCCAGCGGCTCATCCAGCTGCCCGGGGTGGTCCGCACCCGTACCGAGATCGCGCTGCGGGAGCGGGTGGCCCACCGGCTGCTGCCGCTGGTCGAGGCGGTCGGACGACGCTCGGATTCCACCTGAATCATGGAACTTGCCCCACCTGGTGAGGTATGCGCATTTTCCTTGCATATGCGAGCCTCGGGGGCGTAATCTCTCGCATATGCAGTCCTACACCATCGGGCAGGCGGCGCGCCTGCTGGGCGTGAGCCCCGACACCGCCCGCCGCTGGGCCGACGGCGGCCGGTTCGTCACCCATCGCGACGAGAACGGCCGACGTCTCATCGACGGCCGCGACCTGGCCGCCTTCTCCGTCGAGGTCGCCCAGAGCGGCCAGGGCGACGACGACACGGCGTACACGTCGGTGCGCAACGCGTTCCCCGGCATCGTCACGGCCGTCAAACTCGGCGACATCGCCGCGCAGGTGGAGATCCAGGCGGGTCCGCACCGGCTCGTCTCGCTCCTCACCCGTGAGGCCGTGGAGGAGCTGGGGCTCGAGGTCGGCATGCAGGCCACCGCCCGCGTGAAGTCGACGAGCGTGCACATCGACCGGATCTGATCCGGCCCGTCGCTCCACCTGCCGACCGGCCGGGCCCGATCCCGCCGGCCCTTCGCCTGCCCTTCGCCTGCCCTTCGCCTGCCGACCGGCCGTACCTGATCCCGCCTGCCCCTCCGCCTGCCGACCACCTGCCCGGCCCCTCTGCGACCCGGAGCCCCCCGATGGCGATACCCGCACGACTCGTCCCCCTCCTCGACCAGTTCGACTTCGCGCGCAGGCGGCTGACCGACCGCATGGCGGGGCCGGTGATGGACAGCGGGAACGGTACGGACATCGAAGTCGGTCCGATGACCGACGCGGAGTACCTCTGGGAGCCGGGGCCCGGCTGCTGGTCCGTCCGGCGCCGCACCGACGGTCCCGGACCACGCGCCACCGTGCTGGCCGGCAGCGACTCCGGCGACTGGGGCCGGGACGCGACTCCGGCACCGCACCCGACCCCGCCGCCGTTCACGACGATCGCCTGGCGGCTGAGTCACCTCAGCGAGCTGCTCGCGCTCCGCGCCGACCACACGAACGGCAGCCACACCCTCACCCGCGACGACTACGCGATCAGCGGGGACGTCGCCACGGCCGTCGCCGCGTTCGACACCGCCGCCGGGGCCTGGCGGGACGCGCTGCTGTCCGCCGACGACGCGGCGCTCGACACCGTCGGGTACAGCACCTACCCGCACGGCAGCGATCCGGAGGATCCCTTCCTGGAGACCGTCTGGTGGGTGAACCAGGAACTCCTCCACCACGGGGCGGAGATCGCCCTCCTCCGCGACCTGCACCGGCTCCGGCACGCGGGATCCTGAAGCCGGCCCGCCCCCGGACCTCCGCGAACGAAGCCGAAGGGAATCCCCCTTTCCCGTACGACCGGCTGAACGCCGTACGGGATGTCAGCTGGTCGTACGGGCGAGCAGAATCGCCACGTCGTCCTGCGCGGGTGCCGCGAGCAGCTGCTTCAGGATGTCGTCGCACAGCTCGTCCAGAGGGCGGTCGAGGTGCCGGAGCGCCCCCGCGAGCTGTCGCATCCCCTCGTCGAGGTCGCGGTCGCGGGCCTCGATGAGGCCGTCCGTGTAGAGGACGAGCAGCCCGCCCTCGGGCAGGGCGACCTCCTCGGTGCCGAAGTCGTGGGCGCCGGTGCCCAGTGGGGTTCCCGGCGGCCCGTCGAGGAAGGTGATCGTCCCGTCCGGGGTGGCCACGGCCGGCGGTGGATGACCGGCGCGCGCGATGACCCAGCCGCCGGTGGCCGGGTCGTGGACTGCGTACACGCAGGTCGCCATCGTGTCCTCACCGAGGTCGGCGACGACGGCGTCGAGGGAGCTGAGCATCTCGGCCGGCGGAATGTCGTGACGGGCCAGGGTCCGTACCGCCGTGCGCAGTTGGCCCATGACCGCGGCCGCGTGGATGCCGTGCCCCATGACGTCACCGATGACGAGGCCGGTCCTGCCGCCTGGTACGGCGATGACGTCGAACCAGTCGCCGCCGACGTCATGGGCGCTCGCGGGCAGGTAGCGGCCGGTGAGTTCGAGCCCGGTGACGGCGGGCAGCGCGCTGTTGGTGAGGCTGCGCTGCAGGGTGAGGGCGGCCTCCCGTTGGGTGGTGTAGAGGCGCGCGTTGTCGATGTTGAGGGCGGCCCGGGCCACGACCTCGTCGATGAGGACGCAGTCCTGCGCGTCGAAGGGCTCACGGGTCCGCAGCCGGGTCACCGTGACCGAGCCGAGCACCTGGCCGCGGGCCACCATGGGGACGAGCCGCGCCGAACCGATGCGGGTGGCGAAGTAGGTGCGGAGCGCCTCGGTGCGCGGGTCGGTGAAGAGTTGCGGGATGTCGGACGTGAAGAGGTTCGTGGGCCTGCCGCGGGCGACGACCCCCTCGTACACGGAGTCCAGCGGGATCTGGAAGGTCTGCCCCGGGACGAGCAGGGACGTGGGGGCCGTGGGGTCCGGGAAGCGGGCCGCGAGTCGCCGTAGCACCCCGCGCGTGGAGGCCACCGGGTCGTCCGGCTCCAGAACGGACTCCAGCATCTGGACGTCCGCCGAGTCGGCCAGCTGCGGCACGAGGAAACGTACCGTCTCCTCGGCCGTCTGCTGCAGGTCCAGGGTCGTGCCGATCCGCGCCCCGGCCTCGGCGAGCAGGGCGAAGCGGTGGCGGGCCCGCTCGACCTCGGTGTGCGCCTCCTGGCTCTCGGTGATGTCCACCAGGGACGCGATGAGTCCCAGGGACCGCCGGTCGGTGCGGTCGATGAGCGGGGCGTACGAGCAGGACCAGATGCGGTCGCGATCGGGGTCGGCGGGGGTACGGCCGACCCGGCGGGCGTCCACGACGGCGTTCCCGCTCTCCATGACCTGGCGCATCAGGGATTCGAGCGAGGCGGCGTTGACACCGGGCACCACTTCGGTGAGGCGGTGACCCACGTGCTCGGCGGCCGCCACCCCGTTCATCCGGGCCAGGGCGTCGTTCACCCGGAGGAACCGCAGGTCGGGGCCGAGCAGGGCGAGACCGATCGGCGACTGGGTGAAGAGGCTCTCCATCGCCGCGAGGTTCTCCCGCATGCGCAGGACCTCGGAGGTCTCCACCGCGATGAGCATCGCGCCCGGCCGGCCGTCCGGGTCGGCGGCCGGCACGATCCACATCTCCATGGCGACCGTGTGCCCGTCGCGGTGCCGGACGGGGAGGGTGCCGACCATGGTCTCGCCGGCCTGGACGCGATGAGTGAGCCGTTCGGCGAGTTCACGGTTGTCGTCGGGGACGAGGAGGGGCGTGGCGAGCCGCCCGATCACATGCTCGGGGCGGTGGCCGAGCAGATCCTGCGCGGCGAGCGACCACTCGACGATGCGACCCTCGGCGTCCTCACGCCACAGGGCGATCGGGAGCAGCTCGCGGAGCACACCCGCGTCCCCGACGGCCGCCCGGGGCGGCTGCGGAACCCTGCTCGACGACTCGTGAGTCTCCAACGCATCGACCTACGCATCGGCCCGGCCCCGGGGGGCGCATTCCCTATCGAATCACCCTAGCCGAGTACCTGGGCGCGGGCTCTGCGCAGTGCGGCCGATCGATGCGGTGGGGAGGGGCGGTACGGGGTGGGGGCGGGGTGAGAGTCGGTGGGAGAGGCGGGGTGAGAGTCGGTGGGAGAGGGGGAGGGGGACACCGGGACGGCGGATTCCGTAGTTCTACGGATGTGCGGGCGGCTCGGGGCTGCGAAAGTCGGTCCGACCTCTGTGTTCGCGGGTTCTGCCGGGTGTGCAGTTCCCTCCCGTCCCCTCTCCCCGGAGCACCCCCCACATGAGCAGCCGCTCGCCCGACGAGTTCCGCCTCGATGTGCGTCCGTACGACCGGGGGGCCGGTACCGGCGACGAGCCGGAGGATCCGCACGAGCTGCTCCACCGGGCCCGGCGGCTCACCGCCCATGGGCACCCCTGGGCCGGAAGCGCCTGGGAGCGGGCCGCGACGGCCCTTCAGCGCGCGGGCGGGGCCCTCACCCCCGGGGACCACGCCGACGCCCTGGACGCGACCGCGCTCGACTGCCGGGGCGCCGCACGCCCGGCCGCGGGGCCGCTCTTCTTCCGGGCCGCCGATCTGCACGAGCAGGCCGGGCAGCGGGGCAAGGCCCTGGTCTCGCGGGCGCGTGCGCTCCTCGCGGGCCCCGGGACCGGAGCGACGGCCTGCGCCCGGCTCGCGGAGCTGTGCGAGCGGGCCACGGCCCTCCACCGAGTCGGGCGGGCCGGGGTCACCGAGACCGCGACGGTGCGTCTGCTGCACGGCCGGGCCCGCGCCGATCTGCTCGACACCGCACCCGACCCGGCGGCCGAGGCAGCCGCCCTGCGCGAGGAACTCACCCGGCTGATCGCCTTCGCAGCGCCGCACCGGGCGGACCACGCCGTCCTCGGCGTGCTCGCCGACACGCGCGCGCTGCTCGGCCGGATCACGGCGCCCGACGACCCGGCGGCCGCACAGGCCCAGCTGAGAACGGCGCTCGACGACCACCGGGCCGGGGGCCGGCTGTGGCCTGCCACCGGGCATCAACTCCTGCTCGCCGCCGTGCTGCGTACGACCGGCGCGCACGAGGAGGCGGCCGCACTCCTCCGAGCCGCCCTCGCCTCCGAGGTGACGGACGCGCCGCTGCGGGCCGCCGACCGGGCCCGGCTCTGTCTTGCCCTGGCCCGGGCGGTCGCCGGGTCCGGCGAGCAGGGGCGTACGGCCCGGGACGCGAAGGAGGTGGCGGAGGGGGTGCCGGAGGAGTCGGTGGAGGAGGACGGCGAGCGGCTGGCGCTGCTCGCCGAGGCCGTCCGGCACACCGACGGGCCTGCCCAGGACGTCCGCGTGGGTGCCTTCGCACGGCTCCTGCTCGGTGTCGCGCACGCGGAGCGCGGACGCTACGGCAAGGCCCTCGGCCTCCTCGGACAGGCGCTGCCCGGGTTCGCGGAGGACGGTGACACGGCGGCGCGGGTACGGGCCAGGGCCTGGCTCGCCGAGTGTCTGCTGCACCTGGACGAACCCGGCCGGGCGGCGCGGGAGTACGAGCTCGCCGCGGCAGAGGCCCGGTCGTGGGGCGACCGACGTCATGGCGCGGCCCTGAGCCACCGGGCGGCGCACGCGCTGTGCCTGGCGGGGACCCACCGCCCGGTGCCGGAGATCCGCGGCACGGGCGGTACGGTCTACGCCGACGCGAAGGCCGAGACCGAGGCCGCGGCGGAGGGTGGTGCCCCGGACGGGACCACGCAGGGGCCGTGGCCGGGCTTGCGTGAACTCCCGGAGCCGTTCGGACCGCCGGGGCGCTACCAGGTCGACGTGTACGGCGAAGTGGGCGGGGCCGGGCCGCAGGCCGCCACCGCCCCGGGGACCCGAGTACAGGGGTGCGAGTGAACAGAGTGATCGACGGCCGTTTCGAGCTGGTGGAGCGGCTGGGCGGCGGTGGGATGGGAACGGTCTGGCGCGCCCGCGACCTGGTCCTCCACCGTGACGTGGCGGTCAAGGAGGTGCGCCCGCCGGACCCCGCGCACGCCGAGCACGACGTCGAGGGCGCCCGGACCCTGCGCGAGCGTGTCCTGCGCGAGGCGCGCGCCCTCGCCCGGATCGACCACCCCAACGTGGTGACCATCCATCACATCGTCGACGCCGGCGAGGGCACCTACCCGTGGCTCGTGATGGAGCTGGTCACCGGCGGCTCCCTCCAGGACCGGCTCGACCGGGGCTCGATGACCCCGGTCGAGGCCGCCGCGCTCGGCCGCGAGCTGCTCTCGGCCCTGCGGGCCGCACACGAGCGGGACATCGAGCACCGCGACGTCAAGCCCGCCAACGTCCTGCTGCGCCCCGACGGGCGGCCGGTGCTCACGGACTTCGGCATCGCCGCGATCCGCGAGTCCACCGTCCTGACGGCCTCGGGCTCGATCATCGGCTCGCCCGACTACATGGCGCCCGAGCGGATCCGCGGCGGTGGCGGCAGCGGCCCGGCCGCCGACCTGTGGTCGCTCGGCATGGTGCTGTACGTGGCGGTCGAGGGCCACCACCCGTTGCGCCGGGAGAACACGCTCGCGACGCTGGCGGCCGTCCTCTCCGACGACGTACCGCCCCCGCGGCGCGCCGGCGAGCTCACCGGCCTGCTGAACAGGCTGCTGGTGAGGGAGCCGTCCGCCCGCCCGGACGCGGAGGAACTCGACCGCGCGCTCGCCACCGTCGCGTCACCGGACCCGAGCGCCCGACCGGCACTCCGTCAGGACGCCGGCGCGGTACGGGACCTGGCGGCGGCTCCCGCGCACGGGGCGGGCCCGGAGGCCTTCGGCGAGCCGGGTGCGGCAGGCACCGGCGGGGGCGAGGCGACCTCGTTCCACCTGGCACCTCCGGCGAGCCAACCGGCACCTCCGGCGACCTCGGGCGCGGGTTCGGCAGCCGCCGCGACGGCGTCGCAGGGCGGCTCGCCCGCAGCCGCTCCCCCGTGGGCCGCTCCCCCCGCGGCTGCGGCCGTGTTCGCGCCCCCCGGGGTCTCCCCCGCGACGGCTCCCTCGTCCGCCTCCCCGGCCCGTGCCGCCGGCCGACTGCGGAGTCGTACCGCCCGTTTCCTGGGTTCCGCCGCCGTCGTGGTGCTCGCCGTGGGGATTCCCGTCGCCGCGATGACGTGGGACTGGCGGCCCGGCGACCCGGGAAGCGGGCCGAGCAGCGCGCCTCCGTCGCAGCAGGGCCCGGTCGCCCAGCGGCCCGACGCGTCGGACGAACCGACGTCGGCGTCGACGCCTTCGCCGTCGTCGTCGAAGGACGTCGCCCCGGTGAAGGGCAGTCTGCTGACCCCCGCCGGGGTCCGGTCCGCCATCGCCGCGATCAAGGAGGCCGCGGGCGGGACCATGGTGACCAGCTTCGTCGTGTACCCGGACTACGCGATCGCCGAGTCACTCGTCAAGGGCAGCACGAAGCGGTACGACCGGTACATGTACCGGGGCGAGGACGCCGCCGTCCGCCAGGGATCCGGCACGGCCTTCCCCGGCTCGGTCCCGACCGACCTCAACGACTTCGACTGGGACGCCCTGCCGGCACTGATGAAGCGCGCGGACAAGGAACTGGGCGTCGCCGAGCCGACCAGCCGCTACCTCGTCATGAACCCGCCCTCGTCGATCTTCGGGACCAAGGCGGGCATGAGCGTCTACCTGTCCGACACGTACGGCTCCGCGTATCTCCAGGCGGACGCGAAGGGCCGGGTGACGGCGACCTATCCCCGCGAGAACTGACCCTCGCCGACGCCGTCCCTGACCACGAGGGAGGCGAGGGCCGCCCGGCTCTCCACTCCCGTCTTGCGGTAGACCCGGGCGACATGGCTCTCGACCGTGCGCGGGCTGAGACAGAGCCGGTCGGCCACGGCCTGGTTGGTGAGTCCCTCGGCGACCAGGACCGAGATCTCCCGTTCCCTCGGGGTGAGGCCGGCGAGCCGGCCCCCGGCCGCGCCCTCCGGAGGGGCAGGGCGGGTGCGGTCGGCCAGATCGACCAGCATGCGGGCGCCTCCCTCGAAGGCCAGTCGCCTGCCTCTGCGCCACTGGGCGGCGGCCCGTTTCCCGTCGCCCGCCGCATGTGTCTGCGGCGCGGCGAGGAGCAGGCTGTGGGCCTCCCGCAGGACGGCCCCCGAGCGTGCGCTCTCCCGTGCCGCGTCGGAGAACGCCCGTGCGGCGGAAGCCGATTCGCCGCGCCGGGCCAGGACCTGTCCCCAGGCGCGCAGTGCGGCGGCGCGCTGTACGGGCAGCCCGAGCGGCTCCGCCTCCGCGAGGGCCCGGCGGGCGACCCGCTCGGCCTCCGCCGGGTCTCCGGTGGCGAGGGCCGCGCCCGCGAGCAGTTCGAGGTATCCGGGGCGCAGCGAGGGCTGGAGCCGGGAGAGGTTCCGGTCGCCGCCCGCGCGCACGAGCACCTCGCGCACCCGGTGCGGGTCCCTGTGGAGCGGCACGGCGTAGCCGAGCAGGGAGCGGGTCTGGGTGGCCCACCAGCCCTCGGCGGTCCCCACCGTGGCCGCGGCCTCCGCGGCGGCTGCCGACGGCTCGGGGTCGCCCAGGGGCCGGGCGTGGAGGAGGACCACGGCCCGGATCGCCCCGCTGAAGCCGACGAGTTCGGCACCGCCCAGGGCGCGGGCGACGGCGAGCGACTCCTCGGCCAGGTCGAGCGCCGCACCGACCCTGCCGGTCAGGAAGTGGACGTACGCCGAGCAGAGCAGCAACTGCGAGAGCGCGAAGGGGCGTCCGGCGCGCCGGGCCATCCCGATGCCGCGGGTGGCATGGCGCTCCGCCCGCCCGTACTCCTCCAGGAAGACCTCGGTCCAGCCGAGCCGTACCAACGACTCCGGGTGGGCGGCCAGTTCGCCGTCGGTGAAGGTGTCGGTGAGGGCCGCGGCCTCCGCCGCGTGGACACGGGCGGCGGCGGTCTCGCCCTCGTACACCTCGCCGAGCGCGGCCAGGGTGAGCACCTCCGCCGTGCCCGCCTCGTCGCGCCGCCGGCGGGCCTCTTCGAGGGTTCGGTCGACGACGGACCGGACCTCGGGGTACCGGGCGGCGAACAGGGCCCGGCAGCCCCACTCGACGACGAGCCAGGTCCGCAGGTCGGGGCGGGGGCCGGGGGTGCGCTCCAGCTCGCGGCGGAGCAGTGCGTCCGCCTCCGGGTAGCGGCCGAGGTGGCGCTCCATGAAGGCGCAGAGCAGGACGGCGGAGGTCCGCAGCTCGGCCGTGTCCGGCGCACGGCAGGTGTCGACGAGGTGGTGGAGGAGGTCCCGGCTCTCCGCCACCCGGCCGGCGGATCCGAGGGCCTGGGCCCGTCGGAGCGTCAGATCGCGCCAGGTGGCACGGTGCTCGGGGGTGTCGGGAAGCAGGGCGAGGACGGCCCCCAGCCAGTGGGCGGCGCGCGCGGGGTCGGCCGCGCCGATCCGCTCGGCGGCCTCGACCAGCTCGGCGGCGACGTCCGGGTGCCAGGCCGTCACGGCGCGGACCAGGTGCGGAGCACGCTCGGTCACGGGCGCCCCGGCAGCGGCGAGCGCGTCGGCCGCCCGCCGGTGCAGTTCACGGCGCCGCCACGGGTCGAGCGTGCCCCGGACGAGCTCGGGCAGGGCGGGGTGGCGCAGGACGAGGATCCGCCCGTCGTCGTCGGGCCGGACGAGGTCACGGCGGGTCAGCTCCCTGAGCACGTCGTCCAGGGCCATGGGGTCCGGCGGGCCCGACGGGTGCGAGGGGGACGGTGGTTGCGGCAGGTCCGTCGGGTGCGGGGGGATCGGGGGCGGGTCGATCGGAGGCGGGCCGATCGGGTGCGGGGTCACGGCGGCGGCGAGCAGTTCGGCCGTGGCGCGCCCGTCGAGCACGGCGAGCGCCTCGACGACCGCCCGCTGCGCCCCGTCGAGCGGGGCGAGCTCGTCGAGGAGCACCGCCACGGGTCCGGTCCCGGGCACCCCTCCCCCGTGGGTGCGCGCGTGGGCGAGGGCGCGATGGTAGAGCGGGTTGCCGTGGCTGACGGCGTGGATCTCCCGGCCGAGGCCGGCCGGCAGCCCGGGGGCGAGCCCCTCGGCGCAGTCGTCCGCTGCCAAGGGCCCGAGGGCGAGCTGGGCGAGGTCTCCCGAGTCGGCGGCACGGGCGAGGACGGAGGCGAGCGCGGGCGTGGTCTGCCGCTCGCGGCGGGCGAGCACGAGCAGGACGGGCGCCCGGAGCGGATGCCGGAGGAGATGGTCGACGAGCGCGACGGAGGCGGGGTCGGCGGCGTGGAAGTCGTCGAGTGTGAGGACGAGGACGGGCCCGTCCGCCGGAACCCGCCCGAGCGCCGCCGCGATACGCCGCACCTGGCCGGCGTCAGTGCCACCGGACCGCACGGCCCCCGCCGTGGATCCCGTCTCGGCCGGAGGATCGGCCCCGTGGTCCGCGCGGGGCGCCGTCGGGGGCGACTCGACGAGTTCCGCGAGGGCCGACAGCGCCGGGGAGAGCGCGCGGTCGTGGTGGTCCAGGTCCGCGAAGGCGTCCGCGAACGCTTGGAAAGGTGGGCTCGGGTCCCGGCCTGCCAGGACGGAAGAGCCGACAAGGACGGCAGAGCCGGCCGGGACGGCGGGTCCCGCGCGGCCGCGCAGGACCGTCGCTCCGCGCCGCCTCGCCCGTGCCGCGAACTCGGCGAGGAGCCGGGACTTGCCGATGCCCGGCTCGCCCACGACCTCCACGACCGCCGGGCCCCTGCCTTCGGCGCGGTGGCGCAGGGGCACGTCGAGCCGGTCGAGTTCCCGTGCCCGCCCGACGAAGGGCGCAGGCCCGACACCCCCCGGATCCGCGAAAGTGTCCACGTGCCGTCCCCCTCGTGCGGTCGTTCTCTTCCCCGCTCTCAGTTGTACGGCACGCCACCGACAACGGCGTCAGCCGGTCGTCAGGGCCTTGAAGGCGCGGGTCTGTTCCGTGATGGCCCGCTCCGTCGGCAGGCGCTCGATCGACGAGGCTCCGAAGAAGCCGACGACGCCCGTGGTGCGCTCCAGAACGTGGCGCGCGTCCTCCGGCTCGGCGATGGGACCGCCGTGACAGAGCACCAGGATGCCGGGGTTCACGCGCTTGGCGGCGTCGTGCATCTCCTGGACCGCCGCCGCGGCCTGGTCGAGCGTCATCGCCGTCCCCGCCCCGACGGCCCCCTTGGTCGTGAGCCCGACGTGGGGCACCAGGACGTCGGCGCCGGCCCGTGCCATGTCGGCCGCCTGCCCGGGGTCGAAGACGTACGGGGCGGTGAGCAGGTCCCGTTCGTGGGCGGCGCGGACCATGTCGACCTCCAGGCCGTACCCCATGCCGGTCTCCTCCAGGTTGACGCGGAAGGTGCCGTCGTAGAGGCCGACCGTGGGGAAGTTCTGCACGCCAGCGAAGCCCATGGCCTTGAGCTGGTCCAGGAAGAGGTCCATGCGGCGGAACGGGTCCGTACCGCAGACGCCGGCGAGGACGGGGGTGTCGCGGACCACGGGCAGTACCTCGCGCGCCATGTCCTGGACGATGGCGTTGGCGTCGCCGTACGGCAGGAGTCCGGCGAGGGAGCCGCGCCCGGCCATCCGGTAGCGGCCGGAGTTGTAGATGATCAGCAGGTCGACCCCGCCGTCCTCGGCGCACTTGGCGGAGAGTCCCGTACCGGCGCCGGCGCCGACGATCGGGCGGCCGGCGGCGACCTGGGCGCGCAGCCGGTCGAGCACGTCCTGACGGCTGATGGTGTTCACGGTGGTGTTCACTCCTCGGTGTCCGTGTCATGTGCCTCAGTGGGCGGCGCGGCGGGCGTGCTCGGTGATCAGCTGGTGGAGGCGGTCCGCCATGGCGACCGCGAACGACGGGTCGTTGATGTGGGCGTCCAGTTCGTGGACGCGGACCTCGCCGCCCCGTACGGCGGCGCGCAGCGCGTCGAGGCCCGACCGGTCCGCCTCGGGGTCCGCGAAGGGTCCGTCGGCGACGTCCACGGCCGAGACGCCGCGCAGCGGCCAGAAGACCTCGGCCGGTCCGCGCGCGGTGCGGAGCTTGCGGCCCAGGACGGCGCCGAGGTCGGCCATCTCGCGCGCGGTGGTCCGCATCAGGGTGACCGTCGCGTTGTGGATGAGCAGCCGCCGTTCGACGAAACGCTCGGGGACGGTGGCGGCAGGACCGAAGTTGACCATGTCGAGCGCGCCGGGGGCGACGACCTGCGGGATGCCCATGGCGCCGGCGGCGGTGAGCCGGGACGGGCCCGCGCTGAGCACCCCGCCGACGAGTTCGTCGGCGAGTTCGGTGGTGGTGAGGTCGAGGACGCCGTCGAGCATGCCGTCCCTGGCGAGTTTCTCGACGGCCCGGCCGCCCGCGCCGGTGGCGTGGAAGACGAGGACCTCGTAGCCGAGTTCGGCGAGGCGCGCGCGGGCCACGTCGACGGCCGGGGTCGTCACGCCGAACATCGTGGCCGCGACGACCGGCCGTCCGCGGCCCGCCTGATCGTCGTGGTTGCGCTCGTGGCGGCGGGCCATGCCGGCGGCGGCGGCCGCGGCGTTGCCGAGGACCTGGCAGGAGACGGAGTTGAGCCCGGAGATGTCGACGACGCTGTACATCAGGGTGAGGTCGCTGCTGTCGACGTACGGGGAGACGTCGCCGCCCGCCATGGTGCTGACGAGCACCTTCGGTACGCCGATGGGAAGGGCCCGCATGGCCTGGGCGGCGATGGCGGAGCCGCCGCTCCCGGCGGCGGCGAGCACGGCGTGCAACCTCCCCTTGCGGTAGAGGTCGACGACGACCCGGGTGAGCCCCTGGGCCATCGCGGCGACGGCCGCCGCGCGGTCCCCGTCGGCCCGCAGCCTCGCCAGGTCGTGGCCGGCGGCCCGCGCGACGACGTCGGCGGTGACGTCGGCCACGGGCGCGTGGGCGGGTGCGGGCATGGTCCCGGTGTCGACGAGGAGGACGTCGGCGCCGTACTCCCTGAGCCGCTCGCGCAGCCAGGCGTACTCCTCCCCCTTGGTGTCCAGTGTGCCGACCAGCACGACGGTCGCCATGCGCTCACCCTTCTCCCGATCCGGCCCGATCCCGGCCGGTCCCCAGCCCGTTCCCGCCTCCGGGCCCCGTCGCCCGGGGCCCGCCGTTGTCGATCCTCCGTCGTGTGACCTGCGGCGACAACGACCACTCTGGCCGGATTGGCCTGCGTGGTGGCGCAAGATGGGTGCCATGGCCCGGATTGCTTCGACCCGTTTGTCCCGACTCCTCACCGGCTGGTCGTCGGAGGGGCCGGGGCCGCTGCCACGGCGGCTCGCGGACGCGCTGCGGGAGCTGGCCGCGCGGGGCGACGTCGCGGGTGGCACGGTCCTGCCCTCTCAGCGCGAACTGGCCCTGGTGCTCGGCGTGAGCCGGTCCACGGTGACGGCCGCGTACGGGCTCCTGGAGAGCGAGGGCCGGCTGGAGAGCGTACGGGGCAGCGGCTCGCGGCTGCGGGGGTCGGGGACGGTCGACGGGTACGTCACGGAGGGGCGGCTCATGAGCTTCGACGCCCGGTCGCGTACGGCCGCCTCGGCCGGCGGCGCGGACCTGTCGAGCGGGGCGCTGCCGGGGCTCGGCGCGGTGGGCGAGGCGGTGGGCGCGCTGACCTGCGGGGACCTCGGCGCGCTTCTCGGGGCCGACGGCTACCACCCGTACGGCATTCCGGCGTTGCGGGAGGGCATCGCCGCGTACTACCGGGCGGCGGGGGTACCGACGGAGGCGGGTCAGATCCTGGTGACCTCGGGTTCCCAGCAGGCGGTGTGGCTGGTGGCGCAGGCACTGGTCGAGCCGGGTGACACGGTGGTCGTGGAGAACCCCACCTATCGGGGTGCCCTTGAGGCGCTACGCGCGCGTGGTGCCCGGTTGGTGCCGGTGGGCGGTGACGGCCCCGACGGCGGCGGGGACGGCGCCGACGCAGCCGCTCTGCGACGGTTGTGCGCCCATGTGCGGCCCCGGCTCGTGTACCTCCAGCCGACGGCGCACAACCCGACGGGGCGCAGCCTGGACGGCGCGGCGCGCCGGGAGTGGCAGCGGGTGCTCGCGGAGCAGGAGTTGTTCGCGGTGGAGGACACGGCGTGCGCGGAACTCAGCCTGGGCGACGTGCCCGACGAGGCCGCCCCGGTGCCGCTCGTCGCCGGGTTGCCCATGGGCTCGTCGGTGACGGTCGGCACGCTCTCGAAGCTGTTCTGGGGCGGTCTGCGCGTGGGGTGGGTCCGTTCCTCGCCGCAGGTGGTGGCCCGGCTCGCGAAGATCAAGACCTTGGTGGACCTGTCCTCCTCCGTCGTGGACCAGCTCGTCGCCGTCCGTCTGCTCGACCGGCTGCCGGAGGCACGCGCGCGTCGCAGGGCCGAGCTGCGCGGCCGGCGGGACGCGGCGGAGGCGCTGCTGCGCGCCGGGGCGCCGCACTGGGAGTGGACCCGGCCCGCGGGCGGCCCCGCGCTCTGGGTGCGGGTCCCGGGTGCCGACACGGAGGCCCTCGCCCAGCTGGCGCGGCGTCACGGCGTGTCCGTCGTCCCGGGGTCGGCCTTCTCGCCGGTGGACGGTTTCCGGGACCGGCTCCGGCTGCCGTACGGGCACGGGACGGACGCCCTGGCGGCCGCACTCCCGACCCTTCTGGAGTGCGCGGAGCGCGCGGCCGGCTGACCGTCGCCTCCCCGGGAGCTCCGGGTTCCTCAGGGATGCATCCGGGCACCCTTGAGCACCTTGTCGACCGCGTTGCGCGGCCCGTACACGGCGAGGCCCGCCAGATCCAGCCCGTCGGTCCCCACGGCCCGTACGGCCGCGCGGTTGTCGCGGTCGTTGCCGGTGGTGAACAGCTCGGTCGTGAACACCGCCCGCGGGAGCGCGCGGGAGAGTGCGCGGGCGTGCGCCGCCGTCAGCGTCTCCTTCGTCCCCTCGAAGACGAGCACGGGCTGTCGGAACATCGGCAGGTATCGGGTGCCGTCGGCGTCCGCGTACGGTTCGCCGATCACCTCGGGCAGCTCCGTGCCGAGTCCGCTGACCAGGAACGCGGTGACGTTCAGGCGCTGCCAGGTCTCCAGGTCCTCCCGCAGGATTACGGCGATCTTGGTGTCGAAGCGGACGGGTGCGGTGTCGGTGGTCGTCATGGTCCGAGACTGCCGACCGGCCCGGCGTGCCGTCTTGTACATTCCTTGCATGGTGGCCGGTCAGCAGGTTTCGGCATGGCGCCCGCACGTGCCGGGAGTCGTGGAGGTCTTCCACGCCCACTTCACCGCGCACGCGTACCCGATGCACGTCCACGACGTGTGGACCCTGCTCATCGTCGACGACGGGGCCGTCCGCTACGACCTCGACCGGCGTGAGCACGGCACCCCGGGCGACACGGTGTCGCTGCTCCCGCCGCAGGTGCCGCACAACGGCTCGCCGGCGACCCCGCACGGCTTCCGCAAGCGGGTGCTCTATCTGGATCTGACCCAGCTGGACGAGAGCTTCATCGGCGCGGCGGTGGACGGGCCCGATCTCGTCGATCCGCTGCTGCGCCACCGCGTCGGTCAGCTGCATGCGGCCCTCGCGGGCCGGGGCGGCGAGCTGGAGGCGCAGAGCCGGCTCGCCCTCATCCGCGAGCGGCTCCGCACCCGTCTGCGGCCCCAGACGGCCGCCCGCGCGCGGCCCGCCGACCCCGGGGTGGCCCACCGGCTCCGCGAGCTCCTCGACGCCCGGCTGCTCGAAGGGGTGACCCTGGACGAGGCCGCGCTGCTCCTGCACGCCCATCCCACCCATCTGGTACGGGCGTTCAGCGGTGCTTTCGGTATCGCCCCGCACCAGTACCTGACCGCCCGCCGGCTCGACCGGGCCCGTCGGCTGCTCCTGGACGGGCAGCCGCCCGGGGAGGTGGCGACGGCGACCGGCTTCTACGACCAGTCGCATCTGAACCGCTCGTTCAAGCGGCTCGTCGGCACGACGCCGGGGCGCTTCGCCCGGAGGCGCGAGGAAGCGCCTCCCCTGTCGTGAACTGGCCACGCTCCGTGGCGTGAGCGAGCCGCGAGAGGTGCTCCCGGAGGGAACGGTCCGGAGCGGAATAGGCGCCACCTGGGGACAACTCGACTCCCGAGCGTAATGATCCGGCCAGAGGTGATGACTCTCCGTACAACAGACGGCCGAATTCCGCCGACCTCACGCAAACGGACCAGATGACGCACAGGTAGTCATCCTCCCTGGTCGCCATGATCCCCGCGCCCCGCCGCACGCCCTGTTGAAGGTGATCTTCGGCCCGCACGCTGAAGACAGGGAGATCGAGCGGAGAGCGGGTGACACGGGTGGAGACAGGCAGGGGCACGGACGGGGCCCGGGACGGGGAGCGGGCCGACGACGACGCGTCGAACGCGGCCGGTCCGGACCACGGCGTCGGAGCCGGAGACGTGGACGTGTGCGTGGTGGGGGCGGGACCGGTCGGACTCACGCTCGCGATCGGTCTGCGCCGACTCGCGCTGCGGGTCCGGATCGTCGACAAGGCACCCGCGACCAAGCACGAGGCCCGAGCCCTGGTGCTCTGGGCACGGGCCCGGGAGGCGCTGGACGCCCTGGGCGTCGGTGAGACGCTCGCGCGGCACGGCGTCGAGCTGGGCGTGGTGACGATCCACGCCCGCGGCCGACAGCTCGGAGAACTCACCACCGGCTGGGCGCGGTCGGCCCACGCCCGCCCGCTCAACATCGAGCAGCACGACATCGAGCGGCTCCTCTGCGAGGAACTGGCCCGGCTCGGCACCCGCGTCGAGTGGAACACCGAGGCGACGGACGTCAAGGTCCACGACGACCGGGCGGAGTTCACCCTGCGGCACGAGGACGGCACCGTCGAGTCGGCCGCCGCCCCCTGGATCGTCGGCTGCGAGGGCACCGCCAGCGTGGTCAGGGACCGCCTCGGCATCCCGTTCGAGGGCCGGCGCCGCACCGGGCTCCAGGTCGTCCAGGGCAACGCCCACCCCACCTGGAGGCTCGGCGAGGAGCCCGGCAGGGGCCACATCTTCCTTGCCCCGCACCGTTCCCTGCTCGTGTTCCCGCTGCCCGGCGGGGGCTACCGCTTCTTCTGTTTCCGGGACGACCCCGATCCCTCGCTGTCCGCCGCCCCCACCCTCGGCGAACTGCGGGACCTGGTCGCGGAGACCGCCGGGATGCCGGACCTGCGCCTCGGGCCCACGGAGATCCCCTGGCTGAACCGGGCCCGCTTCAGCGACCGGGTCGCCGCCACGCTCCGCTGCGGGCGCGGGCTGCTCGCCGGGGACGCGGCGCACGCCTGGGCGCCGGTCGGCGGGCACGGCATGAACGTCGGCATCCTCGGCGCCCACAACCTCGCCTGGAAGCTCGCCGCCGTGCACCACGGGCAGGCGGGCGAGGAACTCCTCGACACGTACAGCGACGAGCAACGGCAGCTGGCCGTGCGGTACATCCGCGAGATGCGGTTCAACTTCATGGAGCTGCCGCTGCCACCGCTGGGCTTCCGGGCGTTCACGGCCACGGTGCCGGCCGCCCTGGCCCGGCGCGGCTTCCAGCGGCGGCTCGACCTGCGGCTGAGCGACCTGGGCCGGAACCACACGGACAGCGCCCTGTCTTGGCACCGCCCCGGCCGGCACCGCCGTTCGGGCCCGCGCGCGGGCGAGCGGATGCCGGACGTCACGGTCACCACCTGCCCGACGGACCCCACCCGTCCTGCCGCGACCCGGCTGCACACGCTGCTCGGGTACGAGCGATGGACCCTGGTCCTGCACGCCGCCCGCGCCCACCCGGGCGTCCTCGACGAACTCCGGGACACGTGCGCGTGGTTCCCCGCCCCGGTCCGGATCCTGCCCGTGACTCCGTGGGACGGCGCCGGGGCAGGCCGTCTCGGGCACCCCGACGACCTGCGTCTGGTGCGGCCCGACGGATACGTGGGCCTGGTCGCCCCGCTCGCCCGCACCGCCCTGCTCCGCGACTACCTGGCTGCAATCGCCGCCGACGACCCCGGGGCCGTACGGGAGTCCCGGCCGACCCGCCCACACCCCGCGCACTGAATCGATCGGGAGTCGGACCGTCATGCACACCACCACCGTCATGCAGTCCCGCCACGTGCCGCGCGCCCGGCGGCGGACCCGCGCCAACAGCACGGTCAGTGTCGTGGGAGCCGGGATGGCCGGCCTGGTCGCCGCCTACGAGCTGGAGCGGCTCGGGTTCCGGGTCGAGATCATCGAGGGCAGCCACCGGCTCGGCGGCCGCGTCCACACGCACCGCTTCGGCGCGTCCGAGGGCGCCCCCTTCGTGGAGCTCGGTGCCATGCGCATCCCCACCGCGCACCACCGCACCATGCACTACGTGGAGCGTCTGGGCCTCGCCGACCAGGTCCGGCCGTTCACCACCCTGCTGTCCGACGAGAACGCCTTCCTTGCGACCAGCACCGGTCACGTACGGCTCCGGGACGCGCCCCGGACCCTGATCGCCGATGTCCGCGCCTCGCTGCCGGGTGCCCCGTACCGCGAGGAGACCGTCGTGTTCGGGGCCTGGCTGGCGGCGGTCGTCGACGCCGTCGCACCCCCCGGGCTGCGCGCCGGGCTCCGCGCCGACCTGGCGCGCAACCTCCTCGATCTGGTGGAGGACGTCGACCTGTCGCCGCATCTCCTCGGCCATGCCAAGGACCGGATAGACGTGCACGGTCTGTTCGCGGCCCACCCCGGGATCCGGGCGGGCTGCGGCGACCGGCTGAACAGCTTCCTCGACGACATCCTCACCGAGACCAGTCCCGAACTGGTGCGGCTCGCCTGCGGGATGGACCAGCTCGCACAGCGGCTCGCCGCCCGGATCCGGGGGCCCATCTGGCTCGGCCAGCCCGTGTCCGGCTTCGAAGTGGCCGCCGACCATGTCTTCGTACGCCTCGGGGGCGGGCCGTCGGCGGCGGTCCGGCGCTGCGACTACGTGCTGTGCACGGTGCCGTTCTCCGTGCTGCGGACTCTGACGCTCACCGGGTTCGACGAGGACAAGCTCGCGGTCGTGCGCGAGGTCGACTACTGCCCGGCGACGAAGGTCGCCGTCCACTGCCGCGAGCCGTTCTGGGAGCGGGAGGGCATCCGGGGCGGTGCCTCGTTCAGCGGGGGCCGCATCCGGCAGACGTACTACCCGCCGTCCGAGACCGACGGAGGCACGGACCCCGCTCAGGGCGCGGCGCTGCTCGCCAGCTACACGATCGGGGAGGACGCCGATCATCTCGGCGCGATGCCGCCCGCTCAGCGGCACCGGACGGTGGTGGAGGAACTGGGGCGGATGCACCCGCAGTTGCTGCGCCGCGGCATGGTGCGGGGAGTCGCGAGTCTCGCCTGGGGCAGGCATCCGTGGACGGCCGGCGGGTGCACGATCCGCTGGGGGCAGGACGCGGCCGCGTGCGAGGAGCAGCGGCGGCGGGCGGTGCGGCCGCAGCACCGGATGTTCTTCGCCGGGGAGCACTGCGCGAGCGAGCCGGCGTGGATCGAGGGTGCGGTGGAGTCGGCCCTCGAAGCCGTGACGCTGATCGCCCGGCACGCGCCGGGCAGGGGTGTCGTGGAGCCGGCCGGACTGGAGGCGGCATGAGCGTGTTCGACCTGCCCCGGCTGTACTTCGGCGGGACGGCGCTGACCCGGCTGCCGACGGGTCCCCGCTGCGGCCTGGTGGACCTGGCACGCAATACCGCCCTGCGGGGTGCGGGCACCGGGGACGCGAGTCCCGGACAGCCGCCCGCCGTCGGCCCGTTCGACGTCGACCAGCCCGCCGAGGCCTACCACGAGCACCTGGCCGGACGCGGGGCGCGCGGGAGCGACTTCTCCGGGAACGGCCACTTCCTCATGGACGCCCGCGTGACCGGGGTGCAGCGGCAGGACGGCGGCGCCGTGGACACGGCGGACCCGGTGGTCGGACGCGCCGTCGACCTGTGGGGGCACTACAACCCGTACCTGGGCACCACGGTGAACCGGGCCAGGGTCTTCGACGTCGACCCCGCGTCCGCGTGGACGACGACGCTGATGGGCGGCCAGTTCGCCTTCGGGCGTGACGGACGGTCGCACGACGCGGGCTATCTGTGCGTCGGCGAGGTGACCGGTTTCATGCCGCCCCGGTGGCACGGCTTCGCGCCGGTGCGCCGCACCCTCCACCAGTTCGCGATCGCGGCGGGGGAGGGACTCGACTGGCCGAACGGGTCGGCGGACTCCCCCGCCGTACGGGCCCTCAAGGCCGCCGCCGAGGCACGGGACGGCGGCGGAATCCTCGTCCAGTTCACCCTCGAACAGGGCGCCTCGGAACGAGACTTGGAGACCGGGGGCGCTCCGGGGCGGTGGCGGCTGCGGGGCACGGTCGCGCCCTGGCATCCGGACGAGCCGCGCACGTACCCGGCGGGCCGGCTGCTCGTCCCGCACAGGAGCCACGAGGACGGCGTACCGGCGCCGTGCACCGTACGGATCTCCCCGGCGGGAGTCTCCTTCAACCGGCCTTTCGAGAAGCGGACTCACGACTCCGCCGGCCGTGCTGCCGTGCGACACGGGGGCGCCGTCGAGCTGAGGACGGCGCACTCCGACCGGCTGGTCGCCCTCCTGCCCGGGGGCGCGCCCGAGGGCGGTTCCGTGGTGACCGTTCCGGCGGCCTCACCGGAGGCCGTCGAGCACGCGGAGGCGGAGGGGCTCGTCCTGGTGCGGGCTGACGGCGGCGGGACCCCGCGCGCGGTGTTGCTGCGGGAGCGCGAGGAGGTGGTCCTGACCGACGAGGCATGTCTGATCCTGGAGCACCCGGACCCCGAGCGGGGCGAAGAGCACGCCGTCGAGGTGCCGGTGCGGACGTTTCTGCGGGGCCGCCCGGCGCCCCTCGACACGGTCGTGGTCCGCCAGTACCCCAACCCGCGGGCCCTGCCGCTCGACCCGGCGGCCTCGGGGCCGTACGCCCGGTGCGGGGACGTGGAGATCGTACGGATCCGGTCCGGCCGTACCGCCGGCGAGAAGCCCACGACGGACCCTCCGGAAACGGCGGAGGGTGCGAGCTGCCGCCTCGCCACGGACGCGTGCGGACGCGGCTGGTTCACGGTCTCCGGCGCGCGGGCCGGTACGGCGCGGCTGCTCCTCGCCGCGGAGCCCGCGGAACAACCGCCCACCGACCCGGCGGCGCCCGGCTCGGCCGAAGCCTGCTACGACCACGACGACGCCCTGGACTTCTGGCCGTGGGCCGGCTCTGCCGCGGTGCGGGTGCTGCCGGACGACTGGCCGCTGGACGCCGTGCTCCAGCAGGACGTGACCTTCGAGCTGCTGCACCGCGAGGTGTTCGCGTACTACGAGCAGCTGTTCCCGTTCATGCGCGACGAGGTGTTCAGCCTCGCGGAGCGCTGCAAGGTCGAGACCTACGCGAAGCTCATCTGGCAGATGTGCGATCCGGCGAACAAGGACAGGACGTACTACATGCCGCCGACCCGCGATCTGTCCCTGCCGAAGGCGCGGCTGCTGCTCAAGTACCTGAGGGCGCAGAGCACGGCGGCGGCGGTCCCACCGGCAACCGTGCCCTCGCCGGTCCGCGCGTATCCGCAGATCACCACACGGGCGCAACTGCGGTCGGCACTGTGGCAGGCGGTGGCGGTGGAGCTCGCCAGTTCCCTGCAGTACCTGTACGCGGGCTACTCGGTCCCCACCCACGGCACCGGGTTCGAGTACGTGCGCAGTGGGGTGTGGACACCGCGTCAGCTCCGGCTGGCCTGCGGCGACGGCGGGGAGACCCTGGCCAAGGGAGTGCGGGACAGTCTCTTCGACGTGGCCCGCGAGGAGATGATGCACTTCCTGGTCGTCAACAACATCCTGATGGCGATGGGCGAGCCCTTCCACGTCCCGGAGATCGACTTCGGTACGCCGGGCCGGCTGCCGCTGCCGCTCGACTTCGCCCTGGAGCCGCTGCACCTGGGAAGTCTCCAGCGGTTCATCGCCATCGAGCGGCCCGAGCGGCTCGCGGGCGGCACGGGGGCGATGGACGGGCCCAACCCGTTCGGTTCGCCGAGCGAGTTGTACGCGGGCATCCGTGAGGGCCTGACGCGCGTCCCGGACCTCTTCATGGTCGACCGGGGGCGGGGCGGGGGCGAGCACCACCTCTTCATCGGCGAGACGGTCAACGCCGTCCACCCCGACTACCAGTTGGAGGTGGACGACCTGTCGAGCGCGCTGTTCGCCGTGGACTTCGTCACCGAGCAGGGCGAGGGCGGCGTCCTGGACACCGAGAAGGAGGGCTCGGAGTCCCATCACGACACCTTCGTGCGGCTCGCGGAGCTGCTGATGACGGAGCGCGCCGACGGCCCGCACGGGGAGGGGACGCCGTGGCACCCCGCGTACCCCTCGCTGCGCAATCCGACGCTCGATCCCGGGCACCCCGGACGGGCGGCGGTGAGCGATCCGCACGCGCGGCAGGTGATGCGTCTGTTCAACCGCTGTTACTTCATGATGCTCCAGCTGATCGTCCAGCACTTCGGGGAGAGCCCGGACGCGAGTCTGCGCCGCTCGAAGCTGATGAACGCCGCCATCGACGTGATGACGGGGATGATGCGCCCGCTCGCCGAGCAGCTGATGCCACTGGAGTCGGGGTGGCGTGGGCGGACGGCCGGCCCCTCGTTCGAACTGGAGGAGCCGCCGGCGTACATCGCGCGCCCCGATGTGGCGCGGCGCGGGTTCGCGATGCGGTTCCGGCACCTCGCGGCGATGGCCCGGGAGTGCGAGGGCGTGCCGGACCGGGTGCCGGAGCTGATGGCCTGGTATGCGGAGCGCTTCGCGCACGAGGGGCACCAGCACGAGGGATTTCGGGGCGAGGGATTTCGGGGCGAGGGTTTTCGGGGCGAGGGTTTTCGGGGCGAGGGATTTCGGGGCGAGGGGAGCAACTGAGTCGTGGAGACAGATGTGTTGATCGTGGGCGGCGGGCCCGTCGGGCTCGCGCTCGCACTCGATCTGACCCGCCGGGGCGTGGACTTCGTGCTCGCGGAGGCGGGGAACGGGCAGGTCACCCACCCCAAGGTCTCGACCGTCGGGCCCCGGGCGATGGAGGCGTTCCGCCGCTGGGGCGTCGCCGACGCGATCCGGGGTGCGGGCTGGCCGGCCGACCACACCCTGGACATCGCCTGGGTGACCGCCGTCGGAGGCCATGAGCTGCACCGGCTGAGCCTCGGCACGGCCGGGGAGCGGCCGCCGCCCCCGTACACCCCGGAACCCGAGGCGATCTGCCCGCAGCACTGGCTCGCGCCGCTGCTCACCGCCCGGCTCGGCGTCCACCCGGCGGGGCCGGTGCGGCTCGGTACCCGACTCCTTGGGTTCACCCGGCTCCCGGACCGGGTGAGCGCCGGGCTCGTGGACGGGGCGGGGGTACGGACGACGGTGCACGCCCGGTTCCTGGTGGGCTGCGACGGGGCCTCGTCCCTGGTGCGGAAGGCGTGCGGGATCGACGCGCCCGAGCGGCACCGGACCCGCGTCCTGCGCAACATCCTCTTCCGGGCCCCCGGGCTCGGCGCCCTCCTCGGCAGGCGCACGGCCCTGGTCTACTTCGTGACCGAACCGGGCGGTATGCGCTACCCGTTGAGGGCGGTCGACGGGCGGGACCTGTACCGGCTGACCTGTCCGGCCGGTCCCGCCGACGCGGTGAAGGCCGTCCGGCGGGCCGTCGCCCCGGACGTGCCGGTCGAGGTGGTGTCGGACTGCACCTGGCACCTGACCCACCGGGTGGCGTCGCGGTACCGCGCCGGGCGGGTCCTGCTCGCGGGGGACGCGGCGCACACGCTGTCGCCCTCGGGCGGGTTCGGGCTCGCCACGGGCGTGGGTGACGCGGCGGACCTGGGCTGGAAGCTGACGGCGGAGCTCGCGGGTTGGGCCGGGCCCGGTCTGCTCGACTCGTACGAGAGCGAGCGGCGGCCGGTGGCACTGCGCAGCCTGGAGGAGAGCCACCGCAACCTGCGGCGGACCCTCGACCGGCGTCTCTCCGCCGCGCTGTGCGACGCGACGGCCGACGGGGAGCGGGCACGGGCCGCGCTCGGCCGGGAGATCGCGGCGTCCGATCCGATACGTGAATTCGACGCACCCGACGCCCACTTCGCGCACCGCTACGCGTCGCCGGTGGTCGCGGAGGAGAAGCTGGTGCCGGACGAGAAGTCGGAGGCGGAGGCGGAGGCGATGGGCACCTCCGCATCGGGCATCGATCCCTGGTGGAACCGGACGGCCGTGCCCGGGGCCCGGGCTCCGCACGTGTGGCTGGGGCCCGGCCGGTCGACGCTCGACCTCTTCGGCCCGGGGTTCGTCCTCCTCTCGCTCGGCCCGGGCGACCCGGAGGGCCTGGTCCGCGCCTTCGCCGACCGCCGGGTCCCGCTGCGGGTGGTGCGCCGCGAGGACGAGGAGGTGGCGAGGCGGTACGGGCGGCCGCTCGTGCTCGTACGGCCGGACGGTCATGTGGCCTGGCGAGGGACCGCCCCACCGGCGGACCCGGGGCGGCTGGCGGATCTGGTACGAGGAGCGGGGACGGCCCGCGCCGGCTCCGGCCTCGGGGCGGACGGAGCGGGCGGAGTCGGCGGGGCAGGCGGAGTCGGCGGGGCGGGCGGATGAACGCGCCCCGGGCGTCGAGGGGCGGCCGCGCGGAGCCGTTCGACCCGGCGCGGCTCGATCTGGCCGACCCCTACCCCGTCTACCGCCACTACCGCGAGACGGACCCGGTGCACGCCGTACGCCCGTCACGCGCCGAGGGCCGGACGGGGCCGACGACCTGGTACCTGTTCGGCCACGCAGAGGTGGCGCGGGTCCTCACCGACCGGGGTTTCGGGCGGGCGTCCCCGTCGACGGGTGGTGCGGTACCGATCCCCGAGGGGTACGTGACGCTCCGCCGGATCGTGGAGAACTGGCTGGTCTTCCTGGACCCGCCACGGCACACACGGCTCCGCGCCCACGTGGCCCCGCCGCTCGCCGCCCCCGCCGTACGGGCTCTGCGGCCGCGCGTACGGGACATAGCGGAGGAGCTCGTACGGCCCCTGGCGCGGCGGACCGAGGTGGAGCTGGTCGAGGGCTTCGCGGCGCCGTTCCCGCTGCTCGTCGTGGCGGGACTGCTCGGGGTGGAGGCGGGGCGGTGGCCGTGGTTCCGGGCGGAGGCGCTCGCGCTCCAGCAGGCGGGCGGGACCAGGGGTGACCGTTCACCGGCCGCGCTCGCACGGGCCGACCGTGCGGCGGCGGAGCTGGACGCGTACTTCCGCGAGGAGCTGGCGGCGCGGTGCACGGAGGACCGGGGCGACCTGCTGTCCGCGCTCGCGGCGGCCGCGGTCGAGGATCCGCCCCTGGAGACGACGGCGCTGACGTCGACCTGCGTACATCTGCTGACGGCCGGGCACGAGACGACGACCGGGCTGATAGGAAAGGCGGTGCTCGCGCTGCTCGCGCGTCCGGAGGTCGCGGAGGAACTGCGCGCGGACCCGGGCCTGTTGCCGAAGGCGGTGGACGAGTTCCTGCGCCACGACCCACCCGTCCAGATGATCACGCGATGGGCGCACCGGGACGCCGCGCTTGCCGGACGGTCGGTCCGGCGGGGCGACCGCGTCCAGCTGGTCCTCGGCTCGGCCCTTCGGGATCCGGCGCGTTTCCCCGACCCCGAGAGGCTGGACATCCACCGGGACAGCGGCCGGCACGTCGCGTTCGGCCTGGGCATCCACTACTGCGTGGGCGCGGCGCTCGCGCGCGCGGAGGCGGAGATCGGACTCGGGATGCTGCTCGACCGGCTGCCCGCCCTGCGTCCCGGCGCGCGTCCGCGGGTGGAGGTGGAGTACGCGCCGGACTGGGTGTTCCACGGCCCGTCGCGCCTGGCGCTGACGGGCTGACGGGCTGACGGGCTGACGGGCTGACGGGCTGACGGGCTGACGGGAACGTCTCGACTCCACTCCTCGTTATACCCCCCACGGGTATAACGAGGAGGCTTGATGACCACGAGAAGACTGACCGCGCTCACCCCCGAGCAGGCACCGGGCCGGGCGGGCGAGCTGCTGGCCGACATCGCGCAACGACATGGGTCCGTCGGTGAGATGGTGTCGACGATGGCGCACTCACCGGCCCTGCTCGACGGCTATCTGAACCTCTCCCGGGCGATGAAGCGGGTGAAGATCCCCCGCGCCCTGAGCGAGAAGCTGTCCCTCGCCGTCCAGGAGTGGATCGGCTGCGGCACCTGCGCCGAGGCGCACCGCGCGGCCGGTCGCGCGGCGGGCCTGAGCGAGACGGACATCGAACTGGCCCGCCAGGGCACGTCCACCGACCCGCGCGAGGCCGCCCTGATCGGCCTGGCGCTACGGGTCCTGGCCGAACCGGGGTCCCTGTCGGACGGGGACGTCGCCGAGGTACGGGCACACGGCTGGAGCGACCGGGTGATCGCGGAGGTGGTCGGCGTGGTCACCCTCAACCTGCTGACGGGCGCGTTCAACCTCCTGGCGGGCATCCAGCCGGACCGCAAGGCTTGAGGGGGCGCCCAGACGGAGCGACATCGCCGCACCGGGCGTCCGGGTGTCTCCGTTCCTGGAAGGCATCCCCGTTTCAGGAACGCGTCCCCGTTCCTGGAAGGCGTCCCCGTTTCAGGAACGCGTCCCCGTTTCAGCAGGGCGTCTTCGCGCGGTCGGAGTCGCTTCGCAGGACGCAGAATTCGTTGCCCTCGGGGTCGGTGAGGACCGCCCAGCCCGAGCCGTCGGGGTTTCGGTGGTCGCCGGCCAGGGCGGCTCCGAGGGCCAGGAGGCGCTCGACCTCCTCCTCGCGCGAGGTCGTCGGACGCAGGCACAGGTGGAGGCGGTTCTTGAGGGTCTTCGGTTCCGGTACCTGGTTGAAGTACAGCACCGGGCCGTCCTTGAGCATCACCTGGGTCTCCGGGTCGCCCGGTCCGCTCTCCGGGTCCACCGGGCAACCGGTCACCCCGCTCCAGAACCGCGCCATCCCATAGGCATCCGCACAGTCGATCGCCACGTTCTGCACCACCGAATACATGCTGCTCAGCCTGCCTGAGATGCGGGCGGCCCGCCACCAAGAATCGCGGCGACGAGGCGGGGCCCGACCCGTGCTGACCGTTCGCCCGGGCAGCGAGGGGAACATGATCGACGTCGACGGGCATCGGCGCCGAGGAATCCGTGGCCCGGATCATGCGTGGGCGCGGCGGCTACTGCTTCCACCTCAACGGCGCCTTCGCCGCGCTCCTGACAGCCCTCGGCTACGACGTCACCTCCACCAGGCCGGCGTACAGGGGGAGGCCGAGGATCCCGACGGCCCGGGCGGCGACCATCTCGCGCTCACCGTGCTCAGCGCGTCCACCCCTCGCACCAGTAATGGGAGGCCGCGGCACAAGGGGGCACACCTCAGGGGGTCTTCTCCCGGGGTACCGGCGCCCGGAGGTCGGCCAGCAGTTCCGCCTGGCCCGCGAGGACGCCGGAGAGGATCGTGCGGGCGGTCATCAGCAGGTCAGCCACCTGAGGACTCGTCAGCGCGTAGTACACGGCCGTGCCTTCGCGCCGGGCGACGACCATGTTCGCCCGGCGCAGGACCGCCAACTGCTGGGAGAGGTACGCCGGTTCGACTCCGGTGTCGCGGAGCATCTCGGCGACCCCGTGCTCGCGCTCGCTCAGCAGCTCCAGGACGCGGATGCGGACGGGGTGTCCCAGTGTCTTGAAGAACTCGGCCTTCAATTGGTAGAGCGGCGTACTCATCGCACCCACCCCGCGCGTCGCATCGACCCGGCACTCTGCAGCATGCCCCCATCCTCGCGCCTGCCGGGACGGAATCGCACCGGGGACGGGTCAGCGGCCGATCATGGCCGGAACCTGCCAGGACGATCCGGCACTTGGGCGGTGCACGGACCGTACGTGGGCGGTATGTGAGCGGTACTGGCGCCGGCGGGCGATCAGGTGGTCGGCCAGGCGTCGCTGCGCCAGGCCCGCTGTTCCGCGCCCGCGTCGCAGTGTGCGGCGAGCGCCGCGGCCAGGTCGCGGTGGACCGGGACCGGAGGGCCCTCGCCCGCCGGGACGAGGGAGCCGTCGGCGGGGATCGCGGCCAGTTCGAGGGCGCGGCCCGCCGCCCGCAGCCGGAGCGCCGCCTCCGCGACGGCGAGCTGCCCGCCGACCGACCAGCCCCGCAGCCGGGTCAGGTCCAGGACGACCGGCCCCGTGCCCCGCGCCACCGCCCACCCCACGGCCCCGGTGAACCGCCCCACGGCGTCGGCTCCGAGGAACCCGGCCAGGGACAGTACGCCCAGGTCCTGCTGGACGGTGTAACGCCATTCGATCGTCATGTGCGTCGTCATCCTTCTCGTACGGCGATCACTGCGGAAGCGCGGGCTGCGGAAGCGCGGGTGGGAGGCAGGTCTGCGGGCCGGGGGCGATCTCGGTGAGGATCCGCCGGGCGGACTGCATCAGCTGGGTCACGTCTCCGCCGGCGAGCGTGTACACGACGGTGGATCCCTCGCGGGCCGCGGTCACGATCCCGGAGCGGCGGAGCACGGCGAGCTGCTGCGAGAGCGCCGCCGGCTCGATCTCGATCCGCGCGAGCAGTTCCCGTACCGGCATCGGCCCGTCCTGGAGGAGCTCCAGGACCCGGACGCGTACGGGATGGCCCAGCATGCGGAAGAACTCGGCCTTGGCCTGGTACAGCGGGACCGGCACGGTCTGTCCTCCGGGGGCGCGGGTGCGCGGGGCGGGTCGCCGCAGCCCGGCGGATACCCACGGGCACGGCCCGACCAGGATGTATCGAATTGCAGAAATTTGCAATTTGCCTTTCACGTTCTGAGACGGCTCGCGCGCGACACGGGGGTGGGTTTCGAGACCGGTTCCGGACGGCGGGAACAGACTCCGGGTTCCGGCGGCTGGAACAGACAGCTCGAAGAGACAGCCGGAACGGACAGAAGGAAGCACCATGAAGATCGGCATCATCGGCGCCGGCAACATCGGCGGCAATCTGACCCGCCGCCTCACCGCCCTCGGTCACGACGTGTCCGTGGCCAACTCCCGCGGCCCGGAGACCCTCACCGCGCTCGTGGAGGAGACCGGCGCCACCGCCGTCACCGCCTCGGAGGCCGCGCGGGGCGCGGAGATCGTCGTCGTGACGGTTCCACTGAAGAACGTCCCCGACCTTCCGGCCGGGTTCCTCGACGGCGCGGCGGACGGTTTCGCCGTCATCGACACCGGCAACTACTACCCCCGCGAGCGCGACGGCCGGATCGCCGCCATCGAGGACGAGGGCCTGACGGAGAGCCGCTGGACCGAGCTCCGGATCGGCCACCCGGTGATCAAGGCCTTCAACGGCACCTACGCACAGGACATCCTGGATCGGCCGCTCCCGGCGGGCGACCCGGAGCGGCTCGCCCTGCCCGTGGCGGGCGACGACACGGTGGCGAAGAAGAAGGTGCGGCTCCTCATCGACGAGCTGGGCTTCGACTCCGTGGACGCGGGCGGGATCGACGAGTCCTGGCGCCAGCAGCCGGACACCCCGGTCTACGGCCTCCGGGAGGGCGTGGAGGCCGTGACCAACGCGCTGGGCGCGGCCTCCCCCGAGCGTCCCGAGGGCTTCCGGGGCTGACCGCGCACCCTTCCGGCACCCGGTCGCACCCTCCCCCGACCCGCTTCGGACCCTGCCGGACCCGGGCGCTCCGCAGCCGCGCCACTAGAACAAAGTTCTCGTTGCGGCTGCCCTAGGGGGTGTCTTGTCGATCAGGCCGTCGCGAGCCCGGCCTGATCGGCAAGATACCCCCTAGGGTGTGCGCCATGTCTCCTAAGCAGCAGCGTGGCGAGGCCACCGTCGAGCGCCTGCTGACCACGGCACTGAAGGTGTACGTGGACTCCGGCCAGGAGGGGTTCACCGTGAACGCGGTGACGGCGGCCGGCGGTGTCAGCCTCGGCAGCCTGTACCACCACTTCGGCAGTTTCGACGGCCTCGCCGCCGCTCTGTACATCCGGTGCACGGAGCGGTTGTGCGGCGAGGTCGTCGCCGCCCTGGGCCGTGCCAGGACCGCCCGGACGGGGGTGCGGGCGGCGGTGACCGCGTACCTCCGGTTCACCGAGGAGCACCCGGACGCCGCGCTGTTCATCCACGCCTCGGCGTACTCGGGCCGTCTCGTCGCCCACGCCGAGCGGATCCGGGCGGCCGAGGAGCCGCTGCTCTCCGCGATCGGTGCGTGGCTGCGGCCGTTCGTCGAGGCGGGCGAGATCGCGCCGACTCCCGAGCCGCTGATCGAGGCGCTGGTCATCGGACCGACCGCCGAGACCGCGCGCCGCTGGCTCTCCGGCGCGTACGACGTGGACCTCGGGCAGGCGGCCCGGATCCTGCCGGACCGCATCTGGCGTTCCCTCCGGCCGGAGTGACGGCGCGACCCGGGGCCTCAGCCGGCGGCCGGGCCCGTGAACGTGACCTCGGAGGCTCGTACGGTGACCTCCGCGTCGCTCCCCAGGGCGTACGCCGCGACCCGGGAGACCGTCGCGGCCGGAACGGCCTCGCTGATTCCGGGCGCCGCCGGAACGTCCTGGGTGGCGTGGGCGTCGTGCGGTACGACGACGCGATAGCCGCGCGCCAGGGCCGTACGAGCCGTCGCCTGCACGCACATCTCGGACATCACGCCGCAGACGGCGACCGCCTGCACACCCGCGTCGGTGAGCACGCCGCCGAGCCGGGTCTCCTCGAAACCGTCGTCGTGCGGCTTGCGGATGACGAGCTCCCGCGGCCCGTGCTCGACGGGGTGGTGGAGCTCCCAGCCCGGCGTGTGGGGTTCGTCCTCCGCCCCGGGCGGTCCGTCGTTCTGGAGGTGCACGACGAGCGCACCGTCCCGCCGGGCCCGCGCGAGGAGATCCGTCGTACGGTCGACGAGCCGCACGGCCGCGGGCACGGCGCCGTCACCGGTGACGAAGGCCGACTGCACGTCCACGACGATCAGCGCGTCCACGGGCGGGAGGTTCGGGGTGTTCGCGGCGGGCGGGGCGGTCTCGGCGTGCTGGCTCATCCGACCATGATCCCGCCCACGCGACCCCGCTGCCAGGGGATTTCGGACCGTCTCGCCGCCGGTTCACGCCCTCTGGTTCACGCACTCCCCTTCACGCACTCCCCTTCGTGCCGGCGTGAGTCCTTGTATCGCGGGTGTATCGAAAAGCGCATACGCCCCCGCAACCGCCCTCCCTCTTCAATGGGGGCATGACACACAGCGCACCCCTGCCCACCCCGCCCCGCCGCACCCGAAGGACCGTGTTCATCGGCCTGGCGGTCCTCGGTCTGGCGGGCGCGCTGTACGTCGTGCGGGGGCCGCTCATGATGTCCGCTCCGCGGTGCATGGCCGGGCGCTGGCACGGCTGCTTCGACACGTTCAACGGTGTGGTGCTCATGACGCTGGTCGCGGTGCCGTTGTCCCTGCTCGTGGTGGGGGCGCTGGCGCTCCGGCGGCGCGCCGCCGGTGTCACGTCGGCGTGGCGGATGTCGCTGGCCGAGGTGGGCACGGTCCACGGGACGGTGCCGTTCCTGTGGCTGACCTTGATGCCGGGCGCCGCGCCGGGCATCGCTCCCGCCCGGGTCAGCCTGGTACCGCTGAGGGACCTGGCCACGATGGGGACGCTCGGGATCGTCGGCAATCTCCTGGTCTTCGCCTCGCTGGGATTCTTCGCCCCGATGCGGTTCGCGGCGCTGGCGTCCGTGCCCCGGATCCTGGCGCTCGGCGCGGGCTGTTCGATCCTGGTCGAGAGCGCCCAATACGTCTTCCGGCTCGACCGGGTGTCCTCCGTGGACGACGTCCTGGTCAACGCCACCGGCGCCGCACTGGCCGCACTGGCCTCGCGGCGCTGGTGGCGCACCACGGCCGGCGCGCCGTCGGACCCGCCCCGCCTCGTGTCGGATGTGACTCTGCGGGTTCCGGCTACGGGACGTTCCAGGCGGAGATGAAGGGCTGCCCGTCCTCAGCGGCCAGGAAGCTGAGAGTGCCTGGATGCGGGCGGCCGAGCAGTCGGCTCGCGGACGCGTCCAGGCCGAGCCACCGCGCGGTGAGCACGCGGGCCAGGTGGCCGTGCGCGACGACGGCGACGTCGCCGTCGTTCAGCAGCGGACGGATGCGGTCCAACACCGCGTCCGTGCGCGCGGCCACCTGCGCGAGGTGCTCACCCGGGTGGTCGGCGTCGCCGGGAACGACACCGTCGCGCCACAGGTCCCCATCCGGCCTTGACTCGCGGTCGGTCCGGCCCGCGTGCTGTCCCGACAGGCTCCACTCGGTCTGACCGTGCCGGATCACTATCAGCTCACCCATGGCCGCGCACGCCATCTGATCTTGTGGCATGCCGAGACGGTCTCCTCGCCTTCTCCACCGTCACCTGCCCCCCACCATCCGCTGTCGACTCACCGAATGAGACGACCTCTTAGGCTTCAGCCATGCGCGTACTGATCGTGGAGGACGAGCCCTACCTGGCCGAAGCCGTCCGTGACGGGCTACGGCTCGAGGCGATCGCCGCCGACATCGCCGGCGACGGCGACTCCGCCCTGGAACTGCTCAGCGTCCACTCCTACGACCTCGCGGTCCTCGACCGCGACATCCCCGGCCCCTCCGGCGACGAGGTCGCCCGGCGCATCGTCGCCTCCGGGAGCGGCATCCCGATCCTCATGCTCACGGCAGCCGACCGGATCGACGACAAGGCCTCCGGTTTCGGGCTCGGCGCCGACGACTACCTCACCAAACCGTTCGAACTGCGGGAGCTCGTCCTGCGGCTGAGGGCGCTCGACCGCAGACGCGCGTACGCCCGGCCCCCGGTCCGCGAGCTCGCGGGCCTGCGGGTCGACCCCTTCCGCCGGGAGGTCTTCCGGGACGGGCGGTACGTCGCGCTCACCCGCAAACAGTTCGCCGTCCTCGAAGTCCTCGTCGCAGCCGAGGGCGGGGTCGTCAGTGCCGAGGAACTGCTCGAACGGGCCTGGGACGAGAACGTCGACCCCCTCACCAACGCCGTACGCATCACCGTCTCCGCGCTGCGCAAACGGCTCGGCGAACCATGGATCATCGCCACCGTGCCGGGTGTCGGCTACCGCATCGGGACCGGCCCCGACACCATCCGCCCCGGCACTGCGCATGGATAGACGCCGGGGACTCAGCGCCCGACTGAGACTCACCCTCAGCTACGCCGGATTCCTCGCCGTCGCCGGCGCGCTGCTACTGGCCGTGGTGTGGGGATTCCTGCTGCGCTACGTGCCGGACAACCCGCAGGGCCTGCTCGGGGTCTCGCCCAACCGCTGGCTCCTGGTGCGCACCTTCTTCCCCGCTGCCGCCGTGGCGATGGCCTGCCTCCTCGTGTTCGGCCTCGTCGGGGGGTGGTTCCTCGCCGGCCGGATGCTCGCACCGCTCAGCCAGATCAGGGACGCGGCACGGAGGGCCGGGGACGGGTCGCTGTCGCACCGGATCCGGATGAAGGGCCGCCAGGACGAGTTCCGTGAACTCTCCGACGCGTTCGACTCGATGCTCCAGAAACTGGAGTCGCACGTCGACGAACAGCGCAGGTTCGCCGCGAACGCCTCCCACGAACTGCGCACCCCGCTGGCGATCTCGCGGACACTCCTCGACGTCGCCCGCAAGGACCCCACCCGCGACCGGGAGGAGCTCGTCGCACGCCTGCAGGCGGTCAACACGCGGGCGATCGACCTCACCGAGGCCCTCCTGCTGCTCAGCCGCGGCGACACCGGCGCCTTCACCCGGGAGAACGTCGACCTCTCCCTCCTCGCCGAGGAGGCCGCCGAAACGCTGCTCCCCCTCGCCGAGCAGCGCCGGATCACGCTCGGCGTCACCGGCGGCGCGGCCCGGACCAGCGGCTCCTCTGAGCTCCTGCTGCGGATGGTGACGAACCTCGTCCAGAACGCCGTCGTCCACAACGTCCCCGCCGGCGGCACCGTGACGGTCCACACCGAGACGGTCCACACCGGGACGGACGGCGGCGGGACGGACGGCGCCACGAGCGTGCTGCGGGTCGAGAACACGGGCCCTGCGCTCCCACCGGACCTGGTACCGACCCTCACCGAACCGTTCCGGCGGGGCGCGGACCGCGTGCGCACCGACGAACACGCCGGCGTCGGCCTCGGCCTGGCCATCGTGCACAGCGTCGTCCGCGCCCACGACGGCTCCCTCGACCTCGACCCCCGCCCCACCGGCGGCCTCCTCGTCACGGTCCGGCTTCCCGGCGTGCCCTAGGCGTCGTCGTCCGCCCGCGAGGGCCGGGCGTCGGGCGCGGCAGCGAGCGGGGGTTCGGGCACGGAGTCGGGCACGGCAGCGCGCGCGGAGTCGGGCACCGCAGCGAGCGGGGTGTCGGGCAGGGCAGCGCTTCGGCGGTCGGCTCGCGAGAGCAGCCACCGGCCCGAGACTCCCGTCGTGAAGAGCCCGGTGACGAGCGCGAGAAGTGAGACGCCCGGACCCGAGGTCCAGTCGACGGACCGGAAGTGGACCGCGAGGACGACCGCCGTGGCGAGCGCGACCAGCGGGACGGCCCGCAGCGCCGGTCGGATGCGGGTCAGGTCGTCCTCGGCCAGCGCGCCGAGGACACCGACGCCCAGCGCGAGCGCCCACACACCGAGGCCCTGCGCGTCCGCACGGTTCACCGTCCAGGGCACGAGCGCGCCCCAGAAGTCGGGGAAGGCGAGCAGCCCCCCGCCGATGCCGAACCATCCCGAGCCGACGACGGCGAGCGGCGGCTTCGACCAGGCGGGCAGCGGTACGACCGGCTGCCGCGGCGCCGCGCCCGCGGGCCCCGCGGGTCTCCGGTACTGCGCGACCAGGCAGCCCACCGCTCCGAGGGCGAGCAGTCCGAGAACGGCGACCCAGCCGAGGCTGAAGAGGGCGAGGAACAGCGGCCCGCCCTCGGCCGCCTGGAGCGAGCCGCCGTTCAGCAGGCTCACCGTGAACAGGCCTGCCAGCACGATCACCAGCGGCAGCACCAGGCTCCGCACGTCCTCCCAGAGGCGCGCCCGCCCGATCGTGAACAGCGCGGGGGCCACTCCGGCCATCGCGGCTCCGATGAGCCCGGGGCTCAGCGCCTCCGGGGACACCCAGGCGCCCGCCGCGTACCCGAACAGGCTCGTCACGGTGAGCAGGGCGCCGCTGGTGACGCTGATGCCGCCCACGACGGCGCTCAGGACGACGATGCCGGGCGACAGTTCCTTCTGGACGGCCATCAGTTACTCCCCTCCGCTCCGACACCGCCGGCACCGGCACCGACCGGATTCGCGGTCGCCGGACCGGGTGGGACCAGCGGATCACCTGTGAACTCCCCCTGTCTTCTGAGAACTTCGCGGCCGTGCAGGATCCGCAGACTCACCACCGTGACCGCCGCGTACGACAGCATTCCCGCGCCGATGCCGACTCCCGCGATCAAGGACGTGAGCCGGTCCAGGCCCATCGTCCGCTCCAGTACGGGCACGGTGACCGCCGAGAAGGCGGGCGCCAGGCACTGGGCCGCCAGGTGCAGCCGCCACTCCTCGCGCGCCCAGACCGCTCCCCGCCCGCGGGCGCGCGTCGCGCGGACCGCGATGACGGCGTACGTCAGCACGTACGGGACGAGGTACGCGACGAACAGCCGTCGCCCCTGCGTCCCCTGGTCGAGCAGGGCGTACGTGATCCAGCCCAGGCCCGCGGCGCCGAGGACGTGGGCGGCGACGAGGACCGGGCCGGGGGCCCATGTGCCGGCCAGGCCGGGCACCTCGGCCCGTCGGTCGAGGGCCCGGGAGGCCAGGAGCGCGCCGAACGCGACGAGGGCGCCGAGGTGCATGATCGCGACGCGGTTGACGTCCTGGAGGGAGAGGCCGGGGTACAGCGCGGGCAGCGCGCCCCATTCGAGCCGCAGCAGCGGAGCGGTCATCAGGAAGCCGTAGCAGAGCAGCAACCAGCGCTGGTGCAGGTCCGGGAAGCCGCGCACCGCGGCGAGGACTCCGGAGGTCACGCTGCCCACCGTGCCCACCAGGATCGTCGCGAGGACGATCCAGAACGCGGCGCCGCTGAAGGCCTCCGCCGGCGGGGTGCGCAGGAGGTAGAGCGCCGCGCCGGCCATCGACACGTACACCGTGCCGGCGAAGACGGTTCCGAGGACGCGGTGCAGCCGGATGCGGCGGCGTACCGCCGAGAGCAGCTGCACCGGGCCGAGCAGCATCAGGAGGCCGCCGAGGACCGAGTGGACGATCAGCGGGACCAGGCTGCGGGTGTACGGCCCCATCCGGTCGCGGACGGCGTCGGCCACGAACTCCGCGGACACGGACCGGCCGAGGAGCCACTCGCCGATGGCGGGCGCTCCGGGTGTGGCGTACGGCCAGAGTTCGGTCATGGCGATCGGCGCGTACACGAGGCAGACCACCGTCACGGCGACGGCGGACACCTGCCCCCACCTGATGCCCGTACCGGTGCCGGTGTCCGTACCCCCGCCCGTACCCCCGCCCGTATCCGTGCTCGTATCCGTGCTCGTATCCGTGCTCGTCGAACGTCCCACGGCGCATCCCCCTCCACCGTCCACGGCGCCGGACCGCCGCGATAGTCCTTTCTGGACTATGGAGGAAGGTAGGGCGGGGCACCGCCGGGGTCAACCGGTCAGTAACAAGAATCGGGACTCGCGGACGGAATCAGGATTCGCGGCTCTCGACCCAGTGCCAGAAATCGACCATCATCCGCTCGTACCGGATACCGAACTCCAAGGCCTCGCGCTGCCCGCGCGTCAGCAACTCACCCACCTCGCCCGCGAGTTCCTCGTACTCGTCCAGGGTCCGCCGGTGCTCCTCGATCTGCACTGGGGAGTGGACGCGCGGGCTCGCCCCGAACCACAGCTTGAGGATGCCGCGTTCGCGCGCCTCGACCGGGACGAAGGCGGGATCGGCCAACCAGCCGCGGAGTGCCTCCGTGCCCTCGTCGGTGAGCTTCATCAGGCGCCGGTTCCGGCCGCCGGACTGCCTGACCTCCGAGAGCAGCCCCGCCTCCAGGAGCCGGTCGCACTGGGCGTAGACCTGGGCGTGCGGCATGGACCAGAACGGCGCCACGGTCCGCGCGGCCTCGACCTTCACGTCGTACGGGCTGGCCTCACCCAGCTTGTCGATGATGCCCAGCACGAGGAAGGAGGGCGTGGTCAACCGGACGTCAGACATGCGTCCGACGGTACCGCGAGGGCCCGGCCCCACCCCCTCCGCTGCTCCGCTACTCCGCCCGCAGGGCCCGCGCCGTCGCGGCCCTGGCCGCCCAGCCGGCCGGGAGCAGGGCGCCGGCCGTCGCGATCAGCACGCCGGCGGTCGCGAGAAGCGCCAGCAGGGGCGCGCCGTAGACGTCGATGTCGGCGGACGGAATCGTGGTGCCGACCGCGCGGCCCATGGCCGGCATGACCTGGCGGTGGAGTGCCACGCCGAGCGGCACCCCGACCGCGCCCGCCACCAGGCCGATGGCTCCGACGGAGGTGAGGACCTGCGCGACGGTCTGCCGCGGGGTCATCCCGAGCGCCTTGTACACGCCCAGGTCCCGGACGCGGTCGCGGGTGTCGAGGACCACCGTGTTGAGCACCCCGAGGCAGGCGACGACGACCAGCATCAGCGTGAGCATGGCGATCAGGGCCTGCATCGCCCGGATGACGCTCGACTTCCCCGCCTCCGTGACCGCGGCCTCCGCGCCGAGCGGGGAGACGGCGGCGTCAAGCCGCTCGGCGTAGTCGGCGGGGTCCGTGCCGGGGGCGAGGGTGACGGCGAAGTCCGGCGGCATGTAGGGAGGTTGCAGCGCGGCGATGGACGTGGTGCCGCTGCGCAGGGTCATGCCGTCGCCGCCCAGGTCGAAGACCTCGCCCACGATCCGCACCCGGGCGGTGCGCCCCTGCTCGGACAGGGTGACCGTGTCCCCCACGCGGACCCCCGTCGCCCGGAGGAACCGTGTCGGGGCCACCGCCTCGCCCGCGGCTCCGAACCATCGTCCGGAGACCATCGTGTGCGGGCTGCCGGCGGTGTTCCCCTCGTACGCGACGAGCGGCGCGCCGCCCTTGAGCCCCGCCACCTCCACCTGGGTCTGCGCGGTCCGGTACACGGAGTCGGTCCCCGGGAGCGCGGCGATCGCCGCAGCCACCGCGGCCGGGTCGGCCGGCTTTCCCGGCAGAGGCCCTCCCGGTCCGCCGTCCCCGGCACCCGGCTGATCCGGCGCGGTGTCGTCCGGCCGTGCCACGGTGCGGACGGTGACGTCGCCGCCCTTGTCCGGATCCCCGTCGGTCTTCACCGCGACCAGCGTGCTCCCGAGTCCCATCGCGAACGTCACCGCGAGGGCCCCGAAGGCCACCGCTGCGGCCGTACTCGCCGCGCGCGCCGGGCGCGCGAAGGGCGCGGCGAGGCCGAGGGTCACGGGGCGCGGCAGCGGCAACCGCCCGAACAGGCCGCGGATCCGCAGCCCACGCCCGCCCGCGGCGGACGCGCCGAGGCGGAGCACCGCCGCGGTCGGCATCCGGGCGGCACGCAGCGCGGGGCCGAAGGCGGCCGCGGCCACCACCGCGAGGGCGCCCGCGGGGACCACGACGTCCACCCAGAGCGGGATGAGGACCGCCGTCGTCCCGTACGTCTCCGCCACCTCGGCCATGAGGGGAACGGCGAGCACATTGCCGAGGGCGACGCCGAGCAGGGCCCCCACGGAACCCGGGATCAGGGCCTGCGCCACGTACGCCCGTCCGACCTGGAGGGGGGTGAAGCCGAGTGCCTTGAGGACGCCGATCCGGCGGGTCGCGGCGCCCACGGCGCCGCTCACGACGATGCCGATCACCAGGACCGACATCGCGAGTCCGAGGAGGGCGAAGGCGGTCACGAAGGGCACGAAGGCCGCCGTGTTCTCCTGGGCGGTCTCACGGACGTCGAGATACGACCGGGCTCCGACGACCGCACCCGCCGGGGCGGCGGCGACGATCGCGTCGCGGCCCGCCGCGACCTCCGCGCGCGTGCCGGCGGCGGTGAGCCGGTAGAGCATCTGGAACGCGGGCGGCCGCTCCCCCACGAGCATCGTGAGCTGCGCCGGTACGACCCAGGCGTCGGCGCTCTCCCCGGCGGACCCGGCGATGCCGACCACGGTGAGGACCGCACCCCCGGCGGTCAGGCGCGTCCCCACGCCGGCGCCCGGCGGGCGGGACCCCCGCTCCAGGACGACCTCACCGGGAGCCGCCGCCCACCGGCCCTCCACCAGGGCCACCGCGTCCACGGGCCCGTCGGCGGACGCCCGGCCGACCACCGTCAGGGGCGGCGGTTCGAAACCGGGCGGCGCCTCCACACCCTCCGTACGGAGGCGTACGGAGACGAGGGCGAACGGGCCGGCGGCCGCGGCGACTCCGGGCGCGCGCGCCGTCGCGGCCGGCCAGTCCTCGGTGCTCCCGGCCGAACCGGCGTACCGCACGGTCAGATGCGCCCCGCGCTGCTGGGAGAAGGCCCGGTCGAACGGGGCGCCCGAGGCGACGAGGAGGCCGACCGCGAGGACGGCGGAGGCGACGGACAGCAGCGTGGTCAACACCATCACCACGGTCTGGGTACGCCGCCGCCCGACGCCCGCGCGCACGACCCGGCCGAGCGCGCCACCGGACGACCGGCCCCGCGCGCCGCCGCGCGGCGCGCGCTCTCCCGGGCCGCCGCCGCTCATCGGGTCACCGCCACGACGTCCCGGGCGACGCGGCCGTCGACGAGTTCGATCGTGCGGGTCGCGCAGGCCTCGGCGAGCGCCAGGTCGTGGGTGACCAGGACGATGGTCTGCCCCTCGGAGTTCAGCTCCCGGAGGAGATCGCGGACGTCCGCGCCGGACGCGGTGTCCAGCGCTCCGGTCGGCTCGTCGGCGAGGAGCAGCGGCGGCCGGTTCATCAGGGCCCGCGCGACGGCGACGCGTTGCCGTTCGCCCCCGGAGAGACGGCCGGGGTGCACGCGCGCGTGCCGGGCGACGCCGAGCCGCTCCAGGAGTTCGGCGGCCCGCGCCGCCGCCCGGGCCCGTGGCATCCCGGCGAGCTGGGCCGGGAGCAGCACGTTGTCGGTCACGGTGAGGTCGTCGAGGAGGTTGAAGAACTGGAACACCATCCCGATCCGGCTGCGCCGGTAGGTGGCGGAGGCGGTCTCGTTCAGCCGGTCGACGCGCAGTCCGTCCACCGTCACCTGCCCGGTGGTGGGCCGGTCGAGGCCGGCGAGGAGGTTGAGCAGGGTCGACTTGCCGCTGCCGGAGGGACCGAGGACGGCGAGCGCCTCGCCCCGTGCGACACGCAGGGTCAGCCCGGACAGTGCGGCCCGGTCGTCGTCGTACGTCCTCCCGACGTCCATCAGCTCGATCAGGGGCTCGGGTCCGGTCATGGGCCCTCCAGGGCTCGGGGTGCGGGGTGCGGGGTGCGGGAAACGGCGACGAAGGGAGCGCGGCCGGCCGGCTCCCGGCGGGGATCCCGTCGGCCGTGCCCACGCCGTACCGACGCTAGGAGCGGCCCCGTCACGGGCGCGTCGGTCGCGGTGCCGAAGCTCCGTACCGTCCGCGGTGGAGGCGCGGTCACGTCATCCGTGCGATGTACTCCCCGGGAGCGGCGCCCTGGTCCCCCGGGCTGATCCGCCCGCTCCCCCGCCTTGGCAGACTGCCCCGGTGAGCTGGTACGAGGAACTCGTCGACCGGGTGCGCGGCCCCCGGACCTCCGGTGCGCCGCCCCCGCTGTCCCGCTGGACGTGGGTGACCGACGGGCTGCTCGCCCTGGCGCTCGCGATCACGACGATCGTGGGTGATCTGAACCGCTCGTACGTGGACGTCCATCCGGATCCGAGCGACACTCCGCTCCTCCTCCCGGTGCCTCCGGTGATGCCGGTACCGCCGGTGGTCCCGTCACCGCCGGAGATCCCGTCGACGATCCCGGTGCCGCCGTCGATCCCGGCGCCCGTGCCGCCCCTCCCCCCGGAGATCCCGGCGGTTCCCCGCCCCGGGGCCGTGGAGTATCTGCTTCCCCCGGCCGAGGCCTGGGAGTTGCTCGCGGCCGCGCTGACGGCGCTGCCACTGGTGCTGCGCCGCCGCTTCCCGCTGACCGTCTACTGGGTGGTGATGGGCGCGACGGTGCTCCTGCACCAGGGCCAGGTCGCCGCCGACGCGACCACGGTCACCTTCGCGTCGGGTCTGGTCGCGGCGTACAGCGCGGCGATGTACAGCCCGCACCGCACGGCGGTGATGGTCTCCCTCGTCGCGGGCGTGGTGCTGTACGCGGTCTTTCCCCTGGTACCGGACGTGGACGAAGGCTTCGTACCCCTGCTCGTCCTGCTGCCCATCGCCCTCGCCTCGCACGGCGTCCACCTGTGGCGCCAGCGGGAGCGGGCGCTGCGTGCCGAGCGGGAGGCCGAGCTGCGGCGGGCGGTGGAGGCGGAGCGGTCCCGGATCGCTCGGGAGCTGCACGACGTGGTCACCCACAACGTGAGCATGATGACGATCCAGGCCGGCGCCGCGCGCACGGTCCTCGCCGCCTCCCCCGACCTGGCCCGCGAGGCGATGCTCGCGGTGGAGGCGGCGGGGCGGACGGCGATGTCGGAGCTGCGGCACGTGATGGGGCTGCTCACGATGGCCGCGGACGGCCCCGACCCGGCCGCCGATGTGGACCTCGCCCCGCAGCCGGGCCTGGACCGGCTGACGGAGCTGACGGACCGGGTGCGGGCCTCCGGGGTGCCGGTGGAGGTGACGGTGGAGGGCGAACCGGTCGCGCTGACGGCCGGGGTGGACCTCGCCGCCTACCGGGTGGTGCAGGAGGCGCTGACGAACGTGGTGAAGCACGCGCCGGGCGCGCGGGTCTCGGTCACCGTGGCGTACGAGCCGAAGCTGCTCCGCGTGGAGGTCTCCGACACGGGCGCTCCCGGCCCCGGCACCTCCCGGGAACGGGGTCCCGAGCGGCGGGCCCCGCTCCCGGGCGGTGGTCACGGCCTGCTCGGACTGCGGGAACGGCTCGCGGTCTACGGCGGTACGCTGCGGGCGGGCAGGGGCCCGGACGGTGGGTTCGAGGTCCGGGCGGTGATTCCGTGGGAGGCTCCGTGACCGACGCTCCGCGCAGGACCGACGCTCCGCGGGTGGTGATCGTCGACGACCAGGCCCTGGTCCGGACCGGTTTCCGGATGATCCTCGCCGCCGACGGCATCGACGTGGTCGCGGAGGCCGCCGACGGTGACGCGGCGGTGGCCGCGGTGCGGCGGACCCGGCCGGACGTGGTCCTGATGGACATCCGGATGCCCGGAACGGACGGCCTGGAGGCCACGCGCCGCATCCTCGCGGACAGGGCCGGGCAGGCGGGCGGGGCGGACGAGCCGGAGGCGCCCAGGATCGTCGTCCTCACCACCTACGACCTCGACCGGTACGTGTACGCGGCGCTCGGCGCGGGCGCGAGCGGCTTCCTGCTCAAGGACGTGACTCCCGAGCATCTGACGGCGGCGGTGCGGCTCGTCCGGTCCGGCGACGCGCTCCTCGCCCCGGCGATCACCCGTCGTCTGGTGGAGCGCTTCGCCACGTCCGACGGACGATCGGCCGCCCCGCACCGCGAACTCGCCACGCTGACCCCGCGCGAGCTGGAGGTCTTCGAGGCCCTTGCGCGCGGTCACAGCAACGCCGAACTGGCCGAGCGGTTCCGGCTGAGCGAGGCGACGGTGAAGACGCATGTCGCCCGCATCCTGTCGAAGCTCCGGCTGCGCGACCGGGCACAGGCCGTGATCGCGGCCTACGAGACGGGTCTCGTCACACCGGGTTCGGACAGCAGGGGGCCCGCCGGATCCCAGTGAGGGGCCGCCATCTCCGGCAGCCCGCCCGGCAGCCCGCCCGACGCCCCCACGTCCCACCCTTCCGGGAACACCCACGGCGTCTCGCCCTCCGGCTCCCCCTCCGGATCCCTTTCCGGATCCCTTTCCGACGGCCCTTCCGGGCTCAGGACGTCGTCGAGCTCCGTCAGGCGGATGAGCCGGAGGATCCACGGCTGGTCGCAGACGAGCCGCCAGCGCGCCCCCCGCTGCCGGGTGCGCACGGCGCAGTGGGCGAGGAGGCCGAGCCCGGTGGCATCGCAGAAGGTGAGGCGCCGGATGTCTACGGTCAGGGCGTCGGACTCCCGCACGAGGGCGTCGAGCTCGGGCCGCAGGTGCCGTACGAGGACGAGGTCGAGTTCACCCCGGAGGGCGGCGACGGTGGCGCCGCCGGTCGAGCGGACGGCCATGTAGGGGTCATGACGGGGGATCAGCTGCATCGGGCGCTCCACAGGGTGGCTCCATGTGTCGCTTCGAGCGTGGACGTCCGCCTTCCGGGAGGGACGTTTCGCCTCGGCCGCTGTCACCTGAATCGGTGAATGTTCGAGCCACTTCCCCTCGTACGGACGACCGATGTGCGTACGTACGGCCACGCCCGCCGGATTCCTCTCCGCCTCACACGTCCAGCTCCACGTCCGTCAGGGGATACGCGACGCACGCGTGCGCGTACCCCGAGTCCGGGTCGGAGAGCCGGAGTCGGGCCTCGTCCGCGTGGTGGACCTCGCCCTTGAGGACGCGGACCCGGCACAGGCCGCACTCGCCCGAGCGGCAGGCGGACTCGGGGCGGACGCCGGCGTCCTCCAGGGCGTCCAGGAGGGGGCGGCCCCTCGGGGTGCGGAAGGCCGTGCCGCGGGCGGCGACCGTGACCTGCTCCGCAGGGTCGGCACCGGCCGGCCAGTGCGGCTGCCGGGTGGGATCGGCGGGGGCGCCGTTGGCCTCGAAGCGGATCCGGCGGCGCGGGTGTCCGAGCCGCTCGGTGAGCTGACCGAGGGCGTACGGGTAGAGGGCCTGGGGCCCGCACACGTACACCATCCGCCCGTCGAGGGGCCCGGCGAGCTCCGTGACGAGTGCGGCGGTCAGCAGTCCGGTGGGGCCCTGCCAACGCGGGTCCCGTTCCTGGAGGACGTGGTGGACGCGGATGCCGGGACGGTCGGCGGCGAGCGCGTCGAGCTCCGTGCGGAACAGGACGTCGTCGAGGGACCGGGAGCCGTAGAGGAGATGGAAGCGCCGGTCGAGGCCCCGGTCGGCGATCTCCCTGGCCATGCTCATCGCGGGTGCGACACCGGAGCCGCCCGCGAGAAAGACGACGTCCTCGCCGTGGAAGAGCGGGTTGTGGTGGAAGGTGCCCTGGGGACCGGTGGTCGTCAGGGTGTGACCGGTGGCGAGGGTGTCGAGCAGGTGGTTGCTGATCCGCCCGCCGGGCACGCGGCGCACGGTCAGGTCGTAGTGGCTCAGGTCGGCCGGGCTGGAGGAGATCGCGTACGGCCGGTTCGTCCCGTCCGCGAACACTCCGACGTACTGCCCGGCGAGGAAGGGCGGCAGGTCGGTGCCGTCGGGGCGGCGGAGCCGGAAGGTGCGGGTGCTCGGCGTCTCGTCGACGACGCGGTCGACCCGCAGGTCGAGCCGGCGCGGGTGGTAGGCGTCGATGGTGCGGCGGGTCCGCGCGGCGTGGTCGGCGGCGTCGGCCGGGCGGGCCGCGATCTCGTCCCGGATGCGGTCCGCGCCGGCGAAGCGCGCGGTGAGGTGATGAGGCGTCACAGGTGTCTCCCGGGTCACTTCAGGCGGCCTTGGACCGCAGCAGGCGCCGGGCCACGCGCGCGCCCGCTTCGAGGGTGGGCTGGAAGCCGCCCATGCCGGACCAGGATCCGGCGAGGTGGAGGCCCGGCACGTGCGGGCGGAGTTCGCTGTCGCGGAACTGCCAGCTCTCGGTGGCGTCCTGGTCGTAGCCGTAGATCGCCCCGCCCGGGTGGCCCAGGTAGCGGCTCATGGTGAGCGGGGTGGCGACGTCGACCTCCTCGATGACGCCCCGGATGCCGGGGGTGACGGTCTCGACGAGGTCGAGCAGTGTCTCGGCGTAGGCGAACTTCTCCCGGGCGTACGCGGCGGGTTCGACGCCGTCCCAGGCGGAGCCGTACTGGAGGGTCATGAGGCTGACGTGGGTGGCCCCGCGGGGCGCGAAGCCGATCGGCTCCACGTCGTACGAGGTGACGCAGATGCCCCGGGCCGGTTCGCGGGTACGCCAGGAGGCGGACGTGCGGTCGGCGTCCAGGTCGGTGTTGACGAAGGTGGTGCTCGTGGTGAAGCCGAGTTCCGCCGGGCCGGCGTCGAGGCCCATGTGCAGGACGAAGCCGGAGACCCCGATCCGACGGGAGGCGAGGTCGGCGCGGACGGCGCCGGGGATGTCGAGGCCGTCGAGCATGCCGTACGTGAGGGGCAGGGAGGCGTTGGAGACGACATCGGTCGCGCTCACCTCCTGGCCGTCGTCGAGGCGGACGCCGGCGACCTTCCCGCCCCGCGTCAGGATCGCGTCGACCGCGGTGTGGAACCGCACGTCGCCGCCGGCCTCCAGGAACGCGTCGAGGATCGCGCTGGACATCGCCTGCGATCCGCCGCGGAGGTGCCAGGGCTTGAACTCCAGGTACGCGAAGAGGACAAGGGCCAGGTCCTGGAAGGGCAGCCGGGACGGCGGCTGGCCGAGGTAGCCCCAGTAGGAGGCGAGGACCGCCTTGAGGCGCTCGTCCTCGAAGTGCTCGTCGAGGACGTCCCGCGCGGGCCGCAGGCCGTGCCGGAAGAGGAGCTCGTCCACCTGGTCGGCGGGGGTGCCGCGCATCGCGGCGATCTGCCAGAAGGTGAGGTCCCGCACGAGGGCGAAGAACCGTTCGATGCGGGCGCGGTTGCCGGGGAAGTGCGCCTCCAGGGTCGCGGTCGCGCCCTCCCAGTCCGCCGGCAGGGTCACGTCGAAGGAGCCGGGCACGACCGTGCGGTAGAGGTCGGGTTCCCCGACCCAGGTCAGCCGGTCGCCGATGCCCAGTTCGTCGAAGAGGGGCCGCAGCGTGAACGCCTGGCCCTCGGCGCCGATGCCGGAGAGCTGGTGCAGCGCCACCTCGAACTCGAACCGGCCCCGGCGGAAGGAGGTCGCGCAGCCGCCGGGCACGCTGTGGCGCTCGACGAGCAGCGTGCGGGCGCCGGCCCGCTGGAGGGTGGCGGCTGCGGTGAGCCCGGCGTTGCCCGCGCCGATGACGACGGCGTCGAAGTCCGCGCCGCTCACCGCTCGCCCTCGGGGGCCGTACCCGCGGCGGACGCGGCGAAGGCCTCCTCCTTGATGCGGTCGAACTGGGCGCCCATGGCGGCGGAGAGCGCCTGCGCGGCGGAGAGCGGCCGGACCATGACCATGAAGTCGTCGATCCTTCCCTCCTCGTCGAAGTGGAGGAAGTCGCAGCCGTTGATCTCCATGTCGCCGACCTTCGCGGTGAAGACGAGGGCGTGGTCCCGGCCGTCGTCGCTCCCGATCTCCCGGACGTACGTGAAGTCGGTGAAGACGCGCATCACTCCGCGCAGGATCGCGGCGGTGATGGCCTTGCCGGGGTACGGACGGAAGGCCACCGGGCTGGTGAAGACCACGTCCTCGGCGAGCAGGGCCTCGATGGCGGCGTGGTCCCGGTTCTCGACGGCGGTACGGAACGGATGCATGACAGCTCCTTATGCAACTTATTGATTAGGTGCAAGTGCAGCTAACCGCATCGCCCGGGAGACGTCCAGGGGTCGGCCGGCCCCGCCCCTACCCCCGCCCCCTCACCCCTGCGCCGCCTCCGAGGCCTGCGACGCCCCCGCGCGCCGCAGGGGCGGCCACGTCAGCGCGGTCCAGGCCCGCAGCAGCCATTCGACCGGGCCGTACCGGTGGCGCCGCAGCCACCACCGACTCGCGACGGCCTGTGCGGCGAAGAGCGCGACCGCGATCGCGAGGACCCCGGACGGCGGCACCCGCCCCACCAGGCCCGCCCCGTACCCGGTGAACAGCAGTGCACAGACCAGCGATTGAGCGAGATAGCAGGTCAGCGTCATGCTGCCCACCGGCCCGAGCACGGCCACCGTCCGCTTCCCGAACCGCCCCTGGGCGAGCCGGAGCACGGTGGCGGCGTACGCGGCGGCGAGCAGCGGCGCGGTCAGGACGTCGACCGCGACGGCGAGGGCCTGGTAGGCACTGTCCGACGCCACCAGGTTCGCGTGCGCGTAGATCACCGCGCCGAGCAGCCCGACCGTGAAACCCGCCCACTGGAGCCGGATCAGGGTCCCGCGATGACGGGCGAGGTCCCCGAGTGCCCGGGCCCGCCCGGCGGCGAATCCGAGGAAGAAGGCGGCCAGTGCGGCCGGAGCCTGGAAGAGGATCAGCACGAACACGAACTCGGACAGCTGCCCCAGATGCTCCCCGATCACCGCGCCGGGGCCGCCCCGCAGCTCCCGCATGGCCCGCTCGGCCTCGGCGGCGGCACCCGGATCGGCCCCCGCGTCGCCGGCCAGATGCACGCCCCACGCGAGCAGGAGGTACAGGGCGGCGGTGACGGCGAGCAGGATCACGGCGGTACGCACTGCGGCGCGGGGCCGCACACGGCGGGCGGCGAGCAGGATCAGACCGAGGACGGCGTACGTGGTGAGGATGTCACCGGGGTACAGCAGGACCGCGTGCAGCGCGCCGAGGACGAACAGGCCCGCGAGGCGCCGCAGGAAGCGCGGGGCGAAGCGGACGCCGCCGCGCTCGGCCGAGTCGAGCTGCAGGGTGAAGCTGTACCCGAAGAGGAACGAGAACAGCAGGAAGAACTTGGCCTCGAAGAACACCGTGCCGAACCACCGGACCGCGCTGTCGAGCGGCGAGTCGAAGCCGGGGTCCGCCAGACCCACACCGTGGTAGGCCGATGCCAGGTAGCCGATGTTGACGACGAGGATGCCGAACAGGGCGAACCCGCGCAGGGCGTCGACGTGCGCGAGCCGCGCACCGCCCCCGGGTCCCGGATCCCCGGCGCCTCGCTCTGCCGCCGTCGCTTGCAGTGTCATGCCCTTCCCCCGTATCTATCGATTCAAAAACGTTCGTATCGAGAATGAACGTATTACTATCGATAGCGCAAGCTCGAAGGCAGAGCCCGACGGAGGAGGACCGATGGACACAGGGCCGGCGGACACGGGGCCGGTGGTGCACCGTGGCGTGCCCGAGGGCAGCGAGGCCAGGGTCGCCGCGTTGTACTGGGAGGCGTTCGGGCGCAAGCTCGGCGCCGCCCTGAATCCCCCCGACAAGGCCCGCGCCTTCCTCGCGGCCCACCTCCACCTCGACCGGGGCGTCACCGCGCTCGTCGACGGCGAGGTGGCGGGCGTGGCGGGCTACCAGCTCGACGGGCGCGGGCTCACCGGTGGCGGCGCGGCGGACGTCCTCGCGGCGTACGGGCTACTGCGCGGGCTGCCCCGCCTCGCCCTCCTCGCGCTCTTCGAACGCCGGCCCGCCGACCGTGAGCTGGTGATGGACGGCATCGCGGTCGCCCCGGAGCACCGGGGCACGGGCATCGGCGGCCTCCTCCTGCGCGAGATCGCGGCCGTGGCCGCCGAAGCAGGCTGCCGCCGCATCCGGTTGGACGTCATCGACGTCAATCCCCGCGCCCGCGCGCTGTACGAGCGGCACGGCTTCGTCTCCGTCCACACGGAGAAGACCCCCTATCTGCGCGATCTGATGGGCTTCGGCTCCGCCACGACCATGCACCGGCCGGTCACGGCCGCCGACTTCCCGCACGGCCAGGAGGCCCGATGAAGCGCCGCATCACCCCGACGGGGGCAGGGACGGCGGAAGCCGCCGAGGAATCCGGACGCGCCGAACATGCCGGACGCACCGAATCCGCCGAACCCGCCTCCCCTGCGGAGGACTCCGCGTGGAACCCCGTCCCCACCCGCACGCTCGTCCACGCCCTCGTCCGCACCGACGGCACCGTCGACGCCGGGGAGCTCTACGCCGTCGCCGGGCTCCTCTCCATGACCGACCAGCAGGTCCGGCTCTGCGTCAAGCGCCTTGTCGCGGAGGGCCGTTTCACCCACGAGGGACGGGGGCGCAAGGCCGTCCTCCGCGCGGTCGCCGACGCCACCGGCGCGATCGCTCCCGACGCCGCCCATGTCGGTCACGCCTACCGCCAGGACCACGGCCTCGCCCCCTGGGACGGCAGGTGGCACCTCTTCGCCTTCGCCGTGCCGGAGTCGGCGCGGGCCGCCCGCGACGCGCTCCGCGACACCCTGCTCCACCTCGGCGCCGCGCCGCTCCACGGGGGCCTGTACGCCGCCGCCAATCCGATCGCACCGCTCGTCGAGGCCCAGGCCCACCACCTCGGCGTCCCCGGCCAGGTCACGTACCTCACCAGCACCGACCTGCGGGTCGGGGACGTCGCCGAACCGAGGGCGCTGGCCGCCGCACTCTGGCCGCTCGACGAGATCGCCGCCCGGCACGACCGCCTGGCCGCCTTCGCCCGAAGCTGCCTCCACCGCCTGGAGAACCCGGACGACGCGGAGCGCGCCGGGAGCCCGACGGCCCCCGAGCGGCTGACGCTCGCCGTCCAGCTCGCCGCCGCCTTCACGTACGCCATGGGGCCCGACCCCCTGCTGCCCCCCGAACTGCTCCCCTCGCCCTGGCCGGGAGCCGGGGCGCGTCAGCTCTTCGCCACCGCGTGGACCGCGCTGACGAACCGCCCCGGGCAGGACTCCGGTTCGCCGCTCCCCCGCCTCTTCGCCCTGTACGAGGACCTCACGGCCTTCGCGTGAAGCGTGATCGTCCGTGGGTGACGCCGGGCGGAGGGTCGGCCATACTGGCCCGCGGCATTCCAACGGGGGCGTGCCGCACAGGGGGTGGCGAGTGGACGGCGTTGACCTGCCGGAGCGCATCGGCGACTACGTCGTGGAGCGCGAGCTGGGTGCGGGCGGCATGGGGACGGTGTACCTGGCACGGTCACGGGGCGGACGCACCGTGGCGGTCAAGGTGGCCCGCCCCGAACTGGCCGCCGATCCGCATTTCCGCGCCCGGTTCCGCGCGGAGGTCGATGCCGCCCGCAAGGTCGGCGGGTTCCACACCGCGCAGGTGGTCGACGCCGACCCGGACGCGGCGGCGCCCTGGCTCGCGACCGCCTACATCGCGGGGCCGACGCTCTCGGGACTGCTCGCCGAGCGGGGTCCCATGGACGAGGCCCGACTGCGGCTGCTCGGCGCGGCGTTGGCGGAGGCGCTGCAGGCCATCCACGACTGCGGCCTGATCCACCGTGACCTCAAGCCCGGCAACATCATCATGGCCGACGACGGTCCGCGGGTGCTCGACTTCGGTATCGCGCGGGCCCTGGAGGCGACCCGGCTGACCTTCACCGGCGCGGCCTTCGGCACGCCCGGCTTCCTGGCCCCCGAGCAGGCTCAGGGTCTCGAAGTGGGCGGCGCCGCCGATGTGTTCGCGCTGGGCGCGGTGCTGGTCGCGGCGGCCGGTGGGCAGCCGTTCGGGGAGGGCACCCCGATGATGCTGATGTACCGGGCGGTGCACGAGCCGGCCGACCTGTCCGCTCTGCCGGAGGGCATACGCCCGGTGGTCGCCGCCTGCCTGACCAAGGATCCGGCGCAAAGGCCCACCCCCAAAAGGCTGTTGGACCTCCTTGCCCCGGAGACCGCCACGAAGCCGGCGGAGGCGGCTGCGGAGGCGGCTGCCCACCCGACGGCACCGGCCTCCCCGGCGGCGGCGCCGGCGGCACCATCTCCGACGCCTTCCCTGACGCCGACACCGACGCAGACGCCGACCGCCGTGTCGGCCGTGGCACCGACCGCCGGGGACATCGCCGATGCCGCGACCGTCGGCGCGCCCCCGCGCGCCGCAGCCCCGGGCGCCGCGACCGCGGGCGCCGCAGCCCCGCCCGCCGGGTCCCGGGGCGCCGGGTCCCCGCCGGGGAAGATGCCCACCGGACGGGTCGCCGCCGTCGCGGCCGGAGCCCTGCTCGTGCTCGGTGGCGCGGGCTACGGCATCTACGCGGCCGGAGGGCCGGGCTGGGGCTCGGACGCCTCCTTCCCCCCGGCCACGCACGAGCTCGTCCTTCCCGAGTCGATGGTGGACGGCGCGTACGGGCGCAACATCGAGAACCGCCTTCCCGCCGACCCGCAGCCGGACAACGGAGGCCAGAAGGGCTCGACGCACTACTCCGCCGACTACACCGTCACCAGTGCCGGCCTCGAGAAGGGGGTCACGTTCCGCACGGTGGAGGTGTACGGCTCGTCGGGCCGGTACACGGACCCGGAGTGGGACCGGGACAGCCTGATGAGAGCCATGACCGTCACGGGCCGCGAGACCGTCGGCGATCCGGCCAGAACGATCCGCGTGCCCGGCTCGGACGTCGACTTCCGCTGCGAGACGGTGGACGGCAAGACCGTGTGCGGCTGGGGCGACGCCAACACCACCGTCGCGATCGAGTTCACCCCGAGCGCCTCCCTCGAAGTGGCGGCGGCGGAGACGCGCAAGATACGTGACGAGATCCGCAGGCCGGTCGCGACCCCGACGCCCTCGCCTTAGGGCCCTCGGCCCGCCGAGCCCGTCACCGCCGCCGGCGGGATACGGCGGAACTCCACCGTCTCGTACGCGCTCCCGGTCCCGGTCCCGTGGAGGAGTCCGATCGTCGCCTCGTCCAGCTGGACGAGATCCGAGTACGCGGCCCTGTTGCGGGACACGGTGAGCCTCGGCATGAACGTCCGGCCGCCGTCCTCGCTTACAGGGCGGGCTCGCCGACTGCAGCCCTGCGGACGGCCCGTCCCTCGGACCGCACCGCCGGGGCCGTCATCCGCTCCCCGGGTCGGGTCAGCCCGCGAAGCGGGCCATCCAGGACTCGACCTCTGCCGAAGAGCGCGGGAGGCCCGCCGACAGGTTCTCGTGGCCGTCGTCGGTGACGACCAGGTCGTCCTCGATCCGGACGCCGATGCCCCGCCACTCCTCCGGCACGGTCAGGTCGTCGGGCTGGAAGTACAGCCCGGGTTCGACGGTGAGCACCATGCCCGGTTCGAGGACGCCTTCGACGTACTCCCCCGTGCGGGCCTGCGCGCAGTCGTGGACGTCCAGGCCGAGCATGTGCCCGGTGCCGGCCATCGTGAAGCGACGCTGGAGACCCAGGGCGTACGCGCGGTCGACGGGGCCCTCGATGAAGCCCCACTCGACGAGCCGCGCCGTCAGGTGCCGCTGGGACGCCTCGTGGAAGTCGCGGTACGGGGCACCCGGCTTGACCGCGGCCATACCGGCCTCCTGCGCCTCGTACACCGCGTCGTACACCTGGCGCTGTACCGGGGTGAACGTGCCGCTGATCGGCAGCGTGCGGGTGACGTCGGCCGTGTAGAGGGAGCGGGTCTCCACGCCGGCGTCGAGCAGGAGCAGCTCACCGGGCCGGACCGGGCCGTCGTTCTCCGTCCAGTGCATGATCGTGGCGTGCTCACCGGCGGCGCAGATGGAGCCGTATCCGACGGCGTTGCCCTCCAGGCGCGCCCGGCGGAAGAAGGTGCCCTCGATCCACCGCTCGGAGGAGGCGACGGCCTTCGACAGCTCGCCGACGCAGTCGGTGAACCCGCGGACGGTCGAGTCGACCGCCTTGCGCATCTCGCCGATCTCCCACGCGTCCTTGACGAGCCGGAGTCCGGAGAGCGCCTCCTCCAGCTCGTCGTCGCGCTCCTCGTCCGTGGTGACCGCGGCTTCGAGCACCGGGTCGATGCCACGGACGATCCGGGTCGGCACACCGGAACCCGCGGCCAGGTCCTCGGCGACGGTCCGGACGTCGCGGCAGGGCAGCCCGAGGACGACCTCGGCCTCGGCGAGCGAGCGGCGCCGGCCCATCCAGAGCTCGGCCGTGTAGCCGATCCAGAACTCGTCGTTGTCGCGGCTGTCGCGCGGCAGCTGGTAGCAGTAGGCGTCGTGGCCGCCGTCCGCGCGGGGTTCGAGCACGAGGGCGCCGTCGCGCGCCTGGTCGCCGGTCATGTGCACGTATCCCGTGTACGGACGGAAGGGGTACGTGTCGTCGTTGGAGCGGGTCTTGAGGTTGCCGGAGGGGATCACGAGGCGCTCGCCGGGGAAGCGCGCGGAGAGCACGGCCCGGCGGCGGGCCGCGTACGGGGCCTGCTCGTCCGGCTCGAGCCCGTGCCGCTCGGTGTCCGCCCACCCCGACCTCATCAGGGTGGAGAGCTCCTCGGAGACGCCTTCGTAGAGGCCGTTCTTGCGACCCTTCGCCACGTCCTGCACCTTCTTCCGGATGAGTTCCTCGACCGCCGTGGGCCGGCGACTCCCGGAAGGTACTCCGCTACGCGGGCGCCGGTTGCCGAAGACCGCCAGTGGCACGGATCGGCCAGGCCGGTGCCTGCGTACCGGTGCCTGCCGGACCGGCCTACCCGCACCGGCGCCTGCCGGACCGGCGCCTACCCGCACCGTCTAACGGGGCGTCCAGGCGGCGGTCGGCCAGTCGTACTCGGAGAAACCGTCCGGCAGCTTGCCGCAGGGCGCGTAGGTGTTCAGGGCGAAGGTGCCCGTGGGCGCGTACCAGTCGACGTCCACCTTGTCGCCCGTCCCGGGGTGTTCGAAGCGGTAGCCCAGGTCGGAGACGTCCTTGCCGACGAGCTTCCAGCCGTCCCGCTCCAGGCGGAGCCGGGTGCGCGCCTGTGCCGCGCGGGCCGTCGCCTCCGGCACGTCCGTGACCTGCCAGGAGAGTCCGAAGCTGCGCACGTCGAGGCGCCCCCGGTCGATGTGGGCGACGGAACGGAGGCCGCGGTAGGAGCAGGTGCCCGTCTCCACCCGGGACTGCACACCGGGGGCTCCGGGGAGCGCGGCCTCGTCGTAGACCCGTTGCGCCTGCGCCTTGAGGCGCACGGCGACCGCGTCGGGGTCGGCCTGGGGGTACGGCGGACCGTTCCACAGGTAGTAGCCGGCGGCGACCAGGCCCACGGCGATCAGGCCGTAGAGAAGCGGCCGCACCACTCGGCCCGGACGACTTCGGGCAACAGCACTCATGATCGGGAGCGTAGGACGGCCACCCCGCACCGCGCGTGGGCGCTGCTACTCACCCGTGGGTGAGTAGCAGCGCCGCGGCGCAGCGGCTCAGCCCCGGCCCGCTCCCCCGACGATGCGGTGGACGACGGCCGAGGCCTGCTCCGGGTGCCGCTCCAGCCACGCGCCGACGCGCACGCGGACGGCCTCCTCGACGCAGGAGCGCACCTCGGCGCCGGCCAGGAGCGTGCGGGTGGCTCCGTGGAACTCCGGCCGGTCCAGCTTCACCGACAGGACCGCCGTGAGTCCCTCGTCGACCCGGTCGGCGGCGAGATCGGGGTCCGCCGCCGTCAACAGGCGCCGCTCCCTCGCGTACGCGGTGAGCGCGGCCGCCAGTCCGGCGCGGAAACCCTCCACGTGCTCGCCGCCTTCGTGCGTGCGGCGGCTGTTGGCGAAGCTCCGCACCACCTGTTCCCCGGAGTCGGACCACCGGAGGGCCACCTCCATGGACCCCGCCATCCGCGGGTCCTCCAGCTCGAAGGAGAGGATGTCCGGGTGGACGGGCGCGCCCCCGGCGTCGGTCTCCAGGCAGGCGACGAAGTCCCGTACCCCGCCCTCGAACCGCTCGGTCCCGGCCCCGCCCGGGGGACGCTCGTCGGTCAGGGCCATGCGGAGGCCCCGGTTCAGGAAGGCGAGTTCCCTGAAGCGCTCCGCCAGCACGTCGTACGAGCATTCCGTCGTCTCGAACAGGCCGGCGTCCGGCCAGAAGGCCAGGGTGGTCCCGCTCCCCGTCGCGGGCCCGGCAGGCAGGGGCGGGGCGAGCGCGACACCCCGCGCGTACTCCTGGATCTCGCGGACTCCCTCGCGTCGCACCTCGGCGGTCAGACGGCTCGACAGCGCGTTGACCGTGCTCAGCCCGGCGCCGAAGAGGTCGAGCCTCACCACACGGCTACCACCGAGCTCCCACCCGGCGTACACGCGTGTCAGCCGGGCTTCCAGGCCGGGAGCCGCGGTGTCCCCCGCGCTCTCGAACGGGACGCCGGGCCCGTCGTCGGCGACCCGGACGCCGCCGTCGGACGTGAGCGTGACATCGACGGAGCCCGCACCACGCGTCAGGACCCCGTGCACGGCCGGGCTCAGGGCTTCGTACACCATCTGGTGCAGACCTCGTTGCGAGGTCGATCCGACATACATCCCGGGCCTCTTCCGGATAGCCTCCAGTCCCTCGATCACATGGATGCGGCCGGCGTCGTACGTGCGTGCGTCGTCGCTCATGAAGTCCCCTCCGACAGTGTCTTCCAGACCTCCGTCAGCCTAGGCGGATTCCCACAAAACGCCAGGTCAGAGGGGTTCTAGCGAACGCCTGGGAGGGGAGGTGGGAGCCCGTCGGAAGGCGGACGACCCTGGGATCCGCGCCCCTTGTCGGCGGCCGTCCGGGGTGGCCTTCAGGCCCGTCACGGCACACGAACGGCGGGGACCGACGGCCCCGAATCGAAGACGTCGATAATCGCTGCATGGCGAACGAGAAACTCAGCGAGGCACTCCGGCTTCTGGGCATCGGTCAGGAGGGCGCCCGGGTCTACCGGACGCTCCTGGAGTGCGGGCCCGCGCCGCTGAGTTCGATCGGTGCCGCGGCCGGGCTCGGGGACGAGGCGCTGGCGGAGGCGTACCGCGAGCTGGTCGACTGCGGTCTGGCGAGCACCGCCGAGGAGGGTTCCGACGTCGTGGCGCCGGTGCCGCCCACCGCGGGTCTGGAGATCCTCGGGCGGCGGCGGGCGGCCGAGCTCGACGCCTCCCGGATCACCGTCGGGGGCGCGTTCGAGTCGTTCCGGCGGCACCGACTGGCGGGGTATCACGACCCGCTGGTGGAGGTCGTGACGGGTGACGCCATCGGGCTCCGGATGCGTCAGGCGTGGACGAGCGCCCGGGAGCAGATCCGGCAGTTCGACTCGCCGCCGTACTTCCCCCTCGTCGGCGCCACGGACGACGCGCTGGCCACGCTCGCGCGTGGGGTGACCCAGCGAGTCGTGTACTCGCGGGAGTCCCTTGAGTATCCGGGGCAGTTGGAGAACTCGATCGAGCCGTGCATCGAGGCCGGCGAGCAGGCGCGGGTCCTGCCGTCGGTGCCGGTCAAGCTGGTGGTCATCGACGACGCGTACGCCCTGGTCGCCCTGTCGATCAAGGAGACGGACGTGTACAACACGATGCTGGTCGTGCAGCCGTGCGGCCTGCTCTCCGCGCTCGTGGCGCTGTTCGAGCAGGCCTGGCAGAACGCGCTGCCGTTCCACGGCCGTTCGGCCCGGCCGGCGGGGCTGCTGCCCGCCGACCGGCGTCTGCTCCGGCTGCTCGCGGCCGGAGCGAGCGACGAGGTCATCGCCCGGGAGCTCGGCGTCAGCCGCCGTACGCTCTTCCGCCGCGTGCAGGTCCTGATGGCCCGGCTCGGGGCTACGAGCCGGTTCCAGATGGCGCTGCAGGCGCAGCGGTCGGGGTGGCTGTGAGCGGTCCGGGGATCGTCGTCGCCTCGGATACCGAGCCGGCCTCCGCTCCCCCTCCCACCTCTGCTCCCGCTCCCGCTCCCGCTCCCGTGAGCTGCTGCCACAGATAGGTGTGCACGAGCGCGCTGTTGTGGGCGGCCTGTTCGTTGTCTCCCGCGCCCGCGTGCCCGCCGCCGGTGTTCTCGTGGAAGAGGACCCGGTGGCCGAGTTCCCGCAGTCGGGCCGCCGTCTTCCGGGCGTGCCCGGGGTGGACGCGGTCGTCGCGGGTCGAGGTCATCAGGAGGACCGGCGGGTAGTCCCGGTCCGCCGCGAGCCGGTGGTACGGGGAGAGTGCGAGCAGGTGGGGGCGGTCGGCCTCGTCGTCGGGGTCGCCGTACTCGGCGATCCAGGACGCGCCCGCGAGGAGCTTGTGGAAGCGGGTCATGTCGAGGAGCGGCACCTGGGCGACGATCGCGCCGAAGAGCTCGGGGTGGCGGGTCAGCATGGCGCCCATGAGGAGCCCGCCGTTGCTGCCGCCCTTGGCGCCCAGCATGGCCGGGGTGGTGATGCCCCGCGCCACGAGGTCCTCGGCGACGGCGGCGAAGTCCTCGAAGGCCCGGGGGCGTTCGGCGCCGAGCGCGGCCTGGTGCCAGTCGGGGCCGTACTCGCCGCCGCCGCGGATGTTCGCGATGACGTAGGTGCCGCCGCGCTCCAGCCAGGCCCGGCCGGTGACCCCGCCGTAGAACGGGGTGAGGGAGACCTCGAAGCCGCCGTAGCCGTAGAGCAGGGTGGGACCGGGGCCGGGCGCGGTGGCGCGGTCGGGGCCGACGACGAAGTACGGGACGCGCGTGCCGTCCCGGGAGGTCGCGAAATGCTGGTCGACGGTGAGGCCGGTGGGGTCGAAGTGGTGCGGGGCCTGCTTGAGGACCTCCGAGCCGGCGCCGATCCGTCCGTGGTGGAGGGTGGAGGGCTGCAGGAACCCGGACACGTCGAGGAAGTACTCGTCGGACACGTCGGGGTCGGTGTCGACGACGCTGACGGCGGACAGGGCCGGGACGCCGACGAGCGGCTCGCGCGTCCAGCCGCCGTCGGGGGCGGGGGTGAGGACCTCGATGTGGGTGCTGACGTCCCGCATCGTCTCCAGGAGGAGGTGGTTGCGGGTCCAGGTGTGTCCGGCGAGGGCGGTCCGGGGATCGGGCGTGAACAGCACGTCGGGAGTGCGGTCGCCCGCCAGGAAGGCGTCGAAGTCGAAGGCGAGCAGCGAGCCCGTCGGCTGCCCGAGCCACGCGGACTTGAGGGTGACGATCAGGTACTGCCGATGGGCGTAGGCGCTCGCGTCGTCGGGCACGTCGATCCGTACGCGGGTGCCGTCGGGGCGCAGGAGGTACGTCTCGCTGTGGAAGAAGTCCAGGGAGCGGCCGACGAACTCCCGCTCGAACCCCGGTGTGGTGTCCCGGTAGCCCCAGGCGGCCACGTCCGCCCGGTCGGCCTCGTAGACGAGGATGGCGTCCTCGACGGGCGTGCCGCGCCGCCATCGGCGGACGGTGCGCGGATAGCCGGAGTCGGTGAGCGAGCCCGGGCCCAGATCCGTACCGACGAAGACGGTGTCGTCGTCGACCCATCCGATCCGGGTCTTGGCCTCGGGCAGCCGGAATCCGCCGTCGACGAACTCCCGTGTGCCGAGGTCGAATTCGCGGACGACGACGGCGTCCCCACCGTCGCACGAGAGTCGCACCAGGGCCCGGTCGTACTCCGGCCGCCGCACCCGCGCCCCGTCCCAGACCCACTTCTCGCCCTCGGCGTCGGCCAGCGCGTCGACGTCGAGGAGCACCTCCCACTCGGGGTCGTCCTGGCGGTACTGCTCCAGGGTGGTCCGCCGCCAGACTCCGCGCAGGTGGTTCGCGTCCCGCCAGAAGTTGTACAGGTGCTCACCGCGCCGCACGGTGTAGGGAATCCGGTCGGAGGCGTCGAGCACCTCCCGCAGCCGCGTCTTCAGGGCCCCGAACGCGTCGCCCTCGGTCACCGCTCCCGCGGTCTCCGCGTTCCGCTCGGCCACCCAGGCCAGCGCGGCCTCTCCGGAGACGTCCTCCAGCCACAGGTACGGGTCGTCGTGGTTCAGGTTCCCCATGGGTCTACTTCCCGTCCTCGCGTCGCAGCTGTGCCGACAGATGGTGTTGCAGCGGCTGGCCCACCGCCGCCAGGTCGTGGACGAAGTCCAGGGTGTCCGCGTCCGTGAGGGTGTAGCGGCGGCGGGTGGCCTCGACGTCCTTGGCCGTGGGGGCGAGGGCGACCGTGTGGGTGGTGAGGTCGATCGTGCCGTTCTCGGCGCGGCCGACCATGATCTCGGCGATGCCGGTGGGCTGGGTGATCAGCGCCTCGACGGTGCCCTCGGGCTTGAGGCGCCACCAGCCGCTCTCGCGCGCCGCAGGTCGCAGCGGGGTGCCGTCCGCGTCGATCAGCCAGGCGCGCGCCTCGTAGTGGAGGAAGGGGCGGCCGTCGTGGCTGAAGGTGACCTCCTGCGCGTACGCGAAGTCCTCGGCGAGCGTCGGGTACCCGCCCCGGCCCGTGCCGACCCAGGTGCCGAGCAGCCCGGTCACCGGCGCGAGGAACTCGTGCGGGGCCGGTGCCGCGTCCGGCCGGAGGGCGTCGGGGTACGGGGGCTGCCGGTCGCGGTCGGTCATGGTGCGTGCTCCTGGGTCGAGGCCTGTGCCGGAGGGCAGCTTAGGCGGTGCCGGACGCCGCGAGCCCGGCCCGATCGGCAAGACACCCCCTGGGTCGTCCGCCCTCCGGCCGGGCCTCGTGGCACTCGTGACACTCGTGGCGGTCCTAGCCGCGTCGGCTCCGTACCAGCAGGTAGAGGAAGTACGGCGTGCCGATCACCGCCGTCATCAGGCCCGCGCCGAGCTGGGCCGGGGCGATCACCGTGCGGCCGACGAGGTCGGCGGCGCAGACGAGGACGGCACCGAGGAGGATGGCGACCGGCACCACGCGCGCGTGCTGACGGCCGACCAGGGCGCGGGCCGCGTGGGGTGCGACGAGGCCCACGAAGCCGATCGTGCCGGCGGCGGCGACGGCGGTGGCGGTGAGCAGGACGGCGAGGGCGAGGAAGCCGAGGCGTGCGCGGCCCAGGCCGAGGCCGAGGAGGCGCGGGGTGTCCTCGTCGAGCGAGACGAGGTCGAGTTCGGTGCGCCGGGCGAACGCGACGGCCGTGCCCACGGCGAGGACGGCGACGAGGGGGACCACGTCGGGCAGGGACCGCCCGTAGGTGGAGCCCGACAGCCAGGTGAGGGCCTTCGTCGCGTTGAACGGGTCGGTGAGGATGATCAGGAGGCTGATCAGGGCGGAGGCGGCGATGGCGACGCCGAAGCCGACGAGGACGAGCCGGTTCTGCTGGAACCCGCCGCGCGCGGCCAGTCCGAAGACGAGGACGGAGCTGGCGGCGGCGCCCGCGAACGCGGCGCCGGCCATGCCCCACGAACCGGCGATGGGCACGGTCGTCACGAGGAGTACGGCGCCGAGCGCGGCGCCGCCGGAGACGCCCAGGATGCCGGGTTCGGCGAGCGGGTTGCGGGTGACGGCCTGGACGAGGGTGCCGGCCAGGGCGAGCGCGGCGCCCGCGAAGAGGGCGGCCAGGACGCGGGGCACCCGGGTGTCGAGGACGAAGGTGACGGTCCGGCCGGCCTGTCCCTGGGCCCAGTTCAGGACGTCGCCGAGAAGCAGTTTGCTGTCACCGAGGAGTACGCCGGCGACGGCGACGGCGATCACCACGGCCACCAGGACGGCGGTGACGGTGAGGAAGCGGGCCCTGCTCCTGATGCGGAGCCGCTCGGTGGCGGTGGCTCCGGCCGTGTCCCGGACGCGGGTGGCCATGACGATCAGGAAGACGGCGCCGACGAGGCTGGTGACGACGCCGGTCGGCACGGAGACCGCCACGTCCGCCGGTACGAGGGCGCGCAGCAGGACGTCGGAGCCGAGCACGAGGGCGGCGCCGGTGAGTGCGGTCGCGGGCAGGAAGCCGCGCGACTTGGTGAAGCCCCGGAACCTGCGGGCGAGGGGCCGGACGATCGCGGGGGCGCAGAGGCCGACGTAGCCGACGGGTCCGGCGAGGGTGACGGCGGCCGTGGAGAGCAGGGCGGCGAGGACGACGGCGGTGACCCGGGTGGCGCGGACGGGGACGCCGAGGCCGCGGGCGGCGTCGTCGCCGAGGGCGAGGGCGTCGATCCGGCGGGCGAGGAGCAGCAGTCCGACGAGGCCTGTGACGGCGATCGGGGCCATCTGCAGGACGCCGTCGAAGCCGTTCTGGGAGATGCTGCCCTGGTTCCACCGGTAGAGGCCCTCGGTCTCCGCGGGGAACAGCAGGAGCATGCCTTCGGTGACGGCGGTGAGGCCGAGGGTGAGGGCGCTGCCCGCGAGGACGAGGCGGACGGTTCCGGCGCCGAGGCCCGAGAGGGCGAGGACGACGGCCGCCGCCGCGAGACCGCCGACGAAGGCGAGGGCGGAGGAGGCGAACAGCGGGAGCGAGAGGCCGAAGGCGGCGCCGAGGCCGAGCGCGAAGTAGGAGCCCGCGTTGACGGCGAGGGTGTCGGGCGAGGCGAGGACGTTGCGGCTGACGGCCTGGAGGGCGGCGCCCGCCACCCCGAGGACGGCGCCGACCAGGAGGCCGGCGGTCATCCTCGGCAGGCGGGAGGCGACGACGACGGACGCGTCGGCCGGATCGGCCTGGCCCGTGAACGCCTTCCACACCTCGGCCGCGCCGACCGCGGCGGTGCCTTGTGTGATGTCCACGAGCGCGAGTGCCGCGACGAGGAGGACCAGGGCGGCCGTCACCGGGGCCGCGCCCGTCCGGGACGTGGCCGTCGGCGGACGGGTGGCGGGGGTGGTTGCGGTGACGGCCATGGTGTTACTTCGTCAGCGCGGCGACGACGGAGTCGACGTACTTGCTCATCGACTGGGGGCCGCCGAACATCCAGATGCCGTCGGGGAGGCGGTGCACGTTGCCCTTCTTGACGAACGGCAGGGACGTCCAGACCTTGTCCTTGGCGAGGACACCGGTGAAGGGCGTGCTGCCGGCGTCGCCGTCGTTGCCGACGTAGGCGAACTGCACGTCACCGAGCTTGGTGAGGCCCTCGACGTCGGTGGTGCCGAGGCCGTAGGCCGGGTCGCCCTTGACGGTCCAGGCGTTCTTCAGACCGATCTTCTCGTTGACCGCGCCGATCAGCGAACCGCTGGTGTAGGGGCGGATCGAGACCTGGTTGGACATCACGTAGCCGTCGGCGAAGGCGTACTTCGTCCCGGCGAGACCGGCGTCGGCGAGGGCCTTCTTGCCCTCGTCGAGCTTCGCCTGGAAGTCCTTCTTGAGCTCCTCGGACTTCTGCGTGGTGCCGGTGGCCTTGGCGATGGCGTCGAGGTCCGCGTTCATCCGGCCGATCGGGTCGGCGGCGTCGGCGGCCTTCAGCGTCAGGACCGGGGCGACCTTGCGCAGCTGCTTCACGGCGGCCGGCGGCAGGTCGGTGGTGGCGACGATGAGGTCGGGCTTGAGGGCGGCGACGGTCTCCACGCTCGGCTCGCCGCGGGTGCCGATGTCCTTCGGCTCGTTCTTGAGCGGGACGGCGGTGTCCCAGGTCTTGTAGCCCTTGACGTCGGCGACGCCGACCGGGTCGACGCCCAGCGTGATCAGGTGCTCGACGACGTTCCACTCGGTGCCGACGACCTTCTTGGCGGGGCCGTCGAGCTCGACCTTCTCACCCGTGGAGTCCGTGAGGGTGATGCGCTCGGTGGTCTTCTTCGCGTCGTCGGCGGCGGGCTCGGTGGTGCCGCAGGCGGTGAGGGTGAGGGCCGCGGTGGTGGCGACCGCCGTGGTGAGGAGGAGGCGTCTCATGAGGTGGTGCTGAGCCTTTCGCTTCGCGAGTGGTGCCGGCCTATCGCACGGGTGCGCAGCCGGCCGGTGAGAGGATCGGTGTCGACCTCGATGCGGATGCCGTAGGTGTCGGTCAGCCGCTCGGGCGTCAGGACGTCCGAGGGGCTGCCGTCGGCGACGACGCGTCCCGTGTCGAGCAGGACGATCCGGTCGGCGACGGCCGCCGCCTGGTCGAGGTCGTGGAGGACGGCGCCGACGGCGATGCCGTGGTCGTCCGCCAGGTCACGCATGAGGTCGAGGAGTTCGACCTGGTAGCGCAGGTCGAGGTAGGTGGTGGGCTCGTCGAGCAGCAGCACCCCCGTCTGCTGGGCGAGGCAGCCGGCGAGCCAGACGCGCTGGAGCTGGCCGCCGGAGAGGTGCTCGGCGCCGCGCCCGGCGAGTTCGGTGACGCCCGTCATGGCGAGCGCGCGGTCCACCGCCGCCTTGCCGTCCGGGTCGGCCCTGCCCCAGCGCCCCCGGTAGGGGTAGCGACCGAATTCGACCAGGTCGCGGACGGTCAGCCCACTGGGGGTGGGGCGTCCCTGGGTGAGCAGGGCGACGTGGCGCGAGAACTCACGGGGGCTCAGCGCGAGGCCGTCGACGGTCCCGTCGAGCGTGAGCGTGGCGGTACGCGGCTGCTGGAGCCGTGCGATGGTACGGAGCAGCGTCGACTTGCCGCTGCCGTTGGGTCCGACGAGGACGGTCACTTCGCCGGGGCGCAGCGTCATGGAGGCGTCGTGGACGACATCGACGCCTTCGTACGCCACGGTGACACCCGTGGCCGAGAGTTCATGACCGCGGGGACGAAGCGTCGCGTCGGTCTGTTCACCTGCTTGCACGTCGCAGAGGTTAGCCTAACCTTACCGATCAGCAAAAGGGGGTCCCGCGTCGCGGACACAAGATGCATTCAGGCCAAGCTGATCTCCCCGCCTCACTCCGCCCCTTCCCTGCCGGACCGCCTCCACGCGTCCCAGAAGCGCGTCCACGCTCCGAGACGCCGTTGACCCGGGACGCGTGCGTCGCTACCTTCGCGCCATGTTGCGTACAGCCCTGCTCACCACGCGCGGTCACATCGACCTGCTGCGGGTGGCCTCCGCCGCGTGTCGCCGCGGCTGCTGACGCCCTTTCACGTCTCCGACGCGCCGCCCCTCCGACGCCGCGCGCCGTACCCGTACCCCCGCTGACGCCCTGATCGCCGTGTGCCCGCGCTCGCCCCGCGCCGCCCGCGGTCGCTGACGCGTACCCATACGCGCTCTCCCCACCCACTCCCCCGGAGTTCCGCCATGACGGTCGGTCATGCCCCACCCCATTCCCCGCCCGACATATCGCCTTTGCCGGATGTCGAACCCCTCACCCCGGATCGCGGCCCCGGCCGCGCCCCCGCCGTCCCCCGCTGGCTGCGCCGCACCGTGGGCCCCCTCCTGCTCCTCGCCCTGTGGCAGACCCTCAGTGCGACAGGGGTGCTGCCGGCCGAGGCGCTCGCCTCGCCGGGGACCATCGCCCGCGCCGGCGGTGAGCTGATCGGCGACGGGACCCTCCCCACCGCGATGGGCGTCTCCCTGCGCCGGGTCGCCGTCGGACTGCTGATCGGCGGGATCGTCGGCATCGCGCTCGCCCTGCTCTCCGGACTCTCCCGGCTCGGCGAGGACCTCGTCGACGCCCCCGTCCAGATGCTGCGGACCGTGCCCTGGGTCGGCCTGATCCCGCTCCTCATCATCTGGCTGGGCATCGGGGAGGCGCCCAAGGTGGCACTGATCGCGCTCGGCGTCGCCTTCCACCTCTATCTGAACGTGTACGCCGGAATCCGCGGCGTCGACGCCCAACTCGTAGAAGCCGGCCAGTCGTTGGGGCTCGGACGCTGGGGTCTCGTCCGGCACGTCGTACTGCCGGGCGCGCTGCCCGGGGCCATGACCGGGCTGCGGTACTCCCTCGCCACCGCCTGGCTGGCACTGGTCTTCGGCGAGTCCATCAACGCCGACGCCGGCATCGGCTTCCTCATGAACCAGGCGCGGGAGTTCTTCCGCACGGACGTGATCGTCGTCTGCCTGGTCGTCTACGCCTTCCTCGGCCTCCTCGCCGACGCCGTCGTCCGCACTCTCGAAAGGCTGCTGCTGCAATGGCGACCGACCTTCACCGGGCAGTGACCGTCCAGGGCCTCACCCGTTCCTTCGACGGGCGACCGGTCGTCGACGGGCTCGATCTCACCCTGTACGCGGGGCAGTTCACCGCACTCCTCGGCCACAGCGGCTGCGGCAAGTCCACCCTCCTCCGGGTCCTCGCCGGGCTCGACCGGGAGATCTCCGGCACCGTCCTCGTCCCGCGCCGTCGCGCCGTCGCCTTCCAGGCGCCGCGCCTGATGCCGTGGAAGCGGGTCTGGCGCAATGTGCTCCTCGGGCTGCCGGGGAAGCCGGGCCGGGCGGTGGCGGAGAAGGCCCTGGCGGAGGTCGGGCTCGGTGACCGCTCGGGTGCCTGGCCGAAGACGCTCTCCGGCGGCGAGGCCCAACGCGCCTCCCTCGCAAGGGCCTTGGTACGGGACCCGGATCTGCTGCTGCTCGACGAGCCGTTCGGCGCGCTCGACGCGCTGACCCGCATCAAGGCGCAACGGCTCGTGGCCGAGCTGTGGCAGCGACGCGGCTGCACGGTCCTGCTCGTCACCCACGACGTGGACGAGGCGCTACAGCTCGCGGACCGCGCGCTGGTGATGCGGGACGGCGTCATCGCGTACGACACCGCCGTCGCACTGGACCGGCCCCGCTCCGCCGGCGATCCCGCCCTGGCCGCGCTCCGGACTCGCCTCCTCGCCGAACTGGGGGTCAACGAGGCCGAGTTCGCCGGACATACGGCCTGACCATGCCCCTGAGCATGCCCATGCCCCTGCCCAGGTCCACCCACCGCCCCCTTCCTCTCCCTCGTCCCCTCCCCAAGGAGCGATCCCTGTGAAGTCCTTCCGTCTGTCCACCGCGGCCCTGCTCGTGCCGCTCGCGCTCCTCGCCTCCGCCTGCTCCGGCGCCTCCGCGGCCGGCTCGTCCTCGAACTCCGACGGCAAGGGCTCCGTCGTCCTGAACGTCGGCGACCAGAAGGGCGGCGTCGAGGCGCTGCTACGGGCCGCCGGTGAGCTGGACGACCTTCCGTACCGGGTCACATGGTCGACGTTCACGTCAGGACCACCCCTACTGGAGGCGGTGAACGCCAAGGCCGTCGACATCGGCTCGGTCGGCAACACCCCGCCCGTCTTCGCCGCGGGCGCCGACTCGAAGATCACCGTGGTCTCCGCGACGCACGGCGACTCCGCGGGCGAGACGATCCTCGTCGCGAAGGACTCGCCCCTGCGCTCCGTGGCGGACCTGAAGGGAAAGCAGGTCGCCGTCGCCCAGGGAAGCTCCGCCCACTTCCAGCTGATCTCCTCGCTCGCCAAGGCCGGCCTGAAGCCGAGCGACGTCCGGGTGACGCTGCTCCAGCCGGCCGACGCCCTGGCCGCGTTCACCAGTGGCAAGGTGGACGCCTGGGCGGTCTGGGACCCGTACACCTCGCAGGTCCTGCTGAGCGGCAAGGGCCGGGTCCTCTCCGACGGGCGCGGGCTCGTCAACGGCCTCGGTTTCCAGGTCGCCGCCCCCTCTGCGCTCGCCGACCCCGCGAAGGCCAAGGCCATCGGCGACTTCGTCGAGCGGCTCCGGCGCGCCCAGGGCTGGGTGTTCGACCACCCCGACGCCTGGGCCAAGGTCTGGTCGAAGGAGACCGGACTGCCGTACGAGGTGGCCCTCGCCGCCGTGAAGCGCAGCAACGGCACCCGTATCCCGGTCGCCCTCGACGCCGCCGCCATCGCCTCCGAGCAGAAGATCGCCGACACGTTCTCCGCCCTGGGGCTCATCCCGCGCACGTTCCGCTTCGCCGACTACGTCGACACCCGCTTCAACAAGGACCTGCCGCCGTCCACCACCCCGGCGCGCAGCTATGGAAAGGCCTCCTCATGACCGTCCATCTGCACTGGTTCCTGCCCACCGGCGGCGACGGCCGGACCCTCGTCGACCGGCACGCCTACACGGACGGCGGGATCACCCGCGACCGCACCGTGTCCGGGGTGCGCGCGCCCGACATCGACTATCTGATCCAGATCGCCAAGGCGGCCGAGCAGTTGGGGTTCGAGGCCGTGCTGACCCCGACCGGGACGTGGTGCGAGGACGCCTGGCTCACCACGGTCGCGCTCGCCCAGCACACCGAACGGCTCAAGTTCCTGGTGGCGTTCCGGCCGGGGGTGATCTCGCCGGTACTCGCGGCCCAGATGGCGTCCACGTACCAGCGGATCACCCGCGGCCGGCTCCTCCTCAACGTGGTGACCGGCGGGGACTCCAGCGAACAGCGCCGCTTCGGCGACCACCTGGACCACGACCGGCGGTACGCGCGCACGGCCGAGTTCCTGTCGGTCGTGCGGGGCGCGTGGAGCGGGCGGCCGTTCGACTACGAGGGCGAGCACTTCCGGATCGAGGGCGGGCTCACCGCGCTGCCGCCGGACCCGCTGCCCGAGATCTTCTTCGGCGGCTCCTCCGCCGCGGCCGGTCCGGTGGCGGCCGAGCACGCGGACGTCTATCTGACCTGGGGCGAGCCGCCGTGGCAGGTCAAGGAGAAGATCGACTGGATCCGGGGCCTCGCGGAGGAGCGCGGCCGCACGGTCCGCTTCGGAATCCGGCTGCACACGATCTCCCGTGACTCGGCGCGCGAGGCCTGGGCGACCGCCGACCGGCTGCTCTCCGATCTCGACGCCGAGACGATCGCCGCCGCGCAGCAGGTGCTGGGCCGGAGCGAGTCGGTCGGCCAGCAGCGGATGCTGGCGCTGCACGAGGGCGGCTCCCTCGGCCGCGACCGGCTGGAGATCTCGCCGAACCTGTGGGCGGGGGTCGGTCTCGTACGGGGCGGCGCCGGCACCGCGCTCGTCGGCAGCCACGCCGAGGTCGCGGACCGGATCGAGGAGTACCACGACCTGGGCGTGGAGCACTTCGTCCTGTCCGGCTACCCGCATCTGGAGGAGGCGTACTGGTTCGGCGAGGGCGTGCGGCCGGTCCTGGCGGCACGCGGCCTGCTGCCGACGGTGCTGCCCTCCCCGCTGCTCGGCGTCCCGGCCGCGAACGGCCGGCCGGCCTCGGCGCCGGGGGGTGCTCCGCTGCTCGTGGCCGGCGGGCGGTAGGACGGGACCGGCGCGTCGGCTCCTGTCGTGGGGGGTGCGGGAAGGCTCCTGTCGTGGGGGGTGCGGGAAGGAGGCCGTCATGGGGGGCGCGGGAAGATCCGCGCCCCCGCCTCGGTTGGTAGAACCGTGAACGATTACGGGGTCGAAGAGTCAGGGGCCGCGGCAGCGGGCGAGGGGCCGACGCCGGTGGACGTCGTCGTCATCGGCGCCGGACAGGCCGGGCTCTCGGCCGCCTTCCATCTGCGCCACACCGGACTGGAGCCGGACCGGGACTTCGTCGTCCTGGACCACGCCCCGCATCCGGGGGGTGCCTGGCAGTTCCGCTGGCCGTCGCTCACCTACGGCAAGGTGCACGGCATGCACGCGCTGCCCGGCATGGAGCTGACCGGCGCCGACCCCGCGCGGCCGTCCTCGGAGGTGATCGGCGCGTACTTCGACTCGTACGAGCAGACCTTCGACCTGCGGATCCACCGCCCCGTCGACGTCACGGCCGTCCGCGAGGGCGACGGAGGACGGGAGGACGAGGCCGGACGGCTCCTCGTCGAGACCTCCGAGGGTACGTACGCCACCCGTGCCGTGATCAACGCCACCGGTACCTGGGACCGCCCCTTCTGGCCGCGCTATCCGGGCCAGGAGACCTTCCGGGGGCACCAGCTGCACACCGCCGGCTACCCGGGCCCGGAGGAGTTCGCCGGGAAGCGGGTCCTCGTCGTCGGCGGCGGAGCCTCCGGCACCCAGCACCTCATGGAGATCGCGGACGTCGCCGCCGACACCTTCTGGGTGACCCGGCGCGAGCCGGTCTGGCGCGAGGGGCCGTTCGGGGAGATGGAGGGGCGGGCCGCCGTCGCACTCGTGGAGGAGCGGGTACGGCAGGGACTGCCCCCGAAGAGTGTCGTCTCGGTCACCGGGCTCCCCCTCAACGACGCGATCCGCGCGGCACGCGCGCGCGGGATCCTGGACCGCCTCCCGATGTTCGACCGGATCACTCCGACCGGGGTGGCCTGGGACGACGGCCGGGCCGTCGACGTGGACGTGATCCTCTGGGCGACCGGCTTCCGGGCGGCGATCGACCACCTCACCCCGCTGCGGCTGCGCGAGCCGGGCGGCGGGATCCGGGTCGAGGGCACGCGCGCGGTCCGGGACGAGCGCGTCCACCTCGTGGGGTACGGTCCGTCGGCGTCGACGATCGGTGCCAACCGGGCCGGGCGGGCGGCGGCCTCGGACATCCGGCGTCTGCTGCGGCGCGACACGACGACCGCGACGGGGACCGCCCCGGTGGCCGCCTCCGTGTGATCCGGCTCAGCCCTGCTCGGCACCCCGGTTGGCGTTGAACTCGGCCACGTTGAGCTGGTGGGCCGCGTAGTCGGCGGTGAAGCGGGTGTCTCCGGGGGTCACCGTGACGAAGTAGAGCCAGTCGCCGTCCGCCGGACGGATGACCGCGTCCACGGCCTGGTCCCCCGGGTTGCCGATGGGCGTCGGCGGCAGGCCCTTGCGCTCGTAGGTGTTGTACGGGCTCTGGAGCCGCGTGTCCTCGACCGTGGTGTCCACGGTGCTGCGGCCGAGCGCGTAGTTGAGGGTCGAGTCCATCTGGAGGGCCATGCCCCGGGCGAGCCGGTTGTGGACGACCCGGGCGACCTTGGCCATGTCCTCCGGGTTGTCGGCCTCGGCCTGGACGATGCTGGCCGCGATCACCGTCTCGTACACGCTCATGCCGTGCGCCCGCGCGCCCTCGGCGATCCGGGCGGCCCCGAAGCGCTTTCCGGCCGTGTCGACCATGAAGCGGAGCAGCCCCTCGGGGGTGGTGGCGTCGAGGACGGGATACGTCGCCGGGAACAGGTAGCCCTCGGGGTTTCCTCCGGCGGCCGCGGGCAGCGGGAGGGCGGACGCGGTCGCCGCCTTGCGGGTGGTGCCCTCGGGCAGGCCGAGTGCCCGGTCGACGGCCGTGTAGACCTGGCCGGCCCGCCGGCCCTCGGGGACGAGGAGCGCCCGGGGCTGTTCGACGGCCGGTTCGTCCCGCGTCAGGAGCAGGGGCAGGGTGACGGCGACGGCCACGGCGACGAGGGCGCCGAGGAGGAGCGCGAGGCGACCGCGCCGGGTGAGCCGGGGACGGCGCCGGGAGGGACGGAGGCTCGGGGGAAGGGAAGGGCGGCGGCGTGGGGCTGCGTACGGTGTCGGCGGCCGGTACCTCATGGCCGCACGCTAACCCGCCGCGCACGGGAATCCCGGGAGCCCGCGCACACGGCGGCGCCGCCGGTCCCCTGGGACGGGGGACCGGCGGCGCCGGGGCACTGCGATCGTCAGACGAGCCAGCCCAGGAAGTGGACGACGCCGGCGAGCAGGTTGGTGATGACGTTCATGGTGGTGCTTCTCCTCGTACAGGTACATCAGTGGGACTGATGCTTCAGTGGGACTGTGCGGTCACGGTCTGCAGCCCGTCGATCGCGTTCCGCAATCATCCGACGTCGTACGGGAGTTGAGCAACGAATCCCGGAACGATCACACGTTCTGGGGAACAACCGCTCCCACGTTCGCCTGTTCGGTGGCGGACGCGGCGCTCCGCGCGTCCCGCCGGACCAGGGCCGCGTACCTCCCGTCCCGGGCGAGCAGCTCGTCGTGCGTGCCGCGCTCCGCGATCCGGCCCGCCTCCAGGACGACGATCTGGTCGGCGTCGCGGACGGTGGAGAGCCGGTGGGCGATGGTGATCGTGGTCCGGCCGGCCGACAAGGCGTCGATGGCCTGCTGCACGGCGTGCTCCGTACGGGTGTCGAGGGCGCTGGTGGCCTCGTCGAGGATCAGTACGGGCGGGTCGCGCAGGATGGTGCGGGCGATGGCGAGGCGCTGTTTCTCGCCGCCCGAGAAGCGGTAGCCCCGCTCGCCGACCAGGGTGTCGTACCCCTCGGGCAGCGAGGCGATGTGGTCGTGGATCTGGGCGGCGCGGGCGGCCGCCCAGATCTCCTCGTCGGTGGCGTCCGGCTTGGCGAAGCGGAGGTTGTCGGCGACGGAGGCATGGAAGAGGTACGTCTCCTGGGAGACGACGCCGACCGCGCGGGCGAGGGTGTCGAAGTCCAGGTCGCGCACGTCGACCCCGTCGAGGGTGACGCGGCCGCCGGTGACGTCGTAGAGCCGGGGCACCAGGTAGCTGAGGGTGGACTTGCCGGAGCCGGTGGGGCCGACGACGGCCAGGCTGCCCCCGGCGGGCACGGTCAGGTCGACGGCGTCGAGGGTCGGCCGGCCGGCGTCCTCGGGGTCGTAGTGGAACTCGACCTTCTCGAAGGCGACCTCGCCGTGGACCTCGGCGAGCCGGACGGGCTCGGCGGGCTCGGTGATGTCCACGGGCAGGTCGAGGTACTCGAAGATGCGCTGGAAGAGCGCGAGGGACGTCTGCATCTGCACGCCGGTGGAGAGCAGGCTGACGGCGGGCCGGAAGAGGCCCTGCTGGAGCGAGACGAAGGCGACGAGGGTGCCGAGCGAGATGGCGGCACCGCCGGAGCCCAGGGCGATGCCGGCGGCCCAGTAGATCAGGGCGGGCATGGCGGCCATGACGATGCCGATGGTGGACATCCGCCACCGTCCGGCCATGGAGGAGCGCACTTCGAGGTCGACGAGGCGCTCGGACTCCTCGGCGAAGGACTTGGTCAGGGAGTCGGCGCGGCCCATGGTGCGGCCGAGCAGGATGCCGCTGACCGAAAGGGACTCGGTGACGGTCGCGGCCATGGCGGCCATCTGCTTCTGGCGCTGGGTGGTGATCCGCTTGCGCTCGTTGCCGACGCGGCGGCTGATCCAGACGAAGACCGGCAGCAGGAGCAGGGAGACGAGGGTGAGCCGCCAGTCGAGGGCGAGCATCGCGGCGACGGTCGCGACGACGGCGGTGAGGTTGGAGACGAGGGAGGTGGCCGTGGAGGTCACGGTCGCCTGCATGCCGCCGATGTCGTTGGCGATGCGGGACTGCACCTCGCCGGTACGCGTGCGCGTGAAGAAGGCGAGTGGCATCCGCTGGAGCTGCTCGTAGACCCCGGTGCGCAGGTCGTGCATGACGCGCTGGCCGACGGTGGTGGAGATCAGGGTCTGGAGCACGCCGAAGACGCTGGTCAGCACGGCGGTGGCGATCATGCCGAGGGCGAGCAGGCTGAGCAGCCCGGTGCGCCCCTGGGGGATCGCGGTGTCGAGGATCTCCTTGAGCAGGAAGGGCGAGGCGACGGTGACGAGCGAGGCGGCGCCGACGAGAAGGCCGACGAGCGCCAGGCGGGCGCGGTAGGGGCGGAAGAGCCGCAGGATGCGCCGCAGCTGCGCGGGCTCCTTCGGCTGCGAGGAGTCGCGGGGCGGGGGCGTCCAGTCGGACTGGTCGTGGGGGCGCATGGGCTCCTTCGAGGGTTCGGCGATGTCGATGAGAGCTTAGCTCACTGTTACCTATGCTCACAATGAACTAGGTCCTGATATTGTTCCCGCATGAGCACCTCCGCCGTCCCGACCGGACCCCGCCGTTCGGGGGAACCCGACGCCGACGGCCTCCTCGCCGAGCAGCTGCTGCGCCTCACCCGGCGTCTGCACCGCATCCAGAAGCGCCACCTGGAACCGGTCGGCATCACGCCCGCCCAGTCCCGGCTGCTCCGCACGGTCGCGCACTTCGGGGAGCCGCCCCGGATGGCCGACCTCGCGGCCCGGCTCGAGGTCGTCCCGCGCGCGGTGACCAGTCTCGTCGACGGTCTCGAGGCCGTCGACCGGGTGCGCCGGGTGCCCGATCCGAGCAACCGCCGGGTGGTGCGCATCGAGCTGACCGACGCGGGCCGCGCCACGCTGCGGGAGCTGCGCAGCGCGCGCCGGGCGGCCGCAGAGGACATCCTTGCTCCATTGACCGCCGCACAGCGCGAGGTGCTCGGAGGTCTGCTGTCCGCCCTGGTCGACCCCGGCCCGGAGGGCGGCTGCTGACCCCTCGGGCACGCGGACGCGCGAAGGGGAGCCGTGACATGCCGCTGTTCGAGCCGAACCCGCAGGCCCTACGCCCCGGTACGAAGCGGAGTCCGGCCCCGGACCGCGTGCCGGAGCTCCAGGCCAAGGGGACGCCGAGGCGGCTGCGCGAGGAGCTCACCGAACTCCTCGGCCCGGAGAAGGTCCTCTCGAAGATCTCCGACCTCGTGCGGTACGCCTCCGACGCCAGCCCGTACCGCTTCGTCCCGCAGGTCGTCGTGGTCGCCGAGGACATCGACGACATCTCCACGATCCTGTCGTACGCACACGGCAAGGGCCGCGAGGTCGTCTTCCGGGCCGCCGGGACCAGCCTCAACGGGCAGGCGCAGGGCGAGGACATCCTGGTCGACGTGCGCCGCCACTGGGCGGGCGTCGAGGTCCTCGACGGCGGTGCGCGGGCCCGGATCCGCCCCGGCACCACCGTCGTACGGGCCAACGCGGCGCTCGCCCCGCACGGGCGGGTCCTGGGTCCCGATCCGGCCAGCGCCATCGCGTGCACGATCGGCGGGGTCGTCGCCAACAACGCCTCCGGCATGACGGCCGGGACGACGAGGAACTCGTACCGGACGGTCGCCTCGCTCACCTTCGTGCTGCCGAGCGGGACCGTGGTCGACACGGCCGACCCGGCCGCCGACGAGGAGCTGGCGCACGCCGAGCCGAGGCTGTGCGCGGAGCTGATGGGGCTCAAGGCGGAGATCGAGGCCGACACCGGCCTCACCGACCGGATCCGCGCCAAGCACGCCATCAAGAACACCAACGGCTACCGGCTCGACGCCTTCCTCGACGGCGACACCCCGGTGCGCATCCTGCGGGGCCTCATGGTGGGCTCCGAGGGCACCTTCGGTTTCATCTCCGAGGTCGTCTTCGACACCCTGCCGCTGGACCGCGAGGTGTCCTCGGCCCTGCTCTTCTTCCCCTCGCTTCCGGCGGCGGCCGAGGCGGTCCCCCGCTTCAACGCGGCGGGAGCGCTGGCCGTCGAGCTGATGGACGGCAACACCCTGCGGGCCTCCGTGAGCGTGGCGGGCGTCCCGGCGGACTGGGCGGAGCTGCCCAAGGAGACGGCGGCGCTCCTGGTCGAGTTCCGGGCGCCGGACGCGGCCGCGCGGGAGGCGTACGAGCGGGCGGCGGCGGAGGCCCTCGCCGGCCTGGACCTGGTGGCTCCGGTGGCCTCCGTGGAGAACGCGTTCACCACGGACCCGAAGCGGATCGCCGGCTACTGGAAGGCCCGGAAGGCCTTCGTGACGGCGGTCGGCGGCTCACGCCCCTCCGGTACGACCCTGATCACCGAGGACTTCGCGGTGCCCCCGGCCCGGCTCGCGGAGGCCTGCGAGGCGCTGCTCGACCTCCAGTCCCGGCACGGCTTCGACGCCGCCGTGGCCGGTCACGCCGCGCACGGCAACCTCCACTTCCTGCTCGCCTTCGACGCGGGCGACCCCACCGACGTCGAGCGGTACGCGGCCTTCATGGACGAGTTCTGCAAGCTGACCGTGGAGCGCTTCGACGGCTCCCTGAAGGCGGAGCACGCCACCGGTCGGAACATCGCGCCGTTCCTGGAGCTGGAGTGGGGGACGCGGGCGACCGACCTGATGTGGCGGGTCAAGGAGGCCATCGACCCCGACGGGGTGCTCGCCCCGCGGATCGTCCTGGACCGTGACCCGCACGCCCATCTGCGGGGCCTCAAGACGATCCCGACCGTGGAGCGGATCGCCGATCCCTGCATCGAGTGCGGCTTCTGCGAACCGACCTGCCCCAGCCACGATCTGACGACCACTCCGCGCCAGCGGATCGTGCTCCGCCGGGAGATGATGCGGCAGCGCGACGGCTCCCCGGTCGAGACCCGTCTCCTGGAGTCGTACGGCTACGACGCCGTCGACACCTGCGCCGGCGACTCCATCTGCAAGCTGGCCTGTCCGGTCGGGATCGACACGGGCGCGCTGATGAAGGAGTTCCGGCACGAGCGGCACACCTCGCGCGAGGAGCGGATCGCCGCCCTGGCCGCGAAGAACTTCCGGGCGGCGGAGGCCTCCGCGCGGCTCGCGGTCGCCGCGGCCGACCGGATCGGCGACCGGGTCCTGGAGTCGGTGACGGGCCTGGCGCGCCGGGCGGTCAGCACCGACCTCGTACCGGAGTGGCTGCCGGAGATCCCGGGCGCGGCGGCGCGGCGGCTGCCCCGCACCCACCGTCCCGCCGCGGTCGCCGTCTACTACCCGGCCTGTGTGAACCGGATCTTCGGCAATCCGGACGGCGAGCGGGGCCCTTCCCTCCCGGAGGCCGTGGTCGCGGTGTCGGCGCGCGCGGGGAAGCCGGTGTGGATCCCCGACGACGTGGCCGGAACCTGCTGCGCGACGATCTGGCACTCCAAGGGGTACGAGCGGGGCAACGAGGTGATGGCGAACCGGATCGTCGAGGCGGCCTGGGGATGGACCGCGGGCGGGACGCTGCCGCTGGTGGTGGACGCCTCCTCGTGCACGCTGGGCATCGCGCACGAGGTCGTGCCGTATCTGACGGAGGACAACCGGGCGCTGCACGCCGAGATGACGGTGGTCGACTCGCTGGTGTGGGCGGCGGACGAGCTGCTCCCCCGGCTCGACGTACGCCGCCGGGTCGGCTCCGCCGTGGTCCATCCGACCTGCTCGATGCGGCACCTGGGCGACGAGGACAGGCTGACGGAGCTCGCGCGGGCCTGCGCCGATGAGGTCGTCGTCCCCACCGACGCGGGCTGCTGCGCCTTCGCGGGCGACCGGGGCATGCTGCACCCGGAGCTGACGGCCTCGGCGACGGCCCGGGAGGCGGCCGAGGTGACGGCGCGGCCCTTCGACGCGCATCTTTCGGCCAACCGGATGTGCGAGATCGGGATGGACCGGGCGACGGGCCGCAGGTACGGATCGGTGCTCCTCGCCCTGGAGCACGCGACACGGCCCTGACCCCCCGTCACACTCCGGGCAGAGCCCCGGCGTAAGGCCCCTCACCCCCCGCGGTGAGGGGCCTTTCGTCTGTTCGGGTGATGGTGGGCGCCCGGTCAGGCTCGGTGCGAGATCCGGAACAGTAAAGTCCAACTACCCATGACGAGAGTCCAGTCGGCGCCCTTGCGGACCGCCGGTCGCCGGGGCCAGGGTCCTGTGCGGGATTCATGAAACAGCCGTGCACACAGCTCCGGGAGGTTCCATGAACGAGCAGACACCGCACACCCCGAGCCGTCGCAAGGTCCTCAGGACCACGGCGGCCGCGGCCGCGGCCGGAACGGGAATCGGGATCGGCGCCCTCGGCGGCCCGAACGCCCAGGCCGCCGTGGCCGCCCCGGCGACGTCACCCGAGTCCGCCACCGCCGCGACGCCGTCCGCCACCGCCCGCAGGCGCCTCGGGCCCACCATGGCCGGGGTCCCCTTCCCCGGCCGCTCCACCGTCCGCGTCGCGCTCGTCGGCCTCGGCAACCGGGGCAACGGCATGATCGGCCTCTACCTCGCACTGCCCTGGGTGCGGGTGGTCGCCGTGTGCGACCCGGTGCGCGAGAAGGCCGAGCGGGCCGCGGCGAAGGTCGTCGCCGCCGGACAGGCCGCCCCCGCCCTCTACACCAACGGCGAGGAGGACTACGAGAACCTCTGCACCCGCTCCGACGTCGACTTCGTGCACGTGGCCACCCCCTGGGACAGCCACTACGCGATCGCCCGCGCGGCGATGCTGGGCGGCAAGCACGTCGGCGTGGAGTGTCCGGTCGCGATGACGCTCGACGAACTGTGGGACCTGGTCGACCTGTCGGAGCAGACCCGCCGCCACTGCATGCAGCTGGAGAACTGCTGTTACGGCCGGAACGAGATGCGCGTGCTGCGGATGGCGCACGCCGGAAAGTTCGGCCGGCTCCTGCACGGCGCGGGGGCGTACAACCACGACCTGCGCGCGCTGATGTTCTCGCCGACGTACTACGAGGGCCCCTGGCGCCGGCTCTGGCACACGAGGCTGAGGGGCGATCTCTACCCGAACCACGGCTTCGGCCCCGTCGCCAACTACATGGACATCAACCGGGGTGACCGGGCGGTGAGCATCAGCAGCTTCGGGACTCCGGCGCTGGGCCTCGCCGAGTACCGCGAGGAGAACATGCCGGCGGGCGACCCCAGCTGGAAGGAGACGTACATCGGGAGCGACCGGACGGTCAGCCTGGTCCAGACGGCCCAGGGCCGGGTCATCCGCCTGGAGCACGACGTCTCCACCCCGCACCCGTACAGCAGGGTCAACAGCCTGGGCGGCACCCGGGGCGTCTTCGAGGACTACCCGGCCCGGATCTACCTGGAGCCGGACCACAAGGACGACCAGTGGGCCGACTTCTCGGCGTACGCGGGCGAGTTCGACCACTGGCTCTGGAAGGACCACGCCAACCCGCCGGGCGGCCACGGCGGCATGGACTACATCATGGTCTACCGCCTGATGCAGTGCATGCGGCTCGGGCTGCCGCCGGACTTCGACGTCTACGACGCCGCCACCTGGACGGCGCCGGTGCCGCTGAGCCACGCCTCCATCAAGGCGAAGGGCGCGCCGCAGGAGATCCCCGACTTCACGCGCGGCGAGTGGCGCAAGGCCCGCTCGGGCGTGGACTCGGTGAAGCCTGCCTGACGGCGGGGCTCCCGGCGTGCGGTGCCCGGCCTCCGCGTACGGGGGCCGGGCACCGCGTACGGGGGCCGGGACGCCGCGTACGGGGGCCGGGACGCCGCCCTGTTCAGCAGCGCCGCAGGTCCTGGGTGACCGTTCCCTGAACCGTGGTCAGGCTCCGGTCGTAGCAGCCCTCGGAGCCGTACAGCCGGTAGCGCTCGTGCGTGGTGCCGACCGCGTGCCGCTGGTCGCGCGGGACGCCGGTGGTGTAGGTGGCGTCACCGGTGTACGTGTCGTCGAGCCGCGACCAGGACAGTCGCCGTCCGTCGCGCAGGACGGTGGTGTCGGCGCGGTCCCCGAGGGTGAGGACGGTCCGCAGCCGGTCGCCCGCGCCGATCGTGGTCTCGCCGTCCATGGTGTACGTCCGGTCGGCGCGGGTGACGGTCCGGCCGCTGGTCACCGTCTCGCGGTCGGTCCAGCGCGCGGTGAACGCGTCCGGGTTCTCCCCCTCGCCCCAGCGGTGCGCGGAGGTGTGGGCGACGGTCCGGTCGACGGTGGTGGTGACTCGGCCGTGCGAGGTGTTCAGGTGTCCGGCGACGGTGAGCCGGTGGCCGGCGACGGTGTCGAGCCGGTGGAGGGAGTCCGCGGTGCCCGCCGTGTAGACGGAGGAGTTGCGCGGGGTGGTCTCCTCGTGGCGGTCGAGGCCGCCGGTGACGACCCGGCTGCCCTCGTCCTGCCAGAGGAGCACGTTGGTGGGGGTGGACCAGCCCGACTGCCCGGCGGGGACCCCGGCGACGGTGACCTCCACGCGGTGGGCGCGGCCGTCGTTGAGGACGGCCGCGAAGGGGGTCAGGTCGTAGAGGATCGGCTGGACGTCGAAGGCGCGCGGCCCGGGGGTGACGTACCAGAGGAAGGGGTTCGACCAGCCGCCGGTCCAGACCGTGGGGAAGGGCGCGGCGATGCCGGCGAGGCGTCCGTCGACGGAGACGCGGACCTCCCGGTGCGGTCCGTCGGTGGCCCGGCAGGAGTACGGGGCGGCTTCGGGGACGGAGAGGTACCAGTACTCCTCGCAGCCGCCGCCGGAGCCGGTGGCGTACACCTCGGCGAGGACGCGCTCGGTGTTGCGCGGGGTGGTGAGGGTGGGGCCGGTGAGGGGGATCACCCGGTCGGGCGTACCGGCGGCGGGTTTCACGCGGCCCTGGGCGGTGTGGAAGGTGAGGGTGACGCGGACGTCGAGGACACCCGTGTAGGTCTCGTTCACGACATTGCCGATGAGCATCTCGACAGCGCCGGGGCGGCTGAGGGTGTCCCTGTAGCGCGTGACGTCCTTCTCGACCGACCAGGTGATGCCGTCGGGCGAGGGCTGCGGCGTGGAGGTGCGGAGGATCTCCACACCTCCGACGGTGAGGTATCCGAGGCGGTCGTACTGGCGGCCCTTCACGTTTCCTTCGAGGCGCAGGACGACCTTGCTCCAGCGGGTGCCGCAGGCCTTCGGCGGGGTGTAACCGCCCTGGTAGGGCGTGAAGTCGCGGAACCGGGCGGCGGCGAGGGTGACCTCGCAGCTGCGGGTGCCGGGGGTCTCGACCGGCGGGGCGGCGGTGACCGGGTCGTGCCAGTCGCCGGTGAACTCGGCCGGGGGCGTCGGGCCGTTCGGACCGTCGGCGGCGGCCGGGTGGGCGGTGAGGAGCGCACCCGCGGCGAGGACCAGGCCGCTGAGCATGCTCATGATCTTGAGTGATCTCATGGGGCTGGAGTGAAGCGCGCTCGGTGCCGTGCGGTCCAGAGGACGATGAGCGGACATGGCGCGATCTGTTCTCCCATGCGGAAAATCGATTGCCGCCCCTGGGGGAAGACGCGAACCTTGCACGGCCTTCCCCGCCGTCGCACACCCCCGGCGTGCGTTCCCCCCAGACGAGACCCGGAGACCCTGGGACGCCATGCAGATTCGAGATCTTCCCTTCGCCGACCCAGGGGTCCCCGATGTCCGCTCGGGCACCCGGTTCCTCGTCTGGCTCGGCCGTCAACAGCTCGGCGGGCAGGTGAAGTCCATGCTGTGGGGACTTCTGCACCATCTGGGCATCGCCGGACTGCCCCTCGGCATCGGCATCGCCGTGCAGTCGGTCGTGGACCGCGACGGCGGGCGCCTCGGGCTCGCCGGAGTGCTGCTCGTGGTGCTGGGCGCCGCGATCTCGGTCGGTGACGTGATGCTGCACCGCACCGCCGTCACCAACTGGATCACGGCCGCCGCCCGCGTCCAGCAGCTCCTCTCCCGCAAGACCGCCGAGCTGGGCTCCGTCCTGACCCGGCGGGTCGCCGCGGGCGAGGTCGTCGCCGTGTCCACCGGCGACGTCGAGAAGATCGGCTGGTTCGTCGAGGCCCTGTCGCGGTTCGCCGCAGGCGCCGTCGTGCTCGTCTTCATCTGCGTCGGCCTCGTCGTCTACCAGCCCGCCCTGGGCGTCGTCGTGGCCGTCGGTGTCCCGATTCTCGCCCTCTCCGTGCTGCCGCTGCTCCCCCGCGCCACGCGCCGGGCGGACATCCAGCGCGAGAAGGCGGGCAAGGCCACCGAGCTCGCCTCCGACACCGTCGCCGGGCTCCGTGTGCTGCGCGGCATCGGCGGCGAGGAACTGTTCCTCGGCCGCTACCGCGCCGCCTCGCAGGAGGTCCGCAAGGCGGCCGTGCACAGTGCGCGCATGTGGGCGCTGATCTCCGCGATCCAGGTCGTGCTGCCCGGCATCCTGCTCATCGTGGTGGCGGTGCACGGGGCACGGCTCGCGCTCGACGGGCGGATCACGGTCGGTGAACTGGTCACCGTCTACAGCGCGGTGGCCCTGTCGTACCACCCGCTGCGCAACTTCGAGGAGATCGCCATGGCGTTCTCCTTCTCCCGGCCGTCCGCGAAGCGCGCCGCCCGGGTCCTCGGCCTCGCCCGGACGACCAGCACCACCACGGGTGACGAGGACCGCAAGGCCACCGGCGACCTGTACGACCCGCTGACCGGGCTGCTGGCTCCGGCCGGCCGGCTCACCGCGGTCGTCTGCGGCGACCCGGACGTGGCCGGGCGGCTCGCGGACCGGCTCGGCGGCCACCCGGCCGATCCGGGCGAGGACCACACCTCGGTGCTGCTCGGCGGGGTCCCCCTCGACGAACTGCCGCTGGAGGACGCCCGTACGGCCGTCCTCGTCCAGGACAAGGACCCGGTCCTGCTCTCGGGCACACTCCACGAACTGCTCGATGTGCCCCGCTCCGGCGCCGTGCTCCCGGAACAGGCCCTGGCGGCCGCCCGGTGCGACGACGTCCTGGACGCGCTGGCGCAGGCCTCCGTGGACACCGACGGCGATCCGATGCGCACCCGCATCACCGAGCGGGGCCGGTCGCTCTCCGGTGGCCAGCGCCAGCGGCTCGCCCTCGCCCGGTCCCTGGTGACCGACCCGGAGGTGCTCGTCCTCGACGAGCCGACCTCGGCGGTCGACGCGCACACGGAGGCCCGGGTCGCCGCCGGCGTCAGCGAGCTGCGCGCGGCCAGGACCACCGTGGTCCTCGCCTCCTCGCCGCTGCTCCTGGACCGCGCCGAGCGGGTCGTCCTGGTCCACGAGGGCCAGGCGGTCGCTGTCGGCACCCATCGCGAGCTGCTCGCCACGGAGCCCCGCTACCGCGCGGTCGTCAGCCGCGACACCGAGGAGGAGCTCGCCGTGGCGGAACCCCGTGACGGCGGCCTCGAAGCGGTCGCCGAGGGTGAGCCCGTCGCTGAACTCACCGCACTGGAAGGGGAATCGGCATGATCGGCCTGGCACCGCCGGAGTACGACCCGGCCGCCCCGACGACGGCGACGACACTGCCCGTCGCCGCCGACGCGACCGTCCGCGGTTACGTACGCGAGCTGCTGAGCCGCCACCGCCGGGCCTTCGGGCTGCTCGTCGGGGTGAACACGGTCGCCGTGATCGCCTCGATGGTCGGCCCGTACCTGCTCGGTTCGATGGTGGACGAGCTGGCAGCGGGCGCGCGCGAGCTCCATCTGGAGCGCACGGTCGCCCTGTTCGCGGTCGCGCTGCTCGTCCAGACCGGCTTCGTGCGGCTGGTCCGGCTGCGCGGCGCGATGCTCGGCGAGGAGATGCTCGCCGATCTGCGGGAGGACTTCCTCGTCCGCGCGGTACGCCTGCCGCCGGGCGTGCTGGAACGGGCCGGTACGGGCGACCTGCTCTCGAGGATCACCACGGACGTCGACCGGCTCTCCAACGCCATGCGCGAGGCCGTGCCTCAGCTGGCCATCGGCTTCGTGTGGGCGGGACTGCTGCTCGGCGGACTCGCGGTCACGGCGCCGCCCCTGGCCCTGGCCGCGCTGCTCGCGGCTCCGCTGCTCATCGTGGGTTCCCGGTGGTACTTCCGGCGTGCGCCGTCGGCCTACCGGTCGGAGTCCGCGGGATACGCGGCGGTGGCGGGCGCCCTCGCCGAGACGGTCGACGCGGGCCGTACGGTCGAGGCGCACCGCCTCGGTGCGCGGCGGATCGCCCTGTCGAACCGGCGCATCTCCGAATGGGTCGCCTGGGAGCGGTACACCCTCTTCCTGCGCTCGGTGCTCTTCCCCGTCGTCAACATCACCCACTCGACGGTGCTGTGCGCGGTGCTCCTGCTCGGCGGGGTGTTCGTGCTCCAGGGCTGGATCGACGTCGGGCAGCTGACCACGGGCGCGCTGCTCGCGCAGATGCTGGTGGACCCGATCGGCATCGTGCTCCGCTGGTACGACGAACTCCAGGTCGCGCAGGTGTCCCTGGCCCGGCTCGTCGGCGTCCGCGACATCGAGCCGGAAGCGGGCGACACGGAGGTACGGCCCGAGGGCCGGGCCGTCCGGGCGGACGACGTCCGGTTCGGCTACCGCGAGGGTGTCGACGTGCTGCACGAGGTGTCCCTGAAGGTGGCCCCCGGCACCCGTCTCGCCCTGGTCGGCCCGTCCGGCGCCGGAAAGTCGACCCTCGGCCGCCTCATCGCGGGCATCTACGCCCCGAGGACCGGCTCGGTCACCCTCGGCGCGGCCGAGCTGGCGCGGATGCCCGCCGAGCGGGTCCGCGAGCACGTGGCCCTGGTCAACCAGGAGCACCACGTCTTCGTGGGCTCGCTCCGCGACAATCTGCTCCTGGCCCGGACGGGGGCCACGGACACCGAGCTGTGGGCGGCGCTCACGGCGGTGGACGCGGACGCCTGGGCGCGGGGGTTCGGCGAGGGCCTGGACACCGAGGTCGGCTCGGGCGGCCGTTCGCTGACCCCGGCGCAGGCCCAGCAGATCGCCCTGGCCCGGCTCGTCCTCGCGGACCCGCACACGCTGGTCCTGGACGAGGCGACCTCGCTGCTCGACCCGCGCGCGGCCCGGCATCTGGAGCGGTCCCTCGGCCGGGTCCTGGAGGGGCGGACGGTCGTGGCCATCGCGCACCGGCTGCACACCGCGCACGACGCCGATCTGATCGCGGTGGTCGAGTCGGGCCGGATCAGCGAGCTCGGCAGCCACGCGGAACTGGTCGCGGCGGACGGGGCGTACGCGGCGCTGTGGAGGTCGTGGCACGGGTGACACCCGGCGGAAGCGGGCCGGGCCGGGGAGTCGTACGAGCCCCGGCCCGGCCCGCTTCCGTCGCCCCGGCCCGGCCCGCTTCCCTTGGGTCGCCCCGGCCCGGCCCGCTTCCATCGGGTCGCCCCGGCCCGGCCCGCTTCCATCGGGTCGCCCCGGCCCGGCCCGCTTCCATCGGGTCCTGATCAGTAGCCGACGGTGAAGCGGCGCTGGACGAAGCGGGGCAGCTCCGCCTCGTCGACGAGGGCCACGGCCGCGTCCTCCGCCGAGACGCGGCTGCGCCCCTCGGCGTCGCGGACCGGCTGGTCCTCGCCGATGCGGAAGCGGCCGGTGCGCTCACCGGGGGCGATGTCCTCGGCGGGGCTGAAGTAGGTCCAACGGCGGTTGGAGGTGCGCAGCACGTTCAGGGCGTCGCGGTGGCCGCGTACCGCCGCCGCGTAGGCGCGGGGCAGGCCGACGCCGTCGAGGGTCGCGTGGAGGCGTTCCTCCGCGTCGGCGAGCACCACGCCGGGCTCGATCTCCAGGCTGCCCGCACCGCCGATCACGATGAGCCGGGTCCTCGGGTGGCTTTCGAGGGCCTTGAGCAGGGCGCGGGCCGCGGTGGCGTAGACCCCGGCGTCGGCGATCGAGCGCCGGACGGTGTCGGCCATGTCCTGGGCGGCGTTTCCGGGCTGGAAGGCGCTGATCAGGACGTCGAGTCCGGGCAGGACGGCGGCGATGCCGGCCGGGTCGAGGACGTCGAGGCTCGCCCAGGTGATGTTCTCGCGGGTCTCCCGCGCCGCCGCCCCCGTGGCGTCGCGGCCGAATGCCCTGATGTGGTGCCCGCGCTCCAGGGCCTCCGCGACGACGCGGCTGCCGATGGTGCCGGTGGCTCCGACGACTCCGATGTGCATGGCTCTCCCCTGTGCTCACACCTTCGACGCGTCACTGACGTGACGCCGTGCGAAAACTATACGCCGTGAAGTACACGGCGTGCAGTTTCCATACGGTCACCAAGAGAGGGATAGGCTGCCGGCATGACCGGGACATCAGGAACAAGCACGGGGACGGCTCCGGCCGGGCGCGGCCGCCGTGAGCGGCTGCGGGCCGAGACCACCGCCGAGATCAAGGACACGGCCCTGCGCCTGATGGCCTCGGGCGGTCCCGACGCCATCACCCTGCGGGCCATCGCCCGCGAGATGGGAATGACGGCCAACGCGATCTACGGCTACTTCGCCACCCGCGACGACCTGGTCACCACGCTCATCGACGACGTGTACTCGGCACTCGCCGACTCCGTGGAGGCGGCCTGGGCCCAAGCGGCCACGCGGGGTCCGGCCGAACCCCCCGCCGGGGACCCGGCCGACGCCCCCGCCGGGGACCCGGCCACGCAGCGCCCCGCCGGGGACCCGGCTACGCGGATCCTCGCCTGGGCCCGCGCCTTCCGCACCTGGGCCCTGGCCAACCCCGAAGGCTTCCGGCTGGTCTACGGCGACCCCGTGCCCGGCTACCGGGCGCCGGAGGAAGGGCCCGCCCCCGACGCGGCCCGCCGGGTCTGCACCGGGCTCGCCGGACTCGCCGCGGCGGCCTGGCCGTACGCCGAACCGCTCTACCGGGACAGCGCGTTCACCTGGGACGACTTCGACGCCGGGCTGCTCGACAAGGTGCGCCCGGCCTTCCCCGACCTGCCACCGGCCGGCGTCGCCCTCGCGCTACGGCTCTGGGGGCATCTGCACGGACTCGTCGCCCTGGAGGTGTACGGGCATCTGGGCCGCCAGACGACGAGCCCGGACAAGCTCTTCCAGGAGGAGCTGACCCGGCTCGTGACGACCCTCGGGGTACCGAGACCGGCGGCCGGCTAGAAGAAGCCGAGCGCCGAGGCTCCGCCGACCCCGCCGAGCACCATGAACACGGGCATCAGGACCTTCAGCTCGACCCAGCTGCCGGCCCGGAAGCGCATGCCCTTCGGCGGGCCGATCGGGTACCAGCGCTTCCGGCCGACCGGGATGGGCCAGAGGATCGGGCAGCCCGAGACGGTGAGCGCGTCGCCGATGTCGTGGACGAGGGCGCCGAGCACGATCGGCAGCCCGAGCCACAGGTACTCCTGGCCGGGGCCGGTGAAGAACCAGTCCGCGCCGTTGCCCGGCTTGTCGAGGACGCCCGCGAGGATCCACGCGCTGGTCGCGCCGAGCAGCCAGACCAGGACGTCGCTGGACATCCGGGCGGCCCGCCACAGCAGGCCTTCCACGGCGAGGACCAGGTGCACGAAGAGGATCGCGAGCACCGCCCACCGGCCGCCGGTGACCGCCGCGACGGACGCGCCGCCGCCGATCAGGACCGCCCAGACCCAGGTGTGCGTGAGGGTCCGGTGACCGCCCGACCTGCGGGGGTCGGCGGAGGAGCGGGTCGCCTTGTAGACGGCGTACGACAGCTTGTCGACGATCTCGCACAGGCCCTTGGAGACCGGTCCGAAGGCACGCGAGATGGTCGCCGACTTGTGGTCCAGGTCGGGGGCGAGGGCCGCGCCCGCGCAGATGAGTGCGCCGACGACGAGAACCGGCCACGGCATCGGGCGGTCGAAGGCCGCCGCGGCCGCTCCGACACCCAGCCAGGCCGCCGCTCCGGACAGCGAGTGTGCCGGTCCCATCATGGTTGGCCCGCCCCGTTTCTCCCCTGCCGGCGCTCAGTTGACGACCGGTCGACGGACGAGCCTATCGTCCGTGATCTTCGAACCGGTGGCCGGTTCCCTCATCCGGGCGGAATCCAGGCAAGATGGGGGCGTGACCCTTATCGATCAGCTGCCGCCGACCGCCGACCCCGACGCCCTCTTCGAGGCCTTCTCCTCCTGGGCGGAGGGCCGGGGCATCACGCTCTACCCGGCCCAGGAAGAGGCGCTGATCGAGGTCGTCTCCGGGGCCAACGTGATCCTTTCCACGCCCACCGGATCGGGAAAGTCGCTGGTCGCGGCAGCTGCCCACTTCACCGCGCTCGCGAACGACCAGGTGACCTTCTACACCGCGCCGATCAAGGCGCTGGTGTCGGAGAAGTTCTTCGACCTGTGCAAGATCTTCGGCACCGAGAACGTCGGCATGCTGACCGGCGACGCCTCCGTGAACGCGGACGCGCCGGTGATCTGCTGTACGGCCGAGGTGCTGGCGTCGATCGCGCTGCGGGACGGCAAGTACGCGGACATCGGCCAGGTCGTCATGGACGAGTTCCACTTCTACGCCGAGCAGGACCGCGGCTGGGCGTGGCAGATCCCGATCCTGGAACTCCCCCAGGCGCAGTTCGTCCTCATGTCGGCGACGCTCGGTGACGTGTCGATGTTCGAGAAGGACCTGACCCGGCGCACGGGCAAGCCGACCTCGGTGGTCCGCTCGGCGACCCGGCCGGTGCCGCTCTCCTACGAGTACGTGCTCACCCCCATCACGGAGACCCTGACGGAGCTCCTGGAGACCAAGCAGGCGCCGGTCTACATCGTCCACTTCACGCAGGCGCAGGCCGTCGAGCGCGCGCAGTCGCTGATGAGCATCAACATGTGCACGCGCGAGGAGAAGGACAAGATCGCCGAGCTGATCGGCAACTTCCGCTTCACCACCAAGTTCGGCCAGAACCTCTCGCGTTACGTCCGGCACGGCATCGGCGTGCACCACGCGGGCATGCTGCCGAAGTACCGGCGGCTCGTCGAGAAGCTGGCGCAGGCCGGTCTCCTGAAGGTGATCTGCGGGACGGACACGCTCGGCGTGGGCGTGAACGTTCCCATCCGTACGGTGCTCTTCACCGCCCTCACGAAGTACGACGGCAACCGGGTGCGGACCCTGCGCGCGCGTGAGTTCCACCAGATCGCGGGCCGCGCCGGCCGGGCCGGCTTCGACACCGCCGGATACGTGGTCGCCCAGGCCCCCGAGCACGTCATCGAGAACGAGAAGGCGCTCGCCAAGGCCGGCGACGACCCGAAGAAGCGCCGCAAGGTGGTCCGCAAGAAGGCCCCCGAGGGCTTCGTCGCCTGGAGCGACACCACCTTCGAGCGGCTCATCGACGCCGAGCCGGAGCCGCTGACCTCGCGCTTCAAGGTCACCAACATCATGCTGCTCTCGGTGATCGCCCGCCCGGGCAACGCCTTCGAGGCCATGCGCAAGCTCCTGGAGGACAACCACGAGCCGCGCAAGGCGCAGCTGCGGCACATCCGCCGGGCCATCGCGATCTACCGCTCCCTGCTCGACGGCGGTGTCGTCGAGCAGCTGGACACGCCCGACGCCGAGGGCCGCACGATCCGCCTGACGGTCGACCTGCAGCAGGACTTCGCGCTGAACCAGCCGCTGTCGACGTTCGCGCTCGCCGCCTTCGACCTGCTCGACCCGGAGTCCCCCTCGTACGCCCTGGACATGGTCTCCGTCGTCGAGTCGACGCTCGACGACCCGCGCCAGATCCTCGCCGCCATGCAGAACAAGGCGCGCGGCGAGGCCGTCGGGCAGATGAAGGCGGACGGTGTCGAGTACGAGGAGCGGATGGAGCGGCTCCAGGACATCTCGTACCCGAAGCCGCTCGAAGAGCTGCTCTGGCACGCGTACAACGTCTACCGGACGTCGCACCCGTGGGTCGGCGACCACCCGGTGTCGCCGAAGTCGATCATCCGTGACATGTACGAACGGGCGCTGACCTTCACCGAGTTCACCTCCTGGTACGAGCTGTCGCGCACCGAGGGCATCGTCCTGCGGTACCTCGCGAGCGCGTACAAGGCGCTCGACCACACCATCCCGGACGACCTGAAGACCGAGGACCTGGAGGACCTGATCGCCTGGCTGGGCGAGATGGTGCGCCAGGTGGACTCCTCGCTGCTCGACGAGTGGGAGCAGCTCGCCAACCCGGAGGTCCAGACGGCCGAGGAGGCCCAGGAGAAGGCCGACCAGGTCAAGCCGGTCACGGCCAACGCCCGCGCCTTCCGGGTCCTGGTGCGCAACGCGATGTTCCGCCGGGTGGAGCTCGCGGCCCTCGACAACGTGGACGCACTCGGCGAGATGGACGCCGAGGCGGGCTGGGACGCGGACGCGTGGGGCGAGGCGATGGACGCGTACTGGGACGAGTACGACGACCTCGGTACGGGCCCCGACGCGCGCGGCCCGAAGCTGCTCGCCATCGAGGAGGACGCTGCCCACGGCCTGTGGCGCGTACGGCAGACCTTCGCCGACCCGAACAACGACCATGACTGGGGCATCAGCGCGGAGGTGGATCTCGCGGCCTCCGACGAGGAGGGCCGCGCGATCGTCCGCGTGACGTCCGTCGGACAGCTGTAGAGGAGAGACCTGACGTGACCAATCCCGCCGAGAGGCTCGTCGATCTGCTCGACCTGGAGCAGATCGAGGTCAACATCTTCCGTGGGCGGAGCCCGCAGGAGTCGCTGCAGCGGGTCTTCGGCGGGCAGGTCGCCGGGCAGGCCCTCGTCGCGGCCGGCCGCACCACCGAGGGCGACCGGCCGGTGCACTCGCTGCACGCCTACTTCCTGCGGCCGGGGCGGCCCGGGGTGCCGATCGTCTACCAGGTGGAGCGGGTGCGGGACGGGCGGTCGTTCACGACCCGCCGGGTCACGGCGATCCAGGAGGGCCGGACGATCTTCAATCTCACGGCCTCCTTCCACAAGCCGGAGGAGGGCGCCTTCGAGCACCAGCTGCCCCCGAGGCACCTGACGGACCCGGACAGCCTGCCCAACCTCGCGGACGAGATCCGCGAGCACCTGGGGGCGCTGCCGGAGGCCCTGGAGAGAATGGCCCGTCGGCAGCCCTTCGACATTCGGTACGTGGACCGGCTGCGCTGGACCCAGGACGAGGTCAAGGGCGCGGATCCGCGCAGCGCGGTGTGGATGCGGGCCGTGGGGCCGCTCGGCGACGACCCGCTGATCCACACGTGCGCGCTGACCTACGCCTCGGACATGACGCTCCTCGACGCGGTGCGCATCCCGATCGAGCCGCTCTGGGGACCGCGGGGCTTCGACATGGCGTCGCTGGACCACGCGATGTGGTTCCACCGGCCGTTCCGCGCGGACGAGTGGTTCCTGTACGACCAGGAGTCCCCGATCGCGACGGGCGGCCGGGGACTCGCGCGGGGCCGGATCTACGACCGCGAGGGGCAGCTCCTGGTGTCGGTGGTCCAGGAGGGCCTGTTCAGGAAGCTCTGAGCCGGGGCGCAGGCCGGTCCTGGCCGCAGGCCGGTCCCGACGGGGACCGGCCGGTCCGGGGACCGGCCCGGTCACTCGTACTCGGTGCCGCCCTTCCGCGTCAGGTAGGCCGGGCTGACCGCCTTGGCGATGGCCCGGCCGCCGACGACCGGGCTGTACCGCTCGGTCGCGGGCCGGATCACGACGCCCTCCCGCAGGTGCGCCTCCCGTCCCGAGACCGTCTCCCGGCCGCTCGCATGGGCGAGGACCGTGTCCAGGTCGTACGGGCCGGAGTACAGCCGCGGTACGAGCGGGACCTCGCCGGCCTCCAGGACCTCGGCCGGGTCCAGCCACTCCACCCGGCCGTCGATCTCGGCCGACACGTCGAACAGCGCGTAGCCGACGGTCTCGGAGCGGGCGTCGGCGCCGTAGGCCAGGTCCTGCACCCCGGAGCCGTAGACCTCGCCGAAGAAGCCGACCCGGCGGGCGCCGAGACGTTTCGCCAGCCGCTCGGCGACGGCGGGCAGGCCGTGGCCGTGGACGGCGCGCCAGTACAGATTGCGCGGGTCCTCCTGGAGGGCCAGGCCCTTCGACCCGAAGCCCTTGGACGAGACCTGGGTGCGTCCCTCCTCGGTGAGGAAGGTCATCAGGCAGGCCGAGCCGTGGAGCTTCTCGGTCAGGACGACGGGCTCGCCCGGCTCGAAGATCTCCGGGTAGCGCTGGAGGTTCTCGATGTCCACCCAGGGCAGCAGGTCCGGGGCGACCTCCACGTCACCGCTCATGGTCGGCGGTATCGGCGGCACCCACTTGATGATCCCCAGCGTCTCCGCGAAGTCGGTCCGCTCGGCCGCCGCAAGGGCCAGGTCGGCACCGGCGAGCACGCCGGGCCTGCACACGATGCCCTGCGACAGCTCCCCGCGCAGCCGCACGGCCTTGACCCGGTCCGAGTTCCCGCCGGCGAGCCGCCCGGTGAGCCCGAGCTCCTCGACGAGGGCGGCGGGCAGCACGGCCTGCTCCGGGATGTAGACGGCGGCGTCCCCGGTCCGATAGGCGCCCTTGGCGACGACGGCCCGATACAGGCCGACCTGCGCCAGCTCCAGGGCGTCGGCGTTCGGATGGGGATGGACGGTCAGGACTTCGGCGGTGACGCGCAGGGTCGACATCTCAGGACTCCGGGTGCTCGGGTTTCAGTCTCATCGGGGCCCACTGTGCCGAGGTGGGAAACGGCTGGGCGATCGTTTTTCGGGCTGGTAGCGTCGCCGGGTCCCGGCCCGAGAGCCCTACAGGGCCTGGTCGATGCCCGGAAGGGTGTCCTGGTCCACCTCGTGCCGGCGGGTGCGGATGTCGGCGGCCGGTGGGTGGAGTCTGGCGTCGCAGGTGGGGCCCAGGCCCGTGCGGCGGGAGTCGGCCCCGGTGAGGGGGCGGCCGCAGAGGCGGCAGAGGATCCGGCGCGGTCGGGACCCCGGTTCTGCCTCCGGTGCGGAATCGATCGAGATTGCCAGTGGTTCGTCTCCCATGCTGAGATCAAACCCTATTCCGACGAGGAGCAGTCCATGAGCCTGTACGACATCCCGCTGAAGACCCTGACCGGCGAGCCGGTCTCCCTTGCCGACTACCGGGACCGCGCGGTCCTGGTCGTGAACGTCGCCTCGAAGTGCGGCCTGACCCCGCAGTACGAGGGTCTGGAGAAGCTGCAGAAGGAATACGGCGACCGCGGCTTCACCGTGCTCGGCGTGCCCTGCAACCAGTTCGCGGGCCAGGAGCCCGGCGGCGCCGAGGAGATCCAGACCTTCTGCTCGACGACGTACGGCGTCTCCTTCCCGCTCCTGGAGAAGATCGACGTCAACGGCGACGCCCGCCACCCGCTCTACACGGAGCTGGTGAAGGTCGCCGACGCCGAGGGCGAGGCCGGTGACGTCCAGTGGAACTTCGAGAAGTTCCTGATCGGCCGCGACGGCCGGGTCACGCGCTTCCGTCCGCGCACCGAGCCGGGCGCCGCCGAGATCGTCTCCGCGATCGAGGCCCAGCTTGTCTGACGTCGCGAGCGGTACGGGGGTCGTCGAGCGGCTGCGGGCCGCGGGCTGTGTCTTCGCCGAGGAGGAGGCGGAGATGCTGCTCGCGGCTGCGGCCGGGCCCGCCGAGCTGGACCTGATGGTCGAGCGGCGGGCCTCGGGCCTGCCCCTGGAGCACGTCGTGGGCTGGGCCGAGTTCGCCGGGCTGCGCATCGAGGTGGACGGCGGGGTGTTCGTCCCCCGGCGCCGTACGGAGTTCCTGATCGAACACGCGGTGGACCTGGCCCGGCCGGGCGCCGTCTGCGTCGACCTGTGCTGCGGCTCCGGCGCGGCGGGCGCGGTCCTGCTCGACCGGGTCGAGGGCGCGGAGGTGCACGCATCGGACATCGAGCCGGCGGCGGTGCGCTGCGCCCGCCGGAACGTCGAGCCGCGCGGCGGCCGGGTGTACGAGGGAGACCTCTTCGCCCCGCTGCCCCCGGAGCTGCGGGGCCGGGTCGAGGTCCTGGTCGCCAACGTGCCGTACGTCCCCACCGGGGACATCGGGCTGCTGCCCCCGGAAGCCCGCGACCACGAGCCGCTCGTCACCCTCGACGGCGGCCCCGACGGTCTCGACGTGCTGCGGCGGGTCGCCGCCGAGGCACCGCAGTGGCTGGCGCCGGGCGGGCGACTGCTGGTCGAGACGAGTGAGCGGCAGGCCGAGCGGGCGGTGGACGCGGTCACCGCGTGCGGTCTGGAGGCACGTGTTCTGAGCTGCGAGGAGCGGTACGCGACCGTCCTCGTCGCGACCTGGGCGGGCTGACCGGGGCTCCGGCTCAGCGGCCGAAGGTGTCGATGTTTTCGACGAGCCAGCGGCCGTCGCGGAGCACGACGTCCACGGCGAACATGGCACCCGCGTAGACGCCCTGATCCCCGGCCTTGGCAGCCTTGTCCTTCGCCGGCCCGCCGGCCGTGCTCACGCTGCTCTGGTCGGCGTAGACCAGGACGCGGGCGCGGTCGCCGTCGATCCGCTCCACCGCGCTGTCGGTGACGGTCGTCGTGATCACCGTCTTCTGCCGGGCCGCCTTGGCGAGCACCCCGCCCAGCAGCGTCCGGTGCTGGGCGACGGCCTTGCCCGTCAGGAGCGTCTTGCCCGCCCGTTCGAAGGGGGCGGTGTCGGCATGGTCGTACGAGAAGAGCGCGGCGACGGCGGCGCCCGTCTGCCCCTTGATCTCACTGGTGCGGGCGAGATCCGTGAGCGCGGTGTTCCCGCGCGCGGGGTCGTCGCGGAGCTCGCCCGCCCTGCTGTACGCCCATCCGGCGAAGCCGCCGAGCAGGAGCGTCAGGACGCACAGGACGACGAGGGGGACGCGGCCGGACATGGCGCTTCCCGACTTCTCGGGGCTGGTCCGCTCACCGCCGCTCTTCCGGCTGCCGGTCTTCTCGCGGACCCGCGCCTCCCCCTTCGGCTCCGCGGCCGTTTCCCGTACGGACGTCGCCGCCGGTCGTTCACCGGTTCGCGGTGCGGGTTCCGTGAGCACACCCGCGGGCGTACGGGGCCTGCCGCCGGGCGCCTGCTGGTCGGCGAGGGCGGCCTGGCGGCGGCGGCGGTTGAGGTGGTGGCGGGGCGTCGGCATCGTGCGTGTCCTTTCGGGTGCGGGCGGCTGTCGCGGTACGGCCCGGTCAGCCGACCGCCGTACCGCCCACCGGGGCCTGCCCCAGCGCACTGAGCTTCCAGTGGCCGTCGGTGCGGGTGAGTTCGCCGAGCATGCGGCTGTCCTTGTCCGTGCTCTTGCTGTCGGGCGTCGTGACGGTGATGCGCAGGGCGACGAGCAACCGGGCCCGCCCCGCCCGGTCGTCCAGTTCCGTGACGGCCCCGGACAGCACCCGGGCGGTGGTCACCGTCCTCGCCGCCCTCACCTGGCCGGTGAACTCCTCGCGGCCCTCGACCAGTTGCTTGTGCAGCTCACCGGTCGTGGAGGACTCCCAGAGGTCGAGCCCCTGCTCCACCCGCTGGTGGTCCAGCGTGTTGAGGTTCTGCACGGCCTGCTCCCCCGCCGCGAGCGCCTCGTCGCGTTGCACGGCGTACGCGGTGGAGTCGTCGTGGGCGGCCGCGTACCAGTCCCGGCCGGCCCAGGCCGCGGAGGCACCCGCGGCGAGGGTGAGCACGAGGGCCACGGCCAGGGCCGGGCGGATGCCCGCCGGGGTGCGGACCGGGCGTGTCATGGGGTGCTCCCGTCTCCCGCTCATGGTCAGCGGGCCTTGATGTCGACGATCAGCCACCGGTCGCCCTGGAACTTCGCGGTGACGGTGAGCTGGGCCGCGGCAGACGTGGCGGTCGCCTTGTCCCGACCGGCCTTGTTCTGACGCGCCTTGTCCTGACGCGCGTTGTCCCGGCGCGAGGTCTGGTCGAGGAACACGAGGAGCCGCGCACTGTCCCCGTCGAGTTCGATCACACCGGTGCGGACGGTCTGGGTGCTGAGGGTGATGCGCTGCTCGACGAGCTTCGCGCGGACCTGGGCGAAGAGGTCCGCGTACTGGCGGGCGGCACGTCCGGCGAGGACGGTTCCGGCGGAACGCTCGACGGCGTCGTTGCTCGCGGGCGTGTAGGAGAAGATCCGGGCGAGGCCCTCGCCGACGTCACCGCCGACGCGGGCGGTGGCCCCGGCGTCGGTGAGCGCGTGGTTGCGCGCCGAGGGGGTGGACCTGAGCTGGTGGGCACCGTAGAAGAAGGCGCTCCCGGCGAGGAGCAGGACGGCGACGGCCGCGGCGAGGGCGGCCTTCTGCCAGGTGGCGGGGAAGGGGCGGGCGGCGTCGTCCTCGGGGACGTCCGCGTCCCCGTCCGCGTCCGCCGGCTCGACCGCGACCGCGGCCTCGGCCTCGGTCGTCGCGCCGGCCGCAGTCTCGGTCGCGGCGTCACCCGCGGCCTCGGTCGTCACGTCGGCCGTCTCCTCCGGTCGCTCCGGTGCCCCTCCCCCGTCGGTCGCGGGCTCGGCCGACCGAGCGGCCGTCGTCCTGCGCAAGAGTCGCGTCATTCGTCCTCGCCCTCCTCGGCCCCGGCGACGGGGACCGCGCTCAGCGCCGCGACCCTCCACGTGTCCTCGCCGGTGCGCGTCAGGACCGCTTCAAGGCGCTTGCGGTCGGTGGTCGCGGCGCCGCCTCCGCGCGGGGTGACGTCGACGCGGACGGTCGCGATGAGTTTGGCCGTACCGGCTCTCGCGTCGAGCGCGGTGAGGGCGGCCTCGGTGACCGTGGCGCGCGCCGAGGCGCCCACCGCGGGTGCGGTGCGCCCCAGTTCGGTGCGGAGCGGGCCGGTGGACGCGTCGCGCCAGGCCCGGATGCCCGCTTCGGCGTGCTCTCGGGTCGAGGCGTCGAGGGAGTTGAGGACGGTGAGGCGGGCCCGGCCCTCGGCGAGCGCCGTGTCCCGCTCGCGGCTGAAGGCGAGGCCCTCGTCGGTGCGGGCCTGCGCGTAGGTCCAGACGCCGGTGCCGCAGAAGCCCAGGGCGACGACGAGGGCGCCGGCGCCGAGGATCCGGCCCCGCCTCATCGGGTGCCCCCGGTGTTCAGGCCGAGGAGGCCGGCCATGTCCGTCGGCCCGCCGTTCTGGCCGGGCAGCGCGAGCGCGCCGGGCAGGGCCTGCCGCGTGTCCGTCGTGGTGCGCGCGCCGCCCGAGGGCAGGGAGCCGGGCCTGGCCGGTACGGGGACGGGGCCGCCCTTCGGCGCGTTCGCCGAGCCGCGTACGTTGACCCCGGCCGCGGCGGAGCCCGTACAGGAGGCGCCGGTGTTGAGCGCGGGCGCGGTGCCCAGGTCGAGACCGTTGCGGTAGCGCGTGGCGCCGTACCCCGAGGTGCAGGGCAGTGGCTTGAAGAAGGTGACGGCCATGCCGAAGTTCATGCGGCCTCCCTCGACGGCGGTGGCTCCGGCCGAGACGGCCGCCGGGTACTTCACGAACAGTTCCTCCATGCCGCGCTGCCGGGTGACGGCGATCTCCGAGGTCGTCAGGAGGTTGGCGAGGACGACGCTCAGGCTCGGGTCGAGATCGCGCAGGAGCCCGTTGACCTGGCCGGTCGCGTCGGGGGTGACGGCGAGGAGGCGGCGCAGGTCGGCGTCGGAGCCCTTGAGGGTGGTGGCCAGGGTGCGCGCGCCGGTGGCGAAGTCCCGGATGGCGCGGCTCTCCTCGGCCTGGGTGCGCAGGACGACCTCCCCGTCGTTGATGAGCCGGGTGGTGGCCGGCAGCGACGTGTCGGCGGCCTGGACGAAGCGGCTGCCGCTGTCGAGGAGGACCTGGAGGTCGTCGCCGTGTCCCTGGAAGGCCTTGCCGAGTTCGTCGACGACCGTGTGCAGGGACTCCAGGGGTACGGACCCGGTGAGGTCGTTCATGCTCGCGAGCACGTCGGTGACGGGTGCCGGTACCTGGGTGTCGGACTGTTCGATGCGGGCGCCGTCGGCGAGGAAGGGGCCGTCGTCGCTCTCGGGGCGCAGGTCGATGTACTGCTCGCCGACGGCGGAGAGTCCGGCGACCACGGCCCGCGCGTCGGCGGGGATCCTGGGGGCGGACTTCTTGATGCGCAGTTCGGCCACGACGCCTTCGGCGGTCAGGCCGATGTCGCCGACCCGTCCCACGGAGACGCCCCGGTAGGTGACGTCGGAGTGGGTGAACAGGCCGCCCGTGCGCGCGAGATGGACCCGCACGATGTAGTGGTCGGCGACGCCGACGTAGCGGCCGAGGTCGGCGTAGCGGATGCCGAGGAAGCCGAGGACGAGGACGGCGATGACGAGGAAGGCGAGGTTCTTCAGCCATACGGTACGGGTGATCACCGGGTCTCGCCTCCGTCCTTCGGCGGGGTGGCCGGGGGCAGAGGCAGGGGCGGATTCGGGCTCGGGATCCCGGTGATCGCCCCGGTTCCCCGGCGGGCGGCGGGGCCGTGGTCGGACGGGGTGGGCGTGGGGGTGGACGTGGGCTCGGTCTTGGGGATCAGCGGCGGGATCACCTCGGTTCCCGGGGCGGCGGCGAGGTGCAGATAGGTGTTGAGGTAGTCGCCCTTGACGCCCCGCAGCACCTCGTCGGTGAAGGGGTACGTGAGCAGCACCTGGAGCGATTCGGGCAGGTCGGCACCGGCGTCCGCGAGTGCCGTGAGGGTGGGCGCGAGGGCCTTGAGGTCGGCGACCATGTCCTTCTTGCTCGCGTCGATGGTGGTGACGGCGACCCCGGACAGAGTGTCCAGGGCGCGCAGCATGGTCAGCAGGGAACCCCGCTGGTTCTCCAGCGTCTTGAGGCCGGGCGAGAGTCCGGTGAGGACCGTGTCGACATCCTTCTTGCGGCCGGCGAGGGTGGCGGAGAGCCGGTTGAGGCCGTCGAGGGCGCGGGTGATGTCGCCGCGATGGGTGTCCAGGGTCGTCACGAGGGTGTTGACCCGCCGGAGCATCGAGCGGACCTCGGGTTCGCGGCCGCCGAGCGCCGCGTTGAGTTCGCGGGTGATGGTCTTGAGCTGGTTGACGCCGCCGCCGTTGAGGAGCAGGGACAGTGCGCCGAACACCTCCTCGACCTCGGTGTTGCGGCTGGTGCGGGCGAGCGGGATGACGCTGCCGTCGGTGAGCCGTCCGCCGTTGTCTTTCGGCGGGGCGACGAGCTGGATGTACTTCTCGCCCAGGAGGCTCGACTGTTCCAGGCGGGCGCCCGCGTCGGCGGGCAGCCGGACGTCGCCGTTGATCTTCAGGGTGACGCGGGCGGACCAGGTGTCGGTCGTCCCGAGCTCGATGGCGGTGACGCGGCCGACGGCGACGTCGTTGACCTTCACCGCGGACTGCGGCACGAGGCTGAGTACGTCGTCGAGTTCGGCGGTGACCGTGTAGGGGTGGGGGCCGAGGTCGGCGCCGCCGGGCAGGGGCAGGTCCTCGATGCCGTCGAAGCGGAAGGGGTTCCCCGGGGTCACGCCGAGGACGACGGCGAGTCCGACGCCGAGCGCGATCACGCCGACGGCTCCGGCTCCGGCCGCCCGCCGGGTCGGCAGGGTGGGGCGTCTCATCGCTCCCCCTCTCCGGTGGTCGCCGAGGGAGCACCGGTCGGCGAGGAGCCGCCGGGTCCCACCGCGCCGCCGGTGGACGCGGAGCCGCCGGTCACCGGCAGCGGGAGCAGCGGTCCGCCCATGCTGATCTCGTTGAGGTTGGCGCGGCCGTCGAGGGTGCGGGTGTCCCTGTTGTACGCGTTGACGACGTTGGTGGCGGCGAGGGGGGCGACGTCGAGGGCTTCGGCGAGGGAGGCGCGCTGGTCGACGAGGGTCTGGGTGAGGGGGACGAGGCGGTCGACGTTCTTCTTCAGTTCGCCGCGGTTGTCCTTGATGAACGCCTTGACCTGGACGAGGGCTCTGCCGAGTTCCTTGAGGGCGCCGGCGAGGTCGTCCTTGTTCTCCGCGAAGTAGCCGACGACCTCGTCGAGGCGTTCCTGCGCGGTGCGGACGTCGCCGTCCTTGTCCTTGAGCATGGTGGTGAAGGTCTGGAGCCGGCCGAGGGTGGTGAAGAGGTCCTCGCTGCTGCCGTCGAGGGTCTTGGCGGCCTTGCCGAACTCCTTGATGGAGGTGCCGATGGACGTGCCGTTGCCCTTGAGGTTCTTCGCACCGGTGTCGAGGAGTTCGGACAGGGCGCCGGTGGAGTTGGCGCCGTTCGGTCCGAGTGCCCGGCTCAGTTCGGTGATCGAGTCGTAGAGCTGGTCGATCTCGACGGGGGTGCGGTTGCGGGCGGCGGGCAGTTCCGCGCCGTCGGCGAGGGTGGGGCCGGTGCTGTACGCGGGGGTGAGCTGCACGTACCGGTCGGCGACGATGCTGGGGGCGACGACGAGGGCCCGGGCGTCGGCGGGGACGCGTACGCCCTCGTCGAGGAGGAGCCGGACGCGTACCCGGGTGCCCTGCGGCTCCACGGACTCGACCTCGCCGACCCGTACGCCGAGGACGCGCAGGTCGGAGCCCGCGTAGATGCCGACCGTCCGGTCGAAGTAGGCGGTGATCCGGGTGCCGTCGTCGTCGAGGACACGGACGGCGACGAGACCGCAGGCGGCGAGCAGCACGAGGGCGAGTCCGGCGACGAGGGTCTTCTTGGGTCTGGTCATCATTCACCGCTCCCCTTGGCCGTCGCCTTCTGTTTCGGCGGCAGGCATCCGGTCTTGGGCTGCGAGGTCTCGGGCAGATAGGTACGGGGCACCACACCGCACAGGTAGCTGTCGAACCAGCGGCCGCTGCCGAGGGTGTTGCCGACGAGCCGGTAGTACGGGCCGATCAGCGCGAGTGTCTTGTCGAGCCGGCCGCTGTTCTTCTCCAGGACTCCGGTGACGCGGCTGAGGGCCTTGAGGGTGGGGCCGAGCTGCCGGTCGTTGTCGCCGACGACGCCGCTGAGTTCGGTGCCGAGCGCCCTGCTGCCCGTGAGGAGGGCGCGGATGGCGTCGCGGCGTTTCTGGAGCTCTCCGAGCAGGGAGCCGCCGTCCTCGATGAGGGTCTCGAAGCTGGACTTCTTGTTCTGGAGGGTCTTGGTGAACTTCGTGCTGTTCGCCAGGAGCCGGGCGAGTTCGGTGTCGCGCTTGGAGACGGACTTCGACAGTTCGGAGAGGCCGGTGGCGGCGTTGCGGACGTGCGGCGGTGAGTTCTTGAAGGTGTCGGAGATCGTCTCGAAGCTCTCGGCGAGCTGGGCGGTGTCGATGGCGTCGACGGTGCCGCTGAGGTCCTCGAAGGCCTGGGTGACGTCGTACGGGGAGGTGGTGCGCGACTGCGGGATGCGGGTTCCCGGGTCCTGCCGGTCGGAGCCCAGCGGGTCGAGCGCCAGGTACTTCTCGCCGAGGAGGGTCTTGATGGCGATGGCGGCGGTGGAGCGGTCGCCGACCCAGGCGTCGCCGACCTCGAACGTCACCTTGACCTTGGCTCCGTCGAGGGAGACCTCCGTGACCTTGCCGACCTTGACGCCGGCGATGCGCACCTCGTCGCCGGCGTCGAGTCCGGCGGCCTCGGAGAAGTCGGCGCTGTAGGTGGTGTCGTCGCCGACGAGGGGCAGCCGTTCCATGGTGAACGCCAGGGCGGCGACGAGGGCGAGGAACAGCAGTCCGGCGACGGCGACGGCGACCGGGTTGCGCTCCTTGACCGGCTTGAGCCGGGGGCGGGGACTCATCCGCGGCACCTCGGTTCGGTCACGGCGATCCCGGTCGGCGGCTTCGAGCCGTCGGAGGTTCTCACGCCGGTCACGCGCGCCTCGCAGAGGTAGAGGTTGAACCACGATCCGTACGAGGACAGCCGGGCCAGGGCGGTCATCTTGGCGGGGGTGTTGGCGAGGAAGGCCTCGATGGCCGGGGTGTGCTCGCCGAGGGTGCCGGAGAGCCTGCCGAGTTCGCGGATGTCCTTCTTGAGGGGGGCCCGCGCCTCCTGGAAGAGCCCGGCGGTCGTCGTGGTGAGGGCGCCGATGGCCTGGACCGCCTCGCCGAGGGGCTTGCGGTCGGTGTTGAAGCCGGTGACGAGCTTCTGCAGGGTGACGACGAGGTCGTCGAAGGCCGCCTCGCGGTTGTTGAGGGTGGTGAGGACGGTGTTGAGGTGGGTGACGACCTGGCCGATGACCTTGTCCTTGGCGGCGACCGTCCTGGTGAGGGAGCCGATGTGGCGCAGCAGGCTGTCGACGGTGCCGCTCTCGCCCTGGAGGACCTGCACGAGCGATCCGGCGAGGTCGTTGACGTCGGCGGGCGAGAGGCCCTCGAAGAGCGGCTTGAACCCGTTGAAGAGCAGGGTCAGGTCGAGGGCGGGTGTGGTGCGGTCGAGCGGGATGGTGTCCCCGTCCCGCAGGGTGCCGGCCAGGTCGCCGCTGCCCCGGCCGAGGGACACGTAGCGCTGCCCGACCATGTTGAGGTACTTCACGGCGGCGGTCGCCGAGCGGGGCACGGTGCGGTCCTCGCGGACCGAGAAGGTGACCTGGGCGGTGCGCCGTTCGACGACGCGTACGTCGGTCACCTCGCCGACCTTCACTCCGGCGATGCGCACGGAGTCGCCCTTGACGAGCCCGGTGACGTCGGTGAACAGCGCCTTGTACGAGCGGGTGGCGGAGCCGACCCCGGTGTTGGCGATGCTGAGGCCGAGGACGGTGGTGGCCAGCGCCGTGACAAGGACGAACGCGAGGGACTTCAGGAGCGTGCCGGTCAGTCCGCGCCGGCGCGTGTGGGTGGGCCGCTCGGTCATCGGAGGGTCACCTCCGCGCCGCGGAACGCCGGGCCGACCAGTGTGCTGCTCCAGTCCGGGAGGTCGCCGGGCCGCTTCTTCGCCCCGGGGGCGAGGAGTTCGTTGACGAGGTCGTTCTCCTGCGGGGAGTTGGCGGGGCCGAGCTCCTGGTCGGCCGCTGCGGAGGCCCGTGCGGCGGGTGCGACCGGGATGCCGAGGTAGGGCACGGGGTAGCAGCGCGGCCCGCCGCCGGAGCCGTACGACGGTGTGTCACGGCCGGGGACGTACGCGCCGCGCGAGGGCACGGTGGTGACGTCGACGTGCAGTCCCGGCTGGTCGGTGCCCTTGCCGAGGGCCTTGTCCATGGCCGGTACGAACTGGGCGAGGGTGCGCAGGGTGCAGGGGAAGGACGGCGCGTACTCGGCGAGCAGATCCACGGTGGGACGGCTGGTGGCGCTGAGCCGGATGATGTTGTTCTTGTTCTGGCGCAGGAAGGCGGTCAGGTCCTGGGCCGTCCTGGTGGTGGAGCCGAGCGTGCCGGCGAGGTCGGCCTCCTTCTCGGCGAGGGTGCCGCTGGTGGTGGTGAAGTCGGTGAGCGCCGTGACGATGTCCGGGGCGGCGTCGGCGTAGAGGTGGCTGACCTTCACGAGTTCTTTCAGGTCGCGGGTGAGGGCGGGCAGTTGGGGGTTGAACTTCCGGAGGTGGGCGTCGAGCCGGGTGAGGGTGTCACCGAGCTTGTCGCCGCGCCCCTCCAGGGCCTGGGAGACGGCCGACAGGGTGGCCGAGAGCTTCTGCGGCTGGACGGCGGTGAGCAGGGGCAGGACGTTGTCCAGGACCTGCTGGAGTTCGACGGCGTTGCTGGAGCGGTCCTCCGGGATGACCGCGCCGGGGCCCAGCGGCTGGGCCGTGGAGTTGCCGGGCGGTAGGAGGGCGACGAACCGTTCGCCGAAGAGGGTCGTGGGCAGCATCTGGGCGCGCACGTCGGACGGCACGTGGCGGAGGGTTCCGGGCCGCATGGCGAGGGTGAGCCGGGCTCCTCCGTCGGTGGCGTCGATGGCGCGGACCTCGCCGATGACGACGCCGCGGAGTTTCACCTCGGCGCCGAGGTGCATCTCGTTGCCGACGCTGCCGGTCTCGACGACGATCGGGTCGGAGTCGGTGAACCTCTTGTCGTAGACGGCTACCGCGAGCCAGGCGAGCAGGGCGGGCACCAGGAGGAAGACCACGCCGGCGAACCGGCGGCGCAGGGTCTCGGCACGTGAGTCGCTCATCTCACCCCGCCACCTTCACGGTCGTGGTCGCGCCCCAGAGGGCCAGCGACAGGAAGAAGTCGGTGACGCTGATCAGCACGATGGCGTTGCGTACGGAGCGGCCGACCGCGATGCCGACGCCGGCGGGGCCGCCGGAGGCGCGGAAGCCGTAGTAGCAGTGGGCGACGATCACCATCACGCTGAAGATCAGCACTTTCAGCACCGAGAGCAGGACGTCCGTCGGTGACAGGAAGAGGTTGAAGTAGTGGTCGTACGTGCCCTGGGACTGGCCGTTGAACAGGACCGTCACATAGCGCGAGGCCAGGTAGGAGGAGAGCAGGCCGATCGCGTACAGCGGGACGATGGCGACGACGCCGGCGATGATGCGGGTGGTGACCAGGTACGGCATGGAGCGGATGCCCATGCCTTCGAGGGCGTCGACCTCCTCGTTGATGCGCATGGCGCCGAGCTGGGCGGTGAATCCGGCGCCGACGGTCGCGGAGAGGGCGAGCCCGGCGACGAGCGGGGCGATCTCGCGGGTGTTGAAGTAGGCGGAGACGAAGCCGGTGAACGCCGCGGTGCCGATCTGTTCCAGTGCGGCGTAGCCCTGGAGGCCGACGACGGTCCCGGTGAAGAGGGTCATCGCGATCATGACGCCGATGGTGCCGCCGATGACGCCGAGGCCGCCGGAGCCGAAGGCGACCTCGGCGAGCAGCCGTTGCACCTCCTTGAGGTAGCGGCGCAGGGTGCGCGGGACCCAGAGCAGGGCCTTGACGTAGAACAGGAGCTGGTCACCGGACCGGTCGAGCCAGACGAACGGGGAGGCCATCGGTCTCAGCCTCCCTTCGGCGGGACGATCTGCAGGTAGATGCCCGTCAGCACCATGTTGACGAAGAACAGCAGCATGAAGGTGATGACGACGGACTGGTTGACGGCGTCGCCGACGCCCTTGGGGCCGCCGCGGGGGTTGAGTCCCCGGTAGGCGGCGACGATGCCGGCGATGAACCCGAAGATCAGGGCTTTGAGTTCGCTGATGTAGAGGTCGGGCAGCTGGGCGAGGGCGGAGAAGCTGGAGAGATAGGCGCCGGGGGTGCCGCCCTGGAGGATGATGTTGAAGAAGTAGCCGCCGAGCGTGCCGACGACGGAGACCATCCCGTTGAGCAGCACGGCGACCGCCATGGTGGCGAGCACCCGCGGGACGACCAGCCGCTGCACGGGCGAGACGCCCATGACCTCCATCGCGTCGAGCTCCTCCCGGATCTTGCGGGAGCCGAGGTCGGCGCAGATGGCGGAGCCGCCGGCGCCGGCGATCAGGAGGGCGACGATGAGGGGGCTGGCCTGCTGGATGACGGCGAGGACGCTGGCACCGCCGGTGAACGACTGGGCCCCCAGCTGCTGGGTGAGCGAGCCGACCTGGAGGGCGATCACGGCGCCGAACGGGATGGAGACGAGCGCGGCCGGCAGGATGGTGACGCTGGCGACGAACCAGAACTGCTCGACGAACTCCCGGAACTGGAAGGGGCGTCGGAAGACGGCCCTGGTCACTTCGGCGGCGAGGGCGAAGAGCCGGCCGGTCTGCCGCAGCGCGCCGGTGATCACGAGCCGCTCCCGGTGATCCGCTCCCGCTTGGGCAGGGTGTACGCCGCGTCGTCCCTGGCGTAGGTGTCGCGGATGGCGGCCTGGGCGGCGTGCGGCAGCCGGTCGAGCATGCCGAGGACGCGCTCACGGCGGCGTCCGACCGCCCCGCGCGGCGGGAGGCCGGGCGAGGGTTCCAACTGCGGGACGATGACGCGGGGCGCGGTCGGGAGGGTGGCGGGGTTGTCCAGCTCGGCGGCGAGCAGGGCGGCGTCCTTCTCCTCGGACATGCCGATGGGGCCTTCGCGGCGGCCGGCGAGGAACTGGGTGACGACCGGTTCGTCGCTGGTGAGGAGGACCTCGCGCGGGCCGAAGGTGACGAGGTTGCGCCGGAAGAACATCCCCATGTTGTCCGGGACCGTGGCGGCGATGTCCAGGTTGTGGGTGACGATCAGCATCGTCGCGTCGATGCGTGCGTTGAGGTCGATCAGCAGCTGCGACAGATAGGCGGTGCGGACGGGGTCGAGCCCGGAGTCCGGTTCGTCGCAGAGGACGATCTGCGGGTCGAGCACCAGGGCGCGGGCCAGGCCGGCACGTTTGCGCATGCCGCCGCTGATCTCGCCCGGCAGCTTGCCCTCCGCGCCCAGCAGGCCGACGAGTTCGATCCGCTCCATGACGATGCGCCGGATCTCGGACTCCCGCTTGCGGGTGTGCTCGCGCAGCGGGAAGGCGATGTTGTCGAACAGGGTCATGGAGCCGAAGAGGGCGCCGTCCTGGAACATGAGGCCGAAGAGTTTCCGGGTCTCGTAGATGTCTCGTTCCGGGCTGCTCACCATGTCGACGCCATTGATGAGAACACGGCCCTGTTGTGGTTTGAGCAGCCCGATGAGCGATTTCAGGAAGACCGTCTTCCCGGTACCGGAAGGGCCGAGCATCACGCTCACCTCTCCGGCCGGCAAGGTCAGGGTCACGTCCTGCCAGATATTCTGCTTGCCGAAGGACATGGTCAGACCCTCAACGACTACTTCGATTCCCATCCCACCTCCAGCAAGCGTGCGTCGGGGGTGCGCCGCGGGCGCACGTTAAGTCGGTGCGGATCACTTGGACAAGAGGCGTGGCGCAAAATCCTTGATCCGCTCCTGTATTTGTCACCACGGAGACAAAGGCCGGGTTCGACTTTGTCTGCGCGGAGACACATGGATGGGCCGACCTGCGACTCCGGTCGTCGCCCCGGGAACGTTACGGCCGAGTAACCTCCCCCGGCAATACCGGATCCGGAGTTTTCGGCGATAGACGGGAGGCAGCCGGGCGTTTATCAGGTGGGAGACAATTCCATTTCGCCGCTTGTCACCGGGGAGAGCAATGCCGAATCCAGCCATCTCTGATCGATCATAATTGTCGACATTGCGCACCACGGAACCAAGGCGATTCCGGCCACCGCTCACCCACTTGACAGGCAATTGGGCTTCTTCAAAGAATCATGGACTGCGGCATTGTTCAGCTAAGTTTCTCGCAAGTAACGTCAGGTTTCGCGGCCGAGAAATACCGGGCCGCCGGCCGCTCCCCCCACCGCGGCCGCACCCTCAGCTGGTCAATCCTCAAGGAGAGTCCGGGACCCATGAAGAAGCAGATCAGAAACTTCGCCGTCGTCGCCGGGGCGGCCACCGCCGCGTTCGCCCTCGCCGCCGGCCCTGCCTCGGCCGTGCCCTCGACGGTCTGGACCGTCACCCCGTCGCCGGTGAACATCGCCGCGACGAACAGCGGGAACATCGTGCTGAGCGTCAACGGCATCGCCATGACGTGTACGAAGTCGAACGGCTCGGGCACGGGTCAGAGCGCCACCGGCAACCCGGCGACGATCGGCTCCATCACCGCCATCGCGTTCGGCGCCACCGGGGCTCCCTGCACCAGCGTGCTGGGCAACGTGAGCACCGTCGCCACCACGCCCTGGACCCTCGTGGCACAGGACTACACCGCCGCGACCGGCGTCACCAAGGGCTACATCGGCAACGTCGACGCCAAGGTGACCGTCGGCGCCTGTGTCTTCCGCGTCACGGGCAAGGCCTCCGGCACGTACACCAACTCGACGGGCAAGCTCGCCGTGAACAGCACCTCGGGCGAGCTCACGGTCGTCTCGTCGACCAACTGCGGTGCAGCCGTCCCGGTCGGTGCCAAGCCCCTCTTCAAGGGTGACTACCTCTTCAAGCAGGCGGGCACCACGACCATCCCGACGATCGTCGGTTCCAACCCGTAAGGACGCAGAAACCCGCGTCCGCCCGGCCGGCGACCCCGGCCGGGCGGGCGCGGGCCTGTCCGCGCCCGCACACGAACGACCCGAGCGGAGCACCAGATGAGAGGCCCACGGCCCACCCCTCGATCCTCCCGCGTCCGCGCGCGCGGTGCGACGATCGCCGCGTTCGTGGCGCTCGCCCCCCTGCTCCCGGCGGCGGCCGTCGCCGTCGGGACGCTGAAGGTCGACGCCGCGCTGCCCTACGTCTGCACCCTGCCCTCGGGACAGCAGCCCGCGACGGTACGGATCACGGCGGCCTTCCCCGAACGGGCGGCCGCGGGCGAGGAGATCAGGCCCACCGACGTCACCACGACGGTGGAACTCCCGGCCGGGGCCGTGGCCGACCTCACCACGCTCAAGGCCGCCACCGTACGGGCGGAGACCCGGCTCACGGTCGGGGTGACACAGAACGACCAGCGCGCGGAAGCGACGTGGCGAGGTACGGCACAGCCCGTCGGCGTACCCGCCGACGGCCCCCTCGTGCTCACCACGACGGGCGACGTGCCGAGCCTGACGACGGACGCCGCCGGCGACCTGAGGCTCACCGCGGGCGGACTCGCCGTCGACCTCGCCCCGAGCACGGCCGACGGTGTGCCGACCGCCCCCGCGTCCCTCTCCGTCGCCTGTGTCCCCGGCCAGGACGCGGAGGGACGGACGTTGCTCGCCACGGTCCGGGTCGGCGCGAGCACCGGCACCGGGGGACCCAGCACCCCTCCCACGACGCCGACCGCCCCTCCCTCGTCCGCCCCGTCCCCGTCCTCGGGCCTGCCTCTGCCGTCGTTCCCGACGGACCGGCCGTCCCCGGCCCGGCCGGGCACAGCGAGCGGGGCGGGCCAGGATCCGAAGGGCCCGCAGACCGGACAGCCGGCGGGCGGGGGCCCGGCGGCGGCCGACGAGGACGCGCCCGGCACCCGGGCGCCCCGGCCGACGGCACCTCCCTGCGTCACGGAGAAGCCGACCCCCACGTCGTTGTCGGCGTACATCACCGGCTACTCCAACGTGCGGAAACTGAACGGCGCCACGCTCATCCCGGTGTCCTGCATGCTGATCGAGCAGGGCCAGATGGAGATACCCACCACGCCTCCCCCCGAGGGCGAGTTCCACTTCACCAACCTGTCACCGGGTCAACTCTCCTACCAGGGACGCAAGCAGACCCCGCCCCTCACCTCCACCTTCCTGACCTTCGACTTCCAGCCGGTCACGGCGACCATGGTCCTGGAGCAGACGGGCCCCATCACGATCGACACCCTCGTCCGCATCGTCTTCGCCACCGGTGACAACTACCTGGAGAACACGGTCCGGGCCCCGCTCGTCCTGCGCGTCCTCGACGTCAAGGTCAACGGCGTCAAACTGGACGTGGGCCCCTCCTGTCGTACCGCGACGTCGCTCTTCTCGACCGATCCCAAACCGGCCAAGTACCCCGGGAGGCATCTGGTGATGGTGGGCAGGGGGAAGATCCCCCTCGGCCTGCCCGCGGAGGGCTATGTCCTCACCAGTGGCGGTCCCCTCACCGGCGAGGTGACGATCCCCCCCTTCACCGGCTGCGGCGCCGGCGGCGAGAACCTCGACCGCCTCCTCACCGCCTCCATCTCCGGCCCCGGCAACCACCTCAAGCAGATCCAGGGGCAGACCTGCTCCGCGGGCCTCGAGGCGCCCCCTCCGGACCAGTGCACCGAGGACCTGCAACCCCTGCTGGTCCCCAAGCCCGAGCGCTGACCCCGTACGCCCGGCCGCCCCGCCACGCCCGCTCCCCTCGCCCTCGCGCACCCGCGTCCCCGTGCGTTCCCGCTCCCTGCTTCGCGCACCCCCTCAACGAAAGGCATCGCCATGCCCCTCGTCTCCTCCCGCACGCGCCTCGCCACCCTCTCCGCCCTGACGGCGCTCGGCGCCTTCGCCTCAATCGGGACGGCGACGGCCGGCAACCCGCAGCTGAACGGCAGTTGGGGGCCGTCCACCCGCTGCCCCGTCGACGCGGGGGCGATGATCGCCTCGGACGGTCTCGACACATCGCCGCAGTGCGTCGTCTCCTACTCCGCCAGCGGCTCCATCAAGCTGGGCAACACCACCGTGACGACCGGGAGCACCAACCTCCAGATCGGCGTCGTCCAGAACCCCGACGGCACCAGCACCGTCGCCGCCCCGGCCGGCGGCGCGCTCATCGCCGCCCCTGCCACCGTCCCCGGCGGCCTCCTCGGTCTGATGTGTCCCAGTGACATCCCGTTCATCACCGACATCTGCCGGCAGCTGACCGACGCCAAGCTCAACAAGATCACGGCCACCATGGAGTCGGTCGGCTCGCCCTCGGACTTCGACCAGATCGCGGGCGTCCTCACCGACAAGCCGATCGTGTCCATCCCGGTCCGCATCCACCTGGAGAACCCGTTCCTGGGCAGCAACTGCTACATCGGGACGAAGGCCAACCCGATCATCCTGCGCCCGAGCAACCTCACGTCGCCCGACTTCGGCGTCGAGCGCTTCAACGGAGACGGCTCCCCGAACGAGGAGGGCGACATGAGCCGCCTCAACATCCTCGGCTCCACCCAGAGCGACAAGACCTTCGCCGTCCCCGGCGCCAGCGGCTGCGGCCTCGGCTGGTTCGGCCTGATCGACGCCGCCGTCAACCTCAAGACCGGGCTGCCCTCCGCCGCCGGCAAGAACAGCCTCACCCTCAACAACACCCAGACCCACCTGACGGGCCTGTTCGCCCCCGGTCTCGCCGCCCCCGACGCGGGCAAGGTCCTCTCCCGGAACTGGCACTCGGCGGTCCGGTAACAGCCACCCAGGGTCGATTCCCGGCCTACTAGGTAAGCGCGTACCCTTCCGGCACGCCAACTCTTGCTCAACGTGTGTACAGCACACAGCAGTTGACTTAGCTTCAGCAGTCCACGTAGGTACGCACCTGACGACCACGGCGGAGCCCACCACGCCATGCTGGGCTCCGCACCGTCGCTCCCCCACCGGTCGCGTAGGAGAGCAAGGGATCGGTTCATGCCCGCAATCGCCCAGTCGCCGGACATCGGTGAACCGCTCGAACCGCTCCCCAGGGAGTTCGCCGCCCTGATGAGGCCGGAGATCCCCGGCCTCATCAAGGAGATCGGCATGGAGGTCCAGCGGACCTACCCCGTGTACGCCCATCTCTTCAACGGGCCGCACTCGGACGCGATCCGCCAGGGTGTGGAGCAGGCGCTCGCCGCCTTCGTGGAGCGGGTCGCCGACCCCGGGACGAACTCGGCCCTCAGGGACGAACTGCTCCGCAAGTTCGGCCGCGTGGAAGCCTACGAGGGCCGCGACCTCGACACGTTACTGGGCGCCTACCGCCTGGGCGCGCGCGTCGCGCTGCGCCGGGCCAAGATCATCGGACGTACCTACAACCTCTCCCCCACCCTGATCCTCGCCTTCGCGGACGCCCTCTTCGCCTACGTCGACGAGCTGGAGGCCCTGTCCCGCGAGGGCTACCTCATGGTCCAGACCCGCGCGGTGTCCGATGTGGCCGCGCTGCGAAGACAGTTACTCCACCTGGTCGTCGCCGGCCCGCCGCTGCCCCGGGCGACGATCGCCGAGCTGTGCCGGGACGCCTCCTGGCAGCTCCCCGCCGAGTGCACCCTGGTCGCCCTCCGCCCGCCGCTCGCCGAACTCGTCCAGGCGGGGCTCGACCGGGACGTCCTCGCCGACCTCAGCCTTCCCCAGCCGTATCTGCTCATCCCCGGCCCGCTGACCGCCGACCGCCTCGCGATGCTCGGCTCCGCCCTGGCCGGCACCTCCGCCGTCGTCGGTCTGACCGTGCCGCCGGCCCAGGCCGCCCACTCCATCCGCTGGGCCCGGCGCGTCCTCCACCTCATCGACGACGGCATCGTCGCCGACGCTCCCCTCGTGCACTGCGAGGACCACCTGACAACGTTGTGGCTGCTGTCCGACCCGGCCCTGGTGGCCCAGCTCGCCCAGCGCGAACTCGCCCCGCTCGACGAGCTGTCCGGCACCCGGCGCGACCGGCTGATCGAGACCCTGCGCGTCCACATCTCCACCCGGGCGCCCGCCGAGCAGGTCGGCGAGATGCTCGGCGTGCACGCCCAGACGGTCCGCTACCGGCTGCGGAACCTGGACAGCCACTTCGGCGACCGGCTCCTCGATCCCGACCACCGGTTCGCCCTCGAAGCGGCCCTGCGCGCACTCCACCTCGGCGGGAAGCGGACGGACTGAGCCGGGCCGCGTACGCGTCACCGCGTCGCGGCCCCGGCTGTGGGTGAGCCCGCCTACGCCGTCCTGGGCGTGAGGCGGCAGCGGGCCGGGCCCGCCGCCTGCAGGGTGATCGCGGGCGCCACGGGCACCACGGTGTCGACGGCCTCGAAGTCGTACCGCTGGAGGATCATCGCCAGCGCGATCACCGACTCCAGCATCGAGAAGTGCTGGCCGATGCACGCGCGCGGGCCGCCGCCGAAGGGGAACCAGGCGTAGCGGGGGCGGGCGGCCTCCGCCTCGGGCGTGAAGCGGTCGGGGTCGAAGCGCTCCGCGTCCTCCCAGTAGTCCGGGTGGCGGTGGGTGACCCAGGGGGCCACGATGACGTCCGCGCCTGCCGGGATGGCGACGCCGCCGATCCGGGTGGCGGCGACGGCGCGGCGCCCGATGACCGGGGCGGCCGGGAAGAGCCGCATGGCCTCCTTGAGGACCCGGGTGACGTACGGCAGGGCGTCGAGGTCCGCGGCGCCGGGGGTGCGGCCGGCGAGGACGCGGTCGACCTCCTCGTGGGCCCGCTTCCGCTCCTCCGGGTGCAGGGCGAGGAGGTGGAGGGCGAAGCCGAGGGAGGTGGCGGTGGTCTCGTGGCCGGCGAGCAGGAAGACGAGGACCTGCTCGCGCAGCTCGGTCGCGTCGAAGCTGCCGTCCTCGGCGCTCTCGGCCTCGACGAGGAGGGTCAGCAGGTCCTGGCCGTCGCCGGGGGCGCGGCCGGAGTCGCGGCGCTCGGCGATGATGCGGTCGCAGACCTCGTACAGCGCCCGGTGGACGGTGGCGGCGCGGCGGTTGCCGGGGGTGGGCCAGTCACGGGGGACGTTGAGCGGGGAGTAGCCGCGGCGCAGGACATAGGCGCCGACGTCGGGGAAGCTGTTCTCGACGATCTCGACGGCCGCGTCGACGTCGGTGCCGAAGAGGATGCGGGCGACGGCGCGCAGGGCGAAGCGGGTCATCTCCTGGAGGACGTCGACGGATTCGGCGCCGGAGTCCTGCCACTCGCGGGTGAGGGTGGTGATCTCGGCGGCGACGGCGGAGGCATAGCCGTCGACGCGGCGGCGGGTGAAGAGGGGCTGGACGAGCCGGCGCTGGCGGAGGTAGTCCTCGTCCTGGCTGGTGAGGAGTCCGTTGCCGAAGGACTCGCGGACCTCCTGGTAGAAGGAGTTGTCCTTGCGGAAGTTGGCCGATTCCCCGGCGAGGACCTGCTGGGCGCCCTCGGCGGAGAAGACGCCGTAGACGGTGGCGCGGATGCCGGGCGGGCCGGCGGTGATCCGTACGACGTCGCCGTGGTCGCGGCGGGCACGGAGGAAGGTGCCGAGGGAGTCGTTCTTGAGGTCGAACATGGAGCCGAGCAGCGGAAGTCCCGCGAGTTCGGGCGCTTCGGCACCGGTGGTGATGGCCATGAACGGTTCCCCTCGATCGTCGCCTGACGGGTGATTGTCCCGCAGCAGGTGACTCACGGGTAGGGATGCCCGAACAGCGGACCGAATCTGGCCTGTTGGCTCGATCCGGGCGACTGTCGGTGGTGTCTGAGAGGCTCGCCGCATGAAGCGACCCGAGATGACCCTGCAACTGACCATCGACTGCGCGGACCCGCAGCGCCTGGTGCCGTTCTGGCTGGAGGCCCTGCGCTACGTCCCCGATCCGCCGCCCGAGGGCCACGCCACCTGGCGGGACTACTGGGAGGCGATCGGCGTCCCCGAGGACGAGCTGGGCGAGGACGCCGGTGAGCTCCCGGAGTCCATCGTGGACCCGAAGGGCGTGGGCCCCCGGGTCTGGTTCCAGCGCGTCCCTGAGCCGAAGACCGCCAAGAACCGCGTCCACCTGGATCTGAAGGTCGGCGGCGGCCGCGGGGTGCCGCTCGCCCTGCGCCGCGAGCGGGTGGACGGCGAGGTGACGCGGCTCACGGCCCTCGGCGCGACGATCCTGTACACGATGGACGAGCCGAACGGCATGGACTACTACGCGGTGGTCCTCCAGGACCCCGAGGGCAACGAGTTCTGTCTCGTCTGACGTCCCGCCCGGCAGGGCGGGACGGGGTCGGTGACAGACCGCATCGCGCGGAAGACGAGGAACAGGAGACCGGGGTGGCCGAGACGACGGTGGCCGAGGTGATGGCCGAGCTGGCCGCGCTGGAGGACCCGAAGGCGCGCGCGGTGAACGAGAGACACGGCGACGACCACGGTGTGAACCTCGGGAAGCTGCGCGCCCTGGCGAAGCGGCTGAAGACGCAGCAGGACCTCGCGGAGCGGCTCTGGGAGTCGGACGACAGCGCGGCTCGACTCCTTGCGCTGCTGATCTGCCGCCCGAAGGCCTTCGGGCGGGACGATCTTGACGCCATGCTCCGCGGGGCGCGCACCCCCAAGGTGCACGACTGGCTCGTGAACTACGTGGTCAAGAAGAGCCCCCACGCCGAGGAGCTGCGCCTGGCGTGGACCGCCGACCCCGATCCGGTGGTCGCGAGCGCCGGCTGGGCCCTGACCACCGAGCGGGTCGCGAAGAAGCCCGACGGTCTCGACCTCGACGGGCTGCTCGACGTCGTCGAGGCGGAGATGAAGGACGCCCCGGACCGTCTGCAGTGGGCGATGAACCACTGTCTGGCCCAGATCGGGATCGAGCACCCCGAGCAGCGCGCCCGGGCGCTGGGCATCGGTGAGCGCCTGGAGGTGCTCAAGGACTACCCGACGCCTCCGGGCTGCACGTCTCCGTTCGCGCCCGTGTGGATCACCGAGATGGTGCGCCGCCGGGAGGGGGCGTAGCGGGTCTTGTCCGGGCGGCTCCGCGGTGGGCGGGAAGGGTGGCGCCCTCCGCGGAGCCGGACCGGCCTCGGCCCTGTTGCTTCGCGATGGCCCGGTTACTTCGCGATGGCCCGGCTGATCACCATGCGCTGGATCTCGCTGGTGCCTTCGAAGATCGTGTAGATGGCCGCGTCACGGTGCATGCGCTCCACCGGGTACTCGCGGGTGTAGCCGTTGCCGCCGAGGATCTGGATGGCCTGGGCCGTGACCTTCTTGGCGACCTCGCTCGCGTACAGCTTGGACATGGAGCCCTCGGCCGCCGTGAAGGGCTTTCCGGCCGTCGCCATCCAGGAGGCGCGCCAGACCAGGAGGCGGGCCGCGTCGATCTGGGTGGCCATGTCGGCGAGCTGGAAGGCGACGCCCTGGTTCTCGATGATCGGGCGGCCGAACTGGACGCGGGTCTTGGCGTAGTCGAGGGCGACCTCGTACGCGGCGCGGGCCGTGCCGACGGCCATGGCACCGACCGCGGGGCGGGAGGCCTCGAAGGTGGCCATGGCGGCGTTCTTCACGCGCTCCCCGCCACCCGCCTTGGCCTTCTCCCGGGCGCGGGCCAGGCGCTCGTCGAGCTTCTCCTTGCCGCCGAGCAGGCAGTGGCCGGGGACGCGGGCGTCCTCCAGGACGACCTCGGCGGTGTGGGAGGCGCGGATGCCGTGCTTCTGGAACTTCTGGCCCTGGGAGAGACCGGGGGTGTTCGGCGGCACGATGAAGGAGGCGTGGCCCTTCGAGCCGAGCCCGGGGTCGACGACCGCGACGACGACGTGGACGTTGGCGATGCCGCCGTTGGTCGCCCAGGTCTTGGTGCCGTTGAGCACCCACTCGTCGGTGGCCTCGTCGTACACCGCGCGGGTACGCATCGAGGCGACGTCCGAGCCCGCGTCGGGCTCGGACGAGCAGAACGCGGCGACCTTGACGTCGTTCGCGTCGCCGTACATCTGCGGGATCCAGGTGCCGATCTGCTCCTCGGTGCCGTTGGCGAGGACGCCGACGGCGGCGAGGCCCGTGCCGACGATGGAGAGCGCGATGCCCGCGTCGCCCCAGAAGAGCTCCTCCATCGCCATGGGGATGCCGAGACCGGTCGGGTCGAAGAACTGCTGGGCATAGAAATCGAGCGAGTAGATGCCGATCTTGGCCGCTTCCTGGATGATCGGCCAGGGAGTCTCCTCACGCTCGTCCCATTCGGCGGCCGCGGGGCGCATCACATCGGCGGCGAAGCCGTGGAGCCAGTCACGGACCTGCTTCTGGTCATCGTTGAGTTCGAGCGTGAACTCGCCCATATTCCCTCCCAGCTGTACGTTACTTGCGGTAACACCAGTCTGTTACCGGTGGGTATGGGCTGTCAACCTGCGGTGGAGCGGTTCGGCCCGACCGGCAGCGGACACCGGCCGGGTGTTACGTTGCGACAGCCTCACGAATCGCACGGGCGGGGAGACACGCTTATGGACATCGCACACCGGACCACCGACCAGCAGACGCCCGCCGAACAGCGGCGACGCGAACTGCTGGAGGCGGCGGACCGGGTGGTGCTCCGGGACGGCCCCAAGGCGTCCATGAACGCGATCGCGGCGGAGGCGGGCATCACCAAGCCGATCCTCTACCGCCACTTCGGCGACAAGGGCGGCCTCTACCGCGCCCTCGCCATCCGGCACACGGACGCCCTCCTCGCCGCCCTGCGGGCCGCGCTCGACGCGCCGTCCGACCGCCGCCGCCGCGTCGAATCCACCCTCGACACCTACCTCGCCTCGATCGAGGCGCTGCCCCAGGTCTACCGCTTCCTCATGCATCCGGCGGAGGAGTCGCACCAGACCGAGCAGGGCTTCGACGTCGGCCGCCACTCCGCCCCGCTGCTCCGGCGGATGGGCGAGGAGCTCGGCCAGGTCATCGCCGAGCGCGTCGACCTCGGCCCGGGCGCCGAGGCCCAGGCCCGGATCTGGGGTCACGGCATCGTCGGCATGATGCACGCGGCCGGCGACTGGTGGCTCGGCGAACGCCCCTGCTCCCGCGCCGACCTCGTCCGCAGCCTGGCCGACCTCCTGTGGGGCCGCCTCGCACAGGCACCGGACCTTCCCGGCGGACCGGGCTTCTAGCCGACCGCCGGGGCCGTCGGGCCCCGGCGCCCTCGGGCCTCCGGGCCCCGGCACCCTCAGGCCTCCGAGCCCCAGGGACGCCGGGAAGCCTCCGGGCTCCAGGGACGCCGGGAAGCCTCCGGGCCCCGGGGAACGCCGCGAGACCTCCGGGCCCCTCGGACCTCCGGCCCTCGTCAGCCCTCCAGCACCCCGGCCCCGCTCCCCCACGGCTGCTTGCGGATCGCGCGGATCAGACGTGACTTGCGCCACCCCGTGACGTGGTCCGCGTAGACCCCGCCGTCCAGGTGGTCGGCCTCGTGCTGGAGACAGCGGGCGAAGAAACCGGTGCCCTCCACCCGTACCGGCGTCCCGTCCAGCCGTACGCCCTCGACCACCGCACGGTCGTAACGGGGCGTCGGAGCCTCCAGACCCGGCAGCGAGAGGCAGCCCTCGGGGCCCCGGAACACGTCGCCGTCCGCCTCCACAAGGCGCGGGTTCACGACATGTCCCAGGTGGCGGGTCTCCTCGTCGTCGGGGCAGTCGTACACGAAGACCCGCAGGCCCACGCCCACCTGGTTCGCCGCCAGGCCGACGCCGTTCGCCGCGTACATCGTGGCGAACATGTCCTCGACGAGCCGGGCGAGTTCGGGCCCGAAGTCGGTGACGGGCGCGCAGGGCGTGTGCAGCACGGGGTCGCCGAGCAGAGTCATCGCTCGGACGTGGCCGGAACTGCCGGGGATGGGGCGGTTTCGCATGGCGGTAAGGGTACGGTCCGCCGTGACCTGGCTGTTTCGCGCGGCCGCTCGGCGGTGCCGCTGTTCGGGCTGCTGGCCGGATCTCGATAGGCTGAGCCCGGACCGACGCAAGGAGGAACAAGAACGATGTCAGGACACCCCGGTAATCCAGAGCCGCTGTCGCCGCGCGCCAAGCTGGCCGTGACGGCGGGCAGGGCCGCGGCCGCGGTGTCGCGTGCGGCGGGACGCGGCAGCGGATCGGTGATCGGCGGCAAGGTGGCGCTGAAGCTCGACCCCGACCTCCTCGGCCGGCTCGCACAGCATCTGGACGTCGTCCTGGTGTCGGCGACCAACGGCAAGACGACGACGACCCGGCTGATCGCGGAGGCCCTGCGCGCCGCCGGCCCCGTCGTCTCGAACGCCCTCGGCGCCAACATGCCCGCCGGCATCACCTCGGCGCTGGCCGGTGGCTCGGACTCCAAGTACGGCGTCATCGAGGTCGACGAGAAGTACCTGGCCGGCGTCGCCCGCGACACCACGCCCAAGGTGATCGCGCTGCTCAACCTCTCCCGCGACCAGCTCGACCGCGCCGCCGAGACCCGGATGCTCGCCGAGAAGTGGCGCGAGGGTCTCAGCGGCACGAAGGCCGTCGTCGTCGCGAACGCCGACGACCCGCTCATCGTCTGGGCCGCCTCCTCCTCGCCGAACGTGGTGTGGGTCGCGGCCGGCCAGGAGTGGAAGGACGACGCCTGGTCGTGCCCCGCCTGTGGCGGTGTGATGCAGCGTCCGGGCGACGACTGGTTCTGCGGCGAGTGCGGCTTCCGCCGTCCCGCGCCGAGCTGGGCGCTCAGCGGCGACCACGTGCTCGACCCGCACGGTTCGGCCTGGCCGATCCGGCTCCAGCTGCCCGGCCGCGCCAACAAGGCGAACGCCGCGACCTCGGCCGCCGTCGCCGCCGTCTTCGGAGTGCCGCCGCAGGTGGCCCTGGAGCGCATGTACCAGGTGCAGGCCGTCGCCGGACGCTACGACGTGGTGTCCTTCCAGGGCCGTGAGCTGCGCCTGCTGCTCGCGAAGAACCCGGCGGGCTGGCTCGAAACGTTTTCCCTCATCGACGGGCCGCCCGCCCCGGTGATCCTCTCCGTCAACGCGCGCGGCGCCGACGGCACGGACACCTCCTGGCTGTGGGACGTGGACTACGGCCGGCTCGCCGGACACCCGATCATGGTGATCGGCGACCGCCGGCTGGACCTCGCCGTCCGCCTGGAGGTCGCGGGTGTGGACTTCCGCGTCTGCGAGACGCTGGACGAGGCCGTCGCGATGGCCCCGCCCGGACAGATCGAGCTGATCGCCAACTACACCGCCTTCCAGGACGTCCGCCGCCGCGTCGGCAACTGACCCGTAGAGGACTTGCAGCATGAGTGACAGCAGCCTGCGCCTGGTCTGGGTCTACCCGGACCTGCTCAGCACCTACGGCGACCAGGGCAACGTCCTCGTCGTCGAGCGCCGCGCCCTCCAGCGCCGACTCAACGTCGAGCGCGTCGACGTCCGCAGCGACCAGCCGGTGCCGACCTCGGGCGACATCTATCTGATCGGCGGCGGCGAGGACCGCCCGCAGCGGCTCGCGGCCGAGCGGCTGCTCCGCGACGGCGGCCTGTCCCGGGCCGCCTCCAACGGCGCGATCATCTTCTCGGTCTGCGCCGGCTACCAGATCCTTGGGCACGAGTTCATCAACGACGTCGGCGAGCGGCAGCCCGGCCTCGGCCTGCTCGACGTCACCACGACCCGCGGCGAGGGCGAGCGGTGCGTCGGCGACGTCCTCGCGGACATCGACCCGCGGCTCGGCCTGCCCCAGCTGACGGGCTTCGAGAACCACCAGGGCATCACCCATCTCGGCCCGACGGCCCGGCCGTTCGCGCGGACGGTGTTCGGCAACGGCAACGGGACCGGCGACGGCACCGAGGGCGCGTACAACGACACCGTCTTCGGCACGTACATGCACGGCCCCGTCATGGCCCGCAACCCGCAGATCGCGGACCTGCTCCTGAAGCTGGCCCTCGACGTGAACGCGCTGCCGCCGACGGACGACCGCTGGTACGAGGCGCTGCGCGCCGAGCGCATCGCGGCCGCCACGCAGCCCGCGTAGCGGTCGCACGGCCCGTCCGGGACGGGTCCGGAGGGCAACCCGCGCGCCGTTGTTGGTCCCTCGTACGAACGTACGTTGTCCACTGTGCGGACATCCGGTTCGGCCCCGCCACCCTGCGGCGATAGGGTGGCGGGGATCCAGCCGGACGACGTGGTCCGGGAGTCGGCCCACGTTGCAAAGGTTTTTGGGCTATGCGCATTGGCGTGCTCACCTCCGGCGGAGACTGCCCCGGTCTGAACGCTGTCATCCGTTCCGTCGTGCACCGCGCCGTCGTCGACCACGGCGACGAGGTCATCGGCTTCCACGACGGGTGGAAGGGCCTCCTGGAGTGCGACTACCGCAAGCTCGATCTCGAGGCGGTCGGCGGCATCCTGGCCCGCGGCGGCACCATCCTCGGCTCCTCGCGGGTCCAGCCCGCGCACCTGGTCGACGGCGTCGAGCGCGCCCGCGGCCATGTGGCCGACCTGGGGCTCGACGCGATCATCCCGATCGGCGGCGAGGGCACCCTCAAGGCGGCGAACCTGCTCTCCGAGGCGGGTCTCCCGATCGTCGGTGTCCCGAAGACCATCGACAACGACATCGCCTCCACCGACGTCACCTTCGGCTTCGACACGGCCGTGACCGTCGCCACCGAGGCCCTCGACCGGCTGAAGACCACCGCCGAGTCGCACCAGCGCGTCCTCGTCGTCGAGGTCATGGGCCGTCACACCGGCTGGATAGCGCTGCACTCCGGCATGGCCGCCGGCGCGCACGCCGTGGTCGTCCCCGAGCGCCCCTTCGACATCGACGAGCTGACCACCCGGGTCGGCGAGCGCTTCGAGGCCGGCAAGCGGTTCGCGATCGTGGTCGTCGCCGAGGGCGCGAAGCCGCGTGAGGGCTCGATGGACTTCAAGACCGCGGGCACCGACATCTACGGCCACGAGCGCTTCACCGGGATCGCCAACCAGCTCTCCGTGGAGCTGGAGCGGCGCCTCGGCAAGGAGGCCCGTCCGGTGATCCTGGGTCACGTCCAGCGCGGCGGCACCCCCACCGCGTACGACCGTGTCCTCGCGACCCGCTTCGGCTGGCACGCGGTCGAGGCCGCGCACCGCGGCGAGTTCGGCATGCTGACGGCCCTGCGCGGCACGGACATCACGATGGTCCCGCTGGCCCAGGCCGTGGAGAGCCTCAAGACCGTCCCCGCCGACCGCTATGCCGAGGCCGAGTGCGTGATCTGACGCACGTCGGTACGGACGCGTTCGCGTGACACCGCCCCCGGTCGCAGTCGCGGCCGGGGGCGGTTCTAGTCTGGTGCGGACAACAAGCGCGAATCGGGCTCCAGGAGTGCACACGATGGATCACAGCGGGCACGGCATGACCACGGATCTGCCGCCGTTCACGCTGGGACGGGGCCTGGAGTTCTCTCCCGACCTCTTCTTCCTGATCGGCTGCCTCGCGGCGCTCGGTCTGTACGGCTGGGGCGTGGCGCGGCTGCGGCGGCGCGGGGACGCGTGGCCGGTGAGCCGGACGGTGTTCTTCACGGTCGGCGTGCTGACCATCGCGCTCGTCATGTGCACCAAGCTCAACGACTACGGCATGGTCATGTTCAGCGTGCACATGGTGCAGCACATGGTGATCTCCATGCTGTCGCCGATCCTGCTGCTGCTCGGCGCGCCGGTGACGCTGGCCCTGCGGGCACTGCCGGTGGCGGGCCGGGGCTCGACGGGGCCGCGCGAGCTGCTTCTGAAGCTGCTGCACAGCCGGTACATGAAGGTGATCACGCACCCCGGCTTCACGATCCCGATGTTCATCGCGAGCCTGTACGCGCTCTACTTCACGCCGCTCTTCGACTTCCTGATGGGCTCCAAGCCGGGCCACATCGGGATGATGGTCCACTTCCTGATGGTGGGCGTGGTCTTCTTCTGGCCGATCATGGGCGTCGACCCGGGCCCGCACCGTCCGGGTTATGTGATGCGGATGCTGGAGCTGTTCGCGGGCATGCCGTTCCACGCCTTCTTCGGCATCGCGCTGATGATGGCCTCGGAGCCGATGGTGAAGGCGTACGAGAATCCGCCGGCCTCGCTGGGGATCGACGCGCTCACCGACCAGAACGCGGCGGGCGGCATCGCCTGGGCGTTCAGCGAGATCCCGTCGGTGCTGGTGCTGATCGCGCTGGTCTACCAGTGGTACCACTCCGAGCAGCGGCAGGCGGTCCGCCTGGACCGGGCCGCCGACCGGGACGGGGACAAGGAGCTGGAGGCGTACAACGCGTACCTCGCCTCGCTCCAGACCCGGCGGTGACGACCGGCATGCGGTGAGCGGTCCCTCTTCGGGCCCGGCGCGGGACCTCGTACGGGGTCCGGCGCCGGGCCCGGTTCCTTCTCCGGCGCACGCCGGAGCGTCCGGGGAGTAGCGCGCGCCCCCCTCGGGGGGTCACGATGGGCTGGACGGCTTCCACGACCCCGGTCGGAAGGAGGGCGGACCGATGTCCGGTGGCACGAAGACGATGGCGGTGCTGACCTGCGCCGCGGTGGTGCTCACGACGGCGTACACGGTGGCGCTCGGCAGCAGCGGCTGGCTCTGGTTCGGCTCGGTGGTGCTCGCCGTGGCGACGATCGGCCTGGCCGCGTCGGACAGCGCGCCCCCGGCGGGCCCGCGCCGCCGACCGCCTGCCGGCCCTGGCCCGGCGAGCCCCTGAGCCGGCCCGACCGACCCGCCGCGCACTTAGTTCCGCGGTGCGAGGACCACCCAGACCTGTCCCGGCGCGAAGGCCAGCGGCCCGCCGCCCGGGGTGGTGAACGTGGTGCCCGACGTCGGCGACGTACGGGACCAGCGGGCCTCGTACGCGCGCCCGTCGCGCAGGACGAGCGCGGTGCCGCTCCCGACGGTCTCGGTGTACGGGGAGACCGCGCCGGTGACGTCGTGGAAGGCGGAGGAACGGACGGTGACGCGCTGGACGACCACGGTCGACGGTGCGAGGGGTCCCGTGTCGGTGGCGCGTGCCGCGCGGCCGTCCATCGCCACCCGCCAGGCCCGGTCGGAGGCGGACCAGGTGAAGGTGTAGCGGGCCGCCGGGTAGCGGACGGTCTCGGAGTCGACCGGGGTGCCGCCCGGCGGGGCGGGGCCGAAGCGGAAGCCGATGTCCCGGGCGTCCTGGGCCTCGGGGACGCCGGCGAGGGCCCGCTGGGGGCGCAGATAGAGGTTGTGCGGGGCGGCCCGGTCCGGGGAGCGCAGGAAGGCGCCGGGGCTGGTGGTCTCGGTGACGGGGTGGAGCGGCGCGGCGTTCAACAGCGGGTTCAGGGCGGACTGCGCCCCGGAGTAGGCGAGGACGGGCCGGCCGAAGGTGCCGAGCAGCTCCATGTCGGACTCGCGGGCGCTGCGGACGGGTCCGACGCGCTCGGGGAGGCGGGAGGAGTACACGGCGAGGAGCCGGGTCGTACCGCCCTCGACCTGTTCGACGTAGACGAGGTCGGCGGCGCCGAGCCCGGTGTGGGGGCGGGCCGCGGCCACGTTGTCGATCTTGACGGCGAGGACGGGGCCGGACCGTGCCGGGAGCCCGGTGAAGGGCGAGCGCCCGGTCGGGGCGGGTGCCGTGGTGGCGGGCGCGGGCGGCGTGGTGGCGGGCGCCGGCGTGACGGGCGCGGGCGTCGGCGTGGGGGCGGGCTCCGGCGGGCCCGAGTCGGAGCAGCCGTACAGCCCGGCCGCCGTCACCGCGCACAGCAGGGCGGTGAGGACGCGGCCGGGGCGCCCGGCTCCGCGCTCGCGTGTCATCTCGCGTGTCATGGTGACGCTCCCCCACCAGTGGACCACGGGGCCGCGCACGGATACAACGGGCTTGACGGACGACGAACGGGGGTCGCGGGTGTTCTACCACCTGATGAAGTACGTACTGCTGGGACCGCTCCTGAAGCTGCTCTTCCGGCCGCGCATCGAGGGTCTCGAGCACATCCCGGAGGAGGGTGCGGCGATCGTCGCGGGCAATCACCTCTCTTTTTCGGACCATTTCCTGATGCCGGTCGTGCTCGACCGGCGGATCACCTTCCTGGCGAAGCAGGAGTACTTCACGGGGCCGGGGATCAAGGGCCGGCTCACGGCCGCCTTCTTCCGGGCGGCCGGGCAGATCCCGGTCGACCGCTCGGGCAAGGAGGCCGGCAAGGCGGCGATCCGGGAGGGCCTCGGGGTGCTCGGGAAGGGTGAGCTGCTCGGCATCTACCCGGAGGGCACGCGCTCGCACGACGGGCGGCTCTACAAGGGGAAGGTGGGCGTGGCGGTGATGGCGCTGACGGCCGGGGTGCCGGTGGTGCCGTGCGCGATGGTGGGGACCTTCGAGATCCAGCCTCCCGGGAAGGTCGTGCCGAGGATCCGCCGGGTCACCATCCGGTTCGGGGCGCCGCTGGACTTCTCCCGGTTCGCCGGGTCGGCGGGCGAGAAGGCGGTGGTCCGCGCGGTGACGGACGAGATCATGTACGAGATCCTCCGGCTGTCGGGGCAGGAGTACGTGGACGACTACGCGGCGGTGGTGAAGGCTGCGGAGGCGCAGGCCGACGGCTGAACCCCGGCGGGAAGTTCCCCCGCCGGGAACGCTGTGAGCGGATCCGCGCTCGGCGCAAACCCCTGGGCCGCCGCACCGGGCGGTCGTAGCGTCTCGATCATGACCAAGGGAACCGCGTTCGTGCTGGGTGGATCGGGACAGGTGGGGCGGGCGGCCGTGCGGGCGCTCGTCGTGGACGGCTGGGAGGTGACGGCCGCCTCGCGGGGCGGCGGCAGGGACGAGAGGTGGCCGGCCGAGGTCCGGTCGGTGGCGCTCGACCGGACCGAGGAGGGCGCGCTCGCGGCCGGTCTGGGCGACGGATGCGATGTGCTGGTGGACATCGTGGCGTACGACGCCGGGCACGGCCGGCAGCTGACGGGGCTCGCGGACCGGATCGGTTCGGCGGTGGTGGTGTCCAGCGGCGCCGTCTACGAGGACGAGCAGGGGCGCAGCTTCGACACCCAGGACCGGCCGGACGGCTTTCCCGCGTATCCGCTGCCGATCCCGGAGGACTGGCGGACGGTGGCGCCCGGCGACGGTACGTACGGCACGCGGAAGGTCGCGCTGGAGCGGGAGTTGCTGGCGGCGGGCGACGCCCTGCCGACGACGGTGCTGCGGGCGGGCGCGATCCACGGTCCGTACTCCCCGGGTCCGCGGGAGCTGTGGTTCGTGAAGCGGGTGCTCGACGGGCGGCCGGTGCGGCTGCTCGCGTACGGCGGGGCCTCGCGGTTCCACCCGGTGCACGTGGACAACCTCGCGGAGCTCGTACGGCTCGCGGCGGCGAAGCCCGGCAGCCGGGTGCTCAACGGCGGGGACCCGGAGGCGCCGACGGTGGCGGAGATCGGGGCGGCGATCGACGCGGTCATGGGCGTCGAGAGCGAGACGGTGCTGATCGAGGGCGCGCCGCCGCAGGACATCGTGGGGTCCACCCCGTGGACGGCGCCGCGTTCGGTGGTCTACGACATGGCGGCGGCGGAGCGGGAGCTGGGGTACCGGCCGGTGGTGTCGTACGCCGATTCGCTGCCGGAGACGGTCGCGTGGCTGACCGAGCGGCTGGCGGGTCGTGAGTGGCGGGAGGCCTTCCCCGGTCTCGCGAAGTACGGGGTGGACTTCTTCGACTACGCGGCGGAGGACGCCTGGCTGGCGTCGCGCGGGTGACACGGGTGAGGGGAGGGACGGCTGTCCCTCCCCTCACCGGGCCGTCAGCGTGTTACGGCTTCGGGGTGGCGTGCGGGGCGCAGGTCTGGTCCGTGGCGTCCAGCTTGCCGGTCAGTAGGTAGGCCTCGACCTTGGTGTTGAGGCACGGGTTGACCAGGCCGGTGATGCCGTGCGAGCCGGCGTCCTTCTCCGTGATCAGGCGCGAGCCCTTGAACCGCTTGTGCAGTTCGACGGCACCGGCGTACGGGGTGGCGGCGTCGCGCTCGGACTGGGCGATGAGCACCGGCGGCAGGCCCTTGCCGGTCTTCACCTCGGTCGGGCGCTGGCGCGGCGCGGACCAGGTGGCGCAGGGCAGGTTCATCCATGCGTTGGCCCAGGTCATGAAGGGGTACTGCTTGTGGAGCCGGCTGTTGTCCCGGTCCCACTTCTTCCAGCTGGTCGGCCAGGGGGCGTCGGCGCACTCGACCGCGGTGTAGACGGCGTTGCCGTTCTCCGAAGCGGCGTTGCCGGCGGTGTCGGTCGGGTCCGAGGCCGCGTTGTCGATGAGCGGCTGCGGGTCACCCGCGGCGTACGCGCTCCAGGCCTCGGCCACCGGGGCCCACATGGAGTCGTAGTAGGGGGCGTTCTGGAAGAAGCCGATGAGCTCGGCCGGGCCGACCTTGCCGCCGAGGGGCGCCTTCTTGGCGGCGGCGCGCAGCGTCACCCACTGCTGCTGGACCTCCGCCAGGGTGTCGCCGAGGTGGTAGGTGGCGTCGTTCTGGGCGACCCAGGTCATCCAGTCCTTGAGGCGGCCCTCGAAGGCGATGTCCTGGTCGAGGTTGACCTCGTACCAGACCTTGCGCGTCGACGGGTTCACGACGCTGTCGAGGACCATGCGGCGGACGTGGGTCGGGAAGAGGGTGCCGTAGACCGCGCCGAGGTAGGTGCCGTAGGAGACGCCGACGAAGTTGAGCTTCTTCTCGCCGAGGGCGGCGCGGATGACGTCGAGGTCACGCGCGGTGTTGGGCGTGTTCATGAAGGGCAGCATGTCGCCGCTCTTCTCGGCGCAGCCCTTGGCGTACTCGGCGGCGAGCTTGCGCTGCGCACGCTTGTCGGCCTCGCTGTCGGGGACCGGGTCGAGCTTGGGGCCCTTGACGAACTCGCTCGGGTCGACGCAAGAGATGGGGGCCGACTTGCCGACGCCGCGCGGGTCGAAGCCCACGAAGTCGTAGGCCTTGGCGGCGCCCGCCCAGATCGCGTTCTTGGTGGTGACCCGGCGCGGGAAGCGGAGGCCGGAGCCGCCGGGGCCGCCCGGGTTGTAGAGGAGCGCGCCCTGGCGCTCGGCGGGGGTGCCGGTGGCGTTGATCCGGTCGACCGCGATCTTGATCTTCTTGCCGTTGGGCTTCGCGTAGTCGACGGGGACGGTGACCCAGCCGCACTGGATCGGCTTCTCGAGGCCCCAGTCGGCCGGACAGTCCTGCCAGTCGATGCCCGCCTGGGCGGCCCGCGCCGCTGCGACGGCGACGCCGATCGACTCGGCGTCGCGCAGGTGGCGGTTGCTGTCGGCGTTCGCGGCCGGGGCCGCGAGGGCGCCCGCGACGAGCGTGCCCGCTATCAGGGTGCCGGCCGAGCCGAGCATTGCCGTACGTCTCAACGTGTACTCCCCCAAGATGAGCGCCACCCCCCGTGGCGGCGCCGTGTGTTGGCTGTCCGGGGGATCCTTTCGTCCCGGAGGCACCCGATGAAAGGGCGAACACGTGTTTCTTTGCCGAACCAATAACCGGTGAACGGTGTACCGCTGAGCGGTGACCTCTCGACGGACGCACAGAGTCGGTCATAACCCGTCAGAACGGGGCGAGTTCCGACAGAGCGGTGTCGAGCAGACGCCGGACCGCGAGAGCGTCGGGGGCGACGACGGTGGCGAGGGCCGCGGGTCCGGCGAGCGGCGTGACGGCGGCGTGCTCGCCGAGCAGCCGCGGCCGCACCGGCTTCTCCGCGAACGCCGGGTCGACGACGAGGAGCTGCCCGGTGGCCCGATGGCCGCCGAGGACCGCGCCGCCGTCCCAGCCACCGGGGGCGCCGGGGCCGAAGGCCAGCTCCTGGTCGAGGAGGGGGCGCCCGGCGCGCCGGACGGTGAGGCGGGTGACGAGGGTGCCGGACGGTTCGCCGTGCCGGCCGAGGATCTGCTCCTCACGGAGGACCAGCCGGGCCGTGGCGGCGAGCTCGACGACGGTCCGCATCCGCAGGTGGGAGCCGTGCACGGAGACCACCTGCTCGGGCAGCCAGCGGAGCACCCCGTCCTCACCGACGGCGATCCGGACGTCGTACGCGGCCGGCTCGGCGCTCCGGCCCGGCAGGGCGAGGGTGGCGGCGGCCGAGTCGACCAGGAGCCTGGCCCCGTCCCGTACCTCGGCCTCGACGGCGAGCCGGTCACCGCCGAGGGGCGCGCTCATCGCCCCGACGACGGTGACCCGGGCGTACGGACCGGAGGCCCTGGTCCGGCGCAGGGCGAGGGGCCCGTCGCTCACGAGCAGCGGCAGGCCCCCGTCGGCGGCGGCGGCGATCCGGGCGGTGGCGCGCAGGCTCACGCGGTCCATGCCCCGAGCTGGGCCCGGACCCAGTCGGCGACCGGGGCGACGCCGTGCTCGCCGCGCAGCGAGGTGAAGGCGACGGGCAGTTCGCCGCGCTGCTCCTTGGCGTCGCGTGCCATCCGCTCCAGGTCGGAGCCCACGTACGGGGCGAGGTCGGTCTTGTTGACGACGAGGAGGTCGGCGGTGGTGACGCCGGGGCCGCCCTTGCGCGGGATGTCGTCGCCGCCTGCCACGTCGATGACGAAGATCTGCGCGTCGACGAGTCCCTTGGAGAAGGTGGCGGTGAGGTTGTCGCCGCCGGACTCGATGAGGATGAGGTCGAGCGGGCCGACGCCCTTGGAGGAAAACGCGGCCTCGAGCTCCTCGACGGCTTCGAGGTTGGCGGAGATGTCGTCGCGGATGGCGGTGTGCGGGCAGGCGCCGGTCTCCACGGCCTGGATCCGCTCGGGCGGCAGGACGGCGTTGCGGAGCAGGAACTCGGCGTCCTCGCGGGTGTAGATGTCGTTGGTGACGACCGCGAGGGAGAGGGTGTCGCGCAGGACCCGGCAGAGGGCGGCGACGGTGGCGGTCTTGCCCGAGCCGACCGGTCCGCCGAGCCCGATGCGCAGGGCGCGGCGGGTGCCGTCGGGACGGTGGGCGTCGGCGGAGACGGCGCCGTGGTGGGTGTGGCCGTGGTCGAGGTGCATGGAGCGGCTCCAGTGGTTCTCAGGATGCGAAGAGGCGGACGGGCCAGGACGCGTGCTGTTCGGCGGCGATGTCGAGGAGGGGCGCGGAGGCCGCGGGCAGGGCGTCGACGCCCTGCCGGGCGGCGCGCGCGGCTTCCCCGGCGACCAGGTCCATGGCCGGGGCGAGGCGGGCGAGGACGGCGGTGGCCTGGAAGGGGTCCAGGCTCAGCAGTCGGACCGTGGCGGTGGCGGGACCGCTGACGGTCTCGTACGCGACGCAGTGCGCGGCGTCCTCGGGGCCGAGCCCGGCGGCGCGGGCGGTGACGCCGAGGACGACGGGCTGATGGGCGCCGCGCGGGAACGCGGTGGCGAGCGCGTCGAGTTCGGCGCAGGGCCAGGTGGCGCGCGCCGCCCGCATCATCTGCCGGCCGAGCTTGCGGGCGGCGGCGCGCAGGGCGGGCGAGGGGGTGCGGGCGTCGGCGGCCGCGTCGAGTTCGCCCGGGTCGAGTCCGTGCGCGGCTCCGGCGGCGAGCGCGGCGGAGGTGAGTCCGGTGGTGTGCAGCCGGCCCCGGCAGAAGGCTTCCAGTCCGGCCGCGTCCTTGATGCGGCCGGCCTTGACGGCGGCCTCGGCGCCGCCGGAGTGGGCGTGTCCGCCGGCGGGGAACCGCCCGTCGGCGAGCACCAGGAGTGCGGCACGACTCGTCATCAGAAGAGGAAGTAGCGCTGGGCCATGGGCAGTTCGACGGCGGGGGCGGGTTCGACCGCTTCGCCGTCGATCGTGACCGTGAAGGTGTCGGCGTCGACCTCGACCCGGGGCATCGCGTCGTTCTCCCGCATGTCCGCCTTGGACACCCGGCGGGTGCTGCCGATCGCGGTGAACTCCTTGTGCACGCCGAGCCGTTGGGTGATGTCGTCCTCGATGGCGGCCTGGGCGACGAAGTTGACCGAGCCGGCCGCCGCCGCCTTGCCGAGCGCGCCGAACATCGGCCGGGGCAGGATGGGTTGGGGGGTGGGGATGGAGGCGTTGGCGTCGCCCATCTGCGCGTAGGCGATCTGGCCGCCCTTGAGGACGGTGAGCGGCTTCACCCCGAAGAAGGCGGGCTCCCACAACACCAGGTCGGCGAGTTTGCCGGGTTCGACGGAGCCGATGAGATGGTCCATGCCCTGGGCGACGGCCGGGTTGATCGTGTACTTGGCGACGTAGCGGCGCGCGCGGTGGTTGTCGGCGCGGCCGTCCCCGGGCAGGGCGCCGCGTCGCTTCTTCATGACGTGTGCGGTCTGCCAGGTGCGCATGACCACCTCGCCGATACGGCCCATGGCCTGGGAGTCGGAGGAGATGATCGAGATGGCACCCAGGTCGTGGAGGACGTCCTCGGCGGCGATGGTGGAGGGCCGGATCCGGGACTCGGCGAAGGCGAGGTCCTCGGGGACGGCCGGGTTGAGGTGGTGGCAGACCATCAGCATGTCGAGGTGTTCCTCGATGGTGTTGACGGTGTGCGGCCGGGTCGGGTTGGTCGAGCTGGGCAGGATGTACGGCTCCGAGACCACCGTGATGATGTCGGGCGCGTGCCCGCCGCCCGCGCCCTCCGTGTGGTACGCGTGGACGGTGCGCCCGGCGATGGCGGCGAGGGTGTCGCCGACGAAGCCGGCCTCGTTCAGGGTGTCGGTGTGGATGGCGAGCTGGGCGCCCGTCTCCTCGCACACGCCCAGGCAGGCGTCGATGACGGCGGGGGTGGCACCCCAGTCCTCGTGGATCTTGAACCCGAGGGCTCCGCCGCGCAGTTGGGAGTGCATGGCCTCCCGGGACATGGTGTTGCCCTTGCCGAGCAGACCGATGTTGACGGGGAAGGTGTCGAGGGCCTCGAACATCCTGGCCGTGTGCCAGGGGCCGGGGGTGACCGTGGTCGCCTTGGTGCCCTCGGCCGGTCCCGTACCGCCGCCGACGAGGGTGGTGACTCCGGTGGCGAGGGCCTGCTCGACGACGGTCGGCGAGATGAAGTGGACGTGGGCGTCGACGGCACCGGCGGTGACGATCCGGCCGTTGCCGACGATGATCTCGGTCTCGGGGCCGATCACGAGGCCGGGGTGGACACCGTCCATGGTGTCGGGGTTGCCGGCCTTGCCGAGGGCGGTGATCCGGCCGTCCCGGATGCCGATGTCGGCCTTGACGATGCCCCAGTGGTCGATGATCACGGCGCCGGTGATCACGGTGTCGGGGGCGCCCTCGGCGCGGGTGGTGCGGGCCTGGCCCATGGACTCGCGGATGACTTTGCCGCCGCCGAAGACGGCCTCGTCGCCGGCGCGGCCGGGGCCGCCGCTGCGGTCCTCCTCGATCTCGACGAGAAGATCGGTGTCGGCGAGCCGGATGCGGTCGCCGGTGGTGGGGCCGAACAGGTCGGCGTAGACGGCGCGGTGCAGGTCAGGCACGGTCGGCCCCCTCGGCCTCGGTGGATTCGTCGGCCTCGGTGGATTCGTCGGCCCGGTCGGCCGCGTGGTCCGTCGTGTCGAGCGGGCCCGCCGTTCCGCCGCGCAGGCCGGGCACGATCCGTCGGCCGGCGAGCGGGACGAGTTCGACCTCGACGGGGATGCCCGGCTCGAAGCGGACGGCGGTGCCGGCGGCGATGTGCAGCCGCTGCCCGTGCGCGGCGGCGCGGTCGAAGTCCAGGCCGGGGTTGACCTCGGCGAAGTGGTAGTGGGAGCCGACCTGGACGGGCCGGTCGGCGGCGTTGAGCACGGTCAGACGCGTGACGGGGCGCCCCTCGTTGAGGGCGACGGGGCCGTCCGCGTACAGGATCTCTCCGGGGATCATCGGCGCGGCCCGTTCAGACGATGGGGTCGTGGACGGTGACGAGCTTGGTGCCGTCGGGGAAGGTGGCCTCGACCTGGACGTCGTGGATCATCTCGGGGATGCCGTCCATGACCTCGTCGCGGGTGAGCACCTTGCGCCCCGAGGCCATGAGCTCGGCGACGGTACGACCGTCCCGGGCGCCTTCGAGGATGTGGGAGGTGAGGAGGGCGACGGCCTCGGGGTGGTTGAGACGCACACCCCGGGCCAGGCGCTTGGCGGCCACGTCCGCGGCCACATGGATGAGCAGGCGTTCCTGTTCGTGCGGGCTCAGTTGCACTCTTCCACCTCACAGTCGTCGACCGGGACACCCGGACAGCTGCGGACCCTACCGACCGTCAACACCTTGTTGAACTGCGGAGATGCGGCACGCGGCCAGACATTGCACGTTAGGGCGGAAGTTTTTCCGGCTCGTTAACTGCGCCTTTGCTCTTTCATGATCGTCGGACCGGATCGACCGACATGGACATCAGGCCGCGGAGCCCGTCCTCCAGGACGTCGACGGCGACGTCGCCGAAAAGGGCCTGCTGGGCGATGAAGCCCTGGACGACGGCGATCAGCGTGCGGGCCACATGGTCGGCGGGGACGTCGGCGGACAGGATGCCGCTCTCCTTGTAGAGGGTGACCAGGTCCGCCCAGACGACGCGCATGCCGTTGTAGCCCTCCGAGAGGGTCCGCGCGAGCTGCTCGTTGCGGAGGGTCTCCGTCCAGACCTGGATGATCAGGCGTGCGAAGGCCTGCCGGTCGGCACCCTCGATCCGCTCCTCGAGGAAGAGCCGGAGCACCGCGCCGATCAGTACGTCGGGGGTGGGCGGCGGCGTGGTCCTGGACGCCTCCTCGAAGGCGCCCCTGATCCCGGCGAAGGCCTCGGTCGCGATGGCCGCGATGATCTCGTCCTTGCCGCGGAAGTAGCGGTAGACCGCGCCGGCCGACAGGCCGACCTCGCTGAGCACGTCCTGCATCGAGGTGGCGTGGAAGCCGTTGCGGGCGAAGCAGCGCGCCGCGCCGTCGAGGATCTGGCGCCGCCGGGCGTCGAGGTGTTCCTGGGAGACACGAGCCATGTCCCGAACTTAAAACGAATATTCATTCTTGACAACTTCCGAAGCCCGCAGGACAGTGAGGGACATATAAAAACGAACGATCCTTCTCTTTGAATCGAGGACGCCATGTCCGCCAACGCCACCGCCGTCGGCGCAGGGCGCAGGACCATCGCGGTGATGGTGCTGATCCCCGTCGTCGTCGCCCTGACCCTCTGGGCCTTCGCGTGGCCCGCGGCCCGGACGGCACCCCGCGACCTGCCGATCGGCGTCGCGGGTCCCGCCACGGTGGTCACCGCCCTGGAACAGGACCTCGCCCGGCACGAGGGGGCCTTCGAGGTCCACCGCTACGCGGACGAGGCAGCGGCCCGCGCCGCGATAGAGGACCGCCATGTATACGGAGCGGTGGTCGTGACCCCCGGCGGTACGCAACTCCTGACCGCCTCGGCGGCGAGCCCCGTGGTGGCCGGACTGCTGCGGGAGGCCGTGACCGCACAGGCCCCGGAGGGCACGAGGATCCCGGTCACGGATGTGGTCGCCGCCCCGGCGGGCGACCCGCGCGGGGCCGTACTCGCCTCCAGTCTGCTGCCGCTCGCCCTGGCCGGAGCGGCGGCAGGCGTCGTCACGACCCTCCTCGGCCTGCGCGGCGGGCGCGCGGTGGCCGCCCTCGCCGGCGCCGCGGCGCTCGCGGGCGCCGTCGGCGCGGCCCTCGCCCACAGCTGGCTCGGCGCGCTGGGCGGGAACTGGTGGGCCGAGGCCGGGATCCTGAGCCTCACCGTCCTGGCGATCGGCTCGACGTTCGCCGGGCTCGCGGCCCTCGTCGGAAAGCCGGGCCTCGGGCTCGGGGCGCTGCTGATGATCCTGCTCGGCAACCCGTTCTCAGGCGTGTCGAGCGCACCGGAACTCCTGCCGACCGCCGTGGGCACCCTCGGCCAGTGGCTGCCGCCGGGCGCCGCGGGCTCGGCCCTCCGGTCCGTCTCCTCCTTCGAGGGCGCGGCGGCGGGTGGACCGCTCCTCGTCCTCACCCTCTGGGCGGCGGCGGGTCTCACGGCGACCGCGATCGGGGCCCGGAGGCGCACCGACCCCGTGGAGTCAGCGCCCGTGGCGGCGGCGCCGATTCCGGCGCGCGCGGGCTGATCCGGACCACCGAGCCCGTACGCGCGAAAAGACGGCCGCGTGCCCCCGCTGTAGCGGACGGGGGCACGCGGCTTTTCCGTGCGTGCCGGTGGAGACGGGGAGCGGGGGGCGGCCGGGCGGGTCCGCCGGACAGGCCCTAGGAGACGCCGGGCTCGCGGTGGTGGGCGGCGATGCCGAAGCGGCGCTGTTCGCCGGTAGCGGAGTCGAGGGAGTGGAGGCCGGAGACCGAGCTGATCACCTGCTCGTCGGCGGGCTTCTCGGCCGCCTCGAGTTCCTCCAGGTCAGCGGCGGAGACCAGGGCGACCAGCGGCTTCCCGTGGCGGGTGACGACGACGCGCTCGCCGCCGTACACGACGCGGTTGATCAGGTCGGCGAGCTCGGCTCGCGCTTGCGTCACCGGGATCTCGTAGGTCATGCTCCCCATCTTACGGGCTGTACGTCCTGTACATTTTTTACAGATGGAGGTACCCGCCATGGATGCTCGCTACGTCCTGCCCGAGTTCACGGAGCGCACCAGCTACGGAACCCGGACCCTCGACCCCTACTCGAAGCTCCTCTCGAACCGGATCGTCTTCCTCGGGACGCCGATCGACGAGACCTCGGCCAACGACGTCATCGCCCAGTTCCTGTACCTGGACCACGCGGGCCCCGAACAGGACGTCTCGCTCTACATCAACTCCCCCGGCGGCTCGATCAGCGCCATGACCGCGATCTACGACACGATGCGCTCGCTCCACTGCGACGTGGAGACCACCTGCCTGGGCCAGGCCGTCTCCACCGCCGCCGTGCTGCTCTCCGCCGGCACCCCGGGCAAGCGCATGATGCTGCCGGGCGCCCGGATCACCCTCCGGCAGCCCGCCATGGACGAGCCGCTCCAGGGCCAGCCGAGCGACCTCGACATCCACGCCCGTGAACTGCTCCGCCTCCGCGCGCTGATGGCGGGGATGCTCACCGAGCACACGGGACGGGACCGGGAGCGCGTCGACGCCGACCTCGACCGCCTCACGGTCCTGGACGCGCCGGCGGCGGTCGCGTACGGCCTGGTGGACCACGTGATCACGAACCGGCGCGCGGGCGCCGGCGGCACGGCGGGGTGAGCCGGCCATGGTTCCCGAGCTGCCGCCGCTGCCCGCACTGACCCGCGCCGAGAGTGAACTCGTCGACGCCTACCTCGAAGTGGTCGACCTCCTCGGGAAGATCAATCCATCCAGGGGCATGCATACCTATGGCGCACTGCGCGCGGCACAAGCCCTGGTGGGGCGGACGGAGGCACTTCTCCAGGCCCTGACGCTCATGCATATGCGGGGCGAGAGCGAGGTGCACGCGGACACTTTGGCGCGTGCGCTCAGGGTGTTGGACGGCGAGCGCCGGGCCGACCGCGTCACCGTCCCGCGCACTCGGGCGAGTTGACATATCCGCGTGTCGTGTCGAGGTCCGGACGGCCGACACGCACCGCAGAATCACTCCCCCGTTCGGCGTAGTCGACGAGTCGACATATGTGCCGGGCGAGTTGCGCAACAGGTGTACACATCTAGCGGAATGGGACGTTCCACCGCTGGTGCGGGGCTCGTAGGCCAAACCTCCGAAGATCACAAAGGCTCCCTGTCCACCCGTATGGATCAGTCGTGAGGAGCCTCACATATCGCCGTTTCAGCTCGGATTTCGACCTGTGTGTGGGTCAAGATCCCTGTCGACGACAAGCCCCCGCCACCGCGGCGGGGCGGTCCGGGCGGACGCCGAGTCCTGCCGCTGTCCCGGACGTCTGGTCGACAGGATTGGATCGGCAGGAGTGGAGGACCCGATTTTTACGGGGCGTACGCGCTGTTCCGGCAGCGAGGCCGTCCCTTGGGGTGAAGCCGCGTCAGCGGCCGGGCATCTTCGCCAGCCCGAACCCGACAGGTCATCCTTCGCAGGCGGCTGACGAAGGGTTGCGCATGACTGCGCAGATGCACGTCCCGTCCCTGCTGTCCCGGGCCGGAGCCGTCTCGGCTCTCACCCTCGCCGCCGTCGGCGGCACGCTGTTCGCACCCGGTGCGGCAACGGAGGCCCAGGCAGCCACCACGCACGCGAACAAGGCACTGAGCGTCGCCGCGTCCAAGAAGGGAGCCCCGTACCGGTACGGGAGCACCGGACCCTCGAGGTTCGACTGCTCCGGTCTGACGCTCTACGCGTACAAGAAGGCGGGCAAGTCGCTGCCCCGCACCGCGCAGCAGCAGTACAACAAGACCCGGCACATCTCCGCCTCCACCAGGCAGAAGGGGGACCTGGTCTTCTTCCACTCCGGCGGGAGGGTCTACCACGTGGGCATCTACGCCGGCAGCGGCAAGATCTGGCACTCGCCCAAGACGGGTTCATGGGTGAAGCTCGACAGGATCTGGTCGTCGAAGGTCTACTACGGCCGCGTCCGCTGATCAGGCGGCGGTAGCGGTTCGTCCGTGAGGGGTGCGGTGGCGCCGCCGTACCTCTGACCGACAGAAGGACCTAACAGCTGGCCACGGGGGCCACGGTCCACGGAAGAGTGATCCAGACCGTCTTACCGCCGTCCTCGGTCGGCGTGACCGACAGACGGCCGCCGGCTTCGGCGGCGAGGACGCGGATGATGACCATGCCGCGGCCGTTGTCCTGCTGGACCGCCGCCGGGAGGCGGCGCGGCCGGCGCGGATGGCTGTCGGTGACGCCGATGTGGAGCCGCTCCTCGCGCTCCAGGCGGACGTCGACCGTGAAGGTGGGCGACTGGCCGAGGGTGTGCAGGACGGCGTTGGTGGCCAGTTCGGAGACGATCAGCCGGATCGAGTCCGCGATCTCCGCGGCATCGTGCAGGCCCCAGCCCATGAGTACGTCCGCGACGTAGCGCCGGGCCGTGGGGACCGAGGCGGGTTCGCTCGGCAGCGTGACGGATGCTTCCTGGTGATCTGCCATGGCGACGCTGTCCCTTTCCCACCGGGGCCACCGCCCCGGATTGCGCTTCGCGTCAGAGTGCCACCGATCGTGCCGCGCCGTGCGGCGTTCCACCAAGATATGTCCCCATCTGTCGCCCGAAGCGGTGAACTCTGCTGCCCGGGAACGCTCTTGGTCCTACCCTGCTTCGGGCGCGGTGCGCAGGATCGTCCCTACCGCGTGCTCGATCTGCGCGTCGGACAGATCGGCGCGGGCCGTGAGCCGCAGCCGCGAGATGCCGTCGGGGACGGACGGGGGCCGGAAGCAGCCGACCGCCAGACCCTGTTCGCGGCAGTCCGCCGCCCAGCCCAGGGCCGCCTCCGGCGAGGGTGCGCGCACCGAGACGACGGCCGCGTCGGGCCGGGCCGCCGTGAGACCGGCCTCGGTGAGCAGCCGGTACAGCGTGGTCGCGACGGTACGGGCCCGCCCGGCGAGGCCCGGTTCGGCCCGGATCAGACGCAGGCTCGCGAGGGCGCCGCCCGCGGCGGCCGGGGCGAGACCGGTGTCGAAGATGAAGGTGCGGGCCGCGTTCACCAGGTGCTCGATCACCCGGGCCGGGCCGAGCACGGCACCGCCCTGGCTGCCGAGGGACTTGGAGAGGGTCAGGGTGGCGACGACGTCCTCGTCGCCCGCGAGTCCGGCCTCGTGGAGGGCGCCCCGACCGCCTTCGCCGAGGACGCCGAAGCCATGGGCGTCGTCCACCACAAGTCCGGCGCCGTGCGCGCGGCAGGCTTCCGCGAGCTCCGGCAGCGGGGCCTTGTCGCCGTCGACGGAGAAGACGGAGTCGCTGACGACCAGGGCCCGCCGCCCGGGGTGCGCGCCGAGGGTCTTGCGTACGGCCTCGGGTTCGGTGTGCGGCACGACGGCCGTCTCGGCGCGGGCCAGGCGGCAGCCGTCCACGATCGAGGCGTGGTTGGAGGCGTCGGAGACGATCAGGGAGTCGCGGCCGCCGAGCGCGGTGAGCGCGGCCAGGTTGGCGGTGTAGCCGGAGGAGAAGACGAGGGCCGCCTCGAATCCGCAGAACTCGGCGAGCTCACGCTCGAGCCGGGTGTGCAGCCGGGTGGTGCCGGTGACGAGCCGCGAGCCGGTGGAGCCGGCGCCCCAGCGCCTCGCCGCCTCGGCCGCCGCCTCGGTGACCTCCGGGCGGCGGGTGAGGCCCAGGTAGTCGTTGCCCGCCAGGTCGAGCAGGTCCGACTCGGCGGCCCGTGGCCGCAGCGTACGGACGAGACCGGCGTCCGCCCGGCGGCGCGCCTCGGCGTCGGTCCAGTCGAACGCGGTACGGCGGGGGCCCGCGGCCCGTGCGTCGTCGGCCTGTGGCATTCGGCGATCCTTTTGTAGGCAGCGCACAGACCCTAACCGGAGGATGCCGAGGTCGGGATGTGGTCATCCACACACCTCTATCCGGGGCGTTTGTTCGGATCCTCCTTGGCCCGGGGGTGGGCGGTAGGCAAGGATCAGCCCTTATGGACCTGCTGAACACGCTGGTGGAGAAGGGGCTGCGGCGCGAGCTGCCGACCCGTGAAGAAGCGCTCGCCGTCCTGGCGACCTCCGACGACGAACTGCTCGATGTGGTGGCGGCGGCCGGCAAAGTGCGCCGTCAGTGGTTCGGGCGGCGGGTGAAGCTCAACTACCTGGTGAACCTGAAGTCGGGCCTGTGCCCCGAGGACTGCTCGTACTGCTCGCAGCGGCTCGGCTCCAAGGCCGAGATCCTCAAGTACACCTGGCTGAAGCCGGACGAGGCCTCCGAGGCCGCCGCCGCGGGTGTCGCGGGCGGGGCCAAGCGGGTCTGTCTGGTCGCGAGCGGACGCGGTCCGACGGACCGGGACGTCGAGCGGGTCGGCAGGACCATCGAGGCCATCAAGGAGCAGAACGAGGGCGTCGAGGTGTGCGCCTGTCTGGGTCTGCTCTCGGACGGCCAGGCGGAGCGGCTGAAGGACGCCGGCGCCGACGCGTACAACCACAACCTGAACACGTCCGAGGCGACGTACGCCGGGATCACCAAGACCCACACGTACGCGGACCGGGTGGACACCGTGCAGAAGGCGCACGCCGCCGGTCTGTCGGCCTGCTCGGGTCTGATCGCGGGCATGGGCGAGACCGACGAGGACCTCGTCGACGTCGTGTACGCGCTGCGCGAGCTCGACTCGGACTCGGTGCCGGTCAACTTCCTCATCCCCTTCGAGGGGACGCCGCTCGCCAAGGAGTGGAACCTCACCCCGCAGCGCTGCCTGCGGATCCTGGCGATGGTGCGGTTCGTCTGCCCCGACGTCGAGGTGCGGATCGCGGGCGGCCGTGAGGTGCACCTGCGCTCGATGCAGCCGCTCGCGCTGAACATCGCGAACTCGATCTTCCTCGGCGACTACCTGACGAGCGAGGGCCAGGCCGGCCAGGCCGACCTGGACATGATCGCGGACGCGGGCTTCGAGGTGGAGGGCGCGGGCACGACGACGCTCCCGAAGCACCGGGCGGACGCGCTCGCCGCGGCGGGCGGCGGCTGCGGTTCCCAGGCGTCGGCGGGCTGCGGCTCGCACGACGCGGCGGAGGGCGCGGGCTGCGGTTCGCACGCCGAGGCCGGTGGCGGCTGCGGTCCGTGCGGCGGTCACGCGCAGACGGCCCCCTCGGCCGAGCCCGCCGCCGAGCCCGCGAGCGAGGTGCCGGGTGCGCGTCCCGACCTCGTGGCGGTGCGCCGCCGTGGTGCCGGGACGGAGCTCGCCCCGAATGCGTAACGACGAACTGCTCGCCCTCGACCGGGCGCACGTCTGGCATCCGTACGGGCCCATGCCGGGACGTACGGAGCCGCTGGTCGTCGAGTCCGCGTCGGGTGTCCGGCTCCGGCTCGCCGAACCGGTGCACGGCCAGGCCGAGTTGATCGACGGCATGTCCTCGTGGTGGTCGGCGCTGCACGGCTACAACCACCCCGTCCTCAACGAGGCGGCGCACGGCCAGCTGGACCGGATGAGCCACGTCATGTTCGGCGGGCTCACCCATGAGCCGGCCGTGCGGCTCGCCACCCGCCTGGTCGAGATCACCCCGGAACCCCTCCAGCACGTCTTCCTCAGCGACTCCGGCTCGGTCTCCGTCGAGGTCGCGGCCAAGATGTGTCTGCAGTACTGGCGCTCGGTGGGCCGGCCCGGCAAGCAGCTCCTGATGACCTGGCGCGGCGGCTACCACGGGGACACCTGGCAGCCGATGTCGCTGTGCGACCCCGAGGGCGGGATGCACGAGCTGTGGTCGGGCGTGCTCCAGCGCCAGGTCTTCGTCGACGCGCCGCCGGTCACGTACGAGGAGTCGTACGCCCGGATGCTGCGGGAGCAGATCGCGCTCCACGCGGACGAGGTCGCCGCGGTGATCGTGGAGCCGGTGGTGCAGAACGCGGGCGGGATGCGGTTCCACCCGCCCGAGTACCTGCGCGTCCTCCGCGAGGCCTGCGACGAGCACGGGGTCCTCCTGATCTTCGACGAGATCGCGACCGGCTTCGGCCGTACGGGCACGCTGTTCGGCGCCGACCAGGCCGGTGTCTCGCCCGACGTGATGTGTGTGGGCAAGGCGCTGACGGGCGGTTACCTGTCGATGGCGGCCACGCTCTGCACGACGGAGATCGCCGAGGGCATCTCGCGCGGCGAGGTTCCCGTCCTGGCGCACGGTCCGACCTTCATGGGCAATCCGCTGGCCTCGGCGGTGGCCTGCGCCTCGATCGACCTGCTGATGTCCCAGGACTGGGCGCTGGAGGTCAAGCGCATCGAGACGGGACTCCGCGAGGGGCTCGCCCCCGCCGCGGAACTCCCCGGTGTGCGCGAGGTGCGGGTGCTCGGCGCCATCGGCGTCGTCCAGCTCGACCACGACGTCGACATGGCCGCGGCCACGGAGGCGGCGGTCCGGGCGGGCGTGTGGCTGCGCCCGTTCCGCGACCTGATCTACACGATGCCGCCGTACGTGACGGGCGACGAGGACCTGGCCCGCATCTGCGCCGCGGTGCGCGCGGCGGCGGTCGCGGGCTGACCGGAAGAGCGGGGAGAACAGTGGGAATCATCGTCGTCAGCGGTACGGGCACGGAGATCGGCAAGACCGTCGTGACCGCCGCCGTCGCCGCCGTCGCCACCGCCGCCGGCCGCACGGTCGCCGTCCTCAAGCCCGCGCAGACCGGCGTCGGGCCGGACGAGCGCGGTGACGCGGACGAGGTCGTCCGGCTCTCCGGCGCCGCGGGCTCCGCCGAGCTGGGCCGTTTCCCGGAGCCGCTGGCCCCGGGGACGGCGGCACGGCGGGCCGGGCTCGCCCCGGTCGGGCCCGCGGAGGTCGCCGAGGCCGCCCGGAAGCTGGCCGCCGAGCACGACCTGGTGCTCGTGGAGGGGGCGGGCGGGCTGCTCGTCCGCTTCGACGAGGAGGGCGGCACCCTCGCGGACGCGGCGGCGCTGCTCGGCGCACCCGTTCTCGTGGTCGTCCCCGCCGGTCTGGGGACGCTCAACTCCACGACCCTGACGGCCGAGGCGCTGCGGGCGCGCGGGATCGAGCAGCTGGGCGTGGTGATCGGCAGCTGGCCGGACGCGCCGGACCTGGCGATGCGCTGCAACCTGGCGGACCTGCCGCAGGAGGCGGACGCGCCGCTCCTCGGGGCCGTACCGGAGGGCTCGGGGTCGCTCGACCCGGCGGAGTTCCGGGCGGCGGCGGGCGGCTGGCTGGGGCCGGCGCTCGGCGGCACGTGGGACGCGGAGGCGTTCCGGGAGCGGTTCGCGGAGCCGTACGCGGGAGCCTCGTAGCGCAGGACGCGGGAGCCTCGGAGCGGCAGGACGCGGGAGCTTCGTGACGCAGGACGCGGGCCCCGTGAAGCTTGACGCGGGAGCCTCGTATCGAGGGACGCGCGTGCCTCCACTCCGTAGGCTGGAGTCATGCGCGCTCACGTTCAGGAGATCGTCTTCGACTGTGCCGATCCGGCCGCTCTGGTCCGGTTCTGGGCAGGGCTCCTCGGCGGTGCTCCGGTCGACCGGAGCGGCGACTGGTCGTACGTGGACCCGCCGGATTTCGTCCGGCTCGCCTTCCAGCGGGTGCCGGAGGGCAAGGCCGTGAAGAACCGCGTCCATCTCGACCTGGAGGTCGAGGACCCGGTCCTGGCCGCCGACGAGGCACTGCCCGCGGGCGCGTCCCGGGTCGGCGGCCTCGTGACGGACGAGCAGGGCTCCTTCCAGGTCATGCGGGACCCGGAGGGCAACGAGTTCTGCTTCGTGACGGGCTGAGGAGGCTCCGATGACACCGCCGAACACTCCGTCACCCGCCTCGTCCGCTTCATCCGCCTCACCCGGCGTCCACCATCCGCTGTTCGCCCGTTTCTACGCCCGGTTCAGCGTCTCCGCCGACACCAAGGGCGGGCTCGGCGAACTGCGGGCGGAGCTGCTCGCCGGGCTGTCCGGCCGGGTGATCGAGATCGGGGCGGGCAACGGGCTGAACTTCGCGCACTACCCGGCCGGTGTCACCGAGGTGGTGGCCCTCGAACCGGAGTCCCGGCTCCGGCGGCTGGCCCAGGAGGCCGCGCTCCGGGCCCCGGTCCCGGTGACCGTGCTCCCGGACACGGCCGAGGCGCTGCCGCTGGAGGACGCCTCCTTCGACGCGGGGGTGGCCTCCCTCGTGCTGTGTACGGTACGGAACCTCCCGCAGGCCCTCGCCGAGCTGCACCGGGTGCTGCGCCCCGGCGCCGAGCTGCGGTTCTTCGAGCACGGCGTGGCCGACACGCCCGGCCTCGCGCGCGTGCAGCGGGGTCTCGACCGGACGGTCTGGCCGCTGCTCTTCGGCGGCTGCCACACCTCCCGCGCCCCGCTCGCGGCGATCGAGGCGGCCGGCTTCACCCTGGGCCCGTACCGTTCGTTCGACGTGCCGGAGAAGGGGCCGCGGCTGCCCTCCTCGCCCTGTGTCCTGGGCGCGGCCCGGCGGTAGCCGCGCCATCTCACGGAGCGGAAATCCTGGCACCGGCCCGGCCCCGCCTGATGGGATCCGGCCATGATCGATCCGAAGATACGTGCCGCCACCCCCGACGACGCCGAGGCCGTGCTGGCCTTCTGGAGGGAGTCCGCCGAGGGGACCTCCATCTCGGACGACGTGCACGGGGTGACCCGGCTCGTCGCACGCGACCCCGAGGCACTCCTCCTCGCGGTCGCCGACGAGCGGATCGTGGGATCCGTCATCGCCGGCTGGGACGGCTGGCGCGCCTCCCTCTACCGCCTCGCGGTCCTGCCCTCGTACCGCCGCCGGGGCATCTCCACCGCGCTGCTGCGCGCGGCCGAGGAACGGTTCCTCGCGCTCGGCGGACGGCGTGCGGACGCCATGGTCCTGGAGGCGAACGAGACGGGACAGCGGCTGTGGGCGGCGGCCGGGTACGGTCGCGAGGACCACTGGCGCCGCTGGGTGAAGCCGCTCGCGGACTGAGCGGCGACGACCGGGCCGCGGGCCGGTCACCCCGCCGTTTTGCCCATCCTTTACCATGGTCTCTCATTCAGACGACCCGACGACCGAAAGGTGTGAGCGTCCGCCCATGGGCGAGCCTCCCAGTAGTACTGATTTCCGTACTGCTCCCGAAAGCACCGGCCACGACAGCCGACATCGAGCATTCCCCCTCCCCCTGACTGATCATGGGACGGAGGTGAACCGATGACCGAAGTGCTTCTGCTCCTCCTGGCGCTCCTCCTCTCCGTCGCGTGCGGCGCGTTCGTCGCGGCCGAGTTCTCGCTGACGACGGTCGAGCGCCGCGAGCTCGAGGACGCCGCCGAGCGTGGCGAGCGCGGTGCGGCGGGAGCGCTCAAGGCCGTAAGGTCGCTCACCTTCCAGCTCTCCGGCGCCCAGCTGGGCATCACCGTCACCAACCTGGTCGTCGGCATGCTGTCCGAGCCGTCGATCTCCAAGCTGATCCGGGGCCCTCTCGAGGACCTCGGCCTCTCCGCCTCGGTCGCCTCGTCGGTGGCGCTGGTCCTGGGCACCGCCCTGTCGACCGTCGTCCTGATGGTGGTCGGCGAGCTGGTCCCCAAGAACTGGGCGATCTCCTCGCCCCTCGCGGTCGCGAAGGTGGTCGCCACCCCGCAGCGGATGTTCACCGCCGCCTTCAAGCCGCTGATCAGCCACCTCAACAACACCGCGAACCGGATCCTGCGCCGTCTCGGCATGGAGCCGACCGAGGAACTGGCGTCGGCGCGCTCCCCGCAGGAGCTGGTGGCGCTCGCCCGCCACTCCGCGAAGGAGGGCGCCCTGGAGGCGGACACGGCCGAGCTGTTCGTCCGTACCCTCAACCTGGCGGAGCTCACCGCGGAGAACGTGATGACGCCCCGCGTGCAGGTCACCGCGCTCGACGTGCAGGCCACCGCCGAGGACGTCGCCAACGCGACCCGGGCGACCGGCCTCTCCCGCTTCCCCGTCTACCGGGGCAGCCTCGACGCGGTCGTCGGCATCGCGCACATCAAGGACGTCCTGGCCATACCGGCCGAGGAGCGGCGCCACCGCCGGATCGGCGAGCTGCTGCGCGAGCCGCTGCTCGTCCCCGAGACGCTGACCGTGGACCGGCTCCTCGACCGGCTGTCCGGCAAGCAGACGATGGCCGTGGTCATCGACGAGTACGGCGGTACCGCCGGGGTCGCCACCCTGGAGGACATCGTCGAAGAGGTCGTCGGTGAGGTGCGCGACGAGCACGACCCGCACGAGACGCCGGACCTGGCGCGGGCGGGCGAGGACGCGGACGGGCGTGAGCTCTGGTCCGCCGACGGCGCCGCCCGTACCGACCAGGTGGAGGTGATCGGCCTCCGGGTGCCGGACGGTCCGTACGAGACGCTCGCGGGCTTCGTCGCCCATGAGCTGGGCCGTATCCCGGCCGTCGGGGACAGCGTGGAGCTGGACGGCTGGCGGCTCGACGTCGTGGACGCCTCGGGTCGGCGCGCCGCGCGCGTGCTGCTGCACGCGCCCGCGTCGCAGGAGCAGCACCAGGACGAGACCGGGGAGGCCGGCCGATGATCGTGATCCAGTTGTTGATCGGTCTGCTGACCCTGGTCGTCAACGCCTTCTTCGTCGGCGCCGAGTTCGCCCTGATCTCGGTGCGCCGCAGCCAGATCGAGCCGCTGGCCGAGGACGGGAACCGGCGGGCGCGCAGCGTCATCTGGGGCCTGGAGCACGTCTCCGCGCTGCTCGCCGCGGCACAGCTCGGCATCACGCTCTGCACCCTGGTGCTCGGCATCGTCGCCGAGCCGGCCATCGCGCACCTGCTCGAACCGGTCTTCGACGCGGTGGGCGTGCCGCACGGCCTGGTCCATCCGATCTCGTTCGTGATCGCGCTGAGCGTGGCCACGTATCTGCACATGCTGCTGGGCGAGATGGTGCCGAAGAACATCGCGCTGGCGGAGCCGACGCGTACGGCACTGCTGCTCGGCCCGCCGCTGGTGACGCTCGCGCGGGCGCTGCGACCGGTGATCTTCGCGATCAACGCCTTCGCCAACGCGCTGCTCAAGCTGCTGCGAGTGGAGGTCAAGGACGAGGTCGCGGCGACGTTCTCGGACGACGAGCTGGCCCGGATGGTCACCGACGCCGGTGACGCGGGGCTGCTCGACGACCGGGCCGCCGAGCGGCTGCACGACGCCCTGGAGCTGGGCCGCCGTCCCGTGCGGGATGTCGTGATGCCGGCGGAGAAGGTCGTGTACGCGCAGGTCGGCACGACTCCGGAGGAGCTGGAGGCGCTGTCGGCCCGGACGGGCTACTCGCGCTTCCCGGTGGTCGACGAGGAGCGCAGGATCCTGGGCTATCTGCACGTCAAGGACGCCCTGGACGTCTCGCCGCGGGACGAGCCGTTCCCGGTGTCCGCGCTGCGGCCGATCGCCCGGGTGCGCGCGGCCACGCCGCTGGACGACGTGCTGACGGCGATGCGCCGCAGCCGGACGCATCTGGCGGCGGTGCTCGACGAGGACGACAAGCCGGCCGGCCTCGTGGCGATGGAGGACGTCCTGCGGGAACTGGTGGGCCGCCCGGCGGCGCCGTAGCACCGGATACGCAGGTGAGGAGGGCCTTGGGAACGCGCGTTCCCGGGGCCCTCCCTCGTTCACAGCGCGGTGCCGGCGCCCCCCAGCGCGTCGAGCACCGCCCGGTCCCCTGAGCGGGCGCACCGCGGGTCGTCCGCCGGTCCCTCCCGGGCTCCGGCGGAGAGCCCCGCATACCGCGCGGTATGATCTCTCCGCCATGGAGATCAATGCCACGTACAACAGTTTCGTCGCCCTCGGCGACAGCTTCACCGAGGGCATGTCGGACCGGAAGCCCGACGGTACCTACCGGGGCTGGGCCGACGTCCTCGCCGACCGGCTCGCCGCCCGCGCCCCCGGCTTCCGGTACGCCAACCTCGCCGTACGCGGCAAGCTCATCGGCCAGATCGTCGAGGAGCAGGTCGAGACGGCCGCCGCGATGAAGGCCGACGTCGTGACGCTCGTCGGCGGGCTCAACGACACCCTGCGGCCCAAGGTCGACATGGGGCGGGTGCGCGGACTGCTCACCGAGGCCGTCGAGACGCTCACCCCGTCCTGCGGGCAGCTGGTCCTGATGCGCAGCCCCGGCCGGAACGGGCCGGTCCTGGAGCGCTTCCGCCCCCGGATGGAGGAGCTGTTCGCGCACGTCGACGACCTCGCCGCCCGGCACGGGGCCCTGGTCGTCGACCTGTACAGCGCCCCCTCGCTCGCCGACCCCCGGCTGTGGGACGTGGACCGGCTCCATCTCACCGCCGACGGACACCGGCGGGTCGCCGAGGCCGTGTGGCAGACGCTCGGCCTGGCGCCCGAGGAGGACTGGCGGACGCCGCCGTCGCCGACCCCTCTGCCCGGCTGGGCGAGCCGCCGGGCGGCGGACGCCCGCTTCGCCAGGGAGCACCTGGGACCGTGGATCGGACGGCGCCTCACCGGCCGCTCGTCGGGCGACGGCCGCGCACCCAAGCGCCCGGAGATGCTGCCGTACGAGCCGTAGCACGGCGGGGCGCCGTTGCGGAGCGGCGGCCGTGAGCTGCGTCTCGTAGCAAACTCCAGGTCGGACCGTGGCGCTGGCCTGCAGAAATCGCCAGTAAACTCTGTCCACGTGACTGCTGTGACTGCGAAGCCCCGCATCCCCAACGTTCTGGCCGGCCGCTACGCCTCCGCGGAGCTCGCCGTCCTCTGGTCCCCCGAGCAGAAGGTGAAGCTGGAGCGTCAGCTCTGGCTCGCCGTGCTGCGTGCGCAGAAGGACCTCGGGATCGAGGTTCCGGACGCCGCCCTCGCCGACTACGAGCGCGTGCTCGACCAGGTCGACCTCGGTTCCATCGCCGAGCGCGAGAAGGTCACCCGGCACGACGTGAAGGCCCGGATCGAGGAGTTCAACGCCCTCGCCGGCCACGAGCACGTCCACAAGGGCATGACCTCGCGCGACCTCACCGAGAACGTCGAGCAGCTGCAGATCCGGCTCTCCCTGGAGCTGATGCGGGACCGCACGGTCGCCGTCCTCGGCCGTCTCGGCAAGCTCTCCGCCGAGTACGCGGAGCTGGTCATGGCCGGCCGCTCGCACAACGTCGCCGCCCAGGCGACCACCCTCGGCAAGCGGTTCGCGACGGCGGCGGACGAGCTGCTCGTGGCGTACGCCCGCCTGGAGGAGCTGCTCGGCCGCTACCCGCTGCGCGGCATCAAGGGCCCGGTCGGCACCGCCCAGGACATGCTGGACCTGCTCGGCGGCGACGCCGGCAAGCTGGCCGACCTGGAGCAGCGGATCGCCGGTCACCTCGGCTTCGCCCACGCCTTCACCTCGGTCGGCCAGGTCTACCCGCGCTCGCTCGACTACGACGTGGTCACCTCGCTGGTGCAGCTGGCCGCCGCCCCGTCGTCGATCGCCAAGACGATCCGCCTGATGGCGGGCCACGAGCTGGTCACCGAGGGCTTCAAGCCCGGCCAGGTCGGCTCCTCGGCGATGCCGCACAAGATGAACACCCGCTCCTGCGAGCGCGTCAACGGCCTCATGGTCATCCTGCGCGGATACGCCTCGATGACCGGCGAGCTGGCGGGCGACCAGTGGAACGAGGGCGACGTCTCCTGCTCGGTGGTCCGCCGGGTCGCGCTGCCCGACGCGTTCTTCGCGCTCGACGGTCTCCTGGAGACCTTCCTCACCGTGCTCGACGAGTTCGGCGCCTTCCCGGCCGTCGTCGCCCGTGAGCTCGACCGCTACCTGCCCTTCCTGGCGACCACCAAGGTCCTCATGGGCGCGGTGCGCGCCGGCGTCGGCCGCGAGGTCGCCCACGAGGCCATCAAGGAGAACGCCGTCGCCTCCGCCCTCGCCATGCGCGAGCAGGGCACCGTGCAGAACGAGCTCCTCGACAAGCTGGCCGCGGACGAGCGCATCCCGCTGGACCGGGCGCAGCTCGACGAGCTGATGGCGGACAAGCTGTCCTTCACCGGCGCCGCCGCCGACCAGGTCGCTTCCGTGGTCTCCCGTATCGAGGAGATCCTCAAGCAGCACCCGGAGGCCGCCGCCTACGCCCCCGGGGCGATCCTCTGACCCGGAGCCCCCGGTTCACCAAGGAGCAGCCGGAGGCCGCCCGTGACCGCGTCGTTCCCGACGTGGTGGCGGGCGGCCTCTCGGTGTTGTGCTGCGGGATCACCCGGATCTGGGCGCTGCCCAACCCGAGCGGGGTGACCACCGGCGCTCCGGCCGGACGTCACGTCGGCGGGTCGACCGTGGTGAGCACGGCGAGCAGCTGAAACGGCAGTTCCCTGTCCCACTGGGAGACGCCGAGTCCGATCCACAGTCCGTCGGCCCGCCACAGGCGCAGGTCCGGGGTGTGGCAGCTGAGGGTGGACCAGGGCTCGGGTATCGACTCGCCCTCCATGCTCCGCTCCAGCACGGGCCCGAGGTCGAGCTCCCGGGGCTCGCCCCAGCGGGCGGTGAGCAGGACGCCGAGCCCGTCCCGTTCCGCTTCGTACTGGTCCTCGACGATCGGGCGGCGCGTGCCGTCGTCCTCCCAGAAGTCCTCGCTGGTCGCGAGCTCCGCCAGGTGGTGGTCCGGGCCGCCGTCGAATCCCCGGGCCCTGAGTAAGTCGATCGCCGCCAGACGGTCTGCCGTGGTCATGGCTCCAGTAAAGCTCCCACCACTGACAGTTGGCGCCGCGTCAGACTCCGTGACGGCCGGCGGGCCGGGCCCGCCGACGGCGTGGAGCCGGCCGGGAGACGGCGTCTGACCCGTACCGGACCGCGGGCGAATCCAAAGCGTCATGGGGGCGGCACTCGCCGCGACCGGGCCCATTGAGTACCATCCGCCGAAGAGGTGCACGAGCTGGGAGGACACACTGTGGGGCGGCTGACCGGCGGGGATCCGTCTCTGCTGCGGCGGATCAACTCCGCGGTGGTACTCCATGCGCTGCGCGGCGCCGAAGCGCCGACGCTCACGGATCTGACCCGGATCACGGGCCTTTCCCGGCCCACGGTCGAAGGGGTCGTCGAGGGACTCATGGAGGGCGGCCTCGTCGTCGAGGCGGCGCCCGAGGAGGGCGAGGCCCGGCGCCAGGGGCGTCCCGCGCGGAGGTTCCGCTTCCGCGCCGAGGCCGGTCATCTGCTCGGCATCGAGATCGGCCCGCACCGGGTGGCCGCGCTGCTCTCCGGTCTGGACGGGCGGATCATCGGCGCCGGTTCGCGCGAGGTGTCGGAGACGGCTCCCGAGGACGAGCGCCTGGACCGGGTGCGTACGGTCGTGGCCGACGTGCTGCGCAGGGCCGGGGTCGCCCGGTCCAATCTGCGGGCCGTCGGCGTCGGCACCCCCGGCATCGTGGAGGCCGACGGCACCGTCCGCCTCGGTACGGCCCTGCCGGGCTGGACGGGTCTCGCGCTCGGCGAGCGGCTGCGGCGCTCCTTCAAGTGCCCGGTCATCGTGGAGAACGACGCGAACGCGGCGGCCGTCGCCGAGCACTGGAAGGGTGCCGCGACCGACTCCGACGACATCGTCTTCGTCCTCGCCGGGCTGAGTCCGGGCGCCGGTTCGCTGATCGGCGGCCGGCTGCACCGCGGTTTCGGCGGGGCGGCCGGGGAGATCGGCGCCCTGCACCTGCTCGGCCGGGGCGTCACCCCCGAGCATCTGCTGTCGACGACGGACGAGCCGCTGCACCCGCTGGACGAGCAGGCGGTCGCCGAGGTCTTCGCGCTGGCCCGCAAGGGCGACGCGCGCGCGGAGGCGGCGGTGGAGCGGTTCATCCAGCGGCTCGTGCACGACGTGGCGGCGCTGGTCCTGGCGATCGACCCCGAGCTGGTCGTCGTCGGCGGCTGGGCGGCCGGCCTGGACGGCGTGCTCCAGCCGCTCCGGGAGGAGCTGGCCCGGTTCTGTCTGCGGCCGCCCCGGGTGGTGCTGTCGCTGCTCGGCGAGGCCGCGGTGGGGACGGGTGCGCTGCGACTCGCCCTCGACCACGTCGAGGAGCAGCTCTTCGCGGTCGACGGCACGGTGACGGCCCGCCGCTAGGAGGGATCCTCGCGACGGGCCGTCGGCCGGTGTCCGGTGTTCGTGGGAGGGGCGCTACGAGGCCATGACCAGGTCGACCGAGTCGCCGAAGGTGAGGCGGCAGGTGTCGGCGCGGTAGGTGGCCACGGAGACGGCGGCGGTACGCCCTCCGGAGAGGTAGCGGGTCGTCACGACGAGCACGGGCGCGCCGGGCAGCCGGTCGAGCTCCTTGGCGTCGTCGGCGCGGGCGGAGCCGAGCTCCACGGAGCGGTCCTGGCCGTCGAGGGCGAGGTGCTGGAGTTCGCGGAGCACCGCGCGGGCGCGGGCGGGTCCGGCGGGCGCGTCGATGGCGCTGAGGCCCGGGACGGAGCCGGCGGGCACGTAGAGCAGCTCGGCGGCGACGGGCTGGCCCTGGCTGACGCGGATGCGGCGGACGATGTGCACCCGCTCCTCGGCGCCGCTGTCCAGGACGCGCGCGACGGCGGCCGGGGCCACGTCGGCGGCGGAGTCGAGGGACTGCCAGGCCTCGTCACCGACACCCGGCCAGGTGTGCTGGGTGGTGGAGACGTCGACGCCGACGCGCGGCGGGGCGACGGTGGTGCCGACGCCGCGACGGCGCTGCAGTCTGCCTTCGAGTTCCAGCTGCTCCAGGGCCTGGCGGAGCGTGGCACGGGCGACGCCGAAGCGTGCCGCGAGATCGCGCTCGTTGGGGAGGATCTCCCCGACCGCGAAGTCCGAGTCGAGTGCTTCGCCGATGACTGTCTTGAGGTGCTGGTACTTCGGTTCCGGTACCGATGCCAGCTGCGTGGTCCCCACCCTGATCCTCCGCAATTCGCCGTGTCCCGCGGCGTTTTTCCGCGCCCTTGTTTATTAAAGGTTCCTGCACTAACTCTGCGACCATAAGGCGAGCCCACCCCTTGGTCAAGACCAATCCTCTGTCGAACGCCCCCGAATGTGACCCTCTGACCTAGATCGTTCACAGGACGTTCGCGCCCCCGTGTGCCCTGCGCAGCAAAACACCCCGCCTCCCTGGTGGGAGACGGGGTGAAGTTCCGGCCGATCGGCGCGATCGGGCCGTTTCGTCGCGCGGGGCGCGTCCCGGGTGTGTCAGAGGCCGACGAGCGCCTGGAGCTTGTCGGGGTTGCGGATGATGTAGACGCACTGGACGCGCCCGTCGAGCACCTCGATCTGGAAGAAGGCGTCCGGCTTGCCGTCGACGAGGGCGAGCAGGGCGGGGGCGCCGTTGAGTTCGAGGAAGCGGAACTCGAAGATCTCGTTCGCGCCCTGGGCGGTGGCGTGCAGGAAGCGGCCGACCTTGTCGGCGCTCTCGATGATCCGCAGCGGGGCCTTGGACTTGCCGCCGCTGTCGCCGACGAGCCGTACGTCGGGGGCGAGCAGGGCGAGGAGATCGCCGAGGTCGCCGCCCGCCGCCGCGGTGAGGAAGCGCTCGGTCAGGTCCCGGCGCTCGGTCGGGTCGACGTCGTAGCGCGGCTTGCCCTCGTCGACATGACGCCGGGCGCGCCCCCCGAGCTGGCGCACGGCCGCCTCGGTGCGGTCCAGGGCGGTGGCGATCTCGGCGTACGGGAAGCCGAAGGCCTCGCGCAGCACGAAGACGGCCCGCTCCAGCGGGGAGAGGGATTCGAGGACGACGAGGACGGCGAGCGAGACGGAGTCGGCGAGCAGGGCGCGCTCGGCGGTGTCGGGCGCGGTCGGTCCGAAGTCGGTGACGACGGGCTCGGGCAGCCAGGGGCCGACGTAGGACTCGCGGCGCGCCTGGGCCTGCCGGAGCCGGTCGATGGCGAGCCGCGTCGTGATCCGTACGAGGAAGGCCCGGGGCTCGCGGACGTCGGCCCGGTCCTCCGCGGTCCAGCGCAGCCAGGCCTCCTGGACGACGTCTTCGGCGTCGGCGGCGCGGCCGAGCATCCGGTAGGCGACGCCGAGGAGCATCGGGCGGTGCTCCTCGAAGTGCTCGGTCAGGGTGTCGGTCGGAATATCGGTGGGCACCCGTCCATCCCAGCCCACCGCGGTCGCGCTGTCCAGTTTCGGGCGGGGGCTTGAACTCCAGGCTACTGATCGGTAATTCTCACTGACGGGACGTCTAAAAGCTTCAGGACAGGGAGTCCGCATGCCCGAACGGATCGCGTTCACGATCGAGACCCCGGCGGGCCCCCGCACGGCGTCCCTCACGTACGAACGCCGGGGCGCGGGGGAACCGCTGCTGCTCCTGCACGGGATCGGCCACCACTGGCAGGCCTGGGAACCCGTGCTGGACATCCTGGCCGCGGAGCGGGACGTGATCGCCGTGGACCTGCCCGGTTTCGGCGACTCCGACGAGCTGCCCGAGGGCTGCCCGTACGACCTGTCCACCGTCGGGAGCGTGCTCGGCGCCTTCTGCGCGGCCGTCGGCGTCGAACGCCCCCATGTGGCCGGGAACTCGCTCGGCGGGCTGCTCGCCCTGGAGCTGGGCCGGGAGAAGCTGGTGCGCTCGGTCACCGCCCTCTCCCCCGCCGGCTTCTGGTCGGAGGGCGAGCGGCGGTACGCCTTCGTGACGCTGCGGGCGATGCGGGGCGCCGCGAGGTCGCTGCCCGTGCCGGTGATCGACCGCCTCTCCCGGACCGCCGTCGGGCGCACCGTGCTCACCAGCACGATCTACGCCCGCCCGGGGCGCCGTTCACCCGCGGCCGCCTACGCCGAAACGCTCGCGCTGCGCGGGGCCACCGGGTTCCGCCAGACCCTGGCCGCCGGCGGGAGCGTGCGCTTCCGCGACGACGTCGCCGACGTCCCCGTCACGGTGGCCTGGGGTGCTCGCGACCGGCTGCTCCTCCCCCGGCAGGGCGTCCGCGCCAAGCACACCATCCCCGGTGCCCGGCTCGTCCGGCTGCCCGGCTGCGGTCATGTGCCCATGAACGACGACCCGGCTCTCGTCGCGCGCGTGATCCTGGACGGCAGCGGCGTCTGAGGCCGCCCCCGGGGCCGGCCGGGCGCTTCGAGTCCTTCGCGTGAAGAGGCCGGTGCCCACGGCGGCACCGGCCCCCACCAGCAGGCTGCCGACCGCCTGCGGGAGACCGAAGGCGGCGCCCGCGACCAGGGCGGCGCTCAGCGCGGCGGCGACCGGGATCGCGCCGGTGAAGAGGGTGGCCCGCTCCATGCCGACCCGCTGGACACCCATGTAGAACAGGACGAACCCGACCACGGTGGCGAGCGCCGCCTGCCAGACCAGGGCGCCGGCCTCCACCGCCGTCGGCATCCGGACGAGACCGGCCCCGTCCACGATCAGGCCCACGAGCGCCGCCTCGGCCGCGCCGACCCCGCACACGACTGCCGTGAGCAGCTTCGGCCCGAGCAGCCGAAGGACGGGGACGGCCAGCACCGTGAAGCCGACCTCGCCCGCGAGCGCGGCCACCGACCAGCCGATTCCGGCCAGGTCCGTACGCCCCCAGCCCTGCACGGTGAAGGCACCGGCGGCGACGAGCAGTGCCCCGTACAGCACGGCGGGGGCGGGCCTGCGGCCCTCGGTCAGCGGGACGAGGACGGCGACGACGACCGGGGCGCAGCCGACGAGGACGCCGGGCACGGCCGGCTCGGCGGTCCGCTCGGCGGCGAGGACCGCCAGGTTGAAGCCGACCATGCCGACCCCCGCGAGGGTGGCGAGCCGCAACCAGTGACGGGCGGTCAGGATCCGCAGCGGGGCGAGCCCGGCGCGGCCGAGCAGGGGGAGCAGAAGCAGACAGGCGGCGCCGTAGCGCAGGGCCTGGCCGCCCGCGTACGGGTAGTCGCCGAGGAGGCTGTTCGCGGTGAAGGAGGCGCCGACGAGGGCGTAGGCGAGGGTCACGAGGAGGACCCCGCGGAGGGCGTTCGCGTTCATGCCTCCGACGCTAGGAAGGCGCGCGGCCCTGGTGAAGGTCCACTTCTGTCACGCCGTCGGGGACCACTTCGGACCGGGTGCCGCCGTCCGGGCCGCTGCTGGAGGTGCTCGTTTCGCTTGCCCCTTTTTCCTGGCCCGTGACCCTTGCCCGGCCCAAAGGACAGGAGGGCGGCGTGCGAGGTCGAGGGTGTCGTCGCCGACGGCGTGCGCGGTACGGGCGTGGCACAGGCCGGCCACGAACGCAGCGACGCCAACCTCAGGCGGTGGCAGACCCACCCCACGGTCCGGGCCGGCACCTCGCGGCACGACGATGTCTGATTGCCGCCAGCAAGGTCCTGCTGCGGTGCTCATGATGGCGCCATGAGGATGTCATCCACTACGGAATCAGCAACAGTTCTCACCGGCATGTATGCAGCTGAGGCGGAGTACCTGGCGGCGGGAGGCCCTGGTGAGGCTTCGTTCGACCTCCTCGCCCCCTTCTTTGCGCCGGATGTCGAGCTGCACCAAGCAGACGCTCTGCCCTACGGAGGCGTCTGGCGTGGGCACGACGGCATGAAGCAGTTCTTCCTCATGATGGGAGAGGCATGGGAGTCGTTCGACATGGTGGAGCAGGAGTTCCTTGCCACCGGTGAGACTGCGGTCGTGCTCACACAGGTCCGTGCTCGCGCTCGCGCGACCGGCCGTGAACTCAGCTTCCCCATTCTGCAAGCGATCACTGTCAAGGACGGGCGGATCACCGAGGTCCGTCCGTTCTACTGGGACACGCGTGCCATCGCCGACGCCTGCACCGTGCCGACACCGACGGACTGAGGTCCGGGTCCGCTTCACCGACGTTCACCACCGGCTGAGATTCACGATCACCGGGCCCCGCCGACCTGACGGTCGGCGGGGCCCGCTCCGGTCATGTCACCCGGACCGCCCTGGTTCGTAGCCGGCGGCACCGCGGGCGCGGGCGCGGAAGGTGCGGCGGTAGGCGTCCGGGGGGACGCCGACGGTGCGGTTGAAGTGCCGGCGCAGGGTCGTGGCGGTGCCCATGCCGGTGGCGGTCGCGATGCCCTCGACGCTTTCGTCGGTGGACTCCAGCAACTCCTGGGCGTGGCGGATCCGCTGGGTCAGCAGCCACTGCAGCGGGGTCGTACCGGTCACCGACCGGAAGTGGCGGCCCAGGTTGCGCGAGCTCATCCGCGCCCGGCGGGCCAGGTCGTCCACGGTCAGCGGCTGGTCGAGCCGCTCCATCACCCAGGGGAGCAGATCGCCGAGCGGGTGGTCGTCGCGCGCGGGCACGGGCGTGGTGACGAACTGGGCCTGGCCGCCCGCCCGGTGCGGGGGTACGACCAGGCTGCGGGCGACCGTGTTGGCGACGGCCGAGCCGTGGTCGAGGCGCACCAGGTGCAGGCAGAGGTCCATCGCGGCGGCCTTGCCCGCGGAGGTGAGGACGCGGCCGTCGTCCACGTAGAGCACGTCCGGGTCGACCTCCACCCGGGGGTGGCGGGCGGCGAGTTCCTCGGTGTGGGCCCAGTGGGTGGTCGCGCGCCTGCCGTCGAGCAGGCCCGCGGCGGCCAGTACGAACGCGCCCGTGCAGAGGGAGGCCACGCGCGCGCCCGCCTCGTGGGCCGCGCGCACCGCGTCGACCAGTTCGGCGGGCGGGGCATCGTCGGTCTCGGCGAGGGCGGGAACGATCACCGTTCCGGCGCGCGCCAGCCGGTCGAAGCCGCCGTCGGGCTCCAGGCTGAACCGGCCGATCCGGACGGTGGCCGGTCCGCAGAGGGAGACCTCGTACCAGGGGCCGGTCACTGCGGACGGGGGCGGGCCGAACACCTCGTACGCCACGGACAGTTCGAACTGGCGCATCCCCTCGGTGACGGCCAGCGCGACGGTGCTCAGGTCCACGCTCAGGGCCTTGTCCGGGTCCGCGCTCGGTTCCGTGCTCGGGGTCTTGGTCGGCTGCGTGCTCGGGTCCGCCCTCAGGTCCGTGTCCACGTCCGTAATTGTACGCATGATGTCGTTCCGGACACTCGTGTACGACGGCCGCCGGGGCCAGGATTGCCATACAAGAACGGTTCGGGTCGTACGAGAGCAGGGAGAAGTCATGGAAACGGGGCTCACGGTCGCGGTGTTCGGCGCCTATGGACACACCGGGCGGTTCGTGGTGGCGGAGCTGATCGCCCGCGGGTTCGTCCCGGTGGCCGTCGGCCGAGACGCCGACAAGCTGCGGGCTCTCGCGGAGTCCCGTCCGGGGCTCGACGTGCGGCCCGCGTCGGTCGACGACCCGGCGTCGCTCGACCGCGCCCTGGAAGGCGCGGCGGCCGTGATCAACACCGCGGGGCCCTTCGCCGTGACCGGCGCCCCCGTGATCGAGGCGGCCCTGCGGGCCGGGATCCCGTACGTGGACGTGGCGGCCGAGATCGAGGCCAACGTCGACACGTTCGAGCGGTTCGGGGACCGGGCCCGCGCGGCGGGAACGGTGATCGTCCCCGCGATGGCCTTCTACGGCGGCCTCGGTGACCTGCTCGCCACCGCCGCCATGGGCGACTGGGCGTCGGCCGACGAGGCCCACATCGCGTACGGGCTGAGCAGCTGGCACCCCACCGCCGGCACCCTCGCCGCCGGCAAGGTCTCCCGGGAGCGGCGGAACGGCCGTCACGTCCGCTTCACCCAGGGGCGACTGGAGTACCACGACGACGAGTTCACGGTCCAGGAGTGGCCCTTCCCGGCCCCGATGGGTCCCCGGCCCGTCATCGGCGAGTTCACGATGGCCGACGTGGTCACCGTCCCGAGCCACCTGAAGGTGCCCGAGGTGCGCACCTACATGGCGGTGGACGCGGCCCAGGACCTGTCGGCGCCCGACGCGTCGGCACCGGCCGCGGTCGACGAGCACGGCCGGTCCGACCAGACCTTCCTCGTGGACGTCGTCGTCCGCTCGGGCGACGCGGAACGCCGGGCCGTGGCCGTCGGCCAGGACATCTACGCCGTCAGCGCACCGCTCGCCGTGGAGGCCGTCGGGCGGATCCTCACCGGCCGGACCAGGACGACCGGTGTCGCCTCGGCCGGCGAGGTCTTCGACGCTCCGGACTTCCTCCGCGCGCTCGCCCCGCACATCTCCTTCGACCTGCACCGGTAACGCCCGGCCGCCGCATCGGATCGATCCCGATCCGCTCGGGGCACGGCATCAGCGGCATCATGGGCCTCGGCCGGGACCGCCGGCGCGCGGGACGGGGAGAGGGGCCGCACGGACATGAGGAGCCACGGACAGGCGGCCTGGGAGCTGCTCCTGCCGGCCGCCGCCGCCCCGGCGCGGCGGCGCGGCCGGGCGCTCCAGGAGGCGCTGCGTGAGGCGGTGCGCTCGGGCCGGCTCGCGGCCGGGACCCGACTGCCGTCGACCCGCGCGCTCGCGGCCGACCTGGGCGTCTCACGGGGCCTGGTCACGGAGGCGTACGAACAGCTCACCGCCGAGGGCTATCTGCGCAGCGACCGGGGCGCGGGCACGTGGGTGGGCGACGCGGCCAGGGGCCGGCTCGACGGCACGCGCGCGCGTGGTGCGGGTACGCCCGCCGCCGTCCGGGTGGACTTCCGCCCCGGGACACCCGATCTGTCGCTGTTCCCGAGAGCCGCCTGGTCGGCGGCCCAGCGTGCCGTCCTGGCACGACTCCCCCATCCCGCCCTCGGGTATCCGGACCCGCGCGGGCTGCCCGAACTGCGGGAGGCGCTGGCCGGGATGCTGACCCGGCGCCGTGGCGTGGTGGCCGATCCGGAGCGGCTCGTGGTGTGTTCGGGGGTGGCGCAGGCGTCGACCCTGCTCGGCTTCGTGCTGCGGGCTCGGGGGCTCGACGCGGTCGGCATCGAGGATCCGGGCAGCCCGGAGCACGGGCGGCTTTTCGCCTCGACCGGTCTGGACACGGTGTGGCTGCCGCTCGACGAGGAGGGGCTGCGGCCGGAGCCGCTCGCCGCCTCCGGGGTACGGGCGGTGGTGGTGACGCCCTCGCACCAGTTCCCGTCGGGGATCAGCTGGTCGGCGGAGCGCCGTGCCGCGCTGCTCGACTGGGCGCGGGCGGTGGACGGTTACGTCCTGGAGGACGACTACGACGGCGACTTCCGGTACGACCGGGCTCCCGTCGGCGCGCTCCAGGGACTCGACCCGGAGCGGGTCGTCTACGCCGGCTCGGTCAGCAAGTCGCTCGCGCCCGGACTGCGGCTCGGCTGGATGCTCGTCCCGGAGGCGCTGCTCGCCGAGGTCGTCGAGCGCAAGCGGACGATGGACCTCGGCAACCCCGTACTCGACCAGGCGGTGCTCGCCGAGTTCGTGACGCGGGGCGCGTACGACCGGCAGTTGCGCCGCTGCCAACGCGCCTACCGGGAGCGGCGGGACGCCCTCCTGGCGGCGCTCGCGGAACACCTGCCGGGCACCGGCGTGAGCGGCATCGCCGCCGGACTGCACGTCATCGCGCGCGTACCGGGGTGTTACGGGCCACCGGAACGGTTCCTGGCACGGTCGGCGGAGGCGGGTGTGGCGCTGCGGCCCCTGGAGGAGTACGGCACCGCCCGGCCCGGGGACGGGGACGTACGGCTCGTGATCGGGTACGCACACCTGGCGCCGTCCATCGTGACGGCCGGGATACGCATGGCGGCGGAGGCGGTCGGCCGGGGATGAGGCGATCCGTTCACACGGCCGGAGACGGCCGGCCGAGGGTGAGGGCGAGGCGTTCACACGCCCCGAGGCGGCCGACCGAGGGTGACGCGATCGTTCACACGGCCGGGAGACGGTCGGCCTAGGGCGAGGCGATCCGTTCGCCGGGAGGCGGCCGGCCGGGGGCGAGGCATCCGTTCACACGCCTGGTGCCGGAGGCCCACCGCGGCCCTCACGTGAGTGTTCACGCGGGGTTCGTGTGGGCGCCGCCCCCGGCCGTTAGGCATGGGGCGACGCACCGCCCCCGCCCGGACGCCCTTCGGAGGCTCTTCCATGTCCCAGTCCGTACCCGGCAGTTCCCCCTCCCCCGCCCGGCGCAGCGTGCTGCGCGGTTCGCTCGCCGCGTCGGCGGCGCTCACCCTCGGCGGTGCCGGTCTCGCCGCCCCGGCGTTCGCACTGTCGGGCCGGCCCCGCGCCGAGTGGGGTGTGCAGACGGGCGACGTCACGACGTCCTCGGGTCTTGTGTGGGTGCGCTCGGACCGGCCGGCCCGCATGCTCGTGGAGACCTCGGCGAGCGAGTCGTTCCGGCGGGTGCGCCACCACCACGGGCCGCTGATCGGCGCCGGCACGGACTTCACCGGCACCACCGCGCTGCGCGGGCTGCCCGCCGGCGAGCAGATCCACTACCGGGTCACGCTCGCCGACCCGGACGATCCGCGCCGGACGGGCGAGCGGATCGTCGGCACCTTCCGTACCGCCCCCGACCGGCGTCGGGAGGGGGTCCGCTTCCTCTGGTCGGGGGACATCGCCGGGCAGGGCTGGGGCATCAACCCGGACATCGGCGGCTTCCGCGCCTACGAGGAGATGCGCCGCCTCGACCCGGACTTCTTCCTGTGCAGCGGTGACTCGATCTACGCCGACGGGCCGCTCCAGCCGAGCGTGACGCTGCCCGACGGGCGGATCTGGCGGAACGTCACGACGCCCGAGAAGTCGAAGGTCGCGGAGACCCTCGACGAGTACCGGGGCAACTTCCGCTACAACCTCCTCGACCACAACGTCCGGGCGTTCAACGCGCAGGTGCCCACGGTGATGCAGTGGGACGACCACGAGGTGCGCAACAACTGGTACCCGGGCCAGATCCTGGACGACGCGCGCTACACGGAGAAGGACGTGGACGTCCTCGCCTCGCGCGCCCTGCGCGCCTTCGGCGAGTACACGCCGGTGTCCACCCTCCACGCGCGCGGGGGCGGTCGCGAGCGCCGGATGCACCGAGTGGTGCGGTACGGCCCGCTGCTCGACGTGTTCGTGCTCGACATGCGCTCGTTCCGGAACGCCAACTCCCGCGGGCGGCAGGCCGACGACACCACCGGCATCCTCGGCGCCGAGCAGCTCGCCTGGCTCAAGCGGGAGCTGGCCGCCTCCACCGCGGTGTGGAAGGTGCTCGCGGCGGACATGCCGCTCGGCCTGGTCGTCCCGGACGGCACGAACATCGAGGCGATAGCGCAGGGCGACCCGGGCGCGCCGCTCGGCCGCGAGCTGCAGATCGCGGAGCTGCTGCGGTTCATCAAGCACCGGCGGATCACCGGCACGCTGTGGCTGACGGCGGACGTGCACTACACCTCGGCGCAGCACTACGCCCCGGAGCGGGCGGCCTTCCAGGACTTCGCGCCGTTCTGGGAGTTCGTGTCAGGGCCGCTGGCCGCGGGCGGCTTCCCGGCGAACGCGCTGGACGCGACGTTCGGCCCGGAGCGGGTGTTCGTCCGGGCGCCCGAGCGGGCCAACCTGTCGCCGATGGAGAGCCCGCAGTACTTCGGGGAGGTCGACATCGACGGCCACAGCGGGGAACTGACGGTCCGTCTGCGGGCCGAGGGCGGGACGGTCCTGTTCAGCAAGGTGCTGCGGCCGGGTCGCGTCGGGCAGTGACGCCTGGTCGGAAGTGGTACGGGAGCTGGTGCCCGCCGGGTCGTGACGGCCGGACGGGACCCGGCTCTCCGGTGATTGTCAGTGCCGGGTCCTAACGTCGTTTCCATGACGCGATCCGTACAGGCACTCGCCTATGTCCGCCCTTCCGCGCTGGAGTCCACGGGCTCCGGCCGGCTGCTCGGTCTGGAGACGGCGGGGGGTCTCACACCCCGGGGGGCCGAGGCCCATCCCCGCTTCTTCGCCGGCTTCCTGGCCTCGCCGCAGGTCGCCGCCCGCGGTCTGCTCGCGGTCGCCGACGTGGCCGCGGCCCGCTACCACCAGCGGATACGGCCGGGGTCGCTCGACCCGGTGGTGACGGGGAACGGGGACCGGCTGCGGTTCGAGTCGTTCTCCGGCTGCGGCGGGGTGTACGCGCGCCTGGACGTGCTCGACGAAGGACTCGGCGGTACGGAGACGGGGCACGGAACGACCAACGTCGACGTCAACAACCCGCTGCGTGAGGCGCTGTCGCGGATGACGGGGGACGATCCGCTGCACCTCCGGGTGGGTCCGGAGGAGATGGCGGTGACCACGCTCGCGGGGGCGGTCGTGGAGAAGAAGGTCCCCCTGCCGGACCGCTGGCTGCGGGGCTTCGCCGAGGCGCAGGTCGCCTCGGCCCGGTTCGATCTGCGGGCCGAGCTGAGCGGGGCGGAGGCCGTCCGTTTCCTCCGGTCCCTGCCGCGCAACCAGGCCCGTGGGCGCGGGCCGATGTGGATCACGCAGTCCGGCCGGACCCTGCGGCCGACGACCCGGCCCGGCGCGGGTGCGGTGTGTCTGCCGGGACCCGACCGGCTCGTCGCCCTGGAGCGGGTGCTGCGGCACGCGACGGGGCTCCGGGTGTACGGGCCGGTGCCGGACGGCACCCTGGCCACGGCGAGCGCCTGGGAGGTGGTCCTGCCGGGCATGCGGCTCACGCTGACGCTGTCGCCCGACCCCGCGAGGGGCTTCTCCGGCGAGGGCGGGGTTCTTGAGGCCCTCGCGACGGAGGAGGCCGCGCAGGACGCCGAGCTGGTCGCGGTCCTCCTTGCCTGGGAGCCGCGGATCGACCCGGCCGACCTGGCGGCGCAGGCCGGGCTCACGATCGACCGGGTGCGGGCGGCGCTGACCCGGCTCGGCACGGCGGGGCGCGTGGGGTACGACGTGGCGGACGCGGCCTACTTCCACCGGGAGCTGCCGTACGACGCGGACCGCGCCGAGCGTCACAACCCGCGCCTGGTGAGCGCCCGCCGGCTGGTCGCGGAGGGCGCGGTGACCGTCGAAGGCGATCTGGCGACGGTGGCCTCGGGCGAACGGCGCTACCGGGTGCGGGAGTCGGACGGCGTGCTGAGCTGCACCTGCCAGTGGTGGGCCGACTACCGGGGCCGGCGTGGCCCGTGCAAGCACGCGCTCGCGGTCCGGATGGTCCGGCGGGGCGCGAGGCCCGAGCCCGTCGGTGCCGGGGGCGAGGGCGAGGGCGCGACGGTCACCGGAGCGGCGCGATGACGGGGAGCACCGGGGCGACGGTGGACGGCGGGGGCACCGAGATGGGGAACAGCCTGGTGAACAGGGTGATGGACGGCATGATGACCAAGGTGAGGAGCGCCGTGATGCGCGGGGCGGGGAACGACACGGGAAGCGGCACGGGAAGCGACGCGGGAAGGGACACGGGGAACGACGCGGGGAGCACGAGCGGCGACGCGGGACGCAGGGGCGGTACGGAGGGGGGCACCCCGGTCGAGCAGCTGCTCGCGGCGGTGCGCGCGGGGAGCGCCCACAAGGTACCGGCGCTTTTGGCGCCGCTGGACGCCGCCGCCCGGAAGACCGCCCTGGGACAGGTGAAGTCGCTGCGCTCCGAGGTGCGCGCCTGGGACTGGAAGCGGTGGAACGAGGCGACCGCCGTGCGGCGCGCGCTGTACGTGGCGGGCGCCGGCTGTCAGACCGGTGCGGCCGCGACGGCGACCTGGCTCGGCGGCCGCGACCTGCTGAGCTGGCGCTCCGAGGACGGCACCCTGGTCCTCTCGGTGCTCGCCGACCGGGATCCGGCGTGGACGGCGGACGTGGCGCAGCGGCTCGCGGCACGGCCCGCCGTGGCGGAGAGCAGTTACGGCCTGATCCGCGGACTCGTGGAGCGCTCCGGGTGCGCGGTGCCCGCGACCGACGGCTATGTCCTCGCGTGGACGCGGGAGATCACCGACTCGCGCCTGCTGGAGCGGCTCCGGGAGGACTCGCACACGCGGGTGCTCGTGCCGCACGCGCTCGCCATGGCCGAGACGCCCGACCGGCTGACCTGGTCGGTCGGCCCCGAGGCGCCGACGCACTGGCCGACCGCGCTCGCGGCGCTCGTCACGGAGGGCGTGCTCGACCGGGCCCAGGTCGTGGACCTGTGCGTCTCCCGGCTGCTGCGCGGCGGCCGGGCCCGGGACCTGCGGTTCCCGCTTGAGGTGCTGCGGCTCGTCGAGCCGAGCGCGGCCGAGCGCCGGGAGCGGGTCCCGGACTGGATCGGGATGACGGCCGACGCGCCGTCCCCGGTCGCGGGGTACGCGCAGGAGGTCCTCGCGGGCCTCGCCGCCGACGGCGCGCTGTCGGCCGGGGCGCTGGCCGAGATGACGGGCGGGGTGCTGTTCCGTACGGAGAAGAAGCTGGTGCGGGCCCAGTTGACGCTGGTCGGCAAGGTGCTGGCGCGGGAGCCGGGCGCGGTGGAGGAGCTGCTGCCGGCCGTGGCGGAGGCCTTCGGGCACGAGGACACCACGATCCAGGAGAGGGCCCTGAAGCTGGTGGGCCGTCATGCGGCGGCGGTGGACGCCTCCGTACGCCGTGAGCTCGCCGAGCAGGCCGGTCTGCTGAGTCCGGTGCACCGTCCGGCGGCCGTGGCGCTGTTCGGGAACGACCTGGAGGTGGAGTCCGGGGTCCCGTACGAGGAGATCCTGCCGCCGGTCCCGGAGCGGGAGCGGGTGGCTCCGCCGGCGACGACGGTCGAGGCGCTGGTGGAGGAGCTGGTGACGAGGGGCCAGTACCAGGACTCGGCGGCGTTCGAGCGGACGCTCGACGGTCTGGTGCGGCTCGCGCGGCGGGACCGGGCGGGGCTCGAGGCGGCGGTGCGCGAGGCGTTCCCGACGGAGCACTGGGAGCACCAGCACTACTTCACCCACTACACCCACGGGGCGGAGGTGGTACTCGCGGGGCTGCTGGGACTGCTGCCGGGGTGGCGCGTCGACTCCGGGCGGGCGAAGGGCAACGACCGGAAGGCCTGCCACCACGAGGCGCTGTCGGGGATCGTGGACGCGCGCCTGTGGGAGGCCGCCGGCCTGATCGGCACGGACGCGCTGCCGTTCCTGCTCGCCGCACCGACCCTGCACACGGGCGAGATCGACCCGGTGGTGCTGGTGGAGCGGCTGCGCGGCTACCGGGACGCGGGCGTCGAGCCGGCCCCGGCCGACTTCGCCCAGGCGCTGCTCCGGGTCGGGCGCGGAAACCCGTCGGCCGGGCGGGCGGCGCAGGAGGCCGAGGCGCTCGGCACGCGGGCGGGAGGACGGCTCGCCGCGTGGCTGCGTGCGGGGGAACCCCTGGGGACGAGGGTGCGGTTCCTCGCCAGGGGGAAGGACCTCGCCTCGCAGAAGTGGTGGCTGACGGACCGGATCGTCGTGGAGATCGACGATCGCCCCGTGGTGCGCAAGGAGTTCCCGGCGGCCTTCCGGTGGCTGGGGGGCGAGCTGCGGGCGACTCCCCGTCGCTGCTACCACTGGCTGGACACGCGGGCGCACTGGGCCACGGCGTTGCCGGTGGACCGTGAGTTCGTGGCGGCGTGCGTCCTGTCCTCCCTCGCTTCGGGGGCCGACGCGGACCAGCGCGGTGTGACCGAACCGCTCACCGCGCTCGCCGAGGCGGGCGGCCCGGCGGGCCGGGCCGTCCATCTCGCCGTGGCGTTCGGTCTGGGCTGTCAGGACGCCGACGACCGGCTGCGCGCGGTGGACGCCCTGCTCGTCCTGGCGTCGCGGGGCGACCTGGACGCCCGGCGGCTCGGCACGGAGCTGGCGTGGCTGGTCGTGGAGGGCTCGGTGAAGCCGAACCGGCTGGCGGACGCGCTCCGGACGACGGCCGCCACGGGCGCGTACGGCACGGTCTGGGCGGTCCTGGAGCCGATGCTGCCGGAGCTGCTCGGCGCGGAGAAGCCGGTACGAGGTCTGGGCGAGGTACTCGCGGTCGCGGCCGACTGCGTGGAGCGGTGCGGGGCCCGGGGCGAGGTGGCCGGGCTCGACGCGATGGCCTCGGCACGGAGCGCCTCGCAGTTCGTCGTCCAGGCGAAGCGGCTGTCGGGCGCACTCGGCCAGGGGGCCGATCAGCCTCTGACAGAAACGGCCTGAATCGTTCTTTAAGCCGCCAGATGGGCGCTTAACCCGTCAGTCACAAAGCGTTCGTGATCACGCAACACCACTGGGTCACAGTGAGGTCATGACCGATGTGACGTCTTCGAAGAGCGCCCGCCGTCCGCACCACTGGCGGCACGACCTGATCGAGCTCGCCGCACTGTTCACCGCAGTGGTGGTGGCCGACACGATCGCCAAGACCATCGCCAAGGGTCCCGACGGACCCTACCTCCTGGTGTTCTCGGCGATCGCGCTGGCCGCCACCGCCGCCTTCCACACCTGGTGGGCGCGGAGGCGCAGTCATGCGAGCCATGCCCCGCCCGCCGGACACACCGGCGGGCACTCCCCCGTGGCCGTCCCGGTGAGGACCGAGGAGGAGCGGGACGAGACGGGGCCCGTGGTGCCCGTCGAGACCACACTGTGGCGGATGCGGACCACCGTCGCGGACACGCCGGGCAGCCTCGCCGCCCTGTGCACGGTCCTCGCCCGCCTGGGCGTGGACATCCTCACCCTCCAGACGCATCCGCTCGCCGACGGAACGGTCGACGAGTTCCTGCTGCGGGCCCCCGCCGATCTCTCGGCCCACGCCCTCGCCCGTGAGACGGCGGCGGCCGGCGGCCGCGACACCTGGACCGAGCGGGCCGACGCCCACGACCTGGTGGACACCCCGACCCGGGTCCTCGGCCTGGCCACCCGTACGGCGCTCGACGCGGCCGAGCTGCCGCTCGCGCTGCGCCAGCTCCTGGGCCGCTGCACCCTCCACTCCGTGCCCGCCGTCTCGCTCACCGGCCGCCCCACCGGCGAACCCGCCCCGGTCGAGGGCGTCCTGGAGGAGACCGTGATGCGACTGCGCGACCCGAACGGCGGCACGCTCATCGTGGAGCGGCCCTACCTCCCCTTCACCCCGACCGAGTTCGCCCGGGCCCGCGCCCTCGTGGAGCTCGACGCCCGGCTCGGCCCCCGCGTCCCGCGCAGCCAGGACGTACTGACCCTCCCCGAGGGCAACGAGATCACCGTCCGCCGCGCCGATCAGCGCGACCTGCCCGCCGCGCGCGCCATGCACGACCGCTGCTCGGCACGCACCCTCGGCCTGCGCTACCACGGTCCCGTCGGCGACGCCGACCGCTACCTCGACCATCTGCTCAGCCCCCGCTTCGGGCGCACCCTCGCCGTCCAGACGGCCTCCGGCCGGCTCGTCGCCCTCGGGCATCTGCTCTGGGACGGCGACGAGACCGAGGTGGCGCTGATGGTGGAGGACGACTGGCAGCGGCGCGGCATCGGCTCCGAGCTCCTCGGCAGGCTGGTGGCGATGGCCGAGGAGGCCGGCTGCGCGAGCGTGTACGCGGTGACGCAGTCGTCCAACACCGGAATGGTGGCCGCGATGCGGGCGCTCAACCTTCCCCTCGACTACCAGATCGAGGAGGGGACCCTGGTGATCACAGCCCGGCTGGCCTCGGCAACGCGGCCGGCCGCCCGGCCCCAGCACCGTGAGACGCAGCAGGAACAGCCGCGCGAAGGGGTGCGGCGGGCGGAGCGCTGAGCGCCCAGGTCAGATCCCGCCAGAGATCCTCGACGTCCTCGAGACCGACCGACATCCGCAGCAGGCGGTCGCTGACGCCCGCCGAGCGCCGGTCGCCCTCGGCCACGATGCGGTGGCTGATGGAGGCCGGGTGCTGGATGAGGGTGTCGACGCTGCCGAGGCTGACGGCGGGGGTGATGAGCCGGACGCCGGCGATGACGTCGTGCGGGTCTCCGTAGACCTCGAAGGCGATCATGGCGCCGCCGATCCGCGGGTAGTGGACCTGCGCGATCCGGGGGTCGGTGGCGAGGCGCCGTACGAGCTCCGCCGCCGTGCCGGACGCGGCCCGCACCCGTACCGGCAGGGTGGAGAGACCGCGCAGCAGCAGGTAGCCGGCGAGCGGGTGCAGCACTCCACCAGTGGCGAAGCGGACCTGGCGGAGGGTACGGGCGAACGCCTCGTCGCAGGCGACGACGCCGCCCATGACGTCACCGTGGCCACCGAGGTACTTGGTCGCGCTGTGCAGCACGATGCGGGCGCCCTGCTCGACCGGGCGCTGGAGCACGGGCGTGGCGAAGGTGTTGTCGACCAGGAGCGGCACGGAGCCGCAGGAGTGGGCGAGGGCGCGGATGTCCGCCTCGGCGAGGGTCGGATTGGCGGGCGACTCCACCATGACCAGGCCGGTGTCGGGCCGTATCGCCTCCGCCACGCCCGCCGGGTCGGTCCAGGTCACCTCGGTGCCGAGCAGACCGGCGTCGAGCAGGTGGTCGCTGCAGCCGTACAGCGGACGGACCGCGACGACATGGCGCAGGCCCTGGCTCGCCCGGGCGAGGAGGACGGCGGTGAGGGCCGCCATGCCGCTGGCGAACGCGACGGCGGCCTCGGCGCCCTCCAGGCGGGCGAGGGCCTCCTCGAAGCGGGCGACCGTGGGGTTGTCGAGCCGGGCGTAGACCGGGGGCCCGTCGAGCCGGGCTCCGGTGGTGGCGAACTCGTCGATCCGGGCGGCCTCGGCCCGGGCGTCGTACGAGGGGTAGGTGGTGGACAGGTCGATCGGCGGGGCGTGCAGACCGAGCGAGGCGAGGTCTTCGCGGCCGGCGTGCACGGCTTCGGTGGCAAGGGCTCTCGGGGTGTCCGAGGGGCCGTAGTCCATGGCGTCCATGGCGGCACTGTGAACGGATACCGGGAAGTAGCGGGAAATCGCCGTGCTACGTTCGCCAGATGGCCGATTCTGTCGTACTGGACGCGGTCGATCTGCACATTCTTCGCCTCCTGCAGAACGACGCCCGGACCACCTACCGCGAACTCGCCGCCGAGGTCGGAGTGGCACCGTCCACCTGCCTGGACCGGGTGGCGCGTCTTCGCCGCACGGGCGTGATCCTCGGACACCAGCTACGACTGGATCCGGCCAAACTCGGCCGAGGGCTTGAAGCGCTCCTTCTCGTCCAGGTCCGGCCGCACCGGCGGGAACTGATCGGTCCGTTCGTCGACCGGATCCGGGCCCTGCCGGAGTCCCGGGCGCTGTTCCATCTGACGGGACCCGACGACTACCTGGTGCACGTGGCTGTAGCGGACCCCGCCGACCTGCAACGACTCGTCCTCGACGAGTTCACCTCGCGCCGTGAGGTGGCCCGCGTCGAGACCCGGCTGATCTTCCAGGAGTGGGAGTGCGGCCCGCTTCTGCCGCCCGTTTCGAGCCCGTCCTTGTCAGCCGACTGACCCTCGACGAGGGTGACGCGGGCTTGCCGGAGGCGCCAGGATGGCCCCCATGCCAGAGACTTCCAGCAGCCCGCTGCCCCGCCAGGTCGCCGACGAACACGTCGACGCACTCATCGCCCTCGACCCGATCACCGGTACGTACCTGGGAGTCAAGGAGAGCGCCGGACTGCTGCCCGACTTCTCGCCGGCCGGCCAGCGGGCCGTGGCCGACCTCGCCCGCCGGACGCTCGCCCGGCTCGACGCGGCGGAGCGCGTCCCGGGTGCGGACAGCGAGGCCGAGCAGCGGTGTGCCCGTCTGCTGCGGGAGCGCCTGACGGCGGAACTCGCCATGCTCGAGGCCGAGGAGGGCCTCTGCACGGTCAGCAACATGCGTTCGCCGGCGCACAGCGTCCGCATCGTCTTCACGGTGATGCCGACGGAGACCGAGGAGGACTGGGCCGCGGTCGCCGCCCGGCTGCGCGCGGTCCCGGCCGCGCTCGAGGGCTACCGGTCCGCGCTCGCGCTCGGTCTCGAGCGCAAGCTCCTCGGCGGGCCGCGCCCCACCGCCACCTTCGTCGAGCAGCTCACCGAGTGGGCGGGCGCGGAGAGCGGAAAGCCGGGCTGGTTCGAGGAGTTCGCCACCGCGGCCCCCGACACCCTGCCGGAGGATCTGCGCGCCGGGCTCGCGAAGGCGGGCCGGGGCGCCACCGAGGCCGTGACGGACCTGCGGGACTGGATGCGGGACGTGTACGCCCCGGCCGTCGCCGACGCCCCGAACACGGTGGGCCGGGAGCGCTACCAGCGCTGGACCCGCTACTTCAACGGCACCGATCTGGACCTCGACCAGGCGTACGCGTACGGCTGGACCGAGTACCACCGGCTGCTCGGCGAGATGCGGACCGAGGCCGAGCGGATCCTGCCCGGCGCCGGCCCCTGGGAGGCGCTCGCCCACCTCGACGAGCACGGCGCCCATGTCGAGGGGGTCGACGAGGTGCGGGTCTGGCTCCAGCAGCTCATGGACGAGGCCATCGAGGCGCTCGACGGCACCCACTTCGAACTCGCGGAGCGGGTACGGCGGGTGGAGTCCCGCATCGCCCCGGCGGGCGGCGCCGCCGCGCCGTACTACACCGGCCCGTCCGAGGACTTCTCCCGGCCCGGCCGCACCTGGCTCCCGGTGGACGGCACGACGCGCTTCCCGGTGTACGACCTGGTGTCGACCTGGTACCACGAGGGCGTACCCGGCCATCACCTCCAGCTCGCCCAGTGGGTGCACGTCGCCGACCGCCTCTCCCGCTACCAGGCGACCATCGGCAAGGTCAGCGCCAACTGTGAGGGCTGGGCGCTCTACGCGGAGCGCCTGATGGACGAACTCGGCTTCCTGCCCGACGCGGAGCGGCGCCTCGGCTACCTCGACGGGCAGATGATGCGCGCGTGCCGGGTGATCGTGGACATCGGCATGCACCTGGGCCTGGAGATCCCGGCGGAATCGCCGTTCCACCCGGGCGAGCGGTGGACGCCCGAGCTGGCCCAGGAGTTCTTCCAGCGGCACAGCAGCCGCCCGCCGTCCTTCGTGGAGAGCGAGCTGACCCGCTATCTGTCGATGCCGGGCCAGGCCATCGGCTACAAGCTGGGCGAGCGCGCCTGGCTGCTCGGCCGCGCCAACGCGCGGGCGGCGCACGGTGACGCGTTCGACGCGAAGGCCTGGCACATGGCGGCCCTCTCGCAGGGCCCGCTGGGCCTCGACGACCTGGTCGACGAGCTCTCGCGGCTGTGAGGACCGAGCACCGAGATCCCCGGTCGATCGCTTGATCGGCCGGGGAATCCCCTGCTATCTCTCGTACATGACCTCCGAGTACACCCCCGACGCCACCGACTGGCGCATTCTCGAAGCCCTCCAGTCCGAGGGCCGCGCCAGTTTCGCCGAGCTCGCCCGTACGGTGTCGATGTCGCCGTCCGCGGTGACCGAGCGGGTGCGGCGCCTTGAGGAGGCCGGGGTGATCACCGGGTACACGGCGATCGTCGACCAGGACCGGCTCGGGCTGCCGATCCTGGCATTCGTACGGCTCCGCTACCCGCACGGCAACTACAAGCCGTTCCACGATCTGCTCGGTACCACCCCGGAGGTCCTGGAGGCGCACCACGTCACCGGCGACGACTGCTTCGTCCTCAAGGTCGCCGCGCGGTCCATGCGGAACCTTGAGGAGATCTCCGGAAAGATCGCCACGCTCGGTTCGGTGACCACCAGCGTGGTCTACTCCTCGCCGCTGCCGAGGCGTTCGCTCAGCCGCTGAGCGCGTCCCCTCCGGTGCGGAGACGTACGGCCGAGCCGTGCCGCGCCTTGACGACCTCCAGTTGGGCCGGGATCCGGCGGCGCAGATCGCCGACGTGGCTGACGATGCCGACGCTGCGGTCTCGCTCGCGCAGCGAGTCGAGGACGTCGAGGACCTCGTCGAGCGTCTGCTCGTCGAGGCTGCCGAAGCCCTCGTCGATGAAGAGGGTGTCGAGCCGTACGCCGCCCGCCTCGTCCGTGACGACGTCCGCGAGACCGAGGGCGAGCGCGAGCGAGGCGAAGAAGGTCTCGCCGCCGGAGAGCGTGGCGGTGTCGCGCTCGTTGCCGGTCCAGGCGTCGACGACGTGCAGGCCGAGGCCGGCCCGCTTGCCGCCGGAGCGTGCGTCCGAGTGGACCAGGGTGTAGCGGCCGGAGGACATCCGCTGGAGTCGGGCGGTCGCGGCGGCCGCGACCTGTTCGAGGCGGGCGGCCAGGACGTACGACTCCAGGCGCATCCGGCGCTCGTTCTCGGCCGAGGTGCCGGCGGTGAGGGCGGCGAGGCGGGCCACCCGGTCGTACTCCTCGCGGAGCGGCCCGAGGCGGCGGACCTCGGTGAGGGCCGACCGGGAGAGGCCGGCCAGGCCGGTGGCGCGTTCGCGGGCGGCGGACAGGACCGAGTCGGCCTCGCGGAGCGCGCGTTCCGCCGCGCTGTGGGCGGCGCCGGCCGCCGCGGGGTCGGCCGGCGGAAGCGCGGCGGCGGCCGCGGTACCGGGCTCGGCGAGCCGGTCGGCGACGGCGGCGGCCTCGGCCTGCCAGGCGTCCACGCGCTGCTGGTGGTCGCGGCGCTCGCCCTCGCGCAGGAGGGCGGCGGCGGCCTCGGCCGGGGTGGCGAAGCCCGCGCGGTAGGCGGCGTCGGCGAGGCGGTCGTCGGCCTCCTTGAGGCGCTGGGCGGCGAGTTCGGCGGCCCGCACGGTGCCGGTGGCGTCGACCAGGAGGGCGATCCGCCGCTCCAGGCGGGTGGCGTGTTCGGCCACGGTGGCGAACGCGCCGCGGCCCCGGGTGAGTTCCTCGTCGAGGGCGAGCTGTTCGCGGTCCAGGGCCTCGCGCCGCGAGGTCCGCGCGGCGACCCGCCGTTCCGCCTCCCGCTGGGCGGCGACCCGCTTCTCGTACTCGCGCTCGGCCCGCGCGAGCGTCTCCCGTGCGCTGTGGGTCTGTCCGGCGAGCGCGTGCGCCTCGGCGTGGAGGCCGGTCAACTCCTCGACCTCATGGGCGAGTTCACCGACGGTGGGTTCGGGCGATCCGGTCGGGGCGCCCGCCTGGACCTCCGCGCGGGCCGTGGACCAGGACTCGTGGGTGACGGCGAGCGCACGCTCGGCGGCCGTACGGGTCTCCTCGGCGCCGGTGTAGGCGGCGTAGGCGGCGTCCTCGGTGGCGCGGTCGACGTGGTCGGCGGTGGTGCGGGCGGGGGCCGGGTGGGCGGTGGAGCCGCAGACCTGGCAGGGGTCGCCCGGGGCGAGGGTCACCGCGAGTTCGGCCGCGATGCCCTCCAGGCGGCGGGACTTGACGTCGAGCCAGCTCTCGTGGGCGGTGTTCCGGCGCTCCCGGGCGTCCGCGAGGCGCGCCTCGGCCGCCCGGGTGTCCTCGGCGAGGGCGTCACGGCGGCGGGCCGCGTCGCGGCGGCGGCGGGCGGGTTCGAGACGGCCGGCGAGGTGCTCGGCACGGGCGGCGGCGTCGCGGGCGGCCTCGACGTGCTCGCTGAGCGCGGCGCGCCGCGGCTCCCAGCCGGCGAGCCAGTCGGCGGTGTCACGGAGGACGTCGTCGTCGGCGCGTGCCTCGCGCGCGAGCGCGGCGCGTTCGTCGGCGATCGTGGCGGCGCGGCGCTCGGCGCGGCGGGCGGCCTCCAGGCCGCCGAGCTCCTCGCGCAACCGGTGTTCGAGGGCGGAGAGGTGCTCGGCCCCGGCGTCGGCGAGGTCGGCGGGCAGCTGGGCGCGGGAGCGTGCGCGGGCGGCGTGCGCGGTGGTGTGCTCGCGCTCGGCGTCCTTGCGCAGTCCGAGCGCGGGGGCCACCCGGTCCGCCTTCAGGCTGCGGTCGAGGGCGGTCTGGAGGCGGTCCCGCTCGGGGGCGTGGGCGGTGAGCCGCTCGTGGCGGAGCAGCGCGTCGGCGTGTCGGGCCTGGCGGGCGGCCAGGTCGTTCTCGGCGTCGAGCGCGGCGCGTGCCGCGCCCTGCCGTGCCTCGGCCGCGTCGAGCCGTACGCGCGCGATGTCGAGTGCCTCACGAGCCTCCGTACGGGCGACGGCGGCCCAGGTGAGGACGGCGCCGGCGACGCCGGGGTCGCCGGGCCGTCCTTCGACCGCGGTACGGGCGACGGCGAGCCCCCCGGCGGCCTGGCCCATCCGGTGGGCGAGGGCGAGGAGCCGCTCGTCGCCCTCCTCGACCTGCTGCTGTGCGGCGCGCCGCAGTTCGGCGAGGCGCTCCTCCACGGCGGCGAAGCGGCGGGTGTCGAAGAGCCGGCCGAGGAGCTTGCCGCGGGCCTCGGCATCGGCGCGCAGGAAGCGGGCGAAGTCGCCCTGCGGGAGGAGCACGACCTGGCAGAACTGCTCGCGGCTCATGCCGACGAGCTGGGTGATCTCCTCCCCTATCTCCTGGTGGGAGCGGCTGAGGCCGTTCCACGCGCGCGTGGCGGGGTCGTACTCGCGCAGCCAGGTCTGGGCCTTCTCGGTGGTGAAGCCGCCGCCGCGCTTCTTCGGGCGCTGCTGGGCCGGGCGCCGGGTGATCTCCAGGCGCCGCTCCCCCACGGTCAGTTCGAGGACGACCTCGGTGGAGGTGCCGACGGGGGCGTGGTCGCTGCGCAGCGTCGCGCCGGGCGTCTGCCGGACGCCGGGCACGCTCCCGTAGAGGGCGAAACAGACGGCGTCGAGGACAGAGGTCTTGCCGGCGCCGGTCGGTCCGTGGAGGAGGAAGAGACCGGCGGCGGAGAGGGCGTCGAAGTCGACGGTCTGGGTGCCGCCGAAGGGTCCGAACGCGGTGATCTCCAGACGGTGCAGCCTCACCGGCCCACCTCGCGTTCGGCCGTGTCGACCCGTACGTCGTCGAAGGCGCCGTAGAGCACCGTCCGCTCGGCGCCGTCGAGGGCCGAGCCGCCGCGCACATGGGCCACGAAGTCCTCCGCGATCTGCTGGTCGGTGCGGTCCCTGAGCCGCTGGGCGTAAGAGGCGCCGGGGTCGTCGCCCGTCCGCTCGGGGTCGAAGACCAGGTTCAGGGTGTGCGGGAAGCGCGCGGTGAGCCGGGCCATCGGCTCGGCGGGGCGCACCGGGTCGGTGAGCGTGGCCTCGACCCAGGACTGCTCGTGGCGCGTGTGCGCGGGGTCGGCGAGGAGGTCGTCGAGCCGTCCCCGGAGCCGGGCGAGGGGGCGCGGGACGGGGCAGTCGAGCCGCTCGGCGCCGGTGATCGCCCCGCCGGGGGCGCTCGGGCCCAGGTCGACGAGCCACATGGTCTTGCGGTGGTCGGCCTCGGAGAAGGAGTACGCGAGGGGGGAACCGGAGTACCGGACGCGCGGGGTGACGGTCTGGCTGCCGTGGAGGTGGCCGAGGGCGACGTAGTCGACGCCGTCGAAGGTCCCGGCGGGGACGGCCGCGACGCCGCCGACGGTGATGTCCCGCTCGCTGTCGCTGGGCGCGCCGCCCGCGACGAAGGCGTGGGCGAGGACGACGGAGCGGGTGCCGGCGGGCCGGTCGGCGAGGTCGGCGCGGACCCGGTCCATGGCGGCGGCGAGCACGGCCTCGTGCCCGGCCTTCTCGGCGCCGAGCCGTTCCCGGACGAGGGCCGGTTCGAGGTAGGGCAGGCCGTAGAGGGCGACGTCGCCGTGGGCGTCGGTGAGGACGACGGGGGTGCCGATGCCGGCCGGGTCGGTACGGAGATGGATACCGGCGCGCTCCATGAGTCCGGCGCCGACGCCGAGACGGCGGGCCGAGTCGTGGTTGCCGGAGATCATCACTGTGGGCACACCGGCCTCGGCGAGACGGTGCAGCGCGGTGTCGAACAGCTCGACGGCGGGCAGCGGAGGCACGGCCCGGTCGTAGACGTCACCGGCGACGAGGACGGCGTCGACCTCGTACGCGTGGACGGTGGCCACGAGGTGGTCGAGGAAGGCGGCCTGGGCGTCGAGGAGGCCGACGCGGTGGAAGGACCGGCCGAGATGCCAGTCCGAGGTGTGCAGGAGCCTCACGATGCCGTCCCACCCCGCATGTGCGCCGCTCCTCGCCGCTGGTTCCCGTCCGTGTGCGCCCACCACGCTATCCCGCCGGGGGGTGTGGTCGGGTCCGTACGGGCTCGTCCGTCAGAGGGCGCCGATCAGGCCTTGCCCGTCACGGTTCACGCGGGCCTGCGGGCGTCCGTCACGCTTCGCGCCGGCCCGTGGGGCCCCTCACGGTTCACGCGTCCCCGGGTACGCCTCCGTCACGGTTCACGCCTCCCTGTCTCCCCCGTCACGGTTCACGCCTCCCTGTGTCCCCCGTCACGGTTCACGCGTCCCCGTACGCCTCGCCGCCCAGTTCGAGGGAGGCCGTGCCCGCCGTGGCGTCCGCGAGCCAGGCGCGGAAGGCGGGGACGTCCGAGTCCGGGAGGCCGATCTCGATCGTGACGGCGTCGGTGTAGCGCACGTCACGGACGGCGCGCCCGGTCGCCCGCAGGTCGTTCTCCAGTCTGCCCGCGCGCTGGTGGTCCACGGTGACGGTGGCGAGCCGGAAGCGCTGCCGGGTCACCGTGCCGAGCGCGTCGAGGGCCTCGCCGACCACCCCGCCGTACGCGCGGATGAGCCCGCCCGCGCCGAGCTTCACGCCGCCGTAGTAGCGGGTGACGACGGCGACGACGTACCGCATCTCGCGGCGCAGGAGCATCTGCAGCATCGGGACACCGGCCGTGCCGCCGGGCTCGCCGTCGTCGCTCGCCTTCTGGACGGACGCGTCGGCGCCGAGGACGTACGCGAAGCAGTTGTGGCTGGCGGTCGGGTGCTCCTTGCGGATGCGCGCGACGAACTCCTGCGCCTCCCGCTCGTCGGCGACGGGCGCGAGCGCGCAGAGGAAGCGCGAGCGGTTGATCTCGGACTCGTGCACACCCTCGCGGGCCAACGTGACGTACTGCTCCTGCATCCGGCCAGCCTACGTTCCGCGACCGCCGCCCCATTCCGGCGGTCACGGCAGCCCCGGCTACATCGCCTCCGGCTCGCGCTCCCCGGCGGCCGGTTCGGGCGGGGTCGCGAGGCCGGCGTACGGCAGGGCGCGCAGGGCGAGGGCCCAGCCGAGCCGGGCCTCGCCCGACTCGCTGGAGCGGCCGGTGAGCTCGGAGATGCGGCCGATGCGGTTGAGGACGGTGTTGCGGTGGCAGTAGAGCTGGTCGGCGGCCCGCGAGGCCGAGCAGCCGTGGTCGAGCCAGGCGCGCAGGGTGGTGAGGAGCGCGGCCCGCTCGCCGCCGGTGGCGAGCACCGAGCCGAGGTGGACGGTGACGATCCGCTCGGCGATGTCGGTGCGCCCGCTGAGCAGCACCTGGGCGAGCCGGTCGTCGAAGACGCCGACCTCACCGCTGCCGGCGGGGAGGGTACGGAGGGTCTGCTCGGCGAGTCGCAGGGCCCGCCCCGCCTGGGAGAGGCGGTCGAACTCCGGCGAGACCCCGGCGGTCGCCCCGGTCCGCTCGCGCAGGGCCGCGAGGAGCGCGCGCGTGGCCGGGTCGGTGCCGCCGAGCGGGGCGGCCGCCGCGGCCCGCCCGGCGGGCGCGTCGCGCCGGGGCAGCCGGACGATCCCGGCGTACCGGCCGGAGCGGGGCCGCCAGTACGACCACATGCCCTGGGCCTCCAGGACCGGCGAGGGGTGCGGCGGGGCGGCCGGGTCCTGGGCGGCGACCACGACGACGTACCGGTCGACCGGGGGGACGCCGAGCGCGGCCGCGGCGGCGGAGGCGACGGCGGGGTCGTCGGCGCGCCCGTCGAGCAGGGCCTCGAAGAGGGCGACGCGCCGGGTGTCCTGGCGGCTCTGGAGTTCCAGTTGGGCGATCCGGTACGCGTCGGCCATCGCGACCGAGTAGCGGTCGATGGTCTCCCAGACGCCGCTCGCCATGTCGAGCTCGACGTCCCGGCTGTCGGAATCCCGTCCGGCCCGGATCCGGAGGTACTCGGCCATGACCTGCCACAGGACCCGGCCGCCGCGCCGGTAGGCCTGGAGCACGGTGTCGAGCGGCACGCCCTGCTCGGCGCGGCGGCGGCCGGTCTCGCGGGCCGCCCACTCGAAGTCGCCGCCGGTCGCGGCGAGCCCGCCGAAGTCCTCCAGGGCGCGCAGCAGGTTGTCGCGGCAGATCTCCCAGAGGTCCTCGCGGGTGACGGGTGCGCCGGAGGCGTACGTACCGGAGTGGGCGCGGATGTCGTCGACGGCGCGGTCGGTGAGCCGGTCGATGTCGGCGAGCATCGCCGTGGCGAGCGCGCGTCGTAGCGCGCCGGAGCCACCGGAGCCGCTCAGGGGCGTGTGGAAGCCACCGGGGCGCGCGCCGGAGCCCGTCGGGCCGGCCTGGGTTCCGCCGGAACCGGAACCAAACCCGGAACCGGACCCGGAACCGGAGCCGGACCCGGACCCGGAGCCGGAGCGGAACCCGGAACCGGAGCCGTTCAGGGGCGGGCGCATTCCGCCGGAGCCTGTCGCGGGCGCGCCGGGGCCGCCCGCGCGCGCCGGAGTGGTGCGGCTTTCGCCGGGACGTGACCCCGGGGGCTCTCCGGGTGCGGCCGAGCTGTGCGTCATGGCTCGCACGGTAGCGCCGGGATTTGGCGAATGCCACGGGTCGGGCGGGACGGCGGGGCCACTGCCCAGCTCTACGGGCCACATGGTGGGCACCTGCACATGGCGTCCGGACGGGGTCGCGGCGGATTCTGTGCCGTGTCACCGATCGTCAACGGAGCTGTTGACTCCGCGTATCTGGAGCGTGCCATGTCACTGAGCGTCGCCGGCGTCCTCGGCGAGTCCGCCCGCCACTTCCCCGACCGGATCGCGGTCGTGGAGGGCGCGACCCGGCTGACCTACGGCGAGCTGTGGACGGAGGCGCTGCGCTGCGCCGCCGGGCTGCGCGAGGCCGGGGTGAAGCCGGGCGACCGGCTGGCCGTACTGCTGCCGAACACGATCGAGTTCCTGCGGGTGTACTACGGCGCGCTCGCCGCCGGCGCGACGGTCGTCCCGGTGCACGCGCTGCTCGTCGCCGACGAGGTGCGGTACGTCCTGGAGCACAGCGGCGCGGTGGGCATCGTCAGCGGCGGGCCGCTGTGGGCGGTCGCCGACGAGGCGGCGCGCGCGGCCGGCGTACGCGCCTTCCAGGGGGCGCCCTCGACCGCGCGGCCGCTCGCCGCCGCCGAGCCGGCGGAGCCCTCGGACACCGCGGTGATCCTCTACACGAGCGGAACGACGGGCCGCCCCAAGGGGGCCCTGCTCACCCATCTCAACATCGTCATGAACGCCTCGGTGACCTCGCAGGACCTGCTCGGGCTCGGCGCGGGCGACGTGGTCCTCGGCTGTCTGCCGCTCTTCCACAGCTACGGCCAGACCTGCGCGATGAACGGGACGCTCCGGCAGGGCGCGACGCTCGTGCTGATGCCCCGGTTCAGCGGCCCGGCCGCCCTGCGGGTGCTGGCCGACGAGGGCGTGACGGTCTTCATGGGCGTACCGACGATGTACCACGCCCTGGTGGAGGCGGCGGCCGGTTCCGACGTACGGCCGGAGGCCCTGCGCGCCGCCGTTTCGGGTGGAGCCGCGCTGCCGGTCGCCGTCCTGGAGCGCTTCGAGGAGACCTTCCGCACGCAGGTCCTGGAGGGGTACGGCCTGACGGAGACCTCGCCGGTCGCGACCTTCAACCAGCCGCACATCGGCCGCCGGCCCGGCACGGTCGGGCACCCGGTCTGGGGTGTGGAGGTGGGCATCGCGGACGCGGCCGTGGACGACGAGGTCCTGCTGCTCGCGGACGGCGGGATCGGTGAGGTCGTGGTGCGCGGGCACAACGTCTTCGCCGGCTACCTCGACGACCCGGAGGCGACCGCGGCGGCGGTCGTGGACGGCTGGTTCCGCACGGGCGACCTGGGTGTTCGGGACGAGGACGGCTTCCTGCGGATCGTGGACCGGAAGAAGGACCTGGTCATCCGCGGCGGCTTCAACATCTACCCGCGCGAGGTCGAGGAGGTGCTCGTGCGCCACCCCGCGGTCTCGGAGGTCGCCGTGATCGGCGTCCCCGACGACGCGAAGGGCGAGGAGGTCTGCGCGGTGGTGGTGCGCCGCGCGGGCGCCGCCCCGCTCTCCGAGGACGAGCTGGTCGACTGGTCGCGGGAGCGGCTCGGCCGCCACAAGTACCCCCGGATCGTGCGTTTCGTCGAGGAGCTGCCACTGGGCCCGACGGGCAAGATCCTGAAGCGCGCGCTGGTGGCGCAGGCCGGGCCGCAGGCCTGATACTCCGACGTTCCGAGGAAGGGCGGCATCGATGGTGGAGCGGGGACCCGAGGTCCTGATCCGGTACGGAGCCCTGCGCGGCTCGGCGAAGGACGGGGTGGCCGCCTTCCTCGGCGTGCCGTACGCACAGGCCCCGGTGGGCCCGCTGCGGTTCCGGGCGCCTGAGCCGGTCGAGCCCTGGGACGGGGTGCGGGAGGCCACGGCCTTCGGCGCGACGGCGCCGAAACGCCCGTACGCCCCACCGCTCGACGCGCTGCTCCCCGACCCCGACATCGCGGGCGACGACTGCCTCAACCTGAATGTGTGGGCCCCGTGGGACGCCCCGGACCGCCCGGGTGGCACGGACGGGGGTCCCGGTGAGGGCGGCCGCCCGGTGATGGTCTGGATCCACGGCGGTTCGCTCGTCCACGGCTCCTCGGCGGTCCCCGTCTACGACGGCACCGCCTTCGCCCGCGACGGAGTCGTCCTCGTCTCGGTCAACTACCGGCTGGGGATCGAGGGGTTCGGGGTCTTCCCCGACGCCCCCTGCAACCTCGGCCTGCGCGACCAGATCGCGGCGCTGACCTGGGTACGGGACAGCATCGCGGCCTTCGGCGGGGACCCGGAGCGGGTGACGGTCTTCGGCGAGTCGGCGGGCGCGATCTCGATCGCCGCGCTGCTCGCCTCGCCGCTCGCGAAGGGACTGTTCCGCCGGGCGGTGGTGCAGAGCGGGGCGCCCATCGCCCAGCCGCTCGACAGGGCGCGCCGGACCACGGAGGCGGTGGCCGCCCGGCTGAAGGTGCCGGCCACGGCGGATGCCTTCGCGCGCGTGGACCGGGATCGGCTGCTCGCGGCGCAGACGGAGGTGACCGGCAAGGGGTCGCCGCTGACCGGCGGTCACTCCTTCCAGATCGTCGTGGACGGCGAGGTGGTGCCGCGCGATCCGGCGGAGGCGCTCGCGGACGGGGCCTCGGCCGAAGTGGATCTGCTGATGGGCACGACCACGGAGGAGTACCGGCTGTGGTTCGTGCCGAGCGGGGTCACGGACCGGGTGGGCCCCGTGGTCCAGCGGCTCCTGCTGTGGAGGACGAAGGTGCCGTCCCGGACTGCCCGGGTGTACCGCGCGGGCCGTCCGCAGGAGAAGCCGGGCGAGGTCCTGGGCGCGCTCGCCACGGACAAGCTGCTCAGGATCCCGCTGAACGACCTCGCGGACGCCCGGCTCCGCTCCGGCGGTCGTCTGGGGACGGACGCGCGCGCGGGGACGTATCTGTACGAGTTCGGCTGGCGCTCCCCCGTGCTCGGCCTCGGCGCCTGTCACGCTCTGGAACTCGGCTTCGTCTTCGACACGCTCGACCTGCCGGAGACCCGCGCGCTGGCGGGACCTGACGCGCCGCGCGACCTGGCGGCGGCGATGCACGCGGCCTGGGTGTCCTTCGCGGCGACGGGCGACCCGGGCTGGCGCCGGTGGGATCCGGCCCGCCCGGTGATGACCTTCGGCCCGGGCCTCCCGTCCCTGGTCGAGGCCCCGCGTGAGGCCGAACGGCGGGCCTGGGACGCCTGAGGGCGATGGCGGGAATCACGGCAGGTGGTGGCCGGTTGACGTGGCTGACGGGCCACACCGAAGAGAGGCAGCGAGCGCGATGAGCGTCGAGAACACGACCGCCGACCCGACCGGCTACTCCGCCGAGGAGACCGTACGGCGGATCCTCACGTCCACCGGCGACACCTGGGCGGTGGTCGGCCTCTCCACGAACACGCGGCGGGCCGCGTACGGCGTGGCGGCCGTCCTCCAGCGCTTCGGGAAGCGGATCGTCCCGGTCCACCCGAAGGCGGAGACCGTCCACGGCGAGCAGGGGTACGCGTCCCTCGCCGACATCCCGTTCCCGGTCGATGTCGTCGATGTCTTCGTCAACAGCGAGCAGGCGGGCGGGATCGCCGACGAGGCGGTCGCGGTCGGTGCGAAGGCGGTCTGGTTCCAGCTGGACGTCATCGACGAGTCCGCCTTCGCCCGCACGCGCGCGGCGGGCCTGGACATGATCATGGACCGCTGCCCCGCGATCGAGATCCCGCGCCTGGGCTGAGGCCCTCGGGGCTCTTCGGGGCCTCAGGCGACGGGGACGCCGAGCCCCTCCAGGACGACGGCGCCCGGGAGTTGCGCGAAGGCCTTGCCCGGCAGGATGAGCTTGCCCCGCCTGCGGCCGCTGCCGACCAGGACCCACTCGGTGTCCACCACGGCGGCGTCCACGAGGAGGGGCCAGTCGGCCGGAAGGCCGATGGGGGTGATGCCGCCGTACTCCATGCCGGTCTCGCCGGTCGCGGTGTCCATCGGCGCGAACGAGGCCTTGCGGGCGCCGAGGTGCTTGCGTACGACCCCGTTGACGTCGACCCGTGTCGCCGACTTCACGACGCACGCGGCCAGGGTGGTCGTCTCGCCGCGCCTGCCCGCGACGACGACGCAGTTCGCGGACTCGTCGAGCAGGGCGGGCCCGTAGTGCTCGACGAAGACCGCGGTGTCGGCGATGGCCGGGTCGGTGTCCACGTACAGCAGCCGATCGGCCGGTACGGGCCCGGTCCAGGCCCGGACGGCGGCGGCGACGGGGCCGGTCAGCAGGTCGAGGCAGTCGGGGGCGGGCCGGGCGTCGTCGAAGGTGCCGATGGGTGCGCGCATACGCCTCACGCTAACAACGACCGCCCGGGACCCGGACGCTCGTCTCGACGTACGGGCGGCCGAGGGTACGGGCGGGCGGACTCGGGGCGTCTCAGCGTACGGGCGGGATGGAGACGGCCATCGTCATCTCGGCCGGCTCGTCGCCGTCGTTGCGGTACTCGTGCCCCGTGTTGGCCTCGAAGACGGCGGAGGTGCCGGCCGGCAGGCGGTGTTCCTCGCCGTCGACGACCAGGGTGAGGACTCCCGCGGTGACGTTGAGGAGTTCGATCGTCCCGTCGGGGTGCGGGTCGGAGGCGCTGCCGTCGCCCGGCATGAGGGTCCAGGACCACAGCTCCAGGGGGCCGCGGGCCTCGGTGCCGACGAGCAGGGTGGTGTGGCTTCCGGTGGAGGTGGACCACATGCGGACGGCCTGGTCCGGCGGGACGATCCGGACCTGGGGGCCCTGCTCGTAGTCGAGCAGCGTCGTGATGGAGACGCCGAGCGCGTCGGCGAGCTTCACGGTGGTGCCGACGCTGGGGTTCGTCCGGGCCTGTTCGATCTGGATGATCATGCCGCGGCTGACGCCCGCCCGTGCGGCGAGGGCGTCCAGGGTGAGTCCCCGCTCCTTGCGCCAGCGCTTCAGGTTCCGGGCGAGCGACTGCGTGAGCTGATCGAGGTCCGACACATTCCGTCCAATATTTTGGATGACAGAGTTCAATACACTGAACTACGGTGGGGTGCACCCGATTGTTCACTGCACTGTACTGCCGCCCGTGACTGCGAGGACTCATGACCGCCCTGTTCGCCCTGGCCACCAGCCTTCTGTGGGGCCTCGCCGACTTCGGCGGCGGGCTCCTGACGCGCCGGATCCCCGCCCTCACGGTCGTCGTGGTCTCCCAGCTGCTCGCGGTCGTCGTCCTCGGCACCGTCGTCCTCGCGACCGGCGCGTGGACCGAGGCGGGACCGCAGCTCTGGTACGCGGTCGGGGCGGGCGTCGTCGGCCCGGCTGCCATGCTCGCCTTCTACAAGGCGCTCGCGCTCGGCCCGATGGGCGTGGTCTCGCCGCTCGGTTCGCTCGGCGTCGTCGTCCCCGTCTCGGTCGGCCTGCTCGTCGGAGACCGGCCGGGGCTCGTCCAGTTCGCCGGGATCGGCGTGGCGATCCTCGGCGTGGTCCTCGCCGGCGGACCGGAGCTGCGCGGGGCGCCCGTCCAGCGCCAGGCGGTCCTGCTCACCCTGGTCGCGGCCTTCGGCTTCGGCTCGGTGATGGCGCTGATCGCCGAGGCCTCCACGACGGTCACCGGCCTGTTCCTGGCCCTCTTCGTCCAGCGCGTCACCAACGTCCTGGTGGGCGGCGGGGCCCTCTACGCCTCGGTGAAGCGCGGAGGCAGGGCCCTGCCCGAGGGCGGCCCGCAGGTGATCCGCGCGGCTCTCCCGGCCCTCGCGTTCGTCGGCCTCGCCGACGTCGCCGCGAACGGTACGTACGCGATCGCCGCCCAGCAGGGCCCGGTCACGGTCGCCGCCGTCCTCGCCAGCCTCTACCCGGTGGTCACGGCGCTCGCGGCCTACGGCGTCCTCAAGGAACGCCTCCGCGCGATCCAGGCGGCGGGCGCGGGCCTCGCCCTGGTGGGCACGGTCCTCCTCGCGACGGGCTAGGCGGGCCGACAGGCCAGGCGGGCCGGCCTAACGCGCCTGCTCGACCTCCCACGCCGCGAGCGCCGCGAGCTGTTCGGAGGTCACGTGGTCGGGGATCGGGACCGGGGCCGGGGTCCGCAGCGGGGGCTGCCAGCCCTTCTCCCTGTCCCAGCTGCGGACGACCTTCGCCGGGGCGCCCGCGACCACCGAGTGGTCGGGCACCTCGCCGCGCACCACCGCGCCCGCGGCGACGACCACATTCCGGCCGATGCGGGCGCCGGGCAGGATCACTGAGCCCGTGCCGAGCCAGCAGCCGGGGCCGATCGTGACGGGCTCCGAGCGGGGCCACTGACGGCCGACCGGCTCGTCCGGGTCGTCGTAACTGTGGTTGGTCGAGGTGATGTAGACGTACGGACCGCAGTATGTGTCCGAGCCGATGGTCACCTTCGCGTCGGCGATCACATGGCTGCCCCGGCCGAGGACGACGCCGTCGCCGAGCGTCAGCACCGTGTCCGTCCCGAGGTCCAGGCCCGGCAGCATCCCGGCCGTCAGCGTGACCTGCTCGGCGACGATGCAGCACTCGCCGATCTCGATCCACCGCTCGCCGAAGACCGTGCCCTGCGGGAACGCGAGCCGGGTGCCCGCGCCGAGCCGGCGGAAACGCAGCTTCCCGGGGTGCTCTGCCGTGACGGATCCGGTCTCCTGCACCCAGCGCCAGCCGCCCTGCACGGCACGGTTGAGCATCCGGCGCCGCCAGGCGGCAAGGGATGAGAACGTGTTTCTGTTCCTGGGCACCCGGACACCGTAGTCGGCACCGTCGTGCCTGATCACCGCAGTGCGCTGTGATGTCCGTCATGGGCACGGCATAGGCTGCGCCCGGGGGGCACCCCCGGGCGTGACATGACGGCTGACCATCAGGAGCGAACCATGACAGAGGCGTTGATCAAGGGTGTGGGCGGCAAGGAGCCGCAGATCGACCCGACCGCCTTCACCGCCCCGACCTCCGTCGTGCTCGGCGAGGTGACGCTCGCCGCCCGCGCCAGCATCTGGTACCACGCGGTGCTGCGCGCGGACTGCGGCCCCATCGCGATCGGCGAGGACTCCAACATCCAGGACAACTGCACGGTCCATGTCGACCCCGGCTTCCCCGTCTCGATCGGTGACCGCGTGACCGTCGGCCACAACGCGACCGTGCACGGCTGCGTCATCGAGGACGACGTGCTCGTCGGCATGGGCGCGACCGTCCTCAACGGTGCGCGGATCGGTGCGGGTTCGCTGATCGCCGCGCAGGCGCTCGTCCCGCAGGGGATGGAGATCCCGCCGGGCTCGCTCGTGGCGGGCGTCCCCGCGAAGGTCCGCCGTCCGCTGACCGAGGAGGAGCAGGCGGGCATCCGGCTGAACGCCGAGATGTATCTGCACCTCGCCAAGGGCCACGCGGAGGCCTTCGGATCGTGAGCCGTCCGGCGTCCGGTACGTGAGGGAGGGCGGCACCCGTCGACGGGTGCCGCCCTCCCTCACATGCCTCCTGGCGGGTCCGGTCTCAGTCGGCGACCGCGACCGGCGCCGGCTCCGGGGCCTCGGCCTGCTCCGCCGCCGCCTTCTTGGCGCGGTTCTTGATGATCAGCATCGAGGCGACGCCGATCAGCACGGCGAGGACGAGTCCCAGCCACGAGAAGCGCTTGAGCCAGGCCTCCGCGACGATGCCGACCGAGTAGATGACGGCCGTCGTGCCGCCGGCCCAGAGGATGCCGCCGAAGACGTTGGCGATCAGGAACTTCCAGTACGGCATGTGCAGGACGCCCGCGAGCGGCCCGGCGAAGATGCGGAGCAGGGCGATGAAGCGGCCGAAGAAGACCGCCCACATGCCCCACTTCTGGAAGGAGCGCTCGGCGAGCCCGATGTTGGCCTCGCTGAAGTGCTTGGGGAACTTCTTCCCCAGCCAGGCGAGCAGCGGCCGTCCGCCCTTGCGGCCGATCGCGTAACCGATCGAGTCACCGATGATCGCGCCGGCGGTGGCGCACGCGCCGAGGACGTACGGGTTGATGTCGCCGTGCTGCGAGGCGAGCAGCGCCGAGCTCACGAGCACGATCTCGCCGGGCAGCGGGATGCCCAGGCTCTCCAGCCCGATCACCACGCCGACGAGGACGTAGACCGCGACCGCGGGGATCGTCTCCAGCCACTCCTGGACGTGCAACGCGGCTTCCTCCCGTTTCGACTGCCCTGCCGCGCCCGGCCCCTGGTCGGGGGTCCCTGGCGCCGGCGTGCACCGCGGCGGGCACGCCGGGGCAGCCTACCCGGTCGGGGCGGACGGCCCGTGCCGCCGGCCGCCGGGAACGCGGCCGCCCCCGCACTCCGGAAGGGGGTGCGGGGGCGGTCCACGGCGTCCGCGGTCAGGCGTTGGGGCGCAGGGTCCAGAGGACGGTCATCTCGCCGGTCACGGCGCCGTCCTCGCGGGTGATCTCGATCTTCACCGGGAACTCCGGCCGCTGCCCGGCGTCGAGTTCGGCGACGACCTCGGCGGCCGGGCGGCCCAGGGTGGCGGTGGCCGTGACGACGCCCATCGCGAGCTTCTTGTAGCCGATCTCGGCCTTGACGGCGAGCGGCACGGCGCGGCTCAGCTGGTCGCCGAACGCGGCGAGCACGATGGCGCCACTGGCGGACTCGGCGAGCGTGAACATCGCTCCGGCGTGCGGGCCGCCGACGTGGTTGTGGTAGGCGGGCTGGTCCGGGAGGCGCACGACGGCGCGCTCGGCGGTGGTCTCCAGGAACTCCAGGTTCAGGGTTCCGGCCATGGGCACCGTGGCGGCGAGCATCTCGCCGACGGTCATCTGGTCTGCGCTCATGGCCGTGATGTTACCCACGAGTAGCAGCCTTGGCCATCCCCCCGCGCGCACGCCGTGCGGGGGGCGGGCGTGGTCGCGGCGCCTCCGCACCTCTATGGTTACTGGCCATGTGGCCAGGACAGCAGCCGCCCGGGGGCGAGCAGAACCCGCAGGACCAGAATCAGAACCCCTATCAGCAGTCGGGGTACCAGCAGCCGAACCCGTATCAGCAGCCGCCTGCCCAGCCCGGGTATCCGCAGCCGCCGACGCAGCCCGGCCATCCGCAGCAGCCGCCGACGCAGCCCGGCTACCCGCAGCAGCCGCCGGCGCCGCCCGGCTATCCGCAGCAGGGGTACGGTCAGCAGCCGGGTTACGGCCAGCCGAACCCGTACCAGCAGCCGACCGTTCCGCAGCAGTACGCGGTGCCGGGACCGGTGCAGCCCGGCGGGCCCGACGGCGGGAAGAAGAAGACGACGCTCGTGGCCATCGTCGCCGCGACCGCCGTGGTCGTCGCCGCCGGTGTCACCGGCTTCCTCGTCCTCGGCAAGGACGACGACAAGAAGACGACCGCCGACGACCAGAAGCCGACCACGACGCCCACCGCACCGGTGGACCCGTCCGCCGACCCGTCGACGGTCCCCTCCACGGAGCCGAGCGACTCCCCGTCCGGGATCGCCAACCCGCGTGACGGGGCTGCCCAGCAGCCGACGATCCCCGGCTGGAAGGTCGTCTACAACCCGAAGTACGGCACCCTTTTCGACGTACCGCCCGAGTGGCAGGTACTGAAGCCGGGCATGATCACCTTCTTCGAGGACGAGAAGAAGAACGACGGCAGCCCGCTCGTCACCATGTCGTCGCCGTCGCGCCTCAAGAGCGAGTGGTGCACGTACGACACCGACAAGAACGGCACGATGGAGACCTGGGGCCTGAGCACCGCCGGCACCAAGGGCGGCCAGGGCGCCAAGAACACCGCGGACGCCTCGCGCAGCGAAGCCGGCACGTGGGTGTGGGGCGGCTACGCCCAGCACATGCCGCAGAGCACCATCAAGATCACCAAGCCGGTGCCGTACAAGACGAAGTCCGGCCTCACCGGCCACATGGCGATGGCGACGGCGCCGGGCGTCAAGAAGCGCAACAAGTGCGAGACGGACGGCAAGTCGATCGCCTTCACCTTCAAGAACGCCAAGGGCGACTTCTCGACCTGGGTGCTGTACGGGGCCGACGGCGTCAAGGACGAGCTGCCGGACGCCACCATCAAGCAGATCCTGTCGACGGTCCGGCTCGCGCCGCAGTCCTGACCGGACCCGATGCGACATTCGACGGGGCGGCCCCGGCACGTGGTCCGTCCACGCGCCGGGGTCGCCCCGTCCGGAACTCCCTACGGGCCGCCCCGGGCCGGCGCCTCCGGGCCCCGGTCCGGCGCCCAGGGCGCCCCGTCCGAATATCGGGTTGGCACAGGAGCGGCCCGCCAGGGATAGTCCCGGGGTGAACAGTCCCGCCGCCCCCCACCGCGCCCCCCTCGGTTCGCGCCGCCCCGAGTGGGCCGGACGCAACTACGTCCTCCTGACCGCCGCCACCATCGTGACCAACCTCGGCACGCACGGCGCGCTGATCGCCACGACCTGGGCGGTGTTCGAGACCGGTGGCGACGCCGGCGACGTGGGACTCGTGGCGATGGCACGGTTCCTGCCGCTCGTCCTCTTCCTGCTGATCGGCGGCGCGATCGCCGACCGGGTGCCCCGGCACCGGGTGATGGTCGCCGCCAACGTCCTCAACTGCGTCTCACAGGCCGTCTTCGCCGCCCTCGTGCTCGCGGGCACGGCCCAGATCTGGCAGATGATGATGCTCACCGCGCTCTGCGGCACCGGGCAGGCCTTCTTCAACCCGGCGGCCGAGGGCATGCTGATGTCCAGCGTCACGGGGGAGCAGGCGAGCCGCGCCTTCGCCGTCTACCGGATGGCCATGCACGGCGCGTCCATCGGCGGCGCGGCGCTCGGCGGCGCCCTCGTCGCCTTCGTCGGACCCGGCTGGGTCCTCCTGATCGACGCCGTCGCCTTCGCGGTCGCGGGCGGGCTGCGCGCGTTCCTGGACGTGAGCGGCATCCCCGAGCGCGCTCCCGGCGGCGGTCTCTTCGCCGATCTGCGGGAGGGCTGGCACGAGTTCATCGGCCGGCCCTGGCTGTGGTCGATCGTCGCCCAGTTCTCCGTCGTGGTCGGGCTGATCGGGGCGGTCGAGTCGGTGTACGGGCCGCTGGTGGCCAAGGCCGAGCTGGGCGGCGCGCGTCCCTGGGGCATCGCGCTCGCCGCGTACGGGGTGGGAACGCTCGCGGGCGCCGTCCTGATGGCCCGCTGGAAACCGCGCCGGCTGCTGTTCGTCGGCACGCTCTGCGTCTTCCCGATCGCGCTGCCGTCGGCGGCGCTCGCCGTACCGCTCGACGCGGTGGGGCTCACGGCGGCGATGTTCGTCAGCGGTGTGGCCATCGAGGTCTTCGGCGTCTCGTGGATGACGACGATGCACCAGGAGATCCCGGAGGAGAAGCTGTCCCGGGTGTCGGCCTACGACTGGTTCGGCTCGACGGCCCTGCTGCCGCTGACGACGGCGCTCGCGGGCCCGGCGGAGGACTCCTTCGGCCGGAGCACGGCGCTGTGGGGCGCGGCGGGGCTGATGGTGCTGGTCACCGCGCTCGTCCTGCTGGTGCCGGACGTACGGAATCTGACCCGGCGTCCGCACACGAAGGAGCCGGTCGGCTCGACCGCGCCGGCCGCCGCCTCCGGCTCCGTACCGGCTCCGACAGCCGTGCCTCTCGCAGCCGCCCCCGCTTCGGCCGATGTCCCGGCCGATGCCTCAGCCGGTGCCTCAGCCGATGCCGAAGGCGCCCTCCGGCGGAACGGGTGACGGGACGGCCCCGGCGTCGAGGACCGGTGCCGCGGCGCCGGTGAACCGGTCGAGCGTGTCCCCGTGCTCCACGCGCGCGGGGAAGGCGTCCGCCGCGGCCCGGCGGGCGAGGTGCGCGGTGTCGATCTCACGGCCGGAGGCCACCAGGACCGCGTTCCCGAAGCGGCGGCCGCGCAGCACGGACGGTTCGGCGACCAGCGCGAGCTCGGGGAAGACGGCCGCGAAGGTGGCGAGCTGGGAGCGGAGGAACGCGAAGGGCGCCCCGTCGGCCAGGTTGGCGGCGTAGATGCCGTCGGGTCGCAGGACGCGCCGGACCTCGCGCGCGTACTCCACGGACGTGAGGTGGGCGGGCACGCGGGAGCCGCCGAAGACATCGCCGACGACGAGGTCGGCCGAGGCGGCGGGGGCCGCCTCCAGCCAGCGCCGGGCGTCCGCACCGTGCACGGTGATCCCGGACCCCTCGGGCAGCGGCAGGTGTTCGGCGACGAGCGCGAGCAGCCCCCGGTCGGCCTCGACCACGTCCTGGCGCGAGCCGGGCCGGCTGACGGCCACGTAGCGCGGCAGGGAGAGCGCCCCTCCGCCGAGGTGCAGGACGTCCAGCGGCTCGCCGTCGTCGGCGGCACCGTCGACGACATGGGCGAGTCGGCGCGCGTACTCGAACTCCAGGTACGCCGGGTCGTCGAGGTCGACGTACGACTGGGGCGCGCCGTCGACCGTGAGCAGCCAGGCCCGCTCCCGGTCCACATCGGGCATGAGGCGCGCGGTGCCCTGGTCAACCTCACGGATGACGGGAATCTGCTCGTTCACGCTCTCATTGTGCAGGGGGCGGTGGGAGAGACGATCGGGGTGGTGGGAGAGACGGGGGGGGAGACGGTCGGCGCCGTCCCCGCGGTCCTGGACGGTCCTGGGTCGTCCTGGACGGTCCCGGCTCGCTCAGAGGTGCTTGAGGGCCTCGCGGACCGAGAGCGGTGAGAGCCGGGTGGTGTGCGCGGCGACGAAGGCGCCGACCTCGGCCGGAGCCGTCTTGCCGTACTCGCGCAGGCTCCAGCCGATGGCCTTGCGGAGGAAGAAGTCGGTGTCGGCGGCACGGCGCAGACAGTGGGCGAAGAGACGGTCCGCGTCGGTGGCACCCTTGAACCGCAGCTGGTGGAGGATCGCCGTCCGGGCCACCCACAGGTCCTCGTCCTCGATCCACTCGTCCATGCGGTCGCCCAGGGCGGGATCGGCCGCGACCAGACCGCCGACGACATGGGCGGCGATGTGGTCGACCGTGTCCCACCAGGAGACGGTGGTGACGAGCCGGCGGGCGACGGGCAGGAATCCGGACGAGCAGCGCGTCACATGGCGGCGCAGATAGTCGACGGCGAAGTAGTGGTACTCGCGCTCGGGCAGCGCGAAACAGCGCAGGGCGACGGCGGCGCAGTCCTGCTCGTCCGGGCGGGGGGTGCCGTCGAGGATGGTGCGGGACAAGGCCCGGCGTTCGGGGGTGCGCAGCCCGAGGAAGGGGGCGACACCCTTCATGTACGCGACCATCTCCTGCGCCCGGAAGGGGTTCCCCGCGGCCGGGTAGACGGTGGTGAGCCGCTCGAGAAGGGTGTCGGCGAGGGCGCTGTCGGGGATGCCGGCGGGGCCGCCGGCCGTCGGCACGGTCTCGGTCATGGGGCCCTCCGTGTCGTGGGCTGTCCGCCCTGGGTCACCGTCCGCCCGGGGGCGTGGGCTGTCCTCCCCGGGTCGTGGGCTGGCCGCCCGGGGTCGTGAGTTGTGCGCCGAGGCCATGGGCTGTTCGCCAGGCGGGACATGACGCACATTACGGCGATCATACGGACGCGTCCGTTACTCTCCCCGAATGCTCGCTCCCGTGCCCCGGCCGCCGGGCTCCCTCGCCCTCCGCTGCTCCCGGGCCCTGCTCGCGCCCCGCGCACGGCTCTCGATGCTCGCGCTGCTGCTGCTCACCGCGGCGGCCCTCGTCGTGCTGTTCGAGCCGCAGCGGCTGCTCTCCTCGGGCTGGCCCGAGCAGACGGACGGCACGGGCGCGGTGATGCTCTTCGGTCTGGCGTACGGCGTGTGCACGGCGGCGTTCGTCCCGCGTCCGGTACTCAATCTGGCGGCGGGCGCGCTCTTCGGCTCGGCCTTCGGTCTGACGGCGGCGATCGCGGGGACGGTGCTCGGCGCCGGGATCTCCTTCACCCTCGGCCGCTTCCTGGGGCAGGAGGCGCTGCGGCCGATGCTGCGGGGCCGCTGGCTGACGGCGGCAGACGGACAGCTCAGCCGGCACGGGTTCCGTTCGATGCTGGCGATCCGGCTGTTCCCCGGGGTGCCGTTCGCGGCGGCCAACTACTGCGCCGCCGTCTCCCGGATGGGGTACGTGCCGTTCCTGGTGGCGACGGCGCTCGGCTCGGTGCCCAACACGGCGGCGTACGTCGTGGCGGGGGCGCAGGCGGGAGAACCCGGCTCCCCCGCGTTCCTCGTCTCTGCGGGGTTCATCGCCCTGTCCGCCGTGGCGGCCGCCGTGGTCGCCTGGCGCAAGCGGCACCACCTGCGGGCACCGGCTCCGGCGGTGGCACCGGAGCCGGAGCAGACGCCCGAGACGGTGGGCAGCCCGCACTAGGGGGTGTCGAGCCGCTGGGCTCAGAGCGCCTCGACGATCATCGCGTTGGCCAGGCCGCCCGCCTCGCACATCGCCTGGAGACCGTAGCGGGCGCCCCGGGCCCGCAGTGCGTGGACGAGCGTGGTCGTGAGGCGGGTGCCGCTGGCGCCGAGGGGGTGGCCGAGGGCGATCGCGCCGCCGTGGACGTTGACCTTGGCAGGGTCGGCGCCGGTCTCCTGCTGCCAGGCGAGGACGACGCTGGCGAAGGCCTCGTTGATCTCGAAGAGGTCGATGTCGGCGAGGGAGAGGCCCGAGCGCCGCAGCACCTTCTCCGTGGCGGGGATGACGCCGGTGAGCATGAGCAGCGGGTCGGAGCCGGTGACGGCGAAGCTGTGCAGCCGGGCGAGGGGCCGCAGCCCGAGGCTCTCGGCGGTGTCGGCGGCCATGACGAGCACGGCGGAGGCGCCGTCGTTGATCGGGCTGCTGTTGCCGGCGGTGACGGACCAGTCGATCTGCGGGAAGCGCTCGGCGAAGCCGGGGTCCTCGAAGGAGGGCCGGAGCCCGGCGAGGATCTCGGGGGTGGTCGCCGGGCGCACCGACTCGTCGCGGCGGACGTCCTCGTACGGGGCGACCTCGGCGTCGAAGAGTCCGGCCGCCCGGGCACGCGCCGCCTTGATGTGCGACGAGGTGGCGAACGTGTCCATGGCCTCGCGGTCGATCGACCACTTCGCGGCGATGAGTTCGGCGCTGATGCCCTGCGGGACGAGGCCCTCGGGGTAGCGCTCGGCGACTCCGGGGCCGAAGGGGTCGGCGCCGGGCGGCACGTTGGACCACATGGGGACCCGGCTCATGGACTCGACGCCGCAGGCGACGGCGATGTCGTACGCCCCCGAGAGCACGCCCTGGGCGGCGAAGTGCACGGCCTGCTGGGAGGAGCCGCACTGCCGGTCGACGGTGGTGGCGGGCACGGACTCGGGGAACCCGGCACCCAGCCAGGCGTAGCGGGTGGTGTTCATGGCCTGCTCGCCGACCTGGTCGACGGTGCCGCCGATCACGTCGTCGACGAGGGCGGGGTCGATGCCGCTGCGCTCGATCAGGGCACGCAGGGTGTGCGAGAGCAGGGCGACGGGGTGGACATGGGACAGGGCTCCGCCCGTCTTGCCCTTTCCTATCGGCGTCCGGACGGCTTCGACGATGACGGCGTCGCGCATGACAGGCTCCTGAGTTGGATAAGTGGACCAACACTCATCGGTAACATAGCCCAGTAGGTTTGCTTTTCAAACTCATGAGAGATGGTGAGTTGGATTTCCCAACCAACTGGGCCCGCGCTGCCCTAGGCTTGTCCCCATGAAGGCCGCACCCCGCCCCTGCTCGATCGCCGACACCCTGGCGCTCGTCGGCGAGAAGTACTCCCTGCTCGTGCTCCGCGAGGTCTCCCTCGGCGTGCGACGCTTCGACCGGATCGCCCGCAACACCGGCGCGCCCCGCGACATCCTCACCACCCGCCTCAAGCGGCTCGTCGAGGCCGGAATCCTGGAGAAGGTGCAGTACAGCGAACGCCCCCAGCGCTTCGAGTACCGGGCCACGGCTGCCGGCGAGGAGCTCCAGCCGGTCCTGGTGACGCTGATGGCCTGGGGCGACCGCCACCTCAATGCCGACGACCGCCCGGTCGTCCTCGAACACCGGTGCGGCGAGGTCCTCAGCCCCCGGATCGTCTGCGCCCACTGCGGGGACGAGGCCGACCGCGACACCCTCACCGCCCACGTCCGGGCACCGGGCTGGACGACCGCGGGGCCGACGGCCCCTCAGGAGGCCTGAGCACGGGCCCGTCATCTGGGGAAGGTACGCTGCGCACGACCTTCTGACCGCACACGTACATAACGGGACGGCCCTAGCCCCATGAGTTGGTTCGAATCGTTCATCCTCGGACTCGTCCAGGGGCTGACGGAGTTCCTTCCCATCTCCTCCAGCGCGCACCTCCGTCTCACGGCGGCGTTCGCGGGCTGGGAAGATCCGGGTGCGGCCTTCACCGCCATCACCCAGATCGGCACGGAGACCGCGGTGCTGATCTACTTCCGCAAGGACATCGCCCGGATCGTCTCGGCCTGGTTCCGCTCCCTCACCGACAAGTCGATGCGCTCCGACCACGACGCCCAGATGGGCTGGCTGGTGATCATCGGCTCGATCCCGATCGGTGTCCTCGGCATCACGCTCAAGGACCAGATCGAGGGCCCCTTCCGCGACCTGCGGCTGATCGCCACCACCCTGATCGTCATGGGCATCGTCCTCGGCGTCGCGGACCGGCTCGCAGCCCGCGACGAGATCGGCGGCCGCCACCGGGCGATCCGCGAGCGCAAGACGCTCAAGGAACTCAGCGTGAAGGACGGCCTGATCTTCGGCCTCTGCCAGGCGATGGCCCTGATCCCGGGCGTCTCGCGCTCGGGCGCGACGATCTCCGGCGGCCTGCTCATGGGCTACACCCGCGAGGCGGCCGCGCGCTACTCCTTCCTCCTGGCCATCCCGGCGGTGCTCGCCTCGGGCGCGTACGAACTGAAGGACGCGGGCGAGGGACACGTCTCCTGGGGCCCGACGATCTTCGCCACGATCATCGCCTTCGCGGTCGGGTACGCGGTGATCGCCTGGTTCATGAAGTTCATCACCACGAAGTCCTTCATGCCGTTCGTGATCTACCGCATCCTGCTCGGCATCCTGCTCTTCATCCTGATCGGCACGGACGTCCTGAGCCCGCACGCGGGCGAGTCCGGCGACTGACGAAGCCGCGGCCGGCTAGGGCCTGTCCGACCCTGATCCGCCGGACAGGCGCAAGGCCGACCCGAGCCGGCGACGACGCCGCCGCACCGAATGCCGGACCCTGCTCAGGGCCCGGCATTCTTCACTCAGGTCCGGTAGGGCACGCGGGCGATCTCCTTGATGCCGCCCAGGGTGCCCCACTCGTTCTTGCCGAGCCTGGTCAGCGGGCGCATCAGGGCCATCTCGGGGTGGCCGTCGACGAGGACCGACTCGTCGATCGCCGCGTGGACGACCCGGCCGAAGACGACCGTCGAGTCGCCGATCCGCAGCGTGCTGTGCAGCTCACACTCCAGCGCCACCGGCGACGCCGCCACACGCGGCGGCTTCACGCGGAGGCTCGGCTCGCGCTCGACGCCGCAGGCGTCGAACTCGTCGACCCCGCGCGGAAAGTCCGTCGCCGTCGCGTTGATCTGCTCGAAGAGTCCCTCGGGGGCGAGGTTGACGACGAACTCCCCCGTCTCCTCCACGTTGCGCAGCGAGTCCTTGCGTCCCACCGAGGTGAACTGCACGACCGGCGGCGTGACCGAGGCGATGGTGAAGAAGGAGTGCGGGGCCAGGTTGTCCGTCCCGTCCGCCGAGGACGTGGAGACCCAGGCGATCGGCCGGGGTACGACGGTGGCGGTGAGCAGCCGGTAGAAGGAGGTGCGGTCGCTCAGTTCGGGATCGATGTTCACGCGCATCCGGCCAGTATGACCGCGTCCGGTGACTCCCCCGCGCACGCCCCTTGGCCCGTGGCCCGGCCTGCCCGACACTGATCCGATGACGCAGCGCGTGGACCTCGCGACCGTGATGGACCGACTCGCCGTCGACGACCTGATCACCGGGTACGCGGCGGCCGTGGACGACGCCGACTGGACCGCCTACCGGGCCCTGTTCTCCCCGGACGGCAGGGCAGACTACCGGGGCTCGGGCGGCGTCGAGGGCCCGGCGACCGAGGTGGCCGACTGGCTCGCCGAGACGCTGACGCTCTTTCCCGTACGCCAGCACCTCATCGTGAACCGCCGCGTCCTCTTCCGCGGGCCGGCCGGGTACCCGGAGAACGGGGACACGGCGGAGATCCGCGCCGACTACGTCAACCCGATGCGCTTCACCTCCGGCGAGGACTTCGTCTGCGGGGGCCGCTACGGGTTCGGGGCGGTGCGGACCGCCGACGGCTGGCGGCTGACCTCGGTCGTCGTCGACGAACGGTGGCGCCGGCACGGCTGACCGCCACCACCGGCCCCCGCTGCCGCCATCTCCGGGGGTCCTCCCGCCCGGGTCACCACGACGGACCGCCCGAGCCGCGCCGAACCCGGTCACGCCCGACACTGAAGGCAAGGGCGGAGGCATGCCATGCGAAATCCGTTCGTACGACGGGACCAGGACCGGAAGCAGGACCAGGACCCGGGTCCGGACCCGGACCCGGACCCGGAGAAGGTCCGGGACCGTGAGCGGGCCCCGGGCCGCGACCAGGGCGGCCGGACCCGTCGGCGTACCCTCGCCCGCTCTCTGCTCGCCGTCGGCTGCGGCGCGCTGCCCGCGTTCGCCTTCCCCGCTCCCGGACTCTGGTGGTGGGCGTACCTGGCGCTCGTCCCCTGGCTTCTCCTGATCCGTACGGCTCCGGGAGCGCGCCGGGCCGCCCTGGACGGCTGGCTGGGCGGGATCGGCTTCGTGTTCGCCGTCCATCACTGGCTGCTGCCCAGCCTGCACGTCTTCCTCCTCCCGCTCTCGGCGCTGCTCGGCCTGCTGTGGCTGCCGTGGGCCTGGCTCGTGCGGGCCCTGATCGGTGGCGTGCCGTCGGCGCTGCGGGCCGCCACCGCCCTGGTCGCGGTGCCCTCCGGCTGGCTGCTGATCGAGCTGGTGCGCTCCTGGGAAGGGCTGGGAGGGCCCTGGGGGCTGCTCGGGGCGAGCCAGTGGCAGGTGCCGGCGGCGCTCCGGCTGGCCTCGGTCGGCGGGGTGTGGCTGGTGACCGCGCTCGTGGTGGCGGTGAACACGGCCGTGGCCCTGCTGCTTGCCGCGCCGGGGCTGCGGACCGTCGGGGTCGCGGGGCTCGCGGGCTGCGCGCTCGTGGCGGGTACGGCCGCCTGGGGGGTGGGGGCGCCGCGCGTGAGCGGGTCGGTGCGGGTGGCCCTCGTACAGCCGGGGGTGTTCGACGGGGCGGACGGGGCGGACGGGGCGGAGCGGCGGTTCGACCGTGCCGAGGAGCTGACCCGCTCGCTCGTCGGGCAGCGGCTCGATCTGGTGGTCTGGGGCGAGAGCGGTGTCGGCGCCGATCCGGCCGGCCGGCCCGATCTCGCCGCCCGGCTGACCGCCCTCTCACGGGAGGTCGACGCGCCGCTCCTGGTCAATGTGGACGCGCGGCGGGCAGACCGCCCGGGCATCTTCAAGAGTGCCGTCCTGGTCGGTCCGGCGGGGCTCACGGGTGAGCGCTACGACAAGATGCGGCTCGTGCCGTTCGGGGAGTACGTCCCCGCGCGCGGCGTCCTGGGCTGGGTGACGTCGTTCGGCAAGGCCGCCGACGAGGACCGCCGGCGGGGCACCATACCGGTCGTGATGAGGCTGCCCGCCACGGGCGCCGACAGCGGGGACGGTACGCGCGACGGCAGCGGGGACGTCACCGGCGGCAGCGCCCGGGAACCGCTGATCGGCCCGCTCATCTGCTTCGAGTCCGCCTTCCCCGACATGAGCCGGCACCTCGTGCGGAACGGGGCCGGGCTCCTCGTCGTCCAGTCGTCGACCAGCACCTTCCAGGAGAGCTGGGCGCCCGCCCAGCACGCGTCCCTTGCGGCACTGCGGGCCGCGGAGACGGGCCGGCCCGTCGCGCACGCGACCCTCACCGGGGTCAGCGCGGCGTACGGCCCCGACGGGCGCAGGATCGGGCCCGTGCTCGGTACGGACGCGAGCGCCGTCGCCGTCCGCGAGCTGCCGCTCTCCGACTCGACGACGGGCTACGTCCGCTGGGGCGACTGGCCCTTGTACGGGGCGCTCGCCGTGGTGGGCGCGGTGTGCGCCGCCGAGGGCGCGGGCGCGTTCAGGAGGCCTGGGTCAGCGCCTCGCGCACGACGCGCTCGCACAGCTCGTGGGTCTGCAGGGCGTCCCGGGCACTGAGCACCCGCCCGTCGCGTACGGCGTCGAGGAAGGCCAGTACGGCCTGCTCGATGCCGCGCTGGCGGGGCACCGGCACCCAGTCGCCGCGCCGCCGCAGGGTCGGCTGGCCCTTGTGGTCGACGACGTCGGAGAGATTGACGACCTGGCGCTTGGTGTCCTGCCCGGAGACCTCGAGGATCTCCTCGGTGGAGCCGTTCATCCGGTTCATCATGCCGATGGCGGTGAACCCGTCGCCGGAGAGCTGGAGCACGACGTGGTGCATGAGCCCCTCGCGGATCCGGGCGCGCACGTCGACGTGCTCGATCTCGCCGGGGAGGAGGAACCGCAGGGTGTCGACGACGTGGATGAAGTCGTCGAGAACGAAGGTGCGGGGGTCCTCGGGCAGGCCGATGCGGTTCTTCTGAAGGAGGATCAGCTCGCGCGGGTGCTCGGCGCACTGGGCGTACGAGGGGGCGAGGCGCCGGTTGAAGCCGACGGCGAGCCCGACCGAGCGCTTCTCGGCCAGTTCCACGATCCGCTCGGACTCGGCGTACTCGTAGGCGAGGGGCTTGTCGACGTAGGTGGGGACGCCCGCGTCCAGGAGCCGGCCGGCGATCTCGGCGTGCGCGGCGGTCGGCGCGTGGACGAAGGCGGCGTCGAGTCCGGCGGCGAGCAGCGAGTCGAGGTCGCCGTGGCGCTGCGCGGCGGGCAGGTGGAGGGTGTCGGCGACCCGGTCGAGTGTGGAGCGGGTGCGGGTCTGGAGGTGGAGTTCGACCCCGGGGAGGGTGGCGAGGACCGGAAGGTAGGCCTTCTGCGCGATGTCGCCGAGTCCGATGCAGCCAACCTTCACGGGTTCTCCCTTGTCGTGTCCCCAGGCCCTGTAGGGGTGGGCCGTTCGCGCTGGTCAGCTTACGCGGACCGGGCCGGGGCCACCGGCGGCCGCCAGTCGGCGATGCCGTCGAAACCGCGCAGGACGAGCCCCGGGCCGAACCGGGAGACCGCGCTGACGAGCGTGGCGCGCAGCGCGACGGCGGGGCGGGCCGCGAGCAGGGTGACGGCTCCGGTGCGGGCGGCCCTGCGGACGATGGCGGTGGTACGGGGAAGGCGGTCGGCGGTGTACGCGGCGAGGGCTCGGCTCGGGACGAAGTCGGGTGCGGGGCCGGTGTGGTGGGCGTCGGCCGCGGGGCCGGCGTGGTGGGCGAGGACGACAGCATCCTCGATCGCCTGGTTTCCGCCCTGGCCGAGGCTCGGCATCATCGCGTGCGCGGCGTCGCCGAGGAGCGCGACCCGGCCCCGGTGGAAGGCCGGCAACGGGTCGGGCAGGTGGTGGACGTCGTGGCGGAGGACCTGCGCGGGGTCCGCGGCGGCGAGGATCTCGGGGACGGGGTGGTGCCAGTCGCCGAACAGGCGCAGGAGTTCGGCCTTCTCGTCGTCGGGCGCCCGGCCGCCGGCGGGGGCGGCCGCCATCGCGTACGCGTAGATCCTGCCGTCCTTGAGCGGCTGCGTCCCCCACAGGCGTCCGGCGCCCCAGGTCTCGTGCGGCGCGAACGGCCGCTCGGGGGCCGGGACGACGACTCGCCAGGTGGTGCACCCGGCGTACCGGGGGCCGGGGTGCCCGGGGAAGAGGGCGTGCCGCGCCGCGGAACGGATGCCGTCGGCGGCGACGACGAGCGCGGCCTCGATCTCTCCGTCGGGGGTGGCGAGGCGGGCGGGGCGGTGGTCGTCGCCGGGGTCGACGAGCGTGGCGGCCGCTCCGGTGCGGACGGCCCCGTCGGGGAGGGCCGAGGTGAGGATGTCGACGAGGGTCGCCCGGTGGAGGAGGACGAGCGGCCCGCCGAAGCGCGCGGCGGCGGCCTTGGCGTTGGTACGGGCGAGCCAGCGGCCGTCGGGGGCGCGCATGCCGCCGTCTCCCTGCCAGGCGGCGAGGGCGCGGACGCGGTCGCCGAGGCCGATGACGTCCAGGGCGCGCTGGGCGTTGGGGGCGAGTCCGATGCCGGCGCCGACGGGGGCGAGGTCGGCGGCCCGCTCCAGGACGGTGACCTGCCAGCCGCCGAGGTGGAGGGCGACGGCGGCGGTGAGTCCGCCGATGCCGGCGCCGACGACGACGGCACGGTGCTGTTCCATGGCTGCTCCTCGGATCGGGGAACTACAGGTGTAGTACATCCGTCGGCATGACCGTACTACAGATGTAGTGATGCAGGTAGTGGCCGGCTGTAGGTTGTCCTCATGACCTCAGCGACGCCCTCCGCCGCCCCTCCCGGCGCTGCCGGATCCCCCGGGGCTTCCGGCGCTCCGGGCGCTTCCGGCGCTCCCGGTTCCTCCGGCTCCCCCGCCTCCCGTGCGGACCGGATCGGCGACGCCGCCCTCGACCTCCTCGTGGAGCGCGGCATGCGGGGCCTGACCCATCGGGCGGTGGACGAACGGGCGGGACTGCCACAGGGATCGACGTCGAACCACGCCCGCACCCGGCAGGCCCTCCTGGAGACGGCCGTACGACGTCAGGTACAGCTGGAGTCCCAGGTCCTGACCCCGGACGAGCTGCCGGGCGCCGCCGGACCCGGGGCGACGGAAGGGACACGGGACAGGGCACCGGACGGGGCGCCGGACGGGGCCCTTGAGGGGGTGCCCATCGACACCGACACCCTCGTGGACGCGCTCTCCCTCGCCCTGCACCGTTATCTCACCGATCACCGCGCCCTGCTGGTCTCCCGCTACGAGCTGGCCCTGGAGGCGACCCGCCGCCCCGAGCTCCGCGCCTTCTTCGACGCCGCCGGTTCCGTCTTCCACGGCCCCCTGGTCGCGATGACGGCGGCGGCCGGCTCGCCCGAGCCCGAGCGTCACGCGCTCTCCCTCATCGCCTGGTGCGAGGGGCTGATGTTCTCCTGCGCCGCCGGCTCCTTCCACGCGGCCGTGCCGAGCCGCGCGGAACTGCGCACCGGCTTCGACGAGTTGCTGCGCGGCATGCTCGGCGGCGGTACCGGCCCGGGGCCCGGGGAAAGCACTGGCGCGGCCGGTGATCGTGGGGGACGATGCCGCGCATGACCACCGAACGCACCGACACCACCCCCCGCGTCGATCCGTCCACCACCTCGGGCGAGCGCGAGGCGCTGGAGCAGTGGCTCGACTTCCATCGCGTGACCCTCGCGAGGAAGTGCGAGGGGCTCGACGACACCCAGCTGCGCACCCTGTCCGCCCCGCCGTCGGAGCTCAGCCTGCTCGGCCTCGTCCGCCACATGGCGGAGGTCGAGAACGGCTGGTTCCGCAACGTCCTGGCCGGCGAGAAGGCGGGCTGGGTCTACTCGACCGAGGAGGACCGCGACCGGGACTTCCACCTCACCGACGAGGACACCTACGAGGAGGCCCACGCGACCTGGCAGGCGGCGATCGCCCACGCCCGCACCGTGGCCGCCACGCGCGGTCTCGACGACCTGGGCGAGGGCGAGCACCACAGCGGGAAGCAGTACAACCTGCGCTGGATCTATCTGCACATGATCGAGGAGTACGCCCGGCACAACGGCCACGCGGACCTCGTCCGGGAGCGGATCGACGGCGCGACCGGAGACTGAGCGTCCACGCCCCGCGGACCGATCGGGATCCGACCACGCGACCGCGTGACCGCGTGATCCCACGGCCGCACGGCCGCATGACCGCATGACCGGGACCGCATACCCGTCGGCGCGCCGACGGGGTCAAGGCCGGTCCCGCGCCGCTCACCCGTGCGGGGCATTCCCCTCCGGTAGGGGCGCGAAGATCACCGCCGGGCCAGCAGAGTTGCGCGGGTGCATGGAACCCGAACAACAGCGAAGATCCTGGTCGGGGCGGCCGTGGTCGCCCTCGCGGGCTGCGTCTCGGTGGACACCCCGCCGACGGCGCCCAACCCCGCGCCCGCCGCGGAGACCGTACGCCCCGGCCAGGGCGTGGCCCCTCAGATCGTCGAGGGGCCGGCCCTCGAAGCCTTAGAAGCGGCGCTCCCCGCTCCCCCACCGTCCGCCACGCCCCGGGCGACACCCTCGCCCGAGATGCGCCGGCGGACAGCGGCTCCAGCCCGTCCGGAGGCGCCGCGCCCCGAGTCCGTACCGCGGCAGCGTGAGCGTCCGCGCCCGGAGACCCGGCCGCCGCTGCCCGGACTGCCGGCGGGCCCGGCCGAGCTGCCGAAGAAGCTGCCGGTCTCCCGGACGGACGTCTGCGACCTGGGTGAGCGGTACGGCGGCTGGGCGCCCGGCAGCGACCCGTCACGCATCTGCCACGGCACGTACGGCCGCTGAGGCTCCGGGGCGAGCGGCCTGCGCAGACCCCCGGCCCTCACATTCCCCGAAGCCGCAGCTCCAGGCGCTCGATCGCGGCCCGCACACCGTTCCCGTAGCCGTCGTCGTCGAGGTGGTCCGAGGCGGCGCGGGCCCGGTCCAGATGGACCCGCGCGGCGTCGGGCCGCTGGAGTTTGACGTAGTCGGCGGCCAGGTTGAGGTGGAGCGAGGGGTACAGCGCCCGGAGGGCGACAGCGGAGCCGTGCTCGGCCAGCCGCTCCTCCGCGAGCCCCTCCGCCGCGCTGAGGGCCCGCAGGTCCCAGGCCAGCTCGGTGTCGAGGTCGTCCTGGGCGTCCGCCATGTAGTGCGCGAGGGTGCACCGGTGCAGGGGGTCCCCGTCCGGGCCGATCTGCTGCCAGAGCAGTCCGAAGCGGTTGCGTGCCTCCTCGCGGTCGCCGCCGTGGAGCAGCATCATCGCCTGCCCGATCCTGGTCATGACCCCGTCGTCCGACACCTGCTGCTGCTCGGTCACCGCGACCTCCACCCGCTCACCCACTGGGAGAGCCGACGCTAGCCGCACCGGGGCCGGATCGGGCCGAGGCTCAGCCGAGGTCGGGGATGCGCCAGTCGATCGGCTCGTGTCCCTGGGCCGCGACGGCCCCGTCGATCTGGGTGAAGGGCTTCGATCCGAAGAACTTCTTCGCCGAGAGCGGCGAGGGGTGGGCGCCCTTGACCACCACGTGCCGCTCCTCGTCGATGAGGGGCAGCTTCTTCTGGGCGTAGTTGCCCCAGAGGACGAAGACGGCGGGGTCGGGACGCGAGGCGACGGCGGTGATCACCGCGTCGGTGAACTTCTCCCAGCCCTTGCCCTTGTGCGAGTTCGCCTCGCCGGAGCGGACGGTCAGCACGGCGTTGAGCAGGAGGACGCCCTGCTCGGCCCACGGCATCAGATAGCCGTTGTCCGGGACGGGGTGGCCGAGCTCGGCCTGCATCTCCTTGTAGATGTTCCGCAGGGAGGGCGGGGTCTTCACCCCGGGCCGGACCGAGAAGCAGAGACCGTGACCCTGCCCCTCGCCGTGGTACGGGTCCTGACCGAGGATCAGGACCTTCACCTTGTCGTACGGGGTGGCGTCGAGGGCGGCGAACACCTCGTCCTTCGGCGGGAAGACCGGTCCCTTGGCGCGCTCCTCCTCGACGAACTCGGTGAGCTGCGCGAAGTACGGCTTCTGCAGCTCCTCGCCGAGAACACCCCGCCAGGACTCGGGCAGCATGCTGGTGTCGGTCACGGTCAACAACCTCCGGTGGACGTTCCTGTTACTCCGTCCACGAACCTACCGGGGGCCACTGACAGTGGCCCCCACAGGCTCCCGGCTCCCCGCCGGCCCCGGGTCCTACCAGCTGGCCCGGCGGCTCAGCTCCCAGAGCTGCATGACGGTCTGCGGGTCGAGCGCGCCCTCGCCGCCGCCGATGTCGTCACGGGCCGCGATGTACAGCTTGCCCTGCCACAGGGGCAGCAGCCGGACGTCCTGGACCATGATCTCCTGGGCCTCCACGAACTCGTCCGTGACGGTCCCGCGATCGCTCTCACGGCGGGACTTCGGGAGCAGTTCGCCGGTGATCCTGGGGCTCAGGTACGGCGTACCGAGGACGTTCTCCTTGCCGACGAACGGCGCCACGAAGTTGTCCGGGTCCGGGAAGTCGGGGAACCAGCCGCGGCCGAAGACCGGGTACTCGCCCTTCTGGTAGCCCGCCTGGAAGTCCTTCCAGGGCTTGCCCTCGATGGCGACCTCGAAGAGGCCGGTCTCCTCCAGCTGGCGCTTGAGTTCCTTGAACTCGGCGGCCGTCGATGAGCCGTAGCGGTCCGTCGTGTACCAGAACTTCAGCTCGACGGGCTCGGTGATGCCGGCCTCGCGGAGGATCTTCTTGGCCTTCTTGGCGTCCGGGTCGCCGAAGCGGTCGAAGAACTTGGTGGTGTGGGCGGCGATTCCCTTGGGCACCATGGAGTACAGGGGCTCGGCGGTGCCCTGGTAGACCTTGCTGACCAGTTCGTCGCGGTCGACGACCTGGGCGATGGCCTTGCGGACCGCGGGCTTGGCGATCGTGGGGTCCTGGGTGTTGAAGACCAGGTAGCGGATGTCGGCGCCGGTCGACTCGACGATCTGCAGGCCCTGGTTCTCGGGCTTGTCGTCCTGGAGCTCGATGACCTCCTCGGCGGTGAGGCCGCGGTAGGTGGCGTCGATCTCCTTCTTCTTGAGCGCGGCGACCATCGCCTCGGACTCGTCGAAGTACCGGATGGTCACGCCGCCGTTCTTACGGTCGGCGAAGCCCTTGTACGTGGGGTTCTTGGTCAGCTCCGCCGACTCGCGCTCGGTGTACGAGTCGAGGACGTACGGCCCCGAGCCGGTGAGCTTGCCGTCCGTGCGGAGCCGGTCGGCCGGGTACTCGGCCGGGTCCACGAGGGACATCGCCGGCGTGGCGAGGACCATCGGGAAGGTGGCGTCCGACTTGTTGAGCCGGAAGACGATGGTCCGGTCGCCGACGGTCTCGATCTTGTCGAGCGAGCCGAGCATGCCGTTCGGGCCGCCCTTGTGGTTGATCGTGCGGATGCGCTCGATCGAGTACTGCACGGCCTTTGCGTCCAGCTTGTGCCCATTGGAGAACGTGAGGCCCTCCAGGAGCTTGCACTCGAAGACCCGGCTGGAGGTGTCCGAGAACTTGCAGTCCGCGGCGTCGGAATCCGGGGTCGTGCTGCCCGTCGGGAAACTCACCAGGGTCTGGAAGACATTCCGGAAGAGCTCCCAGGAATTGTCCCAGGCGGCAGCCGGGTCAAGCGTGGTGGGAGAGCTCGTCGTACCGACGACGATTCTCTGATCCCCGGCCGAATCACTGTCAGAGAAGACACTGCATCCGGTTACCAGGGATATGGACACAAGGGCTGCAGCGGCCTGCAGACTGGTCCGGTTGAACACGTGCACGCTCCTCGTTCAGCCACGGGTCGGCCGACGATACCGCAGCACCCCGTCAGGTCAATGTTCGAGCCTGACGGGGCACTTGAGGCATTCGACGTATAACCGGGTTCAATCCGGACACGAAATCCGGAAAGTGTCCGATTATCGGTCACCCGACTCCGGCGTTCAGGAAAATCCCGCCGTCGACCACGAGGGTCTGGCCGGTGATCCACTCCGACTGGGACGAGGTGAGGAAGGCGGCCGCGCCACCGATGTCCTCGGGCTCGCCGAGCCGGCCCAGCGGGTAGGCGGCGGCGGCCTCCGCCTCCCGGCCCTCGTACAGCGCCTGCGCGAATTTCGTCTTCACGACCGCCGGGGCAATCGCGTTGACCCGCACGAGCGGGGCGAATTCATGGGCCAGCTGAATGGTCAGGTTGATCATCGCGGCCTTGCTGATTCCGTACGCGCCGATGAAGGGCGAGGCGGAGACACCGGCGACCGAGGCGATGTTCACGATCGCCCCGCCGTGCTCCTTCTGCCAGGCGTGCCAGGTCCGCTGGGCGAAGCCGAGCGCGGAGACCACGTTGGTCTCGAAGACCTTGCGGGCCACCCCGAGGTCCAGGTCGGCGATGGGGCCGAAGACCGGGTTCGTACCGGCGTTGTTGATCAGGAAGTCCACCCGGCCGAAGCCGTCCATCGCCGCCTCCACGGCGGCGGCCTGGTGCGCCTCGTCGTGGGCCTTGCCGGGGACGCCGATCGCCCGGTCGGCGCCGAGGCGCTCCACGGCCTCCTTGAGGGCCTCCTCGCCGCGTCCGGTGATGACGACCCGGTCGCCGCGGGCGACGAGCGCCTCGGCGATGCCGTAGCCGATGCCCCGGCTGGCGCCGGTGACGAGGGCGACCTTGCCGGACGGTTCCGGCCGTTCCTGTGCGGTCATGTCTGCCGTGCTCCTCTCGATGCCGGTCGTCAGTTGAGCGGGCCGCCGGCCACGTACATGACCTGGCCGGAGACGAAGCCGGCGTCGTCGCCGGCGAAGAAGGCGATCGCGTTGGCGACGTCCTCGGGGCGGCCGACCCGCTGCACCGGGATCATGGACGCGGCGGCGGCCTGGAAGTCCTCGAAGCCCATGCCGACGCGCTCGGCGGTCTGCGCGGTCATCTCGGTGACGATGAAGCCCGGGGCGACGGCGTTGGCGGTGATGCCGAACTTGCCGAGCTCCTTGGCGAGGGTCTTGGTGAGGCCCTGGAGACCGGCCTTCACGGCCGAGTAGTTGGCCTGGCCGCGGTTGCCCAGGGCCGAGGAGGAGGAGAGCGAGACGATCCGGCCGAAGCCCGCGTCCACCATGTGCTTCTGGCAGGCCTTCGCCATCAGGAAGGCACCCTTGAGGTGCACGTTCATGACGAGGTCCCAGTCGGACTCCGACATCTTGAAGAGCAGGTTGTCGCGGAGCACACCCGCGTTGTTGACGAGGATCGTCGGCGCGCCGAGCTCGGCGGCGACGCGCGCGACGGCTGCCTCCACCTGGGCGCCGTCGGAGACGTCGCAGCCGACCGCGAGGGCGGTGCCGCCCGCAGCGGTGATCTTCTCGACGGTGTCCTTGCAGGCCGCCTCGTCGAGGTCGAGTACGGCGACGGCGCGGCCCTCGGCCGCGAGGCGGAGCGCCGTGGCGGCCCCGATACCCCGTGCGGCACCCGTGACGACGGCTACGCGCTGCTCGGTGGTGGACATGCTTGGTTCTCCTCGCCCTTGGATCGTCCCTGGTCGCGGTCGAACCGGTCACCCGCTCCTGCGTCCCGCACATGAGCGACCGCTTAGTATCGTCCGCAGAACGAGACGCTAGAAGCCCTGGCACCCGGTGTCAACGGCCCACCGGGTGCACCCGGTCACTCCCCGTCGCCGGGCACGGAGACGCGCGGCCCGCCCGGCCGCTCGGCACGGGCGGGCTCGGCCGGGCGGGACGGGGCGATCCGTCGGGCGAGGCGGGGCGATCTCTCGGGCGCGGCGAGGGCGCTCAGCGCACGAGGAGGTCGAGCAGCCGCTCCACCTCGGCCTCCGGGTCGGTGGTGAGGCCGGTGTGGACCGGCCCCGGCTGGACGACCGTGGAGCGCGGCGCGATCAGCCAGCGGAAGCGCCGTCCGGCGTCGTCACCCGCGGCCTGGCCGGCGGCGTCACCCCCCAGGCAGACCCCCTCGACCGCGCGCAGGGCTGCCCGCACCCCGGTCACGTCGGCCGCCGGGTCCAGCACCGACAGCTTCGCCTCGTCCAGGTGCGTACGGGCGGCCACGTAGGAGCGGGCGCGGCAGTAGACGACCACGCCCGCGTTGAAGCACTCACCGCGCTCGACCCGCGGCACCACGCGCAGCAGCGCGTACTCGAAGACATCACGGTCGGTCACGGGGTGCTGTCCTTCTCGGTGGAGTGCGTCCGGGGCGCGAGGCGCTCGGCGAGCCAGCCCGGCGGCTGCTGCGGCCGGCTCTCGGTCCGGGGGCCGAGCGTGATCCGCTCGTGGATGGTGGCGGCGCGCGGCAGCAGCGCCGCGACGTAGGCGGCGCGCACCTCGTCCGTGCTGTCGAAGCCGGGCTCGTCGACGAGCCACTCGTCGGGCACGTCTGCGGCGATCTCGTCGAGCAGCTCGCGGGTGACGAGCGGGGCCAGTGCGGCGGCCGCGGCGGTGATGTCCGGCGCGTAGCGGGCGAGCACGTGGTCGGAGGCGTCGTACGGCTTGGCGGCGGACGCCTGGGCGCCAGGCCAGTTGTGGTGCCAGATCATGGTGGCGCCGTGGTCGATGAGCCACAGGTCGCCGTGCCAGACGAGCATGTTCGGGTTCCGCCAGGAACGGTCGACGTTGTTGATCACCGCGTCGAACCAGACGACCTTGCCGGCCTCGACGGGGTCCACCTCGTACGCCAGCGGGTCGAAGCCCAGCGAGCCGGGGAGGTAGTCCATGCCCAGATTGAGCCCGCCGCTCGCCTTGAGCAGCTCCTGCACCTCCTCGTCGGGCTCGGAGAGTCCGATGACGGGGTCGAGCTGAATGGTGACGAGCTCGGGCACCCGCAGACCGAGCCGACGGGCGAGCTGCCCGCAGATGACCTCGGCGACCAGGGTCTTGCGTCCCTGGCCGGCGCCGGTGAACTTCATGACATAGGTGCCGAGGTCGTCGGCCTCGACGATCCCGGGAAGCGAGCCGCCCTCACGCAAGGGCGTGACATAGCGGGTCGCTGTCACTTCGGTAAGCATTTCCCCAGGCTATCGAGTCACTCGGCCCGGGCCGCGTCCCTGCCCTCCCCTGACGTGGCGGTCCGGACCCTGAGGAGAGGTCCGAGGCAGGAACCACCCGGCGCGGGTCAGCAGTTGAGTCCGCCCGGGCCACCGAAGAAGAGGTAACTGCCCCACGCCGACCCGGAGTGGTTCGTCACGTCGACGCCGTAGCAGTTCGCGGAGGTGGGCTCGGGCGCCAGGTTGGCGGACTCGGCGCCCGTTGGCCGGGCCACGATCACGTCGTGCTGGTACGCGGCCAGCCCGTAGCCCGCGGGCGGCTTCTTGCCCGAGCCCATCGCGGGGAACGATCCGATCCCGCCCACCTCGCCGCCGAAACCGGCGCTTGCCGCCTTGGTCGCCAGCGTGCCGGAGCCGAACAGGGTGGCCGGGTAGTAGCCGATCCAGTCGCCGCCGATGCTGAACCACCACGCTCCGCCGGTCAGGAAGAAGCCCATGCGGTACTGCACGGGCGCACCCGGCTGGGAAGCCGTGAGCGCCGTCCCGAGGACGTGCGAGGCGCCCGTCCGGTAGACCCACGTACCGGGATGCCAGTCGTTGTAGCAGAGGGAGGCGTAGGTGTCCGGCGTGTAGAACACGAACAGCCGCGGCCTGTTGTCGAAGGGCGGTCCCAGCCGGTAGCCGCACTCCACGGACTGGAACGGGCTCGAGCCGGTGCCCGACGTGAACCACTGCTGCGACGCCGAGGACTCGACGCCGAACACCAACGGCGCCCACACGTTGACCCCGCTGGCGCCGCCGAGGTTGTCACGGGTGTCGTAGGCGTTTCCCCAGAACTTCCCTGCCAGGCTCACCACTCCCTGCTCGTCACGCCGTACCTGCAGACCACCGCGCAGAAAGTCCTCCAGCGTGGGGAACCTGACGAGCTGTTCCAAGGTGAGCCGCAGAATGGGGACGGTGCCCTCCGGACACAGCATCTGGTTGTCGTAGGGGTCGCGGCGGTCGGCCCTCAACTGCGGCGGGGGCGACTGCGGCGGCTCCGTCACGAACTCCGGGAGATCCGCGTACGCCTGCGGTGCGGAGGGCGGATCCGCCGGCGTCGCCAGCAGCTCGGCCCCGGTCCTCGCCAGGCCGGGCTGCCGCTCGGCGGGTACGCAGTCGACGATGTCACCGTCGGATTCCGCGAAGGAGTACACCGCCCCCATTCCGGCGTTCCGCTCGATCAGATGGCGACGCATTTCCTCGAACGCCTCGGAATCCCTCACCTTGGCGTCCGGACGGGAGTGGTACGTATCGAACTCGGCCGCGTACAACGCATCGACGAAGTCCGAGAAAACGGGAAGAGCGGTGTGTACAGCCATGGCGGCACTTCCTGTTCCGGCCTGTCGGCTCGGTCCGGCGTATCGGCCCGCGTCTCGCACGGCCGCCCTGTCCTGCGCCCTCGCCCCCGCCGGTCTCCCCGCCGCTGGGCGCACAGTGCCCAGTGCGCCCAGCGTACTGCGCGGCCCGGTGCCGGGCATCTCGGCGGACCGCCCATTCGGGTGCGCGCCTCCGCCGCCCATGCCAATCTGATGTCGAGTGAACCGGCTTGTAGAAATGTTGAATTCGAGACAGGGGTCGCTATGACACCGTCCGACGGATCAGAATTCCCGCCCCCGCAATCCGGTCGGGCATACCCCGTGGAGAACCCGTCCTTCGCCCTACGAGGACGCCGCAGCGAGTTCCCGCTCAACGGGACCGGCGACGTTCCCGATGGCCTGCGCCTCGCCGTCAGCCGCATGTCGGCGTCGGGGCCGCAAGCCGAGAGGTCGTACCAGGAGGCGCTCGACCTGGTGCGCTCGCAGCCCGCCGCGGAGGTCGCACGGACTCTCGCGGAGGCCGCACGGGAGCTGCCGGAAGACGCCTACCTGGAGCGGATCTCGCTGGCCCAGGTCGCCACGGATATCCGCGACGGCGCGCTGGTGGACTTCCTGCAGGCCGTCGTGGCGGCCGGACTGCCACCGGAACGCGGGACCGCCGACGGCCACGGCTTCAGCACCGTGGCCCGCGAGGTCGTCATCCGCATGGTGGCCGTCGAAGGACTGGCGCGGCTCGCCGCGGACGGCTCCGCCGGCGCCGCTGAGAGCCTGCTGGCAGCGGTCGGCCACGAGAACCGAACGGTCAGAGCAGCAGCCGTCGCCGCGCTTCAGGAGTTGGGCGGAGCGTACGAGGAGCAGCTCCGGGAGCGCATCGCGCCGGAGGACCACGACCTGCTGGAAATCCGCCGGCTACGGATCGAGGACGTTCCCCAGCCCGAGGGCGGCACCTACGTCAACAACCCCGGCGCCGGAGAGGACATCTCGCCGCCGAGCATCACGCGATAGCGGTTCGCATCCGCATCACGCGAGAGCAGTTCGCACCCGATAGCGGTGCTCACCACCGCGACCGCACAGGTTGGGAAGTGACGGACATGGCAGTGTGCGGAGCCACCGTACCGAGCATGGCCCTCAGCGGCGACGACTTCTACGGCCCTCTGATCGCCAGTCAGGCGATGGTGGACTTCTTCTGGAACACCTACGGCTTCAAGGACTCCTCGGCCGCCCCGACATGGCACAACGGCTGGGGATACGAGGACCCGTACAACACGAACCTGCCCCTGGCCCGTACGTTCACCGCTCTGTACGCGCTCACCTACTCGGCGCCGGACTGGGAGAACGACGCGTACACCGCCCCGATCCTCAACTTCGCCCGAAGGTACGTACGGGAGAACATCGACGACCTCCGTGCCCTCTGCGGCAACGGCACGGCGGCGGCGCACGCCGAGCACGGGCCGCTGGTCGACGACCGGGTGGAGCTCTACAAGGACTTCTGGTACACGACCGTGGTCGCGGAACGGGCGTCCACGCTCCTCCACGAGGCCAGGCACATGGGAGGCAAGGGGCACAACGCCAACTTCCCGTCCTGGTCGATCTACACGGGCAGCGGCGCGGACTCGAACTGGGACTACGACGGTGCCTGGGCCTACGAGACCAACTACCTGTGGTGGTTCTACACCAATGGTGTCAACACCACGGCGGCGATGAAGAACATCGCGAAGGTGCAGGGAAACTTCATGATCCACAACTGCTTCGCGACCATGCCTCCGTTCATCATCGTCTGATCCGATCGGAAAGCGGCGTCACGGAATGTGACATCTGCCCGCCTCGGGGCCGGGGTTGTCCTTTCGACCACCGCGCGCGAAAATGGGCAGTGGGGATTCAGCGCCTTCCAAGTCGCACTTCCGGCATTGCACGACGATCACGTCGACGCCCGAGGATCAGACGCCCGGAGATCAGCCGGAAGAGCCATCCGTATCGCAGCAGCCGTCGGTGGCGTTTTCAGCAGCCCGAGGGAAGCGGACCCGGCCCAGGTCTCCTCTGACGCTCGCCACCTCAGCACGAGGTCACGACCGATGAAGACCCACGCACTGCGGGCACTTGCCGCCTGCTCCTCCGAGCCAGGTCGGATCGACGTATTTCTCGGTGCCGACGACGGCGGCGTGTGGCACAAGACGTTCGACGGAGTGGACGGAGTATGGGGGCCGTGGCGCCCCCTCGGCCGTCCGTGGTCGTCACCCCGGGCACCGGACGGCTCCGCGTGGCTGACCGCCACGTCGTCCGGCCCCGGACGGATCGAGCTGTTCGCCGTCGCGGGCGGACGCGAACTGGTGCACAGGCGCTTCGCCGACGAGCGCTGGGCGCAGTGGACGCCGCGGGAGACACTCACCGGGCGCTCCGCTCCGTACGGTGGCGCGGCCGTGGCGACCGGCCCCGAAGCCCTGCACGTCCTCTTCCACGACGGCGACGGCTCGGAGATCGTGCACTGGCAGATGAACGGCGGGGCGGGCCTGCTCCGCCCGGGACTTCGGGCCTCCGGCCCCCTCCAGGCCGTAGCCGGGACGGCCGGCGCGTTCGAACTCCTCGTGTCCGACGTACAGCGGCAGCGCTTCCTGCGCCGCCGCTTCGCGGCGGGCTGGTCGGCGGAGTGGGACGAGCTCGGAACGGCACCCGAGGACGGGCAGCCGGCCCACCGCTTCGCCGCGACGGACCGGAATCTCTTCACCGTGGGCAGCAAGGGTCTGTGGCACAACTCGGGGACGGAGCCGCCGAACTGGGAGGATCTGGGCGGAGACCTCACGGCGGACGGCGGCACGCCCACCCACCTCGCCGCGGTGTCCTCGGGCGGTGAGCGCACCGACGTGTTCGCCGTGTGGGCAGGCGTGGCGTTGATGCACCGGTGGTTCGATCGTGTGTGGTCCGACTGGCAGCTGGTCGACATCTGGGCCGACACGCAGGGCTACCACGCTCTGCGCCCCGAGGACCTCGTCGCCCTCACCGTCACGGGCACCGGTCTCAGGGAACGCGTGCGCTCCGACGGAGTGATCGAGCTCGTGGCCGATCACTCCGGCGCCCAGTTGATCGTGGAACTTCCTCCACAGCACGTCACCGAGACGGTGCTCGAATCCGGAACGTCCAGCCAGGCCCGTCTGGCGGGCCCGTCACGTCTGCGCTTCGCCGTGGGGCAGGATCCCGTCCCGCTCACCGTCGACGGAGTGCTGAGCGCGATGGAACGCCTGACCCTGATCGCCGGACCGTCGACCTCGGGGCAGCCGGCGAGCACGCTGGAGCTGCCCTGGCGCCTGCTCCTCTCCCTGCCGCCGGGTGCGCGCTGCACGCACCGCGCCCTGCCCGCGCCGAGCGGCGACGGCACGACCGAAATGTGGCACAGCCGGATCACGGGACCCGGAGGTGCCGAGACCTTCGCGGTGAAGCCCGCCAAGGCCCTGGCCAACGAGTCCGCGCTGGCGACCCCCTTGGGGCAGTACGTCGCGACGATAGCCGCGCTCGCGGTGCAGTACCCGGACCGGCCCGTGACGGTCGACCGGCTCATCCTGAGTGCGTACGGCGCGTGGTTCTCGGCGTCGGCCAGCTGGCCGACGCTGGACTGGAGCCACCAGGCCTCCATGGGTCGGGACTACTACGTCCGGGTCCTCACGCGCGGTGCGCTGTTCCCCTTCGGACACCGCGCGTCCTACGTCGAGATGACCGAACGAAGGTTTGACCAGTCTCCTGCGACAGCGGCTCTGCGCAGGAAGCGTGTGCTGATCGTCACCGAGCCGGCCCGCCAGTACGGCATCGGTGCCGGCGGCTCCCACGAGCGGGTGTTCCCCTTCCAGGACGTCACGATCGAACCACGGCAGATCACGGAACTGGACGCACCGGTCTGGCTGGCCAGCAAGAGCTTCTGGCCGACACAGGGCGGGGCGACGGTGGAGTTCACCGCCCGCGCGCGGGCGGGCGGCGAAGTCGTCGACCTCCGGCTGCCGTTGCTGTTCGTCGACGACGCGGCGACCGGCACGTCCAGCGCCGCATCCCTCGACGAGGACTACGCGCGGGGACCGCTCTCGGGCATCCACCGCGACATGGGGCGCCCGGAGTCGGATGTCGGACGCCTGATCCCGCTCGCCATGCAGTCGGCGACCCAGCCCCTCCAGGGCGCCGTGCAGGAGGTCCTGTCGATGAGCTTCGGCGGGCTCGGCGCGGCGCCCGCCCCTAACGGGGTGGGGTTCTACCCTCGGGTGACCCAGCTGGAGATGGCGTTGCCGGCGGTGCGCCAGTTGCTCGGGTCCACGTCGACGGTGCCCGCCGAGTTCTCGAAGGCGTTCACTCTGACCGCCCCGGGTGCCCAGCCGCCGGAAGTGCTGTTCCGTCTGCTGAAGCCGCAGGCGCTGAACTTCGGCGCGGCCGGGGCACGGACGGGAATGCTGGCAGCGCCGAACATGACCGTGAACGAGATCTCGCGGACCATGGGACCGATCGCCGGCGGCCCGTTCCCTCCGCGTCCCGAAGATCTCTTCGACGCGGACGCCAAGGTGTTCGGCGTCGTCCCCCTCCGCGCCCTGGTCTCCCGGATCACCACGCGTCCGCGGATCGTGTGGGGCGACATACCCGCCGCACCGTCGGCGACACTGACCTGGACGGAGACGCTGTCCAACCCCGTGGGGCCTTTCTACCCGGGAGCGAGTTCGACGGTGTTCCTCGAAGTCGTCTCGAAGACCGTCGGCAATCAGCCCACCCTCAGCACGACGGGTGAGATCAAGAACTTCACGCTGGAGATCCCCTCGCGCGCCTCCGCGCTCGTCATCCTCACGTTCGGCGGCGTGAAGTTCACCGCCCACTCCGGTCAGCGTCCCGGCCTCACGTTCGACCTGACGGACGCACGGCTCGCGGGAAAGCTGAACTTCGTCAAGACGCTGGCGGATCACATTCCGCAGGCCGGACGCGGAGGGCCGCGCATCGACGTGTCGGCGACCCGCATCAAGGCGACGTACGCGATCGCCGTCCCGACGATCGGCATGGGCATCTTCGCCATCCAGAACCTCGCCCTGGAGATCGGCCTCGCCCTGTCGCTGGAGAACCGGCCCATCGTGATCGACTTCGCGTTCGCCACACGGGAACGGCCGTTCCTCGTGACGGTCTCCGGATTCGGCGGTGGCGGCTACCTGGAACTCGGTGTGAGCGCCGGCGGCGACGACGCGGGCCTGCAGAGGTTCGTGGGCGGCATCGAGTTCGGCGCCGCCGTCGCCATGAACTTCGGGATCGCGTCCGGAGAGGTGCACGTCTTCGGCGGTGTCGTGTTCGTCAAGCAGGGTGGCTCGATCGAGATCACCGGGTACCTGCGGATCGGCGGCAGCGTGTCGGTCCTGGGGCTGATCAGGGTCTCGGTGGAGCTGACGATCAGCCTCACCTACGACGTACAGACCAATGTGCTGCATGGATCGGCCAAGCTCGTCATCACCGTGGACCTCACCTTCTGGTCCACCTCGGTCACGCTCGAATGCCACAAGAGCTTCCCCGGCCCCAGTCTCGGCTCCGCCCCGGAGCAGGCGCTGTCGGCGGCTCTGCAGGCCTCGTCCATCGAGGCCGCGCTCGGACAGCAGGGCGATTCGTACCCGTGGCTCACCTATTGCCGGGCCTTCTCAGGGGAGTGACTCATGCCGGTGACCCCTGCACAACGACAGTTCGTGTGGACCGCGATCCCTGCCGGGAGGACCAGGACGATCACCGGTCACTCCGAGCCGATGGCTCTGCTGTCGGTCCTGCTGACGCCCCGCCTGCTCGGTCCCGCGGCGACCATGAAGGTGCGGGACTTCGGCATGCAGAGCTGGCCGCAGCGACTGACCGCGATCCGGTTCGACGTCCTCCGCGGCTCGCAGCCGGTCTCCTCGCACCGCGTTTCCCACGTCACCGACGACGGGAAGGAACTCGCCTTCTCCCTGGTGGAGCAGTTGTCCGCCTGGCGGGCTCTGTTCACCGACGACATGCCCGTACGCCCCTATGAACCGACCTCCTACGGCGGGCGCGGCGTCCGTGAGTTCCCGGCTTCCGAGGCCGCTTCGGAAGTACGCGAGGCGTACACGGCCACGGCCCTCACGCACCTGAGGCACAGCGACGACGCACCGGAGACCGACCACGACCTTCGGATGGCACTGAGGCGTGTCCGCGAGATGTGGCAGGCCGGCCTCGCGCCGCTGGACGGCGAACCGGTGGACGGCGAACCGGTGAACGGATCGGTCCACCGGTCGGCCATCGCCGCCGCGTACGCCTTCTACCAGCGCGACGAGTCCACGTTCACTCCGCTGGCGGCCCCTTCCCCGGAGGCGGCGCAGCGCGAGTTCCACGAGACCGTCGCCCGCCTCGCCGACCATCCCCTGCTGCTTCGCGCGCTCGGACTGCTCGTCGATCTGGCGGTGCCGGCCTCCCAGCTGGCCCAGGGAGCGAGCAAGGAACTGCGTGTCGTCCCGCGTTGGCCGAATCCGGACTCCGCCCCGCCGACCGGCTGGAGCGGCGCGGCCCAGGACGATCTGTCCCCGAGGACGGCCTACGTTCTGGACGGAAAGCGCTTCGTCAGCGCGTCCGTCGCGAGGCCGGGGGCGACCGAGTTCAAGCAGGGGATGCTCCCCCTGGCGGGGACCGGTGTGGCGCCGTCCGGCAACGCGCGGTACGAGGTGATGCCCTTCGATGTGGACGGAGCCGCTCTGCGGATGGTCGGCGCCGCCGCATCGGACCGCGCCGAGCCGCCGTCCGAGGCCACGGCCGACATCGGTGCGCTGCCCGCCCTGCGTTCCACGGGATTCGCCCTCGTCGAGCGGGACCGCGAGCAGGAGCACGAACGTCAGCTGCAGCGGGCTCGGGAGCGCGCGACGTCCGCGGGTCTCACCGCCTCTCCTCTGACGGCGGACTCCCTCCTGGGCGGCTACCGGGTGGACATCCAGGACGTGGAGACCGACCGGTGGTATCCGCTGTGCCGGAGGAGGGTGCGCTACAAGATCGGCGGGGTGTCGATCGGGCAGGACTCCTCAGGCAGCGGTCGGCTCGAAGAGGGGTGCGTACGACCCGATCCGGCGACCACGGGTGGCGGTGACGAGGACGCGCTGTACATCCACCAGGCCGTCGTGCGCTGGGACGGTTGGAGCCTCGTGGCGCAGCGGCCCGAGAGGGTCGTCGACACCGGCGACACGATGCCCGAGACGTCCCCCTCGCCCTTCGAAGCGGTCGTCGAATGCGAGCCGGGTTCGTTGCCGAAACTGCGGTTCGGTCATCAGTACCGGCTGCGCGTCCGGATCGCCGACCTCGCGGGCGGCGGCCTGCGCTTCGACGAGGCGGGTCCCACCGAGGAACAGTCCGAGATCTTCACGCACCACCGCTTCGAACCGTTGCTGCCACCGGAACTCGTACCGACCCGCGTGCTGGCCGACGGCGAGACCCAGGAGTACATGGTCATCCGGAGCGACCGCGACACATCGGTGAGCGCCTACGCGGCCGCACACGGACATCGGGCGTTCGACCTCCGTCACCTCCTGGCCCCCAAGTGCTCGCTCGAACTGGCGATGCAGCATGCGGCCAGGTTCGACTCGGCGCTGGGTCTCCATGCGCCGATGAGCGAGGTGAACAAGCTCTTCAAGGTCGCCACACGCGCGGACCTCGATGTGCGCGACGTCTCCGGGGCGGTGCCGGCGGGAGGCGGTGCCGGCGAGCCGCCGCCCTACATCGTTCTCCCCGAGGCCGCCGTCGTACCGCCGTGGCTGCCGGACCCGGCCGCCTCGCACATCGTCCTCAACGCGCGGCCCCGGCCGATCGACCCGTTGACAGGCACTCCGGGAACCGTCGTCGGCCTGCCCAGGATCGCCGTATGGAGGGGGACCTGGCCGGACATCCGGTCGATCACGCTGCGTCTGGTGGAAGCCGCTTCGGGCTGCACGATATCCCTGAACCAGGAGACCCTCACGGTCGCTCTCGGTCCCGCCGAGCAGGTGACGCTCGACATCCCGACCTGTATGAAGAACCGCGACGTCCAGATCTTCGGAATCGGCGCCTGGCTGGGCGTCGACCCCAGCAACCCCGCGACGTTCCAGGACATCACCAACGGTCGGGTCCGGCTCATCACGCCGTCGCGGTCGGTCACCCTCGTCCATGCCGTGCAGCGGCCCCTGAAGGACCCCACCGGTCGGCTGACCCCCCAGCGGATCGCCGGGGACACCAGCACCGTCCTGGGCACCGGCGCCCTGCAGTTCGACATCCGCAGCACCGGACGTCTCGACCTGCGCGCGGAGTGGACCGATCACGAGGACCTCCGGCCCGATCCACCCATCCTGCGGAAGCGGCAGGTGTTCGTGGGCGCCTACGACGTCCGGCACGCGCCGTCGCACGAGGCGCTCCCGACGATCCGTCAGGAGTTCGCCGACACACGTCGTCGCCGTGTCACCCACGCCGTGACCTGTTTGTCCCGCTTCCAGGACTGCTTCCCACGGGCCACCGCGGCGAACCCCGACGCCTGTCTCGTCCGCGCGGTCCTGCAGACCACGGACGTGCCGAGTTCGGCGCGGCCGCCCGCACCGAAGCTCCAGTACACCGTGCCGACGTTCCGCTGGACACGGACGACCGACGGCCAACGGTCGTTCACCCGGTGGCGCCACGGTGGCGGTCTGCGGGTCTTCCTCGAACGCCCCTGGTTCACGTCCGGTGAGGACGAAGCGCTCGCCGTCCTCACCTGGCCCGACACGGCGGCCCCGGGGGACGCGCTCCGGTACATCAGCGTCGCGGGGCGCGACCCGATCTGGAACACCGGCAGCCCGCCGGCGGTCCTCACACAGGAGCACGTCAACGCACCGGCCGGCCGACTGATGGACCTGCCTGAACTGCAGCACTCGCTGGACGTGATCGCGTACCCCGTCCAGTTCGACGAGGAGGGCGACCGCTGGTACGCCGACATCGATCTGTCGCCGGTCGTCGCAGCCTCCTATTTCCCGTTCGTCCGGCTCGGCCTCGCCCGCTATCAGTCGCACACCGTCCCCGGCGTGCCGGGGCTCTCCCCTTCGGTCCAGACGGAGCCGATCCAACTCCCTCCCCACCGGAAGCTCGTCGTCACCCGTACGTCGGGGCACGGCACCGTGCTCGTCGAGGGTCTCGGGCCGTCCGGCCCCCGAACGAACGTCGTCCGCACCGAGCTCCAGGTCCTCGACGCCGCCCGGTCGGCGGACGCTCCCGCGCGGCACGAACCGCCCGACGCACCCGCGGACGCCGCGGAACTCGGCAGCGCGGGCTGGACCACCGTCTTCCGTACCACCGCCGCGCTGGGCGAGATCCGCAACCTGGACATTCCTGCCAGCGGGACACGGCCCCAGCGCATCGTCGTCCAGGAGTACGAGACGCATCCTCCCTCCACGAGCGAGGCGGGCTCGGCGGTCGACGGGCCCGGACGGCTCGTCTACGCCGACATCGTCCCTCTGGGCACGTGGTGATGCCCACGGACGACCTGCGACTCGGCCCCACCGAGCGAAACGGGTGAGAACATGGCTGCCGTATTCGAGATGTTCCCCAAGGATGGACCGCTCCGTCTCGCCCCCGGCGCGTCGAGCGACCAGGTCCCCTTCGACGTGGGCGCCGCCAAGCCGGCCATGTTCCTTCGTCTCATCGCCTTGGGGCCGGGCTGCGAACCGCACGGCGGGGCGGCCCCGACGATCGAGCTGCGGGCGGGGAAGGGCGCGCTCACGACCGTGCCACCCGCCACGGAGGACGAGCCGCCGCCGCCGATCACCGACGAGTTCGGGACACTCGTGGGCACGGCCACGTGGACCCGCGAACTCCGCGACGTCTTCCTGGTGCGGCTGGAAATCAACGATCTGAACGAGCGCATGTGGCGCGTGCAAATCACGAACACCATATCGCGGGAGCTCGGCTTCGTCTGGGTGACGTCGGACCTCGATGAAGACACCCTTCAGCCACGACTGTCCATGGAGAGGAGCCACGGACGGTCGGCGTTGGCCGGCAATCCCATGGCGGACATCGTCGTGGGGGTCGCCAACGTCGGTACCGGAGTGCTGCATTTCATCACTCCCGCCGGAACCGACATGGGCGGCGGCTTCCTCCTGGACGAGCGGCCCGACAGCATCCCGCCGAACGACTGCGGGAGACTCGTCATCAAGGTGGAGCCCATCCCCTCGTTCCCCTTCAACGCACCGGATCCCCCCGCCATCGATTTCACGTTGAAGTGCGACACCCGCGACGCGGAGGACAGGACGCTCCACCTGGCACGATCCAGGAAGACCGGGAAGGAGAAGCTGGAAAAGGAAAAGGAGTTCAAGGAAAAGGAGAAGGAGCAGAAGGAAAAGGAGAACAAAGACAGTCCGCACGAGCTCCAGATGGTCCCGGACGACTTTCCCTTGGGTGTGGGCCCGCTCCTCGGTTGGGCCACACACGGCGTCACGGACCGTTGGGCGGGCCTCGGTGAGGCGGCCTCCAAGCTCGTCCACTTCATCCGTCCGGAGCTGCGGCCCGACCTGTCGGCCGGCGCCCTGACCGCGGAGGACGAGACGAGCTAGGACGCGACGAAGGAGAAGGAGGCGAAGGATGCCACGACGAGAAGGGTGCCAGGACATGTCGAGAAGCAGAGCGATCGGTGGTCACGGGCATGTGGCTCGTTCTGTGTGAGCCTGAGGACAAGGCGGCGATGTGGGCGTACACGAGCCTGAAGAAGCGTGGTCTCGCCCCGATCGAGCTCGTCGCCCCGCGGTCGCTGACCCGCTCGGAGCGGTCAGCGCACCGTGTCGAGAAGGACGGGGCGAGCTTCGAGATCGGTCTGCCCGACGGCCGCGCCCTCGCCAGCGGCGACATCGACGGTGTGCTCAACCGCCTCGCCTACGCGCCCGTCGAGCATCTCGTCTTCACCTCTCGGGCCGACACCCTCTACGCCATGGAGGAGATGAGCGCGCTCGTACTGAGCTGGCTCGAGTGCATCGCCCCGATCACGGTCAACCGGCCCAGCGCGCGTGGCCTGTCCGGAGCATGGCGCTCCGCCGCGGAGTGGACCGTGCTCGCGGCCAGGGCCGGGCTGCCGGTGGCACCGCTGCCGCTGTCCAGCAGCCTCCCCGCGGGACCCCACGGCGACGCGACGGCGACCACGACGGCCCGCACCGTGGTGGTCCTCGGCGAGCGTGTCTTCGGCGCGGAGCCGGTGCGCGCACTCGTACCGGCCTGCAGGCGGCTCGCGAAGCTCGCCGGCACCGACCTCCTGGGAATCGACCTGGAGGCCGACGCCCGCGATGCGGCCCGCTTCGCGGCGGCGACGACGCTGCCTGATCTGCGCATCGGCGGAGACGCTCTCGTCGACCGGCTGCACGAGCACCTCACCCACCTGCCTGCGAGGTCGCGGTGATCATCATCTGCGGCATCGCGAGTGAGTCGCCGATCGCCCTGGTGACCGAGGAACTCCGGCAGCTGGGCCTGTCCTACACCGTGCTGCACCAACGGCGTTTCATGGACGCCCCGCTCGACATCGAGGTCGACGGCACCGGGATCCACGGGCGCCTGCTGGACAACGGCCGGTCCATCGAGTGCGCCGATGTGACCGGCATCTACACCCGGCTCATGGACTGGCGCGTGCTGCCGGAGATGCACGGGGCATCCGAAGAGACCGTGCGGCACTGCCAGTCGTGGCACGAGGCCCTCGGCAGCTGGATCGACATCGCGCCGGGGTGCGTGATGAACCGCTCCGCGGCGACGGCGACGAACCGGTCCAAGCCCTATCAGGCCCAACTGATCGGCCAGGTCGGATTCCGCGTCCCGGAGACGCTGGTCACCAACGACCCGGATCTCGTCCGCGCCTTCCGGTCCCGGCACGGGGAGGTGATCTACAAGTCCATCAGTTCCGCGCGGTCGATCGTCCGGCTCCTCGACGACGAGGTCATGGATCGGCTTCCGCTCGTACGCTCGTGCCCGGTGCAGTTCCAACGCTACGTCCGGGGCGTCAACGTCCGCGTGCACGCCGTGGACGGAGAGCTGTTCGCCACGCGGGTCGAGACCGACCAGGTGGACTACCGCTACGCCCACCGGTACGGCGGCCGGACGGAGCTGACTCCGTGGGAGCTGCCCGATGAGCTCGCGGACCGGTGCTCCGTCCTCGTCACCCGGCTGGGGCTCACTCTCGCGGGCATCGACCTGATTCTGGCGGACGACGGGGAGGTCTTCTGCTTCGAGGTCAACCCCAGCCCGGCGTTCAGCTACTACGAGGAGGACACCGGTCAGCCGATCTCACGGGCGATCGCACGCGCGCTCGGACGAGGTCGAGACCTGCCGGCACCGGTCTAGGTCGCGGTCCGGTGATTGATCCAGGGTTCGGTCGTGGTCGCGGTCCAGTGATCGTGGTCGTGGTCGCGGTCCAGTGATCCTGGGTTCGGTCGTGGTCGCGGTCCAGTGATTCAGTTGTGGTCGACGTCGCCGATGGCCCCAGGGGCGCCCGCGGGTCCGCCCTGGCCTGCGGCACCAGGGCTTCCGGACCCGCCCGGAGCGCCGGGCCCGCCGTCGGCCGCGTGAACACCTTCGGTGTTCTGGCCGCCGGTTCCCGGAACGCCGGCGGGGCCACCGAAGCCGCCCCCGCCCGCGCCGCCGGGACAACCCGTGGCGTAAGCGGCGCAGTAGTTCACGCCTGCCGGGCCGACTGTGGCCGTGCTCGACGCGAAGGTGTTGCCGGACTGGACGAGGAGCGGCTGCGTCGTGAAGTAGGCACCGCACGAGGCATCCCCGCCACGACCGCCTCGGCCGCCGTCGCGACCGCTTCCTCCCTCACCGCCCTGACCGCCGCTCCCCCCGTTGCCTCCGCCCCCGCCGGAGCCGCCCGCACCGAGCGGCCCCACGGAGCCGCCGCCGTGTCCGCCCGCACCCCCTGCACCACCGCCTTGGCCCGGCCCTCCGGCTCCCCCTGAACCGCCGCCTTGGCCAGAGCCTCCGCTCACCGTGCCGTGACGGAACGAGGCACCCGTCAGGCTGAATGCGGCCTGGTTGTGGATCGCGCCCCCATAGGCGCTGCCACCCTTGCCACCGGTACCGGCGCTGCCGCCGTTGCCCCCCGAGCCTCCACTCCCGCCGGCCCCACCGCCGCCGCCTCGGCCGCCGTTGCCGTTGACCCGGTCGGCGCTCCCCGCCCTGCCTCCGATGCCGCCCCCGCCGCCCTGACCACCGCCCGCGCCCTGCCCTCCCGTCCCTCCTCTGCCCCCGGAGCCGCCCTGGCCCCCTCCTCCCCCCGCGGCCTGGCTGTAGGCCCACGTGATGGTTCCGTCGACGTACAGCTCACCGGCGTTGTGGACGGCTCCCCCCAGCGCGTTGCCGCCCGCGCCTCCGGCTCCCCCCGTCTGACCGTGGCCGGCGGTCCCGCCCGACCCTCCGCGGCCTCCCGTCCCGGGGTCGCCGCCGGCGCCGCCTGCTCCGGGTGGCTGGCCGTCCCCCATGCCCCCGTAGCCGGCGATACCGGAGCTGCCGCCGGCTCCCGCCGGGCCGCCCTGCCCGCCCGATCCCCCGGCCCCGCCTCTGCTTCCCTGGCCGCCGCGAGCCGAGGCAGCGTGGAACCAGCCACCGTCGATCCGCAGACTCGCCTTCGCGCCGTTGACGATCGCACCGCCTGTCGCGATGCCTCCGTCCCCGCCCGGGCCGCCGGTGCCGCCGGGAGCACCCCGGCCGCCCGAACCGCCTGTCCCGCCGTCGCCACTCGTGCCTCCTGTTCCGCCGCCCCCGGGTGTACCGGGGAGCCCTGCGCCGCCGCTGCCTCCCGAGCCGGACGGCGCGGCCGCGTAGCCTTGGCCGCCGTAGCCTCCGTCGCCGCCCCGGCCCCCCTCGCCGCCCTGCCCGCCCATCACGCGGTCGTTCGCGAAGGTGTTGTCCGTGGCAGTCGCCTCCCCCCAGGTGAAGAGGGCGCCGCCGCCTCCCGTGCCGCCGGCTCCGCCCCCGGCCCCCTCGGCACCACTGCCCCCGTCACCTCCGGCGCCGCCACCGCCGCCGGCGCCTCCCACACCCCCCGCGGTCCCTTCCCCGAGGCCCTGCCGGCCTCGGCCTGCGCCACTGCCGACGGGGCCCAGGCCGCCCTGGCCGCCCATGGCCCCGGCACCGCCGCCTCCGCCGGAGCCGGCCTGTACGGCGTTGTCCTGCCACCGCACAGCGGCGAGGGTCAGGTCTCCGCTCGCATGGATCCCGCCGCCGCGCGCGCTGCCACCGACGCCGCCCTCGCCGCCACTTCCGGCCGCTCCGCCCTTGCCGCCCTGGCCTCCGGACCCGCTGGGACCACCCGCTCCCCCGCTGCCCGCCGTGACCGGGGCAGCACCGTCGCTCCCCGTCCCACCGCCTCCGCCCTTCGCACCACCGCTACCGGCGGCCCCCGATCCGCCGGGCCCTCCGAGTCCCCCTGCGGCCTGGTTCCCCACGATCTCTCCACCCGCCGCGTGGAACGCCTCGCCGCTCCGGACACCGCCGCCGCTTCCGCCGCCTCCGGCACCGCCCGGGCCACCGGCCCCGGAGTGGCCGCCTTCTCCTCCCGCGCCTCCCTCGCCACCCGCACTGCCGAAGCCTCCCCCGTTCCCCCCTGCCCCTCCGAGACCCCCGCCGCCCGCCGCGTTGCCGGCAGCGCCCCTGCCGCCGTTGCCACCGACGGCCCAGTTGCCGCGGGCCGTGGCCGCCGACCAGATGATCGTCCCGGTGCTGTGGACACCTCCTCCTGACCCTTGACCGCCGAGCCCCGCACCCCCCGCCACGCCGGCCTGTCCCCCCGTACCCCCGACGTTCCCCTTCCCTCCCGCACCGCCTGCCCCGGGCCCCTCCGCGCCCTCTCCGCCCACGCCTCCGGCGCCGCCGTGCCCGCCGGCCCCGCCCTGCCCGCCCGCGCCGCCTGTCCCACTGAGGCCCCCGGCCCCACCGGTCGCATGGTTGTACGAGAGGGAGGTCGTCGCATCGACGGTGAGCGTGCCGGTGTCGTAGACGGCCCCTCCCAGAGCGGCGCCACCGAGCCCGCCGCTCTGGCCGGGCGCGCCCGCACCCCCTTCACGACCCCTTCCGCTCGGTCCCCCCGCGCCACCCCCTCCAGGGGAATCGCCGTCGGCGCCCTTACCTCCCATGCCTCCGTCGCCGCCCGCGCCGCCGGCTCCGCCGTGGCCACCCGCACCCCCCTGACCACCGGCCCCGCCGGCCGCGGTGTTGTGCTGCACCGTCGAGGCGATCAGGGTGAGCGTTCCGCCGTTCCAGATGGCGCCGCCCCTCGCCTCTCCGCCGGGGCCACCGGCCCCTCCCGCGCCGCCGGTACTCCCGGCGGCCCCGTCCCCGCCCGGGCCGCCGGGACCGCCTTTCGCGCAGTTGACCGGCGGCAGGACAAGCCCCTCCGCCCCGCGGCCCCCGCCCCCGCCGGCGCCTCCGGCACCCCCGGCACCGCCGGAGGCTCCTCGCCCTCCGGCGCCGCCTTGCGCGCGATTGCCCGTCACCACCACGTGGTCGAGAACGACCGTGCCGCTGTTGATGAGGAGGGAGCCGCCCCGGGCCGCGCCGCCGTCTCCTCCGGCCGTACCCGATCCGCCGGTGGCCCCCGCGATCCCGACAGCACCAGGGCCGCCGGCATCCTCACCGATCAGACACAGACCGCTGTCGCCCTCGTGGCCCCACGCTCCCGGCGTACCGTCCGCCCCAGGGGCACCTGCGACTCCCGCACCTCCGTCGGCACCGAGCGCACGGCCGTTGGCAAGCGTCACGCCTTTGAGGGTCAACCGACCGCCGTCGACGACGAAGTGACGTGTGAGACCCCGTCCGTCGAGAACGACCTTGTGACCGCCGGCGTCGATGACGACGGTGACGGACGCCGGGATGTCGACACTCCGCGACAGCGTCAGGGCCGGACAGTCGATGCCGAACAGCACCGTTCCGCCGCTGAGAACCGCCTGGCGGAACGCGTCCTCGTCGCACGAAGTGAGTGTCGTCATGGGAGGGCGTCATGGGAGGGGTGCCGGCCGGTGTCGGTCCTGAGCTACCACTGGTAGAGGTACTGGTGCCAGGTGCCGTGCCATCCGGTGCCGTAGTACGACCACGAATCGGAGTCGAACAGGACCACGTGACCGCCCCAGTACACGGATTCGTCGAGCTGGAAGACAGCCCACCACCCGGTGTACGGGTCCAGCCTGTTGCTCGTGCGTACCGCCTTGGACTGGAACCACGACCACATGTCCCGTGCCCGGACGGGGCGACGGGCCGTCGTGCCGCACCGGGCGTTGATGTGCGGGTTGGCCACGGCGAGTTCCGTATAGCCGGCACGGATGAACGCGTCCGAGAGGAAGTGCGCGCAGTTGTTCGTGTACGAGTCGCCTCCCACGCATCGCTCGGTGTAGAGGCTGCCCACGGACGAGAGCAGGGGCATCAGGGCCGGGGGAACGACCGCCAGTGATGAGTCCGCCCCGTAGCGCGGCGCGCCGGCGGCCTCGACGGGCCGCGGAGGCGCGATGTGCTCCATCTCCTCGACGCGGGGGGCTCCTCCCGCCCGCCTCGGCATACCGGGCAGCTCCACAGGTTCCGGAGGTGCGATGTTCTCCATCGCGACGGTGAAGGGAGCCTGGGATTCACCGGCCAGTATCCGGCTCAGACGGAACGCCTTCGCTCCCGCTCTCACCCAGACCCTGACGCGCTCCTCGCCGACCTTCTCCCGGTCCATGATGTCGGACTTGGCGAATGAGTACACGCATTCATCGGACTCCACCACCAGGATGTTGCCCGGAATATTGCCGTCATCGCTGACGTACCCTTCGAACGCGACGGTCGCACGACGCTTCGAAGCGCGCTCCATCAGCGAACTGAGGTCATTCTGTTGACCTTTCATCATGTTCTGGGCCATGTCGATCTCCTCCTGGTGTTCCCGAGTCCCAGCCACGATGGCCATCGATTCCGCCCCAGATTCAGCGTGCGCCTCAGCACTTGCGTGCGCCACCGGTGGGAACGGTTGTCGGCGAGCCCGGAACGGCCCTCCGCCGTATCATGAAAGTGACTGTGGAGACCGGAAGACCGCTTTCGAGCACACCCTGCGGGCCGGCAGAACGAACCCCTTTCCCTCCCCCTCACCCCTCACCCGGACCTCCTGCTCGCGGCTGCTCCGCGGGTGGAACTCGCCCGGAAGGAGGTACGCGGTGAACGCGCTTCTGCATACCGAGAGCAACCGGATCATCGAACTGATGGAACAGCCGGCCCAGCATCGTGACGCCGGCTGGTTGAAGGACGCGGTACAGCAGGCGATTCTGCTGGAACTCGCCACCCTTCCCCCGTACTTGTGCGGCATGTGGTCGATCGACGACGCGAGCGGCGGAGACGTCTTCGACGCCGTGCACGCGATCGTCTTCGACGAGATGTCGCATCTGGGCCTCGCCTGCAACCTGCTCACCACGATCGGCGGCGCTCCCCGTCTCGCCGACGAGGGGGCGGTGCCGAAGTACCCGGGCCCGCTGCCGGGAGGGGTACGGCCTGAACTCACCGTCTTTCTCAGCGGACTGACGAAGGATTCACTCGAGATGTACTCGCGGATCGAGGAGCCGGACGACCCGCTCGCGGAAGCCGTGGCGCCACCCACGTCGATCGGTGCCTTCTACAACGCGATCCTCGACGTGTTCCGTGAGCACCCGGAGCTGATCACGGGCGCCCGACAGGTCGTCAAGATCATGGCTGCGGGCCACGGTTCGGGCAACGACGTCGTGGCCCTCGACTCGCCGGCCGCCGTCGAATCGGCCATCGCGGTCATCAAGGAACAGGGCGAGGGCACTTCGGCGTCGCCGGAGAACCCGCACCCGGGCGAGGTCGGCGAGCTCGCCCATTACTACGTCTTCCGGGAGATCTACCGCGGGCACAAGCTGATCAAGGTGTCCACCGATCCGGACGAATGGGACTTCCAGGGGGCGGAGATTCCGATGCCGCACGCCCTCCCCATGGGAATCGTGCCCAGTGGGGGCTGGCCGAGGGAAGGTCCCACTGCGGTCGACGTCGATACGAGGAATCTCCTCGACGGCTTCAACACCTCCTACAGCGCGATGCTGGGCTTCCTGGAACAGGCCTGGCAGCAGGACCTTCCGGCGAAGGCGAAGGTCCTGCTGGGCAAGGCCGTGGGGGAGATGTTCGGCCTACAGGAGCCCGCACAGAGCCTGATGCGACGCGCACTCCCCGACGGCAGTGGGAATGCGTACGGGCCGGAGTTCCGCTACGTGGCAGCCTGAGGGCGGCCGTACGGCGTCGACGGCGCCCGCGCTGTCCGCCCGCTCTTCAGCCCGTTGCTCGATCCGCCCTTCGGCGCGTGCGATCCGACAAGGAAGCGGCGCCCCTCCGGCAAGGAAGGGGCGCCGACATGAGCTCCCGTCAGAGGTCTCCGCGGGCCTGCTTCGGCCCTCGGCCGCCGTGCCCGCTCGCTAGCGGACGGGCTGCTGCTGGGTGACGCAGTGGATGCCGCCGCCACCGGTGCCGAGGCGGTCGATGTTCAGTTGCTCGATGACCCGGTCGGGGTAGAGGTTCTGCAGGGTCGCCCTCGCCGCCTGGTCCGCGCGGGTGTCGCCGAAGTGGGCGCTGATGACGGCGCCGTTGCAGAGGTAGAAGTTGGCGTACGAGGCGAGGAACTCCGGGTTGGCGGAGCGGATCTTGTTGTAGTCCGGGCCCTGGAGCCGCATCGTGTCCATCGGGACGCCGTTGGAGGTCGTCGAGGCGGACAGGATGCTGAACTGCTGGCGCGCGTCCCGGGCGTAGGCGTCGTTGTCGGACGCGAGCGGCATCTGGACGAGGGCCTCGCCGGGGGCGAGGAAGCGGGACGTCGCGTCGACGTGGTCGTCGGTGATGTCCTGGCCCTTGACGCCGTCGAACCAGATGACCTTGGAGGCTCCGTACGCCGCGCACATGGCGGCCTCCAGCTGCCGCTCCGTCGTCCCGGGGTTGCGGTTGCGGTTCACGAGGCTGCTGCGGGTGGCCATGAGGGTGCCGGCGCCGTCCTGCTCGATGGCTCCGCCCTCGCCGACCAGGTCGGCGTAGGTGATCGGCACGCCCGCGTACGAGGCGACGCGTCCGGCGACGAGGGCGTCCTTGGCGTGGGTCTGCTTGTTGCCCCAGCCGTTGAAGTTGAGGCCGATCGCGTCCAGGCCGCCGGCCCCGTCGGTACGGAACACGGGCCCGGAGTCGCGCATCCAGCAGTCGTCGACGGGGATGGTGCTGATGACGGTGACCGTGGAGCCGCACAGCTGGCGGGCCTTGGCGGCGCTGCCGGAGTTGGCGCACATCACGACGGGCTCGTACTTCGCGACGGTGCGGGCGATCAGGGCGATGTCCGCCTGGACGCCGCTCAGCTTGTTGCCCCAGATTGACGTGCTGTCCGGCCAGGCCATCCACGTACGGGTGTGGCGGACGTCCTCGACCGGGACCCGGAAGGTGCCCGCGGCCGTGGCGGCCCCGGCCTGGAAGCGGGTCGTGGCGAGGGCGGCGCCGGCGGCGGTCAGACCGGCCGCGGCGAGGAATCCGCGGCGGCTCAGGCCACTGCGTGCGTGTCGGCTGGATTCGGGACGGCTCACTTGTGCCTCCTGCTTCAACTTCCCGCGGAGGGTCCGCGGTTGGCCAGAAATGTAAAACTGACCGAGCGCTCGGTCAATATTGTGCGCAGCATTGCCCGGAACCGCTGGAGCTCGTCCGCCACCGGGTGTACGAAGCATCGAAACCCGCAGATGGCAGGGGTGGAGCCTGGCTAGAGTGAAGCCATGGCAGCATCCGCGAAGGACTCTCCGAACCCCATCGCTCCCCCGGCCCGCCCGGCCTCACGGTCACGGGCCTCGGTGAAGGGCGAGCAGACCCGGGCCCGGTTGATCGCGGCCGCCCGCACGCTGCTCGCGGGCGAGTTGAGCGAGCGGTTCACCACCCGCAACGTGGCCGCGCTCTGCGGGGTGTCGCACGGAATGTGCCACTACCACTTCCAGGACAGGACCGACCTCGTCCTCGCGGTCGTCGCGGACATCCGACCCGAGTGGATCTCGCCCCTTGAGGAGGCGGTCGCCGCCCCCGGCACCTTCGCCGAGCGCGCCGAGCGGGTGCTCGACCTGCTCGGCAGGCCGGAGAAGACGGACCTCGCCCACCTCCACTCCGCGCTGCACTGGCACGCGTTGAACGACGACCGGGTCAGGGAGTCCCTGGAGACGGAGTACCGGCGCTGGCGCGCCTGTTTCGTCGCCCTGTTCCAGGTGCTCGCCGACGAGCGCGGTGGCGGTCTCGACCCCCGGCCGCTGGGCGAGGCCGTCGCCGCGGCCGTCGACGGTCTGGCCGCCGTGGAGTCCCTGGACTCCGATGTCGACGCCGGGGCGGTCCTCCGGACCCTGGTCCACACGCTCGCCGCCGGCGCCTGAGGCGGCCTCGCCCTAGCGGGTGTCCTGGCGAGCCCGGCCTGATCGGCAGGACACCCCCTAGAGCGCCCGGCGGGCGGCCGCGATCCGCTCCGGATCCCAGCCGGGGCGCGGCACGGACTCCAGGAGCAGCCGGGTGTACGGGTGTTGTGGCGCGGCGAGCACCTCAGCGGTCCGCCCCGCCTCCACGACCGCACCGTGACGCATGACGATGACGTCGTCGGTGACGCACCGGACCACGCCCAGATCATGGGTGATGAAGAGGTAGCCGATCGAGGTCTGCTCCCGGATGTCGGCGAGCAGGTTGAGGATCTGCGCCTGTACGGACACGTCGAGCGCGGCGACCGCCTCGTCCAGTACGAGGACGGCCGGCTCCACGGCGAGGGCACGGGCGATGGCCACGCGCTGCCGCTGGCCGCCCGAGAGCCGGCGGGGCAGCGCGTCGGCGGCACGCGTCCCGAGGCCGACCTGGTCGAGCAGTTCCCGCACCCGCCGGTCGTGGTCCCGCCCCGGGAAGTGGAGCCGTAGCGTCTCGCGGAGGGCCGCGTCGACGCTGGTTCGCGGATCGAGGGACTGGAGGGGGTCCTGGAAGACCATCTGGACCTCGCGGGCGCGGGCGAGGCGCTGCGCGCGGCCGCGGCGTCGCACGGTCCGGGACCGGCCTCGTACGTGGACCTCGCCCTCGTCCGCCCTCTCCAGGCCGACGACGATCCGGGCCGTGGTGGTCTTGCCCGAGCCGGACTCCCCCACGATGCCCAGGGACCCGCCGTGCGGCAGCGTGAAGGACACGTCGTCGACGGCCCGTACGGCTCCGTAGCTCCGGCGCAGGCCCCTGACGACCAGGACGTCGCCGGCGTTCTCGCCGTACCGCGCGTCCTCGGCGTCCATCGCGGCGGTCCCGGCGGTCACAGCGGTCACAGCGGTCACAGCGTTCTCGGCGTTCTCGGCGTTCACAGCGGTCTTGGCGTTCTCAGGCATCGACGGCGCTCCCTTCGAGCCGGTCGCTGTGGTGACAGGCGGCCTGGTGTCCCGGCCGGCCCGGGGCGGGCAGCGACACCGGGGCCTGCTGGTCGCAGAGTTCGGTGGCGAGCGCGCAGCGGGCGGCGAAGGCGCAGCCGGTGAGCGCCACCCGGAGGTCGGGGGGCTGCCCGTCGATGGCGGCGAGCCGCCCCCGCGGGTTCTCCAGGCGGGGGGTGGAGGCCAGGAGAGCGGCCGTGTAGGGGTGGCGGGGCCGCGCGAAGATCTCTTCGGCCGGTCCGCTCTCGGCGATCCGCCCGGCGTACATCACGTACACGCGGTCGCTGATGGCGGCCGCGAGATCGAGATCGTGGGTGACGAACAGCAGCCCGGTGCCGAACCGCTCGCGCAGCCTGCCGAGGAGGGCGATGACCTCGGCCTGCGTGGTGACGTCCAGGGCGGTGGTCGGCTCGTCGGCGAGCAGCAGGGTCGGGTCGCCCATCAACGCAGCCGCGATCATGACCCGTTGCAGCATGCCGCCGGACACCTGGCTGGGGTACTTGGCGAGCGCCGTGTCGTCCAGACCCACCGCTTCGAGGAGTTCGACGGCGCGCGCGGTCGCCTGCGCGGCGGTCATCGTCCTGGTCGCCCGGACGCTCTCGGTGAGGAAGTCGCCGATGCGCCGGAGCGGGTTGATGGCCGCCCGCGGGTCCTGGAAGACCATGGCCACGGCGCCGGTGCGCAGTGCGCGCAGCCGGTCGGCGTCGAGGGTGAGGACGTCCTGGCCGTCGACGAGGACGGTGCCCTCGGTGACGGCACCCGGCGGCAGCAGGCGCAGGGCGCTGCGTGAGGTGAGGCTCTTCCCGGAGCCGGACTCGCCGACGAGCGCGACGGTCTCCCCGGTGGCGACGGTGAGGTCGATCCCGTCGAGGACGGGTCGGGCCGTGCCGGGCAGGGTGATCCGGAGCCCCTGGATGTCGAGTGCCGGCCTGTCGGACGTGCTCGCCGGCCCGTCGGACGGGTTCACCGGCCCGTCGGACGCGTTCACCGGCCCGTCGGACGTGTTCACCGGCCTGTCGGATGTGTTCATCGGTCTCTCCTGGCGACGCGGTCGGCCCAGCGCTCTCCGACCACGTTGAACGCGACGACGGTGAGCACGATCAGGACACTGGGCAGGATCGCGGACAGCGGGTAGCCCTGCTGGACGGCCGTCTGCCCGTCGAAGACCATCCGACCCCAGTCGGGGGTGAGCGCCGGTACGCCCAGGCCGAGGAAGGAGAGGCCGGCGAGGTCCATGAGGGCGTAGCCGAAGTTGATGGTGGACTGGGCGAGGACGATGGGGGCGATGTTGGGGAGGATGTGGCGCAGGCAGATCTGGAGCGCCGAGTGCCCCTGGACCAGATAGGCGCTGACGTACGGACGCTCGCGTTCGGCGAGGACCAGCGAGCGCGTCAGCCTGCTGACGTAGGGCAGGTAGGCGAGGGCGAGGGCGATGACCGGGGCCAGGAGCCCCTCGCCGTAGATCGAGATGATCAGGATCGCGAGCAGCATGCCGGGGAAGGCGAAGACGAGTTCGGTGCTGCGGGAGAGGACCGAGTCGAGCCAGCCGCCCCGCCAGGCCGCGGCCGTGCCGACCACGACACCGGCGACGGTGGAGAAGAGGACCACCCCGAGCGGGCCGAGCAGCGAGGTGCGGGCGCCGAGGAGCAGCCGGGAGAAGGTGTCGCGGCCTGCCGCGTCCACGCCGAGGAGGTGCTCGGCGGAGGGGCCGGCGAGCGCGTTGCCGAGGTCGACGGCGTTGGGGTCGTACGGCACGACGAAGGAGGCGAGGAGCGCCCCTGCGACGACGAGGACGACGAAGCCCAGACAGACGAGGTGGAGCGGCGACCGGGCCGTACGGATCTTGGCGAGGCCGGGCCTTCGGGTGAGGACGGCGGTCATGCGGAGGAGCTCCTCGATCCGAGGGTGATCCGCGGGTCGACCAGCGGGAGCAGCAGGTCGACGATGAGGTTCACGATCATGAACAGGGCGACGATGATCAGCGAGATGGCCTGGACGGTCGGGAAGTCCTTGGTGGTCGTGGACAGCTCGAGGAGCTGACCGATACCACCGATGCTGAACGCGGTCTCGACGAGGATCGTGCAGACCAGCAGGGTCGAGACGATCAGTCCGCCGGTGGTCAGGACGGTGCCGAGGGAGTTGCGGAACACATGGCGGCGGATCACCTGGCGCTCCGGGACGCCCCGGCTGCGGGCCACGGTGACGTGCTCGCTGTCGAGGGCCTCCAGCATCGCCGAGCGGGTGACCCGGGCGAGCATGCCGATCAGATAGAGCGCGAGCGCGATCGCCGGCAGGGTCAGGTGCCAGAGCGTGTCGAGGAAGCCGTCGCCGGCGCCGCCGCTCGGGAACCAGCCGAGTTTCACCGCGAACAGTGCCTGGAGCAGGACGGCCGCGACGAACGACGGGGTGCCGACGGCGAACGTCGTGGTGACCAGGACGGCGGAGTCGGTCGCCCCGCCGCGTACGGCGGAGACCCAGCCGAGCACCAGGCCGATGACCACGACCACGACCAGCGCCATCGCGATCAGCAGCAGCGTGGTCGGCAGCCGGTCGGCGAGGAGCCGGGACACGTCGACGCGGTACGTGATGGACCGCCCGAAGTCGCCCTGGACCATGTCCCCGAGCCAGCTGAGGTAGCGGACGAGGAAGGGGTCGTCCAGGTGGTACTGGGCGTTGATCGCGGCGAGCGCCTCCGGCGAGGCCGAGCGGCCCGAGAGCAGGAAGCTCGCGGGGCTGCCCGGCGCCAGGTACATCGCGCCGAAGACCACGAACGACGCCACGAGGAGGGTGACGGCCATCTCCGTCACCCGTCGGACGGCGAATCTCGCGAAGTTCACGGCGCGGCCCCCACGTCGGCGGCCCACGGGTAGTACATGTACGAGATCGTGGTGGGGGCGCCGGTGATCCTCTTGTTGAGGAAGACGGCGGTGGGCCACTCGGCGACCGGGATCCACAGCAGGTTCTCGACGGCGTGCTTCTGCAGCTCCGACTCGATCGCCAGGCGCTTGTCGGGGTCGTACTCGGCGGTCGCCCGTGCGACGCCCGCGTCGTACGTCCTGTCGCTGTAGCCGGCGAAGTTCATGTAGGCGCCGGTCTTGAAGTTCTGCAACAGGTCGAGCGGGTCGGTGATCGAGTCGTAGTAGGTGAGCGGGAACATGTCGATGCCCTCGCGCGCCTCCGGGTCGGTGAACAGGGCGGTGAACGCGTTGGGTGCGATGGTCTTGAGCCGGATGTCGAGACCGATCCGGGCACCTGCGGCCTGTACGGCGGTGGCGAGCAGGGAGACGTCCTGGCCGATGGAGCTGGTGGCGACGGTGAGGGTCTTCCCGGTGGCGCCCGCCTCCTTGATCAGCGCCTTGGCCTTCTCGATGTCGGGCGTGATCCGCGGGAGGCCGTCGAGGGCCTTCTTCCTGGTCGGCTCCGAGCCGGCCGCCCAGGCGGCGCGGGTGGTGAGCGAGTTCGTGACGGTGCCCGCGCCGCCGAGTCCCGCCTTCACGAAACCGGAGCGGTCCAGGGCGAGGGAGAGCGCGCGGCGGACGCGGACGTCTCCGAGCGGGCCCTTCATGTTCGTGATGTTGACGTTGACGGTGCTGAGGCCCTCGCCGAAGTAGAGGGTGCCGACGCCGCTGCCCTTGAGGCGGCCGTAGCTCTCCGTCGGGATGAGGTAGCCGCCGTCGGCCTCGCCGCTGAGCATGGCGTTCGTACGGGCGGAGGGGTCGGTCATGAACCGGAAGACGACCTTGCCGGACTTGGCCTTCTTCCCCCAGTAGCCGTCGAAGCGGTCGAGTTCGACGGACTGGCCCTTGTTCCAGGTGCCGAGGGAGAACGGTCCGGTGCAGGCGAGTCCGCCCGAGGTGCCGTAGTTCTTGCCGGCCGCCTCGACCCCGGCCTTGGAGGCGATCACACCGGCGGCCGTCGCCATGTACTGGGGGAACTGGGAGTCGGGCTTCTTGAGCTTGACGGTGACCTGGAGCGGGCCCGTCTTCCGTATGGAGGCGACGTTCTCGAAGTTCTGCGCCCAGGCCGCCGCGTTGTCCGGGTCCCGCTGCCGGCCGAGGCTGAAGACGACGTCGTCGGCGCTCATGGTCCGGCCGTCGTGGAAGCGCACCCCGCTCCGCAGGTCGTACACCCAGGTGGTCGGGTCGGGGTTGGTCGCCTTCTCGGCGAGCCCCGGTTCGAGGGTGAGGCCCGGCGTCCAGCGCATCAGGCTCTCGCAGACGTTGGAGAGGATCGTGTTCTGCGGGTAGTCGAACGCCACGGTGTAGTCGAGCGTCGGCGGCTCGGCGTACACGGCCCACGTGAAGGAGTCGATGTCCCCCTTGGCGACGGGCGTGGTCTTCGAGAGGGTGACACCGCCGGTGCTCGCCCCGTTCTTGGGCGGTCCCGAGCAGGACACGACGAGGGCGGCCGTCGTCAGGAGGGCGGCCGCCGCGGCGCGGCGGCGGCCGGACGGACGGCCCCGTGAGACGCTGCCGCGTCTGCCGGTGCGGGGTACGGGTGTGGTCATCGTCGCGCTCTCTTTCCGTACGGGCTGTGCGTACGCGATGGGGGAGGCTGCCGGACCGCGGGGACGGTCCGGCAGGAGCGATCGGTCCGGTCCGGGTTACGCGAGGGGGCGGGCGACGGGGATCTGCTGGGTGATGCAGTGCACTCCCCCGCCACCGAACGCGATCGCGAGCGCCTGCACGCCGACCACCTTGCGGCCGGGATAGGCCTCGGCGATCACCGCGAGCGCGTCGTCGTCCTGGGGCAGGCCCGCCACGGGGACGACGACGCCGCCGTTGGCGACGTAGTAGTTCAGGTACGACACCTCGACCTCGCCGTCGGCCACGTCGACGAACGCCGCCTGCGGCACGTCGACGATCTCCAGCGACCGGCCCCGGGCGTCGGTGGTGACCTCCAGGACCGCGCGGTTGGCGCGCATCCGGGCGTAGTCGGGGTGCGCGGGGTCCTCGGGCAGCGAGACGACGACCTTGCCGGGCGCGGCGAAGGCGCAGACGCCGTCGACGTGACCGTCCGTCTCCGTGTCCAGGAGGCCTCCATACGGCAGCCATACAACCTTGGCGACGCCGAGCCGGGATTTCAGCTCGGCCTCGATCTCGTCCCGGTTCATGCCGGGGTTCCTGTTGGGGTGCAGCAGGCACTGCTCGGTCGTGATGAGCGTGCCCTCGCCGTCGACCGTGATCGCCCCGCCCTCCAGGATCATGTCGGAGGCGATGCGCTCGACGCCGAGGTGCTCCAGGAGCAGACCGCTGATCCGGTCGTCGGAGTCGTACGGGTGGTGCTTGCGGCCCCAGGCGTTGAAGCGGAAGTCGACGCCGGCGCGGCGCCCGTCGCCGTCGAGCACGAACAGCGGGGCGGAGTCACGGAACCAGGAGTCGTCCAGGGGAAGCTCCACGACGGTGATCCCGCTGCCGCAGTGGGCGCGGGCGTCGTCGCCGTGGCCGAGCGGGGCGACCATCGTCACCGGCTCGAACTCGGCGATGGCCCGGGCGACGTTCGCGTACTCCTCCTTGACGTCGTTCAGCACACTGCCCCAGAGGTCGGGGCGGGTGGGCCAGGCCATCAGGCAGCCCTCGTGCTCGTCCCACTCGGCAGGCATACGGAATGCGGTCATTCGAGAACTCTCTTCTCTCGCCAGAGATACCGGTCGGTGGCGGAAGGGCGGCGCAAGGCCGAATCAAGCCACGGACGAGTACGTGGTGGATGGAATCTTCTCCTCGACTGAAATTTCAGTCAAGAGAGAATTCAAGGGTCGTTCACGCAGAAGCGGAACGGTACGGATCAGCGGATGGGCGGATCAGGGGAGGCGGAGACGGCTGGGGCTCAGAGGAAGTAGAGGCGGCTGAGGGAGACCTCCTGGGCCGGCTCCGAGCGCAGGGGTTCCCCGTCCAGCGTGACGAGCCCGGTTCGGCCGTCGACCTGGACGTCGCCGGTCCGGGAGTTGAGGAGGAGGTCGCCAGGCCCGATGCCCCGCGTGCCGCGCACGGCGACCCGGCGGCGGCGCGTCGCCATGGCGTCGTACGGGCGGCCGAAGCTGCCCGACTCGGCGGCGGCCCGGCTGACGAAGGCCACGGAGAGGTCGGCGGGGGTGGCGCCGTGTCCGCCGAACAGGGGGCCGAGGACGAGTGGTTCACAGGTGTCGGTGGCCGCGTTGGGGTCGCCCGTCACGCCGTAGGCGGGGAAGCCGTTCTTGATGACCATCTGCGGCTTGGCGCCGAAGAACTGCGGCCTCCACAGCACGATGTCGGCCATCTTGCCGACCTCGATCGAGCCGATCTCGTGGGCGAGGCCGTGGGCGATCGCCGGGTTGACGGTGAGCTTGGCGATGTAGCGGAGCACGCGCGCGTTGTCGTCGCCCTGCCCGTCGCCCTCCATGGGCCCCAGCTCGGCCTTCATCTTCCCGGCCATGGCGAACGTACGCCGGACGGTCTCCCCCGCTCTGCCCATCCCCTGCGCGTCGGAGGAGGTGATCCCGATCGCGCCGAGGTCGTGCAGGACGTCCTCCGCGCCCATCGTCCCGGCCCGGATCCGGTCACGCGCCATGGCCGCATCACCGGGGAGATCCGGCTTGAGCGCGTGGACGGAGACGATCATCCCGTAGTGCTCGGCGACGGCGTCGCGGCCGAAGGGGAGCGTGGGGTTCGTGGAGGAGCCGATGACGTTCGGCACGCCCGCCATCTTCAGGACGTTGGGTACGTGCCCGCCGCCGCAGCCCTCGATGTGGAAGGCGTGGATCGTACGGCCGTCCAGGACCCGCAGGGTGTCCTCGACCGAGAGGCACTCGTTCAGGCCGTCACTGTGCAGGGCGACCTGGACGTCGTGCTCCTCCGCCACCCGCAGGGCGGTGTCGAGCGCACGCGTGTGGGCGCCCATGTCCTCGTGGACCTTGAAACCGGACGCCCCGCCCTCGGCGAGCGCCTCCACCAGCGGCGCCGGGTCCGAGGACGAACCCCGGGCCAGAAAGCCGATGTTGACCGGCCAGGCGTCGAAGGCGTTGAAGGCGTGCCGGAGCGCCCAGGCCGAGTTGACCCCGACGCCCCAACTCGGTCCGATCTCCTGCCCGATGATCGTGGTGACGCCGCTCGCGAGCGAGGCCTCCATGATGCGGGGCGAGAGCAGATGGACATGGGTGTCGACGGCTCCTGCGGTGGCGATCAGCCCCTCGCCGGGGATCATGGTCGTCCCCGTCCCGACGACGACGTCGACCCCGTCGAGCGTGTCCGGGTTCCCGGCCCGCCCGATGGCGTGGATCCGGCCCTCGCGGATGCCGATGGACACCTTGCGGATGCCGAGGACGGCGTCGATCACCAGGACGTTGGTGATCACGACGTCACAGGTCTCACGGACGGCCGCGGCCTTGAGGTGCATCCCGTCGCGGGCGGTCTTGCCGAAGCCGGCCAGGAACTCGTCCCCCGGCCGCTGCGAGTCGGACTCGACGCGGACGACGAGCCCGGAGTCACCGAGCCGGACCCGGTCACCGGCCCGGGGACCGTGGACGGTGGCGTATTCGTACGGGTCGACATGTCTGCTGGCGCCCGGCGCACAGTGATCGCTGTGCCTGGTCGGCTTGCTCACAGGACGGCTCCTTCCAGGGCGTCGGTGGCACCGGCGGCGCCGGATGCCTCGTCGTGTACGCCGCGGTAGCCGCAGGCCGCCGCGCGTCGCAGGGCCTCCTCCTTGGCACCGGGCGCGTCCAGCGGTCCGTCGACCAGGCCCGCGAAGCCGATGGCGACCCGGGCGCCGCCGATCGGCACGAGCCCGACCTCCGCCTCGGCGCCCGGGTCGAAGCGGAACGACGACCCGGCGGGCACGGCGAGCCTCATGCCGTACGCGGCCGCCCGGTCGAAGTCCAGGCGCGGATTGGCCTCGAAGAAGTGGAAGTGCGAGGTCACGCTCACGGGCACCTCCGCGGTGTTGCGGACGGCCAGCGTGAGCTCCGGCTGCGGCACACCGATGGGGTCCGAGGCGGGCAGCACGGCGCCGGGGGCGCCGTCGTTGCGCTCCTGGGCGCCGAACGGCTCGGCGACGGCGGCGAGCCGGGTGCCGTCCTCGAAGACGGCCTCCACCTGGATCTCGGTGACCACGTCGACGACCCCGGGCAGCACGTCGTCCGGGCCGAGGACCGAGCGGCCCCGTTCGATCGCCTCGGCGAGGCGCAGGCCGTCGCGGGCCGCCTCGCAGACCGTGTCCGCGACGATCGCGGTGGCCTCGGGGACGTTCAGCCGCAGACCGCGCGCGTGGCGGGCCCGGGCGAGCTCGGCGGTGGTGAAGAGCAGCAGGCGGTCCCGCTCGGTGGGAGTCAGTGGCATGACGGCCCCCGACCCGATATCCCGACGGATGCGCCGGTCGACATCATGGTGTTCATTCCTTCTCCGGAAGGTGGGCGAGATGCCTGGACGGCACGGCCGCCGCTGGGCGCCGGACCGGGTCACGGCCCCGGAGGCCGCGGGAGCGGCGAGGGCCGAGGAGGACCTCGGCAGGCAGGGAAGCCGGCGGTACGGATGCGAGAGCAGTCCGTTCTCGGCGATGTCCTCACTGTGGCATTGACTGAAAAAACAGTCAATGCCTGGGAGTAAACGCTCCTCAGCAGATGAGGGGTGACATGAAGGAGCGGTTCACGGCAGGGAAGGGCTGCGGCGGCCCACTGTGGCACGGGCGGCACGAAGGGCGCGGACGCGTTGCGGCGTTGCGGCGTTGCGGCGTTGCGGCGTTGCGGCGTTGCGGCGTTGCGGCGTTGCGGACCGAACGCGTGGAAGCGCGGAGGGGCACGCGTTCGGGCCCCCCGACTCAGCGGAGCGCGGCCAGCTCCGCCTCGACGGCGCCGAGCAGCAACGCGCGCGCGTGGTCGATCTTGATCCCGCCGCCGAGCCAGCGCATGCTCAGCCCCTCCAGGAGAGCGGTGAGCCGCTCCCCCGCGGCGGCGAGCGCCGACGCGGACGCCATGGGCTGCACCTGGCCGAGCAGCACGGCCACGTCCTGGGCCCACATCAGGGTGGCCCGGGCGAGGTCCTCGCGCAGCAGCTCGTCGAAGACGGCACTCGCCCTCAACTCACCCCAGGCCGCGCTGTTCTCCCGTACCTCGACGGTGTCCTGGAGCTCCAGGAGGAGTGTGCCCTCGAGTTCCTCGCGGGGGCTCAGCGGCGGGGCGTCCGGGTCGCGGTCGCTCGTGTAGCGCTCGGCGCGCTGGCTGATGAACTCCAGCGTGTGCCGCAGGATCCCGGAGCGGTCCTTGAAGTAGTAGTAGATCAGGGCCGTGGAGACGCCGGCCTCCGCCGCGAGCTCTTCCACCCGCAGCCCGCGGATCCCACGACGGGCGATGACCCGCGCTGCCGCTTCGAGGATCTGAGTACTACGAGATGCCATGCCCGAACCCTACCCGCCGGTGATCCGGCCGGTCCCGCGGCCCATGGGCGGCCGACCGGCCGCCGACCTGCGCACTGTTGGCGACGAAGGACACGGATCCCCACGTCATCCGTCGCGCCGATGGTGGTCGACGACGACGGTCACGGACCCGCCGTCCTCGGCGACTTCGACCAGGCGCGCGATCACCACCTCCTTCTGGTCCGCGCTGCGCAGGCAGAAGGGCCGTTGGTCGGCGAGTTCGGCGAACGGCAGCGTCGTCACCGGTTCCGACTCGATCCCGCGGACGCAGTCGGCCGGACTCAGCTCGTCCCCGGTCGCGATGAAGGCGTCGCTCTCCTCGGGCAGGACGAATCCCTTGTCCGTACGGGCGAGATACCAGGCGGCGGTCGACTCGGGAACGACCTTGCCCGCCTTGAGATCGAACTCGTACGAGGTGTCGGGCGAGGTGAGCTCGACGCCCGCGTATCCGGCCGTGTAGGCGGTCGCGCCGGACGGCTTCGGCGCGCCGCTGGAAGGCTGCACCGTGACGGACGGCCGTACCGGGGGTTCGCCGGTGGCGCCGGCCGGATCCGTCCCCTCCTCCGGCGGAGGGTCGAGATAGTAGACGGCCGCCCCGCCCACGACGAGTGCGAGGAACGCCACGAGGGCCGTGAGCAGCAGTCGGCCACCACGACGGGGCGCCCTGCGCGAGGAAGGGGTGTGCGCCCGGGCACCGGCGGGGTGCGCCTCCGGTCCTCCGGGAGGAGTCGTGGGAGCCCTACCCGAACCGCCGACGGAGCCCGGACCGGCGGAGGGGCCCGTACCGGCGGAGGGGCCCGTACCGGCGGAGGGGCCCGTGCCGCCGGGCGAGCCAATCACCGCGCCGACTCCCGGGTGGGGACTCCGCGAGGAGAACGCGGTGGCCGTGACGGTGGGCTGGACATGGGGCGGCGGCGTCGGTCCCGTGCCGTGCCCCGCGATGTCGGCGCTGACGGGGTGGGGCAGCCAGCCGTCGGCGAACTCCGGCCGCGGCCCCACGGCGGGATGGGCGTGGACGGCCGCGATCAGCTCGGCGGTCGAGGGGCGGTCCTCCGGGCGCTTGGCCAGGCAGCATCCGAGCAGGTCACGCAGGGCGGCGGGGACGGGAGCCAGGTCGGGCGCCTCGTGGACCACGCGGTACAGCGCGGCGGATTCCGGCCCGCCCCCGAAGGGCGGCGCTCCGCCCGAGACGTACACGGCGAGCGCGCCGAGCGCGAACACATCGGTCGCCGCCGTCGCCTGGAGACCCAGTGCCTGCTCGGGCGCCATGAACGCGGCGGTGCCGATCCGCAGTCCCGCCCCGGTCAGCGCGGCGGCGTCGGCCGCGCGCGCGATCCCGAAGTCGATCACCCGGGGACCGTCGGCGGCGATCAGCACGTTGGCGGGCTTGAGGTCCCGGTGGACGACGCCCACGCCATGGATCCCCTGCAACGCCTCGGCGATGCCGGCCACGAGCAGCAGGACGGTGCGCACCGGCAGCGGGCCGTGCCGCTGGACCACCTGCTGGAGGGTGGGTCCCGGGACGTACGCCGTCGCCAGCCACGGCGTACGGGCGTCCACGCCGTAGTCGACCACCTGCGCGGTGAACAGGCCGTGGATCCGCCGCGCGCTGGCCACTTCCTGGGCGAAGCGCTCGCGGAACTCGGGGTCCGCGGCGAACTCGGCCCGCACCGCCTTCAGGGCGATCGGACGCCCTCCGGGGGTGTACGCCAGGTACACGACGCCCATGCCGCCCGCGCCAAGACGTGCGTGAAGCCGGTAGCCGCCGATCTCGCGGGGGTCGTCGGAGGCCAGAGCCGTGTGGGCGGGCTGTACACCGGGAAGCTGAGCGGACATGCGGTGGCTCTTTCGGCAGGTGGAACGGAGCGACGAGCGACGCTCCCCGCATCGTGCCCCTAACTAAAGTTTCAGTCAATATGAGACGATGAGGACCATGACCGGCGATGCCTGACGGACGGAGGGACCACATGGTGACGGACCGCAGAACCGCGATCCTGGAAGCAGCCGCCCGCACCATAGCCCGACGAGGGGTACGCGGGCTCCGCATGGAGGAGCTGGCGGCCGAGGCCGGGGTGTCGACCGCGCTGGTCTACTACCACTTCAAGGACCGGGCCGGCATCCTGCGGCACACGCTCGAGTTCATCACCGACCGGGCGAAGCGGCACTCCCTGGGACAGCAGGGCGCCGACGGACCGGCGGACCCGGGGGAGCTGCTCGGGATGGCCCTCCAGCTGGAGTTCCAGGACCTCCCCGAGGAGCGCGAGAACGCCACGACCTGGGGCGAGCTACGCGCCGGCGCGATCTTCGAGCCCGAGCTCCGCGAGGCGCTCGCCACGGCGGGTGCGGCGTGGGCCCGGCATGTCGCAGGACTCCTCACCCTCGCGCGCCCGGCCGCGAGCGCGGAGGAGCGCACCGCCTCCGCCGAGCGCCTGACCGCGCTGCGCGAGGGACTCGGCGCGCGTCGGCTGAGCGGCGTCCTGCGCCCGGACCACGCCCGCGAGCTGCTGGGCGAGGCCATCGAGGTGGAACTCGCACACCTGACGGCGCACGCGCGACCGTGAGCGGCCGGCCCCGACGGCGCCCCACCGCTCCGCCACTCCACCGCTCCACCGCTCCACCGCTCCACCGCCACACAAGCGCACCGTCACACGTCCACGCCTCCGCACCCCGATCGCGAGATTTGACTGATATTTCAGTCAGTGCGACAGTTCTTGATCTGAGGCCGTCCCCGTTGTCGCGGTGACGCGCGTACGCGGTGCGGATGATGCACCCTCTGAAGCAGGACTCGCGTGACGACCCTGCCGCCCTCCCTCCGTGCCCCCGCCGCGGCCGGATGCCTCCGTCCTGCCAGTCCACGATCGGAGTCCACGATGACCTTTCTCCCCTCCCGACGCTCCGCCCTCCGTTCCTTCGCCGGGATCAGCGCGCTCGTCCTCGGCGCTTCCGCATGCGGCCCCGCGGAGCCCGGAGTGTCCGCTGCCGCCGCCGGCGGTGCGAAGCCGGACGGCGGGAACGGCCGAGAGCGCCGGCTGGGCGCCGAGTGGGAGAGCCACACCCGTACCTTCATGTCCTGGCCGGCCCTGGAGTCGGTCTGGATGGAGGACCTGCCCTACGTACGGAAGGACATCGCGCGGATCGCGCGGGAGGTCGCGGAGTACGAGGAGGTCGTCATGATGGCCAGGCCCGCGCAGCTGAAGGCGGCGCAGCGGGCGTGCGGATCCCTGGTGGAGGTCATCCCGCTGGACGTCGACGACCTGTGGGCCCGCGACACGGTGCCCGTCTTCGTCGAGGAGGAGGGCAGGGTCGTCGGCGTCGACCTCAACTTCAACGGCTGGGGCAACAAGCAGGAGCACGAGAACGACGCCCTGGTCGGCGAGACCCTGCTCACGAAGTACCGGATCTCCCGCGTCGAGGCGCCCCTCGTCGCCGAGGGCGGCTCCTTCGAGACCGACGGCGAGGGCACCCTGCTCATCACCGAGAGCTCGATCGTCAACGACAACCGCAACCGGGGCATGAGCCGGGACGAGATCGAGGACGAGCTCATCGAGACCCTCGGGGTGAAGAAGGTCGTCTGGCTGGCGGGCGTCCGCGGCGAGGACATCACCGACGCGCACGTGGACAGCCTCGTCCGCTTCGTCGCCCCCGGAGTGGTCCTCCTGGACCAGGCGTTCCCCGGCACTCCCCCGGACTCCTGGTCCCGCTCGGCCGACCAGGCCCGCTCGGTGCTCGGCAAGGCCACCGACGCGCGCGGCCGCCGCTTCGAGATCATCGACCTGCCGCAGCCCGACCTCGACCGGATCACCGGCGAGGGCGACGACTTCGTGTCGACGTACGCCAACTTCTACATCGCCAACGACGCCGTCTTCCTGCCCCAGTTTGGCGACCGGAAGGCCGACAACCGCGCCAAGGGCATCCTCCAGGAGCATTTCCCGCAGCGCGACATCGTGATGGTCCCGATCGACACCATCGCCTCCGGCGGCGGCGGAATCCACTGCTCCACCCACGATCAGCCGGGCAAGCCCGCCGCCTGACGCCACGCGGCGCCACGAGTGCCACGAGCACCACGAGCGGGGTGCGACCGTCTCGGCCCTCCCCGGGCCGGGGCGGTCGCCCCATTCCATCGACATGAACTGAACATTCAGTCAGCATGAGATACTCCGAGCGACGACAAGGAGGCACGACGTGGCCACAGACCGCCGAACGGCGATCCTGGAAGGGGCCGCCCGGGTCATCGCGCGGCGCGGGGTCCGCGGACTGCGGGTGGAGGAGCTGGCGGTCGAGGCCGGGGTGTCCACCGCGCTGATCTACTACCACTTCAAGGACCGGGCGGGCATCCTGCGCCACACGCTGGAGTTCATCAGCGACCGGGCCGATCGGTACACGGCGGCGGACGAGGGATCCGCCGAAGGCTTGGACGCCCATCAGGAACTGGAACGGTCGCTGCTGCTGGAGTTCCAGGACCTTCCCGAGGTACGGGAGAACAGCACGGCGTGGGGCGAGCTGCGGGCCAGCGCGGTCTTCGACCCGGAGCTGCGCACCGAGCTCGCCAGAGCCGGCCTGACCTGGGTGCACGACGTCGCGGCGCTGCTGGCCGAGGCCTGCCCGGCCGTTCCCGCGCCGGCACTCACGGCGTCCGCGGAGCGCATGACCGCCCTCACGGAGGGACTCAGCACGCGCTGGCTGAGCGGCGCCCTGACCCTGGACCACGCCCGCGAGCTGATGCGGGCGGGCATCTCCGTGGAGCTGAGGCATCTGAGTCGCCGCTGGCCGCCGGAGACCTGGGTCACCGGCGAACCCGAGGGGATCGCCTCGCCCCGCCGAGAGCGAACATCCTTGGATCCGGGCCGTGTTGTGTGAAAGCTGGGAGGCCACATCCCGGATCCGGAGGCCCTCCATGACCGCCGAGCACACGAACACCCTGTACGAGGCCGTGGGCGGCGCCGACGCGCTGCGCCGGCTCTCCGAGACGTTCTACGAGGGCGTCCTGGCCGACCCCCTCCTCGCACCCGTCTTCGCCGACTTCACCGCCGCCCATGTGGAGCACGTCGCCGTCTGGCTGGCGGAGGTGTTCTCGGGTCCCGCCGAGTTCACGGCGGATCTCGGCGGGCACCAGGCCCTGCTCCGCGCCCATCTCGGGCTCGGCATCACGGAGGAACAGCGGCTGCGCTGGATGGAGTTGATGACTGCGGCCGTGGAGAAGGAGCTGCCGGACGACGCCCTGCTGCGCCGCCGGGTGGTGGAGTACTTCGACTGGGGCACGCGTATCGCCAAGGACGTCTCGGCCTCCGCGCCGGGCACGGACCTCGGCGAACCCGGCCCCACACCGCGCTGGGGCTGGGACGGCCTCGCCTGATCCACGAGGCACCCCCTAGGGTGCGGGGGTGCCTACGCGAACCCTCCTGACCAGCGCGTCTCTCGCCGACGCCGCTCTGCTCACCCACACGGAGCAGGGCCGTGACCGGCCTCTGCTCGTCTGGGCGCCGGGGCCGGGCGTCCGCATGGTGTCGAGCGCGGTGCTCGGTGGCGGCATCGGCGAGCGGGAGTGGGTGATCAACGCCCAGGTACCGCCCGGCTACGACCGGCTCGATCCCGTCGCCCACCTCCGCGACCTGGCCGCCGGGGCGGGGCTCACCGGCGCGGGCGTGGGCCTGATGACGGCCGCCTCGGTCGCGGACCGGTGCCACGCCGAGGACGGCGGTGTGCGGGCGGTGGTCACCGCGGGGATAGGCGTACGGGGCTGGGCGGCGGCACCGGGCGCCGGTGGCATCACGACCCCCCACCCCGGCACGATCAACATCATCGTGTCGCTGCCGGTCCCCCTCACGGACGCCGCCCTGGTGAACGCGGTGGCCACCGCCACCGAGGCCAAGGTGCAGGCCCTGGTGGAACTCGGCGCGGACGCCTCGGGCACACCGACGGACGCGGTCTGCGTGGCGGCCCCGTCGCCCACCGGCCCCCGCACGGGCATCGACATCGGCCCCCACGCCGACACCGGTACCGAACCCCAACCCTTCACCGGCCCACGCTCCCTGTGGGGCGCCCGCCTCGCCCGCGCGGTTCACGCGGCGACGCGCGCGGCGTGCGCGGGCCTGGTCACCGCCTAGAGTCCAGCCGGTCCCGGCCCTCGCCCAGGTCGTGCCGCTCGTGCCCCCTCACCCGTGCGACAGCAGCGCCGCCGTGAGTTCGGCCGCCCGCCGGTGCCACAGGTGGGCGCCCCGCAGCATCGCGTGGCCACCCGTCGGCATCGGGATGCCCGCCGCGTCCGCGCCCGCGGCACGGGCCCTGCGGACGAAGTCCCAGGACGCGCGGGCCGAGGTGACGCGGTCGCTCTCGTCGTGGAGGAGGTAGAGGCGCCGGCCGCCCAGATGGTCGACGGGCTCGTCGGTGGGGCACCAGGGCGCCAGGGCGACGACACCGCGGACGGCCGGGTCTCCCGCGGCGGCGAGTGCCGCGCGGCCGCCCATCGAGTGGCCGACGAGGACGACGGGGACGGGCCCGGCCTGTTCCCGGAGGCGTACGAGCGCGCTCTCGGCGTCCCTGGCGGCGTCGGCGCTCTCCCCGTTCCAGCCCCGGTGGCGGTAGCGCACCTCGGCGATCAGCACGTCCCGGCCCCGGACGGCCCGGCTCACGGCGGCGGCGAAGGGCCGCATGCGCAGCGCGGGCAGGTTGAGGGCGGGCGGCGGCTCGGGGCCGTCGGCGCGGCCCCCGTGGAGCAGCAGCACGGCCGCGGTCGGCACGGCGGGGGCGCTGCGGACGACGAACGCGCCGGGATCGGCGCGCCGGGTGGGGCACAGCGTCATCGGGCGCTCGCCCCGCTCCCGGGCCGGTGCGGTGGCCGACGGGGCCGTCCGCTCGTGCGGACCGCCGGCTGTCCGGGCTGCTGCGCCATGGTGGGCCTCCAGGAGTCGCTTGCCGCTTCCCCGGTGGAGTGGTCCGCTCACGACACGGGGGAGACGACGGTGAGGCCCGCAGTCTGCCAGGTCGCACGGCCCGTCAGATACGGACCCCGGCGGACGGGGCGGCGGCCCGGGAATCACGGGGTGCCCGGTGTCCCGGTGGGCGGTGCCGACGATCCGGTCGAACTTGGCGTACCGCGCCACCAGATGTCCAGGATCAGACGCTCCGACAAGAACTGTAAGGAAGCGAACGCCCGATCCCGTGAACGGGACACAGGTCACGGACGTACCTTCTGGCAGGAGCACAACTGCTCCGAACGCACGAGGAAGAGGGGCAGCACATGAGCGGAGTGGCACGCCGGACGGTCGTCGCGGCGGCGAGCGGCACGGGGCTCGTAGCGGTACTCGCCGCCTGCGGGGGCGGCGGCACCGACGACAAGGACGAGGCGGCGGAGGGCGAGACGCTCGCACGCACCGCGGACATCCCGGTGGGCGGCGGGAAGATCCTCGCCGACAAGGGCGTGGTCATCACCCAGCCGAAGCCCGGCGAGTTCAAGGCCTTCTCCTCGAAGTGCACCCATGCGGGCTGCGCCGTGAGCAGCATCAAGGACGGCGTCATCGTCTGCCCGTGCCACCAGAGCCAGTTCGACGTGTCGGACGGCAGCGTGAAGTCCGGCCCGGCCGGCTCCCCCCTGCCGCCGACACCGATCCAGGTGGTCGGCGACGCGATCAGCCTCGGCTGACAACACCCCCGCCGCTCCCGGAGCTCCCGGCGTTCCCGGCGCTTCCTCCGCCCGACGCGCTCCCCGCTTCCCCGGACCGCCGGGGGAACTTCCAGCAGGCGAGTATCTCGTCGGTCGTGGTGATCGTGGCGACGAGCGCGAGGGTGTGACGGATCATCGCGGGGGTGTAGTCGGCCGGCACCCCCGCGATGGCGTCCCCGGGCACGACCACGGTGTAGCCCAGGTTGACGGCGTCGAAGACGGCGTTGGGCACGGCCACGTTGGCGGAGACGCCGGTGACGATCAGCGTCCGGCAGCCGAGGTTGCGGAGCAGCGGGTCGACATCGGTCCCGGCGAGCGGCGAGAGCCCGTGCAGCCGCCGTACGACGAGGTCCTCCTCGGTGACCTCGATCGGTTCGGCGATCCGTACCGCCGTGCTCCCGCTGTGCTGCTGTACGGGAAGCCGGGCGGCGGCCCGGAAGAGCCGGGCGTTGCTGTTGGCTCCCCGCCCGTCGGGGCGCCGTTCGGCGACGGCGTGGATGACCTGGACGTCCGCCTCGTGCGCGGCGGCCACCAGCCGGGCGACGTTCCGCAGGGCCCCCGACGCACGGGCGACGGCGGCCAGTTCGGGCAGCGCGCTCTCCGGCCCGACGACCCCCTGCTGACACTCGACGGTGAGCAGTACGACCCCGCCGTCCGGCCGGATCCGCTCCCCGAGCCGCTCTCTCGCCCTCTGCTCCATGGTCTCTCCCCTTGCACGCGCGCGAATGGCCCTCCATGCTTTCTGACGTCTCATCAGAAATCCAGAAGGGTGCGGACGATGACCGTCGCACAGCGCCGTGGACGCCGGATCATGATGACCCCGGCGGAGCTCGACTCCTTCCTCGCCGAACAGCGCACCTGCCGGGTCGCGACCGTCTCCGCCGACGGCCGCCCGCACGTGAGCGCGCTCTGGTTCGCCTGGGACGGCTCCTCGCTCTGGCTGTACTCGCTGACGCGCAGCCGCCGTTGGGCGGAGCTGCGCGCCGACCCGAGGATCGCCGTCGTGGTGGACGACGGCGAGGACTACGGCGAGCTGCGCGGCGTGGAGCTGTCGGGCACCGTCACCTTCGTCGGCGAGGCCCCGCGTACGGGCGAGCCGTGCCCGGACCTCGACGTGCCCGAGCAGCTCTTCGCCGCCAAGAACTTCGGCCTGGACGCGATGCCGCACGACGGCAGGCACGCCTGGATGCGACTGACTCCGGACGCGATCGCATCGTGGGACTTCCGCAAACTCGCGGGCCCCTGAGCCCCGGGTCAGCTCCCCAACGGCTCGGCCGCCGCCCGCAGCGCGCCGACGACCGCACGCACGGAGGGCCGGCGGCCCGCGTCGGCGCGCCAGGTCGCGTAGATGTGGCGCCGCACCTGCTGTCGTACGGGCACGAACACGACCCCCTCCGGCACGGGCCGACCGAGCCTCGGCGTGACACACACGCCGAGTCCCGCCGCGACGAGCGCCAGCTGCGTGTGGTGCTCCCCCGCCAGGTGGCCGATCCGCGGCTCGATGCCCTGCGAGCGCAGCGTGAACATGAGCCAGTCGTGGCAGAACTCGCCCTCGGGCCAGGAGACCCACTCCTCGTCGGCGAAGTCCACCAGGTCCACCTCCTCCCGTCCGGCCAGCGGGTGCCCGGCGGGCAGGGCCACGTCGGCGGAGTCGTCGAGCAGATGGGCGCGCTCGAGGCCGCCGGGCACGGGCGCCCGCTTGTTGCTCCAGTCCAGGACGAGCGCGAGGTCCGCGTCGCCGCGCAGCACCGCGCGCACGCCGTTCTCCGGCTCCAGTTCCGTCGTACGGACCCGGAGGTCGGGGTGCCCCTCGCGCAGGGCGGCGAGGGCGGCCGGGAAGAGGCCCCGGGCGGCCGTCGGGAAGGCGGCGACCCGCACCTCGCCCACGACCTGGCCGCGCTGGGCCTCGATGTCGGCCTGCGCCATCTGGACCTGGGAGAGGATCCGGGCGGCGTGCTCGGCGAGCAGCTGCCCGGCGTCGGTGAGCCGCACCCCCCGGCCGTTCTTGGCGAGCAGCTGCTGCCCCACCTCGCGCTCCAGCTTGGACAGCTGCTGGGAGACGGCGGAGGTGGTGACGTGGAGTCCGTCGGCCGCGCCGCTGACCGAGCCGTGCCGGGCGACGGCGTCGAGGGTGCGCAGGCGCTCCAGATTCAACATGTAAGCGATACTAAGGGAAGGGGTCGAGGAATTCTCGCTTGTCCTAAGAGGTCGGGACGGTCACCCTGAGTGGCATGAGCCCCGCAGCCCCACCCACCGCACCCCCCGCCCCGTCCTCCGCCTCACGCCTGCTGGACTGGCGCGTCCGCTTCGGCGTACTGGCCCTGATCTGGGGTTTCAGCTTCGTCTTCATCAAGGTCGGCACGGAGGGCTTCGCTCCGTTCCAGGTGACCTTCGGGCGGCTCCTCTTCGGTACGGCGGTGCTCGCCGTCGCCCTGGTCGTGAAGCGCGACCGGCTGCCGCGCGGCGCCCGCGTCTGGGGCCATCTGACGGTCGCGGCCTTCCTCCTCAACGCGCTGCCGTTCTCCCTCTTCGCGTACGCCGAGCTGACCATCCCGTCGACGCTCGCGGGCATCTGCAACGCGACGACCCCGCTGTGGGGCATGCTGCTCTCCCTCGTGGCGCTCTCCGAGGACCGTCCGACCCGGGTCCGCGCGGCAGGCCTGGGCATCGGCTTCATGGGCGTGCTCACGGTCCTCGGCGCGTGGCAGGGGTTCTCGGGCGTCGACGTGACGGGCACGGCGCTGGCCCTGCTCGCCTCGTTCAGCTACGCGGTCGGCTGGATCTACGTCCGCAGGACACTGAGCGGCACGGGCGCCTCGAACCTCTCGCTCGCGGGCTCCCAGGTCGGCCTCGCGACCTTGCAACTGGCGGTCGTCACCCCGCTGTTCACCTCGGTCCCGAAGTCGGTGGAGGTACTCCCGCTGCTCGCCGTAATCGCACTCGGCGCCCTTGGTACGGGGTACGCGATGCTGCTCCAGTACGGGGTGGTCGCGGAGGTCGGCCCGACGACGGCCGCGATGGTCACGTACTTCATCCCGGTCATCGCGACGACGGCGGGAGTGGCCCTCCTGGACGAACAACTCGCCTGGAACACTCCGGTGGGCGCGCTGATCGTCCTGGCGGGCGCAGCCCTCACCCAAACCCGCACGTCAAACCGCACCACTCCCCCCTCACCCCCCGTTGCGGGCATTCGCCCCTCCCCCAAGGACTTCGCCCAGGGGGCCCCAGGGGCGGAACGCGCGGGCACAACGAACGGCGCCCCCAGCCGGGCCTAGGCTTCCGCGCCTGAACCCGCACCCTGGTGCACGGTGCACTGTGGGTGCGGGTCCAGGCACGAGGGGCGGAGGCGCCGCCAAGCGCGCCGTCCCGTGTGCCCACCCGTCCCGCCCAGCGGGACGATTGCCCACACGGAGCCGGCGAGGGCACAGGCACAGCCCGCACGACCGCGGCGCAGGCCCGGCCCGCACGGGCTATCCGCAGCCCCACAAGCAAGGCCCCGCCCCGCGCCACGCCCCCGCCTCACCCATAGCTCCGCGCCACCACCGGCCCCACCGCCCTCGCCACCGCCTCCGCAAGCGCCTCGACGTCGCCCACCGCAAGCCCCGACACCGTGAGCCGCACCGCCGGCCCCGCCTCCATCCGAAACCGCGCCCCCGGCGCCACCGCCCACCCCGATGCCACAAGACCCGCCACCGCCCCGGTCTCGTCGGGCACCGGCACCCACACGTTCATGCCACTGCGCCCGTGGGCCTCGACACCCCGCCGGGCCAGCGCCCGTACGAGTCCGTCGCGCCGCTTCCCGTACGAGCGCGCGACAACCTCCGGGTCCACCGCATCCGTGGCCCAGAGGTGCGCGACGGTCCGCTGAAGGAGCCGGCTGACCCAGCCGGGCCCGAGCCGCTGCCGGCCGAGTACCCGGTCGACGGTCTCCGCGTCGCCGGTGAAGGCGGCGATCCGCAGGTCGGGGCCGTAGGCCTTGGCGACCGAGCGGATCAGCACCCAGTGGTCGTTGCCCCCGGCCAGCGGGTGGAGCGGCTGCGCGACGATCCCGTGTCCGTGGTCGTCCTCGATGAGCAGCACACCGGGATGCTCCGCGAGCACGCGCCGCAACTCCCCCGCGCGGGCCTCCGTGACACACGCACCGGTCGGGTTCTGCGCCCGGTCCGTCACGATCACCGCCCGCGCCCCGTCCCTCCTGATCGCGCGCTCGACCGCCTCGGGAAGCGGCCCCTCGTCGTCGACGGCGATCGGCACGGGCCGCAGCCCGAGCGCGGGCACCAGGTCGAGCAGGCTGCCCCAGCCCGGGTCCTCGACGGCGACGGCGTCGCCGGGCCTGAGGTGCACGGCGAGCACGCGCTCGATGGCGTCGAGGGACCCGGACGTGACGCCGATGGGCCCGTCCGGCACCCCGTCCGCGTCGAACGCGGCGCGCGCGAGGCGCCCGAACTCCTCGTCGACGGGAGCCTCTCCGTACATACCGGGGCGTTCGGCGTACCTCCGCGCGACCTCGGCGAAGGCCTCGCCGAGAGGGGGCAGCAGGACGGGGTCGGGGTTGCCCTTGCCGACGTCCCGGACCCCGGCGGCGGCCTCCACCCGGATCGAGCCGCGCGCGGTCGTGGCGGGCCGCGGGCGCACCCGGCTGCCGCGACGCCCGTCGGTCTCGATGACCCCGCGTTCACGCAGGGTGCGGTAGGCGGCGGCGACGGTGTTCGGGTTCACGCCGAGCACGCCGGCCAACTCCCGCATCGGCGGCAGGAGTCGCCCTGGCTCAAGAGCCCCGAGCCCCACCCCCCGCTCCACGCTCGCGGCGATGTCCGATGCGCGACGACCTTCGATCCGATACTCTCCTAGCACAAAAGCAAGTATGCACTAGTGCAATGGAGAACGCAATGAGCACCGCCGCCGACACGGCCGCCGACAGGACCTCCGCCCTGGCCTCCGAGACCGCTGCCGTCGCCGACACGTACACGCCCACCGACCGGACCGTCCCGACCCGCTCCCGCCAGCGCGCGTCGTACGACAAGGCCCTGGTCCACTCGATACTCGACGAGGCGTACGTCTGCCACCTCGGGTTCGTGCGGGACGGCGCGCCGGTCGTGCTCCCGACGCTCTTCGGCCGCGTCGACGACCGTCTCTACGTGCACGGCTCGACCGGCTCGCGGCCGCTGCGCGCGGCCGGCGACGGCGTGGCGGCCCCCGGTCTGCCCGTCTGCCTGACCGTGACCCACGTCGACGGCCTCGTGCTCGCCCGCTCCGCCTTCCACCACTCCCTCAACTACCGCTCGGTCGTGGTCCACGGCACCGCCCACCAGGTCACCGACCCCGAGGAGCTGCGCATCGCCCTCGACGCCCTGGTCGACCACGTCGTTCCCGGCCGCTCCGCCGACTCCCGCCCCGCGAACGCCAAGGAGCTCGCCGCCACGGCCGTGATCCGCCTGGACCTGAACGAGGTCTCGGCGAAGGTCCGCACCGGCGGCCCCAACGACGACGCCGAGGACCTCGGCCTCCCCCACTGGTCCGGCGTGGTCCCGGTGCGCGGCGGCTACGGCGCGCCGGTCCCGGCCGACGACCTCGACCCGGCCGTCGCCCTGCCCGACTACCTGGCCGCGCTCTAGAGAAGCCACGAACGGCGAAGCCCCGGATGGCGAAGCCACGAACGACGAAGGGACGGACGGACGATGCCGAGGACGGACGGACCATGCTGATCCACCCCTGGGACGCCCCCCACGACGAGGACGAGTGGCGCGACTGGCTCTCCCGGCACGACTTCGGCCAGCTCGCCGTCAACGGCCTGCCCGGAGAACCGCCGTGGGTGCAGCCCATGCACTTCCGGTACGAGGCCGAGCCCGGCCCGTACGGCCGGGTGCTGACCCATCTGGCCCGCCCGAACCCCCTGTGGCGCGCCCTGGAGGCGAACCCGACGGTGCTCCTCGGCGTGGTCGACGACTACGTCTTCGTACCGGGCACATGGACGGCCCCCCAGGGCACGCCGACCGCGCACGGCACACCCACCTCCTACTACGCCTCCGTCCAGCTGCGCTGCACCGCGCACGTGGTCGACGATCCGGCGGAGAAGGCGGAGCTGCTCAACCGTCAGGTCGCCCACTTCCAGCCGGACGGTGGCACGGCCCCGGCCGTCCCCGGCGAGGCCCCGTTCGGCCGCCTTCTCTCCGGAATCCGGGTGCTGCGCCTGGAGGTGACCGAGGTGCGGGCCAAGTTCAAGTACGCGGGGAACAAGCCGCAGGAGGTCCAGGACCGGGTCAGCGAGCGGCTGGCCGAGCGCGACGGCCCCCGCGACCGGGCGGCGCGGGGCCACCAACTGCGCCGCCGCACCACCGGCTGACATCCGTGGGGGGGCACGCCCCCGCCTCCGCCTACACCGCCACGGCCTCCCGCCGCCGTTCCGCCGTCGCCGTCCGCGCCTCGGCGAACGCGAGGCCCGTGACGGCGGCGAGGAGCAGCAGCGTGCCGAGCACGATGGCGGTGGTGAGCCGCTCTCCGAGCAGCGAGACGGCGATCACGGCCGCGCTCACCGGCTCCAGGAGCATGATCACGGAGACGGTGGCGGCCCGGACGACCGCCGCCCCTGCGAAGTACAGCGCGTAGGCGAGCGCGGTCGGCACGGCGGCGACGTAGACGAGCAGGAGCAGCACGCTCACCGGCGCGTCCGTGTGCGGTATGACCCCCTCCGCGAGCGCCGCGGGCAGCAGACCGACCGCCCCGATCGCGAAGGCCCAGGTCGTGGTGGACAGCGCGTCCGTGCGGCCGCCGTCGCGGCCGAGGTAGCGCGTGAGCAGGGTGATCGCCGCGTATCCGGCCGCCGAGACGACCGCGAGGACGACACCGAGCGGCCGGACCTCGGCCGCTCCGCCGCCGAGGACGAGGACGAGGAGCCCGGCGAGCGCCCCGGTGACGGCGATGATGCCGCCGCGGCCGAGGCGTTCGCCCATGGTGAGTCGGGCGCCGACCGCGATGAGGACGGGTCCCGCGCCGAGCGTGACGACCGTGCCGACCGCCAGGCCGGTGGCCTCGACGGCGGCGAAGTAGGCGCTCTGGAAGACGGTCAGCCCGATCCCGGTGCCGAGGATGCGGGCCGTCCGGCGGCCGCGCGATTCCATGGCCGTCCGGGCGACCCCGCGCCGGGGACGCAGGGCGAGCGCCCCGAGCAGGAGGACGAGACCGCCGACGCAGCGCCAGAAGGACAGGGCCAGCGGGCCCATGTCGCTGATGCGGAAGATCAGCGAGGCGGCGGCACCGGCCGTGCCCCAGGCGATCCCGGCGACGATCAGATAGAGGAGGCTCCGCCCGACGGACAGGGCGGATTCCGAAGAGTTCGACACGTGACTTCTCCGTGGAAGACAGGAGGGAAAGGTGGTCGCTCGGCTCCGCGCGCGGGCAGCGACGAACCGCTCGGGGGCGAGAGGTCGCCCGGCCGAGCCCGGTCTTCGTCGAGGAGAGTCTCCGCGCGCTAGGCGGCGGGAGGCGGAAGCACGGTCGAATGCATGATCGGCACCTTAGGCCCCGGTGCGCCGGGCGGACAACTCGGTATCGCGGTCCGTCGCATCGACCGCCTCCGTCACACCAGGCGCGTTCCTCACAACAGCCGCGTCCGTTACACCGGCCGCGTCCGTCACACCCGCCGCGTCCGTCACACCCGCCGCGTCCGTCATACCCGCGTCCGCCGCCGACCCCGCCACAGGTCCCGCCGCAGGCGCCTTCGGCGTCGACGACTGGGCGATGAAGGCTCCCACCAGGACCACCGCACCGCCGATGATCTGCGGCGCGTCGAGGTACTGCCCGAGCAGCACCCAGGCGAGCACGGTCGCGATGACGGCCTCCAGACAGGCCACGACACCCGCCACCTGCGGCGAGAGGCGGCGCACCGAGACGACGCCGGTGACGTACGCGAGCACCGTGGCGATCAGCACGATCCAGCCGAGCAGCAGCCACGCGGGCACGGAGGTGCCGTCCATGTCGGCACTGCCGCCGAGCAGCGCCCAGTCCATGCCCCACGGGCGGGCGACGACGGTGAGGACGAGCGCGCCGATGAGCAGCCCGTACGCGATGACGCCGATCGGGTCGGCCTGTTCGGCCTCGCCCGAGCCCTGGTCGGAGAGGACGAAGTAGCCGACCTGGCAGCAGGCGGCGGCGAGCGCCAGGAGGAGTCCGACGAGGTCGAAGGTGAGCCCGGACCAGACCTGGACGACACAGGCGAGACCGCCGACGGCCAGGACGACGCCGAGGGCCGCGGCGCGGGTGACGGGCCGGCGCTGGACGAAGCGGACCCAGCCGAGGACGAGGGCCGGGGCGAGGTACTCGATGAGCAGCGCGACGCCGACGGGGATACGGGAGATCGAGGCGAAGTAGAAGGCCTGGACGCCTGCGACGGCGAGCAGCCCGAAGCCCACGAGGAGAGCGGGTTTGCGGCGCAGGAGGTCCCGGTGGCGCCAGGCCACCGGGAGCATGACGAGCGCGGCGCCGGCGACCCGGAGCCACACCACATGGAGCGGGTCGAGTCCCGCCTCGATGAGCGGCTTGGCCGCCACTCCTGAACCACCGAATGCGAAGGCCGAGGCCAGGGCTAGTCCCAGGCCGGCGCTTCTCCCCTGAGACGCGTGCATCGGGCCATGATGACAGGACGCGGTCAGGGGCGTAACCCCCGTTACACCTGTTGAGACGGTTCCCCGTCCCGCCATGGAACGGACCCTTCCGCCAGAGCGGCCGTACCGGCGTCGGCACGGGCTCCGGCGGGGGCTCCGGCACGGGCGCTCAGCGCGGCCGGGTCGACCCCGGCGCGGCGCAGCACCTCGGCGGCCCGGCTCTCCGGGTCGGCGGCGACGACGGCGAGGAGGTCGAGGCCGCGCGCCTGGGTGTCCCCGCGTTCGGCGGCCCGCCGGAAGGCCTCCTCGAGGGCCGCGGTCGCGGCCGGCGACCAGCCGGAGGCCCGAACGTCCTGCCCCTCGGCCCCGCGCATGGCGGGCATCCGGCGGCCGGCCCCCGACTCCTCGACCGAGCGCTGCCAGCGCAGCCCGTATCCGATGGAACGCTGCACGAGGTAGCCGAGGACGCGGGCGAGCTGCTGACCGCCCTCGAAGGCGGCGCCGGCCTCGGGGTCGGACTCGATGAGCGAGTGCAGGAGGTGGGCGGTGTCGATCTGCCGGTCGCCGTCCCGGAGGGCTCTGCGGCGCGCGCCCGTCACGACCGTCATGAGGGACGGCGTCAGAAAGGGCGTGAGTTCCGCGCGCGGGGCGGCGGCCTGCCGGAGTGGCTGCTGGGGAATCGGGACGGGACGGTGCACCCTCCCACCTCATCAGGCTCGGCCCGCCGGGGCATCGCCGGGGAGAAGCATGTCCGCATCCCACCGGAGTTGGGCACGCGCGCGCGGTTCCTCCTCCTTATGGATGAGATCGCGTGTGTTGCCCTCCCGGGGCGCGCGCCGCCTTGCTTTGCGCCCCCGACGCAACCACAGGCCCTGCCCCTTACGTCTTCCGATCGTGTTCTGGATGGTGGCTCTGCTCGCGCGCGACGGGCGGCAGTACGTCTACCGGGTGTACGCGCCCCGGGAGGCGCTGCCGGCCGATCTGTTCTGGGCGGCCTTCCACTGTCACGAGGAGGACGGGGCACCCCGCGCCTCCGACAGCTTCGACGCGTCCGAGATCTGGTGGATCGGTGACGGGGCGGGACCGGCCGCCGCAGAACTGACGGTTCATCAGTATTGAATGTTCACGGCCACCCGGCTACGTTCCGCGACACCGGAACCCAGTAAGTACGCGTGAAGGGGTGGTCTCATGGCCGAAGTCAGCGCGGAGGCACGGATCGAGGCACCGGCCGGAAAGGTCTGGGCGCAGCTCGTGGACTTCCCCTCGTACGGCGAGTGGAACGCCACCCACACCAACTTCCCGAACGGCGGCCCGGCAACCCTCGAGGCGGGTGCCACCTTCACGGAGAACATGAAGCTGATGGGCTTCCCCGCCGAGGTGCTCTGGACGGTCGAGGAGCTGGAGGCCGAGCGCGCCTTCGCCATCAAGGGCAAGGGCCCGATGGGCGTGCTCGTCACCACCCGCTACTCGCTGGCGGCGGACGGGGACGCCACGACCGTACGGATCGACGGCGAGTTCACCGGCGCGGCGGTCTCCCTGATGGCGGGCAAGCTCAAGGACTCGGCGACGGCGGCCCTGACCGAGTCGCTGCGCAAGCTCTCGGGCCTGGTGGCCTGAGCCGGGCAGACGACTGGTGGCCTGAGCCGGGCGGATGACTGGTGGCCTGAGCCGGGCAGACGACCGGCGGCCTGAGCCGGGCAGACGACTGATGGCCTGAGCCGGCAGACGACCGACGGCGTGATCCAGGCGGACGAAAGGGCCCCGTGGCGACCGCCACGGGGCCCTTCGATCCTCCCGGCCCTTCACGGGCGCGGGCTCAGTGCTCGTCGGCCAGGATCAGGTACAGCTTCTTGCGGGCCTCGTTGATCACGCCGACCGCCTTCTTCCGCTGCTCGGCGCTGCCGGCCTTCCAGACCTGCCCGAACGCCTCCATCAGACCGAAACCGGCCTGCCGGATCTCGTTCATGGCCTCCCAGTCGACGCCGCGCCCGGCGTCCTCCCAGGGTGCGTCGGGGCCCTCTTCGGCCTCGGCGCGTCCGGTGTCGGTGAGCGTGAACAGCTTCTTGCCACCCTCGCTCGCGCTGGTGATCAGGCCCTCGTCCTCCAGCATCTGGAGGGTGGGGTAGACCGAGCCGGGACTGGGCCGCCAGGCCCCGTCGCTGCGCTCGCCGATCTCCCTGATCATCTCGTAGCCGTGCATCGGGCGGTCCTTGAGGAGCGCCAGGATCGAGGCACGCACGTCGCCGCGCCGCGCCCGTCCCCGGCCGCCCCCGTGACCGCGTCCGCCGCCGAAGGGCCCACCCCCGAAGGGGCCGCCACCACCGAAGCCCGGCCCGAAGGGCCCGAACGCCGCGCGCCGCCCCTCGAAGTCACCGCGAGGCCCGGGGCCGCAGCCTCCACGGCCGGCTCCGTGTCCGTTTCCGTACTCGTGTCCATGTGAACGCATCGCAACGCTCCTTCCATCGGGTTTCATTCTCTGAACTGTCGCGATGCCTCAACGATATATCGGAACTGTTCGGCGAGCAAGGATGCCGACTGCACCGCTGCAGCCCTGCCGCCGACCTGCGCGCAGGATGATGCAGGGCGTGGCCATGTCCCCGCCTGCCGGACGTGGGATCCACGCAGCTCATCCGCCCAGGTCACCGGCCCCCGCCGAAGGAGTGCCGGTGTGGGCCCACCCGGTCCAGTTCTCCGCGATTGGCCTTGGCCCGCCCGATTCCGCCCCCGGTACGGTCGGCGCCATGAGGATCCGCATCGTCGACGCCTTCACCGACCAGCCCTTCTCCGGCAACCCGGCCGGAGTCCTGCTCCTGGACTCCTTCCCGGACGACGCCTGGCTCCAGCGGGTCGCCGCGGAGGTCAACCTCTCCGAGACGGCCTTCGCCCACCCGCTGCCCGCCGGCGGCGAGGCCGACTGGGCCCTGCGCTGGTTCACCCCCACCACCGAGGTCGACATGTGCGGCCACGCCACGCTGGCCACGGCCCACGTCCTGCACTCCACCGGTACGGCGAGCGGTCCCGTCCGCTTCGCGGCCCGCTGCGGCGTCCTCGGCGCCACCGCCGAGGCCGACGGCACGATCACGATGGACTTCCCGACCTCCTCCCTCACCCCGGCCCCCGTCCCCGACGGCCTGGAGGAGGCGCTCGGCGCCGAGGTCGTCGCCGTCCACGACACGGCCGACCACATCGGCGACCTCCTCGTCGAGCTGCGCGACGAGCCCACCGTGCGCGCGCTCGCGCCGGACCACGCCGCCCTGAAGGCCCTCTCGACCCGCGGCGTCATCGCCACCGCCGCCGCCCGGAACCCGGACGGCGGCTACGACTTCGTCTCCCGCGGCTTCTTCCCCGCCGTCGGCATCGACGAGGACCCGGTGACCGGCAGCGCCCACACCGCACTCGCCCCCTACTGGTCGGCCCGGTTCGGCCGCGACGACCTGGTCGGCCTGCAGGGCGGCGCCCGCACCGGCATCGTCCGTACGCGGCTGCGCGGCGACCGCACCCTCCTGAACGGTCACGCGGTCACGGTCATCGAGGGCGACCTGCACGCCTGATCCCGCAGCCGCGGAATGAAGAAGGGGGGTACGGAGAACCCGTACCCCCCTTGCTCACGCTCACCGAGGCCAAGGCCTCACGCGGTCGGCAGCCACCCCACCTTGCCCGCGAGCAGCCCGTATCCGACGAAGGCCACGATGTCGAGCAGCGCGTGCGCCACGACCAGCGGCCCGACCCGCCCCCAGCGCCGGTACAGCAGGACGAAGACCACGCCCATCACCACATTGCCGAGGAACCCGCCGATCCCCTGGTAGAGGTGGTACGAACCGCGCAGCACCGAGCTCGCCACCAGCGCGGCCATCGGTGTCCACCCCAACTGCCCGAGTCTGCGCAGCAGATACCCGACGACGATGACCTCCTCCAGAACGGAGTTCTGGATCGCCGAGAGGATCAGCACCGGGTACTTCCACCACACCTCGGGCAGCGACTCGGGCACCACGGTGAGGTTGAAGCCGGTCGCCCGAGCCGCCAGGTAGAAGGCGAGCCCCGCGCTGCCGATGCCCGCCGCGACCAGCGCCCCGCGCCCGAGGTCGGTCCAGGGACGGGTCCGGTCGAAGCCGATGGCCTTCAGCCCCGAACCCTCGCGCAGCAGCAGATGGGCGACCAGCAGGACCGGCACGAGGGCCGAGGCGATGCCGAAGAGCTGCCAGGACAGGTCGAGCCAGGGCCGCCCCGGCGCGTACGAGCCGTTGAGCGTGGCCGCCTGCTCCTTCAGCGCCCCGGACCTGGTGAGCGAGCCGATGAAGCTGATGAGGGACGATACGGCGCTCGCCCCGAGCGAGAGCGCGAGGACGATGAGCGTCTCGTTGCGCAGGACCCGGCGCGACAGCCCGTCGGGAGGCAGGGAAGCGTCACTCACTCGTTGGTCCGACACCACACCTGTCTCCACTTCCCGGTCGCGGACGGACGCCGTTCCGGCGGCATCCCGATCACTGTGCCATGATCGGCCACCGCCCCCGTCCGCGACCCCGGGAGCCGCGCTCAGTCGATCCCGACCGGCCAGGTGTGCACCGGCTCCCCCGCATGCATGAGGCTCCGGTAGCGGCGGGTGGTCGCCGCGAGCGCCGCCTCGCGGTCCAGCCCCGCCTCCAGCGCCTTGTGGAAGGTGTCGGCCTGCCAGGAGGCGCCGTTCACCTTCCGCAGACAGCGCTGTTCGATCACGCCGAGATAGAAGTCCCGGTCGGCGGGTTCGATGTGCCAGGCGTCGAGCCCGGCCGCGGCGAGCGGCAGCAGCTCGTCGAGGACGAGCCGTACCGCGGGGACGGTCGCGATGCCGCCGGCCCGGCCGGAACGGGGCCAGCGCAGCTCCGCCTCGATGCCGTGCCGGCAGGCCGTGTCGAAATTGGCCTCCGCGTCCTCGAAGGCCATCCGCTTCCAGACGGGCCGGGGGTCGTCGGCGAGGGAACGGACGAGTCCGTAGTAGAAGGCCGCGTTGGCGATGACGTCGGTGACGGTCGGCCCGGCCGGCAGGACCCGGTTCTCGACGCGCAGGTGCGGGACGCCGTCGACCCAGCCGTACACGGGCCGGTTCCAGCGGTAGACCGTGCCGTTGTGCAGGACGAGCTCCTGGAGGCGCGGCACCCCGCCCTGGTCGAGGACGAGGAGCGGGTCCTCCTCGTCGCAGATCGGCAGCAGCGCGGGGAAGTAGCGCAGGTTCTCCTCGAAGAGGTCGTACACGGAGTCCACCCACCGCTCCCCGAACCAGGTGCGCGGGCGGACGCCCTGGGCCTGGAGTTCGGGCGGCCGGGTGTCGGTGGCCTGCGTGAAGAGCGGCGGCCGGGACTCGCGCCACAGTTCACGGCCGAAGACGAAGGGGGCGTTGGCGCCGAGCGCGATCTGGACGCCCGACACCGCCTGCGCCGCGTTCCACACGGCGGCGAAGCGGGCCGGCGTGACCTGGAGGTGGAGCTGCACCGAGGTGCAGGCCGCCTCCGGAACGATCGACTCCGAGGTGCAGAGGAGCCGTTCCACCCCATGGATGTCGAGCGTGAAGTCCTCGCCCCTGGCGGCGAGGATCTGGTCGTTGAGGAGCGTGTAGCGGTCCGCGGAGGAGAGGTTCTCGGGGACCAGGTCGTCCTGGGTGAGGGTCGGCAGTATGCCGATCATGACGACGCCCGCGTCGAGTTCCGCGGCCTTGCGGTCGGCGTATCCGATTCCGGTGCCGATCTCCTCCGCGAGCCGGTCGAAAACGCGCCCGTCGAGCTGGTGGGGCGCGATGTTCACTTCGAGATTGAACATTCCGAGTTCCGTCTGGAAATCGGAGCTGGCGATCTTTTCGAGAACCGGCCCGTTCAGCATGCGGGGCAGTCCGTCGGCACCGGCCAGATTGAGTTCGATCTCCACGCCCATGAGATTGCGGGGACGGTCGAACCTCTTCTCCGCCAGAAGCCTCGCGAGCCCCGCGAGACACTGCTGGAGCTTTCTCCGGTACTGCTGCCGGTCGGACGGGCCGAACCCGTCGGCCACGACCTTCTCCCCCATCGAAGCGTCCCTCCGCGAATGGACGGCCGCCAGGACGGCCGCGCGTCACGGACGATGATGCCCACCCGGCTGATCGACAACGCCTGCGAAGCAGGGCTGTCGGAGGATAGGCTGGATGCTGTGCCCCGCCGTCACATCCCCAGGGCATGGAACAATCGACATATACCAATGTCCTATTGTCCCGGAACCGGGGGCGTGAATTCAGCCGTCCGGCTCTGCGAGGAATACGCAGGTGGGAGCACCGCCACCCCCGGATTCCGCTTCTACGACCCTTGTTTTACGGCCTGATGACGCCTTGTCAGGAATATCGGCGGCGTCTAGCGGAAACACTCCGTGAACACGTGTCGTATAAACTCCGCGGACGAGGCAGAGTGTTGGCGCCCGGTCATGGCCTCATGGCCCTCCTCTGGCCCCGCCGCCGACAGCGCCGTCGTACCTGCCCACGCATCACCGTGTCTCCTGAGTGAGAGGCGACCCACCATGCTCCGACCCTCCCCGGCCCCTGCGCCGGCCCTCCGCAGTGTCCTCGCGGCCCTCGGCTCCCCGACCGCCGTCCGCGAGGCGCGAACCCCCGCCCTGCGGGCCGCGCAGGGACCACTGAGCCCCGAACTCCCCCTGCCCGTACATGTCCTCGGCGTCGCCGGGGCACCCGGGCAGGCCCCCCGCACCCGCCTCGCCGGCTGGCGCTTCCTGATCAGGAACGGGGGCCGGGCCATCGCCGCGGCGGACACCATGCTGACCCCGGACGGCTGGTCCTTCTCGCACTTCTTCGAAGGGCCGTACGTCACCGCGACGGAGCGGGCGCTGCTCCAGGCCGAGGCACTGCCAGGCCCGTACCAGCCGCGGCTGCTCTCCGTACCGGAGCTCTACATGCTGACCCTCTGGCTGCACGCCGAGCCGGAGGCGGACGGTGCCACCACCACTCCGGCCGCGGCGGATCTGATGGTGCCGCTGGCGCCCGCCCCGCCGGGGATCGCGGCCCACCGCCCGTACCAGGTCGCCGACCTCCTGCCCGTGCTCAGTACGCGTCTCGCGCCGCCGCCCCTCCTGGGCTCGGCGGCGCCCGCCTGATCCACCGCACGAGCGTCCGCCCCGTGACCCGCCAGGGTCACGGGGCGCACTGCTGTCCGAGAACCCGGCCCGAACGCCTCGCCCGAACACCCCTCCCGGACGGACTAGCCCACTGGGACCACTCCGAACCACCCAAAGAGACGGTGCAGTTGACCTGAACCGCCCCTGCGGGTGATGCGTCTTCCCAGGAAAGGACGAGCTGCCGCGAAATCCCTGCGGAAGACCGTCCATGGGGCAAGACTGGGATAGGAACCGAACCGACCGACGGGGGCGGCGATGAGCGCGAAGAGCCGCAGGACATCCACTACGACGCAGCGAAAGAACCCACCCATGTGCCAGCACCAGCCTGCCTGTCCCACCGCCGACTCCGCCGACCGTGAGGCGGCCCGACTGACGGCACACCACCCGGAGCAGGGCTGGAGCCTGCTGTGCAACGGCGTCCTGCTCTTCGAGGACACCGGGGAACTGCTGCCGGACGGGCAGATCATCGCCCCGCACCGGCCGTTGTCGGCGGGCCAGGTGACGACCGCCGCCTGACGGCGCGCACACGCCGAGGGCCGGCCCGGAGACATCCTCCGAACCGGCCCTCGAATCACGCTCGACCGTCGTACGCGGCCGACGTCATGCTCAGTTGTCGTACTCGTCCAGCGGCGGGCAGGAGCAGACCAGGTTCCGGTCGCCGAAGGCACCGTCGATGCGGCGCACCGGCGGCCAGTACTTGTCGGCGGCCGAGACACCGGCCGGGAAGACGGCCTCGTCCCGCGTGTACGCGTGGTTCCACTCGCCGCCGAGCGCGGCCGCGGTGTGCGGGGCGTTGCGCAGCGGGTTGTCGTCGGCGGGCCACTGGCCCGAGGAGACCTTCTCGATCTCGGCCCGGATCGCGATCATCGTGTCGCAGAAACGGTCGAGCTCGGTCAGGTCCTCGGACTCGGTCGGCTCGATCATCAGCGTGCCGACCACCGGGAACGACATCGTCGGCGCGTGGAAGCCGTAGTCGATCAGGCGCTTCGCGATGTCGTCGACCGTGACACCCGTCGCCTTGGACAGCGGGCGCAGGTCCACGATGCACTCGTGGGCGACCAGACCAGCCGGGCCGGTGTAAAGCACCGGGAAGTGCGGCTCGAGGCGCTTGGCGATGTAGTTCGCCGCGAGGACGGCGACCTGGGTGGCGCGCTTGAGGCCCTCGCCGCCCATCAGGCGCACGTACGACCACGAGATCGGCAGGATGCCCGCGGAGCCCCACGGGGCGGCCGAGATCGGGCCGACGCCGGTCTCCGGGCCCGCGGCGGGCTGGAGCGGGTGGTTCGGCAGGTACGGGGCGAGGTGCGCGCGCACACCGACCGGGCCGACACCCGGGCCGCCACCGCCGTGCGGGATGCAGAAGGTCTTGTGCAGGTTCAGGTGCGAGACATCGCCGCCGAAGTGCCCCGGCTTGGCGAGACCGACGAGCGCGTTGAGGTTGGCACCGTCGACGTAGACCTGGCCACCGGCCTCGTGGACCTCGGCACAGATGTCGGCGACGTGCTCCTCGAAGACGCCGTGCGTCGACGGGTAGGTGATCATCAGCACGGACAGCTCGTCACGGTACTGCTCGATCTTGGCGCGCAGGTCCGCGACGTCGACCTCGCCGTCGTCGGCGGTCTTGACGACGACGACCTTCATGCCGGCCATCACCGCGGAGGCGGCGTTGGTGCCGTGCGCGGAGGACGGGATGAGGCAGACGGTGCGCTGCTCGTCACCGTTGGCACGGTGGTAGGCGCGGACGGCGAGGAGGCCGGCCAGCTCGCCCTGCGAACCGGCGTTCGGCTGGATCGAGACCTTGTCGTAGCCCGTGACCTCGGCGAGACGCTCCTCCAGCTCGGTGATGAGCGTGAGGTAGCCCTGCGCCTGCTCGACCGGGGCGAAGGGGTGCATCTGACCGAACTCGGGCCAGGTCACCGCCTCCATCTCGGTCGTCGCGTTCAGCTTCATCGTGCAGGAGCCGAGCGGGATCATGCCGCGGTCGAGCGCGTAGTCGCGGTCGGCGAGCTTGCGCAGGTAGCGCAGCATCGAGGTCTCGGAGCGGTGCGCGTGGAAGACCGGGTGGGTCATGTACGCGTCGGAGCGCAGCAGCCCGGCGGGCAGCGTGTCCTCGGTGGTGGCGTCCAGGGCCTCGATGTCGGCGGTCACACCGAAGGCACCCCACACGGCGGCGAGCTGGGCGCGCCCGGTGGTCTCGTCGCACGACATGGACACGTGGTCCGCGTCGACGCGGTAGAGGTTCACACCGGCCTCGCGGGCGGCGGCCACGACATCGTCGGCCTTGCCGGGCACACGGGCGGTGAGGGTGTCGAAGAAGGCACCCTGGGTGAGCTCCACGCCCCCGGCGGTGAGGCCGGCGGCCAGGATCGCGGCGTACCGGTGGGTACGGCGCGCGATGCCCTGGAGGCCCTCGGGACCGTGGTAGACGGCGTACATGCCGGCCATGACGGCGAGCAGCACCTGAGCGGTACAGATGTTGCTGGTGGCCTTCTCGCGGCGGATGTGCTGCTCGCGGGTCTGCAGGGCCAGGCGGTACGCGCGGTTCCCGTCGGCGTCGACCGAGACACCCACGAGACGGCCGGGCAGGGAGCGGGCGTGCTTGTCCTGGACGGCCATGTAACCGGCGTGGGGACCGCCGAAGCCCATGGGAACGCCGAAGCGCTGCGTCGTACCGACGGCGATGTCGGCCCCGAGCTCACCGGGCGAGGTGAGCAGGGTGAGCGCGAGCAGATCGGCGGCGACGGTGACGATCGCACCGAGCTCGTGAGCGGCGTCGATCAGCGGCTTGATGTCGCGGACGGCACCGGAGGCGCCGGGGTACTGGATGAGCACACCGAAGACACCGCGCTCGGCGACCTCGGCGGGAATCCCCTCGCTCAGGTCGGCGACGACGACCTCGACACCGGTCGGCTCGGCGCGGGTCTCGATGACGGCGATCGTCTGCGGCAGGGCGTCGGCGTCGATGAGGAAGACACCGTTCTTGACCTTGCCGACGCGCCGGGAGAGCGCCATGGCCTCGGCGGCGGCGGTGCCCTCGTCGAGCAGCGAGGCACCGGAGGTGGGCAGCCCGGTCAGGTCGGCGACGACGGTCTGGAAGTTCAGCAGGGCCTCGAGGCGACCCTGCGAGATCTCCGGCTGGTACGGGGTGTACGCCGTGTACCAGGCGGGGTTCTCCATCACGTTCCGGAGGATCACCGGCGGCGTGAAGGTCCCGTAGTAGCCGAGACCGATCATGGGCGCGAGGACCTGGTTGCGGTCGGCGAGCGTGCGCAGCTCGGCGAGCACCTCGGCCTCCGTGCGCGCGGCCGGCAGGCCCAGCGCCTCGGTGTTCTTGATCACGTCCGGCACCGCGGCGGCCGTGAGCTCGTCGAGGGAGCCGTAACCGACCTGGGCGAGCATCTTGGCGCGCGCCTCGGCGTCGGGCCCGATGTGCCGCTGCTCGAACGGGATGCCCTGTTCGAGTTCGGAGAGCGGAATGCGGTTGGCGGTCATGTACGGAGGCCTCCTGGTCGTCACGACCTGCGAGGGGCACCACGGCGCGGGTACCCGGACGGCCTCCCCCTCTGTCATCTCAACCTGAGAGTTTCACCGGCAGGCCTCACGGCACGCCGGCTTTCACCGTCGGTGAGAGCGCATGCCGTCGGACACCGCTCTGCTTTCCAGAGTGACCTCGTCCGCGCGGTACAGGGGCCTGAGAGATTCCGGGGAGGATTTGCTCCTTCGGCGCCCACCGGAAGGTTTCTCCGGGGGACTCTCCCGCACAGGGTCGACAGCCACAGCCAGCCTACCAGCGAGGTTGCGACTTCCTTCGCTCAAGTGGCCGACATCCCAGTTGTGCACTTTCGTAGGGGTGTAGAGCAGTTGCGACCAGTTGGAGGGACCGTGCAGACCGATATCGATCCGCGCAGCCTGATCGGCCGCAAGGCGTACGACCGGAACGGACACAAGATCGGAACCGTGGACGAGGTGTACCTGGACGACGCGACCGGCATCCCGGAATGGGCGGCGGTCCGCACGGGCCTGTTCAGCCGGGACGCCTTCGTCCCCCTGGAGCCGAGCGAACTCATCGACAACGGCCTCCACATCCCGTACGAGCGCGCCCTGATCAAGGACGCCCCCGACTTCGGCGTGGGCCGCCACCTCTCCCCGGAACAAGAGCTCCAGCTCTACCGCCACTACAGCCTGGCTCTCCCCCCGCCCCCCACAGACACCCCGGACACAGACTTCGGCCACCTGGCAGGCCAGTAGCACCACACCCGCCGACCCGCGGCCACCACGAGGGCACGCCGGGCGGTGAGCCACGGCCGGGCGGAAGGCCAGAGCACCGGTCCCAGACGGAAGCCAGGCAGAGCCCACAGATCAACAGAAGGCCACCCGCCCACAGCCGGACAGGCGGCCATCCGACGATGCGGAAGGCCACCGCCCCGCAGCCGGACAGGGCCACCGGCGCGCAGCAGGGCGTGGCCACCGACCGGGTGGCCGCCCGCCCGCAGCCGGATGAGGCACCAGCCGCAGGCGGGAGACCACCCGACCGACCAGACAGGGCCACCGACGCTTAGCGGCAGGGCGGGCCACCGGCCGGTGGCCGCCCGCCCCACAGGCGGACGGCGCACCCGCCGCAGGCGGGAGACCGTCCGACCGACCAGGCGAGGCCACCGGCGCGCAGCCGGGCAGGGGGCCACCAGCCGGGGGCCACCAGCCCAAGGCCGGACGGAACTACGAGCCCACCCCGGACGGAACCACCGGCGCGCAGCCGGTCAGGCGACCACCCGACGATGCGGAAGGCCACCGCCCCGCAGCGATACAGGGCCACTGGCGCGCAGCCGAGCAGAAAGCCACCGGCCGGGCCCCGCCCGCCCAAGCACGGACGGGGTCACGAGCCCACCCCGGACGGAACCACCGGCGCGCAGCCGGTCAGGCGACCACCCGACGAAGCGGAAGGCCACCGCCCCGCAGCCAGACAGGGCCACCGGCGCAGCCGAGCAGAAGGCCACCGGCCAACGGGAGGCAGCCCGCCCGAGGCGGACAGGGCTCCGCCCCACAGCCAGGCCGGGGGCCACCGGCCCCGACCCCGCCGCAGCCACCCCCCGCTCAGCCGCAGCCGCCAACGGCGCTACCACCCCACAGGAAAACCGGCACCTCTGCCGGCTCAGCAGCACGGGTGGTGCGGGTGGGAACACAAGCCCGGCCGCCAGGCCGGGCACACCCCCACCCCACCCGGCAGCCGCCAACGCCCCCGAACCCCCCACGGGAACTCCCGCACCTCTGCCCACCGACTCGCACGGGTGGTGCGGGTGGGAACCCACGCCCGGCCGCAGCCACAGGCCCCGCGCCCACCCGCAGCCCGCAGCCCGCAGCCCGCAGCCCGCAGCCCAGCCACCGCCACCACGGGGACCCCCACTCACCCCCGCCCCACCAACGGCAACGCCTCCCCCGGCTCAAGCTCCGGATCATCCACCGCAAAGGTCCGCACCCGACCCGGCTCCGACCCCGGCTCCTCGAACCGCACCGTCACGCGCCCGACCCCGCTCCCCTGCACCCACCCCGCGCCGTACACGGCATGCCGCACGTCATGCCCGGGCGCCCAGTGCCGCTCCACGGGCTCAGGGACCTCAGGCTCAACAGAGGCCACAACCGACGCGCCGGTCGCGGCCGCATCACCCCCCGCTCCCACCACCGAAGCCGAACCCGAACCCGAAACGGACGCCGACGCGGACGCCGACGCGGCCGCAGCCGCGGCCGCCGAGGCCGCCGCACCCTCCGCCTCCGCCTCCGCCTGAGCGAACAGATCCTCCTGCGTATAGTCCGCGAGCCCACTCACCCCGACACCCAGCAACCGCACACCCCCGGTCGTGTCCACCGCCTCGAGCAGCCGCCCCGCAGCCTCCCGCACCACACTCGGATCGTCCGTGGGCCCCCGGAGCGTCTCGGACCGCGTGAGCGTCGAGAAGTCGAAGCGCCGCACCTTCAGGACGATGGTCCGCCCGGAGTGCCCGGAAGCCCGCAGCCTCCCCACGCACCGCTCCGCGAGCCGTTCGACCTCCAACCTGATCCGGACCCGGTCGTGCAGGTCGACGTCGAACGTGTCCTCGACCGAGACCGACTTCGCGTCCCGCTCGGCCACCACGGGCCGATCGTCGTACCCCTGGGCCATCAGGTACAGCGAGGCCCCGTGCGCCCGCCCCAGGAGCCGTACGAGCTCGTCCTCGCCCGCTTCAGCGAGGTCGGACACGGTGGTCATCCCGGCACGCCGGAGGTGCTCCCCCGTCGCCGGCCCGACACCGGGCAGGATCCGTACCGAGCGGGGCGCGAGAAGCTCCCGCTCGGTCCCGGGTTCGATCAGCACAAGGCCGTCGGGCTTCGCCTCCTCGGAGGCGATCTTCGCGATCATCTTGGATCCGGCGAGCCCCACGGACCCCGTGAGCCCCGTCGTCGCCAGGATGTCGACCCGCAACCGCTCACCGGCCACACGCGCGCTCGCGCTGTCGTCGGCCACACCCCCGGCCTCGAGGTCCACGAAGGCCTCGTCGAGGCTGAGCGGCTCCACGAGCGGGGAGAGCCGTCCGAGCAGCTCCATGACCTGCTCGCTGATCGACCGGTAGAACGAGAAGCGGGGTACGAGATAGGCCGCGTTCGGCGCGAGCCGCCGCGCCTGGCCCATGGGCATGGCCGAGTGGACTCCGAAGCGGCGCGCCTCGTACGAGGCGGTGGCGACCACGCCACGGGGTCCCAGGCCACCGACGACCACGGGCTTTCCGCGCAGGCTGGGCTTCGACGCCTGCTCGGCGGCGGCGAAAAAGGCATCCATGTCGAGATGCAGGATGGTGGGCGCGGCTCTCACACGTCCGATGCTGCCTCACACCACTGACAACAAGCCCCACCACACCGCACGACGCAAGCCCTGGCCGACCCACAAGGCAAACGCCAAAACCCCTGCCCCAAGCCACGCGCCGAAGCCACATCCCAAGCCCAGGGCCCACGTCCCCAAGCCGAGCCCGAGCCCCACGGTCCACGGCCCCACAGCCCAAGCCCAAGCCCAAGCCCAAGCCGAGCCCTAGCCCAAGCCCCACGGCCCAAGGCCCACGAGAGCCCAAGGGAGCCGCCCCTCAGACCGCCCTGTCCCGCCGCCTCCGCGCCAGCTCGTCCCCCGGGTTGTGCCCCACGAGCGTCTCGCCCGTGTCGACCCGCTCCCCGTGCAGCTGCGAGAGCGCCGCCTCGACGTCCCGCCAGACCACCCCGACGGCGATGCCGAAGACACCCTGCCCGCCCTGGAGCAGGTCGACGACCTCGTCCGGCGAGGAGCACTCGTACACCGTGGCCCCGTCGCTCATGAGCGTCATCCGCTCCAGATCGCGGAAGCCCCGCGCGCGCAGGTGCTGCACGGCGGCCCGGATGTTCTGGAGGGCGACCCCGGTGTCGAGGAAACGCTTGACGATCTTCAACACGACGACGTCGCGGAAGCTGTAGAGCCGCTGGGTCCCCGACCCGTACGCGGGCCGCACGCTCGGCTCCACGAGCCCCGTACGCGCCCAGTAGTCCAGCTGACGATAGGTGATCCCGGCCGCGGCACAGGCCGTGGGGCCGCGATAGCCGACCGTCTCGCCCGCCACACCGGCACCGGAAGCACCCCCGGGCCCCGCGGCCGCGCCGCCCGCCGCACCGGCGTCCGTACCCGTTCCCGTCCCGAAGTCGCCCACACTGCCGTGAAGCGGATACGGACCGCTCTCTCCGGACACGCGTCCGAGCGAGCTCCCTGCCGTACCGTCCGCGCTGCTCATCACGCCGACCCTCCGTCCTTGACCTGCCCACACGAAGGTAGGCAGTCACTCGGGGTGCGTCAACGATCGCCACACTCGGCACGCCGAGTGATAATCACCCTGAGAGTGGTTTCCCGTCTCTCTCGCCGGGGAAAGGCTACTCGAATGCTCTGACAGCACCCCGCGAACGGCCTGCGGCCGCGCCGCTTCGACTCACTGGCTGTTGGTCCCGAAATCCTCCGGTGAGATCTGGTCGAGGAACTCGCGGAACTTCTCCACCTCGTCCTCCTGCTCGTCCGGAATCGCGATGCCGGCGTCGTCCAGCACACCGTCACTGCCGTAGATCGGCGTTCCGGTCCGGAGGGCCAGTGCTATCGCGTCCGAAGGCCGCGCGCTCACCTCGACGCCGCTGGCGAAGACCAGCTCGGCGTAGAAGACCCCGTCACGCAGATCCGTGATGCGGACTTCGGTGAGTTCCTGTCCCACGGCCTCCAGCACGTCCTTGAACAGGTCGTGCGTCAGCGGCCGCGGAGGGGCCATCCCCTGCTGGGCGAAGGCGATCGCGGTCGCCTCACCCGGTCCGATCCAGATGGGGAGGTACCGATCGCCTCCCACTTCACGCAGGAGCACGATCGGCTGGTTGGAGGGCATTTCCACCCGGACACCCACAACGTCGAGCTCGTTCACACAGCAACCCTAGGACGTGCCCGACCGGTTTGGATAGTCGGGCCCTCCCAAGCCCACCCCCGACACACCTCGAACTCGGCACGAACCCGGCAGGAATACGACAGGAACACGGGCGCGAACCCGCCCCCGAAGGCCCCTCACGGCCTCATTACAGCCGAATCCCGAGCGCGGTCTGTACGAGTGCGGCGTGCAGCCGCACCGACTGCGCGGCGAGCTCCTGGGCGGTGGCCTCCGCATGGGCTCTGGTCTGCGGGTTACGGTGCCGGCGCAGCGGCGCGACGACCTGCTCGATCAGTCCGGCCTCGCGGTCCGCGGCGGCCTTGACGGCCCTCAGGTGCCGGGGTTCGAGTCCGAAGCGCCCCAGATCGGCGACGAGCCGCGCGACGGTCACGGTCTCGGGGTCGTAGCCGCCGCCGTCCGTCTCGGAGACCAGACCGTACGACTCCCACTCGAGGAGCTCCGTCTCGGTGACCTCGGCCGCGGCCAGCAGTTCGGCCCGCCCGATCCGCGCGGCGGTGGGGGGCTCGGAGTCCTGCTCCCAGGCTCCTTCGAGCAGGTCCCGCCGACGCCCGGGGGCCGGGAGCTTGATCTGCTCTCCCCTGGCGAGGGCGTCGAGGTGCTCACGGATGACCTTCAGCGGAAGGTAGTGGTCCCGCTGCATCCGCAGGATCTGAGCGAGCCGCTCGACGTCCTGCGGGCTGAACTTCCGGTACCCGGAGGCCGTACGCCGGGGCTCCACGAGCCCCTCGGCCTCCAGGAATCGGATCTTGGAGATGGTCACTTCGGGAAATTCGTCGCGCAGCTGGTTCAGCACCGTTCCGATGCTGACCAGCCGGTCGCCCGCGGTGGCGGTGCCGGAGCCGGCACCGCCCGTCGGTGTTCGCAGCATGGACCTTCCCTGAAGGCTTCTCCGAGGCGCTACATGCCCCGCTGGCTCGAGTAGAAGACCAGGCGGTACTTACCGATCTGCACCTCGTCGCCGTTGGACAGAACGACCGAGTCGATCGGCTCGCGGTTGACGTACGTGCCGTTGAGGCTGCCGACGTCGGCGACGGTGAAGCTGCCGTCCTGGGCCCGCCGGAACTCGACATGGCGCCGGGAGACCGTGAAGTCGTCCAGGAAGATGTCGCTCTGCGGGTGGCGTCCGGCCGTCGTCAGCTCACCGTCGAGCAGGAAGCGGCTGCCGGAGTTCGGCCCACGACGCACCACGAGGAGCGCGGAACCGGACGGCAGGGCCTCGACGGCCGCCAGCGCCTCGGGAGAGAGCGAGGGCAGCTGGGTCTGGCCGGTGACCTCCGCGTCGTAGGCCTCGAGGCCCGAGATGGAGATCGTGGACGTCGTCTCGGAAGCCCGCTCGGGAGCGACTCCGCCCCGCAGCGGCGTGCCGCAGTGGGAGCAGAAACGGCTGTCGGCCGCGTTGCGGTGACCGCACCTCGTACACACCGGCATGGACGCACCCTCCTGCCGCGGCTGCCCCGCCGAGGTCTGTGTCGCGTACGGATCGGGGGTAAACCCTCCACCCGTACTTGAGGTTGATGGTTCTCCGAAACCTATGCGGGCAGCCCCGGCGGGGTCAACAGACGACGCGCCGTACGCGCCCGGAGCGTCACCGCCCTGGCCGCCGACCTCATCGCGGAAGAGCGGGCGTTCGCCGCCCTGCTCCTCGCTCTGGGCATGGCGCGACGCGCGGTGCTTGGCGTTACCGCCGTCCTCGCGTCCGCTCTTGCCGAACAACTTCGCAAAAAAACTCACGGGCGATTCCCCTTGACCGAAACAGACCCGCCCGTGGGGCAGGACGAACCGAGATCCATCACACCTGCCGACCCGGACACCTTCACAACGTCCGTATCCTCCGGACAGTTTCCACCACGCACCACCGATGTGGTGCGCCGACCCCCCGCAACGTCTTGCCCTTGTCGCGGGACCCCCTGTGTCTCCCTCTCACTGCGAGGACGACTGAGCGTAGTCAGGCCGCTTCGCGGGTCGCAAGGCATCGACGATGATCTTCGTCGACCGCTCCACCGAGGCTGTGGCCTGCTCCTTCTCCAGGGTCTGCACGACACCGCCGGGGATGTTGAGCGCGGGCTCGAGATCCTCCGGCTTGCCGATGACCTTGAAGACGTACGGAGCGGCCACCTTCGTTCCATCGATCCGCATGTCATCACCGCTACCGGTGAAATAACTGTCCGCGACCACCCGGACACCGTTGACCTGGATCGCCTCGGCACCGGCGGCGCGCAGCTCCTGGATGGCGTCGAGCAGCATGTCCGACTCGACGGCTCCGGTCGGGTCGCCGATGGTCAGCGTGATGCCGGGCCCCTCGGCCGCGACGGTGCCGGCCAGGATCCCGAGCTGCTGCTCCTTCTCCTGGGTCTGCTTGCGCGCCTCCTCGGCCTGGTCCGAGCTGGACTCCAGCTCGGTGCGCTGCTTCTCCAGGCGGGACTTCTCGTCCTCCAGGCGCTGCGTACGGTCGTCGAGCTCGTCGAGGATCCGGACCAGGTCCTCCTGGCGCGCCCCACGCAGGGCGCTGTTGTCGCTGGTCGAGGAGACCTGGATGGCCAGGCCGAGACCGAGGACGAACAGCAGCAGCGCGACGACGAGTTGAGCCCGGGTCACCCGGGGCGGCCACAGCGCGGAGGCAAGCCGCCGCCGCCCGCTCGGCTCGGCCGCAGGGGCGACCGGCGGCACGGGCACGCGGACGTCGTGGTCCGCGGTCGTGTCGTGGACGGAATCCGAGGGCGCCTCGTGCTCTCCCGCCGCACCGCCGCGCGCGGGCTCGCCCACGCTCTCCGGCTTCCCGACGCTCTCCGCCCTGCCGGCACTCTCCGGCTTCCGGAGGCTCCCGGGACCCCGCTCGTCCGCGGAGTTCTCAGAGTGCTCAGAGTGCTCAGAGTCTGCGGAGTTCTGGGGGTTCTGGGGGTTCCGGGGATTCCCGGTGTTCTCAGGGTTCTGCGGGTTCTCGCTCATCGGCCTCACGCCCGGAAGACATGGCGCCGGATGGCAGCCGCGTTGGAGAAGATCCGGATGCCCAGCACGACGACCACACCGGTCGACAGCTGTGCGCCCACGCCCAGCTTGTCGCCGAGGAAGACGATCAGGGCGGCCACGACCACATTGGAGAGGAACGAGACCACGAAGACCTTGTCGACGAAGATCCCGTCGAGCATGGCCCTCAGGCCGCCGAAGACCGCGTCGAGGGCGGCGACCACGGCGATCGGAAGATAGGGCTCGACCACCGCCGGAACCTCGGGGCGGACCAACAGTCCGACCACGACTCCGACGATCAGGCCCAGTACGGCGATCACGATGTGCCCTTCCCTGTGTCGGCCGTGGCCCGACCGGACGGCGTCGCCGCCCCGGCCCCCCTCGGCTCTGCGGTACGTACGGTCAGGCTCGGCGCGGCGGGCAGGCTTACGTCGCCCTCGGCCGTGATCCCGCTCCTGATCCCGAAGTTCTCCACCAGCGCGTGCAGATACTGCCCGTCGGCGCTGTCCTGGAACGCGGTGCTCAGCCGCTGCCCGTCCCCGATCGCGAGGATGGTGTACGGCGGCACCAGCGGCTTGTTGTCGACCAGTATGGCGTCGCCCGCTGCCCGGATCGCGGACAGCGAGGTAAGCCGCTGACCGTTGATGGCGACGGCCTCGGCGCCGGACTCCCAGAGCCCGTTGATGACGCGCTGCATGTCCCGGTCGCGTACCCGGCCCGTGTCGGCGAAGCCGCTGCTCTCCCGCGGCCCGCCTCCCCCGGTTTCCGTGTTCTTGGCGTCGTTGACGACGAGCTTCACGCCCGGGCCGTGCACGGGTGTCGCACCCGAGAGCAGCCCCACGAGCTCGGCCTGGTCACCGCCGTGCTGCTGGAGCGCCTGCCGCTGGCGTTCGCCGACCTCGGACCGGATCCGCTCGACGTCCTGCTCCAGCTGTTCGGCCGAGGACGTCTCCGCCTCGATCCGGTCGATCAGCTCCTGCCGCTCCTTGGCGACGACGGGCGCGGAGATCCGTGCCTCGGCCGCGCCCACGGTGACCAGGGCGGCGGCGAGCACCAGTCCCGCGGCGACACCCAGCTTGGCCCGCAGGCTACGGGGCAGCCCACCGCCCTCGGCGGCACGCCGGGCGGTCGCCTCCGCGTAACCGTCGTCGAGCGCGTGGTCTATCACGTTGTTCAGCAGCGACATCGACGCGTCCGGGCGCGCCGGCGGTGATCCGGTGCTCCGAACGGGGGGCTGCTGCGACATGCCGCACATCGTCGCACGTCGCACGGCCTACCGCCGAATGGCCCCTCCAGCCGGCGGGGAGGCACCTCGGAGGTGCTCCCCGCCGGCCGGTCCGATCCGCTCAGCTACCTGCGCTGTCGACCACTTCGGCCCATTCGTCGAGCAGGGCCTGGGCGGAGGCGTCGTCGGGACCCTCGGCCCACAGATGGGTGACGGCCTCGGCGGGGTCGGGCAGCACCATCACCCACCGCCCGTCGGCCTCGACCACCCGCACGCCGTCGGTGGTGTCCACGGAGCGGCTGCCCGCCGCCTCCACCACCCGGCGCATCACGAGCCCCTTCACGGCCCACGGCGTCGCGATGTCCCTCCTGAGGACGTGCGCCCGCGGAATCCGCGCGTCGATCTGGCTCAGCGTGAGCTGCGTCCGCGCGACGAGACCGATGAGCCGCACGAAGGCGGCCGCCCCGTCGAAGACGCTGCTGAACTCGGGCACGATGAACCCGCCGCGCCCGTCACCGCCGAAGATCGTCGACTCCTCGCGCCCGACCCTCGTGAGGTCGTCCGGCGAGGTCGTCGTCCACTCCACCTGCGTGCCGTGGTACGCGGCCACCTGCTCGGCGATCCGTGTGGTCGTCACCGGCAGCGCGACCCGGCCCGAGCGCCGCTCGGCGGCCACCAGGTCCAGCATCACCAGGAGCGCCCGGTCGTCCTCGATGATCCGCCCCCGCTCGTCCACGAGCGAAAGGCGCTCGCCGACCGGGTCGAACCGCACCCCGAACGCGGCCCGCGCCGAGGCCACGATCTCCCCGAGGCGTACGAGCCCGGCCCGCCGGCTCTCGACCGACTCGGTGGGTCTGGACTCGTCGAGCCCCGGGTTGATCGTCAGCGCATCGACCTGGAGCCGCCCGAGGAGGCTGGGCAGTACGAGCCCGGCGCTGCCGTTGGACGCGTCCACGACGACCTTCAACCCGGCCTCCGCGATCCCGGAGGTGTCGACGTTCCGCAGCAGGGAGCCGGTGTACGAGTCGAAGACGCTCGCCGGGAAGGAGAGGTCACCGATCTCTCCGGGGAACGCACGACGGTACTCCTGTCGCGCGAACACCCGGTCGAGCTTGCGCTGCCCGCCCTGCGACAGGTCGGCGCCACGCTCGTCGAAGAACATGATGTCCACGGAGTCGGGCACTCCGGGCGAGGTCCGCACCATGATGCCGCCGGCGCTTCCCCGTGCGGTCTGCTGCCGTGCCACCGGCAGCGGCACGTTCTCCAGGTCCCTTACGTCGATGGCGCTGGCCTGCAGCGCCGAGATCACCGCCCGTTTCAGCGCCCGCGCACCGCGGGAGTGGTCACGAGCCGTGGTGACGGTCGCGCCCTTCTTCAGGGTCGTGGCGTACGCCCCCGCCAGCCGGACGGCCAGTTCAGGGGTGATCTCCACGTTGAGGATGCCGGACACCCCTCGGGCCCCGAAGAGATGGGCCTGCCCACGGGACTCCCAGATGACCGAGGTGTTGACGAAGGCGCCGGCCTCGATCGTCTTGAACGGGTAGACCCGGACGTTGCCCTGCACGATCGATTCCTCACCGATCAGGCACTCGTCCCCGATGACGGCCCCGTCCTCGATCCGGGCGGCCCGCATGATGTCGGTGTTCTTCCCGATCACACAGCCGCGCAGATTGCTCTGCTGCCCGACGTAGACGTTGTCGTGGACGACGGCCTTGTGCAGGAAGGCACCGCTCTTCACGACGACGTTCGAGCCGACGACGGTGTGCTCACGGATCTCGGCACCGGCCTCGACCTTCGCGTAGTCACCGATGAAGAGCGGTCCCCGCAGCACGGCGTCGGGGTGCACCTCGGCGCCTTCGGCGACCCACACGCCCGGCGAGATCTCGAAGCCGTCGATGTCGACCTGGACCTTGCCCTCGAGGACGTCCGCCTGGGCCTTCACATAACTCTCGTGGGTGCCCACGTCCTCCCAGTAGCCCTCGGCGATATAGCCGTAGATCGGCTTGCCTTCCTTCATCAACTGCGGAAAGACATCACCCGACCAGTCCACCGAGGCGTCTGCCTGGACGTAGTCGAAGACTTCGGGCTCCATCACGTAGATGCCCGTGTTGACGGTGTCGGAGAAGACCTGGCCCCAGGTGGGTTTCTCCAGGAAGCGCTCGACCTTGCCCTCTTCGTCGACGATCGTGATTCCGAATTCCAGCGGATTCGGCACTCGCGTGAGACAGACCGTGACGAGGGCGCCCTTCTCCTTGTGGAAGGCGATGAGATCGGTGAGATCGAAATCGGTGAGCGCATCTCCCGAGATCACGAGAAAGGCGTCGTCCTTCAACGCTTCCTCGGCGTTCTTCACACTTCCCGCTGTACCGAGTGGCTTCTCCTCATTGGCATACGTGAGCTCCATCCCGAGCTCCTCGCCGTCGCCGAAGTAGTTCCTGACGAGGGAGGCGAGAAACTGCACGGTGACGACGGTCTCGTTGAGACCGTGCCTCTTGAGCAGTCGTAGGACGTGCTCCATGATCGGCCGGTTCACCACCGGCAGTAGAGGCTTGGGCATGCTCGAGGTCATGGGGCGAAGTCGGGTTCCTTCGCCACCGGCCATCACGACGGCCTTCATGTCGGAAGCGTCCTCCTTGAAGAGACGACGGTCCTGCCGACTTCACCTGTCCGCTCAGTGGCCCTCGGACGTCCTCGATGTTGCCGGCGACGCTGCTCGGCACAGGACGGACGGGCTCAATCGGCCGCGGTATCCGCCTTCACGAGTCGACGGACCTGGACCACGTAGAGGATCCCTGCCCACCAATACAGAGTTGTACCCCATCCGGCGAAGGCCCACCCGAAAACTTCAGCGAGTGACGAAAGCCAGCCCGTTCCGTCACTGAGAAGCAGCAACGGGAACGCGTACATCAAGTTGAAAGTCGCAGCTTTGCCGAGGAAGTTCACCTGCGGCGGCGGGTATCCGTGCCGGCGAAGGATTGCCACCATCACCAGGAGCATGCCTTCGCGCGCCAGGAGGGCGGCTGTCAGCCACCAGGGCAGGATCTCGCGCCAGGTGAGGCCCACGAGAGTGGACAGGATGTACAGCCGGTCGGCGGCGGGATCGAGCAGCCGGCCGAGGTTGCTGATCTGGTTCCAGCGCCGTGCCAGTTTGCCGTCGAGATAGTCGCTGACGCCACTGAGCATCAGGACGAGAAGCGCCCAGCCGTCACTGTTGGGGCCACCGAACTCCGGACGGAGAATCAACCACAGAAACAGCGGCACGCCGGCAAGGCGCGCCATGCTGAGAATGTTGGGGATGGTGAGGACCCGGTCGGTCTGAACGCGAGTCTCCTGGACCTCCACCCGGGGGCCTCCTGCTGGGAACGTACGGACGATGCCCCCTGACCTTACCCTCAGCCACAACACCCCGATGCACAGGGGGCGCCGGCCCGGCCCGGAACGCAAAAATGCCTCAACCCCCGGACAAGGTCCGGGGGTTGAGGCTAAAAATTGTTCGGCGGCGTCCTACTCTCC
>NZ_JACSCH020000069.1 GCF_014451325.2 Streptomyces sp. CB02980 | reverse complement strand
TCAGGAACCGAACCGTTCCCCGGCGCGGACACCGCACCACGGGTCACCACCCACAACCGGGCACCCTCCCGCTCCACGACGGCCTGCATGACCGCCAGCGCAGCGGCCAGTCGAACCGACAGGCCCGGCGTCGTGTCCTCGTGCATGGCCTCGGGACCACGATGGAGCCCGGCCGGCAGGTACGCGATGTGCTCGGCGCCCGCGAGCAGCTCCGCCACACGCTCGCGGTCGAGGTCGTGGCCGGCCGGTAGCACCTGCACCTCGACCTGGGCACCACCCTGCTCCAACGCCTGCCGCACGTCGACGACTTCCGCCACGTCATGGCACAGCAGCAGCCACCTCCGGGCCAGCCCACCCGCATGCTGGGCCGCCAACGGCGACCATCCCACGCGATAGCGCCACGCATCGGTCTCAGAAACGCCGGTCCCGACCGCCATCGGCGGCGCGTCCAGCCAGTAACGCTGCCGCTGGAAGGCGTACGTCGGCAACACCACCGGCTCCACGGCAGGCAGCAGGTCGCGCCACGACACCGGCAGACCGGCCGCCCAGGCCGCACCCAGACTGCTCAGGAACTGCGCGGTCTCGGGCTGATCGCGACGCAGGCTGTGCAGCACCCGCCCGTTGCCACCGCCGTCGGCTTCGCCGTCACCGTCACCGTCGCCGAGGACGGTCGACAGCGCGAGCCCGAGGACGGGGTGGGGTCCCAGCTCGATGCACAGACCGCGGCCGTGGGCGTGCGCGGCGCGGACCGCCGTCTCGAAGAGCACCGGCTGTCGCAGGTTCCGGTACCAGTACGCGGCGTCCAGCTCCTCATCGGCAACCAGCTCACCGGTGACCGTCGACCACATCGC
>NZ_JACSCH020000068.1:346-862 GCF_014451325.2 Streptomyces sp. CB02980 | reverse complement strand
TACTCCAGGGCACCCTGCTTGTTCCATCGGGCCAGGTCACCCGTGCGATACATCCGCGCCCCGGCAGGACCGTAGGGGTTGGCGACGAAGCGGTCCGCCGTCAGCGCCGACTGGCCGATGTAACCGTGGGCGAGACCGTGCCCGGCGACATACAACTCCCCCGGCACACCCGGCGCTACGAGCTCCAGGTTGGCGTCCAGGACGTAGGCGTGCTTGCCGGCCAGCGGACCACCCACCGGAATGCTCGCCGCACCGGCACCGACCCCCGGCTCGATCACGAACACCGTCGTGAACCCCATGCTCTCCGCCGGACCATAGCCGTTCAGGAGATGCAGCTGCGGGTGGTCGGCCAGAGCCCTGGCCGTGTGCGTCGGGGACGCCGCTTCTCCGGCGGTCATGGCCTCCTTGACGTGGGCGAAGGTCTGGGGATGGTCGTCGAGCATGTGGTTGAACAGGCTCGCGGACATCTGGAGCGAGGTGACCCGGTGCCGCTCGACCAGCTCCGCGATCAGATGG
>NZ_JACSCH020000068.1:0-230 GCF_014451325.2 Streptomyces sp. CB02980 | reverse complement strand
GTCGCGGCCAGCGCACGGTGCGAGGCCATGACCCCCTTGGGCAGACCTGTCGAGCCCGACGTGAACATCACGCACGCGACGGATTCGGGCGATCCGCCCGTCTCCACGGCAGCCCCGGAGAGCCCGCTGGCCTCGGCGATCTCGGCCGTCAGGTCGACGACCACCGCCTCCGTGGCGAGCTGCGGCAGATGCGACTGGGTGATGAGAGCGGCGGGAGCCACCTGCTCAAG
>NZ_JACSCH020000067.1 GCF_014451325.2 Streptomyces sp. CB02980 | reverse complement strand
TACTCCAGGGCACCCTGCTTGTTCCATCGGGCCAGGTCACCCGTGCGATACATCCGCGCCCCGGCAGGACCGTAGGGATTGGCGACGAAACGGTCCGCCGTGAGTGCCGACTGGCCGATGTATCCGTGGGCGAGACCGTGCCCGGCGACATACAACTCCCCCGGCACACCCGGCGCCACGACCTCCAGGTTGGTGTCCAGGACGTAGGCGTGCTTGCCGGCCAGCGGACCACCCACCGGAATGCTCGCCGCACCGGCACCGACCCCCGGCTCGATCACGAACACCGTCGTGAACCCCATGCTCTCCGCCGGACCATAACCGTTCAGGAGATGCAGCTGCGGGTGGTCGGTGAGGGAGCGGGTGACGTGCGCGGGTGAGGCGGCCTCGCCCGCCGTCATGGCCTCGCGGATCCCCCTGAAGACCGCCGGGTACTCGTCGAGCATGTGATTGAAGAGGCTCGCGGACATCTGGAGCGTGGTGACCTGGTGCCGTTCCACCAGCTCCGCGATCAGGTACGGGTCGGTGTGCTGGCCGGGCTGGAGGACACACACCCCGCCGTGCAGCAGCGGGCCGAAGACCTCCAGGGCGAAGGCGTCCCACGAGACGGGCGAGCACTGCAGGAACGGCTGCTCCGGACCGAAGGCCAGGTAGTCCGGTCCGACGAAGGTCGCGGCCAGCGCACGGTGCGAGGCCATGACCCCCTTGGGCAGACCTGTCGAGCCCGACGTGAACATCACGCACGCCACCGACTCCGGCGACCCGCCCGTCTCCACCGCCGCGCCCGACAGCCCGCTCGCCTCGGCGATCTCGGCCGTCAGATCGACGACCACCGCCTCCGTGGCGAGCTGCGGCAGATGCGACTGGGTGATGAGAGCGGCGGGAGCCACCTGCTCAAG
>NZ_JACSCH020000066.1 GCF_014451325.2 Streptomyces sp. CB02980 | reverse complement strand
CCGCCGCTGCCGCGGTTGTCCCCGCCCCGGTCGTCACGGCGGAAGCCACCGCCGCCACTACCGCGGTTGTCGCCACCGCGGTCATCGCGACGGAAACCACCGCCGCCACCGCCACGGTTGTCGCCACCACGGTCGTCACGGCGGAAGCCGCCACCGCCACCGCCACGGTTGTCCCCGCCACGGTCGTCGCGACGGAAACCACCGCCACCACCACGGCTGTCGCCGCCACGGTTGTCGTCGCGACGGAAGCCACCGCCGCCGCTGCCGCGGTTGTCGCCGCCACGGTCGTCGCGACGGAAGCCACCACCACTACCGCGGTTGTCGCCACCACGGTTGTCGCCACCGCGGTCGTCGCGACGGAAGCCACCGCCGCCACCGCCGCGGTTGTCGCCGCCACGGTTGTCGTCACGGCGCGGGCCACGGAAGCCGCCCCGGTCACCGCCGGCGCCGGCACCGTCCCTGCGACGCGGCTCGCGCTCCGGACGGTCGTCGGGAGAGTTGGTGGACATCGACGTGACTCCTGTCTTCGGGTACTGCAGTCATTCTCGCGCAGCCGGCACTCGGCCGCGCATCGGAAAAAGTCAAGCAAAAAACAAAAGGACCCCTGGTCCCAGCGTGAACGCTGGGACCAGGGGTCCTGAAGAATTGTTCGGCGGCGTCCTACTCTCCCACAGGGTCCCCCCTGCAGTACCATCGGCGCTGAAAGGCTTAGCTTCCGGGTTCGGAATGTAACCGGGCGTTTCCCTAACGCTATGACCACCGAAACCCTATCGGTTTCGAGCGAACAAGCACACTCTGTAGTTATGTTCTAGCTCTAGAAACCAGCAACCGTTCGTTGCTTCAGAACTAACACAGTGGACGCGAGCAACTGAGGACAAGCCCTCGGCCTATTAGTACCGGTCAGCTCCACCCATT
>NZ_JACSCH020000007.1:68964-373906 GCF_014451325.2 Streptomyces sp. CB02980 | reverse complement strand
CAGCGACGCGACCGCAGGGAGCGCCCTTGACGCGGTGGCGGAGGCCGCCACACTCGGAAAGAGGGCGGCCGCACCCGCACCCCACCCGAAACCCCCGCGCCAGACACCTCACCCCCGCCCCTCACATCCCAGGCGATTCCGTCCCAGGCGATTCCGTCCCAGGCGATTCCGTCCCAGGCGATTCCGTCCCAGCCGGTTCCGGCCCAGGCGGGTCCACCGGTGGCGCGTCCCTGAAGCGGCGGCGGTCTCGGGCTCCCGGTGGGGCGTCGGCCAGGCGGACGACCGTGCCGTCGCGGCCCGCCACCACCGGCTTCGACGAGCGGGCCGCCTTCGCCTGGTACTGCGCCGCGTCCGCGAGGCGGAAGAGGCGGCGGGCCGACCTGAGCGGGCCGATCGGATCGCCCGTGGACGCCACCCCACAGGCCACGCCCTCGCCGAGTTCCAGCTCCGCCGCCCGTACGCAGAGCTCCTCCGCGACCGCCACCACCTCGTCCGCCGTCGGGCCGACCGTCAGGAGGCAGAACTCGTCGCCGCCCAGCCGGGCCGCCAGGGCTCCGGGGAGCATGGCTCCACAGCGAGAGAGCACGGATCCGAAGCGTTCGAGGAGCCGGTCGCCGACCGCGTGGCCGTGGGTGTCGTTGACCCGCTTGAGGCCGTTCAGGTCGCAGACCATCAGGCTGACCACGGAGCCGTCCACCCGGTAGCGCTCGATCGCCTCGTCCAGGCGGGTGTCGACGGCCCGCCGGTTGGCCAGTCCCGTCAGGGGGTCGGTGAACGCGAGCTTGCGGACCTCCTCCAGGCGTTCGGCCTGGGCGATGCCCGCCGCCACCACCGCCGCGAGCACGGTGGCGAAGTCGGCGTCCGCGCGGGTGAAAGGTTTCTCCTGCGGCGGGCGGGCCACGTACAGCTCGCCCCACGCGCGCCCGTGCAGCACGATCGGGGCGACCACGCAGCAGCCGCGCCCCCGCCGCCGCAGGCCGGCCACCCGGCCCGTCGGGACCGGGTCCTCGGCGGTCTCCACCCAGGCGTCCGGCTCGCCGCCGCCCGCCCACTGCTCGTGCAGGAACTCGGTGATCTCGGGGAACTGGTGCACCGGATACGTCTCCGAGTCCGGGAACTCCTCCTCGCCCAGGGCCCGCTCCCCGGCGTTCACCAGGACCTTGAGGCGTCCGTGGTCCCGCTGCCAGACGGAGAGGGCGGCGAAGGTGCCGTCGAGCCCGTCGCAGGACCCGAGCGCCGCCGCCCGCCAGAACTCGCGTGGAGTGTGCGCCGCCGCCATCCCCTGCGCCAGCGCCACTACGGCCCGCAGCCGTCCGTCCTCACCCATTCCTCCAGCTTAGGGAGGTTTGATCCGTTTTCACCTTCGAGGCGTCACCGTAAGTGACATTCGGTGCAGAACGGTAAAACTTACTCACCCGGCCAGTTCGGCTTCCGCTTCTCGTTGAAGGCCGCCACACCCTCCGCGCGGTCCCCCGAGAACGCCACCGAACGCCAGGCCGCGTCCTCGACCTCGAGGCCCGCCCGCAGGTCCAGCCCCTGACCCAGCCGCATGGCCTTCTTCGCGGCCCGCAGCCCGACCGGCGAGTTCGCCGCGATCCGGCCGGCCAGCTCCAGGGCCGCCGTCCGCGCGTCCTCCTCCAGGAGGTCGACCAGGCCCAGCTCACGGGCCTCCGCGGCCTCCACCCGGCGGGCCGTGAAGACCAGCTCGGCGGCGCGCGCCGCGCCCACCCGGCGCGGCAGCAGCTGCGTACCGCCGCCGCCCGGGATGACGCCCACGGACACCTCGGGGAGACCCACCACGGCGGTCGCGTCGGCCACGATCACGTCGCAGGCGAGCGCCAGCTCGAAGCCGCCGCCGAGGGCGTAGCCGTGCACGGCGGCCACGGTCGGCATGGGCAGCTCCAGGACGCCGGTGTAGGCGGCGCGGGCGGTCGGCCGCTGGCGGACCAGCTCGGCGTCGGTGAAGGAGTTGCGCTCCTTGAGGTCGGCGCCGACGCAGAAGGCGCGGTCGTTCGAGGAGGTCAGCACGGTGACGCGGACCGCGGGGTCGGCGGCGAGCGCGTCGCAGGCGGCGCCGAGGGAGCGGGCCATCTCGGAGGAGACGGCGTTCATCGCCTTGGGCCGGTCGAGGACCAGCTCGGCGACGTGCCCGTTCCCGTCCTTCCGGACCACCACGAACTCACCGAAGCGCTGCTCGGACATGACCGCACCCTCCCGATTCAGAGCCTGTTAACGGCTGTTAACAGGCGTTCACGGGAGATCCTAGGTCGGGCGGCGGGTCAGGAGCCAGGGTTCGACGACGCCGAGACCGCGGACGGGCCGCTGCCACATCGGCTGGAGCGCGAAGCGGTACGTGGCGGCCTGGCGGCCCTCCTTCTCCGCGCGGGCGGCCTCCTCGGCGGCCTGCGTCTCCGAGACGGGCGCCTCGCCCGTCCTGGACAGCTCCTCCGCGAGCGCGCCGTCGACGAGGACGGCGTCCTTCGGCGCTATCGAGGTGAGCCGGCTCGCCAGGTTCACGGTCGTGCCGAAGACGTCGCCCATCCGGGTCGTCACCGTGCCGAAGGCGATGCCGACGCGCAGCGCGGGCATCGTCTCGTCGTGGCTGAGGGTCTCGATCAGGCGCAGCGCGATCTCGGCGGCCGTACCGGCGTCGTCCGCCGCGTACAGCACCTCGTCGCCGAGGGTCTTGATGAGCCGGCCGCCGTGCGCGGCGACCAGGTCGGCGCAGGTCGTCTCGAAGGCCTCGACCAGCTCGCCGAGCTCCTCCTCCTCCAGGCGGCGGGTCAGCCGGGTGAAGCCGACCAGGTCCGCGAAGCCGACCGCGAGCCGCCGGTCGACCATCTCCTCGTCGTCGGCGGCCTGCACGAGCACCCGGCCGGTGGCGGCGGCGAGCTGCCGCCGCCAGACGTAGATGAGGAACTCCTCCAGCTCGGGCAGGAGCAGCTCGACCAGCGGATACGTGACCTCGGTGCGGGTCATGCCGGGCTCTGGCGGCTCGGTGAGGCCCTCCAGGAAGGAGTCGATCTGCCACTCGGCGAGCCGGGCGGTGGTCTGTCCGGTGGAACGGGCGACCTGCACGGCCATCGGCTCGCTGAGCAGCCCGGCCTCGACGAGACCGGCCAGCCGGCGCAGCGCGAGGACGTCGGCCTCGGTGAGCGCCTTGGCCTGGCCGATGTCGGCGAAGCCCATGGCGCGCCAGAAACGGGAGGCGAGCTCCATGGAGACGCCGGCCGTGCGGGCGGCCTGGAACGGGGTGTAGCGACGGTCCGCGCCGAGGATGAGCTGTTCGAGGCGGATGGCGAGCGGATCGTCGCTCGGCTCGGCCGTGTGGTCGACCTCGTGATGGGGGGTGGGGTACGCGGGAGGCTCGGGCGCGCGGCCCTCGTTCTCGTCGTCGACGGTCACCGGCCGCCTCCTGCCCGTTCCCTGCCCACTTGCCCTGCCGATCTGTCGCCCTGGATCGCGGTCCACGATACGACAGCTGTGGCTTGGCTCACGCCTTAACGGCTGCCGCCTGTGTTCCTGGGCCTGTCGTGCGGGCCCTCCGGTCGTGCGGGGCCCCTTGGGCGCAGGGCCCCGGTGGTCGACGCATCCGGAGGGCGCCGCGCGCAGGTGGGGTGCGCCCACCCGTCTCTCCCCCAAGGACTACGTCCAGGGGGGACCCCCAGGCGGAACGATCGCCCACACCGAGGTCGACGGGGCGTGGCGTCGGCCGCCTACGTCCGCAGGTGGACGATGTCGCCCGCGCCGACCGCTTCCGTGCCGCCGCCCTCCGTGGCCACGACCAGGCGGCCGTCGCCGTCGAGGGCCACCGCTTCGCCCTCCAGCATCCGCTCGCCCGGCAGCTCGGCCCTGACCCGGCGGCCGAGGGTCGCGCAGCCGGCCGCGTAGGCCGCCTGGAGACCGGACTCGACGGGGTCGCCGTCGGCCCGTACCCAGTCGCCGTACCACTCGGCGAGGGAGCGCAGGACGGCGCGCAGGAGGGTGTCGCGGTCGGTGGAGACCGCGCCCGCGAGGAGCAGCGAACCGGCCGCCGGGACGGGGAGTTCGTCCTCGCGGAGGGTGACGTTGATGCCGAGGCCGACGACGATGCCGTCCTCGCCGGCCCGCTCGGCGAGGATGCCGCCGGTCTTGCGTTCCTCGCCTCCTACGGAAACCAGCAGGTCGTTGGGCCACTTGAGGGACAGGTCGACGCCGGCGGACTTCGCGAGGCCGGTCGCCGCGGCGACGCCGGTGAGCAGCGGGAGCCAGCCCCAGCGGTGGACCGGCACCTCCGGCTTGAGGAGGACGGAGAGGAAGAGCCCGGAGCGGGCGGGCGCCGTCCAGCTGCGGTCGAGGCGGCCGCGGCCGGAGGTCTGCTCCTCGGCGACGAGTACGGCGCCCTCGGGCAGCTCGTCGGCGCGGGCGGCGAGGTCGCTGTTGGTGGATCCGGTGCTCGTGACCACGTCGAGCGAGGTCCACAGGCCGTCGGGAAGGACGAGGGCGCGGCGCAGTGCGGGGGCGTTCAGCGGGGGCCGGTCGAGGTCGGACCAGGGTCCGCCGGAGCCTTGGGAGGACGTCATGCAAGCCAGACTAGGTGTGGCAAAGACCGCAGTGCCGAACCGTATCGGCGTCGATACGCTACGGCTCAGTAGCTGAGCAGTAGCCCATTCGTAGTCAACGAACCCCCCGTGACCAGGCAGGGAGCCGCATCCCGATGTCCGAGCCGGCAGAGCAGTACGAGATTGACATTCACACGACCGCAGGCAAGATCGCGGACCTCAAGCGCCGTATCGACGAGGCCACCCATGCCGGCTCGGAGCGTGCGGTGGAGAAGCAGCACGCGAAGGGCAAGCTGACCGCGCGCGAACGGATCGCCCTGCTGCTCGACGAGGGGTCGTTCGTCGAGCTGGACGAGCTGGCCCGGCACCGGTCGACCAACTTCGGTCTGGAGAAGAACCGTCCGTACGGAGACGGTGTCGTCACCGGCTACGGCACGGTCGACGGGCGCCCGGTCGCCGTGTTCTCGCAGGACTTCACGGTCTTCGGCGGGGCGCTCGGCGAGACGTACGGCCAGAAGATCATCAAGGTGATGGACTTCGCGCTGAAGACGGGCTGCCCCGTCATCGGCATCAACGACTCCGGCGGCGCCCGTATCCAGGAGGGTGTGAGCGCGCTCGGCATGTACGGCGAGATCTTCCGCCGCAACACCCACGCCTCCGGGGTGATCCCGCAGATCTCGCTGATCGTCGGCCCGTGCGCGGGCGGCGCGGTGTACTCCCCCGCGATCACCGACTTCACGGTGATGGTGGACCAGACCTCGCACATGTTCATCACGGGTCCCGACGTCATCAAGACGGTGACCGGTGAGGACGTCGGGTTCGAGGAGCTGGGCGGCGCCCGGACGCACAACGCGACCTCGGGCGTGGCGCACCACATGGCGGGGGACGAGAAGGACGCCATCGAGTACGTGAAGTCCCTGCTGTCCTACCTTCCGTCGAACAACCTCTCCGAGCCGCCGACCTTCCCGGAGGTCGCGGAGACCGAGGTGACGGACGAGGACCGGGAGCTGGACACGCTGATCCCGGACTCGGCGAACCAGCCGTACGACATGCACAAGGTCATCGAGCACGTCCTCGACGACGGTGAGTTCCTGGAGACGCAGGCGCTGTTCGCGCCGAACATCCTGACCGGCTTCGGCCGTGTGGAGGGCTTCCCGGTCGGTGTGGTCGCGAACCAGCCGATGCAGTTCGCGGGTTGCCTCGACATCGACGCGTCCGAGAAGGCCGCGCGGTTCGTCCGCACCTGCGACGCGTTCAACATCCCGGTCCTCACCTTCGTGGACGTGCCGGGCTTCCTGCCGGGCGTGGACCAGGAGTACGGCGGCATCATCCGGCGCGGCGCGAAGCTGATCTACGCGTACGCGGAGGCCACGGTCCCGCTGATCACGGTCATCACGCGGAAGGCCTTCGGCGGCGCGTACGACGTCATGGGCTCCAAGCACCTGGGTGCGGACCTGAACCTGGCGTGGCCGACGGCGCAGATCGCGGTCATGGGCGCGCAGGGCGCGGTCAACATCCTGCACCGTCGCACCATCGCCGCCGCCGAGGACCAGGATGCGGAGCGGGCGCGGCTCATGCAGGAGTACGAGGACGCCCTGCTCAACCCGTACACGGCGGCCGAGCGCGGTTACATCGACGGTGTGGTCATGCCGTCGGACACGCGCCCGCAGATCGTGAAGGGGCTGCGTCAGCTGCGGACGAAGCGGGAATCCCTGCCTCCGAAGAAGCACGGCAACATCCCGCTCTAGGCCTCCCCGGACCTGACCCTTCAAGGAGTCGACATGATCAAGGTCGTACGAGGAAACCCGACCCCGGAGGAGTTGGCCGCCGCACTGGCGGTGGTTCAGGCACGGGCCGCGGCGACGGCGGCGGCGTCCGCCGAGGGCGGCGGCCCGGCGGTGCCGGAGGGCTGGTCGGACCCGTCCCGGATCGCGCGGTCGGTGCGCCACCGGCCGGGCCCGCGGGCGTGGGCGCGGTCGTACTGGCCGGTGTAGCCGGTCGTGGAACGCCGAGAAGGGCCGGACTCCCCCCGTGGGGGTCCGGCCCTTCTCACGTCCTGCTCGGTGCTGCCCCCGCCACCCGTCACGTACGGCGCAGGAAGAGGCCGGCCAGGACGGCTCCGGCGGCGACGATCGCCGCGTTCACGAGGACCGCGAGGCCGATGCCGTCGAGGAGCACGGGCGCGGTGACGACGACGGCGCTCATGATCGGGGTGCCCATGGTGATGCCGATCTGCTGGGTCATGGTCGCGAGCCCGGTCGCCGTGCCCTGCTCGTGGTCGGGGATCCCGGAGGTGGCGGTGACCATGAAGCCGACGATCGCGAGCATGTTGCCGATGCCGCCGGCGAAGGTCGCCGCGAGGAGCAGCCAGAGGCTCCCCGGGCCCTCGCCGAGTCCGTACAGGGAGAGGGTCGCGACGGCCTGGAGGAGGCCGCCGGAGACCAGGGCGGTACGGGCGCCGAAGCGGCCGATGAAGCGGGAGGCGAACACCCCGCCGAGGACCGTGCCCGCGCCGAGGACGCCGAAGGAGAGGCCGGCGGCGAGCGGGGAGAAGTCGAGGACGTCCTGGAGGTAGAGCGTCATCAGGAAGACCAGCGAGGTCTCGGTGACGAAGGCGACGAGCCCGGCGAGGTTGCCCCAGACGACGGTGCGGCGCTTGAGGATGTGGATCGGTACGAGGGGGGCGGCGGCCCGGCGTTCGACGAGGACGAAGGCGACCAGGAGCGCGGCGCCGGCGGCGAGGGCGATGAGCGCGGTCGGGTCGGTCCAGCCGTGTTCGCCGCTGACGGTCAGGCCGTAGACGAGGGCGAGGAGTCCTCCGGTGACGGTGATCGCGCCGGGCACGTCGAGGCGGGGGCGGACGGCCGGGCGGCTCTCGGTGAGGACGGCGGGGGCGACGAGGAGGACGGCGAGGGCCACCGGGACGTTGACGAGGAACGCCCAGCGCCAGGAGAGCAGGTCGGTGAGGACGCCGCCGAGGATCGCGCCGGTGGTGAAGCCCGCGGACATGAGGGCGCCGTTGAGTCCGAGCGCGCGGGCGCGCAGCGGGCCCTCGGGGAAGGAGGCGGTGAGCAGGGAGAGCCCGGCGGGGGTGACGGCGGCGGTGGCGAGGCCCTGGGCGACGCGGGCGGCCATCAGCATCTCGGGGCCGGTGGCGAGGCCGCCGACGAGGGAGGAGACGCCGAGGAGCGCCATGCCGCCGAGGAAGAGCCGGCGGCGGCCGACGAGGTCGGCGACGCGCCCGAAGAGCAGGGTGAATCCGGCCGCCGCGAGGGCGAAGGCGGTGGCGATCCACTGGAGGCCGCCGAGGCTGAAGCCGAGTCCCTGACCGATGACGGGCAGTGCGACGTTCAGGATCGAGAAGTCGACGGCGAGCATGAACTGGGCGAGGAGGAGGACGACGAGGACGAGCCGCATCCGTCCGGTCATTCGGGCGTCCGCCGGCCCGGCGGACGGGGCCGTGGGCTGTTCGACGGGCTTGGGGTGATCCAGGGCAACCATGCGTACGACCCCTTAATGGGAGACTGGTTCCGTTAAGATGTCCCGTACCGTAGCAGAGTCGATGGCGTTAATGGAACAGGAGACCCATTTGACTGAGAGCCAGCCGGCCTCGCCCGGCACCCTGCGCCCCGGCGGCCGCACCGCGAAGGTCCGCAGGGCCGTCCTCGACGCCACCCAGGACGCACTCGCCGACACCGGCTTCCACGCCCTGAACATGGACCGGATCGCCGCGACCGCGGGCGTCGGCAAGACCACCGTCTACCGCCGCTGGGGCTCCCCCGTCGGCCTGGTCACCGACCTCCTGCACGACATGGCCGAGCAGTCCCTGCCCGCCTCCGACACCGGCAGCCTCAAGGGCGACCTGCGGACCAACGCCGCACTCGTCCGCGCCACCCTCACCGACGCACGGATGGGCGCCGTCTTCCGCGCGGTCATCGCGGCGGCCGCCTGCGACGAGGACTGCGCCCGCGCGCTCGCCGACTTCTACCGGACCCGGCTCGGCGAATGGGCCCCCGTCGTCGCCAAGGGCGCGGCCCGCGGCGAGATCCCGGCGGAGACGGACCCGACGGAGCTGCTCCGCGCCGTCTCCGCGCCGCTCTACTACCGCTTCGCGGTCACCCGCGAGGAGATCACGGCGGACGTGGCGGAACGGGCGGTCACGGCGGCACTCGCGGCGGCGCGGGACGGGGTGTTCATCCGGGCGTAGCCCTCAGGCGATCTTCCGTTCGCCCGCGAATAGTCCCTCGGCACCGGGGCGCCTGAGTATCCGTACTCAGGCGCCCCGCCCGCCCCGCCCTCAGGATCGGAGGCATGCTGTGGTCCGACCCGAAGAATCAGCCGCCGAAGTTCATGCGCGACATGCAGGCGAAGCTCCGTCGCGCGGGCGTGCTGCTCGCCCTGGCGATGGTGGTGGCGATGTTCGTGGTCAGCGCCCGCTGAGCCCGGGACTGGCTACGCTGCCCCCATGACTGCTGATCCGCGCCGTGTCGTGCTCGCCTCCGCCTCCCCCGCCCGCCTCAACCTGCTCCGCCAGGCCGGGCTCGCCCCCGAGGTGATCGTGAGCGGCGTCGACGAGGACAAGATGCACGCCCCGACGCCGGCCGAGCTCGCGCTCGCCCTCGCGGAGGCCAAGGCCGCCCATGTCGCCGCCCGCCCCGAGGCGTTCGGCGCACTGGTCATCGGCTGCGACTCGGTCCTGGAGCTCGACAAGCAGGCCCTCGGCAAGCCGGCGGACGCCGAGGAGGCCACCGCGCGCTGGAAGGCGATGCGCGGCCGGGTCGGCATCCTCCAGACGGGTCACTGCGTGTACGACACGGCCGCCAAGCGCTACGAGTCGGCGACGGCCTCCACCGTGGTCCGCTTCGGCGAGCCGACGGACGCCGAGATCGCGGCGTACGTGGCGAGCGGCGAACCGCTGCACGTGGCGGGCGCCTTCACCCTGGACGGGCGCTCGGCGCCGTTCATCGACGGCATCGACGGCGACCCGGGCAATGTGATCGGCCTGTCGCTGCCGCTGCTGCGCACGCTGCTCCGGAAGCTGGGCGTACAGATCACCGACCTCTGGACCTGACGGGCCGTCGCGCGGGCGCGCCGGTGCCCCTCCATGGGCGTGCGTGCCCCTCCGCGGCGTGCGTTACCCCTACGCGGGCGCGCGTGCGCCTACGCGGGCGCCGGTGCGCCCTCGTGGGGCCCGGCGCCCTTCTCGTACCCCTTGCCGTACGCCACGAGGGTGAGCACGATCAGGCCGAGTACGAGCATCATGAAGGCGAACGCGCCCCAGCCGATCAGGCCGACGGTGACCGCGCCGAGGATGCCGTGCACGACCGCGCAGCCGATGAGCAGGCCCCGGCCGACGCGCCCGGGCCGGCGGTCACGGATGCCGGCGACGAGGGCGACGAGGCCGCAGAGGGCGAGCGCGACGCCGGAGGCGATGCCGAGCGCCCAGGTGCCGGTGTACATCGCGTCGGGATCCATGCCGTCGAGGGACATCGTCTGGATTTTGACGAAGCGTGCCATCACCGCGTTGATCGCGACGATCCCGGGCGCTTCGAGGAACAGCACCGCCGCCGTCACGAGAGCTATCGGTCTGCGGGCCACCTCGGCCACCCCCTGGATACGACTGTTACCGACAGTACGATCGACAGCGCGAAGGCTACTGGCCGGTAAACCCCTGGACAAGAGTGTGCGCACGACCGGCGACGGCGGACGGCAGGGCAAAGAATCGTTGGGCCATTCGTAGGGACTCGACAAAGAAACCCGAATGGCGACTGGCCGCACGAACAGAGACCTGCGCCACACCTCGGAGCTACTGTGCCGTAAAGGAACCCTGCGTACCGTGGTGCGACAAGGGAATTCACGACCCGAGCAGGCCCGGGGTCACGCTCCGTGTGGGCAAGCTCACCACTGGGGACGGGTCGAAAGGCCGTGTCGGCAGTCCCTAAACTCAGCTTGTTTCAAGGAGGGAGCCATCGTGCGCAAGGTGCTCATCGCCAACCGTGGCGAAATCGCTGTCCGTGTGGCCCGGGCGTGCCGGGACGCGGGTATCGGCAGCGTGGCCGTGTACGCCGAGCCGGACCGGGATGCTCTGCATGTCCGGGCGGCTGACGAGGCGTTCGCTCTGGGCGGTGACACTCCGGCGACCAGTTATCTGGACATGGCGAAGGTGTTGCAGGCCGCGAAGGACTCGGGCGCGGACGCGATCCACCCCGGCTACGGGTTCCTCTCCGAGAACGCGGAGTTCGCGCAGGCCGTCCTGGACGCCGGTCTGACGTGGATCGGCCCGCCGCCGCAGGCGATCCGCGACCTGGGCGACAAGGTGGCGGCGCGTCACATCGCGCAGCGCGCCGGAGCCCCGCTCGTCGCCGGTACGCCCGACCCGGTCTCCGGCGCCGACGAGGTCGTCGCGTTCGCCGAGCAGCACGGGCTGCCGATCGCGATCAAGGCCGCCTTCGGTGGTGGCGGTCGCGGTCTGAAGGTCGCGCGGACGCTGGAAGAGGTCCCCGAGCTGTACGACTCCGCCGTGCGTGAGGCCGTCGCCGCGTTCGGCCGGGGCGAGTGCTTCGTGGAGCGCTACCTGGACAAGCCGCGGCACGTGGAGACGCAGTGCCTGGCCGACTCCCACGGAAACGTGGTCGTGGTCTCCACGCGTGACTGCTCGCTGCAGCGCCGGCACCAGAAGCTCGTCGAGGAGGCCCCCGCGCCGTTCCTCACCGAGGCGCAGAACGCCGAGCTGTACGCGGCGTCGAAGGCGATCCTGAAGGAGGCCGGCTACGTCGGCGCCGGCACGGTCGAGTTCCTCGTCGGCACCGACGGCACGATCTCCTTCCTGGAGGTCAACACCCGTCTGCAGGTCGAGCACCCCGTCACCGAAGAGGTCACCGGCCTCGACCTCGTCCGCGAGATGTTCCGGATCGCCGACGGCGAGGAGCTCGGTTACGGCGACCCGGAGATCCGGGGTCACTCCTTCGAGTTCCGTATCAACGGCGAGGACCCGGGCCGCGGCTTCCTGCCCGCCCCCGGCACCGTCACCCTCTTCGCCCCGCCGAGCGGCCCCGGTGTCCGTCTGGACGCGGGCGTGGAGTCCGGCAGCGTCATCGGCCCGGCCTGGGACTCGCTCCTGGCCAAGCTGATCGTCACCGGCGCCAGCCGCGAGCAGGCCCTGCAGCGGGCCGCGCGTGCGCTCGCCGAGTTCAAGGTGGAGGGCATGGCCACGGCCATCCCGTTCCACCAGGCGGTCGTCACCGACCCGGCGTTCACCGCCGACCCGTTCCGGATCCACACCCGGTGGATCGAGACGGAGTTCGTCAACGAGATCAAGCCGTTCGCCCCGGCCGGCGCCGACGCCGACGAGGACGAGTCCGGCCGCGAGACCATCGTGGTCGAGGTCGGCGGCAAGCGTCTCGAGGTCTCGCTGCCCTCCTCGCTCGGCATGACGCTGGCCCGCACGGGCCTCGCGGCCGGTGCGAAGCCGAAGCGCCGCGCGGCCAAGAAGTCCGGCCCCGCCGCCTCCGGTGACACCCTCGCCTCCCCGATGCAGGGCACGATCGTGAAGGTCGCGGTGGAGGAGGGCCAGGAGGTCAAGGAGGGCGATCTGATCGTCGTCCTGGAGGCCATGAAGATGGAGCAGCCGCTCAACGCGCACCGCTCCGGCACCGTCAAGGGCCTGAACGCCGAGGTCGGCGCCTCGATCACCTCCGGCGCCGCGATCTGCGACATCAAGGACTGACCGACGGCACCGGGACCGGCCACGGTCACCGAGTACCGTACGAAGGGCCCGCAGGCAGCCGCCTGCGGGCCCTTCGTCGAGGGGAGGGTGATCCACCAGCCATGCGAGCCGACGCACGACGCAACCACGAGCGGCTGCTCACCGAAGCCCGCGCCACCTTCGCCGAACAGGGCGCCGACGCGCCCCTCGAAGAGGTCGCGCGCCGCGCGGGCGTGGGCATCGGCACCCTCTACCGCCACTTCCCCACCCGGGCCGAGCTGCTCAGCTCGGTCTTCCAGGAGGCCCTCGCGGAGCTCCTGCACCGCTCGGGAGAACTGGCCGAGGCAGAGGAACCGTGCCGGGCGCTCGTGGAGTGGCTGCGGGCTCTGATCGCCCACGCGGGCGAGTATCGGGGGCTCGCGCACGCGCTGATGTCCGCCTCGTACGACCGGAGTTCGGCGCTCGCCCAGTGCAGCGAGCCGCTGCGCGCGGCGGGCGAGCGGCTGCTCGGGCGCGCCAGGGAGGCGGGTCAGGTGCGCGCCGACGTGTCGATCGGCGACCTGATGCAGCTGACCAACGCGATCGCGCTGGCGGCGGAGCAGTGCCCGGAGGACGCGGAGCTGGCGGACCGCCTGCTCGCGCTGACGCTTCGGGGCATCAAGGACTGAAGGACCGAGTGACAACTTCCGCTGGGGCAGGGAGGGTTCGGCGGCGGAGCGCGGGACCCCTGGGGGAGGGCCCCCCGGCTCAGCGGCGCCGCATGTCCGCGACCCGCGCCGTGCGCTCCAGCGTCTCGGCGGCCATCCCTCCGCCCGGTCCCCGGAACTGACCCGCCGCCATCCGGCCGCGCTGCACCGGGAGCGGCATGTCACGGCGGGGCCGGGCGCCCGGGGGGACCTGGTCACCGCCCGTGGGCCCGCCCGCGGCGCCCGTACCGGCGACGGCGATCTGCACACCCTGGTCGGCGAGGGCCTGGAGCTCGGTGGCGGCCCGGTCGTCGTGGGCGGGCGGCTCGTCGGTCACCAGGCGGGTGATGACGTCCGTGGGCACCGTCTGGAACATGGTGTCGGAGCCGAGCTTGGTGTGGTCGGCGAGGACCACGACCTCGGCCGCCGCCTGGACCAGCGCCCGGTCCACGCTCGCGGAGAGCATGTTGGACGTGGAGAGGCCGCGCTCGGCGGTGAGTCCGCTCCCGGAGAGGAAGGCGCGGGAGACCCGGAGCCCCTGGAGCGACTGCTCGGCACCGCTGCCCACCAGGGCGTAGTTGGAGCCGCGCAGGGTGCCACCGGTCATCACGACCTCGACCCGGTTGGCATGGGCGAGGGCCTGGGCGACCAGGAGCGAGTTGGTGACCACGGTCAGACCGGGCACGCGGGCGAGCCGGCGGGCCAGCTCCTGCGTGGTCGTCCCGGCGCCGACGACGATGGCCTCGCCTTCTTCGACGAGGCTCGCGGCGACGTCGGCGATGGCCGTCTTCTCCGCGGTCGCGAGATGGGATTTCTGCGGGAAGCCGGATTCTCGCGTGAATCCGCCCGGCAACACCGCACCGCCGTGCCGGCGGTCGAGGAGTCCTTCTGCCTCAAGGGCCCGTACGTCTCTCCGTACGGTCACTTCAGAGGTCTGGACGACGCGGGCGAGCTCGCGGAGCGACACGGCCCCATTGGCTCGCACCATTTCGAGGATCAACTGGCGACGTTCTGCAGCGAACACGAAACTGACAGTAACGTGACCGGCCGATAGTTTTCAGCACTATGCGCCGAATTGCAGAAGATGCACACAGACGGGGCCTCCAAGTGGTATGGGAGACCCCGCCGTTGATCCGTCGTGCGCCAGGGCTATGCCCCGCCTTGCCGGGGGTTGTCCGAGTCGGCGAACCGTTCCCGCAGGCGGGAGCCGTGCACCGGAGGACTGCCCCGGGGGTGTCAGACCTCGCCCGCGGACTTCCGGGTGTGCAACTGCCGTGCCACTTCCGCGATCGAACCCGACAGGGAGGGGTACACGGTGAAAGCATTTGCGATCTGTTCGACCGTCAGATTGTTGTCGACCGCGATCGAGATCGGATGGATCAGTTCGCTCGCCTTCGGCGCGACGACACAGCCGCCGACCACGATCCCGGTGCCCGGACGGCAGAAGATCTTGACGAAGCCGTCCCGGATGCCCTGCATCTTCGCGCGCGGGTTGCGCAGCAGCGGCAGCTTGACGACCTTGGCGTCGATCTTGCCCGCGTCCACGTCGGCCTGCGTGTAGCCGACGGTGGCGATCTCGGGGTCGGTGAAGACGTTCGACGAGACGGTCTTCAGGTTGAGCGGGGCCACCGCGTCGCCGAGGAAGTGGTACATCGCGATACGGCCCTGCATGGCGGCCACCGAGGCGAGCGCGAAGACACCGGTCACGTCACCCGCCGCGTACACGCCGGGGGCGGTCGTACGGGAGACCCTGTCGGTCCAGATGTGACCGGAGTCCTTCAGTTTGACCCCCGCCTCCTCCAAGCCCATTCCGGCCGAATTCGGGATCGCGCCGACCGCCATCAGACAGTGCGTGCCGGAGATGACCCGGCCGTCCGCGAGGGTGACCTCGACCCGGTCGCCGACCCGCTTGGCGGACTCGGCGCGGGAGCGGGCCATGACGTTCATGCCGCGGCGGCGGAACACGTCCTCCAGGACGGCGGCGGCGTCCGGGTCCTCGCCGGGGAGCACGCGGTCGCGGGAGGACACCAGGGTCACCCGGGAGCCGAGGGCCTGGTAGGCACCGGCGAACTCGGCACCCGTCACACCGGAACCGACCACGATGAGCTCCTCGGGGAGCTCCTTGAGGTCGTAGACCTGCGTCCAGTTCAGGATGCGCTCGCCGTCCGGCTTGGCGTCCGGCACCTCGCGCGGGTGGCCGCCGGTCGCGATCAGCACGGCGTCCGCGGTCAGCGTCTCCTCCGTGCCGTCGGCGGCCGTGACGATCACCTGGCGGGAGCCGTCCATCGCCTGCCGGCCGGAGAGCCGGCCGCGGCCGCGCAGCACCCGGGCGCCGGCCCGGGTGACGGATGCGGTGATGTCGTGCGACTGGGCGAGCGCGAGGCGCTTCACCCGCCGGTTGACCTTGCCGAGGTCCACGCCCACGACACGGGCGGCCTGCTCCACGTGCGGGGTGTCGTCCGCGACGATGATGCCGAGCTCCTCGTACGAGGAGTCGAAGGTGGTCATCACCTCGGCGGTGGCGATCAGGGTCTTGGAGGGAACGCAGTCGGTCAGGACGGACGCGCCGCCGAGGCCGTCGCAGTCGACGACGGTCACCTCCGCGCCGAGTTGGGCGCCCACCAGGGCCGCCTCGTATCCGCCGGGTCCGCCGCCGATGATCACGATCCGGGTCACTGGGATCTACGCCTCGCGCTCTCGTTCTGCCGGGGGGTCCCCCCGCTGGGATGCAGTGCGTACGCCATTGTCCCGCACGCTTCAAGTGCGTACCCCATTCTCCCGCACGCCCGGCGCGGCCTCACGCCGGGGCCTCCGAAGGGGTGCACGCGCCCCGTGGACGCACCCCACGGCCCCCACCTCGGAGTTCTCCGGACACCCCACCCCCTCCCGTACCCTCGGTCCCATGTCGCTCTACGCCGCTTTCGCCGGCAACCTCGACGCGCGGCTGATGAGCCGCCGCGCACCGCACTCCCCACTGCGCGGCACCGGCTGGCTCAACGGCTGGCGGCTCACCTTCGGCGGCGAGCAGATGGGCTGGGACGGCGCGCTGGCCACGATCGTGGAGGCCCCGCGCTCCCAGGTCTTCGTGGCGCTGTACGACATCGCGCCGATGGACGAGGAATCCATGGACCGCTGGGAGGGCGTCGGGCTCGACATCTACCGCCGGATGCGGGTCCGGGTGCACACCCTGGACGGCGAGGAGCCGGCCTGGTTGTACGTCCTCAACGCGTACGAGGGCGGGCTGCCGTCGGCGCGGTACCTGGGCGAGGTCGCCGACGCGGCCGAGTCGGCGGGCGCGCCGCACGACTACGTGATGGAGTTGCGCAAGCGTCCCTGCTGAGGCCGGTGCGAAATCGGCCGGGGGTGTGGGAACCACCGAGGGACGAAGGTGACTCCTCCCTTGTGCCATTCGTCGGAAACGACAAGACAACGATCGCATGTCCGTCGGCATCGTCATCTACGCGCGTAGGCAAACTCCGGCTACGCTTCTGCGCGTATCAAATCCGTCCGGGGCCAGCCTCGGACCCCCCTCCCCGAGGCGAGAGAGTCAGTGAACGCAACTGCCACCCCGTACGAGGCCGCCGAGGCCGCTGCCGCACGTCTTCGCGAGCTGACCGGAGTCGAGAACCACGACGTCGCCCTGGTCATGGGCTCGGGCTGGGCGCCCGCAGTCGACGCCCTCGGTGCCCCCGAGGCCGAGTTCCCGGTGACCGACCTGCCCGGCTTCCCGCCGCCCGCCGTCGAGGGCCACGGCGGAAAGGTCCGCTCGTACAAGATCGGCGAGAAGCGCGCCCTCGTCTTCCTCGGCCGCACCCACTTCTACGAGGGCCGCGGCGTCGCCTCCGTCGCCCACGGCGTCCGCACCGCCGTCGCCGCCGGCTGCAAGACGATCATCCTGACCAACGGCTGCGGCGGCCTGCGCGAGGGCATGCGCCCCGGCCAGCCGGTCCTCATCAGCGACCACCTCAACCTGACGGCCGCCTCCCCGATCGTCGGCGCGAACTTCGTCGACCTCACCGACCTGTACTCGCCGCGGCTGCGCGCGCTGTGCAAGGAGGTCGACGAGACCCTCGAAGAGGGCGTCTACGTGCAGTTCCCCGGCCCGCACTACGAGACCCCGGCCGAGATCAACATGGTCCGCGTGCTCGGCGGCGACCTGGTCGGCATGTCCACCGTCCTCGAAGCCATCGCCGCGCGCGAGGCGGGTGCCGAGGTCCTCGGCATCTCCCTGGTCACCAACCTGGCGGCGGGGCTCTCGGGCGAGCCGCTGAACCACGAGGAGGTCCTCCAGGCGGGCCGCGACTCGGCCGCCCGCATGGGCGAGCTCCTGACGAGCGTCCTCGACCGGATCTGAGCCTCCCGGCTCGCCGGGGCCGCTGCGCGGGGCCTCTTTCCCCACCCCGCCCCTTCCCGTAACCGGGGGCTCTGCCCCCGGACCCCCGTACGGCCTGCGGCCGTGCCCTCAAACGCCGGGCGGGCTGGATTTTCCAGCCCCGCCGGCGTTTGAGGCGCGGGGTCCGGGGCGGAGCCCCGGTTCGGGAAGGGGCGGGGTGGGGAAAAGCTCCGCGCAGCGGCCCACCCCGCACCCACCCGCCGCTCGCCTCCCCCCGAAAGGCACACCGTGACGCAGGACGACGACCTCCTCGCCCGGGCCAAGGCCTGGCTCGCCGAGGACCCCGACAGTGAGACCCGCGAGGAACTCGCGAAGCTCATCGACGCCGGCACGAGCAACGAGCTCGCCGCCCGTTTCAGCGGCACCCTCCAGTTCGGCACCGCCGGGCTCCGCGGTGAGCTGGGCGCCGGGCCCATGCGGATGAACCGCTCGGTCGTCATCCGCGCCGCCGCCGGCCTCGCCGCGTACCTCAGGGCGAAGGGCCAGGAGGGCGGTCTCGTCGTCGTCGGCTACGACGCCCGCTACAAGTCGGCCGACTTCGCGCGCGACACCGCCGCCGTGATGACCGGCGCCGGCCTGCGCGCCGCGCTCCTCCCCCGCCCGCTGCCGACGCCCGTCCTCGCGTACGCCATAAGGCATCTGGGCGCCGTCGCCGGCGTCGAGGTGACCGCGAGCCACAACCCGCCGCGCGACAACGGCTACAAGGTCTACCTGGGCGACGGCTCGCAGATCGTGCCGCCCGCCGACGCGGAGATCGCCGCCGAGATCGACGCGATCCGCTCGCTGCACGACGTGCCCCGCCCGGAGGCCGGCTGGGAGACCCTCGGCGACGAGGTCCTGAACGCCTACCTGGAGCGTACGGACGCCGTCCTGACCCCCGGGTCCCCCCGCACCGCGCGGACCGTCTACACGGCCATGCACGGCGTCGGCAAGGACGTCCTGACGGCCGCTTTCGCCCGGGCCGGCTTCCCGCCGCCCGCGCTCGTCGCCGCGCAGGCCGAGCCCGACCCGGCGTTCCCGACGGTCGCGTTCCCGAACCCGGAGGAGCCGGGGGCCATGGACCTCGCCTTCGAGGCGGCCCGGGCCGTGGACCCCGACCTGATCATCGCCAACGACCCGGACGCCGACCGCTGCGCCGTGGCCGTGCCCGACGCGACCGTCGTGGGCGGCTGGCGGATGCTCCGCGGCGACGAGGTGGGTGCGCTGCTCGCCGCACACCTGGTGCACAAGGGCGCGACGGGCGTGTTCGCCGAGTCGATCGTGTCGTCCTCGCTGCTCGGCCGGATCGCGGAGGCCGCGGGCGTCGGCCACGAGGAGACGCTGACCGGCTTCAAGTGGATCGCCCGCGTCGAGGGCCTGCGGTACGGCTACGAGGAGGCGCTCGGCTACTGCGTCGACCCGGAGGGCGTCCGCGACAAGGACGGCATCACGGCGGCGCTGCTCGTGACCGAGCTGGCGTCGGTGCTCAAGGAGCAGGGCCGGACGCTGACCGACCTGCTCGACGACCTGGCGATCGCGCACGGGCTGCACGCCACGGACCAGCTGTCGGTGCGGGTCGAGGACCTGAGCATCATCGCGAACGCCATGACGGCGCTGCGCGAGCGGCCGCCGGTCTCGCTCGCCGGTCTGACGGTCGTGTCGGCGGAGGACCTGACGAAGGGCACGGAGTCGCTGCCCCCGACGGACGGGCTGCGCTACCACCTGGAGGGCGACTACAAGGGCCGGGTGATCGTCCGCCCGAGCGGTACGGAGCCCAAGCTCAAGTGCTACCTGGAGGTCGTGGTGCCGGTCGCCGCGGCGGTCGACCTCGCGCCTGCGCGGGCGACGGCCGACGAGGTGCTGGTGGCGATCAAGCGGGACCTGTCGGCCGCGGCCGGACTCTGATCCGCCGCGAGAGCCACGGTCGAAGGGCCGGTACGGAGTCTCCGTACCGGCCCTTCGGCCGTCCGGGTGAACCCCGTACGGCACATGACGCCAGACGACTCCCGCACGCCGGGGGCGTACGCCCGGGGCGAGCCCTCCCGGCCCGTCAGCCGAAGCGGCCGTTGACGTAGTCGGCGGTGCGCGGGTCGGTCGGGGAGCCGAACACCGTCTCGGTGGGTCCCTGCTCGACGATCACGCCGGGGGTGCCCTGCTCGGCGAGGAAGAAGGCGCAGGAGTCGGAGACGCGGGCCGCCTGCTGCATGTTGTGGGTGACGATGACGACGGTGACCTCCGACTTCAGCTCGGCGATGGTCTCCTCGACGCGCCGGGTGGAGGTCGGGTCGAGCGCCGAGCAGGGCTCGTCCATCAGCAGGACGCGGGGGCGGACGGCGAGCGAGCGGGCGATGCACAGGCGCTGCTGCTGGCCGCCGGAGAGCGCCCCGCCGGGCTGCCGCAGCCGGTCCCTGACCTCGTTCCAGAGGCCGGCCCGGGTCAGGCACTCCTCGACGAGGTCGTCCTTGGCCTCCCTGCCGGCCCGGATGCCGCCGAGCTTCAGTCCGGCGAGGACGTTCTCGTACAGGGACATCGCGGGGAACGGGTTGGGCTTCTGGAAGACCATGCCGATCTCGCGGCGGGCGTGGGTGATGCGACGGCCCCGGTCGTAGATGTCGGCGCCGTCGAGGAGGACCCGGCCGGCGAGCGAGGCGGTGCCGGTGAGTTCGTGCATCCGGTTGAGGATGCGCAGGAAGGTCGACTTGCCGCAGCCGGAGGGGCCGATGAGGGCGGTGACCTCACGGGCGGGCATGGCGAGCGAGACCCGGTCGAGGACCTTGCGGTCGCCGAACCAGGCGGAGACGGAGTCGGCTTCGAGGGCGGCGGCCCGGGACGGGGCCGTCGTGCCGCCGTCCGGCACGGGCGGCAGGGTGACGGTGTCGACGAGATCGGTCACGGTGTGAACTCCACAGCGGTCAGAGGAGGTTGGGCAGGAGCCTGGTCAGCTCGCCGGAGACGAGGACACCCAGGGCGACGAGGACCGGGACGGCGGTGACCCAGGTCTGGCGGTTTCCCCAGCGGCGGCGGGCGAGGACGGTGAGCAGGGCGGCGAGCAGCAGCGCCTGGGCGCCGAGGAAGATCCCGGGCCAGGCGTCGGGGTCGCCCGCGAGGGGCTTCTCGGCGGCCGTGATCCAGCCGGGGCGCAGCGGCCGGGGCGGGCTCGGCTGGGTCGCGCCGATGAGCCGGGCGTCGATCCGGACGACGTCCTCCGGGGTGTACGCGCCGCCGCTCGCGGTCATGAGGGTGAGTCGTCCCTGGCCCTGGCCGAGGGCCGTGGGGTTGGGGTCGCCGGGGTGCCGGACGCCCGTCACCTCGTACACGGCCCTGCCCTGACCGGTGGTCACCTCGACGCGGGCGCCGTTCGGCAGCCGGTGCACGTCGTTGAAGGGGCTGCCGTAGCCCCACTTGCGGCCCATGATCACGCTGGTGCCGGACTGGCCGGGCAGGGCGGTGTCCCGGCGGTGTCCGGGGCCCGACATGAGGACCTCGGAGGTGGTGCCCTCGGCGACGACCTCGCGGAGTCCGAGCGCGGGGATGCGGAGCAGGGCGACGGGGGCGCCGGGTGCGAGGGGCTTCCCGTCGAAGGTGAGCTGCCCCACCGGGGCGGTGCCGAGGGCGAGTTGCTCACGCAGGTCGTCGTAGGCGGTGGACTGCTCGCGGGCGTGCTGGAGGTGTCCGACGACGGTGAGGTTGGCGGCGAAGCCGATGAGCAGCGCGGCGAGAACGCACAGCGCCGCCCCGGCCAGGGCGAGCCCGGCGCGGGGGGCGGTGGGTGGCGGTGCGGTGGTCACGGGCGGGCGCCCGCCTTGCGGCGGCGGGTCTGGATCACGGCCGCCGCGCCGAGGAGGCAGAGCGCGAGGGAGCCGAGGGCTGCGGAGGCGGCGGAGGCGCCGGTGGAGGCGAGGCTGCCGCCGTTGCCGCCATGGGTGTCGGTACCGCCGGAGCCGCCGCCGCCGGTGGCGCCGCTCGTACCGCTGCCACCGGATCCGCCGCTCGTTCCGGTGCCGCCCGTGGTGTCCGCGTCACCGCTCGCGGTCGGCGAGGGGGTGTCGGTGCCGGTCGGGCCCGGGGTGTCGCTCGGCGTCTCGCTGGGCGTGTCGGTCGGCGTGTCCGTCGGCGTGGGCGTGTCGGTGGCGGTGGGGTCGACGGTCGGGGTGGGGGTGCCGGTGCCCGTCGGCGTCGGGGTGGTGCCGGTGGGGGTCGGCGTGGGCTCGGTCACGTACAGCGAGTAGACGAAGGATGCGGGGGTGTGGGCCTCGGGGTCGGTGGGGGTGAACGTGGCGACCACGGGCAGTCCGTCGTTGTTGACGGCGGACTCGGTGACGGTGACCTCGGCCTTCCCGGCGACGACGTCGACGGTGCCGATGTCGATGAGTTCCTCGTTCACGAACTTCTGGAAGTTCACCGTTCCGGCGGCCTCCTTGGGCTGCACGTTCGCGATGATCCTGGCCGGCTGTCCGACGACGGCGGTGCCGGGGTCGGACACCACTTCCAGCAGGGTCGCCTTCTGTGCGATCGGGGCCCAGGTGTCACCGGTGACCTGGACCATGGTGGAGAAGAAGTTCTCCGCCTCGGCTCCGTTCGCGGTCCGGCAGTAGAGGCGGAGCTCGTAGCGGCCGTCCAGCGGGCCTTCGGGGACGAATCGCTTGAGACCGTCCTGGAGCGACAGCGAATCGGCCTCGGCGTCGATGGGCCGGGTGAAGGCGCCACCGCTCAGGGGCTCCCCCGCGACGGTGACCGCCAGGTCGTGGAAGGTGCCGCTGAGGCCGGGCTCGACCACGCCGAGCCGGACCTTGACGTAGGGCTTCGCGGGGTCGGCCGGCGCGGGGCAGGCTGCGGAGGTGCCGACCCCCGTACCGACGGGCTTGTCGGTGAGGGAGCCCGAACCGCCCTGGAGCGTGAAGGCGCCGTGCAGCGTGGCGGCCTTGGCGGGGGCGGCCATGGCCAGGACGACGGCGAGGGTGCCGCAGAGGAGAGCGAGCGCCATGAGCAGCGCGACGGGTGATCTCAGTGGTGCGGGGCGGTTCATTCGAGTCCCCCAGGAGTCGGATGCGGGAGTGGGTGGGTCGGCGGGTCGGCGCCTGCTCGGGCGGCAGCGCCCGGCCGGCGGGAAGCGGGGGCGGTCGGCGCGCGTTCGCCACGGGTACGCCCGGGGGCCGGGCACCCGAAGGTGCCCGGCCGGTGTGCGGTCAGGGAGCGGTGGTGATCAGCGCTCGCCCTTGACGGTCGTGGCGCCGCAGGCGGTGCCGAGGGAGCCGAAGCCGTAGTTGGTGATGGTCGTGGTGGCGGCGCAGACCTTGGAGGTCGAGCCGACGAAGGTGGCGGAGATCGTGGCGTTGGTCAGCTTCGCCGTCGGGACGACGTTGTAGACGTCGCGGAGGTAGGGGAAGGCCGGGTTCAGCGTCTTGTCGGCGTTGCGCGGGGCGACGGTGCCGACGGAGCCGAGGACGGCGGCGCCGCGACGGTTGGTGACGACACCCTTCTCCTGCGCCGTGTAGGAGGCGACGGAGTACGGGGCGACGTCGCCGGCGCTGTCAAGGACGGTGCCGTCGTTCTCCTGGACACCCTGCTGGACGCAGGCGCCCGGGGTGGTCACGCCGATGGAGGAGAGGAAGAACTGACGCGTGCCGGAGTTGCTCTGCGGCAGGATCGGGGTGAGCGCCACGCCGTTGAGGGACGTGAGGTTGCACTCGTAGATGTCCTTGAGCTGCGTCGCCGTCAGGTCGGAGGGCAGCGCGCTGTCGGAGCGCTTCGCCCAGGACACCGCGTCCTTGGCGAACGGGATCCAGGTCAGGTCCGTGGTGCTGGTGTCGGCCGGGCCGCGCGAGGAGCGGGCGAAGTCGAGGCAGCCGGAGTTGGTGTCCACGGCGTTGCGCAGGGCGTCGATGCCGGCCGAGGAACCGTTCGGACGGTTGATCACACAGCCGGTCGCCTTGGTCTTGATCGTGGCGGAGCCGGTGGCGTCCCAGGACGCGATGATCTTCTGGCCGAGGGCGTTGACGACGACGTTGCCGAGGCCGTTCAGGACGTCCTGGGTCGTGTCCGAGCCGGTGCCGGCAAGGGTGCGGTACTGGGTGATCGGGTTGGGGTCGGCCTGCGCGGCGGGGGCGAGGGCGACACCGAGACCGAGGGCGGCCACACCGAGGGCGGCACCGATACGAGCGCGGGACTTGACGTTCACTTCTGATCTCCTCCGTGGAAACGGATGTCATGGAATGGACGCACAAGCAGAATCCGGATTCTTCAACCGGCCGGTCCGTCGACCGGCCGGGAACAACAATTCCGCACGGGCGCCACGGGCGGCCACCACGTTCAGCCGCTCTTCAGGTGACGAATTCCTGTCCTAGGTGAATCCGAGGGAATTCGGCGACGGCCGGCCGCAGCCAGGACCGCGGGGCCCGCGATACCGGCGAGACCACCGACGACCAGGACCGAGAGAAGGACCCAGCGGATGACACCGAGCACCTGCGACGGGGTGCTGCCGGTGCCGGCGAGCTTCTCCCCCGGTGCGCCGCCGGAGCCGTTCGTGCCCCCGCCGGAGGTCGGCGGCGGGACGGCGGAGGACGGCGCCCCGGAGGACCCGCCGGTGTCCGCGCCGCTCGCGGACCCGCCGCCGGCGCCGGAACCCGCACCACCGGAGGCACCGGAGCCGGCGCCCGAGGAGCCCGTGGAACCGCTCGTCCCCTGACCGCCGCCGGAGTCCGAGCCTCCGCTCGCGCCCCCGGCACCGTCGGTCGAACCGCCGGTCGCGGCGCCCGTGGTGGAACCCGGTCCGGTCGGCGCCCCGCGCTCCAGGCGGTCGGCCGCGGCGGCGGCCTGGGCCTTCAGCTTCGCGGGCATCGGCGCGTAGCCGAGGGGCAGCTCACCGGGGGCGGTGCCCTGCTTCTGACCTGGTCCGGCCGCGTATCGCAGCACGCGCGCGTAGTCCTTGCGGGCGTCCGCCGGAAGGCCGGTGGAGGCGGCGGCGTACGTCACCACCGTCAGCGGGTAGGCGCCGTTCCTGGCCCGGGCCGGGTCGGCCGTGAGGACGCCCGGCACGGCGGAGTCCTTGAACTGGTCGACCGCCTTGAGCATGGCGGTGGTGGTGGGGTGGACGTAGGTGCCGTCGGCGTTCGGCAGGGCCGCGATCTGGAGCTGGTAGCGGGCCGCCGAGGCCGCGTCGGTGATGCCGTAGGCGCGGCGGGACCCCGGGGGGACGTCGCCGCTCGTGAGCTTCAGCCCGCCGGTCGCCGCGTCGGGCGCCGCACGGTCCTTGGCACCGTTGGTGCCCCGCCGGACCGCGCGTGCGGCGTCGTGCAGGTCGATGGCGTACGGGGAGCGGTCGACCATGCCGTACGTGATGTTCAGCTCCCCCTCGACCAGCTTCGTCTCCGTGGGGTCGGCCTTCGGGAACTCGTAGGAGCCGGCCGAGGCGAGCCCGAGATCCTTGAAATAGCGGTTGATCTTCATTCCCCAGGGGTCCGCATTTCCTTCGAGGAAGGCGCGCGCCGCACGGTCGGCACGAAGATAGTTCCAGACGATCCGCGTGCTGTCCGAGCGGTCGGCGGCGAGCAGAATTCCGCCCGGGTAGTTCATCACCGACTGCTGAAACTCCTTGAATTCAGGATTCAGCTTCAGGAATTCCGGGTCCCGCAGGATCGATTCCGGGTTGCCCTTCAGATGGTCGGGGACGGGAGCCTTGTCGCTGAGGAGCCGTACGTCGTACGGGTACGAGCCGGTGAGCACCTTCGCCAGGAGCCGGGGGTTCAGCTTCAGGTCCTTGACGAGTCCGATCTTGTCGGCCTCCCAGTAGAGGCCCACGGTGAGCCCGTTGACGGCGACGGGCGCGTGCACGAAGCCGGCCTTCTCTCCGCCCTCCACGGGCTCGACGGTGAAGGCGAGGCCGGGCGAGGTGGAGGTCGGGTTCAGCAGGTTGCCCCGGGCCAGGTCCTCACCGCGCTGGGTGAAGGTGAAGCGGGTGCTGCCGTCGGCGCAGAGCGAGGACTGCCAGGAGGTGAGCGCGTCCGTCACCAGCTCGGATCCGGTCATGCGGCGCTCGGCCTTGTCCGTGGGGCAGGGCTCTCGGACGGGCAGGAAGTCGAGCGGGAAGACGATGCGCCGGTTCCAGTTGGTGGTGGAGAACGCGGAGGTGACGGGGCGGCCCGTGGTCCCGTTCGGGTCGTGGGAGCCGCGGGGCACGACGACGAGCCAGCAGCCTCGGCCGCGCACGTTCGCGTCCGACCCGATCGGGTCGCCGCAGCCCAGGTGCGGGGCCTCCCGGGTGGACTGGAGGTTGAAGCCCATCTCCCCCGTGCCGTCGGGCTGCGTGGTGGCGAAGAACTCCTCGTTGCTGTCGCCGGGGCTGAAGTAGGTCCAGTCGGTGGGCTTGGTCGTGGCCGGGCCGGAGACCGGGGTGAAGGGCACGAACGGATCGGTCGTCTGCCCCGGGTACTCCGGGTCGGGGATCTGCTCGCCGTACTGCTTCTCCAGCGGGTCGGAGCCGACCGGGAGAAGACGGCTGCCGATGAAGGCGCCGAAGTCGGAGCCCTTGGCGCCGGCGCCGAGCTGGCACTGCTCACGCCTCGGCCCTGCCGGGTCGTCGCCCCAGCACTGCATGATCTGGAGGTAGTCGGTGTTCCGCCCCTGCGTCGGCGTCCCGCCCTTCCAGGTCACGCTCAGCCCCTGCGAGCGCAGGTTCCTCGTCTGGTGGACCGTCACTTCGAGCTTCGAGAAGTCGTCGTACGGCCCTTTGGTCCCGCGCTTCGTCACCGCGGAGTTCTGCGAAGGGCCGGTCGCCGCCGCCGCGGGCGTGTCCTGCGGCAGCGGGACGAGGGCGAGCACGACGGCGGTGAGGAGCGAGCCGAGTCCGGCCCTCCGGGTGAGCGTCGGCCTCACTGTCCGCCTCCCTGGCGTTCGGCCCGGGCCGTGAGCGCGCGGCCGACGAGCGGCGGCGCGACGACGGTGGCGAGGAGCAGGAAGGCGGAGAGGGCCATGAGGACGCCGCGCAGGCCGCCGCCCGTGTCGGCGGCGAGGGTGACCGGGGTGCCGACGATCTGGTTGCCGCCGGAGTCCTGGCCGCCGCCGGTGCCACCGCCCGTACCGCCGCCGTCGCCGATGACCTCGCCGGTGTCGGGGTCCACGGCTCCGCCGCCCGTGGCGCCGCCGGTGGCGGAGCCGCCGCCGGAGCCCGTACTCCCGCCCGTTCCGCCGCTCGCGGAACCACCGTTGCCCGTCCCGGAGCCGGTGCCGGAGCCGGTGGCCCCGCCCGTGCCGCCGTCGCCCGAACCGCCGGTGGAGCCGGCTCCGTTGGAGCCGGTGCCGGTCGAGCCGCCGGAGCCGCCCGAACCCGAGCCGTTTCCGTTGCCGCCGGTCGAGCCGCCCGTGGCGGAGCCCCCGGCCGAACCGCCGTTGTTCACCTGCGTGTTCGTGCCCTTCGCACCGCCCGTGCCGTCTCCGCACTGCGTCGGCCCGCGCTTGTCGCAGGCCTTCGGCCGCGGCGCGTTCTTGGCGAGCGTGTTGGTCCCGTCGGCCGAGAAGGTGGGGTTGCGGCAGTCGGACAGGTCGACCGCGCCGGTCGGCGCGCCGGGGATCCGGCGGACCTGGTCGAAGCCGGCCTGCACGAGGTTCCTCGGGAGCGGCGAGTAGCCGAGCTCCTCGGCCTGCTGCTGGCCCTCGCAGAGGAAGTAGCGGGCGAAGGTGCCGAGCGAGCGGCCCTTCTCGGTGGTGTGCGGGGTGGTCTCCGAGGTGGGGACGACCATGTAGCTGTAGCTGGAGAGCGGGTAGCTGCGCTCGTCCCGGGAGCGGTAGACGTCGTCGAGGATCTGCGTCAGGTAGTTCGTCGAGTTCCGGTCGGAGTCGATCCGGGCCTTGAGCAGGGCGACGGCGACGGCCTGCGCGGTCGGCTCGACGTAGTAGCCGGAGGCGTTGAGCACCTTGACGACCGGGAAGTGCGCGTTGATCGCGTACGAGTACTCGACGTACGTGATGGCGCCCTCGCCCTGCGGCTGGCGGACGTGCGCGGAGACGCCGAGCGAGCCGGACTTGGCGACGGTGGTGGTGCCGGGCACGACCGGGAAGTACGAGGTCATGCCGCAGGGGGTGGAGCGGCCGGCGCGACGGCAGTAGTCGTCCCAGACGGGGCCGTTCTCCTTGGCGAGCCAGGTGGTGAACTGGGCCGTCGTGCCCGAGCCGTCGGAGCGCACGACGGGGACGATGCGGCGGGCGGGGAGGTTCAGGCCGGGGTTGTCGGCCTTGATCTCCGGCGCGTTCCACATGGTCAGCCGGCCGGTGAAGACCTTCGCGAGGACGGGCCCCGAGAGGCGCAGGTTGGTGACCTGGCGGCCGCCGATCCGCAGGTTGTACATGAAGGCGGTGCCGCCGGCGACGATCGGCATGTACGCGTAGCCCCGGCGCGGCGGTACGTCGGTGGCGCCGCCGTCGTTGAGGCCGTACGGGATCTCGGAGACGGCGAAGTCGACGGTGCCGTTCTTGAACTGCTCGCGGCCCTGCGAGGAGCCGTTGGCGTTGAAGTTGACCGTGAGGCCGACGTTGGCGCCGATGTTGCGGCGCCACTGCTCGACGGCGTTGGAGCTCCAGGTGGAACCGGAGCCGGTGATCTTGGTGTACCCGGCGGCCTGCGCCGCGGGCGGATGGACGAGCAGGGCGAGCACCGCGCACAGGGCTGCGGCGAGCCCCAGGGCGGTGCGGGCGAGCGGGGCGGCGGATCTCACGGCGTACTCCTCGGAGGTACGGATCGGTCGGCGGGCGCGGCGGAGGACCCGGAGGCGGAAGGGGTCCCGGGGGCCGGGTCCGGCCCGGAGGCGGAAGGGGGCTCGGGGGCCGGGGCCGGCCCGGGGGCGGCGACCCATCGCGCCGCGTCCTGCCGCGACGCGAGGGCCCTGCGCCGCTCCTGGCGCTTCGTCAGCTGCCCCGGTCCGCGCCCGCCCGCGATCCGCGCGAGGACGAAGAGGAGCAGGACGAGCAGCATCAGGACGGCGGCGGTGCCGAAGCCGCGGGCGATCATGTTCGGTTCGGGCGACTTGACGAGCTCGAAGGTGGCGAGCGGCAGGGAGACCTGCGCGCCGGACGTCGGCAGGGCGTTCAGCTCGGCGGTGAACCCGGCGGTCAGCAGCACGGGCGAGGTCTCCCCCACCCCGCGCGCGGTGCCGAGGATCACGGCCGTGGTCAGCCCCGAGCGGGCGGTCGGCAGGACGACGTGCCAGACCGTGCGCCAGCGCGAGGACCCCATGGCGTACGAGGCCTCCCGCAGCGTGCCGGGGACGAGCCGGATGACGACGTCGGAGGCGCGGATGATGATCGGCAGCATCATCACGGCGAGGGCGAGCGAGGCGGCGAGACCGGAACGCTCGGTGCCCAGGGCCAGGATGACGGTCGCGTAGATGAAGAGCCCCGCGACGATCGACGGCAGCGCCGTCATGGCTTCGACGATCGTGCGGACCAGGCGCGCGAAGGGGCCGGGCACCTCGGTGAGGAAGACGGCGCAGACGATGCCGGTGGGCACGGTGATCGCGAGCGCGATGCCGACCTGTTCGAGGGTGCCGACGACGGCGTGCAGGATGCCGCCGACGTCGAGCGGTTCGAGGGGTCCCGCCAGGCTCATGTCCTCGGTGAAGAAGTTGAGGTGGACGAGGGCCCTGCGGCCCTCCCAGAGCGTGAAGGCGACGACGAAGACGAGGACGGCGAGGAGCAGCAGACCGAGGCTGCGGACGACGACTCCGGCGATCCGGTCCCGTACGGCGGGCCCGTCCTCGTCGAACGAGACGAGCAGCGCGTACAGCCCGATGAAGAGGACGTACGCGACGATCACGAAGCCGACGGCGCCGCTGAAGGGCAGCAGGCGGGCGAAGAGGAGCCAGGTGAGGGCGAGCGAGGCGGCCGCGGCGCCGAACAGGGCGTACACGTCGGAGGCGCGGGTGGTGCCGGTGGTGCGGCGGCGTTCGGGTCCGGGGGGCGGCGGGGCCTTCTCGGTGGGCGGTCGCAGCCTCGGCCGCTCCGGGGCGATGGTCATCGGGTTCGGGTCCCCCTTGAGGAGAGCACGGGCCGGGGCCGACAGGCCCTCAGGCGTCGCTGCTGGCGCCGGAGCGGCTGCGCGCGACGATGGACGAAGCGGCGAAGTTGACGATCAGGGTCATGACGAAGAGCGCGAAGCCGGCCGCCATCAGGGCGGACATGCCGAAGGGCGTGGCCTCGCCGTAGCGCAGGGCGATGAGTGAGGACACCGAGCTGGTGCCGGTCTGCAGGACGTGCCACTGGATGGTGAAGACCTGCGAGATGACCATGTAGACGGCGATGGTCTCGCCGAGCGCGCGGCCGAGGCCGAGCATGGTGCCGCCGATCATGCCGCCCTTGCCGAAGGGCAGGACGACGCTGCGGATCATGCCCCAGCGGGTGGCGCCGAGCGCGTAGGCGCCCTCGCGTTCGCCCGCGGGGGCCTGGGAGAAGACCTCGCGCATGATCGAGCAGATGATCGGCGCGACCATCATCGCGACGACGAGACCGGCGACGAAGGTCGACGACGTGTAGACGGTGGGCGGGGCCAGCGGATCGTCGGGGTCGGCGCCGTCCACGCGCAGGAACGGGATCCAGCCGAAGTACGTGGCGATCCAGCGGGCGATCGGGAGGATCGACTCCTCCAGCCAGAAGACGCCCCACAGGCCGTAGACGACGGAGGGCACGGCGGCCATCAGGTCGACGGTGGAGATCAGGGTGCGGCGCAGCCTGGGCGCCGCGTACTCGGAGATGTAGAGCGCGGCTCCGGTGGCCAGCGGCACGGCCACGACGATCGCGACGAGGGCGATCAGGACGGTGCCGAGGAGGACGGCCGCGATGCCGAACCGTCCGGCGTCGGGCTCCCAGTTCTCGGTGGTGAGGAAGGAGAGTCCGGCGCGGTCGAGGGCCTGCCAGGCGCGGAGGAGCAGGAAGCCGCCGACGAGGAGCATGACCGCGAGGACGAAGCCGCCGCCGGTGCGGGCGACGGCGCGGAAGACCCGGTCGGGAAGGCCGGGGTCGGCATGGAGCCGTCGCGGCGTGTCGGGCGGCGGGTCAAGGGTCTCGGTCGTCACGGGAAGGACGTAAGTCCCGCCCGGTGGACAGGTGTTCCCCTCGACGTGAACGAGGGGAGTGCGGGGGGCAACTTCCGTTCACCGTAAGGCAGTCGAGGCCCATCTGGGCCCCTCGGCGGCGATCAGGGCGCGGAACCGCGCATAGGCGGTACGACAGGTGGAATGACGCTCGTAGGAGCGTCCCGAGAGGGCGGCGGTACGCCCCTCGGCGTCGCGCAGCAGCCACACCCAGCCGTTGCCGCCGGCCGTGTGCTGGACACCGCCGGCCATGTCCGCGTGCCCGGTGCACAGGGCCGTGAAGGCCTCCCGGCACCGGGCGTGGTCGTCGTAACAGACCCCCGAACGCGCGACGACCCTCCCGTTCTGCGCGACGAGTCGCCATCCGTAGCGTCCGTCGGCCCCCATGTCGACCAGACAACGCGTCCCGGACACACCGGTGTCCTTGGTCATCGCCCCCACCCCCACAGTCTCGGCAAGCGCAATCTATTGAGACCGGAGTGACTGTTGGGTGCTAAACCAATTGCGGGGTTGCACGCTTCACCAGGAGGTTGCCCCTAGGACACCGGCAGCGCGTGCGACCCCTCGGGAACAGGACAGTCTGACGAGATCGGCGCCCCGCGCCGGCTGTGGACGTGCCGATTCTGCGAAGGGTCGGCCCGTCGTGAGGGGGCGACCGTCGCGAGCAGGGTCGGTCCGTCGCGAGGGGGGCCGACCGTCGCGAGCAGGGTCAGCCCGTCGCGAGGGGGGGGGCCGACCGTCGCGAGCAGGGTCAGCCCGTCGCGAGAAGGATCACCAGGAGCAGCAGCCCGGCCGCCGCGGGGCCGACGATCTCGTACGCCCAGCGCACCCGCGCCTCGCCCCGCGCGCCCGGGGTGCCCGCGCGGCGCTCGGCGAGCTCGCGCAGATCGGCGACGGTCTGGTCGGTGGGCGCGGTGCGCGACGAGCTGTCCCGGACGTCGGCGGTGACCGAGGTACGGCCGTGCGGGTCGTCCTGGGAGGCGCGGGAGGCGCGGCGGGCCGCCTTCTTGCGCTGGCGCAGAGAGACGGGGACGGCCCACAGCTGGTACTTCGCGCCGTCCTGGGTGAAGACCTCGCTGGAGTAGCCGGCGCGGACGTCGGCGACCGTCGACCAGGGCAGCGTGATCGACCGGAACGGGTTGCGGATCCGGAGCCGGTCGTCGTTGGCGTACACGGCGGGCCGGATCGTGAAGGCCACGATCAGCGGCACGGCGAGGAGGAGGCCCGCGAGCGCGAGCCAGGGCGACCGGCCCTCGCCGCGGAACAGCACGTCACCGGCGAACAGTGCCGCGAGGATCAGCAGGAACACCCCGCTCGCGATCCCGAGCGGCGACCGGAAGACACGGTCGGGGGACTCCGGCCCCGTGGACTGCCGCCCTGCGGACTTCTGCCCGGCGGGCTTCCGCCCCGCGGGCTTCTTCCCGGCGGACGGCTGCTCGGGGGTCGACTCGCGGCTCGGCTCGTGGCTGGGCTCGGGGGTCGGCTCGGGGGTCGTCATGGGGCCGATTCTGCCTCAGTGGGCCGGTGGGGGCTCAGGCGGCCCGCGTGGCCACGAGATCCGCGTACAGAATGATGTTGTCGGGGCGGTGGCCGTCGGTCAGCTCGCCGCCGCAGGTGATGAGGCGCAGCTCGGGGCGGTCGGTGTCGCCGTACACCTTGGCCGTCGGGAAGGCGTCCTTGTCGACCTGCTCCAGTTCCCTGACCCGGAAGACCGCGGTGGTGCCGTCGGCCCGGGTCACGGTGATCTCGTCGCCGACCGCGACCTTGGACACGTTCTTCAGTACGGCGGGGCCCCGGGCGGTGTCGAAGTGCCCGATGAGGACGGCGGGGCCGGTCTGCCCGGGTGTGACGCCTTTGTCGTACCAGCCGATGCGGTCGGCGTCCGCGACCGAGGGCACCTCGACGGTGCCGTCGGCGGCGAGCCCGAGCTCCAGGACGGGCCCGGTGGGGCCGGTGTCGACCCCGGCGGCGGGGACCCGGACCCGGACGGGCAGGGAGCGGGCGAGCGGACGGACGGGGGCGGAGCTCGCGTCCGGCGTGGGGGCGGCGGTGGCCTCGGAGATCCGCGCGGGCGGGGTGACGGCCTGCTGCCCGCTCCCGGCCGAGCAGCCGGTGAGCGCGGCGAGGCCGGCCAGGAGGAGGACGGAGGCGGTACGGGCACGGCGACGGTTCACGGGAGGGCTCCGGACAGGGTGCGGCCGGCCGCCGCGTGGAGTGCGACGGCCGGCCAGGGGTGGGGTGTGCTCCCGCTCGGGTCGAAGGGCGAGGAGACGGGTGGTGCGGGATCAGACGCGGGCGGAGGCCCGGCGGCGCAGGACCACGAAGCCGAGGCCCGCGGCAGCGAGCGAGGCGGCACCGGCACCGGCCGCGACGAGCGCGGTGGAGTCGTCCGACGCGCCGAGCTCGGCACCGGCCGCGACGCCGCCCTTCGGGACGACGGAGGTCTGGCCGGCGTTGTTCGCGGTGACGTTCGTGCCGGTGGTGGCGGAGGGCGTCGGGGACGCGGTGGAGCCGTCCTTCTCGCAGCCCTTCGGGAGCGCCGGGAAGGAGGTCCAGCGGAACGGCGTGTCACCGCCCTGGGTGCGCTGGCCGAACCGCGGGGCGAGGGTGCCGGCACCCTCGATCTTGAGCCCAACGGCGCTGTCGAAGGGGTGGGCGCGGTCCGCCGTCCCGCGCACCTCGCCCTGCTCGTCCGTGAGGACCGCCTTCGGGCCCTTCTCCAGGTCGTTGGTGAGGGCGACGGTCCACCCGAGCCCGAACACCGAGGGGACGACCTGCTGGACCGTGCACTCGCCGGTGGCGACGGGGGCCGGGGCCTCGACGACGGGCTTCGGGGCCGCCTGGTACCTGTAGCCGGGCACGTACGCGGCGAACTGTCCGTCCGACTCCAGGACGACGACCGCCTTGCCGAAGGTCCACACGGCGCGGGCGCCGTTCACGTACGTGTAGCCGCGGCCCTTGCCGTTCTCGATCAGCTGGAGGCCGAAGCGCCCGTCCTTCTTCGCGAGCTGGAGGACGGTGCCGTCGACGAGGCGGTAGAGGCCGGGGGTGTTCGGGGCGATGTTCCCGATCCAGTTGTGGGTCGTGCCGTCCTGGTTCAGGACGAAGAACTCGCCGTTGTCCTGCCCCGCGGCGGAGCGGCTGTTCGCCTCCACGACGCCGACCGGGCTGCCCTGGCGGAAGAGCTCCGCGCGGTAGTCCAGCTGGTTGACCTTGTAGATCTTGGCGACGGTGCCGGTCAGGAGCGTCTCGGTACGGACGAGGGTGCCCTTCGGGGTGTCGACCGCGGTCGCGGTCACCTCGCCCTCGGAGTTCAGGGTCACCGAGTGTCCGGCGAAGACCTCGGTGTCCTGCTGGGCGTAGCCGCCGCCCGCCTTCAGCTCGCCGAGCACGTGCCCGTCCCGCACGACGGTGGCGGTGTAGTACGGGTGCTGGTCGCCCTTGGCGTACACCTTCGCCGACAGCCCGCCGGCCAGCTGGACCGTGCGGACGGGGGCGTCCTCCGCGGTGACGGCCGGGGCGTCCTCCGCGGTGACGGCCGGGGCGGCGGCCGTGGTGGCCTTCGGCGCCGGGGTCGTACCGGCGGCGAAGGCGGCACCGGCGGCGAGCGCCGGAGCGGTGATCGCGACGCCCGCGACGAGGGCGGTGGCGATGGCGGTGCGAAGGGCGGTGCGCATAACGACTCCTGTGAATTCAGGCAGGTGGATGGGAGAGTCGCATGCCGCTTTTTCTCGGTCCGTTCGTGCTGTCCGGTGAGGTCTGGCTGGCTGCAGGAAAAAATCTATTGATCTTGTATTCAGGACTCGTCCACTCCGCGTCACGGGCGTGTGACAGGGCTCACCACCCCCTCCCGGCGCACGCCACCACGCCGACGCCCGGCTGTGACCTCGGGCTCTGCGAAGCCGGTCCCCTGTACAGGTCGCTACGCGCGTAGATATGCTCGACTGGTGACCATGCCCACCACTGCATCCGCAGCATCCGCATTCGCCGACGTGACCGCGTCCGACGGTGCGCTGCGCCGCTTCCTCCACGGGCTGCCCGGCGTCGACGCCGTCGGCCTGGAGGCGCGCGCCGCGTCCCTCGGCACCCGCTCGATCAAGACCACGTCCAAGGCGTACGCCATCGACCTGGCCATTTCCATGATCGACCTGACGACGCTCGAAGGCGCGGACACCCCGGGCAAGGTCCGGGCGCTCGCCGCCAAGGCCGTCCGTCCCGATCCGACCGACCGTGCGACCCCGACGACCGCCGCCGTCTGCGTCTATCCGGACATGGTGGCCACCGCCAAGGCCGCCGTCGCGGGCTCCGGCGTCAAGGTCGCCTCCGTCGCCACCGCCTTCCCGGCCGGGCGCGCCGCGCTCCCCGTGAAGCTGGCCGACACGGCCGACGCCATCGCCGCCGGCGCCGACGAGATCGACATGGTCATCGACCGCGGCGCCTTCCTCGCCGGCCACTACCTGAAGGTCTACGAGCAGATCGCCGCGATCAAGGCGGAGTGCGGCGACCGCGCCCGCCTCAAGGTGATCTTCGAGACCGGCGAGCTGTCCACGTACGACAACATCCGCCGCGCCTCCTGGCTCGGCATGATGGCCGGCGCGGACTTCATCAAGACCTCGACCGGAAAGGTCGCGGTCAACGCCACCCCGGCCAACACGCTGCTCATGCTGGAGGCGGTGCGCGACTTCCGCGCGCAGACCGGCGTGCAGATCGGCGTGAAGCCGGCCGGCGGCATCCGGAACACCAAGGAAGCCATCAAGTTCCTGGTTCTCGTCAACGAGACCGTGGGCGAGGACTGGCTGGACAACCACTGGTTCCGCTTCGGCGCTTCCAGCCTGCTCAACGACCTGCTGATGCAGCGCCAGAAGCTGGCGACCGGCCGTTACTCCGGCCCCGATTACGTGACGGTGGACTGATCAACATGGCATCTGCATTCGAGTACGCACCGGCGCCCGAGTCCCGGTCCGTCGTCGACATCGCCCCCAACTACGGCCTCTTCATCGACGGCGAGTTCGTCGAGGCGGCCGACGGCAAGGTCTTCAAGACCGTCTCCCCGGCCACCGAGGAGGTCCTCTCCGAGATCGCCCAGGCGGGCGCCGAGGACGTCGACCGTGCGGTGAAGGCGGCCCGCAAGGCGTTCGAGAAGTGGTCGGCGCTGCCCGGCTCCGAGCGCGCCAAGTACCTCTTCCGCATCGCCCGGATCATCCAGGAGCGCAGCCGTGAGCTGGCCGTCCTGGAGACCCTGGACAACGGCAAGCCGATCAAGGAGACGCGCGACGCGGACCTCCCGCTGGTCGCCGCGCACTTCTTCTACTACGCGGGCTGGGCCGACAAGCTCGACCACGCGGGCTACGGCGCGAACCCGCGCCCGCTCGGCGTGGCCGGTCAGGTCATCCCGTGGAACTTCCCGCTGCTCATGCTGGCGTGGAAGATCGCCCCGGCGCTCGCGACCGGCAACACGGTCGTCCTGAAGCCGGCCGAGACGACCCCGCTGACCGCCCTGTTCTTCGCGGACATCTGCCGCCAGGCCGGGCTGCCGAAGGGCGTCGTCAACATCCTTCCCGGGTACGGGGAGACGGGCGCCGCGCTGGTCGCGCACCCGGACGTGAACAAGGTCGCGTTCACCGGTTCGACCGCCGTCGGCAAGGCCATCGCGCGGTCGATCGCCGGCACCGACAAGAAGGTCACCCTGGAGCTGGGCGGCAAGGGCGCGAACATCGTCTTCGACGACGCCCCCATCGACCAGGCCGTCGAGGGCATCGTCAACGGCATCTTCTTCAACCAGGGCCAGGTCTGCTGCGCGGGCTCGCGCCTCCTCGTCCAGGAGTCGATCCAGGACGAGCTGCTCGACAGCCTGAAGCGCCGTCTGAACACCCTCCGCCTCGGCGACCCGCTGGACAAGAACACCGACATCGGCGCCATCAACTCCTCGGAGCAGCTGGCGCGGATCACCTCGCTGGTGGAGCAGGGCGAGGCGGAGGGCGCCGAGCGCTGGACCGCCGCCTGCGACATCCCCGAGGCCGGTTACTGGTTCGCCCCGACGCTCTTCACGAACGTCACACAGGCGCACACGGTCGCCCGCGACGAGATCTTCGGCCCGGTCCTGTCGGTGCTGACCTTCCGTACGCCCGACGAGGCCGTCGCGAAGGCCAACAACAGCCAGTACGGCCTGTCCGCCGGCATCTGGTCGGAGAAGGGCTCCCGCATCCTGGCGGTCGCCAACAAGCTCCGCGCCGGTGTCGTCTGGGCCAACACGTTCAACAAGTTCGACCCGACCTCGCCGTTCGGCGGATACAAGGAGTCGGGCTTCGGCCGCGAGGGCGGCCGTCACGGTCTGGAGGCCTACCTCGATGTCTGAGTCGGCGACGCGGCTGAGCGTCTTCAAGACCTACAAGCTGTACGTCGGGGGCAAGTTCCCCCGTTCCGAGAGCGGCCGGGTGTACGAGGTGACCGACTCCAAGGGCAAGTGGCTGGCGAACGCTCCACTCTCCTCCCGCAAGGACGCGCGTGACGCGGTCGTCGCCGCCCGCAAGGCCTTCGGCGGCTGGGCGGGCGCGACCGCGTACAACCGCGGCCAGGTCCTCTACCGCGTCGCCGAGATGCTGGAGGGGCACAAGAACCAGTTCGTCCGCGAGGTCGCCGAGGCGGAGGGCCTGTCGAAGTCGAAGGCCGCCGAGGTCGTCGACGCGGCGATCGACCGCTGGGTCTGGTACGCGGGCTGGACGGACAAGATCGCCCAGGTCGTGGGCGGTGCGAACCCGGTCGCGGGCCCGTACTTCAACCTCTCCACGCCCGAGCCGACCGGTGTCGTCACGGTCGTGGCCCCGCAGGACTCGTCCTTCCTCGGCCTGGTCTCGGTGATCGCCCCGGTGATCGCCACGGGCAACACGGCGGTCGTCATCGCCTCGGAGAAGTCCCCGCTCCCCGCCCTCTCCCTGGGCGAGGTGCTCGCCACCTCCGACCTGCCGGGCGGTGTCGTCAACATCCTCTCCGGCAAGGCCGCGGAGATGGGCCCGCACCTGGCGGCCCACCAGGACGTCAACGCGATCGACCTGACGGGCGCGACCGAGGGCGACCTGGCCCGCGACCTGGAGATCGCGGCGGCGGACAACCTGAAGCGCGTCCTGCGCCCGCGCACGGAGGACTTCGCGGAGTCCCCGGGCACGGACCGCATGACGGCGTTCCTGGAGACGAAGACGGTCTGGCACCCGACGGGTTCGCTGGGCGCGAGCGGCTCTTCGTACTAGCCGGGTCCGACCAGGCTCACCAGTCGGGTCCGACCAGGCTCACCAGTTCGATCCGACAGGCCCCCGGGTGGTCCCGGGGGCCTGTCGTCATGCCCGGCCGCGTTCCACGATCCCCGCCACGCCGTCGAGCACGCAGTCGAGTCCCGTCTCGAACTGCCAGGCCGCGTCGTCCTTGCGCGCCGCCCCCCGGGTGTACCGCCGGTAGGTCGGGTAGCGCCCGGTCTCCATCAGGTACGACATCTGCGGGGCGAGCCCCCGCCGCGTCTCGTCGGCGCTCTGCCAGCCCTGCTCCTCCATGTACTGGAGCAGCGCGGCCTCGGACTGCGTGGCCCCGTGGACGTACGCGTTGACCGCCCGGAACGCGGCCATCATCGTGTCGACGTCGAGTCCGAGCCCGTCGAGCGAGGCCAGCTGAGCCTCGGCCGCCGCCATCCGGGTCGGGGTGAGTGCGAAGAGCGGCGCCGGCATATGGGCCAGCCAGGGGTGGCGCAGCATCATCTCCCGGGTCCGCAGCGCGTACGCGCGGAGCGTCTCCCGCCAGCCGGAGACCTCGTCCACCGGCGCCAGCTCGCCGGACACCCGGTCGATCATGAGCGCCCACAGCTCGTCCTTGCCGTTGACGTGCCGATAGGCGGCCATGGGCGCGACGCCCAGTTCGGTGGCGACCTTCCGCATCGTCACGGCGGCGAAACCCTCGCGGTCCGCGATGCCGATCGCGACCTCGGCGATCCTCCCCGCGCTGAGGGACGCCCGCGGCGCCGCCGCGGGCCGCTCCAGGCGTTCCCACAGCGAGACGTCGTCCGTCTCTTCCTTCTTCGCCACTGGGGCCTCCCTCTCTCGCGTACAGCGTATCTCCAGTAGACGACGTACACATCGGCGTGTACGTTGTACACCAGTCGGTATACGCCGTACACATCACCGTTCCAGGGGGACCCCATGACCGCTCCGCTCCACCTCGCCGTGATCCAGGGCTCGACCCGCGACGGCCGCCTCGGCCCCGTCGTCGCGAACTGGCTGCTCACCCACGCCGCCGACCGCCCCGATCTGACCACCGACCTGATCGACCTGGCCGAGACCCCGCTGCCGACCGTCTTCCCGCACCTCGGCCAGGCCCCCGAGCGGGCCGAGGACCGCGCCCTGCTCGCCGCCGTGTCACCGCGTCTGGCCGCCGCCGACGCCTTCGTCGTGGTGACCCCCGAGTACAACCACAGCTACCCGGCCTCCCTGAAGAACGCGATCGACTGGCACAACCGGGAATGGCACGCGAAGCCCGTCGGCTTCGTCGCCTACGGCGGCTTCTCCGCCGGCCTGCGCGCCGTCGAGCACCTGCGGGGCGTCTTCGCCGAGCTGCACGCCGTCACCATCCGCGAGACGGTCGGACTCCAGGGCGTCTGGGGACAGTTCGACGAGAACGGCCGGGCCGCCGACGCCGCCGCCGACACCGCGGCGAAGGCGATGCTCGACCAACTCGTGTGGTGGGGCGAGGCACTGCGCGACGCGCGCACGAACAAGCCCTACGCGGCCTAAACCAATGACGACCGCTCAGACGTCCCCGCGGGAGACCCGCATCCCCTACCTGGGCGTCGCCGGGCTCATGCTCGGCGTCGTCCTCGCGACCCTCGACGGCACGATCGTCGGCACCGCCCTCCCCACCATCGCGGGCGAACTCGGCGGCCTCGACCGGCTGTCCTGGGTCGTCACCGCCTATCTCCTCACCGCGGCCGTCGCCACCCCGCTCTGGGGCAAGCTCGGCGACCTCCACGGCCGCAAGGGGGCCTACCTCTCCGCCGTCGGCGTCTTCCTCGCCGGATCGGTCCTCTCCGGCCTCGCGCAGAGCATGGGACAGCTCATCGCCTTCCGCGCCCTCCAGGGCATCGGCGCCGGCGGCCTGATGGTCGGCGCCTTCGCACTCATCGGCACCCTGGTGGCCCCGAAGGACAGCGCCCGGGTCCAGGCAGTCACCGGGGCGATGCTGCCGGTGGCCTTCGCCGGCGGCCCGCTCCTCGGCGGCCTCCTCACCGACCACCTGAACTGGCGCTGGGCCTTCTACGTCAACCTGCCCGTCGGCCTCGCCGCCCTGCTGATCGTCTCGCTCCGCCTGCGCGTAAGGACCCCGCGCGTCCGAGCCCGCGTCGACTGGGCGGGAGCCCTGCTGCTGACCACCGGGGTCCTCGCGCTGACCCTGCTCGCCGGCTGGGCCGGCACCGCCCACGCCTGGACCTCACCCCGGATCCTGGCCCTGGGAACGCTCGCGGTCGTGGCGCTCGCCTGGTTCGTCCGGGTCGAGCGGCGGGCCGAGGAGCCCGTGATCCCGCCCCGGCTCTTCCGCACCCGCAACTTCACGCTGGCGCAGATCCTGAGCCTCCTGGTCGGCGCGGGCATGATCGCCGCCCTGAACTACCTCCCGCAGTACCTGCAGTTCGCCCGCGGACAGTCGTCCACGGCGAGCGGGCTGCTGCTGCTCCCGCTGATGCTCGCCATGGTCGCCGCGCAGCTGGCCTCGGGCCGGATCATCGCCCGTACCGGCCGCTACCGGATGTACCCGATCCTCGGCGGTGCGCTGATGACGGCGGGCGCGCTCGCCCTGCTGCTGCTCGACGTGGACACCCCCGTCGCCCTCGCCTCCGGACTCACCGTGGTCGTCGGCGCGGGCATGGGCCTCCTCATGCAGGCCACGCTGCTCGTCACGATGTACGGCGCCGAGCCGCGCGACATGGGCGCGGCCAGCGGCACCGTCACACTCGTGCGGACGCTCGGCGGCTCGCTCGGCGTGGCCGTCCTCGGCGCGGTGTTCACCGCGCGCCTCGACGGGGCCGACACCCACCTGACCCCGGCACAGGCCCTGCGGCTGCCGGAGCCCGTACGGGAGGACCTGGGGGCGGCCGTGACGAGCGGGGTGCACGGGGTGCTGCTCGGCACGGCACTGCTCGCCGCCCTGGCCTTCGCCGTGGCGTGGCTCGTACGGGACGCCCCGCTGCGGCCCGGAACCGGCTCCGTTACGGAAGCAGCCCCCGCGTCAGCGGACCGGCCACCGGAAGATCGGCCACTGCCCCGCCCTTCGTGACGTGGTCGGTCACCAGGTTGGTGCCCACCGGCTTGAAGTCGGCGACCTGGGTGCCGAGACCGTTGTCGAGCGGGTCGACGCCGGTGTTGGCCAGCGGGTCGAGCTGGAGCCGGGTCAGCGGGCCGATCCCGTGGGTGACACCGGACAGCGCACCCGCACCGGCCGCGGTGGCGTCCGTCCTGGTCAACGAGTCGACGGGCAGCGGCACCGGGGCCACGGCCTGCGCCGCCGCACCGGCGCCGAGCACCGCCGCGCCCGCCGCCGTGACGGTGAGACCTGCCGCGAGCAGGGCGCTGCGACGGGGACTCCGGGGTTCTGCGTGACGCGCCATGATGATCCTTCCGAGATTTCCACGGGGTGACCGAGCGGACACCGACAGTAGTTGAGGTGTGATGCTCGATACCAACGGGCCTCCTCGGGGGTCCCCTGCACGGGGGAATGCTTCACACTGGTGTCCCGTGAGTTCCCAACCGATCCCGACCCGTGTCGTCCTGCTCGCGGGCCCCTCAGGCTCCGGCAAGTCGTCCCTCGCCGCCGTCACCGGTCTCCCGGTCCTGCGCCTCGACGACTTCTACAAGGAGGCCGACGACCCGACCCTCCCTCTCGTGGAGGGCAGCTCGGACATCGACTGGGACTCTCCGGGGTCCTGGGACGCGGAGGTGGCCGTCGCCGCCATCGTCGAACTGTGCCGTACGGGACGGACCGACGTCCCCGTGTACGACCTCGCCACCAGCTCCCGGGTGGACCGCGAGCGGCTGGACATCGGACGGACGCCGCTGTTCGTGGCGGAGGGGATCTTCGCGGCCGAGATCGTGGCCCGCTGCCGTGAGCTCGACGTCCTCGCCGACGCGCTCTGCCTGCGCGGCCGCCCCTCGACGACCTTCCGCCGCCGGCTCGCCCGCGACCTGCGCGAGGGCCGCAAGTCGGTCCCGTTCCTGCTGCGTCGCGGCTGGCGTCTGATGCGCGCGGAGCGGGCGATCGTCGCCCGCCAGTCGGAACTGGGCGCCCACCCCTGCGCCAAGCCGGAGGCCCTGGGCCGTCTGGCGGCGGCGGCAGCGGGCCGCCACCGCACGCCCGCGACCAGCTGAGAGCCGCAGAACACGACGCGGGTCGTACGAGCCCCCCAGCTCGTACGACCCGCGTCGCCATTCCCCGTACCCCCGTACGGTTCCCCCGTGCTCCCCCGACGGCTCCGTTTCCCCCGTAGCCCCCGTGGGTCTTTCCCCCAGCCTTCAGGCCACCAGCTCGCCGAAGGACTCCTCCTCGTCACGGCCGAAGCTGAGCACCTCGTCCTCGCGCAGTCGCCGCAGCGACCGCCAGATGCTCGACTTCACCGTGCCGACACTGATGTCCAGGATCTCCGCGATCTCCGGATCGGTACGGCCCTCGTAGTAGCGCAGCACCAGCATCGTCCGCTGGAGCTCGGGCAGCCGGGCCAGCGCCTGCCACAGCACCGCGCGCAGCTCCGTGCCGCGCATCGCGTCCGTCTCGCCCACCGTCTCCGGGAGCTCCTCGGTCGGGTACTCGTTGAGCTTGCGCCGGCGCCAGGCGCTGATGTGCAGATTGGTCATGGTGCGGCGGAGGTATCCGCCGACCGCGGCCTTGTCGCTGATCCGCTCCCAGGCGCGGTACGTGGAGAACAGCGCGCTCTGGAGCAGGTCCTCGGCCTCGAACCGGTCACCGGTGAGGTGGTAGGCGGTGGCGTACAGGGAGGCACGACGCTCCTGGACGTAAGCCGTGAACTCGGCTTCCGAACAGTTGCGCTCCCCCGTGACCTCCCCGTACGCCGCTCCCCCGTCAGCAATGGCCACCATGTACGGCGCCTTGCGCTGACGCCCGACGCTGCGAACGCACCCCCGCCCGTTCACCGCGCCGGACTTCTCCGTGCTCCGCACGACGTCGTGGAGACGCGTGACTACTGCGCTTGAGGTGGTGCTGTGCAGTGCGTTCATCCGGCGCCCCCCGTCGGTTGGAGTGTGTTTCGGTCCGTGTGCAATGAAGCTTGCCCATCGGACTTCATGGCGTTGTCCGCCGACTGTCACAGGCGTGTCACAGGGGCCCGGGCAGAAGCGCGCCTCCCAGCGGTCGAACTCGGACGGCCGAATGCGACAGAATGACGGCGTGCCTTTTCTGTTGCTGATCGAGGACGACGACGCCATCCGCACGGCCCTCGAACTCTCCCTGTCGCGGCAGGGCCACCGGGTGGCCACCGCCGCGACCGGTGAGGACGGCCTCCAGCTGTTGCGCGAGCAGCGGCCGGACCTGGTCGTGCTCGACGTCATGCTGCCCGGCATCGACGGCTTCGAGGTCTGCCGGCGCATCCGCCGCACGGACCAGTTGCCGATCATCCTGCTGACCGCGCGCAGCGACGACATCGACGTGGTCGTGGGCCTGGAGTCCGGAGCCGACGACTATGTCGTCAAGCCGGTGCAGGGCCGCGTCCTCGACGCCCGGATCCGGGCCGTACTGCGGCGCGGGGAGCGGGAGTCGACGGACTCGGCGACCTACGGCTCGCTGGTGATCGACCGCTCCGCGATGACGGTCACCAAGAACGGCGAGGACCTCCAGCTCACCCCGACCGAGCTGCGGCTGCTCCTGGAGCTGAGCCGCCGGCCCGGACAGGCGCTCTCCCGGCAGCAGTTGCTGCGGCTCGTGTGGGAGCACGACTACCTGGGCGACTCGCGGCTCGTCGACGCCTGTGTACAGCGGCTGCGCGCCAAGGTGGAGGACGTGCCGTCCTCGCCGACGCTCATCCGCACCGTGCGCGGGGTCGGCTACCGGCTGGACGTTCCTGCGTGAGCAAGGGGATCGTCACGCGGCTGCGTCTCTCCAGCCTGCGTCTGCGTCTAGTCGTCGTCTTCGCCCTGGTCGCGCTCACCGCGGCCGTCGCCGCCTCCGGCATCGCGTACTGGCTGAACCGCGAGGCGGTGCTGACGCGTACTCAGGACGGGGCGCTCAACGACTTCCGGCAGGAGATGCAGAACCGGGCGGCGACGCTGCCGCTGCGGCCCACGCAGGAGGACCTGCGGCGGACGGCCGAGCTGATGGCGACGGGCAGCGCCAACTACCAGGTGCTGCTGCTCGGCGAGCGGGACGCGGGCAAGCCGATCGTCGGCGCCTCGGACCCGGACGACTTCACCCTGGCCGACGTGCCGCGCTCGCTGCGCGAGGCCGTGGACACCGAGCGGCCGGTGACGGAGGCCAACCCGTATCCGTACCACCTGTTCTGGCAGCGAACGGAGCGGAACGGGACGCCGTACCTGGTCGGCGGGACGCGGATCGACGGCGGCGGGCCCGCGGGCTACATGTTCAAGTCGCTGGCCGCGGAGAAGGCCGATCTGAACTCGCTCGCCTGGTCGCTCGGGATCGCGACCGCGCTCGCGGTGGCCGGCTCCGTGCTGCTCGCGCAGGTCGCGGCGACGACCGTGCTGCGGCCGGTGCACCGGCTCGGCGAGGCGGCCAAGCAGCTCGGCGAGGGCAAGCTCGACACCCGGCTCCGGGTCACCGGCGCCGACGAACTGGCCGATCTCACCCGGACGTTCAACAGTGCGGCCGAGTCCCTGCAGAAGAAGGTCGCGGACATGAGCGCCCGCGAGGAGTCCTCCCGGCGGTTCGTCGCCGACATGTCGCACGAGCTGCGGACCCCGCTGACCGCGCTCACCGCCGTCACGGAGGTCCTCGAGGACGAGCAGGACTCCCTCGACCCGATGATCGCCCCGGCGGTCGCCCTGGTGGTCAGCGAGACCCACCGGCTGAACAACCTGGTCGAGAACCTGATGGAGGTGACCCGCTTCGACGCGGGCACCGCCCGGCTCGTCCTCGACGAGGTGGACATCGCCGACCAGATCACCGCGTGCATCGACGCGCGCGCGTGGCTCGACGCGGTCGACCTGGACGCCGAGCGCGGCATCGTGGCGCCGCTCGATCCGCGCCGGCTCGACGTGATCCTGGCGAACCTGATCGGGAACGCGCTGAAGCACGGAGGTTCGCCGGTCCGGGTCTCGGTGCGCACCGAGGACGACGAACTGGTCATCGCCGTACGCGACCACGGCCCCGGCATCCCCGAAGAGGTGCTGCCGCACGTCTTCGACCGCTTCTACAAGGCGAGCGCGTCCCGGCCCCGGTCCGACGGCAGCGGGCTCGGCCTGTCGATCGCCATGGAGAACGCGCTGATTCACGGCGGTTCGATCACCGCCGCCAACTCGGTCGGCGAGGACGGTGCGGTGGACGGCGCGGTGTTCGTGCTGCGGCTGCCGCTCGACGCGTCGGGGATCACCCGCGAGGTGCAGACCCGCAGCAGCCAGGGCGAGGTGGAGGAAGCGTGAGACGCCGCACTGTGGGGCGTACGGCCGTGACGGCCGGGCTCGTCGTGCTCACCGCGCTGGCCACCGGCTGCGGGATCAGGACCACGTCGGTCCCGGTGGACGCCGGCGCGGCCCCGTCACGGGTCCCGTGCAGCGTGACCCAGGAGGGGACGACGGGCGCGGCGGTGCAGGGCGTGCCGGTCCGGGTGTTCCTGGTCTGCGGCTCGCAGCTCGAGGCGGTGGACCGGCGCTCGCTGCCGGAGGAGAAGGCGGGCGGCGACCCGGTACGCACGGCGTCGGGGCTGCTCGCGCAGCTGCTGGCCGAGCCCTCGGAGAGCGAGCAGCGGGCCGGGTACACGACGGCGGTCCGCGGCCCGCTGGTGGTGAGCGGCGGCCACAAGGGCGACCCGGCGGGCACGCTGCGGCTGAGCCGCCAGCCGGAGGACCTGGCGCCGACGGCCCTGTCGCAGCTGGTCTGCACGTTCGCGGCGAGCTCGGCGGGGGCGGGGGAGCAGACGGTGCTGCTCGGCGGCCCGGGCGCGTACGCCCCGAAGCGGTACCGCTGCACGACGGAACTCCGCGAACGCCCGGAATCGACCCCGCCGACGGCCCCGACACCCTCCTGATCCCGCCGCCCCCCGCTGCGGCCGGCCGCTCCGCGGGGGCAGTGACCCTCCACACGGCGGGTCGCGTGGGGTTCGGTGGAACCGGATTCGGTGTTCGGGGCGTCTTGGGGGGCGTGCAGCGTCAAGGTTCGGGCGGCAGTGCCGCCGTGGTCGTCCGCGTGGCAGGGTTCGCCCTCGTCCTCGCGCATCTGCTGCTCGTCGCCTGGGTCAGCCTGCGCCCACGGGACGTCGCCTGGGTCACCGCGCCGAACATCGTCCCCCTCGACGGCCTCCGCGCCGACCTCGCCCTCGGTACCGCCGAGGCCGCCCGGCTGATCGGCGAGGGGCTGCTGCTCCTCGCCCCGCTCGGGATCCTGCTCCCGATGGCCGACGGACGGCTCCATGTCTCCGGGTGGGCCTCCCTCGCCCGTACGACCGCCGCAGGCGCGCTGGTGTCCCTCGCCGTGGAGCTGCTGCAGACCGCCGTGCCCGGTCAGGTCGTGGACGTGGACTCGGTCCTCCTGAACACCGCCGGGGTGGCGCTCGCGCATCTGCTCTTCGTCCCGGCCGGCCGCACCTGGCTGCGCCGCAGGTCGGACGGGGGGCGGACGGACTCCTCCGCGGGGAGCAGGCCGGGTCGGGGTTCCGCCCTGCTGCGGAACGAGGCGTCTCAGGGTGCGACCCCGACGATTCCCAGGGTCCCGATCGCCCGGTAGACCGACGCCCCGGACGGCACTCCGGCGGCACCATGGAGTCATCGGGAGCCCGACGGAGCGGCTCCCGGACCGACTCCGAAGGAGCCCACCATGGCCGCACTGACCCGCCCTCGTGACGGACGCGTGATCGGCGGAGTGTGCGCGGGCCTGGCCCGGCGCTTCGGCATCTCCGCGAACACGATGCGTCTGATCTTCCTGGTCTCGTGCCTGCTGCCCGGCCCGCAGTTCCTGATCTACATCGCCCTGTGGATCTTCATGCCGGACGAGCGGAAGGCCACCACGGCCTGGTGACGAACCCACGCCGAAGGGGCGCGTGCCCGGGAGACCGGGTGCGCGCCCCTTCGGCGTACGGAGAGCCGGGTACGGCCCCGGGGTCAGCCGATCGGCAGGCCGCCGGCGCCCAGCGGCAGGCCGCCGAGGAGGCCGCCCAGCGGGGTGGCGCCGAGGCCGCCGGCGGCGGCGTCGAGCGGGAGGCTCTGGGTGGCCTGCCCGGCGGCGGCCGGGAGGGTCTTCACGCCCTGGTCGAGACCCTGGCCGAGGGCGCCCTGGCCGGCACCGAGGGACTCGGCCGCGCCGTCGGGGAGCTTGGTGAGGTCGTCACCCAGCGGCACGGTCTGGGTCACCAGGCCGAGCGCGTCGGGGGTGGCGGGCACGACCGGGGCGGCGGAGGCCGTGCCGGCGGCGGCAGCGGCGAAAGCGGCACCGAGAGCGGCGACACCGAGCTTCTTGGCGGCAGACTGCTTCATCTGAAAATCTTCCTTGTGGAATCCGGGGGCTTCCGGGAAAGCCGGGCGGGGAAATCCTGGGAATGCAGAGCGGCTCTGCAACCTAACCAGTGATCGGCCCGTCCGCAAACACCGGAAAGCGGCCGGGTGTCGTACTTTTCCCGGCCGCTCGGTTCCTCTTGACGGGGTGGCGTTCAGCCCGCCGTACGGGAAGAGTCGCTGGTCGTGGCGGTCTGCTGGAACAGCCATTCGGACTTCAGCTCGGCATATCCGGGCTTGATGACCTCGTTGATCATGGCCAGGCGTTCATCGAAAGGAATGAACGCTGATTTCATCGCATTGACCGTGAACCACTGCATGTCATCGAGCGTGTAATCGAATGCCTCGGTCAGGAGCTCGAATTCCCGGCTCATGCTCGTCCCGCTCATGAGCCGGTTGTCAGTGTTGACCGTGGCCCGGAAGTGCAGCTTGCGGAGCAGACCGATGGGGTGCTCGGCGAACGAGGCCGCGGCACCGGTCTGGAGGTTGGAGGAGGGGCACATCTCCAGCGGGATCCGCTTGTCACGGACGTAGGCGGCGAGCCGGCCGAGGGTCACCGAGCCGTCGTCGGCGACCTCGATGTCGTCGATGATCCGGACGCCGTGCCCGAGCCGGTCGGCGCCGCACCACTGGAGCGCCTGCCAGATCGAGGGCAGCCCGAAGGCCTCGCCCGCGTGGATCGTGAAGTGGTTGTTCTCCCGCTTGAGGTACTCGAAGGCGTCGAGGTGACGGGTGGGCGGGTAGCCGGCCTCGGCGCCCGCGATGTCGAAGCCGACGACGCCGGTGTCGCGGTAGCGGTTGGCGAGCTCGGCGATCTCCAGGGCGCGTGCGGCGTGCCGCATCGCGGTGAGCAGGGCGCCGACCCGGATCCGGTGCCCGTTGGCCCTGGCCTGCCGCTCGCCCTCGCGGAAGCCCTCGTTGACGGCCTCGACGACCTCCTCCAGGGTGAGGCCGGCCTCCAGGTGCTGCTCGGGGGCGTAGCGCACCTCCGCGTACACGACGCCGTCCTCGGCGAGGTCGACGGCGCACTCGGCGGCGACGCGGAAGAGGGCGTCGCGGGTCTGCATGACGGCGCAGGTGTGCGCGAAGGTCTCCAGGTACCGCTCGAGGGACCCGGAGTCGGCGGCTTCGCGGAACCAGATGCCGAGCTTGTCGGGCTCGGTCTCGGGGAGCTGCTGATAGCCCTGCTCCCGGGCGAGTTCGATGATCGTGCCGGGGCGCAGTCCGCCGTCGAGGTGGTCGTGGAGCAGCACCTTCGGGGCACGGCGGATCTGGTCCGCGGAGGGGACGCTGGGAGTCTGGCTCGTCATTTCCGCACTTTAGCCCCTACGCGCGTAGAGCGCGCCCCGTGGCGCGGTGTCTGTGCCCGGTCTCTCCCACCCACGGGTGCTCCGATGCCGTGTCACCGGCACGTCGAGGGAGAAGAGGCCGCGTTCAGACCTTCGCGTATACGACTTATTGGTCTGTTGAGACGACACCGGCCTCTCCGGGTGCGCCGGGTCCCGCCGGCTCGCGGTTACGTGAGTCGATCACGGCGGGAGCCGACACCCGCCGGAACTCTTGGAAGGACGTGTCGTGAGATTCATCCGCGGACTGTTCGTCGCGCTCTCGGCGGGCGCCCTGTCGCTCGGCATGATCGGTACCTCGCAGGCCGATACCGACCAGTCGAACCAGAACCTCGACCACAGCTGCCAGAACAGCACGTTCGGCTCCTGTACCCAGGAGGTGAACTACGCTCCGGAGCTCCTGGGGGATGTCTCCCTCGCCGGCCCCCTCCTCGGCCCCTCCGGGCTGCTCGGTCCGTCCGGGCTCCTCGGCCCGTCCAGGCTCCTCGGCCTGACCGGCACCACCGGCACCACGGGTGCCAAGGGCGCGACTGACACCACTGGCACCACCAGCACCACTGGCGCCATCAGCACCAAGGGCACCACCGGCGCGACCACCCCGACCGCGCCGACCGCGCCCACCCGATAGCCCTCGCCGGCATCGATCACCAGGACGTGCACGGCCCGCGTGTCGGTCATTCCCCCCGCCACGCGGGCCGCCGCCCGAAACCGACGTGAGCCGGTTCCGGGCGACTCCTAGGCTGTCGGCATGACTTCGCCATCGACCGACACCGAACTGCCGCGCATCCACGGCTTCTTGTCCGACTTCCACCGTCGTCAGGCGGACCGGGTCGTCGCGTTCCCCGGTGGCTTCGCCGCGCTCGACGACCGGTTCACGCATTCGCGCGGCAACAACCACGTGCTGGTCGACGGCCCGACCGACGCCGAGGCGCTGCCCGCGCGGGCCGAGGAGCTGCTCGGACATCTCCCGTACCGGCTCGTGTACGTCGTCGACGACGAGGTCGCGGCCGCCTGCCGGGGTCCGTTGGAGCGGGCCGGTTACACCGGTGCGACCACGTATCTCATGCGGCACACCGGCCCGGTCCCGGCGCACGGCGGGGCCCGGCGGGTGGGCATCGAGGAGCTGCGCGCACCGGCCTCGACGGCCTGGCGCCGGTTCGCGCCGGGCATCTCCGACGAGCAGGTCCAGCACCTGGTGGAGCGGCGGGTCGCCCGGCTCGGGGCCGCCGACGACGTACGGTTCCTCGCCACGCACACCGAGGACGGCGAGGTGGCGTCGTGGGTCGACCTGTATCTGGATCCGGCGGCCGGGATCGCCCGGATCGAGGACCTGGTCACCGCCGAGGCGCACCTCGGGCGGGGCCACGCCGGACGGGTCCTCGACACGGCGCTGCACCTGGCGGCCGAGGCCGGCTGCGACCTCCGCTTCCTGAGCGCGAACAAGGCGAAGTGGCCGCACCGCTGGTACGGGCGGAAGGGCTTCACGATCGTCGACACCATCCACTACTTCGAGAAGGTGTAGCGACATGTCGGCACCCGTGCACCCGCCCAAGCCGCAGCCCGGCGACAAGGTCGCGATCGTCTCTCCGTCGGGCGGCCTGCCGGGCCTCCTCCCGATGCCCTACGAGCTGGGTCTCGACCGGCTGCGGAAGGAGTTCGGCCTGGTCCCGGTCGAGTACCCGACCACCCGCACCTGGGGCTCGACGCCCCGGGAGCGCGCCACGGACCTGAACGCCGCGTTCGCCGACCCGGAGATCAAGGCCGTCATCGCGAGCATCGGCGGCGAGGACCAGATCACCGTGCTCCCCCATCTGGACCGGGAGTTGATCCGCGCCCACCCGAAGCCGTTCTTCGGGTACAGCGACAACACCAACCTCCTGCTCTTCCTGCGCAACCTCGGCGTCGTGAGCTATCACGGCGGCTCGGTGATGGTGGAGCTCGGCCGGCCCGGGGCTCTCCACCCGCGGACGGCGGACTCCCTGCGGGCCGCGCTGTTCGGCTCCGGCCCGTACGAGCTGACGCCGTCGGCGGACGTCGGCGACGTCAACGGACGGTGGGAGACGCCGGAGACCTTCGCGCGCGAACCGGTGATGGAGCCGGGCGAGGGCTGGTTCTGGCACAACGCCGACCGGGTCGTCACCGGGGCCGGCTGGGGCGGCTGTCTGGAGATCCTGGCCTGGATGCTGATGGCCGACCGGGAGATCCGGCCGGTCGAAGAGTACGCCGGGCAGGTGCTCTTCCTGGAGACCTCCGAGGAGATGCCGGGGGCCGACGAGGTGTACCGGATCCTGCGGAACATGGGAGAGCGCGGGCTGCTGCGGCAGTTCCCGGCCGTCCTGGTGGCCCGGGCCAAGAGCTGGAGCTTCGAGCAGCCGCTGGAGGCGCCGGCCCGCACCGCGTACCGCAAGGCCCAACGCGAGGCGGTACTACGGGCGTTGGAAGAGTACGCGCCCGAGACCATGGCGGTCTTCGGGGTGGACTTCGGGCACACCGACCCACAGCAGGTGCTCCCCTGCGGGGGTCCGATCCGCGTCGACGGTCCCGCGCGGCGCATCACCGTCACGTACTGAAGTCCGGCCCGACGACGGTGCCCCGCCGGACGATACGTAACAGAGACCGCGCGTACGACTGGCGTACACCTCTCCTTCTGAGACTGTTCTGTCATGGCGCACTTCGCACTCGTGGGGCCGCCCGACACCCGGAGACCCCGGCTCGGTCGGCCTGTTGGAGGTTCCCGCACCTCGGCGGCGGTGGGCGGCGTGGTGCTGCTCCTTCCGGACGGCGAGCCGGTGTCGGGGCGGCGCGCCTCCATGCCGGCGCACGCAGCGATGCTGCCGCTCGGGCGCGGACTGGTCCGGGCGGGCCGGTCCGAGGGGCTCGTCGCCCATGTGGTGCGCTACCGCGGGCGCGGCTGGAACGGCACCGACGCGAACCTCGCGGCGGACGCCTCCTGGGCCGTCGCGGAGGCGGTACGGCGCTACGGCGACGTCCCGGTCTGTCTCGTCGGCCACGGCCTCGGCGGCAGGGCGGCGCTGCGGGCCGCCGGGCACGGCGCGGTCGGCGCGGTCCTCGCACTCGCCCCGTGGCTGCCGGAGGACGACATGGCGGCGGAGCCGGAGGCCGTACGGCAGCTGGTGGGGCGCCGGGTGCTGCTCGTGCACGGCACGAACGACGCGCGTACGGACCCGGAGTTGTCGTTCCGGTACGCCGAGCGGGCGAAGAAGGCGAACCGCGACACCTGCCGGTTCGAGGTGCACTCGGACGGTCACGCGCTGCGGCAGTACGCGGACGAGGTGCGGGCCCTCGCCGCCGACTTCGTCCTCGGGGCGCTCTTCGCCCGGCCGGTCGCCCGGCCGGTGACCGACGCGATGGCCGCTCCCCCGCCGCTGGGCCTGCGGATGCCGCTCGCGGCGGGCTTCGGGGGCTCACTCCGGAGGTGAGGGCTCCCGCGCGTCGGCCTCCGCCGGGAGGAGGGGCGCCGCGGGCTCCTTCGGGAGCAGATGGCCGCGCCTGCCGAGCAGGAACTTCTTGAAGGCTGCCACCGGGGCCGTGTCCGGGTGGCCGTCCAGCCAGGCGACGCCGATCTCGCGGACCGCGCGCGGTGCGGTGACGGTGAGTTCGACGACGCCGGGGCGCGGCACGGCGGGCGGGGGCAGCAGGGCGACGCCGAGGCCTGCGGCGACCAGGCCGCGCAGGGTCTCGGCCTCCTCGCCCTCGAAGGCGATCCGGGGCTTGAAGCCGGCGTCCGCGCACAGGTCGTCGGTGATGCGGCGGAGCCCGTACCCCGGTTCCAGGGTCACGAAGGTCTCGTCGGCGGCCTCGGCGAGGCGGACGCGCTTGCGCCCCGCGAGCCGGTGGTCGTCGGGGACGACGAGCCGGAGCCGCTGCTCGTCGAGGCGCCGGGCGACCAGGTCGGGGGCGTCCGGCACCGGCGAGGTCAGACAGAGGTCGAGGTCGCCGGCCCGGAGCCGTTCGATCATGGCCTCGCCGTAGTTCTGGACGAGGGTGAAGCGGATCCTCGGGTGGTCGACGCGGAAGGCGCGGATGAGGCCGGGGACGGTCTCGGAGCCCATGGTGTGGAGGAAGCCGAAGGCGACGCGGCCCGCGGTGGGGTCGGCGTCGGCCCGTACGGTGTCGGCGGCCCGCTCCACCTCGGCGAGGGCCCGCTCGGCCGCGGAGAGGAAGCGGCGCCCGGCGGGGGTGAGGGAGACCGTGCGGCCGCGGCGGGCGAAGAGGGTGACGCCGAGGTCCTGTTCGAGCCGGACCATCGCGCGGGAGAGCGTGGACTGCGGGACGCCCATCTCGGCCGCGGCCCTGGTCACATGCTCGTGCCGGGCGACCGCGGCGAAGTACGCGAGCCGCGGCGCGAGCAGCAGTCCCATGTCTTCTTCGTTACTGTTCGGTGACAGCCGATGCTGTGACCTGTACTCATGCACCATGGGAACGATTACAGCAGTTCCGTGCATTGGACGCATGAAGCGGGGCGTCCTACGTTCTAGACATGCCTTCCGCCAGTACCAAGGCGGCCGCCACCCACGCGTCCGCCGACACCCGCCCCGCCCCTGCCGACACCCGCCTCGCCCCCGGCGCCCCCGGCTACCGCCGCATGAGCCTCGCGCTCTTCGCCGCCGGCCTCGCCGCCTTCGCGCTCCTCTACTCCACGCAGGCCCTCCTCCCGGCCATCTCGGCCGAGTTCGGCGCCACCGCCTCCGCCGCCTCCTGGACGGTCTCGGCCGCGACCGGCGCCCTCGCCCTGTGTGTGCTCCCGCTCAGCGCCCTCTCGGAGCGCTTCGGCCGGCGCACGATGATGATCGCCTCCCTGACGGTCGCGGTCGGCATCTCGCTCCTCGTGCCGCTCGCCCCGAACCTGGAGTCCCTGATCGCCCTCCGCGCGATCCAGGGCGCCGCGCTCGCCGGGCTGCCGGCCTCCGCGATGGCCTTCCTCGCCGAGGAGGTCCGCCCCAAGGCGCTGATCGCCGCGATCGGCCTGTTCGTGGCGGGCAACTCGATCGGCGGCATGAGCGGCCGTCTGGTGACCGGCTGGGTGGCCCAGATGTGGGGCTGGCGGGCGGGTCTGGCCGCCGTCGGCCTGACGTCCCTGCTGTGCGCGCTGGCCTTCCGGGCGCTGCTGCCGAAGGCACGGCACTTCACGCCCGGCACGCTCAACCCGAAGGCGCTCGCCCGGACCGTGCGGACGCACCTCGCGGACCCGCTGCTGATGCGTCTCTACGTGATCGGCGCCCTGTTCATGACGGTGTTCGGCGCGGTGTACACCGTGATCGGCTACCGCCTGGTCGAGGCCCCGTTCTCGCTGCCGCAGGGCGTGATCGGCTCGATCTTCCTGATCTACCTGGTCGGTACGGTCTCCTCCGCCGCCGCGGGCCGGCTCGTCGGCCGGCTCGGCCGGCGCGGGGCGCTCTACCTGGCGGTCTCCACCACCGCCGCGGGCCTGCTGCTCTCGCTCTCCGACGCGCTGCCGGCGGTCCTCGCGGGCCTCGTCCTGATCACGGCCGGCTTCTTCGCGGGCCACGCGGTCGCCTCCTCCTCGGTGAGCCGGACGGCCACGACGGGCCGCGCGCAGGCCTCGGCGCTCTACCAGTCCGCGTACTACCTGGGCAGCAGCGCGGGCGGCACGCTCGGCGCGATCGCGTTCCACGCGGGCGGGTGGGCCGGCACGGTCCTGATCGGTCTCGTCGCGGTCCTCGGGGTCGTCTCGGTGACCCTGTACGGCAGCCACAGCGCGCGCGTGGAGGCACGGCAGGGACGGCTCGCCGCGTCCTGCTGATTCCGGCCGAATCCGCTGCAACTGAGTCGCTCCCCCGGACGTCCTGACAGATAGGACTCAAGGGGGAGTTGACGATCATGAAGAGAATCACGGGTCGAATAGCCAGAAGAGCCGGCATCGCGGCGGGTCTCACCTCGCTGGTGCTGCCGATGACGATCGCGCTCGGTGCGGCTCCGGCGCAGGCGGCGTCCTGCAACGTGACGACGGGCCCGTACCAGAAGCAGGTGGAGAAGTTCCTCGGCCGCCCGGTCGACGGACGCCAGTCGCTCGCCGACTGCAAGGCCACCCAGGCCTTCCAGAAGAAGCACGGCATCACCCCGGCCGCGGGGTACGCCGGGACGATCACCTGGCGCACGATGAACACGATGAACCAGCAGAAGGCGGCGGGGTCCAACCCGAACAAGGACCGCAAGTGTCCGACCAACCGGGGCCGGATCGCGTGCGTCGACCTCACCCGCCAGCTCAGCTGGATCCAGGACGGCTCGCGCCTCAAGTACGGGCCCGTGCCGGTCCGTACGGGCAAGGACGGCACCGAGACCCGGACCGGCTCGAAGAAGATCTACTGGCGGAACATCAACCACTGGTCGACGCTCTACCACGTCTCCATGCCGTACTCGCAGTTCTTCGACGGCGGGCAGGCCTTCCACTCGACGACCAAGTCCATGTGGAACCCGCCGGGTTCCGGCGGCTGCGTCAACATGCGGTCCGCGGACGCCAAGGCGTACTGGAACCTGCTCAGGAACGGCGACGACGTCTTCATCTACGGGCGCAAGCCGGGAACCTGACCCCGGCTGTCAGTCCGCTGCGGTAGCTTCCCTCTCACCGGCACCGAACGGGTGCCGGTGAGGGGTGAGTGGGGTGTGGACCCGATGAGCGACGCCGCGGCCGCGACGACCGACCAACTCGACACGTACCGCCGGGAGCTGACCGGCTACTGCTACCGGATGCTCGGATCCTCCTTCGAGGCGGAGGACGCGGTGCAGGACACCATGGTGCGGGCCTGGAAGGCCATCGACTCCTTCGAGGGGCGCTCCTCACTGCGGTCCTGGCTCTACCGGATCGCCACCAACGTCTGCCTGGACGCGCTGAACGCGGGCAACCGGAGGGCACGGCCGATGGACCTGACCTCTCCGACGCCGGTCGCGCAGGCGCAGCTCGTCAAGCAGCCGGAGATCACCTGGCTGGAGCCCGTCCCCGACGGGCGGGTGCTGCCCTCGGTCGCCGACCCGGCGGAGACGGCCGTCTCCCGGGAGACGGTGCGGCTCGCGTTCGTGGCCGCGCTCCAGCATCTGCCGCCCAAGCAGCGGGCGGTGCTCATCCTGCGCGAGGTGCTGGCCTGGAAGGCGAGCGAGGTCGCCGAGCTCCTCGACACCTCCGTCGCCTCGGTCAACAGCGCCCTCCAGCGGGCCCGCGCGACGCTGGCCGAGCAGGCGCCGGCCGCCTCAGACACCGCGAACCCCCTCGACGAGGAGCAGAAGGCGCTCCTGGAGCGCTATGTCGCCGCGTTCGAGGGCTACGACATGAAGGCGCTGACCGCGCTCCTCCACGAGGACGCGACCATGTCCATGCCGCCGTACGACCTCTGGCTCCAGGGGCACGACGACATCGTGGGCTGGATGCTGGGCGTCGGCGAGGTGTGCGCCGGCTCGAAGCTGGTGCCGACCGTGGCGAACGGCTCCCCGGCCTTCGCCCAGTACCACCCGGACCCGTCGACGGGCGGCTTCAGCCCGTGGGCGCTCATCGTCCTGGAGCTCCGGGACGGCAAGGTCGCCGGGATGGACTTCTTCCTGGACACCGAGCGCTGGTTCCCGCTCTTCGACCTGCCGGCCCGACTGGAGGCGTAGAGCACCGGAGGGCTGGAGGCTAGAGGCCCAGGGTCCCGCCGAGACCGGTGAGCAGGAGCAGGGCCCGCAGGTCGGGCCCCGCTCCGTGGAACCGGATCCGGTGCCCGCTGCGCCCGGCGGCGAGCTTCAGCCGGGCGAGGGCGTCGACGGCGGCGAGGTCGGCGGGCGCGAGGGCGCCGACCTCGCAGACCACGTCCCCGGGCGGCGCGGCCCCGAGCTCGGCACAGAGACGCGCCACCTCGTCCCCGGTGGGGCGGGCGGTCAAAGTCACGACGAGCGGTCGACTGGTGTCCACACGGCTTGAGACCGGCCCTCGGACCAGAACTCATCGGTGATCATTTCCACCGTAGGGTCTGGGCCATGACTCTTGAGCCCGCCGAACTGGTGATCTTCGACTGTGACGGTGTCCTGGTGGACAGCGAGCGGATCTACTGCCGTGTGGACCGGGAGGTGTTCGCGGCGCTCGGAGCGGAGTTCACCGAGGCGGAGATCGTCGAGTACTTCGTCGGCTCCCCGCACGACATGCTCACCACGCTCGTGGAGGAGCGCCGGGGCCGCCCGCTGGAGCCCGACTGGCAGGCGCCCTTCAAGCAGCGGTACGAGGACGCCCTGGACGCGGAGCTGACGGCCGTGGAGGGCGTCACGGACCTCCTGGACGCGCTCGCCGTCCCGTACTGCCTCGCCTCCAACGGCAGCCACGCCTCCATCCGGAAGAACCTCGGCCGCGCGGGCCTCCTGGACCGCTTCGAGGGCCGGATGTTCAGCGCCCGCGACGTCGCCCGGGGCAAGCCGGCGCCGGACCTCTTCCTGCACGCGGCGGCCACGATGGGCGTCCCGCCGGAGCGCTGTGCGGTGGTCGAGGACAGCCCGTACGGCGTCCGCGCGGCCCGAGCGGCCGGCATGCGCGCCTTCGGCTACACCGGCGGCCTGACCCCGGCGGCCCGGCTGACGGGCCCGGGCACGGTGGTCTTCGAGGACATGCGGGAGCTGAGGGGGCTGCTGGCAGCGGGACTCAGCTGACGGGGAACTCTGCGGTGTCGAGGGCGAGGTCGAAGGGCGCGGGGAGGCGGATCTCCTCGCCGAACGGCACGGCGCGGAGGACTCGGCAGACGTCCCCCTTCGGCTCTCCGTAGAGGGTCACGGTGGGGCCGCCGGGCGCGTACGCGTCGATCAGCAGGTACAGCGGGACTCCCGCCCGCGCGTACGCGGCCGCCTTCGTGATGCGGTCGTGGTTCGCGTTCGAGGGCGAGGTGACCTCGGCGACCAGCAGGGAGGTTGTGGCGGACACTGGGCGACGGTGCCACGGTGATGATCCCCTCGATGATCTCCACCTTGCAGCCCTCGGGCCAGTCCCTCGACTCCCAGCGACGGACCAGGTCCTCCCAGCCGTTGCCCTGGCCGTTCCCAGCCTGCCGAACGGGACCGGTGTAGGTCCACCGGTCCCGTTCACCCGAAGGTGTCACTGGCACATGCCAGCGTCGATCAGGTCACTACGCGATGCGGTCCAGGACGATCGGGTTCGGGGTGAACTCCGTGCCCGGGGCCGCGATGTCCCAGGCCGAGCCCAGGGACTGCAGCGCGTAGTCGAACTTCTCCGGGGTGTCCGTGTGGAGGGTCACGAGGGGCTGGCCCGCCGTCACCGTGTCGCCCGGCTTGGCGTGGATCTCGACGCCCGCGCCGGCCTGCACCGGGTCCTCCTTGCGGGCGCGGCCCGCGCCCAGACGCCAGGCGGCGATGCCGATGTCGTAGGCGTCGAGGCGGGTCAGGACGCCGGAGGACGGGGCCGTGACGACGTGCTGCTCGCGGGCGACCGGGAGGGCCGCGTCCGGGTCGCCGCCCTGGGCCGCGATCATCCGGCGCCAGTGGTCCATCGCCGAGCCGTCGGCCAGCGCCTTCGCCGGGTCGGCGTCCTTGATGCCGGCCGCTTCGAGCATCTCGCGGGCCAGCGCGATCGTCAGCTCGACGACGTCCGCCGGGCCGCCGCCGGCCAGGACCTCGACCGACTCGCGGACCTCGAGGGCGTTGCCGGCGGTGAGGCCGAGCGGGGTGGACATGTCGGTGAGCAGCGCGACCGTCTTCACTCCGCTGTCGGTGCCGAGGCCGACCATCGTGGAGGCGAGCTCGCGGGCGTCCTCGATGTTCTTCATGAAGGCGCCGGTGCCGACCTTGACGTCGAGGACCAGGGAGCCGGTGCCCTCGGCGATCTTCTTCGACATGATCGAGGAGGCGATGAGCGGGATCGCCTCCACCGTGCCCGTGACGTCGCGGAGCGCGTACAGCTTCTTGTCCGCCGGGGCCAGGCCGTCGCCCGCCGCACAGATGACCGCGCCGGTGGTGTCGAGGACGTGCAGCATCTCCTCGTTGGAGAGCAGCGCGCGCCAGCCCGGGATGGACTCCAGCTTGTCGAGCGTGCCACCGGTGTGGCCGAGGCCGCGGCCGGAGAGCTGCGGGACGGCCGCGCCGCAGGCGGCGACGAGCGGGGCGAGCGGGAGGGTGATCTTGTCGCCGACGCCGCCGGTGGAGTGCTTGTCGGCGGTGGGGCGGGAGAGGGAGGAGAACTCCATGCGCTCGCCGCTCGCGATCATGGCCGCCGTCCAGCGGGCGATCTCCGCGCGGTTCATGCCGTTCAGCAGGATGGCCATGGCCAGGGCGGACATCTGCTCGTCGGCGACCACACCGCGGGTGTAGGCGTCGATGACCCAGTCGATCTGCTCCGGGCTCAGCTCGCCCTTGTCCCGCTTCGTGCGGATGACGGAGATGACGTCCATGATGGTGCCTCTTTCTACGCGCATAGAGGGGGAAAGGAGGAGCGGCCCTTCCCATCGTGCCGGAAGGGCCGCTCCGAGGTTTACTTCGCGAGGTGGTGCGGACCGAATGCCTGCGGCAGCATCTCGGCGAGTGTCAGGAACCCGCCGGGCGTCTCCAGTACGAGCTCGGGGCCCCCGAACTCGTACAGCAGCTGCCGGCAGCGGCCGCACGGCACCAGGGACTCGCCCCGGCCGTCCACGCACACGAAGTGCGTGAGGCGCCCGCCGCCGGTCGCCTGGAGCTCGGAGACGAGCCCGCACTCGGCGCACAGACTGAGGCCGTACGAGGCGTTCTCCACGTTGCAGCCGGAGACCGTCCGCCCGTCCTCGACACGGGCCGCCGCACCGACCGAGAAGCCCGAGTACGGGGCGTACGCACGGGCCATGGCCTCGCGCGCCGTGACCCGCAGGGCCTCCCAGTCGGCCTCCGAGAGGGCGGTCGTCACTTGCCCTGGCCCTTGCGGTACGGCAGGCCGTCCGCCTTCGGCATGCGCAGGCGCTGCGCCGAAAGGGCGAGCACGAGCAGGGTGGTGATGTACGGGGCCGCGTCGACGAACTGGCTCGGGACCTCGTCGGTCAGCGCGTACCAGAGGAAGAAGCCGGCGCCGAAGGCCGCGGAGATCACGCCGACCACGTACTTCTTCTTGTACAGCTGCCACAGGGCGGCGATCACCAGGAGCAGGGCGACGAGCAGCAGCAGCGCGTGGACGTTCTCGGCGCCGCCGCGGAGCTTGAGGCTGTCGGTGAAGCCGAAGAGGCCCGCGCCGAGCGCCATGCCGCCGGGCATCCAGTTGCCGAAGATCATCGCGGCGAGACCGATGTAGCCGCGGCCGCCGGTCTGGCCCTCCTGGTAGATGCCGGTGGAGACGATCGCGAGGAACGCGCCGCCGAGGCCCGCGAGGGCGCCGGAGACGGTGACGGCGATGTACTTGTACTTGTAGACGTTCACGCCGAGGGACTCGGCCGCGACCGGGTTCTCACCGCAGGAGCGCAGGCGCAGACCGAAGGCGGTGCGCCAGAGCAGCCACCAGGTGGCCGGGATCAGCAGCAGGGCGACGATCGTCAGGAGCGACAGGTTCGTCACGAGGCCGCCGAGGATGCCGGCCAGGTCGGAGATGAAGAACCAGTGCTTGCCCTGGAGATCGGTCAGCCAGTCCGAAAGACCCGGCACCGTGATCTCGTAGATCTCGTCGATGCGGGGAGACTGCTTGGAGGAGCCGCCCTCGGCCTCGGCGAACGTGAAGTTCGACAGGTACTGGGTGAAGCCGACCGCGAGGATGTTGACCGCCACACCGGAGACGATGTGGTTCACGTTGAACGTGACGGTGATGATCGCGTGCAGCAGACCGCCGAGCGCGCCGCCGAGGAGACCGACCAGGACACCCGTCCAGGGGCCCCACTGGTATCCGGCCCAGGCGCCGAACCAGGTGCCGAGCACCATCATGCCTTCGAGGCCGATGTTGACGACGCCCGCGCGCTCGGCCCACAGACCGCCGAGACCGGCGAGACCGATCGGCACGGCGAGCTTGAGCGCGCCCGAGACCTGACCCACCGAGGTGAGGTCGTTGGCCCCGGAGACCGCCCGGACGAAGGAGAAGAGCAGGAGACCGGCCGCGACGATCAGCATGATCCACGGCAGGGTGAGCTTGCGGCGTCCGCCGCCCTTGGGCGCGGCGCTCGGCTTGGTGACAGTGCCGGTGCTCATGCCGAGACCTCCTTGTCGGTCTTGATGGCGCCGCCGGCGGCGAGTTCCTCGCCGACCTTCTGCTGCTGGCGGCGGAGGCCGTAACGGCGGACGAGCTCGTACGAGACGACCACGGCGATCACGATGATGCCCTGCATGATCTTGGTGATCTCCTTCGGGTACCCGTACACGTCGAGGTTGCTGGACGCCTTGTCCAGGAACGCGAAGAGCAGGGCCGCGAAGAGGATGCCGACCGGGTGGTTCCGGCCGAGCAGCGCGATGGTGATGGCGGTGAAGCCGACACCGACGGGGAAGTCGAGGCTGTACGTGTGGGACTCGCCGAGCAGCGTCGGCATGCCGGCGAGACCGGCCAGCGCGCCCGAGAGCAGCATCGCGGTGAGGACCATCTTCTTGGCGTCGACGCCGCTGGCCTGGGCGGCGGACTCGCTGGCGCCGGTGGCGCGCAGGTCGAAGCCGAACCGGGTGCGGTTGAGGACGAACCAGTAGACGACGCCGAGCGCGAGCGCGACGAACGTGAAGCCGTAGATGACTCCGTTGCCCTCGCCCATGTCGATGCCGGGGAACCAGCCGGACTCGGAGATCTCACCGGTGGTGAGGTTGTTCGAGCCCTCCGGCTGGACGCCGAAGTTCTTCGGCAGGATCAGCCAGGCCACCAGCGAGGTCGCGATGGCGTTCAGCATGATGGTCGAGACGACCTCGGAGACACCGCGGGTGGTCTTCAGGATGCCGGCGATGCCGGCCCAGAAGGCGCCGGTGAGCATCGCGACGAGCACGATGACCAGGATGTGCAGCGGGCCGGGCAGCTCGATCGAGGCGCCGACGAGGGCCGAGACCATCGCGGCGAGCCGGTACTGGCCGTCGACACCGATGTTGAACAGGTTCATCCGGAAGCCGACGGCCACGGCCAGGGCTGCCAGGTAGTAGATCCCGGTCTGGTTGACGATCAGGACCTGGATGTCGGCGAAACCGGCGTTGTCGATCATCAGCCGGATCGGCTCGATCGGGTCGAGGCCCGTCGCGAGCAGCACCAGGACGGTGAGCACGAACGAGGTGACCAGGGCGAGCACCGGTCCCGCCGCGCCCAGGATCAACTTGTCCTTGTCGAACTTCATCATCGGGCGTCACCGTCTTCGGGCTGCTCTGCGCCTTCGAGCTGGCCGCTGGCCGCGCCGGTCATGGCGGAACCGAGCTGCTCGGGCGTGATGGTGGCGGGGTCGGCGTCCGCGACGAGCTTGCCGCGGTACATGACCCGGAGGGTGTCGGAGAGGCCGATCAGCTCGTCGAGGTCGGCGGAGATCAGCAGCACCGCCAGGCCCTCGCGGCGCGCGTCCCGGATCGCGTCCCAGATCTGCGCCTGCGCGCCGACGTCCACACCACGGGTGGGGTGGGCGGCGATCAGGAACTTGGGGCTGTGGCTCATCTCGCGGCCGACGATCAGCTTCTGCTGGTTGCCGCCGGAGAGGGAGGCCGCGGTGACGTCGATGCCGGGGGTGCGCACGTCGTACTCGCGCACGATCCGCTCGGTGTCCTTGCGGGCCGCCTTCGGGTCGAGGATGCCCCGCTTGGAGTTGGGCGCCTCGGAGACATGGCCGAGGATGCGGTTCTCCCAGAGGGGCGCTTCGAGGAGCAGGCCGTGGCGGTGGCGGTCCTCGGGGATGTAGCCGATGCCGCCCTCGCGGCGCTTGCGCACCGAGACCTTGGAGATGTCCACGCCGTCGAGGGTGATGACGCCCGAGTCGGGGGTGGCCATGCCCATGAGGGTCTCGATGAGCTCGGTCTGGCCGTTGCCCTCGACACCGGCGATGCCGAGGATCTCGCCCTTGTGGATCGTGAGGGAGATGTCGTCGAGGAGCTTGCGGCCCCCGGCCGGCTCCTCGAGCACGACGACGGTCTTCGCCGGGTCCGGCGGTGCGGCGCTGGTCAGCGGGGCAGCGGCGACGGCGCCGGCCTCGGTCAGCGTCAGGTTCTGGACCTGGAGCATCGGGACGGTGGTGACCGTCGACTCGCGGGTCTCCGGCGAGGGCAGCTCGCTGCCGACCATCAGCTCGGCGAGCTGCTTGGTGGTGGCGGTCTTCGGGTCGGCGGTGCCGACGGTGGTGCCCCGGCGGATGACGGTGATGTCGTCGGCGACCTTCAGGACCTCGCCCAGCTTGTGCGAGATGAAGATGACGGTCAGGCCCTCGGACTTGAGCTCGCGCAGGTTGTCGAAGAGCGCGTCGACCTCCTGCGGGACGAGCACCGCGGTCGGCTCGTCGAGGATGAGGATCTTGGCGCCGCGGTAGAGGACCTTGAGGATCTCCACACGCTGCCGGTCGGCGACGCCGAGGTCCTCGACGAGGACGTCGGGGCGGACCCCGAGGCCGTACGCGTCGGAGATCTCCCGGATCTTCTTCCGCGCCTTGGCGCCGATGCCGTAGAGCTTCTCGCCGCCGAGGACGACGTTCTCCAGGACGGTGAGGTTGTCGGCGAGCATGAAGTGCTGATGCACCATGCCGATGCCGCGCGCGATGGCGTCACCGGGGCTGGAGAAGGTGACCTGCTGGCCGTCGACCGCGATGGTGCCCTCGTCCGGCTTCTGCATGCCGTAGAGGATCTTCATGAGGGTCGACTTGCCGGCACCGTTCTCGCCGATGAGGGCGTGCACGGTGCCCTTGCGGACCGTGATGGCGATGTCCTTGTTGGCGACGACGCCGGGGAATCGCTTGGTGATGCCGTGCAGTTCTACGGCAGGGGGGCTGGACGCGTTGATGACGCACTCTCCTTGGCCGGAAGGAGTGGGAGCGGGGAGGGCAGGGCGGGGTGAAGTTATCGTGCCAGGGAGACATCTACACGCGTAGCGCTGCCGAAAAATGAAAACCCGTACGGGAATGGGGCCCGGCAACGATGGGGGTGCCACCGTTGCCGGGCCTTGGGTCGTTGACCAGTGCGTCCTTACGGAGCGGTCTTGACCGTGATCTTGCCGTCGATGATGTCCTTCTTCGCCTTGTCCACCGCGGCGATGAGGTCCGTCATCTGCTTGTACTTCGGGTTGGAGTCGGACAGGGCGACGCCGTCCGTGGCGAGGCCGTAGCGGACCTCACCGGACTGCGGCTTGCCGTCCTGGACCGACTTGATCACGTTGAAGACGGAGTCCGAGACGTCCTTGGTGACCGAGGTCAGGATGCTGTCCTTGTACGAGGCCAGACCCGGCTGGTTGTACTGGTCGGAGTCGACGCCGATCGCCCACTTGCCGGCGGCGGAGGCGGCCTCGATCGAGCCGGAGCCGGCCAGACCGGCGGCGGCGTAGATCACGTCGGCGCCCTTGTCGAGCTGGCCCTCCGCGGCGGCCTTGCCGAGGTCGGGCTTCGAGAAGCCGTCGAAGTTCGGCGGCTGGGTCAGGTACTGGACGAGCACCTTCGCCTTGGGGTTGGTGTCCTTGACGCCCTGCGCGAAGCCCGCCTCGAACTTCTTGATCAGCGGAACCTCGACACCGCCGATGAAGCCGACCGTGCCGGTCTTGGACGCCTTGGCGGCGGCGACGCCGGCCAGGTAGGAGCCCTGCTCCTCGTTGAAGACGAGGTTGGCGATGTTCGGGCCGGTCTTCGACGTGTCGTCGATGAGGCCGAAGGTGGTCTTCGGGTAGGCCTTGGCGACCTTCTCGATGGCCGGGGCGTAGGCGAAGCCGACGCCGATGACCGGGTTGTTCCCGGCGCGGGCGAGAGCGGTCAGGCGCTGCACCTTGTCGGCGTCGCCCTCACCCTCGGAGGGCTCGGCCTCGGCGCCCTTGACGCCGAGCTCGTCCTCGGCCTTCTTGAGGCCCGCGTAGGCGGCGTCGTTGAACGACTGGTCGCCGCGGCCACCGATGTCGTAGGCGATGGCGGCCTTCGTGGCCTTCGCGCTCGAGCTCGGGCTGGAGCCGGAGTCCGTCGAAGACTTGCCACACGCGGTGGCGGAGAGGGCGAGCGCCGCGGAGGCGATGCCCACGGTCGTGATCCTGGTGATCCGGCGCAAGAGGAGGTCCCTTCAAGACTGACCGAAAGCGCCTCTTCCGGCGCTGGTTTCGCGGCGATCGTAACGCGCGTAGATGTCAGTTAAAGACCCGTTCATGAGTCGTTATCGGATCGTCGCGAACCGGCCAGTCGAGGCGACCGGGGGCGTTCGGCCCGGTACCGCCGGTTATATCTCCGGGTCCGGGCGCCGGGAAGGGGGTCCGGGGGCGCCACGCCGGGCCGTTGGGCCGGAGGGGGGACATCGGTCGGCCGGACGGATGAAGGGTCCGTCCGGCCGGAACCAAGGCTGCCGTTTGGCGTGAAATCAGCGCTTTGGTGCCGCGTCGAGCAGCGCCGCGGCCGTGAAAAGCTCCACCGCGGCCTCGATGCAGCGCTCGTCCACGTCGAAGTCGCCGGCGTGCAGGTCGCGGACCCGGGTGTCGCCCGGGGTGCGGACGCCGAGCCGGGCCATGGCACCGGGCACGTGCTCCAGATACCAGGAGAAGTCCTCGCCGCCGAGGCTCTGCTCGGTGTCCTCGATCGCATACGGTCCGCGACGGGCGGTCATCGCGGCCTGGAGCAGCTCGGTGACGGCCGGGTCGTTGACGACCGGGGGGACACCGCGCACATAGGTGACGGTCGACTTGGCCCGGTGCAGGGTCGCGATCTCGTCGATGGCCGCGTGCACCAGGTCGGGCGCCTCCCGCCAGGTGGGCAGGTCGAGGCAGCGGACGGTGCCGGAGAGCTCGGCGTGCTGCGGGATGACGTTGCAGGCGTGGCCGGACTCGATGCGGCCCCAGGTGACCGAGAGCCCCGAGCGGGCGTCGACGCGGCGGGACAGGACGGCGGGGACGTCGACGGCGACCCGGGCGGCGGCGGTGACGAGGTCGGTGGTGAGGTGCGGGCGGGCGGTGTGGCCGCCGGGCCCGTCGAGGGTGACCTCGAGCCGGTCGCAGGCGGAGGTGATGGGGCCGGTGCGGAGCCCGATCTTCCCCGCGTCCACCCTGGGGTCGCAGTGCACGGCGATGATCCGGCCGACCCCGTCCAGGACACCGGCCTCGACGGCGTCGGCGGCGCCGCCGGGGAGGACCTCTTCGGCGGGCTGGAAGAGCAGCCGCACGGCGGCCGGGAGGAGGCCCTGCCGGTCGAGCTCGGCGAGGACGAGTCCGGCGCCGAGGACGGTGGTGGTGTGGACGTCGTGTCCGCAGGCGTGGGCGCGGTTGGCCACCGTGGAGTGATAGGCGACGGTCTTGACGTCGGGGATGGGCAGCGCGTCGAGGTCGGCGCGGATCGCGAGCATCGGCCGCTCGGGGTCCGGGGTGCCGATGTCACAGATGAGTCCGGTGCCGCCCGGCAGGACCTTCGGCGCGAGACCGGCCGCCTCCAGGCGGGCCTTGAGCGCGGCGGTCGTACGGAACTCCTGGTTCCCGAGCTCCGGGTGCATGTGCAAGTCCCTGCGGAAGGCGATCAGTTCGACGCGCAGGGGTTCGGACAGCGTTCCGGGCAGGGTGACGGAGCCTGGCTCACGGGACTTCAACTGGTTCACCCTTTGAAGGGTAGGCCTCCGGAGAGGTCAACTGCCCGTTGATCACAAAAAGTTCAGCCCGTTAGGGGAAAGAATCTCGGTTCGACAGGCATGAAGCCCGTTCCATATGGGTACGCTCAGCCGAATTCGAGCCGATCGGTCTGAGTTGCCGCCCGCGAGGTGAGCCGGTCGACCTCGTGGGCCGCCGTGCCCGTCACCCCGGACAGGAAGCCCTGGGCCCGGGGGGAGGCGGTGGCCCGCAGCCACTCGGGCGAGATCTCGCAGACCGCGACCTTCACCCCGGTGCCGGCGAGGGCCAGCGGCAGGGTGTGCACGACCGTGGACGGGAAGCTGACGACCGTACGCCCGATGGGGCCGCGGCGGGCGATCAGCTCCAGGGGCAGCTCCGGGCGGACCACCTGGAGGCCCGTCTCGACCGCGATCCGGTGCAGCTTCTCGGCGCTCTCCCTGCGGTGCGCGAAGTAGCGGGTGGCGCCGTGCGTGCGGGCGAGTTCCGCGACCACCCGGTCGTAGTGGCCGGCGTCGACCACCCCCGTCTCCACCAGCGAGGTCCCCACCAGGTCCGCGCCGCCGGTGAGCCGCGGCGGGCCGAAGCGGGCCCGGGTCCAGGCGTAGGAGTTCTCGGTGACCGTGACGCCCTCGGGCACCTCGACGGGCAGCGAGGTGAAGATCTCGACCGTACGGCCGGAGGCCGGGGCGAGGCGCTTCTTGGCGAGCAGGGTCACCGGTGCGAGCACCAGCTCGCGCGGGTCGAGGCCGCTGTTCCTGCGGTGCCAGCGCACCAGGCGCTCGCCGCGGCCGATCTGGGCGGCGTACTCCATGGTGGCGGTGCCGTCGTCGACCACGGTCAGGTGCCGGGGTGCGAAGAGGGTGAGGAGGAGCTGGACGTACCGGGAGAACGGGTCCCCGATGATCACCCGCTCCGCCGAGCGCAGCGGCCGGGCGAGCTCCCGCAGCGTGCGGACGAGCGCGCCCCGGCCGCCGCGGGCCTCCTGCCAGCGGACGGTGAGGCCCTCGTCGCGGGCCAGCTGGGCCATCCGGCGCAGCTGGCCGCGCGACATGGGGTCGGTCGGCGAGAGGACGACGACCGTCAGGGCGGGCGCGGGCCGTGCCGCACCCTGGGTGGCGTTCGTCGAGCGGGGCGCCCGCACGGACGCACCGGCGTCCGCGGAGTCGGGCGCCGCGGTGACCGCGCCGGCGGGCACGGCGTCCGCCGGGCCGTGGGTGCCGGCGGGTGCCGCGGTGGGCGCACCCGTGGCGGGAGCCTGGGTGTGCGCCCATTCCAGGACGTTGAGGAGCTGGACCGGGCTCTCGACGAACGCCAGCTGCCCGGTCATGCGGCGACGAGGCCCTGGACCCGGCGGAGCTTCTTCATCGGGCCGAGCTCCGACTCGTAGACCTTCTTGACGCCGTCGCCGAGGGCGGCCTCGATGGTGCGGATGTCGCGGACCAGGCGCTGCAGGCCCTGGGGCTCGACGGAGGCGGCCTGGTCGGAGCCCCACATGGCGCGGTCGAGGGTGATGTGGCGCTCGACGAAGGTGGCGCCCAGGGCGACGGCGGCCAGCGTGGTCTGCAGGCCGGTCTCGTGGCCGGAGTAGCCGATCGGGACGTTGGGGTACTCCTCCTGCAGGGTCTGGATGACGCGCAGGTTGAGCTCCTCGGCCTTGGCCGGGTAGGTCGAGGTGGCGTGGCAGAGCAGGATGTTCGCGCTGCCGAGGACCTCGACGGCGTGACGGATCTGCGCCGGCGTCGACATGCCGGTGGAGAGGATGACCGTGCGGCCGGTGGCGCGCAGCGAGCGCAGCAACTCGTCGTCGGTGAGGGAGGCCGAGGCGACCTTGTGGGCCGGGACGTCGAACTTCTCGAGGAAGGCGACGGCCTCGGTGTCCCACGGGGAGGCGAACCAGTCGATGCCGCGCTTCTTGCAGTGCTCGTCGATGGCGCGGTACTGGGTCTCGTCGAACTCGACGCGGTGACGGTAGTCGATGTACGTCATCCGGCCCCAGGGGGTGTCCCGCTCGATGTCCCACTGGTCGCGCGGGGTGCAGATCTCGGGGGTGCGCTTCTGGAACTTGACGGCGTCGCAGCCGGCGTCGGCGGCCACGTCGATCAGCGCGAACGCGTTGTCGAGGTCACCGTTGTGGTTGATGCCGATCTCGCCGGTGATGTAGACGGAGTGGCCCGGGCCTGCGGTCTTGTCGCCGAGGGTGCGGATACGGGTGTTCATGGTGCCGGTCCTTAGGAGTTGGGGGTGTCGAGCTCGGGTCCGAGGAGCCAGGCGGCGATCTCGCGGATCGCCCCCGAGCCACCCGGGGTGACGGTGACCGCGCGGGCCGCGGCCCGTACGGAGTCGTGTGCGCTGCTCACCGCGACGGGCCAGCCGACGAGATGGAAGCAGGGAAGGTCGTTGACGTCGTTTCCGGCGTAGAGCACGCGCTGCGGGTCGATGCCCTCGGCCTCGCACCACTCCTTGAGGGCCCGGTCCTTGCGGTCGATGCCGTGCAGGACGGGGATCTTGAGCTTGCGGGCGCGGGCGGCGACGACGGCGTTCTGCTCGGTGGAGAGGATGAGGACGGGCAGTCCGGCGCGGCGCAGGGCGGCGATGCCGAGGCCGTCGCCGCGGTGCGCGGAGACGAACTCGCGTCCCTCGGCGTCCAGGTGGACCCGGTCGTCGGTCTGCGTGCCGTCGAAGTCGAGGACGACGGCGTCGATGTCCGCGAAGCCGGGGGTGGCCGGGGTGTCGAGGAGCGGGGCGAGGACGCGGGCGCGGGCCAGGTCGTGCGGGTCGTCGATCTCCAGGACCCGGGCGGGGTCGGTGACGACGAGCGCCGTACGGCCGAAGAAGCGGTGTTCGTGGGTACGGAAGCCGGCCGCGTCCATCGCGTAGACGGCGCCGGTCTCCAGGTACTCGGGCTCCCGGTCCTGGCGGCGGGGGCGGTGCGCCTTGTCGTGGTTGACGCCGGTCGCGCCGTCCTCGACCGTCTCGCGCCAGAGGAAGCCGTGCGACGGGGCGGCGGTGAAGGCCGTGTCGGCGGCACCGGAGGTGATGCGCTCGACGGTCTCGGCGACCTCGGCGGAGCTCAGGAAGGGGCTGGTGCACTGGACGAGGAGGACCACGTCGGCCGGGCGGCCGTGGGCGGCCTCGAAGGCGTCCATGGCGTGCAGGACCGCGGCCTCGCTGGTGGCGGTGTCGCCGGCGATCTCGGCGGGGCGCTGCACGGCCTCGGCCCCCGCGGTGCGGGCGGCGGCCGCGATGCCGGCGTCGTCGGTGGAGACCACGACGTGGGTGACGGGGCGGGCGCCGAGGCAGGCCCGGACGGCGCGGGCGACCAGGGGTACTCCGGCCACCGGGGCGAGGTTCTTGGCGGGCACGCCCTTCGAGCCGCCCCTCGCGGGGATCACGGCGAGCACGGTGGTGGTCATCAGAGTTCTCCCAGACGGCGGATGACGGGGGCGACGCGTTGCACGCCGTGGCGGTACGCGCCCCGCGCGGCCTCTCGAACGACCTTGCGGAGGCCGCTCTCGCGCGGCTCCGGGGCGGTGACGTCCAGGCGGTGGCGGGCGAGGATCCCGGGCAGGTAGCCGGGCGCCGTCTCCGTTGTGTAGTAGGGGGTGATCGGAGGGAGCGCGGGGAGCGCAAGGAGTTCGGTGACCCGGTCGCGGGCCGCGTCGAAGGCCGCGTCGTACGAGCCGTCGGAGGCGACGCCCTGACGGGCGAGCCAGGTCTCGTCGGGCGTCGGGGCGAGCCCCTTGTCGAGCCGGTCGAAGGAGGCGAGCAGACCGGAGCCGACGAAGTGGTGGTTGCCGAGCACCTCGCGGACCCCGAGGTCGGTGAGGATCGCGGTGGGGATGCGCCGGTGGAGGGCTTCCAGGGCGGCCGTCGAGGAGACGGTCACCAGCAGGTCGGTGCGGTCGAGGACCTCGCCCATGTGCCCGTACACGAGCTGGAAGTTGGCCGGCGGGTCGAGCTCGCGGACCAGCTTCTGGAACGGGTACTCCTCCAGGTGCGTGGTGTGTTCGCCCGGCTTGGAGCGGAGCTTGAGGAGCACCTCGCGGCCCGGGTGGAGCCGGGCGTGCTCGATCAGGCGCCGCAGCACGTAGGCGCGTTCGTTCCGGGTGACCGGCACGGACGGCTGGGCGGCGAAGACCAGGGTGTCGCGGCCGGCTTCCGGGGTGTGCGGGGCGCCGCCCAGGAAGGGCAGTGCCGCCTCGACGACCGATTCGGCCCCGGCACCCACTCCTTCGTACACGGAACGGAAACGCTCCGCGTCGTGACGGGAGTTGGCGAGGACGACGTCGGCGCCGTGGCGCAGCAGCAGACCGTCGGTCAGCTTCTCGTAGACGACGCCGACATAGCCGGTGACGACCACGGGACGCCGTTCGAGGCCCAGGTCGGCGAGCCCCTGGAGGACGGCCCGTACGGTGCCGCCGACGAGAGCGAGGACGACGACGTCGTATCCCTCGCCGCGCGTCTCCGCGTCCCGTACCGCGCGCAGGAACTCCGCACCCGTCACCTCGCGCGGGGTGGTGGTGGACACCCCGGTCTCGGCGAGCTGGCGTTCGGTGGGGGTCGCCCGTCCGCGCAGGACGAATCCGGTGGGTTCGGCGGTCGCCGTGGTGATGCGGCGCGCCGTGAGGGCGCCCCATTTCCACCGGGTGTCGGAGTCGGCGAGTACGGCGACCCGTACCGCTTCTCTGGTACTTGCTGGCACGCCGAGGACGCTAGAAGGGCATTCCGCTTTTCGGCCCAACTGGGACACAACAAACGGTGAACAGAGCCTCTCCTCCTGTTGAAGTGGGTCGTGAACCGGACGTATGGGGGCTGTTTCTCCCTGCCGGGAAAGGTGGTTAATCGGCCCGCCGCTTCGTGTTCACCGAAGAGATGCCCAACGGTCGGTGGGAATGCCGGGACGGCACCTAGCGTCAACCGCGTGGTCAAGCTCTCCGTCGTCGTGCCGTTCTTCAACGTGCAGACATATGCCCCCGACACCCTCACCAGCCTGCGGGCCAATGCCCGGGAGGACTTCGAGTTCCTGCTCGTCGACGACTGCTCGTCGGACGGGACCCCGGAGATCCTCGAGCGGGCCGCGCGCGAGATCCCGGGTGCCGTCCTGATCAGGCACGAGCACAACGGGGGCCTCGCCACCGCCCGGAACACCGGTCTCGACGCCGCTCGCGGCGAGTACCTCACCTTCCTCGACGGGGACGACTGGCTCGCCCCCGGCTACTACCCCCGCCTGGTCGCCGCCGCCGAGGACCTCGGCTGCGACTTCCTGCGCACCGACCACGTCTCCGTCACCGGCAGGAACCGCGGCATCCGCCGCGCCCCGGTCCCCCGGCGCCGCGAGGTGCTGAACCCGCGGGACGCGATCCTGCCGGCGCACCGGACGACCTCGGTCGACTACCCGTACGCCTGGGCGGGGATCTACCACCGGCGGCTCCTCGACCGCGGCCTGCTGCACTTCACGCACGGACTGCGGACCGCCGAGGACCGGCCCTGGATCTGGCGACTGCACCGCGAGGCGAAATCATTCGCCGCAATCGGCGAACTCGGGGTCTTCTACCGGCGCGGAGTGGCGACCTCGCTCACTCAGATCGGCGACATACGACAATTGGATTTCATCCGCGCTTTCGATCAGGTGATCGAGGAGACCGCAAAGGACGCGGACGCCGACCTTCTTCTTCCGAAGGCCGTGCGCACCTATTGCGCGGTGATTTCCCATCACATCGGCTCGATAGAACGTTTCGAGCCGGACGTCGCCCGTCAGTTGAAGGCGATGAGCGCGGGCGCGCTGCGGCGCATGCCGCAGGACGTCCTCGACGAGGCCCTCACCGCGATGGGCGGGGACCGCGCGACGATGCTGCGGAAACTGCGGCGGCGCCGTCCGGCACCGCCGCCGACGCCGGGCGCGGGCCCGGACGCCGGCGCCGGCTCGGCCTCCACGGAGGTGGCCGCGTGAGCACCCGCCGGACCACCCAGATCTTCTGCGCCTCCACCCTCTACGGCGCGGTGACGATCGCCGCCGCACTGGACAGCGGCGGCTTCGGCCCCGCCGACCGCCGGATCCTCCTCGTCACCAACAACGCGGCCGTGCCGGAGACGACGCCTCCGCTGGACCGGGCCGAGGGCTTCGAGCGGCTCCGCGGCCGCTTCGACTCCGTCCTGTCGTGGAACGAGACGATCTCCCCGCTCCACCCGGGCGGCTGGACCCCCCGGGCGAGCGACCTGCCGCTCCTCCAGCGCCATCTCCGCAGGATCTGGGACCTCGGCGACGACCACGTCGAACTCGCCCTGGAATCGATCCAGGTGACGCCCGCGCTCGCCATCGCCCAACTGCTGCCCGACGCGCCCATCACCGTCTACGCGGACGGCCTGATGAGCTACGGGCCGACCCGCAACAAGATCGACCCGCTGATCGGCGGGCGCGTCGGCCGACTGCTCCACCTGGACCTCGTGCCCGGCCTCGCGCCGCTGCTGCTCGCCGAGTTCGGGGCGGTGCCGGAAGCCGTACCGACGGAGGCGTTCACCAAGTGCGTCGACGAGCTGGCCGGGCCCGCCGCCACCGCCGCCTCCGAGGACGGGCCCGTGCTGCTCCTCGGCCAGTACCTGGCGGCGCTCAACCTGCTGTCCGTCGCCGAGGAGGAGGGGCTGCACCTGCAGATGGTCCGGGGCGCGGTGGCCCGGGGCCACCGGCGGCTCGTCTTCAAGCCGCACCCGACGGCCCCCGACACCTGGTCGAAGGCGCTGGCGCAGGAGGCGGCGGCGCTCGGCGCCGAGCTGACCGTCGAGGACCGGCCGGTGCTCGCCGAGGTGCTCTACCGCGAGCTGCGGCCCGCCCTCGTCGTCGGCTGCTTCTCCACGGCGCTGCTCACCGCGCAGACCTTCTACGGACTGCCGGTCGCCCGGGTCGGGACGCGCGGTCTGCTTGAGCGGCTCACCCCGTTCCAGAACAGCAACCGCATCCCGCTCACCGTCGTGGACGCGGTCGTGCCGCCGCTGGAGGCCGGTGCGGAGGACGGCGCGGGGGACGGCGGCGGGATCGCGGCGGCCCGGCTGAACGACCTGGTCGCGGCGGTCGGCTTCGCGATGCAGCCGAAGATCCGGCCGGAGCTGCGGGAAGCGGCGGTACGGCATCTGTCCGGGCCGTTCGCCGAGCGCACCCGGCACCACTTCACCCGCCGCCGCCTCACCGTCCTGAACCTGCCCGGCGGCATCCCGCTCCCCCGGCACCCGAGGGTCCGCCGCCTGGCGCGGCGCGCGCTGCGGCTGCGCAAGGCGCTGAAGAGATAGCGGCCCCGGCGGCGCCCGGCGCGGCGGATGCCGCCGCGCCACGAACGGCGGGCCCGGGGCGCGCCACGAACGGCGGGCCCGGGCCCCGTGCGGGGGACCCGGGCCCGCGGGCACGAACGGGAAGAGGCGTCCTGCGTCAGGCGCGGACGATCTCCTCCTGGATCTCCGTCACCCACTGGGAGCGGTCCTCGGGGCACTCCAGGTACAGCTCGCGCGCGTAGTGCCGCGTCTCGTACCCGTTGGCCTCGATCCAGCGGGCCAGGGTCTGCGCGGTCGGCAGGATGGTGTCCATCGAGCCCCGGTGGACGACGGTCGCCGCCTCCTCGATGCCGCGCAGCACGTGCACCTCGACGCCCTCCACGGCCGTCCCGTCCGGGACGGTCATGCCGGCGTGCACGAGGACCGATCCGTCGCCCTTGCCCGCGTCCTCGTAGTACGCGATCCCCGGACCGAATCCGGTGAGCCCGGCGGCCTCAAGACGGCCGCACAGCTCGTCGTACAGAGGCCCGATGACCGGGCCGATGTGCTGCGGGCCGAAGCTCGCGGCGACCGCGCTCAGTTCGGCGATCCGGACGGCGGGGATCTTCTTGACGACGACGTCCTGGGTGGACATGCGTCCCTCGCTTTCGATGGCCCGGAGCCGCGCGCCGACCTGGGCGAGCCGTGCCCGCGCCGCCGCCATGGCCGCTTCCAGCTCGGCCTGGCGCAGACGCAGCATGCCCCGCAGCTCGTCCGCGTCGAACTTCTCGTCGAGGATCGCCCCCACCTGTTCGAGGGTGAAGCCGAGGTCCTTGAGCGCGATGACACGGTTGAGCAGGGCGAGCTGGTCCGCCGTGTAGAAGCGGTAGCCCGTGTGCGGGTCGACCCGGGCCGGGCGCAGCAGTCCGATGGCGTCGTAGTGGCGCAACATCCGGACCGACACCCGCCCGTGCCGGGCGAAGTCTCCGATGGTGAACATGACGACCCCTACGGAACGGCCTCACACGGTGTGAGGGTCAAGCGGCGCTGCTGAGGGAGAGCTTCGCGGCGAAGCCGAGGAAGAGGGCTCCGGCGGCGGAGGTGGCTCCCGCGGAGAGCCGACGGCGGCGGCGGAAGGCGGCGGCGAGCCGGGTGCCGCCGAATATCAGCATCGTCAGGTAGAGGAAGCTGCCGATCTCCAGGAGGGTGCCGAGCACCAGGAAGGAGAGGGCCGGGTAGGCGTACGCCGGGTCCACGAACTGCACGAAGAAGGAGATGAGGAAGAGGATCGCCTTCGGGTTGAAGAGGCTGATGACGAGCGCCCTGCGGTACGGGTTCTCCCCCGGCCCGGCCTGCGTCTCCGCGGAACCGTCGGCCGCCGTCTCCGCCACCTCGCCGCGCGAGCGCCACATCTCCCGGGCCGAGCGCAGCATCCCGTACGCCATCCAGGCCAGATAGCCCGCACCCGCGTACTTCACGATCATGAAGAGCAGGGGGGTGGTCTGGAGGAGGGAGGCCGCGCCGAGCGCGGCCAGCGTCATCAGGACGGCGTCGCCGGTGAAGACTCCGGCGGCGGCCTTGTATCCGGTCCTGGTGCCCTTGCGCGCGGCGACGGACAGCACGTACAGCGAGTTCGGCCCCGGCAGGAGAATGATGAGGACGAGGCCCACGAGATAGGTCGGAAGATCGGTGACACCCAGCATGAAGCGGAGTGTCGCATGTCAGTACGACACTCCGCCTGTGTGTTTCGTATCGCGGAAGATCAGAACGCGTCGGTCGGGACGTACGTGCCCCAGACCTCCCGGAGCGCGTCGCAGACCTCGCCGACGGTGGCGCGGGCCCTGAGGGCGTCCTTCATCGGAGGGAGGACGTTGTCCGTGCCCCCGGCCGCCTTCCTCAGTTCCGCGAGGGCCGCGTCCACCGCCGCCCGGTCGCGCCCGGCCCGCAGGGCGGCGAGGCGCTCGGCCTGCTGGGCCTCGATCGCCGGGTCGACGCGCAGCGGCTCGTACGGCTCCTCGACGTCGACCGTGTAGCGGTTGACCCCGACGACGACCCGTTCGCCGCTGTCGGTCTCCTGCGCGATCCGGTAGGCCGAGCGCTCGATCTCGCCCTTCTGGAAGCCGCGCTCGATGGCGCTGACCGCGCCGCCCATCTCCTCGACCCGACCCATCAGCTCCAGGGCGGCCGCCTCGACGTCGTCGGTCATGCTCTCCACGACGTACGAGCCGGCGAACGGGTCGACGGTCGCGGTCACGTCCGTCTCGTACGCCAGGACCTGCTGGGTGCGCAGGGCCAGGCGGGCGGACTTGTCCGTCGGCAGGGCGATCGCCTCGTCGAAGGAGTTGGTGTGCAGCGACTGCGTCCCGCCGAGCACGGCGGCGAGGCCCTGGACGGCGACGCGGACGAGGTTGACCTCGGGCTGCTGGGCGGTCAGCTGCACCCCCGCGGTCTGGGTGTGGAAGCGGAGCATCAGCGACTTGGGGTTCTCCGCGCCGAACTCCTCCTTCATGACCCGGGCCCAGATCCTGCGGGCCGCCCGGAACTTCGCGACCTCCTCCAGGATCGTCGTACGGGCCACGAAGAAGAAGGAGAGCCGGGGGGCGAAGTCGTCGACGTCCATCCCCGCGGCGACGGCGGTCCGCACGTACTCGACGCCGTCGGCCAGCGTGAACGCGATCTCCTGCGCGGGCGAGGCACCCGCCTCCGCCATGTGATAGCCGGAGATCGAGATCGTGTTCCACTTCGGGATCTCGGCCCGGCAGTACTTGAAGATGTCCGCGATCAGCCGGAGGGAGGGCTTGGGCGGGAAGATGTACGTGCCGCGGGCGATGTACTCCTTCAGCACGTCGTTCTGGATCGTGCCGGTCAGCCGGTCCGCCGGGACCCCCTGTTCCTCGCCGACCAGCTGGTACATCAGCAGCAGGAGGGCTGCGGGGGCGTTGATCGTCATCGACGTGGAGACCTTGTCCAGCGGGATGCCGTCGAACAGGATCCGCATGTCCTCGACCGAGTCGATCGCCACCCCGACCTTGCCCACCTCGCCCGAGGCGATCGGCGCGTCCGAGTCGTGGCCCATCTGCGTCGGCAGGTCGAAGGCGACGGAGAGGCCCATGGTGCCGTTGGCGATCAGCTGCTTGTACCGGGCGTTGGACTCCACCGCGGTGCCGAAGCCCGCGTACTGGCGCATCGTCCACGGCCGGCCGGTGTACATCGACGGGTACACCCCGCGGGTGAAGGGGTACGCGCCCGGCTCGCCCAGCTTCTCCGCCGGATCCCAGCCCTCCAGCGCCTCCGGTCCGTAGACCGGCTCGATGGGCAGTCCCGACTCCGACTCGCGCGCCATTGGCTGTGCCTCCCGATGAGATTGGGCCCTGCTCACAGCATGCGCGGATCGTGACCTGCGCGCGCAACCACACACGCGCGGGAAGCATCTCTGGGTACATACGAATCGTCCCGGGGGGCAATGATGAAGCGGTCTTCTTCCGTCATACGCAGAGTGGTTCTGGCAGCGGCCTCGGTGGCCCTCGCCGCCGGTTGTACGGCCCAGGCGGCCGGCTCCGGAGGCGGCTCCGGGAGCCCGACGAACGCGCCGGCGACCTCGGCCCCCGCGCCGACCGACACCCCCACCGACGACGGCAAGCCCCCGTCCCCCTCGGACACCGCGGCGACGCCCACCGACGCGCCTTCCGGGACGCCTTCCGGAACTCCTTCCGGGACCGCGCAGCCCAAGGCCCTGATGGACGACGGGGACGAGACCGAGCAGGTCCGTGAGCTCCAGGCGCGGCTGCGGCAGCTCGGGTACTTCGACCGGGCACCCACCGGTTTCTACGGGACGATGACGGCCGGCTCGGTCAAGACCTTCCAGAAGAAGCAGGATCTGCCCAGGACGGGTTCGGTCGACGAGGCGACCTGGCAGCGGCTGCTCGGCGCGAGCCGGAAGCCGACCGCCGACGAGCTGAAGCCGTCGACGACCAACCAGCTGGACACCCCCGACGCGCGCTGCCTGACCGGCCGGGTGCTGTGCATCAGCAAGGAGAGCCGGACCCTCGCCTGGATGATCGACGGCAAGGTCGTCTCGTCGATGGACGTCCGCTTCGGCTCGGAGAACACCCCGACCCGCGAGGGCATCTTCACCGTGGAGCGGAAGGTCCGGCAGGACTGGTCGCGGCTCTACCACACGCCGATGCCGCTCTCGATGTACTTCAGCCGCGGCCAGGCGGTGCACTACTCGGCGGACTTCGCGGCGCGCGGCTACAACGGGGCCTCGCACGGCTGCGTCAACGTCCGCGACCGGGCCAAGCTCACGACCCTCTTCGACCAGGTGAAGGTCGGCGACAAGGTCGTCGTCCACTGGTGACCGGGGACCCCGTCCACCGGTGACCCGGGAGGGGAAGGGAGAGGGCGCGGGTGGGACCGGGGGAACGTGTCCCACCCGCGCCATGTGCGCGGAGCCGTAGGTACGGGGGGAACCCCGGCTCACTGCGCGGCCGATGACCAGTCGGCACACTCAGTACTGCGCCGACGGGTCCAGAAGTGTTACACCGGGAGCGGAACGCGTGCGCCGACGCCGATGCCGAGGGGCAGCACGGCGGTGAGACCGGCGGCGTCGGGGGCCGCGGACCGGGCCGTGTCGCGGAGGTCCCGGCCGCTGTCACCGTTCCGGCCGTCGCGGTCTCCGGCGCGACCGCCATCGTCCCCGCGGTCGTTCCCGTCACCCTTGGGGTCGTCGTCGGACTCGTCCTTCGAGCCGTCCTTGCCGCTGCCGCCGCCCTCGGGCGCGGCCGTGCCGCCGCCGAGGATCCGGTCGCAGTATCGGCGCAGGGTCTCGCCGTCGCGCAGGATGCTGGTGAGCCCCTTGCGGCCGGTGGCGTCGAGCTTCCCCGAGCGGAACGCCCGGCAGGCCTTGAGGACCTTCTCCCGGGCCGTGGTGGTGCTCGGGTCACCGCCTGGGCCGCCGTCCGTGCCGCCGGTCTCCCTGCCCGGTCCGTCCGGGTCCGTTCCCGTGCCGGTGCCCGGTGTGCTCCTGCCCGGCTTCGGGGTGCCGGGACGCTGGGTGCCCGTGCCGTGCCCGTCGGGGGCTCCGGTGGACGGCGGGGTGGTGCCCGTGCCGGCCGAGGGGGACACGCCGGGCGTGCGGTCACCGCCGCCGCCCGGTTCCGTCGGGGGTGCCTCGGGGTCCTTGCGTATGCCGGGATCCTCCGAGACGAGCGGGTCGGCGTTCTCGCCCGCCGTGACGGAGCTGGCGGGCGCGGGGCCACCCACCATGGGCAGCACACCCGTTCCCGCGGCGACGGCGACCCCTCCGACGGTGACGGCGGCGACCGCGGCGGCGAGTCCGTACCGGAGGGAGCGTCCCCAGCGGGGGCGGCCGGCGGGCACGGGGGCGAGCCGCACCCGGCCGAGTTCGGCCTGTTCGGTGCGGCTCGCGGCGGCCGCCGTGACGAGGGCGGCGGCGCGCTCGGCGTGCGCCGCGCGGAAGGCGGCGAGCGCGGCGGCCTCGCCCGGAAGCTCGGTGCGTGCGGCCGGGGGGAGGGTCGGGGTGCGGGCCGTGTCGAGGGCTCCGGCCAGGCGCTCGGCCCGGGAACGCGCGTGGTCGTCGACGGCATCGACCGGCTCGCCGCGGAGCAGCCGCTCCGCGGCCTCCTGGTCGAGCCACTGGTACCGCTCGTCGGCCATCACATGTCCTTCTGCGTACGCGGACGCGATTGCGTCACACCGCCCGGGGCCACGGACCCCGGCACGCGCCCGCGTTGCGGAGGCACACCGTCCAGCGGGACGACGGCCTCGTCGGCGCCGTCGGGCCCGGCAGTCCCGCCGTCGGCGCCGAGGAGTTCGGCCAGCTTCTTGAGGCCGCGGTGGGCCGCGGTACGGACGGCTCCGGGGCGTTTCCCCAGGGTGTCGGCGGCGGTCTTGGCGTCGAGGCCGACGACGACGCGCAGGACGACGGCCTCGGCCTGGTCCTGCGGAAGCTGGGCGATCAGCTGCATGGTGTGGCCGGTGGCCAGCGCCTCCAGGGCTTCGCCCGCGGTGTCGGACGCGGCGGGCTTGTCGGTGAGTTCGGTCTCGTCGGCCCCGACGGCGGGGCGCCTGCCGCGCATGCGGACGTGGTCGAGGGCGCGGTTGCGCGCGATCCGGGCCGCCCAGCCGCGGAAGCGGTCCGCGTCGCCGTCGAAGCGGTCGAGGTCGCGGGCTATCTGGAGCCAGGCCTCCGAGGCGACGTCCTCCGCCTCGATGTCGCCGACCAGTGTGCGTATGTAGCCGAGCAACCGTGGATGCACGGCGCGATACACAGTACGGAACGCGTTCTCGTCCCCGTCCTGCGCAGCGAGCACCGCGGCCGTCAGCTCCGCGTCGTCCCCCAGCACTCCCCAAACCCTGTTCGTCGGTCGCGTCGTCGCCTCATCGCGGCTGGTCACCACCGCCACGCCGTCTCGCGCATCTGCACGCTACGTCGTGTCGCGGCGCCGCGTCCACGCGGTCCGGGCTCTTTGTACAACTTGCAACCTTCGGGCGGTGGTGTGCGGGATGCCGCCGGCGCGGTCGCGGTGTGACAGAAAGCGCACTCCCGGCGCTGAATGGAGTACGGAGCCGTGCTGCGGCTCCGTGGACGACGGCCGGGGTCTCTCCTGTGGGGGGTGGCGACCCCGGCCGTCTCCCTTTTCCCTCCCCTCTCCCTCCCCCTCCCGTCACCACTCGACGGAGTGTCAACCGACGGTTGACAGTGCAGGAAGTGTCAACCTAGGGTTGCCTCATGACGAATCCAGTCGGCATGAATGTCCCTGTCCGCCTCGACGAACTCATCGACGCGATCAAGAAGGTCCACCCCGACGCGCTGGACCAGCTCTCCGACGCGGTCATCGCGGCGGACCACCTCGGCGATGTCGCCGATCACCTCATCGGCCACTTCGTGGACCAGGCCCGGCGCTCCGGCGCCTCCTGGACCGACATCGGCCGCAGCATGGGCGTCACCCGCCAGGCGGCCCAGAAGCGCTTCGTCCCCAAGGACCCGGACGCGGAGAAGATGGACCCGAGTGCGGGGTTCGGCCGCTTCACCCCGCGCGCGCGGAACGTGATCGTCTCCTCCCAGAACGAGGCGAAGAGCGCCGGGAACGACGAGATCGTCCCCGGCCACGTGGCGCTCGGCCTGCTCGCCGAGCCCGAGGGGCTGGCGGTGCTCTGGATCGCCTCGCGGGGCGTGACACCGGAGCAGCTGCGGGAGGCCGTCACGGCGACCCTGCCGCCGGCCGCCGCCGAGGTGCCCGCGCTCGTCCCGTACGACGCGGCGGCGAAGAAGGTCCTGGAGCTGACGTTCCGCGAGGCGCTGCGCCTCGGCCACAACTACGTCGGCACCGAGCACATCCTGCTGGCCCTCATGGAGCACGAGGACGGTACGGGCGTGCTGGCGGGTCTTGGCCTCGACAAGGCGACGGCCGAGCGGCAGATCGCCGAGACGATCGCCTCGGCGACGATCGAGGCCCCGGAGGCGGCTTCCTAGGAGTACCTCAGGCGGTGCGGGCCCGGCGGGAGACGACCGCGCGCAGCACCCGGCCGCCCTCGACGGAGAGCTCACGGGCCCGGCGCAGGCCGGTCGGGCCGTGGGCGGCCGATTCGAGGACGGCCTGCTGACGGCGGAGTTCTCCCGCGAGCAGCGGGCCCGCGCCGTCCGCGTCGCCGGCCCGGCAGCGCTCGACGAGACCGTCGGGCACGTCGGCGGCGTCGTACCGCCCGTGCAGGACGAGGGCGGTGACGGAGCACGCGGCGGCCCAGGCCCGCAGGGCCTCGGCCGTCCAGTCGAGGGGGGCGTCCGCGAGCATTCCGTGGACGGCCCCGGCGCCCTCCGTGCCGGAGGCGCCCGCTTCGGCGTCCAGCTCGATGCGGGCCTTGGCGACGGCTTCGCTCCAGGCCGCGCCGTCCCCGCGGGCGACCGCCGCCCAGGCCGGGCGCAGAACATCGCCCCGGTCGGCGGCGAACAGCGGGAGGCAGCGGTCGAGGCAGGCGAGAGCGGCCGCGGCCAGGCCTCGCTCCTCGGCCTCGTCGATCAGTTCCAGCAGGCTCCGGCCCGTCGCCGACGTCATGGACGCCTCCTTGCCACCCGATGCGGACGCAGTACTTCCACTACTGCGCCGTGCGGCGCTTTTTCGTCACTGCGCGGCCGGAATCATGCCAGTGGCCTTGATGTGCTGCATAGAGGTCAGACGGCGGACGAAGAGGATCGCGAGGACCGCGGCGACGATGTCGAGGCCGAAGCCGGCGAGGGACCACTGGCTCGCGGCCTCGTAGTCGCCGGTGGTCGCCGCCGTCTTGAGCATCTGGCCGGAGGTCCAGTTCACGACGGTGCCGAAGATCCAGCACGTCCACCAGGTGTTGAGCAGCGTCAGCTCCCGCTTGCCGTCGGCGGCGTACGGGTCCCAGCGACTCGCCCGCCAGATCTCCACGGCGACCGCCCGGGGGATCCAGAAGTTGCCGATCGGAATGAACCAGCCTCCGATGGCGTAGCCCGGCTTCCGGGTCTGCAGGTCGCCGGCCCAGACTTCGGCGTTCTTCCGCAGTCGGCGGAACCAGATGATGAAGACGATCCCCGTCGCCACGTACAGCGTGAACGACAGGCTGTACACCAGGTTCAGGTCGAGCGGCCCGAACCTCGTCGAATCGAGGTACTCCGTCTCGTCGGCCGCCAGATCACGGACGTCGGCGAGACCGAGCAGGACGTCGAAGAAGATGTTGCCCCCGAGCAGGGCCACGACGGCATGGGAAAGGCCGTTCGGATTGCGCAGCGTGAGCATGTGGTCCCCCCCGGGGTCCCATGGCGACCGGGCGGCCGCCGCCGGGGGAACCTACGTGATCCGGACCAGTCGCGTCCACGACGAAGATCACCGCACCTGCGTCGCCAGAGTCCTGAACTCTTCCCACGTCGGGGTCGGCGTCCTGGCGTCCCAGACCTTCTGGGCGAGGGCCGTCAGGGGCATGCGGATGCCGTTCGCCACCTGGGTCGGGGTCTGGGCCGCCGACAGGTCGCACCAGACCGCGAGCCGGGCGCCCAGGATCTGGGGGGCGTACCGGGCGGCGACCGGGGTCGTGCCGCGCAGCACCAGGGGGGTCCACTGCTCGTAGATGCGGCGGCCCGTGGGGTACGTGAACTGGTTGGGCTCGCCGAGCACGTAGTACAGGTACTCGTCGTTGAGGTTGACGACCTTGCGGCCCTCGGCCAGGTACTCGGCGGGCGGGCGGGCGCCGAGCTCCTTGCCCGTCCAGTACTCGACCTCGATGCGCTGGTCCGCGGTGACGACGCCGCCGCGGAAGAAGCCGTCGTTCCAGGCCTTGGCCGTCTTCCCGGCCGCGCGCACGACGGCGGCACGGTCGTTCAGCCAGCCCTCCGCCAGGTCCTGGACGCCGGCCTGGGGCCCGTACTTCTGCCGGGCCGCCGCGGCCAGCTGCGGGTACGAGGCGGAGGGGCTGCGGACGGTCAGCGCCTGGTACTCGTCGGCGCCGACGTGGAACCAGCCGCCGGGGAAGAGCGCGGAGTACTCCCTCAGCAGGTCGTCAACGATCTGCGCCGACGCGGGCTTCGAGATGTCGATGGCGCCCTGCCGCGGGACTCCCTGGACGTTGCGCAGCTGGAGGTCCGGGTGGGCGCGCAGGACGGCGCCGAGGTGTCCGGGCGAGTCGATCTCGGGCACGACGGTGATGTGCAGGCTCTGCGCGAGGGCGAGGATCCGGCGCACCTCGGCCTTGCTGAGGTGCTGGGCGGAGACGATCTCGGGGTGGGAGTCCGAGGCGATCCGGAAGCCCTGGTCGTCGGAGAAGTGCAGACCGAACTGGTTGAGCTTGAGGTCGGCCATCTCGCGGAGCCGGTCCTCGATCCAGCCGGCGGTGAAGTACTTGCGGGCGATGTCGACGTTCAGTCCGCGCTGGGGCTTCGCGGGCGCGTCGGTGACGACGCCCTCGGGCATCGCGCCGGTGCCCTTCACCGACTGCTTGAGGGTGCGGGTGCCGTAGAAGACCCCGGCCTCGTCGGGGCCGGTGATCCGGACCCGGTTGTCACGGACGGTCAGGGTGTACGACTCGCGGGCTCCGGTCCCGCCGAGCGCCAGCTCGACGTCCCCGGGCCCGGCGGCGACGGTGCCGCGGTACGGGATGCCGAGCTCCCCGGCGAGGAGCCTGCCCTCGTCGGCGAGGCCCGCGCTGTTCGCCGCGACGACGACCCCGGCGGGGGCCGCGGGCTTCCAGCCGGGTCCGCGGGCGGCCTCGTGGTCGCGGACCGCGGGGATGGTGCGGGGCGCGGTGGAGAGCGGGTAGGTCCGGGTCGGCGTGGGCGTCGGGCTGGGCGGTGCGCTGGTGGGCGCCGCGCTCGCGGACGTACCGGAGGGGGCGGCGGCGGACGTGCCCGAGCCGGAAGGTGATCCGCCCGAGCAGGCCGCCACGGTGGCCAGTGCCACCGCCGTCGCCAGGAGTGCGGGGCCCTTGTGGGGCCCTCGTATGGAGTACCGCATCATTCGGAATCCTCCCGTACGGCGGGCGGTCCGGCCAATCGGGGGACACGACGGCCCCGCGACCGGAACGCATTCGTCCATCACCTGTTCCGAAACTCTCCCTTCCGGGTGAAATTCGCGCATCCGTCGGACACTTCCCTCGTCCCGTCGATAACGTTGCGTCACACCCACCCCATCGCGCCCGTCCCGCGCGCGAGCCGCCCCACCCGTCCCGGAGTACCGGAGCCCACGCTGACCAGCGACACCCACGTTCCCTGCCGCAAGCCGGGCTCCACGGACACGCCTGCCATACCCGCCCAGAACCAGGGCCCCTCCGTCCGCGGCCTCGCGGGCTTCAACGCCGCCTCGCCCGTCGAGGCCGAGGCCCTGCTCCTGTCCTGCTGCCACAGCCTCCGCTGGGCCGAGCGGGTGGCGGCGCACCGTCCGTACCCCACCGTCGACGCGCTGCTCGCCGCCGCCGACGAGGCCGGGTACGACCTGTCCCGCGCCGACCTCGACGAGGCCCTGGCCGCCGAGTCCTCGGCCCTGCCGCACCCCGACGCCCCACCGGCGGCGCGGACCGCGCTGCGGGCCGCCCACGCCGCGTACGAGAGCAGCTTCGGACACGCGTTCGTCATCAGCCTCGACGGAGTGCGGCCCGGAGAGCGCCTCGACCAGGTATTGGCAGGCATTCGGTCACGTCTCGGCAACGAACCGGAGGAGGAACGCGTGGTCGCCGCCGACGAACTGAGGCGGCTCGCCCGCGCCCGGCTTGCATTCCGACTCGCGGAGGCCCTCACGCCGCGACACTCCGGGCCGTGAATCCGTCCGGAATACGGCGATTCCGGCCTGTGCGATAGTCCGTCCGTGCCTGTTTGATCACACCGATGGACCCCGCGCGAGCGAACCGACAAGTCGTCGCTACGATGACCGGGGCCGGTGGACCGTACCCGGCCGGGTCAGACCGACAGAGAAGCCGGCCGACCCTGATCCCCGCTCCCGGAGGGTTTTTCCGTGCCGGCTGGAACGCTGTACCGCGGCCGGGAAGGAATGTGGAGCTGGGTGGCTCATCGAGTCACCGGCGTCCTCATCTTCTTCTTCCTGTTCGTACACGTGCTGGACACCGCTCTCGTCCGCGTCTCCCCCGAGGCGTACGACGAGGTCGTCGCGACCTACAAGACGCCGATCGTCGCTCTCCTCGAGTACGGCCTCGTCGCTGCCATCCTCTTCCACGCGCTGAACGGTCTCCGTGTCATCGCCGTGGACTTCTGGTCCAAGGGCCCGCGCTACCAGAAGCAGATGCTCTGGACCGTCGTGGGCATCTGGGTCGTGCTGATGGCGGGCTCGCTGTACCCCGTCCTCGGCCACGCCGCACGTGAACTGTTCGGGAGCTGACGCCAGATATGTCTGCTGACACCACCTCCACCACGATCGGTCCCGTCGAGGGCGGCGCCCACTACGACGTGGACAACCCCGCGCCGTACATCGAGGCCCCCCGCAAGCGCACCGGCAAGACCCCGCGCGCGACCCGCGGCAACTTCGAGATGGCCGCGTGGCTCTTCATGCGCCTCTCGGGCGTGGTCCTCGTCGTCCTGGTCCTCGGCCACCTGCTGATCCAGCTCTTCCTGGACGGCGGCGTCTCCAAGATCGGCTTCGCCTTCGTGGCCGGCCGCTGGGCGTCCCCGTTCTGGCAGGTCTGGGACCTGCTGATGCTCTGGCTCGCCATGCTGCACGGCGCCAACGGCCTCCGTACCGTCATCAACGACTACGCGGAGCGGGCCAACACGCGCCTGTGGCTCAAGGGCCTGCTGTACACCGCCACGGTGTTCACCATCCTTCTGGGCACGCTGGTGATCTTCACCTTCGACCCGAACATCCGCTAGGCACGGGGCTGAGGTAATCCACGACATGAAGATCCACAAGTACGACACCGTCATCGTCGGCGCCGGTGGCGCCGGCATGCGCGCCGCCATCGAGTCGACGAAGCGCAGCCGCACCGCCGTGCTGACGAAGCTCTACCCCACCCGGTCCCACACGGGCGCCGCGCAGGGCGGCATGGCCGCCGCGCTGGCGAACGTGGAGGAGGACAACTGGGAGTGGCACACCTTCGACACGGTCAAGGGCGGTGACTACCTGGTCGACCAGGACGCCGCCGAGATCCTGGCGAAGGAGGCCATCGACGCCGTCCTCGACCTGGAGAAGATGGGCCTGCCGTTCAACCGGACCCCGAACGGCACCATCGACCAGCGCCGCTTCGGCGGTCACTCCCGCAACCACGGCGAGGCGCCGGTCCGCCGGTCCTGCTACGCCGCGGACCGCACCGGCCACATGATCCTCCAGACGCTGTACCAGAACTGCGTCAAGGAGGGCGTGGAGTTCTTCAACGAGTTCTACGTCCTGGACCAGCTGCTGGTCGAGGAGGACGGCGTCAAGAAGTCCGCCGGTGTGGTCGCCTACGAGCTGGCCACCGGCGAGATCCACGTCTTCCAGGCCAAGTCCGTGATCTACGCGTCCGGCGGCACCGGCAAGTTCTTCAAGGTGACCTCCAACGCGCACACCCTGACCGGTGACGGCCAGGCCGCGTGCTACCGCCGCGGTCTGCCGCTGGAGGACATGGAGTTCTTCCAGTTCCACCCGACGGGCATCTGGCGCATGGGCATCCTGCTGACGGAGGGCGCCCGCGGTGAGGGCGGCATCCTCCGCAACAAGGACGGCGAGCGCTTCATGGAGAAGTACGCGCCGGTCATGAAGGACCTCGCGTCCCGTGACGTCGTCTCCCGCTCCATCTACACGGAGATCCGCGAGGGCCGCGGCTGCGGTCCCGAGGGCGACCACGTCTACCTGGACCTGACGCACCTTCCGCCGGAGCAGCTCGACGCCAAGCTCCCGGACATCACCGAGTTCGCCCGTACGTACCTCGGCATCGAGCCGTACACGGACCCGATCCCGATCCAGCCCACCGCGCACTACGCCATGGGCGGCATCCCGACCAACGTCGAGGGTGAGGTCCTGTCGGACAACACCACCGTCGTCCCGGGCCTGTACGCGGCCGGCGAGGTCGCCTGTGTCTCCGTGCACGGCGCCAACCGTCTGGGCACCAACTCGCTGCTCGACATCAACGTCTTCGGCAAGCGGTCCGGCATCGCCGCCGCCGAGTACTCCGCCAAGCACGACTTCGTCGAGCTTCCGGAGAACCCGGAGTCGCTGGTCGTCGCGCAGATCGAAAAGCTGCGCAACTCCACGGGCAACGAGCGGGTGGCCGACATCCGTCGCGAGCTCCAGGAGACGATGGACGCCAACGTGATGGTGTTCCGTACGGAGCAGACCATCAAGACGGCCGTCGAGAAGATCGCCGAGCTGCGCGAGCGCTACGAGAACGTGTCCATCCAGGACAAGGGCAAGCGCTTCAACACGGACCTCCTTGAGGCCATCGAGCTGGGCAACCTGCTCGAACTGGCCGAGGTCATGGCCGTCTCGGCCCTGGCGCGCAAGGAGTCCCGCGGCGGTCACTACCGCGAGGACTACCCCACCCGCGACGACGTCAACTTCATGCGCCACACCATGGCGTACCGCGAGGTCGGCGAGGACGGCTCCGAGACCGTCCGTCTCGACTACAAGCCGGTCGTCCAGACCCGCTACCAGCCGATGGAGCGTAAGTACTGATGGCTACCCCCGTACTGGACAAGGTCGAGGCGGAGTCCGCCGCCTCCCCGTACATCACGGTCACGATGCGGATCCGCCGCTTCAACCCCGAGGTGTCGGACGCGTCGGTCTGGGAGGACTTCCAGATCGAGATCGACCCGAAGGAGCGTGTGCTCGACGCCCTCCACAAGATCAAGTGGGACGTCGACGGCACGCTGACCTTCCGTCGCTCGTGCGCGCACGGCATCTGCGGCTCGGACGCGATGCGGATCAACGGCAAGAACAGGCTCGCCTGCAAGACGCTGATCAAGGACATCAACCCGGAGAAGCCGATCACGGTCGAGGCCATCAAGGGCCTCACGGTCCTCAAGGACCTCGTGGTCGACATGGAGCCGTTCTTCCAGGCGTACCGGGACGTCATGCCGTTCCTGATCACCAAGGGCAACGAGCCGACGCGCGAGCGTCTGCAGTCCGCCGAGGACCGCGAGCGCTTCGACGACACCACCAAGTGCATCCTGTGCGCCGCGTGCACGTCGTCCTGCCCGGTCTTCTGGAACGACGGCCAGTACTTCGGTCCGGCGGCGATCGTCAACGCGCACCGCTTCATCTTCGACTCGCGTGACGAGGCCGGCGAGCAGCGCCTGGAGATCCTGAACGACAAGGACGGCGTGTGGCGTTGCCGCACGACGTTCAACTGCACGGACGCCTGCCCGCGTGGCATCGAGGTCACGAAGGCGATCCAGGAAGTGAAGCGGGCGCTGATCACGCGTCGCTTCTGATCACTTGTTTCCAGGAGCCGGGTTTTCCGGCTCCTGGTTCGGTGTTTCGGCCCGCTTCTGTACGCTGCGGCGTGCAGGAGCGGGCTTTTTCTTCGTGAAGGACGGGGACTGATGAGCGAGCCGAACCCTTACCGGTCGGAGGAGTACGAGTGGGGCCCCGGGCAGCAGCAGCCGGGCCAGCCCGCCTACGGCTACCCGCACCCTCCGGCGTACCAGCCGACCCTGCCGGGCGGGGTGCCGGTGCCGCCGCAGCAGGTGCCCGGCGTGCCGCAGGGCGGCGGCACGCCACTGCTGAGCCTCGGTGACATCACCGTGGTGGGCGACCAGATCATCACGCCGGCCGGCGCGATGCCGCTCAAGGGCTCCGTGTGGAACGCGATGGACATGTCGCGGACCGAGGAGAAGATGCCGACGGTAGCGATCGTGCTCGCGGTCATCTTCTTCATCTTCTGCCTGCTGGGCCTGCTGTTCCTCCTGATGAAGGAGAAGACGACCACCGGCTTCATCCAGGTCACGGTGACCAGCGGCGGCAAGCACCACGCGACGATGATCCCGGCGCGCGGCCCGGACACCATCCACTGGGTGATGGGCCAGCTCAACTACGCGCGGTCGCTCAGCATGTGAGTGGCCGTCATCGGCGAGGGGGCGCCCGAGGGCGCCCCTTCGTCGTGTCCGGGACCGGCTCCGGCTCCGGGACCGGGACCGGGACCGGTGGGGCCTACCAGTGGCGGGTCGGCTCCGTGGACTCCGCCTCGACCATGACGCGCCGCAGCATGCCGTTGAGGAGGACGCGCTCCTCCGGGGAGAGGACGCCGAGCAGGCGGTACTCCTCGTGGCCGAGGACGTCCATCGCGCCGAGCCAGGTCTCGTGGCCGGCGGCGGTGAGTTCGACGACGACCCGGCGGCGGTCGGTGGTGGACTGGGTGCGGCGGACGAAGCCGCGCTTCTCCAGGGCGTCGAGGCGGCCGGAGACGGAGGCGGGGGCCAGGTCGAGGTCCTGGGCTAGTTCGGAGGGAGCGGCGCTGCCGCCCCGGCCGGCGATCTTGTGCAGGGTGTCGAACTCGTGGCGCTCCAGGTCGAAGTCGACGAGCGACTGCTCCCTGACCCGGCGCAGATGGACGGAGAGCTTCTTCATCCGGGTGACGGCGCCTTCGACGACGGGGTCGAGGTCGGGCAGGACGGGCTGCCAGCGGGCGACGTGCTCGTCGGTCCAGTCGCGCGCGGTACTCGCTCCGCGTGCAGCACTCGGCTCGCGCGCGACGTCACTCGCTCCGCGTGCGGCACTCGGCTCGCTCGGAGTACGCGGTTCCTCGGGTTGCGCCATGGGGTGATCGTACGTCGGCGGGCGGGGAACCACCCGAGAAGTATTTCGTTGACGAATTATTCGGCACCGAAATACTCTTCGGGTCATGACTGCTGTCACCACCACGGCACCACCGCCCGCCCCGCACCCCCTGCGCACCCGTTCCTTCCGGCTGCTCTTCACCGGCCGCGCCCTCTCCCTCCTGGGCGACGCCGCCATCCCCGCCGCCCTCGCCCTCGCCGTCCTGGAGGCCACCGGATCCACCTCGGCGCTCGCCCTGGTCCTCGGCTGCGCGATGGTGCCCAAGCTGCTCCTGCTGCCGCTCGGCGGCGTGGTCGGCGACCGGTTCGACGCCCGCACGGTCGCGCTCACCACGGATCTCGTGCGCTGCGTCACCCAGCTGGTCGTCGGGGTCCAACTCCTCGGCGGTGCGCCCAGCCTGGCCGTCCTCGCGGTCTCCGAGGCGCTCGGCGGCGCGGCCGGGGCCTTCGCCATGCCGACCATCTCACCACTGGTGAAGGGCACGGTGGCGGCCGAGTCGCTGCACCGGGCCAACGCCGCGATGAGCGTCGCCCGGAGCGCCTCCCGGCTCGGCGGCCCCGCGCTCGCCGGCACCCTCGTCCTGACCGTGGGGCCCGGCTGGGCGTTCGTCCTCGACGCGGCGACCTTCGCCGTCAGCGCGCTCATCCTGACGGCCGTGAAGGTGAAGCGGGTGCCGATCCCGCGCCGCTCCATCCGCGCCGATCTGGCGGAGGGCTGGCAGGAGGTACGGTCCCGCGACTGGTACTGGACCAGCCTGATCGGCCACAGCGCCTGGAACGGCGCCGCGGCCGTCCTGATGACCATCGGACCCGCCATCGCCGTGCAGCGGCTCGGCGGCGGCGCCACCTGGGTCGTGCTGCTCCAGGTCGGCGCCGTCGGCTTCCTCCTGGGAGCGCTGCTCGCCGACCGGGTCACGCCCCGGCGCCCGGTCCTCACGGCGAACCTCGGCCTCGCCACGTACGCGCTGCCGCTGGTCCTGCTCGCCGTCGCCGCGCCCGCGCCGCTGACGATCGCGGCCTACGGGATCGCGCAGGCCGGCCTCGGATTCCTCTCCCCCGTCTGGGAGACCGCCGTCCAACGGGCGGTGCCCGCCCACGCACTGGCCCGGGTCACCTCGTACGACTGGCTGCTCTCGCTGGCCGCGATGCCCCTGGGCTACGCGCTGGCGCCGCTCGCGGCCTCGGCCTGGGGCCCGGAGGTGCCGCTGCTCGTCGCGGCCGTCGCCGTGGGCGGCTGCTGCGCCGCGACGGCACTCGTGCCGGGGGTACGGCGCTTCCGCTGAGGCCTACCGCCCCGTCTCCGCCAGGAAGGCGGTGAGCAGCCGGGCCGTCTCGGCCGGGCGTTCCAGGGCGGGGAGGTGCCCGGCCCAGTCGAGGTCGACGCGGCGGGCGCCGGGCAGGAGGCGGGTGAGGTCGTCGGCGACCGCCCGGAAGTCGGGGAGGTCGTGGGCGCCCACGGCGACGAGGGCGGGGACCTCGATCCCGGCGAGGTCGTCGGCGGTGACCTCGGGGGTGACGGGGTGGAACTCCTCGGGGACGGCGAGCTGGACCTCGAAGGCGTGCCGCTGCATCTCCCGGACGAGCGCGCGGGCCTCGGGGCCGGCCTCGGGGCCGAGCCAGGTGTCGACGTTGAGCTCGACGGCCCCGTCGAGGTCGCCCGCTTCGAGCAGTTCGTCCTCACGGTCGTCCCAGGCGCGCAGTTCGTCGCCGGGCGCGAAGCCGGGGATGCCGGAGGCGAGCAGGGCGAGGGCGGAGACGTGTCCGGGGTGGCGGACGGCGAGTTCCAGGGCGACCTTGCCGCCGAAGGAGGAGCCGACGACGGCCGCCCGCTCGACGCCGAGGTGGTCGAGGAGCTCGCGCACGTCGTCGGCGTGGGTGTGCGCGGCGTCGACGGGGGTGTCGCCGAAGCCGCGGAGGTCACAGCGGACGACCCGGTGCCCGGCCTCCGCGAGGGCGTGGAACTGCCCGTCCCACATCCGGCGGTCACAGACCCCGGAGTGCAGCAGGAGAACGGTCGTGGGGCCCTGGCCCGCCAGGTCATGAGAGAGCGTCATCCGGCCGACCCTAGGCGGCGGGACCGGCGGCGGCCAGCGGGTTTCCATCCCACTCCACCAGCGACTTGAACACGTTCAAAGAGAGGTCTACAGTCATGACCAACAGCTTTTGAACGCGTTCAAGGGAGGGTGGGGCATGGACCTCACTGTCGTCGCGTACATCGTCTATCTGCTGATCAGCGTGGCTCTGACCATCTGGGTCGCACGCACGCTCAGCCGCAACGGAAGGATCTTCCTCGCGGACGTCCTGCACGGGAACGAGAAGCTCGCCGACGCCGTCAACCACCTCCTGGTGGTCGGCTTCTACCTCGTCAACTTCGGCTTCGTCGCCCTCTATCTGAGCCAGGACGCCGCCGTCCTCGACGCCCGCGCGCTCTTCGAGGCGCTCTCCGTGAAGCTCGGGGTCGTCCTGCTCGTCCTCGGCGTCATGCACCTCGGGAACGTCTACGTCCTCAACAAGATCCGGCGCCGCGGGGTCATGGAGCGCGAGCAGGTCCCGCCGGTCGGCCCGCAGGGCTGGACCCCGACCCCCAAGGGCGGCCCCTGGGCCCCGCCGGCGCCCCAGGGCTGAGAGGGGCGCGCCGTGCCGACCCCCGTGGGACGTCTGACCGTGCTGTACGACGCGGACTGCCCGCTCTGTGTGCACCTCAGGCACTGGCTGCTGCGCCAGCGGCAGCTCGTCCCGCTCGACCTCGTACCGGCCGGGTCGCAGGAGGCCCGGCGCCGCTTCCCGGAACTCGACCACACCGCGACCCTGCGGGAGATCACCGTGGTCGGGGACCGGGGCCAGGTCTACCGGGAGACCTCCGCCTGGATCGTCTGCCTCTGGGCACTCGCCGACCACCGGGCCAAGGCCCACTGGCTGGCCACCCCGGCCGGGCAGCCCTTCGCCCGGATGACCGTCCTGGCGGCGGCGAAGTGGCGCGAGGCCCTCAAGGGTCCGGACCACGAGGCCGGGCCGTCCGAGGCCGGCCGCTGCGAGGACGGGCGCTGCGAAGCGCCCGGCCCGCCCGACTAGGCTCGTCCGTGTGACGGACGTGAAGGAAGACAAGAAGGCCCCGAAGAGCGAGCAGACCCGCACGCTCATCCTCGAAACCGCGCTCCGGCTGTTCAAGGAGCGCGGTTACGACAAGACGACGATGCGGGCCATCGCCCAGGAGGCCGGGGTCTCCGTGGGGAACGCGTACTACTACTTCTCGTCCAAGGAACACCTCGTCCAGGGCTTCTACGACCGGATCGCCGAGGAGCACCAGGCCGCCGTCGAGCCCATCCTGACCGGTGGCGAGAAGGACCTCACGGCCCGGATCCGGGGGGTCTACCTCGGCTGGCTCGACATCGCGGAGCCGTACCACGAGTTCGCGTCGCAGTTCTTCAAGAACGCCGCCGACCCGGACAGCCCGCTCAGCCCCTTCTCGCCCGAGTCGGAGGGCCCGCGCGAGGCCGCGATCGAGGTCCACCGGCGGGTCATCTCCGGCGCCTCGGTGAAGGTCGACCCGGAACTCAGGGAAGCCCTCCCGCAGTTGCTGTGGCTCCAGCAGATGGGTCTGGTCCTCTTCTGGGTGTACGACCGCTCCGAGGGTGCGGCCAACAGCCGCCGGCTGGTCGAGCGGCTCGCGCCGGTCACCGCCCGCGCGATCTCGCTCTCCCGCTTCCGGATCCTGCGCCCGCTTGTCAAGGAGACGCACGAGCTGCTCTCCGACTTCATGCCCACCGCAGCGGGAATGGCGGCCTCGGGCAAGCCCAAGAAGAAGGCAGGCCCGAAGCCGCCGGAGCCGGACGGGACGCCGGAGTCGTAGACCCCGGCCCCCACCGCGAGTCCTAGATCCAGCTGAGCTCCCACAGGCGCCAGATGCCCGTACCGTCCGTCAGGTACTGGGAGCCGGCGACCGCCTCGGTGGCGAGGACGTAGTCCTTCTTCTGCCACAGCGGGACGAGCGGCACGGCGGTCGCGACCTCGCTCTGGATCTGCTTGAAGTCGGAGGTCGCCCGGGAGCGGTCGCTGAACTGCTGCGTCGAGGAGATCAGCTCGTCGATCCGCTTGCTGGAGAACCCGTTGTGCAGGGTGTTCTCGGTGCCGACGAGCGGCGCGGTGAAGCTGTCGGAGTCGGGGAAGTCGGGCAGCCAGCCGACCGTGTACGCGTCGAAGGTGCCCTTCGCGTACTGCTTCTGGAACTCCGTCCACTTGACCTCGACGGTCTCGACCTCGAAGAGGCCGGTCTCCTCCAGCTGCCGCTTGATCTCGGCGGTCTCGGCGCCGTAGGTGGCGTCCGCGCGGTAGCCGAAGGTGAACTTCACCGGGGTCTTGATGCCGGCGTCCTTGAGGAGCTTCTTCGCCCTCTTGGCGTTCGGCTCCGGGTCGATGTCATAGAACGCGGTGCTGTGCCCGACGAAGCCCTGCGGGATGAGCGAGTACAGCGGCTCGACCGTGCCCTTGTAGGCGCCGGTGGTGATCGCCGGGCGGTCGAGGACCGCGGCGACGGCCTGCCGCACGGCCTTGTCGGCCATGGGCGAGCCGGGCCGCACGTTGAAGTTGAGGTTGCGGATCTCGGCGCTCTCGGCCTCGGTGACCCGGGTCCCGTCCTCGGGCTCCAGGGCCGAGATGAACTCCGGCGGCAGCTGCCGGTGCGTCACCTCGATCTCCTTCGCCTTCCAGGCCTTGGCGAGTTCCGCGGACTGGCCGTAGTACTTCACGAGCACCGGACCGCCGCCCTTGGTGATGGCGCCGCGGTACTTCGGGTTCGGCTCCAGGAGCGCGGACTCGCCCGGCTTGTACTCCTTGAGGACGTACGGCCCCGAGCCGTCGACCGCCGAGTCCGCCCGCAGCGCGTTCGCCGGGTAGTGGTCCTTGTCGACGATCGAACCCGCGCCCGTGGCCACCTTCAGCGGGAACGTGGCGTCCCGGCTGCTCAGATGGAAGATGACCTGCCGGCCCTGGGCCGAGACGCTCTTCAGGGTCGGGAAGAGGGGCTGCGGACCGACGTCCGTCTTGATGCGCAGCATCCGCTCGAACGAGTACTTGACGTCCTCGGCCGTGATCTTGCGTCCATGGGCGAACGTGAGGTCGTCGCGGAGCGTGCACTGGTAGGTCGTGAGCTTCGAGCCCTCGAACTTGCAGCTCTCCGCCGCGTCGGGAACGGGGGTCGTGAACCCCGGCTTGAACGTCAGCAACGACTGGAAGACGTTGCTGTACATGGCCCAGGAACCGGCGTCGTACGCGCCGGCCGGGTCCAGTGAAGTGACCTCGTCGGTTGTGCCGACGCTGATCGGATCGGTCCGGCCGCCGTCGGAGGGCAGGAGTTGCCAGCCCCCCACTCCGGCGGCCACCAGTACTCCACAAGTGATGAGGATCCGCAGACGGACCGTCGACCGCATTGCCGTGCTTCCTTTATTCGTCCACCCCAGCTGCGACGGCCCCCGGAAACGTCGCGATGGCGTCATCCCATCACACGTATTTCACAAGTGGAAGAGAAAACTTTCACACCACAGGTATATGTCCGGGAAATGCGAATTTAAGTCGATGAGCAGCACGTATCGGGCTCGGTGCGGGGAGTGACCCCGTCCCGATTACGCCTGTTTCGAAGCGAGTTCGACGATGGTGATGTCCGAGGGCGCCCCGACCCGGACCGGCGGTCCCCAGGCGCCCGCGCCGCGCGAGACGTACAGCTGGGTGTCTCCGTACCGTTCGAGTCCGGCGACGGTCGGATTGGCCAGTTCGGCGAGGTAGTTGCCGGGCCAGAGCTGGCCGCCGTGGGTGTGGCCGGAGAGCTGGAGGTCCACGCCGTGGCGTACGGCGTCGTGGACGACGATCGGCTGGTGCGCGAGGAGCACCGCGGCGCGGGCCCGGTCGCGGTCGCCGAGCGCCCGTCCGAAGTCGGGGCCCTGTCCCTCGCTCTCCCCCGCGACGTCGTCGACGCCGGCGAGGTCGAAACCGGCCGCCACCTCCACGCGCTCGTTGCGCAGCGGGCGCAGTCCGAGCTCGCGGACGTGGTCGACCCACGCGTCGGCGCCCGAGAAGTACTCGTGGTTGCCGGTGACGAAGAAGGAGCCGTGCCGGGCGCGGAGCCGCGCGAGGGGCTCGGCGGCGGAGCCGAGGTTCTCGACGGTGCCGTCGACGAGGTCGCCGACGACCGCGATCAGATCGGGCTGGGCGGAGTTGATCGTGTCCACGATGCGCTGGGTGTGGGCGCGGCCGAGGATCGGCCCGAGGTGGATGTCGGAGACGACGGCGATCCGGTAGCCGTGGGCCGCGCGCGGGATCTTGGCGAGCGGGACGGTGACCCGCTTGATCCGGGGGCCGCGCAGCACGCCGTACGTGCCGTAGCCGACGGTCCCGACGGCGGCGGTGGCCGCGGCGCCGCCGACGACCCGGGAGACGAAGAGCCGCCGGGAGACCTCGGCGGGGGTCGCGGGGGCGGGCTGCGGGGGCGCTTCGGCCGGCTCCTCGGGGGCGGCCGAAGCGTGTTCCGGAACCGGCACCGGTACGGGCGCCGCCGCCGGCGCCGCCGCGGGCGCCTCGGCCCGCGCACGGCGGTCGAGCCGACGGAAGAGAAGGGGCCTGACCGCCTCGCCGACGGCCAGGGCGAGGGTCACGTACAGCAGCAGCGCGAGCCACAGGAAGCCGGGCCAGGCGACCACCTGCTGGAGCACGAACGGGGCTCCGGCGCGGGACGAGGCGAGGGCCGCGAACGACAGCAGCGGCAGCACCACGACGGCGGCCGTGCCCAGACGGCGCGGCAGGCTCCCCCGCGTCGTGACGTCACGTACGAGGCGCCGCCACACGTACCAGTGCACGGCGCCGAGCAGCGCGAGCACGACGACCAGAACCAGCAGGAAGACGACCACGCCCCGGAACCCCTCTTCTACCGCTCGCGCGGTTCTCACCGATGTCGCGGCGCGCGGCGCGCACCCCACGCAACCCGAGCACTCCGATCACGTCCCCAGGACGAAGGGCGTGACGGCAGGCAGCAGATGACCCCGGAAGTGGGCCGTCGGGTCGCCGGCGCCGTCCCGCGCGAGGCCGCTCCCGTCGTTCCACAGGTTCTTGACGAAAGTGATCCATGCGCAGCCGGCCACCAGCGTACAGAGACCCTGCCGCAAGAGCGCCGCAGGCCCGTTCGATACTGGCAGGGCACGGCCACCCCACTCCGAAGGACACCCCATGAAGCTCAGCCGCCGCGTCTCCTGGTTCCTGCTCGCGTTCGGCGTCTGGTCCTGGGTGATCTGGGTGACCTTCGCAAAGAACCTCTGGAAGGACGGGAGCGGTCTCGCCTTCGACGACGCCGGCGACCCGACTGCGTACTTCTGGGTCCACCTCGCCCTCGCTGTCACGTCGTTCATCCTGGGGACGGTCGTCGGCGCGATCGGCTTCCGGGGCGTCCGAGCGGGCAAGAAGTAGGACTCCGCCCGTGGCATGAGGGCAGCGTGCGCGTGCGCTGCCAGGTTGCCGATCCTCTCGGACACCGGGCGGATCGCATGTGGATCCCAATCGGACCTTCCGACGTCTTTGAAGGCGTGAACGAGCTCCCACCCCCGCCTCGCCGCCTGTGCCGCGCCGGGGTCAGGACCACTCACCTGCCTCTTTTCCGTCGTTGAAGCGCTACCGGTCAGCCAGATACAGAGAGTGATCCAGATGAACCAGCTCCACGCCCCGAACGCGAGCAGGATCAAGGAGACCCGACGGCTGAACTTCACGCCCCCACGATCACCGTCCGTCCCACCGGCTCCGCGGACGGGTGGACGAGCCCGGCCGCAGCGCCAGCCGGGGTTCGGATCCTTGTTCCGTACCTGTACGTTCACGACCGTGTCTGCTTCGAAGAAGACCGCTTGGGCGGTCACTGCTGCCGTGTTCCTGCCGCTCGTCGTCGCCGTGCCCGCGCATGCGGACACCAAGGACGAGAAGGACAAGCAGCCCAAGCCCCCGAACGCGATGTCCTCGCTCGGCGGCCCGCTGCTCGGCAACCCCGGTACCCAGGTGAAGCTGGGGCCCGGCGCCCCGGTGCTGCCGAAGGAGCTGTCCGGACGCTCCTGGATCGTCGCGGACGCCGAGAGCGGCCAGATCCTCGCCGCGCACAACGCGCACTGGCCGCTCGCCCCGGCCTCCACGCTCAAGATGCTCTTCGCGGACACCCTGCTGCCGAAGTTCCCCGACGCCAAGCTCAAGCACCTCGTCACCAACGCCGACCTGGCCGGGATAGGAGCGGGCTCCAGCCTCGTCGGCGTCAAGGAGAAGCAGACCTACACCGTCCACGACCTGTGGCTCGGGGTCTTCCTCCGTTCGGGCAACGACGCCGTGCACGTCCTGACCAGCATGAACAGCGGCCTGCGCCAGACCGTGAAGGAGATGAACGACCACGCGGCCGAGCTCCAGGCGCTCGACACGCACGTGGTCTCCCCGGACGGTTACGACGCCCCGGGCCAGGTCTCCTCCGCGTACGACCTGACGCTCATCGCCCGCAGCGGCATGCAGAAGCCGGCCTTCCGCGAGTACGCCGCCACGCCCCGCGCCGCCTTTCCCGGCGAGCAGAAGCCGGGCAAGAAGCGCGAGACCTTCGAGATCCAGAACACCAACCGGCTGCTCACCGGTGACCTCGGCGTCGCCCCGTACCAGGGCATCGCCGGCGTCAAGAACGGCAACACCACGCACGCGGGTGCCACCTTCACGGGCGTCGCGGAGCGCAACGGCAAGGTGCTGCTCGTCACCGTGATGAACCCCTCGTCGAAGGAGCAGCACGCGGTCTACCGCGAGACCGCCCGGCTGCTCGACTGGGGCTTCGCCGCGTCGGGGAAGGTGACCCCGGTCGGCGAGCTGGTGCCGCCGCGGTCCGCCCGTACCGGGACGACCGCCCCGGACGACGGTTCGGTCCCGGCGCCCGGCAAGAACGCCCCGGACGACACCGTCCAGGCGGCCGCCGAGGGGCGGTCCGGGGGCATCGGGACCGCGCTCGGCGTGGCCGGCGGGGTCCTCGTGCTCCTCGCCGGTGCCGTCTTCCTGGTCAACCGCCGCTGGCCGCTGGCCGGGGCGGCGGGACGTCGTCGCCGTTCCCGCCGGAACCCGGACGTGAACCCGTAGCGGACTCGGACCGGTCGTCGGCCACGGACTCCCGTCGGGAGTCGGTGGCCGTCCACGCGGCGCAGTACAGCAGCAGCTTCGCGGTGAAGTTGATCCAGAGCAGCAGGGCGACCGGCACGCCGAACGCCCCGTACATCGACTTCGCCGCGACGCCCCTCATGTAGCCGCCGAGCAGCAGCTTCAGGAGCTCGAAGCCGACCGCGCCCATCAGCGCCGCCACGACGAGCCGGCGGCGCGGCGGGTGCACACCGGGCAGCAGCGTCAGGACGTACAGCAGGATCAGGAAGTCGGCGACGACGGCGACCAGGACGGCGGCCGCCTGCAGGAAGTAGCCGCCCGCCCCCTCGCTGGAGATCCCGACCCGGTCGGCACTCCAGCCGACGGCGGTGGAGCCGAGCCAGGACGCGGCGAGCGAGGCGAGGGCCACGCCGCCGAGGCCGATGAGGATGAGCCCGTCCTTGCCCTTGAGCAGGATCGGGTTGCCCTCGATGTCGTCGAGCCCCCACACGGCGCGCAGGCAGTCCCGCATGGACCCGACCCAGCTGATGCCGGTGACCAGCAGGATCGCGCCGGCGACGAGCCCGACGGTGCCGGCGTTGGCGACAAGCCCGCTGATGTTGAGCTGGTCGGAGATGCCGGGCACCTGGTCGCTGATCTTGTCCTCGATCTTGTCGAGCTGGTCCTTGCTGAGCAGCGCGGCCCCGACCGCCGCGGCGACCGTGATCAGCGGGAAGAGGGCGAGGAAGGACACGAAGGTGATCGCGGCGGCGAGCCGGGTCCAGTGGGCCGCGTCGAGGGTCTCGTACGAGCGCCAGGCATGGGTCCGCATGAGCCGGGCGACCCAGGGGCCGATGACGGGGAGCTTGGTCAGCCAGTCCATGTCGTACGTCTGCCCCTCGATCCGTTCGGGTGCGCGGAGAGCGCAGTACGAGAATCCCCCGCCGGGGCCCGTGTACCCGCGAGCGACATCCCGCACCGCGCGAGCGGCATCCCGTACATCGCCGTCCTTCGGAGGCTTCGGGGATTCTTTCCCGACACTCCTTTAATCACCCATTTCGACGAACCGCTCTGCAATGCCGACATAAGCGACAGGCGCGGCTATACGGTCATCCTCGTGGCTGTCGAGACCCTCGTCCTGGACGACGACCGCGAAGCGATCACCGGCTGGACGCTCGCCCTCGACCTGCCCATCGGCCTGCCCGGACTCGGCGCCTTCCTCGCCTCGGACCTCTCCCGCCGCCTCGACCTCTAGGAGCCCCCATGAAGGACGCCTTCGGTGCCCCGCAGTCCCTGCTCGTCCTCGGCGGCACCTCCGAGATCGGGCTCGCCACCGCCCGCCGGCTGATCGTCCGCCGCACCCGTACCGTCTGGCTCGCCGGGCGCCCCTCCCCCGCGCTCACCGCCGCGGCGGACTCGCTGCGGGCGCTGGGCGCGGAGGTGCACACCGTCCCCTTCGACGCGCTCGACACCGAGTCGCACGAGGAGCGGCTGGGGAAGGTCTTCACCGAGGGCGACATCGACATGGTGCTGCTCGCCTTCGGGATCCTCGGCGACCAGGCGCGCGACGAGTCCGACCCGGTCGCCGCCGTTCGCGTCGCGCAGACCAACTACACGGGAGCGGTCTCGGCCGGCCTGGTGTGCGCGGCCGCGCTCCAGGCTCAGGGGCACGGCTCGCTGGTGGTGCTCTCGTCGGTGGCGGGCGAGCGGGCCCGCCGCGCCGACTTCATCTACGGCTCGTCGAAGGCGGGGCTCGACGCCTTCACCCAGGGCCTCGGGGACGCCCTGCACGGCACCGGGGTGCACGTCATGGTCGTACGGCCCGGGTTCGTCCGCTCGAAGATGACGGCCGGGCTCGCGGAGGCGCCGCTCGCGACCACGCCGGAGGCGGTCGCGGGCGCGATCGAGCTGGGGCTGCGGCGGCGCTCGGAGACGGTGTGGGTGCCGGGGGCGCTGCGGGTGGTGATGGCGGCGGTACGGCACGTGCCGAGGCCGCTGTTCCGGCGGCTTCCGGTGTGACGTACCGGCGTGACGGCGTGACGGCGTCCTGACGTGCCGGCGTGACCGCGTCCTGACGTGCCGGCGTGACCGCGTCCTGACGTGACCGCGTGCCGACGTGCCGGCTCTAAGCCGTGGGCGTCGGCGTGTCCACCGGGCTGCCGCCCTGCGCGGGGACCGCCGAGATGGGGCGGCCGCTGCCGAACTCGTAGTCGTAGAGCTTCCGCCAGACCCCGTCCGGGCCCTGCTCGTACAGCGCGAACGAGCGGCAGGTCCAGGCCGCCTCGTACCCGGCGAGCTCCTCGAACGCCCGGTCCATCCCCTCCTCGGAGATGCCGTGCGCCACGGTGACGTGCGGGTGGTACGGGAACTGGAGCTCGCGCGCGAGGGGGCCCGCCTCGTCCCGGATCCGGTGCTGGAGCCGGTTGCAGAGGGGCACGCCGTCCTTCAGCTTCACGAAGACGACCGGGGAGAGCGGGCGGAAGGTCCCGGTGCCCTTGAGGCGCACGGGGAACGGCTGGTGGTCGGCGGCGACACCCGCGAGGTGCGCCTCGATCTCCGGCAGCCGCTCCTCGGCGACCTCCGTCGGCGGGACCAGGGTGACGTGCGTGGGGATGCCGTACGCGGCAGGGTCCCCGAAGCCGGCGCGCCGCTCCTGGAGCAGGCTGCCGTAGGGCTCCGGGACCGCGATCGAAACGCCGAGCGTTACGGTCCCCACGTCGTTCTCCTCCGTCGTCGGTCGACTTGTGTCGAGTGGTGCAGCCGCCAGTGTGCGGCCTGCACCACCCTTTGGGCCAGGGTCCTTGGTCTCAGTGCTTGGCAGGCAGGAAGCCGATGCGCTCGTACGTCTGCGCCAGCGTCTCGGCGGCGACCGCGCGGGCCTTCTCGGCTCCCTTGGCCAGGACCGAGTCCAGCGTCTCCGGGTCGTCCAGGTATTCCTGGGTGCGGGTCCGGAACGGCGTGACGAAGTCCACCATGACCTCGGCGAGATCCGTCTTCAGCGCGCCGTACATCTTGCCCTCGTAGCTCTTCTCCAGGTCCTCGACGGAGGTGGAGGTGAGCGTGGACATGATGGTGAGCAGGTTGGAGACGCCGGCCTTGTTCTCCGGATCGAAACGGATCACCGTCTCGGTGTCCGTGACCGCGCTCTTGACCTTCTTCGCGCTGACCTTCGGGTCGTCCAGGAGGTTGATGAGCCCCTTCGGCGTCGACGCCGACTTGCTCATCTTGATCGCCGGGTCCTGGAGGTCGTAGATCTTCCCGGTCTCCTTGAGGATGTACGGCGCGGGGATCGTGAACGTCTCGCCGAAGCGGCCGTTGAAGCGCTCCGCGAGGTCGCGGGTCAGCTCGATGTGCTGACGCTGGTCCTCGCCGACCGGGACCTGGTCGGCCTGGTAGAGCAGGATGTCCGCGACCTGGAGGATCGGGTACGTGAAGAGGCCGACGGTGGCGCGGTCGGCGCCCTGCTTGGCGGACTTGTCCTTGAACTGGGTCATGCGGGAGGCCTCGCCGAAACCGGTGAGGCAGTTCATGACCCAGCCGAGCTGGGCGTGCTCGGGGACATGGCTCTGGACGAACAGGGTGCAGCGCTCGGGGTCGAGACCGGCGGCGAGCAGCTGGGCCGCGGCGAGCCGGGTGTTGGCGCGCAGCTCGGCGGGGTCCTGCGGGACGGTGATCGCGTGCAGGTCGACGACCATGTAGAAGGCGTCGTGGGTCTCCTGGAGGGCGACCCACTGGCGGACGGCGCCGAGGTAGTTGCCGAGGTGGAACGAGCCTGCCGTGGGCTGGATTCCGGAGAGCACGCGGGGACTGTCAGAGGCCATGCACATCATTCTCTCAGGTGTGGGAACCGATCCCGGACTGCCGGTGTATCAAGAGTGTGAGGACGCGGGAGGGGGGCCTGGTCGACGACGAGGCCGCGGTGATCGCACGGGTACGCGCCGGGGAGCCGGAGGCGTACGCGGCGTTGGTCCGCGCGCACACGGCGGTCGCGCTGAGAGCCGCGGTGGCGTGCGGCGCGGGCGCGGAGGCCGAGGACGTGGTGCAGCAGGCCTTCTTCAAGGCGTACCGCTCGCTCGGGCGCTTCAAGGAGGGCTCGGCGTTCCGGCCGTGGCTGCTGCGGATCGTCGTCAATGAGACCAGGAACACAGTGCGGTCGGCGGGTCGGCAGCGGGCCGTCGCCGACCGGGAGGCGGACCTGCTCGGGGGTGAGCCGCGGATACCGGAGTCGGCCGACCCGGCGGTCGCGGCGGTGGAGCAGGAGCGGAGCAGACGGCTCCTCGACGCGCTCGACGGACTGAGCGAGGACCACCGGCAGGTGGTGATCCACCGCTACCTCCTCGAGCTGGACGAGACGGAGACGGCCCAGGCGCTCGGCTGGCCGAGGGGGACGGTGAAGTCCCGGCTGAGCCGGGCGCTGAAGAAGCTGGGCCTTGTGCTCGGCGAGAGCCTGACGGAAGGACCGGAGGGAGGTGAGGGGCGTGGCTGACGAGGGTCTGCCGGACGAGCTGAGAGAGCTGGGACGGCGGCTGCGGGTGCCGGACGTGGACGGGGAGTCGATGGCCGAGCGGGTGCTCGCCCGGCTCCTCGCCGAGCAGGTGCCGACCCCGGTGCCGGTCCGCCGTCGACGGGACGGGTGGGCGTCGGTACGGGGCTGGGCGCGGGCGCGGTGGCGGGCGCTGGTGGCGGGCCTGACCGGGGTGCTGATCGTCCTGGTGCTCACTCCGCCGGTGCGGGCGACGGTGGCGGAGTGGTTCGGCTTCGGCGGGGTCGCCGTGCGGTACGACCCGGACGGGCGGCACGTCCCGGCCGGGGGCCCGGTGCCGGGGTGCCCGGAGCCGGTGCCGCCGGCGGAGGCCGGGCGGCTCGCGGGCTTCGAGCCGCTGATACCGAGGGCGCTCGGCGCGCCGGACGCGATGACGGTGACGGGCTCGGCCGAGCGGGGCCGGGCGGTGATCAGTCTGTGCTGGCGCGACGGGGAGCGGACGGTCCGGCTGGACGAGTTCCCGGCCCGGCTGGACATCGGCTTCGCCAAGCAGGTGCGGACGCAGCCGGAGTGGGTCGATCTCCCGGACGGCGCGCAGGGCTACTGGTTCGCGGCCCCGCATCTGCTGACGTTCCCGATGACGGACGGGACGGGCACGGCCTGGACCCATGAGGTCCGCACGGCGGGCCCCACGCTCCTCTGGACGAGGAACGGGGGCGCGCTCACCTTCCGCCTGGAGGGCATACCGGACCGTGAGCAGGCCCGGCGGACGGCGGAGTCCGTCGGCGGCTGACGGGCGGGGCCCGCCGCACGGGTCAGACCGGGAGGCCGGGGGCCGGGAAGGCGGTCAGCAGGTCGGCGACCTCCGCGCGGACGGCGGCGAGGGCCTGCTCGTCGCCCGCGCCGGCGGCCGCGACACCGCGGTCGATCCAGTCGGCCACCTGGTCCATGTGCTCCGTGGTGAGGCCTCGGGAGGTGAGGGAGGGGGTGCCGATGCGGATGCCCGAGGGGTCGAACGGCTTCCTGGGGTCGTAGGGGACGGTGTTGTAGTTGACGACGATGCCCGCCCGGTCGAGGGCCTTCGCGGCGATCTTGCCCGGGACCTGCTTGGGGGTGAGGTCCATCAGGATCAGGTGGTTGTCGGTGCCGCCGGAGACGAGGTCGAAGCCGCGGGCGAGGAGCGCTTCGGCGAGGGCCTTGGCATTGGCGACGACGGCGTGGGCGTAGTCACGGAAGGAGGGCAGGGACGCCTCGCGGAGGGCGACGGCGATGGCGGCGGTGGTCTGGTTGTGCGGACCGCCCTGGAGGCCGGGGAAGACGGCCTTGTCGAGGGCCTTGGCGTGCTCCTCGCGGGACATCAGCATGGCGCCGCGCGGGCCGCGCAGGGTCTTGTGGGTGGTCGTGGAGATGACGTCCGCGTGCGGGACCGGGGACGGGTGGGCGCCGCCCGCGATCAGGCCGGCGATGTGGGCGACGTCGGCGACGAGCACGGCACCGGCCTCGCGGGCGATCTCGCCGAAGGCGGCGAAGTCGATCGTGCGGGGCAGCGCGGTGCCACCGCAGAAGATCACCTTGGGGCGCTCCTTGAGGGCGAGCTCGCGGACCTCGTCGAAGTCGATGAGGCCCGTGTCCTGGCGGACGCCGTACTGGACGCCGCGGAACCACTTGCCGGTGGCGGAGACGCCCCAGCCGTGGGTGAGGTGGCCGCCCATGGGCAGGGCCATGCCCATGACGGTGTCGCCGGGCTCGGCGAAGGCGAGGTAGACGGCGAGGTTGGCCGGGGAGCCGGAGTAGGGCTGGACGTTGGCGTGGTCGACGCCGAAGACGGCCTTGGCGCGCTCGACGGCGAGGGTCTCGACCTGGTCGATGTTCTGCTGGCCCTCGTAGTAGCGGCGGCCGGGGTAGCCCTCGCTGTACTTGTTCTGGAGGACGGTGCCGGAGGCTTCGAGGACGGCGGCGGAGACGTAGTTCTCGCTGGGGATGAGGCGCAGGGTCTCGGCCTGGAGGAGTTCCTCGGCGCCGACGAGGGCTGCGAGCTCGGGGTCGGCGGCGGCGAGCGCGGGGTGGGTGTACTGGTGCTGCGGCGTGGTCATGGTGGTGTCCTCCGGGCGTCGGTGGGTCCCGGGGCACTGCGTGAGAGGCGCGGCGCCACGCGGGACTTCGGTCCCGTGACGCCCAGGCGGGCGGCGTCTCGTGTGGTCTGCCGCGCACGGCTCCCCCGGGGTCGCTTCCCCGTGCGCCAGTCGCCGTGCGTGTTTTCAGAGTAGCGGGTGCCTCGTCGGTCAGGCCGGATCAGGGAGCGGGGTCTCCGGATCAGGAAGCGGGGTCCGGCGCATGGGGTCCCTCCGGGCCCCTTGGGGCCGAGGGGACGCGCTGCAAGGCGGAGGAGCACCCGCGAAGGGCGCGCCGCGCGCGAGGTTTCCCGGTCCGGCATCCGAGCGACGATAGAAACAGGGGCCACATCCCCTCGTCGGGGGTCACCCCCCGAGCCGCAGGACGAACGGAGATCCCGTGTCGAGCACACAAGACGCGATCGCTTCGGCAGAGGCGCACAGCGCTCACAACTACCACCCCCTGCCGGTCGTCGTCGCCTCGGCGGACGGCGCCTGGATGACCGATGTCGAGGGGCGCCGCTATCTCGACATGCTCGCCGGCTACTCGGCGCTCAACTTCGGGCACGGCAACCGGCGTCTCATCGACGCGGCGAAGGCCCAGCTGGAGCGGGTGACGCTGACGTCGCGCGCCTTCCACCACGACCGGTTCGCCGAGTTCTGCACCCGGCTCGCCGAGCTGTGCGGGAAGGAGGCGGTGCTGCCGATGAACACCGGCGCGGAGGCGGTCGAGACGGCGGTGAAGACCGCCCGGAAGTGGGGGTACGAGGTGAAGGGCGTGCCGGACGGGCACGCGAAGATCGTGGTGGCGGCGAACAACTTCCACGGCAGGACGACGACGATCGTCAGCTTCTCCACGGATCACGAGGCGCGGGACCACTTCGGTCCGTACACGCCGGGGTTCGAGATCGTGCCGTACGGGGACCTGACGGCGATGGAGGCGGCGGTCACCGAGAACACGGTGGCGGTGCTGCTCGAACCGATCCAGGGCGAGGCGGGGGTCCTGGTCCCGCCGGCGGGCTATCTGGCAGGGGTGCGGGAGCTGACCCGCCGGCGGAACGTGCTGTTCATGGCGGACGAGATCCAGTCGGGTCTGGGCCGGACGGGCCGGACGTTCGCGTGCGAGCACGAGGGCGTGGTGCCGGACGTGTACATCCTGGGGAAGGCGCTGGGCGGCGGGGTGGTGCCGGTGTCGGCGGTGGTCGCCGACCGGGAGGTGCTCGGGGTGTTCCGGCCGGGTGAGCACGGGTCGACGTTCGGCGGGAACCCGCTGGCCTGCGCGGTGGCCCTGGAAGTGATCGCGATGCTGCGGACGGGCGAGTACCAGGAGCGGGCGGCGGAGCTGGGCGAGCACCTGCACGCGGAACTGGGGCTGCTCGTGGGCGGCGGGGCGGTGGAGGCGGTGCGCGGTCGCGGGCTGTGGGCCGGGGTGGACATCGCGCCGTCGCACGGCACGGGCCGGGAGATCTCGGAGAAGCTGATGGAGCGGGGCGTCCTGGTGAAGGACACCCACGGCTCGACGATCCGGATCGCGCCGCCGCTGGTCATCTCGAAGGAGGACCTGGACTGGGGTCTGGAGCAGCTGAGGGGCGTGCTGTCGGAGGAGTGACCGAATCCGTTTGAGGGGACGGCGACCGCGGGCCCGGACGGGGCAACTCGGACCATTGACACGACAGTTGGTCTAGGCCAATGATGCCGCCATGCCGAGACTCCGTCTGCGTCACGCCGTGCGTGCCGCGCTCGCCGCCGTCGTCCCCCTCGCGCTCCTCGGCGCGGTCACCGGACCCGCGCACGCCGCCCCGAGGGCGGCCTGGCCCGAGCCCGTCCCGGTGGTCTCGCACATCGAGACCACCGACCCGGTCGTCTTCATCACCATCGACGACGGCTGGTTCCACGACCCCGCCGCGGCGAAACTGCTGCTCGACCGCCGCGTGCCCGCCTCGCTCTTCCTGCTGCCCGGCGCCTACTCGTACGACTCCGGCTACTTCCACACCCTGTTGAACCAGGGCCCCTCCCGCGTCGAGAACCACACGGTCAACCACCCGGACCTGACCACCCTCGACGCCGCCGGCCAGAAGGCGGAGGTCTGCGGGGCGCGCGACCAGCACCTCGCACAGTTCGGCGACGGCCCGCGGCTGCTCCGCCCGCCGTACGGCGTGTACGACGCGACCACCCGGACCACGGCCCGCGCCTGCGGGGCGAAGGCGCTGGTGACATGGACGTACGACCTGACCACCTGGGGCCAGTGGACCCCGCCGACGCCGACCCTCAAGGCCGGCGACATCATCCTGCTGCACTTCAACGAGACCCTGGAGCAGGATCTGACGCGGGCCCTGGCGGCGGCCGAGGCCGCGGGCCTGAGGCCGGCGCCGCTCAGGGAGTACGTCCCCGAGTAGCGGGACCGGCCGGAGTAGCGGGAACGGCCGGAGTAGCAGGACCGGCCGGAGTAGCGGGACCAGCCGGAGTAGCGGGACCAGCCGGGGAAACAGGCCCTACAGGATCACGTGCGGGAGGAAGCGGGCGTACTCGTCGGTGACGAGGCTCGCCGACTCCCGGATGCCGAGTCCCGCCGCCTCGTCCTCGACGACCCACGCGCCGAGCACCACCCGGTTGCCGTCGAAGTCGGGCAACGGGGCCAGCTCCTGGTAGCAGCAGGGCTCCCCGTCCCGTACGAACGGCTCCGTGCCGGCCTCGTGCAGGGTGACGCCCGCGCCCTCGCGGCCGAGCAGCGGCTTGGCGACCCAGCCGGCGGTCGTGGCGAGTTCACGCGGTCCGTCGAGGTAGGCGGGCAGCAGATTGGGGTGGCCCGGGTACAGCTCCCACAGGATCGCCAGGAGCGCCTTGTTGGAGAGCAGCATCTTCCAGGCGGGCTCGATCCAGCAGGTGGTGCCGGTGCCGCCGCCGTTGTCCAGGGTGTCCAGGACGTGCCGGCCGAAGCGGTCGGTGGTCAGCCACTCCCACGGGTAGAGCTTGAAGCAGCTGCGGATGAACCGGAGCCGGTCGTCCACGAAGCGGCGCGAAAGCCGGTCCCAGCCGATCCGTTCGACGGAGAGCGCCTCGGTCTCGAGCCCGGCCTGCTGGGCGGTCTCGCGCAGATACGCGACCGTCATCAGGTCCTCGCCGAGCTCGTCGCCGTCCGAGTGCACGAAGTGGAGGGGGCCGGGAGGCAGCAGGGGGGCCTGCTTCCGCCACGCGTCGACGAGCCGTTCGTGGAGGGAGTTCCACTGGTCGGCGCCGGGGAACCGTTCCTCCATCCAGAACCACTGCGGGCTCGCGGCCTCCACGAGGGACGTGGGGGTGTCGGCGTTGTACTCCAGCATCTTGGCCGGGCCGGTGCCGTCGTAGCGCAGGTCGAACCGACCGTAGAGGGACGGGAGTTCGGCGCGCCGCCGCCAGGACTCGGCGACCAGGGAGGCGAGCTTGGGATCGGTGATCCCCAGCTCGGCGAACCGGTCGCGCTCGACGATGTGCGCCGCTGCCGCGAGGCACATCGCGTGCAGCTCTTCGACGACCTCCTCAAGGGCCTCGACCTCGGGCAGGCTGAAGGAGTAGTACGCGCTCTCGTCCCAGTACGGACGCAGCGAACCGTCCGGGTAGCGGGTCAGCGGGTAGACGAGCCCCTGCTCCTCCACCGTCTCCTGCCAGCCCGGCCGGGGCTCGATGGTGTGCCGTCGCATGTGCCGGACCTCTCTCAGCCGCCGCCGGAACCGGAGCAGCCGAAGCCGCCGGTGTCGACGGCCTTCTGGTCGAAGCTGCCGCCGCTCACGCGGTTGTCACGTATGGAGCCGCCGTAGTAGTACGAGCCCCGGTTGGTGCTGCCGCCGTTGTCGTCGTCGCTGCCGCCGCCGCTGTCGCACTCGTAGCTGGGCAGCGACTCCCGGGTCAGCGGGTCGACACACCGCTTGTCCGGCTCGGAGCCGCACGCGGTGATCGCCGCCGCGAGCACACCCATCCCGCCGAGCACCACCGTGCTCGACCTCAGCCTCCGCATGTCCCTGGCCCTCCCCTTCGCAGTCGCGACCGCACAGTGTAGGCCGGTCAATTCCAGCCGCAGCGCCTAGAGTCATTTCGTGCTACTCGGGATGATTTGTGCGCTCGCCTCGTCCGTCTGCTTCGGCGCGGCCTCCGTTCTCCAGGCGATGGCGGCCCGCGCCACGACACCGGGGACCGGGGGTGGAGTCGACATCGCGCTGATGTGGCGGGCGCTGCGGCAGTGGCGGTACATCGCCGGCCTCAGCCTGGACGGCCTCGGGTTCGTCCTGCAGATCGTGGCCCTGCGGACCCTGCCCATCTACGTGGTCGGCGCGGCCCTCGCCGCGAGCCTGGCGGTCACGGCGGTCATCGCCTCCCGGGTGCTGCGGGTGCGGCTCAGCCGGGTGGAGTGGACGGCGGTGGGCGTGGTCTGCGCGGGGCTCGCGCTGCTGGCCCTCGCCTCCGGCAAGGAGGGCCACAGGGACGGCCCGGAGTGGCTGCCCTGGGCGCTGCTCGCGAGCGCCTTCGGGGTGCTGCTGCTCGGTGTCGTGGGCGGGCGGCTGCCGGCGAAGCCGCGCGCCCTCGTCCTCGGTCTGGGGGCGGGCTTCGGCTTCGGGGTGGTGGAGGTGGCGGTCCGGCTGATCGACGGCATCGATTTCGCCGATCCGGTCTGGTACGCGCTCCTGGTGGGCGGCGGGGCCGCGTTCGTACTGCTGACCTCGGCGCTCCAGCGCGGCTCGGTGACGACGGCGACGGCGGGCGCGGTGCTCGGCGAGACGGTCGGCCCCGCGATCATCGGGGTGGCCTGGCTCGGCGACACCACCCGGGAGGGCCTGGGCTGGCTCGCGGTCACCGGCTTCGCGATCGCGGTGGCGGGCTCCCTGACCCTGGCCCGCTTCGGCGAACCGCCGGAGGTGGACGCGAGCGGGCGGACGGTGGAGGCGGGGGCGGCCGGATCGGGGGTGGGCGGGACCTCGGGGCCCGGCCCGGGGACCGGCCCCGGCCGTGGCCGTGGCCAAGACGCCTCCTAGGCACCTTCCGGCCCCGGCCCCGGCCCCGGCCCGGGCCCTGACGCGGGCGCGGGCCCCGGCCGTGGCCGAGACGCCTCCTCGGCACCTGGCTCCGGCGCGGGCCCCGACCCTGGCCAGGGCGGCTCCTCGGCACCTGTCCAAGCGCCCCCCGCCGCCTGGGGCAGCACCCGGCACAGGGCCTGGAGGGCGCTCTGCCAGGCGCTGTCCGGGGGTGTCGCGTAGCCGACGACGAGGCCGTCCAGGGTCGCCGGCACCGTCGGGCGGCGGAACTGGTTCACGCCCTGGACCGCGAGGCCGTTCCAGGCGGCGGCCCGCAGCACGTCCTGCTCCGTGCCGGGCGGCAGGGCCAGGACGGCGTGGAGACCGGCGGCGATCCCGCTGACCCTCGTCTCCGGCGAGTGCGCGGCCACCGCCGCCACCAGCTGGTCGCGGCGCCGCCGGTAGCGCAGCCGCATCGCCCGCACGTGCCGGTCGTACGCGCCCGAGCCCAGGAACTCCGCGAACGCCAGCTGGTCCGGCGCGCTGGACACCCAGTCCACGACCCCCTTCGCCGCCACCACCTCGCCGACCAGGCTCTCCGGCAGCACCATCCACGCGATCCGCAGCCCCGGGGCGAGGGACTTGCTCGCGGTGCCGAGGTAGACGACCCGCTCGGGATCGAGGCCCTGGAGGGCGCCCACCGGCTGCCGGTCGTACCGGAACTCCCCGTCGTAGTCGTCCTCCAGGACGAAGCCGCCGGAGGCCCGCGCCCAGTCGACGACCTCCGCACGCCGGTCCGGCGGCAGGGCGCCGCCCAGCGGGAACTGGTGGGCGGCCGTCATCAGGACGGCTCCGGCCGAACCGAGGGGCCCGGACTCCTCGACCCGGGTGCCGCGTTCGTCGAAGGGCAGGACCGGTGTGCCGAGGCCCGCGCCGGTGAGGAGACCCGCGTGGAGGCCGAGCCCGTACGACTCGATCGCGACGTCGCGGACGCCCCGGCTCCGCAGCACCTGCCCGATCAGCATCAGCCCGTGCACGAAGCCCGCGCAGACGACGATCCGTTCGGGCCGGGCGTACACGCCCCGCGCGCGGGCCAGGTACTCGGCGAGGACGGTGCGCAGTTCGATCCGGCCGCGCGGATCGCCGTACCCGAAGGCCTCGTTGGGGGCGGCGGTGAGCGCCCGCCGGTACGCCTTGAGCCACTCGGCGCGCGGGAAGGACGCCAGGTCGGGGGTGCCGGCCTTCAGGTTGTGCGCGGGCGTGGTCGGCCGGGGCAGGACGCGCGCGGAAGGGGCGGCGGCGGGCCCGGCCCCCGGTCGGGGCTCGGGGCGACGGGGCTCCGCCCGGCGGGGCTCGGAACGGCGAAGCTCCGCACGGCCAGGCTCGGCGCGGCCAGGCTCGGCGCGGCCAGGCTCGGCGCGGCGGGGCTCGGCGCGGCGGGGCTCGGCGCGGCGGGCGACCCGGGTGCCGGAGCCCTGCCGGGCCGTGAGCCAGCCCTCGGCGACGAGTTCGGCGTAGGCGTCGGCGACGGTGTTACGGGCCATGCCGAGGTCCGCGGCGAGCGACCGGGAGGACGGCAGCCGGGTGCCCGCCTCCAGGCGCCCGCTGCGCACCGCCTCGCGGAGCGCGTCCATGAGTCCGGCCCGCAGCCGCGGACCGCGCAGTTCCAGATGGAGATCGGCCCCGAAAGTGGCCCACTCGTTCGCCATGCGAATGGACCATACTCCTGAGCCACCTGGCTCGTACGGTGAAGACATGACCGCGCACACGCACACCATCGACACCCTGGACACCCTCGGCACCACCGCGCCGACCGAGTACGCCCACGAACACGCCCCGCGCCTCCCCCTCGCCGAGCGCGTCCCCGAGTTCTACCGGGCGATGCTGCGCCTGGAGACGGCGGCGGCGAAGGACATCGACCCGACCCTGTACCACCTGATCAAGATCCGGGCCTCGCAGATCAACCACTGCGCCTTCTGCATCGACATGCACTCCAAGGACGCGCTGGCCGAGGGCGAGACCGTCGAGCGGATCGTGCAGCTCTCCGCCTGGGAGGAGTCCCGGCACTTCTACACCGAGCGGGAGCTCGCCGCCCTCGCGCTGACCGAGTCCGTCACCGTCCTCACCGACGGCTTCGTCCCCGACGAGGTGTACGCCCGCGCCGCCGAGCAGTTCGACGAGACCGAGCTCGCCCGCGTCATCAGCGCGATCGTCGTCATCAACGCCTGGAACCGGATCGGCGTCACCACCCGGATGACGCCCGGCCACTACACCCCGCGCAGCGCATGAGCGGGTCCGGGGGCGGGGCCGGGAGCGGGGCCGGGGGCTCGGCGGCCCGGGTCCTGCGCGACCTCCACCGGGACCGGACGGCCGGCGATCCGCTGGTGCTGCCCGGTCCGTGGGACGCGGTGAGCGCCCGCGCGTTCGAGGCGGCCGGCTTCCCGGCGCTCGCGACGCCGAGCGCCGGGATCGCCGCCTCCCTCGGGTACGAGGACGGGGCGACCCCGGTGGCCGAGATGTTCGCCGCAGTGACGCGGATCGTCCGGGCCGTCTCCGTGCCCGTGACGGCGGACCTGGAGGGCGGCTACGGGCTGCCGGCGCCCGAACTGGTGGAGCGCGTACGGGAGTCGGGGGCCGTCGGCGTGAACCTGGAGGACACCGGGCCGAGCGGTGAGCTCAAGGACCCGCGGGCGCACGCCGCATGGCTGGCGGAGGTACGGGCCGCGGCGGGACCCGGACTCTTCGTCAACGCGCGCGTGGACGCGTACATCCGCGGGACGTCCGAACCGCTGGAGGCGGCGGTCGCCCGCGCCCGGCTCTACGCGGAGGCCGGGGCGGACTGCGTCTACCCGATCGCCGCCCCGCCCGCGGACCTCCCGGCCCTGCGCGCCGCCCTCGGCGACCTCCCGCTCAACGTGCTGGCCGCCCCGGACGGCGGCCCGTCCTTCGCGGAGCTGGGCCGGCTCGGCGCGACCCGGATCACCTTCGGCGACGGCCTGCTCCTGCGCGCGCGGGACGACCTGGCCGCGCTGGCGGCGAAGCTCCGTGGGAACACGGCGGGTTGAGGCACCCGCCGGCACCCCCGGCGCAGCACCCCGCTCGCCCCAGCGCCGCACGGCAGCCCGCTCGCCCCAGCGCCGCACGGCAGCCCGCTCGCCCCAGCCGCCGAGCAGCGCCCGCGCGGCCCCGGCCCCGCGTGGCAGCCCGCTCGCCCCAACCACCGAGCAGCGCCCGCGTGGCCCCAGCCCCGCCCGGCGCCCCGCCCGGCGCCCCGCCCGGCGCCCCGCTCGCCTCAGCCGCCGAGCAGCGCGCCGGCCGCCTGGCCGACGGCCACGCCCGAGGCGAGGATCCCGGTCACCGTGCCCGCGTCCGTGAGGGCGCGGCGCACCCGGGTGAGCCGGCCCGCGTCCGCGCGGCCCGTGCTCTCGATCTCCTCCTCGGCCTCGGAGAGTTCGCCGTCCAGGGCGGCCGTCCGCTCCGTGGGGACGACTCCGCCGAGGTCGGCACGGAGCCGCCGGATGGCCTGGAGGAGCTCCTCCTGCTGCGGGTCGCGGGCAGCCGGGACCCCGTGCCCCGTGCTGGTGACGGTGTTGTGGTCGCCGATGGTGACGTTGCCCCCGGTGTTGGTGACGTGGATGCCACCCGCCGTGTTCCCGGTCCCGGTCACGATTCCTCCGATGCAGCCGATGCCTCTGGCACCTCTGGCGCCTCTGACGCTCAACCAGCCCAGCCTACGGCCGACTTGGGGCCCTGTTCCGGAGCATGAAAAACGGCGCCCCCGAGCCGTACGGTCGGTCGTACGGTTCGGGGGCGCCGGGCGCGTGGAGCCTGGACTCAGATGAGGCCGAGCTCGCGGACCGCGTCGCGCTCCTCGGAGAGCTCCTTCACCGAGGCGTCGATGCGGCCGCGCGAGAAGTCGTTGATCTCCAGGCCCTGGACGATCTCGTACGTGCCGTCGGTGCAGGTGACGGGGAAGGAGGAGATGAGACCTTCCGGGACGCCGTACGAGCCGTCCGACGGGATGCCCATGGAGGTCCAGTTGCCCGCGGCGGTGCCGTTGACCCAGGTGTGGACGTGGTCGATGGCGGCGTTCGCGGCCGAGGCGGCGGAGGACGCGCCACGGGCCTCGATGATCGCGGCGCCGCGCTTGGCGACGGTCGGGATGAAGGTGTCGGCCAGCCACGCCTCGTCGTTGACGACCTCGGCGGCGTTCTTGCCGGCGATCTCCGCGTGGAAGATGTCCGGGTACTGGGTCGCCGAGTGGTTGCCCCAGATGGTGAGGCGCTTGATGTCCTCGACCGAGGCGCCGGTCTTCTGGGCCAGCTGCGTCAGCGCGCGGTTGTGGTCCAGGCGGGTCATGGCGGTGAAGCGCTCGGCCGGCACGTCCGGGGCGGACTGCTGGGCGATCAGCGCGTTGGTGTTGGCCGGGTTGCCGACGACGAGGACCTTGATGTCGTCCGCGGCGTGGGCGTTGATGGCCTGGCCCTGCGGCTTGAAGATGCCGCCGTTGGCGGCGAGCAGGTCGCCGCGCTCCATGCCCTGCGTACGCGGGCGGGCGCCGACGAGCAGCGCGACGTTGGCGCCCTCGAAGCCCTTGTTCGGGTCGTCGAAGATGTCGATGCCCTTGAGCAGCGGGAAGGCACAGTCGTCGAGCTCCATGGCGGTGCCCTCGGCGGCCTTCACGCCCTGCGGGATCTCGAGGAGGCGCAGCTTGACCGGCACGTCCGCGCCGAGCAGGTGGCCGGAGGCGATGCGGAAGAGCAGCGCGTAGCCGATCTGGCCGGCCGCGCCGGTCACGGTGACATTCACGGGAGTGCGGGTCATGGCGATCTCCGTAAGACAGCTGGCGGTGGGGGTCCCTGCCCCTGGTGCGGGATAGCTCTCTTGATCGATCGGTGTCTCGACATGAAGAGATATCCAGCGGTCAGGCTATCCGACCCGGGCCCCGGTGAATCCCCACCCCCTTGTGGTCCGGCTCACTGCCGCCCGTCCGCGCGGCCGCGGTCACCCGTCCGTGCAGGCGTTCACCGGCCGGTGGTGCAGCCTTCGCTGCCGTCGGCGAGCTGCCCGCAGGCCCGTGCGGCCGTGCCGGTGGCGACGGCGACCATCGGCGTGTACGCGTCGGTCTCCGTCGCCACCGTGTCGGTGCCGGCGGCGACGGTCGCGCGCCGCTCGGCGTCCCCGGCGCGGATCGTCACCGTGTCCCGGGGCGCGCCGCCGGTGAGCCGGGCCCAGGCCGCCCCGCAGGTCTCGCTGTAGCGGACCTCGACCTGTGCGGAGCCGACGACGGCACGGGCGACGGTGATGGCGAGGGGGCCGCCGCACCCCATGGCCTCCGGGTCCCGGCCCGTGCAGTCGGGTCCCGCGCACTGCACGCCCGGGGGCAGGTCGGCGGGCCTGGTGGTGGGCGGGGCGGTGGTGGTGGGCGGGGCGGCCGCCTTGTCGCCCTCGCCCGGGCCCTCGGAACCACCGAGGTCGACGAGGAGCAGGGCGGCGGTGACGACGAGCAGCGCACCGATGACGCCGGTGACGGTGAGCAGGACCTTGCGGCGGCCGGAGTCGGGGGTGCGCGCGGGAGGCGCGTCGGAGGCGGGGGCGGGGTTACGGGGCGGGGGCACGGCGGCGCCGGGGGCAGGGGTGCCGGGGGCGCGTACATCAGAGGCCGGTGAGCCGGCGGCGGGCGACCGGTGCGGCGGTGCGCCGGAGGCCGGGTGCGGCGCTGCCGGGCGGGGCCGGTCCAGGCGCCGGATCTCCATGGTGCGGTCGTCACCACCGGGACCGTGGCGGAAGCCGCCGTCGCCGTCCTCGGGCTCGGGCTCGGGCTCGGGCTCGGGCTCGGGCTCGGGCTCGGGCTCGGGCCGGCGCTCGCCGCCCCCGTCCCCATCCCCGTCCCTGCCCCCGCCCCCGACCGGCGCGGCGGCCCGGGCCCAGACGCGCTCCGCGCGCTCCCAGTCGGCCGCGAGGGCCGCCGGGTCGCTTCCGGTCACCTCGGCGAGCGCCACGACGGCGCCCCGGGGCACGGACTGACGGGCATTCAGATACGTGTCCCATGCGGACCGTTCGTGCCCGGTGCGCTCGGCGACGGCCGTGACGCCGAGGCCGCTGCGGTCGATGAGACGACGGAGTCGTTCCGTGAACGCTCGGACGTCCGGATCGAGTTCCTCCGGCAGCGCCTTCCAGCCAGGCATGGTGGTCCCCCTCGTCCCGCGCCTCCCGCGCCTCCCCTGCTCCACCGAAGGATGGCAGGTCCGGGGACGATGCGCGCCCCGGATGAGCAGCCGAGGTACCGGAATGGTCACTTCCGTGCCACAGCGGCCTGTCGGGCCTTGAACCAGCCTTGGCACGTACATGACCCTTAATCGCAGCGGCGCCCGCCCTCCCACGGGGGAGAGGGCGGGCGCCGCGCCACCTGCCGTCCGGGGCGTCCGGACGTCAGGCGACCGTCAGGTGACCGTCAGATGGAGGACGTCCTCCAGGAACGGGATCTTCAGCCAGGGCGCCGGCTGCACCATGAGCGCGAGCAGCACGATCAGGCCACCCATGACCCCGTACGTGATCATGTCCGTGAAGCGGGACCGTACGGCGAGCATGCCCACCGAGGGCAGTACCCGGCGCAGCACGGCCCCCACGAGGAGCGCCGCGCCGACCAGCATCGTGCCGATGCGGAACGACTGCCAGAAGGCGTCCGTCCCGACCACGAGCAGACCGAGCCCGGCGAGACCGAGCACGGTGAGCAGCGGCCACTGACGGGCGGGCGCCGGGGCGTCGCCGGGAGCCGCCCTGCCGCCGCCCTCGGGCCGCGCGGTGTCGGTGGTGAGGCTGGGCGCGGGCCGCTTCCAGGCCGTGGCACCACCGGTCGAGGCACCACCGTTCGAAGCGCCCCCGGCCGCGGCGCCGGAGCCCGAGGCACGCGAGCCCGAGGCGCGGGCGCTCCCGTTCTGCGACGGGCCGTCGGCCGCCCCGTCCGGGGTCCCGGCTGTGCCCGGGGTCCCGGGGGTCACGTCAGAGCGCCGCGGCCGCGCGCTCGGCGGCCTCGACGACGTTGACGAGGAGCTGGGCGCGGGTCATCGGGCCGACGCCGCCGGGGTTCGGGGAGATCCAGCCGGCCACCTCGGAGACGCCCGGGTCCACATCGCCGACGATCTTGCCCTCGCCGTTGCGGGAGACGCCGACGTCGAGGACGGCCGCGCCCGGCTTCACGTCCTCGGGCTTGATCAGGTGCGGCACACCGGCCGCCGCGACGATGATGTCGGCGTTCCGCAGGTGCGCCGACAGGTCCCGGGTGCCGGTGTGGCACTGGGTCACGGTCGCGTTCTCGGAGCGGCGGGTGAGGATGAGCGGCATCGGGCGGCCGATGGTGACACCGCGGCCGACGACCACGACCTCCGCGCCGTTGATCTCCACGCCGTGCGCGCGGAGCAGCGTGATGACGCCGTTCGGCGTGCAGGGCAGCGGGGCGGGCTCGTTGAGGACGAGCCGGCCGAGGTTGGTCGGGTGCAGTCCGTCGGCGTCCTTGGCCGGGTCCATCAGCTCCAGGATGCGGTTCTCGTCGATGCCCTTGGGGAGCGGGAGCTGCACGATGTAGCCCGTGCAGGCCGGGTCCTCGTTGAGCTCTCGTACGACCGCCTCGATCTCCTCCTGGGTGGCGGTGGCGGGCAGCGTGCGCTGGATCGAGGCGAGGCCGACCTGCGCGCAGTCGCGGTGCTTGCCGGCCACGTACTTGTGGCTCGCCGGGTCGTCGCCGACCAGGACGGTGCCGAGTCCGGGTGTGATGCCCTGCTCCTTGAGGGCCGCCACACGGACGGTCAGATCGGACTTGATCGCGGCTGCGGTGGCCTTGCCATCGAGAATCTGGGCGCTCATGGAGACATCCTCCCGGATGACCCCCGCCTTGTTCCAATTCGCTCGTGCCGGGCAGCCGATCACACGGAGCTACGGGTTGCACTTGCACAACTCCGATGCGTATCGACTGGACAAAAAGTCGACCAAGCGACCACGATGATCGGCGAAGTACCGCGGAAAGTGCCGGGGGGAATCCGCTCACATCCCGAGAAAGTCCTCCGCGCGGGCCGCGTCGTCCCCGCACAGAGAAAATTCACGGAGGAAACCCGCGATGAGCTTCGGTGACCCGAACAACCCGTACGGCCAGCCGCAGGGGCAGGGCCAGGGCCAGCAGCCCGGATACGGCTACCCGCAGCAGGCCCCCCAGGGCGTGCCGCCGCAGCAGGGCTACGGCTACCCGGCGGCTCCGCCGGTCTCCCCGTACGGCGGGGGCGGCTACCCGGGCATGGCCATGGAGATGCCCGGTGGTGTGAAGGCCGCGCGCGTGATGCTGTGGATCCTGGGCGCGTTCAACGTGCTCGGCGGCATCGCGGCGATCGGCCTCTCCTTCGCTGTCGACAGCGAGCTCGAGAAGTCGGGCGCCTCGTCCGCCGACGCCGAGGCGTTCGGCGACCTGGGTCAGGGCATCCTGATCGGCGCGGGCATCGTCTCGCTCATCTTCGCCGTGCTCGGCATGGTGCTCGCCGCCAAGTTCAAGTCCGGCGGCAGCGGCGTCCGGATCGGCACCATCGTCTGGGCCGCGTTCGCCGTGGTGTTCAGCCTCTTCTCGCTGCCGCTCGGCATCGTGAGCCTCGCCCTCGGCGTCCTGATCATCGTCTTCGTGGCGAAGTCGGACGGCTCGGCCTGGTTCAACCGCAACAAGCAGCAGTACTGATCCACACGTGGCTGGGGCCCGGTTCCGTACGGAACCGGGCCCCAGCCACGTCCAGCGCGTCAGACCCGCTTGAGGACCGCGAAGCCGTCCGAGCGGTGGGTGATCTCGTACCGCGCCTCCGGATGCAGTTGCGAAGCCAGCTGCTCGGGGTCCGTGACCTGCTGCGACCAGCCGCGCAGATCGAAGGCGAGATAGTCCGGGGTGGCGCCCTTCGACGTGCCGACCCAGTAGACCCGGTGGTCCGCCGTGAGGTGGGCGAGGAGCGAGACGTCCGCCTCCACGCTCGCGCCCTCCGGCACCGCGTCGACCGCCGCCCGCGCCTGCTCGGCCCGGATGTCCGTCCGGTACGTCTCCGGCTTCGTCAGCTCCCGCAGCGGCAGGTTCGCGGCGAGCACCAGCGCGACCGCCGTCGCCACCGGGATGACGACCTTCCCGTACGAGGCGAGCCACGCGCGCGGGGAGGTGCGCACGGACCGCACGCCGTCCACCAGGGCCAGGAAGACCACCGGCATGAGGATGGCGCTGTAGTGCCAGTGCATGCCCCAGTGGTTGGGGTCCTGGGAGAGGAAGCGCCAGCCGAGCGTGGGCAGCACGAGCAGGATCAGCGGGGAGCGCAGGGCGAGGAAGCCGGTGATCGCGAGCAGGAAGACCACCATCTCCCAGCGCTCGCCCGAGGTGAGCGCGTCGCCGATGACCTGCCCGAAGGAGGTCTCGGTGCCCTGCCCGGTCTTCTCGATCTTCGACCAGTAGTCGTACTCGCCGACCCGGCTCGCCGCCGGGATCAGGACGAGGACGGTCAGCGCGAACGCCGCCGCGCCGAAGCCGGCCAGGGCCGCGCCGAGTCGCTTCTGCCCCTTCAGGAAGAGGACGACGCCGACCATCGAGACGGTCAGGCCCATGTCCTCCTTGACGAGGGCGAGCGGGGCGGCCCAGGCGGCGGCCGCGGTCCAGCGCCCGAGGAGCAGGGCCCGGCAGGTCAGGGCGAGCATGGGGACGGCGAAGGCGATCTCGTGGAAGTCGGACTTGACGGCTTCCTGGAGCCCCCAGGAGAGCCCGTACGCGAGTGCGAGGCCGATGCCGGCGGCCCGGCTGCCGAGGATCTGCTGGGTGGTGCGGCCGACGACGACGGCGCCGAGGGCGAAGAGCGCGGCCTGGGCGAAGAGCAGCGAGACCGGCGAGGACCAGACCCAGTACAGCGGCGCGAGGAGCGCCGTGACGGGGCTGAAGTGGTCGCCGAGTATGTGGAAGCCGGGGCCCTTGATGTCGACGACCGGGGCCCGGAACTCGGCGTACGCCCTGACGGACTGCCCGAAGATCCCGAGGTCCCAGGACGGGGTGCGGAAGTGCGCGTACTGCACCCAGGAGTAGAGGAAGTACAGGCCGCACAGGACGCCCGCGAGGATCAGGTACGGGCGGAGGGGGGCCGGCGCGAGGCCGTCCGGCGACTCGGTGCCGGCGGCGCCCGGAGTGCCGGTGTCGGCCTCCTCGGCGGACCTGTTCTGTACGTCCAACACCACGCCCCCACTACCAGTGGTCGACAAAAGAGCAACCCATTAGACCAGAGTCCACTCGATCGGCGGATCCCCCGCCGCACGCGCCTTCCGGGCCTCCCTGGCCCGCTGTGGCGCCCCGGAAACCCTCGGTGACGTTCTTCATTCGTTGATCGGCCCTTCCTGGCCTGGCGGCGCAGACCTCGGGGAAAGGGAAGCGTCATGTACAGCATCATCGCGGTGCCCGCAGCGACCGCCGCCTCCGGAGACCAGGTCAGGCCGGCACCCGGCTAACGACTCCACTTCGGCCGTACCTCCCCCCACGCGGGCGCCGGCGGCGAACGGCGTCACCTGGGCATCCCGCACCCCGGGGTGTCGCGTACCGCCGGAGAGCTGAGAGCCACCGGGAACCACTGGACGCTGAGCAACTTCAGCCCGGCCTCGACGTACGTCGTGGAGAACCCGGAGGGCGCCGGGGAGCACATCAAGATCGCTCCGGGCCGGGTCGAAGCGCCCGTGCCGTTCGAGTTCTCCCGGGTCGTGCTGCCCGCCGGAAACGACCTGGTCGACTTCTGCGTGTGGGCTCCCCGCCACGACTACGTGACGCACGCGCACGCCGCCGACCTCTGGGACAACAAGCTCAGCGACAACGGCCCCGCGGCCAACAGCTTCAGCTCCCACAATGGAAACGCCGACGGGCGGCCCGCCGACACCCCCGGAGGGGGGTCGGCGGGCCGCCCGTCGCCGGCACGGCTCAGTCGCTGTGACGGCTCAGTGGCCGCCACGACTCAGTGGAAGAAGTGGCGCGTCCCCGTGAGGTACATCGTCACGCCCGCCTTCTTCGCGGCCTCGACCACCAGCTCGTCCCGCATCGAGCCGCCCGGCTGCACGACCGCCTTCACGCCGGCCGCGGTGAGGATCTCCAGGCCGTCCGGGAAGGGGAAGAAGGCGTCCGAGGCGGCGTAGGAGCCGCGCGCACGCTCCTCGCCCGCCCGCTCGACCGCGAGCTTCGCGGAGTCGACGCGGTTGACCTGACCCATGCCGACGCCGACCGAGGCGCCGTCCTTGGAGAGCAGGATCGCGTTGGACTTGACCGCGCGGCAGGCCTTCCAGGCGAAGGCGAGCTCGGCGAGCTCCTCCGCGGACAGGGCCTCGCCCGTCGCCAGGGTCCAGTTCGCCGGGTCGTCGCCCTCGGCCTGGAGGCGGTCGGTGACCTGGAGCAGCGCGCCGCCGTCGATCGGCTTGACCTCGACCGGGTTGCTCGGGGCGCCGTCCGCCTTGAGCACACGGATGTTCTTCTTCTTGGCGAGGACCTCGACGGCCCCGTCCTCGTACGCCGGGGCGACGATGACCTCGGTGAAGATCTCCGCGACCTGCTCGGCCATCGCGACCGAGACGGGGCGGTTGACGGCGATGACGCCGCCGAACGCGGACAGCGGGTCACAGGCGTGCGCCTTGCGGTGGGCCTCGGCGACGTCGGCGCCGATCGCGATGCCGCACGGGTTGGCGTGCTTGATGATCGCGACGCAGGGCTCGGTGTGGTCGTACGCGGCCCGGCGCGCGGCGTCGGTGTCCGTGTAGTTGTTGTACGACATCTCCTTGCCGTGCAGCTGCTCGGCCTCGGCGAGGCCGCCCGTGCCGTCGACGTACAGCGCGGCGCCCTGGTGGGGGTTCTCGCCGTAGCGCAGGACGTTGTTCCGCTCGTACGTGGCGCCCAGGAAGTCGGGGAGGCCCGACTCGTCGGCGGCCGCGTAGTCGTCGGCGAACCAGGAGGCGACGGCCACGTCGTACGCGGCGGTGTGCCGGAAGGCCTCGGCCGCCAGCCGCTTGCGCGCGGTCAGGTCGAAGCCGCCGCTCTTGACGGCCGCGAGGACGTCGGCGTACCGCTCGGGGCTGGTGACGATCGCCACGGACGGGTGGTTCTTGGCCGCGGCGCGAACCATCGACGGGCCGCCGATGTCGATCTGCTCGACGCACTCGTCGGGAGTGGCGCCGGAGGCGACGGTCTCCTTGAACGGGTAGAGGTTCACGACGACCAGGTCGAAGGGTTCCACGCCGAGCTCGGCGAGCTGCTCGCGGTGCGACTCCAGGCGCAGGTCGGCGAGGATGCCGGCGTGCACGCGCGGGTGGAGGGTCTTGACGCGGCCGTCCAGGCACTCGGGGAAGCCGGTCAGCTCCTCGACCTTGGTGACCGGCACACCGGCGGCGGCGATCTTCCCGGCCGTGGAGCCGGTGGAGACGAGCTCGACACCGGCCTCGTGCAGACCGCGGGCCAGCTCCTCGAGCCCCGTCTTGTCGTAGACGCTGACCAGCGCGCGGCGGATGGGCTTAACCGTGTCCGTTTTCACCGACATGAACCTTTCGTCCCTCAATGCGATAGCCGTGCCGGGCGAGGCGCCCCACGACGTCGACGAGCAGTGAGCGCTCGACTTCCTTGATGCGCTCGTGCAGAGCGGCTTCATCGTCCTCGTCCCGCACCTCGACCACGCCCTGGGCGATGATCGGGCCGGTGTCGACACCGTCGTCGACGAAGTGGACGGTGCACCCGGTGACCTTCGCGCCGTAGGCGAGGGCGTCACGCACCCCGTGGGCACCGGGAAAACTGGGCAGCAGAGCCGGGTGGGTGTTGACGACCCGGCCACCGAAGCGGGCGAGGAACTCCTTGCCGACGATCTTCATGAAGCCGGCCGAGACGACGAGATCCGGCTCGTACGCGGCGGTGGCCTCGGTGAGGGCGCGGTCCCACTCCTCGCGGGTGGCGTGGTCCTTGACCCGGCAGACGAAGGTCGGCAGTCCGGCGCGCTCGGCGCGCTCCAGACCTGCGATGCCGTCGCGGTCGGCGCCGACGGCGACGATCTCCGCGCCGTAGCCCTCGGGGTCCGCGGCGATGCCGTCGAGGAGGGCCTGCAGATTGGTACCGGAACCGGAGACCAGGACGACGAGGCGGGCGGCAGCCACTGGGTCACTCTTTCCGTGGTGTTTGTACGGTCGTACGAACGAATCGTGCCGCTCGATACGGGGAACCCTACGAATGGCTCGACCGTCAGCAACGATACCGGCACACCGGACGGCCCCCACGGGACGGGGGCGGAGCAGGGCGGTAGCGTCAAGGTCCGACGCCGGACGCGCACCCGACCAGCACCGGTCGAGAACACGAACGGCAGCGGACGAGACAGCAGCGGAGACCACGGGTGCGGCCGTGGTCGCGACGACAGAGGGAAGACGTTCAGCAGATGCCGGAACGCCAGTCCACCGACGACAACAACCCGTTCGCGCCGCCGCCCGAGGGCCGGCCGGATCAGCCGTGGCAGCCGCGGCGACCGGAGGGCTCGGACGACGAATCGTCCGGGGACTCCGGGTCGTCGGGGCCGTCCGACGGCCGCTGGAGCCCGCGCCAGCCGGGCCGCTCGAACGACGGCTTCGGCCGTGGGCCCGAGCGCCAGGGCGGCGGCCAGGGAGGACCGGAGGGCGGACCCGGACAGGGTGGGCCCGGCCAGGGCGGCACCGGAGGACGGGGGCTCCGCTGGGACCCGACGGACCCGGCGCAGCGCCGCGCGCGGTACGCGATCCTCGCCGGCATGTGGGCCTTCTTCTTCGCCATCTTCGAGATCCCGGAACTGGCGCTGCTGCTCGGCGCCCTGGGCGTCTACTGGGCGATCAGCTCGCTGCGCGCCAAGCCGAAGCCGGCCGAGGGGCTGTCGCCGACATCACAGTCGGCGGCCGGGCCGGCGTCCCAGCCCTCGGGACAGGTCGCGGGGCAGCCCGCGGGCCGGCCTTCGGGGCAGGGCGCCACGGCGGCCCCGCTCCGCTCGATGCGGACGGCCGCGATCAGCGGTCTGGTCGCGGCGAGCGTGGCCCTGATGATCGTCGCCGTGGGCTTCACGATGCAGCTCGTCTACAGCGACTTCTACGAGTGCCGTGACGACGCCCTCACCCACGCCGGCCAGCTGGCCTGCAACGACCTCCTGCCGAAGCCGCTGCGCGCGGGCTTCGGGGTCCGGGAGTAGCGCGGCGGACAAGCCCCTAGTCGGCGGACGGCGCCGGGGGCGGGGGCGGCCCGGGTTCCCAGGCTGCCGGAAGGTAGTCGTAGGGCTCGAAGGCGGAGTCGCCGTACGGGTCGTAGCTGTCGTAGCTGTCGTACGGCGGGTCGTCGTCGAGCCGGAGGTCGGCGACGCTCGTCTTCGCCCCGGCCGTTCTCCCGGCGGGGGCCGTCGGGGGCGTGTTCGGCTGCGCCCCCTCGCCTTCCGTCCCGTCCGGGGTGGACGGGGCCGGCGGGGGTACGGGACCGGCAGCGGCCACGGGGCGGGTCACGGGCCCCGTGGGCGCGGCCGCCACCGCCCGCACCGTCACGCCCGAGGCCTCCGCCGGCAGGCGCTTCGGGCGCGGGACGCGCCGGCCCCAGGCCCGTACCCCCAGGGCCACCGGCACCCCGACGCAGGCACCCCACAGGACCGTCGCCGCACCGGTCTGCCACCACACCGGGCCGAACGCCGACAGCCTGGCCGTGCCGAGCGGGCCGCCCGCCGCGGCCGAGAGCACGGCGGCCACCGCACCGCAGCCCCAGGCCGCGCCCAGCGCCGTCAGCGCCGTGTCCCGGGTCGTCCAGGTCCGCGCCGAGCGGCCCACCCGGCCCCCCTGGAGCAGCACGGCGGCGAGCGGCACCGCCGCGGCCGCCCCGTGCATCCAGCCGCCGCGCCCGTCGTCGGGCAGCGCGGCGAGCAGTGGGAAGGGCGGCACGGCCGGGTCGCCGACGAGGCCCAGCGGGGTCGCGAACGCGCCCGTGCCGAGGCTGAAGCCCGGCCCGAGCCCGTACGCCGCTCCCCAGACGGCCATGTTCGGCAGCAGCGCGAGGACCAGCAGCAGCACCGCCACCCGCCCCGACCACTCCCCCGTGAGACCCGCGTACGCGGCCTGCGCCTCGCCCGCGTGCCAGGCCAGCGAGACCGCCGCGACGACCGCGCCGCCGCCGAGCAGCGTGACGAGCCCGAGCCCGGCCGCCCGCAGGGCGGCGGCCGCCTGGCGCTGTTCGGGGAGGGGGCGTCCGAACGCCGTCCAGACGCCCGCCCCGGCCGCGCCCACCACGACGGCGGGCAGCCAGAACCCGGCGCTGAGCCGCTCGGCGGGAAGCGGGCCGCTCTCGCTGTAGACCACGACCGCGGCGGCGACCAGCAGGTATCCGCCGGCCACGGCGCCGACGGCGCCGCTCGCGGAGGGGGGCCGCCGGTCGCCGCCGTCGGCCACGTCGAGGGTGTCGCGGGCAGCCCGGTGGACGAGCCAGACGGGCAGGACGGCCAGGAACATCGGCACGATGCCGAGGGGCGCGGGCAGTCCGGACAGGGTGTCCGTACGGACGAGGTCCACGCCGTGCGCGAGCAGCCAGAGCCCGGCGGCCAGGTGCAGGGCGCCGCCGGGGCCGCTGTCGGGGTACGGGGAGCTGATCCAGCCGGCGATCACCAGGACCGCGAGGGCGCCGAGTCCGAGCCCGGCGGCGACCCCGCCCCGGACGCAGGCGGTGGCGAGCGCGGCGGAACGGCCGCCCTGGACCAGGGGGTGCTCGGTCACATGGGTCACGGGGTCATGCTGCCAACGACACGCGCTTTTGCCGCGTAACAGGCAAACCTCCGTTGTGTCGCTCAAGATACGTTTATGTACTTTTCCGCCCACAGCAGCTCTGCGGGAGGTCGACACCGATGAGCCGGAGCACCGCGGATTCCGCATCCTCCGTCACCCTGCCGCCCCCGAAGGAGCGGCGCAGGTTGCGTGAGGCCCTCGCCCTGAGCGAGGAGCAGGTCGCCGAGGCCATGGGCGTCACGAAGGCCACGGTCAAGGCATGGGAGACCGGGCGTTCGGCACCACGGGGCCGCAAGCGCGAGGCGTACGCGAAGCTGCTCGGCACGTACGGGCCCGGCGACGCGCCGGGCTCCGCGGACTCGTCGACCGCTTCCCCGTCGGCCCCTTCGCCCGCTGCGGAGAAGGAGGCGGAGCCCCTGTCCTGGCCACCGTCACCCGTACGGCCGCAGGCCCCGGCGAAACCGCAGGCACAGGCGCCCGACCCCACGGCGAACGTCCGGCCCAAGGCCGCGGCCAAGCGGGCCGCCAAGCCGCCGAAGGCCCCCTCCCCGTCCCCGGTCATCGCCGCGGGCCCGGCCCGCAAAGGCGCCCCGAGGCCGCAGGAACGGCTGAAACCGGTCGCGGCCGAGGCCCCGCGGTTCGCGGAGGAGAGGCCCGTCGGGCCCCCCGCCGTACCGGGGCTCACCCCCGAGGAGGCGTTCGACGCGCTGTACGCGCACGCGGCACCCGGTCTCGTCCACCAGACGTATCTGCTGACCGGCCGGCGGCGGCTCTCCCGGGAGTCCGTCGAGCAGGCCTTCCACCGGGCCTGGGAGCACTGGCCCGAGGTCGCCGTCGACGCGGACCCGGTGGGCTGGGTGCGGGCGACGGCGTACGAGTACGCCCTCTCCCCCTGGCACCGGCTGCGTCGTACCCACAAGCACCCCGACGCCCCGCCCACCGAGGCGGGCCGGCGGGCGCTGCTCACCGCACTCCTCGAACTGCCGGCTCCGTACCGTCGTACCGTCCTGCTCTACGACGGGCTCGGGCTCGACCTGCCGGAGACGGCCGCCGAGACCGAGGCGAGCACCCCCGCCGCGGCCAACCGGCTGATGCACGCCCGTACGGTCCTCGCGAAGCGGGTCCCGGAGCTCGCCGATCCCGACGCCCTGCACGAGCGGCTCGGCGCGCTGGTCACGGAGGCGCCGACGACGACCCTCCCGGCGGCCCGCACGATCCGGGGCGGCAGCGAGCACCGGATGCGGACGTGGACGCGCGCGGTGCTGGGGGTGACGGCGGTCCTCATCGGTGTCACGGGCTTCACGGCGGCGACCGCGCCGACCCGCTACATCCCGGTGAACGCCCCCGGCGAGACCGTCAACGGCGTCCCGGTCCGCGGCGGCCCGCAGAAGCTCCGCCCGGAGGACCTGGAGCTCCGCGACAGGCTGCGCTCCGAACCGAACCCGGGCCCGGAGCGGCTGATCCCGGCCGCCGAATGACCACCGGCGGGCAGCCGCCGCATACGAGAGGGCCCCGCCCCTCGCCCGGGTGACCGGGCGGGGGCGGGGCCCTCTCGTACAGCTACCGCGGCATCCCGCGGCTACCGGCTGCTTCAGCCCGCGAGGATCGCGCGCGCCAGCTTGGCCGTCTCGGTCGGCGTCTTGCCGACCTTGACGCCGGCGGCCTCAAGGGCCTCCTGCTTCGCCTGGGCGGTGCCGGAGGAGCCGGAGACGATGGCGCCGGCGTGGCCCATGGTCTTGCCCTCGGGCGCGGTGAAGCCCGCGACGTAGCCGACGACCGGCTTGGTGACGTTGGCCTTGATGAAGTCGGCCGCACGCTCCTCGGCGTCGCCGCCGATCTCACCGATCATGACGATCAGGTCGGTGTCGGGGTCCGCCTCGAACGCCGCGAGGGCGTCGATGTGCGTGGTGCCGATGACCGGGTCGCCACCGATGCCGACGGCGGACGAGAAGCCGATGTCACGGAGCTCGTACATCATCTGGTACGTCAGCGTGCCGGACTTCGAGACCAGGCCGATGCGGCCCGGCTTCGTGATGTCGCCCGGGATGATGCCGGCGTTGGACTGGCCCGGGGTGATGAGACCGGGGCAGTTCGGGCCGATGATGCGGGTCTTGTTGCCCTTCGCCTGCGCGTACGCCCAGAAGGCGGCGGAGTCGTGGACCGCGATGCCCTCGGTGATGACGACGGCCAGCGGGATCTCGGCGTCGATCGCCTCGACCACGGCGGCCTTCGCGAACGCCGGCGGGACGAAGAGGACCGAGACGTTGGCGCCGGTCTCCTTCATCGCCTCGGCGACGGAGCCGAAGACCGGGACCTCGGTGCCGTCGAAGTCGACGGTCGTGCCGGCCTTGCGCGGGTTCACGCCACCGACGATGTTGGTGCCGTCACCCAGCATGAGCTTGGTGTGCTTCATGCCCGTGGCACCGGTCATGCCCTGGACGATGACCTTGCTGTCCTTGGTCAGGAAGATAGCCATGGTGTTCTGACCTCGTCCCTTACTTCGCAGCCGCGAGCTCGGCGGCCTTGTCGGCCGCGCCGTCCATGGTGTCCACGCGCTGCACGAGCGGGTGGTTCGCGTCCGACAGGATCTTGCGACCCAGCTCCGCGTTGTTGCCGTCGAGGCGCACGACCAGCGGCTTGGTGACCTCTTCGCCCTTGGAGGCGAGAAGCTCCAGGGCCTGGACGATGCCGTTGGCGACCTCGTCACAGGCGGTGATGCCACCGAAGACGTTGACGAACACGGACTTGACGTCCGGGTCGCCCAGGATGATCTCCAGGCCGTTCGCCATGACCTCGGCGGAGGCGCCGCCACCGATGTCGAGGAAGTTGGCCGGCTTCACGCCGCCGTGGTTCTCACCGGCGTACGCGACGACGTCCAGGGTCGACATGACCAGACCGGCACCGTTACCGATGATGCCGACCTCGCCCTCGAGCTTGACGTAGTTGAGGTTCTTGGCCTTGGCAGCAGCCTCGAGCGGGTTGGCTGCGGCCTTGTCCTCGAGCGCCTCGTGGCCGGGCTGACGGAAGTCGGCGTTCTCGTCGAGAGACACCTTGCCGTCCAGGGCCAGAATGCGGCCGTCCTTGGTCTTCACCAGCGGGTTCACCTCGACGAGGAGCGCGTCCTCGGCGACGAAGGTGTCCCACAGGGTCACCATGGCCTCGGCGACGCCCTCGGCCACATCGGCCGGGAACTTCGCCAGGGCCACGATCTCGCGGGCCTTCTCGATGTTCACGCCTTCGACGGCGTTGACCGGGACCTTCGCGAGGGCCTCGGGGGTCTTCTCCGCGACCTCCTCGATGTCCATGCCGCCCTGCACCGACGCCATGGCGAGGAAGGTGCGGTTGGTGCGGTCGAGGAGGTACGAGACGTAGTACTCCGCCTCGATCTCCGGGGACAGCTCGGCAATCATCACCTTGTGGACCGTGTGGCCCTTGATGTCCATCCCGAGGATGTCCGTCGCGCGGGCGACGGCCTCGTCCGGGGTGGCGGCCAGCTTGACGCCGCCGGCCTTGCCGCGGCCACCGACCTTCACCTGCGCCTTGACGACCGACTTGCCGCCAAGACGCTCGGTGGCCTCGCGCGCCGCCTCAGGCGTGTCGATGACTTCACCGGCCAGCACCGGTACACCGTGCTTGGCGAAGAGGTCCCTCGCCTGGTACTCGAACAGGTCCACGCGCGTCCGTCCCTTTTCTGATGATCGCGGTTCGTTGTCTGCGTGGGCGTGCCGCGAAGGGCAACGTGACTGCACTGTCACAAGGGAGGCGTACACGGTGACCGTGGACGCGGCATGTCCGTCTCGCAGGTTATCGCCGAGGGACGTAGGTCCCTAAATCACAGATCCCAACAGAGCGGTGATACGGGTCACAGGCTGTAGGGGCCACGGGGTCTGCCGTAGGGGGTGCTCGGCGGCGGCGCGCGGCACGGGCGGCAGGCGGGGCTTGGCCTCCCGGCCCCTCACGACGCGCCGGAAACACGGGTGAGGGCCGTTCGGAGAGGTGTGTGATATGGGACTCAGTGAGGCCCGGGACACCCGTGCGGGTGGTCCCGCGACGACGAATTCCGTCGTCGGGTCAGGCCGCGGGCATCGGTAGCGGGCGCTTCTCCAGGGCGGCGGCCATGATCTCCGGAAACAGGTCGGGGGTGCAGGCGAAGGCCGGGGCGCCGAGCGCGGCGAGCGCCGCCGCGTGGTCGCGGTCGTACGCCGGGGCGCCCTCGTCGGAGAGGGCCAGCAGTGCGACGAACTGGACGCCGGAGGCCTTCATCGCCGCGACCCGCTTCAGCATCTCGTCGCGGATGCCTCCCTCGTACAGATCGCTGATGAGGACGACGACGGTGTCGGCGGGGCGGGTGATCTTCGACTGGCAGTGGGCGAGGGCGCGGTTGATGTCGGTGCCGCCGCCGAGCTGGGTGCCGAAGAGGACGTCGACGGGGTCGTCGAGCCGGTCGGTCAGATCCACGACGGCGGTGTCGAAGACGACGAGCCGGGTGGCGATCGACCGCATGGAGGCGAGTACGGCGCCGAAGACGGAGGCGTAGACGACGGAGGCGGCCATGGAGCCGGACTGGTCGATGCAGAGCACGACCTCCTTCCGTATCGCCTGCGAGGCACGCCCGTGGCCGATCAGCCGCTCGGGGACGACCGTGCGGTGCTCGGGCAGATAGTTCTTGAGGTTGGCGCGGATCGTCCGGTCCCAGTCGATGTCCCGGTGGCGGGGGCGGCTGATCCGGGCGGAGCGGTCGAGGGCGCCGGTGAGGGTCGCGCGGGTGCGGGTGGCGAGGCGCTTCTCCAGGTCGTCGACGACCTTGCGCACGACCGCCCGCGCGGTCTCCCTGGTCGTCTCGGGCATGGCCTTGTGGAGGGAGAGCAGGGTGCCGACGAGGTGGACGTCCGCCTCGACGGCCTCCAGCATCTCCGGCTCCAGGAGCAGGGTGGCGAGGCCGAGGCGGTCGATCGCGTCGCGCTGCATGACCTGGACGACGGAGCTGGGGAAGTACGTACGGATGTCGCCGAGCCAGCGGGCGACGGAGGGCGCGGAGGCCCCGAGCCCGGCCGAGCGGTCCCGCCCGGTGCGGTCGCCGCCCTGGTTCCTGCGGCCGTAGAGCGCGGTGAGGGCTCCGTCCATGGCGGCGTCGGTGCCGGTGAGCGCGCGGCCGGTGCCGTCGGCCTCCCCGCCGCCGAGGACGAGCCGCCAGCGGCGCAGCCGCTCGTCGTCCGCCGCCGCACCCGTGGTCACGTCGGTGGTCGCGCCGGAGGTCGCGCCGGAGGTCGCGTCGGAGGTCGCGTCGGAGGTCGCGTCGGAGGTCGCGTCGGAGGTCGCGTCGGTGGTCGCGTCGACGGCCGGGCCTGTGGTCACGTCGGTGGTCGGGCCGGTGGTCGTTCCGGTGCTCATACGAGGGCCTCCGTGCCGAGGACGAGGTGGAGGAGGGGCAGGACGGCGTCCGCCCGGTCCCGGTCGGGGGCGGGCGCGAAACCGGGGACGCCGGGGGTGGTGTGCCCGGGGCCGCCGGCCTGCGGGCCGCGGGCGACCAGCTCGCCGAGAGTGCGGCGGACGCCCGGCTCGTATCCGGAGAAGGTGCGCCGCAGCAGCGGCAGGACATCGGTGAACGCCTCCGCCGGGACGCCCGTCAGCCAGTCGTCGACCAGTCCGAGGAGCCGCTCGTCGTGGACCAGGAGGAGTCCGCCGCCCGAGGCTCCGCCGACGAAGCCGTCGATCCAGGCGGCGGCGTCGGGCGGCGGGGTGCCGGGCGAGAGGGCGCGGCTCATGAGGAGGGCGGCCTCGTCCTCGGCGAGCCGGCCCTCGTCCAGGAGGAGCCGGGCGGCGCGGCCCCTGAGGATGCCCGGGATCCGGTCGCGGTCGGCGAGCCGGCGCAGGACGCCGGCCCAGCGGTCGGCCAGCCCGTCCGCTCCGGGGAGCAGTCCGAGGGCCTGGTGCACCTCGTCGATCCGCTCGCGCATGGCGTCGGCCGCGTCGGTGTCGAGTCCCGTGCAGGCGGGCGGCAGGCCCACGCAGATCCGTTCGGCGAGGCCGGCGGCGACCTCGGCGAGGGCCGCCGTGTCGGTGCCCCGGACGTCGCCGTAGCGCAGGGAGCGGGCGAGGGCGGGGAGGGCCTGGGCGAGACGGGCGACGTCGGTGTCGAGCGCGGCCCGGTCGGCGAGCGCCCGCATGACGACGGGGAGCGCGTCGGTGAGCCCGGCGAGCAGGCACTGCTCGGCGAGGGCGGTGATGTCGGCGAGGGCCTTCGCCCCCAGGGCCCGGGACCTGGCGCGGGCGGTGGCGGCGGCCTCGACGGTGGTGCCCCAGACGCCGGCCTCGGCGACCTGGACGTGCAGCTCGGGCTCCCAGCGCAGCCGCCAGGTCTCCCGGAAGGTGCCGGTGCCGGAACGGCCGGCGGCCGGTTCGCCCCAGCCGACGCCGAGGAGCCGCAGCCGGTGCAGCAGCCGACTGCGCTCCCCGTCCATGTCCTTGCGGAGGTCGAGATCGAGGTCGCGCTCGGCGGCCTCGGGCTTGAGGCGCAGGGTGCGCTGACGGCGGGCCAGATCGCGCTGGAGGGGGACGGCGGGGGCGCCGGCCGGGACCTCGCCGAGGACGTCGCCGACGACGAGGCGGTCCCGGACGAGGTCGAGCGGCACGTCGGAGCCCTCGCAGAGCACGGCGCGGACCGCGTCGGTCGTCTCGTCGAGGCCGGGGAACGGGCGGCCGCGCAGCGCGGCGAGGGTCTCGGCGAGCCGGACGGCCTCGATGACATGGGCGGAGGAGACGAGGTGGTCCTCGGCCCTGAGGAGTCCGGCGACCTTGGTCATCCACCGCTCGACGGGCCGGTCGGGGGCGGCGAAGAGATGTGCGTACCAGCCGGGCGCCTCGATCCCGGCGCCGTACCCCGAGCGGCGGGCGAGCCTGCGGTGGGTCCAGGGGACCCAGGTCATCTCGGTCTTCACCTTGGGCAGCCCCTTGAGCAGGGCCCGGTCGGCGGCGACGGTGGTCTTCCGGGTGAGGGCGGGGACGTGCCAGGCGCCGCAGACGACGGCGACGGCATCGCCGAACTCCTTGCGGGCGGCGCGCAGCCGGATCCGCATATGGGCCTCGCGGACGAGGTCGCGGGGATGCCCGCCGTGGCCGTAGGCCTCGCGGAGCGCTCCCATCGCCTCGGCGAGGGCCTCGAAGGGGGCGGTGGGGTCGTCGTCGCCGCGCAGTTCGACGACGTCCTCCCACCAGCGCTCGGCGTCCTCGTACCCGGCGACCCGGGCGAGTTCGGCGACCGGGTCGATCCGCAGGCCGCTGCCGGAGACCTCTTCCTCCCCGTCGTCCCAGGTGGGGTCGGCGGCGGCCAGGCTGTACGCGGCGGGCAGGTCGATGAATCGGACGGCGGCGCCCCGGTCGAGGGCCCAGCGGATCGCGACCCACTCGGGCGAGAACGCGGCCATCGGCCAGAACGAGGCCCGCCCGGGGTCGTCCACGGCGTGGGCGAGCAGTGCGACCGGCGGCCGCATGTCGGGATCCCCGGCGAGCTCCACGAGCGCGTCGGCCTCGGCGGGGCCTTCGACGAGCACGACGGCGGGCTGCGCCGCCTCCAGCGCGGCCCGCACCCCCCGCGCGGACCCGGGCCCGTGGTGCCGCACCCCGAGCAGGAGCGGCCCGCCGGGAAGACCACGGCCGGAAGCGGAGGCGGAAGTGGAGGTCGAGGTGGAGGTGGCTGTGGAGGTGGAGGTGGCTGCTGTGGAGGTGGAAGTGGAAATGGAGGCGGCCCCGGCCGTGGACGGGGACGTCATCCGCTCACCTCGCGGCAGGCGCGGTAGAAGTCCTTCCAGCCGTCTCTCTCCCTGACCACCGTCTCCAGGTACTCCTGCCAGACGACCCGGTCGGCCGCCGGATCGCGGACGACCGCGCCGAGGATGCCCGCCGCGATGTCCGCCGGGCGCAGGACCCCGTCGCCGAAGTGGGCGGCGAGCGCCAGGCCGCCGGTGACGACGGAGATCGCCTCGGCCGTGGAGAGCGTCCCCGAGGGGGACTTGACCCGCGTCCGGCCGTCGGTGGTGACGCCGTCCCGCAGTTCGCGGAAGACGGTGACGACCCGGCGGATCTCGTCGACGCCGTCCGGGACGGACGGCAGGGCGAGGGAGCGCCCGAGCTGCTCGACGCGGCGGGCGACGATGTCGACCTCGGCCTCGGGGGTCGCGGGCAGTGGCAGGACCACCGTGTTGAAGCGGCGGCGCAGCGCGCTGGAGAGTTCGTTGACGCCCCGGTCCCGGTCGTTGGCCGTGGCGATCAGGTTGAAGCCGGGGACGGCCTGCACCTCCTGGCCCAGCTCGGGGAGGGGAAGGGTCTTCTCGGACAGGATCGTGATGAGCGTGTCCTGCACATCGGCGGGGATACGGGTGAGCTCCTCCACGCGCGCGGTCATGCCCTGCGCCATCGCCCGCATCACGGGGCTCGGCACCAGGGCGTCCCGGCTGGGGCCGTGGGCGAGGAGCCGGGCGTAGTTCCAGCCGTACCGGACGGCCTCCTCGGGAGTGCCGGCGGTGCCCTGGACGAGGAGGGTCGAGTCGCCGCTGACGGCGGCGGCGAGGTGCTCGGAGACCCAGGTCTTGGCGGTGCCGGGCACGCCGAGCAGGAGCAGCGCCCGGTCGGTGGCGAGGGTGGTGACGGCGACCTCGACGATGCGGCGCGGGCCCACGTACTTGGGCGTGATCACCGTCCCGTCGGGGAGGGTGCCGCCGAGGAGATAGGTGGCGACGGCCCACGGCGAGAGGCGCCAGCGGGCGGGTCGGGGCCGGTCGTCGGCGGCGGCGAGCGCGGCGAGTTCGTCGGCGAAGGCGTGCTCGGCGTGCGGCCGCAGGACCTCGGTCACGGTCTGCGGCCGCCCCGGTCCGGTGTCCGTCTCGACACCGGAACGGGGCTGCGCGATGGTTTCGGGCACGGGCATGGATCCCCCTCCAGATCGTTCGATCTGCTGTGGGATCCACCGTGCACCATGCCACTGACAGTCGGATGTCACCGCTGGTCAGGGGCTGTTGGAGGGGTGAGGGAGAGTCAGCCCGCGAAGGCCGGCTCGGAGGGCGGTCCGGAGGCCGGCTCGGAAGGCGGTTCGGAGGCCGGCTCGGAGGGCGGTCCGGAGGCCGGTCCGGAAGGCGGTTCGGAAGGCGACCCGGAGGGTCAGCCCACGATCGGGGAGACGGCGACGCAGCCGCCGGCCATGGCCTGCTCGGCCTTGGCCTCCTTGATGACCTTGCCCTGGTAGATGACCTTGCAGGTGAGGTCGGCGGGTGTGAGCGAGACCGGCATGACGGCCGGCGGCATGATGCCCTTCAGCTTCACGGTCTTCTTCCACGGCGTGGCCGGCTTCTTCTCCGACTCGACCTTCGGCGCCATCGCGGTGCCGTCGCCCGCGTGGTAGTCGATGGACTCGATGCCCTTGCCGGTGACCTCGTACGTGACCTCGTAGGTCTCGGTCACGGACTTGTCGACCTGGTCGACCGCCTTCTCGGCGGCCTCGGAGCAGGCGCCGAGGCCGAGGGCGAGGCCGGCGACGGCGAGGGCCGAGACGGCAGTGCGGGCGGTGCGCTTCATACGGGTTCCCCCTGGACGGTTCGTGCGAGTCGTGCGAGTCGGCTGATCCCGCGAGAAGAATGGTAAAGGAAGAGTAAAGCGCTCTCTCCTCCCACCCTCCCCCGAGCCCGGACTCCCGGGCCACAGGCGTTGTCAGTGGCGGCCTCTACCGTCGAGGACATGAATGCCATGGGGGTGCGCTGGACGGCTGAGCAGGTGCTGGCACTGGCTCCTGACGACGCCTCGCGCAGAGCGGGAAGCAAGCTCGGCACGGCCGGACCGTGGTCGGGCAGGGGCAGCGGCGGGGGCGCGGTCTGGGGTCTGTGCAAGGGCAGCGGCCGCGTGCCGTACCGGACGGTGGTCGACACGACGGGGCCCGCCTACCTGTGCGAGTGCCCCAGCCGCAAGTTCCCGTGCAAGCACGCGCTCGGCCTGCTGCTGCTCCAGGCCTCGGACGGGACGGAGAGCGAGGAGACCGCCGCGCCCGACTGGGCCGGGCAGTGGCTCGCGGCGCGCCGCGCGCGGGCCGGGAGCGCGGCCCGGGGGACCGAGGGCGGCGGCGCCGGCGGCCCGGCGGATCCCGAGGCGGCGCGCCGCAGGGCCGAGCGCAGAGCCGCCCGGATCACTTCGGGCGCCGAGGAGTTGGAGCAGCGGCTCGCCGACCTGCTGCGCGGCGGCCTGGCGGCGGCCGAGCAGCGGGGGTACGGACTGTGGGAGGAGACGGCGGCCCGGATGGTCGACGCGCAGGCACCGGGACTCGCGGGCCGGGTCAGGGAGTTGGGGGCGATACCGGGCTCGGGACCCGGCTGGCCGGTGCGGCTCCTGGAGGAGTGCGCACTGACCCACCTCCTCGACCGCGCCTGGCTCACCGCCGACCGGCTGCCCGCGCCGTTCGCGACGACCGTGCGGACCCGGGTCGGCCTCCCCGCCCCGGTCGACGGCCTGCCGGTGCGCGACCACTGGCTCGTGCTCGCGCAGTACGACGCGGCCGACGCCCGGCTGACCACCCGGCGCATCTGGCTGCACGGCACGGCGAGCGGACGCACGGCGCTCCTGCTGTCCTTCGGCGCGGCGGGGAGGGCTCCCCGGCTGGCGCTCCCCGTGGGCACGGTGCTCGACGGCGAGCTGACCCCGCACGCGGGCTCCGGCCAACTGCGCGCGGAGCCGGGCGAGCAGTTCGTCCCGGTCGAGGGCCCCGCCGTCCCGCCGCCGGGCGGACCGGTGGGCGCGGCCCTCGACGCGTACGGCCGCGCGCTGCGCGAGGACCCGTGGCTGGAGTCCTGGCCCGTGACGCTCAGCGGGGTCGTCCCCGCGCGCGCGGAGTACGGCTGGCAGCTCGCCGACGCGGACGGTCGCGAGGCGCTGCCGCTGACCCCCGCCGCCCAGTCCCGTCCCGGGCTCTGGCGCCTGGTCGCCCTGTCCGGCGGGGCCCCGGTGACGGTCTTCGGGGAGTGCGGGCACCGGGGGTTCACCCCGCTCGCCGCCTGGTCCCCGGAGACCCCGGGAGAAACGGTCCCTCTCATATGACCCCCGCCCACGGAACACCGTCCGACCGGAGGACCCCGATGGAGACGGACACGACGATCCCGACGGCCTGCGCGCTTCTCACGGAGGACGGCACCCGTGGCCACGACGCCGGCACGGACGGAGGCGGAGAGGACGGCGGCTGGGAGGAGCTCGTCACCTCGGCCCTGCTCGGTACGGACCGCCGGGTGCCCGCCCGGCTCGCCGGGCTGCCGGGCGGTGACCTGCCGGGCGCGCTGCTCGACGCCGCCGCGCTGCACACCGTACGGCGCAGGGCGGGACTGCGCCCCGGGCCCGCCGCGCCACCGCCGGAGCCCGCGCCCGAGGACCACCGCCGGCCGCTGCCCGGGGCCGCGCGGCGGCGCCTCGACCAGCTGCTCGCGGGCCGGGCCGCACCCTCGCCCGCAGGGCGGCGCGGGGCCGCGCCCGACCTGGCAGAGCTCCTCCCGCAGTGGCTCGCCCTCGCCAACGAGCGCGGGTACAAGGCACCGGCCGCCACCCTGCCCGCCCTCCTCGACGCGGCCCGGGCCCGCACCGATCTGCGGCCCCAGGCCCTGCTGCTGGCCGGCCCGCGCGGCCTGTGGCTGGCCCGGCTCAACCCCGAGTGGCGGTTCGCCCTGCGCGGCGCGGGCGCGGGCAGCTCGCTCCCGGACCCCGGGGACCGGGAGGGTGTGCGCGCCCTGTGGGACGAGGGCCTGTTCGCCGAGCGGGTCGCCCTGCTCGGCGCCGTACGGACGGAGGACCCGGCGGCCGGTCTCGCCCTCCTCGCGTCCACCTGGTCCGCCGAACGGGCGGAGGACCGGCTGATGTTCCTCGACTCGCTGCGGACCGGACTGTCCGGTGCGGACGAGGAGTTCCTGGAGGAGGCCCTCGGCGACCGCAGCCGCAATGTCCGCGCGACCGCCGCCGAACTGCTCTCCGCCCTGCCGGCCTCGGCGCTCGCGGGCCGGATGGCGGGCCGCGCGGTCACCTGCGTCGGTCTCGACCGGACGGCGGAGTCGCCCACGATCACCGTGGAGGCCCCGCACGAGTGCGACTCGGCCATGCAGCGCGACGGCCTCGCGGCGACACCGCCCGCCGGTCGGGGCGAGCGGTCCTGGTGGCTGGGCCAGCTCATCGAGGCCGCGCCGCTGTCCTGCTGGCCGCCGAGGTTCGGGGGGCGCGGCCCGGAGGAGATCGTGGCGCTGCCGGTCGCCGACGACTGGCAGGCCGAGCTGCACGCGGCCTGGTGCCGGGCGGCCGTGCGGCAGCGGGACGCGGCCTGGTCGCGGGCGCTGCTCGGCTCCCCTGCGACCCCGCCGGCGACGGGCCCCGGCACGTCGTCGCTGGCCGAGCGGGCCCAGCTCCTGTCGACGCTGCCGCCGGAGGAACGGGCGCGCTGGGTCGGGTCGTTCATCGCGGCCCACGGTCTGTCGGAGGCGTTCCAGCTGCTCGGTGTCTGCGAGGTGCCGTGGGCGGAGCCGCTCGGCGGGGCGGTGATCGACGCCCTCGACATCGCGCGGGAGGCGGGCAGTTACCCGTGGAGCTTCAGCGGGGTGATGGGGCTCGCGGAGCGCTGCCTCGCCCCGGAGGCCTCCCGGCAGCTGGAGTCCCTGACGGCCCGGCCCGAGGAGGTGGAGGACATCTCCCCCGGCGCGGGAGGCTATTGGTCCGAGGCGTTCCAGCGCCTGGTCTCCACGCTGCGGCTGCGCGAGGCGATGAGGGCCGAACTCACGGAACCGGCTCGGTAGAACTCAAGAACCCGGCAGGCCCGAGGACCGAGCACGCCGAAGGGCCCTCCCGTGCGGAAGGGCCCTTCGAAGCCCGGGGCACCTATCACCGAAACGGGTGACACGGGCTCCGCGGATGACACCGGTCATGCGGGTTACACGGATCAGGCGGCCACGCGCACGTTCGCGTTCACCCAGTCGACGATGGACGTGGTCGTCGCGCCCGGCGTGAAGATCTCCGCCACGCCCTTCTCCTTCAGCGGCGCGATGTCCCCGTCGGGGATGATGCCGCCGCCGAAGACCTTGATGTCCTCGGCGTCACGGTCCTTGAGGAGCTCCAGGACCTTCACGAACAGCGTGTTGTGCGCGCCCGAGAGGATCGAGAGGCCGATCGCGTCGGCGTCCTCCTGGATCGCGGTGTCGACGATCTGCTCGGGCGTCTGGTGGAGGCCGGTGTAGATGACCTCCATGCCGGCGTCGCGGAGTGCCCGCGCGATCACCTTGGCCCCGCGATCGTGGCCGTCGAGACCCGGCTTGGCAACCACCACGCGGATCGGACCGGTCACACCCATCACTGCCTCCACATGCGACCCCCGCGCGTCTTTGCCGGGGAGGTGAACGAACGTTATCCCCAGCATCCCGCACCCGGCTGTTTCGCGGCGGCGAGCGAGGGGGAAATCACACGTGGGACATGTTCGCTCTGCGTCGTACCCCGCTTTCGGGCCCTCCTCCTGGGCCCACCAGCCGCAAGCGGGGCACGGTCGCGAAGGGAGCCGCGACGAGGTCCGCCGCGCCTCCGTGCCGCCGTCCGTGCGGCACGGAGGCGCGGCGCACCGGCGTACCGTCCGGCCCCGCGTGCCGTTCGGGAGGCCGTCCATGGAGCTCACCAAGGTCACCGCCCTGATGAAGGCCACCGCCCTCGAGCTCGCGATCCTCACCGGCCATCTCGTCCTCTACCCCTCCGGGATCGTGGCCGAGCGCCTCGCGCCCGCCCCTCCCCCGTCGGTGACCCCGGGCCGGCGCCCGGTCGTCCTGCTGCACGGTTTCGTCGACAACCGCTCGGTCTTCGTCGTCCTGCGCCGCTCCCTCACCCGGAACGGCCGTGACTGCGTCGAGTCGCTCAATTACTCACCGCTCACCTGCGACCTGCGGGCCGCCGCCGAGCTGCTCGGCCGCCGGGTGGACGAGATCCGCGCCCGTACGGGACACGCCGAGGTCGACATCGTCGGGCACAGTCTGGGCGGGCTCATCGCCCGCTATTACGTACAGCGGCTGGGTGGTGACAGCCGGGTGCGCACCCTGGTCATGCTAGGCACCCCGCACTCCGGCACGAGCGTGGCCCCGCTCGCCGACGCGCATCCGCTGGTGCGGCAGATGCGGCCCGGTTCGGAGGTGCTGCGGGAGCTCGCCGGGCCTTCGCCCGGCTGCCGGACCCGGTTCGTGAGCTTCTGGAGCGATCTGGACCAGATCATGGTGCCGGTGGAGACGGCGCGGCTCGACCACCCGGACCTGCTCGTGCACAACGTGCGGGTCAGCGGGGTCGGTCATCTCGCGCTGCCGGTGCATCCCACGGTGGCCGCCGGGGTCCGGGATGCCCTCGACGCGGGCGGTCCGGAGGCCCCGGGAGCACGCGAGGAGGAGCCGGGCGCCACGTCCGTGGCGTGACACTCCGACACCGTTCTTCGAACGTTCCTCGAACACAAGGCCAAAGCTCTCTCCGTGACCTGGCGAAACACGGCCGATTGCCCGTTTCCTGCGGCCTCGAACACCGCCGAAGATTGTCGGCTGCGCATACCGCCGGGTACAGTCGCGCCACTGCTTACCCCCGGGACACCCCTCGTCGGGCCCGCCCCGGACTGGTCCTGCTGCCGAGGCGAGAGAGACGTTGGTGAACGACCAGCACCCCCACGCCGGGTACGTCGGAGACGGCGCCCACTCCACCGGCAGTTTCGCCACCGACCCTCTCTTCGGCGCCTACGGCGACGGCGGGGCGGACCAGAGCGGACAGTGGAACCTCGGCGGATACGACGTCACCGGCACGTACGGGACGGCGGAGCAGTACGGAACCACGGAGCAGTACGGAACGACGGCGGCGGAGCAGTACGGAACGGCGACCGGGCAGTACGACGCCACGCAGTACGCCGCGACCGGCCAGTACGACATGACGGGGCAGTACGCCACCACCACCGGCCAGTACGACACGACCGGTCAGTGGGACACCACCGGGCAGTGGAACACCACCGGCGCCTACGACACCACCGGCACGCACGGGACCTCGACCGGTCCGTACGAGACGACGACCGGGCAGTACGACACGACGGCCGCACAGCACGGCACCACCCCCGCGTACGACGCCACCGGCCAGTGGGACGCCTCCGCCTGGACCGAGGCCCAGCACACCGGCCAGTACGAGACCCTCCACGCCGGCGCCTACGCCGCTCAGGGGGCGTACGGATACGAGTCCTACGACGCGACCGGCCAGTGGGCCGCCCCCGCCTTCGCGACCGACACCGGCGCGTACGACGCGACCGCGTGGAACCAGGCGGCCCAGGAGGCCGAGCCGGTCGTCCCCCAGCAGTACACGCCGGGTCCCGAGCACACCGCGGAGTTCGCGTTCGAGTACCTCCCCGAGACCGAGGCCGGCACCGCAGAGGCCCACGCGGACCTCGACGACTTCGAGCCCGCCCACGACCGGGCCGGCCACGACGGCCACGAGGACGAGGACCGTCACGTGGCCCGCGAGGCCCACGACGAGCACGACGCCGACCCCTCCGACGTCGACGACCAGACCGCCGTCGAGGTCCGCACGGACTCCCCCCTCGCCGGCCGCCCCGTGCGCCGCTCCTCCAACGGCAGCCGCGGCCGCCGCCGTACCCCCGCCAAGCGCTCGGCTCTGCTGACCGTCGCCGTTCCCTCCGCCTGCGTCATGGGAGTCGCCGGCATCGCCGCCGCCTCCGTCGGCGGGCTCACCGGAGCCGCCGACGGTGCGAAGAAGGAGGACACGACCGCGCTCGCCGCCGCCGACCCGGCGTCCGTGAAGCAGGTCGCCGCCAACAACGCCCTCGACACGCAGCTCGCCGCGCTCAGCGCCGACGCCCGCGACTTCGGCGACCGCGCGAGCCGCACCCAGGAGCGCATCGACCTCAAGGCACGCCAGGCGGCCGACAAGAAGAAGCGCGAGGAGGAGGCGGCCCGCAAGGAGGCGCTGCGTCCCAAGTACATGCTGCCGGTGGAACTCCACCGGCTCAGCGCGCGCTTCGGCCAGTCCGGCGTCAACTGGATGTCCGTGCACACCGGCATCGACTTCCCCGTGCAGACCGGCACGCCCGTGATGGCCGCGACGGACGGCACCGTCCGCACCCAGATCAACAGCGCCTACGGCAACATGGTGATCGTGACCGCGCCCGACGGCACCGAGACCTGGTACTGCCACCTCAGCAGCGCCAAGATCCGCTACGGCCAGGTGAAGGCCGGCGACGTCATCGCGTACTCCGGCGACACCGGCAACTCCACCGGCCCGCACCTGCACTTCGAGGTCCGGCCGGGCGGCGGCTACGCGATCGACCCGCTGGCCTGGCTGCGCAGCCACGGTCTCGACCCGACCAGTTGACCTCCACACCTCGCGTACGCGAGCGGGCCCCGGCTTCTTCGGCCGGGGCCCGCTCGCGTATGCCGTCTCCGCCGCTACAGCTTCTCGACCGGCGCGTACCGCAGCAGCAGCCGCTTCGGCTTCTCGTCGCCGAAGTCGATCGTCGCCTGGGCGTCCCCGCCCGCGCCGGTCACCGTCATGACCGTGCCGAGGCCGAACTGGTCGTGCGTGACCCGGTCGCCGACCTGGAGGGAGATGACCGGCTTCTCCCCCGCACGCCGGGTCGCGAAGCCCGAGGGGCCGGAGCGCGAGCGGGAGGAGGAGAGCGAGGAGGTGATCCCCGAGGTCGGCCCGGCGGGCTTCACCATCGGACCGGTCCGCTTCCACTCCAGGTACGCGGGCGGGATCTCCTCCAGGAAGCGTGAGGCCGGGTTGTACGAGGGCTGTCCCCAGGCGCTGCGCATCGACGAGCGCGTCAGGTAGAGCCGCTCCCGCGCGCGGGTGATGCCCACGTACGCGAGGCGCCGCTCCTCCTCCAGTTCCTTCGCCTGGCCGAGGGCGCGCATGTGCGGGAAGACGCCGTCCTCCATGCCCGTCAGGAACACCACGGGGAATTCGAGGCCCTTGGCGGTGTGCAGCGTCATCAGGGTGATGACGCCCCGGCCCTCCTCGTCATCGTCCGGGATCTGGTCGGAGTCGGCGACGAGCGCGACCTTCTCCAGGAACTCGGCGAGGGTCGCGGGCTCCTCGCCGCGCTCCTGCTCGAACTCCAGGGCCACCGCGGCGAGTTCCTGGAGGTTCTCGATCCGGGTCTCGTCCTGCGGGTCGGTCGAGGCCTGGAGCTCGGCGAGGTAGCCCGTACGCTCGAAGACGGCCTCCAGGACGACGGCGGGGCCGGCGCCGGACTCGACGACGGTGCGCAGCTCGTCCATCAGGGCGTTGAACCGCTTGACGGCGTTCGCCGAGCGGGCCGCCATGCCGTACGCCTCGTCGACCCGCTTGAGGGCCTGCGGGAAGGTGATCTTCTCGCGCAGCGACAGGGCGTCGATCATCGCCTCGGCGCGCTCGCCGATGCCCCGCTTGGGGACGTTGAGGATGCGGCGCAGCGGGACGTTGTCCTCGGGGTTGGCGAGGACGCGCAGGTAGGCGAGGACGTCCCGGACCTCCTTGCGCTCGTAGAAGCGCACGCCGCCGACGACCTTGTAGGGCAGTCCGACGCGGATGAAGATCTCTTCGAAGACTCGCGACTGGGCGTTGGTCCGGTAGAAGACGGCGACGTCTCCGGCCTTGGCCTCGCCCGCGTCCGTGAGCCGGTCGATCTCGTCGGCGACGAACTGGGCCTCGTCGTGCTCGGTGTCGGCGACGTAGCCCGTGATCTGCGAGCCCGCGCCGGCGTTCGTCCAGAGGTTCTTGGGGCGGCGGGACTCGTTGCGCTCGATGACGGCGTTCGCGGCGGAGAGGATCGTCTGCGTGGAGCGGTAGTTCTGCTCCAGGAGGATCGTCGTCGCGTCCGGGTAGTCCTCCTCGAACTGGAGGATGTTGCGGATGGTGGCGCCGCGGAAGGCGTAGATCGACTGGTCGGCGTCACCCACGACGCACAGCTCGGCGGGGCCGAGGTCCTCGTAGCCGGTGCCGACGAGCTCCCGCACGAGGGTGTACTGGGCGTGGTTGGTGTCCTGGTACTCGTCGACGAGGACGTGCCGGAAGCGGCGGCGGTAGTGCTCGGCGACGTCCGGGAACGCCTGGAGCAGATGGACCGTCGTCATGATGATGTCGTCGAAGTCCAGGGCGTTGGCCTCGCGCAGCCGCGCCTGGTACATCCGGTAGGCCTCGGCGAGCGTCTTCTCGAAGCCGTCGACGGCCTGGTCGGCGAAGGTCTCCTCGTCGATCAGCTCGTTCTTGAGGTTCGAGATCTTGGCGCTGAAGGACTTCGGCGGGAACTTCTTCGGGTCGAGGTCCAGGTCGCGGCAGACCAGGGACATCAGGCGCTTGGAGTCGGCGGCGTCGTAGATCGAGAAGGAGGACGTGAAGCCGAGCTTCTTCGACTCGCGGCGCAGGATGCGGACGCAGGCGCTGTGGAAGGTCATCACCCACATGGCGTTGGCGCGGGGTCCGACGAGCTGCTCGACGCGCTCCTTCATCTCGCCGGCGGCCTTGTTCGTGAAGGTGATCGCCAGTATCTGGCCGGGGTGCACGTGCCGCGTGCCCAGCAGGTGGGCGATGCGGTGGGTGAGCACCCGGGTCTTGCCGGAGCCGGCTCCGGCGACGATGAGCAGCGGGGTGTCGGTGTGCACGACGGCGGCGCGCTGCTGCTCGTTCAGCCCGTCCAGGAGCGCGGCGGTGTCCACGACGGGGCGGGGGGCGCCGTCGCGGTAGTGGGTGTCCCGGGCGGGCGGGGGCACGTCGAAGTGCTCCCCGAAGAGGTCGTGCGGGACGTCCTCCCCGGCCGGGGAGCCGTGCTCGTGGTCCTCGGGGTGGGGCGGGGGCTCCTCCGAGGAGTGGTTCTGGAGGCCGGCCAGGAAGCTGTCGTCAAAGAGGCTGCTCATCGCCTCACGAGTCTAGGACGCCCCACCGACATCCGGGCCCGCCTTCGGGACCCGCCTTCCTCGTCGGCCTGCGGTACCGGTCACACCCGCGCGGCCGGCCGCTCCCCGGAGGGGTCCCGGGTCATGTCCCGAGGGTCACGTCCAGAGGGTCGCGATGAAGATGTTCGCCATGGTCAGACCGCCGACGGCGGCGAAGAGACCCTTCTCGACCCGCTCCTCGTCGCGCTTGACGTAGACGAGGGCGAGGATCACGACGAGGATCCCGAGCTTGATGCCGATCTTGAGGTTGTCGACGCTCTGGTCGTCCGCCTGGTTCAGGCCGACCAGCGCGACGCCCGTGACGAGCATGGTCAGCGCGCCGTGCAGCATCACGGGGCCGAAGCGGGCCGTACCGGCCCCCATCGCCTTCATCTGGGTGAGGAATCCGCCCAGCAGGGCGGCGATACCGATGATGTGCAGTGCGACGAAGACATTGATGAGTACGTCCATGGGCCGGAGCCTAACCGGGGTCTTAGCACCGCCTTCCGGCCGGGTCCACCCGCTCCGTCGCTTCGGTCGGACGGCCGCCGGAATGCCCCTCGGCCCGGCCCCCCGGGCGAAAGACATCGGTCGCCGACCGCCAAGTGTCGCCAATAGCGGTCATCCCGCCGCCCGGGCGTGACCCCAGGTTTAGCGTCCTTCACCAGGTGGCCGGCTCCCCACCACCGCCGGCGATCCGGCGGTTGTCGGTCACCCCCGCCGAGAAAACCCGGCGGCGGTCCGTCTCCCCTGTGCGGCCCGCCGTCGGCCCGGCGGGCCCGTCTCCCCCAGGCAGAGGATGTGACCCGCCCTCGTGGCAGCACACCGAAAACCCAAGCAGTCCCCCCTCGGTGGTCAGGCGGGCCGCACCGCCGCCACGCTCGCCCTCGCCTCCGCCGCGACCGCGACGCTCTTCGAGGGGTCCGGGCACGCCGAACCCCGTCCCACCACCGCCCAGGTCAAGGAGAAGGTCGACCGGCTGTACGAGGAGGCGGAGGTCGCGACCGAGCGGTACAACGGGGCGAAGGAGAAGGCCGACGAGGCCCGCGCCGCGTTCGAGCGGCTGCGCGACGAGGCCGCCCGCAGGACCCAGCGGCTCAACACCGCGCGGGACGGGCTCGGGGCCATGGCCGCCGCCCAGTACCGGTCCGGGGGCCTCGACCCGGCCGTCCAGCTCGCCCTCACCTCGAACCCCGACCAGTACCTGGAGCGGGCCGCGCTCGCCGAGCGGGCCGGGGACCGGCAGGCGGCCGCCGTCAGCGCCGTACGCCGCGAGCTCGCCGCCGTCCGGCAGCTGCGCGCCGAGTCGACGGGACACCTGGACGCGCTGCGCGAGCACGAGACGGAGCTGCGGCGGCAGAAGGCGGCCGTCCTCGGCAAGCTCCAGGCGGCACGGACCCTGCTCGCCCGGCTGACCGCGGAGGAACGCGCCCGGTACCAGGCCGCCGAGGCGGGCCGCGACGGCTCCGGCACCTCCGCCGGGAACGGCGGCACCGGGGGTACGGACACGGCGACCGCCACCGTGCGCGCCGACCGCTCGTCGGGCGGTGACCGCGGGCCGGTGACCGCGCCGAACGGCCGGGCCGCCGAGGCCGTCTCCTTCGCCCGCGCCCAGCTCGGCAAGCCGTACGTGTGGGGGGCGACGGGCCCCTCGGCGTACGACTGCTCGGGCCTCACCCAGGCGGCCTGGCGCGCGGCCGGCGTCTCGCTGCCGCGCACCACGTACACCCAGATCAACGCGGGCCGGCGCGTCTCCCGGTCCCAGCTCGCCCCCGGTGACCTGATCTTCTTCTACTCCGGGATCAGCCACGTCGGGCTCTACATCGGCGGCGGCCAGATGATTCACGCCCCCCGCCCCGGCGCACCCGTCAGGGTCGCCCCCATCGACGAGATGCCCTTCGCGGGAGCGACCCGGGTGGGCTGACGCAGCCTGCTCCGCACCGGGCCCGGACCGGCGGATCGGACCGGTGCCGGGCTCAGACCAGGCGGCGGGCGGTGGCCCAGCGGGTCAGCTCGTGGCGGTTGGAGAGCTGGAGCTTGCGCAGCACCGCCGAGACGTGCGACTCGACCGTCTTCACGGAGATGTAGAGCTGCTTGGCGATCTCCTTGTACGCGTATCCGCGGGCGATCAGCCGCAGCACCTCCCGCTCCCGCTGGGTCAGCCGGTCCATGTCCTCGTCCACCGGCGGCGCGTCCGTCGACGCGAAGGCGTCCAGGACGAATCCGGCGAGCCGGGGCGAGAAGACGGCGTCGCCCTCCTGGACCCGGAAGATCGAGTCGACCAGGTCGGTACCGGTGATCGTCTTGGTGACATAGCCCCGGGCGCCGCCCCGGATCACCCCGATGACGTCCTCGGCCGCGTCCGAGACGGACAGGGCGAGGAAGCGCACCGGGTTCTCCGTCGCGCTCATCAGGCTCGCGCAGCGCCGCAGCACCTCGACCCCGCCGCCGCCCGGAAGGTGCACGTCGAGGAGGACGACCTCGGGGCGGGTCGCCGTGATGACGGTGACCGCCTGGTCGACGTCGGCGGCCTCGCCGACCACCTCGACGCCGGTGACGTCGGTGCGGCCGATCTCGGCCTGCACTCCCGTACGGAACATCCGGTGGTCGTCGACGAGCACCACCCGCACCCGGCGCTCCGTGCCCGCCCCCGCCTCGGTTCCGGTCGCTTGCCCGGTCTCGTCGCTCATCCGTCCGCCCTCTCCATCTCAAGCTCCACTTCGGTGCCCCCGCCCGGCACGGACCGCAGCCGGGCCGTGCCGCCGTTGCGCTGCATCCGGCCGATGATCGATTCTCGTACGCCCATCCTGTCCTCGGGGACCGCGTCGAGGTCGAATCCCGGCCCCCGGTCCCGGACCGAGACGAACACCGTGCGGCCCTCGACCTCCGCATAGACCTGCACGGCCCCGCCCTCGCCACCGTACTTCGCGGCGTTGACCATCGCCTCGCGCGCGGCCTGCATCTGCGCGACAAGGCCTTCGTCGAGCGGGCAGTCGCCGACGACGACCACCTCGATCGGGACCCCGTGCTTGTCCTCCACCTCGGCCGCCGCCTTCTTCACCGCCTCGGCGAGGGTCTCGGGCTCCTCGTCCCTGCCGGTGCCCTCGGGCTTGTAGAGCCAGTTCCGCAGCTCGCGCTCCTGGGCGCGGGCGAGCCGGCGGACCTCGCCCGCGTCCTCGGCGTTGCGCTGGATCAGGGTGAGGGTGTGCAGCACGGAGTCGTGGACGTGGGCCGCGACCTCGGCGCGCTCCTGGGCGCGGATGCGCATGGTCCGCTCCTCCGTGAGGTCCTGCGACATCCGGACCAGCCACGGGCCGGAGAGCAGGGCTATCCCGGTGAGGACGGCGACGGCGGCGGTGAGGGCCGTGCCGAGCTGGGCGACGGAGCCGCGGACCACCACGAAGACGGCGAGGCCGGTGCCGACCAGGGCGACGCCCACGAGGCCGCGGGCGAGCTGGAGGGCGCGCGTGCGGCGGCCGGGTTCGGTCCAGCTGGCCCGGCGGGCGTTGTCCGCCTGGCGCCAGACCAGGGCGACGCCGCCGCCGACGAGGAGCAGGGGCCAGACGTATCGGCCGGACTCGCCGTCGACGCTGATGTTCCCGATGAGCAGCGCGGCGCCGATCGCGAGCACGATGAGGGCGAAGACCTGCCCCCGGTCGGGCTTGCGCAGTCTGCGGCGCCCGTCGGGCGTGGTCTCGAAGACGGGGCGCGGGGCGGTCCGGCCGCCGACGCCGAGCGGGACGACGATCCAGAAGGCCGCGTAGATCAGGAGCCCGAGGCCGTCCAGGAAGCACATGACCACGAAGGCCATGCGGACCCAGACGACCGGCAGCCCGAGGTGGCCGGCGAGGCCGCGCGCGACACCGCCGAGCCATCGCCCGTCGGCGCTCCGGTAGAGCCTGCGCACGGGCGGTTCGTCGGTCTCGGTGACACGAGCGGCTGCGGACATGCACCGATCGTCACACGTTCGGCCCGCCCTGGACATCAGGGTCGGCCCTGAGATCGTCCCTGGTACCGCCCCGGGGGCGGCGGGGGCGCCGAATATCAGGGTCGGGCCAGGGTCGGCCCCGGTGCCGCTCGGCGTCACGGGCCGTCACCATGGACGCATGACGAGTTCGATGCCTTCGCAGCACGAGGCCACGCCGCCGGCGGAGGCCGTCTCCGCCCCTCCCCTGCGGCGCTCGCGCGGCAGCAAGGTCGTGGGCGGTGTCTGCGGTGGCCTCGGCCGGTACTTCGACCTGGACCCGGTGATCTTCCGGGTGGTGGTCGGCGTGCTCGCGGTGCCGGGCGGTCTCGGGCTGATCTTCTACGGCTTCGCGTGGCTGCTGATCCCGCTCGACGGCGAGGAGGAGAACGACGGGCGCAGACTGCTGACCGGCCGCGTCTCCGGGGGCACGCTGGCCGCCATATTGATGGCGCTGGTGGGCTGCGGGGTCTTCCTGTCGATGCTGCACAGCGGGTCGATGCTGGGCTCGGCCCTCCTGGTGGCGTTCGCGCTGTCGTCGGCGGCGATCTGGTCGCGGCACCGGCAGGCCGGCGCGGTGGAGGCGGAGGGACGGGCGGACGCGGCGACGGCCACCCGGCCGGTCGCCGAGGCCCCGCCCGAGACCAAGGCCCCGCCGCTCGTCGAGTTCCCCTCGTGGTGGCGGGACCCGATCGTCAAGGACGGTTCGACGGGCAAGGTGGCCATCGGCTACCTGTGGGGGCCGCAGGGCATCCTGGACCAGGACGGTCGGGTGGACGGCGAGGTGCCGAAGCCGGGGGGCCGGTGGAACGCCGAAGCCGCCGCCCCCGGGCGCCCGAAGCCCTCGATCCGGCGGAGCCCGTTCTCCATCGGTGGTCTCGTCTATCTGCTCGCCATGGTCGCGGCGGTGATCGGCACTTCTCTGACCTGGGAGAGCGAGCCGCTGGGCACGAGCCTGCAGACCGGTCTGGTCGCCGCCCTCGCGGTGTTCGGCCTCGGTCTGGTCGTCAGCAGCTTCCTGGGCAGGACCGGGTTCGGCACGATCTTCCTCACCGTGGTCACGGCGGGCCTGCTCGCCCTGACCACGGCGGTGCCCGGCCAGATCACCACGGAGTGGATCCGCGAGACGTGGAAACCGGCGTCGGTCGCCGCCGTGCAGCCGCGCTACGAGCTGGGGACCGGGGTCGGCACGCTCGATCTGTCGACGCTGGCGGTCCCGGTGGGCACGACCGTGTCGTCGTCGATCGAGGTGGGCGCCGGCCGGCTCGAGGTGATCATCCCGAAGAACGCGGTCGTGAAGCTCCACGCACAGGTGGGACTGGGCGATCTGCGGCTGCCGGGCGAGCCGGCGAACGACATCGACATCTCGCCGGACCGCGACGAGACCCGGACCCTGAACCCGCCGGCCGGGACCACCCCGGCGGGCACCCTCGTCCTCTCTCTCAAGGTCAGCATCGGACAGGTGGAGGTCACCCGTGCTGCTTCATGAGTTCCGCCCCGGCAGGATGATCGCCGGCCTCACCGCCCTCGCCCTGGCCGGGCTCTACGCGGGCGACGCCACCGGGGCCTGGACGACCCCGTGGTACGTCGTGTTCCCGGTCCTCTTCGGCGGCCTGGGCACGGCCGGCCTCGTGACCTGGATCGTCTACCGCGTCCGGCGCCGCTCGGCGAGGAGCCGGTCGAGCGACAGCACCGCCGCCCCGGCCAGCACCAGCGGCAGCCAGGCCATCAGATAGGCGAGGTCGTTGCCGAGGTAGTACGGGTTCACCTGCCAGCTCACGGTCAGCCAGAGGCTCAGGGAGATCAGGGCGCCGCCGAGCGCCGCCACGCGGGCGAAGAGACCCACCAGGGTCCCGATCCCGACGGCGAGTTCCCCGAAGGCGATGGCGTAGCCGAAGCCGGCGGGGTTCTTGAGGGCGAGGTCGACCAGGGCGGGGATGGCCGAGCTGTCGCGGACGCCGGTCATCATCTCGCCGATGGAGCCCGTGCCCGAGTCGGCGAAGAAGGCGGAGTCGGTGAGCTTGTCGAACGCGGCGTAGATGAAGGTGACGCCGAGGAAGATCCGGAGCGGGAGGAGTGCGTAGCGGGAGCCGAGCGCCTTCCACCGGTCGAGCGCGCCGACGGCACCGGCCCGGCCCGCGCCGCCCGTCCCGCCCGCGCCTCGGGTGCCGTCCGGGCCGCTCGTACCGCCCGCGCCACCGGTCCCGCCGGCCGCGCCGTCCGCCCGGTCCGCGTGTCCCGTCATCGTCGGTCACCTCTCCTCGCCCCGTACGACTGTTCGCGGAACGATTCTCCTCGCCCGGCCCGTGAAGGGATACGGGAAGGAGGGCCGGAGGGATCAATCCACGACGTCGATCGTGACCCGGTTGGTCTCGACGCCCGCCGCCGTCACGACCGAGACCTCCACCCGGCCCGGTTCCACGTCCGCCGGGAGGGGGACGGTCAGGGCGGCGTCGGTGGGGTTGGCGAAGCCGCCCGGGACCGGGACCAGCGGCACATGGGCGTGGACCGGGCCGATACGGACGACCAGACGGGTCAGCGGGTCGGGAGCACCGGCCCCGGGCGGGACGAAACCGCAGCCGCGGATCTCGATGTCGTCGCCCGTGCGGATCGGGGCGTCGAGGTCACCGGCCTCCCGGGACCTGACCACGGAGTGGATCGTGGGGCGGACGCCCTCGGTGTACTTCGCGGCGAGGTGCCAGACGGCCGAGACGCCGACGAGGAGTACGAGGGACCAGGGCACCCCGGGGAGCCCGGCCGGGTCGTGGGCGAGGGCGACGGCCGTCAGGACCAGGACGGAACCGGAGACGAGGACGTACTGGACGTCGGCGAGCGCGGCCCGGCCGCTGTCGTCGCAGAGCAGATCGGCGGCGCGCGGCCGGTCGGCGCGCACCTTCTGGAGACGGCGCGACGCGATCCCCGCCGCGACGACGAGCCGGGCGGTCACGGTGACGGCCGACACCAGGGCGAGGACGGTCAGCAGACCGGCGCCCCGGGCAAGGCCGAAGGCACCCGCGCCCGGTGACAGGAAGGCCAGGAAGACCAGGGCGTAGCCGAGAAGAAGAAGCCAGGACGCGGCCACGGCGCGGGAGGTGGAGAGCCGGTTGTCCTCGCCGATCAGCGGGGCGAGCAGTCCGCCGCGGGAGCGGTGGGCGTGGGCGGCGGCGCTGAGCAGGGCGGCGAGGACCAGGGCGGTGCAGAGGCCGGCCGTCCGGGCCCCTGTCCAGCCGCCGCCGACGGCGGTGAGGGCCTGGCCGAGGAGCAGGACGACGACGGCGCCCCAGACCGCGGCGAGCCCCCCGCGCCGGACCCGGTCGAACCAGGCCACACCGGCCTCCCGGCCGTGCACGGCCACCGCGCGGGCGGACTGGGCGAGCTCGTCGGAGACCCACTGGCGGGCGGCGACCGGGGAGTGGGCGACGGCCGCGGGGACGCCGTGCCCGGCGGCGAGTTCGTCGCGCCGTGCGAGGAAGGCGGCGACGGCACGCCGGTGGCCGGTCTGTCCGCAGTGGGCGCAGCCCGCGCAGGCCGTCGCGTGCTCGCCGTACTGTCTCGCCTCTTGAACCGCCACGGTGCTCACTTCCCGAGCTCACTTCACGACACGTACCGGTGCGTCCCGAGGGGTCAACCAGCCGTTGGTTCCACGGAATTGTGTCGTACCGGCGGCTCCCGCACCTGCCGCGTGCGCCCCGCCGGAGGGTGATTGCCGCGCCATCGCATTGACGTACAGAAAGGTGAAGCGATGGTGTTACGACAGGAGTTCGGGCTCCGTGCGGCTGATCCTGCGCCACAGGGGCTGGTAGTTGATCCAGGCGACGAGGTCGCTGCCGAGCTGTTCGCGGGTCGCGACGGCCTCGCGGTGGTCGATCAGGACCGGTTTCCCGGCCGCCCGCGCGGCCAGCTGCACCTGGGCGCAGCGCTCCAGGGCGATGAACCACCAGGCGGCCGCATCGACGGAGGCGCCGACGGTGAGCAGCCCGTGGTTGCGGAGCACGATCGCCTTGAACGTACCGAGCGCGAGGGCGATCCGGCGTCCTTCCTCGGGGTCCACGGTGACGCCGGTGTAGGCGTCGTAGAGGGCGTGGTCCTGGTAGAAGGCGCAGGCCTCCTGGGTGATCGGGTCGAGGAGTTCGCCGAGCGAGGCGAGGGCCCGGCCGTGGAGGGAGTGGGTGTGGGCGACGGCCACGGCGTCGGGCCGGGCCCGGTGGACCTGGGCGTGGACGGTGAACGCGGCCTGGTTGACGTGCTGCCCACCCCGTACGACCTGCCCGTCGCCGTTGACCAGGATGAGGTCGCTCGCGGCGATCTCCTCGAACGGCGCCCCGAAGGGGTTCACCCAGTAGCAGTCGGGGAGTTCGGGGTCACGGGCGCTGATGTGGCCCGAGACGCCCTCCTCGTAACCGAACCGCCCGAAGACCCGGAGCGCGCCGGCGAGCCGCTGTTTGCGGTGGGTGCGTTCCTCCTCGGCCGTCGCGTGGACGGGCGGCATGGCGAAGTGGAGCCGGTCGACGGGAACGGGGTCGGGTATCACGCTCATGCGCCGGAAGGTAATGCCCGGCCGGTCAAGTCACCAGAGTCCGGACACCACGGAAAGGCGCCTTCGCGAGGGGCCGGACACGACGAAGCCGCCGCCCCGCGCGACGGACGCGGGGGCGGCGGCTTCGGCAGGCTCAGGGAGCGGGTGCGACTACTCCCACTCGATGGTGCCCGGCGGCTTGCTGGTGACGTCGAGGACGACCCGGTTGACGTCCTCGACCTCGTTGGTGATGCGGGTCGAGATCTTGGCGAGCACGTCATACGGCAGGCGCGACCAGTCGGCCGTCATGGCGTCCTCGGAGGAGACGGGACGCAGGACGATCGGGTGACCGTAGGTGCGGCCGTCGCCCTGGACGCCCACGGAGCGGACGTCGGCGAGCAGGACGACCGGGCACTGCCAGATCTCGCGGTCGAGACCGGCGGCGGTGAGCTCCTCGCGGGCGATGGCGTCGGCCTCGCGCAGCAGGTCCAGGCGCTCCTTGGTGACCTCGCCGACGATGCGGATGCCGAGGCCGGGGCCGGGGAACGGCTGGCGCTGGACGATCTCCTCGGGCAGGCCGAGCTCCTGGCCGACCATGCGGACCTCGTCCTTGAAGAGCTGCCGCAGCGGCTCGACGAGCTCGAACTCGATGTCGTCGGGGAGGCCGCCCACGTTGTGGTGGGACTTGATGTTGGCCGTGCCGGTGCCGCCGCCGGACTCGACGATGTCCGGGTAGAGGGTGCCCTGCACGAGGAACGCGACCTCGGGGCCGTCCTCCTGGAGGATCTCCAGCTGCGCCTGCTCGAAGACGCGGATGAACTCACGGCCGATGATCTTGCGCTTGGTCTCCGGGTCGGAGACGCCGGCGAGGGCGGTGAGGAAGCGCTCCTGCGCGTCGACGACCTTGAGGTTGACGCCGGTGGAGGCGACGAAGTCCTTCTCGACCTGCTCGGTCTCGCCCTTGCGCATGAGGCCGTGGTCGACGTACACGCAGGTGAGCTGCGAGCCGATGGCCTTCTGCACGAGGGCGGCGGCCACGGCGGAGTCGACGCCGCCGGAGAGGCCGCAGACGGCGCGCTTGTCGCCGACCTGGGCGCGGATGGCCGCGACCTGCTCCTCGATCACGTTGCCCGTGGTCCAGCTGGGCTCGATGCCGGCGCCGCGGTAGAGGAAGTGCTCCAGGATCTGCTGGCCGTGCGTGGAGTGCAGCACCTCGGGGTGGTACTGGACGCCGTAGAGCTTCTTCTCGTCGTTCTCGAAGGCGGCGACCGGCACGACGTCCGTGGAGGCGGTGACGGCGAAGCCCTCGGGGGCGGCGGAGCAGGCGTCGCCGTGCGACATCCACACGGACTGCTCGACCGGGGTGCCCTCGAAGAGGGTGGAGCCGGCCTTGGAGACGTGCAGCCCGGTCCGGCCGTACTCGCGGGCGCCGGTGTTGTCGACGGTGCCACCGAGGGTCGTCGCCATCAGCTGGAAGCCGTAGCACATGCCGAAGACGGGGACGCCCGCCTCGAAGATCTCGCGGTCGAGGCGGGGGGCGTTCTCGGCGTACACCGAGGACGGGCCGCCGGAGAGGATGATCGCCTTCGGGTTCTTGGCCAGCATCTCGGCCACCGGCATGGTGGACGGGACGATCTCGCTGTAGACCCGGGCCTCGCGGACGCGGCGGGCGATGAGCTGGGCGTACTGGGCGCCGAAGTCGACAACGAGGACTACGTCCGGGTTGGTGACGTCGGGCGCGGCAGCGGGGGTCGCTGATGACACTACGGCGGCCTTCCGGCGGTAGGAGGAGGGTCCCCCGAAGGGGGGTGCTATTTGTCGATTCTACCGGCGCGCCGGTAGCACTTTTCGTCTCACCATCCGAACCCGGGTTGGCTCCGGTCCGTCGCCGGGGTCCATACTGTCGCCATGCGCAAGCTCACGACCTTCGTCTTTACCTATGGCAACCGGCCCACCGGCTGCCATGGTCGTGCTGCTTGAGCAACTGACAAGCGACTTCCCAGGCGCCCCGGGCTGACAGCCCGGGGCGTTCTGTCGTTCCCGGGCCGGTTCGCCCCGGGGCATCCGACACCCCAGGAGCCCCGCCATGACGACGAACACCGCAACCCCCGAGAAGACCGGCGCCCGCACCGACGAGGCGGCGACGCTGATCGGCGGCGCCCGCGAGCGCATCGACGCGCTCGACGACCGGATCATCGGTCTCATCCAGGAACGGATGGCCGTCTCGGCCGTCATCCAGGAGGCACGGATCTCCTCCGGCGGCCGCCGGGTGAACCTGACCCGCGAGATGGAGGTCCTCGGCCACTACAGGGACGCCCTCGGCAAGCCGGGCACGGCGCTGGCGATGACGATGCTGGAGCTGTGCCGGGGCCGCATCTGAGCGTGCCCTCGCCACCGGGCGCGTTCCCGTGGCTGAGCCGTGCGTGCCCTCGCCACCGGGCGCGTTCCCGCAGCTGAGCGTGCCTTCGCGTCACCCGGGCGCGTTCCCGTGGCTGAGCGTGCGCTCGCATATCCGGGTGCGTCCCCGGATCTGAGTTCGGGCCCGCTCTCACCCGTACGGCGCGTGACCGGCTCCGGCCCGGCTTCGTTGGTCCGGGTGTCCGTGCCAGCCAGGGGCGGGCCCGAAATGAAACCACGCGTGGCTTCGCTGGGGCGTGTGGCGTACCTCCGGTACGTCGTGGGACCTCGCACCAGCGCTTGTGACCGGACAGCAGGGGACAGCAGCCCGGTCACCCAGAAGGAGCGGTCGGCCCCGGGGACGCTCGGGGCCGGCCGCAACCGGCTCTTCCGGTCGTGGCCCCCACGACCGCCAGCACAGTGCGAACCCCTCAAGATCCCCCGAGTTCCCCGAGACCCCGAACCCGTCTCGCCCCCCGCAGAACCCTCTCCCACGCGGCGCAACCCCCCGGCGCCGCCCCGCTCGGCACCGCCGCTGCCCTGACACCGGTGCCGACCCCAAGGGCCCCGTGCCGCGACCGGAATCGCGCCACGGGGCCCTTGTCCGCACACACCCCCTCCGGCGTGACGCGCGTCACACGAAGATCCTGTGCAACCGCTACAACCTTCCCCACCGGTCGCGGGTCATCTATGCAGCAACACCAAAGCTGGTAGGGGCGCTGCACTCGGAGGGGGGTGCAGCGCCCCTTACCTGTCTCGGCCACAGGTGCCTGCCGGCCACCCGCGTCGGTTCACGACGCCTTGGGCGGGACCACCGGCATCCCCAGGAACGGCAGCCGCAGCGCGCCGAAGGCCTCGGCCGGGACCGCGGGGGACTTGGGCTCGACCGCCGCGATCCGTACGTACGACTCGCCCTGCCGCGGCCGCGGGTCCTCCTCGCCCTTGTTCGGCCAGAAGGACATCGCCCGCTCCGCCTGCGCGGTGATCGTCAGCGACGGGTTCACGCCGAGGTTCGCGGAGACGGCCGCGCCGTCGACGACGGAGATCCCCGGGTGCCCGAAGAGCCGGTGGTACGGGTCGATGACACCGGACCCGGCGTCCGCGCCGATCGGGCAGCCGCCGAGGAAGTGGGCGGTCAGCGGCGTGCCCATCAGCTCGCCGACGTTGGAGCCGGCGAAGCCGTTGATCTCCTCGGCGAGGAGGGCGGCGGCCTTGGTCGCCGCCTCGATCTGGGTCGGATTGGGGGCCCCGTGGCCCTGGCGGGCGGTGAGCAGGCCCTTCCCGATGCCGCCCGGCTTGCGGTAGGTGGTCAGCGAGTTGTCCAGGGACTGCATGACGAGGCCGATGATGGTCCGCTCCGACCAGCGCCGGTTGGACAGCGAGCGGGCCGCGAGCGCGGGGTGCTTGACGAGTTCGAGCAGCCACCTGCGGACCCGGTGCGCGCCATACGGCACCTGGAGGATCGTCAGCGCGCCCATCGAGTTGGAGCCCTTGCCGTACCGCACGGGCTCGATGTGGGTGTTCTCGTCGGGGTGGATCGAGGAGGTGATGGCGACGCCGCGGGTGAAGTCGGCCCTCTCCTTGCCGTGCTTCTTCCGGTAGCGCCGGTCGGTGGTCTGCGAGCCGACGAGACCCTCGGAGTTGGTACGGGTCAGCTCGCCGAGCCGGGCCGAGATCCGGGGCAGCAGGCCGGTGTCCTTCATCCGGTGCAGCAGGGTCTGGGTGCCGTACGTGCCGGCGGCGATGACGACCTTGCGGGCCGTGAAGGTACGGCCCTTGCCCTTCTTCCGGTTGTCGGAGGGGAGGGTCTTGACGGCGTAGCCGCCCCGCGAGTCCTCGGTGACCGCGACGACCGAGGTCATGGGGTGGACGGCCGCGCCCGCCTTCTCGGCGAGGTGGAGGTAGTTCTCGTTGAGGGTGTTCTTGGCGCCGTGCCGGCAGCCGGTCATGCACTCGCCGCACTCGGTGCAGGCCTTGCGGGAGGGTCCGGCGCCGCCGAAGAACGGGTCGGGCACCTCGCCGCCCGGCTTCGCCTTCGCCGTCCCGTCGCCGTCCTGCCCGTCCCCGAAGAACACCCCGACGGGCGCCATGTGGAACGTGTCGCCGATGCCCATGCTCTGTGCGGTCGCCTTGAGGTGGACGTCCGACGGGGTCATGGTCGGGTTGATCCGGACGCCGAGCATGCGCTTGGCCTGGTCGTAGTAGGGGCTCAGCTCCTCGCGCCAGTCCGTGATGTCCTTCCACTGCGGGTCGTCGAAGAACGGCGCGAGCGGCTCGTAGAGGGTGTTGGCGTAGTTCAGGGAGCCGCCGCCGACGCCGGCGCCCGCGAGCACCATGACGTTGCCGAGCAGGTGGATCCGCTGGATGCCGTAGAGGCCGAGGGCGGGGGCCCACAGGAAGTTCTTCACGTCCCAGGAGTTCTTCGGCAGGGTCGCGCGGGTGAAGCGGCGCCCGGCCTCCAGGACGCCGACCCGGTAGCCCTTCTCGGTGAGGCGGAGCGCGGTGACCGAGCCGCCGAAGCCGGAGCCGACGACGAGGACGTCGTAGTCGTACGCCTCGTCCTCCGCCTGCTCCTGATTTTGGGTAGGGGGTACCGCGGTCATGGCTCTCCTCGTACGAAAAGGGGACAGTCGGGATGGGGAGGCGCAGCGCCGGCTCAGCGCAGACGCAGGGCCTTCATCGCCTTCAGGGACACGCTCATGAACGCGGCGTACTTCTCGTCGTCCATCCCGAAGGAGGGCGCGAGCGGGATCAGCCGCTGCTGGGCGACGGTCTGGGCCTCGGTGTACTTGAGGATGCCCTCCGAGCCGTGGCGGCGGCCGAGCCCGGAGTCCTTCATGCCGCCCATCGGGGACTGCACGCTGCCGTAGGCGGGGGCGTACCCCTCGTTGATGTTGACGGTGCCGGTGCGCAGCCGGGCCGCGACCGCGTGGCCCCGGCGCGAGTCCTTCGTCCAGACGGAGGAGTTCAGACCGTACGGGGTGGCGTTGGCGAGGTCGACGACCTCGTCCTCGTCGCGGAAGCGGTAGATCGAGACGACCGGGCCGAAGGTCTCCTCCCCGCAGACCGCCATCGGGGCCTCGACGCCGTCGAGGATGGTCGGCTCGAAGAAGAGGGGGCCGATGTCGGGGCGGGCGACTCCGCCGGCGACGAGCGTGGCGCCCTTGGCGACGGCCTCCTCGACATGCTTCGTGACGGTCTCCAGCTGGCGGTCGCCGACGAGCGAGCCCATGTCGGCGCCGTACGCGAGGGAGTTGCCGAGCCGCATGGCCTTGGTGCGGGCGGCGAAGCGGTCCAGGAAGACGTCGGCGATCGACTCGTGCACGTAGAGGCGCTCGATGGAGATGCAGAGCTGGCCGGCGGAGGAGAAGCAGGCGCGGACGGCTCCGGCGGCGGCCTTCTCGATGTCGGCGTCCTTCAGGACGAGCATCGCGTTCTTGCCGCCGAGTTCGAGGGAGACGCCGACGAGCCGGGCGGCGGCGCCCTGCGCGACCTCGCGGCCGGTACGGGTGGAGCCGGTGAAGGAGACGTAGTCGGCGTGCTTGACGACCTCGGGGCCGACGACCGGGCCGTCGCCGAGGACGACCTGGAAGACCTCGGCGGGCAGCCCGGCCTCGATGAGCAGGTCACGGGCCCAGAGCGCGGTGAGCGCGGTCTCCGTGTCGGGCTTCATGACGACGGCGTTGCCCGAGACGAAGGCGGGGAGCGCGTCGCCGACGGAGAGTTCGAGCGGGTAGTTCCAGGGGGCGATCTGGCCGACGACACCGCGCGGCTGACGCAGCTCGGTCACCTTGGTGAGGGTCGGCACGACGCCGGTGTGGCGGCGGGGCTTCAGGTACGAGGAGGCCTTGCGGCCGTAGTGGCGGGCGGCGACGGCGACCGCCTGCACCTCCTCGTGGGCGTGCAGGCGCGCCTTGCCCGTCTCCAGCTGGATGAGGTCGAGGACCTCGGACTGGCGCTGGAGGACCAGGTCGTGGAAGCGCAGGAGGACGGCGGCGCGGGCCCTGACCGGGGTGGCGGCCCAGGCGGCCTGGGCGCCACGCGCGCGCGTGAAGGCCTCGGCGACGTCCTCGGGGGTGGACTCGGGCAGGTCCGCCAGCTTCGCCCCGGTGAACGGGGTGTGGTTGGCGGTCCGGCCGGAGCCGACGACACCGCGCGTCAGCCGGGCGACCACCTCGGGCGTCACGACGTCGTCGGCCGTGCGGGCGCCGGCGGGCGCGGCCGCGACCGGGTTGGTCGCCCCGGCGGGCGCGGCGGCTCCGGCCTGTGCGGCGGGGACGTCGGGAACCGAGGGGGCGGCGGGGGCCTGCGAGTCCGTCATGGGCCCGAGCGTAGGCGCCGTTCCGCCCTTTGGGTACCCGTCGGTAACGCGTTTTCACCGGGTGCGCACATCGCGCCAGCGATCACTGGCATATAAGCCCTGATCAGGGGCTTATGACTGTGAAGAGGCCCGTGCCGGAGATTTCCACCGGCTTCAGTCGCCCGGGGCCCGCCAGTGCTGGAGGACGACGTCGAACTGCTCGCGGGTGGTCTCCCAGCTGGACTCCGGGGACGACATGTAGATCGCGTACTCCGTGCCGTCGTCGGCGTAGTACATGAGATCGATCGCGTGCCGCGGCCCGGGGAAGTCCCGCTTCTCCGTCCAGGTGAACTCCCACAGGCTGGACCGGACCTGGTCGCGATAGGTGGTCTGGCCGAGCTTGACCCGGGTGTACTCCATCCGCTTCGCGACAGTGCGCTCCAGGTCGAGCGCGTGCATGTACGGGTTCTCGAAGTCGGGGCTGCGGTCGATGTTGACCCGGATGCGGTGGCGGCCGTTGTCCGGGGTGTAGTCGATGTTGTCGCCCTCCGTCTGCCGCTTCCAGCCCTTCGGTACGACGAGGCTGAAGCCCTTCGGGTCGTCGACGCGGTGCCAGCCGTCCGGGATGTCGCTCCTGGCGCCCTGGGTGGCGGTGGTGGGGGCGGTGGCCGTGGTCCGCCCGCCCTCGCTGCGGTCGCCGCCCGCGTAGTTCATGGCGGCGAAGACGGCGCCGCCCGCGACGAGACCGGCGAGCAGCGCGGCCAGGAAGGCGGTACGCCAGCTCCGGCCGCGACCCGAGCCGGAGGCGGCGGGGCCGGAGGACGGCGGCACGATGGTGGGCGGGGAGGACTGCCCGTGGGCACCCTGGGGCGACTGGGACTGCTGAGAGGGCTGGAGTGAGCGGGACTGCTGGGACTGCAGGGACTGGCTGGACTGGCCGGACTGGCTGAACTGGCTGGACTGATGAGACGGGTGAGGCTGGTGGGGTGACTGAGCCGGGTGGAGCCACGGGGCGGTGCCGGACGGGGGCGTGGCCCGGGCCGTGCCCGTCGGCCCCGGGCCGTCGGACTCCTCCCCCAGCGTGACGAGGTCGTGGCCGGAGACGGAACCGTCCCCGGCGGGGTCCAGGTCCTCCCGCACCACCCGCTGGGTCGGTACGTACGCCTGCGCCGCCGCCGGCGTACGCCCCTCCATCGCGTCGAGCAGCATCCGCCCTGCCTCATCCGCCTGCGGCCGCTGCGCCGGGTCCTTGCGCAGCAGGGCCACGATGACGGGGGCCAGCGGACCCGCCTTCTCCGGGTACGGCGGCTCCTCGGCCACCACGGCCTGCATGGTGCTGATCGGCGAGGTGCGGCGGAACGGCGAGGTGCCCTCCACCGCCGTGTACAGGGTGGCGCCGAGCGACCAGAGGTCGGAGGCGGGACCGGGGTCGCCGCCGCGCACCCGCTCGGGCGCCAGGTAGTCGATGGAGCCGACGAGTTCACCGGTCCGGGTGATCGTCGCGTCGCCCTCGATCGCCGCGATCCCGAAGTCGGTGATCAGGACGCTCCCGTCACGGGCGAGCAGGACGTTGCCCGGCTTGACGTCCCGGTGGAGCACCCCGGCCGCGTGCGCGGCACGCAGCGCGCCGAGGACGTGCAGACCGATCCTGGCCGCCTCGTGCGGGTCGATCGTGCCCTTCTCCTTGGCGGCGTCGGCGAGCGAGGGCCCGTCGACGTACTGCATCACGATCCACGGCCGGTCGTCGTGCTCCAGGACGTCGTGGACGGTCACCACACCCGGGTGCGTGATCCGCGCGGCGGCCCGCGCCTCCTTCTGGGTACGGGCGTGCAGCACGAGGCGGTCGGCCTCCGCCACGAACCGGCCGGCCGTCAACTCCTTCACCGCCACGACGCGGTGCAGCACCTCGTCGTGTGCGCGCCAGACCTTGCCCATGCCGCCGCGTCCGATGGACTCGCCCAGCCGGTAGCGACCGGCGAGCAGCAGCCCCGCGCCTGTGCTCTGAGAATGTTCCACTTGCCCCCGCCCGTTCCTTCGGATGCCAGGTTACGGAGGGGGGTCGGGGTGGCGGAACCTCGGGGCCGCCATAGGAACAGCACTGTGACCGGGGGCCGATGGGCATTCCGGGCACCCCCTCCCGACACGGTCCCGCTCAGCGGCCCGGACGGAACCCCTTCGTGGCCTCGTCGAAGATCTCGGAGACCTTCTTGCTCCGGTCTTCCGGGCCGATGACCTGCACGACGTGGTACCGGCCTCCGTCGATCAGGGCGAGGTTGCGGACGAACACCTGACGGCCCGTGCTGTCCAGCCACCAGTAACTGCCCGTGGCCGTCGCCGTCGTACCGATGTCGACCCGGCGCGTGTCGTCCGAGCGCGACCAGCTCGACCCCCGGAACGGCTCCAGTTCGCGTTCCTTGGAGTTCTGGTACTCCAGCGGGTCGGAGCCGTTGTCGCCGACGCTGTCGCGGCCGGGGACCACGATCATCGTGAAGTCGCCGCTGGTGTAGCGCACTTGCCCGGCGTCGTTGATCGGGCTGCGTCGCCATCCGTTCGGCACCCCGATCCGGAACCCCTCGGGGTCCTGCCGCAGCATGTACCCGGCGGCGAGGGCCGGAGCCGAGGGGTCGGCGGCGGGCGGGGTGGTGCGCGGGGTGGCCGGCGGTCCGCCGGTCGGCGGGGCCGTGGTCGGCTCCTTCGTCGCGGTCGGAGGGTTCGAGGGTGCGGTCGTGGGCGGGGCCTGGCCGACCGTGGGAGTGGTCGGCGCGGTGGGCTTCTCCCCGTCGCCGGACATGAAGAGGACGGCGTACGCGACAGCCCCGCCGAGCAGCAGGAGGACGAGGACCAGGAGCGTACGGCCGAGGGCCTGCGGGGAGCCCGGGGGCCGCGAGGACGACGGCCGGCCGCCGCGGGACGCCTTGGTCGCCCGGGCTTTGGGTGCTCGGGACGCGCGCTGGGGGATCTCCTCGTGGAACGACTCCTGGAAGTCCTCCCGGTACTCCTCGCGGACGTCCCCCCGCTCATCGGCCCGCACGGGGGCGGGCCCGTACTCGCGCGTGTGGAGGTCGTCGTGGCGGGCGTGCGCCTGGGCCGGGGGGCGCGGGTCCTTGCCCCGCTTGTGGCGGTGTCGGCCCGCTCCCGCTCCGCCGCGCCGACGGCGTACGAGCTCGCCGCGCCGGCGCACGATCGGCAGCCGCTTCTCGTCGAAGGACGGCAGCGGTACGACTCCGACACCGGCCTCCGGCTCCGGAGCCGAGCGCACGAGGGAGCGCAGCCAGCCGCGCAGCTCCTCGAAGTCGGGGCGCTCGGTCGGGTCCTGGCGCAGCAGGGACTCCACGACCGGGCGCAGCGGGCCGCACTCCTCGGCGAAGGCGGGCGGCTCGGCGCAGACCAGCTGGACGAGCTCGGCGGCGCTGTCCTCGGGGTAGGGGGCGTGGCCCTGGACGGCCCGGTAGAGGAGCGCGCCGAGCGCCCACAGGTCGGTGGCGGGGCCGATCGGCGGGGCGAGGCGCCAGTTCTCGTGGACGGGACCGGCCTGTTCGGGTGCCCAGCGCTCGGTGACGGCGCCGACGACCGCGATCCGGGTCTGCCGGGCCCGCTCGGCGGCGAGCCGGGTGGTGGGGCCGCGGTCCGCCTGGGCCTGGGCCGGGATCCTGGCCGGCTCCAGGGCCGCCTCCGCCCGGGCGCCGGTGGGGACGGGCAGGCGTGCGGGGTCCGGAGTGGCGGCCGTGTACCCGGCGGGCAGGGCCGGACGGCCCGAACCGGGCAGCACGGGGCCGCGGCCCGGACCCGAACCACCCCCGGCCGGGATCGGCGGGGAGCTGTCCCGCGAGGCGTGCGGGCCGTCGCTCCAGTTGCCGGCCAGCATCACGCGCGGCGGCGGACCCGCCTGCGGACCCGCGCCGTACGGCTCGTCGCCGTCGTCCTCGTCGTCCTCGTCGTCGTCCGCCACCCTCGCCCACCACTGCGGCTCGGGCGCACCCGCCGCCTGCGCGGTCGGTGCCGGGGGCGGCTCGGGCGGGTCCTCCGGCGCGGAGCGCTGCACGGGCAGGGCCCCGGTCTCGCCGAGCTTGGCGGCGGCGCGCGCACCGGCCCGGTAGGCGGCGATGGCCCCGGCGCGGGCGGCCCGCACGTCGGCGGTGGGCGGCACGGGCGCGGGCTGCGTCTCGGCGGCGGGCGCCGCGGGCAGCGCCCGGCCGTAGGGATCGGTGCCGTAGCCGCCGGGGGCGGTGCCGTAGGGGGAGGGGGACTCGGTGTCGTCCGGGCCGGATTCGGGGGCGTACGCGTCGGGTTCGGTGACGTACGGGGCGGACTCGGGGGCGTACGCGTCGGGTTCGGTGACGTACGGGGCGGGTTCGGGGAGGTACACCTCGTCGCCGTCGCCGTCGCCATGGCCATACCCGTAGCCGTAGCCGTACCCGTAGCCGCGGTCCGGCCCCGGCTGCTCGGCCACCTCCTCTGCCGGCTCGTCGAGCAGCTCGTCGACCGGTTCGTCGGCCGGCTCCTCGGCCGACTCCTCGAACTCGTCCGTCCCGTACGGGACGTGCCCGTCGCCCTCCTCGTAGACCTCCGCCTCGTACAGCTCGGAGCCGTACTCCTCCGCGTCGTACCCCTCCGCGCCGTACTGCTCGGAGCCGTACTCCTCGGTGTCGTGCCCCCCGCCCCCGTACTCCTCCACCGGCGCCTGCCACGCCGTCGCGTCCGGATCCGGCTCCGGCACGGGCGCGTACCCGCAGAGCGCCTCCTCCGCGGCGCCCACCGCGAGGCCCGTGAGGACCACCCGGCCGTCGTCGCAGACGAGCACGGTCCGGGCGGTGATGTTCCGGTGCACCCACCCGTGGGCGTGGAGCGCGCGCAGGGCGGTGAGGACGTCGGCGCCGATCTCGGCCGCGCGGTAGGGGTTGAGCGGCCGCTCGGCGAGGAGCGCGGCCAGCGGCCGGGCCGCGATGCGTTCGCTCACTATCCAGAGCGAACCGGCCTCCGCGAAGACGTCGAAGACCTGGTCGAGCAGGGGGTGGTCGGGGATCTGCGCGGCGGCCTGGGCCGCCTCGATCGCCCGGCGGACGACGGGCTCGGCCGGGCGGCGGGTGGCCCGCCCCCCGGCGCCGTAGGGGCCGGCCGGGCCGCCCTCGCCGTCGAGCACCTCGGCGTCGACGAACTCCGGCAGCGGCACCTGGCGGACCAGGACCTCCTGCCCGCTGAACGTGTCGAAGGCGCGCGTCTCGCCCGGATCGTACGCGTCCGTGTCCGCGTCCGCCGGCGGCAGCGGCAGGCGGTAGCGGTCCGCGAGCACCCTTCCCGCGTAGTCGTCCACGACGCCTCCCCACGCGCGCACGCTGTCCCCCGTGGACCCGCGGACCCCTCGGGATCGGGCGGGATCACGCGAGTCCGACAATTCCGGTCCGGCAGCGTGCAGTTATCGGCTCTGTTCGGCTGCGTACGGTCCTCGAACTCTCACGATACGTGCCGTCGGTCAGTCCTTGGGGCTGAACGTGGCGAACGCCGTCTCGCGCAGCGTCTTGCACTCCGCGCCGTTCCACTCCTCCGCCTTGCAGCTGATCATGATGGAGTAGCCGTGCTCGGCGTCCACCTTGAAGCCGCGGTTGAGCACATGGACGCGCATGCCCTGCTGGGTGCGCTCGAACTCCCAGTCCGCGACGGTCGGGTAGCCCTTGTAGGAGACCGTCCGGATGCCGAAGTGCTTGTAGTTCTTGCTGGTGGCGGCCACGCCGATCTTGCCGAGCTCCCAGGCGGCCGCCGCGTTGTCCTTCGGGCTGGAGTTGAAGTCGACCTGGATGCGCGGGAAGCCGCCGCTCTCGCTGAATATCCCGCCACCGCTGTAGCCCGGAATCGAGCGGACCTTGAACGTGGCGGGCATCGCCATGGAGAAGTGGAAGCGGTCGTTGGTGACGAGGGTGTAGCCCGCGGGCAGCTGCGCGCCCGTGCCGCCGGGCTTGCCGGTCGGCGTGGTGCCGGTGCCGTTCGACCCGCCGGACCCGTCCGTGGAGCCCGTGGAGCCCGTGGAGCCCGTCGTGCCGTTGCCGCCCGTCGACCCGTTCGAGCCGGTGTCGCCGGGCTGCGCGCCGCCCTGCTGGCCGGCGCCGCCGGGCGACTGGCCCTTGCCGCCGTCCGATCCGCCGGAGCCACCGGAGCCGTCACCGCCGGCGGAGGCGCCGGCCGAGGCCGTGGTGCCCGCGCTGTCCTTGCCCTGGTTGCCCTCGTCGCCGCCGCCCCTGAGGGAGACCGCGAGGATCGTCCCGAGCAGGGCGAGTACGGCGACCGCGGCGATGATCACCAGCGTGCGGCGCGGTACGACGTCGGTCAGCGACGCACGGGCCGGAGTGGGTCTGCCACCGCTCTGCCGTGTCGTGGAGGCGGCCCCCGCCGCCGTCCTGGCGGCCGGCGTCGACGACGCCTTCGGCTCGGCCTTCACGGAGGCCGCCGCGTTCCGTACGGAGCTCAGCGCACCCCGCATCCGGTCGGCGGACGCGTCGGGCGCCTTGCCCCGGTCGGCCGCCGGGGCCACCGGAGGCTGGTCGGGGCGCGGCGGCAGCGGTACGACCCGGGTGACCTCGGGGGAGACCGGGGGCGCCGGGTCCGGCGCGTCGAGGACGGCGAGGAGCAGGACCCGCGCGCGGGCGTCGTCGAGCCGCTGGGCCGGGTCCTTGGCGAGCAGGCCGTAGATGACCTTCTCCAGCTCGGGTCCGGCGTTCTTCGGCGGGTCGACGGGCTCGGTCATCACCGCCGTGAGGGTGGCGATGGCGGAACCCTTGTCGTACGGAGGGCTGCCCTCGACCGCCGCGTAGATGAGTCCGCCGAGCGACCACATGTCGGCGGCGGGGCCGGGCTTGTGGCCGCGGGCCCGCTCGGGCGAGATGTACGAGGGGGCGCCGACGAGCATGCCGGTGGAGGTGATCGAGGGGTCGCCCTCGACCTGGGCGATGCCGAAGTCGGTGAGGACGACCCGGCCGTCCTCGGCGATCAGCACGTTGGACGGCTTCACGTCACGGTGCAGGATGCCCTCGCGGTGCGCCGAGCGCAGCACGTCGAGGATGGCGAGGCCGACCTCGGCGGCGCGCCGGGGCGTGAGCGTGCCGTCCTCGCGGACGGCGTCCGCGAGGGACTTGCCCTCGATGAGCTCCATGACGATCCACGGACGGTCGTCCTCGTCGACGACGTCGTAGACGGTGACGGCGCCGTTGTTGCGGATCCGGGCGATGGCCTTCGCCTCGCGCAGGGTCCGGGTGATGAGGCGGCGCTTCTCGTCGTCGTCGATGCTGGTGGGGAAGCGGAGTTCCTTGACGGCGACGGTACGGCCGAGGGTCTCGTCGACCGCGCGCCACACGGTGCCCATGCCGCCGCGCCCGAGGACCCCGCCGAGCCGGTAGCGACCGGCGAGGAGCCGGCCCTCGTTGACCGGGACCTTGCGCCCCCTGTCGCCACCGGTGCCGCGCGCGGAACCCCGCGCCGGGGGACGGTCGCTCTCGCCGTCACCGTCGCCCGCGCCGAACCCGGCCCGCCCGGTCGACGGCTCGGTCCCCCGCAGCCGCCCGCCGGAGACGCCCGGGGTGTCCTGAACGTCCTTCACGTCCGGACCGCCCGGGGCGTCCTGAACGCCCTTCACGTCCCCGGCACCCGAGTCCTTCGAGCCCGCCGGGTCCGCGGACCTCGTGGGCTTCGCCAGGTCCGCGGGCACCGCGGAGTCCGCGGGCGCCGCGGCGGACGCCGCCGATGCCCCGGCTTCCTCCGCACCCCGCTCGACCTGCGCGTTCTTCGCGCCCTGTGTGTCCTTCGCGTCGTCCCGCTCCGGCTCACGCGCGGCCGGGACCGCTCCTCGGTCGCCGTCGGTCGCGGCCCCCGCGGCGGCGTCCCGCCCGGGGTCCTTCGCCGTGTCCCGCGACTGCTCCGCCTCCGACATGCGTCCCCTCTGCGATCCCTGATCTGCGCCGCGTCTGCCGCTTCCCGCGCGATGCGGTAACCCGCCCTGGAAGAGAGGCCATTGTCCCTCACCTCAGGACGGGTGGCGCCCCCGGGTCCGTACTCCGGGATGACGACGCCCCCGCACACCCTCCAGGTTCCCACCCGCGCGTCCCGGACGTCCCGTCAGATCGGCACGATGTCCGGCGCCCCGAGCCGGGCGGCGTCCGCCGTCAGGTCGTCGGGCTGTCGCTGCGACTCCCGCTCGGCCTCGACCCGCTTGTCGTAGTGCTCGATCTCCTTCTCGATCTGGTGCTCGTCCCAGCCGAGGACCGGCGCCATCAGTTCCGCGCACTCGCGGGCGCTGAGCGTGCCCCGGTCGAAGGTCTCGATGGAGATTCTGGTGCGCCGGGTGAGGACGTCGTCGAGATGCCGGGCGCCCTCGTGGGAGGCGGCGTAGACGATCTCGGCCCGCAGGTAGTCGTCGGCGGCCGGGAGCGGCGCGGCGAGGGAGGGGTCCTCGGCGATGAGGTCGAGGATCTGCTCCGTCAGGGAGCCGTACCGGTTGAGGAGATGCTCGACCCGGACGACATGGAGGCCGGTGCGCGCGGCGATCCTGGCCCGCGCGTTCCACAGGGCCCGGTAGCCCTCGGCGCCGAGCAGCGGGATGTCCTCGGTGACGCAGGGGGCGACCCGCTGGTCGAGGCCGTGCACGGCCTCGTCGACGGCGTCCTTGGCCATGACGCGGTACGTCGTGTACTTGCCGCCGGCCACCACGACCAGGCCGGGCACCGGGTGGGCGACGGTGTGCTCGCGGGAGAGCTTGCTGGTGGCGTCCGACTCGCCGGCGAGCAGGGGGCGCAGGCCCGCGTAGACCCCTTCGACGTCCTCCCGGGTGAGCGGGGTGGCGAGCACGGTGTTCACATGCTCCAGGAGGTAGTCGATGTCGGCGCTGGACGCGGCGGGATGGGCCTTGTCCAGGTCCCATTCGGTGTCGGTGGTGCCGACGATCCAGTGCCGGCCCCAGGGGATCACGAAGAGCACGGACTTCTCGGTGCGCAGGATCAGCCCGGTGGACGAGTGGATGCGGTCCTTGGGGACGACGAGGTGGATGCCCTTGGAGGCACGGACGTGGAACTGGCCGCGCTCGCCGATGAGGGCCTGGGTGTCGTCGGTCCACACCCCGGTGGCGTTGACGATCTGCTTGGCCCGGATCTCGTACTCCACGCCGGCCTCGACGTCCTGGACACGGGCGCCGACGACCCGCGCGCCTTCGCGCAGGAAGCCGATGACGCGGGCCCGGCTCGCGGCCAGGGCGCCGTAGGACGCGGCGGTGCGCACGAGGGTGGTGACGAAGCGGGCGTCGTCCATCTGGGCGTCGTAGTACTGGAGGGCGCCGACGAGCGCGTCCTTCCTGAGGCAGGGGGCGACCCGCAGGGCGCCGCCCCGGGAGAGGTGCCGGTGGACGGGCAGGCCGCGGCCGTGCCCGGAGGAGAGGGACATCGCGTCGTACAGCGCGACGCCGGAGCCCGCGTAGAACCGCTCCCAGCCCTTGTGCTGGAGCGGGTAGAGGAAGGGGACCGGCTTCACCAGGTGGGGTGCGAGCCGCTCCAGGAGCAGTCCGCGCTCCTTGAGGGCCTCCCGGACCAGGGCGAAGTCCAGCATCTCCAGGTAGCGCAGGCCGCCGTGGATGAGCTTGCTGGACCGGCTGGAGGTGCCGGAGGCCCAGTCGCGGGCCTCGACGATGCCGGTGGAGAGCCCTCTCGTGACGGCGTCGAGGGCCGTCCCGGCGCCGACCACTCCGGCGCCGACCACCAGCACGTCCAGCTCGCGCTCGGCCATGGCCGCGAGCGCCTCGGCGCGCTCGGCGGGTCCCAGTGTCGCTGTCCTCACGGCTTGCCTCCCGTCGTTCCCCGTCGTTCCCGTCGTTCCAGCACGCGAACCGGGCCATGTGGTCCGGCTCACAGCTCGATTCTGGCCCTCCCCGGCGACTTCAGCCACCGCCTCGCCACCGACCTGTGGATAACACTCGGCGACCTTCGGCCCCACAATGCGGCATATCGGTCATATTTACGCCTAGTCTGACATTGCGCTCGACCCGTTCTGTCCACCGGGCTTGCGCGTCGCGCTCCCTCCGGCTATCGGGAAGGACGGCCCACCCCCCATGCCCGCTGATCTCGCCGTCATCGGCCTCGGCCACCACGGACTCCCCCTGGCCCAGGCCGCCGCCGCCGCAGGCATCGACACCATCGGCTACGACACCGATCCCCGCCCCGTCGCCGAACTCGCGGCCGGCCGCTCCCCGGTCGACGGCTCCCTCACCGTCCCGGAGATCCGCCGGATGCTCTCGGGGGGCTTCCGGCCGACCGCCAACCCCGCCGAACTCGGCCGGGTCCGCACCGCCGTCCTCTGCGCCCCGACCCCCCTGGGCCCCGACCACACCCTCGACCTCACCGCCGTCACCGAAGCGGCCCGCGCGCTCGCCGCCCGGCTGCGCCCGCACACCACCGTCCTCCTCGAATCCCCCGTCCCCCCGGGCACCACCGAAGGCCTGCTCCGGGACCTCCTCGAAGAGGGCTCGGGCCTGCGCGCCGGACGCGACTTCCACCTCGCGTACTCCCCCGGCCGCCTCGACCCCGGCAGCCGTACGCACGGCTTCGCCGGCACCCCCAAGGTCATCGGCGGCCTCACCCCGGCCTGCACCGAGGCGGCCGCCGCCTTCTACGGCCGGCTCACCGACAAGGTGGTACGCGCGCGTGGCCCCCGCGAGGCGGAGACGGTCAAACTCCTGGAGACCAACTTCCGGCACGTCAACATCGCCCTGGTCAACGAGATGGCGGTGCTCTGCCACGAACTCGGCGTCGATCTGTGGGACGTCATCCGCTGCGCCGAGACCAAGCCCTTCGGCTTCCAGGCCTTCCGCCCGGGACCCGGCGTCGGCGGCCACGGCGTCCCCGTCGACACCGTCGGCGCCCACCGCCCGCTCCGCCTCGTCGAACTCGCCGGCCAGGTCAACGAACGCATGCCGCAGTACGTCGTCCAGCGCGCCGCCACCCTCCTCAACGAGCACGGCAAGTCGGCCCGCGGCGCCCGGGTCCTGCTGCTCGGCATCACGTACAAGCCCGACCTGCCGGACCGCCAGGGCTCCCCCGCCGACGAGATCGCCCGCCGTCTGATGGACCTGGGCGCGGCCGTCAGCTACCACGACCCGCACGTCGCCGACTGGCGCGTCCGCGAGCTCCCCGTCCCCCGCGCGGACTCCCTCTACGAGGCCGCCGCGCACGCCGACCTGACGGTCCTGCTCCAGCACCACCGCACGTACGACCTCCAAGGGCTCGCGGTGAAGGCCCAACTCCTTCTCGACACCCGCGGCGCCACCCCCGGCGGCGCGGCCCACCGTCTCTGAGCTGCTCAGCCACCGACCGAAACTGTTGTGCCCCTGTCACAGACGGGTGCTAATCTCCGGGCCTCTCGTATGCACGTACGCGCGTGCTACTTCCGTCCCTGGGGGATCCGCACCATGAGCCAGCCCGTTCCGCCGCCCGGCAACCCGTTCGCCGGGGGCGCCGCGCCCGAGCAGTACCCGGTCGCGCCGCCGCCGGCGCCCGCCCGTGACAACGTCGTCCTCGGCCTGGTCGCCGCGGTCGTCGCCGCCCTCGTGTCGGCCGGCGTGTACGGCGCGGTCATCGGCGGCGTCGAGCGCGAGATCGGCTGGGCCGCCGTCGGCGTCGGCTTCCTCACCGGTCTCGCCGCCGGCAAGGTCGGCGGCCGCAACCCCGTCCTGCCGGTCGCGAGCGCGGTGCTCGCCCTCGGCGCGGTCTACCTCGGCCAGCTCCTGGGCATCGCGATCCTCCTCTCCAAGGAGCTGGACGTCTCCGCGACGGAGCTCTTCTTCCAGGAGTTCGGCCTGCTCACCGAGGGCTGGAACGCGACCAAGGACGGACTGACGTTCCTGTTCTTCGGCATCGCCGCCTTCGCCGCGTTCTCCGGCGCCAAGAAGGCCTCGTAGCCGTCGGGTTCCCGTACGTACGAGGAGGGGCCCCGCACCACCCGGTGCGGGGCCCCTCCTCGTACGTACGGGAACAGACGTCAGCGCTTGTGCTGGGAGTCCGCGACCGTGACCTCGACGCGCTGGAACTCCTTGAGCTCGCTGTAGCCCGTGGTGGCCATCGCGCGGCGCAGGGCGCCGAAGAAGTTCATCGAGCCGTCCGGGATGTGCGACGGGCCCGCGAGGATCTCCTCGGTGGTGCCGACGATGCCCAGGTCGACCAGCTTGCCGCGCGGCACGTCCTCGTGGACGGCCTCCATGCCCCAGTGGTGACCCTTGCCGGGCGCGTCCGTGGCACGGGCCAGCGGGGAGCCCATCATGACCGCGTCGGCGCCGCAGGCGATCGCCTTCGGCAGGTCGCCGGACCAGCCGACCCCGCCGTCGGCGATGACGTGCACGTACCGGCCGCCGGACTCGTCCATGTAGTCGCGGCGGGCCGCGGCCACGTCGGCGACCGCGGTCGCCATCGGGACCTGGATGCCGAGCACGTTGCGCGTGGTGTGCGCCGCGCCGCCGCCGAAGCCGACGAGGACACCCGCGGCGCCGGTGCGCATCAGGTGCAGGGCCGCGGTGTACGTGGCGCAGCCGCCGACGATGACCGGGACGTCGAGCTCGTAGATGAACTGCTTCAGGTTCAGCGGTTCGGACGCGCCCGACACGTGCTCGGCGGAGACCGTGGTGCCGCGGATGACGAAGATGTCCACGCCGGCGTCGACGACGGCCTTGGAGAACTGCGCGGTCCGCTGCGGCGAGAGCGCGGCGGCGGTGACGACACCGGAGTCGCGCACCTCCTTGATGCGCTGCCCGATCAGCTCTTCCTTGATCGGGGCCGCGTAGATCTCCTGCAGACGGCGGGTCGCGGTCGCCTCGTCCAGCTCGGCGATCTCGTCGAGCAGCGGCTGCGGGTCCTCGTACCGGGTCCAGAGACCCTCCAGGTTCAGGACGCCCAGGCCGCCCAGCTCACCGATGCGGATCGCGGTCTGCGGCGACACGACCGAGTCCATGGGGGCGGCCAGGAAGGGGAGCTCGAAGCGGTAGGCGTCGATCTGCCAGGCGATCGAGACCTCCTTCGGGTCCCGGGTGCGCCGGCTCGGAACGACGGCGATGTCGTCGAACGCGTACGCCCTGCGGCCGCGCTTGCCGCGCCCGATCTCGATCTCAGTCACGATGTGTGGCCTTTCCCTCTACGTCTGCGCCTACCAGTATCCCCGACACAAGCGTGAGGGGCGGCTCCGGCCACATGCCGGAACCGCCCCCACGCGTCGCGCTGTGTTACTTCCTGCTGTAGTTCGGCGCCTCGACCGTCATCTGGATGTCGTGCGGGTGGCTCTCCTTGAGGCCCGCGGACGTGATCCGGACGAAGCGGCCCTTCGACTCCATCTCCTCGATGGTGGCCGCGCCCACGTAGCCCATGGTCTGGCGCAGACCGCCGACGAGCTGGTGCAGGACGTTGGCCAGGGGGCCGCGGTAGGGCACCTGGCCCTCGATGCCCTCGGGCACGAGCTTGTCGTCCGAGGCGACCTCGGCCTGGAAGTAGCGGTCCTTGGAGTAGGACCGGCCCTGGCCGCGGGACTGCATCGCGCCGAGCGAGCCCATGCCGCGGTACGACTTGAACTGCTTGCCGTTGATGAACTGCAGCTCGCCCGGGGACTCCTCGCACCCGGCGAGCAGGCTGCCCAGCATGACCGTGTCGGCACCGGCGGCGAGCGCCTTGCCGATGTCTCCGGAGTACTGCAGACCGCCGTCGCCGATGACCGGAACGCCGGCGGCGCGGGCGGCGAGCGCCGCCTCGTAGATGGCGGTGACCTGCGGGACGCCGATGCCGGCGACCACACGCGTGGTGCAGATGGAGCCGGGGCCCACGCCGACCTTGACGCCGTCGACACCGGCGTCGATCAGGGCCTGCGCGCCGTCACGCGTCGCGACGTTGCCGCCGATGACGTCGACGCCGACGCTGGACTTGATCTTCGCCATCCAGTTGAGGGCGTTGCTGTTGTGGCCGTGGGAGGTGTCGACGATCAGGAAGTCGACACCGGCCTCGGCGAGGCCCTGGGCGCGCTCCAGCGCCTCGGGGCTGGCGCCGACGGCCGCGCCGACGAGCAGGCGGCCTTCCTTGTCCTTCGCGGCGTGCGGGTACTTCTCCGCCTTGACGAAGTCCTTGACCGTGATGAGGCCCTTGAGGATGCCCGCCTCGTCGACCAGCGGCAGCTTCTCGATCTTGTGGCGGCGGAGCAGCTCCATGGCGTCCACGCCGGAGATGCCGACCTTGCCGGTGACCAGCGGCATCGGGGTCATGACCTCGCGCACCTGGCGGCTGCGGTCCGACTCGAACGCCATGTCGCGGTTGGTGACGATGCCGAGGAGCTTGCCGGCCGGGTCGGTGACCGGTACGCCGCTGATGCGGAACTTGGCGCAGAGCGCGTCGGCCTCGGCCAGCGTCGCGTCCGGGTGCACGGTGATCGGGTCGGTCACCATGCCGGACTCGGAGCGCTTCACGAGGTCGACCTGGTTGACCTGGTCCTCGATGGACAGGTTGCGGTGCAGCACGCCCACGCCGCCCTGCCGCGCCATGGCGATGGCCATGCGGGACTCGGTGACCTTGTCCATCGCCGCCGAGAGCAGCGGGATGTTCACGCGGACGTTGCGGGAGATGCGGGACGAGGTGTCGACCGCGTTCGGGAGGACCTCGGACGCGCCCGGCAGCAGCAGCACGTCGTCGTAGGTCAGCCCGAGTGTCGCGAATTTCTCGGGCACTCCGTCGACGTTTGCAGTCATGACACCTTCCCCAAATGGCCTTGATCGGTGCGGATGTCCATGCTAACGGGCTGAAGCGGTGTCTCATTCCACGATCAAGATCAGCCGCAAGCTTTGGACATTCGCACGTGTACGAAAGGGACGACTGGCACCGGTGAGTCTTACTGGTCGGCCACTGTCGCCCCGTGGCTACTGCTCGGCCAGCGCCCTGAGCCGGCTGAGCGCGCGGTGCTGCGCGACCCGGACGGCCCCCGGGGACATGCCGAGCATCTGCCCGGTCTCCTCGGCGGTCAGTCCGACCGCGACGCGGAGCACGAGCAGTTCGCGCTGGTTCTCCGGGAGGTTGGCGAGCAGCTTCTTGGCCCACTCGGCGTCGTCGCTGAGGAGCGCGCGCTCCTCCGGGCCGAGGGAGTCGTCGGGCCGCTCGGGCATCTCGTCGGAGGGGACGGCCGTGGACCCCGGGTGCCGCATGGCGGCCCGCTGGAGGTCGGCGACCTTGTGTCCGGCGATGGCGAAGACGAAGGCCTCGAAGGGCCTGCCCGTGTCCTTGTAGCGCGGCAGCGCCATCAGGACGGCGACGCAGACCTCCTGGGCCAGGTCCTCGACGAAGTGCCGGGCGTCGCCCGGCAGCCGGTTGAGACGGGTGCGGCAGTACCGCAGCGCGAGCGGATGCACCCGTGCGAGCAGGTCGTGCGTCGCCTGGGCGTCGCCCTCGACCGCGCGGTGCACGAGCGCGCCGATCTCCCCCTGCCCGGCAGGCATGGGGGACCCCACGGTCTCGTCGTCGCGCATCGCTCCATGGTGCCCCGACGCCTCGGCGTTCGTGGCACCGCGTCCATAGTTGTGCACCGAAGCGTTATGAGCAGGTGCGCCGGAACTCATCTCCTGCGCCCTCCCCTCCCGCTCGATCGACTCGTCCCCGAGGAACTCCACATCTCAAGGATGCGTCATCGCGCGGGGAAGTGACACAAGCCTGCCCCGTCCACCCCACGACGGACGCGGGCGAGGACGGGGAGGTGGCCGGTGACCTGCGATTCAGCGGACCAGGCCCCAGCGGAATCCGAGGGCGACCGCGTGCGCCCGGTCCGAGGCGCCCAGCTTCTTGAAGAGACGCCGGGCGTGGGTCTTGACCGTGTCCTCGGAGAGGAAGAGCTCGCGCCCGATCTCGGCGTTGGACCGGCCGTGGCTCATGCCCTCGAGAACCTGGATCTCGCGCGCGGTGAGGGTGGGCGCGGCGCCCATCTCGGCCGAACGGAGCCGGCGCGGGGCGAGCCGCCAGGTCGGGTCGGCCAGCGCCTGGGTGACGGTGGCCCGCAGTTCGGCGCGCGAGGCGTCCTTGTGCAGATAGCCGCGGGCACCCGCGGCGACCGCGAGGGCGACGCCGTCGAGGTCCTCGGCGACCGTGAGCATGATGATGCGGGCGCCGGGGTCCGCGGAGAGCAGCCGGCGGACGGTCTCCACGCCGCCCAGACCGGGCATGCGTACGTCCATCAGAATCAGGTCCGAGCGGTCCGCGCCCCAGCGGCGGAGGACTTCCTCGCCGTTGGCCGCGGTGGTCACGCGCTCGACGCCGGGCACGGTCGCGACCGCGCGGCGGAGCGCCTCTCGGGCAAGCGGGGAGTCGTCGCAGACGAGAACGGATGTCATGCCTGACCTCCGCGGCTCTCGCAGCTGTAGCGCGTCACCTTGAGCCTCCAGGGCTGTACGTAATCGTCACCTGTGCGATTGACGCTCTCGGACACCTGCCCGATCGCTTGTTCCTTCAACCGCCTCCGCACTCTCAACGACGGTCACTCGAAAGAGTTACGGGTCGGACGGCACCCTTCGGCACTCTACGTGAGGGGTCGTACGCGGAGGAGAGCGACGCGGCCTATCTGTCCTTCATCGAAAGCTATGCCCCATTTAGCGGGTTTTCTTCCCTTTTCGCAGTGTCTGTGGCTAGATTCGCAATGAGTCATATTTACATCTACTTAGACAGTAGGTGTACCGACCCGGACCCACGGGGCCCCGAGGAGCCCCGGCGATCAGCCATCCACCCGCCCACCTATCCGTTCGACACGGTTTCAAGGGGACAAGCGCAATGGCAGATTTCTCCCGCCTTCCCGGACCCAACGCCGATCTGTGGGACTGGCAACTGCTCGCGGCCTGCCGCGGAGTCGACAGCTCCCTGTTCTTCCACCCCGAGGGAGAGCGCGGCGCGGCACGGAGTGCGCGTGAGAACTCGGCGAAAGAGGTCTGCATGCGGTGCCCGGTGCGCGCGGAGTGCGCGGCACACGCACTCGCCGTGCGGGAGCCCTACGGCGTATGGGGCGGCCTCACCGAGGACGAACGCGAAGAACTCATGGGACGCGCGCGCAATCGCCTGATCACAGCGGCGCCGACGACCGCGTCGGTCGCGTCCGCGGCTTCCGTGACATCCATGACGACATCGGCGTCGGCAGCAGGCCGGCCGATTGTGGAGCGCATGTGAAGGAACGTTTCCTCAACTAAGCACCCACTCTGAGCACCACCAACCGGAGCCGCGCCCACGCGCGCGGGGCGGCGTCCTACGCGCGCGTGGCGGCCCGGGTCAGTTCGTCGAGCGTGGCGGCGACGGCCGGCACCTTCGCCAGATCGGGCAGCGTCAGGGCCACGATCTCCCGCTCCACGGCGGGCTCCACGGCCACGGTCCGCGCCCCCCTGGGCCGTACGGACTCGATGGCCAGCTCCGGCAGGACGGCCACGCCGAGACCGGCGCCGACCAGGCCCACCACGGCCGGGTAGTCGTCGGTGGCGAAGTCGATACGGGGGGTGAAGCCCGCCTCCTCGCACACGTCCACGAGCTGACGGCGGCAGCGCGGGCAGCCCGCGATCCACGATTCCTCGGCCAGTTCGGCCATGCCCACGGACCCCGCCCCGGCGAGCCGGTGCCCCTCGGGGACCAGGCCCACCAGGCGGTCGGCCAGGATCGGGCGGACGACCAGATCGTCCCACTCGGCCTGCCCGTCGGCCTGCCGGCCGGCCGCCCCTCCGCCGTACCGGAAGGCGAGGGCCACGTCGCAGTCGCCCTCGCGGAGCATCTCGATCGAACGCGGCGGTTCGGCCTCGACGAGCGAGACGCGGGTGCCGGGGTGCGCGGCCCGCAGCGCGGCGAGCGCGGTGGGGACCAGCGTGGAGCTGCCGCTGGGGAAGGAGACCAGCCGGACCCGGCCCGCACGGAGCCCGGCGATCGCGGCGACCTCCTCCTCCGCGGCGGTGAGCCCGGCGAGGATGCCGGAGGCGTGGCGGACCAGGACCTCACCGGCCTCGGTGAGGCGCATCTCGCGGCCCGTACGGATCAGCAGCGGCGTACCGGCGGAGCCTTCGAGGGCCTTCATCTGCTGGCTGACGGCGGGCTGGGTGCAGCCCAGTTCGCGCGCGGCGGCCGAGAAGGAGCCGGTGGCGGCGACGGCGCGCAGGACGCGGAGATGACGAGCCTCGATCATGGACTCCATCATAAGCGAATCTTGGGTGAAGTCCCACTTTTGCGCTTCCGGCTTTGAGGTGGGTGCCCGTAAAGTGCCCACATGACCTTGCTGAGTGTGAATGTGGGCCGCGCCGAGGCCGTGGACTACACCGAGGCCGCGTCCGGCCTGACCGCCATCGACAAGCGCCCCGTCGAGGGGCCGGTCCGGATCGAGGCGCCCGGGGCGCCCGGCGTCGGCAGGAGCGGCCTCGCCGGGGACACGGTCTGCGACCTGCGCTTCCACGGCGGCGACGACCGGGCCGCGTACGCCTTCGCGCGCGAGGACCTGGACCGGTGGGAGCGCGAGCTCGGCCGCCCGCTCGCCAACGGCTCGTTCGGCGAGAACCTCACGACCGCTGACCTCGACGTGAACGGCGCCCTGATCGGCGAGCGCTGGCGGATCGGCGAGGAGGTCGTCCTGGAGGTCACCGGCGGCCGCATCCCCTGCCGTACGTTCGCGGGCTTCCTGGAGGAGAAGGGCTGGGTCAAGCGGTTCACGCAGTCCGAGGCCGGTCCGGGCGCCCTGCTGCGGGTGATCGTGCCGGGCGAGATCCGCGCCGGCGACCCGATCACGGTCGTCCACCGGCCCGACCACGACATCACCGTCGCACTGCTCCACCGCGCCGCGACCACCGAACGCACCCTGCTCCCCCGCACGTTGGTCGCCGCCGAGTGGATGGAGTCCGGACTCCTCGCGCTCGCACGCCAGTACGCGGAGAAGTACGCGCGCGCGTAGTCCGCGCCTGGTCGGCGGTACGCGGACAAGAACGTCTCCGCCGTGGCACTACCGTGCCCGTATGACGACTGCACTGATTACGGGCGCCACCGCGGGCATCGGGGCCGCTTTCGCACGGAGGCTCGCCGCGGACGGCCACGATGTCGTGCTCGTGGCCCGGGACATGAAGCGGCTCCGGGAGCAGGCGACCGAGCTGCACGACCGCCACGGCATCGAGGCCGAGGTGCTCGCGGCGGACCTCGCCGAGGAGAAGGGCATCGCCGCCGTCGAGGCCCGGCTCTCGGACCCGAAGCAGCCGGTGGACATGCTCGTGAACAACGCCGGCTTCGGCAACAAGGGCCGCTTCCTTGAGGTGTCCATGGCCGACGAGCTGAAGATGCTCACGGTGCACTGCGAGGCGGTACTGCGGCTGACCTCGGCGGCCGCCGCCTCGATGAAGGAGCGCCGGCGGGGCTCCGTGGTCAACGTCGCCTCGGTGGCGGCCTTCGTCCCCCGCGGCACCTACGGGGCGTCGAAGGCCTGGGTCGTGCAGTTCACCCAGGGTGCGGCCCGGGACCTGGCGGGCAGCGGCGTACGGCTGATGGCGCTCTGCCCCGGCTTCGTACGGACCGAGTTCCATGAGCGGGCCGGCATGGGGACGGACAACATCCCGGGCTGGATGTGGCTCGACGCGGACAAGCTGGTGACGGCGGCGCTCGCGGATCTGGACCGGGGGAAGTCGCTGTCGATCCCCGACCCCCGCTACAAGGCCCTCATGGGTGTGGTGAAGCTGGCGCCGCGCGGGCTGCTCGGCGGGGTCTCCTCCAAGGCGGGCAGGAAGTACGGGCCGAAGTAGCCCGCTCGCCCGGCCCCGCTCAACCGGCCCGCTCGCCCGGCCCCGCTCACCAGGTCCGCTCAGCTCAACCGGCCAGTGCGTCGAGGTCCAGTCGCGTGGTGGTGCCGTCCTGCCAGGTCACGTGAAGGATGTGGCCGGTGACCCGGACGGCCGCGAGGTCCGTGACGGGGGCCGGGGCGGGCTCGGCGGTGAGTGAGGCGAGCGCGACGAAGAGGGTGGCCGGGCCGCTCGTGGCGCCGTGCAGGGCGAGGGTGCGGCTGCCGGGCCCCTGGAGGGTCTCCCCGGTGGGGAGTTCGGTGGCGAGGCCGCCGGCTCCGTGGTCCGCGGGGTAGCCGTGCACCGGGTGCAGCTGTGCGTGCGGCCCTCCGGGGGTGGTGGCCCAGCCCGTCTGCCGTACGGGCGTCCCCTCGGGGGCGCCGAGGACCAGGTGGGCACGGACCTCCGCGCGGCCGCGGGCGAGGGTCGCGGAGACGACCCGGACGCCGGGGTGCGGGGTGTGCCGGGAGGCGGCCCAGCCGGGGCCGGTGCCGGCAGGTGCGGCGGGGCCCCGAGTGGTCGGCTTCCCCTCGAAGAGCAGCGCGAAGTGGTTGTCGGCGGGGGCCGGCCCGGTGGTGGGTCCCGTACGGGTCGCGTACGCCTGGCGGGCGTAGCCGGGGTCGTCCTCGCCGGCCTCGGCGCTGTGCACATGGTTGCTGCCGTGGTTGTGGAGGCGTACGAGTCCGTCGGACGCGGTGGTCTGGACGAGCAGCCCGGCCGGGGCGAAGGGGCGGACGGTGTCGGCGCGTTCGGCCGGCAGCGGCTCCTCGCGGTCGGTCCAGGCGGGGTGGCCGGCGGGCAGGAGGAGGCCGAGGAAGCCCTTGGACGCCCAGTACGGGGAGCCGGGTCCCGAGTACTCCTGGACCAGGGGCGCGTACGGGCCGTGCCAGCCGAGCGTGAGGAGCCCGTTCGGGTCGGTGGCGCCGCGGTCGAGGAAGTACCGCAGGGTGCCGGAGGCGAGCCGGCGGGTGGCGCCGGGGGTGAGCGGGGTGTGCCCCGTGAGGGTGCCGAGCCAGGGGGCGGCGGCCGCGGCGAAGCGGTAGATCAGGGAGCGCCCGTACGGGAGGGGTGCGCCGTCGGCGTCGAAGAGGTGGACGTAGTCGTCGAGATGGGCGCGCAGGCGGGGCCCGTACCGGTCGAGGAGCTCCCGGTCTCCGGCGAGGTGGGCGTGGAGGACCGGGTAGAAGTGCAGGGCCCAGGCGTTGTAGTGGTCGAAGGCGCGGTTGTCGCCGTCGCTGTACCAGCCGTCGCCGAGGTACCAGTCATCGATCCTGGCGAGGGAGCGGTCGACGGTGGCGGCGGCCCGGTCGCTGTCGACGCCGGCGTCCTGGAGGAAACCGGCGACGGTGAGGCCGAAGAGCCACCAGTTGTTGTCGACGGGCGACGGGCCGAGGGCGGGGCGGAGCCATTCGACGACCTGCTCGCGGGTGCGGTCGTCGAGCCGGTCCCAGAGCCAGGGGCGGGTGAGGCGGAGGCCGAGGGCGACGGAGGCCGCTTCGACGATGGCCTGACGGGTGTCGGTGGTGAGGGGCCAGGAGTCCTCGTCCGCACGTCCCGGCTTCGCGGTCCCGGCGGCGAGCCCTTCCGCGTACCGGTCGAGATGCCCGTGCGGGTCCTCGCCCCGGGCGCCCGCGACCCGGAGCGCCGCGAGGAGGAAGGTGCGGGCCCAGCCCTCCAGGCCGTCGGAGCGGGCTCCGGACCAGCTGGGGCGGGGGCCCGGCAGATCGATCAGTCCGTGCCGCGGCGAGGCGAACGGGCGGACCGCCAGGAGGAGTCGGTCGGCCGCGGCCTCCCAGTGGGCACGGGTCCAGCCGGTGTACGGGCTGAGCTCACGGTTCTCGGGCGGCGTGGGCATGATGCTCCCTGTGGCTCCCTGGGGCTTCCTCGGGAACTTCCTCGGGCTCCCCGCGGTGACGACTCCGTCGCCGGGAATCCTGAACAGGCTCCGATCGAACGTCAAGAGAATCGGAGCGAATGATCGAAATTTCTTCCGTTCGATCATTCAGGGGCCACGTGTGATCTAAGGTCGGGGAACCACCACCACCGCGAGGGGGAACTGCGCCGTGCGCGAGAGTGCTGCCGAACGACACGACCGACTGCTGGCCCTGGTGCGCGAACGCGGCACCGCCCGCGTCGCCGAACTGGCCGAGCGGCTCGGGGTCTCCCCCGTCACCGCCCGCCGGGACGTCGAACTCCTGGCCGGCCGGGGCCTGCTCGACCGGGTGCACGGCCAGGTGTCCTGGCCCGAGCGGCGGGGCACCCCGGGCGGCGGACGGACCGGCGAGGGCCTGGTCCTCGGCCTGCTCGCCCCCTCCGCCACGTACTACTTCGCCGAGGTCATCCGCGGTGCGCACGAGGCGGCCGCCCGCGCCGGCGCCCGGCTCGTGCTGCGCGTCTCGGACTACCGGCCGGAGGAGGACCGGGCCCGCACCGAGGGGCTGCTCACGGCCGGCGCCGAGGGCGTCCTCGTCGCACCGGGCTGGCGGGGGCCGGAGGACCAGCGTGCGTACGGGGACTGGCTGGCCGAACTGCCCGTACCGGCCGTGCTCCTGGAGCGCCGGGCCGAACCCGGCAGCCCGCTGGACGGCCTCGACCGGGTCGCCTCCGACCACGCCCACGGCGTCCTGCTCGCCCTGCGCCACCTGCTCGCCCTCGGCCACGCGACCCCGCTGCTGGTGGCGCGCCGGGACTCGCCGACCGCGCTCGCGGTGCGCGCCGGATACGCCGAGGCGCTGGGCACCCTGGGCCTCGCGGAGCCCCGGCCGGTCATCGACTCCGTGCCGGCCGAGGCGGATCCGGAGGGCTTCGAGCGGGCGGTACGGGCGCTGCACGAGGCGGTCGGGTCCGGCCTGGCGAGCGCGGCCCTGGTGCACAACGACGTGGACGCGATCGAGATCGTGCAGCGCCTCGCCGAACTGGGCGTACGGGTGCCGCAGGACCTGGCCCTGATCGCGTACGACGACGAGGTCGCCGCGCTGGCCGACACGCCGCTGACGGCGGTGGCGCCGCCGAAGCGCCAGGTGGGGCGGCACGCCACGGAACTCCTGGTGGAGCGGCTGACGGAGAGCGCGGACGAGGACGCGGCGCGGCGCCATCTGGGGCTGCTGCCGAGGCTGCGGGTCCGGGACTCGTGCGGGGCGCGCACGACGTCCTCCGGCTGAGTCCCGACCGACTTACGTCTGATCTTTTTTCGATCAATCAATCTTTCGCTCTTGACTTCGGTCATGAACGGTCACAGGATCACGGCCACAACCTCCCCGCCGCCGCCCTTCAGGAGTCGTGCCGTGACCCGTAGTTGGAGCAGAACGTCCCGTGTCATAGCCGGCACCGCCACCGCCCTCGCCGTACTCACGGCCTGCGGCGGCAGCGGTGACGACACAGCGAACAACACGGCGAACAAGCCGAACGGGCCCGTGACCATCACCTTCTGGGGCTGGGCCAAGGGCTCCAAGGACGTCGTCGACGCCTTCAACGCCTCCCACACCGACATCCAGGTGAAGTTCGAGGAGATCCCCTCCGGCACCGCCGGCGGCTACGCCAAGATCTCCAACGCCGTGAAGGCCGGCAACGCCCCCGACCTCGTCTCCATCGAGTACTCCTCGCTCCCCGAGTTCGTGAGCTCCGGCGCCCTCAAGGACATCGGCGGCGAGTTCACCGAGGCCGACCGCGCCAAGCTGCTCCCGCAGACCGTCGAACTCACCACCCTCGGCGGCAAGTCCTGGGCCGTCCCCTTCGACGCCGCCCCGCAGGCCTTCTTCTACCGCAAGGACCTCTTCGCGAAGTACAAGGTCCAGGTCCCCACCACCTGGGACGAGTTCAAGAAGGCCGCCGAGCAGGTCAAGAAGGCCGACGCCAAGGCCCGTATCGCCACCTTCTTCCCCGACGACCCGACCACCTTCGAGGCGATGGCCTGGCAGGCCGGCGCCCAGTGGTTCAAGGCCGAGAACGACACCTGGAAGATCGACACCACCGACGCGGCCACCACCAAGGTCGCCGGCTACTGGCAGGGCCTCCTCGACGCCGGGCTCGTCCACAAGAACGCCTCCTTCAGCCCCGAGTGGACCGGCTCCCTCAAGAACGGCACCACCATCGGCTACCTCGGCGCCTCCTGGGGCGCGGGCGTCCTCAAGGGCACCCTGCCCGAGCAGGACGGCAAGTGGGGCGTCGCCCCGATGCCCAGCTGGGACGGCAAGCCCGCCAGCGGCATGCTCGGCGGCACCTCCTTCGCCGTGACCAAGGACAGCAGGCAGCAGGCCGCGGCCGTCACCTTCGCCGAGTGGATGTCCACCACCGAGGCCGGCGTGAAGGCCCGGATCGCCTCCGGCACCTCCTCCGCCTTCCCCGCCGCCACCGCGCTGCGCCCCGTCGCCAAGAAGGCCTTCGACGCGAGCTACTACGGCGGCCAGGACATCTACGCCCTCTTCGAGGCCGCGGGTGCCTCCATCAGCCCGAACTGGGCCTGGGGCCCGACCACCGGCACCACCAACACCACCATCAAGGACCACTTCGGCAAGATCACCCAGGGCGGCCCCGGCATCGCCGACGCCGTCAAGGCCGGTCACGACGCCACCGTCGCCGAACTCGGCAAGCGCGGCCTGAAGGTCGAGGGCTGACCGGATGAAGGCCCGCACCCGCGCCGCCACGATCCTGCTGACCCCGTTCTTCCTGCTGTTCACCGCGGTGATGGTGGTGCCGATCGGATACGCGGTCTGGCTCAGCCTCTTCACCGAGAAGCAGTCCGGACTGGGCTTCGGCGGCACCGAGACCGTCTTCACCGGCCTCGACAACTACACCGCGGCGCTGGGTGACCGGGCCTTCCGCGAGGGCTTCGGCGTCCTGCTCGGATACTGCCTGCTCTACATCCCGCTGCTGCTCGCCGGGGCCCTCGGCCTCGCCCTCCTGCTCGACTCGGCGCTCGCCCGCGCCCGCCGCTTCTTCCAGCTCGCGCTCTTCCTGCCGCACGCCGTCCCCGGCATCATCGCCGCGCTGATCTGGGTCTACCTCTACACGCCCCAGCTCAGCCCGGTCGTCCAGGCCATGGAGGCCGGAGGCATCGGCTTCGACTTCTTCTCCCCCGAGGGCGCCCTGCCCTCCATCGTCAACATCGCGCTGTGGGAGTGGCTCGGCTACAACATGGTCATCTTCTACGCGGCCCTCCAGGCCATCGACCGCTCCGTCCTCGAAGCGGCCACCGTCGACGGGGCCGGCGCCTGGCGCATCGCCTTCTCCGTCAAGGTCCCGCTCGTCAAGGCCTCGCTCGCGATGGTCGGCCTCTTCACGATCATCGGCTCCCTCCAGCTCTTCACCGAGCCGCTGATCCTCAACAAGGGCACGGGCTCCTCCGTCACCTCCACCTGGACGCCGAACATGTACGCCTACACCGCGGCCTTCGACCGCAACGACTACGGGCTCGCCGCGGCGGCGTCCGTACTCCTCGCCCTGACGGCGGCGCTGCTGTCGTTCGCGGTGACGCGGATGACGGGCCGCCGCAAGGCCGGGAAGGAGCGCACGGCATGAACGGCCGACCCCGCACCGGCTCCGTCTGGCTCTCCAAGGCGGCCGTCAACGGCGCCCTCGTCCTCGCCGTCGTCTACATGCTCTTCCCGCTGGTCTGGCTGCTGACCGCCGCCACCAAGGACGCCGGCGGTCTCCTCGCCGGAAACGCCTTCTCCTTCGAGGGCTTCGACCTGGGCGGCAACCTCACCCGGCTCGCCGAGTACAACGACGGCATCTACTTCCACTGGTACGCGAACAGCCTGCTGTACGCCGGACTCGGCGCCCTCGCCTGCTCGTTCGTCAGCGTCGCCGCCGGATACGCCTTCCACGTCTACGACTTCCGGGGCAAGGAGAAGCTCTTCGGCCTGGTCCTCCTGGGCGTGCTCGTGCCCACCACCGCGCTCGCCCTGCCGATGTACCTCCTGGCCAGCGAGGTCGGCGTCGTCAACACCTACTGGGCCGTCCTCATCCCGGTCCTCGTCAACCCCTTCGGCGTCTACCTGTCCCGGGTCTTCTGCGCCGGCTACATCCCCGACGAGGCCCTGGAGGCAGCCCGTATCGACGGGGCCGGCGAGCTGCGCGTCTTCTGGTCCATCGGTCTGCGCATGGTGATGCCCGGCTTCGTGACCGTCTTCCTCTTCCAGTTCACCGCCGTCTGGAACAACTTCTTCCTCCCTTTGGTGATGCTGTCGGACCAGAAGCTCTACCCCCTGAGCCTCGGCCTGTACGCGTGGAACAGCAACGCCCACGGCGAACCCGACTTCTACCCCCTCGTCGTCACCGGATCCCTGCTCGCCGTCGTCCCCCTCGTCGTCGCCTTCGTCTCCCTCCAGCGCCACTGGAAGGCCGGTCTGACGGCCGGCAGCGTCAAGTGAGGAGCTCAGGTACAACGATGCACCCGACTACTGACAACCGCCCCGCACTGCTGCTCGCGATGGGCGAGGGCGTGGCCGAACGCCTCCTCACGGACAGCCACCGCACCCGCCTCGGCACGCTCACCCGCACGGACCCGCACCTGGTCGCCCACGACCTGACGTCCCGGGACCCGCGGACCACCGGCGCGCTCGCCGAGGCCGAGATCCTCCTCACCTGCTGGGGAGCGACCCCGCTGACCGCCGACGTCCTGGACCGCGCACCGCGCCTGCGGGCGGTCGTCCACGCGGCCGGCTCGGTCAAGCACCACATCACCGAGGCCTGCTGGGACCGCGGCCTGCGCGTCACCTCGGCCGCCGCGGCCAACGCGCTGCCGGTCGCGGAGTACACGCTCGCCGCGATCCTCTTCGCCGGGAAACGGGTCCTCGGCTCGGCCCAGCGGTACGCCGAACTCCGCGCCGACCACGCCTGGCTCACCGAGTCCGCCACCTGGGGCAACTACCGCCGCACGGTCGGCATCGTGGGCGCGTCCCGGATCGGCCGCAGGGTGATCGACCTGCTGCGCCCCTTCGACATCGAGATCCTCCTGTACGACCCGTACGTCGACGTCCCGCCCCCCGGGGTGGAACTGGTGACCGACCTCGGCGACCTGTGCGCCCGGAGCACGGTCGTCTCGGTCCACGCCCCCCAGCTCCCGTCCACGACCCACATGATCGGCGCGCCCCAACTGGCGGCGATGCGCGACGGAACGACCCTGATCAACACGTCCCGAGGCTCCCTGATCGACGAGCGCGCCCTCCTCCCCCACCTGACCTCGGGCCGCCTCCACGCGACCCTGGACGTCACGGACCCGGAGCTCCCACCCCCCGACTCCCCCCTCTACACCCTCCCGAACGTCCTGCTCACCCCGCACGTGGCGGGCTCCCTGGGCAACGAACTCCACCGCATGACGGACCAGGCGCTCGATGAGGTGGGGCGGTACGTCCGGGGCGAACCGTTCGCGGAGGAGGTAAGGGCGTCAGACCTCCAGCGCTCGGCGTAGGCGGTCGGCCTCGGCAAGGACGAGCGGGACCGCTTCGGGCGCGACGGCGAGCACGGCCGGCAGCACGGCCGGCCGTTCCCCGAGCCGCAGCGCGAGAACGGCCCAGCGCCGGGCGCGTACGGGATCGGGCTCGGCCCGGGCCAGGAGGGCGTAGGCCTCGCCGCAGGGCGGGCCGACGTGGTGCATGCCGTCGAGGAGGGCTGCGGCGTGGTCGTACCGGGCGGCCCGCAGCAGCTCGGTGACCACGGTGACGGACCATCGTCCCGGATAGCCGTGCGGCTGCTCCCGGAAGCGAGCCAGTACCTCGTCGTGGGAACCGATGGCGACGAGCGCTTCGGGCGAGGTTCTCAGCCACGGGAACCGGGCGAAGACCTCGGCGCCGAAGGCGGCCGCGTTCGCCGGTTCCAGGGCGCACTCGGCTCGCAGGAGGTCCAGCGCCGCGGGCCCGTCGAGCGTTCTCGCGCGGGCGGCGGCCAGGAAGTGCTCGGCGTCCTCGCGAAACCCCTGCCGTACGCACGCCAGCGCCATCCGCGCGTACACCTCCACGACGTTCGGCGCCTCGGGCGAGCGCGACACCAGCTCCTCCGCCCGCTCCCGGGCACCGACGCCCGCGAAGGCCATGGCCGCCTCCTGGGCGAGACTCCCCCTCGCGCCCGGATGTTCGACCAGCCGCAGGGCCCGGTCGAAATCCCCCTCGGCCGCGTAGGCCCTGACGAGGCGGGAGCACAGGTCGTGCTCGGTCCCCGGGTCCACCCGGGCGAACGTCTCCGCCCACTCAGGCCGCCCCGCCGCGAGCGCCGCGAGGGCGACGTCGCGCGGCACCGAACCCGGCTCGTTCTCCACGGCCCGGAGCAGGTCCACCGCCTCGTCGCGCCGCCCGGCCTCCGCCAGGGCCCGGGTGAGCGCCACCAGATCCCCGACCAGGGCCGCGCGCGGGGGTACGCGCACCCTCCTCTCCTCCGCCGCGAGCAGGAGCCGCGCCTCACCGGCGTGGCCCGCCTCGTACAGCGCCTCCGCGAACACGGCGAGGCCCGCCGTGTTCTCCCCGACGTCCCTCATCACCGCGCGGGCCCGGTCGACCGCTCCCTCCGCGATCAGCCGGCGCAGAAGGGCTCGGAGCACCCGGAGGCCGCCGGCGCTCTCCCCGGACGTGCTCCAGGACACCTCCCGGCTCTCCCCGAGCCGTCCGCACAGCGGGGCGACGGCGTCCAGGTCCCCACGGGCCAGCAGGGCCCCGGCGAGAGCGGGCCAGGGATCGTCCGTGTGCCGGCGCGGTTCCGTGGCCGGTTCCAGGGCCGAGGCCAGAGCCATGGCCCGCTCGACGGCACCGGCCCGGGCGAGCTCGCGGGCGACGCGCCCGTGCACGGACTCCCTGGCGTGGGCGTCCAGGCTCCCGGCGACCTCCAGGGCTTCGTCCCACCGGCCGTGCTTCACCAACGCGACGGCGTACGCGAAAGCCTCATTCCCCACGCCGGCGGCCCGCGCCGCCTCGGTCTCCCCGGCGGCGAAGAGAGCGTCGATCACCGCCCCGCCGAACCTCGCGACCTGTCTGCCGTCCAGGCGCTCCCGGCGCACCGCCGCGCCGTTCAGCAGGCGCTCCGCCGCGTCCCGGTGACCGGCCGCACGCAGCGCGACCGAGGCCCCGAGCAGCACCACCACCCGCCCGCCCGGTTCCTGCTCACCCCGGTACGCCTCCTGTACCGCCTCGTCGATGCGACCGTCCCGGACCAGGGCCTCCACGACGGCGGTCCGCAGGGCGGGCCGGCTGCTCGGGTCGGTCTCCTCCTCCACGAGGGCGACGGCCCGTCGGTACTGCCCCGCCGCGAGCAGGAGGTCCACCAGTACCCGGCGGGAGCGGGGGACCACGCGGGCGTGGGTCGTCCTCACCAACCGTTCCGCCCGCTCATGCTCGCCGAGCCGGACGAGCAGCAGGGGGAGGGCGTCCCCCGCGACGGGAGGAACGATGTTCGAAAAGCTCGCCGCCCGTGGCTCCGCCTCGTCGGCAAGCGCCTCGGCCCACGCCCGCGCCCCCGCGTCCAGCAGCTTCTCCGCCACCACGCACAGTCCTGCGACGACACGGGGCCCCTCCATGCTCCGGGCGAGCGCCACGGCACGGTCCGGCCGCCCGACACCCACCCAGCCCGGCAGCAGGGAGATCGGCACGCTTCCGCCGTCCCGCAGCAGCCGCGCCCGGGCCGTCGCGAGCCCCCACGCGGCCGCCACCGAGTCCGCACGGCCGGCCTCGGCCAGGACCGCGTCCTCCGCCGCCCCGATCTCGGCAAGCGCCGCCGCGTCACCGCCCGTCACGGCCAGCAGCCGCTCGTGCCGCCGCCCGTCCCCCGCGCAGTCCACCAGCCGCTCGACGTCCCCTTCCGCCCGCAGCATCGGCGCGTACCCGTGCAACAGGTAGTCCGGGGTCTCCTCCGGCCAGCCCCGCTGCCGCCAGCCGTCCGCCCACGTGTGCAGCACCGCCCGCCACCGGGCGAGTTCCCGCTTCCCCAGCATCTCCCGCGCTCCGGTGACCAGTTCCTCGTGCGCGAGCAGGTACGTTTCGCCCCGTACCGCGAAGGTCCGCCCCGGGCCCGTCCGCAGCACGTCCCGCACCCGGTACGGCACTCCCTCCGTCAGCTCCGCGAGGTCGTCCGCCGTGAGGCCGCCCCCCGCCGCCGTGAGCAGGGCGAGCAGGGCGTACGGGAGACCGCCCGCCTCCAGGAGACGCTTCAGCTCGCGTTCCGCGTCCGTGCGGATCGCGCGGGCCCTCGGCGAGGGTGTCAGGGTTCGTACGACCGCGGCCCGGAGCGGATGGTCCTCGGGGACGTCGGCCGGGAGCGGCGGGTTCGGGCGGCCCGCGACGATCACCCGGAGGTCGTACGGCAGCAGGCTCGCGATCGAGTGGGCATCCGCTCCCGTCGTCACGCCCCGGTCCTCGTCCAGCCCGTCCACGAGGAGGACGAGTCGCTCGCCCCGCGCCGCGCACGCCTCGGCCGCCGAGGCGTACAGCCGGAGCAGGTGGGCCTCACGCGTCGCGGCCGTCAGTAGTGCCGGCAGGCCCTCGCCCGCCAGTTCCGCGAGTTGCTCCAGGACGACGTCCGTGTACGCGGCGACGTCGTTCTGGGCACCGAGTCGGGCGGTGACGAAGAAGGGGACGATCCGTACTCCCGGCGGTGGGTCGAGGGCGAGGCACGCCATCAGCGCCGTCTTCCCCGCCCACGCGTCCGCGCGCCAATGCACGTACGCAGGCCCCGAGTCGGCGCGACAGAACGCGGCCAGCTCTGCCGACTCCTCCTCCCGGCCGACGAGTTCCGGCGGGGCGATCCGGCGGACCTGCTCCCGGTAGGCCGAGCGGACCGCCTCCCCCGCCCCGACCGTGATCCGGTTGTGGGAGCCGACCACCACGATTCCCTCGCCGTTGTCGACGGTGACCGGCCGCTCTCCCCCTGCCCGCTCCATGCGCCCAACCTAGACTGGAGAGATCCCACCTGGGTCGGGAGGCGTCATGACGTTCACGCAGATCATCGACTTCAAGACCAGCCGGATCGACGACATGAGCCGGCTCATGGACCGGTGGATCGAGCAGACCAAGGGCAAGCGGACCGCCACACACAGCATTCTCGGCAGGGACCGGGCGGATTCCTCGCATCTCGTGGAGATCGTGGAGTTCCCGTCCTACGACGTGGCCATGCGGAACTCGCAGCTTCCCGAGACCGACCGGATCTTCCGGGAGATGGTCGCGCTCTGTGACGAGATGCCGACGTTCACGGACCTGGACGTGGTCCGGGACGAGGCGATGTACAAGAACAACGCCCGGCGCTTCCTGGAGATGATCGCGACCGAGCCGGAGCTCGCGCTGCTCGACGAGCTGCTCGCCGAGGGGTGCCACTTCCGCAATCCGGCCAACGCCCAGGACACCATCGGCATGGACGCGTTCCGGCGCGAGGTGGAGATGTGGCGCGGCGGCTTCGACTTCGCCTTCACCGTCGACGACCAGATCGCCGAGGGCGACCGGGTCTGCACCCGGTGGACCTGGAAGGCGACCCACAACGGCGACTTCATGGGGCTCCAGCCCACCGGTATCGACGTGACCATGACCGGAGTGATCATCCACCGCTTCCGGGACGACGGGAAGATCGTCGAGGGGTGGTGGCAGTACGACATGCTCGGGCTGATGGGGCAGCTCGGCGCCGTCGAGGCTTAGCGCGGAGGAACGCCGAGGGGCGGCGGGGAGGAACGCCGAGGCCCGGTGCCCCCGCGACGGGGGCACCGGGCCTCAGTGATCAGTTACGGCACGCGTCAGTGCGAGTGGCCGTGACCGTGGCCGTGGTCCGCCGGCTCCTCTTCCTTCTTCTCCACCACGAGGGTCTCGGTGGTGAGGAGGAGGGAGGCGATCGAGGCGGCGTTCTCCAGTGCGGAGCGCGTCACCTTCACCGGGTCGATGACGCCGGCCTTGACCAGGTCGCCGTACTCGCCGGTCGCGGCGTTGAAGCCCTGGCCCTTGTCGAGCTCCGCCACCTTCGAGGTGATGACGTAGCCCTCGAGGCCGGCGTTCTCGGCGATCCAGCGCAGCGGCTCGACGGCGGCGCGGCGGACGACCGCGACACCCGTGGCCTCGTCGCCGGTCTTGCCGAGGTTGTCCTCGAGGATCTTGACCGCGTGGACGAGCGCGGAGCCACCGCCGGAGACGATGCCCTCCTCGACCGCGGCGCGGGTCGCCGAGATGGCGTCCTCGAGGCGGTGCTTCTTCTCCTTCAGCTCCACCTCGGTGGCGGCGCCGACCTTGATCACGCACACGCCGCCGGCCAGCTTCGCGAGGCGCTCCTGGAGCTTCTCGCGGTCCCAGTCGGAGTCCGTGGACTCGATCTCGGCCTTGATCTGGTTGACGCGGCCGTGCACCTCGGACGAGTCGCCGCCACCGTCGACGATCGTGGTGTCGTCCTTGGTGATGGTGACGCGGCGGGCGGTGCCGAGCACGTCCAGGCCGGCCTGGTCGAGCTTGAGGCCGACCTCCTCGGCGATGACGGTCGCACCGGTGAGGGTGGCGATGTCGCCGAGCATGGCCTTGCGGCGGTCACCGAAGCCGGGAGCCTTGACGGCCACGGCGTTGAAGGTGCCACGGATCTTGTTCACGACCAGGGTCGACAGGGCCTCGCCCTCGACGTCCTCGGCGATGATCAGGAGCGGCTTGCCGGCGCCGGCCTGGATGACCTTCTCCAGGATGGGCAGCAGGTCCTGGATCGAGGAGATCTTGCCCTGGTTGATCAGGATGTACGGGTCGTCGAGGACGGCCTCCATACGCTCCTGGTCGGTCACCATGTACGGGGACAGGTAGCCCTTGTCGAAGGCCATGCCCTCGGTGAAGTCGAGCTCCAGGCCGAAGGTGTTGGACTCCTCGACGGTGATGACACCGTCCTTGCCGACCTTGTCCATCGCCTCGGCGATGAGCTCGCCGACCTGCTGGTCCTGCGCGGAGAGCGCGGCGACGGCGGCGATGTCGGACTTGTCCTCGATCGGGCGCGCGGTGGCGAGCAGCTCGTCGGAGACGGCCTTGACGGCGGCGTCGATGCCCTTCTTCAGGGCGGCCGGGGAGGCACCCGCGGCGACGTTGCGCAGACCCTCGCGGACCAGGGCCTGGGCGAGCACGGTGGCGGTGGTGGTGCCGTCACCCGCGATGTCGTTGGTCTTGGTCGCCACCTCCTTCACCAGCTGGGCGCCGAGGTTCTCGTACGGGTCCTCGAGCTCGACCTCGCGGGCGATCGTGACACCGTCGTTGGTGATGGTGGGGGCGCCGAACTTCTTGTCGATGACGACGTTGCGGCCCTTGGGGCCGATCGTCACCTTCACCGTGTCGGCAAGCTTGTTGACGCCGCGCTCAAGGGCGCGACGGGCGTCCTCGTCGAACTTCAGGATCTTCGCCATGGGAGCGGTTCAGCCCTCTCGGAATCGGGGTGGAACGAACCGCGCCCCGGGGCGCCTGGAAGGGGCCTCGGGGCGCAGCTCTGAGCATCTGCTGGGTGCTCGGTACTTCAGGTACTTCGGTACGTCGGTGAATTACTTCTCGACGATCGCGAGCACGTCGCGAGCCGAGAGGACGAGGTACTCCTCGCCGTTGTACTTCACCTCGGTGCCGCCGTACTTGCTGTACAGCACGATGTCGCCGGTCTTGACGTCGAGCGGCAGACGCTCGCCGTTCTCGAAGCGACCCGGGCCCACGGCCAGGACGACGCCCTCCTGGGGCTTCTCCTTGGCGGTGTCCGGGATGACCAGGCCAGAGGCGGTGGTCTGCTCGGCGTCGAGCGGCTGGACCACAATGCGGTCCTCGAGCGGCTTGATGGCAACCTTGGAGCTGGTGGTCGTCACGATCCGACCTCCCCCTTCGGAGATCTCGGGGTTAACTGTCTGAGGTGGCGACCAGGTGGATCCGTCGTCGCGGGTGCCGGACCTGCCCGTCGCTCTGTTGGCACTCTCCAGTGGTGAGTGCCAGAGCCGAGACTATGACCGCGATTAGCACTCGGTCAAGCGGAGTGCCAATTCCTCACCCGTGGCGGTTCCGCCGCGGCGGCGCGGGGGCCTCATCGACCGCGGACGCCCGGCGCCGGCAACAGCTCCGTCGAGGCACGGTCGGCCGGCGCCGCCGGCTTCGCGTCGCGGGGGCCGACGCGTTCGGCCGCCTTCCGGCCGAGCCGCTCGATCGAGTCCACGGTCGAGGCGCAGCCGGTCAGCCCCAGCACGAGGACGGCGGCCAGGAGGGGCAGCGCCCGCCGTCCGCTCACACGTAGTCCTCGAGCTTCGCGACCGCGTACCCCTTGGCCGTGATCACGTTCATCACCCGGCGGACCATGTCGGCCATGCTGCCCTTCCAGTCCCCCTTGCCCCGGAAGTGGGTGAGGACGATGTCGCCCGGGTGCAGGTCCCGGTCCCACTCGCGCCACTCCATGTGGTCGGGGAAGGCCTCCGCCGCCCACAGCGGGACGGCCTTGACGCCGCAGGTCTTGGCGGCGCGCAGGGTGTCCTCGTTGTAGTTGCCGTACGGCGGACGGAACAGCGGGGGCCGCTTGCCGAATCGTTTCTCGATGACGTCCTGCATGCCGCAGATCTCGCGCTTCTGCTGCTTGTACGAGAGTCCGGGCAGGTAGCGGTGGTTGAGGGTGTGGTTGTGCAGGGACACCCCCACCTCCTGCGACTTCTGCATCCGGGCGAAGTAGCCGTAGTCGTCCTTGACGACGTAGTCGCTGAGGAAGGCGCTGTAGGGGATCTTCAGCTCCCTCATCATCCGCAGCAGTTCGGGGTCCTTCTCCGAGCCGTCGTCGATCGTCAGGAAGACGATCTTCTGCTTGGTCGGGACGGTGGTGAAGACGGGCGGCAGGTCTTCGCCGTCGGTCTCGAAGCCCTTGCGGGTGGTGATCTTCGGCTTGACGGCGGGCGGGGCCGGGGCTTCGAGCGGCGGCTTGGCGAGGCCCCACTTCTTGGCGGCGAGCACGCGGGCGGCGCGCTGCTTGTGGACCCTCTCGACGTACGCGTTGAGCGCCCCGGCCGCGCCCTGCTCCTGGGCCCGCGCCTGCTGCCCGGCGGCGGGGGCGGGCGCGCCGCGGTCCGGCTGGGCGCTTTCGGAGCAGCCGGTGGCGGCGGAGGCGAGGGCGGCGACGACGAGCACCGCCCCGAGCGCCCGGGAGGAACCGTGCACACCTTTTGCCATCATCTATTCCTTTTGTCGTACGAGTCGTATGGCGCCGCATCCTGTCAGCGCGGAAGCCCCTTCCGGGGTACGACACCGCCGTACGTGCCCTCGGTCCCCCGGCCGGCCCACAGCATCACAGGGCCCACAATGGGACGGGTGACCGACCTCGCCTCCTTCGCCCCGCTGCTCGCCCCCGAGGGGCAGACGCTCCTCACGGCCCTCCGCGACTACGACCCCGCCCAGGAGCTGGCGGTCGCCTCCCGGCTGCGCCGCGACCACCCCGCCGAGCTGGTCACGGCGGCCATCGGGCAGGCTCGGCTGCGGCAGCGGGCGGTGGCGAAGTTCGGCGCGGAGGACGCGTACCGGATGTACTTCACGCCGAACGGCGTCGAGCAGTCGACGCGCGCCTCGGTCGGCACCTACCGGGCCGGCCGGATGAAGGCGCTCGGGGTCCGGAGCGTCGCGGACCTCTGCTCCGGGATCGGCGGCGACGCGATCGCGCTCGCCCGCGCCGGGATCTCGGTCCTCGCCGTGGACCGCGACCCGCTGACGGCCGAGGTCGCCCGCGCCAACGCCGAGGCGCTCGGCCTCACGGAGCTCATCGAGGTGCGGTGCGCGGACGTCACCGAGATCGACACCGCTCCGTACGACGCGGTCTTCGTCGACCCGGCGCGGCGCGGCGGCCGGGGCAGGATCTTCGACCCCGAGGCGTACTCCCCGCCGCTCTCCTGGGCGGTCGAGGCGGCCCGCAAGGCCCCGCACGCGGCGCTCAAGGTGGCCCCGGGCATCCCGCACGAGGCGGTCCCGACGGAGGCCGAGGCCGAGTGGATCTCGGACGGCGGGGACGTCAAGGAGGCCGTCCTCTGGTTCGGCACGGAACCGGGCGCCCGCCGTGCCACCCTGCTCCCCTCCGGCGCCGGCCTCGTCGGCCGCGGCCTCCCCGACCCGGCGGTCCGCCCGGTCGGCCGCTACCTCTACGAGCCGGACGGCGCGGTCATCCGCGCGCACCTCGTCGCCGAGGTGGCGGAGGAGCTGGCCGGTGGCCTGATCGACGAGACGATCGCGTACATCACGGCGGACGGGCTGGTCCCGACGCCGTACGCCGCCGCGTACGAGATCACCGACGAACTCCCCTTCAACCTCAAGAAGTTGAAGGCCCTGCTGAGGGAGCGCGAGGTCGGCACCCTGACGGTGAAGAAGCGCGGCTCGGCGGTCGAACCCGAGGAGATCCGCCGCAAGGTGAAGCCGAAGGGCCCGAACGCGGCGACGGTCCTGCTCACCCGGGTCGCGGGAGCCCCGACGATGCTGATCGGCCGCCCGGCGGGCGGCGGGCGCTGACCCCACCGCTCACCCCCGCCCGGGACGAGGCCGGCAGGCCGCCCGCGGCCCCGCTCAGGACGCGCCGCGCGGCGGCCGGGGCGTCCGGGACGACCTGCTCAGGAAGCGGCTGACGGCCCGCGGCCCGTCAGCCGCACCGCGAAGCGGTAGTGCCCTATGGCCTTCACCAGACCCGTCAGGCCGGTGACCCAGAGGATCAGGGCGACGCCCATGCCGTAGGCGACCAGGCCGTAGCCGTCGTTGCGGCTGACGCCCGCCGGGACCGCGAAGCCCATCCAGAGGCCGAAGCCGCTCATCGCGAAGGACAGCAGCAGCCAGCAGGCGCTCAGGACGGGGGCGCGCAGCCGGGCGTCCGTCGGGCCGTGCCGGTCCAGCTCCGCCCACTGCACGAGACGCTCGCGGACCGTCCGGTCGAGCCGCAGGCTGCGGATCGTCAGCCACACGACCGGGACGAGGACCCCGATGCCGAGGACCGCCGTGACGAGCCCGGTCATCAGCATCAGCAGGTCGGGGACGGGCTGTCCCATCGAGGTGAGCAGGACGCCGACCAGCCCCCAGCCCAGCTGGAGCAGGAAGAACCAGAGCAGGAACATCGCGAGCCGCGCGCCCCCGAGCAGCCGCCTGCCGAGCTCGTCCAGGGCCCGCGCCCGGTCGGCGAGCCGCGCGTCCCGGTCGGGCCAGCTCCGGATCTCGGCGGGCGGGGGCGGCGGGGGCAACGGGTTACGCGGGGACATGCCAAGCACCCTAAGGGCGCGTCACGTCACGTCCAACTCCCGCGCCTTCCCCCGCAGCAGCGCCCGTTCGCTCTCGTTGCGGGTGAGGTCCGCCGCCCGCTCGAACTCCGCCCGCGCCTCCTCCGCCCGTCCGAGGCGGGCCAGCAGGTCGCCGCGGACGCTCGGCAGCAAGTGGTAGCGGGCCAGGTCCGGTTCGGCGGCGAGGGCGTCGACGATCGGCAGGGCCGCCGCGGGGCCCTCGGCCATCGACACGGCGACCGCGCGGTTCAGCTCGACGACCGGCGAGGGGGCCAGGGCGCCCAGCTTCCCGTACAGCGCGGCGATCGTCGCCCAGTCCGTCTCCTCGTACGAGGCGGCCCGCGCGTGGAGGGCGGCGATCGCGGCCTGGAGGGCGTACGGCCCGTACGAGCGCCCGTCCCCGGCGCGTTCGAGCGCGGCGTATCCGCGCCGGATGAGGAGCCGGTTCCAGCGCCGCCGGTCCTGCGCGGCGAGCAGCACCGGCCGCCCGTCGGGCCCGGTCCTGGCCGCCGTCCGGGAGGCCTGGAGCTCCAACAGGGCGACGAGCCCCTGCGCTTCGCCCTCCTGCGGGACGAGCGCGGCGAGGACGCGGGCGAGCCGCAGCGCGTCCTCGCAGAGGCCCGGCCGCAGCAGGTCGTCGCCGGCGGTCGCCGCGTACCCCTCGTTGAAGATCAGGTAGACGACCTCCAGGACGGAGCCGAGCCGGGCCGCCCGGTCCTCTCCGTACGGCACCTCGAACTCCACGCCCGCCTTCGCGAGCGCCCGCTTGGCGCGGGTGATCCGGGCCGCGACGGTCGCCTCCGGCACGAGGAAGGCGCGGGCGATCTCGTCCGTCCGGAGCCCGCCGACGAGCCGCAGGGTGAGGGCGGCGCGGGCCTCCGCGGAGAGCACCGGGTGGCAGGCGGTGAAGATCAGCCGCAGCACGTCGTCGTCGATGTCCCCGGGGCCCGAGGGCTCGGGATCGTACGACTCCTCCGTGAGCGTGCGGCCGACCTCCGCGAGCTTCCGCGCGTACGTCTCGCGTCGCCGCACCAGGTCGACGGCCCGGTGCTTGGCGGCGGCCGTCAGCCAGGCTCCCGGCCGCTCCGGGACGCCTGTCCGCGGCCACTGCTCGAGCGCGGCGACGAGCGCGTCCTGGGCGATCTCCTCGGCGATGCCGACGTCGCGGACGATCCGCGCCACCGTGGCGATGATCCGCGCCGACTCCATCCGGAAGACCGTCTCCAGCGTCTCCTCGACCGTCTGTGCCGTCACGTCTCACATGACAGCACAGGTACGGCTCCGGAAGCGGTCAGCCCTCCGGCATCTCCTCGACCTCGCGGACCTCGAGCCCGACCTTCCACTGCGGCGGGTGCACGGCGAGGAACCGCTTCCCCCACTCGACGGCCTCGGCCATGTCCTTGCACTGGAGCATCGCGTAGCCGCCGACGACCTCCTTGGTCTCGGTGAACGGTCCGTCGGTGAACGACAGCTTCCCGTCCGACCAGGTGATCCGGGTGGACTCGGAGGTCGGCCTGAGCCCGGCGGTGTCCACCATGGCCCCGGCCTTGGTGATCTCCTCGAACAGCGCGCCCATCCGCTCCTCGAAGCCGGGGTCGGCGCTCTCCATGTCGATGGTGTTCTCCTCGATGCGAACGAGGGACAGGAAGCGGGGCATGACGACTCCTCGATGATGCGGTGGCGGGGCCGTTCCCCGCCTTCCACACATACGTCGAACGGGAGAAGCCCGCATCGACCGACTCGCGAGAAAATCTCTTCCCGACGTGGTCGGCTCAGACGTAGTCCTCCAGGCGCGCCACCGTGAAGCCCTGCTCCTGGATGCGTCGGAGCATCGTCGCCGTCATCTCGGTCATCGTCCGGCCCTTGAGCTCGGACGGGCCGCGGAAGTGGGCCAGGATGATGTCGCCGGGGTGCAGCTTCTTGTCGGCGCGCTGGTACTGCATGTTCTTGATCTGCATGGACTCGCGCCACAGCACGATCGCGTCGACGCCGCACGTGCCCGCCGCCGCGCGCGTCGCCTCGTTCCAGTTGCCGTAGGGCGGGCGGAAGAGGCGCGGGGTCGTGCCGTACCGCTTCGCGAGCTTCGTCTGCTGGCCGCATATCTCCCGGCGCTGGGCGTCCTGGGAGAGGGTGTGCAGGTCGGGGTGGGTGAGGGTGTGGTTGGCGAGCCCGTGGCCCTGGGCGACGAGCGGGGTGAAGTACCCGTAGTCGGCGCGGACGACCGAGTCCGTGAGGAACATCGTGACCGGGATCCCGAGGTCCTTCATCATCCGCACGAACGCGGGGTCCTTCTCCGCGCCGTCGTCGATCGTGATGAAGACGATCTTCTCGGTGGTGGGTATGTCGCTGATGACGGGGACCGGGCCGCCCGGCTTGCGCGTCACCGGCTTGACCGCCGGTGGGGCGGGCGGGGCCGGGAAGGGCTTGAGGCCCCAGCGGCGGTACGCGGCGGCGGCCGCGACCCCGGGCGCCTCGGGCGCCCTGTGCCCGGCGGACGGGTCGGCCGCGGGTGCGTTCGTCTTCGCCGGGGCGGCGGCGGGACCGGGCTGCTCCGCCCCGCAGCCGGTCACCAGGAGAGCGGCGGCGGTCAGCGCCGCCCACAGCGCGATCGTCTTCTTCACGCGCTGTGGGATGCCGGATTCGATCGAAAGGTTGCTCTACTTTCGATCGCGTGTCGCCTCTTCGGCTATTCGACCGCTTCGAAGCGCCAGCGGTGGACCGGACGGGCGATCAGTTCCGCGTCCGGCTCCGGCAGCTCGGGCAGCTCGGCGTCGAAGGTCTCCGCCTCCCACCAGGTGAGGACGAGGACCCGGTCCTGCGGGGCCCGGAAGACCTCCCGGCGGACCGGCTCCCGGGCGAGGACCCGCGCCCGGGCCCATTCCAGGAGCTCGGCGCCCCGGCCCTGCGCGGCCCGCGCCTCCCACATGAGGGTGAGCCTCATGAGTACAGGTTCTCCTTGCTGACCTCGTGCACATGATCGTGGTCGTGGGAGTGGCCGTGCGCGTGCGCGCCCGGCACGTGCGGGTCCGTCACCGGCAGCGACGAGTCCGCCGACAGCTCCAGGTCGGAGGCGGGCCGGTTGCGTGCCACCATCTCGGAGCCGAGGGCCGCGACCATCGCACCGTTGTCGGTGCACAGTCCGGGCCGGGGCACCCGCAGCCGGATCCCGGCCCGCTCGCAGCGCTCCTGGGCGAGGGCCCGGAGCCGCGAGTTGGCGGCGACGCCACCGCCGATCATCAGGTGGTCGACGCCCTCGTCCTTGCAGGCCCGGACCGCCTTGCGGGTGAGGACGTCCACGACCGCCTCCTGGAAGGACGCGGCGACGTCCCGGACCGGCACGTCCTCGCCGGCCGCCCTCTTGGCCTCGATCCAGCGGGCCACGGCGGTCTTGAGGCCGGAGAAGGAGAAGTCGTACGCGGGGTCGCGGGAGCCGCTCAGACCGCGCGGGAACGCGATGGCGGCCGGGTCGCCCTCCTTGGCGAGCCGGTCGATGACCGGTCCGCCGGGGAAGCCGAGGTCGAGGACCCGGGCGATCTTGTCGAAGGCCTCGCCCGCCGCGTCGTCGATGGTGGCGCCCATCGGCCGCACGTCGGAGGTGATGTCGGAGGAGAGCAGCAGCGAGGAGTGGCCGCCGGAGACGAGCAGCGCCATCGTCGGCTCGGGCAGTTTGCCGTGCTCCAGCTGGTCGACGCAGATGTGCGAGGCGAGGTGGTTGACGCCGTAGAGCGGCTTGCCGAGGGCGTACGCGTAGGCCTTGGCCGCCGAGACGCCGACGAGCAGCGCGCCCGCGAGGCCGGGGCCGGCCGTGACGGCGATGCCGTCGAGGTCCTTCGCTGAGATCCCGGCCGTCTTGAGGGCGCGCTCGATCGTCGGGACCATCGCCTCCAGGTGGGCGCGGGAGGCGATCTCGGGCACGACGCCGCCGAAGCGGGCGTGGGTGTCGACGCTGGACGCGACGGCGTCCGCGAGGAGCGTGGTCCCGTGGACGATGCCGACGCCGGTCTCGTCGCAGGAGGTCTCGATGCCGAGTACGAGCGGTTCGTCAGCAGCCATCAGAATCAGTCTCAGTTCCTTGAACGGTCAGTCGCATCACGAGCGCGTCCACGTTTCCGGGCTGGTAGTAGCCGCGCCGGAAACCGATGGGCTCGAAGCCGAAGCGCTCGTAGAGCTTCTGGGCCCGGGTGTTGTCCACGCGCACTTCGAGGAGCACCTCTTCGCACTCGAAGGCGGTGGCGTGGTGGAGCAGGTCGGTGAGGAGCCGGGCGCCGAGCCCCGTACCCCACTGGTCGCGGGCGGCGGCGATCGTCTGCACGTCGCCGAGTCCGCCGGCCGCGGCGAGGCCGGCGTACCCGACGAGCCTGCCCTCGGCGGTCTCCGCCACGACGTAGCGGCGGGTGGCCCGCGGCCCGCGCGCGTGCGCGAGCTCCGACCAGAACATCCCCGCCGACCAGGCGTCCTCGGGGAACAGCTCGTCCTCGAGGGCCAGCACCGGTGCGATGTCCCACCAGCGCATCTCGCGCAGTTCCACGGCGCCGGTCACTTGGGGGTGACCACCTTGTAGTTCTTCGGCACCTGCGCGTCGGGCCGGCGCAGATACATCGGCAGCGGGTCGAGGAAGCCGCCCTCGCCGGCCGCGAGCCGCTCCGCCGCGAGCGCCGCGAGCGCGGCCGCCGACTGGTGCTCGGGGTCACGGGCGTCGGGGAAGGCCTCGGGGTAGAGGCGGGAGCCCGCGCCGACGACGGGGAGTCCTGCGAGCCGCTCGGCGATCTCGGCGGGCCGGTCGACGGCCGCGTCGGTCACCCGCGTACGGGAGTCCTCGTACCGCGCCCAGTAGACCTCCTTGCGGCGCGCGTCCGTGGCGACGGCGAACGGCTCGTCGATCCCGGAGGCGTACGCGAGGCCGTCGAGGGTGCACAGGCCGTGCACCGGCACACCGAGCGCGGAGGAGAAGGCCGCGGCCGTGACGAGACCGACCCGGAGGCCGGTGTACGGACCGGGGCCGACGCCGACGACGATCCCGGTGACCGCGTCGAGCTTCAGCCCGGCCTCCTTGAGGACCCGGTCGACGGCGGGCAGCAGCAGCTCCCCGTGACGGCGGGCGTCGACCTGACTCGACGAGGCGACGACGGCCTCGCCGTCGTGGAGGGCGACGGTGACGGCGGGGGTGGCGGTATCCATGGCGAGCAACAGCACGCGAACAGCCTACGGCTCCCGGGCACGGTGCCCCGCCCCTCGCTCCCCCGGCTGCTACCGTCACCCTTCGATACGTTCGTACGAGAGGTGGGCACGGTGGCACGGAGCAGCTCGGGATTCGTGGCCGGGCTCACGGCGGCTGCCGTCGCCGCGGTCTGCTTCCTGGCGTACCAGGCCTCGGCGAACGCTCCCGCCGATCTCGCGGTCAAGCCCCGGACCCCCGGCACCTCCGTCCCGTCGATCTCGCCGAGCGGCGGGCCGAAGCAGCCGGCGAAGGACCCCCTCGCCGTGCCGGCGGCCTCCGGCAGCGGCGAGCGCGTCGTGTACTCCCTCGCCGACCGCCGGGTGTGGCTGGTCGACGCGAAGAGCAAGGCGACCCGGACGTTCACGGTGATGCCGAGCACGGTGCACCCGGCGCCGGGCGCGTACAGCGTGACCTCCCGCTCGGGCTCGGTCCGCGGCTCGGACGGCGTGCAGATCGAGCACGTGGTGCGGTTCGCGACGGCCCAGGACGTGGCGATCGGCTTCAGCGCGGCGGTGGACGGCTCGACGCCGAGCCCGGACCCGACGAAGAAGACCGGCGGCATCCGCATGAAGCGGGCCGACGGGGACGCGCTGTGGACGTTCGCGGTGATCGGCGCGAAGGTCGTCGTCGTCGCATAGGGCGGGCCGCTCCGGCCCCGCCCCCGGGCTACGCCGCTCTGCCGCGCACGACCCGCACGATCCGCTCGACCTGCCCGGCCCTCGCCCCGCACTCCTCGTCCGCCCGGTCGGGGCGCCCGCCCGGCGGGGTCGACACGGCGCGGGCGGCCGCGCAGGATGTCAGCAGCTCACTCATCGAGACGTGGTCCCGGACGGGTTCCGCGCGCTTCGGCGTCGCCATGCATGCCTCCCGTAGGTTAGGTTCACCTAACCAGCTTGTGCATCCATGTCACCACGGCACGTAGGAACGACGCAACACCTTCCCGACACGTTGTCGGAAACTACGTACGACCGTGGGGCTGCCCGTACGGCCGGTCAGAGCACGCCCAGGTCCTCGTCGGCCCAGCGCGTGCCGATCCCGCGCAGCACGACCGTGCGCCGGTCGTCGTCGGTGTCGCCGGTCACCCGGTGGATCAGCAGGTGCAGCCGGTCGTCCGTCAGCTCCTCGACCTTCCCGTCACCCCATTCGACGACCACGACCGAATCGGGCAGCGAGACGTCGAGGTCCAGGTCCTCCATCTCGTCGAGACCGCCGCCGAGGCGGTACGCGTCCACGTGCACCAGCGCGGGGCCGCCGACCAGGGACGGGTGGACACGGGCGATGACGAAGGTCGGGGAGGTGACCGCGCCGCGCACGCCGAGGCCCTCGCCGAGGCCCCGCGTGAGGGTGGTCTTCCCGGCGCCGAGTTCACCGGTGAGCATGACGAGGTCGCCGGGGCGGAGGATCTTCGCGAGGCGGCGGCCGAGCTCCTGCATCTGCTGGGGGGAGTCGACGGAGAGAGTGGCGCCGGAGACGGGCGGGTGCGCTGCTTCCATACCCGCCAACTTAACCGTTGCCGGTCTCCGGCCTCACCGTGACGGTCTCCGCCGTCGTCTCCGGGACGGCTCCCACCCGGACGAGCAGGTCGGCGAGCCGGTCGGTGACCGCCTCCGGGTGCTCCAGCATCACCAGATGGCCACCGTCCGGCACGATGACGAGTTCCGCGTCCGGGAGGAGATCGGCGATGGCCTCGGTGTGGGAGCTGGGGGTGACCAGATCGTGGTCCCCGGCGAGCGCGAGCACCGGGAGGTCGCGGAGGACGGGCAGCGCGGCGGCCTTGTCGTGCTCGGCGAAGGCCGGGTAGAAGGCGGCGACGACGTCGATGGGGGTGGACTCGATCATCCGCTCGGCGAAGCGGGCGACGGCGGGGTCCACGTCCCTCGATGCGAACGAGTACTTCTTGATGAGCCCGGCGAACAGGTCCGCGGTCGCCCGCCGGCCCCGCTCGACCAGCTCGGCCTGGGAGCCGAGCGCCCGCAGCACACCGGGCAGGACCCGCCGGACGGCGTTGACGCCGGCGATCGGAAGGCCGTACGAGACCTCCCCGAGCCTCCCGGCGGACGTACCGACGAAGGCGACGCCGACGACCCGGTCGCGGACGAACTCCGGGTACCGGTCCGCGAGCGCCATGATCGTCATGCCGCCCATCGAGTGCCCGACGAGGACGAGCGGGCCCTCGGGCGCGGCGACGTCGAGGACGGCCTTGAGGTCGCGGCCCAGCTGATCGATGGTGACGGGCACGCCGTCGGCGCCGGACTGGGCGACGCCCTGACCCGAACGGCCGTGGCTGCGCTGGTCCCAGTGGACGGTACGGACGAGACCGCGCAGCGCGGCCCGCTGGAAGTGCCAGGAGTCCTGGTTGAGGCAGTAGCCGTGGCTGAAGACGACGGTCACGGGGGCGGGCTCCTTGCGCCCGAAGAGCCGCCGCCGACGGGCGGGCGGGGTGTCCGTCGCCACCTCGTCGACCTCGTAGTACAGGACGGTCGAGTCGTCGGCGAGGGCCCGGCCCGAGGTCCCGCGCAGCCCGCCGTACGGGCCGGTGGAGTCGAGGGCGAGCCGCGCCTTCTGCCGTACGGACCGGCCGACGGTGAGGCGCTCGACGGCCACCCCGGCCGCGGCTCCCGCCGCGAGGACGCCTATCGCGGCGCCGGCGAATCCGGCGCGGCGCCAGGTACCGGTGCTGCTGGACTCGCCCATGGGCCCCCCTTTATTCGCCCAGGTACACGCGCGGGACGCGCGCGCCGATCCGGGTGACGATCTCGTACGCGATGGTGTCGGCGGCCACCGCCCAGTCCTCGGCGGTCGGTTCGCCCCGGTCGCCGGGTCCGAACAGCACGGCCTCGGTGCCCGGCGCGGGGACGTCCCCGCCCAGGTCGACGACGAACTGGTCCATGGCGACGCGTCCGGCGACGGTGCGGACGGTGCCGTCGACGAGGACCGGGCCGCGGCCGGAGGCGTGCCGCGGGACGCCGTCGGCGTAGCCGAGCGGGACGAGCCCGAGGGTCGTCTCGGCGTCGGTGACGTAGTGGTGGCCGTAGCTGACGCCGTGGCCGGCCGGGACCCGCTTGACGAGGGCGACGCTCGCCTTGAGCGACATCACCGGCCGCAGCCCCAGCTCGGCGGAGGTGCCCAACTCCGGGCTCGGCGACACGCCGTACATGGCGATACCGGGACGGACCAGGTCGAAGTGGGCCTCGGGCAGGGTGAGGGTGGCCGGCGAGTTGGCGATGTGCCGGACCTCGGGCTCGACGCCGGCCTTCTCGGCGTGGTCGAGCATCGAGCGGAAGACGTCGAGCTGGACGGCGATGGAGGGGTGGTGCGGCTCGTCGGCGCAGGCGAGGTGCGACCAGAGCCCGGTGACCTTGACGAGCCCGTCGGCCTCGGCCTTCAGGGCCGCTCCGACCAGCTCGGGCCAGTCGGCGGGCTGACAGCCGTTGCGCCCGAGCCCGGTGTCGGCCTTGAGCTGTACGCGCGCGGTGCCGCCGGTCCTCCTGGCCGCCTCGACGACCTCCTCCAGGGCCCACATCCCGCTCACGGACATGTCGAGACCGGCCTCGATGCCCTGGTCCCAGGGGTCGCCGGGGGTCCAGAGCCAGCACATGACCGGCACGTCCGTGATCCCGGCGGCGCGCAGCGCGAGCGCCTCGTGCGGGGTCGCCGTGCCGAGCCAGTCCGCGCCCGCCTCCAGGGCGGCGCGGGCACAGCGCACCGCGCCGTGTCCGTACGCGTCGGCCTTGACCACGGCCATGATCCGGACGTGGGGGGCGACGCGGGCGCGCAGCGTGCGGACGTTCGCACGCAGCGCACCGAGGTCGATCTCGGCGCGGGCTCTGCGGGGCGGCGGTGTCTCAGTCATCGCGCCCAGTCTCTCAGGTGTCAGCTCCCGGGCCGCTTTCCCCAGATGTAGACCCGGTCACCCTTGCGCAGCACGTCCCAGAGTTTCTGGGCGTGGCGGTAGCTGAGATTGACGCAGCCGCGGCTTCCGGTGGGCGTGGCGAGCTGCCCGTAGACGGCGTGGAAGGCCTGACCGCCGCTGAAGAACTGGGAGTAGGGCATGGGGGTGTTGTAGATGGTGGACCAGTGGTCCTTGTGGCGCCAGTAGACGGAGTGCCATCCGGTCCGGGTGGCGTACCCCTTGCGTCCGCTCCGCATGTTGACGACGGGGAAGGTCACCTTCTTGTCCTTCCGCACCCACATGAGCTGCCGGTCGAGATCGACACAGGCGACGGCGTACTTCTTCACGGGGCAGCGCCGCCCGGGATCCAGGTTCTTCCGGGCGGCGAGCAGTTCGGCCCTGGCCCAGGTGACGGGGCCGGCGTAGCCGTTGGCGGGCTTGATCTTCTCTCTGACCTGGAAGGCGCGGATGGCCCGGCAGTCGGCGGCGGACTGTCTCCCGTCGACGGTGAGCTTCAGCAGCCGTTCGACCCGCCGCTGATGGGTACCGGTGGCGGCGGTGCAGGAGGCCGCCACGGCACTCCGGGGCATGTACTCGACCAGCTCGTCCACGTCCTCCTCGGGCGCGGGCACGGGCACGTCGCCCTCGGGCTGCAGGGGCGGCAGCACCTGATCGGGCGTATCCATCGGATACTCGGCCTGCCCGCCCCCGACCACCCCGGGCACGAGCCCGTCCCCGGGCTCGGGAGCATCGGCAACGGCCCCACCTCCGGCCAAGGGCACGAGCAGGACCCCAAGAAGAACGAACAACGACACGACACGACTTCTCGATCTGATCACCCACCCACCCAATCCCCGGGCGCCCGGCAGAGCGCGCCGGGAGAGGCGGCCGGCGCAGCGGGTTCAGCCGACCGGGGGCCGAAGCCCGCGGCCCGGGGTGGGGTGGGGGAATCCACACGGTGGGGGAATCCACCCCCCTGCAGCCGTCCCGGGGCGAGGTGGGGGGAATCCACCCCGCTACAGCAGCCCCGGGGTGGGGTGGGGGGGTATCCACGCCCCCCTACAGCCGCCCCGCCGTCACATCCCGCCACGCGCCCCCCAACGCCCCCGCCACCTCCCCGGCCGTCACCGGCCCGCCCCCCGACGCCCGCCGCGCCGCAAGACCGTGCAGGTACGCCGCGCACGACGCCGCGTCCACCGGGCGCAGCCCCGCCGCGAGCAGCGAGCCCGCGAGGCCCGACAGGACGTCCCCGCTTCCCGCCGTCGCCAGCCACCCCGTCCCCGTCGGGTTCACCCGCACCGCGCCACCGGCAGCCGCCCCCGCCCCGCACACCAGCGTGGTCGACCCCTTGAGCAGCACCGTCGCTCCGAACCGCGCCGCCAGTTCCCGTACCGCCGCGAGCCGCCCCGCCTCCACTTCCTCCCGGGTCGTGCCGAGCAGCGCCGCCGCCTCCCCCGCGTGCGGGGTGAGCAGGGTCGGCGCGCTGCGGGCCCGTACGAGCGCAGGTTCGATCCCCCGCAGCCCGTCCGCGTCCACGAGCACCGGCACGTCCGAGGCGAGGACCTCCGCGACGCCCGGCTCGTCGCCGAGCCCCGGCCCGACCACCCATGCCTGCACCCGCCCGGCGCGGTCCGGCGGCCCCGGGTGGACCAAAGTCTCCGGGTGCGCCGCGATCACCGCGTCCGCCGCCGGCCCGACGTACCGCACCGCCCCCGCACCGCCCCGCAGGGCCCCCTCGACGGCGAGCACCGCCGCCCCCGGATAGCGCGCGGACCCGGCGACGACGCCGAGCACCCCGCGCCGGTACTTGTCGCTCTCGGTGCCCGGTACGGGCAGCAGCCGCGCCACGTCCTGGTGCTGGAGCGCCTCCAGGTCGGCCACGCCCGGCAGTTCGCCGCCGAGCCCGATGTCGACGAGCCGCAGCGCGCCCGCGTAGGACCGCGCCGGGTCGACGAGCAGGCCCGGCTTGTACGTCCCGAAGGTCACCGTCACGTCCGCCCGCAGCGCCTCCCCCGTCACCTCCCCCGTGTCCGCGTCGACGCCGCTCGGCAGGTCGACGGCGACGACGACGGCGTCGGAGCCGCGCGCGGCGCGGGCGACGGGCACGGCGTCGGGCCGGAGCCCGCCCCGTCCGCCGATGCCGGTGATGCCGTCGAGGACGAGATCGGCTGCGGCGAGCGGTTCGAAGGGGTCGTCGTGGGCGCTGTCCACGACCCGGCCCCCCGCCGCCCGCAGCGCCGCGAGCCCGCCCTCGTGCGCGCGGTCGCCGAGGAGGACGGCGGTGACTCCGGCGCCGCGCCGGGCGAGCCGGGCGCCGGCGTAGAGGGCGTCGCCGCCGTTGTCGCCGCTGCCGACGAGGAGGACGACCCTCGCCCCGTACACCCGCCCCTTCCCGAGGAGCGAGCAGCAGGCGGCGGCGAGTCCGGCGGCGGCGCGTTGCATGAGCGCGTCTTCGGGGAGTCGGGCCATGAGGGCGGCTTCGGCGGCCCGTACGGTCTCCACGCGGTAAGCGGTACGCATGGTCGCAGTCTGCCGCAGCCCCCGGGCGCCTGCCCGCCGCCGCCGCGCCGTCGCTCCCAAGCCCCGGCCCGGCGGCGCGGGTTGACGCCCCTTCATCGATCAACTTAGGTTTGCCTTACCTAAGTAGTCGGTATCTGTCGGTACCCGTCTCCCGGAAGGCCAGCTTCGCCATGCGCACCGTCACCCGCTCCGCCCTCGCCCTCGCCTCCGCCGCCGCCCTCACCCTCGGCCTCGCCTCCACCGCCTCCGCCGCCACCACGAACCGCACCGTCACCGAGGGCACCCGCACCTACAACCTCTCCCTCACCGCCCCGAACACCGCCTCCGCCGCCGGCGCCAACGTCACCGTGACCGGCTCCGGATACAACCCCGACCAGGGCGTCTACGTGGGCCTCTGCGCGATACCCACGGGGGTGAACACCACCGACCCCGGCACCTGGAACAGCAAGCCCACCCCCTGCCTCGGCGGCCAGGACGAGACCGGCACGACCGGCGCCTCCCACTGGGTGAACAGCGACTGGTACTGGATGTCCCCGTCCAACTCCTCCCCGTTCACGGAGTCCGGCGGCCTCGGCTCCTTCTCCGTCCAGATCCACGTCAAGGCGAAGATCTCCGACACGGTCACCTGCGGCCAGTCGGGTGTGACCTGCGCGATCGTCACCCGCGCCGACCACTTCGACAGCTCCGACCGGAAGTACGACGTGTACGTGCCGGTGACCTTCCAGTGAGGACCGCCCTCCTGACGACCGCCGCCGTGCTCGCCCTCGCGGGCACGGCGGCGGTCGTGCCGGCCGCCACCACGGCAGCGGCCCCGGCCCCGCTCCACGAGAACCTCCGCACCCTCACCCCGCTGGGCGCAGCCCTTGACGCCGAGGTCGACCCGGCCGCCGACCGCCTGTACGTCAGCAGCAGCGACGGCACGGCCCACCGCCTGACGGTCTACGACACGACCACCGGCGCCCCCGTCGGAGAGCCGGTCGAACTCCCCGCCCCGGCCACGGTGATGGCCCTCGGCGCCGCCGGCACCCTCTACCTCGGCCTGTCCACCCGTATCGCCGTCTACGACACCGCGACCCGCACCGTCACCGACGACCGGCTGCCCGTCGAGGGCAGCGTCAGCCTTCTCGCCGCCGACCCGGGACAGGGACGGCTGTACGTCGGCAACCAGGCCGCCAGATCCGTCACCGTCCACGACACCGGGAACGGCGCGGTCGTCGGCACGCCCGTCGTCCTGCCCTTCCACCCGGCCGGACTCGCCGTGGACACCACGAGCCACACGGGATACGCGACCTACGTCGGCGGCGCCGTCGAGAACGGCTCCGTCGTCTACCGGAACATCCTCAACGCCGTCGACGGCACCACCGGCCGCCTCACCGGCACCGTCAGCCTCGGGACCACCGCCCTCGGCAGCATGGGCGTCACCGTCGACCCGGCCGGCCGCACGGGATACGTGGCCAACCTGGCCGCCGGAACGGTCTCGGTCGTCGACCTGGCCGCACTCGAGGTCACCGGCACCCTCACCGTCGACGGCAACCCGAAGGCCCTCGCGTACGACCCGGGGACGACGACCCTGTACGCGGCCCGCACCGGCGCCTCCTCCGTGGCGGTCGTCGACCCGAAGGCGGGCACGGTGACGGAGACGATCACGACGGGCGAACGCCCGGCGGCCCTGGCCCTGGACCCCGCGGAGCACACGCTCTACACGGTGGCGGGCGGCGCGGTGACCCAGACGGTACGGAAGACCCCGACGCCCACGGAACCGACGCCGACCCAAGGACCGACGGACCCGACGCCGACCGGCCCGACGTCCACGGCCCCGACGCCGACTCCGACTCCGACCGACCCGACCTCGACCGGCCCGACACCCACCGCGACCACGCCCACAACCGAGCCTCCGACCCAGGAGCCGACGGCCCCGGCCCCGACCCGGACCGACGCCTCACCGACGTCGACCGCCCCGGCCCCCGAACCGACCCCGACGGACTCGACTTCCCCGGACGGCACCACGGGAAGCACCACCGGCGGCGGAGGCGGCGGCACCGGAAGCGACGCCGGCGGCACCGGCCCCGGCACCCCCGACGGAACGGGCCCCACCGGCGGACTCGCCGCCACCGGCGGCGGCAGCACCCTCCCCGTCGCCCTCACCGCGGCGAGCCTCGCCGCCCTCGGCGGCGCGGCCCTGATCCTGACCCGCCGCCGAGCGGCACAGGAAGGCACCGGCGGCACCACCCCCTAGGGGGGGGTGTCCTGCCGATCAGGCCGCACCACCCCCTGGACGCGCGCGGCACTCACACCCGACGCCGGCCCTGGCAGCCGCGCGCACACGGCCAGGGGCCCGACCGTCCTCCGACGGCCGGGCCCCTGGTCCGTACATCCCGCGTCTACGCCTCCGCGATCACCACGGCGGACGCCACCCCCGCGTCATGACTCAGCGACACGTGCCAGTGCTTGACGCCCAGCTCGGACGCCCGCGCCGCCACCGTCCCGCTCACCCGCAGCCGTGGCTGCCCGGTGTCCTCGACGTACACCTCGGCGTCCGTCCAGTGCAGCCCGCCCGGCGCGCCCAGCGCCTTCGCGAGGGCCTCCTTCGCGGCGAACCGCACCGCGAGGGAGGCGGGCCCGCGCCGTTCGCCGCTGGGGAGCAGCAGTTCACGCTCGACGAAGAGGCGCTGGAGCAGCCCCGGTGTCCGTTCGATCGACGCGGCGAACCGGTCGATCTCGGCCACGTCGATCCCCACCCCGATGATCATCTGCTCACCTTCACACGCACACACTCACTCCACGGTCACGGACTTGGCCAGGTTGCGCGGCTGGTCGACCTCGTTGCCCCGCGCGGTGGCGAGCTCGCAGGCGAAGACCTGGAGCGGCACCGTGGAGACCAGCGGCTGGAGCAGCGTAGGCGTGGCCGGGATGCGGACGAGGTGGTCGGCGTACGGGACGACGGCCTCGTCGCCCTCCTCGGCGATCACGATGGTGCGGGCGCCGCGGGCCCGGATCTCCTGGATGTTGGAGACGATCTTGTCGTGGAGCACGGAGCGGCCCTTGGGAGAGGGCACGACCACGACGACCGGCAGGTCCTCCTCGATGAGCGCGATCGGCCCGTGCTTCAGCTCTCCGGCGGCGAAGCCCTCGGCGTGCATGTACGCCAGTTCCTTGAGCTTCAGGGCGCCTTCGAGGGCGACGGGATAGCCGACGTGCCGGCCGAGGAAGAGGACGGTGTCCTTGTGGGCGAGGGAGCGGGCGAGGGCCCGGACGGGCTCCATGGTCTCCAGGACCCGCTCGACCTCGTCGCCGATCCGGGCGAGCTCGCGGACGACGGCGTGGATCTCGTCGCCCCACTTGGTGCCGCGCACCTGACCGAGGTAGAGCGCGAGGAGGTAGCAGGCGACGAGCTGGGTGAGGAAGGCCTTGGTGGAGGCGACGGCGACCTCGGGCCCCGCATGGGTGTACAGCACGGCGTCGGACTCGCGCGGGATCGTCGAGCCGTTCGTGTTGCAGACGGCGAGCACCTTCGCGCCCTGCTCCCGCGCGTGCCGCAGCGCCATCAGCGTGTCCATCGTCTCGCCCGACTGCGAGATGGCGATGACGAGGGTGCGCTGGCCGAGGATCGGGTCGCGGTAGCGGAACTCGCTGGCGAGCTCGACCTCGCAGGGGATGCGGGTCCAGTGCTCGATGGCGTACTTGGCGATGAGACCGGCGTGGAAGGCGGTGCCGCACGCGATGATGACGATCTTGTCGGCCTCGCGGAGCACGGCGTCGGGGATACGCACCTCGTCGAGGGTGAGCCGGCCTGCGCCGTCGATCCGGCCGAGGAGGGTGTCGGCGACGGCCTTGGGCTGCTCGGCGATCTCCTTGAGCATGAAGTAGTCGTAGCCGCCCTTCTCGGCGGCGGAGGCGTCCCAGTCCACGTGGAAGGCACGGACGTCGGCGGGCGCCCCGTCGAAGTCGGTGACCGTGACGCCGTCCCTGGTCAGCTCGACGACCTGGTCCTGGCCGAGTTCGATGGCCGACCGGGTGTGGGCGATGAACGCGGACACGTCGGAGGCGAGGAAGTTCTCGCCCTCGCCGACACCGACGACGAGCGGCGAGTTCCGGCGGGCGCCGACGACCACGTCCGGCTGGTCGGCGTGCACGGCGACCAGGGTGAAGGCCCCGTCGAGCCGCCTGCACACCAGCCGCATGGCCTCCGCGAGGTCCCCTGCGGAGGAGAACTCCTCGGCGATGAGGTGGGCCACGACCTCGGTGTCCGTCTCGGACAGCAGGTCGTGGCCGCGCTCGGCGAGCTCGTCCCGGAGGGGGGCGAAGTTCTCGATGATGCCGTTGTGGACGACGGCGACGCGCCCGGCGTTGTCCAGATGCGGATGCGCGTTGGCGTCGGTCGGCCCGCCGTGGGTGGCCCAGCGGGTGTGTCCGATGCCCACGGACCCGCCGGCGAGCGGCCGGTCCACGAGCTCCTTCTCCAGGTTGACGAGCTTGCCCGCCTTCTTGGCCGCGGCGAGCCCTCCGTCGGAGAGCACCGCGACACCGGCCGAGTCGTAGCCCCGGTATTCGAGCCTCTTGAGGCCCGCGACCACCACATCAAGCGCCGACTGCCCGCCGACGTATCCCACGATTCCGCACATGACGGCAGCCTACGGCGGAAGGCGCCCGGAGGACCGGAGTCAGGACAGCTTGGCGGCCTGCGCGTCGATGACGGCCTGCGGCAGCGTCTTGACCCCGCCGGGAACGAGGCTGATGGTCGAGAACGACGCGAGCGTGTTGCCCTGGCGGAAGACGACGAGCTTGCTGACGAACGGCTCGCCCTCCATGTCGGTGGTGACGGTGAAGGCGACGGCCTCCTCACCGGCGGTGACGGTCTCCGGGGCGACCTTGGCGACCTTCGTCTTCTCCTTGAGGTGGACGACGTGGAAGCCGCCGGCGCACTCCGCGCCGGCCTTCTTCACCGAGGCGAAGGCCTCCTGCGCGCCCTGTCCGTCGTACGAGCCGAGCGTCACCGCCGTGACCTGGGCGCCCAGCCCGCCGAGGAGCGCGTCCTCGGGCGAGGCCGACGCGTCCTTCTTCGGCTCTTCGAGGACCTTGCGCTCCGCCGACGCGGCGGGCGAGCCGGGCGAGAGGAAGGACATGGCGTGGGCGATCGGCGCACAGACGGCCTTGTCGGCGGTGACCGAGGCCGCCGAGACGACGTCCCCGGCCTCGGTCTTCTGCACCTGGTAGCCCTTGAGGTCGGCCCGCTCGACGATCGCCTTCTCCAGCTCGGCGTCCGACAGCGTCTTGGCGGCGGGCGCGCTCGTGGCGGAGGCGCTGGGCGCACCGGTGCCACCGGCCTTGTCGCCCTTGCCGTCGCTCTTCTCCCCGCCACCGCAGGCGGTGACGAGCAGGGCGAGGGAGACGGCGGTGGCGGCGACGGCGGCGCTTCTCATGGACGTACGCATCTGAGGTGGCTCTCTGTTTCTCTTCGTGTTCACAAGCCGCCCGAAAGGACGGCTCCCCCCCGCGCGAAGTCGTGAAGCATCGGATCCAGGAGCCCACGCGGCATCAAAGGATCACCCTAGGCCGACGGTCGGACAACGCATTTCCCGCGTGACCCACCCCACCCCCCACACCCCCCGCCGACCCGCGACAATGGCGGGGTGATCACTTCGCCGCCACGAAGCGCCAACGGCACGACGCCCTACGTCGACCTCACCCGCGCGGAGTGGAGCGCCCTGCGCGACAAGACCCCGCTCCCCCTCACCGCCGAGGAGGTCGAGCGGCTCCGCGGTTTCGGTGACGTCATCGACCTCGACGAGGTACGGGACGTCTACCTCCCGCTGTCCCGGCTGCTCAACCTGTACGTGCAGGCCACCAGCGGACTGCGGGGCGCCCTCAACACCTTCCTCGGCGAGAGCGCCGAGCAGCGCGGCACCCCGTTCGTCATAGGAGTCGCCGGCTCGGTCGCCGTCGGGAAGTCGACGGTCTCCCGTCTGCTCCAGGCCCTCCTCGCCCGCTGGCCGGAGCACCCGCGCGTGGAGCTGGTCACCACGGACGCCTTCCTCTACCCGATGGAGGAGCTGAAGGCCCGCGGCCTCATGTCCCGCAAGGGCTTCCCCGAGTCGTACGACCGCCGGGCCCTGACCCGGTTCGTCGCGGACATCAAGGCGGGCAAGGACGAGGTCACGGCCCCGGTCTACTCGCACCTCATCTACGACCGCGTCCCCGGCGAGCGCCTCGTCGTCCGCCGCCCGGACATCCTCATCGTCGAGGGCCTGAACGTCCTCCAGCCGGCCCTGCCCGGCAAGGACGGCCGCACCCGCGTCGGCCTCGCCGACTACTTCGACTTCTCGGTGTACGTGGACGCGCGCGCCGAGGACATCGAGCGCTGGTACCTCAACCGCTTCCGCAAGCTGCGCGACACCGCCTTCCAGGACCCCGACTCGTACTTCCAGCGCTACACCCAGGTCTCCGAGGACGAGGCCCTCGACTACGCGCGCACCATGTGGCGGACCATCAACAAGGTGAACCTCCTGGAGAACGTGGCCCCGACGCGCGGCCGGGCGACTCTCGTCGTCCGCAAGGGCTCGGACCACAAGGTGCAGAGGCTGAGTCTCCGTAAGCTCTGAGGATGCTGCATCTCCGGATGATCGTGCCGCCCGACCGCACCAAGGCCGCGGTCGAGGTGATCGAGTCGACCGTCGGCACCACCCACCTGGTGGTGCTCCCGGGCGCGGCACGGGTCCCGGCCGGTGATGTGGTCATGTGCGACGTGGCCCGCGAGGCGGGCGACGAACTCCTCAAGGGACTGCGCGGGCTGAGGATCGATCAGGACGGCTCCATCGCCGTCGAGAACATCGACTTCTCCCTCTCCACACGCGCCGACACCGCCGAGAAGGAGGCTCCGGGCGAGCCGGCGGACGCGGTGATCTGGGAGCAGTTGGAGGGGGCCACGCACGAGGAGTCGACGCTCTCGATCACGTACAGCGCGTTCATGATCCTGGCGACGATGATCGCGGCCTGCGGTGTCGTCCTGGACAACGCGATCCTGATCGTGGGCGCCATGGCGGTCGGCCCGGAGTTCGGCCCGCTCGCAGGCGTCTGTACGGCGGTGGTGCGGCGCGAGCCGCGGCTGGCGGCACGCTCGCTGATCGCGCTGCTCGTCGGCTTCGCGGCGGCCATCGTGGCGACGACGGTGTTCAGTCTGGGGATGGACGCACTCGACCTGTTCAGCGAGAGCCGCCTCGACGGTGACCGCCCCAACACCAGCTTCATCTGGCAGCCGGACCCGTTCTCGTTCGTCGTGGCCCTGCTCGCGGGTGTGGCGGGCATGCTCTCCCTGACCTCGGCCAAGTCCGGGGCCCTGGTGGGCGTCGCGATCTCGGTGACGACGGTCCCTGCGGGTGCGAACGCGGCGGTCGCGCTCAGCTACGGCGACTTCGGCCAGATGTGGGGCTCGGTCGAGCAGCTGATGCTGAACCTGTTCGGCATCATGCTGGCCGGGGTGCTGACGCTGTACGGGCAGAAACTCCTCTGGCGCACCCAGCGCGGCCACTGGCGCCGCGCGCCCGGGGCCCGGAAGGACAGCTGAAAAGGGCCCCGCCGCACCCGATACGGGTGCGGCGGGGCCCTCAACGCATGACGGCGCCTCAGAAAGACTAGCCCAGCGCCGACTTCACCACGTCCGCGAGCCGCTGCGCCACCGCGCGCGCCTGCTCGATGTCGGCGGCCTCGACCATGACGCGGACCAGCGGCTCGGTGCCGGAGGGGCGCAGCAGGACGCGGCCGGTGGAGCCGAGCTCCTGCTCGGCGGCGATGACCGCGGCGGCGAGGTCGCCGGAGGTCTTCACCCGGGACTTGTCGACGTCGGGGACGTTGATGAGGATCTGCGGCAGCCGCTCCATCACGCCGGCCAGGTCCGCGAGCGACTTGCCGGTGGCGGCCACCCGGGCGGCCAGCATCAGACCGGTGAGGGTGCCGTCGCCGGTGGTGGCGTGGTCGAGCACGATGACGTGCCCGGACTGCTCGCCGCCGAGCGCGAAGCCGTGCTCCTTCATGGACTCCAGGACGTAACGGTCGCCGACCGCCGTCTGGACGAGGTTCAGGCCCTCGCGCTCCATGGCGAGCTTGAAGCCCAGGTTGGACATGACGGTCGCGACGACGGTGTCCCCGCGCAGCGCACCGGCCTCGCGCATGGCGAGGGCGAGCACGGCGAGGATCTGGTCGCCGTCGACCTCGTTGCCCGCGGCGTCCACCGCGAGGCAGCGGTCGGCGTCGCCGTCGTGCGCGATGCCCAGGTCGGCGCCGTGCTCGACGACGGCGGCCTTGAGCAGCCCGAGGTGGGTGGAGCCGCAGCCGTCGTTGATGTTGAGGCCGTCCGGCTCTGCACCGATGGTGACGACCTGGGCGCCGGCCCGGGTGAAGGCCTCGGGCGAGACGCGGGCGGCGGCGCCGTGGGCCTCGTCGAGGACGACCTTGAGACCGTCGAGACGGTTCGGGAGGACGGCGAGGAGGTGGGCGACGTAGGTCTCGAAGCCCTCGTCGTAGTCACGGACCCGGCCGACACCGGAACCGGTCGGACGCTCCCAGGGGGCGCCCGTGCGGTGCTCCTCGTACACGCCCTCGATCTTGTCCTCGAGCTCGTCGGCGAGCTTGTGGCCGCCGCGCGCGAAGAACTTGATGCCGTTGTCGGGCATGGCGTTGTGGCTGGCGGAGAGCATCACGCCGAGGTCGGCGCCGAGGATGCCGGTGAGGTGGGCCACGGCCGGGGTGGGCAGCACGCCGACGCGCAGCACGTCGACGCCGGCACTGGCGAGCCCCGCCACGACGGCGGCTTCGAGGAACTCTCCGGACGCGCGGGGGTCACGTCCGACCACCGCGGTCGGCCGATGGCCCTCGAAGGTGCCCGCCTCGGCGAGCACGTGCGCCGCCGCGACCGACAGGCCGAGCGCGAGCTCCGCCGTCAGGTCCGCGTTGGCCACACCGCGCACGCCATCCGTGCCGAAGAGTCGTCCCACAGCTGTCCTCCGAGAAATACGTGCCCAAGCTGATGAAAGAGAAAGGCGAAAGGTGAAAGGGTCTATGAAAAAACGTACGCCCCGACGGCACGTGCAGTGCCGCCGGGGCGTACGAAAGCAGACCGAGCAGGCGATTAACGCTTGCTGTACTGCGGAGCCTTACGGGCCTTCTTGAGACCGGCCTTCTTGCGCTCGACCGCACGGTCGTCGCGGGAGAGGAAGCCGGCCTTCTTCAGCGCCGGGCGGTTGTTCTCGACGTCCGCCTCGTTCAGCGCACGGGCCACGCCGAGGCGCAGGGCGCCGGCCTGACCGGAGACACCGCCACCCGCGATGCGGGCGATGACGTCGTAGCGGTTGTCGAGCTCGAGCACCTTGAAGGGCTCGTTGACTTCCTGCTGGTGCACCTTGTTGGGGAAGTAGTCCTCAAGGGTGCGACCGTTGATCTTCCACTTGCCGGTGCCCGGAACGATCCGGACGCGGGCGATGGCGTTCTTGCGACGGCCCAGGCCGGCGGCCGGCTGCGGGTCGCCGAAGCGGGACGCGAGCGACTCGGAGGTGTACTCACCCTCGACGAGCTCGGTCTCGGTGGTGTATTCCTCAACGCCCTCGAACTCGTCGACGGGGGTCTCGGGGGTGGTCTCGGCCACGATGCTCCTCAGATTTCTTTCGTTCTTAGGGGGTGTGGCCGGAACTACTGCGCGACCTGGGTGATCTCGAACGGGACCGGCTGCTGCGCAGCGTGCGGGTGGTTCTCGCCCGCGTAGACCTTCAGCTTCGAGATCATCTGACGGCCCAGGGTGTTCTTGGGGATCATGCCCTTGATGGCCTTCTCGACGGCCTTCTCGGGGTTCTTGGAGAGCAGCTCGTCGTAACGGACGGAGCGCAGACCACCCGGGAAGCCGGAGTGGCGGTAAGCCAGCTTCTGGGTCTTCTTGTTGCCGGACAGGTGGACCTTGTCAGCATTGATGATGATGACGAAGTCGCCCATGTCCATGTGGGGGGCGTAGACCGGCTTGTGCTTGCCTCGGAGGAGGTTCGCAGCCGTGGTCGCCAGACGGCCCAGGACGATGTCCTGCGCGTCGATGATGTGCCACTGGCGAGTGACATCGCCGGGCTTGGGGCTGTACGTACGCACTTCGTAGCCTTCGCTTCTTCAGTGGATGGAGTCCAGACACACCTGAAGCGATCATGCAGCTGGGGCCTGCACTGCCGGGAACACTGCCCGTATGCGAGCCACTGGTAACTGCTCCAGGGAACCTGCGTAAAGGCCCTTCGTATGAGAACGACGAAGCCAATACGCATAACAAACCGCAACACTACCCGCGCTACCCCTGACGGGTCAAAACGCCGCGAGACACCAGGTCACCGCGCCCGCTCGACCCGTCGCTCGTCCCACACCGGCTCCGTCGACCCCTCCCCCACGCCGCCCTCGCACGACTCGGCCCCAAGGGGCCTCCCCGGCTTCGCCCGGCTGCGCCGGACTCCGTCCGTCGGCCGGGGCCCGAGGCCCGTCGCCGACCGCCCGAGGTCACCGCGCCCGCTCGACCCGTCGCTCGTCCCACACCGGCTCCGTCGTTTCCCGCACCACGCCGTCGGACCCGAACACCAGGAACCGGTCGAAGGACTTTGCGAACCACCGGTCGTGCGTGACGGCCAGCACCGTCCCGTCGTACGACTCCAGGCCGTCCTGCAGGGCCTCCGCCGACTCCAGGTCCAGGTTGTCCGTCGGCTCGTCGAGGAGCAGCGCCGTCGTGCCCGCCAGCTCCATCAGCAGGATCTGGAACCGCGCCTGCTGCCCGCCCGAGAGCTTGTCGAACGGCTGGTCGCCCTGCCGCTCCAGCTCGTACCGCCGCAGCATCGACATCGCACCGCCCCGGTCCTTGGCGTGCTCCGTCCACAGGATGTCGACGAGCGGCCGCCCGGTCAGCTCCGGGTGCGCGTGGGTCTGGGCGAAGTGCCCCGGCACCACCCGCGCGCCCAGCTTCCACGCACCCGTGTGGGCGACGGACGGGTCCCCCGCGAGCAGCCGCAGGAAGTGTGACTTACCCGACCCGTTCGAGCCGAGGACGCCGACCCGCTCGCCGTAGAAGATCTCCAGCGAGAAGGGCTTCATCAGCCCGGTCAACTCAAGGTTCTCGCAGGTCACAGCGCGTACACCGGTGCGGCCACCGCGCAGCCGCATCTTGATGTCCTGCTCGCGCGGCGGCTCCGGCGGCGGCCCCGCCTCCTCGAACTTCCGCAGCCGGGTCTGCGCCGCCGCGTACCGCGAGGCCATGTCGTGGCTGACCGCGGCCGCCTGCCGCAGGTTGAGGACGAGCTTCTTCAGCTGGGCGTGCTTCTCCTCCCAGCGCCGCTTCAGCTCCTCGAAGCGCGCGAACCGCTCCCGGCGCGCCTCGTGGAAGGTGTCGAACCCGCCACCGTGCACCCACACGTCCGAGCCGGCCGGGCCGGGCTCGACCGCGACGATCTTCTGCGCGCCCCGGGACAGCAGCTCCCGGTCGTGAGAGATGAACAACACGGTCTTACGGGTCTCCCGCAGCCGCTCCTCCAGCCACCGCTTGCCGGGGACGTCGAGATAGTTGTCCGGCTCGTCGAGGAGCAGCACCTCGTCGGAGCCGCGCAGCAGCGACTCCAGGACGAGCCGCTTCTGCTCACCGCCGGAGAGCGTCCTGACCTCCCGGAACTGCGCCTTCTCGTACGGGACGCCGAGCGCGGCCATCGTGCACATGTCCCAGAGGGTCTCGGCCTCGTACCCCTGCACCTCGGCCCAGTCGCTGAGGGCCTGCGCGTACTTCATCTGCGCGGCCTCGTCGTCGACGGTCATGATCAGGTGCTCGGCCTCGTCGACGGCCTTCGCGGCCTCCCGGATCCGGGGCTGCGCCACCGAGACCAGCAGGTCACGCACGGTGGACGCGTCACGCACGGAGCCGACGAACTGCGGCATCACGCCGAGGCCGCCGCTGACCCTGACGGTGCCGCCGTGCGGCTGGAGCTCTCCGGAGATCAGCCGGAGCAGTGTGGTCTTGCCGGCGCCGTTGGCCCCGACGAGGGCGACGACGGCGCCCTCCCCGACCCGGAAGGAGGCGTCCCCGAGGAGGATCCTCCCGTCGGGCAGGTAGTACTCAAGATGCGCGGCCTCGACATGTCCCATGAGGTGCATTGTCGCCGCCCGCGTCGCCGGGGCCCAACCGGTTTAGGATGCGCGGCATGAGCTTTGGGGGACCGCAGTGGCCGCAAGAGCCGCAGCAGGGCGGGCAGCAGGGGCACGGACAGCAGCCGCAGCAGGAGTACGGACAGCAGGGCTACGGACAGCCTCAGGGGTACGGGCAGCAGGAGTACGGGCAGCCTCAGGGGTACGGGCAGCAGCCCGGCCAGGGGCAGGCACCCGACCCCTTCCCGGGTGCCCAGAGCGGCGGGCCGACCCCCGACTGGGGCGCCCTGGCCGACGCCTCGGCCTCCCGTAACCGCCGCAAGCGCTGGCTGATCATCGGCGGCGGCGCGGTGGCCGCCCTGGTCGTCGGCGCGATCGTCGCCACCGCCGTGGTGGCCTCCGGCAAGAAGAACGACGAGGCCGAGAACGGCGGGGTGCCCACCGGCACGGCCTCCCCCACCACGGCCCCGACCCCCGAGCCGACCTTCTCGTCGGTGGCGCCGCCGCCCCCGCCGAACCCGAAGGACTACATCTCGGACCCGAAGAAGGACAAGGCCCCGCTCTCCGCGGAGGGCCTCTTCCCGGGCAAGAAGCTGTCGATGAACAAGCGCCCGTACACCAAGGGCGCGACCTCGGCGACGACCGACTGCGCGGCCGTCACCCAGGGCGGCCTCGGCGCCGTCCTGAAGAAGAACGGCTGCCAGCGGGTGCTCCGCGCCACCTATGTGAAGGACGGCGTGGCGATCACCGTCGGCGTCGCCGTCTTCCCCTCCGAGGCCGCGGCCCTGAAGGCGAAGAACCAGGCCACCGGCGGCATCGCCCCGCTGGTCGGCGCGGGCGTACGTGACTTCTGCCACGCCACGGTCTGCCTGCGCCGCTCGAACTCGGTCGGCCGCTACGCCTACTTCACCCAGGCCGGCTTCTCCAACGGCAAGAAGGTCACCAAGGCCGACAAGCCGATCTTCCAGGCCAGCGACGACCTCGGCACCTTCGCCTTCAACCAGATCTACGCCCGCGGCCGCTCCCAGGCCTCAGCAGCAGCCGGCGCTCCCGGGGAGTGACCGCTTGTTCCTGGCCTCCAGATTGCGGGCGGCCAGGAGCTCGTCGGCCGGGTAGCCGACCTCTTCGAGGGTGAGGCCGTGCGGCCGTACGACATGCACGGCCGAGTCCCGCACGCCGGCCGCGAGCACCTTGCCCGGCCAGTCCACGGGCCGGTGCCCGTCGCCGACGAAGAGCAGGGCGCCGACCAGCGAGCGGACCATGTTGTGGCAGAAGGCGTCCGCCTTCACGGTGGCTTCCATCACACCGTCGGGGCGGCGCTCCCAGCGCAGCTCCTGGAGCGTGCGGATGGTGGTGGCCCCCTCGCGCCGCTTGCAGTACGCGGCGAAGTCGTGCTCGCCGACGAGCGCCGCGGCGGCCTCGTTCATGGCGTCCATGTCGAGGGCCCAGTCGTGCCACAGGACGTGCCCGCGCTGCAGCGGGTCGACCCCGCCGGGGTTGTCGGTGACCCGGTACGCGTAACGGCGCCAGACGGCGGAGAAACGCGCGTTGAAGCCGCTGGGGGCCTCGGTCAGGGACCAGACCCGCACATCGTGCGAGAGGCGCCCCGCGAGCCGCCTGAGCAGCTTGTCGCGGTGCTCGGCCCACAGCTCGACGGGCAGGTCGACATGCGCGACCTGGCCGCGCGCGTGCACCCCGGAGTCGGTCCGGCCGGCCACGGTCAGCTCGTACGTCTCCGCCGACCGGGTCACGGTCCGCAGCGCGGCCTCGATGTCCCCCTGCACGGTCCGCTGCCCCTGGGACTGCTTGGCCCAGCCGGAGAAGTCCTTGCCGTCGTACGACAGGTCAAGCCGAACCCGTACGAACCCGTCCTGCACGTCATCGCTCACGCGGAAATCCTCTCGAAACCATCGAACACGGCAACGGGCCCGCACCCCAAGGGGTACGGGCCCGCACACGAGAAACGTCGGAACGCTTACGCGTCCTTCGACTCCTCGGCCGGAGCCTCGGCGGCCGCGTCGGCCTCCTTGACGGCGCGCACGGTGGCGGCCTCGGCCTCGGCGACGGTCGCCTTCTTGGCGATCTCGCCCTCGACCAGCTCGATCACGGCCATCGGGGCGTTGTCGCCACGACGGTTGCCGATCTTGGTGATACGGGTGTAGCCACCCGGGCGCTCGGAGTAGCGCGGGGCGATCTCGGTGAAGAGGGTGTGGACGATGCCCTTGTCGGTGATCGTCTGCAGCACCAGGCGACGGTTGTGGATGTCGCCCTTCTTCGCCTTGGTGATCAGGCGCTCGGCGACCGGACGCAGGCGACGGGCCTTGGCCTCGGTGGTGGTGATGCGGCCGTGCTCGAAGAGCGACTTCGCCAGGTTGGCGAGGAGCAGCTTCTCGTGCGCGGCGGAACCGCCGAGGCGGGCACCCTTCGCGGGACGCGGCATGGTGTTTCTCCTTGATGTCTGCCTCGGCCGTATCAGGTACCGAGGTCAGTATCCGAGCGGGCGGTCGCCCGTCGAAGACCCGCGCCCCGTAAGGGGCGCGGGGAACTGCGCGACCGGCCGAAGCCGGCCCGCAGACGATCTACTAGTACTGCTCGGTCTCGACGAAACCGGCGTCCGCGTCGTCGTCGGCGCCGAAGGCGTCGGCGGCGGCGGTCGGGTCGAATCCGGGCGGCGAGTCCTTCAGCGCGAGGCCCATACCGGCCAGCTTCGCCTTGACCTCGTCGATCGACTTCGCACCGAAGTTGCGGATGTCGAGCAGGTCCGCCTCGGAGCGCGCCACGAGCTCACCCACGGAGTGGATGCCCTCACGCTTGAGGCAGTTGTACGAACGAACGGTGAGCTCGAGCTCCTCGATCGGCAGCGCCAGGTCGGCGGCGAGGGCGGCGTCCGTGGGGGACGGGCCCATGTCGATGCCCTCGGCGTCGATGTTGAGCTCGCGCGCCAGACCGAACAGCTCGACCAGGGTCTTGCCGGCGGACGCCATGGCGTCACGCGGGCGCATGGCCTGCTTGGTCTCGACGTCGACGATCAGCTTGTCGAAGTCGGTGCGCTGCTCGACACGGGTCGCCTCGACCTTGTACGTGACCTTGAGCACCGGGGAGTAGATGGAGTCGACCGGGATACGACCGATCTCCTGGCCCACCTGCTTGTTCTGCACGGCGGAGACGTAGCCGCGACCGCGCTCGACGGTCAGCTCCATCTCCAGCTTGCCCTTGCCGTTGAGCGTGGCGAGGACGAGGTCGGGGTTGTGCACCTCGACACCGGCCGGGGGCGCGATGTCGGCGGCGGTGACCAGACCCGGGCCCTGCTTGCGCAGGTACATCACGACCGGCTCGTCGTGCTCCGAGGAGACGACCAGCTGCTTGATGTTGAGGATGAGGTCGGTCACGTCCTCCTTGACGCCCGGCACGGTGGTGAACTCGTGCAGGACGCCGTCGATGCGGATGCTGGTGACAGCGGCACCCGGGATCGAGGACAGGAGGGTACGGCGGAGGGAGTTGCCGAGGGTGTAGCCGAAGCCCGGCTCCAGCGGCTCGATCACGAACCGGGAGCGGAACTCGTCGACGACCTCTTCGGTCAGCGAAGGACGCTGAGCGATAAGCATGTGTTCAATCCTTCAGTCGTGGACGCCCACTATTTGACGCCCGACGGAGTGCTGCGTACTGCAAGGGTACGGGCGGCACGGTCCGAAGAGCCGTACCGCCCGAAGTCCTGAATCAAGCAGCCGTGCGTCAGACGCGGCGGCGCTTGGGGGGACGGCAGCCGTTGTGCGGCGTGGGGGTGACGTCCTGGATCGAACCGACCTCGAGGCCCGTGGCCTGGAGGGAACGGATCGCGGTCTCGCGGCCGGAGCCCGGACCCTTGACGAAGACGTCAACCTTGCGCATGCCGTGCTCCTGCGCGCGGCGAGCGGCCGACTCGGCGGCCATCTGCGCGGCGAACGGGGTCGACTTGCGCGAGCCCTTGAAGCCGACGTGGCCGGCGGAGGCCCAGGAGATCACGTTGCCCGCGGGGTCCGTGATCGAGACGATCGTGTTGTTGAACGTGCTCTTGATGTGCGCGTGGCCGTGAGCGACGTTCTTCTTTTCCTTGCGGCGCACCTTCTTGGCAGCGCCCTGACGACCCTTGGGGGGCATCTATAACTCCTACGGGAGGTGGTCGGTCCTACAGCGAAGACCGCTTGGTCAAGCGTCCGCTGAGGACTACTTCTTGCCCGGCTTCTTCTTGCCGGCGATGGCGCGACGCGGGCCCTTGCGGGTACGAGCGTTCGTGCTGGTGCGCTGGCCGCGGACGGGCAGGCCACGACGGTGGCGCAGGCCCTGGTAGCAGCCGATCTCGACCTTGCGGCGGATGTCGGCGGCGATCTCGCGACGGAGGTCACCCTCGGTCTGGAGGTTGGCGTCCACGTACTCGCGGATCTTGACGAGGTCTTCCTCGGCAAGGTCGCGGACACGGGTGGACGGGTTCACGCCGGTCGCGGCGAGAATCTCCTCGGACCGGGTACGCCCGATGCCGAAGACGTAGGTGAGTGCGACCACCACACGCTTTTCGCGCGGGATGTCAACACCGGAAACGCGTGCCATTCAATGGCTCCTGTGTTCTCGGGGGTCTGCTGCAGAACCGTTCCCGGCTGCCGTATGAGGTACAGGTCGGGTCCCCGGCCCCCGCCGGAGGTGCCGTCAACCGTGCGAACACGGCCCGACGGGCTCTGCGTATGTACGTATTGCTATGCGTCGCGCGAAGAACTGCGAAATTGCAGGTCGGTCGGCGTGCTTCAGCCCTGGCGCTGCTTGTGGCGCAGGTTGTCGCAGATGACCATGACCCGGCCGTGACGGCGGATCACCTTGCACTTGTCGCAGATCTTCTTGACGCTCGGCTTGACCTTCATGGGTGTGAGGTTCTCCGGGTCAGTGCCACCACCCGCGCGCGGAGGCGGGGTGCGGGCAAGATCTACTTGTACCGGTAGACGATCCGGCCACGCGTCAGGTCGTACGGAGAGAGCTCCACCACGACCCGGTCGTCCGGAAGGATTCGGATGTAGTGCATCCGCATCTTGCCGGAGATGTGCGCGAGGACCTTGTGACCGTTCTGGAGTTCCACCTTGAACATGGCGTTCGGGAGGGACTCGATCACGGTGCCCTCGATTTCGATGGCACCTTGCTTCTTGGCCACGCTTCGCCTTTCGAATCGGCTACCTTGATCGACTCTCGCCGCCGTATGCGGACACACGGGTACACGAGAGCCGACGCATCAGTCTACGTCAGGCCCCAGGAAAAGACGAATCGGGAAGTCTGCCCACCCGAACTGATCCTTACGCAAGGCACCACGCCGTAGAAAACTCAAAGCTACTCCTGCACGAACGGAAACGCGCCGACCCGATCCCCGACGCGGACCTCGCGGGCTCGGCGCCCGGGGGCGCCTCACAAGCTTCGGCCCGCTGCGCCGGCCTCCGACCGGCGAACCGGGGGGCAGGTGCCCGACCGGTGAACCGGCGCGGGTGCGGGAAGGGCGTCCGCTACGCCAGCGGGTCCGGCGCCGCCGTCACACCCAGCTCCGCCAGCTTCGCCTTGCCGCCGTCGACCGCCGTCAGGACCAGGGGGCCCTCCTCGGTCAGGGCGATCGAGTGCTCCCAGTGGGAGGACCAGGTGCCGTCGGTCGTGATGACCGTCCAGTCGTCCTTCAGGACCTCCGTCTGCGGGGTGCCCAGGGAGACCATCGGCTCGATCGCCAGGCACAGGCCGGGGACCAGCTTCGGGCCCTTGCCGCGCTTGCGGGAGACGTAGTTCAGCAGGTGCGGGTCCATGTGCATCTCGGTGCCGATGCCGTGGCCGCCGTAGTCCTCGATGATCCCGTACCGGCCCAGGCTGTGGTCGCCGACGGCCGGACGCGGCTGGCGCTTGATGTACGTCTCGATCGCCTTCGAGATGTCCACCAGACGGTTGCCGAGCCGCATGGCCGCGATGCCGGCCCACATCGACTCCTCCGTGACCCGGGAGAGCTCCACGAGCTCGGGCGCGTGCCCGGTGCCCACGAAGGCCGTGTAGGCCGCGTCACCGTGCCAGCCGTCCACGATCGCGCCCGCGTCGATGGAGATGATGTCGCCGTCCTTGAGGACGGTCTTGTCGTCGGGGATGCCGTGGACGACGACCTCGTTCACCGAGGTGCAGATCGTCGCGGGGAACCCGCCGTACCCGAGGAAGTTCGACTTCGCCCCGTGGTCGGCGATGACCTTCCGCGCGACCTCGTCCAGGTCCTTCGTCGTGGCGCCCGGCACGGCGGCCTCACGGGTCGCCGCGTGAATGGCGGCGACGACCAGCCCCGCCTCGCGCATCTTCGCGATCTGCTCGGGGGTCTTGATCTGCACCATCGTGGCCGCGGCCTTTCCATCGAGTACGGGGAACAGAACAACGATACGGCCGCGGCGCCCCTGAGGGGCACCGCGGCCGTATCGGACGAACCAGGGTTACTTCTTGAGCGCGGCCATCGCCTTCGCCGTGACCTCGTCCACCTTGCCGAGCGCCGAGATCGTCACGACCAGGTTCTGCGCCCGGTAGTAGTCGATGATCGGCTCGGTCTGCGTGTGGTAGACCTCCAGGCGCTTGCGGACCGTCTCCTCGGAGTCGTCCGCACGCTGGTACAGCTCGCCGCCGCAGGCGTCGCAGACGCCCTCGGTCTTCGGCGCGTTGTACTCCACGTGGAAGACGTGCGCGCTGTCGTTGCGGCAGATGCGGCGACCCGCGATCCGCTTCACGACCTCGTCCTCGGGGACCTCCAGGTCCAGCACCGCGTCGAGCTGCATGTCCTCGGCCTTCAGGACCACGTCCAGAGCCTCGGCCTGAGCCACGTTGCGGGGGAACCCGTCCAGCAGGAAGCCGTTGACGGCGTCCTGCTGCTCCATCCGGTCCTTGGCCATCCCGATGGTCACCTCGTCGGGCACCAGGTCGCCGGCGTCCATGAACGCCTTGGCCTTGAGACCCAGCTCCGTGCCCTGAGAGATGTTGGCGCGGAACAGGTCGCCCGTGGAGATGTGCGGGATGTCCAGGTTCTTGGCAAGGAACGCAGCCTGCGTTCCCTTGCCGGCACCGGGCGGTCCGACGAGGACGATTCGCATCAGCGGAGGAACCCTTCGTAATTGCGCTGCTGGAGCTGGCTCTCGATCTGCTTCACGGTCTCCAGCCCCACACCCACGATGATGAGGATGCTCGTCCCACCGAAGGGGAAGTTGGCATTGGCGCCACCGAAGCCTGCCAACGCCATCGTCGGCACAAGAGCGATCAGACCCAAGTACAGCGAGCCCGGCCAAGTGATCCGGTTGAGCACGTAGCTCAGATACTCGGCAGTAGGTCGACCAGCCCGGATACCCGGGATGAAGCCACCATACTTCTTCATGTTGTCCGCGACTTCCTCGGGGTTGAACGAGATCGCCACATAGAAGAAGGCGAAGAACACGATCAGGAGGAAGTACGTCGCGATGTAGTAGGGGTGGTCACCCTTGACGAAGTGGGCTTCGATCCAGGTCTTCCACCCTGCGGTGGAGTTCGAGAACTGCGCGATCAAGGCCGGGATGTAGAGCAGCGACGACGCGAAGATGACAGGAATCACACCCGCCTGGTTCACCTTCAGCGGGATGTACGTGGACGTACCGCCGTAGGAGCGCCGGCCGATCATGCGCTTCGCGTACTGCACCGGGATCCGGCGCTGGGCCTGCTCGACGAAGACCACGAGGGCCACCATCACGAAGCCGATGAGGATGACGGTGCCGAACTCGATCCAGCCCTTGGCGAGCTTGCCGCTCTCCTTGATGGCCCACAGGGCGCCCGGGAAGCCGGCGGCGATCGAGATGAACATCAGGATCGACATGCCGTTGCCGATGCCGCGGTCGGTGATGAGCTCGCCGAGCCACATGACGATGCAGGTACCGGCGGTCATCGTGAGGACCATCGTGGCGATGGTGAAGATCGACGGGTCGGGCACGACCTGGTCGGCGACGCGGCAGCCACTGAACAGCGCACCGCTCTTGGCGGTGGCGACGAGACCGGTGCCCTGCAGCACGGCGAGGGCGACCGTCAGGTACCGGGTGTACTGCGTGATCTTGGCAGTACCCGACTGGCCCTCCTTCTTGAGGGCTTCGAGACGCGGGATCACGACGGTCAGCAGCTGCAGGATGATGCTGGCCGTGATGTACGGCATGATGCCGAGCGCGAAGATGGTGATCTGCAGCAGCGCTCCGCCACTGAACATGTTGACCAGGCCGAAGAGGCTGTTGTTGCCCTCGCTGGCCTGCTTGACACACTGCTGGACGGCCTCGTAGCTGACGCCGGGGACCGGGATGTGGGCCCCGAGGCGGTACAGCACGATGATGGCGAGCGTGAAGAGCAGCTTCTTGCGCAGGTCGGGCGTCTTGAACGCCCGGGCGAACGCGGTGAGCACGGTGCCTCCTGCGACCCCCGCGCTAGGCGTCAAGGGTGACGGTCTTGAGGTTCGACGAATAGGTATCGGTCATCAATCCCGTGCGGGCATACCGCACGGAGCCTAGACAGTGCACGCCACCTTACCGGCGACCATGCCCCCCTAGGAACGACCAATCGGGGATGCCCCTTTTGGGAGGCATCCCCGATCGGATGTTCAAGCCATCGAGTCGTCTTAGACGAGCTCGGTGACGGTGCCGCCGGCGGCGGTGATCTTCTCCTTGGCGGAGCCGGAGACGGCGTCAACCGAAACCTGCAGCGCCACGGTGATCTCGCCGGTGCCGAGCACCTTGACGAGCTGGTTCTTGCGAACCGCGCCCTTGGCGACCAGGTCGGCCACCGTGACCTCTCCACCCTCGGGGTAGAGAGCGCCGAGCTTGTCCAGGTTCACGACCTGGAACTCGGTGCGGAACGGGTTCTTGAAGCCCTTGAGCTTCGGCAGACGCATGTGGAGGGGCATCTGCCCACCCTCGAAGCGCTGCGGAACCTGGTAACGGGCCTTCGTACCCTTGGTACCACGACCGGCCGTCTTACCCTTCGACGCCTCACCACGACCGACACGGGTCTTCGCGGTCTTGGCACCGGGGGCGGGACGGAGGTTGTGGGCCTTCAGCGGGCTGTTCTCCGCCATGTCAGTCAACCTCCTCGACCGTCACGAGGTGGCGGACGGTGTGCACCATGCCGCGGAACTCGGGACGATCCTCCTTGACAACCACGTCGTTGACCTTCTTGAGGCCGAGCGAACGCAGGGTGTCGCGGTGGTTCTGCTTGCTGCCGATGTACGACTTCGTCTGCGTGACCTTGAGGCGAGCCATTACGCACCCGCCCCAGCACGTGCACGGAGCAGAGCCGCGGGGGCGACGTCCTCGAGGGGCAGACCACGGCGAGCCGCGATCTCCTCGGGACGCTGCAGGCCCTTGAGGGCCGCCACGGTCGCGTGCACGATGTTGATCGCGTTGTCGGAGCCGAGCGACTTCGACAGGATGTCGTGAACGCCGGCGCACTCGAGCACGGCGCGCACCGGGCCACCGGCGATAACACCGGTACCGGGGGAAGCCGGCTTGAGCAGGACGACGCCCGCAGCCTTCTCGCCCTGGATCGGGTGAGGGATGGTGCCCTGGATGCGCGGAACCTTGAAGAAGTTCTTCTTGGCTTCCTCGACACCCTTGGCGATGGCCGCGGGAACTTCCTTGGCCTTGCCGTAACCGACACCTACGGTGCCGTCACCGTCGCCCACCACGACCAGCGCGGTGAAGCTGAAGCGGCGACCACCCTTGACAACCTTGGCGACGCGGTTGATCGCGACAACGCGCTCAACGTACGCGGTCTTCTCGGCGGCAGCGCCACCGTCGCGGCCCTTCCGGTCCCGCCGCTCGCCGCCACCGGCACCGCTTCCGCGGCGCTGGGGTCCAGCCATTGGATTTACCTCTCTCTGTTACGTCCGTTAGTCCCGGAACCGGGGCTTAGAACTTCAGCCCGGCTTCGCGGGCGGCGTCAGCCAGAGCGGCAATGCGCCCGGCGTACCTGTTGCCACCACGGTCGAACACGACAGCCTCGACGCCAGCGGCCTTGGCGCGCTCGGCGACGAGAGCTCCGACCTGCTTGGCCTGCGCGGACTTGTCACCCTCGCCACCGCGGATCGACGCGTCCAGGTTCGACGCAGACGCAAGGGTGTGACCCTTGAGGTCGTCGATGACCTGAGCGGTGATGCCGCGGTTCGAACGCGTCACGACGAGGCGCGGACGCTCCGCCGTACCCGACACGTTCTTGCGGATGCGGATGTGGCGGCGCGCCTTGGCGGCACGCTTGTAAGCGTCGCCCTTGGCGATCTTCACACCGTATGCCATGGCTTACTTACCAGCCTTTCCGACCTTGCGGCGGATGACCTCGCCGGCGTACTTGACGCCCTTGGCCTTGTACGGGTCGGGCTTCCGCAGCTTGCGGATGTTCGCCGCGACCTCGCCGACCTTCTGCTTGTCGATGCCCTCGACCGAAAACTTGGTCGGCGACTCGACCTTGAACGAGATGCCCTCGGGCGCCTCGACCAGGATCGGGTGGCTGTAGCCGAGCTGGAACTCCAGGTTGGAGCCCTTCGCGGCCACGCGGTAACCGACACCGCTGATCTCGAGCGCCTTCACGTAACCCTGGGTCACACCGGTGATCATGTTGGCCACCAGCGTGCGGGACAGGCCGTGAAGGGCCTTGTTCTGACGCTCGTCGTTCGGACGAGAGACGTTCAGAACGCCCTCCTCGCCCTTAACGATCTCGATCGGAGCGGCAACGGTGTGGCTCAGGGTGCCCTTGGAACCCTTCACCGTGACCGTGCGGCCATCGATGGTGACGTCCACGCCGGCGGGAACCGGGATAGGCAGCTTGCCAATACGCGACATGAGCTTTCCTTCCTTTCCCGACTACCAGACGTAGGCGAGGACTTCCCCACCTACGCCCTTCTTGCCTGCCTGCTGGCCGGTCAGGAGACCGTGGGACGTGGAGATGATCGCCACGCCCAGGCCGCCGAGGACCTTCGGCAGGTTGGTGGACTTCGCGTAAACCCGGAGACCGGGCTTCGAGATCCGCTTGATGCCCGCGATGGAGCGCTCACGGTTCGGACCGAACTTGAGCTCGAGGACGAGGTTCTTGCCGACCTCGGCGTCCTCGACCTTCCAGCCCGTGATGAAGCCCTCCTGCTGGAGGATTTCCGCGATGTGAGACTTGATCTTGCTGTGCGGCATCGTCACGGAGTCGTGGTATGCCGAGTTCGCGTTACGCAGACGAGTCAGCATGTCCGCGATCGGATCAGTCATGGTCATGAATTGGCCTTCGGCCTCTCTCGCCGGGGTTTCCAGTGCGCCATCCCTCTCCCCACACAGGGGCGGGACGGGTGCGGCGCGGGGACCTACGGCGTAGTAAGTCGTACGGGCGACGGACGCCCAACCCTCCTAGCCTAAGCCATGGAGCGATGGGCATCCGACAACCCAGTGCTTACCGAGAGACTCCGGTCATCCCAAGTAAGGGATTACCAGGAGCTCTTGGTCACGCCCGGCAGCTCGCCACGGTGAGCCATCTCACGAAGGCACACGCGGCACAGGCCGAACTTGCGGTACACGGAGTGGGGACGACCACAGCGCTGGCAGCGCGTGTAGCCACGCACGCCGAACTTGGGCTTGCGAGCAGCCTTCGCGATGAGAGCCTTCTTCGCCATCTCGCTTACGCCTCCTTGAACGGGAAGCCGAGGTGACGCAGAAGGGCACGGCCCTCGTCGTCGTTGGTCGCCGTGGTCACCACGGTGATGTCCATACCCCGGACACGGTCGATCTTGTCCTGGTCGATCTCGTGGAACATGACCTGCTCCGTGAGACCGAAGGTGTAGTTGCCACGCCCGTCGAACTGCTTGGGGGACAGACCACGGAAGTCGCGGATGCGCGGAAGCGCGAGCGACAGGGTGCGGTCCAGGAACTCCCACATGCGGTCGCCACGGAGGGTGACGTGCGCACCGATCGGCTGTCCTTCGCGAAGCTTGAACTGCGCGATGGACTTGCGGGCCTTGGTGACGGCCGGCTTCTGACCGGTGATGGTGGTCAGGTCACGGACGGCACCGTCCATGAGCTTCGAGTCACGGGCGGCGTCGCCGACACCCATGTTGACCACGATCTTCACGAGGCCGGGAACCTGCATGACGTTCTCGTAGGAGAACTCCTCACGCAGCTTGCCCGCGATCTCCTCGCGGTACTTCGTCTTGAGACGCGGAGTGGTGGTAGCCATCAGATGTCCTCACCCGTCCGCTTGGCAACGCGGATCTTGTTGCCCTCGTCGTCGAAGCGGAATCCGACACGCGTGACGACCTTCTTGCCGTCCTTCTCCACGACCAGCTGGACGTTGGAGACGTGGACCGGAGCCTCGGTCGTGACGATGCCACCGGCCTGCGACGGGCCGGCCTTCGTGTGCTTCTTGACCCGGTTGACACCCTCGACGAGGACGCGGTTCTCGCGGGGGAAGGCCGTGATGACCTTGCCCTGCTTGCCCTTGTCCTTACCGGTGATGACCTGGACCAGGTCGCCCTTCTTGATCTTCATGCTTACAGCACCTCCGGCGCGAGCGAGATGATCTTCATGAACTTCTTCTCGCGCAGCTCACGGCCGACCGGGCCGAAGATACGGGTGCCACGAGGGTCGCCGTCGTTCTTGAGAATGACAGCGGCGTTCTCGTCGAAGCGGATGTACGAGCCGTCCTGGCGGCGGCGCTCCTTGACGGTGCGAACGATGACCGCCTTGACGACGTCACCCTTCTTCACGTTGCCACCGGGGATCGCGTCCTTGACGGTGGCGACGATGACGTCACCGATGCCCGCGTAGCGGCGACCCGAGCCACCGAGAACACGGATGCAAAGGATCTCCTTGGCACCAGTGTTGTCGGCGACACGCAGTCGCGACTCCTGCTGGATCACGTCTATCTCCTGATTTGTCTGCCGGTTCCCGGCGGGGTTGCGCTAAGCGATCAGCGCAACCCCACCGAGCCTGGCGGAACTGACCTGCGGGAAACCCCTCAGGCTGAACATGTGGATTTCCCTTGCGGGAAATTCCTTACTTGGCCTTCTCGAGGATCTCGATGACGCGCCAGTGCTTCGTGGCGGACAGCTTCCGGGTCTCCATCAGGAGGACGCGGTCGCCGATGCCGGCAGCGTTCTGCTCGTCATGAGCCTTGAGCTTGTTCGTACGGCGGATGACCTTGCCGTACAGCGCGTGCTTGACGCGGTCCTCGACAGCGACGACGACGGTCTTGTCCATCTTGTCGCTGACGACCAGGCCCTCGCGGACCTTGCGAGCGTTGCGCTCGGTCTTCTCAGTCACGTTGCTCTCGCTCATCAGGCGTTCTCCACCGTCTCGATGCCCAGCTCGCGCTCACGCATCAGGGTGTAGATCCGGGCGATGTCCTTACGGACGGACTTGAGCCGGCCGTGGTTCTCGAGCTGACCCGTCGCCGCCTGGAAGCGGAGGTTGAACAGCTCTTCCTTGGCCTCGCGGAGCTTGTTGAGAAGCTCCTCGTTGCCCAGCTCGCGCAGCTCGGACGCCTTGGTACCGGCCGACATCACAGCTCACCTGCTTCGCGCTTAACGATCTTGCACTTCATCGGCAGCTTGTGGGCCGCACGGGTCAGGGCCTCGCGCGCGATCTTCTCGTTCGGGTAGGACAGTTCGAACATCACCCGACCCGGCTTGACGTTCGCGATCCACCACTCCGGAGAACCCTTACCGGAACCCATGCGGGTCTCGGCAGGCTTCTTCGTCAGGGGGCGGTCCGGGTAGATGTTGATCCAGACCTTGCCGCCACGCTTGATGTGGCGGGTCATCGCGATACGAGCAGCCTCGATCTGGCGGTTCGTCACGTACGCCGGCGTGAGGGCCTGAATGCCGTACTCGCCGAACGCAACCTGCGTACCACCCTTGCTCATACCCGAGCGCTTGGGGTGGTGCTGCTTGCGGTGCTTGACCCTACGGGGGATCAGCATTTCGGTCAGGCCTCCGTTCCGGTGCTCTCAGCCGGAGCGGCAGCGGCGGCGGGAGCGTCGGCCTTGGGGGCCTCGGCAGCCGGCGCGGACTGCTGCTGCGGCTTGCGGCCGCGGCCGCCACGCTCGCCACCACGGCCACCACGGCCGGCCGGGCGGTCGCCAGCGCCGGCACCACGGGCCGGGCGGTTACCCGCACGGGCCGCAGCGTTCTCGGCGCGGACCTCGGCGATGTTCTTGACGTCGCCCTTGTAGATCCAGACCTTGACGCCAATGCGACCGAAGGTCGTCTTGGCCTCGAAGAAGCCGTAGTCCACGTTCGCGCGGAGCGTGTGCAGCGGCACACGACCCTCGCGGTAGAACTCGGAGCGGGACATCTCGGCGCCGCCGAGACGACCGCCACACTGGATCTTGATGCCCTTGGCGCCGGCCTTCATCGTGCCCTGCATGCTCTTACGCATGGCGCGACGGAAGGAGACGCGGGAGGAGAGCTGCTCGGCAACGGCCTGAGCAACCAGCTGAGCGTCCATCTCGGGGTTCTTGACCTCGAGGATGTTCAGCTGGACCTGCTTGCCCGTGAGCTTCTCGAGGTCGCCGCGGATGCGGTCGGCCTCGGCGCCACGGCGGCCGATGACGATGCCGGGACGCGCGGTGTGGATGTCCACCCGCACGCGGTCACGGGTGCGCTCGATCTCAACCTTCGAGATGCCGGCGCGCTCCATGCCGGACGTCATCATCCGACGGATGGCGACGTCTTCCTTGACGTAGTCCTTGTACAGCTTGTCGGCGTACCAACGGGACTTGAAGTCCGTGGTGATGCCGAGCCGGAACCCATGCGGGTTAACCTTCTGGCCCATTACCGGGTTCCTTCCTTGCTGCTGACGACCACGGTGATGTGGCTGGTCCGCTTACGGATCCGGTAGGCACGGCCCTGAGCACGCGGACGGAACCGCTTCAGGGTCGGGCCCTCATCCACAAACGCCTCGCTGATGATCAGCGAAGAGGCGTCCGTGTGGTCGTAGTTGTGTGCAGCGTTGGCAATGGCGCTGTCCAGCACCTTGCCAACCGGCACGCTCGCGGCCTGCGGGGCGAAACGCAGGACCGCCTGAGCCTCCGTGGCGTCCATGCCACGGATAAGGTCCACCACTCGGCGGGCCTTCATGGGCGTGACGCGGATGTACCGCGCCTGGGCCCTGGCTTCCATGGTTGTCCTTCCAGTGTCTGTCATGGTCGATTCCACCCCGCTACTAGCGGCGCTTCGACTTCCGGTCGTCCTTCACGTGACCCCGGAAGGTGCGCGTCGGCGAGAACTCGCCGAGCTTGTGGCCGACCATCGACTCGGTGACAAACACCGGAATGTGGGTCTTGCCGTTGTGCACCGCGATCGTGTGGCCGAGCATGGCCGGGATGATCATCGAGCGACGGGACCAGGTCTTGATGACGTTCTTGGTACCGGCTTCGTTCTGTACGTCCACCTTCTTTACGAGGTGTCCGTCGACGAAGGGTCCCTTCTTGAGACTGCGCGGCATCTAAACCCGCTCCTAGCGCTTCTTGTTCGTCTTGCGGCGGCGGACGATGTACTTGCTCGAAGCCTTCTTCGGCGAGCGAGTACGACCCTCCTTCTGACCCCACGGGGAGACCGGGTGGCGACCACCGGAGGTCTTACCCTCACCACCACCGTGCGGGTGGTCAACCGGGTTCATCGCCACACCGCGGACGGTCGGGCGGACGCCCAGCCAGCGCTTACGGCCGGCCTTGCCCCAGTTGATGTTCGACTGCTCGGCGTTGCCGACCTCGCCGATCGTGGCGCGGCAGCGGGCGTCGACGAGACGGATCTCACCGGACGGCATACGAAGGTGGGCCATCGTGCCCTCCTTCGCCAGCAGCTGCACAGAGGCACCAGCGGAGCGTGCGAACTTGGCGCCGCCACCGGGACGGAGCTCGATCGCGTGGATCGTGGTACCGACCGGGATGTTGCGGAGCGCCAGGTTGTTGCCGGGCTTGATGTCCGCGCCGGGGCCGTTCTCGACGCGGTCACCCTGCGTCAGACCCTTGGGGGCGATGATGTAGCGCTTCTCGCCGTCCACGTAGTGGAGCAGCGCGATGCGCGCGGTGCGGTTGGGGTCGTACTCGATGTGAGCGACCTTGGCCGGCACGCCGTCCTTGTCGTGACGACGGAAGTCGATCACACGGTAGGCGCGCTTGTGTCCACCACCCTGGTGGCGAACGGTGATCCGACCGGTGTTGTTACGGCCGCCCTTGCTGTGCAGGGGGCGAACCAGCGACTTCTCCGGCGTGGACCGCGTGATCTCGACGAAGTCGGCAACGGAGGAGCCACGGCGGCCCGGCGTTGTCGGCTTGTACTTGCGGATTCCCATTTCTCAGTCCTCGTCCGATTCCGGACGATCCAGACCGCCGTTAGGCGGTCGGACCGCCGAAGATGTCGATACGGTTGCCCTCAGCAAGGGTCACGATGGCGCGCTTGGTGTCCTTGCGCTTACCGAAACCGGCCTTGGTGCGCTTGCGCTTGCCCTGGCGGTTGATCGTGTTGACCCCGGTGACCTTGACCGAGAAGACCGCCTCGACGGCCTGCTTGATCTGGGTCTTGTTGGAGCCAGGCGCGACGATGAACGTGTACTTGTTCTCGTCCAGCAGGGCGTAGCTCTTCTCCGAGACGACCGGCTTGATCAGGATGTCGCGCGGGTCCGAGAAGGTCTTGCTGGTGACGACGGCCTCAGTCATCAGGCGTCGCTCCCTTCGGTCTCAGCGGTCTGGGGGCCAGACACGAAGGACTCGAGGGCGGCCTTGGTGAAGACCACGTCGTCGGAGACGATCACGTCGTACGTGTTGAGCTGGCCCGGCTCCAGGATGTGCACCTGGGGCAGGTTACGAGCGGACAGCCACGCGGCCTCGTCGGAGCGCTCGACGACCAGGAGCAGGTTCTTGCGCTCCGAGATCTTGCCGAACAGCGTCTTCGCGGCCTTGGTGGAGACGTCACCCTCGACCACGCCGGTCACGACGTGGATGCGGGAGTGGGTGGCCCGGTCCGAGAGGGCACCGCGGAGGGCGGCGACCTTCATCTTCTTCGGGGTCCGCTGCGAGTAGTCACGCGGCTGCGGGCCGTGGACGACGCCACCGCCGACGAACTGCGGGGCGCGGGTCGAACCCTGGCGAGCGCGGCCGGTGCCCTTCTGGCGGTAAGGCTTCTTGCCACCACCACGGACTTCGCCACGACGCTTGGTCTTGTGCGTGCCCTGACGGGCCGCGGCCAGCTGCGCGACGACGACCTGGTGGATCAGCGGAACGCTGACCTTGGCGCCGAAGATCTCCTCGGGGAGCTCGACGGTCCCGGTCTTGTCGCCTGCCGGCGAAAGGATGTCAATGGTGCTCATCGGTTCCTCAAACCCCCTTGGCCGCAGTGCGGACCAGGACGAGGCCACCGTTAGGGCCGGGAACGGCGCCCTTGATGAGCAGCAGACCCTTCTCGGCGTCAACGGCGTGGACGGTCAGGTTCTGGGTGGTCACACGCTCGTTGCCCATGCGACCGGCCATCTTCATGCCCTTGAAGACACGACCCGGGGTGGCGCAGCCACCGATGGAGCCGGGCTTACGGTGCACGCGGTGGGCACCGTGCGACGCCTTGCCACCACGGAAGTTGTGGCGCTTCATGACACCGGCGAAGCCCTTGCCCTTGCTCTTACCGGTGACGTCGACCTTCACGCCGGCCTCGAAGAGCTCGGCGGTGATCTCCTGGCCGAGCGTGTACTCGGAGGCGTCAGCGGTGCGGAGCTCCACCAGGTGGCGGCGCGGGGTGACGTCAGCCTTGGCGAAGTGACCCTTGAGGGGCTTGTTCACCTTGCGAGGGTCGATCTCGCCGAAGGCGATCTGGACCGACTCGTAGCCGTCGACGTCGTTCGTACGGACCTGGGTCACGACATTCGGGCCGGCCTTGACGACGGTGACCGGGACAACCCGGTTGTTCTCGTCCCAGACCTGCGTCATGCCGAGCTTCTCGCCCAGGATGCCCTTGATGTTCTTAGCCATCTCGCGCGCCCTCAGAGCTTGATCTCGATGTCAACGCCCGCCGGGAGGTCGAGACGCATGAGCGAGTCAACCGTCTTCGGCGTGGGGTCGAGGATGTCGATGAGGCGCTTGTGCGTGCGCATCTCGAAGTGCTCGCGCGAGTCCTTGTACTTGTGCGGCGACTTGATGACGCAGTACACGTTCTTCTCAGTGGGCAGCGGCACCGGGCCTGCGACCGACGCACCAGTGCGGGTCACCGTCTCGACGATCTTCTTCGCCGAGGAGTCGATGACCTCGTGGTCGTAGGCCTTGAGCCGGATGCGGATCTTCTGTCCCGCCATGGCTACTAGTAGTCCTTTGTCTCGTAACGCTCTGGAACCCGATCGGCTTCGCTTACTGAAAAGCGTTGTCGTATCTCCGACCCACGCGGTCGGGCGTGTCGCACTCCCTCTACGCAGAAATCCCTGAGGATTTCCCAACCAAGGGGGCACGGTCGCCATGACCGCAGGCCGGGGGCAAAACACCCACCGGGCGCCTGGTCTGCACCCCGCTGACGCTTCCCAGAAGATTCCCGTACGTCCGCCCCTGACAAGGGACGACGAGTACTGTGGGACTCGCTTCCGGTCCTCCCGACGGGAGGCGCGCAGCATCGGCACTCAACCGAGCAACCCCGACAGTCTGCCATACGGGGCCATCCGACCGCCAATCGGGAGCGAAGACTGTACCCCACGTCACGTACGGCCATGCGCCGGGGCGCACGCGCGGGGCTCGACCGCCCTCTCCGCCTCACCCCAAGCGCCGTGCCCGCGCGGTGAGATGACGGCGTTCGGGGGCACTGGTCGTACGGCGTGCCGCCTCCCGGTACGCCTCCGCCGCGGTCTCCTTGTCGCCGAGGAGTTCGAGCAGATGGGCCCTGGTGGCGAGCAGCCGGTGGTGCCGGGCCAGTCGCTTGTCCCGCGCGAGTTCGTCCAGGAGCGCGAGCCCGGCCGCGGGGCCCTCGACCATCGCGACGGCCACCGCGCGGTTGAGGGTGACCATCGGATTCGGCCCTGTCCGCTCCAGGAGCTCGTAGAGCGCGAGGATCTGCGGCCAGTCGGTGACCCCGGCGGTCTCCGCCTCGTCGTGCACGGCCGCGATCGCCGCCTGCAGCTGGTACGGGCCGACCTGGCCCCGGGGCAGGGTGCGGCTGATCAGCTCGACACCCTCCGCGACGAGCCGGCCGTCCCACCTCCCCCGGTCCTGCTCCGCGAGCGGCACCAGTTCGCCGTGCGGGCCCGTGCGGGCCGGTCTGCGGGCGTCGGTGAGCAGCATCAGGGCGAGCAGACCCGCCGTCTCGGTGTCCTCGGGCAGCAGCCGGTGGAGCAGCCGCGCGAGCCGGATCGCCTCGGTGGACAGCTCGGGCGCGGTCAGCTCCTCGCCGACGCTCGCCGTGTAGCCCTCGTTGAAGATCAGGTAGAGCACGTGCCGGACCTCGGCGAGCCGGGCCGTACGGTCCTCGCCCGGTGGGAGCGCGAGCGAGCCGCCCGCCGCCCTGATCGTCTGCTTGGCCCGGCTGATGCGCTGCGCCATCGTCGACTCGGGCACCAGGAACGCGGCGGCGATCTGCGCGGTGGTGAGACCGCCGACGGCGCGCAGGGTGAGCGCGATCCGGCTGGGCGGGGACAGCTCCGGGTGACAGCAGAGGAAGAGCAGGGAGAGCGAGTCGTCCCGGTCGCTGCCGGGAGCCTCGTCCGCGGCGCGGGCGAGGAGCTCGGAGTCCGGGGTGGCCAGGGCCACGGCGTCCTCGCGGCGCCTGCGGGCGGCCTCGCTGCGCACCAGGTCGACGAACCTGCGGGTGGCTACGGTGACCAGCCAGCCGCGGGGGTTGTCGGGCACGCCGTCCGCGGGCCACTGCCGGGCGGCGGCGATCAGCGCCTCCTGGACGGCGTCCTCGCAGAGGTCGAAGGTGCCGTACCGGCGCACGAGCGCGCCGAGGACCTGCGGCGCGTACGTCCGCAGCAGGCCCTCGACCTCGACGGAGTCGCTCACACGTCCGCCGCGGACTCGTGCAGGACCGGCCACAGCTCGACGGGGTCGGTGTCCGCGAAGGGCATGTCCGCGGCGATCTCCTGGGCCCGCTCCCGGCTGTCGCAGTCGAGCAGGTAGAAGCTGGCCGGGTATTCCTCGGTCCCCAGGTACGGGCCGTCGGTGACCGCGGGGGCGCCGCCCTCACGCCGTACGAGCTGGGCGGCGGCCGCGTCGGCGAGTCCGTACGCGCCGATCAGCTCGCCGCTCTCGCAGTACTTCCTGGTGAAGGCCTCCTGGCGGGCGATCGCCTCGGGCCAGGCCTCGGCGGGGAAGGCGTCCCACTTGGCCTGGTTGCCGTAGATCATCGCGACGTACTTCATCGTGGTCGTCCTCCCCGTCCCGCCCGCCCCTGCGGCGCGCTGTCACCCCTTGGTCGGAGCCGGCGGCCGGGCCTCGACGTGATCGACGTGATCGACGTGATCGACGGCGATCTTCGAAGATCCCTTTCCGGTGGCCGAATCCTGCCAGGCGGGGATCGGTCCGCACACAACCACCGGCATCGAACATCCGTCTTACGGGGGACCGCACTGCCCAGGGGACGGACCGCGAACGTGACCACAGCACCCCGCCGGCGGGCGGTTCTCGCCGCCGCCCTCGCCGTCACCTCGGCCGTCGCCGGGTGTTCCGTACCGGAGCCGCGCAGGGCCGCGCCGACCGTCGACCCCGCGCCCGGCAAGCCGATCGCCTCTGCACGGACCCGGCGGGCGCTGCTCCTGCAGGTCGCCGCACACCCCGACGACGACCTGTACTTCATGAACCCGGACACCCAGCGCCTCCTCGACGCCGGGGTCCCGCTCGTCTCCGTGTACGTGACCGCGGGCGAGCACACCGGCCGGAACCGGATCAAGGGAATGCCGGACACTCCCCCGGACCGCGCCGCCTACTCCTCGGCACGCCACCAGGGCCTGCGCCAGTCGTACGCGGCGGCGCTCGGCCTGCCGATGTTCACGCCCTGGCAGCGCGAGGCGCTCACGCTCCCCGGCGGCCGACGGGCGGAGATCGACACCCTCGTCCACGGCCGGAACCGGATCGAGCTGGTCTTCCTCAACCTGCCGATGCACACGAACCGTCGCTACATGGCCCTGCCGGCCCTCTGGCACGACCGCGCCCTGGAGCTGCGGACCCATCTGTCGACCGGTTCGCCCGTCACCCGTTCGGACACCTACGACTACGACCAGCTGGTCGGCGTCCTCGTCGGACTGCTCGGCCGCTACCGGCCCACCGTCGTGCACACCCTGGACCCCGACCCGGACATCCAGCTCAGCGACGAGGCCACCCGCAAGCGGGACTCGGAGCAGCCCGGCTACTCGGACCACGGCGACCACACGGCCGTCGCCTCCTTCACCTGGGCCGCGCTGAGCCGCTGGGTCTCGGACGCGGTCCGGGACGGCGAACCCATACCGGCGTTCACGACGACCGCCTTCCGCGGCTACTACAACCGGCACTGGCCGAAGAACCTCCCGCCCCAGGTGCTCAAGGCGAAGGCCGCCCGCCTCGTCCCGTACGGCGGTGACCCCTCCTGGGAGTGCGGCAACCCCTCGGGCTGCGGCGACTACGGCGTCGGCGGCGAACGGCCGCTCACCAACCGCAAGGGCTGGGTCCGCTCCACCCACCACCGCTGGCCCACCGCGGGCCCGGCGCTCGCCGAGCGGCCGGACGGCCGCCTCGACGCCTACGGGGTGCTCGGCCTGCGCGCGGTCCGCTGGCAGGAGACGACGCCCGGCGTCTGGGGCGAGCCGAAGGACCTCGGCGGCGGCCCGCTCGCCCCCGCGCTCGGCTCTGCGGTACTGGGCGACGGCCGGGTGCTGCTCTTCGGGGTGCGGTTCTCCGCCGTCGACGGACACGGCGGGCGGAACCGGCGCGAGCTGGTGCTCCTGGAGCAGCGCTCCCCCGGTGGCCCGTTCCTGGCCTGGCGCGGGCTCGGGAATCCGGAGCGCACGGACGACCGGGGGCGCCGGGTCGGTGCGCCGGTGGCGGTCGCGGCGCCCGACGGCCGGGTGCATCTCTTCGTACGGAACGCGGACAAGAACGTCTCGACCCGGGTGCGGGCGGCGAGCGGGGCGTGGGGCCCGTGGCGGACGCTCCCCGGGGCGGCGGAGGTCCAGGACGGACTCGCCGTGTCGCTCGACGCGACGGGCCGGGTGCACCTCCACGCGGCGGGACGGGAGTCCGTACGGCACTGGGTGGACGGAGTCGAGCAGACGGAGCCGCTGCCGCTCTCCGGATCCACGGTGGCGTCGGCGGGCGGCGAGCTCTACTACCGGCGCCCGGCGACCGGGGAACTCCTCGGGCCCGGGGGCGACACCGGTCTGGACGGCTACGGGGGTGTGGTCGCCGCGCGCTCCGCGGCGCTGGGGACCGTGCTCCTGGGCACGGATCCGGACGGCCGGCTGCGGGTGCGGGCCGGGGACCGGGTGCGGACCCGTCCGACGGGGGCGCCGGCGGTGTCGGCGGCGCTGCACCTGCGCGCGGGCCGGGCGACCGTGGTGGGCCTGGGCGCGGACGGACACCCGTGGAGCTGGCGGCCGTAACTCCTCCGGACATGCGAGAAGGCCCCGCACCGAAAGGTGCGGGGCCTTCTCCTGCAGCTCGTGGAGCTACCAGGTCAGATCACCAATTACTCGGTGATCGAGACGACCTGGCCGGCGCCGACGGTCCGGCCACCCTCACGGATGGCGAACTTGAGGCCCTCCTCCATGGCGATGGGCTGGATCAGCTCAACGCTCATGGCGGTGTTGTCGCCCGGCATGACCATCTCGGTGCCCTCGGGGAGGGTCACGACGCCGGTCACGTCCGTGGTACGGAAGTAGAACTGCGGGCGGTAGTTGTTGAAGAACGGGGTGTGACGGCCACCCTCGTCCTTCGACAGGATGTAGGCCTGGGCCTCGAACTTGGTGTGCGGCGTGACCGAGCCCGGCTTGATGATGACCTGGCCGCGCTCGACGTCCTCGCGCTTGATGCCACGGAGGAGCAGACCGACGTTCTCGCCGGCCTGGCCCTCGTCGAGCAGCTTGCGGAACATCTCGATACCGGTGACCGTGGTGGTGGTCTTCTCGGTCTTGATGCCGATGATGTCGACGGTCTCGTTGACCTTGAGGATACCGCGCTCGATACGACCGGTGACGACGGTGCCACGACCGGTGATCGTGAAGACGTCCTCGATCGGCATCAGGAACGGCTTGTCGACGTCACGCTCGGGCTGCGGGATGGACTCGTCGACAGCCTTCATCAGGCCGAGGAGCTTGTCCGCCCACTCCTTGTCGCCCTCGAGGGCCTTGAGCGCCGAGACACGGACGACCGGAAGGTCGTCGCCCGGGAACTCGTACTCGGAGAGGAGCTCACGGACCTCGAGCTCGACGAGCTCCAGGATCTCCTCGTCGTCCACCATGTCGGCCTTGTTCAGGGCGACGACGATGTACGGAACGCCGACCTGGCGGGCCAGGAGCACGTGCTCCTTGGTCTGCGGCATCGGGCCGTCGGTGGCGGCGACCACGAGGATGGCGCCGTCCATCTGCGCGGCACCCGTGATCATGTTCTTGATGTAGTCAGCGTGACCCGGGCAGTCGACGTGCGCGTAGTGACGCGACTCCGTCTGGTACTCGACGTGCGCGATCGAGATCGTGATACCGCGCTGGCGCTCCTCGGGAGCCTTGTCGATCTGGTCGAAGGCCGAGGCCTCGTTCAGGTCCGGGTACGCGTCGTGCAGCACCTTGGTAATGGCGGCCGTGAGGGTCGTCTTACCGTGGTCAATGTGACCGATGGTGCCGATGTTGACGTGCGGCTTAGTCCGCTCGAACTTTGCCTTCGCCACTGAATCCTCCTGCGGAGTGGTTCTGTACGCCTTGCTCATCGGCGCCAGGTGATCTTTGCTGGGATGCCATCCGCCGGGACCCGAACCCTCGGGTTTCGGGGGCTGAGCCCCGGCGACTGGTGTCAAGCCTAAAGCGTGAACTCGGAAGAGTTACTCGCCCTTGGCCTTCGCGATGATCTCCTCGGCGACGTTCCGCGGAACCTCGGCGTAGGAGTCGAACTGCATCGAGTAGCTTGCGCGACCCGAGGTCTTGCTGCGGAGGTCGCCGACGTAGCCGAACATCTCCGAAAGGGGCACGAGGCCCTTCACGACGCGAGCGCCGCTGCGCTCCTCCATGGCCTGAATCTGACCACGGCGGGAGTTGATGTCGCCGATGACCTCACCCATGTAGTCCTCGGGCGTGGTGACCTCGACGGACATCATGGGCTCGAGGATGACCGGCGAAGCCTTCCGCGCGGCCTCCTTGAAGGCCTGCGAACCGGCGATCTTGAACGCGAGCTCGGAGGAGTCGACCTCGTGGTAGCCACCGTCGAGAAGGATGACGCGGACGCCAGTCATCTCGTAGCCGGCCAGGATGCCGAACTGCATGGCCTCCTGCGCACCCGCGTCGACCGAAGGGATGTACTCCTTCGGGATGCGGCCACCGGTGACCTTGTTCACGAACTCGTACGAGGCGTCGCCCTCGGTGATCGGCTCGATCGCGATCTGCACCTTGGCGAACTGACCGGTACCACCGGTCTGCTTCTTGTGGGTGTAGTCCACGCGCTCGACGGTCTTGCGGATCGTCTCGCGGTACGCGACCTGCGGCTTGCCGACGTTCGCCTCGACCTTGAACTCGCGACGCATGCGGTCGACGAGGATGTCGAGGTGAAGCTCGCCCATACCACCGATGATGGTCTGGCCGGTCTCCTCGTCCGAGTGCACCTGGAAGGAGGGGTCCTCCTCCGCGAGACGCTGGATGGCGACACCCAGCTTCTCCTGGTCACCCTTGGACTTGGGCTCGATGGCGACCTGAATGACCGGCGCCGGGAAGTCCATGGACTCCAGCACGACCGGGTTCTTGTCGTCACACAGCGTCTCACCGGTGGTGGTCTGCTTGAGGCCCATGACGGCGACGATGTCGCCGGCGCCCACCGAGTCGATCTCCTCACGCTTGTTCGCGTGCATGCGGTAGATCTTGCCGATGCGCTCCTTCTTGCCCTTGACGGAGTTCAGCACCGCGGTGCCGGCCTCCAGGCGACCGGAGTAGATCCGGACGAAGGTGAGCTTGCCGAGGTGCGGGTCGCTCGCGATCTTGAACGCGAGGGCCGACAGCGGCTCGTCGTCGGACGGCTTGCGCTTGACGACAAGCTCGGCGTCCTTGACGTCGTGGCCCTCGATGGCCTCGACGTCCAGGGGCGACGGCAGGTAACGGACGACAGCGTCGAGCAGGGGCTGAACGCCCTTGTTCTTGAACGCGGTGCCACAGAAGACGGGGGTGACCGTCTTCTCGCCGTTGCCCTTGCCGGAAGCGATGGTGATACGACGGACAGCCGCGTACAGCTGCTCCTCGGTGGGCTCGACGCCCTCGAGGAAGAGCTCCATGAGCTCCTCGTCGTTCTCCGCGACGGTCTCGACCAGCTTGGCGCGCCATTCCTCGGCGAGCTCGGTGTGCGAGGCCGGGATGTCGACGACGTCGTACATCTCGCCCTTGGTCGCCTCGGCGGACCAGACGAGCGCCTTCATACGGACGAGGTCGACAACACCCTGGAAGTCCATCTCGGAACCGATGGGGAGCTGCATGACGATCGGGACGGCGCCGAGGCGGTCCACGATCATGTCGACGCAACGAAGGAACTCGGCGCCCGTACGGTCGAGCTTGTTGACGAAGCAGATACGCGGAACCCCGTAGCGGTCCGCCTGACGCCAGACAGTCTCGGACTGGGGCTCGACGCCGGCCACACCGTCGAACACGGTGACAGCACCATCGAGCACGCGCAGCGAACGCTCCACCTCGACGGTGAAGTCGACGTGACCCGGCGTGTCGATGATGTTGATCGTGTGATCGACATTCTCGAGCGGCCAGTGGCAGGTCGTCGCGGCAGACGTGATCGTGATGCCGCGCTCCTGCTCCTGCTCCATCCAGTCCATCGTGGCAGCGCCGTCGTGGACTTCACCGATCTTGTACGAGACACCGGTGTAGAACAGGATCCGCTCGGTGGTGGTCGTCTTGCCCGCGTCGATGTGAGCCATGATGCCGATGTTGCGCACCTTGGCAAGGTCAAGCGAAGTGGTAGCCATATCGGCTCAGTCTTCTCTCGGTCTCGATGTGGGTTGCGACTACCAGCGGTAGTGCGCGAAGGCCTTGTTGGACTCGGCCATCTTGTGCGTGTCCTCACGCTTCTTGACGGCCGCACCGAGGCCGTTCGAGGCGTCGAGGAGCTCGTTCATGAGGCGCTCGGTCATGGTCTTCTCGCGACGGGCGCGGGAGTAACCGACGAGCCAGCGGAGGGCCAGCGTGGACGCGCGGCCCGGCTTGACCTCGATCGGCACCTGGTAGGTGGCGCCACCGACACGGCGGGACTTGACCTCGAGGGCCGGCTTGACGTTCTCGAGAGCGCGCTTCAGCGTGATGACCGGGTCCTGGCCGGTCTTCTCACGAAGACCCTCCATGGCGCCGTACACGATGCGCTCGGCGGTGGAACGCTTGCCGTCCAGCAGGATCTTGTTGATCAGCGAGGTGACAAGAGGAGAGCTGTAGACCGGGTCGATGATGACCGGGCGCTTCGGGGCGGGGCCCTTACGAGGCATTCTTACTTCTCCTTCTTGGCGCCGTAGCGGCTGCGAGCCTGCTTACGGTTCTTGACGCCCTGCGTGTCGAGGGAACCGCGGATGATCTTGTAGCGAACACCCGGCAGGTCCTTCACGCGGCCACCACGCACGAGCACGATGGAGTGCTCCTGCAGGTTGTGACCCTCACCCGGGATGTAGGCCGTGACCTCGATGCCGGAGGTCAGACGCACACGCGCGACCTTACGGAGGGCCGAGTTCGGCTTCTTCGGGGTGGTCGTGAACACACGCGTGCAGACGCCGCGACGCTGAGGGGAACCCTCGAGTGCGGGCGTCTTGTTCTTCTCGACCTTGTCCTGCCGGCCCTTCCGGACCAGCTGCTGGATCGTAGGCACTACTTCTCCGGTTTCTGTGTGCCGTCGGTGAAACTAACCTGGAACATTCGCCGACCCACGCGGTCGGGTGTGTCGAATCTCGCGGCCCTCTCCGCCAAGGCAGAAAGGCGCGGATCACGGTGGCCGATATATGACTCGCCTTGCGGTTGAGGACACGCACGCGAGCCCAGGCACACCCCAGGCACAAGGCTTGAGCGTACCTATCGCATGGACTCCGGTCAAAACAAATGCCCACGCGCACGTGGCCCCGGCCGAGGAAGGCCGGGACCAGGCAAGATCGCTTCGGGCCGGGCCCGGTCCGGGGCGGGACCGGGCGGAACCGGGTCGGTCCCGGGCGGGACCGGGGTCAGTCCCGGGCCGTGCGGCGGGGTTCGGGGGCCCCGGCGGGCCCCTCCGCCTCCGCGTCGGGCTCCAGGAACTGGTTCACGACCTTGACGAAGACGCCCATACGGTCGTCGGGGACGCCCAGCCAGCGCGCGAAGTCCTCCATCGACGGCTGCCAGTCGCTCGGCGGCAGCAGATCCGCCGCCATCGGGAGCTCCTCCGGGCTCACGCGGCCGGACCGGATCAGCATGTCGCGGACCGAGACCCCGAGCAGCGGGGCGATCCTGCGCATGGTCTCCAGGTCGGGCATGCTCTGCCGCTGCAGCAGGCGCGTGACGGCGGCCCGGTGCACCCCGGCCTCGTCCGCGATCCGGGACTTGCCGCCGCCGCGCGGGCTGTCGATGTCGTAGCCGCGCTGTCGCATCAGGCCTTCGACCCAGCCTGCGAACTCATCCAGCCCACGAGTGGTCATGTACAGCTCCTCACTCCACTCCTCCAGGCGCTCAACTCTAGCGTGCTTGCGCGCACAGAATTACTTGGTTTCGGGTACGCAACGTGTCGAAACGATGAAGGTCACTCCAGGGGTACCCCACACAAAGTTGTTGCGCGCCCGCACGCAACATGTAAGTCTGGCTCGCCGCCGCACTCGTCGGCCCCCCGAGCCCCAAGGGCCCCATCGGTCCCATGGGTTCGGGGAGCCCCGGACCGTGGAGAACCTCTTGTTCCAGCCCGACCCCACCCCTTGGCAGGCCGACGCCGCGTGCGCCGACCTCTCCCCGTCCGTCGTCTTCGCCCGCCGCGCCAAGGAGGCGGCCCCGGCGCTGCGCGCCTGCGCCGGCTGCCCCGTCCGCCGCGAGTGCGAGACGGCGGTGGCCCCCGCCGAGAGCTACTTCGACGGCGTCTGCGCGGGCCGCCTCTGGCGCAACGGGCGTCCGGCGGACGCGGCCCGCGTGGCGAAGGCGGTCGCCCTCACCCCGACGCTCACCCGGAGCGGCCGCCGTGGCTGACCGCACGCCCCCCACCGCATCCGTCGAGCTCGTGCTGCGCGACATCGCGCTCTGGACCGCTTCCCTCGTACGCCAGTTCCCCGAGCTCGCCGAAGAGCTCGCGCCCGGCCGCCGCGGCCCCGCCGGGAGCACCCCGGTCCCCTCCCCCGCGGGCCGTGACGAGCAGATCCGCGAGGAGCGCCGCGAGGCGCTGCTCCTCCAGCAGCGGCACGGTCTCTCCGTCCCCGGCCACGGCGCCGCCCCGATCCGGCTGCACGTCTCCGACGCGATCCGCGACATCACCGACGGGGTGGTGGAGTTGGAGGAGGCCGTGTGTGCCCGGCTCGCGCTGCCCCGGCCGCCGCGCGCCGGGGTGATCGACCGGCTCCGCCGGGTCGTGGGACTCCTCGACGCGATCGCCACCGACCCGGACCTCGCCCGGCACGTACGGGACGAGATCCGCCGGATGGCCCGGCGCTGCGCCCGGACGCTCGGCGACTCGGAGACGGTCGTACGGGTGTCGGGCCGCTGCCCCTGGTGCGACTCGGTGTCGCTGCGGGCCTTCCCCGACCGGCGCGCGGTGCTCTGTGTGAACCCGGCCTGTGTGTGCGTGGACGAGGCGTGCGGCTGCCAGGACGACCCCGCCTACCGGCACTTGTGGCCGGAGCGGGAGTGGGCGGAGCTCGCGGCCGCCGCCGGCTCACGCACCGAGGAGATCGAGGCGGCGATGGACGACCCGAAGGAGATCTCATGCTGAGCTCGCCCGCCCTGCCGGCCCTGATCCCCGGACCGCTCGCCGCCGAGGAGGCCGGGGTCGCCCCCGCGACCATCCGGAAGTGGGTCCAGCTCGGCCATCTGCGGGCCGCCGGGAAGGCGGGCCGGGCACAGCTCTTCCGCCTGGAGGACGTGTTCGCCGCCGAGCGCGTGGCCCGTCGCCGTCCCCGTACCGCCTGACTCCCCGTCGTACGAGAAGCGCCCCCCGTCCGTGAAGGACGGGGGGCGCTTTCTCATGCCCGCAGGAAACGGTCGAGCGAGGCCGTGAAGGCGGCGACGAAGCGGTCGCGGGTCTCCTCGGGGACGCGGTCCAGGGAGAGATAGGGGTTGAGGTCCTCCAGTTCGACGAGGAGCAGCTCGCCGTCGGGGGCGCGGCAGGCGTCCACGCGCTGGATGCCGTGGTCGAGGGTGTTCCAGTCGACGAAGCGGCGGGCGAAGGCGAGGTCGTCCTCGGTGGGCTCGTACGGCTCCAGGACCCAGCGGCGTGCGGGGTCGGGGGCGTGGAGGGCGTACTGGAAGAGGTCGTCGACGAAGTAGAAGGAGACCTCGTACCGGAAGTCGATGCGCGGCTGGACGAGGAGGCCGTCGTACGCGAGGCCGGCGAGCTCCTCGTACGCGAGGAAGCGCAGGCCTATCGAGTCGGCGCCGGCCTTGGGCTTGACCGCGTACTCGGCGGCGGCGGGCAGCCGGTGGAGGTCCTCGGGCCGGTCGACGGTGGGGATGACGGGGTACCCGGCGACGGTCAGGTCGAGCAGGTACTGCTTGCCGGCCATGTCGCCGCGGCCGTGGAGCGGGTTGTAGACGCGGGTGCCCTCGGCCAGGGCGCGCTCGCGGAAGGCGTCGTACTCCTTCTGGTAGCCGATGACCGGGCCGCTGTTGCGGACGACGACGGCGTCGAAGCCGTCCATGAGGGCGGCGGCGTCGAGCGGGTGGCAGAGCGCCAGGTCGAAGCTCTCGCGCAGCCGGGCGGTGAGGTGGATGTCCTCGTCGCAGTAGCGCCGTCCGCGGGCCGGGTAGGCGAGGTCGGTGACATAGAGAAGGCGGGGGCGGGCGGCGGGCACGGGGCGGCTCCTCGGTCGGTGGCCGCCAACCTATCGGGCGCCCGTGCGGGCCCCGTACGGAAGGAGGCGCGGCGGGGGCCTGCGGCAGGGGCGTACGGAAGGGATCGGAAGGACGCACCGAACTAGTTGCGTGCGCGCACGCTCTCTGTCACAGTTGGTGCAGCGGCGGAGCTGCGCCCGAACGACGGGCGGCGGCTTCGCCGTTCGCCGTCCGGGCGCGCTGCCGCGCCCCGCCCCCTCCCGCCGGAGCGCCCCGGGCGGCACCCCGTCCCGCATCCCTCTCCCCGAGGAGAACCCGTCATGACCACTCCCCCGAGTGCTTTCCCGGACGTCGAGAAGCTGGTCGTCGACGCCCTCAAGGCCGATCCGGCCCTGGCCGGCGCGACCATCGCGGTCAACGCGCCGGCCGGCTTCGACGGCACCCAGGCCGCCGTCCTGGTGAACCGCCGCGGCGGCGCCTGGATCGGCGACCTGCACGTCGACATGCCGCTGATCGAGTTCGAGGTGTACGGGCCGACCAAGAACGCCGCCCACGTCCTCGCCAACGGCGCCCGCCGGGCCCTGCTCGCCACCATCGGCAAGCAGATCGGCGCCAACAACGTCGTCCACGACGTCGAGGAGCAGGACGGGCCGCGCTGGCTGCCCGACTACCTCTACCGGGGCGCCAACCGCTACCTGTGCGTCATCCGCCTCTCCCTGAGCGTGTTCTAGCCGCTCGCCGAGCGCCTCCGGGCCTCACCGAGTGCCCCCGGGCGCTCGCCCCACAGACCAGGCCTCGCCGTCCGGCGGGGCCTTTGCCGTACCCGGACCGATGTCCGGGGCGGCGGCCCTCTCATCAAGGAGAAACCCACCATGGCAGGAAACAACTCGGCCGAGATCCGCGTCGCCGGCACCGGCAAGCTCTACGTGGCCGACGCCGGCACCTCCGCCCCGGCCACCTTCGGCACCGACTCCGCCGCCGACTGGTCCGGCGCGGGCTGGAAGGACCTGGGCTTCACCTCCGGCGACGGCGTCACCTTCTCGAAGAAGGACAAGCTGGAGGCCATCGACTCGTGGCAGTCGGTCTCCCCGGTCCACTACATCTACTCGAGCCGTGACCTCTCGCTGAAGTTCTCGCTGCTCCAGTTCAACGAGGACACGCTGCCCTTCTTCATGGGCGGCGACGCCGTCAAGGCGGAGCCGACCCCGGCCGTCGACACCTACCGCTACGAGATCGCCGAGCGTCCGTTCGCCGACGTGCGCGCCCTCGGCCTGGAGTTCACCGACGTCAAGGCCGGTGGCACGACCGCGGTGAAGTACCGCTTCATCATCCCGCGCGGTCAGGTCACCGCCACCGACGACATCAAGCTGGCCCGCAAGGCGGCGTCCCAGCTGGGCGTCACCTTCAGCGCCATGTCGAAGGGCGACGGCAAGCCGCTGGCGACCTTCCTCATGAAGGACAGCCAGTACTCCGCGACCGTCTGATCCCTTCTCCAGGGGCGGGACGGAGAGATCCGTCCCGCCCCGCCCCTCTCCCGATCTCCCCTTCTTTCACCCGGAACAAGGAGTACGCATCACCATGGCCCGTTTCGACGTCAACGCCGCCCGCGCCCAGCGACAGGAGGCCCACGGTCGCGCCTGGTCCTTCGAGCTGGACGGCGAGAGCTACACCCTTCCGACCGAACTGAGCCGTGCGACGGCCAAGGCGCTGCGCAAGCTCGACGACAACGACGTGGACGGGCTGCTCGCGCTCCTGATGGGTGACAAGCAGTTCGCCGCCTTCGAGCAGCACGACATCACCATGCAGGACATCGCCGCCATCCTGGAGGCCTACGGCAAGGAGACCGGGCTCGGCCTGGGGGAAGACTGAGCCTCGTCGAGTTCGTCGACGAACACGCCGAGGCCCTTGAGGCGGACTTCCTCCGCTACTACTCCACCGATCTCCTCGACTGGCACCGCGGCACGCTCTCCAGCCGCCGGGTGCTGGCACTGATCAAGCATCTGCCGCGGGACAGCGCCGTCCAGCGGGAGCTCCACGGCGAGGCCGCGGAGTGGTCGGTCACCGACCATCTGCTGGCGGCCACGGTGGACCATCTGGCCGTCTCCAACTGGATGTTCATGTGCGTCAACGGCGGCGAGGACGGCGACCAGCCCGATCCGCCGACGCCCGTCCCCCGTCCGGGCGGCCCGGACGAGGGCGAGGACGGCGACCACGACGGGGCGGACGGCACGGACACCGACGAGCACGGACGGACCACGCGTGCCGAGGAGAGCGCGGCAGTGTCTCCCCACGCCCTCGCCCGGTTCTTCGGGTGACCCCGCGGCCCCCGGAGGCCGTTCCCGTCAGGGAGCGGACTCCGGGGGCGCTTCCCGTGCTCGCTCGGCGGAGAGCTCCTTCTCCAGGGCCTTGGCCCGCTCGGACAGCGAGCCCCGGCGCCCCTTGCCGGGACGCGTGTCGGCGTCGTTGGCCTCGTGGTCGCGCCGGTCGGCGTTCGGGCCGTTCTGTGTGGGGACCCCGGCGAGCGGCGGCACGATCGGGCGCCCGCCCTTGCCGCGCACGACCTTCCGTACCGGCTGGGCGCTCCTGCGGGTGCGGCTCTCCTGGGCGGTCACGAGGACGTCGGGGTCCGAGCCCGGCTCCGGGCCCGAGGCGTGCTCGGGTTCCGGTTCGGGCCGCTGTTCGAACAGTTCGCGTTCCCTGCGGACACGCTCCTCGGCCTCGACCACGGCGGCGGGCGGTTCGAGGAGCCGGGCGAAGGGCAGCGCGATGACCCGGGCGCCGTCCTGTCCGCTGTCGATCCGCCGCTCGGGCCGGCGGATGCCCCGCGCGTCGCCCTGGCCCTGGGTGTAGGCGTCGGCGACGCGCTTCTCGTACTCCCGTCGTATGCGCGGGAGTTCGTCCGACACGGCCTCGGCCCAGCCCGCGGTGAACGCGGCCGTCTCCCGGCGGTCGACCTCGGCCCGGGGGATCACGACGAGGTCCTCGGTGGCGTACCCGTGGACCAGGACGAGCTCGGAGAGGCGTGCGAAGAGATGGGGCAGATCGGGATGGGACGCGAGCCAGTCGACGACTCGCTCCCGCCGGTTGGCACCCGGCTCCGTTTCCATGCGTCAGTACTGCCTTCCAGCCCCCTGGGGTCCCCGCGCGCCCCTCGCGCCCCCCGCGCCCCGACGTGGTCCGGTCCGGAGAGCGTCTTCCAGGTTACCCGGTCGAACAGAATCACCTTCAGCCGCCAACCCGTTCGGGAACTTGACGAGAAGACACACCGTCAGACGTTTCCCGCTCGACAAACACCGAACAGATGTTCCACACTCTATTCGCACAAGAGTTCGAACACGTGGTGCCCCCGCTCCTCACTCCGCGGCGCCGCCACGCACGCACGGGCAAGCAACCGGAAGGCAGGCGTCCATGACCCAGCAGGCCGAGGCATCGCGACCGCAGATCCCTCTCCAGGACCGCCTCCGCCAGCTCCTCGACGGACCCGCCGCCCTCGACAAGAGAGCGTTGCTCGGCAGCCTGTACGCCGAGGTCTCCCGCTGCGAGACCCGTGCGTACGCGGCCGGCTGGAACGACGCGCTCGCGACGGTGCGGCGCGACTCCCGCCGGAGCGAGGACGCCTAGCCGCCGCCCGCCGCCCCCACTCGAACAAGCCCCTGCCGACACCGGTGGGGGCTTTTCGGCGCTCGGCCGTCACCGGCCAGAAGCGGAGCAGACCATGGCAGAAGTAACGACAGAGGATCTCCAGCTCCAGATCGCAGGCATCAGGCACTACGTACGGAAGGTGGACGGCGGCTGGCTGCCCACGACCGAGTGGCTGAAGCAGAAACTGGCTCCCCTCGAAGAGCTGGTGAGCGGCATGAAGGGGAAGATCGACGACATCCACAAGGAGGTCGTGAAGAACCCGGTGTCGGAGTACTGGGAGGCCGCCGGTTTCGACGGCATCGCCGCCGGCATCGAGAAGCTGTACGAGGGCGAGAGCATCGGAACGGCCCTCAAGTACTGGACGTCGACCATCGCCGGCGCCGTCGCGGCCCTCGTCATCGGCGCGCTCGGCGTCCTGTTCGTGGCCAATGCGCAATACCTCCAACGAACCCTCCAGGCAGCGATCTCCAGGCTCTTCACCGGCCGGTCGACCGTCCTGGCCACCTCGAACAGCGGTCGCGGCATCCGTCCCCAGAACCGCGATCTCGTCGAGGGCCGCGAGGCCGCCGCGGGTGGCGGCCTCGCCGGCCTCACCGATCCGCCGAACCCCGCCCTGCTGAATCCCCTGTTCGAGAAGCTCGGCGCCGTCAACCGGCGAATCCTGGTGTTCAACAACGGCGTCCGCAAGCTGCCGAGCGCGAGCTCTCTCGCCAAGACGGCGGAAGCCGTCGGCAAGGTCAACACCGTCATCAGCGCCGCCAACCCCGAGAAGATCGACCTCGTCGCCGACAAGGCCGACAAGCTCGTCAAGGCCTTGCAGGACTACGACCCGAAGAAGGTCCCCGACCCCAAGAAGCTCGAGAAGCTCAACGCGGCCATGGCGGACAGCAACCCCACGCAGGTCAAGGCGATGGCGACGGCGACGGGAAAGCTCGCGAGCGCGCAGCGGCACTTCGACCCGAAGAAGATCCCGAAGGCCCGTGGTCTGGAATCGGCCGCCAAGGCCGCCGAGCGGCTCGCGGAAGCGGGCCGGGACGTGGCCCAGGCCTTCAACACCCTCAAGACCAAGGCCCAGGAGGCCGCTCAGGCCATGGCCTGACCCACCCGCCCCGAAAGGAGGTAACCCCCCATGTCTCTCGTCAGTTCCCTCAAGAAGTCGTCCGACGCCCTGCGCAACCTCAAGACCCAGGCCTCCGGAGCCGGATCCTCGGTCAAGAAGGTCGGAGACGCCGGAAAGTCGGCATCCGGGCAGCTCAAGACGCTCCGGACCAACGCCCAGGGCTCCGGTACCCAGCTCAAGAACCTCAAGACCGCCTCCGAGCAGGCCGAACGCGCCATGAAGAAGGCCGGCGACACCGCTCAGTCGGCCGGCGGCAAGCTCGGCAAGTACGAGTCCGGCGCCGGCAAGGCGGCCAAGGGCCAGGACAAGCTCAACAAGTCCATGAAGGGCAACTTCCTGGTCCGCCTGCTCGAACTCTTCATGCCGCTCATCGAGGCGATCGTCGACATGGCGCTTCGCTCGAAGACGATGCAGACGGTCCTGAAGAAGGCCTTCAGTGCCATCAAGAGCGTCATCAGCTCCGTCATGAAGGCCGTCGGGCCGATCATGAAGAAGGCAGGCGACCTGATCAAGACGGTCTGGAACGGCATCAAGAAGGCCATCTCCACCGTCGTCAAGGCCGTCGCCACCGTCATCAAGACCTACGTGAAGATCTGGAAGACGGTCATCACCACGGTCATGAAGGCGATCAAGACCGTGATCAGCACGGTCTGGAACGGCATCAAGGCCGTCATCACCCCGGTGGTGAACTGGATCAAGTCCGCGATCCCGAAGGCCTTCAGCGCCGTCAAGGACAAGATGTCGTCCGTCTGGAACGGCCTCAAGGACATCGCGTCCCGGGCGTTCAACGGCATCAAGGACGGCGTGAAGTCCCCGATCAACGCCGTCATCAGCCTGATCAACGGCATGATCGGCAGCCTGAACAGGGTCAAGGTCAGCGTCCCCGGCTGGGTGCCGGTCGTCGGCGGCAAGACCTTCGGCGTCAGCATCCCGACCATCCCGATGCTCGCCACCGGTGGTGTCGTCATGCCCCGCCACGGCGGTGTCCCGGCGATCCTCGCCGAGGCCGGCGAGGCCGAGGCCGTCCTCCCGCTCTCCAAGCTGGACCGGCTCCTCGCCCAGACCGCCCGCCGCGCCCGCGCGGCCCAGGGCCACCAGACCGGCGGCACCGGCGTCGGCGCCGGACTGCACATCGAGCACTACCACGCGGCCCGCACCAGCGACCCGCACGCGACCGCCGACGCGCTGATGTACCTCGTGAAGGCGCGTGGAGCACGCGCGTGAGCGCCGTGGCCCTGGGCGGCCTGCCGAACTTCCGGGCGGCCGTCCCGACGGTGAACTCCCTGGCCCGGGGACTCGGTGACGCGGGCGGCTCACTGCGGCGCCTCTCCCAGGACGTACGACAGGCGGCCGGCGGGATCGGCGGCCTCGCCACCGTGATGGGCACGACCGGCACCGCTCTCCGGAACCTCGGCCAGAACGCCTCCGGAGCCGCCACCGCGATGGGCAGGATCCGCCGCTCCACCGCGCCCACGGGCGTCCGGCGCATCGGCACCGCCGCCGGCAAGGCCCGTACCGCCGCGGGGAGGATCGGCACCGGCGGCGCCGCCGTCCTCGGCATCCTCCTGCCGCTGCTGCCCATCACCGACGTCATCGCCGGTCTCATGGGCACCTTCGGCATCGTCATGACCGTCGCCTCCGTCGCCATGACAGGCGTCAACGTCGCCATGCGGGCCAATCCGCTCGGCTTCCTCGTCGGCCTGATCGTGCCCGTCGCGGCGTATCTGATCGAGCTCGCGGTCAACTCCGAGACCGGTCAGCGACTCATCAAGCAGGCCATGCAGCAGGCGCTGAAGGGCTTCCAGGCGGTCTGGAAGTTCCTCCAGCCGATCATGAAGCTCCTCGGCGAGGCCGTGGGCACCTATTTCAAGGCCTATCTGACCCTCTTCAAGACCGCGCTGAAGATCGTCGGCGCGGCCATCGGCGGGATCTCCAAGCTCCGCTCCGCCGTCTCCTCCGCCACGAACGCGCTCCGCGGCATCGCCTCCCGCACGATCGGCGGCATCAAGAGCGCCGTCCAGCCGGTCGTCACCTGGGTCACCGACAAGGTGCCCGGCTTCTTCCGTACCGCCAAGGACGCCGTGAGCAAGGCCATGCGGGGCATCGGAGACCTGGTCAAGGGCGGCCTCAGCGCCGTGATCGGCGTCGTCAAGGGGCCCATCAACGGCCTGATCGCCTTCGCCAACTGGATCATCGACGGGCTCAACAAGCTCAGCTTCGAAATCCCGCTCACCGGCAAGAAGTTCGGCGTCGAACTCGACAAGATCCCGATGCTCGCCGACGGCGGCATCGTCTCTCCCGGCTCCGCGGACGACTACCGCATCGACTCGCTCGCACAGCTGGAGAACCGCCGCGTCCCGGCCCTCACCGAGACGCCCCGGCCGCCGCACCGCGTCCGGGACTTCCACGAGGAGCCCGGCGCCGGCCCCCGGTCAACCGCCGAGGACCTGCTCTTCCTCGCGACCGCCGCCCGCTGACACCCGGAGCCGCGGACCCGGTACGGCGGCTCACCCCGCCGCCCGCCGCCGCCCGCGGCCCCGACCCGCGCCCGTCCGCCCACGGCCCCGCCCCGCGCCCCGACCCGCGCCCGTCCGCCCACCGCCGACCCATCCCAAGTGAGGTGACGGCCCCATGGCCGAGACCACGACCCCGTACGCAGGAAACTCCTACATCGCCGACCTCGCGCCCGGCTCGCTCATCACCCAGGACGGGCAGATGCAGTGGGCCGGACTCCTCATAGGCCCCGGCACCCCCTTCGCCGTCGACAAGAGCGGCCTCTCGGGCTGGGAGGACCTGCCCGAGTACGACTCCTCCGACGCCGACCGCCCCACCTCCCACGGCGCCTGGCCCGGCTCCCGGTACGCCAAGCCGCGCAAGGTCGGCGGCACGATCGTGCTGATGCCGGAGTACGGCGGCACCGCCGGGGCCGTCCGGGCCCTGCGGCAGTCGCTCGCCCTCCTCGACGAGGAGCGATGGCTCACCGTCCGGCTGCACGGCGAACTGCTCGCCGTCCGCGCCCGGATCGCCCAGCGCGTCGTCCCGGCGGACCAGGGCTTCGCCACCCAGGGCAGCTCCCGCATGTCGGTCCAGTGGCTGGCCGCCGACCCGCGCCGGTACGTCGTCAACGAGCAGACCGCCACGACCAGCCCCCCGCAGCCTGAGTCGGGCCTCACCTGGCCGCTCAGCTGGCCGCTCAGCTGGGGCCAGGCGAAGAGCACGGGTGACGCCGTCGTCGAGAACACCGGTTCGGCCCCGGTCCACCCGGTCATCGTCTTCCGCGGCCCGTGCTCCATGCCGACCGTCACCGAGCGGGTCAGCAGGCGCCGGCTGCGGTACGCGATCGACCTGACCGCCGGCGACGAACTGACCATCGACACCCGCGCGGGCACGGTCATGCTCAACAACTCCGCCTCCCGCCTGCACACCGCGATGGCCGACTCCACCCCGGAAGAGCTGTTCGTGCTCGACCCCGGCCGGACCGACCTGTCCTTCCGGCCCGAAGAGGGCACCGAGAACGCGCTGATGACCGTGCGCTGGCGCAGCGCCGAGTGGTGACCGGGACGCGCCGACCGCCCGCCGCCGCCCGCCGGCCGCCCACGGGCGCCCGCGGGCGGCGGCCCTCCGCAGCGCCCGCCCCGCCCCGACCCCTTCCGGAGAGGTGACCCCCATGACCGTACGCGCCGCTTGGCTCCCGTCCACCGGCCAGACCCGCGAGGACACCCGCCTGACCCTCGCCGCCCTGCTCACCCCCAGCGGCCAGAGCGCCGACGAGACCCCCCTGCGCTCCCGCCCGGGCATCGTGCCGGGCGGTTTCCTCCTGACCGGCAGCGCGCCCATGCAGGCCACCATCGGCACCGGTCGCGCAATCGTCCAGGGCAACGACACCGCCCAGGGCGCCTACCTCGTGGCCGCCATCGCGCCGGAGACCTTCACGCTCGCGGACGGCGACCCGCAGTACGACCGGATCGACCTGCTCGAACTGGCCGTGATCGACGACGTCTACGACCGTACGGGCACCACCGAGGCAGTCGTACGGCTGGTCAAGGGCACCCCCGCTGCGACGCCCACCGTCCCGCAGACCGGTACGGGCAGCACCATCCCGCTCTACACGATCCGGGTGCCGAAGGGCACCTCGGCCGGCACCGGCGGCATCGCCTGGGCCACCGCCGTCACCACCATGCACTGGCCGGTCGTCGCGCTCGGCGGCATCATGCCCGCCAGCGGCTTCAAGGGCGCCTACACCGGCCAGTACCGGGACACCGCGGGCCTCTTCCAGCGCTGGGAAGGGGCGGCCTGGGTCTCGTACCCGAAGGCCGTCGGCGGCATCGCCCCGAGCGGCACCGCCGCCGGCGGCTACCCCGGCCAGTACCGGGACAACAGCGGCGGACTGCAGCGCTGGAACGGTTCCTCCTGGCAGTACGTCCAGGGCGCCGCGACCGTGCTGCTCTGCGCCACCCAGTGGCAGACCGCCCAGGCCCAGAGCGTCGCCCCCAACACCTGGACCGTCCTCGGTCTGCCCACCGTCGAGGTCGACGACGCCGCCGCCTGGACCTCGAACAACACCTACATCGTGCCGCGCACCGGCTGGTGGCGGGTCTCCGCACACGCCACCTGGGCCAATGACTCCCAGACCGGCATGCGCGGCGCCCGCGTCGTGGTCGGCGGCGTCGGACAGTCCCGGATGACCTGGCTCACCCCTGCCGGCAACGGCGCCATCTCCGTCGGCGGCAGCAGCGTGGTCAGGCTCGTCGCGGGCGAGACCCTCCAGCTCGCCGGCTTCCACAGCCACACCGCGGCGATCAAGACCCTCGGCGGCTCGGGCTACGCCTGCACCCTCTCCGCCGAATGGGTCCGGTCCTGACGCCCCGAACGCCGCACCGACCCCCGACTCCCGCCTCCCCGAACGGAGAAACCCCATGAACCTGCGCAGCAGCTGGGTCACCGAGACCGGCCAGACCCGCGAGGACACCCGGCTCACCCAGACCGGCGTCACCACCATGACCAACCCCGTCCAGGTCCGCTCCGGCGTCCTGCCCGGCTCGTACGGCGGCCAGTACCGGCTCTCCGGCTTCTGGACCTTCGGCTCCGCCGCCATGTCGGCGACCGTCTCCGAGGGCCGGGCCGTCATCCAGGGCGAGATCTCCCAGGGCGTCTTCCCGGTCACGCTGCCGGCCTCCGAGGTCGTGACCTTCGCCCCGGGCAACGCCCTGTACAGCCGCAAGGACGTGCTCGTCCTGAAGATCTACGACAAGCTCTACGACGGCGGCACGCGCACCGAGGCCACCATCGAGATCATCCAGGGCGCAGCCACCCAGGACCCGCAGGCCCCGGCCGTCCCGCCGCGCTGCCTCCCGCTGTACGAGGTGACCGTCCCCGCCGGTGCCAGCGCGGGCAACGGCGGCATCCCCTGGGACAGCGCGCTCAAGGACCTGCGCACCCCGGTCGTCGCCCTCGGCGGCATCCTCCCGGTCGAGGGCGCGTCCCTGCCGGGCGCCTACCCCGGCCAGTACCAGGACGCGGGCGGCGCGCTCCAGCGCTGGGACGGCGGCGCCTGGGTCTCGTACCCGTCGGCGCTCGGCGGCATCATCCCGTTGTCCGCGTCCACCACGCCGGCGAGCTACACGGGCCAGTACCGCGACTCGACGAACGGCAAGCTCCAGCGCTGGGACGGTTCCACGTGGGTCCCGGTCGTGGCGGGCCCGTACTTCGTCGACAACCGCGACTACGGCGACACCACGTCGACCGCCTACACCTCCACGCTCGCGGGCCGCACCAACAACCCGCTCACGCTCTCCTTCGTCGCCCCGCCGTCGAGGGCGGTCGTCATCAGCTTCGGCGCGAAGATGCGGTCGACGAGCCCCGACCACTACGCGTTCATGGCGGTCAGGCTCACCCAGGGCACCACGGTCATCGCCGACCTCGAGGACGACTACGCGGCGCTCGCCGCCAGCCAGAACATGGTCTCGGTGTCCACCACGACCCGCCAGTCCGGCCTGACCGCGGGCGCGACGTACACCCTCACGGCCTTCTTCCGGGTCGTCCCCGCCACCCCCGCCCTCAAGGCCGGCTTCGACAACACCTTCATCAGGGTCGACGCGCTGCCGTAGTCCCGGATCCACCCACCCCACAGGAGAAAACCATGGCACTGCGCAGCGGCTGGCTCCCGCCGACCGGGCAGACCCGCGTCACCACCCGTCTCACCGCCCACGGCGCCACCACGCCGGTCAACCCGCTCGCCTCGCGCTCCGGCGTCCTGCCCGGCACGGTCGACGGCAAGTACCGGGTCGGCGGCCTCTGGATGAGCGGCAGCGGCCCCATGAGCGCGACCGTCTACGCCGGCCGCGCCGTCGTCCAGGGCCCGAACGCCCAGGGCGCGTACCCCGTCACCCTCGACGCGGACACCGTCCTCACCTTCGGCGACGGCGATCCGCTCAACCCCCGCGTCGACCTCGTCGTCCTGCGCGTGTACGACGACGAGTTCGACACCCTGACCAGGAGCGAAGCCGCCCTGGAGATCGTCAGGGGCGCGCCGAAGGCGCAGCCGTCCGCCCCGGACGCACCCCCGCTCTCCCTGCCCCTCTTCTCGGTCAGGGTGGAGAAGTCGGCCTCGGCCGGCACCGGCGGCATCGCCTGGGCGGGCGGGGCCGTCACCGACCTGCGGACCACCCTCGTCGGCGTGGGCGGCATCCTGCCCGTCTACAACAACGCCGGTGTGCCCGGTTCCTACCCCGGTCAGTACCAGGACAACGACAACGCCCACTACCTCCAGCGCTGGGACGGCAACGGCTGGGTCGCCTACCCGAAGGAGATCGGCGGCATCGCCCCCAACGGGACGATCTCCACCGGCGGCTACCCCGGCCAGTTCCGCGACAACAACGGGACCCTCCAGCGCTGGAACGGCAACGGCTGGGTGGCCTACCAGCCGCCGGTGGAGGTCGAGACCACGGCGAACGGCGTGACCCCGCTGACCGGCTGGACGGTGGTGTCCTTCTCCGCCCGCCGCTCCCGGGGCCTCGCGACCGTCCTCGTCACCGTCACCCGCAACGGCGCCAACATCAACGCCGAGAGCGCCGGCAACATCGCCGACGAACCGCTGTGCACCCTGCCCGCCGGATGGCGCCCGGCCATCGACTACGAGGCCTCCGCCTGCGACGGCTTCGGCAACGGCGGCGCCTACATCTCGCCCAGCGGACAGGTCAACCTGCGCACCTGGTCGTCCAACGGCGCCCTCGTCGCCGGGCGGAACATCCGCATCTCCGCGACCTACGTCCTGTAAGGGGGCTGTCCCATGGCACTCGACACGCCCTACCGGGCCATCTTCTGCGACCTCGTGACCGACACGACCCTCGACATCCTGCCGCTGCGGGACGTCTCCTTCGAGGACTACATCGGCCGGGCCGGCTCCCTCTCCGGCACCGTCCCCATCCCCGACCGCACCATCGCCGAGCGGGCCCACAAGATCAAGCCGGGCCGCACCACCGTCTACCTGGAGCGCGGCGGAGACCTCTGGTGGGGCGGCATCGTCTGGACCACCAACCTGCAGTCCAGCGACCGGGGCGTGGTGACCCTGGGCATCCAGGCCTCCACCTTCGACTCGTACGCGGGCCGACGACGCATCCGTACGGACGAGTTCGAGACCCGGTTCCTCCAGCCGACCGACCAGTTCGTCATCGCCCGCAGCCTCTGGTCGCAACTGTCCAAGGGCCTGGCCGGCAGCAAGATCGACGTCGGCGACGAGACGGAGGACTCCGGCGTACTGCGGACGGCCTCCTGGCGGCACGGGGACGAGACGGTCTACCAGGAGGCACTCGACCAGCTCGGCGCCCAGGACAACGGCTTCGAGTACCAGATCCTCGTCTACCGGGACCCGGACGACGGCGCGCGGATCCGCCAGCTCCGGCTCGGCTCGCCCAAGATCCGTACCGGCGCCACCGACATGCTCTTCGACCGGCCCGGCGCGATCCTGTCGTACTCCCTCCCGGACGACGCCACCCGCGGCGGAACCGTGGCCCTGGCCCGCGGCGCCTCGGCCAACAGCAACGCGGGCACCGAGTCCAGGCCGACCGTCTCCGACCCGGCCACGCCGACGAATCCGCTCCCGGACCTGTGGCCCCAGCTCGACCTGTCCTCGGACCACAACGACGTCAGCGACAAGGACACGCTGAACTCGCTCGCCCAGGCCGCCGTCGACCAGGAGGCGGGCCACGTGCAGATCCCCGAGATCAGCATCCGGCTCGGCGGGATCGTCCCCCCGGCGCTCCTCGGCCGCACCGCCCGCATCCGCATCACCGACGAATGGCACCCGACGGGCCTCGACGCCCGCTACCGCATCGTCGGCGTCAAGGTCAGGCCGGCCGAGCGAGGCCGACCCGACACCGCCGAACTCGCACTCGAGGAGGCCTGATGGCCCTGCTGCCCGAGGACATCATCGACCGGCTGATCCAGATGGAGCGCCGGATCCAGGCGCTGTCCACCGCGGTCAACACCCGGCCGCCCCTCAACGAGATCCGGCCCGTCCCGACCGCCTCCTCCCCCGCCACGAACAAGCCGGTCCTCCGGGTCTTCGACGGCTACAACCACGAGATCTTCGCGGACGACATCGCCACCGGTGGCCTCGCCAGGCCGTGGCTGCAGCTGATGCCGCCGGTGGACCACCTGAAGGAAGCGAAGTGGCCGTCCACGACGAGCACCGCCTTCACCCCCATCGCCCAGTCCTTCAATCCCGTCTGGCAGCCCAAGATGCGGCTGGCGATGTACACGAAGGTCTCCAGCGGCGCGACCGGTCAGGTGAAGGTCATGGTCGACGGCCAGCAGTTCGGCCCGACCGTCGCCGCCGGGCAGACCTTCGACCACACCGGTCTACTCCCGGTCGACCTGGCGACCAAGTTCGGCAAGGTGATGACCGTCGAGATCCACGCCGTGGTCACCAGCGCGAGCGGCACGGTGTACGCCCAGCCCGTCAGCATGTACGGCACCCAGTCCTGACCGTCCGCCCATCGCGGCCGACCGGGCCGCCGAGGAGCACACCATGAACATCGACCCCACCCAGCCCTGGGGCGTGGCCATCGACTACGCCGGCCGCGCCTCCGTCACCGAGAACGGCCACACCCTCTCCGTACGCGTCTACGACAACGGTCTGGGCCACACCCTGGAGCGGGACCCGATCACGGGCCAGTACCCGTCGGTGCACGTCAGCGCGGAGTTCGCCAGGACCGGCACGGGTGACGCCACCCTGCGCGGTTTCGGCCTGGCCGTCATCGAGGCGAAGGACGGCGTCCCCGCCGCGCCCGACCCGACCGCCGCGCAGCGGGCCGTCACCGCCGCGCTCGCCGACTTCGAGGCCCGCCGGGCGGCCTACGCCTCGCTCTGCGACACCTGGGCCCCACAGCCGGAACCGGAACCCGAGCCGGAGCCCGCGCCCGCCCCGTAGCCGACACCGGAGCCCGCACCCGCCCCGTAGCCGAGCCGGCACCGGAGCCCGCACCCGCCCCTCGCAGGCCCCGGCACCCGGGGAGCCCCTCCCCCGCCTCACCCGCCTCCCCGCCTCACCCGTACGCCCGCCCGCCCTCCGCGCGGGCCTTTTTCATGTCCGGAGGACACCAGATGGCCACTCCCCTCCCTGCGGACCGGCTCCTCGCCGCACTCCGCGCCGAAGGCGTCACCGTCGTCGAGCACCCCGGCTGGCGCTCCCACAACCGCAACCACACCGGCGCCTGGGGCCCGGTCACCGGCGTGATGATCCACCACACCGTCAGCTCCGGCACCCGCTCCACCGTCGAGATGTGCTTCAACGGCTACGAGGGCCTGCCCGGCCCGCTCTGCCACGGCGTCATCGCCAAGGACGGCACCGTCCACCTCGTCGCCAACGGACGCGCCAACCACGCCGGCGGCGGCGACCCGTCCGTCCTCCAGGCCGTGATCACCGAGACGTACGCGGACCGGCCGCCGGCCCCGCGCGAACACCAGGGCAGCGACGGCGCCGTCGACGGCAACTCCCGCTTCTACGGCTTCGAGTGCATCAACCTCGGCAACGGCACCGACCCCTGGCCGACCGCCCAGCTCGACGCGATCGAACGGGTCTCCGCCGCCCTCTGCCGGGCCCACGGCTGGGGCGCCAAGTCCGTCATCGGCCACCTGGAGTGGTCCGACTGGAAGAGCGACCCCAAGGGCTTCGGCATGCCGACCCTCCGGCAGCGCGTCCAGACCCGGCTCGCCAAGGCCGCCGCCAAGCCCACCCCCGGCAGCGGAAAGCCGGCCGCCCCCCGCCTCCAGCCGTTCCCTGGCACCTCGTTCTTCCGCAAGGAGACGAGCTCCCCGGTCATCACGGCCATGGGCCGCCGTCTCGTCGCCGAGGGCTGCGCCGCGTACACCGTCGGCCCCGGCCCCCGCTGGAGCGAGGCCGACCGGCTCAGCTACGCGAAGTGGCAGCGCAAGCTCGGCTTCCGCGGCTCCGACGCCGACGGCATACCCGGCGCCGCGTCCTGGAGCGCGCTGAAGGTCCCGTACACGAAGTAACCACCCCACCCAGAGGAGACCCCCGATGTCCGATGCCGCCCAGCGCACGGCCCGTACCGTCCTCCAGACCGCCGTCGGCATCGCCGTCGTGCTCCCCGCGATCGTCGACGCCTCCGGCGTCCCCGCGACCCTCCCCTGGGTCGCCGGCGCGCTCGCCGTCGCCGGCGGACTGGCCCGGGTGATGGCCCTGGACCTGGTGCAGAACCTGCTCCCGGCCTGGCTCCGCACCGACAGCGGTACCCGCGGCCCGATCAGCACCCCGGCCGAAGGCGGTGCCGATGACCGATCCTGACCCGAACGACCCCGTCGCCGTCGCCCTCGAACTGGAACGGCTCCGCGGCACCCTGGAGGCCGGCTTCGCCCGGGTCGACGGCTCGCTCGCCCTGCTCGTGCAGCGCAGCGACCAGACCGACCGGCAGCTCGCCGACCACGAGGCCCGCCTCGACGACCTGGAACGCGCCCGCTGGCCGCTGACCAGCATCGCCGCGCTGGCCGCGAGCGCCGGTGTGCTCGTCGCCGTCTGGGAGCTGGCGGCACGCTGACCCCTCGTGCGGGACGAACCACCGGTGAAACGAACGCCGAAGGGCGGCCACCCCATCGGGGTGACCGCCCTTCGGTCAAGCGACTCGCTTACTGGTTGTACGGACCGTAGTCGTAGTCCTCCAGCGGAACGGCCTGGCCGGAGCCCGAGCCGAACGGCGAGTAGTCGATGTCGTCGTAGCCGACGGCCGAGTACATCGCGGCCTTGGCCTCCTCGGTCGGCTCCACCCGGATGTTGCGGTAGCGGGACAGACCCGTACCGGCCGGGATGAGCTTACCGATGATGACGTTCTCCTTGAGGCCGATGAGGCTGTCGGACTTGGCGTTGATCGCCGCATCCGTCAGGACTCGGGTCGTCTCCTGGAAGGAGGCGGCCGACAGCCAGGATTCCGTCGCCAGCGAGGCCTTGGTGATACCCATCAGCTGCGGACGGCCGGAGGCGGGGTGACCGCCCTCGGTGACCACACGACGGTTCTCGGTCTCGAACTTCGAGCGCTCGACGAGCTCGCCCGGCAGCAGCTCCGCGTCGCCGGACTCGATGATCGTCACACGGCGCAGCATCTGCCGGATGATGATCTCGATGTGCTTGTCGTGGATCGACACGCCCTGCGAGTTGTAGACCTTCTGGACCTCGGCGACCAGGTGGATCTGGACCGCACGCTGACCCAGGATGCGCAGCACGTCGTGCGGGTTGGTGGCACCCACGGTGAGCTTCTGGCCCACCTCGACGTGGTCGCCCTCGCCCACGAGCAGACGGGCACGCTTCGAGATCGGGAACGCCGTCTCGTCGGTGCCGTCGTCCGGGGTGACGACGAGCTTCTTGGTCTTCTCGGTCTCCTCGATACGGACGCGGCCGGCCGCCTCCGAGATCGGGGCGACACCCTTGGGCTGACGAGCCTCGAAGAGCTCGACGACACGGGGCAGACCCTGGGTGATGTCGTCACCGGCCACACCACCGGTGTGGAAGGTACGCATCGTCAGCTGGGTACCGGGCTCACCGATGGACTGGGCGGCGATGATGCCGACCGCCTCACCGATGTCGACCAGCTTGCCGGTGGCGAGCGAACGGCCGTAGCAGAACGCACAGGTACCGACGGCGGACTCACAGGTCAGGACCGAGCGGGTCTTGACCTCCTCGACACCGGCGCCCACGAGGGCGTCGATGAGCACGTCACCCAGGTCGACGTTGGCCGGCGCGATGACCTTGCCGTCGACGACGACGTCCTCGGCGAGCATCCGCGCGTACACGGAGGTCTCGACGTCGTCCGTCTTGCGCAGGGCGCCGTCGGCGCCGCGCTCGGCGATCCGCAGCTTCAGACCGCGCTCGGTGCCACAGTCCTCCTCGCGGATGATCACGTCCTGCGAGACGTCCACCAGACGACGGGTCAGGTAACCCGAGTCGGCGGTACGCAGGGCGGTGTCCGCCAGACCCTTACGGGCACCGTGCGTGGAGATGAAGTACTCCAGAACGGTGAGGCCCTCACGGAAGGACGCCTTGATGGGACGCGGGATCGTCTCGTTCTTGGCGTTCGACACCAGACCACGCATACCGGCGATCTGACGCATCTGCATCATGTTTCCTCGGGCACCCGAGTCAACCATCATGAAGATGGGGTTCGTCTTCGGGAAGTTCGCGTTCATCGCCTCGGCAACCTCGTTGGTCGCCTTGGTCCAGATCGCGATGAGCTCCTGAGTGCGCTCTTCCTTCGTGATGAGACCGCGCTCGTACTGCTTCTGGACCTTCTCGTCCTGCTCCTCGTAGCCCTTGACGATGGCCTTCTTGGCCTCGGGCACGACGACGTCGGAGATGGCCACGGTGACACCGGAACGGGTCGCCCAGTAGAAGCCCGCCGCCTTCAGGTTGTCGAGCGTCGCCGCCACGATGACCTTGGGGTAGCGCTCGGCGAGGTCGTTGACGATCTCGGAGAGCTGCTTCTTGCCGACGGAGTAGTCGACGAACGGGTAGTCCTCGGGCAGCAGCTCGTTGAAGAGCGCGCGGCCCAGCGACGTACGCAGGCGGAACGAGTCACCCTGCTGCCACTCCGGCTCGCCCTCTTCGGTGACCGGGGGAACCCAGCCACGCGGAGCGACGGTGCCGACGGGGAAGCGGATGTCGATCTGCGACTGCAGCGCGAGCTCGCCGGCGTCGAACGCCATGACCGCCTCGGCCGTGGAGCCGAACGCGCGGCCCTCGCCCTTGGTGTCACGGAGCTCACCGTCGGTGGTCAGGAAGAACAGACCGAGGACCATGTCCTGGGTCGGCATCGTGACCGGACGGCCGTCGGCGGGCTTCAGGATGTTGTTCGAGGACAGCATCAGGATGCGGGCCTCGGCCTGCGCCTCCGCGGAGAGCGGCAGGTGCACGGCCATCTGGTCACCGTCGAAGTCCGCGTTGAACGCGGTGCAGACGAGCGGGTGGATCTGGATGGCCTTGCCCTCGACCAGCTGGGGCTCGAAGGCCTGGATGCCGAGGCGGTGCAGCGTGGGCGCACGGTTCAGCAGAACCGGGTGCTCGGCGATGACCTCTTCGAGGACGTCGTACACGACCGTGCGGCCGCGCTCGACCATCCGCTTGGCGCTCTTGATGTTCTGCGCGTGGTTCAGGTCGACCAGGCGCTTCATCACGAACGGCTTGAAGAGCTCCAGCGCCATGGCCTTCGGCAGACCACACTGGTGCAGCTTCAGCTGCGGACCGACGACGATGACGGAACGCGCGGAGTAGTCCACACGCTTGCCGAGCAGGTTCTGACGGAAACGACCCTGCTTGCCCTTCAGCATGTCGCTGAGGGACTTCAGCGGACGGTTGCCGGGGCCCGTGACCGGGCGACCACGACGGCCGTTGTCGAAGAGGGCGTCGACCGCCTCCTGGAGCATCCGCTTCTCGTTGTTCACGATGATCTCGGGGGCACCGAGGTCGAGCAGACGCTTCAGACGGTTGTTGCGGTTGATCACGCGGCGGTACAGGTCGTTCAGGTCGGAGGTCGCGAAGCGGCCACCGTCCAGCTGCACCATCGGACGCAGGTCCGGCGGGATGACCGGCACGCAGTCGAGAACCATGCCCTTGGGGCTGTTCGCGGTCTGCAGGAACGCGGAGACGACCTTGAGGCGCTTGAGCGCACGGGTCTTCTTCTGGCCCTTGCCGGTACGGATGATCTCGCGGAGGCGCTCGGCCTCCTCCTCCAGGTCGAAGGACTCGAGGCGCTTCTGCAGCGCCGCGGCACCCATCGAACCGTCGAAGTACGTGCCGAAGCGGTCACGCAGCTCGCGGTAGAGGAGCTCGTCGCCCTCCAGGTCCTGGACCTTGAGGTTCTTGAAGCGCGACCAGACCTCGTCCAGACGGTCGATCTCGCGCTGCGCACGGTCGCGCAGCTGCTTCATCTCGCGCTCGGCACCCTCGCGCACCTTGCGGCGCACGTCGGCCTTGGCGCCCTCGGCCTCGAGCTCGCCGAGGTCGTTCTCGAGCTTCTTGGCGCGGGCCTCCAGGTCGGAGTCGCGACGGTTCTCGATCTGCTGACGCTCGACGGAGACGTGCGCCTCCAGCGAGGGCAGGTCACGCGTACGACGCTCGTCGTCGACGAACGTGATCATGTACGCCGCGAAGTAGATGACCTTCTCGAGGTCCTTCGGGGCGAGGTCGAGCAGGTAGCCAAGACGCGACGGAACGCCCTTGAAGTACCAGATGTGGGTGACGGGAGCGGCGAGCTCGATGTGGCCCATCCGCTCACGGCGCACCTTCGCGCGGGTGACCTCGACGCCACACCGCTCACAGATGATGCCCTTGAAGCGGACACGCTTGTACTTGCCGCAGTAGCACTCCCAGTCCCGGGTCGGACCGAAGATCTTCTCGCAGAAGAGTCCGTCCTTCTCGGGCTTGAGCGTGCGGTAGTTGATGGTCTCCGGCTTCTTGACCTCGCCGTGGCTCCACTGACGGATGTCGTCAGCGGTGGCCAGACCGATCCGGAGCTCGTCGAAGAAGTTGACGTCGAGCACTATGCGTCAATCCCTCTCAGGGTTGTAAGGCTTGGGGTCTGATACGGGGGTCCTGGGGCCGGCCGGGAACTCAGCGGTGAAACGCCGAGTCCCCGACCGAACTCCCGTCAGACCTCTTCGACGCTGCTCGGCTCGCGCCGGGACAGGTCGATGCCGAGCTCCTCCGCTGCGCGGAAGACGTCCTCGTCGGTGTCGCGCATCTCGATGGACATGCCGTCCGAGGACAGCACCTCCACGTTGAGGCACAGGGACTGCATCTCCTTGATGAGCACCTTGAAGGACTCGGGGATGCCGGGCTCAGGGATGTTCTCGCCCTTGACGATGGCCTCGTAGACCTTCACGCGGCCGGTCACGTCGTCGGACTTGATCGTCAGCAGCTCCTGGAGGGCGTAAGCGGCGCCGTACGCCTCCAGCGCCCACACCTCCATCTCACCGAAGCGCTGGCCACCGAACTGGGCCTTACCACCCAGCGGCTGCTGGGTGATCATCGAGTACGGTCCGGTCGAACGCGCGTGGAGCTTGTCGTCGACCAGGTGGTGCAGCTTGAGGATGTACATGTAGCCGACCGAGACCGGCTCCGGGAACGGCTCGCCGGAGCGGCCGTCGAACAGCCTCGCCTTACCGGTCGGGAGCACCATGCGCTCGCCGTCGCGGTTCGGGATGGTGTGGTTCAGCAGACCCGCGAGCTCGTCCTCACGCGCACCGTCGAAGACCGGGGTGGCGACGTTGGTGCCGGGGGCGACCTTGTCGGCGCCGATCACCTGGAGGCGCTGCGCCCACTCGTCCGCGAGACCGGAGACGTCCCAGCCGCGGCTGGCGAGCCAGCCGAGGTGGATCTCCAGGACCTGTCCCGGGTTCATTCGGGACGGGACACCCAGCGGGTTGAGGATGATGTCGACCGGGGTGCCGTCCTCCAGGAACGGCATGTCCTCGATCGGCAGGATCTTCGAGATGACGCCCTTGTTGCCGTGACGGCCGGCGAGCTTGTCACCATCGGTGATCTTGCGCTTCTGGGCGACGTAGACGCGGACCAGCTGGTTCACGCCCGGGGGAAGCTCGTCGCCCTCCTCGCGGTCGAAGACGCGAACGCCGATGATCTTGCCGATCTCGCCGTGCGGCACCTTCAGCGAGGTGTCACGGACCTCACGGGCCTTCTCACCGAAGATCGCGCGGAGCAGGCGCTCCTCCGGGGTCAGCTCGGTCTCGCCCTTGGGCGTGACCTTGCCGACGAGGATGTCGCCGGCGACGACCTCGGCACCGATACGGATGATGCCGCGCTCGTCGAGGTCCGCGAGGACCTCCTCGGAGACGTTCGGGATGTCCCGGGTGATCTCCTCCGGGCCGAGCTTGGTGTCACGGGCGTCGACCTCGTGCTCCTCGATGTGGATCGAGGAGAGGACGTCGTCCTGCACGAGGCGCTGCGACAGGATGATCGCGTCCTCGTAGTTGTGACCCTCCCACGGCATGAACGCGACCAGCAGGTTCTTGCCGAGCGCCATCTCGCCGTCTTCGGTGGCGGGACCGTCGGCGAGGACCTGGCCCTCGATCACGCGGTCGCCCTCGTCGACGACGACCTTCTGGTTGACCGAGGTGCCCTGGTTCGAGCGCGAGAACTTGTGCAGGCGGTACGTGATGTACGTGCCGTCGTCGTTGGCGACGGTGACGTAGTCCGCGGAGAGCTCCTGGACGACACCGTCCTTCTCGGCCTTGAGCACGTCACCGGCGTCGGTGGCGCAGCGGTACTCCATGCCGGTGCCGACGAGCGGGGCCTCCGACTTGATCAGCGGCACCGCCTGACGCATCATGTTCGCGCCCATGAGGGCACGGTTGGCGTCGTCGTGCTCGAGGAACGGGATCATGGCGGTCGCGACCGACACCATCTGGCGCGGCGAGACGTCCATGTAGTCCACGTCCGACGGCTCGACGTAGTCGACCTCGCCACCACGCTTGCGAACCAGGACGCGGTTCTCGGTGAGCCGCAGTTCGTCGTCGAGCGCGGCGTTGGCCTGCGCGATGACGAAGCGGTCCTCCTCGTCGGCGGTGACGTAGTCGACATCGTCGGTGACCGTACCGTCGATGACCTTGCGGTACGGCGTCTCGATGAAGCCGAACGCGTTGACGCGGCCGTACGAGGCGAGCGAACCGATCAGACCGATGTTCGGGCCTTCGGGGGTCTCGATCGGGCACATGCGTCCGTAGTGGGACGGGTGCACGTCTCGGACCTCGAAGCCGGCCCGCTCACGGGACAGACCACCAGGGCCCAGCGCCGAGAGACGACGCTTGTGCGTCAGACCCGACAGCGGGTTGTTCTGGTCCATGAACTGGGACAGCTGGCTGGTGCCGAAGAACTCCTTGATGGAGGCGACGACCGGCCGGATGTTGATCAGGGTCTGCGGCGTGATCGCCTCGACGTCCTGGGTGGTCATGCGCTCACGCACGACGCGCTCCATACGAGCCAGACCCGTGCGGACCTGGTTCTGGATGAGCTCGCCGACGTTGCGCAGACGACGGTTGCCGAAGTGGTCGATGTCGTCGGTCTCGACGACGATCTCGTTGCCGTTCTCGCCGATCGTCTCGGTCTCGCCCGCGTGGAGCTTGACCAGGTACTTGATCGTGGCGATGACGTCGTCGGTGGTGAGCACGCCGGCGTCCAGCGGCTCGTCGGCGCCGAGCTTCTTGTTCACCTTGTAGCGGCCGACCTTGGCGAGGTCGTAGCGCTTCGGGTTGAAGTAGAGGTTCTCGAGCAGCGTCTGAGCGGCCTCACGGGTCGGCGGCTCGCCCGGACGCAGCTTGCGGTAGATGTCGAGCAGCGCGTCGTCCTGGCCCTGGGTGTGGTCCTTCTCCAGGGTGGCGCGCATGGACTCGTACTCGCCGAACTCCTGCAGGATCTGCTCGGTGGTCCAGCCGAGAGCCTTGAGGAGGACGGTGACGGACTGCTTGCGCTTGCGGTCGATGCGGACACCGACCAGGTCGCGCTTGTCGATCTCCATCTCCAGCCAGGCACCCCGGGACGGGATGATCTTGGCCGAGAAGATGTCCTTGTCGGACGTCTTGTCGATGGAGGAGTCGAAGTAGACACCCGGCGAACGGACCAGCTGCGACACCACGACACGCTCGGTGCCGTTGATGACGAAGGTGCCCTTGTTCGTCATGAGCGGGAAGTCGCCCATGAAGACCGTCTGGGACTTGATCTCGCCGGTCTCGTTGTTGGTGAACTCGGCGGTGACGAAGAGCGGGGCGCCGTACGTGAAGTCACGGTCCTTGCACTCGTCGATCGAGTTCTTCGGCGGCTCGAAGCGGTGGTCGCGGAAGGTCAGCGACATCGACCCGGAGAAGTCCTCGATCGGCGAGATCTCCTCGAAGATCTCTTCCAGGCCGGACTTCCTGGGGACGTCCTGTCCCGACTCAAGGGCAGCCTCGACGCGAGCCTTCCAGGCGGCGTTGCCGAGCAGCCAGTCAAAGCTCTCGGTCTGCAGCGCGAGGAGGTTCGGAACCTCGAGGGGCTCCCTGATCTTTGCAAAAGAGATGCGCAGCGGGGCGGTGCTTGCGCCGTTGTTCGTATTGGTCGAGGCGTTGCGCGAGGCGGCCAAGAGGGGGTCCTTCCGAGGGCTCGGACTCACTACGCGCGTACCGGTCCCCTGCATCGCTTCACGGCAGACTTTTCCTGATACGGCCAAAAGGCCAGTTCAGACGGGGTCGGTCCACGAAGCGGATGCGAAGGTATGCCCCTGGTGACGGGCAGGGGGCAGCTAACAGGCAGCGCAAAGGGTCAGTGTAGCCACTCGGCTCACTGATGTCCAGGGCGAATAATTCGCGACCCTCGTTGCTCTCAACTCCGCGGTACCTCGCGCCGTGCGGCGCACCTCGATACTGCCCGTTCAGTCGTCGATCCATGCCTCGGAAACGGATCGTTGTGACGACGCGTCCTGAGAATTGCGCGCTGCGTGCGGTTCGTCAAGGCCCCCCGGTCTGCGGGGCGCACGGCGAAGATCACCATACTCCGCTGCCGGCGGCCCTCGGGCCCGTCGCCACGCCCTTCCCGGGGAACGCCGAAAGGCGACCACCCAGAAGGGTGATCGCCTTTCGATGCCTCCGCGTTACACGGGGGCAGGAGTCAGCTTCAGCGACTCGAAACGGTCTTACTTGACCGTGACGGAGGCGCCGGCGGCCTTGAGGGACTCGGCAGCCTTCTCGGCGGCCTCCTTCGCGACCTTCTCGAGGACCGGCTTCGGGGTGCCGTCGACGAGGTCCTTGGCCTCCTTGAGGCCCAGGGAGGTGAGCTCACGCACGACCTTGATGACCTGGATCTTCTTGTCGCCGGCACCCTCGAGGATGACGTCGAACTCGTCCTGCTCGGCCTCGGGCTCGGCGGCAGCGCCACCCGCGGCGGGGCCGGCAACGGCGACGGCCGCGGCGGCGGTGACGTCGAACTTCTCCTCGAAGGCCTTCACGAACTCGGAGAGCTCGATGAGGGTCATCTCCTCGAACTGGGCGAGGAGGTCGTCCTGAGAGAGCTTCGCCATGATGGGCGATCCTTCCACTAATTCGGCAGGTGCCGGATGTATAGAGAGGCGGGCGTTACGGCCCGCTACGACCTGCGCCTAGGCGGCACAGATCATGACGCGAGCCGAATTACTCGGCACCGCCCTGCTCGGCGAGCTTGACGCGAAGCGCCTCCGCGGTGCGGACGAACTTCGACGGCAGCGCCTGCAGGAGCGAGGCAGTCTGGGACTGCTTGCCCTTGAACGCGCCGGCCAGCTTGCTGAGCAGAACCTCGCGGGACTCGAGGTCCGCGAGCTTCTTGAACTCGTCGGCGGACAGCGCCTTGCCATCAAGGACACCGCCCTTGATGACGAGGTTCGGGTTCTCCTTGGCGAAGTCACGCAGAGCCTTCGCCGACTCCACCGGGTCACCGGTGACGAAGGCGGCCGCGGTCGAACCAGCAAGCTGGTCGTCCAGCGCGGAGATGCCGGCCTGGTTGGCCGCAATCTTGGTCAGCGTGTTCTTCACCACGGCGTACTGGGCGTTCTCACCGAGCGAACGACGCAGCGTCTTCAGCTGCGCCACGGTGAGCCCCGTGTACGAGGTCAGCACGACGGCGTTCGAGCTGCGGAACTTGTCCTCAAGCTCGGCTACCGCGGCAGCCTTGTCGGGCCTTGCCATAGAGCGTCGGCCTCCTTCCGGGTGATGAGGACCGCTCAGAAGGGACTGACAAAACAAAACGCCCCGGGCGCAGGCGCTCGGGGCTCAGCTCAACCGCATCACGAGGATCCGGGAACTCATCCACAATCACCTGCGCGGGTCGTTCGCGTCGCAGCGAATCCTTCGGCCACCGCACCTTGACGGCACAGTGACGACCAGCGGTCTTTGGCTTCTTCGGAAGAGTACGCGACCGAGACGCCCGGGGGCAAATCAGACCTGTCCGCCCCCTGCGCCGAGGCCCTTCAGCATCTCGAAGAGGTCGACGGTGTCCTTGGCGGGCGGGGCCTGGACGGCGGCCTCGGCGCCGTAGTCGGAGAAGTGCATCCCCATCTTCACGGTGCCCTGCGCCGACTTCATGCCGATGTCCATCCGGGCCGGGTAGCCGTCCTCACGGACCCAGACCTCGGTGTCGTACGCCGTGATGCCGGCCTTCTTGACGCTCTCGACCAGGTCCGCGCGGTCCTTCTCGGACAGCACGTCCAGGGACTTGTTGGTGGCGACCATCTGCTCCAGGGTCAGCGTGCCCTTGTAGTGCTGGGTCTCGGCGCCGTCGACCTTCTCGGCACCGAGGTGCTTGAGGTTGGGCGAGTCGAGGAGCAGGGCCAGCTGCTTGGCCGGGTCCTGGTTCATGTTCTCCAGGCCGCCGGTCATCGACTTCGACAGGGCCTTGTCGCCGGAGGCCGCAGCGGCGGCCTGCATGTCGAGCTTCATCCAGCGCTTGCCGTCCATCTGCGCGGCCTGCCCGGCACCCATGTCCATGTACATGACGTTGCCGAGCATGATCATGCGCATCGTGTCGGGGCCGCCGGCGTTGGCCGCGCCCAGCATCGAGCCCTTGACGGTGATGTCCATGACGGTCGGGTCCCAGCCCTGGACACCGGTCATCTCCACGGTGCCGCCGCCTTCGAGACCGGTCGGCAGGTCCATCGTCATCCGGATCTTCGCGGACTTGGCGGCCGAGGTCTTCTCGTAGGCGGTCCGGATGATCTTCGTGATGTCGCCGAGGCTCTGCGTCTGCGCCTTGTCCGCGCCCGCGGCCTTCCCGTCCCCGTCCTGACACCCCGCGACTCCGGTGACGACGGCCACGGCCGTCACGGCGACCCCCGCGCGCTTCCATACGGACACGTTCATCTGTTCCCCCACCCCTTGGACAGCTTCGTACGGTCCCTCGCACCGTAACAAAAAGCCGGCCCCGCACCTCCGAAGAGGTGCGGGGCCGACTGACCACTCAGTGAGCCGGAAGGGCTCAGACCGCGGCCGGGTCCTCCTCGACGAGGAGGTTGCGGGTGCGGTTCGAGTCCAGCGGGATGCCGGGGCCCATCGTCGTCGTGATGGTCGCCTTCTTGATGTAGCGACCCTTCGCGGCGGACGGCTTCAGACGAAGGATCTCGTCCAGGGCCGCGGCGTAGTTCTCGACCAGCTTCGTCTCATCGAAGGAGACCTTGCCGATGATGAAGTGCAGGTTCGAGTGCTTGTCGACGCGGAACTCGATCTTGCCGCCCTTGATCTCGTTGACAGCCTTGGCGACATCGGGGGTGACGGTGCCGACCTTGGGGTTCGGCATGAGACCACGCGGGCCGAGGACGCGGCCGAGGCGGCCGACCTTGCCCATGAGGTCCGGGGTGGCCACAACGGCGTCGAACTCGTTCAGGCGGTTGCCCTTGGAGATCTCGTCGATGAGCTCGTCGGAGCCGACGATGTCGGCGCCCGCGGCGATCGCGGCCTCGGCACGGTCACCGGTCGCGAAGACCAGGACCCGGGCGGTCTTGCCGGTGCCGTGCGGAAGGTTCACGGTGCCACGGACCATCTGGTCGGCCTTGCGCGGGTCGACGCCCAGGCGGAAGGCGACCTCGACGGTGCCGTCGAACTTCGTGCTGGAGGTGTCCTTGGCGAGACGGACGGCCTCGAGAGGAGCGTAGAGCTTCTCGCTGTCGATCTTGGCGTCCGCTGCGCGGAGGGTCTTGCTGCGCTTCACTGCTTCTCCTGTTGGTTCAGGTGTGGAGTCGTGGTGCGGGCCGGCGCTGGCCCTACCACTAGGTCACGAGGGGGGGTGATCAGCCCTCGACCGTGATGCCCATGGAACGGGCGGTGCCAGCGATGATCTTGGACGCGGCGTCCAGGTCGTTGGCGTTCAGGTCGGGGAGCTTGACCGTGGCGATCTCGCGGACCTGGGCAGCCGTGAGCTTGGCGACCTTGGTCTTGTGCGGCTCGCCGGAGCCCTTGTCCACACCAGCGGCCTTGAGGATCAGCCTGGCGGCCGGCGGAGTCTTGGTGATGAAGGTGAAGGAGCGGTCGTCGTAGACCGTGATCTCCACCGGCACGACCATGCCACGCTGCGACTCGGTCGCGGCGTTGTAGGCCTTGCAGAACTCCATGATGTTGACGCCGTGCTGGCCCAGCGCGGGACCGACCGGCGGGGCCGGGTTGGCCGCACCAGCGTTGATCTGGAGCTTGATAAGCCCCGTGACCTTCTTCTTCTTGGGAGGCATTGCTCTCTCCGGGTCCTAGTGAGAGTGTTCAGCCCGCCATCCGGTCATCCGGATGGAGGCATACCGCACAACGATAACGGGTATAGGCGCGCGGCCAAAAACCGAGCAGGTCAGAGCGGCTGCAAGAGCCACTCTGACCTGGTCGGAAACTTGTGAGATCAGTTCTTCTGGATCTGGTCGAAGCTGAGCTCGACCGGGGTCTCGCGACCGAAGATCTCGACGAGGCCCTTGACCTTCTTCGAGTCGGGGTTGATCTCGTTGATGGTCGCCTGGAGGGTGGCGAAGGGGCCGTCGGTGACGGTGACCGAGTCGCCGACCTCGAAGTCCAGCACCTGGACCTCCAGCTTGCGGGCCGGAGCCGGCTTGCCCTCGGCCTCGGCGGCCTCGCGGGCGGCCTTCTCCTCGGCCTCCGGGGCGAGCATCTTGACGATCTCGTCCAGGGTCAGCGGGTACGGGTCGTAGGCGTTGCCCACGAAGCCGGTGACGCCGGGGGTGTTGCGGACGACGCCCCAGGACTCGTTCGTCAGGTCCATGCGGACGAGAACGTAGCCGGGAAGCTTGTTCTGCTTGACGTTCTTCCGCTCGCCGCCCTTGATCTGGACGATCTCTTCCTCGGGGACCTCGGCCTGGTAGATGAAGTCCTCGACGTTGAGCGAGACGGCACGCTGCTCGAGGTTGGCCTTCACACGCTTCTCGTAGCCCGCGTAGGTGTGGATGACGTACCACTCGCCGGGCAGGGTGCGCAGCTCCTCGCGGAGCGCGGCGACCGGGTCGACCGGGGCGGCCGGCTCGGCCTCCTCCTCGGTCTCTTCCTCGGCGTCCTCGACCTCGTCGGCGACGGACTCGTCGTCCTCGTCACCTTCAGCGACGGACTCGTCGTCCTCGGCGTCGGACTCGTCGTCCTCGGCGTCAGCGTCCTCGTCGGACTCCGCCTCGTCCTGGTCCTCGTCCTCGACCTGGAGAGCGGCTTCCTCGGCGGCCTCGCCGGCAACGTCGTCAGCAGCGTCTGCCTGGTCCTCGTCGGCGGCCTCGACGATGTCCAGCTCGTCCTCGACGGACTCGGACTCGAAGGCGTCGTTCAGGTTCGCGTCAGACACGGTGGCTGCTTCTTCCTGCGATACAGATGGGGTGGAACAAAAAGTCAGCCGAAGACGTACTTGACTGCTTCCTGGAAGCCATAGTCAATCACGGTGACAAGGCCGATCATGATGACGACGAAGACAATCACCACGGTGGTGTACGTCGAAAGCTGGCTGCGCGTGGGCCAGACGACCTTGCGGAGCTCGGCGACGATCTGTCGGTAGAAGAGCGCGAGACGGCCCAGGGGGCCCTTCTTTCCGCGCTTGCCGCCCTTGCGGGACTTCTTCTTCGACTCGGAGGCCTCGTCATCGGCATCAGGCATGTCGATGGAGCCTACGGCGTCCGTCACGATCTCTCACCTGATTCCGGGTCGGCCGTGCCGCGCCCGGGTGGAGCCGCACGGCGGTGCAATGAAGTACGTACATGCGCACAACACCTGGCGGTGTGTGTAGCAGGGCCGGAGGGACTTGAACCCCCAACCGCCGGTTTTGGAGACCGGTGCTCTACCAATTGAGCTACGACCCTTTGTTGGTGTCCCTCAACGTACCGCATCGTGAGATGTGGTTGCTGCGGGCCAACGAGGAGTGAGCATACGTGGTCAGGGGCCCCCACGTCGAACAGAAACCACGACCGGCCTGCCGTCGGACGCGCGTACGACCGGGAATGACCGTTCCTGTCCGGTCCGTGAAACCTGTGTGCCGGGCCTTGATGAGGTCTGGGACGATGGGCCGTATGAGCGCTGCTACCCCTCCCACCGAGCGTCGGGTCTCCGCCCGGATCGGTGCGATCTCCGAGTCCGCCACCCTCGCCGTCGACGCCAAGGCCAAGGCCCTCAAGGCCGCCGGGCGCCCGGTGATCGGTTTCGGCGCGGGTGAGCCCGACTTCCCGACCCCGGACTACATCGTCGACGCGGCCATCGAGGCCTGCAAGAACCCGAAGTACCACCGCTACACGCCGGCCGGCGGTCTGCCGGAGCTGAAGGCCGCCATCGCCGCCAAGACGCTGCGCGACTCCGGCTACGAGGTCGAAGCCTCCCAGATCCTGGTGACCAACGGCGGCAAGCAGGCGATCTACGAGGCGTTCGCCGCGATCCTCGACCCGGGCGACGAGGTCATCGTCCCGGCGCCGTACTGGACGACGTACCCGGAGTCGATCCGCCTCGCGGGCGGTGTCCCGGTGGAGGTCGTGGCCGACGAGACCACCGGCTACCGGGTGTCGGTGGAGCAGCTGGAGGCGGCCCGTACGGAGCGGACCAAGGTCGTCCTCTTCGTCTCGCCGTCCAACCCGACCGGCGCGGTGTACACCGAGGCCGACGCCGAGGCGATCGGCCGCTGGGCCGTCGAGCACGGCCTGTGGGTCCTCACCGACGAGATCTACGAGCACCTCGTCTACGGGGACGCGAAGTTCACCTCGCTGCCGGCGATCGTCCCCGAGCTGCGCGACAAGTGCATCGTGGTCAACGGTGTCGCGAAGACGTACGCGATGACGGGCTGGCGCGTCGGGTGGATCGTGGGCCCGAAGGACGTCGTGAAGGCCGCGACGAACCTGCAGTCGCACGCCACGTCCAACGTGAGCAACGTGGCGCAGATCGCCGCCCTCGCCGCCGTCTCGGGCAACCTGGACGCCGTCGCGGAGATGCGGACCGCCTTCGACCGTCGCCGCCAGACGATCGTGCGGATGCTCAACGAGATCGAGGGCGTGTACTGCCCGACGCCGGAGGGCGCGTTCTACGCGTACCCCTCGGTGAAGGCCCTGCTCGGCAAGGAGATCCGCGGCAAGCGCCCGCAGACCTCCGTCGAGCTGGCCGCCCTGATCCTGGACGAGGCCGAGGTCGCGGTCGTCCCGGGCGAGGCCTTCGGCACGCCGGGCTACCTGCGCCTGTCGTACGCGCTGGGTGACGAGGACCTGGTGGAGGGCGTGTCCCGCCTGCAGAAGCTCCTCGCCGAGGCGACGGACTGATCGCACTCCTCGCGGGCCCCCGGTTCTTCGGAGCCGGGGGCCCGTTTTTGCGTTCTAGCAAGGTCCCGATCGGGGAAACGGGGTGCCTTCGTCCATTCGGGTGCGGCAGGATCAGCCAATGGAGCACGTTTACCGCGATCTCACCCAGCTGCCCAAGGCCCATCTGCACCTGCACTTCACCGGTTCGATGCGGCCCACCACCCTGATCGAGCTGGCCGACAAGTACGGCGTGCACCTTCCCGAGGCGCTGAGCAGTGGTACGCCTCCGAAGCTGCGGGCGACCGACGAGCGCGGCTGGTTCCGCTTCCAGCGGCTGTACGACATCGCCCGCTCCTGCCTGCGCACTCCCGAGGACATCCAGCGGCTCGTCCGCGAGGCGGCCCAGGAGGACGTCCGGGACGGCTCCGGCTGGCTGGAGATCCAGGTCGACCCCACCTCGTACGCCCCGCACCTCGGCGGACTCATCCCTGCCCTGGAGATCATCCTCGACGCGGTCGACGCGGCCTCGCGGGAGACCGGGCTCGGGATGCGGGTGCTCGTCGCGGCGAACCGGATGAAGCACCCCCTGGAGGCGCGGACGCTCGCCCGGCTCGCCGTGCGGTTCGCGGGCCGGGGCGTGGTCGGCTTCGGGCTCTCCAACGACGAGCGGCGCGGCCTGGCGCGGGACTTCGACCGGGCCTTCGCCATCGCGCGCGAGGGCGGCCTGCTCGCGGCCCCGCACGGCGGCGAACTGACGGGTCCGGCGTCCGTACGGGACTGTCTGGACGATCTGCGGGCGTCCCGGGTCGGCCACGGAGTCCGGTCCGCCGAGGACCCGCGACTGCTGCGCAAGCTCGCGGAGCGGGGGGTGACCTGTGAGGTCTGCCCGGCGTCCAACGTGGCCCTCGGGGTGTACGAGAAGCACGAGGACGTCCCGCTGCGGACGCTCTTCGAGGCGGGGGTCCCGATGGCCCTCGGCGCGGACGACCCCCTGCTCTTCGGCTCCCGCCTGGCGGCGCAGTACGAGATCGCCCGCAGGCACCACGGCTTCACGGACCCGGAACTGGCGGAACTGGCCCGGCAGTCGGTCCGCGGCTCGGCGGCGCCGGAGGACATCAGGGAGAAGCTGCTGTCCGGGATCGACGACTGGCTGGCCGTCCCGGTGGGGTGAAGCGGTGCAGCGGGGGCCGGGCCTGGAAGCCGATGTCCACCTCGGTGAGGTCCCGTCCGGAGGCGGGCTGCTCCAGGAACGGGGTCAGCGAGGCGAGCAGGACGTCGTGGCCCTTCGGAGCCCGCTCGTGCAGCGGCCCGTGTCCCGCCGCGACGGCGAGCTCCCCTGCGGCGGCGCAGAGCACGTCCCGGTCGCCGAAGAGGAAGAGCGTGCGGGCGTGCACGGCGGGCCGGAGCCGTCCGGCGACCCGCTCGGGGGCCGCTTCCCAGGCGGCGGCGCGGTCGGCGGTGCGCCGCTCGTCGGTACGGAGGGTCAGCGGCCGCCCGTCGCGGAGCCGGCCGCGCAGCGCGGGCCATGCGGAGGGGCGCAGGCCACCGGTGTCCCGGTGGGCGAGGACGAGGTCGACGGGGGTGCCCGGCGCGTAGGCGCGCGGCAGGCTGTCGCGCAGCGGGACGTGGACGAGCGTGTGCCGGGAGAACGCGGCGAAGGAGAAGAGCGCGGCGAGCCGGGCGAGGCCGTCGTGGTCGCCGACGAGATAGCCCCAGCGGTCGTGGAGGGGCGAGTTGACCGTGGTGTGCCGCAACGGGGGCCACGGCCGGACGACCCGGTGCTCGCGCTCCCCCGCGCGGATCCGGTACTCCCGGGCCTTGAGACGCATCCCGAAAGACTGCGGCCCCGCGCGGGTCCCGCACAAACGTTTTAGAGGCTGACGCCGACCGTCACGGGCTCGTTGACCAGCGTGATCCCGAACGCCTCGTGGACCCCGGCGACGACCTCACGGGCCAGCGCGAGCAGGTCCTCGGTGGTCGCCTCGCCCCGGTTGGTCAGCGCGAGCGTGTGCTTGGTGGAGATCCGCGCGGGCCCGGAGCCGTACCCCTTGGTGAACCCGGCCTTGTCGATCAGCCAGGCGGCGGAGGTCTTCACGGCGCCGTCGCCGCCCGCGGGGAAGGCCGGCGGGGTGACGTCCGCGCCGAGGCGCCCGGCCACGCGCGTGAGGAAGGTCTCGTACTCCCCCGCCGTGAGGATCGGGTTGGTGAAGAAGGAGCCCGCGGACCAGGTGTCGTGGTCCGCCGGGTCCAGGACCATGCCCTTGCCGGCGCGCAGCCGCAGGACGGTCTCGCGGGCCTGCGCGAGCGGCACCCGGTCGCCCGCCCCGACGCCGAGGGCGCGGGCGGTCTCGGCGTACTTGATCGGCGCGGACAGGCCGTCCGCGTCCTCCAGCTCGAAGCGGACCCGCAGCACCACGTACCGGTCGGGGTGGTCCTTGAAGAGGCTGTGGCGGTACGAGAAGGCGCACTCGGCGTTGGTGAGGGTGACGGTCTCCTCGGCGCGCCGGTCGTAGGCGACGACCTCGGTCACGGTGGCGGAGACGTCCTGCCCGTACGCGCCGACGTTCTGGATCGGGGTCGCGCCGGCCGAGCCGGGGATGCCGGCCAGGCACTCGATCCCGGCGAGCCCGGCCTCGACGGTGCGGGCGACGGCGTCCGTCCAGACCTCACCGGCGGCGAGCTCCAGCCTCGTCCCGTCGAGGGCGAAGCCCGTGGTCGCGATCCGCAGGGCGGTGCCGTCGAAGCCCTTGTCGCCGATGACGAGGTTGGACCCGCCGCCGATGATCAGCAGCGGCGTCCCCGTGGCGTCGGCCTCGCGAACGGCCGCGACCACCTCGTCGTCCGTGGTGGCGGTGACGAGCCGGGTCGCGGGACCGCCGAGCCGGAAGGTGGTCAGGGGCGCGAGGGGGGCGTCGAGAAGAGGCTGCACGGGCTCAAGGGTACGGGGCCGTCCCGGCCGGGAGACGTTTCGTCTCCCGGCCGGGACGGCGCGGGGGCCGTTCACACGGCGACCAGGTCCTTCTCCCCGGCCTCCGCCTCGGTCGCCCCCTCCGCCTTCCGCCGGGCCTCCTGGCGCCGCGACGGCGCGAACAGCACCGCCACCGCGCCGAGGGCCACCGCCCCGGCGCCGACCCACAGCGCGGGCAGCAGGCCGTCGACGAAGCTCTGGCCGGACTCGTAGCCGCCCTGGGCGGCGAAGATCGAGGCCATCACGGCGACGCCGAGCGCGCCGCCGACCTCGCGCAGCGCGTTGTTGGCGCCGGAGGCGATGCCCTGCTCGGACGGGCGGACGCTGGACATCACCAGGTTGGCCGCCGGTGCGAAGTACAGCGCCATGCCGATGCCGCTCACGACGAGGGCGGGGAGCTGGGCGGCGTACGAGGCGTCGGGGGTCAGGACGAGCGCGAACCAGGCGAGGCCGATCGCCTGGAGGGCGAGGCCCGCGGCGACGACCGGGCGGCCGCCGACGCGGTCGGAGAGGGCGCCCGCGAGCGGCGCGACGATCATCGGCATACCGGTCCAGGGCAGCATCCGCAGCCCGGCCTCGGTGGGCGAGTAGCCGAGGACGCCCTGCATGTACTGGCTGAGCAGGAAGATCGAGCCGAACATGCCGAGGAACATCAGCAGGCTGGCCGCGTTGATCCCGGCGAAGGCGCGGTTGCGGAAAAGCCGCATGGGCAGCATCGGCGCCTTGGCGCGTATGCCGTGGTGGATGAATCCGCCGATGAGCGCGGTGCCGGCGATCAGTCCGGTGAGGACGGTCAGGGAGGTCCAGCCGTCGATCGGGCCGCGGATCAGCCCGTACACGATGCCGAAGAGGCCGCCGCTGGCGAGGAGCGTGCCGGCGATGTCGAGGCGGGCGCCGGTGCCGTGCGACTCGGCGAGGCGCAGCCGGGCGAGCGGCAGCAGGGCGAGGCCGAGCGGGACGTTCAGCCAGAAGATCCACTGCCAGGAGAGGTGCTCGGTGAGGACGCCGCCGATGAGGGGGCCCGAGGCGACGGCGAGTCCCTGGACGGCGCCCCAGATGCCGAAGGCCATGCCGCGCTTGGCGGCCGGGACGGCCGCGGTGAGCAGGGTGAGCGTGAGCGGCATCATGATCGCGGCGCCGACGCCCTGGACGGCGCGGGCGGCGATCAGCGCGTCGATGCCGGGGGCGAGGGCGGCCGCGGCGGAGGCGCCGGTGAAGACGGTGAGTCCGACGAGGAAGAGGCGGCGGCGGCCGAAGCGGTCGCCGAGGGCCGCGCCGAACATCAGCAGGACGGCGAACGTGAGGGTGTACGCGCTCACCGTCCATTCGAGGTCGTGCAGTGCTCCGCCCAGGTCCTCGCGGATCGAGGGGAGGGCGGTGGTGACGACGAGGTTGTCGAGGGCCGCCATGAAGCCGGCGGCGCTGGTGATGACGAGTGCCCAGGCGGCGGAACCGCGGCGGGCTGCTGGCTGGTTCATTACTGCCCCTCAGATCTCAGGTTAGTTATTACTGACTAACTTTCGTGCCCATGAGTCGCCCGTCGTGTTCATGAAGGGCCGGGACGCGCGAAGGCGGGCGGCGGCGCTACTCCTCCGGACCGCCGGGGCGCCGGACGGAGGGGTAGAACCCCTCCCAGACCCGGTGCTCGGGCGGAAAGCCCATGGCGACGAGGGTGTTGATGAGCATCCCGTACGCCAGGAAGGTCGTGGTCTCGTCGGCGTCGGCGCCGAGCGCGAGGTGGACGGTCTCCCAGAGCGTCGTCCAGCCGGCCCGCACGGCCTCGCCGAACTCGTGGTCACCGGCCGCCTCGGCGGCGGCGACGGTCACGTACACCTGCATCTGCATGAGGAGCCGGTCGGGGTCCTCGGTGATGATCCGGGTGTACGCGGAGGCCATGGCGTGGAGGGCCTCCTGGCCGGTCAGCCCCTCCGAGGCCTTCTCGAAGACACGGATCGTGTCGCTGATGCAGCGCTCGGATGCGGCCAGGAAGATGGCCTTCTTGCCCGGGAAGAGCCGGAAGAGGTACGGCTGCGAGACGCCGACGCGCTTGGCGATCGCCTCGGTGGACGTGCCGTAATAGCCGCCGCGGCTGAACTCGCTCATCGCCGCGCGAATGACGCTCTCGCGCCGCTCCTCCGCACTCATCCTGACCATGTGAACCAAGTTAGTGCTCACTCACTAACTTGGCAAGCGGAAAGGGTGGGCGGCCGCTCTCCGCGGCCGCCCACCCCTGTTCTGCGATCGGTGCGACTACGCGAGCCGGACCACGGCCCGGGACATGCCCAGGACCTTCTGGCCCGCGCACATCGCGGTCAGGTCGACCCGTACCTGCTGGTCGTCCAGCTTGGCGGCGACCTTGGCGCTGACCTCGATCAGCGCACCGGTCTCGTCGTTGGGGACGACGACGGGCTTGGTGAAGCGGACGCCGTACTCGACGACGGCGGCGGGGTCGCCGGCCCAGTCGGTGACGACGCGGATCGCCTCGGCCATGGTGAACATGCCGTGGGCGATGACGTCGGGGAGGCCGACCTCCACCGCGAACTTCTCGTTCCAGTGGATGGGATTGAAGTCCCCGGAGGCGCCGGCGTACCGGACGAGTGTGGCGCGGGTCACGGGAAAGGTCTGCGCGGGCAGCTCGGTGCCGACCTCGACCTCGTCGTAGGCGATCTTCGCGGTCATGGTCAGGCCCCCTCGGGTGCGCGGGAGACGAGCTTCGTCCAGGCGGTCACGACGTGCTCGCCGGACTCGTCGTGGACCTCGCCGCGGATGTCCAGGATGTCGTTGCCCGCGAGGGACTTGATCGCCTCGATGGTGGAGGTGACCGACAGCCGGTCCCCGGCGCGCACCGGCCGCGTGTAGACGAACTTCTGGTCGCCGTGGACGACCCGGCTGTAGTCGAGACCCAGCTGGGGGTCCTCGACGACCGCGCCGGCCGCCTTGAACGTGATGGCGAACACGAACGTCGGCGGAGCGATCACATCGGGGTGCCCGAGTTCCTTGGCCGCTTCCTGGTCGACGTAGGCGGGATTCGCGTCTCCGATCGCCTCGGCGAACTCGCGGATCTTCTCGCGGCCGACCTCGTAGGCCGGAGTGGGCGGATAGGTCCGGCCCACGAAGGACTGGTCGAGCGCCATGGACTCGATACCTCCTGGATTTGTTGCCGACAAACGACACGAGGCCGCCCCCGAGTGGGGACGGCCTCGTGTACGAGCCTGATTAGCGCGTCTCGCGGTGCGCAGTGTGCGAGTTGCAGCGGGGGCAGTGCTTCTTCATCTCAAGACGGTCCGGGTCGTTACGCCGGTTCTTCTTGGTGATGTAGTTCCGCTCCTTGCACTCCACGCAGGCCAGCGTGATCTTCGGGCGGACGTCGGTGGCAGCCACGTGAGTGCTCCTTGGACGGATGGGACGGATGAACGCATAAAAGAGTAGCCGATCGAAGGACCGACCCCACAATCGGCTACCGTGTGTAGCGGTGACCGGACTTGAACCGGTGACACAGCGATTATGAGCCGCTTGCTCTACCGACTGAGCTACACCGCTTTGATGATCCGGATCCCGTCCGAAGACGGGTCCTTCTCACCAGAGCCCCAATACGGAATCGAACCGTAGACCTTCTCCTTACCATGGAGACGCTCTACCGACTGAGCTATTGGGGCGAGCGAGGAAGACATTACACGGTCTCCGGCCCATCACCCAAATCCGTTTCGCGGCGCCCTCGCGACCGCCCTCACCAGGCGTCCCGTACGCCACTCGTGGCCTCATCGGTACGACTATTGCGCTCCTCCTCGAAGCTCGGTCCGAGCGCCCCTAGGCTCTGCCCCACGCTTCGTGATCTTGATCTTGAGGAGCCTTGAGGAGCCCCGATGTCAGCCGAAAGCAAGCAGCCCCAGCCGCCCGAGGACGGGGCCGCCACGACGGCCGACTCGACCTCGCTCCTGCTCTCCCACGCACGGCTCACCGACGGACGGACCGTGGACGTACGGCTCGTCGGCGGCCGGATCGAGGCGGTCGGCACGGCCGGCAGCCTCACCGCCGTGGGCGCGCGCGTGGACCTCGCCGGCTATCTGCTGCTGCCCGCCGCCGCCGAACCCCACGCCCACTCCGACACCGCGCTCTCCGCGGACTCCCCCGGGCCCGTCTCGTACGCCGCCGAGGAGGTGCAGCGCCGGGCCACCGAGGCGGCGCTGCTCCAGCTCGGCCACGGCGCGACCGCGCAGCGCGCGCACGTCCGGATCGGCGACGTCCACGGGCTCGGCCCGCTCGAAGCCGTCCTCCAGGCCCGGCGCTCCCTGCGCGGCCTCGTGGACCTCACCGCGGTCGCGGTGCCGAGGCTGCTCACCGGGGTGGCCGGCGCGGACGGTCTCGCGCTGCTGCGGGACGCGGTGAAGATGGGCGCCGGGGTGGTGGGCGGCTGCCCGGACCTCGACCCGGACCCGGCGGGGTACGTGGAGGCGGTCCTGGAGGTCGCGGCCGAGCACGGCGTGCCGGTCGACCTGCACACCGACGGGGACGACCCGGCCCGGCTCGCCCGGCTCGCGGCGATGGCCGGCGGGCTGCGGCCCGGCGTGACGATCGGACCGTGCGCGGGCCTCGGCCGGCTCCCCTCCGACGTGGCGCGGCGGGCGGCGGACGGGCTCGCGGCGGCCGGCGTGACCGTGGTGTGCCTGCCGCAGGGCGGCTGCGCGGGTACGGAGCTGCGCGGCGCGGCGCCGGTACGGCTGCTGCGGGCGGCCGGGGTGCGGGTCGCGGCGGGCAGCGGGGCGATGCGGGACGTGGCCAACCCGGTGGGGCGCGGCGATCCGCTGGAGGCGGCGTACCTCCTCGCCTCGCTCGGAGGGCTGCCGGCGGAGGAGGCGTACGCGGCGGTGAGCGCCGAGGCGCGGGCGGCGATGGGGCTGCCGGAGGTGCGGGTCGAGGCAGGCTTCCCGGCGGAGCTGCTCGCGGTGCGCGGCGAGCGCCTGTCGGGCGTGCTGTCCCTCGCGTACAGCCGGATCGTGGTGCACCGGGGGCGGGTGGTGGCCCGGACGAGCGCGGTGCGCGAGTACTGCGACTCGGCGGCGGCGCTCGACCTGCCCCGCCAGGCACGTCCGGAGCGGCCGCCCGAGCCGGGAAGCCCTCCGGCCGGTCCCGTCGTACGGTCGTGAGTATGCGCATCGTCATCGCTGGAGGACACGGACAGATCGCCCGGCGCCTGGAGAGGCTGCTCTCGGCGCACGGGCACGAGGTCGCGGGGATCATCCGCAGACCGGAACAGGCCGGCGACCTGCGGGACGCGGGGGCCGAGCCCGTCGTCCTCGATCTGGAGTCGGCGTCGGTCGAGATGGTCGCCGCCGTGCTCCAGGGCGCCGACGCGGCCGTCTTCGCGGCCGGCGCGGGCCCGGGCAGCGGCGCGGACCGCAAGGACACGGTGGACCGCGCGGCGGCGGTCCTGTTCGCCGACGCGGCCGAACGCGCGCGTGTACGCCGGTACATCGTCGTGTCGTCGATGGGCGCGGACGCCACGCACACGGGCGACGGGGTCTTCGACGTCTACCTGCGCGCCAAGGGCGCGGCCGACGACGAGGTCCGTTCCCGTACGGCCCTGGACTGGACGATCCTGCGCCCCGGCAGCCTCACGAACGACGCGGGCACCGGCCTGGTCCGCCTGGAGGCCCGCACGGGCCGCGGCCCGGTCTCCCGCGACGACGTGGCGGCGACGATCGCCGAACTCCTGGACACCCCGGCGACGGCCGGCCTGACCCTGGAACTGATCGCGGGCTCGACCCCGCTCTCGGTCGCGGTGAAGGACGTGGCCGGAAACTGACGGGTCCGGCACCACTCCCGGAAACGAAGGAAGGTCCCCGGTGCAAGCACCGGGGACCTTCCGTTTCGCGTGGCGACGCCAGGATTCGAACCTGGGTAGGCTAAGCCGACGGATTTACAGTCCGCTCCCATTGGCCACTCGGGCACATCGCCATGAGACTGCTGCCGTGGAGCCGCTTTTCGGCGGTGTTCCGTGGCAACGACGTAAACGATACCTGATCCCAGAGGGTGGTTCGCCACCGGATTGATCAGCGGTTCGGGCCGTGACTCACCCCCTAGGCTTTGGGCTGTACCCCCAGCATCCGAGCAAGGAGCCACGAGTCATGGCCGACTCCAGTTTCGACATCGTGTCCAAGGTCGAGCGGCAGGAGGTCGACAACGCCCTCAACCAGGCCGTGAAGGAGATCTCGCAGCGCTACGACTTCAAGGGAACCAACGCCTCGATCTCGTGGTCGGGCGAGAAGATCCTCATGCAGGCCAACGGCGAGGAGCGCGTCATGGCGATCCTCGACATCTTCCAGACCAAGCTGATCAAGCGGGGCATCTCGCTGAAGTCGCTGGACGTCGAGGGCGAGCCGCAGCTGTCCGGCAAGGAGTACAAGCTCTTCGCGTCGGTCACCGAGGGCATCTCCCAGGAGAACGCCAAGAAGGTCGCGAAGGCCATCCGCGACGAGGGCCCCAAGGGCGTCAAGGCGCAGGTCCAGGGTGACGAGCTGCGGGTCAGCTCGAAGAGCCGGGACGACCTGCAGGCCGTGCAGACGCTGCTCAAGGGCAAGGACTTCGACTTCGCGATCCAGTTCGTGAACTACCGCTGACCTCGTAACGGGTCGTGAGGCTCGTGTCCGAATACCGCCAGCCCGAGGCGCGGCGGGCCCCGCACACTGGACGTGGAAGACCCGTGCGGGGAGAGGAACCAGCCATGACCGTGTACGCGTACGTCGACGGCCCCCTGGGCGAGATGCTGCTTGTCGGACAGCTCGCCGAAGGGGGCCGTGCCGTGCTGCGCTCGCTGTCCCTGCCGGGGCAGAAGGGCGCCGTCGAGGTCGAGGACGGGTGGACCCTGGCGCCCGAGGCCTTCGCCGAGGTCGCCGGGCAGCTCGGCGAGTACTTCGCCGGCCGGCGCGACCGGTTCGACCTGCCGCTCGACAGCGACGCCGGGACCGAGTTCCAGCGGCGCGTCTGGCGGGCCCTGGAGGAGATCCCGTACGGCACGACCGTCTCGTACGGGGAGATCGCCCGGCGGGTCGGCTCCCCCGGCGCCGGTGTACGGGCCGTGGGGACCGCGATCGGGCGCAATCCGCTGCTCGTGGTGCGGCCCTGCCACCGGGTGATCGGGGCCGACGGCAGTCTGCGCGGGTACGCCGCGGGGCTCGACCGCAAGGAGCGGCTCCTCGGCCTGGAGGGAGCTCCGGTGTGACCGAGGGGCTGTTTCCCCGCGCGCGGGCCACGATCGCGCCCGGCGCGGTACACGTGCCCGCGTGGCTCCCGCTCGCGCGGCAGCGGGAGTTGGTCGACGTCTGCCGGGAGTGGGGGCGGGGGCCCGTGCCGTACCGGCAGACCGTGCTGCCCGGTGGCGGGGTCATGTCGGTGCGGTCGCTGTGCCTGGGCCGGCAATGGGTGCCGTATCGCTATCTCGACTCCTTCGGGGTTCCGCTGCCCGACTGGCTCGTGAGCCTGGGCCGGGAGGCGCTCGTCGAGGCCTACGGGGACGACGGCGGATTCACTCCCGACACCGCGCTCGTGAACTTCTACGCGCCGGGGGCGCGGATGGGCATGCACCAGGACCGCGAGGAGCGTTCGGGCGCGCCGGTGGTGTCCCTGAGCCTCGGTGACCGATGCGTGTTCCGCTTCGGCAACGAGGAGGGCCGGGGACGGCCGTACCAGGACGTCGAGCTGGTCTCCGGTGATCTGTTCGTGTTCGGCGGGGCTTCGCGGTGGGTCCATCACGGGGTGCCGAAGGTCCGGCCGGGGACGGCCGATCCCGCACTCGGGCTTGCCGGGCGACTCAACATCACCTTGAGGGAGACGGGGCTCCAGGGCGACGAGGCGCGGGCCGGAGCCGCGAGCCCGGCCTGATCGGCAGGACACCCCCTAGGCTGCGGCGCATGAGTGCTGAGCTGCGCCGGTCCCTCGGTGTCTTCGACGCGGTCGTGATCGGGCTCGGCGCCATGGTCGGGGCCGGGATCTTCGTCGCGCTCGGGCCCGCCACGGCGGCCGCCGGGTCCGGGGGCGGGCTGCTCCTCGCGCTCGGGATCGCCGCCGTCGTCGCGTACTGCAACGCCATGGCCTCGGCTCGGCTCGCGGCCCGGTACCCCAGTTCGGGCGGCACCTATGTGTACGGTCGCGAATGCCTCGGATCCTTCTGGGGGTACCTCGCCGGCTGGGCGTTCGTGGTCGGCAAGACGGCCTCCTGCGCGGCCATGGCACTGACCGTCGGCGCGTACGTGTGGCCGGAGCACGCACACCTGGTGGCGGTGGCCGCCGTCGTGGCCCTGACAGCCGTCAACTACCGGGGAGTTCAGAAGTCGACGCTGCTCTCACGGGTGATCGTGGGGCTCGTTCTCGCAGTCCTCGTCGCGGTCGTCGCGGTCGGCCTCCGGGCCGGCGGGACGACCCCGCTCTCCCTCGGCGCGGAGCTCACCACCGGCGGGGTGCTGCAGGCCGCGGGTTTGCTCTTCTTCGCATTCGCGGGGTACGCGCGCATCGCCACGCTCGGCGAGGAGGTCCGCGAACCGGCCCAAACGATCCCCCGGGCCGTGCCCCTCGCGCTGGGCATCGCGCTCGCCGTCTACGCGCTCGTCGCGGTCAGCGTGCTCACCGTCCTCGGCCCCGAGGCCCTCGCCGCCTCCCCCGCGCCGCTGACGGACACCGCCCGGGCGGCGGGCGCGGCATGGCTGGTGCCGGTGGTCGCGGTGGGCGCGGCCGTCGCGGCCCTCGGCTCGCTGCTCTCGCTGATCCTCGGGGTGTCCCGTACGACCCTCGCGATGGCCAGGGACGCCTATCTGCCGACCGCGCTCGCGGCCGTCCACCCCCGCTTCCGGGTACCGCACCGGGCCGAGCTCGCGGTGGGCGCGGTGGTCGCCGTCGTCGCGGCGACGGCGGACGTGCGGGGCGCGATCGGCTTCTCGTCCTTCGGGGTGCTCGTCTACTACGGCATCGCGAACGCCTCCGCCTGGACCCTGGAACCCGCCCGCCGGCCGCTCGCCGCGCTCGGGCTCGCCGGGTGCGCGGCGCTCGCCTTCGCGCTGCCGCTCGGCGCCGTCCTCGCGGGGTCCGGAGTGGTCGCCGCGGGCGTGGTGGCGTGGGCGATCAGTCGAGGACGAGCCGTACCCCCGCCTTCCTGAGGGCGTCGGCCAGCTCCTGGAAGGTCGCGGGACGCTGTCCGAGCCACGGCTGGACGCCCAGGCAGGCGCGGGCCACGTCGGCCCGGTGCCAGACGAGCGTGATGCCCGCCCACTCCTCCCCGAACACCCCGGCCTCGGCACCGGGCCCCCGGCCGGGGCCGTACACGGCCTCCCCGAGGGCGCACAGGAAGGAGACCTCGTCGACGACATCCGTCCCGTCGAGGTCGTACGTGCCCCCCGGGGTGATCTCCGGCGCGCCGTGCGGCCGGCGGGCGGCCTGCCTCAGCCACTCGCCGCGCGCCGCGCCGGTGAACCGCCGCCAGGTGCCGGGCTCGGCGGGCCTGCCGCCGAAGAACAGGTCCCAGACCTCGCGGGTCTGAGGCGGCACGAGCCGCGCGCGGGGGAAGGCCACGGTCAGGTCGACCAGGCCGCGGTGGCCGGCCGCGGTGTCCCAGCCGGTGATGCGGCCCGCCTCGCCGCCGTGGTGCAGATCCCCCGCCCAGGCCAGGACGTGGTAGTCGACCGTCCCGAACTCCTCCGCCCCGGCGGCCAGCGCGTCCCGCAGCGCCCCGCGCGGGGAGCAGCCGAGGAAGGTGACCTCGGTGTGGGTGACCTCCGGCGGCGGCTCGGGCGAGACCCGTATCAGATTGGCGCAGCGGGCCGGGTGCGAGCCGTGGGCCCGGCGGCGCGGGCCGCCCGTCGTCTCGACGGTCACGGCGTCTCCGCGCGCGCCGAGGACGCGGACCCCTTCGAGGCGCCACAGGCCGTCGGGAACCTCCACGTCCAGCGTGCCGAGCGGTGCCGTGCCCTCCACGAGCGCCTCGGTGACGGCCCTGGCCAGCTCCCCGCGCGGCTCGCAGCCGCGGAGCTCGTAGCGCACGGGCGGCACCGGTACGGGCTCCCCGTACAGGCCGTCGACGTCCTTGCAGAGGGCGACGGCGTACGAGCCGGAGAGGAGCGCGTATCGGGGGTTCTGCACTAGCGGGCCGCGTATCCGTACGCCTGCTCCGTGGGGACGATCTCCTTGCCGAGCGGCAGCAGCGACACCGGGATCATCTTGAAGTTCGCGATGCCGAGCGGGATGCCGATGATCGTGATGCAGAGGGCGATGCCGGTGGTGATGTGACCGAGGGCGAGCCACCAGCCGGCCAGGATCAGCCACAGGACGTTGCCCACGCAGGAGGGCGCGCCCGCGTCGCGGCGGTCCACGACCGTGTACCCGAAGGGCCACAGCGCGTAGATCCCGATGCGGAACGCGGCGAGTCCGAAGGGGATGCCGATGATCGTGATGCAGAGCAGGACGCCCGCGAGCATGTAGCCCAGGAACATCCAGAATCCGCAGAGGATCAGCCAGATGATGTTGAGGATCGTCTTCACGGGCGTCGACCTGCCATCTGTTCGAGCCGGGCGATCCGCTCGGCCATCGGCGGGTGGGTGGAGAACATCTTGGACACGCCCTTTCCGGGCCCGAACGGGTTCGCGATCATCATGTGGCTCGCGGTCTCGATCCGGGGCTCGGCGGGCAGCGGCAGCTGCTTGGTACCGGCGTCCAGCTTCCGCAGGGCGCTGGCCAGGGCGAGCGGGTCGCCGGTGAGCTGGGCCCCGGAGGCGTCGGCCTCGTACTCGCGGGAGCGGGAGATGGCGAGCTGGATGATCGAGGCGGCGATCGGGCCGAGGATGAGGACCAGGAGATAGCCGAGGATGCCCGGTCCGTCGTCGTCGCTGGAGCGGCCGACCGGGATCAGCCACGCGAAGTTGACCAGGAACATGATCACGGAGGCGAGCGCTCCGGCGACCGAGGAGATGAGGATGTCCCGGTTGTAGACATGGCTCAGCTCGTGACCGATGACCCCGCGCAGCTCGCGCTCGTCGAGGATCGCGAGGATGCCCTCGGTGCAGCACACCGCCGCGTTCCGCGGGTTGCGGCCGGTCGCGAAGGCGTTGGGTGCCTGGGTCGGGGAGATGTAGAGCCGCGGCATGGGCTGACGCGCCTGCGTGGAGAGCTCCCGCACCATCTTGTAGAGCGCGGGGGCCTCGAACTCGCTGACCGGACGGGCCCGCATGGCCCGCAGCGCCAGCTTGTCGCTGTTCCAGTACGCGTACGCGTTGGTGCCGAGCGCCACGAAGAGCGCGACGATCAGTCCCGTACGGCCGAAGAAGCTGCCGATGACGATGATGAGGGCGGAGAGCCCTCCGAGGAGTACGGCGGTCCTCAGCCCGTTGTGCCGGCGGTGCACGGTACGCCCTCCAAGTGGTGCGGCAGGGGAACCCTTTGCTTCGTGGTCATATCCACTCGTCCAGTGGACCCTTCCGTACTGGTCAACGCCAGGCGGGAGGTTCGGGTTCCCCCGGCCGCACCGGGGGCGCAGGTGGCGGGGTGTGGGCCGTTCGGGTGATCGGCGGGGAGGGCCGGCGGGAGGCGGTCAGCGGGCCGCCGGGATCCCGAGCTTCTCCAGGGTGGTGGCGATGGGCTCGACCTCGCTGGTGCAGTGGGCGCAGCGGGAGGCGATGGCCGGGATCTCCGTGAAGCAGCGGGGGCAGTCGCGCTTCTCGGACTTCGGGTCGGCCGCCTCCTCCTTCGCGAACCGCTCCTGGACCTTCGCCAGCGGGGCGACGATCAGGAAGTACAGGACCGCGGCGGTGATGACGAAGGCTATGGCGGCGGAGATGGCGAGACCGTAGGGGAAGACGGTCTTGCCGACGTGGAACTGCGCGTCGTTGAAGTTGCCGACGGAGCCGGTCGCGAGACCGATGAGCGGGGTGATGAAGGCCTTGCTGAAGCCGGTGACGACGGCCGTGAACGCCGTTCCGACGGCCAGACCGATGGCCATCGAGATGACGTTCCCGCGAAGTATGAAGTCCTTGAATCCGTTCAGCACGGTGTTTCTCGCTCCTGGTGTTGCGTGGTGGGGGGTCAGAACAGGCTGTTCGCCGCGAAGCGGAGCGCGATCTGCGGGTAGCCCGACAGGACGACTCCGGCTGCGGCGGTCAGCACGATCGCCAGGGTGATCGGCGCGGGGACCGTGTGGGGGACGGGGGTCCCGGCAGACGCCTGCCGCACCGCTCCCTCCGGCGTGCGGAACAGCAGTGCCGTCCAGCGGAGGTAGTAGTACAGCCCGATCACGACGTTGACGCCCATGATCACGGCCAGCCAGCCGAGTCCCGCGTCGACGGCCGCCGAGAAGACGGTCACCTTGGCGAAGAGGCCGATGATACCCGGGGGCAAACCGGCCAGATTCAGGAGGAAGAAGGCGAGCGCGAGGGCGGCGGCGGGGCTCGTCGCGTACAGGCCCCGGTAGTCCGCGATCCGGTTCTCGGGGTGCCGGCGGGCGACGAGCGCGACGACCGCGAACGCGCCGAGGTTCACCACGGCGTACATCAGGGCGTACGCGACGGTGGCGCCGATCTGGTCGTCACTGGAGTACGCGGCGGCCGCGATCGGCACGAGCAGGTAGCCGGCCTGGGCGACGGAGGACCAGGCGAGCAGCCGGACCGCGCTCCACGCGCGCGTGGGCAGCTGCCGGAGGGCGGCGACGTTGCCGACGGTCATGGTCAGCGCGGCGAGGACGGCGAGCGCCGGGCCCCACACATCGGCGTACGAGGGGAAGGCGACGACCGTCACCAGGATGAGCCCGGTGAAGCCGACGGCCTTGCCGACCACCGACAGGTAGGCGGCTACGGGCAGCGGGGCGCCGACGTAGGTGTCCGGCACCCAGAAGTGGAAGGGGACGGCGGCCGTCTTGAAGGCGAAGCCGACGAGGGTGAGGGCCACGCCCGCCTCGGCGAGCGTCTGGAGCCGGCCGGGGACGTCGTCGAGTGACTGGGCGAGCTCCGTGAGGTGGAGGGTGCCGGTCGCCGCGTACACGAAGCTGACGCCGAGCAGGGTGACGGCGGTCGCGGTCACGGACGACAGGAAGAACTTGAGCGCGGCCTCGCCGGACATGCGGTCGCCGCGCTTGAGGCCGACGAGCGCGAAGGCGGGCAGCGAGGCCACCTCGAGGGCGACGACCAGGGTCGCGAGGTCCCGCGAGGCGGGCAGCAGGGCGGCTCCGGCGGCCGAGGAGAGCAGCAGGAACCAGTACTCGCCGGCCGGGAGCCTCTCGCGGGTCTCGGTGAGGGAGAGCAGCGCCGTCACGAGCGCGCCGCCGAGCACGAGCAGCTGGATGACCAGGGTGAAGTGGTCGGCCGTGTAGCTGCACGCGCCGACCTGGGTGTCCGCGCCGAGGCAGAAGGTGGAGCGGTCGCCGGCCCGCAGGGGGACGAGGAGGGCGAGGGCGGCGACGAGGCCGGCGATCGCGGTCCAGCCGAGGAGCCGCTTGCGCTCCTCGGGGACGAACAGGTCGGCGACGAGCACGACGAGGGCGACCACGGCCGTGAGGGTGGGGGGCGCGATCGTGAGCCAGTCGACGGACTGGACGAGCGACTCGCCGGCGAACGCCGTCACTGGGGTCATCGGGTGCCTCCGGCGAGGAGCTTCTGGACGGCTGGGTCGGTGAGTCCGAGGAGGACCGCGGGCCAGAGGCCGGCGAGGACGGTGAGGGCGACGAGCGGGGTCCAGGCGGCGAACTCGTACCCCTGGACGTCGGCGATCGGCGTCTCCCCGGCGGGGCGGGGGCCGCCCATGCAGACGCGACGGACGACGAGCAGGAGGTACGCGGCGGTGAGGAGGGTGCCGAAGGCGCCGATCGCCATGAAGGTGAGGAAGGCGGGGCGGCTGAGGCCCTCGGCGGGCTCGAAGGCGCCGAACAGGGCCAGCATCTCGCCCCAGAAGCCGGCCAGGCCGGGCAGGCCGAGGGAGGCGACGGCGGCGAAGGCGAGGAGGGCGCCGAGCCGCGGGGCGCGGCCGTAGAGGGCGGCGCCGGTGGCCCCGGCGAGGGTGTCGAGGTCGGCGGTGCCGTACCGGTCCTTGACCGCGCCGACCAGGAAGAACAGCAGGCCGGTGACGAGGCCGTGGGCGACGTTGGCGAAGAGCGCGCCGTTGACCCCGGTGGGGGTCATGGTGGCGATGCCGAGGAGCACGAAGCCCATGTGGCCGACGGAGGAGTACGCGATGAGGCGCTTGAGGTCGCCCTTGTTGCCGGGCCGCACGAGGGCGAGGCAGGCGAGCGATCCGTAGATGATCCCGGCGACGGCGAAGGCGGCCAGGTAGGGGGCGAGGATCCGCATGCCGTCGGGGGCGATCGGCAGGACGATCCGGACGAAGCCGTACGTGCCCATCTTGAGCAGGACGCCGGCGAGGAGGACCGAGCCGACCGTCGGGGCGGCGGTGTGGGCGTCCGGGAGCCAGCTGTGCAGCGGCCACATCGGGGTCTTCACCGCGAGCCCGACGCCGATCGCGAGAACGGCGATGACCTGCACGGACGTGGTCAGTCCACGGCCGTTGTCAGTGGCCAGTGCCACCATGTCGAACGTGCCCGCCTTCACACCGATGAGGAGCAGGCCGAGCAGCATGACGACGGAGCCGAGCAGCGTGTAGAGGATGAACTTCCAGGCCGCGGCCTGCTTGCCCTCGCCGCCCCAGCGGGCGATGAGGAAGTACATCGGGATGAGGACCATCTCGAAGGCCAGGAAGAACAGGACCAGGTCGAGGACGGCGAACGTGGCGAGGGTGCCGGACTCCAGGACGAGGAGCAGCGCGACGAAGCCCTTGGGGGAAGGGCCGCTCGGCATCTTGAAGGAGGAGTACAGCGCGCAGAGGAAGCTCAGGAGCGCGGTCAGGACCAGGAGGGGGAGGGAAATGCCGTCGACACCGAGGTGGATCCGCACGTCGAGTGCGGGGATCCAGCTGATGTCCGTCGTGGCCTGCATCCTCGACGGCTGGTCGTGGTCGAAGCCGAGCGCGAGGACGATCGCGGCAAGCAGGATCACACCGGTGACGGTGACGCCGTGGCGGAGCACGGCCTGGTCCGGGGACTTCCCCTTCAGCCCCGGCGGGGCGGGGAGAAGGGCGGCGGCCGCGCCGAGGAGCGGTCCGGCGACGATCAACGCCAGAAGGAACTGCATCACGGATTCGCTGATATCGATCACGGCTCACGCTCCGGCGGCGGCGTTGGCGAGGGCGACGGCGACGATCGCCAGGACGACGGAGCCGGCGAGCAGGGCGCTGAGGTAGGTCTGCACGTTGCCGGTCTGGGCGCGGCGGACGAGCCAGCCGAGCCCCTTGGCGGAGGTGCCCGCGGCGCGGACGTAGGTGTCGACGACCTCGCGGTCCAGGAACCGGACCAGGGAGGCGGCGGCGAGGACGGGGCGGACGAACGCCGTCCGGTAGACGGCGTCCAGGTGGAAGCCGTCGGCGGCGGGACCGTGCAGCGGGCCGAGGAGGGCGCGGCCGGGGTCGGCCGGGTCCTCGGCGGGGTGCGGCAGGTGCAGCGCCTCGGCCTCGACGAGACCGGCGTCGGCGTCCGGGTGGGCCACGTGCGGGGCGGGCGCCTGGGCGGCGGCCGTCACCGGGGTCCTGGCGGCGAGGGTGCGCCAGACCGCGTACGTGATCACGGCGCCGGCGGCGGCGAGGCCGGTGCCGAGGACGGCCGTGGTGACGGTCGGGGTGAGGGCGTTCCCGTCGAACCAGTCGTCGAGGTACGTGACGGTCAGGCCGAAGCCCAGGGACGGGATCGCGAGCACCCACAGGACGGAGGTCATGGCGATCGGCTGGCGACCGTGGTCCGGAGCCTCGGCGCCTCGGCCGCGGAAGGTCCGCAGCCAGAGGCGGAGCGCGTACGCGGCGGTGAGGAAGGCGGTCAGCAGCCCGGCGACGAGGACGGTCCAGCCGGCCCCTGCGGGGGCGACGGTCCGGTCCCCGAGCGCGGTGTGCTCGGCGGCCACCAGGACGGCCTCCTTGGAGAAGAAGCCGGCGAAGGGCGGGATCGCGGCGAGCGCGAGCAGGGCGACGGTCATCGTCCAGTACGCGTCCGGGATGCGCTTCGCGAGGCCGCTCATCCGGGACATGGCGGTCAGCGAGTTCGTACCGGCGGCGTGGATGACGGTGCCGGCGGCGAGGAAGAGCAGGGCCTTGAAGGCGCCGTGCGAGAGGAGGTGGAAGACGGCGGACCCGCGGTCGCCGACGGCCAGGGCGCCGGCCATGTAGCCGAGCTGACCGATCGTCGAGTAGGCGAGGACCCGCTTGATGTCGTCCTGGGCGAGCGCGGCGAGCGCCGAGCCGACCATCGTGATCGCGGCCATCACGGCGAGCACCGTCATCGCGGCGGCGGAGGCGGCGAAGACGGGCAGCAGCCGGGCCGTGAAGTAGATGCCGGCGGCGACCATCGTCGCCGCGTGGATGAGCGCGGAGACGGGGGTGGGGCCGGCCATGGCGTCCGGGAGCCAGGTGTGCAGCGGGAACTGGGCCGACTTGCCCGCCACACCGGCGAGCAGCAGCAGCGCGATCACGGTGGGGTGGTCGAGCTCGCCGCGCGCGACCGCGCCGAGGACGCCGGTGATCCGGAACGTGCCCGCGTCGGTGGCGAGCGCGAAGAGACCGATGAGGAAGGGGACGTCACCGAGCTTGGTGACGAGGAAGGCCTTCAGGGAGGCGGCCCGCGCTTCGGGCGTCTCCCAGTAGTGGCCGACGAGGAAGTACGAGCAGATGCCCATGATCTCCCAGCCGACCAGGAGCACCATCAGGTCGCCGGAGTAGACGACGAGCAGCATCGCGGAGGTGAAGAGGGAGACGAGCGCGGCGTACGAGGGGTAGCGCGGGTCCTCGCGGAGGTAGCCGGTCGAGTAGATCTGCACACAGGTGGCGACGACGCCGACGAGGACGGCGACGAGGGCCGCGAAGCCGTCGATGTGCAGCGCCAGGTCGATGGGGACCGAGCCGGTGGGGGTGAGCTGGGTCGAGGCGTCGATCGCCTTCCCGCCGCCCTGCCGCACGGCGACGACCACGGCCAGGACCGCGGCGGCGACGGTGGGCAGCACGGCCAGCGGGCGGACGTAGCCGGGGGCGGTGCGGCCGAGCAGGAGTCCGGCGACGGAGCCGAGGAAGGGGAGGAGGGGGACGAGGACCGCGAGGGTCGTGGTGGTCACGCGGTGGCCTCGGCCTTCTCGCCGGTGGGCGTGTCGTCGGTGGTCGTGCCGAACTCGGCCGCGGTGTCCCAGGGCTGCGGCGGCTCCGCCGTGTCACGGAGCCGGTCGATGTCCGAGGTGCCCTTGTTGCGGTGGACCATCAGGACGATCGCGAGCCCGATGCCGATCTCCGCGGCGGCGATGGCGATGGTGAAGAGGGTGAGGGCCTGACCGGCGTGGAGGGTGTCGCGGAGCCAGACGTCGAAGGCGACCAGGTTGAGGTTGACGGCGTTGAGCATCAGCTCGACGGACATCAGGACCAGGATCGCGTTGCGGCGGGCGAGGACGCCGTACACGCCGATGGCGAAGAGGAGGGCGGCGAGGACGGCCGGGTAGGCGAGGTGCATCAGCGCTGCTCCTCCTTCTTCCTGCGGGAGAGCACGATGGCGCCGACCAGGGCGGCAAGGAGAAGCACGGACAGCGCCTCGAACGGCAGCACCCAGTGCCGGAAGAGGGTCTCGCCGGACACCTCGGTGGAGCCCTGCACGGCTCCGTCGAGGTCGATCCAGGTCGTACGGAACGCGTCGACGACCACCCAGACGAGCGCGCCCGCGGCGGCGAGCGCGACGGCCGCGGCGACCGGTCTGTTGCGGGAGTCGGCGTCCGGTGAGTGGCCGATGGGGGCCTTGGTGAGCATGAGCCCGAAGAGAAGGAGGACGACGACGGAACCGACGTAGATCAGGACCTGGACCCAGGCGATGAACTCGGCCGTCAGGAGCAGGTACTCGACGGCGAGACCGCCGAGCGCCACGACCAGCCAGAGCGCGGCGTGGACGAGCTGGCGGGTGGTGACGGTGACGAGGGCGGCGCCGAGGGTGACGAGGCCGACGAGGAGGAAGGCGATCTCGACGCCGGTGGGCGAGAGGAAGCCGTGGGTCTGCTGGTCCAGCACGGGCTGCTGGGCGGCCTGCTGAGCAGCTTGCCGGGCGACTTGCTGAGCTGCGGCGAGGATCACGACTGGTCCCCCTCGGCCTCGGCCTGGGCTGCGGCCTCGGCCTCGGCCTGGGCTGCGGCGGCGGCCTTCTCGGCTGCCTTGCGGGCGGCCGCGATCTCCTTCGGCTCCTCCGCGCACGGGTCGAGGGCGGGCGGTTCGGGAACCGTCCACATCCACTCGCGGAGCTTGTCGCGCTCGTGGGTCAGCTCGTGGATGTCGGTCTCCGCGTACTCGAACTCGGGCGACCAGAACAGCGCGTCGAACGGGCACACCTCGATGCAGATACCGCAGTACATGCAGAGGGAGAAGTCGATGGCGAAGCGGTCGAGGACGTTCCGGCTGCGCTCGCGGCCACCGGGGGCGGCCGCCGGCACCGTCTCCTTGTGGGAGTCGATGTAGATGCACCAGTCGGGGCACTCACGGGCGCAGAGCATGCAGACCGTGCAGTTCTCCTCGAACAGCCCGATGACCCCGCGGGTGCGGGGCGGCAGCTCGGGCTGGACGTCCGGGTACTGCGCGGTGACGGTTTTCCTCGTCATCGTGCGGAGAGTGACGGCGAGGCCCTTGGCGAGGCCCGAGCCGGGGATGCCGGGCCGGGAGGGAGGGAGAAGAGGGGCCATTACTGGATCGCCACCTTCACGATGCCGGTGAGCGCGATCTGCGCGAGCGCGAGCGGGACGAGGGTCGTCCAGGCGAGCTTCTGGAGCTGGTCCTCGCGGAGACGCGGGTAGCTGACCCGCAGCCAGATCACGACGAACGCGAGGACGGCGGTCTTGAGCAGGGTCCACACCCAGCCGAGACCGTCGCCGCCGAAGGGGCCGTGCCAGCCGCCGAGGAACAGGACGGTGGTGAGGCCGCACAGGACGACGATGCCGGCGTACTCGGCGAGCAGGAACAGCGCGAAACGGAGACCGGTGTACTCGGTGTACGCGCCGAAGATGATCTCCGAGTCGGCGACGGGCATGTCGAACGGGGGCCGCTGGAGCTCGGCGAGACCCGCCACGAAGAACACCAGGGCGCCGACGATCTGCCAGGGCACCCACCACCACTCGAAGGCGTTGAGGATGCCGGGCAGCGAGACGGTGCCGGCGGCCATCGCGACGGAGGCGGCGGCGAGCAGCATGGGGAGCTCGTACGCGAGGAGCTGGGCGGCGGTACGGAGCCCGCCGAGCAGCGAGAACTTGTTCGCGGACGCCCAGCCGGCCATCAGACTGCCGAGGACGCCGACGCCCATCACGGCCAGCACGAAGAAGATGCCGGCGTCGACGACCTGCCCGACGGCGCCCTCGCTCGGACCGATCGGGATCGCGACGAGAACGAGGAGGTACGGGAGGAGGGCGACGGCCGGCGCGATCTGGAAGACCCGCCGGTCGGCGTCCTTGGGGACGATGTCCTCCTTCTGCGCGAACTTCACCCCGTCGGCGACGAGCTGCGCCCAGCCGTGGAAACCACCGGCGTACATGGGGCCGAGGCGGCCCTGCATGTGGGCCATGACCTTGTGCTCGGTCTGGCCGACGACGAGCGGCAGGACGAGGAAGACGGCGAAGACGACGAGAAGCCGGAGGGCGACGTCGAGTACGTCGTTCACGCGGGATCGCCTCCGGCGGAAGTGGTGGGGCCGCTAGGGCCGGTGGGGTCTGTGGGACCGGTGGGACCGGTGGGACCAGTGGGACCGGTGGGACCGGTGGGACCGGTGGGACCGGTGGGACCGGTGGGACCGGTGGGACCGGTGGGACCGGTGGGGCCGGTGGGGCCGGTGGGGCCGGTGGGGCCGTCCTTCGGCGCGGGCTCGACCTTGGGCTCCGGCTCGGGCACCTCCGGGGCCTCCGGCTTGGACGCGGGCTCAGCCTCAGGCGCGGGCTCGGCCTCAGGCACAGGCTCGGGCGCAGGCTCGGCCTTGGGCTCAGGCGCGGGCTCGGCCTCAGGCGCAGGCTCGGCCTTGGGCTCGGGCTCGGCCTCAGGCGCAGGCTCGGCCTTGGGCTCGGGCGCCTCCTCGCCGAAGGCCGGGCGGGCGTGGTGCCAGGGAGCGTCCGAGCTGCGGGTACGCGGGGGTGCGGCCTCCGCGCGTGGCGCGGGGCCGTCCGGGGTCGACCGGCTCGCGGAGCCGTCGGCAGCCGAACGGGTCCGGCGCGGCGGGCGGTCCGCCGCAGGCAGGGTGTCGGCCGGCTGCTCAGGGGTCGGCGCCGTCTGGCTTGCCGAACCGTCCGCCGCCGAGCGGGTCCGGCGCGGCGGGCGTGCCGCCGCAGGCGGGGTGTCCGCCCCAGG
>NZ_JACSCH020000007.1:0-68783 GCF_014451325.2 Streptomyces sp. CB02980 | reverse complement strand
GGGGTGTCCGTCTCGACAGCCGACGGCTCCGGGCTCGCGGGCGCCTGGCTCGCCGAACCGTCCGCCACCGAGCGCGTTCGGCGCGGCGGGGTGCCCGCGGCCGGGGTGTCGGTCGGCCCCGGGGCGTCGGTCGGCTCCGGGGTCGTCGTCGCCTGGCTCGCCGAGCCCTCCGACACCGAGCGCGTGCGGCGCGGCGGGCGGGTGGTGTCCGTCGGGGCTTCCGGTCGGGTCGCCGAGCCCTCCGTGACCGAGCGGGTCCGGCGGACCGGGCGGTCGCCTGCCGCCGCTCGGGCCGGGCGCGCCGGGGCCGGGGGCAGCTGGCCCTTCAGGGGGCCCCATTCGTTGGGGTCCGGGACGCCCGGGGGAAGCATCTGGCGGCGCTTCGGGCCGCCGTCGTGCGACTCGCCCGGTTCCTTCGCGCCCGGCCACGCCTTCGCGACCCGGGCCGCGAGGACGAAGTCCTTGCGCAGCGGGTGGCCCTCGAAGTTCTCCGGGAGGAGCAGCGGCACCAGGTGCGGGTGGCCCGTGAAGTCCACGCCGAACATCTCGTGGGTCTCGCGCTCGTGCCAGCCCGCGCCCGCGTACACACCGATCGCCGTGGGCAGCACGGGAGCGGCGTGCGGGACCGTCGTCCGGAGCAGGAGGCGGCGCGGACGCCCCTCCCCCACCGCGGCGACGTGTGCGCAGACCCGGAAGCCCGTGCCCGGTTCGTCGACCGCGCTCAGCCAGTCGAAGTAGGTGCACCCGAGCGTGTCCCGGGCCGTTTCGAGCGCCGTGATCCACGAGCCCGGCGGGACGTCGACGGTCAGCAGGTCGTACGCCTGCTCCGCCGTCGCCTCCTCGCCGAAGATCTCCGTCACGGAGTCGGGGAGGGAGTCGTACGCCGTCATGCCTCGGCTCCCGGTCGCTCCACCGACGGGCTCTCGGCCGACGGTCGCTCCACCAGCGGGCTCGTCAGCTGCGCGACCGACGCGCCGCCGGTGGTCGTGTACCGCTCGGCCAGGCTCTCCCGCGCGATCTTCTCCTGGAGCTTGAGGATGCCCTGGAGCAGCGCCTCGGGGCGCGGCGGGCAGCCCGGCACGTACACGTCGACCGGGATGATCTGGTCGACGCCCTTGGTGACCGAGTACGAGTCCCAGTAGGGGCCGCCGCAGTTGGAGCAGGCGCCGAAGGAGATGACGTACTTCGGTTCCGGCATCTGCTCGTACAGCCGCTTCACCGCCGGCGCCATCTTGTCCGTCACCGTGCCCGAGACGATCATCAGGTCGGCCTGGCGAGGGCCCGGCGCGAACGGGATCACGCCGAGCCGGATGAAGTCGTGCCGGGCCATCGACGCGGCGATGAACTCGATCGCGCAGCACGCGAGCCCGAAGTTGAAGACCCACAGGCTATAGCGGCGGCCCCAGTTCAGGACCACCTTCATCGGCTCGGGGGCCAGGCGGGCCAGCGGCCCCAGCTTCGGGGCGGGCAGGGGTGTGGGCAGGGGTGTTACGTCCATGCCAGGACGCCCTTCCTGTACGCGTAGAGCAGCCCCACGGCCAGGAAGCCGAGGAAGACGAACATCTCGACCAGGGTCGTGGCGCCGTAGCCGGGCGCGGCGAAGACCGTCGCCCAGGGGAAGAGGAAGATCGAGTCGACGGCGAAGATGACGTAGAGGAAGGCGTACACGTAGTAGCGGACCTGGGTGTGCGCCCAGCCCTCCCCCACGGGGTCGACACCGCACTCGTACGTGAGGAGCTTCTCGGGCGTCGGCACGACAGGCCTCAGCAGTCGGCCCGCGCCGAACGCCACGGCGACGAAGAGCACTCCGACGACGGCGAGCAGCCCGACGACGGAGTACGTCTGGAAGTAGTCCGCCGCGCCCGTCGCATCGGCCGCGACAACGGTCGGTTCCCGCACGTCCGTCCGCCCCTCGGTCTCGGTGTCTCATGAGTCACTTCTGTACGCACGCGAGTCTAGGCCCTGCTAAAGGGACCGTAAGCAGTCGCGTGAGCACCGTCCTCACGCAGTCCTCGTACGGGCGTGGTGGACCTGGTGAGCGGCCTGGTGGAGGGCCTGGTGAGCGGCCTGCTGGAGGGCCTGGGCGGAGGGCCGTCGGAGCCTGGTGGGGATATCCCCCCTGCCGCTCACCCACCTCCCCCATGGCGTCGCGCGGTCCTCGACCGGCAGGCTGGAGAGCATGACCGCCGATCTTGATCCCGCCGCGTCCTCCGGGGCCGCCGTCACCCCGCCCCCGCGTCCCCGTCCGCCCAGGCGCACCGCCTACGGGAAGGAGACCTGGAAGGAGATCGTCTTCCTCCTCTCCAATCTCTTCACCGCGCTGGTCGGTTTCGTCTACGCGGTCGTGAGCGTGCTCCTGGGGGTCGGCCTGTCCGTCACCGTCATCGGGCTCCCGCTGCTCGCCCTCGGGCTCGGCGGCGCGCGCCTCATCGGCCGGTCGGAGCGGGCGCGGGCCCGGGCACTGCTCGGGGTCGAGATCGCCGAACCGTCCCCGCTGCCGTCGCGCGGCGGCTTCTTCGGCTGGCTGTGGAGCACGTTGAAGGACCCGGTGGCCTGGCGGACGCAGCTGTACGGGCTGATCCGGCTGCCCTGGGGGATCGTGACGTTCACGATCGCGCTGGTCTCCCTCATCGTTCTCTGGCCCGTACTGCCGTTCCTGTCCCGGGGCATGGCCAACGCCGACCGGGGCATGGTCCGGGGTCTCCTCTCCCCCTCCGACGAACTGGAGCGGCGGATCGCCGAGCTGGAGTCGGACCGGGGTGTCGTCGTCGACACCGCGGCGGCGGACCTGCGGCGCATCGAACGGGACCTGCACGACGGGGCGCAGGCCCGGCTCGTCGCGCTCGCGATGGGGCTCGGCCTCGCGAAGGAGAAGCTCCTCGACGACCCCGAGACGGCCGCGGCCATGGTCGACGAGGCGCACGGCGAGGTGAAGCTCGCGCTCCAGGAACTGCGGGACCTCGCCCGGGGCATCCATCCGGCCGTCCTCACCGACCGCGGGCTGAGCGCCGCGCTGTCGTCGGTGTCGGCGCGCTGCACGGTGCCGGTGAAGGTGACGGTGGACCTGTCCGAGCGGCCGGCGGAGGCGATCGAGGGCATCGCGTACTTCACGGTGTCGGAGCTGCTCCAGAACGTCTCGAAGCACGCGCGGGCGCGATCGGCGTCCGTGGAGGTGTGGCGGGCGAAGGACCGGCTGCTGCTCCAGGTACGGGACGACGGGGCGGGCGGCGCCCGCTTCGACGGCGGCACGGGCCTCGCGGGCCTCGCGGAACGGCTCGGGGCGGTGGACGGCCTGCTCGTCCTGGACTCCCCTGAGGGCGGCCCGACGACGGTGACGGCGGAACTGCCGTGGCGGTCGCGCCCGGGGGCGTGACGGACCGGCCTGCCGCCGCGGGCACGCGGGTGGGTGCGTGACGGACCGGCCTGCCGCCGCGGGCACGCGGGTGGGGTGTGGACTCGGGCACCGGTAGCCGAATGCGCGGGCCGACGCGGGCCGACGCGGGAGCGAACGACGTTCGCTCCCCCGTCGGCATGTCGGTCGTCGGCCGCCGGGCCGGCGGGCCCGGCGCCCGCCCCCACCCCCGAGGTAGGGAAAACCCCCGCCCCCGGACGCCCACCCGCCTCATGGTCCCGGGAGGCCCGACACGGAACCCTGGGATACGTACCGCCCGCCCCCCTGAGCAGAGAAGGACCCCAGCGATGGCCTCCCACCTCCCCGCCGCGATCCGCGCGCCGTTCGAGGGCCGCACGTGGCGTGCGCTGCTCTACGTGTTGATCGGGCTGCCGCTGAGCGTCTGCTGGTTCGCGCTCTCCGTCGCCTTCGTCTCGGCCGGCGCCGGGCTGCTCATCACCTTCCTCGGCGTGCCGATCCTCGCCGGGGCCCTCGCCATGTGCCGGGGCTTCGGCGTCGTCGAGCGGGCCCGGGCGCGCGCCCTGCTCGATGTCGACGTGCGGGCGCCCGAGCCGGTACGGGGCCGGACCGGCGGGGCCTTCTCCTGGATGGGTGCCATGTTGAAGAGCGGGGCTTCCTGGCGGCACCTGCTGTACGCGATCGTGCACATGCCGTGGGCGATCTTCTCGTTCTCCGTGACCGTGGCCTTCTGGACCTGGGGCTGGAGTCTCTTCACGTATCCGCTGTGGCAGTGGGTCTTCCCGGCGTACATCGGGCAGGACGGCATTCAGCTGTACGGCGACGGGAGCCACGACCTCTACCTCGACTCCCCCTTCGAGATCGCCGTCACCAGCCTCGTCGGGCTCCTCTTCGTGCTGGCCGGTCCCTGGCTCCTGCGCGGGTTCGTGGCCGTCGACCGCTTCCTCGTCGCCGGGCTGCTCGGGCCCTCCCGGCTCGCCTCCCGTGTCACCGAGCTGGAGTCGGACCGGGGTGTCGTCGTCGACACCGCGGCGGCGGACCTGCGGCGCATCGAACGCGATCTGCACGACGGGGCGCAGGCCCGGCTCGCCGCGCTCGCCATGGATCTCGGGCTCGCGAAGGAGAAGCTCGCGGAGGATCCGCAGGCGGCGGCGGTGCTCGTCGACGAGGCGCACGGCGAGGTGAAGCTCGCGCTCCAGGAGCTGCGGGATCTGGCGCGGGGCATTCACCCGGCGGTCCTCACCGACCGGGGTCTGGACGCGGCGCTGTCGGCGGTGGCCTCGCGGTGCGCGGTCCCGGTGTCGGTGGACGTCGACCTGCCGGCGCGGCCGGTGGCGGCGATCGAGGGCATCGCGTACTTCACCGTGTCGGAGCTGCTGCGGAACGTCACGGCGCACGCGCGGGCGCGGCGGGCCTGGGTGGACGTGTGGCGCACGGGCGACCGGCTGATGCTTCAGGTGCGGGACGACGGGGTGGGCGGGGCGCACGTCGTGACCGGGCGGAGTCTCTCCTCGCTCACCGAGCGGGTGGGGGCGGTGGACGGGGTGCTCGCGGTGGACTCCCCGGAGGGCGGGCCCACGACGGTGACGGTGGAGCTGCCCTGGCGGGCGTGACACCGCGCCGGGCGCGCCGCCCCGGGGCCCTCGGGCCTCGGGGCGCCGCATTGCGCGTGCCCGGGGCGCGTCGCCCCGCGGTCCCTCGGGCCCTCGGGGTGCTGTCCCGTTGCGGGCCCCGTGGGTGCCCGCAGAACGTGAGGGCCCGGACGCGGCCGGGGGTCCGGCGGCGAGCACTCCTCCCGGGAATGAGCACAACGCGAGGCGACCCTGCGATGCTGGCCGAGTCGTAGGAAGTACTCGGGCAAGAAGGCATGGGGGCTGTTGGGCGTGGGTGTGGATCAAGGGGTCGGGCGCGTGCGGGTGGTCATCGCGGAGGATTCCGTGTTGCTGCGGGAGGGACTGACCCGGCTTCTCACCGATCTCGGGCATGACGTGGTCGCCGGTGTGGGGGACGGTGAGGCGCTCGTCGAGACCGTTGCCGGGCTCGCCGGGCAGGGCGCGTTGCCCGACGTCGTCGTCGCCGACGTGCGGATGCCGCCGACGCACACGGACGAGGGGGTCCGCGCGGCCGTACGGCTGCGCAAGGAGCATCCGGGACTCGGTGTGCTCGTGCTGTCGCAGTACGTGGAGGAGCAGTACGCCACCGAACTCCTGGCCGGTTCCAGTCGCGGTGTCGGGTATCTGCTGAAGGACCGGGTCGCCGAGGTCCGGGAGTTCGTGGACGCCGTGGTGCGGGTCGCCGGCGGCGGTACGGCACTGGACCCCGAGGTCGTGCAGCAGCTGCTGGGCCGGAGCCGTCAGCAGGACGTGCTGGCGAATCTCACGCCGCGCGAGCGGGAGGTCCTCGGTCTGATGGCGGAGGGGCGGACGAACTCGGCGATCGCGAAGGCGCTGGTCGTGAGCGACGGTGCGGTGGAGAAGCACATCAGCAACATCTTCCTGAAGCTGGGGCTCTCACCGAGTGACGGCGATCACCGCCGGGTACTGGCGGTGTTGACGTATCTGAAATCCTGATCATCTGACACCCTGTCAGATGGCGGGAAAGCCGCCCTCCGGGAGTCACGACCCGCGTCACGACCCGAGTCGCGACCCGGAAGGCGGCCGGTTGAAGGCCCTCAGGGGCCCTAGGTCCAAAGAATGAGGCGGAATCCGGCTTTCCGGAACACTCCGGGTGGCGACAGAACGTGACAATTCAGGGCAAGAGGGCGTCTCAAAAAGAGGTCCATGATGTGAGAAGTCCCGGGAGGGCCCTCCTTACCGTCGTAGGGTGGGCCTCGGGACGGACGGTGATCGGCCGACCGCATCCCGAGCCTTCTCCCGCCTCCGGCGGAGAGTCCCCTTGCCGCGAGGGAGGTCCAGTTCAGTGACCAGCCAGGTCAGTAGCGAGGCCGGTGAGGCCCTGCTCGGGGAGCAGCGCAGCGCCCCGGCAAAGCCCCACCACGGCACCGAGAAGGAAGTGCGCCGTCTCGATCGGGTGATCATCCGCTTCGCGGGTGACTCCGGTGACGGTATGCAGCTGACAGGTGACCGCTTCACCTCGGAGACGGCGTCCTTCGGGAACGACCTCTCCACGCTGCCGAACTTCCCGGCCGAGATCCGGGCACCCGCCGGAACCCTGCCGGGCGTCTCGTCCTTCCAGCTGCACTTCGCCGACCACGACATCCTGACTCCGGGCGACGCCCCGAACGTGCTGGTCGCGATGAACCCCGCCGCCCTCAAGGCCAACATCGGGGACGTGCCGCGCGGTGGCGAGATCATCGTCAACACCGACGAATTCGCCAAGCGGGCCATGGCCAAGGTCGGCTACGCGACCTCGCCCCTCGAAGACGGCTCGCTGGACGGCTACCGGGTCCACCCCGTGCCGCTGACGACCCTGACCGTCGAGGCACTCAAGGAGTTCGGCCTGTCCCGGAAGGAGGCCGAGCGCTCCAAGAACATGTTCGCGCTCGGACTGCTCTCCTGGATGTACCACCGGCCGACCGAGGGCACCGAGACCTTCCTGCGGCAGAAGTTCGCGAAGAAGCCGCAGATCGCCGAGGCCAACGTCGCCGCCTTCCGGGCCGGCTGGAACTTCGGCGAGACCACCGAGGACTTCGCCGTCTCGTACGAGGTCGCCCCCGCGACCCGGGCCTTCCCCGCCGGCACGTACCGGAACATCTCGGGGAACCTGGCCCTCTCGTACGGCCTGGTCGCCGCCTCACGCCAGGCGGACCTGCCGCTGTACCTGGGCTCGTACCCCATCACCCCGGCCTCGGACATCCTGCACGAGCTCAGCAGGCACAAGAACTTCGGTGTCCGCACCTTCCAGGCCGAGGACGAGATCGCCGGCATCGGCGCCGCCCTGGGGGCCGCCTTCGGCGGCGCGCTCGGTGTGACGACCACGTCCGGCCCCGGTGTGGCGCTCAAGTCGGAGACGATCGGACTCGCGGTCTCCCTGGAGCTGCCGCTGCTGATCGTCGACATCCAGCGCGGCGGCCCGTCCACCGGTCTGCCCACCAAGACCGAGCAGGCCGACCTGCTCCAGGCGATGTACGGCCGCAACGGCGAGGCGCCGGTCCCGATCGTCGCCCCGAAGACGCCCGCCGACTGCTTCGACGCGGCGATCGAGGCGGCCCGGATCGCCCTCACGTACCGCACGCCGGTCTTCCTGCTCTCCGACGGCTACCTCGCCAACGGCTCCGAGCCCTGGCGCATCCCGGACGTCGACGAACTCCCGGACCTGCGGACGCAGTTCGCCACCGGCCCGAACCACGAGCTCGCCGACGGCACCGAGGTCTTCTGGCCGTACAAGCGCGACCCCGAGACCCTGGCCCGCCCCTGGGCCGTGCCCGGCACCCCCGGCCTCGAACACCGCATCGGCGGCATCGAGAAGCAGGACGGCACCGGCAACATCTCGTACGACCCCGCCAACCACGAGTTCATGGTCCGCACCCGCCAGGCCAAGATCGACGGCATCGACGTCCCCGACATCGAGGTCGACGACCCGGACGGCGCGAGCACCCTCGTCCTCGGCTGGGGCTCCACCTACGGGCCGATCACGGCGGCCGTGCGCCGCATCCGCCGGGAGAACGGCCACATCGCCCAGGCCCATCTGCGGCACCTCAACCCCTTCCCGAAGAACCTCGGCGAGGTCCTGAAGCGGTACGAGAAGGTCGTCGTGCCCGAGATGAACCTCGGCCAGCTCGCCATCCTCGTCCGGGCGAAGTACCTCGTCGACGCCCGCAGCCACACCCAGGTCAACGGCATGCCGTTCAAGGCCGAGCAGCTCGCCGCCGCTCTCAAGGAGGCCATCGATGAGTGAGCCCCTCCTCCACCTGGTCCCCAGGGCCGAGGCGCAGCAGTCCATGAAGGACTTCAAGTCCGACCAGGAGGTGCGGTGGTGCCCCGGCTGCGGTGATTACGCGGTCCTGGCCGCCGTCCAGGGCTTCATGCCCGAGCTGGGCCTGGCGAAGGAGAACATCGTCTTCGTCTCCGGCATCGGCTGCTCCTCCCGCTTCCCGTACTACATGAACACCTACGGGATGCACTCGATCCACGGCCGCGCCCCGGCCATCGCCACCGGCCTCGCCACCTCCCGCCGCGACCTGTCCGTCTGGGTCGTCACGGGCGACGGCGACGCGCTGTCCATCGGCGGCAACCACCTCATCCACGCCCTCCGGCGCAACGTCAACCTCAAGATCCTCCTGTTCAACAACCGGATCTACGGGCTGACCAAGGGCCAGTACAGCCCCACCTCCGAGGTCGGCAAGATCACCAAGTCGACGCCGATGGGCTCCCTGGACTCGCCCTTCAACCCGGTGTCGCTCGCCCTCGGCGCGGAGGCCTCCTTCGTGGCCCGCACGGTCGACTCCGACCGCAAGCACCTCACCGAGGTCCTGCGGCAGGCCGCCGACCACAACGGCACGGCGCTCGTCGAGATCTACCAGAACTGCAACATCTTCAACGACGGCGCCTTCGAGGTCCTCAAGGACAAGGACCAGGCCAAGGAGGCGGTCATCCGCCTCGAACACGGGCAGCCGATCCGCTTCGGCGCCGAGAACGAGAAGGGCGTCGCCCGTGACCCGGCCACCGGCGACCTCCAGGTCGTCACGGTCACCCCGGACAACGAGTCGCGGATCCTGATCCACGACGCCCAGGCGGCCACCCCCACCACGGCCTTCGCCCTCTCCCGCCTGGCGGACCCGGACACCCTCCACCAGACCCCCATCGGGGTGTTCCGGTCGGTGGAACGCCCGGTGTACGACACCCTGATGGCGGACCAGCTGGAGACGGCCCTGGAACGGCACGGCAAGGGCGACCTGGGCCAGCTGCTGGCGGGGAACGACACGTGGACGGTCGTGGGCTGACGACCGTCCGCGCGGTCAGTCGCGCTTCGCTGCCTCGGCGTACGGGCCGAGGCAGCGCGGCCTTCCGGAGCGGATCCGCCAGAGGGTCAGCCCCTCCAGAACGGTCGTCGAGTTCTCGCCGGCCCGGGAGTGGTAGGACCTCGCCACCCCCCGGTACACCTTGTGGTCCTTCATGAACGCGTACGACATCGCCGCGCCCGGGTACTTCGCGTTCCTCTTGAGGGCGGTACGCAGCGCCTGCACCGTCCAGTACAGGACGTCGTACGACTCCACCGCGAACCGGTCGACCGGATCCGTGGCCGCGAGCCGCCAGCGCCTCCGGTACTCGGCCGCGAACTCCTTCGCGGCCGGGACCGTGTCGGGGTCGGTGTAGCCCGCCCCGAAGTACCAGCCCTCGGCGGCCGGACCCGCCACGGCGAGGAACTCCGGCTGGAACGCGGGCTCGACGCTTCCGCGCGGGCCCTCGTATCCCTGCCGCAGCAGCGCCTTGGCGCACAGCGCGGCCCGGCGCGGCGACTTCCCCACGTACATCACGCCCGTCGGGGAGGTGGCGAGCGCGGCCCGGACCGCCGGGCCGAAGTCCTCGCTGTCCGCCTCGACCCGGTGCACGGTGGCCGTGCCGCCGGCGGGAGGCGAGTCCTTCAGGTTCCGGGCGGCGAGCCAGCTGTAGGTGCCGGCCGCCCGGTCCTCGATGACGGCGGTGCGGCCCAGACCGTGCTCGGTGAGGTAGCGGCCGAAGGGCGCCGACATCACGTCGGGGTAGGGCCGCACCTCGAAGTAGGTGCGCGTCGTCGGCGTCTGGCCCCGGATCACCCCGTCCGCGACCGACGCCACCACGCTCAGCACCGGCACCCTGGAATCGACGAGCACGTCCGCTGCCCGAACGGCCGTCTCGGTGGTCGTCGGGCCGAGGACGGCGATCAGGGCCGGGTCCTGGAGGAGGGTGCGGGCCCCGGCGGCGGCCCGCTCGGGGGCTCCCCCGTCGTCCGTCACCTTGAGGATCAGGTCGAAGGGCCGGTCCGCGCGGGCGTTGAAGGTCTCCGCGGCGAGGCGCAGTCCGCGTTCCTGTGCGCGCCCGTCCACCTTGCCGGGGCCGCTGAGGTCGGTGAGGACACCGAGCGTGTACGCCGCCTTCGGCGCCCCCGTACCGCCGCCGGTGCCGGTGCCCGGGTCGCGGCCGAGCAGCCAGGCGGTGAGGCCGCCCGTGCCCGCGACGGCCCCGGCCGCTCCGAGCACCAGAAAGCGGCGCCGCGAAGTCCCCTGCTTCTCCCCGGGGTTGAGGACGGTCGGATCGGCGACCGGCAGATCCAGGACCCGTGACGAACGCTGGGCGATCAGTGCGGGCAGACCCGTCGGCAGCCAGTCGCCCGCCGCCGGTTCCTCGTACGGGCCGAGGGCGTCCCGTACCTCGGCGGTGCTCGGCCGGTCGGCGGCGTCCTTGGCGAGACAGGCCGCGACCAGGGGCAGCAGCGGCCCGGGCAGGCCGTCGAGGTCGGGCTCCTCGTGGACGGTGCGGTAGACGACCGAGGCCACCCCGCCCGTACCGAAGGGACGGCGTCCGGTCAGGGCGTACGCGAGGACGCAGCCGAGCGAGAAGACGTCGCTCGCCGGGCCGACCTCGCCCGCCCCGGCGACCCTGGCCTGCTCGGGGGCGAGGAAACCGGGGGTGCCGATCATCGCGTCGGTGGCCGTCAGGGCGGTCGCCCCGGCGGACCTCGCGATGCCGAAGTCGATGAGGCGCGGGCCGTCGAGGGCGAGGAGGACGTTCCCCGGCTTGACGTCCCGGTGGACGAGCCCGGCCTCGTGCATGTCGGCGAGCGCGGACGCCAGCCGGGCGCCCAGGGCCCGTACGGTCGGCTCGGGCAGGGCACCGTGCAGCGCGACGGCCTCGGCGAGCGAGGGACCCGGCACGAACTCGGTCGCCAGCCACGGCTCCCGGGCCTCCGGGTCGGCGCCGAGCACCCGCACGACCCAGCGGCCGGTGATCCGCCCGGCGGCCGCGGCCTCGCGACGGAACCGCTCCCGGAAGCCGGGGTCGGTGGCGTGCTCGGCGCGGATGAGCTTGAGCGCGGCGAGCGCCCCGCCGGAGGTACGGGCGAGGTAGACCACGCCCATGCCGCCGGCGCCGAGCCGCCCGAGCAGCCGGTAGCCGGCGATCGAGGAGGGATCGGCCTTCTTGAGTGGCTGCACGCTCAGGCCTTCTTGCGCTTGCTGGGTTCCGCGGGCGCGGGACCGAGAAACTTGTAGGCCCCGTTCTGCACGCCGTAGAGGAAGGTGCCCATACCCCTGAGCTCGCCGTTGTCGCCGAACGAGTAACCGCCCATGGCCCCGGTGTACTCCTGCTTGCGCAGCGCCTCCCACAGGCCCTTGCGGGTGAGCGGGCCCTTGGCGGCGTTCGAGGAGAGCCAGGACGTGACCAGGTTGACCACGTCGAAGGACTCGCCGGTGTAGAAGGCGGGGGTGGTGCCGTAGCGCTTGCGGTAGGCGTCCAGGAAGTCCTGGGCGGGTTTGCGGTCGGCCGCCTTCTGCTTGGTGTCGGTGGCCCGCTGGACGGGGTCGACGACGGGCGCGCAGACGTACCAGCCCTCGGCGGCGCTCCCGGCCTCCTTCAGGAACTCCGACCCGAAGGCGTGCTGGCCGGCGAACCGGGGCCCGGTGAAGCCGAGTTGCGTCAGGGCGCGGGCGGCGAGCACGGCCGTGGAGCGGACACCGCAGTGGACGTACGCGTCGATGCCGGCGTCGATCATCTCGCCGACGATCCGGCGGTAGTCGGTGACCCCGGCCGGGACCACCCGGAAGTGCGGCTCGATGCCGGCGTACCTGAATCCGAAGCGGGCGCCGGCGGTGCACTGCCAGCCGTACTGGTCGTCTGTGCGTTCCTGGAGGACTCCCGGGCGCCGGATCTGCGGCAGCAGGGTGGCGGACCAGGCGAGGTAGGTGCCCGCCAGGATGTGGTTCGGGACGGCGCGGAGGACGGTCGCGTTCGGCGAGGAGCCGGCGTCCTCGCGCAGGGTGAAGAGGTTGTAGCCCGCCGAGGTGGTGAGGAGCGGTATGCCGGCCTCCTCGAAGGCGGGCAGCTCGGCGACGCCGGTGGCGTCGGAGGTGGGGCCGAGGACGGCGATCACGGAGGGGTCGGAGGTGAGCCGACGGGCTGCGGCGAGGGCGCCGGCGACCTCCCCGCGGTCGTCGGAGACCTTGAGTTCGAGGGTGAAGGGCTTGCCCTTGTGCGTGGCGTTGAACCGCTCGACGGCGAGCCGGGCACCGCGCTCCTGGGCCCGGCCGATCTCCCGGGCGGGCCCGGAGAGGTCGGCGAGGACGCCGATGGCCCAGGTGTCCCGGGGCTTCGGCGCGGGGTGCTTCCCGTCGGTGTCGTCCCGCCCGGAGTTCCACAGGGCGTACGCGCCGCCGCCCGCCGCGAGCACCGCGGCACCGGCGCCGAGCAGCAGGAAGCCGCGCCTGCTGGGCCCGGCCGGGGCGGCGGCGTCCGTGCCGTGCGCCGTCGGGTCGATTTCGGGAAGCGCCAGCATGGCCGTGGAGCGGGTGGCGATGGTGGTGACGACGGGCGCGGGCAGCCAGTCGGAGGGGGCGCCCGGGGTGTCCTCGGTGAGCCGGGCGGCGATCTCCTCGGCGGTGGGGCGTGCGGCCGGTTCCTTGGCGAGGCACTGCCGTACGAGGTCGAGCAGCGGCTCCGGTACGCCGGCGAGGTCGGGCTCGTCGTGCACGGTCCGGTAGAGGAGGGCGTCCAGGGCGCCCCTGCCGAACGGCGGGCGGCCGGTGGTCGCGAAGGCGAGCAGACAGCCGAGTGCGAAGACGTCGGAGGCGGGGCCGACCTCGTCGGCGCGGGCCTCGGCCTGCTCGGGGGCGAGGAAGCCGGGCGTGCCGACGACCATGTCGACCGAGGTCAGCCTGGTCTCCCCGGTCGCACGGGCGATGCCGAAGTCGATGAGCCGGGGGCCGTCGACGGCGAGCAGGATGTTGCCGGGCTTCACGTCGCGGTGGACGATCCCGGCCGCGTGGACGGCGGCTAGCGCGCGGGCGACGGCACCGCCGAGGATCCGTGCGCTCCGCTCGGGCAGCGGCCCGTGGGCGAGAACGGCCTCGCCGAGGGACGGGCCCGGCACGAAGGCGGTGGCCATCCACGGCTCGGGGGCGTCGGGATCGGCGCCGGTCACGGGGACCGCCCAGGGGCTGACGACCCGGCGGGCGGCCTCGACCTCGCGGCGGAAGCGGGCCCGGAAGTCGGCCTGGTCGGCCTGGTCGGCGTGGGTGACCTTGACGGCGGCGAGCTCGCCGCTGTCGGTGCGGCCGAGGTAGACGACGCCCATGCCGCCGGCGCCGAGGCGGCCCAGGAGGCGGTAGCCGGCGATCGACGAAGGGTCGGAGGGCAGGAGCGCCTGGAGGGCGCCGGGCTGGGCGCCGGGCTGGGCGCCGGGCTGGGGGCCGGGCTGGGGGCCGGGCTGGGCCATCGGGCTCACGACTGGGCTCCCCACTGCTTCTTGACGCGGTCCTGCATGATGACGTTGGCCCGGACCTGGGCGTCGGTGGTCTTCGCCTCGGTGTAGCCGGGGGCTCCCTTGACGACGGTGGCGAAGCTGACCTGCCCGATGCGGGTCTGGAGCCAGGTGTAGAACTGCGGTTTCTTGAAAGCGTCGTTGAGGTACGAGCCGCGCTCGACGAGGAGGTCGTCCGTGGTGGACTGGTCGTCGTAAAGGGGGCTGACCGACGTGAGGCCGCTGATGCGTTCGCCCTCGCGCAGCCGCTGGTCGGTGCAGCGCAGCGCCTCCTCCAGGGTTTCGGCCATCTCCCAGTCGGCGTCGGACGCGGTGCGGTGGATGGTGACGGTGGCGGCGACGCGCACGGCTCCCTTGCCGCCCGCGGCCGGGATCTCGCTGTAGGAGGTGACGCTGTAGAGGACGGAGCCCGGCAGACCGCCCCCTTCCCAGGTGCAGTTCTCGTCGAGGACCGGCCAGGAGCCGGGGGCGCTGAGGAACGGGCTGCGCTCGACGTACTCGGGCCCCCAGGCGTCCGGGCCCGCCACGACGGCGAGTGCCAGCCGCTTCGCGTCGGCCGCGGTGCGCGGGGCCTTCCTCGGGTCCAGGGTGACGCCCGGTCTGCTCGGTGTCGGGGACGGTGTCGGGGTCCCCGGTGCGCTGGTGCCCGGTGTTCTTCGGGGCGGTTTCCCGTCGCCTTCGCCGTCTCCCGGCGAACAGGCCGCCAGGAGTGCCAAACCCGCCGCCAGTGCGGCACCGGTGCGCAGCACTCTTCCGTACGCGTCTCTCACGATTCCCCCACGGTCGCTCACACGATCCCCCGGTCGGTGAAGGAGATCGTACGGCTCCGCGGATCAACCGGGCGGGGCTACAACGTCATTGGGACGCTTCTCGCACGGTGTCGTAACGCACACGCGCCTTCTCCACCTCGTCGAGACTGCTCTCGGTCCAGCGGGCGAGTTCCCAGACCTGCCGGGCGGCCTCCTCGCCGATTTCGGTGAGGCTGTAGTCGACGCGGGGCGGGATGACGGGCTTGGCGTCGCGGTGGACGAAGCCGTCGCGCTCCAGGGTCTGGAGCGTCTGGGTGAGCATCTTCTCGCTGACGCGGCCGACTCGTCGGCGCAGCTCGCTGAAGCGGTACGAGCGCTCGCGCAGCGCGATCAGGATCAGGACTCCCCACCGGCTGGTGACGTGCTCCAGGACCAGGCGGGACGGGCACATGGTGCCGTCGACGTCGGAAAGCAGGCTCTTCGGTTCCTCACTTACCTTCATGCCAGTACCTTACTTCAAAGTGGGTACTTTCTTTTGGTTAGCGCCCGTCGTACGGTGAGTGCATCGCCCCTCGCACCCCACGGAAAAAGGACGCATCATGAGCCTCGTCGTCACCGGAGCCACCGGCCAGCTCGGCCGCCTCGTCATCGACGCCCTCCTCTCCAGCCCCACCGTCCCCGCCGAGTCCGTCGTCGCCGTCGTCCGCGACAAGGCGAAGGCCGCCGACCTCGCCGAGCGCGGTGTCGAGCTGCGGATCGCGGACTACAGCAGGCCGGAGACCCTGGCCGACGCGTTCGAGGCCGGCGACCGGGTGCTCCTGATCTCGGGCAGCGAGGTCGGGCAGCGCGTCGCCCAGCACTCCGCCGTGATCGACGCCGCGAAGGCCGCGGGCGTGGCCCAGCTCGCGTACACCGGCGTCCTCGGCGGTGACGAGGCCGACTTCGACCTGGCCGCCGAGCACAAGGTCACCGAGCGGCTGATCCTCGACTCCGGAGTGCCGTACACCTTCCTCCGCAACGGCTGGTACACCGAGAACTACACCGCGAACCTCGCCCCCGTCCTGGCCCACGGCGCCGTCGTCGCCAACGCCGGCGAGGGCCGGGTCGCCTCCGCCACCCGCGCCAACTACGCCGCCGCCGCGGCCGCCGTCCTGGCCGGCCCCGCCGAGGAGCACCTGAACACGGCGTACGAGCTCAGCGGCGATACCGCCTGGTCCTTCGCCGAGTACGCGGCCGAGGTGGCCGCCCAGTCCGGCCGGGAGATCACGTACAGCAACGTGCCCGCCGAGGCGCACCTCGCGATCCTCACCGGCGCCGGCGTCCCGGCCGTCTTCGCCGAGATCCTGGTCGACGTCGACCGGGCCGTCGAGCACGGGGCGCTCGCGCGGCAGACCGGCGACCTGGCCCGCCTGATCGGCCGCCCGACCACGCCGATCGCCGTGACGATCAAGGAAGCCCTGAACGGCTCCTGACCACCTCGCTCCCCGGTCATGACCGTATAGCGGTACGGGCATGACAATCCGCCCCGTGCGGCGCTACCTTCGACAGGACAGCGCGGCACAGGGCGGGAGGTCCGGTGAAGACGGAGAACGAGGAACGAGCAGGATTGCTCTACGGGATCGGCGCCTACGGCATGTGGGGTCTGGTCCCGCTCTTCTGGCCCCTCCTCAAGCCCGCCGGATCGGTCGAGATCCTCGCCCACCGCATGGTGTGGTCCCTGGCCTTCGTCGGCATCGCCCTGCTCGCGGTGCGCCGCTGGGGCTGGATACGCGAGCTCGTCCGCAGCCCGCGCAAGCTCGCCCTGATCACCGTCGCCGCCGCCGTCATCACGGTGAACTGGGGCCTCTACATCTGGTCCGTCAACACGGGCCATGTCGTCGAGGCCTCGCTCGGCTACTTCATCAACCCGCTCGTCACCATCGCCCTCGGCGTCCTCGTCCTCCAGGAACGGCTGCGCCCCGCGCAGTGGGCCGCGGTCGGCATCGGCTTCGCCGCCGTCCTCGTCCTGGCGATCGGATACGGGCAGCCGCCCTGGATCTCCCTGACCCTCGCCTTCTCCTTCGCCGTCTACGGGCTGGTGAAGAAGAAGGTCAACATCGGCGGCCTGGAATCGCTCGCCGCCGAGACCGCCGTCCAGTTCCTGCCGGCCCTCGGCTACCTCGTCTGGCTCGGCACCCAGGACACGCTCGCCTTCGGCGCCCACGGCGCGGGCCACACGACCCTGCTCGTCGCCACCGGCATCGTCACGGCGGTGCCGCTCGTCTGCTTCGGCGCGGCCGCGATCCGCGTACCGCTGTCGACGCTCGGCCTCCTCCAGTACCTGGCGCCGACCTTCCAGTTCCTGCTCGGAGTCCTCTACTTCCACGAGGAGATGCCGCCGGAGCGCTGGGCGGGCTTCTCCCTCGTCTGGCTGGCCCTGACCATCCTCACCTGGGACGCCCTGCGCACGGCCCGCCGGAGCAGGGCGGCGATGGAGGCGGCGAAGACGAAGGCGACGGCCGAGGCCGCGGCGGAGGCCGAGGCCGCGGAGGCCGGGACCGTGACGGCGGACGGCACCACGGAGCCGGCTCGGACATCGGCATTCACTCCCGCGCCGGTGGAGCCGAGGACGTAGCCGGCGAGCTCGACCTCGGTCACGGCGTCCAGGGCCCCTGAACCTCCGGAGCCTTTGAGCGGCCCGCGGGGTGGCCGGTTATCGACCCGAGGGGCCGGTTCCCTCTTGTAACCGGCCCCCTCCTGCGGAACCATCTGGTGCCATGGAGACAGCCACGTGGAAGTCAGCGAGCCACTGCACGGCGACGTACGGGGACGGCGGGGACCCCGACCCCTTCCAGTGGGACACCCGGGAGGACTGCGAGGTACGGCAGATCCTCGACCGGGTCGCCGACAAGTGGTCACTCCTCGTCATCGCCCTCCTCGACCGCCGCGTACTGCGCTTCACGGAGCTCAAGCGCGCGATCGACGGCGTCAGCCAGCGCATGCTGACCGTGACCCTGCGCCAGCTGGAGCGCGACGGCCTCGTGAAGCGCACGGTCCACCCGGTCGTCCCACCCCGCGTCGACTACGAGCTGACGCCCCTGGGCGCCACCTTGCACACCACGATCCGCTCGCTCGTCACCTGGACCGAGCAGCACCAGAACGAGATCGCGGCGGCGCGGGAGGAGTACGACACGCGGGAGACGGCCACGGTCTCCTGAGAGCCCGCCCGCAGCAGGGCACGGATAACCGGTGGCCCCGGCCCCGGACTTCCCCCATCCTCATGGCCATGGAAGAAACGAAGTCGGCCATCGACGAGCCGAAGTACCGCATCCGCGCGCTCCACACCGACCGTACGGTCACCGTCTACCAGGCGTACCGGCCCGAGATCGGCCTTCCCGCGGCCCGCGAGGGACGGTTTCCGGCCGCATGGAAGCGGGACCGGATGACATGGATCAAGCCGTCGTTCCTGTGGATGATGTACCGCTCCGGCTGGGGGAGGAAGGAGGGCCAGGAGACCGTCCTCGCCGTGGAGATCACCCGCGAGGGCTTCGAATGGGCCCTGCGGAACGCCTGCCTCTCCCACTACAAGCGCGGGTTCCACCCCGACCAGGCCACCTGGCAGCGGGAGTTGAGGCAGGCGCCGGCGCGCGTCCAGTGGGACCCGGAGCGCGATCCGCACCTCAGGGCACTCCCGTACCGCTCGCTCCAGCTCGGTCTTTCGGGCGAGGCGTCCCGCCGGTACGCGGACGAGTGGACGGTGTCCGTACGCGACGTGACCCCGCTCGCGCACCGGGTCCACGAACTGGTCCGCTCGGGTGACCTGGAGGCGGCCCGGCTCCTGCTCCCGCGCGAGGAGCCGTACCCGGAGCCCGCGGGGCTGCTGGACCACCTGCGCGGGCAAGGGCCGCAGGAGCTCAGCCGGCCGGTGCCGGCGCCGTGACGACCGAGAAGTTGAAGTCGCCGGTGCCGAGCATCCCGTAGAGCCGCAGCCACAGCTGTACGAGCTGCTCGGTGGCGCGGGCGCTCGTCAGGTCACCGAGGTCGAGGATCCGGTCGGGGGCCCAGCCGAAGGAGCCGAGCAGGCCGGCGACGACGGCCTTGGCGTCCTCGTCGTCGCCGCTGAGGAAGACGTTGTGGTGGCCGGGGACCCGGCCGGGCTCAACCATGACCGTGTTGGTCATGGTGTTGAGCGACTTGACGATCCGGGCCTCCGGGAAGGCGTGCTGGAGCTGCTCGGCGACGCTGACGCCGTCGGGGGTGACGACCTTGGGCGGGAAGCCCTCGGAGAAGTCGAGCCCGTTGGACACGTCGAGGAGGACCTTGCCGCGCAGCCCGTCCGCGCCCACGGACTGCAGGACGGCGAGGGAGACGAGCCCGCCCGTCGCGTTGACGACGAGCTCGGCGGGCCCGGCGACGTCCGCGAAGGTCCCGTGCCCGCCGCCGTACTCGTCGGCCCACTTGACGGCCTCGGCGTTGTCGGCGGTACGGGAGCCGATGGCGACCTCGTGACCGAGCGAGGCGAGCTTGGTGGCGAGTCGGCGGCCGACTTCGCCGGTGCCGAGTACGGCGATCTTCATGAGGTGCGCTCCTTCGAGGGAGACGGCGGCCGGGAAGCCGACCCTACGCCGGACCACACGCGGCCGCCGCTCCAATCACACCCGCGGGAAGGTCGGACGCCGGACGGGTCACGGGGCGCGCGCCGCATGGCCCGGAGTGCCCCGCCTACATCCGCCGTATCACCTGCGCCTCCGCCCGCTCCACCGATGCCCGTCCATGGACGTGGACCAGGGCCAGGTGGAAGAGGGACGGGGCCAGGGGCGCCCAGCGGTGGCGGCGTTCCGGGGCCAGGAGGTGGCGGGTCACGTCGGCACTGCGGAAGGGTACGTACTCGATCGTGTCGTGCTCCCAGCGATCCGCGACTCCCCTGCTCATCCGGGCCTGGAGTTCGTCGCCGGTGAGCTCGGTGAGGCGGGCGTAGAAGTGCGCGCTCCAGTGGCGCTTGCCGACGTCGAGGACGAAGGCGAGGAGCGCCATCGAGTACTCGTGGGGTTCGATCGAGAGTTCCTCGCGCATGCCCCGCCTGGCGACGGCATGCACGTCGGGAGCGTTGCGTCCGGCCGAGTCGATGTGGCGGGAGAGGCCCTCGTTGACGGAGGAGTTCCAGAGGCCGGGGGCCATGCGGACACGCTCGCTCCGGCGGCTGACGACGAGCAGGTGGTCGGCGGTGACGACGGCGACGTTCGCCGCAAAGCTGCACTGGAGGAACGCGGGCGAGGTGAGCGGTGCGTCCGGGTCGAGGTAGCGGCCACGCGGTGTGGTGCCGTCCGCGAGGCGCCGGTCGAGCTGCTGGGCGGCGAGGAAGGTGTAGTAGTCGGTGGGCCTCAGCCGCAGGTGGACCTCGGACTGTTCGTCCAGGGCGGTGCGGGAGATCTCGACGGATTCGACGGCGTACCGGGGCCCGTTCCAGACGGGCCCTCGCTCGCCGGCCGCTGCGGCCCTGGCCTCCTCGGCTTCGATGTCGGCGCGCCAGCCCGCCATCTCCTCGGGCAACTCGACGTCTCCGTCGAGCACTTGCACGTGGACCGACTCGGGAGCGATGGCCCGGTCGCCGTCGCCCTCGACGATGAGGGCGGGGGTGTGGAGCGGGCCGAGGGAGAACGTGCCCCAGGCGCGGCCCTGTTCCTGCCGGTAGGTGAGGCTGCGGACGACTCCGGCGGAGCGGCGCCTGACTTTGAACCAGAGGTCCTGGGTCCACTGCTGGAAGAGGGTCGCGAAGACGACTCCGAGGATGGCGCCGACGATTCCGTTCCCGAGATCTATTCCACTCACGGGCAGCAGCGTAGGGCAGCGGAGACCGCCCCGCGATCATGCGCATGGCGACTTTGGTTCACTCGCCACATCACTCATGCCGCCTGCACCCGGCTGGAGTCGGCGAGGGGCGCCGACGCGGCACACGAGAGGCGGCAGGCGAGGTGCTTGTTCGGTGAGCGAACGTGCCTGACCGGTTTCCGCTCTTGACGCGGAGTCAAAATCTCACTGAACATTCAGCACGCACAACAGAACATCTGAACACCCAGACAACTGAACACAGCACACGCACTCGCACAGCTCCAACGCCTCGTGGCACTCAAGCCCGAGGCGTCTCGCACGTTCCGTCCCATCCCCGTTCGGAATCCGGAGCCCCCACAGATGAACATCTCCGTGCCCAGACGTGTCACCAAGGCCACCGCGGTCGCCGCTCTCGCGGCGCTCGCCCTCGCCGGGCTCACCGGCACCACCGCCTCGGCCAACCCGGCCGCGGCCGCAGCCGCGCCCGACATCCCGCTGGCCAACGTCAAGCAGCACTTGACGGACCTCCAGTCGATAGCCACCGCCAACGGTGGCAACCGCGCCCACGGCCGTACCGGCTACAAGGCGTCGATCGACTTCGTGAAGGCCAAGCTGGACGCCGCCGGATACACCACCACCGTCCAGCAGTTCACCTCCGGCGGATCCACCGGCTACAACCTGATAGCCGACTGGCCCGGCGGCGACCCGAACCAGGTCCTGATGGCCGGTTCGCACCTGGACTCCGTGACCTCGGGTCCCGGCATCAACGACAACGGCTCCGGCTCCGCGGCGGTCCTCGAGACCGCCCTCGCCGTCGCCCGCTCCGGCTACCAGCCCACCAAGCACCTGCGATTCGGCTGGTGGGGCGCAGAGGAGCTCGGCCTGGTCGGCTCGAAGTACTACGTGGCCCAGCTGCCCACCGCCGAGCGCGCCAAGCTCTCCGGCTACCTCAACTTCGACATGATCGGCTCGCCGAACCCGGGCTACTTCGTCTACGACGACGACCCGACGATCGAGACCACCTTCAAGAACTACTTCGCCGGTCTCGGCGTTCCGACGGAGATCGAGACGGAGGGCGACGGCCGCTCCGACCACGCCTCCTTCAAGAACGTCGGCGTCCCCGTCGGCGGCCTCTTCACGGGCGCCAGCCGGGTCAAGTCCAGTGCCCAGGTGCAGAAGTGGGGCGGTACGGCCACGGCCTTCGACCGCTGCTACCACTCGTCCTGCGACACGACGTCGAACATCAACGACACCGCCCTCGACCGCAACAGCGACGCGATCGCGCACGCGATCTGGACGCTGTCCGCCGGCACGACCACGCCGCCCGGCACGGTCTTCGAGAACACGGCCGACGTGTCCATCCCGGACAACGGCGCCGCGGTGACCTCCACGGTCAACGTCACGGGTGTCACGGGCAACGCCCCGAGCAACCTCGCCGTCGGCGTGGACGTCGTCCACACCTACCGCGGTGACCTCGTCGTCGACCTCGTCGCCCCGGACGGCTCGGTCTACAGCCTGTCCAACCGGTCCGGCGGCAGCGCCGACAACATCGTCCAGACCTTCACCGTGAACGCCTCCTCCGAGGTCGCCAACGGTGCCTGGAAGCTCCGCGTCCAGGACAAGGCCTCGGTCGACACCGGCTACATCAGCGGCTTCAAGCTGACGTTCCCGTAAGGCCGCAGGAACGGCGGCACAAGAACGCCCGGGCGGGTCGGTGAACATCGCCCCCGACCCGCCCGGGGTCCCAACTCTCCGCGGTACGGCTCTACTTGCCGGCGTTCGCCGCGTCCACCAGCGCGTCCTTCGTCACCGCGCCGACGTAGACCCTGCCGTCGTCGGTGAGGAGCGCGTTCACGATCTTCGTCTTGAAGAGGGTGCCCGAGCCGAACGCGCCGGTGACCTTGTCGCCGAAGGAGTCCAGGAGTCCCTGGAACTCCTTCGGTGCCTCGTCCGTCTTGGGCGCCGGCGCCCCGGTGTCGATCTTCGCGATCGTCGTCCAGCCCTCGCCGATGACGTTCACGCCGCCCTTGTCGGAGGCGGCGCCGGGACCGAAGCCGCCGAACGCGTCCTCAAGGCCCTTCGGCAGCTGTCCGCCGAACGGGTCGCTCTTCTCACCGGCCGCCTTCTCCGCCCCGCCCTCGGTCACCTTCGCGCCCTCCGGCGCCTTGAAGGTGAAGTCGGAGGCCGCCGGCTTCGAGAAGTCGATCTTCGTGAAGCCCGCGTCGACGACGGGCTTGCCGCCCTCGACCGAGGCGAGGGTGAACTTCAGCGGGGTGCCGTTCGCCGCGTCCACCGCGATCTTCACGGACTCGACCGTCGAACCGGACTGCTTCGGCTTGATCACCAGCTGGTACGCGTCCCGGCCGGCCACCTTCGCCGTACCGTCGACGGTGATCGACGTGGTGTCGCCCGCCGCCTTCAGGACCTCGTCCGCGAGCTGCTTGGGCGTGCCCGGGAGCTCCTGGCCCTTCGGGCCGTCGTGGGCGCCCGGGGCGTCCGCGCCCGCCGGGGCCTTCTCGTGGAAGACCTCCTTGGACTTGCTGTCGTACGCCCAGACGTCGTTGCCGTTGTGGATCAGGCTGTACTCGTCGGAGCCGTCGAGCAGGGTCAGCTTCTGGCGCTCGGGGCCGTCCGCCGCCACCCGCAGGGTGTGGCTGCCGGAGATGAGCTGGGTCAGCCGCTCCGAGGGGTCGGCCGACGCGCTGCCGCCGCCGCCCATGCCGCCGGCGAGGCCGCCGAGGCCGGACGTCAGGCCCTCCAGGGGCAGCCCCAGGTCGGTGGAGATCCGGAACGTGCCGGACAGGGTCTGGGTGTCGGAGGCGGCGATCTTCTCGATGAGCTGCTGGGCGGTGATCTCCGGCAGATCGGGGTCGCCGGACGCCGCCAGCGCCGGGACAAGGCCGATGGTCGCCGCGGCAACTCCTGCCACCGCGACCGGGACGATGTACCGGCTCGCCTTACGGGACTCTGCCATGGTCTCCCCTGCCTCCGTGCCCTTGCGGGCCCTCGTGGTCGATGTCTCCATCTCACCGCAAGGGAGGGGCGGAAGCGTCAGTCCCGGGGATCAACCTCACGTACTGCTTCGGGATGACCCGACCCTGAGACGGGCCGCCGTGCGGCGGACCGCGTCGGGCCCGCACGTACGCCGCTTCCGGAGGCCGTCAGCGCGCCCGTACGCCGCTTCCGGCGGCCGTCAGCCCGCCCGGTGCACCACCGCGTCGCACATCTCCGCGAGGGCCGCCTTCGCGTACCCGTCCGGCAGCGGCGCGAGCATCGCGCGCGCCTCCTCGGCGTACCGCACGGTGTCCCGGCGGGCCTGTTCCAGGGCCGGGTGGGCGCGCAGCCGGCGCAGGACCTCGGCGTGCCGGGCGTCGTCGGTCAGGTCGCCGTCGACGAGCTCGACGAGCTCCAGGTCCTCGGGGCGCCCGTGTGTGGCGGCCGCGGCCCGCAGGTGCAGGACGGGCAGGGTCGGGATGCCCTCGCGGAGGTCGGTGCCGGGGGTCTTGCCGGACTCGTGGGAGTCGGAGGCGATGTCGAGGACGTCGTCGGCGAGCTGGAAGGCGACGCCGAGCCGTTCGCCGTACTGGGTGAGGATGTCGACGACGCTCTCGTCGGCGCCGGACATCATGGCGCCGAAGCGGCAGGAGACGGCCACGAGGGAGCCGGTCTTGCCGCCGAGGACGTCGAGGTAGTGGTCGACCGGGTCGCGGTCCTCCTGCGGACCGGCGGTCTCCAGGATCTGGCCGGTGACGAGCCGTTCGAACGCCTCGGACTGGATGCGTACGGCCTCGGGACCGAGGTCCGCGAGCGTGTGCGAGGCGCGGGCGAAGAGGAAGTCACCCGTGAGGACGGCGATCGAGTTGCCCCAGCGGGTGTTGGCGCTGTCGACGCCGCGCCGGACGTCGGCCTCGTCCATGACGTCGTCGTGGTACAGCGTGGCCAGGTGGGTGAGTTCGACGACGACGGCGGAGGGCACGACGCCGGGCGCGTAGGGGTCGCCGAACTGGGCGGCGAGCATCACGAGCAGGGGGCGGAACCGCTTGCCGCCGGCCAGGACGAGGTGCTGCGCGGCCTCCGTGATGAAGGGGACATCGCTCTTGGTGGCGTCGAGGAGGCCCGCCTCCACTGCCGCCAACCCGGTCTGGACATCGGCCTCAAGAGCCTGGTCCCGCACGCTAAGACCGAACGGCCCGACGACGGTCACGAGGGGGTCTCCTGTCTGCTGACGCCTGCTGATGTTCCCACGAATCGTTCACACGGATTGCGGGCGATCACGCTGACGATCACATGGATTGTCGATGTGTCGCTCGATTCACTCAAGCCAGCGTATCCGGTCACCTTTCGATCACCGTGGGCGCCTTCCCGTCACCCCCGGTATGTTCGGGATCAGCTCATACGACCAGGAGTATGCCCTTTGTCCCGAACAACGATCGACACCGATACGAACGGCGAGCAGCCTCCCCCCGAGGACGACCACGCCTTCCTCGGGCACCCCAGGGGTCTGCTGACCCTCTCGGGCCTGGAGGTCTGGGAGCGGTTCTCGTTCCTCGGCATGCAGGCGATCCTCGTCCTCTACTTCGCCGCGGCCGTCTCCGACGGCGGTCTCGGCATGGCGTCGGGCACCGCGGCCTCGGTCTCGGCGGCGTACGGCACGCTCGTCTACCTGGTCTCGGTGGCCGGCGGCTGGCTCGCGGACCGCATCCTCGGCTCGTACCGGGCGGTCCTCTGGGGCGGCATCCTGATCGCGTGCGGCCACTACGCGATGGCCGTGCCGACGGCCGCCATGACCTGGGTGGGCCTCGGCCTGATCAGCGCGGGCACGGGACTGCTCAAGCCGAACGTGGCGACCATGGTCGGCAAGCTGTACCGGACGGACGACGACCGCCGGGACGCCGGTTTCGCGCTCTACTACATGGCGATCAACATCGGCGCGTTCGCCGGCCCGCTGATCACCGGCTGGCTCGCCGACCACAAGGGCTACCACTGGGGCTTCTCGGCCGCCGCGCTCGGCATGACGCTCGGCCTCGTCCAGTACGTGGCGGGCCGCCGTCACCTGGCCGGACGCAAGCACTCCGCCGAGTTCGCGCTGGCCCCCGACGCCATGCGGCGGGCGGTCCGGCTGATGATCGCCGGCGCGGTCGTCGTGGCCGCCGTCGCCACCGCCCTCGCGCTCGCGGGCTGGCTGACCATGGACCGCTTCGTGGACGTGCTGACCGTGATCTCGGTGATCGCGCCGGTCGTCTACTTCTGGGTGATGTTCACGAGCCCCCGCGTCACCGCGGAGGAGCGCGGCCGCCTCAAGCCGTACGTCGTGCTGTTCCTGGCCTCGGTCGTCTTCAACTTCATCCTCTTCCAGGCGTACTCGACGATGATCCTGCTGGCGTCCACCAACGCCCGTACGACCATCCTCGGCTTCGACTTCCCGGCGAGCTGGTACGCCTCCGCCCTCGGCGCCTTCGAGGTGGCCCTGGCGCCCGTCGTGGCCGCCGTCTGGGCCCGGATGGGGCACAGGCAGCCGCACGCCTCCAACAAGATCGCCTTCGGCGTGATCCTCGGCGGTCTGTCGTTCCTCCTGATGGTCCTGCCGACCTCGGGGCACGCCGACGACACCTACCAGATGGCCGCCTGGTGGATCGTCGGCTCGTACCTGCTGCTCGGCCTCGGTGACGTGCTCCTGGAGACCTCCGGGATGTCCGCCACCAGCAAGCTCGCCCCGAAGGCCTTCTCCAGCCAGACCATGTCGCTCTGGTTCCTCTCGCTCGCGCTCGCCAACGGCATCCAGGCACAGACCGTGAAGCTCTACGACGACGTCTCCAAGCCCGTCTACTTCGGGGTGAACGGCGCCGTGGCCGTGGTCGTCGGCCTCGTCGTGATCGCCCTGGCGCCCTGGCTGCGCCGCACCATGCACCCCGTCCGCTGAGGACCGCCCACCCGTCCATTGAGGTGACGTGATGACGAAGATCCGTACCGACTTCCCGTACGAGACCCGCCACGAGGACCTCCGCATCCCGCTGCCGGACGGAACCCGGCTGTACGCGCGCGTGTGGCGGCCCCTCACCGACGAGCCCGTGCCGGCGCTCCTGGAGTACCTGCCGTACCGGCTCACCGACTGGACGGCGCCCCGGGACTGGCAGCGCCACCCCTGGTACGCGGGCCACGGCTACGCCTCCGTACGGGTCGACGTCCGCGGCCACGGCAACAGCGAGGGCCTGCCCGGCGACGAGTACGACCCGGTCGAGCTCGCCGACGGCGTGGCCGTCGTGAACTGGCTCGCCGAGCAGCCGTGGTGCACCGGCAAGGTCGGCATGTTCGGCATCTCCTGGGGCGGCTTCAACTCGCTCCAGGTCGCCGCGCTCGCCCCCGAGCCGCTCAAGGCGATCGTCACCGTCTGCTCCACCGACGACCGCTACGACAACGACGTCCACTACATGGGCGGCTCGGTCCTCGCCGTCGACATGCACGCCTGGGCCGCCACCATGCTCGCCTTCGTCTGCCGCCCGCCCGACCCGCAGTACGTGGGCGAGGAGTGGCGGGAGATGTGGCTGAAGCGCCTGGAGGCCGTGGAACCGTTCCTGCACACCTGGCTCTCCCACCAGACCCGCGACGCGTACTGGCGGCACGGCAGCGTCTGCGAGGACTACGGCGCGATCCGGGCCGCCGTCCTCGCCGTCGGCGGCTGGCACGACCCGTACCGCGACACCGTCCTGCGGCTCGCCCAGCACCTCCCCCAGGACCGGGTGCGCGGCATCATCGGCCCCTGGTCGCACCAGTACCCGGACCGCGGTCTGCCGCCCGGCCCGGCCATCGGCTTCCTCCAGGAGACCCTGCGCTGGTGGGACCACCACCTCAAGGGCGCCGACAACGACGTGATGGCCGAGCCGCTGCTCCGCTCCTGGATCAGCGACTCGCACCTGCCGGCGACGGTGTACGACGAGCTGCCGGGGCGCTGGGTCACCGACCCCGCCTGGCCCTCCCCGAACGTCACCCCCCTGACGTACGCCTTCCAGGGCGTTCCGGTCGTGGTCGACTCGCCGCAGCAGACCGGGCTCGACGCGGGCCGCTTCTTCCCCTTCGGCAACGACGCCGACCTGCCGCCCGACCAGCGCGACGAGGACGCCCACTCGGCGTGCTTCGACTTCCCCGTCCCGGAGGACGGCGGCCCCGTGGAGATCCTCGGCCGCCCGTCGGTGAGCCTCGCCCTGCGCACGGCCGCCCCGACCGGGCAGGTCGTCGCCCGGCTCTGCGACATCGCCCCCGACGGCTCCTCCACCCTGGTCACCCGGGGCGTGCTGAACTTCTCCGCCCGCTACGGCCGCGACCGGGCCGTGGAGGCGCAGATCGGCGAGACGGAGAGCTTCGTCTTCGAGCTGAACGGCATCGGCCACGCCTTCGCGCCCGGCCACCGGGTGCGCCTCGCGGTCTCGTCCGCGTACTGGCCGTGGATCTGGCCGCAGCCGGACGCGGCGGGCTTCACCCTGGACCCGGCGGGCTCCTCCCTGACCCTGCCGGTCCGCCGCCCCACCCAGGACGCCGTCGAATGGGAGGAGCCGGAGCAGTCGGAACCGCTCGGCGTGGCCTTCCCGCGCACCCTGGAGGAACCGCGCCCGGAGCGGGTGGTGGTCAGGGACGTGGCGAAGGGCGAATGGACCCTGGAGGTCGACCCGAAGTACGGCGGCACGCGCGTGTACCCGGACGGCCTCGAATTCACCGAGGACGCGGTGGAGACCTACACGATCGACGAGAGCGGCCCGCTGTCCGCCCGTACGAACTCGGAGTGGACGATCCGGCTCCACCGCCCGGAGCTCGCCTGGGACGTCACGGTCGACACCCGCTCGGAGATCACCTGCGACGAGGACGCGTTCTTCACGACGAACGAGGTGGTGTGCAAGGAGGGCGGGGAGGTCGTCTTCCACCGGACGTGGGAGAAGACGATCCCCCGTACGGCGGGCTGAGAGCACGCCGTACGGGGGACCGGAGGAGCGGGGCCCGGTTACGCGTTCGTGCCGGCCTTGCGGCGGCGGGCGATCACCAGTGCGCCGGCACCGAGGGCGACGGTCGCCGCGGCCGCGAGACCGAGCTGGGTGAGGTTCTCGTTCGCTCCGGTGGCGGCGAGGCTGCCCTTCACCGGGGTGTTCGAGGAGCCGCCCTGCTGGGTGGTGTTGCTGTTGCCACCGGTGGTGGGCGCCGGGGTGGGCGTCGCGGTGGTCTCCGACGGGGTCGGCTCGGGCTCCGGCTTCGGCTTGTCGGTCTTGGCCGCGAGGATGCCGAAGTCGACCTGCGCGAACTGCTCGCCGATGCCGCAGTCGCCGTCGTTGTCGTCGTACTCGCCGACGCTGAAGGCGACGCCCCTGCCCGCGGGGGCGTCGGCGGCGACCGTGAGGCGGAGCTTCACGTCGTAGTGGCCGCCCTTGACGAGCCTGCCGACCTCGATGGAGTCGAACTCCTCGGTGAACGAGGTCCACTCCAGGTTGTCGGCGGAGGACCACTCGACGGGGATGATCCGCTTGGAGAAGTCCGTCTCGTCGTCGATGAGCTCGCCGGGCTCGGGGAGACGCACGGCGTCGACGTTGGCCTCGACGTTCTCCAGGGTCCGGTCGGAGGTGTTGCTCACGCGCAGCGAGAAGTAGGCGCTCTTACCGGCGGTGACCGTCTTCGGGCCGGTCAGCTCGACCTTGATGGAGTCGTCCTCCTCGCAGTCGCCGCCGATCTCCTCGAAGAACTCCAGCTCCTCCTCGGCCTCGGCGAGCTTCTCGGCGGCGGCCTTCTTCACCTTCTGGGCGAGGCCGATGACCGTGGAGGCGGCAACCTCAGCGTCCGCGAGGTCCGTCGAGGCCTTCTTCAGCTTCTCGTCGGCGGCGGTCTTGGCCGTGGCGGCCTCGGTGGCGGCGGTCTGCGCGGCGGTGACGGCTGCGGCGGCGGCCGTCTTCTGCTCCTCGGTGGCGTCGACGGGAAGCTCTGCCAGGGCCTTCTGGGCCTTCCTGAGCTCCTCGTCGGCGGCGGTCTTGGCCGCGGCAGCCGCGTCGGCGGTCTTCTGGGCGTCGGTGGCGGCGAGCTGGAGCGGGTGGTCGGGCTTGTCGTAGGCCTTCAGGGCCGTCATGGCCTTGTCGAGGTCGACGACGGCCTCGTCGTACTCCTTCTGCGCCAGCGCGACGGCCGCCTTCAGCTCGTCGAGCGTCGGCATGTCCTTGTCGGGGTCTTCGTCACCCGGCGCGGGCTTCTGCGTCGACGCGGGCGCCGGCTTCGTGTCGGCGAAGGCGGGCGCGGCCGAGAGGAACACGACCGGGGTGGTCACAGCGGCGGCCACGGCGGTCGCGAGGATGCGACGAATCTTCACAGTACGGGACCCTTTTTCCTGGTCAGGGAGGGATGAGAGACATGCGGGGCGCGCGCCTGCGGCAACCTCACGCGGCGCGATACCACGGTGATCGTATGGCCGGGAACGGCCGTCCGGGAGACCCGTCTTCGCAGCTCGGAGTGGGGTGGTGCACCCTCCGTCCACGCAAAGGGCGCAAAGCCCGACAGTTGCCCACGGAGGCCGCACTTTCTGTGTGATCCATGTCATCCACGCCTGACGGCGCGCCCCGTAACGTGTCCCCCACACACGTGGAAAGCGAGGCACGCACCGATGTCCGAGCACAGCCCGCTCGACCTGGCCGAGGGCGATCCCTTCGGCCCGCACAACCTCCCGTACGGCGTCTTCTCCACCGCCGACGAGCCCGACCGGCGCCGGCTCGGCGTCCGGATCGGCGGGCACGTGCTGGACGCGGGTGCCGCGGCGCACGCGCTCGGCTCCCCGTACGCGGCGCTCCTCGACCGGCCGAGCCTCAACCCGCTCCTGGCAGCCGGGCGGACCGCCTGGCGTGACGTCCGCCGGGCGCTCACCGCCTGGCTCACGGTGCCCGCGCACCGCGCGGACATCGAGCCGCTGCTGCACCCGCTCGGCGAGGTGACCCTGCACCTGCCGTACGAGGTCGCGGACTACGTCGACTTCTACGCGAGCGAGCACCACGCGACGAACGTGGGCAGGATCTTCCGCCCCGACGGCGACGCGCTCACCCCCAACTGGAAGCACCTGCCGATCGGTTACCACGGTCGCGCGGGCACGGTCGTGGTCTCCGGCACCGATGTCGTGCGCCCCTCGGGGCAGCGCAAGGCCCCGACGGACCCGGCGCCGGTCTTCGGCCCCTCCGTCAAGCTGGACATCGAGGCGGAGGTCGGCTTCCTGGTCGGCACCCCGTCGGAGCTCGGCAAGCCGGTCGCGCTCGCCGACTTCCGGGAGCACGTCTTCGGTCTGACGCTGCTCAACGACTGGTCGGCGCGGGACGTGCAGGCCTGGGAGTACGTGCCGCTGGGCCCGTTCCTGGGCAAGTCGTTCCAGACCTCGGTGGGGGCGTGGGTGACGCCCCTGGAGGCGCTGGACGCCGCCCGGACCGCCCCGCCCGCGCGGGACTTCCCGCTCCTTCCGTACCTGGACGACGCGGGTGAGGAGGAGCCGGGCGGCTTCGACGTGCGGATCACGGTGGAGATCAACGGCGAGGCGGTGGCCGAGCCGCCGTTCTCCACCATGTACTGGACGGCCGCGCAGCAGCTCGCCCACATGACGGTGAACGGCGCCTCGCTGCGCACGGGTGACCTGTACGGCTCGGGGACGGTGTCCGGGCCCGAGGTGAACCAGCGCGGTTCGCTGCTCGAGCTCACCTGGAACGGCCGGGACGCGATCGAACTCGCCGGTGGCAAGCGGACGTTCCTGGAGGACGGCGACGAGGTCGTCATGACGGCCTGGGCGCCGGGCCCGGACGGCACGCGGGTGGGCCTGGGCGAGGTCCGGGGCCGGATCGTCCCCTCGGCCTGACCGGCCCGCTACACGGCCCGCCAGAGCGCGGGCACGTTCGGCGGCTCCCAGCCGGCCTGGCCCGTGTGTGCCTGCAGGCACACATAGGCCGGGCCGCCGTACGTGACCCGGTCCCCCGCCCGGTAGGCGGTCCCGGCGGCCCAACTCCCGCCGGGCGGGCGGGTGGTCGCGGTGGCGGTCGGACTCGGGCCGGGGTTCTGCGGCACGTTCAGGACGAAGTCGAAGGCCGCCTCCTTGGCCGCGCCCGCGTCCCGCACGCTCATCAGGAGCCGGGCGTCGAAGATGCTGTCGGTGTTGTTGCGGGGCTCGCCCGGGAAGTACAGCTGCGAAGTGAGCACCGGGCGCCCGGGCGCCTGCACCTTGACGTGGAGGTGGCGGGTGCGGCCGGGATAGAGGCCGGGCACGATCGTGGTCAGCCTGAAGGCGCCCTGGGCGTCGGTGAACTGGTGCCCGCGGAACCGGAAGCCGGTGTTGTCGTAGGCGCCGTTGGTGTCGGCCTGCCAGAAGTCGAGCAGGGCGCCGGCTATCGGCCGGCAGGCCAGCCCGAAGACGTAGCCGCTCACCGTCAGCCGGACGCCGGTCGTACCCGCCTCCAACAGGCTGTTCCGTAAAGGCGAGTTGGGCTTGAAGTACGGGCCCTCGGTCTGCGGCGGGGTGGGGTCGTCGCCGTCGTCGCACTCCGGCGTGAGCGGGGGCGCCACCTCGCCCGCCGTGAGCGTACGGGCGAGCGCCGGTACGCCCATGAGGACCGCGGGTGCCGCGATGCCGGCCGCGAGCGCGGCCCGCAGCACCGCCTTACGGGTGACGTGCCCGGTACTGGTCTCGTTGTCCATGCCTGCCTGCTCCTCGCGTGGGGGCTGAGGGGGGTCGGCACTGAACCTAGGCGGGCCGGGCGCCGCCTTCGATGGACGGATCACGGCGGTCGTGGTGTTTCCGACCGCCGCGCCTCCGCTCGTGCTCCTGCCGCTCGTGCTCCTGCCGCTCGTCGCGCGTCCGTTCGTGGGACCGTCGGAAGTCCCCGGGACTGAGTCCCGTCTCGCGACGGAAGAAGCGGCAGAAGTACGCGGGGTCGTCGAATCCGACCCGGGCCGCCACCTGACGTATCGAAAGACCGCTTCCGACGAGCAGGCGTTGGGCCTCCCTGGAGCGCGCCTCGCGGAGCAGCGCCCCGGGGGTGCGGCCCGTGGCGGCCCTGACGGCTTCGGCGAGGTAGCCCGGGGTGACGCCGATCAGCTCGGCGCACTCCCGTACGGTCACCCCTTCCGTTCCGGTACGGGCGAGCAGGCCGACGAACTCCTCGGCGACGGCCGCGGGTCTGCCCGGTGGGGGCGCGTGGGTGCCCGGGCCGCGCAGTCGCGCCGTACGGACCAGGAGGACGTGCAGCAGGGAGCGCAGGACGGTCGCGAAGCCGTCGGCGCCGTGCCCGTACTCCTCGACGAGTTCGCCCATCAGACGGCCGGTACGCGCGTGCGTGGGTCCGTCGAGGGTGAGCCAGGGCCGTTCGCCGAGGCGGCGCAGGAGGTCCCGGTCGCCGGGGTGGTCGAGGAGGAAGTCCTCGGTGAAGAGGACGACGGTGCCGTCCAGGCCCCGGGCGTCCTCCCAGTGGTGCAGCTGCCCGGGCAGGATGAGGCCCAGGTGGGGCGGGTGGAGCTCCCAGCGGGCGAGGTCCACGACATGGGTGCCGGTCCCGGCGGTGACGTGGACGATCTCGTAGAAGGTGTGCCGGTGCGGGAAGGCGGCCCTGGACATGGGGCCGATGGTGTCGAAGGTCCCCACGGCGAACGGAACCTGGTCGGGCAGCCGGACCTCCAGGCGGTGCATGGGCGGGTCGCCGGCTCTGGGGGCGGTGCAGGGGGTCCCGGGTAAGGCGGTCGTGCCGCTCATGGCGCGGCTCCCTCTCCTCGACTGGTACAGACCACTGGGGGCGGTTCCCACGATGGCACGGACACCTCCCCCGGGTCACCCCCGCGTACGACGAAGGGCCCGGCTCGCCCCCGAGCCGGGCCCCTCACGCGTACGGCCGGAGCTACCGGACGAACACGCTCGCCTGGTTCGCGAGGTCCAGGAAGTACTGCGGCGCGAAGCCGAGCACCAGCGTGACCGCCACACCCGCCGCGATCGTGACCGTCGTCAGGGCCGAGGGCACGGCGACCGTGGGGCCGTCCGCCTTCGGCTCGCTGAAGAACATGAGCACGATGACCCGGATGTAGAAGAACGCGGCGATCGCCGAGGAGATCACACCGACCACGACGAGCGCGCCCGCGCCGCCGTCCGCCGCCGCCTTGAAGACCGCGAACTTCCCGGAGAAGCCGGAGGTCAGCGGGATGCCGGCGAAGGCGAGCAGGAACACCGCGAAGACCGCCGCGACGAGCGGCGAACGGCGCCCGAGACCGGCCCACTTGGAGAGGTGGGTGGCCTCGCCGCCCGCGTCCCTGACCAGCGTGACGACGGCGAAGGCGCCGATGGTCACGAAGGAGTAGGCGCCCAGGTAGAAGAGGACGGACGAGATTCCGCTGGGCGTGGCCGCGATGACACCGGCGAGCAGGAAGCCCGCGTGCGCGATCGACGAGTACGCGAGGAGCCGCTTGATGTCGGTCTGGGTGATGGCGACGATCGCACCGCCCAGCATGGTGACGATGGCGACGCCCCACATGACCGGCCGCCAGTCCCAGGTGAGGCCCGGCAGCACCACGTACAGCAGGCGGAGCAGCGCACCGAACGCGGCGACCTTGGTCGCGGCCGCCATGAAGCCGGTGACCGGGGTCGGGGCGCCCTGGTAGACGTCCGGGGTCCACATGTGGAACGGCACGGCGCCGACCTTGAAGAGGAGCCCGGTGAGGACCATCGCGAAGCCGATGAGCAGCAGTGCGTCGTTGCCCATGGTGTCGGCGAGCGCCGGGTTGACGGTGGCGATCGAGCCGTCGACGACCTGGGCGATGGTGGCGTACGAGACGGAGCCCGCGTAGCCGTAGAGCAGGGCGATCCCGAAGAGCAGGAAGGCCGAGGAGAAGGCGCCGAGCAGGAAGTACTTGACGGCCGCCTCCTGCGACATCAGCCGCTTGCGGCGGGCGACGGCACAGAGCAGGTACAGCGGGAGGGAGAAGACCTCCAGGGCGACGAAGAGCGTCAGGAGGTCGTTGGCGGCCGGGAAGACGAGCATGCCGGCGATGGCGAAGAGGGCGAGCGGGAAGACCTCGGTGGTGGTGAATCCGGCCTTGACGGCGGCCTTCTCGTGGTCGCTGCCGGGGACGGCGGCGGCCTCGGCGGCGAAGGAGTCGACCTTGTGGCCGTGGTCGGCCGGGTCGAGCCTGCGCTCGGCGAAGGTGAAGATCGCGACGACGGAGGCGAGGAGAATGGTGCCCTGGAGGAAGAGGGCGGGTCCGTCGACGGCGATGGCGCCCATGGCCGCGATGTGGGCCTTGGTGGAGCCGTAACCGCCGGCCGCGAGGCCGACGATGGCGGCGAAGGCGGCGACGAGCGCCACGACGCTGAGGAAGACCTGGCTGTAGTAGCGGGCCTTGCGGGGCACGAAGGCCTCGACGAGGACGCTGACGATCGCGGCGCCGAGCACGATGAGTACGGGCGAGAGCTGGACGTACTCGATGTGGGGTGCCGGGATCTTGTCCAGCGGTTCGGCAGCGGTCGTCCACAGGCTGTGGACAGAGGACGCGACGGCTGATGTGCTCACTTGGCCGCCTCCACTTCGGGGCTGGGGTCCTTCTGCTGGACGTCGGACATGGTGTGCTGCACGGCCGGGTTGACGACGTCCGTCAGCGGCTTCGGGAAGACCCCGAGGAAGATCAGAACGGCGATCAGCGGGACGACCACCGCGAGTTCACGCACCCGCAGGTCGGGCAGGTCCCGCACCTCCTCCTTCACCGGCCCGGTCATCGTCCGCTGGTACAGGACGAGGGTGTAGAGCGCGGCGAGGACGATGCCGGTGGTGGCGATGACACCGGCCACCGGGTAGCGGGCGTACGTGCCGACCAGGACGAGGAACTCGCTGACGAACGGCGCGAGTCCGGGCAGCGACAGGGTCGCGAGACCGCCGATGAGGAAGGTGCCGGCGAGCACCGGGGCGACCTTCTGCACACCGCCGTAGTCGGCGATGAGCCGCGAGCCGCGCCGGGAGATCAGGAAGCCGGCGACGAGCATCAGGGCGGCCGTCGAGATGCCGTGGTTGACCATGTAGAGCGTGGCACCGGACTGGCCCTGGGTGGTCATCGCGAAGATGCCCAGGATGATGAAGCCGAAGTGCGAGATCGACGCGTAGGCGACCAGGCGCTTGATGTCCCGCTGGCCGACGGCGAGCAGCGCCCCGTACACGATGCTGATGAGGGCGAGGACGACGATCGCCGGGGTGGCCCACTTGCTCGCCTCGGGGAAGAGTCCGAGGCAGAAGCGGAGCATCGCGAAGGTGCCGACCTTGTCGACGACGGCGGTGATGAGGACGGCGACCGGGGCGGTCGCCTCCCCCATCGCGTTCGGCAGCCAGGTGTGCAGCGGCCAGAGCGGCGCCTTCACCGCGAAGGCGAAGAAGAAGCCGAGGAACAGCCAGCGTTCCGTGCTGGTCGCCATCTCCAGCGAGCCGTTGGCCCGGGCTTCGGCGATCTCGGTGAGCGAGAAGTTCCCCGCGACGACGTAGAGCCCGATGACGGCGGCCAGCATGATGAGGCCGCCGACCAGGTTGTAGAGGAGGAACTTGACGGCCGCGTACGAGCGCTGGGCCGCCGCGTTCTCGTCGGAGCCCGTGTGGGCCCGGTCGCCGAAGCCGCCGATGAGGAAGTACATCGGGATGAGCATGGCTTCGAACAGGATGTAGAAGAGGAAGACGTCGGTGGCCTCGAAGGAGAGGATCACCATCGCCTCGACCATGAGGATCAGCGCGAAGAAGCCCTGAGTGGGCCGCCACCGCTTGGAGGAGGTCTCCAGGGGGTCGGCGTCGTGCCAGCCGGCCAGGATGATGAACGGGATCAGCAGCGCGGTCAGCGCGATGAGCGCGACCCCGATGCCGTCGACCCCGAGCTCGTAGCGGACACCGAAGTCCTTGATCCAGGAGTGGGATTCGGTCAGCTGGTACCGCTCGCCGCCGGGCTCGAACCGTACGAAGACGACGGCGGCGAGCACGAGCGTGGCGAGCGAGACGAACAGCGCCAGCCACTTGGCGGCGGTGCGGCGGGCGGCGGGGACGGCGGCGGCGAGGATCGCACCGACCGCCGGAACCGCTGCCGTCACCGTAAGGAGCGGGAATGACATGGTGGTTACACCGCCCTCATCAGCAGGGTCGCGGCGATCAGCACCGCCGTACCTCCGAACATGGAGACCGCGTACGAGCGGGCGTAGCCGTTCTGGAGCTTGCGCAGCCGGCCGGAGAGTCCGCCGACGGAGGCCGCGGTGCCGTTGACCACGCCGTCGACCAGGGTGTGGTCGACGTAGACGAGCGAGCGGGTCAGGTGGGTGCCGCCGCGGACGAAGACGGCGTGGTTGAGGTCGTCCTGGAGGAGGTCGCGGCGGGCGGCCCGGGTGAGGAGCGAGCCGCGCGGGGCGACGACCGGGACGGGCTTGCGCCCGTACTGGACGTACGCGAGGCCGACACCGATCACCATGACGGCGACGGTGGCGGTGGTGACGGTGGCGGCGCTGAGCGGCGAGTGCCCGTGGGCGTATCCGGTGACCGGCTCCAGCCATTCGACGAACCCGGCGAACTCGAAGATCGCGCCCGCGGCGACGGAGCCGACGGCGAGCAGGACCATGGGGATGACCATGGACTTGGGCGACTCGTGCGGGTGCGGCGGGTTGCCTTCGGCGTCGGGCTGCCAGCGCTTCTCGCCGAAGAAGGTCATCAGCATCACGCGGGTCATGTAGTACGCGGTGATGGCCGCGCCGAGCAGGGTGACCGTGCCGAGGATCCAGCCCTCGGTGCCGCCCTTGGCGAAGGCCGCCTCGATGATCTTGTCCTTGGAGAAGAAGCCGGACAGGCCGGGGAAGCCGATGATCGCGAGGTAGCCGAGACCGAAGGTGACAAAGGTGATCGGCATGTACTTCCGCAGGCCGCCGTACTTCCGCATGTCGACCTCGTCGTTCATGCCGTGCATGACCGAACCGGCGCCGAGGAACAGACCGGCCTTGAAGAAGCCGTGGGTCACGAGGTGCATGATCGCGAAGACGTAGCCGATGGGGCCGAGGCCGGCGGCCAGGATCATGTAGCCGATCTGCGACATCGTCGAGCCGGCGAGGGCCTTCTTGATGTCGTCCTTCGCGCAACCGACGATCGCACCGAAGAGGAGCGTGACGGCGCCGACCACGGTGACGACGAGCTGCGCGTCGGGGGCGGCGTTGAAGATGTCGGCGGAGCGGACGATCAGATAGACACCGGCGGTCACCATCGTGGCCGCGTGGATGAGGGCCGAGACCGGGGTCGGGCCCTCCATCGCGTCCCCGAGCCAGGACTGCAGCGGCACCTGGGCCGACTTGCCGCAGGCGGCGAGGAGCAGCATCAGACCGATCGCGGTCAGCGTGCCCTCGCTGGTCTCGCCGGTCGACGCCAGCACCGGCCCGAAGGCGAAGGTGCCGAAGGTGGTGAACATGATCATGATGGCGATGGAGAGGCCCATGTCGCCGACCCGGTTGACCAGGAAGGCCTTCTTCGCGGCGGTGGCCGCGGTGGGCTTGTGCTGCCAGAAGCCGATCAGGAGGTACGAGGCGAGACCGACGCCCTCCCAGCCGAAGTACAGGAGCAGGTAGTTGTCGGCGAGGACGAGCAGGAGCATCGCCGCGACGAACAGGTTGAGGTAGCCGAAGAAGCGGCGGCGGCGCTCGTCGTGCTCCATGTATCCGATGGAGTAGACGTGGATGAGCGTGCCGACCCCGCTGATCAGCAGGACGAAGGTCATCGACAGCTGGTCGAGCTGGAAGGCCATGTCCGCCTGGAAGCCCTCGACGGGGATCCAGGTGAAGAGCCGCTGGTGCAGGGCCCGGTCGTCGGCGCTCTTGCCGAGCATGTCGGCGAAGAGCGCAAGACCGATGACGAAGGAGACGGCCGCGAGGAGCGTGCCGATCCAGTGCCCGGCCTTGTCGAGCCGCCGTCCGCCCAGGAGCAGGACGGCCGCGCCGAGCAGGGGTGCCCCGATGAGCAGCGCAATGAGATTTTCCACGGTCAGCCCCTCACAGCTTCATCAGGCTGGCGTCGTCGACCGAGGCCGAGTGGCGGGCACGGAAGACGGACACGATGATCGCGAGCCCGACGACGACCTCCGCGGCGGCCACGACCATCGTGAAGAACGCGATGATCTGGCCGTCGAGGTTTCCGTGCATGCGGGAGAAGGTGACGAACGCGAGGTTGCAGGCGTTGAGCATGAGCTCGACGCACATGAAGACCACGATCGCGTTGCGCCGGATCAGGACCCCGGCCGCACCGATGGTGAACAGCAGGGCGGCGAGGTACAGGTAGTTGACGGGATTCACCGGGTGGCCTCCTCTTCGTCCCGGTCCCGGCCGAGCCGCTCCTCGGAGCGCTGCTCCAGGGCCTTGAGGTCGGCGAGGGCCTCGGTGGACACGTCCCGGATCTGGCCCCGCTTGCGCAGGGTCTGCATGACGGTGAGCTCCGCGGGGGTGCCGTCGGGCAGCAGACCGGCGATGTCCACGGCGTTGTGCCGGGCGTACACGCCGGGCGCGGGCAGCGGCGGCACGTGCGTGCCCTCGCGTACGCGCTGCTCGGAGAGTTCGCGCTGGGTGGCGGCCCGCTCGGTGCGCTCGCGGTGGGTGAGCACCATCGCGCCGACGGCGGCGGTGATGAGGAGCGCGCCGGTGATCTCGAAGGCGAACACGTACTTGGTGAAGATGAGGGCGGCGAGGCCCTCGACGTTTCCGCCGTGGGCGCTGTTGGCGGCGCCGAGTCCGGCGAACTCCTTCAGCGAGGCGTTGCCGATGCCGGCGGCGAGCAGGATGCCGAAGCCGAGTCCGCAGGCGACGGCCCACCAGCGCTGGCCCTTGATGGTCTCCTTCAGCGAGTCCGCGGCCGTGACACCGACCAGCATGACGACGAAGAGGAAGAGCATCATGATCGCGCCGGTGTAGACGACGATCTGGACGATGCCGAGGAAGTACGCCCCGTTGGCCAGGTAGAAGACCGCCAGGATGATCATGGTTCCGGCGAGGCAGAGCGCCGAGTGCACGGCCCGCCGCATCAGGATCGTGCAGAGGGCGCCGACGACGGCGACGGTGCCGAGGACCCAGAACTGGAAGGCCTCGCCCGAGGACGTCGCGTATGCCGCGAGGTTCGCGCTCATGCGTCCGCCCCCTCCGGCTCGCCCTTCTCCCCCTTGGACACGGCGACCTGACGGACGGTCCCGGGTGCGGCCCCTTCGACGAGGCCCAGGTAGTAGTCCTGCTCCGTCATGCCCGGGAAGATCGCGTGCGGCGAGTCGACCATGGTGTCCTCGAGGCCCGCGAGAAGCTGCTCCTTGGTGTAGATCAGGTTCTCGCGGGAGGAGTCGGCCAGTTCGAACTCGTTGGTCATCGTCAGCGCCCGGGTGGGGCAGGCCTCGATGCAGAGTCCGCAGAGGATGCAGCGGGCGTAGTTGATCTGGTAGACGCGGCCGTACCGCTCGCCCGGGGAGTAGCGCTCCTCGTCCGTGTTGTCCGCGCCCTCGACGTAGATGGCGTCGGCGGGACAGGCCCAGGCGCACAGCTCGCAGCCGATGCACTTCTCCAGACCGTCGGGGTGACGGTTGAGCTGGTGCCGGCCGTGGAAGCGGGGCGCCGTCGTCTTCTGCTGCTCCGGGTACTGCTCGGTCAGCCGCTTCTTGAACATGGCCTTGAAGGTCACGCCGAAGCCGGCCACCGGATTCTGGAAATCAGACACCGTCCGTCTCCTTTCCATCACTCGCAGTAGCAGTATCGGGGGCGCCACTGACAACGAGGTCCCGGTCCTGCCGCGACCTGCGCCGGGGCACGGACGGCAGGGACTGTCCGGGCTTGGGCGGCACGGGGAAGCCTCCGGCCATCGGGTCGAAGGAGCGGGTGTCCTCCGGTGCGGGCGCCGCGGCCTTCGCCTTGCGGTCGCGGAACACGTCGACCACGAAGGAGAGCAGCAACAGCCCGAGGACGGCTCCGGCGACGTACAGGACGATGTTGCCGAAGGCGATGTTCTCGTTCCGCAGCGCCCGGACGGTGGCGACCAGCATCAGCCAGACCACGGAGACCGGGATGAGGACCTTCCAGCCGAGCTTCATCAGCTGGTCGTAGCGGACGCGGGGAAGCGTGCCGCGGAGCCAGATGAAGAAGAAGAGCAGCAGCTGCACCTTGATGACGAACCAGAGCATCGGCCACCAGCCGTGGTTCGCGCCCTCCCAGAAGGTGGAGACCGGGTACGGGGCCCGCCAGCCGCCCAGGAAGAGCGTCACCGACACGGCCGAGACCGTCACCATGTTCACGTACTCGGCGAGCATGAACAGCGCGAACTTGATGGACGAGTACTCGGTGTTGAAGCCGCCGACGAGGTCGCCCTCGGACTCCGGCATGTCGAACGGGGCGCGGTTCGTCTCACCGACCATCGTGACGATGTAGATGATGAACGAGACCGGCAGCAGGATCACGAACCAGCGGTCCGCCTGCGCCTCGACGATCGCCGAGGTCGACATCGACCCGGAGTAGAGGAAGACGGAGGCGAAGGCCGCGCCCATGGCGATCTCGTACGAGATCATCTGCGCGCAGGAGCGCAGACCGCCGAGCAGCGGGTACGTGGAGCCGGAGGACCAGCCGGCGAGGACGATGCCGTAGATGCCGACGGAGGCGACCGCGAGGACGTACAGCATCGCGATCGGCAGGTCGGTGAGCTGCATCGAGGTGCGGTGACCGAAGATCGACACCTCGTTGCCGGCCGGGCCGAAGGGGATCACGGCGATCGCCATGAACGCCGGGATGGCGGCGATGATCGGGGCGAGGACGTAGACGACCTTGTCGGCCTTCTTGACGATCACGTCCTCCTTGAGCATCAGCTTGACGCCGTCCGCGAGGGACTGGAGGAGGCCCCAGGGGCCGTGCCGGTTGGGGCCGACGCGCAGCTGCATCCAGGCGACGACCTTGCGTTCCCACACGATGGAGAACAGCACGGTGATCATCAGGAAGGCGAAGCAGAAGACGGCCTTGATCAGGACGAGCCACCACGGGTCCGTACCGAACATGGACAGGTCTTCGGCGGCGAGCGGCGTGGTCATGCCTGCACCTCCGTGACATCGACGGGGCTCGGGGTCGCCGGGCCGATGCGGACCAGGTCGCCGGGGTGGGCGCCGGTGTCGGAGAGGACGCCGCGCCCGGCCGAGTTCAGCGGGAGCCAGACGACGCGGTCGGGCATCTCGGTGACCCGGAGCGGGAAGGCGACGGAGCCCGCGGGGCCGGTGACTTCGAGGGTGTCGCCGTCCTTGACGCCGGTGTCGGCGGCCGTGACGGCGGAGAGCCGGGCGACGGCCGCGTGCCGGGTGCCCGCGAGGGCGGTGTCGCCCTCCTGGAGCCGGCCGAGGTCGAGCAGCATCCGGTGTCCGGCGAGGACGGCCTCGCCGTCACCGGGCCGCGGCGCGGCCCGGCCGGGTTCGACGGGCTCGGAGGCCCGCTCCTCCGTCCAGCCGCCGAGCCGGTCGAGTTCCCGGCGTACGGCCCTGAGGTCGGGAAGCGCCAGGTGGGCGTCGAGGGCGTCGGCGAGCATGTGGAGCACGCGCGCGTCGGCCGGGGCCAGGGGCCGGGTCATCTGCTCGGGCTTGAGCGCGGCCTCGAACATCCGGGCCCTGCCCTCCCAGTTGAGGAAGGTGCCGGGCTTCTCGGCGACGGCGGCGACCGGGAGGACGACGTCGGCGCGTGCGGTGACCTCGCTGGGCCGCAGCTCCAGGGAGACGACGAAGGCCGCGTCGAGTGCTTCTCGCGCGCGTGCCGGGTCCGGGAGGTCGGAGACCTCGACGGCGCCGACGAGCAGGGCGGCGAGTTCGCCGGTGGCGGCGGCCTCCACGATCTGGCCGGTGTCGCGGCCGTAGCCGTGCGGGAGTTCGCGGACGCCCCAGGCGGCGGCGACCTCCTCACGCGCGCGCGGGTTGGTCGCGGGCCGGCCGCCGGGCAGCAGCGCGGGCAGCGCTCCGGCCTCGACGGCTCCGCGTTCGCCGGAACGGCGCGGGATCCACACGAGCCGGGCGCCGGTGGCGGCGGAGACGCGCAGGGCGGCGGTCAGGGCGCCGGGGACGCCGGCGAGGCGCTCGCCGACGGCCAGGACCGCGCCTTCCTGGCGGAGGGCCTCGGCGGCGGCGAGTCCGTCGCCTTCGAGGCCGACCCTGGAGGTGAGCGCGTCGAGCCACTCGGTCTCGGTGCCGGGGGCGGCGGGCAGCAGGGTGCCGCCCGACTTCTCCAGGCCGCGGGTGGCGAACGCGGCGACCGCGTAGGTCTTCTGGCCGTGCTTGCGCCAGGCCTTGCGGAGCCGCAGGAAGACACCAGGGGCCTCCTCCTCGGACTCCAGGCCGACGAGGAGGACGGCCGGGGCGGCTTCGAGCGAGGTGTACGTGACGCCCGTTCCGTCCAGGTCGCGGCCCCGTCCGGCGACGGCGGAGGCCAGGAAGTCGGCCTCCTCGCCGGAGTGGATCCGGGCCCGGAAGTCGATGTCGTTGGTGTCGAGGGCGACCCGGGCGAACTTGGCGTACGCGTAGGAGTCCTCGACGGTCAGCCTGCCGCCGGTGAGGACGCCGGTGCGGCCGCGGACGAGACCGCGGGCGGCCGCCTCCAGGGCCTCGGGCCAGGACGCGGGCTCCAGTTCACCGGTGTCGGCGTTGCGGACCAGCGGGGTGGTGAGCCGGTCGCGCTGCTGGGCGTACCGGAAGCCGAAGCGGCCCTTGTCGCAGACCCACTCCTCGTTGACCTCCGGGTCGTCGGCGGCGAGCCGCCGCATGACCTTGCCGCGCCGGTGGTCGGTGCGGGTGGCGCAGCCGCCGGCGCACTGCTCGCACACGGACGGCGAGGAGACGAGGTCGAAGGGGCGGGAGCGGAAGCGGTAGGCGGCCGAGGTGAGGGCGCCGACCGGGCAGATCTGGATGGTGTTGCCGGAGAAGTACGACTCGAAGGGGTCGCCCTCACCGGTGCCGACCTGCTGGAGGGCGCCGCGCTCGATGAGTTCGATCATCGGGTCGCCGGCGACCTGGTTGGAGAAGCGGGTGCAGCGGGCGCACAGAACGCAGCGCTCGCGGTCGAGCAGCACCTGGGTGGAGATCGGGACCGGCTTCTCGTAGGTGCGCTTGACGCCCTCGAAGCGGGACTCGGACTGCCCGTGGGACATGGCCTGGTTCTGCAGGGGGCACTCGCCGCCCTTGTCGCAGACCGGGCAGTCCAGCGGGTGGTTGACGAGCAGCAGCTCCATCACACCGTGCTGGGCCTTCTCGGCGACGGGGCTGGTCAGCTGCGACTTCACCACCATGCCGTCGGTGCAGGTGATGGTGCAGGAGGCCATCGGCTTGCGCTGGCCCTCGACCTCGACGATGCACTGGCGGCAGGCGCCGGCGGGGTCGAGGAGCGGGTGGTCGCAGAAGCGCGGGATCTCGATGCCGAGCTGTTCGGCGGCGCGGATGACCAGGGTCCCCTTGGGGACGGAGATCTCGATGCCGTCGATCGTCAGTGAGACGAGATCTTCCGGTGGTACGGCCGGGCTGCCGCCGCCGGCGGGCTGGGGCGTGGTGACGGTCATGCGGTCACCTCCTTGTGATTGTCCGCCCAGGCGGTCGACTTGGCCGGGTCGAAGGGGCAGCCGCGGCCGGTGATGTGCTGCTCGTACTCCTCGCGGAAGTACTTGAGCGAGGAGAAGATCGGCGAGGCGGCACCGTCGCCGAGGGCGCAGAACGACTTGCCGTTGATGTTGTCGGCGATGTCGTTGAGCTTGTCGAGGTCGGACAGCTTGCCCTTGCCGGCCTCGATGTCACGGAGCAACTGGACGAGCCAGTACGTGCCTTCGCGGCAGGGCGTGCACTTGCCGCAGGACTCGTGGGCGTAGAACTCGGTCCAGCGGGTGACGGCCCGGACGACGCAGGTGGTCTCGTCGAAGCACTGGAGCGCCTTGGTGCCGAGCATCGATCCGGCGGCGCCGACGCCCTCGTAGTCGAGGGGCACGTCGAGGTGCTCGTCGGTGAACATCGGGGTGGAGGAGCCGCCGGGCGTCCAGAACTTGAGCCGGTGGCCGGGGCGCATGCCGCCGCTCATGTCGAGGAGCTGGCGCAGGGTGATGCCGAGGGGGGCCTCGTACTGGCCGGGCGAGGAGACGTGCCCGGACAGCGAGTACAGCGTGAAGCCCGGGGACTTCTCGCTGCCCATCGAGGTGAACCACTCCTTGCCCCGGTTGAGGATCGCGGGAACGGACGCGATGGACTCGACGTTGTTCACCACAGTGGGGCAGGCGTACAGACCGGCGACCGCGGGGAAGGGCGGGCGCAGCCGGGGCTGGCCGCGGCGCCCTTCGAGCGAGTCGAGCAGCGCGGTCTCCTCACCGCAGATGTACGCGCCGGCGCCGGCGTGCACGGTGACGTCCAGGTTCAGTCCGCTGCCGAGGACGTCCCGGCCGAGGTAGCCGGCGGCGTACGCCTCGCGCACCGCCTCGTGGAGGCGGCGCAGGACGGGGACGACCTCGCCGCGCAGGTAGATGAACGCGTGCTCGGAGCGGATCGCGTAGCAGGCGATGATCATTCCCTCGATGAGGGAGTGCGGGTTGGCGAAGAGGAGGGGGATGTCCTTGCAGGTGCCGGGCTCGGACTCGTCGGCGTTGACGACGAGGTAGTGCGGCTTGCCGTCGCCCTGCGGGATGAACTGCCACTTCATGCCGGTGGGGAAGCCGGCGCCGCCGCGCCCGCGGAGGCCGGATTCCTTGACGTACGCGATGAGGGCGTCGGGGCTCATCGCGAGAGCCCGCCTGAGCCCCTGGTATCCCTCGTGCCGCTCGTACGTCTCCAGGGTCCAGGAGTCGGGCTGGTCCCAGAAGGCGGAGAGGACGGGCGACAGGAGCTTCTCGGGGCTGCTGTTGTTGATCTCGGCGGCCAAGGTCATCACTCCCCCTCCTGACCGGAGGTCTCACCGCGCGGGTGGACGATTCGGTGGTGCGGCTGCTCGCCCTTGGCGAGTCGGAGTCCCACGAGCGAGGCGGGGCCCGCGCCGCCGGTGGCCTCGACGGCGCCGGGCCGCTCGTCGGGGAAGCCGGCGAGGATGCGGGCGGTCTCCTTGAACGTGCAGATCGGGGCGCCGCGGGTCGGTTCGACGGTCCGGCCGGCCCGCAGGTCGTCGACCATGCGCTTGGCGGACTCGGGGGTCTGGTTGTCGAAGAACTCCCAGTTGACCATCACCACGGGGGCGAAGTCGCAGGCCGCGTTGCACTCGATGTGCTCAAGCGTGATCTTGCCGTCGTCGGTGGTCTCGTTGTTGCCGACGGCGAGGTGCTCCTTGAGCTCCTCGAAGATGGCGTCGCCGCCCATGACCGCGCAGAGCGTGTTCGTACAGACGCCGACCTGGTAGTCGCCGGAGGGCTTGCGCCGGTACATCGTGTAGAAGGTGGCGACGGCGGTGACCTCGGCGGTGGTCAGGCCGAGGGTCTCGGCGCAGAACGCCATGCCGGTACGGGTGACATGGCCCTCCTCCGACTGCACGAGGTGCAGCATCGGCAGGAGCGCGGAGCGGGAGTCCGGGTAGCGGTCGATGATCGCCCGCGCGTCCTCGGTCAGGCGGGCGTGGACCTCGGCCGGGTACGCGGGGGCGGGGAGCTGGGGCATGCCCAGACTGATCTGGTCGGTCATCGGTCGACGCCTCCCATCACGGGGTCGATGGAGGCGACGGCGACGATGACGTCGGCGACCTGGCCGCCCTCGCACATCGCGGCCATGGCCTGGAGGTTGGTGAACGACGGGTCGCGGAAGTGGACCCGGAAGGGGCGGGTGCCGCCGTCGGAGACGACGTGCACGCCGAGTTCGCCCTTGGGCGACTCGACGGCCGCGTAGGCCTGCCCGGCCGGGACCCGGAAGCCCTCGGTGACCAGCTTGAAGTGGTGGATCAGGGCCTCCATGGAGGTGCCCATGATCTTCGCGATGTGGTCCATCGAGTTGCCGAGGCCGTCGGCGCCGAGCGCGAGCTGCGCGGGCCAGGCGATCTTCTTGTCGCCGACCATGACGTCGCCCGGCTCCAGACGGTCGAGGCACTGCTCAACGATCCGGAGGGACTGGCGCATCTCCTCGAGCCGGACGAGGAAGCGTCCGTAGGAGTCGCAGGTGTCGGCGGTGGGGACCTCGAAGTCGTAGTTCTCGTAACCGCAGTACGGGTCGGTCTTGCGCAGGTCGTGCGGGAGGCCCGCCGAGCGCAGGATCGGTCCGGTGGCGCCGAGCGCCATGCAGCCGGTGAGGTCGAGGTAGCCGACGTCCTGCATGCGGGCCTTGAAGATGGGGTTGCCGGTGGCGAGCTTGTCGTACTCCGGCAGGTTCTTCTTCATGGTCTTCACGAACTCGCGCACGGCGTCGACGGCGCCGGGCGGCAGGTCCTGGGCGAGGCCGCCGGGGCGGATGAACGCGTGGTTCATGCGCAGGCCGGTGATCAGCTCGTACAGGTCCAGGATCATCTCGCGGTCCCGGAAGCCGTAGATCATGATCGTGGTGGCGCCGAGCTCCATGCCGCCGGTGGCGATGCACACCAGGTGGGAGGAGAGCCGGTTGAGCTCCATCAGCAGGACGCGGATGACGGTGGCCCGGTCCGGGATCTGGTCGGTGATGCCGAGCAGCTTCTCCACGCCGAGGCAGTACGCCGTCTCGTTGTAGAACGAGGTGAGGTAGTCCATGCGCGTGACGAAGGTGGTGCCCTGCGTCCAGGTCCGGTACTCGAGGTTCTTCTCGATGCCGGTGTGGAGGTAGCCGATGCCGCAGCGGGCCTCGGTGACGGTCTCGCCGTCGATCTCCAGGATGAGCCGGAGCACGCCGTGGGTGGACGGGTGCTGGGGGCCCATGTTGACGATGATGCGCTCGTCGTCGGCCTTCGCGGCGGACTGGACGACCTCTTCCCAGTCACCGCCGGTCACCGTGTAGACGGCGCCTTCTGTCGTCTCGCGGGGAGACGCGTGGGAAGTGCTCACGAGTACGACCTCCGCTGGTCCGGAGCCGGGATCTGGGCGCCCTTGTACTCGATGGCGATGCCACCGAGGGGGTAGTCCTTGCGCTGCGGGTGGCCCTGCCAGTCGTCCGGCATCATGATCCGGGTGAGGGCGGGGTGGCCGTCGAAGACGATGCCGAAGAAGTCGTACGTCTCGCGCTCGTGCCAGTCGTTCGTCGGGTAGACCGCGACGAGCGACGGCAGGTGCGGGTCGGTGTCCGGGGCGGACGTCTCCAGGCGGATCAGCCGGCCGTGGGTGAGCGAGCGCAGGTGGTAGACGGCGTGCAGCTCGCGGCCCTTGTCGCCCGGGTAGTGGACGCCCGAGACGCCGGTGCAGAGCTCGAAGCGGAGCGCCGGGTCGTCGCGGAGGGTCCGGGCGACGCGGACGAGGTGCTCCCGCTCGATGTGGAAGGTGAGCTCGCCGCGGTCGACGACCGTCTTCTCGATGGCGTTCTCGGGGAGCAGGCCCTGCTCCTCCAGCGCGCCCTCGAGTTCGTCGGCCACCTCGTCGAACCAGCCGCCGTAGGGGCGGGAGGCCGGCCCGGGGAGCCGGATCGAGCGGACGAGTCCGCCGTAGCCGGAGGTGTCGCCGCCGTTGTTGGCGCCGAACATGCCGCGCTGGACGCGGACCTCCTCGCCGTGCTCCCCGCGCTGCCCCGGCAGGTTCTGCGCGCTGAGGTCCTTCTCGGGATTGGGTGTCTCGTCGCTCACTGTGCTGAACCGTTCCCTTCTCCACCCGCGCTGGGGGTACCGCCCGCCGAAGGCAGGGGGAGCAGAGGCGCGGCTTTCGCTGTCGTCTGCGGCCCGGCGGCCGCGCGCGCGTCGGTCACCTCAGCAGACCCTTCAGTTCAATCGTCGGCAGCGCCTTGAGCGCCGCCTCCTCCGCCTCCCGGGCCGCCTCCTCGGCGTTCACGCCGAGCTTGGAGGTCTGGATCTTCTGGTGGAGCTTGAGGATCGCGTCGAGCAGCATCTCCGGGCGCGGCGGGCAGCCGGGCAGGTAGATGTCGACCGGCACGATGTGGTCGACGCCCTGGACGATCGCGTAGTTGTTGAACATGCCGCCCGAGGAGGCGCAGACGCCCATGGAGATGACCCACTTGGGGTTGGGCATCTGGTCGTAGACCTGCCTCAGGACCGGCGCCATCTTCTGGCTGACCCGGCCGGCCACGATCATCAGGTCGGCCTGGCGCGGTGAGCCGCGGAAGACCTCCATGCCGAAGCGGGCCAGGTCGTACCGGCCGGCTCCGGTGGTCATCATCTCGATGGCGCAGCAGGCGAGGCCGAAGGTCGCGGGGAACACGGACGCCTTGCGCACCCAGCCCGCGGCCTGTTCGACCGTCGTCAGCAGAAAGCCGCTCGGGAGTTTCTCTTCGAGTCCCATAGGTGCCCCTCAGCCCCTCAGTCCCATTCCAGGCCGCCGCGACGCCACACATACGCGTAGGCGACGAAGACGGTGAGCACGAAGAGCAGCATCTCCACGAGCCCGAAAAGCCCCAGGGCGTCGAAGGTGACCGCCCAGGGGTAGAGGAAGACGATCTCGATGTCGAAGACGATGAAGAGCATCGCCGTCAGGTAGTACTTGATCGGGAAGCGGCCGCCTCCGGCGGGAGTGGGTGTCGGCTCGATGCCGCACTCGTACGCCTCAAGCTTTGCCCTGTTGTACCGCTTTGGCCCGATAAGCGTGGCCATGACCACGGAGAAGATCGCAAACCCCGCACCCAGGGCACCGAGCACGAGGACGGGCGCGTACGCATTCACGCTCCTCGCTCCTTCCAGTCGTCCTTGACCGTTGGATCGCACGACCGGACCGTGAAAGATCGCCCCCATGTGAGGCAGTTCACAAGCCCGGCTGCCCCGCATCCTATGCCTGCCCCTCTGTGATCTGCGACACGGGGTACACCAACGACTTTGTGATCTCCACCACCTGACGAAGGATCATGAAGTCGGATGAGCGGTGATCTTGTTGCGCGAAGCGCCCAGGTGATCACCAGATGTGACATCCGGACTGGAAATCGCTGATCGGAGGGGGTGTCGCACTATCAAGTGATGGTCACTACAGGCAAATTGGTGATGGACGCATCCGGGTGATAAAGGAACCGCCCTTCGCCCGGTCGGGGGGTCCTGCGTACGACGGTGGACGCGTGCGCCCGTTCACGAGCGCTCGTGAGACGGAAGTGTGACCTGCACCACACCTCGAAGCCTCCAAAAAACATGGGGCTTGGCCACACGCGTCAAGAGGTGGTAAGCGTCGGGCAATTCGGACGTTTCATTGAAAACCCGTGATCAAGGGCCAGATGAGCCGTGCCCGATTTGCCCGTTACGGCGTCAATAAGGGCGCCACAGAAGCGGATTAGGAGATTCCGAACGTAACTGTGGCGCAACCCACGTTTCTTGAAGGGAACCGTGAAGCCCTGATAGCGGTTGTCCTCATGTCCCACACCGCTCACATACCCAGCCACCGGAAGCCCCGCCGCAGCGCCTCGAAGCTCGCGCTGCGAGCCGGAGTTGCCGGTGGCGTCCTCGGCACCATCGCGGTGGCCGGTGCTGCCGGGCCGGCGAATGCCGAGCCGGTGACCGAGACCATCGAAATGCCCACCCTGGGCTCGCTCGAGACCGGCGCCGGTCTCGCCTCCGCCGTCGCCGCCTCCGCCGAGGCCTCCCAGCAGGAGGCGCTCGACCAGAGCCTCCAGACGCAGGAGAACCTGGCGCTGCAGAAGGCCGCCAAGGAGGCCAAGACGGCCAAGGCGGAGGCCGACCGCAAGGCCGCCGCCGAGAAGGCCGAGAAGGCCCGCCTCAAGGCCGAGGCCGAGGCCAAGGCCGAGCAGGAGCGCAAGGAAGCCCAGGAGCGCGCCTCCCGTGCCAGTGAGCGCACTCAGCTCACCTCCACGTCGGCGAGCGACGACTCCTCGGACTCCGACTCCTCCAGCGGCTCCTCGGCCGGTTCCGGCGAGAGCGAGACGCAGGCCCCCTCCGGCTCCGCCGCCGCGATCGTGGCCTTCGCCCGCGCCCAGGTCGGCGACTCGTACGTCACCGGTGGCACCGGCCCCAACTCCTGGGACTGCTCCGGTCTCGTCCAGGCCGCCTACCGTCAGGCCGGCATCGACCTGCCCCGCATCTCGTACGACCAGTCGAGCATGGGCACCTCCGTCTCCCTGAGCAACCTCCAGCCGGGCGACATCCTGTACTGGGGCAGCCGCAGCGGCTCGTACCACGTCGCGATCTACGTGGGCGGCGGCAACTACGTCGGCGCGCAGAACTCGTCGACCGGTGTCGTCGAGCGCTCCCTGGACTGGGACATGCCCTCCGGCGCGGTCCGTCTCCTCTGACCGACCCGCACCTCGCGGCACACGGAAAGCCGTCACTCCTCGGGGGAGTGACGGCTTTTCCCTGTTCAGTACCTATCTGCCCTGCACGTCCTACTTGCGGAAGTTTTCAATGATCCGGGCGTAACTGTCCCCTCCGTGGCCCGCCCCGACCGCCGCGCGCATCAGCTCCAGGTGCAGCTCCGGCAGCCGGTTGTCGATGCCCCGCGCCTCCCCCGCGTGCAGCAGGTGCCCGATCGTCGCCACCTGGACGTCGATCGTGGCGTCGTCGCCCGGGTACGTCCCCTCGTCGATCTGCTCGGCGTACGTCGTCATGAACCAGGAGACCGTCTTCAGCCAGCGGGTGGCCACCGCCGTGAAGTCCCGGGCCGGCACCCCGTCCGCGCCCGCGAGGGCGGTCGCGTGCAGCCAGCCGCCGAAGACGGACCACATGAGGCCGAGCAGCCCCGCGTCGTAGAGCGAGGCGAGCCCCGCGTCCGGGCCGAGGTCCACCGGGTCGCCGAGGACGGCGAGCGTCGCGCGGTGCGCGTCGAGCAGCTCGGGCGATCCCGAGTAGAGGAACATGTTGGCGCTGTCGCCGACCCCCGGCGGGGTCGTCATGACGGCTCCGTCGAGGTAGCCGATGCCGTGCTCGGCGGCCCACTCCGCCTCGGCGCGGGCCTGCTCCGGCGAACCGGAGGTCAGGTTGACCAGGACCCGGCCCCGCAGCGACTCGGTGACGGGGGCGAGGAGTCCGCGTACGGCCGGGTAGTCGAGGACGCAGACCACGACGAGCGCGCTCGCGGCGACGGCCTCCGCGACGGAGCCGGCGCGGACGGCGCCCCGGGCGACGAGGGCGTCGGCCTTCCCGGGGGTGCGGTTCCAGACGGTGGTGCGGTGGCCGGCGGTGAGGAAGGCGTCGGCGAGGGCGGAGCCCATCTGGCCGAGACCGATGACCGTGATGCTCTGCGCGTCGACGTTCTGCGCGTCGGCGTTCTGCGCGTCGGCGTTCTGTGCGTGGGCGTTCTGTGCGGTGACGTTCTGTGCGCTCATGGAAACCACGCTCTCAGCGGCGGAATCCGGACGACAGTGGCAGGACCGACGACGACCGCACGATTCCTGCCGTACGGTCGACGGCATGAACGCAGGGGTCGTCGCCATCGCCGTCGTACCGGACCGGCGGATCGGAACGTCGATGTGGGAGCTGTACGAACTCTCCCTGGCGTGCGGGGTCTTCGGCATCCCGCATCCGGACCTCGCCGACCCCTGGTACCGGCTGCGGCTGTGCGGGGACTCCGGCGAGGGCGGCGTCTTCTCCGTGCGGACCGACCACGGTCTCGACGGACTCGTGGGCGCGGACACGGTCATCGTGCCGTCCGTGCCCGACGCGGTCGTGGAGGACGGCGAGGAGGTCCCGGCCGAGCTGGTCGAGGCACTGCGCGCGGCCGCCGCGTCCGGCGCCCGGATGGTGTCGCTGTGCACCGGCGCCTTCGCACTCGCCGCCGCCGGCATCCTCGACGGGCGACGGGCCACCGCGCACTGGCAGCACAGCGCGCAACTGGCCGCCCGCCACCCCGAGGTGATCGTGGACGACTCGGTCCTCTACACGGACGAGGGGTCCGTCCTGACCAGCGCCGGGGCCACCGCCGCGCTCGACCTCTGCCTGCACCTGGTGCGCACCGACCTCGGGGCGACCGTCGCCGGGCAGCTCGCCCGTCGCCTCGTCGTCCCGGCCCACCGTCCGGGTGGCCAGGCCCAGTTCATCGAGGCGCCGCTCCCGCCGAGCGACGAGGACAGCCTGGGGCCCGTACTGCAGTGGGCGACCGAGCACCTGGCCGAGCCGCTGACCGTGGAGGAGCTGGCCCGGCGGGCCCGGATGAGCCCGCGCACCTTCCACCGGCGGGTGCGCGAGGAGTACGGCACCACCCCGCTGCAGTGGCTGCTCCAGCAGCGGGTGGCCCGCGCCCAGACCCTGCTGGAGTCCACCGACCTGCCCGTGGAGATGGTCGGCGACCACAGCGGGCTGGGCTCGGCGGCCAATCTGCGCCGCCACTTCACCCGTGCCGTCGGGGTGTCCCCGTCCGGCTACCGGCAGACGTTCAGGCCTTCGGGGCCACCTTCGAGAGTCCGTTGATGATGCGGTCCATGGCGTCGCCGCCCGACGGGTCGGTCAGGTTCGCCAGCATCTTCAGCGTGAACTTCATGAGCAGCGGGTGGGTCAGGCCGCGCTGGGTCGCGATCTTCATGACCTTCGGGTTGCCGATGAGCTTCACGAAGGCGCGGCCGAGCGTGTAGTAACCGCCGTAGGTGTCCTTGAGGACCTGCGGGTAGTTCTGCAGGGCGAGTTCGCGCTGGGCGGGGGTCGCGCGGGCGTGTGCCTGGACGATGACGTCGGCCGCGATCTGGCCGGACTCCATGGCGTACGCGATGCCCTCGCCGTTGAACGGGTTGACGAGGCCGCCGGCGTCACCGACGAGCAGCAGGCCCTTGGTGTAGTGCGGCTGGCGGTTGAAGGCCATCGGGAGGGCGGCGCCGCGGATCGGCATCGTCATGTTCTCCGGGGTGTAGCCCCAGTCCTCCGGCATCGAGGCGCACCAGGCCTTGAGGACCTCGCGCCAGTCCAGCTCGCGGAAGGCCTTCGAGGAGTTGAGGATGCCGAGGCCGACGTTGGACGTGCCGTCGCCCATGCCGAAGATCCAGCCGTAGCCGGGCAGGAGCCGGTCCTGCGGGCCGCGCCGGTCCCACAGCTCCAGCCAGGACTCCAGGTAGTCGTCGTCGTGCCGGGGCGAGGTGAAGTACGTGCGGACGGCGACGCCCATCGGGCGGTCCTCGCGCCGGTGCAGGCCCATCGCCAGGGAGATCCGGGTGGAGTTGCCGTCGGCGGCGACGACGAGCGGGGCGTGGAAGGTGACCTCGCGCTTCTCCTCGCCGAGCTTGGCGTGGACGCCGGTGATCCGGCCCGTACGGTCGTCGATGATCGGGGCGCCCACGTTGCAGCGCTCGTAGAGGCGCGCGCCGGCCTTCTGGGCCTGGCGGGCGAGCTGCTCGTCGAAGTCGTCGCGCTTGCGGACGAGTCCGTAGTCCGGGTACGAGGCGAGTTCCGGCCAGTCGAGCTCCAGGCGGACGCCGCCGCCGATGATCCGCAGGCCCTTGTTCCGCAGCCAGCCGGCCTCTTCGGAGATGTCGATGCCCATGGAGACGAGCTGCTTGGTGGCGCGGGGGGTGAGGCCGTCGCCGCAGACCTTCTCACGGGGGAACGCGGTCTTCTCCAGGAGGAGGACGTCGAGTCCGGCCTTGGCGAGGTAGTACGCGGTGGTCGAGCCGGCCGGGCCCGCCCCGACGACGATCACATCTGCGCTGTGCTCGGAGAGGGGCTGCTCGGTCACGGCGGATTCTCCCGAAGACTCGACGGTAGGGGGCGGTACGGACGTACCGGGGCAGTCTATGGGGGCGGGTCGCGGACCGTCCGGAGGGCCACCCGAAGGGCCGTCCGGAGGACCGCTCGGAGGACCGCCCAGCGAGATGGAACCGATCCGGAATTAGCACATCCGTGCGATGATGTCATGATCACCGGTCGTGACCACTATTCGTACGACCGACATACGGCGGGGCTCGCTGATCACAGCCGTCCTCGCCCTCATCTGTTCGGCGTTCCTCATCCTGCCCGCGAACGCCGACCCCGTCCCCTTCGAGGACTGCGGCCAGGGCACGTTCTGCCTCTACGACGGCTCCGGCGGCACCGGCACCCGCCTGGACGTCGCCGAGGGCGGCAAGGACGAGCAGTACACCGGCACCGCCCTGTCCGTGCAGAACAACACCCGCATGTGGGCCTGCGTCTACACCAAGGGCCGGTACGGCGGCTCCCTCCAGACCGTCAAGCCGGGCAACGACGACGAGTACGTCACCGGCGGCACCCGCTGGGTCGTCGCCTCGTACAAGCTCGTGCCCACCCGCGCCCTGTGCTTCACCGGCTACGAGCGCTGCGAGAACGGCGAGGTCTGCACCTTCGCCGAGCGCAACGGACGCGGCGCGATGACCGTCCACGTCCCGGCCGTCGACCCCGCCACCCAGAACCTCGGCAACAGCTACGGCGCCGAGATCGCCCCCCAGTCCGTCTGGAACCGGACCGGCAAGCACCTGTGCTTCTACCCCAAGCCCGACTACACCGGCACCTGGACCGAAGGCACCCGGACGTACGGCGCGTACGTCGTCCTCCGCGGCGACAACATCACCGTCCCCTTCTCCCTCGCGGGCGCCTTCCGCTCCCACGAACTCGTCAACGGAACCTCGGAGTGCCAGTGACCACGCCCCTGCGCCCGGCTCTCGCCGCCGCCGCCGCGCTCACCGCGGCCCTCGCCCTGACCACCTCGGCCGCCGCCGCCCCCACCGCGGTGAAGCCTCCGAGCCTGCTCGCCCTGAACTGGGAACTGAACGCGGAGGTCGACCTGAGCGTCCCCGGCGTCACCCGCACCACGTGGACCGAGAAGAACCTCGACAACCGCACCAGACCCCGCATCCTCCAGATCGTCGAGATCGACCCGGTCTCCGCCCCCGTCAGCCTGGAGAGCACCATCGGCGCGGGCGACGGCGTGGCCGAGACGCTCGCCGAGCAGCTCGCCGGGGCCGGCACCGCGGCCCGGCACCCCGTGGCCGGTGTGAACGGCGGCCTGTTCAAGTCGGAGAAGAAGCACGACGACCACGTCGTGCCCGCCCACACCGAGCCCGCCGACACCCTGCCCACCACCCTCCAGCACATGGGCGTCTCGGTCACCGACGGCGTCCTGCACAGCTCCAGCTGCTGGCGGCCGGACGACAAGGGCACCTCGGGCGCCGTGATCCAGTACGGCGTCCCGTACATCACCAAGCTCCGCACGAAGCTCGACCTCACCGCGGCCGACGGGGCCACCACGCGCTTCGACGACATCAACCGGGACCCGGGCCGTGCCCGCGGCTGCGCCCGTGACGCCGACGACCGGCTCGTCCTCGAGTCGATCACCGGGGAGAAGGGCGTCTACACCGACCCCGACGAGATCGTCCTGTTCACCGACGACTACAAGTTCCCGGTGCCGAAGCCCAATCTCGACAAGACGGTCACCACCGACGACGACCCCGGCTTCGAGGTCGTCCTCGACTCCACGGGCAAGGTGACGGCCGCCCACGCGAGCCGCGGCGGTACGACCACCACCGAGCAGGTCAAGGTGCCGGCCGGCGGCCGCATCCTCCAGGGTGTCGGCACGGGTGCCGCGTGGCTGAGCGCCCACGCCGTCCCCGGCACCAAGATGACGGTCGACCAGAAGCTCACCGACACGCGGCTCGACCGGGAGATCCCGCTGGACCCGTCGGTCGACGTGGTCAGCTCCTTCCACCAGGTCCTCCGCGACGGCGACATCCCGCTCGAACTCCCCGACACCTGCAACCAGTCGGGCCCGGGCAAGGATCCCGGCACCGAGAACTGCACCGACTCGCGGGTGGCCGTCGGCACCAACGTCTACGGCCGTCCGGTGCTCGTCACGCTGACCGGGCAGGTCCAGCCGAACAACACCACCACGCACGAGGACGGCGCGACCCTGGGCACGTTCGCCAAGCTCCTGGACTCCGAGGAGCTCGGCCTGATCGACGCGCTCAACCTGGACGGCGGCGGCTCGGCGACGCTGATGACGGGCGAGACGACGCACACCCCGCCGACGGACCGCGTGAACGGCAAGTACGTGCACCGGCACGTGGCCGACGCCGTGTACGCGGGGATCAGCGGCTACGGCATGTACGCCAAGTAGCCGCCGGGACACCCCTCAGGCCTTGAACCCCCGGTGGAGGGCGACGATCCCACCGGTCAGGTTCCGCCACGCCACCTGCGACCAGCCGGCCTTCTGGAGCATGCCCGCCAGGGTCGGCTGGTCCGGCCAGGAGCGGATCGACTCGGCCAGATACACGTACGCGTCCGGGTTCGAGGAGACCGCACGGGCCACCGGCGGCAGCGCGCGCATCAGGTACTCCTCGTACACCGTGCGGAACGGCGCCCAGGTGGCGTGCGAGAACTCGCTGATGACGACCCGGCCGCCGGGCTTCGTCACGCGGTACATCTCGCGCAGCGCCTGCTCGGTGTCCTGGATGTTCCGCAGGCCGAAGGAGATGGTGACCGCGTCGAACACGTCGTCGCGGAACGGCAGCTTCGTGCCGTCGCCGGCCGTGAACGGCATCCACGGGTGGTTCTTCTTGCCCACCCGGAGCATCCCGAGCGAGAAGTCGCAGGGCACGACGTACGCGCCCGCGCGGGCGAAGGGCTGCGAGGAGGTCGCCGTACCGGCGGCCAGGTCCAGCACCTTCTGCGCGGGGCGCGCGTCGACCGCCTTCGCGACCTCCTTGCGCCAGCGCCGGTCCTGGCCCAGGGAGAGCACGTCGTTCGTGAGGTCGTAGTTCGCCGCCACGTCGTCGAACATCGAGGCGACTTCGTGCGGCTGCTTGTCCAGGGTGGCGCGGGTCACTGGCGTTCGGCCTCGCAGAATCGGGGTACGGGCGGGCGCGACCATTGTCTCAGGGCCGCTCCCGGCCCGACCGGCAGGGCGCGCTCAGCGGGCCCGGTAGACCAGCTTGCCGCCGATGACGGTGGCGACGCAGGTGGACGCGCCGAGGCGGACCAGGGACGCGCGGTCGGGGACGTCGAAGACGGCGAAGCGGGCGGGGCCTCCCGGCGCCAGGCCGGGCAGCAGGATCAGCGGCACCGGGGAGAACGACGGCCCGCCGGGGAGCTTCTCCGGGCGGCGGCCGACGGCGAGACCGGCCCGGCGTACGGCGTCCACGGCGGCCCGGCCGCGCAGTTCGCCGGCGACGGCGACCACCCCGTGGGCGAGGAGCCGCTGCACGCCACGGCGTGCCGAGGCACCGCGGCGGGACGGATCGGCCCGGAAGATCCGCTGCGCCCGCTCACCGGTGATCGGCTGGGTGCCGAACCCCTCGGCCTCCCGGGGGTCCGGGTGGTACATGCCTTCGAGCAGCTCGGGGCCGAACGGGTTGAGGAGTCCGGGCGTGAGGACGCCGGGCCACCGCCGGACCCGGGCCTCGGGCCGGACGGCGGCCAGGTCGTCGAACGGACCGACGGCGGCGATGCGGTCGCCGTCGACGAGGACGGCGGTCTCGGGCGACGCCTCGGCGACGTGGATGGTCAGCACGGGCGCGTCAGTTGGCGTCGAGGAGCTTCAGCTCGGGGTGTGCCGTGCCGCCCTCGATCGCCGTGGACGAGATGTGGGAGGCGACGCGCTCGTCGACCGGGTCGTTCGCCGGGTCGTCGTGGACGACGATGTGCTCGTACGTCGTGGTGCGCTGCGCCGGGACGCGGTCCGCCGTACGGATCATGTCGATCATCTCGCGCAGGTTGGAGCGGTGCTTGGCGCCGGCCGAGGAGACGACGTTCTCCTCCAGCATGATCGAGCCGAGGTCGTCCGCGCCGTAGTGCAGGGTGAGCTGGCCGATCTCCTTGCCCGTGGTGAGCCAAGAGCCCTGGATGTGGGCGACGTTGTCGAGGAACAGCCGGCCGATGGCGATCATGCGCAGGTACTCGAGGAGCGTGGCCTGCGTGCGGCCCTTGAGGTGGTTGTTCTCGGGCTGGTACGTGTACGGGATGAAGGCCCGGAAGCCGCCCGTCCGGTCCTGCACGTCGCGGATCATCCGAAGGTGCTCGATCCGCTCGGCGTTGGTCTCGCCGGTGCCCATCAGCATGGTGGACGTCGACTCGACCCCGAGGCCGTGCGCGATCTCCATGATCTCCAGCCAGCGCTCGCCGCTCTCCTTGAGCGGGGCGATGGCCTTGCGCGGCCGCTCCGGCAGGAGCTCGGCGCCGGCGCCCGCGAAGGAGTCGAGGCCCGCCGCGTGGATGCGGGTGATGGCCTCCTCGACGGAGACCCCGCTGATCCGGGCCATGTGCTCGACCTCGGACGCGCCGAGGGAGTGGATGACCAGCTGCGGGAACTCGGCCTTGATGGCGGCGAAGTGCTTCTCGTAGTACTCGACGCCGTAGTCCGGGTGGTGGCCGCCCTGGAACATGATCTGGGTGCCGCCGAGCTCCACGGTCTCCGCGCAGCGGCGCAGGATGTCGTCGAGGTCGCGGCTCCACCCCTTCTTCGTGTCCTTGGGGGCGGCGTAGAAGGCGCAGAACTTGCACGCCGTCACGCAGACGTTCGTGTAGTTGATGTTCCGCTCGATGATGTACGTCGCGATGTGCTCGGTCCCCGCGTACCGGCGGCGGCGCACGGCGTCGGCGGCGGAGCCGAGGGCGTGCAGGGGCGCCGAGCGGTAGAGGTCGAGCGCCTCCTCGGGGGTGATCCGGCCACCCGCGGCAGCGCGGTCGAGAACGGACTGGAGTTCGGCCTTCTCGGTCACCGGGTGTGTCCCTTTCGGAGGGGTTCTGTCGACCGAACCAGCCTACGCCAGCGCTCCTCACGGCTTCCGTCGGGTGGCGTGCGGGGGCGGGGCGGTAATACGGACGGTCCGGACGTGGATAAAGGGGTGAATTACCGAACGGAGACGCGACGGCGAATTCCGGGAAGCCGGCGGAAGGCCGACGGGAGATCGGCGGTAGGCCGACGGAAGGCCGACCGGAGATCGGCAGAAGACCGACCGGAAGGCCGGCCGGAAGCCGAATCGGGAACCCGGAACGCGCGCGCCCCGCTAATCCCGCGCGGGCTGAAGCAGTTCCACGGCGACGTCCGCGGGGAAGCCGGTCGTGGGGCCGGTCCGGCGGGCGAACTCGCGGACCCCGGCGAGCTGCTCGGGGCCGAAGCGGAAGTCGAGCGTACGGAAGTACCGCTCCAGGAGTTCGGCGTCGAAGGTCTCCCAGCGGGCGGCCTGCTCGGCGACCTTCGCGACCTCCTCGAGGGAGAGGTCCCGGGAGGCGAGGAACGCCTGGTGCACCTCGTGGACCGTCTCCGGCTCGCGCGCCAGGAAGTCCTTGCGCGCCGCCCACACGGCGAAGACGAACGGGAGGCCCGTCCAGTCCTTCCACATGAGGCCGAGGTCGTGGACCTGGAGGCCGAGCCGGGGCGCGTCGTGCAGCGAGGCGCGGAGCGCGGCGTCGCCGATGAGGACGGCCGCCTCGGCCTCCTGCATCATCAGGCCCAGGTCAGGGGGGCAGGTGTAGTAGTCCGGCGCCACCCCGTACCGCTCGGCCAGGAGCAGCTGGGCGAGACGTACGGAGGTGCGGGAGGTGGAGCCGAGCGCGACGCGCGCCCCGTCCAACTCCTCCAGGGGCCGCTGCGAGACGATCACGCAGGACATGACGGGCCCGTCGCAGCCGACGGCGATGTCGGGGAGCGCGACCAGGTCCGACGCGTTGCGGAGGTACTCGACGAGGGTGATGGGGCCGATGTCCAGATCGCCCCGGACGAGCCGCTCGCTGAGCTTCTCGGGGGTGTCCTTGGTCAGCTCGAGGTCGAGGAGCGTTCCGGTCCTGGCCAGGCCCCAGTACAGGGGAAGGCAGTTCAGGAACTGGATGTGCCCGACGCGGGGCCGGCTGCGCTGCTGGTCGTCGGTTGCATTGTCCACATCGTGAGGCTAGACCCGTCTCGTACCGTGGGCATCGCCGGGGCACGCGCGTCAGCACACGGAGCGAGATCAAACATGCGAGTGACGTGATCTTTCCCTCTACCGTCCCGGGCGGCCTGCGTGCTACGCTCAACGCAAGTTGCAGTTTGGTTTCCCTTGCAGTACAGAGCCTGCGGAGCATGTGACCCGCAGGCTTTTGTAGTTTTCAGACTTGTTTGCAGGTTCTGGAGCAGGGCGACCCTTTGGCCCATAGGAGGGCTCATGGCTACCGGAACCGTGAAGTGGTTCAACGCTGAAAAGGGCTTCGGCTTCATCGCCCAGGACGGCGGCGGCCCGGATGTCTTCGTCCACTACTCCGCGATCAACGCGAACGGCTTCCGTTCGCTCGAGGAGAACCAGCTCGTGACCTTCGACGTCACGCAGGGCCCGAAGGGCCCGCAGGCGGAGAACGTCTCCCCGGCCTAAGGGCCTGGGTCGGCGAACACGCACGACTAGAGCAGTACCCAAGGAGCCCCGCTCCGTGCCTTCGGGCACGAGCGGGGCTCCTGCCCTTTGGGGCCCTTCCCGGGCGCTCAGCAGTTCGGGATCACGGTTCCGTTGTTGTCGCGGGCCTCGTCGTTGCCCCAGCGCGACAGGTAGTAGGCGGAGACGTACGCCCCACGCCCGTTCTTCCCTGCGTACACGGTGTCGAGGTCGGTCTTGAGCCACCAGTGGTTGTGGTTCCCGGCGGCGTCCCGGATCTCCTGGCCCCAGACCTTGCAGTAGACGTAGTTCGTGCCCTGGTTCAGGACGCCCTGGGGCGCGGTGGTGTCGGCCTGGGCGTAGCCCGTGGCGTTGGCGAAGGTGTCGACCCAGTACTTCCCGCCTCCCCCGCCCGAGCAGCCGTTGTCGCTGGTCGAAGACTTGGATCCGTACGAGCCGGGGTAGGGCGCGAGCGAGGCGCCGTTGATCACGATCGACTGGCCGACGCCGTTGTAGAGCTGCTCGTAGTGGATGTGGGCGCCGGAGCTGTTGCCGGTGCTGCCGGTGGTGCCGATCTGCCGGCCCTGGGAGACAGCGGCGCCGTCGGCCACCGAGTACGCGTTCAGGTGGAAGTAGTACGTCTTCCAGCCGCCACCGTGGTCGACCACGATGTAGTTGCCCGCGCCGGACGGCTGGGAGTAGCGGTACGCCGTCCCGGACGCCGAGGCCAGGACCGGGGTGCCGGCGGTCGTACCGCCGTCGGACCGGATGAAGTCGAGGGCCTGACGGACCTCGGCCGAGTGGTGGCTGTACGTCCAGGTCTGGCCGCAGGGGAAGGGCGCCTTGAAGAGCGGCGCGGCCTGGGCGGGGGTGGTGGTGACGAGCGCGGTGAGCAGGCCCGCGACGAGCGCGAGCAGGGTGCCGAGCGGGGTGATCCGGGCACGCATGCGTCCTCCGGTACGTGGGGGTCGGTGGCCTGGGGACAGGGGTCGACGCGCGTTGACCCACAGGGAACGGACCACAGCGTGCCGGAAGATCACGTCTCGCAGTAGACGGCGAAGACCACACCCGCACCACGGGGCTTACGTAGTCTGGACACATGACCGAACGCAAGCCGCCCGGAGTCAGCTTCGAATCGTTCGTGGACAAGCAGATCCGCGAGGCGTCGGAACGTGGTGAGTTCAGCAGCCTGTCGGGGTTCGGGAAGCCGCTCCCCGACGACTCGGCCCCGTACGACGAGCTGTGGTGGATCAAGGGAAAGATGCACAGCGAGGGCGCGTCCGTGCTCCCGCCGTCGCTGGCCCTGCGCAAGGCCGCGGAGGACGCGGAGGAGGCGGTGGCCGCGGCCGTCTCGGAGAGCCAGGTCCGCCGGATCCTCGGCGAGATCAACACCAGGATCGCCGAGGCGCTGCTCCGCCCGCCGGCCGGTCCGCCGCTGAACCTCAAGCCCTTCGACGTCGAGGCGACGGTCGAGCGATGGCGGGCGGAGCGGAGCTCGTAAACCCTGCTCACTCGTCGTTGAGAGGAGCTCCTCATGTCCCACCTGAACAGCGCCGGTCTGCTGGTCGACTCGTTGGGCCGGGTCCAGGAAGCCGTCCACGAGGCCGTGGACGGCCTCACGGAGGACGAGCTCGCCGCCCGGATCGATCCGGACGCCAACTCGATCGCCTGGCTGGTCTGGCACCTCACCCGGATCCAGGACGATCACCTCGCCGGCGCCTTCGACACGGACCAGCTGTGGGACACGGACGGCTGGCGGGACCGCTTCGGGCTGCCCTTCGGGAAACGGGCCACCGGGTACGGCCAGACGAGCGCACAGGTGGGCAAGGTGCGCGCCCCGGCGGAGCTGCTGCTCGGCTACTACGACGCGGTGCACGCACGGAGCCTCGACCTGGTGCGGCCGGTGACCGACGCGGACCTCGACCGGGTCGTCGACGCCGCCTGGGACCCGCCGGTCACCCTCGGCGTGCGCCTGGTGTCGGTGATCGCGGAGGACCTCCAGCACGCGGGGCAGGCGGCGTACGTACGGGGTGTGGTGGAGCGGCGGTGAAGGGCGTGACGGGGGGCTGAGCCGGCCTTCGTGCCGCGTACGCCTCACGGGCACTCGCCCGTCGTCCGACCCGCCGCCCTTCTCCCCTTCCTGCTGCCCGTCCCCGCTCGCCCGTCCGGGCCTTCGGGGGCGGGCAGTTGGCGTTCGGGGAGGAGGTCCACGGGCTCCCGCGCGACGCCCTGAACTTCCGGTGAATCCCGCACAACCCTCGGACTCGATCATGTGTCTGACTCTGCAGCGCCTCGTGATCGATCTTTCTTCACGCCCGGTGCTTCACGATGTCCGGGTGCCGCCCTCTTCACCGCGCGCACCCTCCTTGGGGGAGGAACGTTTTTCTTGCGTCACATCACCGCATCACGCCGCCGCATCGCCGCAGCCGTCGCCGTCACCCTCGCCGCCACGCTCGGCGCCACCGCCCTGAACGCCCCGGCGTTCGCCACGCCCGCGACCGGCACCGCCGCGCCCGCCGCCGCCCGGCACGACTTCAACGGGAACGGCACTCCGGACCTGGTCCAGATCGCCCGGGACGGCAAGGTCTTCCGGTGGGACACCGCGTACGACGCGGCCGCCGGCAAGGTCACCGCCAAGGCTCCCGTGGCCGCCACGGCGCCCGGTTGGTCGCAGAGCTCCCGTACCGAGGCGACCGGCGACCTCGGCGGTTCCGCCGTCGGCGATGCCGTCGGCGTCGGTGACGACGGCCACCTGCGGCTCTACAAGGGCCGCGGCGACGGCGGCTTCGACGCCCCCGTCCGCGTCGGCGCCGGATGGCACACGTACAACCACCTCGTCGGCGGCGCCGACGTCACCGGCGACGGGAAGCCCGACCTGCTCGGAGTCTCCCACTCCGGCGGCGATCTGTTCGTCCACACCGGCACCGGCAAGGACACCGCCCCGTTCCTCCCGGCCCGCAAGAAGGTCGGACCCGGCTGGGGCGTCTACCGGCACCTCGCCCTCGGCGACTTCGCCGGAAGCAAGGCCGGCGACATCGTCGCCGTCGACCACAACGGGATCCTCTGGCTCCACCAGGGCAAGGGCGACGGCACCTTCGCCAACCGCACGAAGGTCGGCGCGGGCTGGAAGGTCTACGACGACATCGTCGGCGTGGGCGACGCCAACCGCGACGGCCGCGACGACCTGATCGGCGTCGGCCCCGGCGGCGCCGCCTTCTACCAGGGCACCGGCGCGTGGAGGGCCCCGTTCGCTCCGGCCCAGCCGTTCGCGCTGAACGTCATCCCGAACCCGTTCGCGGACCTCTTCATCTGATCCGCCGACCGGACCGGACCAGTCCGGACCGGTGTCACTCCAGGGGGTATGGGCACACCCCGTACCCCCTCCTCCCTCTCCCCTCCGAAGGACCACGCGTGCGCCACACCTCTCCCCGACGCCTCACCACGGCGGTCACCGCCGTCCTCGCCGTCACCCTCGCCGCGGGCGCCCTGACCGTGCCCGCGATCGCCGCCCCGGCCACCGGCACGACCTCCGCCGCCGCCCCGGCCGCCGCCGCGGACGCCGTCATCTCCATACCCCGCACCTCGTCCGTCATCAGCTCGGGCCCCTCCGGGTTCCTGGCCATGGAGTACTCGGGCGGGTCCGACGCCCCGGTCTACCGCTGGACGAGCACGGTGGACGGCACCACCAAGGCGCTGCCCGCGCTCACCGCGTACCACGGCGGCTTCTCCGACATCGTCGTGAGCAGGGAGCCGAGCCGGGCGACCTACCGCGTCTACGACATGTCGTCGCCGGACGCGGCCTACGAGTCCTGGACCGTGAGCGGCTCGCCCACCCTCCAGGGCGTGGTCGGCTCGACGCTCCTCATGTCGACCTGGAACGAAGCGAACCTCACGGGCGAACTCCGGCTCAAGACGCGGGGCATCGGCGTCGGATCCGACCGCCAGGTGACCGGCCTGCCGACCAACGCCCGGATCCTCAGGGCCGAGCCGGCCTCGGCCTCCACCGCGCTCGTCCACTACACGGCCCGCGACGCGGAGTCCGCCGTCCACCACTACCTCGCCCTCGTCGACACCGTCACCGCCTCGGTCGTCGAGAAGCGCGAGACGGGCGTCGCCGTGTACTCGGCCGACTCGGCCGTCTCCGCCTCGCGCTTCGCCTGGGTCGAGACCTCCGCCACGGGCCCGACGGCCACGCTGATGCACGCCGAGCGCGGCGGCGAGGGCGCGGGCCCGACCGGCACGCCGATCCCCCTGGGCAACGGCGCCAACACCCGCCTCGCCTTCCTCGGCGACTGGCTCACGTACGCGTTGCCCAACGCCGACAACGCCACCGAACCCAACCCCCTGCACGCGCTGACCGCGCACAACCTCAGCACCGGCGCCAAGGTCAAGCTCCTCGACCACGCCGGCTCCTCCGTCCCCTCGGTCGACGGCACCCTCCTCGTACGCGGCGGCACCCTCGCCCACGGCGAGGGCGTCTACCGGATCTCCCTCGGCGAGAACGGCACCCCGGTCGCCACGCTCGTCGCGAGCACGGGCCAGCCGACCGCACTCAAGATCACGGACAGCAAGGTCCCCACCGTCGTCGCCCTCGACGAGAACGACGGCAAGGCGACGCTGGAGTGGACGCTGTCCCGGCCCCTGGCCGCGGGGACCGTGAAGCTCCGCCACGTCCGCACGGGGAGGACGGTCATCGACCACACCTTCGACTCCAGCCTGAACTGGACCTCCGGCACCGGCCTCGTCCAGGTGAAGTGGAACGACCGTGCCGGTTCCGGGCACGCCCCCAACGGCGACTACGTCTGGGAGTTCAGCGCCACCCCGAAGAACGGCATCGGCCCCGCGGTCAAGCAGACCGGCACCCTGAAGGTCGTCCGCAAGGCCAACCCGCACGACTTCAACGACAACGGCTCCCCCGACCTGCTCGCCCTGGACGCCGCCGGTGTCCTGTGGCGAGACGACGTCGTCGACTCGGACAGCTCCGCCGGCATCACCTCTGTAGACCGCACCAAGCTCAGTGCGGGCTTCCAGGCGTACAACCTGATCGAGGCCGCCGGAAACCACGCGGGCGGCCCGGCCGGCGACTTCGTCGCCCGCGACGCCTCCGGCATCCTGTGGAGCTTCCTCGGCAAGGGCGACGGCACCTTCGTCGGCCGCACGAAGGTCGGCCCCGGCTGGCAGGCGTACAACAAGATCGCCGCGGGCTCCGACCTGACCGGCGACGGCCGCCCCGACATCGTCGCGACCGACGCCGCCGGAGTCCTCTGGCTCCACAAGGGCACCGGCGTCTGGAACTCCCCGTACGCCACCCGTACGAAGGTCGGCGCGGGCTGGGGCATCTACAACCAGATCACCGCCGTCGGCGACATCGCGGGCGGCCCGGCCGGCGACCTCGTCGCCCGCGACACCTCCGGCATCCTGTGGAGCCTCCTCGGCAAGGGCGACGGCACCTTCGCCGGCCGCACGCAGATCGGCACCGGCTTCAACGCGTACACGCAGCTCGTCGGCGCCGGCGACATCGACAAGGACGGCCGCCCCGACGTCGTCGCGTACGGCCCTGCGGGCACCTACGTGTACCTGGGCACCGGCCTCTGGTCCGCCCCGTTCAGCCAGAAGCAGCACGGCTCGCTGTACTTCGGCGAGGGCAGCAGGTTCAAGATCATCGTCTGACGCCCACCGGCTTCCGCCCCGTCCGGGACACCGGCGGGGCGGTCTCCCGGACCGTCTTGCCGACGCAACGTTCCGTCACGCATTGACCATGCCGTGTTATCGTCACATCGACGGTAATGGCGGGGTCGCGACGGGGAAGCAAGCATGGGCGCGATGATCGACGAGTACTGGCTCAGCGTGTTCAGTTCCAACCTGCGGAACGGCATCGGGAGCCATTTCGGCCATGTCGTGGGCTACGCCACGGCGGAGCAGATGGGCCGGTTCCAGGGCGAGCGGCCGACCGACACGCGGGACCGGTACAGCTGGGAACCCGCGACGCGGATCGCGCGGCTCGTGACACCGCAGGACAGCAAGCTCGCGCAGAGGCTCCGGGCCACCAGCTGGGCGCGCATCGTCCGGGACGAGTCGAACTACGCCTACTGGACAGCCGCCGAGGGCACGGTCGACGTCTCCGCGCCCTCGCTGGAGCCGGGCGACGAGACCGATCAGGAGATCCGGGCCGGCACGGACTACTTCCGTTCGGAGAAGACGGAGATGTGGCAGGAACTGGCCCGGCTCGGACACCTCAACGTGCACAACCTGGTGGTGGTCCGGCTGCACGTCACCCGGCTCTACGGCGCGTTCCGCCCCGAGGACGAGCTGGACGAATGGGTGGAGCCGATGTATTGGTGAGCCCGCACCCGCACCCGCACCCGCACCCGCACCCGCAGGAAGGATGAGGGGATGGAGCCGATCGCCATCGGTCTCCCGGCAGAGTTCTGGACCGTCCGGTACGACGGCTCACGCTTCCCGGGCTCCGCCGCCGTGGCCGCGCGGCCGGGCCTCGCGGCCGGCGCCAACTGCCAGGTGTTCGCGTACGAGGTACTCAGGCACTTCGGCCTGGCCGCTCCGGACCTGCGCTCCTCCGAGCTGTGGAGCGACACGGGAGTCACGGCCCACGTGCCGGTCGCACGGCCCCTCGACCTGGTCCTGTTCAACTCCACGGCCGACGCGTACGGGGCTCATGTCGGCGTCCACGTCGGGGACGACGCGATCCTCCACCTGTGCGCGGAGGTCGGGCACCCGGCGGTGTGGGGGCCGGCGGACTTCGCGGCACGAGAGCGGTACGCCGTCCGGCTCGGCGCCAAGAGGGTCCTCCCCCAGCCCGCCGGAGGCGTTCCGATAAACACATCGACAGGGACGCGGTGATCGGGAACCCTTCGTGCGATGACCAGACTCAGCGACACCCCGTCCGCGTGGGACGAGCGCACCCAGCTCACCACGTTCCTCGACTACGCACGTGACACCGCCCGCGCCAAGTGCGAGGGCGTCTCCGCGGAGAACGCCCGCAGGGCGCCTCTGCCGGGCTCACCCCTGATGACCATGAGCGGAGTGATCAACCACCTCCGCTGGGTCGAGTACTACTGGTTCCAGGTGGTCTTCCTCGGCGAGGACGACAAGGGCCCGTGGACCGAGGAGGACCCCGACCGCGAGATGCGCATCGCGGTCGACTTCCCCCTCGCGCAGCTGCTCGACGAGTACGCCGAACAGGGCGCCCGCTACCGCGAACTCGTCGCCGGGCACGACCTGGACGCCCGGGCCGAGCGAACCATCCGCGACGGCCGGCACGTCGACCTCCGCTGGATCCTCCTCCACCTCGTGGAGGAGACGTCCCGGCACAACGGCCATCTGGACATCCTGCGCGAGCTGGTCGACGGCACGACCGGCGCCTAGCACCGGGCGCGCGGCCAGCACGCTCGACCTGAGGAAGTGGCCGGTCTGGAAGGGGAGTCGGAGTTCACGCCTCGTCCGGCCGCGTCCGGGGTACGGGGAGGTCATCCGAAGACCATGATGCGGGTATGAAGATTCCCGACCGACGGATCGAACTGTTCACCGGCGCCGAGAGCGAGCGCCGGTTCGGTGGACCTGCGACCGGCGACGAGAAGACCATGCTGGTGGCCATGCTGGACGCGCAGAGGGCCACCTTGAAGCTGAAGTGCTCGGGGCTGGAAGCGGAGTTGGCCGTGCGGTCCGTGCCCCCTTCCTCGCTGTCCCTGCTGGGACTCGTGCGGCACCTCGCCGACGTGGAACGCCGCTGGTTCCGGTCGGTGCTCGCCGGACACGACGTCGAGCTGCGCTTCTCCTCCGCCGAAGCCCCGGAGGGCGACTTCGACGGCTCGGCGCCGGAACCCGAGATCGTCGCGGAGTCCTGGGCGGCCTGGGAGGCCGAGGTCGCCTTCGCGGAGGCCTTCGTGGCCGAGGCTCCGCACCTCGACGGCGAGGGGCATGACTCGTGGCGGGGAGCGGTCTCGCTGCGCTGGGTGATCGTCCACATGATCGAGGAGTACGCCCGTCACAACGGCCACGCCGACCTGATCCGCGAGCGGATCGACGGAGCGGTTGGGGTGTGATGGCGGGTGCGTGGGGGGCGGGGGTGGGGGTGCGGGTCTTGGGGTCCTGGGGGTGGGCCGGGTGCGTGAGTGTCGGGTGGGACCGCCCTCTTTCCGAGA
>NZ_JACSCH020000065.1 GCF_014451325.2 Streptomyces sp. CB02980 | reverse complement strand
TTCGTGTTCCCCGGGCAGGGGTCGCAGTGGGTCGGGATGGCAGTCGCACTCCTCGACTCCTCCCCCGTCTTCGCCCAGACCATCGCCGACTGCGAGGCGGCCCTCGCACCGTTCGTGGACTGGTCCCTCACCGCCGTCCTACGCAGCGAACACGACGCCCCCGGCCTCGACCGCGTCGACGTCGTCCAGCCCGCCTCCTGGGCCATGATGGTCGCCCTCGCCGCCCTCTGGCGCGCCAACGGCATCAACCCCACCGCCGTCGTCGGCCACTCCCAAGGCGAGATCGCCGCCGCCGTCGTCGCCGGAGGCCTCACCATCGAAGACGGCGCCCGCGTCGTCGCCCTCCGCTCCAAAGCCCTCCGCGTCCTCTCCGGAGGCGGCGGCATGGCCTGGATGAGCGTCCCCGAAACCCAGGCCGAAGACATCCTCACCACCTGGAACGGACACATCTCCGTCGCCGCCGTCAACGGCCCCTCCTCCACCGTCGTCGCCGGCCGACCCCAAGCACTCGACGAACTCCTCACCCACTGCGAAACCACCGGAGTCTGGGCCCGACGCATACCCGTCGACTACGCCTCCCACTCCGCACACGTCGACGAGATCCAAGACACCCTCGCCGACGAACTGAAGGACATCGCACCGCAGTCCGGACGCATCGCCTTCCACTCCACCGTCACCGGCGGCCTCCTCGACACCAGCGAACTGGACTCCGCGTACTGGTTCCGCAATCTCCGCAGCAAAGTCCGCCTCGCCCAGGTCGTCGAACAACTCGCCGCACCCGACACCGTGTTCATCGAAGTCAGCGCACACCCCGTCCTCATCTCCGGCATCACCGAAACCCTCGCCGACACCGGCGCCGTCATCGGCACCCTCCACCGCAACACCGGCACCCTCGAACGCTTCGTCCAATCCGCCGCCGAAGCCTGGACCCACGGCGTCACCATCGACTGGACCACACTCCTGGCCCCCTACCAGGCCCACACCGTCGAACTCCCCTCCTACCCCTTCCAACGCCAGCACTACTGGCTCG
>NZ_JACSCH020000064.1 GCF_014451325.2 Streptomyces sp. CB02980 | reverse complement strand
CACCAGCCCCAACCTGACCAAGCCTTACTAGGCTTCGCGGCGAGTTCCCGCGTGGCTGGTGGCGCTCGGCGCGATGGTGGACCACCGGAATCCGTGAACTGGCACTGAGCACTGTGGCGGCTGTGACCACCGTGGTGTTCGTCGGCGAGATGGTGCGCTCCGTGCGGCATCGCAACGAGCCGAGGACCCTGGCGCGTCTGGCCGGCACGATCGAGGGGTACGTGTCGAGCATTCTGGTCAACGGTACAGGCTTGGGCGTTTTGGTCACCATGGCGATCAAGGATGATCTGCCTGTGGTGCTGCTGACGGGGTGGTGTCCGTCCAACATCGGCGCCAGCGCTGTGGTGTTCGTCGTGGTGGCCCAGTCGAGGATTCGGAGGCCAACAGCGTGGGCCGAGCTCGACTTCGTCGAGCAGCATGCCCCGAAGTACGGCCGGCCGCCGGAGACCATCGAGGAAGTACCGGGCGCAGCAGCTTCAGGAGCAGGCGTGGAGGCTTGACCAGACGAGGAAGGACAGAACCCCATGTACGCGATGTCCACGGGGTTCTGCGCTGCTTGGCTGGCCGAGCGGGACGTCGACGTTACTTCTTGCACTTGGCCTTAAAGGCGTCCAGCAAAGCCTTGCCCGCATCGGAGTTGTCACGTACGTACGCGCTACCGCTGACGCTTATCGAGGTGTCGCTGGTTGAGATGGGCTCGGTGCCGGTCCGCTCGTTGCGGGTGTCCTCTCCGGCGACCGTCCAGATGATCTGGGACTGATCCTTGCTGAACTCGCCGGTGCTCGTCACGTCCGGCTTCTCGTAGACACCATCGCAGTCGTACTCATGATGCGAGACATTGCTGCCCTTGACGACCAGCTGGCCGAGCTGGGACGTGCCGTTGACGTCCTTGATGTAGTAGGTACCGTCGAGCTTGCTGGCGCTGTCGCTGCTTCCGCTGCAGGCGGTGAGTATGAGTGAGCCCGCGGCCAGGGCCGCGATGGACACGGTAATCTTGGCCCGCGTCGTCCTACGTGCAGTCCTGGTGATCCTCATGACGTTCTCCC
>NZ_JACSCH020000063.1 GCF_014451325.2 Streptomyces sp. CB02980 | reverse complement strand
AGCAGTTCCGGGAGGTGTCCGTCCGACGCCCTTGCCGTGCGCTGTCGCTCGTCCGGTACTTGGCCGTAGAGGGTGGTCCGGGGTTTCGCGGGGCGGCCTGCGGCTTGGGCGATGGCTTCGAGGTCGTGGATGGAGCGGTAGGAGCCGTAGCTGGATCCGGCCATGCGGGAGATGGTTTCTTCCATGAGGGTTCCGCCGAGGTCGTTGGCGCCGGAGCGGAGCATTTCGGCGGCGCCTTCGGTGCCGAGTTTGACCCAGCTGGTCTGGATGTTGGGGATGTGGGGGTGGAGGAGGAGGCGGGCCATGGCGATGACGGCGCGGTTGTCGCGGGTGGTGGGGCCGGGGCGGGCGATGCCGGCGAGGTAGACGGGTGCGTTGGTGTGGATGAAGGGGAGGGTGACGAACTCGGTGAATCCTCCGGTCTCCTGCTGGATGCGGGCCAGGGTGCGGAGGTGGCCGAGCCAGTGGCGGGGCTGGTCGACGTGTCCGTACATCATCGTGGAGGAGGAGCGGATGCCGAGTTGGTGGGCGGTGGTGATGACCTCGATCCAGGTGGTGGTGGGGAGTTTGCCCTTGGTGAGGACCCAGCGGACTTCGTCGTCGAGGATTTCGGCGGCGGTGCCGGGGATGGAGTCGAGTCCGGCTTCCTTGGCGGCGGTGAGCCATTCGCGGATGGACAGGCCGGTGCGGGTGGCGCCGTTGACGACTTCCATGGGTGAGAAGGCGTGGACGTGCATGCCGGGGACGCGTTTCTTGACGGCGGCGGCGATGTCGAAGTAGGCGGTGCCGGGCAGGTCGGGGTGGATGCCGCCCTGCATGCAGACCTCGACGGCGCCGACGTTCCAGGCCTGTTCGGCGCGGTCGGCGACCTGGTCGAGGGAGAGGGTGTAGGCGTCGGCGTCGGTGCGGCGCTGGGCGAAGGCGCAGAAGCGGCAGCCGGTGTAGCAGACGTTGGTGAAGTTGATGTTCCTGGTGACGATGTAGGTGACGTCGTCACCGGAGACCGACGTGCGGAGGTCGTCGGCGATGCGGGTGAGGGCGTCGAGGGCCGGGCCGTCGGCGTGGAGGAGGGCGAGGGCCTGGGTGTCGGTGAG
>NZ_JACSCH020000062.1 GCF_014451325.2 Streptomyces sp. CB02980 | reverse complement strand
GATGGCGAGCCGGTCCACCAGCAGTTCCACCCTCCATTCGGTGTGTTCCGGCGGCAGTCGTCCCGCCCTTGTCAGGGTGGCCAGTCCGTGCAGCGCCGCCCAGAAGGTCTCGGTGAACAGTCCTGGGTGGACGCCGTCGTCGGCGACCTCGCCGAGGGTTTCCAGCAGGGCGGCGAAGGCGTCCTTGAGCGGCTCCGGGGTGTCCTCGTGCGCGAACGCCAGGCCGCCGTCGAGCTGGAACATGGCGTCGTAGACCGCGGGGTTGCTCGTGGCGAAGTCGAGGTAGGCGCGGGCGAGTGCGGCGACCCGCTCGCGCGGGCTGTTCGCCCTGGAGGCCGCGGTCCGCACCGCCACGGCCATCTCGGCAGCGCCCTGGAGGGCGACGGCGCCGATGATCTCGCGCTTGCCGCGGAAGTGGCTGTAGAGGACGGGCTGGCTGTATTCGATGCGCTCGGCGAGCCGGCGGGTGGTGACCGCGTCCCAGCCCTGCTGCTCGGCGAGTTCGCGGGCCGTGGCCACGATGAGTCGTTCGCGGTCCGCCCGTTCGCGTTCCTTGCGTTGTTGTACCGACATGAAAGAACTCTAGCACCGCTAGACAACCGAGCGGCAGTAGTACTAGCGTTGCCTCATCAGCTAGCAACGCTAGATCCCAGGAGGGGTCATCATGCTCAACGCACTCGAGGTCTTCACCACGGTGATCGTCGGCCTGATGGTGGGGGTGGAGTTCTCCGTCGCCTTCATCATGAATCGGATCCTGGACGCGCTTCCCGAAGACAGCCGCCAGCTCGGCCACGCCCACGGCGGCCGGATGCTCGGCGCCCTGATGCCGTTCTGGTACATCGGCTCACTCGTCCTCAGCGCGATCTGGGCCGTCGCCGGATGGCACCACCACGGCGCCGGACTCGTCGTCACCGCCGCCGGACTGCTGATCCTCAGCGTGGCCATGTCGATCCTGCTGCTCGTCCCGATCAACAACCGGAACAAGACCTGGACCCCCGAGAACCGGCCCGCCGACTGGAAGCAGCAGCTGCAGCGCTGGAACCGCTACCACTACCTCCGCGTCGCCGTCATCATCGCCGCCTTCACCCTGCTGGTCACCGCCCTCGCCTGAGCCCACGCGCCGACCGCGCCG
>NZ_JACSCH020000061.1 GCF_014451325.2 Streptomyces sp. CB02980 | reverse complement strand
TACGGGAGGTTGCGGGCCATGACGATGCGCTGGACCTGGTTGGTGCCTTCGTAGATCTGGGTGATCTTGGCGTCGCGCATCATGCGCTCGACGGGGTAGTCGCGGGTGTAGCCGTAGCCGCCGAGGAGCTGGACGGCGTCGGTGGTGACCTCCATGGCGACGTCGGAGGCGAAGCACTTGGCGGCGGCGCCGAAGAAGGTGAGGTCTTCCTTGTCGCCTCCGGCGGAGACGCGCTCGGACCTGGCGGCGGCGGCGTAGGTGAGCTGGCGGGCGGCCTCGAGCTTCATGGCCATGTCGGCGAGCATGAACTGGACGCCCTGGAAGTCGGCGATGGGCTTGCCGAACTGCTTGCGCTCCTTGACGTAGCCCTTGGCGTAGTCGAGGGCGCCCTGGGCGATGCCGATGGCCTGGGCGGCGATGGTGACACGGGTGTGGTCGAGGGTCTTCATCGCGGTGGCGAAGCCGGTGCCCTCGGCGCCGATCATGCGGTCGGCGGGGATGCGGACGTTGTCGAGGTAGACCTCGCGGGTCGGGGAGCCCTTGATGCCGAGCTTCCTCTCCGGGGCGCCGAAGGACACGCCTTCGTCGGACTTCTCCACGACGAAGGCGGAGATGCCCTTGGAGCGCTTGTCCGGGTCGGTGACGGCCATCACGGTGTAGTACTCGGAGACACCGGCGTTGGTGATCCACCGCTTGACGCCGTCGAGGACCCAGAAGTCCCCGTCACGGACCGCGCGGGTCTTCATGCCGGCCGCGTCGGAGCCCGCGTCGGGCTCGGACAGGGCGTAGGAGAACATCGCGTCGCCCTTGGCCAGCGGGCCGAGGTACTTGTGCTTGAGCTCCTCCGAGCCGGACAGGATCACCGGCAGCGAGCCCAGCTTGTTGACCGCCGGGATCAGCGAGGAGGAACCGCACGCGCGGGCGACCTCCTCGATCACGATCACCGTGGCCAGCGCGTCCGCGCCCGCGCCGCCGTAGGCCTCCGGGACGTGCACGGCGTGCAGGTCGCTGGCGACCAGCGCGTCCAGGGCCTCCTGCGGGAACCGGCCCTCCTCGTCCACCGCCGCGGCGAACGGCACGATCTTCGCCTCCGCGAGCGCACGCACCGACTCCCGGAGCATGTCGTGCTCCTCGGAGGGCCGATACAGGTCGAA
>NZ_JACSCH020000060.1 GCF_014451325.2 Streptomyces sp. CB02980 | reverse complement strand
GTTCGTTGGCGTTGGCGGGTGGGGTGACGGTGATGTCGTCGCCTGCGACGTTTGTGGAGTTCGGTCGTCAGCGGGGTTTGGCGGCGGATGGCCGGTGCAAGGCGTTCGCGGCGGCTGCGGACGGCACCGGGTGGGGTGAGGGTGCTGGTGTTCTGGTCCTTGAGCGACTGTCGGACGCACGCCGCAACGGCCACCAGGTGCTGGCGGTCGTACGGGGTTCGGCGGTCAACCAGGACGGCGCGTCCAACGGACTGACGGCGCCCAGCGGCCCGTCGCAGCAGCGGGTGATCCGGCAGGCACTGGCCAGCGCCGGTCTGTCCGCGACCGACGTGGACGCCGTGGAGGCGCACGGCACCGGCACGACACTCGGTGACCCCATCGAGGCGCAGGCGCTGCTTGCGACGTACGGGCAGGAGCGGCCGGAGGACCGTCCGCTGTGGCTCGGATCCGTCAAGTCCAACATCGGGCACACGCAGGCGGCCGCCGGTGTGGCCGGGGTCATCAAGATGGTGATGGCGATGCGGCACGGAGAACTGCCGGCGACGCTGCACGTGGACGAGCCGTCGCCGCACGTGGACTGGACGACCGGTGACGTGCGCCTGCTGACGGATCCGGTGCCATGGCAGGCGAACGGCCACCCGCGGCGGGCGGGCGTCTCCTCGTTCGGCGTCAGTGGCACGAACGCGCACGTGATCCTGGAGGAGCCGCCCGTGGCCGAGACGGCTGCGGACGAGCCCGAAGCTCCCGCTCGGCTGGGCGATGGTCCGGTGTCGTGGGTGGTGTCGGGCCGTGATGCCGACGGTCTGCGGGCCCAGGCCGCGCAGCTCGCGAGCTTCGTACGGGCTCAGCAGGCGACGGGTGCGGTCGACGGCCCGTGGATGGCGGGAGTCGCGGTCGGTCTGGCCGGCCGGGCCGGACTGGAGAAGCGGGCCGCGGTGACCGGCGGGGACGTGGAGGCGTTGCTGGCCGGCCTGGACGCGGTGGCGGCCGACGACACGTCTCAGGGCGTGGTCACCGGCACTGCGGCGCAAGGCTCGGACGTGGTGTTCGTCTTCCCCGGTCAGGGTGGTCAGTGGATCGGGATGGGGCGTGAACTTCTGCTTTCGTGGCCGGTGTTCGCCGAGCGGATGGCTGTGTGTGAGCGGGCGTTGGCGCCGTTTGTCGACTGGTCGTT
>NZ_JACSCH020000059.1 GCF_014451325.2 Streptomyces sp. CB02980 | reverse complement strand
CCGATGTCCGGGAGGCGGCCTCGCTGCCGTCCGGAGTCCGGTACCGCACCTTCGACCTCTCCGAACCGGAGCCCGCCAGGATCGGGGACATGCTCTCCGTGCTGCTCGCGCTGTTCGCGGAGGGAAGGCTCGCGCTCCTGCCGATGACGGCGTGGGACATGCGCGAGGCGCCCGCCGCGTTCCGCCACCTCAGCCAGGCCCGACACGTCGGCAAGAACGTCCTGACGCTGCCCGTCCCGACCGACCCGGACGGGACGGTGCTTGTGACCGGTGGCACGGGTGCGCTGGGTGGGCTGGTCGCCGAGTGGCTGGTGTCGGTGTGTGGTGTGCGGCATCTGGTCCTCGCGGGCCGTCGGGGCATGTCCGACGGTGTGGCGGAGCAGGTGGAGCGGCTGACGGAGTCGGGTGCTCGGGTTCGGGTGGTGGCGGCGGACGTGTCGTCGCGGGCCGGCGTGGAGGAGGCTCTTGCCGCGGTCGACGCAGGGCATCCTCTGACCGGTGTGGTCCACACGGCCGGAGTCGTGGACGACGGCGTGATCGACTCCCTCTCGCCGGAGCAGGTCGGTGCGGTGATGGGCGGCAAGGCGGGCGGTGCCTGGTGGCTGCACGCGCTGACGCAGGGCATGGACCTGTCGTTCTTCCAGGTGTTCTCGTCACTGGCCGGCGTGGTCGGTTCGCCGGGGCAGGCGAACTACGCGGCGGCGAACGGGTTCCTGGACGGCCTGATGCAGCAGCGTCGCGCTCGCGGACTGGTGGGCCAGTCGGTGGCCTGGGGCCTGTGGGGTGTCTCCGGTGGCATGGCCGGTGAGCTGAGCGAGGGCGACGTTGCCCGGATGTCCCGTGGCGGAGTCACCGGACTCTCCGCCACCGAAGGGACGGCGTTGCTCGGCGCGGCGCGTGAGGTGCCCGACGCCGTGACGATGGCCGCCCGCTGGGACTGGCACGCCTGGGATTCCGCGACGACGGTGCCACAGGTGCTGCGCGAGCTGGTACGCGACGGATCGCCCCGCAACCGCCGGGGACGTGGACCCGCGACGGGGGGTGTCCGGAGCCGGCTGAACCGACTCTCGCGGAGCCAGGCCGTATCGGCCATCTCGGACGAGATCCGGGGCGAAGTGGCGTCTGTTCTCGGTTTTGCGTCGGTGGTGGATGTGCCGGTGGGGTTGGCGTTTCGTGAGATGGGTTTTGA
>NZ_JACSCH020000058.1 GCF_014451325.2 Streptomyces sp. CB02980 | reverse complement strand
AACACCTCACGGAAGGTGGGATCACCACCCACATCCGTACGCAGAACCAACGTATTGACGAAGAAGCCCACGAGATCGTCGAGAGCCTGATCCGTCCGCCCCGCGACCGGCGAACCGATCGGGACGTCACTGCCGGCACCACACCGTGACAGGAGGGTGGCGACAGCGGCCTGAGCGACCATGAACAGGGTGGTTCCGGTCTCACGCGCCAGCCCGGTCAGGGCAGCGTGCGTATGCGCGGGGGCGGTCACCTTGTGGGTGGCCCCGCGGTAGGAGGCGACGGCCGGCCGGGGCCGGTCCGCCGGCAGCGTCGCCCCCTCGGGCAGCTCGGCCAACTGCTGTCGCCAGAAGGCGACTTGGCGCTCCTCATCGATGGCGAGGAGACTCCGCTGCCACAGGGTGTAGTCGGCGTACTGGACCGGGAGCGGCGCCCAGTCGGGGGCGGCGCCCTCGCTGCGGGCCGTGTACGCCGTGGCGAGGTCCCGCAGGAGCGGGCCGTTCGACCAGCCGTCGGAGGCGATGTGGTGCATCACCACCAGAAGCACGTGCTTCGCGGGGGACAGCTCCAGCAGATCCGCGCGGATGGGCAGATCCGTGGAGAGGTCGAACGTGGTGCCGGACAGTCCGGCCAGCACCTGGGGCAGCGACTCCTCCGTCACCGGGGTCACCGGGAGCGCGAGGTCGGTCGTCGCGAGAGAGCGGATCGCCTGGTGCGGCGAGCCACCCTCGGAGGGGAAGGAGGTCCGAAGGGATTCGTGGCGTACGACGACGTCGACGAGCGCGAGACGCAGGGCCTCGACATCGATGCTGCCGGTGAGACGTACGGCCAGCGGAATGTTGTACGTGGGCGAGGGCCCCTCCAACTGATCGAGGAACCACAGGCGTTGCTGGGCGGAGGACAGCGGGAGCCGCTCGGGGCGCTCCCCTGCCACCAGCGCGGGGCGCTCTTCCTCGCCGCCGCCGCTCACCGCGATCAGCTCGGCGAGCCGCGCCACGGTCGGGTGCTGGAATATCTCCCGCACCCCAAGCCGCACGCCGAAGGCATCGCGGATCCTGGAGGTGAGTTTGGTGGCGCGGAGGGAGTGTCCGCCGCGGTGGAAGAAGTTGTCGTCGATGCCGACGGATTCGAGTCCGAGGTTGTCGGCGAAGAGACCGCAGAGGATCTCCTCGGCCGGGTTACGGGGTGCCCGTCCGCCCTCGGAGGCGGTGGTGTCGTCGGGTGCGGGGAGGGCACGGCGGTCGAGCTTGCCGTTGACGGTACGAGGCAGGGCGTCGAGGAC
>NZ_JACSCH020000006.1 GCF_014451325.2 Streptomyces sp. CB02980 | reverse complement strand
GTGAGCCGCTCGGCCTCCGAGGTCGCCTCGGCGAGGAGTGCGTCGGCCTGTTCGGCGGCGTCGCTGCGGCGCTTGTCCGCCGCCTGACGGGCCTCGTCCAGGACCTGCTCCGCCTCGGCGGCGATCCGGTCCGCCTCCGTACGGGCCTCTCCGACGACCGACTCGGCGCGCTCGGCGGCCTCCGAACGGATCCGGTTCGCGTCGTCGCGGGCGTCGGCCCGGGTGCGGGCCGCGTCCTGCTCGGACGCGGCGAGCGAATCCGTCACCTCGGTGCGTACCCGCTGCGCGTACTCGGCGGTGTCCGTCCGCAGCTTCTCCGACTCGGCGATCGCGTCGGCGACCGTCCGCTCGGCCAGCGCCTTCGCGGCGTCCGTCTCCTCCTGCGCACGCGTCCGCGTGCGGGCGGCGTCCTCGGACGCCCGCTCCCGCTCCTCGTACGCGTCGGCGCGGACCCGGTCCGCCTCCTCCTGCGCCTCGGAACGCGTCCGCTCGGCCGCGTGCTCGGCTGCGCTGCGCAGCCCGGTGATCTCCTCCTCGGCCTGCTCGCGCAGACCCGCCACCGAGTCCCGTACCTCCTGGGCGGCTCGCGAGGCCGCGGTGACCATCTCGGTCGCCCGCGCGTCCGCCTCCTCGACCAGGCGCTGCGCCTCGACCTGCGCGTCCTCGACGCGCTTGCGGGCCGCGGCGAGAAGCTCCTCGGACTGCTCGCGGGCGTGCTCGCGCTCCCGGCCGGCCTCGGAACGGGCCGACTCGAGCGTCTCCTCGGCCTCCCGGCGACGCCGGACGGCCTCCTCCTGCGCGGCGGCCAGCGCCTCGGCGGCCTCGGTGGCCACCCGCTCGGCGGCGGCGGCGGCCTCGGCCCGTACCCGGTCGGCGGTCTCCTGGGCCTCCGAGCGCAGCCGCTCGGCCTCCTCGGTCGCCTCCTTGCGGAGCCGGCCGGCGGCGCTCTCGGCATCGGTACGCGTGGTGGACGCGTCCGACGCGGCCTCGGCGCGCAGCCGCTCGGCCTCCTGCTCGGCCTGCTCCTGGAGCGTACGGATGCGCTCGGCGGACTCGGTCCGCAGCCGCTCCGTCTCCTCGGCGGCCTCGCGCCGGATCAGCTCGCCCTCGGCACGCGCGTCGGTGAGCTCCTCCCCGGCCGCCACGACCTTCGCCTCGGCGTCGGTGTGCAGCCGGGTCAGCTCCTCGGCGGCCTCGGCGCGGCGGGCCTCGGCGGCCCGCTCGGCGTCGGCGCGCAGCCCGGCCGCGGCCTCCTCGGCCGCCGCCTTGACCGCCTCGGCCTGCTCCTCGGCCTCGGCGCGCAGCCGCTCGGCCTCGGCGCGGGTCCGCTCCAGGGTCTCCTCGGCCTGCGTCCGGAGCGTCTGGGCGCGCTCCATGGCCTCGGACTTGGCCCGCTCGCTCTCGGCGCCGGCCTTCGTCCGCATCTCGTCGGCGTCGGTACGGGCCTTGGTGAGGAGCTCCTCGGCGCTGCTGGCCGCCTCCTCGATCTGCTGGACGGCCTCGCGGCGGGCCTCGCCGCGGATCCGCTCGCCCTCCGCGATGGCCTCGGCGCGCAGCTGCTCGGCCTCGCCGCGCAGCCGGCGGGCCTCCTCCTGCAGCTCGACCGTCTTGGCGCGGTACTCCTTGGTGTCGTCCTTCGCCGAACCGAGCAGCTCGTCCGCCTGCTCCTCGGCCTGGGAGCGCAGCCGGTCGATCTCCGCCTCGGTCTCGCGGCGGATCCGCTCGGCCTCCTCGGAGGCCTTGCGGGTGGTCTCCCGGGCGTCGTCGGACGCCTTGGTGAGGATCTCCTCGGCGTTGCGCGCGGCCTTGGCGAGCGCGGCGGCGGAGTCCTCGGCGGCGACCGTACGGGCCTTCTCCGAGGCCTCGGAGACGAGCTTCTCCGCCTCGGCGGTCGCCTCGCGCAGCTTCTCCGCGGCCTCGGCCTTGAGCGCCTCGGTGTCCTTGGTGGCCTCGCCGACCAGCCGGGCGATCTCCGCCTTCGCGGTGCGGGTGCGCTGCTCGTTGACCGACTCGGCGGTGGCGAGCTGCTTGGCGGCGGCCTCCTTGGCCTCGGTGAGGGCCTTCTCGGCCTCCGCGCGCGCGACGCGCAGCTTCTCCTCGGCCTCCTGCATGCGCTGCTCGGCGGCGCGGGAGAGCTCGGTGGCCTGACGGCGGGCCTGGTCGGTCTCGGCGGTGGTGGTCGAGCGGAGCTGCTCGGCGTGGCTGGTGGCCTCCTGCGCCTGGCTGGAGGCGGCGCCGAGGAGCCGCTCGGCGTCCTTGCGGGCGCGCAGCAGAATCGCTTCGGCCTCGGCACGGGCGGCCTCGGCCTCGGAGCCGACGCGCCGGCTGGTCTCCTCGGCGAGCCGGGTGGCCTCGGCGCGGGCGGTGGCGAGCGCCTGCTCGGCCTCCGCGCGGGACTCCTCCATCAGACGGCGGGCCTGGGACTCCGTACGGGCGCGGAGCTGCTCGGCCCAGGCGACGTTCTCGTTGACGTGCGCCTCGACGGTCTGCCGGCGCTCGCTGAGTTCCTGGTCCAGCTGCTGACGGCGCTGGACCGCCTCGTTGTGCAGTTCGGCCTGGAGCCGGGACTGGTGCTCGGCGTGCTCCTGGAGGATGCGCTGCGTCTGGGCGCGGGCGTCGCGGAGCTCGCGCTCGGCGTCCTGGCGGAGCTGCTCGGCCTGCGCCTGCGCGTTCCGCAGCAGCTGTTCGGCCTGGTAGCCGATGTCCGCGCTGTCGTAGGCGGGTCGGGACGCGATGGTGCGGCGCGCCTCGTGGAGCTTGGCGCGCAAGACCTCGACCTGGTATCCGAGGTCCTCGGCGTGCTGAACGGCCTTCTCGCGCTCGGTCTTCAGCCGGTCCATCTCGGCTTCGAACCTGGCGAGATGGTCGTCTTCAGCTCGGTGGCTCTCCTGGCGTTCGTAGCCCCGCACTGCGCGGTCCATCCGTCCCCTGGTCGCAACACTCCAACGAGCACCGCCCTCACGGCCGAGGACGGACCCCCGGGGAATCGTGGCAGATCGGACGACCCCGACATCCCGACTACGGTGCCGCACGGAGCGGCCCCGACCGGCCCCGGCCCGGAGTCGCCCACTCTACCGGGCCAGGAATCCGGAGGTCAGTGCTCCGCTGAGGAGTGGTCAGCCGACGGCTCTGCCGAGGTGACCAGTTCCGTGAGTACGCCGTGGCAGTCCTTGGGGTGCAGGAAGGTGATCCGGGAGCCCATGGAGCCGATCCGCGGCTGGTCGTAGAGGACCCGGACGCCCTTGGAGCGGATGTCCTCGGCGTCTCCGTCGACGTCCGCCGTGCCGAAGGCGATGTGGTGCACGCCCTCGCCGTTCTTGGCGAGCCACTTGCCCACCGCCGAGTCCTCCCGGGTCGGCTCCAGGAGCTGGAGGTACGAGGCCCCGCCGTCCGAGGTGTCGTTGATCTTGAGCATGGCCTCGCGGACGCCCTGCTCCTCGTTGACCTCGGAGTGGAAGACCTCGAAACCGTACGTGGCACGGTAGAACTCGACAGTCTTGTCCAGGTCGAAACAGGCGATCCCGATGTGGTCGATTCGCGTCAGCATGCCTCCAGTGCAGCGCTGTGACGGTGGTTACGCAACGTGCGCGCCGTCACACCGACCGGCCGGTGACCCGGCGGTCCGCCGCTCAGTACATTGGCGGTAAACCCTCGTTCACTTCTCATCCCTAGGGGCCGTGCCTCATGTCTGGAACGACCGGTACCACCTCAGTGATCGTCGCGGGCGCCCGCACGCCCATGGGTCGCCTGCTCGGCTCGCTCAAGTCCTTCTCGGGCGCGGAGCTCGGCGGCTTCGCCATCAAGGCCGCGCTCGACCGGGCCGGCATCGGCGGCGACCAGGTCCAGTACGTGATCATGGGCCAGGTGCTCCAGGCGGGCGCCGGCCAGATCCCCGCCCGCCAGGCCGCGGCCAAGGCCGGCATCCCCATGAACGTCCCCGCGCTCACCATCAACAAGGTGTGTCTGTCGGGTCTCGACGCCATCGCGCTCGCCGACCAGCTGATCCGCGCCGGCGAGTTCGACGTGGTCGTCGCCGGCGGCCAGGAGTCGATGACCAACGCGCCGCACCTGCTGCCGAAGTCCCGCGAGGGCTTCAAGTACGGCGCCATCGAGATGCTCGACGCCATGGCGTACGACGGTCTGACCGACGCCTTCGAGAACATCGCGATGGGCGAGTCCACCGAGAAGCACAACAGCCGCCTGGGCATCCAGCGCCCCGAGCAGGACGAGATCGCCGCCCTCTCGCACCAGCGCGCCGCCGCCGCCCAGAAGAACGGCATCTTCGAGGCCGAGATCACCCCGGTCGAGATCCCGCAGCGCAAGGGCGAGCCGGTCGTCTTCTCCAAGGACGAGGGCATCCGCGCGGAGACCACCGTCGAGTCGCTCGGCAAGCTCCGCCCCGCCTTCGCCAAGGACGGCACGATCACCGCCGGCACCTCCTCGCAGATCTCCGACGGCGCCGCCGCCGTCGTCGTGATGAGCAAGGCCAAGGCCGAGGAGCTGGGCCTGGAGTGGATCGCCGAGATCGGCGCCCACGGCAACGTGGCGGGCCCCGACAACTCGCTGCAGTCGCAGCCGTCCAACGCGATCCTGCACGCCCTCAAGAAGGACGGCCTGACCGTCGACGACCTCGACCTGATCGAGATCAACGAGGCCTTCGCCGCGGTCGCCGTGCAGTCAATGAAGGACCTCGGCGTTACCCCCGAGAAGGTGAACGTCAACGGTGGCGCCATCGCTCTCGGCCACCCCATCGGCATGTCCGGCGCCCGTGTGGTGCTGCACCTGGCCCTGGAGCTCAAGCGGCGCGGCGGTGGCATCGGCGCGGCCGCCCTGTGCGGCGGTGGCGGTCAGGGCGACGCGCTGATCGTCCGCGTCGCCGGCAAGTAAGTCACCTCGGCAAGGTCAGGCAAGGAGCTCTGCACATGGTGGACGTCCCCGCTCTGGTCACCCAGGCACGGGAGGGCAGGCCGCGGGCCGTGGCCCGGCTGATCTCGCTCGTGGAGGGGGCGTCCCCGCAGCTGCGCGAGGTCATGGCGACGCTGGCGCCGCTCACCGGCGGCGCGTACGTGGTGGGCCTGACCGGCTCGCCCGGCGTCGGCAAGTCCACGTCGACGTCCGCGCTGGTCTCCGCCTACCGGCGGGCGGGCAAGCGGGTCGGCGTCCTGGCCGTCGACCCGTCCTCGCCGTTCAGCGGCGGGGCGCTCCTCGGCGACCGGGTCCGGATGTCGGACCACGCCTCCGACCCGGGCGTCTACATCCGCTCCATGGCGACCCGCGGCCACCTGGGCGGTCTCGCCTGGTCCGCCCCGCAGGCCATCCGCGTCCTGGACGCGGCCGGCTGCGAGGTGATCCTCGTGGAGACGGTGGGCGTCGGGCAGTCGGAGGTCGAGATCGCGTCCCAGGCCGACACCTCGGTCGTGCTGCTCGCGCCGGGCATGGGCGACGGGATCCAGGCCGCGAAGGCGGGCATCCTGGAGATCGGCGACGTGTACGTGGTGAACAAGGCCGACCGGGACGGCGCGGACGCGACCGCCCGCGAGCTCAACCACATGCTGAGCCTGGGCGAGGCACGCGGCCCCGGCGCCTGGCGGCCGCCGATCGTCAAGACGGTCGCGGCGCGCGGCGAGGGCATCGACGAGGTCGTGGAGGCCCTGGAGAAGCACCGCGCCTGGATGGAGGAGCACGGGGTCCTGGCGGAGCGCCGCCGGGCCCGTGCCGCGCGCGAGGTCGAGACCATCGCGGTCACGGCCCTGCGGGAGCGGATCGGCGATCTGCACGGCGACCGGCGCCTGGACGCGCTCGCGGAGCGGATCGTGGCGGGCGACCTCGACCCGTACGCGGCCTCGGACGAGCTGGTCGCGAGCCTGACGGGCAACTGAGCGGCGTACGGCTCCGCAGGCACGAATCAGGGCCTCACCGGGACGACCGGCGAGCAGTAACGAATCTGGGCCTCACCGGGACGACCGGTGAGCAGCGACGAATCAGGGCCTCACCGGGACGACCGGTGAGCAGCGACGAATCAGGGCCTCACCGGGACGACCGGTGAGGCCCTACTTCGTCAGGTCCGCCGGGTGCGGCCGCCGCTACGGCTTGCCGCGCCGGCCGCGCAGCTGGTCCGCGACCGGCTTCAGGGACTCGCGCAGGTCACCGAGCGCGTCCTGGCCGATCTGGTCGATGAAGTGCTTGCGCACCGACTCGACGTGGTGCGGGGCGACCTTGTGCATGGTCTCCATGCCCGCGTCGGTCAGTACGGCGTACAGTCCGCGGCGGTCGGACTCGCAGTTCTCGCGCCGGACGAGTCCGGCGTTCTCCATGCGGGTGATCTGGTGCGAGAGCCGGCTCTTCGACTGGAGCGTGGCCGAGGCCAGGTCGCTCATGCGCAGCCGCCGTTCCGCCGACTCCGAGAGGTTCACGAGGATCTCGTAGTCGTTCATCGTCAGTCCGAAGGGCTGGAGGTCCCGCTCCAGCTGGTACGTCAGCATCCTCTGGACGTCCAGGAATGTGCGCCACGCACACTGCTCGGCGTCGGTGAGCCACGGGGTGGCGGTCTCGGTCTCCATATATGGATTCTACCTAAGAAGTTGAATACTTGACGAAATCTGGGAGCGTGCGTTCGAAGACGTCACCCTCCGCAGACTACCGCTCACAGACCGAAGCGACGCTGGAGGTCACCGAGCTGGCCGGGAAGTCGCGGTACCGAGCCTTGCACAGACTGGCCGGAACCGGGCGATCCATGGCCCCCCGGTACACCCGGCTGGGCCGGTGGGCCGCCGATCGCGCGGTCCGCCATCAGGATCTCCGTCGACTGGAGGAGGACCGTGCCCGCGCCCACGAACTCGAACTGGTGCTCCTCGCCCGAGGTGCCGCCGATGCCCGTCAGCGCGCGGACGCCGCCCATCACGCCCGTCATGTAGCCGTGGTCGTAGTGGTGGCACGGGGAGGGGCAGTCCGCCCAGCCGACCAGGGCCTGCGGGTCCACCCGCATCGGCGGCTCCATGAAGACCACCGGGCCGTTCGACGCGGCCACGAACTTGCCCGTGCCGATCAGCGTCACGAAGCCCGGCACGATCGACTGCTTCAGCGCGAGGGTCGGCTGGTAGGCGAGCAGATTGCCGGAACGGATCGTCAGATTGCCCTGGTCCAGGTCGAACGAGTTCACGTCGAAGGCCCGGTCCGCCAGCAGCATCTTCCCGCTGCCCTCGGCCACCACCCAGTCGCTCGCGTGCAGGGGCGAGTGGAACGACGTCCGGACCAGACGGTCCAGCCGCCCGTGCCCGATGCCGTTGAACTCGATCCGCCCGTAGTAGGCGATCATCTTGCCCTTCTGCAGGAACCACTGGGAGCCCTTGAGCTCCACGCAGAAGGTGTACGGGTTCACGTTGTCGTCCGACGGCAGGGTCGTCGGGTCGTGGATCACGGGACCGGTCACAGCTTTTCCTCCGAGGCCTGCACGTACACCGCACCGCTGCCGCTCAGCTCCAGCTGGAACGCCTCGCCCGAGCCGCGCCCCACCATGTCGCGCCAGCCCAGCGCGGTGGAGAGCTTGTTCCGTACGTCGCCGTGGTGGGCCACGTACGCCTGCGGGTCCACGTGGACCGGGCGGCCCGGGGTGATCGGCAGCTCGATGACTCCGCCGTGCGCCATGACGGCCACCGCGCCGTGACCCTTCAGGGTGGTGGTGAAGAGGCCCTGGCCGGTCACCTGGCCGCGGACCATGCCCATGACCCCGCCCTGCGAGCCCATGAACATGGTGCCCTGCTCCAGGGCGCCGTCGAAGGCGAGGAGACGGTCGGCCTCCACGTACAGGGTGTCGCCGGTCAGCCCGATCACCTGGATGTGGTGACCGCCGTGCCCGAACATCACGGTGCCGTTGCCCTCGACGGTCATCAGCGGCGTCGCCTCGCCGGCCACCCGGCGGCCGATCATCGACATCACGCCGCCCTGACCGCCCGCCGTGTTCGGCGTGAAAGTGACGTCGCCGCGGTACGCGAGCATCGCGCCGCGCTGGCTGAACATCCGCTGCCCGGGGACGACGGTCGCCTCGACCATCTTCGAGTTGATCTCGCGGAACGGCATCAGACGTCGCCCCCGATCGTGTTCCGCTCGCTCGGCTGGACGTACACGAGGCCGTCCCCCTCGAAGCGGATCTGGAAGGCCTCGCCGCCGCCCTCGCCCATGAAGGTGCGGAAGGTCACACCCGACTGGAAGTGCTGCTGAAGGTTGCCCTGGTGGGCGATGTACGCGCCGGGGTCGACCTGGAGCGGGTACTGCGGGGTCACCCGCAGCACCACCGCCGGGCCGTCGGACATGATCGCGGCCTGGCCGGTGCCCTCGACGGTCGTGGTGAAGAGGCCGTTGCCGGTGGCCCCGCCGCGCAGGCCCGTGAAGGTGGTGCCGGTGCGCAGCCCCGCGTCGGTGCAGAGCAGATTGCTCGCCTCGACCCAGAGCTTGTCGCCGTGGAGCGAGACGAGGTTGATCTCGGAGGCCCGGTCGGCGAACCAGCAGGTCCCCTGGCCGCGTACCTCCATCACCTCCATCTGCTCACCCGTGAGCCGGCGGGTGACCATGCCGCGCAGGCCCTCACCGCCGCCGCTCATCTTCTTGAACGCCATCTGGCCGTCGTAGGCGACCATCGAGCCGTTCTTCGCCTTGACGCCGTCGCCGGTCATGGAGACGGCGAGCACCTTGCTGCCTTGGAGTCGGAACGTTGCCACCCGCTGAAGGTACTGGGGACCCGGATAAAGAGACAGCAAAGTCGGCGTGCACAATGGACGGGCCCTTGTGCATCCGTTCACAAGATCGAACGAAGGTGACCCCCTCCGTGGACATCAAGACCGCTTCCTCCCTCCACCGACTCCGGCTCGTCTCCGCGCCGGAGGCCGTCTCGTTCCTGCTCCTGCTGGTCTGCTCGGTGCTCAAGCGGACGACGGACTTCAACGCGGTGCCGGTCATGGGCGCGATCCACGGAGTGCTGTTCATCCTCTACGTCCTGTTCTGGCTGGACGCCTGGAACCGGACCAAGTGGAGCTTCGGGACCGCCGCCCTCTACTTCGTCCTCTCCGTGCTGCCCCTGGGTGGCTTCTACGCCGAGCGGAAGCTCAAGCGCGAGGCCGAGAACGCGGTCATCGCCTCCCGCGCCCGCGCCGCGGCCGCCGAAGGCGCGGTGAAGGCGTGATCGTCGCGTTCTCGGTCACCCCGCTGGGCGTGGGGGAGGAGGTCGGCGAGTACGTCGCCGACGCCGTCCGGGTCGTCCGCGAGTCCGGGCTCCCCAACCGCACCGACGCGATGTTCACCTCCGTCGAGGGCGACGACTGGGACCAGGTCATGGACGTCGTGAAGCGCGCGGTCGCCGCCGTGGAGGCGCGGGCCCCGCGCGTCTCGGTGGTCATGAAGGTCGACATCCGTCCCGGTGTCACGGACGGTCTGCACAGCAAGGTCGCCACGGTGGAGCGGCACCTGGAGGGCTGAGCCCCCCGCCTTCCTCCGTACGCGAGAAGCCCCTGGCCCCCCGTGGGACCGGGGGCTTCGTCGTGCCGGGAGATCCGTCTTGAGCGACTGCTCAAAATCCGCTACCTTCAGCCGCGGGGCAGTTTTGAGCAGTCGCTCAAAATGCCGTACGAGCTGGGAGAACACCCCATGGGTCTCTACATCGAGACACAGGTCCGCGCGGACCTGGAGACGCTCTGGGAACACACGCAGGAACCCGCCCGCCATCAGCGGTGGGACCTGCGGTTCACGGAGATCGCGTACCTTCCGCGCGCCGAGGGCGAGCCCCAGCACTTCCGGTACGCGACACGCGTCCTGCCCTTCCTGGTCGTCGCCGGCACCGGTGTCTCCGCGGGGGAGCGCCACCGGGCCGGCGGCGACCGGGTCTCCGCACTCCGGTTCTCCTCGCCGCACCCGCTCTCGCTCCTCGCGGAGGGCAGCGGCTACTGGCGCTACATCCCCACCCCGGACGGCGTCCGCTTCCTCACCGGCTACGACTACCGGCCCCGCTGGGGCCGCCTCGGCCGTCTCGCCGACCGGCTCGCGTTCCGGCCCCTCATGGGCTGGGCCACCGCCTGGTCCTTCGACCGGCTGCGGCTCTGGTGCGAGCGGGGCGTCACCCCCGAGCGCGCGCTCGCCCACTGGCTCCTCGAACTCGCCGCCCGGGTCCTCCTCGTGGCCGCACCCCTGACGGTCGCCTCGCTGCCGCTCGGCCTCCTCTCGCTCGGCGCCGTGCCGCTCACCGTCCTCGGGCTGGCCCTCGCCGTGCTCGTACCGCCCTCGCCGCGTACGCCCGCCGCCCGGCGCTGTCTGCGCACCCCGCCCGCCCGCACGCGGGAGCCCCGTCTCCTCGCGACCCTGGAGCCGACCCGGGAGCCCGCCCCGAAGCCCGCGCCCGAGCCCTCGCCGGAGCCTGCCCCGAAGCCCGCACCCGCGCTCTTCCCGAAGCCCGCACCCGAGCCCGCCCTGGAGCAGTCGTGACCTCGATCTTCCGTACGGCCATGGGGGACGCGGCCTTCGAGCGCCTGCATCCCGAGCTCCAGCGGCGCTTCTCCGTCGGGCTCGCGAGCGGGGAGCTGTGCGTCGGGCGGGGCGTCATGGACCGGATCTGGCACGGCCGGGCCCTCGTGAAGCCCTTCCTCGCGATCGGCGGGCTGCGGAACATCCTGCTGCCCCGCACCGGCCGCGACGTGCCCTTCACCATCGAGAACGTGCCGTACGCGGACTCGTACGGCCGCGAGACCGTCACCTTCGTCCGGACCTTCGCCCTGCCCGGCGGGCCCCGGCGCTTCGACGCCACCATGGTCCACAGCCCCGAACGCGACTGCGTCCTCGACTACCTCGGCACCCACCAGCACCTCGCCAGCGACCTGCACATGTCCGCCGAGCCCGACGGCTCGCTCCTCATCCGTTCCGGCGAACACCGCTTCCGTGAGGGCCCGTTGGACGTGCGCGTCCCGGAACTGATCGGGGGTCGCGCCGAGGTGCGCGAGTCCTTCGACGAGCGCACCGGCCGCTTCCGCATCAACGTTCGGGTGGACAACCGGTACTTCGGTCCGCTCTTCGGGTACCAGGGGTCGTTCACCGCCGAGTACGCGGACGTACGCTCCCGGGGGGTGCGCGCGGGGCTGCGCCCGGTGCGCGAGGAGGTACGGGCATGAGCGGGGAAGTGAAGGACCGGCGGGCGGGGGAGCCCCGGGCGCAGGACGCGCGCAGCCAGGAGACCCGGGAGAAGCTGCTCGCGGGCGCCCTGCGGACCCTTGTCGAGCAGGGCATCACCAAGGCCTCCGCCCGCGCCATCGCGGCCACCGCGGGAGTGAACCAGGCCCTCGTCTTCTACCACTTCGGTTCCGTCGACGAGCTGCTCGCCGAGGCCTGCCGGTACGGCGCCGAGCAGCGGGTCGCCCGGCACCGCGAGCGGCTCGCCGCGGTCGGCAGCCTCACCGAGCTGCTCGCCTTCGGGCGCGAGCTGCACGAGGAGGAGCGGGCGGCCGGCCATGTCGCCTTCCTCGGGCAGCTGCTCGCCGGCGCGCAGGCGCACCCCCGGCTGGTGCCCGCCACGGCCGCCGGTCTCGACCTGTGGATCACCGAGATCGAGCAGGTGCTCGTCCGGGTCCTGGCGGGGACCCCGCTCGCCGAGTTCACCGACCCCGCCGGGCTCGCCCGCGCGGTCGGCGCCTCCTTCGTCGGCCTCGAACTGTACGAGGGCGTCGACCCGGCGGGCGCCGAGGCGGCCTTCGCGGCCCTGGAGCAGCTGGGCGCCCTGATGGCCGCCGTGGAGGAGCTGAACCCCGTCGCCAGAAAGGCCGTCACGTACACGCTCCGGCGGCAGAGCGGCCGTACCCGCTAGACCAACCCACTCGGACTACTCCAGTCGACACGCCGATCGTTTACCCCTTTCGTTGGGATATCGGTCCGTTCGAAGACAGCTGGAGGCGCCGTGCGGCCGGGAGCCTACGACTACGACACCTACAGCCGACTCGCCGGTCCGCTCACGGAGCCGGACCCCGAGACCTACCGGGTGCGGTACCGGAGTCTGCTCTCGAAGGAGCCGCACCGCGTACGAGCCGTCCTCCTGATGACCCTCGCGCCGGTCCTCTCGGCGCTGCTCCTCGTCTATCTCGTCTGGCCCAGCCACTGGACCGTCCGCGAGGGCGGCGACCGCCGGCTCGTCCACCTCGACACCGTGATGCTCGTGTCGATCGGGCTCATCTGCTTCTTCATGCTGGTGAACGTCACGGCGATCGCCCACGCCACCATGGTCGCCCGCGACCCGATACCCGTGTACGCCGAGAAGGGCACCCGCGTCGCCTTCCTCACCACGTACGTCCCGGGCAAGGAGCCGCTCACCATGGTCCGCGGCACCCTGGAGGGTGCCACCCGGCTGCGGCACGACGGCCTCCTCGACGTCTGGCTCCTCGACGAGGGCGACTCCACCGAGGCCAAGGCGCTCTGTGCCGAGCTGGGCGTACGCCACTTCACCCGGGCCGGCGTCCCCGAGTGGAACCGCGGGAAGGGCGTCCACAAGGCGAGGACCAAGCACGGCAACTACAACGCCTGGCTCGCCATGCACGGCGACGCGTACGACTACTTCGCCTCCGTCGACACCGACCACGTCCCGCTCCCCGACCTCCTGGAGCGGATGCTCGGCTACTTCCGCGACCCCGACATCGCCTTCGTCGTCGGACCGCAGGTGTACGGCAACTACACCGACATCGTCACCAAGGCCGCCGAATCCCAGCAGTTCCTCTTCCACGCCCTCATCCAGCGCGCCGGAAACCGCTACCACGCGCCCATGTTCGTCGGCACGAACAACGTCGTCCGGATCTCCGCCCTCAAGCAGATCGGCGGCCTGTACGACTCGGTCACCGAGGACATGGCCACCGGCTTCGAACTGCACCGCAGGAAGAACCCGCGCACCGGCCACTACTGGCGCTCCGTCTACACCCCCGACGTCCTCGCCGTCGGCGAGGGCCCGGCCTCCTGGACGGACTTCTTCGCCCAGCAGCTCCGCTGGTCCCGGGGCACGTACGAGACGATCGTCAAGCAGTACTGGAAGGCGCCCTTCCGCACCCCGCCGGGCCGCTTCCTCAACTACACCCTGATGCTCGCCTACTACCCGATGACCGCGGTCAACTGGCTCCTCGGCGTCCTCAGCGGCGTCCTCTACCTCTGGTTCGGCGCCTCCGGAACCCAGGTCTCCACCTCGGTGTGGCTGATGATCTACAGCGACGCCGTCGCCCTCCAGATCGGCCTCTACCTCTGGAACCGGCGGCACAACGTCTCGCCCCACGAACCCGAGGGCTCCGGCGGCCTCGCCGGCATGGCGATGTCCGCGTTCTCCGCTCCGATCTACCTCAAGTCCCTCGGCTCGGCGGTCCTCCGCACCCGCGGCCGCTTCGTCGTCACGCCCAAGGGCGGCGAGGCGAGCCCCGACCGGATCATGACCTTCCGTATCCACCTCTTCTGGGCGGCGGTCCTCATCGCCTCGCTCGCGGCCTCCGTCCACTTCGGGCACACCCACGCGGCCATGCGCACCTGGGCGTTCCTCGCCCTGGTCATCGCGCTCGCCCCGATCGGCCTCTGGACCTTCACGGCCCTCAGGACACGGCGCGCGCTCCGTGTCCGCGCGCACGCCCGTGCCCGCGTTCGGGCCCGCGGTACGGCCCACGCCCGCGAAGGGGCCGAGGTCGTCGCGGGGGCCGCCACCCCGCCGCCGGCCGCCCCCGTCACCTCCGCCCCCACGACGACCGGAGGGAACTGAGCCATGGCCCACCGGCCGTCGAAGAAGTTCAGGAAGACCCTGTTCGGCAGTGCGGCGGTACTGGTCCTCGCGGCGCTCAACGCCCCCGCCGCCGTCTCCTTCGCCGAGGAGAAGTACCACGCGTACAAGATCGCCCAGCCCGGCTACCAGCGGCGGTTCGGCTCCTGGACCACGGTCGCGGTCCCCGACCGGTACCGGATCAACGCCATCCACGCGGCCCTGCTGCACACCGGCAAGGTGCTGCTGATCGCCGGCTCCGGCAACAGCCAGAAGAACTTCGACGCGGGGACCTTCGAGACCGTCCTCTGGGACCCCGTCAAGAACACCTTCAAGAAGATCCCCACCCCCGTGGACTTCTTCTGCTCCGGCCACACCCAGCTCCCCGACGGCCGGCTGCTCGTCGCCGGCGGCACCGCGCGGTACGAGATCCTCGACGGCGAGGTCAAGAAGGCCGGCGGCGGCATGCGGGTCAAGAACGAGAGCCCCGACAAGGCGGTCACCCTCAGGAAGGGCACCGTCTTCCGCTCGCCGTCCGGGGTCGAGTACGTCTCCAGGGCCGACGTCACCGTTCCCAAGGCCAAGCGCGAGTTCGAGATCTCGTACTTCGAGAGCGGGCAGATGAAGCCCTGGAAGACCAAGATCACCGCCGCCGAGGCCCGGGTCTTCGTCGAGGCCCGCAAGGAGGGACCGCAGGCCCTCACCACCGAGGCGGCGCAGTACGAGGTCGTCGGCCTCAAGGGCGACGCCGCCGACGACGTCTACGGCCTCGCGCAGAAGCTCACCACCGAGAAGCAGGACTTCCAGGGCATCAAGGGCGCCTACGAGTTCGACCCGAAGGCCGAGAAGTACATCCCGGTCGCCCCCATGAAGGACGCCCGCTGGTACCCCACCCTCGTCACCCTCGAGGACGGCAAGGTCCTCGCCGTCTCCGGACTCAACGACGTCGGCGACGTCGTCCCCGGCGACAACGAGATCTACGACCCCGAGACCAAGAAGTGGTCCAAGGGCCCCTTCCGCTACTTCCCCACCTACCCCTCCCTCTTCCTCACCAAGGGCGGCAAGCTCCTCTACACCGGCTCCAACGCCGGCTACGGCCCCGCCGAGAAGGGCCGCGAACCGGGCCTGTGGGACCTGAGGAAGAACTCCTTCACCAAGCTCGGCGGGCTCACCGACCCTGACCGGCTGGAGACCTCCTCCTCCCTGATCCTGCCCCCCGCCCAGCACCAGAAGGTCATGGTCCTCGGCGGCGGCGGGGTCGGCGAGTCGTCCAGGTCGACCGCCCGCACCTCGATCATCGACGTGTCCGAGGACAGCCCCGTCTTCACCGACGGGCCGGCGCTCCCGCAGGGCACCCGCTACCTCAGCAGCGTCCTGCTGCCCGACGACACCGTCTTCACCACCGGCGGATCCGAGGACTACCGGGGCCGCAGCGGGAGCGACATCCTCAAGGCGCAGTTCTACGACCCGAGGAGCAACGCCTTCACCGAGGCCGCCGAACCCACCGTCGGCCGCAACTACCACTCCGAGGCGCTGCTGCTGCCCGACGGCCGGGTCGCCACCTTCGGCTCCGACCCGCTCTTCGACGACAAGGACAACACCAGGCTCGGCACCTTCGAGCAGCGCGTCGAGGTCTTCACCCCGCCCTACCTCCACAAGGCCGGCACCGACCGGCCCGTCCTGGGGGAGGGCCCGCAGGAACTCGACCAGAACGGCCGCGCCACCTTCAAGACCAGGGACGCCGGCCGGATCGTCAAGGCCCGGCTCATGCGGCCCAGCGCCGTCACCCACACCACCGACGTCGAACAGCGCTCGGTGGAGCTCGGCCTGACGAGGAGCCAGAACGGGACGACGGTCACCGTCGACGTACCGGAGGACCGGACCCTCGTACCGCCCGGCTGGTACATGCTCTTCGTCACCGACGCGAACGGCATCCCGTCCGAGGCGAAGTGGATCCAGGTGGGCTGAGGCCGCCTCCCTCCGCCTCCCCCGTGGCCTACGACTTCGCCCTGCGCGCCAGGCCCAGGGCGTAGTCCGGCCACCACGTGCCGGCGGCCGGCCCGCCCCGGCACGGGCCGTCCGAGTCGCCGGGGCGCTTGACCCACAGATACGCGTCGACCAGGTCGTCGCCGGTCCGGTCCGTGGGCGGTACGCCGAGGGCCCGGCCCGGCGGATTGCACCAGGCCTCGGCCCGGTCGCCCGGGAGGGGGCCGTCGCCGTTGCGGCTGGTGTCCACGGTGAAGTGGGCGCCGCCGAGCAGCCCCGACAGCGTCGCGCCGAAGCGCCTCACGGTGTCGTTCGTCTGGAAGTTGGAGACGTTCAGCGAGAAGCCGTCCGCGCCGGCCACCCCCGCCCGGCGCAGCGGCTCCACCAGCTTGGCCGGATCGTCGATCCAGGCCGGGTTGCCGGCGTCCAGATAGACCCGGGTGCGGGGCTGCCGCTTGAGCCGCTCGACGGCCCCGGCGAGCAGCCGGTACCGCTCGTCGTGGTACTGGGCCGGGGTGCAGCCGTCCACGAGGTGCGGCACCGCGTCCGGCTCCAGGACGACGATCGCCGAGGACTCCCCGAGCGCGGTGGCGAAGGAGTCGATCCAGGTCCGGTAGGCCCGCGCGTCGTGCGAGCCGCCCGCCGAGTACATGCCGCAGTCGCGGTGCGGGATGTTGTACGCGACGAACACGGCTGTCCGGTCCTCCGCCGCCGCACCCCGTGCCGCGCGGGTGATCTCCGGCACGGGATCGTCCCCGGCCGGCCAGTCCGCGACCGGGCGGTCCGCGATCCGCCTCAGGATCTTCGCGTCCTCCGTCCTGCCCTGCGCCTCGTACCGACGCACCTGCCTGGCCGCGTCGCTCTCCGGGTCGACCCAGAACGCCGAGCCGCCCGCCGGGGCCGCGGCCTCGCCGCGCGTGGACGGCGGACCGACGGGGCCCTTCGGGGGCCCGTCCTCGCCGCACCCGGTCAGGAGCAGCGCGGAGACGAGGGCCAGGGTGACGGCGGTGACGGTGCGGCGGGACATCCGGCCCCCAGGGTCGGGTACGGCGAGCACGGCGCTTCGTACGGACGGCGGGACAATCCGGGCCATCGTGGCATGTCGGTCAGCCGGTTCCGGGCTGTGACACCGCGATCCCCAGCGGGGTCCGCTCGTACAGCACCTGGTGGCCGTACCGCCGCGAGGTCAGCAGCCCCGCGTCCCGCAGCACCGCGAGGTGCGCGGAGACGGTGGACGGGGCCCGGCCCAGGAGGTGGGAGAGCGCCGTCGTCCCCATGGGCTCGGCGAGCGCGCACAGGACGTCCGCCCGCACCGGGCCGAGGAGCCGCCCGAGGGCCTCCGGCGTACGGTCCCCGGACTCGGACCACAGCCCGCCGATCCCCCGGGCCGGATAGACCACCGTCGGCTGCCACGGCGGATCGAAACCGCTCACCACGTCCGGCCAGGTGAACACCGACGGCATCAGGACGAGCCCCTGCCCGTCCAGCGGACGGATGTGCTCACCGTGGTACGCGACCTCGAGCGTGGCGGTCCCCGCGTCCCACGCGAAGGCCGGATGCAGCTCGCCCAGAAGCCGTTCGAGCCCGCCCTCCGCGAGCCGCCGCGAGTGGTACGCCACGTCCGCCTCCAGAAGCGCCCGCAGCCGGGGCCAGTCCGGGGCGATCAGCGCCTCCCACGCGACCCGGAGCAGCTCCGCGAGCCGCAGCACCGCCCCGGCGGGATCCGCGAGCAGTCGCCGCCCCTCGGCCGTCCCGGCCGCCCCCGGGGTGTCCGCGAGCGCCCGCTCGAAGTCGTCCAGGACCAGCGCCGGATCGGTCTCCCGTACCGCGGCGATCTCGTCCTCGAACGCGGCGGCGGGCCCCAGCGGCGGCGGATAGAGGAAGTCCGGACTGTGCCCGTGCAGCGGCATCAGCAGATGCAGCGGACCGAGGTCGAGATCCCGCGCTGCGGACGCGATCCGCCGCATCCACGGCAGGTGGTAGCCCTGCTTGCCGGGCCGGGCGAGGACCCGCACGGCGGAGTGGGTCTCCCAGAGCGGGGAGATCGCGAACCGGATCCGCAGCGGGTCGGCCCCGCCGAAACGCAGGTGGTACGGCACGGGCCCTCCGGAGGGATGGAGCGGAAGATTCGTCTGGGCCCGAAAGTCTAGGGCGGACCCCGTCGCCGACGGCACGCTGCGTGCCATGCCGAAGCACGACGACCCCACCACCACGCTGCCCGAAACCGGACCGGAGCCGACCGCCGCCGCACCCCTGCCCCCGCCCCTGTCCGCCCCCGCCCCCGCCGGCCTCGCGTCCGTCGGCCAGGCGTCGGCCGGCCCCGGTTACCGAGCGGTCTTCCGGGTGCGGGAGTTCCGGGTCGTCTTCGTGGCGCATCTGTTCTCGCTGCTCGGGGTCGTCGTCAGCGAGCTCGCGCTCACCGTGCTCGTCTACGACCTCACCCGCTCCCCGCTCCTCTCCTCCCTCACCTTCGCCCTCGGCTTCCTCCCCTACCTCGTCGGCGGCACCCTGCTCGCCGGGCTCACCGACCGGCTCCCGCCCCGCCGGATCCTCGTCGTCTGCGACCTCTTCTGCGCCGGCTGCGTCGCGCTCATGGTCGTCCCCGCCACCCCCGTCGCCGTCCTGCTCGCGCTGCGCTGCGCCATCGCCGTCGTCTCGCCCGTCTTCAACGGCACCCGCATGGCGACCCTCGCCGACATCCTCGGCGAGGGCGACCTCTTCGTCCTCGGCCGCTCCCTGCTGCGGATCGTCTCCCAGAGCGCCCTCCTCACCGGCTTCGCCGTCGGCGGGGTGCTGCTCACCGTCGTCCCGCCGCGCGGCGCCCTCGCCGTCACCGCCACCACCTTCCTCGTCTCGGCGCTGCTGCTCCGGCTCGGCACCGTCCGCCGTCCGGCCCGGGCGTCCGGGGCCGCGGACAGCGGGTTCTCCGGCACCTGGGCGGTGCTGCGGAACCGGCGCGTGCGGGCCCTGATGCTGATGTTCTGGGTTCCGCCGCTCTTCGCCGTCGTCCCGGAGGCGCTCGCCGCCCCGTACGCCGACGAGATCGGCGTCTCCACCGCCGCCCTCGGGCTCCTCATGTGCGCGCTGCCCGTCGGCACCATCACGGGCGAGCTGTTCGCCGGGTCCTTCCTCGGCGCGGTCACCCGCTCCCGGATCGTGCTGCCGCTCGCCGTGACCGGTGTCCTGCCCTACCTCCTGTACGCCCCCGAGCCCGGCGTGCCCCTCGCGGCCGCCGCCCTCTTCCTGGCGGGCGCCACCGGCGCGTACACCCTCGGGCTCGACGCCTGGTTCGTCGCCGCCGTCCCCGAGGCGCAGCGGGGGAGGGCCATGACCCTGATGACCGCGGGCATGATGACCGTCCAGGGCATCGGCATGGCCGGGGCCGGGATCGCCGCCGAGTTCGCCCCCGTGCACGCGGTCGTCGCGGGCACGGGCGTCCTCGGCACGGTCTGCCTCCTCGCCGCCGCCGCCGAGCTGCGGGCCGCCGGGGCGACGGGGAAGACGGGGGAGACGGGGGCCGGGCGGGGCGGTCGGCGACCGAAAGGCGAGACGGGGCTGACCGGCATGTGACCAGTCGGTAAGGTCGACGCGTGCCGAAGCCGCTCAGTCTTCCCTTCGATCCCATCGCCCGCGCCGACGAACTCTGGCAGAAGCGCTGGGGCCCGGTGCCCTCGATGGCCGCGATCACCTCGATCATGCGCGCCCACCAGATCCTCCTCGCGGAGGTCGACGCCGTCGTGAAGCCGTACGGGCTGACCTTCGCGCGGTACGAGGCCCTGGTGCTGCTCACCTTCTCGAAGGCCGGTGAGCTGCCGATGTCCAAGATCGGCGAGCGGCTGATGGTCCACCCCACGTCCGTGACGAACACGGTGGACCGGCTCGTGAGGTCCGGTCTCGTCGACAAGCGGCCCAACCCGAACGACGGCCGCGGAACGCTGGCCTCCATCACGGAGAAGGGCCGCGAGGTGGTCGAGGCGGCCACCCGCGACCTGATGGAGATGGAGTTCGGGCTCGGCGCGTACGACGCGGAGGAGTGCGCCGAGATCTTCGCGATGCTGCGTCCGCTGCGCGTCGCGGCGGACGACTTCGAGGAGAAGTAGGCGCTCGCGCCGCGAGGGCCGACCCGCGCGAAGATCGCCCGGAACGTGCCGTTACGCTCGACGGCATGAAATCCAGCGTGCTGACCCGTTACCGCGTCATGGCGTACATCACCGCCGTCATGCTGCTCGTGCTGTGCACCTGCATGGTCTTCAAGTACGGGTTCGACATGGGCGAGGACGTGACCTTCGCGGTCTCCCAGGCCCACGGTGTCCTCTACATCATCTACCTCGTCTTCGCCTTCGACCTGGGCTCCAAGGCCCGCTGGCCGTTCGGGAAGCTGCTCTGGGTCCTGGTCTCGGGCACCATTCCCTTCGCCGCGTTCTTCGTCGAGCGCAAGGTCGTCGCCGAGACCCTGCCGCTGATCAGCGGCGCCCGGCCGGAGCCGGTCGAGGCCTGACACGGACCCCCGCACTGATGTGCGGGGGTTTCCCATCGACATTTACTAGGACGTCCTAGTAAATTCGAAGCATGGACGCTGACGCCATCGAGGAAGGCCGCCGTCGCTGGCAGGCCCGTTACGACAAGGCCCGCAAGCGGGACGCCGACTTCACCACGCTCTCCGGCGACGCCGTCGAGCCCGTCTACGGGCCCCGGCCCGGCGACACCTACGAGGGCTTCGAACGCATCGGCTGGCCCGGCGAGTACCCGTACACCCGGGGACTCCACGCGACCGGCTACCGCGGCCGGACCTGGACCATCCGCCAGTTCGCCGGCTTCGGCAACGCCGAGCAGACCAACGAGCGCTACAAGATGATCCTGGCCGCCGGCGGCGGCGGCCTCTCCGTCGCCTTCGACATGCCCACCCTCATGGGCCGGGACTCCGACGACCCCCGCGCCCTCGGCGAGGTCGGCCACTGCGGTGTCGCCATCGACTCCGCCGCCGACATGGAGGTCCTCTTCAAGGACATCCCTCTCGGCGACGTCACCACCTCGATGACGATCTCCGGCCCCGCCGTGCCCGCCTTCTGCATGTACCTGGTCGCCGCCGAGCGCCAGGGCGTCGACCCGGCCGTGCTCAACGGCACGCTCCAGACCGACATCTTCAAGGAGTACATCGCGCAGAAGGAGTGGCTCTTCGAGCCCGAGCCCCATCTGCGCCTCATCGGCGACCTGATGGAGCACTGCGCGCAGGGCATCCCCGCGTACAAGCCGCTCTCCGTCTCCGGCTACCACATCCGCGAGGCCGGGGCGACGGCCGCGCAGGAGCTCGCGTACACCCTCGCCGACGGCTTCGGCTACGTCGAGCTCGGCCTCAGCCGCGGCCTCGACGTGGACGTCTTCGCCCCCGGTCTCTCCTTCTTCTTCGACGCCCACCTCGACTTCTTCGAGGAGATCGCCAAGTTCCGCGCCGCCCGCCGGATCTGGGCGCGCTGGATGAAGGAGGTGTACGGCGCCACGACCGACAAGGCCCAGTGGCTCCGCTTCCACACCCAGACCGCCGGTGTCTCCCTCACCGCCCAGCAGCCGTACAACAACGTCGTACGGACCGCCGTGGAGGCCCTCTCCGCCGTCCTCGGCGGCACCAACTCCCTCCACACCAACGCCCTCGACGAGACCCTCGCGCTCCCCAGCGAGCAGGCCGCCGAGATCGCGCTCCGCACCCAGCAGGTGCTGATGGAGGAGACCGGCGTCGCCAACGTCGCCGACCCGCTGGGCGGCTCCTGGTACGTCGAGCAGCTCACCGACCGCATCGAGGCCGAAGCCGAGAAGATCTTCGACCAGATCAAGGAGCGCGGCCGCCGCGCCCACCCGGACGGGCAGCACCCGATCGGGCCGATCACCTCCGGCATCCTGCGCGGCATCGAGGACGGCTGGTTCACCGGCGAGATCGCCGAGTCCGCCTTCCAGTACCAGCGGTCCCTGGAGAAGGGCGACAAGCGGGTCGTCGGCGTCAACGTCCACCACGGCTCCGTCACCGGCGACCTGGAGATCCTCCGGGTCAGCCACGAGGTCGAGTGGGAACAGGTCCGGGTCCTCGGCGAGCGCAAGGAGCGCCGTGACGACGCCAAGGTCCGCGCCTCGATCGACGCCATGCTGACGGCCGCCCGGGACGGCTCGAACATGATCGCCCCGATGCTGGACGCCGTCCGCGCGGAGGCCACCCTCGGCGAGATCTGCAACGCGCTGCGGGACGAGTGGGGCGTCTACACGGAGCCCCCGGGCTTCTGATCCTCCGTCACACCTCGCGCGCCGGCCCTGCCGCGCGTCACGCCTCAGGGGCGGTACGGGAACTCCCGTACCGCCCCTGAGGCGTGCGGGCCTCAGCCCCCGGCGGCCGCCGCCGCCAGGCCGCCCACCAGGAGCGCCGAGAGCCGCGCCACCCACGGCTCGTCGACCGGCTCCGCGCTCACCAGCGCGCGGTGCACCACGGCGCCCGCGATCACGTCGAAGATCAGGTCGTCGGTGGCGTCCACCGCGACCGGGTCCCGGTCCGCCGGGAGTTCACCGCGCCGCTGCGCCCGCATCCGGCCCTCCAGGACGAGCCGCTTCTGCCGGTCGACGATCGAGGCCCGTATGCGCTCGCGCAGCGGTTCGTCGCGGGTCGACTCGGCCACCACCGCCATCAGGGCCGTCTTGGTCTCGGGGCGTTCGAGGAGGGCGGCGAACTGGAGGACGACGTTCTCGATGTCGGCCTGGAGGGAACCGAGGTCGGGCAGTTCGAGTTCGTCGAAGAGGACGGCGACGGCGTCGACCACGAGCTCGCTCTTGTTGGCCCAGCGGCGGTACAGGGTCGTCTTGGCCACCCCGGCCCGGCCGGCCACGTCCCCCATCGTGAGCTTGGACCAACCCAGCTCGACCAGGGCCGCGCGGGTCGCCTCCAGGATGGCCGTGTCGGCCTCGGCGGAGCGGGGGCGTCCGGTACGGCTGCTGCGGTTGGTGCGGCTACACATGGACGTCGACCATACCCGCCGGTAGGTAGTGCGCCAGAGGGGCGGCGTGTGAGGCAGTTCACCGTACGGATCCGGTCCGCGCCCTCCCCTCGGCTCACCCGGGAGAGTTACGCTACGACCTGTAGCGAAAGGCATTGAGCGGCCTGAGCGACAACCATGGCATCGGGTGGGGACCCGGTGCACGACACCGGGTGGGGACCCGGTGTGAACCGAAGACGAAGAACCGTGTCGCCCCACGTCTCGCATACCGGCGGGAGACGTGCGGACGGCACGGTTCAGCCATGACTTACCGGTTACGTGCGCGGAAGGGGGAGGATGTACGTATGCAGCCCCGAAACATGTCCATGAGCGGCGTCGTCGACCTCGCCGCGGTGAAGGCGGCCGGAGAGGCCAAGTCGAAGGCGGAGCAGACACGCGCCGCAGCCGCCCGGCAGGGTGGCCCCGCCGCCGTGCCCCCGTCCGCCCTGGTGATCGACGTCGACGAGGCGGGCTTCGAGCGCGATGTGCTCCAGCGCTCCGCCGAGGTCCCGGTCGTCCTCGACTTCTGGGCCGAGTGGTGCGAGCCCTGCAAGCAGCTGAGCCCGCTCCTGGAGCGGCTCGCCGTCGAGTACAGCGGCCGCTTCCTGCTCGCGAAGATCGACGTCGACGCCAACCAGATGCTGATGCAGCAGTTCGGTATCCAGGGAATTCCGGCCGTTTTCGCGGTGGTCGCCGGTCAGGCGCTGCCGCTCTTCCAGGGCGCCGTGCCCGAGGCCCAGATCCGCGAGACCCTCGACCAGCTGATCCAGATCGGCGAGGAGCGCTTCGGTCTGACCGGCATCGTCGTCGACGCGAACGGCGAGGGCCCCGACGACGGTACGGCCGTGGCCGCGCAGCCCGTCGGTCCCTACGACGCGCTCCTCGAAGCGGCCATGTCCGCGCTCGACGCGGGTGATCTGGCCGGCGCCGTCCAGGCGTACAAGAACGTGCTCGCCGACGACCCGGCCAACCCGGAGGCCAAGCTCGGTCTGGCCCAGGCCGAACTCCTCGCCCGGGTGCAGGACCTCGACCCGGCCGCGGTCCGCAAGGCCGCCGCCGACGGTCCGGCCGATGTGACCGCGCAGATCGCCGCCGCCGACCTCGATCTGGTGGGCGGTCATGTACAGGACGCCTTCGGGCGGCTCGTCGAGACCGTGCGCCGCACGGTCGGCGAGGACCGGGACGCGGCGCGGCTGCGGCTCCTGGAGCTCTTCGAGGTGATCGGTGCCGACGACCCGCGGGTCACGGCGGCCCGGCAGGCTCTGGCACGGGTGCTGTTCTAGTCCCGTCCGGTGCGCCCGATCGTCCGACGATTTGGCAGCAGGGTGACAAAAGGCGGCCGCGCTTTACCAAAACTTGGTAATCGCGGCCGCTGTTACTTGCAGTAAAGCGAACCTGCGGTTCTGTCCGCATTCTTCCGGCAATCTGCCGACATTCCTTGCCAGGCGAACGTACCCTCCGTGCCCGTCCGGCCCCGCCCCGCCATGACGTGGTTATCCACCCGTTACTAGCCAGTAACGAACCCCCTTGTGCGGGGGCCCGGAATGGACCACGATCGGCGACGCTCGGTCCGAACCGCACCACCCCGGCAACCAACCGGGACGCGGCGAGGGTCCCCACCGGGCGGACCGGTGTTCCGGCACCGGTCCTGGACAGGGGGGTTCCCGCTCTCATCGAACGGGGCCTGTCCAATCAGGTCGCGCGCCAAGGCGCGGCCCATGGTTGTCGCTCGGGGGTGATCGCCGGTGATTCGGACGCGCAACGCGCCGCCTGACGCCTCGGCGCTCTCCTTCCCGAGGACGTAGCTCTTCTCCCATCCCAGGACGGGCCCCGGGCCCTTCCGGAGATGTACGTCCGAGAAGGAGGAATTCTCATGAAGTCCCAGGTTCGTGGCGGGACCAGATGGAAGCGGTTCGCCGTCGTCATGGTCCCGAGTGTGGCCGCGACGGCCGCGATCGGTGTAGGCCTGGCCCAGGGCGCGCTCGCCGCGTCCTTCAGCATCTCCGGCCAGGAATTCAAGGTTAAGGCCAACAGCCTCGTCGGTACGGACTTCGTCCAGTACGGCAGCGTCGATGGTGGCAAGGACCTCGAGGGCAAGGACTTCGCCGCCCCGGTGGCGGTGTCCGGCTTCTCCGAGGCCTGGATCACGAACATGTGCCAGTCGGTCGTGACGCCGAAGGTGCCGTTCATCGGTGACGTCACCCTCCGTCTGGAGGCCGGCACCGCGGCCGTGAAGTCCGGCAAGACCGAGGACAAGGTCTACGCGAAGGGCATCTACCTCGATGTCTCCGAGCTCAAGGCCGACGCCGAGTTCACCAACATCGACATCGGCATCGCGGCCGGCGCGCTCAACAACGGCCCCGACGGCAAGCCGGCCCCGGGCAAGCCGGGCATCCAGCCCAACACCAAGGCCAACCCGTACGGCTTCGGCCAGCGTGCCGAGCAGGCGACGCTGAACAACGTGGAGCAGAAGGCGTGGGCCACCACGGCCGGCACGTTCAAGCTCCCCGACCTTCACCTGTCCCTGCACCGGGGCACCTCGAAGGAGTGCTACTAGGACTGACCGGTCCGCGAGGACCAGGTCGTCCTGAGGGTGGGGCCGCCCCGTGCGGTCCCACCCGCCAGGCACCCTCCCTTCAACTTCTCAGCAACACCGCTTCCAGGGAGCTGTTCCATGAGCGCCGAGATCCCCGCCTCCCGCGAAGTCCCCAAGAAGGAGAACCGGTTCAAGGTCTGGCGACAGACCCGGCCCTTCTGGGCGGGACTGTTCACCATGATCGGCGGCGTGCCGATCGCCTACCTTCCGTACGGGGACATGCGGCTCGGCAATGTCACCCTCGCCATGCAGACGACCGCCGGAGCCGGCGCGCTGATCATCGGCGTCCTGCTCATCACGCTCGGTCTGACGATGTGGTTCCAGCCCATCGTCCGGGTGTTCGCGGGTGTCGCGACGATCGTCCTGGCGCTCGTCTCCATCCCGGTCTCGAACTTCGGTGGCCTGATCATCGGCTATCTGTTCGCGGTCATCGGCGGCGGTATGTCCGCCGCGTGGGCGCCCGCCCCGCCGGCCGAGGAGACCGACGAGGCAGAGGCCGACGCAGAGCACGACGGTCAGCCGGAGGCCTCCGACGAGGCCGCCCCCGCCCTCGACCCCGAGACCGAGGCCATGGTGGCGGCCGTGTTCCCGGAGCAGCGCGAGGGCGCGCAGCCGCTGACCGACACGACGATCGACGCCAAGGGCGGGAGGAACAGTGCGGGGTGACGAGACTCAGTCGGCGCTCGCGAAGGAGGGCCCGCGGCACGCGGCCCCGCGCAAGTCGCTGCTGAACAGGATCCAGGGCCCCGCGGGCAAGGCGATGGCGCTGGCCGCCATGCCGACCGCGGTGTTCGTGGGCATGGGCCTCACGCCCAGGCTCGCCCTCGCCGACGAGAAGGACATCCCCTTCGCCCCCGGCCCCTGTGTGACGCGCTCGGACGAGCCGACGCAGGAGGAGACGGAGAAGCCGGCCGAGACGGCGAAGCCGACGCCCTCCTCCACCCCCACCGCGACGCCTTCCGCGACCGCGACCGCGACGGCCACCCCCACCGCCACCGCGACCCCCACCGCCACCGGAAGCCCGACGCCGACCGCGACGGAGACCGAGCAGGCGGCCACGCGGCAGACGAAGGAAGAGGCGAAGACCACCGCCTCGCCGACCGCGACGCCGACACCGACGGCCACACCCACGCCCACGAAGTCGAAGAACCCGCTCGACCCGCTGGGCGTCGGCGACGCGCTCAAGGACCTGTTCGACGGCCCGGACCCGAAGCCGACGGAGACGCCCACCACGGCGGCCCCGACGACCCAGGCACCCGCCCCGAGCGCCTCCGCGACGGCCCCCGCCGACAAGCCGGCGACCGCCGACGAGCCGGCCGCGACCACTCCGCCGACGTCGACCGCCGCTCCGAAGGCCACCGCCGACCCGGCCGCGGAGAAGACGAAGAAGCAGATCGAGCAGGCCGCCGAGCAGGCGGGCGCGAAGGTCCAGGAACTGCCCGAGAGCGCCAAGGGCCTGGACGCCAAGAAGGACGAGTCCATACCCGACGGCGCCAAGCCCCGGTTCCCGTGCCCCGAGCCGGACCCCGAGGCGCTCGCGGCCGCCGACCTGGAGCAGGGCATCCCGCTGCTCCCGGACGAGCCGTGGCGACTGGAGAGCTCGCTGCTCACCCTGAAGGGCCTCAAGTACCACGGCATCGTCGAGGTCAAGACGGGCAGCGGAAAGATCAAGAAGGCCCTGAAGTTCACCTCGACGGGCATCGACATCAAGGACCTCCACCAGCTGACGGTCCACTCCGAGGGCCTCACGGGCCACGTCCGGTCCGACAAGGGCTCGACGTCGACGATCACCAACGGCACGGTGACCATGTACACGGAGGAGCTGAAGGGCAACCTCTTCGGCATCATCCCGATCACCTTCAGCCCGGAGAGCCCGCCCCCGCTGGACGTCCCCTTCGCCTTCTTCACCCAGGTGAAGCTGAAGCAGGCGGGACAGTTCGGCGGCACCCTCAAGGTCCCGGGCCTCCGCAACACGATCGAGCCCAGCTGATCCCCGTACCGCTCCAGGAGCCGTACGACACACCGGCCGTACGACGAAGCCCCCGTCCGCACCGAGCGGACGGGGGCTTCGTCGTGACGTCAGTCGCGCTCGCCGCCGCCGAGGTGGTGGACGCGGACCATGTTCGTCGTGCCGGGGACGCCGGGGGGCGAGCCGGCGGTGATGATCATGGTGTCGCCCGCGTTGTGGCGCTGGAGCTTCAGGAGCTCGGCGTCCACCAGGTCGACCATCGCGTCCGTGTTGTCCACGTGCGGGACCACGAAGGACTCGACGCCCCAGCTCAGGGTGAGCTGGTTGCGGGTGTTCTCGTCGGTGGTGAAGGCGAGGATCGGCTGCTGGACGCGGTAGCGCGAGAGGCGGCGGGCCGTGTCGCCGGACTGGGTGAAGGCGACCAGGGCCTTGCCGCCCAGGAAGTCGGCGATCTCGCAGGCCGCGCGGGCGACGGAACCGCCCTGGGTACGCGGCTTCTTGCCCGGGACCAGGGGCTGGAGGCCCTTGGAGAGCAGCTCCTCCTCGGCCGCGGCGACGATCTTCGACATCGTCTTCACGGTCTCGATCGGGTACGCGCCGACCGAGGACTCGGCCGACAGCATGACCGCGTCCGCGCCGTCCAGGATCGCGTTGGCGACGTCGCTCGCCTCGGCGCGGGTCGGACGGGAGTTGGTGATCATCGACTCCATCATCTGGGTCGCGACGATCACCGGCTTGGCGTTGCGGCGGCACATCTCCACGAGGCGCTTCTGCACCATCGGGACCTTCTCGAGCGGGTACTCGACGGCGAGGTCGCCACGGGCCACCATGACCGCGTCGAAGGCCGCGACGACGGCCTCCATGTTCTCGACGGCCTGCGGCTTCTCCACCTTGGCGATGACGGGGACCCGGCGGCCCTCCTCGTCCATCACCTTGTGGACGTCCTTGACGTCGTCGGCGTCACGGACGAAGGAGAGCGCGACCATGTCGCAGCCCATGCGGAGCGCGAAACGGAGGTCGTCGACGTCCTTCTCCGACAGGGCGGGGACGTTGACCGCCGCGCCGGGCAGGTTGATGCCCTTGTGGTCGGAGATGACACCGCCCTCGACGACGATGGTCTTGACCCGGGGGCCCTCGACCTCGACGACCCGCAGTTCGACGTTGCCGTCGTTGATCAGGACCTGGTCGCCCTTGGAGACATCGCCGGGCAGGCCCTTGTAGGTGGTGCCGCAGATGGACTTGTCACCGGGGACGTCGTCGGTGGTGATGGTGAACTCGTCACCGCGCACCAGCTCGACCGGGCCCTCGGCGAAGGTCTCGAGACGGATCTTGGGGCCCTGGAGGTCGGCGAGCACGCCGACGGCGCGACCGGTGTCCGCGGAGACCTGCCGGACGCGGTCGTACCGCTCCTGGTGTTCCGCCTGGGATCCGTGGCTGAAGTTGAATCGGGCCACGTTCATGCCGGCCTCGATGAGAGCCTTCAGCTGCTCATACGAGTCGACGGCGGGGCCCAGCGTGCAGACGATTTTGGAACGGCGCATGAGGCGGATCCTATCGGTTTGTTTCACTGCGGAATATTCCGACTGGCGGAAAGTACAAATGGGCGCGGGGTCGCTCAGGCGTTCACTTCTCCGAGCGTTTCTCCGAGTGCTTCTCCGGCCCCTTCCCCGGGTGCCTCCCCGCCCACCAGAGCGAAGGCCTGACGGGCGATCTCCAGCTCCTCGTCCGTCGGCACCACGGCGACCGCCACCCGCGCGTAGTTCGGCGAGATCAGCCGTGCCTCGTCCGACCGCACCGCGTTGAGGTCCGCGTCCACCGCGAGCCCCAGCTCCTCCAGGCCCTTGATCGCAGCCTCCCGCACCGGGGCCGCGTTCTCGCCGACCCCCGCCGTGAACGCCACCGCGTCCACCCGGCCCAGCACCGCGTAGTACGCCCCGATGTACTTCTTGAGCCGGTGGATGTAGATGTCGAAGGCGAGCGCCGCACGCTCGTCGCCCTCGTCGATCCGGCGGCGGATCTCCCGCATGTCGTTGTCGCCGCAGAGCCCCACCAGGCCGGACTTCTTGTTCAGCAGGCCATCGATTTCGCTGTCGTCCATGCCCGCCACCCGCTTGAGGTGGAAGGTGACCGCCGGGTCGATGTCGCCCGAGCGGGTGCCCATGACCAGGCCCTCCAGCGGCGTCAGGCCCATCGAGGTGTCCACGCACCGGCCGCCCCGCACCGCGGAGGCGGACGCGCCGTTGCCCAGGTGCAGCACGATCACGTTCACCTCCTCCGGCTCCTTGCCGAGCAGCTTCGCCGTCTCCCGCGACACGTACGCGTGCGAGGTGCCGTGGAAGCCGTACCGCCGGATCCGGTACGCGTCGGCCGTCTCCACGTCGATCGCGTACCGCGCCGCCGACTCCGGCATCGTCGTGTGGAAGGCCGTGTCGAAGACCGCGACCTGCGGCAGGTCGGGGCGGAGCGTCATCGCCGTACGGATGCCCGTGAGGTTCGCCGGGTTGTGCAGCGGCGCCACCGGCACGAGCCGCTCGATCTCCGCCAGCACCTCGTCGTCGATGACCGTCGGCTCGGTGAACCGCAGCCCGCCGTGCACCACCCGGTGGCCGATCGCCGCCAGCTCGGGGGAGTCGAGCCCGAGCCCGTCCGCCGCCAGCTCCTCGGCGACCGCCTTCAGCGCGGCCGCGTGGTCGGCGATCGGGCCGTTCTTCTCGCGCTTCTCACCCCCACCGCCCTGGAGCGGGGTGTGCACGAGCCGGGAGGTCTCCTCGCCGATGCGCTCCACGAGCCCCTGGGCGAGCCGGCTGTCGTCGCGCATGTCGAGCAGCTGGTACTTCACCGACGAGGAACCGGAGTTGAGGACCAGGACGCGAGAGGGAGGGGCCGGGCGAAGCTCGGCGGGCCGGGCGGCGGTGGGTGACGGCTGGGCGGTCATGCCGGGATCTCCTGGGCCTGGGACTGGATCGCCGTGATGGCGACCGTGTTGACGATGTCGCTGACGAGCGCGCCGCGCGAGAGGTCGTTCACGGGCTTGCGCAGACCCTGGAGCACCGGGCCGACGGCCACGGCGCCGGCCGAACGCTGCACGGCCTTGTAGGTGTTGTTGCCGGTGTTGAGGTCCGGGAAGATCAGCACGGTCGCCTGCCCCGCCACCTCCGAGCCCGGCAGCTTCGTCGCCGCGACCGAGGGCTCGACGGCGGCGTCGTACTGGATAGGCCCCTCGATCCGCAGCTCCGGGTGCGCCTCGCGGACCAGCTTCGTCGCCTCCCGCACCTTGTCGACGTCGGCGCCGGAGCCCGACGTGCCGGTCGAGTACGAGAGCATCGCTATCCGCGGCTCGACGCCGAAGCGGGCCGCGGTGGCCGCCGACTGGACGGCGATGTCCGCGAGCTGCTCGGCGTTCGGGTCCGGGTTGACCGCGCAGTCGCCGTACACGAGGACCTTGTCGGCGAGGCACATGAAGAAGACCGACGAGACGATCGAAGCTCCCCCAGAAGCTTCGCTATGGGAGGTGCCCCCAGGCTTGGTCTTGATGATCTCGAAGGCCGGGCGGATCGTCGCCGCCGTGGAGTGCACCGAACCGGAGACCATGCCGTCGGCCAGCCCCTCCTGGACCATCAGCGTGCCGAAGTAGTTGACGTCCGAGACCACGTCGTACGCCAGCTCCACGGTGACGCCCTTGTGGGCCCGCAGCGCCGCGTACTTCTCGGCGAACGAGTCCCGCAGCTCCGAGGTCGCCGGGTCGATCAGCTGCGTGTCGGCGAGCGCGATGCCCAGATCTGCGGCCTTCTTGCGGATGACCTCGACGTCGCCGAGCAGCGTCAGATCGCACACGTCACGGCGCAGCAGCACGTCGGCGGCGCGCAGCACCCGCTCCTCGGTGCCCTCCGGGAGCACCACCCGTCGCCGGTCGGCGCGCGCCTGCTCGATGAGCTCGTGCTCGAACATCATCGGGGTCACCCGACCGCTGCGGGCCACCGAGACCCGCTTGAGCAGGTCGGCCGTGTCCACGTGCCGCTCGAACAGGCCGAGCGCCGTCTCCGCCTTGCGCGGGGTGGCCGCGTTCAGCTTGCCCTCGAGGGCGAAGAGTTCGGTGGCGGTCGGGAAGCTGTTGCCCGGTACGGAGATGACCGGGGTGCCCGGCGCGAGACGGGCCGCCAGGGTGAGGATCTCGTCGCTGGGCCGCTCGTTCAGGGTGAGCAGCACACCGGCGATCGGCGGGGTGCCGGCCGAGTGCGCGGCCAGCGCCCCGACGACCAGGTCGGCCCGGTCCCCGGGGGTGACGACCAGACAGCCCGGGGTCAGCGCGTTGAGGAAGTTGGGCAGCATCGCGCCGCCGAAGACGAAGTCCAGCGCGTCGCGCGCGAGGCCCGCGTCGTCGCCGAGGACCACGGAGGCGCCGAGCGCGTGCTTGATCTGGGCGACGGTGGGCGCGGCGAGCGCCGGCTCGTCCGGCAGGACGTAGCAGGGCACGGGCAGCCGGGCCGTGAGCCGCTCGGCGATGACCTCCCGGTCCTCGCCCGCCACCCGGTTGACGATCATCGCGAGCACGTCGCAGCCGAGCCCGTCGTACGCCCGGAAGGCGTTGCGCGCCTCGGACCGTACGGACTCCGCCGACTGGCCCTTGCCGCCGACGACCGGGATGACGGAGGCGCCGAACTCGTTGGCGAGCCGCGCGTTGAGCGCCAGCTCGTCGGGGAGCTGGGTGGCGGCGAAGTCGGTGCCGAGGACGAGGACGACCTCGTAGTCGCGGGCGACCACGTGGAAGCGGTCGACCAACTGCGACACCAGCTCGTCGGTGCCCCGCTCGGCCTGCAGCGCGGAGGCCTCGTGGTAGTCCATGCCGTAGACCGTCGAGGCGTCCTGCGAGAGCCGGTAGCGGGTGCGCAGCAGGTCGAAGAGCCGGTCGGGACCGTCGTGCACCAGCGGCCGGAACACCCCCACCCGGTCCACCTGGCGGGTGAGGAGCTCCATGACTCCCAACTCGACGACCTGGCGGCCGTCACCGCGGTCGATCCCGGTCACGTACACGCTGCGCGTCACGCCGTGGTCTCCTGTCCAGTCCTGCGGAAAACGGGACTCACGGAGCCGGGGCGAGCGGTGCCCTCGCGGCACGCTCGCGGCCCGTACGCCGCTCGACGCCGTCGTCCCTCGCGTCAACCGGCTGTGCTCAGAAAGCCCCGATAGGGCGGCATTACCCCCTTGACAATACCCCCGCCGATGGTTAGGTCGCCCGCCGGACGAAGGGCCCGGAACCCCGGGACCAAAGGCCTCCGCGACCGCCCCGGGAGGGACGCGCGGAGCGGCCGCGAGCGCGCCCCTCAGGCCGGGCGTGTGAGAATCGCTCTGGCTCACAAAGGAACGCGACCGAGCAGGAGACACAGCACGATGCGCATCGGAGTCCTCACCGCAGGCGGAGACTGCCCCGGCCTGAACGCAGTGATCCGGTCGGTCGTGCACCGGGCGCTGACCGGCCACGACGACGAGGTCATCGGCTTCGAGGACGGCTTCAAGGGCCTCCTCGACGGCCACTACCGACCCCTCGACCTCAACGCCGTCAGCGGCATCCTGGCCCGCGGCGGCACCATCCTCGGCTCCGCGCGCCTGGAGCGGAACCGGCTGGCCGAGGCCGCCGAATCCGCGCCCGACCTGGCCCGCGAGTACGGCATCGACGTCCTCATCCCGATCGGCGGCGAAGGCACCCTGACCGCCGCCCGGATGCTCTCCGACGCCGGCATGCCCGTCGTCGGCGTCCCGAAGACGATCGACAACGACATCTCGTCCACGGACCGCACCTTCGGCTTCGACACCGCCGTCGGCGTCGCCACCGAGGCCATGGACCGCCTCAAGACCACCGCCGAGTCCCACCAGCGGGTGATGGTCGTCGAGGTGATGGGCCGCCACGCCGGCTGGATCGCCCTGGAGTCCGGCATGGCCGGCGGCGCGCACGGCATCTGCCTCCCCGAGCGGCCCTTCGAGGTCGACGACCTGGTCAAGATGGTCGAGGAGCGCTTCGCCCGCGGCAAGAAGTTCGCCGTCATCTGCGTCGCCGAAGGTGCCCATCCGGCCGAGGGCTCGATGGAGTACAAGAAGGGCGAGATCGACCAGTTCGGCCACGAGCGCTTCCAGGGCATCGGCAACCAGCTCGCCGTCGAGCTGGAGCGGCGCCTCGGCAAGGAGGCCCGCCCGGTCATCCTCGGTCACGTCCAGCGCGGCGGCACGCCGACCGCGTACGACCGGGTCCTCGCGACCCGCTTCGGCTGGCACGCGGTGGAGGCCGCGCACCGAGGCGACTTCGGCCGGATGACGGCGCTGCGCGGCACGGACGTCGAGATGGTGCCGCTGGCCGAGGCGGTCACCCGCCTCAAGACGGTCCCGGAGGACCGCATCCGCGAGGCGGAGTCCGTCTTCTAGAGACGTCCGTGGGGTCCGGCTCTCACGGACACGTCTTTGCGGCCCTGCCCTTACGGGCCTGTCCTTACGGCCCTGTCTCGACGGCCTCGTTCCTGCGGTCCTGTCCCTAGGGCCCTGTCGTCGGGACCTCCGTCCCGAAGCGTCCCGGATTCCCGTCGGGACCCGGACACACCCGAGTGGCCCCGACCGTCCCCCCGTGGACGGTCGGGGCCACTCCGCTGTGCCCGGCATCACCCCTGGAAATGCCGGGTTCCACTCTTGAGCCGGAGCGTGCGATCAACAAGGCTTGGGGCCTGTCCCGGACATGTCCCAACCCCTGTCCGGCGGAGTTCGGTGGGCTCGTTCGAAGGGAAGAGGCGCGGATGACACCGGGGCGGCACACCCCTGACCCACGGGAGGCACGCACCCCCGCCGAGTTCCTCGCGCGCCTCCAGGCCCTCAAGGACTGGTCGGGCCTGACCTACCGCGAGCTCTCGGCCAGGGCGGAGGCACGCGGGGACGTCCTGCCCCGGTCCACCGTGGCGAACATGCTGGCCCGCGCGACTCTGCCCCGCGACGAACTCCTGACCGCCTTCGTCCGCGCCTGCGGGGTGACGCAGGCCGAGCTGGAGGAGTGGCGGACGGTACGGACGGAGCTGGCGGGACGGGGGGCGTACGGGGCTGCCGAGGTGGACGCGGACGCGGACGCGGATGGGGATGGGGATGCGGGTGCGGGTGCGGGGGTGCCTTCCGATCCCGATACGGCGGGGCCAGTGGCACCCGATACGGCGGAGACGGTCGGTCCGCCGCCCGCCTGGCCCGGGCCCGGGGCCGAGGTCGCGGCCGAGTCGCAGGGCGGCGCGTCCGGCACCCCGTTCGAGACCTCTCCCGGCCCGCTTCCCAGCACCTCGTCCCGCATACGGCGCGCGCTCGTCGCCACCGTCGCCGTGGCCGGGCTCGTCCTCGCCGGGGTCAGCGTCGTCGCCCTCCTCCGCGACGGCGGCACCGGCCCCGCGGGCCGGCCGCCCCGTACCCCCGTCGCCGTGGCCCCCGCCGTGGGAGACGTACGCATCCGGGTGACCGGCACCGACTTCTGCCTCGCCGAACGGCGCGGCGCCCGCACCGGGCAGGTCCATCAGGTGCCGTGCACGGAGTCGGACTTCCCCCTCTACTCCCTCGCCACGGTGGGCACCGGCCGGTGGAGGATCGTCTCCGACCACCCCGACTTCGGCCCCGGCTGCTCCGGCATGCCCTCCGGCGGCCGGATACCCGACTCCGCGTACGAGGACTCCGAGTGCGGGGACCCCAGCCGGGTCGAGGCCTTCGCGCTGGAGCCGTACGGAACTCCCGAGGGCCCGGTCCTCGGCTACCGGATCGTCCCGGTCGGCTCCGCCACCCCCGGCACCTGTGTCACCGTCGTCGGCGACCGCGAAGCAGCCTGGGCAAAGCTGGCCCAGGCGCCCTGTACGCCGGACGCCGCCGGCCAGCTCTTCTCCTTCGACCGGCGGGACTGAGCGGGAGCGGGAGAACGGGGGAGCGGGGGAGCGGGGTCGGGAAGGGGAAAGGGAAAGGGAGAGGGAAACGAAAAGGGAAAGGGAAACGAAAAGGGTCAGGGGCTCAGGACCGGGACGTCGAGAGCAGTTCTGGCGACGCTGACGGCCTCCGGCCGGCAGTTCGTCTCGGGGTCGCCCTTGGACTTGAGCGTGACCGAGACGCGCAGGGTGAGATTGCTGTCGCGCAGGTGCAGGACGCAGTCGCCCTCGCCTTTCGCGGGGACCGCCCAGTACGCCTCGTCGCCGAGGTCCAGGCCCACGATGCGGCCGCGGGCCGACTGCGCGGCGTGTTCGGCCTTCTGACGGTCCGTCGCCTCGCCGAGTTCGCCCGTGGGGGTCTTGAGGTTCCACCAGACCTCGGCGCTCTCGGCCTTAGCCTCGTCGGCCTTCCCGGTGGTCCAGGAGCAGCGGATCTCCGGGCCGTCGGCGTGGGCGACGGAGAAGTCCCGCTCCGGGTTCCGCCCGTACGAGGGCAGTGCGAGGTTCACGTCCTGGCAGGCGGGCAGCGTGCGGTACTTGTCCGTGTCCGGGTCCTTCCGCAACAGGAAGTACCCGCCGACACCCGTCCCCGCCACGACGAGCAGCCCCGCGGCGACGAGCGCGACGGTCCTCCCGCGACCCCGCCGGGCGGTCGGTCGGGCGGTAGGTCGGGCCGTCGGCCGGACGGTCGACCAGGTGGCCAGGTGGGCGGCCGCCTGGGCGGTCGGTTGAGCGGTCGTCTGGGCGGTCGTCGCCGGTACGTCCGTGCGGCCGGGCGGGTCGACGACCGTCGGGGTCGGGGTCGGGGTCGGAGCCGGGGTCGAGGTCGGGACCGGGGGCGGTCCCTCGCCCAGCAACGCGCCGATACGGGCCTGCTGGTCGGCCACCAGGGCGTGGACCGCCGGGGGCCAGACGCGGGCGGCCGGCGGGACCGGACCGAGGAGCCCGATCAACCGGGCCGGCGTGGGCCGGGCGGCCGGGTCCTTGGCGAGGCACTCCTCGACGATCCCGCGCAGCCCCGCCGGAACCCCGCTCAGATCGGGGACGCCCTGCACCACGTTGGCGAGCGTCTGGAAGGTCGAGGCGCCGGCGAACGGGGACGCCCCGGTCAGCGCCAGGACGAGGATGGCGCCGAGCGAGAACACATCGCTCGCGGGGGTGAGCTCCCGGCTCTCCGCCTGCTCGGGCGACATGAACGGAGGCGAGCCGATGACCCAGCCGGTCTGTGTCAGCTGCGTCGGCTCGGCGGCGCCCGGGTGCTCCACCGCCCGCGCGATGCCGAAGTCGATGACCCGGACCCCGTCCTCCGCGAGCAGGACGTTCTCGGGCTTGAGGTCGCGGTGGATCAGCCCCACCCGGTGGATCTCGGTCAGCGCCGTCGCCAGGCCCAGGGCGAGCCGGCGTGCGGCGGCCTCGGGCAGCGGACCGGTCTCCCGCACCGCCGCCCCCAGCGAGGGCCCCGTCACGAACACCGAGGCGAGCCAGGGGAGGGCGGCGTCCGCGTCGGCGTCCATCACGGCCGCCGTGTAGGCACCGGAGACCCTGCGGGAGGCGGCGACCTCGCGGCGGAAGCGGGCCCGGAAGTCGCCGTCGGACGCGAACCGGGCGTGCACCTGTTTGACGGCGGCGAGCCGGCCGTCGTGGGCCGCGCCCAGGAGCACGCGGCCCATGCCGCCGTGGCCGAGCTCGGCGAGCAGCCGGTACGGACCGACCTCGGTCGGCTCGGAGTCGTCGAGCGGTTTCATCACAGGCCCCCCACGGCACAAGCCCCCATGGCGCCGCAGCGCCGTCCGTCCGCCGAGATCCTACTGATCCCGGCGGTCCGGGACGGGACGACGGTGGTACGTGAAGGGACGTCGGCCGTACGGGGACGACCCCGGTGAGGACGCGCGCTAGGGCGTCTCGACGAGACGGGCCCTGAGCGCCGTCACCACCGCCGGGTCGAGCCCGACGTGGCCGGTGACGTACGCGTCCACGGAGCCGTACCGTGCGCGCAGGTCCGCGAGGAAGAGCCGGATGATGTCGGCGGGTGCCCGGCCGTAGCCCGGCCAGCGCAGTTCGCGGCCGGGGTGGGAGGCCCGCCAGTCGGCGATCAGCCGCTCCGTGGCCAGCTCGGTGAGCGCGAAGTCCGCGAGGATCTCCTCGTCCGGAACGCCCAGGAGGGCGAGGACGACGGCCGCGAGCAGCCCCGTTCGGTCCTTCCCGGACGCGCAGTGGAAGACGAGCGGGCCGTCGGCGGAGGCGATGACCTCCAGGGCCGTACGGAGTTCCACCGCGCCGTCCTCGGCGACCTCGGCGAACCGGTCGGCGAGGTAGCGCCAGGGGTCGAGGTCCGGGTCGATCTCCGCCTGGTCGTAGGGGCGGTGCTCGATGGAGAGGTTGTGCCAGGAGACGCCGTCGGTCTCCGGGAGGCGGCCCTTGGCGGCGATCTCCCACGGGTAGCGCAGGTCGATCACCGTCGTCACGTCGAGCGCGCGGAAGCGCTCCAGATCGTGGGGGGCGGCGTCCGTGAGCTTGGCGAGGGAGTCGGAGCGGTAGAGGGTCTCCCACCGCACGGTCCCGCCGTCGGCGGTTCGATAGCCGCCCAGGTCACGGAAGTTGTGAAGTCGTTCGAAGGATATGTGTCGTCTCACGGCGCCAATGTACGGGCCGGGATGCGGAATTCGGTGCTCCGGCAGCGGGGTGGCGGCCGGGATCCGACCAGGCGCCGGCTAGGCGCCGACGGCGGCCCAGAAGTGTCCGGTGATGTCGTCGAGATAGGCGCGGCCCTCGTCGCCGGTGCCGGCCGAGGCGCCCCAGCTGCTGGTCGCCGCCATCCGTGCGTGGTAGTCGGTGTGCAGCCGCTGCAGGGCGTACTCCAGGGTCTGTCTGGGCAGCGGCAGCATCTTCACGGCCGGTTTCACGTACGCCTGCCAGCGGTGGGTGGTGGCGGCGTCCCGCAGCAGCTCCGCGAGGGGCTCGTCGCCGCCGGTGGCGGTGATCAGGGCGCGCGGGCCGAGACCGAGGACCTCGGCGAGGGCGGCCGTCTGACGTTCGGTGCCGCGCCAGCGGCCCTCGTCCTCCATGCGCTGGTACGCGTGGGCCGAGACGCCGACCCGCCGGGCCAGCTCCTCGGGGGCGAGGCCGCGCGCCATCCGGTGCTCGCGGAGGGTGGTGGCGGCGGCGATGAGCTCGGCGGGGGCGCACCACAGGACGCCCGAGAGGGCGGTGAGCTCCTGCTCGCTGGGGAGGGCCCGGCCGCGTTCCCATGCGACGACGGTGTCGGGGGTGACGAAGAGGCCGTACTGCGCGCGCAGGCCGTACGCGACGTGACCGGGGGTCATGCCGAGACCCTCGCGGAAGCGCCGCGCGGCCAGGGCGTTGAAGGGTGGTGAGGGTTGGTGCACCCGGTCAACGTAGGTGCGGAGGGTGACGGCTGGCTACGGTGCGTTCCCCCAACATGTGAAGTCGTAGGAACGTGGGAACCGGTCGGTAACCGCAGGTGGTGGGAGAGAAGACGATCAGTGACCGCGGGCGGGGCCGTCGAGCCAGCGGTACTGGAGCTCCGGCCGCCCGATCTGACCGTACTGCGGGGCGCGCACGGCCCGGCCCTCGGTCACCAGGTGCTCAAGATAGCGGCGCGCGGTGATCCGGGAGATCCCGACGGCCGCACCGGCCTCGGCGGCGGTGAGCCCGGCCGGGGTGGACCGGAGGGTCCGGGTGACGGACTCCAGGGTGGGCGCGCTCAGGCCCTTGGGGAGGGTGGTGGGGTGCGGGGCCCGGAGGGTGGCGAGCGCCCGGTCGACCTCGTCCTGTCCGGAGGCCTCGCCGGCGGTCGCACGGAACTCGGCGTACCGGGCGAGCCGGTCCCGCAGGGTCGCGAAGGCGAAGGGCTTGAGGACGTACTGGACGACGCCGAGCGAGACGCCCTCGCGGACGATGGCCAGGTCGCGGGCGGAGGTCACGGCGATGACGTCGGCGGAGTGCCCGGCGGCGCGCAGCGCGCGCAACAGCTGGAGGCCGTGGCCGTCGGGCAGGTAGAGGTCGAGCAGGATCAGATCGACGGGCGTCCGCTCGAGCAGGCGCACGGCGGCGGCCCGGGAGTGGGCGACGCCGACGACGGTGAACCCGTCGACGCGCCCGGCGTAGAGGGCATGGGCGTCGGCGGCGACGGGATCGTCCTCGACGACGAGCACCCGCAGGGGAAGTGCGCTCACGAGACCACCTCGGAAGAGCCGGCGGGCGGCGGGGTACCGCCGCGGCGGGACCCGGGGGGCGGGGCGTCGGCTGGGACGGGGCCCTGCCCGGGGGCGGGGCGGGGCCGGGGGGTGGGGCGAGGGCCGGTGGGCGTGCCTGGTCCGGTGGCCGGGCCCGACCCAGGGACGGTGCTCGGCCCGGTGGGCGTGCCAGGTCCAGGGACGGTGCTCGGCCCGGTGGGCGTGCCAGGTCCAGGGACGGTGCTCGGCCCGGTGGGCGTGCCAGGTCCGGTGGGCGTCGGCGTCGGCGTCGGTAGCGGTAGGCGTACCGTGAAGCGCGCCCCGCCTCCCTCCGCGTCCGCCACGTCCAGCGTGCCCGCCGCGCGGCACACCGCCTGGCCCACCAGTGCCAGGCCCAGGCCTCGCCCCGGGCCCCGGGTGGTCCAGCCTCGGCCCAGGACCGCGTCGCGGTCGGCCGGGCGGACGCCGGGGCCGTTGTCGGCGACCCGGAGGAGCAGCTCGCCGTCTCCCGTGCGCGCCGCGACCGTGACCGTCACGCGCGCGTGCGGGGTGCCGCCCGCCGCCTCCACCGCGTTGTCGATGAGGTTGCCGAGGATCGTCACCAGGTCCCGGGACGGCAGCGCCGCCGGCACCAGGCCGTCGTCGATGCGGCTGTCCTCCGTCAGGACCAGCTCCACGCCCCGCTCGTTCGCCTGCGCCGCCTTGCCGAGCAGCAGCGCCGCGAGCACCGGCTCCCCGACGGCGTCCACGACCCGGTCCGTGAGCGCCTGGGCCAGTTCCAGCTCCGCCGTCGCGAACTCCACCGCCTCCGTCACCCGGCCCAGTTCGATCAGCGACACGACCGTGTGCAGCCGGTTCGCCGCCTCGTGGGCCTGCGAGCGGAGCGCCTCGGTGAACCCCCGCTCCGAGTCCAACTCGCCCGACAGCGCCTGGAGTTCCGTACGGTCCCGGAGCGTGGCGACCGTGCCGCGCCGCTCCCCGCCCACCACCGGCCGGGTGTTGACGACCAGCACCCGGTCCGCCGTCAGGTGCGTCTCGTCGACCCGCGGCTCCGAGGACAGCAGCGCGCCGGTGAGCGTCGCGGGGAGGCCGAGTTCCGCCGCCGGACGGCCGACGACCCCCTCGTCCAGGCCCAGCAGCTCCCGCGCCCCGTCGTTGATGAGCGCGATCCGCCGCCGCCCGTCGAGCATCACGAGCCCCTCGCGGACCGCGTGCAGCGCGGCCTCGTGGTAGTCGTGCAGCCGGCTCAGCTCCGTCGCGTTCATGCCGTGCGTGTGGCGCCGCAGTCGCGCGTTGATCACGTACGTCCCCGCCCCGCCGAGCGCGAGCGCCGCGCCCGCCATGCCGAGCAGCGCGGTGACCTGCTCCCGCACCTGCTCGCTGATCTTGTCGATCGTGATGCCCGCGCTGACCAGCGCCACGACCCGGCCGCCGCCGTCGAAGACCGGCGCCACCGTCCGTACGGAAGGACCGAGCACCCCCAGGTGGGTCTCGGAGTGCGTCCGGCCCGCCGCCGCCTCCTCGATGTGCCCGAGGTACGTCCGGCCGATCTGCTCCGGCTCGGGATGGGTCCAGCGCGTGCCGTCCGGAGCCATGATCACGACGAAGGCCACGCCCGCGTGGCGGCGCAGCGCCTCGGCGTACGGCTGGAGCACGGCCGTCGGGTCGGCGGACCGCGCCGCGGCGACCACGGACGGGGAGTCGGCGACGGCCGCGGCGGTCGCGGTGGCCTGGCGCCGTGCGTTCTCCTCGGCCTGCGCCCGGTCCGTGACGTATGCGAAGACCGCGCACCCGGCCACGACGACGGCCACGAGCACGACCTGCATCGCGAAGAGCTGGCCGGCCAGGCTGCGGGGGTGGGGGAGGGGGAAACGCATGCGGGTAAGTGTGCACGCGGGACGGTGTGCCGACGCATTGCGTTCCCGAATCGTTCCCTCGCCGCCCTCCCCGTCCGCCCCCGTCCGTCCCTCCATCCGTCCCCCCGTCCGCCCCCGCCCGTCCCTCCATCCGTCCCCCCCGTCCTCCCCGTCCGTACGGTTCGGTCGTGAACGAAACGTACGTAACCGTGACCCCGGTCACAGGCTGATGGATGCTCTCGGAGTCCACCGGGACGTGGACACCCATCAGCACGAGGAGGACCCCGTGGCCGCAAGACGGGACCGTACGCACTATCTGTATCTGGCCGTGATCGGAGCCGTGGTGCTCGGCATCGCGGTCGGATTCCTGGCGCCCGGCGTCGCCGTCGAGCTGAAGCCGCTGGGGACCGGCTTCGTCAATCTGATCAAGATGATGATCTCGCCGATCATCTTCTGCACGATCGTGCTCGGCGTCGGATCGGTCCGGAAGGCCGCGAAGGTCGGCGCCGTCGGCGGTCTCGCCCTCGGCTACTTCCTTCTCATGTCGACCGTCGCACTCGCGATCGGCCTCGTCGTCGGCAACATCCTGGAGCCCGGCTCCGGGCTGCACCTCACCAAGGAGCTGGCCGAGGCCGGCGCCAAGCAGGCCGAGGGCGCGAGCGAGTCCACGCCGGACTTCCTCCTCGGGATCATCCCCAAGACCATCGTCTCCGCCTTCACCGAGGGCGAGGTCCTCCAGACCCTCCTCGTCGCGCTGCTTGCCGGCTTCGCGCTCCAGGCCATGGGCGCGGCGGGCGAACCGGTCCTGCGCGGGATCGGGCACATCCAGCGGCTCGTCTTCCGCATCCTCGGCATGATCATGTGGGCCGCCCCGGTCGGCGCGTTCGGCGCGATCGCGGCCGTCGTCGGCGCGACCGGTGTCGACGCGCTGAAGTCTCTCGCCGTCATCATGATCGGCTTCTATCTGACCTGTGCGATCTTCGTGTTCGTGGTCCTCGGGACCCTCCTGCGGCTGGTCGCCGGGCTCAACATCTGGACCCTCCTCAAGTACCTGGGCCGCGAGTTCCTGCTGATCCTCTCCACCTCCTCGTCCGAGTCCGCGCTGCCGCGGCTCATCGCGAAGATGGAGCACCTGGGTGTCAGCAAGCCGGTCGTCGGCATCACCGTGCCGACCGGCTACTCCTTCAACCTCGACGGCACCGCGATCTACCTCACGATGGCCTCGCTCTTCGTCGCCGAGGCGATGGGCGACCCGCTCTCCGTCGGTGAGCAGATCTCCCTCCTCGTCTTCATGGTCATCGCCTCGAAGGGTGCGGCGGGCGTCACCGGCGCCGGTCTCGCCACCCTCGCGGGCGGCCTCCAGTCGCACCGGCCCGACCTGGTCGACGGGGTGGGTCTGATCGTCGGCATCGACCGCTTCATGAGCGAGGCGCGCGCGCTGACCAACTTCGCGGGCAACGCGGTCGCGACGGTGCTCATCGGCACGTGGACGAAGGAGATCGACAAGGAGCGGGTCGCCGAAGTCCTTGCGGGGCGGGTGCCCTTCGACGAGAAGACCCTGGTCGACGATCACGGGCCTGCCGCCCCGGTGCCGGATCAGCGGGCCGAGGAGGGCGAGGAGAAGGCGCGCGCGGGGGTCTGACGACTCCGGGTCCCGGGCCTTGAGCCGGATCCGGGCCTCGGGAGAGGGACGATCCCGGCCGCAGCCGCGGCCGGGATCGTCCCTCCCGCGTTTCTCCGCGCCGGGCCCGTCACTGCTGGATCGGGCGCCCGTCCGTGCCGCAGACGTAGCCCGCGTTGATGCAGTCGGCGACCCGGCGCCTCAGCTCGCCCTCGTCCCAGGCGTTGAGGAAGTCGCCGTGGAAGGTGTAGCCGGGCGCGTCGGTCACGTTCGTCCCGTTCCGGGTGCCCGCCAGGCTCATTCCTCCGCCGTTCACCGGCCAGGTGATCAGCAGTTCCAGGCGCGGCACCGGGACGGGGTGGCTCGCGGGGCAGCTGGGCCCCGCCGCGTACGCCATGTGGTCGCGGTGGTTGGGGCTGTCCAGGTTCCTTCCGTCCCAGCAGGTCGGGAAGTCCAGGTAGTTCTCCAGCCTGGTGCCCGGCGGGCAGTTCATGAAGTCGCGGCCGGACTCCGGCCGGCCCACGCAGGACCAGCGCGCGGCCGGGTTCTGCTCGGGTCCGGTGGCCAGGGCGTTGCCGACGACGTAGCGCAGTCCGCGCGGGTGCGCGACGGCGCGCGTGTGGTCGGTGATGCCCTGGTAGTAGACGGTGACGCGTTCCGGGGCGACGGGCACGCCGTTCTGGTAGAGGGTCGGGGTCCAGTAGGAGGAGAGGTCCGTCTGCGGGGTGCAGTTGGTGGTTCCGGCCGCCAGCGACTGGAGCGTCGAGGAGGCGTTCGCCGTCCTGTTCCCGTAGAACTCGTGGATGTGCGAGCGGCCCGCCTGCCCGGGGAACACGATCGGGTCGTCGCCCCGGCGGTGACTGGAGAAGCAGTCCGCGCGGAACTCCGAGCCGCGCAGCGGGGCCGCGGCCTGGGCGACGATCGCCGCCTGCTGGGCCTTCGTGTAGGTGTACTGGTGGGCCGCGTGGCCGGAGTGGTCCGTCCGGGCGGTCGTGCACCCGGCGGTGGCCAGGACCAGTACGGCGCCCGCGCCCGCCAGCAGCCTGCGGATCCGGTTCATCTCACCGCCCCCGCTCAGCCGAAGGGGATGCGGACGACGGACTGGTTGCCGATGCCGAGCGTGCTGGGCCCGTTGCCGATCGCGTTCCACACCTCGACGCGGACCCTGCCGTTCGTCAGGTCGCCGTGGCTGCCGGTGACCGACTTCGTGCCGCGTGCCTGGGTGTAGTGCTCGTAGCCCGGTACGGGATCGGTCGCGAAGTATTGGTACGTCTCCGTCCGCTCCCAGCTCCCGTCGCCGGTACGGTCGTAACCGACCCGCACCTGCTGCCCGTTGGCGACGACCGTACCGGCGTCCACGAACAGGTCGAATTGGGTCGAGCCGCCGTTGTACGTCCGGGTGATCGGCCCCGAGGTGAAGACCTGCGGGTTGGCCGGGGTGCCGTCGTGGTTCGCGCCGCCCGCCGAGGTCAGCGAGACCGTCGTGGCCGTGGCCGCGTCCCCGGCGCCGCCGCCCGTCCGCAGGTACAGCTGAGCGGAGCCGGACGGCGGGGGAGTGGTCGGCGGCGTCGTGGGCGGGGTGGTCGGGGGTGTCGTCGGCGGCGTCGTCGAGCCGCCGCCCTTCGTCCACACCGCCACGTAGTCGACCAGCATCGGCCGCCCTGGAACGGTCGCGGCGGTCGGGGTCCTCCCGGCGAGCGCGTCCGGGAACGCCCCGCCCATCGCCACGTTGAGCAGCAGGAAGTACCCGGCGTGGCCGGTCATGTCGGCCCAGGTCTGGGCGCCGACCCTGGCCTCGTTCACGCTGTGGAAGAGCTGGCCGTCCACGTACCAGCGCAGCTCGTTCGGGGAGGTCGAGCGGTCCCACTCGAAGCGGTACGTGTGGAACGCCGACTGGCAGCTCGCGCCGGGGCAGGCCCGGTTGGCGCCGATGCCCGTCGTCTCACCGCACGGACCGCCCGGGTTGACTCCGCAGTGGAGTACGCCCCAGACGGAGTTGATGCCGTTGACGTTCTCCATGATGTCGAACTCGCCGATGCCGGGCCAGTTCCAGTAGTTGCCCCGGTAGGGCGAGCCGAGCGCCCAGAACGCGGGCCAGTAGCCGAGGGCCGCGTCACCGGTGACGTTCGGCATCTGGATGCGGCCCTCGATGCGAAGGGTCCCGCCCGTGGGGGCCTTGAAGTCGGCCCGCCTGGTCTCGATCCGGGCCGAGGTCCAGTTGCCCGCACCGTCCCGGAGCGGGGTGATCCGCAGGTTGCCGGTGCCGTCGAGACGCAGGTTGTCGGGGCTCGCGGTGTAGTTCTGGATCTCTCCGGTGCCCCAGTTGCCGGGCCCACCGGGGTAGGCGTGGCCGGTGTCGATCTGCCAGTCGGCGCCGTTCGGCAGGGCGCGGTCGGGGCCGTTGAAGTCGTCGCTCCACTGGAGCGACCAGCCGGGGGCGGGCGGGACGGCGCCGTCGGCGCTGCCCGCCCCGCCCAGGCCGAGGAGGGCGCCGACGGCGAGGGTGCCGACGAGGAGCGAGGCGAGCAGGGGGGTGCGGGACGTGCGTCTGGCGCGGCTCGGGGAACTCAAGGAGACCACCTCCGGGGGATGGCGCGCGGGGTGAGCACGATGCTGAGAGCGCTCTCAGAGCGCTCTCATCGAGCTTTTGTAGTGGGAGGCGGCGGCCCCGTCAATGGGATCGGTGCCTTCGGTTACTGAACGGCGAGTAGGGACAACTCCTCGGGTGACAGGAGGAGTTCGGTAGCCGCCGCCGAGTCCCGTGCCGACTCCGGCCGACTCGCCCCCGGGATCGGCAGGACCGACTCCGAGCGGGCGAGCATCCACGCCAGGGCCACCCGCTGCGGGCTGACCCCCCGCGCCCGCGCCACCCGGTGGAAGGCCCCGAACTCCGGGTCCTCCTCCTGCGCGGAGGTGCCGTCCAGGGAGCTGCGTGAGATGCCGCCCAGGGGGCTCCACGGCAGGAAGGCCAGGCGCAGCTCCGCGCAGAGCCGCAGCTCCGCCTCACTCGTGCGGACCGCCGGTGAGTAGCGGTTCTGCACCGAGACCAGCCGGTCGCCCAGGATCTCGCGGGCGAGCAGGATCTGCTCGACGTCGACGTTGGAGATCCCGGCCAGCCGGACCGTCCCCGCGTCCAGCAACTCCCGTATCGCGCCCAAAGATTCGGCGTACGGGACGGCCGGGTCCGGTTTGTGCAGCTGGTAGAGGCCGATCGGCGTGGAGCCGAGCCGGCGCGCCGACGCCTCCGCCGCCCGCCGCAGGTGCTCGGGCCGGCCGTCGACGGTCCAGCCGCCGTCCGCCGTCCGACCCCGCCCGCCCTTCGTCGCCACGAGCACGTCGTCCACGCCGCCCCCGTACGAGGCGAGGGCCCGCGCCACGAGCAGTTCGCCCTCGCCGGGCGTGCCGGTCGGCGGGTGGTAGGAGTCGGCGGTGTCGAGCAGGGTCACGCCCGCGTCGAGGGCGGCGTGCACGGTGGCCACGGCCCGCGCCTCGTCCGGCCGGCCCTCGACGGAGAGCGGCATGGTGCCGAGGCCGACGGCCCTGACCCGTACGTCCCCCAGCATCCGGTAGCGCGTCACCCCGTCACCTCGCCGATCGTCTCGGCCACGGCGTCCGCGAGCCAGGTGGAGGAATGGGAGAAGGAATAGCCGAGGGCGACCGCGCGCGAGTTGTCCATTCCGTACGAGCGGGTGAAGGAGAAAGGCGAGATCTCGCCGACCTCCACCTCCCGGAAGACGGTCCGGCCGCCGACCCGCCTCTCGATCTCGGCGCAGATCTCGGCCGTGGTCAGCGGCCCGTGGGAATGGGCGTTCACCGGGCCGGTGAAGTCCGCTCCGACCGCCGCCCAGGCGAGAAAGGCGGCGATCTCCTCGACGTACACATAGGTCGCCGGACGGTTCACGGCCGGTACGGCGATCGGCTCGCCCGACCGGATGCGCCGCGCATAGTGGTCGAGCCGGCCGGTGAAGTCGTCGGCGCCGCCCAGCACATGGGCCACCCGCACCGACGCCCACGCGAACGGCGAACCGGCACCCTCGGCGGCCGCGCCCGCGAAGACCGCCTCGGCCTGCCGCTTCCCCTCCCCGTAGTGCGCCTCGCGGAACTCCGGGTCCTCCCAGGCCGCGCCGGTGTCGACGGCGACCGTGCCCAGGTCGAGGGCGTCCTCGGCGACGGGTGCGGCCGAGTCCTCGTACTCGTACACCTCCACCGTCGACGTCATCACATAGCGCCGGGTGCGCGCCGCGAAGACGCGGCGGGCGATCTCCGCCTGGCGCGGGGTGTAGCAGACCTGGTCCACGACGACGTCGAAGGAACGGCCCGCGAGAACGGATTCCAGAGCGGCCTCGTCGTCGCGGTCGGCGACGAGATGCTCGATTCCCCCGGGCGCGTCCGAGGAACCCCGATTGAGGATCGCGACCCGATGCCCGGATTCCTTGAGCAGCGCGATGAGCCGCTTTCCGAAATACCGGTTCCCGCCGATCACCAGAACGTTCTTCATTTCCGTCCCACCGTCCCAACTCCCTTGTCTCACTGGACAAGTGTTACGTTGATCGTTCGCCGTCTGAAGGGGGAGACATGGGAGTCCAGGCAGTCACACCGAAGGAACCACGGCATTCGCGGCCGGCCACCGAAGAAACATCGGCGGCCGTTTTCGACGCCGTCGACCGGCAGATCGTCGACCTCCTCCAGAGCGACGGGCGCATCAAGCTCAGCGAGCTCGGCCGCCGCGTCCGGCTCAGCCCCGCGGCCGTCACCGAGCGGGTCCGCCGCCTGGAGGCGAGCGGCGCGATCACCGGCTACGGCGCCCATGTCTCCCCGGCCCGCCTCGGCTACGGCATCCAGGCCTTCATCCGGGTGAACCCGCACGGCGGCTACAACCTGAAGCACCCGCGGACCCTGGAACTGATCGCGCGCCCCGAGATCCTGGAGGTCCACCACGTGGTCGGCGAGGACTGCTGGATCCTCAAGGTCGCCGTCACCGACACCATCCACCTCGAAGACGTCCTGGAACAGACGTCGGCGCTCGGCCGGACCACGACGTCGATCGTGCTCTCGTCCCCGGTGGAACGGAGACCGCTGCTGCCGCCCGCCCGCTCCTGACTCCTTGCCTTGACGCGGGCGTCAAGGCTTACGGTCGTGGACATGCGCATCGGAGAGCTCGCCGAGCGGGCCGGAACGACCACACGGACTCTGCGCTACTACGAGTCCCGTGGTCTGCTGGCCGCCCGGCGCACGGAGAACGGCTACCGCACGTACGACGAGGACGACCTGCGCCTCCTCCAGCAGATCAGGACCCTCCAGGACTTCGGGTTCGAGCTCGAGGAGACGCGGCCGTTCGTCGACTGCCTGCGCGCCGGGCATCCGGCGGGGGACTCCTGCCCCGCGTCGATCGCCGTCTACCGGCGGAAGGTCGCCGAGCTGGACGGGCTGATCGCACAGCTCCAGGCGGTACGCGCCGAGGTGGGGGCGCAGCTGCTGCGGGCGGAGGCGGAGCTGCCGCACGGCCCGGAACCCCGGTGCGAGCTCGGTGCGGAGTGGGACACGGAAGCTGCGACGACGGAGGGAAGGCAAGGATGAGGACGTACGCGGAGGGCGTGGCCGAGGTCACCGACGCGGACTTCGGTACGGAGGTGCTGGCGGCCGAGCTGCCGGTCCTGGTGAAGTTCACCGCGGAGTGGTGCGGGCCGTGCCGGCAGCTGACGCCGGTGCTCGCGGCCATCGCCGCGGAGGAGGCCGAGCGGCTCCGGATCGTGGAGATCGACGTCGACCGGAACCCGGAGACCACGGTGAGGTTCGGGGTCCTCGCGACCCCGACCCTCATGGTCTTCCGGGCGGGCGAGCCCGTGAAGTCGATCGTCGGCGCCCGCCCGAAGCGCCGCCTCCTGCAGGATCTGGAGGACGTCCTCGCCTAGGGCCTGTCCGGCGGATCATGGCCGGGGCCGCGGCGTCCGGCCCTGGGAGGGCCCCCGACACTTCGGCAGGGCATACAGAAATACCCCGACTACAATTGACAGTCGGGGTATTTCATCGCGTATATTAATGGATTCTGCGCCCGGAAACACCACGGGCGCAGAGAAGTTCAATAAACGCACTGTATCGCGCCGGGAGTCGAATTGTCAACCGAGGAATTTCGGAACGAGCAGCAATTCATCACCGATCTCTACACACGACTCGACGATCTGAGGGACCAGGCCGAGGCCGCCGTCGAGCGGGCCCTGCGTACCCCGGGGGGCGGCGGCAACCAGGGCCGGCTCGAACGCGACGTCATGGTCGCCGAGCAGTCCGGGCTGCTCGCCGCGCTCAACGCGGGGGAGAGCGGGCTCTGTTTCGGCCGGCTCGTCTTCAAGGACGGGCGCGACCACCACATCGGCCGGCTCGGCATCCGCGAGGACGACCCGAACCGCACCCCGCTGGTCGTGGACTGGCGCGCCGAGGTCGCCCGGCCCTTCTACCTCGCCACCGGGTACGAGCCGATGGGGCTCTCCCGCCGCCGGCACATCAGCACCCTCGGCCGGACGGTCACGGCACTCCACGACGAGGTGCTCGACCTCGGTGACGCCACCCGCTCCGGGCACGAGAGCCGCGACGCCGACGAGGTGCTGCTCGCAGCCCTCGACGCCGCCCGCACCGGCCGGATGCACGACATCGTGCAGACCATCCAGGCCGAGCAGGACGGCATCATCCGCTCCCCGCACCGCGGGGTCCTGGTCGTCGAGGGCGGCCCCGGCACCGGCAAGACGGCGGTCGCCCTGCACCGCGCCGCCTACCTCCTCTACGCGCACCGCGAGCAGCTCGCCAAGCGGGCCGTCCTCATCGTCGGCCCCAACCCGGCCTTCCTCGGCTACATCGGCAACGTCCTGCCCTCGCTCGGCGAGACCGGTGTCCTCCTGGCCACCCCCGCCGAGCTGTTCCCCGGCGTCCGCGCCACCGGCACCGACACCCCGCGCGCCGCCGCCGTCAAGGGCTCCGCCGCCATGGCCGGTGCCCTCGCCGCGGCCGTACGGGACCGCCAGCAGGTCCCCGAGCGCGGCGAGCCGCTGATCGTCCCGCACGAGGACGGCGACCTGGTCATCGACTGGGACATGGCCCTGGAGGCCCGTCACAAGGCCCGCGAGACGGTCCTCCCGCACAATCTGGCCCGCCCCTACTTCGTCTTCCGGATCCTCGACGCGCTCGCCGAACAGCTCGCCGACCGGATCGGCGCCGACCCCTACGGCGGCCCCAACTTCCTCGGCCCCGACGACATCGCCCTGCTCGCCAAGGGCATCGCGGGGAACCCCGAGGTGTACGCGGCGATCGACACCCTCTGGCCCGCGCTCACCCCGCAGGACTTCCTCGCCGACTACCTGGCCGAACCCACCCACCTCGCCGACGCGGACGACATCGAGGCGATCCGCCGTGACGGGGGCGACGGTCGTGGGGGCGGTGTCTGGACCCCCGCCGACGTGCCGCTGCTCGACGAGGCCGCCGAACTCCTCGGCGAGGACGACTCCGCGGTCCGCGCCGCCGAGGAGGCCGAACGGCAGAAGCAGATCCAGTACGCGCAGGGCGTCCTCGACGTCTCCTACGCCTCCCGCACCTACGAGTTCGAGGACAAGGAGGAGCACGACAAGGACGCCTCCGAGGTCCTCTCGGCCCACGACATCATCGACGCCGAGCGCTTCGCCGAGCGACACGAGGAGGCCGACCACCGCACGGCCGCCGAGCGCGCCGCCGCCGACCGCACCTGGGCCTTCGGGCACATCATCGTCGACGAGGCGCAGGAGCTCTCCGCGATGGCCTGGCGGCTCCTCATGCGCCGCAGCCCCAACCGCTCGATGACCCTGGTCGGAGACCCCGCCCAGACCGGCGACCCGGCCGGCGTCGGCGCCTGGGAGCGGATCCTCGCCCCGTACGTGGAGGACCGCTGGGAGCTGGTGCGCCTCGGCGTCAACTACCGCACGCCCGCCGAGATCATGGCCGTCGCGACCGAGGTGCGACGGGCCGACGACCCCGGGTTCGAGCCGCCGAGCTCGGTACGGTCCACCGGGGTGGAACCCTGGGACCGGACGGTGGACCACCCGGTGAAGGAGGCCGCCGACGCGGTGGCGACCGAGCTGCGCGAGGAGGGCAGGATCGCCGTGATCGCCCCGCCGGAGCTGCACCCCGGCCTGATCGCCGCGCTGCCGGAGGCCGCGTACGGCCCGGCTCCCGACCTCACCCGGCCGCTCGTGCTGCTCGACCCCCGGCAGGCGAAGGGCCTGGAGTTCGACACGGTGCTGGTCGTCGACCCGGAGGGCATCGTGGCCGGGGCCGTGCACGGGACGAACGACCTGTACGTGGCGCTGACCCGGGCGACCCAGCGGCTCGGGATCATCCGGTCCGCAACTCGCAGGTGAAGAGCCGCGCGCCGTCCTGATACCCGGTGACCTCGAACGTCCCGGGTACGTCGGGCGTCCCTGCCGTCCCTGCCGTCCTTGCCGTTCCTGTCGTCCTCGGGGGCCCCTCTGTCCCTGCCCGGCTCATGGGCTCCGCACGGAGCAGGCAGGGGCCGCCGTGGAACTCGGCGTACCGGTCGAAGCCGATCCGCAGCGCGGCCGGCAGGAAGGGGCGGGGCCACACGGCGGCGGAGACGGCCTGCCGGGCGGCCTCCAGGAAGAGCATTCCCGGTATGTGATCGTTGGGCCGCTGGAAGAGGGTGGGGTGACCGGTGTCGACGACCAGTTCCCACACCCCCTCCCGGCCGGTGGGGGAGAGGAGGACGTCCTCGGGTCTCGCCCGCCCGGCGAGCGGCGCCGGGGCCCGGCGGGTCCACGGTCCGGGGTGGACGACCCCGGCCTCGACGTGTCCGCCGCGCAGCCTGCGGTAGGCGGCGCCACCGGCGAACCGGGCGTGGGCGCCGCCCGTGGCCACCACGCGCGCGTCACGCCGTACGGTCCACTCCACCCGGATCTCGGTCAACTGATCTCCGCGCAGCGCGAGTTCGACGAACCGGATCTCGATGACCGGCTCGTCGCCGGCGACGGCGAGGCCCGCCGGGTCACAGGTCAGGGAGATCTCGCTCAGCAGGATGTGCCGGGTCAGCGGAAGTCCGTGGACCGAGTGCAGGAGGGCCATCGTGGCCTGCCGCAGTGTCTCCACGACCAGGAGCGGGTCGTGGCACCGCTCCGCACCCCGGCGGACCGGGGTGAAGAACGGGTGGTCGGTGGGCCAGGCGGCCCGGACCGCGAAGCGGTCCCTCCCGTCGAGCGGTCGCCACTCGACGGGGAAGGTGTCCTCGCCGCGCACCCGATGGCAGAGCTGCGGCGACAGACTCCGCGCGACGGTGTCCTGCATCATTCCCCGCCCTCTGACCTGTCGGCCTGATCTGGAGAGCGAAGATATCCGAACAACGGGTGCGATGCCCGAACGAGTGAACCATCAACTGAACGACCATCAATTACCGGACAGGTAGTGACCTTTCCCGCCCCACCGACCCCGGTGCCGCTCAGGCCGGGCGCAGCCAGACCGTCGCGAGCGGCGGCAGCGTCGTCCGGATGCTGGCCGAACGCCCGTGGTGCGGAACCGACTCCGTCTTCACCGGATCCCGCCCCACCACGTCCCCGCCGCCGTACCGGCCGGCGTCCGTGTTCAGGACCTCCGACCAGGCCACCACCGCGTCCGGCACGCCGAGCCGGTAGTCGTGCCGGACGACCGGCGAGAAGTTCGAGACCGCGAGCAGCGGCGAGCCGAACGCGTCGAAGCGCAGGAACGCGAAGACGTTGTCCTCGGCCGCGTCCCCGGCCACCCACTGGAAGCCCTCCGGCACGGTGTCCCGCTCCCAGAGCGAAGGCGTCGCCTGGTACACCGTGTTCAGGTCCCGGACGAGATCCCGCACACCCCGGTGGTCGGGCTCCGCGCCGTACGCCGGGTCGAGCAGCCACCAGTCGGGCCCGTGGTCCGCCGACCACTCGCCTCCCTGTGCGAACTCCTGCCCCATGTACAGCAGTTGCTTGCCCGGGTGCGCCCACATGAAGCCCAGATAGGCGCGGTGGTTGGCGCGCTGCTGCCACCAGTCGCCCGGCATCTTCGACACCAGCGACCGCTTGCCGTGCACCACCTCGTCGTGGGAGATCGGCAGGATGTAGTTCTCGCTGTACGCGTACACCATCGAGAACGTCATCTCGTGGTGGTGGTACTTGCGGTGCACCGGCTCCTTCTGCACGTACTCCAGCGAGTCGTGCATCCAGCCCATGTTCCACTTCATGCCGAAGCCCAGACCGCCGAAGCCGCCCGGCCCCACCTGGTCCGTCGCCCGCGTCACGCCGTCCCAGGCCGTGGACTCCTCCGCGAAGGTCACGATCCCCGGGCAGCGCCGGTACACCGTCGCGTTCATCTCCTGGAGGAAGGCCACCGCGTCCAGGTTCTCCCGGCCGCCGTGCTCGTTCGGCAGCCACTCGCCGTGCTCCCGCGAGTAGTCCAGGTAGAGCATCGACGCCACCGCGTCCACCCGCAGACCGTCGATGTGGAACTCCTGGCACCAGTACACGGCGTTCGCCACCAGGAAGTTCCGCACCTCCTTGCGGCCGTAGTCGAACTCCAGGGTCCCCCAGTCGGGATGGTGCGAGCGGCGCGGGTCCTCGTGCTCGTACAGCGGCCGCCCGTCGAACTCGGCCAGCGCCCAGTCGTCCTTCGGGAAGTGCGCCGGCACCCAGTCCATCAGGACCCCGATGCCCTCCCGGTGCAGCGCGTCCACCAGGAACCTGAAGTCGTCGGGGGTGCCCATGCGGGCCGTCGGCGCGTAGAAGCCCGTGACCTGGTAGCCCCACGAGCCGCCGAAGGGGTGTTCGGTGACCGGCATCAGCTCCACGTGCGTGAAGCCGAGGTCGCGGACGTACGAGGGCAGCTGCTCGGCCAGCTGGCGGTAGGTCAACCCGGGCCGCCAGGAGGGGAGGTGGACCTCGTAGACGGAGATCGGCGCCTCGTGGGGCGGGCGCGTCCCGCGCCGCGCCATCCACTCGGCGTCGTCCCAGGTGTAGTGCGAGGAGGTGACGATCGACGCGGTGTTCGGCGGGCACTCGGTACGGCGGGCCATCGGGTCCGCGCGGACGGTGTGCGTACCGTCGGGCCGCGTGATGTCGTACTTGTAGAGCGCGCCCTCGCCGATCCCCGGCACGAACAGCTCCCACACGCCCGTCGAACCCAGCGAGCGCATCGGCAGCCCCGTGCCGTCCCAGTGCGTGAAGTCACCGGTGACGCGGACGCCGCGGGCGTTCGGCGCCCAGACCGCGAAGCGGGTGCCGGCGACTCCGTCGTGGGTCATAGTGTGGGAGCCGAGGGCCGTCCACAGCTCCTCGTGCCGGCCCTCGCCGATCAGATGCAGGTCGAGGTCGCCGAGGGAGGGCAGGAAGCGGTACGGGTCGTGGACGGCGAGCTCGTCGGGGCCGTCGTCGTACCGGACGCGCAGCTCGTACGGGGGGACCTTGCGGAGCAGGGGCAGGAACCCGGAGAAGACCCCGTCCCCCTCGCTCCGGAGCGGGATCCGCCTGTCCTTCGCCAGGACGGTGACCTCCTTCGCCCACGGGCGCAGCACCCGGACCACCACGCCGCCGCGCACCGGATGCGCGCCGAGCACGCCGTGCGGGTCGTGATGCTCCCCGGCGAGCAGGCGCGCCCGGTCGACCGGGTCGAGCGGTGGGGCCTGGCGGGGGGCGGGCGGCTTGGCGGCAGTCCTGCCTTTCTTGGCTGCCGTGGTGCTGCGGGCCGACTTGCCTGCGGGGCGGGCGGTCACCGGGATGCCTCCTGGGGGTACGGGGGGTATGACTGCGCAACGGTGCGGTACGGGGACGGGACACTCGGCCGAACGGGCGGTAGGTGGCTGCTGCGGGTGCCGCCGCGCCGGTGGTGGGCGGGGTACGTGCCTGCTGCGGGCGCCGCCGCGTTGCGGACGTTCGTCCGCAGAGGCGACACCCGCCCACCGGGGTCGCGCCCCACCCGCCGCCCCTCGTTGTGGGCATTCGTTCCTCCCCCAGACTCCGTCCGGGGGGACCCCCAGGGGCGGAACGGGTGGGCACGACGGACGGCGCCCCTTGCCGGGCCCAGGCTCCCTGCGCCCTGACCCGCACCCTTGTGCACCGCACTTGGTGGTGCGGGTCCAGGCGCAAGGGGCGGAGGCGCCGCCAGAGGGCGCCGTCCCGTGTGCCCACCCGTCCCGCCCTGCGGGACGATTGCCCACACGGCGGGGGTGGCGCGGGTGCGGCGTGCGTGCCGGCACCGGGGGTGAGGCCGCACGGGGGGTGAGGGTGCGGTGGGTGAAGAGCAGTGAGGCGCGGGCCCCCACGGAAGGTGGGGGGCGACGACCGTGTGAGGTGGCGCCCGCGTGAGGCGCAGGCCCCCCGCCCGCGGGCCCCGGCGCAGGCCGCGCGGGGGCGCCCGGGGCGGTGTCGGTCGCCGGGTCACTGGGGGGCCGACAGGCGTTTGATGGCGGACATGGGGACCGGGAGCCAGTCCGGCCGGTGCCGGGCCTCGTACACGACCTCGTACACCGCCTTGTCCGTCTCGTAGGCGCGCAGCAGCGCCGGGTCCGTCCGCGGATCCGCGCCCGAGGCCTCCGCGTATCCCGTGCAGAAGGCCGCCCGGCTCCGCGCCGCCCAGTCCGAGTTCCACGGCCGGTGCGTGCGGGCCGCGTAGTCGAAGGAGCGGAGCATGCCGGCCACGTCGCGGACCGTGGGCTGCGGGCTGCGCCGTTCGTCGAGCGGTTTCGCCGGCTCGCCCTCGAAGTCGATGACGGCCCAGCCGCCGTCGGACCCCCGCAGTGTCTGTCCGAGGTGCAGGTCGCCGTGGATGCGCTGGACGAACCCGCTGCCGGACGTGCCGCTCGCCGCCGCGAAGACGGCGCGCAGACCGGGGACGAACGGCAGCAGCGCCGGTACCGCCTGCGCCGCCGCGTGCAGCCGGCGGTCCATCGCGGCCGCCAGCTGCTCGGTCTCGGCGCGGCCGAGCCGACGGGTCGGCAGCGCCTCCGCGAGGGCGAGGTGGACCTCGGCCGTGGCCCGGCCGAGCGCCCGCGCCTCCGCGGTGAAGTCCCGTCCGTCGGCGAGCGCGTCGAGCGCGAGCCGCCATCCGTCGCGGGAGTCCCGCAGGTAGGGCTGGAGGACGCCCAGGGTCGCCGCCCCGCTCTCGAACCAGGCGACCGGCGCCGGGACGCGGGCGCAGCCCGCTCCCGCGAGGGCGAGCGGCAGCTCCAGGTCCGGGTTGGCCCCCGGGCTGACCCGGCGGAAGATCTTGAGGATGAACGAATCTCCATATACCAGGGACGAGTTGGACTGCTCGGCGTCCAGCATGCGGGGGGCCAGGGCGGGCGGGAGCGCCGTCGTGGCGTGGAAGTGCAGGGGGCCGGTCCGGCCCGGGGTGCGCAGTCGCTCGTAGAGGAGGCCGGCGAGCCGCGGGTCGCGCAGCCCTTCGTACACGGCACGTCCGGCGAGCGGCCCCTGCCGGATCCGCCCGATCAGGGCGGGGGCGAGGCGGGGCGGGAGCTGGGTCCGTACGCCCAGGAGCAGTTGGTAGCAGTCGGTGGGTGTACCGGCCGGGCGGCCCGGCTGTTCGACCCGTACGAGCAGATGGAGGAGGCCGGGGCCCGGGCCGTCCAGAGGCAGCAGCTCGGTGGCCGCGTCCAGCGTGAATCCGGTGACCCGGCGGCCCTTGCCCGCGAACCAGCGCTGCCGTGGCAGCCATTCGTGGAGCAGGGGGGCGAGGGACGGAAGGAGGGCGTCCGGGGCCCGGGTGGTGGATGCGGTCTCCGGCATGGCATCGCGTCCTTTCCCCGGGGCGCGCAGTTGGCTGTCGTATGCGTTCAAATGCGCAGAGTGTCCCGGATGGCGGCTAAGGCTGTCCGGATGTGCGGGACGTGTCGGAAGGGGAAGATCCGTATGGGCCCGGCAAGAAGGCCCGTATGGACCTGAATCGTGCTGCGGAACGTGTGTGGGTCACAGTGCCCAGAGTGGGACGGGAGGAAACCGTCCCACCCAGGACGAATCCGAACTGACCGTCGGTCAGCCCTTCTTGAGACGGAACCAGTAGAAGCCGTGTCCCGCAAGGGTCAGGAGGTAGGGGAGCTGGCCGATGGCCGGGAACGTCACCCCGCCGATCAGCTCCACCGGCTGGGTGCCGTCGAAGCGTCGGAGGTCGAGTTCGGTCGGCTGCGCGAACCGCGAGAAGTTGTTCACGCAGAGGACGAGATCGTCGCCGTCCTCACGGAGGAAGGCGAGCACCGCCGGGTTGGACGCCGGGAGTTCGGTGTACGTCCCCGTGCCGAACGCCCGGTTCTGCTTCCGGATCTCGATCATCCGCTTCGTCCAGTGCAGCAGCGAGGACGGCGAGGCCATCCCCGCCTCGACGTTGGTCACCTGGTAGCCGTGGACCGGGTCCATGATGGCCGGCAGGTAGAGCCGTCCCGGGTCGCAGGAGGAGAAGCCGGCGTTCCGGTCGGGGGTCCACTGCATCGGGGTGCGGACGCCGTCCCGGTCGCCCAGCCAGATGTTGTCGCCCATGCCGATCTCGTCGCCGTAGTAGAGCACCGGCGAGCCGGGCAGCGAGAAGAGCAGCGCGGTGAACAGCTCCATCTGCTTGCGGTCGTTGTCGAGGAGCGGGGCGAGACGGCGCCGGATGCCGATGTTGGCCCGCATCCGCGGGTCCTTGGCGTATTCGGCGTACATGTAGTCGCGCTCTTCGTCCGTGACCATCTCGAGCGTCAGCTCGTCGTGGTTGCGCAGGAAGATGCCCCACTGGCAGCCGGAGGGGATCTCCGGGGTCTTCGCCAGGATTTCCGAGACCGGGTAGCGCGACTCGCGCCGTACGGCCATGAAGATCCGTGGCATGACCGGGAAGTGGAAGGCCATGTGGCACTCGTCGCCGCCCGAGCGGAAGTCGCCGAAGTAGTCGACGACGTCCTCCGGCCACTGGTTGGCCTCGGCGAGCAGCACCGTGTCCGGGTAGTGGTCGTCGATCTCCTTGCGGACCCGCTTGAGGAAGGCGTGGGTCGCGGGGAGGTTCTCGCAGTTGGTGGCCTCCTGCTGGTACAGGTACGGCACCGCGTCGAGCCGGAAGCCGTCGATCCCCAGGTCCAGCCAGAACTTCAGCGCGGACAGGATCTCCTCCTGCACCGCCGGGTTCTCGTAGTTGAGGTCGGGCTGATGCGAGAAGAACCGGTGCCAGTAGTACTGCTTGCGGACCGGGTCGAAGGTCCAGTTCGAGGACTCGGTGTCGACGAAGATGATCCGCGCGTCCGCGTACTGCTTGTCGTCGTCGGCCCAGACGTAGTAGTCGCCGTACGGCCCCTCCGGGTCGCGCCGCGACTCCTGGAACCACTCGTGCTGGTCGCTCGTGTGGTTCATGACGAAGTCGATGACCACGCGCATCCCGCGCTGGTGGGCCGCGTCGACGAACTCGACGAAGTCGGCCAGGTCGCCGAACTCCGGCAGCACCGACGTGTAGTCGGCGACGTCGTAGCCGCCGTCCCTCAGCGGGGACTTGAAGAAGGGTGGCAGCCAGAGGCAGTCCACGCCCAGCCACTGGAGGTAGTCCAGCTTGGACGTGATGCCCTTCAGGTCGCCGACGCCGTCCCCGTTGCTGTCCTGGAAGGACCGGACGAGGACCTCGTAGAAGACGGCCCGCTTGAACCAGTCGGGATCACGGTCCTTGGCGGGGGTGTCCTCGAAGGTGTCGGGGACGGGCTCGTTGACAGTCATGATGTGGGTGACCCTCCGGTCTGCGGGGACGGTCGCAGGACGAGGACGTGCGCGGGTGTGACACCCGGCTCTAGGCGCACGTAGCTGGTCCTGCCCCAGTGATAGGTCTCGCCGGTGAGCTCGTCGCGCACCGGCACGGTCTCGTGCCAGTCGAGGCCGAGTTCCGGCATGTCCAACGAGAGTGTCGCCTCCTGGGTGTGGTGCGGGTCGAGGTTGACGACCACCAGAACGGTGTTCGAACCCGAACGCTTGCTGTACGCGATCACCTGCGGGTTGTCCGTGTCATGGAAGGTGAGATTCCGCAGTCGGCGCAGCGCCGGGTGACGGCGCCTGATCCGGTTCAGGGCGGTGATCAGCGGAGTGATGGTCCTCCCGGCCCGCTCTTCCGACTCCCAGTCACGCGGCCGCAGTTGGTACTTCTCCGAGTCGAGGTACTCCTCGCTGCCGTCCCGCATCGGGGTGCCCTCGCACAGCTCGTAGCCGGCGTACATGCCCCACGAGGGGGACAGCGTCGCCGCGAGCACCGCGCGCGCCTCGAACGCCGGCCGGCCGCCCTCCTGGAGGTACGCGTGCAGGATGTCCGGGGTGTTCACGAAGAAGTTCGGCCGCATCTGCGCCGCCGTCTCGCCGGACAGCTCCGTCAGGTACTCCGTGAGCTCCTCCTTGGTGTTCCGCCAGGTGAAGTACGTGTACGACTGCTGGAAACCGATCGCGCCGAGCGTCCGCATCATCGCCGGCCGGGTGAAGGCCTCCGCCAGGAAGATCACGTCCGGGTCGGCGGCGTTGATCTCGCCGATCACCCGCTCCCAGAACACCACCGGCTTGGTGTGCGGGTTGTCGACGCGGAAGATCCGCACCCCGTGGTCCATCCAGTGCCGGAGGATCCGCACGGTCTCCGCGACGATCCCGTCCATGTCGGCGTCGAACGCGATCGGGTAGATGTCCTGGTACTTCTTCGGCGGGTTCTCGGCGTACGCGATCGAGCCGTCCGGGCGGTGGTGGAACCACTCCGGGTGCTTCTCCACCCACGGGTGGTCCGGAGAGCACTGGAGCGCGAAGTCCAGGGCGATCTCCAGACGCAGCTCCCGGGCCCGCGCCACGAAGGCGTCGAAGTCCTCGAAGGTCCCCAGGTCCGGGTGGAGCGCGTCGTGGCCGCCCTCCGGCGAACCGATCGCCCACGGCACGCCGACGTCGTTGGGCGCCGCGGAGAGGGAGTTGTTGGGGCCCTTGCGGTGGGTCTCGCCGATGGGGTGCACCGGGGGCAGGTAGACCACGTCGAAGCCCATCGCCGCCACCGCCGGGAGCCGCTCGGCGGCGGTACGGAAGTTCCCCGGAACCGTACGGCCCTTGATCTTCCGTACGCCCTCCGAGCGCGGGAAGAGCTCGTACCAGGAGCCGAACAGGGCGCGCTCACGCTCCACCTGAAGGGGCAACGTGGGGGAGGACGTGAGGAGTTCGCGCAGCGGATGGCGGTCGAGGGACTCGACGACCCGGGGGTTCAGGGCCGCCGCGAGCCGGACCGCGGCCGGCCGTGATGCGTCGCGCAGCGCGTCCGCGGCGGCGAGCACGGCCTCCCGGGCGCCGCCCTTCTTCGGGACGCCCTTCGCCGCCCTCTCGTGCAACTCGGCGCCCTCGGCGAGGACCAGTTCGGAGTCGATCCCGGCCGGGATCTTGATCTTCGCCGTGTGGCGCCAGGTGGCCACCGGGTCGCTCCACGCCTCGACGGTGTACGTCCACAGGCCCTCGGCGTCCGGGGTGACCTCGGCCCCCCACCGGTCGGTTCCCGGGGCCAGTTCGCGCATCGGGGTCCAGGGGCCGGGGCGGCCCGACGGGCCGTGCAGCACGACATTGGCGGCGACCGCGTCGTGGCCCTCGCGGAAGACGGTCGCCGTCACCTCGAAGGACTCTCCGGCCACCGCTTTCGCGGGGTGCCGGCCACAGTCGACCAGCGGGCGTACGTCCAGTACGGGAATGCGTCCCATGAGCGGATTCACAGCATCACCTGACGGGTTACGGGGGTGCGGGTGGTGGTTGTGCGCTCTTTCTAGCTCCGTCGACGGCCGACGGGTTGCGGGCATGGCCGCTCCTGTCCGCGTTCACTCGGATGGGGGGTCCACAGGGATGAACAGGGGTCACGGGGAGAAGGGTTCGGAGGATTACCGGTGAAGCCTTCCCACCGTCCTCGGGTGGGCAATCCAGGCGCTTTGTTAACTACTAGGGCGTAGCCGATGCGGCAAGCACATGACCCGGACAAAGAAAAGACCCCGCCCTTGTGGGGCGGGGCCTGTTCTGCGTGGGCGGACATGCCGCGGGCCGTGCTGCGGATCAGTGCCGCGGTCAGTGCTGCGGCGAGGTGTCGGAAGACCAGACCTGCCAGGGCTGGCGGGCCACCCATTCCTCCACCGGGGGCGGTTCGAGGGCCAGGACCTCCGTCGACACGCCGTCGTCGTCCGCCATCAGGAGCGGATCGGCGCCGCTCGCCATGAAGTGGTAGATCCCGGCCACCCCGGCCGCCGTCTCCGGGCCGAGCAGCTGGGCGAGGCTCCGTTCGAAAGCGGCCGGATCCAGCTCCTCGTACCGCACCGCCCGGCCGAGCCCCCGGCCGAACGCCGCCGCGAGCTCACCGCCCGTCAGGGAGCGTTCGCCGCCGATGTCGAACGTCCGGCCCTCCAGGTCCTCCCGGCTGAGCGCCGCGAGCGCCGCCTCGGCCAGGCCCCGGTGCGACAGCCACGCCGTCCGCGCGGCCGCAGGCAGCGGATAGGCGAGCACACCGTCGTCGACCAGGGCCGGCCCGTTCCACGGCGAGAACAGGTTGTCCAGGTACACCGGCGGCCGGATCACCACCAGCGGCACCCCGCTGTCCCGCAGCACCCGCTCCGCCAGCCGCCGCGTCTCGAAGGCGGCGACGTCCGTCGGACCCAGCGGGATGCGGGTGTTGGCGTTGAAGACCAGCCGCTCGGTGCCCGCCTCGAGGGCCGCCGCCGCGACGTTCCGCGCGTACGCCTCCACCCGCTCGCTCTCGTACACCAGCGGCATCGTCATGAACGCGTGCGTCGACCCCTCGAAGAGCTGCCGCACGTCGTCCGGCCGGCCCAGATCGCCGGCGAGGAAGGAGGCCCCCGGAAGCGGCGGCCGGTCCGCCGACGGCCGCCGTGTCAGGGTGCGGACCCGGTGGTGCCGCTCGGCGAGCAGGCGGGCCACTGCACCCCCCTGGAACCCCGTCGCGCCCACGACCGCCACCCGCATCGGATTCTCACTGGACATGTGTGTCTGAGGCCCTTCGATAGACTTTCCCGGCTGTGGTGTCGGCGTCTTTCCAGGCTCGCCGCCACGGCTTCGGCCGTTCAATTAACAAACCGGGGCGGAAGTTGAAGGATCGTCCATGGCAATCGTGGGAACCGACCGTCACGCACAGCAGCCCGAGCTGGAAGAGCAGGACGACCTGCTGAGCGAACTGCTCAAACCCCTCCGGCTCACCGGAGTGTTCGACAGCCGCTGGCACGTCCGCGCCCCCTGGGCCATCGAGGGCGACGCCGAACGCAGCTGCGCCGTCCTCCACTACGTCGTCGAGGGCGACTGCTGGATCACCACCGAGGCCGAGGCCCCGGTCGAACTGCACGCCGGCGACCTCGTCGTCTTCCCGACCGGCACCGCGCACCGCCTCTCCGACCGGCCCGACCGCCAGGGCCTCCCGCTCAAGGCCGTCCTGCCCGAGCGGCATCCCGGCACCTCCGGCGAGATCGTCATCGAGGGCAGCGGCCCCGAGAGCCGGCTGCTCTGCGCCGGACTGCACTACGACGCCAGCGCCGCCACCGGCCTCTACACCTCGCTGCCCTGGGCACTCGTCCTCGACGGACCCCAGGTCGCCCGCGAGCCGCTGCTCCGCGACACCCTGCGGCTGCTCGCCGCCCCGGACCGGCCCGTCGGCCCCGGCGACCGGCTCATCACCCTGCGCGCCTTCGAGATGGCCCTGGTCCTGGCGCTCCGGCCGCTGCTCCGCGAACTCGCGGGCAACCCGGCCTCGCTGCCGCTGCTCCGGCACCCCGGGATCAGCCGGGCCGTCGTCATGATGGCCACCCGGTTCGCCGAACCCTGGACCATCGACTCCCTCGCCCGGGAGGTCGGCATGTCCCGCTCCGCCTTCACCGCCTCCTTCCGCGACCTGGTCGGCGAGTCACCGGCCCGGTACCTCGCCGCCCGCCGCATGCAGGAGGCCGGCCGGCTCCTCACCGAGACCTCCCTCCCGCAGTCGGCCGTGCCCGCCCGCGTCGGCTACCAGAGCGCCGTCGGCTTCCACCTCGCCTTCCGCAAATGGTTCGGGGTCACCCCGGGGGAGTACCGCTCGGGAGCCGACCGGGCCGCCTGAAGGGGGGCGGACCGGCCCTCCGGAACGGCCGGCGGCCGGCCGTCCGGGCGGTGCCCTCCGGGCGTCCGCGCCGCCCCGGATCCACCGACCTGACATCTTCGGGATTCCCTGGCCGGTTCTTAAGGACCCCTGGACGGACGCTCATTGTCCGGACGGGTCGCCCCGGACAGGCTCGGGACCGGCACAGCCGTGACACCCGAGGAGAGGCGATACACCGGTGACGAGGTCCGGGCAGGAGTATCTGGAGGGGCTGCGCGACGGGCGCGAGATCTGGCTCGACGGGGCACGGGTCGAGGACGTCACCGCCCACCCCGCCTTCCGGTCCACCGCGGCCTCCTTCGCCGGGCTCTACGACCTCGCCGACGACCCCGTCCACCACCCCGTCCTCGTCCAGGGCGGGGTGCGCCGCGCGTACGCCGTGCCCCGCTCGTACGAGGACCTCGTCGCCCGCCGCCGCGCCTTCCGCACCACGGCCCGGGCCGGTTTCGGCTTCCTCGGCCGCACCCCCGACTACATGGCCGCCGGCGCGGCCGGGTTCGCCGCCGCGCCCGCCGTCTTCACCGGCGGGACATTCGACGGCGCCGAGCACGCCCTCGCCTTCCACCGCCGGCTCACCGAGGGCGATCTGCACTGCGCCTTCACCCTCGGCAACCCGCCCCCGGGGCACGGCGGCGAGGACCTCACCCTGCGGGTCGTGGCGGAACGGGACGGCGGGATCGTCGTCCGCGGCGCCAAGACCGTCGGCACGGGCGCCGTCTTCGCCGACGAGATCCTCGTCGGCACCATCGAGCCGCTCGCCGCCGACGACCTCGCGCACGCCCTGACCTTCGCCGTACGGCTCGACACCCCCGGCCTCAAGCTGATCTCCCGCACCTCGTACGAGGAACGCTCCCGGTCCGTCTTCGACCACCCGCTGTCCTCCCGGTACGACGAGAACGACGCGATGCTGGTCTGCGAGGACGTCTTCGTGCCCTGGGAACGGGTCCTCACCCACCGCGACCCGGCCACCACCGGCGCCGTCTGGTGGCAGACCCCCGCCTACCTCAACCTCGTCCACCAGTCCGCGACCCGCTTCTGGACCAAGCTGGAGTTCCTCACCGGACTCGCGATCCTCATCACCCGCTCGAACGGCACCGAGAGCCTCCCGCCCGTCACCCAGACCGTCGGCCGGCTCCTCGGCACGGTCGCCCAGGCCAAGGCCTTCGTGCTCGCCGCCGAGGCCTCGTACGAGGAGGTCGACGGCGGGCGCGGCGGCGTCCGCCCCGGGCAGGACATCTCCTTCGCCCAGCGGATCATGGCCGGCGAGCTCTACCCGCGGGCCGTCCAGGACATCAGGCTCCTCGCGGGCGGCTCCCTCGTCCAGCTGCCCGCCAGCGGCCGTGACCTCCTCCACCCCGAACTCGGGCCCCTGGTCCGCCGCTACTTCGGCACCACCGGCCACCCCGCCGAGGACCGCGTCAAACTCCTCAAGCTCGCCTGGGACGCCCTCGGTTCCGAGTTCGCCGGACGCCACGAACAGTACGAGCGCTTCTACCACGGCGCCCCGCACGTCTACCTGACCATGCAGACCTGGGCCGGCGCAGCCGACGACTGCGAGAACCTCGCCCAGGCCTGTCTCGACGGCTACGGCCTCGGGACGACCCGGTGACGACGGCACCGGCACCACGGCGCGGGGCACTCGCCCTGCTCGCCGCCACCCAGCTGCTGCTCATCATGGACACCGCGATCGTCAACGTCGCGCTGCCGTCCGTCGGCGAGGACCTCGCCACCGGCTCCGCGGACCTCTCCTGGGTCGCCAACGCCTACCTCATCACCTTCGGCGGACTCCTCCTCCTCGGCGGCCGGATCGCCGACCTCCTCGGCCACCGGCGGGTCTTCCTCGGCGGCCTCGGCCTGCTCGCCGTCGCCTCCGCCGCCGGTGGTCTCGCCCCCGGTGCCGACGCCCTCGTCGCGGCCCGCGCCGCCCAGGGCGTCGGCGCCGCGCTCGCCGCGGCCGCCGCCTTCGCCCTGCTCCTCCTGCTCTTCCCCGACGGGCCCGCCCGGCACAGGGCGCTCGGCGCCTTCGCCGCGATGGGCGGCCTCGGCGGGGTCCTCGGCACGGTCCTCGGCGGCGTCGTCACCGACCTGCTCGGCTGGCGCTCCACGTTCTGGCTGAACGTCCTGCTCGCGGCCGTCCTCGCCGTCCTCGCCCTGCTGGTCCTCGACCGCCGCACCGGCCCTGTCCGGCACGGCGGCTTCGACCTCGCCGGGGCGCTCACCGCGACCGCCGGGATCGGACTCGTCGCCTACGCGCTGGTCGGCGCGGCCGACGCCGGGTGGCTGTCCGCCCGTACCCTCGGCGCCGGGGGAGCGGGCCTCGCGCTGCTGCTCGTCTTCACCGCCGTCGAGGCCCGGGCCGCCGCGCCCCTCGTCCCGCCGTCCGTCCTGGCCCGGCCCGCGCTCCGGCTGTCCAACACCCTGGCCGCGCTCGCCCAGACGACCCTGTTCCCGATGTTCTTCCTGGTCAGCCTCTACCTCCAGAACGTCCTCGGGTACCCGCCCCTCGGCGGCGGCCTCGGCCTGCTGCCGCTGTCGCTCGTCGTCGTCGCGGTCGCCCCGCAGACCGGCCGGCTCATCTTCCGCATCGGCCTGCACCGGACGATGACCCTGGGGTTCGTCCTGCTGTGCGCGGGGACCCTGTGGCTGGCCCTGGCCCTCACCCCCGACGGCGGCTTCGCGAGCACCGTCCTCGCCCCGAGCCTGCTCCTGGGCGCCGCCCTGCCGCTCGTCGTGGTCACCACGAACGTGGCGGCCACGGCGGAGGCCGCGGCCGAGGAGACCGGACTCGCCTCCGGACTCGTCAACACCAGCCAGCAGTTCGGCTCCGTCCTCGGCCTCGCCGTCCTGGTGGCCGTCGCCACGAGCCGTTCGGAGGCCGTCGACGCGGCCCGCGCGGCCGCCGAGACCTCCGGATACCGCGCCGCCCTGCTCACCGGCGCCGCCTTCGCCGCCGCGGCCGCACTCCTCTCCGTACGCCTCCACCCGCAGAGACGGGTTCCGGAAGCGTCCCCCGGACATCGAGTCCCGGACCGCCGCTGACCCGCCCCCCACCAGAACACTGCCCACGACCACCGGCCAGTGAGCCGTGCCTCTTCGGCGAACCGAGCCCCGAAAAAGAGGAGCCCCCGTGCTGTTGGGCGACCCGCGTCACCGCACCGAGGACATCCGCACCGCCGACCCGCTCGGCGCCGACGGCCTGCTCGCCGCCGTGCCCGCGATGAACGCCGACGCCGACGTCGCCGCGCTCACCGTCGCGCTGCGCGCCCTGGTGCCGGACATCGAACGGGCCGCCCAGTGGAGCGTCGGCCACGCGCTCGCCGCCATGCGGGACCTCGGCATCCTCCTCGGCTCGCTGAAACGACACGGCGTACAGCCCCTCGCCGCCGTGCCCGAGGCGCTGCCCGTCCTCGAACTCCTCGGCCGTCGCACCGACATGGTGCCGAGGGACACCGTCCACCACTACACGACCTGGAACCCGCCCGGCCCCCGCCGCCGCTCCTACACCGGAGACCCGACGGAGGCCCGGCTCCAGGACGCGGTACGGATGGTCTTCCCCGGCCTCGTCGCCGCGGTCGACGACTGCGGCCGGGTCGCCCGCCTCGAACCGTACGACCCGGGCTTCGCCACCGCCCTCGACCGGGTGGCCCGTCATGTGCGGGCGATGGTCGACTCCATCGACCTCACGGTGGAGCAGGTGTCCCCGGAGTACTTCGCGGCCACCCTGCGCCCCTACTTCGAGGACGTCGAGGTGGACGGCCGGGACTACCTCGGCCCGGCCGCCGCACAGGTGCCGCTCTGGCTGGTCGATCTGACGCTGTGGCAGTGCGACCGCTCCGACTCCGCCTACGAGGCCTTCCTCGCGGAGTCCGTGCCGTACGCGCTGCCGGCCTGGCGCGCCTTCCACACCCGGCACCGGGGCGGGGTCTCGGCGGTGAGCAAACTGTCGGCCGCCGTCAGCTGGGAGGGCGCGGACCGGCTGCCACCCTCGCTGACCGCGTCTGCGGAGGCACTCGGCCGGGTGCTGCGCCTCCTGAAGACCTTCCGCGCCCGGCACCTCGGCATCGCCCGCAAGGCGTACAGCGAGGAGACCCGGCTGTACGAGGAGGGCAGCGGCGGGGCCCCGGTCGCGCTGCTGCGCTCGATCCTGGATCTGACCAGGGAGAACGAGACCATGGTGCGCCGCGCGACCGTGCGGCGCCGTCCCGCAGGGGCCCCCGTCGGGCCGTCGGCCGCGTAGCGGCGCCGAAGGAGCAGTCGTCATGTCCCCCCACACCCCCTCCGCGTTCCTCCCGGTCCACCGCCGTAGTCCGGCGCCGGACTACGGGCAGAGCCCGCACATCGTGATCGCCGGCGGCGGCATCGCCGGCCTCACCACCGCCCTCTCCCTGCACGCCGCCGGCTTCGAGCGGGTGACGGTCGTGGAGACGGCGCCCGCGATCCGCCCGGTCGGCGCCGGGCTCAACCTGATGCCGAACGCCGTCCGCGAACTGGACGCGCTCGGCCTGCTCGACGCGCTGGAGGCGGGCGCCCTGCGCACCCGCGAACTGCGCTACTACCACCGCTCCGGCGGGCTGATATCCCGGGAACCGCGCGGCCTCGGCGCGGGCTACCTCTGGCCGCAGCTGTCGGTCCACCGCGGGCACCTCCAGCAGGTCCTCGCCGGCGCGGTACGGGCCAGGCTCGGCCCCGCCGCCCTGGTCACCGGGGTCCGGGTGAGCGGCGTGGAGCCGACGCCGGACGGGCGGCCCCGGCTGCGGCTCGAACACCGGGAGGGCGCCGTGCACGGCCGCGCCTCCCTCGAACCGGACGTGCTCGTCGGCGCGGACGGCATCCGCTCGACGGTACGGGCGGCGCTGCACCCGGGGGAGGGCGGGCCGCCGTGGAACGGGATGCTGGTGTGGCGGGGGGTGTCCCGGATGCCGGCGAGGGCGGTGGGCTCGTTCATGCTCATCGCCGGCGACGACCGGCAGAAGGCCGTCGTCTACCCGATGGGCCGGCCGACCGGGCCCGACCGGGAGGTCCTGGTGAACTGGGCGCTCGCCCGCCCGGCCGAGCGCACGTGCGGGGCCGGGACGGCCGCGGGGGAGGAGCGGCTCCTCGGCGACTGGAACCGGTCCGTCCCCGTCGAGACGTTCCTCCCGTTCTACGAGGGCTGGGAGTTCGACGGCGTCAGCGTCCCCGACATCCTGCGCGCCGCCGACTCCGCGTACGAGTACCCGATGGTCGACCGCGAGCCGCTCGACCGGTGGACCCACGGCCGCACCACCCTCATCGGCGACGCCGCCCACGCCATGTACCCGATCGGCTCCAACGGGGCGACCCAGTCGATCGTCGACGCGCGCGCCCTCGCCCACGCCCTCGCCCGGCACGCCGACCCCGAGGACGGCCTCGCCGCCTACGAGCGGGACCGCCGCCCCGTCACCACCGCGCTCCAGCGGGCCAACCGCCGACTGGGCCCCGAGGTCGTCATCGACCTCGCGCACGCGCGCGCCCCGCACGGCTTCACCGACATCCACGAGGTCATCCCCGCCGAGGAACTCGCCGCCATCGCCTGCCGGTACGCCGCCACCGGCGCCTTCGACCCGGCGACCGTCAACCAGGGCTCCCCGTACGAGATCCCCCTCCCGGCCATCGGCTGACACGCGCCCCACCGCTCCCCGTGCGCCGTCGCACGGCGGGAACGGTGTGCCCTAAGGTCTGAGCGGAACGACGGACGCACAGCGTGGTGCGTCCACTCCGCTCCGTACTCGCCTGCGAAGGTGGAACGCGTGAAGGCAATCCGTCGATTCACCGTGCGTCCCGTCCTCCCCGACACCCTTCGACCCCTCGCCGAGCTCGCGCACAACCTGCGCTGGTCCTGGCACGAACCCACCCGCGCCCTCTTCGAGTCCCTCGAACCCACCGGCCCGGCCACGACGTCCGGCGGCACCGACCCCGTCCGGATCCTCGGCGCCCTCGAAGCCCCCCGGCTCGCCGCGCTCGCCGCCGACCGGGACTTCCTGGCCCGGGTCCGGGCCGCCGCCGAGGACCTCGACACGTATCTGCACGCCCCCCGCTGGTACCAGCGGCAGGCCACCGGTGCGCCCGCCGCCCTCGCCTACTTCTCGCCCGAGTTCGGCGTCACCGCCGCCCTGCCCCAGTACTCCGGCGGCCTCGGCATCCTCGCCGGCGACCACCTCAAGTCCGCCAGCGACCTCGGCGTCCCGCTCATCGGCGTCGGCCTGCTCTACCGGCACGGCTACTTCCGCCAGTCCCTCGGCCGGGACGGCTGGCAGCAGGAGCAGTACCCCGTCCTCGACCCCGGCGAGCTGCCGGTCACCCTGCTCCGCGAGGCCGACGGCGCCCCCGCCCGGATCACCCTCGCCCTGCCCGGCGGGCGCAGTCTGCACGCCCACCTCTGGATCGCGCGGGTCGGCCGCGTCCCCCTCCTGATGCTCGACTCCGACGTCGAGGAGAACGCCCCCGGCGAACGGAGCGTCACCGACCGGCTGTACGGCGGCGGCAGCGAGCACCGGCTGCTCCAGGAGATGCTGCTCGGCATCGGCGGCGTCCGCGCCGTCCGTACGTACACCCGGCTCACCGGCACCCCCGCGCCCGAGGTCTTCCACAGCAACGAGGGCCACGCCGGCTTCCTCGGCCTCGAACGCATCCGCGAACTCCAGGGCGAGGGACTCGACTTCGACAGCGCCCTGGAGACCGTCCGCGCCGGGACCGTGTTCACCACCCACACCCCCGTCCCGGCCGGCATCGACCGCTTCGACCGCACCCTGGTCGCCCGCCACCTCGGCGAGGACGGCGCGCTGCCAGGCGTCGACACCGGGAAGGTCCTCGCGCTCGGCGACGAGACCCCGCTGGGCGGCGAACCCGGCGTCTTCAACATGGCCGCCATGGGCCTGCGCCTCGCCCAGCGCGCCAACGGCGTCTCCACCCTCCACGGGGCCGTCAGCCGGGCCATGTTCGCCGGGCTCTGGCCGGGCTTCGACGCCGGCGAGGTGCCGATCACCTCGATCACCAACGGCGTCCACGCCCCCACCTGGGTCGCCCCCGAGGTCGGCCGGCTCGGCCCCGACCCCGCCGACCGCGAGCTGTGGGAACTCCGCCGCACCCTGCGCGAAAAGCTCGTGACCGACGTACGGGAGAGGCTGCGGGCGTCCTGGCGGCAGCGCGGAGCGGCAGCCGCCGAACTCGGCTGGACCGACTCCGTCCTCGACCCCGACGTCCTCACCATCGGCTTCGCCCGCCGGGTCCCCTCGTACAAGCGGCTCACCCTCATGCTGCGGGACAAGGACCGGCTGCGGGCGATGCTCCTGCACCCGGACCGGCCGGTGCAGCTCGTCGTCGCGGGCAAGGCGCACCCCGCCGACGACGGCGGGAAGCGGCTCGTGCAGGAACTCGTCCGGTTCGCCGACGACCCCCGGGTCCGGCACCGGATCGTCTTCCTGCCCGACTACGGCATGGCGATGGCCCGCGGCCTCTACCCCGGCTGCGACGTCTGGCTCAACAACCCCCTCCGCCCCCTGGAGGCCTGCGGCACCAGCGGTATGAAGGCCGCGCTCAACGGCTGCCTCAACCTCTCCGTCCTCGACGGCTGGTGGGACGAGTGGTTCGAGCCGGACTTCGGCTGGGCCATCCCGACCGCCGACGGGGCCGCCGCCGCGGACGAGGACCGCCGCGACGACCTGGAGGCCGCCGCCCTCTACGAGCTGATCGAACGCAGGGTCGCCCCCCGCTTCTACGACCGGGGCCCCGACGGCGTCCCGGCCGGCTGGACGGCGATGGTCCGCCGCACCCTCACCGACCTCGGCCCGAAGGTGCTCGCCGACCGCATGGTCCGCGAGTACGTCGAGCGGCTCTACGTCCCCGCCGCGGCCGCCCGCCGGGAGCTCACCCCGGAGCGGGCGCGGGACCTCGCCGCCTGGAAGGCCCGGGTCCGGGAGGCCTGGCCCAAGGTGACCGTCGACCGCGTCGAGGTCGGCGACGACCTCGCGGACGACCTCGCCGACGCGGAGCTCGGCGCGACACCGGTCGTCCGGGTCCGGGTCGCCCTCGGCGCCCTCGCCCCCGACGACGTCGAGGTGCAGGCCGTCACCGGCCGGGTCGACGCCGACGACACCCTCGCCGACACCCGTACCGTCCCGCTGAAGCCGGCGGGCGGCCCGGACCTGGAGGGCCGGCAGCCGTACGCGGGCACCCTGGCACTCGACCGCACCGGCACCTTCGGCTGCACGGTCCGCGTCCGCCCCTCCCATCCGCTCCTCGCCCACCCGGGGGAACTGGGCCTGGTGGCCCTGCCGGAGGAGACGACGGGGGAGGGCGCGGGGGTGCTGCTCCGGTAGGACCGCGACCGCGACCGCACCCCGGCCCGGGACACCCCGGCCCGGGACACCCCGGCCCGGGACACCCCGGCCCGGGACATCTCGGCCCGGGACATCTCGGCCCAAAGCAGCTCGGCGCCTAGGGCACCTCGGCCTTGTCGGCGAGGTGCCCGGCGACGAAGCACAGCCGGTACACCGGCACGGCGGCCAGCATCGTCGAGCGGTAGTACCGGCACTCGTCCATCCCGGACGGCTCCGGCGGAGCCACCTGCGGTGCGCCGTCCAGCGGATGCTCGGGCCAGTCGTCGACGGTCTCGTCGAGCTGCGCGGGCGTCTGGCCGATCCGGATCCTCGCGTAGTCGTCCGGCTCCAGGTACGACTGGGCCTGCGTCCACGCGGCGACCCCCAGCATCAGCGCGCCGAGTGCGGCGAGGAGCGCGAGCGGGATCCAGATCGCCCGCGCCAGGCCCTTGCGGACCTCTCGGCGCGCCAGGTCCAGTTCCCTGGCCGAGGTGGGGGCGGCGGGCAGCGGTGCGGGGGCCTTGCGGGGCAGCACGGCGGTCAGGGCGAAGCCGCCGTCCTCGGTGGCGCGGTGGGCGAGGGTGCCGCCGGCGAGGCGGACGCGCTCGCCGAGGCCGACGAGGCCGGTGCCACCGGAGCCGGACCCGAGGGAGGGCCCGCCCGTGCCGGGACCGCTGACCACCTCGACCCGTACCGTCGCCGCCTCGTCCCCCTCCGGGGTGACGGCGAGCGAGACCGCCGCGCCGGGCGCGTGCTTGGCCGCGTTGGTGAGACCTTCCTGCACGACCCGGTGCAGGGCGAGCCCCGACATCCCCGGCAGCGTGGGCACCGGTGTCGTGGCGAGGGTGACCGTGAGCCCCGACGCGCGGGCGCGGGCCGCCAGTTCCTCGACCGTCTCGCCGGCCGGGCTCGTCGGCGCCGCGTCGTCCTCCTCGCGCAGGACGCCGATGATGTCCCGCAGCCGGGCCGTCGCGTCCGCCGCCGCGCGGCGCAGCTCGCCCACCGCCCGCTGCTGGTCGGGGCCGAGGTCGGGGGAGACCTCCAGGGCGCCCGCGCGGATGGCGATCAGGGCCAGGTCGTGGCCGAGCGAGTCGTGCATGTCGCCCGCGATCCGGGACCGCTCCCGCAGCCGCTCCCGGTCGGCGACCGCCGCCTGCTCGTGCTCCATCCGGTCCGCCAGCTGCCAGCCGCTCTGCACGAGGCGGTCGTACTGGCGCACGTACCGGCCGATCAGCCAGGGCGCGACGACGGCGAGGGCGAGCGCGAGCAGCAGGGTGAACCACTGGCCGAGCGAGGTACGGGTGACCCAGGTGAGGGCGAGGCCCGAGGCCGCGATCGCGCCGAACAGCCAGAGCGCCGCCCGGGTGTGCTCCTGGCGCCGCCCCGCGAGGTATCCGAAGGCGACCAGGGCCAGGCTGTACGAGGGGGTGAACAGCTCCAGGGTGGCCGGCAGGCTCGCCGCGACCGTGGCCGCGAGCGACACCAACGGCCACCTCCGGCTGATCGCGACGCAGCCCGCGAGGACCACCACGCCCACGGCGACCCGGGGCCAGCTGCCGCCGTCGTTCGGGTCGGACTTCAGCAGGACGGGTACGCAGAGCAGCAGCCACAGGAGGAGGTCGAAGAGGCGCTCGCGGACCGGCTCGCGCGGTGCCTCACGCATCGGTCACCAGGCCCGCCTCGTACGCGAGGACCGCGAGCTGCACCCGGTTGCGCAGGCCGAGCCGGCCGAGCACGGCGCTCACATGGGCCTTGACGGTGCCCTCGACGACGTACATGCGGTCCGCGATCTCCTGGTTGGAGAGCCCGGCGCCGAGCAGGGCGACGACCTCCCGCTCACGGCCGGTGAGCCGGTCGAGGCGGGCGCGCGCCGCGGCCGCGCGGGTGAGGCGTTCGCCCCCGAGGGTGTCGATGACCCGGCGGGCGACGGTGGGGGAGAGGGCGGCGCCGCCGCCGGCCACGGCCCGGACCCCGGCGATCAGTTCGCGCGGGTCCCCGGACTTGAGCAGGAAGCCGCTGACGCCGCTGCCGAGGGCGCGTGCGATGTACGCGTCCTCGGAGAAGGTGGTGAGCATGACGACGGCCGTGCCCGGGACGGCCCCGCGCAGCTCCTCGGCCGCGCCGAGTCCGTCGAGCCGGGGCATCCGGATGTCCAGGAGGACGACGTCGGGGCGGTGCTCGCGGGCGAGTTCGACGGCCTCGTGGCCGTCGCCGGCCTCGGCGACCACCTCGATCCCGGGGTCGGTGGCGAGGATGGCCCGCACCCCGGCCCTGATCATCGTCTCGTCGTCGGCCAGCAGCACCTTGATCATGGGTTCCAGGGTACGGAGGGGCCCGTGCGGAGGCGGGGACGCACGGACGCCCGGAGGGAAGGATCCCTCCGGGCGTCCGGCACTTGTGACTCGGGTCACTCACTCACCCGTCGGCCCGCTCGCGGGCTTACGGGAAGGTGAGCTTGAAGCTGTTGATGTAGCCGGTGTCGATCGAGGCCTTGTCCTGGACGCGGAGCTTCCAGGCACCGTTGGCGACCTCGGAGGAGGCGTTCACGGTGAAGGTCTGGACGATGTTGTCGGCGCTGCCGCCGGACCGGTTGGACAGGCTGTAGACCGAGCCGTCCGGGGCGACGAGGTCGACGACGAGGTCACCGCGGTAGGTGTGGACGATGTTCACGTCCACCTTGAGGGCGGAGGGCGCGTTGCCCGTGACACCCGTGACGTTGACCGTCGAGGTCACCGCGGCGCCGTTGTCCGGGATGGACACGTCGGCGGTGTTCTCGAAGACCTTGCCGGGCTGCGGCTCGCCGCCACCCGGGCGGGAACCGACGTTGATGCCGGCCCAGGCGTGCTCGACCGCGAGCACCTCGGGGCTGCCGGCGCCGTACAGCTCGGTGGCCACCGCGACGGTGCCCGTGCGGGCGCCGGCGTAGTTGGTGGAGGAGCCGAACTTGGTGGTGAGCGCCTTGAACCAGATCAGCGAGGCCTTGTCACGGCCGATGCCGGTGACGGGCAGGCCGTCGGAGGTCGGCGAGTCGTAGTTCACGCCGTTGACGGTCTTGGCGCCGCTGCCCTCGGAGAGCAGGTAGTACCAGTGGTTCGCCGGGCCCGAGGAGTAGTGGACGTCGATGCCGCCGAGGCCCGAGTACCAGGCGTCCTTGGACGAGCCGTCCTTGCTCGGCTTGTCCATGTAGCGGAGCGGGGTGCCGTTGCCGCGGATGTCGATCTTCTCGCCGACGAGGTAGTCGCCCTGGTCCTGGGCGTTGTTGGCGTAGAACTCGACGGCCGCCGCGAAGATGTCCGAGGTGGCCTCGTTGAGGCCGCCGGACTCGCCGCTGTAGATCAGGCCGGCGGTGTTGGCGGTGACGCCGTGCGTCATCTCGTGCGCCGCCACGTCGATGGAGGTCAGCGGCTTGACGTTGCCCGCGCCGTCGCCGTACGTCATGCAGAAGCAGGAGTCCGACCAGAAGGCGTTGACGTACGCGTTGCCGTAGTGGACCCGGGAGTACGCGCCGACGCCGTCACCCTTGATGCCGGTGCGGCCGTGCACGTTCTTGTAGTAGTCCCAGGTGAGCGCGGCGCCGTAGTGCGCGTCGGCGCCCGCCGTCTCCTTGTTCTGCGGCGTGCCGTTGCCCCACACGTCGGTGGTGTTGCTGAACAGCGTGCCGGTGCCGGACGTACCGCCGTTGAGGTTGTACGTCTTGTGGTTGCCGCGACCGGTGTCGGTCAGCGTGTACGAGGGCGCGGTGCCGAGGGTCACCTGGCCGCTGTACTGCGTGTTGCCGGTGCCGGTCTCGATGCCCTGCCACTCGAAGAGCTTCGCGCCGGTCTTCGCGTCCGTCACGACGTGCAGCTCGTTCGGGGTGCCGTCGTGCTGGAGGCCGCCGACGACGGTCTCGTACGCGAGGACGGGGGTGCCGTTGGCCGCCCAGACGACCTTGCGCGGGGCGCGGTCGGCCTTGGCCTTGTCGGAGCCGTCCGCCTGGGCGAGGCCGACGGCCTGCTTCTCGGCGGCGGCCGGGGCCAGGGTGGCGGAGGTGGAGATGTTCTTGAGCTCCGCGCGGGAGGACTTGGTGACACCGGTGGTGGCGCCGGCCTTGGTCTCGGCGACGATCAGGTCGCCGCCCAGGACGGGCAGTCCGGCGTAGGTGCGCTCGTAGCGCGTGTGGGTCGTGCCGTCGCGGTCCTGCACGACGTCACGGACGACCAGCTTCTCCTGGGCGCCGAGGCCGAGTTCCTTGGCCTTGGCGGCCTTGTCGGCGTCGGCCGCCTTGATGAGCGCGGTGCGCTCGGCGGGAGTGAGGTCGGCCGGGAGCTTGCCGGGGTTCGCCGAGGTGCCCTGCTGGGCCTTCGGGGCGATGCTCCAGGGGGCGTCGGCCGCGGTGGCGGCGCCCGTCTGGACGCTCACGGTGAGCATGGCAGCGGCAGCGATCAGAGCGCCGGTCGCGGTGGCGCGACGGCTGGGCGTGGATCTCACGCAGACTCCTTCTTGCGAGGGGGGTACCGGCGGACTGGGTCGGCCCATCCGGGCGGAGCAAGCAGAGCTGTGGAGCACGTTCGGGTGAAGCAGCGAACTGTGGTGCGAAGAGCCGGGGAGAGAGTGACAGGAATGACGAGGACCTGTCAGGAGCGCGTCGACAAGTTGGCCGGAAATCGTTCGCTGCTCGTAAGGCCGTGTTCGTTAAGCGGACGTTTCATCGATCAAGGACGCGATGCCGTCCAATGTTCGCCCGAGCCCGAATTCGAAGAGCGTCCGCAGATCGAGACCGAACCCGCCACCGCTTGTCACCGAGGCCAACTCCGGGTACGAGCCACCCGATTGGATCGCGTCGAATCGTGGCTCGTTCTGTTCCATCCACTCGCCGTCAGAGATGCCCGAATCCTGTCGGGCCTGCTCCTCCAGATCGTCCGCCATCGACAGCCCCTGGACGTAGGCGAAGATCGTCAGATGGGTGTGGAGCTTCTGGGTGTGGGTGAGCGGTGTGCCCCTCATGGCCCGCAGCACCCACTCCGTGTACGCCATCGCGTTCGGCGTCGCCACGGGCCGCGTGTACGAGGCCATCGCGTGCGCCAGCCACGGGTGCCGGGCGTACACGTCACGCAGCCAGCGCGCCCCCTGCTCCAGGCCCGTCCGCCAGTGCGCCGGCACCGGACCGAGCGGGACCTCGCCGCAGGCCGCGTCCGTCATCAGACGGACCAGCTCCGGCTTGCCCGGGACGTGGCGGTACAGGGCCATGGTCGAGACGCCGAGCTTCGTCGCCACCCTGCGCATCGTCAGGGCGTGCAGCCCTTCCGTGTCGGCGAGTTCGAGGGCCGAGGTGACGATCTCCGCGCGGGCGAGGGGAGTCGCCGTCCCGCCCTCGCCCCGGGCGCCCTTCGCCGCCGGCACGACCACCGTGCCCACCCCCGGCTCCGGCCGGACCAGGCCCTCCTGGCGCAGGACCGCGAGCGCCTTCGTGGCCGTCGCCATGGCCACGCCCCACTCGCGGGTGATCGCCCGCGTCGACGGGAGCCTGTCGCCCGGGCCCAACTCACCCACCTGCACCCGGCGACGGAGTTCGGCGGCGATCGCGAGGTAGGGCGGTTGCGTCGTCATGACGGGAGCGTACTAGTGCACCAAGAGAGCCGTACACGCCCCTGAACTGCCCTCTCCTCCCCAAGAGTCCAGGTGCACTAGGGCGGGAGTGGCACCGTACACACACCGCTGCTTCCCTCCTCCCCATGACACTCACCGCACAGTCGGAGCCCGCCGCCGGGCCCGGTCCCGCTCGCGCCGGCCGCCGTGAATGGACGGCCCTCGGCGTCCTCATGCTGCCGCTGCTCCTCGTCTCCATGGACGTGTCCGTCCTCTACTTCGCCATCCCCTCCATCAGCGCCGACCTGCGGCCGGGAGCCACCGAACAGCTCTGGATCCTCGACATCTACGGCTTCGTCCTCGCCGGGCTCCTCGTCACCATGGGCGCGCTCGGGGACCGCGTCGGGCGGCGCAAGGTCCTGCTCGGCGGCGCGGCGCTGTTCGGTGCCGCCTCCGTGGCCGCGGCCTACGCGCACAGCCCCGGCGCCCTGATCGGCGCCCGTGCGCTGCTCGGCATCGCCGGGGCCTGCCTCATGCCCGCCACGCTCGCCCTGATCCGGGTGCTGTTCGCCGACCCGGCCCAGCGCGCGAAGGCCGTCACCCTGTGGACCTCGGTGATGGCGAGTGGCATCGCCCTCGGGCCCGTGGTCAGCGGCGCGCTCGTGGAGCACTTCTGGTGGGGGTCGGTGTTCCTCGTCAACCTGCCGGCCATGGCCCTCCTCCTCGTCCTGGGGCCGTTGCTGCTGCCCGAGTCCAAGGGAGCCGTCACCGGACGGTTCGACGTCCTCAGCGCCGCCCTCTCGCTCGGCGCGCTGCTGCCGCTCATCCACGGCGTCAAGGAGCTGGCCGAGGACGGCTGGGCGCCGCTTCCGGCGGGCGGTGCGGCCGTGGGGCTGCTCGTCGGTCTGCTGTTCGTCCGCCGGCAGGCGCGGCTCGCCCACCCCATGGTCGACCTCGCTCTGCTGCGGAACCGGTCCTACGGCGGCTCCGTCCTGGCCAACCTGCTCGCGATGGCGGCGACGGTCGGCTTCGCCGTCTTCCTCACCCAGTACCTGCAGTCCGTCCTGGGCCAGAGCCCGTTGGAGGCGGCGCTCTGGAGCCTCGTGCCGACCGCGGGCGTGCTGGCCGCCGCACCCACGGCCGCGGCGCTGGCCCAGAAGACCGACCGGGCGCACGTGATGGCCGGCGGGTTCCTCGTGGCCGCCGCCGGCTTCGCCTGGCTGGCCGGCATCGACCGCGCCACGCCCCTGTGGGTCGTCATCGTGGCCAGTGCCGTCTACGCCGGCGGGCTCGTCTCCGCGATGACCCTCGCCAACGAACTGGCCCTCGGCGCCGCACCGCCCGAACGGGCCGGCTCGGCCGCCGCCGTGCTCGAATCGGGAGCCGAGCTCGGCGGAGCGCTCGGCATGGCGCTCCTGGGCACCCTGGGTGCGGCGGTCTACACCGGCGCGATGCCGGCGTCCGCACCGGCCGTGGCTCGCGAGACCCTGGGCGGTGCGCTGACAGCCGGGCCTTCGGTGACGGAAGCGGCCCGCACCGCGTTCGTCGAGGCGATGGGAGCGGTAGCCGTCGGGGCGGCGGTGCTGATGCTGGCTTCGGCCGCGCTGTCGCTGGTCCTGCTGCGCAAAGCGCGACCGTGAAACAGGAGTGGGGGACGTGGAGGGGGCCGCGTTCGGGACGTAAAGCGTGATTTGTGGCGCGACAAGGGCGCAAAGCTTCAACTGCTCCTGAAGCGCCGTAAATCATGCAGTCCCGAATGCGGCCCCCGGAACGGCCCCCACGGCACCCCCACGGGGTGGAGGCTCAGCCCACCAGACTCTCCCGCCAGGCATGGTGCAGACCCGCGTAGTGGCCCTCACCCGTCACGAGGTCCGAGGGCGAGCCGTCCTCGACCACGCGCCCCGACTCCATCACCAGGACCCTGTCCGCGACCTCGACCGTGGACAGCCGGTGGGCGATGACGACAGCCGTACGACCCGCCAGGACCGTGTCCATCGCCCGCTGCACCGCCCGCTCTCCCGGAACGTCCAGCGAGCTGGTGGCCTCGTCCAGGATCAGCACCGCAGGGTCCGCGAGCAGCGCCCTCGCGAAGGCGACCAGCTGGCGCTGGCCCGCCGAGATGCGGCCGCCCCTCTTGCGTACGTCCGTGTCGTACCCGTCCGGGAGGCCCTTGATGAAGTCGTGGGCCCCGATCGCGCGGGCCGCGTCCTCGATCTGCTCGCGGGTCGCGTCAGGGCGGCCGATCGCGATGTTCTCGGCGACCGTTCCCGAGAAGAGGAACGCCTCCTGGGTGACCATGACGATGCCCCGGCGCAGGTCCGGGGTGGTCAGGTCGCGGAGGTCCACCCCGTCCAGGCGCACCGCGCCGTCCGTGGGGTCGTAGAAGCGGGCGAGGAGCTTCGCCAGGGTGGACTTGCCCGCGCCCGTCGCCCCCACCACCGCCACCGTCTGGCCGGCGGGGATGGTCAGGTCGAAGGCGGGGAGGACCTCGCCGCCCGTGCGGTAGGCGAAGCGGACCTTGTCGAAGGTGACCTCGCGCCCCGGGGAGCCCGTGCGGGCGGGCAGGGTGGCGGGGGCCGTCGTCTCCGGCACTCCGGGCTCCTGGGCCAGGAGCCCCGCGATCTTGGCGAGGGACGCGGCCGCCGACTCGTACGAGTTGAGGAACATGCCGAGCCGGTCGATCGGGTCGTACAGGCGCCGCATGTACAGGACCGCAGCCGCCAGGACGCCCAGTTCGAGGGAGCCCGAGGCCACCCGGTAGGCGCCCCAGAGGCACATGCCGGCGACCGCCGTGTTGGCGACGAGCCGCGACCCCACGACGTAGCGGGCCATCTCGAGGAGCGCGTCGCCGTTGCTGCGCTCGTGCCGGTGGTTGAGCGCCGCGAACTCGGCGTTGTTGACCTGCTCCCGGCGGAACGCCCGCACCGGACGGATGCCGTTCATCGTCTCCGCGAACTTCACGATGACGCCGGCGATGGCCGTGGACCGCTCGGCGTACACCGCTCCGGCACGTCGCCGGTAGACGCGTACGAGGAAGGCGAGGGGCAGGAAGGACGCCACCGCCACGGCGCCGATGCCCAGGTCGAGGTAGAGGAGGATCGCGGAGATCGAGAGGAAGGAGAGGACGACGCCGATCAGTTCCTGCAATCCCTCCGAGAGGAGCTCCCGGAGGGATTCGACGTCGGTGGTGGAGCGGGAGATGAGCCGGCCCGAGGTGTACCGCTCGTGGAAGTCGACGCTCAGGATCTGCGAGTGGCGGAAGATGCGGCCGCGCAGGTCGAGAAGGACGTCCTGGTTGACGCGGGCCGCGCCGCGGACGAAGACGTACTGGAGGAGGCCCGAGAGCGCCGCGCAGAGGAGGTAGCCGAGGGCCACCGCGAGGACGGGTCCGTGGTCGCCCGCGCGGAAGGCGGGGACGCCCTCGTCGATGGCGTACGCGACGAGGAGGGGGCCGGCCTGGACCGCGCCCTCCTTGACGAGGAGCACCAGGGCGGCGACCGCGACCCGTACGCGGTGGGCCGAGAGGAGCGAGCGGAGCAGGACGCCCGTCGCTCCGGGGGGCGCCGGGAGGTCGTCGCGGTCGAAGGGGTCGCCGGTCTGCTGTGCCGTCTGTGCCGTCTGTTCCGTCTGTTCCGTCATCGGGGTCCGCCCTCGCCTTCGCCGGACATCAGCCAGGCGTACTCCTCGCTGCTCCGCAGCAGTTCGTGATGGGTGCCCACGGCCGCGATCCGGCCCCGGGAGAGCAGCGCCACCCGGTCGGCCAGCATCACCGTCGACGGGCGGTGGGCCACCACGAGTGCCGTGGTGTCCCGCAGGACCTCCCGCAGGGCCGCCTCCACGCGGGCCTCCGTGTGGACGTCGAGTGCGGACAGGGGATCGTCCAGGACCAGGAAGCGGGGGCGGCCGACGACCGCCCTCGCGAGGGCGAGCCGCTGGCGCTGTCCGCCGGACAGGCTCAGGCCCTGTTCACCGACCTGGGTCCCGGCGCCCTCGGGCAGCCGCTGGACGAAGCCGTCGGCCTGCGCCACGCCGAGGGCGCGGTGCAGTTCCGGCTCGCCCGCCGCACCGTCCGCGCCCATCAGCACGTTCTCCCCGACGCTGGCGGAGAAGAGGGTCGGCTCCTCGAAGGCCATCGACACCAGGGACCGCAGCCGGTCCCGCTCCATCAGGGCGATGTCCTCGCCGTCCAGGAGGATGCGGCCGCCCGACGCCTCGTGCAGCCTCGGTACGAGGGCGGTGAGCGTGGTCTTGCCGGAGCCGGTGCCGCCGACCAGGGCCAGGGTCTCGCCGGGGCGGATGTGCAGGTCGATGCCGTCCAGGACGGGCGCGGCGTCCGCCGGTGCGTCCGGGTAGCGGAAGGACACGCCTTCGAAGCGCACCCCGCCCGGGCCGCCGGCCGTCGTGGCCCGGCTGCCCCCGGTGGCCGGGGCGGTGTCCGGCTCCTCCTCGGCGTCCATCACCTCGAAGTACCGTTCCGTGGCGGTCGCCGCCTCCTGGCTCATCGCCAGCAGGAAGCCGATCGACTCCACCGGCCAGCGCAGCGCCATGGCCGTCGAAAGGAACGCGACGAGCGTGCCCGCCGACAGGTCGCCGTCCGCCACCTGGACCGTGCCGAGGACGAGGGCCGCACCGATGGCCAGCTCCGGTACGAAGGTGATGACCGCCCAGATCATCGCGAGCAGCCGGGCCTTGACGAGCTCGGTGCCGCGCAGTCGGCCGGAGAGCTCCCGGAAGGCCGTCGCCTGGCTGCGGTGGCGGCCGAAGCCCTTGACGATGCGGATGCCGAGGACGCTCTCCTCGACGACCGTCGTCAGATCGCCCACCTGGTCCTGGGCGCGGCGCGCGACCACCCCGTACCGGCCCTCGAAGATCGAGCAGACGATGACGAGCGGGATGACCGGGGCGAGGAGGACGAGTCCGAGGGACCAGTCCTGGGCGAGCAGCAGGACGTAACCCGCGAGGATCGTCACTGCGTTGACCAGCAGGAACGTCAGCGGGAAGGCCAGGAACATCCGGACCAGCATGAGGTCGGTCGTGCCGCGGGAGAGAAGCTGGCCCGAGGCCCACCGGTCGTGGAAGGCGATCGGGAGCCGCTGGAGCCTGCCGTACAGATCGGCCCGCATCCGCGCCTCCACCCCCGACAGGGGCCGGGCGACCAGCCACCGCCGGTATCCGAAGAGCACCGCCTCGGCGATGCCGAGCAGCAGGAGGTAGAGCGCCCCCAGCCACACGCCGCCCGGGTCCCGGTCCGCGACCGGGCCGTCGACCAGCCACTTCAGTACGAGCGGGATGACGAGCGACAGACAGGACGCGACGATCGCGACGAACGCGGCCGTGAACAACCGCGCCCGCACCGGCCGCACGTACGGCCAGAGGCGGAGCAGCGTCCGCACCGCGGAGCGGCCGTGGGCGTCGTGGTCGTCGGGGGAATCTGGGGAATCGGGGGCGGGGGGCTCTGGGGCGACAGGTTTCTCGGGCATCAGGCCCGACCATACGGTTCACCACTGACACGTCTCATCCTGTTTTCCGGTCGGGCGGAGGCACGCCGCGGACGCCGGTGAGTCGTACCGGCCATCAACCGATCGGTTGATGGCCGGTACGAGCGAGATGGCCGATACCCGTGCCGCGCCCCGGCCGACAGCCTTGGGGCATGACAGCGATCGAGGTGCAGGGACTGCACAAGACGTACGGCGGCCGGAAGGTCGTCGACGGGGTCTCCTTCGACGTCGGCGAGGGGGAGATCTTCGGGATCCTCGGCCCCAACGGCGCCGGCAAGACCACCACGGTGGAGTGCGTCGAGGGGCTGCGGACCCCCGACGAGGGGCGGGTGCGCGTCTGCGGGTACGACCCCGCGACCAGCCGCCGCGAGGTCGCCGCGGTCCTCGGGGTCCAGCTCCAGGAGAGCCAGCTCCAGCCCAAGCTGACCGTGCGTGAGGCGCTCGACCTGTACGCCTCCTTCTACGAGCGGCCCGCCGACCGGCACGCGCTCGCCGAGCGGCTCGGGCTGCTGCCCCACCTGGGGACCCGGTTCGGGAAGCTGTCGGGCGGACAGAGACAGCGGGTCTTCATCGCCCTCGCGCTCCTCGGCGACCCCCGGGTCGTGGTCCTCGACGAGCTCACCACCGGCCTCGACCCGCGGGCCCGCCGCGAGGCCTGGGAGCTCGTCGAATCGATCAGGGACAGCGGGGTGACCGTCCTGCTCGTCACCCACTTCATGGAGGAGGCGCAGCGCCTCTGCGACCGGATCGCCGTACTCGACCGGGGCCGGATCGCCGCGCTCGACACCCCGGAAGGGCTGATCGGGCGGTCCGCCGCCGCCAAGGAGATCTCCTTCGCCGCCGACACCCCGCTCGACCCGGCGGAGCTGCGGGCGCTGCCCGGGGCCGCCGCCGTCGCGACGAAGGACCGCCGGACGATCGTCAGCGGCACGGAGGAGACCGTCGCCGCCTTCGTCTCCCTCCTCGCCCGCCGGGGCGTCACGGCCGGGCAGCTCCGGGTCACCGACGCCACCCTCGACGACGCCTATCTCGACCTGACGGGAGCCGAACTCCGATGAGTACCACCAGCCCTGCCGTGGCCGTCCTGCGGACCGAGATCCGCCTCTTCACCCGCGAACCCGGCGCCTTGTTCTGGGTGATGGCCTCGCCGACCGTGCTGCTCGTGATCCTCGGTCTGATCCCTTCCTTCCGGGAGGCATCCGAGGACCTCGGCGGCCGTCGCGTCATCGACCTCTACGTCCCCGTCGCCGTTCTCTTCGCCCTGATCATGGCCGCGGTCCAGGCCATGCCCGCGGTCCTCGCCGGCTACCGCGAACGCGGCATCCTGCGCCGCATGTCCACCACCCCGGTCCGGCCCGCGACGCTGCTCACCGCCCAGATCGCGCTGTACGCCGCGGCCACCCTGGTCTCCGCGGTGCTGGTGATCACGGTGGGGCGGCTCGCCTTCGGCGTCGCCCTGCCGGGAAACCTCGCGGGATACGTCCTCGCCCTGCTCCTCACCGTGGCGGGCGGTCTGGCCCTCGGCGCCACCGTGTGCGCGGTCTCCCGGACCCAGAGCATCGCCTACGCCGTCGGCTCGGCCGTCGCCTTCCCCGCCATGTTCACGGCCGGGGTCTGGGTGCCGGTCCAGGCCATGCCGGATACCCTGCAGCGGATCGTCGGGCTCAGTCCGTTCGGCGCCGCCTCGGAGGCCCTCGACGCGGCCGCCTCGGGCGGCTGGCCCGGCTGGACGGCGCTCGGGGTGCTGGCTCTGTGGACGGCCGTGCTGACCGGCGCCTCGGTGCGCTGGTTCCGCTGGGAATGAGTGCGGAACGAGAGGGGGCGGCGGGATGCCCACCACCGTCGAGGAGCGCTGGCGCCAGTTCTTCCGCTGGGGGCCGTACGGACTGCTCGGCGTCGCCGCGGCGATCGCCGCCGCGTCGGCGGACGTGTTCATGGACCGTACGGAGAAGGTGACGGCCGGTGTTCTGACGGCGGCGGCGCTCCTCCTCCACGTGCTGTGGGACCAGCGCTGCCGCCGGGTGGTCGCGGCCACCGGGTGGGGGCCCGAGAGGTCCGACTGCGGACCCGTTCTCGTGCCGGGGGCGCCGGGGCCCGCCTCCGTCGTCCACTTCGTCCTCCGTACCGCCCTCGCCTTCGCGTTGACCTGGCTCAACCCGTTCTTCGCGATCTACGCCTGCGTCGGCTACTTCGACGCCACTCATCTGCTGCCCCGCCGTCTCGCCCACACCGGGCTCCTCGTCACCGCCGTCACCATGGCCGGCTCGCAGTCCGGCGGACTGCCGCCCGCCTCACTCATGCAGTGGGTCGCCTTCGGCGGACTCTTCGCCCTGAACGCCTGCCTCGCCATGGGCTTCTCGCACCTCGCCGCCAAGGACGCCGAGAAGGCCGCCGAGCGCGCCGCCACCATCGCCGAACTCGGCCGCGCCAACAGCCGCCTCGAACAGGCCCTCGCCGAGAACGCCACCCTCCAGGCCCAGCTGCTCCTCCAGGCCCGGGAGGCCGGGATCGCCGACGAGCGGCGGCGGCTCGCCGCCGAGATCCACGACACCATCGCCCAGGGCCTCACCGGGGTCATCACCCAGCTCCAGGCCGCGCACGCCACCCCCGGCCGGGAGCGCGCCGAGGCGCACCTCCGGCGGGCCGCCGACCTCGCCCGGCACAGCCTCGGCGAGGCCCGCCGCTCCGTGCGGAACCTGAGCCCGGCCGCGCTGGAGCACGACGCCCTTCCGGAGGCGCTGCGCAAGACGGTCGCCGAGTGGGCCGAACGCACCGGTGTCGAGACCCGGTTCACCGTGACCGGGGCCGAGGAGCCGCTCCACGACGAGGTCGCCGCCACGCTGCTGCGGATCGCCCAGGAGGCCCTGTCCAACGCGGCCCGTCACTCCGGGGCCGCCCGGGCCGGCGTCACGCTCTCCTACATGGGCGACGAGATCACCCTGGACGTACGGGACGACGGCCGGGGCTTCGACCCGCGGGCCCGGCCCGAACGCGGGGGCGACGGCGGAGGGTTCGGCCTCGACGGCATGCGGGCCCGCGCCGAGCGCCTCGCCGGCTCCGTCGCCGTGGAGACGGCCCCGGGCGAGGGCACGGCGATCTCCGCTCGCGTACCGTTGGGGGCGCCATGACCGATATCACCCTGCTGATCGTCGACGACCACCCCGTCGTACGGGACGGCCTGCGCGGCATGTTCGCCGCCGAGGGCTCCGCCTTCCGCGTCCTCGGCGAGGCCCCCGACGGCGTGCGGGGAGTCGAACTCGCCCTGGAACTCGACCCCGACGTCGTCCTCATGGACCTGCGCATGCCCGGCGGCGGAGGCGTCGACGCCATCGCCGAACTCACCCGGCGCGGCGCCCGCTCCCGTGTCCTCGTCCTCACCACCTACGACACGGACACCGACACCCTTCCGGCGATCGAGGCGGGTGCCACGGGCTACCTCCTCAAGGACGCGCCCCGGGAGGAGCTGTTCGCCGCGGTGCGGGCCGCCGCCGAGGGCCGCACGGTCCTCTCCCCGGCCGTCGCCTCCCGCCTGGTCTCGGCGGTCCGCGCCCCCGTCGTCACCGACCGCGTGCTGTCCGCCCGCGAGGCCGAGATCCTCGCGCTCGTCGCGAAGGGCACGGCGAACCGGGCGATCGCGGCGGAGCTCTTCATCAGCGAGGCCACCGTGAAGACCCACCTCACCCACATCTACGCCAAGCTGCTCGTGAACGACCGCGCGTCCGCGGTCGCCGCCGGTTACGACCGGGGAATCCTCGGACGCGGCTGAGCGGCCCCTCACGCCCGTACCCGCAGCAGCACCATCGACCTGGCCCCCACCGTGATCGTCCCGCCGCCCGCGTGTTCCGTGCCCGGGGGCGTCGACTGGTCCTCGCGGCCCGTGTCCACGACCAGTTCGTACGTCTCCGCCCACGGGGGGCCCGGCAGGCGGAACTCCAGGGGGCGGGGGCCCGCGTGGAGGACGGCGAGGAAGCTGTCGTCGGTGATCTGCTCGCCGCGCTCGTCCCGGCCCGGTATGTCGCGGCCCGACAGATAGAGACCGAGCGTGGCCGTGGGCGCGTACCAGTCGGGTTCCGTCATCTCGGCGCCCTCCGCGGTGAACCAGGCCAGGTCCCGCAGCCCGTCCGCGCCCTGGGGGCGGCCGGAGAAGAAGGCGCGGCGGCGCAGGACCGGGTGGTCGTGGCGGAGGGCGAGCAGCCGGCGCGTCAGGGCGAGGAGCTGGGCCCGGCCGGGGGAGTCCGGGAGGGACCAGTCGAGCCAGCCGGTGGCGTTGTCCTGGCAGTAGGCGTTGTTGTTGCCGCCCTGGGTGCGGCCCATCTCGTCGCCGGCGACGAGCATCGGGACGCCGGTGGAGAGGAGCAGGGTGGTGAGGAGGTTGCGCTGCTGGCGGAGCCGGAGGGTGTTGACGCCGGGGTCGTCGGTCTCGCCCTCCACCCCGCAGTTCCAGGAGCGGTTGTCGTGGGTGCCGTCGCGGTTGCCCTCGCCGTTGGCCTCGTTGTGCTTGCGCTCGTACGTGACGAGGTCCCGCAGGGTGAAGCCGTCGTGCGCGGTGACGAAGTTGACGGAGGCGTACGGCCGGCGCCCGCCCCAGGCGTACAGGTCGCTGGAGCCGGAGAGGCGGTAGCCGAGGTCCCGGACGTCGGGCAGCGCGCCGCGCCAGAAGTCCCGTACGGCGTCCCGGTAGCGGTCGTTCCACTCGGTCCACAGCGGCGGGAAGGCGCCCACCTGGTAGCCGCCGTTGCCCACGTCCCACGGTTCGGCGATGAGTTTGACCCGGCGGAGCACCGGGTCCTGGGCGATGACCGCGAGGAACGGGGAGAGCATGTCGACGTCGTGCATCGAACGGGCCAGGGCGGCCGCCAGGTCGAAGCGGAAGCCGTCGACGCCCATCTCCGTGACCCAGTACCGGAGGCTGTCGGTGATGAGCCGCAGCACCTGCGGCTGCACGACGTGCAGGGTGTTGCCGCAGCCGGTGTAGTCCGAGTAGCGGCGGGCGTCGGACTGGAGCCGGTAGTAGCCGCGGTTGTCGATGCCCTTCAGGGAGAGCGTGGGGCCGAGCTCGCCCGCCTCCGCCGTGTGGTTGTAGACGACGTCGAGGATGACCTCGATGCCGGCCGCGTGCAGCGCCCGCACCATCCGCTTGAACTCGCCGACCTGCTGGCCGGTCGTCCCCGAGGAGGAGTAGCCGGCGTGCGGGGCGAAGTAGCCGATGGAGTTGTAGCCCCAGTGGTTGCGCAGGCCCCGCCGGAGGAGATGGTCCTCGTGCGCGAACTGGTGCACCGGCAGCAGCTCCACCGCCGTCACCCCGAGGCGTACGAGGTGCTCGACGGCCGCCGGGTGCGCCAGACCCGCGTACGTGCCCCGCAGATGCTCCGGGATGCCCGGGTGGAGGTTGGTGAAGCCCTTCACGTGCAGCTCGTAGATGACCGAGTCCTGCCAGGGCGTCTTGGGCCTGCGGTCGTCGGACCAGTCGTCGTCGTCCTGGACGACGACCCCCTTCGGGACGTACGGCGCCGAGTCCCGCTCGTCGCGGACGGTGTCGGCCACGTGCTGCTGCGGCCAGTCCCGGACGTGTCCGTAGACCTCGGGCGGCAGCGTGAAGTCGCCGTCGACGGCCCGCGCGTACGGGTCGAGGAGCAGCTTCGCCGGGTTCCAGCGGGCCCCCGTCCACGGGTCCCAGCGGCCGTGCACCCGGTAGCCGTACCGCTGTCCGGCCCCGATCCCCGGCACGAACCCGTGCCAGATCTCATGTGTCAGCTCCGTCAGCGGCAGCCGCTGCTCCGTGCCGTCCGGGTCGAAGAGGCACAGCTCGACGGCCTCCGCCCCGCCGGCCCACAGGGCGAAGTTGGTGCCGGTCACCCCGTCGGGGCCGACCCGGCAGCGGGCGCCGAGCGGCATCGGCGCGCCCGGCCACACGGGCGGCCCGGCCCGCTCCGGGGCATGGTCAGGTACCGCCTCCTGCTCGGCTGCGCTCGTCACCGTCCCGGCCTCCAGCGGCTCGTCGGGCCCGCACGCCGGGGAGCGGCGGCGTCCCGGCCGCCGCTCCCGCGCGTCGTTCTCCCCCTGTTCTGCCCGAACGGCCCGGCTCCCAACATGACCCGCACGCACGTTTCCCCTGGAGGGTGGCTGTCGTTGGGCCGAGCGTGACACTTGTATGGAAGCGGGCGAGGTACGCCCTCGCGGTGGCGGGACTGTTGGCGGGCCTCGTGGGCTGCACGGCGCCGGACGGTGAAGGCGGGATCGACATCAGCCTGCCGGGCAAGGCACGGGCCCCCGGTGACGTCATCCGGGTCAGCCCGGAGGACGGCAGCCGGGGCTTGCCGGCCGAGGGCCCGGTCGAGGTGAAGGTGGACAGCGGGCGACTCGAACGGGTGACCGTCGTCCAGGTGGAGGACGGCAGACGGACCCAGGTGGCCGGGGAGATCTCCGGCGACGGGCTGCGCTGGCGGCCCCGGCCGGAGACCCGGCTCGCGCTGGCCGCGAAGTACAGCGTGGACGCGGTCGCGCTCGACGCGCACGGCCGCCGCTCCGCCCGGCACACCACCTTCACCACCGTGGTGCCCGAGAGCCGCTTCATCGGCTACTTCAAGCCGGAGAACCGTTCCACTGTCGGCACCGGCATGATCGTTTCCTTCGGCTTCAACATGCCGATCGAGAACCGGGCGGAGGTCGAGCGGGCCATCCGGATCACCTCCGTGCCGCCGGTGGAGGTCGTCGGCCACTGGTTCGGCAAGGAGCGACTCGACTTCCGCCCCGCCGCGTACTGGCGGCCGGGCACCGAGGTCACCGTCGAACTCGGCCTGCGGGACGTCGAGGGAGCTCCCGGCGTGTACGGCATCCAGCGCAAGACCGTCGGTTTCACCGTCGGCCGCTCCCAGGTGTCCCTGGTCGACGCGGCCGCCCACACCATGGAGGTCAGGCGGGACGGCGACGTCCTCGCCACCGTGCCGATCACCGCGGGGGCGCCGAAGACCACCACGTACAACGGGAAGATGGTCGTCACCGAGCTGTACGACGTGACCCGGATGAACGGGGCCACGGTCGGTTTCGGCGGCGAGTACGACATCAAGGACGTGCCGCACGCCATCCGTCTCACCGACTCGGGCACCTTCCTGCACGGCAACTACTGGGCCGATCCGAGCACCTTCGGCTCCGCCAACGTCAGTCACGGCTGCGTCGGGCTCCGGGACGACAAGGGCGGCAGCGCGGAGTCCCCGGCGGGCTGGTTCTTCGAGCGGACCCTCATCGGCGACGTGGTGGAAGTGGTCAACTCCCGTGACCGAAAGGTCGCTCCCGACAACGGCCTCGGAGGCTGGAACATGGAGTGGAACCGGTGGAAGGCCGGCTCCGCCCTGAGCTGACGCCCTCGTCCCCCTCGTACCGCCCGGCACTTTCGGCCTCTTTCGTTGTCTTAGCAGGTCGATCGGGACGGAACGGTGACATTCACGAGGATCTTTCGTGTCCTGCGGTGTGATTATCTAGCGCCGTGTGCGCGAGTGAATGCGCACGGGGGTGGGGCCGGGCGGTGCCGGGCCGTGCGAGGGGAGAAGACCACAGTGAACGGGCAGCCGATATCGGGGGCATCGGTCGGAGCGGCCGGGCGGCGAGGCCGACGCGGGGGCGTCAGGCTGCAGGCCCTGGCGGCGGGAGCGCTGCTTCTGGTGCTCACCGCCTGCGGCGGCGGTGAGACGGCGAACGGCGGCGGTACGGGGGGCCAGGGACCGGCCGCCCAGGGCGGCGGCAAGCAGGAGAACGCGGCCTCCCAGGCGGTCGTGACCATCCTTCCGAAGGACGGCGCCGACTCGGTCGCCACCAGCGGGGTCCTCAAGGTCACCGCGGCGCAGGGCAAGCTGACCACGGTCACGGTCGCCGACTCCAAGGGCACCGCGGTCGAGGGCAAGATCGCGGGGGACGGGGCCAGCTGGTCGCCGACCGCGCACCTGGCCGCGGCCACGCAGTACAAGGTCCACGCGATCGCGAAGGACGCCGAGGGCCGTGAGTCGGCGAAGGACACCACCTTCACCACCCTCGTCCCGAAGAACACCTTCATCGGCCAGTACACGCCGGAGGACGGTTCGACCGTCGGCGTCGGCATGCCGGTGTCCATCAACTTCACCCGGGGCATCACCGACCCGGAGGCCGTCGAGAAGGCCATCAAGGTGACGGCCGAGCCGTCCGTGCCGATCGAGGGCCACTGGTTCGGCAACGACCGCCTCGACTTCCGCCCGGAGGACTACTGGGCCGCGGGCACCAAGGTGACCGTGCACCTCAACCTGGACGGCGTCGAGGGCCGCCCGGGCGTCTACGGCAAGCAGAAGAAGACGATCACCTTCACCATCGGCCGCCGTCAGGTCTCCACCGTCGACGCGAGCGCCAAGACGATGAAGATCGAGCGCGACGGCAAGATCATCAAGACGATCCCGATCACCGCGGGCGCGCCGTCCACGACCACGTACAACGGTCAGATGGTCATCAGCGAGAAGTACAAGGTGACCCGCATGAACGGGGCCACGGTCGGCTTCGGTGGCGAGTACGACATCAAGGACGTGCCGCACGCGATGCGCCTGTCCACCTCGGGCACCTTCGTGCACGGCAACTACTGGGCCTCGGCCGGCACGTTCGGCTCCGCCAACGTCAGCCACGGCTGCGTCGGCCTCCAGGACGCCCGGGGCGCGGGCAACAGCTCGATGCCGGCCGCCTGGTTCTACGACCGCTCGATCATCGGTGACGTGGTCGTCGTGAAGAACTCGAAGGACAAGCAGATCCAGCCGGAGAACGGCCTCAACGGCTGGAACATGGACTGGTCGGAGTGGATCAAGTAATCCACCGCTCAAACGTCCGAGGGGCCCGGTGCTGTGAGCAACAGCACCGGGCCCCTCGGCGTTAACGGACACTAACCTTCCTCCCATGACTGTGAACCTCGAAGTCGCCGATGGCGTCGGCACGATCCGCCTCGACCGCCCCCCGATGAACGCGCTGGACATCGCCACCCAGGACCGGCTGCGCGAGCTCGCCCAGGAGGCGACCGACCGCGACGACGTGCGGGCCGTGATCATCTACGGCGGCGAGAAGGTGTTCGCGGCGGGCGCGGACATCAAGGAGATGCAGGTCATGGACCACGTGGCCATGGTCAAGCGCTCCCGCGCCCTCCAGGACTCCTTCACCGCCGTCGCCCGCATCCCCAAGCCGGTCGTCGCCGCCGTCACCGGCTACGCCCTCGGGGGCGGCTGTGAACTCGCGCTCTGCGCCGACTACCGGATCGCCGCCGACAACGCCAAGCTCGGTCAGCCGGAGATCCTGCTCGGCCTGATCCCCGGCGCCGGCGGCACCCAGCGACTGGCCCGGCTCGTCGGCCCCTCCAAGGCCAAGGACCTCATCTTCACCGGCCGGATGGTCAAGGCCGACGAGGCCCTGACGCTGGGTCTGGTCGACCGGGTCGTCCCCGCCGCCGAGGTGTACGAGCAGGCGCACGCCTGGGCCGCCAAGCTGGCGCAGGGCCCGGCCGTCGCGCTGCGGGCCGCGAAGGAGGCGATCGACCAGGGTCTGGAGGCCGACATCGACACCGGTCTCGCCATCGAGCGCAACTGGTTCGCGGGCCTGTTCGCGACCGAGGACCGCACGAACGGGATGCGCAGCTTCGTCGAGGAGGGCCCGGGGAAGGCGAAGTTCGCCTGAGGTGACAGACGTCCTTTCGTGGGGGCCGATTCCATCGGAACGGCCCCCGCGATCGGCTCCGTGCGGCCATGATGGGGGCATGTCGGGCCTGGAGGGTAGGGAACAACCGTGGCAGCGCACTGGCGCCGCCGCAGCGCGGTGGTCACCGGCCGCGGACGACGAACAGGCCGCCGACGCAGTGGAGTTGTACGGTAATCCGGCCGAGGAGGATGTCCGGCTGCCGTCCCGGCCCGAATCCGCGTGGGTGGCCCGCAGACTCACCCAGCACGTCGTGCTGCGGCAGTGGGCGCTCGGCCCGCAGATCGCCGAGCACGCGGTGCTCCTGGTGTCGGAGCTCGTCGGGAACGCGGTCCGGCACACCGGTGCGCGGGTCTTCGCGCTGCGGTTGCAGCGGCGGCGGGGCTGGATCCGGATCGAGGTGCGGGACCCCTCGCGCGGGCTGCCCTGTCTGATGCCGGTGCACGAGCTCGACACGAGCGGCCGGGGGCTCTTCCTGGTCGACAAGCTCTCGGACCGGTGGGGTGTGGACCTGGCGCCCCGCGGCAAGACGACCTGGTTCGAGATGCGGGTCGCCGACCGCCCCTGAGGCTCGTCTGCCCGCCTCCGATGCCCGCCTCCGGACACACGGAAGCCCCCGTGCGCCGTAGTGGGGCGCGTGGGGGCTTTCGTGTGATGCGCCGTGGACGGGGGGGTGTATCCACGGCTGCTATGTCGACCTGGCCCGGGTCAATGGGGGTCGTGCCACCGACTATGGCAGACAGGTGGCCCTACCGCCAAAAGTCCCTAGTGGGGCAAACTGCACTAAAGTCGGACACTTTAATAGTGAATCGTTGGTGACGTGCGGCACTCGCCTTGCAAACAATGAATGACTATGCGGTTCCGTGATTGTTCCGCGGGGTCGTCCGCATGCTGGACGCGCGTGGTGGGTCCGTAAACGTCCTGAATTGGCCTAATCGTAATAAACCGGGCGCTATCGCCCTTAAATGGTCGCGTGAAGCCGATCGACCGCCGCGGAGCCCTCCGGGCCGGTGCGGCCGCCGCCCTCGCGGGAGCCCTCGCCACCGCCTGCGGCACGACCCCCCGCCCCGCCGCGCCCGCGCCCCGCCGCCCCGCCGCCGCACCCGTCGCGGCCCCCGCCCCCCGGCGCCTCCCCGGGCAGCCCGCCGAGATCACCCACGGCCCCCGCGACCGGCCGCGGGTCGCGCTCACCTTCCACGGCCAGGGCGACCCCGCCCTCGCCCGGACGCTCCTCGGCCAGGCCGAGAAGGCCGGCGCCCGCGTCACCGTCCTCGCCGTCGGCAGCTGGCTCGACCGGCACCCCGACCTGGCCCGCCGCGTCCTCGACGGCGGACACGACCTCGGCAACCACACCCAGCGCCACATCGACGTCAACGCCATGACCGAGGCAGAGGCCCTCGCCGAGATCGAGGCCTGCGCCACCCGGCTGCGCCGGCTCACCGGCTCCATCGGCACCTGGTTCCGTCCCTCCCGCACCCAGCACGCCGCCCCCGCCGTCCTGCGCGCCGCCCGACGCGCCGGATACCCGCACGTCCTCTCGTACGACGTCGACTCCCTCGACTTCACCTCGCCCGGCGCCACCGCCGTCGTCCGCAACGTCACCGGATCCGTCCGCGCCGGATCCGTCGTCAGCCTGCACTTCGGCTACCCGGACACCGCCGCCGCGCTGCCCCTCCTCCTCGCCGACCTCGACCGCCGCGGCCTGCGCGCGGTCACCACCACGGAGCTGCTGACCTGATGGCACACCGCACGCAGAGACACCGCACCCAGGGACACCGCCCGCAGGGACACCTCACGCGGCGCCCCTTCACACGGCGCCCCCTCACCAGGCGGACCAGGACCCTGCTCGCCGCCGCCCTCCTCGCCGCGCTCGCCGGCTGCGGCAGCGGGGACCCGGGTGAGGGCGCCGCCCCGGTGAAGAAGGCCGCCCCCGCCGTCCCCAAGCCCGCCGCGGCCCCCGCCGGGCTCCCCGGAATGCCACCGGTCCTCGACCCGAAGGACGTCTACGCCGCCGACCGGCCCGACAAGCTCTCGCCGGTCGTCAAGAACTTCCCCTCCCGGGTCTACGTCCCCAACACCAACTCCAACACCGTCTCCGTCATCGACCCGGCCACCTACCAGGTCGTCGAGACCATCCCCGTCGGCAACCAGCCCCAGCACGTCGTGCCCTCCTGGGACCTGAAGACCCTCTGGGTCAACAACAACCGGGGCCACACCCTCACCCCCATCGACCCGGCCACCGGCGTCGCCGGCAAGCCCATCGAGGTCCACGACCCGTACAACCTCTACTTCACGCCGAACGGCAGGTACGCCGTCGTGATGGCCTCGCTCGACCGCGAACTCGTCTTCCGCGACCCGCACACGATGGAACGGAGGAAGACCGTCCCGGTCAGCTGTTACGGCGTCAACCACGCCGACTTCTCCGCCGACGGGCGCTACTTCGTCGTCTCCTGCGAGTTCTCCGGCGAGCTGCTCAAGGTCGACACCGAGCGGATGGAGGTGATCGGCCAGCAGAGACTGCCCTTCGAGGGCGCCATGCCGCAGGACGTGAAGATCTCCCCGGACGGCAAGACCTTCTACATCGCCGACATGATGGCCCACGGCATGTGGGTCCTCGACGGCGAGAAGTTCACCACCCCGACCCTGCTGCCCACCGGCAAGGGCGCCCACGGGCTCTACGTCAGCCGGGACTCCCGCGAGATGTACGTCCCCAACCGCGGCGAGGGCTCCATCTCCGTCTTCGACTTCGAGAAGAACAAGCTGACGAAGAAGTGGTGGCTGCCGGACGGCGGCTCCCCCGACATGGGCGGCGTCTCCGCCGACGGCAAGGTCCTCTGGCTCTCCGGCCGCTACGACTCCGAGGTGTACGCGATCGACACCGCGACCGGGAAGCAGCTGGCCCGCATCCCGGTCGGCGGCGGACCCCACGGCCTCGCCGTCTACCCGCAGCCGGGGCGCTACTCGCTCGGCCACACGGGCGTCTTCCGGTAGGGCCGGTGAGCGGGCGGTCAGCCCGCGACCAGGAGGGCCTCCGAGGCCACCGGGCGGTAGCCCGCCGCCTGGAAGGCGCGGACGCTGCGCGCATTGCCCGGGGACTGCTGGGCCCAGACCACGGCGTCCGGCGTGAGGTGCCGCGCCGCCGTGGCCAGGGCGCGGCCCAGGCCCCGGTGGCGCACCTCCTCGTCGACCTCGACCGCCGCCTCCCAGCGGCCCGCCACGCCCCGGCCCAGGACCACGAGACCGCCGTCCGCCGCCCACACCCGGACCTCGTCGCGGAACTTCAGCGCCCGCGCGACCCGGGGGTGGTCCGGGTCCACGATCTCCCGGAGCTCCAGCGGGGGAGCGCCCGGCAGGGCGTCGGCGACGGTGAGCAGGTCGATCGTGTTCATGTGCCGGCCGGTGCGGGTCATCAGCGCCATCAGGAACCCCGGGTTCATGCTGGCCGCCAGCGGGTCGCTCGACGTGGCCGCGAGCGCGGCCCGCACCCACTCCGGGTCGGCGTCCGTGAAGACCACCGAATGGGCGGTGAAGGCGAGCACCCCGGCATCCCGGGGGCCCGGCTGCGGCACGACCGTCGTCGACCCGTCCGGGGGAGGGAACTCCCCGCGCGCCGCCGCCGCCAGGATCCGTGCCACCTCGTCGCTCATACCCCCATCATCCGGCAGACCCGGGCCAGCTAATCTGACCCCCGTCAGACAAGCACCGAGAAGGGGCGGAAGCAGTGGCGGACATCGACGCGGCACGCACGGCATTCAACACGTTCGACGCCGACGGGGACGGTTTCATCACCGCCGCGGAGTACAAGAGCCTCATGGCGCAGCACGGCGACTTCCACGTCACCGAGTCGGTCGCCGAGGTGCTCATCAAGCAGCGCGACGACAACGGCGACGGCGTGCTCTCCTGGGACGAGTTCTGGGCGCACTACAACAAGGCGTGACCCACTCGCCCCGACGGGCGGCGCAACGCTGAGTTGCCGCCCGTCCGGGGCTCGGTGACCATCGTCCGGTGACGCTTCCCGGACCCCTCGGTACCCCGAGCCGTCTGACGGCCGCGGCCCTCGCCGCAGTCGCCGTCCTCGCGGCGATCGTGGTCGTCTCGGCACTGCTGACCGTGGTGCCGGACCCGCACGGAATCGTTCCCTGAGCGTTCCCCGGTCGCCTTCCCGGCGCCCCCCGCCCGTCCGCCGCCGGCCGTCCGGCGGGGCGGATTCCGTCCCCCGGCCGCTCCGTGCCGGTGGCAACTCGCTGCACCACATGCCCGTGGCCGGATCCCGGCCCGGCGCACGAACGATCTCGGATGCGCCCCCCACCTGGCCTTTTGGCCGGAACAAGGGGGTCCGGCCGGGGCCTTCCCCCGCGCTTTCCCGCAGGTCGTGAGGCAGCTCGTTGCCAGGCAGCTTCCTGGCCTGTCCGGAAGCGGACAGCCGGGGCCCCGCGGTGATTTCCTCTAGGTGTGCGGCCGGGACGGCTGAAAAGTCACCGGCCGCCAAGGACCTCCTGACACGCACGTACGCCGCACTCGTACCGCATCCGAACCCGGAACGGAGACCCACATGTCCTGTCGCTCCCGCCGCGCAAGCAGTGTCCTCGCCGCCGTCGCCGCCGCCGTCCTCGGCGGCCTGGTGATCGCCTCCCCGGCCGAGGCCGCCCCCACCGCCCCGAACACGGTCGCCCAGCGCGGTGACGACTTCGTCTGGCCGACGCCGCCGCACCCGCAGATGCCGGACTTCCCCTGCGTCCCGACGCTCCCCGGACTGCCCTGCGTCATCGAGATCCCGGACGACTTCGTCTGGCCGACCGCCCCCAGGGACTGACCACCATGCACGTCACGACCGCCGCCACGGCCGCCGCACCGCTCCGGCTCCGCTCCGGGCCTCAGATCCACTCCCGGCGGGTCGCCTGCACCCCCGCCTCGAACCGGCTCGACGCACCCAGCCGCTCCATCAGGTCGGCCACGATCCGCCGCTCCGTCCGCACCCCGATGCCCAGCGCCCGCGCCACGGCCTCGTCGGTGAGACCACTCGCCAGAAGCTGGAGCAGTTTGCGCTCCTGCGGGGTGAGCCCGCCGGGCAGGGCGTCCCCCGGGCCGTTCAGCGGGGAGGCGTGCTCCCAGTAGGCCTCGAACAGGGCGCGCATGGCCAGGACCACCGGCTGGCTGCTGAAGAGCAGCGCGGACGGCTGGGCCTGACCGGGCAGCCCGGCGACCACCGCCGCCGCCGTGTCCACGATGAGCAGCCGCATCGGAAGCGTCGGCGAGGTACGGATCTCGCTGCTGCGCTCCGCCATCCACTGGGCGTGCGCCCGGGTGACCCGGTCACCCGCGACGCTGTCCAGATAGATGGTCCGAAAGCGGACGCCCCGCTCCATCGCCCGCTCGTTCAGCGGCCGGCCGGCCTCGACGGACTCCTCCGTGAGGGCCTTGCCGGGATGGAAGGCGAGCGACTCGCGCGTACAGGACTCGGCGAGGGCCTCCAGGCGGGTACGGATGTCGTCGACGTTGTCGAGGTGCTCCGCCCCGTCGAGACCGCCCGACCGGCCCGATGCCGTGTACTCGGCCGCGAGAGCGGCGAGGGCGGCACGATTCTGCTCGATCCGCTGCTGCCGCGAGGCGAGTTCGCGCTCCTCCCGCTGGAGCAGCACCTTGAGACCGAGCGACGGGTTCACCGCGCGCATCCGGCCCGGACTGTCCCGGGACGGCGCGAGCAGGGAGAGCCGCGTCAGCAGGTCGAGCGCCTCCTCCACCTGCTCCGTCGTGCAGCTCAGCAGTTTCGCCAGGCGCTCGGGATCGTGCTCCTTGTGGAACAGGATCGCGCGGTACACGCCCAGCGTGTGTTGGTCGAGCGACGAGACCTCGTCCACGGTGTCCCCCAATGGTCGTACCGCCCCAGGGTCGTTCGGGGCGGAGATCCGAACCGGGTTCCGCGCTCCATCGCCCGAGCGACCCGATTCACCCCATTCACACGATCATCACGCTACCCGTTCGACGATCTCCTCGAAAGGGACGTCACGTGCTCCAGACCGGTTCCTCCCCGCCGCGGCTCGACGGTCTCGTCGTCCTCGTCGTCGATGCCACCACGGGCATCGGCCGGGAGCTCGCGACACGGCTGAGCGCCGCGGGGGCGATCGTCGCCGTCGTCGGCGCCGGTCACCCGGACCGCGGCGACGACGCCGCCACCAACGCGGCCTTCCTCTGCAAGGCGCTCAACGACGCGGGGCTGCTCGCCCTGCCGTACCGCATCGACATCCGCGATCCGGCCGAGGCGGACCGGCTGCCCGGCCAGATCGCCGCCGACGCGGGCCCGGTGAACGCCGCCGTCGTTGTGCTGCCGGCGCCGGACGCCCCCGGTGAACTGCTGCGCGCCTTCCGCGCCGGGTCGGCCGCCCTCGCGGCCGCGCTGCCACCCGGCGCCCGGCACATCGAGCACACCCCGGCCGGCGCGGCCGGACCGGACACGACGACGGCCGGCGACCGCAACTGGCTCCGTTCCGTCGTCGACGGCCTGGCCGCGGACGCGGCGCGGGCGACCAGCCGCTGAGACCGGCGGTCCGCGAGGGCCGCCGCCACAGAAGTCACCACGGGGAGAGAGATGTCCATTCGCGTCGTCGTGGCCGGTGACCACCAACTGGTCCTGGAGGCCTTCGCCGAGACCCTGAACGGCACCAACGGCCTGGACGTCGTGGGGCTCGCCACGACCTTCGAGGCGGTGCTCCCGGCCGTCCAGCGGCACCGGCCCACGGTGCTCCTGCTCGGCGAGAGCACCATGGGAGGCAAGGCGCTGCACGCCGCCACCGAGGTGCGCTCGCACCATCCGAGCTGCGGAGTGGCGTTGATGGTCGGTTCGGCCACCCCGTCCGTGGTGGACCGGGCGGTGGCCGCCGGAGCACTCGGAGTCGTACCGAAGACGGCCCGGCTGCCACAGCTGATCACCACCCTCGTGGGAGTCGCGGGGGGCTGCCTCACCGTCGACCCGGGACTGCTGCGGACGCCGGCGGCGGGGGAGACGGTGCTCAGCGTCCGGGAGACGGACGTGCTGCGGCTGACCGCCGGCGGGGCGACCGTCAAGGAGATCGCGGGCGAGCTCTACCTCGCGGCGGGGACGGTACGGAACCTCACCTCGGCGGCGATCAAGAAGCTCGGCGGGCGCAACCGGTTCGACGCGGCGCGCATCGCGGCGGAATGCGGGTTGCTGTGAGGGCGGTGGTGGAGTCCGGACGCGCGCCGGCCCCGGCACGAGGCGTGCCGGGGCGGGGCTTCACGACATGGTGGAGCAGGGCGCTCCGTGCGCTCCTACTTCTCCAGGCAGAACTCGTTGATCGGGTAGCCGACATGACGGTCGGCCGTCGGGAGGTGACCCAGGATGCGGTCGCCCGGCTTGAGTTCGGTGCTGTTGAGCACCGAGGCGCCGGGACCGAGGACCCGCACGTGCCAGTCGTCCTGGAGGATCAGGTTGACCGTCTGACCGCTGGGCGCGACCGCGTCGATGGAGATGAGCGGACGCGTCTCGATCTTCACCCGGCCCACGCTGACGGGCCGCGTACGGCCGTCGACGTCGACCGCCAGAACGGAACTGCCGGCGTGCAGCTCGCTCAGGTAGTGGGTGCGGCCGTTCTGTCCCACGGTGTAGGAGTGCAGGGCACCCGCGTTGACGCGGAACGGACGGGTCGGCATGTACGGCAGCGGGTGGGTCTCGCTGACGCACAGGACCATGCCCTTGGAGTGGGAGCCCACCAGGATGCCCTCGTCCTTGCGGAAGTGGGTCGTGGTGTCGACGCAGGCACGCTCGCCCATGCCGATGTGCGTGGTCGCCGTGACCTCCAGCTCGACCAGGGAGATCTCGCCGCCGTGCGCGGTCGCCGCGGTCCGCAGGGCCGTCGCGTCGCCGACCGTACGGCCCCGCATCAGGACACCGTCCGAGCCGTGCTCCAGGACGCCGTACAGGATCTCGGCCTCCTCGGTGTCGGCGGCCGTCGTCACGATGGAACCGGGCGCGCCCGAGGCCGCCGCGATGACGATCTCCAGCGGGATCTTCGTCGGGTCGCGGAAGTCGAGGACGCTCCACGCCTCAAGGCGCGCCGCCAGGCAGGCGTCCTCCAGGGTGTCGGCGTCGACGATCTCCACGTATCGCCCGAACTGCACGCCCGGGTGGGCCGCTTCGAGCTCGGCGCGGCCGTCCTTCGGGCCGGGGACGATCACGACGTCGGACTCGCCCAGGTCGGCGGGCACGGTGGCGGCGCCGTCCTCGAAGAGCAGGACCTTGCGGACGGTGGGCGGCAGACCGGCGAAGACGGCCGGGTCGGCGGCGACGATGCCGTCGATCTTCTGGTGCACGGCCTCCTCGAGGACGGCGGCGGTGGCGACGCCGGCCTCACGGATGTCAAGCCAGCACAGTTTGGCGTCCGTCATGATGCGGACCTCCTGTCAGATGGTCGAGAGACGAGCCGTCGAGCGACGGGCCGTCGAGATGGGTGTCGTCGTGGTGCGGGTCGTCGAGCGGTGTGCCGTCGAGGTGGTCGGGGGTGAGGCGTTCGCTGTGAAGCCGCTCCCGGCCGCCCGACTCGCTGAACGGGCCGGTGGTGAAGTGCTGTTCGGGGAAGTGGTGCACGATCCTCGCGACCTTGGCCGCCAGCGCGCGCGGGTCCTTGGCCTGGAAGATGTTGCGGCCCATGGCCACCCCGCCCGCCCCTCCGGCGATGGCGTCCCTGACGTACGCCAGGACGTCCTCCTCCTTCTCCAGGGCGGGTCCGCCGGCGACGAGCACCGGCACCGGGCAGGCCGCGGTCAGGTCGAGCATCTCCGCGGTGGATCCGAGGAAGACGGTCTTGACCAGGTCCGCGCCCAGGTCCGCGGCGATCGTCACGGCGTGCGCGACGACCGCCGGGTCCCGGGGGTCGCTGATCCGCGGCCCGCGCGGGTACACCATCGCGAGCAGCGGCAGGTTCCAGCGGTCGCAGGCGTCGGCGATCCGGCCGAGGTCGCCGATCTGCTGCCGCTCGTCGTCGGAGCCGAGGTTGACGTGGACGCTGACCGCGTCCGCGCCGAGGCGCAGGGCCTCCTCGACGCCGGCGACGACGTACTTGGCGTTGGGGTCGAGCGCCTGGCTGGTGCTCGCGTTGAGGTGGATGATCAGCGACATCGCGGCGAACCGCTCCGGGCTGATGTGCCGGACGCTGCCCTTGTGCACGACGACGGCGTCGGCGCCGCCGGCCGCGATCCGGGCGGCGAGCTGGTCGAGCGTGGTGCCCTTCGGCACCACGGGACCGTCGTGGATCGAATGGTCGAGAGGGGTGATCATCAGGCCGGCCGTGCTGTGGCGGTAGAGCCGCCGTAGCCGCAGCGACCGGGCGAAGTGGCCGAAACCGGTCATGGAACGCCCTTTCTGGTTCGCGAGGAGGCGTGATCGGGCTGGTGACCCGCGCCGCTCACGCGGACGGGGTCGTCCCGCGCGGTGGCTCCGCGCGGGGAGCTGAGGGCCGGCCCGCCGACGCGCGGGGCGCCGGCGCCGCGGAGGGCGGTGGCGGTAGGGGCGCCCGCGACCGGGGTGCCCGCGACGGCGACGGTCGAGGCGCCGGCGACGGCGGCGGTCGGGGCGCCCGTGACGGAGGCGAGCGGGGCGCCCCCGACGGTGGCGTGGGCGGCCGACGCCGCGGGGTCAGGTGGCGAGACGGAGCGCAGATAGGCGCGGTCCGGTTTGCCCGAGGGCGTGAGCGGCAGCCGCGGCCAGACCGAGACGCGTACCGGAGTGTGCTCCGGAGTCAGCGCCGCGGCCACATATCCCCGCAGGTCGCAGGAGGTCTGTCCGGCCCCCGAGTACAGCTCGACGGCCGCGTGCACCTGCTCCACCCAGTCGCGGTCCCGCACCCCGAACACCGTGGCCTGACGCACCTGCGGATGGCGCATCAGCGCCTCCTCGATGGCCGCCGGGTCCAGCTTGAGCCCGCCGTGCTTGATCACGTCGCCCACCCGGCCGTCGAGCCGGAGGTAGCCGTACCGGTCCCAGTGCCCCAGGTCGCCGGTGCACAGCCAGCCGTCGCGGAAGACGGTCCCGGTGCGTTCCTCGTCGCCGAGATAGCCGGCCGTGACCGTCGGCGAGCTGATCCAGATCTCGCCCGACACCCCCCGCTCCACCTGGGGGCCGCCGCCGGGGCCGCGGATCTCCACCCGCACCCAGGGGAACGGACGGCCCGCCGAGCCGAGCAGCTCGGGCTCGCGGTGGTCCAGCGGGTTGAGGCTGCTGATGCCGCCCGCCTCCGTCGTCCCGTACACCTGGATGAGCACGTCGCCGAAGAGCTCGACGGCCCGCGCCACCCGCGCCGGCGCCGCCGGGGTGCCGCTGTAGGTGATGCGGCGCAGCGACGACAGGTCGGTGAGCGGCGCGGCCGGGTGGTCCAGGAGCCGGTAGAGGTGCGGGACGGCGAGATAGACGTCGGTGACCCCGTGCCGCTCGAAGGCGTCCAGGACGTCGCCCGCGTCGAACTCGTCGTGCAGTACGACCCGTCCGCCGCTCGCGAGCACCGCGTCGGCCATCGGCGCGGTCGTGTGGCTGATCGGCGTGACGGACAGCAGTGTCGCGGGTCCCCGGGGATCGAGGCCATGGGCGAGACGGCTGACGAGCTCCTCACGTGTGTCGTACCGCTGGGCGACCATCTTCGGCCGTCCGGTGCTCCCGCTGGTGAACTCGACGGTCGCGAGGCCGTCCGGGCGCGGCTCCGGCAGTCGCGCCGGCAGCGGTTCGGTGGATCCGGCCGCCGCCCCCCAGGGGACGGTCAGCGCGGTCACGGCCGGGACGCGGCGGGTGAGCCAGTCGCCGCGCTCGGCGCTCTCGTCGTCGACGAGCAGCACCGACACCCGCAGGTCCTCCAGGAGTTGGGCCTGGGTGGCGACCGAGAAGGTCTCCGTGTCGGTACGGGGATTCATCGACCGTACGTACACGGAGGTGGCGCCCAGGAGATGGACGGCGTACCGGGCGCCGAGCATCAAGGGCCGGTTGGGGCCGGTCAGCACGGCGACGGTGTCACCGGGGCGGACGCCGCGGGAGTGCAGCAGGGCCGTGGTGGCCCGCACCGAGCCGGCGAGCCGGCCGGCGGTGACGGCCTCGTCGGCGCGGTGGATCACCACGCGCCCCGGGTCCTTTCCGAGAGCGTCGAGAATGCGGCGTACGTACATGGTTCCTCCTTTCCGGAACGAGGAGTTCAGTGGTGCGGAACGATTCAGTGGTGCGGAACGATTCAGCTGTGCGGAGGAATCCAGAGGCGCGGAGGAATTCAGGAGATGCGCATCTGCGCCATCATTCCCATGGCGCTGTGGTCGATCATGTGGCAGTGATAGGGAAAGACCCCGCGGTGGGTGTCGAAGGTCAGCTGGAGTTTCGCGGTCTGCCCCGGGAAGAGGAGGACGGTGTCCTTGAGGCCGGCCTCCGCCGGATAGACCGGCATTCCGTCCCGTTCGAGAATCCGGAACTGCACCAGGTGGGTGTGGAAGTTGTGCGGGACGGTCGTGCTGGTGTTCTTCACCGTCCACACCTCGGTGGAGCCCCAGGCGATCTCGGTGTCGATCCGGTCGTGGTCGAAGGTCTTCTCGTTGATGTACGCGAGGTGGCCCGTGCCCGGCTCGTCCATCCGCAGCTCGAAGCTCCGCTCCACGGTCGGCGTGGGCAGCGGCGGCAGGGTGGCGAGGACGTCCGGCACCCGGCTGGTGTCGGTCACCTTCTCCTCGACGTCGAAGCGCATGATCTGCCCGACGAGCTCGGTCGGCCCAGGGCCCAGCATGTTCGCCAGGGTGACCTGGGTGCCCGGCGCGTACCGCGAGAAGTCGACGACGAAGTCGGCGCGCTCGCCGGGGGAGAGGACGATCACCGGCGAGGGCGCCGGCGCCGGCAGCAGCCCGCCGTCCGAGCCGACGTGGATGATGGGGCTGCCGTCGGAGAGCGCCATCACGAAGATGCGCAGGTTGCAGGAGTTGACCATCCGGAAGCGGTACTTGCGGGCCTTGACCTTCATGTACGGCCAGGGGGCCCCGTTGACCAGGATGGTCGTGCGGTTGAGCGCGTCGTCCATCGTGTAGACCATCTGCCCCGCAGCGTCGAAGTGCGCGTCCCGGAGGATCAGCGGCACCTCGTACGGCCCCGAGGGCAGTCCGAGCGCGTCCTCGGCCTCGTCGCCGAGGAGATAGAGCCCGGAAAGGCCCCGGTAGACGTGCTCGGACTCCAGGTGGTGGGCGTGGTCGTGCGTCCACAGCGTGGCGCCCACCTGACGGTTGGCGTACACGTAGGTCTTCGACCGGCCCGGCTGGATCAGGTCCATCATCCCGCCGTCCTGGTCCTGCGGGTTGTTCCCGCCGTGCAGATGGACCGAGGTCGGCGCGGAGAGCGCGTTGATCTGCTTCACGACGGCCGTGCGCCCGCTGCGGGCCCGGATGGTGGGGCCGGGGAAGGTGCCGTTGTACGTCAGGACCTCGGTCCGCAGCCCGGGCAGGATCTCGACCCGCGCCCTGCGCATGGTGACCGCGTAGTAGTCGGCCGACCGGGTCCGCCGGTACGGGGCGAGAACCCGGGGCCGGGGCAGCGGCACGGTGAACGGGGTGACCGCGGGCGGGCCGGCGGGCGGCTCGGCGGCCACCGCCTGCGTACCGGAGGTGAGGCTCTGGAACACCCCGCCGGCCGCGCCGACAGCGCCGACGGCACCGGCGGTGAGTCCGAGTCGTATCGCGTTGCGGCGAGAGAACACAGCGGATTCCTAACGTGACGGTTCTCCGGGAACGGTGGTTCGGACGGAGATTCGGGCGGTGCTTCGGAACGGTGCTTCGGGTGGTGGTTCGGGCGGTGCTTCGGAACGGTGATGAATTCGCTCTCCGAGCATGGGCGCGAACGGCCGGAACTCCGAGAGGGTTCGCGCCGGTTCTTGCATCTGTCACGCGATCGATGACCTCGGTCATTTCCGCCGGTGGGTACGGGAATCAGGCACTCCGGGATGACGGGAGTCACGGTGCGGAAGGCCGTCCGTCACGCCCTGCCCGGGAAATGTCACCGATTCCGGCGGGCGCCGATCGGGGTCCGATTCCCCGCGCGAGAGTGGTGCCCGGCGTCTGCCCTGCGTACGGCGCCTTCCCGTCCGCCGGCCTCCGGGGCCGCACGGCCCCGGCGCCGGACCGTCATCCTCGCGCCCACGGAGGCACCGTGCAGACCACGCAGACACCCTCGGACACCGGCCCGAGCCCCCTCGAACCCGCCCTCGCCGTACCGGCGTTCACCGGAGGCGTGCGCGTTCTCTTCGCCCCCGGGGACGGCGACGTCGCCACCCTCGCCGGGCCCGCCACCTCGCTCGCCCTCCGCCCCGTCCGGGACGGCGTCCGGACCGCCCTGGAGCGGCTCGCCGAAGGACCCCTGCCGGCCGAGGAGTTGTACGAGGGGCTTCGCCCCGCCGAGCGCGTCCAGTTCGAGCGGGTCCTCGACCGCGCCCGGCACCTGGTGGCCCACGCCGTCCTGGCCCGGGGCGGGAGCCGCGAGCTGCTCCGTCTTGAGCCGGTGGCGCGCGACGCCGCCCATGTGCCGGTCCTCGTCCCCGCCGGCGCGACCGTACGGCTCTCCCGCTTCGCCTTCTGCCGCAGCCGCGAAGGCGCCCTCGTCCTGGAGTCGCCGCTGGTCAAGTTCCGGGCGGTGCTCACCGACCCCGCCGCCCGGACCCTGGCCGCCGCGCTCGGCGAGCCCGGCACCCCCGCCCGCCTCGGCGCGCACGCCGGTCTCGACGAGGCCGGCACCACCGATGTCCTCGGCCATCTCGTCGGCGCCGGATTCGCCGAACTCGCCGACGAGGACGGGGTCTTCGCCTCCGACGGCGAACCCGTCCTGCGGCAGTGGGACTTCCACGACCTCCTCTTCCACTCGCGCATCCGCTCCGGCCGGTACGACGACGTGTTCGGCGCCGTCTACCCCCACCGGGGCGCCATCGAGCCCCGGCCGGCCGTACGCCCCGTCCCCGAGGGCCCCTCCGTGCCCCTCCACCGGCCGACCCGGGAGGAGATCGCCGCACACGACCCGTCCCTCACCACGGCGATCGAGACCCGGCGGTCCATCCGGGGCTACGGCGACCAGGAGATGACCGCCCGCCAGCTCGGCGAGTTCCTCTACCGCGTCGCCCGCGTCCGCGCCCACTACACGCCGGAGCCCGGCAGCGACCGCGACGAGGTCGTCTCCCGCCCCTACCCGAGCGGCGGCCAGGGGTACGAGCTGGAGCTGTACGTCACCGTGCGGCGCTGCGAGGGCCTGGCACCCGGCATCTACTACTACGACCCCGTGGGTCACCGGCTCGTCCTGCGCAACGAGGAGGAGGCCGACCGCGAGTCCCTCTTCCACGTGGCCTCCCGGGCCACCGGCATGGAGGCGCGCCCCGACGTCCTCGTCACCGTCACGGCCCGCTTCCAGCGCATGTCGTGGAAGTACCGGGCCATCGCCTACGCGACCACGCTCCGGCACACGGGCGTGCTCTACCAGACGATGTACCTGGTCGCGACGGCCCTCGGTCTCGCCCCGTGCGCGCTGGGCAACGGTGATGCCGACATGTCCGCGAGGGTGCTCGGCCTCGACTACCTCCAGGAGTCCTCGGTGGGCGACTTCCTGCTCGGCAGCCGGCGCCCGGACGACTCCGTCGCAGGTGAGCCGGGGGAAGGATGGCGGATGCTCAACAGCCCCGAGTGGTCCCTTCCCGAGAACCCCTGAGCCCTTCCGACATGACGCCGGTTATTCCGGGCGTGATAAACGTCAGGCGGAGCTCGGAAAGGCTGGTGCAGGGGATGGTCGGTCAGCATTATTGGTGTTGCAGCCGAACGGTTGCCGAGAAGAATTCGGAAAGGAATTCAGAATGAGCATCGACGACATCAAGCAGGGCCAGGACGCGGACAAGGCGTTCGAGAACTTCGACGTCGACGAGCTGGAGACCCTCGAGGTCGCCCAGGGCGTGGCCCTCCCGGAGATGGGTGCCTCCAGCGGCTCGATCGGCACCTCGTCCTCCAGCTCCTCCACCTGCTCCGCCTGCTGAACATCCCCCAACCGAAACGCTGAAAGGAAACACACCATGAGCATCGACGACATCAAGAACGGCGACGACGCGGCCTTCGACAACTTCGACGTCGCGGAGCTGGAGACCCTCGAGGTCGCCCAGGGCGTGGCCCTCCCGGAGATGGGTGCCTCCAGCGGCTCGATCGGCACCTCGTCGTCGTCCTCCTCCACCTGCTCGGCCTGCTGACCGAGTAACCGAGGCTGAACGCACGACGCACGAAGGATGCGACCGCCCGGCCCAGGCCGGGTGGCGCATCCTCGCGTGCGTTTCGGTGCTTCCGGTGCGTGCGGGCCGTCAGCCGCGCAGGGCCACGTGGAAGGACGAGGCCCACAGCACGATCGCCGCGCCCAGGCCCACCACCGTGCGGATCGTTTCCGCAGTGGTGCCGGCCGCCAGGACGACGAGCCCCACCAGCGCGACCGCCGTCAGGAAGATCGCGGTCCACTTGTACTGCCCCTGGTCGAAGAGGCGGGCGAGCGGGAAGAAGTGCAGGCCCACGACCAGGCAGATCCCGACCGGGATGAACTCGGGGTGACCCGAGGCGTTCGACGCGGCGATCACCGCGAAGATCGCCACCAGCTCGGCCATGTTGACCAGGCCGACCCCCCGGTTCCACTTCTCCGGCAGGCGGACCAGGCGGGTCACCGGACCCGCGGTGCCCCGGAAGGCGAACACCACCGCGCCGGCGGTCACGACGGCGGCGACGACGCCGACCGCGACGGACACGGGCACCGCCGCTATTCCCGAACCGCCCGCGAAGGCCCAAACGAGGGCGAAGACGGCGAGGACGATCGCGCCGCGACGGCGCAGATTACGCGTGAGTGCCAGGCACTCGGCGTCGGTGGTTTCCGTAGTCATGGCGCGGACCTTACAACGACGCTCCTCGATGATCCGACCGCGTTGTCTATTTTCAGCCAGTCCGACTCGGACCCGTCTCGAACGAAGCCATGGCCCGAGCGTCACGGAAAGGGTGACACATGTCAGCCGGTATCCCTTTCCCCTATCGCCCCGTAATTCCCCGTCACATGATTGCGTCCGGAAGTGAAAGAAAGCCAAGGACGTTGTTCTCGAATTCTCGGAAGGTGCGAAAGCATGGGGGTTGATGCGCTGGAGCGCACTGCCGTGAAGCCGGATTCCGACGGCCTGACGGGAGTGCGGCTGCACACACGGATGCCGGTCACACCGGCCTGGCTCGCCCGGTACGTCGTACCGGTCGCCCGCGCGCTGAACGAGGCGGGCGCTCCCGCCGTCCAGCTGCGCCGCGGGTGGCTCCACGGGCCGCACGTCGACATCCTCGCCCGCGACGCCACCGGCGTCCCGGGCGGCGGCCCCGACTGGGAGGGCGTCGCCCGGGCCCTGGACGCCGGCCCGCTCGACCCGCCCCGGGCCCTCACCGAGGAGACCTACCTCGACCAGGCCCGCGAGTTCGGCCGCCTGGAGGCCGTCCAGCCGCCCTACCTGCCGCTGCGCGAGCACGGCGCCGTCGAGCGGATCGGGCCCGGCGTCCAGGACGGCGGGCAGACCGGCGGACCCTCCGGAGCCGCCGCCCGCGACCCGCGCCTCGACCGCTTCCGTACCGTCGTGCACGGGGCCCTGACCCCCGCGCTCCTGCGGACGATCGACGACCTCGCCGGCGAGCCCGGCTCCGGCACGCTCCGGCTCGCCGAGGCCTTCGTCGCACTCGCCGACACCCACACCCTCGGCCTCGGGTACGGGGTCTTCTCGCCCCGCTCCCACGTCGAGGCCTTCCTCGCCTGGGCCGCGCCCACCAAGGACGTACGCCCCGTCTTCCAGCAGCGCCTCGCCAAGGACGCGCCCGCGCTCCGCCGGGTCGTCGAGCAGCGGCTGAGCGGCGAGGTCTCCGCCGCCGCCGCGGCCTGGCGCACCGGACTCGCCTACGGCGCCGGTGCGTTGGAGAGCGCGGTCGCCGCCGGCAGCCTCACCCTCGACCTGCTCGACGGCGCCACCGCGGGGCTCGACCGCTCCGAGATGGGGCCGCCCGGCGCCACCACCGTCGTCCCGCAGGGCGAGCAGCCCGACAGCGACTTCCACCGGACCGTCGGCGAGGCCGGCGTGACCTCGGCCCCGTCCCCGTGGTTCGCCTCCTTCCGCCTCCTCACGAACCTCTTCTACGAGCAGCTGCCGCTGCTCACCGTCTCCCCGATGCAGCGCTACTACACCTGCTTCGCCGTCGCCGAGACGGTCGACGAGGTCCTCGGCGTCTCCTGGCGCGAGCGCATCGCCGCGAACACCACTGCCGGGAACACGAGTTCCGCCGCCCCCGCCCCGAGCGCCGCTCCGGGCACCGCCCCCGAGGGAGCCCTCCGATGACCGCCCCCGTGATCGGCATCCCCACGGACCCGCTCGGGGACACGCCGCCCGAGCCGGTGACCGTACCCACGCCCGGTACGACGACCGCACCGGCGCCCGCGCCCGTGGACGTACCGGCATCCGCGCACGCGGCTCCCGCCCCCGAGCCCCTCTGGTTCCTGCGGGTCAACCCGCTGCGCCGGGCCCGGCTCGCCGACGCCGAACTGCGCCGGCAGCTCGTCCTCGTCACCGCCGCCGAGCAGGCCCTCGCCGAGGCCTCCGCCGCCGCCTCCGACGAGCTGTACGAGCGGATCGGCGCCGCGACCGACGACGCCGAACGGCGTGAACTGATCGCCCTGCGCCGCGCCGTGAACAGCGGCAAGGCCCCGAAGAAGGCGCCGGAGCCCGCGACCCCCGTGATCGACGCCTGGCTCGAAGCCCGCCAGGAGCGCGAGCGGATCCGCGAGGAGCTCGTCACCGGCTACCCCGACGCGGCCGAGCGCGAGCGCGGAGTCCTCGCCGAACTCCTCGGCGACGCCGACCTGTTGCGCTCGCTCGCCCTCGTCGCACCCGAGGTCCACCAGGAGGCCGAGCGCTACCGCGCCGCCGTCCGGGCCCCCGGCAAGGTGCCCTCCAAGTCCCGCAAGTCCGAGCGCGGCCTCATCCAGTACGTCACCCGTGCCATGGTCCGCACGAGCCCGCTCGCCCGGTTCACGGCCGTCGGCATCGCCGAGCCCGACCCGGCCGCCCCCGGACCCGACGAGGCGGGCTTCGGCGGCGCGACCGCCTTCCCCGGCCTCGACCGCGTGATGCTCAACTACGTGCTCGGCGGACTGCCCGACCCCGCCGACCGGGCGATCGAGGACATGTGGATCGGCCTTCCGCCGACCTCCGCACCCGACCCGGCGGCCGGGAAGCTGTTCTTCCTGAAGCCCGCCCCCGAGGGGATGCGCCGCGCCGCCGTCTCCCTCGACGGCCCCGCCGGAGACCTCCTCGACGCGGTCTCCATGGGGCCCCGCCCCTTCCCGTCCGTCGTCGCCCATGTCGCCGCACGCTCCGGCATCGCCGCCGAGGACGCCGACCAGAAGGTCCGCGGCGCCGTCGCACAGGGCCTCCTCTGCACCTTCCACGAGGCCGAGGACGGCGCCACCGACTACGACGTCCTGCTCACCCCCGACGACCCCCGCCCGGTGACGAAGCGGCTCACCGACCGCGTCAAGGCCGGTATGCCCGCGTTCACCGCCGCGCCCGCCGCCGAACGCGGCGACGCGCTGGCCGAGCTGCGCGGCGCCCTCGGCGAACTCAGCCACGCCGCGGGCCGCCCCGCCCACGTCACGGTCGAGGAGGACTACGTGATGCCGCCGCTCAAGGTGGCCACGGAACCCTGGAAGGAGTCACTGAAGGACCTCGGCCCGGCCGTCGAACTCCTCACCGTCTTCGACTGGCTGCACGACGTGCGCGTCCTCATGACCGCCGCGTTCGTCGAGCGCTTCGGCCCCGGGGCCAACGTCCCCCTCGCCGCCAACGCCCCCTTCGTCGTCGGCGAGGTCTCGCGCCGCGCCGCCGCCATGGCCGCCGTGTACGGCCCCGACGGCCCCGGCGACCCGACCGCGCTCAAGGGCATCGGCCCCGCCGACGGCTCCCTGGAGCGCATCTACGAGCTGCGCCGCGAGGTCACCGAGGCGCTCCACGCCCTCATCGGCCAGGCCGTCGAGCGCGGCGACGACACCCTCCGCATCAGCCCGGAGCAGGTCGCCGGCCTCACCGGCGACCTGCCGGAACGCTTCCGCCGCGACCCGCTGATCTACGGCATCCTGCTCCAGCGCGGCGACGGCCACCTCGTCCTCAACGACGGCCTGCCGGGCCACGGCATGCTCTACGCCCGCTTCCTGGAGGCCGACCGGCGCCTCGGCGGCCGCGCGCTGCCCCGCCTCGCCGACCACGTACGCCGCGTGTACGGCTACGACGGCGCCCGCGTCACCGAGGACCTGGGCCTGCACCGCCTCAACGTCAACGCCCACACGCCGATCCTGCCCGGCGGCCTCACCCCCGACGACTGGTTCGGACTGCGGCTCGCCCACGACCCCGAGACCGACTCCCTGCGCGTCGAGGACGCCGAAGGCGCCCCGCTGCGGGTCCTGCCGCTCGGCACCGGCCACCCCGGCCTCTTCCCGCCGCCGCTCTCCGTCGCCTCCGGCCTCGCCATCAGCGGCCGTCTCTTCAACGCCCTCCCCAACAGCTGGCACGCCGCCACCCCCTGGGACCGGGCGACCACCCGGATCGCGCCCCGGATGGCTGTCGGCGACGTCCTCATCGGCCGCCGCCGCTGGTACGGGGGAGAGGAACTGGGCACCGCCCTGGCCGCCGGGCCCGAGGAGCACGAGCGGCTCCTCGCCCTCAACGCCTGGCGCGCCAGGTACGGCGTCCCCGAGGAGGTCGTCATCAAGACCGTCCCCGAGGACGAGGGCCCGCTCTCCGTCGGCGCCCCCGACATCCAGTCCAAGCGCCTCCAGCAGAAGCCCCAGTACGTGGACCTGAGCAGCGCGCTCGGCGCCCGCGTCCTGCCCCGGATGCTGGAGCGCCGCGGCGCCGACAGCGGCGGCAGCTACCTGGAGGAGGCGCTGCCCGGCGTCGTCGACGGCACCCACGCCACCGAGTGGGTCGTCGAGGTCGGCAGGACCGCCGGCGGCCGCTTCACCTACCACCCGACGACCGAGGGGGAGGAGCGATGACGATGCCCGCAGCGGCGCTCAGGACGCGACCCGACCTGCACTACGCACCCGTCCCCGGCGGGGTCTACTTCAGCGGCGCCCGCGCCCAGTTCGTGCTGCGCGGCTCCGAGGTCCTGCACGCCGTCGCCCAGGGCTGCGTCCCGCTCCTGGAGGACGGCACCGACGAGGACGCGCTCGTCGCCGAGATCGGCACCGAACGCGCCCGCCCCGCCGTCCGTCTCCTCGTCGACAGGCTCCGCGAGAACGGACTGCTCCTCGACCCGGCCGCGCACACCGCGCCCGAACCGCCCGCCGACGTACGGCAGCGGCACGCCGAGTCCCTCGCCCGCCTCGAAGGCCTCCTCGACGACCCGTACGGGGCCTTCGCCCGGCTCCGTGCCGCGACGGTCCTGGTCACCGGCCCGGCGACCGCGACCGGCCCGGCCGTCCGCGGTCTGCGCCGGGCCGGGGTCGGCACGGTCCTCACCGGTACGGAGGAGGCGGCCGCCACCCCGGACGCGGTCCTCGACATGCGCGAGGACGACGGCAGCCCGGCGCCGTCCGCCGACGCGCCCCTCGTCGTCCCCGTCCTCCTCGGCGGCACCGGCGTCACCCTCGTCGGACCCGCCCTCACCGGCCCCGGACACCCGGCCGTCCGGGCCGCGTTCCACGACCGGGCCCGCGCCTGGGCCGCCGCCGAGTCCACCGCGCCCGCGCCCCGCCCCATGGCGGACGCGCTCGCCGGCGCCCTCGGGGCGCAGCTCCTCATCGACACCCTCACCGGTACGGCGGACACGGGCGAGGCCCATGTCGTGCACGGGACGGACCTGGTCTCCGACCGGGTCACCGTCGAGGGAGCCCACCAGGCGGCCGCGACCGGCCGGCCGGGCTCCCTCCCCGAGGGTCCCCTCACCCTCGGCACCGCCCCCGCCGGCCCCCGGCCCGAACCGGACGAGGCACGCGAGACGGCGACCCCGCTCGCCGCGCGCTGGACCGGACCGCTCGCCCTCACCGAGGGCGCCGACCTGCCCCAGATGCCGCTCGCCCTGCGCGCCGCCGAGCTCCGCACCGGCGGCCGCCCCACGACCACGGTCCTCGCCTGGGCCGCCCACCAGGAGACCGCCACCGTGGCGGCCACCCTGCAGGCCCTGCGGGCCCTCATCCCCGGGGCTCCCACCCCGGCGGCCGGTCCGCACGCCCACATCCCCGGGGCTCCCACCCCGGCGGCCGGGCTCACGAGGGAACACTGGCTCCTCGACGGCGCGCTGCGCCTGCTCGCCGAGGAGACGGCACCCCTTCCGGCGAAGACCGCCACCCCGCACGTGCCGCCCGCGGCCCTCCCGGCGGGCGCTCCCGCCGCGGCCGCGGGCGGCGTGGCGTGCGAGGGTCTCGACGCGGAGGGCCTGCGGATCCTCGCCGGACTCCGCGCCCTCCTGCCGCACGAACCCGCGGTACGGCTGCACGGCGTGCCCGGCCTCGACTGGCGGCTCGCCGAGGTGACCGCCGAGGGCGCCACCCTCGGCCGCGCCTGGGGCGCCGACGCGGCGGAGGCCGCCCGGAACGCCCTGTGCACCGCGCTCGCCCACCTCCAGACCGTGGACGGCCCCGGCACCGTCGACCCGCTCTCCACCGACGCCCTGCTCTTCGCCGACCGCGCCGCCCTGGACGCCCTCCGCGCCCAACTGGCCGCCCGTAACGCCACCACGTACCGGGGCGAGGCCCTCCGCCACGACCCCGTGCTCGGCGAGCTCCCCCTCTGGTACGGCCCCGTGGAGGCCCACGATGCCCACTGACACGCTCACCCCCGTCCCCGCCCCGGCCCTCGCCCGGGGCCCCGGGCTCGACGCCCACCCCGCCGACGAGGCCTGGCGCTCCGCGCTCGACGTCCTCGCGGACGTCCTCCCCGAGGGAACCGTCGCGGTCGACCGCGGCTGGCACCTCGACTGGGAGCGGGCGCGGTTCGACGAGGCCGTCGCCGCCGGCCGGGCCCACCTCTCCGTACGCCTCCTGGGCGACGAGGTCCTCGTGGGGCCGCTCTGGCGGCCCGGCACCGACGCGGGCTGCGCCGGCTGCGCCGAGGTCCGCGACCGCACCGTCCCCGACCACCCCCTCGTCGGCGACCTGCGGCACGCGACCACCGCCCCCGGGCCGGGCGCGCCGCTCCTCCCCGAACTGCTCCGGGCGACCCTGGAGCACCTGGTGAGGCGGCCGCTCGGGCCCGGCGAACTCTTCTCCGTCTCGCCGCGCGGCCTGCGCCGGCACCGGATCGCCCGCAGCTTCCACTGCCCGCTCTGCGGACCGGCGTACGAGCGGCTCGACGGCACGGAGACCCCGGCGCCGCTCACCCCGACCGACCGGCCCGCGTTCCCGGACGACTGCACCCGCACCGCCGCGAGCCGGCTCGTCGAGCGCGGGGTGCTCCAGGACCGCCTGGTCGACGACCGCTTCGGTCCCGTCCGCGCGCTCCTGCGCGAGTCCCGCGCCCCGTTCGCGATGAGCATGGCCGTGGTGCCGGACGCCCCGGCGATGGGCCACGGCCGCGCCCGGACCTTCGCCGAGACCGGACCCGTGGCGATCCTGGAGGCGTACGAGCGCCTGGCGGGCTTCCCGTACGACATCCCCGTCCTCACCCACCGCTCGTACGCCGAGGTCACGGAGCACGCCGTCGACCCGGCCGGTCTCGGGCGGTACACGGCCGAGCAGCTCGCCCACCCGACCAGCAGGGCCACGCCGTTCGACGCGGACACCCCGATGGACTGGGTGTGGGGCCACGACCTCGACGACGGGCGCGCCCTGCTCGTCCCCGCCGACCACGCCTTCTACCAGTACGAGTACAACCACCGCCGCGACCGCAGGGCCGCCCGCGCCGCCGGGACGCCCGGCCGCAAGCACTACTTCTACGAGTCGTCCAGCGGCTGCGCCGTCGGCGCCAACCTCGAAGAGGCCGCCCTGCACTCGCTGTTCGAGCTGGCGGAGCGGGACGCGTTCCTGCTCTCCTGGCACCGGGCCGCCCCGCTGCCGACCATCCCGAACTCCTCCCTCACCGACCCCACCAGCCGCGCCATGATCGAGGTGATGGAGTCGCGCGGCTTCGACGTGCACCTGCTCGTCGCCACCCAGGACATCGGCCTCCCGGTCGTCTGGGTGCTCGCGGTGAACCGGCTCAACCCCTTCCCCGCCACCTTCTCCTCGGCCGGCTCCGGCGCCGACCCGCAGTCCGCGATCCGCGGCGCCCTGCGCGAGGTCGCCCAGCTCGTCACCAACCCGGTCGACTGGACCCGCGAGACCGTCGAGCCGATGGTCGAGGACCCGTGGCTGGTCCAGGAGCTGGAGGACCACGTCCGCTTCTCCTCGCTGCCCGAGACCGCCGCCCGCGCCACCGCGGCGCTCGGCGGACCCCGGGTCACGCTCGACGAGGCCTTCCCCGACTGGCCGGGCCGGATGGAGCGCGGCTCCGGCGGGGACGTGCGCGGCGCCCTGGACTTCGTCCGCGGACTGTTCGCCGGGGCCGGGCTCGACCGGATCGTGCTCGTCGACCAGACCAGCCGCGAACACGCCGACGCGGGCATCCACGTGGCCCGCGCGGTCGTCCCCGGCATCGTCCCGATGTGCTTCGGCCACGCCCAGCAGCGGCTGGCCGGACTGCCCCGGCTCACCGCCGCCCTGCGCGGCACCGGGCAGGAGCACCGGGCGATCCCCCTCGACCCCCACCCGTTCCCGTGACGGCCCCGACGGCCCCGACGGCCCCGCGCGCGACGGACGCCGGCGCCGGGGTTCCGCCCCGGCGCGGCCCGGTCGACCTGCCCGGCCCCGAGGGCGACAACAGCATCGCCCGCGAGCCCCTCTGGTACGCGTACGGGGCCGGGGACGACGCGCCGGAGGCGCCCCCGTGGACCTGGGTGCCGCAGCCGCCGCCCGACACGCACGTACCGCCCCCGCCGCCGCGCGGGGGCGGCCCGCGCCTGGCCCTGCCGCTCGGCACCCACGACCGGCTCGCGGCGCTGCCCTACCCCGCGCCGCCACCCGGCGGCGGGCGGGGCCGGGGCGCGGCCGAACCGGTCGAGGACCGGCTCGGCCGCGCCCTCGTCACCGCCTTCGGACCGCAGCGCAGAGAGCCCGAGAACCCCTACAACGACCACCGGCCGTACGCCTCGCCGCGCTGTCTCTTCCCCGTCCACGCCTTCGTGGACGGGGGCGCGGGCATGCCGTGGCGCCTGCTCGAACCGGACCGGCACGCCCTCACCGGTGCCCCGGCGGCCCCCGCCCGGAACGTCGTGCTCACCGGCCGGTACACGACTGTGCCGCCCGCCTACCAGTGGTTCCGCGGCTCGCTCATCGCCATCGAACTCGGCTTCGTACTCCGGGCGTTGAGCCTCGGGCTCGAACTGTTCGACGTGCCCGCGCGGCTCCGGCTTCCGGGGCGGGACGCCCACGGGCTGCTGCCCGCCCTGGGCCTGGAAGACGCCTGGGCGTGGTCCCTGCCGTTCGTCGTGGAGCTGGACGACGGCGGGGGAGTGCAGGCCCGGGAGGCGGACTCCGTTCCCGCGCCGCCGGCCCATCTGGCCCGTACCGACCCCGCCCTCGCCGAGCTGATCCGCGTCAACCGGGAGCAGACGTACGACGGCGCCCCCGCCCCGCTCACCACCGCCGTCCCGGCGGGCCTCGGCCCCTCCGCGACCGTGCCGGACTGGGCGGAACTGCTGTGGCGGCGCCACTCCGGACGCATGCCGCGCGCCCTGCACGGCATGAGCGGCCGGCGCCGGAAGGTGCCCGCCGAGGCGCTCGACAGCGCGGCCCGCTGGCTCTCCGTACCGCCGCCCGGACGCGAACTCGCCATCGCCTTCGAGGCGCTGACCGTCACCGCCGTCGTCCAGGGCGTCGCGGGACAGGCCGACGGCGTCCACCGGCTCAGGGACGGCGCCGCGCGCCTCCTGCGTGCCGACACGACCGCGCCCGAGCGCCTGGAGGAGCAGTACGGCTACGGCGTCTCGCCCGTCAACGGCTGCGGCATCCGCGACGCGCCGCTCACCGTGTTCCTGTCCGTACGGACCCGGGAGCTCTTCGAGCGCCTCGGGACCGCAGGCTGGGGCGCCGTCCAGCACGCCGCCGGCTGGGCCGCGCACGGGCTCTGCCTGTCCGCCGCCGCCTCCGGCCTCTTCGCCCGCCCCGTGCGGGCCTTCAAGGAGATTCCCACCCAGCGCGTCCTCGGCCTGGACCCCGACGAGATGATCGTCCTGTCCGTGGTCGTGGGAGTACCGCAGGACACCGGCGGCGCGCTGCTCGACCTCAGACTCTGAAGGAGCGTCCCCGTGACCCCGACCCCGACCCCGATCCCGACGGCGGCCACGGCCCCGCCCCCGCCGCCCACGGCGCGGGCGACCGACTGGACCGCCTGGCATCTCCACCTCGGTACGACGGCCCGGTCGGCACACGACCGGGTCGTCACCGATGTCATCGGCCCCACGATCCGCGAACTCGCCCCCGGCACCCCGTGGTTCTTCATCCGCTACTGGCAGTCCGGCCCGCACCTGCGGCTCCGCGTGGGCGACCTCGACACCGCCGCACGCGCGCGCGTGGAGGCCGCCCTCGCCGAGCGCCTGGCCGTCGCCGGCGCGCCCTCCCCGGGCGAGGAGCCGCTCGACCCCGCCGCCTACCGCAGCGGGGCCGAGCGGCTTGCCGCCGCGGGCGAGACCGGCGAGAACACCTCCGTGAAGGCCCTGCTGCCCCCCGGCGTCCACCCGGCCGTCTACGAGCCGGAGTTCGACCGCTACGGCGGCCGCGCCCTCATGCCCGCCGCCGAGTCCCTCTTCACCCTGTCCAGCGCCCTCGTCCTCGCCGCCCTGCCCAAGGTGGGCAGCGAGCGGCAGCGGGCCGTGCTGGCCCTGCGCGGCACCGTCGCGGTCGCCGCCGCCCTCGGGGACCCGGCGGAACGCGCGTACTACTACGCCCACGGTCTCGGCGCCTGGCGCGCCTGGGCCGCCGAGGCGGGCCACCCGGCCGCCCTTCTCGACACGATCACCCGGGTCGAGGGGGCGGTGACCCTCGACCCGGGCTCCCACGGCCCCTTCGCCGGCTGGCACGCCCGGATCGCCGCCCACGCGGACGAGATCCGGGAGCAGTCGCCGACCCACCCGGGCATGGTCCTCTTCTCGCACGCGCACATGCTCCACAACCGGCTCGGCCTGAGCCTCCTGGAGGAGCTGCGCACGTACGCGGTCCTGGCCCACGCCTTCCCCGTACCGGAGAACACCCCCGTACCGGAGAACACCCCCGTACCGCGGAACGTCTGACCACAGACCCCCCCCACGGGGATCACGAAAGGCCCGGCCGGTTTCCCGGTCGGGCCTTTTCGTGGTGCGCGCCCGGCTCCTACTCGGGGCGCGGGTCCCAGCGGAAGCTGCGGACGGCGATCAGGGCGCCGATGACACCCCAGGCGGCGAGGACCGCCAGGTCACGCCACTGGAAGCCGGCGTCCTGGGTGAAGAGCGCCAGCATGGCGTCGTTGAACGGCTTCACGGGCAGCAGGCCCGCGATGGTGTTGAGGAGCTCCGCGTGGATCGGGAAGTAGCTGCCCGAGATGAAGACCAGCGGGAACTGGATGAACTGCACGACGGCCGGAGCCGCCTCCGAGTTCTTGATCAGCGAGGCCACGCCGACACCGAGCGCGCAGAAGCTCGCCGCGCCCAGGACGAGGGTCAGCAGGACCGCGCCCCAGTGGGTGGGCAGGTCGACGCCGTAGAGCGCGCCGATGCCGAAGACGAGCGCGACGTCGACGATGCTGACGACGACGCAGTGCACGAGCAGACCGGCGAAGTAGACCCAGGCGGGCAGCGGCGTGGCGTGCAGCCGCTTGAGGACTCCGGTCTGCCGGCGCATCGCGAGCACGATCGCCAACTGGCCGTAGCAGGCGCCGAGTACGGACACGGCCGCGATCACCGGCGTGTAGTACTGCATGCCGGTCAGACCGAAGAAGAAGTCCTCGCCCTCGCTGCCGCTGAACACCGCACCGAAGATGCCGATGATGACGATCGGCAGCACGAAGGTGAAGACCATCGACTGCGGGTTGCGCCAGAACGACAGCTGCTCGTAACGGATCTGATGGCCGAGCAGGGCCAGCGGGTTCCGTTCGCGCGGGGCGGCCGCGCGGGTCGCCGAGGCCGCCGGGGCGGTCGTCTCGGCGGTCGGGGGGATCAGGGTGGTCATGAGCGGCTCCGTCCGGGTCGGCGGCCTCGTCCGGCGGGCGCCTTGCGCTCCCGCGCGGACGACGGCGAGGAGGCTTCCTGCTGTACGTACTCGCTGGTCAGGCTCAGGTAGACGTCCTCGAGCGTGGGCTGCTCCACGGTCAGCCGGTCGAGCGGCGTGCCCCGGTCGAGCGCCCAGCCGGTCAGCCGGTGCAGCGCGGCCGTCGGCTCGGTCGTCTCGGCCGTCACCAGGCCGTCCTCCACATCGCTCACCGGCAGGGGTACGTCGGCGAGCGCGGCGCCCGTCGGCAGCGCGAAGCGGATCCGGGTCTGGGCGCTGTCGCGGCCGCCGAGGGTGTCCGGGGTGCCCGAGGCGACGATCCGGCCCTCGGCGATGACCACGACCGAGTCGGCCAGCGCCTGCGCCTCGTCCATGTAGTGGGTGGTGAGGACGATGGTGGTGCCGTCGTCGCGCAGATTGCGCACGACGTCCCAGGCGCCGCGGCGCGCGTTCGGGTCGAAGCCGGTGGTCGGCTCGTCCAGGAACAGCAGCTTGGGCCGGCCGACGACGCCGAGCGCCAGGTCGAGCCGGCGCTTCTGGCCGCCGGACAGGTCCTTGACCTTGGCGCCCTTCTTCTCGTTCAGGCCGACGAGGTCGAGCAGTTCGTCGACGTTCCGCGGGTCGGGGTAGTAGCCGGCGTTGCGGGCCACGGTCTCCCGTACCGACAGATAGGGCTCCACGGCGATGTCCTGGAGGACGAGGCCGACCTGGCCGCGCAGCCAGTGTCCGTCGGCCTTGACACCGGGGTCGCGGCCGAGGACCTCGACCCGCCCGCCGTCTCGCTCCCGGAAGCCCTCCAGGATCTCCAGGGTGGTGGTCTTGCCCGCGCCGTTCGGCCCGAGCAGGGCGAAGATCTCGCCCTCGGCGACGCTGAAGTCGACGCCGCGCACGGCCTCGTGGTCGCCGTACCGCTTCTGCAGGCCTTCCACGGCCACCGCGGCGGTCACCGCGGTCCCTCGGCTCGTGTCACTGTGTGCCTCCCGGCGTGGTGGTGGGACGTCGTGGGGTCGTCGCCCGCAGACGGACTCCGGGGCGCAGCCTCGACGTTAGGTGCGGGCCGGCGGGCCGGGCCGGGCCCGCGGGGACGGCGGTGACGGACGTCATGGAAGCCGCGACAGTTGTCAGAGGGGGGCGTGACCCGCGTTGCCGGGGGCCGGTGGGCGACCCATGCTCGGGGTGCGGCGGACGGCCGGACTGCGGGAGACCGCGGCTGGCGACGCCGGCGGTGCCGACACAGCAGCGACGCGGAAGGCGGTCTCAAAGGTGCGGTTCGGGGATCTGGACGAGTGGGGAGCGGAGGAGCGGCCGCACGTCTCGGTGGTCGGTGCCGGCATCGGCGGACTGACGCTGGCCGGTGCGCTCTCCTCCATGGGAATTCCGTACACGGTGTACGAACAGACACGGCGGCTCGCGGAGGTGGGGGCGGGAGTCCAGCTCTCGCCCAACGCGGTCAGGCCGCTGCTGCGGCTCGGCCTCGGCCCGGCCCTGCGCGAGCGGGCGGTGGCGATCGAGGCCATGGAGGTACGGGGGTGGAGCGGGCGGCCGATCGCCCGGACGCCCCTCGGCGCGGAGTGCGAGCAGATGTTCGGTGCCCCGTACTACACGGTGCACCGGGCGCATCTCCACGACGCGCTCCTCACCCTCGTCGCCGAGGGCAGCCTCAAGCTGGGCGAACGCCTCAGCGAGGCGCGGGAGACGGACGCGTCGGGTGACGGCGTACGGCTGGCCTTCGAGGACGGAACCGTCCGCGGGGCGGAGCTGGTGGTGGGCGCCGACGGCATCCACTCCACGGTCCGCGAGGCGTTCCGGCACGACGAGCCCGAGTTCTCGGGGCTCGGCATCTACCGGGGCCTGGTGCCCATGGACCGGCTCCCGGACGCGGCCCGCGCGCCTCTGGTGCGCCTCTGGCTCGGCCCGGGCGGGCACTTCGTGTGCTACCCGGTCGCGGCGGGGGAGTACCTGAGCTTCGCGGCGACGGTGCCGATGGCACAGTCCCCGGGCGAGTCCTGGTCGGTCCCGGGCGATCCCGAGGCGCTGCGCCGGGTGTTCGGCGGCTGGACCGGTCTGGTCGCGGACGTCGTGGGCGCCGTGGAGACGACCCTCCAGTGGGCGCTGCACGACCGGCCGCCGCTGGACGTCTGGTCCTCGCGCAGGCTGACCCTGCTCGGCGACGCGGCCCACCCGATGCTGCCGTTCATGGCGCAGGGCGCGAACCAGGCGGTCGAGGACGCGATGGACCTGGCGGCCTGTCTGGCCGATCCGGCGCCGTCGACGACCGCGGCCCGGCTCGACCGCTACCAGTCGCTCCGGATCCCCCGCACGGCGGAGATCCAGCGCGGCTCGCGCGGCAACGCCGGCATCCTGCACCTGCCCGACGGCCCGGCCCAGCGCCGCCGCGACGCCCGCATGGCCGTCCACGCGGCCCTCCGCGACCGGGCGATGCTGTACGCCCACGAGACGGGCAGGAGCGTGGTGCCGACCCCGGCGTGACGACGGTCGGGGCCACCGGCCCCGCCCATTGGCCTAGACCTATTGTGCGACCCTGCCCGCGACGGTACGTTCGTCCCGGCTGCGCAGCCGGCACATTCCGCACCGCATCGCACCGCAACGCTCCACATCGCATCGTCACGCACTCCGCCGGGGCATCCCGGCGTTTTCAGGAGGACATGCCATGTACCGTCGCATCGCAGCCGCACTCGCCACCGCGGCCACGGCCGGAGCCCTCGCGCTCGGCACCGCCGGCTCCGCCGAGGCCGCGGGCCCCGGCTTCTACGCCCGCAGCCACCACGCCTCGTACGCCGAGTGCCAGGCGGCCGGCGTGGCGGGCCGGCCCATCTGGGGCGCGCTCTTCCTTTGCGAGCCCTTCGGCCCGACGCACCCGAACGTCTACGTGCTCTGGGTGCGCTACTGATCCGGCCCCCGGCCCGGGCGGCGGCGGCTGCCCGGCCCGGGGACCGTCACGTGAACAACCGATTCGGCTGTCCGACCGATCCGGCTGAACGACCGATTCAGCCGGAAAACCGATTCAGCACTCGATGATGTTCACCGCGAGACCGCCCCGGGCGGTCTCCTTGTACTTCACGCTCATGTCCGCGCCGGTCTCCTTCATGGTCTTGATGACCTTGTCGAGGGAGACCAGGTGGCTGCCGTCGCCGCGCATCGACATCTTCGCCGCCGTGACGGCCTTGACCGCCGCCATGCCGTTCCGCTCGATGCACGGGATCTGGACCAGGCCGCCGACCGGGTCGCAGGTCAGGCCCAGGTTGTGCTCCATGCCGATCTCGGCCGCGTTCTCCACCTGCTCCGGGGTGCCGCCGAGGACCTCGGCGAGGGCGCCCGCCGCCATCGAGCAGGCCGAGCCGACCTCGCCCTGGCAGCCGACCTCGGCGCCGGAGATCGAGGCGTTCTCCTTGAAGAGCATGCCGACCGCGCCGGCCGCCAGCATGAAGCGGACGATGCCGTCGTCGTCGGCGCCGGGCACGAAGTTCATGTAGTAGTGCAGGACGGCGGGGATGATGCCCGCGGCGCCGTTCGTCGGGGCGGTGACCACCCGGCCGCCCGCCGCGTTCTCCTCGTTCACGGCCATCGCGTAGAGCGTGATCCACTCCATCGCGTGCGCCTTCGGGTCGCCCTCGGAGCGCAGCTTCCGCGCCGAGTTCGCGGCGCGCCGGCGGACCTTCAGGCCGCCGGGCAGGATGCCCTCGCGGGACATGCCGCGCGAGACGCAGGACTGCATGACCCGCCAGATCTCCAGGAGGCCCGCGCGGATCTCGTCCTCGGTGCGCCAGGCCTTCTCGTTCTCCAGCATCATCGCGGAGATCGACAGACCGGTCTCCTTCGCGAGGCGGAGCAGCTCGTCGCCGGTACGGAAGGGGTACTTCAGAACGGTGTCGTCGGGGACGATCGGGTTCTCGCCGGCCACGGCGTCCTCGTCGACGACGAAGCCGCCACCGACCGAGTAGTACGTCTTCTCCAGGACCAGGCCGCCCTCCGCGTCGTACGCGAAGATCGTCATCCCGTTGGCGTGGTACGGCAGCGCCTTGCGCCGGTGCAGGACCAGGTCGGCGTCGAAGTCGAAGGGGATCTCGTGCGCGCCGAGCAGGTTGATCCGGCCGCTCGACTTGATCCGCTCGACCTCGTCGTCCGCCGTCTCCACGTTCACCGTGCGCGGCGAGCTGCCCTCCAGGCCCAGCAGGACCGCCTTCGGGGTGCCGTGGCCGTGGCCGGTCGCGCCGAGCGAGCCGTACAGCTCCGCCCGGACGTGCGCGGTGTGGGCGAGCAGGCCCTCGTTCTTCAGGCGGCGGGCGAACATCCGGGCCGCGCGCATCGGTCCCACCGTGTGGGAGCTCGACGGGCCGATGCCGATCGAGAACAGGTCGAAGACCGAGATGGCCACGGAGGACTCCTTGTGGGGGCTAGACGCCGTTGTCTGCCGGGGTGGAGCAGAAAAGCGCGGTGAAGAAGGACGTGCGGTACGGCGCGAGGACATGGGGTGGGGCACCGCGCTCACTGTCCAGTGTGCGCGGTGCCCCGAAGGTTCCGGACGAACGACCGCAGACCGGCCGCAGAACAAAAGCGTACGAAATTACTTCAGGCCGGGGTACAGCGGGTGCTTGTCGGCGAGCGCCGTCACCCGGGCCTTCAGCGACGCGGCCTTGTCGGCGTCGAAGCCGGGCTTCAGGGTCTCCGCGATGATGTCGCCGACCTCGGTGAAGTCATCGGCCTGGAAACCGCGGGTCGCGAGCGCCGGCGTACCGATGCGCAGACCCGAGGTGACCATCGGCGGGCGCGGGTCGTTCGGAACGGCGTTCCGGTTGACCGTGATGCCGACCTCGTGGAGACGGTCCTCGGCCTGCTGGCCGTCCAGCTCGCTGTCGCGCAGGTCGACGAGGAGCAGGTGGACGTCCGTACCGCCGGACAGGACGGAGACACCATGGGCGGTGACGTCGTCCTGGACCAGGCGCTCGGCGATGATGCGGGCGCCGTCCAGGGTGCGCTGCTGGCGCTCCTTGAACTCCTCCGAGGCCGCGACCTTGAAGGAGACGGCCTTGGCCGCGATCACGTGCTCCAGCGGGCCGCCCTGGAAACCGGGGAAGACGGAGGAGTTCAGCTTCTTCGCGAACGCCTTCTTCGCCAGGATGATGCCGCCGCGGGGGCCGCCGAGCGTCTTGTGCGTGGTGGAGGTCACCACGTCCGCGTACTCGACCGGGTTCGGGTGCAGACCGGCCGCGACCAGACCCGCGAAGTGGGCCATGTCGACCCACAGGTAGGCCTCGACCTCGTCCGCGATCCGGCGGAACTCGGCGAAGTCCAGCTGACGCGGGTAGGCGGACCAGCCCGCGATGATCACCTTGGGGCGGTGCTCCTTGGCGAGGCGCTCGACCTCGGCCATGTCGACCAGACCGGCCTCGTCCACGTGGTACGCGACCACGTTGAACTGCTTGCCCGAGAAGTTCAGGCGCATGCCGTGGGTCAGGTGACCGCCGTGCGCCAGGTCCAGACCCAGGATCGTGTCGCCCGGCTGGGCGATCGCGAAGAGGGCGGCCTGGTTCGCGGAGGCACCGGAGTGCGGCTGGACGTTGGCGTACTCGGCGCCGAACAGGTCCTTGATCCGGTCGATCGCGATCTGCTCGGCCACGTCGACGTGCTCGCAGCCACCGTAGTAGCGGCGGCCCGGGTAGCCCTCGGCGTACTTGTTGGTGAGGACGGAGCCCTGCGCCTCCATGACGGCGACCGGAGCGAAGTTCTCCGAGGCGATCATCTCGAGCGTGGACTGCTGACGGCGGAGCTCGGCGTCGACGGCGGCGGCGACGTCCGGGTCCAGCTCGTGGAGGGGAGTGTTCAGAAGCGACATGAAATCGATCCCTAGGGGTCTCGGGTCAGCCGGCGGTGAAGGCGGCGTACTCGTCGGCGGTGAGCAGGTCCTCCGGCTCGCCCGTGAGCTTTACCTTGAACAGCCAGCCACCCTCGAACGGAGCGGTGTTCACGAGGGACGGGTCGTCCACGACGTCCTGGTTGGCCTCGACGATCTCGCCCGTCACCGGGGCGTACAGGTCGCTGACCGACTTGGTGGACTCCAGCTCGCCGCAGGACTCGCCCGCGGTCACCGTGTCGCCGACCGCCGGGAGCTGGGCGTAGACGACGTCACCGAGCGCGTTGGCCGCGAACTCCGTGATGCCGACCGTCGCGACGCCGTCCTCGACGGCCGACAGCCACTCGTGCTCCTTGGTGTAGCGCAGCTGCTGGGGGTTGCTCATGACCTGATTCTCCTGGATCGAGGGAGTGCTGATGAACGTGGGTCTTGCGGGGTGAGACGCGAAGTGAGACGGATACGTCACTTCTGGCGCTTGTAGAACGGCAGCGCGACGACCTCGTACGGCTCGTGGGTACCGCGGATGTCCACACCTACACCCTGGGTGCCGGGCTCGGCGTGCGCCGCGTCCACGTACGCGATCGCGATCGGCTTTCCGAGGGTCGGGGACGGGGCTCCGGAGGTGACCTCGCCGATCACCACGCCGTCCTTGACGACGGAGAAACCGGCGCGCGGCACCCGGCGGCCCTCGGCGACCAGACCGACGAGCTTGCGCGGCGGGGCGGTCTCGGCGCGCTCGGCGGCCTTCTCGAGCGCCTCACGGCCGACGAAACGGCCGTCGTTGGTCGTCTTCTCGAACTTCACGACCCGGCCGAGGCCCGCGTCGAAGGGGGTCAGCGCGGTGGTCAGCTCGTGGCCGTACAGCGGCATGCCCGCCTCCAGGCGGAGCGTGTCGCGGCAGGACAGGCCGCAGGGGATCAGACCGACCGGCGCGCCGGCCTCGGTCAGCGCCTTCCAGACGCCCTCGGCGTGCTCGGGCTTCAGGAACAGCTCGAAGCCGTCCTCGCCGGTGTAGCCGGTACGGGCGATCAGCGCGGGCACACCGGCGACCGTGCCGGGCAGGCCGGCGTAGTACTTCAGACCGTCCAGGTCGGCGTCGGTGAGCGACTTCAGGATGCCGGGGGACTCCGGGCCCTGGACCGCGATCAGGGCGTACGCGTCACGGTCGTCCCGGACCTCGGCGTCGAAGCCGGCCGCGCGCCCGGTCAGCGCGTCCAGGACGATCTGCGCGTTGGAGGCGTTGGCGACGACCATGTACTCCGTCTCGCCGAGCCGGTACACGATCAGGTCGTCGAGGATGCCGCCGTCCTCCTGGCAGATCATCGTGTAGCGGGCGCGGCCGACGCCCACCGTGGAGATGTTGCCGACGAGGGCGTGGTCGAGGAGCTCGACCGCCTGCGGGCCGGTGACGGTGATCTCACCCATGTGGGAGAGGTCGAAGAGACCCGCCTTGGTGCGGACGGCGATGTGCTCGTCCCGCTCGCTGCCGTACCGGAGCGGCATGTCCCAGCCGGCGAAGTCGGTCATGGTCGCGCCCAGCGAACGATGCAGGGCATCGAGGGCGGTCAGACGGGGGGCAGTGCTCATGGGGTGGCTCCCGGGTCCCAAGGGCGTGATCGGTGACGAAAACACATGACGGGCGAGGACGTCCTCCCCATCTGTCATGGAACCTGAGAGGTTCACCGAGAGCATCTCGTCGCCGAGAGATCGGTTTGCACCTTGGGTGGGGACACGACAGGTGTCCCGCTTTTCAGATCTGCCTCATCCACGCGGTACGGGGCCTGAGAGATTCAAGGGAGGGTCTTGCTCCTTCGGCGTCCGGACACGCCTGGCGTCCGGAACTCTCCCGCGCGGATTCGAGCGGCCGGTATGCGATTGTGTGGCGACTGTGCGCGCCTGGCGCGCACATCATTGCACGCGAGGTCGGCGGGGCACATCGCTTGTGTCCCATTACCGCTTCTTTACACTTTGTGGGCAAGGGTCTTCCCAGGCCCGGCAGGGGGAGAAGCGATGAGGTTCCAGCACACCGGCGCTTACGCGCCGGGTACCGGCATACCGTCCCAGCGAGCCCGTGCCCGGACCCGCGGCCGCGGGCGGCTCCTGCGCGACCTGCGCGAGCGCGGCGGCCGAGGGCCCCGCGCCCTGACCTTCGCCGCCGGCGACCTGGTGGTCGTCTCCGGGCTGCCCGGCAGCGGCAAGTCCACCCTCATGCGACGCGCCGCCGAAGGCGCCGGCATCGACTCGCAGGACACCCGGGAGCGCTGGGAGGCCCGGATGCCCCGCCTCCTGCCGTACGCCGTCTACCGTCCGCTGGTCCGGATCGCGCACTACGCGGGGCTGCGCCGCGCCCTGCGATCCGGCGCCGGAGTGATCGTCCACGACTGCGGCACCCAGTCCTGGGTGCGGGGCTGGCTGGCCAGGGAGGCCCGCCGCCGCGGCCGGGCCCTCCACCTGGTCCTGCTCGACGTCGACCCCGGCACCGCCCGTGAGGGCCAGCGAGCCCGCGGCCGGGGCGTCTCGTCGTACGCCTTCGCCCGGCACCGGCGGGCCGTCGCCCGGCTCGTCGCGGCGGCGGAGTCCGGCCGGCTGCCGCACGGCTGCGCCTCCGCGACCCTGCTCGACCGGGACGCGGCGGACACTCTGCGGAAGATCGGCTTCCGCCAGGCGGCCTGAGGCGGGCGCCGTGACGTACGCCGGGCGGAGACGAGGCGGGCCGCTGCGAGGAACGCCGGGGCGGCCCTGCGCGGGCCGCTGCGTCTCACGCAGGGCGGGCGGGCGCGGGCCGGCTCCGACGAACGCCGGGGCGGCCCTGCGCGGGCCGCTGTGACGTACGCCCCTGCCCAGGAGTGCCCGTACCCCTTCTTTTGGCCACGGCGGCGCCGGGGCGGCGTTAGGGTGCTGCCGGGGCGGCCGGTACGGCAGGCCGTGCGAGAAGGGGAAACGGGACCGTGGACGTGACGTGGCCGGGCAACGAGCTCGAAGAGGTCCTTGCCGCCTCCCTCGGCAACCCCTCGGCGGGCGCCCGCCTGGTCGAGGTCCTCGGCCGCAGCCCGGTCTGGGTGCCCCTGCCCAACGGCGGCGGACCCGACAGCCCGAACCTGGACCTCCCCACCATGGAGATCGACGGCGCGGCGTACGTCCCCGTCTTCAGCTCCGAGGAGCAGTTCCTCGCCTGCGTCGGCAGCCACATGTCGTTCACCGTCGCCCCGGCCCGTGAGTTCGCCCGCGGCCTGCCCCCGCAGCTCGGCATGGCCGTGAACCCGGGCGGCGTCGTCGGCGTCCCGCTGCCCCCGCCGGCCGTCGCCGAGCTCTGCCGCGTCGGCCGCACCCCGCTCGACGGGCCCGCCACCGGCGGCCGCGTCCGGCTCTTCGAGCCCGACTGGCAGGACGACCCCGTCGACTTCCTCGCCGCCGCGTCCGCCGAGTTCGAGGCCACCGGCGTCGTCACCACCGCCCGCCGGGCGCTCGCCAGTGTCGAGGGCACCGAACCCGCCCTCTTCGTCGGCGTCCAGCTCGTCGCCTGGGACGGCGTCGACCGCAACGCGCCGCTGGACGCCCTCGGCCGCGCCCTCGGCCGCGTCGAATGCGCCTGGCCGGTCAACCTCATCCTGCTCGACATGGCGCAGGACCCGGTCGGCGACTGGATGCTGGAGCGGGTGCGCCCCTTCTACCAGCGCGCCGCCGTGTGACGGACGGCCTGTTTAAGCTGAACTTCTCGACAGCAGGACGGACGTCGTCAGGACGGACGTCGGCACAGACGTGGTGACGGAAGAGGGGCGGGACCCAGGGTGAGCGCGTCAGGCACCGCTGCGACCGGACAGGTCGAGCACATGCTGCGCCAGGTGGCACCCGGACGCTATGACGCGTACGAGCAGTTGCTGCACGCCCTCGCCGACGGCGAGCTCTGGATGCTGCTCTGGCACGGCTCGCCCGGCTCGTCCGACGCCCAGTACGGGAACATGGAGGTCGACGGCTTCGGCTACGCGCCCTGCGTCACCTCCGCCCAGGAACTCGCCGCCTCCGGCTGGCACCGCGCCCACGAGCTCGTCACCGGCCGGGAGATCGCCCGCGCCCTCTACCCCGACCGCTGGGGCGTCTGGCTGAATCCGCACGCCCCCGGCGGTGGTGTCGGCATCCCCTGGGCCGACCTGCGCCGGATCGCCACGGGCCTCGACCGGATGCCCGCAGGGCCGCTCCGGGTCACCGAGCCCACCCTGGAGATCCCGCAGTTCTACGCCCTCCTCACGCAGAACGCGCACCGCACCCCGGCCGTCCGGGCGCTGCGCCGCGGCTGGGTGCAGCCCGCGCTCGGCTCCCCGTACCTCGCCATCGGCCTCGATCTGTACGACACCTCGCCGGCGGCCGTGGACACGGTCCGGGCGATGATGCGCCAGTCCATCGGAGCCGTACCCGAGGGGCTGCCCGTCTCGACGGTCGCCCTCTCCGACGCGTACGACCCGGTCGCCCTCTGGCTGCGGGCGAACGGCCGCCCGTTCTACGACCGCGAGGCGCACGCCGGACGCGGCTCCGCGCCCGTTCCGGGCTACGGATACCCGCCGCCGGCGCCGTCCGGATACTGAGACGTACCCCTTCTCACGTACTGCCCCACCAGCCTCCGGAGCTTGCTCCGGAGGCTTTCGTTCGCCCCAATTGAGGAGCTCGAACGCCTAGTTGAGGGGACATGTCCGATTGGGGGGAAGAGGACCCGAGATGGTCCGCTCACGTGATCGCGACGTCCGGATAACGGAAGTCGCAGCACCGCATCACGTTTGAGCAAACATTCCTCGTCAGGGCTGGCGGGTGATCACAAGCGCATTGAAGACTCCCCGGAACACCGGGCGTTCGGCTCCTTTCGAGCAGGTGCCCAGCAGGTTGTTCCACCGAGCCGCTACCCGCGGCGGGCAAGGGCCGGCTACCGGCGGCCGAGAGGGGTCCTCACCACGATGACGGCACCACTGCACGAGAAGAGTGCGGGCGAGGCGACCGCCACCGTCGATGGCGCGCCCGACGCCCCCGGCACTCCCGGCGACGCCCCCGCCAAGGCGATCGAGGGCCGCTCGCCCTGGCAGATCGCCTGGACCCGCCTCAAGCGAGACAAACTGGCCCTCGCGGGCGCCTTCATCGTCATCTTCCTCGTCCTCGTCGCGCTCTTCGCGCCGGTCATCGTGGGCCTCCTGGGCCACCCGCCGGACGAGTTCCACGAGGACCAGATCGACCCGCTGTTCGGCACCCCGATCGGGTCCTGGGGCGGGGTCAGCTCCGACTTCCTCTTCGGAGTCGAGCCCGTCAACGGCCGCGACGTCTTCAGCCGCATCGTCTACGGCGCCCGGATCTCGCTGCTCGTCGCCTTCCTCGCGGCGGTCTTCGCCGTCGTCCTCGGCACGATCCTCGGCATCATCGCCGGCTACTTCGGCGGCTGGATCGACGCGGCCCTCAGCCGGGTCATGGACGTGATGCTCGCCTTCCCGCAGCTGCTCTTCACGATCGCCCTGGTCTCCGTCCTGCCGAACCAGCTCCTCGGCCTCGACGGCTCCGGCGTCCGCATCGCCGCCCTGGTGCTCGTCATCGGCTTCTTCGGCTGGCCGTACGTGGGCCGCATCGTCCGCGGCCAGACGCTCTCGCTGCGCAACCGCGAGTACGTCGAGGCCGCCCAGAGCCTCGGCGCCGGCCGCCTCTACATCCTGCGCCGTGAGCTGCTGCCGAACCTGATCGCCCCGATCACGGTGTACGCGACCCTCATGATCCCCACCAACATCCTCACCGAAGCGGCGCTCAGCTTCCTCGGCGCGGGTGTGAAGCCGCCCACGGCCTCCTGGGGACAGATGCTGTCGACGGCCATCACCACCTACGAGTCGGACCCGCTGTTCATGGTGATCCCCGGCTTCGCGATCTTCATCACCGTTCTGGCGTTCAACCTCTTCGGCGACGGCGTGCGTGACGCGCTCGACCCGAAGGGCTCCCGCTGACCGTTCGCCGACGACCCGCACGACCCGCCCCTGCCGCTGGCGACAGGAGGCCAAACCCCAATCGGCGGACCGCCGTACGGCCGCCACTATCCCGGAGGTTGCTGGAACCATGCTGAAGAGCTCTCAGCGCAGAATCGCCGCGGGCGCGCTGCTCGCGGCGGCCACGATGGTCGTCACCACCGCCTGCGGTGGCGGCACCGGGGACAGCGGCGACAAGGGCAAGGGCGGTGCGCCCGGCTTCAACGCCGGTGTGAACAAGGTCGCCAACGCCTCCGACAAGAAGGGCGGCGAGCTGAAGTTCATCGGCTCGCAGGAGGCCGACTCGTGGGACCCGCAGCGCGGCTACTACGGCTTCGTGTGGGACTTCGCGCGCTACTACACGCGTCAGCTGGTCACCTTCAAGGCCGAGCCGGGCGCCGCCTCCACCGAGCTCGTCCCGGACCTCGCCACCGACGCCGGCAAGGTCTCGGCCGACGGCCTCACCTACACCTTCACGCTGAAGGACGGGGTGACCTGGGAGGACGGCAAGCCGATCACCTCCAAGGACATCAAGTACGGCATCGAGCGCATCTGGGCCCAGGACGTCATCTCCGGCGGCCCGATCTACCTCCAGCAGGTCCTCGACCCCAAGGGCGAGTACAAGGGTCCCTACAAGGACACCTCCGCGGACAAGCTCGGCCTGAAGGCGATCGAGACCCCGGACGACAAGACCATCATCTTCAAGCTGCCGGTCGCCAACGGTGACTTCCTGCAGATGCTGGCCATGCCCGCCGCCTCCCCGGTCCGCCAGGACAAGGACACCAAGGCCAAGTACGGCCTGAAGCCCTTCTCCTCCGGCCCGTACAAGTGGCAGTCGTACACCCCGAACAAGTCCATCAAGCTCGTCCGCAACGACAAGTGGGACGCCAAGACGGACACCATCCGCAAGGCCCTCCCGGACAGCGTCAGCGTCACGTTCACCACGAACGCCGACGACATGGACAACCGCCTCGTCGAGGGCGAGTACGACCTCGACATCAACGCCACGGGCGTCGGCGCCTCCGCCCGCCAGAAGGTGCTCCAGCAGCACAAGGGCAACGTCGACAACCCGCAGACGGGCTTCATCCGCTACGCGGTCTTCCCGCAGACGGTGATCCCCAACGTCGAGTGCCGCAAGGCCATCATCTACGCGGCCGACTCGAAGTCCCTGCAGACCGCCCGTGGCGGCCCGCAGGCCGGTGGCGACATCGCCTCCAACATGCTGCCGCCGGCGATCAAGGGTGCCGACCCGAAGGCCGACCCGTACGGCAAGCTCGGGGGCGCCCCGGACCTGGCCAAGGCCAAGGAAGCCCTGAAGAAGTGCGGTAAGCCGAACGGCTTCGAGACCACGATCGCGGTCCGCAACAACAAGAAGATCGAGATCGCCACCGCCGAGTCCCTCCAGCAGTCGCTGCTGAAGGTCGGCATCAAGGCCGAGATCGACCAGTTCGACGGCGCCCAGACGTCCGGCATCATCGGTTCGCCGAAGGTCGTCAAGGACAAGGGCTACGGCATCATCATCATGGGCTGGGGCGCCGACTTCCCGAGCGGACAGGGCTTCCTGCAGCCGCTGGTCGACGGCCGCTTCATCCTCCAGAGCGGCAACAACAACTTCTCCGAGCTGAACGACAAGGCCGTCAACGGCCTGTTCGACCAGGCGCTGAAGGAGACCGACCCGGTCAAGGCCGGCGAGCTCTACAAGCAGATCAACACGAAGGTCTCGGAGGCCGCGGTCTACCTGCCCTTCACCCACGAGAAGAACATCATCTGGCGCAGCTCCCGGCTGACCAACGTCTACACGGCGGACGCCTACAACGGCCGCTACGACTACGCGTCGCTCGGCGTCGTCAAGTAATCCGACCCGTTCCACCGGCGCACCACCCGCCGCCAGGTCCGAAGGGCAGGTGATGGCCGAGGGCGGCGGCCGGGGGACCCGATCGGGTCCCCCGGCCGCCGACCGGCCGACCGCATGCTTGCATACATAGTCCGGCGACTCTTCGCAGTCGTCGTGATGCTGCTCGTCGTCACGCTCGTGACGCTCAGCATCTTCTTCCTCATACCCAAGCTGACCGGCAGCGACCCTGCCGCGATGTTCGTCGGCAAGCAGGCGGATCCGGCATCCATCGAGGCCGTCCGGCAGAAACTGGGCCTGGACGAGCCACTCCTGGTGCAGTTCTGGCACTTCGTCTCCGGCATCTTCGTCGGTCGCGACTACACCGGCGGCGGCGACACCATCCACTGCGCGGCGCCCTGCTTCGGCTACTCGTTCCGCACCGAGCAGGACGTCTCGTCGATGCTGGTCGACGCCTTCCCCGTCACCCTCTCCATGGTCATCGGCGCCGCCGTGCTGTGGCTGATCCTGGGTGTCTCCACGGGCGTCGTCTCCGCGCTCAAGCGGGGCACGATCATCGACCGCGCGGCCATGATCACCGCGCTCGCCGGTGTCTCGCTGCCCATCTTCTTCACCGCCATGCTGGCGATGCTGGTCTTCCGTACCCAACTGGGCTGGCTCAACGCCTCGTACGTGCCGATCACCGAGTCCGTCGGTGGCTGGTTCGGCGGCCTGCTGCTTCCCTGGGTGACCCTCGCCTTCCTGTACGCGGCGATGTACGCGCGGCTCACCCGCGCCACCATGCTGGAGGTCCTCGGCGAGGACTACATCCGCACCGCACGGGCCAAGGGCCTCCCGGAGTCCGTCGTGCTCGGCAAGCACGCCATGCGCTCCACCATGACCCCCATCCTGACCATCTTCGGCATGGACCTCGGCGCCCTCGTGGGCGGCGCGATCCTGACCGAGACCGCGTTCAGCCTCCACGGCCTCGGCGGACTCGCCATCAAGGGCGTCAGCGAGCGCGACCTGCCGCTGATCCTGGCCGTCACGCTCATCACCGCGGCCTGCGTCGTCATCGCCAACCTCGTCGTGGACCTGCTGTACGCCGTGATCGACCCCCGAGTGAGGCTCGCATGACGGACAAGCTGACGAAGACCGGCGCGGCGGTGGGAGAACCCGTCGCCACCGGGTCCGCCCCCTCCGACGCCTTCCTCGACGTGCGCGACCTGAAGATCCACTTCCCGACCGACGACGGTCTGGTCAAGTCGGTCGACGGTCTCAGCTTCCAGCTGGAGAAGGGCAAGACCCTCGGCATCGTGGGCGAGTCCGGCTCCGGCAAGTCGGTCACCTCGCTCGGCATCATGGGCCTGCACACGGTCGGCCAGTACGGGCGGCAGAAGGCGAAGATCTCGGGCGAGATCTGGCTCAACGGCCGCGAGCTGCTCTCGGCCGACCCGGACGAGGTCCGCAGGATGCGCGGCCGCGACATGGCGATGATCTTCCAGGACCCGCTGTCCGCGATGCACCCGTACTACACGGTCGGCAACCAGATCGTGGAGGCGTACCGCGTCCACCACGACGTCGACAAGAAGACGGCGCGCAAGCGGGCCATCGAACTCCTCGACCGGGTCGGCATCCCCGAGCCAGCCAAGCGGTTCGACAACTACCCGCACGAGTTCTCCGGCGGCATGCGCCAGCGCGCGATGATCGCCATGGCGCTCGTCAACAACCCCGCGCTGCTCATCGCCGACGAGCCGACCACCGCGCTCGACGTGACCGTGCAGGCCCAGATCCTGGACCTGATGCGGGACCTCCAGAAGGAGTTCGGCTCCGCGGTCGTCATCATCACCCACGACCTCGGTGTCGTCGCCGAGCTCGCCGACGACATCCTCGTGATGTACGGCGGGCGCTGCGTCGAGCGCGGACCGGCCGAGTCCGTCTTCTACGAGCCGCAGCACCCCTACACCTGGGGCCTGCTCGGCTCGATGCCGAGGATCGACCGCGAACAGACCGAGCGGCTCATCCCGGTGAAGGGCAACCCGCCCAGCCTCATCAACATCCCGAGCGGCTGCGCCTTCAACCCCCGCTGCCCGTACGCGGACGTCCCCAAGGGCGGCATCACGCGCACCCTGCGGCCGGAGCTCGCGCCGGCCGGGGACCGCCACTTCTCGGCCTGCCACATGCCGCAGGAGGAGCGGACCCGTATCTGGACCGAAGAGATTGCGCCGAAACTGTGAGCGAGACCATGGAACCCCTCCTCAAGGTCACCGGCCTGAAGAAGCACTTCCCCATCAAGAAGGGGCTTCTCCAGCGCCAGACCGGCGCGGTCAAGGCGGTCGACGGGATCGACTTCGAGGTCCTGCCCGGTGAGACCCTCGGCGTCGTCGGCGAGTCCGGCTGCGGCAAGTCCACGATGGGCCGTCTGATCACCCGGCTCCTCGAACCGACCGGCGGCACGGTCGAGTTCCAGGGCAAGGACATCTCGCACCTCGGCGTCTCGGGCATGCGCCCGTTCCGCCGGGACATCCAGATGATCTTCCAGGACCCGTACGGCTCGCTGAACCCGCGCCACACGGTCGGCACGATCGTCTCGGCCCCCTTCAAGCTCCAGGGCGTGGAGCCCGAGGGCGGCGTGAAGAAGGAGGTCCAGCGCCTGCTCGGCCTGGTCGGCCTCAACCCGGAGCACTACAACCGCTACCCGCACGAGTTCTCCGGCGGTCAGCGCCAGCGCATCGGCATCGCCCGCGCGCTGGCCCTGAAGCCGAAGCTCGTGGTGGCGGACGAGCCGGTCTCGGCCCTGGACGTCTCCATCCAGGCCCAGGTGGTCAACCTCCTGGACGACCTCCAGCAGGAGCTCGGCCTCACGTACGTGATCATCGCGCACGACCTGTCGGTCATCCGGCACGTCTCGGACCGCATCGCGGTGATGTACCTGGGCAAGATCGTGGAACTCGCGGACCGGAAGTCCCTCTACGAGAACCCGATGCACCCGTACACCCGCGCCCTCATGTCGGCGGTCCCGATCCCGGACCCCCGCCGGCGTGGCGCGAAGAGCGACCGCATCCTCCTGACGGGCGACGTCCCGTCCCCGATCGCCCCGCCGCCGGGCTGCCGCTTCAACACCCGCTGCTGGAAGGCCACGGACGTCTGCCGCACGGCGGAACCCCCGCTGGTCGAACTCCGGCCGGGCCAGCGGGTGGCCTGCCACCACCCGGAGAACGCGGAGTCCCTGACGATCCCGGGAGCAAGGGAGTCGGTGGAGATCAGGAAGCCGGAGCCGCAGGCAACGACGAAGACGGAGCCCCCGTCCGACCCGAAGGCACCGAAGGCACCGAAGGCACCGGAGGCACCCGAGGCACCCGAGGCACCGGAGGCACCGGCGGAGCCGAAGGCATCCGAGGCACCGGCCGCGGCCACCACCGAGGACGACGCACCGAAGGCATGACACAGGGGAGGCCCCCGGTCCCGAAAGGCGACCGGGGGCCTCCGTGCGTGCGGGGTGCCCAGCGGGGCCCGGGCTGCGCGACCCAGGCCGGAACTCCGCCCTCGGCCCCAGCTCTCCGGGGCCCGGGGGTTCGGGGGCGGAGCCCCGGTCCCGTCAGGGTTTCGGGGAGGGGCGGGGTGGGGGAAGTCCCCCGCCCCGTCCGGGGGCCGAGCCCCCGGACGGGGAGCCCCCGCAGACCCCACGGGAACTACCGGCACAATTGGTCGGTGCTCCACGACCTGTTCACCCCCTCCGTCCAACACGCCCTCGACCTCGTCGGCATCTTCGTCTTCGCCATCTCCGGCGCCCTCCTCGCCGTCCGCAAGAACTTCGACGTCTTCGGCATCGCCGTCCTCGCCGAGGTCACCGCCCTCGGCGGCGGTCTCTTCCGCGACCTGATCATCGGCGCCGTACCGCCCGCCGCCTTCACCGATCTCGGCTACTTCCTCATGCCCCTGATCGCCGCGGGCCTCGTCTTCTTCCTCCACCCGGAGGTCGAGCGCACCCAGACCGCCGTCAACGTCTTCGACGCCGCCGGCCTGGGCCTCTTCTGCGTGACCGGTACGACGAAGGCGTACGACTACGGCCTCGGCCTCACCTCCTCCGCCGCGCTGGGTCTCGCGACGGCCGTCGGCGGCGGCGTCCTGCGCGACGTGCTCGCCAACGAGGTGCCGTCGCTGCTGCGCTGGGACCGGGACCTGTACGCCGTCCCCGCGATCGTCGGGGCCGCGATGGTCGCGCTCTGCATCCGTTTCGACATGCTCAACGGCTGGACCAGCGGCGCCGCCGTCCTCACCGCCTTCCTGCTCCGCCTGCTCGCGATGCGCTACCACTGGCGCGCGCCCCGCGCCTGGAACCGGCGGTCCTCCGCGCGCGAGGAACCGGAAAAAGCTACCGCTCAGTAGCTTCCTGGGGTACCGTCGGAAACATGAGCACGAGCATCGAGACCCCCGTCGCGACGAGCGAGCGCGGACGCGAGGGCGAGCGCGACGACGAGCGCGCGTACGAGTTCGACCGCGACACCGCCGTAGCCCTCCGGGAGCCCGGCGTCTACGACGCCGACCTCTCCGCGGGCTGGACGATCATCCACGCGGTCAACGGCGGCTACCTCCTCGCTCTGCTCGGCCGTGCCCTCGGCGACCACCTCCCGCACCCCGACCCGTTCACGATCTCGGCGCACTACCTCACGCCGTCCGCGCCGGGCCCCGCGGTGATCAGGACGGAGACCGTCCGCACCGGCCGTACGCTCTCCACCGGCCAGGCCTCCCTCTTCCAGTACGCGGAGGACGGCACCGAGGTCGAGCGCATCCGGGTCCTCGCCTCGTACGGCGACCTCGACACGCTCCCCGACGACGTCCGCACCACCGCGACGCCCCCGGCGATGGCCGCCGTCGAGAACTGCTTCGCCGCCTCCGACGGCCCGACCCCGGCGATCCCCGGCTCCTCGGCGATCGCCGACCGGCTCGACCTGCGCCTCGACCCGGCCTGCGTCGGCTGGGCGATCGGCGCGCCGTCCGGCAAGGGCGAGATGCGCGCGTGGTTCGGCCTCGCGGACGGCCGTGAGCCGGACGCGCTGTCGCTGCTCCTGACGGTCGACGCGCTGCCGCCGACCTCCTTCGAGCTGGGCCTGAAGGGCTGGACCCCGACCGTCGAGCTCACCACCCACATCCGCTGCCGCCCGGCCCCGGGCCCGCTGCGGGTCTCCATCACCACCCGCAACCTCGCCGGCGGCTTCCTCGAGGAGGACGCGGAGGTCTGGGACAGCGCCGACCGTCTGGTGGCGCAGTCCCGGCAGCTGGCCCGCGCGCCGCGCGCCTGACGCGGTTCCGGCTCCGACCCCGAGCCGGAACGCGCCGACGGGCGACGACAGGGTCCGTACGCCCCGGGGCCGCACACCCCGGAGCGCGTACGGCCCGGAGCGCGTACGGCCCGGACCCGATCCCGGTCCCGAAGGGGACCGATCGGCTCCGGGACGGTCCCGGACGTGAGCCATCGGCCACGTCCGGGACCCGAAGACACCCGCACCCCGGAGAATCCGGGCACCGGGCCGAGGCGGCCCCGGGCGCCCCACGTCCGGCCGGGCGGAGGACGCTCGGAGGACGGCTTCAGGGGCGCGCCGCCGGCCCTGGTCCCGGGCCTCCGCCCACCCGGCGCGGACACGGCCCCGGGCCCCGGCATCCGCCGCGCCCGGCGGCGTAAACCGGCCACCCGCCAGGGCCGGGGGCGCGGGCTCGTAGAATCGACCCACCATGGCTTACCTCGACCACGCCGCGACCACGCCCATGCTGCCCGAGGCGATCGAGGCGATGACCGCCCACCTCGCCGTCACGGGCAACGCCTCCTCCCTGCACGCCGCCGGACGGCGGGCCCGGCGGACCGTCGAGGAAGGCCGCGAGACGCTCGCCGCCGCCCTCGGCGCACGGCCGAGCGAGGTCGTCTTCACCTCCGGCGGCACCGAGGCCGACAACCTCGCCGTGAAGGGCCTCTACTGGGCCCGCCGCGACGCCGACCCCCGCCGTACCCGCGTCCTCGCCAGCCCCGTGGAGCACCACGCCGTGCTCGACGCCGTCGACTGGCTCGCCACCCACGAGGGCGCCGACGTCGAGTACCTGCCGGTCGACCGGTACGGCCGCGTGCACCCGGAGGCCCTGCGCGAGGCCATCGCCCGCGACCCCGAATCCGTCGCCCTCGCCACCGTCATGTGGGCCAACAACGAGATCGGCACCGTCATGCCGGTCCGCGAACTGGCCGACGTCGCCGCCGAGTTCGGTGTACCGCTGCATGCCGACGCCGTCCAGGCCGTCGGCCAGACCGAGGTCGACTTCGCCGCCTCGGGACTCGCCGCGATGACCGTCTCCGGCCACAAGATCGGCGGCCCCTACGGCATCGGCGCCCTGCTCCTGGGCCGCGAGCACACCCCCGTACCCGTACTGCACGGTGGCGGCCAGGAGCGGCATGTCCGCTCCGGCACCCTCGACGTACCGGCCGTCGCCGCCTTCGCGGTCGCCGCCCGGCTCGCCACCGAGCGGCGCGAGGAGTTCGCCCGGGAGATCGGCGCGCTGCGCGACGAGCTCGTGGCCGAGGTCCGGGCGCTCGTCCCCGACGTGATCCTCGGCGGAGACCCCGTCGAGCGGCTCCCCGCCAACGCCCACTTCACCTTCCCCGGCTGCGAGGGCGACTCCCTGCTCCTGCTGCTCGACGCGGCCGGGATCGCCTGCTCCACCGGCTCCGCCTGCACCGCCGGCATCGCGCAGCCGAGCCACGTCCTCCTCGCCACCGGCACCGATCCGGACCTGGCCCGGGGCACCCTGCGCTTCTCGCTCGGCCACACCTCCACCAAGGAGGACGTCGCGGCGGTCGCGGACGCGATCGGCCCCGCCGTGGAACGGGCCCGGACCGCGGGCCTCAGCTGACCCGCGCCCGAGGCCCGCGCGGGTCGTGAGAGCCCAGGCCGGCGCGCGGCCAGCGCGTGAGCCCAGACCCGCGCCCAGGCCCGCACGCGAACCGCGTGCGGGCGCTCAGGCGCGCGTCTTCGACGCCTCCCGCACCAGCTTCAGATAGCGGTCCCAGTCCCAGTGCGGACCGGGGTCGGTGTGGTCGGTGCCCTCGACCTCGACGTGCCCGATGATGTGCTCCCGGTCCACGGGTATCCCGTACCGGGCGCATATGTCGGCCGTCAGCCGCGCCGACCCCGCGTACATCGCCGCCGTGAAGTCCTGCGGCCGGTCGACGAAGCCCTCGTGCTCGATGCCGATGCTCCGCTCGTTCATGTCGCGGCTCCCCGCGTGGAACGCGACGTCGAGCTCCCGGATCATCTGCGCCACATGCCCGTCCTTGCGGACCACGTAGTGCGCGGCGGCCCCGTGCCCGGGGTCCTTGAAGACCTTCAGGGCGGTCGCGTAACTGCCCTGGACGACATGGATCACGACCCGGTCGATCCGGTAGTCGTCCGGCCGGTCGGCCCGCCGCCAGTTCGCCCGCGACGCCGAGGTCCACTCGGCGGCCCGGTGGTCGAGCTCGCCCTCGACCCGCTTCCTCTCCATCCCCGGCAGCCGCCACCAGGCACGCGCCAGCTCGTCCCTGGCCAGCGCCGCCGTCCCCAGGACGGCGACCCCGCCGCCCAGCAGCACCGCGCGCCGCCCCACCCGTCTGCCGGAACCGCCGGCCTTTCCCGAACCGCCGGCCCTGCCCGCACCACTCGCCTTGCTCCCCATGCCACCGAGAACGCTTACTACCGCGACCGTGGTTCCCGGCGCCCCGTACCCTGGTAGGGCTATGACTCAGACTCCGCCCCCGCGCCCCCAGACCCGTCCCCTCCGGGTACTTGCCGCCATGTCCGGCGGAGTGGACTCCGCCGTCGCCGCCGCCCGTGCCGCCGAGGCCGGCCACGACGTCACCGGCGTGCACCTCGCCCTCTCCGCGAACCCGCAGTCCTTCCGTACGGGAGCACGCGGCTGCTGCACGATCGAGGATTCCCGCGACGCCCGCCGGGCGGCCGACGTCATCGGCATCCCGTTCTACGTGTGGGACCTCGCCGAGCGCTTCCGCGAGGACGTCGTGGACGACTTCGTCGCGGAGTACGAGGCCGGCCGCACGCCCAACCCGTGCCTGCGCTGCAACGAGAAGATCAAGTTCGCCGCACTGCTCGACAAGGCGCTCGCCCTCGGCTTCGACGCGGTCTGCACCGGTCACTACGCGACGGTCGTCCTGAACGAGGACGGCACCCGCGAGCTGCACCGCGCCTCCGACATGGCGAAGGACCAGTCGTACGTGCTCGGCGTGCTCGACGAGAAGCAGCTCGCGCACGCGATGTTCCCGCTGGGCGACACGCTCACCACCAAGGACGAGATCCGCGCGGAGGCCGAGCGGCGCGGGCTCGCGGTCGCGAAGAAGCCCGACAGCCACGACATCTGCTTCATCGCCGACGGCGACACCCAGGGCTTCCTCGCCTCCCGCCTGGGCAAGGCGGAGGGTGACATCGTCGACGAGGCCGGTACGAAGGTCGGCAGCCACGAGGGCGCGTACGGCTTCACCATCGGCCAGCGCAAGGGCCTGCGGATCGGCCACCCCGCCGCCGACGGCAAGCCGCGCTACGTCCTGGACATCTCGCCGGTCGACAACAGGGTCACGGTGGGCCCCGTCGAGGCCCTGGACGTCACGGCGCTGACCGCCGTCAAGCCCCGCTGGTGCGGCACCGCGCCGGAGGGCGAGGGCCGCTACACGGCCCAGCTCCGCGCCCACGGCGGCGAGACCGAGGTGACGGCGTCCCTGACGGACGGCGAGCTCGCGGTCGCCTTCGACGAGCCGGTCCGCGGCGTGGCCCCGGGCCAGGCGATCGTGCTGTACGACGGCACGCGCGTGGTCGGCTCGGCCACGATCGCGACGACGACCCGCCGCACGACGGCGGCAGCACCGGCGACGGCGTAGGCCCACCCCCAGGGGGTGTCTCGCAGACGCCCCCTAGGTCCGCCCCTTCCGGTCCGGCCGGGCGGCGGCTCCCGCCGCCTCCCGCCTCCCGCCGTCCCCGGACCCGGCCGCCCGCGGCGCCGGGAGCGGGCGCGGAGGCGCGGTCGGGCCGTCGGCCGGCTCGGGTGCCGGCGAGGTGCCGAAGACATGGACGTCCGTCTCCGCGCAGATCACGAGACGCCCGTCGGGGGCGAACTCCAGCGCGGTGACCGGTACGCCGCCGGGCATGGTGAACGAGTCGGCGGCGTCGCCGCACGCGGGCGGCGGCCAGGCCCCGGCGTGCGTCTCCCACACCGTCACCCGCCCGTCGCCGTCCCCCACCGCGAACAGCAGCCGGCCGTCCACGACATGTGCCGAGAGCGCCGTGACCCGGCTCGTCCGCCCGCCCGGAAACGCCGGCGCGGACGCCTCCGGCCCGTCGCGCCGCGGTTCCCAGCGGGCCACGGTGACCGTGTCGGTGCCGTCCCAGGCCCGGATCGCCGCGTCGTCGCAGGCGATGAGGGCCACCGGGCGGCCCTCCGCGCGGACGCACGCGACCGCGACCGCCTCCCAGTCCATCCGCAGCTCGTGGCGGCGCGGACGCCTGGCGTCGCGCCACATCATCACCGAGCCGTTCGCCCGCGCGGCGACCACGGCGAGCCCCCCGTCCCCGGGCGCACACGCGAGGGCCGTCACCGGGATCGGGCCCGGGCCCTGTTCCAGCCGGCGCAGCGAGACACCGCTGATCAGGTCCCACACCTCCACGTGGTGCGTGCGACCGGCGGTGACGGCGACCGGGCGGCCCCCGTACCGGCCGACGGTCTCCGCCACGGGCCAGCGAGGCGACTGCCGGTCCATCGTCATGCCGCTGGACAGGTCCCACACCTCCGCCGGGCGGTTGGCGGCCCGGGTCAGCGCGACCAGCCGACCGTCGACGGAGGCGGCGACGACGCCGGTGAACGCCGACACCGCGTCGGTGAGCGGCGGCAGGGCGTTCGCTCCCGATTCCATCCACCGGATGCGTACCGTCGTGTCGGTGCTCGCGGTCACCACGTAACGGGGCTGGTCCCCGCCTCCGACGCAGGCCACAGCCGTCACGGGCCGGGTGTGGCCGGCGCTCGGCGCGGCGGGTGGTGCCGTCACGTCGCACACGTGCACGGACCCGTCGGACGCGCCGAGGACGGCGGTGACGGCGCCGTCGGCGGAGGCGTGCGTGCGCAGGGTGGTGAACGGCGGCGCCGGTGCGGGGCCGGCGGACGGTGGCACCGCCTCCGCCGGTGACGGCGGCGCCGCCGAGGACGCGGTCAGCCGGCGGCTCTCCAGGTCGAGCAGGTGGACGGTGCCGTCCGCGCACGCCAGCACTGCCGTGGGGCGGCCGCCCAGGGTGGTGCAGGACACCGCGACCGCCGGAGACCGCAGCGGCACGGTGCCCACCTCGCGGGGTGCGCGCGGCCGCCGCAGCGACCAGATGCGGACGGCGGCGCGGTCGGCCGTCACGGCGACGGGGACGGCGTGGAGCAGGGTGCAGTCGACCGAGTCGAGCGCCGGACGGCTCGGGTCCTCCGCGCTCGTCGTGAGCATTCCGCGCAGGGGGTCCCAGACGTACAGGACGCCCTGCGGACCGCCGGCCACGACCAGGTCCCGGCCCCGGCGGAGGGCGAGGTTCTCCGCCTTGGGGTCCGCGTCGACGGTGACGACCGCCAGGCCGCCGCAGCAGCCGTCCGGCAGCCGGACCCGCCAGGGCAGCGCCCTCGCGTCGGCGACGTCCCAGGCGCGCAGCTCCCCGTCGGCCCACGCGCTCACCACGGCCTTCCGGCCGTCCAGTTCGAGGGTGACGAGCGCGTCCACGCGCACGTTCCTCCCACCCGCGGGTACGGACCCGCGCGCGGTCCTCTCCTCCACCGGCTCGGCCGTGAGGGTCTTTCCGGTGGCGAGGTCGTGGAACCGGAGGGCGCCGGTCTCCGTGCCGGTGACGAGCAGGTCGTGCCCGGCCGACGAGGTCGCGGTCAGGGCGGTGACCTGCCGTTCGGCGACCGCGTCCGGCAGTGCGGACGTCCGCCCCGTCGCGAGCGCCCAGGCCTGCGGTGTCCCGCCGCCGAGGACGACGACGGTGTCCCGCCCCGCCGTCCCGACGAAGGCCGCCGACTCGACCGGCCCCCGGCCGTCGGCCAGGCGCTGCACGGAGAGGGTGGTCGGCGTGCTGCCCGCCGCCGCCCACTGGGGGCGCCAACGCCCCACCTTCCCGCCGGAGTTCAGCCCGGCGAGCAGGGCGGTGTGCCGGTGCCGGGCGGCGTCGCAGGCGAGGACGTGCCGGCGCTCCTCGCGCGTCATGTCCTGATGGAGATCCAGATGGGCGCGGTAGACGGCCGCGGCCGAACGCGCCTGCTCGGTCCGCAGCCCGTGCAACCACGGGGCGAGTCCGGCCGGGTGGGCGTGCACGAGGAACTCACCGTCGGTGACCAGCTCGTCGAGCCGGTCCGCCGCCGCGGCCTTCGCCGGCAGATGACGCAGGACGTACGGGTCGGCCGCGTGCCACAGCACGGTCCCGTCGGCCGCCCGCGGCACCGTGTCCCGAAGCCGTACGTACCACCGTGTCTCGGCGTCCGGCGGCGCGTCGTGGCGCCGCAACTCGTCGGCGAGCGCCTGGTGGTAGAGCCGGTACACCGAGCGGTCGTCCTCGTCGAGGGCCTCGACGAGATACGGGCCGACGGCCTCGTCGCGCAGCAGCCGCGTCAGCCGCTCGGCCGTCGGGCCGACCTGTCGCGGCCGGTCGGCCGCGAGCGCCGCCCAGATCGGGGCGAGGGGCATGCCGTGCCCCTCCGCGTACGCCAGCGGCAGCAGGAGAGCGCCGACCTCGGCCACCTCCGCCGGGGCCAGGTGCTGTGCCAGCGCCCACCGGAAGGCACGGCCGACCTGGGCCGCCGGGCCCGCCGCCGGATCGCGGGCGGGCAGCGCCAGCGGCGCGCGGGTCCGCAGCAGCCCGGAGCCGGCGACCGAGCGCGCCATCAGCCGGGCCACCAGGTAGATCGGGTCGGAGGCACGCGCGATCTCGGCCGCGGCCGAGTCGATCAGCGCGTCGGACACACCCGTCCCGCTGTGCGGCCCGAGCGGTGACCGCAGGATGCTCGCCGCGTACCGCACGAGGTCGTCGGGCTCGGTCCAGTCGGAGGACGCGAGATCGACGACCCGGGTGTACGGCGCCCCGTCCGCCACCGCGCCCGCGAGATGGGGCCGGGTGCCGACGAGGAGCCGCAGCCGGGGCGCCGAGGCCGCCAGGTCGGCGAGGAAGCGGGCGATGCGGCGCTCCTCGTCGTGGGCGACGCCCGATTCGTCGAGCGCGTCGACGACGACGGTGGCGACGTGACCGGGCTCCGCGAGACGGGCGCGCAGCGCCGTCTCGGTCGGCTCGGGGCAGCCGAACGCGGCGGCGAGCGCGGAGACGACCTGCGGCAGCGACAGGGCGCGGGCGTGCAGGGCCACGGTGACCGAACCGGACGGCGGCGCCGTCCCGGGGGCGATGGTGCCGGCCGGGACGACACCGCGCGCGTCGTCGTCGGCCAGGGCGACGAGACGGCCGAGCACCGCGGACTTGCCGACGCCCGGCGGGCCGGTCACGACGAAGACCCGGGCCTCCTGGTCGTTCCCGCTCCGCAGCCAGCCGGCCAGCCGGGTCAGGACGCGGACCCGGCCGGTGAAGTAGTGGCCCGTCTCCTGGACGGCCTGCCGGCCCGTCCCGCGGGGCGAGAAGTGCTCGACCAGATCCTTGTACCGGCGCTGCCGCTCGGCCGCCCCGTATCCGGACGCCGCTTCGAGCCGCCGCACGAAGTGGCGCTGCTCGGCGACGTCGAGGTCGCGGTCGACCAGGCCCAGTTCCGGCACGTGGAAGGGGTTGCGGAAGAACCCGGTGGCGGTGTCCCCGCGCACGGTGTCGTCGCACAGCTGGGCCCAGTCTGCGTGGTGGTCGACGCCCCGGCGCCGGAACTCCGCGTTGAGCGCGCCCGTGAGGTCCGACAGGGAGATGTGACTGGAGCGGTGGCCGAGCCAGCCCTCGTCGCCGAGGACATGGGCGAGCGCCGCGCTGAACGCGCCGTCCTGCGCCTCCTCGGTGATCCGCGCCGCGCTGAGCACGCCGAAGGACTTCAGGTAGCGGTGGTCGGTGTTCGGCGCGTGGGCGACCGCGTGCTTGGCCTCGACGGCCCAGGTGAAGGCGTCCACGGCGCCCTGGCCCGCGTAGCAGGCGTCGATCACGAGCAGGATCCGCCGGACGCCCTTGCGCGCGGGGAGCTCCACGAGCTGACGGGTGCTCATGGCGGTGATCCGTACCTCCGCCGAGCCCGGATCGGACTCCGCGCACATCAGGAAGTGCTCCCGACCGTCCGCCTGCCCGTGCCCGCTGTAGTAGACGAGCAACGCGTCGTCGTCCTCGAAGCCCTCCGGGAGCCAGCGCAGCAACGGCCGCAGCACGTCCTGGGGGCCGGGCGGATCCAGGCTGCCGTCGGGGAAGACGGGCACCGGCTCGTACCCGACGCCGGCGAGCGAGTCCAGCACCCGGGCCAGGTCGTCGGCGACCCGGGGCAGGGCGGGCAGTTCCTCGTGCGCGTACCGCGCGGCGCCGAAGGCCAGCACGTACCGCTTCGGCTCCACGGCCTCCGTCACCCCGCCCGCAGCCCCTCGCCGATCGCCGCGCCCGTCTCCCGGGCCGTCAGATGACGCAGCAGGTCGTGCACCTTCCACCCGTTGTCGACCGGCACGTCGCGCAGCACTCCGCCCGCCGTGCCGTCGGCCGGGCGGAACAGACCGGCGAGCTCCTTGACCGACGCCACCACGTCGTGCCGGTCGGCGAGGTTCGTCCAGTGCGCGAGCCCCTCCGGCCAGCGGCCGCGGCCGGCGTGGGGAGCGGGGCGCAGCCGGTCGAAGACGAGCGACGGCATGCCGAGCGGGGAACCGAGGGTCACCAGGGTCCGGACGGGCCACTCGGGATGGGCGCACAGGGCCTCGTACGCGACGACGGAACCGAGGGAGTGACCGACGAGCACGGTCGTGTCGGGCCCCACGCGGGAGGCGACGGCCTCCATGGCCCGGGCGCGCACGGCGTCCTCGCCGAAGTAGCGGCGCACCTGCCGCAGTACACCGAGCAGGAACCGCTCGGCCACCGGCCCCGGCAGGAACGGGGAGCGCAGCAGTACGTTCATGGCGCGCTGCACCACCTGCGGTGTCGGCGCCTTCGTGTCGCCCCGGGGTTCCTGCCCGCGGACCGCCGCGTCCGCCCAGGCCAGGAGGAGCTCCCGCTCGTACGGGTCGGTCACGTCCGCGGCGGACAGCGGGCCGGCCTGCCCCGCCTTGGCGCCGGGGGCGCGGAACGCGTCGCCGTAGAAGGCGACGTCGACGTCCTCGACCGCCGGTACGGCGTCCGCGGGCACGTCCCCGGCCCGCGCGGCCCCGTCGACGCCGTCGGCGAGCGCGGCGGCGACGGGCCCCTGGAGGCTCCTGCGACCCAGATACTCCTGACCCACCCCGTGGACGACCACGACTCGTGCCATCACAGCCCCCGATCTCCGTTGTCCGGACAGCCATGATCTCCCCAAGGAGGGGCCCGAGAAAGCCCGTTGGCGTACTCAGACCCGCCGCGAGGTACTCAGTCCGGTGGCGTTCCCGCCCAGGGCCCTGCCCGGCGGATCACGGTCGGTCAGCTCATGGCCAGGATCGGTCGTGGCCCGATCAGGGTCGATCGGGTCGGACGGCCCTGGGGCCCGTCCGGCGGATCATGGTCGGACACCCCCTAGGCCGCCTCCGCGGGCTCCCGCTCGTCGGTGAGGAACTCCTCCAGGACCGGGGCGAGGACGTGCGGGGCCACCTCGTACGTCTGGCCCGTCAACGTGCGGTGCCGGCCCCGGGGGAGAGCCTCCGTCAGGGCGCGGGCCGCCTGCCGGACGCCCACCGGGCTCACGCCCCCGTCGACCACCAGCACGCGCGCGTGGACCCGGGCCAGCAGACGCTCCGGCACCGTCCCGTCGCCGAGGACGGCGAAGTCGTACGCGAGGGTGTGCGCCAGCTCCGCGATCCCGGGCCGCAGCCCCGCGGGCACCGTCGACTCCGCCAGGAACAGGTCGATCGCCTCCGCCCGCCGTCCCCCGGCGAGCAGCACGGCCACCTGCCGCCGCCGCTCGGCGGCCGCCGCCGAGTACGGCGGCTCGAACACCGACGCCGCCCCGGCCGGCAGCCCGGCGGCCACCGCGGCCAGGACCAGCGCGCCCCCCGTGCCCGTCCCGTGCAGCGCCGCACCCGGCCCCGCCTCCCCGACCACCGCGGCCAGGTCCTCGATCTCCCGCTCCACCGCGTACGGCCCGGTGTCGCCGCTCCCCCCGCGACCCCTCCGGTCGTACGCCACGACCGAGAAGCGCCGGGCCAGGAACCCGCCCAGCGCACGCTCGCCCGCGGCCGTCCCCAGCGCGCCGCTCACCAGGACGAGCGGCGGCCCCTCCCCGTACCGCTCGTACGCGATCGTCGTCCCGTCCCGTGACGTGACCCGTCCCCGAAGCCTGCTCGGCGTGGTGCTCACCTCGTCCATGGCAGGGGAGACCGGACCCGGCACCGGAACTCATCGCCCCACAGCGGGATTTCTCGGAGCAAGGTTGAAGCCGCTGGTCAGGGCCTACGGTGGGGCCATGAACATCTGTGTCTTCCTCTCCGCGGCCGACCTCGACGAGCGCTACACGAGCCCCGCCCGCGACTTCGCGCGGCTCCTCGGCAAGGCCGGCCACACCCTGGTCTGGGGCGGCTCCGACACCGGTCTGATGAAGGTCGTCGCCGACGGCGTCCAGGAGGCCGGCGGCCGGCTCGTGGGCGTCTCCGTCGACTTCCTCGCCCACAAGGCCCGCCCGAACGCCGACGAGATGGTCGTCGCCGGGGACCTGGCCGAGCGCAAGGCGCTCCTCCTCGCCAAGTCCGATGCCGTCGTGGTCATGGTCGGCGGCACCGGCACCCTCGACGAGGCCACCGAGATCCTGGAGCTGAAGAAGCACGGCAAGCACACCAAGCCGGTCGTCCTGCTGAACACGGCGGGCTTCTACGACGGACTGAAGGCCCAGTTCCGCCGGATGGAGGAGGAGGGTTTCCTGCCGATCCCCCTCGCCGACCTCGTCCTCTTCGCCGACGACGCCCCGACGGCCCTCACCCACCTGGAGGAGAACATCGCCGCCCGCTGATGCGAGCATGGTGACCATGGCTACACATGTGATCACCGGAGCCGGTTCCGGCATCGGCGCGGCCGTCGCGCGCCGCCTCCACGCCCGCGGGGACGACCTCGTGCTCCACGCGCGCGACGCGGGGCGGGCCAAGGAGCTCGCCGCGCAGTTCCCCGGCGCCCGCACGCTCGTCGGGGACCTCGCCGACCCGGACCGGCTCTCCTGGGCGTTCTCGCACCAGACCATGCCGGAGCAGGTGGACAGCCTGCTGCACATCGCGGGCGTCGTCGACCTCGGGCCGATCGGGGACCTCACCCCCAAGACCTGGCACCACCAGCTCAACGTCAACCTCGTCGCCCCGGCCGAGCTGACCCGGCACCTCCTGCCCCAGCTGCGGGTCTCCCAGGGCCACGTCGTCTTCGTGAACTCGGGAGCCGGGCTCGCCGCGCACGCCGAATGGGGCGCGTACGCCGCCTCCAAGCACGGCCTCAAGGCCCTCGCCGACTCCCTGCGCCACGAGGAGCACGGCAACGGCGTGCGGGTGACCTCGGTCTACCCGGGCCGTACCGCGAGCCCCATGCAGGCCAAGGTCCACTCCCAGGAGGGCAAGGAGTACGACCCGTCGAAGTGGATCGACCCCGAATCGGTCGCGACGGCGATCCTCACCGCCATCGACCTGCCGCGCGACGCGGAGATCAACGACCTCACCGTTCGTCCGGGACGCTAGACATGAGCGAGACGCAGGCTGAGGACGACCGCGTGCTCTGGGGGCCCGCCACCGGCGTCGGCTCCATGCCGGGCGGCGACGCCCGGGAGACCGCGAAGACCGTCACCGGGTCCTTCGAGGACTTCCCGTACCTCGCGGAGCTGCCCGCCCGCGGTCCCGGCGCCGACATGATCGGCCGGACCATCGGGATGCTCGTCGACCTCTACGCGCACGTGGAGCCGAGCGGCTGGCGGATCAGCGACCGGCCCGGCCGCGACACCAAGCGCGCCCGGTCCTGGATGGGCGAGGACCTGGACGCCCTGGAGGAGTTCACCCAGGGGTACGAGGGACCCCTCAAGGTGCAGGCCGTGGGCCCCTGGACGCTCGCCGCGGCCCTGGAGCTGCACGGCGGCGAGGCGGCCCTCGGCGACGCCGGCGCCTGCCGCGACCTCGTCGGCTCGCTCGCCGAGGGCCTTCACGAGCACCTCGCGGACCTGCGCAGGCGGATCCCGGGCGCCCGGGTCGTCCTCCAGCTCGACGAGCCCTCGCTCACCGCCGTCCTGCGCGGCCACGTCCGCACCGCCAGCGGCTACCGCACCTACCGGGCCGTCGACCGGCAGGTCGTGGAGAGCGCCCTGCGCGAGGTGATCGCCGTCCACGACGGGCCGGTGATCGTCCACTCCTGCGCCCCCGACGTCCCGTTCGCGCTCCTCCGGCGGTCCGGTGCCTCGGGCGTCTCGTTCGACTTCTCCCTGCTCACCGAGCGTGACGAGGACACGATCGGCGAGGCCGTGGAGGCCGGTACCAGGCTCTTCGCCGGTGTGGTGGCGTCCACCGACGGCCCATTGTCCGACCCGGGCGGTAGCGTCATGGGTGTCAGGACGCTGTGGCGCAGGCTGGGGCTGAATCCGGGGACTCTCGCGGAGTCCGTGGTCATCACTCCCACGTGCGGGCTCGCGGGCGCTTCGCCCGCCTACGCCCGGGCGGCGCTCGCCCACTGCGCCCGGGCGGCGAGATCGCTCGCGGACAACCCAGAGTGACCGGGTTTCGAGGCACGGGAGGACGGACGAAGGTGGCAGTCGAACAGGGGGCCCTGCCCGCCGAGGCACGGGAGAAGCACGCCGAACTGGCCGAGCAGGTCGAGGAGCACCGCTTCCGGTACTACGTGAAGGACCAGCCGGTCATCAGCGACGGCGACTTCGACACGCTCCTGCGCGCCCTGGAGGCGCTGGAGGAGGAGTACCCGGAGCTGCGGACGCCGGACTCGCCGACGCAGAAGGTCGCGGGGCAGTACGAGACCGAGTTCACCTCCGTCGAGCACCGCGAGCGGATGCTCTCCCTCGACAACGCCTTCGACGACGAGGAGCTGGCCACCTGGGCCGAGCGGGTCGCGCGGGACGTCGGCACCCCCGAGTTCCACTACCTGTGCGAGCTCAAGGTCGACGGCCTCGCGGTCAACCTGACGTACGAGCACGGGCGGCTGACCCGGGCCGCCACCCGCGGCGACGGCCGCGCCGGCGAGGACATCACGCCCAACGTGCGGACGATCGGCGACATCCCGGAGCGGCTGCACGGGGACCGGATCCCGGACCTCGTGGAGATCCGCGGCGAGGTCTACTTCCCGATGGAGGCCTTCGAGGGGCTCAACGCCCGCCTGGTGGAGGCCGGCGACAAGCCCTTCGCCAACCCGAGGAACGCGGCGGCGGGTTCGCTCCGCCAGAAGGACCCCAAGGTCACCGCCTCCCGACCGCTCCACATGGTCGTCCACGGCATCGGCGCCCGCGAGGGCTTCGACATCTCCCGGCTCTCCGACACGTACGCGCTCCTCCACGAATGGGGCCTGCCCACCGCCCGGCACAACAAGGTGGTCGGTTCGCTCGACGAGGTGCGGGAGTTCATCGCGTACTTCGGGGAGAACCGTCACTCCGTGGAGCACGAGATCGACGGCGTCGTCGTCAAGCTCGACGAGATCCCGCTCCAGGGCCGGCTCGGCTCCACCGCGCGCGCCCCGCGCTGGGCCATCGCCTGGAAGTACGCGCCGGAGGAGGTCAACACCAAGTTGATCGACATCAAGGTCGGCGTCGGCAGGACCGGCCGCGTCACCCCGTACGCGCAGGTGGAGCCGGTGACCGTGGCCGGCTCCGAGGTCGAGTTCGCCACCCTCCACAACCAGGAGGTGGTGAAGGCCAAGGGCGTGCTGATCGGCGACACCGTCGTGCTGCGCAAGGCCGGCGACGTCATCCCGGAGATCCTCGGGCCGGTCGCCGACCTGCGGGACGGCAGCGAGCGGGAGTTCGTGATGCCCGCCGAGTGCCCCGAGTGCGGGACGCCGCTGAAGGCGATGAAGGAGGGCGACATCGACCTCCGCTGCCCGAACGCCCGGACCTGCCCGGCCCAGCTGCGCGAGCGCCTCTTCTTCCTCGCCGGGCGCCAGTGCCTGGACATCGAGAACTTCGGCGCGGTGGCCGCGGCGGCGCTCACCCGCCCCCTGGAGCCAGCCGAGCCCCCGCTGTTGGACGAGGGCGACCTCTTCGACCTCACCATCGAACAGCTGCTGCCGATCAAGGCGTACGTCCTCGACCCGGACAGCGGACTGCCCCGGCGGGACCCGAAGACCGGCGAGGAGAAGATCGTCACGGTCTTCGCCAACCAGAAGGGCGAGCCGAAGAAGAACGCCCTGTCGATGCTGGAGAACATCGCGGCCGCGAAGACGCGCCCGCTGGCCCGCTTCATCAACGGCCTCTCCATCCGGCACGTGGGGCCGGTCGCGGCCGAGGCGCTGGCCCGTGAGTTCCGCTCGCTGGAGCGGATCGAGCAGGCGAGCGAGGAGGAGCTGGCGGCCGTCGACGGGGTCGGCGGGATCATCGCGACCGCGGTGAAGCAGTGGTTCTCCGAGGAGTGGCACCGCGAGATCGTGCGCAAGTGGCGCACGGCCGGGGTCACTCTGGAGGACGAGGGCGCCGGGGAGGATGTCGGTCCGCGCCCGCTGGAGGGCCTCACGGTCGTGGTGACCGGCACTCTGGAGAAGTTCACCAGGGATGGCGCAAAAGAGTCCCTCCAGAGCCTCGGTGCGAAGGTGACCGGTTCCGTTTCGAAGAAGACCGCCTTCGTGGTCGTCGGTGAAAACCCTGGTTCGAAGTACGACAAGGCGATGCAGTTGAAGGTTCCGGTTCTGGACGAGGACGGCTTCGCGATCCTGCTCGAACAAGGGCCCGACGCCGCTCGGGAGGCCGCGGTCCCCGTCGCGGAGTAGCCGTCGGCACCCCGCCCGCACCCCGCCCGAGGACCGTGCGACGGTCACCCGTTCGGCGCATACCAGATCGTTACGGGTGGCCTGGTCGCATTCGGGCAAGACAGGGAGAGCGCTGCCCGTCGACGCCCTCGGCGGCCTAGTGTGGTGACCGTGCGCCCAGTCCTGCACGACCGCGCGAGGGCTCTGCCGGTCGTGGCGTCAGGACAACGGCCCCGAGGCACGACGTACGACCGCCCGACGGCGGACGCACGACGGACGGCCTGACGACGGACGGCCGGACGACGGACGGCCGCCTGACCGCGGCCCATCGCACACCGACGGCACCGCCGCCTGTGAGAGGGACGGGAATGGAACCGACCGAGAGCGCCGCCCCGGTCCCACGGCCGCACGGCCGTGTGGTGTCCCCGGGTTTCACCTCCCGGCTGCCCGCAGCCGTGGTGGGCATCGCCGCCGTCGTACTCGTCGTCGGCCTCCAGCAGGGCCTGAGCGCCGGCAGCGGCCTCTTCCCCGGCGGGGTCACCGGCTGGTCCCTCGCGGTCCTCACCGGCCTCATCGTCGGCCATCTGGTCGCCCTCGGCCGCGACCGCTGGTGGGGCGGCACCGGTTCGGGCGCCGCCCTCACCCTCGCCGTCCTCCTGCTCTACGGCTGGGTGCCGGCCGGACTCGTCTCGATGACCGTCGTCACCCTGGTCGGCGCGGCCCGCCGGCACCGCTGGCGACAGGGCCTGCTGCACGGCGCCGCCGACGTCCTCGGAGTCGCCGCCGCCGCCCTCGTCCTCGCCCTCTTCGGCGACGTCCCCACCGTCGAACAGCCCTGGCAGCCCCTCGACTGGACGATCGGGGACCTCCCGGAAGTCGTCCTCGCCGCCGCCACCTACCTCGTGGTGACCCGGCTCCTCCTGTGGTACACGCTCGCCCCGCAGACCCGCGGGCTGCCCACCGTCGCCCGCACCGCGCTCCTGAGACAGGGCCTCGTCGCCGTCGCCCTGCTCGGCATCGCCCCGCTGATCTGCGTCGTCGCCGCCACCCGGCCCGTCCTGCTGCCGCTCTTCGCCGTCCCCCTCATCGCCCTCGACTCCACCCTGTGGATCGCCCGCGCCCGCGCCGAGGAACAGCTGCGCGACCCGCTGACCGGGCTCCCCAACCGCCAGTGGCTCCTCGAACGGGCCTGGACCGCCCTGGAGGAGGCCGAAGGCGAAGGGGCCCGCGCCGCCCTCGTCCTGATCGACCTCGACCGCTTCCGATCGGTCAACGACACCCTCGGACACCTCGCGGGCGACCGGCTGCTCCTCCAGATCGCCGACCGGCTCCGCCTCGCCCTGCCCCGCGGCGCCGAGGCCGCCCGGCTCGGCGGCGACGAGTTCGCCGTCCTGCTGCCCACCGCCGACTCCACCACCAGCGCCCAGCGGGTCGCCCGCCACCTCGTCGCGGAACTCTCCTCCCCGCTCGACCTCGACGGACTCACCCTCGTCCTGGAGGCCAGCGCGGGCGTAGCCGTCTTCCCCGACCACGCCCTCGACGCCGAAGGCCTGCTGCGCCGCGCCGACGTCGCCATGTACCAGGCCAAGCGCGACCGCACCGGCGTCGAGGTCTACGAGTCCAAGCGCGACTCCAACACCCCCGACCGGCTCGGCCTCCTCGGCGACCTGCGCCGCGCGCTCGACGCCGGCGAGGTCGAACTCCACTACCAGCCCAAGGTCCGCTTCGACGGCCAGGTCGCCGGACTCGAAGCCCTCGTCCGCTGGGTCCACCCCGAGCGCGGCAAGGTCCCGCCGGACGAGTTCATCGCCATCGCCGAGTCCTCCGGCCTGATGCCGCACCTCACCGAGTACGTCCTGGAGACCGCCCTCGCCCAGGTCGCCCGCTGGCGCGCCCAGGGCCTCAACGTCCCGGTCGCCGTCAACGTCTCGCCCCGCGACGTGCACACCCCCGGCTTCGCCGGCGCCGTCGCCGCCCGGCTCGCCCGCCACGGCGTCCCGGCCGGCGCGCTCCAGCTGGAGATAACGGAGCACGTCCTCCTGGAGGACCCCCAGCGCGCCGCCGACACCCTCAACGGCCTCACCGGCCACGGCGTCAAGATGTCCCTCGACGACTTCGGCACCGGCTACTCCTCCCTCGTCCATCTGCGCCGGCTCCCCGTCAGCGAACTGAAGATCGACCGCTCCTTCGTCGCCCGGCTCGCCGTCGACACCGAGGACGCCGAGATCGTCCGCTGCACCGTCGACCTCGCCCACTCCCTCGGCCTCCTCGTCGTCGCCGAGGGCGTCGAGGACGACGAGACCTGGGAGCGCCTGCGCGACCTGGGCTGCGACGCCGTCCAGGGCTGGCTCGTCGCCGCCGCGATGCCGCCCGGCGAGGCCACCGCGTGGCTGCTCGCCCGCGGCGAGCGCGGCTGGCGCCGACCCGCCGACATCGCCGCCGAACTCGACGTGGACCACCCCTCCGGCCAGGTCGTTCCGTAGGCCTCGTCCACCCGGGGAGACGACCCCGGGCAAACCGTTTCACGGGCAGCGGCACCGGCCCCATAGGATGGGCCCACACCATCAAGCTCACCCCGTGAGGATCCGCATGCCTGGCATCACGCGCGAGGAGGTCGCCCACCTCGCACGGCTGGCGCGTCTGGAGCTGAAGGGCGAAGAACTCGATCACTTCGCCGGCCAGCTCGACGACATCATCGGCGCGGTCGCCCGCGTCTCCGAGGTCGCCGACCAAGACGTACCGCCGACCTCCCACCCGCTGCCGCTGACCAATGTCATGCGCGCGGACGAGGTCCGTCCGTCGCTCACCCCCGAGCAGGCGCTCTCCGGCGCCCCGGCCCAGGAGCAGCAGCGTTTCAAGGTGCCGCAGATCCTGGGGGAGGACTAACAGTCATGACGGACAACATCATCAAGCTCACCGCGGCCGAGATCGCCGGGAAGATCGCCGCCGGCGAACTGACCGCCGTCGAGGTCACCGAGGCGCACCTCGCCCGCATCGAGGCCGTCGACGAGAAGGTCCACGCCTTCCTGCACGTCGACCGTGAGGGCGCGCTCGCCCAGGCCCGTGCCGTCGACGAGAAGCGCGCCCGCGGCGAGAAGCTCGGCCCGCTCGCCGGTGTGCCGCTCGCGCTCAAGGACATCTTCACCACCGCCGGCATGCCGACGACCGTGGGCTCGAAGATCCTCGAGGGCTGGATCCCGCCGTACGACGCGACCCTGGTCAAGAACCTGAAGGCCGCCGACGTCGTCATCCTCGGCAAGACCAACATGGACGAGTTCGCCATGGGGTCCTCCACCGAGAACAGCGCGTACGGTCCGACCGGCAACCCCTGGGACCTGACCCGGATCCCCGGCGGCTCCGGCGGTGGCTCGTCCGCCGCCCTCGCCGCGTACGAGGCGCCCCTCGCCATCGGCACGGACACCGGCGGCTCGATCCGCCAGCCCGCCGCCGTCACCGGCACCGTCGGCGTCAAGCCGACCTACGGCGGCGTCTCCCGCTACGGCATGGTGGCCTTCTCGTCCTCCCTCGACCAGGGCGGCCCCTGCGCCCGTACGGTCCTGGACGCGGCCCTCCTGCACGAGGCGATCGCCGGGCACGACCCGCTCGACTCGACCTCCATCGACGCCCCGGTCCCGCCGGTCGTCGAGGCCGCGCGCAACGGCTCGGTCGCCGGCATGCGCGTCGGTGTCGTCAAGCAGTTCCGCGGCGAGGGCTACCAGGCCGGTGTCGTGCAGCGCTTCGACGAGTCCGTCGAGCTGCTCAAGTCGCTGGGCGCCGAGATCGTCGAGCTGGACTGCCCGACCTTCGACCTCGCCCTTTCGGCGTACTACCTGATCGCGCCGTCGGAGTGCTCCTCCAACCTGGCCCGCTTCGACGCCATGCGGTACGGCCTCCGGGTCGGCGACGACGGCACGCGGTCCGCCGAGGACGTCACCGCCCTCACCCGTGAGGCCGGCTTCGGCGACGAGGTCAAGCGCCGCATCATCCTCGGTACGTACGCGCTGAGCTCCGGCTACTACGACGCGTACTACGGCTCGGCCCAGAAGGTGCGGACCCTGATCACCCGCGAGTTCGAGAAGGCCTTCGAGGAGGTGGACGTGATCGTCTCCCCGACGACCCCCACCACCGCCTTCCCGATCGGCGAGCGTGCCGACGACCCGATGGCGATGTACCTCGCGGACCTGTGCACCATCCCGACCAACCTGGCCGGCAACGCCGCCATGTCGCTGCCCTGCGGCCTGGCGCCCGAGGACGGTCTGCCGGTCGGCCTGCAGATCATCGCTCCCGCCATGAAGGACGACCGGCTGTACAAGGTCGGCGCCGCCGTCGAGGCCGCCTTCGTGGAAAAGTGGGGGCACCCGCTGCTTGAGGAGGCTCCGTCGCTGTGAGTGCCATGGCAAAGAAGGCCAAGAACTTCAAGAAGTCCAAGACCGGCGTCTACGTCTCGCTCGCGACCACCGCGTTCGGTGCCGTCAGCGTCGCGAAGCAGGCCAAGCTGGCCCGCAACGACAACGACATGCTGCGGCTGATCGACTCCGCCGTGTCCGCCGCCGCCATCGTTACCGGCCTGGCGATCCTCTACCGGGAGCTCAAGCGCCTGGGCGACGACGACGTCCTGCTGGGCTGAGAGGGAAAGTCTCACCGTGACTGTCACTGAACTGCTGTCGTACGAAGCGGCGCTCGCCGAGTACGACCCCGTCATGGGCCTGGAGGTCCATGTCGAGCTCGGCACCAAGACGAAGATGTTCTGCGGCTGCTCGACCGAGCTGGGCGCCGAGCCGAACTCGCAGACCTGCCCGACCTGCCTCGGTCTGCCGGGCTCGCTGCCCGTCGTCAACGCGATCGGCGTCGAGTCCGCCATCAAGATCGGCCTCGCGCTGCACTGCGAGATCGCCGAGTGGTGCCGCTTCGCCCGGAAGAACTACTTCTATCCGGACATGCCGAAGAACTTCCAGACCTCCCAGTACGACGAGCCGATCGCCTTCAACGGCTACCTGGACGTCCAGCTGGAGGACGGCGAGATCTTCCGCGTGGAGATCGAGCGCGCCCACATGGAGGAGGACACCGGCAAGTCGCTGCACGTCGGCGGCGCCACCGGCCGTATCCACGGCGCGTCCCACTCGCTGCTCGACTACAACCGGGCCGGCATCCCGCTCATCGAGATCGTCACCAAGCCGATCGAGGGCGCGGGCGAGCGGGCCCCCGAGGTCGCCAAGGCGTACGTCGCCGAGCTCCGCGAGCTGATCCGCGCGCTCGACGTGTCCGAGGCGCGCATGGACAAGGGCCAGATGCGCTGCGACGTGAACCTGTCGCTGCGCCCCCACGGCACCAAGACCTTCGGCACCCGCTCGGAGACGAAGAACGTCAACTCGCTCCGTTCGGTGGAGCGCGCTGCCCGCTTCGAGATCCAGCGGCACGCCGCGGTGCTGTCCTCCGGCGGCACGATCGTGCAGGAGACCCGTCACTTCCACGAGGACGACGGCTCCACCACCTCCGGCCGCATCAAGGACAACGCCGAGGACTACCGGTACTTCCCGGAGCCCGACCTCGTCCCCGTCGCCCCGGCCCGTGCCTGGGTGGAGGAGCTGCGGGGCACGCTGCCCGAGCCGCCCCGGGTGCGCCGCAACCGGCTGCGCGAGGAGTGGGGCGTGTCCGAGCTGGACATGCAGTCCATCCTCAACGCGGGCGCGGTCGACGCGATCGTCGCCACGATCGAGGCGGGCGCGGACGCGACCTCGGCCCGCAAGTGGTGGATGGGCGAGCTCGCCCGCAGCTCCAACGAGCAGGGCGTGTCCCTGGAGGAGCTGGCGATCACCCCGGCGGACGTGGCCCGGGTCTCCGCCCTGGTCGCCTCCGGCGACCTCAACGACAAGCTGGCCCGTCAGGTCATCGAGGGCGTTCTCGCCGGCGAGGGCACCCCGGACGAGGTCGTCGAGAAGCGCGGTCTGAAGGTCGTCTCCGACGACGGCGCGCTCGGCACGGCGGTCGAGGAGGCCATCGCGGCCAACGCGGCCATCGCCGACAAGATCCGCGGCGGCAAGGTCGCGGCGGTCGGCGCCCTGGTCGGCGCGGTCATGAAGGCCACCCGCGGCCAGGCGGACGCGGCGCGCGTGAAGGACCTGATCCTGGAGAAGCTGGGCGTCAGCGAGGGCTGATCCCCTTCTCGTACGGGCATGTGAGCGGCCCCGCACCGGAACTCCGGTGCGGGGCCGCTCCCTTGTGCCGTCCGGTCAGCGGCGCAGGATCGGGGCCGCGATCACTCCGCTGCCCTCGTCGGTGCAGGTCTCCTCGACCTTGAGGCGCAGCCGCAGCGCCCCTTCGATCTTCAGCGTCTTCTTGATCGGCTTGCCCAGGTCGACGGTCTCGTTGAAGAGGGCCGGCTGGTCGTCCACGGAGACGATGACGCGGGCGGTCTCGATGTTCGATCCGTCGTCGATGCCGGCGGTGAAGTCGAACCACGACCACTCGCGGTTGAGGTCGTACTCGACGTACGCGCCGTTGTAGCAGTCGCCGATGAGGGCGGCTCCGTACTCCTTGGTGTCGATCTTCGCCGTGCCGACGGAGAACCTGTCGGGTTCGCTGACGGAGGCGAGGGTGGTCAGATCGGCGGTGGGCGCGTCCGGCACGGTCCCGGGGTCGTCGGTCGGACTCGCCGACTCCGCCGGGTCCGTCGTCGCCGTGTCGGTCGGTTCGGCGGTCGTCGGCTCCCCGGTGGGCTCCTCGGTCGGGGCCTCGGTGGTGGGGTCGGCCGTGGGCTCCGTGGTGACGGTGGCGGAGGGCGTGCCGCCCTTGCCCTCGTCGCCCTTGTCCTTCTTGTCGCCGAGCAGTTGGACACCGATCACCGCGAGGACGGCGACCACCAGGACCCCTGCCACGGCCCCGATGAGCGGGCCCTTGCGGCGGCGGCGCGGCTCGGGCGCCGGGGGAGCGGTGGTCGCGGCCCCGGCGGACGCCGCGGGAGGCGCCGGCGGCCCGAAGCCGGGTGTGGCGACGGTGGGCGGCTCGGCGGACGGCTGCGCCACGGCGGGCTGCGGGGCCGCGATGTGCTGCGGGGTCACGACCGGCTCCGGTGTCACCGGGGGCCGCGGGGCCACGACCGGCGGGGCCACGACCGGCGGGGCCACGGGTGGCGGGGCGGCGGCCGGCGGCGGTGTCGTGGGCAGGGGCGGCGCCGCGGGCTTCTCCGGGGCGGCAGACGGCGCGGCCGACGGGGCGGCAGACGGCGCGGCCGGCACCGCGTCCTCGACCGTCGCCGGGCGCGAGGTCGTCGTCGTGGACACCACTCCGTGCCGTACGTCCTTCACCCAGGCCGACAGGGAGAGCGGCCGCCGGGCCGCGTCGGCCGAGGCGATGCTCAGCACCCGTTCCCGCTGCTCCTCCGGCATCCCCGCGATCTGCGGCAGCGCGCCGAGCGCGGACACCAGCTGTTCGGGGGCGGTGGGCGGGGACTGGCCGCTGAGCAGGAAGTACGCGATGGCGCCGAAGGCGTAGCGGTCCGTGCCCGGGGTGCGCTTGCCCTCGAAGATCTCCGGGGCCGCGTAGCCGGGGGTGAACCACACCTCCGCGGTCTGGTGGTCGGCCGTCAGCTTGCTCAGGCCGAAGTCGACCAGGGTGGCCTGGCCGTGTTCATCGACCATGACGTTGCCCGGGGACAGGTCGCCGTGGACGACCATGCGCCCGGACGGGGTGGCCTTGCCGGAGTGGAGCCAGTCGAGGACGTCCGCGAGCTGTTCCAGGGTCCGCATCACCTCGCGCCGCTCGCCGGGCGTGGTGAGGGTGCGTTCGGCCCGCCAGTCGCGCAGGTCGAGGCCGTCGACGTGGTTCATCACGAGGACCAGGGCCCGGCCGGTGATCGTCCCGGACTCGCCGGGCCGGTGGATCGGCGGCCCCTGGAAGTGCTCCCGTACGCCGACGACACCGGGCCGGTGGACGAAGCGCAGCAGCTCGGCCTGCTCGTTCCACTTCTGGCTGATCCGCTCGAAGACCTCGGGTGTGATCGTCGTCTTCGAGTCGAGGACCTTGACGACGACGGGCTCGGTGCCGCCGGCCAGCTCGATCTCCGCGAGATAGAGCACGGCCTCGCCGCCCCGCCCGATGGACCGCAGCAGCCGGTACCGGTCAGGAGTCGCGTCGGGCCCGATGTGATGTGCCGTGTTGCTCAAGTTTCCCCCAGGGCACAGTGATTGACAGATGGTCAGCTTGCCGCTCCGACATGCCCGTGGTCAACGCGGAAGGGGGTGGCGCGGCAGGGGGGACCGCTTGGACTCCCGTCACGGGCTCTTGGACGTTCACCACCGCGTCCCCGTCGGGTCTTCTTTCCGTCATTCCGCCTCACTACCGTCCCCGGCGTACCACCCAATGGCTCGATGGCGAACCATTGGTCGTCGACTGGAGGTCGGTCTTGTCATCCGAGATGTCCCGCAGAAGGCTCCTCGCACTGGGCGGAGGCGCCCTCGGTGTTGCCGCAGCCGGCTCCTTGCTGCCGCCGTCGTTGCAGGCCGCGATGGCCGCGGAGCCGCCGGCCGGCGGGATGTCGGCGGTTCGGCACGTGGTGATCCTGATGCAGGAGAACCGTTCCTTCGATCACTACTTCGGCACCCTCCGCGGCGTCCGCGGCTTCTCCGACCGCAACGCCGTCGAGCTGCCCTCCGGCAAGCCCGTGTTCGAGCAGCCCGCCGCGCTCGGCCGGACCGTGCTGCCCTTCCCGATCCGCGGCGCCGCCGAGACGCAGCAGAAGGACCTCCAGTACATCGGGGACCTCGACCATTCCTGGGGCGGCGGGGGCAAGGCCTGGCGCGACGGCTGGATGGACGGCTGGGTCTCGGCCAAGACCGCCGCGACCATGGCGTACTACGACCGGCAGGACATCCCCCTGCACTACGAGCTCGCCGACACGTTCACCGTCTGCGACGCCTACCACTCGTCCATCCACACCTCGACGAGCCCCAACCGCAACCACCTCTGGTCCGGCTGGACCGGCTTCGAGGCCGACGGCAGCCGCGCCGTCACCAACGCCGCGTACGCCGAGGGCACCCACCCCGGCTACGGCTGGCCCACCTACGCCGAGCGGCTCGAAGCCGCCGGGCGCAGCTGGAAGACGTACACCGAGTGGGAGAACTTCACCGACAACAACATCGAGTTCTTCACCGGCTTCAAGAAGATCGCCCGCAAGGCGCTCGCCGGAACCGGCGGGCACACCTTCATGGAGTCCTTCTACGCCGCCGTCCGCGACACCGACGACGCCACCGAGCGCGCCCGCCTCCTCGGTCTCCTGGAGGAGGGCGTGGCGACCCTCACCGAGGCCGAGCGCTCCCTCTTCGAGCGCGGACTGCGCCGCGTCGAGAGCGGCACCCTCGCCGACGCCTTCCGCGCCGACGTCGCCGCCGGCACCCTCCCCGAGGTCTCCTACCTCGTGCCGTCCGCGATCGACTCCGAGCACCCCGGCTCCTCCTCGCCGATCGCCTCCGCGACCCTCGTCTACAAGGTGCTCGACGCCCTCGGCGCCCACCCGGACGTCTGGCGCCACACCGTCGTCCTGATCAACTACGACGAGAACGACGGCTTCTTCGACCACGTGCCGCCGCCGGTCCCGCCGGCCGAGAACACGGACGAGCGCTGGAAGGGCCTGCCCACCGGCCTTGGCATCCGCGTCCCCCTGCTCGTCGTCTCCCCCTGGTCGGTCGGCGGCTACGTCTGCTCCGAGACCTTCGACCACACCTCGGTGATCCGTTTCCTGGAGAAGCTCACGGGCATCCGGGAGCCCAACATCACCCCCTGGCGCAGGGCCGTCACCGGCGACCTCACCTCCGCCTTCGACTTCCAGCGGGGCCGCCGGCAGCCCGACGTCGACCAGCCGGGCCCGATCCCGCCCTTCAGCGGCCGCTGGCGGCCGCAGCCCCCGGCCGTGCAGCGGATGCCCGTGCAGGAGCCCGGCGTCCGCCGCGCCCGCCCGCTGCCGTACCAGCCGGACGCCGCCGTGACCTCGGCGGCCGGCTCCGTGCGCGTGGCGCTCAGCAACAGGGGGAAGGCGAGCGCGCACTTCGCGCTCTACCCGTACGCGGGTGAGTTCGCCGTCCCGCAGCACAAGGACGTCAGGGGGACGGGGGAGTGGACCGTCCCCGTTCCGGGTGATCGTTACCGCTTCACGATCACCGGCCCCAACGGCTTCCGCCGCGAGTTCGAGGGACCCGCGACCGGCGGTGCCGAGCTCGCCTCCCGGATCGATCATCATGACCGTGACCTGCATCTCACCGTACGGAACACGGGCTCGGCGCCGGTCTCCTTCACCGTGCGGCCGCTGGGGTACGTGGACCCCGAAGACTCGGCCGACCTCGGAGACTGGACCCGTACCGTCACCGTGAAGCCCGGGAAGACCCGTACCGTCGTGCACTCGGCCGCCGACGCGCACGGCTGGTACGACATCGAGGTGACCGCGCCCGGCGGCTTCCGCCGCCGGCTCATGGGCCACATCGAGAACGGCCGTGCCAGCGTCTCCGGCTGAACACCCGCGGTGAGCCGTAGTGCCCGGAGGGTCGGGACGAGGTCCGGGACCTCCGCCCCGACCCTCCGGGCATGCCTGTGAGCATCGACACGAAACGGACAAACGATCACGTTTGACTGCCACAGTGGGCCCACGTAGGTCAAGCGTTCTTTTTCGGGCTGTTCCCGCTGAAGATCCTCGAACCACCCAGGGAGCACGTCCTTTGGCAGCCATCGCACGGTGGTGCATCAAGCACCGCCTCGTCGCCGTCCTGCTGTGGCTCGTCGCTCTCGGCGGGGTCGGCACCTCGGCGGTCGTCGCCGGCAGCGCGTACTCCAACGACTACGAGGTCCCCGGCACCGAGTCCGGCCGTGCCACCGCCCTCCTGGAGCGCGGCTTCCACGGCCTCGGCGGTGACAGCGACACCATCGTCTGGCACACCGACAAGGGCAGCGTCCGCGCCGACGCCGTCGAGCGCCGCATGACCGCGATGCTCGACAAGGTCGCCGAGCTCCCCGGCATCGCCACCGTGACCTCCCCGTACGGCGACACCCGGGGCCAGGTCAGCGAGGACGGGCACACCGCCTACGCCACCGTCACCTTCCACGAGCAGGCCGACGACATCCCCGAGGCGCAGGCCCGGGCCCTGGTCGACACCGCGAAGGACGCCGCGGACGAAAGCCTCTCGGTCGAACTCGGCGGCAGCGCCGTCGCCCTCACCGAGGCCCCCGGCGGACACATCGCCGAAGTCGTCGGCGTCGCCGTCGCGGCCGTCGTGCTCTTCCTCGCCTTCGGCTCCCTCGCCGCCTCCGCGCTCCCCATCGCGACCGCGCTCGTCAGCGTCGGCATCGCCTACTCCGGGATCGTGCTCCTCGGCCATCTGATGACCGTCGCCGACTTCGCCCCCATGCTCGGCATGCTCGTCGGCCTCGGCGTCGGCATCGACTACGCCCTCTTCATCGTCACCCGGCACCGCAGAGGCCTGAAACGCGGGCTCTCCGTCGCCGAGGCCGCCGAGACCGCCGTGGCCACCACCGGCCGCGCCGTCGTGTTCGCCGGCGCCACCGTCTGCATCGCCCTGCTCGGCATGCTGATCCTGCGGCTCAGCTTCCTCAACGGCGTCGCCATCGCCGCCTCCCTCACCGTCGTCCTCACGGTGGCGGCCTCCGTCACCCTCCTGCCGGCGCTGCTCTCCCTCATCGGCATGCGGGCGCTGTCCCGGCGCGAACGCCGGACCCTCGCCGAGCACGGGCCGCAGCCCGAGCTGCCCACCGGCTTCGCCGCCCGCTGGTCCGCCTTCGTCGAGCGGCACCCCAAGCTCCTCGGGATCGTCGCCGCCGTCGTCATGGGCGTCCTCGCGCTGCCCACCCTCTCGCTCCACCTGGGCACGTCCGACCAGGGCAACGGCCCGGACACCGCGACCACGCGGCAGGCGTACGACCTGATCGCCGACGGCTTCGGCCCCGGTGTGAACGGCCCGCTCACCCTGGTCGCCGGGCTCGACGGCGCCGACGACCGGGTCGCCCTCGACCAGCTGCCGGCCGCCCTGACCGCCACCAAGGGGGTCGCGTCCGTCTCCCCGGTCACGTACAACAGCTCCGGCGACACCGCCGTCCTCACCGTCGTCCCCGACTCCTCGCCCCAGTCCAAGGCGACCAGCGAGCTCGTCGACCGGCTCCGCACGGACGTCCTCCCGGCGGCCGAGAGCGGCACCTCGCTCGACGTGCACGTGGGCGGCGTCACCGCCTCGTACGACGACTTCGCCGAGATCATCATCGGCAAGCTGCCGCTCTTCGTCGGTGTCGTCATCGCGCTCGGCTGTCTGCTGCTCCTGCTCGCCTTCCGCTCCATCGGCATCCCGCTCAAGGCCGCCGCCATGAACGTCGCCGCCGTCGCCGGTGCCTTCGGCGTCGTCGTGGCGATCTTCCAGTGGGGCTGGGGAAGCGAGCTCCTGGGCCTCGGCAGCGCCGGGCCGATCGAACCCTTCCTCCCGGTGATCATGGTCTCGGTCCTCTTCGGACTCTCCATGGACTACCAGGTCTTCCTGGTCAGCCGGATGTACGAGGAGTGGCTGGAGACCGGCGACAACCGGCGGGCGGTCCGGGTCGGCCTCGCCGAGACCAGCCGCGTCATCAACTCCGCCGCCGTGATCATGATCGCGGTCTTCCTCGCCTTCGTCCTCTCCGGCGACCGGGTCATCGCGATGTTCGGCATCGCGCTCGCGGCGGCCGTCGCCCTCGACGCCTTCGTGCTCCGGACGCTTCTCGTCCCCGCCCTCATGCACATGCTCGGCGGGGCGAACTGGTGGCTGCCCAAGTGGCTCGACCGCCTCCTGCCCCGGATCAGCATCGAAACGCCCGAGTGCCGCGAGGCCGCCGACGCGCGTGGGAAAATACCCGCTCAACGTGTGACGGCAGTGACGGCGGCCGCGGCGTCGGCCGTGGAGGAGAGGGACGACGATGTTCGCGATATCGCTGGGTGACGACGGTGCCGAGCTGAGGCCCCTGGAGCCCTCGAAGGCCGAGGAGTTCCTCGCCCACATGGACCGCGGACGCGAGTTCATCGGCGAGCACATCGCCCTCCCCGATTTCGTGGCGGACATCGACTCCGCCCGCTCCTTCCTCGGCTCGTACGCCGAGAAGGCCGCGAACGACACCGGACGCATCTACGGCATCTGGGCCGGCGGCACCCTCGTCGGCGGCGTCCTCTTCCGGACCTTCGACGTCACGTACGGCACCGCCGAGGCGGGCTGCTGGCTGGAGCCCTCCGCCGCCGGGAAGGGCCTGATCACCCGCGCCTGCCGGGTCATCATCGACTGGGCGATCGAGGAGCGCGGCATCCACCGCGTCGAGTGGCACGCCTCCGCGAAGAACGGGCCGAGCATCGCCGTCGCCCGCCGCCTGGGCATGACCCGCGAGGGCGTGCTGCGGGAGAACTACCCGCACCGCGGCGTCCGCGCCGACACCGAGGTCTGGGCCGTCCTCGCCCCGGAGTGGCGCGCGGCGAAGGCCTCGTAACCCGCTTTCCTCATACGGTTCTCATCCGGGGCGCCTAGCGTGCCGCGCATGGACACGAAGACGACGACAGAGAAGACCGGCGAGAGCGCGGACGCCGCCGGGACCGCCGAGGCGGCCGCGCCCGTCGAGGAGAAGGCCGCGGTCGCGCTCGACAAGCAGGACACCGAGCCGGCCACCGCGCTGATCGACGGGGACGACAACGAGGCCGAGAACGAGGCCGGGGACGGCGACGAGGACGACGAGCTGTTCGCCGAGGCGGCGGCTCCCGCCTCCGCCGGCATCGGCGGCGCCGCCGCGGCCGTGGTCTCCGCCGCTCTCGGCGCCGTGGCGCTCACCGGCACCTGGACCGGCAAGGTCGTCTCCGAGCGCGAGACCCTCCTCGGGCAGATCAAGACCTCCGGGTCCGGCACCCCGGCCCAGCAGATCTCCGAGATCTACGGCGACGCCTGGCACAGCACCGCCCTGGTCAACGGCGTCTTCGCGCTGATCGCCCTGCTCGTCGCCGTCCTCGTGCTCGTCCTCCCGGGGCGCCCCGCCTGGGTCCGCTCCGTCGCCGTCGCCGGCGCCGTCCTCGGCGGCCTGGGGCTGCTCCTGTCGGTCGGTACCTACTTCGACCTGTTCCTGAGCCTGCCGACCGCCGGATCCTGACCCCTGCCCAGGGCAGCCCGGGGCGACGCCTAAGTACCCCCAGGACCCGCCTAAGGACCCCCGTACCCCGAACATGCGGCACACGCCCGATGTGGCCGCACCCCCTGGGAAACGAGAGTAGAGGCATCGCAAGGAGCGATACCGAAACCCGAAGAACCAGGGAGCACCCGATGTTCGAGTACGAACTCCACCGCATGAACCACGCCCAGCTCGTCCGTGAGGCCGCCGCCCAGCGGCTGTCCCACGAGGCCGCCGAGACGGTCGGCTCCGCCCGGGGCCTGCGCCGCCTCGGCCGCCGGAGCGGGAACAAGGACGCGGAGGGGCGGGTGAGTGACGGCGGACGGGGTCGCTTCGTCCGGGCCGCGTGACCCCCGTATGAGCGACGGCATGGACGGCTGTGCGATGCTCGGCGCCGTGGAGACCAGGTCAGTCAGTCCCGTGTTCGTCGGCCGCGCCGGCGAACTCACCGCCCTCACCGAGGCGCTCTCCCGCGCGACCGCGGGGGAGCCCCAGGCCCTGCTCGTCGGCGGCGAGGCGGGGGTCGGCAAGACCCGGCTCATCGAGGAGTTCCTCGACACGGCCTGCGCTCAGGGCGCCGTCGTCGCGCTCGGCGGCTGCGTCGAGCTCGGCGCCGACGGCCTGCCCTTCGCCCCCTTCGCCACCGCACTGCGCTCGCTCCGCCGGCGCCTCCCCGAGGAACTCGCCGCGGCGGCCGACGGCCAGCAGGCGGAACTCGCCCGGCTGCTCCCCGAACTGGGCGAGCCCGGCGGCCACGAGTCCTCGGACGAGGACTCCACCGCCCGCCTCTTCGAACTGACCGTACGGCTTCTGGAGCGGCTCGCCGCCGACCGTACGATCGTGCTCGTCCTGGAAGACCTGCACTGGGCCGACGCCTCCACCCGGCACCTCCTCACCTACCTCCTCCGCACCCTGCGCCGCGGCCGCATCGTGGTCGTCGCCAGCTACCGTGCCGACGACATCCACCGCCGCCACCCGCTGCGCCCCCTCCTCGCCGAACTCGACCGGCTCCGCACCATCCGCCGCATCGAACTCGCCCGCTTCACCCGCACCGAGGTGCACCGCCAGCTCACCGGCATCCTCGCCGCCGAACCCGACCCCGGCCTCGTCGAGGAGGTCTTCGAACGCTCCGACGGCAACGCCTTCTTCGTCGAGGAGCTCATCGTCTCCCACGAGGCCGGCTGCGCCGCGGGACAGCTCAGCGACTCCCTGCGCGACCTCCTGCTCGTCCGGGTCGAGACGCTCACCGAGGACGCCCAGCGGATCGCCAGGATCGTCGCCGAGGGCGGCTCCACCGTCGAGTACGGACTGCTCGCCGCCGTCGCCCGGCTCACCGAGGACGAACTCATCGAGGCCCTGCGGGCCGCCGTCGGCGCCAACCTCCTGCTCGCCGTCCCCGACGGCGACGGCTACCGCTTCCGCCACTCCCTGGTCCGCGAGGCCGTCAGCGACGACCTGCTGCCCGGCGAACGCTCCCGCCTCAACCGGCGCTACGCCGAAGCCCTGGAGGCCGACCCCGGGCTCGTCCGGGCCGACGAGCGCGCCAACCGGCTGGCCACCTACTGGTACCACGCGCACGACCCGTCCAAGGCCCTGCCCGCCGTCCTCAGCGCCTCGGTCGCGACCCGCAAGCGCCACGCCTACGCCGAGCAACTCCGCCTCCTCGAACGGGCCATGGAGCTCTGGGACGAGGCCCCCGCCGAGATCCGCGGCTCGCTCCGGCCCATGGACTACGCCGAGGCCTACCCGGCCTGCGGCTGCGACCCCGAGACCGCCGCGCTCAGCTACCTCGACCTGCTCGCCGAGGCCGCCGTCGCCGCCCGGCTCAGCGGTGACCGCGAACGCGCCCTGAAGATCGGCAAGACGGCGCTGCGCCTCCTCGACGAAGCGGATCCGGGCGACCCGCTGCGCGCCGCCTGGTTCTGGACCGAGCGGGCCCGTCTCCAGTCCAACCTCGGCCGGGGCGACGGCTGGGAGGAGATCGCCCGCGCCCAGGAACTCGTCAAGGGCCTCCCGCCGTCCGCCGTCCACGCCGTGGTCCTCGTCGGCGCCGCCGGCTGGGGCATGCTCCGCAACCCCGGACCCGACGCCCTCGCCGCCGCCGAACGCGCCGTCGAGTACGCCCGGCTCGTCAAGGCCGAGTCGATCGAACTCAACGCCCGGCTCACCCTCGGCACCCTCATGACCGCGGCCGGCGACGTCGAGGCCGGCCTCGAGGAGATGCACGCGGTACGGGAACGCACCGCGGCCCTCGGCCAGTTCACCGAGACCGCCCGCGCCCACATCAACATCTCCTCCGCCCTGGAGTCCCTCGGCCGCTCGGCGGAGGCCGTCGAACTCGCCGACACCGGCATCCGCGTCGCCCGCTCCTACGGACTCGTCGACAGCGTCGGCTGGGTCGAGGCCAACCGGGCCGAGTCCCTCTTCTCCCTCGGCAGCTGGGACGAGATCGGGGAGATCGCCGCACGGCTGCTCCGCTCGGTCACCAGCAGCAAGCCCCGCGGCTCGGCCTCCCTCCGCCTCGCCCAGCTCGCCGTCGCCCGCGGCGAACTCGACGCGGCGTGCCGCCACCTCGCCGACGCCCGCGCCGCCTACGGCAGCCGCGACACCATCCCGCAGTACGTCCTGCCCATGGCCCAGGTCGAGATCGCCGTGGCCGCCGCCGCGGGACGCATCGAGGACGTCCGGACCCAGCTGGCCGCCGCCGAACAGGCCGGCTTCCCGCCCGGCACCCACCGCTACGGCTGGCCCCTCCTCCTCACCGCCGTCACCGCCGAGGCCGACAGCCGGGGACTGCCCGCCGCCGCCGAGGGCCGCGCCGAGGCGCTCGCCGTCGTCCGCCGCAGCGTCCGCGGCCTCGCGACCCCGGCCCCGGTCTGGGAGGCCTACTCCCGGCAGGTCTCCGAGGAGATCGCCCGCGCCGAGGGCCGCGAGACCGCCGCCCGCTGGGCCGAGGTCGTCGCCGCCTACGAACCGCTCGAACGCCCGCACCAGCTGGCCCGCGCCCGCCACCGCCTCGCCGACGCCCTGCTCGTCGAGGGCGGCCGCCGCGAGGAGGCCACGGCCCTGCTCCGGCAGGCCCGCGCCACCGCCGTCCGCCTCGGCGCCCGCCCGCTCCGCGAGGACGTGGAACTCCTCGCCGCCCGCGCCCGCCTCTCCCTGACCGAGGAGAAGCAGGTCCCGGCGCCCGCGGAGCCGGCGGACGACACCTTCGGCCTCACCCCCCGCGAGCAGGACGTCCTGCGCCTCGTCGCGGCCGGCCGCACCAACCGTCAGATCGCCGAGGAGCTCTTCATCTCACCCAAGACGGCCAGCGTCCACGTCTCCAACATCCTCGCCAAGCTCGGCGTCGCCGGCCGGGGCGAGGCCGCCGCCCTGGCCCACCGCCTCCACCTCCTCGGCACGCCCCTCTGACCCACCCGTCCCACCGCCCGCCGCCGCGTCCCCGGCCGTCGCGTTCCCGGCCGCCGTGCCCCCCGCCGCCGGGCGGCGGGGGGCCCGTATCGTCACGCGGCCCGAGGTGAGGTCTATCGGTCCCCGCGACGGGTCGGCGTCACCCGGGTCCTCCCTGGTCAGCGCCTGCCTGCGGAGCTCCTCCTCGGTGTGCCTGCGGCCGGGCGCGAACAGCTCCGCCAACGGGTCGAACACGGTCACCAGCTCCTTCAGCTCACCTCCAGCCGGAGAATCCTGTCGTCCCCGGGCCCGGGCGTACCCCGGCCGTCGGTTTCGCTGGTCACCAGCCAGAGCCGCCCGCCGCCCCCCGCGAGGACCGTGCGCAGGCGTCCGTACTCCTCCGAGAGGAACGCCTGGGGGTCCCCCGAGCGTTCCGCCCCGGAGAGCGGGACCCGCCACAGCCGCTCGCCTCTGAGCCCGGCCATCCAGATCGCGCCCCGCGCGTACGCGATCCCACTGGGGGAGGCCTCCGAGGTCGGCCACTGGGCCACCGGGTCCACGAACCCGGCCTTCCCGGCCCGCCCCTCGGCCTCCGGCCAGCCGTAGTTCTTCCCGGGCTCCACCAGATTCAGCTCGTCCCAGGTGTTCTGCCCGAACTCGGCCGCCCACAGGCGACCCTCGTCGTCCCAGGCGATGCCCTGCACATTGCGGTGCCCGTACGAATAGACCACCGACCCGGGGAAGGGGTTGCCGGGTGCCGGCCTGCCCTCCGGTGTCATCCGGAGGATCTTCCCGCCGAGCGACTCCCGGTCCTGGGCCAGACCGGTCCGGCCCGTCTCGCCCGTCCCCGCGTACAGCATCCGGTCCGGCCCGAACGCGATCCGTCCGCCGTTGTGCACGATCCCCTTCGGGATGCCGGTCAGCACCGGCTGCGGCGCGCCGAGGCGGTCGCCCTCCGCGCCGCCGTACCGCATGCGCACGATGCGGTTGTCCGACTCGGCGGTCAGATACGCGTACACCCAGCCGTCCCGCACGGCGAGGCCCATCAGGCCGCCCTCACCGCCCGGCACCACCCCCGGCACCTCGCCGAGCGAGGTCTTCGCCCCGGTCCGTCCGTCGACCTTGGTGATCGTCCGCTCGTCCCGCGAGGAGACCAGCAGATCCCCGCCGGGCAGCTCGGCGAGTCCCCAGGGGGACTTCAGCCCCTCGGTGAGCGTGCCCGTCACCGTCGCCCGCCCGCCGGCGGGAGCGGTGGCGGATCCGGACGGGCTCGCCGGGGCGGTGGCCGAGGCCGAGGCCGACGTCGGCGGAGCCGTACCCGGCCGATCCTCCGAACCTCCCGAGGAGCAGCCCGCCACCAGGACCAGCACGGCGGCGCCCCACAGGGCCTTCACAACTGCAGGACGGCTCATGGCACGGTCCCCTTCGACGAGTCGAGCGGCATCCCTTCACCCTTGATACACCGCCCGGCGCGATCAGGTTCCCGACCGCCGCGACAACCCGTTCCCGCGATACCGCGAGGCACTCAGTCCCAGGACCCCCGGGCCGCCGGAAGGGCCGCGATCTCCGCCAGGTCCGCCGCCGTCAGCCGCAGCCCGGCCGCCCGGGCGTTCTCCACGGCCCAGCACTCCCGTTTCGCCCCCGGCAGCGGCACGACGTGCCGCCCCCGGCCGAGCACCCAGGCGAGCGCCACCTGCGCCGGGGTGACCTCCGCCCCGTGCCGCGCGGCCACCCGCCGCAGACCCGCCACCAGCGGCTGGTTCGCCGCCATCATCTCCGCCGTGAACCGGGGGTGCCGGGCCCGCGGATCGTCCGGCTCGAAGCCGCCGCCCGGGGTCAGCGTCCCGGTCAGGAAGCCGTTCCCCAGCGGCATCGCCGCCAGGAAGCCGACACCCCGCGCCGCACACCACGGCAGCAGCCGCACCAGCGCCTCCTGGGACCACACCGACAGCTCGGCCTCCACCGCCGCCACCGGGAACACCTGCTGGATCCGCTCCAGTTGGCGGATCGTTCCCTCATATCCGTCGCGGCTGACGCCGGTCGCGCCCCGCCGGGCCGAGCGGCTGCCGACGGCGCAGAGCCCGAGCGCCCGGACCTTGCCGGCCGAGACCAGCTCGGCCATCGCTCCCCAGGTCTCCTCGACCGGCACCTCGGGGTCCGCGCGGTGCAGCTGGTAGAGGTCGATCACATCGGTCTGGAGCCGTCGCAGTGAGGCGTCGCAGGCCCGACGGACGTACCCCGGCCTGCCGTTGGCGACCACGTGCCGGCGCTCGCCGCCGTCGCCGACGAGCAGTCCGCACTTCGTCGAGACGAAGGCGTCCGCCCGTCGCTCCTTCAACACCCGCCCCACCAGCAGCTCGTTGGTGAACGGACCGTACATGTCGGCGGTGTCGAGCAGGCTCACCCCGGCGTCCAGCGCCGCGTGCACGGTCCGCAGCGAGCGGTCACCCCGCTGTTCCGAACGGCTGTACGCCCAGCTCATCGGCATGCACCCCAGGCCGATCGCACCCACGTCGAGCGCCGTCGCCCCGATAGTCCTGCGCTCCACCTGCCGGTACCCCTCCCTGTGCCGTCCCCCAAAGTAACCAATGACGCACGGGATCCTTCGCATAGCCTCCCGCTCATGAGACTTGAGAACACGACCGCCGACGTGTGGCTTCCGATTCCCGCGGACGAGATCGAGGATCTCCCCGAACCGGGCGCGTCGGGCCTGAACTACCGCTGCTGGGACGGCGGACCGGAGTTCCCGGCCGACCCGGCGAACTGCGCCTTCTACGTCGTCCCGTACATGAAGGGCTCCGAGATCGCCGTACGGCCGCTGGCCGCGATGACCTCGCTGAGGGTCGTGCAGACCCTGTCCGCGGGCATCGACCACGTCACCCCCGGCATCGACTCGCTGCGCCCGGGAGTCGCCGTCTGCAACGCGAAGGGCGTCCACGAGGCCAGCACCGCCGAGCTCACGCTCGCGCTGATCCTGGCCTCGCTGCGCGGCATCCCCGGCTTCGTGCGCGGCCAGGACGCCGAGGAGTGGCGGGCCGGCTTCTACCCGGCCCTCGCCGACAAGTCCGTCCTGATCGTCGGGTACGGGTCGATCGGCGCCGCCATCGAGGACCGGCTCGCGCCCTTCGAGTGCGCGCGGGTGTCGCGCGTCGCACGCTCCGCGCGCACCACAGCGCGCGGCGAGGTCCACCCCCTGACGGAGCTGCCCGCGCTGCTTCCGGACGCCGATGTCGTCGTGCTCTCCACTCCGCTTACGCCCGCGACCAGGCATCTCGCCGACGCCGGGTTCCTCGGCCGGATGAAGGACGGGGCGCTCCTCGTGAACGTCGCCCGCGGGCCGGTCGTCGACACCGCGGCCCTGCTCAAGGAGGTCGAGAGCGGCAGGATCACGGCGGCACTCGATGTCACCGACCCGGAACCGCTGCCGGCCGGGCATCCCTTGTGGCACGCTCCCGGTGTCCTGATCAGCCCCCATGTCGGAGGCTCCACTTCGGCCTTCATGCCGCGGGCGAAGCGGCTGATCGCCGGGCAGCTGCGGCGGTTCGTGGCGGGCGAGGAGCCGGCCAACGTCCTGCTCACCACCGGCTGACCGGCCGTGCTGGGCCGGTCGGGTGGTACGCGCCCCCGACACGCGCCGCCTGCAAGCCCCTGGACCGTCACGGAGAGTACTGCGACCCTGTCCCTGAGTGACCGTCCTGGTGTATCGTCCCGGAGCGGGGGGACTGCGTCGAGTACGGGCTGACGCTGGGGAGCGAAGTGACGGGTCATCAGGTTTCGAGGGGGGCGACGGGTGAAGCACGGCCGGAGGAGCGACGATCCGACGCGGCGACGCCGCCGCCGGCGAGCCTTCCGCGCCTCGCCGCCGGCCTCGCACGTGCCGTGCCGGACCAGGCCGCGCCGCACCTCGCGCCCCGAGCAGCCGAGCCACCGGACACCGGACCGGAGGTCGGGCCGGACAGCGGCCCGACCTCCGGACCGCGCACCGGAACGGACCGCCGAGCCGAGGGTCACGGTGCCGAACCACCGGGCACGGCCGCTCGCCCCGGCGACGCCACGGCCCCGGCCACCCGCGCCGCCGCGCCGCGCGGCGCACCCGCGCCTCATGGCGACTTCACGCCACACAGCGCCTGCGACGCCGCCGCGCCGGAGCCGGTCGCCCCTGCCGTACGGAAGCCGGGTGCCGCGCCGGAGTCCGTCGCCCCTGCCGTACGGAAGCCGGGCGCCGCACCGGAGCGGGCCGCCCCTTGCCGTACGGAAGCCGGGTGCCGCACCGGAGCGGGCCGCCCCTGCCGTACGGGACCCCGCCGGCCCCCACGACTGCGACGGGCACGCTCCCGGCGGCGCCGACGAGCCGCCGGCGCGCCCGCACGACGCGGCCGGGTGCGGTGGCGCGGCGCCGGAGGGACCGGTGAGCGCGCCCGGGGCGGTCCTCGCACGGCGCCCCGTCGGCGGCGGAGGCGAATCCGGACACCCGGACCCCGGGCGTCCCGGCTTCGGCTCGCTCCTCGCCCAGATCGCCCTGGTGGTGATCTGCGCGGGCTACACGACCGGCGCCTCGCTCGGCTGGGGATCACCGGAAATCGCGCTCTTCATGGGCGACTTCGGACTCAGCGCCGCCGCCCTCACCGCCGCGGTCTCCTGCTTCCTCTACGGGCGCGCCCACCGCGGCAGCGCCCGCCCCGCCTGGCTGCTCTTCGCGTTCTCCTCGTTCATGGCCTCCGCGGGCAACGCGGTGTGGGGGTGGTACGAGGTCGTGCTCCGCTCGGAGGTGCCCGACTCCTCCATCGCCGACCTCTTCTTCTTACTCTTCGCTCCGCCGGCCATCGTCGGCCTGCTCGTCCTGGCCAAGAAGCCCGTCACCCGGGCCGGCTGGGTCTGCCTGGCGCTCGACGCCTGGCTCATCGGGGGCTCGCTGCTCACGCTCTCCTGGAGCCTCGCCCTCGCCCGTACCGCCCACTTCCAGAACGAGCCGGTCGCCCAGGCGGCACTGTCGCTCGCCTACCCGTTGCTCGACATCGTCCTCGTGAGCATGGTCCTGGTGCTGCACTTCCGGCGCTCGCAGGCGAACCGCTCGGCGACCAACACCGCGATCGCCGCCCTCGCCCTGACCGTGCTGTGCGACGCCCTGTTCACCTCGCCGCTGCTGCGTGAGAACTACGCCTCGGGCCAGCTGCTCGACGCCGGCTGGTTCGCCGGCTCCCTGCTGCTCGCCTACGCGCCCTGGGGTGTGCGCCGCATCCCGGACAGCGCCGTCACCGCGCGCGGGCCGTGGCTGCACAGCCGCCCGGTCGCCGGCTCGCTCGCCGCCCTCACGCCGTACCTGGCCGCCGCGGTCTGCACCCTCGGCATCCTGTACAACGTCGTGGAAGGGCGCAGGGTCGACCGGGTCGTCGTCCTCACCGGCTGCACGGTGGTCCTGGCCCTCGTCGTACGGCAGGGCATCATGCTCCTCGACAACATCGCCCTGACCCATGAACTGGCCCAGAAGGAGAACCACTTCAGGTCACTCGTGCAGGGCTCCAGCGATGTCATCATGATCGCCGCGCCGACCGGGATCCTCCGCTACGTCAGCCCGGCCGCCTCCGGGGTGTACGGACGGGACGCCGAGGAGCTGATCGGCTCCGAGCTCGCCTCGCTCATCCATCCCGAGGACCTCGGCGCCGTCGTCCACGAGGTACGGCGCTTCCTGGCCGTCTCGCCCGCCGATGAGCCCACCACCCGGATCGAGTGCCGGTTCCGCTCGGGCCGCGGCGACTGGCTGAACGTCGAGTCCACGGTCAACCGGCACCAGGGCGGACTGATCTTCAACAGCCGGGACGTCACGGAACGCGTGCGGCTCCAGGCCCAGTTGCAGCACAACGCCGAGCACGACCCGCTCACCGACCTGCCCAACCGGGCGCTCTTCACCCGGCGGGTCCGGCAGGCCCTCAGCGGCCGCCGCGCCTCCGACCCCGGCACCGCCGTGCTCTTCATCGACCTCGACGGCTTCAAGGGCGTGAACGACCGCCTCGGCCACCAGGCGGGCGACGACCTCCTCGTCCAGGCCGCCCGCCGCCTCCACGACTCGGTACGCGCCGGGGACACCGCCGCCCGGCTCGGCGGCGACGAGTTCGCCGCCCTCATCCTCGGCGACGGCGGCCGCGACCAGGCGGCCCGCCAGAAGCAGGTCCAGGAGATCGCCGACCGGCTCCGCCTGACCCTCTCCCGGCCCTACCGCGTCGACGGGGGCAACGAGGTGCGGGTCGCCGCCTCCATCGGCGTCGCCTTCGCCGAGCCCGGCATCGAGGCGGGCGACCTCCTGCGCAACGCCGACCTCGCCATGTACCGCGCCAAGGCGGCCGGCAAGGACCGCGTCGAGCTCTACGCGCCCCAGATGCAGGCAGAGGTGGTCCGCCGGACGGAACTGGCCGCCCGGCTGCGCACCGCCCTCCACGACGGCGAGTTCGCCCTGCTCCACCAGCCGGTCGTCGACCTCGCCACCGGCCGGATCTCCGCCGTCAGCGCCCAGGCGCGCTGGCGCTCGGCCCAGGGCATCCTCTTCACCCCCGCCGAGTACCTCCGGGTCACCGACGACGGCGAGCGCACCGCCGAGCTCGGCCGCTGGCTGCTCGAAGAGGCCGTCGAGCAGGCCGCCGAGCGTGCGGGAATCGGCCATCGCGCCCCCGTGTCCGTCCGGCTCTCCGCCCGCCGCCTCCTGGACCGCTCCCTGCCGCTCGGCTCGATCGAGTCCGTGCTCACCCGGCACGGGCTGCCGTCCGGTTCGCTGATCGTCGAGCTCGCCGACAGCGACCCCCGGATCCCGCTCGACGAGCTGGAGCAGCGCCTGGTCACCCTGCGCCGCCTCGGGGTGCGGATCGCGCTCGACGGATTCGGCAGCGGACATGTGGCGATCAACGCCCTCCGCAGGCTTCCCGTCGACATACTGAAGCTGGACCGGGGGCTCGTCGAGGGCGTCGTCGAGTCGGCCCGGCTCCGCAAGATCACCCGCGGGGTGCTCCGCATCGCGGACGAGCTCGGGATGCAGACCGTCGCCGAGGGCGTCGACGTACCGGAGCAGGTCGTCGCGCTGCGGGCGATGGGCTGCAGCCACGCCCAGGGCATGGCCTTCTCGGGCCCGCTCGACGAGTACCGGCTGCGCAGGGCGCTCGTACGGGACGAGTACCCGCTGCCCGGAGCGGTCCCCGTCCGGGTCGGAAACCGTCCCCCGTTTCGCTCAAATAATGAGACGCCCGTCCCACCCACTTGACAGTGGTGAGGGCTGAGAGGGAGGGTCATTGCCATGCGCACCCGAATTCTCGTACTTGGAAAGCGCGTCGGCTGAAGCAGGGTCACGGCAGGCCCCGCTTGAAACGCACCCGACGCGCTCCCCTCGCTTGCCTCACGGCACGAGGGGTTTTTTGTTGCACTGACTCACCCCAAAGTCGTCCCAAACCCTCGTAAAACCTCTGCTTCGAGAAGAGATGCTGATGACCGACCAGGCCACCGGGCACCATCCGCAGCCGCGGCCCCGCAGCGGCGCGCAGCCCGCCGTCACCGTCGAGCACGTCACGGGCGCGCAGTCCCTCATCCGTTCTCTCGAGGAAGTGGGCGCCGACACCGTCTTCGGCATCCCCGGCGGCGCGATCCTCCCCGCGTACGACCCGATGATGGACTCGCAGAGGGTCCGCCACATCCTGGTCCGGCACGAGCAGGGCGCGGGCCACGCGGCCACCGGCTACGCCCAGGCGACCGGCAAGGTCGGCGTCTGCATGGCGACCTCTGGCCCCGGTGCGACCAACCTCGTCACCCCGATCGCCGACGCGCACATGGACTCGGTGCCGCTGGTCGCGATCACCGGCCAGGTCGCCTCGAAGGCGATCGGCACGGACGCCTTCCAGGAGGCGGACATCTGCGGCATCACGATGCCGATCACCAAGCACAACTTCCTGGTCACCAAGGCCGAGGACATCCCGCGGACGATCGCCGAGGCCTTCCACATCGCCTCCACCGGCCGCCCGGGCCCGGTCCTGGTCGACATCTCCAAGGACGCCCTGCAGGCGAAGACCATCTTCAGCTGGCCGCCGCAGACCGACCTGCCCGGCTACCGCCCGGTGACCAAGCCGCACGCCAAGCAGATCCGCGAGGCCGCCAAGCTGATCAGCGCGGCCAAGCGCCCCGTCCTGTACGTCGGCGGCGGCGTCATCAAGGCCGGCGCCACCGCCGAGCTGAAGATCCTCGCCGAGCTCACCGGCGCCCCGGTCACCACCACCCTGATGGCGCTCGGAGCCTTCCCCGACAGCCACCCGCTGCACGTGGGCATGCCCGGCATGCACGGTGCGGTCACCGCCGTCACCGCGCTGCAGAAGGCCGACCTGATCGTCGCCCTCGGCGCCCGCTTCGACGACCGCGTCACCGGCAAGCTCGACAGCTTCGCCCCGTACGCCAAGATCGTCCACGCGGACATCGACCCGGCCGAGATCGGCAAGAACCGCACCGCCGACGTCCCGATCGTCGGTGACGCCCGCGAGGTCATCGCCGACCTGGTCCAGGCCGTCCAGGCCGAGCACAGCGAGGGCAACAAGGGCGACTACACCGCCTGGTGGAGCGACCTGAACCGCTGGCGCGAGACCTACCCGCTCGGCTACGACCTGCCGGAGGACGGCAGCCTCTCGCCGCAGCAGGTCATCCAGCGCATCGGCCAGCTCGCCCCCGACGACACGATCTTCGCCGCGGGCGTCGGCCAGCACCAGATGTGGGCCGCCCACTTCATCGACTACGAGCGTCCGGCCACCTGGCTGAACTCCGGCGGCCTCGGCACGATGGGGTACGCGGTCCCCGCTGCGATGGGCGCCAAGGCCGGCATGCCCGACCGCCCGGTCTGGGCGATCGACGGCGACGGCTGCTTCCAGATGACCAATCAGGAGCTCACCACCTGCGCCCTGAACAACATCCCGATCAAGGTCGCCATCATCAACAACGGCGCCCTCGGGATGGTCCGCCAGTGGCAGACCCTCTTCTACAACCAGCGCTACTCGAACACCGTCCTGCACTCCGGCCCGGACGACGTCCAGGCGAACAAGGGCACCCGCGTCCCCGACTTCGTCAAGCTGTCCGAGGCCATGGGCTGTGTCGCCCTGCGCTGTGAGGACCCGGCCGACCTGGACAAGGTCATCGCCGAGGCCAACGCCATCAACGACCGTCCGGTCGTCATCGACTTCATCGTCCACGAGGACGCCCAGGTCTGGCCGATGGTCGCCGCCGGCACCTCGAACGACGAGGTCATGGCCGCCCGGGGCGTCCGCCCCGACTTCGGCGACGGCGAAGACGACTGAAGCGCGGAACGAAGCAGAGCGAAAAGGAAGAGACCCAGACCATGTCCACCAAGCACACGCTCTCCGTTCTCGTCGAGAACACGCCCGGCATCCTCGCCCGGATCGCCGCCCTGTTCTCGCGCCGCGGCTTCAACATCGACTCCCTCGCCGTCGGCATCACCGAGCACCCCGACATCTCCCGCATCACCATCGTGGTCAATGTCGAGGACCTGCCCCTGGAGCAGGTGACCAAGCAGCTCAACAAGCTGGTCAACGTCCTGAAGATCGTCGAACTCGAGCCCAGCGCTGCGATCCAGCGCGAGCTCGTCCTGGTGAAGGTCCGCGCCGACAACGAGACCCGCTCCCAGATCGTCGAGATCGTCCAGCTGTTCCGCGCCAAGACCGTGGACGTCTCGCCCGAGGCGGTCACCATCGAGGCCACCGGTTCGAGTGACAAGCTCGACGCGATGCTCAAGATGCTGGAGCAGTTCGGCGTCAAGGAGCTCGTGCAGTCCGGCACGATCGCCATAGGGCGTGGTTCCCGGTCCATCACGGACCGGTCCCTCCGGGCCCTCGACCGCAGCGCCTGAGAATCATCGCCCCGGAGTCGTCGAAGGTCGACCGCCGGTCCATCCGCCGGTCCGACTGACGAGACCCGAAAACTTTCCTCCCGCTCCCCGCCGTACGGTGGGACGCAACACCAGCACCTCAAGGAGATACCCAGTGGCCGAGCTGTTCTACGACGACGACGCCGACCTGTCCATCATCCAGGGCCGCAAGGTCGCGGTGATCGGATACGGCAGCCAGGGCCACGCCCACGCGCTGTCGCTCCGTGACTCCGGTGTCGACGTCCGCGTCGGTCTGCAGGAGGGCTCGAAGTCCAAGGCCAAGGCCGAGGAGCAGGGCCTGCGCGTGGTCTCCGTCGCCGAGGCCGCCGCCGAGGCCGACCTCATCATGATCCTGACCCCGGACCCGATCCAGGCCCAGGTCTACGAGGAGTCCATCAAGGACAACCTCAAGAAGGGCGACGCGCTCTTCTTCGGCCACGGTCTGAACGTCCGCTACGGCTTCATCAAGGTGCCCGAGGGCATCGACGTCGCCCTGGTCGCCCCGAAGGGCCCGGGCCACCTGGTCCGTCGTCAGTACGAGGAGGGCCGCGGCGTTCCGTGCATCGCGGCCGTCGAGCAGGACGCGACCGGCAACGCCTTCGCGCTGGCGCTCTCGTACGCCAAGGGCATCGGCGGCACCCGCGCCGGCGTCATCAAGACGACCTTCACCGAGGAGACCGAGACCGACCTCTTCGGCGAGCAGGCCGTCCTCTGTGGTGGCACCGCGGCGCTGGTCAAGGCGGGCTTCGAGACCCTGACCGAGGCCGGCTACCAGCCGGAGATCGCGTACTTCGAGTGCCTCCACGAGCTGAAGCTCATCGTCGACCTCATGTACGAGGGCGGCCTGGAGAAGATGCGCTGGTCGGTCTCCGAGACCGCCGAGTGGGGCGACTACGTCACCGGCCCGCGGATCATCACGGACGCCACCAAGGCCGAGATGAAGAAGGTCCTCGCGGAGATCCAGGACGGCACCTTCGCCAAGGAGTGGATGGCCGAGTACCACGGCGGTCTGAAGAAGTACAACGAGTACAAGACCCAGGACGAGAACCACCTCCTGGAGACCACCGGCAAGGAGCTGCGCAAGCTCATGAGCTGGGTGAACGACGAGGAGGCGTAAGCCTTCGGGAAGGGGGCCGGACGTGTGTCCGGCCCCTCTCCACATCGTTGGACACCCCGTCCAACCACGGACGGGTGATCCTTCCAACGAGGCGCATGATCGGCGCCGACGCACCACTACACTGCTCAACAACATTCGCGTTCAGGCCCACAGCGTCGTGCGCTTTCACGCGGCAAGCCCCCTCCACCGCCTGCGGCCGTCGGGACGGCCGTCCGCACTGGATCTGTGAGGACTCACGTGAGCTCGAAACCTGTCGTACTCATCGCTGAAGAGCTGTCGCCCGCCACCGTCGACGCGCTGGGCCCGGACTTCGAGATCCGGCACTGCAACGGCGCGGACCGCGCCGAGCTGATCCCCGCCATCGCGGACGTGGACGCGATCCTGGTCCGTTCCGCGACCAAGGTCGACGCCGAGGCCATCGCCGCCGCGAACAAGCTCCGGGTCGTCGCCCGTGCCGGTGTCGGTCTGGACAACGTCGACGTCTCCGCCGCCACCAAGGCCGGCGTGATGGTCGTCAACGCCCCGACCTCGAACATCGTCACCGCCGCCGAGCTCGCGTGCGGTCTGCTCGTCGCCACCGCGCGCAACATCCCGCAGGCCAACACCGCGCTGAAGAACGGCGAGTGGAAGCGCAACAAGTACACCGGCGTCGAGCTGAGCGAGAAGACGCTCGGCGTCGTCGGCCTCGGCCGCATCGGCGTCCTGGTCGCGCAGCGCATGTCGGCCTTCGGCATGAAGATCGTCGCGTACGACCCCTACGTGCAGCCCGCCCGCGCCGCCCAGATGGGGGTGAAGCTGCTGGCCCTGGACGAGCTGCTGGAGGTCGCCGACTTCATCACCGTCCACCTGCCGAAGACCCCCGAGACCCTCGGTCTCATCGGCGACGAGGCGCTGCACAAGGTCAAGCCCTCGGTCCGGATCGTCAACGCCGCGCGCGGCGGGATCGTCGACGAGGCGGCGCTGTACTCGGCGCTCAAGGAGGGCCGGGTCGCCGGTGCCGGCCTCGACGTGTACGCGAAGGAGCCCTGCACGGACTCCCCGCTCTTCGAGCTCGACCAGGTCGTCTGCACCCCGCACCTCGGCGCGTCCACGGACGAGGCCCAGGAGAAGGCCGGCATCGCCGTCGCCCGCTCGGTGCGCCTGGCGCTCGCCGGTGAGCTCGTGCCGGACGCGGTCAACGTCCAGGGCGGTGTCATCGCCGAGGACGTCAAGCCGGGTCTGCCGCTCGCCGAGAAGCTCGGCCGGATCTTCACCGCCCTGGCGGGCGAGGTCGCGGCCCGTCTCGACGTCGAGGTGTACGGCGAGATCACCCAGCACGACGTGAAGGTGCTCGAACTCTCCGCGCTCAAGGGCGTGTTCGAGGACGTGGTCGACGAGACCGTGTCGTACGTCAACGCCCCGCTGTTCGCGCAGGAGCGCGGCGTCGAGGTGCGTCTGACGACGAGCTCCGAGTCGCCCGACCACCGCAACGTGGTCACCGTGCGCGGCACGCTCTCGAACGGCGAGGAGGTCGCGGTCTCCGGCACGCTCGCCGGCCCCAAGCACCTCCAGAAGATCGTCGCCGTCGGCGACTACGACGTGGACGTGGCGCTCGCCGACCACATGGTCGTGCTGCGCTACGAGGACCGTCCGGGTGTCGTCGGCACCGTCGGCCGGATCCTCGGCGAGGCCGGTCTGAACATCGCGGGCATGCAGGTGGCGCGCGCGGAGGAGGGCGGCGAGGCGCTCGTCGTCCTCACCGTGGACGACACCGTCCCGGCCGCGGTGCTCGCGGAGATCTCGGACGAGATCGGCGCCGCCTCGGCCCGCTCGGTCAACCTGATCTGACGCACCCCGGAGTTCCCGTACCCGGTTGGTAGACGCTCGTCTTACACAAGCGTCTACCGGCCGGGTACAGTGCTGTCATGGGACACAAGGAAGACCTGCTCGAAGGCGCCAAGCGCTGCCTCCTGGAAAAGGGGTACGGGCGGACCACGGCCCGCGACATCGTCGCCGCCTCCGGCACCAACCTCGCCTCCATCGGCTACCACTACGGCTCCAAGGACGCCCTGCTCCAGCAGGCCTTCCTCGCCGTCACCGAGGAGTGGGGCGAGGCGGTCGGCCCCGCGGGCAGCGGCGAGGAGAAGCGGGAGCTGCCGGCCGACCCGTACCGGCGCTTCCATGCCGTCTGGGAGCAGGTCATCGCCGCGGCCGGGGCCAGCCGGCCCGTCTGGAAGCTCCAGACCGAGATCGTCACCCGGCTCGACGACGACGAGAAGCTGCGCGAGGCGATCAAGGAGCCGCAGCGCGAGGGCCGACTCGGCATGGCCGAGGGCTTCCTCGGCATCGACCCGGAGGCGGAGCCGGAGAAGGCCCGGGTGGCCGGACTGCTCTGCCAGGCCCTCGCCACCGGCGTCATGATCCAGTGGATGGTGGACCCGGAGACGGCGCCGACGGCGGACGACCTCACGGAGGGACTCAAAGTGCTCATGGGGGAGCGAAACTGACGTCACGTCATGATCGTCGGGGGCCCGAGAAGCGCCCGGGCGGGCGCCGTCCATCATGCGGGCCGTCGATTGACCGTCTTGCGGCACTCGGGCTATGTTGCGCGCCATGCACCGTTCCGCGCTTCTCACGACACGAGGTCACGTCGACCTGAAGCGTGTGTGCTCTGCCGCGTGTCCGTAGCTCCGCGAGCGTACGGCGGAGACCGCGCGGCCCCCTGACACCCCGAGAGCGCCTTCCGGGGGAGTGGACCCGCGGCCCGTCGGCGCACGCCGAGAGCGGCTCCCGCCCGGGAGCTTCGCGCGTCCGCCCGCCCCGGAACGGCCCCCGTCCGTCCGGCCCCTCCGGTCCGCCGTCCCTCCCCGCCGCCGCACCCGGCGGGACGGGCGGCCGCACCCCGCGCGGCGGCGGTACGCACCACCGCAACGGACCCGAAGAAGGCCCTCGTGGACAGAACGCGCATGTCCTCCTCCCGCCCCGTCCCCCTGCGCCGCGCCGACATCCCCTCCGCGGCCGTCCCCCCGCGCCGCGCCGCCAGCACCGGAGCCGTCCTGGGGGCGATCCTCGACCACGGACCGGTCGCCCGCAGCACGATCGCCCGCCTCACCGGTCTCTCGCCCGCCTCGGTCACCGGCCACTGCGGCGCGCTGATCGGCCGGGGGCTCGTCAAGGAGGGCCCGGAGACGGCAGGTCCGCGAGGCCTCGGCCGCCCCCACATCCCCGTCGAGATCGACACCGCGCGCTATCTCCTCGCCGGCGCGCACGTCGCCGTCACCCACACCACGCTCGCTCTCATGGACCTCCGGGGGCGCCTCGTCGCCGAGGAGCGCCTCCCGCACACCGGCACCGAACCCACCGAGGTGCTCGACCGGGTGGCCGAGGGGCTGCCCCGGATGCTCGCCGCCCAGGGCGCCGACCGGACCGCGCTCGCGCTCGGCGTCGCCACCGGCCACTGGGTCGACCCGGCCGCCGGGGTCGTCGTCCACCATCCGCAACTGGGCTGGCGGGACGTCCCGGTGCGGGAGGTGCTCGCGGAGGCCACCGGGCTCCCCGTCCACGTGGACAGTCACGCCCGCGCCCTGGCCCGCGCCGAACAGCTCGTCGGCGTCGCGTCGACCCGGGCCAGCGCGGTGGTGCTCTTCGTCGGAAACGTGGTGGACGCGGCCTTCGTCTCCTCCGGAGCGGTGCACCAGGGGCCGAGGTTCGGCGCGGGCAACATCGCCCATCTGCCGGTGGGGACGGGTGACGCCGGCACGACCTGCGAGTGCGGCGTCCCCGGCTGCCTCCAGTCCGAGGTGTCGGAGCCCGCGATGCTGCGCCGGGCTGCCCGGCGGGGTCTGATCGCCGAGTCGTTCCCGGAGCTGTTGCGGCGGGCGGTGGACGGGGACGAGGTGGCGGTCTCGGTGTTCCGCCGGCGGGCCCGGTTCGTCGGCCGGGCCGCGGCCGTCCTCCTCGACATGTTCGACCCCGAGGTACTCGTCGTCGTCGAACCGAGCGTCGGCCGACTGGCACCCTGCCTGGCCGAGTTGCGGGCCACCACGGCCGAACGGTCGCTGGTCTGCGACGACCCCGAGCGCTCCGTCGTGCCGAGCAGCTTCACCGGCCGGGTCCTGGCCGTGGCGGGAACGGCCGTCGCCCTCGGCGCCCTGCACGACGATCCGCTCGGCCCCTGGCCGGCGCTGCCCGCGGTGTCCTGACGGCGGGGGCGCCCTGCTCGTACTCCCGGCGAATACCGACTTAATTCAGAAAGTTGCATTGTTGACCCGCTCGGAGCGCGAACGGGAAGATGTATTCATGAGCAGCCCGCAGAGGACCCGACGCCACGTGCCGCATTCGGCACGCGTCCGTCGTTCCTGTCGTCCCTGCCGCGCCTGTTGATCCGAGCGGTTTTCCCGGCTCCCGGTCCCGCTTTCCTTTTCCACGCGTGCCATTTCCCGTACGCGTGACGTTCCGGCCCTTCCACCGCCGTGCCCGCATGCCGTCCCGTCCGGCTTCGGCGTGCCGTCCTCCGCCCTGTCCTCCTTCTCCGTCGCCCGGGGGAAACATGACTGTCTCCTTGTCCTCGCATCCCGCGGCCGGTCTCGAACCCGGCCTCTTCAAGCAGGCGTTCCGCGCCTATCCGGCCGGCGTCGTGGTCGTCACCGCGGACGCCGGATCCGGCCCCGTCGGCTTCACCGCCACCTCGCTCACCTCCCTCTCCCTCGAACCGCCGCTCCTCTCCTTCGGCATCGCGACCCGCTCCTCCTCCTGGCCGCACCTCCGGCGCGCCACGTCCGCGGTCGTCAACTTCCTCGGCGCCGAACAGGAGGACCTGGCCAGGCGCTTCGCCACCAGCGGGATCGACCGGTTCGCCCGGCCCACCGGATGGCGGCGGCTCGACCAGGGCGACCCGGTCCTCGACGGCGTCACCGGCTGGCTGCGCGTCGACATCGAGCAGCTCGTCCCCGCCGGCGACCACCGCATCGTCATCGGCCGCGTCGTGGACGCCTGGCAGGACGCGAACCGGCGCCCGCTGCTCTTCCACGACGGCGGCTACCACTCCCTCTGACCCTCCGCCCGCGCACCGCACCCGACAGGAACTCCCCTGATGCCCTCCTTCCCGCACCCGCCACCGTCCCCCGCCCTCGGGCGGAGAGGCTTCCTCGCCCTCGCGTCCGGCGCCGTCCTCGCCGCCGCCGGATGCGCGCCCCAGACCAGTAACGCCGCCCATTCCGTACCGCTGAAGGAGCTGCCCACCGGGCCGCCGCCGGCCGGTACCTCGCTGACCGTCGCCGTCCGCAGTTCGCGCATTCAATTCGCCGAATCCGGCATCGGAAAGAAACTCCCCTTCACCGTCTCCGAGTGGCCCAATCTGAGCGCGGGACCCGACATCATCCAGGGATTCCGGGCGCGCTCCATCGACCTGGCCAGCAATGCCGGAATTCCGCCGATCCAGGCCGAGGCCATCGGCGTGGAATCCCGCATCGTCGCCGTACAGGTGCGCAGGAAGCCCTCGTACGTCTTCGCCACCGCGCCGGGCTCGGCCGTCCGGAGCGTCGCGGACTTCCGGGGCAAGAAGATCGCCTTCTCGCAGGGGCAGGCGCAGGGCGTGGTCGTCCTGCGGGCCCTGAAGAAGGCCGGGATAGCCAACGGCGACGTCGATCTCGTCGAACTGCCGAGCACCCAGTTCCTCACCGCCCTCCAGTCCAGGCAGGTCGACGCGGCGCCGCTCGGCGAGCCGACGCTCACCAAGTACCTGAGCCAGTACGCCGGGGACGGCGCCCGCCGGGTACCCACCGACGTCATCGACCTGCTGACCGTCCTCTGGGCCCCGATCGAGGTGCTGAACGACCCGGCGAAGGCCGCCGCCGTCCGTGCCTTCGTCCCGCTGTGGGCCCAGGGCGTGGTGTGGGCGTGGGAGAACACCGACCGCTGGATCGACGCCTACTACGTCAAGGACCAGGGCGTGAAGGAGGCCGACGGCCGCCGCATCGTCGCCTCGCTCGCCAAACCGCAGTTCCCCGTCTCCTGGGACAAGGCCATCGCCTGGGAGCAGGAGACGGCCGACCTGCTGGCCGAAGGCGGGTTCGTGCCGAAGGTGGACGCCGCCTCGCTGTTCGACCGGCGTTTCGAGGGCCTCGCCTCCGGGGCCGTACCCGCCGCATACCGGGAGGGATCATGAGCGACTCCCTGACCGATGTCCGCACCCGCGTCCCGGCCGGCGTACCGGCCCCGCCGCGGAAGCCGGACGGCACGAAGCCCTCCGAGGCCCGGAAGCCGGCCCTCGCGCCCCCCGCCACCGTCCCGGTGTCCCGCTCCGGCGTCCAGCGGCGGCGGCGCCTCGGCCCCGGCCGGAGCGTGCCCTTCGGGCGGCTCCTCGGCCCCGTGCTCGTGGTCGCCCTCTGGTGGGCCGCCTCGGCGGCCGGCTATCTCGACCCGCGCATCCTCTCCGGCCCCGGCGCGGTCGTCTCCACGGCCGGCGAGCTGATCGCCGACGGGCGGCTCCAGGGCAACGTGCTGGTCTCCCTGCAGCGCGCCGGGCTCGGTCTGCTGCTCGGGGTCGCCTCGGGTGTGCTGCTCGCCGTGGTCGCCGGACTCAGCCGCACCGGCGAGTACCTCGTCGACGGGCCCCTCCAGATCAAGCGGGCCATTCCGTCCCTCGCGATGCTGCCGCTGCTGATCCTCTGGCTCGGCATCGGCGAGCAGATGAAGATCACCGTCATCGCCCTCGGTGTCGCCGTGATCGTCTACATCAACACCTACGCCTCGCTGACCAGCATCGACAGCCGTCATGTGGAGCTCGCCGAGGTGCTGGAGCTGCGCCGACGGCAGTTCCTGCGCAAGGTGGTCCTGCCCGGCTCCCTGCCCGGCTTCTTCGTGGGGCTCCGGCTCGGCGTCACCTCGTCCTGGCTGGGACTGATCGTGGTCGAGCAGGTCAACGCCACCAGTGGCATCGGCTACATGATGTTCCAGGCCCAGCAGTACGCCCAGTCGGACGTGATCATCGTCGGCCTGGTGGCCTACGGCACCTTCGGGTTCGCCTCCGACGCCCTCGTCCGCGCCGTCGAGAGGAGGGCCCTGTCATGGCGACGCACGCTGGCGGGCTGACGAAGGACCACGACCCGCGCCCCGGGGAGGCCGAGACCGTCCCCGACGGCCCGGCCGGCAGCCGGCCGGGCCTCGATCCGGGAGCCCCCGATCCGCGGGCCCCCCGTCCTCAGGCCCTCACCCCGGGGGATCCCCGTCCGCAGGACCCCGACGCACCCCCCGCCGTACGGGCCGGGCGCCTGGTCCGCCGCTTCGGCGACCGGGTCGTCCTCAAGGAGATCGATCTCGCCCTGGCGGCGGGGGAGTTCACCGCCCTCCTCGGCCGCAGCGGCTCCGGTAAGTCCACGCTCCTGCGCGCCGTGGCCGGCCTCGACCACGACGTCGAGGGCTCGGGAGAGCTGCTCGTCCCCGAGCGGGTCTCGCTCTCCTTCCAGGACTCCCGGCTGCTGCCGTGGCTGCGGGTCCTCGACAACGTGACCCTGGGACTGCGCGGGCCCGGCGCCCGTGAACGCGGTCTGACCGCACTCGCCGAGGTGGGCCTCGCCGGCCGGGAGCGGTCCTGGCCGCACGAGCTGTCCGGCGGCGAACAGCAGCGGGCCGCGCTCGCCCGCGCCCTCGTACGCGATCCCGAACTGCTGCTCGCCGACGAGCCGTTCGGCGCGCTCGACGCACTGACCCGGATCAAGATGCACGACCTGCTCCGCGAACTGTACGAACGCCACCGCCCCGCGGTCCTCCTCGTCACCCACGACGTCGACGAGGCCGTCGAACTCGCCGACCGCGTCCTCGTCCTCGACGAGGGGGAGATCTCCGTCGACCTCGCCATCGACCTCCCCACCCCGCGCGACCGGCGCGACCCGCGCTTCCAGCAGTACCGCGACGCCCTGCTCGCCGCGCTCGGCGTGCACTCCGCACCGTTCGCCCCCGCACCCCGCCCGGAGGACCACTCCCATGCCGCACACGTCTGACCGCCCCGCCCGCAAGCCCCTCCACCTCAACGCCTTCCTCATGTCGGTCGGCCACCACGAGGCGGCCTGGCGCCTCCCCGAGAGCCCCGCCGACGGCGGCACCGGCATCGCGCACTACCAGAACCTCGCCCGCATCGCCGAACGCGGCCTGCTCGACTCGGTCTTCCTCGCGGACAGCCCCGTCCAGCAGGGCGACCCCGGGCGCCGGCCCGTCAGCAAGCTGGAGCCGACCGTGCTCCTCACCGCCCTGGCCGCCGTCACCTCGCACATCGGGCTGATCGCGACCGCCTCCACCAGCTACAACGAACCCTTCAACCTGGCCCGCCGCTTCAACTCGCTCGACCACGTGTCGAACGGGAGGGCCGGCTGGAACATCGTCACCACCGCCGGAGCGGACGCGGCCCGCAACTTCGGCCTCGACGACACCCCGCTGCACCGCGAGCGCTACCGGCGCGCGGCCGAGTTCGTCGACGTGGCCACCAAGCTGTGGGACAGCTGGGCCGACGACGCGGTGGTCGCGGACAAGGAGGGCGGCATCCACGCCCGCGCCGACCGGGTCCGGCGCATCGGCCACCGGGGCGAGTTCTTCCGGGTGGAGGGGCCGCTGAACGTCGAGCGCTCCCCGCAGGGCTACCCGCTCCTGGTGCAGGCCGGGTCGAGCGAGGACGGCAAGGACTTCGCGGCCCGCTACGCAGAGGCGGTGTTCACGGCCCAGCAGACCCTGGAGGAGGGCATCGCCTTCTACAAGGACGTCAAGCAGCGGGCGCTCGCGCTCGGCCGCGACCCCGACGGCATCAAGATCCTCCCCGGCATCGTCCCCGTCATCGGCGACACCGAGGCAGAGGCCCGCGAGCTGGACGCCGAACTCGACCGGCTCATCGTGCCGGAGTACGCCAAGCGCCAGCTGGCGCTGCGGCTGAAGATCGCGCCCGAGGATCTCGACCTGGACGCCGAACTGCCCGCGGACATCCCGACCGAGGACGACATCGAGGGCGCGAAGAGCCGCTACACGCTGATCGTGGAGCTGGCCCGTCGCGAACGGCTCACCGTGCGCCGGCTGATCGGACGCCTCGGCGGCGGCCGCGGGCACCGGACGTTCGCCGGGACGCCCGAGCAGATCGCCGACACCATCGAGCACTGGTACGTCAGCGGCGCGGCCGACGGCTTCAACATCATGCCGGCCGTCCTGCCCTCGGGCCTCGAAGCCTTCGTCGACCGGGTGGTGCCGCTGCTCCAGGAACGCGGCCTGTTCCGTACCGAGTACACCGGCACCACCCTGCGGGACCACTACGGCCTTCCCCGGCCCGCCAACCGGCTGTTCGACGGCGCCGGGACCGAGGGCGCCGAGACGCCCGGCGGTCACCTCGGCACCGGTCTGGTCGAGACCCGGTGAGCGACTGTCCCCCCGGCAAGGCCGCCCCGTCCGCCGTACGGTCCCCGTCCGCCGCGGAGCCCGCACCGCCCCCGGCGGCCGAGGCGGCCGGGGCGGCCGGGGGCGGGCCCGCAGCGGCGGTGCGGCCCGGCTGGGCGCGCCGCCTCGGCGGGTACGCGCTCCGCCGCCGCACCGACCTCCTGCTCGCCTTCGGCGCCGCGGCCGTCGCCGCCGTCGCCACCGCCTCGCTGCCCCTCGTCCTCCGCCACGTCGTCGACGGCGTCGCCGGCTCCACCACCACCTCCCTGGCCCCCTGGATCCTGCTGCTCACCGGCATCGGCGCGGTGCGCTTCGGCGGGAGCTTCGTCCGCCGCTACTGCTCGGGCCGGCTCTCCCTCGGCGTCCAGTACGACCTGCGCAACGACGCCTTCGCCGCGCTCCTCCGGCTCGACGGCGCGCAACAGGACGACCTGCGCACCGGCCAGGTGGTGAGCCGCTCCATCTCCGACATCACCCTGATCCAGACCCTGCTGCAGTTCCTGCCCAACATGACCGGCAACGCCCTGATGTTCTGCGTCTCGCTGGTCTTCATGGCCTGGCTCTCGCCTCTGCTCACCGTCGTCGCCCTGGTCGTCGGCCCGCTCCTGTGGCTGATCGCGCTGCGCGGGCGGCGCACCCTCTTCCCCGCCAACTGGCACGCCCAGCAGGAGGCGGCCGAGGTCGCCTCCGCCGTCGAGGCCACGGTCACCGGGGTCCGCATCGTCAAGGGCTTCGGCCAGGAGCGGCGCGAACTGGAGGGACTCGAACGCCGGGTCCGGGGACTGTTCTCCTCGCGGCTGCGCGTCGTCGCCTTCACCAGCCGCTACAACCCGGCCCTCCAGGCCGTGCCCGCGCTCGGGCAGGTGGCGGTCCTGGTCCTCGGCGGCTGGCTGGCGCTCGACGGCCGGGTCTCGCTGGGCACCTTCCTCGCCTTCACCGCGTACCTCGGCTCGTTCGTCACCCCGGTCCGTCAGGTCGCGACCCTGCTCACCGTCTGGCAGCAGGCGCGGGCGGGGGCGGAGCGCGTCTTCGAGGTGATCGACGAGGAGCCGGGGATCACCGACCCGCCGACGGCGGGAGACCCGTCGGGAGACGTCCCGCCCACCGACCGCACCGACCCCACCGACCGCATCGACCGCACGGACCCCACCGACCGCATCGCCCCCACCGACCCCACCGACGACCCGGCCGGCCTCCCCGCGCTCGCCTGGGACGACGTGACCTTCGCCCACGGGGCCGGCGAGCCCCTGCTGCGCGGCTTCGGCCTGGACGTGCGCCCGGGGGAGACGCTCGCGCTCATCGGCCCCGCGGGCTGCGGCAAGTCCACCGCCGTCGCCCTGCTGCCCCGCTTCTACGACACGGCGGCGGGCACGGTCCGGGTCGGCGGGCACGACGTCCGCGACCTCACCCTGGCCGGTCTGCGCTCCCGTATCGGCTTCGTCTTCGAGGAGAGCCTGCTGCTCTCCGACACCGTGCGGGCCAACATCGCGTACGGCCGCCCGGACGCCCGTGACGAGGAGATCCGGGCGGCCGCCCGCCTCGCGTGCGCCGACGAGTTCGTCGAGCGGCTGCCCGACGGCTACGACACCCTCGTGGGGGAGCAGGGGCTCACGCTCTCCGGCGGCCAGCGCCAGCGGATCGCCCTCGCCCGCGCCCTGCTCGGCGACCCCGCGGTCCTGGTGCTCGACGACGCCACCTCCGCGATCGACGCCCGCGTCGAGGCCGACATCCACGCGTCCCTGCGCGAGGCCGGGCGCCGGTGCACCACCGTGCTCGTCGCCCACCGAGAATCGACGCTGGAACTGGCCGACCGGATCGCGCTCATGGACGGCGGCCGGATCGTGGACACCGGCACCCTGGACGAACTGCGCTCCCGCTCGGCCCTGTTCCGCTCGCTCCTGGCCGCCGACGGGGAGGAGGGGCGGCAGGAGGAGGCCCCGGCCCCGGCGCGGGGCGTCACCGAGGAGCTGTGGCGGCGCCCCGCGGACTCCGGGCGCGTCCACGACGAGCCCACGGCCGTACGGGCCGCCAACGCGCTCGCCGAGGCCGCGGCCACCGCCGGGCCGGGCCGCGGCGGACCGGGGGGAGGTGTCCTCGGCTCCGCACCGCCGACCCCCGAACTCCTCGCTGCCCTCGAACGGCTCCCGCTGCCCGAGGACGACCCCCGGGTGCCGCTGGAGCAGGCGGTCTCAGCCGACCCCCGGTTCCATCTCGGCACCCTCCTGAAGCCGTTCCGGCTGCCGCTCCTCGCCGGCCTGCTCCTGGTCGCCGTGGACGCCCTCGCGCAGATCGCCGTGCCCGTCCTCGTACGCCACGGGGTGGACGGCGGCGTCGCCCACCAGGCCCGGGGAGTCCTCCTCGCGGCCTCGGCCACGGCCGCCCTCGTCGTCGGCCTGAACTGGCTCGTCGGCGTCGCCCAGGTCCGCACCACCGGACGCACCGGCGAGCGGCTCCTCTACACCCTGCGGATCAAGACCTACGCCCAGCTGCAGCGGCTCGGCCTCGACTACTACGAGGGGGAGCCCGGCGGCCGCATCATGACCCGGATGACCACCGACGTGGACGCCCTGTCCAACTTCCTCCAGACCGGGCTGATCACCGCGGTCGTCAGCCTCCTCACCGTCCTCGGCGTCCTGGCCGCGCTCCTCGTCATCGACGCCGGCCTCGCGCTCGTCCTGCTCGCCGCGCTGCCGCTGCTCATCGGCGCGACCGCCGTGTTCCGGCACTACTCGGTCCCCGCCTACCTGGAGGCCCGGGAACGGATCAGTACGGTCAACGCCTGCCTCCAGGAGAACGTGGGCATGCTGCGCGTCACCCAGGCGTTCCGGCGCGAGGGGCACAACGCCGCCCACTTCGCCGCCCTCGCCTGGTCGTTCCGCGACTCGCGGCTGCGCGCCCAGCGCTACATGGGCACCTTCTTCCCCTTCGTGGAGTTCCTCGGCACGCTCTCCACCGCCGCGGTCCTCGCCGTCGGCGTGGGGCAGGTGCGCTCCGGGGAGCTGACGGCGGGGACGCTGATCGCCTTCCTGCTCTACGTCGAACTCTTCTTCTCGCCCATCCAGCAGCTCTCCCAGGTCTTCGACGGCTACCAGCAGGCGGTCGTCGGGATGAGCCGGCTGCGCGGCCTGATGCGCACCCCCGTCGCCACGCCCCTGGCGGCGGCGCCGCGCCGGGTGACCTCGCTGCGCGGCGAGATCGAGTTCGACGACGTGTCGTTCCACTACGCGGGCGGCCGGGAGCGGGACGTGCTCCACGGCGTCCGGCTGCGGGTCGCGCCCGGCGAGACCGTCGCTCTCGTGGGCACCACCGGCGCGGGCAAGTCCACCGTCGTCAAGCTCCTCGCCCGGTTCTACGACCCGGTGGCCGGAGCCGTCCGGGTGGACGGGCACGACCTGCGCGAGCTCGACCTGACCGGCTACCGCCGCAGGCTCGGCATCGTTCCGCAGGAGCCGCACCTGTTCGGCGTCACCGTCCGCGACGCCATCGCCTACGGCCGCCCGGACGCCACCGACGCCGAGGTGGAGGCCGCCGCCAGGGCGGTCGGCGCCCACGACACGGTGGCCGCCCTGCCGGCCGGCTATCTGACCCCGGTGGGGGAGCGGGGCCACGGCCTCTCGGCCGGGCAGCGCCAGCTGCTCGCCCTCGCCCGGGCGGAACTCATCGACCCCGACGTCCTGCTCCTCGACGAGGCGACCGCCTCGCTGGACCTCGCCACCGAGCGGCGCGTGGCCGCCGCCGTCGATGCGCTGAGCCGCCGGCGTACGACGCTCGTCGTCGCGCACCGGCTCACCACGGCCGCCCGCGCCGACCGGGTCGTCGTCCTGGAGGCGGGCACCGTCGTGGAGAGCGGCACGCACGCCCAGCTCCTCGCGGGCCAGGGGCCGTACCGCCGCCTCTGGGACGCCTACCGGCAGGGCGCCACCACCCGTACCACCCCGTCCGCCCCCGCGGCGGCGGAGCGCCACGACCGACTCGTCCAAGGGAGTGCACGATGACCACCGAACACCGCCTGCTGGGCCGCACCGGCGTAAGAGTGAGCCCGCTGTGCCTGGGCACGATGATGTTCGGCGCCCGTGGCAACACCGACCACACCGACAGCGTCCGCATCATCCACAAGGCCCTGGACTCCGGCATCAACTTCGTCGACACCGCCGACGTGTACTCGGCGGGGGAGTCGGAGACGATCGTCGGCAAGGCCCTCGCGGGCGGCCGCCGGGACAACGTCGTGCTGGCCACCAAGTTCCACGGCAGCCTCGGCGAGGACACCAACGAGCGCGGCAACAGCCGGCGCTGGATCGTCCGCGAGGTCGAGAACAGCCTGCGCCGCCTCGGCACCGACTGGATCGACCTCTACCAGGTGCACCGGCCCGAGCCGGAGACCGACTTCGACGAGACGCTCGGCGCCCTGACCGACCTCGTCCGCCAAGGCAAGATCCGCTACATCGGCACCTCCACCTTCGAGCCCTCCGCCATCGTCGAGGGCCAGTGGATCGCCGAGCGCCGGGGCCGCGAGCGGGTCGTCGCCGAACAGCCGCCGTACTCCCTGCTCGCCCGGGGCATCGAGCGCGAGGTGCTGCCCGTCGCCCAGCGCTACGGCCTCGGTGTCCTCACCTGGAGCCCGCTGGCGGGCGGCTGGCTCTCGGGCCGCTACCGCAAGGGCGCGGAGCAGCCGCAGTCCAGCCGGATCGACCGCCAGGCCGCCCGCTTCGACATCGCCGACCCGGAGAACGCGGCCAAGCTCGACGCCGCCGAGGCGCTGGCCCAGCTCGCCGACGAGGCCGGACTGAGCCTCGTCCGACTCGCGCTCGCCTTCGTCCTGGAGCACCCCGCCGTCACCTCGGCGATCATCGGGCCCCGGACCTTCGAGCAGCTGGAGGCGCAGCTCGGTGCCGACCGGATCCGGCTGAGCAGGGACGTCCTCGACCGGATCGACAAGATCGTGCCGCCGGGCACGAACCTGTCGGCCCGGGACGGCGGATACGTGCCGCCCGCACTGGGAGAGCCGGAGCTGCGCCGCCGCGCGCGTCCCTGACGGCTCTGTTCAGAGCCGCGCCGACTTCAGGGACATGTGGAGCAGCAGCCGGTCCTCTCCGTCGTCCAGGTCAAGGCCCGTGAGCTGCTCGACCCGGGACAACCGGTAGTAGAGGGTCTGGCGGTGGATGCCCAGGGCCGCCGCCGTGCGGCCCGCCTGGCCCGCGTTGTCGAGGAACACCTCGGCGGTGCGGGCCAGTTCGGCGTGGGCGGGGGCGACGAGCGGGGCGACGGCGGGGTCGACCTCGGGGTGGTAGAGCGCCGCGAGCAGGCGGTAGGGGCCGATCCCGGCCCACTCCGCGACCGGGCCGAGGGTCGGCTGGGCGGTGGCGGCGCGGGCCGCCGTGTTGGCCTCGCGCCAGGCCGCCGGGAGGTCCGTGAGACCCCGGCGCGCGGTGGCGATGCCGGCCGGGGCGGCGGCGCGCAGCCGGTCGGCGGCCGCGCGGGCGGGGGAGAGGTCCTCGGGCGTGCGCAGCCGTACGAGGACGGCGAGGGACTCGCCGGACTCGCCCTCGGGGAGGACGGCGACCGCCGCCGCGGCGGGGACCGACCGGATCGACGAGGGGGCCTCGCCCTGCCAGGGGGTCACGCAGACCACGGTGTGCAGACCGTCCGCGCTGGGGCCGAGGGCCACCCGGAGGGCCGCGACGGCCATGTCGCTCTGCCAGCCGCGCCCGGCGGTCAGGGCCGCGGCGAACTCGCGCGAGAGGTCGGCGTCCGCGCGCTCCTCGTCGGCGAGGAGGTCGCCGATCCGGGTGGCGACCTCCATCGCGGACGTGAGCTGGGCGGGCGTGGGGCCGGGCTCGGCGTCGAGCAGCCAGACGTACCCGAGGACGACCCCCCGGTGGCGTACGGGCAGGCAGACGCGGTCCCGGAACACCCCGGCGTCCGGGGCGGCCGGGATGCGGACCGGGCCGGTCGCCCGGGTGATGCCGAAGCCCTCGAACCAGGCGCGGACCGCCGGGGTCGACTTCCGGGTCAGGATCGACCGCGTCCGGACGGGGTCCATCGCGGTGTCGTCGTCGCTGTCGTGGGCGCCGAAGGCGATCAGACCGAAATCGCGGTTCTCCAGCGTCGCCGGTGCGCCGAGCAGCGTGGAGATCTCGTCCACCAGTTCTTGGTAATCGCCCTTCACAGCGCCATTCTCGCACCCCCTCAGACATGTGTATGAGATGCCGCCCACGGATGCGTGACAGCTGTAGATGGCGGACGATCGGAGCGATCCATAGGTTTCACGGTGGTTCTTCGTGCTGTTCCCGGATTCTTACGAAAGATCGGGTACAGCCCCTTCGTCACCCTGTCCTTCTGGAGGTCCCCCGTGCTGGGTCCCGTGATCCTCGCCGCGTCGCGCAGCGACAAGATGCGCCGTTTCGTGTCGGCCGCCCCCGGGACCAAGCAGGTCGTCGCCCGCTTCATCGCCGGTGAGTCGGTCGACGACGTCGTCCCGATCGTCCGGGAGCTGAGCGACCGCGGCCTGGAGGTCACCCTCGACGTCGTCGGTGAGGACATCACCACCGTCGAGCAGTCGTACGCCGCCCGGGACGCCTACCTGGAGCTCATCGGGCGCCTCAAGGAGCTGGGCCTCGGCGAGCGCGCCGAGATGTCCGTCAAGCTGTCGATGTTCGGCCAGTCCCTGGAGAACGGCCACGAGCTCGCTCTCGCGAACGTCCGCCCGGTCGTCGAGGCCGCTGCCGAGATCGGCACCACGGTCACCCTGGACGCCGAGGACCACACCACCCTCGACTCGATGTTCGCCATCCACGAGGAGCTGCGGAAGACCCACCCGCAGACCGGCTGTGTCATCCAGGCCTACCTCTTCCGCACCGAGGACGACGCCCGCCGCCTCGCCGCGAACGGCTCCCGCGTCCGGATCGTGAAGGGCGCCTACAAGGAGCCCGCCTCCGTCGCCATCCAGGACAAGCCCGAGATCGACAAGGCGTACGTCCGGATCATGAAGATCCTGATGGACGGCGAGGGCTACCCGATGATCGGGTCCCACGACCCGCGCCTGATCTCCGTCGGCCAGGAGCTCGCCCGCCGTGCGGGGCGCAAGCTGGACGAGTACGAGTTCCAGATGCTGTACGGCATCCGCAGCGAGGAGCAGAACCGGCTGGCCGCCGAGGGACACCGCATGCGCGTGTACACCGCCTACGGCACCGACTGGTACGGCTACTTCATGCGACGCCTCGCGGAGAAGCCGGCCAACCTCCTCTTCTTCGTCCGCTCCATCCTCACCAAGGGCTGAGCCCACCTCTCACAAGGAGTCCCGAGACTTATGGACGCTGTCACCCAGGTCCCCGCTCCGGTCAACGAGCCGGTGCACAGCTACGCCCCCGGCTCCCCCGAGCGCGCCCGCCTCGAGATCAAGCTCAAGGAGCTGGCCGAGAACCCGCGCGAGCTGCCGATGACCATCGGCGGCGTGAAGCGCCTCGGTGGCGGCGAGGAGTTCAAGGTCGTCCAGCCGCACAACCACAAGGCCGTCATCGGTACCTTCCGCGGCGCCACCACGCAGGACGCCCAGGACGCCGTCGACGCGGCCCTGGCCGCGGCCCCCGCCTGGCGCGCGATGGCCTTCGACGACCGTGCCGCGATCATCCTGCGCGCCGCCGAGCTGCTCGCCGGCCCGTGGCGCGAGACGCTGGCCGCGTCCACCATGCTCGGCCAGTCGAAGACCGCCCAGCAGGCCGAGATCGACACCCCGTGCGAGCTCGTCGACTTCTGGCGCTTCAACGTGGCGTACGCCCGCCAGATCCTGGCCGAGCAGCCGCCGGCGAACTCCCCGGGTGTGTGGAACCGTCTGGACCACCGCCCGCTCGAGGGCTTCGTCTACGCGATCACGCCGTTCAACTTCACCGCCATCGCGGGCAACCTGCCCACCGCCCCCGCCCTCATGGGCAACGTGGTGGTCTGGAAGCCGTCCCCGACGCAGACCCACTCCGCCGTGCTCCTCATGGAGCTCCTGGAGGAGGCCGGCCTGCCGAAGGGCGTCATCAACCTGGTGACCGGCGACGGCATCGCCGTCTCCGAGGTGGCCCTGAACCACCGCGACCTGGCCGGTATCCACTTCACCGGTTCGACCAAGACCTTCCAGCACCTGTGGAAGACGGTCGGCACCAACATCGAGAAGTACCGCTCGTACCCGCGGATCGTCGGTGAGACCGGCGGCAAGGACTTCGTCGTCGCGCACCCCAGCGCCGACCGCGCCATCCTGAAGACCGCGCTGACCCGTGGCTCCTTCGAGTTCCAGGGCCAGAAGTGCTCCGCGTCCTCGCGCGCCTACGTCCCGGCCTCGATCTGGAACGACGGCTTCAAGGAGGAGTTCGCGGCCGAGGTCGACGGCATCACCATGGGTGACGTCACCGACCTGTCGAACTTCATCGGCGCCGTCATCGACGAGCGCTCGTTCGCCAAGAACAAGGCCGCGATCGACCGTGCCGCGGCCGACCCGACCTGCACGATCATCGCCGGTGGCACGTACGACGACTCGGTGGGCTACTTCGTCCGTCCGACCGTCATCGCCTGCACCGACCCGGAGAACGAGGTCTTCAAGGCCGAGTACTTCGGCCCGATCCTCGCGATCCACGTCTACGACGACAGCGCTGCCGACGGGTACGACGCGATGCTGACCCAGATGGAGTCGGTCTCGGACTACGCCCTCACCGGCGCGGTCATCTCCGGTGACCGTGCGGCGGCCGCGTACACGATGGAGAAGCTCCGCTTCGCCGCGGGCAACTTCTACATCAACGACAAGTCGACCGGCGCCGTCGTCGGCCAGCAGCCCTTCGGCGGCGGCCGCGCCTCGGGTACGAACGACAAGGCCGGCGCCCCGCAGAACCTGATGCGCTGGACGCTGACCCGCGCCATCAAGGAGACGCTGGTCCCGCCGACCGAGTACGGCTACCCCCACATGGGCTGACGCCCCCCGCCCCTGACCCGGGCCCCTGATCACCGCCCCCCTTCTCGGCCCCCACCGAGGACGGGGGCGGTTCTCATGCGGTGGGCTTACGCTGCTGGGAGGGGGATCGGTGAGGAGGCACGACATGCCTGGTTCGACGACACTCGGCCCCGGGCACGGGGTCGACGCGATCGAGCACCTCGACGCGCTGCGGATGATGTCCCTGATGAAGGAGCTGCACCGGATGCTGACCGGGTCGGGACCCGACCGGCTCACGGACGCCCAGGTCGCGGCCCTGCTCGAAGCCGAGGGCCATCATCGAGAGGGCTTCACCGACTGGGTGGAGCGCATGGCTCGCGACCTGGAGAAGGCTACGGCCTGAGCGGAACGCGCCGGGCGAGGAAGTCGCCGATCAGTGAGGCGATCGCCGGCGCGTGGGTCTCCAGGGCGAAGTGGCCCGTGGGGAGCAGGTGGATCTCGGCGTCCGGGAGGTCGCGGCGGAAGGCTTCGGCGCCCGCCGGGACGAAGACCTGGTCGCCTTCGCCCCAGACCGCGAGGAGCGGGACCCGGCTGGTGCGGAAGTACTCCTGGAAGGCCGGGTAGAGGGCGAAGTTGGAGCCGTAGTCGGCGATCAGCCCGAGCTGGATCTCGTCCTGTCCCGCGCGGGCCATCAGGGCGGCGTCGTGGTGCCAGGCGTCGGGGTCGAGGAGGTCGCGGTACTCGGCCGGTACGCCCGTCTCGTACTGCCAGCGGATGCCGTCCAGGGAGCGGATGCCGCGCACCGGCTCCTCGGTCTCGGGGGTGCGCTCCTCGATCAGGGCGAGGACCGGCGCCCAGGCCTCGGAGCCGAGGCCCTCCTCGTACGCGTTGCCGTTCTGGCTGATGATCGCGGTGATCCGCTCCGGGTGGGCGAGGGCGAGGCGCAGTCCGATGGGGGAGCCGTAGTCCTGGATGTAGAGCGCGAACCGTTCCAGGCCCAGTGCCTCGGTGAACTCGGCGGTGAGCGCGGCCAGTTCGGCGAAGGTGTAGTCGAAGTCGGCGGCGTCGGGAGCCGCGCTGCGGCCGAAGCCCAGGTGGTCGGGGGCGATCAGGCGGTAGGAGTCGGCGAGCCGCGGGATCAGGTCGCGGAACATGCGCGAGCTGGTGGGGAAGCCGTGCAGCAGCAGGAGGACGGGGGCGTCGGTGGGGCCCGCCTCGCGGTAGGCGATCTCGTGGTCGCGGACCTTGACGGTGCGGTGGTGGGTCGGCAGCACGGTGCTCGTCATCTCTAACCTCTTAAATGCGTGTCAGTGGTTATGAGATGACTCAAGCAGGCGCTGGCTAACCTGTCAATGGATTGTTGGAGGTTAGGTTCGGGGTGGGAGGGGTGTGGGAGTCTGGGCGCATGACCGTGAGGATCGCGCCCACCCATGAACTCGGGGCCGAACGGCTCCGCTCCGTACGCGAGTTGCTCGACGCCGCCTTCGACGGCGACTTCTCCGACGACGACTGGGACCACACGCTCGGTGGCGTGCACGCCTGGATCGAGGACGAGAGCGGTATCGCCGCCCACGGCGCCGTCGTCATGCGCCGCGCTCTCCATCGCGGGCGTTCGCACCGCGTCGGGTACGTCGAAGGCGTCGCCGTCCGCGCCGGCCTCAGGCGCCGGGGGCTCGGCGGGGCCGTCATGGCCGGGCTGGAGCGGGTCATCGACGGGGCGTACGTCTTCGGGGCGCTCGGCGCCTCGGACGACGGGGCCGCTCTCTACCGGGGGCGCGGCTGGCGGGTCTGGGAAGGCCGCCTGGAAGCCATGGGACCCGAGGGGATCGTCCACCTCGCGGAGGAGGAGGGGTACGTCTTCCTGCGCCCGGCGGCCGGCCGGGCGCTGCCCGATCCGGCCGCGGCGCTCGTCTTCGACTGGCGGGACGGCGACGTGATGTGAGGAAGGGTCAGGAGGGCTTGGAGCGCTCCTGGTCCACCCGCCCCTTGGTCGTCTCCAGATGGGAGGTGAACAGGGCGGAGAACATCGAGGCCAGGGCGATGGTGATCGCGAGCCCGCCCATGCCGAGCGTCCCGATGAAGCACGCCGCCGTCGCGCCGCCGACCACGACGGTCCACACCGCGAGCGCGACCTTGCCGCGGCGGCTCAGGAACAGCCACCGGTGCGGGGCGGCCGGCCGGGCCTCCAGGGCGCCCGCCGGGCCCGCAGTCGCCGCGCGCGGCCGCTTGAAGTAGCCGTACACCAGCCACTCGCCGCACAGCTCCCAGCCCTCGGGCTCCAGCTCGGCCAGGACCTTGGCGCGGCGCCGGGCGCCGATGATCTCGCGGCGGTACTCCCAGCGCAGCGCCGCCGTCGCGGAGCGTCGGCAGACGAACCGGCCGAGGGGGTCCAGGGACTCCACCTCCCAGCCCTGGTCGCCGTGGACGGCGAGCATCCGGCGGTCGTTGAAGAGGTCCGCCGTCCAGGTCCAGCTCTCCGCCTTCCCGTCCGGCTCACCCGGCAGCGGCGCGAGCCCGCCGAGCTGGGCGGCGAAGGCGGCGGCCGGCCCGAACTCCTCCTCCGGACGCGTCCCGGTCCCGGAGAGATGTCCGTGCAGGTCCTCGACGGTGGCGGCGATCTGCTCCGCCGGCACGCCCGTGGTGCGCAGCGCGTCGGCGAGCTCGGCGAAGTAGCGGTCGGATTCCGTGGTCATGCGGTGGTTCCCCCTGGGTGGAGCGTGGTCTCGACGGCGCGGTGGAAGCGCAGCCAGTCGCGGCTTTCGGTGGCGAGGTGCTCGCGCCCCTGCTCGGTGAGCCGGTAGTAGCGGCGTCCCGGGCCGCGCTCGGCGGCGCGGAACTCGGCCTCCACCAGACCCGCTTCCTCCAGGCGGTTCAGTACGGGATAGAGCGTCCCGCCCTTGATCTCGCCGAGGCCCGCCTCGGCGAGTGCCTTGGCGATCTCGTACCCGTAGCTCTCGCCGTCGGTCAGGCGGGAGAGGACGAGCAGGTCGAGGACTCCTTTGAGCCAGCTGGATCTGCGGTCTGCGGCCATGGGTGTATTGCAGCACCAGCTAGGTAGGAATGCAAACTAGATAGGAGGGCCGATCTCATCGCGCGACCGGCACCCCGAACCGGCCGCCTCCCTCGCCGTACGGGCCCTGATCCGCGAGCTGCGGGCCATCGCCGGCTGACGCGCTGTCCCGCGCCGTCTCAGATAGTAGGAAGTCCGAGTAACTGTGGAGACAGATGAGAAGACCTGCCCTAGCTTTGTAGAAGCCGAACGTCTCGCTACATCAGCGAATGGCGGTCGAGAGCGCGACGCCCCTGTGCAGGCAACCCCTGCGGCGGCGCTCCCCGCCCCTGCCGGCACCTTCGATCACCACTGATCTCCGCACTTCGGATCACCACTGATCTCAAGGAGTCGATCCCTCATGGCAACTCAGACCGCCCGCCGCGTCCGCCACTCCGCCAACCGTCCCAGCGACGAGGCCCGGCAGAACGCCGCCGCCGCCCTCCAGCGCGCCCTCGACCGCCGTGACAACGGCGGCTCCACCGGCCACTGACACACCTTCACCCGGATGGCGCTTCGTCCACATGATGGACGTGACGTGTCAGACGATGGGACGAAGAGTAGGGTGCCGACATGTCTCACAGCATCAATCTCGCAGTCATTCCCGGCGACGGCATCGGCCAGGAGGTCGTGGCCCAGGGCCTCAAGATCCTCGCGGCCGTCCTTCCCCAGGACGTGAAGCTGGAGACCGAGGAGTACGACTTCGGCGCCAAGCGCTACCACGCCACCGGTGAGACCCTCACCGACGCCGACCTCGACTCCCTCAAGAAGCACGACGCCATCCTGCTCGGCGCCATCGGCGACCCGTCGGTGCCCTCCGGCGTCCTGGAGCGCGGCTTCCTCCTGAAGCTCCGCTTCGCCTTCGACCACCACGTGAACCTGCGTCCCTCGAAGCTGCTCCCCGGCGTCGCCACCCCGCTCGCCGGGCAGCCCGAGATCGACTTCGTCGTGGTCCGCGAGGGCACCGAGGGCCCGTACACCGGCAACGGCGGCACCATCCGCAAGGGCACCCCGCACGAGGTCGCCACCGAGGTCTCGGTCAACACCGCCTTCGGTGTCGAGCGGGTCGTCCGTGACGCCTTCGCCCGCGCCCAGGCCCGCCCGCGCAAGAAGCTCACGCTGGTCCACAAGAACAACGTGCTGACCTTCGCCGGCCACCTGTGGACGAACATCTTCACCAAGGTCGCGGCCGAGTTCCCCGAGGTCACCACCGACTACCTGCACGTCGACGCCGCGACGATCTTCCTCGTCACCGACCCGGCCCGCTTCGACGTGATCGTCACCGACAACCTCTTCGGCGACATCATCACCGACCTCGCCGCGGCCGTCTCCGGCGGCATCGGCGTCGCCGCCTCGGGCAACATCAACCCGAGCGGCGAGTTCCCGTCCATGTTCGAGCCGGTCCACGGCTCCGCTCCGGACATCGCGGGCCAGGCCAAGGCCGACCCCACGGCCACCGTCCTCTCCGTCGCGCTCCTGCTGCGCCACCTCGGCTACGAGACCGAGGCCGCCCGGGTCGAGGAGGCCGTCGCGGCAGACCTCACCGAGCGCGGCGACAGCGTCCGCACGACGGACGAGGTCGGCGACGCGCTCGCCGCGCGAGTAGCCAGCTGACCCGGCCGGACTGACAATCCACAGCAGCCGCCGGGTCGCCACAGCGCCCGGCGGCTGACCCTTGCGCGGCCCCGGGTGCCCCCATCGAACCCAGGACCGCGTTCACCCGTTTCCCGCACCGGTCCCCGCGAGCGATAATCGGACGTGGGGCCGTGCCATGCGGGCATGCTCGGACGTCCACCTCGTCAGGGACGAAGCAGTCTCCGAGAGTGGCGTGCGCGCGCGGTCCTACCCACACAACCGGTGAAGGACACGCACTCATGACGACGCCCACGATCGAGCTCAAGCCCTCCTCCAGCCCGCTGTCCGCCGCGGAGCGCGAGGCGATCCTGGCCAACCCGGGATTCGGCCGCCACTTCACCGACCACATGGTCACCATCCGGTGGACCGAGGGCCGGGGCTGGCACGACGCCCAGCTCGTGCCGTACGGCCCGCTCTCCCTGGACCCGGCGACCAACGTCCTGCACTACGCGCAGGAGATCTTCGAGGGCCTGAAGGCCTACCGCCGTCCCGACGGCTCGGTCGCCAGCTTCCGTCCCGACGCCAACGCCCGCCGCTTCCAGGCCTCCGCCCGCCGGCTCGCCATGCCCGAGCTGCCCGTCGAGACCTTCGTCGAGGCCTGTGACGTCCTCGTCCAGCAGGACAAGGCGTGGGTCCCGGAGCACGGCGGCGAGGCCTCGCTCTACCTGCGCCCGTTCATGATCGCGACCGAGGTCGGCCTGGGCGTCCGCCCGGCCAACGAGTACCTCTTCGTCGTCATCGCCTCCCCGGCCGGCCCGTACTTCCCCGGCGGCGTGAAGCCCGTCTCCATCTGGCTCTCGGAGAACCGCGTCCGCGCCGTCCCCGGCGGCGTCGGCGACGCCAAGACCGGCGGCAACTACGCGGCCTCGCTGCTCGCGCAGGCCGAGGCCGCCGGGAAGGGCTGCGACCAGGTCGCCTACCTCGACGCCGTGGAGCACAAGTGGGTCGAGGAACTCGGCGGCATGAACCTGTACTTCGTGTACGGAAACAAGCTCGTCACCCCCACCCTCACCGGTTCGCTGCTCGCCGGCATCACCCGTGACTCGCTGCTCAAGCTGGCGGCGGACCTCGGTCTCGAGCCGGAGGAGGGCCGCGTCTCCATCGACCAGTGGCAGGCCGACAGCGAGAACGGCACCCTGACCGAGGTCTTCGCCTGCGGCACCGCCGCCGTGATCACCCCGGTCGGCACGGTCAAGTCCGAGCGGGGTGAGTGGCAGCAGTCGGGCGGTGAGCCCGGCGAGGTCACGATGAAGCTGCGCGACGCGCTGCTCGCCGTCCAGACCGGCAAGGCCGAGGACGTCCACGGCTGGATGCACGAGCTGGGCTAGTACCTACTCCGCCTGTGCCAGGGCTTCCGGGGCCGTCACGGTCCCGGGAGCCCTGTTCGGCGTCAGGACCGCGTACAGCGTGCCGCCCACCAGCCCCGACAGCACGAAGCTGCAGTCGATTCCGCCCGTCAGGGCCAGCAGCGGTCCCTCGTACATCGGCGTCGACACGGCGGCGAGGCCGACCGCGGCGCCGATCGCCCAGGAGGCGGTGGCGCGCGGGTGCCAGCCCGCCGAGAACCAGTAGATCCCGCCGCGCGAGCGCCGGTTGTAGACCTGGAGCGCCTCCGGGTCGTACGAGCCTCCGCAGCGCACATGGCCGATCAGGGTGATCACCGCCCACGGCGTGCCGATCGCCGTGAGGAGCAGCACGAACGAGGTCATCGCCGACTGGGCGTCCGAGGCGAAGTGGCCGACGAAGACGAAGGCCGTCGCCACCGCCGCGACCACGAGCGTGGCGCGGGCCCGGGTGGCCCGGGGCAGGATCGCGTCCAGGTCGAGACCCATCGAGTACAGCATCAGGCCGGCGTTGCCGACGGACCCGGCGGTGGCCGCGATGAGCAGCGGCACCAGGTACCAGACGGGCGAGGCGGCGACCAGCGGTCCCGCGTAGTCGAGCCCGCCGCGGGCGGCGAGCGCCGTGAACGTACCGAAGAGCTGGGGGATCAGCAGCCCGACGACCAGGCCGAGACAGGTGGCCCGCCAGACGGAACGGGAGCTGTGCCGCTCGGGCGAGACGTACCGGGTGTAGTCGCCGAGCAGGGTGATGAAGGCGACCGGTCCGCTGAGGCCCGCCGCCACCGCCGAGAGCAGCCAGGTCGGCCAGAACGAGTCGAGCAGGTAAGGGGTGTCCGGCACCGCCGCCGCCGTGAAGTCCCCGGCGTACGCGAGGAGTCCGAGGGCCAGGAGCACGGTCATGACGACGGCGAGCGCCTTGCTCAGCTTGAGCAGCAGCCGGTAGCCGTACACCGCGGCGACCGCCGTGCAGGCGGCGAGCAGCGCGTAGACGACGGCGTGCGTGGCACCGCCGGTCGGCAGGCCGACCAGCCGGGCGAGGGTCCCCACCATGACGTCGCCGCCGATCCACAGCGTCAGCGCGGTGTACCCCAGCGAGAGCAGCAGCCCGACCACCGAGCCGACCAGCCGGCCCCGTACGCCGAAGAAGGCACCGGAGGAGGTGGAGAGGTTGGTGGCGGTACGGAGCGACACCAGGGCCAGCGGGGCGGTGACGGCGACACCGACGAGGGTGCCGGTGACGACGGAGGTCACCGAGGCCCAGAGCCCGAGCCCGAAGGAGACCGGGAGCCAGCCGAAGACGATCACCCCCAGGCAGAGGTTGGACCCGAGCAGGATCGCGACGAGATCCCGGGGCCCGCTGGTGCGTTCGGCCTCGGGGACGGTGTCGACTCCGCGCTGTTCTATCGGCATGGGGACTCCTGGGGGACGGGAGCGGCGGGCTAAGGCGGGCTAAGGCGGGCTAGGGCGAGCTAGGGCGAGCACTTTTAGAGTGACGCTCAATGTGACCTGTGCCTGTACCCCGCGTCAATGCTTGGAAGAAAGCCGCACAACATTTAGAGTGTCGCTCAAACAGGAGGTGTTTCGGACGTGCGACTGACCCCCACGGAACGCGACCGGCTGCTGCTCTTCGGCGCCGCCGAGCTCGCCCGTGCCCGCCGGGCCCGCGGTCTGCGGCTCAATGTCCCCGAGGCGACCGCGCTCATCGCGGACACGGTCTGCGAGGCGGCCCGCGACGGCAAGCGGCTCGCCGAGGCGATCGAGGCCGCCCGTTCGGTCCTCGGCCCCGACGACGTCCTGCCGGGCGTCGCCGACGTGGTCACCGAGGTCCACGTCGAGGCCGTCTTCGACGACGGCTCGCGGCTCGCGGTCGTCTCCGCCCCGATCGGCGGCGGCGGCCTGGGCGAGGCCGCGCCGGGCGCGCTGCTGCCGGGCCCCGGGCACCCGGCGTCGGAGCCGGCGCTCACCCTCCCCGTGCGGAACACGGCGACGGTCCCCGTGAGCGTCACCTCCCACTTCCACTTCTTCGAGGTCAACCCGCGCCTCGACTTCGACCGGGCCGCCGCCTACGGCATGCGGCTGGCCATCCCGGCCGGCGCCTCCTTCCGCTTCGACCCGGGCGGCGAGGCGGAGGTCGGGCTCGTGCCGATCGGCGGCGCGCGCGTCGCCATCGGCTTCGCGGGCCTGGTCGACGGACCGCTCGACGCGCCGGGCGCGCGGGAAGAGGCCCTGCGGCGCGCGGCGGCCTGCGGCTACCTGGGCGTCTCGTCCGATGAAGGACCGTCCGAAGGCGTCCCGTCCGAAGGCGTCCCGTCCGGAGACGTCCCGTCCGGAGTAGTTCCGTCCGAAGACGCCCCGTCCGGAGACGCCCCGTCCGACGAGGAAGGCAAGTGATGGACCCGTACGAGTACGCATCCGTGCACGGCCCCCGCGCCGGCGACCGTGTCGTCCTGGGCGACTCCGGGCTCGTCGTCCGCGTCGAGTCCGACTCGCAGCAGCCGGGGGACGAGTTCCTGGCCGGCTTCGGCAAGACCGCCCGCGACGGCCTGCACCTCAAGGCCGCGGCCGTCCGTGAGACCTGTGACGTCGTGATCAGCAACGTGCTGGTGATCGACGCCGTCCTCGGCATCCGCAAGGTGTCCATCGGCATCCGCGAGGGCCGGATCCACGCGATCGGCCGGGCCGGCAACCCCGACACCCTCGACGGCGTGGACGTCGTCGTCGGCACCGGCACCTCGATCGTCTCCGGCGAGGGGCTGATCGCCACCGCAGGAGCCGTCGACACCCATGTCCATCTGCTCTCGCCCCGGATCATGGAGGCCTCGCTCGCGAGCGGCGTCACCACGGTCATCGGGCAGGAGTTCGGCCCGGTGTGGGGCGTCGGCGTGAACTCGCCGTGGGCGCTGCGGCACGCGTTCGGCGCCTTCGACGCCTGGCCGGTCAACATCGGCTTCCTGGCCCGGGGTTCGTCCTCGGACCCGGCGCCGCTGGTGGAGGCGCTCGCCGAGGGCGGGGCGTCCGGCTTCAAGGTCCACGAGGACATGGGCGCCCACACCCGTGCGCTCGACACCGCCCTGCGGGTGGCGGAGGAGCACGACGTGCAGGTCGCCCTGCACAGTGACGGCCTGAACGAGTGCCTCTCGGTCGAGGACACCCTGCGGGTCCTGGACGGCCGTACGATCCACGCCTTCCACATCGAGGGCTGCGGCGGCGGGCACGTACCCAACGTCCTGAAGATGGCGGGCGTGCCGAACGTCATCGGCTCCTCCACCAACCCCACGCTCCCCTTCGGACGCGACGCCGTCGCCGAGCACTACGGGATGATCGTCTCCGTCCACGACCTGAAGACCGACCTCCCCGGTGATGCGGCCATGGCGCGTGACCGGATCCGGGCCGGGACGATGGGCGCGGAGGACGTCCTGCACGACCTCGGCGCGATCGGGATCACCTCCTCCGACGCGCAGGGGATGGGAAGGGCCGGCGAGACCGTACGCCGGACCTTCGCCATGGCCGGGAAGATGAAGGCCGAGCTCGGACCGATGGAGGGAGACGGCGCGCACGACGACAACGCGCGCGTGCTCCGCTACATCGCCAAGCTCACCGTCAACCCGGCGATCGCCCACGGCCTCGCCCACGAGATCGGCTCGATCGAGGTCGGCAAGATGGCCGACATCGTGCTGTGGAGGCCGCAGTTCTTCGGCGCCAAGCCGCAGATGGTCATCAAGAACGGCTTCCCCGCGTGGGGGGTCGTGGGCGATCCGAACGCCGCCACCGACACCTGTGAACCACTCGTCCTCGGACCGCTGTTCGGCGGACACGGCGCCACGCCCGCCGACATCTCGGTCGCGTTCGTCGCCCAGGCGGCCGTCGACCTCGGTTCCGACCTGATGCCGACCCGCCGCCGCCGCGTCCCGGTGCGCGGCACGCGCGGCATCGGCCCGGCCGACCTGCGGCTCAACTCCCGCACCGGAGACGTCCAGGTCGACGGCCGGACCGGCCTCGTCTCGCTCGACGGCGCGCCGATCCGCTCCGAGGCGGCCGACTCCGTCTCGCTCAACCGCCTCTACTTCCTCTAGTTCCTCTAGGACCTGTCACCATGACCTACCGCATGCCCGCCGAGTGGATGCCGCACGAGCGCACCTGGATGGCCTGGCCCAGCCCCAACCCCACCTTCACCAACGCCGACGAGCTCGCCGAGGCCCGCACGGCCTGGGCGTCCGTGGCCCGTGCCGTACGCCGCTTCGAGCCGGTCACGATGGTGGTGGCGCCCGGCGACGCCGCGTCGGCCCGCGCCCTCGTCGGTGAGGACGTCGACCTGGTCGAGCGGGACCTCGACGACGCCTGGATGCGGGACATCGGTCCGACCTTCGTCACCAACGGCACCGAACTGGCCGCCGTGGACTGGGTGTTCAACGGCTGGGGCGGCCAGGACTGGGCCCGCTGGGGGCACGACTCGAAGATCGCCCGCCATGTCGCGGACGCGGCGGGCGTCCCCGTCCTCTCCTCGCCCCTGGTGAACGAGGGCGGCGCGATCCACGTCGACGGCGAGGGCACGGTCCTGCTGACCGACACCGTCCAGCTCGGCGCCGGCCGCAACCCCGGGTGGACCCGCGAGCAGGTCGAGGCCGAGATCCACGCCAGGCTCGGCACGACGAAGGCGATCTGGCTCCCCCACGGCCTCAGCGGCGACTACGGCCTCTACGGCACCCAGGGCCACGTCGACATCGTCGCCGCCTTCGCCCGCCCCGGCACGGTCCTCGTTCACAGCCAGCAGGACCCGGCCCACCCCGACTACGAGCGCTCCCGGATGTACGTGAGCATCCTGCGCGGCCAGACCGACGCCCAGGGCCGCCCGCTGGAGGTCGTCGAGATCCCGGCCCCCACCGTCCTCAAGGACGAGGAGGGCGACTGGGTCGACTACTCGTACATCAACCACTACCTGTGCAACGACGGCGTGGTCCTCTGTGCCTTCGACGACCCGCACGACGAACTGGCGGCCGAGATCTTCCGCCGCCTCTTCCCGGAACGCGAGGTCGTCCTGGTCGACGCCCGCACGATCTTCGCAGGTGGGGGCGGCATCCACTGCATCACCCAGCAGCAGCCGAAGGTCTGAGGCGGGGAGGGGATGAGGTAGAACGTACGAGTGACCCGTATGGACCCCTCCGACCCCTCCCGCCCCTCCGGCCCCGCCGCCCCGGCCTCCCCGCCGCGCCGGCGCAACCAGGCCGCTCCTCCCCGTGAGGAGCTGCTCGCCGCCGCCATGGGGACCATCGCCGAGCGCGGGCTCGACGGGCTGACCATGGCCGGGCTCGGGCGACAGGTCGGGATGAGCAGTGGGCACCTGCTCTACTACTTCCGCACCAAGGACGAGCTGCTGCTGCAGACCCTGGAGTGGAGCGAGGGGCGCCTCGGCGCCGAGCGGAGCGCGCTGCTCTCCCGGCCGGGGACCGCGCGCGAGCGGCTCGACGGGTACGTCGACGTGTACGTGCCCGACGGGCCGCGCGATCCGCACTGGATCCTGTGGCTGGAGGTCTGGAACCGGTCCCAGAACGCCGACGCCGACGCCCGGATCCGCCAGGCCGCCATCGAGGGGGCCTGGCACCGGGACCTGGTCGCGATCCTGGCCGAGGGCGTCTCGCGCGGGGAGTTCCGGGCCGTCGACCCGGACCGCTTCGCGACCCGTACGAGGGCGCTCCTGGACGGCTTCAGCGTGCACGTCGCGGTGGGTGTGCCCGGCACCGGCCGCGAGCAAGTCCTGGCACACGTACGCGAGTTCATCGAGCAGGATCTGCTGGCGCGACCGTAGCCGGACGCGGACCGGCCCCGGTGCCGGTCCCGCGCCACGACCGCAACGTACGTAAGTACACGGGATCGTTGTCTGCTACACCCTTGTTGCCCCGGCGCCACCTCCGGCACGGTTCCGGTCCATGGGACGAGAGCACTGGAAGAAGATCTGGGTCGGCTCCGCCGGCAACATGGTCGAGTGGTTCGACTGGTTCGTGTACGCGAGCTTCGCCACCTACTTCGCGGGGGCCTTCTTCCCCGAGGGCAACGACACCGCCAAACTCATGAACACCGCCGGCATCTTCGCCGTCGGCTTCTTCATGCGGCCCGTCGGCGGCTGGCTCCTCGGCCGGGTCGGCGACCGCAAGGGCCGCAAGGCGGCCCTCACCCTCACCGTCACCCTGATGTCCGCCTCCGCGCTCCTCATCGCGGTCGCGCCCACCTACTCCGTCGCCGGATACGGCGGCGCCGCCGTCCTCCTGATCGCCCGCCTCCTCCAGGGGCTCTCCGTCGGCGGCGAGTACGCCGCAAGCGCCACCTACCTCACCGAGGCCTCGGCCCCGGAGCACCGCGGCTTCGCCTCCAGCTTCCAGTACGTGTCGATGACCGCGGGCCAGATCCTCGGCCTCGGCCTGCTGCTCGTCCTTCAGCACACCCTGTCCAGTGAGGCCCTGCACAGCTGGGGCTGGCGCATCCCGTTCGTCCTCGGCGCCCTCGGCGCGGCCGTCGTCTTCTACCTGCGCCGCACGATGCTGGAGACGGAGGTGTACGAGACCACCGCCGACGACGGGGTCGCGAGCGAGCAGAAGGGCACCCTCAAGGCCCTGTGGGCGCACCGGCGCGAGGCCTTCCTCGTCGTCGCGCTCACCATGGGCGGGACCGTGGCGTACTACACGTACACCACCTACCTCACCAAGTACCTCTCCAACTCCGCCGGCCTCTCCAAGCAGACCGCGACCCTGGTCTCCTTCTGCGCGCTCATCGTCTTCGCCTGCCTCCAGCCGCTGGCCGGCCGTCTCTCCGACCGCATCGGCCGCCGCCCGCTGCTCATCACCTTCGCGGTGGGCTCCACGCTCCTCACCGTGCCGATCCTGACGATGCTGAAGCACGCGGGCTCCTTCTGGCCGGCCCTCGGGCTCTCCCTGCTCGCGCTCGTCGTCATCACCGGCTACACCTCCATCAACGCCTGTGTGAAGGCCGAGCTCTTCCCCACCGGCATCCGCGCCCTCGGCGTCGCCCTGCCGTACGCCGTCGCCAACGCGCTCTTCGGCGGCACCGCCGAGTACGTGGCCCTCTGGTTCAAGGACGCGGGCATCGAGTCGGGCTTCTACTGGTACGTGGCGGGCTGTGCGGCCGTCTCCCTGGTCGTCTACCTCTCGATGCGGGAGACCAGGGACATCGACCTGGGCCGGGTCGGGACGGACGGCGCCGCGGTGCCCGGCCAGAAGCGCGGGCAGGCGGGAGGGTCTCCGGAGCGGCTGCCGGTGTCGTGAGGGCGGCGGACGGCGGGTCTCGCGGACGGCAGCCGGGTCCCGGACGGCAGCCGGTGTCGCGTGGGCCGGAGGGCCTCCCGAACGACTGCCCGTATCGTGAGACCCCCGTCCCGCCGGGCCGTCACCTGTGTCAGACTTCCGGCGTGCTAGCTACCACGATGATTATCGGCAGCAGCGCGCCGGTCCGCAGTGGCCACTGAATCGCGGCACGACCCCCGCGGCAGTGGACACCGTGCCTCAGACCCGCGCGCAGACCTCTCGCACCCGCGAGGGGTTTTTTCGTTTTCCGGCCCCACCCACGCCGGAAGCGGACGTCGCGTGAGAATGGGGGCAAGTGGATCCAGACCTTCCGGAGCCACATCCGACAGGAGCCATCACAGTCATGACCACGGAGAACGCCGAGAGCCAGCGCCTCGACGACAGCTTCCATGTCTTCGACACGACGCTGCGCGACGGGGCGCAGCGTGAAGGCATCAACCTCACCGTCGCGGACAAGCTGACCATCGCCCGGCACCTCGACGAGTTCGGCGTGGGCTTCATCGAGGGCGGCTGGCCCGGAGCCAACCCGCGTGACACGGAGTTCTTCGCCCGCGCCCGCCAGGAGATCGCGTTCAAGAACGCGCAGCTCGTCGCCTTCGGCGCCACCCGCAGACCGGGTGGCGACGCCGCCGTCGACCCGCAGGTCAAGGCCCTCCTCGACTCCGGCGCCCCGGTCGTCACGCTCGTCGCCAAGTCGCACGACCGGCACGTCGAGCTCGCGCTGCGCACCACCCTCGACGAGAACCTGGAGATGGTCCGCGACACCGTCTCCCACCTGGTCTCCCAGGGCCGCCGCGTCTTCGTCGACTGCGAGCACTTCTTCGACGGCTACAAGGCCAACCCCGACTACGCCAAGGCCGTCGTCCGCGCCGCGGACGAGGCCGGCGCCGATGTCGTCATCCTCTGTGACACCAACGGCGGCATGCTCCCCGCCCAGATCCAGGCCGTCGTCGCCACCGTCCTCGCCGACACCGGCGCCCGCCTCGGCATCCACGCCCAGGACGACACCGGCTGCGCCGTCGCCAACACGCTGGCCGCCGTCGACGCCGGCGCCACCCACGTCCAGTGCACCGCCAACGGCTACGGCGAGCGGGTCGGCAACGCCAACCTCTTCCCCGTCGTCGCGGCCCTGGAGCTCAAGTACGGCAAGAAGGTGCTGCCCGACGGCGCCCTCGCCGAGATGACCCGGATCTCGCATGCCATCGCCGAGGTCGTCAACCTCACCCCCTCCACCCACCAGCCGTACGTCGGCGTCTCCGCCTTCGCACACAAGGCCGGGCTCCACGCCTCCGCGATCAAGGTCGACCCCGACCTCTACCAGCACATCGACCCCGAGCTGGTCGGCAACACGATGCGGATGCTGGTCTCCGACATGGCCGGCCGGGCCTCCATCGAGCTCAAGGGCAAGGAGCTCGGCGTCGACCTGGGCGACGACCGCGCGCTGGTGGCCCGGGTCGTCGAGCGGGTCAAGGAGCGCGAGCTCCAGGGCTACACCTACGAGGCCGCCGATGCCTCCTTCGAGCTGCTCCTCCGGGAGGAGGCCGAGGGCCGGGCCCGCCGCTACTTCCGCACGGAGTCCTGGCGCGCGATCGTCGAGGACCGCCCCGACGGCACCCACGCCAACGAGGCCACCGTGAAGCTCTGGGCCAAGGGCGAGCGGATCGTCGCCACCGCCGAGGGCAACGGCCCCGTCAACGCCCTCGACCGCGCGATGCGCCTCGCCCTGGAGCGGATCTACCCGCAGCTCGCCAAGTTCGAGCTGGTCGACTACAAGGTCCGCATCCTGGAGGGCCGCCACGGCACCGAGTCCACCACCCGCGTCCTGATCACCACCAGCGACGGCAACGGCGAGTGGTCGACGGTCGGCGTCGGTGAGAACGTCATCGCCGCCTCCTGGCAGGCCCTGGAGGACGCCTTCACGTACGGAGTGCTGCGGGCCGGAATCGACCCCACCGAGTAGCCCTCTATGTCTTGTTTGTCGTGCTTCGGGTAGCGTCGAACCATGAGGACCAGGCCGCTCTCCGTACTGTCGGCCCTCGGCGGGCTGATACTGCTGCTGCTCCTGGCCCTGGCCCCCTCCGCGGGAGCCAGGGCCACGGGGATACCCGACGCGGCCGCCGCCCTGAAACAGGGCCCGGTCTACGTCGACCCGGGCGCCGCCGACCAGCTGTCGAAGTCCGAGGCGGACGCCCTCGCCCAGAAGATCAAGGACGCGGACAAGCCGCTGTTCGTGGCGGTCCTGCCCGCGAACGCGCAGTTCCCGCCCAAGGACCTCCTCGCGAACCTGCGGACCCAGACCGGAGTCACCGGCCTGTACGCGGTCCGCCTCGGTGACGGCTTCGACGCGGGCGCCGACCGCGCCGTCATGTCCGAACAGGCCGTACGGAACCTCGTCACCTCCGTACGCCAGCCGGGCGTCGACGCGGCCACCGAGCTCGACAACTTCGTCGACCAGGCCCTGCCCACCCTGCGCGGCTCCGCCCCGGCGAGCTGGGGCTCCGCCGGCACCGACGACGGCGTCCCCGTCGCCGGCCTCGTGACCCTCGGCGCCGTGGTCGCCGCCGGAGGCGCGGGCGCCTACGCGGTCGTCCGCCGCAACCGGCTCCGCAAGGAGGCCGAGGAGCGCGCCGCGCTCGACAAGCTCCGGGTCGTCGTCGACGAGGACATCACCGCCTTCGGCGAGGAACTCGAACGCCTGGACTTCCATCCCGCCGAAGCGGGCGCCGACGACGCCATGCGCGGCGACTACGAACGCTCCCTCGACTCGTACGACAAGGCGAAGTCCCTGATGGCCTCCGCCGCCCGGCCCCATGACGTCCGCCCGGTCACCGAGGCCCTGGAGGACGGCCGCTACTCCCTCGCCGTCCTGGCCGCCCGCCGCGAGTCCCGGCCGCTCCCCGAGCGCCGCGCCCCCTGCTTCTTCGACCCGCGCCACGGCCCCTCCACCGAGGACCGCACCTGGACCCCGACCGGCGGCACCGCCCGCCAGGTCCCGGTCTGCGCCGCCGACGCGTCCCGCCTCGACGACGGCCTGGACCCGATGGCCCGCACGGTCGACGCGGACGGCGTCCGCCGCCCGTACTGGGAGGCGGGCCCGGCCTACGGCCCCTGGGCCGGCGGCTACTTCGGCGGCGGCATCCTCCCCGGCCTCCTCCTGGGCACCGTCCTCGGCTCGATGCTCTCCACCCCGGCCTACGCGGCCGAGTACGGCGGCAACGACTTCGAGGGCGGCGACTTCTCCGGCGCCGACTTCAACTCCGGCGACTTCGGCGGCAGCGGCTTCGGCGACGGCGGCGGCTTCGGAGGCGGCGACTTCGGCGGGGGCGGCGGGTTCGACGGCGGGGGCGGGTTCTAGCCGGCCCCTCAGACCAGCGGCTTCACCGACATCAGCAGGTGGCGGTGGACCGGCTGCGGGCCGTCGGTGAGCAGGGCTCGTTGGCCCGGGCCCAGGAGGTGGAAGTGGACCTTCGGGGTGTCCAGGGTGGTCAGGGCGTCCAGAAGGTAGCCGGGGTTGAAGGCGACCGTGAGGGTGTCCGGGCCCGTGAAGGTGGCCGGGAGGCGCTGGGAGGCCACGTCGTCCTCATAGCCCGCCTGGAGGTGGATCGACGTGGGGCCGAAGGTGAGCTGGACCGGGCTGTCGCCCTCGGCGACGACCGCGACCCGCTTCACGGCCTCGGTCAGCGGGGCCCGGTCGGTGGCGGCCAGGGCGTGGTCGCCGAGGGCGAAGAGCTTGTCGTGGCGGGGGAGACGGCCGTCCAGGAGGCGGGTGGTGGTGCGCAGGCCGTCGCTCTCGAAGCCGATCGATCCGCTGTCCAGAGCGAGCCGGGCCGGGCCCGTGCCCGCCAGGGAGCGGGCGATCTCGGTGAGGCGCCGGGCCGGGACGACCACGTCGGCCGGTTCGCCGCCGTCCGCCTCCGGCTTCCACTCCAGGGTGCGGACCGCGTAGCGGTAGCGGTCGGTGGCCGCGAGCGTCATGGTCGTGCCGTCCAGGGCGAGCCGTATCCCGGTGAGGACCGGCAGCGAGTCGTCCCGGCCCGCCGCCACGGCGACCTGGCCGACCGCCGCGGCGAAGGCGTCCCCGTCCACCAGGCCGCGGACCTCGGGCAGTGCGGGCGGAGCCGGATAGTCGTCCAGGGGCAGCAGGGAGAGGCCGAAGCGGGCGTCGCCCGAGGTGACCGAGAGGCGGGCGCCCTCCACGGCGAGCTCCGTGAGGCCCCGGGGGAGCACCTTGCAGATGTCGAGCAGCCGCCGGCCCAGGACCAGGGCCCGGCCCTCGACGTCCGTGTCGGCCTCTACCTCGACCCGGGCCGAGGCCTCGTGGTCGAGACCGGAGACCCGCAGACGGCCGTCCGCCGCCTCCAGAAGCAGACCGCCGAGGACGGGCATGGGGGAGCGGGCCGGCAGGACGCGCGCGGCCCAGGCCACGGCATCGGTCAACACACCACTGTCGATACGGAATTCCATGCCGCCGACGCTAGACGCCACCACTGACAATGCCGTCGGCCCGCGTGTTCGGCCGCCCCCGGCGAGCTCGGGCCGGAGCCGGCCGCCGCCGTCGAGGGCGGCGGGACCGCGCGGCGATCCACCTGAGTTCGGCGAGGAGCACGGGAAGGGAATCGCTCCCTTGATCGTTGCAGTCACCGAACTAGTCGGAGACGTTCAGGGGGAGTAGCGCGATGAGCGACGGTCACGTCCAGGCACAGGTCCATGGCACGGTGGAGCCCGGATTCGAGTCCGTGCGGGAGGAGTTCGCCACCGTCGTGGCGAACGAGGCACGCGACGGCGGAGCCCAGCTCGCCGTCCATCACCACGGGCGGCTCGTCGTGGACCTCTGGGGCGGCGACGGGGTCGACGGGGACTCGCTCCTCGGCCTCTACTCCTCCTCCAAGGGTGCGATGGCCCTGGTCACCGCCCTGCTCGTCCAGGACGGTGTGCTCGATCTCGACCGCGAGGTCGCCTCCTGGTGGCCCGAGTTCGCCGCCGAGGGCAAGGGGAAGCTGACCCTGCGGCAGCTGCTCGCCCACCGGTCCGGCGTGATCGGCGCCGACGGCGGCCTCAGCCCCGACGAACTCGCCGACGACCGGGCCGTCGCCGCACGGCTCGCGGGCCAGCGCCCCTTCTGGGAGCCCGGCACCGCCCACGGCTACCACGCCCTCGTGATCGGCGCCCTCGTCGGCGAGGTCGTCGTGCGGGCCACCGGCCGGACGATCCAGGAGCTGTTCGAGGAGCGGGTCCGCGCCCCGTACGCCCTCGACTACTACCTGGGCCTGCCCGAGGAGCTGGAGCCCCGCTTCCGTACGGCCCTGCCGATGCGGCCGACACCCGCCGAGCAGGCCCTCCTCGCGGAGGACCCGATCGCCCCGGACAGCCTCATGGCCATCGCGTTCAACTTCCACGCGGACCCGCCGTTCGACATCGTCGGATACGCCAACTCCCGTACGGTACGGGCCCGGGCGCCGATCTCCGGCGGCGGCGTCGGCTCCGCGCGCGGCCTCTCCCGGATGTACGCGGCGGTCGCCGGCGAGCTCGACGGCCGCGCCCCGCTCCTGAAGCCGGACACCCTGGCCGAGGTCGCCCGGGTCCACTCCTCCGGCCAGGACCTGGTGACCGGTTCGACGAACGCCTTCGGCCTCGGCTTCGTCCCGCTGGCCACCCGCCACCCGGTGCTCAGCCCGGTCGCCGTCGGCCACAGCGGCGCCCCCGGCTCCCAGGCCTTCGCCGACCCGGCCACCGGCCTCGCCTACAGCTACGCCCGCCGCCGCTTCGCCTTCGCGGCGGGCCCCGGCGCCGCCGAGAACGACCGCCTGATCCCGGCGGTGGTCGCGGCGGCCGCGCTCCGGGACGAGATCTCCGGCGCGGCTGACGGAGACGTTTGACATGATCAGCCGATGCAGCGAGACGATCCCCTGGACGACGTGAAACGGCTCGGACGCGCGGCGGAGGCCGGCGACGCGGCGCTGGTCGCGGAACTCCTCGCCGCGGGCGTGGACCCCGACGCGCAGGAGCAGTACCGGCCCACGCCTCTGGACATCGCGGTCGACAAGGGGCACGCGGACGTGGTCGCCCTCCTCCTCGACGCGGGCGCCGACCCCCGCCAGTACACCGGGGAGTACGGGGAGCAGACGCCGCTCTGCCAGGCCGTGGCCTGGGGGTACACCGACATCGCGAGGCTCCTGCTCGCCGCCGGAGCACCCACGGGCATCCAGTCCCGGCACGGGCATCTGCTCCCCCTCGTCCTGGCGGCGACCTGCACCATGACCGACGACCGGGCGCCCCTCATCGACGTGCTCCTGGAGTACGGCGCGGACCTGGACGACCGGTCGATGAAGGGGGAGACCCCTCTCGAATGGGTGGCCGGCACACCCCACCCCGACACGGTCCGCCACCTGCTGGCCCGCGGCGCCACCCCCACCCCGCTTGCCGTCCACCGGGCTCGCGGCGGCGCGCTGAGGCTCCCGGAGCAGGCCGCCGCGTTCCAGGAGATCGAGGAGGCCGTCCTCCGCGCCGCGGGACGCTGACGGTCGCGCGACGCCGAGCGGCGCGCAACGCCGAGCGCCCGCCTTCCGCTGCTGCGGAGGGCGGGCGCGCTCGTGTGACGTCGGGGTCGGGCTCGGGGCCGGGGGCGGCCCGGGCTCAGGGCTGAGGCCCGGTGCTCAGGGTCAGGCGGCGTTCTTGATCGCGGAGATGTCGAAGTTCAGCTTGACCTTGTCGCTGACCATCACGCCGCCGGTCTCCAGGGCCGCGTTCCAGGTCAGGCCCCAGTCGGAGCGCAGGATCTCGGCGGAGCCCTCGAAGCCGACGCGCTCGTTGCCGTACACGTCCGTCGCGGAGCCGTTGAACTCCAGGTCGATCGCGAGCGGCTTCGTGACGTCCTTGATGGTCAGGTCGCCGGTGACCCGGTACTTGTCGCCGCCCAGCTGCTGGGCGTGCAGGGAGCGGAACGTCATGAGCGGGAACTGCTCGGCGTCGAAGAAGTCGCCGCTGCGCAGGTGGCCGTCGCGGTCCGCGATGCCGGTGTCGATCGAGGCGATCTTGACGTCGATCGAGGCGGTGGAGGCGTCCGGGTTCGCGCCGTCCAGCGTCAGGACGCCCTCGTGCTCGGCGAAGGTGCCGCGGACGTTGGTGACCATGGCGTGACGGACGGTGAAACCGATGCTGCTGTGCGCCGGGTCGATGGCGTAGTCGCCGGTCAGGGCGGTCAGGGCCGGGTCCACGGGGAGGGTGGCGACGGCGACGGCGGACTCGTTGCTCTTGCGGTTGAAGATACCCATGACTGACAGCTCCTTGATCGGGATGTGTGTCGACCGGTTCTTGTTGAACCTTCAACGAGAATGACTGTAGACGCATTCCGTTCAACTTTCAACATCTCTGGAAGATGTTCACCCGAACGGTGCCGCCAGGGTGCCGACGCCCTCTGGCGGACGCGCGTAGAACTGCGGCACCATCTCCCTGCGCGAAGAGCGCCAGAGCACCAGAGCACCACCTGCACAACCGTCCCCACCGTCACGGTCACCAGCAGGAGGCAACCCCATGAAGCTCCGCTCCGTCCTCACCGCCCTCGCCCTCGTCCTCGGCGCGCTCTTCGCGCCGGGCGTCGGCGTCCTCACCGCCGCGGGCGAGGCCCACGCCGTCACGAAGATCAGCCACGCCACCGCGACCTCGATGTTCCGGTCCTCCGGGATCACCTGGTCCTCGTCCGGCGGCTGCTCCAACCGCAACGTCGCCACGTGTACGTCCTTCGACCAGCTCAACCTGGCCACCGCCCAGGGCGCCCAGACCCTGAGGAGCGCCAGCGGCTGCGCCCTCAACATCACCGGCGGCACCGAGACCGGCCACGCGAGCGGCACGTACTCCCACTGGAACGGCTACAAGCTCGACTTCGGCAAGGCCACCTGCGTCACCAACTACGTGAAGAACACGTTCACGTACATCGGTGTACGCGGTGACGGCGCCCCGCAGTGGAAGTCCGGCGCGGGCAACGTCTACGCCGACGAGGGCAACCACTGGGACGTGACCTTCTACAACTGCGGCGGCTGCTGACCGGCGGTTCCGGTCCGAAAGAGCCCTCTTCGGCGGTCACTTGGACTAACCGAAGGGGGTTCTTGGACTGGAGGGGCCCGCGCGGCGCGATCTCGTTGACGGTGCCGCCGGGGCGGGGGCCAACTAGTGCGCATGTCCCTCCCCCCTTCGCGAAGAATCCGTGCGGCCTGTGCGCTCGCCGTCGCTTCCTCCGCCGTGTTCGCCCTGGCCGGGCCCGCCCTGGCCGAGGGAGCCACGGCCGGGGGCGCGGCAGCCGTCCCCGCGGCCACCGACACGGCGGCCACCGACACGGCGGGCGCCGACACCGCGGCCGCCGACGGCCCCGTCATCGCCTCCCGTCAGCTCTCCGTGGCCGTCGCCGAGGACTTCCCCCGCGTCCTCTCGTACACCGACCGCGCGAGCGGCGCCCGCCTCCTCGGCAGTACGGCCCCGGTCACGCAGATCGTCCTCAACGGCACCGCCCGTGCCGTCCGGGCCAAGGGCGCCCCCGTCCTGACCGGGTCCTCCGCCGCGTACACCCTCACCTTCCCCGACCTGCCGGGCGTCGAGATCGACGCGCGGCTGAGCGTCGACGGGCGGGCCACCGCGTTCCGCGTGACCGCCGTCCGCGACACCGAGGGCTTCCGGATCGGCACCCTCGACATACCCGGCCACGACCTGGTCTCCGTCGGTTCCTCGGACGCCGGCGCCGCGACCGCCTTCACCCGGCTCGACCCGGACTCCACCCGTACCGCCGATGTCTTCGCCCAGGTCACCGACGCGACCGCCGCCGAGGCCGACCCGGTGGGCGCGAGCTACGCGATCGTCAGCACCGGGCGGCTCGCCGCCGCCGTCGAGTCCAACTCCAGCTACGACAAGCCCACCGGCGCCTCCGCCCGTGACGGCGCCCGCTTCTGGCACCAGGCCCGCAGGCAGACCACCGCCGCCGGCACCGAGACCCGTGTCGGCGTCTGGTCCGGCCAGTGGACCTACCGCGGCGAAGGCGCCCCGAAGCCCGCGAGCGGCGACGGCCTGCCCTGGGCCAAGGTCGTCGTCACCCCCGACGCCAACGCCGACGGCACCACCGACTGGCAGGACGGCGCCGTCGCCTTCCGTACGATCGGGATCAAGGCCCCGGGCAGCGAGGACACCCCCGACCGGGTCGTCGCCCACATCCCGTTCAACTTCGCCTCGCAGGCCACCCACCCCTTCCTGCGCACCCTCGACGACGTCAAGCGGATCTCGCTCTCCACCGACGGACTCGGCCAGTTCGCGCTGCTCAAGGGGTACGGCTCCGAGGGCCACGACTCCGCCCACCCCGACTACGGCGGCAACTACAACAAGCGGGCCGGCGGCCTCACCGACCTCAACGTCCTCCTCAAGGAGGGCCGGAAGTGGGGCGCGGACTTCGGCGTCCACGTCAACGCCACCGAGTCGTACCCCGAGGCGAAGAACTTCAGCGAGACCCTCGTCGACAGGACGAAGCCCGGCTGGAACTGGCTCAACCAGAGCTACTACATCGACCAGCGCCGCGACATCAACAGCGGTGACCTCGCCCGCCGCTTCCAGCAGCTGCGCGACGAGACCGACCGCAACCTCTCCACCCTCTACATCGACGTCTACTACACCCACGGCTGGATCGCCGACGAGACGATGAGGGCCGTCCAGGCGCAGGGCTGGAACGTGGCCACCGAGTGGTCCGAGAAGTTCGAGCGGGCCACCCTCTGGTCCCACTGGGCCAACGACCTCGACTACGGCGGCGCCACCAACAAGGGCCTCAACTCGCAGATCGTGCGCTTCATCCGCAACGGCGAGAAGGACGTCTGGAACAACCACCCGGTCCTCGGCCAGACCGCCCTCGTCGACTTCGAGGGCTGGACCGGCGAGACCGACTGGAACGACTTCACCGCCAACATCTGGCAGCGGAACCTGCCCGCCAAGTACCTCCAGCAGCAGCGGATCACCCGCTGGGACGGCAACGACATCACCTTCACCGGCGGAGTCCGCGGCACCGTCGAGGACGGCCGCCGCACCTTCTACGAGGACGGCCGCAAGGTCCTCGACGGCGAGACCTACCTGCTGCCCTGGGACGGCGGAAAGAAGCTCTACCACTACAACAAGTCGGGCGGCACCACCAGTTGGTCCGTCCCGGCCGGCACCCGCTCCTACACGGTCTACAAGCTCACCGACAACGGGCGCGTGAAGACCGCCACCCTGCGGCCCACCGGCGGGAAGATCACCCTCGACGCCGTCGCCGGACAGCCCTACGTCCTCCACCCCGACCGCGCCCCCGCGCAGCCTGCCCCGAAGTGGGGCCAGGGCACCCCGGTGAAGGACCCCGGCTTCAACGACGCGAGGCTCGGAGCCTGGACCAGGACCGGCACCGTCGCCCGTGACACCGACGAGCAGGGCCGCAACAGCGCGAAGCTCTCCGGCACCGCCACCGCCTCGGTCGGCCAGCGGATCACCGGCCTCACCCCGGGCAAGCGGTACACCGCCTCCGCCCTGATCGAGGTCCAGCCCGGAGCCACCCGGCCCACCACCCTCTCCGCCGGCGGGCAGTCCGTGACCGTCGAGCGGTCCTCGCTCCAGGACCGGGTCGCCGCCTCCGACTGGAACGGCACCCGCTTCCAGCGCGCCAAGGTCACCTTCACCGCCCCGCGCCACGGCGGCACCGCACTGAGGATCCAGGCCGCGAGCGGCAGCGACGCCACCGTCCGGATCGACGACGTCCGGATCGTCGCCAACGCCCCCGCCACCAGGGCCGGGACCGTGGTGTACGAGGACTTCGAGGCCGTCGACCAGGGCTGGGGCCCCTTCCTCAAGGGTGACGCGGGCGGTACGACCGACCCGCGCACCCACATCGCCCAGCTCCACGCCCCCTACACCCAGGCCGGCTGGAACGGGAAGCTGATCGACGACGTCATCGGCGGCGCCGAGTCCCTCAAGTCCCACGACGAGAACAGCGGACTCGTCTACCGGACCGCGCCCTGGACGGTCCCCATGAAGGACGGCCGCACCTACCGCGTCGAGTACGACTACCGGTCGAGCCACGCGGGCGCGTACGAGTGGATCACCGGCTACGACCGGACGAACGGGACCTCCGTGGAGACCCGCCGCACCACGATCGGACAGCAGAGGGACAGCGGGCACTTCTCCGAGACCGTCACCGCCGGCTGCGGCGACACCTGGACCGGGCTGCGCAAGCGCGGTGACGCCCCGGACGGCGCCGACTTCGTCCTCGACGCCTTCACCGTCACCGACCTCGGCCCGGCGACCGAGCGCGCCGCCTGCGGCACGCTCACCGTCACCGCGCCCGAGACCCTGGAGCCCGGCCGCCCGAACCAGGTGACGGCCACCTTCGGCAACGACGAGGCCACCGACGTCTCCGGCGCCCGGGCCGAGCTCACCCTCCCGACGGGCTGGACCGCCGAACCGGCCGCGCCCGTCACCCTCGGCACCGTCGCACCGGGCGGGAAGGCCACCGCCACCTGGCAGGTGACGCCCCCGGTGGACGCGGCCTACCGGCCGTACAGCCTGGCCGCCTCCCTCACGTACGCCCTCGGGGAAGGGGAGCGGAAGCTCACCGCCGCCACCACCGTCCGTACGCTGCCCCCGCCGCCCACCGCCGACAGCTGGGCCAGCGACCTCGACTGGACCTCGGCCACCAACGGCTGGGGCCCCGTCGAGCGCGACCTCTCCAACGGTGAGACCGGCACCGGCGACGGCTCCCCGCTGCGGATCGGGGGAGTGACGTACGCCAAGGGCCTGGGCAGCCACGCACCGGCGAAGGTCCGCTACTACCTGGGCGGCCGCTGCACCTCGCTCACCGCCGAGGTCGGGGTGGACGACGTCCAGACCAGCCGGGGCACCGTCCAGTTCAGCGTCCTCGCCGACGGCGCCGAGCGGGTGAAATCCCCGGTCCTCAGGGCCACGGACGCCGCCTGGCCGCTCACCGCCGACGTGACCGGCGCCACCTGGGTCGATCTGGTGGTCTCCGACGGCGGCGACGGCAACGGAAACGACCACGCGGACTGGGGCGGCGCCCGCTTCCACTGCGGAGGCTGACCGCGGGGCGGGACACGGGCCCGCGACCCTTCGGGGTCGCGGGCCCTTCGCCGCCATGGGCTACCTTGTGGGCGAGTAGGGCAGACGAGGGGCCGGCGAGGGGCCGACGAATCCGGGCCCACCGAGGTCTATGTTGAACCCCTACAAACACGAGGGGTACCTGACTGTTGACTCGTGCTGAACAGTTCGTCGTTCTGTCCAGCCCCACCAGGAATCGACACGGGAGACTGTACGGAGTCGACGGCGGGGTTTTCTTGTCCGACTTCGTAGGGTCGGTACATGACCGTTGTGGACCAGATCCCGAGCGAGCCCGCTGACGCCCGTGGCCGAGTGGCCGAGCTGCACGTCCTGCGCGAGCAGGCCCTCCGCGGCCCGAGTGACCGCGCGACCGAGGCCCAGCACGCGAAGGGCAAGCTGACGGCGCGCGAACGCATCGAGCTGCTGCTCGATCCTGGTTCCTTCAGCGAGGTCGAGCAGCTCCGCCGGCACCGCGCCCAGGGCTTCGGCCTGGAGGCGAAGAAGCCGTACACCGACGGTGTGATCACCGGATGGGGCACGGTCGAGGGCCGGACGGTCTTCGTCTACGCGCACGACTTCCGGATCTTCGGCGGCGCGCTGGGCGAGGCCCACGCGACGAAGATCCACAAGATCATGGACATGGCCATCGCGGCCGGTGCCCCGCTGGTCTCCCTGAACGACGGCGCGGGCGCCCGTATCCAGGAGGGCGTCTCGGCGCTCGCCGGCTACGGCGGCATCTTCCAGCGCAACACCCGCGCGAGCGGTGTCATCCCGCAGATCTCGGTGATGCTCGGCCCGTGCGCCGGCGGCGCGGCCTACAGCCCGGCGCTGACGGACTTCGTCTTCATGGTCCGCGAGACCTCGCAGATGTTCATCACCGGACCGGACGTCGTGAAGGCGGTCACCGGCGAGGAGATCACCCAGAACGGCCTCGGCGGCGCCGATGTCCACGCGGGTGTCTCCGGTGTCTCCCACTTCGCGTACGACGACGAGGAGACCTGCATCGCGGAGGTCCGCTACCTCCTGTCGATGCTCCCGCAGAACAACCGCGAGAACCCGCCGACCGTCGCCTCCGAGGACCCGGCGGACCGCCGCTCCGAGGTCCTGCTCGACCTGGTCCCGGCCGACGGCAACCGTCCGTACGACATGCACAAGGTCATCGAGGAGCTCGTCGACGACGGCGACTACCTGGAGATCCACGAGCGCTGGGCCCGCAACATCATCTGCGCGCTCGCCCGCCTCGACGGCCAGGTCGTCGGCATCGTCGCCAACCAGCCGCAGACGCTGGCCGGTGTCCTCGACATCGAGGCCTCCGAGAAGGCCGCCCGCTTCGTGCAGATGTGCGACGCCTTCAACATTCCGATCATCACCCTTCTGGACGTACCCGGCTTCCTGCCGGGCGTCGATCAGGAGCACGGTGGAATCATCAGGCACGGCGCGAAGCTGCTGTACGCGTACTGCAACGCGACCGTGCCCCGGATCTCCCTGATCCTGCGCAAGGCCTACGGCGGCGCGTACATCGTCATGGACTCCCAGTCCATCGGCGCCGACCTGACGTACGCCTGGCCCACCAACGAAATCGCGGTCATGGGCGCCGAGGGCGCCGCCAACGTGATCTTCCGCAAGCAGATCGCGGAGGCCGAGGACCCCGAGGCCATGCGAGCCCGCATGGTCAAGGAGTACAAGGCCGAGCTGATGCACCCGTACTACGCGGCGGAGCGCGGCCTGGTCGACGACGTCATCGACCCCGCCGACACCCGACAGGTGCTCATCAGGTCCCTCGCGATGCTCCGCACCAAGCACGCCGACCTGCCGTCCCGCAAGCACGGCAACCCGCCTCAGTAAGAGGAGTCATCCACGTGACAACCCCTGCCAACCTTCTCCGTGTCGAGAAGGGCCACGCCGACCCCGAGGAGCTGGCGGCCATCACGGCCGTCCTGCTCGCCCGTGCCGCCGCCCGGTCCGACGAGGACACCGCCGCGGGCCACCGCGGCCGCACCACGGCCGGCTGGCGCCGCCTGGAGCGCGAGCACGGCTTCCGCGCGCCGCACAGCTGGCGCTGAGCGACCGAGGAGGGCCGGAACCCGGTATCACCGGGTTCCGGCCCTCTTTCGTGCGTTCAGGCCCTCACGCACCGTTCTGGGGCCCTGACGCGCCGTACAGGGCCTTGGCGGGTACGCCGCAGAGGACCCTGGCACACGCCGAAGGCCGCGTCCCCGACGGGGAACGCGGCCTTTCGGTACGGGGCGCCGGGGGACAGCTACCGCAGGCGGGCCATGAGGGCGTGCTCGACAAGCGTGATGAGCGCGCTCTTGGCGTCGGCGCGGTGCCGGGCGTCGGTGGTGATGATGGGGGTGTCCGGACCGATCTGGAGGGCCTCGCGGACCTCCTCGGGCTGGTAGGGCTGGCTGCCGTCGAAGCCGTTGAGGGCGATGACGAACGGCAGGCCGCTGTTCTCGAAGTAGTCGACCGCGGGGAAGCAGTCGGCGAGACGGCGGGTGTCGACCAGGACGACGGCGCCGATGGCGCCGCGGACCAGGTCGTCCCACATGAACCAGAAGCGGTCCTGACCGGGGGTACCGAAGAGGTACAGGATCAGGTCCTGGTCCAGGGTGATGCGGCCGAAGTCCATGGCGACGGTCGTCGTCGTCTTGTCGCCGGTGTGGGTGAGGTCGTCGATGCCCGCGGAGGCGGACGTCATGACGGCTTCGGTACGCAGCGGGTTGATCTCCGAGACGGCGCCGACGAACGTGGTCTTGCCCACGCCGAAGCCGCCCGCCACCACGATCTTCGCGCTGGTGGTTGAGCGGGCTGCACCGCCGCTAGAGCTTGCGAAGTCCACTGAGCACCCTTTCGAGCAGTGTCACGGCTGGCTGGCCGCCGGCGGACTCGTCGCCGCCGGGTTGGTGAATGGCGACAAGTCCGGCCTCCGCCAGGTCGGCGACGAGGATCCGGGCGACGCCGAGGGGGATGGAGAGGAGGGCCGAGATCTCGGCGACCGACTTGATCTCGATGCACAGCCGGCAGATCCGCTGGTGCTCGGGCAACTGCCCCTGCAGCCGCGAGGGATCGGCCGTCGTGCTGACCAGCGCCTCGATGGCGAGCTGGTAGCGCGGCCGGGTCCGGCCGCCGGTCATCGCGTAGGGACGCACCAGCGGGTTGTGCACGCCGCCCGAGCTGCTGGAGCCTGCGGCGGACGGAGCACGTGAGGAGCCCTGCGCACCCGCGGGCTGGTTGTGAGGCTGCCGATAGGGCTGCGACGCGCCCTGTCTGCTCGGGGCGGAGGGAAAGTTGAACCGGTTCTGCGCGGTGTCGCCGAGCGGCGCCTGGTGCGCGTCATAACCGTTGTAAGGGCTTGAGCCCGGTGGTGTTCCCACGTCTCCTCCTCCGACTGCCTCGCGGTCCATGTCCCTTGAACCGCGCCACCGCACCTTACGGGGCGGTGGCGCGAAACGCACTGTCTGTCTGTTAGTTGAGAAGACTTCCCTGAAGCTCCGCCCGGAGGTCAGGAGTCAGTACGGTGCCCGCGCGGTCGACGAGCAGTGCCATCTCGTAGCCCACGAGACCGATGTCGGCCTCGGGGTGGGCGAGCACGGCCAGCGAGGAGCCGTCCGAGATCGACATGATGAAGAGGAAGCCGCGCTCCATCTCCACCACGGTCTGATTGACCGCACCACCCTCGAAGATCCGGGACGCGCCCGCGGTCAGCGAGGTCAGTCCGGAGGCGACGGCCGCCAGCTGGTCGGCGCGGTCCCGGGGGAAACCCTCGGACATCGCCAGCAGGAGTCCGTCGGCGGAGACCACCACCGTGTGGGACACCCCGGGGGTGTTGTCCACGAAGTTGGTGATCAACCAGTTCAGATTCTGCGCCGCCTGGCTCATGCTCACACTAACGCTCCTGGTTGTAGGTACTGCCCGGGCCGAGGCCCGATCCGTTCGTGTCCGTTCCCGCGCTGCGTCCCTGCTGGACGCCGCGGCGCAGGTTGCTCAACCTGCCCCGTACGTCCTCGGGTGCGCGGGAGACCTGGGGGCCGCCCTGCGGGGTCTGCTCAGCCGTGCCCTCGACCAGGTTGGCCTTCGGGACCCGGCGGGGAAGACCGGACGAGGTGACCCCGCCCGCCTTCGGGTCCTTCAGCTTCCCGGCCCGCTGCCAGCGCTCGTCGTTGGCCGAGCGCCAGTCGTCGGTGGGGGCGGCGTCGTTCTGCTGCTGCTCCTGCGCCGGCTGCGCGGGCTTCGCCTGCTGCGGTGCCTGCTGCTGCGGCGCCTGCTGGGTCGGCGAGGCGACGCTGCCGCGGCGCGGCAGTCCGGCGTCGGTCAGCGCGTGACCGGCGTCCGGGGCGGCACTCGGGGTCGGACCCGGACGGTCGAAGCCTACGCGGTCGGGGGCCTGTTCGGGAGCGCTCGGAGCAGATTCCGATTCCGCTCCGAACGGCTGCTGGTAGCCGCCCTGGTACGCGCCCTGATCCTGCCAGTCTCCCTGGTGGGACTGGGTATCGAACGCATTGCCGTACTGCTGGTGTTCGGTTCCCGGCGTCTCGTACGAAGCTTCCGCATAGCCCTGCTGCGGGTAGGCCTCGTAGCCCTGCTGCGGGTACGCGTAGCCGTCCTGCTGCTGCGGGAACCCGGCCGCGTACTCCTGGCCGTACCCCTGCGACTGCTGCTGCCCGTACTCCTGCGCCGGGGCGTACTGCTCGGCCGGGTACTCCTGGCCCTGCTGCTGCCCGTACTCCTGACCCTGCCCGTACTCCTGGCCCTGCTGCGCGTACTCGTCCGGCTGCTCCGCCTCGTCACGGAAGAGCGGCCGGTCGCCACCCTGCGTCTGGGCCTCCAGGGCGGCACGCCGCCCCTCGCGCTTCAGCGAGCGGTTGACCGGGTCGAGCTGACGCTCCTCCTCGGCCGGCTGCTCGTAGCGGGAGTCGTCGAAACCGAGGTCGGCGGCGGTCAGCATCGGCTGCTGCTGCGGCGGGGCGCTCTCGAAGGCGCTCGGCTGATGCTGCTGCGGAATGATCTGCGAGACCGTGAAGTCGTCCTGGAGCGGCTGCTCGCCACCGCCACCGTGCGTGATCGCGTCGGGCAGCATGACCAGCGAGGTCGTACCGGCCTGCTCGCCCGAGGGGCGCAGCTGGACCCGGATGCCGTGGCGGTCGGCGAGCCGGCCGACCACGAAGAGGCCCATGCGCTGCGAGACGGCCGCGTCCACGGTCGGCGGGTTGGCCAGCTTGTGGTTGATGTCCGCGAAGTCCTCGGCGGTGAGGCCGATGCCCTTGTCGTGGATCTCGACCATCACACGGCCGTCGGGGAGACGGGTCGCGGTGACGCGGACCTTGGTCTGCGGGGAGGAGAACGTGGTGGCGTTCTCCAGGAGCTCGGCGAGCAGGTGCACGAGGTCGGTCACGGCCTGGCCGTGGATCTCGGCCTCCGGCACGCCCGCCAGCTCGATGCGCTCGTACTGCTCCACCTCGGAGGAGGCGGCACGCATGACGTCGACCAGCGGGACCGGCTGGTCCCAGCGGCGGCCCGGCTCCTCGCCGGCGAGGACGAGGAGGTTCTCGCCGTTGCGGCGCATACGGGTCGCCAGGTGGTCCAGGCGGAAGAGGTTCTCCAGCTGGTCCGGGTCGGCCTCGTTGTTCTCCAGGTCGGTGATGAGGGTCAGCTGGCCCTCGATCAGCGACTGGTTGCGGCGCGAGAGGTTGGTGAAGATCGCGTTGACGTTGCCCCGGAGCATGGCCTGCTCGGCGGCGAGCCGGACGGCCTCGCGGTGGACCTGGTCGAAGGCGCGGGCGACCTCGCCGATCTCGTCCTGCGTGTCGATCGGGATCGGCTGCACGCGGGTGTCGACGCGGCCGGGCTCGGTACGGGACAGCTGGTCGACCAGCATCGGCAGACGCTGCTCGGCGATGCCGAAGGCGGCGGTCCGCAGCTGCTGCATCGCGCGGCTCATCTGGCGGGCCATCATCCCGGCGAGGATGAAGGCGGCGAGCAGGGCGATGACGACGATGCCACCGTTGACCCAGGCGTCCGTCTTGGCCTCGTCGGAGATCTTGATCGCCTCGGCCACGGCCTTGTCGACCAGGGCCTTCTCGACCTCGGAGTAGCCCTCGAACTTGGCGGTGGCGATCGCCACCCAGGTCTCGGCCGTGATGCCCTTGGCCTTGAGCGACGCGAGGCCCTCGGGGTCCTTCGCGGTGCCGATCGCGGTGGCCGCGCCCGAGTAGACGGAGCCGTCCTTGCCCTTGGGCAGGTCGAGGCCGGCGGCCTGCATCTGCTTGGCGCCCTCGGCGGCCTTGCCCGCCATGACCTTCTTCAGCATCTCGACGTCCTCGGGCATACCACCGGAGGAGAACTCGCCGAGGGCGATCTGCTCCAGGTAGTTGTACGAGTTGAACGCCACGGACTGCTGGGCGAAGACGGCTTCGGTGCGGCTGGGCCGGACCAGGAGCTGGGTGCCTATGGAGCGCTGGAGGGACTCGGCGCCCTTGGCCAGCTGGATGGCGTAGACGCTGCGGCCGTAGGCCGTGACGTTGCCGGTGCCGAGGCCGAGCTCGTTGGAGAACTCGGTGAGGTAGTGCTGGACGCCGGTGTACTGGAGCTGGGTGTTCACCGGGTCGAGGGAGCGGGTGTACGCGGCCTTGCGCAGCGCCTCGAGCTTCGGCTCCTCCTCCCGGAAGAGGTTCAGCCGGCGCTCCAGACCCTGGCCCGAGGGCAGGTCCTGGGCTGCCTCGTCGAACTTCACCTTGGCGGCGTCGGTCGCGGCGTACGCCCTCGTGACCTCGTCGCTCTTGCGGTCCTCGGCGGTCTTCGCCGCCAGCAGGGGGCCCGCGGTGAGGTCGCGCTCGTTGAGCAGGGCGGTGCTGTACTCAGAGGCGGCGCGCACGATGAGCGCCGTCTTCTCGGCGTCCTGCGCCTCCTGCCAGGTGTCGATCGACCCCTTGACCTGGAAGCCGCCCATGACGAGGCCGACCAGCACGGGTACGCAGAGGATCGCGTTCAGCCTGGTGGGCACCCGCCAGTTGCGGGGCGAGAGCTTGCTGGAGCTGCCCGGGGAGGCGGCCACGGAGGGCTGCGTCACGGGCACGTCCGCGGGCGACATCGCCGTGCGCGACGGCGGGGTGAAGTTGCCCCGTGTCTCCTGCTCCGCGGAGCTTTCCTTGCTGCGCCTCACTCGACCAACAACCTCTCGGCGTCGGCACCTACGTTGTGCCGGTGTTTCGTTCAGGGCCGTACTACTCGGGAGTTCATGAATTGCAGCACGTGAAGGGGGTCGGTTCCAAACAGTGGGATGCGGCCGGTTTCACGGGCCTACGCCTCGTATAAAACGGGCATAAAGAGCGAGCCCCGCCAAAAGACGGGGCTCAGGTGAGCGCAGCGACACCGATCGGATGCGTCGGGTGTCCGAGGCGCCCCAATTCTCTGTCGAAATGTTATGAACGCGCGGGCGGTCGTGTCGAACGACACAGACCGCCCCCCGCGTGGCACAGGACGACCGTCCCGGTCGTCCGACTACTTGAGACGGGCCATGAGGGCGTGCTCGACAAGGGTGATGAGCGCGCTCTTGGCGTCGGCGCGGTGCCGGGCGTCGGTGGTGATGATGGGGGTGCCGGGGCCGATCTGGAGGGCCTCGCGGACCTCCTCGGGCTGGTAGGGCTGGCTGCCGTCGAAGCCGTTGAGGGCGATGACGAACGGCAGGCCGCTGTTCTCGAAGTAGTCGACCGCGGGGAAGCAGTCGGCGAGACGGCGGGTGTCGACGAGCACCACGGCGCCGATGGCGCCGCGGACCAGGTCGTCCCACATGAACCAGAAGCGGTCCTGGCCCGGCGTACCGAAGAGGTACAGGATCAGGTCCTGGTCCAGGGTGATGCGGCCGAAGTCCATGGCGACGGTCGTCGTCGTCTTGCCACCGGTGTGCGTGAGGTCGTCGATGCCCGCGGAGGCGGACGTCATGACGGCCTCGGTACGCAGCGGGTTGATCTCGGACACGGCGCCGACGAACGTGGTCTTGCCCACGCCGAAGCCGCCCGCCACCACGATCTTCGCGCTGGTGGTCGAACGGGCCGCACCGCCGCTAGAGCTTGCGAAGTCCACTGAGCACCCTTTCGAGCAGAGTCACGTCCGGCGTGCCGCCGGTCTCTCCGTTGCCCGGCTGGTGGATCGCCACCATGCCGGCCTCCGCCAGGTCGGCGACGAGGATGCGGGCGACACCGAGGGGCATCGACAGCAGTGCCGACACCTCGGCCACCGACTTGACCTCACGGCACAGGTGGCAGATCCGCTGGTGTTCCGGGAGGAGCGTGGCGAGGTGCGCCGGGTCGGCCGTGGTGCTGACCAGTGCCTCGATGGCGAGCTGGTAGCGCGGCCGGGTCCGGCCGCCGGTCATCGCGTACGGACGCACCAGCGGCTGGTCGCCCTCATGTCCGTACTCGTCGACTGAGGCGCCGTACGGATCGTGAGAGGCGGGGGGCGGGGTCATGAATCCTCCGGGCGTGACGGCAAACCTTCTGCCGTCTGATGGGGCCGGTGGGGGGCCGGGTGGGGCGGCCGGACGGATAACGGTGCCAGGGCGGTACGGAGGGGCGTACCGCCCTGTCGATCGGTCGTGCGGTGAGGTTCTGTCCGGAAAGCGAACCGGCTAGTGGAGCAGGCTTCCCTGGAGCTCCGCACGGAGATCCGGGGTGAGGACACTGCCGGCCCGGTCGACCAGCAGCGTCATCTCGTAGCCGACGAGGCCGATGTCGCACTCGGGGTGCGCGAGCACGGCCAGCGAGGAACCGTCGGAGACCGACATGAGGAAGAGGAAGCCGCGCTCCATCTCCACCACGGTCTGCGCGACGGGGCCCCCCTCGAAGATCCGGGACGCACCCGCGGTCAGCGAGGTCAGTCCGGACGCGACCGCCGCCAGCTGGTCGGCACGGTCGCGGGGGAATCCTTCGGACATGGCCAGCAGGAGTCCGTCGGCGGAGACCACCACCGTGTGGGACACCCCAGGGGTGTTGTCCACGAAGTTGGTGATCAACCAGTTCAGATTCTGCGCCGCCTGGCTCATCGCGTTCAACTAACGCTCCTGCTGATGGTTCGGACCGAGGTGGTGATTACCCGTGGTCGAGTTACCTGCCTGCCGGCCCTGCTGGATACCGCGGCGCAGATTGGTCAGCCGGCCGCGGACGTCGTCGGGTGCACGCGAGACCTGGGGGCCGGCCGTGTTGGCCTGCTCCTGTGCGGTCCCGGGTACGAGGTTGGCCTTCGGCACACGCCGGGGAAGGCCAGAGGTGGTGACACCGCCGGCCGCGGGCTTGCGCACCCGCTCGGCCTGGCGCACCAACTCGTCGTTGGGCGAGGTCCGCCAGGCGGCCCCGCCGTTCTGGCGACCGTCGGCCGGGTCACCGGCCGGACGCTGCGCCGGAGCGGCCGACTGCGGCGCGACCGGGGTCTGCGCCTGCTGCTGGGCCTGCTGCTGGGCCTGCTCCTGGTGGAACCAGTTGGTCTCCAGCGTGTCGTACAGCGGCGTACGGCCGTCGCCCGCGCCCGCCGGCGGCAGTGCCTCCGGGCGGCGCGGCTGCTGGAGCTGCGGCTGCTGGCCCTGCGGCTGACGCTGCTGCTGCGGCTGGACCGGCTCCTGGCGCGGGGCGCCGAAGTCGCCGCCGCCGGTGTGCTGACGCGGGGCCGGCGCCTGCGGGGCCTGCTGCTGGGCCTGCTGCTGGGCCTGCGGTACGTAGGGCTGCCGGCCGAACTGCTGCTGCTGGCCGCCCTGGTAGCCCTGCTGCTGCGGGGCCTGCTGCGGGCTGTTGAAGTCGGGCCGCGCGAACTGGCCGGTGGAGCCGGGGCCCTGCGGAGCACCGAAGTCGGGGCGCGGGAACTGCGCCGTCGACGCCGGGTCCTGGACACCGCCCTGGTACACCTGCGGCGCCTGCTGCTGCGGGGTCTGCTGCGGGCGGCCCTGCGACGGCTGCGGAGCACCGAAGTCCGGGCGCGGGAACTGGCCCGTGGAACCGGGGCCCTGGGGCGCCGGGGCGGCGAAGGAGCCGGTCGTCTCCGGGTCCTCGTGACCGCGCGGGGCGTCCAGCGGGGACATCTCCTGCTGTGCGCGGCGGACCGGCTGCTGGGCCTGCTCGTTGCCCCAGCTCGCCGCCTGCGGGCGCTGCGGCTGGGGGTTGCCCCCCGGCAGCTCGGCGCGCGGGAACTCGTACCCACCGGTCTGCTGGGCACCCGGGCCCTGACCCTGGCCCTGACCCTGGCCCTGCGGTGCGTGCCGCGGCGCGCCGGGTCCGGCCTGCGGGGAGCCCTGGCTGCCCCACACGTCCGTGCGGGACGGGATGGCGCTCGCGGCGCCGCCGATGAGACCGCCGCCACCGGGGCCGGGCCGCAGCGGATCGCCGCTCTGCGGGGCCTGCGGGGCCTGGGGGATCTGCGGCAGCTGACCGGTCCGGTCGAGCGAGGCGTTCTGCGGCTGCGGGGTCCGGGACTGCGGGGCGCCCTGCGGGCCACCGGCGAGCGGCGCACCGTCACGGGCGGGCAGCGCGGCCCGGGGACCGCTCGTACCGACCTGGCCGCGCGGAGCGCCACCGCCGAGCAGGCCGCCCGAGGGCGCACCGCCCTGGCCCGGACGCCCGCCGGGGCCACCGGCCGCGCCGGGACCGGCGGGAAGCCGGCCGCCCTGGCCACCGGCACCCGGCGGCATCGCGCCCTGGCCACCGGCACCCGGCTTGGGCATCGGCTTCTTGCCGCCCTGGGCGACGTCGACCGGCAGCATGACGAGCGCGGTGGTGCCGCCCGAGTCGGAGGGGCGCAGCTGGATGCGGATGCCGTGTCGCAGGGACAGGCGGCCGACCACGAAGAGACCCATGCGGCGGGAGACGGAGACGTCCACGGTGGGCGGCGAGGCGAGCCGCTCGTTGATCGCGGCGAGGTCCTCGGGGGAGAGGCCGATGCCGGTGTCGTGGATCTCGACGAGCACCCGGCCGTCGGGCAGCGCGTGACCGGTGACCCGGACCTTCGTCTGCGGCGAGGAGAACGAGGTGGCGTTCTCGAGCAGCTCGGCGAGGAGGTGGACGAGGTCGTTGACGACCCGGCCGGCGACCTCGGTCGCGGGGACCGAGGCGAGTTCGATGCGCTCGTACTGCTCCACCTCGGAGGCGGCGGCACGGAGCACGTCGACCAGCGGGACCGGGCGGGTCCAGCGGCGGCCGGGCTCCTCACCGGCGAGGACGAGGAGGTTCTCACCGTTACGGCGCATACGCGTCGCGAGGTGGTCGAGCTTGAAGAGCGAGGACAGCTGGTCCGGGTCGGCCTCGCGCGACTCCAGTTCGGAGATGAGCGAGAGCTGACGCTGGATGAGGCCCTGGGAACGGCGCGAGAGGTTGGTGAACATCGCGTTGACGTTGCCCCGGAGGAGGGCCTGCTCGGCGGCGAGACGGACGGCCTCGCGGTGCACGTCGTCGAAGGCCGCGGCCACCTGGCCGATCTCGTCCCGGGAGTGCACACCGACGGACTCGACGGAGGTGTCGACGTCCTGCGGGTCGGACTCGGAGAGCTGCTTGACGAGCTCGGGCAGGCGTTCCTGGGCGACCTTGGTCGCGGTGTCCTGGAGCCGGCGCAGCGAGCGGATCATGGACCGGGCCACGACGAAGGCGCCGATGAGCGAGACGCCGAGGACGAGGAGGATCAGCGCACCGTTGACGATGGCGTCCCGCTGCGACTCCTGGCGGAGCTCACGGGCCAGGGTCTCCATGTCGCCGAGCAGACCGCGCTCGATGCGGTTCATGGTGGCGATCTTGGTGCCGTACTCGTCGGTGAAGTTGAGGTGGCCGCGCCGGGGGCCGCTCTTCATGGCGTTGTCCATGTTGAGGACACGCTCGGCGTACTTCTCGGCGGCGGTGATCGACGGGTTGCCGGTGTTCAGGGACGCGGTCCGCTCGGTGGCGTCGCCACCGGTCGACTCGTAGATCGCCTGGAAGGACTGGAGCTCGCGGCCCTCGGAGTTGAGCGCGGCCTCGGCGTAGAGGCGGTCACCCTGCTGGATGTCACCGGAGGTCCGGTCGCTCGGCGGCAGCGCCGCGGCGATGATCGCCTGCTGGATGGAGGCGTACTCCTTGGCGGACGAGAACGCGGCGAGCGCGCGGGTCCGCTTGATCATCTCGGGGTTGCTGGTCGCCTGCGCCATGTCCTGGGACAGGCTGAGCAGCGAGCGGATGAGACGGCTGTACGCCTCGACCGTCACCGAGTGGGAGACGTCCTTCTCGTACGCGTTGCTCCGGATCGTGTGCAGACCGCTGACCTGCGAGGCGATCTGGTTGACGTTCTGCCGGATGCTGCGCAGCGCCTCGTCGCCCTCGGTGGCCGGGATGGCCTCCGTGGCCTGGAGGAAGGCCTTGTACTCGAGGTCCGTCTTCCGGCGCGGGTTGGCGACCTGGTAGTCGCTGACCGGGCGGCCGTTGGCGAGCGGACCCGCGGAGAGGTCGCGCTCGGACTGGAGGGCCTGCGCGAGGTCGGTGGCCTCTCGGGTCAGCTTGGTGAGCAGCTGCATGTGGTCGAGCTGCTCCATGTCCTGGAGCGACTCGCTGATGCGGATGCCGCCCAGGGTGGTCGCGGCGACCACGGGGAGGGTGAGGAGCGCGACCAGGCGCGTGGAGATGCGCCAGTTGCGCAGGGCTATTCGAGGGCCGACCTCGTTCTCGGCCCGGACCTTGGGGGGTGCGTCGGACGGCTCGGCGGAAGCGGCCGCGGCGCTCGTGCGCCTGCCGCCTTCACCGCTCTCGCCGGTCGGGCCCTGACCCTGGTTCGGGGTGTGCGAGGCCGAGGGACCGCGGTCGGTCCCGGCACGCGGTTCCTGCTCCGCCGGAGCATCGGCTCGGCCCTTACGGGCCTGGGGAGACCCCGAGCCATCCCTCTTGAAACGTCCCTGCACTAGCGTCGCAACCTCTGGACCAGGCGTCCTTCCGGATGAGCGGAGAGGACGGTGTCGGCGTCAATCGGGGTGCGTGGAGGGCACCCCAGGTGGTCGTCGGTGACCGGCGCAGTTCCCCCTTCCCCGCCACTAGGCCGGCGCTGCGTTGCGCCTTCTGCGTGCCGGCTTGAATCCCGCGGCGGTGCGTGGAATTCCAGCACAGTGCCGGACCTCCAACAAGGGCCGCGTGTCGCGCCGGGAGGGTCATGACAACCCGTACGCACAGTGTCACCCCATGTAGAAGATGATCGCGGAGGATTCGGACTTTTCCTCTCCAATGACTGCGCGTACCCGTGTGTCCCAGTCGCCATGATCAGGAGCGGAATAGAGCATTCAGTGGCGGAATGTCCCTTTCCGTGACGACAGGCGACAGTCCGTAATGCCCGGAATATGTCGCCCGTGGTGAGCAAACTCACACGATGATCGATGTCTTAGCCATGCATTCGAAGGGAATCGCATGTTTAGCCTGACGCTTTACACCCCCTCGCGCCCGAACGCGGCGCCCGTTCCGGAACAAGGTCAGATCACCGCGATGAAGACGACGACGCCCGGCACCACGGCCAACCCCCGCCGTTCCACCCTCGTCCACCTCTCGGACGCCGCAGAGCTCGGCAGGGTCGCCCTGCCCGAGTACGCGGTCGAGCTGCCGGCGAAGACGGCCAACCCGCGCCGCACCGTCCTCATGCAGCCCCCGGCCCCGTACCAGCCCCAGCCGTACGCCTCCGCGTCCCGCTGACGCCACCCCCGGAGCCACCCGCGTCATCCTTGTCACGGGCCCGGTGACATCGCCGGTCGGCCGCCCCGCGCCGCGTTAGCCTGGAGCGTCAGACTCCAGCCAGCACCAAGTGAGGGGCGACAGCACTCGTGCGCATCGCCAGATTCTCCATCGACGGCAATGTGGCCTTCGGCGCCGTCGAGGGCGAGGGAACCGTCGAGTCCGGCGGCCTCGTCCTCGACATCATCAAGGGCATCCCGTACACCGACTTCGAGCTCAGCGGCACCAAGGTCCCGCTGAGCAAGGTACGGCTCCTGCCGCCCGTGCTCCCCAACAAGGTCGTGGCCATCGGCCGCAACTACGCGGAGCACGCCGCCGAACTCGGCAACGAGGTCCCCGACGTTCCCGTCGCCTTCTTCAAGCCCACCACCTCGGTGATCGGCCCCGGCGACGCCATCGAGTACCCCTCCTTCTCCAACGAGCTGCACCACGAGGCCGAACTGGCCGTGGTCATCGGCCGCATGTGCCGCGAGGTGCCCCGCGAGCGCGTGAAGGACGTCATCTTCGGCTACACCTGCGCCAATGACGTCACCGCCCGCGACGCCCAGCAGCGCGAGAAGCAGTGGGCCCGCGCCAAGGGCTTCGACACCTCCTGCCCGCTGGGACCCTGGGTCGAGACGGACCTGAGCATCGCTGCCGCGAGCGACCTGACCATCCAGGCCACGGTCAACGGCGAACAGCGCCAGCTGGGTCGGACGAGCGACATGATCCGCTCCATCGAGGACCTGGTCGTCCACATCACCGAGGCCATGACGCTGCTCCCCGGAGACGTCATCCTCACCGGCACCCCCGCCGGGGTCGGCCCCCTCAACGTCGGCGACGAGGTCGCCGTCACCATCGAAGGCATCGGCACTCTCACCAATAGGGTGATCAAGCGTGGCTAACGCGAACATCCGCGTCCGTTTCTGTCCCTCGCCGACCGGCAACCCCCACGTGGGTCTGGTCCGCACCGCCCTCTTCAACTGGGCCTTCGCCCGGCACAACGAGGGCACCATGGTCTTCCGCATCGAGGACACCGACGCTGCGCGCGACTCCGAGGAGTCGTACAACCAGCTGCTCGACTCCCTGAAGTGGCTCGGCCTCGACTGGGACGAGGGTCCGGAGGTCGGTGGCCCGCACGCCCCGTACCGGCAGTCGCAGCGGATGGACATCTACAAGGACGTCGCCGACAAGCTGCTCGCCGGCGGGTACGCGTACCCCTGCTACTGCACCACCGAGGAGCTCGACGAGCGCCGCGCCGCCGCCCGCGCCGCCGGCCGCCCCTCCGGCTACGACGGCCACTGCCGCGACCTCACCGCCGAGCAGAAGACGGCGTACGAGGCCGAGGGCCGCGCGTCGATCGTCCGCTTCCGGATGCCCGACGAGCCGATCACCTTCACGGACCTGGTCCGCGGCGAGCTCACCTTCACCCCGGAGAACGTGCCGGACTACGGCATCCTCCGGGCCAACGGCGCCCCGCTGTACACCCTGGTCAACCCGGTCGACGACGCCCTGATGGAGATCACCCACGTCCTGCGCGGCGAGGACCTGCTCTCCTCCACCCCCCGCCAGGTCGCGCTCTACAAGGCGCTCATCGAGCTGGGCGTCGCCAAGGAGATCCCCTCCTTCGGCCACCTGCCGTACGTGATGGGCGAGGGCAACAAGAAGCTCTCCAAGCGTGACCCGGAAGCCTCCCTCAACCTCTACCGGGAGCGCGGCTTCCTCCCCGAGGGCCTGCTGAACTACCTCTCGCTCCTCGGCTGGTCCTTCTCGGCCGACCAGGACATCTTCACCATCCCCGAGATGGTGGCGAAGTTCGACATCGCCGACGTCAACGCCAACCCGGCGCGCTTCGACCTCAAGAAGGCCGAGTCGATCAACGCCGACCACATCCGCATGCTGGACGTGAAGGCGTTCGCCGAGGCCTGCGAGCCCTGGCTGCGGGCCCCCTTCGCCAACTGGGCGCCCGAGGACTTCGACCGGACCGCCTGGGAGGCCATCGCGCCGCACGCCCAGACCCGCGTCACCGTCCTCTCGGACATCACGGCCAACGTGGACTTCCTCTTCCTGTCGGAGCCGGTCTTCGACCAGCCCTCGTGGGACAAGGCGATGAAGGGCGAGCCCGCGGCCCTCCTCACCACCGCCCGCGAGAAGCTCGAAGGCGCCGACTGGAGCGACCCCGAGTCCCTCAAGAACGCCGTGCTGGCCGCCGGCGAGGCCCACGGCCTCAAGCTCGGCAAGGCGCAGGCCCCGGTCCGCGTGGCCGTCACCGGCCGCACGGTCGGCCTGCCGCTCTTCGAGTCCCTGGAGATCCTGGGCAAGGAGAAGACCCTGACCCGCATCGACGCGGCTCTGGCGAAGCTCGCCGCCTGACGGCTTCCGCAACGCGACGAGGGGCGGCGGCCGCAGAGGCCGCCGCCCCTCGCTGTCGTACCCACCCCCTAGCCTCGGTTCATGACTTCGACCCCACCGGACTGCACCCGCTGGTTCACGGCGGGAGCCGCCGCCCCGCCCGGGGGCGGGGGCGCCGCCTTCACCGTGACGGAGCTCGGAGAGCTCGGCCTGCCCACCGGGCGGCTGGTGGCCTGCGACCCGGTCGTCCACCTCGGGGACGACGACGAGCGGCCCGCGCCCTTCACCGTCACGGTCCCGCCCGGGAGCTACCCGGTCCAGACCGTCGTGGCCGATGTCGAGCACCCCTTCCGGAACCGCGTGATCGCCGCCGCCCGGCTGGTGGTCCGGGACGCCCCCGCCGTCAGCTGGGAGCCCGCCCTGGTCCCCGGCCAGGACCTGGCGGAGCTCGCCGACGGCGAGTTCTTCGGCTACGGCGTGGACGCCGGCGTCGGCTGCTTCCTCGACGCCTCCGCCCACCACGCCTTCCCCGGCACCGAGGACGAGGAGGGTGTCGTCTGGGAGGCGATGGACAGCGGGCCGCCCGGCCCGACGGCCTTCCTCGCCGAGGGGGCGGACGGCCACACCGTCGCCGTCTTCGGCTCGGGCTGGGGCGACGGCTGCTACCCGACCTGGATCGGCCGCGCCGCCGACGGCGGGGCCGTCTGCTTCGTCACCGACTTCCGCGTCTTCCGCTTCGCCCCCGCCTGACCGCCGCCGCGCGGTACGGTCGGACCATGACCATCCGCGCGGTGCTGTGGGACGTCGACGACACGATCTTCGACTACGCCCGCGCCGACCACGTCGGCATGAGCGCGCACCTGACGGCCGAGGGCCTGGTCGACGGATACGCATCCGTCGACCAGGCCCTCGGCCGCTGGCGGGAGCTGACCGCGCTCCACTGGCGCCGTTTCGAGGCCGGCGGGGTCGACTTCCAGGAGCAGCGGCGGGAGCGCGTCCGGGACTTCCTGGCGCAGCCCGGCCTGACCGCCGCGGAGGCCGACGGCTGGTTCGAGCGGTACGTCTCCCACTACGAGGCGGCCTGGGAGCTCTTCCCCGACGCCCTCCCCGTTCTCGACCTGCTGGCCGATGACTATCGTCACGGGATTCTGTCCAACTCCAGCCTCCACAACCAGGACCGGAAGCTGCGGGTCCTCGGTGTACGGGACCGCTTCGAGGCCGTCCTGTGCGCGGCGGAGCTCGGGGTGGCCAAGCCGGCCGTGGAGGCCTTCCACGCCGCCTGTACCGCCCTTGACCTGCGCCCGAGCGAGGTGGCGTACGTGGGGGACCAGCCGGACATCGACGCCAGGGGCGCCGTGGAGGCGGGGCTGCGGGGCATCTGGCTGGACCGCGCGGACACCGGGGGCAGGCCCGAGCTGAACCGGATCACCGACCTCCGCCAGCTCCCGGCCCTGCTCGGAGGCCATACCCGTTTTGGAGCACCGTCCACCTTCGGGTAATGTTCTTTCTGCGCCGAGGGGAACAAGCCGAAAGGCAAGAACCCGAAAAGCGCAAGCCGAGCAAGATCCCCCTGGTGGGGACGTTGTTCCGGTGGCCTATGGTGTAATTGGCAGCACGACGGTTTCTGGTTCCGTTAGTCTTGGTTCGAGTCCAGGTAGGCCAGCTCGCAGAGCTCATCTGCAACCCGTGGATAGGCATCCACAAAGCCCCCGTTGTGTAGCGGCCTAGCACGCCGCCCTCTCAAGGCGGTAGCGCCGGTTCGAATCCGGTCGGGGGTACAGATCCATCCTGTAGGTCACTTGGGTAGCTCCCGGTGGATCTACGGTGACATCACCCGGTTTCGGCCGGGTGGGATCGCTAGGGCCCCCGTTGTGTAGCGGCCTAGCACGCCGCCCTCTCAAGGCGGTAGCGCCGGTTCGAATCCGGTCGGGGGTACGGTGTAACCACCATGGCCTATGGTGTAATTGGCAACACTACGGTTTCTGGTACCGTCATTCTTGGTTCGAGTCCAGGTAGGCCAGCTCGCAGAGCTCATCTGCACCCGCGGATCTGATCCGCAAAGGCCCCCGTTGTGTAGCGGCCTAGCACGCCGCCCTCTCAAGGCGGTAGCGCCGGTTCGAATCCGGTCGGGGGTACAGAACGAAGAAGCCCTTCCCTTCGGGGGAGGGCTTCTTCGCTGTTCGGTGCCGTGCCTACGGACAACTCCGGCCCACCGCTGCGGCGTTGAAGCGGTGGGCCGGTACGAACAGAGGGCAGGGAGAACGTCAGCCGGTGCGGCGGAGCGCCTCGGAGAGACGGGCCGCGGCGTCGATGACGGCCTGGGCGTGCATACGGCCCGGGTGGCGCGTCAGACGCTCGATCGGACCGGAGACCGAGACGGCGGCCACCACGCGGTTCGACGGGCCGCGTACGGGCGCGGAGACGGACGCGACGCCCGGCTCCCGCTCACCGATCGACTGGGCCCAGCCGCGGCGCCGTACGCCCGACAGGGCCGTCGCCGTGAAGCGGGCGCCCTGGAGCCCGCGGTGGAGCCGCTCGGGCTCCTCCCAGGCCATCAGGATCTGCGCCGAGGAGCCGGCCTTCATCGTCAGCGTCGAGCCGACGGGGACGGTGTCCCGCAGACCCGAGAGCCGCTCGGCGGCCGCCACGCAGATGCGCATGTCGCCCTGCCGGCGGTAGAGCTGGGCGCTCTCGCCGGTGACATCGCGCAGATGCGTGAGAACCGGGCCCGCGGTCGCGAGCAGGCGGTCCTCGCCGGCCGCGGCGGCGAGCTCCGCGAGGCGCGGTCCGAGGATGAACCGGCCCTGCATGTCACGCGCCACCATCCGGTGGTGTTCCAGTGCCACGGCCAGTCGGTGTGCCGTGGGTCGTGCGAGTCCCGTCGCCGCGACCAGTCCTGCGAGGGTGGCCGGACCGGACTCCAGGGCGCTCAGGACAAGGGCTGCCTTGTCGAGAACGCCTACGCCGCTAGAGTTGTCCATGCAACGATATTCGCGTCTCACTCTGTGAAACGCAAGTTCAATTTCCTGCGGAACTTGTCACTCTGGTGAGGCGGCCGCACAACGGCCCGCGAAACGGGTCTCTAGTTGTGCCGGCGTAGACGTCGGCCGGAGGGAAAGCGATGGGTAGGACACTCGCGGAGAAGGTCTGGGACGACCACGTCGTCCGGCGCGCCGAGGGCGAGCCCGACCTCCTCTTCATCGATCTGCACCTGCTGCACGAGGTGACCAGCCCCCAGGCCTTCGACGGTCTGCGCCAGAACGGCCGGCAGGTGCGGCGCCTCGACCTCACCATCGCCACCGAGGACCACAACACCCCGACCCTCGACATCGACAAGCCGATCGCCGACCCGGTCTCCCGCGCACAGCTGGAGACCCTCCGGAAGAACTGTGCCGAGTTCGGCGTCCGGCTGCATCCGCTGGGCGACGTCGAGCAGGGCGTCGTCCACGTGGTGGGACCGCAGCTGGGCCTGACCCAGCCGGGCACCACCGTCGTCTGCGGCGACTCGCACACCTCCACGCACGGCGCCTTCGGCGCGCTGGCGTTCGGCATCGGCACCAGCCAGGTCGAGCACGTGCTCGCCACCCAGACGCTGCCGCTGGCCCGCCCCCGGACCATGGCCATCACGATCGACGGCGAGCTGCCCGAGGACGTCACCGCCAAGGACCTGATCCTGGCGATCATCACCAAGATCGGCACCGGCGGCGGCCAGGGCTACATCCTGGAGTACCGCGGCTCCGCCATCGAGAAGCTCTCGATGGAGGCCCGGATGACCATCTGCAACATGTCGATCGAGGCCGGCGCCCGCGCGGGCATGATCGCCCCCGACGAGACCACCTTCGCCTATCTGAAGGGCCGCGCCCACGCCCCCGAGGGCGAGGACTGGGACGCCGCCGTCGCGTACTGGAAGACCCTGAAGTCCGACGAGGACGCGGTCTTCGACGCCGAGGTCGTCATCGACGCCGTCTCCCTGGCGCCGTTCGTCACCTGGGGCACCAACCCGGGCCAGGGCGCACCGCTTTCGGCGAACGTCCCCGACCCGGCTTCGTACGAAGACGCTTCGGAGCGCCTGGCCGCCGAAAAGGCCCTGGAGTACATGGGGTTGACCGCAGGACAGCCGCTGCGCGACATCAGGGTCGACACCGTCTTCGTAGGCTCCTGCACCAACGGCCGCATCGAGGACCTGCGCAACGCCGCCGCCCTGCTGGAGGGCCGCAAGGTCGCCGACGGCGTCCGCATGCTGGTCGTTCCCGGCTCGGTGCGCGTCGCCCTGCAGGCCGTCGAGGAGGGCCTGGACAAGGTCTTCAAGGAGTCCGGCGCCGAATGGCGGCACGCGGGCTGCTCGATGTGCCTGGGCATGAACCCCGATCAACTGGCTCCCGGTGAGCGCTCCGCGTCCACCTCGAACCGTAACTTCGAGGGCCGGCAGGGCAAGGGCGGCCGGACCCACCTGGTCTCGCCCCAGGTCGCCGCCGCCACCGCCGTCCTGGGCCATCTGGCCTCCCCGGCCGATCTGTCCGACGTCGCCACCACCGCGGGGGTCTGAGGAACCATGGAAGCTTTCACCACGCACACCGGCCGGGCCGTCCCGCTGCGCCGCAGCAACGTCGACACCGACCAGATCATCCCGGCGCACTGGCTCAAGAAGGTCACCCGCGACGGCTTCGAGGACGGTCTCTTCGAGGCCTGGCGCAAGGACGAGCAGTTCGTCCTCAACCGCCCGGAGCGGCAGGGCGCCTCCGTCCTGGTCGCCGGCCCCGACTTCGGCACCGGCTCCTCCCGCGAGCACGCCGTCTGGGCGCTCCAGAACTACGGCTTCCAGGCCGTGATCTCCGCCCGCTTCGCCGACATCTTCCGCGGCAACTCGCTGAAGAACGGCCTGCTCACCGTGGTCCTGCCGCAGGAGACGGTCGACGCGCTCTGGGAGCTGACCGAGGCCGACCCGACCGCCGAGGTCACCGTCGACCTGGAGCAGCGCAAGGTCCTGGCCGCCGGGATCGACGCCGACTTCGAGCTCGACGAGAACGCGCGCTGGCGGCTCCTGAACGGTCTCGACGACATCAGCCTCACCCTTCAGAACGAAGCCGACATCGCGGCGTACGAGACGTCACGACCGGCCCACAAGCCCCGTACAATTACGGTCTGAGCAGCGCTTTTCCACGACTGCGCCCCCCACCGCCCGGTGGGGGGCGCAGTCGCTTGTTGAGACCCTGTCGGGCGACAACTCGCCCTAGATGGCACAATCGGTGCATGGAACGCGACAGCCAACTCGAGCTCTACGAGTCAGTCGCCGCCCGATTGAAGGAAGCGCACACAAGAGTGCGCTCACTGCAAGTCCCGGAGGGCGTAAGGATGGCGCTGTCCCGGAAGCTGCTGGTCGTGACGGCCGCGGCGAAGCACGATCTCAAGGACGCGGCAACGCGTCTGGACCGGTTGATGAAGGACCTCGACGAGGGCCGATTCCCAGAGGACGACTGACACCAAGAACTCCGCAGCGGATCTTCCGCGTTGCGGCACTAGGGTGATTAGCCCGTTTCGTGTTTGATTTGCGGTATATACATGCCTAACGTGCGAAAAAGCTTGAACACTTTCGTTCTGGCAATGTCTCCGAAGGGGAAGACGTGAACAAGGCGCAGCTCGTAGAAGCGATTGCCGACAAGATGGGCGGTCGCCAGCAGGCCGCCGAAGCCGTCGACCACGTGCTCGACGCCATCGTGCGTGCCGTGGTCGGGGGCGACCGGGTCTCGGTGACGGGTTTCGGCTCGTTCGAGAAGGTCGACCGTCCGGCCCGCTACGCCCGCAACCCGCAGACGGGTGAGCGGGTGCGGGTCAAGAAGACCTCGGTCCCGCGCTTCCGTGCCGGTCAGGGCTTCAAGGACCTGGTCAGCGGCTCGAAGAAGCTCCCCAAGGGCGGCGAGGTCTCCGTCAAGAAGGCCCCCAAGGGCAGCCTGAGCGGTGGCGCCTCCGCCACCGTGAAGAAGGCCGCCGCCAAGAGGGCGACCACCGCCAAGAAGGCCGCCGCGAAGAAGGCGACCCCGGCGAAGAAGGTCACGGCGGCCGCCGCGAAGAAGGCGACCCCCGCGAAGAAGACCACCACGGCCGCCGCCAAGAAGGCGACCCCGGCCAAGAAGGCCACCACGGCCGCGGCGAAGAAGACCTCCGCCGCCGCCAAGAAGACCACCACGGCCGCCGCGAAGAAGGCGACCAAGGTCACGGCCAAGAAGACCGCGCCGGCCGCGAAGAAGGCCACGGCGACGAAGGCGCCCGCCAAGAAGACGACGGCGCGCAAGACGACCGCCAAGAAGGCCGCCGCCAAGAAGTAGGACGAGCGGTAGACACCCGCCGGGCCGGGCTCCCCCCAGGGAGCCCGGCCCGCGGCGCGTCCGGGCCCCCGTCGGCGGGGACCGGGCGCGTCAGAACGTCTGGAGCGTCACCAGGGTGATCCGCAGGCCGGCCCCCGACGTGCCCGGCTCCGCCTCGATCCGGACCCGCTGCCCCGGCCGCAGCAGCCGCAGCCCGCCCGCCTCGAAGGCCTCCGCCCCGAACTCCACGGGGGTGCCGTCGTCGAGCAGCACACTGCCGCTGCGGGTCTCGGAGTCGTACGTGAACGCGGTCGCCTGCATGGACCGCAGCCTATCCGGCCGCCGGCAGCCACCGGGCGGCCGTCCGCGGGCCGAGCCCCAGCGCCCCGGCCGCCGCCAGATCCTCACCGGTGTCCACGTCCCGGCGCACCGAATCGACCCCCGCCAGCAGGATTTCCACGGCGCCCGAAGACAAATGCCGGAGCCGCGACGCACCTCCGAATGCCGGTTCCAATTCCACCCCCGGACCCGCCGAGAGGAATGTCGTACCTATTTCAGCGGCATCCGCGAGAAAAGCCCTCGGAAATCTTCCGGCCACGTCCAGGACCCGGGCCAGGTCCTCGGGCCGCAGCGCCGGCAGATCCGCGTTGAGCGCCGCCACCCGCGCGGACGGCCGCCGGGTCCGTACGGCACGGACCCCGTGCGCGAGCGCCGCGTTGAGTCCCGCCGCCGGGGTGTCCGGGACGATCCGCGCGCCCAGGGCGGCGAGCGCCTCGCCGGCCGCCGGATCGTCCGTGACGACCACCACATCCCGTACCCGCGGGCAGTTCAGCACCGCTCCCACGGTGTCCTCGGCGAACGCGAGCGCCAGCCGCGGGCGCAGCCGTGACCCGGCCGCCGCGGCCAGTCTGCTCTTCGCCAGGGCAAGGGGCTTCAGGGGTACGACCAGGGACCAGCCGTCGTCCGCATGCGTGTTCATCGCGGCCCATTCTGTCCCGCCCACGCGGTCCCCAGGAGGGCCCGGGGCGTACGGTGTCACTCGACAGAGCAGGAGCATGGGGCGACACTTGACCCCCTGCCAGCCAGTCCCGGAGAAAGGTGTACGAGTGCCCCGCCGCAGAATCGGCTTCTGGTACCGCCTCGCGGCGGTCATCGCCAAACCCCCCCTGGTGGTTCTGTTCAAGCGGGACTGGCGCGGTATGGAGCACATTCCGGCCGACGGCGGTTTCATCACCGCGGTCAACCACAACTCCTACCTGGACCCGCTGTCCTACGCGCACTACCAGTACAACACCGGCCGGGTCCCGCGCCTCCTCGCCAAGGCGGGCCTCTTCAAGGCCCCCTTCGTCGGGATGATGCTGCGCGGCACCGGACAGATCCCCGTCTACCGGGAGACGACCAACGCGCTCGACGCGTTCCGCGCCGCCGTCGACGCCATCGAGCGCGGCGAGTGCGTCGCCTTCTACCCCGAGGGCACCCTCACCCGGGACCCCGACATGTGGCCCATGGCGGGCAAGACCGGGGCCGCGCGCGTCGCGCTGCTCACCCGGGCCCCCGTCATCCCGGTGGCCCAGTGGGGCGCCAACCTGGCGATGCCGCCGTACGCCAAGGAGAACAAGCTCAGCCTGTTCCCCCGCAAGACGCTGACGGTGCAGGCCGGTCCGCCGGTCGACCTCTCCCGCTTCCACGGACTCGAGCCCACGCCCGAGGTGCTCCGCGAGGCGACCGAGGTCATCATGGCCGCCGTCACCGCGCTCCTGGAGCAGATCCGCGGCGAGCAGGCGCCCGCCGAACCGTACGACCACCGCAAGGCGCGCCTGGAGCAGCGGCGCAGGGCAGCCGAAGGGGGCACCAAGTGACCAAGGCAGCCGTCTTCGGAAACGGATCCTGGGGTACCGCGTTCGCGATGGTGCTCGCCGACGCGGGCTGCGACGTGAGCCTCTGGGGCCGCCGCGCCGAACTCGCCAAGGAGATCAACGCCTCCCGGGTCAACCCGGACTACCTGCCGGGCGTCGAACTCCCCACGGCGATCACGGCCACCGCCGACCCGGCCGAGGCGGCCCACGACGCCGACTTCACCGTCCTCGTCGTCCCCTCCCAGACCCTCCGCGGCAACCTCGCCGCCTGGGCGCCGATGCTGGCGCCCGACACCGTCCTCGTCTCCCTCATGAAGGGTGTCGAACTCGGCACCGCCAAGCGGATGAGCGAGGTCATCACCGAGGTCGCCGACGTGCCCGCCGAGCGCGTGGCCGTCCTCACCGGCCCCAACCTGGCCAAGGAGATCGCCGCCAGGCAGCCCGCCGCCGCCGTCGTCGCCTGCGTCGACGAGACGGTCGCCCAGCGCCTCCAGACCGCCTGCATGACCCCGTACTTCCGCCCGTACACCAACACCGACGTGGTGGGCTGCGAGCTCGGCGGGGCCGTGAAGAACGTCATCGGCCTCGCCGTCGGCATCGCCAACGGCATGGGTCTCGGCGACAACTCCAAGGCCACGCTCATCACCCGCGGCCTCGCCGAGACCACCCGTCTCGGCCTCGCCATGGGCGCCGACCCGCTCACCTTCTCCGGCCTCGCGGGCCTCGGCGACCTCGTCGCCACCTGCTCCTCGCCGCTCTCCCGGAACAACACCTTCGGCACCAACCTCGGCCGCGGGATGACCCTCCAGGAGACCATCGCGGCCACCAAGCAGACGGCCGAGGGCGTCAAGTCCTGCGAGTCGGTGCTCGATCTGGGCCGCCGCCACGGCGTCGACATGCCCATCACCGAGACGGTCGTGTCGATCGTCCACGACGGCAAGCCGCCGGTCGTCGCCCTCAAGGAACTGATGTCGCGCAGCGCGAAGGCCGAGCGCCGGTAGCGGCCACCGGATGGCGCCCTCCCGGGCCCCACGCGCCGCCGGCCCGCGCTGAGCCGGACGCGCGCGAGGGGACCGGGGCCGCAAGGCCGTTCGGGACGCGCAAGGTACGCTCATCGCGATATGAGCGAGAACACCCAGAGCCCCCGCAAGCCGCGCGTGGCCGTCGTCTTCGGCGGACGCAGCTCCGAGCACGCCATCTCCGTCGTCACGGCGGGCGCCGTCCTGAGCGCCATCGACCGGGACAAGTACGACGTGCTGCCCATCGGCATCACGACGGACGGGCGCTGGGCGCTCACCGCCGACGCCCCCGAGCGCATGGCCATCGCCGACCGCGCCCTGCCGAACGTCGCCGACCTGGCCGAGTCCACCGAGGGCGGTGTCGTCCTCTCCGTCGACCCCGCCAACCGCGAGGTCGTCCTCACCGAGCCCGGCGCCGTGCCGAGGGCCCTCGGCGAGGTCGACGTGGTCTTCCCGATGCTCCACGGCCCCTACGGCGAGGACGGCACCCTCCAGGGCCTCCTGGAGCTCTCCGGCGTCCCCTACGTCGGCGCGGGCGTCCTCGCCTCCGCCGTCGGCCAGGACAAGGAGTACATGAAGCGGGTCTTCGTCTCCTTCGGCCTCCCGGTCGGCCCGTACGAGGTCATCCGGCCCCGCGAGTGGGAGCAGAATCCCGCCGCCGCCCGCAAGAAGATCGTCGAGTTCGCCGCCGAGCACGGCTGGCCGCTCTTCGTGAAGCCGGCCCGCGGCGGCTCCTCCATGGGCATCACCAAGGTCGACGACCTCTCCGGCCTGGACGAGGCCATCGAGGAGGCCCGCCGTCACGACCCCAAGATCCTCGTCGAGTCGCTGCTGCGCGGCCGCGAGATCGAGTGCGGCGTCCTGGAGTTCGAGGACGGGCCCCGCGCCAGCGTGCCGGCCGAGATCCCGCCGGTCACGGACCACGACTTCTACGACTTCGAGGCCAAGTACATCGACTCGGCCTCCGGCATCGTGCCCGCCCCCATCGGGGACGAGGCCACCGCCGAGATCCAGCGCCTCGCCGTCGCCGCCTACGAGGCGGTCTCCTGCGAGGGCCTGGTCCGCGCCGACTTCTTCCTCACCGAGGACGGCGAGTTCGTCATCAACGAGATCAACACCATGCCGGGCTTCACGCCGATCTCCATGTACCCGCGCATGTGGCAGGAGAGCGGCGTGAGCTACCCCGAGCTCGTCGACCGGCTCATCCAGGCCGCCCTGACCCGCTCCACGGGCCTGCGCTGACCCCTGGGGCCCGTCCCAGCACCCCGGAAGGCCGTGCCGCCGCCCTCAGAGGCTGGACGGCACGGTCTTCCGTACGGGATCGGCGAGGTCCGCGAGCGGCGTCATGTCGTGCGTGTACTGCTCGCCGAGCGTGACCTCGACGTACGTCTTCCGGTACGTCGTGGTGAAACGGGGCCCGCCGCCCTCGGGACGCTCCAGCATCCAGTTGACGCCGTTCGCCTCGATGCCCTGCGCCTTGGGATCGCTCATCTTTTCGGGCCGGGGCACCCCGCAGCGCAGTACGATCGCACCGTCACCCCAGCCGGCGGTCAACTCGGAGCCGGGCTCCGGGTCACTCCGTTCCAGCCCCGCCACGGCGTCGGGAAGCTCCTTCGCCAGGTCCTGGCAGAGGGCGGCCTCCGCCGCCGGGGGGCTGGGAACCACGACGGACGCCGCGGCGTCCGGCGAGGAACAGCCGGCGGCGGCCAGCAGCAGTACGGCTGCCGTGACGGCGGCGGGCAGGCCGAAGGGCCGGTGGGAAGACTTCACCGGCCAAGCGTAGACGGGGGCTACAGATGAACGACCGGGCAGGTGAGGGTGCGCGTGATGCCGTCCACTTGCTGGACCTTCGCGACCACCATGCGGCCGAGCTCGTCGACCGTGTCCGCCTGCGCACGCACGATGACGTCGTACGGACCGGTCACGTCTTCCGCCTGGAGCACCCCCGGGATCTTGGAGATGGTGTCGGCGACGGTCGACGCCTTGCCCACCTCGGTCTGGATGAGGATGTACGCCTGAACCACGGAACCTCCAGGGCGACCACGAGGATCTTGTGGGAGAAAGGGACGCCACGGTACCGCGTCGCCGCGGGCCGCGGGGAGACCCGCGCCTCCCGAGGCGCTCGCGGGGTGGCGTACGCAGGACAGAAGTTGACGGTCTACTTGACGGTACCCAGCACGGTGACGGCCCGCGACCCGCGGCGCGAACAGACGCGCCCCCGCCCGCCGGCCGGCACGAAGACACGAGGTGAGGCGCGGTGAAGGGCACAGTCGGAGAGCTGGGCGAGTTCGGGCTCATCAAGGAGCTCACGTCCCGGCTCACCTCCACCCCGGCGGTACGGATCGGGCCGGGCGACGACGCCGCGGTCGTCTCCGCGCCCGACCGGCGCGTGGTGGCCAGTACGGACATCCTTCTCGAAGGACGTCACTTCCGCCGCGACTGGTCGACGGCGTACGACGTCGGCCGCAAGGCCGCCGCACAGAACCTCGCCGACATCGCCGCCATGGGCGCGGTCCCCACCGCGCTCCTCCTCGGCCTGGTCGTCCCCGCCGAACTCCCCGTCACCTGGCCCACCGAACTCATGGACGGCCTGCGCGACGAATGTCAGGTCGCGGGCGCCGCTGTGGTCGGCGGCGACGTCGTCAGGGGCGACACGATCATGGTCTCCATCACCGCGCTCGGCGATCTGCGCAACCACGACCCGGTCACCCGGGGCGGCGCCCAGCCCGGCGACGTCGTCGCCTACACGGGCTGGCTCGGCTGGTCCGCCGCCGGCTACGCGGTGCTCTCCCGCGGCTTCCGCTCGCCGCGCGCCTTCGTCGAGGCCCACCGCAGGCCCGAACCGCCGTACCACGCGGGTCCCGCGGCCGCCGGTCTCGGCGCCACCGCCATGTGCGACGTCAGCGACGGGCTCATCGCCGACCTCGGCCACATCGCCGAGGCCAGCAAGGTCCGCATCGACCTGCGCTCCGGGCTCATCGACATCCCGACCCAGATGAACGACATCGGCCAGGCCGTCGGCGTCGACCCCATGCAGTGGGTGCTCACCGGGGGAGAGGACCACGCCATCGTGGCCACCTTCCCGCCCGACGTGAAGCTGCCCGCCCGCTGGAAGGTCATCGGCGAGGTCCTCAACCCCTCCGCGCTGCCGCAGGTCACCGTGGACGGCGCGCCCTGGCACAGCGTGGGCGGCTGGGACCACTTCGGGGAGACCGAGTGACCTCCCCGCCCCCGCTGGTGCTGACCGTCGCCGGATCCGACTCCGGCGGCGGCGCCGGCATCCAGGCCGACCTGAAGACGATGCTCGCGCTCGGCGTCCACGGCATGAGCGTGCTCACCGCCGTCACCGCCCAGAACTCGCGGGGCGTCCAGGGCGTCTGGGAGCTGCCCGTGGAGGCCGTACGGGCCCAGTACCGGGCCGTCGTCGACGACATCGGCGTCCAGGCAGTCAAGACCGGCATGCTGGCCTCGGCCGCCCTCGTGGAGACCGTCGCCGAGCTGCTCGGCGACACCCGCGCCCCGGTCGTCGTCGACCCGGTCGGCGTCTCCAAGCACGGGGACTCCCTGCTCGCCGAGAGCGCACTCGACTCCGTCCGTACGAAGCTGCTGCCCCGGGCCACCGTCGCCACCCCGAACCTGGACGAGGTGACACAGCTCACGGGCGTCCACGTCGTCCACGAGGCCGACATGCGGGTCGCGGCCGGGGCGATCCTGTCGTACGGGCCGGAGTGGGTCCTGATCAAGGGCGGGCACCTGCCCACCGGCCGGGAGGCCGTGGACCTGCTCACGGACGGCTCCGATGAGCACTGGCTGCGCGCCCCGCGCCACGACAACCGGCACACCCACGGGACGGGCTGCACGCTCGCCTCCGCGGTGGCGTCCGGGCTCGCCAAGGGGCTCCCGGTGCCGGAGGCGGTACGGGAGGCGAAGGAGTACGTCACGGGGGCCATCGGTGCCGGATTCGCGCTGGGCGCGGGCATCGGGCCGGTCGATCACGGCTGGCGGTTCAGGGACTGAGGGACCCGTCGGTGGTCACACCGGCGGCCCCGCCGCCTCCGGTCTCCGCCTCCGGCTTCCGTTTCCGGGCAAGGCAAAAGGCCGGTTCACCTAGGTGAACCGGCCTTTCAAGGCAACCGCAGGGGCTGCGCTACGACAGAACTCGCGTCGCAATTAGCGCGAGACCTTGCCGGCCTTGATGCACGAGGTGCAGACATTGAGCCGCTTCGGCGTCCGACCGACCACGGCACGCACACGCTGGATGTTCGGGTTCCAGCGACGGGGCGTACGGCGGTGCGAGTGCGAAATGTTGTTGCCGAAGCCCGGCCCCTTGCCGCAGACGTCGCAGTTGGCAGCCACGGGTCACTCCAAAGACTTCAGAATTACAGTGAAATCCGGCGCACCGGAATCAGGAGTCTGAAGTGGCTTGCCGGGGGATGGCCTGGTGTGAACCAGGCAACCGAAACAGCATACAACGGCTGGCTCGGTGGAACGAAACTACCATGGTCTCGGCGGACCTCGCCCCGGGCCCAGGTCACCGGGGGTCCCCCTGCTCGAGCGAAGCCGAGAGCTTGGGGGAGGGACACCTCGGGTCTACCCTGCGGTGAGCTCACCGCCGAAGGAGGACCCCCCGTTGTCGCGAGCCCTTCACCCCTTCGAGGAGCTCGTCGAGCTCGACGCCGAAGCGGTCAGGTCCTGGTGCGCGCGGTCGCTGGACGCGCTCGGCCGGGAGCGCGAGGAGATCGACGCGATCAACGTCTATCCCGTGGCGGACGGGGACACCGGCACCAACCTGTACCTGACGGCGGAGGCCGCCCACCAGGCCGTCGAGGCCGTCTTCGCCGCCTCCGCACCCACCCCCGACACCGCCGAGACCGTACGGGCCATGGCGCACGGCGCGCTCCTCGGAGCCCGCGGGAACTCCGGCACCATCCTGTCCCAGCTCCTCCGCGGCATGGCGGGCGTCCTGGCAGACGGCTGTGACGGTGATCACCTCGCCCGCGCCCTCGGCGAGGCCGCGGGCGCGGCCCGCCGGGCCGTCGCCCACCCCGTGGAGGGCACCATCCTCACCGTGGCGAGCGCCGCGGCCGGGGCCTGCGCCGCAGGCGGCGGGCTCGTCGACGTGGCCAGGAACGCCCACGAGGGGGCCAGGAACGCCCTCGCCGCCACCCCGGGCCAGCTCGACGTCCTCGAACGCGCCGGAGTCGTCGACGCGGGCGGCAGGGGCCTCGTGACGGTCCTCGGCGCCCTCCTCGAGACCGTGACCGGACAGACCCCGCCGCCGGCGGCCGAGGCGCCGATCACGCCCGCACCCCCGGAGGACTGCCCCGCCGAGGACGGGCCCGCCTACGAGGTGATCTACCTCCTGGAGGCCGGGGACGAGGCCGTCGAGCTGCTCCGGTCCCGGCTGGACGCGCTGGGGGAGTCCCTCGTCGTCGTCGGCGGAGACGGACTGTGGAACGTCCATGTGCACGTCGACGACGCGGGCGCCGCCGTCGAGGCCGGCGTCGAGGCCGGACGGCCGCACCGCATCCGGATCACCCACTTCGCCGCCGACTCGGCGGCCGCCTCCGCGCGCGGGGAGCGCGCCCAGCGCGCGGTCGTCGCCGTCGTCCCCGGCGAGGGCCTCGCCGGGCTCTGCGCCGAGGCGGGCGCCACGACCGTACGGACCCTGCCCGGCGAACAGCCCGCCGGCGACGAACTCCTCGACGCGATCCGGCGGGCCCACGCGCGCGAGGTGGTCCTCCTCCCCAACGACACCGACCTGCGGCAGACCGCGGCGGCCGCCGCCGAACGCGCCAGGGCCGAGGGCATCCGCGTCGCCCTCATCCCGACCCGGGCCGCCGTCCAGGGCATCGCCGCCCTCGCCGTCCACGAACCCGACCGGCGCTTCGACGAGGACGTCGTCGCCATGACGGCCGCCGCCGGAGCCACCCGCTACGCCGAACTCGCCGTCGCCGAACGGCAGTCCTTCACCTCGGCGGGCGTCTGCCAGGCCGGCGACATCCTCGGCCTCATCGAGGGCGACGTCGCCGTCATCGGCACCGACCTCACCGAGACCGCCCGCACCGTCCTGGACCGGATGCTCTCGGCCGGCGGCGAACTCGTCACCCTCGTCGTCGCCGACGACACCCCGCCCGGACTCGCCCCCGACCTGGAGGCGCACGTCCGGCGCGGCTACCTGGCCGTCGACACCACCACGTACCACGCGGGCGCGGGCGCTCCGCCGCTGCTCATCGGGGTGGAATAGCGGTTTTTCCCGGTGGTTGTCCACAGCCTCCGGGACGACTGTCGGTCGCGTGGTGTGCAATGGAACGCGTGCCCGCGCTCGACGAACCACTCAAGAAGTCCCTCGGCCCCGCCACCGCCAAGGTCATGGCCGAGGCACTCGACCTGCACACGGTCGGTGACCTGCTCCACCACTACCCCCGCCGGTACGCCGAGCGGGGGGAGCTGACGACCCTCGCCGACCTGCCGCTCGACGAGCACGTCACGGTGGTCGCACAGGTCGCCGACGCCCGAGTGCACACCTTCAACGGCTCCAAGGGGCGCGGCCAGCGCCTCGAAGTGACCATCACCGACGGCAGCGGCCGCCTCCAGCTGGTCTTCTTCGGCAAGGGCGTGCACAAGCCGCACCACGACCTGCTGCCCGGCACCCGCGCGATGTTCGCCGGCAAGGTCTCGCTCTTCAACCGGCGCCTCCAGCTCGCCCACCCGTCGTACGAACTCCTCCGCGGCGACAGCGAGGAGGCCGTGGACGTCTGGGCCGGGGCCCTCATCCCGATCTACCCGGCCACCACCAAGCTGGAGTCCTGGAAGATCGCCAAGGCCGTCGACGCCGTCCTGCCCAGCGTCGTCGACGCCGTCGACCCGCTCCCCGACGCCCTGCGCGAGGGCCGCGGTCTCGCCGAGCTCCCCGACGCCCTCCGGCTCGTCCACCGGCCCCGCACCAAGGCCGACATCGCCACCGCGCGCGAGCGCCTCAAGTGGGACGAGGCCTTCGTCCTCCAGGTCGCCCTCGCCCGCCGCCGGCACGCCGACACCCAACTCCCCGCCGTCGCCCGCCGGCCCGTCCCCGAGGGCATCCTCGACGCCTTCGACGCCAAGCTCCCCTTCACCCTCACCGACGGCCAGCGGAAGGTCTCCAAGGAGATCTTCGACGACCTCGCCACCGACCACCCCATGCACCGCCTCCTCCAGGGCGAAGTGGGATCGGGCAAGACCCTGGTCGCGCTGCGCGCCATGCTCGCCGTCGTCGACTCCGGGGGACAGGCCGCCATGCTCGCCCCCACCGAGGTCCTCGCCCAGCAGCACCACCGCTCCGTCACCGAGATGATGGGCGAGCTCGCCGAGGGCGGGATGCTCGGCGGCGCCGACCGGGCCACCAAGGTCGTCCTGCTCACCGGCTCCATGGGCACCGCGGCCCGCCGGCAGGCCCTCCTCGACCTGGTCACCGGTGAGGCCGGCGTCGTCATCGGCACCCACGCGCTGATCGAGGACAAGGTCCAGTTCCACGACCTGGGCCTGGTCGTCGTCGACGAGCAGCACCGCTTCGGCGTCGAGCAGCGCGACGCCCTCCGCGGCAAGGGGAAGCAGCCCCCGCACCTCCTGGTGATGACCGCCACCCCCATCCCGCGGACGGTCGCCATGACCGTCTTCGGCGACCTGGAGACCTCCGTCCTGGACCAGCTGCCCGCCGGACGCTCCCCGATCGCCACCCATGTCGTGCCCGCCGCCGACAAGCCGCACTTCCTCACGCGCGCGTGGGAACGGGTCCGCGAGGAGGTCGAGAAGGGCCACCAGGCGTACGTGGTCTGCCCCCGCATCGGCGACGAGGAGGACCAGAAGAAGAAGGCGAAGGCGTCCGCCGAGGACGAGGCCGAGAAGCGCCCGCCGCTCGCCGTCCTCGACGTGGCCGAGAAGCTCCGCACCGGGCCCCTCACCGGACTCCGGATCGCCGTCCTGCACGGCCGCATGCACCCGGACGACAAGGACGACGTCATGCGCCGCTTCGCCGCGGGCGAGCTCGACGTCCTCGTCGCCACCACCGTCATCGAGGTCGGCGTCAACGTCCCCAACGCCACCGCCATGGTGATCATGGACGCCGACCGCTTCGGCGTCTCCCAGCTCCATCAGCTCCGCGGCCGCGTCGGCCGGGGCTCGGCACCCGGCCTCTGCCTCCTCGTCAGCGAGATGCCCGAGGCCACCCCCGCCCGCCAGCGCCTCGCCGCCGTCGCCGCCACCCTCGACGGCTTCGAGCTCTCCCGTATCGACCTCGAACAGCGACGCGAGGGCGACGTCCTCGGCCAGGCACAGTCAGGCGTCCGCTCCTCCCTGCGGGTGCTCGCCGTCATCGACGACGAGGAGGTCATCGCCGCCGCCCGCGAGGAGGCCACCGCCGTCGTCCTCGCCGACCCGGACCTCACCGCCCACCCGGGCCTGCGCACCGCGCTCGACGCCCTGCTCGACAAGGACCGGGAGGAGTACCTGGAGAAGGGCTGACCGCGCGGTGTGGACCGCGGTCATATCCTGAGACGTACGCACTGGACGACGCAGGACGAGGACACCGATGACTCGCGTGATCGCCGGCACGGCCGGCGGGCGCCGCCTGGCCGTGCCGCCCGGCAACGGCACCCGCCCCACCTCCGACCGGGCGCGCGAAGGCCTCTTCTCCACCTGGGGCGCGTTCCTCGGCACCCTCGACGGGGCCAGGGTCGCCGACCTGTACGCCGGCTCCGGAGCCGTCGGCCTCGAAGCGCTCTCCCGGGGAGCCGCCCACGCCCTCCTCGTCGAGGCCGAACCGCGCGCCGCTCGCACCATCCGCGAGAACATCAGCTCGCTCGGCCTGCCCGGAGCCGAACTCCGCACCGGCAAAGCGGAGCAGATCGTGACGGGACCGGCGCCCTCCGACCCGTACGACCTGGTCTTCCTCGACCCGCCGTACGCCGTCACCGACGAGGATCTTCGCGAGATACTCCTCACACTCCGCTCGGGGGGCTGGCTCGCGGACGACGCCCTCGTCACCGTGGAGCGCAGCACCAGAGGCGGAGAGTTCGGCTGGCCGGCCGGTTTCGCACCACTGCGGGCCCGTCGTTACGGCGAGGGAACGTTTTGGTACGGTCGCGCCGCCTCTACGTGCGAAGACGCACGATGACCGGACCGGAGAGCGAGGGACCCAAGTTGCGCCGCGCCGTCTGTCCGGGGTCATTCGACCCCATCACCAACGGACACCTCGACATCATCGCCCGCGCCTCCAAGCTGTACGACGTCGTACATGTCGCGGTGATGATCAACCAGTCGAAGAAGGGCCTGTTCACGGTCGACGAGCGGATCGAGCTGATCCGCGAGGTGACCGCCGACTTCGGCAACGTCGAGGTGGAGTCCTTCCACGGACTGCTCGTCGACTTCTGCAAGCAGCGTGACATCCCCGCGATCGTCAAGGGACTGCGCGCGGTCAGCGACTTCGACTACGAGCTGCAGATGGCCCAGATGAACAACGGCCTCACGGGCGTGGAGACCCTCTTCGTCCCCACCAACCCGACCTACAGCTTCCTGTCGTCCTCGCTGGTCAAGGAGGTCGCGGCCTGGGGCGGCGACGTCTCCCACCTGGTGCCCCCGGCGGTCTTCGGCCGGCTCACCGAGCGCCTGGCGCAGAAGTGACGCGCGGCCACCGCCGCTGACGCTCCGTCACCCGGTGTCGGACGGGCGCCGACTGCCCTTACAGTCGTCCCGTCCGTCTCCATCCAGCTGTAGAGAGTGGCGAGCACCCGGTGGACGTACAGAAGAAGCTCGACGAGATCGTCGCGACCGTGCAGGGCGCCCGCTCCATGCCCATGTCGGCATCCTGCGTGGTCAATCGCGCCGAGCTGCTCGCCCTGCTCGAAGAGGTGCGGGAGGCCCTGCCCGGCTCCCTCGCGCAGGCCCAGGAGCTGATCGGCGGCCGCGAGCACATGGTCGAGCAGGCCCGTCAGGAGGCGGATCGGATCATCGAGGCCGCCCACGCCGAGCGCGGCTCGATCGTCTCCGACACCCAGGTCGCCCGGCTGTCGCAGGAGGAGGCCGACCGCATCCTCTCCGAGGCCCGCCGCGAGGCCGAGGAGGTCCGCGCCGAGGCCGACGACTACGTCGACTCCAAGCTGGCGAACTTCGAGGTCGTCCTCAACAAGACGATCGGCTCCGTCGACCGGGGTCGCGAGAAGCTCCTCGGCCGGGGCCCCGGCCTCGACCAGAACGGTTACGCGGACGAGGACGCCCCCGAGTACAGCGCCGACCCGCAGACCCTGATCCACCGGGCCGACGAGTACGTCGACGCCAAGCTCGGCGCCTTCGAGGCGGTGCTCAGCAAGACCCTGGAGGCCGTCGGACGCGGCCGGCAGAAGCTGCACGGCCGGATCGCCACCGACGCGCTGGGCGAGCACATGGCCGCCCAGGAGGGTCTCGGCGCCTCCGTGCACACCAGCGACTCCGACTACCTGGCCGGACTCGCGGAGCTCTCGGACCCCGAACCGGTCCAGATCCCCGCCCAGCAGCAGTCCCAGCCCCAGCCCGACCCGTACGCGGCGTACCAGCAGGTGCAGCAGCAGCCCGACCCGTACGCCGGCTACCAGCAGGTCCAGCAGCAGCCCGACCCGTACGCGTACCAGCAGCAGCCGCAGCACGCCGACCCGTACGGCTACCAGCAGCAGGACCCGTACGCGTACCAGCAGCCCGTCCAGCAGCAGGTCCACCCGCAGGGGCACCAGCAGCAGGGCGCCGCGCTCGACGAGACGAGCTTCTTCGACACGGGCATGATCGACCTGGAGCAGCTGCGCCGGTACGAACAGGGGCAGTAGAGCGGGGCCGGTAAGACCTCAAGGCCCGGATTGGGCCCTGAGCGAAGCGTCCAGTATCCTGGCTCTTCGGTCGCGCGTATCTCCGCGATCCATGCTGCCCATGTCTGGCAGCCTCCTCGACGCAGCACGATTCGAAAGCAGGAAGAGCCCTGAGCACGCGCCTCGACCACCGCAACCCCCTCGTGTTCGACACACACGAGCTGGGGCGGCGTCCTGGTGCCCTCCAGCGGCTCTCGCGTTCGATCGAGGCCCCCAGGGACCTGGGCGTCGAAGGAGTGATCGGAGTGCCCGAGGGCGCTCCGGTGGAAATCGATCTCCGTCTTGAGTCGGTCATGGAAGGGGTGCTTGTCACAGGCACCGCCCGTGCATCGGCCGAGGGGGAGTGCGTAAGGTGTCTGGAGCCCGTCGAGCTGGAGCTCGATGTGGACTTCCAGGAGATGTTCTCGTACCCCGACTCCGACGACCGGGGCCGCTCCAAGGCGGCCGCGGACGACGAAGCCGAGGCAGACGAGGACATGATCCCCCTCGAGGACGGCATGTTCGACCTCGAACCCGTGCTGCGTGATGCGGTGGTGCTTGCACTGCCGATGCAGCCGGTGTGCCGGGAGGACTGTGCAGGCCTGTGTTCCGAGTGTGGAACCAACCTGAACGAGAACCCGGACCACCACCATGACGCCGTCGACGCTCGTTGGGCGGCGTTGCAGGGACTCGCCGGTTCGCTGGGAACCGATGAGAAGGACAACATGAGCGGCAAGGCCTCTGACGGGGACGTCCGAAGCGCCGCCGAGAAGCAGGAGAAGTAGCCGTGGCTGTTCCGAAGCGGAAGATGTCGCGCAGCAACACGCGCCACCGCCGGTCGCAGTGGAAGGCTGCGGTCCCCACCCTGGTTTCGTGTGAGCGTTGCCAGGAGCCGAAGCTGCAGCACATCGCGTGCCCGAGCTGCGGCACCTACAACAAGCGCCAGGTCCTCTCGGTCTGATTGGGCTGGTGAGAGGCGCAATGTCTGAGTCCCGCAAGACGGACGACAAGACGGACCATGCCTCGTCCCACACGCTTCTGGAAGGGCGGCTCGGCTATCGGCTCGAGTCCGCCCTTCTGGTGCGTGCGCTGACCCACCGTTCGTACGCGTACGAGAACGGCGGTCTGCCCACCAACGAGCGGCTGGAGTTCCTCGGGGACTCCGTGCTCGGCCTGGTGGTCACGGACACGCTGTACCGGACCCACCCCGACCTGCCGGAAGGCCAGCTGGCCAAACTGCGGGCCGCGGTGGTCAACTCGCGTGCGCTGGCGGACGTGGGACGCGAACTCGAACTCGGCTCCTTCATCCGGCTCGGCCGGGGCGAAGAGGGCACGGGCGGCCGGGACAAGGCGTCCATCCTCGCCGACACCCTTGAAGCGGTGATCGGCGCGGTCTATCTCGACCAGGGCCTCGAAGCGGCGTCCGAGCTGGTGCACCGGCTCTTCGACCCGCTGATCGAGAAGTCCTCGAACCTCGGTGCCGGCCTGGACTGGAAGACCAGTCTCCAGGAGCTCACCGCGGCCGAGGGCCTGGGTGTTCCGGAGTACCTCGTCTCCGAAGAGGGCCCGGACCACGAGAAGACCTTTACTGCTGCCGCCCGCGTCGGTGGTGTCTCGTACGGCACCGGCACCGGCCGCAGCAAGAAGGAAGCGGAACAGCAGGCGGCGGAGTCCGCGTGGCGCGCGATTCGCGCGGCCGCGGACGAACGCGCGGCGGCGGCGAAGGCCGCGGCCGAGGCGGGAACGGGAGAGGTCGCCGACCCCTCTTCGACCGCCCACCGGGCGTCGGCCTGACGGCCGCACCCCCGCTTCTTGAGAACCCCGCCCCAGGGCGGGGTTCTCGTCTTTTCCCGTCCCCTTTCCCGTCCCCTTCCCTTCCTCCCGTTCCCTTCCTTCTTCCCGACCTTCTCGCGGGCCGGCCCCCGGTAGGGTTGAACCGCTGTCGAAGACGTACGTCCGGAGGAGTCCCGTGCCCGAGCTGCCCGAGGTCGAGGTCGTACGGCGGGGTCTGGAGCGCTGGGTCGCCGGACGGACCGTGACCGAGGTCGAGGTGCTGCACCCCAGGGCCGTACGGCGCCATCCGGCGGGCGGCGCGGACTTCGCGGCCCGGCTGAAGGGGCAGCGGTTCGAGGTGGCGCGTCGCCGCGGCAAGTACCTCTGGCTGCCGCTCGCCGAGACCGGCACCTCCGTCCTCGGGCACCTCGGCATGAGCGGGCAGCTGCTCGTCCAGCCGGAGGACGCCGCGGACGAGAAGCACCTCCGCATCCGGATCCGCTTCTCGGCATCCGACAGCGACTCCGTCGCGGGCGTGGCCGGCACCGAGCTCCGCTTCGTCGACCAGCGCACCTTTGGCGGACTCTCGCTCCACGACCAGACCCCCGACGGGCTGCCGGACGTCATCGGGCACATCGCCCGCGATCCGCTGGACCCCGAGTTCGACGACGCCGCCTTCCAGAGCGCGCTGCGGCTGCGCCGTACGACGGTCAAGCGGGCGCTGCTCGACCAGTCGCTGATCAGCGGTGTCGGCAACATCTACGCCGACGAGGCGCTCTGGCGGTCCCGGCTGCACTACGACCGGCCGACCGCCACCCTCACGCGCCCGCGCGCGGCCGAACTCCTCGGGCACGTCCGGGACGTGATGAACGCGGCCCTCGCGGTCGGCGGCACCAGCTTCGACAGCCTGTACGTGAACGTCAACGGCGAATCCGGCTACTTCGACCGCTCGCTCGACGCCTACGGGCGCGAGGACGAGCCCTGCCACCGCTGCGGTACGCCGATGCGGCGCCGCGCGTGGATGAACCGCTCCAGCTACTTCTGCCCGCGCTGCCAGCGACCGCCGCGCGCGAGCGCCTGACGTCGCGATCGGGCTGACGTCGCAAGCGCCTGACGTCGCAAGCGCCTGACGTCGCGCGCGTGTCGGAGGATCAGGCGCCGACCGGGGCCGCGCGCTCCGCGTCGTAACTCTCCCGGGCCGCCTCGACCTGGGGCATCCGGCCCTCCACCAGCTCGATCAGGCCGATCAGCCGCTCCGCGATCTCGCGGCCGAGCGGGGTGAGCCGGTAGTCGACCCGCGGCGGATTCGTCGGCTGTGCCTCGCGATGGACCAGTCCGTCGCGCTCCAGCGCGTGCAGGGTCTGCGACAGCATCTTCTCGCTCACGCCGTCGACCCGGCGCCGCAGTTCGTTGAACCGGAACGTCCCGTCGTACAGGGCGCCGAGCGTCAGGCTGCCCCAGCGGCCCGTCACGTGCTCCAGCGTGCCGCGCGAGGGGCAGGCGCGCGCGAACACGTCGTAGGCGAGGTCGTCAGTCATACCCTCCACCGTACTCTCGCACAGCGCTCACTGCCAGACATGCGCTAGCCAACAGATTGCGCTATCGAAAAGTTAGTGCTCTACTTCTGGGTGTCCCCACAGACCTGTTCTCGTTCGAGGAGCCTCTTGTGACCACCCCCGTCGTCTCCATCGCCTACCACTCCGGCTACGGCCACACCGCGGTCCTGGCCGAGGCCGTCCGCGACGGTGCCGTCGAGGCGGGCGCCACCGTGCACCTGATCAAGGTCGACGGGATCACCGAGGCCGAGTGGGAGCTGCTCGACGCCTCCGACGCGATCGTCTTCGGCTCCCCGACCTACATGGGCACCGCCTCCGGTGCCTTCCACCAGTTCGCCGAGAACTCCTCGAAGCGCTGGTTCGCCGACACCTGGCTGGACAAGCTCGCCGCCGGCTTCACCAACTCCGGTTCCAAGAGCGGCGACAAGCTGCACACCCTGCAGTACTTCCAGATCCTCGCCGGCCAGCACGGCATGAACTGGATCAACCTCGGCCTCAAGCCCGGCTGGAACACCAGCGAGGCCTCCGAGAACGACATCAACCGCCTCGGCTTCTTCTCCGGCGCCGCCGGCCAGACCCCGGCCGACCTGGGTCCCGAGGGCGTCCACAAGGCCGACATCGCCACTGCCGAACACCTCGGCCACCGCGTCGCCGTGACGGCCCGAACCTTCGCGGCGGGCAAGGCCGCCGCCTGAGGTCCCGTGCCGTGACGTACGCGAAGGGCCCGCCACCGAGAAGGCGACGGGCCCTTTCACTCGTCCAGCAGGGCTACCGGCTCAGGAGTCGAAGAAGTGAGGGCGAGGCCCCTGACCTGCGCCTTGTCACTTCTTCCGCTTGGCCTTCGCCTTGCGCTCGGCTTCCTTGCGCTGCTGGATCGTGTATGAGGACCAGTCGCCCCGATGGCGGTCGCACCGGGAAGCTCCGATCATGGCGAGCCGTCGGCACCTGGTCCCCTTCTCCGTCGGTGCTCCACACCTGGACTGCGTCGTTGCCACGCTTCCCCCTCAGCGCCGGTGAGCCTTCGGACCAGCAAGCCTTTCAGGAGCCGGAGACGCGGGGAAGGCGCACACCGAAGCACGGTCGCTCCTGGTCGGCGCGCTGGGGCGCACGCTTTCCCAGCCTGTTGGCATGGCACTGGCGCCGGCACATCCTCGCGTCCGGGCCCACTGGAATCCGAGGTCACGGCGTCGAGCATGATGGCCGGCATGCTGCTGACCTTTAGCCCCGACGCCCGTCAGACCCGTGAGTTCACCTGCGACTGCTGCAACGCCCTCAAGGAACGGTCCTGGGACTTCGTCTACGCGGACGGTGCCCCGTACGCCGTGTACTTCGCCGACTGCTATCACCACACGGATCGGGACCACGACGCGTGGATCGACGTCATCTTCGGCACCTGGGGTGTCGGTCCTGACGAGTGGACCGATCATGTCGCCTTCGGCTGCCGGGTCGGGCCTGTGCAGGGACAGACCTCCCCTGCTTCGACTTTGGTGAGCGCCGGCCTCGCGCATCCGGATGGCCCGCTGTTCGGGCGCAAGCTCGATCGGGAAGCGGCGCTTCAGCACTCGCTGCTGAACGACTTCTGGAAGGTCTCGGACTTCGTTCTGGAGCACGACCCCTTGGTGCGAAGGCACCTCTACGGCCGCTAGGCAGTAGGCCGCAGACGCAGTGTGAGCCGCCCCAGGCGCCGATCACGGCCCCGGGGCGGCCCACATGCATGTGCAGTGACCTGCCGGAAAACTCAGTAGCCGAAGTCCTGGGTCCACCAGGGGCCGCCGTCGGCGAAGTGGACGCCTACGCCCAGGGTGGTGAAGTCGCAGTTCAGGATGTTGGCGCGGTGGCCGTCGCTGTTCATCCAGGACTCCATCACGGCCGCCGCGTCGGCCTGGCCGCGGGCGATGTTCTCACCGCCGAGGCCCGAGATGCCCGCCTTCTCGGCGCGGGCCCACGGGGTGGCCCCGTCCGGGTCCGTGTGGTCGAAGAAGCCGCGGGCCGCCATGTCCGAGCTGAACGCCCCGGCCAGTGCCGCGAGCCGGGCGTCCGCGCTCACCGGGGAGCAGCCCACCTTGGCGCGCTCGACGTTCACCAGACGGACGACCTCCGCCTCGGCGGCCACGCCGCGGTCGGCGGTGGAGGGGGCCGCGGTCGTCTCGACCGGAGCCTCGGTCGTCGGGTCGGGCTTCGGCTCCGGCTTCGGCGCGGGGGCCTTCGTGGAGGGCGCGGCCGTGGTCTTCCTCGGGGCCGGCGGCTTCGTCGGCGTCTTCGTCGCGGCCTTGGTGGGCGTCTTCGACGGGGTCGGCGTCGCCTTCGGGGTCGGCTTCGTGGACGGGGTCGCCGACGGCGAGGCCGCCTTGCCCTTGTCCGTACCCGCGCTCGCCTTCGTGCTCGTACGCGCGCTGCCCGAGTCACCGGTCGGGGTCTGCGTGGCCCCGCCCTGCGTCGTCAGCTCCGGCGCCTGCCGGGACTCGCTCGGGCGCTCGCTCGTGCCCGCGCTGCCGACCGTGAAGGTGTCCCCGCCGGGCAGCAGGCCCGAGGCGACGGCGATGGCCCCCACCGCGACGGCGGCGGAGGCTCCGAGCAGGCCGGTGCGCACGGGGCCGCGCCGCCTGCGGCGGGTACCCCGGTGACGGCGGTCCGAACCGTCCGCGTAGTCTTCTGCGGCGGGTGCGGCTCCGGCGCGACGGTGGCGTCCCATCTGGTCTGCCTTCCTCTTGCTGGTCCTGCTGTGGTCCTGTGCCGGCCCTGCGGCCTTTGCTGATCTTTGCTGTCGGTACCGTTTCGGACCGGCGGTCGAACAGGGCGGGTCCGAACGGGTGAGGCATGTTCGGTCGGGACTGTAGTCCATGCGAGCCGGGGGCGATGTGCTCATCTGGCAATCCGCCCGTTAGCGTGCAGGCATGAGTGACGACGTTCGGATGACCGCCTGGGTACGCGGCCGGGTACAGGGAGTGGGCTTCCGCTGGTTCACCAGGGCAAACGCTTTGGAGATCGGCGGCCTGGTGGGCTTCGCCCTGAACCTCGACGACGGCCGGGTACAGGTGGTGGCCGAAGGGGCGCGTGAGAATTGCCACCGTCTGCTCGCCTGGCTCCACTCCTCCGACACACCCGGGCGCGTGGACGGTGTCACTGAGATCTGGGCCACCCCGCGCGGTGGCTACGACGGCTTCGCCATCCGCTGACGATCACTCTCCGGCACCCTTTCCGGTGACCGAGTGGGGCCTCGAAAGGACGCGCGGTAACAGCCGGGTGGCGGGGAAACCGCCTGGTGGTTGCCAAGGGGCGCCCGTCATGGAAGGCTGCCGGGTAAGGATGATCGCGACGCCCTGAGGCACCGAGTTCATGAGGCCCCGCCGCCCACTGAGCGGCCCGGGACTCCTCGGTCGGCCCTTCAAACGGGGCGTGATCGTGTTGACCGTCAAACTTTTTGGTGAGACTCTGGAAGCCCCGCGCACCTTAGCTGTTTGGCAGTGGAACCGGCACGACAAGCAGTACTGCCGAGCACCGCGGGTGCGAAATCCCTCACGACCCAACCGCTTCGGTCGGTCACTCATTGTGGAGGACCATCCATCATGGCAAAGGCGCTTCTCGGTTACGTCGGCGGCTCCGACCCGCGACTCCTCGCCGAGATGCGACGGCTTCAGCAGCGCGTCCAGGACCTGGAATCCGAGCTGGTACGGATCCAGTCCGAGAACGACTCGCTTGCCGCTGCCGCCGCTCAGCACCAGGGAGAGTCACTGCTGAACAGCATCGACCTCGACGTACCCCAGGCGGAGCCTGCGCTCACCTGACAACCCAGCCCCGAGGGGCCAGGTGGGGACCACTCACGCCGGCACGGCCGCATGGACACTCATGCCGGTCGAGCCAACTGAACACTCACGCCGGCGGAGCAGACATGCAAGGGGCGCTTCGGCGTCCCTTCTTTCTTTCACCCGCCGTTCCCCTCCCGTCCCACCCCTCCTCACCCGAGGATCTGCCCTACACCTTCGCGGGTGAAACGCGCGAGCCCCGGTAGAGTCCCGGGCGTGCATCTCAAGGCCCTGACCCTCCGCGGATTCAAGTCGTTCGCCTCGGCCACCACGCTGCGGTTCGAACCTGGAATCACCTGTGTCGTGGGCCCCAACGGATCGGGCAAGTCCAACGTCGTGGACGCCCTGTCCTGGGTCATGGGCGAGCAGGGCGCCAAGTCGCTGCGCGGCGGCAAGATGGAGGACGTCATCTTCGCCGGCACGACCGGGCGCCCCCCGCTCGGCCGTGCCGAGGTGTCCCTCACCATCGACAACTCCGACGGCGCGCTGCCCATCGACTACGCCGAGGTCACGCTCACCCGCATCATGTTCCGCGGCGGCAGCAGCGAGTACCAGATCAACGGCGACACCTGCCGGCTGCTCGACTTCCAGGACCTGCTCTCCGACTCCGGCATCGGACGCGAGATGCACGTCATCGTCGGCCAGGGGCAGCTCGACTCTGTGCTGCACGCCGACCCGATGGGCCGCCGCGCCTTCATCGAGGAGGCCGCCGGAGTCCTCAAGCACCGCAAGCGCAAGGAGAAGGCGCTGCGGAAGCTCGACGCGATGCAGGCCAACCTCGCGCGCGTGCAGGACCTCACCGACGAACTGCGCCGCCAGCTCAAGCCCCTCGGCCGGCAGGCCGCCGTCGCCCGCCGCGCCGTCGTCATCCAGGCCGACCTGCGCGACGCCCGGCTCCGCCTCCTCGCCGACGACCTCGTCCGCCTCCAGCGGGCCCTCACCGCCGAGGTCGCCGACGAAGCGGCCCTGCTCGCCCGCAAGGAGGCCACCGAGAGCGAACTGCGGACCGCGCTCGCCCGCGAGGCCACCCTCGAGGCCGAGGCGCGCGCGCTCGTGCCCCGTCTCGAACGCGCCCAGCAGAACTGGTACGCCCTCTCCCAGCTCGCCGAACGCGTCCGCGGCACGGTCTCCCTGGCCGACGCGCGCGTGAAGAGCGCCACCGCCGCACCCGCCGAGGAACGCCGCGGCCGCGACCCGGAGGACCTGGAGCGCGAGGCGGCCCGTGTCCGCGAGCAGGAGGCGGAGCTGGAGGCCGCCCTGGAGGCGGCCGAGCGCGCACTGGAGGACACCGTCGCCCACCGCACCGAGCTCGAACAGGCGCTCGCGTCCGAGGAGCGCCGCCTCAAGGACCTGGCCCGCGCCCTCGCCGACCGGCGTGAGGGCCTCGCCCGCCTCCACGGCCAGGTCAACGCGGCCCGCTCGCGCGCCGCCTCAGCCCAGGCCGAGATCGACCGGCTCGCCGCCGCCCGCGACGAGGCGGGGGAGCGGGCGGTCACCGCCCAGGAGGAGTACGAGCAGCTCAAGGCCGAGGTCGACGGCCTGGACGCCGCGGACACCGAGCACGGCGAGCGGTACGAGGCTGCCCGGCGCGAGCTGGCCGAAGCGGAGGCCGCGCTCGGCGCCGCCCGTGAGGCCGCCGCCACCGTCGAACGCCGCCGCGCCGCGACCCAGGCCCGGCACGAGACCCTCGCCCTCGGACTGCGCCGCAAGGACGGCACGGGAGCCCTGCTGACCGCCGGACTCAGCGGACTCCTCGGCCCGGCCGCCGAACTTCTCACCGTCACCCCCGGATACGAGATCCCCGTCGCCGCCGCCCTCGGCGCCGCGGCCGACGCGATCGCCGCCACCGGCCCCTCCGCCGCCGCCGAAGCCCTCCGCCTGCTGCGCAAGCAGGACGCCGGCCGCGCGTCCCTGCTCCTGACCGGAGTCCCCGAACCCGACCGCTCCGGAGGGACCGGGCCCCCCGAGGCCGAGCGGCACCCGTACGCCGCCGACCTCGTCCGAGGGCCCGACGAACTCATGGGAGCCGTCCGCCGGTTGCTCGCCGGAGTCGTCGTCGTCGACGACCTGGACCAGGCCGCCGAGCTCGTCAGGAGCCGGCCCGCGTCGACCGCCGTCACCCTGGAAGGCGACCTGCTCGGGGCGCACTTCGCCCAGGGCGGCTCCGCGGGCGCGCCCAGCCTCCTCGAAGTCCAGGCCTCGGTCGACGAGGCCGCCGCCGAGCTCGACGAACTCGCCGTACGGTGCGAGGAGTCGGCGGCCGCCAAGAGCCGGGCCGACGAGCGTCGCCGTACCGCCGGCGCGCTCGTAGAGGAACTCGACACCCTTCGCCGTACCGCCGAACGTGAGAAGTCCGCCGTCGCCCAGCAGCTCGGCCGGCTCGCCGGCCAGGCCAGGGGAGCGGCAGGGGAGGCCGAGCGGACCGCGGCCGCCGCCGCCCGCGCCCAGGAGGCCCTGGAGAAGGCGACCGCCGAGGCGGAGGAACTCGCCGAACGGCTGCTGGTCGCCCAGGAGGCCGCGGCGTTCGGGGAGGGCGGGGACGAGGAACCCGACACCGCCACCCGCGACCGGCTCGCGATCGACGGATCCAACGCGCGCCAGACCGAGATGGAGGCCCGCCTCCAGGTCCGTACCCACGAGGAGCGGGTCAAGGGGCTCGCCGGGCGGGCCGACTCGCTCGACCGGGCCGCCCGCGCCGAACGGGAGGCACGCGCGCGTGCCGAGCAGCGCCGCGCCCGGCTGCGCCACGAGGAGCGGGTCGCGGGCGCGGTCGCCGCGGGCGCCCGCAGCCTCCTCGCCCACATCGAGGTGTCGCTCGTCCGCGCCGAGCGGGAGCGGGTGGTGGCGCAGGCGGCGCGGGCCGACCGGGAGGAGGGCCTGACGGCCGCCCGGAACCGGGGCCGCGACCTCAAGGCGGAACTCGACAAGCTGACCGACTCCGTGCACCGGGGCGAGGTCCTCGGCGCGGAGAAGCGACTGCGGATCGAGCAGTTGGAGGCGAAGGCCCTGGAGGAGTTCGGCGTGGAGGCGACCGCGCTGGTCGCCGAGTACGGTCCGGACCAGCCCGTGCCGCCATCGCCGACCGTCGGGGGAGCGGAGGACACCGACTCCCTGAAGGCCACGGACTCTCCGAGGGGAACGGACTCCCCGGAGGCCACCGGCTCCCTGAAGGCCACGGCCTCCCCGGAGGCAGACGAGCCGCGCCCCTTCATCCGTTCGGAGCAGGAGAAGCGCCTCAAGGCGGCCGAACGGGCGTACCACCAGCTCGGCAAGGTCAACCCGCTGGCCCTCGAGGAGTTCGCGGCGCTGGAGGAGCGGCACCGCTTCCTCTCCGAGCAGCTGGAGGACCTGAGGAAGACCCGGACCGATCTGCTTCAGGTCGTGAAGGAGGTCGACCTGCGGGTCGAGCAGGTCTTCACCGAGGCCTACCGGGACACGGCCCGTGAGTTCGAGGGCGTCTTCTCGCGGCTCTTCCCGGGCGGCGAGGGCCGGCTCGTCCTCACCGACCCCGACAACATGCTCACCACCGGCGTCGAGGTGGAGGCCCGCCCGCCCGGCAAGAAGGTCAAGCGGCTCTCGCTGCTCTCCGGCGGCGAGCGCTCGCTGACGGCCGTGGCGCTGCTGGTCTCGATCTTCAAGGCCCGGCCCAGCCCGTTCTACGTGATGGACGAGGTCGAGGCGGCGCTCGACGACACCAACCTCCAGCGGCTGATCCGGATCATGCAGGAGCTCCAGGAGTCCTCGCAGCTGATCGTGATCACCCACCAGAAGCGGACCATGGAGGTCGCGGACGCGCTGTACGGCGTGTCCATGCAGGGCGACGGCGTCTCGAAGGTGATCAGCCAGCGGCTGCGCTGAGGTCAAGGAGCCATTCCTTCAAGTGTTGAACTCAACTCACCTCATGATGCTGATTAAGTCACACGATATCGGCTATTGACTTAGAAACTTGAAGGCATAGTCTCTGCAACGTTGCTTTTACCTTCACGTGGTGGGCGGCGTGATGTTGTGCGCCACTGGAAGGGCTTGCCCCCCACCGAGGAGTCCATGTGACCAACACCGCGCAGGCGCCCACGCCGCCGCCTTCCGAAGGCCGAGCCGCCCACCCGGACCACCTCGGCCACGTCATCTTCATCACGGCCTCCGCCGCGATGGGCGGTTTCCTCTTCGGATACGACAGCTCCGTCATCAACGGCGCCGTCGAGGCGATCCGCGACCGCTACGACATCGGCTCCGGCACCCTCGCCCAGGTCATCGCCATCGCCCTGATCGGCTGCGCCATCGGCGCCGCCACCGCGGGGCGGATCGCCGACCGCATCGGCCGCATCCGCTGCATGCAGATCTCCGCGGTGCTCTTCGCCGTCAGCGCCGTCGGCTCCGCGCTGCCCTTCGCCCTCTGGGACCTGGCGCTCTGGCGGGTCATCGGCGGCTTCGCCATCGGCATGGCCTCCGTCATCGGCCCCGCGTACATCGCCGAGGTCGCCCCCGCCGCCTACCGCGGCCGCCTCGGCTCCTTCCAGCAGGCCGCGATCGTCATCGGCATCGCCATCTCCCAGCTGGTCAACTACGGCATCCTCCAGCTCGCCGACGGCGACCAGCGCGGCGAGATCGGCGGCCTGGAAGCCTGGCAGTGGATGCTCGGCGTGATGGTCGTCCCCGCCGTCCTCTACGGCATGCTCTCCTTCGCCATCCCCGAGTCCCCCCGCTTCCTCATCTCCGTCGGCAGGATCGACCGGGCCAAGGAGGTCCTCGCCGAGGTCGAGGGCAGTGGCGTCGACCTCGACCACCGCGTCGCCGAGATCGACAGGGCCATGCGCGGCGAGCACAAGTCCACCTTCAAGGACCTGCTCACCGCCGGCTCCCGCTTCAAGCTGCTGCCCATCGTCTGGGTCGGCATCGGACTCTCGGTCTTCCAGCAGCTCGTCGGCATCAACGTCGCGTTCTACTACTCCGCGACCCTCTGGCAGTCCGTCGGCATCGACCCGTCGAGCTCGTTCTTCTACTCGTTCACCACGTCGATCATCAACATCATCGGCACAGTGATCGCGATGGTCCTGGTCGACCGCGTCGGCCGCAAGCCGCTCGCCCTCGTCGGCTCCGTCGGCATGGCGATCGCCCTCGCCTTCGAGGCCTGGGCCTTCTCCGCAGAACTCGTCGGCGGCAAACTGCCCGAGACCCAGGGCGTCGTGGCGCTCGTCGCCGCCCATGTCTTCGTGCTCTTCTTCGCCCTCTCGTGGGGCGTGGTGGTCTGGGTCTTCCTCGGCGAGATGTTCCCCAACCGGATCCGCGCCGCCGCGCTCGGCGTCGCCGCCTCCGCCCAGTGGATCGCCAACTGGGCCATCACGGCCAGCTTCCCGTCCCTCGCGGACTGGAACCTCTCCGGCACCTACGTCATCTACGCGGTCTTCGCCGTGCTCTCGATCCCCTTCGTGCTCAGGTACGTCAAGGAGACCAAGGGCAAGGCGTTGGAGGAGATGGGCTAACCCCCGCTGCCCCTCTCCTCACCCATGGGACTGCCCCGGCCCGAGGCCTCACGCCTCGGACCGGGGCAGTACGCCGTGGTCCCGCGCCCTCAGGCCGTGAGCCGGGGCAGGACGGCGTCGCAGAACAGCCGTACGCTCCGCCACCCCTCCTCCACCGGCATCCCGCCGCACAGCGGGTGCAGCACGAGGCTCTCCAGGCCGAGCGCCAGGCACTCCTCCGGAGTGACGACCCGGTAGACCCCCTCCGCGCGCAGCTCCGCCACCGTCGTCGCCGCCGACCGCACCGCCGAGCGGATGTCCTTCGACTGCCAGGAGGCGTACGTCCGCGCCTCGTGCAGGAAGTGCTCCCCGTACTCCGCCCAGGTCCGGTCCGGGTCCTCCGACAGGTGCAGCAGCGGCGTCACCTCGGCCGGCATCATCGTCCAGCCCTCCGTGCCGTACTCCGCGCACCGCTCCCGGTAGTACGCCTCCAGCTCCGGCAGGTGCGCGCTCGGGAAGAACGGCAGCCCGAGCCGGGCCGCCCGCCGGGCCGCCGCCCGCGACGACCCCCCGACCAGAAGCATCGGATGCGGCTGGGTGAAGGGCCTCGGGGTGACCCGTACCGTACGGCCCTGATACGTGAACGGCTCCCCGCTCCAGGCCGTCAGCAGGGTCTCCAGGAGCAGGTCCTGGAGCTTCCCGCGCCGCCCCCAGTCGACCCCGCGCTCCTCGTACTCCTCCGGGCGGTAGCCGATCCCCGCCACCGTCACCAGGCGTCCGCCGCTCAGCAGGTCGAGGACGGCGATGTCCTCGGCGAGCCGCAGCGGGTCGTGCAGCGGCCCGATGATCGCGGAGACGGTGACGGCGATCCGGTTCGTCGCGCCGAAGACCGCCCCGGCGAAGGCGAAGGGGGACGGCAGCCAGTTGTCGTCGACCCCGTGGTGCTCCTCGGTCTGCACGGTGTCGACCCCGTGCGCGTCGGCGTACGCGGCCATCTCGACGGCGGCCCGGTAGCGGGCGGAGAGGGACTCGGGGGTCGCGTGCGGATCGACGAGGTTGAACCGTACGACGCTGAACGGCATGGGAAGTCCCCCTCCGCTGGTGGGATACCGGCGAAGGGGGACGTTATCTGACGTGGCGTCAGATGGAAACGGTCTCGCGGGGCTCGACGGGCTCCGCGGGCTCGACCGGCCCCTGAATCGGCGTACGCGGCAGTACGGCGTACAGCACGCCCGCCACCACGATGGTCGCCGCCCAGCCGAGGCCGTTCTCGCCGATCCAGGAGGAGGCGAGCGGACCGGAGAACCAGTCGACCCTGGTGAAGAGGAGACCCGTCAGCAGCGCGACCGCCCAGGCCGTCATCGCCTGCCAGGCGAAACCGCCCCGGTACCAGTACGCGCTCGTCCGGGTGGTGTCCATGAGGGCCACCGCGTCGTACGACCTGCGCCGCAGCATGTCCACGCCGAAGACACCGATCCAGGCCGAGAACGCCACCGCGAGCAGGGTCAGGAAGGAGATGAACGAGCCGATGAAGCTGGTCGCCACCACCATGAGCAGGAAGCCGAAGATCAGGCTGATCACCGCGTTGACGCTGACCGCCGCGGCACGCGAGACCTTGATGCCCAGGGTCTGCGCGGTGAACCCGGCCGAGTACATCGACATCGAGTTGATCAGCAGCATCCCGATCAGGGCGATCACCAGGTACGGCACCGAGATCCACATCGGCAGCAGCTCACCGATGAAGGAGACCGGGTCCTGCGCCGAGGCCAGGTCCGGCGTCGACACCGCCATGACCGCGCCCATCAGGACCATCGGCAGTACGACGATGCCGGCGCCACCGACCGTGGAGCCGACCATCGCCTTCGACGAGGCCGTACGGGGCAGGTAGCGGGTGAAGTCGGGGCCCGAGGGGACCCAGCTGATGCCACCGGCCGCGATCGTGCCGATGCCCGCGATCATCATCGCCGTCGAACCGGCCGGCTTGTCGAAGACCGCCGACCAGTCGGTGTCCGCCACCAGATAGACCAGGACGAGCACCGAGAAGGCGCCGAAGAGGTACGTGGACCACTTGCTGCACACCCGCAGCGCGTTGATCCCGAGCCCCGACACGAGGAAGGTGCAGGTGACGAAGAGGAGCAGCGTCACGACGATGAGGAACGTGTTCGACTTCACGCCGAAGAGCAGGTCGAGCACGGTCAGCACCGCGTAGGCGCCGGTGACCGCGTTGATGGTCTCCCAACCCCACCGGGCCACCCAGATCAGCGCGCCGGGAAAAAGGTTTCCGCGCTGACCGAACACCGCGCGCGACAGCGCCATCCCCGGTGCGCCGCCCCGCTTGCCCGCGATCGAGATCAGGCCGACGATCCCGTACGAGAGGACCGGCGCGGCGACCGCCACGGCCAGGACCTGCCAGAAGTTCAGACCGTTGAAGACGATCAGGCCGGCGCCCATCGTGAGTAGCAGCACACTGATGTTGGCCGCGACCCAGGTCGGGAAGAGCTCGCGGACCCGGCCGGTCCGCTCCGCGTCGGGGACGGGCTCGAGACCGCGGGTCTCCATCGCGCCGTCGTGCGTCGCGCCTGCGGCTTCGGAGGCGTCGTGGGGCATGGGGGTACTCCGTACGAAGGTGTGGGGGTCCGAACATCGTACATTCGCGCCCTAACGAGCAAAGGGGGCGTCAGCCCGCAGAAGGGGCCGGCACCCCCACCGGGTGCGCCTCGCGCACCGACACCGGACCGATACGGGGCGGGTCGTGGCTCCGCCCCGAGGGGCTTCCGGCCGGCGCGCGGCCGAACGGCGGACCGGCCCGGCCCGGAGGGGCACGCCCTCGCCGGGAGAACGCGGGACGCGGGCGAGGTCACGCCATACTGGTCGGGTTATGGAACTCATCCTTGCTGTAGTCATCGCTCTGGTCGTCGCGGTCGCCGTGACGAGCGGGCTCGTGATCAGCGGTCGCAAGAAGAAGCAGCTGCCGCCTGCCGAGCCGCCGTCCACCACGCCGACCATCACCGCTCCGCCCGCCGAACCGCATGTCGGCGAGGAGGCGGAGACGCCGCGGGAGGAACCACGCCGCACGGTCGAGGAGGTCCCCCTCCCCGCCGAGGAGGCCGTCGAGACGCCGGCCGCCGTCGAGGACCCCGTCGTCGCCGAGCCCGCGGCCCCCGAGATCGAGATCCCGGAGCCCACCGCCGGCCGTCTCGTACGGCTCCGGGCCCGGCTCGCCCGCTCGCAGAACTCGCTCGGCAAGGGGCTGCTCACGCTCCTGTCCCGCGAGCACCTCGACGAGGACACCTGGGAGGAGATCGAGGAGACCCTCCTCACGGCCGATGTCGGCGTCGCTCCCACCCAGGAGCTCGTCGAGCGGCTGCGCGAGCGGGTCCGGGTGCTCGGCACCCGCACCCCGGAGGAGCTGCGCACGCTGCTCCGCGAGGAGCTCGTCGCCCTGCTCGGCCCCGACCTCGACCGCACGGTGCACACCGAGAGCCCCTCGGACGTGCCGGGCGTGGTCATGGTCGTCGGCGTCAACGGCACCGGCAAGACCACGACCACCGGCAAGCTGGCCCGTGTCCTCGTCGCCGACGGCAAGTCCGTCGTCCTCGGCGCGGCCGACACCTTCCGCGCCGCCGCCGCCGACCAGCTCCAGACCTGGGGCGAGCGCGTCGGCGCCCGGACCGTCCGCGGCCCGGAGGGCGGCGACCCCGCGTCGATCGCCTTCGACGCGGTCAAGGAGGGCATCGCGGAGGGTGCCGACGTCGTCCTCATCGACACCGCCGGCCGGCTCCACACCAAGACCGGCCTCATGGACGAGCTCGGCAAGGTCAAGCGCGTCGTCGAGAAGCACGGCCCGCTCGACGAGATCCTGCTCGTCCTCGACGCCACCACCGGCCAGAACGGCCTCATCCAGGCCCGCGTCTTCGCCGAGGTCGTCGACATCACCGGCATCGTGCTCACCAAGCTCGACGGCACCGCCAAGGGCGGCATCGTCGTGGCCGTCCAGCGCGAGCTGGGCGTCCCGGTCAAGCTGGTCGGCCTGGGCGAGGGCCCGGACGACCTGGCGCCCTTCGAGCCGGGCGCCTTCGTGGACGCCCTGATCGGCGACTGACGCCTCGTACGACACGCGGAAGGGCCCTCGCCGGGTGGCGAGGGCCCTTCCGCGTACCGGGGCTCAGAAGTGGGTGCGGTGGCAGATGTACGCCAGCGTGCCGAGCAGCAGCCGCGCCTGCGGCGGCGCGCCCGCCGTGTCCAGCGTCGGGGGCCGCAGCCAGCGCACCGGACCGAGCCCGCCCAGGTCCGACGGGGGAGCGGTGACGTAGGTGCCGGGCCCCAGGCAGTGCAGATCCAGACCGGCGTCGTCCCAGCCCATCCGGTAGAGCAGCTGCGGAAGCTCCGCCGCCGCTCCGGGGGCCACGAAGAACCGCGCCCGGCCGGTCGGCGTCGCGCACACCGGGCCCAGCGGCAGCCCCATGCGCTCGAGCCGGACGAGCGCCCGGCGGCCCGCGGCCTCGGCGACCTCGATCACGTCGAAGGCCCGGCCCACCGGGAGCAGCAGCGCCGCGCCGGGGTACTCCGACCACGCCTTGGTCGCGTCGTCGAGGCCGGCGCCCGCCGGGACCGGTTCCGCGAAGGAGAGGGGGTGCGCGCCCGGGGCTGTACACGCCGGATCCCCGCAGGAGCACTGGCCGGAGACGGCCCGCGCTCCGGGCACCACGTCCCAGCCCCACAGTCCTGTGTACTCGGCCACCGCTGTGCACTCCGTGGTGCGAACGCGGCGGCGTGCGCCGGACCGCATCTCACGAATGCCGCCGATCGTGAAACCCATGTCCCCTCCAACGGGTCGAGCGCGCCGGTGGTTACGACCCGGAGCACCGTCGTCACCCTTCGTCACGTTCCGTCGCCGAGGGTGGCGCGCGGTCGTGTGCGGGGTGGTGCGGGCCGGTGCGCGCGCCTCTCCGCGCATCCGTCCGCCGACTCCGGTTCGTCGCATGTCAAGTGAATCGCGTTCCACGGGCGGCGAGTTCATTCGAAGGGGTGGCGAATGGTGGCGTTTCTTGAATCGCCCTCGTGGAGGGGTGATCGTAGGATTACTTTCGGTACTCGAACCCCGGGGTCGCTTGCGCACGCGGGTATGCCGGAGGCAACCCGGTTTCCAGTTCGAAGGAGTGCGAACGCCGGACGGGTGCCGCGAGACGCGGCATTCTGGTAGGGGTTCACATGACAGGTAATCAGGTGGATGGGGGCGTTCCAGTGGGCGGCAACGGCGCAGACGATACGACTGCCGGCAAGCGCCCGAACGAGCAGCTGGGTTCGTGGTTCGTGCGCAGCGGCTGGTCGAAGGGCGAACTCGCGCGTCAGGTGAACCGCCGGGCGCGCCAGATGGGCGCGCACCACATCTCCACCGACACCTCGCGCGTCCGTCGCTGGCTCGACGGCGAGCAGCCGCGCGAGCCCATCCCGCGGATCCTCTCCGAGCTGTTCTCCGAGCGCTTCGGCTCCGTCGTCGCCATCGAGGACCTCGGCCTGCGCACCGCCCACCAGTCGCCCTCCGTCTCCGGCGTCGACCTGCCCTGGGCCGGACCGCAGACGGTCGCCCTGCTCGGCGAGTTCTCCCGCAGCGACCTCATGCTCGCCCGCCGCGGCTTCCTGGGCTCCTCCCTGTCGCTCGCCGCGGGACCCGCCCTCATCGAACCGATGCAGCGCTGGCTCGTCCCCACGCCCGCGGGCGACCTCCAGCGCCCCGACCCGCTCGCCGACGCCCGCCGCCCCAACCGGCTCTCCGAGATCGAACTCGACCTCCTCGAATCCACCACCGCCATGTTCCGCAAGTGGGACGCCCAGTGCGGCGGGGGACTGCGCCGCAAGGCCGTCGTCGGCCAGCTCCACGAGGTCACCGACCTCCTCCAGGAGCCCCAGCCGACCGCCACCGCCAAGCGCCTCTTCACCTGCGCCGCCGAGCTCGCCGAGCTCGCCGGCTGGATGAGCTACGACGTGGGCCTCCAGCCCACCGCCCAGAAGTACTTCGTGCTCGCCCTGCACGCCGCCAAGGAAGCCGGCGACAAGCCCCTCGGCTCGTACATCCTGTCCTCGATGAGCCGCCAGATGATCCACCTGGGCCGGCCCGACGACGCCCTCGAACTCATCCATCTCGCCCAGTACGGCAGTCGGGACTGCGCCACCGCGCGCACCCAGGCCATGCTGTATGCGATGGAGGCCCGCGCCTACGCCAACATGGGGCAGCCCTCGAAGTGCAAGCGGGCCGTCCGGATGGCCGAGGACACCTTCGCCGACGTCGGCCTCGACGGCGAGCCCGAGCCCGACTGGATCGGCTTCTTCTCCGAGGCCGAACTCAACGGCGAGAACTCCCACTCCTACCGTGACCTCGCCTACGTCGCCGGGCGCTCCCCGACGTACGCCTCGCTCGCCGAGCCCGTCATGGAGCGGGCCGTCGAGCTCTTCGAGAAGGACCCCGACCACCAGCGGTCGTACGCGCTGAACCTCATCGGCATGGCCACCGTCCACCTCCTCAAGCGCGAGCCCGAGCAGTCCGTCGTCCTCGCAGAGAAGGCCCTGGGAGTCGCCCGCAGCATCCGCTCCGAGCGGGTCAACACCCGACTCCGCAAGACCGTCGACCACGCCGCCCGCAACTACAGCGACGTCGCCGAGGTCGTCCACCTCACCGACCGGCTCACCCAGCTGCTCCCCGAGGCCGCCGAAGCGGTCTGAGCCACCCGGCGCCCCGGCGCCACCCGTACGCCGGCCGCGCCGGACGTCCCGTACTGCCCGACTCGGCTCCCCCGCCGCAAGGTCACACGGACGCCAGGCGCGGCCGGTTCTCGTGTGCCGTGGACACCTCTCCAGGCCCGTTTCTCCTGTGCGGAGGATACGGGCGTTACCTCGCTGTGATGCGGCCGTTCACGGTCGCGTAACACGCCCCACCCCTTCGTCACCGCTCCGAAACATCGAGCGGCATCGGCGGAAACCGCCCTGCGCGAATCTCTGGGCCATAACCGGCCACCCCTCACGGCCGCAGCCGCCCGCCGGCCCCGCCCCCGCACAGGCCGCATTCGACGACGAGGAGACGCCGATGGCACCAGCCATCACGACCCTGGCAGCAGACGCCCCCGAGCTGTCCGCCGCCAACACCGGGTTCATGCTCATCTGCTCCGCCCTGGTCATGCTGATGACCCCGGCACTCGCCTTCTTCTACGGAGGCATGGTCCGCGTCAAGTCCACCCTCAACATGCTGATGATGAGCTTCATCAGCCTCGGGATCGTCACGATCCTCTGGGTGCTCTTCGGCTTCAGCCTCGCCTTCGGCACCGACGTGGGCTCGATCATCGGCTGGTCCTCCGACTACGTCGGCCTCAGCGGCATCGGCGTCACCGAGCTCTGGGACGGCTACACCATCCCGGTGTACGTCTTCGCCGTCTTCCAGCTGATGTTCGCCATCCTCACCCCGGCCCTGATCAGCGGCGCCCTCGCCGACCGCGTCAAGTTCACTGCCTGGGCCCTCTTCATCACCCTCTGGGTCACCGTCGTCTACTTCCCCGTCGCCCACTGGGTCTGGGGCGCCGGCGGCTGGCTCTTCGAGATGGGCGTCATCGACTTCGCCGGCGGCACGGCGGTCCACATCAACGCCGGCGCCGCGGCCCTCGGCGTCATCCTCGTCATCGGCAAGCGCGTCGGATTCAAGAAGGACCCGATGCGCCCGCACAGCCTCCCGCTGGTCATGCTCGGCGCCGGTCTCCTCTGGTTCGGCTGGTTCGGCTTCAACGCCGGCTCCTGGCTCGGCAACGACGACGGCGTCGGCGCGGTGATGTTCGTCAACACCCAGGTCGCCACCGCCGCCGCCATGCTCGCCTGGCTCGCGTACGAGAAGATCCGCCACGGCTCCTTCACCACCCTGGGCGCCGCCTCCGGCGCGGTCGCCGGCCTCGTCGCCATCACCCCGTCCGGCGGCGCCGTCAGCCCGCTCGGCGCGATCGCCATCGGCGTCATCGCCGGTCTCCTCTGCGCCATGGCCGTCGGCCTCAAGTACAAGTTCGGCTACGACGACTCCCTCGACGTCATCGGCGTCCACCTCGTCGGCGGTGTCCTCGGCTCCCTCCTCGTCGGCCTCTTCGCCACCGGCGGCGTCCAGTCCGACGCCAAGGGCCTCTTCTACGGCGGCGGCCTGGAGCAGCTCGGCAAGCAGGCCGTCGGCGTCATCGCCGTCCTCGCCTACTCTCTGATCGCCTCCGCGATCCTCGCGCTCCTCATCGACAAGACGATGGGCATGAGGGTCAGCGAGGACGACGAGGTCTCCGGCATCGACCAGGTCGAGCACGCCGAGACCGCGTACGACTTCAGCGGAGCCGGCGGCGGCGCGTCCTCGCGCTCCACCGCCGCCCCCGCCCCGGCCGTCACGGAGAACAAGAAGGTGGACGCATGAAGCTCATCACCGCGGTCGTGAAGCCGCACCGGCTCGACGAGATCAAGGAGGCCCTCCAGGCGTTCGGCGTCCACGGCCTCACCGTCACCGAGGCCAGCGGCTACGGCCGCCAGCGCGGCCACACCGAGGTCTACCGGGGCGCCGAGTACACGGTCGACCTGGTCCCCAAGATCCGCATCGAGGTCCTCGTCGAGGACGAGGACGCCGAACAGCTCATCGACGTCGTCGTGAAGGCCGCCCGAACCGGCAAGATCGGAGACGGCAAGGTGTGGAGCGTGCCGGTCGAGACCGCCGTACGCGTCCGCACCGGCGAACGCGGTCCGGACGCCCTGTAGGCAGCGGTCCGGACGCACCGTAAGCAACGAAGGAGCCGCCGGGTGACGAGCCTCGAAGTCAGCGAAGAGACCGAAGATTCGGGACCCGGCGGTTACGCGGCGGCCCGGCTGCTCCTCCTCCACGAGAAGGAGCGGTCCGGGCCGCCGCGCCGTGCCGCCCTCGCCCGGCTCACCGACGACTGGCTGGCCGCGCTCTTCGCGGCCGCCGCACCACCCCGCGGGGTCGCCCTCGTCGCCGTCGGCGGCTACGGCCGCGCCGAACTCTCCCCGCGCAGCGACCTCGACCTCCTCCTGCTCCACGACGGCACCGCCGACAAGGCCGCGATCGCCGCCCTCGCCGACCGCATCTGGTACCCGATCTGGGACCTCGGGCTCGCCCTCGACCACTCCGTCCGCACCGCCGCCGAGGCCCGCGCCACCGCCGCCGACGACCTCAAGGTCCACCTCGGCCTCCTCGACGCCCGGCCCCTCGCCGGCGACCACGGACTCGTCGCCGCCCTGCGCACCACCGTCCTCGCCGACTGGCGCAACCAGGCCCCCGAACGCCTCCCCGAACTCGACGCGCTCTGCCGCGAACGCGCCGAACGCATGGGCGAGCTGCAGTTCCTCCTCGAACCCGACCTCAAGGAGGCCAGGGGCGGCCTCCGCGACGCCCAGGCCCTCCGCGCCGTCGCCGCCTCCTGGCTCGCCGACGCCCCCCGCGAAGGCCTCGACAGCGCCCGCCGCCGCCTCCTCGACGCCCGCGACGCCCTCCACCTCGCCACCGGCCGCGCCACCGACCGGCTCGCCCTCCAGGAACAGGACGCCGTCGCCGCCGAACTCGGCCTCCTCGACGCCGACACCCTGCTCCGCGAGGTGTACGAGGCCGCCCGGACCATCTCGTACGCCACCGACGTCACCTGGCGCGAGGTGAACCGCGTCCTCAAGGCCCGCTCCGCCCGGCCCCGCCTCCGCGCCCTCCTCGGCGGCCGGGGCGGCGCAGGGCGGACCGCCACCGGGAAACCGACCGTCGAGCGCACCCCGCTCGCCGAAGGCGTCGTCGAGATGGACGGCGAGGTCGTCCTCGCCCGCACCGCCCGGCCCGAACGCGACCCCGTCCTGCCCCTGCGGGCCGCCGCCGCGGCCGCCCAGTCCGCCCTGCCGATCTCCCTGCACGCGGTACGCCGCCTCGCCGCCACCGCCACCCCGCTGCCCGTGCCCTGGCCCGCCGAGGCCCGCGAGGAACTCGTCACCCTGCTCGGCGCCGGGGAGGCCACCGTCCCCGTCTGGGAAGCCCTCGAAGCCGAGGGGATCATCACCCGGCTCCTCCCCGACTGGGAACGCGTCCGCTGCCGCCCCCAGCGCAACCCCGTCCACACCTGGACCGTCGACCGCCACCTCGTCGAGACCGCCGTCCGCGCCTCCTCGCTCACCCGCCGCGTCGGCCGCCCCGACCTCCTCCTCGTCGCCGCCCTCCTCCACGACATCGGCAAGGGCTGGCCCGGCGACCACTCCGTCGCCGGCGAGACCATCGCCCGCGACCTCGCCACCCGCATCGGCTTCGACCGCGCCGACGTCGTCACCCTCGCCACCGCCGTCCGCCACCACCTGCTCCTCGTCGAGACCGCCACCCGCCGCGACCTCGACGACCCCGCCACCGTCCGCGCCGTCGCCACCGCCGTCGGCACCGTCGGCACCCTGGAACTCCTGCACGCCCTCACCGAGGCCGACGCCCTCGCCACCGGACCCGCCGCCTGGTCCGCCTGGCGCGCCTCGCTCGTCGCCGACCTGGTCAAACGGGTCGCCGGCGTCCTGGCGGGGGAGACCCCGCCCGACCCCGAGGCCGCCGCCCCCAGCGCCGAACAGGAACGGCTCGCCATCGAGGCCCTGCGCACCGGCGAACCCGTTCTCGCCCTCCACACCGAACCGGTCGTCGTGGAACCGGAGGAACCCGAACCGGTCGGCGTCGAACTCGTCATCGCCCTGCCCGACCAGCCCGGCGTCCTGCCCGCCGTCGCCGGCGTCCTCGCCCTGCACCGGCTCACCGTCCGGGCCGCCGACCTCCGTGCCGTCGACCTCCCGCTCGACCTCGGCGCCGGCTCGGGACCCGTCCTCGTCCTCGACTGGCGGGTCGCCGCCGAATACGGCTCCCTGCCCGAGGCCGCCCGGCTCCGCGCCGACCTCGTCCGCGCCCTCGACGGCTCCCTCGACATCCCCGCGCGCCTGGCCGAGCGCGAGGCCGCCTACCCCCGCAGGCGCGGCCTCACCGCCCCGCCGCCCCGCGTCACCGTCGCCGCGGCGGACTCCCGCCTCGCCACCGTCATCGAGGTCCGCGCCCAGGACGCGCCCGGCCTCCTCCACCGCATCGGCCGGGCCCTGGAGGGCGCGGCGGTACGGGTGCGGAGCGCGCACGTGTCGACACTCGGTGCCAACGCCGTCGACACCCTGTACGTGACCCGCCCCGACGGCTCCCTGCTGTCCGACGAGGAGGCGATCGACCTGGCACGGGCGCTGGAGTCGGCGCTCCGCTGACCCCCGGTCCACACCGCCCCCGCGCGCCGGATTCGGCGGGCGGGGGCACACACTTCGAGCGGCCCGATACCCTGGAGGGCAATCCGACCGCCCCCGACACCGAGGATCCGCGACCGCCGTGTTCGATACCCTCTCCGACCGCCTTGCAGCGACCTTCAAGAACCTCCGCGGCAAGGGCCGTCTGTCCGAGGCGGACATCGACGCCACCGCGCGCGAAATCCGTATCGCGCTGCTCGAAGCGGATGTCGCCCTGCCGGTCGTCCGGTCCTTCATCAAGCAGGTCAAGGAGCGCGCCCTCGGCATCGAGGTCTCGCATGCCCTGAACCCGGCCCAGCAGGTCATCAAGATCGTCAACGAGGAGCTTGTCGGCATCCTCGGCGGCGAGACCCGGCGCCTGCGCTTCGCCAAGACCGCGCCCACCGTGATCATGCTCGCCGGTCTCCAGGGTGCCGGTAAGACCACCCTCGCCGGAAAGCTCGGCCTCTGGCTCAAGGGCCAGGGCCACTCCCCGCTGCTCGTCGCCTGCGACCTCCAGCGCCCCAACGCCGTCACCCAGCTCGGCGTCGTCGCCGAGCGCGCGGGCGTGGCCTTCTACGGCCCGCAGCCGGGCAACGGCGTCGGTGACCCGGTCCAGGTCGCGAAGGACTCGATCGAGTTCGCGCGGACCAAGATGTACGACGTCGTCATCGTCGACACCGCCGGCCGCCTCGGCATCGACCAGGAGCTGATGCAGCAGGCCGCGGACATCCGCGACGCCGTCAGCCCCGACGAGGTCCTCTTCGTCGTCGACGCCATGATCGGTCAGGACGCGGTCAACACCGCCGAGTCCTTCCGCGACGGCGTCGGCTTCGACGGCGTCGTGCTCTCCAAGCTCGACGGCGACGCCCGCGGTGGTGCCGCGCTCTCCATCGCGCACGTCACCGGCAAGCAGATCATGTTCGCCTCCAACGGCGAGAAGCTGGACGAGTTCGACGCGTTCCACCCGGACCGCATGGCGTCCCGCATCCTCGGCATGGGCGACATGCTCTCCCTCATCGAGAAGGCGCAGCAGACCTTCGACGAGGAAGAGGCCGCCAAGATGGCCTCGAAGCTCGCGTCGAAGAAGGGCCAGGAGTTCACGCTCGACGACTTCCTGGCGCAGATGGAGCAGGTCCGCAAGATGGGCTCCATCTCGAAGCTCCTCGGCATGCTCCCGGGCATGGGCCAGATGAAGGAGCAGATCGCCAACATCGACGAGAAGGACGTCGACCGCACGGCCGCCATCATCAAGTCGATGACCCCGGGCGAGCGCCACGACCCGACCATCATCAACGGCTCGCGCCGCGCCCGTATCGCCAAGGGCTCCGGCGTCGAGGTCAGCGCGGTCAAGGGCCTCGTCGAGCGGTTCTTCGAGGCCCGCAAGATGATGTCCCGCATGGCCCAGGGCGGCGGCCTCCCCGGCATGCCGGGCATGCCCGGCATGGGCGGCGGCCCCGGCCGGCAGAAGAAGCAGATCAAGCAGGCCAAGGGCAAGCGCAAGAGCGGCAACCCGATGAAGCGGAAGGCCGACGAGCAGGCCGCCGCCGAGAAGCGCGACCAGGCGCAGCAGGGCGGCGCCTTCGGTCTCCCGGCGCCGGGGCAGGCCCCGAAGGACTTCGAGCTGCCGGACGAGTTCAAGAAGTTCATGAGCTGATGAGCCGACCGGGCCACGTGCCCGGCGGCGTGAGGGGCCCGGGGCGGTGCGAAACCGCCCCGGGCCCCTTTTCATCCCTCCGGACCGCCCGCGATGCCGCGTACGTCCCGCTCTTCGATACTGGGGCCACAGCCGCCCCGAGGAGAGCCACGTGGCCAACCCCGTACCCCCGCGCGACCGGACCGATCAGCCCTGGCGCTCGGAAGGGGCCCCGCCGCCACCGCCGGCGAAGAAGAAGATGCCCGGCGGCTGGGGCGGCCTCATCCTCACCGCCCTGATCGTCTACCTGATCGCCAACCTCGTGCTGTCGTTCTTCAACCGGGGCGACGAGCCGACGATCTCGTACACCGAGTTCAGCAGGCAGGTGGCCTCCGGCAACGTCACCAAGATCTACTCCAAGGGCGACGCCATCCAGGGGGAGCTGAAGAACAAGCAGCCCCTGCCCAACGGCGACGAGGGCGACTACAGCAAGTTCGTCACCCAGCGGCCCGCCTTCGCCGACGACGACCTGTGGGCACAGCTGACCAAGCAGAACGTCACCGTCACCGCGGAGCCGGTCGTCCAGGAGCGCAGCTTCCTCGCCAACCTGCTGATCTCGCTCGCGCCGATGCTGCTGCTGGTCGTGCTGTGGATCTTCATCGCCCGCCGGATGAGCTCCGGGATGGGTGGCGCCGGCGGCATGCTGGGCCGCAAGGCCCCGCCGAAACCCGTCGAGCTGGAGGCCGGGGCCAAGCGCACCACCTTCGCCGACGTCGCCGGCATCGACGAGGTCGAGGGCGAACTCAACGACGTCGTCGACTTCCTCAAGAACCCGCAGGCCTATCGCGAGATGGGCGCCAGGATGCCGCGCGGCGTGCTCCTCGCCGGCCCGCCCGGCACCGGCAAGACCCTCCTCGCCCGCGCCGTGGCGGGGGAGGCCGGGGTGCCGTTCTTCTCCGCCTCCGCGTCCGAGTTCATCGAGATGATCGTGGGCGTCGGCGCCTCCCGGGTCCGCGAGCTGTTCGCCGAGGCCCGCAAGGTCGCCCCCGCGATCATCTTCATCGACGAGATCGACACCATCGGCCGGGCCCGCGGCGGCGGCTCCGGGATGGGCGGCCACGACGAGCGCGAACAGACCCTCAACCAGATCCTCACCGAGATGGACGGCTTCACCGGCTCCGAGGGCGTCATCGTCCTCGCCGCCACCAACCGCGCCGACGTCCTCGACCCCGCCCTCACCCGGCCCGGCCGCTTCGACCGGATCGTGCACGTCAACCCGCCGGACCGGGGCGGCCGTGAGGCCATCCTCAAGATCCACACCCGGGAGATCCCGCTCGCCAAGGACGTCGACCTGGAGCACGTCGCCCGCACCACCCCCGGTATGACCGGCGCCGAGCTCGCGAACCTCGCCAACGAGGCGGCCCTCCTCGCCGTGAAGCGCGACCAGAGGGCCGTCACCCAGTCGGACCTCTCCGACGCCCTGGAGAAGGTCCAGCTCGGCGCGGAACGGCCGCTCGTGATGCCCGCGGAGGAGCGTCGCCGGACCGCGTACCACGAGAGCGGTCACGCCCTCCTCGGCATGCTCCAGCCCGGCGCCGACCCGGTCCGCAAGATCACCATCGTGCCCCGGGGCCGCGCGCTCGGCGTCACCCTCTCCACCCCCGACGCCGACAGGTACGCCTACACCGAGGAGTATCTGCGCGGCCGGATCATCGGCGCCCTCGGCGGCATGGCCGCCGAACAGGTCGTCTTCGGCGTCGTCACCACCGGCGCCGAGAGCGACCTGGAGCAGGTCACCAACATCGCCCGGGGCATGGCGGGACGCTGGGGCATGAGCGAGCTCGTCGGCCGCCTCACCGCCATCCCGAGCGACGCCCAGCAGGCCTACGGACTCTCGGCGGCCCCCGCGACCCTCGACACCGTCGACGCGGAGATGCGCCGCATCGTCGACGAGTGCTACGAGAGCGCCGTACGGCAGCTCCACGAGCACCGCGGCCGGCTGGACGCGCTGGCCGCCGCGCTCCTGGAGAACGAGACCCTGGAAGAGGCCGACGCCTACCGCGCAGCGGGCATCACGCGCGCGGCGCGGGAGGACTGAGCCGGCGTACGGGCCACCGGCGTGCGGGGGTCACGGGCGTGCGGGGGCACCGGAGTACGGGGGGCACAGGCGCTACGGCACCCGGGCGACGACGTACCGGAAGACGTTCGGCATCCACACCGTGCCGTCCGCGCGCACGTGCGGGGCGAGCGCCTCCTCGATCTCCTTCTCGACCTGGGAGAGCTCCGTCGCCCGCACGGCCTCGTCGAACACACCCGTCGACAGCAGCCCGCGCACCGCGCTGCCCTCATTGGCGTACCCGAAGGGACAGGCCACCCGCCCCGAACCGGCCGGCCGCAGCCCCGCCCCTGCCACCAGCCCCTCCAGGTCCGTCCGGAGGCCCGGCCGGCGGTCCACGAGCCGGGCCGCGACCCGCAGCACCGCCTCCGTGGAACACCGCTCCGGCGGCCCCCAGCCGGCGAGCACGACCGTCGCGCCCGATTGGGCCGTACGGGTGAGCGCCGCCAGCTCCGGCAGGAGCGCGTCCGTCGTGTGGAAGGCCGTGATCACGTCGTAGGCGACTCCCTCGGGGGGCTCCGCCGTGACCGTCACGTCCTCGGGGAGCCGCTCCCTCGCAAGCTCCACGCGCGCGTGGTCCCGGTCCGCGCCGGCCACCCGGGCGCCCCGCGCCGCCGCCATGAGAAGCGCCAGGCCGGAGCCGCAGCGGAGGCCCAGGACCCGGGTCCCGGCGCCCACGCCGAGACGGTCGTACACCGCCTCGTAGAGCGGGACGAGCATCCGTTCCTGGATCTCGGCCCAGTCGCGCGCGGGGTGGTACGGGACGAGCGTAGGTGTCATGGAAAAGTGCCCCAATCCGTGCTCGGACGACGACCCCCCGTAGCCAGGGAACTGCGCATCCCGTGCCGCGTCCAGTGCTCGCACCGCACCGATTCGTCCGGGAGAGAAGCGACCCGGTAATGTCCCTGCCACGCTTCCCGGTCCGCCCGGGGGGCCGTTCCCCAAGGGGCGCGCGCACCACGGCTGCACGCCTGGGCGTATGCGCCACTACGCACCAGCTTGACGCCCCCTGCGTGACTTCTCCGCAGATCGGCGCACTGGCCCTCGTCACGACCCATCAACGGCAACTGACGGGTACGTGCAAATTATTTGGGATGCCCCGGAATGGAACCCGGGGGCACTTCGGCTCGTTGTACGCGACGTGAGCACGACACCACCTGTTCTCGCCGCAGAGCTGGCACAGGCGTGGGCCGACATTCAGCGGCACCACCCCGAGCTGCCCGATCTTGCCGCGCCCGAGTCCCTGATCGGAGAGTCCTCGTCCGCCTGCGGCGCCGAACTCTCCTTCGAACGACTGCTCCACGAGGCAGTCCACGGCATCGCCGCCGCCCGGGGTGTCCGCGACACCTCCCGCGCCGGCCGCTATCACAACCGCAGATTCCTCGCGATCGCCGAGGAGATGGGCCTCGACCACCCCGAGGAGCCACACGCCAGCAGCGGCTTCTCCCTGGTCACGCTCAACCCCGAGGCGAGGCGGCGCTACCGCCCCACCATCGAGCGGCTCCAGCGCGCCCTCAAGGCCCACACGGTCGCCACGGCGGCCGACACCAAGCGCTCCTTCCGCGGACCGGCCGCCCGGCACGGCTCCTCGGGCGGCGGCGTCCGCGTCAAGGCCGTCTGCGACTGCGGACGCAATGTGCGCGTGGTGCCCTCGGTGCTCGCCCAGGCCCCGATCGTCTGCGGCGGCTGCGGCAAGCCCTTCCGCATCCCGGAGACCGTGGGCGCCGCGAGCTGACCTCGCGGTGTGTGGCACAATGGCTAGCTGTACTCGACAGTCGCACAGGACCCCTCTCTCCTCCGGCTGACGCGTCCATCGGGCATCCGAGTACCGCAACCCCACGTGGCATCTCAAAGTGCCCAACCACGTCAAGACCAGGAGACACCACTCCAGTGGCAGTCAAGATCAAGCTCAAGCGCCTCGGCAAGATTCGCCAGCCGCACTACCGCATCGTCGTCGCCGACTCCCGCACCCGTCGGGACGGTCGCGCGATCGAGGAGATCGGCCTCTACCACCCGACGTACAACCCGTCGCGTATCGAGGTCGACTCCGAGCGTGCGCAGTACTGGCTGTCCGTCGGCGCCCAGCCGACCGAGCCGGTTCTCGCCATCCTGAAGCTCACCGGCGACTGGCAGAAGGCCAAGGGCCTCCCGGCCCCCGAGAAGGCCCTGCTCGTCCCGGCGACCAAGGAAGCCAAGCGCGCCTCGTTCGACGAGTTCGCGAAGGCCCTCGAGGGCGACGAGGCCAAGGGTGAGGCCATCACCCCGAAGGCCAAGAAGGCCGACAAGAAGGCGGACGAGGCCGAGGCCGCGTCCACCGAGTCGACCGAGGCCTGATCATGCTCGAGGAGGCTCTCGAGCACCTCGTGAAGGGCATCGTCGACAACCCCGACGACGTGCAGGTCGCCTCGCGCACCCTGCGCCGCGGTCGCGTGCTGGAGGTCCGGGTCCACCCGGACGACCTCGGCAAGGTGATCGGCCGCAACGGCCGCACCGCACGCGCGCTGCGTACCGTCGTGGGCGCCATCGGCGGCCGTGGCATCCGGGTCGACCTCGTCGACGTGGACCAGGTTCGCTGAGCAGGCCGGCAGCATCACCTTAGTTGTGCCGGCACGGGCCGGGGAGGGCTTACGAGCCCACCCCGGCCCGTTGTCGTTCGCGTCGTACGAGCTGTGTGACAGGAGAGTGTGGAGCAGTGCAGTTGGTAGTCGCGCGGATCGGCCGCGCCCACGGGATCAAGGGCGAGGTCACCGTCGAGGTACGCACGGACGAGCCCGAACTCAGGCTCGGCCCCGGTGCCGTACTGCGCACCGACCCGGCCTCCGCCGGGCCGCTGACCATCGAGACCGGCCGGGTGCACAGCGGCCGGCTGTTGCTGCGCTTCGAGGGCGTCCGCGACCGCAACGCCGCAGAGGCCCTGCGCAACATCCTCCTCATCGCCGAGGTCGACCCCACGGAGATGCCCGAGGAGGAGGACGAGTACTACGACCACCAGCTCATGGACCTGGACGTGGTGCTCGCCGACGGCACCGAGATCGGCCGCATCACCGAGATCTCCCACCTGCCGTCCCAGGACCTCTTCATCGTCGAGTGTCCCGACGGCACCGAGCTGATGATCCCGTTCGTCGAGTCGATCGTCACCGAGATCGACCTGGAGGAGCAGCGGGCCGTGATCGACCCGCCGCCCGGCCTGATCGACGACCGCGCCGAGATCGCCTCCTCCCGCGACGACTCCGACGACGACTCCGACGGCGAGTCCGGCGACGACTCCGGCGAGACGTCCGACGCGTCCGGTGAGAAGAAGTCCGACGACGAGTCCGGTGAGGACCAGGCATGAGGCTCGACGTCGTCACGATCTTCCCCGAGTACCTCGAACCGCTGAACGTCTCCCTCGTCGGCAAGGCCCGCGCGCGCGGCCAGCTCGACGTCCACGTCCACGACCTGCGGGACTGGACGTACGACCGGCACAACACCGTCGACGACACCCCGTACGGCGGCGGCCCCGGCATGGTCATGAAGACCGACCCCTGGGGCGACGCGCTCGACCAGACGCTCGCCGACGGCTACGAGAGCGGCGCCCACGGCCCCGTCATCGTCGTCCCGACCCCCAGCGGCCGCCCCTTCACCCAGGAGCTCGCCGTCGAGCTCTCCGAGAGGCCCTGGCTGATCTTCACCCCGGCCCGCTACGAGGGCATCGACCGCCGCGTCATGGACGAGTACGCGACCCGGATGCCCGTCTACGAGGTCTCCATCGGCGACTACGTCCTGGCCGGCGGCGAGGCGGCCGTCCTCGTCGTCACCGAGGCCGTCGCCCGCCTCCTGCCCGGCGTCCTCGGCAACGCCGAGTCCCACCGGGACGACTCCTTCGCCCCCGGCGCCATGGCCAACCTCCTCGAAGGCCCCGTCTACACCAAGCCCCCCGAGTGGCGCGGCCGGGGCATCCCCGACGTCCTCCTCAGCGGGCACCACGGCAAGATCGCCCGCTGGCGGCGCGACGAGGCCTTCCGTCGCACCGCCGCCCACCGGCCCGATCTCATCGAGCGCTGCGACCCGGCCGCCTTCGACAAGAAGGACCGCGAGATCCTCTCGATGATGGGCTGGGCGCCCGAGCCCGGCGGCCGATTTTGGCGCAGGCTCGACGACGTGGAAGAATAGGCCGCTGTCGTCCGTCCGGCGCGCGCCCCTGCCACAGGGGGAACGACGCCGCCAGGAACGGACGATCTTCCGAATCACTTCGAACGTACCGCTGATGACCTGTGGCATCAGCGAGGAAAGAGACCTCCATGGCCTCCCTGCTCGACCAGGTCAACGCGGGTTCGATCCGCTCCGACCTCCCCGCCTTCCGCCCCGGCGACACCGTGAACGTCCACGTGCGCGTCATCGAAGGCACCCGCTCGCGTATCCAGCAGTTCAAGGGCGTCGTCATCCGTCGCCAGGGTTCGGGCGTCAGCGAGACCTTCACGGTCCGCAAGGTCTCGTTCTCCGTCGGCGTCGAGCGCACCTTCCCGGTGAACAGCCCGATCTTCGAGAAGATCGAGCTCGTCACCCGCGGTGACGTCCGTCGCGCCAAGCTCTACTACCTGCGTGAGCTGCGCGGCAAGGCTGCCAAGATCAAGGAGAAGCGCGACCGCTGAGCTCAGGCTCCCGGCACGCTCGACGCTTCCGAGCCCTCGCACAGGCAGTCCGGATAGGCTCTGCCACCGATGGACACCGAAGCACAGCACACGGAGCGCGACCCCTCTTCCGGTACGGAGGACGGGTCGCGCTCCGCGCGCGTTTCCGAGGACACGAACGACGCGAAGGACACGGGGGACGCGGCAGACGCCGGGAGTGCGAGGAGTGCCTCCTCCTGGCGGCGCACGGCCTTCGTGGGCGCCGCCTGCGTGACCTTCCTGCTGCTCCTGAGCCACTTCGTGATGCAGCCCTTCCTGATCCCCAGCCGCTCCATGGAACCGACCCTCCAGGTCGGCGACCGGATCCTGGTCAACAAGCTGGCGTACCGTTTCGGCAATGAGCCGGGCCGGGGCGACGTCGTCGTCTTCGACGGCACCGGATCCTTCGTACGGGAACAGCCCCGGGGCAATCCCGTCACCGGGCTCCTGCACGACGGGGCGGCCGCCCTCGGGCTCGCCGAACCCGACGAGACCGACTTCGTGAAGCGGGTCGTCGGCATCGGCGGCGACCGCGTCGTCTGCTGCGACAAGAACGGCCGGCTCACCGTCAACGGCGTACCCGTCGAGGAGCGCTACGTGATGTTCGGCGACCAGCCGTCCAGCGTGCCCTTCGACATCGTCGTCCCGCAGGACAGGCTCTGGGTCATGGGCGACCACCGCAGCCAGTCCAGCGACTCCCGCGACCACCTCGGCAACCCCGGCGGCGGCATGGTCCCCGTCGACAAGGTCGTCGGCCGCGCCGACTGGATCGCCTGGCCCTTCGGCCGCTGGTCCACGGTCCAGGAGACCGACGCCTTCGACGCCGTACCCGCCGCGCCGGCCGGCGGACACGGGACGGCACCCCATGGGTAGCCGGGGACGACCGCCGGGCGGCGCCGGGCGCGCCCCCGACCAGGGACCCGATCAGGCCCCACCCCTGCCGGGCCGGGCCGAGCGGCGCAGACTCGCCCGCAAGGTCAAGCGGCGACGGCAGCGCTCCGCGATCCGCGAGATCCCCATCCTCATCACGGTGGCCGTACTCATCGCGCTCGTCCTGAAGACCTTCCTGGTCCAGGCGTTCGTCATTCCCTCCGGCTCCATGGAACAGACGATCCGCATCTCCGACCGGGTCCTCGTCGACAAGCTCACGCCCTGGTTCGGCTCCCGCCCGCAGCGCGGCGACGTCGTCGTCTTCAAGGACCCGGGCAACTGGCTCCAGCAGGAGGCCACGCCGCCCGCCGACGACCCGGTGGGCATCAAGCAGGCCAAGCAGGCCCTCACCTTCATCGGACTGCTGCCCTCCGCCGACGACCGCGACCTCATCAAGCGGGTCGTCGCCGTCGGGGGCGACACCGTCCGCTGCTGCGGCAAGGACGGGCGGATCACCGTCAACGGCGTACCGCTCGACGAGCCGTACCTGCACCCGGGCAACGAGCCGTCGACCATCCCCTTCGAGGTGAAGGTGCCGCAGGGCCGGATCTTCGTCCTCGGCGACCACCGCTCCGACTCGGCCGACTCCCGCTTCCACCTCGACGAGAAGGACCACGGCACCGTCTCCGAGGAGCAGGTCGTGGGCCGTGCCGTGGTGATCGCCTGGCCCGTCGCACACTGGCGGGGCCTGGAGGAACGCGGGACTTTCGCCGCCGTACCGGACGCCCGTGCGAGTTCCGGGACCGCGCTCGGCCCGTCGCATAGTGTGTCCCAGCGGAATCTCAACGGATTCCCCGGGCTCCCGACCCCTGCGGAACTTCTGCTCGTTATGGGAGTGGTGGGCCTGTCCCTGTTCCGGGGCAGGCGATCGCACGGACTGAGGAGTGGATGTGGGGGATTTGGCCGTCGGCGCACGATCCGGACACGATGAGCCCGACAAGAGGGCCGGCGGGGCCTTCGGCGATGACACGACGGGTGACGACGTGACGGATGACGGGCAGGCGCAGCCGCCGAGTGGCGGGGCACCGGACGGCGGGACGCCGGACGACGGTGACGAGACGGCGGACGGACCCGGCCGGGGCCCCAAGAAGCCGCGTTCCTTCTGGAAGGAACTGCCTCTGCTGGTCGGCATCGCGCTCGTACTCGCCCTGCTGATCAAGACCTTCCTGGTGCAGGCGTTCTCGATCCCCTCGGAATCGATGATGAACACCCTCCAGCGGGGCGACCGGGTTCTCGTCGACAAGCTGACCCCCTGGTTCGGCTCCGAGCCCGAGCGCGGCGAGGTCGTCGTCTTCCACGACCCGGGCGGCTGGCTCGAAGGCCAGGAGACGCCCACGCCCAACGTGGTGCAGAAGTTCCTCAGCTTCATCGGCCTCATGCCGTCCGCCGAGGAGAAGGACCTCATCAAGCGGGTCATCGCCGTCGGCGGCGACACGGTGTCCTGCAAGGAGGGCGGCAAGGTCGTCCTCAACGGCGTGCCGCTGGACGAGACCTCGTACCTCTACCCCGGCTCCGTCCCCTGCCAGGACTCCTTCGGCCCGATCAAGGTCCCCGAGAACCGCATCTGGGTCATGGGCGACAACCGCCAGAACTCCCTCGACTCCCGCTTCCACCAGCAGCTCCCCGGCGGTGGCACCGTCTCCGACGACGAGGTCGTGGGCCGCGCGGTCGTGATCGCCTGGCCCGTCACCCGCTGGGCCACCCTCCCGGTGCCCGACATCTTCGACAACCCCGCGCTCAACAAGGCCCTGAGTGCCGCCCCCCTCGGCGCGGCCGGTCTCGCCGGAGCGCTCCCGCTGGTCCTGTGGCGCCGGAAGAAGGTCGCCGCACGGCATACCGCCGAGTAGTGACCCGCAGGTAGGGTGCCGTCCCGGACCGTCGAAGACCAACGGTCCGCCGACAGACCTACGGGGTGCGCACATGAGCGGAAACATACGGACCAAGGGCGGCCACGGCCGCCTCGGCAGCATGCTGTCGGGGCTGGCCGTGGCCGTCGGCTGTGTGCTCTTCCTCGGCGGCTTCGTCTGGGGAGCCCTGCTCTACCAGCCGTACTCCGTCCCCACCGACTCCATGACCCCCACCCTCGACGTCGGATCCAAGATCCTCGCCCAGCGCATCGACGGCGAGGAGGTGCGGCGCGGGGACGTCGTCGTCTTCACCGACCCCCTCTGGGGCAACACGCCCATGGTCAAGCGGGTCGCCGCGGTCGGCGGCGACACCGTCGCCTGCTGCGACGGGGACGGCCGCCTCACCGTCAACGGCAAGCCCGTCGACGAGCCCTATCTGCGGCCCGGACCGGGCGGCCGGATCGTCGCATCCGGCACCGAATTCTCGGTCACCGTCCCGGCCGCCCACCTCTTCCTCCTCGGCGACGACCGGCACACCTCGCTCGACTCCCGTACGCACATGGAGGAGGCCGGACAGGGCTCCGTGCCCCGCTCCTCCGTGGTCGCCAGGGTCGACGCCGTGGTCTGGCCCGCCAAGGGCCTCCTGGACCGCCCCACGGGCTTCGCCGGCCTTCCCGGCGGGATCTCGGAGCCCGGGCCCGTCATGCCCCTCCTGGGCGCGATCGCGGCCGGAGCCGTGCTGGTGATGGCCGGGGGAGCGTACGGGCCGGTGGTACGGCGGGTGGGCCGGCTGACGAAGCGCCGACCGGCGGGCACGGCTCCCGGGGCGCGGGAGAAGGTGGGTACATGACGGACTCCGCGGCACGGCGGACGCAGGGGCCCGGTGCCGAGCCGGGCAGCGGGCCCGGTACCGCGGCGGGTGCCGATTCGGGTGCGGGTGCGGCGGATGCCGATTCGGGTACCGCGCCGGGTGCCGATCCGCAGGCGGAGGTCCGGCGGGTCGCGCGGGTCGTCCTGCTCGACCCCGACGACCGCATCCTCCTCATGCACGGGTACGAGCCCGACCACCCCGACCAGACCTGGTGGTTCACGCCCGGCGGCGGACTGGAGGGCGACGAGACCCGGCAGGAGGCGGCCCTGCGCGAGCTCGCCGAGGAGACCGGCATCACCGACATCGACCTCGGGCCCGTGCTCTGGACGCGGTACTGCTCGTTCCCCTTCGACGGGCGCCGCTGGGACCAGGACGAGTGGTACTACCTCGCCCGCACCCGCAGGACCGAGGCCGCGCCCCGGCCCCAGGCCCTCACCGAGCTGGAGAACCGCAGCCTCGCGGGCCTCAGATGGTGGACCTCCGCCGAACTGTCGGCGGCCCGTGAGACGGTGTACCCGACCAGACTCGCCGAGCTGCTGCGCACGCTGCTCGACGAGGGACCTCCGCGTGCACCGGTGGTTCTCGCCCCGGAAATCGTTTAGGGGCGCGTCCGCCTGGCGCACAATAGGGGGACGCACGGCTGAAGGGGAACATGCCATGAGCGCCGAGGACCTCGAGAAGTACGAGACCGAGATGGAGCTGAAGCTCTACCGGGAGTACCGCGATGTCGTCGGGCTGTTCAAATACGTGATCGAGACCGAGCGGCGCTTCTACCTCACCAACGACTACGAGATGCAGGTGCACTCGGTCCAGGGCGAGGTCTTCTTCGAGGTCAGCATGGCCGACGCCTGGGTCTGGGACATGTACAGACCGGCCAGGTTCGTCAAGCAGGTCCGCGTTCTCACCTTCAAGGACGTGAACATCGAGGAGCTCAACAAGAGCGACCTCGAACTCCCCGGCAGCTGAACCGACCTCGCCCGCAAGGGTGAGCAGGTTTTCCACAGGCCCTCGGCCGTCCACAGCGCCGCACGCGATCCCAGCCCCTCCGTCACAGTCGGTGACGGAGGTGGTACCGCATGAACAGGACCCAAGCACTCGGACGGTACGGAGAAGAGCTGGCCACCCGCCTGCTCACCGCGACCGGCATGCACATCCTCGCCCGCAACTGGCGCTGCGGCCGGACCGGCGAGATCGACATCGTCGCCCGCCACGGCGACACCCTCGTCATCTGCGAGGTCAAGACCCGGCGCGACGGCGGGTACGAACACCCGATGGCCGCCGTCACACCCCGCAAGGCGGACCGGCTCCGACGGCTCGCGGCCTGCTGGCTCGACCGCAACGGCGTCCCGGCCCCTCTCGGCGGCGTCCGCATCGACCTCATCGGCATCGTCCTGCCCCGCCGCGGCGCCCCGCACCTCACCCACGCCCAGGGGGTGGCCTGAGATGGGATTCGCCCGCACCTGCTCCGTCGCCCTCGTCGGTGTCGAAGGCGTCGTCGTCGAGGTCCAGGCCGACCTCGAACCCGGCGTCGCCGCCTTCACCCTCGTCGGCCTCCCCGACAAGAGCCTCACCGAGAGCCGTGACCGGGTCCGCGCCGCCGTCGTCAACTCCGGCGCCGAATGGCCCCAGAAGAAACTCACCGTCGGGCTCAGCCCCGCATCCGTACCGAAGGGCGGATCGGGTTTCGACCTGGCCGTAGCGGCGGCGGTTCTCGGCGCGGCCGAGCGCATCGACCCCCGCGCCATCGCCGACCTCGTCCTCATCGGCGAACTCGGCCTTGACGGACGCGTCCGGCCCGTCCGCGGCATCCTCCCCGCCGTCCTCGCCGCCGCCGACGCCGGGTACCGCCAGGTCGTCGTCCCCGAACAGACCGCCGGCGAGGCCGCCCTCGTCCCCGGAGTGTCCGTCCTCGGCGTCCGCAGCCTCCGCCAGCTCATCGCCGTCCTCACCGACGAACCCGTCCCCGAGGAGGAACCCACCGAGGCCGGCCGACCCGACGCCATGCTCGCCGGACTCCTCGTCCCCGGCGCCGGCCTCGGCACCGGACTCGCCGCCGACCCCACCGACCCCTCCGAAGGCCCCGACCTCGCCGACGTCGCCGGCCAGCACCGAGCCCGCCGCGCCCTCGAAGTCGCCGCCGCGGGCAGCCACCACCTGCTGCTCTCCGGACCGCCCGGCGCCGGGAAGACCATGCTGGCCGAGCGCCTCCCCGGCATCCTCCCGCCCCTCACCCGGCAGGAATCCCTCGAAGTCACCGCCGTCCACTCCGTCGCCGGCATCCTCCCGCCCGGCGAACCCCTCGTCCGTCGCGCCCCCTACTGCGCGCCCCACCACTCCGCCACCATGCAGTCCCTCGTCGGCGGCGGAAACGGACTCCCCAGGCCCGGCGCCGTCTCCCTCGCCCACCGGGGCATCCTCTTCCTGGACGAAGCCCCGGAGTTCTCCGGCAAGGCCCTCGACGCCCTCCGCCAACCCCTCGAATCCGGGCACGTCGTCATCGCCCGCGCCGCCGGCGTCGTCCGCCTCCCCGCCCGCTTCCTCCTCGCCCTCGCCGCCAACCCCTGCCCCTGCGGACGCCACACCCTGCACGGCGCCGGCTGCGAATGCCCCGCCGCGCTCGTCCGCCGCTACCAGGCGCGTCTCTCCGGACCCCTCCTCGACCGCGTCGACCTCCGGGTCGAGGTCGAACCGGTCACCCGCTCCGACCTCCTCGGCCAAGGAGCCCGCGGCGAGACCACCGAGGCCGTCGCCGAACGCGTCCGCGAAGCCCGCGACCGCGCCGCCGCACGCCTCGCCGACACCCCCTGGCACGTCAACAGCGAGATCCCCGGACACGAACTCCGCACCCGCTACCTGGCCACCCCCGGAGCCCTCGCCACCGCCGAACGCGACATCGAACGCGGACTCCTCACCGCCCGCGGCCTCGACCGGGTCCTCCGTGTCGCCTGGACCGTCGCCGACCTCGCCGGACACGACCGCCCCGACAGCGAGGACATCGCCCTCGCCCTCGAACTGCGCACCGGCATCGCCCGCGGCGTGCCCGTCGCAACGGGGGGCCGGGCATGACCACCCCCGACCCCCGCTCCGGCACCCCCGGCTCGGCCTCCATGGGCGAGCGACTGGCACGGGCCACACTCAGCCGCGCCGTCGAACCCGGCGACGAGCACGCCGGCCGCTGGCTCCACCGCTACGGAGCCACCGGCTTCCTCGACCGGCTCCTCGACACCACGCCCGCTTCCCGCGACACCACGCCCGCTCCCCGCGCTCCCCGGAAGGACGGTGACGCCGACCCCTTCCCCGGCACCGGACCGAAACGCGTCGCCTCCTGGCGACTGCGCGCCGCCGCCGCCGACCCCACCCGCGACCTCGCCACCATCCACGACCTCGGCGGACGCTTCCTCGTCCCCGGCGACACCGAATGGCCCCGCCAGCTCGACGACCTCGCGGACGCCCGCCCCCTCGGCCTCTGGGTCCGGGGCCCCGCCGACCTGCGCACCTGGGCCCTCCGCTCCGTCGCCCTCGTCGGCGCCCGCGCCTGCACCCCGTACGGCGCCCACACCGCCGCCGACCTCGCCACCGGCCTCGCCGGACAAGGCTGGGTCGTCGTCTCCGGAGCCGCCTACGGCATCGACGGCGCCGCCCACCGCGGCGCACTCGCCGCGGGCGGAGCCACCGTCGCCGTCCTCGCCTGCGGCGTCGACACCCCGTACCCCCGAGGCCACGACCAACTCATCCGTCGCGTCGCCGAACAAGGCCTCGTCGTAGGGGAGTTGCCGCCCGAGAGCCACCCCACCCCCAGCCGTTTCATCCTCCGCAACCGGGTCATCGCCGCCCTCACCCGAGGCACCGTCGTCATCGAGGCCCGACACCGCAGCGGTTCGCTCGTCACCGCCCGCGCCGCCACCCGCCTCGGCCGTCACCTCATGGGCGTCCCCGGACCCGTGACCAGCGCACTCTCCGCCGGCGTCCATGAACTCCTCCGCGGCGACGCGGCCCTCGTCACCGACGCCGACGAGATCATCGAACTCGTCGGCGACATGGGCCAGCTCGCCCCGGCGCGCCGAGGACCCGTCCTCCCGCGTGACCTCCTCGCCCCGGCCGCGGCGCACATCCTCGAAGCGATCCCGGCCCGCGGTCCCACCCCCACCCCCGCCACCGTCATCGCCCGTCGCGCCGGTACCACCCCCGACGACACCCTCGCCAAGCTGTACGAACTCCACTCCCTCGGCTTCGTCGAACGACACGGAGAGGGCTGGCAGTTGACGAACACGACAACTCCCGCGTCGAACGCGCGGCGAGGCGGTACTTGACCTGGAGCATTCGGGTGAAAGGGTGAAGGCGATGAACAATCGAGTTCTCTCGGCCGCACCCGAGGGGCCGACACGCGCCACGGCCCGGGTTCGAAGATGTGGCCGACGGCGTCCACCCGGAGCGGCGCGATCCGCCGATGTTCGCGCACCGCGACCGCGCACTCACGCTACGCTCACCAGGATTCCGTCCAGGACGCCCACACCGACACACCCGACAGCAGAACGGCTCAAGGCAACGCATGCCCCAGCACACCTCCGGGTCTGACCGCGCTGCGGTGCCCCCAGCAGCCCGGGGCGCCGTGCGACCACCCGCACCGACCTCCCTCGACGAACTGTGGCGGTCGTACAAGGACACGGGAGACGAGCGGCTGCGGGAACAGCTGATCCTGCACTACTCGCCCCTCGTCAAATACGTCGCGGGACGAGTCAGCGTCGGGCTGCCGTCCAACGTGGAACAGGCCGACTTCGTCTCCTCCGGAGTCTTCGGCCTCATCGACGCCATCGAGAAGTTCGACGTCGAGCGCGCGATCAAGTTCGAGACGTACGCCATCACCCGCATCCGCGGCGCCATGATCGACGAACTCCGCGCCCTCGACTGGATCCCGCGCTCCGTCCGCCAGAAGGCCCGCAACGTCGAGCGCGCGTACGCCACCCTCGAAGCCCAGCTCCGGCGCACCCCCTCCGAGACCGAGGTCGCCGCGGAGATGGACGTCACGCTGGAGGAACTGCACGCGGTTTTCAGCCAGTTGTCCCTGGCGAACGTCGTCGCCCTCGAAGAGCTGCTGCACGTGGGCGGCGAGGGCGGCGACCGGCTCTCCCTGATGGACACCCTCGAGGACACCGCCGCCGACAACCCCGTCGAGGTCGCCGAGGACCGTGAGCTGCGCCGGCTGCTCGCCCGCGCCATCAACACGCTCCCCGAGCGGGAGAAGACCGTCGTCACGCTCTACTACTACGAGGGCCTCACTCTCGCCGAGATCGGCCACGTCCTCGGCGTCACCGAGAGCCGCGTCAGCCAGATCCACACCAAGTCCGTCCTCCAGCTCCGGGCCAAGCTGGCCGACGTCGGACGCTGACCCGGCGCGAGCCGGTCGTACAGTGGAGCCGTGCCCAGGATTCGAGCGGCCTCGGTGGCCGAGCACCGGACGATGCAGCGTGGCGCCCTCCTGGACGCCGCGCGTGCCCTGCTGTCCGAGGGCGGTACGGAGGCGCTGACCTTCCCCGCACTCGCCGAGCGCACGGGCCTCGCCCGTTCCTCGGTATACGAGTACTTCCGATCGCGCGCGGCCGTCGTCGAAGAGCTGTGCGCCGTCGACTTCCCCGTCTGGGCCGCCGAGGTCGAGGTGGCCATGGACGGCGCGGACACCCCGCAGGGCAAGGTCGAGGCCTATGTCCGCAAGCAGCTGGAGCTCGTCGGCGACCGCAGGCACCGCGCGGTCGTCGCCATCTCGGCGAGCGAGCTCGACGACGGCGCCCGCGAGAAGATCCGCGCGGCCCACGGCGGACTCGTCGCCATGATCGTCGAAGCCCTCGCGGCCCTGGGCCAGCCCCAGCCCCGCCTGGGCGCCATGCTCCTCCAGGGCGTCGTCGACGCCGCAGTCCGCCGCGTCGAGCTCGGCGCGGCCGAGAACCCCGAAGAGATCGCCGAGGCGGCGGTCACGATGGCCCTCCACGGGGTCAACGGCACCCAGGCCTGACAGCCCGCGATCGGGGCCCCTGCCCCGATCCCCCCGCCCCCGCCCCCGCCCCCGCCCCCTGCCCCCCGCCCCCCGGCCCCCCGCCCCCCTGCCCCCCTGCCCCCCTGCCCCTACCCCTTTGCTCCCCGGACGCCCCGATCACCCTCCGACCGGTAGTAGGCGGGACGGAGCGCGTGGGGTCAGGAGCAGCGGGTTCAGGTAGTGGTCGCCTCTGAGGAGGCCCCAGTGGAGGCAGGTCTCCGGACAGTGCGTGCCGGGGGCGACCCGGGCGATCGGGGTGCCGGCCGCGACCCGCGTGCCGGTCTCCACCAGCGGAGTCACCGGGGTGAAGGTGGTCCGCAGTGGGGGAGTGCCCGAGTGCGGCAGGGTGAGGGTGAGGACCCCGTGGCCGCCGACCGGGCCCGCGAAGGTGACCGTGCCCGCGGTCGGGGCCACGACCGGGGTGCCCGGCGGGGCGGCCAGGTCGACGCCGCGATGGCCGGCCGCGTACGGGCCCGGCGGTGGCTGCCAGCCGCGGAGGATCTCCGGGGGCGGCGGGCCCACCGGCCACAGGAGGCCGAGGGTCAGGATCAGTGCCGTGAGGTGCATGGGAGAACGCTCCCCCGCGCGTCCGGTTCACAGGGGTGGCGGACGGTTTCTGTGGACTACCCGCCGGTTGTGGACAGCGCCGTCACCCGCTGCTCCCGGGGTCCCGTACACTTCCTATGGCGACCCGGGTCACCGGGTCGACTTCGCACGCCCCGCCACTACCCTCACCGGCCGTGGCAGCGCCTTTCGGTCCCTCGCGGGCATGGCGCGTCGGGGTGTCAGGAACATAACCGAGAAACCCAAGGAGATACGGCCATGGCCGTCGTCACGATGCGGGAGCTGCTGGAAAGCGGCGTCCACTTCGGTCACCAGACCCGTCGCTGGAACCCGAAGATGAAGCGCTTCATCTTCACCGAGCGCAACGGCATCTACATCATCGACCTGCTCCAGTCGCTGTCGTACATCGACCGCGCCTTCGAGTTCGTCAAGGAGACCGTCGCGCACGGCGGCTCCATCATGTTCGTCGGTACGAAGAAGCAGGCCCAGGAGGCCATCGCCGAGCAGGCGACGCGTGTCGGCATGCCGTACGTCAACCAGCGTTGGCTCGGTGGCATGCTCACCAACTTCTCCACCGTCTACAAGCGTCTGCAGCGCCTCAAGGAGCTCGAGCAGATCGACTTCGAGGACGTGGCCGCCTCCGGCCTCACCAAGAAGGAGCTCCTGGTCCTCTCCCGCGAGAAGGCCAAGCTGGAGAAGACCCTTGGCGGTATCCGCGAGATGTCCAAGGTGCCCAGCGCCGTCTGGATCGTGGACACCAAGAAGGAGCACATCGCCGTCGGTGAGGCTCGCAAGCTGAAGATCCCGGTCGTCGCGATCCTCGACACCAACTGCGACCCCGACGAGGTCGACTACAAGATCCCGGGCAACGACGACGCGATCCGCTCCGTCACCCTGCTCACCCGCGTGATCGCCGACGCCGTCGCCGAGGGCCTCATCGCCCGTTCCGGCGCCGCGACCGGCGACTCGAAGCCGGGCGAGAAGGCCGCCGGCGAGCCCCTCGCCGAGTGGGAGCGCGACCTGCTCGAGGGTGAGAAGAAGGCCGACGACGCCGAGGTCCAGACCTCCGCCGAGACCGAGAAGGTCGCCGACGCCGAGGCCGCTGACGCCCCGGCCGAGGTCGCCGAGGTTGCCGAGGTTGCCGCCGAGGTCGTCGCCGAGGCTCCGGCCGCGGACGCCGAGCAGGCCTGACCCTTCAGGACCTTCGGGTGACGACGGCGGGGGCCCACGAAGCCCCCGCCGTCCACCCGTGGACCCGCCCGATCTTTCAGACTTCGAGAGAGAAACAGACTCATGGCGAACTACACCGCCGCTGACGTCAAGAAGCTCCGCGAGCTCACCGGCGCCGGCATGATGGACTGCAAGAAGGCCCTCGACGAGGCCGACGGCAACGTCGACAAGGCCGTCGAGGCCCTGCGCATCAAGGGCCAGAAGGGCGTCGCCAAGCGCGAGGGCCGCTCCGCCGAGAACGGCGCCGTGGTCTCCCTCATCGCCGACGACAACACCTCCGGCGTCCTCGTCGAGCTGAAGTGCGAGACGGACTTCGTCGCCAAGGGTGACAAGTTCCAGGCCGTCGCCAACCAGCTGGCCGCGCACGTCGCCGCCACCGCCCCGGCCGACCTGGAGGCGCTGCTCGCCTCCGAGATCGAGGCCGGCAAGACGGTGCAGGCGTTCGTCGACGAGGCCAACGCCAACCTCGGCGAGAAGATCGTCCTGGACCGCTTCGCGCAGTACGCCGACGGCTTCGTCTTCGCGTACATGCACCGCACGATGCCGGACCTCCCGCCGCAGATCGGTGTCCTCGTCGAGTTCGACAAGGCCGACGCCGCCGTCGCCAAGGGTGTCGCCCAGCACATCGCCGCCTTCGCGCCGAAGTACCTCACCCGTGAGGACGTTCCGGCCGAGGTCGTCGAGACCGAGCGTCGCGTCGCCGAGGAGACCACCCGCGCCGAGGGCAAGCCCGAGGCCGCGCTCCCGAAGATCGTCGAGGGTCGCGTGAACGGCTTCTTCAAGGACGCGACGCTGCTCGGTCAGCCGTACGCCCTTGACAACAAGAAGTCCGTCCAGCAGATCCTGGACGAGGCCGGTGTCACCCTGAAGCGCTTCAGCCGCATCAAGGTCGGCATCTGAGTCCGTACGCGAACGCGACGGACACCGGACCCCGATAGGGTCTGAGGCAGTCGTCCGCGCACGCGCAGGACGACCGCAGATCTGACGAGGAGGCCATTGCCGTACGGGAAACCCGCGAGGACCCAAGGCAATGGCCTCCTTCGTATGTGCACGAGGAGATCTCCATGAACCAGGGCGCCGTACAGGGCGACAACAACGGCAACAAGGCCGGCCGCTACATGCTGAAGCTGTCCGGAGAAGCCTTCTCCGGCGGTACCGGCCTGGGCGTCGACCCCAATGTCGTGCACGCCATCGCGCGTGAGATCGCAGCCGTCGTCCGCGACGGCGCGGAGATCGCGGTGGTGATCGGCGGCGGAAACTTCTTCCGTGGCGCCGAGCTCCAGCAGCGCGGCATGGACCGGGCCCGCTCCGACTACATGGGCATGCTCGGCACCGTGATGAACTGCCTCGCCCTCCAGGACTTCCTGGAGAAGGAAGGCATCGACTCCCGCGTCCAGACCGCCATCACCATGGGCCAGGTCGCCGAGCCGTACATTCCGCTGCGCGCCGTGCGCCACCTGGAGAAGGGCCGCGTGGTCATCTTCGGTGCGGGCATGGGCATGCCGTACTTCTCCACGGACACCACCGCCGCCCAGCGTGCCCTGGAGATCGAGGCCGAGGCCCTGCTCATGGGCAAGAACGGCGTGGACGGCGTCTACGACTCCGACCCGAAGGCCAACCCCGACGCGGTCAAGTTCGACGCACTGGAGTACAGCGAGGTGCTCTCCCGCGACCTCAAGGTCGCCGACGCCACCGCCATCACCCTGTGCCGGGACAACAACCTCCCGATCCTCGTCTTCGAACTGCTCACCGAGGGCAATATCGCTCGCGCGGTGAAGGGTGAGAAGATCGGCACGCTCGTGAGCGACCAGGGCACCCGGGCCTGACCCGAACCGGGGAACCGCCCCGCAAGGGGATGGACAGAGCCCTGCCGGTCGTACACCGTGCAGGACACAACGCGACGACACGCAGGAGCATGTGGTGATCGAAGAGACCCTCCTCGAGGCCGAGGAGAAGATGGAGAAGGCCGTCGTGGTCGCCAAGGAGGACTTCGCCGCGATCCGCACCGGCCGTGCGCACCCGGCGATGTTCAACAAGATCGTGGCGGACTACTACGGTGCCATCACCCCCATCAACCAGCTGGCGTCCTTCTCCGTTCCGGAGCCGCGGATGGCCGTGGTGACCCCGTTCGACAAGAGCGCGCTGCGCAACATCGAGCAGGCGATCCGGGACTCGGACCTCGGCGTCAACCCGAGCAACGACGGCAACATCATCCGGGTGGTGTTCCCCGAGCTGACGGAGGAGCGCCGCCGCGAGTACATCAAGGTCGCCAAGAGCAAGGCCGAGGACTCGAAGATCTCGATCCGCTCGGTCCGCCGCAAGGCCAAGGAGACCATCGACAAGCTCGTCAAGGACGGCGAGGTCGGCGAGGACGAGGGCCGCCGCGCCGAGAAGGAGCTCGACGACACCACCGCGAAGTACGTCTCGCAGGTGGACGAGCTGCTCAAGCACAAGGAAGCCGAGCTGCTCGAGGTCTGATGAACGACTCTTCCTGGGGGGCCCCGGCCGGTTCCGGCCGTGGGGGACCCGACCAGGGGCCCGTCCCGGCGGGTCCCGCATACGATCGGCATCAGGCGGCGCAGACTCGGCCCATGCCCATCGTGCCCGACGTTCCCGCCGGCGGATTCCAGGACGGTCACGGCCGGGGGGCCGCTCACCCGAGCGGTCCCCTGTTCCGTGACGAGACGCCGCACGAGCACCCGCAGGAGCCCATGCCCAGCCCCGCCCCGCCTCCGCCGCCCGCGCCGCCGGCGCCACGGCAGAAGAAGAGCGCGGGGCGCAATCTGGGCGCGGCCATAGGGGTCGGGGTCGGCCTCGGGGCCGTCATCATCGCCTCGCTGTACGTCTGGGCTCCGGCGTTCGTCGGGGTGATAGCGGTCGCCGTGGTGGTCGGGCTGTGGGAGCTGACCTCCCGTCTCCAGGAGCGCAAGGGGATCAAGGCTCCGCTGGTGCCGCTCGCGGTCGGCGGCGCGGCGATGGTCGTCGCCGGTTACGTCCGGGGGCCCGAGGGCGCCTGGGTGGCGATGGCGCTCACGGCACTCGCGGTACTCGTCTGGCGGATGACGGAGCCTCCCGAGGGCTATCTGAAGGACGTCACGGCGGGTGTGTTCGCGGCGTTCTACGTGCCGTTCCTGGCGACGTTCGTGGCGTTGATGCTCACCGCCGACGACGGCCCGCAGCGGGTGCTGACGTTCCTGGTGCTCACGGTGGTCAGCGACACGGGTGCGTACGCGATCGGCTGGCGCTTCGGCAAGCACAAGCTGGCACCGAGGATCAGTCCCGGAAAGACCCGCGAGGGTCTGTTCGGGGCGGTGACCTTCGCGATGGCGGCGGGCGCGCTGTGCATGCAGTTCATGATCGACGACGGCGTCTGGTGGCAGGGTCTGCTGCTGGGCCTCGCGGTGGCGACGAGCGCGACGCTCGGCGACCTCGGCGAGTCGATGATCAAGCGGGACCTGGGCATCAAGGACATGGGCACCCTGCTTCCCGGGCACGGCGGGATCATGGACCGGCTGGACTCGCTGCTGCCGACGGCTCCGGTCGTGTGGCTGCTGTTCGTGATCTTCGTCGGTTCGGCCTGATCCGTACGCGTGTGCCGTAAGGGCCCGTCACCCTCCGGGGGTGACGGGCCCTTACGCATGGGGGCGGCGTGTGGGCGCAGTCGCCGAGCCGGCGGGTGGACGTAGCCACCGAGCCGAAACCGTGCCACATGGGCACAATGCGGTCATGGCATCCAAGGCAGGCGCCGGCGGCGCACCCGCGGGCGCGCGGCTCGTCCTGTTGACGCTCGCGGCGGGCCAGTTCCTGATGGCCCTCGACAGCTCCGTCATGAACGTGGCGATCGCGACCGTCGCCGAGGACGTGGACACGACGGTGACCGGCATCCAGGGCGCCATCACCGCGTACACGCTGGTGATGGCGATGTTCATGATCCCCGGGGGCAAGGTCGGGGTGCTGATCGGTCGCCGGCGCGCGTTCATGATCGGCTGCGTGATCTACGGCTGCGGCTCGCTGACCACGGCCCTCGCGCCGAACCTCCCCGTTCTGCTGTTCGGCTGGTCGTTCCTCGAAGGCATCGGGGCGGCGCTCATCCTGCCGTCGATCGTGGCGCTGGTGGCCGGCAACTTCCCCACCGAGGGCCGGGCCGCGGCGTACGGCATCGTGGCGGCGGCGGGCGCCGTGGCCATCGGGCTCGGACCGCTCATCGGCGGTATCGCCACGACCTACTTCTCCTGGCGCTGGGTCTTCGCCGGCGAGGTCCTGGTCGTGCTCGTCATCCTGGTGTTCGCCCGCCGCATCGCCGACGCCGGCGACGAGGAACACCCGCGCATCGATCTCGTCGGCGCCGTCCTGTCCGCCGCCGGGCTCGGGGTCTTCGTCTACGGCGTCCTGCGCTCGGACGAATGGGGCTGGGTCCAGCCGAAGGCCGACGCGCCCGCATGGCTCGGGGTGTCGCTGACCGTGTGGCTGATGATGGCGGGCCTGCTCCTGGTGTATCTGTTCCTCCGCTGGGAGGCCCGGCTCGTCGAGCGCGGCCGGGAGCCGCTCGTCGACCCGGCCATGCTGCGGAACAAGCAGCTCACCGGCGGTCTGACGATGTTCTTCTTCCAGTACCTCGTGCAGATGGGCGTCTTCTTCGTCGTCCCGCTCTATCTGTCCGTGGCTCTCGGTCTGTCCGCGCTGCAGACGGGCGCGCGGATCCTGCCGCTCTCGCTGACGCTGCTCGCCGCCGCGGTCCTCATCCCGCGCTTCCTCCCCGACGTCTCGCCGCGGCGGGTGGTACGGATCGGGGTGGCGGCGCTCCTCGCCGGTGCGGTCGCCCTGATGGCCGCGCTGGACGCGGACGCCGGGGCGGAGATCGTCACCGTCCCGCTGCTGCTGATCGGGTTCGGGATGGGGGCGCTGGCCTCCCAGCTCGGGTCGGTCACGGTGTCCGCCGTCCCGGACCGGCAGAGCGCGGAGGTCGGAGGGATCCAGAACGCCGTCACCAACCTCGGCTCCTCGATGGGCACGGCGCTCGCGGGCTCCCTGATGATCGCCGCGCTCACCTCGTCGTTCCTGGGCGCCGTGGAGCGGAACGAGGCCATCCCGGCCGAGGTGAAGAGCCAGGCCGTCGTCGAGCTGCAGAGCGGCGTCCCGTTCCTCTCGGACGCCCAGCTGACGACCGCCCTCGACGAGGCGGGCACCAGCGAGGAGGTGGCCGACGCCGCCCTGGAGGCGAACGAGGCCGCCCGGCTGGACGGTCTGAAGGCTGCCCTCGCGATCCTGGCCGGCGCGTCCGTCGTGGCGCTCTTCTTCACCCACCGCATCCCACGCACCCAGCCCCGCTCACCCACCCCCTGAAGCGGCGAACCGGGCCACGGGCGCGCGTCTGCGACACTGGTACCACCATGCCCAAGCCCGGAGAACTCACTTTCGTCGCCCCCCGCGGAGCCAAGAAGCCGCCGCGGCACCTGGCCGACCTCACGCCCGCCGAGCGGAAGGAGGCCGTCGCCGCGATCGGCGAGAAGCCGTTCCGCGCCAAGCAGCTGTCCACCCACTACTTCGCGCGGTACGCGCACGATCCCGCCGAGTGGACGGACATTCCGGCCGCCTCGCGGGAGAAGCTGGCCGGGGAGCTGCTGCCCGATCTGATGTCCGTGGTGCGGCACATCTCGTGCGACGACGACACCACCCGCAAGACCCTGTGGCGGCTGCACGACGGCACGCTCGTCGAGTCGGTGCTCATGCGCTACCCGGACCGGGTCACCATGTGCATCTCCTCGCAGGCCGGCTGCGGGATGAACTGCCCGTTCTGCGCGACGGGGCAGGCCGGGCTCGACCGGAACCTGTCGACCGCCGAGATCGTGCACCAGATCGTGGACGGCATGCGGTCGCTGCGGGACGGGGAGGTGCCCGGGGGACCGGCGCGGCTCTCCAACATCGTGTTCATGGGCATGGGCGAGCCGCTCGCGAACTACAAGCGGGTCGTCGGTTCCATCCGGCGCCTCACCGACCCCGAGCCGGACGGTCTCGGGCTCTCGCAGCGCGGGATCACCGTCTCCACCGTGGGGCTCGTGCCCGCGATGCTGCGGTTCGCCGACGAGGGCTTCAAGTGCCGGCTCGCGGTCTCGCTGCACGCCCCGGACGACGAGCTCCGGGACACCCTGGTGCCGGTCAACACGCGCTGGAAGGTGCGTGAGGTCCTGGACGCGGCCTGGGAGTACGCGGAGAAGTCCGGCCGCCGGATCTCCATCGAGTACGCGCTCATCCGGGACATCAACGACCAGGCCTGGCGCGGTGACCTGCTGGGCCGGCTGCTCAAGGGGCGTCGGGTGCACGTCAACCTGATCCCGCTGAACCCGACGCCGGGTTCGAAGTGGACGGCGTCGCGTCCGGAGGACGAGAAGGCCTTCGTCGAGGCCATCGCCCGCCACGGCGTGCCGGTGACCGTTCGGGACACCCGGGGCCAGGAGATCGACGGTGCCTGTGGACAGCTGGCCGCCGCGGAGCGCTGACCTTGTAGTCTGAGCTCGAACACATCTCCATATTCCGACAGGGGAGCGCCACAGCGCTGAGAGTGCGGTCACCGTAGGACCGCAGACCCTCTGAACCTTGCCCAGGTCATTCTGGGTAGGAAGTTCGGTCGTTAACTCAAGCTGTTGCGCCCTGCCCGCGTCCGGTTCGCCGGTCGTGGGCAGGGCCGCGTCTCTTCCTGGTCATACCCAGGAGGAATCTCAGTGAGCACCAATCCGGTGAGCATCAAGAAGGCCGCCGCCGCCGCGCTCGTCGCGGCGCTGGGCGTCACCACCCTTGCCGCCTGCGGCACGGACGACGTCCGCGAGGCCGCCGGCAAGTCCGGCGCGCCCGCGCCGAAGACCGTGACCCTCGTGAGCCACGACTCGTTCAACGCCTCCAAGGCGGTGCTGGCCGAGTTCACGAAGCAGACCGGCTTCACCGTGAAGGTGCTGAAGAGCGGCGACGCGGGCGAGGCCGTCAACAAGGAGATCCTGACCAAGGGCTCCCCGCAGGGCGACGTCTTCTTCGGCGTCGACAACACCCTGCTGTCCCGCGCCCTCGACAACGGCATCTTCGTGCCGTACGCGGCGAAGGGCCTGGACCGCGTCCCGGCCGCGTACCGGCTCGACAAGGAGCAGCGGGTCACGCCGATCGACTCCGGCGACATCTGCGTCAACTACGACAAGAAGTACTTCGCCGACAAGAAGCTGGCACCGCCGGTGACCTTCGACGACCTGGCGAAGCCGGCGTACAAGAACCTGCTCGTCGTCGAGAACCCCGAGCGGTCCTCCCCGGGCCTCGGCTTCCTCCTCGGTACGGCCGCGAAGTACGGGGACGAGGGCTGGCAGGACTACTGGACGAAGCTCAAGGCCAACGGCGTGAAGACCGTCGACAGCTGGGAGCTCGCCTACAACCAGGAGTTCTCCGGTTCGGCCGGCGGCAAGCAGGCCAAGGGCGACCGGCCGCTCGTCGTGTCGTACGCCTCCAGCCCGCCGGTCGAGGTGCTCTACGGCGAGCCGCAGCCGAAGGTGGCCCCCACCGGGGTCTCCACCGGCACCTGCTTCCGGCAGACCGAGTTCGCGGGCCTGCTGAACGGCGCGAAGAACCCCGAGGGCGGCAAGGCGCTGATCGACTTCCTGATCTCCAAGAAGTTCCAGGAGGACATGCCGCTCCAGATGTTCGTCAACCCGGTGGCGAAGGACGCGGCCCTGCCCGAGCTCTTCACCAAGCACGGTGTGGTCGTCGACGAGCCGGAGACGATGGCGCCGGAGAAGATCGCCGAGAAGCGTGACCCGTGGATCCAGCAGTGGTCGTCGCTCGTTCTGAAGTAGTCCCCGACCGCCGGGGAAGCGCGGCGCGGCTCGGCCTGATGGTCGTGCCCGTCGCCTTCTTCGTGCTCTTCTTCGCCTGGCCCGTCGTCTCGATCGTCGAGCGCGGGCTGCGGGTCGACGGGGTGTGGCAGTTCGGCCGGTTCGGCGAGACGCTGAGCCGGCCGGAGATCCTCGACGTCCTGTGGTTCACGCTCTGGCAGGCGCTCGCCTCCACCGGTCTCACCCTGCTGATCGCGCTGCCGGGCGCGTACGTCTTCGCGCGCTTCGAGTTCCGCGGCAAGGGGCTGCTGCGCGCGGTCGTCACCGTGCCCTTCGTGATGCCGACCGTCATGGTCGGTACGGCCTTCCTGGCGCTCGTCGGTCGCGGCGGGCTGCTGGACGAGCTGTGGGGCGTACGACTCGACACCACGGTCTGGGCGATCCTGATCGCCCATGTGTTCTTCAACTACGCCGTCGTCGTACGGACCGTCGGGGGCCTGTGGGCGCAGCTCGACCCGCGCCAGGAGGAGGCGGCCCGGGTCCTCGGCGCGTCCCGCTGGAAGGCGTGGCGGACCGTGACCCTGCCGGCGCTGGCCCCGTCGGTCGCCGCGGCGGCGCTGATGGTCTTCCTGTTCACCGCGAGCTCCTTCGCCATCGTCCAGATCCTGGGCGGATCCACGTACTCCACCCTGGAGACGGAGATCTACCGGCAGACCGTCGTCCGCTTCGACCTGACGACGGCGGCCGTCCTCACGATGGTGCAGTTCGTCGCCGTCGGCGTCGTCCTCGCCGTGCACGCCCGGACGGTGCGCCGCCGGGAGACCGCGCTGAGGATGGTGGCACCCGAGGAGACGGCCCGCCGGCCCCGGGGCATCGGCCAGTGGGCGCTGTTCGCGGCCGTCCTGCTCTCCGTCGCGCTGCTGATCGTGCTGCCGCTCGGTGTGCTCGTCGAGCGGTCCTTCGCCACCTCCCACGGGTACGGGTTCGACTACTACCGGGCCCTGCAGACCCCCGACCCCTCCGGCACCTTCCTCGTGCCCCTGCTCGACACGATCGGGAACTCGCTGCGGTACGCCGTCGTCGCCACCCTGATCGCCCTCGTCATCGGCGGGCTCGCCGCGGCCGCGCTGACCCGGCGGGCCGGGCGGCTGGTAAAGGGCTTCGACGCGCTGCTCATGCTGCCGCTCGGGGTGTCGGCCGTGACCGTCGGCTTCGGGTTCCTCATCACGCTCGACGAGCCGCCGTTCGACCTGCGGGCCAGCTGGATCCTCGTACCGCTGGCACAGGCGCTGGTCGGTGTGCCCTTCGTCGTACGGACGATGCTGCCGGTGCTGCGGGCGGTGGACGAGCGGCTGCGGGAGGCGGCGGCCGTGCTCGGCGCCTCGCCGTGGCGGGCCTGGCGGGAGGTGGACCTGCCGCTGGTGCGGCGGGCGCTGCTGATCGCCGCCGGGTTCGCGTTCGCCGTCTCGCTCGGCGAGTTCGGCGCGACCGTCTTCATCGCCCGCCCCGACAGCCCGACCCTTCCGGTGGCGGTGGCCCGGCTCCTCGGCCGGCCCGGCGAACTCAACTACGGCCAGGCGATGGCCCTCTCGACGATCCTCATGGTGGTGTGCGCGGTGTCCCTGCTGCTGCTCGAACGGCTCCGGACCGAACGCACCTCGGGGGAGTTCTGATGCTGGTACTCGACGGGGCGACCGTACGGTTCGGGGAGCGGGCCGCGCTCGACGCCGTGGACCTGGAGGTCGCCGACCACGAGATCGTGTCCGTGCTCGGGCCGAGCGGCAGCGGCAAGTCCACGCTGCTGCGGGCCGTCGCGGGGCTGCAGGCCCTCGACGGCGGGCGGGTGCTCCTCGGCGGCGCCGACCAGCGCGGGGTGCCGGTGCACCGGCGGGGCGTCGGCCTGATGTTCCAGGACCACCAGCTGTTCCCGCAGCGGGACGTCGGCGGCAACGTCGCCTTCGGGCTGCGGATGCGCGGGGCCGGGAAGGCCGAGCAGGCCGAGCGGGTGGCGGAGCTGCTCGACCTCGTCGGACTGCCGGGCGCCGGGCGGCGGTCCGTCGCCGCGCTCTCCGGCGGTGAGCAGCAGCGGGTGGCGCTGGCCCGCGCCCTGGCGCCCCGGCCCCGGCTGCTGATGCTCGACGAGCCGCTCGGCCAGCTCGACCGGGGGCTGCGGGAGCGGCTCGTCGTGGAGCTGCGGCAGCTCTTCGGGCGGCTCGGCACGACGGTGCTCGCGGTGACCCACGACCAGGGCGAGGCGTTCGCGCTGGCCGACCGGGTGGTGGTCATGCGGGACGGGCGGATCGCCCAGTCGGGTGCACCCGTCGAGGTGTGGTCGCGGCCGGCCTCGGAGTTCGTGGCCCGCTTCCTGGGGTTCGACAACGTGGTGGCGGCGCGGGTGACCGGGCCGGTCGCGGAGACCGCCTGGGGGAAGGTCCCGGTGCCGGACGGCTCGCCGCAGGGCGAGCGGCGGCTCCTGGTCCGGCCCGGCGGGGTACGGCTCGTGCCCGTCGAGGAGGGGCCCGCCTGGACGGTCGAGTCCCGGACCTTCCGGGGCAGCCATGTGGCCGTACGGCTCCGCCCGGTGGACGGACCGCCGCTGGACGCGGAGCTTCCGCTGCGGGAGGTGCCGGGGGAGGGCGCCGCGGTGGGGGTGGAGTTCCGGGCGGAGGACGTGGTGGTGCTGGGGGACGACATTCCGTAGCGGGTGCGATGAGTTTCCCGGTCCGGTGGAGTCTCCTTGGTGTTCGTCATGTCTGTGTCGACCACGCGGGAGGAACCCCATGGGCCAGCTGCTCAGAGTCCAGAACTTCATGGTCTCGTCCGACGGATTCGGTACGGGGGAGGGCCAGAGCCTGGAGCATCCCTTCGGGCACGCGGATCCCGGGGCCATGTTCTCCTGGGCGGGAGCCACGGCGAGCTGGCCCAACCGCACCGATCCCGGGGGCAGCCGCGGCCTCGACGACTACTTCACCCGGGACTTCTCCCACCACATCGGTGCCGAGATCATGGGCCGCAACAAGTTCGGGCCCCAGCGCGGTCCCTGGCAGGACCACGAGTGGCAGGGCTGGTGGGGTGACGAGCCGCCGTTCCACACGCCGGTGTTCGTCATGACGCACCACCCGCGTCCCTCGTTCACGCTCTCCGACACCACGTTCCACTTCGTCGACGGTGACCCGGTGAGTGTGCTGGCGCGGGCGAAGGAGGCGGCGGACGGCAAGGACGTCCGGCTCGGCGGCGGGGCCACCGTCATCCGCGAGTTCCTCGACGCCGGCCTCGTCGACACCCTGCACGTCGCGGTCGCGCCGGTGAAGCTCGGTTCCGGGGTACGGCTCTGGGAGTCGCCCGACGAGCTCCTCGACCGGTTCCACCGCGATGTCGTGCCCAGCCCGAGCGGTGCGGTGACGCACCACCTCTTCTGGCGGAAGTGACCCGGGGCATCTCTAGCAGCGGTCGCAGGTCCTGAGTGCGGAACGCTGGTGGAGGAGCGTGGCGCGGCCCAGGGCGAGGCCGTAGCAGGAGAAGCCCCCGTAGGCGACGGCGACCACCCACGGGGCGTGGTCGGCGACGCCCGAGCCGGTCGCCCCCGTCCAGGCCAGTACACCGACCGCGGCCAGGAAAGCCCCGAAAGGGGCGAGCGCGCCCGCCCCGGCCCAGCCGAGCGCGAGCAGCGGCAGCCGGGGCAGCCGGCGCCCCCAGGGGTGGGTCAGCGCGAGCGCGAGGATCATGCCGAGGACGGCGAGGACCGCGGTGACGTCGACCCCGTGGTCGTACAGCCACAGGCCCAGGTCGCTGGTGTACTCCGGGTCGGCGCCGGGGCGGCCGGTGCCGGTGAACCCCGGGGTGACGCCGAGCGCCCAGGCCGTCTTCAGGGTGGCGTACGGGACGAGGGCGGCGACGGCGACCAGGCCGGCGCGGGTGCTGCCGCCGTGTGTCGCCGGGGCGGGGGCGCGTCCGCCGCAGTGGAGGCAGGTGCCGCGCGCCCCGCGGCGGTGGGCGAGGGCCGCGTACCCCCACAGGACCGCGCCGAGCACGGCGAGGCTCTGGTTCGTCAGGGCCGCCCAGTCGACCGGCGGCTGGTTGCGGGACAGGAAGAACAGCAGGTGGACGGGGCTGAGGAGGGCGGCGAAGCCCGAGGTCAGGCAGAGCGCGACGACCGCCCACGCCGCGGTGGACGGCCACCTCGCGTCCGGACGGCGGAGCAGCGCGTACGCGAGGAGGGCGGAGGCCCCGTACAGCACCGCCGCGGCGGCCTCGGCGGCCGTGCCCGTTCCCCCGGCGAGGAGCGCGTAGCCGAACGCGGGCCCGGTGAGGGCGGCGAGCGCCGCGCCCGTGGCGTACAGCAGCGACCAGAGGAGGGCGGCGCGACCAGCCCAGGAGGGCCAGTCGGCCAGGAGTCTCTTCGGCGTCATGCTCCGAGCCTCGCGGCGCCGGGACCCGGGGGCGTCGGCCCGAAGGCTGGTCCCGCTCCGCCGTGCGGCGGAGCCCGGCTACGCCTTCGTGAGGCGTTCGAGGGCGTCCGGGGCCTCGTCGATCGAGTCCACGAGAGCGATGCGCGCCGCCATCGGGCGGCCCGCAGCCAGGGCCTCCAGGAGGGGCCAGGCCGGGAGGCGTTCCGTCCAGTGGGCGCGGTCGACCAGGACCATCGGGGTCGGCGGGCCCTGGGACGGGTAGTAGTTCGGGGTCGCGTTGTCGAAGATCTCCTGGACCGTGCCCGCCGCGCCCGGCAGGAAGACGACGCCCGCCGTGGAGCGGGAGAGGAGGCCGTCCTCCCTCGTGGCGTTGGCGAAGTACTTGCCGATGTGGCCCGCGAAGGCGTTCGGCGGCTCGTGGCCGTAGAACCAGGTGGGGATGCCGACCGAGTCGCCGCCGTACGGCAGGCGGGCCCGTACCCGGAAGGCCGCGCGGGCCCACTCCGTCACCGAGGGCGCGAAGGACGGGACCACGGCGAGCTCGGCGAGCGCCTCGGTCAGGGCGTCGTCGGCGAGCGGTGCCACGTACGCGCCGAGGTTCGCGGCCTCCATCGCGCCGGGACCGCCGCCGGTCGCCACGGTGAGACCGGCGCGCGCCAGCGCTCTGCCGAGCCTGGCGGCGCCCGCGTAGGCCTCCGTGCCCCGGCCCATCGCGTGCCCGCCCATCACGCCGACGACCCGGGCCCCGTCGAGGAGTTCGTCGAGGGCGTCGGAGACGGCGTCGTCGTGGATCGAGCGGATCATCGAGGCGAGGATGTCGCCGTCGGCCCGGGTCCGGCCGAACCAGGCGTACGCGAGGGCGTCCGGCGTCCCCCCGTAACCCGTGTCCGCGAGACCGTCGAACAGCTCATCGGGGGAGTAGAGCGCCGCCCGGTACGGGTCGAAGGGCAGGTCGGGCACGGGCGGGAAGACGAGCGCGCCGTCGGCGCGGACCTTGGCGGACGCTTCCGGCTCCATCGGGCAGCCGAGGAAGACGGCGTGGGCGGTCACGGCGGTCAGCAGGGCGAAGGTCCGGTCGGTGAGGTCGACCGACTGCACGCGGTACCCGGCGAGCGAGCCGGGCCGGGCGACCGCCTCGTCGAACGCTTCGAGCGTGTGGATCTCCCGCCCGTGCCCGCGCGGTCCGGGCGGCCGGTGTGCCGGGGGGAGCATCGCCATGGGCCCACGATAGGGGCGGCACCGGGGTGCCGCCCCTGGAGGTGTCGTGCCGGTCGGGCGGGGATCGCGTCCCGGCCGAGGGCGCACCTCTTCGGTGTCTCAGCCGGTCAGCGGCAGCGCCGCCAGTTCCGCCACGGCCCACGTCAGGGGGAGGAAGACCGCGAGCAGCACGCCGGCGCGCATCAGGGCCGCCGAGCGGAGGACCGTGGGCGGGGCGCCGATGCGCAGGAGGGCCTCGGTGGTGTGGGCGCGGCACTGCTTGGACTCCAGGGCCGCGGTGAGGAGGGTCGCCGTCGTGCAGGCCAGGATGAGGGCCGCGCCCAGGCCGGTGAGCGGGCCGAAGGCACCGGGGCCGGTACCCGCGTCGTGCAGGGCCGCCGCCGCGAGCGTTCCGGAGATCACCGCGCTGACCACGCCCAGGGGGCGGCCGATCCGGCGGGACTCGTCCATCAGGACGCGGCCCGCGAGCAGCCGTGTGGCGCCCGGCCGGACGGACTGGAGGAGGCGGCCGCAGCCGTGGACCAGACCGGGGCCCGCCATCGCGAGGCCGACGGCGCTGAGGACCCAGCCGGCCAGGACGCCCGCGGGGTTGCCGTCGAAGCGGCCCGGCAGGGGGAGTCCGGCGGCGGCGCCGCTGCGGCCCGCGTACGTCTCGACGGCCAGGCCGACCGCGACCAGGGCGATCCCCCACGGCAGTCCGGACGGCACCGGCTTCTCCTCGCCCTCCGGTGCGGCGGGCGCGGTGCGCGGCCGCAGGGCGAGGCCGGCGGCCGTGGCCGCGACGACCGGGAGGACGGCGAGCAGGGTGAGGGCGGCGGCGAGCGGGATCGGCTGGTCGGCGGCGAGGAGGTCGGCGGCGGCCCCGTCGAAGGGCAGGCCCGTGATGTCGCCGCGCAGGTGGAGGTAGAAGAGCAGCGCGAGCATGGAGCCGAGCGTGCAGGCGACGGCCGTCGACGCGGCGGCGATCGCGGTGAGGCGGGCGGGGCCGAGGCCGATCGCGGAGAGCCCGGGGCGCGGGCGGGTGCTGGGGTCGGTCCGGGCCACCGCGACCGCGAACTGGACGGTCGCGGCGAGCGGCAGGACGCACCAGAGCAGCCGCAGCACGGACGCCGAGGACCGCTCCGGGTGCCCGACCGCGTATCCGAGGGTGCAGAGCAGGAGGAAGCCGACCCCCGCCGCCGCGGCGGCGACGAGGAGCCGGCGCGTCTGGACGAGGGGGTGGGCCCCGCGGGCTAGACGGAGAGCGAGCACGCCGCGACGCCCTCCGCCCCTGACGCCGGGGGTACGGTGCCGGCCCGGCGTCCGTCGAGGAGTGCGACCGCGCGGTCGGCGAGCGCCGCGACCTCGGCGTCGTGGGTGGCGAGCAGCACGGTGATGCCGTGCGAGCGGGCGGCGGCGGTCAGGGTGCGCAGGACCTGGGCGCCGTCGGCCCGGTGCAGGATCGCGGTGGGTTCGTCGGCGAACAGCACCGACGGGGTGGTGACCAGCGCGCGGGCGATGGCGATGCGCTGGCGCTGCGCGTGGGTGAGGGCGTGCGGGCGCTTGCGGGCGCAGGCGCCGATGTCGAGGCGCTCCAGCCACTCCAGGGCGGCGGTCCTCGCGGCCCGGTGGGAGGTGCCGCGGAGCAGCAGGGGCAGGGCCACGTTCTCCCAGCCGGTGAGCTCGGGGACGAGGACGGGCTCGGGGTCGATCCAGCCGAAGCGGTCGCGTCGGAGCCGTTCGCGGTCGGCGGGGCTCAGGGTGTGCACGGGGCTGCTGTTGAACCAGACCTCGCCCTGCTGGGCGAGGAGCTGGCCGGACAGGCACCGCATGAGGGTGGTCTTGCCGCTGCCGCGGGGGCCGACGAGGGCGAGGATCTCGCCCTCGCGGACGCCGAGTGAGACGCCGCTGAGGGCGTCCGAACCGCCCAGGGCGCAGTGCAGGGAACGCGCCCAGAGCACGTCGTTGTCCGGTGGGGCCATCGCGTACACCTCGATGTCGGATCCGATCTGTGTCCCCCGTCCGGAGGAACGAAGGGACGGGCCTGTCGGTCACTGGGCACCGTAAGTATTCGGATCCGTTTGTACGGACAGCACGCGGCCCGGGCCGCCGCCATCCACTCGGATGGCGGCATGCCCGGGCCGGGGTCACGCCGTGAGGGCGGCGTGATGTCGTGTGCCTCGCGCGGCGGGGACCTTAGAGCTTGGTCCAGGCCTCGGTGAGCACCGAGCGCAGGATGCCTTCGATCTCGTCGAAGGTGCCCTGGTCGGCGATCAGCGGCGGGGCGAGCTGGATGACCGGGTCGCCACGGTCGTCGGCACGGCAGTACAGACCGTTCTCGAAGAGCGCCTTGGAGAGGAAGCCGTACAGGACGCGCTCGGTCTCCTCGTCCGTGAAGGACTCCTTGGTGACCTTGTCCTTGACGAGCTCGATGCCGTAGAAGAAGCCGTTGCCGCGGACGTCGCCGACGATCGGGAGGTCGTGCAGCTTCTTCAGGGTGTCGAAGAAGTTGCCCTCCTGGTCGAGGACGTGCTGGTTCAGGCCTTCCTTGTCGAAGATGTCGAGGTTGGCGATGGCGACCGCCGACGACACCGGGTGGCCACCGAAGGTGTAGCCGTGGAGGAAGGTGTTGTCGCCCTTGTAGAAGGGCTCCGCGATGCGGTCCGAGACGATGCAGGCGCCGATCGGGGAGTAGCCCGAGGTCATGCCCTTGGCGCAGGTGATCATGTCCGGCACGTAGCCGAACTTGTCACAGGCGAACATCGTGCCGAGGCGGCCGAAGGCGCAGATCGTCTCGTCGGAGACGAGCAGCACGTCGTACTGGTCGCAGATCTCGCGGACGCGCTGGAAGTAGCCGGGCGGCGGCGGGAAGCAGCCGCCGGCGTTCTGCACCGGCTCCAGGAAGACCGCCGCGACGGTGTCGGCGCCCTCGAAGAGGATCTCCTGCTCGATCTGGTCTGCGGCCCAGCGGCCGAAGGCCTCGGGGTCGTCGCCGTGGATCGGGGCGCGGTAGATGTTGGTGTTCGGCACCTTGTGCGCGCCGGGGACCAGCGGCTCGAAGGGGGCCTTCAGGGCCGGCAGACCGGTGATGGACAGGGCGCCCTGCGGGGTGCCGTGGTAGGCGACCGCACGCGAGATGACCTTGTACTTGGTGTGCTTGCCCTGCAGCTTGAAGTACTGCTTGGCGAGCTTCCACGCGGTCTCGACGGCCTCGCCGCCACCGGTGGTGAAGAAGACCTTGTTCAGGTCGCCCGGCGCGTAGTCCGCGAGACGCTCGGCGAGCTCGACGGCCTTGGGGTGCGCGTACGACCACACGGGGAAGAACGCGAGCTCCTTGGCCTGCTTGTACGCGACCTCGGCCAGCTCCTCGCGGCCGTGTCCGGCGTTGACCACGAAGAGACCCGCGAGACCGTCGAGGTAGCGCTTGCCCTTGTCGTCGAAGATGTAGGTGCCCTCACCACGCACGATGGTGGGAACGGGCGAGTTCTCGTACGACGACATGCGGGTGAAGTGCATCCACAGGTGGTCGTACGCGGTCTTGGAGAGGTCCTGGGTCACGATTATCGAGTTCCCCACATATAGGTCTGCTTCTTGAGCTTGAGGTAGACGAAGCTCTCGGTGGAGCGCACGCCGGGGAGGGTGCGGATGCGCTTGTTGATCACATCCAGCAGGTGGTCGTCGTCCTCGCAGACGACCTCCACCATCAGGTCGAAGGAGCCCGCGGTCATCACCACGTACTCGCATTCGGCCATGGCCGTCAGGGCTTCCGCAACCGGATCAAGGTCACCCTCGACGTTGATGCCGACCATCGCCTGCCGCCGGAAGCCCACGGTGAGCGGGTCGGTGACGGCGACGATCTGCATGACGCCCTGATCGAGCAGCTTCTGGACGCGCTGCCGCACGGCGGCCTCGGAGAGGCCCACGGCCTTGCCGATCGCCGCGTAGGGACGGCGACCGTCCTCCTGGAGCTGTTCGATGATCGCCAGGGAGACGGCGTCGATCGTCGGGGACGAACCGGTTCCGGTTCTGGGTTCTGTGCTTCGACTGGCCACGGCTTCACTGTGCACCGAGAATGTCGGTCTTGCAACCCCAGAGCGATGTAATTCGTTGTCGAGGGGCGTGAAACTCACGGAATCCGAAGTTGGAGAGGGTTGGGCCTGTTGAAAGCGTCAGCCGAGCGACTAGGCTGAGGTGTCTCGCCCATCGGGACACCGCACAAGGACGTGCGACGACAGAACGTGACAGGAGGGGTGGCAAGTGACCACCGAGCTGCGCCGGCTGCGTAACTACATCAACGGGGAGTTCCGCGACGCGGCCGACGGCCGCACCATCGAGGTGGTCAACCCGGCCACCGGCGAGGTGTACGCCACCTCCCCGCTCTCGGGCCAGGCTGACGTCGACGCCGCGATGGAGGCCGCCGCGGCCGCCTTCCCCGCCTGGCGTGACAGCACGCCGTCCGAGCGCCAGAAGGCGCTCCTCAAGATCGCCGACGCCTTCGAGGAGCGCGCCGAGGACCTGATCGCCGCCGAGGTCCAGAACACCGGAAAGCCCATCGCCCTCACGGCGAGCGAAGAGATCCCGCCCATGGTGGACCAGATCCGCTTCTTCGCCGGTGCCGCCCGGATGCTCGAAGGCCGCTCGGCCGGCGAGTACATGGAGGGCATGACCTCCATCGTCCGCCGCGAGCCCGTGGGCGTCTGCGCCCAGGTCGCGCCGTGGAACTACCCGATGATGATGGCCGTGTGGAAGTTCGCCCCGGCGCTCGCCGCGGGCAACACCGTCGTCCTCAAGCCCTCGGACACGACCCCCGCGTCGACCGTCCTGATGGCGGAGATCATCGGCCAGATCCTCCCCAAGGGCGTCTTCAACGTCGTCTGCGGCGACCGTGAGACGGGCAAGGCGATGGTCGAGCACCCGACCCCCGCCATGGCCTCCATCACCGGCTCCGTGCGCGCCGGCATGCAGGTCGCCGAGTCGGCGGCCAAGGACGTCAAGCGCGTCCACCTGGAGCTGGGCGGCAAGGCCCCGGTCGTGGTCTTCGAGGACACCGACATCGAGAAGGCCGTCGGGGACATCTCCGTCGCCGGCTTCTTCAACGCCGGCCAGGACTGTACGGCCGCCACCCGCGTCCTCGTGCACGAGTCCATCCACGACGAGTTCGTCGCCGCGCTCGCCAAGGCCGCCTCCGAGACCAAGACCGGTCAGCCGGACGACGAGGACGTGCTCTACGGCCCGCTCAACAACGCCAACCAGCTGAAGCAGGTCACCGGCTTCGTCGACCGCCTCCCGGCGCACGCCAAGGTCCAGGCCGGCGGCCACCGGGTCGGCGACAAGGGCTACTTCTACGCCCCGACCGTCGTCTCCGGCCTCAAGCAGGACGACGAGATCGTGCAGAACGAGGTCTTCGGCCCCGTCATCACCGTCCAGTCCTTCACGGACGAGGCCCAGGCCCTGGAGTTCGCGAACGGCGTCGAGTACGCCCTCGCCTCCTCCGTCTGGACCAAGGACCACGCGCGCGCGATGCGCATGTCCAAGTCGCTCGACTTCGGCTGTGTGTGGATCAACACCCACATCCCGCTGGTCGCCGAGATGCCCCACGGCGGCTTCAAGAAGTCCGGCTACGGCAAGGACCTCTCCGGCTACGGCTTCGAGGACTACACGCGCATCAAGCACGTCATGACCTCCCTGGGCTGAACCCCCGCCTGAACGCCACGCGGCCCCGGCACCCCGGTCGACAGGGTGTCGGGGCCGCGCCGCGTCGCTCGACGGAGCGTCCATTGCCCCGGCCGGTGGCCTGCCGCGATGCTGCACGGGTGAGAGCGACAGTCAGGAACAACATCTCCCGCCGGTCCCTGCTGCGCGGCATCGGCGGTGCCGGGGCCGCGAGCCTGCTCGCCGCCGGATGCGGGGTCCCCGCCGCCTACGTCGACGAGGGCGACCGGGCCGGCCGCGACCTCTCCGCCCGGGACCGGACGCTCGACTTCGCCAACTGGCCGCTCTACATCGACACCGATGACGAGGACGCCAGGAAGCGCCCGACCCTCGACGCGTTCAGGAAGCGCACCGGGATCTCCGTCCGGTACACCGAGGAGATCAACGACAACGACGAGTTCTTCGGCAAGATCAGCCCGTCCCTGATGAACCACCAGGAGACCGGCCGCGATCTGATCGTCGTCAGCGACTGGATGGCCGCCCGCTTCGTCCGCCTCGGCTGGGCCCAGGAGATGAACCGCGCCACCCAGCCGAACGTCACCGAGCACCTCGACCCGCAGCTCCGCTCGCCCGCCTTCGACCCGGGCCGGCTGCACAGCGTCCCCTGGCAGTCCGGGATCACCGGCATCGCGTACAACCGCAGGAAGCTCGGCCGGGAGCTCCGCTCCACCAAGGAGCTGTGGGCCGACGACCTGCGCGGCAAGGTCACCCTGCTGTCCGGCCTCGACGAGTCCTTCGCGCTGCTCATGATGGGCAGGGGTGTCGACGTCACCCGGTGGACCGGCGACGACTTCCACGCCCTGTGCGAGCAGATCGAGGGTCTCGTGAAGAAGCGGCACATCCGCCGCTTCACCGGCAACGACTACATCAAGGACCTGTCGACCGGCGACGTGCTGGCCTGTCAGGCGTACTCGGGCGACGTCATCCAGCTCCAGGCCGACAACCCGGACATCGAGTTCGTCGTCCCCGAGGAGGGCGCCGAACTGTGGGCCGAGTCCCTCATGATCCCCAACCTCGCGCACCACAAGACCAACGCCGAGAAGCTCGTCGACTACTACTACGAGCCCGAGGTCGCCGCCGAACTCGCCGCCTGGGTCAACTACGTCTGCCCGGTGCCGGCCGCGCAGAAGGTCCTCGCGGACTCCGGCGACGAGGAGCTCGTGGCGCTCGCGGAGGACCCGCTGATCTTCCCGGACGCGGACATGCGGGGACGCCTCGCGATCGCCCGGGACATCACCGCCCAGGAGCGGCAGGACTTCACGAAGAGGTGGAACGCGATCGTCGGCCTGTGAGTTGAGCCGGACGTGACCCCATCCCACCCGAACCCGCTCGCCACCTACGGACTGTTCCTCGCCTGGGCCGTCCACGACGCCGAGGAGCTGGTCCTCGGACCCCGCTGGCTGCGGGAGAACCTGCCGATGCTGCGCGAGCGGTTCCCCGGCGTGCCGGAGGCGGTCTGGAAGGCCGCCGAGTCCGTCGACGAGCGCGAATTCGCCCTCGCCGTCGGGGTGATGGCGACCGTCGTCGGCGCCGCCGCCGTGGCCGGGGCCCGCACCGGGGGCCGGTCCGCCTTCTATCAGGGGGCGTTGAACGGCTTCGGCCTGCACGGCCTCGTCCACCTCGCGCAGGCCGCCGCCGTGCGAAGGGTGACACCCGGCTCGGTGACCTCGCCGCTCGTGGTCATCCCCTTCACCCTCTGGGCGCGCGGCCGGCTGCGCCGGGCGGGCGTGCTCCGCCCGGCCGGACTCCGCGGCACGGTCACCGGCCTGGGGGTGGCGGCGGCCGCCACCGTCGTCGCGCACGCGGTGGCGCGCCGACTGACCCCCCATTTCTGAACGCGTTCAAGAGGGGCGTACGCTGCCTTCATGAGCGACTCGAACGGGCCGAGAGCCCTTCTCACGCACATCCGCGTCTGGCTGATCGTCTTCGTCGTCTGCCTGGTCCTGAGCGGGATCACCGCGTTCCCGCTCGTCACCGAACTCCGGCTGCTGGACTCCTCGCTCGACGGGTGGGCGGCTCCCGTGGCCGACCTCCTCCCCGGGCTCGCCGAATGGATCGACCGGGTGCGCGGCGGCGTCGAGACCGCCGACGAGCAGGCCCCGTACCTGCTCTACGGCACCGACTGGCTCGCCTTCGCCCACCTCGTCATCGCGGTCGCCTTCTACGGCGCCTACCGCGACCCCGTCCGCAACATCTGGGTCGTCGAGTTCGGCATGATCGCCTGCGTCGGCATCATTCCGCTCGCCCTGATCTGCGGACCCCTCCGGGACATCCCCTTCTGGTGGTCGGTCATCGACATGTCCTTCGGCGTCATAGGGATCCTGCCGCTGCTCCACGTACGCCGGCTGATCAAGCGGCTCGAAGCCGACACGGCACCGGAGCCGGCGCCCGTGCCGGCCGGAGCCCGCTAGGGTCTGTCCGGCGGATCAGGGTCGGACAGGCCCTAGTCCGGCAGGCCGTACGCCGCGACCATGACGTTCAGGGCGGTCGGGTTCATGTCCTGGCCCTTCGCGTCGGTGGAGTTGACGCTGTAGACGAGGGTGCGCTCGCCGTGGCGGGTGGAGGCGATGGCCGCGTTGTACCCCCAGCGGCCGCCGGTCTTGCCCCACACCTCGCGGCCGCCGAGCCTCTTCATCGACAGACCCGCGGCGTACGCGGCCGGGTCACCGGACTTCAGGTCCGTGACCTTCGGCAGCGTGAACATCTCCTCCAGGAGCGGCCCGCGCACCACCCGGCCCGCGAACAGCGCCCGGGTGAACCGCTCCAGGTCGGCCGTGGTCGAGACCAGGTCACCGGCCGCCCAGCCGTCCGTCACCCCCCACACCGAGACGTCCCGCAGCCCGGTCGTCCCGTCGTCGAGCCGCATGCTCTGGTAGCCGTGGTTGTACGGGCCGACGAGCTCGGCCGCCTCGCCCGGGAGGTACGTGTCCCGCAGGCCCAGCGGGCGCAGGATCCGCCGCTCCACCTGGTGCTCGTACGAGTCGCCCGTCACCCGCTCCACGATCAGACCGGCGATCGTGTACCCGATGTTGAGGTAGTGCTGCCTCGTGCCGGGCCGGAACTCGCGCGGCTTCGCCGTCGCCGAGCGGACCATGGCCTCCGGGCTGTGGACGTCGAAGCGGTGGGCGTACCACTCCTCCACCGTGTCGCCGACGGCCAGTTCGGGGGCCGGGATGCCGTGGGTGTGGTTCAGGAGCTGGCGCACGGTCACCGTGGCGTACCGGCCGGGGATCAGCTCCGGCAGGTACGAGCGGGCCGTGCGGTCCAGGTCGATCCGGCGCTCGGACGCCAGCTGGAGGACGGTCGCCGCAGTGAAGACCTTCGTCACCGATCCGGCGCGGAAGCGGGCGGCCGGGTCCGCCGGGGCGCCGGTCGTCAGGTCGTGGACACCTGAACTGCCCTGCCAGGAACCCTCGGTGCCGCCGACCCGGACGAGCGCGGCCGTGGCATCGGCCCGGGGGAGCCCGGCGATCACCGCGCTCAGGTCCGGGCTCGCCGGCCGTGCCGTCGACGCGGCCGCCGGGGGCGTCGCGAAGGACGGGGGTGCCGCGAAGGCCGGGGTCAGGGCCGGGCTCGCCGCGACCCCCAGGACCAGGGCCGCGGCGAGCAGCGTGCGGGTGGACTTCCTCATGGTCAACTCCGGTGGTGTGAGCCGTTGTTCTCGATGGCTCCATCCTGCTGACCTGCGGCGATCGACGGATCGCCCGCACCGGCGGTCTTTCGCCGGTCAGTTCCTCGCCGACACGGGGGAGGGGCCCGGCCCCTCGCCTCCCCCGGGCGGGGGAGAGCCCGCCGCGACCAGACCCGTCTCGTACGCGCAGATCACCGCCTGGATCCGGTCCCGCAGGCCGAGTTTGGCGAGCACGTTCCCCACGTGGGTCTTCACCGTGTGGTCGCTGACCACCAGCTCCGCCGCGATCTCCGCGTTGGAGAGACCACGCGCGAGGAACAGCAGGGTCTCCCGCTCCCGGCCCGTCAGCACGTCGAGCCGGGGGTCGGGGGCGGTCCTGCGCGGGCCGCCCGCGGTGTACTGCTCCACCAGACGGCGGGCCACGGACGGTGCGAGCAGCGAGTCGCCCGCCGCCACCACCCGTACCGCGTGCACCAGATCGTCTCGGCGCACGTCCTTGAGGAGGAAGCCGCTCGCGCCCGCGTGCAGCGCCTCGTACACATACGCGTCGGTGTCGAAGGTCGTCAGGATCACCGTCCGGCAGCCGGTGCCCGCGCTGATCGCCCGGCAGGCCTCGATGCCGTCGGTGCCGGGCATCCGGATGTCGAGCAGCGCCACGTCCGGGGCGTGCCGGCGCACCGCCTCGACCGCCTCGGCGCCGTCCCCGGCCTCCGCCACGACCTCGATGTCCGGCTGTGCGTCGAGGATCATCGCGAAGCCGCTGCGGACCAGTTCCTGGTCGTCCGCGACCACCACCCGGATCGTCGTCATCTGCCCACCTCCGCCGTGGAGGGTACGGGGAGCAGGACCCGCACCTCGAACCCCCGGCCGCCCGGCCCGGGGCCGGTCGTCACCGTCCCGCCGTGCGCGGCGGCCCGCTCCCGGATGCCGGTGAGGCCGTGGCCGCCGGAGCCGCGTCCGGCCGGCCCCGGCGCGGAGCCGCGACCGTCGTCCGTCACCGTGACCCCCAGGACGCCGTCGGCGTGGGCGAGCCGGACGTCGGCCCGGTGGGCGCCCGCGTGCTTGACGACGTTCGTCAGGGCCTCCTGCACGATCCGGTAGGCGCTCGCGCCGGTCGCCGCCGGCAGCGCCCGTACCCCGCCCTCCGTCGTGTACTCCACAAGCAGACCGCCGGCCCTCACCCGCTCGACCAGCGCGGGGATCCCGGAGACGTCCGGCTGCGGCTCGCGGGGCGGCGCCCCCTCGGGCCCCTCCCGCAGCAGCCCCAGCATCTGCCGCAACTGGGTCATCGCCTCGCGGCCCGTCTCCGAGATCGCCTCGAACGCGGCCTCCGCGCGCTCCGGTGCCGCCCGCACCGCCACCGGGCCCGCCTCCGCCTGCACGATCATCAGGCTCACCGCGTGCGACAGGATGTCGTGCATCTCCCGTGCGATCCGGGCCCGTTCCCGTGCGGCGGCCCGCTCCGCCTCGATCAGGTGCGCGCGCTGCCGGGCGTCCTGGAGCCGGCCGAAGACATAGGCGGCGCCGAACACGAAGAGCGAGAAGGTCAGTTCACGGGCCGACCCGGTGTTGAGCCAGACCGAGACGGGCACCGCGACGACCATGAGCCCGGCCGTCGCGAGCCGCTTCCCCGGCGAGGAGAGGTGCGCGATCGTGTAGACGATGACGAGCCCGGTGTACGGCAGCGGCTGGCCCGGACCCTCCAGGGCCAGGACGTACAGCGTGCTCGTCGCCAGGATCGCCAGGAGTACGGCGACCGGCGCGCGCCGCCGCCAGACGAGCGGGACCACCGTGAGCGTCGTCAGCCCGTACGCGGCCCAGGTCGCCGGCTCGATCTCGGGCGGGCGCGGCACCACGAACGGCATCGTCATCGCCGCCTGGACGAGCAGCGCGATCCCGAGGTCCACCGCCCACGGGTTGGCACCGCTCCAGCTCCCACCGGCCGCGCACCTCCCCCCGTATGCCCATTACGGCTTGCGGCCCACCGCGCCGAACTGTGCGACCACCGGCGCGTCCTGGCTCGTCGCGCGCCAGCGCGAGCAGGAGAGGATGCCCGGCTCCAGGAGGTCGAGGCCCTCGAAGAAGGAGGCGAACTCGGCGCGGCTGCGGGCGGTGATCGGCGGGGTCGCGTTCTCGTTCCAGAAGGCCATGGCGGCCTTGTTGCCCTCGCCGCCGAGCTCCGGCTCCAGGGTGGGGTGGGTCAGCACCAGGTGGCTCCCGGAGGGGACGGCGTCCATCAGCGTGCGGACGATCGTCCGGGCCTCGGTGGTGTCCAGGACGAAGTTGAGGATGCCGAGCATCATCACGGCGACCGGCCGGGAGAGGTCGAGCGTCGCACCGGCCGCCGCCAGGATCTTCTCCGGGTCGTGGGCGTCGGCGTCCACGTACTCGGTGACGCCCTCCGGCGCGCTGGTGAGGAGCGCGCGGGCGTGGGTGAGGACGATCGGGTCGTTGTCGACGTAGACGATCCGGGCGTCGGGCGCGACCCGCTGCGCGACCTCGTGGGTGTTGTCGGCGGTCGGCAGGCCCGTACCGATGTCGAGGAACTGGCGCGTCCCGGCGTCCGCGGCGAGGAAGGTGACGGCGCGGCCGAGGAACGCCCGGTCCGCGCGGGCCACTTCGCCGATGCTCGGGTAGAAGCCGGTGACCTGGTCGCCGACGGCGCGGTCGACCGGGTAGTTGTCCTTGCCGCCCAGCCAGTAGTTCCACACCCGGGCGTTGTGCGCGATGTCGGTCCGGATCCGGTCGTTCATCCCTGAGCCTTTCGCAGGACGGCGGCGAGTGCGTCGACCCGGTTCGTGGTGATCGAGTCGACCCCGTTCTTGATCAGCTTACGCATGGTGCGGGAGGTGTCCGCCGTCCATGCCGAGACGAGGAGACCGTCCCGGTGCACCCGGTCGGTCAGGGCCCGACTCACCAGGCCGAAGCGGTAGTTGAGCCAGCGGGGCCGGACCACGTCGAGCAGGATCGGGCGGGGCGGCGCGAGCGAGGTCCAGGTGAGGGCGATCTCGGCGGCGGGGTCGGCGGCGCGCACCTGGAGCATGGCGACGGCCCCCGCGCAGTAGTAGACGCGCTCCCCGGCGCCGCACTCGCGGACCGTACGGACGATCGCGCGGACCGAGTCCTCGTTCCCGCCCGGCAGGTCCAGCATCAGCCGCTTCTCCCCGGCGGTGAGCAGCGCCTCGCGCAGGGTCGGGACCCCGCCGTACGTCAGCTCCCGGACCTGCTCGTACGAGAGCGCGGAGAGCGGGCGGTCGTGGCCCCACAGACGCTTCAGGGTGTCGTCGTGGAGAAGGACGGGCACGCCGTCCTTCGTCAGCCGGACGTCGACCTCGACCGCGTCCGCCCCCCGCTCGACCGCCGAGGCGATCGAGTCGAGGGTGTTCTCGCGGACGCGGTACGGGTCGCCGCGATGGCCCACGACGGTGACGGAGGCCGTGGCCTCGGCGGCTTTCGCGACGGCGGTCGGGTCCATGGCGGTGTCGGAGTCCATGGGCCCATTCTCGCCGTCGTGGGTGCGCGAGCCAGTCGTCAGCGCGCGAGCCAGGTGTCGGTGTACGTGTCGATCTCGGCGGCGATCCTGGCCTTCCCGGCCGGGTCGAGGAACGAGGCCTCCACCGCGTTCTTCGCGAGGGCGGCGACACCGCGCTCGTCGAGGCCGAGGAGCCGGGCGGCGACCGCGTACTCGTTGTTGAGGTCGGTGCCGAACATCGGCGGGTCGTCGCTGTTGATCGTGACGAGGACGCCGGCGTCCACCATCTGCCGGATCGGGTGCTCGTCCAGGGTGGCGACGGCCCGGGTGGCGATGTTCGAGGTCGGGCAGACCTCCAGGGCGATGCGGTGCTCGGCCAGGTGGGCGAGGAGCGCCGGGTCCTGGACCGAGCTGGTGCCGTGGCCGATGCGCTCGGCGCCCAGGTCGTTGATCGCGTCCCAGATCGTCTGCGGGCCGGTCGTCTCGCCCGCGTGCGGGACGGAGTGCAGGCCGGCCGCCCGCGCCCGGTCGAAGTACGGCTTGAACTGCGGGCGCGGCACGCCGATCTCCGGGCCGCCGAGGCCGAACGAGACCAGGCCCTCGGGGCGCAGCCCGTCGGTGGTGGCGAGACGGGCGGTCTCCTCGGCGGAGACCAGGCCGGCCTCGCCAGGGATGTCGAAGCACCAGCGCAGGATGGTGCCGAACTCGGCCTCGGCCGCCTTGCGGGCGTCCTCGATGGCCGCCATGAAGGCACGCTCGTCGATGCCCCGGCGGGTGGAGGAGTAGGGGGTGATGGTCAGCTCGGCGTACCGGATGTTCTGCCGGGCCATGTCACGGGCGACCTCGAAGGTCAGCAGCCGGACGTCCTCGGGGGTGCGGACCAGGTCGACGACCGAGAGGTAGACGTCGATGAAGTGCGCGAAGTCGGTGAACGAGAAGTAGTCGGTCAGCGCCTCCGGGTCCGTGGGGACCTTGGAGTCGGGGTGCCGGGCGGCGAGCTCGGCGACGATCCGGGGAGAGGCGGAGCCGACGTGGTGGACGTGCAGCTCTGCCTTGGGCAGGCCCGCGATGAAGGGATGGAGATCGGTCATCCCGTCATCGTAGGCCGGACGGTTACCCCTCAGGGGTGAGGCCGTAGCATGGCGGGACCATGATGGGGGAGGCCCATGTCTGACAACCAAGACCAGTCGCGGGGCGGGTACGACCCGACGGACCCGTGGGCTCCGCCGAACCGCGACGGGGTGGAGCTGAGCAAGCCGGCGACTCCGTCGCCGTCGCCGGTGCACGACCAGCAGACCGTCACGTCCGTTCCGCTGGCGCAGCCCGGTCCCCACGACGTGCCGCCGCCACCGGTCGCACCCGGCGGGCCCGCGGCCACGCCCGGCGCGTACGGCTACCCCGCGGCGGACACGTCCGGCGGATACGGGTACCCGTCGGCGGTGACCCCGCCGCCCGCCCCGACGAGCTCCGGGTACGGCTATCCCGGCTACCCGTCGCCCGGCGGCTACCCCGGCCAGACAGCCGGCTGGCAGCAGTCCCCTTCCAACGGCATGGGGACGGCCTCGATGGTGCTCGGCATCATCGCGGTGGCGGGCTTCTGCCTGTACGGCCTGGGCGCGATCCTCGGCATCCTGGCGCTGATCTTCGGCATCATCGGCATCAAGAAGTGCGGCCGGGGCGAGGCGACGAACCGGGGCATGGCCATCGCGGGCATCGTGCTGGGCGCCATCGGCACCCTGGTCAGCGCCGTCTTCCTGGGCTTCGTGATCTGGGCGGTCAGCCAGGACTCGACGTCCTTCGAGGACTCCGGCTACGACGAGGACCCGTTCGCGTCGAGCCTGGTGGTCGAGAGCGCCGGCCGCTGAACGACCCCTGCGGTCACTCCGGGTGATCCCACCCTGAGCGATCCACGGTCACCCCGGGAGATCCCACGGTCAAGGGCCCCGCACCTCATGAGGTGCGGGGCCCTCGGCGTCCCGCCGGCGCTTCTCACGCGCCCTGGCGCAGCCGCCCCGGCGCTTCTCGCTCGCCCCGGCGCAGCTACCCGACGCTTCTTACGTGCCCTGGCGCAGCCGCCCCGGCGCTTCTCACGCGCCCTGGCGCAGCCGCCCTGGCGCTTCTCGCTCGCCCCGGCGCAGCCACCCGACGCTTCTCACGCGCCCTGGCGCAGCCGCTCCCGTGCCTCCATCAGGGCGAAGCCCAGGAGGTTGTCGCCGCGCCAGCGCGCCGGGTCGTGGGCCCGCGGGTCGTCGGCCGCCAGGCCGATGCCCCAGACGCGGTCCACGGGGCTCGCCTCCACCAGGACCCGGGTGCCGGTGCCGAGGAGATAGGCGCGCAGGGACTCGTCAGAGGAGAACTTGTGGACGCTGCCCTCGACGACGATCCCGAAGCGCTCCCGCGCCCACACCGTCTCGTCGAAGCCGCGGACGAGCCGGCCCGCCTTCTTGGCCTCCGCCGGGGTACGGGCGGACAGCGCGGCGCGCTCCGCCTCGGCGTCCTCGAAGAGCCGGGCCTTGGCCGCCATCATCCAGTGCTCGGCCGTCGCGTACGACACGCCGGCGACCACGAAGGGAGCAGGCCACCACTGGCTGAGACAGCTCGCCGAAAGCCGACCCTCCGGGTGCGGACGGTGACCCCAGAAGTGCAGCCACTTCACACGGTCACCCCGGTTGACCTGCTGTGTCAGTGTCTCGATCGCGCTCATGCACGCGAGTGTGGCATCCGCCACTGACACTTAGTACGGAGATATTCCGGCCGCCTCGACACATGGTCGACCGATTCCGTCGCGTAACCAAAAGGCAACAACGGAATCACTTGTTGGGCCATCATCCCTCTGTCAGGATCGGCACTCAATTCGAGCTGGAACAACGGAGAGCGTCATGGGCAACCGCTTCCAGGTGACGGACCGCTTCGCGGACGGCGCACAGTACATCGGCGGGCGGCTCCGCGCCGGAACCTCCGGTCAGGAACACAGCGTGATCGATCCGGCGACCGGGGAGAGCGTGTACACCTACACGCTCGCCTCCACCGCCGACGTCGACGAGGCCGTCGCCGCCGCCAAGGCCGCCTTCCCCGGCTGGGCCGGCGCCACCCCGGGCGAGCGTTCCGACGCGCTCCACCGCTTCGCCGGCGTCCTTGCCGAGTGGGCCGAGGACCTCGCCCGCGTGGAGTCCCTCCAGTGCGGCAAGCCGCTCAGGCTCACCACCGAGTTCGACGTGCCCGGCACCGTCGACAACACCGCCTTCTTCGCGGGGGCCGCCCGTCACCTCCAGGGCCAGTCCGCCGCCGAGTACAGCGGCGACCACACCTCGTACATCCGCCGCGAACCCATCGGCGTCGTCGGCTCCATCGCCCCCTGGAACTACCCGCTCCAGATGGCCGCCTGGAAGATCCTCCCGGCCATCGCCGCCGGCAACACGGTCGTCCTCAAGCCCGCCGAGCTCACCCCGCTGACCTCCCTGATGTTCGCGCAGGCGGCGAAGGAGGCCGGCATCCCCGACGGCGTGGTCAACATCGTCAACGGCGCAGGGAAGACCGTCGGCGAACACCTCGTCGGTCACCCCGACGTCGTCATGACCTCCTTCACCGGCTCCACCCCCGTCGGCAAGCGGGTCGCCGAGATCGCCACCGCCACCGTGAAGCGCCTCCACCTCGAACTCGGCGGCAAGGCCCCCTTCGTGGTCTTCGACGACGCCGACCTGGAGGCCGCCGCCCACGGTGCCGTCGCCGCCTCCCTCATCAACAGCGGCCAGGACTGCACCGCCGCCACGCGCGCGTACGTCCAGCGCCCGCTCTTCGACGCGTTCGTCGCGCGCGTCGCCGAACTGATGGAGACCGTCCGGCTCGGCGACCCCTTCGACCCGGCCACCGACCTCGGCCCGCTCGTCAGCCACCGCCACCGCGACAGCGTCGCCGCCTTCGTCGAGCGGGCCCGCGGCTACGCCACCGTCGTCACCGGCGGGGAAGCCCCTGGCGGAGACCTCAAGGACGGTGCGTACTATCGTCCGACCCTGATCACCGGCGCCGCGCAGGACAGTGAGGTCGTGCAGTCGGAGCTCTTCGGCCCGGTCCTGGTGGCCCTCCCCTTCGACAGCGACGACGAGGGCATCCGGCTCGCCAACGACACCCCGTACGGCCTGGCCGCCTCGGCCTGGAGCCGGGACGTCTACCGGGCCAACCGCGCCACCCGGGAGATCAAGGCCGGCTGTGTCTGGGTCAACGACCACATCCCGATCATCAGCGAGATGCCCCACGGCGGCACCAAGGCATCGGGCTACGGGAAGGACATGTCGGCGTACTCCTTCGAGGAGTACACGCAGGTCAAGCACGTGATGTTCGACAACACCGCGGTCGCCGCGAAGGACTGGCACCGCACGATCTTCGGGGACCGTCCGTAATCGATATGCGGCTACCGCCGCGAGGCATTCGCCGCCCGACCAGCGGCGCAACCATCCCGAAAGGGCACAGCGCATGGAGCAGTACGAGCCCGACAGCCTCTCCGCCGCGCAGACGGCGGCGATACGTCGCAGCCTGACGAGCGGCCGGGGCGCCCTCACCCGCCGTTCGATGCTGCGCGCGGGCGGTGTCGGCGCGCTCACCGTCGGAGGCCTCGCGTCCCTGAGCGCCTGCGGCATCCCGCCGGCCAAGCGGGAGGGCCAGGGGCCCGCCTCCACCGACGTGTCGGCCAAGGAGAAGACCCTCGCCTTCTCCAACTGGACCGAGTACATGGACGTCAGCGAGGACGAGAAGTCCCGCCCGACCCTGGAGGCGTTCGCGAAGCGCACCGGGATCAAGGTCAAGTACACCGAGGACATCAACGACAACGTCGAGTTCTTCGGCAAGATCAAGCCGCAGCTCGCGGCCGGCCAGGACACCGGCCGCGACCTGATCTGCGTCACCGACTGGCTCGCCGCCCGGATGATCCGGCTCGGCTGGGTCCAGAAGCTCGACTCCTCGAACCTCCCCCACGCGTACGCGAACCTCTCCGCCCAGTTCCGCAGCCCCGACTGGGACCCGGGCCGCGCCTACTCGTACCCGTGGACCGGCATCTCCACGGTCATCGCGTACAACGCCAAGGCGACCGGCGGGAAGAAGGTCGACTCGGTCACCCAGCTCCTCGACGACCCCTCGCTCAAGGGCCGGGTCGGCTTCCTCACCGAGATGCGGGACTCCGTCGGCATGACGCTGCTCGACCTCGGCAAGGACCCGGGCGACTTCACCGACGCCGACTACGACGCGGCGATCGGACGCCTCCAGAAGGGCGTCGACAAGAAGCAGATCCGCCGCTTCACCGGCAACGACTACACCTCCGACCTGGACAAGGGCGACATCGCGGCCTGCCTCGCCTGGGCCGGCGACATCATCCAGCTCCAGGCGGACAACCCGGACATCAAGTTCTCCATCCCGTCGGCCGGTTACATCACCTCCAGCGACAACCTGCTCGTCCCCGCCCAGGCCCGGCACAAGACGAACGCCGAGAAGTTCATCGACTACTACTACGAGCTTCCCGTCGCCGCCCAGCTCGCCGCGTACATCAACTACGTGTGCCCCGTCGACGGGGTGAAGGACGAGCTCGCCAAGATCGACCCCGAACTCGCGAACAACACGCTGATCCTCCCGGACAAGGCCATGGCCAAGAAGTCGCACGCCTTCCGCTCGCTCACCAGCGCGGAGGAGACGGCGTACGAGGAGAAGTTCGCCAAGCTCATCGGCGCCTGAGGCCCCCGTCGTCCACCTCTCTCACTCCCTGGGACCACAACCCATGACTGACAAGACCACCGGCGGCGACGTCCGTCTCACCGGGATCAGCAAGTCGTACGGCTCCTTCACCGCCGTCCACCCGCTCGACCTGACCGTCCCGCAGGGCTCCTTCTTCGCCCTCCTCGGCGCCTCGGGCTGCGGCAAGACCACCACGCTGCGGATGATCGCCGGCCTGGAGGACCCCAGCACCGGCACCGTCTTCCTCGGCGACAAGGACGTCACCGACCTCCCGCCGTACAAGCGGCCGGTCAACACCGTCTTCCAGTCCTACGCGCTCTTCCCGCACATGGACATCACCGAGAACATCGCCTTCGGCCTGCGCCGCCGCGGCATCAAGTCGGTGAAGAAGCAGGTCGACGACATGCTGGAGCTCGTCCAGCTCGGCGACAAGGCCCGGCACAAGCCGCACCAGCTCTCCGGCGGCCAGCAGCAGCGCGTCGCCGTGGCCCGCGCGCTCATCAACCACCCGCAGGTGCTGCTCCTCGACGAGCCGCTCGGCGCCCTCGACCTCAAGCTGCGCCGCCAGATGCAGCTGGAGCTCAAGCGCATCCAGACCGAGGTCGGCATCACCTTCGTGCACGTCACCCACGACCAGGAGGAGGCCATGACGATGGCCGACCAGGTCGCGGTGATGAACGGCGGCCGCGTCGAGCAGCTCGGCGCCCCCGCCGACCTGTACGAGAACCCGAAGACCACCTTCGTCGCCAACTTCCTCGGCACCTCGAACCTGATCGAGGCCGAGGTCGTCGAGACCGGCGCCGACGTGCTCGTCACGGCCGGCGGCGGCAAGCTCCGCGTCCCCGGCGACCGCTGTACCTCCGCCGTCCGCCAGGGCGGCAAGGTGCTCGTGGGCGTCCGCCCCGAGAAGATCTCGCTGACGCACGCCGACGACGCCGGTTCGATAGCCGACGGCCGCAACCGGGTCACCGGCCGGATCGCCGACTCCTCGTTCATCGGCGTCTCCACCCAGTACGTGGTGAACTCGCCGGCCGGCGCGGAGCTCCAGGTGTACGAGCAGAACATCGAGCGGGACACCCGCCTGGTCCCCGGTGCCGAGGTCGTCCTGCACTGGAACCCGGCGCACACCTTCGGGCTCGACGCCGCCCAGGACATCGACGCGGGCGTGGAGACGGTGGAGGACGCCGGATGAGCACCACTACCCTCACGAAGGAGGAGACGGCACCGGTCGAGGAACCGGTTCTGCGCAAGCCCTCCACCCGCAAGCGGCTCGTCCCCTACTGGCTGCTGCTGCCCGGCATCATCTGGCTGCTCGTCTTCTTCGCGCTGCCGATGGTCTACCAGGCCTCGACCTCGGTCCAGACCGGCTCGCTCGAAGCCGGCTTCAAGGTCACCTGGCACTTCCAGACCTACTGGAACGCCTTCCAGGAGTACTGGCCGCAGTTCGTCCGCTCCCTGCTCTACGCCGGGACCGCGACCCTGCTCTGTCTGCTGCTCGGCTACCCGCTCGCGTACCTCATCGCCTTCAAGGCCGGCCGCTGGCGCAATCTGCTCCTCGTCCTCGTCATCGCACCCTTCTTCACCAGCTTCCTCATCCGGACGCTGGCCTGGAAGACGATCCTCGCCGACGACAGCCTCGTCGTCGACGCGCTGAACACGCTGCACGTCCTCGACGTGACCAGCTGGATCGGCTGGACCGAGGGCGACCGCGTCCTCGCCACCCCGATGGCGGTCGTCTGCGGCCTCACGTACAACTTCCTGCCCTTCATGATCCTGCCCCTTTACACCTCCCTGGAGCGGATCGACGGCCGGCTGCACGAGGCCGCGCAGGACCTGTACGCCTCCCCGGCCACCACCTTCCGCAAGGTGACCTTCCCGCTGTCGATGCCCGGCGTCGTCTCCGGCACCCTGCTCACCTTCATCCCGGCGAGCGGCGACTACGTCAACGCCGAACTGCTCGGCTCGACCGACACCAAGATGGTCGGCAACGTCATCCAGTCGCAGTTCCTGCGGGTCCTCGACTACCCGACGGCGGCCGCGCTCTCCTTCATCCTCATGGCGATCGTGCTGGCCATGGTCACCGTCTACATCCGCCGAGCGGGAACGGAGGACCTGGTCTGATGCGTTGGATCCGTCGCAACCTCGTCGTCATCGCGGGCCTGCTCACGCTCGCGTACATGATCCTGCCGAACCTCGTCGTGATGGCGTTCTCCTTCAACAGGCCGAAGGGGCGCTTCAACTACTCCTGGCAGGAGTTCTCGCTCGACGCCTGGAAGGACCCCTGCGGCGTCGCCGACATGTGCGAGTCGCTCTCCCTCTCGCTCCAGCTCGCCGCCTGGGCGACGGTCGGCGCCGTCGTCCTCGGCACGATGATCGCCTTCGCGCTCGTCCGCTACCGCTTCCGGGCCCGCGGCGCGATCAACTCGCTGATCTTCCTGCCGATGGCGATGCCCGAGGTCGTCATGGCCGCCTCGCTGCTCACGCTCTTCCTCAACATGGGCATCGAGCTCGGCTTCTGGACGGTCCTGATCGCCCACATCATGTTCTGTCTGTCGTTCGTGGTGACGGCGGTCAAGGCCCGGGTCATGTCCATGGACCCGCGTCTGGAGGAGGCCGCGCGCGATCTCTACGCGGGACCCACGCAGACCTTCCTGCGCGTCACCCTGCCGATCGCGGCCCCCGGCATCGCCGCCGGCGCCCTGCTCGCCTTCGCGCTCTCGTTCGACGACTTCATCATCACCAACTTCAACGCGGGCTCCACCGTCACCTTCCCCATGTTCGTCTGGGGCTCGGCACAGCGAGGAACCCCCGTTCAGATCAACGTCATCGGCACCGCGATGTTCGTCCTCGCGGTACTGGTGGTCGTGGCCGGGCAAATCATTACGAACCGGCGCAAGAAAACAGCAACGGCCTGAGCAGAACGCAGCTCAGGCACCGAAGGAGTTGGAAACCATGGCCCCAGTCGCCATGCGTCTCGCTGCACAATCTCTCTCCGACGCCCAGCCCGTCCCCTTCTGGCTGGAAGACCCGGGCAAGCCCGGCGCCCTGCCCGCCCTCACCGGCACCGAGAAGTGCGATCTCCTCGTCGTCGGCGGCGGCTACAGCGGACTGTGGACCGCGCTCCTCGCCAAGGAGCGCGACCCCGCCCGGGATGTCGTACTGATCGAAGGCCGCGAGGCGGGCTGGGCCGCCTCGGGCCGCAACGGAGGCTTCTGCGCCGCCTCCCTCACGCACGGCTTCGGCAACGGGCTCGCCCGCTGGCCGGGCGAACTGCCGAAGCTGGAGGAGCTCGGCGAGCGCAACCTCGACGGCATCGAGGAGGCGGTCGCCCGCTACTCCCTGGACTGCGACTTCGAGCGCACCGGAGAGATCGACGTCGCCACCGAGCCGTACCAGCTCGACGAACTCCACGAGATGTACGAGGAGATCGACCGGCTCGGTCTCGCGGACGGCCTGGAACTCCTCGACCAGGACGCCGTCCGGGCCGAGGTCGACTCGCCGACCTTCCTCGGCGGTCTCTGGGACCGCCGCGGCGTCGCCATGCTGAACCCCGCCAAGCTGGCCTGGGGCCTCAAGCGGGCCTGCCTGGACCTGGGCGTACGGATCTACGAGAACACCCCCGGCCTCGACCTCGTCTCCGTCGGCGCCGGCATGGGCGTCCGCACCCCGTACGGCCGTGTCCTCGCCCGCCGGGTCGCCCTCGGCACCAACGTCTTCCCGTCGCTGGTCAAGCGCGTGCGCGCGTACACCGTCCCGGTCTACGACTACGCCCTGATGACCGAGCCGCTCAGCCCCGAGCAGCTCGCCTCCGTCGGCTGGAAGAACCGGCAGGGACTCGGCGACTCCGCCAACCAGTTCCACTACTTCCGGATCACCGCCGACCACCGCATCCTCTGGGGCGGCTACGACGCGGTCTACCCCTTCGGCGGCAAGGTCAGCGCCGAGATGGACCACCGTCCGGAGACCTATCTCAAGCTCGCCGAGCACTTCTTCCGCTGCTTCCCGCAATTGGAGGGGCTGCGCTTCAGCCACGCCTGGGGCGGCGCGATCGACACCTGTTCCCGCTTCTCGGCCTTCTTCGGTACGGCGTACCAGGGCAAGGTGGCGTACGCGGCCGGGTTCACCGGCCTCGGTGTCGGCGCCACCCGCTTCGGCGGCGACGTGATGCTGGACCTGCTCGCGGGGGAGCGGACCGAGCGCACCGCGCTCGAGATGGTCCGCCACAAGCCGCTGCCGTTCCCGCCCGAGCCGATCGCCTGGGCCGGTATCGGCATCACCAAGTGGGCGATGGCGCGCGCCGACGAGAACGGCGGCCGCCGGAACCTGTGGCTGAAGGCGATGGACCGGATGGGCCTCGGCTTCGACAGCTGAGACTCCAGGGCCTCCCGAGGCTCAGCATGTGACCTACATCACAACTGATGGGTAGCTGAAACCGCGTAAGAGCAGCCGCCCGAATCGCTCTCTCCGTACGGACACCGTGTCCACACGGAAGGAGACCGTTGCGATGACTGGTACGGGGGCCTCGGGCGCCAAGAGCGCGGTGGAGTGGCTGGTTTCGGTCGCACCCGATCCCGACGCCTGCCGGTGGGAGTGGGAGCGCAACCCGCACGGGGTCGCGCTGCTGCCCGCCGGCAGGCGCTGGGACGTCCTGATCCTGCCGGCGGAGCTCGGCTATCCCACCCTCGACGTCCTGACCCGCCTGGTGGGCCGGCCGGGCCCGGTCCTCGCCGACTTCGGCGACGCCCGGATGGGCTTCTTCGTCCCGCCGGGCACCGTGACCCGCTGGCTCGGCACCGGGGTGCGCGGCGCGGGCGCCGGGACCTGGATCGTGGTCCCGTACCCGGGCCGGGCGACCGGCGGGGTGCGCTGGCTGGTGGCGCCGGACGGCGCGGGCACCCTCACCGACGCCTCGCTCCTGGAGCTGGCGATGCACGAGGCGGCGGGGCAGATCGGGCGGGCGGGAGGAACCCCGTAGCCCGGGCGGCCCGCACGGGCCACGGCGCGGAGGGGTGTGGTCCGTGCGGTGGGCGGATGGAGGTGGGCCGTGCGGTGGCCGGACCCGAGGGATGCGATTCGTGCGGTGGGCGGACCGGAGGGGTGTGGTCCGTACGGTGGGCGGATCGGTTCGTCCGCCGTGCGGACGTCGGGTACAGAGGTCTTGACCACTTGATTGGTCTGGACCATGCTGTGGCGCGCTCCCACCTCGATTCCCCCATCCCCGGAGGCAGTTGTGGACCGCGCCAGACCTCTCACCCTGCTCCTCGCGGGCGTCCTCGCCGCCGGAGGGCTCGCCGCACTCGGCCCGACCGCCCAGGCCGCCGACGCCGAACTCGCCCGCAACGGCGGCTTCGAGGCCGGCCTCGACGGCTGGACCTGCACCGCCGGCAGCGGCGCCGTCGTCTCCACCCCCACCCACAGCGGTACGAAGGCACTCCAGGCGACCCCCGCCGGCAGCGACAACGCCCGCTGCTCCCAGACCGTCACCGTCAAGCCCAACTCCGCCTACACGCTCAGTGGTTGGGTGCGCGGCAGCTACGTCTACCTCGGTGCCACCGGTACGGGCACCACCGACGTCTCCACCTGGACGGGCTCCGCCCCCGACTGGCAGCGGCTCGCGACCACGTTCACGACGGGCGCCTCGACGACCTCCGTCACGATCTACACCCACGGCTGGTACGGCACCCCCGCCTACCAGGCCGACGACCTCTCCCTCTTCGGCCCCGGCGGCGACCCGGTCCAGCTCCCGGCCGCCCCCACCGGCCTCGCGGCGGGCTCCCCGACCTCCACCACCGTCCCGCTGACCTGGTCCGCGGTCTCCGGCGCCACCTCCTACAACGTCTACCGGGGGACCACCAAGGTCCAGACGGTCGGCGGCACCTCGGCCACCGTCACCGGACTCACCGCCTCCACCGCGTACACCTTCCAGGTCAGCGCCGTGAACAGCGCGGGAGAGTCCCCGAAGTCGGCCACCGTGAGCGCGACGACGACCAGCGGCGGCAACCCGGGCAACCCCGGCCTGCCCGCGCACGCCCTCGTCGGCTACCTCCACGCCAGCTTCGCCAACGGCTCCGGCTACACCCGGATGGCCGACGTCCCCGCCTCCTGGGACGTCATCAACCTCGCCTTCGGCGAGCCGACCTCGGTGACCTCGGGCGACATCCGCTTCAGCCTGTGCCCGGCGACGGAGTGCCCGAATGTCGAGTCGGTCGCCGACTTCAAGGCGGCCGTCAAGGCCAAGCAGGCCGCCGGCAAGAAGGTCCTGATCTCGATCGGCGGCCAGAACGGCCAGGTGCAGCTCTCCACCACCGCCGCCCGTGACACGTTCGTCTCCTCCGTCTCGAAGATCATCGACGAGTACGGCCTCGACGGCCTCGACATCGACTTCGAGGGCCACTCGCTGTCCCTCCAGACCGGCGACACCGACTTCCGGAACCCGACCAGCCCGGTCATCGTCAACCTGATCCAGGCGGTCAAGACCCTCAAGGCCAAGTACGGCCAGAACTTCGTCCTGACCATGGCCCCGGAGACCTTCTTCGTCCAGCTCGGCTACCAGTACTACGGCTCCGGTCCCTGGGGCGGCCAGGACCCGCGCGCGGGCGCCTACCTGCCGGTCATCCACGCCCTGCGCGACGACCTCACCCTGCTGCACGTCCAGGACTACAACTCGGGCTCCATCATGGGCCTCGACAACCAGTACCACTCGATGGGCGGCGCCGACTTCCACATCGCGATGACCGACATGCTGCTCACCGGCTTCCCGGTCGCGGGCAACACCGACCGCGTCTTCCCGGCCCTCCGCCCCGAACAGGTCGCGATCGGCCTCCCGGCCTCCACCCAGGCGGGCAACGGCCACACGGCCCCGGCCGAGGTGAACAAGGCCCTGGACTGCCTGACCAGGAAGACCAACTGCGGCACCTACCAGACCCACGGCACCTGGCCGGCCCTGCGCGGCCTGATGACCTGGTCGATCAACTGGGACCGTTACAACCAGTGGCAGTTCTCGAACAACTTCGACGCGTACAACTGGAGCTGACCGCCAGGATCAGCAGCGAGAGGCAGAGACTGGCCAGCACGTCGAGCGGCCAGTGGAAGCCCCGCAGCACCAGACCGGTCCCCGTCACCGCCGTCAGCACGGCGGCGACGGGGATCAGGCGTTTCGAGACCAGGAAGGCCGCGCCGAAGTAGGCGACCGTCGCCGTGGCCGTGTGGCCCGACGGGTAGTAGCCGTGCGCCCAGGGCTCCAGCGGGCCGGGGCGGGCCGTCCACTCCTTGAGGGGGATCACGAGCAGGGGGACGACGGCCATGGCGAGACCCGCGTACAGGGCGGCGAGCCGTCGGCCGCGCCACACCGCGTACGCCATCGCGCAGGCGAGGACGGGGAGGGCGACGGTCATGTTGCCGAGGTCGGCGGCGAGTTCGGAGAGGGGGCGGGGGACCGAGTCCACCACGGCCCGGGACACCCGCTCGTCGAGCCTGGCCAAGGGGCCGTGGACGAGCACCTGCCAGGTCACGACGGCGAGGGCGACGAGCGCCGAGAAGAGAGCCGGCCGCCCTGGAACAGGGGGGGTGGTTCCAGAGCGGCCGAGAGGATCGGATCGCCGCACGCCCCGGGGGGTGTGGGGCGGGCGGCCGTCCGATCGGTGAGGAGTTCCGGAGCACGAGGCTCCAGGGGTGTGCGCGACGGCACGGTGTGGGCGGGGCTGGGGAGGCTCCGCCCGGGGTGTTTCTCTCATCTGCAGAAACCGTACGTCAGAGAAGGGGGGACCGACAGCCGGAAACGCGTCCCGCCATCGGCCCCCCACACAGTCTTCACACGGAGTGTCAGATCCGAGGTCGGATCCGAACTCCGGTCCGAACTCTTGCCCGAACTCCGGCTCGTGTCCGGATCTGCCGCGGGCCCGCCGCCGGATCGACGGTCGGGCCCGCTGTCAGACCTGCTTCCGGACCTGCTGTCAGATCTGCTGTCAGATCTGGGCGAACGCGTTCTCGATGACGTCGAGGCCCTCGTTCAGCAGGTCCTCGCCCATGACCAGCGGCGGGAGGAAGCGCAGCACGTTGCCGTAGGTGCCACAGGTCAGGACCAGCACGCCCTCGGCGTGGCAGGCCTTCGCCAGCGCGGCGGCGGCCTCCGCGTACGGCTCCTTGGTCTCGCGGTCCTTGACCAGCTCGATGGCGATCATGGCGCCGCGGCCGCGGATGTCACCGATGGCCGGGAACTTCTCCTGCATGGCGGTGAGGCGGGCCTTCATGACCTCCTCGATGCGCCGGGCCTTGGCGTTGAGGTCGAGCTCCTTCATCGTCTCGATGGAGCCCAGCGCGCCGGCGCAGGCCACCGGGTTGCCGCCGTAGGTGCCGCCCAGACCGCCACCGTGGACGGAGTCCATGATCTCGGCGCGGCCGGTGACGGCGGCGAGCGGCAGACCGCCCGCGATGCCCTTGGCGGTGGTGATGAGGTCCGGGACGATGCCCTCGTCCTCGCACGCGAACCACTGGCCGGTACGGCAGAAGCCGGACTGGATCTCGTCGGCGACGAAGACGATGCCGTTGTCGTTGGCGAACTTCACGAGCGCCGGCAGGAAGCCCTTGGCCGGCTCGATGAAGCCGCCCTCGCCGAGGACCGGCTCGATGATGATCGCGGCGACGTTGTCGGCGCCGATCTGCTTGGTGATGTTGTCGATCGCCTGGGCGGCGGCCTCGGGGCCGCAGTTCTCCGGGCCGGTGGGCCAGCGGTAGCCGTAGGCCACCGGCACGCGGTAGACCTCGGGCGCGAACGGACCGAAGCCCTGCTTGTACGGCATGTTCTTCGACGTCAGCGCCATCGTGAGGTTCGTACGGCCGTGGTAGCCGTGGTCGAAGACGACGACGGCCTGGCGCTTGGTGTACGAACGGGCGATCTTGACCGCGTTCTCGACGGCCTCGGCGCCGGAGTTGAACAGCGCGGACTTCTTGGCGTGGTCGCCCGGGGTCAGCTCGGCGAGCGCCTCGCAGACCTCCACGTAACCTTCGTACGGCGTCACCATGAAACAGGTGTGGGTGAAGTCCTGGAGCTGCGCGGAGGCGCGGCGCACGACGGCCTCGGCGGAGGCGCCGACCGAGGTCACGGCGATGCCGGAACCGAAGTCGATCAGGCGGTTGCCGTCGACGTCCTCGATGATGCCGCCACCGGCCCGCTTGGTGAAGACGGGGAGCGTGGAGCCCACGCCACCGGCGACCGTGTCGAGACGGCGGGCCTGAAGCTCCTGCGACTTCGGACCGGGGATGGCGGTGACGATGCGCCGCTCCTGCGGGACAGCGTTCATGCGGGGCTCCTGGGGGTGTTCTGGACGCACTTGCGGGTTTCCTCCGCAGGCTAGGCGCGGGGGAGGGGTGGGGGCATGCGCCGATCGGGAGTGGTGGGGGGTGTGTCGTTGTCCGGGATGGACAGGGCGGGGGTGGGGCGGGGCGAGGGGGAGCCCTGGGACGTGTCGTGGCCAGGACTTGGTGGACTCTGGCCCGGACCAGCCGCCGCAAGCCGGGGTCTCGGCCGTACGGGTGGTCGAATCCCCTCCCGGGGGCTCCAGGCCCACTAGATTGACGGTGGCACAGACGCGGCGACCTGGCTGGTCAGGGGGCAGGGGTTCATGGAGACCGATGGCACGTACGAGTCACGCGACACCAAGGGGGGCGCGGTGCCGCCGGTGAGGGCAACCGCCCCCGAGGTGCCCCCCGCTCGAAGGGTCGGCCCGAGACTCGGACCGCCGCCGCCGAGCGTCCCGCCTCTGCCGTCCCGGGCCCCTGCGCAGGCCGCGGCGCCGGCTTCCTCGCCCGTCGTCGAGTGGCTGGACGCTCCGCGCCCGAAGGCGGGTCTCGGTGTCTGGCGGCTTCGGCATGTTCCGCCGCCTGCGGAGGTCACGAGCATCAGGCCCATCACCTTGCTCGGGATGTTGATCCCTCTGATGGTCGGACTGTTCATCTGGTTGGCCTACCGCAATGACAACTTGCCGTACGCGGCCTTCGTGATGCGGACCTTCACTCCGAACGACTGGTGGAGCGGCCTTGGCGCCACGGCGAAGGACTGGCAAGGCGTCGCAGTCCACACGATCTTCGACGCTGTCGTCTTCTTCGGCCTCGTGTGGGTGGTCGGCGTCCTCGGCTCCTGGGGCAGGATCGTCCGCTACTACCTCGATCGGCGCCGTCCGCCGGTGCGCGCCGCGCTCGCGGGTGTGGGGGCCCTCATCGGTCTGGCAGCCGTCTTGCCCGAGGCCCTTCACCTCGGCTGGTCGGCGGTACCGGTCGTCAACCCGATCCTCTACCTCATCGCCCTTGTCACCGGCGGCTGGCACATCGCCGGTTCGCCGTTCGTCATCTACGCCGTGTACGTACTGAGCGCGGCGCTGGTCGTCTGGCCGTGTGCGCGGGTCGGCGACTGGGAGAGCCTTTTCCGGCGATGGCGTTCCGGGGGCGCCCCCGGCGCCGCCCCGGCCCCCACCCCTCCGAGCAGCCCGGGAATCCCCCGCTCGCAATGGCCCGAGCTGCGGGCCGTGGGTGAGCACCGAGCTGCGGACATGCTCACCGGTGAACTGGCCGGCGGGCGGATGAACGACGTCGACTGCGCACGGGTGCGCCGCCTCTGGGAGGCCGGTGATCGGGATGCCGTCCGCCCGGCCGCCTTCGTCGATGTGCTCCTCCGCCAGGGCGCCGCTGCCAGCGCGCACCCGTCGGGCGACCGCGATCTGCCGAACCGTTCGGCTTCCCACGACCTGCTCCTGGGCCAGGTTCGAGTGGGCAAGTGGGTGGCCGCCGAGCGCGGCTCACGTGACTATCACGGCGCGGGTCTCGCGCTCGATCCCGAGCTCCTCGGTACCTCACTCCTGGCGGTCGGCCCTTCCGGAGCGGGCAAGACCCGCTCCCTGGTCGCGCCCGTGGTCGAGTCGCTGTGCCTCCAGGCCCTCACCGGTGCCTGCGCCGTCGTCGCTGTCGGCTCGGCCGGAACCCGGCTCGGCCCCGACGGGGCGTATGACGTCGTGATCCGGCTCGGCGACCCCGCCTCCCGGTACGACCTGGACCTGTACGCCGGAGCCACCGACCCGGACGAGGCAGCCGCTTGCCTGGCCGAAGGGCTGGTCGGTGACATGGAGGGCATGGAGACGCGACGAGCCGCGACCGTGCTCGCCCAGATCCTGGGCCCGTACCGGGTCGCCTACGGGCGCTTCCCGACCGTGCCTGTCCTGCGGGAGCTGCTCGAGGCCCGCCCTGAGACCTTGCAGGCGCTGCTCGACCTGCTGCCGGCCGACGGCGCGCAGGCGATGCGCCGCGAGCTGGAGTCCCGGCTCCGCCAGGTCGGCACCACGAACGACCTGGGCCCCGTGCTCGCCGATCGGCTTGCGGCCCTCGACCGGCCCGCCTTCGCAGAGTTCTTCGGCGGAGGGGAAGAAGCGAGGTCCTTCTCTCTGCGGGCCGTCGCCCAGCATCCGATTCGGGTGCGGGTCAGCCTGCCGGACGGTGGCCATGAGGAGGCGGAGCGCCTGCTCAATCGGCTGTTGCTCGCCCAGTTCCAGCACATCACACGAGGACGTGCGGGACGGGGGAACTTCGCGTGTCTGGTGCTCGACGACGCGGCGGGCGCGGTCACGCCCGGCACGCTGCGGGCTCTTCAGCGGCTGCGCACGCAGAACGCGGGTGTCGTGCTGGCCCTCCGCACCCTCGCAGAGGTGCCTGAGGCACTGCACGGGCCGCTCCTCGCGATCGTCGGCTGCCGGATGGCCTTCTATGGGCTCCCCACCTGGGACGGGAGGGCCTTCGCCGAGGCATGGGGCACCGAACGCGTGGAGATGACCGAGGTGGCCCATCACACCGTCTTCGCCGATCAGCCGATGACCAGGGCCATCCACGCCCTGCGCAAGCTGGTGACGGGCAAGGCCGTGACCACCGAGGCCGTCACCGTACGAGAGGTGGAGCGGCAGCGCTGGTCCGCCTCGGACCTCGCTCACGCCGTACCTCCCGGCCATGCCGTCCTCTCTCTGAGCCATGTGCGCGGCGAGCAGGTGCCGCCCATGCTCGTCGACCTGCGAGGCTGAGCGGCCACCCCGCCGCCCTGGCACAATCGGGGTCGCCGCTCGGCTGAGCGGCGACCCCTCGCTCAAAGGTCCGACGGTCCCCAATGCCGCCCACCCTCGCCTCCCTCGTCCAGCACTCCTCCCTGAAGCTCGTCGTCCGGGCGGGGGAGGACCGTCTGGACACCCCCGTCCGCTGGGCGCACGTCAGCGAGCTCACCGACCCCGTCCCGTACATGGAGGGCGGCGAGCTGCTCCTCACCACCGCGCTCACCCTCGACGCGGAGGACCTGGAGGCGATGCGCCGCTACGTGCGGCGGCTGCTCGGTGCGGGGGTCGTCGGGCTCGGCTTCGCCGTCGGCGTCAACTACGACGAGATCCCGCCCGCCCTGCTCGACGCCGCCCGCGACGAGCACCTGCCCCTCCTCGAAGTACCGCGCCGCACCCCCTTCCTCGCCATCAGCAAGGCCGTGTCCGCGGCCATCTCCGCCGACCAGTACCGCGCCGTCACGGCCGGCTTCGAGGCCCAGCGCGAGCTGACCCGCGCCGCGCTCGCCGAAGGCCCCGAGGCCGTCGTCGCCCGGCTCGCCGCCCATGTCGACGGCTGGGCAGCGCTCTACGACACCTCCGGCACCGTCGTCGCCGTCTCGCCCGACTGGGCGGCACGCCGGGCCGCCCGCCTCACCCCCGACGTCGAGCGGCTGCGCGACCGGCCCGCGCCCGCCAGTGCCGTCGTCGGCGGTACGGACGACCGCGTCGAGCTCCAGTCGCTCGGCACCGGACGGCGCGTCCGCGGCGCCCTCGCCGTCGGCACCGGCGCACCCCTCGGGACGGCCGAGCGGTACGCGGTGCACTCGGCGATCGCCCTGCTCACCCTCACGACGGAACGCTCCCGCTCGCTCCAGGCCGCCGAACAGCGGCTCGGTGGCGCGGTCCTGAAGATGATGCTCGCGGGCCAGCCGGACCACGCGCGCGCGGTGGCCGGTGAGGTGTACGGCGGGCTGCTCGACGCCCCCTTCCGCCTCCTCGTCGCCGAATCCGCCGGAGGCGACCCCACCGGCGAACCGGCGCTCCAGGTCCTCGCCGAGGCCCTGGAGTCGGCGGCCGCGCGCGCGGGTGAGGCGGTGCTCACCGTCCCCGAGAGCGAACAGCGGCTCGTCGTCCTCGCCGGCGACGCGGGCGCGGTCGTCGCCGCCTGCGAGGGGTACGCCGAACGGGACGCCGAGGACGCCGGCCTCACCATCGGCCTCTCGGCCCCCGCCGGCCCGATCACCGCCGCCGCCGCGTACAAGCAGGCGGAACAGGCCCTCTCGGTGGCGAGGCGGCGCGGCAAGGCGCTCGTCGAGCACGAGGACCTCGCGGCGGGCTCGGTCCTGCCGCTCCTCGCCGACGACGCCGTCCGCGCCTTCGCCGACGGGATGCTCCGCGCCCTGCGGGACCACGACGCGACGGGCCGCGGTGACCTCGTCGCCTCGCTGCGTGCCTGGCTCTCCCGGCACGGCCAGTGGGACGCGGCCGCGGCCGACCTGGGCGTCCACCGGCACACCCTGCGCTACCGGATGCGGCGGGTGGAGGAGATCCTCGGCCGCTCGCTCGACGACCCGGACGTACGGATGGAGCTGTGGCTGGCGCTGAAGGCGACGGGGGAGGGCGGCGCGGAGTAGCGGGAGCGGGACCGGTGGTCGTCGGTCTCCCGCCGCGCGTCGTCCGGGTTCGGCCCCCGCCGCCGCCCCCGCCGCCCCTTGGCGTCCCCGCCCGTTGTCGCAGGGAACCTTGGCGTTCCCGCCCCGTTGTCGCAGGGCCCTAGTTGTCGCCGCCGCCGTCGTCCCCGCCACCCCCGACGCGCCTCCGTCGGTTGCCGTTGCGCACCATGCTCCCGAGCACCAGGGTCACGGCGGCGACCCCTCGCACCCAGCGGGGCCCGCCCCGCGCGGCCCACACCACGCAGACGCACCCTCCGATCGCGAGCACCAGGACGCCGGTCAACGCGAGCACGATCATGCGAGTCCCCCTGTCTGTCGTCTCCCTCCACCGCTTCCGCGATGGGGTCCGGACATCCTGTCATTCCCCGAAAACGGTCTTCACCCGCCCACGTATCGGCCTCCGCCTGCCCGAATACGGGCAATTCTCTTGGTCATCGAGCCTTTTACTCCTTACTCTCCTGCTCATGACAAGCCCCGCCGTCGATCCGGCCCCCGAGGCACCCCAGGCCGCTCCCGAGCCCGATTCCCGTACCCCCGCGCGGGCGACCGCGACCGCCGGGACCACCGGCGCCGCCACCGCCGCGGCCGCCACCACCGTCCCGGCCCGCCGGATCACCGGGGCCGTATGGGCGGCGCTCGGCATCGTGTACGTCGTCTGGGGCTCCACGTACCTCGGCATCCGGATCGCCGTCGAGACGATGCCGCCGTTCCTCTCCTCCGGCGTCCGCTTCGTCACCGCGGGGCTGCTCCTCGCCGGGATCATCGCCTGGCGCCAGGGTCCCGCCGCCCTCAAGGTCGACCGGCGGCAGCTCGCGTCGGCCGTCCTCGTCGGTCTGCTCCTGATCCTCGGCGGCAACGCCCTCGTCGTCCTCGCCGAGACCTCCATACCCTCCGGCCTGGCCGCCCTCCTCATCTCCGTCGTCCCGGCCTGGGTCGTGATCCTGAAGTCCGTCACCGGGCAGCGTCCGAGTGCCGGCGGGCTCGCCGGAGTGCTCCTGGGGCTCGTGGGGCTCGCCGTGCTCACCCTGCCGGGGATCAGCGGCGAGGTGAAGGTCGGCGGGGTCGTCCTCGTCGTGGTCGCGACCCTGCTGTGGTCCGTCGGGTCGTTCTCCTCCGCGCGCCTCCCGATGCCCGCGAACCCCTTCACCGCCAGTGCGTACGAGATGATCGCGGGCGGTCTCGCCGGCATGGCCCTCGGGCTGTTCCGGGGCGAGCACCACGGCCTCGACCTGGCCGAGATCTCGACCCGGTCGTGGGTCGCGCTCGCCTATCTGATCGTCTTCGGCTCGCTGATCGCCTTCACCGCGTACGCGTGGCTCCTACAGGCCGCACCGCTCTCGCTCGTCGCCACCTACGCGTACGTGAACCCCGTCGTCGCGGTCGCCCTCGGCGCCCTCGTCCTGAACGAGGCGCTGTCGTGGCCCATCGTCCTCGGCGGCGCGATCGTCGTCGGCGGCGTCTGTCTCATCGTCTCGACGGAACGGCGCGGATGACCGGCGTCCTCCGGTGCGGCGCCTCCTGAACGTTCCCGTCCCGCGAGGCGACACCCTCTCTTCGGCCAATTCGGACAGAGGTTCCGACCCATCACTCCACACCGGACAAGCCCACGCCCGCCGCCCCGGCCCTAACGTGTCACGAGAGCAATCGCTCGCACCCCCCGATACGGAAAGGGCCGGGACGCAATGACGACCACCCACGCCTTCTGGCTCGCCGGCCGCGAGGCCACCGGCGAGGCCACCTTCGACGTCACGAACTCCTTCGACGGACGTCTGGTCGGCAAGGTCAGCGTGCCCACCGAGGCCCAGGTCGAGGAGGCCGTCGCCGCCGCGCACGCCGTCGTCGACGAGTTCGCCGCGACCCCGGCGCACGTCCGCGCCGCCGCCCTCGACCACGTGTCGAAGCGGCTCGCCGAGCGCACCGAGGAGATCGCCCTGGTGATCTCCGCCGAGAACGGCAAGCCCATCAAGTGGGCCCGCGGCGAGGTCGGCCGTGCCGTCTCCGTCTTCCGTTTCGCCGCCGAGGAGGCCCGCCGCTGGAACGCCGGCGAGGCCCAGCGCCTGGACACCGAGGCCGGTGGCGCGGGCCGCCTCGCGCTGACCCGCCGTATCCCCAAGGGTGTCGTCCTCGGCATCGCGCCGTTCAACTTCCCGCTGAACCTCAGCGCGCACAAGGTCGCCCCGGCCATCGCCGTCGGCGCCCCGATCATCCTCAAGCCGGCGCCCTCGACCCCGATCTCCTCCCTGATCCTGGGCGAGATCCTGGCCGAGACCGACCTGCCGGCCGGCTCCTGGTCGATCCTGACCGTGCCGAACGACCGCATGCCCGCCCTCGTCAAGGACGAGCGCCTCCCGGTCATCTCCTTCACCGGCTCCGACACGGTCGGCTACGCCATCCAGCAGTCGGTGCCCCACAAGCACTGCACCCTGGAGCTCGGCGGCAACGCCGCGGCCGTCGTCCTCCCCGACTGGTCCTCCGAGGAGGACCTGGACTGGGCGGCGAGCCGTATCGCCACCTTCTCCAACTACCAGGGCGGCCAGTCCTGCATCTCCGTCCAGCGCGTGATCGTCGACTCCTCCGTCCACGACCGCCTGCTGCCGAAGATCGTCGCCGCCGTCGAGGCGCAGGTCACCGGTGACCCGTCCGACGCCGCCACCGACGTCGGCCCGCTGGTCGACGAGGCCGCCGCGAAGCGCGTCGAGTCCTGGGTGGACGAGGCCGTCGCCGCCGGCGCCAAGCTCCTCGCGGGCGGCAAGCGCGAGGGCGCGACCTACGCCCCGACCGTCCTCACCGAGCTCCCGGCGGACGTCACGCTGGCCCGCGCCGAGGTCTTCGGCCCGGTCCTGACCATCACCGAGGTCGACGGCGAGGCCGAGGCCTTCGCCGCGGTCAACGACTCCGACTTCGGCCTCCAGGCCGGTGTCTTCACCCACGACCTCCAGGCCGCCTTCCGCGCCCACCGCGCCCTCGAGGTCGGCGGCGTGATCGTCGGCGACGTCCCCTCGTACCGCGCCGACCAGATGCCGTACGGCGGCGCCAAGCGCTCCGGCGTCGGCCGTGAGGGCGTCAAGTACGCGATGGACGACTACACCTACGAGCGCGTCCTCGTCCTGACGGGCCTCGCCCTCTAGTCGGACGGCGCGCGGCGTACCTCGTACGGCGCACGTCCACGAGACCAGGCGGTCCGAACCCACTGTGCGGGGGTTCGGGCCGCCTTTCGCCGTACGGCCGGGGCTCCGGCCGGTCTCCCGCCTGTCCGGACCCGCGGAAATCGGGTACGACGGACAGTGAGACCGAGGAGGTGTCCATGTCCGCCCCCACCCAGCGGCCCAAGGTCACCGCACACGAGGCCCGGCAGACCGCCGAGGCCGCACGTGAGCGGGACTGGCACAAGCCGAGCTTCGCCAAGGAGCTGTTCCTCGGCCGGTTCCGGCTCGACCTCGTCCATCCCCATCCGCTCCCCGCCGAGGAGGACGCCCGGCGCGGCGAGGCCTTCCTGGCCACCCTGCGCGCGTTCTGCGAGACCCGGATCGACGGCGCCCGCATCGAGCGCGAGGCCCGCATCCCCGACGAGACGCTCGCCGGGCTCAAGGAGCTCGGCGCGCTCGGCATGAAGATCGACCGGAAGTACGGCGGTCTCGGCCTCACCCAGCTGTACTACAACCGGGCCCTCGCACTCGTCGGCTCCGCGAGCCCCGCGGTCGGCGCCCTGCTCTCCGCGCATCAGTCGATCGGCGTACCGCAGCCGCTGAAACTCTTCGGCACCCAGGAGCAGAAGGACGCCTTCCTGCCCCGGCTGGCCCGTACGGACATCTCCGCGTTCCTGCTGACCGAGCCGGACGTCGGCTCCGACCCGGCGCGGCTGGCCACGACGGCCGTACCCGACGGGGACACGTACGTCCTCGACGGCGTGAAGCTCTGGACCACCAACGGCGTCATCGCCGACCTGCTCGTCGTCATGGCCCGGGTGCCCGCCTCGGACGGGCGTCCCGGCGGCATCACCGCCTTCGTCGTCGAGGCCGGCTCGCCCGGCATCACCGTCGAGCACCGCAACGCCTTCATGGGCCTGCGCGGCCTAGAGAACGGCGTCACCCGCTTCCACGGCGTCCGGGTCCCCGCCGAGAACCGCATCGGCCCCGAGGGCGCCGGCCTCAAGATCGCCCTCACCACCCTCAACACCGGCCGGCTCTCGCTACCCGCCGCCTGCGCGGGCGCCGGGAAGTGGTGCCTGAAGATCGCCCGCGAGTGGGCGGGCGTCCGCGAGCAGTGGGGCGGGCCGGTCGGCCGGCACGAGGCCGTCGGCACCAAGATCTCCTTCATCGCGGCCACCACCTTCGCCCTGGAGGCGGTCGTCGACCTCGCCTCCCAGATGGCCGACGAGGACCGCAACGACATCCGCATCGAGGCCGCCCTCGCGAAGCTGTACGGCTCCGAGATGGCTTGGCTCATCGCCGACGAACTCGTCCAGATCCGGGGCGGTCGCGGCTACGAGACCGCCGACTCGCTCGCCGCCCGCGGCGAACGCGCCGTCCCCGCCGAGCAGGTCCTGCGCGATCTGCGGATCAACCGGATCTTCGAGGGCTCGACCGAGATCATGCACCTGCTGATCGCCCGCGAGGCCGTCGACGCCCATCTCTCCGTCGCGGGGGACCTCATCGACCCCGGGAAGTCGCTCGGCGACAAGGCGAAGGCCGGTGCGCGGGCGGGCGGCTTCTACGCCCGCTGGTTGCCGGGACTCGTGGCGGGTCCGGGGCAACTGCCGGGCTCGTACGGTGAGTTCGGCGAGCTGGCGGTGCATCTGCGCTATGTGGAGCGAACCTCCCGCAAGCTCGCCCGCTCCACCTTCTACGCGATGTCCCGCTGGCAGGGCCGGATGGAGCTCAAGCAGGCCTTCCTCGGCCGGATCGTCGACATCGGCGCGGAACTCTTCGCGATGAGCGCGGCCTGCGTGCGGGCCGAGCTGCTGCGCACCACCGGCGACCACGGCCGGGAGGCGCAGCAGCTCGCGGACGCGTTCTGCCGGCAGGCCCGGCTGCGGATCGAGGAACTGTTCGGACGCCTCTGGTCCAACACCGACGACCTCGACCGACGAGTCGCCGACGGTGTGCTCACCGGCCGGTACACCTGGCTGGAGGAGGGCATCGTCGACCCGGGCGACGACGGCCCCTGGATCGCGGACGCCACCCCCGGCCCGTCGGCCGAGGAGAACGTCCACCGCCGCGTCCCCTGACCGCCTTCCGCGGCGGAACGGCTCGTGGCCCTTTCGCGGCTCGGCCGCTTGGAGCAGCCCCGGTGGTCGCGGTCCGGGGCCGCTCCTAGCGTGGGTGGGGCAGTTCCACGGGAACCGGGACACCAGGAAAGAGACCCACGATGGCGGACACCGACGCGATGGCCGAGACGACCTCCGAGGGCAGCAGCGGCCTGGTCGGGCTGGGGGTGACCGGCGTCGCCGGGTACGCCCGTCCGGCCCCTCGGGACGTGACGAAGGAGCTGGAGACCCGCGCGGGCGTGCTCGGTGTCGGGGAGGCGTCCACGCACTCTCCCGGAGTGGCCGGATTCGGTGAGACCGGCGTGATCGGCAGCGGATCCACGTGCGGAGTGCTCGGCCGCGGGGAGACCGGCGTGCGGGGCGAGACGCTCTTCAGCGAAGGCGTTCACGGGGTGTCGAAGGCGACCGGCGCGGGAGTCGTCGGGGAGAGCAAGGACGGCCCCGGAGTCATCGCGGCGAGCAAGAGCGAGGTCGGCCTCCGCGCCGGGTCCGACACGGAAGTGGGCGGCGTCTTCAGCTCGGTGAAGGGTGCCCAGATCGAGCTCTCGCCACGGCTGGCCGACGCCCCGGAGACCGTCGCGCCGCTGCCCGAGGCGGGACGGCTCGGCCAGCTCGCCGTCCTGAGCGACGACGCCGTGACCTGCCGCCTCTACCTGTGCGTGGAGGCCCAGGAAGGAGCCCCGGCCCGCTGGGCCGCGGTCCAGCTGGGCGACCCGGTCGAGGGCCGCTCCTCCTAGGGGGTGTCGTGCCGATCAGGCCGGGCTCGGCAAGACACCCCCTGGAGCCCGATCGTCCCCAGCCCACCGGACCCGCGGTGACGGGCCCGTCCCCCACTTCCGAGGAGCCGCCATGGCCGCCCTGGAGCCCCTCCCCGCCGGAACGATCCTGGTCAGTGACGCCAAGGCCTTCGGTTGCGCCGGCGCGGTGTTCCGCATCGACCCGGTGACCGGTGAGCAGCACACGCTCGCCGTGGCCGGCGACCTCCAGGGGGCGACCGGGATCGCCCTGGAGGCCGATGGCAGTGTCCTGATCAGCAAGGACCGGTTCTTCCCGGGGACCGGTGTGCTGCTTCGGCTGCCCGTGGGCACCGGAACACAGACCGAGGTGACATCCGGCGGAAAGTTCGCCACGCCGGGTGCCGTGGCCGTCGAGGCCGACGGGCGCATCCTGATCGCCGACGCCTGGTCCGGAGGTTTCGGAGCGGTGCTCCGGGTCGATCCCGCCACGGGTGAGCAGACCGTCCTGTCGGCGGGGGACGGGGAGGGCGACTCCCCACCGCGGCCCGTGATGCTGTGCACGGCCCCGGACGGAGCGATCCTCGTCACCGAACAGAACAGGCTGGGCGGTGAGGACCTCTCGTCCCGAGTGGTCCGTGTCCACCCGGTCACCGGGGCGCGGACGACGGTGACCTCGGGCGGTGAGCTGCGCAGCCCGATCGGGGTGGCGGTCGACGGCGACGGAGGCATCCTGGTCGCCGACGCCAATGCCTTCGCCGGCTTCGGCGGTGGAGTGCTCAGGGTGGATCCCGTCAGCGGGACTCAGACCACCGTGTCCTCCGGCGGCGGCTTCGTCGGCCCGTACGCGATCGCCGTCGAGGCCGACGGCAGTCTGCTGGTGACCGACAACGATGCCCTGAACGGCGTGGGCACCCTGTTCCGGGTGAACCCCACGACCGGGGAGCAGCAGGTGCTCTCCTCCGGCGGCGTCTTCGGGTTCCTGACCGGGGTGGCGGTCGTACCGACGTACTCGGGGTGAGGGGCCGCACGGCCGGGGCGGGGGAGCGGTGGGACCGGGACGGAGCGACGCCCGGACCGGGTCGGGTTCCCGGCCGCCGCACGGACCGGACCGGGTCGGGTTCCCGGCCGCCGCACGGACCGGGGCGGGGAGCGGTGGGGACCGGGGCGCAGCGGCCTGTCGGCCGGGTCGGGTTCCCGGCGCGGACGGGGCGTTCCGCCATGCGGGACGCGGGTCCACCCGGCGGGACGGAACGGCAGGATGATCCCGTGACCGTCATCCACATCCCCGGCTCCAAGTCCGTCACCGCACGCGCGCTCTTCCTCGCCGCCGCGGCCGAAGGCACCACCACCCTCCTCCGGCCCCTCGTCTCCGACGACACCGAGGGCTTCGCCGAGGGGCTGACCGCCCTCGGCTATGCCGTCCGCCGTGAGAGCGACGCCTGGCACATCGAGGGCCGCCCCGCCGGCCCCGGCGCGGACTCCGCCGACGTCTACTGCCGCGACGGCGCCACCACCGCCCGCTTCCTGCCCACCCTCGCCGCCGCCGGCCACGGCACCTACCGTTTCGACGCCTCCGCCCAGATGCGACGGCGCCCCCTGGGCCCGCTCAGCACCGCCCTGCGCGAGCTCGGCGTCGACCTGCGGCACGGAGGGCAGGAGGGGCACCATCCCCTCGACGTCCACGCCCACGGCGTGAAGGGCGGCGCGCTCACCCTCGACGCCGGCCAGTCCTCCCAGTACCTGACGGCCCTCCTCATGCTGGGCCCGCTCACCGCCGAGGGCCTCGACATCACCGTCACCGACCTGGTCTCGGAGCCGTACGTCGAGATCACCCTCGCGATGATGCGCGACTTCGGTGCCGAGATCGGCGAGGAGCGAAGCCGGGACGGCGGCCGTACCTACCGCGTCGCCCCCACCGGCTACCGCGCCCGTACCTACGGCATCGAGCCCGACGCCTCCACCGCCAGCTACTTCTTCGCCGCCGCCGCCCTCGAACCCGGCCGCTCCGTCACCGTCCCCGGTCTCGGCACCGGCGCCCTCCAGGGAGACCTCGGCTTCGTCGACGTGCTGCGCCGCATGGGCGCCGATGTCGACATCACCGCCACGGGCACCACCGTCCGCTCCACCGGCACCCTGCGCGGCCTCACGGTCAACATGCGGGACATCTCCGACACGATGCCGACCCTCGCCGCCCTCGCGCCCTTCGCCGACGGCCCGGTCCGCATCGAGGACGTGGCCAACACCCGGGTCAAGGAGTGCGACCGCCTCGACGCCTGTGCCGAGAACCTGCGCCGCCTCGGCATCACCGTCGAGACCGGCCCCGACTGGATCGAGATCCACCCCGGAACGCCTGCCGGACCCGTCGAGATCGCCACCCACGGCGACCACCGGATCGTCATGTCGTTCGCGGTCACAGCCCTGCGCACGCCCGGCATCACCTTCGACGACCCCGGCTGTGTGAAGAAGACGTTCCCCGACTTCCACCGGGTCTTCGACACGTTCGTCCACACCCCGTGAAGACCGCGCGGCGTTTGCGGCAAGAATGGGGGGCATGAGCGACCGCCCCTCTCCTCTCGCCGACCCCCATCTCGCCTTCGACGTCTCCGAAGGACGCCGGGACATCGTCGTCCTCGGCTCGACCGGGTCCATCGGCACGCAGGCCATCGACCTGGTGCTGCGCAACCCCGACCGCTTCCGGGTCACCGCCCTGGCCGCCTCGGGCGGCCGGGTCGCGCTGCTCGCCGAGCAGGCGCACCGGCTGAAGGTCGCCGCGGTCGCCGTGGCCCGCGAGGACGTGGTGGAGGAGCTCCGTACGGCCCTGAAGGCGCTGTACGGCTCCGAGCCGCTGCCCGAGATCCTCGCCGGCCCCGACGCGGCCACCCAGCTCGCCGCCTCGCCGTGCCACACCGTCCTGAACGGCATCACCGGCTCCATCGGCCTCGCGCCGACCCTGGCCGCCCTCGAAGCCGGCCGTACCCTCGCGCTGGCCAACAAGGAGTCGCTGATCGTCGGCGGCCCCCTGGTGAAGGCGCTCGCGAAGCCCGGTCAGATCATCCCGGTCGACTCCGAGCACGCGGCCCTCTTCCAGGCGCTCGCCGCGGGCACCCGCGCCGACGTCCGCAAGCTGGTCGTCACCGCCTCGGGCGGCCCGTTCCGCGGCCGTACGCGCGCGCAGCTCGCCGATGTCACCCGCGAGGACGCGCTCGCCCACCCGACCTGGGCCATGGGCCCGGTGATCACGGTGAACAGCGCCACGCTGGTCAACAAGGGCCTGGAGGTCATCGAGGCGCACCTCCTCTACGACATCCCCTTCGACCGCATCGAGGTCGTCGTCCACCCGCAGTCGTACGTGCACTCGATGGTCGAGTTCACCGACGGGTCCACGCTCGCCCAGGCCACCCCGCCGGACATGGGCGGCCCGATCGCCATCGGCATCGGCTGGCCCGAGCGGGTCCCGGACGCGGCCCCCGCCTTCGACTGGAGCAAGGCCTCCACCTGGGAGTTCTTCCCGCTCGACACCGAGGCGTTCCCGTCGGTCGGCCTGGCCCGGCACGTCGGCGAGCTGGGCGGCACGGCCCCCGCCGTCTTCAACGCGGCCAACGAGGAGTGCGTCGAGGCCTTTCTCGCCGGACGGCTGCCGTTCAACGGAATCATGGATACGGTCACAGCGGTCGTCGCGGAGCACGGCGTTCCCGCCGCGGGAACCTCCCTCACCGTGCCGGACGTCCTCGAAGCGGAGACCTGGGCGCGCGCCCGGGCCCGAGAGCTCGCAGCGAAGGCAACAGCGGAGGCCCGCGCATGACCGAAATGCTCCTGTACATCCTGGGCCTCGTGCTGTTCGCCCTCGGCCTCCTCGTCTCCATCGCCTGGCACGAGCTGGGCCACCTCTCCACGGCCAAGCTCTTCGGCATCCGCGTGCCGCAGTACATGGTCGGCTTCGGCCCCACGATCTGGTCGAAGAAGCGCGGCGAGACCGAGTACGGCATCAAGGCCATCCCCGCCGGCGGCTACATCCGCATGATCGGCATGTTCCCGCCGGGTGAGGACGGCAAGATCGAGGCCCGCTCCACCTCGCCCTGGCGCTCGATGATCGAGGACGCCCGGGAGGCCTCGTACGAGGAGCTCAAGCCCGGCGACGAGACCCGGCTCTTCTACACGCGCAAGCCGTGGAAGCGCGTGATCGTGATGTTCGCCGGGCCGTTCATGAACCTGGTCCTGGCGGTGGCGCTGTTCTTCGGCTCGATGATGACGCTGGGCATCGAGGGTCAGACCACCCAGGTCGCGGGCGTCCAGAAGTGCGTGATCGAGCAGGACGAGAAGCGCGACAAGTGCGCCGCGGGCGACCCCGTCTCCCCGGCCTTCAAGGCCGGCCTGAAGGACGGCGACAAGATCGTCGCCTTCAACGGCACGCCGGTGAGCGACTGGGACACCCTCTCCGACCGCATCCGCGACACCATCGGCCCCGCGACGATCACCGTCGAGCGGGCCGGGCAGCGCCTGGAGCTGCACCCCGACCTCGTCGCCAACAAGGTGCTGGCGAAGGACGAGGACGGCAAGGTCGTCCAGCCGGTCAGGTACGTCGACGCCGGCTACCTCGGCTTCGCCTCCAGGACCGAGGTCGCGCCCCTCGGCTTCGGCGAGACCACCGACCGCATGGGCGACCTCCTGGAGAACGGCGTCCACTCGGTCATCGCCCTCCCGGGCAAGATCCCCGGCCTGTGGGACGCCACCTTCGGCGACGGCGAGCGTGCGGACGACTCGCCGGTCGGCGTCGTCGGCGCCGCCCGCATCACCGGTGAACTGATGACCGTCGAGGCCCCGCCGACGACGATCCTCGTGATGTTCATGAACCTGCTCGTCGGGTTCAACGTGTCGCTGTTCCTGTTCAACATGCTCCCGCTGCTGCCGCTCGACGGAGGTCACATCGCGGGTGCCCTGTGGGAGTCCGTACGCCGTCACACGGCCCGGATCTTCAGGCGCCCCGACCCGGGCCCCTTCGACGTGGCGAAGCTGATGCCCGCCGCGTACGTGGTGGCCGGAGTCTTCGTCTGCTTCACGCTGCTCGTCCTCGCCGCCGACCTCGTCAACCCGGTGAAGATCACGTAGTCCACAGGGGGGCCGGACACCGTGGTGTCCGGCCCCCCGCCCCCGGGGCGGTAACCTCGGAGACCTGAGCCCGCCGACGCACAACCTTGAGGTTGCACAGAAGATGACCGCGATTTCTCTCGGTATCCCGACCGTCCCGACCCGGCTCGCCGAGCGGCGCAAGAGCCGCCAGATCCAGGTCGGCAGCGTGGCCGTCGGCGGTGACGCACCCGTCTCCGTGCAGTCGATGACCACGACCCGCACGTCCGACATCGGCGCCACGCTGCAGCAGATCGCCGAGCTGACGGCCTCCGGCTGCCAGATCGTGCGCGTGGCCTGCCCCACCCAGGACGACGCCGACGCCCTCGCGGTCATCGCGCAGAAGTCGCAGATCCCGGTGATCGCCGACATCCACTTCCAGCCGAAGTACGTCTTCGCGGCGATCGACGCCGGCTGCGCGGCCGTCCGCGTCAACCCCGGCAACATCAAGCAGTTCGACGACAAGGTCAAGGAGATCGCCAAGGCGGCCTCCGACGCCCGCACCCCGATCCGCATCGGCGTCAACGCCGGCTCGCTCGACGCACGCCTGCTCAAGAAGTACGGCAGGGCCACCCCCGAGGCGCTCGTCGAGTCCGCCCTCTGGGAGGCCGGCCTCTTCGAGGAGCACGGCTTCCGCGACATCAAGATCTCGGTCAAGCACAACGACCCGGTCGTCATGGTCGAGGCCTACCGCCAGCTCGCCGCCCAGTGCGACTACCCGCTGCACCTCGGCGTCACCGAGGCGGGCCCGGCCTTCCAGGGCACCATCAAGTCGGCCGTCGCCTTCGGCGCGCTGCTGTCCCAGGGCATCGGCGACACCATCCGCGTCTCCCTCTCCGCGCCGCCGGCCGAGGAGATCAAGGTCGGCATGCAGATCCTGGAGTCGCTGAACCTGCGCCAGCGCCGCCTGGAGATCGTCTCCTGCCCGTCCTGCGGCCGCGCCCAGGTCGACGTCTACAAGCTCGCGGAGGAGGTCACCGCCGGCCTCGACGGCATGACCGTCCCGCTGCGCGTCGCCGTCATGGGCTGCGTCGTCAACGGCCCGGGCGAGGCCCGCGAGGCCGACCTCGGCGTCGCCTCCGGCAACGGCAAGGGCCAGATCTTCGTGAAGGGCGAGGTCATCAAGACCGTGCCCGAGTCGAAGATCGTCGAGACCCTCATCGAAGAGGCCCTGAAGATCGCCGAGCAGATGGAGAAGGACGGCGTCGCCAGCGGCGAACCGTCGGTCGCCGTCGCGGGCTGAGCGTTCCGGCTCGTCCCGAAGCCCCGGCTCCTTCCGAAGCCCCGGCTCGTCCCGAAGCCCCCTCCTCCCTCCGGGGACGAGGGGGCTTCGCGTGCGCGGAGGGCCCCGCCACAGGCGAGAGGGGTAAAGTGCGGAGACCACGTAGAACCGTACGGTGAGGCCCCCTTCGTGCTGACACAACCCGCCACCCGGGTCCTCGAACCCGCCGACCTCGGCGCCGCACTCGCCGTTCTGGAGAGCGCCCCCGTCGAGAACGCCTTCGTGACCGCCCGCGTCCAGGTCGCCGGGCTCGATCCCTGGCGGCTCGGCGGCGAGATGTGGGGCTGGTACAGCGAGGGGCGACTGCGGTCGCTCTGCTACTCCGGTGCCAACCTCGTGCCGCTCTGCGCGACGCCCGAGGCCGTTCGCGCCTTCGCCGACCGGGCGCGCAGGACCGGCCGTCGCTGTTCCTCGATCGTCGGGCCCGCCGAGCCCACCACCGAGCTGTGGCGGCTCCTGGAGCCCAGCTGGGGCCCCGCGCGGGACGTCCGAGCCCGGCAGCCGCTGATGGTCGCCGAGGAGCCCTCCGTGACCGTCGCGCCCGACCCGCTCGTGCGCCGCGTCCGCAAGGACGAGATGGACGTGATCATGCCCGCGTGCGTGGCCATGTTCACCGAGGAGGTCGGCGTCTCCCCGCTCGCCAACGACGGCGGACTGCTCTACCAGGCCCGGGTCGCCGAGCTCGTCGGCGCCGGCCGCTCCTTCGCCCGCATCGAGGACGGCAAGGTGATCTTCAAGGCGGAGATCGGCGCCGCCACCCGCCAGGCCTGCCAGATCCAGGGCGTCTGGGTCGCCCCCGAGCACCGCGGCAAGGGCCTCTCCGAGTCGGGCATGGCCGCCGTCCTCCAGTACGCCCTGGCGGACATCGCGCCCGTCGTCAGCCTGTACGTGAACGACTACAACACCCCGGCGAGGGCCTCGTACCTCCGTGTCGGCTTCCAGGAGACCGGTGCCTTCATGAGTGTGCTGTTCTGAGGCCCCGGCCGCTTGTAGGGTGCGCCGCATGGATGACGCACAGGTCATGATCGGACCGGTCAATCTCGCCGCCCGGGTGGACGAGGCACTCGCCGTGCAGGCGCTCGCCTTCGGCCTGGACGAGGAAGAGATCGCCGTACGCCGCCACATCGTGCTGCGCCACCTGCTGAACCCCGGCGCCCGCGCCTACGGGGCCACCACCCCCGAGGGGAGACTCGTCGGGTTCGTGTACGGGATGCCCAACGACCGGGGCCACTGGTGGTCCACCGTCGTCGAGTCGTATCTCCGCGCCACCGGCACCGTCGACTGGCTCGACGACTCCTTCGTGATCACCGAACTCCACGTCCACCCGGCCTACCAGGGGCGCGGTGTGGGCCGCGAGCTGATCACCACCATCACCGACGAGTCCGCCCAACAGCGCTCGATCCTCTCCGCGATCGACACCGACAGCCCGGCCCGCGGCCTCTACCGCTCCCTCGGCTACCAGGACCTCGCCCGCCAGGTGCACTTCCCGAGCGCGGTCCGCCCGTACGCGGTCATGGGCGCGTCCCTGCCGCTCAAGCGCCGGAACTGATTTCTCCGACCCGGGGAGGCCCGGCTAATCTCGGGGCCATCATCCTTACCCGGCAGGAGTACGAGAACCATGGCCAACGCACCGGTCCAGCGCATGTCCCAGTTGATGGCGAAGACGCTGCGCGACGACCCGGCCGACGCCGAGGTCCTCAGCCACAAGCTCCTCGTCCGCGCCGGCTACGTGCGCCGCACCGCCGCCGGCATCTGGAGCTGGCTGCCCCTCGGCAAGAAGGTCCTCTCCAACATCGAGCGCATCGTCCGCGAGGAGATGGACGCGATCGGCGCGCAGGAGGTCACCCTCCCCGCGCTGCTGCCGCGTGAGCCGTACGAGGCGACGGGCCGCTGGAACGAGTACGGTGCCGAGCTCTTCCGTCTCCAGGACCGCAAGGGCGGCGACTACCTCCTCGGCCCGACGCACGAGGAGATCTTCACGCTCCTGGTCAAGGACCAGTGCTCGTCGTACAAGGACCTGCCGGTCATCCTGTACCAGATCCAGAACAAGTTCCGTGACGAGGCCCGCCCCCGCGCCGGCATCCTGCGCGGCCGCGAGTTCCTCATGAAGGACTCGTACTCCTTCGACACGGAGGACGCGGGCCTCGCCCAGTCCTACGCCCTGCACCGCCAGGCCTACCAGCGGGTCTTCGAGCGCCTCGGCCTCGACTACCGCATCGTCGCGGCCACCGCCGGCGCCATGGGCGGCTCGAAGTCCGAGGAGTTCCTGGCCCCGGCCGAGGCCGGCGAGGACACCTTCGCCGACTGCCCGAACTGCGACTTCGCGGCGAACACCGAGGCGATCTCGTACGAGCTCAAGCCGGTCGACGGCTCGGCCGTCGCCGCCGCCGAGGAGATCCCCACCCCGGACACCCCGACGATCGAGACCCTGGCCGCCTCCCTCGGCGTCCCGGCCTCCGCCACGCTGAAGAACCTCCTCGTGAAGGTCGACGGCGAGATCGTCGCCGTCGGCGTCCCCGGCGACCGCGAGGTCGACCTGGGCAAGGTCGAGGAGCACTTCGCGCCGGCGACCGTCGAGATGGTCACCGAGACCGACTTCGCCGAGCGCGCCGACCTCGTACGGGGCTACGTCGGCCCGCAGGGCCTGGAGAAGGTCACGTACATCGCCGACCCGCGCGTGGCGCCCGGCACCGCGTGGATCACGGGTGCCAACAAGGACGGCATGCACGCGAAGAACGTCGTCGCGGGCCGTGACTTCGAGGTCGAGGAGTACGTCGACGTCGTCGTCGTGCAGGAGGGCGACCCGTGCCCCAAGTGCGGCACCGGCCTCAAGCTGGACCGCGCCATCGAGATCGGCCACATCTTCCAGCTGGGCCGCAAGTACGCCGACGCCCTCAAGCTCGACGTCCTCGGCCAGAACGGCAAGCCGGTCCGCGTGACCATGGGCTCGTACGGCATCGGCGTCTCGCGCGCCGTCGCCGCGCTGGCGGAGCAGACGGCCGACGAGAAGGGCCTGTGCTGGCCGGCCGAGGTCGCCCCGGCCGACGTCCACGTCGTCGCCGCGGGCAAGGCCCTCCAGACGGAGCTGGCCCTCGAGGTCTCCGACAAGCTGTCCGCCGCGGGCCTCCGCGTCCTGGTCGACGACCGCGCGGGCGTCTCGCCCGGCGTCAAGTTCACCGACGCGGAGCTCATGGGCGTCCCGAAGATCCTGGTCGCCGGCCGCCGCTCGGCGGAGGGCGTCGTGGAGCTGAAGGACCGCCGGACGGGCGACCGCGAGGAACTGACCGTCGACGAGGCGCTCGCCCGCCTGACCGCCTGACGGCGGGAGACATGAGGGAGGGGCGGGGGCCCGAGGCCCCCGCCCCTCCCTCATGTAGGACGCTCAGGCGCCGTCCTCCGGTGGTGCCGGTTCCACCGACGCTCCCGTCAGGTCACCCACCGGCTCCACCCCCTCCGCCGCATGGGCCGCGCCCTTCAGGTACGCGTCACTGACCGGCGGCGTCGACGTGGTCGGCGCCACGGCAGGTGCCTCGCTCACGGCGGCCGCCGGCCCCACCGTCGACCGTTCCAGGAATCGCAACAGCTCCACCGGGAACGGCAGTACCAGCGTCGAGTTCTTCTCCGCCGCGACGGCCACCACCGTCTGCAGCAGCCGCAGCTGCAGCGCCGCCGGCTGGTCGGACATGACCGCCGCCGCCTCCGCCAGCTTCTTCGAGGCCTGGAGCTCGGCGTCCGCGTTGATCACCCGCGCCCGGCGTTCCCGGTCCGCCTCCGCCTGCCGTGCCATCGAGCGCTTCATCGTCTCCGGCAGGGACACGTCCTTGATCTCGACCCGGTCGATCTGCACGCCCCAGCCGATCGCGGGGGAGTCAAGCATCAGTTCCAGGCCCTGGTTGAGCTTCTCCCTGTTCGACAGCAGGTCGTCGAGATCGCTCTTGCCGATGATCGACCGCAGGGACGTCTGTGCCATCTGCGATACCGCGAACTTGTAGTCCTCGACCCGGATCAGCGCCTCCGCCGCGTCGACGACCTTGAAGTAGACGACCGCGTCGACCCGCACCGTCACGTTGTCCCGCGTGATGCCCTCCTGCGCGGGCACGGGCATCGTGACGATCTGCATGTTCACCTTGTGGAGGCGGTCCACACCCGGAACGATCATCGTGAAGCCGGGCGCGCGCACGTTGTCGCGCAGCCGCCCGAAGCGGAAGACGACTCCTCGCTCGTACTGCTTCACGACCCGCGCGGCGGCGCCCGCGTACACGGCGATCGCCGCCGCCGCGCCGGCCGCCGCCACCAGCAGCTCTTCGATCATCACGGCCCCCTGGATTGAGCCGAACGGTACAGAAAGGGTATTCCCCTACAGCCAGCTCGCGAACTCCAGGAGCAGCTCGGCATCCTGCCGGCGCCCCGCCGTCAGCGCCCGCGTGCCCGACTCGACCGCGCGGAACAGCGTCCAGCCGCGCAGCCGCTCCCGGTCCAGGTCCAGGGAGTCCGCCAGCCTGTTGACCCGCCGCCGGGCCGCCGAGGCACCCGAGGACGCGGCCACCAGGTCCTCCACCCGGTCCCGTACGAGCCGGGCGAGGTCGTACGCCCGCTCGCCGACCAGCGGCTCCGGGCCCACGGCGAGCCAGGGCGCCCGGTCACCGCCGAGCACCTTGCCCTGCCGGAAGTTCCCGTGCAGCAGCAGCGTCTCCGAGGCGCCGGTCACCAGCTCCTCCCGCGCCGCGAGCGCCGCCGTCGTCAGCTCGGCGGTCGCCGCCCCCGTCAGGTGGGGGACCATCGCCGCCGCCTGCCGGGCGGTCCGCTCGGCCACCGTCTCGAAGCCGTGTTCCGCCGCCGGCTCGACCCACAGCTTGCGTACGGTCCCGGCCGCCTCCAGGAGCGCCTTCGCCTCCGGGAGCGAGCGCAGCGAGACCTCGGGGTGCAGCCGTTCGAGGACGAGCGCGCCCTCCGCGGCCTCGTCGAGGAGCTGGACCGCGCCCCAGCCGTTCCAGTGCGCGAGCGCGTCCCGCTCCAGGTCCGGCCGGGCGAACGCGGGCGCGATCTTGAGCGCGGCGGGGGAGCCGTCGGACCGCCGGACGAGCACGACCAGGCTGCTGCGTCCGCCGGGTGCCATCACCCGTTCGCTGTCCAGGGAGGCGTGGTCGAGCACCTGACCGGCGAGCTCGGGCAGTCTCCCGAGCCACTCGGCCGCCGCGGCGTCCCCGTACGTCTCACCGAGCGTCCTGATCAGTCGCTGCGGCGGTTCGAAACCCATGCGTACGTTGTTCCTTCGGTCGGGGCGGGGCTCACACCCGCTCGGCGAGCCCAGGAAAGGTTACGTCGCTGCCGCGCCAGCGGACCGCGCGTACCGCCGCCTCCCGCAGCGCGGCGGCCGCCTCACGGCGCCGAGGGCCCTCGGTGGCCCGGACGAGGTCGGAGTAGACCCCGGCCACCCGGTCCTCCAGGACGGCCGCGAGCCGTACGGCGCCGGCCGGGTCCGCGACCCGGAAGGGCAGCTCGTACGCGGCCTCCGCCACCACCGGCGTGCCGCCGAGGTCGCGCACGCTCCGGCGCAGCGTGTCCCGGCGCGCCCGGTGCGCCTCGTACGCGGCGGTGGCCTCGGCCCGTCGTTCCGTACCGATCCGGCCGCCGACGACCCCGTACCCGTACACCGCCGCGTGTTCGGCGGCCAGCGCGGCCTGGGTCGCGTCGAGGGCGCTCATGCCCGGGCTCCTTCGGTCAGCAGATAGGCGTGGGCGGCGCCGGCGGCGGCCACGGAGGCCAGCAGCCGGGCGTACTCGGGCGGGGCGGTGACCAGGGCGGCGGTGTGGGCGTCGGCGGCCGTGCGTTCGGCCGCCGCGAGCTCCTTCAGGGCCGTCCGGGGGTCGGCCGCGACGGGCACGGGGGGCGCGGTGGGCCGCACGGAGGCGGAGGCGGAAGCGGTGGCGGTGGCGGACGGTGACGGTGCGGCCGTCGCCGGGCGCACCGTCGTGCCGCCCTCGCCGAGCGCCTTGGCGTGCGCCGCCACGGAGCGTCGCAGCGGGGTCAGCCGGGGCGCGAGGGCCGGGTGGGCGGCGAGCGCCGCGTCGTAACGTTCCAGCAGGGTCCTGGAGGCGGTCACGGAGCGCAGCCGCAGCGCGGCCTCGGCCCGCGCCACCCGTTCGGCCTCCACCTCGGCAGCGCTGGGCTTCCGGGGACCCGGGTCCTCCGAGGCGGTGCAGCCCGTGAGCGCCGCCGCGGCGGCGGCCGAGACCCCCGCCGTCAGGAGTGCGCGCCTGCCCGTCGTCGTCACGCTCTCTCCCTCAGCTGTGGTACGTCGTCGAAGATCGTCGGGATCACCGCAGGCGAGCGTACCCGCGGGCCCCGGGGCGGTGGACGGCAACACCCTCCCGGACCGGATACCCTTTGGTCTGACACGCGAGGAAAACGCGACGAACCCACAACAGCACACGCGGCCGAGGAGTCACCCGGATGAGCACCACCCAGAGCGACAGGCTGCGCGGACTCGTGGAGCCGCTCGTCCACGCGAGGGACCTGGATCTCGAGGAGATCGAGGTGTCCCGGGCCGGCCGCCGCGGACTGCTGAGGATCGTCGTCGATTCGGACGAGGGCGTGGAACTGGACGCCTGTGCCGAGCTGAGCCGCGCGATCTCCGAGAAGCTCGACGAGACCGACGCGATGGGCGAGGGCGAGTACGTCCTCGAAGTCAGCTCCCCCGGCGCCGACCGCCCGCTGACCGAGCACCGCCACTACGTGCGGGCCATCGGCCGCCTCGCCAAGCTCCAGCTGACCACCGACGGCGCCGCCGAGGAACTGGTCGCGCGGATCCTGGCCGTGGACGAGGACGGCCTCGACCTCGAAGTGCCGGGCGTGAAGGGGCGCAAGCCCACCGCCCGCCGGGTCGCGTTCGCCGACATCGCCAAGGCGCGTGTCGAGATCGAGTTCAACCGCAAGGACAAGAAGGAAGAGGAGGCGTAGCCGTGGACATCGACGTGAAGCTGCTCAAGGGCTTGGCGAATGAGAAGGAGATCTCCTTCGACCTGCTGGTCGAGGCGATCGAGTCGGCCCTCCTCATCGCCTACCACCGCACCCCCGACGCCCGCCGCCACGCGCGCGTGGAGCTGAACCGGCAGACCGGTCACGTGACGGTGTGGGCGAAGGAAGACCCCTCCGATCTGGAGGAGGGCCAGGAGCCCAAGGACTTCGACGACACCCCGTCGGACTTCGGCCGGATCGCGGCGAGCACCGCCCGTCAGGTGATCCAGCAGCGTCTGCGGGACGCCGAGAACGACGTGACGTTCGGCGAGTACGCTCGCCGCGAGGGCGACGTCGTCGCCGGTGTCGTGCAGCAGGGCAAGGACCCGAAGAACGTCCTGGTCCGTCTGGACGACAAGCTGGAAGCCATTCTTCCGGTGCAGGAGCAGGTGCCGGGCGAGGACTACACGCACGGTCTGCGGCTGCGGACGTACGTCGTCCGGGTGGCGAAGGGTGTCCGCGGTCCGTCCGTCACCCTTTCGCGCACCCACCCCAATCTGGTGAAGAAGCTTTTCGCCCTCGAGGTGCCGGAGATCGCCGACGGCTCGGTCGAGATCGCGGCCATCGCCCGTGAGGCCGGTCACCGCACCAAGATCGCCGTCCGTTCCACCCGTTCGGGCCTGAACCCCAAGGGCGCCTGCATCGGCCCGATGGGCAGCCGCGTCCGCAACGTGATGGCGGAGCTGCTCGGCGAGAAGATCGACATCGTCGACTGGTCGGACGACCCGGCCGAGATGGTGGCGAACGCGCTCTCCCCGGCGCGGGTGTCCCGGGTCGAGGTCGTCGACATGATGGCCCGCTCCGCGCGCGTGACGGTGCCGGACTACCAGCTGTCGCTGGCGATCGGCAAGGAGGGCCAGAACGCCCGCCTCGCCGCGCGTCTCACCGGCTGGCGGATCGACATCCGTCCCGACACCGAGCCGAGCGGTCCGGAGGACTGAGACCGTTTTTGGCCAACAAGTGTTCGATTCTTGCCCCAAACAGGTGAGGTCGGTACGGGGAGGTAGACTTAATCGTGTCTGGCCGGACGCATGCCCGCGCGTGCCCTGAGCGAACCTGTGTGGGATGCCGGGTGCGAGCGGCCAAGAGCGATCTGCTGCGGATCGTGGTGAACAAGGACGAGTGCGTTCCTGATCATCGCGGTACGCTGCCCGGCCGGGGTGCGTACCTGCACCCCGCCGTGGCTTGTCTCGACCTGGCGGTCCGCCGCCGAGCGTTCCCGAGGGCCTTCAGGGTCCAGGGCCCGCTCGAAACAGCGGAACTACGTCACCACGTCGAACGGCCGGCACCGCAGTGAAGAAGTACGGCACGGAACACCGTGCGGTCAGGTACCTCGCGAGTTGGAAGTAGGTCGAGATTGCGATGAGCACTCGATGAGTACGCGATGAGTACGCCCATGAAGTAGCGACGGTCCGGCGGTAACCCGGACCTCAAAGGAGCGAAGTGGCTAAGGTCCGGGTATACGAACTCGCCAAGGAGTTCGGTGTGGAGAGCAAGGTCGTCATGGCCAAGCTCCAAGAACTCGGTGAATTCGTCCGTTCGGCGTCCTCGACTATCGAGGCGCCGGTCGTGCGCAAGTTGACTGATGCTTTGCAGGGTCCCGGCGGCAACGCCGGCAAGACCGCTGCCAAGCCCGGCGCGCCTCGCAAGGCCGCCCCCTCGCCCGCGGCGCCGTCTCCGGCCGCCGCGGCACGTCCCGCTGCCCCGAAGCCCGGCGCCCCGGCACCCAAGCCGGCCCCCGCCGCGCCTGCGGCGCCGGCCCCGGTCACTCCGGCCGCGCCCGCCGCGAGCAGCACCCCCTCCACGGCTCCGGCCGCCTCGGGCCCCCGCCCGGGCCCGAAGCCCGCGCCCAAGCCGGTCACGCCGGCTCCGGCCGCACCTGAGTTCACCGCGCCTCCGTCGGCTCCCGCCGCCGGTCAGCGCCCCGGTGGCGCCGCCCAGGGACCCCGTCCCACCGGCGACCGCCCCGAGCGTCCGGCCCGTCCGGGTCAGGGCGCACCGCGTCCGCAGGGCCAGGGTGCCCCGCGTCCGCAGGGCCAGGGCGCTCCCCGTCCGGGCGGTGCCCGTCCGGCCGGTCCGCGTCCGGGCAACAACCCCTTCACCTCGGGTGGCTCCACCGGCATGGCGCGTCCGCAGACGCCCCGTCCCGGTGGCGGCGCTCCCCGTCCCGGCGGCCCCGGTGGCGCTCCGGGCGCCCCGCGTCCGCAGGGTGGCCCCGGCGGCGCTCCGCGTCCGCAGGGTCAGGGCGGCGGCGCTCGTCCCACCCCCGGTGGCATGCCTCGTCCGCAGGCTCCCCGTCCGGGCGGCGCGCCCGGCGGTAACCGTCCCAACCCGGGCATGATGCCGCAGCGTCCCGCTGCCGGCCCGCGTCCCGGTCCCGGCGGCGGTGGCCGTGGTCCCGGTGGCCCCGGTGGCCGTCCGAGTGGTCCCGGCGGTGGCGGCGGCGGTCGTCCCGGCTTCGCCGGTCGTCCGGCCGGTCCCGGCGGTGGCGGCGGCGGCTTCGCCGGTCGTCCCGGTGGTCCCGGTGGCGGCGGCGGCGGTCGTCCGGGTGGTCCCGGCGGTGGCGGCGGCTTCGGCGGTCGTCCCGGTGGCTTCGGTGGCCGTCCCGGCGGTCCGGGTGGCCGTGGTGGCACGCAGGGCGCCTTCGGTCGTCCCGGCGGTCCCGCGCGTCGCGGTCGCAAGTCGAAGCGTCAGAGGCGCCAGGAGTACGAGGCCATGCAGGCCCCGTCCGTGGGCGGCGTGATGCTGCCTCGCGGCCACGGCGAGACCATTCGCCTGTCGCGCGGTGCCTCCCTCACCGACTTCGCCGAGAAGATCGGCGCCAACCCGGCGTCGCTCGTCGCGGTGATGATGAACCTCGGTGAGATGGTCACGGCCACGCAGTCCGTGTCCGACGACACGCTGACGATGCTCGGCGAGGAGATGAACTACACCGTTCAGATCGTCTCGCCGGAGGAAGAGGACCGCGAGCTCCTCGAGTCCTTCGACATCGAGTTCGGCGAGGACGAGGGCGGCGAAGAGGCTCTGGTCTCCCGTCCGCCGGTCGTCACCGTCATGGGTCACGTCGACCACGGTAAGACCCGACTTCTCGACGCGATCCGCAAGACGAACGTCGTCGCGGGCGAGGCCGGTGGCATCACCCAGCACATCGGTGCCTACCAGGTGGGTACCGAGGTCAACGGCGAAGAGCGTCGCATCACCTTCATCGACACCCCGGGTCACGAGGCGTTCACCGCCATGCGTGCCCGTGGTGCGAAGTCGACCGACATCGCGATCCTCGTGGTCGCGGCCAACGACGGCGTCATGCCGCAGACGATCGAGGCGCTCAACCACGCCAAGGCCGCCGGCGTCCCGATCGTCGTCGCGGTCAACAAGATCGACGTCGAGGGTGCGGACCCGACCAAGGTCCGCGGTCAGCTGACCGAGTTCGGTCTGGTGGCCGAGGAGTACGGCGGCGACACGATGTTCGTCGACATCTCCGCCAAGCAGGGTCTGCACATCGACTCCCTGCTCGAGGCCGTCGTCCTCACCGCCGACGCCTCGCTCGACCTGCGGGCCAACCCGAACCAGGACGCGCAGGGTATTGCGATCGAGTCCCACCTCGACCGTGGTCGTGGTGCCGTCTCGACCGTCCTGGTCCAGCGCGGAACGCTGCGCATCGGCGACACCGTGGTGGTCGGCGACGCGTACGGCCGCGTCCGGGCGATGCTCGACGACAAGGGCAACAACGTCGAGGAGGCGACCCCGTCGACTCCCGTCCTGGTCCTGGGTCTCACCAACGTCCCGGGTGCCGGCGACAACCTCCTGGTTGTCGACGAGGACCGTACGGCCCGTCAGATCGCCGAGAAGCGCGCCGCGCGTGAGCGCAACGCCGCCTTCGCCAAGCGCGTCCGCCGGGTGTCCCTCGAGGACCTCGACAAGGTGCTCAAGGCCGGTCTCGTCCAGGAACTCAACCTCATCATCAAGGGCGACGCGTCCGGTGCGGTCGAGGCCCTCGAGGCCTCGCTGCTCCAGCTCGACGTCGGCGAAGAGGTCGACATCCGTGTCCTGCACCGCGGTGTGGGTGCGGTCACCGAGTCGGACATCGACCTGGCCATGGGCTCCGACGCCATCGTCATCGGCTACAACGTCCGTGCGGCCGGCCGTGCCGCGCAGATGGCGGAGCGCGAGGGCGTCGACGTCCGGTACTACTCGGTCATCTACCAGGCGATCGAGGAGATCGAGGCGGCGCTCAAGGGCCTCCTCAAGCCGGAGTACGAAGAGGTCGAGCTCGGTACGGCGGAGATCCGCGAGGTCTTCCGTTCGTCCAAGCTGGGCAACATCGCCGGTGTCCTCATCCGCTCCGGCGAGGTCAAGCGCAACACCAAGGCGCGCCTCGTCCGCGACGGCAAGGTCATCGCCGAGGACCTCACGATCCACGGTCTGCGCCGCTTCAAGGACGACGTCACCGAGATCCGCGAAGGCTTCGAGGGCGGTATCAACCTCGGAAACTTCAACGACATCAAGATCGACGACGTCATCGCGACGTACGAGATGCGCGAGAAGCCGCGCGCCTGATCGCGTCCGATCGCAGCAGTGAGCCGGGGCCGGTCGGCGGAAAGTATTCCGTCGATCGGCCCCGGCCGTTGCGTGTAGCGTTTCCGGTGTTCCCGCCGAGTGGTCGGCGGGAACACCGAACCCGAACCGGCGGGACATCCGGACATACATGTATGTGGGGACACTGTCCTTCGATCTGCTCCTCGGCGACGTTCGTTCGTTGAAGGAGAAGCGCTCCGTCGTCAAGCCGATCGTCGCCGAGCTCCAGCGGAAATTCGCGGTGAGCGCGGCGGAGGTCAGCGGCCAGAACCTCCATCGGCGGGTCGAGATCGGGGTCGCCATGGTGTCGGGGGACTCGGGACACCTCAGCGACGTACTGGACCGGTGCGAGCGGCTCGTCGCCGCCCGTCCCGAGGTGGAGCTGCTGTCGGTGCGCCGCAGGCTCCACACTGATGAAGACTGATGTTGAGCAAGGCAAAGAAGGAGAAGGACCAGTGGCCGACAACGCGCGGGCGAAGAAGCTGGCAGACCTCATCCGGGAGGTGGTCGCCGAGAAGCTGCAGCGCGGCGTCAAGGACCCCCGCCTGGGTACGCACGTGACCATCACGGACACCCGCGTCACCGGTGACCTGCGGGAGGCCACGGTCTTCTACACGGTCTACGGCGACGAGGAGGAGCGGGCGAGCGCCGCGGCCGGCCTGGAGAGCGCCAAGGGCGTCCTCCGTTCGGCCGTGGGCCGCGCGGCGGGGACCAAGTTCACCCCGACCCTGACGTTCATCGCCGACGCCCTCCCGGAGAACGCCAAGACCATCGAGGACCTCCTCGACAAGGCGCGGGCCTCGGACGCCCAGGTGCGGGAGGCGTCCTCGGGCGCCCACTTCGCGGGCGAGGCCGACCCCTACAAGAAGCCGGGCGAGGACGAAGCCGCCGAATGAGCAACGCAGCACGCACGCCCGACGGCCTTGTCATCGTCGACAAGCCGTCGGGCTTCACCTCGCACGACGTCGTGGCCAAGATGCGGGGGATCGCGAAGACCCGCCGGGTCGGCCACGCCGGCACGCTCGACCCCATGGCCACCGGCGTCCTCGTCCTCGGCGTGGAGCGGGCGACCAAGCTCCTCGGTCACCTCGCGCTGACCGAGAAGGAGTACCTGGGCACCATCCGCCTGGGCCAGACGACGGTCACCGACGACGCCGAGGGCGAGATCACGGCCTCCGTCGACGCATCCAAGGTGACCCGCGAGGGCATCGACGCGGGCGTCGCCGAGCTGACCGGTGCCATCATGCAGGTGCCGTCGAAGGTCTCCGCGATCAAGATCGACGGCAAGCGGTCGTACGCGCGCGTGCGCGGCGGCGAGGAGTTCGAGATCCCGGCCCGCCCGGTCACCGTCTCCTCCTTCCAGGTGTACGACGTCCGTGAGGCGACCGCCGAGGACGGCACCCCCGTCGTCGACCTGGTCGTCTCCGTCGTCTGCTCCTCCGGTACGTACATCCGGGCGCTCGCCCGGGACCTCGGCGCGGGCCTCGGCGTGGGCGGGCACCTGACCGCGCTGCGCCGCACCCGGGTCGGCCCGTACAAGCTGGACTCGGCGAAGACGCTCGACCAGCTCCAGGAGGAGCTCACGGTCATGCCGGTCGCCGACGCGGCCACGGCGGCGTTCCCCCGGTGGGACGTCGACGAGAAGCGGGCCAAACTGCTGCTCAACGGCGTCCGCCTGGAGATGCCGGAGTACCCGGCGGGTCCCGTCGCGGTCTTCGGGCCCGAGGGGACGCTGCTGGCGCTCGTGGAGGACCAGCGGGGCAAGGCCAAGAGCCTCGCCGTCTTCGGCTGATCCGAGCGGTTCGGAGCCCATCGTCGGCTCACAGTGAGGGCGGGCACGCGCGCGTGCCCGCCCTCACTTGTCTCCCCCCTTTGCCTCCCCCTGCGAGAGCCTGTCCGGCGGAACGCCGAAGAACCACCCGATCAGGGAGGCGCTCGGAGTGAAGGGGGGAGTGACAGGGGGCGCGTTCCTTCGTCGTGGTCCTCCGTGTGATCACCGGCGACCTACCGTCGACACCATGGGACGCGGGGACCTGGCGACGCTGGTGCGGATCTGCGATCTGGCGGGCCGGCCTCGCGGCACCGGATTCCTCGCCGACCACCACGGAACGGTCGTCACCAGTCACGAAGCCGTCGACGGGCTCAGCCGTGTCGTCCTGCACGCCCCCGGCGACCGGACCTGGCTCGCCGAGGCCGAGGCCGTCACCCCGCTGCCGGAGAGCGGCCTCGCGCTCGTACGGACCGAAGGCCTCGACGTACGGCCGCTGCCGCTCGCGACCCGAACCGAGATCGAACCCGGCACATACGTACGGATCGCCGCCCACGGCTGGCGCGAGGCGCGCGTGCTCGGCCCCGCCGCCGTCACGTACACCGCCACCGACCGCTTCCACGCGCTCGCCGACGCCCTCGAACTCGCCATCGGCACCGAGGGCGCCGAGGCCCTCCGCCTCGGCGGACAGGCCGCCGGCGGCCCCGTCCTCGACACCACCACCGGCACCGTCCTCGCCGTCCTCGGCACCGCCCTGCACGGCGACCGCCCGGCCGCCGGATACGCGGTGCGACTGCGCCCCGAAGGCCCCCTCACCGCCCTCCTCCGGCGCAACGCGGCCACCGTCCCCGCCTACGGACCCGACCTCAACCTCGCCGGAATCCTGGAACTCACCGCCACCTCCACCGGCCCCGTACGGGACCCCGACCCCTGGCCCGAGCCGGTCGAACGCCCCGAGTGCGTCCGCGAGTTCGCCCGCTTCACGGCGGGCGAGGCGCCGGTCCTCGCCCTCGTCGGCGCCCCCGGCACCGGCCGCACCACCGCCCTCGCCGCCCTCTGCGCCCGTCGCGCCCGGGGCGTCGCGCCCGCTCCCACCGTCCGGCTGCGCGGGGCCGACCTGCGCGCCGAGGACCGCTCACTCGCCGAGGCCGTCGGCCGGGCACTCCAGCAGGCCGGCCGGATCGTCGCCGCCTCCGGGGCGCTCGGCGACACCACCACCGCCACCCCCGAACGGGCCGCCGCCCTCGCCCACGAGGCGGGCCGCCCGCTCCTCGTCGTCCTCGACGGCCCCGAGGAGATGTCGCCGCACCTCGTCCACCGGCTCGCCGACTGGACGACCGCCACCGAGGACTGGCTCCGCGCCCACCACGTCCACCTCGTCACCGCCTGCCGCCCCGAGCACTGGGAACGCGCGGGCGCCCTCTACCGGCCGGGCGCGCTGCACCGGCCGGCGACGGGCCCCCGGGACGGGGTGCCCGGCGGACTGCCGGCCGCCCTCGTCCTCGGGCCGTACTCCGCGGCCGAGGCCCAGGCCGTACGCGAGGGGTACGGGCTCGGGGAGAAGGACCTCGCCGAGGCCGACGCCCGCCACCCGCTGGCCCTGCGGCTGCTCGCCGAGGTGCGGGCCGCACTGCCGGCGGACGTCCCCGGGCGGCCGGGGCGCGAGGAGATCTTCACCGCGTACCTCGACCTGATGTGCCTGCGGATCGCCGTCCGGATCGCCGCGGGCTCCCGGCCCCTGCCCCCGGGGACCGCCGTACGACGCCTGGCCGCCCGCGTCACCGGCCAGGTCCACGAGGCGGCCCGCCGCTGCCTCGGCCCCGGGCACGGCGTCCTCGACCGGGTCTCCTTCGAGGAGCTCTTCCCCTGGCGGGAGGGCTGGGCCTCGGCGGTCCTCACCGAAGGACTGCTCGTCCCGGCCGGCTCCGGCTACCGCTTCGCCCACGAGGAGCTGGCGGACTGGGTGCAGGCGGCCCACCTGGACCTGGACGGCGCCCTGGAGGCGCTGCTCTCCCTGGGTCTCGGTTCTCTCGCCGGCCCTGAGGACGCGACCGGACCTGCCGGACCCGCCGGATCCGGCGACCCGCTCGCGACGCCCGTCGTCCCCCGGCAGCGGACCCCCGACGAAGCGCCCCCGCCGGTCCCGCGTCACCGCATCGGCCCCGTCCTCCAGGCGCTCCTGCTGCTCCACCGGGAGCGCGGCCCGGCCGCCCTCGCCCCCCGGCTCGCCGTGCTTGCCGAGGCTCTCGGGCGGTACGCCGACGAGGCGGGCGGATCCTCCGGCGACGGGCCCTGGTGGGCCGCCCGGCTGTTCGGCGAGAGCGTGCGGAGGCTGCCGGACCCCCGGCCGTACCTCCCCGTCCTGCGGCTGCTCGCCGACCGGATCGGGGCAGGCGCCGACCGGATCGGGGCAGGCGTCGAGCCGGACGGGGCGGGCGCCGGCCGGATCGACGCCCGCGGGGGGCGGCACGCGGTGTTCGCCGCGTTCGGGCCCGAGTTCTGGCTGGGGCTGCCGCTCGGGGAGGACGAGCGGATCGATCTGCTGCGGCGGCTCGCCCCCGCCGACCCGCCGCCCGGCGAGGACCGCGGCGAGGGCCGTGGCGAGGGCCCCGGCGAGGGCCCCGGCGGCGAGCGGTCCCTCGCCGCCGTCGCCGGGATGCTCGCCGCCGACCCCAGGGGCGTGCAGCCGCTGCTCTGCCGCTGGTTCGCCGACGACCGGGCCATCCCCGCCGCCCCGGGCGCGACCGTCGCCACCGCCGCCCAGGCCCTGCTGCACACCCATCGGGCACTCGCCGTCGACGATCTGTGCGAGGCGCTCGTCGCCACCGCCCACCCGCTCGCCGACGGCCTCCTCGCCGCCCTCGCCGAGGACGAGCCCTCCGCCGTCTGCCGGGCCGTCGACCGCTGGGCCCACGACGACGGGCGCCCGGAGCGGCGGGTCGCGGCCGCCGCGTACGGGCAGCTCGTCGCCGGTCACGCCACCCGCCCCACCGACCGGGAACTCCTCCGCTTCGCCGCCCTGGCCCTGCTCGCCCGCCCCGGCGACCAGACCCTCCACGGCGCCGCCCTCGGCCTGCTGATCCGCGACCCGCACACCCGGGACCGCCACCTGCCCCGCGCCCTCGCCGAGCCCCGGGTGCCCGCGAGCGCCCTCGTCGAGACCCTCGCGGCCGACCCCGGACCGGTCCTCGCCGCCTTCGGGGCCCGGTTGGACGGCACCGGCGAGGCCCCCGCCGCCGCCCTGCGGGCGCTCGCCGACGTCGACACGCCCGCGCTCGCCCGTCGGGTGGCCTCCCTCGTCCGCGGATACGTCGCCCGCCACCCCGAGGGCGCCGCGCACGTGGCCGACTTCGTCGACCGGCGCTTCGAGTACGGCCCGGCCGCACGGGCCGTCCTCTTCCCGCTGGTCTCCGGCCTGATCCGGGGCCGTCCCGCGCGGGTCCGCCGCGCCCTCGCCCCCGTACTCGCCGCGCCCGGCACCGGCGCCTCCCGGCATCTGCGGGCCGAACTCCTCGACGTACTCCTGGAGCACGAGCGGTACGAGGCCGAGACGGGGGAGTTCACCGTCCTGGCCGCCCTCCTGGAGACCGCCGCGGACGGCGCCGAGCGGCGCAGTGAGCCGCGGACCCGGGCGCTCACCCACCGGGTCGGCGCCCTGTGGGCCCGTACTCCCGAAGGCGCGAGGCTGCTCGACCCGGCCCTCGCGGGGCACGTCCGCGCGCGGCCCGGGTTCGCCACGCTGCTCGCCCGCTGGGCGGTCGGCGACCCCGCCGAGTGGGCGCCGCTGCTCGGTCCGGAGACCCTCCGGGCGCTGCGGAGCCACGGCACTTCCATGCCGATGCGAACCGACGGCCGTGGGCATGGCAGTCTTAGACCTGCGTAATCGGCGAACAGGCGGACGAGGAGCGGTCACAGTGCAGCGCTGGCGTGGCTTGGAGGACATCCCCCAGGACTGGGGGCGCAGCGTCGTCACCATCGGCTCCTACGACGGTGTGCACCGCGGGCACCAGCTGATCATCGGGCGGGCCGTCGAGCGCGCCAGGGAACTCGGGGTCCCCTCCGTGGTGGTCACCTTCGATCCGCACCCCTCCGAGGTCGTGCGGCCCGGCAGCCACCCGCCGCTGCTCGCCCCGCACCACCGGCGCGCCGAGCTGATCGCCGGCCTCGGCGTGGACGCGGTGCTCGTGCTGCCGTTCACCGCCGAGTTCTCCCAGCTGTCCCCGGCCGACTTCATCGTCAAGGTGCTCGTCGACAAGCTGCACGCGAAGGCCGTCATCGAGGGCCCCAACTTCCGCTTCGGACACCGGGCCGCCGGAAACGTCGCCTTCCTGTCCGAGCTGGGCGCCACCTACGACTACGAGGTCGAGGTCATCGACCTGTTCGTCAGCGGCACGGCGGGCGGCGGCGACCCCTTCTCCTCCACTCTCACCCGCCGGCTCGTCGCCGAGGGCGACATGGCCGGGGCCGGCGAGATCCTCGGCCGTCCGCACCGCGTCGAGGGCATCGTGGTCCGCGGCGCGCAGCGCGGCCGCGAACTGGGCTTCCCGACGGCCAACGTCGAGACCCTCCCGCACACCGCCATCCCGGCCGACGGCGTCTACGCCGGCTGGCTGACGGCCGACGGGGAGCGGATGCCCGCGGCCATCTCGGTCGGCACGAACCCGCAGTTCGACGGCACGGAGCGGACGGTGGAGGCCTACGCGATCGACCGTGAGGGCCTCGACCTGTACGGGCTGCACGTCGCCGTGGACTTCCTCGCGTACGTCCGCGGGATGCTGAAGTTCGACACCCTGGACGACCTGCTCGAAGCGATGGCCGGCGACGTGAAGCGCTGCCGGGAGCTGACGGAGGCGTACGACCTGGAGAACCCCCAGGCCGGCTAGCCCTTCGCCGGCCGACGGGAACGGTGGGCGGCCCGCCCACCCGGCCCGCCGGCCCGCCCACCCGGCCCGCCGGCCCGGTCGTCCGGCCCGCCGTTCCCTGAGCCCCGTCGGCTCAGACCACCGCCTCCCGCGCCACCCAGTGGCAGGCCACCTCCTGCTCACCGCCGCCGCCCAGGACCGGCAGGCTCTCGCCGCGGCAGCGGTCCGCGACCGCCGCCGCCTCGCCCGAGGCGAGGACCTGGCAGCGGGCGTGGAAGCGGCAGCCGGACGGGATGCGGGACGGATCCGGCGGCTCGCCGGTCAGCACCACCGGAGCGCCCCCGGACTCCGGAAGCACCGACAACAGCGCCCGGGTGTACGGATGCCGGGGTCGGGTCAGGACGGACTCCACCGTGCCGGTCTCGACGATCCGGCCCAGGTACATCACCGCCACCCGGTCCGCGATGTTCCACGCGAGACCCAGGTCGTGCGTCACCACCAGCGCGGAAAGCCCGAGTTCGTCCCGCAGGCGCAGCAGCAGCGCCAGGATCTCGCCCCGTACGGAAGCGTCCAGCGAGGCCACCGGCTCGTCGGCGACGATGAGTTCCGGCTCAAGGACCAGCGCGCCCGCGATGACGACGCGCTGCCGCTGCCCGCCGGACAGCTCGTGCGGGTAGCGCAGGAAGAAGCGCTCCGGCGGGCGAAGCCCGGCCCGCGCGAGGGCCCCGGCGACCGCCTCCCGCTCGTCGCCGGTGTATCCGTGGATGCGCAGCCCCTCCGCCACCGCGTCGTACACCGTGTGCCGGGGGTTCAGCGAGCCGCTCGGGTCCTGGAGGACCAGCTGGGCCCGCTTCCGGTACGCCTTGAGGGCCCCGGCGCCGTACCCGAGCGGCTTCCCGTCGAAGGCGACCGTCCCCGACGTGGGCCGGACCAGGCCGAGGAGCGAGCGGGCCAGCGTCGTCTTGCCGCAGCCCGACTCCCCGACGAGGGCCACGATCTCGCCCGCGCCGATGTCCAGGTCCACCCCGTCGACCGCCCGTGCGGGCGGCGCGCCCCGCCGCCCGGGGAAGGTGACGTGCAGCCCCCGCGCCGACAGCAGTGACGCCGCCGCCGTCTCCGTACGCACGGCCGTCTCCGTACTCATGACGCACTCCCCACATGGACGCAGGCGGCCCGGTGATCCGTGCCCGCCTCCCGTAGCTCCAGATCGAGTTCCCCGCAGGCGTCCACCGCCACCGGACAGCGCGGATGGAAGGTGCAGCCGCCCGGCAGGTCCGCCGGGTCCGGCGGGTCGCCCGGCAGTCCGCGCGGCGCACGCCGGGACGCGAGGTCACCGACGCGCGGGAACGCCGAGGACAGCGCGCGGCCGTAGGGGTGCTGAGCGGCCTCGTACACCGCCCTGGCCGGACCCTCCTCGACGACCCGGCCCGCGTACATCACCGCCAGCCGGTCACAGGTGTCGGCGAGGACCGCGAGGTCGTGGCTGATCATCAGGAGGCCGATGGACTGCTCGGCGACGAGTCGCTCGATCAGCCGCAGGATCTGCGCCTGGATCATCACGTCGAGCGCGGTCGTCGGCTCGTCCGCGACGATCAGCTGCGGATCGCAGGCCAGCGCCATCGCGATCATCACGCGCTGCCGCTGTCCACCGGACAGTTCGTGCGGATAGGCAGCCGCGCGCGCGGCGGGCAGACCGACGTGTTCGAGCAGCTCGCCGGCCTTCCTGCGGGCCGCCGCCGGGGTCGCCCGGCCGTGGACGAGCAGCGGCTCGGCGATCTGGTCCCCGATCCGGTGCACGGCGTTGAGCGAGTGCATCGCGCCCTGGAAGACGATCGACGCCCCCGCCCACCGCACGGCCCGGAGCCGGCCCCACTTCATGGCGAGGACGTCGTCGCCGTCGAGCAGGATCCGTCCCTCGACCCGCGCCGACGCCGGAAGCAGGCGCAGCAGGGCGAGGGCGAGCGTGGACTTGCCGCAGCCGGACTCGCCCGCCACACCGAGTTTGCGGCCCGGCTCCAGGGTCAGGTCGACCCCGCGCACGGCGGGCACGGCGGCCGCGCCCGACCCGTACGTCACCCTGAGGTCCCGTACCTCCAGGAGGCTCTGTGCGTTCATCGCCCCGCCCCCAGCTTCGGGTTGAGTACGGACTCGACGGCCCGGCCGCACAGCGTGAACGCCAGCGCGACCAGGGCGATGGCGATGCCGGGCGGGGCCAGGTACCACCAGTGCCCGGAGGAGACCGCGCCGGCCTCGCGGGCGTCCTGGAGCATGCCGCCCCAGGAGACGACCGTCGGGTCGCCGAGCCCGAGGAAGGCGAGGGTCGCCTCGGTGAGGATGGCGGTCGAGATGCCGAGCGTGGTCTGCGCGAGCACCAGCGGCATCACGTTCGGCAGCACGTGCTTGCTCATGACGTGCCCGTGTCCGCCGCCGAGCGCGGTCGCCCGTTCGATGTACGGGCGGGACTCGACGGCGATCGTCTGGGCCCGCACCAGGCGGGCCGTGGTCGGCCAGGAGGTCACCCCGATGGCGATGACGACCGTCCACATCGACCGGGACATGACGGTGGCGAGCACGATCGCGAGGACCAGGGTCGGCATCACCAGGAACCAGTCGGTGATCCGCATGACGACGGTCGAGAACCAGCCGCCGTAGTGCCCGGCGATGATCCCCACGAGGGTGCCGATGGCGACCGAGAGCGCCGCCGCAAGGAGTCCGACGAGCAGCGAGATCCGCGCCCCCCAGATCAGCAGACCGAGCAGCGAGCGGCCGAACTGGTCGGTGCCCAGCGGGAATTCGGCGCTCGGCGACTCCAGTGCGGTGCCCGGGGCCTGCGTCACGGACTGCACGTCGGCGCCGACGGTCCACGGGGCGGTCAGTGCGAGCAGCGCGATGAGGGCGAGCCCGGCGAGGCCGAAGAGCCCGGCGCGGTGGGTGCGGTACGCCTTCCAGAAGCGGGACACCGAGCCTCGGCGGCGTTCCCATCGCAGCGAGGCCGCCGACGGCAGTGTCGGCTCGGTCGAGGTCATCGGCCCACCCTGGGGTCGAGCAGCGGATACAGCAGGTCGGCGATCAGGTTCATCAGGATCATCGCTCCGGCGAAGACCACGAACAGGCCCTGGACGAGCGGCAGATCGGGCACGCTCAGGGCCTGGTAGAACAGCCCGCCGAGCCCCGGCCAGGAGAACACCGTCTCCACCAGGATCGAACCGGCCGCCACGTGGCCCAGATTGATGAAGATCATGGTGACGGTCGGCAGGAGCGCGTTCGGCACGGCGTGCCGGCGCCGCACGTCGTCGTCGCGCAGCCCCTTCGCCCGCGCCGTCGTCAGATAGTCGCCGCCCATCTCGTCGAGGAGCGAGGAGCGCATCACGAGCAGGGTCTGCGCGTACCCGACGGCCACGAGCGTGACGACCGGCAGTACGAGGTGGTGGGCGACGTCGAGGACGTACGCGAAGCCGGTCTCGCCCGTACCCGACTCCATGCCGCCGGTCGGGAAGAGCCCCGGGATCGGGCCGATGCCGACCGAGAACACGATGATGAGCAGCAGCCCGAGCCAGAAGGAGGGCACCGACCACAGCGTCAGCGCGATCCCGGTGTTCAGCTTGTCGCCGAGCCCGCCGTGGCGCCAGGCCGAGCGGGTGCCGAGCCAGAGCCCGAGCGCCGAGTAGATCACCACGGCGACGCCGGTGAGCAGCAGCGTCGCGGGCAGCTTCTCCGCGATCAGGTCGCCGACCGGGGCGCGGAACTGGAACGAGGTGCCGAGGTCGCCGCTCAGTGCCTTGGCGCAGTAGTCGGTGAACTGCTGCCACAGTGGCAGATCGAGCCCGAACTGGCGGCGCAGAGTGGCGAGTTGTTCGGCGGAGGTGGGCACGCCGTGCGTCATCGCCTTCACCGGGTCGCCGGGGATGATCCGGAACAGGAAGAAGCTGGTGACGAGGACGGCGAAGAGGGAGACGAGCGCGCCGCCCAGCTTGCCCGCCGCGTGGCGGAGATAGCCGAGGGAGGAACCGGTGCGGGGTGCGCCGTCCGTGGCGCGGGCCTCTTCGGCCCGCACCACGTCGGCGGGGGTGCTCGCTGTCGTCACGGACTACTCGCGGTCGTCGGCGGTGGTGCGACGGCGACGGGCGGTCCAGACGCCCACGGCGACGAGGACGAGCGCGACGGGGCCGAGGATCAGCCAGATGGTCGTCGAGGAGCCGGAGCTGTCGCCGCCGGACGCGGAGGCCGTGGGCGTGGCCGACCACCAGCTCCAGTAGCCGTCCTGGCCCCACAGGTTTCCGGCGGCCTCGGGCATGGTCGTGATGGACGCGATCTGGTCCGTGCGGTACGCCTCGAGGGCGTTCGGATAGGCCATGATGTTCATGTACCCCGTGTCGTACAGCCGGGACTGCATCCGCTTCACCAGATCCGCCCGCTTGGCGGTGTCGTACTCCACCGCCTGCTGCGCGTAGAGCCCGTCGAACTCCTTGTCGCAGATGAAGTTGTCGGTGGCCCCGGAGTCCTTCGGCGTCGCGGGGAGCGTGCCGCAGGTGTGGATCGACAGGACGTAGTCCGGGTCGGGATTGACCGACCAGCCGTCGAACGCGAGGTCGTAGTCACCCTTGACCCACGGGTCCGAGACGCTGTCCAGGCACTCGACCTTCAGGCCGATGCCCAGCGCGCCCCACCACTCCTGGAGGTACTTGCCGACCGCCTTGTCGTTCGGGTCGGTGGCGTGACAGAGGATCCGGAACTCCAGCGGCCTGCCGTCCTTGCCGACCCGCTTGCCCTCGGCGTTCTTCCGGTAGCCGGCCGCGAGGAGGACCTTCTCCGCGGCGACGGGGTCGTACGACCGCTTCTGGGCGTCTTCGGGCTTCCAGAAGTACGAGCCGAAGCGCGGCGGGATGTAGCCCTGGCCCTCGACCGCGTGGCCCTGGAAGACCTTGTCGACGAGGGTGGTGCGGTCGACCGCGAGGAAGAGCGCCTTGCGGACGGCCGGGTCGAGCAGCGCCTGGTGGCCGTTGCCGAAGGTCTTGCCGTCCTGGGCCTTCGCGCCGGGGTTGGTGGCGATGGCGTAGAAGCGGCGGCCGGGGGCGTCGTTGACCTTGACGTTCTTCTGGGTCTTCAGCGCAGCGGCCTGGGCGGGCGTCAGATTCGGTACGAAGGACACCTCGCCCTTCTGGAGGGCGGCGACGGCGGCGTCCCCGTCCTTGTAGTACTTGAAGACCAGCTCGTCGAACTTCGGCGTGCCCCGCCAGAACGTCTCGTTCGGCTTGAGCTTGATGTACTGGTCGACCTTGTAGTCCGTGATGACGAACGGCCCGTTGCCCACGATGGGGAACTGCTTGTCGTTGTTGAACTTCGAGAAGTCGCCGACCTTCTCCCAGACGTGCTTCGGCACGATCGGCACGTCGAGCGCGGTCATCGTGGCCTGCGGCTTCTTCAGGCGGATGACGAGCGTCTTCGGGTCGGGTGCGGTGACCTGCGCGAAGTTGGCCGTGAAGCTGCCGTTGGCGGTGGCGGCGTTCGGGTCGGTCATCATCTTGTTGAAGGTCCAGGCCGCGTCCTCGGCGGTGGCCGGCTGCCCGTCGGACCACTTCGAGTTCTCGCGGATCGTGTACGTCCACGTCAGCTTGTCCGCCGAGGGGCTCCACGCCGTCGCCAGGCCCGGGATCGTGCGGGCGTCCTTCGCGTCGTAGTTGGTGAGGTACTCGTAGGCCAGCCGGTGGATGCTGGTCGAGGTGAGCTTCTGGGCGAGGAAGGGGCTCAGCGAGTCGATGCTCTGCGAGACGGCGACGGTGAGCGTGTTCCCCGCGGACTTGTCGTCCTCCGCGGCGGCGGTACCGGGGACGGCCACGAGCGAGACGGCGGTGACACCGGAGGCGAGCAGCAGACGGAGCGCTCTGTGAGTGGGGGTGTGACGGGGTGGAACCTTCGTGACCATGACCATGGGACGTGACCTCGCGTCGGGGGATCTGTCGTGGATCTTGGGCTGACGGTGAGTGAAGCGAAGGTTTATCAGCGGTGGTCTGCCGTCGTCAACGATCCCTCAAACCCCTTGTGGACTGCGGGAATGCCAAGAGGCCCCGTACCGGGGAACCGGTACGGGGCCTCATTGGTCTACTCCTGTGACGCCTTACTGCTGAGGGGCTGGCGGAGCCTGCGGAGGCTGCTCCTGCGACCAGTTCGGCGGCGGGACCTGCCCCTGTCCCTGGTCATGGCCCTGCCCCTGACCCTGCGGCTGCCCGTGACCGTGATCCTGCGGATCGGCCTGCGGAGGCAGCGGCTGACCCGGCTGCGGCTGCTGCCAGCCCTGCGGCATACCGGGCTGGCCGGGAGGCGCCCCGAACGGCTGTCCGGGTGCGGGCTGTGCTCCGTACGGCTGACCCGGCGCGGGCTGCCCGGGCATCGGCTGCTGCCCCGGCACGGGCTGAGCCCCGTACGGCTGTCCGGGTGCGGGCGGCGTGCCGTACGGCTGCCCCGGTGCCGGCTGCTGCGGCGGGTACGGCTGGCCGGGCTGGCCGGGCGGCTGCTGGCCGGGGAACGGCTGCCCCGGCATCTGCTGACCGGGCATCTGCTGACCGGGCATCTGCTGTCCGGGCATCTGCTGTCCGGGCGTCGGCTGGGCACCGTACGGCTGCCCCGGTACGGGCTGTCCGGGCGCGAACTGCCCCGGCACCGCCTGGCCGGGCAGGGGTTGCCCCGGCATCTGCTGACCGGGCATCGGCTGTCCGGGCATCTGGTGGCCCGGCATCGGCGGGGCCATGTGCGGCGGCAGCGCGCCCTGGCCGTCGCCGGTCCACAGACCCTGCACCTGCTGCGCCCGTACGAAGTCCTCGGCCACCATCGCCGAGAGGTGGAAGTACGCCTCCCGGGTCTTCGGCCGCATCATGTCGAGGTCCACCTCGGCGCCGGCCGACAGATGCTCGTCGAAGGGCACGACCACGACGCCGCGGCAGCGGGTCTGGAAGTGCTGCACGATGTCCTCGACCTTGATCATCTTGCCGGTCTCGCGGACCCCGGAGATGACCGTGATGGAGCGCTGCACCAGGTCCGCGTAGCCGTGCGCGGAGAGCCAGTCCAGCGTCGTCGACGCGCTGGACGCGCCGTCCACGGAGGGCGTGGAGATGATGATCAGCTGATCGGCGAGGTCGAGCACCCCGCGCATCGCGCTGTACAGCAGACCCGTACCCGAGTCCGTGAGGATGATCGGGTACTGCTTGCCCAGGACGTCGATCGCCCGCCGGTAGTCCTCGTCGTTGAACGTCGTCGAGACGGCCGGGTCCACGTCGTTGGCGAGGATCTCCAGACCGGACGGCGCCTGCGAGGTGAACCGGCGGATGTCCATGTACGAGTGCAGGTACGGGATCGCCTGCACCAGGTCACGGATGGTCGCCCCGGTCTCGCGCCGCACCCGGCGGCCCAGGGTTCCGGCGTCCGGGTTGGCGTCGATCGCCAGGATCTTGTCCTGCCGCTCGGTCGCGAGCGTCGCGCCGAGCGCGGTGGTCGTCGTGGTCTTGCCGACACCGCCCTTGAGCGAGATGACCGCGATCCGGTAGCAGGAGAGGACGGGGGTCCGGATCAGCTCCAGCTTGCGCTGCCGCTCCGCCTCCTCCTTCTTGCCGCCGAGCTTGAAGCGGGCGGCGCCGCCGCCGGGCGTCCGGCTGGACTTGGGCTTCTGCTTGTTGTTCCGCAGAAGACGGTCGGAGGACAGCTCGACGGCCGCGTTGTAGCCGAGCGGGGCGCCCGGCACGGACCGCTCCCGCTGATCGTGCGTCACGGGCGAGGGCCAGGCGGCCCCGGTCCGCGGGTCGACGGGCTGCCCGTCGTGCGGCGGCTGGGGGGCCGGGGCCTGCGGGGGTACGGCGGCGGGGTGCGGGTAGCCGTAACCGCCCTGCGCCTGCGGCGGCACGCCACCGGGGGCCCCGGGCTGTCCCCCTGGGCCCTGCGGCCCGGGAGGTGCCCCCAGCGGGTAGCCGTAACCGGCCTGCTGCGGAGGCGTCCCGGGGTGCGGGAAGCCGTAGCCGCCCTGGGGGCCGGGAGCCGGGGGCTGGGGCTGCGGGGCCTGCGGAGTGTGGGGCGCCTGGGGGTAGCCGTAACCGCCGGGGCCCTGGGGCTGGTCGTGCGGGGCCTGCTGGGCGTGGGGCGGCTGCGGGGGCAGGGCGCCGGGGTGCGGGTACCCGTAGGCGCCGGGCGCCTGGGCCTGCGGGGGTACGGGGCCGGGCGCGCCGGGAGTCGCGGGCGGCGGCCATGCGGCGGCGGGCGGCAGCGGCGCGGCCTGGGGCTGCGGCTGGGCGCCCGGCTGCGCGGGCCACTGCTGGGCGGGCCCGGGAGCGGCCGGCTGGAACGACGGCGGGAGCGGCGGCAAGCCGCCGCCGGCCTGCGGCCCGGCGGCCGGGAAGGGCTGCCCGGGCGCGGGCGCGGGAGCCGGAGCGGCACCGGGGAACGGACCGGGGGCCGCGTCGGGACCGAAGCCCTGTGGCGCGGCGTCGGCCGGCGGGTAGGGAACGGGAGCCATCGGCTCCGTCAGTGCTTCGGGAGCGGCCGGGACGGCGTCCGGAGGGGCCGCGTCGCCGGAGACGTCCGCGGGTACGGCGTCGGTGACCGGTCCGGCGTCCGCGTCGGAGTCCGCCTCGGCGCCCTCGGGGCTCGGGCTCGTGCTCGCCACGGCATCGGCGGCCCGGTCGGGCGCGGACTCGTCGTGCGCTTCCGGCACCTCGGGCGCTTCGGCGGAGAGGGCGTGTTCCGTGCCGGACTCCGTCACGTCCGCCGCTTCGACGCCGGCCGTTTCGGCCTCGGCCGGGGCGCTGTCGTCGGCGGTCGCGGCCGGTTCCTCGGCGCCGGCCCCGGGCGTCGCCGAGGTGGCGGGGGCGGCCGCGGTGGCCTCCGCCGCGCGCTCCGCGATCTCGCGCTGGAGTGCGGCGGGGGAGAAGCGCATGGTCGAGCCGCTCTCGACGTCCCCGCCCCCGAACGGCGCGGCGGGCGCGGGTGCCGGAGCACCCGGCAGCGGGACGGGCGGCGGGAAGGCACCCGGCGACGAGGCGTCGGGAGCCGCGACAACGGGAGGCGTGACAAGGGGAGGCGTGGCGACCGGCGGCGTGACAACCGGGGGCGTCACCGCGGGAGGCACAACAGCCGGAGGCCCGGCCACGGGAGGCATCCCGACCGGAGGCATCCCGACCGGAGGCATCCCGACCGGAGGCATCCCGGCCGGAGGCACGTGCCCGGCGACCGGAGGCGTACCCGTCGCAGGTCCACCCACCACGGGCGGGCCGGGCACAGGGGTGCCGGCCAGGGGCGTGCCCCCGGCAGGCGTGCCCGCCGCCGGAGTCCCCGCGTTCCAGCTCGGCTCGAAGCCGCTGCCCGCCGGGAGGCCCGGGACAGGGACAGGGACCGGGACCGGCGCTCCGCTCGGCGGCGGGGGAGTGGCACCGCCGGCCCCCGCACCGCCCGACGCGTTCTGCGTGTACCAGGCCGGCGGGGTGTAGTCGATGGTGAACTCACCCGTCATCTCGGCGGGATCCGCGTCGGACTGATCGTCGGCGGGCGGACTCCAACCCCCGTGGATCTCGTCGCGATCGCCGTTCACTTTGCCTCCTGGTGTGGTCGAGCACCCTTGTGCCGTTGTGGGCGGGGCTCTTCCACCCTAAACGGCGCGGGCAACCCCCGGGCAGGCCCGACGGCCCCTCCGCGCCCGTCCCCATGACCCGCTCCGGTCGCCAAGTGACCTGAGTGCGTCGCAGAGTGAGAACCCCGACCGTTCAAAACGATGCAAAAACGGACGTACTTGAACGACTTCATGCCGTTCGGTGCCGTTCAGTCCATCCTGCGCGCGGCGCCCAACAATCCGGTCTCGGCGTCGGTGCCCTGCGTCATGACGAACTGGCGGTCGCTCGGCGTACACCAGAGCGTCACTCCGTCCGCGAGCGTGGAGAGCGCCTCGTACTCGTGGCGCGGCAGGCTCATGATGCGGCCGATCTGTGTGGCCTCGTCGGGCGAGACCCGCTGGACGCCGACCAGCGAGGACTTCTCCAGGAGCCGGGGTGCGACCGGGCTCAGATAGGGCAGCAGCGTGACCACCGACTGCCAGGGCGCCGACACGACGCGGCCGCGCGGCGGCCGCATGCCGCAGTCGCGGATCACGACCACGGGACTGCCCGCGGACGCGCCCTGCGGCGGCACGCGTCCCACGTCGTGCAGCGCGATGCACGGCTGGCCGCCGCCGGCGGCCTGCGCGAGCGCCGTCCAGGCCTGCGCACGGCCGGTCTCGACCGCCACCCGGGCACCCGTGGCGGCGGCCCGGAGGGCCAGCACCTGGGCGGTCCACAGACCGCCGATGAGCGTGATGTCGTACGGGACGGGCCGGTTGATGCCGAGCACGGCGGGCCGGCTCTCGGCGTCGACGCCGATCACCATGCCGTCGTCGCCGACCGGCAGGGCCAGCGCCTCGAGTTGGTCGAGGGGGACGGAGTGCCGGTCGCGGCGCGGCCCGACGAGCCCGAAGCCGAAGCGGGGCTTCGTGGCCCGGCCCGTACCCCGGGAGCCGGCGCCCCGGGAGGCGGCCCGGCCGGTGCCACCGGCGCCCGAACGGGCCGGCGTACCGAAGGAGGAAGAGGAGGCGGCGTGGGACATCAGCGCGCACCCCCCAGCGGAAGCGTCGCGAGGATGCCCGGCACCTGTTCACGGTCGAGTCGCACGAGTCCCGTCCTCACCCCGCGCGCGGCGCGCTCCAGTTCGTGCCGCGCGGCCACCAGTTCCTCGTCGCTGCGCCCGGTGATCCGTACGTGTCCGGTCACCGTCACCTCCTGCCGGTCCCCGCCGCTCAGCGTCAGGCTGAACGTCGTCGCGAGCGCGGGCAGCGAGGTCAGCAGGGCCACCAGCTGCGGCATCGAGGCCCCCGAGCCGCCCTGCCCGCCGAGCTGGGGCCAGCGCCCCACCCAGTACGTGGTGTGCCGCCGGTCGTCCACCCGCCAGGTCCGTGCGGTCTCCTGGGTCCGGCGTGCCTGTGTCTGCCCCCGGCCCGCCTGCGCTATCGCCATCGGGCTGGCGCACGTCGAGGTGGCGAGCGCCGAGACGAGTTCCTGCTCCGTCAGCACGCTCGCCGCGAACCCGGCGCCCGCGAGCCGGCTCGCCAGCTGGTCCGCCGCCCGCACCACGCACTTCTGCGCGCCCTTGAGGCCGCCGCCGCGCGCGGCGACCGCCTCCGGGCAGAGCTCGGGGTCGAGCTTGAGCGCGATCCAGGTGATCCGCACGGCGGGCGAACCCGTCTGTGCCTGGAGCGGCCCGTAGTTGCGCGCGGCCATCGACTGCGCGGGCAGGTGGGGTGCGGGAGCGGGCTGCGTGTGCTGCACGATCTGCGCCGACTCCAGGCGGATGCCGTCCACGCTCAGGACGTCCCGGACGAGCCCGACGGGCAGCGGCGCGGCCGCGCGGTCCGGGCGCAGCGCCGTGCCGTCCGCCTCGACCCGCAGGACCGCGGTCAGGAAGGTGCCGTCGCCGACCATGCCGACCGGTCGCCGGTCACGATCGCTGTACGCGTAGGTCCGCAGGGCCGGGTCGCACTCCACGACCGGCGCGAGCCCCGGCTCGGTGCCCTCGGGCACCGTGAACGAGGACGCCTTGCGGGTACGCGTCCGCAGCGCGAGGAACGTTCCGAGCCACTCGGGAAGCGAGCGGCGGTGCCGGCGGACGACCGCCATCAGCACGAGTACGACGGCGACCACGCCCGCGGGGACCATCAGCATCGGCTCGACGACCCAGGCGACGAGCATCAGTGCCGCCGCCACCTCGATCAGTACGAGCTGTTGCAACTGGAACGAACCGAAGTGTCCCGGGCGCGCCTGGAGCTTCGGCGAGACCGAGGAAACAGGCCCCGTGGACGGGGGTGCGGAGGCGGTGGCCGCGGCGGGCCGCGTCCGCGTCGCGGAAACCATGATGGAGAATCCCCCTCAATTCATCCCGATCACCCTGGCCCGCCAGGGCATTGGCGGCCGGATCACCCTACCCGCCCCACGAACCCCACGGGACAGCAGGCATAGTAGGGGGCCGGTCCGACAGCCGGGACCCGGGTGTCACCTCCCCCGGCTCCCGCGCGAAGATCGCGCCTGACGAGAATGGGGACTCATGGCATCGCGGCGGGACGAGCTCAACGCGTACACCTTTGCGAAGAAGCGCACGGTGGCGGCATTCCTCCAACCCTCGCCCTCCGGTACGGAGGAGGGGGCACCGAAGCCGCTGCGCGCGATCCTTCCCGGGTTGATCGTCGCCGCGCTCGTGGTGGCCGGTTTCGGCGCCTGGGGCATGTTCAAACCGCAGGCCCCCAAGGGCTGGGACACCCCGGGCACCCGGGTGATCGTCGGCAAGCAGTCGACGACCCGGTACGTGGTCCTGGAGACCGGCAAGGGCAAGGACAAGAAGACCCTGCTCCACCCCGTGCTCAACCTCGCCTCCGCGCGGCTCCTCCTCGACCCCGAGCAGTTCCAGGTCGTCCAGGTCGCCGACAAGACGCTCGACGAGGGCAAGGGCACGCCCCCGCGCGGCCCGATCCTCGGCATTCCGTACGCCCCCGACCGGCTGCCCACCGCGGACGAGGCGGGCAAGGCGAAGCGCTGGGCGGTCTGCGAGCAGCCCGGTGGCGGCACGGGCGCCAGCGTCCAGAAGGCGACCTTCGTCTTCGCCCAGCGGGATCTGAAGCTCACCGACGACAAGAGCAAGCTCGACGACGGGGAGATCCTGTACGTCAAGGGGCAGGCGGGCGCGGCCCAGTTCCTCATCGACCACACCGGCACCAAGTACCCGGTGAAGGCCGAGTCCACCGGACTCCTCACCGCCCTGGTCGGCCTCGGCAAGGAGCCGCAGGCGGTCACCGACGACTGGCTCGCCACGCTGAAGACCGGCGACGCGATCGACTTCCCGCGCATCGACAGCAACGAGGTCGGCCGCACCACCCAGATCCCCGGCTCCACCCTGACCGAGACCGAGAGCCGGATCGGCAACGTCCTGCTCGCGCCCACCGGTTCCGGGCCCCAGAACTACGTCGTCCTTCCCGGGAAGGTGCAGCCGGTCACGCCGTTCACCGCCTGGCTGCTCATCAACGCCCCGCAGACCCGGTCCCTCGACATGGACGGCGAGGCCACCCCCGCCGACGCCTCCTCCTTCGTCCCGGACCCGACCGTCTTCCACGGCGAGGTGAACTGGCCGAAGAAGAGGTCCGACCAGGTCAACTCCGTCACCGGCCCGGACGCCCGCGACACCGTCTGCAGCATCCTCACCGAAGTCGGCGAGAAGGGGCAGACGACCCTCGCGACCTGGGCCGGTCCCCAGTACCCCGCCGACATCACCGCGGGCGGCAGCAGCACGTACGTCACCCCCGGCACCGGCCTGCTGTACACCCAGACCCAGGGCAAGCAGCAGACGCCCGACGGTTCGCTGTTCCTCGTCACCGACACGGGGCTCCGCTACGCGGTGCAGGCCAACGGCGACAGCGACTCCGCCCGCTCCGAGATCGGCGCCGGCGACAAGGAGAAGCCGACCGACGGACGCCCGGAACCCAGCGACGCCCAGAAGCGTCTCGGCTACGACAAGGTCGTGCCGGCCCGGGTCCCGATCGAATGGTCCGAGTTCCTTTCGAAGGGCCCCCGGCTCGACTCCAACAGCGCGGCCCAGCCGCAGGGTTCCTAGGGGGTGGCACCGATGACGACGACCACCCGCGCTGCGGCCCTCCTCGCCGCGGGCACCCTCACCGCGCTCCTCGCGGCCCCCGGCGCGGCCTCGGCCGCCCCCGGGCCCCGTGAAGGCGCCGGCGGCACTCCCGTCCTCGACGGCAGCGGCGAGTGCACCTTCCCCATGAAGAAGCAGATCGCGGACACCCCCTGGCCGCTCCAGCGGGTCCTCCTCGACGAGCTCTGGCAGGACACCAAGGGCAAGGGCGTCAGGGTCGCGGTCATCGACACGGGCGTCGACGACGTCAACCCGCAGCTGAAGTCCGCCGTCGACGCCAAGGCGGGCAAGGACTACCTCAAGCCCGACAAGAAGAACCCGGGCTTCGGCGACGAGCAGCGCGGCAAGACCGACGGCACCGTCGACCAGGTCGGCCACGGCACCAAGGTCGCCGGCATCATCGCCGCCCGCCCCCACAAGGGCACCGGATTCGTCGGCCTCGCGCCGGAGGCGACGATCATCCCGATCCGGCAGAACGACGAGAAGAACAGCGGCAAGGCCGACACGATGGCGGAGGCCATCACGTGGGCCGTCGCCAAGGGCGCACACGTCATCAACATCTCGCAGGACACCACCCAGCGCCTCGGCCCCGAGACGGCGATGGCCAAGGCGGTGGCCGAGGCCATCAAGAGGGGCGTCGTCGTCGTCGCCTCCGCCGGCAACGACGGCATGGACGGCACCTCCAAGCTGACCTACCCGGCCGCCTTCCCCGGTGTCCTCGCCGTCGCCTCCTCCGACCGGAACAACGAGCGCGCCGTGTTCTCCCAGGCGGGCCCCATGGTGGGTGTCGCCGCCCCCGGCGTCGACATCGTCTCCACGGTCCCCGGCGGCGGCCAGTGCGTCGACAACGGCACCAGCTTCTCCGCGCCGTACGTCGCCGGTGTCGCCGCCCTGCTGCGCGCCGAGCACAAGGACTGGAGCGCGGCCCAGATCGTCGCCCGGATCGAGCAGACCGCCGTCCGCTCGGTCAACGGACGTGACGACTACGTCGGTTGGGGCGTGGTCGACCCGGTGCGGGCGCTCGCGGACACCCCCGGGACGCCGCCCGCGGCGCCCACGCCCGACCCTCGCCCGCCCAAGCCGCCGGCTCCCGAGCCGGCGCGTCTGGCGCTGTCGGAGACGCCTCAGGAGCGCTCCGAACGGCTCGCCACCTACACGTTGGGGATCGGTGTCGTCCTGGTGGCCGTGGTCGCCGGGACCGCCACCGTGATCCGCGACAGCCGCCGCGGAAGGGGGGCCCGTTGACCGGCGTGTCGGTCAAGTATCCCGACCCTCCTTTGCAGTTGGAACTGCCGCCGTCAATGGTTAAAGTGACCGCTGGGCGCACGACAGTGCGATCCCAGCACGGGGGCGGCATCAGAAGATTCCCGTCCGCATCACGACCGGATGGCCCGACGGCCCAGCCGTCGACGTCACCGAAGGAAGAAGGGGCAAGATGTCGAAAGACCTGAACGTAACCAGTGCCGAACAAGTCAAGCTCGCCGGCCGGATCCAGGACTTCTCCGACGAGCTCCAGTCCCGCATCACCTCGCTCAACAGCGTGGTGGACCGCGTCCAGGCGGGCTGGCAGGGTGCTGCGAGCAAGGAGTACGACCGGGTCCAGAACGACCTGAACCAGCGCCTGCGCAGCATGCGCCAGGAGCTCTCCAACCTCGAAGAGATGATGCGCATGAGCGCCGACGGGTTCTCGCGCGAGGAGGAGGACCGCCTCCGGTCCTTCCGCACCATGGACAACAGCGGCGGCGGCCAGAGCGCCATCCTGGGCGTCTGAGCCCCGTCCTCACCCACTCCTCCGCGCCACTCTCACTTCAGGAGTCATCATCATGACCACTGCGGTCAATTACGACACCGTGACGCAGGCGGCGGCCGACACCCGCCTGACCTCCACCACGCTCACCCAGAAGCTCGACGACCTCATGGCCGAGGTCAACCGTGTCGCCTCCAACTGGGAAGGTGAGGCGAAGGTCGCCTACCGCGAGACCCAGGACCGCATCACTCGCGACATGGCCGGCATGAACCAGGACCTGGCGCGCATCGCCCAGCTCCTCGACGAGTCGGTCATGGGCTACCAGGACACCGACAAGGGCAACGCCGCCCGGTTCCGCATGATGTGAGACCCGGCGAGCACGCGTGAGGGGGTGGCCCGTACGACGGGCCACCCCCTCACGTATGTCCGCGCGTCACCGCAGGTCGAACTCGCCGTCCCGGGCCCCGAGGACGAACGCGTCCCACTCGGCCTTCGTGTACCGCAGCACCGTGTCCTTGTCGAGGGACGAACGCATCGCCACCGCCCCCTCGGGGAGCCGGGCGATCTCCACGCGCTCCTCGTCCGGGCTCGTCCCGGGAGCGCCCTCCCACGAGACGCCCGAGATGTCGAGCGCGTACAGCTCGTCCTTCTGGCGCTGCTTCTCGGCGGCCAGAGCGGCGTCGGCGGCGCTGTCGGCGCTGGTCGTGCTCGTGTCTGCGTCGGTCATCGGCGCGTTCCCTTCGCGGTGGTACGGCGGTCCCTCCCACAGTAGTGGGACCGCCGTACCCGGTCGGCGGGAATTCCCCCGCCCGTCCGGCCCGCTCCGTCAGTGCTGTTCCGGCAGCCAGCCCAGCTGCACCAGCGGCGTGCCCCGCTTCCGCGACACGAACGTGCCCCGGCCCGGAGGCATCGGCCGTGCCCGGACGCTGCCCAGGATGTCGCCCTCCTGCGGGTCGCCGGAGAGGACCACGCCCTGCGCGCCCAGCTCCTTCACGCGCTGCATGAACGGCTCGTACATCGCCCGGGAGGCACCACCGGCGCTGCGCGCCACGATGAACCGGATGCCGACGTCCCGTGCGAACGGCAGGTTCTCCACCAGGACCGCCAGCGGGTTCCCCGAGTTGGTGGCCACCAGCTCGAAGTCGTCGACCAGGACGTACAGTTGCGGACCCGTCCACCAGCTGCGGTCGCGCAGCTGCTGCGGTGTGATGTCGGGCTTCGGCGCCCGCTTCCCCATCACCGTGTTGATGGCCTCCATGTGCATCTGCATGGCGGAGGCCATCGGCGCGTACTCCAGGAGGTGCGAGGGCGCGACCGCCTCCAGCATCGTCCGCCGGTAGTCGCCCACCACGATCCGCGCCTGCTCCGGCGTGTACCGCTCGCACAGCTGCTTGGCGATGAGCCGCAGCAGCGCCGTCTTGCCGGACTCGCTCTCGCCGAAGATCAGGAAGAACGGGTCCGACTCGAAGTCGACGAACACCGGCTCCAGGTTCGTCTCGTCGATGCCGATCGCGATGCCGTGCTGCGGGTACTCGAAGCCCTTCGGCAGTCGGTCCGCCGACAGCTTGCGCGGCAGCAGTCGCACCGCGGGGGCCGGGGCCCCGGTCCAGGACGCCTGCACCGACCGTACGAACGCCGCCGTGCCGTCCGACAGGTCGGCGGCCGAACTCGATCCGTCGATCCGCGGCAGCGCGCCCATGAAGTGCAGCTTCTCGGGCACCTGGCCGCGACCCGGCACGCCGGGCGGCACGTTCGCCGCGACCTTGCGGTCGAACTCGGAGTCCATGACGTCACCGAGCCGCAGTTCGAGCCGGCCCAGCATCTGGTCCTTCAGCGCCGCACGCACCTCCATGTACCGGGAGGCGGTGATCACCACGTGGATGCCGTAGCCGAGACCGCGCGCGGCGATGTCGGAGACGATCGGCTCCAGCACGTCGTAGTCGTTGCGGAAACCGCCCCAGCCGTCCACGACCAGGAAGACGTCGCCCCAGGCCTCGCCGGGCAGTTCGCCTGCGGCCCGCTTGCGCCGGTAGGTCGCGATCGAGTCGATGGAGTGCGAGCGGAAGAACTCCTCGCGCCGGTTCAGCACGCCCATCACCTCGGCGACCGTACGCCGCACCCGCTCCGGGTCCAGCCGGGACGCCACCCCGCCGACGTGCGGCAGATCGGCGAGCGACACCATGCCGCCACCACCGAAGTCCAGGCAGTAGAACTGCACCTCGGCCGGGGTGTGGGTGAGCGCGAACGACGAGATGAGCGTGCGCATCATCGTCGACTTGCCGGACTGCGGACCGCCGACCACCATCATGTGGCCCGCCGCGCCGGAGAAGTCCCGGTACAGCACCTCGCGCCGCTGCTCGAACGGCTTGTCGATGAGGCCGAGCGGCACCGTGAGCCCGCCCTGACGCGTGTACTCGGTCGCCGTGAGCCCCCGGTCCGCGGTCTGCGCGAGACCCGGAAGCAGCTGGTCGAGCGACGGCGCCTGGTCGAGCGGCGGCAGCCACACCTGGTGCGCGGGCACGCCCTGGCCCTCCAGGCGGCGCACGATCACGTCGAGGACGGTGTCCGCGAGCGCGTCGTCCTCCTCCGCCCGCTGCCGCGCGAGGTACGCCGGGTCCGGCGCCGCGTACACGACGGGCACCGGCGCCGCCGTGAACAGCGCGGGACGCCGCTCCACGGGCAGGTGCCCGATCTCCAGCCGCGGCCCGCCCGTCCGGTACGTGCCCGAGACGTACGCCGCCTTGAAGCGGGTCATCTCGTCCGTACCGAACTTCAGATAGCCCGAACCCGGCACCGAGGGCAGGTGGTACGCGTCCGGCACACCGATCGCCGTCCGCGACTCCGCCGCCGAGAAGGTCCGCAGACCGATCCGGTACGAGAGGTACGTGTCCAGGCCGCGCAGCTTGCCCTCCTCCAGGCGCTGCGAGGCGAGCAGCAGATGCACACCCAGGGAGCGGCCGATGCGGCCGATCTGGATGAACATGTCGATGAAGTCCGGCTTGGCGGTGAGGAGCTCGGAGAACTCGTCGATCACCAGGACCAGCGAGGCGAGCGGTTCGAGCGGGGCGCCCGCCGCGCGCGCCTTCTCGTAGTCGTGGATGTTGGCGTAGTTGCCGGCCGACCGCAGCAGCTCCTGACGCCGCTGCAGCTCACCGCGGATCGCGTCGCCCATGCGGTCGACGAGCGTCAGGTCGTCCGACAGGTTGGTGATGACCGCCGCCACGTGCGGCATCTGCGACATGCCCGCGAAGGTCGCGCCGCCCTTGAAGTCCGCGAGGACGAAGTTCAGCGTCTCCGAGGAGTGCGTCACCGCGAGACCCAGGACCAGCGTCCGCAGCAGCTCCGACTTTCCGGAACCCGTGGCGCCCACGCACAGACCGTGCGGGCCCATGCCCTCCTGTGCGGCCTCCTTGAGGTCGAGCATGACCGGCTGGCCGTCCTCGCCGACACCGATCGGCACCCGGAGGCGCTCGGCCACCGAACGGGGCCGCCAGGTCCGCGCCACGTCCACCGAGGCCGCGTCGCCCAGGTTCAGCAGATCCGTGAAGTCCAGATTGGCGAGCAGCGGCTCGTCGTCGTCCCCGCCGCCCATCTTCAGCGGGGCCAGCTGACGGGCCAGCGCCTCCGCCGCGGGCAGCGAGACGCCGTCCGGCAGACCCTCGTACGCGAAACCGCCACCCGACTCCAGCCGCAGCCGGCCCGGCCGTACGACCACGGACAGACCACCGCGCGGCTCGTCGAGGTCGCCGGAGACGACCTCCACGATCGTCACGCCCTGGAGGCCCTCGGCCGCCGCGAGCAGCGAGTCCGGCGGCACCAGACCACCGCGGGTGGAATCGGAGTCGAGGACCACCACCACGTGCGGCTGGTCGAGCACCGGCTGGTTCTCCCGGGAGAACCGCGGCCGACCGTCCAGCTTCGAGCGGACCAACTGCTCCAGCTCAGCGAGGTCGTCGCCGAACAGACGCTTCGTGCCGGCCCCGTCGACCTGCCCCGGCACCTGCGTGTGCGGCAGCCACTTCGTCCAGTCCCAGCGCTCCTGCGCCGGCCGGGTCGCGACCACCGCGAGCATCAGGTCGTCGGGGGAGTGCAGGGTCACCAGCTGCGCCACCAGGGCACGCGCCGCCGCCTGCGCCGACTCCGGCTCACCGGACACCGTCACGTGGTAGAACGCCCGCATCGAGACCGCCATCGGCAGCCCGTCCAGGGTGCCGTGCACCGCGAGGAACTGCTGCATCGCACCCGCGCACAGCGGCTCAAGCTCGTCCACCGGAGCCGTGTCCGGCGCCACGAGCGGCGTCGCCAACTGCTGTGCCCCGAGCCCTATCCGCGCCTGCCCGAAGTCGTGGTCGCCGACCCGGCGCTCCCACACCCGCGAGCCCTCGGCCACGACCGACCACAACTGCTCGGGGGACGGGTGCAGATACAGCTGCGCGTCCCGCTGCTTGTGGGCCGTGCGCCGGACCGTACGCCGGGTCTGCGCGAGGTATTTGAGGTAGTCGCGGCGGACATCGGACATTTGCCCCTGCGTACCGCGACGGAATCTCACGAACTGGGCGACGGCCATCGCGACCGTCGAGGCAAGCATCAGCGTGCCCATGATCCGCATGATCGGCGACGGCGTCATGAAGAAGAACACCACCGAAGAACCCATGCCGAGCATCGGCAGGAGCTGCATCAGCGCCGACTCCTGCTGTCCCCGCGGGAGTTCCGGCGGAGACTCCAGGACCAGTTCCCCACCGGGCACTTCCGGCGGAAGAGACCTCGGCGGGCGTTTGACGACGATCTGGCTCACCGGCGCATCAATCCCTCGTTGGAGGTGGGCTCGTGGCGGGAGCATCCGCCCGGCACCCCTGTCGGCAGCCGGGCACACGGACTTCCCCCATGGGACGGCGATCCTACTTGCAGCCCTCACCCGCCGTCCCCGGTAGGGTGGCGCGCGCATCGTGCGCAACCGCGAATCAGGGGGTCCAGACACGTGAGTACGACCGCAGCGACCGGTTTCTGCCGCGTCACCGTCGTGGCGCCGGACAGCCGCATCGACGTCGCGCTCCCGGAGGACATCGCCGTCGCCGACGTCTACCCGGAGATCCTGCGCCTCACCGGACAGACACAGGCCGCCGGTACGCCCACGGGCTACCACCTGGTCCGCCGCGACGGATCCGTCCTCGACGGAGCCCGCACCCTCGCGGCCCAGCAGGTCCTCGACGGCGAGGTGCTCTCCCTGCGCCCGTTCGCCCAGTCCCTGCCGCCGGCCGTCTACGACGACGTGTCCGACGCCGTCGCCTCCGCCGTCACCCGCGACCGGCACCTGTGGAGCGACGAGCTGCTGCGCGGCGCCGGACTCCTCGGCGGCGTGCTGCTCCTCGTCCTGATGGGCTTCGTGCTCTGGTTCGCCGACCCGATCCGGCACGACATGCACAGCCTGCCCGGGATCATCGCGGGCGCCGCCGGATTCCTCCTCACCGCCTTCGCCGGAGTACGCGCCCGCGTGTACGGCGACCGGGCCACCGCCGTCGCCCTCGGCCTGGGCGCGCTGCCGCTGCTGCTCATCGCCGGCTCCGGCATCGTCGGCCCCGACGCCGGCCAGGGCCCCGGCCGCCTCCAGTTCCTGCTCGGCTGCGTCACCGTCCTGGTCGCCTCGGTGGCGCTCGTCGCGCTCACCCCCAGCGGCGACGCGCCCTTCGTGGCCGCCACCTTCCTCGCCACCGTCGGCACCCTCGCGACCTTCGTGGCGATCCTCACCGAGTCGACCGCCACCGAGACGGCCGCCGCCTGCGCCCCCGTCGCCATCGGCCTCGTCGCCTTCCTGCCCGGCCTCTCCGCCCGCTTCGCCCGGCTCCCCATCGGCTACGCCGCCCCTCGCAGCGCCGCCGACGACGAGTTCCACGGCGACCCGCAGCAGCCGGCCGGCGACGACCTCCAGCCCGTCGACGGGGAGCGCATCGCGCTCCAGGCCCGCCGCGGCCACGAGATGCTCCTCGGCCTGGTCGGCGGCTGCGCCGCGGTCGTCGTCGGCTCCGCGGCCGTCCTCGGCTTCGCCGGAAACATGTGGGGCCAGCTCCTCGCCCTCGCCGCCGGCCTCGCGATGCTGCTGCGCGCCCGCCTCTTCCGCTACACCTCGCAGGTCGTCTGCGTCCTGGTCGCCGGCATCGCCGCCATCGCGCTGCTCGTCCTCGGCCTCTCCCTCAACCCGCCGGCGGACCTGGTCAAGGACCTCCTCATGTACGGCGACCGGGGCGGCCTGGACATCCGTACGATCTGGCTCACCGCGTCCGTCGCCGCCGGAGCCGCGCTGATCACCGCGATCGGCCTGATCATCCCGAGGAAGGGCCTCTCCCCGTTCTGGGGCCGCCTCCTCGACCTGGCCGAGGGCCTCGTCCTGCTCTCCCTCGTCCCGCTCTGCCTCGCCGTCCTCGACGTCTTCTCCACGGTCCGGTCCTTGACCAGCAAGTAGAGGTCTGCTCCGGGGGCGCTCCGGCGAGCTGGTACGCTGTGTGACGGCCGTTTGTGTACGCGCTCCCGGAATCCTCTGGAAGCTGCGCCCATCGGACCTTCGCCCGTCGAGTCACGGAAGCTTCCCCTGAGATCAAGACCAGGGGCACTCACGGGCGCACGAACCAACGAGGAGAACCGCGTGGCTCTCGACGCCGCTGTCAAGAAGCAGATCTTTGCCGAGTTCGGCACCAAGGAGGGCGACACCGGCTCTCCCGAGGTCCAGGTCGCGATGCTGTCCCGCCGCATCTCGGACCTGACCGAGCACCTCAAGCAGCACAAGCACGACCACCACTCCCGTCGTGGTCTGCTGATCCTGGTCGGCCAGCGCCGCCGCCTGCTGCAGTACCTGGCCAAGAAGGACATCGCGCGCTTCCGTACGCTCGTCGACCGCCTCGGCATCCGCCGCGGTGCGGCCGGCGGCGCCAAGTAAGACGCCGTGAAGGGAGCGGTTCCCACTTTCGGGGGGCCGCTCCCTTTGCTGTACGTGCACAAAGTGTGCGCACCGGCTTAGTCTGGTCGCACAACCCCATACGACGAGCGAGAAGCCGCCGGCCAGCCGCCGGTCCTCGGTAGTGGCCCCCGGACGAATCACCGGGTGCTTCGATCGAAGACCGGCCCGCACCCGAGGCGCTTCTCCGCCGCCGTCGCCACCGTCCCCGGCCACACGGGCCCCGGACGCAAAGACGAACACGTAGGAGAAACCACTAGTGGAGAACGAGACCCACTACGCCGAGGCCGTCATCGACAACGGCGCCTTCGGTACCCGCACCATCCGCTTCGAGACCGGCCGTCTGGCCAAGCAGGCCGCCGGCTCCGCCGTCGCCTACCTGGACGACGACACGATGGTCCTTTCCGCGACCACCGCCTCGAAGCGCCCCAAGGACCAGCTCGACTTCTTCCCCCTGACGGTGGACGTCGAGGAGCGGCAGTACGCGGCCGGCAAGATCCCCGGCTCCTTCTTCCGCCGTGAGGGCCGCCCCTCCGAGGACGCGATCCTCACCTGCCGCCTGATCGACCGGCCGCTGCGCCCCTCCTTCAAGAAGGGCCTGCGCAACGAGATCCAGATCGTCGAGACGATCATGGCGCTCAACCCCGACCACCTGTACGACGTGGTCGCGATCAACGCCGCCTCCGCTTCCACGATCCTGGCGGGCCTGCCCTTCTCCGGCCCCATCGGCGCCACCCGCGTCGCCCTGATCAAGGGCCAGTGGGTCGCGTTCCCGACGCACACCGAGCTCGAGGACGCCGTCTTCGACATGGTCGTCGCCGGTCGCGTCCTGGAGGACGGCGACGTCGCGATCATGATGGTCGAGGCCGAGGCCACCGAGAAGACCATCGATCTCGTCAAGGACGGCGCCGAGGCGCCGACCGAGGAGATCGTCGCCGCCGGTCTCGAGGCCGCGAAGCCCTTCATCAAGGCCCTCTGCAAGGCCCAGTCGGACCTCGCCGCCAAGGCCGCGAAGCCCACCGGCGAGTTCCCGGTCTTCCTGGACTACCAGGACGACGTCCTGGAGGCGCTCACCGCCGCCGTCAAGGGTGAGCTCACCAAGGCGCTCACCATCGCCGGCAAGCAGGAGCGCGAGGCCGAGCTCGACCGCATCAAGGAGCTCGCCGCCGAGAAGCTCCTCCCGGCCTTCGAAGGCCGCGAGAAGGAGATCTCGGGCGCCTACCGCGCGCTGACCAAGAAGCTGGTCCGCGAGCGCGTCATCAAGGACAAGGTCCGCATCGACGGCCGTGGCCTGACGGACATCCGTACGCTCGCGGCCGAGGTCGAGGCCATCCCGCGTGTGCACGGTTCCGCGCTGTTCGAGCGTGGCGAGACCCAGATCCTGGGCGTCACCACCCTCAACATGCTCCGCATGGAGCAGCAGCTGGACACCCTCTCCCCGGTGACCCGCAAGCGCTACATGCACAACTACAACTTCCCGCCGTACTCCGTCGGTGAGACCGGCCGCGTGGGCTCGCCCAAGCGCCGTGAGATCGGCCACGGCGCGCTCGCCGAGCGCGCCATCGTGCCGGTGCTGCCGACGCGCGAGGAGTTCCCCTACGCGATCCGCCAGGTGTCCGAGGCCCTCGGCTCCAACGGTTCGACGTCCATGGGCTCGGTCTGCGCCTCCACCATGTCGCTGCTGAACGCCGGTGTGCCGCTGAAGGCCGCCGTCGCCGGTATCGCCATGGGTCTGATCTCCGAGGAGATCGACGGCAAGACGCACTACGTCGCCCTCACCGACATCCTCGGTGCCGAGGACGCCTTCGGCGACATGGACTTCAAGGTCGCCGGCACGAAGCAGTTCGTGACCGCCCTCCAGCTCGACACCAAGCTCGACGGCATCCCCGCCTCGGTCCTGGCCGCCGCGCTGAAGCAGGCCCGCGACGCGCGTCTGCACATCCTCGACGTGATGAACGAGGCGATCGACGTTCCGGACGAGATGTCCCCGAACGCGCCGCGCATCATCACCGTCAAGATCCCGGTGGACAAGATCGGTGAGGTCATCGGCCCCAAGGGCAAGATGATCAACCAGATCCAGGAGGACACCGGCGCCGACATCACGATCGAGGACGACGGCACCATCTACATCGGTGCCCAGCAGGGCTCGCAGGCCGAGGCCGCCCGCGCCACGATCAACGCGATCGCCAACCCGACCATGCCGGAGGTCGGCGAGCGCTACCTGGGTACGGTCGTCAAGACCACCACCTTCGGTGCCTTCGTCTCCCTCATGCCCGGCAAGGACGGCCTGCTGCACATCTCGCAGATCCGCAAGCTCGCCGGTGGCAAGCGCGTGGAGAACGTCGAGGACGTGCTCGCGATCGGCTCCAAGGTCCAGGTCGAGATCGCCGAGATCGACCAGCGCGGCAAGCTGTCCCTGATCCCCGTGATCGCGGACGAGGACGGCGCCGCCGACGACAAGGGCGACACCGACCAGTGACGTCCCGTAGTTCCGTGACGACGGCCCGCCCCTCCTCGGAGGGGCGGGCCGTCGCCCGTACCCAAACGCTTCTCCCGGGCAAGGACGGCATCGGCACGGTCCGCCGCACGACCCTCCCCGGCGGCCTCCGGATCGTCACCGAGACCCTTCCCTCCGTGCGCTCCGCCACCTTCGGCATCTGGGCGCACGTCGGGTCCCGCGACGAGACCCCGGCGCTCAACGGCGCCACCCACTACCTGGAGCACCTCCTCTTCAAGGGCACCCACAAGCGGTCCGCCCTCGACATCTCCGCCGCGATCGACGCGGTCGGCGGCGAGATGAACGCCTTCACGGCGAAGGAGTACACCTGCTACTACGCCCGGGTCCTCGACACCGACCTGCCGCTGGCGATCGACGTCGTCTGCGACATGCTCACGGGCTCGCTCATCCTCGACGAGGACGTGGACGCCGAGCGCGGCGTCATCCTCGAAGAGATCGCGATGACCGAGGACGACCCCGGTGACGTCGTGCACGAGCTCTTCGCGCAGACCATGTTCGGCGACACCCCGCTGGGCCGCCCGGTCCTCGGCACCGTCGACACGGTCAACGCGCTCAGCCGCGGCCAGATCGCCCGCTTCTACAAGAAGCACTACGACCCGACCCACCTGGTCGTGGCCGCCGCGGGCAACGTCGACCACGCCACGGTGGTACGCCAGGTCCGCCGCGCCTTCGAGAAGGCCGGCGCCCTCACCCGTACCGACGCAGTCCCCGTCGCCCCGCGCGACGGCCTGCGCACCCTGCGCGCGGCGGGCCGCGTCGAGCTCCTGAACCGCAAGACCGAGCAGGCCCACGTGGTCCTCGGCATGCCGGGTCTGGCCCGCGGGGACGAGCGCCGCTGGGCCCTCGGCGTACTGAACACCGCTCTCGGCGGCGGTATGTCCTCACGCCTCTTCCAGGAGGTCCGCGAGAAGCGCGGTCTGGCCTACAGCGTGTACTCGTACACCTCGGGCTTCGCCGACTGCGGCCTCTTCGGGGTGTACGCGGGCTGCCGCCCGGGCCAGGTCCACGACGTCCTGAAGATCTGCCGCGACGAGCTCCACAAGGTCGCGTCCGACGGCCTCACGGACGACGAGATCGCCCGCGCCGTCGGCCAGCTCTCCGGTTCGACCGTGCTCGGCCTCGAAGACACCGGCGCGCTGATGAACCGCATCGGCAAGAGCGAGCTGTGCTGGGGCACCCAGATGTCGGTCGACGACATGCTGGACCGGATCGCGGCCGTCACCCCGGACGAGGTCCGGGAGGTCGCACGCGATGTACTGGACCAGCGGCCCTCGCTCTCGGTGATCGGCCCGCTGAAGGACAAGCAGGCCGACCGTCTGCACCAGGCCGTCTCCTGACCATCTAGCCCTAAGGAATTCAGAGCAATGAGCAAGCTGCGCGTGGCGGTCCTCGGTGCCCAGGGCCGCATCGGCTCCGAGGCCGTGAGGGCCGTCGAGGCCGCCGAGGACATGGAACTGGTCGCGGCCCTCGGCCGCGGCGACAAGCTGGAGCGCCTCGTCGAGGCGGACGCCCAGGTCGTCGTCGAGCTGACCACCCCCGCCTCGGTCATGGAGAACCTCGACTTCTGCGTGCGCCACGGCATCCACGCGGTCGTCGGCACCACCGGCTGGACCGAGGAGCGCCTCGCGCAGCTGCGGACCTGGCTCGCCGCCTCCCCGGAGACCGGCGTCCTCATCGCTCCGAACTTCTCCATCGGCGCGGTCCTCACCATGAAGTTCGCCCAGATCGCGGCCCCGTACTTCGAGTCCGTCGAGGTGGTCGAGCTGCACCACCCGCACAAGGTGGACGCCCCCTCCGGCACCGCCACCCGGACGGCCCAGCTGATCGCCGCCGCCCGTGCCGAGGCCGGTCTCGGCGCTCAGCCGGACTCCACCGCGACCGCCCTGGACGGGGCGCGCGGCGCCGACGTCGACGGCGTCCGCGTCCACTCCGTACGCCTGGCGGGCCTCCTGGCCCACCAGGAGGTGCTGCTCGGCGGCGAGGGCGAGACCCTGACGGTCCGCCACGACTCGCTGCACCACTCCAGCTTCATGCCGGGCATCCTTCTGGGCGCCCGCCGTGTCCCCAGCACTCCGGGCCTCACCTTCGGCCTGGAGCACTTCCTGGACCTGGGCTGACGATCATGGGCGGAAAGATCACGTACGTCTTCCTCTCCACCGTGCTCGTCCTCGTCTTCGGCGTGGTGGCGATGGAGGGCGTCCTGCTCCTCCTCACGGGCGAGCCGGCCGCCATGGGCATGGGCGCGGTGGCGTTCCTGCTGCCCGCGGTCGGCGGCTGGTTCCTCTGGAAGAACACCCGGTTCGCCCGCCAGGCGGGCCGCCTCGCCACCGAACTGGAGGCGGAGGGCGGCCTGCCCGTGGACGAGCTGAAGCGCACCGAGGGCGGCCGGATCGACCGCGACTCGGCCGACGAGGTCTTCGCCCGGCGCAAGGCCGAGACGGAGGACACGCCGGACGACTGGCGCTGCTGGTTCCGGCTCGCGGTCGCCTATCACGACGCCCGCGACACCCCGCGGGCCCGCAAGGCGATGCAGAGGGCCATCGCCCTCCACGAAGGGCTTCCGGTCAGCGTGTGACGGCCGGGGCCACGCCGTACTCGGCGTTCCAGGCCTCGACCGTGTCGGCCGCCCGGTCGAAGGCCTCGACACGGGAGAGGAAGTCGGCGTTGTGGTCGGTGAGCAGCATCAGCTGCTCACCACCCTGCCGGCCGAGCGCCAGGGCCTGACCCTGGACCGTACGGGGGAGCCCCAGCCAGCGAACCGGCTGCTGCACGGTGCGTACGGAGGTCACCTTCGCCCACGGCACGGTGACGGTCGAGAAGAAGGCCACGCGGCGGATCCCGGCGCGGCTCACCCAGGTGCCCATGCGCAGCATCCGCAGGGCGGCCAGGATGACGAGTACGGCGGTGGCCAGGGTGACGGCCCCGCCGCTGAATCCTCCGGCCGCGGTGATGATCACCGCGGCGAGGAGTACGAACGAGGCCAGCAGCAGCGCGAGCGCCGCCGCCCCGACCCGCCAGGATCCCGGCCGGTACGGACGACGCCACTGGTCGTGGTCGTCGAACGGCAGGGCGACGTGGTCGGTCGTGTCAAAAGCACGGTCGGCCGTCAGAAAGGGCAGGGGCACGACAGGTCCTCACTCACAAGCACGCTCGAAGGGGCGATGCCCGGTGAGGCTACCTCAGCGGTTGTCGGAGGCTTCGGACTGCTGCTGATGAGTGGTGGAGTCGGCCGCCTGAAGGGACGGCATCCCGAAGATCAACGAGCCCACGAGGCCGGCCGCGACGGTCAGCCCCAGCAGGGTACGGCCCATGATCTGCGAGGCGCCGAGGCGCTCCCGGGGTGGCGGAGCGACGTTACTGCGGAAGTGGTCGGCCTCCGCGACGAACGCGAACGGTACGGCCTCTCTCCGGCGGAACATCAGAGCCACTCTCCTCGGGTCGTCGTCATGCGTCACAGGGAGAGACGACAGAACCGGGGCTTTGGTGCCCTATTTCACCAAAGCGGCCGAATCTCATCCTCCGGTAGGACGTCGTTAGAGTGGGCGACTGCAACAGCCGATTGGAAGGACCGCTGGTGACCGACAGCCCCACCGAGAACGTGAAGATCGACTTCCGGAGCGACGTCACCGTCGAGCTGGTCAAGAGCGCGGCGGCCGACTCCGACGTCCTCTGGGCAGCCCGGGTCTCCACGGCGGGCGAGCAGTCCCTCGAAGAGCTCCAGAAGGACCCGGAGCGCTCGAAGGGCCTCATCAACTACCTGATGCGGGACCGCCACGGCAGCCCCTTCGAGCACAACTCGATGACCTTCTTCATCAGCGCCCCGATCTTCGTGTTCCGCGAGTTCATGCGCCACCGCGTGGGCTGGTCGTACAACGAGGAATCGGGCCGCTACAGGGAGCTCCAGCCGGTCTTCTACGTCCCGGACGCCTCGCGCAAGCTCGTCCAGGAGGGCCGTCCCGGCAAGTACGTCTTCGTCGACGGCACCCAGGAGCAGCACGACCTGGTCAGCCGCACGATGGAGGACTCGTACCGTCAGGCGTACGCCACCTACCAGGAGATGCTCGCCGCCGGCGTCGCCCGCGAGGTCGCCCGCTCGGTCCTCCCCGTCGGTCTCTTCTCCTCGATGTACGCCACGTGCAACGCGCGCTCGCTGATGCACTTCCTCGGTCTGCGCACCCAGCACGAGCTGGCCGCGGTCCCGTCCTTCCCGCAGCGGGAGATCGAGATGGTCGGCGAGAAGATGGAGGAGCACTGGGCCCGGCTGATGCCGCTGACCCATGGAGCCTTCAACAAGAACGGCCGTGTGGCCCCATAGGGCACAGATGTCCGAACCCCTCGTGCGAAGTGTCCGTATTGCGACGTTTCACGAAGTTCATCTAGGCTGATCAAACGGACCCGGCGCTGCCTGAACCCCCGAGCAGGCAGCGCCGGGCTCCCTTTATCCTGTCCCCCTAGGGGACACCCGGCGCTGAGCAGCGAGTAGCGTGTTACCCATGGCTCCGATCTCCACTCCGCAGACCCCCTTCGGGCGGGTCCTCACCGCCATGGTCACGCCCTTCACGGCGGACGGCGCACTCGACCTCGACGGTGCCCAGCGACTGGCCACCCACCTGGTGGACGCAGGCAACGACGGCCTCGTCATCAACGGCACCACCGGCGAGTCCCCCACCACCAGCGACGCGGAGAAATCGGAGCTCGTACGAGCGGTACTGGAGGCGGTCGGCGACCGCGCCCACATCGTGGCCGGCATCGGCACCAACGACACCCACCACTCCATCGAGCTCGCCCGCACCGCCGAGCGTGACGGGGCACACGGACTGCTCGCCGTCACGCCGTACTACAACAAGCCCCCGCAGGAGGGCCTGTACCGGCACTTCTCGGCCATCGCCGACGCCACCGAGCTCCCGGTGATGCTCTACGACATCCCCGGCCGCAGCGGCGTCCCGATCGACACCGAGACGCTCGTCCGGCTCGCCGAGCACCCGCGCATCGTCGCCAACAAGGACGCCAAGGGCGACCTCGGCCGCGCCAGCTGGGCCATCGCCCGCTCCGGCCTCGCCTGGTACTCCGGCGACGACATGCTCAACCTGCCCCTGCTCTCCGTCGGCGCCTGCGGCTTCGTCTCCGTCGTGGGCCACGTGGTCACCCCGGAGCTCCGCGCCCTCCTCGACGCCCACCTGGGCGGCGAGATCCAGAAGGCCACCGAGATCCACCAGAAGCTGCTCCCGGTCTACACCGGGATGTTCCGCACCCAGGGCGTCATGACCACCAAGGCCGCCCTCGCCCTCCAGGGCCTCCCGGCCGGCCCCCTGCGGCTGCCCCTCGTGGAGCTGTCCCCCGAGGAGACCGAGCAGCTCAAGATCGACCTGGCCGCCGGCGGGGTAGAGCTCTGACAACGGACTTCACAACTGAACACTGACAACAGCAAGTGCACGAATGTCATGCGCGCCACGTGCCAAGAGGTACGTGGCGTGCGTGGTGAGGAGAGTCTTTTGAGTCATCCGCATCCTGAACTCGGTGCCCCGCCGAAGCTGCCGAAGGGCGCCCTGCGCGTCATCCCGCTCGGCGGGCTCGGCGAAATCGGCCGGAACATGACGGTCTTCGAATTCGACGGCCGTCTGCTCATCGTCGACTGCGGCGTCCTCTTCCCCGAAGAGGAGCAGCCCGGTATCGACCTGATCCTCCCGGACTTCACCATCATCCGGGACCGTCTCGACGACATCGAAGGCATCGTGCTCACGCACGGCCACGAGGACCACATCGGTGCCGTCCCCTACCTGCTCCGGCTCAAGCCGGACATCCCGCTGATCGGCTCCAAGCTGACCCTCGCCCTGATCGAGGCCAAGCTCCAGGAGCACCGCATCCGCCCCTACACCCTCGAGGTGAAGGAGGGCGACCGGGAGATCCTGGGCTCGTTCGACTGCGAGTTCATCGCGGTCAACCACTCCATCCCGGACGCGCTCGCGGTCGCGATCCGCACCCCCGCGGGCATGGCCGTCGCCACCGGCGACTTCAAGATGGACCAGCTCCCGCTGGACGGCCGCCTCACCGACCTCCACGCGTTCGCGCGTCTGAGCGAGGAAGGCATCGACCTCCTTCTCTCGGACTCCACGAACGCCGAGGTCCCGGGCTTCGTCCCGCCGGAGAAGGACATCTCCAACGTCCTGCGCACGGTCTTCGCGAACGCCCAGAAGCGCATCATCGTGGCCAGCTTCGCCAGCCACGTGCACCGCATCCAGCAGATCCTCGACGCCGCCCACGAGTACGGCCGCCGGGTCGCCTTCGTCGGCCGCTCGATGGTCCGCAACATGGGCATCGCCCGCGACCTGGGCTACCTCCGGGTCCCGGCCGGCCTCGTCGTGGACGTGAAGACCCTCGACGACCTGCCGGACGACGAGGTCGTGCTGGTCTGCACGGGTTCCCAGGGCGAGCCGATGGCGGCCCTGTCCCGCATGGCCAACCGCGACCACCAGATCCGGATCGTCCCCGGCGACACCGTGATCCTGGCGTCGTCCCTGATCCCGGGCAACGAGAACGCGGTCTACCGCGTGATCAACGGCCTGACCCGCTGGGGCGCGAACGTCGTCCACAAGGGCAACGCCAAGGTCCACGTCTCGGGCCACGCCTCGGCCGGCGAGCTGCTGTACTTCTACAACATCTGCCGCCCGAAGAACCTCATGCCGGTCCACGGCGAATGGCGCCACCTCCGCGCCAACGCCGAGCTCGGCGCGATGACGGGGATCCCCAAGGACCACATCGTCATCGCCGAGGACGGCGTCGTCGTCGACCTGGTCGACGGCCGCGCCCGGATCACCGGCAAGGTCCAGGCGGGTTACGTGTACGTCGACGGCCTCTCGGTCGGCGACGTCACCGAGACCTCCCTCAAGGACCGCCGCATCCTGGGCGAGGAGGGCATCATCTCGGTCTTCGTCGTGGTCGACTCCTCGACCGGCAAGATCGTGGGCGGCCCGCACGTCCACGCCCGAGGTTCCGGTATCGACGACTCCGCGTTCGACGCGGTGCTCCCGAAGATCGACCAGGCGCTGAACAAGTCGTTCCAGGACGGCGTCGTGGAACCCCACCAGCTCCAGCAGCTGATCCGCCGCAGCGTCGGCAAGTGGGTCTCCGACACCTACCGCAGGCGCCCGATGATCCTCCCGGTCGTCGTAGAGGTCTGACAGGCCTGACGGCCTGGACCAGCGCAGCACCGGAGCGGGGCCCCTCGATTTGCATCGGGGCGCCCCGCTCCAGTACGTTTACGGCTCCGCCAGAACGGGAAGCCCCGGCGCCGACGTGCGCCCGAACGCTTCACCGGGAGGCGGAAAAACCGACTCAGATCTTCTGATAAAGTCGGAAACGCCGAAAGGCCCCCGGAGTGAAAACAAAAGGGACCGGAAAGCACCGAGGAAATCGGGTCGAAAAGATCTGATAGAG
>NZ_JACSCH020000057.1 GCF_014451325.2 Streptomyces sp. CB02980 | reverse complement strand
GTCGCCTCACGCGGCGAGATCCCGAAGAACCCCGCATCGAACCGACCCGCGTCATGCAAGAACCCACCACGACGGACGTACGTGGTCCCCGGGTTGTCGGGGTCGGAGTCGAACAGACCGTCCAGATCCCAGCCACGGTCCTCCGGGAACTCCGACAGACCGTCCCGACCCTCACTCACCATCCGCCACAGATCCTCCGGACCGGCGACGCCGCCCGGCAGACGGCAGGCCATGCCGACGATGACGATCGGGTCGTCGTCCGTGGAGGCGGTGGTCGGCGCGGTGGGGGCGACGGTGGCCGTCTGCCCGCTGAACTCGTCGCGCAGGTAGCGGGCGAGGGCGCGCGGGGTCGGGTAGTCGAAGATCAGCGTGGCGGGAAGCTTCACGCCCGTCGCCGTGCTGAGCCGGTTGCGCAGCTCGACCGCCGTCAGCGAGTCGAAGCCGGCGTCCTTGAACGCCTTGTCCGACTCGACGCGCTCGACCGTCGCGTGTCCCAGCACGATCGCCGTGTGGTTGCGGACCAGGTCGAGCAGGGTCTTCTCCTGGTCGGCGGGGGCGAGGCCCGCCAGCCGCTGGGCGAGGGCGTTACGGTCGCCCGCGCCGGCCTGGGCCGTGCGGCGGCCCGGACGCACCAGGCCGCGGAGGACCGGCTGCACCCCGCCGCCGGCCGTGGCTTCCGCGCGTACGGCACGCAGGTCCAGCTTCATCGGGACCAGCAGCGCCTGGTCACCGGCCACGGCGGAGTCGAAGAGCTCCATGCCCTCGGCCGAGGACATGGCCAGCACACCGCCACGGCCCATACGGGCCTGGTCCGCGGCGCCCAGGTGCCCGGTCATGCCACCGGACGTCTGCGCCCACAGGCCCCAGGCCAGCGACACGGCCGGCAGACCCGCCGCCCTACGGCGCAGCATCAGCGCGTCGAGGTAGGCGTTGGCGGCGGCGTAGTTGCCCTGACCCGCCGAGCCGAAGATGCCCGCAGCCGACGAGAACACCACGAAGGCGTCGAGGTCCAGGCCGCGCGTCAGCTCGTCCAGGTGGTGGGCGGCGGCCGCCTTCGGGGCGAAGACACCCGCGAGACGGTCCTCGGTCAGCGCGCCCAGCAGGCAGTCGTCGAGGACGCCCGCCGTGTGGATCACGCCGGTCAGCCGACGCTCGGTGGAGATGCCGGTCAGCAGACCGGCCACGGCGTCACGGTCGGAGACGTCGCAGGCGACGACGGTCGCCGTGGCGCCCTCGGCCGACAGCTCCGCCACCAGCTCCGCAGCACCCTCCGCCGCCGGACCCCGACGACTGGCCAGCACCAGATGACGCACACCGTGCACCGACACCAGATGCCGGGCCAGAACACCCGCCAGGGAACCCGTACCACCCGTGATCAGAACCGTGCCCTCAGAATCGAGCACACCCACGGCACCGGCACCGGCAGCCGCCCGCGCCAGACGCGGCACCGACACCACCGCACCACGCACCGCAAGCTGCGGCTCACCAGCAGCCAGCACACCCGACAACAAACCCGAACCGACCTCGACACCCGGCTCCACATCCAACAGCACAACCCGGTCCGGATACTCCGCCTGCGCAGCCCGCAC
>NZ_JACSCH020000055.1 GCF_014451325.2 Streptomyces sp. CB02980 | reverse complement strand
TCGGTGGCGCAGGCCGCGGTGATCGTGCGGGAGGACCGGCCCGGCGACAAGCGCCTCGTCGCCTACCTCGTCCCCGCCCTCGACACCCGCATCGACACCGAGGCCCTCCACGGCCACAGCGCCGACCGCCTCGCCGAGTACATGGTCCCCTCCGCCTTCGTCGAGCTCGCCGAACTCCCCCTGACCGCCAACGGCAAGCTCGACCGCCGTGCCCTGCCGCAGCCCCGGCTGAGCGGCGAGGGCGACGGACGGGCACCGCGCAACCCCGTCGAGGAGGTGCTGTGCGGCCTGTTCGCCGACGCCCTCGGCGAGCCCGCCGTCTCCATCGACGACGACTTCTTCCGCCTCGGCGGACACTCGCTCCTCGCCACCCGTCTGGTCGGCCGCGTCCGCACCGCCCTCGCCACCGAACTCTCCCTCCGCGACTTCTTCCTGTACCCGACCGTCGCCGGACTCGCCCGGCTGATCACCGCCGGCGCCGGGCAGGCCACGCGCCCCGCGCTCACCGCCGCCGGCCGGTCCGACGACGACCTCCCGCTCTCCGCCGCCCAGCGCCGCCTCTGGTTCCTCGACCAGATGGAGGGCCCCTCCGCCACGTACAACATCCCCCTCGCCGTACGCCTCACCGGCGCCGTCGACCAGGAGGTGCTGCGGCAGGCGCTCGGTGACGTGATCGCCCGCCACGAGGTCCTCCGGACCAGCTACCCGGTGCACGAGGGCGAGCCGCGCCAGCACGTCGCCGACCCCGAACAGGTCACCGTGCCGCTCACCGTCGCGACCGTCACCGACGACGAGCTGCCCGCCCGGCTCGCGGAGGAGACCGCGCACCTCTTCGACCTCGCCGCCGAACTCCCCCTGCACGCCGTGCTCCTCGACCTGGCACCGACCCGGAGCGTGCTCGTCCTGGTCGTGCACCACATCGCCTCCGACGGCTGGTCCAACACGCCCCTCATGCGGGACCTCGGCGCCGCCTACACGGCCCGCGCCCAGGGCACGGCGCCCGAGTGGGAGCCGCTGCCGGCCCAGTACGCCGACTACTCCCTCTGGCAGCGGGACCTGCTCGCCGACCACGAGGAGAACCAGCTCGCCCACTGGCGGGAGGCGCTCGCCCAACTTCCCACCGAGGTCACCCTGCCCACCAGCCGGCCCCGCCCGGTCGTGGCCTCCTACCGCGGCGCGACCCACACCGTGCACTGCCCGGCGGAGACCCACCAGGCACTCAGCACCCTCGCCAGGGAGCACGGCGTGACCCTGTTCATGGTGGCGCAGGCGGCCACCGTGGCCCTGCTGTCCCGTTCCGGGGCGGGCACCGACATCCCCCTCGGCTCGCTCGTCGCCGGGCGGACCGACGAGGCCCTGGAGGACCTGGTCGGGTTCTTCGTCAACACCCTCGTGCTGCGCACCGACGCATCCGGCGACCCGACCTTCCGCGAACTCCTCGACCGGGTCCGGGAGACCGACCTCGGTGCCTGGGCCCACCAGGACCTGCCCTTCGACCGGCTCGTGGAGACCCTCAACCCCGAGCGCTCCGCCGCCCGCCACCCCCTCTTCCAGGTCATGCTCACCCTCGCCGAGGCCGACGAGGCCGCGCCCCGGCTGCCGGGCGTCCGCGCCGAGACCCGACAACTGAGCGCGGGCATCGCCAAGTTCGACCTCACCGTCAACTTCTACGAGCACCGCGACCGCGTCGGTCACCCCAACGGCCTCGACGTCGTCCTCGAGTACGCCACCGACCTGTACGACCCCGACACCGTCGAGGCGGCCGGCGAACGGCTGGCCCGGGTCCTGGACGCCGTCATCGCCGACCCGGACGTCAAGGTCGCCGACATCGAACTGCTCTCCTCGGCCCAGCGTCACGCCCTGCTCGCCGACTACAACGACACCGCCGTGCCGCTCCCCGAGGGGGCGCTGCACGAGCTGTTCGCCGCCCAGGCCGCGCGGACGCCGGAGGCCGTGGCGCTGGTGTGCGGAGAGCGCGAGACGACGTACCGCGACCTCGACCGTGCGTCGGACGCGTTCGCCGCCCGGCTTGCCGCGCACGGAGTCGGGCCGGGTGGCGCCGTGGGCCTCTTCCTCGACCGGTCGGCGGAGTTCGTGGTCGCGGCCCTCGCCGTGCTCAAGGCGGGTGGCGCGTACGTGCCGCTGGACCCGCGCCAGCCGGAGGAGCGGCTCGCGTTCATCCTCGCCGACACGGGCGCGCCGCTCCTCGTCACCGACCGCGCGGCCCAGGAGGTCGGGTTCGCGCGGGACGTGGACATGCTGCCGGCTCCCGATGTGCGGGCCCTTCTCGCCGAGGCCGATGTCGTCGCACCTGAACTGTACGTCCATCCTGACCAGTTGGCGTATGTGATGTACACGTCGGGTTCGAGTGGTGTGCCGAAGGGTGTGGCGAACACCCATCGGAACGT
>NZ_JACSCH020000054.1 GCF_014451325.2 Streptomyces sp. CB02980 | reverse complement strand
CGACGCGACGCAGGAGCGCCCTTGACCCGGTGGCGGAGGACGCCACACTCGGAAAGAGGGCGGCCGCACCCGCACCCGCAAAGCCGGCTCACCCCCAGGACCTCGCCTCGGCCGAACCGGTGAATCGCGCTATCGCAGCGATCGAAGCGATGCCGCAGCGGACACCAGACCGCTGCGATCGAGTCTGTCGATGACGTCGTCAACGGTTCCGGCCGGGTTCCTCCAGCTGTCCGCAATGCGCTGGACCTGCCCGTAGACGACCTCGGGAGCCAGATCGATCAGGCCTTCAAGAAAGCGGTCGGGGTGGACGGCCTCTACGTCCCAGGGTTCAAGAGCATGACGTGGAAAGTCCCTCAGGTTGAAGGTGACGATGGTCTGCGCCTTGGCCCGTATCGCCGCAGCCACCACGTGCCTGTCGTCGGGATCGGGCAGCTCGATCGCGGCGATCAGGGGTTCGTAGCGAGTGACCAAGCAGTCACGCACGACAGTGAGCATGAGTTCCCGCGTTCGGGCCAACTTCTCAGGCGGGATGTCCGGGTGGTTCTTCTGAAGGTTCGTGAACGTCTCGTCCAGGATCCGGTGAGTCCACTTCGCCTGGACGAGCCTCTCCTACGCGACACGGATCAGGACGTCTCGCAGGACACTCGGGTACAGCACATTGGCGTCATAGATGACGACGAAGGCCATCGGTCAGATCAGCCCCGTCTCCTGGCCCAGTCGCGTCAGTTCGTCGGCTGCCGCACGACGCCGCTGGTCGTCACGCCGCTTGTACTCGATGACCGACGAGGCGGCCACCCGGCGATGCGTTCCGACAGTGCGGTATTCGATCTCGCCGGCGTTGAGCAGGCCGACGAGGAACGGCCTGGACACGTTGAGCATGTCCGCAGCCTGCTGAGTCGTCAGCTCGGCATCCGAAGGCACGATCGACACGCCACGACCGGCGCCCAGATGGGCCAGCGTCGCGGCCAGAAGCTCCACCACCTCGCGCGGAAGAACGAGCGGCTCTCGGTCACCGTCTTCGACGGTGACCATGACCTGAGCCCGGTCGCGATGCGTGTCCAGGTAGTCCCGGACTCGCTCCAGCGCACGATTGGCGGTCGCGGTCTCCCCCGGCGGGAGCTTGACGGGTCTGGTCTCTGTTCTGGTCATGGGTGCGCCCCTATGAATCTGTCGCCTATGAAACGCGTGAGCCATCCCTGCCAGTATCCGAAACAAACGAAATAACCGCAACAAACGAAACGACCGCGCGCACCCGCAACCGCTGCCCGGCCTCGCCCCACCCGGGATCGTCGACGCCCTTCGCCGGTACCTGGACCACTTCGGGCTGGTCTTCGACGCTTTCGACTTCGCCGTGGACCACGCGGGGCATGGTGGTTCCTCGAAGGCAACCCGTCCGGTCAGTGGGCGTGGAGGGAACCGGAGACCGGGCTGCCCATGGTCGCTGCCATGGGTGACCTCCTGGAACGGGAGACCGCGTGAGCGACGACAGAACCCTCCGCGAGGCCCTCGCCGACCGACTCGCCGCCGACGGTCACCTGCATTCGCCGCAGTGGCGACAGGCCGTACTCGGAACACCCCGCCACGAGTTCCTTCGCGGCGGCTACTTCCGGCGAGTGGACGGCGACGGTCCCACCGGTTGGGAGCCGGTGATGCCCGAGGACCCGGCGTGGCTCCCGGCCACGTACGCCGACGACTCCCTGGTGACCCAGATCGCCGGAGCCATCGCCCCCGGCGACGTCCAGGGCCTGGCCTTCCGGGCACCGACCAGCTCCAGCACCATGCCCAGCCTGGTCGTCCGGATGCTCGAAGAGCTCCAAGTGGGCGACGGAATGCGCGTCCTGGAGGGTGCGGCCCAGTTCGGGGCCGCGTACCGCCAGCGCCAGTAGCCGTCTGCGGTGGCCTTGACCGCGGCGCGGAGGTTGCCGGTCGAGTTGGCGGGGCTGTACGGGCAGGCCCTTGGGGTGGGCCGGGTGCGTGAGTGTCGGGTGGGACCGCCCTCTTTCCGAGAGTCGCTCCTTCCGGCGGCGCGTCAAGGGCGCTCCTTCGTCGCGTCGGCTTCGCCGATTCCGCTGCGCTCCACCCTTGACCCACCACCTCCAGAAGCGAAAGACCTCTCGGAGGGCGGTCCAGGGGGCGGGGTCACCGCGTACGGCCCGGGCAGCGGTCGGGGCGGGAGGGCGCGTGCGGGCCGGTGGGTGGGGGCTTGGTTCGTTGCCGGGGCAGGTGGGCGCAGTTCCGGTGGGTTCGGGGTGCGCGGTTGTTGAATGGGGCGGTCGGGCTCGACTCAGCGACGGAAGCTCGTTCGGAGTGGGGCTTCAGGCCCCGCTGGTCACTCCCGGTGGGTGGCAGGCGTGGACAACTGCGCACTACTCCGAGTAACAGGCCGAAGATTAAGCCCCATTGGGGGCGAATCACCCTTATCGGGCGATGAATCTGCAAGAAACTCACGCCGACAGCCCCCACCACCCACCAACACAGACCAGCGGGGCCTGAAGCCCAGCCAACCGGCTACCGCAACCCGCTCAGCCGAAGTCCGGCCGCCCCATTCAACGACCGCGCACCCCCAACCCACCGGGACTGCGCCCACCCACCCCGGCCACAAACCCAGCCCCCACCCACCCAGGCACACGGCCGACACACGCCCCACCGATGCCCGGCCTCGCACCCGTCCACCAGCCGGCGG
>NZ_JACSCH020000053.1:2668-3009 GCF_014451325.2 Streptomyces sp. CB02980 | reverse complement strand
CGGCGGCGTGGATGACGGTGGTGATCGGCGGGTGGCCGGTGCCGCCCAGGACCTCGGCCAGCTGTCCCGCATCGGTGATGTCGCAGGCCCTGACCGTGGTCGGGGTACCGGCCGCACTCAACTCCTCGGCCAGCTCGACCGCGCCCGGAGCCTCCGGCCCGGACCGGCTGACCAGGACCACATGCTCGGCCCCGTTCCGGGCCAGCCACCGCGCCAGATGCGAACCCAGCCCACCCGTACCACCGGTCACCAGCACCGTCCCGCTCGGCCGCCACCGCTCACCACCACCGCTGAACGGCGCCGGAGCACGACGCAACCGGCGCACGAAGACCCCGTCCGCG
>NZ_JACSCH020000053.1:0-2638 GCF_014451325.2 Streptomyces sp. CB02980 | reverse complement strand
CCGACGGCCAACTGATCCTCCACCGACTGCGCCAGCGCCGTCACCAACAGATGACCGGTACCGGGCTGCCAGACGGCGGGCAGATCGACCAAACCACCGTAGTGGCCCGGGTGTTCAAGACCGAAGACCCGTCCAAGACCCCACACCGCCGCCAGCACCGGATCAGGAACCGAACCGTTCCCCGGCGCGGACACCGCACCACGGGTCACCACCCACAACCGGGCACCCTCCCGCTCCACAACGGCCTGCACCACCCTGACCAGGCCGTTCAGTACGGCCGAGTGGCTCCGGTCCGACCCGGTCGCCAGATAGACGATGTGCTCGGCACCGGCCGGCAGCTCCGCCACACGCTCGCGGTCGAGGTCGTGGCCGGCCGGTAGCACCTGCACCTCGGCCTGGGCACCGGCCTGCTCCAACGCCTGCCGTACCTCGACGACTTCCGCCACGTCGTGGCACAGCAGCAGCCACTTCCGGGCCAGCCCACCCGCGTGCTGGGCCGCCAACGGCGACCATCCCACGCGATAGCGCCACGCATCGGTTTCAGAAACGCCGGTCCCGACCGCCATCGGCGGCGCGTCCAGCCAGTAACGCTGCCGCTGGAAGGCGTACGTCGGCAACACCACCGGCTCCACGGCAGGCAGCAGGTCGCGCCACGACACCGGCAGACCGGCCGCCCAGGCCGCACCCAGACTGCTCAGGAACTGCGCGGTCTCGGGCTGATCGCGACGCAGGCTGTGCAGCACCCGGCCGCCGGAGACCATCTGCTCCATCGCCAATGACAGCACCGGATGCGGACCGATCTCCACGAACACCTGCGGCCCCGCGTCCTGCAACCGCCGCACCACGTCCGCGAACAGCACCGTCTCCCGCAGATTCCGGTACCAGTAGCCGGCGTCCAGCTCCCCCACGGGAACCGGCTCACCCGTCACCGTCGACACGAACTCCGGCCCCGAACCAGGCAGGTCGACAACCCCGGCCAGCTCCGCGCGCAGTCGCTCCTCCACCACTTCCACCTGCGCGTGGTGCGAGGCGTAGTCCACCTCGATACGGCGTGCCCGTATCCCCTGCTCACCCAACTGAGCGCACAGCGCGGTCACTTCATCCTGCGGACCGCTCACCACGATCTGCCCGGGTGCGTTGACCGCAGCCACCGTCACAGACGGCGGCAGGTACGCCTCCGCCTCCGCCGCATCCAGCGCGACCGAGGCCATCGCCCCGCGACCTGCCAACTCCCGCAAAGCCTGCGAGCGGAGCGCGACCACCCGGGCGCCGTCCTCCACACTCAGCCGGCCCGCGACCACCGCAGCCGCGATCTCGCCCTGCGAATGACCCACGACGGCGTCGGGTTCCACCCCCGCCGCACGCCAGACCTCAGCAAGAGACACCATCACCGCCCAGAGCGCGGGCTGGACCACATCCACCCGGTCCAGCCAGTCCCGCTCCTCCCCCGACAGAACCGCCCGCAGCGACCAGTCGACGAACGGGTCCAAGGCTTGTTCGCACGCGGCGACCGCCGCCGCGAAGACGGCGTCGCGCTCCAGCAACTCCTTGCCCATTCCGGACCATTGGCCACCCTGACCGGGGAAGACGAAGACGACGTCCGAGCCGGGCACCACCGCGTCGGTGACCACGCCCTCGGCCGACTCGCCGGCTCCGACCGCATCCAGGCCTGCCAGCAGTGCGGCGAGGTCCGTGCCGGTCACCATCGCCCGCTGCTCCAGTCCGGCCCGGCCGGCCAGACCGACCGCGACTCCCGCCATCCACGGGCCGTCGACCGCACCCGTCGCCTGCTGGGCCCGTAAGAAGCTCGCGAGCTGCGCGGCCTGGGCCCGCAGACCGTCCGCATCACGGCCCGACACCACCCACGGCACCAGACCATCGCCCAGCAGAGCGGGAGCTTCGGGCTCCTCCGCAGCCGTCTCGGCCACGGGCGGCTCCTCCAGGATCACGTGCGCGTTCGTACCGCTCACGCCGAACGAGGAGACGCCCGCCCGCCGCGGCCGCTCGCCGGCCTTCCACGGCACCGGTTCGGTCAGCAGCCGCACCTCACCCGCCGACCAGTCCACGTGCGGCGACGGCTCGTCCACGTGCAACGTTCCGGGCAGCTGCCCGTGCCGCATCGCCATCAGCATCTTGATCACACCAGCCACACCGGCGGCCGCCTGCGTGTGCCCGATGTTCGACTTCACCGAACCCAGCCACAACGGCCGCTCCTCCGGCCGGTCTTGGCCGTACGTGGCCAACAAGGCCTGCGCCTCGATCGGGTCACCCAGCTTCGTGCCGGTGCCGTGCGCCTCCACCACATCCACATCACCGGTACCGAGGCCGGCCTGCGCCAACGCCTGCCGGATCACTCGCTGCTGCGACGGCCCGTTCGGCGCCGTCAGTCCGTTCGACGCGCCGTCCTGATTCACCGCCGAACCCCGTACCACGGCCAGCACCTGGTGACCGTTGCGGCGCGCGTCCGACAGCCGCTCAAGGACCAGAACACCAGCACCCTCACCCCAGCCGGTGCCATCCGCAGCCGCCGCGAACGCCTTGCACCGACCATCCGCCGCCAGACCCCGCTGACGACCGAACTCCACAAACGTCGCAGGCGACGACATCACCGTCACCCCACCCGCCAACGCCAACGAAC
>NZ_JACSCH020000052.1 GCF_014451325.2 Streptomyces sp. CB02980 | reverse complement strand
CGCTCACAATTCCACACAACATACGAGCCGGAAGCATAAAGTGTAAAGCCTGGGGTGCCTAATGAGTGAGCTAACTCACATTAATTGCGTTGCGCTCACTGCCCGCTTTCCAGTCGGGAAACCTGTCGTGCCAGCTGCATTAATGAATCGGCCAACGCGCGGGGAGAGGCGGTTTGCGTATTGGGCGCTCTTCCGCTTCCTCGCTCACTGACTCGCTGCGCTCGGTCGTTCGGCTGCGGCGAGCGGTATCAGCTCACTCAAAGGCGGTAATACGGTTATCCACAGAATCAGGGGATAACGCAGGAAAGAACATGTGAGCAAAAGGCCAGCAAAAGGCCAGGAACCGTAAAAAGGCCGCGTTGCTGGCGTTTTTCCATAGGCTCCGCCCCCCTGACGAGCATCACAAAAATCGACGCTCAAGTCAGAGGTGGCGAAACCCGACAGGACTATAAAGATACCAGGCGTTTCCCCCTGGAAGCTCCCTCGTGCGCTCTCCTGTTCCGACCCTGCCGCTTACCGGATACCTGTCCGCCTTTCTCCCTTCGGGAAGCGTGGCGCTTTCTCATAGCTCACGCTGTAGGTATCTCAGTTCGGTGTAGGTCGTTCGCTCCAAGCTGGGCTGTGTGCACGAACCCCCCGTTCAGCCCGACCGCTGCGCCTTATCCGGTAACTATCGTCTTGAGTCCAACCCGGTAAGACACGACTTATCGCCACTGGCAGCAGCCACTGGTAACAGGATTAGCAGAGCGAGGTATGTAGGCGGTGCTACAGAGTTCTTGAAGTGGTGGCCTAACTACGGCTACACTAGAAGAACAGTATTTGGTATCTGCGCTCTGCTGAAGCCAGTTACCTTCGGAAAAAGAGTTGGTAGCTCTTGATCCGGCAAACAAACCACCGCTGGTAGCGGTGGTTTTTTTGTTTGCAAGCAGCAGATTACGCGCAGAAAAAAAGGATCTCAAGAAGATCCTTTGATCTTTTCTACGGGGTCTGACGCTCAGTGGAACGAAAACTCACGTTAAGGGATTTTGGTCATGAGATTATCAAAAAGGATCTTCACCTAGATCCTTTTAAATTAAAAATGAAGTTTTAAATCAATCTAAAGTATATATGAGTAAACTTGGTCTGACAGTTACCAATGCTTAATCAGTGAGGCACCTATCTCAGCGATCTGTCTATTTCGTTCATCCATAGTTGCCTGACTCCCCGTCGTGTAGATAACTACGATACGGGAGGGCTTACCATCTGGCCCCAGTGCTGCAATGATACCGCGAGACCCACGCTCACCGGCTCCAGATTTATCAGCAATAAACCAGCCAGCCGGAAGGGCCGAGCGCAGAAGTGGTCCTGCAACTTTATCCGCCTCCATCCAGTCTATTAATTGTTGCCGGGAAGCTAGAGTAAGTAGTTCGCCAGTTAATAGTTTGCGCAACGTTGTTGCCATTGCTACAGGCATCGTGGTGTCACGCTCGTCGTTTGGTATGGCTTCATTCAGCTCCGGTTCCCAACGATCAAGGCGAGTTACATGATCCCCCATGTTGTGCAAAAAAGCGGTTAGCTCCTTCGGTCCTCCGATCGTTGTCAGAAGTAAGTTGGCCGCAGTGTTATCACTCATGGTTATGGCAGCACTGCATAATTCTCTTACTGTCATGCCATCCGTAAGATGCTTTTCTGTGACTGGTGAGTACTCAACCAAGTCATTCTGAGAATAGTGTATGCGGCGACCGAGTTGCTCTTGCCCGGCGTCAATACGGGATAATACCGCGCCACATAGCAGAACTTTAAAAGTGCTCATCATTGGAAAACGTTCTTCGGGGCGAAAACTCTCAAGGATCTTACCGCTGTTGAGATCCAGTTCGATGTAACCCACTCGTGCACCCAACTGATCTTCAGCATCTTTTACTTTCACCAGCGTTTCTGGGTGAGCAAAAACAGGAAGGCAAAATGCCGCAAAAAAGGGAATAAGGGCGACACGGAAATGTTGAATACTCATACTCTTCCTTTTTCAATATTATTGAAGCATTTATCAGGGTTATTGTCTCATGAGCGGATACATATTTGAATGTATTTAGAAAAATAAACAAATAGGGGTTCCGCGCACATTTCCCCGAAAAGTGCCACCTGACGTCTAAGAAACCATTATTATCATGACATTAACCTATAAAAATAGGCGTATCACGAGGCCCTTTCGTCTCGCGCGTTTCGGTGATGACGGTGAAAACCTCTGACACATGCAGCTCCCGGAGACGGTCACAGCTTGTCTGTAAGCGGATGCCGGGAGCAGACAAGCCCGTCAGGGCGCGTCAGCGGGTGTTGGCGGGTGTCGGGGCTGGCTTAACTATGCGGCATCAGAGCAGATTGTACTGAGAGTGCACCATATGCGGTGTGAAATACCGCACAGATGCGTAAGGAGAAAATACCGCATCAGGCGCCATTCGCCATTCAGGCTGCGCAACTGTTGGGAAGGGCGATCGGTGCGGGCCTCTTCGCTATTACGCCAGCTGGCGAAAGGGGGATGTGCTGCAAGGCGATTAAGTTGGGTAACGCCAGGGTTTTCCCAGTCACGACGTTGTAAAACGACGGCCAGTGCCAAGCTTGCATGCCTGCAGGTCGACGATTGAAACGATCCTCATCCTGTCTCTTGATCGATCAGATCTATGTTGGTGTCATTCTACCAGAATCGGCAAAAGGTGTCAACCTCGAGCTAGTTGCCGATTCTGGTCTAGCTAGAGTCGACTAGAGGATCCCCGGGTATCTAGAAAAAAAACCCCGCCCTGTCAGGGGCGGGGTTTTTTTTTAGCACCGACTCGGTGCCACTTTTTCAAGTTGATAACGGACTAGCCTTATTTTAACTTGCTATTTCTAGCTCTAAAACGTCGTGATCATGAAGAGCACGCTGGATCCTACCAACCGGCACGATTGTGCCCACAACAGCATCGCGGTGCCACGTGTGGACCGCGTCGGTCAGATCCTCCCCGCACCTCTCGCCAGCCGTCAAGATCGACCGCGTGCACTAGACACGTCTGAAGCTAGCTAGAATCTCTAGAGGATCCCCGGGTACCGAGCTCGAATTCGTAATCATGGTCATAGCTGTTTCCTGTGTGAAATTGTTATCCGCT
>NZ_JACSCH020000051.1 GCF_014451325.2 Streptomyces sp. CB02980 | reverse complement strand
GCTTGGCACGTTGTTGGGTATCTGAGGGTACGGCCGTAAGGTTTGTATCTTCGCGATGCCGGCCCCAGTGAACTCACCTGTTTAGCGGGTGGGGTGATGGGTGGCTGGTCGTTGCTTGAGAACTACACAGTGGACGCGAGCATCTGTGGCCAAGTTTTTAAGGGCGCACGGTGGATGCCTTGGCACCAGGAACCGATGAAGGACGTGGGAGGCCACGATAGTCCCCGGGGAGCCGTCAACCAGGCTTTGATCCGGGGGTTTCCGAATGGGGAAACCCGGCAGTCGTCATGGGCTGTCACCCATGCCTGAACACATAGGGCATGTGGAGGGAACGAGGGGAAGTGAAACATCTCAGTACCCTCAGGAAGAGAAAACAACCGTGATTCCGGGAGTAGTGGCGAGCGAAACCGGATGAGGCCAAACCGTATGCGTGTGATACCCGGCAGGGGTTGCGCATGCGGGGTTGTGGGATCTCTCTTTCACAGTCTGCCGGCTGTGAGACGAGTCAGAAACCGTTGATGTAGGCGAAGGACATGCGAAAGGTCCGGCGTAGAGGGTAAGACCCCCGTAGCTGAAACATTAACGGCTCGTTTGAGAGACACCCAAGTAGCACGGGGCCCGAGAAATCCCGTGTGAATCTGGCGGGACCACCCGCTAAGCCTAAATATTCCCTGGTGACCGATAGCGGATAGTACCGTGAGGGAATGGTGAAAAGTACCGCGGGAGCGGAGTGAAATAGTACCTGAAACCGTGTGCCTACAAGCCGTGGGAGCGTCGCTCATTGAGTTTACTCAATGGGTCGTGACTGCGTGCCTTTTGAAGAATGAGCCTGCGAGTTTGCGGTGCGTTGCGAGGTTAACCCGTGTGGGGAAGCCGTAGCGAAAGCGAGTCCGAATAGGGCGATTCAGTAGCGCGCTCAAGACCCGAAGCGGAGTGATCTAGCCATGGGCAGGTTGAAGCGGAGGTAAGACTTCGTGGAGGACCGAACCCACCAGGGTTGAAAACCTGGGGGATGACCTGTGGTTAGGGGTGAAAGGCCAATCAAACTCCGTGATAGCTGGTTCTCCCCGAAATGCATTTAGGTGCAGCGTCGTGTGTTTCTTGCCGGAGGTAGAGCACTGGATAGGCGATGGGCCCTACCGGGTTACTGACCTTAGCCAAACTCCGAATGCCGGTAAGTGAGAGCACGGCAGTGAGACTGTGGGGGATAAGCTCCATGGTCGAGAGGGAAACAGCCCAGAGCATCGACTAAGGCCCCTAAGCGTACGCTAAGTGGGAAAGGATGTGGAGTCGCAGAGACAACCAGGAGGTTGGCTTAGAAGCAGCCACCCTTGAAAGAGTGCGTAATAGCTCACTGGTCAAGTGATTCCGCGCCGACAATGTAGCGGGGCTCAAGCGTACCGCCGAAGTCGTGTCATTGCAGCAATAGGGCCAACGCCCGCTGTGATGGGTAGGGGAGCGTCGTGTGCCGGGTGAAGCAGCCGCGGAAGCGAGTTGTGGACGGTTCACGAGTGAGAATGCAGGCATGAGTAGCGATACACACGTGAGAAACGTGTGCGCCGATTGACTAAGGGTTCCTGGGTCAAGCTGATCTGCCCAGGGTAAGTCGGGACCTAAGGCGAGGCCGACAGGCGTAGTCGATGGACAACCGGTTGATATTCCGGTACCCGCTTTGAAACGCCCAATATCGAGCCCATTAATGCTAAGGCCGTGAAGCCGTTCCGGACCCTTCGGGGAAAGGAAAGTGGTGGAGCCGCTGATCCAAGGTGGTAGTAGGTAAGCGATGGGGTGACGCAGGAAGGTAGTCCAACCCGGGCGGTGGTAGTCCCGGGGTAAGGGTGTAGGGCGTTGTCCAGGTAAATCCGGACAGCACATAGCCTGAGACCTGATGCCGAGCCGATTGTGGTGAAGTGGATGATCCTATGCTGTCGAGAAAAGCCTCTAGCGAGTTTCATGGCGGCCCGTACCCTAAACCGACTCAGGTGGTCAGGTAGAGAATACCGAGGCGTTCGGGTGAACTATGGTTAAGGAACTCGGCAAAATGCCCCCGTAACTTCGGGAGAAGGGGGGCCACGTCTGGTGATCGGATTTACTCCGTGAGCTGGGGGTGGCCGCAGAGACCAGCGAGAAGCGACTGTTTACTAAAAACACAGGTCCGTGCGAAGCCGTAAGGCGATGTATACGGACTGACGCCTGCCCGGTGCTGGAACGTTAAGGGGACCGGTTAGTCACATTTCGGTGTGGCGAAGCTGAGAACTTAAGCGCCAGTAAACGGCGGTGGTAACTATAACCATCCTAAGGTAGCGAAATTCCTTGTCGGGTAAGTTCCGACCTGCACGAATGGCGTAACGACTTCTCGACTGTCTCAACCATAGGCCCGGTGAAATTGCACTACGAGTAAAGATGCTCGTTTCGCGCAGCAGGACGGAAAGACCCCGGGACCTTTACTACAGTTTGATATTGGTGTTCGGTTCGGCTTGTGTAGGATAGGTGGGAGACTTTGAAGCCGTGACGCCAGTCATGGTGGAGTCGCCGTTGAAATACCACTCTGGTCGTGCTGGATGTCTAACCTCGGTCCGTGATCCGGATCAGGGACAGTGTCTGATGGGTAGTTTAACTGGGGCGGTTGCCTCCCAAAGGGTAACGGAGGCGCCCAAAGGTTCCCTCAGCCTGGTTGGCAATCAGGTGTTGAGTGTAAGTGCACAAGGGAGCTTGACTGTGAGACCGACGGGTCGAGCAGGGACGAAAGTCGGGACTAGTGATCCGGCGGTGGCTTGTGGAAGCGCCGTCGCTCAACGGATAAAAGGTACCCCGGGGATAACAGGCTGATCTTCCCCAAGAGTCCATATCGACGGGATGGTTTGGCACCTCGATGTCGGCTCGTCGCATCCTGGGGCTGGAGTCGGTCCCAAGGGTTGGGCTGTTCGCCCATTAAAGCGGTACGCGAGCTGGGTTTAGAACGTCGTGAGACAGTTCGGTCCCTATCCGCTGCGCGCGCAGGAATATTGAGAAGGGCTGTCCCTAGTACGAGAGGACCGGGACGGACGAACCTCTGGTGTGCCAGTTGTCCTGCCAAGGGCATGGCTGGTTGGCTACGTTCGGGAGGGATAACCGCTGAAAGCATCTAAGCGGGAAGCCTGCTTCGAGATGAGTATTCCCACCTCCTTGAGAGGGTAAGGCTCCCAGTAGACGACTGGGTTGATAGGCCGGATGTGGAAGCCCAGTAATGGGTGGAGCTGACCGGTACTAATAGGCCGAGGGCTTGTCCTCAGTTGCTCGCGTCCACTGTGTTAGTTCTGAAG
>NZ_JACSCH020000050.1 GCF_014451325.2 Streptomyces sp. CB02980 | reverse complement strand
CACACTCCTGGCCCCCTACCAGGCCCACACCGTCGAACTCCCCTCCTACCCCTTCCAACGCCAGCACTACTGGCTCGAGCCCGAGCCGGCCGCGACGGACGCCCGGGGACTCGGCCTGAACCCGGCAGGGCACCCGCTGCTGGGCGCCGTGGTCGAACTCGTCGAGGAGGACCGGCTGGTGTACACGGGGCGGCTCGGCCTCGACACCCAGCCGTGGCTCGCCGATCACGCCGTGCACGGCACGGTCCTGCTGCCCGGTACCGCGTTCCTCGAACTCTCGATGGCCGTGGGCGCCCGGATGGGCTGGCGACGGCTCTCCGAACTCACCCTCCAGGCACCCCTGGTGCTGCCGCCCGACGAGGCCGTGCAGCTCCGGGTGACCGTCGAACCGCCGAACGCGAACGGGCAGCGGGAGCTGGCCGTGCACTCGCGACCGCAGGACGCCGAGGCGGGGGTTCCGTGGACGCGGCACGCCGCGGCACTGCTCGACATCGACGACGAGACGGCGGACTTCGACCTCGCCGAGTGGCCGCCGCCCGGCGCCCACGAGATCGACGTCGAGACCCGCTACGACACGCTTTCGGAAGCGGGCTACGACTACGGCCCCGCCTTCCAGGGGCTGCGTGCCGCCTGGCGCGGCGGCCGTGACGTCTTCGCCGAGGTGAGCCTGCCCGCCGAGCTCGACGCCGCTTCCTTCGGCGTCCACCCGGCCGTGCTGGACGCCGCTCTGCACGCGGTCGGCCTGCTGCACGAGGACGGCGGAACGGTCCTGCCGTTCTCCTGGTCCGGCGTCACCCGCCACACCGAGGGCGCGGACACCCTGCGGGTGTGGCTCAGGGCCAAGGGCGAGGACGGGGTGAGCCTGCGCGTCAGCGACGGCGCGGGCAAGCCCGTGCTGTCCGCGGATTCCGTCACGATGCGGCCGTTCACCGCCGACCTGTCCGCCGCGCGCGGCACCGACGCGCTGTTCCGCCTGGAGTGGCAGCCGGTCCAGGCCACCGCGACCGACGTCGACGTGTGTCTGGTCGCCGATCTGTCCGAGGTGCCGGATCCCGTGCCGCAGCTCGTCGCCGTACGATGTCCGGGCTCGACGCAGGACTCCGACAGCACAGGGGCCGGCCTCGCCGAACACGCGCACCGCGCGGCGGGTTGGGCGCTGGCCCTGGTCCAGGAATGGCTGGCCGAGGCCCGCTTCACCGGCTCCCGACTCCTGGTGCTGACCGACGGGGCCACCGGCCCCGATGTCACGAACCCCGCCCAGGCCACCGTGTGGGGCCTGATCAGGACCGCTCAGTCCGAACACCCCGACCGCTTCTCGTTGTTGGACACGGATCCGGACTCGGCGCACGACGTCGACACCGTTCCCGGGGCCGTACTCGCCGAGCCGCAGCTCGCCCTGCGGGCGGGCACGGTCCTCGCCCCCCGGCTCGTCCGGCACACCGCCGTCCCCGACCCGGCCGGTGCCGCCCCGCTCGACCCGGACGGCTCCGTGCTCATCACCGGCGGAACCGGCGTCCTCGGCGCCTCGGTCGCACGGCACCTGGTCACCGAGCACGGCGCCCGCCGCCTGCTCCTCGTCAGCCGCCGCGGACCCGATGCCCCGGGTGCCGGGGAACTCGCGGCCGAACTCACCGCGTTGGGCGCGGAGGTCACCCTCGCCGCCTGCGACACCGCCGACCGCGACGCGCTCGCCCGGCTCCTGACCGACGTACGGCTCACCGCCGTCGTCCACACCGCGGGCCTCCTCGACGACGGTGTGATCGAGTCGCTGACCCCGGACCGGCTCGCCGCCGTGCTGCGACCCAAGGTGGACGCCGCCGCACACCTCGACGAGCTCACCGCCGACCAGGACCTCGCGGCGTTCGTCCTCTTCTCCTCCGTCGCGGGCGTGCTCGGCAACCCCGGCCAGGCCAACTACGCCGCCGGCAACGTCTTCCTCGACGCGCTGGCCGCCCGCCGCCGGTCCGCCGGTCTCCCCGCGACCTCGCTCGCCTGGGGCCTGTGGGCCGAACGCACCGGTCTCACCGGACACTTGGACGACAGCACCCTCTCGACGCGCGGCATCGCCCCGCTCTCCAACGAGCAGGGCCTCGAACTCCTCGACCGGGCTCTCGGCGACGACGCGGCGATGCTCGTACCGGCCAGGCTCGACCCGGCCGCACTGCGCTCCGACGCGCTCAACGGGACCCTGTCCCCGGTGCTGCGCTCGCTGGTACGGGTCCCGCAGCGGCGCGCCGGCGAGTCCGGCCTGCGCCGCAGGCTCGGCCGGCTGTCCGAGGAGGAGGGCCGCCGACTGCTGCTCGACCTCGTCAACACCCAGCTCGCCGCGGTCATCGGCCGCGACTCGGCGGACGGGATCGACCCGGACCAGCCGTTCAAGAGCTTCGGCGTCGACTCGCTGCTCGCCGTGCAGCTGCGGAACCGCCTCAACTCCGCGACCGGGCTGCGCCTCCCGGCGACCCTCGTCTTCGACCACCCGACGCCGGCCGCCGTCGTCGACTTCACGCTCGCGCTCGCGCGGGAACGCGCCGAGAGTGCCGCCCCGCGGCCCGTCGCCGCCATCGCACCGCGTGCGGACGACGACCCGATCGTGATCGTCGGCATGGGCTGCCGCTTCCCGGGCGGGGTGGACTCCCCCGAGGGACTGTGGCAGGTCGTCGCCGAGCAGCGTGACGTGATCTCGGACTTCCCGACCGACCGGGGCTGGGACCTCGACGGTCTCTACCACCCGGACCCGGACCACTCCGGCACGTCCTACGTGCGGCGCGGCGGCTTCCTCCACGAGGCCGGCGAGTTCGACCCCGCGTTCTTCGGGATCTCGCCGCGTGAGGCGCTGGCGATGGACCCGCAGCAGCGGCTGCTCCTCGAAGTGTCGTGGGAGGCCCTGGAGCGGGCGGGAATCGCCCCCGGAACGCTGCACGGCAGCGACACCGGTGTGTTCGCCGGCGTGATGTACCACGACTACGGCGGTGGCGGCCGGCTCCCGGAGGAGGCCGAGGGCCACTTCCTGACCGGCACGGCCGGCAGTGTCGCCACCGGCCGGGTGGCCTACACGCTCGGCCTGCAGGGTCAGGCGCTCACGGTGGACACGGCGTGCTCGTCGTCCCTGGTGGCGTTGCACCTGGCCGTACGGGCTCTCCGGTCCGGCGAGTGCTCGCTCGCCCTCGCCGGTGGCGCCGCGGTGATGTCCACCCCCAACACGTTCATCGAGTTCTCGCGTCAGCGGGGGCTCGCGACCGACGGCCGCATCAAGTCGTTCTCCGCCGACGCCGACGGCACGGCGTGGGCCGAGGGCGTCGGTGTCCTGGTCGTCGAGCGGCTGTCCGACGCCCGACGCCTCGGTCATGAGGTCCTTGCCGTGGTCGCCGGCACGGCCGTCAACCAGGACGGCGCGTCCAACGGACTCACCGCACCCAGCGGCCCCGCACAGGAACGCGTGATCCGGGC
>NZ_JACSCH020000005.1:116647-438743 GCF_014451325.2 Streptomyces sp. CB02980 | reverse complement strand
GGTGGCGACAACCGTGGCGGCGACAACCGCGGTGCCGGTGGCGGCTTCCGCCGTGACGACCGGCGTGATGAGCGTCCCTCGTCGTTCCGTCGGGACGACCGGCCTTCGTACCCCTCGCGTGACGACCGTGGCGGCGACAACCGCGGCGGCGGGGACGGTTTCCGTCGGGACGACCGGCGTGACGAGCGTCCGTCCTCGTTCCGTCGCGACGACAACCGTGGCGGCGGCGGCTTCCGCCGTGACGACCGTGGTGGGGACACCCGGGGTGGTGGCGGTGGCTTCCGCCGTGACGACCGTGGGGGCGACAGCCGCGGTGGGTTCCGTGGGCGGGACGACCGGGGTGGCTACGGGCGTCGTGACGACCGTGGCGGCGACCGCGACCGTGGCGACCGCGCGCCCATCAAGCGTCTGCCGATCCCGCCGGAGGTCACCGGTGAGGAGATCGACCCGGATGTGCGCCAGGAGCTCATGAGCCTGCCCAAGGGGCTCGCCGAGGACGTCTCGCGGAACCTCGTCATGGTCGCCCAGCTGATCGACGAGGACCCGGAGAAGGCGTACGAGTACTCCAGGGTCGCCCTGCGGCTCGCCTCCCGTGTCGCCGCCGTTCGCGAGGCCGCCGGCTTCGCCGCGTACGCGACGCAGAAGTACTCCGAGGCGCTCGCCGAGTTCCGCGCCGCCCGCCGGATGAGCGGTGGCGTCGAGCTGTGGCCCGTCATGGCCGACTGCGAGCGCGGGCTCAACCGCCCCGAGCGTGCGCTGGCGATGGCCGGTGAGCCCGAGGTGCAGAAGCTGGACAAGGCCGGTCAGGTCGAGATGCGGCTCGTGGCCGCCGGCGCCCGCCGGGACCTGGGTCAGCTCGACGCGGCCATCGTGACGCTGCAGAGCCCCGAGCTCGCCTCCAACGCGGTTCACCCGTGGACCGCGCGCCTGCGCTACGCCTACGCCGACGCGCTGCTCGCCGCCGGCCGTGAGCGCGAGGCGCGGGAGTGGTTCGCCAAGGCTCTCGAGTCCGACAAGGACGGGGCCACGGACGCCTCGGACCGGCTGGCCGAGATGGACGGCATCGAGTTCGTCGACGCGTTCGACGAGGACGAGGCCGACGAGGAGTCGGACCGTGGCGACGTTGTCGATGTCGATGTCGATGTCGATGTCGATGTCGATGTTGACGACGACGAGGACGACGACTTCGATGAGGACGACAGTGACGACAGCGTCGGCGACAAGAGCTGACGCGGTTGACATGTGAGAAGGGCGGCACCCACAGGGTGCCGCCCTTCTTCGTTTTCCGGGGTCTCTCAGTCCAGCGCCAGGCTTCTCAGGACCAGGCCCGTCGCCGGCTTCGGGCCGAAGGAGGTGGACTTGCGGGGCATCGTGACGCCCTGGCGGGCCAGGTCCCGGACGACCTCCTCGCGTACCGGGTGCATGAGGACCGCCGTACCGCCGCGGCGTTCCGCCTGCTCGACCGCTGCCTCCGTGTCGTGGATGTAGGCGATGTCCTCGGGGGCGTCCGGGATGTGCCAGACGTGCTCCAGGAGGGTGGAGTGCAGGACCGTGGCGTCCAGGGTCCGCCAGGCGTCCGGGCGGTCCGTGCGGATGGTGCGGTCGAGGAGGGCCGGGTCCGGGTGGTCGACGAGGTGGAAGCCGCCGTCTCCGGCCAGGAGGAAGGCGTTGCCCTCGGCTGTGGCCTCGGCGAGGGCCTCCATGGCCTCCGGCAGGGGCCCCTCGACACGGCGTACCCGGAAGGCGCCGTCGAGGGCCGCGAGCGCGTCGGCGACCGGCAGGCGGTTGAGGAGCCGGTGGATCGCGCGGACCCGGAGCGGGTAGCGGGCGGTGTCGATGAGGAGGACCAGGCCGTAGTTCCAGGGGCCGGGCGACGGGTGCTCCTCGCGGAGGCGCAGATAGGTCGCCCAGCGGTGGTGGCCGTCGGCGATGAGGGCCTGGTGGCGGGCGAGCTCGGTGGAGACGGCGGCCTGCTCGGCCGGGTCGGTCACCGCCCAGAGACGGTGGTGGAAGCCGTCCTCCGTCGTCGTGGCGAGCAGCGGGGGGCGCTGGACGGTGCGCTCGACGACCTCGCCGGCGCCGTCGCCCTCGCCGACGTACGTGAGGAGCAGCGGCTCCAGATTGGCCGCGGTGGTCCGCATCAGGGCGGCGCGGTCCTCGACGACGTGCGGCATGACGTCCTCGTGCGGGAGGACGACCCCCTCGGCCGGGGTGGAGAGCTCCAGGGCGCCGATGATGCCGCGCTGGAGGATGCCGTCGCCGTGCTGCTCGTACACGTAGAGCGCGGGCTCCGGGTCCGGGGCGAGGACGCCGTCCGCGAGCCAGCGGTCGAGGGTGACGGCGGCCTTGCGGTGGCGGGTGCCGGCGGTGATCGCCTGGGGCAGGATCAGCCGGACGATGTTGTGGGGATCCGCGGACTCCAGATGGAGAAGTCCGTCAGGTCGTACGACCACGTCGTAGGGCGGGGACGTGACGGCGGCCAGGCTGCCGACCCGCTCGGGGACGTATCGGAGCCCGCGGAACGGCGCCAGGTGCAGTCCGGCTGCGTCGTCGCGGACGTCGTCGGCCGCGTGACCTGAGGTGTTCATCTCGTCATCGTATGTGGCCGGTGGGATGAGCGATGATCGGGGGAGCGGGGAACCCACCCGGTGAGGCGAGGAGTGTGCGGTGACGGTGCGGAGCGGCCAGGGGCAGCAGGGCGTGGGCAGGCGGCGGCCGGGTGGCAGCGCGGTGCCGCTGAGCGAGGCGTACGACACGGCGCTCCTGGACCTGGACGGGGTCGTGTACGCGGGTGGTGAGGCCGTTCCGCATGCCGTGGAGGCGCTCGGGGTGGCCCGGGCCGGCGGGATGCACCTGGCGTACGTCACCAACAACGCGCTGCGGACGCCCGACGCGGTGGCCGAGCACCTTACCGAGCTCGGGGTGCCCGCCGAGGCCGGGGACGTGATCACCTCGGCGCAGGCCGTGGCCCGGCTGATCGCCGACGACGTGCCGCCCGGCTCGCGGGTGCTCGTCATCGGTGGCGAGGGGCTGCGGGTGGCGCTGCGCGAGCGGGGTCTGGTGCCGGTGGACTCGGCGGAGGACGAGCCGGTGGCCGTCGTGCAGGGGTACGGCGGGCCCGAGATGCCGTGGGGGCGGTTCGCGGAGGCGAGCTACGCGGTGGCGCGGGGGCTGCCCTGGTACGCGTCGAACACGGATCTGACGATTCCCGGTGCGCGGGGGATCGGGCCCGGGAACGGGGCCGCGGTGGAGGTCGTCCGGATCGCCACGGGCGGCCGGGTGGAGCCGAAGGTCGCGGGGAAGCCGCTGCCGCCGATGCACCGGGAGACGGTGCTGCGGACGGGCGCGCGGCGGCCGCTGGTGGTCGGGGACCGGCTGGACACGGACATCGAGGGCGCGTTCAACGGTGGGGTGGACTCGCTGCTCGTCTTCACCGGGGTGACGGACGCGGCGCAGCTGCTGCGGGCCGTGCCGGAGCACCGGCCGACCTATGTCGCGGCCGATCTGCGGGGGCTGCTCGTGGGGCAGCCGGAGGTCGTCGCGGAGGAGGACGGGAGTTTCGTGTGCGGGGGCTGGCGGGCTTCGGTGAGCGCGCCGAGCGGGGGCGAGCTGGTGCTCGAGGGGCCGGCGGAGGTGACGGCCGGTGCGGCGGCGGATCCGATGGACGCCGTGCGGGCGCTGTGCGGGGCCGCCTGGTCGGCGGCGGACGCCGTGGGCGGCGGGGTGCCGGACGTGGCGAAGGTGCTCGCGCGGCTCGCGCTGTGACATCGGCGGGGCCGTGTAATTGGGTAGGCTAACCTAACTTCATTTGGGTAGAGGGCACGGGAGCACGGGCATGGATGGTCGGCAGCAGCGGCTGAGCGCGGAATCGGTCACCCTCGCGTACGAGCAGCGGGTCATCGCCCGCGATCTGTCCGTCGAGATCCCCGACAACTCGTTCACCGTCATCGTCGGGCCGAACGCCTGTGGCAAGTCCACCCTGCTCCGCGCCCTCTCCCGGATGCTGAAGCCCAGCCAGGGGCGCGTCCTGCTCGACGGGCAGTCGATCCAGACCATGCCGGCCAAGAAGGTCGCCAAGACCCTCGGGCTGCTGCCCCAGACGTCCGTGGCGCCCGACGGCATCACCGTCGCCGACCTCGTCGCCCGTGGGCGCTACCCGCACCAGGGGCTGCTGCGCCAGTGGTCGCCGGAGGACGAGCGCATCACCCGGGAGTCGATGGAGGCGACCGGCGTCGCCGAGCTGGCCGAGCGGTACGTCGACGAGCTCTCCGGCGGTCAGCGGCAGCGCGTCTGGATCGCCATGGCGCTCGCCCAGCAGACCCCGCTGCTGCTGCTCGACGAGCCGACGACGTATCTCGACATCCAGCACCAGATCGACGTCCTCGACCTGTGCGCCGAGCTGCACGAGACCCAGGGCCGGACGCTCGTCGCGGTGCTGCACGACCTCAACCACGCGGCCCGGTACGCGACCCACCTCATCGCCGTCCGCGACGGCGAGGTGGTCGCCGAGGGGCCGCCGGCCGAGGTGGTGACCGCCGAGCTCGTCGAGCGGGTCTTCGGGCTGCGCTGCCAGGTCATCGAGGACCCCGAGACGGGGACGCCGCTGGTCGTACCGGCCGGGCGGAAGGCCCGTGTGCCGCGTCCCGCCGCGGCGTCAGCGTCGCCGGAGCCCGCCCTCGGCACGTGAGCCGGCCCGCTCTGCGTCGGTGACCCCGGCTCACCTGTCGAGGCCGGCTGGGGCCTGTCCGGCGGATCAGGGTCGGACAGGCCCTAGAGCAGGGAGCGGAGGCGGAGCAGGTCGCGAAAGCCCGCTTCCAGCCTGACCCGGCCCGAGGCCCAGGCCTTCGCGAAGTTCAGGTCTCCGCCCACCATCGCGACCAGGTCGTCGCCGGTCATCGCGAGCCGGATCTGCGCCTTGGCCGGCGGCGGGCCCGTGACCGTGGACTCGACCTTGATCCGGCCGTCCGTGAGGCGGCCCGTGAACGTGGTGTCCAGGTCGGTGATGTGGCAGCTCAGGGTGCGGTCGAGCGCGGTCGCGCCGCGTACGTCGCCGTCCGCCCGCGCGAGGTTGTCCGAGAGTGTGTCGAGTGCGTCGCGGCACTCCGTGATCGTCGCCATCGCCGTCGACCGTACCCCAGGGGTTCGCGATAGCGTCGGGAGCATGAACGACGCGATGGCCGGGCCCGAGCCCGTGGATGGGATGTCCGAACCCGAGGCGTCGGACACCGTGGCCCCGCGCGGCGGCGCCCACGAGCCCGCCGCGGCCGCGCCGCTGGAGGTCGTACGGGAGCTCACCGGGCACCCCGGGGTCGACGCCCACCTGGCGCGTCTCGCCGAGGTGGACGACCTCCCGGCGGACGGACACCTGGAGGTGTACGAGGATGTACACCGTGGACTGCGTGCCGAGCTGACCTCGCTCGACGCGCACCCCGCCCCTCGTCCGTACGAAAACAGGAGCTGAACCGAACGTGGCAGGAGTGGCACGCCGCCGTCTCGACGCCGAGCTGGTCCGGCGCAAGCTCGCGCGCTCGCGCGAGCACGCCAGCCAGCTGATCGCCGCGGGCCGGGTGACCGTCGGCAAGACCGTCGCCACCAAGCCCGCCACCCAGGTCGAGACCGCCGCGGCCATCGTCGTCGTCCAGGACGGCTCCGATCCCGACTACGTCTCGCGCGGCGGGCACAAGCTCGCCGGGGCCTTCGAGGCCTTCGTCCCGCTCGGGCTGAAGGTCGAGGGCCGGCGCGCCCTGGACGCCGGAGCCTCCACCGGCGGCTTCACCGACGTGCTGCTGCGGGCCGGCGCCGCCCACGTCGTCGCCGTCGACGTCGGCTACGGGCAGCTCGCCTGGTCGCTGCAGAGCGACGAGCGGGTCACCGTGAAGGACCGGACGAACGTACGCGAGTTGACGCTCGACGCGATCGACGGCGTGCCCGTCGACCTGGTCGTGGGCGACCTCTCGTTCATCCCGCTCGGCCTCGTCCTGCCGGCCCTCGCGGCCTGTACTGCGCCCGACGCCGACCTCGTCCTGATGGTGAAGCCGCAGTTCGAGGTGGGCAAGGAGCGGCTCGGCACGGGCGGCGTCGTCCGGAGCACCGAACTCCGCGCCGACGCCGTGAAGAACGTGGCCCGGCGCGCCGCCGAGCTCGGCCTCGGCGTCCTGGGTGTCACCGCGAGCCCGCTGCCCGGCCCCTCCGGCAACGTCGAGTACTTTCTGTGGCTGCGGGCAGGCGCGCCCGCGCTGGATCCGGCGGATGTCGACCGCGCCGTGGCGGAAGGACCTCGTTGAGCTCAACGGCAGCAGCATCAGAGACCGCACCACGTACCGTCTTCCTGCTCGCACACACCGGCAGGCCGGCCGCCGTGCGCAGCGCCGAACTGGTCGTCCTCGGACTGCTGCGCTGCGGCATCGGCGTCCGCGTCCTGGAGGCGGAGGCGGACGACCTGCCGCTGCCGCCGTCCGTCGAGAGGGTGAAGGAGGCCTGCTCCGACGCCCTCGACGGCTGTGAACTCCTCGTCGTCCTCGGCGGCGACGGCACCCTGCTGCGCGGCGCCGAGTTCTCCCGCGCCTCCGGCGTCCCGATGCTCGGCGTCAACCTCGGCCGCGTCGGCTTCCTCGCGGAGGCCGAGCGGGACGACCTCGACAAGGTCGTCGACCGGGTCGTGACGAAGGCGTACGAGGTCGAGGAGCGGATGACCCTCGACGTCGTCGTGTACGAGAACGGCGACGTCCTGCACCGCGACTGGGCGCTCAACGAGGCGGCCGTGCAGAAGGTGTCCCCGGAACGGATGCTGGAGGTCGTCCTCGCGATCGACGGCCGCCCGGTGACCGGCTTCGGCTGCGACGGGGTGATCTGCGCGACACCGACCGGATCCACCGCGTACGCCTTCTCGGCGGGCGGCCCGGTCGTCTGGCCCGAGGTCGAGGCGCTGCTCATGGTCCCGATCGGGGCCCATGCCCTGTTCGCCAAGCCGCTCATCACCACCCCCGAGTCGGTGCTCGCCGTCGAGGTCGAGCCGCACACCCCGCACGGGGTGCTGTGGTGCGACGGGCGGCGGACGGTGGAACTCCCGGCGGGGGCGCGGGTCGAGGTGCGGCGGGGTGCCGTGCCGGTCCGGCTCGCCCGGCTCCACCACGCCTCCTTCACGGACCGGCTCGTCGCGAAGTTCGCCCTGCCCGTGTCCGGGTGGCGGGGCGGGGCTCGCTGACGTACGCGCCCGCCCGCCGGCTTCTGCGGGAGGGCGTTCGCTCACGTATGCCCCCGGTCGGCCGGCTCCGGCGGGGGCGAACGATCGGCGCGCCGGAGAGTTACGCCCGGGGGTGATGTCGCATCGCACCAGGGAAACCTCGTATGGTCTGGGGCGTGCTGGAGGAGATGCGGATACGGTCGCTCGGGGTCATCGACGACGCGGTGGTCGAGCTGTCGCCCGGCTTCACCGCGGTGACCGGTGAGACCGGTGCGGGCAAGACCATGGTGGTGACCAGCCTGGGCCTGTTGCTCGGCGGCAGGGCCGACCCGGCCCTGGTGCGGATCGGCGCGGCCTCGGCCGTCGTCGAGGGGCGGATCAGCGTGCCCGCGGGCGCGCCCGCCGCCGTGCGCGCCGAGGAGGCCGGGGCGGAGCTGGAGGACGGGGTGCTGCTCGTCAGCCGTACCGTCTCGGCCGAGGGACGCTCGCGCGCCCACCTCGGCGGGCGCTCGGTGCCCGTCGGGCTGCTCGCCGAGCTCGCCGACGAACTCGTCGCCGTCCACGGCCAGACCGACCAGCAGGGCCTGCTCAAGCCGGCCCGGCAGCGCGGGGCGCTCGACCGGTACGCGGGCGAGGCCGTCTCCGTGCCGCTCGCCGCCTACGCGGAGGCGTACCGGCGGCTGCGTGCCGTCACCGGCGAACTGGACGAGATCACCACGCGGGCGCGGGAGCGTGCCCAGGAGGCCGATCTGCTGCGGTTCGGGCTCGGTGAGATCGAGGCCGTCTCCCCGCGCGCGGGCGAGGACGCCGAACTCGCCGCCGAGGCGGAGCGGCTCGGGCACGCCGAGGCCCTCGCCTCCGCCGCCGCGCTCGCGCACGCCGCGCTCGCGGGCGTTCCCGAGGATCCCGAGTCCGTCGACGCCACGACCCTGGTCGCGGGCGCGGGCCGGGCCCTGGAGGCCGTACGGTCGCACGACCCGGCGCTCGCCGCCCTCGCCGACCGGATGGGGGAGATCTCCATCCTCCTCGGCGACGTGGCCACCGAGCTCGCCGGATACGCCGACAACCTGGACGCGGACCCGCTGCGGCTCGCGGCCGTGGAGGAGCGGCGGGCGGCGCTCACGCAGCTGACCCGGAAGTACGGGCGGGACGGTGAGGGCATGGTCGCCGTCCTCGCCTGGGCGGAGGAGAGCGCCGGCCGGCTCGGTGAGCTGGACGGCGACGACGACCGCATCGAGGAACTCACCGCCGAGCGCGACCGGCTGCGCGACGATCTGTCGGTGCTCGCCCAGCGGCTCACCGACGCCCGTACGGAGGCGGCCGACCGGTTCGCCGACGCGGTCACCGCCGAACTCGCCTCGCTCGCCATGCCTCACGCGCGCGTGTCCTTCGACATCCGGCAGACCGAGGACCCCGAGGGCGTCGAGGTCGGCGGCCGCCGGGTCGCCTACAGCCCGTCCGGTGCCGACGAGGTCGAGCTGCTGCTCGCCCCGCACCCCGGGGCCCCGCCGCGGCCGATCGCCAAGGGTGCGTCCGGCGGTGAGCTGTCCCGGGTGATGCTCGCGGTGGAGGTCGTGTTCGCCGGGGTCGACCCGGTGCCGACGTACCTGTTCGACGAGGTCGACGCGGGTGTCGGCGGCAAGGCGGCGGTCGAGATCGGCCGCCGGCTCGCCAAGCTCGCCAGGACCGCGCAGGTCGTGGTCGTGACCCACCTGCCGCAGGTCGCGGCCTTCGCCGACCGGCAGCTGCTCGTCGAGAAGACCAACGACGGATCCGTGACCCGGTCCGGCGTCACGGTCCTGGAGGGCGAGGAGCGCGTACGGGAGCTGTCCCGGATGCTCGCCGGCCAGGAGGACTCCGAGACGGCCAGGGCGCACGCGGAGGAGCTGCTGGCGACGGCCCGGGCGGACGGCTGACGCCGGTCGGATCGACCGGGTGAGCGGTCGGGGCGTAGGGCAGGCCTGCCGCCGCTCCCCGACCGGCCGATGCGCCCAGGGGGAGCGCGAGTTCGCCTCGTGCGCTCACCCGAGTGGGTGAACCCGTGGTGGGCGTCCCGGAGCCGTACGCCTTCCGTACAGGGGAACGACGCCACTTCGGTGTCGGAACGTGCGTACGGTCGGCGGTACGGGCTGGCATCCTTGGGCGCGTGACACAGCTCCGTACGGTCCAAGTGCTGGGCGGCGGCAGCGCGGGCAGCAGCGCTCACGTCCGATCACTCGCCTCGGGGCTGGTGGCGAGGGGCGTGCGGGTGACCGTGTGCGCCCCGGCCGAACTCGACCGCGTCTACGACTACCTGGGTGCCGGTGCGCACTTCGTGCCGCTGCCGCGCCTCGGCGACCCCGCGACGGTCGCCGCGCTCCGTAACGCCTGCATCGGTGCCGACGTGGTCCACGCGCACGGACTGGAGGCGTCCGTGCGGGCCGCGCTCGCGCTGGCCGGGGGCGGGGGCGGCGATCGCACTCCGCTCGTGACGACCTGGGACTGCCGGAACCAGGCCCACGGGGCGGCGCGGGGCGGGGTGCTGCGGCTCCTGGAGCGAAGGACCGTGCGGGCCGCGACCGTCGTCCTCGCCACCTCCTCCGAGCTCGTGGACCGGGCCCGTCGCCGCGGAGCCCGGGACGCCCGGCTCGCGCCCGTCACCGTGCCGCCCGCGCGGGGGCCCGTCTGTCTCCACGATGGCAAGGCCCGGGCCGAACTCGGCGCGGTCGACCGGCCGTTGCTGATGGCGGTCGGAGCGCTGGAGCGGGGCCGGGGATACCGGACGCTGCTCGACGCGGCCCGGTCCTGGCGGGAGCTCGATCCGCAGCCGCTGCTCGTCATCGCGGGGGAGGGGCGCGAACGGGCCGCCCTCCAGCGCCGGATCGTGGCCGAGGGGCTGCCCGTGCGGTTGATCGGGCGGCGGGAGGACGTCGCCGAGCTGCTCGCGGCGGCCGACGTGGCGGTGCTGCCCTCGCGGTGGGAGGCGCGGTCCCTGCTCGCGCAGGAGGCGCTGCGGCTCGGTGTGCCGCTGGTCGCCACGGCGGTGGGCGGCGTACCGGAACTCGTCGGCGACGCGGCGGAGCTCGTGCCGTACGGGGACGCCGAGGCGCTCGCCCGTGCGGTGCGCGGGCTGCTCGACGATGTGGAGCGGCGGATGGACCTCGCGGCGGCGGGGCGGGTGCAGGCCGGGACCTGGCCCACGGAGGACGAGACGGTGGCGCACGTGTTGAGCGTGTACGACGAGCTGATGGGGCGGTAGTCGCCGTCCCCCTTCGGGAGCTCCCTGCCGGGGCTCCCTGAGGGGGCTTCCCGGGGGAGCCTTCTGCAGGGGCTCCCTGGGGGGCTTCCCGAGGGGGCTCGCCACCACCCGCCCCGTGGGCCGCTACTGCGTGTGGCGGCGGGCCCTCAGGGCCAGGGAGAGGGCCAGGACGGTCTGGGGGTCGTCCAGGTCCGTGCCCAGGAGTTCGGAGATGCGGGCCAGGCGGTTGTAGAGCGTCTGGCGGTTGAGGTGGAGTTCCCGGGCCGTTTCCGCCTTGCGGCCCGCGTGCGCCAGGTACGTCTCCAGGGTCGGCAGGAGCGGCGGACGGGACGTGCGGTCGTGGTCCCGCAGGGGGCCGATCGCGCGGTCCACGAACGCCGCGAGGACCGTGTCCCCGTGGAAGTGCAGCCGCCACAGCAGCAGGTCGATGTCGAGGCGCCGGGCGTCGTACCAGGGCAGGTCCGAGAGGCCCTGCGCGGCCGTCGCCGTCTCCGCCGCGTGCCGCAGCCCCGCCGAGGCCGCCGCCCAGCTGCCGGCGACGCCCACCACGACGACCGGCGGATGCACCCCGGCGCGTTCCAGGCCGGCGCGTTCCACGCCCGCGCGCAGGGCCGCCGCGACCCGGTCCGCGACCGCCGTACGCTCCGATTCCGAGCGCAGGCCGAGCAGGAGCGGCACCCGGCCCTCGACCGGGCGGACGCCCAGGAGGACCGGGACTCCCACGGAGGCCAGTTCCTCCAGGACCGCGCGGGCCAGGAGGGCCCAGTTGCCCGAGGGGGAGAGTTCCGAGGCCAGGCGCATCACCACCGGCAGGAGCGGGCCGTCGCCCGGCTTGAAGCCGAGGACCCGCGCCTGAGCCGGCGCGTCCTCGGCCGTGATCCTGCCCTCCGCCAGGTCCGTCAGGAAGTCGCCCCGGCCGCGCGCCGCCAGCTCCTCCTCCTGACGCGCCTGCATGAGGACGACCGCGAGGAGGCCCGCCGCACGCTCGGCCGCCATCCGGTGGACGGGGGAGAGGGCGCCGGAGACCGAGAGCAGGACGAGACGGGCCCGTACCGAGGCCGTACCGGGGCCGCCGCCGGGCACGTCGACCAGCACCGTGCCGGTGGGCGGGCCCGATTCGCGGGCCGCCCGGCCGCCGCGCAGCCCGTCCCAGACCTGCAGCGGGTCGGCGGGCGCGGACTCGGTGCCCGCCGCGTAGAGCAGCTGTCCGTCGGCGGTCTCCAGGAAGACGGGATTGGCCGCGAAGTCCGAGAGGATGCGCAGTACCTGAGGGACCCCGCCGCCGCCCAGCAGCGCCTCCGTGCACTGCCGGTGGACCTCATCGGCCTGCCGCAGGAGCGCATAGTGACCGTTGACGATCTCGGTGTGGATCTCCTCCGTCACCGCCACGAAGGGCACCTCGCGGTGCAGCTGCACCAGGGGCAGACCGGCGGCCCGCGCGGCCTCCACTATCGTCGACGGGAGGCGGGCGAAGCGCGGCCCCAGTTCCACCACGAGCGCCGCGATGCCCCGGTCGGCGAGCCGCCGGACGAACGCACGCTGCTCGGCCGGCCGGGTGCCGAGCCCGAGGCCCGTGGTCAGCAGCAGCTCACCGCCCTTGAGCAGCGACGCGATGTTCGGCACCTCGCCCGCGTGCACCCAGCGCACCGTGCGGTGCAGCCGGTCCGCGCCGGCGACGACCTCCGGGAGCCCGCTGCGCAGGCCCGGGAGTTCGAGCGCCCGCTGCACGGTGATCCCGCCCTGATTGTCCATGGGGCCGGACGCTACCCCGCGTCCGTGTTCCGGCGACATCACCCCACGGTCACGGGACCGGACAGTTCGTCAACGGGGGCGACAACTCGTCGACCCGTGGCGGCAATTGCGCGACCCCGTGTCGATTGTGGCCTGCGTCACCCGGGGCGAGCCGCCTCAGCCGGCCGGCGCGATGTTCTGGTTGTAGCGGAACACGTTGTCGGGGTCGTAGTCGGCCTTCACGGCGGCGAGTCGGCGGTAGTTCTCCTCGCCGAAGGAGGAGACGATCCGCTGCTCGCCCTCGGCGCCGATGAAGTTCAGGTACGTCGCGTCGAGCGCCCACGGCCGCACGTCGGCCCGCACGTCGCGCACCCACTGCTTCGCCTGCTCGTCGTACGCGGGGTCCTCCCAGGTCGCGAACGGGTGCACCGCCCACGGCGCGGTGCGCCACGGCTGCGGGTACCGGGAGGGCCCGGCGGCCACCGCCCCGCCCATCAGGAACAGCACGTGCTGGGTGGCGGTCGACGCCGGGATCCGCGCGCCCCGGTCGCAGAAGACGTCCACGGCCTCGTCGGGGAAGTCCCGCAGATACTCGGCCGACCAGTAGTTCCGCAGCCCCGGCGGGTCGTCGAGCATCGACTGCAGGTCCATGTACGGGATGTCCGTGACGACCTCGACCACGGGCTTCAGCGCGAACAGCGGCGCCGCGAATTCGCGGAGCTCGGCGACCGGCCCGGCGTGTGTGAACAGCGCCCCGCAGACCAGCCTGCCGACCAGCTCCTCGGGGACGAACGGCTCCGGCGGCGCGGGCAGGTAGATGGCGCCGCCGCCCATCGCGTCCGGCGCGCGGGCGCCGAGATCGCGGAACGTGCGCACCACCTCGGGCGCGTCGTCCGGCAGGAAGAACAGCATCGCGACGCTCATCCGGGGCAGCGGGTGCAGCCGCAGCGTCAGCGAGGTCGCCACCCCGAAGTTGCCACCGCCTCCGTGCAGCGCCCAGAACAGCTCCGGATTCTCCTCCGCGTCCGTGTGGACGTGCCTGCCCTCGGCCGTGATCAGGTCGGCGGCCAGCAGGTTGTCGCTGGCGAGACCGAACTTCCGCTCAAGCCAGCCCGATCCGCCGCCCAGCGTGAAGCCGCCGACGCCGGTGGTGGACACCCGCCCGCCGGTGGTCGCGACATGGAACGGCTGGCACGCGTGGTCCAGGTGGGCCATGGTCGCCCCGCCCTCGACCCGTACCGTCATGTCCTCCGGATCCACGACGACACCGTGCATCCGGCGGAGGTCGACGATCAGCGCGCCGTCGATCATGGAGGTCCCCGCGACGCTGTGCCCGCCGCCGCGTACCGCGATCGGCAGCTCGGTCTCGCGGCCGAACAGGATCGCGTTGGACACGTCGGCCGCGGTCGCGCACTGGGCGATCACCGACGGGCGCCGGTCGATCATGCCGTTGTGCAGGGCGCGCGCCTCGTCGTAGCCCGGCCCGCCGGGGGTGATCACCTCGCCGGCCAGGTCCTCGACCAGTCCGGCGAGGGCGCTTTCGGAGACGTGGGGACCCATGGGAGCCCCCCTTTCGTACGGGGGACGGGACCTTCTCATCGTAGGTCCGGGTACCGTCCCCCGCGCGGGACCGCCTCAGCCCCCGTACGCCCCGCTCGCCGTCAGGCGCAGGGCCGTGTCGATCAGGGGCACGTGGCTGAAGGCCTGCGGGAAGTTGCCGACCTGCCGCTGGAGCCTCGGGTCCCACTCCTCGGCGAGCAGCCCCAGGTCGTTGCGGAGCGCGAGCAGCCGCTCGAAGAGCGAGCGTGCCTCGTCCACACGGCCGATCATCGCCAGGTCGTCGGCCAGCCAGAACGAGCAGGCGAGGAACGCGCCCTCGTCGCCCTCCAGGCCGTCGACGCCGGCCTCCTCGCCGGAGGTCGGGTAGCGGAGCACGAAACCGTCCTCCGTGGACAGCTCGCGCTGGATCGCCTCGATCGTGCCGATGACCCGCTTGTCGTCCGGCGGCAGGAAGCCCATCTGCGGGATCAGCAGCAGCGAGGCGTCCAGCTCCTTGGAGCCGTACGACTGCGTGAAGGTGTTCCGCTCGGGGTCGTAGCCCTTCTCGCAGACGTCCCGGTGGATCTCGTCCCGCAGCTCGTGCCACCGCTCCAGCGGGCCGTCCGCGTCCCCCGACTCGATGAGCTTGATCGTGCGGTCGACGGCCACCCAGGCCATCACCTTGGAGTGGACGAAGTGCCGGCGCGGGCCGCGGACCTCCCAGATGCCCTCGTCGGGCTGGTCCCAGTGCTTCTCCAGGTAGTTGATCAGCTTGATCTGGAGGAGCGAGGCGTAGTCGTTGCGGGACAGGCCCGTCATGTGCGCGAGGTGGAGGGCCTCGGTGACCTCGCCGTAGACGTCCAGCTGGAGCTGGTTGGCGGCGCCGTTGCCGACCCGGACCGGGCCGGAGTTCTCGTACCCCGGGAGCCAGTCGAGCTCCGCCTCGCCGAGCTCTCGCTCGCCGGCGATGCCGTACATGATCTGCAGGTTCTCCGGGTCGCCCGCGACGGCGCGGAGCAGCCAGTCCCGCCAGGCGCGGGCCTCCTCGCGGTAGCCGGTGCGCAGCATGGAGGAGAGGGTGATCGCCGCGTCGCGCAGCCAGGTGTAGCGGTAGTCCCAGTTGCGGACGCCGCCGATCTCCTCGGGCAGCGAGGTGGTCGGCGCGGCGACGATGCCGCCGGTCGGCGCGTACGTCAGCGCCTTCAGGGTGATCAGGGAGCGGATCACGGCCTCCCGGTAGGGGCCGTGGTACGTACAGTGCTCGACCCATTCGCGCCAGAAGTCGGCGGTCGCCTCCAGGGAGCCCTCGGGGTCCGGAAGCGCCGGCGGCTCCTTGTGGGAGGGCTGCCAGGAGAGCGTGAACGTGATCCGGTCACCGGGGTTCACGGTGAAGTCGGAGTACGTCGTGAGGTCCTTGCCGTGCGTCTCGGCATCGGTGTCCAGCCACACCGAGTCGGGCCCGGCGACGGCGACCGTGCGGTCCCCGACCTTGTGGACCCACGGCACGATCCGGCCGTAGCTGAACCGCATCCGCAGCGAGGAGCGCATCCGGACCCGGCCGGAGACGCCCTCCACGATCCGGATCAGCTGCGGGGCGCCGTCGCGCGGCGGCATGAAGTCGGTCACCCGGACCGTGCCGCGCGGCGTGTCCCACTCGGACTCCAGGATCAGCGAGTCGCCGCGGTAGCGGCGCCGGTCGGCCGGGGCCGGCTCGGCGTCGTCGGGCGCGGCGGGGCCCACCCGCCAGAATCCGTGTTCCTCGGTGCCGAGCAGCCCGGCGAAGATCGCGTGGGAGTCGAATCGGGGGAGACACAGCCAGTCGACGCTGCCGTCGCGGCAGACCAGGGCGGCGGTCTGCATGTCTCCGATGAGTGCGTAATCCTCGATGCGCCCGGCCACGTGCTTCACTCCAGTCGAACGGCCACGTCCGCCCCGCGGGGCGCTTGCTCAGATGCGCCGGCTGGGTGTCAGCCGGGTCTGTGTGTGTCAGCGGTCAAGGGATCTTCGACGAGCTCTTGGTCCGGGTGACGGGCGGGGTGATGCCGCTGGCCGGCCGGCTCGGCGGGCAATGTCCGAGCAGGATACGTCGCACCCTAGTGACCCGGTGATCACGTCGGTAACGGCGTTGCTCCGATCAGGTGAACGAGTCCGGTTCGCCGGTGGAAGGTCCGCCTGTCGTGAGGGCAGGGTCCCTCGGAACGTCTGCCGGAAGATCCGGCGGACATCCTGTGCGTCGCAGGTGAGAGACAGTGCGAGCTCCTCCCTTCTGCCCGGTGGGAGGTCGGTCCCCCCGCCCGGTGGGGGCTTCCCCCGTCCGCCGGGAGACCCTTCCCCCGATCTGCCGGGAGACTCCGTCCACCCCGGCGTCGCCGTCCGTGAACACCCGACTGCCGCGTGTGGCCGGAAGCGGTCTCCCGATGTCGCTGATACCCTGGTACCCCGTGGACCGGTGGGAAACGGCGACAGCCGAGGACCCCGAAACCGCAGCGACGGCACCCCCCGATTCTTCCGGAGGGGACGCCGGTACGCACCTCCAGAACGCGACCACGGGAGCCCCCTCTTGGCGATGCCGCCCAAAACCACGACGACCAAGCACATCTTCGTCACCGGGGGTGTCGCCTCCAGCCTCGGCAAGGGCCTGACCGCCTCCAGCCTGGGTGCGCTCCTCAAGGCCCGGGGCCTGCGGGTCACGATGCAGAAGCTCGACCCGTACCTGAACGTCGACCCGGGCACGATGAACCCCTTCCAGCACGGCGAGGTGTTCGTCACCAACGACGGCGCCGAGACCGACCTGGACATCGGCCACTACGAGCGCTTCCTCGACGTCGACCTCGACGGCTCGGCCAACGTCACCACCGGCCAGGTCTACTCGCAGGTCATCGCCAAGGAGCGGCGCGGCGAGTACCTCGGTGACACCGTGCAGGTCATCCCGCACATCACCAACGAGATCAAGTCCCGGATCCGCCGTATGGCGACCGACGACGTCGACGTCGTCATCACCGAGGTCGGCGGTACGGTCGGCGACATCGAGTCCCTGCCGTTCCTGGAGACCGTCCGCCAGGTCCGCCACGAGGTCGGCCGCGACAACGTCTTCGTCGTGCACATCTCGCTGCTGCCCTACATCGGCCCCTCCGGCGAGCTGAAGACCAAGCCGACCCAGCACTCCGTCGCCGCGCTCCGCAACATCGGCATCCAGCCCGACGCGATCGTGCTGCGCGCCGACCGTGAGGTCCCGACCTCCATCAAGCGCAAGATCTCGCTGATGTGCGATGTCGACGAGGCCGCGGTCGTCGCCGCGATCGACGCCAAGTCGATCTACGACATCCCCAAGGTGCTCCACACCGAGGGCCTGGACGCCTATGTCGTCCGCAAGCTCGACCTGCCCTTCCGTGACGTGGACTGGTCGACCTGGGACGACCTGCTCGACCGCGTCCACAACCCCGACCACGAGGTCACCGTCGCGCTCGTCGGCAAGTACATCGACCTGCCCGACGCGTACCTCTCGGTCACCGAGGCCATGCGGGCCGGCGGCTTCGCGAACAAGGCCCGCGTCAAGGTCAAGTGGGTCACCTCCGACGACTGCAAGACCCCGGCCGACGCCAAGAAGCAGCTCGGCGACGTCGACGCGATCCTCATCCCCGGTGGCTTCGGCGACCGCGGTGTGAGCGGCAAGGTCGGCGCGATCCAGTACGCCCGCGAGAACAAGGTGCCGCTGCTCGGCATCTGCCTCGGTCTGCAGTGCATCGTCATCGAGGCGGCCCGGAACCTGGCCGACATCCCCGAGGCCAACTCCACCGAGTTCGACCCGGCGACCGCGCACCCCGTCGTCTCGACGATGGAGGAGCAGCTCGCGTTCGTCGAGGGCGCCGGCGACCTGGGCGGAACGATGCGCCTGGGCCTGTACCCGGCGAAGCTCGCCGAGGGCTCGATCGTCCGTGAGGTCTACGACGACCAGCCGTACGTCGACGAGCGCCACCGTCACCGCTACGAGGTCAACAACGCCTACCGCGCGGAGCTGGAGAAGAAGGCCGGTCTGGTCTTCTCCGGAACCTCCCCGGACAACAAGCTCGTCGAGTACGTCGAGTACCCGCGCGAGATCCACCCCTACCTGGTCGCCACGCAGGCGCACCCGGAGCTGCGGTCGCGTCCGACGCGTCCGCACCCGCTCTTCGCCGGTCTGGTGAAGGCGGCCGTGGAGCGCAAGACGGGCACGTCGGCCAAGTAGTCGTCGCGCGTTAACGTTGCCGGGGTACGGGTCCTGACGGATCCGTACCCCGGTTTTCGTGTGTGGGAGGACGCAGATGGAGTTGCAGGACACCCCGGAGGAGTGGCGGGTCGTCGCGACGACGACCCCTTTCCAGGGAAACAAGACGAGTGTCCGCACGGACGACGTGGTCATGCCGGACGGCACGGTCGCGCGCCGCGACTACCAGGTGCACCCCGGCTCGGTGGCCGTCCTGGCCCTCGACGACCAGGACCGGGTCCTGCTGCTCAAGCAGTACCGGCACCCGGTGCGGCAGAAGCTCTGGGAGATCCCGGCGGGACTCCTCGACGTGCCCGGCGAGAACCCGCTGCACGCCGCGCAGCGCGAGCTGTACGAGGAGGCGCACGTCAAGGCCGAGGACTGGCGGGTCCTGACCGACGTCTACACGACTCCGGGCGGCTGCGACGAGGCCGTACGGATCTTCCTCGCGCGCGGGCTCTCCGAGGCGGAGGGGGAGCGGTACGAAGTCTCCGAGGAGGAGGCGGACATGGAGCTGGCGCGGGTGCCGCTCGGGGAGCTGGTGCGGGGGGTCCTGGCGGGGGAGCTGCACAACAACTGCCTGGTGGTGGGGGTGCTGTCGCTGGCGGCGGCGCGGGCGGGCGGGGGTGTGGGGGAGCTTCGTCCGGCGGACGCGGAGTGGCCGGCGCGACCGTTCGAGGCGTAGGGGGGGTGGTGGCGGGGGCCTGAGCTGTGCGGGGCCGGCGCCCTGCGCCTGCGGCCCCGCGTCCCTCGTTGTGGGCATTCGTCCCACCGGACCGGTGCCTACCCGCCTGCCGCCCCTCGTTGTGGGAACTGTTCCTCCCCCAGACTCCGTCCGGGGGACCCCCAGGGGCGGAACGGGTGGGCACAACGGAACGGCGCCCTTTGCCGGGCCTAGGCTTCCGCGCCCTGACCCGCACCCCTTGTGCACCGCACAACTGGGTGCGGGTCCAGGCGCAAGGGGCGGAGGCGCCGCCAGAGGGCGCCGTCCCGTGTGCCCACCCGTCCCGCCCTGCGGGACGATTGCCCACACGGTGGGTGGCGGGGGTGGCGGCCGCGGCCCCGTGCGGGTGGGTGCCGACCTTGGGGGCGTTGCCCATGCGGAGGTGGCGGGGCGGCGGCAGCGTCTGCCGCTCTGAGAGCGGTTGCCCATACGGCGGGGCGCGGTGTGTGCAGCGGTCGTCGGGCGGGTGGGGGGCGCTCTGTGGAGTGGTGGTGCATTCGGCGTACGTGGTGTGACGATCTGTTGATCCGATCGGGGGACGTGTCCGTCGTGCTCCGCCAGGTCCGGTGCGCGCCCTGAACTACGCTCGGGATCGCCCGTGCGGAGCCCCCCGCGGGATCGGCTCGTGCGCAGGTGGACGGGAGCGTGGCCCGTGACGGATCAGGCGGTGGCGGCGGCCGGCAGCCGGCAGTTCTTCGGCCGGCAGCGGGAGTTGAAGGCCCTGCGCGCCGACATCGAGCGCACCGGCCTCGACACCCTGACCGGCCGCAAGGCACCCCGCGCCCGCGTCCTCCTCGTCGCCGGCAAGCCCGGCTCCGGACGTACCGCGCTCGCCGAGGAACTCGCCGCCGGACTCTCCGACCAGTACCCCGACGGGATCTACCGCGCCCGGCTCACCGAGCCCGGCGGCGACCCCGTTCCCACCGCCCGCGTCGCCCAGGAACTCCTCGCCGCGCTCGGGGTCCCCGAGCCCCCCGGCGCCGCCGAGGACGAGCTGACCGAGCTGGTCCGCACGGCGCTCGGCGAGCGCCGTGCCGTCCTCGTCCTCGACGACGCCGTCGACGCCGAGCACGCCGATCCGCTCATCCCCGACAACCCCGACTCCCTGGTGATCGGCGTCGCCCGCGGACCGCTCACCGGCATCCCCGACGTACGGCCCTGCACCCTCGGCGGGCTCGACCCCAAGTCGGCCATCGAGCTGCTCACCGCCTTCACCGGTTCCGTACGCATCACCGTCGATCCGCAGGCCGCCGAGACGCTCGTCGAGGAGTGCGGCGGGCTGCCCGCCGCGGTCGTTCTCGCCGGCGGCTGGCTCTCCACCCGGCCCAAGGCCTCCGTCGCCGACCTCGCCAAGCGGTTGCGTGCGCTCAGTGGCGACCCGCTGGCCCGTGCCTTCTCACTCGCCCACGAGGCGCTGCCCGCGACCGCCGCCCGGATACTGCGATACCTCACCCTCGCCCCCCTCGGCCGGGCCGACGCCCACACGGCCTCCGCCCTGGCCGGCTGCTCGGTCTCGGCCGCCGCGACCACCCTCGCCGACTTCGCCGCCCTGGGGCTCCTCGAAGGCGGCGGGGACGGGCAGTACGAGGTCCCGGGCCACCTCGTCCCCCTCCTTCGCGCTCAGCTGGAGGAGCGCGACCGGCCCGCCGAGGTGCAGCTCGCCCGGGCCCGGATGCTGGAGCGGACCGTACGGCTCCTCCAGTCCTGCCGTGCGGTCACCGAACCCGAGGGCTCGCCGGCCCGCCGGAAGCTGGCCGGTCTGCCGCGCGCCCTGCGCTTCCCCAACGTCGAGGAGGGGGCCGACTGGCTGCGCTCCCGGCAGTCCTTCCTGATGGCCTCCGCCCGGCTCGCCGTCGCCGACGGGGAGCTCGACACCCTCGCCCGACGGCTGGTCGCCTCCCTGGTCAGGGCGCTCGCCGCGCATCGGGGCGCCGAGGCGGCCGCGCCCCAGCTGTACGGGCTCCACCAGCTGGTCCTGGACGTGGCCGAGCGGCGCGGGCTGCACCGGGAGCGGGCCGCGGCCCTGCTGAACCTGGCCGACCTCGACGCCCGCACCGGCAGGACGAAGGACGCTCTGCTGCGATATCGGTCGGCTTTGGATGCCGGACGCGCAGCAAATGACCCGTACGCGACCGGTCGCGCAATGGAATCCGTAGGTGGCTCCTATCAGGAGCTGGGGGACTGGCAGAGGGCCGGCGACTGGTACGGGCGGGCGCTCGCCCAGCGCCTCGCCCGGGACGAGCGAGCGGATCAGGCCAGGCTGTACGCCCGCCTCGGCGCCGTACAGACCTATGCGGGCCGGTACGGCGAGGCCCTGCGGAACTGGCGGGCCGCCGCGGCGGGCTACCGGCGGCTCGACGATCTCCCGGGCTACGCGCGGGCGTTGAGCGAGGCGGCCCGGGTCCAGGAGTACGCGGGACGGCCCGAGGAATCCCTCCGGACCTGCGAGGAGGCCGTCGAGTGGGCCCGGCGCGCCCAGGACACCCGGCTCCAGGCCGCGCTCCAGCTGCGGCTCGCCGACACCCTCGACCGGCTCGGCGACCCGGCTGCGGCCCGGCTGCACCGGGCCGCAGCCGAAAGACTGCTGGAAACGGAACGATCAGCCTACGAAATCCGCAGTGGGTTCGTCGAAGATTAGTACTTTGAAAGGCTAGACAGCGGGAACTCCTTCATTAGACTGGGTGCGCCGCGTTCGAACGTGGTCTGCCCCGGTGCGCCGCAGTGCATCCGGGTATGTATCGCAGTGCCCCATGTATCCCCCCTGATTCAAGGACCGTGATCGACGATGAAGGTCGGCATCCCCCGCGAGGTCAAGAACAACGAGTTCCGCGTGGCCATCACCCCTGCGGGTGTCCACGAGCTCGTCCGCCACGGCCACCAGGTCTTCGTCGAGCAGAACGCCGGTGTCGGCTCCTCGATCACGGACGAGGAGTACGTCGCCGCCGGCGCCGGGATCCTCCCCACCGCCGACGAGGTCTGGGCCACCGCCGACCTGCTGCTCAAGGTCAAGGAGCCCATCGCGGAGGAGTACCACCGCCTCCGCAAGGACCAGACGCTCTTCACCTACCTGCACCTCGCCGCCTCCAAGGAGTGCACGGACGCGCTCCTGGAGTCCGGCACCACCGCCATCGCGTACGAGACCGTCGAGACCGCCAACCGCGCGCTCCCGCTGCTCGCCCCGATGTCCGAGGTCGCGGGCCGCCTGGCCCCGCAGGTCGGTGCCTACCACCTGATGCGCTCCGTCGGCGGCCGCGGCGTCCTCCCCGGCGGCGTCCCCGGCACCCACGCCGGCGAGTGTGTCGTCATCGGCGGCGGCGTCTCCGGCTGGAACGCCACCCAGATCGCCGTCGGCATGGGCTTCCACGTGACCCTGCTCGACCGTGACATCAACAAGCTGCGCGAGGCCGACAAGATCTTCGGCACCAAGGTGAAGACGATCGTCTCCAACGCCTTCGAGCTGGAGAAGGCCGTCGTCGAGGCCGACCTCGTCATCGGCGCCGTCCTCATCCCGGGCGCCAAGGCGCCGAAGCTGGTCACCAACGAGCTCGTCGCCAAGATGAAGCCCGGAAGTGTCCTTGTCGACATTGCGATCGACCAGGGCGGCTGCTTCGAGGACTCGCACCCGACCACTCACGCCGAGCCGACCTTCCAGGTCCACAACTCGGTCTTCTACTGCGTCGCCAACATGCCGGGCGCGGTCCCGAACACCTCCACCTACGCCCTCACCAACGCCACGCTGCCCTACATCGTGTCGCTGGCGAACAACGGCTGGGCCGAGGCGCTGCGCCGCGACGCCGCGCTCGCTCTGGGCCTCAACACCCATGACGGCAAGGTGGTTTACAAGGAGGTCGCCGAGGCGCACGGCCTCGAGCACGTCCAGCTGAGCACCCTCCTGGGCTGACCCTCGCGGCACCGCCGTCAACGCGTGCCGTCAATGCCACACACCCGGCCGGACCTTGTTCGACAAGGTCCGGCCGGATGTGTGTCCCGACCCGGCGGAACGTTCGGCCAACTCGCCTCGAACGTAACCCTTTAACCGTTTCGCACACCCCTGAAACGTGTGGATGCATGCCTGCGCACCCTTGACAGAGAGGTGTTCGGTTGCCGACACATCGGGCCGGGTCCGGCGGATTGTGTTGCTGCGGAGCGGTGACACGCCATAGAGTCGCCAACCGTCGGCATGGTGCCACGCTGACCTATCGATAAATGTTCCTGGTGACATCCAAGGAGGTAAGACGACTTGTGAATGAGTCGACAATTACTCCCGGGAGCGGTGCGCCAGGTGCTCCGATCGGCTCCGTCGCGGTGCGGACCTTCGCGACGCACCAGCCCATGACGACAGCCCACACGATGAAGACGATGGACGGCCTACACGTGAACGCCACGGCCGGCAACGAGATGGGCCGAGAGTCCACCCACTTCGCCGCCTTTGACGAGGTGCCCGAGGGGCACTTCTACGACCCCGACGCCGAGTACGAGCCCGACCCCGAGTACGCGGCCACCCTCGCACCCGACGCTGCCCGTCAGCGCCGCGAGCGGATCGGCCCGACGGGACGGCCCCTGCCGTACTTCCCGATCCCCGGTCCGCTGACGGACCACGGACCCGCGAAGATCATCGCGATGTGCAACCAGAAGGGCGGCGTCGGCAAGACCACGTCGACCATCAACCTGGGTGCCGCGCTCGCGGAGTACGGACGACGGGTGCTGCTCGTCGACTTCGACCCGCAGGGAGCCCTGTCGGTCGGCCTCGGCGTGAACCCGATGGAGCTCGACCTCACCGTCTACAACCTGCTCATGGAGCGGGGCATGTCGGCGGACGAGGTCCTCCTCAAGACCGCCGTACCCAACATGGACCTGCTGCCGAGCAACATCGACCTCTCGGCCGCCGAAGTCCAGCTCGTCAGCGAGGTCGCGCGCGAGTCGACGCTCCAGCGCGCCCTGAAGCCGCTGATGAACGACTACGACTACATCGTGATCGACTGTCAGCCCTCGCTCGGCCTGCTGACCGTGAACGCCCTGACGGCGGCTCACAAGGTCATCGTGCCGCTGGAATGCGAGTTCTTCGCGCTCCGCGGAGTGGCGCTGCTGACCGAGACCATCGAGAAGGTCCAGGAGCGGCTCAACCCCGAGCTGGAGCTCGACGGCATCCTCGCCACGATGTACGACTCCCGTACCGTGCACAGCCGTGAGGTCCTCGCGCGCGTCGTCGAGGCCTTCGACGACCACGTGTACCACACGGTCATCGGGCGGACGGTGCGCTTCCCGGAGACCACGGTCGCCGGCGAGCCCATCACCACGTACGCCTCCAACTCCGTGGGCGCCGCCGCCTATCGTCAGCTCGCCAGGGAGGTGCTCGCCCGGTGTCACGCCGAGTGAGTCTGCCCGGCGCCGACGAACTCTTCCGTACGACCGGGGGGATGGCGCTCCAGGCGTCCGCACCCCGCCGGGCCGTCCCGGCACCCGCGGGCGAGAGTGACACGACGGCCGCCGAGGGCTCCGCGGAGCACACGGCGGCGGACTCCGAGGCGTCGGAGCCGCGCGCCCGGACGGCGGAGCCCGAGGGCGCCGCCGCTCCGAAGCCCGCGACGCCGACCGCCGCGGTGCCCGCCCCCGCGGCGGCGCGGCGGCGCGGCGGCCGGGCCCCGAACCGGCGGCCCAGCGGCCGTGAGCGCCACGACGAGAAGATCACGGTCTACGTCTCCGCCGAGGAGCTGATGGACCTGGAGCACGCCCGGCTCGTCCTCCGGGGCGAGCACGGTCTCGCCGTGGACAGGGGCCGGATCGTCCGGGAGGCCGTCGCGGTCGTCCTGGCGGACCTGGAGTCCCGCGGCGACGCGAGCATCCTCGTGCGCCGCCTGCGCGGCCGCTGACGGTAGCCTGCGGGCTGCCGCGCTCCCCGTTCTCCTGGACCTCCATGCACCACGCCTCTGACGAAACGTCCCGCCCACCACGCCGCCGCGCCCTGGGCCGCGGCCCGGGCGACCCGGAGGGACCTGCGGCCGCGGGGGCGGTACGGGACGGCCACGGGGCGGCGGTGGGCGAGGCCATCGATGCCGCCGCGGACCGTGGGGCCGGGGTCGCCGCTCTGCCCGAGCCCGCGATCGCGCCTGGGTACGAGCCCGAGCCGGTGGCCGGGCTGGAGCCCGAGGCGGGGAGTGAGCGCGAGGCTCGGTCTGAGTGTGGGGCCGGGCTGCGGGCCGAACCCGGGCCCACAGCCGTGGCCCGGGCTCCGGCCCGACCCGAGGTCGAGCCCGAGATCGGGCTTCGGTCCGGATCCGAGCCCGAAGCCCGGCTTGCGACGGAAGTCGTGGCTGAGCCCGAGGGCGAGGCTGAGCCTGCTGTCGGGGCCGCGGCCGGCTCTGAGCCCGCGGTCGGGGTCGAGGGTGGGGACGGGCGGTTCACCGTGCGGCTGGCCAATTTCGAGGGGCCCTTCGATCTGCTGCTTCAGCTGATCACCAAGCACAAGCTCGACGTCACCGAGGTCGCCCTCTCCCAGGTCACCGATGAGTTCATGGCCCATCTGCGTGCCCTCGGGCCCGACGGGGATCTCGACCAGACCACCGAGTTCCTCGTCGTCGCCGCCACGCTGCTCGACCTCAAGGCCGCCCGGCTGCTGCCCGCCGCCGAGGTCGAGGACGAGGCCGACCTCGCGCTCCTGGAGGCCCGCGACCTGCTCTTCGCCCGGCTCCTCCAGTACCGCGCGTACAAGCGCGTCGCGGCGATCTTCGAGGAGCGCTGGGAGGCCGAGGGCCGTCGCCATCCCCGTACCGTCGGACTCGAACCGCACCACGCCGAGCTGCTCCCCGAGGTCGTCATCTCCATCGGCGCCGAGGGCTTCGCCAGGCTGGCCGTCAAGGCCATGCAGCCCAGGGCCGAGCCGCAGGTGTACGTCGACCACATCCACGCCCCGCTCGTCAGCGTCCGCGAGCAGGCCGCCGTGGTCGTCTCGCTGCTGCGGGAGCGCGGGACGGCGCTCTTCCGGGAGCTCATCGAGGACGTCGGCGACGACACCCTGACCGTCGTCGCCCGCTTCCTCGCCCTCCTGGAGCTCTACCGGGAGAAGGCCGTCGCCCTCGACCAGGAGACCGCCCTGGGGGATCTCACGGTCTCCTGGACCGGCGGGGAGACGGATCCCACGGCGGCCGTGACCGACGAGTTCGACCAGGAGACCACCGCATGAGCGACCTCAAGCCCTCTCTCGAAGCCGTCCTCATGGTCGTCGACGAGCCCGCCACCGAGGCGCATCTCGCCAAGGTCCTGGAGCGCACCCCCCGCGAGGTGGCCGACGCCCTGCGCGAGCTGGCCGACGAGTACACCGTCCAGGGCCGAGGCTTCGAGCTGCGCCAGGTGGCCGGAGGCTGGCGCTACTACACCCGCGCCGCCCACGCCGCGGCCGTCGAGGCCTTCGTTCTGGAGGGTCAGCAGGCCCGGCTCACCCAGGCGGCCCTGGAGACCCTCGCGGTCGTCGCGTACCGCCAGCCGGTCAGCCGTTCCCGGGTCTCCGCGGTCCGCGGAGTGAACTGCGACGGGGTGATGCGGACCCTCCTCCAGCGGGGTCTGGTGGAGGAGACGGGCGCGGAACCCGAAACAGGTGCGATCCTGTACAGGACGACGAACTACTTCCTGGAGCGGATGGGCCTGCGCGGCCTGGACGAGCTCCCCGAGCTCGCGCCCTTCCTCCCCGAGGCGGAGGCGGTCGAGCCGGACTCACTGGAAGGGGTCCCGTCGTTCGATCCGGATGCACCGGATCGTGAGGACGACGACGACAAGACGGAAGTTTGATGCGAAGCAGCAGCGGCAGGAACAGCAGCGGAAACAACGGCGGGAGCCGTGGTGGCAACAGCGGCGGCCGCGGCGGCAGCAGCGGTGGCGGCCGTGGTGGCAGCGGTGGCGGCGGTGGTTACCGCGGCGGCAGCGGCTCCGGCAGCAGCGGTGGCGGCGGTTACCAGGGTGGTGGCGGTGGCCGTGACGGTGGCCGTGGCGGCTCGGGTGGCGGCGGTTACCAGGGTGGTGGCGGTGGCCGTGACGGTGGCCGTGGCGGCTCGGGTGGCGGCGGTTACCAGGGTGGTGGCGGTGGCCGTGACGGTGGCCGTGGCGGCTCGGGTGGCGGCGGTTACCAGGGTGGTGGCGGTGGCCGTGACGGTGGCCGTGGCGGCTCCGTTGGCGGCGGTTACCAGGGTGGTGGCGGTGGCCGTGACGGTGGCCGTGGCGGCTCCGGTGGCGGTGGCTACCAGGGCGGTGGCGGTGGCGGCTACCAGGGCGGCGGCGGCCGTGACGGCCAGAAGAGCCCGAGCAACCCGCGCCGGCCTCGCCCCGAGGAGCGCTCCTACGACGTGAGCCCCCCCGCCGAGGCCCCGAAGAAGGGTCGCGGCTCCGCGGCCCGTGGCGGAGCCAAGGGCGGCCCCAAGGCGCCTCAGGGCATGCCGCCCCGTCGTGGCCCGCACGGCCAGCGCCAGGCCCCGGCCCGCTCGCGCGAACTCGAAGCCAAGATCGAGCAGCGCAACCGGGAGCGGTACGAGAACCGGCCGGAGATCAAGACCCCGAAGACCTTCCCGGGCGCCGAGCAGGAGGGCGAGCGGCTGCAGAAGGTCCTCGCCCGCGCCGGCATGGGTTCGCGACGCGCCTGCGAGGAGCTCATCGAGCAGGCCCGCGTCGAGGTCAACGGCGAGATCGTCCTGGAGCAGGGCAAGCGCGTCGACCCGGAGAAGGACGAGATCAAGGTGGACGGCCTGACCGTCGCCACCCAGTCGCACCTGTTCTTCGCGCTGAACAAGCCCGCCGGTGTCGTCTCCACCATGGAGGACCCGGACGGCCGCCAGTGCCTCGGCGACTACGTCAACAACCGTGAGACGCGTCTCTTCCACGTCGGCCGGCTCGACACGGAGACCGAGGGCATCATCCTGCTCACCAACCACGGTGAGCTGGCCCACCGCCTCACGCACCCGAAGTACGGCGTGAAGAAGACCTACCTGGCCGCCATCACCGGCCCGCTGCCCCGCGAGGTCGGCAAGCGGCTCAAGGACGGCATCCAGCTGGAGGACGGCTACGCCAAGGCCGACCACTTCCGCGTGGTCGAGCAGACCGGCAAGAACTACCTCGTCGAGGTCACGCTGCACGAGGGCCGCAAGCACATCGTGCGCCGCATGCTCGCCGAGGCGGGCTTCCCGGTCGAGAAGCTGGTCCGTACGGCCTTCGGTCCGATCGGTCTGGGCGACCAGAAGTCGGGCTGGCTGCGCCGGCTCACCAACACCGAGGTCGGCATGCTGATGAAGGAAGTCGGCATGTAAGGCCCCGAGGCCCGCAGGCCCCCGGCCTGCTCCACGCGAGAAGCCCGTGACCGTCCGTCGGTCGCGGGCTTCCGTGTTCCAGTGCGCCCGTAGAGCCCGGCGACGGCGGCGAACGCCGCCTTCGGTCGTGGAGGGCGAAGACGAAGACGAAGACGAAGACGAAGGCGAAGGCGCTGTCGCGTTCTCGGCGTTCCGCGACCGGCTTGCCCCGTCCCCCCGTCCCCCCGTCCCCCCCCGTCCCCCCCCGTCCCCCCCCCGTCCCCCCGTCCCCCGGTCCCCCCCCGTCCCCCCGTCCCCGCCTCCACGAGCGGTGCGGCCGGGCGGTCCGGCGCGAGCAGGTGCTCGTCGAGATCGTCGACGAGGTCCATCTGTCGCCGGTGCGGCAGCGCGGGGCGACGGCGGGCAGAGGCCGCCGGCCCGCCCCCGGCGCTCCCCGGGTTTCGGGCTTGTGGCCGACGGCCGCCGACCTTTATAGTCAACATGACTCTTAAGGAGGCGGGCGTGAGCCTCGCAAGCATTCTCGAACCGCTGCAGCAGCCGCTCTTCACGATCCTGGACACCCCGGTCAGCTGGACCGAGGTCCTGGGATTCGGCAGCGGGGCGCTCTGCGTCTGGCTCGTCGCCCGTCAGCACCTCGCGAACTGGCCCATCGGCATCGCCAACAACCTGTTCTTCGTCCTGCTCTTCACGCAGGCCGGGTTGTACGCGGACGCCGGCCTCCAGATCGTCTTCATCACCCTCGCCGTGTACGGCTGGTGGACCTGGACCCACGGGGGTGGACCAGGCTCCGACGTCCTCCCGGTGCGCCGCACCACGCGCACCGAATGGACGTGGCTGCTCACGGCGGGGGTGGTGGGGACCCTCGCCCTCACCCTGCTGCTCGACCGCGCCACCGACTCGACCGTCCCCTTCTGGGACGCCCTGACGACCGCGCTCTCCCTCATGGCGACCTACGGCCAGTGCCGCAAGCGCCTGGAGTCCTGGTGGCTGTGGATCGCCGCCGACGTGGTCTACGTACCGCTGTACGCGTACAAGGAGCTGTACCTGACCTCCCTGCTCTACGTCGGGTTCATGATCCTCTGCGTCCTCGGCCTGCGCGGCTGGACCAAGGACCTCGCCGCACGCCGCGCCCTCCAGGTGGAGGCGGTGGCATGAGGCGCTACGGACACGGCCTGGTCCTCGGCAAGTTCTATCCGCCGCACGCCGGCCACCACCATCTCGTCGACACGGCCCTCGACCGCTGCGAGCGCCTCACCGTCCTCGTCTGCGCCTCCTCCGTAGAGAGCATCTCCCTGGAGGACCGGGTCGCCTGGATGCGCGAGGTCCACCCCGGCGCCCTCGTCGTCGGAGCCGTCGACGACATCCCCGTCGACCTCCACGACCCCGACGTCTGGGACGCCCACATGGCCGTCTTCCGGGCCGCCGTGCCCGAGCAGGTCGACGCCGTCTTCACCTCGGAGCCGTACGGGGAGGAGCTCGCCCGCCGCTTCGGCGCCGAGTCCGTCTGCGTCGACCCCGGGCGCGACCGCTTCCCCGTCTCCGGCACCGCCGTCCGTGCGGACCCGGCCGGCTGCTGGGACTTCCTGGAGCCGCCCGTACGCTCCGCGCTCACCCGGCGCGTCGTCGTCCTCGGCGCCGAGTCCACCGGCACCACCACCATGGCCCTCGCCCTCGCCGACCACTACCGGCGACGCGGCGGCGTCTGGGCCAGGACCCGGTACGTACCGGAGTATGGGCGCGAGTACAGCGAACTCAAACTCGCCGAACTCCGCGCCGAACGCCCCGGCGCCACATGGGCCGACGTCGCCTTCCACTCCTCCGACTTCCCCGTCATCGCCCAGCGCCAGGCCGAACTGGAGGAGGAGGCGGCCCGCGACGGCTCACCCGTCCTCTTCTGCGACACCGACGCCTTCGCCACCACCATCTGGCACGAGCGCTACATGGGCACCACCAGCCCCGCCACCGGCGAGATCGCCGCCCACGGCCGGCAGCACCTCTGGCTGCTCACCGACCACCGGGGCGTCGACTTCGAGGACGACGGCCTCCGCGACGGCGAGCACCTGCGGCCCTGGATGACCGCACGGTTCCTCACCCAGCTCGCCCACAGCGGACGCCGCACAGCCGTCCTCAGCGGCCCGCACGAGGAACGCCTCGCGGCCGCGGTCGCCGCCGTCGACGGACTGATCGACGAGGGCTGGGACCTCGCCGACCCCCTTCCGGAGCGCCGATGACCGCCCACCGGGTGCCGGACGGAGGACCGGGGAGCACACCCGGGGCCGGGCCGGCGGGCGTGCCCGAGGGCTACGACCCGTACGCCTTCGAGCCGTTCGCCGTCACCGTCGACCTCGCCGTCCTCACCCTCCGCGAGGAGCGCCTCCACGTCCTGCTCGTCGAGCGCGGCCAGGAGCCGTACGCCGGACACTGGGCCCTCCCCGGCGGCTTCGTCCTGCCCCGCGAGTCCGCCGAGCGGGCCGCCCGCCGCGAACTCGCCGAGGAGACCGGGCTCTCCGAGGCCACCGCCGCCGGACTCCACCTCGAACAGCTCCGCACCTACAGCGAGCCGGACCGCGACCCGAGGATGCGGGTCGTCTCCGTCGCCTTCGCCGCGCTCGTGCCCGACGCACCCGAACCGCGCGGCGGCGGAGACGCGGCGCAGGCCCGGTGGATGCCGTACGGGACGCACGGGCCGCTCGCCTTCGACCACGACCGCATCCTCGCCGACGCCCACGAACGGGTCGGCGCCAAGCTGGAGTACACCTGCCTCGCGACCGCCTTCTGCCCGCCCGAGTTCACCCTCGGCGAGCTGCGGCAGGTCTACGAGACGGTCTGGGGCGTCGAGCTCGACCGCCCCAACTTCCGGCGCAAGGTCCTCGCCACGCCCGGCTTCGTCCAGGCCGTGGAAGGACCGCCGCGCCTCACCGGCGGACGGGGGAAACCGGCCGCTCTCTACCGGGCGGGCGAGGCCACCACCCTCCATCCGCCCCTCCTGCGACCGGAAGGACGATCCACGTGAACCCGACCCGCACCGCGACGAGGCAGGCCGCGACCGGCTCCCTGATCGGGCTGGCCCTCGGCGACGCCCTGGGCTTCCCGACCGAGTTCAAGGACGTGCCGTCGATCCTGGCCTCGTTCGGGCCCTGGCGGGAGATGCCGCTGCCCGTCCGGAACGGCAAGGCGTACGTCACCGACGACACCCAGATGGCCCTCGCCTTCGCCCGGGGGATCCGCACCGCGATGGACCGCGGCGTGCTCGCCCCGCTGCGCCTCGCCAGGCCCGTACGGGACGAGTTCGTCGACTGGTACCACTCGCCCGAGAACAACCGCGCCCCCGGCAACACCTGCCTGCGCGCCTGTGAGCTCCTCGACGGCGACCGGCTCTGGCAGGACGCCAGCCAGCTCGGCTCCAAGGGCTGCGGCGCCAACATGCGGGTCACGCCCATCGGGCTCGTCCCCGGGCTCAGCGAGGAGCAGCGGGCGGGCGCCGCCCAGCTCCAGGCGGCCCTGACCCACGGTCACCCCACCGCGCTCGCCGCCTCCGACCTCACCGCCCGCGCCGTGTACCTCCTCGCCCAGGGCGTCGACCCGGCCGGACTCGTCGGACAGCTCCGCTCGTACGCGTACGAGAACCGCTCCCGCTACCACGAGCACTGGCTCGGCGACCTCTGGACCCGCTCCCAGGACCCCTCCGCCCGGCACTTCGTCGAGCGCGGCTGGGACGAGTGCCTGGCCGTACTGGAGCGCCTCGACGCCGTCCAGCGCACGGCCGACCCGGAGCTCGACCCCTGTACGTACACGGGAGACGGCTGGATCGCCGAAGAGGCCCTCGCGACCGGGCTCCTCAGCTTCCTCCTCTTCCCCGAAGAGCCCCTCACCGTGCTGCGCCGGGCCGCCTGCACCCGGGGCGACTCCGACTCGATCGCCGCCCTCGCGGGCGCCTTCGCCGGCGCCCACCTCGGCGCGGACGCCTGGCCCAAGGAGTGGGAGGAGCGCGTCGAGTACCGGAGCGACCTCCTGACCTTCGGCGCGCTCTGGGACGCTTGACCGATGACGCTCTCCCTCGAGTCGGCCCTGGACGCCGACCTCGCCGCCGTCGTGGCCGAACAGCCCGACCCCCTGCTCTTCGCGACCGTCTCCGGCGCGCACCTGTACGGGTTCCCGTCCCGCGACTCGGACGTGGACCTGCGCGGCGCGCACCTGCTGCCGCTGGACGCGCTGGTGGGGCTGCGCGAGCCCGAGGAGACCCGCAGCCGGATGTGGGACCGGGACGGGGTCGAGATGGACCTGGTCACGCACGACCTGCGGAAGTTCGCCCGGCTGATGCTGCGCCGCAACGGCTACGTCCTGGAGCAGCTCACCTCCCCGCTCGTCGCGCACACCACGGAGACCCACGCGGAGCTGGTCTCGCTCGTGCCCGAGGTGCTCACCTCCCACCACGCCCACCACTACCGGGGCTTCGCCGGCACGCAGTGGCGGCTCTTCGAGCGCAGCGGTGAGCTCAAGCCGCTGCTCTACACCTACCGGGCGCTGCTCACCGGCATCCATCTGATGCGGGCGGGCGAGGTGCAGGCCCATCTGCCGACCCTGGTCGAGGAGGTCGCCGAGGCGCCCGCCCGGCTGCCCGACCTCGTCGCGGCGAAGGCGGCGGCGGAGCACGGTCTCGCGGAGGTGACGGTCGAGGACGTGCGGGCGGAGACGGAGGCCCTGCACGGGGTCCTGGACGAGGCACAGGCCGCGTCCGGGCTGCGGGAGGCGTCGGTACGCGCCCACGACCTGCTGCACGATCTGGTCGTACGGGCGCGGTCGACGACCCCGTAGAGCCTGCGGGGACCCGGGCCGGACAGGCCGGACGGCGCCGGACCGGGGACCGGACGGGACAGGACCGGGGACCGGACGGGACAGGAGCGGACCGGGGACCGGGCCGGGTCCTAGAGCGCGTCCGGCACCGAGGCGTGGCGCGCGCGGATCAGGAAGTCCTGCACGCGCGCGTGGTCCGGTGTCGCCGGGAGCGGGGTCGCGTCCAGGGCGCGGTCGGCCTCTTCCTGGAGCCGGTTCATCCAGGACTCGACCTCGGGCCAGGTCACCTCGCCGCGCTTGACCGAGAGGAGGCGCTCGCGCTCCTCGCCGACGTCGATCCGCAGCTCGCCCGAGCGCAGCAGGTCCCGGCAGCTGGTCAGCAGCCGCAGCAGGTGCATGGCGTGCTTCCAGCGCGGGTGGCCGTACTGGCGCACGTCCGCGTCGAGCTTGCGGCGCTGCCCGCCCGCGTAACGGACGAAGGTCTGATGGGCCTGCCGGGAGAGGAAGGCGCCGCGCAGCGAGAGCAGTTCGCGGCCGAGGTCGTCGACGTACTCGACCACGGGGGAGTGGAGGCACTCCAGGACGTTCGGGTTGTTGCGCAGGGCCAGCTCGCAGAAGCGTTCCAGCTCCCAGCTGAACTGCTCCTCGCCCGGCCCCTCCACATGCGCGGGGGGCTTGTCGAAGTGCCAGAACAACGGCGTCGGGGCGAGGTACACGCCCCGGACGTCCGTGTCACTGCCCTCGGTCGCGAGACCGAAGGCGCGCGAGCCCATCACACAGGAGTAGATCGTGTGGTCGCGCACCAGCTCGTCCGGAGTCATGCCGGTCAGGCTACGGCAGGGCTATGACAGGGCTATGTCAGGGTGATCGAGTCTCCCGAGACGGTGATCTGCTCGGCCGGCAGCGGGCGGGGAGCCGGTCCCGCCACCACCGCGGCGTCGGTGATGCGGTACTTGGATCCGTGACAGGGGCAGTCGATGGTGCCGTCCGCGACCTTGTTCACCAGACAGCCCTGGTGGGTGCAGACGGCCGAGAACGCCTTGAACTCCCCGGCCGTGGGCTGGGTGACGACCACCTTCTCCTTGTCGAAGACCGTGCCGCCGCCGACCGGGATGTCGGAGGTCTTGGCCAGGGCCTGGCCGGTGGGGGACGCGGGGCCGCTCGGAGCCGTGCTGGTCGTGCCCGTGGCGGGGGGGCTCGGGGGGGCCGGGACGATCGTGCCGGGCGGGCTGGGGGTGGCCGGGGCACTGGTGGTCGTACCGCCGTCGCCTCCGTCGTCCGAGCCGCAGCCCGCCGTCAGGGCCGCGGCCGAGGCGAACAGGACGGTACGGCGGTTCGTCGCGCGTGAAGTCATACGGCCCAGCTTGGCGCCGCGCCGCCGCCGGGGCCCGCAACACGCCTACGCCCGGGGGGTCAGCTCCCTCGCACGGCCGTCCGTGTCCCGCCGTACCTCCAGGACCGAGGTCACCGCGTCCCGCTCGATCGGCCCGTACACATGCGGGAAGAGCGTCCCTCCCGAGCCCTCCCAGCGGACCTCCCCGGCCAGCCGCTCCTCGTCGATCACCAGCACCAGGAGCGGGCCCGGCACGTCCCGGTAGCGGGCGTCGGCGATCACGAGGGCCGCGGCCTCGTCCGGCGAGCAGTGGACGAAGCCCTCGGCGGCGAGGGACGCCGGGGCGTACGGGGCATCGGGGGCGGCGGACCAGTCGGCCAGCGGTACGACGTGCAGCAACATGTCGACAGTTCTACCCTGCGGATCTTCCGGGCGAGGCCTGTACCCCGAGTGGCGGAGCATCCCGGTTCGGGTGACATTGGGCCTGTTCCGAACCGGACGAAAGGCAGGGCCATGGCGGGAAACGACCTCGGCAGTCTCCTCGGGAGCCTCCTCGGAGGCGCCGGCGGACAGAGCGGCGGCAGCGGTGCCGGCGGCATCCTCGGCTCCCTGATCGGCGCGCTCGCAGGCGGCCAGGGCGGGGGCGGCACGGGCGGATCGGGCGGTGCGTCGAACCCGCTCGGCGGACTCCTCGACATGCTCACCAAGTCGGGACTCACCGACCAGACCCGGTCCTGGGTCGGCACCGGTGAGAACCAGTCCGTCAGCGGCGCCCAGATCGCCGAGGCCCTCCCGGACGAGACCCTGCAGAAGGTCGCCCAGGACGCCGGCGTCAGCCCGCAGGAGGCCGCCGACCAGATCGCGCAGTCGCTGCCGCAGGCCGTCGACAAGCTGACGCCGACCGGCTCGATGCCCCAGGGCTCCCTCGAGGACATCATCCGCGAGCAGAGGCTCTGACCGGACTCCCGGCCCTCCGGGGCGCCGAAGGCTCTCGCGGGCGCCCGTCCTCCGTCTCGGAGGGCGGGCGCCCCGGCACGCCCTCCGGCCCCTGACTAGGCTGAACGGAGCACTGACGCAGGCGAAGGAGCACGACGTGGCGGTACGAGCGGTCCGAGGAGCGGTCCAGCTGGAGCGGGACGAGGCCGGACACATGAGCGAGCAGGTCGAAGAGCTGCTCACCGCCGTCCTCGAACGCAACGGACTCGACGCCGACGACCTCATCAGCATCTGGTTCACGGCCACCCCCGACCTCCACAGCGACTTCCCCGCCGCCGCGGCCCGCCGCATCGGCATCGTCGACGTCCCCCTGATCTGCGCGCAGGAACTCGACATCGAGGGCGCGATGCCGAGGGTCGTCCGGCTCCTCGCCCACGTCGAGACCGACCTTCCCAAGTCCCGGATCGCGCACGTCTACCTCGGCGCCGCGGCCGCTCTGCGCAAGGACATCGCCCAGTGAGAACAGCGCTCGTCATCGGCACCGGACTGATCGGCACCTCCGCCGCGATCGCCCTCGCGGGCCGGGGCGTCACCGTCCATCTGCGCGACCACGACCCGGCGCGCGCCAGCACGGCCGCCGCGCTGGGCGCCGGCACCGACGAGGCGCCCGAGGGACCCGTCGACCTCGTCATCGTCGCCGTACCCCCGGCGCACGTGGCCGCCACCCTCGCCGAGGCCATGACCGCCGGGCTCGGGCGCGGCTACCTCGACGTGGCGAGCGTCAAGGGCGGCCCCAAGCGGGAGCTGGAGGCCCTGGGCCTCGACCTCACCGCGTACATCGGTACGCACCCCATGTCCGGCAAGGAGCGCTCGGGCCCGCTCGCCGCGACCGCCGACCTCTTCGAGGGACGCCCCTGGGTGCTCACCCCGACCCGGGACACCGACACCGAGGTCCTCAACCTCGCCCTGGAACTCGTCGCGCTGTGCCGGGCCGTCCCCGTCGTCATGGACGCCGACGCCCACGACCGCGCGGTCGCCCTGGTGTCCCACACCCCGCAGCTGGTGTCGTCGATGGTCGCCGCGCGCCTGGAGGAGGCCGACGAGTCGGCCGTACGCCTCTGCGGACAGGGCATCCGCGACGTCACCCGCATCGCGGCCTCGGACCCGCGCATGTGGGTCGAGATCCTCTCCGCGAACCCGGGCCCCGTGGCCGACGTCCTCTCGGGCGTCGCCGCCGACCTCGACGAGACCGTCCGCGCGCTGCGCTCCCTGCAGTCCGCCGACGAGGACAAGCGCCGGGACGGAGCCTCGGGCGTCGAGGACGTGCTGCGCCGCGGCAACGCCGGCCGCTCCCGCGTCCCCGGCAAGCACGGCGCTGCACCCACGGTGTACGAGACGGTCGCCGTCCTCATCAGCGACCAGCCGGGCGAGCTGGCCCGGATCTTCGCCGACGCGGGTCGGGCGGGGGTCAACATCGAGGACGTCCGCATCGAGCACGCGACGGGGCAGCAGGCGGGTCTGGTCCAGCTGATGGTGGAACCTTCGGCGGCGCCGGGGCTGGGGGCCGCGCTGCAGGAACGCGGCTGGTCCCTCCGGACAGGCTGACGCGCCTCGGCCCGCGCTCGCCCCTCGCAGCGCGGGCCGCAACGAGGGGGGCCGGGGCCACGGGGTGAAGGGCCACGACCGGTGGGGCGGGCGGGGGCCTGTGTGGGTGGGGCCGGGTGGGGGTCGGGGACTCGGTAACCTTGTGGAGGTCCCCCGCATCCCGCCGGGCCCGCCACTCACCCCCAGGAAGGTGTTCCCACCGTGGAATCCGTGATCGTCGCCATCGACGGGCCCTCCGGCACGGGCAAGTCCAGCACCTCGAAGGCGGTCGCCGCCAAGCTGGGTCTGAGCTACCTCGACACCGGCGCCCAGTACCGGGCGATCACCTGGTGGATGATCATCAACGGTGTGGACGTCCACGACGCAGAGGCCGTCGCCAACGCCGCCGCCAAGCCGGTCATCGTCTCCGGCACCGACCCGGCGCGGCCCACCATCACCGTCGACGGCGCCGACGCCGCCGGCCCCATCCGTACCGAAGAGGTCACCTCCAAGGTCAGCGCCGTCAGCGCCGTCCCCGAGGTGCGGAGCCTGATCACGGAGCTCCAGCGGTCCATCGCCCGCAGCGCCGAGCACGGCATCGTCGTCGAGGGCCGGGACATCGGCACCACCGTCCTGCCCGACGCCGACCTGAAGATCTTCCTCACCGCCTCGCCCGAGGCCCGCGCCGCCCGCCGCTCCGGCGAGCTCAAGGGCGTCGACGTACAGGCGACGAAGGAGGCCCTGGTCAAGCGGGACGCGGCCGACTCCAGCCGTAAGACCTCGCCGCTCGCCAAGGCCGACGACGCCGTCGAGGTCGACACCACCGAGCTCACGCTCGACCAGGTCATCGAGTGCGTCGTCACCCTGGTGGACGAGAAGAGGACGGCCGCCAAGTGACCGTGCCCTCCGAGAAGGGCGCCGCCGTCGGCCGACGCATCGGCATCGGACTGATGTACGGCTTCTGGAAGCCGCGCGTCCTCGGCGCCTGGAAGGTGCCGGCCTCCGGCCCCGCCATCCTCGCCGTCAACCACGCGCACAACATCGACGGCCCCATGCTCATGGGCACCGCACCGCGCCCCGTGCACTTCCTCATCAAGAAGGAGGCGTTCGTCGGCCCGCTCGGCAGCTTCCTCGAGGGCATCGGGCAGCTCAAGGTGGACCGCGACAGCACCGACCGCACGGCGATAGGCAACGCCCTGGGCGTCCTGGAGCAGGGCGGCATCCTCGGGATCTTCCCCGAGGGCACCAGGGGCGACGGCGACTTCGCCTCGCTCCGCTCGGGCCTGGCGTACTTCGCCGTCCGCAGCGGCGCGCCGATCGTCCCGGTGGCCGTCCTGGGAAGCACCGAGCGCCGCGGACGGTTGGTCAAGGCACTGCCTCCGCTGCGCAGCCGCGTCGACGTCGTCTTCGGTGACGCCTTCGACGCGGGTGACGGCTCCGGCCGCCGTACGCGCAAGGCGCTCGACGAGGCCACCGTAAGGATCCAGGGGAAGCTCACCGACCACCTGGAAAACGCCAGGCGCCTCACCGGGCGCTGAGCGAGACTTTCAGTAGTGGGCCCCGCGGCCCGGGGACCCACCGACCACGAATGATCAAGGAACGGACTTCATGAACGACCAGCACGACCACGGGGCACTTGGCGACGCCGAGTACGCGGAGTTCATGGAGCTCGCCTCCGAAGAAGGCTTCGACGTCGAAGAGGTCGAGGGCGCGATCGAGGAGGCGGGCCACGGCCCCCTCCCCGTCCTCGCCGTCGTCGGCCGGCCGAACGTCGGCAAGTCGACCCTGGTGAACCGCATCATCGGCCGCCGTGAGGCCGTCGTCGAGGACAAGCCGGGCGTCACCCGCGACCGCGTCACCTACGAGGCCGAATGGGCCGGGCGCCGCTTCAAGATCGTCGACACCGGCGGCTGGGAGCAGGACGTCCTCGGCATCGACGCCTCCGTCGCCGCCCAGGCCGAGTTCGCCATCGAGGCCGCCGACGCCTGTCTCTTCGTCGTGGACGCCACCGTCGGCGCCACCGACACCGACGAGGCCGTCGTCCGGCTGCTGCGCCGCGCCGGCAAGCCGGTCGTCCTCGCCGCCAACAAGGTCGACGGACAGTCCGGCGAGGCCGACGCCTCCATGCTCTGGTCCCTGGGCCTCGGCGAGCCGTTCCCCGTCTCGTCGCTGCACGGCCGCGGCACCGGCGACCTCCTCGACGAGGTCCTGAAGAAGCTGCCCGAGGCCCCCGAGCAGCGCTTCGGCAACGCCGTCGGCGGCCCGCGCCGCATCGCCCTCATCGGCCGCCCGAACGTCGGCAAGTCCTCGCTGCTCAACAAGGTGGCGAACGAGGACCGCGTCGTCGTCAACGAGCTGGCCGGCACCACCCGCGACCCGGTCGACGAGCTGATCGAGCTCGGCGGCGTGACGTGGAAGTTCGTCGACACCGCCGGTATCCGCAAGAAGGTCCACCTCCAGGAGGGCGCGGACTACTACGCCTCCCTGCGGACGGCCGCCGCCGTCGAGAAGGCCGAGGTGGCCGTCATCCTGATCGACACCACCGACAACATCTCGGTCCAGGACCAGCGCATCATCACGATGGCGGTCGAGTCGGGCCGCGCCATCGTCATCGCCTACAACAAGTGGGACGAGCTCGACGAGGAGCGCCGCTACTACCTCGAGCGCGAGATCGAGACCGAGATGCAGCAGGTCTCCTGGGCGCCCCGCGTCAACGTCTCCGCCAAGACCGGCCGCCACATGGAGAAGCTGGTCCCGGCCATCGAGACCGCCCTCGCCGGCTGGGAGACCCGTGTCCCCACCGGCCGGCTCAACGCCTTCCTCGGTGAGATCGTCGCGGCCCACCCGCACCCGATCCGCGGCGGCAAGCAGCCCCGCATCCTCTTCGGCACGCAGGCGGGCACCAAGCCGCCCCGCTTCGTGCTCTTCGCCTCCGGCTTCCTCGAGGCCGGCTACCGCCGCTTCATCGAGCGCCGCCTCCGCGAGGAGTTCGGCTTCGAGGGCACCCCGATCCACATCTCGGTGCGGGTGCGCGAGAAGCGCGGCCGCAAGAAGTAGTCCACCCGTGCGGGTCATGGACTGAGGACACGGCGGAGGGCCGGGGCGATCGCGCCCCGGCCCTCCGCCGTTCCCCCGGTGTGCCGTGTGCCCTAGAGGCCCCTGCGGGGCCCGGGTGGCAGGGCCGCCTGGGTGTGGGTGTGCGTCGGCGGGTACGAGGTCGACCACGCCGTCGGATACGCCGACGCGTACCGGTGGCCCTGCCCGTGCCCGTACATGCCCGTGCTCACCGTCGTACCGAACGCCCGGAACGTCAGCTCCTCCTCGCCGCTGCGGTCACCCGGCAGCGTGCGGAACGACCTGCGGTACTCCGAGTACAGGGCGTCGTAGATCGGCGTGGGCGAGGCCCCCGCCGTGACGTCCTGCGCAGGGCGCATCGAAGGGATCTGACTCGGATACGGCTGGAGGAAGGGGTCGTATGCGTGCACGTAGGTGCCAACGACCCCGCCGCCCGTCGGATGCGGGCGGCTCTCCGAAAGGAGCGCACGTCGGGGACGCGGCACGGTCGGGGCCGCCGGACCGGCGGAGCCCGTCGGCCCCGCCGGTACGCCATGGACCCGCGCCCACCCTATGCCCGGCCTGCCGTCCTCCATCAGGTACCGGCCAGCGGCATCGCGGCGGCGACCAGACGCCCGTTCGCCGCGGCCTTCTCCAATGCGTCGCGCAGCAGGTCCTCGCGCGGCTGCTGGCCGATCGAGCCGACCGGGGCGGCGAAGACCAGCACCGTGTGCGACTTGTTGGCCGCCGCACGCCAGCCCTCGGTGACCTGGAGCGGCTGGTGCGCCTGCCACCAGGCGGCCTGCCCGGCGCCGCCGGGGCCCGGCTGGAGGACGGAGTGCAGCTGGCCCATGGCGACCAGGACCGACCAGCCCGGCAGCGCCGCCGGCTTCTCGTCGAGGTTCATGACCTGGTGGAAGCCCTGGTCGGCCAGGAGCGGCAGGAACTCGTCGGTGAGACCGTCCGAACCCGGACGGGCCACCGGCGCGGTCGGCTCCACGACGAGGGCCGGGTGCAGCTCGCCCTGGATCAGGACGAGACCGCTGGTGACGCCGAGCACGGCCTGCTCGGGGTGGGCGGCGGACAGCGCGTCGGCGGTGTCCGAGGCGGTGATGGAGGCGACGGCGCCCTGGAGCTGCTCCTCGGCGACCCGGACGACCTGCGACGGAATGCAGCTGGCGTGGGCGAACGCGAGGACCGCGGTCTCGTCGCCGACGAACAGCACCGTGCTGGTGCGCTCCTGCTCGGAGTCCCCCTGCGTGCGGCAGGAGGTGCAGTCGTAGCTGCCCGGGGCGTTGTCGCCGGCGAGCAGCCGGTCCGCTTCTTCGTCGCCGATCTCGGCGCGTACGTCCTCGCTGACGTCGAGCATGCGCGGCACGGGGGGCTCCCTGGACTCGGTACGGGGGGACGCCGGGCCGTTCCCGGTCGTCTCATGCCGAGTTCAACGGGTCAGGCTCGGCCGGGGTCACGCGTGGAAGCGAGGCAACTTGCCACCGGCTCGTGCGGAAGCGGGTGGGCGGGGCTCCGAGGAGGCCCGGAACGCGGGTGACTCCGACCGGGTGGGGTGTGAACAGTGTTCCGCGCGGCACGGGCCGGGGGCGGCGGGGCGCTGCCTAGCCTGCCCCGATGTCGAAGATCCGATTTTGGACGACGGGTTCGCTCGTGGCGGCGTCCGCCGCCGCGCTGCTGGCCCTGGCCCCGGCACCCGCCCTGGCCCGGGACGTGCCGGCCGGGCCCAGGAACACGTCCACCGTGCTCCGGGACGTGGCCGACGGGCTTCGGGCGGCCGCCGCCGTGCCCGCCTACGCCTGCGCCAAGGACCAGTGGCCGTGGGGCTGTGTCGCCGCATGCGAGAGCAGCGGGGACTGGCACATCAACACCGGGAACGGCTTCTACGGCGGGCTCCAGTTCTGGCACCCGACCTGGGTCGAGCACGGCGGACTGCGGTACGCGCCGCGCGCCGACCTGGCGACCCGCCCCCAGCAGATCGCCGTTGCGGAGGAGGTGCTCCGCACCCAGGGATGGGAGGCCTGGCCGGTCTGCTCCAAGCGGTACGGGCTGAGCGGGCGCGCCCACACAGTCCAGCCCGGCGACACCCTCAGCTCCATCGCCCGCCGCTTCGGGATCAGCGGCGGCTGGAAGGCGCTGTACGCGGCGAACCGGAGCCTCGTCGGGCCCGATCCGAACCGGGTCGTCGTCGGGACGATGCTGCGGATCGACCCGCTGTGACGGGTCTCGGGGCGGTCACCCGAGCTCGGCCGGCTCCCCGCTGAACGCGAGGGAGCCGCGCCGCAGCTCGTGCACGAGGGTCCCGGGCGGCAGCCCGTCCGGGACCCGCTGCTCCGCCAGGACCACGGCGGCGCCGCCCTCCACGGCGAGTGCGACCAGCGCTCGGTACGTACGGGCGGCGACCGGCGGGGCCAGGCCGAGCGACGGCTCGTCGACCAGCACCACGCGCGCGTGGAGAGGGAGAAGGGCTCGGGAGAGGGCCAGCATGCGGCGCTCGCCGCCGGAGAGGGTCCCGGCGGTGCGGTCCAGGAGCGGGACGAGCTCGGGGTACGGGGGCCGGGCCCCGGGCCTCGTGAGCGCGAGGTTCTCGGCGACGGTGAGAGCCGCGTACACCGCCTGCAGGTCCGGTACGAAGCACAGCCCGCGGCGGGCCCGCTCATGCGCCGGGAGGCGGGTCACGTCGGCGCCCCGCCACAGGACCCGGCCGGCGGAGAGCCGCACCGTGCCGGCGAGGGCGCGCAGGGCCGTCGTCCGTCCGGAGCCGTTACGGCCCAGGAGGACGGTGACCGTGCCGGCGGGGACGGGCAGGTCCAGGCCGTGCAGGGCCTCCAGGGGGCCGTAGCGGACCCGGGCGGTGCGCAGGGCGATCTCGACGCTCATGGGGCGGTGCTCATTTCTCGACGCTCATGACACGATCCGGCCGCCTTCCATGGTGTGCACGGTGTGGGCGATGCCCGCGACGAGATCCGGGTCGTGTTCGACGACCAGGACGGTCAGGCCGTCCGCGGCCAGCGCGGTGAGGACCCGGGCGAGCGCGGCCGTCTCGGCGGCGTCGAGACCGGCGGCGGGCTCGTCGAGGAGCAGGGTGTGGGGCTGCCCCGCGAGCGCGCGGGCCAGCTCGACCCGGCGCAGGGTCCCGGTGGGCAGGTCCGCCGCCGTGGAGTGCCGTACGGATCCGGCGAGGCCGAGGAGACGGAGGCTCCGCTCGACCGCGGCGGGGTCCTTTCGGACGTGGCCCTGCTCCTCGCCGAGGCGGACGTTCTCCTCGACGGTGAGGGACGGGAAGACGGCGAGGCGCTGGAAGGTCCGGGCGATGCCGAGGCGGGTGCGGGCGTGGGCGGAGCGGTGGGTGATGTCGGTGCCGTCGAGGGTGATCCGGCCCTCGCGGGGGCGGAGGGTGCCGGCGAGACAGTCGAAGAGGGTGCTCTTTCCGGCGCCGTTGGGGCCGACGAGGGCGGTGATGCGGGAGGGGGCGAGGTCGAGGGTGACGCGGTCGAGGGCGGTGACCCCTCCGGGGTGGGTGAGGGTGAGGTCGTGGGCGTGGAGGCGGGGGACCGGGGCGGGTGTGGCGGATGCGGGTGCCCTGGCGGCCGCGGTCCGGTGGGGGTGCGTCCGGCCTTCGGCCGGACCGGGGTTCCCACCCGCACCATCCCTGCGGCTGATCGAGAGAAGTGCCGGCCTTCCCGTGGGGGGCTGCGCGCCGTCGGCGGCTTTCGGTGAGCGGGTCTCCTGCGGGAGCACCTTCGTCAGCGGCGGGATTCTGGCCGTCAGGGTGGCGAGGAGGCCCAGGGCCAGTGCCGCCGTGCCCGCGTACGCGCCCGCGTCCAGGGTCGTGAGGAGGGCCGCAGCCGCCAGCGGGGTCAGAAGGCTGTCCGCGCCCAGCACCAGGACCGCGGCGAACCACAGCAGGCCGCGGACCGGGTCGTACGCCTCCGGGTCGAAGGCGCGCAGGCCCATGCCGAGCAGGCCGCCGCCCAGGGCCGCCAGGGCCGCGCCCAGGACGAACGCGAGGAGCTTCAGGCCGGGGACCGCGACGCCCGCCGCCTCCGCGCCCGGCTCGTGGTCCCGCAGCGCCGCGAGCGCCCGGCCCGTGCGGCCCCGGCGGAGCGCCGCCACGAGGGCCAGGCAGCCCGCGAGGACGAGGAGTTCGAGGGCGTAGAAGGCGCGGTCGTCGGAGAAGCCCGCCGGGCGGCCGAGGGAAAGGCCGGCCGTCGCGTACGGCTGGGTCAGGACGAAGCGGCTCACCGCCACGCCCGTCGCCAGCGTCACGAGCGCCAGCGCCAGGCCGCGCCGGCGGATCGCCGGCCAGCCCGTGAGCAGGCCCACCGCCCCGACCAGCGGCACCGCCAGGCCGAGGGCCAGGAGGCCCGGTACCCCGCGTGCCGTGAGCAGCGCCGTGAACAGGGCGCCCAGGCCCGCGTACGCCGCCTGCCCGAGCGCGATCTGGCCGCCCCGCCCCGCCACCACGACCAGGGACAGCAGGATCACCGCGAGCGCCGGGACCTGGATCGCCGTGTGCAGGTCCGAGCCCGCGAAGCCCAGCGGGAGCAGGAACAGCACGCCCACGACGAGCCACACGCCCCCCGGCACCCGTCCCGAGCGCACCGGCGGCGGCAGGGCGTCCCGGCCCTCGCCGCCGATTCCCGGCAGGACGAGTGCGGCGACCAGGAGCGCCACCACGAACAGGTTCGCCCCGACGGCCTGGACCAGCGGTCCCGCCCATCCTTCCGGGTGCAGCCGGGTGAGCTGGGCCTGGGCGACGCCGATGGCGAGCGCGGCCAGTACCGCGACCGGCAGGGACCGCATCCGGGCGATGACGGCGACCGCGATCACCTCGACGACGAGCAGCGGCATGCCGTACGGGTCGAGCCGTACGTACGGGGCGAGGAGCACCCCGGTGAGGCCGGCGGTGAACGAGCCGAAGGCCCAGCCGGCCGCCGCGACCCGGTCCGCGTCGATCCCGGAGAGCACGGCGAGCGGCCGGTTGTCGATCACGGCCCGCAGCTCCCGGCCGAACCGGGTCCACCGGGTCACCGCCCCCACCAGGCAGGCCAGCGCGACCACCGCGCCGAGCTGGGCCCAGGGGTCGTCGCCGAGGAGCACGGGCACGTCGTCGCGCGCCCCCGGGCCCCACACCAGCACCGCCGCGCCCACGAGCAGCACGAAGACGCCGATGGAGGCCACCAGGGACTGTGCCGGGTTCGCCTCCCGCCGGGCGAGCGGCCGGAACACCCCGAGGTCCAGGACGAGTCCGATGCCGGGGGCGACGACGAGAAGGGTGACGAGGGCGCCCGCCGGCAGCGGCCAGCCCCAGACGACCACCAGCTGACGGAGCACGTACGCACAGATCATGGCCACCGCGCCGTGCGCCAGGTTCAGGACGCCGGTCGCCCGGTAGGTGACGATCAGTCCGATCCCGGTGAGCGCGGCGGCGCTGCCGACCGCGAGGCCGGCGAGCGTCAACTCGTAGGTCAGGGAGGCCATCAGGGCGGCCACGGCTCACATACCGGGCAGGGGGCCAGGGCCGCGTCCCCCACCTCCGTCGCCTCCGGCTTGCCCGCGATCAGCGGGCAGTCCGGGCGGTGCGCGAGCGTCCCGCCCGGGACGCGGAGCGGCGGGCCGTCGGAGGAGGGCGGCGGAGTCTCCTCCGCCGCGGGGCCGTCCTCCGCCATGGGGCCGTCCACCGCCGCGGATCCGTCTGCCGCGGTCTCCCGTCCCCGCGGTTCCGGAGGGCGTACGGGAAGCGCGTACGCCGCCACCACGAGGATCGCGCCCGCGACGATCAGGGCCGCGCCCGGCACCGTGCACGAGGCCAGATAGGGCAGCTGCCGCTCCGCGAACCGCTCGCCGGAGATCCCGTACCAGCCGAGCACACACAGCACGGCGCCCCCGGCGGCCGCCACGAGACCGCTCCACAGAACGATCCGGGATGTCGGCACGGCGACCTCCCTCGTCTCGTCCTCACGCTATGCCCTGATCTTGCACTATGCCCCGATACGTCCCACCCTGGAAGCATCGGACCGTACGGCCCGGAGGGACACCCGGTGGTGAGCCAGATGGTTTTCGCACGACTCGGCCGACGCCCCCGGCTCGCCGCCCTCGCGGCCACCGCCGTCCTGGCGCTCACCCCCGTCGTCGCGGGCTGTTCCGACGACGGTGCCGGCGGCGGGGAGGGCCGCTACGACGACACCGAGACCTCCACCGCGACCTCCGCGCCCACCGGGGCCGGCGAACCCGACGACCCCGCCGCCGCCAAGGCGGAGATCACCAGGAACTGGACGGCGTTCTTCGACCCCAGGACCCCCGCCGCCGAGCGGGTGAAGCTCCTGGAGAACGGGGAGCAGATGCAGGAGGTCCTCGGCGCCTTCGGCGGTGACAAGAACGCCGCCATGACCTCGGCGAAGGTCACCGGCGTCGAGTTCACCTCCGCCACCGAGGCCAACGTGACGTACGACCTGCTGGTCGGCGGAGCCCCCGCACTGTCCGGCTCGCAGGGCACGTCCGTCCTCCAGAACGACACCTGGAAGGTCACCGTGAAGACGCTGTGCGGCCTGGTCCAGCTGAGCGGTGTCACCGTTCCGGGCTGCTGAGGCGGGAGCGGCGCTGCTCCTGGCCCTGCTGCTCCTTCTCCTCACGGCCTGCGGCAGCCGGCTCCCGGAGCGCGCCTTCGAGACGCGGCCCACCGCCAACCCCTCCGGCGGTGAGCCGCTCCGCGTCGGGATCATCACCAGCGTCACCAGTCCCGTCGGCGGACAGACCTTCACGGGCACGCGCGACGGAGCCCGCGCCTACTTCGACGCCCTCAACGCGCGCGGTGGCCTGGACGGGCGCCGGATCGAGGTCGAGACCTGCGACGACGGCGGCAGCGGTGTCGGCAACAACGCGTGCGTGCACCGGCTGATCGACGAGCGCGGGGTCTTCGCCCTGGTCGCCACCACCGCCCTCGACTACGCGGGCGCGCCCCTCGTCTCCCGCGCCGGGGTGCCCGACATCGGCGGCCAGCCGCTCACTCCCGCGTACGACACCTACCCGCATCTGTACGGGATCTACGGCAGCTCCGCCCCGCGCACCGGGAGGGAGCCCGGCTGGGGCGGGGTCCTGTACGGCGGGACCGAGGTCTACCGCTGGTTCAAGAACGAGAAGGGGGCACGGACCGCCGCCGTGGTCTCCTACAACCAGCCCGCGTCCGCCGCGTACGGCCGGCTGGTCACCCGGGGGCTGCGCGCCGAGGGCTACCGGGTCGTCGAGGAACAGGTGGACTTCGCCCTGCCCAACTTCCGCGCGGTCGCCGCCGATCTGCGGGCCCAGCACGCCGACGTCCTCTTCGACGCCATGGACACCCACGGCAACGTGCGCCTGTGCGAGGCGATGGAGACCCTGGGAGTACGGGTCGCCGCCAAGGTCACCAACGTGCAGAACTGGTCCTCGACCGTCGCCCGCGACTACGCCCGCGCGCCCGGCTGCCGGGACGCCCTGTGGGTGACCGGCGCGAGCCGCAACCACCAGGACACCGGACATCCGGCGGTCCGCGAGTTCCGGGCGGCGATGGGGGACCGGCCGCTGTCGCAGTGGCAGCTGGAGGGATGGGCGGCGGCGATGTGGTTCACCGACGCGGCCCGCTCCTGCCTCGCCGGGCCCGGAGACGACGGCGGGGAGAGCGGTGGCGCCGACGGGGAGAGCGGCGCCGGCGGCGAAGGGAGGGGCGGCGCCGGCAGGGGGCTCACCCGCGCGTGCGTGGAGGCGTTCATGAACCGCCCGGAGGCGTACACCGCACGGGGGTTGTTGCTCCCCGTCCGCTACGAGCACCTCGCGCGACCGCCGGCGACCCGGAACACCTGTCTGTCCGTGGCCCGTTGGCAGGACGCCCGGGGCTGGGTGAGCCAGGGGGAGATGACGGAGAACTGCGCGACCGTGCCCCAGCTCGGCTACCGTCCCTGACCCTCCCCGGCTACAGGCCGTGAACGGTCCTCCTTCACCGGCAGTACAGTCGGGGGACCGATCAACTGACCGGGGGGAACCGGCAGCGCGATGCGTATCTCCTTTCTGCTCCACAACGGCTACCACTACGGCGGCACGATCCGGACGACGTTCACCCTCGCCGAGGAACTGGCGAGACGTCATGAGGTCGAGATCGTCTCGGTGTTCCGCCACCGCGACCGTCCACTCCTCGGCCTGCCCTCCGGGGTGACCCTGCGCCACCTCGTCGACCTGCGCAAGGACAGCCCCGGATACGACGGCGAGCACCCCGACTTCCACCGGCCCGCCGAGGTCTTCCCGCGCGGCGACGGACGCTGGAAGCAGTACAGCGCGCTCACCGACGCCCGGATCGGGGAGCACCTGCGCGGCGTCGAGGCGGACGTCCTCGTCGGCACCCGACCCGGGCTCAACGTGCAGCTCGTCCGACAGGCCCGGCGGGGGCCGGTCCTCGTCGGACAGGAGCACCTGATCTTCGACGGCCACCCCTTCCGGCTGCGCCGGGACATCGGCCACGAGTACGCGCTCCTCGACGCCGTCACCACCGTCACCGAGGCGGACGCCCGCGCCTACCGGAAGCTCGGGCTGCCCGGCGTACGCGTCGAGTCCGTGCCCAACAGCGTGCCCGCGCCCCCGGGGCCGCCCGCCGACCCCGCGGCGAAGACCGTCGTCGCGGCGGGCCGGCTCACCGGCGTCAAGCGGTACGACCTGCTGATCGACGCCTTCGCCGAGGTGGCCGCCGACCACCCCGAGTGGAGGCTGCGGATCTACGGCAGCGGCGACGCCGTCCAGGACCTCAAGGGGCCGCTGACCCGGCAGATCAAGGACCGGGGCCTCGGCGAGCAGGTCTTCCTGATGGGTTCGGCCACCCCGCTGGAGCCGGAGCTGGCCAAGGGCTCGATCGCCGCGGTGACCTCGCAGCGCGAGTCCTTCGGCATGACCATCGTCGAGGCGATGCGCTGCGGACTTCCGGTGGTCTCCACCGACTGCCCGCACGGGCCGGGCGAGATCATCGAGGACGGGGTCGACGGGTTCCTGGTGCCGGTCGACGACGTGGCGGCGTTCGCGCGGGCGCTGCGCCGGCTCGTCGAGGACGACGAGCTGCGGGCCAAGACGGCACGGGCGGCGCTCGACGCCTCCGAGCGGTTCGACCCGGTCCGGATCACCGCCCGGCACGAGGCGCTGTGGACGGAGCTCGTCGAGCGGGGCGCGAGCCTGCGCACCCACCCGCAGGGCCGGGTGACGTGGCACGCCGGGACCGGTCGGGTGATCGACGCGGTCTACGCCCTGAAGGCGCGGGTCGGCAGGCTCGTCCGCCGCTTCCGCTGACCGACGGGCACCTCTCGGGCCGCGGTTCATCGAGGACAGAAGTCGTCCGCGAGGGCTGGCAGACTCGGGGCCATGTTGGAGACCTCCGCACGGCTCTTGCGTCTGCTCTCGCTGCTCCAGGCCCACCGCGAGTGGTCCGGTGCCGCCCTCGCCGACCGGCTCGGGGTCACGCCCCGCACCGTACGGCGGGACGTCGACCGGCTCCGCGAGCTCGGCTACCCGGTCAACGCGAGCCCCGGGACCGGCGGCGGGTATCAGCTGGGCGCCGGGGCCGAGCTGCCGCCGCTGCTCCTCGACGACGAGGAGGCCGTGGCGGTCGCCGTCGGTCTGCGCGCCGCCGCCGGGCAGGGGGTCGAGGGCATCGGCGAGAGCTCCGTACGTGCCCTGGCCAAGCTGGAGCAGGTGCTTCCGGGGCGGCTGCGGCGCCGGGTGAGCGCCCTGAACGCCTTCACCGTCCCGATGCTGCGCACTCCGCGCGAGCGGATCGACCCGGCCGTCCTCACCGAACTCGCCAACGCCTGCCGGGACACCGAGCGGGTGCGCTTCGAGTACCGGGACCACGGCGGGGCCACCACCCGCAGGAACGTCGAGCCGCACCGACTGGTCTGCAGCGAGCGGCGCTGGTACCTGGTCGCCTGGGACGTGGACCGGGCCGACTGGCGCACGTTCCGCGCCGACCGGATCGTGCCGACGCCGCCGCACGGGCCCCGCTTCCCGCCCCGCGAGCCGCCCGCCGAGGATCTGGCCGCGTACGTGGCGAAGGGCGTGTCCACCTCGGCGTACGCGACCGAGGCGACGATCCGGCTGCATGTGCCGCTCGCCGAGGCCGCCGCGGCCGTCGGCGCGGCCGACGGCGTCCTGACGGCGGACGGGGAGGACGCCTGCCTGCTCAGGACCGGGGCCCACAGCCTCGATGTGATGGTGATCCACGTGTCGCTGATCGGCTTCGAGTTCGAGGTGCTCGACCCGCCGGAGCTGGTCGACCGGGTGCGGGCGCTCAGGGACCTGTTGTCCCGGTCCCTCGACCGGTCGGCCTCCGTTCCGGCGGAGGGCTCGTGATCCGCATCCGCTCGTAGGCCGCGAACTCGGGGTGGTGCAGGTCGAAGGCCGGCGCCTCGGAGCGGATCCGGGGGACGGCGTCGAAGTTGTGCCGGGGCGGCGGGCAGGAGGTGGCCCACTCGAGGGAGCGGCCGAAGCCCCACGGGTCGTCGACCTCGACCTTCGGCCCGTACAGCGTGGTCCGCCACACGTTGTAGAGGAACGGCAGGGTGGACGCGCCGAGCAGGAAGGCGCCGATGGTGGAGACGGTGTTGAGGGCGGTGAAGCCGTCCGCCTCCAGGTAGTCGGCGTACCGCCGGGGCATGCCCTCCGCGCCGAGCCAGTGCTGCACCAGGAAGGTCAGGTGGAAGCCGATGAAGAGGGTCCAGAAGTGGACCTTCCCGAGCCGCTCGTCGAGCATCCGGCCGGTGAACTTGGGCCACCAGAAGGTGAAGCCGGCGAAGGTCGCGAAGACGACCGTGCCGAAGACCGTGTAGTGGAAGTGGGCGACCACGAAGTACGAGTCGGTGACCTGGAAGTCCATCGGCGGCGAGGCGAGGATCACCCCGGTGAGGCCGCCGAACAGGAACGACACCAGGAAGCCGACGCACCACAGCATCGGGGTCTCGAAGGAGAGCGAGCCCCGCAGCATCGTCCCGGTCCAGTTGAAGAACTTCACCCCGGTGGGCACCGCGATGAGGAACGAGAGCAGCGAGAAGAACGGCAGCAGCACCGCGCCCGTCGCGAACATGTGGTGGGCCCAGACGACCACCGACAGGCCGGTGATCGCCATGGTGGCGGCGATCAGCGTGGTGTACCCGAAGATCGGCTTGCGCGAGAAGACGGGGATGATCTCGCTGACGATCCCGAAGAACGGCAGCGCGATGATGTAGACCTCGGGGTGGCCGAAGAACCAGAAGAGGTGCTGCCAGAGCAGCGCGCCGCCGTTCTCGGGCTGGAAGACCACCGAGCCGAGGCGCCGGTCCGCCTCCAGGACGAGCAGGGCCGCGGCGAGCACGGGGAAGGCGACGATCACCAGGACCGCCGTGAAGAGCACGTTCCAGGTGAAGATCGGCATCCGGAACATGGTCATGCCGGGCGCCCGCATCCCGATGATGGTCGCGAGGAAGTTCACCGAGGTCAGGATGGTGCCGAAGCCGGAGAGCGCGAGCCCCACGATCCACAGGTCGACGCCGACGCCGGGGGACCGTTCCAGGCTGTTGAGCGGCGCGTAGGCGGTCCAGCCGAAGGCGGCCGGGCCGGACGGGGTGAGCAGCGAGCCGACCACCATCAGGCTGCCGAAGAGGAACAGCCAGTACGAGAACATGTTGAGGCGCGGGAAGGCGACGTCGGGCGAGCCGATCTGCAGCGGCACCAGCTCGTTGGCGAAGCCGGCGAAGGTCGGCGTGGCGAAGAGCAGCAGCATGATCGTGCCGTGCAGGGTGAAGGCCTGGTTGAACTCCTGGTTCGTGAGCAGCTGGAGTCCTGGGCGGGCCAGCTCGGCCCGCATGAGCATCGCCATCAGTCCGGCGATGAGGAAGAAGACGAACGCGGTCACCAGATAGAGGTGGCCGATCTTCTTGTGGTCGGTGGTGGTGAGCCAGTCGATCAGGATCCGGCCGTGCCGCTCGCGGCTCGATTCGACGGTCGCGGTCGCTGTCCCGTTGCCCATCCGCTGCCTCCGCTTCGCGGTCGTCCCGGCTCCGCGTCTCCGGGCGTTCGGACAGCGTAAGCATTGTGTAAGGGAAGAGTGAGCGGCTCGCGTGCGCGTCGCCGAGTCAATTCGGGACGAGCGGAGCGGGAAGAGCCGAATTACCCGCGTTCTATCGGTACTTCCGGGCCCTTGGTGCGAACTACCGGATGTCCTTCTGAATTACTGGAGAAACGGCCGGAATCCATGCCGCGGAGTGACGTGGATCATGCCAAACATATGTCGAGAACTTGTGACACAAGCGTGACCGCCAAGGGACTAACGTGAGGGTCATGGCACCCACTTCGCGCACTCCCGAACCGCCCCGCGACGCCCCCGAGTCCTATGTGGGCCTCGACGCGGAAGGCGCCGCACGGCTCGCCAGGACGCGGGGCTGGAGCACCGTGAGGTCGCTCCCGCCCGGCTCGATCATCACGATGGAGTACCTCGCCGGACGCATCAACTTCGAGGTCGAGGGCGGCACGGTCACCCGCTGCTGGCTCGGCTGAGAAACCGGCGCCGGCGCACCGGGCGCGCCCGGTGTGTCCGTACCCGGGCATACGGAAGGGCCCCGGGCACATGAAAGGGCCGGACATACGGAAGGGCCGGGCATACGGAACGGCACGGCATACGGAAGGCCCCCGGCATACGGAAGGCCCCCGGCATACGGAAGGCCCCCGGCATACGGAAGGGCCCCGGCCGATCCATCGGCCGGGGCCCTTCCGTCTGCGTGGGGGCGGGTGCTCGCGGTCAGCCGCGGGTCGCCGGGGCGCGGCCGCCGGCCACTCCCGTGCGGGCCGCCGGAGCGCGGCCACCGGCCACTCCGGCCGGCCTGCGGACCGGCTCCTCGGCTCCGGGCGGACGCTGCGGGAAGTACCCCGGACGGGGTCCTCCGGAGGCCACGGGCAGCGAGGGAACCAGACGGCGACGGTCCCGCAGCCGGTCCCGTACCCGGTCGCGCAGGGCGAGGATCCACGACTCCGCCACGGCGAGGACCGGCTCGCACCAGGGCAGGGCGAGCAGGATCAGCAGTCCGGCGGCCCAGCCCAGGAGGACGTCGCTCAGCCAGTGCGTGCCCAGATAGACCGTGGTGAGCCCGACGCCGAGCGCGACCACGGCGGAGAGCGCCGACAGGTAGCGCCTGGCCCTCGGGGTGGTCGCCAGATAGGCGAGGATGCCCCAGGTCACGACCGCGTTGGCGGTGTGACCCGAGGGGAATATGTCGCCGCCCGCGAAGAGCTCGGCGGAGCCGACCTCGGTCGCGTAGTGGGGTCCGAGACGACCGAGCCCGAGCTTGACCGCGCCAACCGTGACGTTGAGCAGCAGGAGGGCGGCGCCCAGGCAGAGCAGGGGTCGCAGGGTGTGCTGGCGCCAGGAGCGCCAGCCCAGCCAGGCGGCCACCATGACGGCCGTGGGGCCGCGCTGGCCGAGGACGACGTAGTAGTCGAGGAAGCCGTGGATCTCCGGCCACTGCTGGTAGGGCCGGAAGAGCATGATCTTCCAGTCGAGGGTCACCAGCCACGTCGAGAGCAGCACGGCGACGACCATGGCGAGATAGAACGCCGACGTCCCGCCGAAGAGGGCGAGACGCGTGCGGGTCATCCGCGGGACCTCTATCTTCGGCGGTTCCGGCTCCCGGTCCAGCCGGGCAAAGATGTCGGTACGCACCCAATCGACGTTACAGGGAGTGAGAAGCAGACCCGGTCGTTCCGGTCTGTTCGTGATGTTGATGTGATGTGGAGTAGGTCTCAGTCGGTGGCCAATTCCAGGCATCCGTCGGGAAATCCGATGACCTTCCGCCTTATTGTCGCGCAGTCGTTTCCGGAAGAGTGTTTGAACGTACGGGAATTGCATCAAACAGGTGTCCGTACGGAATTCCATGCGACGCACGGGCCGCCCCGAGTGGCGTACGCCACACCGCGCGGCCCGCCGGGGTGAGAGCTGCACCACGCGCTCGGGCCTTGAACTCGCGTACGCTGACGGCTCACTCGCCCGTCGATGCCGGGCCGCCCCAGGGGCATAAGCCCTGGTCGGGGCCCGCCGAGCGCGAGAGCTTCACTGGGAGGTACGTACATGTCGCGGACGAACACGGCCCCAGCACGACCGCGTGCCGCAGCCGACGGCGGAGCCAACCGCTGGGTCGTCCTCGTCGTCCTCTGCGTCAGCCTTCTCGTGGTCGCCCTCGACGCGACCATCCTCCATGTCGCGATCCCCTCGCTCACCGAGGACCTGCACCCCAGCTCCACCTCGCTGCTCTGGATCGTCGACGCCTACCCGCTGATCTGCGCCTCGCTCCTGATCCTCTTCGGCACCCTCGGGGACCGGGTCGGACGGCGCAGAATCCTGCTCCTCGGATACGCGCTGTTCGGCATCGCCTCGGCGGTCGCCGCGCTCGCCACCGAACCCTCGGTCCTCATCGGGGCCCGGGTGCTCCTCGGCGTCGGCGGCGCCATGATCATGCCCGCCACGCTCTCCATCCTCCGGGCGGTCTTCCCCGACCGGCGGGAGCGCGCCACCGCCATCGGGATCTGGACGGCGGTCGCCGCGATAGGTGCGGCCACCGGGCCCGTGCTCGGCGGCTTCCTCGTCGAGCACTACTGGTGGGGCTCCGTCTTCCTCATCAACATTCCGCTGATGGCGCTGATCCTGCCGCTCGGCCGCCGCCTCCTCCCCGAGTCCCGGGGAGCCGCCGACGGACCCTGGGACGTCCTCGGCGCGCTCATGGCCGCCGCCGGCGTGCTCGGCTGCGTCCTCGGGGTCAAGCGCGCCGGCGCCGGCGAACCGCTCCTCGCGCTCCCGACCGCCGGGCCGCTGCTGCTCGGCGCCGCGCTCCTCGTCCTCTTCGTACGGCGCCAGCGGCGACGGCCCCACCCGCTGATCGACATGCGGCTCTTCTCCCGCGCCGCCTTCACGACCTCGGTCGGCTGCATCGTGCTCGCGATGCTGGCCCTGGTCGGCCTGCAGCTCATCGCCGTCCAGTACCTCCAGCTGGTGCTCGGCCTCAGCCCGCTGGAGACCGGGCTGCGGCTGCTGCCGCTCACCTTCGCCGCGATGGCCGCCGGCGCCACCGGCTCGTACACCCTGCGCAGGATCGGACCGCGCCGGATGGTCGGCTGGGGCTTCGTCCTCACCGCCGCCGCCGTGCTGCTGCTCACCTTCATGGGGCAGCACGACCGGCCGCCGCTGCTCACGGTGGGCTTCGTGCTGCTCGGTTTCGGCCTGCAGACCACGCTCTTCTCGGCGTACGAGTCGATGCTCAGCGAGGCGCCGCAGCGGAGCGCGGGCGCCGCGGCCTCGATCGGCGAGACCTCGTACCAGCTCGGCGCGGGCATGGGCACGGCCCTGCTCGGCAGCGTGATGAACGCGGCGTACGCCCCCGGGCTCGCCGCCATCCCCGGAGTGCCCGCGGAGGCGAGCCGGGCCGCCGCGAACTCGCTCGGCGAGGCCTATCAGGTCGCCGACCAGCTCGGCGGCGCGGCCGGCGGCGCGCTGCACCAGGCCGCCCGGCACGCCTTCGTGAACGGACTGCACATCACGCTCTTCGTGAGCGCGGGGCTGCTGCTGCTCGGCGCGGCGATGGCCCGGCGCCTGCCCCGGGTGATGGAGTGCCCGGTGGATCCGGAGGAGACGATGTCCGCCGGTGTCCCGGAGGCGGAGCGGCCGGTGGTGTCGAAGCCGGCTCTGTCCGAGACGGCCGGGTCCGAGCCCGTCCGGTCCGCGGCGGTGCCGTCGAAGCCGACGGGGGCCGTGCGGTCCTCGGAGTCGTCCGGGGCACGGGAGCTCGCCGACCCGTCCGAGCCGCGGGTGCCCGCGACCCGGGAAGCGATCGAGCCCGCCGGCTCGGGGCGTCCCGTGCACTGACCCGATCCCTCGGGGGGTGCCCGGTCGGCCGGCGGACCCGCTCAGCTCTGGTTGAAGAAACCGTCCTGCTGGCGCCGACCCGTCTCACCGGTGACGATCTGGGTGTCGGCGGGGGTCAGCAGGAAGACCCGCGTCGCCACGCGCTCGATCGAACCGCGCAGACCGAAGGCGAGACCGGCGGCGAAGTCGACCACGCGCTTGGCGTCGTTCGGCTCCATCGCGGTCAGGTTCACGATCACCGGAACACCGTCCCGGAAGAGCTCGCCGATGCCCCGGGCGTCCCGGAAGCCGTCGGGGGAGACGGTGGCGATCCGCCGGCCCCGGTCCTCGGCGGTGTCCGTGGCCACCCGGACCCGGGGGTCCGTCACCCAGGCGTCGCCGCCTTCGGCACCGTCGGCGTACTCGTCGTCGTAGTAACGCTCGTCGTTGTCCTCGACGAGTCCCAGCCAGGCACTCGCCTTGCGCACCGATCCCATGGACGCCTCCTTTCACGCGGTCACTTGTGGTTCCGCAATCCCTATCGTCCTTCATGATGCGGATCGCGCGCCAAGTGGATAGTCGGCGCGCAGGGGATTCGTGACGGTACTGGTGCAGAACGTGAGCACGGTTTCCTGGCGATTCGTCAGGAAACTTGCGGTATGCGGGGCCTGAGGGAGGGCCATGTAGCTGAAAATATGAAAGTCGGGCCACAAGGGTGACGATGGGCGCGTACGGGTGAACGGACCCGCTCGCTACGATGCCGCGAGGCCGTCCGGCGGTCCATAGCCCGGCCCAGATTCACGACTCACGGGGGAGTCCATGTTCGGAATCGTCAGACCCTGCACCCACCGGCTCACCGATGGGCTCAAGACCGAGTGGATGGCCCATCTCTGCGGTCTCTGCCTGGCACTTCGCGCCGACCACGGCCAGTTCGCCCGGGTCGTCACCAACTACGACGGGCTCATCGTCTCGGTCCTGACGGAGGCTCAGACCGGCGTCACGGCGGCGGGCCGTCGCACGGCCGGGCCCTGCGCGCTGCGCGCCATGCGGACCGCCCCCGTGGCCAGGGGCGAGGGCGCCCGGCTCGCCGCCGCCGTCTCGCTGGTCCTCGCCTCGGCGAAGGTACGGGACCACGTCGCCGACCGGGACGGGCTGTTGGCCCGGCGGCCCGCCGCCGCCGCGGCCCGCCGTGTCGCCCGCTCCTGGGACAAGGCGGGGGCCAGGACCGGCCGCGCCCTCGGTTTCGACACCGCCGTCCTCGTCGACGCCGTCGACCGCCAGACCGGGATCGAGGCCCTCGCCGGACCCGGCACCTCCCTGCTCACCGTCACCGAACCGACCGAGACCGCGACCGCGGCCGCCTTCGCGCACACCGCCGTCCTCGCCGGGCGGCCCGGGAACGCGGAGCCGCTCGCCGAGGCGGGCCGGCTCTTCGGCCGCCTCGCCCACCTCCTCGACGCCGTCGAGGACCAGACCGCCGACGCGGAGAAGGGCGCCTGGAACCCGCTCACCGCGACCGGCACCTCCCGCGAGGAGGCCCGCCGGCTCGCCGACGACGCCCTGCACGGCATCCGCCTCGCGCTGAAGGACGCCGAGTTCGCCGACGACAGGCTGGCGCACGTCCTGCTCGCCCACGAGCTCCGCACCTCGGTGGACCGCGCCTTCGGCACGACGACCTGCGCGCACGGGGCGCCGGGGGCGGGGCAGGGGCCGGGGTACGGCCAGGGCCAGGGGCCGGTGCCGGGCAATCCGTACGCGGGCGGGGCGCCGGGCCCGTACCAGCCCTACGGCGGTGGCGGGAACCCGTACGGCGGCGGACCGGGCGGCCCGGGTGGCGCCGGCGGCCCCGGCGGGCCCGGGGGGCTGCCGCCGCAGTTCGGCGGCGGCGCCCCGCAGGCACCCAAGCCGCGCGGCTTCCTCGCCGGGTGCGCCATGTTCACCTGGCTCTTCTGCACCTGCCAGATCTGCTGTGCCAAGGAGTACGAGGGCCCCTGGTCCCGCAAGAAGCGCGAGGGCTGCTGCCGGGACTGCGACTGCGACCCCGGCTGCGGCAACTGCGACTGCTGCTGCCCCTGCGACGGCTGCTGACGGACCGTCGGTCCACCCGGAGCCCCTCCCGCCGGAGCCCTCGCCACCGGAGCCCAGCCCGCTACTTCTTCGGTGCCGGGAGCTCCGGCGGGGAGATCTGCGACGTGGCGATGCCCGACCCCGTCACGCCCCACTTCTTCAGGATCCTGTCGTACGTCCCGTCCGCCTTCAGACCGTTCACCGCGGCCTGGAAGGCGGGCGCGAGCGGCGTGCCCTTCTTGAAGGCGAAGCCGACGTCGAGCCGTCGGTACTCGTTGAGGAACTTCACGTTCTTCTGCTGCGTCACCGCGTACCGCACCCCGTTGATCGTGTTCATCACGACATCGCTGCGGCCCTGCTGGAGCGACATCCAGATCGCCCCGGTCTCGCTGTAGACGTTCACCTCGTACGGCTTCTCGCCCGCCTCCGCGCACCGGCCCTTGTTCTGCTCCAGGGTCCGTTCGAAGGTGGTGCCCGCATTCACGGCCACCTTCAGACCGCACAGCTGCGTGAGGTCGGTGACCGCCTTCAGCGGGCTGTCCGCGCGGCTCGCGAAGCCCTGACCGTCGTTGATGTAGGTCACGAAGTCGATGGCCTTGCGCCGCTCCTCGGTCACGCCGAAGTTCCCGGTGCCGACGTCGTACTTGCCGCTGCCGAGCGCCGGCAGGATCGCCTCGAACCCGACCACCTCGCGCTTGAGCTCCAGACCGAGGGCCTTCGCCACGGCCGCGGCGAAGTCGGCGTCGACCCCCACGACGGTCCTGCCGTCGGGCAGATACGCCGAGCTGGGCGGGGTGGCGACGGACGAGGCGATCGTGAAGCTGCCCCGCTGCCGTACGTCGGCGGGCAGCAGCTTCGCCGCCGCCTCGTTCCTCTTCACCGCCGACACCACGTCCTCGGTCGGGAGCGCGCCCTTCGCGGCCCCCGGCGCGCCCGAGGCACCGGCCGGGGCCGTCGCGGGATCGCCGCCCGCGCACGAGGTCAGGGTGAGGGTGGCGCCGGTGATCAGGGCGAAGACGAGGGCGGTGCGTGCGGTGCCGGGACGCGTGCGCGTGGTCATGGCTTCGGGTTCTCCAGGAATTTCTCGAACGGCAGCGGGCCGATCGACTCGGGATCGGCGGACACGTCGAAGAGCGGGCGGTAGCCGCTCGCCAGATAGAGGCCCCTGGCCTCCGGCTGGCGCGGTCCGGTCGTGAGATAGAGGCGGGAGTAGCCGCGGGCGGCGGCCTCCCGTTCGAGCACGGTCAGGACCCGGCGGGCGAGTCCGCGCCTGCGGTGCGCCGAGTGGGTCCAGATCCGCTTCAGTTCGGCGGTGTCGTCGTCGTAGCGGCGGTAGGCGCCGCCCGCCACGGGCCGGCCCTGCTCGAGGAGGAGCAGGAAGGCGCCGTGAGGCGGGGCGAACTCCTCCGCCGGGTAGCGGCTCAGATCGTGCGCGGAGCCGTACCGGGTCGTGTACTCGTGCGCCAGCTCGTCGAGGAGCGGGCGCGCCAGAGGATCGGTGGTCGTGGTCCGGTGCACGGACAACGCGAAGGTCATGAAGGTCCTTCAGGGCGAAGGAGGGCAGCCCTTCAGAACGAAGGAGGGCGGCGCGGCAGAGCGAGGGGAGGGGAGAGCTCAGGCACCACGAGGGGCCTGGATGTGAAGGCGCCGCGGAGAACAGCACGCGGACGGGGCGGAGCCGGAGGCCGGCTCACCGAGCAGAGGGTCGGCTCAACAGGAAGAGGACCACACGCGACCGAAGTCGATGTGGGAGCGCGTGACCAGCTGCTGCGAATGCATGGCCACAGTGGAACAGGCATCCGTTCCCGCGTCAACCACGATGAGACGTACAGCTCACAGTGCGGACACCCTTGACAGCGGGGCCTGTTGACCGCAAGCCTCGAAGGGCGGATCGGGCTGAGGGGCCCGGTTCCGTGCTCATCGCGTGTGAAGGCGCACCCCGTGTTCGATCCGCCTCTGGCATCCACGGAGTCTTCGTATGTCCGCGACCCTGGTCAAAACCCCCTCCACGGCCCCACCGGCCGAACCACCGCCCCGCATCGTCCCCGCCCGCCGCGCCGGGCAGTGGACCGCCGCGGTCCTCGTCCTCGTCCTGCTCGCCCTCGGCCTGGTCTCGGTCGTCCGCAACAAGGCCTTCCAGTGGGACGTGGTCGCCGAGTACTTCACCTCCGCGTCCGTCCTGCGCGGACTGGGCCTCACCCTGTGGCTGACCGCCCTCGTCATGGCGCTCGGCTTCGTCCTCGGCACCCTGCTCGCCGTGCTCAGGCTCTCCGCCAACCCCGTGCTCCGCGCGGTGAGCTGGGGGTACGTGTGGTTCTTCCGGTCCACCCCGATCCTGGTCCAGCTGCTCTTCTGGTTCAACATCGGCGCGCTCTACCCGCAGATCCTCGGCGTCAGCACGGTCAACCTCCTCGGCCCCGTGTCCGTCGCCGTCATCGGCCTCACCCTGCACGAGGCCGCCTACGCCGCCGAGGTGGTGCGCGGCGGCATCCTCTCCGTGGACCGCGGCCAGCTCGAGGCCGCCCAGTCCCTCGGCCTCGGCCGGTGGCGCCGGCTCTCCCGGATCGTGCTGCCGCAGGCCATGCGGGCGATCGTCCCGCCGGCCGGGAACATGCTGATCGGCACCCTCAAGGGCACCTCGATCGTCTCCGTGATCGCCGTCCAGGACCTGCTCTACTCGACCCAGCTCGTCTACCACCGCACGTACGAGATCATCCCGCTGCTGCTCGTGGCCACGCTCTGGTACGTCGCGGTCACCTCCGTCCTCAGCCTCGGCCAGCACTACGTCGAGCGCCACTACGCCCGCGGTACGGGGGGTGCGCGATGAGCACGCACCCCTCGACGCGCTCGATCGTGATCGTGGGCGCCGGGCCGCGGGGGACCGGCTTCCTCGAACGGCTCGCCGCCAACCTGCCCGAGCTGTACGGCGACCGCCCCCTCGACCTCCATCTCGTCGACCCGCACCCGCCGGGCCCCGGCCGCATCTGGCGCACCGCGCAGTCCCCGCTGCTCTGGATGAACTCCCGGGCCGAGGACGTCACCATGTTCACCGACGAGACCGTGGACCTGGCGGGCCCCGTCCGCCCCGGCCCCACCGTCGCCGAATGGGCCGGCATCGAGGGCCGGACCTTCCCCACCCGCCCCCAGCAGGGTGCCTATCTGCGCTGGGTGTTCGAGCGGGCCCGGGCCGCGCTGCCCGCCTCCGTCTCCGTCCACGAGCACCGCACCACCGCCCTGCGGATCGGCGGCCCGCGCGAGGGACGCCAGCGGGTCTGGCTGGAGGGCTCCGCCGCGCCCCTCCTCGCCGACCTCGTCGTCCTCACCGTCGGCCACCTCGACGCCGAACCCGACCCGGAGCAGCGGGCCCTCGCCGGCTTCGCCGCCCGCCACGGCCTCGTCCACCTGCCGCCCGACTTCACCGCCGACACCGACCTGACCGCCCTGCCCGCCGGCGAGGCCGTCCTCGTCCGCGGCTTCGGGCTCGCCTTCGTCGACCTGATGGTGCTGCTCACCGAGGGCCGCGGCGGACGGTACGAGGGCGAGGGCGACGCGCTGGTCTACGTGCCCTCCGGCAAGGAACCGGTGCTGCACGTCGGATCGCGCCGGGGCGTCCCGTACCACTCGAAGATCGGTTACGCCCTCGACGGCGAACGGCCCCCGCTGCCCCGCTTCTTCGGCCCCGAGCAGACCGACGCCCTGCTGCGGAGGACCGGAACGATCGACTTCCGGCGCGATGTGTGGCCGCTGGTCGACAAGGAGCTCGGCTGGGCCCACTACCACCGGCTCTTCTCCACCCACCCCGAGCGCACCACGCTCGGGTGGGGAGACTTCGAGCGGGCCTACGCGGCGGCGCCGCCGCGCGGGGCCGAACTCGCCGCCGTCGTCGCCGCGGCCGTCCCCGACCCGGCCGACCGGCTCGACCTTGACGCCCTCGACCACCCCCTGGACGGCATCCGCTTCGCCTCGAAGGAAGCCCTCCAGCACGGTCTGCGCGACTACGTCACCGACGACCTGACCCGCCGTCACGACCCCGCCCACAGCTCCGACGCCGCCGTCTTCGCCGGCCTGCTCTCCGTCTACGGACAACTCCTCCGGCTCGGAAACCGCATCGACACCGGCGACTGGTGGCACGGCTTCTTCAGCTACCTCGCCTCCGGGCCGCCCGGCCCCCGGCTGCGCCAGCTCCTCGCCCTCTCCCGCGCCGGCGTCGTCCGCTTCCTCGGCCCCCAGGTCACCGTCGAGGCCGACGAGGAGCGCGGCGTCTTCCGGGCCGCTTCCACCGCCGTACCCGGCGAGTGGACCGAGGCACGCGCCCTGGTCGAGGCCCGGCTCCCCGACCCCACCCTCGAACTCACCAGCAGCCCGCTCCTGCGCGCCCTGCACGAGGAGGGCGCCCGGGCCACCGCCAGCGGCCTCCTCGTCGTCGACCCCGTCGACGGCCGGGTCCTCGAGTTCGACGGACGTCCGCACCCGCGCCGCTTCGCACTCGGTCCGCACACCACCGCGCGGACCGACAGCGCCTTCACCCGGCCCCGCACCGGCGGGGTCGCCTTCCGGCAGAACGACGTCACCGCGCGGGCGGCGCTGACGTTCCTGCGCGACCGGGCGTGTCGGCTCCCGGCCCCGCTGAGCGCCTGATCCCCCTCTCCCGTCCCGCCGCCCGACCCCTTTCCGAGGAACCGCCATGTCTCTCACCAGCGATCCGCCCGCCACCAGAGCCGTCGTGAAGGAACCGGTGGTGGGACCCGAGCTCGTGGTCGTCCCCGTGCGGCACCCCTGGCGCTGGGTGGCCGTCGCCGTCACCGCCGTCCTGCTCATCCAGTTCGTCCACGGGCTCGTCACCAACCCCGGCTGGGAGTGGGACGTCTTCGCCGCGTTCTTCACCACCCAGACGGTCCTCCGGGCCGTCTGGGTCACCCTCCAGCTCACCTTCTACGGCACCGCCCTCGGCTTCGCGATCGGCATCGTGCTCGCCTTCATGCGCCTGTCGGCCAGCCCGTTCCTGCGGTCCGTCGCCTTCGGCTACATCTGGGCCTTCCGCTCGATCCCGCTCATCGTCCAGCTGCTCTTCTGGTTCAACCTCGCCTATCTCTACAAGGAGCTGAGCATCGGCATCCCCTTCGGGCCGAGCTTCCTCTCCTTCGACACGATGGGCCTGGTCGGCGAGATGAGCGCCGCCGTCCTCGGGCTCGCCCTGCACCAGGCGGCCTACGCGGCGGAGATCGTCCGCGGCGGTGTACTCGCCGTGGACGAGGGCCAGTTGCAGGCCGCTGCCTCCCTCGGCATCCCGCGGCTCCGGCAGGTGCGGCGGATCGTCCTGCCGCAGGCGATGCGCTCGATCCTGCCCAACGCCGCCAACGAGATCATCTCGCTCTTCAAGGGCACCTCGATCGTCTCCGTCATGGCGATCGGCGAACTCTTCTACCAGGTCCAGGTCGTCTACGGCCGCAACGGACGGGTCGTCCCGCTCCTGATGGTCGCCACCGCCTGGTACGTCCTGCTCACCACCGCGCTCTCCGTCGTCCAGCACTACGTCGAACGCCACTACGCGAAGGGGAGCGTCCGATGAGCTCCGTCACCGTCGACCCGCCCGCCGAAGCCCGGGCCGCCACCACCGCCAAGGTCGAGATCCGGGCCGTGCACAAGAACTTCGGCCCCCTCCACGTCCTGCGCGGCATCGACCTCGACGTCCGCGCCGGCGAGGTCACCGTCGTCCTCGGCCCCTCGGGCTCCGGCAAGTCCACCCTCCTGCGGACCATCAACCACCTGGAGAAGGTCGACAGCGGCACCGTCAGCGTCGACGGCACCCTCGTCGGCTACCGCCGCTCCGGCAACAAGCTCTACGAGCTGCGCGAGCGGGACATCCTCAAGCAGCGCACCCGGATCGGCTTCGTCTTCCAGAACTTCCACCTCTTCCCGCACCTCACCGTCCTGGAGAACATCGTCGAGGCCCCCGTCTCGGCCCTGAAGCGCCCCCGCAAGGAGGCCGAGGTCGCGGCCCGGACGCTGCTCGAACGCGTCGGACTCGCCGACAAGGCGGAGGCGTACCCCAAACAGCTCTCCGGCGGACAGCAGCAGCGGGTCGCCATCGCCCGCGCGCTCGCCCTCGAACCCGGCCTGCTCCTCTTCGACGAGCCGACCTCCGCGCTCGATCCCGAGCTGGTCGGCGAGGTCCTCGACGTCATCAAGGACCTGGCCGCCTCCGGCACCACCATGATCGTCGTCACCCATGAGATCGGCTTCGCCCGCGAGGTCGCCGACACCGTGGTCTTCATGGACGAGGGCCGGATCGTCGAACAGGGGCCGCCGGCCGAGGTGCTCGACAGCCCCCGCCACGAACGCACCCGCGTCTTCCTCTCCAAGGTCCTCTGACCAACCCACCCCTTCCCTCTCAGGAGTACTGCCATGAAGACCCGTCGCACCGTCCTCGCCGCCCTCGCCTCGCTCACCGCCCTCGGCGTCCTCACCGCCTGCGGCTCGGGTGACGCCGCCCTCGACGCGGCCAAGCCCGAGGCGAAGAAGGCCGCCAACGGCATCAACCTCAGCCCCGAGCAGAACCGCGTCCACACCCCCAAGGTCGACGCACTCGCCGCGAAGCTGCCCGAGGCCGTCCGCAAGAGAGGCACCCTGATCCTCGGCGTCTCCGCGACGAGCAATCCGCCGCTCGCCTTCCACGCCACCGACGACAAGACGCTGATCGGCGTCGAACTCGACCTCGCGACCCTGGTCGCCGACGCCCTCGGTCTGAAGCCCGAGTTCAACCCGGTGTCCTGGGAGAACCTCTTCGTCGGCCTCGACAGCGGCAAGTACGACGCCGTCTTCTCCAACGTCACCGTCACCGAGGAGCGCAAGGACAAGTACGACTTCGCCACCTACCGCCTGGACGACCTCGCCTTCGAGGCGAAGAAGGGCTCCGGCTGGACGGTCAAGGGCCCCGAGGACGTGGCGGGCAAGGCGATCGCCGTCGGCTCCGGCACCAACCAGGAGAAGATCCTCGTCGACTGGTCCGCGCAGAACGAGAAGGCCGGCCGCAAGCCGGTCGACATCAAGTACTACCAGAACACCTCGGACTACTACCTGGCGCTCCAGTCCGGCCGGATCGACGGCTACCTCGGGCCCAACCCCGTCGCCGCCTACCACGTGCTCTCCGCCGGACAGACCGAGATCGTCGGCAAGTTCTCCGGCGCGGGCGCCGGACTCCAGGGCAAGATCGCGGCCACCACGAAGAAGGACAGCGGACTCGTCGCCGCCTACGCCGCCGCGATCGACCACATCGTCGAGAACGGCACCTACGCCCAGGTCCTCAAGCGCTGGGGCCTCGACAGCGAGTCCGTGACGAAGTCGGAGATCAACCCGCCCGGACTGCCCCGCACCAAGAACTGACCGCGCTCCGTCCGCTCCACGTCGCTTCGAGAGAGACCGCATGACCAGCAGCCGAACGCTCCACCTCGCCGCCGAACTCGACCCGGGCGCCGGTGACTCCCCGGGCCCCCTCGCCTCCGCCGCCGCCCGTACCACCGCACCCGCCGTCGCCGGCACCGCCGCCCGTACCGTCGCGCTCGCCCGGCTCGCCGAGGCCGCCGCGCTCGACTTCCTCACCCACGACGACTCCTTCACCCGGCCCGGACTCGACGCGCTCGCCGTCCTGGCCCGGGTCGCCCCCGAGACCCGCTCCATCGGCCTCGTGCCGACGGTGACCACCACCCACACCGAGCCCTTCCACGTCCAGGCCGCCGTCGCCACCCTCGACTGGGTCAGCCGGGGCCGGGCGGGCTGGCGGATCGCGGTCTCCCCGACCGGGGCCGAGGCCAGGATCTTCGGCCGCCGGCCGGTCCCGCCCACCGCCGAGCTCTGGCAGGAGGCGGGCGAGGTCGCCGAGGCCTCCCGCAAACTGTGGGACAGCTGGGAGGACGACGCCGAGATACGGGACGTGGTGACCGGGCGGTTCGTCGACCGCCGCAAGCTGCACCACGTGAACTTCCAGGGCGCGACCTTCTCGGTCAGGGGCCCCTCGATCGTCCCCCGGCCCCCGCAGGGCAACCCGGTGACCGTCGTCGACGCCACCCGCCCCGCCGCCCGCGACACCGCAGCCCACCATGCCGACGTGGCCCTGATCAGGGCCTCCTCAGCCGAGGAGGCCGCCGCCCTCCGCGCCGAACTGCGGCAGGGGGCCCGCGCCCACGGCCGGGACCCCGGACAGCTGCGCGTCCTGCTCTCGGCGACCGTCGACCTCGACGCGTACGAGGGCGGGCCCGGGGCGCTCGCCGAACTGATCGCGGGCTGGCACGGCGGCGGCGCCATCGACGGCTTCCACCTCGTGCCGGCCGTGCCCGAGCGGGACCTGGAGCGGTTCACCGCCGGCACCGTCACCCGGCTGCGCGACCGCGGGCTCTTCCGTACGGCCTACGAGGGCGCCACCCTCCGCGACCACCTGGGGCTCGCCCGCCCCGTCAGCCAGTACGCCACCGAAGCACGGGTGACGACGGGAGCACGCGCATGAGCACGACTCCGGGCCGGAAGCAGATCCATCTCGCCGCGCACTTCCCCGGCGTCAACTCCACCACCGTCTGGGCCGATCCGCGCTCCGGCTCGCAGATCGACTTCTCCTCCTTCGAGCATCTCGCCAGGACCGCGGAGCGCGGCCTCTTCGACTTCTTCTTCCTGGCCGAGGGGCTGCGGCTGCGCGAGCACAACGGCCGCATCCACGACCTCGACGTCGTCGGCCGGCCCGAGTCGATCACCGTCCTGAACGCGCTCGCCGCCGTCACCGACCGGCTCGGCCTGGCCGGTACGGTCAACGCCACCTTCAACGAGCCGTACGAACTGGCCCGGCGGCTCGCCTCGCTCGACCACCTCAGCGCGGGCCGGGCCGCCTGGAACGTCGTCACCTCATCGGACGCCTTCACCGGCGAGAACTTCCGGCGCGGCGGCTACCTGGACCGGGCCGACCGGTACACCCGGGCCGCCGAGTTCCTCGCCACGGCCCGGGAGCTGTGGGACTCCTGGACCCCGGAGGGCCGGCAGCGGCCCTTCGTCCACAGCGGGCCGCAGTTCGGGATCGAGGGCGAGTTCACCGTCCCGCGCTCCCCGCAGGGGCACCCGGTCGTCATCCAGGCCGGTGACTCCGCCGAGGGCCGGGAGTTCGCGGCCTCGGCCGCCGACGTGATCTTCACCCGGCACTCGACCCTGGAGGCCGGCCGGGAGTTCTACGCCGACGTCAAGGGGCGGCTCGCCCGGCACGGGCGGGAGCCCGGCGATCTGAAGATCATGCCCGGGGTGACGTACGTCCTCGGGGACACCGACGCCGAGGCGCAGGAGCACGCCGGGGAGATCCGCCGCCAGCAGGTCTCCCCGCAGAACGCGATCCTCGCCCTGGAGCAGATCTGGGGCCGCGACCTGTCCGGTTACGACCCGGACGGACCGCTCCCGGACGTCGACCCCGATCCGGACTCGACCCTGGTCCAGGGGCGGGTGCGGGTCGCCGACCCGGTCGGGGTGGCCAGGAAGTGGCGGGCGCTCTCCGAGGCCAAGGGCCTGTCGATCCGTCAGACGGTCGTCGAGTCCACGGGCCGGCAGTCCTTCGTCGGCAGCCCGGGGACGGTCGCGGCGGCCCTGGAGGAGTTCGTCGCCACGGACGCCGCCGACGGCTTCATCCTCGTCCCCCACCTCACCCCCGGCGGCCTCGACGACTTCGTCGACCGGGTCGTTCCGCTGCTCCAGGAGCGGGGGGTCTTCCGTACGGAGTACTCGGGCACGACGCTCCGGTCGCACCTCGGGCTTCCCGAGCCCGTATGGAAGGGTTGAGCACCATGAGCACGGACAACGACAGCGGCACGGGTACGGACGCGGGGGCCGACCCCCGGCAGGAGTGGCAGCACTGGCACGAGCAGCGGGAGGCCGCGGTCTCCTCCTCGTACGGTCCGCTCTCCCTCACGGGCACCCACTGGCTCTCGGACTTCCCGGAGGGGCGAATTCCGGCCGTTCCGGGGGAGTGGCGGGAGGACGGCGACGAGGTGCTCCTCAGTGCCCGCGCCGAGGACGGGATCACCGTCGACGGCAAGCCCTTCACCGGCACGGTCCGGCTCACCGCCGACCACGCCCCGATCCACGAGTCCCGCGTCGAGTCGGCGGGCCGGCGGATCGTGGTGCTGCGACGCGAAGGGCTCTGGGCCGTACGGGACTTCGACCCCGGCTCCGAGGCCCGTACCGCCTTCCGGGGCATCGAGGCCACCCCGTACGACGAGCGCTGGGTGGTGCCCGGAGTCTTCCGGCCGTACGAGCGGACGCGCAGCGTACGGGTGGAGAACGCCGACGGCCGCGAGCGCGGCCTCGGGCTCTCCGGCGAGCTGGTCTTCGAGCTGCACGGCGGCGAGCACACCCTCCAGGTGGCCGTCGAGGACGACGGCTCCCTGTGGGCGGTCTTCGCGGACGCCACCAGCGGCCGGGACAGCTACCGCTTCCGTTTCCTGCGCCCGGCGGCCCCGGCGGCGGACGGCTCGGTGACGGTCGACCTCAACCGCGCGCTGCTGCCGCCGTGCGCCTTCGCCGACCACTTCATCTGCCCGTTCCCGCCGCCGGGGAACACGCTCGACACCGCCGTCGCGGCGGGGGAGCGGCGGCTGGGCGCGGTCTGACCGGCCATGCTTCAACTCCTCCGAGGCGTCGGGTGGTTGAGGGCCGTACGGCCGAATCGCGCCCTTGCGGCGTGAAGTCGTACGGCCCGAGACTCCCCCACAGCGCCGGCCCCGGGCCGCGCCTCACGGGCCCGGCACCCCACGGCGGGCCCCCGATTCCCCTCGGGAGGAACAGAAGTGAGGACCATGCGCACCACCCCCACGAGAACCGTCCGGCTGCTCGCCGTCGCGGCAGGCCTCGCCGCCGCAGCCGCGCTCGCCGCCCCCACCGCGAGCGCGGGCACCGCCGACACCGCACAGAGCACCCGCACCTTCGACGCCGCCGCCCTCTCGGCGACCGGCGACGCCGTCCGCGCCGCGGACGTGGCCGGTACCGCCTGGTACGCCGACACCGCCACCGGCAGGCTGGTCGTCACCGCCGACTCCACCGTCAGCCAGGCCGACCTCGCGAAGATCAAGCGGCAGGCCGGCGCGAACGCGGACGCCATCCGGGTCGAACGCACCCCCGGAAGGTTCAGCAAGCTGATATCCGGCGGCGACGCGATCTACGCCACCAGCTGGCGCTGCTCGCTGGGCTTCAACGTCCGGGACGGCGCGGGCAACTACTACTTCCTGACCGCCGGACACTGCACCGACGGAGCGGGCACCTGGTACTCCAACTCCTCCCGGACCACCGTCCTCGGCACCACCGCCGGGTCCAGCTTCCCGGGCAACGACTACGGCCTGGTGCGCTACACCAACACCTCCGTCACCAAGTCCGGGACGGTCGGCAACGTGGACATCACGAGCGCCGTCAACGCCACCGTCGGCATGTCCGTCACCCGCCGCGGCTCCACCACCGGCACCCACAGCGGCTCCGTGACGGGCCTCAACGCCACCGTGAACTACGGCGGCGGCGACATCGTCTCCGGCCTGATCCGCACGAACGTCTGCGCCGAGCCCGGCGACTCCGGCGGCCCGCTCTACTCGGGCAGCCGTGCCGTCGGCCTCACCTCGGGCGGCAGCGGCAACTGCTCCACGGGCGGGACGACCTTCTTCCAGCCCGTGACGGAGGCGCTGAGCGCGTACGGGGTCGGCGTCTTCTAGCCGACCCGGGACACGCGCACGCCGACCGGTGCGCGCCGGCCGACCCCCGGATGCCGATGATCGACGAGACGAGGGAACTGACGACCCGGGCGTACTGCGGCCGGTAGTCCGCCGTCGTACGACGGTGCCGCCCCGTGCGAGGAAGCACGGGGCGGCACCGTCGTACGGCGGACCGCGTCGGGGGGCGCGGGATCAGAGGGCGCGGGCGAACTCCAGCCGGTCGGCGAAGTTCACGTACCCGGCACGCTCGAAGGCCTTGGCCATCGCCACGTTCGCGGCGTCGCAGTCCCCGCGGATCTCGGTGGCCCCGGCGCCGACCAGGACGCGCGTGCCCCGGACCACGACCGAGCTGGCGTACCCCTTGCCCCGGTGGGCGGGGGCGACGCCGACGAAACCGATGACCGGAACGCTGGGGTTCTCGGCGGGCAGGCTGATCACGGCGACGGTGCCGTCCGCGTCGTAGCCGAGCTCCCACCACGCGGGCTCGTGCTTCAGCTCGGCCGTCTCCTCGAAGAGCAGCTCGGCCGCGCGCCGGGCGCCGTGCTGCCGTACGTCGGCCGCGAGGCGGGCGTCGGCGGTGTCGGCGAGCAGCTCGGCGAGGACCGCGACGAAGGGCTCGGGGCCGAGTTCGGCGAGCGAGCGGAAGGTCAGCCGGGGGTCGTCGGCGGGCAGCCCGTCCGGCGCGCCGGACGCCTCCGGTCCGCCGTCACCGGTTCCGTTCGCGGCGGGGACCCGCAGGCTGAACCTGCGGCCGTCGCGGATCACGGCGTACCCGGACGCCCGCAGCAGCTCGCCCCGGTGCTCCGGGCTCCGCTGGAACTGCGGGGCCTGGGCGGGGGAGTCGACGACGTGCTCCAGCTCCGTCGCGCCCAGCTCCCTGGCCTTGACGGCGGCCGCGTCGAGCAGCGCCGCAGCGGTCTCCGGGGCGTCCTCCGGCGCCTCGAACAGCACCAGCGCGAGCGGGACCTCGTGTCCCGGCATGGTCCACAGCACCACGCTGCCGGTGAGCCGGCCGTCGCCGTCCTCGGCGACCAGGCACCACTCGGGCCGGGTGCACGCGCTGTCGAGGAGCTGGGAGAGGTACGCGCGGGTGGCGGCGTTGCGCTCGGGGTCGCCGGAGTGCTCGACCAGGGCGGGGAGTTCGTCGGGACGGGCGGGGCGAACAGAAGTCACGGAGAGCCTTGTCGGTTCGGGGAACGGTCGGTGCTGCCCCGCGAACGTAACGGCCGATGGGCGGGTGGGCCAGGGGTTTTCGGCTTCAGCGGATCCGTGTGCCGCTCGCGGTGTCGACCTCGTCCGCGATCGGCTCCGACTCGGGCCTGCGCTTCAGGGAGGACATCACCAGGGTGACGACCACGCCGACGACCGCCCAGGCCGAGAGGACCAGCATCGAGCTCGTCATGTCGTTGCCCTTGAAGTACGCGATCGAGCGCGCCGCCCAGGTACCGGCGCCCGGTGGCAGGGCGGGGCCGATCGCGTTCCAGAACGGGGGCAGCATCGGCAGCGGGAAGGCGCCGCCCGCGCTGGGGTTGCCCGCGACCACGATGAGCAGGATCGCCAGGCCGATGCCGACGATCCCGAAGACCGACTGCAGGGCGAGGGTGGCGGCGCCGACGGCGAAGACGACCAGCGTCCCGAGCCCCCACAGGGCGGCGACGCTGCCGGGCAGGGCCCCCAGGATCGGGCCGACGATGACCGCGCCGCCGAGCCCGCCGAGGACCGAGTAGACCGCGAGGACCCCGAGGCGGATGATCGCGCGTTCCCGGTTCGCGGGCCGGGAGCCCGCGCTGATGGCGAGGATCGCGGCGCAGATGTAGCCGCCGACGCACCAGCCGACGACGAGGTAGAAGGCCGAGAGCCCGTCGAAGTCCTCCGACGAGGCGGGGGCCACGTCGACGGTCCGTACGGTGCGCTGCTGGGTCGCCTCCACGCGGGTGAGGATCGTCTCCAGGGCCGAGGAGAGCACGGTGCCGCCGCCGGAGGCCACGAGCAGGGTGTCGGTGCGGCCGGTGGGGTCGACGATCAGGGCGCCGTCGATGTCCCGGTTCAGGATCTGGTTCCGGGCCGTGGCCTCGTCGGCGACCGAACGGGGGTCGAGCGGGGCGCCGGGGAGCCGATCCAGCTGTCCGACGAGCTGTGCGGAGACCCGTTGCGGTGCGACGACGCCGAAGGGGACGTCCCTCGGCTCGGGGTGGTGCAGGGCTCCGACGTACGAGGTGATGAACAGCAGCTGGAGGGCGAAGACGCCGACGACGAGGAGGGCGGCTCGGGGGGTGACGGCGCTTTTCAGTTCGTCGACGAGGCTCATGCCCCCACGCTCGGGGGCAGGGGGTGTTTCCGCAGGTGGGATGCGCCCGAATGGTTGACCGGAGGACGACCCGGCGCGGTTATCGTACGAACGTTCGAAATGGGCTAAGGTGAAGAACGAGGGGGTGGGAACGTACGTACGATTTCGATGCGGGAGCCGGGAGGTGCACCATGCCGGGGTTCACGCATCTGCACACCGCGTCGGGCTACTCCCTGCGCTACGGCGCCTCCCACCCCGAACGACTGGCCGCGCGTGCCGCCGAGCGCGGCATGGACGCGCTCGCCCTGACCGACCGCGACACCCTCGCGGGCACGATCCGCTTCGCGAAGGCCTGTGCGAAGGCGGGGGTCCGCCCCCTGTTCGGCGTGGACCTCGCCTACGAGGCGACGGCGCCCGGGCCCGGGCCGGGACGGTCCGGAGCGGGAGCGGGGCAGGCGCCGGAGTCCGCGTCCGGTGGCGGCCCCCGGGGCGCCGGGCGGGCGCCCGCACGTGGCCCGCAGGACATCCGGCGGGTCCCCGTCCGCGGCGGAGCCTTCGTCGACGAGTCCGCGCCCCGAGCCCTCTTCCTCGCCCGCTCCCGTACCGGCTGGGCCTCGCTCTGCGCGATGATCACCGCCGCCCACGCCGGGAGAGGGGGGCGACCCCTGCTGCCCTGGTCCGCCCTGTGCGACGACGACGTTCTCGTCCTCCTCGGCCCCGACTCCGACGTCGGACAGGCCCTCGCCGCCGGCCGCCCCGACCGGGCCGTCCGGCTGCTCGCGCCCTGGCGCGACCGGTACGGCGACGCGCTGCGCCTCACGGCCGTCGACCACGGGCGCTCCGGCACCGGGCCCGGCTCCCTGCGGCTCGCCGCCCGTACCGTCGGCTTCGCCGCCGAGCAGGGCGTCCGGCCGGTCCTCAGCAACGCCGTCCGGTACGCCGACCCCGGCCAGGGCCCGGTGGCCGACGTCCTCGACTCCGCCCGCCGCCTTGTCCCCGTCGACCCCCGCAAGGAGCTCGACAGCGGAGCCGCCTGGCTCAAGGGGGCCGGTGACATGCTGGCCGCCGCCGAACGGATCGTCGAGGCCGCCGGCTTCCGCCGGGACACCGCCCACCGGCTCCTCGAACAGACCGCGACGGTCGCCGCCGCCTGCCTGGTCGACCCCGAGGACGACCTCGGCATCGGCTCCGCGCACTTCCCCGAACCGCACCTGGTCGGCGCCGAGCACCGCACCGCCCAGCGCGTCCTCGCCTCCCGGGCCGCCGCCGGCATGATCCTCAAGGGGTACGAGAAACGGGGCGCCTACTGGGACCGGATGCACCGTGAGCTGGACGTCATCGCCCACCACCGCTTCGCCCCCTACTTCCTGACGGTCGCCCAGGTCGTCGACGACGTACGGAAGAAGGGCATCCGGGTCGCCGCCCGCGGCTCCGGCGCCGGCTCCCTCGTCAACCACCTCCTCGGCATCGCCCACGCCGACCCGGTCGAGCACGGCCTCCTGATGGAACGCTTCCTCTCCAAGCGCCGCACCGCCCTGCCCGACATCGACATCGACGTGGAGTCCGCCCGCCGGCTCGAGGTCTACCGGGCGATCATCGACCGCTTCGGCACCGCACGCGTCGCCACCGTCTCCATGCCCGAGACCTACCGGGTCCGCCACGCGGTACGGGACGTGGGCGCGGCCCTCTCCATGGATCCGGCCGAGATCGACCGGATCGCGAAGGCCTTCCCGCACATCCGCGCCCGCGACGCCCTCGCCGCCCTCGACGAACTGCCCGAACTGCGCGAACTCGCGGGCGAACGGCAGAGGTTCGGAAGGCTCTGGGAGCTGGTCGAGGCCCTTGACGCGCTGCCGCGCGGCACCGCCATGCACCCCTGCGGGGTCCTGCTCTCGGACGTCTCGCTGCTCGCCCGTACCCCCGTGGTGCCCACCAGCGGCGAGGGGTTCCCCATGTCCCAGTTCGACAAGGAGGACGTGGAGGACCTGGGGCTGCTCAAGCTCGACGTCCTCGGGGTGCGGATGCAGTCCGCGATGGCCCACGCTGTCGCCGAGGTCGAGCGGGCCACCGGCACCCGCCCGGACATCGACGCGGTCCCGGAGGGCGACCCCGAGACCTACCGGCTCATCCGCTCCACCGAGACCCTCGGCTGCTTCCAGATCGAGTCACCGGGCCAGCGCGACCTGGTCGGCCGGCTCCAGCCCGCCACCTTCCACGACCTCGTCGTCGACATCTCGCTCTTCCGGCCGGGCCCGGTCGCCGCCGACATGGTCCGCCCCTTCATCGAGGCCCGGCACGGCCGCGCGCCCGTCCGCTACCCGCACCCCGACCTGGAGGAGACGCTGCGGGAGACGTACGGAGTGGTCGTCTTCCACGAGCAGATCATCGAGATCGTACGGATCATGACCGGCTGCGGCCGCGACGAGGCCGACCAGGTGCGGCGCGGGCTCTCGGACCCGGAGTCGCAGGGCCGGATCAGACTCTGGTTCGCCCGGGAGGCCTCGGCGCGCGGATACGCGGACGAGGTCGTGGCCCGTACCTGGGAGATCGTGGCCGCCTTCGGCTCGTACGGCTTCTGCAAGGCGCACGCGGTGGCCTTCGCCGTACCGACGTACCAGTCCGCCTGGCTCAAGGCGCACCACCCGGCCGCCTTCTACGCCGGGCTGCTCACCCACGACCCCGGTATGTACCCCAAGCGGCTGCTGCTCGCGGACGCGCGGCGGCGGGGGGTGCCGGTGCTGCCGCTGGATGTGAACCGGTCGGCGGTCGCTCACCGTATCGAACTGGTGTCTGAATCTGCGGTGCGGTGGGGGCTCCGGCTGGGCCTCACCGACGTCCACGGCATCAGCGAGGCCGAGGGGGTGCGGATCGAGGCGGGGCAGCCGTACGCCTCCCTCCTCGACTTCTGGGAACGGGCCCGCCCCCGCATCCCCATCGCCGAACGGCTCGCCCAGGTAGGCGCGTTGGACGCCTTCGGCGCCAACCGCCGCGACCTCCTCCTCCACCTCACCGAACTCCGGCGCATCCAGCGGGGAGCCGCCTCGCACGGCGGTCAACTCCCGCTCGCCCAGGGCGGGAAGACCGCCCCCATCGGCCTGCCCGACCTCGACGAGACGGAACGCCTCAGCGCCGAGCTCGGCATCCTCGGCATGGACGCCTCCCGCCACCTCATGGGCGACCACCACGCCTTCCTCCGCGAACTCGGCGTCGTCTCCGCCCAGCGCCTCCGCGAGACCCCGCACGGCATGACCGTCCTCGTCGCGGGCGCCAAGGCCGCCACCCAGACCCCGCCGATCCGCTCCGGCAAGCGCGTCATCTTCACCACCCTCGACGACGGCACCGGCCTGGTCGACCTCGCCTTCTTCGACGACGCCCACGAGCGCTGCGCCCACACCGTCTTCCACTCCTGGCTGCTGCTGGTCAGGGGAGTGGTGCAGCGGCGCGGCCCGCGCAGCGTCAGCGTGGTCGGCGCCGCCGCCTGGAACCTCGCCGAACTCGTCGAACTCCGGGCGTCCGGCGGCCTGGACGCGGTGGGGGGACGGCTCGCCGAACCCGCCGAGCCCGCCACGGGCGACGGCGAGTCCGCCGACTCCGGCCGCCGCATCACGATGTCCACCGGCTACGAGATGAACCCCTGGGCCGACCTCGAGCCGGCGGGTGAAGGGACTCCGAGTGGACGGAAGCTGTGGCACAGCAGCCCGGGCTCGGCGGGCTGAGCCGCTCCACGGGACGAGCCGCCGCGGATCAGGCGGTCGCCGCCCCGGAGACCGCCGTGTCGACGGACGCGTACGTCACCCCGTGGTCGGCCAGGACCTCCGCGACGACCCCGCCGGTCGTGGTGAGCGCGAGCAGGATGTGCTCGTCGCCGATCTCCCGGTCCTTGCGGGCCAGTGCCACCCGGAGGGACTTCTCCAGGACGGTCTTGGCCTCCCGCGAGAAGGACCGGCGACCCGACCACCAACCGGAGTCCTTGCGGTCGCCCGCCAGCGCGCCCTCGCCGTGGGCCTCCTCCACCCGCGCCACGATCGCGCCGACGTCGATGCCGAGGTCCGCCAGGGCCTCCTCGTCCGCGCGGGAGAGCCCCGCCCGGCGCCGGGCGCCGGTCAGCGCGGCCACCAGGGACGGCCGGCGGTCCGGCGGGCACAGCGTGTGCAGCGCGTCCGCCGCCCGGGTGCCCTCCCCGTCGAGCAGGGCGAGGAGCAGGTGCTCCTGGGTGACGACCGTCGCGCCGCCCCGCTCCGCGTGCTCGACCGCGCCCTTCACCACGGTGCGCGCGGCCTTCGTGAACCGTTCGAACATCACTGCCTCCCGTACTTCTTGTGGACGGCCTGTCGGCTGACACCCAGTTCGGTCGCGATCTCCTGCCACGACCACCCCTGGTTGCGCGCGCTGCGCACCTGGACGGCTTCCAGCTGTTCGAGCAGTCGCCGCAGGGCGGAGACGGCCCGTAGTCCGACCCGTGGGTCGCGGTCACCCGCCCGTGCGGCGAGATCGGTCGCATCGGTCATGACGTCAACTTACGTTGACAGGCGCCCGCATGTCAACCTTGGTTGACATCGCATCATCGCGTCATCGCACTCGCACAAATATTCGAACATGCTCTAGGGTGAGGGAGTGGGAGGGGGCGTTCAGGGACAAACCGCCCATGGGTGAACAGGGACACGAGACGGAGGAGAGGGACATGATCCTCTGTGTGCGGTTCCGGCTGGATTCCCCCGCTTCCGATGCTTTCGGGAGGGGAGGGGCCGAGGCCCTGTTTCCCCCGCTGATCGACCTGCTCGCCGAGTTCACCCCCGTCGTCGAGGCGGCCCCGCCCTGCGAGGCGCTCGCCGATGTGCGCGGTGCGCTGCGCTACTTCGGCCGGAGCCCGGCCGAGCTCGCCTCGGTGATCCGGGTCAGGGCCCTCGCCCTGTACGGCGTCGACTGCGTCATCGGAGCCGGCCCCAACCCGATGCTGGCCCGGATGGCCGCGAGCGAGGCCCGGCCCGGCGTCACCCTGGTCGTCGACGACCCCGCGGCCTTCCTGCGTGACCGGCCGGTCGTCGCGCTCGACGGCGTCGGCCGCGCCACCGCCCGTACCCTCTGCGGCTACGGACTCGACTCCGTCGGCCGCGTCGCGGACGCGCCGCTCGCCGTGCTCCAGCGGCTCGTCGGCGCGAAGACCGGCCGCGAGCTGTGGGAGCGGGCCCGGGGCGTCGACCGCACCCCCGTCGTCCCGCACACGGCCTCCCGGTCGGTCGCGGCCGAACGTTCCTTCCCGCACGACGAGACCGACCGGACGCAGCAGCGCCGGGCCCTCCTCTCGCTCGCCGAGGAACTGGGCACCCGGCTGCGCGCGGAGGGGCAGGTGTGCCGCGCGCTCGCCGTCACCGTGCGGTACGCGGACCGGACCACGACCACCCGGAGCCGTGCCCTGCCCGAACCCACCGCCCACTCGGCGGCGCTCACCACCCTCGCGTACGCCGTCCACGACTCCTTCGGCCTCCAGCGGGCCCGGGTGCGGGGCATCGCCCTGCGCGCCGAAGGGCTTGCGGGCGCGGAGGGCGCGGCACACCAGCTGTCCCTGGACCCGGCGGACGAGAAGGCCCGGCGGATCGAGGCGGTGGCCGACAAGGCACGGGCGAAATTCGGTCCGCGGGCGGTCCTGCCGGGATCACTGGCGGCCTGACGGCCCTTTCGCCAGGCTCTTGTGACGACACATCACTTTTTACCGACGCGTAACTTCCCAGCCAAGGCTACCCGTGCGTAGCTTGGCTGAAGCGCATCCCCACCGCGCATCCCCACTTGTGGTCCGGACCGCAGGGCGTAGCACCCCCACCATCCCCTTGAGCCGCAAGGAGATCGCCCGATGCTGCCCTGGAAACACGCCGTCAGAGCACTGTCCGTCCTGCTGCTGGCCGCTGCCGCCACCCTCGCGCCGACCACCGCCGCCTCGGCCCGGGCCGAGACCGCCACCACCAGTCGGGGCTGGAACGACTACTCCTGCAAGCCCTCCGCCGCGCACCCGCGGCCCGTCGTCCTCGTCCACGGAACCCTCGGGAACTCCGTCGACAACTGGCTCGTCCTCGCGCCGTACCTGGTCAACCGCGGTTACTGCGTCTTCTCGCTCGACTACGGCCAGCTGCCGAACGTGCCCTTCTTCCACGGTCTCGGCCCCATCGAGGCCTCCGCCGGACAGCTCGACACCTACGTCGACCGGGTCCTCGCCGCCACCGGCGCCCCCGAGGTCGACATCGTCGGACACTCGCAGGGCGGCATGATGCCGCGCTGGTACCTCAAGTTCCTCGGCGGGGCCCAGAAGGTGAACGCGCTCGTCGGGATCGCCCCCGACAACCACGGCACCACCCTGCTCGGCCTCACCAGGCTCCTGCCGTACTTCCCCGGCGCCGAGGACCTGATCAAGGCCAACACCCCCGGGCTCGCCGACCAGATCGCCGGCTCGCCGTTCATCACCAAGCTCAACCAGGGCGGCGACACCGTGCCCGGGGTCCGCTACCACGTCATCGCGACCCAGTACGACGAGGTGGTCACCCCGTACCGCTCGCAGTTCCTGAGCGGCCCGAACGTCACCAACGTCCTGATCCAGGACAAGTGCGCGCTCGACCTGTCCGAGCACGTGGCGATCGGCACGGTGGACCGGGTCACCTTCCACGAGGTGGAGAACGCCCTCGACCCGGCCCACGCGACCCCGACCACCTGCCTCTCGGTGATCGGCTAGTCCTCCTAGCCCTGGGTACGCCGCCGGCGCGTCGACCCGAAGAGCACGGCCGCGCCGATCGCGAGCACGGCGGCGCCACCGACCGCGAGATACGGGGTGGTGGCGTCGCCACCGGTCTCGGCGAGCACCTCACCGGAGCCGGAGTCCGAACCGGCGGCGGGAGCGGGCTCGTTGGGCGCGGCGGAGGAGGCCTCGGCGGACGGAGCGGGCTGCGTCTCGTGGCCCGCCCCGTGACTCGCCTCCCGGCTCGGCTCGGGGGCGGCCGCGGTCTCCTCCGCACCCGTGGAGGCGTCACCGTCCCCGTGCCCGCCGTGCTCGACCGAGGACTCGTCCTGACCGTCCTCGATCTGCTCGTCGCTCGGCGCGGAGGCGGTCGGCGCCGGGGCCGTACCGCCGCCGCTGTCCTTCCCGAACACCACGTCCGAGCAGGTGTAGAAGGCCTCGGGGGAGTCGGAGCGCTGCCAGATCGAGTAGATCAGGTGGCGGCCGGACTTGTTCGGCACCGTGCCCTGGAAGACGTAGTCGCCGCTCTCCATCCGCGGGTCGGTCACCGTGGCGAACGGCTTGTCCTCCAGGTCCGACCACTTCAGCGGCTTCGACGGGTCGTACCCGTCCTTCGTCACGTACAGCGCGAACGAGCCCCGGTGCGGCGCGGTCCCCTTGTAACGGAAGGTGTGCGCCCCGGAGGCCATCGGGCTCGCCGGCCAGTCGGCCCGCGCGAGGTCGAGCCCCCGGTACTTGTCGTTCCCCGCGCTGCACAGCTTGCCGTCCGCGATCAGCTCACGGTGCTTCCCGGCGGCGTTGGCGATGTTCACCGCGTTCCAGTCGTAGAACGCCTGCGTCCCGCTCGCCGCCACGGCCGCCTTGCACGCCGCCGACTTCGGCGACTCGGGCCCCTCCGCGTAACAGGCCGAGACCCGGCTCACCGGATCGGTCATCGACCCGTGCGCGAACGCGGGCCCGGAGGCGAGCCCGGAGAGAGCCAGAACCGCGGTGGCGGTGACGGCGGCGGTACGGCGAGAAGTCATGGGGGGACAGCTCCTTCACGAGGGTGAGGTGGGGGGATGCCCAGAAAACTAGCCGCCCGAATCCGTGAAAGACCCGCTGGAGAGCCGGAGAAGACGATCCTTAGGACCGCTTTAAGGAACCACTAAGAGTGGGCTGAGGGAGCGCCTGCCGCAGGGCCCCCAAGCGCTGGGCCACCAGGCTGTGTTGGGTCGTGGGCGTTCGTCTGCGTTCGCTGGATGTCGTGGGCGGTGGCTCCCTGTGTGGCTCTCCTGGGGAGCCACACAGGGAGCGGCGATATGGCTTCGGCAGTCCCTCTTGGAGCCCGCCGACATCCAACACAGCGACCAGGAAATCGGACCGCGCAAGGTTAAGCATCGTCCCGTGACGCGGGGCAGAGGCTGACGGGTTACCGAAGCCGGATCGGCTTGTCCGGTTCCGCCCCGGCCCGCGGCTTCAACGGGATCCCGGATGAGGAGGTGAACCGAACACCAGCAAGCAGTTTCCAGAGTCAGGGGACAGTCCTTAGCTCTGATGCCCAGGCTTCCAGGCGGTTGACCTGTCTCGTGGACGGAGACACAAGCAGACGGGAACGACGTTGGCCAGGGGGACTACGCTCCCAGGGCGTCCAGCTCCTTGCGAGCCTCCGCGACGAATGCGTCCCTAAGACCCCTCAACGCCACCCGCTTCTGTGCCAGCCTTTCAACCTGTGCTTCACGGTCCACGCATGCAGTACGGCTCAGCGAAGCGGCTTCCGATTCGCTCAAGGCAGCGGCCATAAGGGCCTCACAGGCTCGGTTCTCTGCCGCTTCGTCTCCGAGTGCCTGTGCCGCTTCGTCCAGCGCCTCAAGGGCAGCACGAGCGGTCTCGCCTTGCTCGAACCTCTCCGACATGTCCTCCCACTCCGAGTGGGATTCCGGTCCCACGTAATCCCACTCATCGGCAGAAATCTGAACCTGCTCGACGAAGCTGTCTCCTGGAGCTCGAGACAGCCGTGACGCTGCCGTCACAGCTCCCTCCAGTCGTCGCCTCGCCCGGGCCAACCTGATGTAGTTGTTGCGCTCCATGTGTTCTAGGTACAGCGCCGTCGTGAAGTCCAGCCCCCCGTCCCTTGCCTCGCTGGCCTTGGTCAAGACGCTTGGCGGGCTCAGTAGCTCCACCATGGCGTACGCCTTCAGCAAGTCATCGGACCGGGCTTCCTGGTCGTTGGCTGCTACCTTCGGCAACAACAGGTCAAGTTCTTTCACGTAGTCCGCCCAGACCTCCTGGCACCGGTCTCGCTGCCACTGGGCGTGGTTCTCTCGGGAGACCTCCTTGGCGCTGTCGAGGGCGGCGCGGTAGGAGAGGTGGGCCTGTTCCTTCGCCGCTTCGAGGGCTGCCTTGGCCTGCGCCTCCCCCGCCAGGCGGGCGTTCTTGCCCTGGATGTGGCCGGCGATGATGACGCCCGGGATTGCCAGAAGGGACACCACTGCGGTCGCCACCGAACCGAAGCCCTCGGATATGAAGGTGCTGAGATCGGGCATGAACGGCTTCCCCTCGTGTGCATCATGAGTCCGCTGCACAGTATCGAGGACCGCACAGCCGCACTGCCGAAGACCCGTCGCGCCTGCAGGCAGGGAGAAGCGGGACGGCATCCCCCACGCTGTCCACGCTTCTGACCGGCCCAAATTCGGCGGAGTGCAAGGAGCCCTCTGCAAGGAGCAAGAGCAGTACGAGGTCCACAGCGCTGGCACTGCCGGGCCCATGCGCCTGTCGGACTGAGCCATGCGCTTGCTCCTGCGTCGCTCTTGCTCCGGTCGTGCCCCGATGTTGCTCATGTTGGAGCCAGGGTTGGCGGATAGCGCCTGCCGCCGGCACCGGAGGCAGTGCACCGCGAAAATAGCCTGACTTGTGCATTTACTAGGAACGACGCTCCCGCAGGGAGCGGTGCTGTCCGATGGATCAGGTCACTCGGAAGTCGTCACGAAGTGGTTCAATATTTCTCGCAAGATCATGGCAAATTCCTCGGCGGCGGGAAGTTTATCGAACCAGGCCACGCAGTCATTTTCGTAGTCGAAATCAGCGGGAGCGGCCTGAATGATGTGCTCGCGGGCGGCTTCCCAATCAAGATTCCCAGCGGCGCCTCCGTGAAGGTTCTGACGTGGCCCGCCGCTCATGACACGGTCGTGCCACCCGCCCATGAGGGGCCGGGAGTGGTGCCTGGCGAAGCGGATCGTTCCGGTTTCCGGGTCGGCTACGAGAATCTCGCTGTAGTCCAGTCCGCGGACGGGCTTCTTCGTCTTCCCCTCCCACCACGGGTGGACGACGACGGCGAACTTCCAGTTCTCGGTTTTCGCGTCTCCGTGAGCCAGGTATGCGATGACCTCTTGCAACTCAGCCATGAGTACCTCCAAGAAAGAAGCCCCGGCCAGCTTCGCCAGCCGAGACGTTGGGCGGTGCGGCGTCAGCAGATGGCGGCGAGGCGGGCATCCAGCCCCGCGAGCATGTCTGAAAGATGGAAGTCCCGCGCCGAGACGAAGGTACTGAGGTCCGCAACAGCGACGGGTCAGTCCTCGTAAACTGCCTCCGCTTCCGGATTAAGCGTGATATCGATCGTGGGCGCCCGCTCCATCAGAGCCACGGCCAGGCCCTCGGCGTCGAGGAGCTTCCGGGCGGCCCGCTGATCGAGTACGGAGGTGTTCGGCTTCCTGCTGACCGTCGTGGCCCCGTAGGAACCGTCCGGTACCCGCTCCAGCATCCTCCTCGCGCGGCTCACCAGCACTCGGCCTCCAGGACGCGGCCCTGCTTCATGTCCGCCACCGCGGTCGATCTGCTCGATGGTGGGCCCGCACCGTCACTTGCCGGAGCTCTCCCGGCCGTCGCGAGATGGCTCAACACCCCAAAATAGGCTGCGAGATGCTGCCTCGGCTGCCAGGATGGCAGCCCTTTTGAAGAAGAGAGGGTATGGCTGTGGACTTCAGATGGAGCAAATCTCTCGGAGAATTCGAGATCGATTGGGCAAGAAAGGGAGACGAGTGGGTTCAGCGTATTCACAAATACTTTGCCGATGTGCGGGGGTGTGCTGGGTTCGGGTTGCGTCGGGGAGGGGATATTGGCGAATTCATTGAGCTGCGTGTCGGGGCAGGGGAGGGGCAACTCGATACGCGGCTGCTGATTCTACCTAAAACTGAAAGCGTTGTGAATTTGTGGATATGTGGAACGGGGGAGGCTGAGGCTGAACTGGACGTAACCGTGTGGACGGCGGCCGTCTCTGAGGCACTCGAGGGGCTAAGAGAGCCACATAAGGTGCACGAATGGACTGCCATAATCGGCACGTTGCCCTCAAAGATGGGGGACCGGGTCGTTAAGATGGGGGACCCGTGCGATATAGCCGAGATCCGGTTCTCCTCCACGGAGCGCATTTTCCGTGAGCCATGGCGTGTTAATGCCTCGTTGAGCTCATGGAAGATCTATGACTCTGTACCGATCCTTGTGCGAGGTCGCAGCTCCGGCTACGACTGGCAGCACGTGCAAAAGGATGCGGCGGAGAATCTCAACCGCCTGGTAGGGCTGTTGTCTGTGGCTTGGGGATTCTTCGTTGATGTGAGAGAAGCGGCAGCACCGTTGGAGTTGGGTGAGCGGTACGCTCCGGACGTTTCTCCGTGGATGTCGGAGTCAATGCATGGGGAGTCTCGTTCTGTTTCAACAGTAGACGTACTCGAAGTGCCGGACTGGATTAACGGTGCGTGGCAGCGGCTGAAGAGGCAGAAGAGACTGGATGCTGCCATTGGAATGTACATGGAAGGGGTTCGGGTCCAGGATGAGCACGATAGCCTGGCCCTCGTTTCCTTCGTGGCCGTGGTCGAGGCGATTTCTCTGAGCCTTTTCCATGAGCAGCGCTGTCCGGGATGTAAGGGGCATCTGAACATTGGGGCGAAATTCCGAGAGACGCTCAAGCTGGTGCTGAGTCCTGACGAAGCGGAGGAGCTTAATCGTGTCTACTCCAGCAGGTCGAAGACCGTTCATACTGGGCGCCTTTATGGCGGAGAAAGCTCGCCTGGAGCGTTTGCGTTCAGCTTCTTTGAGAAGTCGACGGAGATTGAATTCTCTCATCAGATGGTTCAAAGAATGAAGAATGTCGCCCGGAACCTCCTTCAAATGGCTCTGCGGGGCGACCTGCCTGGCAAAAGCCACTACGAGGCGGCCCCCGCAGCGGCGTCGTGAGCAGCGCTCGTGGGAAGCTTGAGAAGCTGTCCGGGGCTGACTGTCACAGGAGGTAAGTGTGTCTCAAGCAAGTCCGCGTGGGACCTATCTCGTGGTCTCGGAGGCTCTGCGTGCGCGAATCGCTGAGGGGGCCTACGGTGACGGCCTGCCTTCCGAGGCGGAGATCGGGCGGGAGTTCGGCGTAGCCCGTACGACCGTCCGGCGAGCCCTGCGCGCCTTGGAAGAGTCGGGCGACATCGCAACGGTTCCGGGTGTCGGACGGCAGGTGGCGGCGTCAAGCAAGGTGGCGCCATACGAGCAGATCATGTTGGACCTTCAGAAGCGCATGCGCGAGGGAACACTCCCAGTTGGTGCCCGCCTGCCCAGCGAGGCGGAGCTGGCGGAAGCCTATGGCGTGTCCCGAGGCACCGTGCGGCGCGCCGTACGCGAGCTGGAGACAGCCGGGTATGTGAGAGCCCAGCACGGCGTTGGGCGGTTCGTTAGCTCGGCACCGTGAATCGAGACGAATCCGGAAGGTACGCACCGTGAAGTTGGCCAAGTGGGCACATGACCTCGCAGAGTCCCTGCTTGCCGATCGCCTCCCGGATCGGTGGGCTCATTCTCAGCGGGTCTACTCCCAGGCTTTGGCGCTGGCGCCAGCCCTCGGCGAAGATGCTGAACTGCTGGCAGCAGCAGCCATCGCACACGACGTCGGCTATGCGCGAGAAGCCGTGGACACGGGGTAGCACATGATCGACGGCGCCCGGTACCTTCGGGATGTGGTGGGGGCTGACCCTCGCCTGTGCAGCATCGTCGCCTTCCACACGTCCTCTCCGTGGGAGGCCGTCGAGCTTGGGCTGTCCGAGGCCCTCGACGAGTTCGGGCCGGCGGAGCATGAGTTGGTGGACGCGATCACCTTTTGCGACCTGACCAGCAGTCCCACGGGGCAGCTGGTTGACCCTGCTCAGCGGTTGATGGAGGTGCTGGACCGGTACGGACCTGGGCACGTCGTATTCCGTGCTGTCTCGGCAGCGCGGCCCGAGCTGCTGAATCGAGTGGAACGTGTACAGCAGCGCAGGGCCGTGGCCGCCAAGGAGAGGTTCAGCTGATCCGGGGGACGGGTGATTCGCGGAAGCCCTCTTCGAGGCGCAGCCTCGTCGTGGGCGCCATGTCGAGCGACTCGACATCGGACCGTGGAACCCATCGAACTTCGAAAGACTCCGAGCTCACCTTGATCTCGCCGCTGATGGCCCTTGCCCGGAAGCACAGCGAGAACTCCTGGCGGACCTCACCGTCAGAGAACTCGATCACATGGCCAGGGTCGGTGAAGATGCCGACCAAGCCGATCACTTCGACTGAGATCCCTGTCTCTTCCAAGACCTCTCGCCTGACGGTTCCGGCGATGTTTTCGCCGATCTCCTGGACGCCCCCAGGCATGCCCCAACGGCCGTTGTCCGAGCGGCGTTCCAAGAGAACCTCACCTTCCTCGTTGACTACGAAGGCGGTCACCGCCGGCACGATGGAGTTGGCTTTCGGGGCTGCAGGATCGTCGAAGTAGTCCGTGCGGGTCATGGTTGCCCTTCGATGGGTACGGCCTCGCTCCACACCTTCTCGAAGCTCTGCTGGTAGGTGGAGACGAGTTCGGCGCCTGCCACCTTCCTCAGGTGCAGTACCGGGGCCATGGGTGCGCTGACTCCGTAGACCTGAGTGTTCACGAGCCACTCGTCGTCGGAGCGATACAGCGAGTTGTGGAGCGTCGACCGGTGCAGTCGAAACTCGATGCCGGACAGTGCGTAGAGAGGACGGTAGAGCTTCATGACCTCCCGCACTTTGTACGCGACGCCCTCCCCGATCTCCTCCTCCTCGCCCCGACGCTGGATCTCTGGGCTCTCCGGGTCACCAAGGAGGATCCGGGCGCTCTCAGCGCTATGCCCGGTTCCTGGATCCACGCCTACCTGGCCCTCTCGCTGTTGCTGGGCATTCGAACCGAGGAAGTACGGCCCCTCACGTGGAACCACGTGAAGCTGGAGGTGCCGGACGGCACGATGCCGCACATCGAAGTCTGGCGATCCGTGCGACGCCAGGGGGAGACCAAGACGAGGAAGAGCCGCAGGACGCTGGCCATGCCGCAGCAGCTCGTCGCCGTTCTTCGGTCCCTTCGCCAGGCTCAGCAGGTGCAGCGACGCTTGCTGGGACTCGCCTGGAGCGATGAGGGCTTCGTCTTCGGCACGGACAGTGGCCAGCAGCGCACGGCCGAGGCTGTGCGCCGAGCGTTCCGTAGCCTGCTCAAGGAGGCCGGGTTCGAGGACCCCAAGACGTGGACGCCGAGGGAGCTCCGGACGAGTTTCGTCTCCGTTCTCTCCGCTCACGGGATCCCGATCGAGGTCATCGCCCGAGTGGCCGGCCACAGCAACACGCAAGTCACGGAGAAGGTGTACCGGAAGCAGATTCGCCCAGTCATCACCGAAGGGGCCGAGGCGATGGATGACATCTTCGTCGGGACCGAGGAGCCGAAGGAGTAGGGCCGTCTCCGGCGGCGTGGCTCCCTGTTTGGCTCCCCTCGCACCTCCGTGATCGGTCGAAGCGGCGTGCGATCAGCGGGTTCGCCCCGGGAGTCGCTTACGGAACCACTAAGCGACGCCTGAGGAACCTCCGGCGCCGAAGGCGTCAGCCCAGTCGCCGGTAGCGGCGCTCCGGTCGTCCCGTGCCGCCGTACCGCAGGGTGATCTCCGCCCGGCCCGTTTCCGCGAAGTACTCCAGGTAGCGGCGGGCGCTCACCCGGGACAGGGAGCCGGCTTCCGCGCATTCCGTGGCCGAGAGGCCCTCCGGGTGCGCGCGGAGGACGGAGTCGACCAGGTCGGCCGTGTGGGCGGCCAGGCCCTTCGGGAGTTCCCGGGAGCCGCGGGGGCGGGTGCCGAAGATCTGGTCGACGTCCTCCTGGCGGGCCTCGTCGAGTTCGTCGAGGCGGCTGCGCAGCGAGGCCACATGGCGGAGCTGCTCGTGCAGCGCCGCCTGGCTGAACGGCTTGATCAGATAGTGCAGCGCCCCCGCCCGCAGCGCCTCGCGGATCGTGCCCACGTCCCGGGCCGCCGTGATGAAGAGCGCGTCCATGCCCAGGCCCGCCGCGCGCAGCTCCCGCAGCACCTGGATGCCGTCCATGTCCGGCAGGAACACGTCGAGCAGCACCAGGTCGGGCCTGAGCCGCTCGGCCGCGCGCAGGGCGTCGGCGCCGCTGTGCGCGACCCCGGACACCGTGAAGCCCGCCACCGCCGACACATAGCGGCAGTGCAGCTTGGCGACCATGAAGTCGTCGTCCACCACCAGCACGTTCGTCACGACGACCCACGCTAGGTCCCGACCACAACGACCACAACGTCCGTTGATTGCGGAAGAGAGACAGCTTCTTAACGCGAGGGCAACATGTGGGCCACTTCACATCCCCTTTTCCCCTACAGCTGAGAGGCGGCACACGTGCGGTTGCGCACCCCCTACGCCCTCCTCGGGGCCGCGCTCCTGGTGCTGGCGGGCCCGCCGCTGCTCAGTCCCGGCAGCGGCTCCGACACCGGCACCCGGATACCCGGCCTGCGTTTCATGGTCCCCAACACCCCCGGCGGCGGTTACGACATCACCGCCCGCACCGCCGCCAAGAACGCCGAGGAGGCGGACCTCACCGGCGACATCGAGGTCTTCAACCTGCCCGGCGCGGGCGGCACCGTCGGCCTCACCCGGCTCGTCGGCGAACGCGGCAACGGCCGCCTCGCCATGTCCATGGGCCTCGGCGTGGTCGGCGCCGTCCACACCAACGAGACCCCCAGGACCCTCGCCGACACCACCCCGATCGCCAGGCTCACCGAGGAGCAGGACATCGTCGTGGTCGGCAAGGACTCCCCGTACAAGACCATCGACGAGCTGCTCACCGCCTGGAAGAAGAACCCCGGCAAGCTGCCCGTCGGCGGCGGCTCCTCGCCCGGCGGCCCCGACCACCTCGCCCCGATGCTGATGGCCCAGGCCGCCGGCATCGCCCCCAAGGACGTCAACTACGTCCCCTTCGACGGCGGCGGCGAGCTCCTCGCCTCCATCCTCGGCGACAAGGTCGCCTTCGGAGTCTCCGGCGTCGGCGAGTACCTCGACCAGATCAAGGCCGGGGAGCTGCGGCTCCTCGCCGTGACCGGCCCGAAGCGCGTGCCCGGCCTCGACGCCCCCACCCTCCGGGAGGCCGGTCTCGACACCGAGTTCACCAACTGGCGCGGCATCGTCGCCCCGCCCGGCCTCTCCGACGCCGAGCGCGAGAAGCTCGTCACCCTGGTGACCGAGCTGCACGACTCCCCGCAGTGGCGCGAGTCGCTGAAGACCCACGGCTGGAACGACGCCTTCCTGCCCGGCGAGGAGTTCGGCACCTTCCTCGCCGAACAGGACCGCCGCGTCGGCTCCGTACTGAAGGAGCTCGGTCTGTGAGCACCGAATCCGAAAGCGCCGAATCCGAGAGCGCCGAATCCGAAAGCGCCGAAACCGAGAGCACCTCGTCCGTGAGTGCCGCATCCGTGAACAGCAGGAAGGGGAACCTCGCCTCCTGGTGGCGCGAGCGGTCCGAACTCGGCGTCGGCGTCCTGCTGTTCGTCCTCGGCTTGCTCGTCCTCACCGACGCCCTCACCCTCGACGCCGACCTCGCCGGCCGCGGTCCCGTCGGCCCCGCCACCGTCCCCCTCGTGGTCGGCTGCGGACTGCTCGTCGTCGCCGTCCTCCTCTCCGCCGACGTCCTGCGCGGCGGCCGCGGCGAGGCCGAGGCCGGTGAGGACGTCGACCTGACGGAGCCCGCCGACTGGCGCACGGTCCTGCTCCTCGCCGGTGTCTTCCTCGCCTTCGCCGTCCTCATCGGCCCGGTCGGCTTCCCCGTCGCCGGAGCGCTCCTCTTCTGGGGCGCGGCGTACGCCCTCGGCAGCCGCCACTTCCACCGCGACCCGCTGATCGCGGCGGCCCTCTCGCTCCTGACCTACGTCGTCTTCGACAAGCTGCTCGGCGTCCCGCTGCCCGGCGGTCCGCTGATGGGAGTGATCTGACCCATGGATTCCCTGAACTCCCTCATCGACGGCTTCGGCACCGCCCTCACCCCGATGAACCTGCTGTGGGCCGCCATCGGCGTGCTCCTCGGCACCGCCATCGGCGTCCTGCCCGGCATCGGCCCCGCCATGGCCGTGGCCCTGCTGCTCCCGGTGACGTACGGCCTCGAACCGACCGGCGCGTTCATCATGTTCGCCGGCATCTACTACGGCGCGATGTTCGGCGGCTCCACCACCTCGATCCTCCTCAACACCCCCGGGGAGAGCGCGGCCGTCGTCGCCGCCATCGAGGGCAATCCGATGGCCAAGGCGGGCCGGGGCGCGCAGGCGCTCGCCGCGGCCGCCATCGGTCACTTCGCCGGCGGCATGATCGGCACGATCCTGCTCGTCGTCCTCGCCCCGACGGTCGCCGCGCTCGCCGTCGACATCGGCGCCCCCGACTACCTCGCCCTGATGGTCCTCGCCTTCATCGCGGTGACCTCGGTCCTCGGCTCCTCCCGCATCCGCGGTCTCGCCTCCCTCCTCATCGGCCTCACGATCGGTCTGGTCGGCCTCGACCAGATGACCGGGCAGCAGCGCCTCACCTTCGGTTCGCTCCAGCTCGCCGACGGCGTCGACGTCGTCATCGTCGCGGTCGGACTCTTCGCCATCGGCGAGGCCCTCTGGGTCGCGGCGCACCTGCGCCGCACGGCGGGGGAGGCCATCCCGGTCGGCCGTCCCTGGCTGGGCGGGGACGACGTGAAGCGCACCTGGAAGTCCTGGCTGCGCGGCCCCCTCATCGGCTTCCCGTTCGGCGCGATCCCGGCCGGCGGTGCGGAGATCCCGACCTTCCTGTCGTACGTGACGGAGAAGCGTCTCTCGAAGCACAAGGAGCAGTTCGGCAAGGGCGCCATCGAGGGCGTGGCCGGACCCGAGTCGGCGGCCTCGGCCTCGGCGGCCGGGACGCTCGTCTCGATGCTGACCCTCGGGCTGCCGACGACGGCCGTCGCCGCCGTGATGCTGGCCGCGTTCCAGCAGTACGGCATCCAGCCCGGGCCGCTGCTCTTCGAGCGGGAGCCCGACCTGGTGTGGGGGCTCATCGCCTCGCTGTTCGTCGGCATGGTGCTGCTGCTCGCGCTCAACCTGCCGCTCGCCCCCGTCTGGGCCAAGCTGCTGCGCATCCCGCGCCCGTACCTCTACGCCGGCATCCTCTTCTTCGCCGCCGTCGGCGCGTACGCGGTGGGCGGCGAGGCCCTCGACCTGGTCATCCTGCTGGTCATCGGCCTGATCGGACTCGGCATGCGGAGGTACGGACTCCCGGTCCTGCCGGCCGTCATCGGGGTCATCCTCGGCCCGGCCGCCGAACAGCAGCTGCGCCGCGCCCTGCAGATCAGCGACGGTTCGGTGACCGGTCTGGTGAACACGCCGTTCTCGATCACCGTGTACGCGGTCGTCGTCCTCCTGCTCGCCTGGCCGCTGCTGAGGAAGGTGGTCGTCCGGCGTCGTAACGTGTCGGCATGACACAGGACATCCGCCGCGCGACGAGCTCCGACGTCCCGAGGGTGAAGGCCGTGACCGACGCGGCCTACCACCACTACATCGACCGGATCGGTCTCGTACCGGCCCCGATGGAGGCGGACCACGCGGCGGACGTGGCCGCCGGGAGGGTGTTCGTCGCCGGTGACCCGGTGGTCGGCCTCGTGGTCCTCAGGACCGAGGCCGACCACCTCTATCTCGACAACGTCGCCGTCCACCCCGACGCCCAGGGCACCGGCCTGGGCCGCCGGCTGCTCGGCTTCGTGGAGTCCCGGGCGCGTCAGCTCGGGCTTCCGGAGGTCAGGCTGCTGACCAACGCGATGATGTGGGAGAACCAGAAGGTCTACGAGCGGTACGGCTATGAGGTCGTCGAGCGGCGCGTGGACGGACCGTACGACCGTATTCACTACCGAAAGTTGCTCAACTCGCCCCCAATAGGGTGAGTTTCGGCCAAATGGTGGCTGGATCCGGTATCCCTGGCGGGCAGTACCTTCCCCCCACCCCGAAGGGACCCCGCTCATGCGCGTCCGACTCGTCCTCGCCGCAGGCGTCCTGCTCGCCTCCGCCGCCGTCGCCCCTCTCGCCCACGCCGGAGGGGCCGACGGCCTCTCCGCCGGGCCCGCCCTCGACGGCCCCGCCCTGAACGGCACCGCCCTCGACGGCCCTGTCCTGAACGGCCAGGCGCTCGACAGCCACGCCGCCGACGACCTCTCCGTCTACGGCTACGGAACCGTCGGCGACGACAGCACGGTGACGATCTCCGGCATGTACCGCTGCCTCGACGACAGCGCCGGCCCCGTCTTCGTCAGCTCCACCCTCGTCCAGGGGAACCGTTCCGCCGGGATCGGCGGCACCCAGGCCGTCTGCGACGGCCACCTCCACGAGTGGGTCAACACCTCCGTGGTGAAGGACCCCGCCTACCGGCCGGGCGCGGCCAGGGTGCGCGCCACCCTGATGCAGCTCACGGCCGGCGAGGCGGGCCTGCCGGCGCCCGGCTTCCTCGCCGCCGAGGACGCGGCCGTCGAACTCCGCTGACGGCGTCCGGAGGTACGGTCGTTCGGGTCGGCGGGTCGCACGGTCGTCGGGCTTGCCGCCGGCCCCGGCCGGCCCCGGCCGTCGGGCCGCACCTCCGCGCTAGCGCAGCAGCTCGATCAGGCCCTCACGCCCCAGTACCTCCAGCTCGTCGAGGGCGACCACGGCGCACGCCGCCGCCTCCGGATCGGAGGCGGTGAGCCCGCTCGCAGCGAACTCGTCCTCGTCGAGCCGCAGCACCTCGCTGCCGTCCGCCGACACCCACAGGTCCAGGTCCAGGTCCTCGATCACCACCCCGGAGCCGTCGAACACGGCGGGCCGGGTGATGTCGCAGTACCAGCCCTTGAGAGCGCCGTCGGCGGACCACACCTCCTTGACCGTGAACCAGCGGTCGCTCCAGTAGTGCTCCACGAAGACATCGCCCGGCTCGAACCGCACGAAGCCGAAGTCCCGTACCCCCTCGGCCGCCCACGGGGCACGCACCGAGAGCCGGGCGCCGTCCTCCGTGAGCACCTCCGCCGGGTAGCGGATCTTCGTCCGGCCCGCCTTTGTCAGCGTGACCTCAACCGATCGTCCGGACATGCCGTACCTCCCGCGCTCCGACCTCGTAACCGAACCACTTGTTGATCGCCAGCATCGGCTCGTTCCCGGTGTCGTTCCCGGTGAACGCCTCCGTGCAGCCCGCCGCCCGGGCCCGGTGCAGCGACGTGTTCTTGGCGAGCTTCGCGAGCCCGCGGCCCCGGAAGCCGGGTCCGGTGCCCGTCATTCCCGAGTTGTACCGGCCGAGACCGTCCGTCTGCGCCGCGCTGAACGCCGCCGGAACGCCGTCCACCACCGCGACCGTCGTCAGCGCCCGGTCGAGCAGGGGGTGCTCCCAGGTCGTCGCCCGCCAGTGCTCGAAGTCGTCCATCTCCACCCCCACATCGCCCGGCTCGTCGGCCGAGGTCAGCGCGTCCAGCTCGAAGAGCGGCCGGGGATCGGCCGCGAAGTCCTCGGCCGTCAGCAGCTCGACACCGGCCGGCGGCGCCTGCAGCGGCGGCAGTTCGGCGGTGGTGAGGTCGAGCCGGAGGAAGTACGCGGAACGGCTGGGGGAGTACCCCCGCCGCGCGGCCCAGGCGAGGTTCTCCGGCGCGTCCAGGGCCCAGCTGTACAGGGTCCGCGCCCCCCGCTCGGCCAGGTACTCCTCGGCGGCGCGCAGCAGCAGCGTCCCCGCCCCCTGCCCGAGGTGCGCGGGGTCCACGTACACGTTGGCGTAGCCGATCCCGGGCTGCGGCGCGTCGTGCGCGATGCCGACCTGGGCGGTCCCGACGATCCCGCCGGACTCGGTCACGGCGACGAGCGGACGGTAGTGGCTGTCGGGGTGGGCGTGCGCCCAGTCGAAGACGAGCTGCTCGGCCGTGGCGAGCATGTAAGGAAGGGCCGCCCGGCGCACGCGGGCGAAACCCTCGGCGTCCTCGGCGTGTACATCACGGACGATCACAGTCATGGTGCCGCACGCTACGGGCAGGGGACGCACCGCCGCCTCCCATTTTCCGGTGGGGTGGGGGCAGAATCGGCGGGGTGACACTCACCATCGCCGTGGACCACGAATCCACCACCGCTCCGTACGAACAACTGCGTGCCCAGATCTCGGAGCGGGCCCGGTCGGGCAGACTGCCGGTCGGATACAAGCTGCCGACGGTACGAGGACTCGCGGAGCAGCTGGGCCTCGCCGCGAACACGGTCGCCAAGGCGTACAAGGCCCTGGAGGCGGACGGGGTGATCGAGACGCGCGGGCGTCACGGCACCTTCGTCGCCGCCGCGGGCGACGCGGCCACCCGCCGGGCCGCCACGGCCGCCGCCCAGTACGCCGAGGAGGCCCGCCGCCTCGGCCTCAGCCGCGAGGCGGCGGAGGCCGCGATGAGCGAGGCCCTGCGCGCGGCCTACGACAGCTGACCCCGACGCGACGGACCTACAGGTACAGGCCCGCCCCCGCCGTGCGGGGCTCCGGGAGTTCCGCCGGGGGCGTGCCGCGCCGCAGGGCGAACAGCTCCGCCAGCGTCGCGCCCTCGCGCGGTACGTCCTCCGCGCGCCCGAGCCACTCGACGGACTCGGCCCGGCTCAGCGGTCCCACCTCGATCCGGGCCAGGCAGCGGCCCGGCCGGACCACGGCCGGGTGGAGCCGCTCCAGGTCCTCGTTGGTGGTGACGCCGACGAGGACGTTGCGTCCCTGGCCGAGCAGACCGTCCGTCAGGTTGAGCAGCCGCGAGAGGGCCTGACCCGCCGTGTGCTTCGCCTCGCCCCGGATCAGCTCGTCGCAGTCCTCCAGGAGCAGCAGCCGCCAGCGTCCCTTCGCCGTGCCCTCGTCCTCCCCGATGGCGATGTCCATCAGATAGCCGACGTCGTTGAAGAGCCGCTCCGGATCGAGGACGCAGTCCACCTGGCACCAGTCCCGCCACGAGCGCGCCAGGGTGCGCAGCGCGGACGTCTTGCCCGTGCCGGGCGGGCCGTGCAGCAGCAGGAGGCGGCCCGAGATGGACTCGGGCGTCACCTTCATGAGCCGGTCCATCGAATCGGCCACCGGCGCCGAGTAGTTGGGCCGGACCTCGTCCCAGGTCCCGGCGCTGATCTGCCGGGTCGTCCGGTGCGGGCCGCGCCGCGGGGACACGTACCAGAACCCCATCGTCACGTTCTCCGGCTGGGGTTCCGGGTCGTCCTTGGCCCCGTCGGTCGCCTCCTTCAGGACCCGCTCGGCGAGGTCGGCGTCGGCGGCCGTGACGGTGACGTCGGCGCCCCGGTTCCAGCGGGAGATCAGCAGCGTCCACCCCTCGCCCTCGGCGAGCACGGCGCTGCGGTCGTCGTCCTTCGCGGCCCGCAGCACGGTGGCGCCGGCGGGAAGGAGGGTCGCCTCGGGCCTGACCCGGTCCACGGTGGTGCTGTGCGAGTGCGGCTGTTCCCCGGTCGCGAAGCGGCCGAGGAACAGCGCGTCCACGACGTCCGCGGGCGAGTCGCTGTCGTCGAGGGTGAGCCGGATCGGCAGCGACCGCTGCGGCTCGGACGGTACCGGTGGGGTGTCAGCCATGGGCCCATGATCGGGCAACCGGGCATTCCGTGCACCGGCTTTTGAACGGGACGTTTCCTCGGACGCCCGGCCCCCGGAGCCGGACCTGGGGCTCAGATCCAGTGACCCCGCGCCGCGCCCCGGGCGCGCCGCGCGAGCGCGTACCCCTTCGTCATGACCCGGTCCACCGCGAAGGTACGGGCGATCGCCCGCCCCTCCACGAGCCGGACGAACTCCTCGACGCCGGTGGACCGGCGCACGGTCACCCGTTCCAGGGCGTACGGCCCCTGGCGGCGTCTGGCCAGCGCGTTTCCGACGGCGAGCGCCTGCGTGAAGCCGGCCTCCCGGACCGTACGACGGACCCGGCGGCTGGAGTATCCGTACGGGTACGCGAAGGAGGCCGGCGCCGTCCCGAGCTCCTCGCCGACGATCTCCCGGCAGCGCAGCGTCTCGAACCGGAGCCGTCCCGCGTCGAGTTGGTCGAGCTGGGGGTGGGTGTGGCTGTGCCCGCCGATCTCCGTGCCCGCGTCGGCGAGTTCCCGCACCTGCGCCCAGTCGAGCATGGTGTCGAGCGCGCCACCCGTCTCGTGCCTGCCGCGCAGCCAGCCGGTGGAGACGAAGACGGTGCTCGCGAAGGAGTGCTCGGCGAGCACGGGGAGGGCGTGCCGGTGGACGCCCTCGTACCCGTCGTCGAAGGTGACGAGGAGCGGCCGCGCGGGCAGCGGGCCGCCGGTGCGCCAGGCGGCGGCGAGCGCGGCGGTGGTCAGCGGGGTGAATCCCCGCTCGGCGACCACGTCCATCTGCGCGGCGAAGGCCTCGGGGGTGACGGAGAGCCCGAGGGTCGCGGGGGCGGGGTCGGGGTCGACGGCGTGGTACATGAGGATGGGGACGGGCAGGGCGGTGGCGGTGCTGTCGGCGCTGTCGGTCACCGGGCCCCTCCCTCGGAGGCCCCGGCCTCTGCCCGTACCGCTTCGCCGGTTCCGGTTCCGGTTCCGGTTCCGGCCTCGGCTCCGGTTCCGACCCCGGCCCCGTTCGACGAGGCGTCGTGACGCTCGATCGGTCCCCAGGAGAACGTCGTTCCGTACCTCCGGGCCCGCAGCGTACCCAGCGCGTAGCCGCCGGCCGCGACCGTCACCCCGGTGACGATCGCCCCGGCACGGCCCGCGCCGCCGGAGCGCCCGCGCAGTGCGTCGCGCATCCCGCGCAGGACTCCGGCGGGCAACACCCGTGTGGTGTATCGCCGTTCGGACTCCAGGCCCTTCTGCGCGCCGACGCTGCGGGCGACCAGTGCCTTCGAGAGCCCCTCGGCGTAGACCCGGGTACGGAAGTAGCCGAAGCGCTCGCGGACGGGGGGCACCTTGTGGTGGATGACGGCCCGGTCGTCGATGAGCAGGATCGCCTCGGGCAGTGCCTTGGAGAGCCGGATGCACAGCTCGGTCTCCTCCCCGCCGAGGGGCCGCCGGTCGCCGTCCCGCCCGATGCCGGTGGCGAATCCGCCGGCCGCGTCGAAGGCCGTACGACGGAAGGAGGCGTTGCCGCCGAGCACGTTGCGCACCGGGACGCGGCCCGGGGGCAGCCCCAGGTACGTACAGCCGACGACCCAGTCGAACTCCTCGGGGAACCAGGCCGGGCGGCGGCCGGAGGCCCAGGAGGGCAGTGTCCGGCCGCCGACGGCCATGACGCGCGGGTCGTCGTAGGCCGCCGAGAAGTGGTGGAGCCAGTCCTGCTCGGCGACGGCGTCGTCGTCGAGGAAGGCCACGAACTCGCCGCGGGCGGCGGCGATTCCGGTGTTGCGGCCGGCGGAGAGGCCGCGGGGGCCCGCGTTGGCGAGCACCCGCACCTCCTCGGTGAGCCGCTGTTCCGCGTACTCCTCGGTCAGCCGGGAGAGGAGCCGCTCGTTGTGGTCGACCACGAGCAGTGTCTCCAGGGCGGGCAGTGACTGCTTCCGTACGGAGTCGACGGCGGCGAGGATGTCCTCCCACCGCTCCTCCGTGTAGACGCAGATCACCACCGAGAAGCCGTGCGGGGTCGTGCGGTCGTTCAAGACGCCTCTCCCCGGGGGACGTTGACCGAGAACGGGGCCGGCCGGCGGCGGGCGGCCTTGCTGACGGCCTTCTCCTTGAGGATGACCTTCAGGACCCGGATGCCGTCGCGCACGGCGTTGAGGTTGCTGACGCCGTGGATGCGGTTGTATTCGTGGCTCGGGACTTCCTGGACCTTGAGGCCGGCCGTGACGACCCTGATGTTGATGAGGGTCTCGATCTCGAAGCCGGTGCAGTCGAGGGTGATCTTGTCGAGGCAGTGCCGCCAGAAGGCGTTGTAGCCGTAGCAGAGGTCGGTGTACCGGGCGCCGAACTTGCGGTTGACGAGCGAGCAGAGGGCCCAGTTGCCCAGTCTGCGAATGGTCGTCATGTCGTCCGTGCCGCCGCCGTTGGCGAAACGGGAGCCCTTGGCGAAATCGGCACCGCCGACGAGGGCGGAGACGTACGAGACGATCTCCTGGCCGTCGGCCGAACCGTCCGCGTCGACCATGACGATGATGTCGCCGGTGCAGGCCGCGAACCCGCTGATCAGCGCGTCGCCCTTGCCCTTGCCGACCTGCTTGACCACCTTGACGTCCGGCCGGAGTTCGCGGGCGACGTCCACCGTGTTGTCCGTGGAATTTCCGTCGACGAGGACGACTTCGTGAATCCATTCCGGCAGTGTCTTGAACACGTACGGAAGATTTTCGGCTTCGTTCATCGCGGGAATGACGACACTCACCGGCGGAGTGATCGCCAGATGTGAGGTGATGGCCCGGTACTGGGCGGCTATTCGACTCGGCTCGGTCAATTCTTGGCCCGAGACGGATGGGCGCAGGAACGAGCTCATGGGTCTGGTTTCCCTCTCGTCCGGTGGGCCGCCCACCCCTTGGGCGGTCCGATGGTGTGTCCGGTTCGAAAGGGGGGTTCTCGCCATCCCGCACAGAACGATCACCTTGCGTGATCGGCGAGTTGGCATGTCTGGCCGCGCGGTACCCGCGACTCGGCGCACGTTCGAACACCGAGCACGGCACCCCCCTACCGCGCCCCGCCCCGGGACCATCAGCGACGCTAGAGCCCTCCCCTGAGCCGCTTTGCGTGATGGATCGGTGCGGGTGAGATGTACGACGGTATTGATGAATGGGACTGTATGGCAAGTCCCTGATCTGTGGCCCGCTTTTCCGTAGTTTGGCGAAGCTTCGACGGTCAGATGTGCAACCGTCCCGATCGGATTCGGTCAATCCGTTTGCGTGCAGGGAACAGTGATGCGGGATCAGGCTTCTGTGCTTTGTTGTGCGAATGTGTCGTGTTCTCGTTCGACCGTTCAGCGGGACCGGAGCCTCCGCTTCCTGTCCTGTTCCGATCGCTCGCCGGCCGCCTGTCGTTCATGGCCGGAACTGGACGGTCGCTGACGGAGGATCGGGTGACGTTCATCCCCAGTTTTGACATGAACACTTCCGGTGCGGCGGATCCGATGCTACTACCTGGTAGCGCAGAGATCCTGCTAAAGGGAGGTTCCATGAGACTGTCCCGTTTTGCCGCCGTTTCGTCCTCGCTCCTGCTCGGTGCCGTCCTCGCCCTCACCGGGGCGGGCGCCGCCCAGGCCGCCGAGACCGCCGCACTCGACTATGTGGCCCTCGGTGACTCGTACTCCTCCGGTGTCGGCTCGGGGAGTTACGACAGCGCCAGCGGCGACTGCAAGCGCTCCACGAAGGCGTATCCGGTGCTGTGGAAGAACGCGAACGCCCCCTCCTCCTTCGCGTTCACCGCCTGCTCGGGCGCCCGAACGGGTGATGTGACCGCGAATCAGCTCGGTCCGCTCTCGTCCGCCACCGACCTGGTCTCCCTCACGATCGGGGGAAATGACGCCGGTTTCGCCGACGTCATGACGACCTGTGTGCTGCAGTCCGAAGCCACCTGTATCAGCCGAGTGAATCAGGCCAAGAGCTACGTCGACACGACGCTGCCCGGCAAGCTCGACTCCGTCTACACGGCGATCAGGAACAAGGCGCCCGCCGCCCACGTGGTCGTCCTCGGCTACCCGCGCTTCTACCAGCTGGGCGGCGGCTGCGTCGCAGGCCTGAGCGAGAACGAGCGCAGCGCCATCAACGGAGCCTCCGACTACCTCAACGCCGCCGTGGCCAAGCGCGCGGCCGACCACGGCTACACCTTCTCCAGCGTCGTCCCGGCGTTCACCGGACACGAGATCTGCTCCGGTTCCGCCTGGCTGCACAGCGTCAACTGGCTCAACATCGGGGAGTCCTATCACCCGACGGCCGCCGGTCAGTCCGGCGGTTACCTGCCCAGCTTCAGGAACGCGGTGTAACCGGACCGCCGCCCGCGCCGTCCGTGGCGCCGGGGCCGGCCGGAGCGGTGCTCGTGACACCGCCCGGCCCGGGCCCGGCGCCTCGCTCGTCGTCCCGGACCAGGTGATACGCCAGGGCTCCCGCGATGAGCAGCGCGCCGATCAGCCCGGCGAGCAGGACGTGGGTGCGGCGGGGCGACTTCGACCGGGGGGATTCCGGCACCGAACTCACGTGTGTCGCAGGGGTGTTGTCGTGCCGGCTCCCGATCCGCCCGCTCGGCTCGCCTCCCGCCGGAGCGGCTGAGGCTGCGGCGGACGGCTCCGCCGGGGCCCGGCCCGACTCCGCCCGGCCCGGCTCCCCCCGCGCGGGCCGCGCCCCACCCGTCGCCACCCGCCGCAGCTCCCGCTCGACCCGGTCCGCCGTCAGTGGGTGCTCCGGGTCCTCGTTCGACAGCCCCTCGAGGAGAGCGCGGAGCTCCCCGGCCCGGTCGTCCTTCGCGGGCAGCGGCGACGGCCGTGCCGACACCGCCGCGTCGAGAAGCCTCCCCAGGGCGCGCAGCTCCGCCGCCGGCCCCGGATCGCCCTCCGGAGCCGTACCGAAGCCGGTCACGACGATCCGTCCGTCGTTGGCGAGGAGGACGTGTTCCGGATCCACTTCCCGGTGCGGGACGCCCGCCTCCCGCGCCGCCCGCAGTCCGGCCAGGACCTCCGCCCCGACGCGGGCGGCCTCGCGCGGCGGCAGCGGCCCGGCCGCCTCCAGCGTCTCGGCGAGGCCGAGGCCCCGGACGAGCTTCATGACGACCCAGGGCCTTCCGTCCTCCGTGGCGACGCCGAGGACCCGTACGACGGCGGGATGGGAGATCCGGGCGGCGGCCCGGGCCTCGCGCTCGCGCCGCGCGTACAGAAGGGGCACCTCGTCCGCCGCGAGCCCGTCCGGGGCCCGGAGTTCCTTGAGGGCCACCTCGTGGCGGTCCGTCTCGTCCAGGGCGCGCCAGACGGTGCCCGTCGCCCCTTCGGCGAGCACGTCCAGAAGCCGGTAACGACCCGCGATCACCGTCATGGATCCACGGTAGCCGAGGGGTGTCCTCCCGGCCCCGGTCCGTCGGCGGTGCGGTGCCCGGTCCGCGCGCCGCGCGACTCGAACGATCTTGGTGGTGGAGATCACACCGGTCCGGGTGCGCGGGTACGCGGGTCCGGAGGGCAGGATGGTTCGTGACGGTTCGGCAGGTGTTCGAATCCTGTCCAACTCGCCCTGGAATCAGATGGATTCGGACGGTGACCGTCAACCCCCGTACGAGTGCCGTGAATCCCGTCGCCGGGATACACGGGTGTCACCGCGGGGCGATAGGGTTAACCTGCCCTGGGTCGGGTGCCCTTGTACGGGTGGGGAGTGACATGGAACAGATAGCAATGCGCAGCAGGCCGCGAGTGCCTGCCATCACCTGCGGGAGCAGCGCGACGAGTTCGCGGCTCGACCGTCATCTCGCGGTGCTCGGCGGTCCCGCCGTGCCCCAGCGGGAGGTGGCCGAGGCGACGCTGCTGATGCGTGAACTGACGTCGCGTACGCCCGAGGTTCCGGTGCACGGTCACCGCAGCCGCAGCGCACGGGTCTCGCTCTTCGCCCCGCTCCGCCGCCTGCGCCGCTCCCTCTTCGGAACGCGTCACTAGGAGCCGGGCGCACCGGGCCGAGCAACCCCGAGGTTCCCGCCCGCTTCCGCCCGGTCGCCCGTACGACTCCGACTGCACGACTGCGACGTCGCCGGACGTGTCCCCGCCCGTCCGGCGCTCAGTCGTACCCGGCCGCGGGCCCGACCCCGCGAGAGACGCCCGACCTCGCGAGCGGCGTCCGACCTCGCGAGCGGCGTCCGACCCCGCGAGCGGAGCCGGGCCCCGCACGGCCTCAGGCGATCACCCCCGCACTCCTCAGCTCCTTCACCTCCGCCTCCGGCACCCCGAGCTCCCCGAGGACCTCGTCCGTGTCCTGCCCGAGGGCCGGGATCCGGTCCATGCGCGGTTCCGGCGCGTCCGGGAACACGAGGGGCGGCAGCAGCGAGCGCAGCGGCCCGACCTGCGACTCGACCTCCCGCCAGCGGTCACGGGCCGTCAGCTGGGGATGGTCCGCGAGCTCCGCGACCGAGTTGAGCCGGGCGCAGGCGATGCCCGCCGCGTCGAGCCGGGCCAGCGCCTCGGGCGCCGTCAGCGGGGCCAGTGCCGCCGCGACCGCCGCGTCCGTCGCCGCCCGCCCGGCCACCCGCGCCGTGTTCGTCGCGAAGTCCGGGGCGTCGGCGAGGTCGGGCCGGCCGAGGACCTGCTCGGCGAGCCGCCGCCACTCCCGGTCGTTCTGTACGGAGAGCAGCACGAGGCCGCCGTCCGCCGTCGGATAGGCGTCGTACGGAGCGATCACCGCGTGCGCGAGCCCCGTTCGCGCCGGGGGCGTACCCCCATGCATGCCGTAATGCAACGGGTGCCCCATCCACTCGGCGAGCGAGTCGAGCAGGGAGACCTCCACCGGGCCGCCCCGGCCGGTCGTGCCGCGCCTGACGAGTGCGGCGAGGACACCGGAGAAGGCGTACATCCCGGCGGCGATGTCCGCCGCCGGGATCCCGGACTTGACCGGCTGCTCCGGCGTCCCGGTCACCGAGACCAGGCCCGCCTCGCACTGGACGAGCATGTCGTAGGCCCGCTTGTGCGCGTACGGTCCCTCCGCCCCGTACCCGGAGACGTCCACCGCGATCAGCCGCGGGTGCGTGGCGCACAGCGTGGCGGCGTCGAGGCCGAGCCGGGCGGCCGCCCCCTGGGCGAGGTTCTGCACGAAGACGTCCGCGCCGGTCACCAGCCGCCGGACGAGGGCGAGACCGCGCGGGTCTTTGAGGTCGACCGCCACGGACTCCTTGCCCCGGTTGCACCACACGAAGTGGGAGGCGAGGCCCCGTGCGGCCGTGTCGTACCCCCGGGCGAAGTCCCCGCCGTCGGGGCGCTCGATCTTGACGACGCGGGCGCCGAGGTCGGCGAGCTGCCGGGTGGCGAAGGGGGCGGCGACGGCCTGCTCGACGGCGACGACCGTGATGCCTTCGAGGGGGAGTGGCTGAGTGCTCATGAAAGCCCTGCCTACCCTGCGGGGCCGGTCCTTGTCACCAGGGGACATGTCACCCCCGGTGGGTGCCGAGGATCGTCAGCCCCGGGTGTAGCGGCGGACCGCGAGCGGGGTGAAGAGGGCGATCAGGCCGAGCGACCAGAGCAGCGCCCCGGCGACCGGGTGGGCCACCGGCCAGGCCGCGTCCGCCGGGACGGGCGCGTTGCCGAAGAGGACCCGTACCGCCGTCGTGACCGCCGAGATCGGGTTCCACTCGGCGACCGTGCGCAGCCACCCCGGCAGGTTGTCGGTCGGGATGTACGCGTTGGAGAGCAGCGGCAGCATGAAGGTGGCGCTGCCGAGCTGGCCCGCCGCCTCCTCGCTCTTCGAGGCGAGGCCGAGCAGGATGCCCACCCAGGTCGTCGCGAAACGGAAGAGAAGCAGCAGACCGAAGGCGCCCAGGGCCTCCGGCGCGCTCCCTTCGATCCGCCAGCCCATGGCGAGCCCGACCAGGATGAGCGGCACGGTGCCGACGGCGCTGGTCACGAGGTCGGCGAGTGCCTGCCCGAGCGGGACGGCGGACCGGCTCACGGGCATGGTCCGGAAGCGGTCCATGACACCTCGGTGGGCGTCCTGGGCGGCCTGGAACATGCCGGTCATCAGGCCCCCGGCCGCCGTCGCGACGAGCAGGCCCGGCACCAGGTGGGACCGGTACTCGGCGCCCGGCACGGCGAGCGCGCTGCCGAACACGTACCCGAAGAACAGCAGGAACACGATCGGCATCGTCTGTGTCATCACGGTGATCGCGGGCGCGTGCCGGATGCGCAGGAGGTGGCGGCCGAGGACGGCCGCTCCGTCGTGGAGGAGAGCGGTGCTCACCGGGCGCGTTCCCTGCTCCTGAGCGAGAGCGGTGCTCATGCGACGAGTTCCTTACGGTCGGTGAGGCGCAGGAACACCTCGTCGAGGGTGGGCGGGCGCAGCGAGGCGTCGACGACGAGGACCCCGGCCGCGTCGACCTCGCGGACGATCCGGGGGAGGGTGAGCGTGCTGTCCGTGGTCACCGCGCCGACCGTGCGGCGCGCGGCGTCCAGGACCGGCGCCGAGCCGGTCAGCCGGTCGAGGACGGCCGCGGCCGCTTCGAGGGCCGAGGGGTCGGCGACGACCACCTCGGCGTAGCTGCCGACGAGCGCCTTGAGTGCGGCCGGTGTGCCGCGCTGGGCCACGCGGCCCTCGTCGATCAGGACGATGTCGTCGGCGAGCTGGTCGGCCTCCTCCAGGTACTGCGTGGTCAGCAGCACCGTGGTGCCCCGGGACGCCAACCCCCGTACGGCGTCCCAGATCCCGTTCCGGCTGTGCGGGTCGAGCCCGGTCGTCGGTTCGTCGAGGAAGAGGACCCGCGGCGGTACGAGCAGGCTCGCGGCCAGATCGAGCCGCCGCCGCATGCCGCCGGAGTAGGTGCGGGCGGGGCGCCCGGCGGCCGCCGTGAGGCCGAACTGATCCAGGAGTTCGTCGGCGCGGGCGCGCGGGGCGCGCAGCAGCCGCGCGAAGAGCCGCAGGTTCTCGGCGCCGGTCAGGTCCCCGTCGACGGAGGCGTACTGCCCGGTGACCGCGATCCGCTTCCGTACCCCCGCCGGGTCGCGCACCACGTCGTGGCCGGCCACCAGCGCGCTGCCCGCGTCGGGCCTCACCAGGGTCGTCAGGACACGGACGGCGGTGGTCTTGCCGGCGCCGTTGGGGCCGAGGACGCCGCAGACCGAGCCCTCGGGGACGGCGAGGTCGAGGCCGCGAAGGGCGTGGACATCGCCGTACCGCTTCTGCAGACCCTCACTAAGTACAGCGTACGTAGTCGTCATGGCGCGACCATATCGCACTACGTACGGCGTACGTAACTACGATGGGGAGCGAGGTGATGATCCATGGCGGGCCGAGCGGCCGAACCGGAAGTGATCTGGGCGCGGCCCGAACGCGCGGGCCGAGGCCCGAAACCGGCGTACAGCCGTCGGGACATCGTGGACGCCGCCGTGCGCGTCGCCGACACGGACGGGATCGACGCGGTCTCCATGCGGCGGATCGCCGCCGAGATCGGCTGCGGCACCATGTCGCTCTACAACTACGTCCCCCGCAAGGAGGACCTGTACGAGCTGATGGTCGACGCGGTCAGCGGCGAGTACGCGCTCCCCGAGGAACCCAGCGGCGACTGGCGCGCCGACATGACCGGGATCGCGTACCAGAGCCGGGCGATCATGTACCGGCACCCCTGGCTGGCCCGGGTGATGACCACCGCCTACGGATTCAGCCCCAACGCCCTGCGCTTCCTGGAGTGGTGCCTCGGCTGTCTCGTCCCGCTCGACGTCCCCCCGGGGCTGAAGATGCAGCTGATCGCCATGGTCAACGGCACGGTGATGGCGACCGTCGCCAACGAACAGGCCATCGCCGAACGGGCCCGCGGACTTCCCTGGTCCGAGGAGGAGGAGCAGGCGGTGCGCGGCGCCTACCTCATGGGGCAGGTCGCGAGCGGGAGGTACCCGCACCTCGCCGGACTGCTCGCCGAGGCCCCCGCCGCCCCCGTCGACCCGGACGAGATCTTCGCCCTGACCATCAGGCGTCTGCTCGACTCGTTCGCGCCGCCGGAGGGCCCCGTCACAGCAGCATGAACTGGCCCTCCGGGCCCTCCTCCTGATGGTCGAGCACGGAGGCGGGGCGGCGGGACCCGGCCGGCGGAGGCAGCACGCCCGCCGCCCGCAGCTCCTCCCGGCCCGCGGATCCGGCCGCCTCCGGGGTGAGGGCCGCCCGCTCAGGCTCCCGCGCGCCGAGCAGCGCGAGCACCGTGACCAGGTCGAGCAGCTCCGAGGTCCACTCCTGCGGCCAGGCCGCCGGCCCGATCGCGTCGAGCGACCCGGGCTCCGCCGGGGCGGTCCGGTGCGCGAACCACTGCTCGAGGACCCGCGCCCCGCCGACGCTGAACTCCCAGGCCTCCACCGGTACGGGCGAGATGCGGCCCTCGTCGAGACACAGGGCCTCGTCGGTCGCGTCGTACGTCAACGCCTCGGGGCGGGGCGGCACCGCCGCCCGCACGTACGGACGGCGCCCGCCCGGCAGCCGCGGCTTCGTCCCGGTCAGCGCACCCCGCACCTGGATGTCGACGAGCTTGCGGCCGAGCGCCACACCCGCCGCCCAGACCTCCGGGTCCCCGGGGAGCGGCACCCGGCATCCGGCGGGGGAGGGGCGGGCCGCCGCCACCGTCCACGCGAGCCATTCCAGGGCGTCGACCTCGTGCCCGTACCGCTCGCCGAGGAAGCCGAGGAGACCGGGGGCGAGGTTCGGCTCCAGGCCTCCGGGGCGCCGGAACAGCGGACGGATCCGGCCGGGTCGGCCCGCGGGGGAGCGGCCCTCGGGCAGCGCGGCCGTCACCAGGAGCGCGGGGCCGGCCGCACCGGGCACGTATCCCTGCTCGACGGCGAAGAGCTGCGGCGCGCCGGCGACCCGCCACAGCTCCGGCCGAGCGGCGTCGATCAGGCGGTGGTCGGGCAGCAGCAGCTGCTCGTCGAACGGCCCGCGCGCGACCCGAACCGGCTCCGGGCACGGTCCCGGCTCACGGGCCCAGCGCACGGTGCCGGTCCGCTGGCCCGGCAGCGCGGCGACCGCACTCGACGGGGTCCGCGCCCGGCTGGGGCGGAACAGGGCCTCGCGCTCGGCCCCTTCGGCGGCCACCAGGCGGTCCCAGCGGGACCGCAGCGTCCGCGCGTCCGGCGCCACGATCCACGAGCGGCCGAAGCGCAGCGGCGCGACGGACCACGGCATGAGGTCGTCGAGGAGGGGGAGGTCGGCGACGGGCGGCGCGTCGGCGAGGGGAGGCAGATCGGCGTTGTTCGCTCCGGGGGCTTCCGTCACGCCCCGCATGCTAACGACCGCCGTCCGTGGGTCTCCACTGTCCGAAGGCCCCGGACTCCTGCTCCTGGGCTCCGGCCGTGTCGGTCACCGGGCCTTGGCCGTGACGGTCACTGGGCTTCGGCGGTGTCGGTCACCGGGCCTTGGCCGTGACGGTCACTGGGCTTCGACCGTGTCGGTCACCGGGCCTTGGCCGTGTCGGTCACCGGGCCTTGGCCGTGCCGGTCACTGGGCTTCGACCGTGACCGTGAAGGAGAAGCGGTCGCCGCGGTACCGGATGCGGGCCACGTCGACGACCCTGCCCTCCTTGTCGTAGGTCACGCCGGTGTAGTGGAGGATCGGCGACAGGAGCGGGACCTCCAGGAGCGCCGCCGTCTCGGGGTCGGCGAGACGGGCCTCGACCGTGTCCGTGATGCGGCTGATCCGCACCCCGACGACGTCCCGCAGCACCTTCGTCATCGGCCAGCGCTCCAGATCGGCCGGGTCGATCGCGGCCGCGAGCTCGGGACGCACCGCGTTCTCCGCCCAGTTGGTCGGCTCGCCGCTCTCCCCGTCGCGGCGCAGCCGCCGGTACGCCATGATCTCCGTCAGGTCGGGGAAGTGCTCGGAGAGCTCACCCGGCACCGCCTCGCTGCCGTGCCCGAGGACCGTCGTCCGCTCGCCCGACTGCTGGGCCACGATCGTGTCGATCGAGCCGAGCAGCCGGCGCGGGGTGGAGCGCCGGGCGCCCGGTTCGATGAAGGTCCCGCGCCGCCGGTGCCGGCTGATCAGGCCCTCCTCCTCGAGTTCCTTGAGGGCCTGGCGCATCGTGAGCACACTGACGCCGTAGTGCGCCGCGAGCTGCTCCTCGGTGGGCAGTCGCAGCGAGGCGTCGGGCGTGCGGCCCAGTATCGAGGCGCGCAGCGACTGCGAGACCTGATACCAGAGCGGCAGCTTGCGGTTCAGGACCAGCGAGTCGGGTGCGAAGGCGGTCACGGGTTCTCCGTACGAAGGCTACGGGCTTACGGCCGAGACACTACGGCCGAAAGTGGCGCTCAAGACCCTGCCATACGTCGTCGTAGCCCTTCTGCAGGTGGTCGGCGCCCGCGGCCTGCGGGGTCGCGGTCACCGGCCAGCGGGTCTCGAACATGAAGGCAAGGCCGTCGTCGATCTTCTGCGGCTTCAGCTCGGCGGCGCTCGCCCGGTCGAAGGTCTCCCGGTCGGGGCCGTGCGCGGACATCATGTTGTGCAGCGAGCCGCCGCCCGGTACGAAGCCCTCCGCCTTCGCGTCGTACGCGCCCTCGATGAGGCCCATGTACTCGCTCATCACGTTGCGGTGGAAGTACGGCGGCCGGAAGGTGTCCTCGCCGACCAGCCAGCGCGGGGCGAAGACCACGAAGTCCACGCTCGCGAGGCCGGGGGTGTCGGAGGGGGAGGTGAGGACCGTGAAGATCGAAGGGTCGGGGTGGTCGTACGAGATCGTCCCGATGACATTGAAGCGGTGCAGGTCGTAGACGTACGGGGTGTGGTTGCCGTGCCAGGCGACGACATCGAGCGGCGAGTGGCCGTACGTCGCGGACCAGAGGTTGCCGCAGTACTTGTTGACCACCTCGACCGGACCCTCGACGTCCTCGTAGGCGGCGACCGGGGCCCGGAAGTCACGGGCGTTGGCGAGGCCGTTGGCGCCGATCGGGCCGAGGTCGGGGAGCTGGAACGGCGCCCCGTAGTTCTCGCAGACGTAGCCGCGGGCGGTCTCCTCCAGCAGGTCCACGCGGAAGCGGACCCCGCGCGGGATCAGCGCCGTCTCGCCGGGGTGGACGGCGAGCAGGCCCAGCTCGGTGCGGAGCAGGAGGCCGCCGCGCTCCGGGACGATCAGCAGCTCGCCGTCCGCGTTGCCGAAGACCCGCTCCATGGAGGCGTTCGCGTGGTACAGGTGCACGGCCATGCCGGCCCGCTGGGTCGCGTCCCCGTTGCCGCCGAGGGTCCACAGGCCGGCCAGCCAGTCGGTGCCGTGGGCCGGGTCGGGCAGCGGGTTCCAGCGCAGCCGGTTGGGGTCGGGCACGGTCTGGTCGAAGGGCGCGGAGCGGACGTCACCGTTGTCGATCCGGATGAACGGCGGGTGCGCCGCGGAGGGGCGGATCCGGTAGAGCCAGGAGCGGCGGTTGTGTGCCCGCGGCTCGGTGAACGCACTGCCGCTGAGCTGCTCGGCGTAGAGGCCGAGGGGTGCCCGCTGCGGTGAGTTGCGGCCGTGCGGCAGTGCGCCGGGGATCGCCTCCGAGCTGTGCTCGTTGCCGAAACCGGTGCTGTAGCCGAGCGCCTCGGCCGTCTTCCTGGCCTGCTCGCGCTTCTCGGCCTGCTCCGTGGTCATCGCCCGCTCCTGTCCTGAGCCCACAAGGGAAGCCCACAAGGGAATCCTATGCATGACCGTAGGATTCCGCGCGGCTCACGTCAACGGGGCATCGGGAGTCGGTGGCCGAAACGGGATGCCGACTCGGCTCCCGCGCCGGGGTGCCCGGAAATCGGGTGCTGCGCGAGGGGGTCAAAAAAGATGAACAATCCTCTACTCTCACGCGCATGTCCTGGACCCGAAGGTTCGTCCTCGCGCTCTCGGTCGTGCTCGCGGCTCTCGCCGCGGCCCTGCTCACCGCCCCCGGGGCCCAGGCCCACGAGGAGCGGCCCGTCACCTTCCCCGACGGCTCCGGCACCGTGCCGAAGCTCCGCACCGGAGAACCCGACCTCCTCGTCTGCAAGACCGACCGGACCGCCTTCGAAAGCCGGATCTCCCGGTTCCCGGCCCCCCTCAAGGCCCGCAACCGCACCCTCTACGAGCGCTGCGCCCGCGAGGGCTACCGCCACCTTCAGCAGGCCGTCGACGCCGTCGACCGGCCCGGCCTGACCATCGCGATCCTCCCCGGCCTGTACGAGGAGGAGCCCTCGCTGCCGCCGCCCACCGGAGCCTGCGCCACGCTCGACGCGCCCAGGTCCTCGCTCGGCTACCAGATCCTCAGCTACGAGCAGCAGCGGCAGTGCCCGCACAACCAGAACCTCGTCGCCGTCCTCGGCAAGAAGAACCTCCAGATCGAGGGCACCGGAGCCTCCCGCCTCGACGTCGTCATCGACGCCAAGTACCGGAAGCTCAACGCACTGCGGGCCGACGGCACCGACGGCGTCTACTTCCGCAACTTCACCGCCCAGCGCACCACGTTCAACTCGCTGTACGTGCTCGCCGCCGACGGCTTCGTCATCGACGACGTCCTCACCCGCTGGAACGACGAGTACGGCTTCCTCACCTTCGCCTCCGACCACGGTCTCTACAAGAACTGCGAGTCCTACGGCAACGGCGACTCCGGCATCTACCCGGGCTCGGCCTCCGACATCAACGACGGCCGCGGCTACGACGTCCCCCGCTACTCCATCGAGATCACCGGCTGCCGCAGCCACCACAACATGGTCGGCTACTCCGGCACCGCCGGAGACTCCGTCTGGGTCCACGACAACGAGTTCGACCACAACATGGGCGGCGCCTCCATGGACTCCGCCTTCCCCGGACACCCCGGACTGCCGCAGAACCACGCCCGCTTCGAACGCAACCTGATCCACGACAACAACCAGAACTACTACCCGTACGTCGCCGACGGCACCTGCGCCAGACCGCCCGTCGAGCGCGGCTACGAACAGGGCGTCGTCTGCCCCCAGATCTCCATGCCCCCCGGCACCGGCATCATCACCGCCGGCGGCAACTGGAACCTCTACGAGAACAACTGGGTCTACGGCCACCAGCGCACCGCCTTCTACCTCAACGCCGTCCCCGCCTTCATCCGCGGCGAGTCCGCCTGGGGCAAGCAGACCGACACCTCCCACCACAACCGCTACGCCGGCAACCACCTCGGCGTCGACAAGTCCGGCACCGCCCGCCCCAACCGCACCGACGTCTGGTGGGACGGCCAGGGCAGCGGCAACTGCTGGCAGTCCGACACCGGCGCCGCCAGCCCCGGCGCACTGCCCGACTGCGGGGCGCGCCGCGGCGACGTCTCCGGCGGCACCGACCGGCTCATCGGCGAACCCGTCAAACTCGCCCAACTCCTCGTCTGCGCCGACTACAACGTCCAGGCACGCCGCCTCCCGGCAGGCTGTGACTGGTACGGCGCCCGCGGCCTCCAGCGCGTCGAGACCCAACTCGCCCTCGGCAGCTCCCTCGTCCTCGCCCTGGCCGGCTTCGCTCTCTGGTGGCGCCGACTGCGCGGCAACCGCCTCGCGGGCGCCGCCACCCTCATCGGACTCGCGGGCCTCGCCCTCGACGTCGCCGGCTCGACCCTCGCCCTCACCCCGACCGTCGTCCCGGCCCTCGCGCTGCTCCTCACCGGCGTCTGGTGGACCCTCCTCGGCCTCGCCCTGCGCCCCACCCGCCCCGTCCTCGCCTGGACCACCGTGGTCCTCGGTGCCCTCACCCTCCTCGACGCCTTCGACAAGGCGGTCCTGATGGTCCCCGGCATCCCCCTGAGCCCCGCCTGGCTCCGCCTGCTGCTGGGCGTGATCTGGGTGCTGTGGGCGGTCGTCGCCGCGGGAGCCCGCGGCCCGGCCCCGTCGGACACGGTCCCGTCGGACACGGTCCCGTCGGACACGGTCCCGTCGGACACGGTCCCGGCGGGCGCGACACCGGAGCCCGACCCCGAGGCGGGCCCCGAGGCAGGCCCACGAGTGGGTACGGGCCCCGGTGCGGGCCCCGGCGCGGCCCCCGGGACAGCCCCCGGCACGGCCCCCAGCGCGGCCCCCGGGACGGCCCCCGGGACGGGCGCCGGGACGGGCGCCGCCCCGGCCGAGGCCCCGCCGCACGGCGAGGCGACGGCATGAGGCGGCCACGCGTCGGCGTCACCCGCCCGCCCCTCGTCGCGGCCCTGGCCGCCGTCCTGGCCGCCGCCCTGCTCCTCACCGGCTGCGGCGGCCGGGCCACCACCCACCACAAGCCCGGCACCAGCCACGAGGAGGCCACCGGCGGCACCGGCACCCTGCTCACCGCGCGGGACGAGAGCGGGCACCGGCTCCGCGAACTCCCCGCTGCGGAAGCGCCCACCATCCGCGTCGAGACCCGCCCCGACACCGAGGGCGGCTGGAACGTCCACCTCACGGTGGAGAGGTTCCGCTTCACCCCCGACAGCGCCGGCGGCGCGGCCCTCCCGGGCCGCGGCCACGCCCGCCTCCTGATCGACGGCCGCGAGGCCGGCCGCCTCTACAGCCCGTGGGGATACGTACCGGCCGGCACGCGTACCCTCACCGTCCGCCTCCACGCCGACGACCACACCGCCTGGGCCGTCGCCGGCGCTCCCGTCCAGGCCACCGTCAGCCTGGACGGCGCCGCGCCCCCGAGCCCGGCACCGCAACCCCGGCCGACCGCCACCGGACGCACCCTCGACATCACCGTCTCCGGATCGACCGTCCAGCCACCTCCCTCCCGCGTCGAGTTGAAGAAGGGCGACCGCCTCACCCTCCGTGTCACCAGCGACCGCGCCGACACCCTCCATGTGCACGGTTACGACCGCGAACTCCCCCTCTCTCCCGGCACCCCGGCCACCCTCACCCTCACCGCGGACCGCACCGGCCTCTTCGAGGTCGAGACCCACGAGTCCGGACTGCTGCTGACCCAACTCGTCGTCCGATGACCGGCACGCTCACCCCGACCGCCCCACTCGCCCACGCCCAGGTCCACGCCCTCACCCCCGAGCCCGGCCTCGGCCTTCCGCTCGCCCACGGCGTGGGTTCCCGGCACGACCTCCCCCTCTCGCCCTTCTACGCCTACGCGGGCGCCTTCGCCGCGCTCCTCATCTCCTTCCTCGCCCTCGGGCTGCTCTGGTCCTCCTCCCGCTTCCGCGGCGACCTGTCGGGGCGCCCGCTCCCCGCCGTCCTCCAGCGGGTCGCCGACGCCCCCGCCACCCGCACCACGCTCCGGCTCCTCGGCGCCGTCGCCGCCCTCCTCGTCCTCCTCCACCTCCTTCTCGGGCCGGACGACCCCGACCGCAACCCCGCGCCCGGCGCCCTCTACGTCCTGCTCTGGGTCGGACTCGTCCCCGCCTCCCTCCTCCTCGGCCCCGTCTGGCGGCTCCTCAACCCCCTGCGCGCCGTCCACTTCCTGCACCCGCCGCGGAACCCCCGTCCGCTGCCCGCCACCCTCGGCATCCGCCCGGCCGCCCTCGGCCTCCTCCTCTTCACCTGGCTCGAACTCGTCGCCCCCGACAACACCTCCACCACCACCCTCCTGACCGCCCTCGCCCTCCACGCCGGCGTCCAGCTCATCGGCGCCGCCCGCTACGGCGACCGATGGTTCGCCCACGCCGACCCCTTCGAGGTGTACTCCTCCCTTCTCGCCCGGCTCTCCCCACTCGGCCGCCGCGCCGACGGCCGGCTCGTCCTCCGCTCCCCCTTCCACGGCCTCGACGCCACTCCGCAGACCCCCGGTCTCGTCGCCACCGTCTGCGTCCTCCTCGGCTCCACCGCCTACGACGGCCTCTCCGACAACCCCCGCTGGATCACCACCCTCCAGACCTCACCCCTCGGCCCCGTCCCCACCGCCACGCTCGGCCTGCTCGCCGCCGTCGCCCTCGTCGCCGCCTGCTACGGACTCTGCGCGGGCACCCTCCGCCTGATGAACCGCACCCTCACCACTCCGCTCACCTCCTTCGCCCACTCGCTCCTGCCCATCGCCCTCGGCTATCTCATCGCCCACTACTTCTCGCTCTTCGTCACCGAAGGACCACGCACAGTCATGATGGCAGGGGGCACTGACAACGCCCTCGCACCCGCCCCGTTCCTGGGTCCCGGCGGCCTCGCGACGCTCCAGGTCGCCGCGATCGTCACCGGCCACGTCCTCGGTGTCGTCGCCGCCCACGACCGGTCCGTGCGCCTCTTCCCGCCCGACCGCGCGGTCGCCGGCCAACTCCCGCTGTTCGCGCTGATGATCGCGTACACCCTCGGCGGTATCGGCCTGCTGATCGCCTGACCGGGCGAGTGCTTCGGCTGCGGCGCGCGGCACGTGTCCGAGGCTCTGGAACTGCCCGTCCGGAACGGCTGAGCGCCGTCGGCCCGGACGGTTCCGCGTCCTGCCGGGCCCGGCAGGACGGCCGGAACGGCATCATGGACCCCGTGCCCCAGTCCCACGCCCAGACCCCGTCCACGCTGCGCCGGGCCCCCGTGCAGCAGCGGAGCGCCGAGCGGCTCGCCCGGATCCTCGACACCTGCGCCGAACTGCTCGACGAGACCGGATACGAGCAGCTGAGCACCCGTGCCGTCGCAGCCCGCGCGGGAGTCCCCATCGGCTCCGTCTACCGCTTCTTCGACAACAAGCGGGCCATGGTCGCCGCGCTCGCCCACCGGAACCTCGACCGGTACGCCGAGCGGATCGCCGCCCACCTCGACGCCACCGCCGACCCCGACCCCCACGCGGCCATCGACGGTGTCCTCGACGAGTTCATCGCCATGAAGCGGACCGTCCCCGGCTTCGCCCTCGTCGACTTCGGCGTGCCTGCCGCCGAGGAGGCCGGCGAGGACCCCAACGGCCTGGTCGCCGAGCGGATCTGCGATCTGCTCGCCGCCCACCTCGGCCGTCCCGCCGACGAGACGCTGCGACGCAAGGTCCGGGTCGGCGTCGAGACCGCCGACACCCTCGTCCGGCTCGCCTTCCGTGCCGACCCCGAGGGCGACCCGGCCGTCATCGACGAGACCCGGCAGCTCCTTCACGCCTATCTCTCGCCCTCCCTGTCGTAACCCTCCCGGGCGTGCCTACCGGTCGGTATGCTCGCGGCGGGCCGACGCCCCGGCCCCGACCCGACGCTGCCCCAGGGAGACCCATGTCCACCGCCCTGCGCATCTGCCCCCTCTGCGAAGCGACCTGCGGACTGACCCTGACCATCGACGGATCCCGGGTCACCGGGGCGCGCGGAAACCGCGAGGACGTGTTCAGCCAGGGGTTCATCTGCCCCAAGGGGGCCGCCTTCCCCGGGATCGACGCCGACCCCGACCGGCTCCGCACCCCGCTGGTCAGGAAGGACGGGCGGCTCCAGGAGGCGACCTGGGAGGAGGCGTTCGACACGATCGCGGCGAGAATCCGTCCGCTGATCGAGGAGTACGGGCCGGACGCCGTGGGTATCGTCCTGGGCAACCCCAATGTGCACACGATCGCCGGCGCCCTCTACCCGCCCCTGCTGATCGGTGCGTTGCGCACCCGGAACCTCTTCACGGCGTCGACGATCGACCAGATGCCCAAGCACGTCTCCAGCGGCCTGTTGTTCGGAGACCCCTTCGCGATCCCCGTGCCGGACCTGGACCGCACCGACCACCTGCTGATCCTCGGAGCCAACCCGCTGGACTCCAACGGAAGCCTGTGCACCGCCCCCGACTTCCCCGGCAGGCTCAAGGCACTGCGCCGGCGCGGCGGCACCCTCACCGTCGTCGACCCCCGGCGCACCCGCACCGCACGCCTCGCCGACCGGCACGTCGCCATCCGCCCCGGCGCCGACGCGTTCCTCCTCGCCGCGCTCGTCCACACCCTCTTCGAGGAGGGGCTCGCCGACCTCGGCCCGCTCGCCGCCCAGGTGGAGGGGGTCGAGGAGGTCAGGGCCGCGATACGGGAGTTCAGCCCCGAGGCGGTCGCCGACGCCTGCGACGTGGACGCGGACACCATCCGCGCCCTCGCCCGGGAGCTCGCCGCCGCGCCCACGGCCGCCGTCTACGGGCGGATGGGCAGCTCCACCGTGGCCTACGGCACCCTCGCCAACTGGCTCGTCGACGTCCTCAACATCCTCACCGGCAACCTCGACCGGCCCGGCGGCGCCCTCTTCCCGCTCTCCGCCACCGCGCCCGCCCCGCGCCCCGCGGGACCCGGCAGGGGCTTCGCCCTCGGCCGCCGGCACAGCCGGGTCTCGCACCACCCCGAGGTCAAGGGGGAGTTGCCGATGGTCGCGCTCGCCGAGGAGATCGAGACCCCGGGGGAGGGCCGTATCCGGGCGCTGATCACCGTCGCCTCCAACCCCGTCCTGTCCGCGCCCGACGGGGACCGCCTGGACGCGGCCCTCGGCTCCCTCGACCTGATGGTCGCCGTCGACCCGTACCTCAACGAGACCACCCGCCACGCCGACGTCCTGCTGCCGCCGCCCCCGCCCTCCAGGAGCGCCCACTTCGACTTCGCCTTCAACGCCCTCGCCGTCCGCGACCAGGCCCGCTACACCCCGGCCGCCGTCCCCCTGGAGGCGGACCGGATGGACGAGTGCGAGATCCACGCCCGGCTGATCCTCGCCGTCTCCGGGATGCACGGGGCCCCGCCGTCCGCCGTCGACCAGCTCGCGATCGACACGACCCTCGCCAAGGCGGTCACCCAGGAGCACTCGCCGGCGTACGGGGCGGACCCCAAGGAGTTCGCGGCCGGGCTCACCGGGGACACCGGGCCCGAGCGCCGGCTCGACATGATGCTGCGCCTTGGCCCGTACGGGCTCACCCTCGACGAGCTGCGGGCCCACCCGAACGGCATCGACCTCGGCCCGCTCAAGCCGCGTGTCCCGCAGGTCCTCAAGACCCGCAGCGGACGGATCGAGCTGTTCGCCGCGCCGCTCGCCGCCGACCTGCCCCGGCTGCGGGCCGCGCTCGACGCCGTACCCGACGCCGGCAGCCTCCAGCTCGTCGGGCGCCGCCACCTGCGCTCGAACAACAGCTGGCTGCACAACACCCCCGCGCTCGGCGGCGGTACGAACCGGTGCACCCTCCAGGTGCACCCCGACGACGCGGCCCGGCTGCGGCTCGCCGACGGCGGCCTCGCGCGGGTCAAGGGCGAGGGCGGCGAGCTGGAGGTGCCGGTCGAAGTGACCGACGGGGTGCGTCCGGGGGTGGTGAGCCTGCCGCACGGCTGGGGCCACGACCGTCCCGGCACCCGGCTGGCCGTCGCGTCCGCGCGCCCCGGAGTCAATGTCAACCAGCTGCTCGACGGCTCCCGGCTCGACCCCCTGTCGGGCACGGCCGTCCTGAACGGCTTCCCCGTCCAGGTCTCGCCCCTGCCGTGACCTGGGGTTTTGCTCGTATTGCTCACGCGTCAACGTCTTGTTAACGGCAGAAGGGGGCACCTACCGTCATCCGGACCGCCGCTCGGCGGGGTTCAAGGGTGAACGTGAGGTGTCCTCCATGCTGACCGTCCTCGGCTTCGCCATGATCGCGACCTTCCTGGTCCTGATCATGATGAAAAAGATGTCGCCGATCGCGGCACTCGTGCTGATCCCCGCGCTGTTCTGCGTGGCGGTCGGGCAGGGGGCCCAGCTCGGCGACTACGTCATCGAAGGCGTCGGCAAGCTGGCACCGACGGCGGCGATGCTGATGTTCGCCATCGTCTACTTCGGCGTGATGATCGACGTCGGCCTCTTCGACCCGATCGTCCGGGGCATCCTGCGCTTCTGCAAGGCCGACCCCGTACGGATCGTCGTGGGTACGGCGGTGCTCGCCGCGATCGTGTCGCTGGACGGCGACGGCTCGACCACGTTCATGATCACCGTCTCGGCGATGTATCCGCTCTACAAGCGGCTCGGCATGAGCCTGGTGGTCATGACGGGTGTCGCCGCCACCGCGAACGGCGTCATGAACACCCTGCCCTGGGGCGGTCCCACGGCCCGCGCCGCCACCGCGCTGAAGCTGGACGCCGGCGATGTCTTCGTACCGATGATTCCGGCGCTCGGCATCGGCCTGCTCTTCGTGTTCGTCCTCGCGTACGTCCTCGGGCGCCGGGAGCGGAAGCGCATCGGCTACCTGACGCTCGACGAGGTCCTGGTGCCCGAGACCGACACGGCGCTCGTCGCGGCGGGTGCCGGTGGTGCCGGTATGGGCAGTGGCGCCGGTGGTGCCGTGGACCTGACCAAGAAGCCCGTCGGAGGTTCCGGTGACGCGCCGGGCGTGGTCTCCGCCTCCGCCTCCACCGCCGATTCCGGCTCCGGCTCCGGCTCACGTGAGGACGAGGGGTTCCAGGGGCTCGACCCGAACCGTGCGACCCTGCGCCCCAAGCTGTACTGGTTCAACGCCGGGCTGACGGTCGCGCTGCTCACCGCGATGATCCTCGAACTGATGCCGATCCCGGTGCTGTTCCTGCTCGGCGCCGCGCTCGCGCTCACGGTCAACTACCCGAAGATGGCCGAGCAGAAGGCGCGTATCGCCGCCCACGCGGACAACGTCCTCAACGTCTCCGGCATGGTCTTCGCCGCCGCCGTCTTCACCGGTGTGCTCACCGGCACGGGCATGGTCAAGCACATGGCCGACTGGCTCGTCGGTGCCATCCCCGAGGGCATGGGCCCGCACATGGGCCTGGTCACCGGTGTGCTCAGCATCCCGCTCACCTACTTCATGTCGAACGACGGCTTCTACTTCGGCGTCGTGCCGGTCCTCGCCGAGGCGGGCGCCGCCCACGGCGTCTCGCCCCTGGAGATCGCACGCGCCTCCCTGGTCGGCCAGGCGCTGCACATGTCGAGCCCGCTGGTCCCCGCCGTGTACGTCCTCGTCGGCATGGCGAAGGTGGAGTTCGGGGACCACACCAAATTCACCGTGAAGTGGGCCGCGCTGACCTCGCTGGTCGTCCTCGCGTCGGGGATCCTCTTCGGCATCATCTGAGTCCTGGGAGCCGCGGCCTGGGCCGGACGGGCGACTTCGGAGGGTGGCGTGCGCATGTCGCCACCCTCTGTAGCCATGTTGTGACAGATAGTCCGATTATCGGTTGTACTGTCCGACGAGCTCCTTCCGGAGGAACCCCGCATGACCGCTCGTACCGTCCGCCCCCTCGCCGCCTCCGCGGCCGCCGCCCTCACGTTCGGCGGCCTCGCCCTCGCGGGCGCGCCCTCGGCCTTCGCCGCCGTCGGCGACAGTGGCGACATCAAGGTCCACAGTGTCGGCACGCCCTTCGGGTCCCAGAGGGACGAACCGAGGGTCTGCAGGTTCTACCTGGCGGCCTCCGACTTCGAGTCGCTCCAGCAGGTCAACTGGGCGATCTCCCGCCAGCCGTCCGCCAACGGGCCCGCCCTCTCCGGACAGCTCACCCTCGCGGCCGGCACGGGGCACACGGATCCTCTCTCCCTGCCGAGCGGGCAGTACCGGCTCTCGTGGACCTTCCAGGGTCAGACCGTTGTGGTCAGGCCGAAGGCCTTCCAGGTCGCGTGCCCCGGTGACACCATCGCCAGCCCGCCACCCACCGGCGGGAACGGTGGCGGCGGTAACGGCACGGGCGGGAACGGCACGGGCGGGAACGGCCTCGGCCCGAACGCCACCGGCGGCAACGGCATGAACGGCACTGGCGGGAACGGCGGCAACGGCACCGGCGGCAACGGCGCCGGCACGAGCGCCACCGGCGGCAACGCCGCCGGCACGAGCGCCACCGGCGGGAACGGCAACAGCTGGAACGGCGGCGGCAGGGAGAACGGCAGCAGCTGGAACAGCGGAAGCGGAAGCGGGAGCAGCAGCGGCAACGGCTGGAGCGGCCGGCCTCCGCAGGGCGCGGTCGGCGCGGGTGGCGGCGGCAGTGCGCAGGTCGCCGCCGACGACTCCTCCGACTTCGGCATCGGGGCGGCCGTCGCCGCCGGCCTCGCCGGCACGGCCGGACTGGTCCTGATCCGCCGCTCGCGCCGCCGCGACAATGGCGCCGCGTAGGTCCTCGCGCCTCACGCGCCGTCAACGGCGCCTGTTCCGGCTCGCCAGGACCGTGGTGGTCACCGTGTTCCTGGTGACCGGCGGCGTCTGGTGGGCCGGTGACGAGGAACCGGCCGGTCCGGCGCTCGCCGCCGCTCCGGCCGCTCCCGGCCGGGCGGGCGCGGCGGTCGGAGCGCCGGCGGCCCTCGACCACAAGGCGAAGCCCGAGACGAAGCCCGAGACGAAGCCCGAGGTGAAGCCCGAGACGAAGCCCGTGGCGAAGCCGCAGGCGAGGTCCGCGGTGAAACCGGAGGCGAAGCCCAAGGTGGCGCCCAGGGCGAAGCCGAAGGCCGTACCCACGCCCAGGCCGTCGCCCCCGCCCGCGCCGCTGGCCCGTTCGCGTCCCACCGCCGTCGCCGTACCGGCCATCACCATCGAGGCCCCCGTGATCGAGCTCGGTCTCGACGGCGAAGGGCGGCTCGCCACACCGCCGATCGACAACCCCCAGGTCGTCGGCTGGTACGCGAAGGGGGTCACCCCGGGTGAGCGCGGGACCGCCGTCGTCGTCGGCCACCGTGACACCCGTACCGGACCCGCTATCTTCGTCAGCCTCGACTCGCTCAGCGCCGGCAACACCGTCCGGGTCGCCCGCGCCGACGGCAGGGTCGCCGTCTTCACGGTCGACCGCGTCGTCACCTATTCCAAGACCGACTTCCCCGACAAGGAGGTGTACGGCTCCACGGGGCGGCCCGAACTGCGGCTGCTCACCTGCGGCGGAGCCTTCGACCCCGGAAAGGGCTACGAGGCGAACATCGTCGTCTTCGCCCACCTCACCGACATCGCCCAGCAGATCTGAACCACGGGTCCGACGGATCCCAGCCGCTCCGTCGGCCCCTCCCCGCCGCGTCCGGCGGGCCGCACCAGCCGGTGCGTGCCCGCCGGACGCGGCGCTGTGCCGGGACCTGCCCGGCGGAGACCTCCTCGCGGCGCGGACCCGGCAGGTCGGGGCCCCGCCCGGAGCCCTGTCCAGGTGCCGGGGCCGGCTCCGGCGCCCGGCGTCTGTCCGGTCCTGCCGTGGACAGAGGGTGCGCGGGGGCGGCACGATCGGTTCGGGACTGAGACCGGGGGCACGGCCGGCGGCCCTGGCGCCCAAAAACTAACAGCGCTAGTTTGGGTGTCGAACCGATCGGTAGTGTGAGGAGACATCGGATGAAGGCGCACGACGCGATGTACATCGGCGGGGAGTGGCGGCCCGCCGCCGGTCCCGACACGATCGCCGTCCTCAACCCGGCGGACGAGCAGGTCATCGCCCACGTCCCGGCCGGTACCGCCGAGGACGTCGACGCGGCGGTACGCGCCGCCCGCGCCGCCCTGCCCGGCTGGGCCGCGACCCCGCCCGCCGAGCGCGGCGCCCGGATCGCCGCCCTGCGCGACGCGCTCGCCGCCCGCGCGGAGGAGATCGCCGCCACCGTCACCGCCGAACTCGGCGCTCCGCCGCAGCTCGCCGCCGCCGTGCACGCAGGACTGCCGATCGCCGTGGCGGGGACGTACGCGGACCTCGCCGCCACCCACTCCTTCGAGGAGAAGGTCGGCAACTCCACCGTCTACGCCGAGCCCGTCGGTGTCGTCGCCGCGATCACCCCCTGGAACTTCCCGCTCCACCAGGTCGTCGCCAAGGTCGCCCCGGCCCTCGCCGCCGGCTGCACGACCGTCCTCAAGCCCGCCGAGGACACCCCGCTGACCGCCCAGCTCTTCGCCGAGGCCGTGCACGAGGCGGGCCTGCCGGCCGGCGTCTTCAACCTGGTCACCGGCCTCGGCCCGGTCGCGGGGCAGGCCCTCGCCGAGCACCCCGACGTGGACCTCGTCTCCTTCACCGGCTCCACCGCCGTCGGCCGCCGCATCGGCGCCCTCGCGGGCGGCGCCGTCAAACGGGTCGCCCTCGAACTCGGCGGCAAGTCCGCCAACGTCATCCTGCCGAGCGCCGACCTCGCCCGGGCCGTCTCCGTCGGCGTCGCCAACGTGATGTCCAACTCCGGTCAGAAGTGCAGCGCCTGGACCCGGATGCTGATCCCCGCGGACCGGTACGAGGAGGCGGTGGCGCTCGCCGCTGAGGCCGTCGCCAAGTACGTCCCCGGCGAGCGCCTCGGCCCGCTGGTCAACGCCAAGCAGCAGGAGCGCGTCCGCGGCTACATCGAGAAGGGCGTCGAGGAGGGCGCCCGGCTCGTCGCCGGCGGCCCCGAGGCGCCGCTCGAGACCGGCTACTACGTCTCCCCGACCGTCTTCGCCGACGTCACCCCGGAGATGACCATCGCGCAGGAGGAGATCTTCGGGCCGGTCGTCTCGCTCCTCCGGTACGAGGACGAGGAGGAGGCCCTCGCCATCGCCAACGGCACCGTGTACGGCCTCGCCGGAGCGGTCTGGGGCGACCCCGAGGAGGCCGTCGCCTTCGCCCGCCGCATGGAGGCCGGCCAGGTCGACATCAACGGCGGCCGGTTCAACCCGCTGGCCCCCTTCGGCGGGTACAAGCAGTCCGGCGTGGGCCGGGAGCTCGGCGCGCACGGCCTCACCGAGTACCTCCAGACCAAGTCCCTGCAGTTCTGAGGCATCTACCTGCCTCACCGGCCCCACCCTGCCTCACCGGCCCCACCCGGCCCCACCAGCCCCACCGCCCCCACCCGGCCCCATCGGCGCCACCGGCCCCACCGGTCGCGCCGACCCCGCCGTCCCGACCCGTCCACGCGACTCCCGAGGAGCACCGCACGTGAGCCTGATCCGCGCCGCCGTCCTGCCCGCCGTCGGCTCTCCGCTGGAGGTCACCGGCATCGAACTCCCCGAGCCGGGCCCCGGCCAGGTCCGTGTCCGGCTCGCGGCCGCCGGCGTCTGCCACTCCGACCTGTCGCTCACCAAGGGCACCATGCGGGTGCCGGTGCCCGCCGTCCTCGGCCACGAGGGCGCGGGGACCGTCGTCTCCGTCGGTGAGGGCGTCACCCATGTCGCCCCCGGCGACGGCGTCGTCCTCAACTGGGCGCCGTCCTGCGGCAGCTGCCACCCCTGCTCGCTCGGCGAGGTCTGGCTCTGCGCCGACGCGCTCACCGGCACCGCGAACATCCACGCCCGCACCCAGGACGGCACGGACCTCCACCCCGGCCTCAACGTCGCCGCCTTCGCCGAGGAGACGGTCGTCGCCGCGAACTGCGTCCTGCCCGTCCCCGACGGCGTGCCGCTCACCGACGCCGCGCTCCTCGGCTGCGCCGTCCTCACCGGCTGGGGCGCGGTGCACCACTCCGCCCGGGTCCGCGAGGGCGAGACGGTCGCGGTGTTCGGCGTCGGCGGGGTGGGGCTCGCCACGCTCCAGGCGGCCCGGATCGCGGGCGCCTCGACGATCGTCGCCGTGGACGTCTCCCCGGAGAAGGAGGCGCTCGCGCGGGCGGCCGGGGCCACCGAGTACGTCGTCGCCTCGGAGACCACGGTCAAGGAGATCCGGAAGCTGACGGGGGGCCAGGGCGTCGACGTGGCCGTCGAGTGCGTCGGCCGCGCCGTCACCATCCGTACCGCCTGGGACTCCACGCGGCGCGGCGGCCGCACCACGGTGGTCGGCATCGGCGGCAAGGACCAGCAGGTCACCTTCAACGCCCTGGAGATCTTCCACTGGGGCCGCACCCTCGCGGGCTGCGTCTACGGCAACTCGAACCCGGCCGTCGACCTGCCGGTCCTCGCCGAGCACATCCGCGCCGGGCGGCTCGACCTGGGCGCGCTCGTCACCGAGCGGATCACCCTGGACGGCATCCCGGGCGCCTTCGAGAACATGCTCGCGGGCAAGGGCGGCCGGGCCCTGGTGGTCTTCCCCTGACACCGGGCGGCCACGCCCGCGTGGAAGCCCGTACCGAGGTATCGGTACGGGCTTCCACGCGCCAAGGATCGCGTCGCGTCACGGTCACGTCGCATCGCGGACCACGTCGCGTCACGGATCGACGTCGCTTCACAGGTCGACGTCGCGTCACAGGTCGAGCACGAGCCGGGCGCCGCGCGAGCGCCCCACGCAGATCATCATCGTCGTCCCCGAGGCCTTCTCGTCCTCGCCGAGGACGGAGTCGTGGTGCTCGGGCGTCCCGGCGATCACCTTCGTCTCACAGGTGCCGCAGAACCCCTCCTCGCAGGAGTACGCGACACCGGGAACCACCTCGCGCACGGCATCGAGCAGGGTGCGGCCGGGCGGCACGTGCACGGTCCGCCCGCTCCGCCGCAGCTCGACCTCGAAGCCGTCGCCGGCCCCGGAGACCTCTCCGGAGACATCTCCTGAGTCCGCCCCGGATTCCCGCGCCGGCGCCGCCCCGAATCGTTCCGTGTGCAGGGGACCCGACCACCGTTCCTCCACCGCCCGCAGCAGTCCCTCGGGCCCGCAGCAGTACACGGCCGTCTCCGCCGGAAGCCCCGCCAGGACGCCGTCCAGGTCCGGCAGCCCCGCCGTGTCCTGCGGGACGAGCGTGACCCCGGGGAGTACGGCGAGCTCCTCGCGGTACGCCATGGCCGGCAGGCTCCGGCCCCCGTACAGCAGGGACCACGACCCCGGCGGAAGCGAGCGGACCATCGGAAGCAGCGGGGTGATGCCGATGCCGCCCGCGATGAACAGATACCGCCCGGCGGGCACCAGCGGGAAGCGGTTGAACGGGCCCCGCGCCCCGAGGACCGTGCCCGCGCCGACGGCGGTGTGGACCTCCTCCGATCCGCCCCGGCCGTCGCGCTCCCGCAGCACCCCGAGCCGGTACGTGCTCCGGTCCGCGGGGTCCCCGCAGAGCGAGTAGTGCCGGACGGCCCCGGACGGCAGCGTCACCTCCAGATGGGCGCCGGGCTCCCACGGGGCCAGCTCGGCGCCCGTGGGATCGGTGAGCACGAGCCCCAGGACGCCCTCGGCCTCGGGGACGACCGACCGGACCGTGAGCCGGGCGGTGAGCGGGACTGTGGTGGACATCGTCACCTCGGAACTCGTGTCGGCGGCAGCAGCGGCTCCGGCCACACCCGGCACAGCACTCCGTACAGCGCGGCGGCGACTGCGAAGGAGGCCGGCAGGCTCAGGTCGACCCCGCCCGTGAGATCGGTCAACGGACCGGTGTAGAGAGGGTTGTTGACCCAGAGGACCCCGACGACCGAGCCGAGGGCGAAGGCCGTGGCGGCCCGCGGGTTGACCCCGCCGGTGTACCAGTAACGGCCGCCCCCGCCCGTGGTGAACGTGCGCAGCGCCTCCGCGTCGTACCTGCCCCGGTGGAGCACGTACCCGACGAAGAGCACCGCCGCCCACGGGGCGACGACGGTGAGCAGCAGCGTCACGAACGCCGACATCGCGTCCATGGCGTCGTACACGACCGCCCCGAGGTACAGCACGGCCGCCGCGAGCACCGCGACCGCCGTGGTGACGGCGGCCCGTGAGGAGCGCCAGAACACGGAGTTGGCGGAGAGCCCGGCCGCGTACAGGCAGAGCCCGGCCTGCGGCAGGGTGCCCGCGAAGCCGAAGACGACCACCGCGACCGCGAACCAGCCGGGCACCGCGTCCGTCAGACCCTGGAGCCACGGCTCGTCGGGGACGGGGAAGAGGGTCGTCACGTACGCGCCGGTGAGCAGCGCGGCGAGACTGCTGAGGAACATGGAGATCCCGCTGGCCCGCACGACGCGGCCGGTGGGCGTGGAGGCGGGCATGAAGCGGGTGTAGTCGCCCTGGAAGGTGGCGTACGACAGGGGCACGGTGGCGGAGGCGGTCGCCGCGAGCAGCCAGGTGTGCAGGGTGCTGTCGAGCGCGAGCGTCCCGCCGGCGTAGCCCGCGTCGAAGTCCGGGGCGAGGACGAGCGCGGTGCCGAGGAGGACCGCGCCGCCGGTGACCGCGGTGACCTTGTACGTACGGACGAGGGTCTCGTGGCCGCGTACGGCGACCAGCGCGACCGCCGCCGCCGTCACGAACATGGCGGCGGTCAGCGCGCCGGGGCCCGTGGGGGTGGAGAACAGCCGGTGGCCGGCGACCATGACGGCGGTGCCGCCCGTCCACACGGCGATGGCGAAGAAGCCGAGCGCGGTCACCACCGTGAGGACGTTGCCGACGACCCTGCCCCGTACGCCGAAGTGCGCGCCGCTCGACACGGGATCGTTGGTGCCGGTCCGGACGCCGAAGCGGGCGAGCGGCGCGAGCAGCGCCGTGCCGACGGCCACGCCGACGGCGATGGCGCTCGCCGAGGCCCACCAGCCGAGGCCGAAGACGACGGGCAGCGCGCCGAGCACGACGGTGCCGAAGGAGAACTGCGCGGAGGGCCAGATCCAGCCGAAGTCGCCCGGGGTCGAGGTGCGTTCGGCCTCGGGCACCGGTGCGATGCCGTCGTGGTCGACCGCCGCACGGGGCGACGTCACGGTGGACGCCGCCCCGGTCGGTGTGGTGGTCATGAGGCGCCCCCGGACGGGGCGGCCCCGGGAGCGGTCGCTTCGGTGGGGGCGGCCGCGTAGCTGTCGTGCGTGGGGTCGCGCTGCTCGGGGACGCCGAGGTCCCCGGGCAGCACGTCCACCACCCGGAGGGCCGCGCACGCCGCTCCCGACATGCGCTCCCCGCTGGTCAGGTCGAAGGTGGTGTGGTGCAGGGGGCAGGTGATGCGCAGCCTGTCCCCGTCGACCCTGCCGTACTTGAGCCGGCCCCCGCGGTGGGGGCAGACGGCGGCCGCGAGGACCTTGCGGCCGCCGACCTCGACGAGGACCAGGTCCTCGGTCACCTGGCGGACGGTGGGCTCGTCGGAACCCCGCCGCCGCCCCGCGGGCACGGCCGTCATGCGACGGTCTCCCGGGCTCGCGCGACGGCCGCCTCCGTGGCCGTGCCGACGATGTCGGAGGCCAGTCGCACGCCCGCCCAGATCTTCGCCAGGTCGGGCTCATCGAGCGCCCGGATCGCCGTGCGCATGTGACTGCTGTGGTACGAGTCGATGTAGAGGTGCTCGGTGTAGTAGGCGTCGTGGGTGATCCCGAGCCGCCGCGCTGCCCGGGCGAAGCTCTGGAAGGCGTACAGCACACTGGTCTCGAAGTAGGCGTACGCGCCCAGGAAGTACTGGGGCGAGGGGGCCCGGCTCGCCAACCAGTGGAACATGTTGACGTAGGCGAAGCACTCGGGGGTCGTCTCGTCGAGGTAGTCGTCGAGCCGGAGGCTCAGGCCGAGCTCGGTGAGCAGGTCGCGGTAGAGCTGGGAGTGCGCCTTCTCCTCGTTGCCGCAGCCGAGTTCGTCGATGAGGACGCGGAAGACCGCCATCGCCGAGCGGTACGGGAGCCGGGGCACGACCGGCAGCAGCGACTCCGACTCGGTGAGACCGTCGAGCGCGAACTGCCGCACCACGGTCGTGAACTGATCGAGCGTCGCGTGCTCGGCGAGGAAGGTGGCGCTCTCCGGGAGCGACGCCTCCTCCTCGGCGAGGAACTCCTTGAGTGCCTGGAGGAGCTCGCCGGGCGAGCCGAACCGGGGCGCGGAGGCCTCGTACGCACGCGCCTTGGGCAGGATCCAGCGCTCCTCGATCGCGGTCATCGACCCGTAGTCGCCGAGGTTGGGGACCCGCCGGTAGAGGCTGTGCAGCTCGCGCTGGGAGGTCGCGGCCGGGGCGGTGATCGAGTGCGCGGCCACCGGGACGGCGGACGGGGCGGCCGCGGAGGGAGCGGCGGGGGTGGTGCTCATGCCGCCTTCGCCTCCTCGTGCACGGTCGGGGAGGCGATCACGCCGCGCCGGTGCAGTTCCTTCTTGACCCAGCGGTACCAGTCGTCCTTGAAGACGCCGTACCGCTCGCAGACGGTGTTGATCTCCGCCTGCCGGTCGGGGGTCGGGTCGACCAGCATCGCGTTGCACAGCGAGGGTTCGAGGTTGGCCAGCGGGCCGATGAAGCCGTCGATGCCGCGGGCGTCGACGAGGAGGTTCTCCCAGCCCTCGAAGACCGGGATGCCGGTGCCGGCCTCGGCCATGTTCCGGGTGAAGGCGGCGTCGCCGCTGGACTCCTTGATGCCGACGATCCCCGGGATCTCCTTGCAGATCCGGATCAGGGTGTCGAACTCGATGCGATTGCCCGAGAGCGCCTCCTCGTTGTAGAGGAAGATCGGGATGTCGAGGGCCGCGCGGATCGCCTTGTAGTGCTCGACGATCCCGTCCTGCGTCACCTCGGCGCCGAACGGCGTGGTGACGACGACGGCGTCGGCGCCGATCGCGGCCGCCGTCCGGGCCCGGTCGATCACCGCGTCGGTGTCGGGGAGCTGGATGCCGGCGAGGACGGGCAGACCGCCCGCGTGCCGGACGGTGTACGTGACGACGTCCTGCCACTGCCGCGCGTCGAGCTTCCAGCCCTCGCCGGACGTCAGGGCCGGCATGAAGCCGTTGACCTCGGCGCGGATGTGGTCCAGGAGACGGACGACGCTCGGCTCGTCGACGACGCCGTGCTCGTCGAACGGGGTGATCAGCGGGACGACGGTCCCGGAGTAGGTGCCAGGCATGAGTGGGGTGCCCTTCGGAACGACTTCAGAGGATTTCGGAGACGACCTTCAGGACCAGCGACCGCCGGTAGAGGTCCTCCAGGTACGCCGGGAACGACGGCTCCTCGCCGAGGGCGGGAGCGTCGGCCGGGACGAGCGGGGCCAGCGGTACGACGGGCAGGCCGGCCGCCGCCCGGACGAGCCGGGGACTCGCCGTGTGGAGCACGCCCCCGCGGCCGATGACCTGGGCGAGCAGCAGGCGTTCATGGGCGGGCAGACCGTCGAGCGCGGGCTCGGTGAAGGCCCGGCGGACGTCGTCCTCGGCGTAGGCGATCCGGTCGATGGCCAGGTCCGTGTGGAGGACGTCCATGAACGGGTAGTACTCGTCCTGCAGTTCCCGCTCGTAGCCCCACACGAGGTCGTCGCAGCGGCCGACCTGCTCCCAGCTCATGACGACCCCGCCCGCTTCCCCCGCGGCCAGCCGGCCGGCGAAGAAGGCCTTGGCGGCCACGCGGACCGCGTCGTCCTTGCTGTGCATGCCCATGAACGTGGTGGCGTCGATGAACACCACCGGGTCGGCGTCAGACGGCATAGCGCTCGAGCACCTTCCGCATCCGCTCCATCGCGCCGGCGAACAGCTCCGGCTCGCGGGCCAGGGCCAGGCGCACGAAGCGCTCGCCCTTCTCCTTGGTGTTCCAGTAGAAGAAGGTGCCCGGCAGGACGTACACCTCCTCGTCGAAGAGGACGGCCTGGAGCTGGGTGGCCGTAAGGTGCTCCGGCTTGATGCGGAACCAGGCGACGCTGGTGCCGACGACCGGCTCCTGGAACTCCAGGATGGTGCCGCTGAGGGCGTCGCGGGCGGCCTCGCCGTTGGTGCGGATGATGTCGCGGACGGAGGCGAAACCGTCGGTGATGGAGTCCTCGACGTACTGCGTGACCATGTTGAGGACGAACGGCGAGACGTTCAGGAGGACGCTGGTGTGGAGGTTGTAGACCTCCTCCTGGATGTCCTGGCTGGCCGTGATCATGGCGCACTTGGCGTCCTGGATCGGCCAGGTCTTGCCGGTGTCCTCCATGACCATGTACGTGACGCCGGACTCCTCCAGGAGCCGGTAGATGTCCACCCGGCCGATGCCCTCGTCGCAGAGCGCGAAGGACGCGAAGCAGAAGTCCATCACCAGGACCTTGTCGTGGTCCACGCAGTAGCGGACGACCTCGCGGAAGCCCTCCAGCTTCTCGGCGAGCAGGGTGAACCCGGTGGGGTTGTTGGGGTCGACGAGGTAGATCGCGTCCGCGGTGATCTCCTCGACGAGCCGCTCGTAGATGGCGTCCTTGTCGTGCAGCGCCGACTCGGCGAACGGGGCGATCGGCACCTGCATGTTGCGCAGCAGGTCGACCAGGTTGTCGAAGCAGGGCTCGACCAACTGCACCGACATCCCGCGCTGCTTGAGGAACATGCCGGCGACCATGGTCGACACGCTCGCGGAGTACGAAAGGAGCGTGCGGCCCATCGCACGGGCGGTGGGCTGCTGGTGCAGCCGGAAGAAGGCGTCCAGGAACTGCCGCTCGAAGTGCGCCTGCTGCTTCGACTCGGACTCGTGCCACAGCTCGGGAAGCCGCGAGACGATCCGCTCCTGGGAGGTGGACTGACGCTGGTGGGTGTGCGCGTCGGCCAGGTTGAACCGGGTCTTCAGGGCTTCGATCTCGTGCTGGGTGAGGTCGACGAACGTGCTGACGTCTGCCTTGTCGGTCAACGACATGAAGAACTCCCGCTGTCGATACGAATCTCCGTCCGGAATTCCGGCGGCGTGAATGACTGTAGGAGCTTCGAGCGGCCTTGCGAATAACGGCCGGGTCACGCAATTAATAATCACCGCGATGTTCTGCGGGCGAAAAAAAGGAACGACGGCCAGGCATTCCTCGTAAAGGAATGCCTGGCCGTCGTTCCGGTGGTGCGGCCGCTTTTGGCGGCGTATTCAACTATTCAGTGGCGGCCTTCAGCAGGATGTCCTCGAACACCTTCGGGTCGTCCGAGCCGATCACCGGCCAGCCGATGCCGTAGGCGCCCTCCCAGTCCACCTCGATGCCGGGGTTGGCGTGGTCGGAGCCGTCGGGCAGGAACAGGTGGGGGCTGCAGTCCACCCGGTCGCTCTGGGCGAGCGCCGCCTGGTCCGCGAGCGACCGGCGCGCGCGCCCGTCGTCCAGGGCCTCGGCGAGGGCGTCGACGTCGACGGCGCCGGTCTCGGCGGCCACGTCGAGGATCACCTTGCGGTGGCTGATGCAGCGCGATTCGGCCCAGAAGGCCCGGCGGAGCCCGAGGTCGAGCTGTTCCGATGCGCGCAGGCTCTGTGCCTTGGCGGCGAGCACCGCCTCCAGGGCGGGCAGGGTCGTCGACGGGTAGAGCCAGTCCTTGGCCTGCCACAGCTGCCAGCCGGCGGCCGGCTCCAGGCTGGCCATCCGGGCGACCTCGCTGTCCGTGCCGGGGCGCGGGCTCGGGGCGTCGTTGAGCAGTTCGAGGGGGAAGGCGCGCAGGTCGAAGGAGACCTGCTCCTCCAGGCCGAGACGGGCCCGGGTGGTGTGCAGCCGGTGGATCGCGATGTGCGCGAAGGAACACCAGATGTCGGAGAAGACGGTGACGACTCCGCGCGGCGGCGTCAGGTCGGCGGTGGTCGGGTCGGACATGGTTCTCCTCGGTTCGTGCGGGGATCTCAGGCGGCGGGGGGCTCGACGGCGTCGAGCGCGGCCTCGAGGTCGAGGTCGGCGTCGGGCAGCCAGGCGGGCAGGGAGGGGATACGGGCCATCGCCTCGAAGAGCCGCGGTACGGCGGCCTCGCGGACGGTCGGCCCATGGGCGCTCAGCAGCTTCGCGGGGCGCAGGGCGGCCAGCTCGTGCACCGGCCGGAGGAATTTCGTCTCGTCGACCAGCGCGGTCCACGGGGCTATCGCCCGGTTCAGGACCTCGAAGCCGTGGAAGAATTCCGCCTCGGAAAGGTCGGTGAACTCGTGGCTGATTTTCTCGACGACGGTCCCGAAACTGTCGGAGCTGTAGAGCGTTCCATCGGAATGGTCGAACACGGCGAGAGTTCCGGGTGAATCGAAAGTGGGCGGCCGGTGAAAACTCAGCTCACGGTCGCCGACTTTCACACGACTTCCCGGGTTCGCGGTGACGACCCGTTCCTGCGGAATGCTGAACTCTTCCGATATTCGCGTCAGCGATATGGCGTTGGCGAGGACCTTCGCGTTCGGCGCCGCCTCCAGGATCCGGGCGAGGGCGCCGGTGTGGTCGCGGTCGTCGTGGGTGACGACGACCCAGCGCAGATCGGCCGGCTCGATCAGCGACCAGAGGGAGTCCAGGAAGCCCTCCCGGTCGACGGGCATGCCGGTGTCCACGAGGATCGGCTGGCCGGACCGGAGGAGGAAGGCGTTCACCGGCTGGTCGCCGAGGCCCGGGATGGGCAGTGCCGAGGGGAGGACGTGGAGGTCCGGCCCGGCGGTGTAGGACGCTTTCATGACACACCTTTCATGACGCACCGTGCGGGCCGTGGCCCCCGGGCGGGGTCCCGGGGGAGTGCCGGCCTCGGTCAGACGAGCTGGATGGTCAGGGAGCCGGCGATCAGCAGGGCGAGCCCCAGGGTGCGCGGCTTCGTGAGGGAGCGCTGGGGGAGCTTGAAGAGGCCCTTGTGGTCGATCAGGGCCGAGGTGAGCTGCTGCCCGGTCACGGTGAGCGCGATGGTCACCGCGGCCCCGATCTCGGGGATGAGCAGGAAGGTTCCGGTGACGTAGGCGGCGGCGCAGGCGCCACCGAGCCAGCCCCACCAGGGCATCTTCTTCAGCGGGGCGATCTTGGGCTTCGGCGTCTTCCGGGTCGCGTACAGCACGAGCAGGACGACGGCGATGGTGAAGGTCGCCACGGCGAAGCTGATCACGGCGACGGTGACGGGCTGCTTGAGCTGGGCCCGCAGCTGGGCGTTGACCGCGCCCTGCACGGGCAGCACGGCTCCGGCGACGACGCCGAGGGCGAGCCAGCCGGCGCGGCCGGCGCTCGACATCTTGGGGGCGCCGGGAGGGGCCGCCGCCTTCATGCCCCGGATGATCACGACGATGCCGGCGAGCACGGCCACGGCGCCGACGACGATCCCGGCGCTCAGGTCCTGCTTCTCGAGACCGAGGAGACCGAAGAGGTCGAGCGCGAGCGAGGCGAACATCTGGCCGGTGACGAAGAGTCCGACGGCGGCGAGGGCGCCGAGTCGTGGGAAGAGCAGGATGCCGCTGGTGATGTAGAGCGGACTGGCGAGTCCGCCGAGCAGCTGCCAGGGCTCGACGTCGGGCAGTTTGCCGAGCGCGCCGAGCGCTCCGGCCGCCACCGCGAGCACGGTCAGCAGACCGGTCGCGACGCCGAGCTGGATGGTCGAGGCGCCGTACGGGGTGCCGACGGCCGAGTTGAGCTGGAGGTTCACCGAGGCCTGGACGGCCAGGAGGCAGCCGACCAGCAGGGCCGCGGCGAGGAGCGCGGTGTGCATCTGGATCTCCCTGGGGCGGGATGGCGAGCGGATAAGTGGACACTGAGTCCGTTTAGCATGCCATGGGACATGGCAAACGGACAAGGTGTCCACTTAGCCTCAGGGGAAGTAAGGTCTGGTCCATGAGCGACGAAGAGCAGCGGGGTCGTGGAGCCGCCTCCGTCCACCGGGTCGGCGGGCTCCTCGGCGATCTTCAGGCCGCGGACGATCAGCCGGTCGCCCCGCGCAGACGCGCGGACGCGGAACGCAACCGTGCCCAGATCCTGGCCGCGGCCGAGCAGCTCTTCGCCCAGCAGGATCCGCGGACGGTCACCATGGACCGGATCGCCAAGGCCGCCGGGGTGGGCCGGGCCACGCTCTACCGGAGCTTCCCCGATCCCTCGTCGGTCGCCGTCGCACTGCTCGACGAGCACGAGCGCCGGCTCCAGGGTCAGCTCATCTACGGCCCGCCGCCGCTCGGCCCCGGCGCACCCGCGGGAGAGCGGCTTGCGGCGTTCTACCTGGCGATGCTCGATCTCCTGGAACGGCACCTGCCGCTTGCCCTCGGCGCGGAGACCGGTCCCGCGCGCTTCCGGACCGGCGCGTACGGCTTCTGGCGCGTACACGTCCGCACGCTGCTCGTCGACCACGGGATCCAGGACCCGGACCCGCTGATCGACATCGCGCTCAGCCCGCTGTCACCCGAGCTCTACCAGTTCCAGCGGCACGAACTCGGCCTGTCGACCGAACGCGTCGGCCGCTCCCTCGCCGACTTCGCGCGCCAGCTGCTGCGTTCGGGGGAGTGAGGCGGGGCGGCGCGCCGCCGGGCGCCCCTTCCCGGGACGCCCGCGCGGCTATGCGCCGGGCCGTCTCCCGGCCGGGTGGACCAGACCCGGGAGGATCAACTTCCAGATGCGGTCGAGCCGTTGCTCGGCGGGACCGTGCAGGGCGCCGCTGTCGGCGCTCCTCGGGTCGTCGCTGGGCCAGCACTCGTCGGACGGACCGTTCGGGCAGCGCATCTCCAGCTCGACCCCGGTGATCACATAGCCGATCAGCGCGGCGACCGCCGTCGCGTCCACGCCGGGACGCAGGGCCTTCTCGGCCTCCGCGTAGCGTGCCAGGCGCGCCACCTCGCGCCGCCAGGGGCAGTCCCGGGAGAACCCCGGGTCGGCTAATTGAAGTTCCCGCGCGAGGCGTTCACCGGCCCGCGCCGTCGGGTCGGTCTCGAAGAGCCGTATCAGCGCGTGCGTGGCGATCACCAGCTTGTCGATCGCGGTGCCGCCGACGCCCTCCGTGGACAGGCACGCCGACTCGACCGTGATCCGGGTGGCCGCGTGGGCCCGCCCGTGGACCGCCGTCGCGAGCTCCGCCTTGGTCGCGAAGTGGAAGACGAGCGCGCCGGTCGTCACCTGGGCCTCACCGGCGATCCTGGCGAGCGAGGCCCGCTCGTACCCGTGCCTGTCGAATACCCTCGCGGCCGCCGACAGGATTTCCTGTCTCGTACGTGCCGCCCGCTGCTGAATCGCCATGAGCTCCCCCGTCGGCTTGCCAGAAGGTGCCGGAGCGTGATGTTCCGGCCCGCGCCTGTGACCGACTCGAAACTATCCGGCCGGGGAGCCACGAAACGTGCCCTCTCGCCCCACCGGCCGAAACTGGGGCTTGACGGGCATCTCCACCCCAGGTCGCGGGCGCACACCCCACGCCGGGGGCGTGTGAAGTGTCCGGAACCGGAGCCATGCCCTGTCAGGTGGATTCGGCCGTTCCGGCGCCGGCGGAGGTCCGCGCGCGTGAGCGGGATACGGCCACGCCGGCCAGGCACAGCGCGCCTCCGGCGAGCGTGAGCAGCCCCGGCAGTTCGCCGAGGAACAGCCACGCCATCAGCACCACCAGGGCGGGCACGGCGTACGTCGTCGCGCCCATCCGCCCCGCGGTCGTCCGGGCCAGGGCGTAGGCCCAGGTCGTGAACGCGAGCGCCGTCGGGAACACCCCCAGATAGACCATGTTCAGGGTCGCCGACAGCGGGGCCCGGCCCGCCTCGTCGACCAGCTGCCCGGCGAACGGCAGACAGGCCACCGCCCCCACCAGGCACCCGAACGTCGTCACCTGGAGCGCGCTGCCGTGGGCGAGCGCCGGCTTCTGCGCCACGACCCCGCCCGCGTACGCCATCGCCGCCAGGACGCAGAGGAGTACGCCGAGCAGCGAGGCGTGTGCGCCGGAGGAGGCGCGGGACATGGAGAGACCCACGACCACCGCGCCCGCGAAGGAGACCGCCATGCCCGCGAGCAGCCGCGGCGGCAGGGACTCCTTCAGAAAGCGGGCGCCGAGCAGCGCGATCAGGATCGGCCCGATGTTCACCACCATCGCCGCCGTGCCCGCGTCGACCTCCTGCTCGCCCCAGTTGAGCACCACCATGTACACCCCGAACCAGAGCAGGCCCGAGACCAGGATCCCCGGCCAGGCCGCCCGGGGCGGCAGCCCCTCCCGCCGGATCAGGAGGACGGCTCCCAGGACCAGAGAGCCGGCGAGCAGCCGCCCGAGCGCGAGAGCACCGGGGGAGTAGGCCTCTCCCGCGCTGCGGATGGAGACGAAGGCGGAGGCCCACAGGACGACCGTGACACCGGCGGCGGCGAGGGCGAGCCGCGAGGATTGCTTCTGCATGGCTCGACCGTAGGACGCGGACCCTTCGGCGCTCACCGCAATATCCCCGGAGCCGGAGCCGGAGCCGGAGCCGGAGCCGGAGCCGGAGCCGGAGCCGGAGCCGGGAGCGGGCCCGTGCCCGGGGGCGGGCCCGGGCCGGGGGTCGCCGTGCGGCAGCGGCCTCATCGCAGTTCCTCCGGAGCGATGCCGAGGTTCTCGTACAGCGCGCTCTCGCCCCGCCCGGTCACCTTCACGGCCCGCTCGGACCCGATCCGTACGCACCACTCGTCGTCCAGCGCGTGCCGGCACAACGCGGCGCCCGCGAGCCCCGCGAGGTGCGGCCGGCGCTCGGTCCAGTCGAGACAGCCGCGCGCGACGGGCCGCCGCCCCCGGCGTACGAGAGGGATGCCCAGCTCGTCGAACCAGGCCAGGCCCCGGTCCGTGAGCGCGAACCCGGTGTCCTGGCGCAGCAGTCCGCGGACCGTCATCGCCTCGGTGATCGCGATGCCGAGCCGCCCGGCGAGATGGTCGTAACAGGTCCGGCCCCGGGCCATCGCCCGTCCGGCGCTCGCGGCGCCCAGCGAGCGGGGCGGCGGGGGCACCGCCGGCTCGGACCGGGTGGCCAGGTCCTCGACGAGATGCGCGATCCCGGGGTCGGCGAGGCGCACGTACCGGTGACGGCCCTGCCGTTCCTCCGCGAGCACCCCGCCGGTGACGAGCTTTCCGAGGTGCTCGCTGGCGGTGGACGGGGCCACGCCCGCGTGCCGGGCGAGTTCCCCGGAGGTCCAGGCCCGCCCGTCGAGCAGGGCGAGCAGGAACGCGGCGCGGGTCTCGTCCGCGAAGAGCGCCGCGAGCGCGGCGAGGTCACTGGCTGCCATGCGTCCAGCCTCCCGCACTCACGCTTCGGCGGTGGCCGAACTGTCCTACGGGGCGGAGGGGTGGGTCGCGGGCCGCGCCGCGGACTCGTGCACCTGGGCGTCGTACTGGAGCCGCAGCCCGTCGAGCAGCGCCCGCAGGCCCGTGGCGAAGGCGCCCTCGTCGACCTTCTGGCGGTGCTCGGCGAGGCGGTGCGCCTGGCCGAGGTGCGGGTAGTCGGCCGGGTCGTAGGCCGCCTCGTCGTCGACGAAGCCGCGCGCGAAGGAGCCGAGGGCCGAGCCGGTGATGAAGTACCGCATCAGCGCGCCGATGGAGGTGGCCTGGGCCGGCGGCCAGCCCGCGCGGACCATCGCGCCGAAGACGGCGTCCGCGACGCGCAGGCCCGCCGGGCGGCGGCCGGGGCCCTGGGCGAGGACCGGGACGATGTGCGGGTGGTCGGCGAGGGCGGCGCGGTAGGAGACGGCCCAGTCGTGCAGCGCCGTCTGCCAGTCGCGGCCGTCGTCCTCCGCGAACATCGACAGATCGATCTTCGCGCTCACCGCGTCGGCGACGGCGTCGAGGATCTCGTCCTTGGTGCGGAAGTGGTTGTAGAGCGAGGGTCCGCTGACCCCGAGCTCGGCCGCGAGCCGCCGGGTCGAGAGCGCGTCGAGGCCCTCCGCGTCCACGAGCGCGCCCGCCGTCTCGACGATGCGGTCTCGGCTGAGCAGGGGCTTGCGCGGTCGGGCCATGGCGCACATAGTAGGCCTGCACCGCAAAAACTAGCAGTGGTAATTAAATGGTCGGGTGAGGTGGGCGCCGCATGAATCTGGAACTCAGCGAGGAGCAGGAAGCCGTACGGCGGCTCGCCGAGGACTTCGTCGCGCGCGAGGTCACCCCGCACGCCGCGGTGTGGGACCGCGCCGAGGAGGTGGACCGGGCGATCGTGAAGAAGCTCGGCGCCGTCGGCTTCCTCGGGCTCACGATCCCGGAGGAGTACGGCGGCTCCGGCGGCGACCACCTCGCGTACTGCCTCGTGACCGAGGAACTCGGCCGCGGCGACTCCTCCGTGCGCGGCATCGTCTCCGTCTCCCTCGGCCTGGTCGCCAAGACCGTCGCCGCCTGGGGCAGCGAGGAGCAGAAGCGGGAGTGGCTGCCCCGGCTCGCGTCCGGCGAGGCGCTCGGCTGCTTCGGCCTCACCGAGCCCGGCACCGGATCCGACGCCGGGAACCTCGCCACCCGCGCCGTGCGCGACGGCGACGACTACCTCATCAGCGGCACCAAGATGTTCATCACCAACGGCACCTGGGCCGAGGTCGTGCTGCTCTTCGCCCGCACCAACGACACCCCCGGCCACAAGGGCGTCTCCGCGTTCCTCGTCCCCACCGACTCCCCCGGGCTCACCCGCCGCGCCATCCACGGCAAGCTCGGATTGCGCGGCCAGGCCACCGCCGAACTCGTCCTCGAGGACGTCCGCGTCCCGGCCGCCGCGATGCTCGGCCCCGAGGGCAAGGGCTTCACCGTCGCCATGTCCGCCCTCGCCAAGGGCCGGATGTCCGTCGCCGCCGGCTGCGTCGGCATCGCCCAGGCCGCCCTCGACGCGGCCGTCCGGTACGCCGGGGAGCGCGAGCAGTTCGGCAAGCCCATCGCCTCGTACCAGCTCGTGCAGGAACTGATCAGCGACATCGCCGTCGACGTGGACGCCGCCCGGCTGCTCACCTGGCGGGTCGCCGACCTGATCGACCGCAGCCAGGACTTCGCGACCGCCGCCTCCAAGGCGAAGCTGTACGCCTCCGAGGCCGCCGTCCGCGCCGCGAACAACGCCCTCCAGGTCTTCGGCGGCTACGGCTACATCGACGAGTACCCGGTCGGCAAGCTTCTCCGGGACGCCCGCGTCATGACCCTGTACGAGGGCACCAGTCAGATCCAGAAGCTCATCATCGGCCGGGCGCTGACGGGGGTCTCGGCGTTCTGACCCCGTCCGGGTCCATCGGCCGGCCCTTCTGAGTACCTCGCTGAGTACGCGGACGGATGTGGCGCCGGCCACATCCGTCCGATGCTGTGCCCATGAGTGACACACCGGTCAAGCAGCAGAACACCGCCGCCTACTACGCCCAGGCCGTCGCCTCCTTCTCGCTCGCCCTCGGGGCCGTGGCCGTAGGCATCTACCAGCTGGAGGCCAGCGCCTGGGTCCGCGCCTTCCTCGCCGTCGCGGTCCTCTACCTCACCACCTCGGCCTTCACGCTCGCCAAGGTCGTCCGCGACCGCCAGGAGGCCGGGCAGATCGTCAGCCGGGTCGACCAGGCCCGTCTTGAGAAGCTGCTTGCCGAGCACGACCCCTTCCAGAAGCTCTGACCGCTCGGCGGGCCCTGAGCTGCCGCTCTCCGTCTCTAAGCGCTTGCTCACCCTCGTTGGTATGGTGAGCGTCCTGACGGGGTCCGAGAGGGAGTGTGGGATGAGCGCGGCGGAGGAGACGCCCGGGGGCGAGGACATGCCCTGGGGCGAGGTCACGCCCGAGGCGGCCCGGCGACTGCTGGTGGCCGCCGTCGAGGCGTTCGCCGAGCGCGGCTACCACGCCACCACCACCCGGGACATCGCCGGCCGCGCGGGGATGAGCCCGGCCGCGCTCTACATCCACTACAAGACCAAGGAAGAGCTGCTCCACCGGATCAGCCGCATCGGTCACGACAAGGCCCTGGAGATCCTCCGGGCAGCGGCCGCCGGCGACGGCACGGCCGCCGAGCGCCTCGCCGACGCGGTGCGCTCCTTCGTCCGCTGGCACGCCGAGCGCCACACCACCGCGCGGGTCGTCCAGTACGAGCTCGACGCCCTCGGCCCCGAGCACCGGGCCGAGATCGTGGAGCTGCGCCGCCAGTCCGACGCGGCGGTGCGCGGCATCATCGACGAGGGCGTGGCGGCGGGCGAGTTCGACGTGCCGGACGTCGCCGGCACCACGGTCGCCGTGCTCTCGCTCTGCATCGACGTCTCGCGCTGGTTCAACGCCCAGGGACGCCGGTCGCCCGACGAGGTCGGCGCGCTCTACGCCGACCTCGTCCTCAGGATGGTCGGCGCTCAGAAGTAGTAGCGGGAGACCGACTCGGCGACGCAGACCGGCTTCTCGGAGTCCTCGCGCTCCACCGTCACGGCCGCCGTCACCTGCACACCGCCGCCGGCCTCCTCGACCTTCGTCAGGACGGCCGTGGCGCGCAGTCGCGAGCCGACCGGCACGGGCGCGGGGAAACGCACCTTCTCCGTGCCGTAGTTGAGGCCCATCTTCATGCCCTCGACCCGCAGCACCTGCGGAACGAACAGCGGGAGCAGCGACAGGGTCAGATAGCCGTGCGCGATGGTCGTGCCGAACGGGCCGGTGGCCGCGCGCTCCGGGTCCACGTGGATCCACTGGTGGTCCCCGGTCGCCTCGGCGAAGAGGTCGATCCGCTTCTGGTCGATCTCCACCCAGTCGCTGTGCCCCAGCTGTTCGCCGACCCCCGCGCGCAGCTCCTCGGCGGAGGTGAAGATCCTCGGCTCGGCCATGTTCCTGTTCCCTTCTGGTCCGGTATGCCCCACCTGGTGCGGCATACCCAACGGTCGGTATCTAAGCGCTTGCTCAGCATGTGGGGTGACCGGTCCGCTGTCAACGGACCAGTAGGGTCGCGGGGTGCCGCAGATTCCAGAGAAGATCCACGAGCTCACCGTCGGCCAGCTCTCCGCCCGTAGTGGGGCCGCCGTCTCCGCCCTCCACTTCTACGAGGCGAAGGGGCTCATCAGCAGCCGCCGCACCACCGGCAACCAGCGCCGCTACGGCCGCGACACCCTGCGCCGGGTCGCCTTCGTCCGCGCCGCGCAGCGCGTGGGGATCCCGCTGGCGACGATCCGCCAGGCCCTCGCCCAGCTCCCGGAGGAGCGCACGCCGACGAACGAGGACTGGGCCCGGCTCTCGGCGGCCTGGCGCACCGAGCTGGACGAGCGCATCAAACAGCTCGGCCGGCTCCGCGACCACCTGACGGACTGCATCGGCTGCGGCTGCCTCTCCCTGGAGACCTGCGTGCTGTCCAACCCCGACGACGCCTTCGGCGAGCGGATGGCGGGCTCCCGCCTGCTGCCGGTGCGCAACCCCGCCCCGGGCGGCGACGAAGCCTAGGAGCGTCTCGCCGGTCAGGCCGGGCTCGCGGCGTGATCGACAGGACCCCTGGCGGGTGTCCGGCGGATCACGGCCGGGGCCGCGGCCCATCCGACCCTGATCCGCCGGGCAGGCCCCAGCCCGCGAGGGCCGCGGCGACCAGCTCCGCGTTGGAGCGCGCCCGGGTGCCGTCCGGCATCAGCACGGTGTCCTCGAACCCGATTCTGGCGACCAGGCCCAGCCGCCGGGCGAGCCGCAGCACCGGCCAGGCGCCGGCGTCCTCGCCGTGCAGCAACACGGGCACGCCGGGAGGCAGTTCGAGCCCGGACAGCAGGGAGCGCCAGGCTTCCTCGGCCCCGCTCCCGGCCGGCGGGCACGGGACCTTCACGAGGACCCGTCCTACGTGGGGTGCGAGCGGCCGGCGGGCGAAGCGTTCCGGTCCGTCCGTACGGGCCCACAGTCCGGCCTCGATCCCGATCCCGCGCTCCAGGAGCACCCCCGCCACCTCCTCCGCCCCCGGCTCGTGCCAGTCGACCGACACCAGGTCGGGCAGCACCTCCCAGGACCGGACCCGCTCCACCCGGCGCCCGGCGTCGGGCTCGGCGGCCGCCGCGGTCGTGACCCGCACACCCCTGCCCACCGCCGCCCGGACCGAGGTCAGGACGGGTCCGAGCACCCGGGGCGAGAGCGACGTACCCCCGCACGGCGTCCGGGGATGCACCCGCACCTCCCCGGCGCCCGCCGCCACCGCCCGCGCCGCGGACTCCGCGAGCGACTCGGGCGACATCGGCACCGCCGCCGAATCCCCGGGCCCCCGTGTCCCGTTGAGACAGACCTGCAGCACCGGCGCCCCCGGCGGAACCTGCGGCACGTCGGGTCGCCGCGGACTCACGCCGCCGACGCCAGCGAGCGGTTCCGCTCCCCACGGGCGCGGGCCAGCGCCCCCGAGGTGAGGACCGCGCGCGGCACACCCACCCCGCAGTCCCCGCAGACCGGGCCGAGCCACGGCTCGTACGTGTCGCCGGAGCCGGCCCATTCGATGCGCGGCCCCGCGCACACCGGGCACCGCTCGCCCGGGTCGCTCTCCAGGGCCGTGATCAGCCGCCGCAGCACCTCGGGCAGCGGGTCCGACGGGTGCACGGCCGGATCGCCGCACCGCACCACGCCGTTGCCGCCCCAGACGCGCCGGTGCCAGTCGTCGAGGGCGCCGAGCCCGCGCAGCCCCTCGTGCTTCTCGCGCCGCCGCCGGGCGGCGAACTCCTCCTCGTACGCGAGCCACACGGCCCGCGCCTCCTCCAGCTCGTCGAGCGCGGCGATCAGCCGCCCGGGGTCGAGCTCCCGGTCCTCGGGTCCGAACCGGTGCCTGCGGCACAGGTGGTCCCACGTAGCCCTGTGCCCGTACGGCGCGAACCGCTCCAGACACTTGCGCAGCGAGTACCTGCGCAGGGCTGTGTCGCACCCCGGATCGCGCACCTGTCTCGCGAGACTCCGGAAACCGGCCATCTCCCGCCACCTCCGTCGCTGGTCGTTCCGCGGTATCAGAGGGACGAACGAGCGCCCCGCCGTGTTCCATCGAAATTCGGATGGCAGCCATCAGTGGGGGCCGAGGGGCTTCCGAGGAAGGGCGGAACGGAGGAGTCCGGCGAGGCGCGCAGAAGCCGCGGAACGACGAGACGGTGAGGCCCCGAGGAGGTTCGGGGAGGCGCCCGTACCCCCTCCTACCTGCCCGTCCGTGCCGCCGACACCACCACCCGGGCCAGTTCCGCGCGGCAGATGTCGGCGTGGGAGCGGACCACGTCCGCCGTGTCGACGCTCACGCACCCCGAGGCCGGCACTCCCTCGCGCAGCACCGTCGCCAGCGGCCGTACGACCGTCCCGGGCACCGCCTGGACGCCGTCGTGCCCGATCGCCGCCCAGCGCGGGTCGCCCGAACCGAGCAGACCGGCGGCCCGGGTCAGCGACGCCGAGTCGCCCGCGAGCCGGGACGCCAGCGGGTAGAACACGCCGAGGGCCGTGTCGTGCCGCGAGTAGCAGGCCACCACGGGCCCCCGGACCCGGTTCTGCAGGTCCCGCAGCGAGCCCGGGCGCCCGGGGTCGTGCGGCAGCCGGGCCGCGAACGCGTAGTGCGAGAAGGCGCCCTGGAGGAGGGTCACGGAGGCGACCGGACGGGCCCCCGACGGCAGCCCCTTCAGCGCGTACGCGACGAGCCGGGCGCCCATGCTGTGGCCGACCAGGTGGACACGGAGGCGGGGGGCGGCGAGGGCGACCTCGCCGAGCAGCGGCCCGAGTCCGGACTCGCCGACGCGGCCGGCCCGCTTCTTCATCACGTAGTACGTGGCCTGGCGCAGAACCTCCCGGGCCCCCTTCCAGTACCGCTTGAGCCCCTCCCCGAAGCCCTCCGCGGAACCGAATCCCTCCGCGGAGCCGGAGCCCTCCGTGGAGCCGGGGCCCTCTGCGGAGTCGGCCCCCTGCCCGGCCCCCTGCCCGGCCCCCCGCCCGAGGCCCTCCGTCCGGCCGGCGTCCGCCTCCAGCGCCTCGGTGAACAGGGCGCACACCTCCAGCGGGTCCGCGACCAGGAACTCCGGCACCGGCTCCCGGGACCCGGCGGCGCCCGCCCGGCCGGCCTCACCGACGGTCACGTCCGTCAGCTCCCGCAGCAGCGCGCCGAACTCGGCGAACGCCGCCTCGTCCGACGGCGCCGTCACGAGGAGTTCGGTGAGCCGGTCGAGGACCGGCTCCTTCTCCGGAAGGACCGTCACGAGGGCCCGGTAGTCGGGCACCGGCTCGCCGGTGAACATCATCGAGGGCCAGATCACGCCCGCGTACCCGGCCTCGACGCCGGGGGCGAGCAGACCGGGGAAGGGCTCGAAGAAGTCGGAGCAGAGCCGGGTGGCGCCGGCCGGGGAGCTGTTCCACCCGTGCGCGAACACCACCAGGTCGGTGAGGCCCTGCCGGGCCAGTGCGGCGAGGGCCGCCGGCTGCCCCGCGGGCCCGTCGCCCTCCTTGTCGAAGGTGATCTCCCGGTACGGCTCCACACTCATCCCGGTCACGGCCCGAACCGTCCCTCCCCGTCGAGGTGGCCGTCGCACCCGGACGCGCCAAGCGCGGGCGGCGGCTCCATCGCCAGCATGCCCGCGCGTGGCCCCGGCCAGACCTCGACCGGGAGGCGTACCTTTCGGACGGACCGTGACCGACCCCCGTACGGTCACGGCCGGCCCACCGGTACCTCCCGCCTCAGCGGATGCGCGCCGCCGTGATCCGGGGGAAGTGGATCAGCAGGTCGTACGCGGTGGAGAGACGTTCCTGGTGCACGGCGCCCGGCCAGGGGTACGCCGTTCCGATGCCCCGGGTCGGCCGGGGGGTGCCGAGCCAGTCGCGCGCGGCCGGTGTCGAGCGCCGCAGGTCCAGGTAGAACGCGCCGGGCGAGACCCGGTCCAGGGTGTGGGCGTTGCTGTCCGGGCCGAGCGTGCCGACGGTGAAGCGCCGCAGCGGCTCGCCGGGGGCCTCGGTGTCGTGCGAGTTGAAGGACCCCTGCCCGAAGGAGGCGCCGACGCTCACGTAGTCCCGGCCGAGCGCGTCCCGCAGGAAGGCGCCCTGGAGCCGCGGGTACTGGTCGGGCTTCGGGGTCTCGTAGCCGACGTGCCCGTTGTGCGCGGAGAGCACGATCCGGTCGCCGGTCTGCCGCTGCCACCACACGGTGTTCTCGGCCATGACCCGGTCGCGGTAGAGCATGGCCTGGGCGATCCCCTCGTCCGTGAACACGTCGTGGGCGTACTCGGTGCCTACCTGGGCGATGGCCCGTGCGTGCTGCACCGCCCACTGGGCCGCCTCACGCGCGCGGGGGTCCTTCGCGGGCCGCTGCCGCTCCAGGAGGGCGAGCGCCGTGTTCACATCGGCGGCCATCCGCTGCCGCTCGGGGCGCGGCTTGGTCATGTACCCCTTCATCCAGTCCTCGACCTCGCCCGTGGGGCGCGAGTTCCGGTACAGCTCCTCGAAGCGGGGGAGGAGCGCGGGATGGGTGCGGGCCACGTACGAGGTCACGCGGTCGAAGACGTTCGCGCCCGCGTAGCCGAGGTCGTTGCCCATGAAGCGGACCTGGTGATCGGGGTGGAGCTGGTTGTGCCGCCGCATCCAGCGGAAGAGGTCGAGGTACTCCTCGGTGTTCCAGAGGCGGTACGACTCCTGGAACTCGTCCCGCATGATCGCCCGGATGTCGCCGCGGCCGGTGCGCACCCACTCGTCGACGAGCAGCCCGGTGGACCAGTTGGCCTCCAGGGCGAAGGTGGTGAAGCCCTTGCGCTCCACGAGGTGTTCGAAGATCCGGTGCTTGGCGGTGAAGAACTCCGCCGAGCTGTGGGTGGCCTCGCCGACGCCGACCACCTTGGCCGAGCCGATCATCCGGTCGAGCGGCCGGAGATCGGTGAACGGTTGCGCCGTGCGGGCGAGTTCGCGCGCCGGATCGGGAACGGCCGGGGCCACGGCGGCCCCGGCGGCGGGCGCCAGGGAGCCGAGGCAGGCGGCCAGGAGGAGTCCGACGAGGGGCAGTCGGCGTCGTAAGGAGGAGCCGGAGAGGTTCATGGGCCAAGCCTGGTCGGCGGGATGCCGCCGTGACATCCCGCCGGCACCCCTGCCGATCATGGGGACAACCCCACCCCGCCCGCCGCTCCGCCGGCTCCGGGGCAACCGGCCTCAGCGGTACAGCAGATACTCCCTCCGCACCGCCCGGAAGGCCGCCAGGTCCGCCTGCCACGCCCCGACGACCTCGTCCACCCCGGCGCCGGCGTCGATCAGCGTCCGCACCCGCGTCGAACCCGTCAGCTTGTCGATCCAGTTGTCCGCCCGCCAGGCGAAGCCGGACCAGGAGCTCCGGGCGGTGACCAGGAGCCCGATCCCGGCCCGCACCGGATCGAAGGACTCCCGGTCGTGGACGTGCAGCTGCACCCCGCCCACGGTCTTCCCCTGGAACTTGGAGAAGGTCGGCGCGAAGTACGCCTCGCGGAACCGGACGCCGGGCAGGCCGAGCGCGTTCGCCGCCTCCGCCCACCGCCGGTCGATCCCCTCCGCGCCGAGGAGTTCGAAGGGGCGGGTGGTGCCCCGGCCCTCGGAGAGGTTCGTCCCCTCGAAGAGGCAGGTGCCGGAGTAGACGAGCGCGGTCTCCGGCGTCGGCATGTTGGGGCTGGGCGGCACCCAGGGCAGCCCGGTCGTGTCGAAGAAGTCCGTCCGCCGCCAGCCCGTCATCCGTACGGTCTCCAGGGCGACCGGCGTCGCGAGGAACTCGCCGTTGAAGAGGCGGGCCAGCTCGGCCACCGTCATGCCGTGCGCCTGCGCGATCGGCTCGCGTCCGACGAAGGTGGCGAACGCCCGGTCCAGGACGGGGCCCAGTGCCGCCCGCCCGGTCACCGGGTTCGGCCGGTCCAGGACCACGAACCGCTTACCGGCGAGCGCGGCGGCCACCATGCAGTCGTACAGCGTCCAGATGTAGGTGTAGAAGCGGGCGCCGGCGTCCTGGATGTCGAAGACGACCGTGTCCACGCCGGAGGCGGTGAAGACGTCCGCGAGCGGCTGCCCGCTCTTCAGATACGTGTCGTAGACGGGCAGCCCGGTCGCCGGGTCGTCGTACCGCCCCTCGGAGCCGCCCGCCTGCGCGGTGCCCCGGAAACCGTGCTCCGGGCCGAAGACGGCCACCAGCTCCACCCGCTCGTCGGCGTGCATCACGTCGACGATGTGCCGGGCGTCCCGGGTGATGCCGGTCGGGTTGGTGACGATGCCGACGCGCTCCCCGGCGAGCAGCGCGTACCCGTCGTCGGCGAGGCGCTCGAATCCGGTCCGTACGCGCGCGTGTCCGTGCGGCTGCCCCGCCGCCGGGGCGGTGGGCGCGCCGGCCGAAGCGGTGGGCGCGGAGGCCGCCACCGCCCCGAGGGCGCCCCCGGCGGCCAGCAGACTCCGTCGCGACAGGCCCATGCGAAACCTCCTCGATCGCCGTCCCCGGCCGGGGCGCGTGACATGGGCACGCACGCTAGCGGTCCTGACCGCCCACGGGAACGAGGCAAGCGGCCGACACTCTTCCGTCTTTCCATACCGACTGGTTAGTCTGTCCGCGTCTCACACGGCAGCACAGGTCATCACGGGTCGTCACAGGTCGGCACAGGCCGTCGAGCGGAGAGGTGGGTCCATGAGCGAGGGCACGAACCAGGTCCAGGGCGCCGGAGTCGTCGTCACGGGAGCGGGCGGCGGGATCGGTGCCGCCCTCGCGCGCCGGTTCGCGGCCGAGGGGGCCCGGGTCGTCGTCAACGACCTCGACCCCGTCCGCACCAAGGCGGTCGCCGAGGAGATCGGCGCCTTCGCCGTCCCCGGAGACGCCTCCGCCGTCGTCGACCGGGCCCGCGAGGCCCTCGGCGGCACCGTCGACATCTGGTGCGCCAACGCCGGCCTCTCCTCGCCCGGCGACGCCTTCGCCGACGAGGACGTCTGGGCCGCCGCCTGGGACGTCAACGTCATGGCCCACGTCCGTGCGGCCCGCGCCCTGCTCCCCGACTGGCTGGAGCGCGGCAGCGGCCGCTTCGTCTCCACGGTCTCCGCCGCCGGACTGCTCACCATGATCGGCGCGGCGCCGTACAGCGTCTCCAAGCACGGCGCGTACGCCTTCGCCGAGTGGCTCTCCCTCACCTACCGGCACCGCGGCCTCGCCGTCCATGCCATCTGCCCGCAGGGCGTCCGTACGGACATGCTCACGGCCGCCGGAACGGCAGGCGACCTCGTCCTCGCCCCGACCGCCATCGAGCCCGAGGACGTCGCCGACGCCCTCCTCGACGCGATCTCCGCCGACCGCTTCCTCGTCCTGCCGCACCCCGAGGTGGCCGGTTACTACCGCAACCGGGCCACCGACCCGGAGCGCTGGCTCGGCACCATGAACCACGTTCAGCAGACCTGGGAGACGGGCACGCGCTAGCCGGGCCCGATCGGATGCGAAGATCTACCGGCGGGAACGCGTTCCCCTGACCGAAAATCATCATCGAGAACGACCACCAAGGAAGGCGGCGGAGCATGGCCAGGACGACGGACGGGAGCGGCGCACCCGTCCCCCAGAGGCTCCTCGCCGCCGCCACCCGGCTCTTCGCGGAGCAGGGGTACGACCGCACCTCCGTCCAGGAGATCGTCGAGGCCGCCGGGGTCACCAAGGGCGCGCTCTACCACTACTTCGGCTCCAAGGAGGACCTCCTCCAGGAGGTCTACTCCCGCGTCCTGCGCCTCCAGCAGGAGCGCCTCGACGCCTTCGCGGACGCCGACGCGCCCATCGGGGACCGGCTGCGCGACGCCGCCGCCGACGTCGTCGTCACTACCATCGAGAACCTCGACGACGCCGCCATCTTCTTCCGCTCCATGCACCACCTCAGCCCGGAGAAGAACAAGCAGGTCAGGTCGGAGCGGCGGCGCTACCACGAGCGGTTCCGCGCCCTGATCGAGGAGGGGCAGCGGACCGGGGTGTTCTCCTCGGCGACCCCCGCCGACCTGGTCGTCGACTACCACTTCGGCTCGGTGCACCACCTTTCCACCTGGTACCGCCCGGACGGCCCGCTCACCCCCGAGCAGGTCGCCGGCCACCTCGCCGACCTGCTGCTCCGGGCCCTGCGGCCCTGACGGCCCCTTCGGGTATAACTGGCCCGTGGACGGGGCGGGCGGGGCGGAAGAGACGGACGAGCGGGCGGCCATCGACCGCAGACTCGTCGTCGTGGGCACGAGCAGTTATCGGCACGCACCCGAACTCCCCCTGATGCCCGAGGAGTTACGCGCCGCCGTCCGGCTCTTCGGCGGACTCGGCTACCGCGTCGACGAGCGGATCACCGACGAGGGCCTCGCCGTCACCCGCGACCGCGTTCTCGACTGGGCCTACCGGACCGACGGCTCCGGCACCGCCGTCGTCCTCTACTGGACCGGGCACGGCGTCGACGGCACCGGCCGCCACTACCTGCTCTGCGCCGACAGCCACCCCGACCGGCTCGCCGGCACCGCGCTCGCCGCCGAGGACCTCACCCGTTACGTCCTCGAGTCCGGCGCCGAACGCGTCCTCCTCGTCATCGACACCTGCTGGGCCGGACAGGGCGGCACCGACGCGGCGGCCGCCGCCGAACAGCTGCGCGCCGCACTCCGGCAGGGCGCCGCCGACACCCGCGGCGCCGGCCGCGCCGGCGGGCGGCGACTGACCGACTTCGCCGTGATCGCCGTCGCCCGCGCCGGCGAACCCGCCTCCCCGATGGTCTTCGCCGCCGCCCTCGAGACCGCCCTCGCCCGGCTCTCCCTCTCCCTCAAGCAGCAGTACCTCTCCGTCGAACAGGTCGTCGACACCGTCAACGACGTCTACCGCAGCGCCGGGATACGCCAGACCGCCCGCGCCCACGTGGAGACCGAGGGCTACGCCTTCTTCTCCTTCGAGAACACCGGCTACCGCCCCGAGGCACGCCACGACGAGGGCGACGTCGCCGAACTCGCCGCCCGGCTCGGCCGCACCGGCCCCGAGGGCCTTCGCCGTCGCGCCGACCTGGAGAACCACTTCGCCCCGCGCGGACAGGGCTTCGAACACACCGTGTCCGGTCGCGGCGGCTCGTACTTCGTCGGCCGCACCGCCGAACTCGACCGGATGGACCACTGGCTGGCCCACGGCGACCGCGCCTGGGGCCGGGGACTGCTCGTCACCGGAGGCCCCGGCGTCGGCAAGTCCGCCCTCCTCGGCAGACTGCTCCTCCGCTCGGACGGCCGCACGGCGGACGCCCCGGCCCTCACCGCCGTCCACGCCCGGCACCGCTTCCTCGAAGACCTGGTCGCCGCCGTGGCCGACGCCGCCGGGGTCACCGCCGACACCCCGCAGGCCCTCCTCGGGGCCCTCGTCGGCCGGCGGACCCCGCTCCACCTGATCATCGACGCCCTCGACGAGGCCGGCGAGGCCCACGGCGACGACACCGAGGCCCGCCGGATCGCGGCGGACCTGCTGTGCCCCCTGCTCCGCGTCCCCTGCGTCCGCCTCCTCGTCGGCACGCGCCCCCACGTCGTCGACGCCTTCTGCGGCGAACCCGCCGTCCTCGACCTCGACGACTCCCGGGCGAGCAGCGCCGACGACGTCGCCGCCTACGCCCGCCGCCTGCTCCAGGCACCCGACGGGCCCGGCAGCCGCGGCCCGTACGACGACGAGGCCGCCGAGACCGTCGCCCGCGAGATAGCCGCCAAGGCCCGCGGAAGCTTCCTCTCGGCCCGTATCGCCGCCCGCCACCTCGGCCGCGCTGCTCGGCCCGTCGACACCTCCGAACCCGGCTGGCACGCGCGCGTGCCCGAGGTCGGCGAGACCCCCGGCGTCACCTTCCTGCGGGTGCTGCGCCACCAGCTCGGCGCCGACCACGCCCGCGGTCTCCCCCTGCTCGCCGCCCTCGCCCTCGCCGAGGGCCCCGGCCTCCCCCCGGACGGCGTGTGGTGCGCGATCGCCGGAGCCTGCACGGCGGAGCCGGCCGGCCCCGCCTTCGTCTGGGAGGACATCGCCTGGCTGATCGGCGCCGCCGGCGAGCACCTCGTCGAGGAGCTCGACGCCGACGGGCGCGCGGTCTACCGGCTGTACCACCAGGCGTACGCCGACGCGCTGCGCGGCACGCTCGACCCGTGCGCCCGGAGCCGCGTCGCCCACGCGCTCGCCGTACTGGTCCCGGCGGGCCCGGACGGCCCCGACTGGGCCGCCGCACCCCCGTACGTCCGCCGCCATCTCGCCGAGCACGCCGAGGGGACGGAGCTGCTCGACACACTGGCCCTCGACGCCGAGTACCTGCTCACCGCCCCGGTCTCCGCGCTCCAGCGGGTCCTGAACCGCGCCGGAACCGAACGGGCCCGCGCCGCCGCGCGGGCCGTCGGGCACTGCGCCGCCCTGCTGCACGCCTCCACCGAGCCCGCCACCCGCGCCGCCCAACTGCGCCTCTCGGCCTTCCAGTCCGGCGCGGAGGAACTGGCCGGGGCCATCCGGCTCCGCTACCCCCTGCTGTCCTGGGACACCGCATGGGCGGAGGTGACACCCGTGCCGTACACCACCCTCGGCACCTTCGCGGGCGGCGTGCACGGCGCCACCGTCGTCCCCGTGCACGGCCGCCCCGCTTTGGTGACCGCCGAGCGCGGGGGAACCGTACGGGCCTGGGACACCGAGGGCGGCGAACTCCTCGCCGAACTCCCCACCGAACTGGGCCTGATCACCGCCGTCCACGGCTGTGCCACCCGGCCCTGGGCCGCCCTCAGGACCGACGAACGGATCTGGGTGTGGGACGTGGAGAGCCGGGATCTCATCGGCGCCGTGCCCGTGCCACCCCGGACGGTGGACCACGCGGTGACCGACATCGGCGGGGAGTGCCTGGTGGCAACCCTCGACCGGGACGGCAAGGTCACGCTCGCGACCGCGTCGGGGGAGCGCCCGCCGCTCACCCTGCGCGCCGGCCGCCGTCGGGCGCTCCTGTGGCGTCCCTTCGACGGTGACCGTCTGGCCGTGGCGGAACACGAGGGGCGGCTCCGGGTGGCCGTGACCCGTGTGCACCGGTGGACCAACCGGATACGCAAGGCGCGTCTCACGGTCTGGGACCTCGCCGACGCGCCCGCAGGCACTTTTACCGTCGAGTGGGAGCGGCACCGTACCCTGCGGGGCCGGTACGTCGATGCTCTCGCACTCCACCGGGGCGCGGCCGCCGTGGCCACCCGGGGGTCATCGTTCGGAACCCGGACCACCGTCCGGTCCGGCGGTCTTCGGGTCGTCGAGTGGTCCGGACGCCGTTACGGCGTCCCCCTGCTGATCGCCCCCGGTGCGGGGCCGGCGTCCGGACCGGAGGCCGGTGCCGGGCCGATGTGCCTCTCGGCGACCGCGTACGCGGTGACCGCCCGGGGCGCCGACGGCGCCGTCCTCGGCCGGACCCGCACCGACGCGCCCACGTCCCGCCTTCTCGCGGCCGGCCACGGCCCGGACGGGGTCCGGCTGGTCTCCCTGGGCTCCGACGCCTGGGCCGCCAAGGTCTGGCACCTCGGGCCGCCGCCCGAGGACGGCGAGAACCCGGACGATCCCGAGACGACCGTCCGGGTCGGGCTGAGCTCCGGCCGGCCCGTCGTGGTGGTCCAGGACGCCGACGGCACCCGCCTCCTGGACGGGGCGAGCGGCACTGTACTGGACCGCATGGCGGATCGGGACGACGGGCCGGCCGTCGACGCCCACCCGGGTGCCCCGGTCCTCCTCCGGGACCGGCTCGCGAAGAAGAAGCGGAACCAGAAACCGGTCGGGGTCAGGACCTGGACGAGCGGGCCGCCGACCTGCTTCCCCCCGACCCACGGACTGGCCGAGGCCTTCTCCGTACCGGGCGGTGGCGAGCCCCGCATGGTCGCCTTCATCGGCCAATACGACTTCGTCGAACGCCAGTTCGCCTTGTACACGGTCGACGGCCGGGTGAAGGGCCTCCTACAGGTCGCGCTGTACGACGTGCGATCGGTGCGGCTCGTGCCGGACGGCGCACGCGTCTTCGCCGTCGCCGTCGGATATCGGAGCGAGAGTGCGGGCGGCAGTGAGGAGTCACCGCCGCCCCAGCCCTACCTGACGGTGCGCTCGGTGCCGGACGACACCGTCCGGTTCACCATGCGGCTGCCTTCAGTGGACTTCGTCCACGACCTGGGCCGATGGCCGCAGGGCCCCGCCCTCGGGTACGTCACCCGCGACGGCGAACTCGCCGTCCGCACCCGCTTCCCCGCCTCGTTCGGGGTGTCTCCCGGAGAGCCGGACATCGTCCCGCGCCCCGACCGGGTCCGCGTCACCGCGCTCCGGCTGCAGACGAGGAACGGCCGCCCCACGGTGCTGACCGCCGGTGCCGACGGCGTGCTGACGCTGTTCGCCGCCGACACCACGGAGGTCCTGCACCGGATCCACGTGGGCGGGGAGATCCTGGGCATGGACTGGATCGACGACGAACGGCTGTGCGTCCACACGGCGACGGGCATCCTCTGCCTGCGTCTGGGCTGAGGATGCCCGGGCCGGCTACAGGTACTTCTTCAGCTCCCGGCGCGCCAGCGACCGCTGGTGCACCTCGTCCGGACCGTCCGCGAGCTTCAGCGTCCGCGCCGCCGCCCACAGTTCGGCCAGCGGGAAGTCCTGCGAGACCCCGCCCGCCCCGTGCGCCTGCACGGCCTTGTCGATGATGTCGACCACCGCGCGCGGGGTCGCGATCTTGATGGCCTGGATCTCGGTGTGCGCGCCCCGGTTGCCGACGGTGTCCATGAGCCAGGCCGTCTTGAGGACGAGGAGCCGCAGCTGCTCGATCTGCACCCGGGCGTCCGCGATCCAGTTCTGCACGACGCCCTGCTGGGCGAGCGTCTTGCCGAAGGCGGTACGGGAGACCGCCCGGCGGCACATCAGCTCGACGGCCCGCTCGGCCATGCCGATGAGCCGCATGCAGTGGTGGATGCGGCCGGGGCCGAGCCGGGCCTGCGCGATGGCGAAGCCGCCGCCCTCCTCGCCGATGAGGTGCGAGGCGGGGACGCGGACGTCGTCGAAGACCACCTCGGCGTGCCCGCCGTGGGAGTGGTCCTCGTAGCCGTACACCTGCATCGCGCGCCGCACCTCGACGCCGGGGGTGTCGCGGGGCACGAGGATCATCGACTGCTGGCGGCGCGGGTCGGCGCCGTCGGGGTCGGTCTTGCCCATCACGATGAAGATCTTGCAGTCGGGGTTCATGGCCCCGGAGATGTACCACTTGCGTCCGGTGACGACGTACTCGTCGCCGTCCCGGCGGATCCGGGTCTCGATGTTGGTGGCGTCGGAGGAGGCGACCTCGGGCTCCGTCATCGCGAAGGCCGAGCGGATCTCGCCCGCGAGCAGCGGCTCCAGCCACTGCTTCTTCTGCGCCTCGTCGCCGAACTGGGCGAGCAGCTCCATGTTCCCGGTGTCCGGGGCGGCGCAGTTGAGGGCGGTCGGGGCCAGCTGCGGGCTGCGGCCGGTGATCTCGGCGAGCGGCGCGTACTGGAGGTTCGTCAGCCCGGCACCGTACTCCGCGTCCGGCAGGAAGAGGTTCCAGAGGCCCTGCCGCTTGGCCTCGGCCTTCAGCTCCTCGACGACCGGCGGGGAGTCCCACGGAGAGGCGAGCAGGGCGCGCTGCTCCTCGGCCGTCCGCTCGGCCGGGTACACGTGCTCGTCCATGAAGGCGAGGAGCTTCTCGCGGAGTTCCTCGGTGCGTGCGTCGTAGGCGAAGTCCATGGCGGTTCAGCCCTCCTGGAGGGTGGTCAGGCCGTGCTCGATGAAGACGGGGACGAGTTCGCCGATGCGGTCGAAGCCCGCGCCGACCGTCTGCCCGAGGGTCCAGCGGTAGTGGATGCCCTCCAGGATCACGGCGAGCTTGAACCAGGCGAAGGCGGTGTACCAGGCGAGGGCTGAGGTGTCGCGGCCCGAGCGGGCGGCGTAGCGCTCGACCAGTTCGGCGGCGGTCGGATGCCCGGGGGCCGTGGCGGTGGTGGAGATGGGGGAGTCGGGCAGGTCGAGCGGCGTGCTGTACATGACGAGCAGACCGAGGTCGGTCAGCGGGTCGCCGAGGGTCGACATCTCCCAGTCGAGGACGGCCCGGATGCGGTCGTCCCCGTCGATGAGGACGTTGTCGAGCCGGTAGTCGCCGTGGATCACGGTGGGCGCCGCCGAGACGGGCAGTGCGCGGCCGAGGGCGGCGTGCAGCTCGTCGATCCCGGGAAGTTCACGGCCGCGCGAGGCGTCGAGCTGCTTGCCCCAGCGGCGCAGCTGCCGGTCGAGGAAGCCCTCGGGGCGCCCGAAGTCGGCGAGCCCGACGGCGGCCGGGTCCACGGCGTGCAGATCGACGAGGGTGTCGACCAGGCCGAGGACGGCGGCGCGGGTGCGCTCGGGGCCGAGCGGGGCGAGCTCCGCCGCCGAGCGGTACGGCGTCCCGTCGACGAACTCCATGACGTAGAACGGCGCCCCGAGCACGGAGTCGTCCTCGCAGAGCAGCAGCGTCTCCGGCACGGGCACGTCCGTGGCGTGCAGGGCGCTGATGACCCGGTGCTCGCGCCGCATGTCGTGGGCGGTGGCGAGGACGTGGCCGAGCGGCGGCCGGCGGACGACCCAGCGGCCGGTGCCGTCGGTGACGACGTACGTCAGGTTCGACCGGCCGCCTTCGATCAGCCGGGCTTCGAGGGGGCCGGACACCAGGCCGGGGCGCTCGCGGTCGAGGAAGCGGCGCAGCTGCTCGGGGTCGAGGCCTGGCGGCGGGGCGGAACTCATACGTACCTCCGGATCGGCTTCGGTCGGCGTTCATGATGACCGACCAGTCGGTATGTCGTCCAGGGGGGAGTCGTGAATCCGTCCTACGCCCCCTGGTCTTCGATCCCATCCATGAATAGAGTTCACATATGGATGCGAAGCTGATCGTCGACGAAGTCCGGCTGACCCCGATCCTCATCTCCGACCCGCCTCTCCTCAATGTCCAGGGGGTTCACCAGCCGTATACGCCTCGCCTCGTGGTCGAAGTGATCACTCGCGGCGGTGTGAGCGGCCTGGGGGAGACGTACGGCGACGGCGTCTACCTGGACCTGGCCCGCCCGCTGGCCGAGGCGCTCCCGGGGCGATCGGTCACGGATGTGAATGGCCTCTTCGCGCTTGCGGAGGCCACCGATCCGGGCCGCGACTCCCGCGCCGGCGCCCGCTCCGGCTCGGGCTCCGTCTCCCGCTCCGGCCCGGGCTCCGGCTCGGGCGACGAAGCGGGCGTCGAGGCCGGCGTCGACGCGGGCGGTCTGCGCGGCGTCCGTACCGCCGACAAGCTCCGCCTCTCCGTCGTCTCCGCCTTCGAGACCGCGTGCCTCGACGCCCTCGGCAAGACCCTCGGCCTGCCCGTCCACGCCCTCCTCGGCGGCAAGGTCCGCGACTCCGTCGAGTTCAGCGCCTACCTGTTCTACCGCTGGGCCACCCACCCCGCCGGCGGCCCCGTCGACGACTGGGGCGCGGCCCTCGACCCCGCCGGCATCGTCGCCCAGGCCCGCCGCTTCGACCGCGTGTACGGCTTCCCGTCCTTCAAGCTCAAGGGCGGGGTGTTCGCACCGGAGCAGGAGATCGCCGCGATCCGCGCGCTCGCCGAGGAGTTCCCCGGCCGTCCCCTCCGCCTCGACCCCAACGGCGCCTGGTCCGTGGCGACCTCCCTCGCGGTCGCGCGCGAGCTCAAGGGCGTACTGGAGTACCTGGAGGACCCGGCGAGCGGCACCGACGCGATGGCCGAGATCGCCGCCGGCACCGGGGTCCCGCTCGCCACCAACATGTGCGTGACCACCTTCGAGGAGGTCCCGGAGGCCTTCGCGAAGGGGGCGGTACGGATCGTCCTCTGCGACCACCACTACTGGGGCGGCCTCGGGCGCACCCGCGAACTCGCCGCGCTCTGCCGGACGTACGGCGTCGGGCTCTCCATGCACTCCAACACCCACCTGGGCATCAGCCTCGCCGCGATGACCCAGGCCGCCGCCACCCTGCCCGAACTCCACCACGCCTGCGACACCCACTACCCGTGGCAGACCGAGGACGTCGTCACCACCCGCCCCGTCTTCCGGGACGGGCGGCTCACCGTCTCCGACGCGCCCGGCCTGGGTGTCGAACTCGACCGGGACGCGCTCGCCGCCCTGCACCGCCGCTGGCTCGACGACGACGGCACCCTGCGGAACCGCGACGACGCGGCAGCGATGCGAGCGGCGAACCCGGAGTGGACCCAGGGCAAGTGGTAGGCGCGCCGTCCAACGCCCCCCCCGCACCAAGAAGCTCCGCACCAGGCCGCCGCCCGCCCGAGGGCTACGCGTGGCAGGCCACCGGCACGCCCCCGTTCATCGCCGCCATGTCACCGAAGACCGTCACCGGGTCGAGCGGCGACGCCTCCGGCAGGCCCGCCAGCTCCGCGTACGCCCGGTGGAGGTTGGCCACCAGGCGCTCGCTCTCCCGCCACGCGGCGAACTCGCCGAGCTCCGCCCGCCGCGCCGTCTCCAGCGGCGTCGCGCCCTTCGCGTACCCCTCCGCCGCGATCTCCCGTACCCAGCGCAGATACCGCTCGGTCGCGTCGTACGCCGAGGGGTCGGTCACCCGGCCGTGCCCCGGGACCACCGTCGGCGCGTCGAGCGAGCGCAGCAGGTCGAGCGCGCGAAGCGACCCGGCCAGCGAACCCATCGGCAGGAAGGGCGTCCCGCCGTGGAAGACCAGGTCACCGGTGAAGACGATGCCCTGCTCGGGGAGGTGCACGATCGAGTCGCCCGTCGTGTGCGCGGGCCCCGGGTGGATCACCCGGACCTCGATCCCACCGACGTACAGCGTCATGCGCTCGCGGTACGTGACGGACGGCGCCACGATGTCGATCTTCCCGAAGTCGGTCTGCGGCCACAGCAGATGGAGCTGGTGGCCGGCCGCGAGCTGCTCGCTCCGGCAGCTCTCGTGGCCGACGATCCGCGCCTCCGGCAGGAACACCCCGTTGCCGTAGGTGTGGTCGCCGTGGTGGTGGGTGGAGACGATCGTCCCCGGCAGCGGAAGGCCCGCCGCGAGGACCGCCTCCCGCAGCAGCCGCGCCCGGCGTTCGGTGGCGGCGGTGTCGACGAGCAGTGCCTCGCGCGCGTCGCCGAGGAAGCCGGCGTTGTTCAGGCACCAGCCTCCGTCGGGCTGGAGGAAGGCGTGGACGTTCGGCGCGAGCGTGACCACGTGGGGAGCGTAGGCGTCGTAGGACTCGGTGGCAGACATAGGGATTCCCCCGGTTGAGAGGCGTGAGCGCCCGATCGGACAGGGAAGAGTCTCCCCGGCTTGCGGGCCGACAGCGCTGCATTGAGGGTCGGAGTATGAAGGCGATCAGCTACCGCCGGTACGGCGGCCCCGAGGTCCTGGAGTACGGCGAGCTGCCCGACCCCAAGATCGGCCCCGACGCGGTGCTGGTCAGGGTGCGGGCGGCCGCGGTCAACCCGGTCGACTGGAAGTGCCAGGCCGGGTACCTCGACGGGATGATGGACGCGGTCTTCCCCGTGATCCCCGGCTGGGACGTCTCCGGTGTCGTCGTCCGGCCCGGGGTCTCCGTCACCGAGTTCGCCGAGGGCGACGAGGTCATGGGCTACGTCCGCGAGGACTTCCTCTCCCGGGGCACCTTCGCGGAGTACGTCGCCGCCCCCGTCCGTACCCTCGCCCGCAAGCCGCGCTCGGTCGGCTTCGAGGAGTCCGCCGCCCTGCCGCTCGTCGGCCTCACCGCCTACCAGGCGCTCCACCAGCCCCTCGCGGTCGGCCCCGGCGACACCGTCCTCGTGCACGCGGCGGCCGGCGGGGTCGGCTCCATGGGCGTGCAGATCGCCCGCCACCTCGGCTGCCGGGTCATCGGGGCGGCGCGGGAGGCCGGCCTCGAACGGGTCGCGGAGCTCGGCGCCGAACCGGTCGTCTACGACGAGGGGACCTTCGCCGACCAGGTCCGCACCCTCGCCCCGCAGGGCGTCGACGCCGTCCTCGACACCATCGGCGGACCGTTCCTGCGGATCTCCGCGGGGCTCCTCGCGACCGGCGGCCGGCTCGCCTCCATCGCCGACGGCGAGGTCCTCGCCCTCGGCGGCCGCTACTTCTGGGTCCGCCCCGATCCCGTCGACCTCGCGGCCCTCGCGGACCTGGTCGACGAAGGCGTGCTCTCCGTACGGGTGGCCAGGACGTTCCCCCTGGAACAGGCGGCGGACGCGCAGCGCGCCAACGCCGCGGGCGGCCTGAACGGGAAGGTCGTCGTCACCGTCCCCTGAAACGACCACTGAGACGACGTCTGAACCGTCCCCGGAAGCGCTCGGGTGCACCGTCCCCGGAGGCGCCTCCCGCCGCGGCTCACCAGATCATCGCCGCCCCGAAGACGGCGAGCGCGATCGTGCAGCAGGCCGCGAGCAGCGCGCCCCGGCGGGAGAGGGGCTGCGGCCTTGCCGGGCTCAGGGAGCGGATCCGGCGGTGGGCGACGGCCAGGAACCCGATCCACACGAGCGCCGACAGCGCGAGCCCGGTGATCCCCACGGCGGTGATCTCGTCGCTCACGGCCAGCTTGACGGCGAGCACCGCCACCACCGTGCACGACAGGGTCGTCCGCCGCCACGCGAGCCGGGTCCGCTCCGGCTGGAGCCCGGGATCACGCGCGTCGGTCCCGGAGGCGGCCTCCGTCACCGACCCGCCCAGCCGAAGAGCACGACCACCACCATCGCGACCGCCACCACCGCCACGACCAGACTCAGCACCGCCGGGAAGCGGGACCCCGGAAGGTCCTCGCCGCGCCGCATGGCCCGCTCGCAGCGCACCCAGTGGTTCACCGCCCGCAGCGCGCACAGCACCCCGGCCGCGAGCAGCGCGAGCGCCAGCCCGACCCGGACGCCCCAGCGCAGGTCCGGCAGGAACTGGTCGACGGCGAAACCGCCACCGACCAGGGCGAGCGCGGTCCGGATCCAGGCCAGGAAGGTCCGCTCGTTGGCGAGGGAGAACCGGTAGTCGGGGGTGTCTCCCTCGTCCCGGATCCGCTGCGGTGCGAACCACAGCCGCAGGCTCTGTACGAAATCGCTCACACGCGCACCCTAACGTTCGCTTGATCAGCCCGCCGGGCGCCCTCGGGCCCGCGGCCACCGGCCGGTCGTGGCCCGCGGCCACCGGCCGGTCGTGGCCCGCGCCCACCGGGCCCGGCCCGCGCGAGCGGTCAGCCCGCCGGGCGCACCTCGCCGGCCCCGTGCTCCCGCAGCCGCTCGTACGCCGCGAGCCCGTCCGGCACCCACGCCCAGTCACCGAGCCGCGCCGCCAGCTCCTCCTCCGTCAGGAAGGAGTGCCAGGCGACCTCCTCCACCTGCGGGTTCACCGGCAGTTCGCAGCGCACCTCGTAGACCGCCGACCACCACTTGCCGGCCACGCCCGCGGAGTCGTACAAGAACGTCAGGACGGGCTCGGGCCGGGGCAGGCCCCGTACCCCGAGCTCCTCCTCGGCCTCGCGCAGCGCGGCCTCGTCGTACGACTCGCCCGCGCCGACGACCCCGCCGACGAACATGTCGTACATCGACGGGAAGACCAGCTTGGCCGGCGTCCTGCGGTGCACGAAGATCCGGCCCTCGGCGTCCCGGACCCGGATGAAGACACAGCGATGGATCAGGCCCCGCGCGTACACCTCACCGCGCGGGGCCTGTCCGATTACCTGGTCGTGCTCGTCGACGACATCGAGGATCTCTTCAGCGGCGCTCATCCCGCCATCCAAGCAAACCGCCGGGGCCGCGGGGCAGCGCCGCCCGGGTCACTGCCCCATCACGTACTTGACCGTCGGCCCGGTGGTCCAGCCGCCGTCCACCGCCAGCTCCGCGCCCGTCACGTACGAGGCGGCGTCCGACAGCAGGAAGACGACCGCGCCGGCGATCTCGTCGGCCTCGCCGACCCGGCCCATCGGCGTGTTCGGGTACCTGCCCTCGCCGCGCTCGATGCCCACGGAGGCCGTCATCGGGGTGTACGTCATGCCCGGGTGGACCGAGTTGACGCGGATCCTCGCCGTGCCGAGCTCCACCGCGCCGATCTTCGTCAGCCCGCGCACGCCCCACTTGGAGGCGCCGTACCCGGCGGTCAGCGCCAGGCCCATCAGGCCCGCCGCCGAGGAGATGTTGACGATGGAGCCGCCGCCGGCCGCCTTCATCGCCGGTATCGCGGCCTTCATGCCGATGAAGACACCGGTCAGGTTGATGTCGAGGACCTTGCGGAAGTGCTCGACGGACTCGGTCTCCAGGAACGCGCCCGTGGAGATGCCCGCGTTGTTCACCAGGCCGTGCAGCCCGCCGAACTCCGCCACGGCGTACGCGACGGCCGCCGCCCACTCCTGCTCGGAGGTCACGTCGTGGTGGACGTACCGCGCCCGCTCGCCGAGCGCCTCGGCGGTCGCCCTGCCCTCCTCGTCGAGTACGTCGGTGACGACCACGTTCGCGCCGGCCGCGACCGCCTGCCGGGCGGCCTCCGCGCCCAGACCGCGGGCGCCGCCGGTGATGAGGACGGTCCTGCCGGTGAGGTCGTTCATGAAGGGTCCTTTCGGGGGAGATGCGCCTGCTCCGGCTGTGCGGCACGCAGCAGGGCGGTGGTGGTCTCGACCAGATCGGCGAGGAAGAGCGCCTCACCGGTGAGGGGTTCGGTGCCGTCGAGGTACTGCCGGGCCCGGTCCGCCATCGCCGCGCCCACCACGGTCAGCGCCAGGTCGAGGCGCTCCAGGAGCAGGGGCTCGGGCAGGCCGTCGGCGGCGAGCCGGCCCGCGATCCGCTCGATCAGACGCCAGTAGGCGGTGCCGGCGAGCGTGGGATGGGGGATCCGGGTGCGCACGCCGCTCTCGTGGCTGAGCTGCGCGGAGATCCGCAGGCACCGGCGGCCCCGGTCGGTGCGCAGCTCGCCGGCCTCGGCCGTGACGAGGGCGGCGACCAGGGCGTGCGTCTCGTCGGGGGCGGCCGCGAGCAGCGGGGCGAGCACGCCCTCCGTACGGGCCTGGCGGCCTGCCATCACGGCGTCGAGCAGCCCGGCGCGCGAGCCGAAGTGGTACTGCACGGCGGAGGGATTGGCCTGCCCCGCGCGGCTCACGATGTCCCTCAGCTGCGCGCCGTGGACGCCCTGGGCGGCGAAGAGCTCCTCCGCCGCGCGGATCAGTCTGTCCCGGGTCTCGGGCCCCGATGTCCTCGCCATGCGTTCATATTAATGCTCAGCATTAGAAAACGGGAGGGGGGTGCGGGCCATGGTGGAACGGCGAAAAGGTTGACTCGATACATCCGTGTATCCAAGATGCGGTCCATGTCCTACGACGCAGATGTGATCGTGATCGGGGCGGGCCTCGCCGGCCTCGTCGCCACCGCCGAGCTGGTCGACGCCGGCCGCACCGTGATCCTCCTCGACCAGGAACCCGAACAGTCCCTCGGCGGCCAGGCCCACTGGTCCTTCGGCGGTCTCTTCCTCGTCGACTCGCCCGAGCAGCGCAGGATGCGCGTCAAGGACAGCCACGCCCTGGCCCTCCAGGACTGGTACGGCACCGCCGGCTTCGACCGGACCGAGGACCACTGGCCGAGGAAGTGGGCCGAGGCGTACGTCGACTTCGCCGCCGGCGAGAAGCGCTCCTGGCTGCACGCGCGCGGGGTGCGGTTCTTCCCCGTCGTCGGCTGGGCCGAGCGCGGCGGCTACGACGCCAACGGCCACGGCAACTCCGTCCCCCGCTTCCACATCACCTGGGGTACCGGCCCCGGCCTCGTCGCCCCCTTCGAGCGGAAGGTCCGCGAGGGCGTCGCCCGCGGCCTCGTCCAGCTCCGCTTCCGCCACCGGGTCACCGCCCTCGGCCGCACCGCCGGAGCCGTCGACACCGTCACCGGCGAGATCCTGGAACCCTCCACGGCCGAGCGCGGCACCGCGAGCACCCGTACGGCCACCGGCGCCTTCGAACTGCGCGCCCAGGCGGTGATCGTCACCTCCGGCGGCATCGGCGGCAACCACGAGCTCGTCCGCGCCCAGTGGCCCGAGCGCCTGGGCACCCCGCCCGCCAAGCTGCTCTCCGGCGTCCCCGCCCACGTCGACGGCCTGATGCTCGGCATCGCCGAGAAGGCCGGCGCCCACCACATCAACCGCGACCGGATGTGGCACTACACCGAGGGCATCGAGAACTGGAACCCCATCTGGGCCAAGCACGGCATCCGCATCCTCCCCGGACCGTCCTCGCTCTGGCTGGACGCGACCGGCAAGCGGCTGCCCGTCCCGCTCTTCCCCGGCTTCGACACCCTCGGCACCCTCGAACACATCATGCGGACCGGCCACGACCACACCTGGTTCGTCCTCGACAAGCGGATCATCGGCAAGGAGTTCGCCCTCTCCGGCTCCGAACAGAACCCCGACCTCACCGGCAAGTCGGTTCGCGGCGTGATCGGCCGCGCCCGCGCCGATGTGCCGGGCCCGGTGCAGGCGTTCATGGACAAGGGCGCCGACTTCGTCGTCGAGAGCGACCTCTCGGCCCTCGTCCGGGGCATGAACGCGCTCACCGACGAGCCCCTCATCGACGAGGACGCCCTCCGCCGGGAGATCACCGCCCGCGACCGCGAGATCGCCAATCCCTTCACCAAGGACCTCCAGGTCACGGCGATCCGGGGCGCCCGCAAGTACCTCGGCGACAAGCTGATCCGCACGGCCGCTCCGCACCGCATCCTCGACCCCGAGGCGGGCCCGCTGATCGCCGTCCGCCTCAACATCCTGACCCGCAAGTCCCTCGGCGGCCTGGAGACCGACCTCGACTCCCGCGTCCTCACGGAGGGCGGCGAACCCCTGGAGGGCGTGTACGCGGCGGGCGAGGCGGCCGGCTTCGGCGGCGGCGGAGTCCACGGGTACCGCTCCCTTGAAGGCACCTTCCTCGGCGGCTGCATCTTCTCGGGCCGCGCGGCGGGCAGGGCGGCGGCCAGGGCGGTGAGCTGACGGAGGACCCCCCGCCGGGGCAGGATGACGGTGTGACAAAACGTGTAACGCTCATACTCGTCGGCGGCGTCGCGGCCCTCGGCGGCCTGGCCGCCTTCCTCGTGCTCCAGGGCCTGGACGCCGCCGACAAGTGGAGCAGCGTCCTGAGCCTCTTCTTCACGGCGGCGGGCTTCGCGCTGACCCTCGTCGGCCTCCTCGGCCGCCCCTCCGCCCAGTCGGCGGACCAGGCCGTGACCGGGGGATCGCTGCACCAGATCAGGAACGTCACGGGGGACGTGGTGATCAGGTCCGGCGGCGGTACGAGCACCCCGCCGACCGCCACCACCCCGCCGACCGCCACCACCCCGCCGACCGCCACCACCTCGGCGGCGGAGCAGGGCGGCGGGACGCAGTCGGCCCACGGGGCCCGGACGGCGGGGGACCTGCACCAGATCGACGGGGTGGGCGGCTCGGTCCGCGTCGAACCGCCGACGTCCTCGACGCCATGAGGGGCTTCCTCAAGCGCTGGACGGCGCGCCAGTCGGCGCCGGGAGCCACCGTCCAGGGCCCCCTCACCCAGATCAGCGGCGTCCAGGGCGATGTCCACGTCACGCTCGCATCCGTCCCTCCCCAGCACGGGTCACCGGAGATCGAGTCGGCCCGCGAGGCCTATGCCACCCGGGTCCGCCAGCGCTACGGCCGCCTCGACCTGGAGGTCCTCACCCCGCTCCGTGAACAGGACGATCGCCCGGTCCTGCACCTGCGGGACGTCTTCGTCCCCCAGTCCGTACGGGCCGACCCGCCGCCCGTGGAACTGCCCCAGGAGCTCCTGCGCCGCCTCATGGACCCGGCCGAGGCCGAGCTCCACGACCTGCCGCCCGGCATCGACCGGGAGACGGTCGACCGCGTCCGCCGCGCCTACCAGGAGCGGCCGCCGCTGCCCGTACTCGACGTCCTGACCATGCCCGAGCACGACCGTGTGGTCCTGCTCGGCCACCCGGGCTCCGGCAAGTCCACCCTGGCCCGCTACCTGGCACTCGTCCTCACCTCCCCCGAACCCCCTCCGGGCCTCGGGACACTGCGCGGCAGCCTCCCGCTGATCGTCGAACTCCGGGAGTACGCGCAGCCCGCCTGGCGCGAGCGGACCTTCGAGGACTTCCTGGCCCACCAGTACGCGACGGAGGGCCTGGGGCTGCCGCCGGCCACGCTGACCGCGCTCCTGGCGGGGGAGAGCCCGTACTCCGCCCTGGTGCTCTTCGACGGCCTGGACGAACTGTTCGAGAAGGACATCAGGGACGCGGTCACCCGCCGCATCGCGGGCTTCGCCGCCCGCCACCCCCGGGCCCGGATCGTCGTCACCTCACGCGGCTACGGCTACCAGCGGGCCGTCCTGGACGGCGCGGGCTTCACCAACTTCATGCTCCAGGACCTCGACCGGGAGCAGATCGGCGCGTTCGCGGGACAGTGGTTCGCGCTGGCGTGCCCGGACGACCCGGACCAGGCCCGGAAACTCATCGAGCGCGTCACCACGGCCGTCGACGCGTCGAGCTCCGTCCGGGAGCTCGCGGGCAATCCCCTGATCCTCACGATCCTGGCGATCATCGGCCGCCGCCGCGAACTCCCGCGCGACCGGCGGACGGTGTACGAGCACGCCGTCGACGTCCTGGTGGAGCACTGGGACCCCAGCAAGTACCTCAAGGACCGTCAGGTCGAGGAACACCTCCCGTACCTCGGCCCCGAGGACAAACGCGAACTCCTGCGCCTCATCGCCCGCCAGATGCAGGAGGGCCACGGCGGCATCTCCGGCAACCACATCGCGGGCCCGGACCTCCTCAAGAGCTTCGAGGAGTACGTGAAGGACCGCTACGCCCTCCCACCGGACCGCGCGGCGACGGCGGCCCGCGTGATGCTGGACCAGTTCCGCCACCGCAACTTCGTCCTCAGCCGCTACGGCGGCGAGATCTACGGCTTCGTCCACCGCACGTTCCTGGAGTACCTGGCGGCGACGGACCTGGCGCACCGCTTCAACCACGAACGAAGCCTGTCGGAGGAGGACCTCCAGGAGCTCTTCGCGGTCAAGGTCCACGACCCGACGTGGCACGAGATCCTGCTGTTGCTGGTGGGGTTGCTGGACGAGCGGTTCGTGGCGGGGGTGATCGACCGGTTGCTGGCGCCGCGTGCGATCGCGGTCCCGATCGGGTCGCGCGGCGACGGCGCCTTCGCCGAAGTGGCCTTCGTGGCCCGCTGCCTGGCCGAGGTACGCCGACTGGGGGCGCTGGCCCCGCAGAGCACGGCCACGGTCGGGACGGTGGTCCGGCTGTTCGAGTTCGCCAGGGTGCTGGGCGTGCCCGTCTTCTACCCCTACGGACATGTGGAGTCCTTGGGTCCGGCGCTGGCGGCCCTCGGCGACGACTGGCCGGGCAGGGAGGACTACGCACGCTGGCACGAAGGGTGGAGGCGTGGTGAGCGGTCCTTCGAGGACTGGTCCCTCTCGCTGAACTCGGCGGACCAGCTGGCCACGAACATCCTCCTGTGCCTCCACGGGAGGGGAGAGCCACCCCACGCGGTCTACCTCGCGGAGACCGCCGTGACCAGTGACAGCACGGCGGCGAGACTCGGCGCCGCCCGCCTGCTCGTCCGCTCGGCGGGCCGTGAGCCGGCGACGATGGAACTGGTGGAGCGTTGTCTCCGGGAGGACACGAGCGCCGACGTGCGGTCGACGCTGCTGGGACACCTGGCGTTCGAGGATGACGTCGACCCGGAATGGGTGGTCCGGCTCGCCGTCGAGCGGCTGGCCGACGACGATCTGCGGGTGCGCCTCGCGGCACTCGAATGTCTGCAGGGCCGCCGGACCGACAGCCCGGACGCACGTGCCGCGATCGCCCGACTGCTCGACGACCCCGACCCCTATGTCCGCCGACAGGCCGTACGCCCGCTCGCCGCGCAGGCCGAGGACGGAGCACGGGCGGCGGAGTTCCTGCGGGAGGCTCTGGCGGACACCGATCCCGAACTCCGTGCCATGGCGCTGTCCGCCGTGGCGGCGAGGGCCGGCGACGAGCCGGCCGTCCGCGCGCTCGTCCAGGAGCGGATGAGGAACGACGGGAGTCCCGAGGTCGTGGCCGCAGCGATCGACGCCGTCCGGGAGATCGGCTCCGACGCCCCGGACACCCACGAGCTCCTGCACGAGCTGTCCGGCCACCCGGACCCCGCGGTGCGCAGGGCGGCCCTCCGCTGTCTGGCCGAGGGCGGCGTCCCGGACCGGAGGTCGACGGAGCTGCTCTCCCGCAGGCTGACGCGGGACGAGTCCCGCTGGGTCCGGGAGACCGCGCTCCGGCTCTTCGTGGCGCACGTCGAGGACGACGCGGCGGTCGGGGACATCCTCCTCGACCGGGTGCGGAACGATCCGAGTCCGGCGGTCCAGAACCAGGCCCTGACAGGGCTCGTGGACCTGGATCACGAGCTCGCCCGGGACCTGGTCGTCGACCGGGCCAGGACTCACCCCGACGAGGAGGGCCGGAACGCGGCCTTCGTCCACCTGCTGACCACGTACGGGGACGACGCCGCGGCGATGCGCCTGGTCCTCGACCGGGCCGCGCACGACGAGAACAGCGGCACGCGGTTCGCCGCCCTGGACACTCTCCTGGCGCTGAGCGGCGGTCCCGAACTCGCCGCCGTCGCCCAGGACCGCTTCGCCCACGACACCGACCTCGCGGTCCGGCTCATCGCGCTGCGCATCCTCGCCGACCTCCGCCGCGACGACCCCGAGCTCCTCCCGGTCCTCCGTCAGGCCGCCGAAAGCCAGGAACGGAAGATCCGCGACCTGGCCTCCGCTGTTCTGGCCGTCCTCACCCCTCAGTCCCCCTGAATCAACTCCACCACCCTGAACCGCTCCACCACCACCATCGTCGAGTCGTCCACCACGAACCCGGGGTCTCCCAACCCCTCCCGCATCTCCGCGCTGTGCCAGAAGCGCTCGTGCGCCTCGCGCCAGTCCGCGACCGACAGGAAGCCCTCCCCCTCGTCGAGCGCGAGCCGCAGGTCCGCCTTGCCCAGGGGCAGGACCTCGACCTCCGTGATCTCCACGACCGCCACCTCGCGACCGTCCGAGTCGATGAGCGCCGACCGCTCGCCGGCCTCCGGCAGCTCCTCGTTCTCGACCTCGTACTCCACGAGGAGCCCCGTCGTGGCGACCTTCTCGCCGGAGAGGACCGCGGCGACGAGCCGGTCCCTGAGCGGGCCGGGGAAGGCGAGGAGGAAGGGCTTGAGCGCGTGAGGGCCGGTCATGGCCGACAGTGTGTCAGCCACGACCGGCCCTCGGAGCCGGATCGGACGCGCCGGGCTACAACACCAGCGACAGCAGCAGCACGAACCCGATGCCCACGACCGAGATGATCGTCTCCATCACCGACCAGGTCTTGATCGTCTGGCCGACGTTCATGCCGAAGTACTCCTTCACCAGCCAGAACCCGGCGTCGTTGACGTGGCTGAAGAAGAGCGAACCCGCACCGATCGCGAGGACGAGCAGTGCCGTCTCGCTCGTCGACATGCCCTCCGCCAGCGGAGCCACGAGGCCCGCCGCCGAGATCGTCGCCACCGTCGCGGAGCCCGTCGCCAGCCGGATCGCGACCGCGATCAGCCAGGCGAGCAGCAGGGCCGGGATGGACCAGCTCTTGGAGAAGTCCAGGATCATCTGGCCGACGCCGATGTCGATGAGGGTCTGCTTGAAGCCGCCGCCCGCACCGACGATCAGCAGGATGCCCGCGATCGGGGCGAGGGACTTCTCGACGGTCGAGGACAGCCGCTCCTTGGTGAAGCCGGCCGCGCGGCCCAGGGTGAACATGCCGACGATGACGGCCGCGAGCAGCGCGATCAGCGGGGAGCCGATGACGTCGGTGACCTTCTGGACGCCGTTCTCCGGGTCGTCGACGACGATGTCGACGAGCGCCTTCACCAGCATGAGGACGACGGGCAGCATCACGGTCGCGACGGTGACGCCGAAGCCGGGGCGCTTCTCCAGGTCCTCGGAGGGACGCACCGGGATCATGTTGTCGGGGGCCGGGATGTCGACCCAGCGGGCCGCGTACCGGGAGAACAGCGGACCGGCGATGATCACGGTCGGTATCGCGACGACGAGGCCGAGGGCCAGGGTGACGCCCAGGTTGGCGCCGACCGCGTCGATCGCGACGAGCGGGCCGGGGTGCGGCGGGATGAGGCCGTGCATCACGGAGAGGCCGGCGAGGGCCGGGATGCCGATCCGCATCAGGGAGTAGTTGCCGCGCTTGGCGACGAGCAGCACCACCGGGATCAGCAGCACGATGCCGACCTCGAAGAAGAGCGGCAGACCGATCACCGAGGCGATCAGGACCATGGCCCAGGGCATCGCCCGGCCACTGGCCTTCGCCAGGATGGTGTCGACGATCTGGTCGGCGCCGCCCGAGTCGGCGAGCAGCTTGCCGAGGATCGCGCCGAGGGCGATCAGGACGCCCACGCCGGCGACGGTGTTGCCGAGGCCGGTGGTGAACGACTTGATGGTGTCCGCGAGCGGCGCACCGGCGAACGCGCCGAGGGCGAGCGACCCGATGGTCAGCGCCAGGAACGCGTGCAGCTTGAACTTGGTGATGAGCACGACGATGACGGCGATGCCGGCGAGTACGGCGATGCCGAGCTGGGCGTTGCCTGCCGAGGTGATCGGTTCGGCGGCGTCCGCTGCCAGGATCTCGACGCTGAGACTGGTCACGGTGGTGTCCTTCGTACGAGCGGGGAAGGGGGGACGGGGACGGGAAGGGGATCAGCCGGCGAGGCCGCGCAGCGCGGCGGCGGCCCGGGCGGAGATCTCCTCGGGGGTGCCGGAGACGTCGACGGCGACGCCGGCCTCGTCCTCCTGCAGCGGCTGCAGGGTGGCGAACTGGGAGTCGAGGAGCGCCGTCGGCATGAAGTGGCCCTTGCGGGCCCTCATGCGCTGCTCGATCAGCTCCCGGTCACCGGTCAGATGAAGGAAGACCACACCGGGGGCCGCGGCGCGGAGCCGGTCCCGGTAGCTGCGCTTCAGCGCGGAGCTGCTCACCACACCGCCGAGCCCGGCCCGGTCGTGCGCCCATGAGCCGATGGCGTCCAGCCAGGGCTCGCGGTCGCTGTCGTCCAGGGGGGTGCCGGCCGACATCTTGGCCACGTTCGCCGCCGGGTGGAAGTCGTCGCCCTCGGCGTAGGGAAGGCCGAGGGCTTCGGCGACCAGCGGTCCGATCGTGGTCTTGCCGGTCCCGGCGACGCCCATCACGACGACGACCGTCCTCGTCTTGGGCTGGGGGGTGGTGCTCATGGGTGGTGCCTCGCTGTCTTCTTCGACATCGATCCGTCGCGCCCATGAAACCCATTGGGTACGACGTATTCAAGAGGCTGTGACATAAAAGTAGTACTTTTAATTCCCGATGTGATCATCCGCGCGAGCGCGCATAGGCTTGCCACCATGACGACACCGGCCCAGGGACTTCACTCGCAGGTCCTCGCCACCCTGGGTCTCGCGATCACCGCGGGGGAGTACCCGCCCGGCACCGTGCTGCGCACCGACGAGCTCGCCCAACGCTTCGACGTGTCCCGGACCGTGGTCCGCGAGGTCGTCCGCGTCCTGGAGTCCATGCACCTCGTCGAGTCCCGCCGCCGCGTCGGCGTGACCGTCCTCCCCATCGCCGGCTGGAACGTGTACGACCCCCAGGTCATCCGCTGGCGGCTGGCCGGCGCCGACCGCCCCCGCCAGCTCCGCTCGCTCACCGTGCTCCGCTCGGCCGTCGAACCCGTCGCCGCCGGCCTGGCCGCCGAGAACGCCACCCCCGAGCAGTGCCGCGAGCTCACCGAGCACGCCCTCGGCATGGTCGCCACCTCGCGCGGCCGGCGCCTGGAGGAGTACCTCGTCCACGACATCGCCTTCCACCGGGTCGTGCTCAACGCCTCCGGAAACGAGATGTTCGCCCGCCTCGGCGACGTCGTCGCCGAGGTCCTCACCGGCCGCACCCACCACCACGTGATGTTCGAGGACCCCGACCCGGCCGCCGTCACCCTCCACGTCCAGGTCGCCGAGGCCGTACGGGAGCGGGACGCGGCACGCGCCGAGGAGCTCACCCGCCAGATCGCGGTCGGCGCCCTCCAGGAGCTGGACGTCCTCGCTCCGTAGGGCACGCGGGGGCACGCGGTGGCACGCGGTGGAACACCCGCAAACCACGCCGTAAAGCGCAGGCAAAGCCCGGTCAAGCTCTGAACTAGCTCAAATATGGGCGTTCAGTGACATGCGCCACAGTCAGTTACCGCCCCTTGCCGTGAGGATGTGCGCTGGCCGTGCCGGGGTGACCCCCCACCAGGCACGGCCCGGTACCGCACAGCCCCCTCACGAAGGCGAACAACTCCATGAGTGACCGCGTCACCGCGGCCGACCCGCTGTCCGCCGCCACGGCGAACCCGGCCGCCCCCCACGTCGACGCCGGCGACGCCGGATACCGCAAGGACCTCAAGTCCCGCCACATCAACATGATCGCCATCGGCGGCGCGATCGGCACCGGCCTCTTCCTGGGCGCCGGTGGCCGGATGTCCCAGGCGGGCCCCTCCCTCTTCATCGCGTACGCGGTCTGCGGCGTCTTCGCCTTCTTCGTCGTGCGGGCCCTCGGCGAGCTCGTGCTCTACCGCCCCTCGTCCGGCGCCTTCGTCTCCTACGCCCGTGAGTTCATGGGCGAGAAGGGCGCCTACACGGCCGGCTGGCTGTACTTCCTCAACTGGTCGACCACCGCCGTCGCCGACATCACCGCGGCCGCGACCTACGCCCACTTCTGGTCGATGTTCAGCGACGTCCCGCAGTGGATCCTCGCGCTGATCGCCCTCGCGGTCGTCCTCGCCGCCAACCTCATCTCCGTGAAGTACTTCGGCGAGATGGAGTTCTGGTTCGCGATCATCAAGGTCGGCGCCCTCGTCGCCTTCATGCTGATCGGCATCTTCCTCGTCGTGACCTCGCACGACGTCGGCGGCAGCACCCCGGGCCTCGCCAACATCAGCGACAACGGCGGCATCTTCCCCAACGGCATGATGCCGATGCTGCTGCTCATCCAGGGCGTCGTCTTCGCCTACGCCTCCGTCGAGCTGTGCGGCGTCGCCGCCGGCGAGACCGAGAACCCCGAGAAGATCATGCCGAAGGCGATCAACTCGATCATGTGGCGCGTGGGCCTCTTCTACGTCGGCTCCGTCGTCCTGCTCGCGCTGATCCTCCCGTACACCGCGTACTCCGGCGACCAGAGCCCCTTCGTCACCGTCTTCGACAAGCTGGGCATCCCCGGCGCCGCCGGCGTGATGAACCTCGTCGTCCTCACGGCCGCGCTCTCCAGCCTCAACTCGGGCCTCTACTCCACCGGCCGCATCCTGCGCTCCATGTCGCTCTCCGGCTCCGCGCCGAAGTTCACCGGCGTCATGAACAAGGGCGGCGTCCCCTACGGCGGCATCCTGCTCACCGCCGCCTTCGGCGTCATGGGTGTCGCGCTCAACTACGTGATGCCCGGCGAGGCCTTCGAACTGGTCCTCAACTTCGCCTCCATCGGCATCATCGGCACCTGGGCCATGATCATGGTCTGCTCGCTCCTGTTCTGGCGCAACGCCAAGGAGGGCAAGCTGACCCGACCCGGCTACAACCTGCCCTGGGCCCCGTACACCCAGATCGTGACCCTCGTCTTCCTCGGCTCCGTCCTCGTCCTCATGTGGATGGACGGCGGCATCAGCCGCACCACCGTCAACTGCCTGCCGCTCATCGGGGCGGCCCTCGTCGGCGGCTGGTTCCTCGTCCGCAGGCGGGTCCGTACGACCGCCGCGGCGAACCGCGACTGACCTCCCCCCACGGGAACGACGGGACCCCCGCAGGCACGGCCTGCGGGGGTCTCGCCTTTTGTCAGGAGATAGTGGTACGCAAGAGCCTTACAAGATCCGGTCGGAGGAAGGGAAGTTCGCGATGCCGCAGCACGTCCAGGGGGTCATCGCCCCGGGCAGGAACGAACCGGTACGGGTCGAGACGATCGTGATCCCCGATCCCGGCCCCGGTGAGGCCGTGGTGAAGATCCAGGCCTGTGGCGTCTGCCACACCGATCTCCACTACAAGCAGGGTGCGATCAACGACGAGTTCCCCTTCCTGCTCGGCCACGAGGCCGCCGGAATCGTCGAGTCGGTCGGCGAGGGCGTCACCGACGTCCAGCCCGGCGACTTCGTGATCCTCAACTGGCGCGCGGTGTGCGGCCAGTGCCGCGCCTGTCTGCGCGGCCGCCCCTGGTACTGCTTCGACACCCACAACGCCAAGCAGAGGATGACCCTGCTCGACGGCACGGAGCTGTCTCCGGCCCTCGGCATCGGCGCCTTCGCCGAGAAGACCCTCGTCGCCTCCGGCCAGTGCACCAAGGTCGACCCCGCCGTCGCCCCCGAGGTCGCGGGCCTCCTCGGCTGCGGCGTGATGGCCGGCATCGGCGCCGCCATCAACACCGGAAACGTCGGCCGCGGCGACACCGTCGCCGTCATCGGCTGCGGCGGCGTCGGCGACGCGGCGATCGTCGGCTCCCGCCTCGCCGGAGCCTCGAAGATCATCGCCGTCGACATCGACGACCGGAAGCTGGAGACGGCGAAGACGATGGGCGCGACCCACACCGTCAACTCCCGCTCCGCCGACCCCGTCGAAGCGATCCGCGAGCTCACCGGCGGCTTCGGCGCCGACGTCGTCATCGAGGCCGTCGGCCGCCCCGAGACGTACCAGCAGGCCTTCTACGCCCGCGACCTCGCCGGCACCGTCGTCCTCGTCGGCGTCCCCACCCCCGAGATGAAGCTCGAACTCCCGCTCCTCGACGTCTTCGGCCGCGGCGGCGCGCTCAAGTCCTCCTGGTACGGCGACTGCCTGCCCTCCCGCGACTTCCCGATGCTCGTCGACCTGCACCAGCAGGGCCGCATCGACCTCGCCGCCTTCGTCACCGAGACCATCGGCCTCGGCGACGTCGAGAAGGCCTTCGGCCGCATGCACGAGGGCGACGTCCTGCGCTCGGTGGTGGTGTTCTGATGGCCGCCCGCATCGACCACCTCGTCACCTCCGGCACCTTCAGCCTCGACGGCGGCACCTGGGACGTCGACAACAACGTCTGGATCGTCGGCGACGACAGCGAGGCGATCGTCATCGACGCCGCCCACGACGCCGAGGCCATCCTCGCCGCCCTCGACGGCCGCGCCCTGCGCGCCATCGTCTGCACCCACGCCCACAACGACCACATCGACGCGGCCCCGGCGCTCGCGGCCGCCACCGGCGCCCGCATCCTGCTCCACTCCGCCGACCAGCCGCTGTGGAAGCAGACCCACCCCGACCACAGCCCCGACGGCGAACTCGCCGACGGCCAGGTCCTCACCATCGCCGGCACCGACCTCACGGTCCTGCACACCCCCGGTCACGCCCCCGGCGGCATCTGCCTCTACGCCCCCGACCTGGGCACGGTCTTCACCGGCGACACCCTCTTCCAGGGCGGTCCCGGCGCCACCGGCCGGTCCTTCTCGGACTTCCCGACGATCGTCGACTCGATCCGCGAGAAGCTCCTCACCCTCCCGCCGGAGACGGTGGTCCGCACCGGCCACGGCGACAGCACCACGATCGGCGCCGAAGCTCCGAACCTGCAGGAGTGGATCAATCGAGGCCACTGAGAGCCAGCCGGCTCTCGAAGCGCCTCGGCGCACCCGTGAACGGGTCGGTGAACTCCAGCGTCCGCGCCAGCAGTTGCAGCGGACGCCGGAAGTCCTCCGGCCCGTCCGCACGGACCACCGGATAGATCGGATCGTGCAGGATCGGCAGCCCCAGCGCGTTCATGTGCACCCGCAGCTGATGCGTCCGCCCGGTCTCCGGCGCCAGCCGGTACCGCCCGAGCCCGCCCCGCCGCTCCACGAGCGCGATCCGGCTCTCGCTGTTCGGCTCACCCGGTATCTCCCGGGCGGCCATCACCCCGCGCTCCTTCTCGATCCGGCTCCGCACCGTCACCGGCAGCTCCACCGCCGGGTCGTACGGCGCCACCGCCTCGTACTCCTTGCGCACCAGCCGGTCCCGGAACAGCGTCTGGTACGCCCCCCGGTCCTCCGGCCGTACGACACAGAGCACCAGGCCCGCCGTCAGCCGGTCGAGCCGGTGCGCGGGCTGCAGCGACGGAAGCCCCAGCTCCCGTCGCAGCCGTGCGAGCGCGGTCTCCGTGACGTGCCGCCCCCGGGGCATCGTGGCGAGGAAGTGCGGCTTGTCCGCGACGACGATCCGCTCGTCCCGGTAGACCACCCCGACGGGGAACGGCACCGGCTCCTCCACGGGAAAGTCCCGGTGGAACCAGAGGTACCGGCCCACGGTGTACGGATCGTCCCCGGCCACCGGCCCGTCGATCCCGACGAACCGGCCCTCGCCGAGCATCTCCTCGACCCGCCCGGCCCCGACGGCCACCCCGTACCGGTCGAGCAGATGCTCCCGCACGGTCGCCCAGACCCCGTCCGGGTCATCCGGCAGCCGCAGCCGCACGGGATCGATCCCGTCCCGCTGCGGCAACGGCGCGACCGGCGCCTTCGCTCTCCGTCTCACGGCTCCGCCTCGTGACTGCACGTACTCATGCCGAAAGTCCCGGTCGATGAGATCGACCGGGACTTCGTGTGGTGTCCGAGGGGGGACTTGAACCCCCACGCCCGATAAAGGGCACTAGCACCTCAAGCTAGCGCGTCTGCCATTCCGCCACCCGGACAAGGTGTCTGTCTTCCTGGCCGCTGGGCCCTTCCGACGAGGAAAACCATAGCAAACATTCGGGGTGGTCGATCACCACCCCTGGTCGCCCCCGTCATGTGACAGCCGCATGTCGGCCGAGGGCCGCCCTTGGGCGGGGAGGGGGGCACGCGGGAGGATGGGGAGAGGACCGAAGCAATCACGTGGGGCACGTAGTGGGAGGAAGCAGCGTGAGCGAGTCGAACACGGGTCGAAGCGGCAACGCCGAGACCGCCGAGAACGAGGTCGTGGACCTCTGTCGCGACCTCATCCGCATCGACACCAGCAACTACGGCGACCACTCCGGCCCGGGTGAGCGGGCGGCGGCGGAGTACATCGCCGAGAAGCTCGCGGAGGTCGGACTCGAGCCGCAGGTCATCGAGTCGCACAAGGGGCGGGCCTCCACCGTCGCCCGCATCGAGGGCGAGGACCCGTCGCGGCCGGCCCTGCTCATCCACGGCCACACCGACGTCGTCCCGGCCAACGCCGAGGACTGGACGCACCACCCCTTCTCCGGGGAGATCGCCGACGGCTGCGTCTGGGGCCGCGGCGCCGTCGACATGAAGGACATGGACGCGATGACCCTCGCGGTCGTCCGGGACCGGCTGCGCAGCGGCCGCAAGCCCCCGCGCGACATCGTCCTCGCCTTCCTCGCCGACGAGGAGGCGGGCGGCACCTACGGCGCCCGGCACCTGGTCGACAAGCACCGGGACCTCTTCGACGGGGTCGACGAGGCCATCGGCGAGGTCGGCGGCTTCTCCTTCACCGTGAACGAGAACCTGCGGCTCTACCTGGTCGAGACCGCCCAGAAGGGCATGCACTGGATGCGGCTGACCGTCGAGGGCACGGCCGGCCACGGCTCGATGACCAACGACGACAACGCCATCACCGAGCTCTGCGAGGCCGTCGGCCGGCTCGGCCGCCACCAGTGGCCGGTGCGGGTCACCAAGACCGTCCGCTCCTTCCTGGACGAGCTCTCCGATGCGCTGGGCACCCCGCTCGACCCCGAGGACATGGACGGCACCCTCGCCAAGCTCGGCGGCATCGCCAAGATGGTCGGCGCCACCCTGCGGAACTCGGCGGCCCCGACCATGCTCGGCGCCGGCTACAAGGTGAACGTGATCCCCGGCCAGGCCACCGCGCACGTCGACGGCCGCTTCCTGCCCGGCTACGAGCAGGAGTTCCTCGCCGACCTCGACCGGATCCTCGGACCGAACGTGAAGCGCGAGGACGTCCACGGCGACAAGGCCCTGGAGACCAGCTTCGACGGCGCCCTGGTCGACGCCATGCAGCTGGCGCTGCGCGCCGAGGACCCGATCGCCCGCGCCGTGCCGTACATGCTGTCCGGCGGCACCGACGCGAAGTCCTTCGACGACCTCGGCATCCGCTGCTTCGGCTTCGCCCCGCTCCAGCTGCCGCCGGAGCTCGACTTCGCCGGCATGTTCCACGGCGTGGACGAGCGGGTGCCGGTGGACGGCCTGAAGTTCGGCGCCCGCGTCCTGGACCGTTTCATCGACGCCTGCTGACGACGGTCGCGACGTCCGTGCACGACTCCGTGCACGACTCCGTGCACGACGTCCGTCGAAATTCGTCCGCGCGTTTGCATGTGACCGGAAAGAGTGAATGCACTCGGGGGCTCGTAGCCCCCACCATTCCCCCTCGTTACAGGTGGTGCGGTCCGCGGCTGGGGCCGCATTTCCCACTAGGAGGAATAATGATCAAGAAGGTCGTCGCTGCTGCGGCTGCCACTGGCGGTCTCGTTCTCGCGGGTGCGGGCATGGCCGTTGCCGACGCGGGCGCTCAGGGTGCCGCCATCGGTTCCCCCGGCGTGCTCTCGGGCAACGTCGTCCAGGTTCCCGTTCACGTCCCGGTGAACGTGTGCGGCAACACGGTCTCCGTGATCGGGCTGCTGAACCCCGCCTTCGGCAACACCTGCGTCAACGCCTGACGTTGTGCCTCGCCCCGTGAGGGTGTGAGCCGGTCCGGCCCCGGAGTGCGTGCCATGCACTCCGGGGCCGGTGGCCATTTCCGCCCCGGGTGTTCCACCCGGTGGCACTCTTTCGAAGCCGAGCAGGCAGGGAACAGCTATGCGACAGGTCACGCGCAAGGGTCTTGTCACCGTTGCGGCAGCCGGAGGCGTTTTCGCCGCAGTCGGCGGCGGTTATGCGCACGCCGATTCCGGTGCGAACGGTGCGGCCCTGAATTCCCCGGGCGTCGCGTCCGGAAATTCCGTCCAGGTCCCGGTGCACGTGCCGGTGAACGCCTGCGGAAACACCGTCAACGTCGTCGGACTGCTCAATCCGGCGATGGGAAACAAGTGCGCCAACACCTCCAAGCCGGGTAAGCCCGGCAAGCCGGGCGGCGGTTCCTCCGCCGGCGGTCACACCGGCAACTCCCCGGGCGTCGGCTCCGGCAACACCGTCCAGGTGCCCGTCGACGTCCCGGTCAACGTGTGCGGCAACAGCGTCACGGGCATCGGCCTGGGCAACGCGGCCGCGGGCAACAGCTGCGGCAACGGCATCGAGCCGACGCATCCGGGTAACCCTGGAAACCCGGGCAATCCGGGTAACCCCGGGAACCCCGGGAATCCGGGCAACCCCGGGAATCCGGGCAACCCTGGGAATCCGGGCAACCCTGGCAACCCCGGCAACCCTGGCAACCCCGGCAACCCTGGGAATCCGGGTAACCCTGGAAACCCCGGTACTCCTGGGACGCCTGGCACCCCCGGTACTCCGGGTACGCCCGGGACCCCGGGCAACCCGGGTACTCCCGGCAGCGAGGGTGGGCCGAACACCCCGGGTGAGCACAGCGTCACTCCGCCCCGTGCCGTCGAGGAGCTCGCCGAGACCGGTTCCGGTCCGCTCGGCGTGATCGTCCCCGCCGGGGCCGGTCTGCTGCTCGCCGGTTCGCTGATCTACCGCCGGTCCCGCAGCGCCGCCTGACCCGCGGCGCCGACCGGGACGCGCGGAGGGCTGATCCAGTCGCACCGCGCGCGGCGTACGACGCACCACGCACAGGGGCCCCGCAGACCGCGGGGCCCCTTCTCGTCGCTCTACCAGGTCGCTCGCACCTGGCGGATGATCCGCCGCTTCAGCCGCACTCTGCGGCTCCCGTCCCGGTGCAGGCTCAGACGGTCCAACTCCCAGTGTCCGTACTCGGCATGGTCGGTCAGCAGCCGCGTCGCCTCCTTGCGGGAGACACCGCGCGGCACGTACACGTCGACAAATTCGTATTCCGGCATCGCATCTATTGTGCGGGCACGGGCCCGCTACGGATAGCGTGCGTCCCATGTCTGATGCTGCGCAGCCCACCGCTGCCGAGGTACGTGCCGCCGCCGAGGCGGTCAAAGCCGCACTGGACCGTCACCTCGCGGCGGTCGAACGCCGCACGGGTGACGACGACCCGGCCGTCTACGAAGCCTTCAACGCCCTCGCAGGGGCGGCCGAGGCGTACGACGAACTCCTCTACGACCGCTACGACGAGGTCACTCCCTTCGAGATCCCCGGAGCGGACGGTTCGCTGCCGCCGTACGCCGGACCCGACGAACCGCATGCGCTCAGCCTCCTGATCCGCCGCGACTACGCCGTGGCGGAACCGAAGCGTCTGCTCGCCCAGGCCCGCCGCATCGCCGAGATCGACGGCGAGGCGGACGCCACCGGTCCCGGCGCCCGGGCCGGAGTCTCGCCGCTCGCCGCACTCGGCGTGCTGTTCGGCGAGTACGAACCGGACGAGATCGCCTCCCGGCACAAGGAGTTCGGCCTGGAGGAGGGCGACTCCACGCTCTGGGTCACCGCCGCCGAGGAGCTCCCGGAACCGGGGGAATGGCTCAACGCCCCCTTCGAGCAAGCTGATCCGGAGCGGATCATCTGCCGCTTCGACGTCAGCTCCGTCTTCGACGAGGACGAAGACGCCGATGACAACGCCGATGAAGACGCTGATGAAGACGGCGATGAAGACGGGGCCGGCGGCTCCGCCTCCTGAGGGAGACCCGGGGGCGCGCGAGACGCGGGGAGACGGCGGAGGGCCGGGACACCACGATCGGTGTCCCGGCCCTCCGCCGTTCCGCGTTCCGGCCCCTGTTCCCCGGACCTTGCGCCTCGGCCCTACTCCTCGGGCACGGCGAGCAGCGTCTCCAGGAGCGGCCGCAGTCGCGTCGTACGCTCCGGGGCCACGCCCTCGGCCACCGCGCGCGGCAGCGCCTGGTCCACGCCGTGCACGACGGACAGATGACGCTCCGCGCGGCCGAACGCCGTGTACACCCACGGCCTGCTCAGGCCCCCGGCGGCGTCGCCCGGCAGCACGACGACCACCGCGGGCCAGCGCAGCCCGGCCGCCTGGTGCGCGGTGAGCGCCCAGCCGTGCCGCAGTGCCGACTCCACGCGCTCCTTCGGTACGAGGAGCTCCTCGTCGTCGCACCGCAGCCGCAGCCCCTCGGTGTCGGCCGACAGGACCGTGCCCGTCACCGTCCGCCCCGGCACGGGCGCGTACGCCACCCGGTCCCCGGGGTCGTAGCCGCCGAACCGGCCGGGACCGGGATTCAGCCGCTGCTTGAGCGCGGTGTTCAACGCGCGCGTACCGGCCGAGCCGCCGTGGCCGACCGTGACGACCTGCGTCTGCTCGGCGGGGACGCCGATCGCCCGCGGCACCGAGTCGGCGACCAGCTGGACGGTACGGTGCACGGCCTCGCCGGCGTCCCGCACGGGGACGATCACGATCTCCTTGCCGGGGGCCTCGACCTGGTTCAGCTCTCCGGCGCCGATGCCCGAGACCAGCTCGCCGAGCGGGCCCGGGTCGGGCACGCGCGAGGCGATCCGCGGACACACCCGGGCCGCGAGCACGTCGCCGAAGACCTGGCCGGCACCCGGCGCGCCGAGCAACCCCGGGTCGCCGCTCAGCATCAGTCGGCAGCCGTCGGGCAGCGACTCCACGAGCATCGCGGCGGACTCCACGTCCAGCTGCGGCGCGTCGAGCACCACCAGCAGGTCGAGGGCGAAGGCGCCCTCCTCGTCCCGGCCGGGCCCGGCGGCTCCGGAGAGCAGCGCGGCGACCGTCACCGCGTCCGTCCCGGCGGGGCCGAGCGCGCGCCGTCCGCCGTCCGCGTGGACGGCCACCAGGGTGCGCAGCCCGCGCTCGCGGGCGGCCGCGGCGAGGGCGACCGGCTCGGCGCGGGAGGCCTCGCCGCCCGTGTGCAGCACGAGGCCGTGCGCCCCGGCGGCCCGTTCGAGCTCGGAGCCCTCCCAGGTGTCGGCCGTCGCCGTCTTGACCAGCCGGGCGAGGCCGTCCGCGAGGCTCTCCTCCGCGAGCGCGTACCGGTCGAGTCCGAGGAGCACGGGCGAGGCCGGCTCCTCGGCGGCGGCCTCCGCGGCCTCCGGCGACTCCTCGTCCTCTTCGGGCTCCTCCTCGGCCGTCTCCTCCTCCTGGAAGACGAGGACCGCGCCCGCGGACACCGCCTCCTCGACGGCCGACCCGGGATCGGGCACCGCGTGCCCGGCGAGTCCGGCGCGCACGGTGTCGATCTCCAGCGCCGTGTGTCCCTGGAGCGCGGCCCGCTCCAGGAGCCACACCGTCAGGGCGACCGTCCGGCGCGGGTCGTCGGGGCCGCACGCGGCGCCGAGCAGCGCCCGCGCGAAGCCGTCGGCCTGCTCGGGGCGGACCCCGGGGACCGCGAGCAGCTGCCAGGGGTCGTCGAGCAGGGCCTGGGCCGCGCCCTCGCCGAGCGCGGCGGCGACCTGGCCGGCCAGCGCCTCGGGGGCGCCGCCCTTGGCCAGGGCCTCCCGCACGGCGGCGGTGGTGCCGGGAGCCGGGGCGGACGCCTGCGCCGGTACGGGGGGCCGCACCGTCATCGCGGGGGCCGCTTCGGGGGTGGGTCGGCGGGGTGCGGGCTCGGGGGCCTCGTAGAACGCGCTGCCGGAGGCCGCGCCGCCCTCCACCGCCCGTACGGCCGCGAGCAGATCGGCAGCCGTGCCGCTCAGTTTGGCGCCGCTCGCCAGGGGCCCTTCCTTCTCGGCCTTGCGCGCCTCGATCTTCGCCCGCAGCTCCCGCTGCGCGGCGAGCTCGGCCTGCGCGTCGCTCACCTCGGGCGCGTCGGCGGCCTTGGCGACGGCGTCGCCGTCCGCGGCGGGCTCCTCGGACGCCTCTGACGTCTCGGACGCAGTTTCGGCGGGCTCGGTATCGGCGGACTCCCGAGACGCGTCGGCCGCGCCGGGCTTCTCCGACGCCTCTGCCGCGTCGGCCGCGGCGGGCTCGTCCGACTCCTCGGACGCGGCAGGCTCCTGAGCCGCCGTGGGCTCCTCGGCCGGCGTGGACTCCTCGGCCGCCGGCGGCTCCTCGCCGGTCGCCGACTCCTCGCCGGTCGCCGACTCCTCGCCGGTCGCCGACTCCTCGGCCGACGCCGACTCCTCGGCCGACGCCGACTCCTCGGCCGTCCCCGGCTCCTCCGGCTCGGCGGCTCCCTGCCGTACGTCCTTCCGGACGTCCTCGGTGGGTGCCACGTCCTCGGGTGCCTCGGGCGCGGTCTCCCCGGAAGGCTCGGTCACAAGGTGCTCCAGTCGTGATCCGGATAGCGGTGCACGGGCGCCGACACATCGTCCAGCGCCCGACAGATCTCGTCAGGAAGACTAAGGGTCTCCACCGACAACGCGGCCGCGAGCTGGCGCGCCGTGCGCGCGCCGACGATCGGCGCGGTCACTCCCGGCCGGTCGCGGACCCAGGCGAGCGCCACGTGCAGCGGGGTCGTCGCGAGGCCGTCGGCGGCCGTCGTGACCGCGTCCACGATCCTGCTCGCGGCATCGTCCAGGTACGGCTCCACGAACGGCGCCATCGTCTCCGAGGCACCGCGCGAGTCGGACGGCGTCCCGCTGCGGTACTTGCCCGTCAGGACCCCGCGCCCCAGCGGGGAGGAGGGCAGCAGGCCTATTCCGAGGTCCTGCGCCGCCGGCAGCACCTCGCGCTCCACGCCCCGCTGGAGCAGCGAGTACTCCAGCTGCGCCCCCGCGAGCCGGGTCCGGTCCCCACCGAGCTGCCAGGTGCCCGCCTTGGCGAGCTGCCAGCCGCAGAAGTTCGCCACGCCCGCGTACCGCGCGCGCCCGCTGCGTACCGCGATGTCGAGCGCCTGGAGCGACTCTTCGAGCGGCGTGTACGGGTCGAAGGCGTGCAGCTGCCACAGATCCACGTGGTCCGTGCCGAGCCGGCTGAGGGAGGCGTCGAGCGCGGCGAGCAGATGCCCGCGCGAGCCGTCCGTACGCCGGTCGGGGTCCGGCACGCTGCCCGCCTTGGTCGACAGGACCAGATCCTGCCGGGACACGAGCCGCTCCATGAGACGGCCGAGCAGGTACTCCGCCTCGCCGCCGCCGTACACGTCGGCGGTGTCCACGAGCGTGCCGCCCGCGTCCCAGAACGACTTCAACTGCTCGGCGGCGTCGTGCTCGTCGGTGTCCCGGCCCCAGGTGAGGGTGCCGAGTCCGATGCGCGACACACGCAGGCCGGTACGTCCGAGATGCCTCTGCTCCATGGGCGCGAGATTACTGGCCAGGGCACCACGCGGAGAGAGCCTGTGGACAACCACGTCCTGTCGGATGCCCCGACCGCGCGCTAGAGTCCCGCCCACAAGAACGTTACCGATGGGTAAGGGGTGCGTGGACATGCGGCTCGGCATCAACCTCGGCTACTGGGGTGCGGGCATGGACGGCGACAACCTCGCCGTCGCCCAGGAGGCGGACCGCCTCGGCTACGACGTCTGCTGGGCTGCCGAGGCCTACGGCTCCGACGCCCCCACCGTGCTCGCCTGGGTCGCGGCGAAGACGGAGCGGATCGACGTCGGCTCCGCGATCATGCAGATCCCGGCCCGGCAGCCCGCGATGACGGCCATGACCGCCGCCACCCTCGACTCGCTCACCGGCGGCCGCTTCCGCCTCGGCCTCGGCGTCTCCGGACCGCAGGTCTCCGAGGGCTGGTACGGCGTGAAGTTCGACAAGCCGCTGGCCCGGACCCGCGAGTACGTCGAGATCGTCCGCAAGGCGATGACCCGGGAGCGCCTCAGCTACGAGGGCGAGCACTGGACCCTGCCGCTCCCCGGCGGCCCCGGCAAGCCGATCAAGCTCACCGTGCACCCGGAGCGCGAGCACATCCCGCTCTACATCGCCGCGATCGGCCCCAAGAACCTGGAGCAGACGGGCGAGATCGCCGACGGCGCGCTGCTGATCTTCCCCTCCGCCGCCCACCTGGAGGAGACCGCGCTCCGGCACATCCGCGCGGGCCGCGAGAAGGCCGGGCTGACGATGGACGGCTTCGACGTCTGTCCGACCGTGCCGCTCGCCCTCGGGGACGACGTCGACGCCCTCGCCGACGTGTTCCGCCCGTACACCGCGCTGTACGTCGGCGGCATGGGCAGCCGCAAGCAGAACTTCTACAACCAGCTCGCGCAGCGCATGGGCTACGAGAAGGAGGCCGCCGAGATCCAGGACAAGTACCTGGCCGGCGACAAGACGGGTGCCGCCGCGGCCGTACCGCAGAGTTTGATCGACCAGACCTCGCTGCTCGGCTCCGTCGAGCGGATCGCCGAGCGGATGACGGCCTACGCGGAGGCCGGCGTCACCACCCTGACCCTCGCCCCGGCCGGCTTCACCCTGGACGAGCGGTTGGCGGCGCTGCGGGCGGGCGTCGAGGCGATGGAGCGAGCCGGACTGGCGTGACCCGGAGGGGGCGCCGTCAGGAAGAGGTTCTGCGGCCGTGGTGGGGGCTCGGGGGTCTTCCCCGCCACGGCCGTCACGCTGCACAACGGCTTCACGGGGCCCTCGGTTACGCCCTCGGGACTCACTCTTTCGGCCGAGCCGTCCGGCCCTCCTGTTGCCCCTCGCCGCGTACCGCACTTGACTCGTTGTCCCGGGGGCCGGACGGAGTGCGGACATGCGCACGGAGGTGGCGGCGATGCTCACGGCCAAGGGCCTGTTCCAGGAAATCATCGACAACGACGAGTCCTTCGCGCTCTTCTGCTCGATCGCGGCGAGCGGAGAGTCCCAGGGCGGCTGGGAGAACGCCCGGATCGCGGCGCTCGTCGCCCCCGGGATGAGGGATCTCACCCCCAAGATCACCCGGCACGGCGCCGACGAGGACAAGCACGGCCGGATCTTCAACGCGTTGATGAGGAAGCGCGGCCTCGAACCCGTCCCGGTGCCGCCGGACACCGACTACACGATGCTGCTCGAACAGCGAGGCATCGGCCTCGCACACGACAAGCTGCGCCGCGACGAGCCGCTGAGCGAGCAGGACATCATCGTCTACCTCGCCCACAGCCGGGTCACCGAGCAGCGGGCCGCCGACCAGATGGACATGCTGGTCACGTACTTCGGGAGCCATCCCGAACTCGGCAAGGCCATCCACATGATCGACAACGACGAGGCGAACCACCTCGCCTACTGCCACGAGGAACTGCTGCGCCTCGCGCGCGCGGGACACGGCCGGCTCATCCAGCGGACCCTGCGCGAATCCGCCCTCGTCGAGATCCAGGTCTACCGCGACGTCAGCCTCGCCGTGATGGGGCACATGGGACGGATCCTGCGCTGGCCCAGGCCCAAGGCGGCCGTCCTCACCGCCGGCATCCGCGGGATGTACGGGTACGAGCGCGCCGCGGGCTGGCACCGCATGGTCGGCCTGAAGATGCCCGAGCGACTCGACGCCCTCGGCGGGCCCGCGACCCCCGCCCCGGCGTTCTGACCCGCTCCGGGGCGACCGCCGGGCCGCAGGGGGCGGGCCGGCGGCTCACATCCAGCCGCGCCGCTTGAACATCCGGTACAGGGTGAGGACGATGCCCGCCATCGCCACGAGCACCACCGGGTACGACGCCACCCAGCGCAGCTCCGGCATGTGGTCGAAGTTCATGCCGTAGATGCCCGCGACCATCGTGGGGACGGCGGCCATGGCCGCCCACGCCGAGATCTTCCGCATGTCGTCGTTCTGCCGCACGCCCATCTGCGCGAGATGGGCCGACAGCACGTCGGACAGGAGCCGGTCGAGCCCCTCCACCTGCTCGTTGGCGCGCAGCAGATGGTCGTTGACGTCCCGGAAGAAGGGCTGCGACCGCTCGTTCACGAACGGCACCGAACCGCCCGTGAGCCGGGACATCGGCCCGGCGAGCGGACCGCTGGCCCGGCGGAACTCCAGGACCTGCCGCTTCGCCGTGTAGATCCGCTCCGCCGTGTTCGCGGGATTGCCGCCGGTGGGCGCGAAGACGTCCGCCTCCAGCTCCTCCAGGTCCACCTGCAGCTCGCCCGCCACATCGAGGTAGTGGTCCACGATCGCGTCGCTCACCGCGTACAGCACCGCCGTCGGGCCGTGCTTCAGGACCTCCGGGTCGGCTTCGAGCCGCCGGCGGACCTGCGCGAGCGGCGCGCCCTCGCCGTGCCGGACGGTCACCACGAAGGAGTCGCCCATGAACAGCATCAGCTCGCCCGAGGAGACCCGGTCGCTCTCCGGCTCGTAGTCGACCGGCTTGAGCACCGCGAACAGCGAGTCGTCGTAGACCTCGAGCTTGGGGCGCTGGTGGGCCTTGAGGGCGTCCTCGACGGCCAGTGGGTGCAGGGCGAACTCCGAGGCGACATGGTCGAATTCCGCCTCCGTGGGTTCGTGGAGCCCCACCCACAGAAAGGCGTCCCCGGCGGCCCGCGCCTCGTCGAGCGCGTCGGAGAGGTCGGCGGGGCCGTCCGTACGGCGCCCGTCCCGGTAGATGGCTGAGTCCACGATCACGCGCCGTATTCTCCATCGAACGGCCTCGCGACGCACGCGTGGATCCGCCCCGAGGCCTCCGGCCCCGTAAGGCGGGGCCCGTCGGACACCTCCGGGCACCGCCTAGGCTGGCCGCCATGGCCACGCTGATCCTCGTCCGGCACGGACGCTCCACCGCCAACACCTCCGGGGTCCTCGCCGGGCGCACCCCCGGGATCTCCCTCGACGAGCGGGGCGCCGCCCAGGCCGCCGCGCTCCCCGGGCGCCTGGCGGACGTCCCGCTCGCCGCCGTCGTCTCCAGCCCCCTGCAGCGCTGCCGGGAGACCGTACGGCCCCTCCTCGACGCCCGCCCGGACCTCCCGCTGCACGTCGAGGACCGGATCAACGAGTGCGACTACGGCGACTGGTCCGGCCGGAAGCTGGCCGAGCTCAACGACGAACCCCTGATGGAGGTCGTCCAGGCGCACGCCTCCGCCGCGGCCTTCCCCGGCGGCGAGTCCATGCGCGCGATGCAGGCCCGCGCCGTCGGCGCCGTCCACGACTGGAACGCGCGGATCGAGGCCGAGTACGGCGAGGACGCCGCCTACGTCATGTGCTCGCACGGCGACATCGTCAAGTCGATCGTGGCGGACGCGCTCGGCCTCCACCTCGACCTCTTCCAGCGCATCCACGTCGACCCCTGCTCGGTCACCGTCATCCGCTACACGCGCCTGCGTCCCTTCCTCGTCCGCCTGGGCGACACCGGGGACTTCGCCGGCTTCGCCCCGCGCGAGCACCCCGACAGCAGCGGGACCGCTGAGGTCGGGGGTGGTGCGGGCGCACCGTGATCCCCTCGCGCAGTAGGGTGGACGCGCCGCTGTAGTACGACTGTCGAGACGCAAGGGAGCCGGGAAACGTGTCCCGTCAGGTGTTCCTCTACGACCCACCGGAGCGTTTCGTGGCCGGTACGGTCGGGCTGCCTGGCCGCCGTACGTTCTTCCTCCAGGCGTCCGCCGCCGGCCGGGTCACCAGCGTCGCCCTGGAGAAGACACAGGTCGCCGCGCTCGCCGAGCGCATGGACGAACTCCTCGACGAGGTCGTCCGCCGCACCGGGGGCAACGCCCCGGTCCCCGCCGTCGCGCCCGCCGAGGTCGCCGACGCCGCCCCCCTCGACGTACCCGTCGAGGAGGAGTTCCGGGTCGGCACCATGGCGCTCGCCTGGGACGGCGAGGAGCAGCGCATGATCGTCGAGGCGCAGGCGCTCGTCGAACTCGACGTGGAGTCCGAGGAGGACCTCGCCGAGGCCGAGGAGCGGATGCTCCAGGACGAGGAGAACGGCCCGCCGATGCTCCGGGTCCGGCTCAGCGGCGCCCAGGCACGCGCCTTCGCGAAGCGGGCTCTGGACGTCGTCAACGCCGGCCGTCCGCCCTGCCCGCTGTGCAGCCTGCCGCTCGACCCCGAGGGCCATGTCTGCCCGCGCCAGAACGGATACCGCCGCGGAGCATGAGCAGCAGCCCTCCGACGCCGCCCGACGCCGAGCTGCTCGCCCACGGTGACCTGACCGTGCGTGGCCAGGTCCGCGAGGCCTCCAACGCCGTGCTCTACTGCTCCGTCGCGTACGAGGGACGGGAGGCGGCCTGCGTCTACAAGCCGGTCGCGGGGGAACAGCCGCTGTGGGACTTCCCCGACGGCACGCTCGCCCAGCGCGAGGTCGCCGCGTACGAGATCTCCGAAGCCACCGGCTGGGGCCTGGTCCCGCCGACGGTGCTCCGCGACGGTCCGTACGGGGAGGGCATGGTCCAGCTGTGGATCGAGGCCGACCCCGAGGCGCGTCTGCTCGCCCTGACCGAGGACGACGAGGCGGGCGAGGGCTGGAAGGCCGTCGGTCCCGCCCAGGTCGCCGAGGACCGCACCGCGCTCCTCGTCCACGCGGACACGCCCGAGCTGCGGCGGCTCGCCGTCCTGGACGCCGTCATCAACAACGGCGACCGGAAGGGCGGACACCTGCTGCCCGCCCCCGGCGGACACCTCTACGGCATCGACCACGGGGTCACCTTCCACGTCGACGACAAGCTGCGCACCCTCCTGTGGGGCTGGGCGGGCGAGGAGCTGCCCGCGGAGGCGGCCGGGGTGCTCGACGCCCTCGACCGCTCCCTGGCCCCGGGAGAGCCGCTCGCCGCCCGTCTGGCGGAACTGCTCACGGATACCGAGGTGGCGGCCGTACGCGCCCGCGTGGAGGCGCTGCGGACCACGGGACGGCATCCGGAGCCCTCGGGGCAGTGGCCGGCGATCCCCTGGCCGCCCGTCTGACGGGGCCGAAAGGTTTCGGCCATCCCTGTGAATGGCCTTCCGGGGGCCGTGCACCCCTGGGGGGTATGCACGCAGGCCTCCGACCCGCAAGAGCGCCTAATAGGTCAAGATCCCGGATCCGGTTCGTATCCGGAACACCTGTCCGGTTACGCTCGGGTCATGCATGCCTGGCCCGCTTCTGAGGTCCCCGCCCTTCCCGGCAAGGGCCGCGACCTCCGGATCCACGACACCGCGACCGGCGGACGAGTGACCCTCGCCCCCGGCCCCGTCGCCCGTATCTATGTCTGCGGCATCACGCCGTACGACGCGACCCACATGGGTCACGCGGCGACCTACAACGCGTTCGACCTCGTTCAGCGCGTGTGGCTCGACACCAAGCGGCAGGTGCACTACGTCCAGAACGTCACGGACGTGGACGACCCGCTCCTGGAACGCGCGATCCGCGACGGCATCGACTGGGTCGGCCTCGCCGAGCGGGAGACCGCCCTCTTCCGCGAGGACATGACCGCCCTGCGGATGCTGCCCCCGCAGCACTACATCGGCGCGGTCGAAGCCATACCCGGCATCGTCCCGCTCGTCGAGCGCCTCCGGGACTCCGGAGCCGCCTACGAGCTCGAAGGGGACGTCTACTTCTCCGTCGACGCCGACCCGCACTTCGGGCAGGTCTCGAACTACACCACCGAGCTGATGCGTCACCTCTCCGCCGAGCGCGGCGGGGACCCGGACCGTCCGGGCAAGAAGAACCCGCTCGACCCGATGCTCTGGATGGCCGCCCGTGAGGGCGAGCCGAGCTGGGACGGCGCGAGCCTCGGCCCCGGCCGCCCCGGCTGGCACATCGAGTGCGTCGCCATCGCCCTCGACCACCTCGGCATGGGCTTCGACGTGCAGGGCGGCGGCTCCGACCTGATCTTCCCGCACCACGAGATGGGTGCCTCCCACGCCCAGACCCTCACCGGCGAGTTCCCCATGGCGAAGGCGTACGTCCACGCCGGCATGGTCGCCCTCGACGGCGAGAAGATGTCCAAGTCCCGGGGCAACCTGGTCTTCGTCTCGAAGCTCCGCCGCGACGGCGTCGACCCGGCCGCCATCCGGCTCGCGCTGCTCTCCCACCGCTACCGCGACGACTGGGAGTGGACCGACCAGGTCCTCCAGGACGCCGTGGAGCGCCTCGGCCGGTGGCGCGCCGCCGTGTCGCGCCCCGACGGCCTGCCCGCCGACGCGCTCGTCGAGGAGCTCCGCGAGGCCCTCTCCGACGACCTCGACACGCCGACCGCGCTCGCCGCGGTCGACCGCTGGGCCGCGCTCCAGACGGCCGAGGGCGGCACCGACGACTCCGCTCCCGGTCTCGTCTCCCGTGCCGTCGACGCACTGCTCGGTGTCGCCCTGTAACGAGCAGGACCGCACAACTCCTCTTCAGACAACCGCCCTTGGACTTCTCGCCGAAGTCCAAGGGCGGTTCCGTTTTGTCCTGGCGGGAATGCTCGTTCCTGCGCTAAATAGGCTCCATGCAATCATCATCACGCATGAAAGTTGCACTCGCCGGAGCCGTCCTCGGGCTCCTCGCCGCCTTCGCGGGACCCGGCACCACCGCGTCGGCCCTCCCCACCGACAGCGCCGACACCACGGCCCAGGAGCCCGACACCACGGTCGGCGACCTCACCGGGTTCGCCGCCGCCGGCTCCGTCTACCGGCTGACCGCCGGCCAGGCCCAGGCCCGGGTCAGCTTCGTCACCGCCGACACCTTCCGCATCGAACTCGCCCCCGACGGCACGTTCACCGACCCCACCGGCAGCGACATCACGCTGCCCCAGGGCCCACCGCCGGCCACCCGCTGGCGCGACCTGGGCGACCGCTACGAACTGAGCAGCGCCAAGGTGACCCTGCGCGCCTACAAGTCACCGCTCCGCTTCGCCGCCCTGCGCGCCGACGGCACCCCGCTCTGGAGCGAGTCCCGCGGCCTCAGCTGGACCGCCGACCGCACCACCCAGACCCTCGCCCGCGGCACCACCGAGCAGTTCTACGGCGCCGGCATGCAGAACGGCCGCGGCAACACCTCCCACCGCGACAAGACCGTCGAGGTCGGCGTCGACTACAACTGGAACGACGGCGGCCACCCCAACTCCGTCCCGTTCTACCTCTCCTCCGCCGGATACGGCGTCTACCGCAACACCTACGCGCCGAACACCTACGCCTTCACCGAGCCCGTCACCACCAGCGCCAGGGAACGGCGCTTCGACGCCTACTACTTCGCCGGCACCGGCGGCGACGCCGCCAAGGACGTCATCGGCCAGTACACCCGGCTCACCGGCAAGCCCTTCCTGCCGCCCGTGTACGGCCTGGAGATCGGCGACGCCGACTGCTACCTCCACAACGCCAACCGGGGCGAGCGCCGCACCCTCGACGCCCTGAAGGTCGCCGACGGCTACGTCGAGAACGACATGCCCAACGGCTGGATGCTCGTCAACGACGGCTACGGCTGCGGCTACGAGAACCTCGCCGAGGCCTCCGCCGGACTCGGCGAGCGCGGCATGAAGCTCGGCCTGTGGACCGAGGACGGCATCGACAAGCTCGAAGAGCAGGTCAAGGCCGGCCAGCGGGTCGCCAAGCTCGACGTCGCCTGGGTCGGCGAGGGCTACAAGTTCGCCCTCGACGGCTGCAAGGACGCCCACGCCGGCATCGAGGCCCACAGCGACGCCCGCGGCTTCACCTGGGCCCCCGAGAGCTGGTCCGGCGCCCAGCGCTGCGGCGTCCAGTGGTCCGGCGACCAGTCCGGCACCTGGGAGTACATCCGCTGGCAGATCCCGACCTACGCGGGCGCGTCCATGTCCGGACTCGCCTACACCACCGGTGACGTCGACGGCATCTTCGGCGGCAGCGCCAAGACCTACACCCGCGACCTGCAGTGGAAGACCTTCCTGCCGGTCACGATGACCATGGACGGCTGGGCCGCCAACGACAAGCAGCCCTTCCGCTACGGCGAGCCCTACACCAGCATCAACCGCGCCTCCCTCAAGCTCCACGAGGCCCTGCTCCCGTACATCTACAGCCACGCCCACCAGGCGACGAAGACCGGCGTCGGCCTCGCCCGGCCGCTCGCCCTGGAGTACCCGGACGACCCGAAGGCCGCCACCGACGCCGCCAAGTACGAGTTCCTCAGCGGCGAGGACTTCCTGGTCGCCCCCGTCTACCAGGACGCCGTGGAGCGCGACGGCATCTACCTCCCCAAGGGCACCTGGATCGACTACTGGAGCGGCCGCACCTACGAGGGCCCCGTCACCGTCGACGACTACAGCGCCCCGCTCGACACCCTGCCCCTCTTCGTACGGGCCGGGGCGACCGTCCCGATGTGGCCCGGCGACATCCGCTCGTACACGGACCGCGCCCCCGGCGACCCGATCGCCTGGGACATCTACCCCAAGGGCGACTCCTCCTTCGAGCTGTACGAGGACGACGGCGTCACCCGCGAACACCGCACCGGCCGGTACGCCACCCAGCGCGCCGAGGTCCGCGCCCCGCAGCGCGGTGCCGGCGACGTCACCGTCCGCATCGGGGCGAGCAAGGGCACGTACACCGGCAAGGCGACCGCCCGGCGGTACGCCTTCACGATCCACACCGGCGACGCCCCCGGCGCCGTCCGGCTCGACGGGCGCAAGCTGCCCGCCCTCACCTCCCGCGCCGCCTTCGACGCGGCCTCCCAGGGCTGGTGGTACGACCGCGACGAGCGCGGGGGAGTGGTCCGGGTCAAGACGGCCGCCCTCTCCACCGCCCGCGACTTCGAGCTGCGGCTGAGCGACACCAGCGCGGTCGGCGGCGCCGTACCGGGCGCCTCCGCCACCCTCGCCGTCCCCACGGCGCAGGAGCTCGGTGCCGGAGCGCCCGGCACCGTCGCCGTGGACGTCACCGCCGGCACCCGCGACGCCACCGACGTACGGGTCTCCCTGGCCGCCCCGGCCGGCTGGCAGGTCACCCCGGCCGCGCCGATCGACCGCGTCCCGGCCGGAACCACCCGCCGGGTCGAGGTCACGGTCACCCCCGCCCCGGACGCCAAGCCCGGCGAGGCCACCCTCACCGCCACCGCCCGGCACCGCGCCGCGAGCACCGACCGCACCGCCACCCAGCGGTTCGCGGTCGGCGTGATGCCCCCGCCGCCCACCGGCGACGCCTGGGCGAGCGACCTCGTCTGGCTGCGCTCCACCAACGGCTGGGGACCGCCCGAACGCGACCGGTCCAACGGCGAGTCAGGTGCCGCCGACGGCCGGACCCTCACGCTGGCCGGCACGGCCTACGAGAAGGGCATCGGCGCCCACGCCGACTCCGACATCGAGGTCTACCTCGGCGGCCGCTGCACCACCTTCACCGCCGACGTCGGCATCGACGACGAGATCAACGGCTACGGCGACGTGGCCTTCTCCGTCGAGGCCGACGGCAAGGTCCTGTGGACCTCACCCCGGCTCACCGGCGCCTCCGCGACCCTGCCCGTGAACGTCGACGTGACCGGGGCGCGGCACGTCCGGCTGCGGATCACGGACACCAACGGGTCCAAGAGCGGCGACCACGCGGACTGGGCGGCGGCCCGGTTCGGCTGCGCCTGACGCGCGACCTGATCCGCGGCTGACGCGACGACGGGAGGGGCGCCCTCGGGCACCCCTCCCGTTCCGTCCCGACTCCCCGGAGGAGGCGGCTACTTGTCGGACTCGCCGTCCGTGTCGCGCTCCGTTTCGCCGTCCGCGTCCGCGTCCGCGTCCGCGTCGGTGCCCGTGCCCGTGCCCCTGTCCGGGGCCGTGTCCGAGCCCGGTGAACCGTCGGCCGACCCCTCCGGTGCCTCGGGAGCGTCCGATTCCTCCGGCGCCTCGGAAACGTCGGGCTCCTCCGCCTCCCCGGTGCCCTCGGCGGCCTCCGCACCCGGGACCGCCTCAGGTCCCGGCTGCTCCGGCTTCGGAGGACGCGTACGGCCGCTGCCGGTGTCCCGTAGGAACGGCGTGTCGCCGCCCTCCATCGCCACCCCGGGGCCGCCCGGCCCCGTGCCCGGCTCGCGCCGCCGCAGATACCGCTCGAACTCGCGGGCGATCGCCTCGCCCGAGGCCTCCGGCAGCTCCGCCGTGTCCCGGGCCTCCTCCAGCGTCTGCACGTACTCGGCGACCTCGCTGTCCTCGGCGGCCAGCTGGTCCACGCCCACCTGCCAGGCCCGCGCGTCCTCGGGCAGCTCGCCCAGCGGGATGCGCAGCCCGATCAGGTCTTCGAGCCGGTTGAGGAGCGCCAGGGTCGCCTTCGGGTTCGGCGGCTGCGACACGTAGTGCGGCACCGCGGCCCACAGGCTCACCGCCGGCACACCCGCGTGGGTGCATGCCTCCTGGAGGATGCCCACGATGCCCGTCGGGCCCTCGTACCGGGTCTCCTCCAGGTCCATCGTGCGCGCCAGGTCCGGATCGGAGGTCACGCCGCTGACCGGGACCGGCCGGGTGTGCGGGGTGTCCCCGAGCAGCGCGCCCAGGATCACGACCATCTCCACACCCAGCTCGTGGGCGAAGGCGAGGATCTCGTTGCAGAAGGAGCGCCAGCGCATCGACGGTTCGATCCCGCGCACGAGCACCAGGTCACGGGGTTTGTCGCCGCCGACCCGGACCACGGAGAGCCGGGTCGTCGGCCAGGTGATCTTCCGGACGCCGTTGTCCAGGAAGACCGTGGGCCGGTTGACCTGGAAGTCGTAGTAGTCCTCGGCGTCGAGTGCCGCGAAGACCTCGCCCTTCCATTCCCGGTCCAGATGGGCGACCGCGGTGGAGGCGGCGTCGCCGGCGTCGTTCCAGCCTTCGAACGCGGCCACCATGACCGGGTCGATCAGCTCGGGTACCCCCTCGAGCTCGATCACCCAGCGCCTCCTTTTCGAAGTTCCTGTCGTACGGACCAACCTTACGGCTTTCTCCAGGTCCGTCCGCAGCCCCCGGACATCCCCGAAAACCCGTGCGGCCTTGATCGACTACCCAGGAACTCGCCTCCGCACACGGCGGTCTCACTCCTCCCAGAGCGTGCTCGGCGCCTCCCGCCGGACCACCGGCGCGATCTCCTCGGCGAAGCGCTGGAGCGTCTCGATCTGCTCGGCCGTCGACTGACCGAAGGTGTCGACCGTGACGGACTGCAGGTCGTGCCCGTAGTGGGCGTGATAGCCGAGGATCTTGTCGATGATCTGCTGCGGGGAGCCGATCAGCTGGGGGCCGTCCGCGACGGCGTCCTCGATCGTGCGGAACGGGGTGTTGTAACCGGCCTTGCCCTCCAGGTGCGGCTTGAAGCTCTGCCGCACCTTCGCCTCGTACAGATCCTTGTAGCGGGCGATCGCCTCCTCGGTGGTGTCGGCGATGAGCAGGCCGCCGGAACCGGCCGCCACGCGCGCGTGCGCCGGGTCGTGCCCGTACTCCTCGAACTTCTCCCGGTAGTGGGCGATGAGCCTCGCGTACGCCTCGCGGGGCTGGATCGCGTTGGCGGTGAAGAGCGGATCGCCGTGCTTCGCCGCGAGCTCGGGGGAGTTGAGGCTGGTGGCCGAGCCGTGCCAGATCCGGGGCGGTCCCGCGTACGGGCGCGGCACCGTGGTCACGTTCTTCAGCGGGGGCCGGAACGCGCCCTCCCAGTCGACGCCCTCCTCCGTCCAGAGCCGCCGGAGCAGCTCGTACTTCTCCTTCTGGAGGTCCCACTGCCGCTCCTCGTCCAGGCCGAAGAGGTCGAAGTGGCCGGCCTCCGCGCCCTTGCCGACGACGAGTTCGATCCGGCCGCGGGAGAGCTGGTCGAGGGTGGCGTAGTCCTCGGCGACCCGGACCGGGTCGAGGATCGCGACGACGGTGACACCGGTGAGCAGCCTGATCCGGGTGGTGCGGGCGGCGAGCGCGGCGAGCAGCACGGTGGGGGCGGAGGAGAGGAACGGGCCGGCGTGCCGCTCGCCGACGGCGTACGCGTCGAAGCCGAGCCGCTCGGCGGTCTCGCCGAGCGTGACGACTTGCTCCAACCGGTCGGCGGCGGACAGGAGTTCGCCGGTCAGCGGGTGCGGGGAGTGGTGGACGATCGAGAGCACCTGGAATTTCATGCGCTCCACTCTGCGCGCCGAGTGTTGCGGCGGTGTGGACGGCGTGTGGCACGCCGCAGGGGCGGCCCCCGGGAGAGGAACCGCCCCTGTGCGCACGGGAGTCGCCTCCCGGTGCTACTTGCCCAGCATCTTCTCGACGTCCGCGCGGATCTCGTCCGTCGCGAGGCCGCGGATGGTCAGGGTCGTACGGCGGCGCAGTACGTCGTCCGCCGTCTCGGCCCACTCGTGGTCGCGGGCGTAGGCGACCTGCGCCCAGATCTCCGGCGCGTCCGGGTGTATGCGCTGGGCCAGCTCCGGGTTCTCGTTCGCCATGCGGGCGATGTCGAAGGAGAGCGAGCCGTAGTGCGTCGCCAGGTGCTTGGCGGTGTCGGCGGCCATCCGCGGGCCGGGGGCCGGACCGTCGACGAGCAGCCGGTGCGCGACGGCGTTCGGGTTGGCGATACCGGGCAGCGGCAGCCGCTTCGGCAGCGTCGACACCGACACGGCCCCGTTGGCGTATTCGTCCATCAGCTGGCCGGGGAGCTGCTCCAGCTTCTTCATCACCGTACGGCCGATGTGGCGGAAGGTCGTCCACTTGCCGCCGGCCACCGACAGCATGCCGCCGCGGCCCTCGGTGACGACCGTCTCGCGCTTGGCCTTCGAGGTGTCGCCGGGACCGCCCGGGAGCACCCGCAGACCGGCGAAGGCGTAGGTGATCAGATCGCGCGACAGCTGCTGGTCGCGGATGGAGAAGGCGGCCTCGTCCAGGATCTGGGCGGTGTCCTTCTCGGTGACCTCGACCTGGCCGGGGTCACCCTCGTACTCCTCGTCGGTGGTGCCGAGGAGCAGCATGTCCTCCCAGGGGAGGGCGAAGGTGATGCGGTACTTGTCGATCGGGGTGGCCAGGGCGGCCTTCCACGGCGAGGTCCGCTTGAGGACCAGGTGCGCGCCCTTGGAGAGGCGGATGGAGGGGGCCGCGTTCGGGTCCTCCATCTTGCGCAGGTGGTCGACCCACGGGCCGGTGGCGTTGAGCACGAGACGGGCGGTGACACCGAACTCGTCGCCGCTGGTGCGGTCCTTGAGCTCGGCGCCGGTGACCCGGCCGTTGGTGAAGCGCAGCCCGGTGACCTCGGCGTGGTTGAGGACGGTGGCGCCGGCGTCGACAGCGGCGCGGACCGTCATCAGCGCCATGCGGGCGTCGTTCATCTGGTCGTCGCCGTAGACGGCCACGGCCTTGAGGTTGTCGGTGCGCAGCTCCGGCACGTCCTGCGCGGCCTTGGCGGGGGAGAGCAGGTGTCCGACGCCGTCACCGAACGCCGAGAGGGCGCTGTAGGCGAAGACACCGGCACCGAGCTTGGCCGCGCCGTGCGGGCCGCCCTTGTAGACGGGCAGGTAGAAGGTGAGGGGGTTGGCGAGGTGCGGTGCCACCTGACGGGAGACCGCACGCCGCTCGAAGTGGTTCTCCGCGACCAGCTTCACCGCGCCGGTCTGCAGGTAGCGCAGACCGCCGTGGAGGAGCTTCGAGGAGGCGGAGGAGGTGGCGCCGGCGAAGTCGCCGGCGTCCACCAGGGCCACCCGCAGGCCCGACTGCGCGGCGTGCCAGGCGGTGGAGATGCCCAGGATGCCGCCGCCGATCACCAGGAGGTCGTACGTCGCCTTGGAAAGCTGGTCCCGGGTCTCGGCGCGGCTCGGGAGGGAGCCGGACGCCGGGTGCGTCCCAAGGGCAGGGACGCTCTGCAGGGTGGTCATGTCGAATTACTCCTCGTCCTCGATCCAGCCCATGGTCCGCTCGACGGCCTTGAGCCAGCTCTTGTACTCGCTGTCGCGCCTGTCGGCGTCCATGCGAGGGGTCCATTCCGCCGCCCGGCGCCAGTTGGCGCGCAGCGCGTCGGTGTCCGGCCAGAAGCCGACGGCCAGGCCGGCGGCGTAGGCGGCGCCGAGGCAGGTGGTCTCGGCGACCATCGGACGCACGACGGGCGCGTCCACGAAGTCCGAGAGGGTCTGCATCAGCAGGTTGTTGGAGGTCATGCCGCCGTCGACCTTGAGCGCGGTCAGCTCGACGCCGGAGTCCTTCGTCATGGCGTCGGTGATCTCGCGGGTCTGCCAGGCGGTGGCCTCCAGGACGGCGCGGGCGATGTGCGCCTTGGTGACGTACCGGGTGAGGCCGGCGATCACACCGCGGGCGTCGGAGCGCCAGTACGGGGCGAACAGGCCGGAGAAGGCCGGCACGAAGTAGGCGCCGCCGTTGTCCTCGACCGAGGACGCGAGGGTCTCGATCTCGGCGGCGGACTTGATGAGGCCCATCTGGTCGCGCATCCACTGCACCAGCGAACCGGTGACGGCGATCGAGCCCTCCAGGGCGTAGACCGGCTTCTGGTCGCCGATCTGGTAGCCGACCGTGGTCAGCAGGCCGCTGTAGGAGTTGATGATCTTGTCACCGGTGTTCATCAGCATGAAGGTGCCGGTGCCGTACGTGGACTTGGCCTCGCCCTCGGCGAAACAGGTCTGGCCGAACAGGGCGGCCTGCTGGTCGCCGAGCGCCGAGGCGACCGGGACGCCGGCGAGGGCACCGTCCTTGACGTGGCCGTAGACCTCGGCGGAGGAGCGGATCTCGGGGAGGACGTTGAGGGGGACCCCCATCGACTCCGCGATCTTCTCGTCCCAGGCCAGGGTGTGCAGGTTCATCAGCATGGTGCGCGAGGCGTTGGTGACGTCGGTGACGTGCACGCCGCCGTCGGTGCCACCCGTGAGGTTCCAGATGACCCACGAGTCCATGGTGCCGAAGAGGATGTCGCCGGCCTCGGCGCGCTCGCGCAGCCCCTCGACGTTGTCGAGCATCCAGCGGATCTTCGGGCCGGCGAAGTAGCTCGCCAGCGGCAGGCCGGTCTCGCGGCGGAAGCGGTCCTGGCCGACGTTGCGGCCGAGCTCCTTGCAGAGGGCGTCGGTGCGGGTGTCCTGCCAGACGAGGGCGTTGTGGACGGGCTCGCCGGTGTTCTTGTCCCAGAGCAGCGTGGTCTCGCGCTGGTTGGTGATGCCGATGGCCTTGACGTCGGCGGCGGCGATGCCGCCCTTCGTCAGGGCGCCGGCGACGACCTCCTGGACGTTGGTCCAGATCTCGGCGGCGTCGTGCTCGACCCAGCCCGGCTTCGGGAAGATCTGCTCGTGCTCCTTCTGGTCGACCGAGACGATCCGGCCGTCCTTGTCGAAGACGATGCAGCGGGAGGAGGTGGTGCCCTGGTCGATGGCCGCGATGAACGGGCCGGAGGTGTGTGCGTCGGTCACGGTTGGCTCCAAGGGAGGTCTGGGAGAAGGACGGCTCAGGCGAACGCGATGTTGTAGATACCCGCGGCGATGGCTCCACCGATCAGCGGACCGACGACCGGGATCCAGGCGTAGCTCCAGTCGGAGGTGCCCTTGTGCGGCAGCGGGAGCAGGGCGTGCACGATGCGCGGGCCGAGGTCACGGGCCGGGTTGATCGCGTAGCCGGTCGGGCCGCCGAGCGAGAGGCCGATGGAGACCACGACGAACGCGGTGATCAGGGCGCCTATGACGCCGAGGCCCTTGCCGCTGTCGTTGAGGCCCTGCGTGAGCACGGCCAGGACGAGCACGACGGTGCCGATGATCTCGGTGGCCAGGTTCTGCCAGGTGTTCCGGATCTCGGGGCCGGTGGAGAAGATGCCGAGCACCGGGCCGGGGCCCTCGATCGGCTTCTTGCCCGAGGCCTCGGGGTCGGCGAGGTGCGCCTGGAACTGGCCGTAGTAGGCCACCCAGACCAGCGCCGCGCCGATCATGGCGCCGAGCATCTGGCCGGCGATGTAGACGGGGACGTCGCCCCACTCGCCGCTCTTGATCGCGATTCCGACCGTGACGGCGGGGTTCAGATGGGCACCCGAGAGGGAAGCCGTCATGTAGACGGCCGTCATGACGGCGAAGCCCCACCCGAAGGTGATCGCGAGCCAGCCCGCGTTGCGGGCCTTGGAGCCCTTGAGCGTGACGGCGGCGCACACGCCGCCGCCGAGCAGAATCAGAACGGCGGTACCGATGGTCTCGCCGAGGAAGATGTCGGAGCTGGACACCCGCGACTCCTTTGTCCTTCGTCCAGGGGAACGGCGGACTCCGATTCCCTCCGGAGGTCCGCACCCTCGTGTGAGGGCTGTTTCCGGCCCTTGGCACTGCCACACCCTAGCGTGTATTGCCGTTAGGTGTTCGGCATTGCCGACCGATGAACGGAAGTTTTGCCCCCGTGTTAACAGCACGTCAAGGCCCCGGGAAGCGAAAAACCCGCCGATAACGCGATCGTTACCGGCGGGTTCACTCAGGTCGGGGGGTGCGGTGGCGCAGGGTCAGAATCGACCGGCTCCCAGATCCCGGGAGACCGCGCGGGCGCAGTCCCGTACCGCCGCGACGAGTTCGGGACGCAGCTCCCCGGCCGGGCACAGCCGCTCCACGGCGCCCGTCACCGCCACCGCGCCCACCGGCATCCGCCGCCGGTCGTGGATCGGCGCCGCCACCGAGGCGACCCCCTCCCAGGTCTCCTCCACGTCCGCCGCCCAGCCCTTGGCCCGCGTCATGTCGAGCAGCGACTCGAACTCCCCGAGCTCCGTGGTCGTGCGGGGCGTGAACGGCTCGCGCTCGACCTCCAGGACCTCGCTGTGCGCCACCGGGTCGTACGCCGACAGGACCTTGCCCAGCGCGGTGGAGTGCAGCGGCTGCATGGCCCCCACCTCCAGGACCTGACGGCTGTCGTCGGGCCGGAAGACGTGGTGGACGATCAGGACGCCCTTCTGGTGCAGCACCCCCAGGTGCACGCTCTCGCCGCTGGACCGCGCCAGGTCGTCCGTCCAGACCAGCGCCCGCGCGCGCAGCTCGTGCACGTCGAGGTAGCTGTTGCCGAGCCGCAGCAGCTCCGCGCCGAGCTGATAGCGGCCCGAGGTCGCCTCCTGCTCCACGAAGCCCTCCGCCTGGAGCGTGCGCAGGATGCCGTGGGCGGTGCCCTTGGCGAGTCCCAGCGAGGACGCGATGTCGGACAGGCCCAGCCGGCGCTCGCCGCCCGCGAGCAGTCGCAGCATGGCCGCCGCCCGTTCAAGCGACTGGATGTTCTTCGCCATCGCCCGACCCCTTCTCCCTCTCACCCTGTTCGACAATGCTGAACACTATCGGTCCATGCCGACCTTGCGTTACACATGACAGTGTCAGTCAAGAACGGGCAGAACCGGGAGTCCCCGCACACAGGATGCCGTCCGCCCCGCGAGACGCCGTGTCCACCCCGGCCGGAGCGCGGTTACGCTGGCCCCGTGCACCCTCCTCCGAAGGTGCAAAGCCGACAGCCGTCGCATCCCAGGGAGCTCATCCATGGCCTCGTTGCCGACCCCTTCCGCAGACAGCCGGAACCGCGCCGCAGCCCTCCGCGAGGCACTCGCCGGCCGAGTCGTCGTCGCCGACGGCGCCATGGGCACCATGCTCCAGGCACAGGACCCCACCCTCGAGGACTTCCAGAACCTCGAAGGCTGCAACGAGATCCTGAACATCACCAGGCCCGACATCGTCCGTTCGGTCCACCAGGAGTACTTCGCCGCCGGCGTCGACTGCGTCGAGACCAACACCTTCGGTGCCAACCACGCCGCCCTGGGCGAGTACGACATCCCCGAGCGCGTCCACGAACTCTCCGAGGCCGGTGCCCGCATCGCCCGCGAGGTCGCCGACGAGTTCACCGCCTCCACCGGACTCCAGCGCTGGGTCCTCGGCTCCATCGGCCCCGGAACCAAGCTGCCGACCCTCGGCCACGCCCCGTACACCCTGCTGCGTGACGCCTACCAGCAGAACGCCGAGGGCCTCCTCGCCGGCGGCGCCGACGCCCTGCTCGTCGAGACCACCCAGGACCTGCTCCAGACCAAGGCCTCCGTCATCGGCGCCCGCCGCGCCCTCGACGTCCTCGGCGTCGACGTGCCGCTCATCGTCTCCGTCACCGTCGAGACCACCGGCACCATGCTCCTCGGCTCCGAGATCGGTGCGGCGCTGACCGCCCTGGAGCCGCTCGGCATCGACATGATCGGTCTGAACTGCGCCACCGGCCCCGCCGAGATGAGCGAGCACCTCCGCTACCTCGCCCGCCACTCGCGCATCCCGCTCTCCTGCATGCCCAACGCCGGCCTGCCCGTCCTCACCTCCGACGGCGCCCACTACCCGCTCAGCCCCGCCGAGCTCGCCGACGCCCAGGAGACCTTCGTCCGCGAGTACGGCCTCTCCCTGATCGGCGGCTGCTGCGGTACGACCCCCGAGCACCTGCGCCAGGTCGTCGAGCGCGTCCGGGGCCTCACCCCCTCCGTGCGCGAGCCGCACCCCGAGCCCGGCGCCGCCTCGCTCTACCAGACCGTGCCGTTCCGCCAGGACACCGCGTACATGGCGATCGGCGAGCGCACCAACGCCAACGGCTCGAAGAAGTTCCGCGAGGCCATGCTGGAGGCCCGCTGGGACGACTGCGTCGAGATGGCCCGCGACCAGATCCGCGAGGGCGCGCACATGCTCGACCTCTGCGTCGACTACGTGGGCCGCGACGGCGTCGCCGACATGCAGGAGCTCGCCGGCCGCTTCGCCACCGCCTCCACCCTGCCGATCGTCCTCGACTCCACCGAGGTGGACGTCCTGCAGGCCGGTCTGGAGAAGCTCGGCGGCCGGGCCGTCATCAACTCCGTCAACTACGAGGACGGCGACGGCCCCGAGTCCCGCTTCGCCAAGGTCACCCGGCTGGCCCAGGAGCACGGCGCCGCGCTCATCGCCCTCACCATCGACGAGGAGGGCCAGGCCCGTACCCCCGAGCACAAGGTCGCCATCGCCGAGCGGCTCATCGAGGACCTCACCGGCAACTGGGGCATCCACGAGTCCGACATCCTCATCGACACCCTGACCTTCACCATCTGTACCGGTCAGGAGGAGTCGCGCAAGGACGGCATCGCCACGATCGAGGCGATCCGCGAGCTGAAGCGGCTCCACCCGGACGTCCAGACCACCCTGGGCCTGTCCAACATCTCCTTCGGCCTGAACCCGGCCGCGCGCATCCTCCTCAACTCCGTCTTCCTCGACGAGTGCGTCAAGGCCGGCCTCGACTCGGCGATCGTCCACGCCTCGAAGATCCTGCCGATCGCCCGCTTCGACGACGAGCAGGTCACCACCGCGCTCGACCTGATCTACGACCGGCGCGCCGAGGGCTACGACCCGCTGCAGAAGCTGATGGCCCTCTTCGAGGGGGTCAACACCAAGTCGATGAAGGCCGGCAAGACCGAGGAACTCCTCGCCCTGCCCCTCGAAGAGCGCCTCAAGCGGCGGATCATCGACGGCGAGAAGAACGGCCTGGAGGCCGACCTCGACGAGGCCCTGGGCTCCCGCCCGGCGCTGGAGATCGTCAACGAGATCCTGCTCGACGGCATGAAGACGGTCGGCGAGCTGTTCGGCTCGGGCCAGATGCAGCTGCCGTTCGTGCTCCAGTCCGCCGAGGTCATGAAGACCGCGGTGGCCTACCTCGAACCCCACATGGAGAAGACGGACGCCGACGGCAAGGGCACCATCGTCCTCGCCACCGTCCGCGGCGACGTCCACGACATCGGCAAGAACCTCGTCGACATCATCCTCTCCAACAACGGCTACAACGTCGTCAACATCGGCATCAAGCAGCCCGTCTCCGCGATCCTGGAAGCCGCCGAGGAGCACCGGGCGGACGTCATCGGCATGTCCGGCCTCCTCGTGAAGTCCACCGTGATCATGAAGGAGAACCTCCAGGAGCTGAACCAGCGCGAGCTGGCCGCCAAGTACCCCGTGATCCTCGGCGGCGCCGCCCTCACCAGGGCCTACGTCGAACAGGACCTCCACGAGATCTACCAGGGCGAGGTCCGCTACGCCCGCGACGCCTTCGAGGGCCTGCGCCTCATGGACGCCCTCGTCGCCGTCAAGCGCGGCGTCCCCGGCGCCAAGCTCCCCGAGCTCAAGCAGCGGCGCGTCCCCAAGCGGAACACTCCGGTCCTCCAGGTGGAGGAGGCGGACGAGCCGGGCGGCCGTTCCGACGTCGCCGTCGACAACCCCGTCCCCACCCCGCCGTTCTGGGGCACCCGCGTCGTCAAGGGCATCCCGCTCAAGGACTACGCCTCCTGGCTCGACGAGGGCGCCCTCTTCAAGGGCCAGTGGGGCCTCAAGCAGGCCCGCGTCGGCGGCGCCACGTACGAGGAGCTCGTCGAGAGCGAGGGCCGGCCGCGGCTGCGCGGCCTGCTCGACAGGCTGCACACCGAGAACCTGCTCGAGGCGGCCGTCGTCTACGGCTACTTCCCCTGCGTCTCCAAGGGCGAGGACCTGATCATCCTCGACGAGGACGGCAACGAGCGGACCCGCTTCACCTTCCCGCGCCAGCGCCGCGGCCGCCGCCTCTGCCTCGCGGACTTCTTCCGTCCGGAGGAGTCCGGCGAGACCGACGTGGTCGGCCTCCAGGTCGTCACCGTCGGCTCGAAGATCGGCGAGGCCACGGCCAAGCTGTTCGAGTCCGACTCCTACCGCGAGTACCTGGAGCTGCACGGCCTCTCCGTCCAGCTCGCCGAGGCCATGGCCGAGTACTGGCACGCCCGGGTCCGCGCCGAGCTCGGCTTCGGTGGCGAGGACCCGGACGCGGTCGAGGACATGTTCGACCTCAAGTACCGCGGCGCGCGCTTCTCCCTGGGCTACGGCGCCTGCCCCGACCTGGAGGACCGCGCGAAGATCGCGGAGCTGCTGCGTCCGGAGCGGATCGGCGTCCACCTCTCCGAGGAGTTCCAGCTCCACCCCGAGCAGTCCACCGACGCCATCGTGATCCATCACCCCGAGGCGAAGTACTTCAACGCTCGGTGACCGGGCGGGACGACCCCCGGGGTAAATCCGAGCCCTTTCGGTGATCCGGACGTACACTTATCGGTCCAGTGCAGGCCGGTCTTCCTCCCCGTACCGGGGAGGGGGGCCGGCCTTCTCGTCCCTCCATGGAGGTGTGCCGGATGACCAGTACGGTCCCCGCGTCCCTGATCCGCACCAACGGAAGCTCCGCCCTGCAGGCGGTCTTCCTCGACATGGACGGGACCCTCGTCGACACGGAGGGCTTCTGGTGGGACGCGGAGGTCGAGGTCTTCGCCGACCTCGGGCACCGGCTGGACGAGGCCTGGCGGGAGATCGTCGTCGGCGGCCCGATGACGCGCAGCGCGGGCTACCTCATCGAGTCCACCGGCGCCGACATCACCCTCGCCGAGCTGACCGTCCTGCTCAACGAGAAGTTCGAGCAGCGCATCGAGCGCGGTGTGCCCCTCATGCCCGGCGCCGAGCGGCTCCTCGCGGAGCTGGCCCGGCACTCCATCCCGACCGCACTCGTCTCCGCCTCGCACCGGCGGATCATCGACAAGGTGCTCCACTCGCTCGGCCGCGACCGCTTCGCGCTCACCGTCGCGGGCGACGAGGTCGTACGGACCAAGCCGCACCCGGAGCCGTACCTGACGGCCGCCCAGGGAGTCGGGGCCGACCCCGTCCTCTGTGCCGTCATCGAGGACACCGCGACCGGTGTGGCGGCCGCCGAGGCGGCCGGCTGCCGGGTCGTCGCGGTGCCCTCGGTCGCCCCGATCGCGCCCTCCCCGGGCCGGGTCGTCGTGCGCTCCCTCGAAGAGGTCGACGTGCCCTTCCTCCGTACATTGATCACCGGAATCTGAGCTTTATCTGAGCTTGCCCCGGGCGGAATGCGATTTCGCCCGGGAGGCGCCCCGGGGGTGCACCGCAGGGACACCCGCGGTGCACCCCGGGGAACGCCCGGGGAAAACGATCAGGCCATTCGCCGAAAAGGCCCCTGCGTGACCTTGGTCACGCAGAGTGCCGGACGGTGGGTGGCCTTCGTGCGTTCCCTGTCTGGTTTGGGTGCGTTTCGGCGCCCCCTGTGTCCCGATTAGATCGCCACCGTCCGCATCATCCGACGCATGACTATCGAGGCCCCCGTATTCATGATCACTGTGCGATTACCCCCAGGGCCGCCCGTGGTCAGGCAATAGCGACGCCGCCCACTAATCTTTCGCGAGTACTTCGCCGCATAACCCGCGTGCACCGGCGCACACCCAAGTCGCCGTGAACACAGGACCGATCGCAACACCCGGCCCGATCGCTCCCGCCCAGACCGGGCGGCCGGCGGCGGAGTTCCACTGACCGCTGTATCCCAGTGCCGGATGAGGAGATCGTCCCTGATGAACCGCAAGACCCTGGTGCTGCCGGCCGTGGCCGGACTGCTCGCCCCCCTGCTCGCCGCCTGCGGCGGAGCGGAGGAAGGCGGAGCGATCGTCGTCGGCACCACGGACCAGTTCATCGCCACCGCGGACGCCCCCGCGCCGCTCGACCCGGCCTTCGCCTACGACACCGGTGCGTGGAACATCCTGCGGCAGACCGTGCAGACCCTGATGCACGTGCCCCGCGACAGCGGCGAGCCCGTCCCCGAGGCCGCCCAGAACTGCGGATTCTCCGACAAGGCCAGCGAGAGCTACCGCTGCAAGCTGCGCGCCGGCCTCACCTTCGCCGACGGCACCCCGATCACCGCCGAGGACGTCAAGTTCTCCATCGAGCGCGTGCTGAAGATCAAGTCGGACAACGGCACCGCTGCCCTCCTCTCGAACATCGACACCGTCGAGACCAAGGGCGCCGACGAGGTCGTCTTCCACCTGAAGACCCCCGACGCCACCTTCCCGTACAAGCTCTCCACCCCGGTCGCCGGCATCCTCAGCAAGGACAAGTACGAGACCGGAAAGCTCCGCGAGGGCTTCGACGTCGACGGCTCGGGCCCGTACACCATGAAGGTCGAGCGCGAGGGCGACAAGGCCACCCGCTTCGTCTTCACCAAGAACCCGGCCTACAAGGGCGACATCACCCTGCGCAACGAGAAGGTCGAGCTGCGCCCCTACGCCGACGCGAGCACCATGGGCCGGGCCCTGGAGAGCGACGACATCGACATGATGGCCCGCTCCCTGTCCCGGCAGCAGATCAAGGACCTCACCGAGACGCCCAAGGACGGCATCGAGGTCATCGAGGTCCCCGGTCTGGAGATCCGCTACCTCGGCTTCAACACCAAGGCCCCCGCCGTCCAGGAGAAGGCCGTCCGCCAGGCCATGGCGGCCGTCGTCGACCGCGGCGACCTGGTCAACCGGGTCTACGGCACCACCGCCGAGCCGCTCTACTCGCTGATCCCCTCCAGCATCACCGGCCACACCACCCCCTTCTTCGACACGTACGGCGAGCCCGACCAGGCCCGCGCCGCCAAGCTCCTCAAGGACGCCGGCGTCAAGACCCCGGTCAAGCTGACGCTGAACTACACCACCGACCACTACGGCGCCGAGACCGCCCAGGAGTTCGAGGCGCTCAAGAAGCAGCTCGTCTCCAGCGAGCTCTTCGACGTCACCGTCCAGGGCGCCGAGTGGTCGACGTTCCGCACCGCCCAGAAGCGCGGCGACTACGCGGTCTACGGACTCGGCTGGTTCCCGGACTACCCGGACCCGGACAACTACATCGCGCCGTTCCTCGACAGCGACAACTTCCTCAACACCCCGTACGTGAACAAGGTCGTCCGCGACCAGCTCATCCCGCGCTCGCGCCGCCAGGCCGACCGCACCGCCGCGAGCCCCGTCTTCAACCAGATCCAGAAGATCGTCGCCGAGGACGTACCCGTCCTGCCGCTGTGGCAGGGCAAGCAGTACGTCGCCGCGCGCGACGACCTCAACGGAGTCGAGTACGCCCTCAACACGTCCTCCGACCTCCTGCTCTGGGAACTGGGCCGCGGTACCGCATAACCCCGTCGACTGGATCGGTTACACCGGCCGCGCACCAGCGCGCGGCCGGCCTGACAAGAGATCACGAGGCACGTTCTGTGAAGACGCACAACAAGTGGCTGACGGCCCCCCTCGCCGCCGGTCTGTCCGCCGCCCTCCTCAGCGGCTGCGGCACCGAGCAGGGCGGCTCGGGCGAATCCGGCAACGGCATACGCGTCGGCATGTCCGACGAGATCGTCGCCACCGACCCGGCGGCCGGCTACGACCCCGGCTCCTGGCTGCTGTTCAACAACGTCTTCCAGTCCCTGCTGGCCTTCCCCAAGGGCGGCTCCGAGCCCGAGCCCGAGGCCGCCGACAAGTGCGGCTTCACCACCGGCAGCACCGTGTACAGCTGCACCCTGCGCGACGGCCTCACCTTCTCCAACGGCAACAAGCTCACCTCGGAGGACGTCAAGTTCTCGTTCGAGCGCGCCCTCAAGATCGCCGACCCCTCGGGCCCCGCGCCGCTGCTGGCCACCATCAAGAGCATCGAGACCCCGGACGAGAAGACCGTCGTCTTCCACCTCAAGGTCCCCGACGCCACCTTCCCCAGCAAGATCGCCTCCGGCGCCGGCTCCATCGTCGACCACCGCGAGTACCCCGCCGACGCCCTGCGCACCGACGGCAAGGCCACCGGCTCCGGCCCGTACAAGCTGGACTCCTTCAGCGCCACCGAGGCCACCTTCTCCGCCAACCCCGGCTACAAGGGCACCGCACAGCGCAAGAACGACGCCGTCACCCTCAAGCTCTACGGCGGCGACCGCTCCGCCCTCGCCAAGGGACTCACCGACGGAGACGTCGACGTCGCCTACCGAGGTCTCTCCGCCGAGGACATCGCGACCCTGGAGACCTCCGACACCACGGACGACAAGGGCATCGAGGTCGTCCAGGGCAGCAGCGCCGAGGTTCAGCACCTCGTCTTCAACATGAAGGACCCGGTCGCCGGCAAGCTCGGCGTCCGCCAGGCCATCGCCCACCTCGTCGACCGCGAGGCCCTCGTCGAAGGCGTCTACAAGTCGACGGCCACGCCGCTGTACTCGATCGTCCCGGCCGGCATCGCCGGACACAACACCGCCTTCTACGACACCTACGGCGTCCCCGACGAGGCGAAGGCGAAGAAGGCCCTGCGCACCGCCGGCATCACCGCCAAGGTGAAGCTCACCCTCTGGTCCACGCCCAGCCGCTACGGCCCGTCCACCGACCAGGAGCTCAAGGCCATCGCCGAGCAGCTCAACGCCAGCGGCCTCTTCGACGCCGACGTCAAGTCCGTCGCCTACGACCAGTACGAGAAGGACATCGCGGCCGGCAAGTACGGCGTCTACGTCAAGGGCTGGGTCCCCGACTACCCCGACGCCGACAACTTCACCACCCCGTTCTTCGGCGAGGGCAACGTCCTCGGCAACCACTACGAGAACGCCACCATCACCGGCAGCCTCCTCCCCAAGACCGCCGCCGCCCCGGACCGCGCCGCCACCGCCGACGAGTACGGCAAGCTCCAGGACCTCGTCGCCGAGCAGCTGCCCCTCCTGCCGCTCTGGCAGGGCAAGCAGTACGCCGTCGCCCGCCAGGGCGTCACGGGCCTCGAATGGACCCTCGACGCCTCGACGGTCTTCCGCTTCTGGGAGATCCGCAAGGGCTGACCGCCCCGGACACGACAGGAGGGGCCCGGCGCGCATCACGCGCACCGGGCCCCTCCCGTCGTCCCTGCTCCCGTCGTACCCGCCGGGACTACTGCCCGTTGGCCCCCGGCCGCACCAGACCGCTCTCGTACGCGTACACCGCGGCCTGCACCCGGTCCCGCAGGCCAAGCTTCGTCAGCACATGGCCCACATGCGTCTTCACCGTCGTCTCGCTGACGAACAGGTCCGCCGCGATCTCCGCGTTCGACAGGCCCCGCGCCACCAGCTTCAGCACCTCGACCTCACGGTCCGTCAAGGTGTTCAGCGTGTCCGGCACCTGCTCCTCGCCCGTCGGCAGATGCGCCGAGTACTTGTCGAGCAGCCGGCGCGTGATCGACGGCGCCAGCATCGCCTCACCGGCCGCCACCACCCGGATCGCCTGCACCAGCTCGGTCGCCGGGGCGTCCTTCAGGAGAAAACCGCTCGCCCCCGCCCGCAGCGCCTCCACCACGTACTCGTCGAGATCGAAGGTCGTCAGCACCAGCACCTTCGCCGGACCGTCCCGGCCCGGACCCGTGATCTGCCGGGTCGCCTCCACCCCGTCCATCCGCGGCATCCGGATGTCCATCAGCACCACGTCCGGCTGCAGCGCCCGCACCTGGTCCTGCGCCTGGAGACCGTCCCCGGCCTCACCCACCACCGCGATGTCCTGCTCCGCCTCCAGAATCATCCGGAAGCCGGTGCGCAACAGCGGCTGATCGTCGACCAAGAGGACGCGGATCGTCACAAGGGCTCCTTCACGGGGCTGAGCTCACGAGGTACACCGGCACTACGGCGCCGGCGGGGCCAGGCCCATTCTGCCCTGCCCCGAATCGCCCGACTCCTGCGGGCGCGCGGGAACGATCTTCAGCGGATAGACCGGGGGAGTCCCCCCGAACTCCGGACACACCGCCTGGTGATCGCACCAGCCGCACAGCTTCGTCGGACGCGGCCGCCAGTCACCCGTCTCCGTCGCCAGCCGGATCGCCTCCCACAGCGCGAGCAGCTTCCGCTCCACCCGCAGCAGATCCGCCTCCACCGGGTCGTACGTCAGCACCTCCCCGCTGCCCAGATACACCAGCTGCAGCCGCCGCGGGATCACCTGCCTCAGCCGCCACACCACCAGCGCGTAGAACGTCATCTGGAACAGCGCGCCGTCCCGGTACTCCGGCCGCGGCGCCTTGCCCGTCTTGTAGTCGACGATCCGCACCTCACCCGACGGCGCCACATCGATCCGGTCGATCACCCCGCGCAACCGCAGCCCCGAATCCAGCTCCGTCTCCACGAACAGCTCCCGCTCGGCGGGCTCCAGACGCGTCGGATCCTCCAGCGTGAACCACCGCTCGACCAGCCGCTCCGCCTCACCCAGCCAGCCCGCCAGCCGCTCGCCCGCCGGATCCTCCGCGAACAGCTCACCCAGCTCCGGCTTCGACTCCAGGAGCCGGTCCCACTGCCCCGGAACCATCGCCCGCGCCCGCGGAGCCGTCCGCTCCGCCGCCGGATCGTCGAAGAGCCGCTCGAGCACCGCGTGCACCAGCGTCCCCCGCGTCGCCGCCTCGCTCGGCCTCTCCGGCAGCCGGTCGATCACCCGGAACCGGTACAGCAGCGGACACTGCATGAAATCGCTCGCCCGCGACGGCGACAACGACATGGGCGCCCGGGGCTCCGCCGGCACCTGCTCGCTCGTACTCATGACGAAGACCCTACGACCCGCCACCGACAGCGAGCGGAATACCATCGACCTGGGACCCCGTCGCACTGCATGATCGAACCGTGACACACCGACGTGGGTCACCCTCCGCGACGAAAGGAACCCGTGAACCAGGACGAGCCCAAGCCGCAGCGGACCGAGGAGCCCGGCGGCGGGATCCTCATGGGCCGCCCCTTCGGCGTGCCCGTCTACGTCGCCCCCAGCTGGTTCCTCGTCGCCGCCCTCATCACCTGGGTCTTCGGCGACCAGATCGAGCGCGTCCTGCCCGAACTCGGCGCCGCCCGCTACCTCGTCTCCCTCTTCTTCGCCGTTGCCTTCTACGCCTCCGTACTCGTCCACGAACTGGCCCACACCATCGCCGCGCTCCGCTTCAAACTCCCGGTGCGCCGCATCCAGCTCCAGTTCTTCGGCGGCGTCTCCGAGATCGAGAAGGAGACCGAGACCCCCGGCCGCGAATTCGTCCTCGCCTTCGTCGGCCCCCTCCTCTCCCTCGTCCTCGCCGGCGTGTTCTATCTCTCGATGTACGCCGTCGAACCCGGCACCGTCCCCGGCGTCCTCCTCGCCGGCCTGATGATCTCCAACCTCATCGTCGCGATCTTCAACCTGCTCCCCGGGCTCCCCCTCGACGGCGGCCGCATGCTCCGCGCCGTCGTCTGGAAGATCACCGGCAAGCCCATGAGCGGCACCATCGCCGCCGCCTGGGTCGGCCGCGCCCTCGCCGTCCTCGTCCTCGTCGGACTGCCCCTGCTCACCCGCACCGGCTTCCTCGGCAACTCCACCGACGACATCAGCGGCCTCAACACCGTCACCGACGCCCTGCTCGCCGCGATCCTCGCCGCCATCATCTGGACCGGCGCCGGCAACAGCCTCCGCATGGCCCGCCTCCGCGAACACCTCCCCGAGCTCCGCGCCCGCAGCCTCACCCGCCGCGCCATCCCCGTCGAGCCCGTCACCCCCCTCTCCGAGGCACTCCGCCGCGCCAACGAGGCGGGCGCCCGCGCCCTCGTCGTCGTCGACGGCCACGGCGACCCCACCGGCATCGTCCGCGAGGCCGCCATCGCCGCCGTCCCCGAACACCGCCGCCCCTGGGTCGCCGTCAGCACCCTCGCCCAGGACCTCACCGACGGCATGCGCGTCCCCGCCGAACTCACCGGCCAGCCCCTCCTCGACCACCTCCGCGCCAGCCCGGCCACCGAGTACCTCGTCGTCGAGGACACCGGCGAGATCTACGGAGTCCTCTCCACCACCGACGTCGAGCGCGCCTTCGTCCAGGCCATGGCACGACCCTCCTCGTAGTCCTTGTACTCTGGTCACATGTCCGAACCGACCGGTGCCGCCCGCCGACGCGGGCCCTTCAAGGTCGGGGACCAGGTTCAGCTGACCGACCCCAAGGGCCGTCACTACACGTTCACGCTCGAAGAGGGAAAGAACTTCCACACCCACAAGGGTTCTTTCCCGCACGACGAACTGATCGGTGCCCCCGAGGGCAGCGTTGTCCGCACCACCGGAAACGTCGCCTACCTCGCGCTGCGCCCCCTGCTCCCCGACTACGTCCTGTCCATGCCCCGCGGCGCCGCCGTGGTCTACCCCAAGGACGCGGGGCAGATCCTGGCCTTCGCCGACATCTTCCCCGGCGCCCGCGTCGTGGAAGCGGGAGTGGGCTCGGGCTCGCTGAGCAGCTTCCTCCTGCGCGCCATCGGAGACAGCGGCATGCTGCACTCCTACGAGCGCCGCGAGGACTTCGCCGAGATCGCGAAGGGCAACGTCGAACGCTACTTCGGCGGCCCCCACCCCGCGTGGCAGCTGACCGTCGGCGACCTCCAGGACAACCTGTCCGACACGGACGTCGACCGCGTCATCCTGGACATGCTCGCCCCCTGGGAGTGTCTGGAGGCCGTCTCCAAGGCGCTCGTCCCCGGCGGCATCCTCTGCTGCTACGTGGCGACCACCACCCAGCTCGCCCGCACCGTGGAATCCATCCGCGAGTTCGGCTGCTACGCCGAGCCGCAGCCCTGGGAATCCATGATCCGCAACTGGCACGTCGAGGGCCTCGCCGTCCGCCCCGATCACCGCATGATCGGCCACACCGGCTTCCTCGTCACCGCCCGCCGCCTCGCGGACGGCGTCGAACCCCCGATGCGCCGCCGCCGCCCCGCCAAGGGCGCCTACGGCGAGGACTACGAAGGCCCCAACAAGGGCTGACGTCCCGACACCCACGGCGCGCCGCCGCCGAGTTCCCCGCCCACGGCAGGGAACTCGACGGCGGCGTCCTCATGTTCGGCGGGCACCCGGCCTCCCACGAGGCCGACCCCGACGGTTCCGTCCCCCTGTGACGTGTGGCACGATGCCGGAAACCGCCGCACCACCCCCACAGGAGACGTCTCGCGTGCAGCCCTCCGCCGCCCCGGACCTCGCGGACCTCGCACACACCCACGCCCGGCCGGCCCACTGGCTCGCCACCGCCACCGCGACCGCCGCGGTCGTCGCCCTCGCGGGCCTGCTCCAGCCCGGCCCCGCCGGAGCCACCGCGACCCCGGCCACGGCACCGAGCCCCGCACCGGCTCCCGAGGCCGCCGGCGTCGCCTACCCCCTGGACTGCGGGGGAGCGCCCCACAAGGTCGCCAAGCGGGCCTCCGGAGACCTCGACGGGGACGGGAACCCCGAGACCGTTGCGGTCGTGCACTGCGAAGCGGGCTCCGGCACGCCGCCGAGCGGCGTCTACGTCCTCACCCGGGGCAAGCAGGCCGGAACACCCGCGCGCGTGGTGGCCACCCTCGTCGCTCCCGAGCTCCTCAAGAGCGTCACCGACTTCTCCGTACGCGACGGAGCGGTGCACGCCACCCTGCTCGGCTACTCGTCCCCCGACGTCCCCAGCTGCTGCCCCGACGAGAAGGAGCAGGTCAGCTGGCACTGGAAGGGCGGCGCCTTCGTGCGCACCGGACAGGCCGAAGCGCGCGGCGCCTGACCCGTCACTCCGCGTCGGGGCCGTACACCTCGACCTTGTCCGTGACCCGGCGCACATGGATGCAGTCGCCCGGGCACTCCTTCGCCGAGTCCACCACGTCCTGGAGCAGCGTCAGCGGGACCGGCGTCGTGGCACCGGTGTCCTGGAGGAGTTCGTCGTCGGCGCTCTTCACATAAGCGAGCCCGTCGATGTCCAGCTCGAAGACCTCGGGAGCGTACTGCGCGCAGATCCCGTCCCCGGTACACAGGTCCTGGTCGATCCAGACCTCCAGCGCCTCTGCGGCGCCCGTGGACGGAGCCTCGTGCTGCACGGTCATATCTCCTGCCGTTTCTGCTTCTCGTGTCGCTTCTCGCGGGTAAGTCGGGCCACCTCTGACGGGTGTTGACCCATGACGACGATACAACCGCCCGCTTTCAAGCAGCGAAGGGTGGGTATTCCCCTGTCGACAGGGGAAGCGCAAGGGTGAAGATCGGACACACCTCAGAGTCTTTTTGATCTAGGGGTTTCAATCACCACCCACGCAGGTAGGGTCAGGAAGCGTCCAGCTCCCCTTGGAGGAGGTGAGGACCGTGGCAGCCCACGACGACGACATCAACCGCGGCATCCGGCCGGGGCGGGGGTCTGAAGACCCCGCCGGCCAGGTTGCCTATCTCGAGCAGGAAATCGCCGTCCTGCGCCGCAAGCTCGCCGACTCTCCGCGACACACGAGGATTCTCGAAGAGCGGATCGTCGAGCTGCAGACCAGCCTGGCCGGCGTGTCCGCGCAGAACGAACGACTGGCGAACACGCTCCGTGAGGCCCGTGACCAGATCGTGGCCCTCAAGGAGGAAGTCGACCGGCTCGCGCAGCCGCCGGCCGGCTTCGGTGTCTTCCTGCAGGCCAACGAGGACGGCACGTGCGACATCTTCACCGGGGGCCGCAAGCTCCGGGTGAACGTCAGCCCGAGCATCGAGCTCGAAGAGCTCAAGCGCGGCCAGGAAGTCATGCTCAACGAAGCGCTCAACGTGGTCGAGGCCATGGAGTTCGAGCGCGCCGGGGACATCGTCACCCTCAAGGAGATCCTCGAGGACGGCGAGCGCGCCCTGGTGGTCGGGCACACCGACGAGGAACGGGTGGTGAGGCTCGCCGAGCCTCTGCTGGACGTCACCATCCGCCCCGGCGACGCCCTGCTGCTCGACTCCAGGTCCGGCTACGTGTACGAAGTGGTCCCCAAGAGCGAGGTCGAAGAGCTCGTTCTGGAAGAGGTCCCGGACGTCGACTACACCAAGATCGGCGGCCTGGGCAACCAGATCGAGCTGATCAGGGACGCGGTCGAGCTCCCCTACCTCTACCCGGACCTCTTCAAGGAGCACGAACTGCGGCCGCCCAAGGGCATCCTGCTCTACGGCCCGCCCGGCTGCGGCAAGACGCTGATCGCGAAGGCCGTGGCCAACTCCCTGGCCAAGAAGGTCGCCGAGGTGACCGGCCAGCCCGCGGGGAAGTCCTACTTCCTCAACATCAAGGGCCCCGAACTCCTCAACAAGTACGTCGGTGAGACCGAGCGGCACATCCGCCTCGTCTTCCAGCGTGCCCGGGAGAAGGCGAGCGAGGGCACCCCCGTCATCGTCTTCTTCGACGAGATGGAATCCCTCTTCCGCACCCGCGGATCCGGTGTCAGCTCGGACGTGGAGAACACCATCGTCCCCCAGCTGCTCGCCGAGATCGACGGTGTGGAGGGCCTGGAGAACGTCATCGTCATCGGTGCCTCCAACCGCGAGGACATGATCGACCCCGCGATCCTGCGACCCGGCCGGCTCGACGTCAAGATCAAGATCGAGCGTCCGGACGCCGAGGCCGCGAAGGACATCTTCGCGAAGTACCTCACCGCCACCCTGCCGCTCCACTCGGACGACATCTCCGAGCACAGCGGCTCCAAGGCGGCGGCCGCCCACGGAATGATCCAGTCCGTCGTCGAGCAGATGTACGCCGAATCCGAGGAGAACCGCTTCCTCGAAGTCACGTACGCCAACGGCGACAAGGAAGTCCTCTACTTCAAGGACTTCAACTCCGGCGCGATGATCCAGAACATCGTCGACCGGGCCAAGAAGATGGCCATCAAGGCCTTCCTCGACCACAACCAGAAGGGCATCCGGGTCTCCCACCTCCTCCAGGCGTGCGTGGACGAGTTCAAGGAGAACGAGGACCTGCCCAACACCACCAACCCCGACGACTGGGCCCGGATCTCCGGAAAGAAGGGCGAGCGGATCGTGTTCATCCGCACCCTCGTCACCGGAAAGCAGGGCGCGGACACCGGGCGCTCCATCGACACGGTGGCCAATACCGGTCAGTACCTGTAAAACGCCCCCGGCTGCGGATGTCCGGAAACCGGGCATCCGCAGCCGACGCATTCCATCCAGCATTTCCCCCGGCATCACAGGGAAATACGCAACTGATCTCCCCACCAGCGCGGAGCCGCTCTAGGCTCATCGGTACCGCCGAGTCGCGCACAGTGAGCGCCGCCGGGCAAGGAGGGCCGCATGACCGTACGGCGAGTAATGGGCATCGAGACGGAGTACGGGATCTCCGTCCCGGGACACCCGAACGCCAATGCCATGCTCACCTCGTCCCAGATCGTCAACGCCTACGCGGCGGCGATGCACCGGGCGCGCCGCGCCCGCTGGGACTTCGAGGAGGAGAACCCGCTGCGGGACGCCCGCGGCTTCGACCTCGCCCGCGAGGCCGCCGACTCCAGCCAGCTCACCGACGAGGACATCGGCCTGGCCAACGTGATCCTCACCAACGGGGCCCGCCTCTACGTGGACCACGCCCACCCCGAGTACAGCTCGCCCGAGGTCACCAACCCGCTCGACGCCGTCCGCTGGGACAAGGCCGGCGAGCGGATCATGGCGGAGGCCGCCGAGCGGGCCGCGCAGCTCCCCGGGGCCCAGCCGATCCACCTCTACAAGAACAACACCGACAACAAGGGCGCCTCCTACGGCACGCACGAGAACTACCTGATGAAGCGGGAGACCCCCTTCTCGGACATCGTGCGCCACCTCACCCCCTTCTTCGTCTCCCGCCAGGTCGTGACCGGCGCGGGACGGGTCGGCATCGGCCAGGACGGCCGGAAGAACGGCTTCCAGATCAGCCAGCGCGCCGACTACTTCGAGGTCGAGGTCGGCCTGGAGACCACCCTCAAGCGGCCCATCATCAACACCCGGGACGAGCCGCACGCCGACGCCGAGAGGTACCGCCGCCTGCACGTGATCATCGGCGACGCGAACCTCTCGGAGATCTCGACCTACCTCAAGCTGGGCACCACCGCCCTGGTCCTCTCGATGATCGAGGACGGGTTCATCACCGTGGACCTCGCCGTCGACCAGCCGGTACGGACCCTCCACCAGGTCTCGCACGACCCGACCCTCCAGTACCTGGTCACGCTGCGCAGCGGCCGGACACTCACCGCGGTGCAGCTCCAGATGGAGTACTTCGAGCTGGCCAGGAAGTACGTGGAGGAGCGGTACGGGGCGGACGCCGACGAGCAGACCAAGGACGTCCTGATCCGCTGGGAGGACACGCTCAACCGGCTCGAGAACGACCCCATGAGCCTGGCCGGCGAGCTCGACTGGATCGCCAAGCGGGAGCTCATGGAGGGCTACCGGCGCCGGGACAACCTGGACTGGGACGCCGCCCGGCTGCACCTGGTGGACCTCCAGTACGCGGACGTACGCCCCGAGAAGGGCCTCTACAACCGTCTGGTGGCCCGCGGGCGCATGAAGCGGCTCCTGGACGAGGCCGAGGTGGAGCGGGCCGAGACGGCGCCTCCCGAGGACACCCGGGCCTATTTCCGGGGCCGGTGCCTGGAGCAGTACGCCGACGACGTCGCGGCGGCCTCCTGGGACTCGGTGATCTTCGACCTGCCCGGCCGTGACTCCCTCCAGCGCGTTCCCACCCTGGAGCCGCTGCGGGGCACCAAGGCCCACGTGAAGTCGCTCCTGGACCGCTGCAGGACCGCCGAGGAACTGGTGCGGGTCCTGTCCGGCGGCTGATCCGAGGCCCCACCGGGGCCTGAAATACCCCGGCACTGGGAATCATGGAAACAGTGCCCGGGCGTTGTCGAAACTGCGGGGCCGAAGTCGGACCCGCCCTATAGGGTCTGATCTTGTACGGACTCAACCGAGCGGGCCGATTCGAGCGGGGTGAGGGATATGGCGACCAAGGACACCGGCGGCGGACAGCAGAAGGCGACGCGTTCCACGGAGGAGGTCGAGGAGACCACCACGGAGGCGAACTCCGACCTCCAGGAGCGCCAGGAGAAGCTGAGCGACGACGTGGACTCCGTCCTGGACGAGATCGACGACGTACTCGAGGAGAACGCCGAGGACTTCGTCCGGTCGTTTGTGCAAAAGGGCGGCGAGTAGCCGCTCGTCGCGTCTGTCGTCCCCGTCCCCGGAGCCCCGGCGAAAGCCGCGGGCCCGGGGACGGATGACAAGCGGTGGCACGGGTAAGGTCCGTGCACAGCAAGCAAGATCGGCCGGCGCTTCCCACGGCGGGCCGACTCTCCCACCCGGAAGGAATCGCGTGGAAGCCAACCCTCGTAGCACCGGGCGTCTGCCGGCGGCCTTCCTGACGCCGGGCTCGTCCTCGTTCATCGACTTCCTGGCGGACCACTCGCCGGAGATGCTGCCGGGCGGGCGGAAGCTGCCCGAGGGGGTCGTCCAGGCCCCGCACGGGACGACCATCGTGGCGGCCACGTTCCCCGGCGGGGTCGTGCTCGCCGGTGACCGGCGGGCCACCATGGGCAACATGATCGCGCAGCGGGACATCGAGAAGGTCTTCCCTGCCGACGAGTACTCCGCCGTCGGCATCGCCGGCACCGCCGGCCTCGCCGTGGAGATGGTCAAGCTGTTCCAGCTGGAGCTGGAGCACTTCGAGAAGGTGGAGGGCGTCACGCTCTCCCTGGAGGGCAAGGCGAACCGCCTCTCCACCATGATCCGGGGCAACCTCGGCATGGCCATGCAGGGGCTCGCCGTCGTGCCGCTCTTCGCGGGCTGGGACGAGGGCAAGGAGAAGGGCCGGATCTTCTCCTACGACGTGACCGGCGGCCGCTCCGAGGAGCACGGGTACGCCGCCACCGGCTCCGGCTCGATCTTCGCGCGTGGCTCGATGAAGAAGCTCTACCGCGCCGACCTGAGCGAGCAGGAGGCCACCACGCTGGTCGTGCAGGCGCTCTACGACGCGGCGGACGACGACTCGGCGACCGGCGGCCCGGACATGGCACGCCGGATCTTCCCGATCGTCACGGTCATCACGGACGAGGGCTACCGCAGGCTCACGGAGGACGAGTCCTCCGCGCTGGCCCGGTCGGTCACCGAGCGGCGTCTCGAGGAGCCCGACGGGCCCCGCGCCGCCCTGCTCTGACCACTCGTCGCCCGACTGAAGCCCAGAAGAAAGGGACGGACCGCCGGTGTCCACTCCGTTCTACGTCTCACCCCAGCAGGCCATGGCCGACCGGGCGGAGTACGCCCGCAAGGGCATCGCCCGAGGCCGCAGCCTTGTCGTTCTCCAGTACACCGACGGGATCGTCTTCGTCGGTGAGAACCCGTCCCGCGCGCTGCACAAGTTCAGCGAGATCTACGACCGGATCGGCTTCGCGGCCGCCGGCAAGTACAACGAGTACGAGAACCTCCGCATCGGCGGCGTCCGTTACGCCGACCTGCGGGGCTACACCTACGACCGGGACGACGTCACCGCGCGCGGCCTGGCCAACGTCTACGCCCAGACGCTGGGCACGATCTTCTCCAGCGCGGGGGAGAAGCCGTACGAGGTGGAGCTGGTCGTCGCCGAGGTCGGCACCGAGCCGTCGGGCGACCAGATCTACCGGCTGCCGCACGACGGCTCGATCGTGGACGAGCACGGCTCGGTCGCGGTCGGCGGGAACGCCGAGCAGATCGGCTCCTTCCTGGACCAGCGGCACCGGGACGGCATGTCCCTGGCCGAGGCCCTGAGGCTGGCCGTACAGGCGCTCTCGCGGGACACCAACGGCAGCGAGCGGGAGATCCCCGCGGAGCGCCTGGAGGTGGCGGTCCTGGACCGCACGCGGCCGCAGCAGCGCAAGTTCAAGCGGATCGTCGGCCGTCAGCTGTCGCGCCTCCTGGAGGCCGACAACGCGGCGGTGGCGAAGACGGACGAGCCCTCGGACGAGGCTCCCGAGGAGTAGTCGGCACGGCCCGGAGGGGCCCCGGTCCGCGTGTGCGCGGACCGGGGCCCCTTCGGCGTGTCCGCCCTCAGGCGGCCGGTGCGGGCCCCGAGGAGCCCCGGGGGACCAGGGAGACGGGAAGGGTGTCCGGCCGGGGCCGTTCGCCCGCGAGGACGGCGAGGAGCGCCTCCATGCCCCGCCGGCCGAACTCCTCGGCGGGCAGCCGCACGGTGGTGAGTTCCGGATCGACCACCGTCGCCAGGGCCATGTCGTCGAATCCGGTCACCGACAGGTCCTCGGGGACCCGCAGCCCGAGTCGGCGCGCGGCCTTGCAGACGCCGGCCGCGAGGATGTCGTCGTCGCAGACCACCGCCGTGGGCCGGGGCCCGGGGGCGGCGAGGGCCCGGCCCGCGACCTCCCACGCGTCCGCGACGTTCAGCGGCGACCGCACGGTGCGCACCTCCGTGCCGCGCAGGGCGTGGGCGAGGGTGGCGGCCCGCACGTCGAAGGTCCAGGACGGAGCCGCGGAGGCCAGGTGCAGGAAGCGGCGGTGGCCGAGGCCGAGCAGGTGGTCGGTCACCCGGCGCATCCCATCGGCGACGTCGAGGTTCACATGGGCGGCCGCCCCGGGGTCGGCCGGGTCGCTGTCGAGCATGACGAGCGGGAGGTCGGTGCCCCGGAAGGCCTCCAGGGCGCCGGTCGCCATGGAGGAGGCGATCACCCCGTCGAGGGCGGCCTGCGCCGAGGCGAACGGGTCCCGTGCGGGGCCCAGACCGTCGGGGGAGGGGTAGAGGACCACGCCGAAGCCGTGCCGGGCCGCCGCGGCTGCCGCTCCCGTGTAGACGTGCGCGAAGAACTCGTTGGTGAGGGCCGGGACGACGAGCATGGCGGTGCGGGTGCGGCCGAGGCGCAGGTTGCGGGCGGCCAGGTTGGGCCGGTAGCCGAGCTCCCGGGCGGCCCCGCGCACCGCCTCGGCGGTGCGTTCCGACACACGGCCGCGCCACTTGTCACCGAGGACGAGGGAGACGGTGGCCTGGGACACGCCCGCGGTCCGGGCGACGTCCCGGCTGGTGGGGCGGGTGCCGCCGAGCGGCTCCGGGGTCTGCACACAAGCCTCCGCGTCGGACGGTCCGGGCGCGCGGGGGCGGCCGCGGCCCGGGCGCGGGGTGGACCCGCGCATTGCCGACATGGTACGTATGACCACGGAAGTTATACGTAAAACCTCGGCGCGGTCCGAGGCGAGGGGAGACCACATGGCCACCGAGGCCCCGGCACGAGGCGGCTATCTCGACATACTCCGGGCGCCGCACGCGGCCCGGCTGCTCGCCGGCACCCTCGTGGGACGCCTGCCCAACGGCGTCGGCCCCATCGCCCTCACCCTCTTCGTCCGCGACCAGGGCGGCAGCTACACCCTGGCCGGCGGCCTCATCGCCGCCTACGGCGTCGCCACCGCCGTCGGCCAGCCCCTCCTCGGCCGCGCCGTCGACCTCAAGGGCCAGCCCCGCGTCCAGCTGCCCGCCGCGGTCCTCTCCGCCCTCGGCATGGCCCTGCTCGCCCTCACCGGCATCGGCCACCTCGGCCTCGCCTACGTGGCCGTCGTCGTCGCCGGACTGTTCACACCGCCCCTGGAGGGCGGGCTGCGGGCCCTGTGGCCGAGCGTCCTCGGCCGGGAGGACCGGGTCCACCGGGCGTACGCCATGGACGCGGTCGCGCAGGAGGTCATGTTCACCGTCGGCCCGCTGCTGCTGACCCTCCTGGTCTCCCTCTGGTCGCCCGCCGCCGCCCTCCTGGTCATCAACCTCCTCGGCGTCCTCGGCGCCCTCGCCGTCGTCCTCTCCGAGCCCTCCCGCACCTGGCGGTCCGCGCCCCGGGAGGCCCACTGGCTGGGCGCCCTGCGCTCCCCGGGCCTGCTCGCCCTCCTCGGGTCGTTCTTCTTCGTCGGCCTCGCGCTCGGCTCCATCACCGTCGCCGCCGTCGCGTACGCCGACGACCGCGGCACCCCGTCCGTCTACGGCTGGCTGATGGCCGCTCTCGGCCTCGGCGCGCTCATCGGCGGTGTCACCTACGGCGCCCGGCAGTGGTCCGGAGCCCCCGAACGGCGACTCCGCGTCCTCGTGCTGTTCCTCGCCGTCTGCTACCTGCCGCTGGTGCTCACCCCCGGCCCCGTCGCCATGAGCGCCCTCGCGGCCCTCGCGGGCGTCTTCCTGGCACCCGTCCTCGCCTGCGCGTTCATCGTCGTGGACCGGCACGCGCCGCGCGGCACGGTCACCGAGGCCTTCTCCTGGCTCGTCACCACCTTCGGCGTCGGTTCGGCCCTCGGGTCCGCCGTGGCGGGCCCCGCCGTCGAACTCGCCGGGACGGTCGCCGGATTCGCCGTCGCCGGGGCGGGCGGCCTGGTCGCCCTCCTCGTCCTGCTCGCCACCGGCCGTGTCCTCCATGTGCCCGCGGCCCCCGAAACCCCCGGGGCCGAGCCGCGACACGCCGTCGGTGCGGGCGCCCCCACCTCCGTACACACGGAAAAGAACACGCACTGATCGGAAAATGATCGAAACGGGAACGTCCAACCCGGTTTCAGCACAGGCCGTCAGGCGTAATGTTCAGACATGGACCGCCGCATTTTCGGGCTGGAGAACGAGTACGGCGTCACGTGCACGTTCAGGGGACAGCGCCGACTGTCTCCTGACGAAGTGGCGCGCTACCTCTTCCGCCGTGTCGTGTCATGGGGCCGCAGCAGCAATGTCTTCCTGCGGAACGGCGCCCGCCTGTACCTGGACGTGGGATCGCATCCGGAATACGCCACACCGGAATGCGACAACGTGACCGAACTGGTCACCCACGACAAGGCCGGTGAGCGCATTCTCGAGGGCCTGCTCGTCGACGCCGAACGCCGCCTGCACGAGGAGGGAATCGCGGGCGACGTCTACCTCTTCAAGAACAACACCGACTCGGCCGGAAACTCCTACGGCTGCCACGAGAACTATCTCGTCGCCCGCCACGGAGAGTTCTCCCGGCTCGCGGACATCCTCATTCCGTTCCTGGTCACCCGGCAGCTCATCTGCGGCGCGGGAAAGGTCCTCCAGACCCCGCGCGGAGCGGTGTTCTGCGTCTCCCAGCGCGCCGAGCACATCTGGGAGGGCGTCAGCTCCGCGACCACCCGCTCACGCCCCATCATCAACACCCGTGACGAGCCGCACGCGGACGCCGAGCGCTACCGCCGGCTGCACGTCATCGTCGGCGACTCGAACATGTCCGAGACGACCATGCTGCTCAAGGTCGGCGCCACCGACCTGGTGCTCCGCATGATCGAGGCCGGCACGGTGATGCGCGACCTGACCCTGGAGAACCCGATCCGGGCCATCCGCGAGGTCAGCCACGACATCACCGGGCAGCGCAAGGTCCGGCTCGCCAGCGGCCGCGAGGCCTCCGCCCTGGAGGTCCAGCGCGAGTACTACGAGAAGGCCGTCGACTTCGTCGACCGCCGCGGGATCCGGAGCGGCACCGTCGCCCAGGTCCTGGAGCTGTGGGGCCGCACGCTCGACGCGATCGAGAGCGAGCGGCTGGACAGGATCGAGACCGAGATCGACTGGGTCATGAAGCACCGGCTCATCGAGCGCTACCGGGCCAAGCACAACATGACCATGTCGAACCCGAGGGTCGCGCAGATAGACCTCGCCTACCACGACATCCACCGCCGTCGTGGGCTGTACTACCTGCTGCAGAAGAACGGTCAGGCGGCCCGGATCTGCAACGACATGAAGATCTTCGAGGGCAAGTCGGTGCCCCCGCAGACCACTCGGGCCCGGCTCCGCGGCGACTTCATCCGCCGCGCCCAGGAGCAGCGACGGGACTTCACCGTCGACTGGGTCCACCTCAAGCTGAACGACCAGGCACAGCGCACGGTGTTGTGCAAGGACCCGTTCCGCTCCGTCGACGACCGCGTCGAAAAGCTGATCGCCGGAATGTAGGCCGGTCGCACCGGCTATGTGGGCCCCGCACGTTTGGCGTGCGGGGCCCTCGACGTGACAGGAGGGTCCCCTAGAGTGTCGGGACAACTACTGTGCCGTCTGAGATCTGAGGAACACGTGCGCCGACTTGCCGGCCTTCTCGTCGTCCCGCTGCTGCTGCTCTCCACAGCGGCATGCGGCAGCGACGACAAGGGCTCCGATTCCGCTTCGATGACGAACGGGCTGCCCGCCATCACCGCGGGGGCCAAGTTCGGCGAGAAGCCGACCCTCGCCAAGGGCGAGGGCGACCCGCCCAAGGAACTCAAGGTCAACGTCATCAGCGAGGGCAAGGGCGCGGTGACGAAGAAGGGCGACGCGCTCTCGGTGAACTACCTGGGTCAGGCCTGGGACTCCACCACCCCCTTCGACAACAGCTTCGACCGCGGCGAGCCCTTCAGCGTGACGCTGGGCGAGGGCCAGGTCATCAAGGGCTGGGAGCAGGCCCTCGAAGGACAGAAGGTCGGCAGCCGCATCGAGGTCGGCATCCCGCCGGAGCTCGGCTACGGCGAGAAGGGTTCGCCGCCGAGCATCAAGCCGAACGCCACCCTCGTCTTCGTCGTGGACATCCTGAAGTCCATCACGATCCCCAAGTCCGCCACCGGCACCCCGGTCGCCCAGGACAACAAGGACCTGCCGAAGGTCGGCACGAACACCGACGGCAAGGCCCCCACGCTGACGGTCCCCAAGGTCGACCCGCCGACCAAGCTCGTCTCGAACTACGTGCTCGAGGCCAAGGGCGAGGCCGTGACGGCCACCGACACGGTCGTCGTGAACTACGTCGCCGCCCTGTGGAAGGACGGCAAGGTCTTCGACTCGACGTACACCTCGGGCAAGCCCGCGAACTTCCCGCTCTCGCAGCTCACGCTGAAGGGCCTCAAGGACGGTCTCGTCGGCAAGACGGTCGGCAGCCGCGTCCTCATCGTCGCCCCGCCGTCCGAGGCGTTCGGCGACAAGGAGCAGCAGGGCATTCCGAAGAACTCCACGCTGGTGTTCGCCGTGGACATCCTGGCGAAGATGTAAGACTGTCCCGATCACGCAGTTCATCAGTATGAGGAGCAGTTCAGTGAGCATCGAGAAGCCCGAGATCGACTTCCCGGGTGGCGAGCCGCCGAAGGACCTGGAGATCAAGGACATCTGGGAGGGCGACGGCGACCTTGCCGAAGCCGGTGACTTCGTGAAGGTCCACTACGTCGGCGTGTCCTTCGACTCCGGCGAGGAGTTCGACGCCTCCTGGAACCGCGGCGCCCCGCTCGACTTCCACCTCGGTGCCGGTCAGGTCATCCAGGGCTGGGACAAGGGCGTCCAGGGCATGAAGGTCGGCGGTCGCCGCCAGCTGGTCATCCCCGCGCACCTCGCCTACGGCGACCGCGGTGCCGGCGGCAAGATCGCCCCGGGCGAGACGCTGATCTTCGTCTGCGACCTCGTGGGCGTCACCAAGCGCTGACCCGCGCACCCCGACCGGTTCCGGTCGCTCCGAGGGCCCCCGCCATCCCTGGCGGGGGCCCTCGGCCGTGGTCCCGCCCCGGCTCCCGGTCCGGCTCCCGTCCCGGCTCCCGGTCCGGCTCCCGGACCGGCGCGGCTCCCGTCTGGGTTCGGTCCGGTCCGGCTCCGGTCTCCTTCCCGTCCGGGCTCCTGTCCGGGCTTCGGTCGGGGTTCCGGTCCGGGCTTCGGTCCCGGCTTTGGTCCCGACACCCCGGGGCGGTACGGTCGGACGTCCGAGAAGTGGAACCGGCGAAGGGGTGCGGGGCGTCGATGGCGATTGCCAAGTCCGAGCGGCTGATGAATCTCGCGCTGTGCCTGCTCGGGACACGCCGCCCGCTGAGCAAGCGGGAGCTCCGCGGCTCCATCGAGGCCTACCTCGAAGCGAGCGGCGACGACGCCTTCAACCGCATGTTCGAGCGCGACAAGGACGATCTCCGCGAGCTCGGCCTCGTGATCGAGACCGTCGAGAACCTGGAGGGCGAGACCGGCTACCTGGCCCGCCGCGACTCCAACCGGCTGCCGCCCATCACCCTGGACGCCGAGGAGGCCGCCGCACTCGGCCTCGCCGCCAAGGTCTGGCAGCAGGCCCGCCTCGCCGGGGCCGCCAGCGGCGCCCTGCAGAAGCTCCGCGCCGCCGGCATGCCGGAGGCCGAGGACTCGTACGACACCCAGCCCAGCGCCCTCGAACCGCGGATCCCCGTCCACGAGGCCGCCTTCGAACCGCTGATGCTGGCCTGCCGCGACCGCCGGCCCGTCTCCTTCGACTACCGCAAGGCCAACGCCGCCCGCCCCGAGGTACGCCAGGTCGAGCCCTGGACCCTCGAATGCTGGCGCGGCCACTGGTACCTGGCCGGCTGGGACCGCGACCGCGGCGCCGAGCGCGTCTTCCGGCTCTCCCGCATCACCGGCAAGGTCCGCTCCCGGGCCGGCGCCTTCACCGCGCCCGTGCCCGACGTCGTCACCGTCCGCGAGACCGTGGAGAGCTGGGCCGGCGAGACCGCCACCCGCTCCGCCCGGATCCGGCTGCGCACCGGCTGCGGCTACCCGCTGCGCGCCCGCGCCCAGTCCGTGACCGAGGGCGCCGACGGCTGGGACGAACTGGAGATCCCGTACGGGCACGGCCTCGACGCCTGGCTCGTCGAGTTCGGCCCCGATGTCGTCGTACTGGAACCGGCCGATCTGCGGGCCGACGTGCTGGACCGGCTGCGCGCCGTGGCCAAGGGCTGAGGGGAAGACGTACCGCATGGCTGCCAACGCGATCGACCAGACGAGGCGGATGCTCTCGCTCGTCACCTATCTCCGTGAGCGCCCCGGCGCCCACGTCGCCGATGTCGCCCGCGCCTTCGGGATCACCGAGGACGAGCTGATCTCCGACCTGGACGTGCTGCCCATGTGCGGCACCAGCTTCCGCGGCGGAGACCTCCTCGACATCGACACCGACGGCGACCGGATCTGGTGGCACAACCCGGACGACGTCGCCGCGCCGCTGCGGCTCGCCGCCGACGAGGCGACCGCCCTCCTGGTCGCCGCCCGCGCCGTCGCCACCCTCCCCGGGCTCCGGGAGAGCGACCGCGAGGCGCTGCTCCGCGCCACCGCCAAGCTGGAGGCCGCCGCCGGCGAGGCCGCCGGGGCCAGCTCCCGGCTCTCGGTGACCTTCGAGTCCGAGGGCGGGGTCTTCGCCGAGGTCGACCGGGCGATCTCCGAGCGCCGCCGGCTCTGGGTGCGCTACTACTCGCCCGCCCGCGACGAGCTCACCGAGCGCGAGGTCGACCCGATCCGGCTCTTCGCCGTCGGCCACACCTATATGGAGGCGTGGTGCCGGCTCTCCGAGGCGCGCCGCACCTTCCGGCTCGACCGCGTGGCCGAGATCCGCATCCTCGACGAGCACGCGGCGCCGCCCGAGCTGGAGCTGCGTGACCTCTCCGCGGGTCTGGTCCAGCCCTCCGCCGACGACCCCGAGGTCGTCGTCGAGGTCGGTCCCGGCGGGCGCTGGGTCGCCGAGTACTACCCGCACGACCGGGCCGAGGAGCTGCCCGACGGCGGGCTGCGGATCACCCTGCGGACCCCGGACCCGGCCTCGCTGCGCCGGCTCGCGCTGCGGCTGGGCAGCGACGGGCGGATCGTCGCGCCGCAGGATCTCGCCGACAACGCCAGGACGGCGGCGGCCGCCGCGCTCGCCGCGTACGAGGGCGAGTGACGTTCCCCGCCCGGGGGACGCTGTTACTGACGTGGTGACGTCACTGACCTGGTGACCGGTGGGGTGACGGACACGGCGCGCCGAGGCAGGTGCGGACGTACGTGCCGCGCGTCGTGTGGTGCGTGGGGTGCGGGAGTCAAGAGATGAGGGAAATGTCCGTGATGCACGGTTTTACGGCGACGGTGGCCCCGGTCCTCTTCAAGGCCGCCTGCCCTGACTGCCGCTCCCGCTTCGAGCTCTCCGCGAGCGCCCTGCGCCTCGCCATCGGGGCCAGCCGCCGCACCACCTTCTACTCCTTCACCTGCCCGGAGTGCGGCAGCTCCGTCCGCAAGCCCGCAGGCGAGCGCATCATCGAACTCCTCACCGGCGGCGGCGTCCGGACCCTGAGGCTCCACACGACCGTCTGAACCCGGGGGCTCGGCACGACCGTCCGAGCCCGGGGGCTCCACACGACCGTCTGAGCCTGGGGGCTCGACATGATCGTTTGGGCGCGGGGGCTCCCCATGACCGTCTGAACCCGCGGTTCGACACGACTGTCCGGCCCCGGCGCACGGCCCGGCCGCCGGGCCCGCCGCGCCCAACGTCTAGGCTCAGCACATGTTCTGGCCCATGCTCGCCATCGCCCTCGGCTTCCTCGGCATCGCCGTCCTCGGCGTCCTCGCCGTCCGGGTCTTCCTCGAGGTCCAGCGCCTCGGCCGTCAAGTGGCCCACACCACAGAGCGGATCGGTCAGGCCGCCGAAGACCTCGAAACGGCCGCCGTCGGTCTGGCCCGAACCGGCGAGTCCCTGCGCTGAGTCCGTGCCGTACGCTGCGTGAAGCGGCCCTGAACCGGGCGCGCGGGACGCAATCGGGAGTATGCAAGGGCATTGCCCTGCGTTTACTCCTGCGGGTTACGATCGCAGACAGCGCGGTGGCCGGACGCTTGTCCGACCCGCCGGGCACCGCACTCCATGTCGCCTCGGTGAAGAAGGTAAACAGCTATGGGTAGGCTCGGCCCCACCGAGATCATTCTCATCCTCGTCGTCATCATCCTGCTGTTCGGCGCCAAGAAGCTCCCGGACATGGCCCGCTCGCTCGGCAAGTCGGCCCGCATCCTCAAGAGCGAGGCCAAGGCGATGAAGTCGGACGACCAGCAGAGCGCCCCCGCCGACCCGCCCGTCGCCGGCACCGGTACCGCCGCCCAGGAGCCCGCCCCGCGCACCATCCAGGCCGCTCCCGGTGACGTGACCAGCGCGCGTCCCGTGACCGAGCCCTCGGACACCACCAAGCGCTGACCCGGTCCGCCGCGGCCGCCGCACCGTGCGGCGGCCTGCCGCACGAGATGAGGACGTGGGTTGCCCAAGTCTGCCCGCAAGCAGGAGAAGGATCCCGAGGGTCGGATGCCCCTCGTGGAGCACCTGCGTGAACTCCGTAACCGACTGGCGAAAGGTCTCCTCGCCGTCGCCGCGGTGACGATCGTGGCCCTCGTGTACAGCGAGGAGCTGATGCAGTTCCTGACGAAGTCGGTGCCCAAGTGCCCCGCCGGCGTCACCAGCGACGGCGGCAACTGCGCGATCGTCTCCTTCAACACGCTGATGGCCCCGTTCAGCACGACGATCCAGTTGTCGCTGACCACGGGCCTCGTCATCGCGAGCCCGATCTGGCTCTACCAGCTGTGGGCCTTCGTCGCGCCCGGCCTGCACAAGAGCGAGAAGAAGTACACGTACGCCTTCGTCGGCGCCGCCGTGCCGCTCTTCTCCGCCGGCGCCTACCTCGCGTACCTGATCCTCCCGATCAGCGTGAAGGTCCTCATCAGCCTCACGCCCAGCGGCTCCGCGAACATCCTCTCGCTCGGTGACGTCCTCGACTTCACCCTGCGCATGGTGCTCGTCTTCGGCCTCGCCTTCGAGCTGCCGCTGGTCCTGGTGATGCTCAACCTCACCGGAGTCCTCACCGGGCGCCGGATGGCCGGCTGGTGGCGCGGCGTGATCATGGGCGTCTTCGTCTTCGGCGCCGTCATCACCCCGACCACCGACCCCGTCGGCATGATCGCCCTCGCCGGACCCATCACCATCCTGTACTTCGGGGCCGTCGGCTTCTCCCTCCTCAACGACCGGCGGCGCAAGCGCAACAACCCCGACGCCGAGCTCGACGACGACGAGGCATCGGAGCTGGACCTGACCCCGCAGGCCGTCGCGGCCATCGAGCCGGTCGGCGCCTCCCGTGCCCTGCCGGAGCAGGCCACCGGCGAACCCGGCGGTGCCGGCGTACAGCGCGCGAACGGTTACGACGACATCACCTGATCTTGTAGGGTCCCCCCAGACTCCGTCCGGGGGGACCCCATGACCAGCGAGCTCACCCTCTTCGTCAACCCCACCGCGGGCCGCGGCCGCGGCGCCCGCACCGCCGAGCCCGCCGCCCGCATCCTGCGGGACGCCGGATTCTCCGTACGTACGGTCCTCGGGCACAACGCCGACGACGCCCTGCGACGCGCCCGCGAAGCGGTCGCGGCGGGCACCGGCGCCCTGGTCGCCGTCGGCGGCGACGGAATGATCTCCCTCGCGCTCCGCGCGGTCGCCGGGACCCGTACCCCGCTCGGGATCATCCCCGCGGGCACCGGCAACGACTTCGCCCGCGCACTCGGCCTGCCCGTCCGCGACCCGGCCGCCGCGGCCCGCGCCACCGCGCGGATCCTCAGGACGACGGGCGCCCGGAGCATCGACCTGGGACGGATCGGGACCGGCGGGGACCTGACCGGGGTCGGAGACCTGACCGGCGTCGGGGACCCGGCCGGCGATTCGGCCGGGGATCCCACCGGCGATTCGACCGGAGGCCTCGCCGCGGAGGCGGCCCGAGACCACGCCGGGGGATCCGCGACCGGCCGCTGGTACGGCACCGTCCTCGCCTCCGGCTTCGACTCCCGCGTCAACGACCGGGGCAACCGCATGCGCGTCCCCGCCGGACGCTTCAAGTACGACCTCGCGATCCTCGCCGAACTCGCCGGCTTCCGCCCCGTCCCGTACCGCCTCACCCTCGACGACGGGACCGTCGTCGAGACCGACGCCACCCTCGTCGCCGTCGGCAACGGCAGCTCGTACGGCGGCGGCATGCGCATCTGTGCCGACGCCCGCCTCGACGACGGACTCCTCGACGTCACCGTCGTCGGCGACTGCGACCGCAGGACCCTGCTCAAGGTCTTCCCCCGCGTCTACAAGGGCACCCATCTCAGCCACCCGAAGGTCACCACGTACCGGGTCCGCTCCCTCACCCTCGAAGCCCCCGACACCACCGGGTACGCCGACGGAGAGCCCCTCGGCAGGCTCCCCCTCACCGTGCGCTGCGTCCCCGGCGCCCTGCGCGTCCTCGCCCCGGAGCCCGGCGAAGCTCCCGTAGCGGGGCCGTAGCCGAGCCGTAGTGGGGCCGGTTACGGAGCCCGGGGAGAGACCCGGAGCGGGCCCTTCCGCATCCCCTCGATAAAGATCGCGTCACTGTCACAGGCGGCGGGTAGGCTCGAGAACAAGATGACAGAGGACCTCACACCAGCCGAGGCGTACGCGGCCGCTCTTGCCCGCAACGCCGATGCGGCCACCGCGCTGGCCCCCTTCCGCGAGATGTACGAGTTCGGTCTGGACCCCTTCCAGATCGAGGCATGCCGGGCCCTCGAAGCGGGCAAGGGCGTACTCGTCGCCGCGCCCACGGGCTCCGGCAAGACCATCGTCGGCGAGTTCGCCGTCCACCTCGCCCTCGACCAGGGCCGCAAGTGCTTCTACACGACCCCGATCAAGGCGCTGTCGAACCAGAAGTACGCCGACCTCGTCAGGCGCTACGGCAACGACAAGGTCGGCCTGCTCACCGGTGACAACAGCGTCAACGGCGATGCGCCGATCGTGGTCATGACCACCGAAGTCCTCCGCAACATGCTGTACGCGGGATCCCAGGCCCTCTCCGGCCTCGGCTACGTGGTCATGGACGAGGTCCACTACCTCTCCGACCGCTTCCGCGGCGCCGTCTGGGAGGAAGTGATCATCCACCTCCCCGCATCGGTCACCCTCGTCTCACTCTCCGCGACCGTGTCCAACGCCGAGGAGTTCGGCGACTGGCTCGACACCGTCCGCGGCGACACCGAGGTCATCGTCTCGGAGAGCCGTCCCGTCCCCCTCTGGCAGCACGTCCTCGCCGGACGCCGGATGTACGACCTCTTCGAGGAGGAGACCGACCACGGCGGCCGCGGCGCCTCCCGCCGCGAGGTCAACCCCGACCTCCAGCGTCTCGCCCGCACCGAGAACACGCGCACGTACAACCCTCGCGACCGGCGGCGCGGCAAGATGATCCGCGAGGCCGACCGCGAGCGCGAGCGCCGCCAGCGCTCCCGCATCTGGACCCCCGGCCGCCCCGAGGTCATCGAGCGCCTCGACGCGGAAGGGCTCCTGCCCGCCATCACCTTCATCTTCAGCCGCGCCGGCTGCGAGGCCGCCGTCCAGCAGTGCCTCTACGCCGGACTCCGGCTCAACGACGACGACGGGCGCCGCCGCGTCCGCGAGATCGTCGAGGAGCGCACCGCCGCCATCCCCACCGAGGACCTCCACGTCCTCGGCTACTACGAATGGCTCGAAGCGCTGGAGCGCGGCATCGCCGCCCACCACGCCGGCATGCTCCCGACCTTCAAGGAGGTCGTCGAGGACCTCTTCGTGAAGGGCCTCGTCAAGGCCGTCTTCGCCACCGAGACGCTCGCCCTGGGCATCAACATGCCCGCGCGCACCGTCATCCTGGAGAAGCTCGTCAAGTGGAACGGCGAGCAGCACGCCGACATCACCCCCGGCGAGTACACCCAGCTCACCGGCCGTGCCGGCCGCCGCGGCATCGACGTCGAGGGCCACGCCGTCGTCCTCTGGCAGCGCGGACTCGACCCGGACCACCTCGCCGGACTCGCCGGCACCCGCACGTACCCGCTGCGCTCCAGCTTCAAGCCCTCGTACAACATGGCGGTCAACCTCGTCGAAGGCTTCGGCCGGCACCGCTCCCGCGAGCTCCTCGAAACGTCCTTCGCCCAGTTCCAGGCCGACCGCTCCGTCGTCGGCATCTCCCGGCAGGTGCAGAAGAACGAGGAGGGCCTCGAGGGCTACCGCGAGGGCATGACCTGCCACCTCGGTGACTTCGAGGAGTACGCGCGGCTCCGCCGCGACCTCAAGGACCGCGAGACCGAACTGGCCCGCCAGGGCGCCGCCCAGCGCCGCGCCCAGGCCGCCGGCTCCCTGGAGAAGCTCAAGCCCGGCGACGTCATCCACGTCCCCACCGGCAAGTTCGCCGGACTCGCCCTCGTCCTCGACCCGGGCATCCCGGCCGGCCGCACCAACGGCCACCGCGGCTTCGAGCACCACGACGGGCCCCGCCCCCTCGTCCTCACCGCCGAGCGGCAGGTCAAGAGGCTCGCCTCCATCGACTTCCCCGTCCCGGTCGAGGCCCTGGAGCGGATGAGGATCCCCAAGTCCTTCAACCCGCGCTCCCCGCAGTCCCGTCGCGACCTCGCCTCCGCCCTGCGGAGCAAGGCCGGACACATCAACCCCGAGCGCCACCACAAGCAGCGCGCCGCCGCCGCCGACGACCGCGAGATCGCCCGGCTGCGCACCGAGATCCGCGCCCATCCCTGCCACGGCTGCGACGAGCGCGAGGACCACGCCCGCTGGGCCGAGCGCTACCAGCGTCTCCAGCGCGACACCCAGCAGCTGGAGCGGCGCATCGAGGGCCGCACCAACACCATCGCGCGCACCTTCGACCGGATCGTCGCACTCCTCACCGAACTCGACTACCTGCGGGGCAACGAGGTCACGGAGAACGGCAAGCGGCTCGCCCGGCTCTACGGCGAACTCGACCTGCTGGCCAGCGAATGTCTCCGCGACGGTGTCTGGGAGGGCCTGACCCCGGCCGAACTGGCCGCCTGTGTCTCGGCGTTGGTGTTCGAGGCGCGCCAGTCCGACGACGCCGTCGCACCCAAGCTGCCCGCGGGCGACGCCAAGGCGGCGCTCGGTGAGATGGTCAGGATCTGGGGCCGGCTCGACGCCCTCGAAGAGGAATTCAAGATCAACCAGACGGAGGGGGTCGGCCAGCGCGAACCCGACCTCGGATTCGCCTGGGCCGCCTACCAGTGGGCCTCCGACAAGAGCCTCGACGAAGTGCTGCGCGAGGCCGAGATGCCGGCCGGCGACTTCGTCCGCTGGTGCAAGCAGGTCATCGACGTCCTCGGACAGATCGCGGCGGCGGCGCCCAGGGAGAACAGCACCGTCGCCAAGAACGCCCGCAAGGCCGTGGACGCGCTGCTGCGGGGTGTCGTCGCCTACAGCTCGGTGGGCTGACGGCCCTCGTCCTTCCTGTACGGGGCCGAGTGCCCGTGGTGATCACGCCACGGGCACTCGGCCCTTTTCAGACCTCCGATTGTCGTACTCGGCCGTTGACGCAGCCGTTGTCCACAGGCCGTCGTCCACAGGGGTGGCGCGGGCGGGGCCGTTCCGATTGCATGGACTCACAAGCAGGAAAGGCCAGTTGGGGAGGGGACGTACATGACCACGCAAGCCGGTCATTCGCACGCGGGGGCGCAGGGCGAGGGGCAATCCCACACCGGGAGGCACGGCGAGGGGCAACCGACGGAGACGCCGTCAGACACTCCGGCAGCACTGCGTACCGCGGTTCCGGTTGTCGTCGACGGGCCGCGAGGCGTGCCCCTCCTCGGCAGCCTGCCCGCCTTCGGGAAGAACCCGCTGGCCTTCTTCGAACAGCTCCGGGACCGCGGCGACATCGTCCGCTGGCGCTTCGGCCGCAAGCCCTCCCTCTTCATCGCCCACCCCGACACCGTCGGCGAACTCCTCACGGAGGTCGAGCGCACCTTCGACCAGCCCGACCTCGGCATCGCCTTCCGCACCCTCCTCGGCAACGGCGTCATCGTCTCCAAGGGGGCCGACTGGCGGCGCAAGCGCTCCCTCGTGCAGCCCTCCGTCCGGCCGAAACAGGTCCGCTCCTACGCGGCGACCATGTCCGAATGCGCCGTCGCCCTCGCCGACCGATGGGCCGACGGGCAGCACATCGACATCAAGAAGGAGATGGCGGCCCTCACCCAACTCGTCGCCGTCCGCACCATCTTCGGCGTCGACACCGCCGCCGACGCCGAAGCCATCGGACAGGCGATGGACGTCGCACAGAAGGAGATCGGCGCCGAGTTCAGCGGCATCGGAGCGGTGCTGCCCGACTGGCTGCCGACCCCCGGACGCGCCCGCATCAAGCGCGCCACCGCCGTCATCGACGCGGAGGTCTCCCGCGTCGTCTCCCGCCACCGCGAAGGCGACACCGAACGCCCCGACCTCCTCAGCCGCCTCCTCGCCGCCCGCGACGAGACCGGCGCACCCCTCTCCGACCAGGAGATACGTGACGAGACCGTCACCCTCTACATCGGCGGCCACGAGACCACGAGCTCCACGCTCGTCTGGGCCTGGTACCTGCTCTCCCGCAACCCGCGGGTCCGCGACGCCCTCGCCGAGGAACTCGACCGGGTCCTCGCCGACCACGAACCCGGCTACGACGACTACGCCTCCCTCACCTACACCCAGGCGGTCATCAAGGAGACCCTCCGCCTCTACCCCACGATCTGGCTGATCACCGGCCTCGCGAAGGAGGGCGCCACGCTCGGCGGCGCGGCCGTCCCGGCCGGCACCCGCGTCTGGTCCAGCCAGTGGGCCACACACCGCGACCCCCGCTGGTACGGCGACGCGGAAGCCTTCCGCCCCGAGCGCTGGATCGAACGGGACGGCGAACCCGCCGAAGAGATACCCGAGTACGCCTGGTTCCCCTTCGGCGGCGGCCCCCGCGTCTGCCTCGGCACCCGGTTCGCCCTCGTGGAGGCGGTCCTGATCCTCGCGGTCCTGGCCCGCCGCTACCACCTGGACGTCACCACCGAGGAAATCCTCCCCGTCCCGAGCCTCACGCTCCAGCCGGACCGCGACGTCCTGGCGACGGTACGGGCACGGGGCTGAGGCCGGACCGGAAGCGCGGCCGGGGCGGCCAGGGCGACCAGGGCGGCTGAGACGGCTGAGGCGAGGCTGAGGCCGCCACCGGTCAGGCGGGCGGTCGTCCGGACGCCAGAGCCGTCGCCAGGTCCCGGAGGTCGCCCGCGTACAGCACCCGGCCACCGAAGCCGGGCAGGGGGACGTGGAGGGTGGCCGTCCAGCGGGCGGGGATCGCGCCGGCGCCGTGCACGGCGCCGGCGAGCATCCCGGTCACGGCCGCGACCGTGTCGGTGTCCCCGCCCAGGTCGACCGCCGCGGCCACGGCCCCTTCGAAGGAGTCGGTCGTACGGAGCGCCCACACGGCCGAACCGAGACAGGGCCACACCGCGCCGTTGAACTCGGTGGCGTCGTCCGGGTGCCAGCCGGGCGCCAGGACCGTGGCCCAGCGATCCCGGTGCTGCGGGGTCACCTCGGCGAGGGTCGCGGGCAGGGCGGCGAGCGGGTCCTCGCCGAGGAGGGCGACGCGGATCAGCTCGTGGAGGATCGCCGTACCCTCCCAGGCCGCGCCGTCGCCATGGGTGAGGGCGCTGATCCGACGGGCGGCATCCATCGTCTCCGCCCGCCCCCGGGCCGCGAAGTACACGGCGGAGGTCGAGGCCCGCATCAGCGAACCGTTGCCGGCGGCCAGCGCGTTGATCCGGAAGTGCATCGCGGCGGCCAGGTCCCAGGAGTCCCCGCCGAGCAGGACCTGCTCGGTCTGGAGGCCGATGTCCTTGGGGTCGGCCGTGGCCCAGCGGCGGAACCGGTCGAAGATGTCCGGCAGGTCGAGGCCACCCCGTTCGAGGAGCGACTCGCCGACGAGGACGGCCATCTGCGTGTCGTCCGTCGCCTCGCCGGGGTCCCAGCCGGCGCCCCCGCACAACTCCCCGACGCTGTCGGGGAAGTGCTCCCGGAAGACCCCCGGGAGCCTGAACTCGAACGGGGCGCCCAGGGCGTCGCCGACGGCGGAGCCGAGGACGGCGCCCACGTGACGATCGGTGGCTCGCATCCGGTCAGGTTAGTGCGGGCTCGGTCCGTCGCCGCAGCGCCCTGGTCGTCCACACCGCGCGGACCACCAGGAACAGAGGCAGCCCGAGAGGGGAGAGAAGGATCGTCAGGATCAGGAGAGGACCCATCAGGAGCGGCGGCACGGCGAGGCGACGGGCCTCCCGGTACATCCACTGACCGAGCAGCAGGTCCCAGGCGATGACCTGGGCCCAGATCGCACCGGCTCCGTTCGCGAGCGTCGCGAGGTCACGGAAGGTGTCGATGTCGGGGCTGCTGACCGCCGTCCACAGCTCCGGTGCGACCGGGGCGGCCAGGACCGCCCAGACCGCCAGGAGCGGCAGCACGGTGAGCGGCGAGGCCGCGACGCGTTCGGTGATCCGCCAGGCCGGCGCGAAGATCATCAGGAGCCACACCGGCGCGGCGAGCAGGAACGTCAGCTCGAAGAGGAAGCCTGTCATGAGGTGACCTTTTCCTGGGAGGGAGCGGGGGCGGGGGCGGGCGAGGACGGGGAGGGAGGGGAGGGGGTGGGGGAGGGGGAGGCCCCCCGGAGGGAGAGTGCCGCGGCAGCCCCGCCCAGCAGGACGATCGCCCCCGCGCCCGCCAGCGTCGCGCCGTCCGGTGCGAACAGGGCCTGGCCGCGCAGGGCCTGCCAGGTCAGCAGGACGAAGGTCGCGGTGTACGCGGCCGAGGCGGTGAAGGTGAGCCGGAGCCGTACCCGTTCGTCCGCGAGGCGGGCGAAGCGCGGTGCGAGCGCGGCCAGGACGAGCAGAAGCAGCGGGAGCAGCTGCAGGGCGTGCATGCCGAAGAAGTGCGGGATGCGCAGGTCGCCGCCGTTGCTCGCCCAGCCGGTCAGTGGCATCGAAGGGCCGCCGTCCGGCACGCCGACGGCGTGGGCGCCGATGATCGGCGATTCGTCGACCTCCAGCTGCTCCGGGGTCGGACGGACCATCAGGAAGCCCAGCCCGGCGCCCGCAAGGGCGATCAGCGAGGACAGCCGGACAGCCCAGGCCATCGCCCGGTCGAGGATCTTGGCGCGCAGCAGGAGCACCGCGATGACGAGCGCGCTCAGCCAGAGCACCAGGATGGAGACGCCCATGATCTGGAAGACGGCGTCGTCGAAGGGGGTGGCGTGGTTGAAGTGACTCCGCTTGCCGCGGATCACCTGGAGGGTGATGAGCACCATCTCGCCGGCGCTGGTGACGGCGACCACGGTTCCGGCCCACCAGCCGACGCGGCGGCCGCGGGGCAGCAGCGAGATCATCCAGGCGAGCGAGAGTGTGTACGCGAGTAACGAGACCGAGAACTTGAACGGCTTGGTCCAGATCGGCACTCCGACCAGGATCCGGTCGTCGACGAAGATGCCGACGGCGGAGACCAGGGCGACAGCGCCCATGGAGACGGCGACCCAGACCAGCGGTCGATGGAGCCGCAGGAGCGGGTTCTTGTGCGCTGAGGACATACGGATCCCCCGTGGGAAGTATGGATAGTGGGACTAGCCACTATCTGATAGCGCCACTATCTATGATGGGAGTGTCGGTCGGCAAGGCCGAAGCAAGACCAGGAAGGTGAACGCGCGGTGCGCATCGGAGAGTTGAGTCGCAGAACCGGGGTGTCCATCCCGACGATCAAGTTCTACGTTCGGGAAGGACTGCTGCCCGCCGGGGAACTGACGAGCCCGAACCAGGCCTCGTACGGGGAGGCGCATGTGCAGCGCCTCCGCCTGATCCGGGCGCTCCTCGATGTGGGCGGTTTGTCGGTGGCGGCGGTCCGTGAGGTGATCCTCGCGATCGACGACCCCGAACGGTCGGTGCACAAGCTGCTGGGCACGGTGGCCTCCGGGCTGGTGCCGCGTTACGACCGCGAGTCGCAGGCCGGGATCGAGGACGCGCGGAAGCAGGTCGCGGCGCTGATCGCCGCGCGCGGCTGGCGGGTGCACCAGGGCAACCCGGCCTCGGAGGCGCTTGCCGTGGCCCTCGCGGCGGTCGACGAGGCAGGCCACGGGTCGTTCGTCGAAGTCCTGGACACGTACGCGGACGCGGCGGAGCGGGTGGCGCGGGCCGACCTGGACTACGTGGCGCGCAATGTGGCGCGCGAGGAGCTGGTCGAGAGCGTGGTCGTCGGCACGGTCATCGGCGAAGCGATCTTCTCGGCGCTGCGGCGGATGGCCCAGACGGACACCTCGGACCGCATGTACGGGCAGGCCACCTAGGGGGTGTCCGGCAGATCACGGCCGGGGCCGCGGCGTATCCGACCCTGATCCGCCGGGCGGGCCCCAGGCCCAGGGGTGTCTTGCGGATCGGGCCGGGCTCTCGGTGCCTTGCACTGGCGGCGGCAGGAACATCCCCGCCCCGGTACGGCGTCCCGGTCGGGACCATCCCCACCGCGGTACGGCGTCCCGGTCGCAAACGGCGCGGGGCCCGGGGGATCACCCCGGGCCCCGCGCCGTGAGCCGAACTGCCCGGCTCCGTGCCTCAGTTCTCCTGCTCGCGCTCCACCTGGTCGTTCCACTCGCGCTTGATCGCGCGCCAGGCCTCGTCCGACTTGCCCTGGCGCCAGTAGCCCGAGATCGACAGCCGCTCGCGCGGGATCCCGCGGTCCTGTCGCAGGTGGCGGCGGAGGTCCTTCACGAAGCCCGCCTCGCCGTGGACGAAGGCGTGCACGTCGCCCGCCGGGAAGTCCAGGGTCTGCACGGCCTCGACGAGCGCGTGGCCCGCCGGGCGGTCACCCCGGTGCAGCCAGGAGACGTGGATGTCGTGCTCCGTCGCGAACTTCTGCTCCTCGTCGGCGTCCGAGATCTCCACGAACGCGTGCACGCGCGCCCCCGCGGGCAGCCGCTCCAGGGCCACCGCGATCGCCGGCAGCGCGCTCTCGTCGCCCGCGAGCAGGTGCCAGTCCGCCGCCGGGTCCGGCGTGTAGCCGCCGCCGGGGCCGAGGAAGCGCACCGTCTCGCCCGCCTGTGCCCGCGCCGCCCACGGACCCGCGAGGCCCTCGTCGCCATGGACCACGAAGTCGATGGTCAGCTCGCGGTGGACCGGGTCCCAGGCCCGTACGGTGTACGTCCGCGTCGTCGGCCACTGCTCCCGGGGGAACTCCTCCCGGATCCGGTCCATGTCGAACGGCTCCGGATAGGCGATGCCCTCGGGGGCGAAGAGCAGCTTCACGTAGTGGTCGGTGTACGCGCCGACCTCGAAGGCGTCGAGACCGGGGCCGCCCAGAACGACCCGCACCATGTGCGGGGTGATGCGCTCGGTGCGCACCACACGCGCTTCGGTGGCCTTCGGTGCCTTGCGGGGCTGCTCCGCCACGAGTGGCTCTCCTGACTCGACGTAACTCGACGTACTAGGTACTTAGGTATGCCTAAGCTAGCATCCCGAGGCGCGGTCGACCCAGTGTGGCCTGATTTCTTCAGCGTTCCAGGACCGGAAGCAGACGGCCCACGGCCCCGCCGAGACCCCAGCGCTTCACGAGGGCGTCGAGGGCCGCCGGGTCACGGGGAGCCTTCGGCAGGGTCGCGTCGAACTCCGGCAGCGGTACGTCCCCGGCGACGCGCACCACCGTCGGCGCGACGTCCAGGTATGCCGCCGCCTCCACGATTCCGCGCCGCTTGGCCGGCGTCAGCTTCGACGTCCGGTCCTCCGCCGCCGTCCGTACGCCCGTCAGGTCCCCGTACTCCGTGATCAGCTGCGCGGCCGTCTTCTCGCCGATGCCCTTCACCCCGGGGAGGCCGTCGCTCGCGTCACCGCGCAGCGCCGCGAAGTCCGCGTACTGGTCGGGGCGCACTCCGTACTTCGTGTGGATCAGCTCCGCGTCCACCAGGTCGCAGTCGCCGACGCCCTTGCGCGGGTACAGCACGCGGACGCCCCGCGCGTCGTCCACCAGTTGGAAGAGGTCCCGGTCACCCGTGACGATGTCCACCGGCCCCGACGCGTGTCCCGCGAGCGTCCCGATCACGTCGTCCGCCTCGTAGCCGGCCGCCCCGATCCGGGCGATGCCGAGTGCCGCCAGGACCTCCTCGATCACCGGCACCTGCGGGGACAGGGTGTCCGGGATCTCCTCCTCGTCCGGGCCGGTCTCCGTCTCCACGGCCACCCGGTGCGCCTTGTACGAGGGGATCAGGTCGACCCGCCACTGCGGCCGCCAGTCGTTGTCCCAGCAGGCCACGAGGTCGTCCGGGTGGTGGTCCTGGACGAGCCGGGTGATGAAGTCGAGCAGTCCGCGCACGGCGTTCACGGGGGAGCCGTCGGGGGCCCGGACGGAGTCCGGTACGCCGAAGTAGGCGCGGAAGTAGAGGCTGGCGGTGTCGAGAAGCATGAGGCGTCGAGTCACCTGCTTGATTTTAGGGCTCGGGGCGCCTCCGGGGCCGGGGGACGCGATTCGCCGAGCATGCGCCGGGGGACGCGATTCGCCGAGCACGCGCAGACGGACGCGTTTCGCCGAGCACGCGGCCGAGGGACGCGGCTGTGGCGTCCGGTGACGCGTTCGCGGTGCCGGCGGTTCCTACCCCTCACACGTGACCCCCGTCACCTTTGCGTTTGCACCCTGTGAAGCAGGGCAGGCGCAGGCCCGGAGCGGAACCCGGTACGGGATTCAACAAAAGGATCCCCGTACGCGACGGGCCCGCGGGCCGATCCCGCCCGCTCCACGGCCCAACCACGCGGGGGTGGCGGGGGCCGTTTTCGTTGCTACCCGTGAGGTCTATGTGTCCAGGCTCCAGGCAGACCACCTGTTCAAGGTGTTCGGCAGACGACCCGACGAAGCCGTCCGCAGGCTCGCCGCCGGCGACGCCGACCGCGAGGAGCTGCGCGCCGAGGGGACGACAGCAGCCGTCGTGGACGCCGGTTTCACCGTCGAGCCCGGCCAGATCTTCGTCGTGATGGGGCTCTCCGGGTCCGGTAAGTCGACCCTTCTCCGCATGCTCAACGGCCTGCTCGAGCCCACCGCCGGCCGGGTCCTCTTCGACGGACGTGACCTCACCGCGCTGTCCCCCCGCGATCTGCGCACGGTCCGCTCCACCAAGATCAGCATGGTCTTCCAGCACTTCGCGCTGTTCCCGCACCGAAACGTTCTGGAGAACGCCGCCTACGGCCTGGAGGTCCAGGGTGTCCCGCGCGCGGAGCGAGAGACCCGGGCCACCGAGGCCCTCGAACTGTGCGGCCTCGCCGGCTGGGAGAAGTCCTGGCCCGACGAGCTCTCCGGCGGCATGCAGCAGCGCGTCGGCCTGGCCCGCGCGCTCGCGACCGACGCCGACCTGCTCCTCATGGACGAGTCCTTCAGCGCGCTCGACCCGCTGATCCGCCGCGACATGCAGGACCAGCTCCTCGTCCTCCAGCAGCGGCTGAAGAAGACCATCGTCTTCATCACCCACGACCTCAACGAGGCCATGCGCCTCGGCGACCGGATCGCCGTCATGCGCGACGGCAGGATCGTGCAGCTCGGCACCGCCGAGGACATCCTGGTCCGCCCCGCCGACGACTACGTCGCCTCCTTCATCCAGGACGTCGACCGCTCCCGGGTGCTCACCGCCTCCGCCGTCATGACGGGCGGCGCCACCCCGGCGGACTGCCCCGCCGGCTGCGCCTGCCAGGTGGTCGGGCCGGACACGCTCGTCGCCGACCTGTGCGCGGTCGCCGCCCGCGCCCCGCACCCCGTGACCGTCCAGGACTCCGACGGTTCCGTCCTCGGAGTCGTACCGACGGAGCGTCTGCTCGCCGTCATGGGCGGACTCGGCGCGAGGGACGCCGGCGCCCCGGCCGGCACAAAGGCCGACGGCACGGCCAGTGGTACGACCGGCATCGCGACCGGCAGCAAGTCCGACAGCACGACCGGCAGTGAGACCGACACCAAGGCCGACACCGAGGCCGGCACCAAGGCCGCCACCCAGCCGAAGAAGGAGCTGACCGCCCGTGCCTAGGCTTCCCCTCGGCGAGTGGGTCGACAGCTCCGTCGACTGGCTCCAGGCCCAGTTCTCCTGGCTCTTCGACGCCGTCAGCACCGGCGTCACCGGCCTCTACGACGGCATCGACGCCGTCCTGTCCGCGCCCCAGCCGCTGCTCTTCGCCGGCATCCTCGCCGTCGTCGCCTGGTGGCTGCGCGGGCTCGCCGCCGGCGTGCTCGCCTTCGCCGGGTTCGCGCTCGTCGACTCGGTCCAGCTGTGGGACGAGGCCATGGCGACCCTGTCGCTCGTTCTCGTCGCCACCCTGGTGACCCTGGTGATCGCCGTACCGCTCGGCATCTGGGCGGCCCGTTCGAAGACCGTCAGTGCCGTGCTCCGGCCGGTCCTCGACTTCATGCAGACCATGCCGGCGATGGTCTACCTCATCCCCGGCATCATCTTCTTCGGCGTCGGCGTCGTCCCCGGCATCATCGCCACCATCGTCTTCGCGCTGCCCCCGGGCGTCCGCATGACCGAGCTGGGCATCCGGCAGGTCGACGGTGAACTCGTCGAGGCCGCCGAGGCGTTCGGCACCACCCCGCGCAACACGCTGCTGCGCGTGCAGCTCCCGCTGGCCCTGCCGACGATCATGGCCGGCATCAACCAGGTCATCATGCTCGGCCTGTCCATGGTCGTCATCGCCGGCATGGTCGGCGGCGGCGGGCTCGGCGGCGCCGTCTACCGCGCCATCGGCAACGTCGACATCGGCCTCGGCTTCGAGGCCGGCATCTCCATCGTCGTCCTCGCCATGTACCTGGACCGGATGACCGGCGCCCTCGGCCGCCAGGTCTCCCCGCTCGGCCGCCGCGCCGCCGCCAAGGCCCGCGCCGCGCTGAGCGCCAGGCGCCCCGGGGCGAAGATCTGGGCCCACCGCCCGCAGCCCGTCACCGCACTCGTCGGGGTCGTCGTGCTCGCCCTCGTCGCCGGCGGTACGGGCTTCCTCGGCGGCTCCGGTACGAGCTCCACCACCGCCTCGGGTCCGAACGGCGGTCACGGCAAGAAGATCAGCATCGGCTACATCCCCTGGGACGAGGGCATCGCCTCCACGTACCTGTGGAAGGAGCTCCTGGAGCGCCGCGGGTACGAGGTCGACACCAAGCAGCTGGAGGCCGGCGCGCTCTACACCGGCCTGGCCGGCGGCCAGCTCGACTTCCAGACCGACTCCTGGCTGCCCGTCACCCATGCCCAGTACTGGGAGAAGTACAAGAACAAGCTGGAGGACCTCGGCTCCTGGTACGGTCCCACCTCGCTCGAGCTCTCCGTCCCCTCGTACGTGAAGGGCGTGGACTCGCTCGCCGACCTCAAGGGCAAGGCCGGACAGTTCAAGGGCCGGATCGTCGGCATCGAGCCCAGCGCCGGAATGATGGGCATCCTGAAGGACAAGGTCCTCAAGGAGTACGGCCTGGAGGGCGAGTACGAGGTCGTCGACGGCTCCACGCCCGGCATGCTCGCCGAGCTGAAGCGCGCCTACGAGCGCAAGGAACCGGTCGTCGTGACCCTCTGGTCGCCGCACTGGGCCTACGCCGCGCACGACCTGAAGAAGCTCGCCGACCCCAAGGGCTCCTGGGGCAAGGGCGACGGCGTCCACACCCTGGCCCGTAAGGGATTCGCCGCCGAGAACCCCGAGGTCGGCGCCTGGCTGAAGAACTTCGAGCTGACCGAGAAGCAGCTCACGGATCTCGAAGCCGTCATCCAGGAGACCGGCAAGGGCAAGGAGCAGCAGGCCGTCCGCACCTGGCTGGACGAGAACCCGGGCCTCGCGGAGAAGCTCGCGCCGCAGTAGCCCGCCCGTAGCCTGTGGGCGACGGACAGCGACCGGTGAACGGTTCCTGTCCGAAAAGGGGTGGTCGCCGAACGTGTTCGGCGGCCGCCCCTTTTCGTCACGACGCGAAACCCCGCCCCAAAGCTGCGTAAGGTTCAGGTAACCGCCCGGTACGGGTACGCACGAGACACGAGGGAGGGGGCCGACATGGACGAGAAGGAATCACCCCGCGTGGGCGCGGCCGTCAAGAGACGACGCAGAGCGCTCCAGCTCACCCTGGCCGTCGTCTCCTCGCGCAGCGGTCTCTCCGTGCCCTTCCTCAGCCAGGTCGAGAACGACCGCGCGCGTCCCAGCCCCCGCTCCCTCGAACTCGTCGCCGACGCCCTGGAGACCACCGCCGCCGACCTCCTGGCGGCCGCCGAGGCCTCCCGCACCGTCGACGTCGTACGGGCCGACGAGGTCTCCCCGGCCCTGCCCCCGGGGGTACGGGCGATCGTCCGCGGCCGCCACCAGCTGCACGCCCTGGAGTTCACCGGCGAGCAGGACGCGGGCCGCGAGTTCCAGCACCGGAACGACGAGCTGCTGTACGTGGCCGACGGGGCCGCCGAGGTCGAGGCCGAGGGCCGCGCGTACCGGCTGGGCCGCGGCGACACGCTCTATCTCTCCGGCGGGGTACGCCACCGCTGGCGCGCCACCGAGGCGGGCACCCGGCTGCTCGTCGTCGCGGTGGCCGAGCACGTCGAGGCCGAGGAGGAATGAGCGCGGGGCGGGGCACGGTCAGGAGAGTCGTCTCCCTCGTGCCGTCCCTGACGGAGGCCGTCGCCGTCACCGCGCCCGGCCTGCTCGTCGGGGCCACGGACTGGTGTGCTCACCCCGTCGACCTCGACGTCGCACGGATCGGCGGCACCAAGAACCCCGACGTCCGTGCGATCACCGCGCTCCGTCCCGACCTCGTCCTCGCCAACGAGGAGGAGAACCGCGCCGCCGACCTCGCCGAGCTGCGGGCCGCCGGGCTCGACGTCCTCGTCACCGAGATCCGCACCCTCGACCAGGGCCTGCGCGAGCTGGCACGGGTCCTCGCCGCGTGCGGCGCGCCCCGGCGGCCCCGCTGGCTCGACGAGGCCGAGGCGGCCTGGGCGGCGGTCACTCCGGACGGGGAGTGCGCGGCCGTCGTGCCGATCTGGCGGCGTCCCTGGATGGTCCTGGGCCGTGACACCTTCGCCGGTGATCTGCTCGCCCGCCTCGGCGTCCGCAACCTGTACGCCGGCCACCCGGAGCGCTATCCGCGGCTGCCGCTCGACGAGCTCCGCGCCGCGGCGCCCGACCTCGTCGTGCTGCCCGACGAGCCGTACCGCTTCACGCGCGACGACGGCCCCGAGGCGTTCCCCGGGACCGCCGCCGCCCTCGTCGACGGGCGTCACCTCACCTGGTACGGGCCGTCTCTCGTCGAGGCGCCGCGGGTGCTGGCGCGGGCCCTGCGAGCAGCGCACCGCTGAAGAGGCCGCGGACGGTGTGGGACCCGGCCACCAGCCAGGCCGCGACGAGGGCCGCGTACAGGCCGATCGCGAGCCACCGGAAGGCCGCGAGACCGGTGTGCTGGGCGAGTCCCTCGGCGCCGGTCACGCAGGTCCCGACGGGGAAGGTGAACGCCCAGAACGTCATCGCGAAGCCCATGCCCTGCCGGCGCGCCCGCAGCACCATCGCCCCGGCGAGGGCCAGCCACAGCAGGGCGAAGCCCATGACGGGCACGCCGTAGAGGACGGCGAAGGAGGCGAAGCCGTGGGCGTACGGGGCGGGGAGCACGCCCGGGGCGACGTCGGCGAACTTGTTCGCGGCGGTCGTCGACTGGCCGAGGGGGCCGAGGACGAGGAAGAGGGTGGGGGTGAGCGCGAGGGGCAGCGGGCCGCCGGTCACGAGCCGGCCGAAGACCAGCGGCAGCATGACCAGGGTCGCGAGGAGGCTGACGCCGAACATCGCCCAGCAGGCGAGGAGCAGGGTCTCCTGGGCCTGTCCGGCGGGCAGATGGGGCACGAGCAGCGGGCCGAGGGCGGCGGAGACCATGGGGGCCACGACCGGCAGCAGCCATACCGGGGAGGCGTTCTCGATCTTGTGGTGCACGACCATGAGGTACGGGATGCCGACCGCGGCCGCCAGGCCGACGACCGTGCCGGTGATGAACAGGACGGTGTCGAGCGCGACGGCGGCGGTGAGGCCGATCCAGTCCCGGCCCACGATCATGGCGCCGCCGCCGACCGCGAGCAGCGCCATCGAGAGACAGCCGTAGAACGGCGCCATGGCGGGGTCAAGGAGGTGGGCGCGGGCCTGGTCGCGGTGGTGGATCCAGTGCACGGTGCGGGCGGCGACCAGGACGAGCAGCATCGCGAGGGACAGCGCCCAGACCGCGGCGCAGGCGGTGCGGAGGCCGGGGAGGTCGATCGGGAGGCCGGCGCCGGCGTTGGCCACGATGGCGGTGCCCATCACGGAGGCGTACCAGTTGGGTCCGAGGTGACGGACGGAACGGGCCGGTGAGGCGGTCGGCCGGGCGCCGGGGGTGGTGGCGCGGACGGCCGGAAGGGGAGGTGCGAGGCTTGCCATGGCTCCACCGTCGTCCGATTTCCCGGCCCCCACCAGGGATCTTGCGGCTATGACGTCATAAGCTGGCTTTATGAGCAGCAGCGGGGAGCATCGCGGGGAGCGGCACGAGGAACAGCACACGGGTGGGCGCCGGACCGAGGCGTACGGCTCCGACGTCAGGGCGCAGCTCCATCACCGGGTCCCGGATCTCGGGGCGCTCGAACTGCTCCTGGCCGTCGCCCGGCACGGGAGCCTCGGCGCCGCCGCCCGTGAGGTCGGCATCACCCAGCCGGCCGCCAGCAGCCGGATCCGCTCGATGGAGCGGCAGCTCGGCGTGGCCCTGGTGGACCGTTCGCCGCGCGGCTCACGGCTCACCGACGCGGGTGCGCTCGTCACCGACTGGGCGCGGCGGATCGTCGAGGCGGCCGAGGCCTTCGACGCGGGTGCCCAGGCGCTGCGTGGGCGGCGGGACTCCCGGTTGCGGGTGGCCGCGTCGATGACGATCGCCGAGTACCTGCTGCCCGGCTGGCTGATCGCGCTGCGGGGCGACCGTCCCGACACGGCGGTGTCGCTCCAGGCCGGAAACTCGGCGGTCGTCGCGGAGCGGCTCCTCGCGAACGAGGCGGACATGGGTTTCGTGGAGGGGCTCGCGGTGCCGGACGGCCTCGACGGGGTGGTCGTGGCGCACGACCGGCTCGTGATCGTCGCGGCGCCCTCGCACCCGTGGGCCCGCCGCCGCGGCCCGCTGGACCCGGCGGAGCTGGCGGCGACCCCGCTGATCCTGCGGGAACGGGGCTCGGGCACCCGGCAGGTCCTGGACGCGGCGCTCTCGGGCCACGGCGGGCTCGCGCGGCCGCTCCTCGAACTCGCCTCCACGACGGCGGTGAAGGCCGCCGCGGTCAGCGGGGCCGGGCCGGCCGTCCTCAGCGAGCTCGCGATCGCCGAGGAACTGGCCTCGCGGCGCCTGGTGGCGATCCCCGTCGAGGGGGTCGAGCTGCGCCGTGACCTCCGCGCGGTCTGGCCCACCGGCCACCGCCCGACCGGCCCGGCCCGCGACCTGCTCTCCCTGACCCGCGCCCGCCCGACGGGCTGAACACCGGACGGGCTGAACGCCCGACGGGCTGAACGCAGGACGGCCTGAACACCCGACGGCCTGAACACCCGACGGCCTGAACACCCCGACGGGCTGAACACCCGACGGCCTGAACACCCCGACGGGCTGAACACAGGACGGCCTGAACAACCGGGCCGGGGAACGGCTCAGGGTGGCGGATCAGACCCCCGCGGCCCGGTGCGTGATCCCTCCGTCCAGGACCGTCAGCAGGACCGGCAGGTCAGGCAGGTCCGTCGCCGGTGTGGTGAGGGGGTTGTCGCCGAAGACCGTCAGGTCGGCGCGGAAGCCCGGCGCGAGCCGGCCCGCCTCGTGCTCCTCGCCCGCCGCGTATGCCGCCGCCGTCGTCATGCCCCGCAGCGCCTCCAGCGCCGTCAGTGCCTGCTCGGGACCGTGCGGCGCCTGTCCGAGGTCGCGGCTCGGGCGCCGGTGCCGCGCGCCGGCCATCACGCCGAGCGGCGGGAACGGCGCGATCGGCCAGTCGGAGCCGAGGACCACCGTGGCCCCGGAGTCCGCCAGGTCCCGGCAGCGCCACGCGCGTGAGGCGCGCTCCTCGCCGAGGCGGCGCGACCAGTTGTCGGTGTGGTCGGCGCGGGTGAAGTCGCAGCAGTGCGTGGGCTGCATGGAGGCGAGCACGCCCAGCTCGGAGAAGCGGCGCAGCGTGTCGTCCGGGACCGTCTCGATGTGCTCGACCCGGTGCCGCACCTCGCTGCCGCCGCCCCCGCGCGCCTTCTCGACGGCGTCGAGCACGTGCCGCACGGCCGCGTCCCCGATGGCGTGCGTCGCGGTGGCGATCCCGGCCCGGTGCAGCTCCCCGATGATGTGGGTGTACGCGGCGGGGTCCGGCCAGAACGCGTGCGTGGACTCGCCGTGGCAGTCGGGCCGCTCCAGCCACGCGGTGCCGTTGTCGATGGTCCCGTCCATGAAGAGCTTCACGCCCGCGACCCGCCACAGGGCGCCGCCCGTGCCCTGCCGCGCGATGAGGTCCCGTACGCCGTCCGCGTCGGTGCCGGGCTGGCACCAGGGCGCCACCCGGAGCCGCAGCGCCAGTTCACCGGCCTCGTCGAGCTCCCCGTACAGCGCGAGGCTCTCGCCGTTGGCGTCCATGGCGTGACCGCCGGTGAGTCCGGCCGCCGCCATGGACCGCAGCGCCGCCGCGAGCCGCTGCCGGCTCTCCTCGGGCCTCGGGCGCGGGGCGACCCGCTCGACGAGCTCGCAGGCGGCGTCCTCCTGGAGCAGTCCGGTCGGGCGTCCGTCGGCGTCGCAGACGACCTCGGCGGAGGCCTGGTCGAAGGTGCGGGGCCCGTCGACCCCGGCGAGTCCGAGCGCCCGCCGGCTGGCCAGCGCCGAGTGGGCGTCGAAGAGCAGCAGGAACGCCGGGACGCCGTCGAGGACCGCGTCGAAGGGGGCGATGCCCACGGGGTGGTCGCCGAAGACGTTCGGGTCGAGGCCCCAGCCGAAGAGCCAGTCGCCCCGGCCGAGGTTCCGGACCTCGCGGGCGAGGGCCTCGCGTACGTCGTCGAGGTCCGAGCAGTACGACAGGTCGAGGCCGTGGGTCAGTTCGGCGCCGGACACCGGGTGCAGGTGCCCGTCGACGAGGCCGGGGGTGACGACGGCGCCCTTCAGGTCCACGACGGTGGTGGCGGGTCCCGCGAGCGCGCGGATCTCGCGGTCGTCGCCCAGGGCGGCGATCCGGCCGTCGTCGGAGACGGCGAGCGCGGTCTCGGGCAGGAACGCCCCCGTGCCGGGGTCGAGCAGACGGGCGGAGAGCAGGACGAGTCGGGTGCGCACGGGTGGCTCCAGGGCTCCAGGAAGGGACGGGTGCGGAGGCCCGCGGGGGCCTCGACGAAGGGGTCGGTCAGGCTGGCTCGCGGGTGGCCTCGGCGTAGGGACGGGTCAGGCCGGCTCGCGGGTGGCCTCGGTGTCGGGGTCGGTCAGGCGGCGGGCTCGGTCGGCGGCGGTACGTCGGTCAGCGCGCCGTGCGGCAGGCCGAGTTCGCGTTCCGCCGTGGTCAGGGCCATCCGGGTCACGGCCTCCGGCCGGTCGGTCCGGTCGGAGTTGGCGTGGGCGCCGAGGCCGTCGAGCACCACCAGGATCTGGATGGCGGTGGCACGCGGGTCCTCCGTGTGGAACTCGCCGCGTGCGACGCCCTCGCGGATGAGCTGCTCCAGACGGTCGTCGGAGGCGAGTTCCTGCTCGGTGACCCGGTCGCGCAGGACGGGCCGGTAGCGGCTGAGGTGCCGGGCGTTGATCCAGAGGCGGCTGATGTCGTCGTACGCCTCGCCCGCCGAGAGCGCGAAGTAGTGCGCGAGCCACTGCGTGGGGGTCCCGTGGGGGCGCTCGGCGGGCAGCAGCGCGTCGAGCTCACCGGTGGCGGCCACGCTGAACGCCTCGCCCACCAGATCCTCCGCCGAGGGGAAGTAGTGGCTGATCAGACCGGGTCGTACGGCGAGCTCCTCGGCGATCCGCCGGAGGGTGACGCACTCGAGCCCCTCGGTCAGGGCGACGCGTGCGGCGGTCTCCACGATCTCCGCCCGCCGGGCTTCGGGTGTTTTCCGAACTCTCTTGCGCTGGACGCTTGACGACATAACCGCGATGCTATTGAGTGTGCGACCAATAAGCAACCAGGTGGGCACCACACGCATCCGGAGGGCCGCATGGCTTCCACGATCCCCGACCCGCTCCCAGGCCCTCAGGGCGCAGAGGTCGCCTTGCAGGAGACCGATCGGCCCGGCCGCATCGAGGCGCACGGCATCGACCACATCCCCGAGTCCGAGCGCCACGGGCACCCCCGCGAGCTCTTCTCCGTGTGGGCCGCGGCGAACGTCAACTACCTCAGCCTCGTCATCGGCGGAGCCCTCGTCCTGATGGGCCTGAACCTCTGGCAGGCCGTCGCCGTGACGGTCGTGGGCAACCTGTTCTGGCTGCTCCCCGGCCTCCTCGCCACCTCGGGACCGGCCGCCGGCGCACCCAGCGAGGTGATCACCCGGGCCGTCTACGGCGTCCTCGGCAACCGTGTGAACAACGCGGTCGGCGGCTGGCTGGTCTCCGTCTGCTACTTCGCCCTCAACCTGGCCGCCGCGGCCACCGCGGCCTTCGCGCTCGTCGAGAGGGCCGGCATCACGGCCGACACCCCCGTCAAGGTGGCCGTCATCGTGGTCATCGCCGCGCTCACGCTGATCATCAGCGTCTACGGGCACGGCCTGATCATCAAGCTGTACCTGCCGATCACCCTGGTCCTCGCCGGGGCCTTCGCCGTCGTCGCGTTCGCCGTCCTGCGGCACGCCGACTTCTCGTACGCCCCCGCCGAGCAGCCCGGCGGAGTCGAGCTCTGGGCCCTGCTCCTCGCCGGCACCACGATGATCGCCTCGGGCCCGCTCTCGTACACCACGAGCGCCGACTTCTCCCGCTACCTGCCCCGCACCGCCTCGAAGAAGGCGATCATCGGCTGGAACGCGCTCGGTGCCTTCCTGCCCAGCGTCGTCGTCTGCTCGCTCGGCGCCTTCGCCGCCACCGCCGTCGACATGACCGACCCGCAGACCGCGCTCCAGGAGATCCTGCCCGGCTGGTTCGTCCCGGTCTTCCTGCTCGCCCTGGTCCTCGGCACCATCTCCATCAACGCCCTGACCGCGTACAGCGCCGGACTCGCGCTCCAGGCCGTCGGCCTCCGCATCCGACGCTCCGTCAGCGTCCTCTTCGACGGGGCCGTCGCCGTCGCCCTCACCCTCTACGGGCTGCTCGTCTCCAACTTCCTCGACACCGTCAGCAACGCACTCCAGGTGATCACCGTCCTGATCGGCCCCCTGATGGCGGTCTACGCCACCGACGTCCTGCTGCGCCGCTGCCGCTACGACGGCCTCGCGCTCTCGGACGAGACCCCCGGCAGCCCCTTCTGGTACAAAGCCGGCGTCAACCCGGCCGGTGCCCTCGCGCTCGTCGCCGGCGTCACCGCGGCGGCCCTCTGCGTCAACACCCTCTACACGGGCCCGGTCGCCGCCGCCCTCGGCGGCATCGACCTCTCCCTCCCCGTCGGCATGGTCGTCGCCGCCGCCCTGTACGCCCTCCTCATGCGCAAGGACCGCACCCTGCTCGCCGCCCGGGCGGAGGCGTGAACAGCCCTCGCCGTACGACCCTCCGGATCACCGGGGACACACCCCGCCGACGCGGCGAGGACCGCGGCCGGCAGGCCCGCGCCGACATCACGCGCGCGTGGCAGGTGTACGAGGAACTCTTCGCGACCGTCGCCGCCGGGAACGCCCGGACGCTCGACGTGCCCGCCCTCGCCCTCCGCACCGTCAAGGCGGCCCGGGCCTGGGCTCCGGAGCTCGTCGCCGAGATGGAGGGAGTCGCCGAGGGCGCCGGAATGCCGTTCTGGACGATCGCCGCGCTCAACGCCCGCACCGAGATCCTCGCCGAGGCCGGCGCGCCCCGCACGGGCGAGTGCTCCACCCTCGTCCGGGTCGGCCCCCGGACCACCGGCGGCCAGTGCTGGGACTGGCACCAGGAGCTCGCCGACGCCTGGCACCTCCAGACCGTGGCGGGGGACGCCCAGGGCTTCGCCGGGATCACCGAGTACGGCATCCTCGCGAAGATCGGCGTCAACGAGGCGGGCGTGGGCGTGCTCTTCAACATCCTCGGCCACGCGGACGACGCCGCGACCGGAGTGCCCGTCCACCTGGTCGCCCGTCAGGTGCTCGGCGCGGCCGGATCGTTCGCCGAGGCGGTCGGCATGCTGACCGGCGCCCCCGTCTCGGCCTCCACGGTCGTCACCGTGGTGACCGCGGACCGGGCCGCGTCCGTGGAACTCGCCCCGGCCGGCTCGGCCGTGGTCGCCCCGGACGACCGGGGCTGGCTCGTGCGCACCAACCACTTCCTCGCCCCGGCCCTGGCCGCCGGGGAACTGCGCGGCCGCCGGGAGCCGGAGACGTACGACCGCCACCGGCTGCTCACGGAACGCGTGCTCACCCACGGCGGCGGGCCCGGCACCGAAGAGTCCGACGCGGGGACGTCCGACGCGGGGACGTCCGACGCGGGGACGTCCGGCCTGGAGACAGCAGGCCTGGAGACAGCAGGCCTGGAGACAGCAGGCCTGGAGACAGCAGGCCTGGAGACAGCAGGCCTGGAGACAGCCGGACGGGACGCGTTCGGTCGCCACCCGTCCGGCCCGGAGCCATCCGGCCTGGACGCGTCCGACGGCGCGGCGCTCGGCCCGGAGTCGCTCGTCGGACTGCTCACCGCCCATCGGGACGACGGTGCCGAGGTGTGCTGCCACGCCCCGGCCGAAGGCCGACTCGGCAGCCGGTGGGCGACCCTCGCCACCGTGGCCGTCGACCCGGCCGAGCGGCGCCTGAGGGTGCACGACGGAGGCCCCTGCTCGGCGGGGCCCGGGACCTGGACCCCGCTCACCGCACCCCGGCGCTGAGGCGGGGCGCGCCCACCACCGCGCACCGGTGCCGCGCGGGACCTTCAGTCCCGGCGTACTCCCGCCGCCTCGACCAGGCCCCGCATCACCCGCAGGTCGTCGCCCATCTCCGGATGCCACTGGACGCCCAGGACCCAGTCCGGGTCGGCCAGCTCGACCGCCTCCACCGTGCCGTCCTCCGCGTGGGCGGAGACCGCGAGCCCCGAGCCCAGCCGGTCCACGGCCTGGTGGTGGTAGGTCGGGACCTCGGCGAGTTCGGGCACCAGGGAGGCGTACCGGCTCCCCGGCACCGGCTTCACCGCGTGCCGGCCGATCACCCCGACCGCCTCGACGTGCCCGTCCAGGTGCTGGATCAGCGTCCCGCCCCGGGCCACGTTCAGGAGCTGCATGCCCCGGCAGATGCCGAGCAGCGGGGTCCCCGAGGCGATGGCCGCCTCGATCAGGGCCAGCTCCCAGGCGTCCCGCTCCCGGGCCGGCGGGCCGGTACGGGAGTCGGGCTCGGCCCCGTACCGTACGGGCTCCACGTCCGCCCCGCCCGCGATCACCAGTCCGTCGAGCCGGGCCACCACCGCCGCGGCGGCCTCCGGTGCGTCGGGCGGCAGCATCACCGCGATCCCCCCGCTCTCCTGGACGAGCCGCGGGTACGGCGCGGGGAGCAGCGCGGCCCGCATGTCCCACACGCCCCAGCGGGCCTGGTCCAGATAGGTGGTCACGCCGATGAGCGGCTTGGACACGGAACGTCCTCCAGGAGAGCGGTGTACGGGGGCGGGGGAAGGGGGCGCGGGGTAGGGGATCGGGTACGGACGGTCAGTCGCGTGCGAGCTCGGCCTCGGCGGCCGCGAGCGCGGCGAACTCCTCCTCGGGCGCCCTGGCCACCAGATGGTGTCGACTGTAGAACGCGAAGTAGGCGAGGGCGATCGCGTACACCCCGAGTGCCATGAACGCCGCCGTCCGGTCCACCAGGAAGGTCGCGACGAGGGCCGAAAGGGCCAGGACGAACGCCACCGACGAGGTGACGATGCCGCCGGGTGTGCGGTACGGCCGGTGCAGGCCGGGCTCGCGGCGCCGCAGCACGATGTGGGAGAGCGCCATCAGGGCGTACGAGATGGTGGCGCCGAACACGGCGATGTTCAGCATCCGGGCCCCGTCCCCGGTCCCGGCGGCCAGCGCGAAGCCGATCGCGCCGGGGATCAGGAGTCCCAGGTACGGCGACTTGCGGCGGCTGGTGAGGGAGAGGAACCGGGGCAGGTAGCCCGCCCGGGAGAGGGCGAACAGCTGGCGCGAGCCGGCGTAGATGAGGGAGAAGAAGGAGGCGACCAGACCGGCGAGGCCCGCGTAGTTCACGAAACGGCTGAGCGCGGTCGGCTCCCCGTCGCCCTGGAGCGCCACGACCAGCGGGTTTCCCGCCTCCTGGACGGCGGCCGCACCGCGCGCCCCGGTCGCGGCGAAGAAGGTCATCACGGCGAGCAGCACCAGGATGCCCATGGAGATCGCGAGCGCCTTCGGCATCGACCGCACCGGGTCCTTCGCCTCCTCGGCGGCGAGCGGCACGCCCTCCACGCCGAGGAAGAACCACATGCCGAAGGGGAACGCCGCCCAGATCCCGAGGAGACCGAACGGCAGCCAGGAGTTGGCCCCGAAGGCCTCGCCGTCGACCGGGATGTCGTTCAGTCCGTCGACGTGGAAGTCGGTGAGGGCGCCGAGCGCGAAGACGACGAGCGCCGCGACCGCGATGGCCGTCACGATCAGGCTGAAGCGCAGGGCCTCGCCCACGCCCCACAGGTGGATCCCGATGAAGAGCGCGAAGCAGACCAGATAGACGGGCCAGCCGGACTCCAGGCCGAACAGGCCGAGGGACTCGACGTAGTCGCCGATGAAGATGGAGATCGCGGCGGGCGCGAGGATGTACTCGATGAGGATCGCGGTGCCGGTGAGGAACCCGCCCCAGGTGCCGAGCGCCCGGCGGGCGAAGCCGTAACCGCCGCCCGCGGTGGGCAGGATGGCGGAGAGTTCGGCGAGGGCGAAGACCAGACAGGCGTACATCGCGCCCATCAGGACCGTGGCGATGGCGAGTCCGCCGAAGCCGCCCTTGGAGAGGCCGATGTTCCAGCCGGAGAAGTCCCCGGAGACGACGTAGGCGACGCCGAGCCCGGTGAGCAGGAGCCACCCGGCGCTGCCGCGGCGCAGTGCGCGGCGCTCCAGGTAGTCGTCCTGCGGTGGGGTGGTGCCTCCGGAACTCCCGGTGGTTTCTTCGAGCGTCATGGCAGCGTCAGCTCCCCGCAACGGGCCCAATGGATTGGTGCCATACCTTTGCGGTGCAGACGTGAGAGCGCAACCCCCGTGCGTTACTTTCGGGTTACGTACCCGAGGGCGCCCGTCTCATGTCAAGAACCCCCGGAGCAGCGCAGCCGTCCCCGAGCAGTGCTCCCGCATCACCTCGCGCGCCGCGTCCGCGTCTCCGTCAAGGACCGCCTCCACCAGGGCGGTGTGCTGGTGCTGGGAGTGCTCCAGGTTGCGCACGAGCAGCGGGATGCAGTCCAGCAGGTCGTTCACGGTGGCCCGTACGGCGGCGTACTGCGCGGTGAGCGTCGGCGAGCCGGAGAGCTCGGCCAGGGTGAGGTGGAGCAGGGTGTCCTGGCGGCGGTAGTCGGCCAGCGGGGCGTCATGGGTCGCCGCCACGGCCGTCCGCAGCCGCTCGGCGCCCGCCGCGTCGAGACCGTGGGCCGCGCAGAGCCCGGCGGCCCCGACCTCCAGGACCTCCCGGAAGCGCAGGGTGTCCTCCATGTCGACCGTGGCGATACGGCGGCGCAGCTCGTCCTCGTCGGCGGTCTGGACGCGGGGGAGCACGAACGTTCCGCCGTAGCGGCCGCGCCGGCTCTCCACGAGGCCCTGCTCCTGGAGGACCTTGAGGACCTCGCGCAGGGTCACCCGGCTGATCCCCATCCGGTCGGCCAGCTCCCGCTCGGCGGGCAGCCGCTCCCCGCCGGGCACGAGTCCGAGCCGTACCACCTGGAGGATCTGCTCCAGGGCCTCCTCGAAGCCGTTGCCCGCCCGGACCGGCCGCAGCACGGGCGTCAGCCGGTCCGCCGATTCACTCGTACTGGCCACGTTGTCGATTCCCTCTCGTCAGCACTTCCCAAGCAATGGTCTTCCGCAATACCTTATGGCTTCCGGCAGGCCGAAGGAGGAGCAATCCCGTGGCAGACCGCAAACCCCCGCTCACCGTCGAGGAGCTCCGTGCCCTCGTCGCGAGCGGCGAGATCGACACCGTCGTCCTGGCCTTCCCCGACATGCAGGGGCGGCTCCAGGGCAAGCGGTTCGCCGCCCCGTTCTTCCTGGACGAGGTACTCGGCCACGGCACCGAGGGGTGCAACTATCTCCTGGCCGTCGACACCGAGATGAACACCGTCGACGGCTTCGAGATGTCCTCCTGGGACCGCGGCTACGGCGACTTCGCGATGCACCCCGACCTCACCACCCTCCGCCGACTCCCCTGGAACGAGGCCACCGCCATGGTGACGGCGGACCTCGCGTGGGGCGACGGCACCCCCGTCGTCGCGGCGCCCCGCCAGATCCTCCGGCGCCAGTTGGAGCGACTCGCGGAGCACGGCTTCACCGCGCACGTCGGCACCGAGCTCGAGTTCATCGTCTTCAAGGACAGCTACGAGCAGGCCTGGGACGCGAACTACCGCGACCTCACCCCCGCCAACCAGTACAACATCGACTACTCCGTCCTCGGCACCGGACGCATCGAACCCCTCCTGCGCCGCATCCGCAACGAGATGACCGGCGCCGGACTCACCGTCGAGTCCGCCAAGGGCGAGTGCAACCCCGGCCAGCACGAGATCGCCTTCAAGTACGACGAGGCCCTCGTCACCTGCGACGGACACGCCGTCTACAAGACGGGCGCCAAGGAGATCGCCGCCCAGGAGGGCTACTCGCTCACCTTCATGGCGAAGTACAACGAGCGCGAGGGCAACTCCTGTCACATCCACCTCTCCCTCCAGGATGCCGAGGGGACGAACGTGATGGCAGGGGACGACCCGCACGGGATGTCCGCGACCATGCGGCACTTCCTCGCCGGACAGCTCGCCGCCCTCCGTGACTTCTCCCTCCTCTACGCCCCCAACATCAACTCCTACAAGCGGTTCCAGCCCGGCTCCTTCGCGCCCACCGCGGTCGCCTGGGGCCACGACAACCGCACCTGCTCGCTCCGGGTCGTCGGCCACGGCCGCTCCACCCGCTTCGAGAACCGCCTCCCCGGCGGCGACGTCAACCCGTACCTCGCCGTCGCCGGCCTGGTCGCCGCCGGCCTGTACGGCATCGAGCAGCAGCTCGAACTCCCGGAGCCCTGCACCGGGAACGCTTACACCGCCGAGTACGCGCACGTGCCCACCACCCTGCGCGAGGCCGCCGAACTCTGGGAGACCAGCGAGATCGCCAAGGCCGCCTTCGGGGACGAGGTCGTCGCCCACTACCGCAACATGGCCCGCGTCGAACTCGACGCCTTCGACGCGGCCGTGACGGACTGGGAACTGCGCCGCTCCTTCGAACGCCACTGACCCGGAGGATCCGGACCTTCCCCGCGTACGCCTCTGAGAGGAACGAGTTGCTCCAGGTACTGAACCCGGCGACCGAGGAGCCGGTCGCCACCGTCCCCGCCGCGACCCCGGCCGACGTGGACGCCGCCGTCGCACGGGCCGCCGCCGCCCAGCGCGGCTGGGCCGCAGCCGCGCCCGCCGACCGCGCCCGGCTGCTCCGCCGCTTCGCCGCCGTCGTCGACGACCACGTCGAGGAACTGGCCCGCCTCGAAGTCACCGAGGCCGGCCACACCATCGGCAACGCCCGCTGGGAGGCCGGCAACGTCCGCGACCTGCTCGACTTCTCCGCCGGGGGAGTGGAGCGCCTCAACGGGCGCCAGATCCCGGTGGCCGGCGGCCTGGACGTCACGATCCTCGAACCGCTCGGTGTCGTCGGCGTCATCGCCCCCTGGAACTTCCCCATGCCGATCGCCGCCTGGGCCACCGCACCCGCCCTCGCCGCCGGCAACGCCGTCCTCCTCAAGCCCGCCGAGACCACCCCGCTCACCGCGCTCCGGCTCGCCGAACTCGCCCTGGAGGCGGGCCTGCCCGAAGGCCTCTTCCAGGTCCTCCCCGGCACCGGCCCGGTCGCGGGCAACGCCCTCGTCGAACACCCCGGCGTCGCCAAGATCGTCTTCACCGGCTCCACCGGGGTCGGCAAGTCGATCATGGCGAAGTGCGCCGGCCAGGTGAAGCGGCTCACCCTCGAACTCGGCGGCAAGAGCCCCAACATCGTCTTCGCCGACGCCGACCTCGAAGCCGCCGCCGCGGCCACGCCCATGTCGTTCCTCGACAACAGCGGCCAGGACTGCTGCGCCCGTACGCGCATCCTCGTCCAGCGGAGCGTGTACGACCGCTTCATGGAGCTGCTCACCCCCGCGATCGAGGAGATCGTCGTCGGCGACCCCGCCGACGAGCGCACCCAGATGGGCCCGCTCATCTCCCGCGCCCAGCTCGACCGCGTCCGCTCCTACGTGCCGGACGACCTCCCCGGCATCCGCGGCAAGGCCCCCGAGGGCCCCGGCTTCTGGTTCCCGCCGACCGTCCTCACCGGCCTCTCCGAGGACGCCCCCTGCGCCGTCGAGGAGGTCTTCGGACCCGTCGCCGTCGTCCTCCCCTTCGAGGACGAGGCCGACGCGATCCGCCTCGCCAACGCCACCGAGTACGGCCTGTCCGGCTCGATCTGGACCCGGGACGTCGGCCGCGCCCTGCGCGCCTCCCGCGCCGTCCGGGCCGGCAACCTCTCCGTCAACTCCCACTCCAGCGTCCGCTACTGGACCCCGTTCGGCGGCTACCAGCAGTCCGGCCTCGGCCGCGAACTCGGCCCCGACGCCCTGACCGCCTTCACCGAAACCAAGAACGTCTTCATCAGCACGGAGGCCTGAGCACACATGACCAGCACCAGCACCGAAGAGATCGTCTGCCGCCGGCTCGTCGGCCGCACCGCCGTCATCACCGGAGCCGGCAGCGGCATCGGCCTCGCCACCGCCCGCCGCCTCGCCTCCGAGGGCGCCAACGTCGTCTGCGGCGACATCGACGAGACCGCCGGCAAGGCCGCCGCCGAGGAGGTCGGCGGAACCTTCGTGAAGGTCGACGTCACCGACCCCGAGCAGGTCGAGGCGCTGTTCAAGACCGCCTTCGACACCTACGGGTCCGTCGACATCGCCTTCAACAACGCCGGCATCTCGCCGCCCGACGACGACTCCATCCTGGAGACCGGCCTGGACGCCTGGAAGCGCGTCCAGGACGTCAACCTCACCTCGGTCTACCTGTGCTGCAAGGCCGCCCTGCCGTACATGCGCCGCCAGGGCAAGGGCTCCATCATCAACACCGCCTCCTTCGTCGCGATCATGGGCGCGGCCACCAGCCAGATCTCGTACACCGCCTCCAAGGGCGGCGTGCTCGCGATGTCCCGCGAGCTCGGCGTGCAGTTCGCCCGCGAGGGCATCCGCGTCAACGCCCTGTGCCCCGGACCGGTGAACACCCCGCTCCTCCAGGAGCTGTTCGCCAAGGACCCCGAGCGGGCCGCGCGCCGCCTGGTCCACATCCCGGTCGGCCGCTTCGCCGAGGCCGAGGAGATCGCGGCCGCGGTCGCCTTCCTCGCGAGCGACGACTCGTCCTTCGTCAACGCCAGCGACTTCCTGGTCGACGGAGGCATCGCGGGCGCGTACGTGACGCCCCTCTAGACCGCCGCCACCCCCCCCCACACCCCCACATCCCCACCGGGCAGCCGGGCGTCGCAAGGCGCCCGGCTGTTCCGTGTCCGGAACAGCCCCGACAGGAGAGTGATCATGAACCGACGTTCCCGAGTCCGTACGTCCGCGGCCGCCGCAGCCGCCCTCGCCCTCGCCGCGACGAGCCTCGGCTCCGCCACCACCGCCGAGGCGAAGCCCCAGGAGCACCGCGCGCCCCGGCCGTGCCCCACCCTCACGGTCTCCGAGGGCTGGTACGGCGACAACAAGGCACGCGTCGACGCCCTCGTCGCCGACCACTGCCGCGACAAGGGGAGGAAGCCGGTCGCGGTCTTCGACTGGGACAACACCGTCATCAAGAACGACGTCGGCGACGCCACCCTCTACTGGCTGCTCCGCAATGACCGCGTCCGGCCCCCGAGGAACGGCGACTGGTCCACCACCAGCCGGTATCTGACCCCCGAGGCCGCGGCCGCCCTCGGAGACGCCTGCCCCTCCCGCGTACGCACCCTCCCCACCGCCACCGACACCCGATGCGCCGACGAGATCCTCGCCGTCTACGGAACCGGTGCCACCAGCGGCGGCGCCGACGCGTTCGCCGGCTTCGACCACCGCCGCATGGAACCGCAGTACGCCTGGCTCGCCCAGCTCCTGCGCGGCTGGACCACCCGCGAGGTCGAGTCCTTCGCCGCCGCCGCCCGCGCCGAGAACCTCGCCGCTCCGCAGGGCGCCACCCAGCGCGTCGGCACCGCCCGGGTCACCGGCTGGGTCCGCTACTACCCCCAGCAGCGCGACCTGATCCGTACGCTCCGGGCCGCCGGCTTCGACGTCTGGATCGTCTCGGCCTCACCCGAACCCGTCGTCGACGTCTGGGCGAAGGGCGTCGGTGTCCAGCCCTCCCACGCCCTCGGGATCCGCAACACCACCGACCACGGCCGGCTCACCGCCCACCTCAAGGGCTGCGGGACGGTGCGGGACGGGGAGGACGGGATGATCACCTACATCGACGGCAAGCGCTGCTGGATCAACCAGGAGATCTTCGGCGTCCGCGGCCCCGCCGCCGAGCGCGTCCAGCCCGCCTCCCGGCGCCAGGTCTTCGCCGCCGGTGACTCCGACACCGACATCTCGTTCCTGCGGGACGCCACCGGACTGCGCCTGGTCCTCAACCGCAACAAGAACGAACTCATGTGCCGGGCGTACGAGAACGGCGACGGCCGCTGGATCGTCAACCCCATGTTCATCGAGCCGAAGCAGCGCAAGACCACCCCGTACCCCTGCGCCACCACCGGATACACGGCGCCCGACGGTACGGCGGAACCGGTCCGTCGGCCCGACGGCAGCGTGATCCCGGACCAGTCGGACCGGGTCTTCCCGTCCTAGAGGAAGGTCTGCCCCTCGCCCCGGTACGTCGGCACGGTCGCCGTGATCCGGTCGCCCTCGACCAGCCGCAGGCTCTCGAACCGCTCGCACAGCTCGCCGGCCTTCGCGTGCCGGAACCACACCTTGTCGCCGATCCGCAGATCGTCGGCCGGCGAGCCGAGCAGCGGGGTCTGCACCTCGCCCGGACCCTCCTGGGGGTCGTACGTGAGCCCCTCCGGCAGATACGGCACGGGCAGCCGGTCGGGCCCGGCGGCCCCGGACGCGGGATAGCCGCCCCCGAGGACGGTCACCACGCCGACACCCGGGCGGCGGACGACGGGCTGCGCGAAGAGCGCCGCGGGCCGGCCGTTGAACGAGGTGTAGTTGTCGAAGAGGCGCGGCACGAAGAGCCCCGAACCCGCGGCGATCTCCGTCACCGCGTCCTCGGCGGCCGTGTGCTGCACGCTGCCGGTGCCCCCGCCGTTCACGAACTCCAGGTCCGGTGCCACGGCCCGGACGGCACGCACCACGGCCGCCCTGCGCTCGGCCAGCTCCCTGCGGGCCGCCGCCTGCATGAGCCGGATCGCCCGCGACCGCAGCGGCCGGCCGGCGATCGCGTCGCCGACACCCGCGACATGCCCCTCGTACGCCATGATCCCGACCAGCCGGAACCCGGGGCGCCGCACCACCGAACGGGCCAGCTCCGCGAGTTGCGCGGGCTCGCGCAGCGGGGAGCGAAGGGCACCGACGCGGATCCGGCCGCCGAGGAGGCTGAGCGCCGTGTCCAGCTCCAGACAGACCCGGACCTCCTCCGTCCCGCCCGCGCGGGAGGCGTCGATCAGATCCAGCTGCGCCACGTCGTCGACCATCACCGTCACGGCGGCCGCCAGCTTCGGATCGCGCGCCAGCTCGCCGAAGCCGGTGCGGTCCGCCGACGGATAGGCGAGGAGCACGTCCTCGAACCCGGCACGGGCCAGCCACAGCGACTCGTCGAGCGTGAACGACATGATCCCGGCGAAGCCCTCCCGCGCCAGCACCCGCTCCAGGAGCGCCCGGCACCGCACGGACTTGCTCGCGACCCGGACGGGCTTGCCGCCGGCCCGGCGCACGAGGTCGTCCGCGTTGGCGTCGAAGGCCTCCAGATCGACGATCGCCACGGGCGCGTCGAGATGAGCGGTGGCCCGGTCGTAACGGGCCCGGTCGGCGGCACGGGGAGTCATGGCCCGAGCTTGCCAGACAGGTTTACGGGTGGGTAGCCCCTGGGTTCCCGTACCAGGGGGAACAGCCCGTAGAGTGACGGGCATTGTCGACACGAGCGGGGGGACGGGGATGACCGGCGAACAGCGCCCCGGCACGACCTCCCGCATCACGGACGCCCTCCTCCGACCGGACCCGGCCCCGGCCCCGTCCGAGATGGAGACGACGACGCGGCTGCGACCGATCAGACCGGGGGACGCGCCGCCGGCGCCAGGGGTCGGACCGGTGGCCGCGACGGCCCCGGCGACCCAGCCGAGGCCTCCTGAGACCGCGCCCCGCCCGGTGACCGTGCCCACGGCCTCGACGGCCGTGACCGCGCCCCGCCCGGCGACCACCGCGACGGCACCGTCGGCTCCGCCACGGGTGGCCTCGGCGCCTGCGGTGCGCCCGGAGTCCGGCCCGGCGACCCGAGCGCCCGAGGTTCCGGTGCGGCCCGCACCGGGCCCCGCGACCCCGGCAACCCTGCCCGGGGGTACGGCTCCAGGCCGCCCCGCATCTGCGACGTCAGGCCCGGCAGCCCCTCCTGCGGCGGGGTCCCCGCCTCCAGGCTCGACCGCTCCGGCGTCCGGTCCCGCAGCCTCCCCTGCGGCCGGGTCCCGCCCGGTGCCCGCTCCGGCGACTCCGTCCGGTCGGGTCTCCGGCCCGGCGGCTCCGCCGCGGGCGAGCTCGGCGGTCTCGCAGCCGATGCCTCCGTTGGCGGGTTCCGCGACTCCGTCCGCCGCTCCGCGCCGTCCGGCGTCCGGTCCCGCGCGTTCGACGCCGGCGACCCCGCCCCGCCCGACGACCGCTCCGGCGGCACCGTTCCGCCTGCCGGCTCCTCCGGCTGCACCGTTCCGCCCGCCGGCTCCTCCGGCTTCCCCGGTCTCCGCAGTGACCTCCGCCGTGCCGGCCCCGGGTGAAACCGGCAGCTCGCCCCGGACGATGCCCGCTCCTTCCGCCTCCGCCTCAGGTCCGGGTTCGGCGGCTGCCGCTCCGAATCGGCCGATGCCCGGTCCTGCCGCTCCGGCGCCCGGCGCCCCCTGGCAGCCCGCGTCCGCCGCCCCGTCCCGGCCCGCGCCCGCCACCCTCCCGCGGCCGGCCGCAGGTCCCACCGCCCCCCACCCGCAGCCCGCGCCGGCCCGGCCGACGCCCCGCCGGACGAACCCCGCGCCCGCCGCCGCAGGCCCCGCCCCGGTCGCTCCCGCCCACGCGCGCCCCGCTTCCGGTCCCGCCGTGCCCCACCACGCCCGGCCCCACTCCACCCCGTTCGGCCACGCCCACGGCCACGGTGCCCACCGGGCCGCCACCGCCGCCCTGCCGCCCGAGACTCCCGCCGAGACCACCACGCGGCTCCGGCCCGTGCGGGAGCGGCGGACCGGGCGGGCCATCGCCGTCGGCGTCTGCGCCGTGCTCGGGATCGGGCTCATCGGCGGGGCCCTCGCCGGCATGTGGCTGGCCGCCGCCGAGTCCGGGGAGCCCGCCGAACCCGCCGGGTACACCCAGGCCAAGGACCTCTGGCACAACGCCCCCGTCGACACCCTCTTCCCCCGCACCCTCGCAGGACCCGGCGCGGGGCCGGGCGGCGCCGCCCGTACCTGGACCCGGATCGTCGTCGCCCCCGACGCCGTCTGTTCGCCGGCGGTCCTGGCCAAGGGCCTCCTCGCCACCCTCCGGCCGCTCGGCTGCGAGCGCGTCCTGCGCGCCACGTACACCGACGCCACCGCCAGCAGCGTGATCACCGTCGGCCTCGTCTTCACCCGTGCCGACGCCACCACGCAGCGCACCCTCGGCCAGGGGCTCACCGCCCGCCTCGGCCAGGACGTCCCCCCGGCGCTCTCCGGCCCCGGCACCGTCGCGGCCCGCTTCGGCGCGAAGCAGCGGGCCGGCTGGTGGCTGAACGCCCCCACCGACCTCCCCGTCGTCGTCACCGCCGTCTCCGGCTTCGCCGACGGCCGCGCCGTCGAGGCCCCGCAGCCCGCCGACCGCGCCATGACCGCCGGCCGTACCGACGCCACCGCGCAGTCCGGCCTCGGCCACGAGGCCAAGAACATCACCCTCCGTTTCGAGCAGCTGCTGCGCACGGCCGTCGCCCCGCCGGCGAAGGACAAGGAGAAGGACGCCCGGTGACCCGCCTCCGCACCCCCGCGGCCGTCCTCCTCGCCACCGCCTTCGCCGTCCTCCCCGCCACCACCACACCCGCGTACGCCGACACCATCCGGGCCCGGCAGTGGGGTCTCCAGGCCCTCCACACCACGGAGGCCTGGCGCACCACCAAGGGGGAGGGCATCACCGTCGCCGTCCTCGACACCGGCGTCGACGACCAGCACCCCGACCTCGAGGGTTCGGTCCTCGCCGGCCGCGACCTCGTCGGCTTCGGGGCCTCCCGGGGCGACCGCGCCTGGGCCCGGCACGGCACCGCCATGGCCGGGATCATCGCCGGGCACGGCCACGGCCCCGACGGCGGCGACGGCGTCCTCGGCATCGCCCCCGACGCCAGGATCCTGCCGGTCCGGGTCATCCTCGAAGGCACCGACAAGTCCCGCGACAAGGCCCGCAAGACCCGGGGCACCGCGCTCGCCGAAGGCATCCGGTGGGCCGCCGACCACGGTGCCGACGTCATCAACATGTCCCTGGGCGACGACTCCAAGTCCGCCCACCCGGACGCCGGCGAGGACGCCGCCGTCCAGTACGCGCTCGCGAAGGGCGTGTCCGTCGTCGCCTCCGCCGGCAACGGGGGCGAGAAGGGCGACCACATCTCGTACCCCGCCGCCTACCCCGGCGTCATCGCCGTCACCGCGGTCGACCGCTACGGCACCCACGCCTCCTTCTCCACCCGCCGCTGGTACGCCACCGTCAGCGCCCCCGGTGTCGACATCGCCATCGCCGACCCGGACCGCCGTTACTACGAGGGCTGGGGCACCAGCGCCGCCGCCGCGTTCGCCTCCGGAGCCGTCGCCCTGGTCCGCTCCGCGCACCCCGACCTCACCCCGGCCCAGGTCAAGCGGCTTCTCATCGACACCGCCCGCAGCCGCCCCAAGGGCGGCCGCAGCGACGCCAAGGGGTACGGGACGGTCGACCCGGCCGCCGCGATCGAGGCCGGCGCGAAGATCAAGGGCGGCGACCCCAAGACCACGGCCACCGGCTACCAGGGCCGCCACTTCGGGCCCGGACCGCTCCCAGCCCCCGAGGAGAGCCGCCCCATCGGCCTGCTCGCCCCGCTCACCGGCGGCCTCGGCGCCCTGCTCCTCCTCACCGCCGTGATCCTCCGCCGCGCCCACCGGACCCGCTAGGACCTACCGGACCCGCTAGGACTCACCGGGCCCGCCAGGACTCACCGGGCCCGCCAGGACTCACCGGGCCCGCCAGGACCCACCGGGCCCGCCAGGACCCGGCGGACCGAACGCCCCCGCGCGGCGGTTAGGCTCGGTGCGTGGCGCTCAAGAACATCCCGGACCCCGGTTTCTCCGACGACGACGGCACCGCCGACCCGCGGCTCGCCGCGGCCCTCGCGGCCTGGGCGGAGGACAGAACCGCCCACGGCCCCGTCCTCGACGCGCTGCGGGAGGCCCGGCTGCTCGTCCCCGTCGTCGCCGTCCTCGGCGAGGTCGAGACCGACGAGAACGGCCTGCGCCGCGAGAAGACCAGCGACATGGCGGTCCCCACCCTCACCGCCGGTGACCGGCGCGCCCTGCCCGCCTTCACCTCGATCGCCTCGCTCGCCCTGTGGGACCCGGAGGCCCGGCCCGTGGCCGTCCCGCTCCACCAGGCGCTCCAGGCGGCCGCGCACGAGAAGGCCGACACGGTCGTCCTCGACCTCGCGGGCCCGGTGCCGTACCAGCTGACCGGCCCGGCCCTGCTCGCCCTCGCCGAGGGCCGCACCAGCGCCGACCCCCTCGACGACCCCGCCGTTCGGGAAGCGGTACGGGTCGCCGTCGCCGCCGAGCCCGCGGTGCTCCGTGCCCACCTGGGCCCCGGCGCCGCCGACGGCACCCTCGCCCTGGTCCTCGCCGAGGGGGGCTCCCCGGCGGAGGCCGCCCAGCGCGTGGCCCGCGCCCTGGCCGCCGACGAAACACTGAGGGCCCGCCTGGTGCGGGGCCTCGACCTGGCACTCCTGCCGGCCTCGGCCACGCCTCCGGGCGAGCCCTTCTACGTAAAGCGGTAAGCGACGAGGGCGTACCCCCGCCCCCGACCAGGTCCTAGCCGTACACCGGCCCCGTGTACTTCTCGCCCGGCCCCTGGCCCGGCTCGTCCGGGATCAGGGACGCCTCGCGGAAGGCGAGCTGGAGGGACTTCAGGCCGTCCCGCAGGGGAGCCGCGTGGAAGGACGACACCTCCGTCGCGCCGGCGTCGAGCAGGCCCGCGAGCGCGTGCACCAGCTTGCGGGCCTCGTCGAGGTCCTTGTACTTGTCGCCCTCCTCGGTGAGTCCGAGCTTCACCGCGGCGGCGCTCATCAGGTTGACGGCGACGGTCACGATCACCTCGACCGCGGGGACCTCCGCGATGTCGCGGGTCATGGCGTCGAAGTCGGGGGAATCGGCGGTGTCGGGGGAGTCCGGGGACTCGTTCTGGGGCGTCTCGCTCATGCCTCATACGATATGCCGGTCCTCGGTTAGCGGAGACCGCCGGGTCCTGCTAACCTTGTGTAACGACCGGCCGGACACCTGTGTGCCCGGCCCACAAGTGGAGGCTCCGTACTCCCACCTGACCGCCCTCACGGGTGGCGGGTCACCGGTCAGGTGGCGCCCATCGTTCCGTACGGACGATGGAGCCGCCCGATGTGCGCCCCGCGGTTGACCGCGGCGGTGCTCCGGTATTTCTGTGGAGCCCCGCCTGTGTCCCGTCCGGGGCATTTTTCATGTACCGGCTCGGTTGGTCTCACCAGAAACAGACATGCGCGTCCGTCCGCCAGGCGGTCGCGTGGTGCTACCGAGGAGGATCCATCAGCGCCGAGCCCCGCATCAACGACAGGATTCGCGTTCCCGAGGTGCGACTTGTCGGACCCAGCGGCGAGCAGGTCGGGATTGTTCCGCTTGCCAAGGCCCTGGAGCTCGCACAGGAGTACGACCTCGACCTGGTCGAGGTAGCGGCGACCGCCCGTCCGCCCGTGTGCAAGCTCATGGACTACGGGAAGTTCAAGTACGAGTCGGCCATGAAGGCCCGTGAGGCGCGCAAGAACCAGGCGCACACGGTCATCAAGGAGATGAAGCTCCGGCCGAAGATCGACCCGCACGACTATGACACCAAGAAGGGTCACGTCGTCCGGTTCCTCAAGCAGGGTGACAAGGTCAAGATCACGATCATGTTCCGTGGTCGTGAGCAGTCCCGTCCCGAGCTTGGTTTCCGGCTGCTGCAGCGGCTGGCGTCGGACGTCGAGGAGCTTGGCTTCATCGAGTCCAACCCGAAGCAGGACGGCCGGAACATGATCATGGTTCTCGGCCCGCACAAGAAGAAGACCGAGGCCATGGCCGAGGCGCGTGAGGCCCAGGCCGCACGCAAGGCCGAGCGTCAGGGCGTCACCTCCGAGGAGACGTCCGAGGCTCCGGTCGCCGAGACCGAGGCGGAGGCTCCGGTCGAGGCCGAGGCCGCTGAGGCTCCGGTCGTCGAGGCCGAGGCGGAAGCCCCGGCCGAGAACCCCGAGGCGTGACCCGACGGGCTGCCAACCAGGCAGCCCTGGGCCCCGCCCGGAACCACCAAACGAAGATTTGACGCTCCCGGATCACCGGTGCCCGCACCGGTGGGGAGCGCCACTGACGAGGAGATACGGCGCGATGCCGAAGAACAAGACGCACTCCGGTGCCAAGAAGCGCTTCAAGGTCACCGGCACCGGCAAGATCCTGCGCGAGCGCGCCGGCAAGCGCCACCTGCTCGAGCACAAGTCGTCCAAGCTGACGCGTCGCCTCACCGGCAACGCCGAGATGGCCCCGGGTGACGCCGCCAAGATCAAGAAGATGCTGGGCATCTGAGTTTGATCTCCCGCTCTCGGCGACGAGAGCTTCCGGCCAAGACCGGGAACCATCCGTTTTTCGGGTCGTGTGAGGACCACCACGACCCCGCTACAAGGAGTTAACAAGTGGCACGCGTCAAGCGGGCAGTCAACGCCCACAAGAAGCGCCGGGCGATCCTCGAGGCGGCCTCCGGCTACCGCGGTCAGCGCTCGCGCCTGTACCGCAAGGCCAAGGAGCAGGTCACCCACTCCCTGGTCTACAACTACAACGACCGCAAGAAGCGCAAGGGCGACTTCCGTCGGCTGTGGATCCAGCGCATCAACGCCGCTGCCCGCCAGAACGGCATGACGTACAACCGCCTCATCCAGGGTCTGAACGCCGCCAACATCGAGGTGGACCGCAAGATCCTCGCCGAGCTGGCCGTCAACGACTCCAACGCGTTCGCCGCGCTGGTCGAGGTCGCGCAGAAGGCTCTGCCGGCCGACGTCAACGCCCCGAAGGCCGCCGCCTGATCTTCCAGGCCGCAGTACTTCTGCCCGGACCCGCAGGCGCGCACGCGTCTGCGGGTCCGGGTGCGTCTGCCCCCTGAAGGGTGTTCGGTGGAGGTGGGCCGCCCCGGCCCGAAGCGCCACCGAGTCAGGCCCGAAGCGTCACCGACCCCGGCCCGAGACCGGCTCCGCGACCGGACACCGAACGTCACGCGACCGGTCACCGAAGGTCACGCGACCGGTCACCGAAGCCCCGGTCACCGAAGCCCCGGACCCTGAAGCCCGGACCCCGAAGCCACCCGGCACCGAAGAGAGAACCGCCGCACCTCATGGTCACCCCCGAGCTGATCTCCCCGCGTTCCCCGCGCGTCGTCGCCGCCCGGCGGCTCGCCAAGCGCAACTTCCGGGGCAAGGACCGCCTCTTCATCGCCGAGGGCCCGCAGGCCGTCCGTGAGGCCGTCGAGCACCGCGGTTCCACCGGAGAGCCCACGCTCGTCGAGCTCTTCACCACCGTCGAGGCCGCCGAGCGCTACAGCGCCATCATCGAGGCCGCCCTCGCCGCCGGGGCCCGCGTCCACCACGCCTCCGACGCCGTCCTCGCCGAGGTCTCCCAGACCGTCACCCCGCAGGGGCTCGTCGGTGTCTGCCGGTTCCTCGACTCGCCGTTCGAGGAGATCGTCGCGGCCCGCCCCAAGCTGGTCGCCGTCCTCGCCCACGTACGCGATCCCGGGAACGCCGGCACGGTGCTGCGCTGCGCCGACGCGGCCGGCGCCGACGCGGTCGTCCTCACCGACGCCTCCGTCGACCTCTACAACCCGAAGTCCGTCCGGGCCTCCGTCGGTTCGCTCTTCCACCTGCCGGTCGCCGTCGGTGTCCCCGTCGAGCAGGCCGTCGCCGGGCTGAAGAGCGCGGGCGTACGGATCCTCGCCGCCGACGGGGCGGGTCAGGACGACCTCGACGCCGAGCTGGACGCCGGCACCATGGGCGGGCCCACCGCCTGGATCTTCGGCAACGAGGCCTGGGGGCTGCCCGAGGAGACCCGGGCCCTCGCCGACGCCGTCGTCCGCGTCCCGATCCACGGCAAGGCCGAGAGCCTCAACCTCGCGACGGCCGCCGCGGTCTGCCTGTACGCCTCCGCCCGCGCACAGCGGCCCCGAACCTCCGCCTGAGGGGTCCATTCCGCCCTCCCCGCCCAGTAGAGTGACGCACTCGGGGGCCCACTGCGCTACACGGAGGGGTGGGGAACGGGGATGACGGTCGGCACGGACAGTCCCGCACAGGCACGGAGCGCCGCGCCGCACGCCCAGGAGTCACCGGGCCAGGCGGCCGCACCGGACACCGGGGAGCGGGCCGGCCCCGCCGAGCCCGCTGCCCGGCAGGGTTCGAGCCCCGCCGCCGCCGAGACGGCCGATGCCGCCACGGCCGACACCGACGGGTTCGCCGGCGTGCTTCCCGACGACCTGCCCGACGGACTCGTCGTCGCCGACGAGACCGGCCGGGTCGTCACCTTCAACGCCGCCGCCAGCCGCATCACCGCCGTCCCCGGCGACAAGGCCCTCGGCCTCCCCCTCGACCAGGCGCTGCCGCTCGAAGACCTCAAGGGGCGCCGCTGGTGGGCCCTGACCGACCCGTACGGCGGCCTCGCCACCCGCCGCGGCCAGCCCGAGCGCAATCTGCTGCTGCCCGGCGGCCGTGAGGTCCTCGTCTCCGCCCGGTACGTCCGCGAGCACCCCACCGGACCGGTCCGCCGGGTCGTGATCTGTCTGCGCGGCACCGAGGCGCGCCGTCGCACCGAGCGCAGCCACGCCGAGCTCATCGCCACGGTCGCCCACGAACTGCGCTCCCCGCTCACCTCCGTCAAGGGCTTCACCGCCACCCTCCTCACCAAGTGGGAGCGGTTCAACGACGAGCAGAAGCGGCTGATGCTGGAGACCGTCGACGCCGACGCGGGCCGCATCAAGCGGCTCATCGCCGAACTCCTCGACATCTCCCGGATCGACTCCGGCCGGCTCGAAGTGCGGCGTCAGCCCGTCGACATCGCCGCCGCCATCGGCCGGCACGTCCAGGTGCACATCACCGGCGGCCAGTCCCCGGACCGGTTCTTCGTCCGGATCATGCCCGGACTGCCCGCGCTCTGGGCCGACCCCGACAAGATCGACCAGATCCTCGGGAACCTCCTCGAAAATGCGGTGCGCCACGGCGACGGAACCGTCACCATCGAGGTGGCACCCGCCAGGACGTGCGCCGATGGAGAAGAGGGGACGGAGGTCACCGTGAGCGACGAGGGCCCCGGCATCCCCGAGGAGTCGATGAGCCGCGTCTTCACCCGCTTCTGGCGGGGCAGCAAGCGCGGCGGCACCGGGCTCGGCCTCTATATCGTCAAGGGCGTCGTCGAGGCCCACGGCGGAACCATCACCGTCGGCAGGGGCCCCCGAGGCGGGGCCGAGTTCCGATTTATGCTGCCCGTCGGCACCCCGGCCCATCTCGCCTGACGAGATCCAGCACGAAGTCCGACCGGATCGGACAGGATCGGACGAGATCGAAAGCCGCCCGGGCCGCCCACGGGCTCATTCGCATCCCCCCACCCCGTTAGACTCGTCCTTTGGCACGTTTGCGCCCTTGACGTCGAGCGGGGCCGCCCAGCCAAGCCAACGGAAGCACGGGAAGAGATGTCCGCACCCAATAAGTCGTACGACCCGGTTGAGGTCGAGGCACTGAAACCGGAAGAGATCGAGCGCATGCGGGACGAGGCGCTCGCCGCCTTCGCCGCCGCGGGCGACCTCGACGCGCTCGCGCACGCGAAGACGGCGCACACCGGTGGCACCTCGCCGCTGGCGCTCGCCAACCGGGAGATCGGTGCCCTGCCCCCGCAGGCCAAGGCCGCCGCCGGAAAGATCGTGGGCCAGGCCCGCGGCGTCGTCTCCAAGGCGCTCGCCGCCCGCCAGACGGAGCTGGAGGCCGAGCGTGACGCGCGCGTCCTCGTCGAGGAGGCCGTCGACGTCACCCTGCCGTACGACCGCGTCCCGGCCGGCGCCCGCCACCCGCTGACCACGCTCATGGAGCGCGTCTCCGACGTGTTCGTCTCCATGGGGTACGAGGTCGCCGAGGGTCCCGAGGTCGAGGCGGAGTGGTTCAACTTCGACGCCCTCAACTTCGTACCGGACCACCCGGCGCGCCAGATGCAGGACACCTTCTTCGTCGAGGGGCCGGAAGGCACCACGGGCGACGAGTCCGGTGTCGTGCTGCGCACGCACACCTCGCCGGTCCAGGCCCGCACGCTCATCGACCGGGAGCCCCCGGTCTACGTCGTGTGCCCCGGCCGCGTCTACCGCACCGACGAGCTCGACGCCACGCACACCCCGGTCTTCCACCAGATCGAGCTGCTCGCCGTCGACGAGGGCCTGACCATGGCCGACCTCAAGGGCACCCTGGACCACATGGTCCAGGCGCTCTTCGGCCCGGACATGAAGACCCGGCTGCGCCCGAACTTCTTCCCGTTCACCGAGCCGTCCGCCGAGATGGACATGCTCTGCTACGTCTGCCGCGGCGAGTCCGTCGGCAACCCGGACCGCCCCTGCCGCACCTGCGGCAGCGAGGGCTGGATCGAGCTGGGCGGCTGCGGCATGGTCAACCCGAAGGTGCTCGTCGCCTGCGGTGTGGACCCCGAGAAGTACAGCGGATTCGCCTTCGGGTTCGGCATCGAGCGGATGCTGATGTTCCGCCACAACGTCGACGACATGCGAAACATGGTCGAGGGTGACGTCCGGTTCACCCGGCCGTTCGGGATGGAGATCTGATGCGGGTCCCGCTTTCTTGGCTGCGGGAGTACGTCGACCTGCCGGCGACGGAGACCGGCCGCGACGTCCAGGCCAAGCTCATTTCGGCAGGCCTCGAGGTCGAGTCCGTCGAGCAGCTCGGCGCCGGCCTGACCGGCCCGCTGGTGGTCGGCAAGGTCCTCACCATCGAGGAGCTGACGGAGTTCAAGAAGCCCATCCGCTTCTGCACCGTCGACGTCGGCCAGGCCAACGGCACCGGCGAGCCCCAGGAGATCATCTGCGGCGCCCGGAACTTCGCCGCCGGCGACAAGGTCGTCGTGGCCCTGCCCGGCGCCGTGCTCCCCGGTGACTTCCGGATCGCCGAGCGCAAGACGTACGGCCGGGTCTCCCGGGGCATGATCTGCTCCGGCGACGAGCTCGGCATGGGCGACGACGGCACCCACGGCATCATCGTGCTGCCGCCGGAGCTGGAGATCGGCATCGACGCCACGAAGCTCCTGGAGCTGTACGACGAGGTCCTCGACATCGCCGTCACCCCGGACCGCGGCTACTGCCTCTCGATGCGCGGCGTCGCCCGCGAGACCGCCATCGCGTACGGCCTGCCGCTGCGCGACCCGGCGCTGCTCGACGTGCCCGCGCCCAACTCGTACGGCTACCCGGTCCGGGTCACCGACCCGATCGGCTGCGACCGCTTCACCGCGCGCACCGTCGTCGGTCTGCAGCCCGAGGCCCGGTCCCCGATCTGGCTGCGCCGCCGCCTCCAGAAGGCCGGCATGCGCCCGATCTCGCTCGCGGTCGACGTCACGAACTACGTGATGCTCGAGCTCGGCCAGCCGATCCACGCCTACGACCGGAGCCGGCTCGACGGTCCCGTCGGAGTGCGTCGCGCCGAGGCCGGCGAGAAGATCACCACGCTCGACGGCACCGTCCGCGTGCTGGACGCGGCTGACCTGGTCATCACCGACGACCGCGGCCCGATCGGCATCGCCGGTGTCATGGGCGGAGCCAACACGGAGATCGCCGACCCGGAGACGGACCCGGAGACCGGGGTCGTCACCGGCACCTCCGAGATCGTCATCGAGGCCGCGCACTTCGACGCGATCTCGATCGCCCGCACCGCGCGCCGCCACAAGCTGGCCTCCGAGGCGTCCAAGCGCTTCGAGCGCGGTGTCGACCCGCAGGCCGCGGCCGCCGCGGCCCAGCGCTGCGTCGACCTGCTCGTGCTGCTCGCGGGCGGCACGGCCGAGGCCGGGGTCACCGAGATCAGCGCCCCGTCCGCGCCGCGCACGATCACCATGCCGGCGCACCACCCGGACAAGGTCGCGGGCGTCGGCTACGGCCGCGAGACCGTCGTCCGCCGCCTCCAGGAGGTCGGCTGCGACGTCTACGGCCAGGACGAGCTCATCGTCACCGTGCCGTCGTGGCGCCCCGACCTCAACGAGCCGAACGACCTCGCCGAAGAGGTCATCCGTCTGGAGGGCTACGAGAACCTGCCCTCCACGCTGCCGAAGCCGCCGGCCGGCCGCGGGCTCACCGAGCGCCAGCGCGTCCACCGCCGCGTGGGCCGCGCCCTGGCCGGCGCCGGTTACGTCGAGGCGCTGAACTACCCGTTCATCGGGGAGCAGGCCCTCGACAACCTCGGCCTCGACGCGGACGACGCCCGCCGTCGGCTCGTGAAGCTGGTCAACCCGCTCTCGGACGAGGAGCCCGCGCTCCGTACGACGCTGCTGCCGGGCCTGCTCGGCGCGCTGCGCCGGAACGACAGCCGCGGCAGCCACGACCTGGCGCTCTTCGAGACCGGTCTGGTCTTCCGGCCGGAGGGACAGCCGGGCGTCGCCGTCCGGCTGCCCGTCGACCGCCGTCCCACCGACGAGGAGATCGCCTCGGTCAACGCCGTGCTGCCCGCGCAGCCGCGCCGCGCCGCCGTCGTCCTCGCCGGTGCGCGCGAGCAGGCCGGCTGGTGGGGCAAGGGCCGTCCGTCCGACTGGGCGGACGCGGTCGAGGCCGGCCGGACCGTGGCCGCCGAGGCGGGGGTCGAGCTGATCATCAGCGCCGACCAGCACGCCCCGTGGCACCCGGGCCGCTGCGCCGCGTTCCACGTCGAGGTGGACGGCGAGAAGGTCCTCGTCGGCCACGCCGGCGAGCTCCACCCGCGCGTGGTCAAGGCCTTCGGCCTGCCGGCCCGCACCTGCGCGATGGAGATCGACCTGGACCGCCTGGAGAAGGCGAACGAGGGCCCGGTGAAGGCTCCTCGGATCTCCTCCTTCCCGGTCGCCACCCAGGACGTCGCCCTGGTCGTCGCGGGCGACGTCCCGGCCGCCGACGTCGAGGCCGCCCTCACCGAGGGCGCGGGTGAACTCCTCGAGTCCATCCGGCTGTTCGACGTCTACACCGGCGACCAGCTCGGCGAGGGCACCAAGTCCCTGGCGTACGCCCTGAAGTTCCGCGCCCCGGACCGCACCCTCACGGTCGATGAGGCCACCGCGGCCCGCGACGCGGCGGTCGCCCTGGCGTCCGAACGCACGGGCGCGGTCCTGCGCGGCGCCTGAGCGCCGTAGCACCGGACCGCGAGGAGGGCCGCCCCGGGATTTCCCGGGGCGGCCCTCCGCCGTCTCCGGAACCCGAAGTGTCGTACGTGCGGTCGGCATTCGTCCGCGCGTGCGGGTGGCGAAGACCTGGCGGAGGGCGGCGCGCCGGGGGTGCTCACTCCTTCGGGTGAGATCGTCGGGGGGTGTTCCCCGGTGGGGCGTGCGGTCGGCAGAATCGACGCGGCCGCAGGGGCGGACCTGTGGGCCGCAGGGCCTTCGGGCGCTGTCGGGGCTCGGGAAGGGCCGTGCATGATCCGTACGAGGTCGTTGGTCTCCGATGGCTCCCGGCTCCGCCGGCTGGCCCCGCTCGCTCTTCCCACCGTGTGGGGTGCGGTGGCCGTGGCATGGAAGTTCGGCTGTCCGCTGGCCCGGCAGCCCGGGCTGCCGATGAGGATCGCCACCAGTGTCGTCTTTCTCACCGTCGGCATCGGGCTGGTGCTCGGGCTGCGGCGCGGGCTCGCGCGGGAGTTGGCGCTCGTGCGGGCCGTCGCCGTCGCCACCCAGCAGGTGCTGCTGCGCCCGCCGCCCGCCCGGCTCGACGGACTCGCCCTTGCCGCAGGGCAGTTGTCCGCCTCCCGGGGCGCGTCCGTCGGCGGGGATCTGTACGAGGCGGTGGCCACCCCGTACGGGGTGCGGATCGTCATCGGGGACGTACGGGGTCATGGTCTCGCGGCGCTCGGCGCCGTGGTCGCCGTGCTCGGGAGTTTCCGTGAGGCCGCGCACGACGAGGCCGAGCTCGGCGGGGTGCTGCGGCGGCTTGAGCGGGCTCTGGAGCGGCATCTGCGGGAGCGGGCCCGGGACGAGCACCCGGCGCGGACCGGGACGGCGCCCGAACATCCGGCGGCGGAGGAGTTCGTGACCCTGCTGCTCCTGGAGGTCCGGTCCGACGGACGGCTCTCCGTGCTCAACTGCGGCCACCCCGGCCCGTACCGCCTCGGCCGCACCGTGGAGCTGCTTCCCGTCGGCGACCCGCTGCCCCCGCTCGGGGTCCTGCCGCTGCCCGCCGTCCTCGCGCCGTACACCGCGGCCCGGTTGACGCCCGGCGAGACGCTCGTGCTGTACACCGACGGCGCCGAGGAGGCCCGCGACCACCGGGGCCGGTTCTTCGCGCTCGACACCGTGCTGGCCGGGATGGGCGGCGCGGCGCCCGAGGCGCTCGTCCGCGAGGTCCACACCGCCCTGCTGCACCACACGGGCGGGCGGCTCGCCGACGACGTCGCCCTGCTCGTCGTACGCAACGACCGTGTCCGGGTGCCGGCGCAGCCCGCCGAACCCGGGCTGCGCCGCCCCCGGCCCGCCCCCTCCTCCCACTGTTGAGCGGAGGGGGCCGGGACCGGTGTCGCCCGCCCCGCCACGGAGTGTCGGGCAGATCAGCGGGGCGGGCGACACGGACCGGGCGGCCGCACTGTTTGAGGGGGGAGCCGGCGGCCCGGTCATCGCCTTGCGGCGAGAAGCACAGTCAAGCGGTACGGGGACGAGCCCGGCAGAGTACGCGGACCGGAAGAACGAGTACTTCATTCACACCCCGTGCGAAATCCTCCCGTGGTCGTGGCTGTGGCTGTGGCTGTGGCTGTGGCTGTGGGCTGTGGGCTGTGGGCCGTGGCTGTGGGTGTGGGTGAGTGGTGACGCGAAGGCGTTCTCTGCAGTGGTTCGGTCCGTACGAATTCGGCCACCGCTACGCTGAGTTCACCGCGATCGAGCCGAGCGGCCGGAGCGGACCGGAGCGGTCATGCAGCCCAACACCTTGCTCGACGCCCTGCTCGACGAAGCGGGCGTCTCGAACGCCGGCCTCGCCGCCCATGTGAACCGGGCCGGCCGGGCCCGAGGCCTCACCCTGCGCTACGAACACACCGCCGTGGCACGCTGGTTGAAGGGCCAGCGGCCGCGCGGCCAGGTGCCGGACCTGATCTGCGAGGTGCTCGCCGCCCGGCTGCACCGGCAGGTGACCCTGGACGACATCGGCTTCGGGGTGCCCGACGGGCCCGTCCTCGCGGTCGGTTCACCGCTCTCCGGGTTCGTGGAGCGCGCGGCCGCCCTGTGGCGGTCCGACGAGCAGCAGCGGCCGCACATAGTCGCCGCACCCGCCGTGACCGGCACGCCGGCCGTGATGCCCGTATGGGAGTGGGAGAACCCGCCGGAGGACGTGGACGTCTCCCGGATCGGCCGGACGACGGTGTCCGCCGCCGACATCACCGTGCTGAGCGCCGCGCGGTCCCACTACGAGCAGATGTACCGCAAGGCCGGGGGCATCGCGACCCGCGCCCGGATCGTCGGCTTCCTCACCGCCGAGACGGCGCCGCTGCTGCGGGGCTCGTACAGCGACGCCCTCGGCCGGCGGCTGCACCGCGCCACCGGCGGACTCGTGGCGGTGGCCGGCATCTGCGCGTACGACGCCGACGCGCACGGTCTCGCCCAGCGCTACTTCCACCAGGCCCTGCGGCTCGCGAAGGCGAGCGGGGACCGGGGGCTCGGTGCCTATGTGATCGCGCTCCTCGTCAACCAGTCGCTGTTCATGGGGGAGTACCGACAGGCGGTGGCGTTCGCGGAGGCGGCGCTGCGGACGGCCGGGCGGCAGATCACCCCGGCGCTCGCCGCCGATCTGACGGCGATGCAGGCGAAGGCGTACGCGCATCTGGGCGACGGGGCGGCCGCGCTGGCCTGCATCCGGCGGGCCGAGGCCGCGGCCGAGCGGATCAGCCCGGGGGACGAGCCGGCCGAGACGGGCTACGTCCAGCCGGGACTCGTCAACGTCCAGGTCGCCGAGGCCCTGCTCAGTCTGGGTGATCTCACCGCGGCCCATGAGCACGCGTCGATGGCCGTCGGGGTGCCCTCGCACGACCGGGGCCGGGTGCACCGGCTCGCCATGCTGTGTCAGATCGAGCTGCGCCGGGGGGAGGCCGACGGGGCGGCGCGGACGGCCGTGGAGATGACCGAGCGGGCGCGGGGGATGGAGTCGCGGCGGCTGCGCGACCGGCTGCGGCAGGTGCGGGAGCACCTCCTGGCCAGTGGCGGAAGTGATGCCCGGGAGGCTGCGGCGCTCATTGACGGGGCGCTGCGCGTTCCCCTGTGAGCCGCGAACTGCTGCGATATTGCCACCAAACAAGCACCGACCAGTCGGAAGGTGGCAAGAACGTGCAGTGGACGAAACTGAGCGAACGCTCTGTCTATGAGAATCGCTGGTTCCAGGTGAACCTCGCGGACGTCGAACTCCCGGACGGCCGCCACCTCGACCACTATCTGATCCGGCTCCGCCCGGTCGCCGTCGCGACGGCCGTCAACGAGGCCGACGAAGTCCTGATGCTCTGGCGCCATCGCTTCATCACCGACAGCTGGGGCTGGGAACTGGCCGCCGGAGTCGTCGAGGACGGCGAGGGAATCGAAGCCGCCGCCGCCCGCGAGATGGAGGAGGAGACCGGCTGGCGGCCGGGGCCGCTGCGCCATCTCCTCACCGTCGAGCCGTCCAACGGCCTCACCGATGCCCGCCACCACCTCTACTGGGCGGAGACGGCCACCTACACCGGACCGCCCGAGGACGCCTTCGAGTCCTCGCGGCGGGCCTGGGTGCCGCTGAAACAGGTCCCCGACATGATCGCCCGGGGCGAGATCCCGGCCGCGAACATGGCCGCGGGGCTGCTGATGCTCCACCATCTGCGGCTGGGCTGAGGCGGCTGGACCGAGGCGGCTGGGCCGACGCGCCTGAGCCGACGCGCCTGAGCCGATGCCGCTCTGGGCCGAGAACGGGCGAAAGGCCGGACGGCCCGTACCTGTGCGTGTGTACGGGCCGTCCGGTGTCCTGGGGGGGATCAGGCGTACGGGTAGAAGCCCGAGCCCGTCTTCCGGCCGAGCCGGCCCGCGTCCACCATGCGCTGGAGCAGCGGGGGAGCGGCGTACAGCGGCTCCTTGAACTCGGCGTACATCGAGTCGGCGATCGACGCGATCGTGTCGAGGCCGATGAGGTCCGAGAGCTTCAGCGGACCCATCGGGTGGGCGCAGCCGAACTCCATGCCGTTGTCGATGTCGTCGCGGCTCGCGATGCCCGACTCGAACATCCGGATCGCGGAGAGCAGGTACGGCACGAGCAGCGCGTTGACCACGAAGCCGGAGCGGTCCTGCGCGCGGATCGCGTGCTTGCCGAGGGTCTTCTCCGCGAAGGCCTGGGCCCGGCTGATCGTGCCCTCGGAGGTGGTGAGGGCCGGAATCAGCTCGACGAGCTTCTGCACCGGGGCCGGGTTGAAGAAGTGGATGCCGATGACCTGGTCGGGGCGGGAGGTCGCCACGGCCAGCTTCACCAGCGGGATCGAGGAGGTGTTCGAGGCCAGGATGGCGTCCGGCCGGGTCATCACCTGGTCGAGGACCTGGAAGATCTCGGTCTTGACCTGCTCGTTCTCCACGACCGCCTCGATGACGAGGTCGCGGTCGGCGAACTCGCCCAGGTCGGTGGTGAAGCTGAGGCGGGCGAGCGTCGAGTCCCGCTCCTCCTCGCTGATCTTGCCGCGTTCGGCGGCCTTCGCCAGCGAGTTGTAGAGCCGTGCGCGGCCGATCTCCAGCGCCTCGCCGGTGGTCTCGGCGACCTTCACCTCAAGGCCGCTCCGGGCACACACCTCTGCGATGCCCGCGCCCATCTGGCCGCAGCCCACCACTCCGACGCGCTCAATGTCGGCCATGGAGTCCGTCACCTCGTGCCTTTCGCTCTTCTCTGACGGCGGGGCCCGTGTGATTCCGGTGCGTCCGCCTCGACCCCACGACGTTACCGCTCATTAACCGATGATCGATCGTCCGGGGCGGGCATGCTGTCCGGGTGGGTGTGACGTATCCGACACCGGAGGGGTACAAGTGCGGCCTATCGGCAGAAGAGGCTTCGTGGCGGGGGCGGCTGCCGGGGCGGCGCTGGCCATGACGGGCGGGGGAGCGGTGCCGGGCGCGGAAGCGGGCGCGGAAGCGGGAAGGGAAGCGGGAACGGGCGCGCGAGCGGCTGTCGGGACGGCTGCCGGCGCCGCACCGGAGGGGCCTGCGAACCCGACCACCCGGTCCGACTTCCGCGGTGTGTGGATCGCCACGGTCCTCAACCGCGACTGGCCCTCCCGTACCGGTCTGACCGCCGAGGCGCAGCGTGCCGAGCTCCTCGCCCACCTGGACACCGCCGTCGAGCGCCGGCTCAACGCGGTGGTCCTCCAGGTCCGGCCCACCGCCGACGCGCTCTGGCCCTCGCCGTACGAACCGTGGACGGAGTTCCTCACCGGGACGCAGGGCCGCGACCCCGGCTGGGACCCGCTGGGCACGGCCGTCGAGGAGGCCCATGCGCGGGGGCTCGAACTGCACGCCTGGTTCAACCCGTACCGGGTGGCCAACCACACCGACCCGACCCGGCTCGTCGCCGACCATCCGGCCAGGCTCCACCCCGGGTGGGTGCTGCCGTACGGCGGGAAGCTCTACTACGACCCCGGGCTGCCCGAGGTCCGGCGGTTCACCCAGGACGCGATGCTGGACGCGCTGGGGCGCTACGAGGTCGACGCCGTGCACTGGGACGACTACTTCTATCCGTACCCGGTGGCCGGGGAGGCCTTCGCCGACGACGAGACGTACGCGCGGTACGGCGCGGACTTCCCCGACAAGGCGTCCTGGCGGCGGAACAACACCGATCTGCTGGTCTCGGAGATGTCGGTCCGGATCAAGGCCGTCAAGCCGCACGTGGCCTTCGGCGTCAGCCCCTTCGGGGTGTGGCGGAACATCGCCGAGGATCCGGAGGGCTCGGACACCCGGGCCGGCGTCGGCACCTACGACGACCTGTACGCCGACACCCGGAAGTGGATCCGGGAGGGCTGGATCGACTACGTCGTGCCTCAGCTGTACTGGCACATCGGTCTGCCCGCCGCCGACTACGCCACGCTGCTGCCCTGGTGGGACGCGGTGGTGCGGGGCACCGGCGTCGGCCTCTACATCGGCGAGGCGCTCTACAAGGCGGGGGACCCCGCCCAGCCCGCCGCCTGGCAGGACCCGGGGGAACTGTCACGGCACCTGGAACTGGCCGCCGCCCGTCCGTCGGTCGGCGGCCACTGCTTCTTCGCCGCCCTGGACGTCGCGAAGGACCCGATCGGGGCGATGGCCACCGTGGTGGCGGATCACTACCCGACCAGGGTCCGGGCACCGGGGCGGGGCTGACGCGGCGAGGGGATCAGCTCGCGCCCGCCTCGGGGCGATGACGTACGACGGTGTCGGGGCCCGGAGACATCAGGGCCTCGTGACCGTCGTCGTCGAACTTGACGCGGTACGGGGGCGTGCCGTTCTCCCCCAGTACCTGAAGGACCTCGGCCGTACGGTCGTGGTGACCGACGGTCCGGCCGTGCATCAACAGTTTGTCGCCCACGTTCGCCTGCATCGGGGTGACCTCCTCGCGACCGGGCTTGTGCTGTTCGGGGCCTGTATCTGCCATTGTGGCCCGAATCGACCCGATCCGCCGCGCCGGCCGCCGATCCGCCGCGCCGGCCCCGATCCGCCGCATCGGCCGCCGGACCGTCGGCCTGCGTTCCGCCGTCCCGCCGGTCTGCGCAGCCCCGGCCCCGGCCCCCGGCCCGCCCGGCGTCAGCTCTTCGCCCGCTGGGTCACCGCGATGCAGACGAGCACCGCCACCGCCGCGAGCGGGGCGGCGAGCGGCAGGGTCTCGCCGAGCAGCACGACCGACCAGATCAGGGTGAGGAGCGGCTGCGCGAGCTGGAGCTGGCTCGCCTTGGGGATGCCGATCGAGGCCATGCCCCGGTACCAGACGTACAGGCCGAAGAAGGTGGAACCCGCCGCGACCCAGATCAGTCCGATGACGCCGTGGGCGTTCAGGTGGACCGGCTCCACGGACAGCGCCACGGCCGAGCCGGTCGCCATCAGCGGCAGGCAGAGGATCAGGGCCCAGCCGATGACGTGCCAGCCCGGCATCAGCCGCGCGAGCCGGCCGCCCTCGGTGTAGCCGGCCGCGCAGACGAGGAGCGCGCCGAACAGGTACAGGTCGCCCTGCGACACGGCCCCGCCGCTCTGCTGGACCGTGAAGGCGAGCACGACGACCGCGCCCGACACGGCCGCGAACCAGAAGGTACGGGACGGCCGGCGCCCGGTCCGCAGCGCGGCGAAGGCCGCCGTGGTGAGCGGCAGCAGGCCGACGACGACGGCGGCGTGCGAGGTGGTGGAGGTCTGCAGGGCCAGGGTCGTCAGGAGCGGGAAGCCGATGACGACTCCGCCGGCGACGACGGCGAGGCCGGCCCAGTGGCGCCGCTCCGGCAGCGGCACCCGGCCGACGAGGAGGAACGTACCCGCGATGAGGGCGGCCAGCGTGGAGCGCACGGCCACGAGCGACCAGGGGCCGAAGCTCTCCAGGCCCCAGACCGTCGACGGGAACGTGAGCGAGAAGGAGAGCACGCCGAGGGCGGCGAGCAGGGTGCCCCGGGGGAGCGGGTCGGTGCGGCTCCCGCTCGTGTCGGTGGCGGCGCCGCGGGCGGGAGCCGTCGAGGCGCCGCCGCTGCTTCCCGCCTCGCTGGTGCGGACTGTGCCGGTGGTTCCCGCGCTGCCGATGCGGACGGTGCCGCCGGTGCGGTCCGTCGTGGTGACCGCTATCGTCCTCGTGGCAGTAGCGCTATCCTGTGCTCTCATGAGTGAGCGTAGCAGTGTCGCGGAACTGGCGCATTCCTTGAGGGCGGAGCTGGATCGCTACTCTCCTGGTGGAAAGCTGCCGTCGAGTCGCGCCCTCGTAGAGCGCTATCGGGTCTCCCCGGTGACCGTCACCCGGGCCCTCGCGCAGCTCGCCGCGGAGGGGCTCGTCGTCACCCGCCCCGGCGCCGGCGCCTTCCGTGCCGAGCCCCGTACCGCCACCCCCGACACCGGCGACACCTCGTGGCAGGAGGTCGCCCTCAGCGCCGACGCCGCCACCGAGCTGGTCCCCCGGGCCGTCGACGCCTCCGGCGTCCTCGTCACCCTGGCCGCCCCGCCGCCCGGCGTGGTCGAGTTCAACGGCGGCTACCTCCACCCCTCCCTCCAGCCGGAGCGGGCCCTCGCCGCCGCCCTCGCCCGCGCCGGACGCCGCCCCGGCGCCTGGGGCAGGCCGCCCACCGACGGACTGCCCGAGCTGCGCGAGTGGTTCGCCCGCGAGATCGGCGGCAGCATCACCGCCGCCGACCTCCTCATCACCGCCGGCGGCCAGTCCGCCATCACCACCGCCCTGCGCGCCCTCGCCCCGCCCGGCACCCCCGTCCTCGTCGAGTCGCCGACCTACCCGGGCATGCTCGCCGTCGCCCGCGCGGCCGGACTGCGCCCCGTCCCCGTGCCCGCCGACGCCGACGGGGTCCGCCCCGAGCTCCTCGAAGCCGCCTTCCGCGCCACCGGTGCCCGTGTCTTCGTCTGCCAGCCGCTCTTCCAGAACCCCACCGGGGCGGTGCTCGGCCCCGAGCGGCGCCGCGAGGTGCTCCGTATTGCCCGCGCCGCCGGAGCCTTCGTCGTCGAGGACGACTTCGCCCGCCGGCTCGTCCACGAGGACGCGCCGCCGCTCCCCGCGCCGCTCGCCGCAGAGGACCCCGACGGTGTCGTCGTCCACGTCTGCTCCCTCACCAAGGCCACCTCGCCGAGCCTGCGGGTCGGCGCCCTCGCCGCCCGCGGCCCCGTCCTGGAACGCCTCCGTGCCATCCAGGTCGTCGACAGCTTCTTCGTCCCCCGGCCGCTCCAGGAGGCCGCGCTCGAACTCGTCGGCTCGCCGGCCTGGCACCGCCATCTGCGGGCCGTCGCCCAGGAGCTCAAGGGCCGGCGGGACCTGCTGAGCGGCGCCCTCGCCCACCAGCTGCCCACGTTCGCCCTGCCGCACATTCCGTACGGCGGCCACCACCTCTGGCTCCGGCTCCCCGACAGCGTCCCGGAGGCGGCCCTGGTCGCCGCCGCCCTGCGGGCCGGTGTCGCAGCGGCCCCGGGCCGCCCGTACTTCTGCGCCGAACCCCCCGCGGGGCACATCCGGCTGAGTTTCGCGGGTGTCGCGGGCCCCACGGAGATCGCGGAGGGTGTGCGCCGCCTGCGGACGGCGGTCGACGAGATCACCGCCTGAACACCGGCGGCGGCCCGCACGGGGGAGTGGGCGGTGGCCCGCGCGGCCCCGGCCCGCCCCGGTCCCGGGCAAATTCGCCTGACAAGCCCCGGTGTCACTGGAACGCTTCGGGCATGAGCGACAGCGCCACCACGGACACCCCCGTCATGCACGGGGCGTACGAGATCTCAGCCGACCCCGCGCGGATCGACGCCGCCCGGGTGCACCACTGGCTGTCCACGGACTCCTACTGGGCCCACGGCCGACCTCGGGAGAAGCAGGACCGGGCCATCGAGGGCTCGCTCAACCTCGGTGCCTACGACCGGGAGACCGGCGAGATGGCCGCCTACGCGCGCGTCGTCACCGACTACGCCACCTTCGCCTGGCTCTGCGACGTCTACGTCGACCGCCCGGCCCGGGGCACCGGCCTCGGCACGGCGCTCGTCACCGCCGTCCGCGACCACCTCGCGCCGTACGGACTGCGCCGCATCATGCTCGCCACGGCCGACGCGCACGGTGTGTACGAGAAGGTCGGTTTCACGCCACTGCAGAATCCGGACAAGTGGATGGCTCTCGGGCAGCAGTGAACCGGAGCCCCTCCGGCCCCGGGGAATGACCCCTTGACCTGCGGAGCCTTCGGCCTCACGATCGCGCCCATGGGTCTTCGGGTGACGCTCGTCACGGCGGCACGCAGCTCCCCCCTGCTCGCCGAACGCTTCGACGACGACCGGCCACTGGACGAGGCCGGCTGGTACGAGGTGCAGCAGGCCGCGCCCGCGCTCACCCCGCTCGGCGCGGCCGAACTGCGCTACTGCTCCCCGACCCCGCGCAGCCGCGCCACCGGCACCGCCCTCGGCTACGCCCCGCTCGCCCAGCCCGCGCTCCGCGACTGCGACATGGGCCGCTGGCGCGGCCTGACCCTCGCCGAGGTCGCGGCCCACGAACCGGCCGCCGTCGACGCCTGGCTCACCGACGCCCGCACCGCCCCGCACGGCGGCGAACCCCTCCTCGCCTTCATCACCCGGATAGGGAACTGGCTCGACACCCGCCCGGCCGAGGACGGCGAGATCGTCGCCGTCGCCGAACCCTCCGTCGTCCGGGCCGCCCTCGTGTACGCCCTGAAGGCGCCGCCCGCCACGTACTGGAACGTCGACGTCCGCCCCCTCTCCACCGTCGCCCTCACCGGCCGCCCCGGCCTCTGGCACCTCCAGCTCGACGCGGCCCTGCGCTGAACGGTCCCGGCCCGCGCCGACGGACGTGGGCCCGCGCCGACCGGCACCGCCCGGCACGGGGGTGCCTCGAAGCCGCCGATGCGCACGGGGCGGGACCTCGAAGCCGCCGATGCGCACGTGGCGGGGGGAGAGACCGCCCGCGACCGGTTAGCCTGAGAGCACGATGAACCGTTTGACCACGTCATGGGGCGCCTTCACGCTGACCCGCCATCCCGAGGACCCGCGCGATCAGCTGCGCGCCTGGGACGCGTCCGACGAGTACCTCTTGGGCCAACTGGCCGAGGACGGCACCGACCTGTCCGGCACCGTCGCCGTCCTCGGCGACCGCTGGGGAGCCCTCGTCACCGCACTCCAGGCCGCCGGCCCCGGGGAGCTCGTCCAGATCTCCGACTCGTACCTCGGACGGCAGGCCACGCGGGCCAACCTCGCGCGCGCCGGTGCCGCCCCGGACGCCGTCCGGCTGCTCACCACCCAGGACCCGCCGCCCGAGCGGATCGACGTCCTCCTCGTCCGCGTCCCCAAGAGCCTCGCGCTCCTGGAGGACCAGCTGCACCGGCTCGCACCCGCCGTGCACGAGGGCACCGTGGTCGTCGGCACCGGCATGGTCAAGGAGATCCACACCTCCACCCTGCGGCTCTTCGAGCGGATCCTCGGGCCCACCCGTACCTCGCTCGCGGTGAAGAAGGCGCGGCTGATCCACACCACGCCCGACCCGGCCGTCACCCCGCGCCCGAACCCCTGGCCGCACCGCTACGACCTCCCGGCCGACACCCCCGCGCCCGGGTTGCCCGGTCTGACGGTCTCCAACCACGCCGGGGTCTTCTGCGCCGACCGCCTCGACATCGGTACCCGCTTCCTCCTCGCGAACCTGCCCGGTGACATCGGCCGGGTCCGCGTCGCCGACCTCGGCTGCGGCAACGGCGTGGTCGGCCTCGCCATCGCGCTGCACGAACCCGACGCGGAACTGATCTTCACCGACGAGTCGTACCAGGCGGTCGCCTCGGCCGAGGAGAACTTCCGTACGCACGTGGGCGACGGGCGCAAGGCCGAGTTCCTCGTCGGCGACGGGCTCGCCGACGTGCCCGACGGCTCGGTGGACCTCGTCCTCAACAACCCGCCGTTCCACACCCACCAGGCCACCACCGACCGCACGGCCCGCCGGATGTTCACCGACGCGCGGCGCGCGCTGCGGCCGGGCGGCGAACTGTGGGTCATCGGCAACCGTCACCTCGGCTACCACGTCACCCTCCGCCGCATCTTCGGCAACAGTGAACTGGTCGCGAGCGACGCCAAGTTCGTGGTCCTGCGCGCGGTGCGGCAGGCCTAGGAGGCGACCGCGGGGACAGGGGCCGCAAGACCCCCGTCACCGGCGGAAGCCCCTCGACGGGGCGCGGCCCTCCGGCCGCGCCCCGTCGTCATGCGCCCCAGGTGCGCGAGCACAGGACGAGCTGATAGCCGTCGGGGTCCTCGACGGTCACGCCGTGCTCGTCCCAGTACGGGTTGTGCGCGGCCACCCGCGTGCCGCCGGCGGCGAGCAGCCGCTCCACCTGCGCCTCCTCGACGGGCGCCCCGAGATAGACCACGAACAGGTCCTCGACGGTCGGGGCCGGCTCCACGGGGTGCTCGGGATCACGGGTCAGCTCGAAGTGCCAACCGCCGCCCTTGGGGCCGACCATGAGCAGGTCGTGCTTGCCGGACACCCGCTCGGTGGTCCGCCACTGCACCTCAAGACCGAGCCCGTCGACGTAGAACCGCTCGGCGGCGGCCAGATCCCGCGAGGGGCGGGCGACCCGTACGTGGGTCCGCGCATCGATGATCATGTCGTCAGACTAGGCGACGCCTCATCGAACGAACCTCCTCCAGGACCGCCCGTCCGTCCGCCGGTCCGCCCGCCAGGCCGTCCGCCTGCCAGGCCGTCAGACCGACCGCCGGTCCGCCCGTCAGGCCAGGCTCACGAGCCCCCGGTACTCCTCGCTCCACAGGTCCTCGTCCGCGTCCGGCAGCAGCAGGACCCGTTCGGGGCGCAGGGCGTCGAGTGCCTCCTCGTCGTGCGTGACCATCACGATCGCGCCCGGGTACGCGCCCACGGCGGCCAGGACCTCGGTGCGGGAGGCGGGGTCCAGGTTGTTGGTGGGCTCGTCGAGGAGCAGGACGTTCGCGCCCGAGTGGACGAGCACGGCCAGTGCGAGACGGGTCTTCTCGCCGCCGGAGAGCACCCCGGCCGGCTTGTCGGCGTCGTCGCCCCGGAACAGGAACGCGCCCAGGACCGCCCGTACCTCACCGTCCGTCAGCCACGGTGCCGAGTCGGCGAGGTTCTCCCGGACGGTACGGCCCGGATCGAGCGTGTCGTGCTCCTGGGCGAAGTAGCCGAGCCGCAGCCCGTGTCCACGCACCACCCGCCCCGTGTCGGGGGTCTCCCGACCGGCGAGGATCCGCAACAGGGTCGTCTTTCCGGCCCCGTTGAGGCCGAGGACGACGAGCCTGCTGCCCCGGTCCACGGCGAGGTCCACCCCGTCGCCGGTCCGGCACCGCGTCACCCATCGGAGAAGACCAGGTCCAGGGCGCGTACCCGGTCCTCCCCCGTGGTGACGGACACGCTGACGATCCGGTCCCGGCGGAGGGTGAACGCCACGGCGGAGACGGGCCGCCCGTCGACGAAGGCGACCGCACCGACGGCCCCGTCGACCAGCGCGGGCCGGGCCACGTCCGCGAACCGGGCGAACGCGGCCGCGCCCTCGGCGACGGCGGGCGCGCCGTGCACCGGGCCGCGCTCGGAGTGGGCGACCACGTCCGGGTCGAGGACGGCCGCGAGCGTACGCGCGTCACGCGCGCGTGCGGCGGCCAGGAAGAGGTCCACCACCGCCCGCTGCCGCCCGACGCCCCCCTCGGCCCGGGCCGTCCCGTGGCCCCGGACCCGCTCCCGGGCCCGCCGGGCCAGCCGTGCCACCTCCTCGGGGGAGTCGCCGGTGATGCGGGCCGTCTCGTACGACGGCAGCCCGAACGCGTCGTGCAGCACATAGGCGAGCCGCTCCTCGGCCCCCAGGGACTCCAGCACGAGGAACAGCGCGAGCCACACGGACTCGCCCCCGCCCCTGGACTCGCCCCCGACACCGGCTCCGGCCGCGCCCCGGACCTCGCTCCCGCCCCCGGCCCCGGCCGCGCTCCTGCGCCCGGGCCCCTCGCCCGCCCGCCGCCTCTGGAGCCCCCGCACGCACTCCCGCGTGACCAGCGCCGTGAGCCAGGCCCGGACCGACGCCCCGTCGTCCCGCCCCAGCCCCGCCCGCACCGCCGCGAGCGCCTCCTCGGCCTCGGCCTCCGAACCCGTCATCCGCAGGGCCACGTGCCGCAGTTGCTCCTCGTGGGCGTCGAAACGTCCGGCCAGGGCGGCCGGAAAGGTGTCGTCGTGCATGGCGCCTCACTCCTCATCGGTTCCGTCACCGCGTTGACGGGAGGCCACGCCACGATGTGACAGCACCGGCCGCCACCGCCGCGCAGCCGCTCGTACTTGCGCCCGGGCACCGACGCGGCATGGGCGTCGAGGCGCTCCCACAGCCCCTCCGCCGGGTTATCGACGGCGCGCGCCGTCGATCCGCGTCCGCGCCGCCACGGACTCCCTGGGGGAGGGGGAGAGACGGAAAGGCCGGCTCGACGCGGGGGACGTCGAGCCGGCCTTCCGGGGGTGTCGAGCGCGTGGCGCTCGACGGGGGTGGGGCAGTCGGGCGGGATGGGTCAGTCGGTGCCGAACTCCATCGCGGCGCGGTCCAGCATCTCGTCCTCGTCGGTGGCCTCGCCGCGGGACGCGATGGCCTCCGCGCCGCCCTCGGGGAGCTCCGTCAGGGTGCCGATCAGACCGGCCGCGGCCGCCTGGGCGGCACCGATCGCGGGGCTGCCGGTGCCGAGCAGGCCGAGGCCCGCGTACTGCTCCAGCTTGGCGCGCGAGTCGGCGATGTCGAGGTTCCGCATGGTGAGCTGGCCGATCCGGTCCACCGGCCCGAAGGCCGAGTCCTCGGTGCGCTCCATGGACAGCTTGTCCGGGTGGTAGCTGAACGCCGGGCCCGTCGTGTCGAGGATCGAGTAGTCCTCGCCGCGCCGCAGCCGCAGCGTCACCTCGCCGGTGACGGCCGCGCCGACCCAGCGCTGGAGCGACTCGCGGACCATCAGCGCCTGCGGGTCCAGCCACCGGCCCTCGTACATCAGCCGGCCGAGACGCCGTCCCTCGTTGTGGTACTGGGCGAGGGTGTCCTCGTTGTGGATGGCGTTGACCAGCCGCTCGTACGCGGCGTGCAGCAGGGCCATGCCGGGCGCCTCGTAGATGCCGCGGCTCTTGGCCTCGATGATCCGGTTCTCGATCTGGTCGGACATGCCCATGCCGTGGCGGCCGCCGATGGCGTTGGCCTCCATGACGAGGTCGACGGCGGAGGCGAACTCCTTGCCGTTGATGGACACCGGCCGGCCCTGCGCGAAGCCGATCGTGACGTCCTCGGTGTCGATCTCGACCGACGGGTCCCAGAAGCGGACGCCCATGATCGGCTCGACGGTCTCCACGCCGGTGTCGAGGTGCTCCAGCGTCTTGGCCTCGTGGGTGGCGCCCCAGATGTTGGCGTCGGTGGAGTACGCCTTCTCCGTGCTGTCGCGGTACGGCAGCTCGTGGGCTACCAGCCACTCCGACATCTCCTTGCGGCCGCCGAGCTCCGTCACGAAGTCCGCGTCCAGCCAGGGCTTGTAGATCCGCAGGTGCGGGTTGGCGAGCAGGCCGTAGCGGTAGAACCGCTCGATGTCGTTGCCCTTGAAGGTCGAGCCGTCGCCCCAGATCTGGACGTTGTCCTCGAGCATCGCCCGCACGAGGAGGGTGCCGGTGACGGCACGCCCGAGCGGCGTGGTGTTGAAGTACGCACGGCCGCCGGAGCGGATGTGGAACGCCCCGCAGGTGAGTGCGGCAAGACCCTCCTCGACCAGCGCGGCGCGGCAGTCGACCAGGCGCGCGATCTCGGCACCGTAGGTCTTGGCACGGCCGGGCACCGAGGCGATGTCGGGCTCGTCGTACTGGCCGATGTCGGCGGTGTAGGTGCAGGGGATGGCGCCCTTGTCGCGCATCCATGCGACCGCGACGGAGGTGTCGAGGCCGCCGGAGAAGGCGATGCCGACGCGCTCGCCGGCGGGCAGGGAGGTGAGGACCTTGGACATAGGAAGAGTATGCATCATCTCGCATGGTCATGCAAAGGGGTGTCGGTGAGGGAGTGTGGAATCGCCCCCTCCGACACCCTGCACACGATCAGCATGCGCGGTCGTGGCGCTCAGCGCACCCGGTCGTAGACCAGGGCCATCTCGCCGAGCTCGCCGGTCTCCCGGCGGGTGAGCCGCCACCGCGAACCGGGCAGGCCGTCCTCGAACAGCCGCTCCCCGTCCCCGGCGATCTCCGGGCAGATCAGCAGGTACAGCCGGTCCACCAGGTCCGCGGCGAGGAGCGCCTTGGTGATGCTCGGGCTGGTGTTGACCAGGATGTCGCCCTCGCCGTGGCTCTTGAGTTCGGCGACGACCTCGGCGGCCGGGGCGTTCACCACGCGGGCGCGTTCCCACGGGGATGCGGTGAGGGTGGTCGACAGGACCACCTTATCCGTGTCGACGAGCCACTTCGCGTAGCCGCGGTCGCGCGGGTCGGCGTTCTCGTCGGCCGCCACCGCCGGCCAGTACCCCAGGAAGCCCTCGGCGTTGACGCGGCCGAGCAGTGCGGTCGTCGCGTTCTCCCAGATGTGGGTGAGGTGGTCGCGGGCGACCTCGGTGGTGGCGTACGGGAGGATCGCGGAGATGTCCCCCGGCCCGCCGGGGCCGTTGTAGCGCCCGTCGAGGGTGAGGGCGATGTTGGCGGTCACCTTGCGTCCGGTGGAGTGGGTCATGGCTGTACCTGCTTTCCTTCGGTGCGGGCTGAGGTGTGAGGCGTGTGGTGAGGCGCGTCGTGAGGTGTGTGGTGAGTCGTGCCGTGAGGCGCGTCGTGACTCGGGCCGTGAGCTGTGCCGACGGCGGTGGCGAGCTTGTCGAGGCACTGGCCGAAGCCGATCTCGATGCCCGCGATGAAGTCGGCGGATTCCACCGTGCTGTCGGCGATCACATAGCGGACGTCGAGGTCCGTGCCGGTGTCGGTGGGCCGGAGGCCGAAGTCGACGTGGGCCGTGAAGGCGGCGCCTCCGTCGGGGAGCCGGGGCGAGAGCCGGTACGCGAGCCGCTCGCCGGGGCGGGCGACGTCGACGACGCCGTCCCCGCGCCCGGCGACCGGGTCGGAGCCCCCAGAGCCCCCTGGGCCTCCGCTGTCGCCGGCGTCCTCGGCGTCGCGGTACTCCAGGAGGATCCGCCCGCCCGGCCGGGCATCGAAGGCGAGGTCCGAGACGCGCAGGTCGTCGGGCGCCCACCAGTGGGCGAGCAGGGCGGTCTCGGTCAGGTGGCGCCAGACCGCGTCGGGGCCCCCGGCCAGTGACCGGTGGAACCGGAACGAGCGCTCGTCGGCCCATCCCGGCCCCTCCGCCGCGAGCCGCTCGCTCGCGAGGCTGAGTCCGTAACGGTCGTACGTCTCGTGCGATCCGCCCGCCCGGTCCGCCGTGTCGGCGAGCCGCCCGAGCACGGCCGCCAGGTCCCGCAGCGGGCCGGGCCGGAGGGCGTAGACCCGGCGCTGTCCGGAGCGCTGGGAGGTGACGACACCGGCCCGCTCGAGCGTCTGCAGGTGCTTGGTCGTCTGCGGCTGCCGCGCCTCGGCGAGCTGGGCGAGGACGCCGACGGGGCGGGGTCGCTCGGCCAGCAGGCGCACGAGGCGCCAGCGGGCCGGGTCGGCCAGTGCGGTGAGGAGCGGGTCTGCGTCGTCCATGGGGACGAGTATTCTCTGCCGAGAATATTCTCGTCAAGGAATATCCGGCGGCTCGGAGTGTCGTTGCATAAAACTGCTGGGGTACGTATAGTCATGCCATCCATGAGGAGGGTTTCGATGACGGTACGAGTAGCAGTGGCGGGTGCGAGCGGATACGCGGGCGGAGAGCTCCTGCGTCTCCTTCTCGCCCACCCCCACGTGGAGATCGGCGCCCTGACCGGTCACTCCAACGCCGGTCAGCGGCTCGGGGCGCTTCAGCCCCATCTGCTGCCGCTCGCCGACCGCGTCCTCGTGCCCACCACAGCCGACGAGCTCGCCGGTCACGACGTCGTGTTCCTCGCCCTGCCGCACGGCCAGTCCGCGGCCGTCGCCGAGCAGCTCGGCCCGGACGTCCTCGTCGTCGACATGGGCGCCGACTTCCGGCTCAAGGACCCCGCCGACTGGGAGACGTACTACGGCTCCCCGCACGCCGGCACCTGGCCGTACGGCCTCCCCGAACTCCCGGGTGCCCGCGCCGCCCTCGAGGGGTCCAAGCGGGTCGCCGTGCCCGGTTGCTACCCGACCGCCGTCTCGCTCGCGCTCTTCCCCGCGTACGAGAACGGGCTCGCCGAGCCCGAGGCAGTGATCGTCGCGGCCTCCGGCACCTCCGGCGCCGGCAAGGCGGCCAAGCCTCACCTGCTCGGCAGCGAGGTCATGGGCAGCATGTCGCCGTACGGCGTCGGCGGCGGCCACCGGCACACCCCCGAGATGATCCAGAACCTCAGCGGACCGGCGGGGGAGCGGGTCACCGTCTCCTTCACGCCGACCCTCGCGCCGATGCCCCGCGGCATCCTCGCCACCTGCACCGCCACCGCGAAGCCGGGCGTCACCGCCGAGACCGTGCGGGCCGCGTACGAGAAGGCCTTCGCGGACGAGCCGTTCGTCCATCTGCTCCCCGAGGGGCAGTGGCCGGCGACGGCGTCCGTCTACGGTTCCAACGCCGTTCAGGTGCAGGTCGCGTACGACGCCGCGGCGAACCGGATCATCGCGATCAGCGCCATCGACAATCTCACCAAGGGCACCGCCGGCGGCGCGGTGCAGAGCATGAACATCGCCCTCGGGTTCCCCGAGAGCACCGGACTTTCCACGATGGGAGTCGCTCCGTGAGCGACGCACGCGCAGCCACCGGTCCGCAGACGACAACGAAGCCCGCACCTCTGCGCTGCGCGTGCGGAGAAGCGAACGGAGAAGCACAGTGAGCGTCACCGCAGCGAAGGGATTCACGGCGGCGGGCATCGCCGCCGGGATCAAGCAGAACGGCAACCCGGACCTGGCCCTCGTGGTCAACACCGGGCCCCGCCGCGCCGCCGCGGGAGTCTTCACCTCCAACCGCGTCAAGGCCGCTCCCGTCGTCTGGTCCCAGCAGGTCCTCGCCGACGGCGAGCTGACCGCCGTCGTCCTCAACTCGGGCGGCGCCAACGCCTGCACCGGTCCCCAGGGCTTCCAGGACACCCACGCCACCGCCGAGAAGGTCGCCGAGGTCCTCAGCGCCAAGGGCACGGACGTCGGCGCGGGCGAGGTCGCCGTCGCCTCCACCGGCCTCATCGGCCTCCTGCTCCCCATGGACAAGCTGCTCCCCGGCGTCGAGAAGGCCGCGGCCGAGCTGTCCGAGCACGGCGGCGAGAAGGCCGCCATCGCCATCAAGACCACCGACACCGTCCACAAGACCTCCGTGGTGACGAAGGACGGCCCCGACGGCAGCTGGACGGTCGGCGGCATGGCCAAGGGCGCCGGCATGCTCGCCCCCGGCCTCGCCACCATGCTCGTCGTCCTCACCACCGACGCCGACGTCGACGGCGCGGGCCTGGACAGTGCCCTGCGGGGCGCCACCCGCGTCACGTTCGACCGGGTCGACTCCGACGGCTGCATGTCCACCAACGACACCGTCCTCCTCCTCGCCTCCGGCTCCTCCGGCGTCACGCCGGAGCAGGACGCGTTCACCGGGGCCGTACGGGAGGTCTGCGACGACCTCGCCCGCCAGCTCATCGGCGACGCCGAGGGCGCCAGCAAGGACATCCGCATCGAGGTGATCAACGCCGCGACCGAGGACGACGCCGTCGAGGTGGGCCGGTCCATCGCCCGTAACAACCTCCTCAAGTGCGCCATCCACGGCGAGGACCCCAACTGGGGCCGGGTACTCTCCGCCATCGGCACGACGGCGGCGGCCTTCGAGCCCGACGAGCTCAACGTCGCCATCAACGGCGTCTGGGTCTGCAAGAACGGCTCCGTCGGCGAGGACCGCGACCTGGTCGACATGCGCTACCGGGAGGTCACCATCACCGCCGACCTCGCCGCAGGCACCGAGTCCGCCGTCATCTGGGCGAACGACCTCACCGCCGACTACGTCCACGAGAACAGCGCGTACTCGTCATGAGCGACCCCCAGAACCCCGAGAGCACGACCCGGAAGCACACCGCGCTCCCCAAGGCCCAGATCCTCATCGAGGCCCTGCCCTGGCTCACGCGGCACAACGGCAAGACGGTCGTCATCAAGTTCGGCGGCAACGCTATGATCGACGAGGACCTGAAGGCCGCCTTCGCCCAGGACGTCGTCTTCCTGCGCCAGGCCGGCCTCAAGCCGGTCGTCGTGCACGGGGGCGGCCCCCAGATCAGCGCCGCCCTCGACCGCCACGGCATCGTCAGCGAGTTCAAGGCGGGCCTGCGGGTCACCACCGAGGACGCCATGGACGTCGTACGGATGGTCCTCGCCGGCCAGGTCCAGCGCGAGCTCGTCGGGCTGCTCAACCAGCACGGCCCGCTCGCCGTCGGTCTCACCGGCGAGGACGCCCACACCATCACCGCCACCCGGCACCGGCCGGTCGTGGACGGCGAGCAGATCGACATCGGCCGGGTCGGTGAGATCACCGCCATCGACACCGGCGCCATCCAGGCGCTCCTGGAGGACGGCCGGATCCCGGTCATCTCCTCCATCGCCCGCTCCCAGGACGACGGACATGTCTACAACGTCAATGCTGATACGGCGGCTGCGGCACTCGCTGCGGCGCTGGGCGCCGAGACGTTGATGGTCCTGACCGACGTCGAGGGTCTCTACGAGGACTGGCCGCACAGCGACGAGGTCATCAGCCGGCTCACCGCGAGCCAGCTGGAGAAGCTGCTGCCCGAGCTCTCCAGCGGCATGGTCCCCAAGATGGAGGGCTGCCTGCACGCCGTACGGAACGGGGTCACCACGGCCCGCGTGATCGACGGCCGGGTCCAGCACTCGATCCTGCTGGAGATCTTCACCGACGAGGGCATCGGCACGATGGTCGTGCCGGACGGACAGGGGGACTGATGAGCGGCACCACGGAGCCCGGCAACGAGCAGCTGACCCAGCGGTGGCAGGGCTCGCTGATGAACAACTACGGCACTCCCCGGCTGCCCCTCGTCCGCGGTGAGGGCACCAAGGTCTGGGACGCCGACGGCAACGAGTACCTGGACTTCGTCGGCGGCATCGCGGTGAACGCCCTCGGCCACGGCCACCCGGCGTTCGTCGAGGCCGTCAGCCGGCAGATCCGGACCCTCGGCCACGTCTCCAACCTCTTCGTCGCCGAGCCGCCCGTCGCCCTCGCCGAGAAGCTCCTCGCGCTCTTCGGCCGGCCCGGCAAGGTCTTCTTCTGCAACTCCGGCGCCGAGGCCGTCGAAGGCGCCTTCAAGATCGGCCGGCTCACCGGCCGGTCCCACATGGTCGCCACCCAGGGCGGCTTCCACGGCCGGACCATGGGCTCTCTCGCGCTCACCGGCCAGCCCGCGAAGCAGACGCCGTTCCTGCCGCTGCCCGGCGACGTGACACATGTGCCGTACGGGGACGTCGAGGCGCTCCGCGCCGCCGTCACCGAGGACACCGCCCTCGTGATCATCGAGCCCATCCAGGGCGAGAACGGCGTCGTCGTCCCGCCCGCCGGCTACCTCAAGGCGGCCCGGGAGATCACCCGCGCCACCGGCACCCTCCTCGTCCTCGACGAGGTGCAGACCGGCATCGGCCGCTGCGGCCACTGGTTCGAGTACCAGGCCCACGAGGGCGTCGAGCCCGATGTCGTGACCCTCGCCAAGGGCCTCGGCGGCGGCCTCCCGCTCGGTGCGACCGTCGCCTTCGGCCCCGCAGCGGACCTCTTCGGGCCCGGTCACCACGGCACCACCTTCGGCGGGAACCCGGTGGCCTGCGCCGCCGGAATCGCCGTTCTCGACACCCTCGGAGCCGACGCGGCCCTCGATCACGTGAAGGCGGTCGGGGAGCGGCTGAGGCAGGGAATCGAAGGTCTGAACCACCCGCTGGTCTCCCACGTCCGTGGTGCGGGCCTCCTGCTGGGTATCGTGCTCACGGAGTCCCTCGCACCTCAGGTGCAGCAGGCGGCTCAGGACGCCGGCCTCCTGGTGAACGCGCCCGCCCCCGATGTCGTACGGATCATGCCTCCGCTGGTCCTCACCGACGCCGAGGCGGACGCCTTCCTCCAGGCCCTGCCCGGAGTCCTCGACGTGGCGAACGGGCAAGGACGAACCGGAGAATGAGACGACGATGACCGACGCGCAGGAGAACGAGCACGGAGGGCCGTCGGTTCCGCAGACCCGCACCGCTCGCCACCGCAGGATCGTCGACATCCTCAACCGGCAGCCGGTGCGCTCGCAGAGCCAGCTCGCCAAGCTCCTCGCGGACGACGGGCTGAGCGTCACCCAGGCGACGCTCTCCCGCGACCTCGACGAGCTGGGCGCGGTGAAGATCCGCAACACCGGCGGCGAGCTGATCTACGCGGTGCCCAGCGAGGGCGGTTTCCGCACCCCGCAGGCCCCGCTCGGCGAGTCCGCCAAGGAGGAGCGCATGCGGCGCCTCTCCGGCGAACTGCTGATCTCCGCCGAGGCGTCCGCCAACCTGGTGGTCCTGCGGACCCCGCCGGGCGCCGCCCAGTTCCTCGCGTCGGCCATCGACCAGGCCGAACTCCACGCGATCCTCGGCACGATCGCGGGCGACGACACGCTGCTGCTCATCAGCCGCGATCCGGCAGGCGGCCAGGCGCTCGCGGACCACCTGCTGAAGCTGGCGCAGAAGTAGACGCGTCTCAGTAGCGCGTGATCGCCGTCGGCCCGCCGCCCCGGGTGCCGACGGCGATGTGCGGCCGGCGCGCCGGATCGGCCCAGGCGAGCACCGCCCGCATCGCGTCCGCCGGGACGGAGACACAACCCGCGGTCGCCCCGCGCCCGTTGACGTGCAGGAAGATTCCGGCACCGCGCCCGCGTACCGGCCGGTCGTAGTTGAAGCCGATGACGAGCCCGTACGCGTACTGGCGGCGGTACGTGACCATGTGCTCGGCCCGGGCCGCCCGGCAGTCCCGGGGCAGCCCCTCGACCCAGCGGTTGTACGAGCGGGAGTCGTTGTCCTGGCACCACCAGGACCGCCGGGTCACGCGCGCGTAGCGGTACGAGGTCCCCGCGGGCGCGGGCTCGATCCCGAAGGCGTACGGCAGCCGGTAGAGCCCGGTGGGCGTGGTGTTCGTGCCCTGCCGCCGCCGCCCGCCCTCGGCGAGCCCCTTCGCCCCGAACCGGGCGGGCGCCGAACCGGCCTTCACCCACCGGCCGCCGCGCCGGTCCCACCAGGTCAGGGTGCCCGCGGTGGATCCGGTCCCGGCGGCCTCCGCGGTGATCAGCTGGGAGCCGCCGCCGGTGTCCGCCATACGAGCGGGCAGCGGTACGGGGCTGGGCGCGGCGCCGAGGGACATCAGGGCGGCGCCGAGGACGAGCAGGGTGCGGGGGAGTGTGGTGCGCATGGGCGCGAGGCTAGGGGTGTCCCGGGCCGAGCCACGCACTCCGCGCGCGGGACGCGGCTAATCGGCGGTCCGCGGCAGCGGCGGCAGGGGGAGCGGCAGCGCGGGCAGCCCGTCGAGGCTGGTCGCGATGTGGTCCTTGCGCTCGCAGTACGCGTTGAACTCGTCGTCCGTCTTCCGGTTGAAGTACTCGGCGTGCAGGCCCCGGTCCTCCTGGTACTCCATCAGCGGCACGGCGTACCCGCAGGCGTCGCTGACCCGCCGCGCGTGGACGAGGACGATCGCCCGCGCGCTGCCCTGGCCCTCGACGGCCTCGGCCGGGAACCGCGCGAACAGCTCGCCCCAGCGCGGATCGTCCCGCAGCACGGCCTCGCCGGTGCCGTGCACCCGCACGACGGTCGGCGGCCCCGAGAACGCGGTCCACATGAGGGTGATCCGTCCGTTCCCCGGCTCCCGCAGATGAGCGACGGTCTCGGCGCTGCTGCCCCCGAAGTCGACGTAGGCGAGGGTCAGTTCGTCGAGCACGACGAGGGTGCCCCGGCGTCCCTTGGGGCTGAGGTTGACGTGCCCGTCGCCGGAGAGGGGAGCGGTGGCGGTGAAGAAGACGGGCTGGTCCTCGATGAAGGCACGGAGACGTCCGTCAATACGCTCATATGTTTTTCCCATGCCGTCCATACTGCTCCGTCCGCCCCGTCCCGGGCGGTTCCGTCTCAAGCCGCGGGCTACCGAGGGCGGTTGAGCACGCGCCTGAAGCCGAGTGTCCGGCGTATCCACGCGCGTGGCCCGGGGGCCGGGGTGGCGGCCGTGTCCCGGTGCGGTGCCCCGCCGGCCTCCGGCAGGGGCGTCGCCGCGCCTTCCCCGAGCTGTGGGGAAGGGGTGACAGCGGCGCGGCGAGGAACGTCGCCGACCGGGAAGAAGTGGTCGGCCCACGGCTGCAGGGCTTTCCTGGTCTCGCGGACGACGCATGGGGAGCTGTCGCCGAGCAGGGGCGCGATGCGGCCGGGTCTGACGGCGTCCAGCACACGCAGCCCCGCCACGGCGGCGGCCCGTACCGGGGGCCGCTCGTCGCCGGTGAGCGACCAGAGCACCGGCGCGTCCGTGGTCCGGTCGCCGCACTCGGCGAGACCCAGTGGCGCGCGGTGGGGCATCCCGTCCCCGGCCGCGCATGCCGCCCGGTAGAGCGGCAGCGGTTCGGTGCCGGCCTGCCGGAGCACCCAGCGGGCGCAGGCGCGCACAAGCGCGGAGCGGTCGTACAGGAACGGTTCGGCCTCCTCGGCCCGATCCGCCTTGCGCAGCCCCGTGACCCCTGCCGCCCGGATCCGGCCCTGCCGGGCGGCCAGCAAGCGGGTGAGGGGCGTTCCGTCGGCCGCTCCGTCGCCCGTCCCGACGGCGGCGAGCACGGCGTTCGCGCACATGTCCCGGACGACCACGTCGGAGTCGGTGGTGGCGGTGGCCGCGAGCCGGGCGGGGGAGAGGAGGCCGCGGTCGACGGCGTTCCGGTGGGCGAGCCGCCGGACCCTCCGGTCCCGGCTCGCGAGCAGGGCGGTGACACCGGCCTCCGGGCCCTCCCGCAGCAGCCGGCCGAGCATCTCGGCCGCGGCGCCTCCGTACCGCCGGCCGGCGACCCGGAGGATCACGGAGGCGACGGTCCGGAGCGTCTCGGGCGAAGGGCCGGGCAGACCCGGCAGGCCTGTCGGCTTCGCCTCCAGCACGGCCCGCGCCCGTTCCCGCACCGGCTCGGCCCAGTCGGCGCACCGGATCGCGACCAGGGGCAGGAGGGCGGGGGCGTCGGTCGCGTACGCGAGGGCGGCCTCCCGGATCCGGCCGTCGGGGCCGCACAGCGCGACGGCCAGCTCCTGGATGCCGGGCCGGCGGTGCAGGCCGTCGCCGGGGAACCAGGTGTGGGCGGGCGGAAGGCCGCCGTACCGGAGCGCACCCCGGATGTCCTCGTCGAGCGCGGTCCACGCGTCGGCGTCGCCCTCGTCGCTTCCGTCGAGTACCTGGGTGATCCGGAGCCGGATCTCGTCGAACGCGCTGCTCTGCATGGCCGGAGCGTAGATCCGGGCCGGCGGGCGCCGCCCCTGGATTTCGGGCCCCGAGCAGCGCGTTGACAAACCATACGGTGCATTGCATAGTTATGCCTACGACAGGATGCCGTCGGCCGCCGCCGACCCTGGCGTGACCCGCCCCCGTTGAACAGGTCGCCGCCCGTCCCCATCGCGGACGAGGCGGTGGCGGCAGTACCCATTCTCCCGAGGAGCAGCAGCTGTGAGCAGCAACAACGGTGACGTCCGGCTCTGGGGCGGACGGTTCGCCGACGGGCCCGCCGAGGCCCTGGCGAAGTTGTCCGCGTCGGTCCACTTCGACTGGCGCCTCGCGCCGTACGACATCGCCGGTTCCCGCGCCCACGCGCGCGTGCTGCACAAGGCCGGGCTGCTCACCGAGGACGAGCTGACCCGCATGCTCGCCGGTCTCGACCAGCTGGAGGCGGACGTCGCCGACGGCACCCTCGTCGGCACCATCGCCGACGAGGACGTCCACACCGCCCTGGAGCGCGGTCTCCTGGAGCGCGTCGGCCCGGACCTCGGCGGCAAGCTGCGCGCCGGCCGGTCCCGCAACGACCAGGTCGCCACCCTCTTCCGGATGTACCTGCGCGACCACGCCCGGATCATCGGCGGGCTCGTCGCCGACCTCCAGGACGCCCTCGTCGGCCTCGCCGAGGCGCACCCGGCCGTCGCCATGCCCGGCCGTACGCACCTCCAGCACGCCCAGCCGGTGCTCTTCGCCCACCACGTCCTGGCCCACGCCCAGTCCCTCTCCCGGGACGCCGAGCGGCTGCGGCAGTGGGACATCCGGACGGCCGTCTCCCCGTACGGCTCCGGCGCCCTCGCCGGCTCCTCCCTCGGGCTCGACCCGGAGGCGGTCGCCAAGGACCTGGGCTTCGAGCGCGGTTCGGTCGGCAACTCGATCGACGGCACCGCCTCCCGCGACTTCGTCGCCGAGTTCGCCTTCATCACCGCGATGATCGGCATCAACGTGTCGCGGATCGCGGAGGAGATCATCATCTGGAACACGAAGGAGTTCTCCTTCGTGACCCTCCACGACGCCTTCTCCACCGGCTCGTCGATCATGCCGCAGAAGAAGAACCCGGACATCGCCGAGCTCGCCCGGGGCAAGTCCGGCCGCCTCATCGGCAACCTCACCGGCCTCCTCGCCACGCTCAAGGCGCTCCCGCTCGCCTACAACCGTGACCTCCAGGAGGACAAGGAGCCGGTCTTCGACTCCTGCGACCAGCTCGAGGTCCTGCTGCCCGCCTTCACCGGCATGATGGCCACGCTCACCGTCAACCGGGAGCGCATGGAGGAGCTGGCCCCGGCGGGCTTCTCGCTCGCGACGGACATCGCGGAGTGGCTGGTCAAGCAGGGTGTGCCGTTCCGGGTGGCGCACGAGGTGGCCGGCGAGTGCGTGAAGGTCGCCGAGTCCGAGGGCAAGGAGCTGGACGGGCTGACGGACGAGCAGTTCGCCAAGATCTCCGAGCACCTCACCCCCGAGGTCCGCACGGTCCTCAACGTCCCCGGCGCCCTCGCCTCCCGCAACGGCCGCGGCGGCACCGCCCCCTCGGCGGTCGCCGTCCAGCTCGTCGAGGTCAAGGCCGACCTGGTGATCCAGCACGCCTGGGCCGAGGCCAAGAAGTAGCCCCGGGCCCCACGGCGCCGAGGCCAAGAAGTAGCCCCGGCCCCACGGCCCTCAGAGCGTCACAGCGCCGCCGCCCAGTCCGCGAGCGCGTCGAAGTCCGGCCGGAGCAGTCCGAGCCGGGGGTCGACGTGCAGCAACAGGGCGGCGGCGAGGTGCTTCTGCGCCACGTACTCGTGGTCGTACGCGGTGATGTCGTCGTCGACCCAGGCGAACGGCCGCCCTTCCGCGTACTCCAGGATGTACTGCGTCTTCCAGAAGGTCCCGCGAGGGGCCTTTCCGTGCATCTGGGGCCAGTCGACGAACGGCAGCTCGGGCAGCCCCAGGTGGGGCCCTATCCAGTCGTTCGCCTCGCCCTTCCAGGTCGTCGCCCAGACCAGCTCGTACACCTCCGCCAGCGCGAGCAGCTCACCCCCGTGCGCGGGATTCAGCCACACCCGCAGGGGCTTCGTCTCGAACCAGCCGCCCGGCCGCATCCTGTGGGTCGTGTACCCCTCCGGGCGTCGCTCGCGCTGCGCCGCGTACGGATTCAGCGGTCCGTCGACATCGATGAGCAGCAGCGGCTTCGTCATGATCACAGCATTCCGTCCCCGCCCCGGTGAGGCGTTGAATTATCGAATGAGACATTGATGTCCCATTCGGTGTATGGTCGTCTCATGTCAGTCGATCGCACCCAGGTGCTCCACGCAGCCGCCGCCCTGCTCACCCGCAAGGCGACCGCCACGATGGACGAGGTCGCCCGGTCCGCCGGGATCGGCCGCGCCACGCTGCACCGGCACTTCGCCGGCCGGGACGCCCTGGTGCGGGCGCTCGAAGAGCTCGGGCTGCAGGAGATGGAAGCGGCCCTCGACCGGGCCGGGCTCGACGACGGGCCCGAGGACGAGGCGCTGCGCAGGCTCATCGCCGAGGTGGAGCACGTCGCACCCCTGCTGTCGTTCCTCGTCACCGAGAACCAGCTCTTCGAGGGCGACCAGCAGCACGTCGGCTGGGCCCGCATCGACGCCCGCGTCTCCGCGCTCTTCCGGAGCGGACAGGAGAGCGGCGCCTTCCGGATCGATCTGACCCCCGCCTGGCTCACCGAGGCCTTCTACGGGCTCGTCGGTTCCGGCGCCTGGGCCGTGCAGGACGGCCGGGTCGCCGCCAAGGACTTTCAGTACATGATCGCCGAGCTGCTGCTCGGCGGAGCGCGCAGGAGCGTGGAGAAGTGACCGTCAGCACCCTCAAGACCACGGGCCATACCGAGGGCGTGCGCCGCCCCGGCCGGTGGCTCGCCCTCTCCGTTCTCGTCCTGGCCGTCCTCCTCGTGGCGGTCGACGCCACGGTGCTGGGACTCGCCACCCCCTTCCTCTCCGAGGACCTGAAGCCCTCCGGCACCCAGCTCCTGTGGATCGGCGACGTCTACTCCTTCGTCATCGCCGGACTCCTGGTCTCCATGGGCAGCCTCGGCGACCGCATCGGCCGCAAGAAGCTGCTCCTGATCGGTGCCACCGCCTTCGGCGCCGTCTCCGTGCTGAACGCCTATGCCACCAGCCCCGAGATGATGATCGTGGCGCGCGCCCTGCTCGGCGTCGCCGGCGCGACCCTGATGCCGTCCACCCTGGCGCTCATCCGGAACCTCTTCCACGACCCGCGCGAGCGCAGCCTCGCCATCGGCATCTGGGGTGCCATGGCCTCGGCCGGCGCCGCCGTCGGACCGGTCGTCGGAGGCTTCCTCCTGGAGCACTTCTGGTGGGGCTCGGTCTTCCTGATCAACCTGCCCGTCATGGCGGTCCTCGTCGTCGTCGGCATCAAGCTGATCCCGGAGTCCAAGAACCCCGCCCCGGGCCCCTGGGACCTGCCCAGCGTCGCGCTCTCCCTCGTCGGCCTGATCGGCATCGTCTACGCCGTCAAGGAACTGGCCTCGCACGGCCTCTCCCTGGACGCCGGCGTCGCCGCCCTGGTCGGTGCGGGTGCCCTGACCTGGTTCGTCCGCAGGCAGCTGACCCTGCCCGCGCCGCTCCTGGACATGCGGCTGTTCCGCCACCGCGGCTTCTCGGGCGCCGTGCTCGCCGACCTGCTGACCATCCTCGGCCTCTCCGGCCTGGTGTTCTTCCTGTCCCAGTTCTTCCAGCTGGTCCAGGGCCGGCAGCCGCTGGAGGCCGGACTCGCCGAACTCCCGGCGGCGGTCGGCGCGGTCACGGCCGGTCTGATCGCGGGTCTGGTGGCCCGTCGTTTCTCCGTACGGTCCGTGGTGGCCGGCGGTCTCGCGGCGGTCGGCCTCTCGCTCGCGGTCCTGACGACGCTCGACCAGCACACCGGCTACCCGCTGCTCGGTGCCGCCCTGCTCGTGGTCGGTGTGGGCGCCGGATTCGCCTTCACCGTCACCGCCGACGTGATCCTGTCCAGCGTCCCGAAGGACCAGGCCGGCTCCGCCTCCGCGGTCTCCGAGACCGCGTACGAACTGGGCGCCGCGCTCGGCATCGCCGTCCTCGGCTCGATCGTGACCGGCGTCTACCGGGGCTTCGCCACTCCGGCCGACGTCCCCTCCGACGTCGCGTCCGCCGCCCACGAATCGCTCGGCGGCGCGGTCGAGGCCTCCGGCACCCTCGCCCCTGACACGGCGACGGCCCTGGTGTCGGCCGCCCAGGAGGCCTTCGTCGACGGTCTGCGGATCGCGGCCGGCGTCGGCGCGGCGGTCCTCCTCGCGACGGCGGTCGCGGCCTGGTTCCTGCTCAAGGGCCAGAAGCTGGAGGACGGCGTCGAGCACTGACGCCCGGCGCATGTGACGGTGCCCCGTACGGCCGGCCGGCCGTACGGGGCACCGTCACATGTCCGTGGGGACTACGCGGCCTTCGCCTTCGTGGCGTACATGTCCACGTACTCCTGCCCCGACAGCCGCATGACCTCGGCCATCACCGAGTCCGTCACCGCCCGCAGCACATAGCGGTCGCGGTCCATCCCGTCGTACCGGGAGAACTCCATCGCCTCGCCGAAGCGGACCGTCACCCGGCCCGGACGCGGGAAGCCCGCGCCGCCCGGCTGGATCTTGTCGGTACCGATCATCGCGAACGGGATCACCGGCGCGCCCGTCATCAGGGTGAGCCGCGCGATGCCCGTACGGCCCCGGTACAGCCGGCCGTCGGGGGAGCGGGTGCCCTCCGGGTAGATCGAGAAGATCTTGCCCTCCTCGAGGACCCGGCGGCCGGTCATCAGGGCCGCCACGCCACCGCGGCCGCCGTCCCGGTCCACCGGGATCATGCCGACGCTGGTGAAGAACCAGGCCATCGCCCGGCCCTTGACGCCCTTGCCCGTCACGTACTCGTCCTTGCCGATGAAGTAGACCGGACGGTCCAGGCAGATCGGCATGATCATCGAGTCGATGAAGGTCAGGTGGTTGCCCGCGAGGATGACGGGACCGGTCCCCGGGATGTTCTCGGCGCCCTCCACGCGGGGGCGGAACATCAGGCGCATGACCGGCCCGAGCACTGCCTTGATGATCGCGAGACGGGACAACGGTTCCTCCGGTGGGATGCGGGTCAGTCGAGCTGACGGTGCAGCTGGCGACGATACTCGCGGGTCACGTCCGTGCGCACATCGGGTTCACCGAGTGGATACGCAGTGTTGACGTGTGTTTCCGCCATGTTCGGCGTAGGTCTGCCACCCGTAGGGCCCCGATGCCTAGCGTCGGGGGCACCCGTCGACAGGTACGGGACATGACACAGGAGGACACCACATGACCCAGGGCGAACGCCGGATCCCGGCCCGGCGCACGGTTCTCGGAGCGGCGGGCGCCACCGTCCTCGGCGCCTCCACGGCCCTCGCCGCCGGCAGCGGCGTGGCACAGGCGGCGGCGTCGGGGACCGCCGAGGTCCGGTCCGCCGCGGAGGGCCGGAGCCACGGTCACGGCCGCGGCTACCGCTCCCTCCCCGTCCCCACCGTCATCGCCCACCGGGGCGCCAGCGGCTACCGCCCCGAGCACACCCTCGGCTCCTACCGGCACGCCCTGGACCTCGGCGCCCACGTCATCGAGCAGGACCTCGTCCCCACCAAGGACGGGCACCTGGTCTGCCGTCACGAGAACGACATCACCGGCACCACCGACGTCGCCGACCACCCCGAGTTCGCGTCCCGGAAGACCACCAAGAGCGTCGACGGCGTCTCCCTCACCGGCTGGTTCACCGAGGACTTCACGCTCGCCGAGCTCAAGACCCTCCGCGCCAAGGAGCGCATTCCAGCCGTCCGCCAGGAGAACACCCTCTATGACGGCCGCTGGACGGTCCCCACCTTCGAGGAGGTGCTGCGCTGGGCCGAGGAGGAGGGCCGCCGCCGGGGGCGTGAGATCTGGCTCCACGTCGAGACCAAGCACCCCACCTACTTCCGCTCCCTCGGCCTCGGCCTGGAGGAGCGCCTCGCCAAGCTGCTCCGCCGGTACGGCCGCCACCGCGCCGACTCCCCGGTCTTCCTGCAGTCCTTCGAGCCGACCAGCATCCAGCGGCTCGCGAAGCTGGTCGACTCGCCCGGCGTGGTCCTGCTCTCCGGAGCGGCCGGCCGCCCCTGGGACTTCGTCCAGGCCGGGGACCCGCGGACGGTCGCCGACCTGGTCACGCCCAAGGGCCTGCGCTGGATCGCCTCGTACGCCAAGGGCATCGGCCCCACGCTCGACCTGGTGATCCCGAAGGACGCGAGCGGCCGCCTCGGCGACCCGACCACCCTGGTCCGCGACGCGCATGCCGCGGGCCTGATCCTCCACCCGTACACCCACCGCAACGAGAACTCCTTCCTGCCCGCGGACTTCCGCCGGGGCACGGACCCGACGGCGTACGGGGACTCCTTCGGGGCCCTGAAGCGCTACCTGGAGACGGGGATCGACGGCATCTTCTCCGACAATCCGGACACCGCCCTGCTGGGCGCGGCGGACTTCACCGCCCGCGACTGATCACCGCGTACGTGAGGACCGTGCGGGTCCGCCGATCGGGTCCGCACGACCTCCTCCCGGGTGGTTTGGCGCCCGAACCGCAACCACGCCCGCGTGCCCCGGCATGGTGCGGTGCATGACGACCCCCGTGACCACCCCCGAGTCCGCCCAGGGCACCGCGCCCGAGTCCGCGCCGGACACCACCCGCGAGTCCGCCCAGGGCACCGCGCCCGAGTCCGCGCCGGACACCACCCGCGAGTCCGCCCAGGGCACCGCGCCCGAGTCCGCGCCGGACACCACCCGCGAGTCCGCCCAGGGCACCGCGCCCGAGTCCGCGCCGGACACCACCCGCGAGTCCGGCCGGGACACCGCGCCCGAGTCCGCGCCGGACACCACCCCAGGGCTCCTCGCCGCCCTCGCCCCGCTGCTCGCCGCCGAGTCGGACGCCGAGGCGCCGGCCGCCGGTGTCGAGCCGAGCGACCTGGAACAGGCCGTCTGGCTCCGCCTCCTGGAGCAGCTCCGCGACACGGGAAGCGCCCCCGAGCGTCCCGCCGAGTGGCTGCGCCGCGCCGTCCGCGCGGAGGCCCGCCGGGCCCGCAGGACGAGCGACCGCGAACGCCCCTACCGCGACGAACCCGGCCACGACCCGGGAACCTCCGAGCCCCACGGCTCCCCCGAGTACTCGCTGATGGCCGCCGAGGGCCGCCGCACCCTGCGCGCCGCCGTCACCAGGACACCGGGCCGCTGCCCCCGGGTGCTGACCGCGATGCTCGATCCCGAGGACCCCACCTACCGGGAAATCGCAGGAGAGTTGGGTATCTCACAGGGCAGTCTGGGGCCGACGCGTTCCCGTTGCCTGGGATGCCTGCGCAGAATGCTGGCTGCAGAGGTTCCCGCCCCCGGCCGACGGGGAAGGGTGCGGTAAACCGATGATCGACAGATGAGCGGGAGGCGTGCACACATGGGCCTGAGTGTGACCATCTCAGCGGCGGACGCGGCGGACGCGGAGCACATCCTGAAGCTGCAGTACCTCTGCTACCAGAGCGAGGCGGAGCTCTACGGCGACTGGTCCATCGAACCCCTCACCCAGTCGCTCGACGCCCTGCGTGCCGAACTGGACGAGGGGTACGGGCTGGTGGCCCGGCTCGGCGACGAGGTCGTCGCCTCCGTACGGGCCCGGCTCGACGAGGACGGCACGGTACGGATCGCCAAGCTGATCGTGCACCCGCGGATGCAGCGGCACGGCCTCGGCGGCCGCCTTCTCGACGGCATCGAGCGCCACTTCGCCGAGACGGCGGAGACGGCCGTGCAGCCGGCTCCGTCGCCCAAGCGCTTCCAGCTCTTCACCGGCCACCGCAGCGAGGGCAATCTGCGCCTCTACCGCAGCAAGGGGTACGCGCAGGTCGCCACCCGCGAGCTCGGCCCCCGGCTCACCCTGGTGACCCTGGAGAAGACCGCGGCCTGACTCAGGCGGCCGTCGCGGTACGCGACCGGCGCAGCCACCAGATGCCGCTCAGCGGCAGCAGCACCGGAATGAAGAGATAGCCGTAGCCGTAGTCCGACCAGACCGTCGCGTCCGGGAAGGCGGACGGCTCGACCAGCGTCCAGGTCCCCACGATCAGTACGCCCGTGAGCTCGGCGGCGCAGCACACCAGCGCCGCCCTGCGGGCCTTCTCCCCGCCCCGCACCAGCGTGTAGGTGATGAAGGCGTAGACGACGGCGGCCACCGCCGACAGGGTGTACGCGAGCGGCGCCCGGTCGAACTCGGTGGCGATCTGGTAGATCGAGCGCGAGACCGCGCCGACCGACATCACGCCGTAGAGCCAGACCAGCAGGATGCCGGGGCCTGTGACGAGACGGGCCTTCGTGTCCTGCGCGGCCTTCTCCTGCGTCTCGGTCATGGTCAGCCCACCGTCCAGATGTCGTAGAGACGCACTTCGAGCACGGCCAGGACGACCGCGCCGGCGGCCACCGTGGCCGAACCCCACCGGCTGCGCTCCGCGAGCGACATGAAGCCGGCGATGGGCACCGCGCACAGCGCCCCGAGCAGATAGGCGACGAAGATCGTCGCGCCCTCCTCTGCCTTCTCGCCGCGCGTCAGCTGCACGATCCCGACGATCAGCTGGACCAGGACGAGGAAGGTCACCACGGCCATGCCGATGAAGTGCCAGTCCTTGGTCGACTGGTCGCGGAAGGCGGCGAAGCCGCACCAGGCGGCGAGGGCGAGCGCGGCCACGGAGACCGCGACCGTCAGGGCGTCAAGCATGCGCCCGAGGGTATTACGGTGCGAATGGCCCGATGCGCTCGCCCCCCGGGCCGTCGCCGCGGGCACGCGCGCGGACCGTGGCCTTGGCCACAGCCGGCGCCGGTGACGTCCCCGGCGCACACCTCGCGGGCCCCGGCGCGAGGTGTCCGTCCCCGCAGGCCACACGGGGAAAGCGGGCGGAACGAAGGCCTCCGGAGTGTCCGCATGGCGTCTCAATGACGTCCGCTATTCGGACAGCCCCCTTTCGTTCGCACCTGCGCATGCTTTACTTACAGACATGACCACGACGAGCAGCCGCATCCTTGCGACCGAGGCGATCCCCACGCCCGGTGCTCGTTGTATGTGTCGAATGTGCGCCTTCTGAGGGCCCCCGCCTGAGTCTCACGCCCCGAAGCGAGACCGACGGCCGTGCCGTTCCTCCCGCCTTCCGGCGATGGACCGTGCCCGCCCCGCGCACCGCCGAGACTCCCGGCCACCCGCCGGACCGGCCTCCGTGCGCCTGACTGTCCGAAGACGAATGCCCCGTGCACGACGGACCCCGCGTCGTGCACTCGACAGTGACGGAAATCCCCTGTGATCACCACTTCGGGCCTGACCAAGGTCTACGAGTCGCGCGGCCGACAGGTCACCGCTCTGGACGGTGTCGACCTCCACGTCCGCGAGGGCGAGGTGTTCGGCGTGATCGGCCAGAGCGGCGCCGGCAAGTCCTCGCTCATCCGCTGCGTCAACCTCCTGGAGCGCCCCACCTCCGGCACCGTGACCGTCGACGGCGTGGACCTCACCGCCCTCGCCGGCAAGGGCCGCCGCGCCGGCAAGGACCTGCGCCGGGCGCGCAGCAGCATCGGCATGGTCTTCCAGCACTTCAACCTGCTGTCCTCCCGCACGGTGAAGGACAACATCGAGCTTCCCCTGGAGATCCTCGGCGTCTCCGGAGCCGAGCGCTCCCGCCGTGCCCTCGAACTCCTCGACCTGGTCGGCCTCGCCGACAAGGCCAAGTCCTACCCGGGCCAGCTCTCCGGCGGTCAGAAGCAGCGCGTCGGCATCGCCCGCGCCCTGGCCGGCGAGCCCAAGGTCCTCCTCTCCGACGAGGCCACCAGCGCCCTCGACCCGGAGACCACCCGCTCCATCCTCCAGCTGCTGCGCGACCTCAACCAGCAGCTCGGCCTCACCGTCCTGCTCATCACGCACGAGATGGACGTCGTCAAGACGATCTGCGACTCGGCCGCGCTGATGCAGAAGGGACGGATCGTCGAGTCCGGCACCGTGAGCGAACTGCTCGCCACCCCCGGATCCCAGCTGGCGGCCGAGCTCTTCCCGGTCAGCGGCGCCCACACCGGCCCCGACCGCACGGTCGTCGACGTCACCTTCCATGGCGACGCCGCGACCCAGCCGGTGATCTCGCAGCTCTCCCGTACGTACAACATCGACATCTCGATCCTCGGGGCGGCGATGGACACCGTCGGCGGCAGGCAGATCGGCCGGATGCGGATCGAACTGCCCGGACGGTACGAGGACAACGTCGTCCCGGTCGGCTTCCTGCGCGAGCAGGGCCTCCAGGTCGAGGTCGTCGAGGAGACGCTCACCGAAGAAACGGTTGTCCAGGACGCGGCGACCCTGCTCGTGAAGGAAGGTGCCAAGTGACCTGGTCCGAGATGCAGCCACTGCTGGAGCAGGGCACCCTCGACACCCTCTACATGGTCCTGTGGGCCACCGTCGTCACCGTGCTCGGCGGCCTGCCGCTCGGCATCCTCCTCGTCCTCACGGACAAGGGCGGCCTGCTGCAGAACCTGCCGGTCAACAAGGTCGTCGGTGCGATCGTGAACATCGGACGTTCGCTGCCGTTCATCATCCTGCTGATCGCCCTGATCCCCTTCACCACCCTCGTCGTCGGCACCTTCATCGGCCCCACCGCGATGATCGTGCCGCTCGCCATCGGCGCCATCCCCTTCTTCGCGCGCCTCGTCGAGACCTCCATCCGCGAGGTCGACCACGGGCTCGTCGAGGCCGTCCAGGCCATGGGCGGCGGCATCCCCACCATCGTCCGCAAGGTGCTGCTCCCGCAGGCCCTGCCCTCGCTGATCGCGGGCGTCACCACCACGGTCATCGTCCTCATCGGCTACTCGGCGATGGCCGGCGCGGTCGGCGGCGAGGGCCTCGGCTCCAAGGCCGTCACCTACGGATACCAGCGCTTCGACACCACGTTCATGCTGGTCACCATCGTGATCCTGGTTCTGATCGTGACCGTCGTCCAGCTCATCGGCGACGGAGTCGTACGACTCCTCGCCCGCCGGGGCCGTACCGCGTAACGGCTCCCCGGCCACCCCAGACTTCGTCCTTCGAAGAACAGCCCGGACTTGTTGTCCAGGCGACCACCGCACCACCGGAAAGAGGCACTCTTCGTGCGTAAGAACATCAAGCTCACCGCCGGTATCGCCGCCACCGCCGCCCTCGCCCTCGGCCTCAGCGCCTGCGGCAGCGCCGACGCCGGCGACTCCAAGGCACTCGTCGTCGCCGCGTCCCCGACGCCGCACGCCGACATCCTCAACTACGTCAAGGACAACCTGGCCGAGAAGGCCGGCCTGAAGCTGGAGGTGCGGGAGTTCACGGACTACGTCCTGCCGAACACCGCCACCGAGACCGGCCAGGTCGACGCCAACTTCTTCCAGCACAAGCCGTACCTCGACGACTTCAACAAGAAGAACGACACCCACATCGTCCCGGTGGTCAACGTCCACCTGGAGCCGCTGGGCCTCTACTCCAAGAACATCAAGTCGGTGAAGGACATCAAGGCGGGCCAGACCATCGCCGTCCCGAACGACACCACCAACGGCGGCCGCGCGCTCCAGCTGCTCGCCGAGAACGGCCTGATCACCATCAAGCCGGGTGTCGGCACCAACGCCAAGCTCTCCGACATCACCGACAAGAAGGGCCTGGAGTTCAAGGAGCTGGAGGCCGCCACCGTGCCCCGCGCCCTGAGCGACGTGGACGCCGCCGTCATCAACGGCAACTACGCCATCGAGGCCAAGCTCTCGCCGGCCAAGGACGCCATCGCCCTGGAGAAGGCGGACGGCAACCCGTACGCCAACTTCCTCGCCGTCAAGGAGGGCAACGAGAAGGACGCCCGCGTGCAGAAGCTCGCCAAGCTCCTCAACTCGCCCGAGGTGAAGAAGTACATCGAGGACACCTACAAGGGCTCGGTCATCCCGGCCTTCGGCGCCGCCAAGTAGGCTCCGGCGTCCGAGGGACCGTCAGACCCGTTCCCCCGTACAGTCCTTGAGCAGAAGGCCCCCGCACCCCGTCCGGTGCGCGGGGCCTTCGCCACACCCCCCACCCGACACCGACCCGGCCATGCGCACCGGCGCCCACATGCTGCATGCTGTGCGTTCACGGTCGATTCGGACGGTCCACGGCATGGAGCTGCGCATGACTACCACCTTTCCGGACATCTCCATCAACACGGACCGGTTGGTGCTGCGCGCGCTCGAGGAGGGGGACGCCCCCGCCCTCGCCGAGATGATGAACGACGAACTCGTCGGCGCCTGGACCGCCGTGCCCCAGCCCTTCACCGAGGCCGCCGCCCGCCGCTGGATCACCGAGTACGCGCCGGCCGAACGCGCCGCGGGCCGGGGCATCGACCTCGCCGTCACCGAGTTCCTCACCCAGCGCCTGGTCGGCCTCATCCAGCTGGCCAAGACCGACTGGAAGGTCCGCTCCACCGAGATCTCCTACATCGTCGCCCCCTGGGCCCGCGGTGAGGGATACGCCTCCGAAGCCGCCCTCGCCACCGCCCAGTGGCTCTTCGGCGACCAGAAGTTCGAGCGCCTCGAACTGCGCACCGCCGCCGACAACACCGCCTCCCAGCAGGTCGCCCAGAAGATCGGCTGCATCAGCGAGGGCGTCCTCCGCAACGCCTGCATAGCCCGCACCCGCACCGAGGACGGCAGCTGGACCGAACTGCGCACCGACTTCATCGTCTGGGGCCTCCTCCCCGAGGACCTCGACGGCGTCGCCGACCAGATGGCCGAGGCCGGATACTCCTCGTACACCGACTGGAGCTGAGCCCCGCGGCCCCACCCGGGGTACGCTCGGCACGCCCCCGACCTGCGACGACACCAGGAGACGACGAATGGCCGACCGCGTCACGGTGATCGGCTGGGACGGCTCGCCCCTCACCGCGGCGGCCCGGTCCGCGCTCTCCGCCGCCACCCTGGTGGCGGGCGCCGCCCACCATCTGGCGCTGCCCGAGGTCCCGCCCGGCGCCGAACGCATCCGCCTCGGCAGTGTCGACCTCGCCGCCCGCCGCATCGCCGGCCACCGCGGCACCGCCGTCGTCCTCGCCGACGGCGACCCCGGCTTCTTCGGTGTCGTCCGCACCCTGCGCGCCCCCGAACACGGCCTGGAGGTCGAGGTCGTCCCCGCCGTGTCCTCCGTCGCCGCCGCGTTCGCCCGCGCGGGGATGCCCTGGGAGGACGCCCGGATCGTCGTCGCCCACCAGCGCACCCTGCGCCGCGCCGTCAACGTCTGCCGCGCCCACCCCAAGGTCGCCGTCCTCACCTCGCCCGGCGCGGGGCCCGCCGAACTCGCCCTGCTCCTCGACGGCGTCCACCGCACCTTCGTCGTCTGCGAGGAGCTCGGCACCGACCGCGAACAGGTCTCCGTCCTCACCTCCGACACGGCCGCCGACCACAGCTGGCGCGACCCGAACGTCGTCCTCGTCATCGGCGGCACCGCGGGCGGGGCCCCCGCCGCCCCCTGGCTGATGGGCCAGGACCCGGCGGCGCCCCCGGTCCGCGGCTGGGGCCTGCCCACGGAGGAGTACGACCCCGCCGGGCGCGGCGCCCGGACCCGCGCGGGCGAGGACCCGTCGCTGCGCGCCGCCCAGCTCGCCCGCCTCGGGCCCCGCACCGGCGACCTCGTCTGGGACATCGGCTGCGCGGGCGGCGCCTTCTCCGTCGAGGCCGCCCGCTTCGGCGCCGCCGTCATCGCCGTGGATCTCGACCCGACGGCCTGCGCCCGCACCGAACAGGCCGCCCGCCGTCACGGCGTACCGCTGCAGGCCGTGCGCGGCCGGGCCCCGCACGTCCTGGAGAGCCTGCCCGAACCCGATGTCGTCCGCGTCGCGGCCGGCGGGGTCGCCGTCGTCACCGCCTGCACCGACCGACGGCCGGAACGCATCGTCGCCCACGCCTCCACCCGGGACGAGGCCGAGGCGATCGGCGCCGCCCTCGCCGACGGCGGCTACACCGTCGAGAGCCTGCTCCTCCAGACCGTCGGACTCGATCCGCACGACTGGTCGGAACGCGAGCGTTCGGTCGTCTTCCTGCTCTCCGGCCGCAGGACCGACACCCCCCACGCCTAGTCCCGGCACCCCCCAGGCCCAGCCCCGGCACCCCCCACCCGTGACCGTGCCGCCCGCCGGGGCAGGTAGGCTGGCCGATTGTTGTACCGCATCCGGATGTTCGGCGCTTCGTTCGTCAATGTCCTGAATTGGTGGCCACATTGCGCCGCTGACGTGGTACGCGACAAGGGGGGACCGCGCGACGTGGCGCAGTCCACAGCGCACCGTGGCAAATCTCCCTGCCACGAGGGCCCGGGGCCGCGACAATGTGTGGGTGTCCGCGTGTCCTTCGTGCCGCGCGGCGCGCGCGCTCGTTCTTGTCGACGGGCGCAGGTCTGAAGGAGCACAAGCGATGGGCGAGGGGTACGCATGACGGACACCGGCCAGGTCCCGGGCGAGGGGCTGCCGGAGAACGCAGGCATGGTCGAGCAGCCGGGCATCCCCGCACCGGGCGCGTACACCTTCCTGGACCCCTCCGAGCACACCACCGAGGACGACGACCTTCTGCTGATGCCGGGCGCCCAGGGCGCCTGGAGCGAGCACCCGCCGGGCGTCCCGCCCGCGCCCCCGGTCGCCGTGCCGCCGCTGACGGCACCCGTGCTCCCGAACCAGGGCGTGCCGGCCGTGCACCAGGTGGCCCCCGAGGCGCCGGCCGTGATCGGTGACCCGCTCACCGACCCGCTGCCGGACCCGCTCACGGCCCCGCTGGACGCCGTCGCCCTCGCCGACGTCCTCACGGCCCCGCAGCACCAGACCCCGCCGCAGGGAGTCCCGCTGGGCACCCCGGCGCACGGCGTCCCGCTCGTCGGCACGCCGGCCCACGGCGTTCCCCTGGACCAGTTCGCCGGCACTCCCGCGCACGGAGTCCCGGTTGGCCCGGCGATGGGCACGCCGGCCCACGGCATCCCGCTGGACCAGCTCACCGGGACCCCCGCGCACGGCGTCCCCGTGGCCCCGCAGGAGCAGGCGCCCACCCGGCACGGCTACGAGCCGGGCATCCTCGACACCGGCGCGCACGAGGCCGCAGGCCGCGACTCGGGCTCCGTCGACCTGAGCGGAGTCCGGGTGCCCCCGCCGGCCCCGGCCCCGCAGCCGGCCCGCCGCCCGCTGCACATGGGCCCGCCCGTGCCCGAGGCCGGCGGCGTCGTGCTCTCGCTGGCCGACCGCGGCCCCGCCGCCGCGCCCGCGCCGGCCCCGCAGCCCGCGCCGGTCCCCGCGCCCGAGCCGCTCGTGGCCACCGGCCCCGCGCCGATGCCCGTACGGAACCCGGGCCCGCCGACCGGCGGCCCCGAGTACTTCGAGATCGCGCAGGACCAGCAGCTCGCGCCGCAGGGCGCCGAGCCGTGGGCCGCGCAGCCGCAGGAGCCCGAGGCCCCGCAGGCCCCGGAGCTCCCCGCAGAAACGGTCGTCCCGCAGAGCGGGCAGTTCGTCCAGGTCGAGGGCAACGTCCCGACCACCCCCCACCTGGCCCCGAGCCCGGCGCCGGAGCCGACCCCCGGGCCGGAAGAGCCTTCGGAGCCCGAGGCCCCGGTGGCCGTCGAGGAGACCGCACCGGAGGCCCCGGCGGAGACGCCCGAGGTCCAGGCCGTCGTCCCCGCCCCGCGCGAGGGCGAGCCGACCGCCGAGGCCCCCGAGCCCGCGCCGGCTGAGGAGCCCGTGGCCGTACCCGAGGCCGAGCAGGTCCCGGAGGCCGAGCCGCAGCCCGAGGAGCAGCCGGAGCCCGTCGCGGAAGCCGTCGCCGAGGCCCCGGCCGAGCCGGTGGCCGCGATCGAGGAGCAGCCCGCGCAGGAGCAGCTCCCCGAGGAGGCCCCCGTCGAGGCGGTCGCCGAGGAGATCCCCTTCGTACCGGAAGAGGCCCCCGAGGCCCTGCCCGAGCCGACCCCGGAGAGCGAGACCGAGGCGGCGCCCGCCGCCGAGGCCCCGCAGGCCGAGGAGCCGGCACCGGTCGAGGCCGAAGCAGTCGCCCCCGAGGCCGAAGCAGTCGCCCCCGAGGCGCCCGCGGAGGCCGAAGAGGCAGCCCCCGAAGCCCCCGAGGTCGTCGAAGAGGCAGCCCCCGAAGCCCCCGAAGCGCCCGAGGTGGCCGAAGAGGCCGCCCCCGAGGCGCAGCCGGAGACGGCCCCCGTCGCCGAGGACACGGAGGAATCCGAGTCGGCCCCGGCCCCCGGCTACGACGACGCCGAGCGCGAGGCGGTCCTCCGCGTGATGCGCGAGCGCCGCGACATCCGCAAGGGCTTCCGCTCCGACCCGATCCCGCACGAGGTGCTGCTCCGCGTCCTGGAGGCCGCTCACACGGCGCCCAGCGTCGGCCACTCGCAGCCCTGGGACTTCGTCGTCATCCGCTCCGCCGAGACCCGGCAGACGATGCACGAGCTGGCCCAGCGGCAGCGCGAGGCCTACGCCAAGTCGCTGCCGAAGGCCCGGGCGAAGCAGTTCAAGGAACTGAAGATCGAGGCCATCCTCGACACCCCGGTCAACATCGTCGTGACGGCCGACCCGACCCGCGGCGGCCGCCACACCCTCGGCCGCTACACGCAGCCGCAGATGGCCCCGTACTCCTCGGCGCTCGCCGTCGAGAACCTCTGGCTCGCGGCCCGCGCCGAGGGCCTCGGCGTGGGCTGGGTCAGCTTCTTCGACGAGCGCGAGATGGTCCGCGCCCTGGGTCTCCCCGAGCACCTCGAAGTGGTCGCGTACCTCTGCGTGGGCTACGTCGACGAGTTCCCCGAGGAGCCCGAGCTGATGCAGGCGGGCTGGTCCAAGCGCCGCCCGCTGGCCTGGGTCGTCCACGAGGAGACGTACGGCCGCCGCGCGCTGCCCGGCGAGGAGCCGCACGACCTCCTCCAGGAGACCATCGCCAACATCCGCCCGCTGGACGCGAAGGCGCTCGGCGAGGCGTGGGAGCGCCAGAAGCGGATGACCAAGCCGGCCGGCGCGCTCGGCATGCTGGAGATCATCGCGGCGCAGCTCTCGGGACTCTCGCGGGTGTGCCCGCCGCCGATCCCGGAGCCGGCGGCCGTCGCGATCTTCGCGGGCGACCACGGCGTCCACGCCCAGGGCGTGACGCCCTGGCCGCAGGAGGTCACCGGCCAGATGGTGGCCAACTTCCTCGGCGGGGGAGCGGTCTGCAACGCCTTCGCCAACCAGGTGGGCGCGGAGGTCTGCGTCATCGACGTGGGCGTGGCGTCCGAACTCCCGGCCACCCCCGGTCTCCTGCCCCGCAAGGTCCGCCCCGGTACCGCCGACTTCACCACGGGTCTCGCGATGACCCGCGACGAGGTACTGGCGGCGATCGAGGTGGGCATCGAAACCGCGAGGGACCTGGTCGCGGCCGGCAACAAGGCCCTGCTCACGGGCGAGATGGGCATCGCGAACACCACCGCGTCCGCCGCCCTGATCTCGGTCTACACGGGCGTCGACCCGACCGAGGTCACGGGCCGCGGCACGGGCATCAACGACGAGACGCACGCCCGCAAGGTGGACGTCGTCCGTCGCGCCCTGGACCTGCACAAGCCGGACCCGGCGGACCCGATCGGTGTCCTCTCGGCGGTCGGCGGCCTGGAGCACGCGGCCCTGGTCGGCCTGATCCTGGGCGCGGCCTCCCTGCGTACCCCGGTGATCCTCGACGGCGTCTCCACCGGCGCAGCGGCCCTGGTGGCCCGCGCGATCGCGCCGGAGTCGCTCGCGGCCTGCATCGCCGGACACCGCAGCGCCGAGCCGGGCCACGTGGCCGCGCTCAACAAGCTGGGCCTGCGCCCCCTGGTCGACCTGGACCTCCGTCTCGGCGAGGGCACGGGCGCACTGCTCGCCCTCCCGCTGGTGCAGAGCGCGGCCCGCGCGATGCACGAGGTGGCCACGTTCGACTCGGCGGGCGTCACCGAGAAGTAGCCCAGAGGCGCGTCCCCCACCCGCACACGGAAGTGGGGGACGCGCAGGGGACCACCGGGCGAAGGCACAACCGGCAGCCGTCACGGCTCAACGGGCACACCCGGCCGAGCCCCCCCGGGAGATCCGTCACACCGTGACGGCCCCACCACACCGATATCGTGGTCACCAGGCGCCCCGCCGCCGCCCCACCAGCCGCTTCATCGCAGCAGCGGCCAGCACCCGCCCTCCGAGGAGCCGCTCACCCATGGCCGAGCACGCCGATCACACCGCCCAGCCGACGACGCACCCCGCCTACCCCGTGGGCCTGCGCCTGGCCGGCCGCCGCGTAGTCGTTCTCGGCGGCGGCCAGGTCGCCCAGCGCCGGCTCCCGGCCCTGATCGCCGCGGGCGCCGACATCACGCTGATCTCCCCCTCCGCGACCCCCTCGGTCGAGGCGATGGCCGAGGCCGGCGAGATCACCTGGACCAAGCGGCGGTACGAGGACGGCGACCTCGCCGACGCCTGGTACGCCCTGGTCGCCACGACCGACCCGGCCTCGAACGCCGCCGCCTCCGCGGAGGCCGAGCGCACCAGGACCTGGTGCGTGCGCTCCGACGACGCCGAGGCGGCCACGGCCTGGACCCCGGCGACGGGCCGCAGCGAGGGCGTGACCGTCGCGGTGCTCACCGGGCACGACCCGCGCCGCTCGGCGGCCGTGCGCGACGCGATCGTCGAGGGCCTGCGGGACGGTTCGATCGCGGCCCCGCAGCACCGCGCGCGTTCCCCCTTCGTGGCGCTGGTCGGCGGCGGCCCCGGCGACCCGGACCTGATCACGGTGCGCGGCCGCCGGCTGCTCGCCGAGGCGGACGTGGTCATCGCCGACCGCCTGGGCCCGCGCGACCTGCTGGACGAACTGCCCCCGCACGTCGAGGTGATCGACGCGGCGAAGATCCCGTACGGCCGGTTCATGGCCCAGGAGGCCATCAACAACGCGCTGATCGAGCACGCGAAGGCGGGCAGGTCCGTCGTACGGCTGAAGGGCGGCGACCCGTTCGTCTTCGGCCGGGGCATGGAGGAGGCGCAGGCGCTCGCCGCCGAGGGCATCGCCTGCACGGTGGTGCCGGGCATCTCCAGCTCGATCTCGGTCCCGGGCGCCGCGGGCATCCCGGTGACGCACCGGGGTGTGGCGCACGAGTTCACGGTGGTGAGCGGGCACGTGGCCCCGGAGGACCCGCGTTCGCTGGTCGACTGGGCGTCGCTCGCGAAGCTCACGGGGACGCTGGTGATCCTGATGGGCGTGGACAAGATCGGGAAGATCGCCGAGGCGCTCATCGCCCACGGCAAGGACCCGGAGACGCCGCTCGCCCTGGTCCAGGAGGGCACGACGGCCTCGCAGCGCCGGGTGGACGCGACGCTGGCGACGGTGGCGGAGACGGTGCGGACGCAGGAGGTCCGCCCGCCGGCGGTCATCGTGATCGGCGAGGTCGTGACGGAAGGCCCGGACCGCCTGGTCAAGTAGCACCGCCCGGGAGCGGGCGACGCACAGCCGCACACACATTGGCACCACACCCCGGACAAGGCAGTATCACCTCGTGGCCGAACTCATCACGATCGACGACCCCGACGACCCGCGCCTGCGCGACTACACCGGTCTGACCGATGTCGAACTCCGCCGCAGAAGGGAACCGGCCGAGGGCCTGTTCATCGCGGAGGGCGAGAAGGTCATCCGCCGGGCCCGGCAGGCGGGGTACGAGATGCGGTCGATGCTGCTCTCCGCCAAGTGGGTCGATGTGATGCGGGACGTCATCGACGAGGTCCCCGCGCCGGTGTACGCGATCCAGCCGGACCTCGCGGAGCGCGTCACCGGCTACCACGTGCACCGGGGCGCCCTCGCCTCGATGCAGCGCAAGCCGCTGCCGGACGCCGCCGAGCTGCTCGTCGGCGCCCGCCGGGTGGTGGTGATGGAGTCGGTGAACGACCACACCAACATCGGCGCGATCTTCCGCAGCGCCGCGGCGCTCGGCATGGACGCGGTGCTGCTGTCGCCGGACTGCGCGGATCCGCTGTACCGGCGCTCGGTGAAGGTGTCGATGGGTGCGGTGTTCTCCGTGCCGTACGCCCGGCTCGACACGTGGCCGCGGGGCCTGGAGGCGGTACGGGAGGCGGGCTTCAAGCTCCTGGCGCTGACGCCCGCCGAGAAGGCGATGTCGATCGACGAGGCCGCCCCGCACCGCATGGAGCGGGTGGCCCTGATGCTGGGCGCGGAGGGCGACGGCCTGTCCACGCAGGCGCTGCGGGCAGCCGACGAGTGGGTCCGAATCCCGATGGCCCACGGGGTCGACTCGCTGAACGTGGGCGCGGCGGCGGCGGTGGCCTTCTACGCGGTGGCGACGGGCCGACCGGAGTCCTGAAGGGCGGCCCCGGCTCAGCCCGGAGTCCTGAAGGGCGGCCCCGGCTCAGCCCGGAGTCCTGAAGGGCGGCCCCGGCTCAGCCCGGAGTCCTGAACGGCGGCCCCGGCTCAGCCCGGAGTCCTGAAAGACGGCCCCGACTCGAAATCCAGCCCCAGCCGCAACCCCAGCCCCAGCCCCCAGACCCCCGGGCCCCAGACCCCCGCACCCAGGGTCTACCCCTGAAGGGCCTGGGCGGCGGCGATGCCCAGGGCCACCACCAGCGTCACCACCACGAAGACGAAGAGCCGCTGCCGCAGCAGCCGCGGGTTCGCGGGCCTGCGGCCCGTGGACGTCGACCGCGCACCCGGCCGGGTCGCGGGTCGGCCACCGGTCCGGGGCCCGGCGGAGGGCCGGGACGACGGCCCGGGCCCACGCCCGCCGCGTTCCCGCTCCGCACCACGCTCGGTGCCACGATCCGCACCGCGCTCCGTACCCCGCTCGCCGCCGCGCTCCGTACCCCGCTCCGCGCCGCGCTCCGGCCCACGACCGGGCACGTCCCGCTCGGTGTAGCGCTCGGTCGGCCGCATGGTGTTGCGCTCCTCGACGCGTTCCCGCTGCACGGGCGGCCGTGAGACCGGCAGCCCCTGCGCCTCGCGCGCCGCGATCTCCTTGAGCCGCATCGACAGCTGAAGGGTGCTGGGACGGTCCTCGGGGTCCTTCGCGAGGCAGGCCCGGATGAGCGGTGCCAGCGCGTCCGGCACGCCGTGCAGCTGCGGCTCCTCGTGCACGACCCGGTAGAGCATGACCTCGGAACTGCCGTGCCCGAAGGGCGAGTCGGCCATCGCCGCGTACGCCAGCGTGGCACCGAGCGAGAACACGTCGGTGGCGGGGGTGACGGCCGCGCCGCGCACCTGCTCGGGGGCGAGGAAGCCGGGGGAGCCGACGGCCGTACCGACATGGGTCAGGGTGCTGGCCCCGGTGGCCCAGGCGATGCCGAAGTCGATGATCCGGGGGCCCTTGGGGGAGAGCAGGATGTTCGAGGGCTTGAGGTCCCGGTGCACGACCCCGGCCTCGTGGACGGCGACGAGCCCCTCCGAGAGCGCGGCCCCGATGGAGGCCACGTCGGCGGCGCGCAGCGAGCCCTCCTCGGCGACCCGGTCGTGCAGCGAAGGGCCGGGCACGTACTGGGTGGCGAACCAGGGGCGCTCGGCCTCCAGGTCGGCGGCGACGAGGCGGGCCGTACAGCCGCCGCGGATCCGCCGGGCGGCCGAGACCTCACGGGCGAACCGGGACCGGAACTCCTGGTCCTCGGCGAGATCGGGCCGGATCACCTTGAGCGCCACCCGCTGGCCGCGCCGGTCGGAACCCAGGTACACGACGCCCATCCCGCCGGCCCCCAGCCTGCGGTGGAGCCGGAACGACCCGACGATCCGCGGATCCTCGCGCCGGAGCCGCATCATCGCCATGTCCGTCCCCTCGTCCGTTCGACGTGGCACAGCTTACGTAGTGGCGCCCGCACGCGCTCATAGGCCGCGCCCTCGCACCTGGATCGATTGTCAGTGCTGAGGGGTACGCGGGGAGAATGCGCACATCCGGTGGTCGCCCCAACCTCCCACCTCACCAACCCAGTTGACGATCTGCGGACGGCGGGCTCCGAGTGTCCCGGGAGGCTCTCCCGACACCCTCCGACCAGGGGGTTCGCGCGACGCCCCGGGAAGTGAGCGAAGTCACGCCCCGGCCGCCCCTCCACCGGCCCGCGCGGAACCCCTCAGGGAAGACCCCGGGTTCCGCACCCCCGTCTCCACCCAGGGGAGTACGCCGTACGACCGGGCGTCATCCTCCGGGAGGCCCGCAAGTCGGTACGCGGGCATGACGTCCGGGCGCCCCCGGCTCCCTAATGTTGATGTCAAGCGGCGGGTGCAGCACTCGTCCCCCGAGGTCAAGCACCCGCCGCGCCAGACACGACAGGAGAGGAACCATGGCTTTCACGGCATCGCGGACGAGCACCCAGCCTTCGAGCCGGCGTCACCCGCTGGTGGCCACCGCCATGGTCCTCCCTCTCGCGGCCCTGCTCGTGGTCGTCTTCGGCGGCTGGGACGCAGTGGTCACACAGGCGTCGTCCGTGGGCGTGATGCTGGGGCGCTGACAGCGCCCCGGACCCGGGAGAGCGGCCCGGGTCGGGACATCCGGCCATCAACCCCGTGGGGACGGGGGTGCGGCGGACGGCAGCGTGGGGCCGGTCAGCTGGGGAGCTGACCGGCCCTCGCGCATTCCCTCCCCGTGGGCCCCGTACGCTCGCCCCCGTGGACCTCCCCGACCGGCCCCTCCTCGACGGCCTCGCCGCGTACGCGCACGCCGCAGCCCACCGTCCCGGCACGCCCTGTCGCTGCGCGGGCGGTCTCGTCGGGGTGCTGGCGGACCGGGACGACGGGACGGTCGTACGGCACGGGCGACTGGTCGCGAAGGCGCACGCCCCCGGCACCGACGCCGAGGCGCACCGGGCGCGGATCGCGCTCGCCGCCCACCCGGACGTCCGGGAGGTCTTCCTCCCGCCGCTCCCGATCTCCACGCCCGGCGACCTCGACGGCCGGCCGGTCAGCATGTGGCCGTACGGCTCGCCCGTCGACCCGGCGGACCCCGACGCCGCCCCGTGGGAGGAGGCCGCGATGCTGCTCGCCCTGCTCCACCGCACCCCGCCGCCCGCGGGGCCGGCCGGCCGGCTCCCGGAGATGAGGGCCCCCGTCAAGGCGGCCCTCGCCGTGGACCGGATGCGCCGGACGGCACCGGGCCACCCGGCCGCCGCGACCGTCCTGGCCGCCTGGCGGTCGATCCCCGACCGCGTCGCGCCGGACGGCCCCCGGCTCCTCTGCCACGGCGACTTCCACCTGGGCCAACTGGTCCGCGCCACGGGGCCCGCGGAGTCCCCCGGCGGGCCGACCCCGCCCCCCGCCCCCTGGCGGCTCATCGACATGGACGACGCCGGTCTCGGCGACCCCGCGTGGGATCTGGCCCGCCCCGCGGCCTGGTTCGCGGCCGGCATCCTGCCCCCGGAGATCTGGTCCCGTTTCCTCGGCGCCTATCAGCAGGCGGGCGGCCCGGCCGTGGGCGCGGATCCGTGGATCCAACTCGACGTGCCCGCCCGTGCCCTGACGGTCCAGACGGCGGCGCTCGCCGTCGCCAAGTCGACCGCCGAGGGCCGGCCGCTCGACGAGGTCGAGGACGTGATGATCGACACCTGCGCCCGTATCGCCGGGCATCGAACCGACTCGGCCGCTACGGCGTCCACGTAAGGTGAAGCCACCATTCGAACGGCGAAGTCAGGGAGTTGAGCCGACCATGCAGTGTCCCAAGTGCCATGCGGCCATGCACACGTACAACCGCAACGGCGTCCAGATCGAGCAGTGCAGCGGCTGCCGCGGGATATTCCTGGACTACGGCGAGCTGGAGTCCCTGACCCGCCTGGAGTCCCAGTGGGTCCAGCAGGCTCCGCCCGCCCCGCCGGCCCCGCAGGCCTACCCGGCCGCGCAGCCCGCCGCCCCCGCCTGGGGCGCCCCGCACCACGGCGGCCACCACGGCGGCGGCCACTACCGCCAGCGCGGTTTCGGCCGGATGCTCTTCTCCTCCTGACGGGGCGTGCGCCGGGTCTCCCGGTGCACGACGAGCCTCCGTGCATGAAGAAGCCCCCGGTCGCGAGATGCGGCCGGGGGCTCTTCGGTGGTGCGCGATACTGGGATTGAACCAGTGACCTCTTCCGTGTCAGGGAAGCGCTCTCCCGCTGAGCTAATCGCGCGGGTGGTGAACACGTCGTACCCGAAGGCACTGCGTA
>NZ_JACSCH020000005.1:0-116612 GCF_014451325.2 Streptomyces sp. CB02980 | reverse complement strand
GTGCGCGATACTGGGATTGAACCAGTGACCTCTTCCGTGTCAGGGAAGCGCTCTCCCGCTGAGCTAATCGCGCGGGACGGTCCATACGGACCGGATCTTCGGTTGTTCTGCGTGCGCGATACTGGGATTGAACCAGTGACCTCTTCCGTGTCAGGGAAGCGCTCTCCCGCTGAGCTAATCGCGCTTGGAGGTGGAGACGGGATTTGAACCCGTGTAGACGGCTTTGCAGGCCGTTGCCTCGCCTCTCGGCCACTCCACCAGGAGTGAATACAGGGGTTCGGGAAGATCCCCCACATCGAGCGGACGACGAGATTCGAACTCGCGACCCTCACCTTGGCAAGGTGATGCTCTACCAACTGAGCCACGTCCGCTTGTCGTTTCCGTTTCGCTTGCGCGTCCCGGCGACGTGTTGAACTCTAGCGGATTCCTGGGCCAGCACAAAAACGCGTTTCCGCAGCGTGCTGACCTGCGCGCCGATCCGGGTGCCCGGCCGGGCGTCCCGGAGGGTTCGCGCCACGTTCACTCGCCGTGTTCCCCGGGTGGCGGGGAGCCCCCGTCGCCCGGGCCCCGGTGTCCCTCCTCCGGCGGACCTAGACTCGATGCGTGTACGACCTTGCTCCGCTGGCCCGCTTCGGCGGCCTCCTCGCGACCGACCTCCGGGACGTCACCCACGACCCCGAAGCCCTGGACTCCGCAGGCTTCTGGGCCGTCTGCGCGGACTTCGAGGGGCGTCTGACCTGCGCCCGCTTCGGGGACGTGCGGCCCGACCCCGTCCCCGCGCCCGTCCCCGGCGGCTGGCGCGGCCCCGCCGCCGGTGACTGGACGTCCTCCCTCGACCGCGCCGCGTACATCGCGGGCGTCCGGCGCGTACGCGAGCACATCGCGCGCGGCGAGGTCTACCAGGCGAACCTCTGCCGGGTGCTGACCGCGCCGCTGCCGGACCCGGCCGCCGCCGACGTCGACGCGCTCACCGCGCTCCTCGCCCGGGGCAACCCCGCCCCCTACGCCGGAACGATCCGGCTGCCCGCGCACGGCGTGGAGATCGCCACCGCCTCTCCCGAGCTCTACCTCCGCAGGGAGGGCGCCCTGATCTCCTCGGGTCCCATCAAGGGGACCGGCCGCACCGCCGCCGACCTCCTCCCCAAGGACCACGCGGAGAACGTGATGATCGTCGACCTGGTCCGCAACGACCTGGGACGCGTCAGCGAGACCGGCTCCGTCGCCGTCCCCGCCCTCTGCGCGATCGAGGAGCACCCCGGCCTCGTCCACCTCGTCTCCACGGTCACCGGCCTGCTGCGCGAGGACGCCGGCTGGCCCGAGCTGCTCGACGCCACCTTCCCGCCCGGCTCGGTGACCGGCGCGCCCAAGTCCAGCGCCCTGCGGATCATCGAGGCCCTGGAGGCCGCCCCCCGCGGCCCGTACTGCGGAGGCCTCGGCTGGGTCGACGCCGACGCGGGCACGGCGGAGCTGGCCGTCGGAATAAGGACCTTCTGGATCGACCGCCCCGAGGGCGTGCTCCGCTTCGGCACCGGCGCCGGGATCACCTGGGGCTCCGACCCGGAGCGCGAGTGGGAGGAGACCGAGCTGAAGGCGTCCCGGCTGGTCGCGATAGCGTCGGGCGCCTACGAGTCAGGCGCCCTCGAGGCGACCGGAAAGGCCACTTCTCGATGAAAATCTGGGTCAACGGCGGGCTGCACGACGCGGAGACCGCCCTGGTCTCCGTACTGGACCACGGACTGACCGTCGGCGACGGCATCTTCGAGACGGTCAAGGCGGTGCGCGGCGAGACCTTCGCCCTCACCCTCCACCTGGAGCGCCTCACCCGCTCCGCCCGCGGTCTCGGCCTGCCCGACCCGGACCTCGACGAGGTCCGCCGCGCCTGCGCCGCCGTCCTCGAGGCGAACCCGATGGAGCTCGGCCGGCTCCGCATCACGTACACCGGGGGCCTTTCCCCGCTCGGCTCGGAGCGCGGTGACGCGGGGGCGAGCCTGGTCGTCGGCCTGGGCGAGACCGGCCGTCGCGCCGACTCCACCGCGGTGATCACCGTGCCCTGGACGCGCAACGAACGCGGCGCCCTCACCGGGCTCAAGACCACCTCGTACGCCGAGAACGTGGTCGCCCTCGCCCGGGCGCGCGAGCAAGGGTCCTCCGAGGCGCTCTTCGCCAACACGGTCGGGCAGCTCTGCGAGGGCACCGGCTCCAACGTCTTCGTCGTGGTCGACGGCCGGATCCTCACCCCGCCCGTCTCCTCCGGCTGCCTCGCGGGCATCACCCGCGCCCTCGCCGTCGAGTGGACCGGCGCTCAGGAGACCGATCTGCCGCTGGACGTCCTGGAGAGCGCCGACGAGATCTTCCTGACCTCGACGCTCCGCGACGTCCAGGCCGTGCACCGGGTCGACGGACGCGAGCTGTCGCCGGCGCCCGGCCCGGTCACCGCCAAGGCCATGCGGATCTTCGACGAGAACGCCGCGCGGGACCGGGATCCGCGCCTCGCGTAACCGCCTCGCGCAAAACCTGATGACGGGCGGCCTCCGGGTGGGTAGAACACGACTGATGACCACCACCCTGCGGCCGGCCGAGCCGCTTCAGCAGACGCCCGACGGCGGCCGTTCCCGTACCTACGACGTGTGCGTGAACAGCCGTCGCGTCGGTTCCGTGCACCTCTCCACCGACCCGGGCTTCGGCGCCGCCTCCGGCGTGATCAGCCGCCTCGGGGTCCGCGAGCCGGACCGGGGGCGGGGCCGTGGCACGGTCGCGGCGCTGGCCTCGGAGGAGGTGCTGCGGGGCTGGGGCTGCGTCGAGGTCCAGATCTCCGTGCCCGCCGACGCGGGACCGGCGCTGCGGATGGCCCGCTCGCTCGGCTACACCGAGCGCAGCCGGAACATGGTCAAGGAACTGCCCGCCGGGCCGCCTGCCCTGCCGGCGGGGGTCGAGGTGCGGCCGATGACCGAGGCCGAGTACGGGGCGTGGGAGGCGCGGGCCAAGGAGGGCTTCGCGCGGAGCTGGACCGACCGCGGTGTGCCCGAGGAGCAGGCCCGCGCCAAGGCCGAGAGCAGCCACGCGAAGTACCTCCCGGAGGGCCTCGCCACCCCCGGCGTCGCGATCCACGTGGTCGTCCGGGACGGCCGGCCCGCCGGCTTCCTGTGGACCGGCCGGATCGAGCTGGAGCCGGGCCGCTGGGCGGCCTTCGTGTACGACATCGAGGTCGACGAGGCGCACCGCGGGCACGGCTACGGGCGGGCGCTGATGCTGCTCGCCGAGCGGGTCGCGCGCGAGGCCGGGGAGACCCTGCTCGGACTGCATGTCTTCGCGGGCAACACCCCGGCGATCCGGCTCTACGAGTCGCTGGGCTACCGCACGACCTACGTCAACAGCGCGAAGGAGCTGCTGTAGGCGCGGTCGGGAGGGCGCGGTCGCAGGTCCGGTCCTCGTCCCTTCAGCCCTTCAGGAGGCGGTCGGTGATCTCCTCGATGCGCTCGCGCAGACCGTCCTGGCTCTGGCCGCCGTCCAGTCGCTCGCCGTCGACCACATAGGTCGGCGTGCCGGTGACCTTGATCGCCTTGCCCTCGGCCTCGTCCGCGTCGACGGTCAGCAGGTGCCGGCCGTCGATCAGCGCCGTGTCGAACTCCTCGGCGTCCAGGTCGAGTTCGGAGGCGATCTCCATGAGCACCGGCTCGCCCCGCTCACCCAGCTCCGCGGTCCTGGCGAGCAGCGCCTCCGCGTACGGCCAGCCCTTGCCCTGCTCGAAGGCCTCCTCGGCGGCCTGAGCGGCGGCGTACGCGTGCTTGTGCTTCGCGAGCGGGAAGTGCCGCAGCTGTACGTCGAGCCGGTCGCCGTACTTCTCGCGGAGCGCGCGGACGTCGTCGAGGGCCTGGAGGCAGTCGGGGCACTGGAGGTCGAACCACGCCTCGAGGACGACGGGGGAGGCGGGTGCGGTGGTGGAGTCACTCATGACAGCAGTCTCCCTCACCAGGGAGGAGCGGGTGCCTCCCGACCGGGACCTGGGGAGGAGATCCGGGTGGGGTGACCCGGAGATCTCCCTGAGACCGGGCCCGGGGCGTGGCCGCGGAGGGCCTCACCGGTGCAGGATGGAAGGGACGTATCACCCGGACCTGGAGGACCGCATGCTCGCCGAGACCATTTGCTCCGCGGTGTCCGTGGCGGGCCTGGGCATCGCCGCGATCACGGCGTACCGGAAGCGGTTCCTGTCCGCTGCCCGGATCGCGGCCTACTCCCTGGTGCCGGTCGGTCTGGTGATGACGGGCGCCGTCGAATGGCTCGTGGACACGGCGTTCAGCCCGGTCGCCTGGGCCGGCTTCGGCGTCCTGGGCGCCGCCTGGCTGCTCTTCATGTCCACCCGGGCCGTGGAGCGGCGCCGGGGCGGCCGCAAGGAGACCACCGGCGGGGCGGAGCCGGGTGCCGTGGCCCCGGCGGCGTCGTCGCCCTCGCGTGCCGTGACGGCGAAGCCGCGGACCGGCACGCCGGCCGGAGAGGACTTCAGCGACATCGAGGCGATTCTGAAGAAGCACGGAATCTGACCGCTTCTGGCCGTTCCCGTTCCCGTGATCGTCCGGCGATCCACGGGAAGGGGTGAACAGCCCTTGCGGTGGGGCGTGTTGCGGGATTTCCCGGGTCCCGCGTGCGCGATCATCCCCCCGAGATGCTGGATACCTCGCGGGAGACCGTCCCCGCCGCCACCGATGCCCCTGCCGAAGAGCCGCGCGGCTGTCTGTTCGCGCTCTCCCAGCCCCCGCTGATGATCTTTCTCGGGGTGATCGGCTGTCTGCTGCTCATGGCTGCCGTGCACGATCTCTTCGTCCTGTGACGACCCCGGGTCCGGTCGCGGGCCGGGCCCCGGCTCCGGGCCCGGCTTCAGCCCCGGCCCCGAGCCCGGCGGGCGCCTCAGCCCGCGGCCTCCTTGCGGCGCGCCCGGTACGCGGCCACGTGCAGTCGGTTGCCGCAGGTGCGGCTGTCGCAGTAGCGGCGCGAGCGGTTGCGGGAGAGGTCGACGAAGGCCCGGCCGCAGTCCGGCGCCTCGCAGCGCCGCAGCCGCTCCTGCTCGCCCGCCACCACGATGAACGCCAGCGCCATGCCGCAGTCGGCCGCGAGGTGGTCGGCCACCGAGGCGCCCGGCGCGAAGTAGTGCACGTGCCAGTCGTAGCCGTCGTGGTCGGTGAGCTGGGGCGTGGTCCCCGCACCCGCCACCAGCTGGTTGATCAGGGGGGCCGCGATCCGGGCCTCGGGGGCCGAGAAGACCGCCGCGAACTTCTCGCGCACCGCGCGCACGGCCCGCAGATCGGCCGGACCGAGGTCGCCCACGTCGCTGATCTTGTGCGCGTGTACGAAGGTACGCAGCCCCGGGATGTCCGCGAGCTCGTCGGCCCGGTCGCCCTGCGGCGCGGTGTTCATCAGATCGACGACTGTGTCGAGGGCGATCCGGGTGTCGTGGGGGATCAGCACGATTCGCTCCCTGGCCGGCCGCGGGCGGGCGCCCGCGGAATGGCGCTGACTTTAGCGCGACCGGGAAAAGGACAACGGCGCCCTCCACCGCGCCGGCTGCGCGGTGGGGAGCGCCGGTGTCGTGCCTATGTGGCTGCCCGCGCGGCGCCGTCGCCCCGAGTCGGACGGCGCCGTGCGGCTCTCGGCCTGGCTCAGCTGTCGGCCAGGATGTGGGAGAGCTCCGTATCGAGATCGAAGTGCCGGTGCTCGGTGCCCGGTGGCACGGCGGCGTCGGTCCGCTTCAGGAACGACTCCAGGGCCCTCGCCGGGGCCTCGAGCAGGGCTTCTCCCTCGGGGGAGCTCAACGCGATGCAGACGACTCCCTGACCGTGACTCCGGGACGGCCAGACGCGGACGTCGCCCGTGCCGGTGGGCCGGTGCAGCCCCTCGGCGAGAAGGTCGCGGGCGAAGACCCACTCGACCGTCTCCTCGGCTCCGGTGTGGAAGGTGGCGTGCACGGCATACGGATCGGCCGTGTCATACCGCAGGCCCGCGGGTACAGGCAGTGAGGACTCGCTCGACACAACGAGGCGCAGGTGCAGCTCGCAGCTGACCGTGGTGTTCATAAGCGCCAGGGCCTTTCGCTCAGTGTGCGCTCGGGGATTCGCACGTCGGCGAAATCGACATGCCACCTCAGGTGCCGTTGTAAACCCCTCTGTCGGTTTTGTGATCGTTCAGGTAGCTCGTTCGGGGGCGTGTGACCTGCGGTAATACCGCCATTCCGGTGAGGGCTCCGCTTCCGGTAAGTTGGGAACCATGAATGCGGAGAGTGACGAGCGCACCGGGGAGTCCGCAGACGGCCAGGAAGCCGAACTGGGATCCCGCGCACCGGAGTTCATCAAGTCCCGACGAGGCCTCCATCTGAGCTGGCAGGTCGGCGTCTTCATCGTGGGACTCGCCGTGGTCGGAGCCGGAGTGGTCATGCTGCCGCTCCCGGGGCCCGGCTGGCTGGTCATCTTCGGCGGCATGGCGATCTGGGCGACCGAGTTCGTCTGGGCGCAGCTGGTGCTCCGCTGGACCAAGCGCAAGGTCACGGAGGCCGCACAGCGCGCACTCGACCCCAAGGTCCGCCGCAGGAACATCATCCTCACCAGCGTCGGCCTGGTGATCATCGCCGCCCTGCTCGGCATCTACCTCTGGAAGTTCGGCTTCGTCATGCCGTGGAAGATCGACGAGTGACCCTGGGATGGTGCGGGAGCCCCGCTGACATGCGGTAATGTTTGCGGTGCACCGGGGCGATTAGCTCAGTGGGAGAGCACTTCGTTCACACCGAAGGGGTCACTGGTTCGAACCCAGTATCGCCCACCACCCGGTCCGAAGGCCCGAGACGGAACATCGTCTCGGGCCTTCGGCGTACCCCGTCCGCTCACCGCATCCGCGCGACCCGGTCCCGGAGCCGCCGGGCGTCCCGCAGCCGCTGCTCGTACGTGGCGCCCACCGCGAGCAGCAGGAGCCCGGCGAGGGCCGGCGGCAGCCAGCGCGGCAGCGCACCCACCGCCTGCACCACGTACGGCGCCAGCTCGTGCAGCCCGTCCAGGGCGAGAACCGAGCCGCCGAGGACCAGGAGCGCCTGGAGCCGGAACCGTGCGCCGAGCAGGGTCACGACGAGGGCGGCGACCCCCAGGGCCAGCGGCCGCGGCCACTCCGGGTCCGTCCAGGCCGCGACGAGGCTCGGCAGCAGCGTCGCCGCGAGACCCGGGCCGTACGCCGTCCAGGACGAGGCCTCCCGGTCCCGGCGCCGTCGCAGGAAGCCGACGACGAGGGCCGGCACGGTCACCGGCAGGGTGTACGCCTCCGGGGTCGTGACCTCCCACACCGCGAGCCGCACCCAGGTGGCCAGCAGGAAGAGCACCGCCGCCGTCCACGAGGCGAACCGCCGCCGTTCGGGGCGCACGGCCGTCGCCGCCGCGATCACCCCGCCGAGGGCCAGGGCGAGCGCGAGGAACGCGGGCCGGGACGCGGCGAGCGCGAACGCCGGGAGCGCCACGACCGCACCGGTGATCTCGACCGGCAGGGCCACCGGGCGGGCCTTGGCGCCGACGGCGGCCGTCGCCGCCGGGACGAGCAGCAGGGCGAGCGCCGTCCAGTGGTCCTCGAACCCGCCGGCGGCGGCCACCGCGACCACGAGCCCGGTCGCGGTGAGCACCGCGGCGCAGGCGGCGACCACCCGGCGCGCGCCCGCCCCGAGCGCCGCCACGCCCACGAGGAGCACGAGCAGCGCCCCGAGCGTCGCGAACGTGGCCTCCCGCACGTCCAGAGCGAGCGCGACCGCGCTCACGGCGGAGGCCAGACCACCGGCGTACGCGATCCACCCCAGGACGGTCCCGGGCTCCGTGGCGGGAGCCTGAGGGCGGGGCCGGGAAGGCGCCCAGGCGCCCCAGGGGGCGCCGGGCGCGGCGGGGGAGGGCTCCGGCTCCGGCGTGCCGCGGCCCTCGGCCGGTTCGGGGCGACGCAGGCCGCGCGCCATCGGGCCGGGGCGGACGGCGCACCCGAGCGCCGCCGCGGTCGTCAGGAGCTGGAGGGGCAGCGTCGCCGCGTACGGCAGACCGAGGGAGACCGGCAGTGCCGTGAGCAGCGCCCAGACCAGGGCGAGGGCGCCGCAGCGGGCCCACAGCCGGGGGACGGCCACGAGGACGGCGGCGGCCACCGCCAGGACGAGGACGGCCGTCCCCGGGTACGAGGTCAGCGCCCGCCCGGCGTGCTCGCCGGACCACACCTCCGTCGTCCGGGCCATGGGCCCGAGGAGTCCGACCGCGACCGGCGGCAGCGCCCAGACGACCCCGAGCGCCGCGACTCCGCCACCCGCGCCGGCGAGCCCGAGCCGGACGCCGCCCGGCAGCCGCCTCCCGGTCTCCTCGGCCGCTCCGTCCCCGGCCGGGCTCAGGCGCCACACCGACGCCAGCGCAAGGCCGCACAGGACGTACACCGGCACGGTCCAGTCCGTCGGGACGGCCGGGCGGAGCAGGCCGCCCGCCGCCGCGACCGCCGCCAGGCCGGCGACGGCCGAGGCCGCCACCGCGAGGGTGGGCAGGCGCCGGGCCACGTACAGGGTCAGCGCCGCGGCCGCCAGGAGCAGCGGTGCGCCGCTCCACGGCGAGGTGAGCGAGAGCCAGCCGCCCGTCAGGAGCGCCCAGCCGCCCAGTGCCGTCGCACCCACGGCCGCCGTGATCCGGACCGCGGCCGGGCGGGTCCACAGGATCACCGCGCCGTCCGCCGCGGCCGTGACGAGCGCCGCCCACGCGAAGACCGTCGGGCCGCCCCCGGCGGCCAGCACGCCGAGCGGCAGCGGCAGCTGCCCCGCGACCACCGCCACCGGCAGCGGGATCCGCAGCCGGGACAGGGCCGAGCCGTACGCCGTCCACGCGCCCGCGAGCACCGCCGCGGCCACCGCCGTGTACCCGAGGCCGTCCGCCTCCGGCAGTGCCACCCGGTGCAGCGCGTACGCGTCGAGCACCATCAGGACCAGACCCAGCGCCGCCACCGACTCGGCCGTCGACACCAGGCTCCGGCGCAGCAGCGCCACCGGCGCCGCCAGCGCGGCCGAGGTGACCACGCACAGGACGACCGAACGGCCGCCGATCCCCATCGACCCCCAGCTCACCAGCGTGAACGCGATCGCCGCGATCGTCAGCAGCGTGCCGCCGAGCGTCAGCAGCACGTTCTGCGCGCTCCGCGGCGTCGAGTCCGCCACCGGCGGGCGCGGGCCGGAAGCCGTCGGGCGCGGGCCGGAAGCCGTCGGGCGCGGGCCGGAAGCCGTCGGACGCGGGCCGGGTGCCGGGGGGAACGGGCCGGGCGCCGTCGACGCCGCAGGCGCGTACAGCACCCGGAGCAGCCACGCCCGGCGGGCCAGCAACTGGGACCGGTGTGCGTCGAGTCGGGCCAGCTCACGGTCGACGAGCGCGAGCTCGTCCGCGGGCGGCAGGGAGTTGTCCATGCCCGGAGTGTGGCCCCCACCACACCGGGCGGGAATGCGTCCGGATACTCATCTTCCGGCTCCCGCGGTCTGAGTACGTCCACACTGGGGGCATGGACTGGTGCCGGTACCGCTTCCGCAGCGTCTGGCGGCTCGCCGCCCCACCCGACGCCGTCTACGCCGTCCTGGAGCGCGCCGAGGAGTACCCGCGCTGGTGGCCCCAGGTCCGCGAGGTCGTCCCCGTCGACGACACCACCGGCACCGCCCGCTTCCGTTCCCTGCTCCCGTACGACCTCGTCGTCACCGCCCGCGCCCTGCGCAGCGACCCCGTGGCCCGGGTCCTGGAGGTCGGACTCGGCGGCGACCTGGAGGGCTGGGTCCGCTGGACCCTCACCCCCGAAGGCACCGGCACCCGCGTCCTGTACGAGCAGGAGGTCGAGGTGCGGGCCCGGCTGCTGCGCGCCCTCGCCGTCCCCGGGCGGCCCGTCTTCCGCGCCAACCACGCCCTGATGATGCGGGGTGGGAGGCGGGGGATCGCGGCTCACCTGCGAGCGGTTTGAACGAAGGGCTTGAAGGCCTGTATGGTTCAACCCGTTCCCGGGCGATTAGCTCAGCGGGAGAGCACTTCGTTCACACCGAAGGGGTCACTGGTTCGATCCCAGTATCGCCCACCGGGTAGAGGCCGGTCCGTCGAAAGACGGACCGGCCTCTGTCATGTGCCGGGCCCCCGGGCCCGGTTCACGCCGCCGTGCCCAGCTCCGGCCGCAGCGGCCACGACGGGTCCACGGTCTCCGGTGTCCCCTGCCGGGTGAACCACGCCTGGAGGCCCCGCGCCTGAGCCGCGTGCCACACCGCCTGCAGCGTGTGCAGCTCCGCCGGCGTCAGGCGCTCCAGCCGCGACGAGAAACGCCGCGCCACCGCCCGTACGACATCGAGCGCCGCCGTCGCGTCCGCCGCCGCGTCGTGCGCGCCCGCCAGCTCCACCTCGTAGTGCGCGCACAGGTCCGTGAGCGTCCTGCGGCCCTTCCGGTAGCGGTCCAGATGCTTGTCCAGGACCCGCGGGTCGAGGACGCACAGCGGGGTGGCCCCCAGATAGTCGCCGAGCGTGGACGCCCGGTGCCTGCGCAGCTCGCGGTCGAGGATCGTCAGATCGAACGGCGCGTTCATCACCACCAGCGGACGCCCCGCCGCACTCTGCTCCGCCAGCGCGCGCGCCAGCTCCTCCATCACCGGAGACGGCCACCGGCCGTTCCGCTGGAGGTGATCGTCCGTCAGTCCGTGCACGGCGGTGGCCCCCTCGGGCACCGGTATGCCCGGATTGACCAGCCACCGCGTCACCCGCGGCCGCGCCCCCACCGTGTCCTGTACGACGAGGGCGGCGGACACGATCCGGTCGCCCTCGACGTCGACTCCTGTGGTCTCCGTGTCGAAAGCGGCCAGGGGCCCTTCGTACCAGTGCATCGTCATCCCTGAACTCCCTGCACACGTGCGGCAGATGGCCAACCCCCTGCCCCGAAACGGTGATACCCGGACTGTTTGCGCCGTACGCGGACCGGTCACAACAGAAGGGACGGGGAAGGAAAACGACATGGCGCTCGCCCAGCCCGAGTCGGGAGGGCTGCCGCCCCAGCGGCTGGCACCGACGCGCGGCTCACTCGCCACCACCGCCTGCATGGAGACCCTCCAGGTGGGATACCTGCACGCCGTCGCCGCCGCGGCCGGCTGCTCGCTGTCCCAGCCCTTTCCGGACAACGGCATCGACTGGCACGTGAGCCACGGCTCGCCCGGCCACACGGTCGACGACGAGGTGACCATCAAGGTGCAGCTCAAGTGCACCTACCAGATACCGCCGCGCCCGCCCGGGAAGACCTTCTCGTTCACCCTCGACAACGACCACCTGGTGAAGCTCGCCAGGACCCCGGTGTCCGTGCACAAGATCCTCGTCGTGATGCTCGTCCCGAGGTCACAGGAGGACTGGCTGAGAGCGAGCCACGACCGGCTCGACCTGCGGCACTGCTGCTACTGGATCAACCTGGCCGGACACCCGGTCACGGGACAGCGCCGGACCACCGTGCGCGTACCGACGGCACGGATCTTCGACGACCGGGCGCTCTGCGAGATCATGACCCGGGTCGGCGTGGGAGGGAGACCTTGATGCACCGACCGATCGACGAACCGAGGTTCGGGGACGAGGGGAGCGGGGCCGGACACGGCCCCGTCTCCGTTCCTCCGCCCTACCGCCCCCATCCGGCGCCCGGGGACACCCCCGGGCCCTGGACCGGGGTCCCGGCCCCGCCCGCCGGCCCCTGGGCAGACAGCCAGGGCACACCCGACCCCGGCAGGGTCGACCCGCGTGTCCTCGGCGCCCTGCTCGCCCGCCACGGATGGCGGCGGCGGGGCGGGGCGGCCGGGCGCTACAGCCGCTGGACCCCGCCCGGCAGCGGCACCGGCACCAGCCTGCTCGTGCCGGAGAGCCGCGCCTTCCCGGACTGCGAGGACCTGCTCGGCGAGGCGCTCACCGCCCTCGCCCACAGCGCCACGCCCTCCGCCCGCGAGGTCCTCACCGGCCTCGCCGTGCCCAGCGACGAGATCCGCTGGTGGCGTGACGTGCCCCCGGGCCCGGCCGGCATCGTCCCCTGGACCGTGCAGGAACAGCTCAGGTCCGCCGCCCGCCAGCTCCTCCTCGCCGGCGCCCTCGCCGTACGGGGCAGGGCCGGCTACTACGGGGCCCGGCACCGGCGCCCCGCCCAGGCCTCCCTGGAGACCGTCGTCGTCGGCGCGGCGCCCGGCGGGCGCGGGCTCACCGCGTTCCTGCCCGTCGCACCGGGCCGCCCGATCGCCGTCCGGCTCTACCACGCCCTCCACGCGGCCCGCGAGGCCACCGACTACCAGCGGGCCACGGGTGGCATGGAGGCCTTCGACACGGCCGTCGAGGCGGGCGTCAGCCGCGAACTCACCGAGGCGCTCGTGGCCCTGGTGCGGGGCACCGAGGGAGCCAGGGTCGCCCTGGAGTGGGCCCCGTCCGCCGGGGCTCCCGAGGGCTGCGCCGCCCGGCCCGAACCGGTCGAGTTCTCGCCCGGCGACCTGCCCGCGCTGCGCGAGGCGAGCGCCCGCTACCTGACCGACGAGCCCTCCGTACCGGTCAGGCTGACCGGCGCCGTCGTCCGCATGCGCCGCTCCGGGCCGCGCGGCGAGGGCACCGTACGGCTCCGGGTGCTCGGCGGGGCGGAGGTCCCCCACGTCCGGGTCAGCCTGGACGAGGAGGCGTACCGCACCGCCGGCCACGCCCATCTCGTCGGGCTCCCGATCCGGGTGGTGGGCCGGCTGGAGAGCCGGGGCGGCTTCCGCCGCCTCACGGACGCCTCCGGCGTTGTCCCCGTTCAGGTCGACGAGACGGAACGGGACCGGCTGATGAAGTCCCTCCAGGAGAATCTCGACTTCTTCGAGGAGGCGTGCGGGCCGGACGAGGGGTGAGGCGCGCGGCGGGGCCCGGCGGGCGGGAAACCGTTTCGCGGGCGGCCCGGTGGCCTCGGTAGGATCGGCCGTGCGCGGCACCTCGTACCTGTCGCGCACCGCCGGCGCCGGCACCTCGTGTCTGCTTGCGCCCCTATGTACGGAGTACCTGTGTCTGAAGTCCGTGTGACCGTCCAGTCCGCCTCGGAAGCAGAGGAGAGGGCGGTGAGCGCGGGCACCACCGCCGGCGCCCTGTTCGCCGACGACCGCACCATCATCGCCGCCCGCGTGGCCGGCGAGCTGAAGGACCTGTCGTACGAGCTCTCCGACGGCGACGTCGTCGAGGGCGTCGAGATCTCCTCCCCGGACGGTCTCGACATCCTGCGCCACTCGACCGCGCACGTCATGGCCCAGGCCGTGCAGGAGCTCTTCCCCGAGGCCAAGCTGGGCATCGGCCCGCCGGTGCGGGACGGCTTCTACTACGACTTCGACGTCGAGAAGCCCTTCACTCCCGAGGACCTCAAGGTCATCGAGAAGAAGATGCAGGAGATCCAGAAGCGCGGCCAGCGTTTCGCCCGCCGTGTGGTGACCGACGAGGACGCCCGCGCCGAGCTGGCGGACGAGCCGTACAAGCTGGAGCTCATCGGCATCAAGGGCTCCGCGTCGACCGACGACGGCGCGAACGTCGAGGTGGGCGGCGGCGAGCTGACCATCTACGACAACATCGACGCCAAGACCGGCGACCTGTGCTGGAAGGACCTCTGCCGCGGTCCCCACCTGCCCACCACCCGGAACATCCCGGCGTTCAAGCTGATGCGCAACGCCGCCGCCTACTGGCGCGGCAGCGAGAAGAACCCGATGCTCCAGCGCATCTACGGCACCGCCTGGCCGTCGAAGGACGAGCTGAAGGCCCACCTCGACTTCCTCGCCGAGGCCGAGAAGCGCGACCACCGCAAGCTGGGCAACGAGCTTGACCTCTTCTCCATCCCGGACGAGATCGGCTCCGGCCTCGCCGTCTTCCACCCCAAGGGCGGCATCATCCGCCGGGTCATGGAGGACTACTCGCGCAAGCGCCACGAGGAGGAGGGCTACGAGTTCGTCTACTCGCCGCACGCCACCAAGGGCAAGCTGTTCGAGAAGTCGGGTCACCTCGACTGGTACGCCGAGGGCATGTACCCCCCCATGCAGCTCGACGAGGGCGTGGACTACTACCTCAAGCCCATGAACTGCCCGATGCACAACCTGATCTTCGACGCGCGCGGCCGTTCGTACCGTGAACTGCCGCTGCGCCTGTTCGAGTTCGGCACCGTGTACCGGTACGAGAAGTCGGGTGTCGTGCACGGCCTGACCCGGGCCCGCGGCTTCACCCAGGACGACGCGCACATCTACTGCACCAAGGAGCAGATGGCGGAGGAGCTCGACAAGACCCTCACCTTCGTCCTGAACCTGCTGCGCGACTACGGTCTGACCGACTTCTACCTGGAGCTGTCCACCAAGGACCCGGAGAAGTTCGTCGGCTCGGACGAGATCTGGGAGGAGGCCACCGCGGTCCTCCAGCAGGTCGCCGAGAAGCAGGGCCTCCCGCTGACCCCCGACCCGGGCGGTGCCGCGTTCTACGGCCCGAAGATCTCGGTGCAGGCGCGCGACGCCATCGGCCGTACCTGGCAGATGTCGACCGTGCAGCTCGACTTCAACCTGCCGGAGCGCTTCGACCTGGAGTACACCGCCCCGGACGGCACCAAGCAGCGCCCGGTCATGATCCACCGCGCGCTGTTCGGCTCGATCGAGCGCTTCTTCGCGGTGCTCCTCGAGCACTACGCGGGCGCGATGCCGCCGTGGCTGGCCCCGGTCCAGGCGACCGGCATCCCGATCGGCGACGCGCACGTCGACTACCTGCACGAGTTCGCCGCCAAGGCGAAGAAGCAGGGGCTGCGGGTGGACGTGGACTCGTCCTCGGACCGGATGCAGAAGAAGATCCGCAACGCGCAGAAGCAGAAGGTCCCGTTCATGATCATCGCGGGTGACGAGGACATGGCCGCCGGCGCTGTCTCCTTCCGCTACCGCGACGGTTCGCAGGAGAACGGCATCCCCGTCGACGAGGCCATCGCCAAGATCGCCAAGATCGTCGAGGACCGCGTCCAGGTCTGACGACTCCGGAGCGAGTTCAGGAGGCCCCCGGGGAATCCCCCGGGGGCCTTCCCCCTTCCCCCGTCCCCTCGTCCTTCTCGTCCTCCCGTCTGAACGCCTGGATCAGCCAGGACGAGAACGAACCCGTCACCGCGCCGAGCAGGGCGAGGCCGCAGGCCATCACGCCCACCGCCACCACTCTGCCGATGGGCGTCACCGGCACCACGTCCCCGTACCCCACCGTCGCGAGCGTGGCGCACGTCCACCACACCGAGTCGCCGAAGGTGACGATCGTGGCGCCGGGGGCGTCCGCCTCGTACCGGTAGACGGTGAGCGCGCCCGCGAAGCCGAGCAGGGCCACGGTGAGGCCGGAGTAGACCATCACGCGCGCGTAGAGGCCGAGCCGCGGCTGGTCGTGGCGGCGTTGGATCTGGTTGTAGATGTTGACCATCCGCACCGGCCGCAGCAGCGGCAGGATCACGACCACCGTGTCGAGGAGATGGGTGCGGAGGAAGCGGAGCGGGCCGAGGCCGCTGAGCCGGAGCCGTACCCCGTAGTCCGCGACGAAGAGGGCCCAGGAGGCGAGGGTGGCCACGAGAATGAGGTCGAGCCAGCCCTGGGAGAGGTGGCGATGGGCGAGGACGCGGACCGCGTAGCCGGCCAGGTAGACCACGGAGGCCACGGCGAGCGGTGCCTCCATACGGCGATCCCAGCGTTCCAGCCGGGGCGGGTTCGGTGACCTGTCGCTCATCGGATCAGCATGGCCGCTGCATGGATCTTCTGCCCCGGCGACACGTTCCGAACGGGCGACGCAATATGCTGCACAGCATGACGACTGAGCCGGAGCAGCAGATCGGAGTGGGGACGCGGGACGCGTTCCAGCGCCTGTGGACGCCTCATCGGATGGCGTACATCCAGGGCGAGAACAAGCCGACCGGGCCGGGCGCCGAGGACGGCTGTCCGTTCTGCTCGATTCCGTCGAAGTCGGACGAGGACGGGCTGGTGATCGCCCGGGGCCAGAGCGTGTACACGGTCCTCAACCTGTACCCGTACAACGGCGGTCACCTCATGGTCGTCCCCTACCGTCACGTCGCCGACTACACGGATCTGGACGCGGCGGAGACGGCGGAGCTCGCCGACTTCACCAAGCGCGCCATGGTCGCGCTGCGGGCGGCCTCCGGCGCGCACGGCTTCAACATCGGCATGAACCAGGGCGCCGTCGCGGGCGCCGGGATCGCCGCCCATCTGCACCAGCACGTGGTGCCGCGCTGGGGCGGGGACACCAACTTCATGCCGGTCGTCGGGCACACCAAGGTGCTGCCGCAGCTCCTCGCGGACACCCGGAAGATGCTGGCCGACGCCTGGCCGGCCACCATCTGATCCGTACGCGAAGGGCCCGGGCCACAGGAGTGGACCCGGGCCCTTCGCCGTACGGACCGGTCAAGGCCGTCGCCCGGCCCCTCGCGTACGGCCCCGTCACGCGTCGTAGACGTCGGCCTTCTTGGGGCCGGGCTCCTGGATGCCGCCGCTGAGGACCAGCGAGCGGTTGGTGAAGCGCTCCGTGTCCACGTTGTGCTCGTCGAGGAACTTCAGGGTCGCGGAGTGGACAGCGCGCAGCACCGGCGTCGCCATCCTTATGGCGTCGTCGGCCATGAAGCGGTTCTTCCAGAGCGGACCGGCCCAGACGTGCCGCAGTCCGAAGGGCTCGGGCAGCACCATCTTGCCGCCGAGGAACTCCAGGACCGGCGGGTACCAGGTGAGCGGGGCGCGCACCGCCAGCCGGACGATGTCGTCGGTGGTGAGCAGCGGCTGCTGGATCTCCTTCGTCTCCCAGAAGCGGACCGCCTTCGAGACCTCCTTGGTCTTGGCCTTCGGCTTCGTGGTGAACAGGCCGTGCACGGGGCCGAGCGCGTGACCGGTGACCTCGATCCTGAGCGTGTGGTGGAGCGAGGTCACCGTGACCATCATGGTGAGGACGAGGTTCCCGTCCCAGAGGGTGAACTGCACGCCGAGGTAGTGGCGGTTGCCGGCGCCGAACTGCTGGTCGTTGCAGATGCGCTGTATCTCGTGCGGCTTGACCTGGAAGTGGACGATGGTGTCGCCCTCGGGCCGCGTGACCTCGTCGGCGCCCTCGCCGACGGCGGAGACGACCCAGTGCTTGACGGTGGGCTTCGGGAAACCGGTCTTGAGGGAGCCGCGCTCCAGGAGCGCGAGCTGGTCGTGGATCTTGCGGATGACGTCCCAGGCGCGGAAGTCGTGGATCTCCCGGCCGGCCACGGGGAGGAGTTCCTCGGCGAGGGTCCAGCTGCCCCAGCGGGTGCCCAGACCGAGGATGCCCTTGGGCCCGGCGTAGAACGCGATGTTGGACTGCTGCTCGGCCGAGAGCTTCTCCAGGTTCAGCCGGAGCTCCTCCGCCGACTTCTCGCCGGGGTCCTGCGGAACGGACTTGGGGACCTGGGGCCCCGCGCCACCGCCGCTGAGCAGACCCGTCCAGCGCTCCCGCAGGTCGACGGCGGACCGGTCGCAGATCCGGCGGGCCAGGAACCAGCCGATGACCGGGGCCACGAGCATGGCGCGCAGATAGTTCGGCAGGATCCCGTCGAGGGGCAGCTTGAGCAGCACCAGCACGGCGAAGATCCCCGCCGCCCACAGCAGGACGGTGCCGACGACGCTCGTCCGCTTGTTCTCGGAGCCGGCGGCGAGGCGGCGCAGCTGGATGACGCCGAGCCAGAGCAGCAGGCCGGGCAGGAAGAGGATGCCGCAGACGAAGGTGACCAGGGTCAGCTGGGCATCGCGCCGGCGGCGGATGTGGGTGGCCGCGAGGCAGTGCTCGACGACCGGCTGCGGCTCGGCGCCGAAGGACTGGATGAGTGCCTTGCGGCCGCCGCCGAGCATGCGGACCTGGACCGCGCGGGAGAAGGCCTCGCCGAGGTCGGGGCGGAAGAGCTTCTCCCATTTCCCGGCCTTGAGCGTCGTCTTGTAGAGGTCGTTGTCGGCCTGCTGGATCGTGTCGAGCGGGCTGTCGCGGTACGCGGCGGACGCGAGCGCGTTCGTCGCCCCCGTACCGCCGCCCGTGCCCATGAGGGGGACCTGCGCCCCGGGTCCGAAGCCATCGATCGCCACTGCCGCCCCCATCGCCGCGGTTACCTGTGCGGGCTGTTCCCAACTGCCGCGCCCCGCACACCTTCTGAGCTGGGCACCACAGCGTAACCGGGTGGCGTCGTGTGCGTCACCGCCTGTGGACATCGAGGCCGAATGACGTTCGCCCGACATGTGCCGGGCGAACGTTCACCGCTGTCACTCCGGTGTCACTCCCTCAACCAGGCGCCCTTTCAGGCCTGTTCGCGGACCTTCTCGGCGAGGTGCGGAGGCATCGGCTCGTGCCGGGCGTACGCACGGTCGAACCGTCCGGTGCCGTGCGACACGGAGCGCAGATCGATCGCGTACCGCCCGATCTCGATCTCCGGCACCTCGGCCCGGACCAGGGTCCGTCCGGGACCGGCCTGGTCGGTGCCGACGACCCGGCCCCGCCGCCCCGACAGATCGCTCATCACGGGACCGACGTACTCGTCGGGCACCAGGACCTGGACCTCGGCGACCGGCTCCAGGAGGTGGACGGCGACCTCGGCCGCCGCCTCGCGCAGCGCGAGCGCCCCGGCCGTCTGGAACGCGGCGTCGGAGGAGTCCACCGAATGGGCCTTGCCGTCCTTGAGGGTGACCCGGATGTCGACGAGCGGATAGCCGGCGGCGACGCCGCGTGCGGCCTGGGACCGTACCCCCTTCTCGACGGAGGGGATGAACTGCCGGGGGACCGCGCCGCCGACCACCTTGTCGACGAACTCGATGCCGCTGCCCGGCGGGAGCGGCTCCACCTCGATCTCGCAGATGGCGTACTGGCCGTGGCCGCCGGACTGTTTGACGTGCCGGCCCCGGCCCGCCGAGGCGCCGCCGAAGGTCTCGCGCAGCGACACCTTGTACGGCACGGCGTCGACCTGGACCCCGTACCGGCCGCGGAGGCGTTCGAGGACGACGTCCTGGTGGGCCTCGCCCAGGCACCACAGGACCACCTGCCGGGTGTCCTGGTTCTGTTCGAGGCGCAGCGTGGGGTCCTCGGCGACCAGCCGGGCGAGGCCCTGCGAGAGCCGGTCCTCGTCGGCCTTCCCATGGGCCTGGACGGCCAGCGGGAGCAGCGGCTCCGGCATGCTCCAGGGCTCCATCAGCAGCGGATCGTCCTTCGCGGAGATCGTGTCGCCGGTCTCGGCGCGCCCCAGCCGGGCCACACAGGCGAGGTCCCCGGCGATGCAGTGCGCCATGGGCCGCTGCTGCTTGCCGAAGGGAGAGGTGAGGCCGCCGATCCGCTCGTCGACGTCGTGGTCCTCGTGCCCCCGGTCGGCCAGGCCGTGACCGGAGACGTGGACGGTCTCGTCCGGACGCAGGGTGCCGGAGAAGACCCGGACCAGGGAGACCCGGCCCACATAGGGGTCGGCGGCGGTCTTCACGACCTCGGCGACGAGCGGGCCTTCGGGGTCGCAGGTGATCGGCGGACGGGGCTGCCCGTCCGGGGTGGTCACGGCGGGCGGTTCGTGCTCCAGGGGGGACGGGAAGCCGCCGGTGATGAGCTCCAGGAGTTCGAGGGTGCCCAGGCCCTGCGTACCGCCGTCGGCGGCCGGTGCGGCCGCGAGCACCGGGTGGAAGGTGCCCCGGGCGACGGCCTTCTCCAGGTCGTCGACGAGCGTCTTCACGTCGATCGACTCGCCACCGAGGTAGCGGTCCATCAGGGTCTCGTCCTCGCTCTCGGCGATGATCCCCTCGATCAGCCGGGCGCGGGCCTCCGCGATCAGCTCCCGCTGGCCCTCGTCGGGCGGGTTCTCCCGCCGTACCCCCGTCGAGTAGTCGAAGATCCGCTCCGAGAGCAGGCCGACCAGGCCGGTCGCGGGCGCGTGCCCGTCGGCGCCCTCCTCGCCGCGCACCGGGAGGTAGAGGGGCAGGACGGCGTCCGGGTCGTCGCGGCCGAAGAGCGAGGCGCAGACCTCGGTGAGCTCGCCGAAGTCGGTGCGGGCGGTGTCGAGGTGGGTGACGACGATGGCGCGGGGCATGCCGACGGCGGCGCACTCCTCCCAGATCATCCGGGTCGAGGCGGCGACGGCGTCGGCCTCCTGGGCGGCCGAGACGACGAAGAGGGCCGCGTCCGCCGCGCGCAGACCGGCCCTCAGCTCCCCGACGAAGTCGGCGTACCCGGGGGTGTCGAGGAGGTTGATCTTGTACCCGTCCCAGCCGACCGGAACGAGGGAGAGCTGTACGGAGCGATGCTGGCGGTGCTCGATCTCGTCGTAGTCGGAGACGGTGCCGCCGTCCTCGACCCGGCCCGCCCGGTTGAGTGCCCCGGCCGTCTGCGCGAGCGCCTCGACCAGGGTCGTCTTGCCTGATCCGGTGTGGCCGACCAGCACCACGTTCCGTACGGCCGTGGGCCGGTCGGCCGTCAAAGCCCTGCCGGCGGCTCCGGCGGCCGTGTTCGCCTTGTCACCCATGATGTGTTCCTCCCGACTGCTCGCACGGTGCGCCGGTACGACGGGTGCCGCGGGGGAGTGGTGTGTCGCGGTACGGCTCCGGCGGGTGCCCGCGGTGGTCCTTCGAGCTTTGCACCGACGCAAGGAGGCGTCCATACGTCGTACACGGGGAGGGCCCTCGCGGGGGACGCGGACGCGGTGGGGCGGGTGCCGCCCGTACGCCGGGGCGCGCGTGGCTACGATGGGTGAGCCGGTGGTCGTAGGGGCCGCGCGGCCCACCGAACCTCGGGAAGGCCATGCTGAACAAGTACGCGCGTGCATTTTTTACGCGTGTCCTCACACCGTTCGCCGCGTTTCTGCTCCGCAGGGGCGTCAGTCCCGACGCGGTCACGCTCATCGGCACGGCGGGAGTGATGGCCGGTGCACTGGTCTTCTTCCCGCGCGGGGAGTTCTTCTGGGGCACCATCGTCATCACCCTCTTCGTCTTCTCCGACCTCGTCGACGGCAACATGGCCCGGCAGGCGGGGATCTCCAGCCGATGGGGCGCCTTCCTCGACTCGACGCTCGACCGGGTCGCCGACGGCGCCATCTTCGGCGGCTTCGCGCTCTGGTACGCGGGCAAGGGCGACGACAACGTGCTGTGCGCCGTGGCGATCTTCTGCCTGGCGAGCGGTCAGGTCGTGTCGTACACGAAGGCCCGAGGTGAATCGATTGGCCTGCCCGTCGCCGTCAACGGTCTGATCGAACGCGCCGAACGCCTGGTGATCTCGCTCGTCGCGGCCGGCCTCGCCGGGCTGCACACGTTCGGCGTCCCCGGGGTCGAGGTCCTGCTGCCGATCGCGCTGTGGATCGTGGCCGTCGGCAGCGCCGTCACGCTGGGCCAGCGTGTCGTGACCGTACGACGGGAATCGGCCGAGGCGGACGCCGCCGCGGCCGGTGGGAGCGGGGCGACGACATGAGCACGTTGAAGGACGGCACGTCGAAGGACGGCACGCCCGAGGACGGCATGCCGGAGGGCGGCGCGTCGAAGGACGGCGCGTCCCCGGACGGCACACCGAAGGAAGGTGCGTCCCAAGGCGGCACACCCAAGGAAGCTGCGTCCCAGGGCGGCACGTCCGCGGGCAGCACGCTGAAGGAACGACTGAGCGACGGGCTGTACGGGGCAGGCTGGGCGACCGTCAAGAAGCTGCCCGAGCCGGTGGCCGCCGGCCTCGGCCGGCGGATCGCCGACCTCACGTGGAAGCGACGGGGCAAGAGCGTCCTGCGTCTCGAATCCAACCTCGCGCGCGTGGTGCCGGACGCCACGCCCGAGCGGCTCGCCGAGCTGTCGAAGGCCGGCATGCGCTCGTACATGCGGTACTGGATGGAGTCCTTCCGTCTGCCGACCTGGAGCAAGGAGCGGGTCGAGCGCGAGGTGGACATCAAGGGCGTCCAGCACCTCCAGGAGGGCCTCGCCGCCGGGCGCGGGGTCGTCCTGGCCCTGCCGCACCTGGCGAACTGGGACCTCGCGGGCGTGTGGGTGACCCGCTGCCTCGGCGTGCCGTTCACCACGGTCGCGGAGCGGCTCAAGCCGGAGACGCTGTACGACCGCTTCGTGGCCTACCGCGAGTCCCTCGGCATGGAGGTCCTCCCGCACACCGGGGGCTCCGCCTTCGGCACGCTGGCGCGGCGTCTGCGGGCGGGCGGCCTGGTCTGCCTGGTCGCCGACCGCGACCTGTCCGCCTCCGGCACGGAGGTGACGTTCTTCGGGGACACGGCGCGGATGCCGGCGGGACCGGCGATCCTCGCCCAGCAGACGGGCGCGGTGCTCCTGCCGGTGACGCTCTGGTACGACGACACATCGGTCATGCGGGGGCGCATCCACGCGCCGATCGACGTACCCGAGTCAGGTACGCGGGCCGAGAAGACGTCCGAGATGACACAGGCGCTGGCCGACGTCTTCGCCACCGGCATCGCGGACCACCCGGAGGACTGGCACATGCTGCAACGACTGTGGCTCGCTGACCTGGAGGAACGCCCGGAGGCCGACGCGGCCGCCGGGACCGCGGGTACCGAGCGGGGCGGGGAGCGCGGCGAGTGAAGATCGGGATCGTCTGCCCGTACTCGTGGGACGTGCCGGGCGGCGTCCAGTTCCACATCCGTGACCTCGCCGAGCACCTCATCAGGCTCGGCCACGAGGTCTCCGTCCTCGCGCCCGCCGACGACGAGACGCCGCTGCCGCCGTACGTGGTGTCGGCGGGCCGGGCCGTCCCCGTGCCGTACAACGGCTCGGTGGCGCGGCTCAACTTCGGCTTCCTCTCGGCGGCGCGGGTGCGCCGCTGGCTGCACGACGGCACCTTCGACGTCGTCCACATCCACGAGCCGACCTCGCCGTCCCTCGGGCTGCTGACCTGCTGGGCGGCGCAGGGGCCGATCGTGGCCACCTTCCACACGTCGAACCCGCGCTCGCGGGCCATGATCGCCGCGTATCCGATCCTCCAGCCGGCGCTGGAGAAGATCAGCGCCCGCATCGCGGTGAGCGAGTACGCGCGGCGCACGTTGGTCGAGCACCTCGGCGGCGACGCCGTCGTCATCCCCAACGGGGTCGACGTGGACTTCTTCGCGCGCGCCGAGCCGAAGAAGGAGTGGCAGGGCGAGACGCTCGGCTTCATCGGGCGCATCGACGAGCCGAGGAAGGGCCTGCCCGTCCTCATGCGGGCGCTGCCCAGGATCCTCACCGAGCGGCCCGGGGCGCGGCTCCTGGTCGCCGGGCGCGGGGACGAGGAGGAGGCGGTGGCCTCGCTGCCCCGGGAGATGCGTTCCCGGGTGGAGTTCCTCGGCATGGTCAGCGACGAGGACAAGGCGCGGCTGCTGCGCAGCGTCGACGTGTACGTGGCGCCCAACACCGGCGGCGAGAGCTTCGGCATCATCCTCGTCGAGGCGCTGTCGGCGGGAGCGCCGGTGCTCGCCTCCGACCTGGACGCGTTCGCACAGGTCCTGGACCAGGGGTCGGCGGGCGAACTCTTCACCAACGAGGACCCGGACGCGCTCGCTGACGCGGCGATCCGACTCCTCGGCGACGAGGAGCGCCGCGCGCAACTGAGCGTCCGGGGCTCGGCCCACGTCCGCCGCTTCGACTGGACGACGGTCGGCGCGGACATCCTGGCGGTGTACGAGACGGTGACGGACGGGGCGGCGGCGGTGGACACGGACGAACGGGTGGGCCTCCGCGCGAGACTGGGCCTGTAGGCACCCCCGGCGGGGCCGAAGGCACCCGCCGGGCCACCGCCCGTCCGGTGCTTTCTGCCCCACCGCCCGTCCGGTGCTTTCTGCCCCACCGCCGGTCCGGTGCCTTCGGCTCCACCGCCCGTCCGGTGCTTTCTGCCCCGCCGCCCGGTGCAGCCCGCACGGCGGGTGCGGAGCGTACGGGACGGGGCAGGGCTGCGGTCCGCTGTGGGGCGATCGCCCAGACCGGGGCGGCGGCCGCGGGGCTTCGCCCATGACCACGACCTTCGGGAAGGGGTGCCGCCGGCGCCCCGGTAGCCTTTCGGCCCGTGACCGAAACCCTGATCTGGACCGTCGTCGCGCTGATTCTCATCGGCGTCTATCTCAGCTGGACCGCCGGACGGCTCGACCGGCTGCACTCCCGTATCGACGCCGCCCGCGCGGCCCTGGACGCGCAGTTGCTGCGTCGGGCCTCGGTCACCCAGGAGTTGGCCACCTCCGGTGTCCTCGACCCCGCCGCCTCGATCGTCCTGTACGAGGCCGCGCACGCGGCGCGGCAGGCCGAGGAGGACCATCGGGAGGTCGCCGAGAGCGAGTTGAGCCAGGCCCTGCGGGTGGTGTTCGGCGAGCCCGAGCAGGTGGAGCTCGTACGGGAGGCCCCCGGTGGCGACGAGGCCGCGGAGGAGCTGGCGGCGTCCGTCCGCCGGGTGCCGATGGCCCGCCGTTTCCACAACGACGCCGTTCGCGCCGCCCGCGCCCTGCGGCGCCACCGCACGGTCCGCTGGTTCCGCCTCGCGGGCCACGCGCCCTTCCCGCTGGCCTTCGAAATGGACGACGAGGCGCCGGTGGCCCTTGCCGACCGTCCGGCCTGACGCTCTCAGCCTGCGAAAACGATCCACCGGGTCCACATTGGCCCTTGCTGTGGACTGCACGTGGACTGTTTCCTCAACCTAGTCGTCAACCCCCGTTGTCACGAGTGAGGTCCCCGTGTCCACCACGCCTTCCGTTTCCCCCCAGTCCCCCGAGACCGGCACCGCCCGTGTGAAGCGCGGCATGGCCGAGCAGCTCAAGGGCGGCGTGATCATGGACGTGGTCAACGCCGAGCAGGCGAAGATCGCCGAGGACGCCGGCGCCGTGGCCGTCATGGCCCTGGAGCGGGTCCCCGCGGACATCCGCAAGGACGGCGGCGTGGCCCGCATGTCCGACCCGAACATGATCGAAGAGATCATCGGCGCGGTCTCCATCCCGGTCATGGCCAAGTCCCGCATCGGCCACTTCGTCGAGGCCCAGGTCCTGCAGTCCCTCGGCGTCGACTACATCGACGAGTCCGAGGTCCTCACCCCGGCCGACGAGGTCAACCACTCCGACAAGTGGGCCTTCACGACCCCCTTCGTCTGCGGCGCCACCAACCTGGGCGAGGCCCTGCGCCGTATCGCCGAGGGCGCGGCCATGATCCGCTCCAAGGGCGAGGCCGGCACCGGCAACGTCGTCGAGGCCGTCCGCCACCTGCGCCAGATCAAGAACGAGATCGCCAGGCTGCGCGGCTTCGACAACAACGAGCTGTTCGCCGCCGCCAAGGACCTGCGCGCCCCGTACGAGCTGGTCAAGGAGGTCGCCGAGCTCGGCAAGCTCCCGGTCGTGCTGTTCTCCGCCGGTGGCGTCGCCACCCCCGCCGACGCCGCGCTCATGCGCCAGCTCGGCGCCGAGGGCGTCTTCGTCGGCTCCGGCATCTTCAAGTCGGGCGACCCGGCCAAGCGTGCCGCCGCCATCGTGAAGGCCACCACCTTCTACGACGACCCGAAGATCATCGCGGACGCCTCCCGCAACCTGGGCGAGGCCATGGTCGGCATCAACTGCGACACCCTCCCCGAGTCCGAGCGCTACGCCAACCGCGGCTGGTAGTCACTCATGAGCACACCCGTGATCGGTGTCCTGGCACTCCAGGGCGACGTACGGGAGCACCTGATCGCCCTGGCCGCGGCTGACGCCGTGGCCAGGCCGGTCCGGCGCCCCGAAGAGCTGGCCGAGATCGACGGTCTGGTCATCCCCGGCGGGGAGTCCACCACGATCTCCAAGCTGGCCGAGCTGTTCGGCATGGCGGAGCCGCTGCGCGAGCGCATAGCCGCCGGCCTGCCCGTCTACGGCACCTGCGCCGGTCTGATCATGCTCGCCGAGAAGATCCTCGACCCGCGTTCGGGCCAGGAGACCTTCGGCGGCATCGACATGATCGTCCGCCGCAACGCCTTCGGGCGGCAGAACGAGTCCTTCGAGGCCGGCGTCACCGTCGCGGGCATCGAGGACGGCCCCGTCGAGGGCGTCTTCATCCGGGCCCCCTGGGTGGAGTCCGTCGGCGCCGAGGTCGAGATCCTCGCCGAGCACGAGGGCCACATCGTCGCCGTGCGGCAGGGCCGGGTCCTTGCGACCTCGTTCCACCCGGAGCTCACCGGGGATCACCGTATTCACGCCCTGTTCGTCGACATGGTGCGCGCGGCACGCTGATCCGATCCCGGTAGGATCTCTGGGGTTCGTTCAGAAATGGGTTACGCGAAGGAGACAGGCAGATGTCCGGCCACTCTAAATGGGCTACGACGAAGCACAAGAAGGCCGTGATCGACGCCAAGCGCGGCAAGCTCTTCGCGAAGCTGATCAAGAACATCGAGGTCGCGGCCCGCACGGGCGGCGCCGACCTGGACGGTAACCCGACGCTGTTCGACGCCGTCCAGAAGGCGAAGAAGCAGTCGGTCCCGAACAAGAACATCGACTCCGCGCTCAAGCGCGGTGCGGGTCTCGAGGCCGGCGGCGCCGACTACGCCACGATCATGTACGAGGGCTACGGCCCGAACGGTGTCGCGGTGCTCATCGAGTGCCTCACCGACAACCGCAACCGTGCCGCCTCCGACGTGCGCGTGGCCATGACCCGCAACGGCGGCTCCATGGCCGACCCGGGCTCGGTCTCGTACCTGTTCAACCGCAAGGGCGTCGTCGTGCTCCCGAAGGGCGAGCTGTCCGAGGACGACGTCCTGGAGTCGGTGCTCGAGGCCGGCGCCGAGGAGGTCAACGACCTCGGTGAGTCGTTCGAGATCATCAGCGAGGCCACCGACCTGGTCGCGGTCCGTACCGCCCTCCAGGAGGCCGGCATCGACTACGACTCGGCCGACTCCAGCTTCGTCCCGACCATGCAGGTCGAGCTCGACGAAGAGGGCGCGCGCAAGATGTTCAAGCTGATCGACGCGCTGGAGGACAGCGACGACGTGCAGAACGTCTTCGCCAACTTCGACGTCAGCGACGAGGTCATGGCGAAGGTCGACGTCTGATCCGGACCGTCGATCGACGCGGTTCCGCAGCGGGCCGACGGGGACACACCCCCGTCGGCCCGCTGTCGTTCGTGCGGCGTTGTCGGTGGCAGCCGATAGCCTGCACAAACACGTGATCGATGAATCCGACGGAGGGGGGCGACGTGCGCGTACTCGGAGTGGACCCCGGCCTGACCCGGTGCGGCGTCGGCGTCGTCGAGGGTGTCGCCGGACGGCCCCTCACCATGCTCGGCGTGGGCGTGGTGCGGACGGCCGCGGACGACGACATCGGGGTGCGCCTCGTGGGCATCGAGCGCGGCATCGAGGAGTGGCTCGACCGCTTCTCGCCCGAACTCGTCGCCGTGGAGCGGGTGTTCAGCCAGCACAACGTCCGTACGGTGATGGGCACCGCCCAGGCCAGTGCCGTCGCCATGCTCTGCGCCTCGCGCCGCGGCATCCCCGTCGCCCTGCACACCCCCAGTGAGGTCAAGGCCGCCGTCACCGGCAGCGGACGCGCCGACAAGGCGCAGGTCGGGGCCATGGTGACCCGGCTGCTCCGGCTCTCCGCCCCGCCCAAGCCGGCCGACGCCGCCGACGCCCTCGCCCTCGCCATCTGCCACATCTGGCGCGCCCCCGCCCAGAACCGTCTCCAGCAGGCCGTCGCCGAGAACCGTCTCCAGCAGGCGGTCGCCCGGCAGGCGGCCGCAGTGAAAGGCCGAACCCGATGATCGCCTTCGTCAGCGGCCCGGTCGCCGCGCTCGCCCCCACCACGGCCGTCATCGAGGTCGGCGGTGTGGGCATGGCCGTCCAGTGCACCCCGGGAACGCTGGCGGGACTGCGGATCGGTGAGGACGCCCGGCTCGCCACCTCCCTCGTCGTGCGGGAGGACTCCCTCACCCTGTACGGCTTCGCGGACGACGACGAGCGGCAGGTCTTCGAGCTCCTCCAGACCGCGAGCGGCGTCGGGCCCCGCCTCGCCCAGGCCATGCTCGGGGTGCACAGCCCCGACGCCCTGCGGATCGCCGTGTCCACCGGTGACGAGAAGGCCCTCATGGCCGTCCCCGGCATCGGCAAGAAGGGCGCGCAGAAACTCCTCCTCGAACTGAAGGACAAGCTCGGCGCGCCGCTCGGCAGCAGTGGCATGGTCGGCGCGCAGCGGGCGGCGGCCTCCGGTCCCGCGCCGTGGACGGAGCAGCTGTCCGCCGCGCTCATCGGCCTCGGCTATGCCTCGCGCGAGGCGGAGGAGGCGGTGGCGGCGGTGACGCCGCAGGCCGAGCAGGCGATCGCGGTCGGCGGGTCGGCGCCGGTGCCGCAGCTGCTGCGGGCGGCCCTGCAGTCCCTGAACCGCGCCCGCTGACGGGCCCCGCCGCGCGGGGCCTTCCCCACCCCGCCGCACCGACCACCGCACCACCACCGAGAAGGCAGAAGAACCGTGAACTGGGACGACGAGACCACCGGCGACGACGAGGCGCGCATCGTCGGGGCATCGGCCGAGGGGGACGACCAGGCCGTCGAGGCGGCTCTGCGACCCAAGGACCTCAGTGAGTTCGTCGGCCAGGAGAAGGTCCGTCAGCAGCTCGACCTGGTCCTCAAGGCCGCCCGTCAGCGCGGCGCCACCGCCGACCACGTGCTGCTCTCCGGCGCCCCCGGCCTCGGCAAGACCACCCTCTCGATGATCATCGCCGCCGAGATGAACGCGCCGATCCGCATCACCTCGGGCCCCGCCATCCAGCACGCCGGCGACCTCGCCGCGATCCTCTCCTCCCTCCAGGAGGGCGAGATCCTCTTCCTCGACGAGATCCACCGGATGTCCCGGCCCGCCGAGGAGATGCTCTACATGGCGATGGAGGACTTCCGTGTCGACGTGATCGTCGGCAAGGGCCCCGGTGCCACCGCCATCCCGCTCGAACTTCCGCCGTTCACCCTGGTCGGCGCCACCACCCGGGCCGGACTCCTGCCGCCGCCGCTGCGTGATCGCTTCGGCTTCACCGGCCACATGGAGTTCTACGACCCGGCCGAGCTCCAGCGCGTGATCCACCGCTCCGCCGGACTCCTCGACGTCGAGATCGACACGGCGGGCGCCGCCGAGATCGCCGGCCGGTCCCGCGGCACCCCCCGGATCGCCAACCGGCTGCTCCGCCGCGTCCGCGACTACGCGCAGGTCAGGGCCGACGGCGTCATCACCACGGAGATCGCCGAGGCGGCCCTCAGCGTGTACGAGGTCGACGGCCGCGGCCTCGACCGGCTCGACAGGGCCGTCCTGGAGGCCCTGATCAAGCTCTTCGGCGGCGGTCCGGTCGGTCTCTCCACGCTGGCCGTGGCGGTGGGGGAGGAGCGCGAGACCGTCGAGGAGGTCGCCGAACCCTTCCTCGTACGAGAGGGACTGCTGGCCCGTACGCCCCGTGGTCGGGTCGCCACCCCCGCGGCATGGGCGCACCTCGGACTGGTTCCGCCGCAGGCAGCGGGCCCAGGGGCAGCCGGAAGCGGACAACAGGGGCTCTTCGGGGCGTGACGGTGCTGACACTCGCCCGGACAGGAACCGGGGTGCGATGCTGGACGTTGTTCAGTCGATGCGGACTCGCCTAGACTCCGCCGATGCCGCCCTTTCTGGTCGGCGCGCCCACCCCCGAAGATCAGGCCGCGGGTTCTCCGCGACCGTGCGAAGGAAACCCGTCCCGTGAGCATCGTGACCCTCCTCCCCTTCATCGTCCTCATCGGGGCCATGTTCCTGATGACCCGCTCTGCCAAGAAGAAGCAGCAGGCGGCGGCGCAGATGCGCAACGAGATGCAGCCCGGCACCGGCGTACGGACGATCGGGGGGATGTACGCCACCGTCAAGGAGATCGGCGACGAGACCGTCCTCCTCGAGGTCGCGCCCGGCGTGCACGCCGTCTACGCCAAGAACGCGATCGGCGCCGTCCTCGACGACTCCGAGTACAACCGCATCGTCCACGGTGACGACGAGGACTCGGACTCCGACACGGTCGTCCCGGACGACGCCTCGTCGCTGACCGAGGCCGCCGAGGACACGGAGACCGTCGAGGACGCGCCGAAGGCCGATCTGACGAAGAAGTCGGACGCGACCGACGCTGCGGAGGGCCAGAAGGACGGCAAGGCCGACGGCGAGACCGACGCGAAGTAGTCGCGGCCGAGAACACCGCGCACGCCCACCGGTGTGCGCGGTTCTCGGAACGGTTCCACGTCTGCGGGGGAAGGTCCCCACACACACTTCGTGGCCGTCCCGCGCACACCAGGCGCGGGACGGTTGGACAGGGAGATACGACAGGTGGCAGCACCGAAGAAGGGCCGAAGGCCGGCGGGGGGACAGAGCCGGCCGGGCCGCGCCCTGGCACTCATCCTGATCGCCATGGTCGCGCTCACCGGCGGCATGTTCTGGTCGGGGCACACCACCCCGCGCCTGGGCATCGACCTCGCCGGCGGTACGTCGATCACGCTCAAGGCCAAGGCTGAGCCCGGCCAGGAGTCGGCGGTCAACGAGACCAACATGAACACCGCCGTCGGCATCATCGAGCGCCGTGTCAACGGTCTCGGTGTCTCCGAGGCCGAGGTCCAGACGCAGGGCCGCGAGAACATCATCGTCAACATCCCTCGCGGGACGAACGAGAAGCAGGCCCGGGAGCAGGTCGGTACCACCGCCCAGCTCTACTTCCGGCCCGTTCTCGCGGTGACGAACGGCGGACCCGCCGTGGCGCCCAGCGCCAGCTCCTCCGGTTCCCCCTCGGCCACGCCGAAGCCGTCCGCCTCCACCTCCGGCTCGTCCGTGGGCGAGAAGCCGGGCACGCCGACGGCCACCGGCTCCACCCAGGGCCGTGCGCTCACCGAGGCCCTCAAGGCCCCGACCCCGACGCCCACCGGCAGCGCCTCGTCGTCCGCGACGCCGAAGGCCACCGGCACCCCGTCGGCGACCCCGACGCCGGACGCCGCCACCGCGGCGCTCCAGCAGAAGTTCACCTCCCTGAACTGCCTCGACCCCAAGCAGCGCAGCGCGGCCGGCCAGGGCGTCAAGCCCGGCGAGCCCACCGTGGCCTGTGGCGAGGACGAGCCGGGCGTGTGGTCGAAGTACCTCCTCGGCCCGGCCGAGGTGGAGGGCCGTGACGTCGACGACGCCCAGGGCGCCTTCGACCAGCAGCGCGGTATGTGGATCGTCACGATGGACTTCACGGGCGCGGGCTCCAAGAAGTTCCAGGCGATCACCGGCAAGCTGTCGGCGCAGGCCGACCCGCAGAACCGGTTCGCGATCGTCCTGGACGGCGAGGTCGTCTCGGCCCCGTCGGTGCGCCAGACGCTGAGCGCCAGCGCCGAGATCTCCGGCAACTTCAACCAGCAGTCGGCCCAGGACCTCGGCAACATCCTGTCGTACGGTGCCCTGCCGCTGACCTTCGAGACGCAGAGCGTCGACACGGTCACCGCCGCGCTCGGCGGCGACCAGCTGAAGGCCGGCCTGATCGCCGGCGCCATCGGCCTCGCCCTGGTCATCATCTACCTGGTGGCCTACTACCGCGGCCTGTCGCTGATCGCCATCCTCAGCCTCGGCGTCTCCGCGCTGCTCACCTACGTGATCATGGCCCTGCTCGGCCCGGCCATCGGCTTCGCGCTGAACCTGCCGGCCGTCTGCGGCGCCATCGTCGCCATCGGTATCACCGCGGACTCGTTCATCGTGTACTTCGAGCGCATCCGTGACGAGCTCCGCGAGGGCCGCACGCTCCGCCCGGCCGTCGAGCGCGCCTGGCCGCGCGCCCGTCGCACCATCCTGGTCTCCGACTTCGTGTCGTTCCTGGCCGCGGCCGTGCTCTTCATTGTCACCGTCGGCAAGGTCCAGGGCTTCGCGTTCACGCTCGGCCTGACCACCCTGCTCGACGTCGTCGTGGTGTTCCTCTTCACCAAGCCGGTCATGACGCTCCTCGCGCGGACCAAGTTCTTCGGCGAAGGCCACGCCTGGTCCGGCCTCGACCCGAAGCGACTCGGCGCCAAGCCGCCGCTGCGCCGCACCCGTCGTGCCAATGCCTCTGTCGCTGGCCCTGTCGACCCGAAGGAGGCGTGAGATGTCGAAGCTCGGCGATCTCGGCGCCCGGCTCCACCGTGGTGAGGTCGGCTACGACTTCATCGGCAACCGCAAGATCTGGTATGGCCTGTCCATCCTGATCACCATCACCGCCATCGTCGCCCTGGCCGTCCGCGGCCTCAACATGGGCATCGAGTTCCAGGGCGGTGCCGTCTTCACCACCCCGAAGTCGGAAGTCTCCGTCAGCCAGGCGCAGGAGTACGCGGAAGAGGCCTCCGGCCACGACGCGATCGTCCAGCAGCTCGGCAACGGCTCCCTCCGCATCCAGGTGGGCGGCCTCGACACCGCGCAGTCCGACCAGGTCCGCACGGAGCTCGCCAAGGACCTGAACGTCCCCGAGGACAAGATCGCGGCGGAGCTCGTCGGTCCCAGCTGGGGTGAGCAGATCGCCACCAAGGCCTGGACGGGTCTGGGGATCTTCATGATCCTCGTGGTGATCTATCTGGCCATCGCCTTCGAGTGGAGAATGGCGATCGCGGCGCTCATCGCGCTGATCCACGACCTCACGATCACGGTCGGCATCTACTCGCTGGTCGGCTTCGAGGTCACGGTCGGTACGGTCATCGGTCTGCTGACGATCCTCGGTTATTCGCTGTACGACACGGTCGTCGTCTTCGACTCCCTCAAGGAACAGACGAAGGACATCACGAAGCAGACCCGCTTCACGTACAGCGAGCTGGCCAACCGCTCGATCAACGGCACCCTGGTCCGTTCGATCAACACCACCGTCGTCGCGCTGCTGCCGGTCGCCGGCCTGCTCTTCATCGGTGGCGGCGTCCTCGGCGCCGGCATGCTCAACGACATCTCGCTGTCGCTGTTCGTCGGTCTCGCCGCCGGTGCGTACTCCTCGATCTTCATCGCCACCCCGCTCGTCGCCGACCTCAAGGAGCGCGAGCCGGCGATCAGGGCACTCAAGAAGCGCATCATGGCGAAGCGGGCCGGTGAGGCCGCCAAGGGCGAGTCGTACGACGGTTCGGACGACCGCTCCGACGACAACGAGATCGCCGTCGTCGGCCCGCGGGCGAGCCGTCGGGGCCGCTCCTCGGGGCAGCGCGGATGACCGCCGAGGCCCAGGGCGTCACCGACCTCCTGCTCAGCCGCATCCGCGACGTGCCGGACTACCCGAAGCCGGGCGTGCTGTTCAAGGACATCACGCCGCTGCTCGCGGACCCGGAGGCGTTCACGGCGCTCACCGACGCCCTCGCCGGGCTGTGCTCCGCGCACGGCGCGACGAAGATCGTCGGTCTCGAGGCGCGCGGCTTCATCCTGGCCGCCCCGGTGGCCGTCCGCGCGGGACTGGGCTTCATCCCCGTCCGCAAGGCCGGCAAGCTCCCCGGGGCGACGCTCCGCCAGGCGTACGAGCTGGAGTACGGCACCGCCGAGATCGAGGTGCACGCCGAGGACCTGGCCGCGGGCGACCGCGTCATGGTCATCGACGACGTCCTCGCCACCGGCGGTACGGCCGAGGCCTCGATCGAGCTCATCCGTCGCGCGGGCGCCGAGGTGGCGGGGGTCGCGGTCCTGATGGAACTCGGCTTCCTCCCGGGCCGCGCCCGCCTGGAGCCGGCTCTGAACGGCGCTCCGCTCACGGCGCTGATCACCGTCTGACATCGGGCTTCACCCCGCACGGGGCGCTCCGGGGAATCCCCGGGGCGCCCCGTCGGTTTTCCGGAGTGTCCCGGTCCGGGACCCGGGGGCGCGGCACGCCCGCCGTCGGGCCCGTTCCCCGCCCCGGCCGCGTGAGCAGTGCGTGTCCGGGCTCGATACGATGGCCTTTCCGGGCCTGACCGGGGGACCCGGTACCTCCCCCAGACTCCGTCCGGGGGGACCCCAGAGGAGCGCTCTTGCCAGACGAGGCCCAGTCACTCTCCGCCGCGCAGCCCGACCCGAAGGCCGACAAGGCCGCGCCGGGGACCGGCACGCCCCAGAACAAGCCCGCGGAGACCGGGCCCGAGCCTGCCGCCTCCGAGCCGCCGGCCCCCAAGCCCCCGGCGCCCGAGGCCCCGGCCCCCACGCGGCCCGCGCCGGCGGCGCCCGCCCGCTCGGGCGGCTCGTCCAACCGCGTCCGCGCCCGTCTGGCCCGGCTCGGCGTCCAGCGCTCCTCCCCGTACAACCCGGTCCTCGAACCGCTGCTGCGGATCGTCCGCTCCAACGACCCGAAGATCGAGACGGCGACGCTCCGCCAGGTCGAGCGGGCCTACCAGGTCGCCGAGCGCTGGCACCGCGGCCAGAAGCGCAAGAGCGGCGACCCGTACATCACGCACCCGCTCGCCGTGACCACCATCCTCGCCGAGCTCGGCATGGACCCGGCGACCCTGATGGCCGGCCTGCTGCACGACACCGTCGAGGACACCGAGTACGGCCTCGACACCCTGCGCCGGGACTTCGGCGACCAGGTCGCGCTGCTCGTCGACGGCGTCACCAAGCTCGACAAGGTCAAGTTCGGCGAGGCCGCGCAGGCCGAGACCGTCCGCAAGATGGTCGTCGCCATGGCGAAGGACCCGCGCGTCCTGGTCATCAAGCTCGCCGACCGCCTGCACAACATGCGCACCATGCGCTACCTCAAGCGGGAGAAGCAGGAGAAGAAGGCCCGCGAGACCCTTGAGATCTACGCGCCCCTGGCCCACCGCCTGGGCATGAACACCATCAAGTGGGAGCTGGAGGACCTCGCCTTCGCGATCCTCTACCCCAAGATGTACGACGAGATCGTCCGGCTCGTCGCCGAGCGCGCCCCCAAGCGGGACGAGTACCTCGCCATAGTGACCGACGAGGTCCAGACCGACCTGCGCGCCGCCCGCATCAAGGCCACCGTCACCGGCCGCCCCAAGCACTACTACAGCGTCTACCAGAAGATGATCGTCCGCGGCCGTGACTTCGCGGAGATCTACGACCTGGTGGGCATCCGCGTCCTCGTGGACACCGTCCGCGACTGTTACGCGGCCCTCGGCACCGTCCACGCGCGATGGAACCCGGTCCCCGGCCGGTTCAAGGACTACATCGCGATGCCGAAGTTCAACATGTACCAGTCGCTGCACACGACGGTCATCGGACCCAACGGCAAGCCGGTCGAGCTGCAGATCCGCACCTTCGACATGCACCGCCGCGCCGAGTACGGCATCGCGGCGCACTGGAAGTACAAGCAGGATCCCTCCGCCGGGGCCTCCAAGGTGCGAACCGACGTACCGAAGAGGACCGGCAAGGACGACCACCTCAACGACATGGCGTGGCTGCGCCAGCTCCTCGACTGGCAGAAGGAGACCGAGGACCCCAGCGAGTTCCTGGAGTCGCTGCGCTTCGACCTCTCGCGCAACGAGGTCTTCGTCTTCACGCCCAAGGGCGACGTCATCGCGCTGCCTGCCGGCGCGACCCCCGTCGACTTCTCGTACGCCGTCCACACCGAGGTCGGCCACCGCACCATAGGAGCGCGCGTCAACGGGCGGCTCGTGCCGCTCGAATCGACCCTCGACAACGGCGACCTGGTCGAGGTCTTCACCTCCAAGGCCGCCGGTGCCGGGCCGTCCCGCGACTGGCTCGGCTTCGTCAAGTCCCCGCGCGCCCGCAACAAGATCCGGGCCTGGTTCTCCAAGGAGCGCCGCGACGAGGCCATCGAGCAGGGCAAGGACGCCATCGCGCGGGCCATGCGCAAGCAGAACCTGCCGATCCAGCGGATCCTCACCGGCGACTCCCTCGTCACCCTCGCCCACGAGATGCGCTACAGCGACATCTCCTCGCTGTACGCGGCGATCGGCGAGGGCCATGTCACCGCCCAGTCCATCGTGCAGAAGCTGGTCCAGGCGCTCGGCGGCGAGGAGGCGGCCACCGAGGACATCGACGAGACGGCCCCGCCCACCCGCGGCCGCTCCAAGCGCCGCTCCAGCACCGACCCCGGTGTCGTCGTCAAGGGCGTCGAGGACGTCTGGGTGAAGCTGGCCCGCTGCTGCACCCCCGTGCCCGGCGACCCGATCATCGGTTTCGTCACCCGCGGCAGTGGCGTATCGGTTCACCGCAGCGACTGCGTCAACGTGGAGTCGCTCTCCCGGGAGCCGGAGCGGATCCTCGAGGTCGAGTGGGCACCCACCCAGTCCTCGGTCTTCCTCGTCGCCATCCAGGTCGAGGCCCTGGACCGCTCGCGGCTGCTCTCCGACGTCACCCGGGTCCTCTCGGACCAGCACGTCAACATCCTCTCGGCGGCCGTCCAGACCTCCCGCGACCGGGTGGCCACCTCGCGCTTCACCTTCGAGATGGGCGACCCGAAGCACCTGGGTCACGTCCTGAAGGCCGTACGCGGCGTGGAGGGCGTCTACGACGTGTACCGCGTGACCTCGGCCCGCAGGCCGTAACGGCAGGTACGAGGAAGGCCCCCCGGCTCACGGCCGGGGGGCCTTCCTCGTACGGTCACGGCGTGTCAGCCGCCGAACTCCTCCAGGCCCTTCACGGCCTGGTCGAGCAGGGCCTGGCGGCCCTCCAGCTCACGGGAGAGCTTGTCGGCCTTGGCGTCGTTGCCGGCGGCGCGGGCCGCGTCGATCTGCTTGCGCAGCTTCTCGACCGCGTCCTGGAGCTGACCGGTCAGACCCGCGGCACGCGCACGTGCCTCCGGGTTCGTCCGGCGCCACTCGGTCTCCTCGGCCTCCTGGATGGCCCGCTCCACCGTGTGCATCCGGCCCTCGACCTTGGGACGGGCGTCACGCGGGACGTGGCCGATGGCCTCCCACCGCTCGTTGAGGGAGCGGAAGGCGGCGCGCGCAGCCTTCAGGTCCGACACCGGCAGCAGCTTCTCGGCCTCGGTCGCGAGCTCCTCCTTGAGCTTGAGGTTCTCGGTCTGCTCCGCGTCCCGCTCGGCGAAGACCTCGCCGCGCGCCGCGAAGAAGACGTCCTGGGCGCCGCGGAAGCGGTTCCACAGGTCGTCCTCGTGCTCGCGCTGGGCGCGGCCGGCCGCCTTCCACTCCGTCATCAGGTCGCGGTAGCGGGCCGCCGTGGTGCCCCAGTCGGTGGAGCTCGACAGCGACTCCGCCTCGGCGACCAGGCGCTCCTTGGCCTTGCGGGCGTCCTCGCGCTGGGCGTCGAGCGAGGCGAAGTGGGCCTTGCGGCGCTTGGAGAACGCCGAGCGGGCGTGCGAGAAGCGGTGCCACAGCTCGTCGTCGGACTTGCGGTCGAGCCGGGGGAGGCCCTTCCAGGTGTCCACGAGCGCGCGCAGCCGCTCGCCCGCGGAGCGCCACTGCTCGCTCTGGGCCAGCTCCTCGGCCTCGGTGACGAGCTTCTCCTTGGCGGAGCGCGCCTCGTCGGTCTGCTTGGCCTTCTGGACCTTGCGCTCCTCGCGGCGCGAGTCGACCGTCTCGACGAGCTTGTCGAGGCGGGTCGCGAGCGCGGCCAGGTCGCCGACGGCGTGGTGCTCGTCGATCTGCTGGCGGATGTGCTCGATGGCCGCGGTGGCGTCCTTCGCCGAGAGGTCGGTGGTCTTCACCCGCTTCTCGAGGAGGCCGATCTCGACAACCAAGCCCTCGTACTTGCGCTCGAAGTAGGCCAGAGCCTCCTCAGGGGTGCCGGCCTGCCACGATCCGACGACCTTCTCGCCTTCGGCCGTCCGCACGTACACGGTGCCCGTCTCGTCGACGCGGCCCCACGGGTCGCTGCTCACAGCGCCTCCTCACCATGATGCCGTCGCGGGGTCGTACCCCCCGGGCATCGTCCACAGTTTCCCGGCGGGCCTCGCCCGCCTTCCGCAGCGCGGCCGACGGCCCAACGCTGCACAACGCCAATCTAGGCGAACGGCGGCCCGGCTGTCCGCACTCAGCGCGACCGAGATTCGGCGGTCACACGTGCGTGCGGACCCCGGCTCACTTCTTCGCGACGGTCGCCTTCTCGATGGTGACGGCCTTCTTCGGGGCGCCGTCGGTGGCGCCGCCCGTGACACCGGCCTCGGCGACGTCCTTGACCACCTGGAGACCGGCCGTGTCGATCTTTCCGAACGGCGTGTAGCTCGGCGGCAGCTTGGTGTCCTTGTAGACGAGGAAGAACTGCGAGCCGCCGCTGCCCGGCTGCCCGGTGTTCGCCATCGCCACGGTGCCCGCGGGGTAGGTGACCGAGCCGTCCGCGCCCGCCTTGCCCAGGGCGTCCAGGTTCTCGTCCGGGATGGTGTAGCCCGGGCCGCCGGTGCCGTCGCCCTTGGGGTCACCGCACTGGAGCACGAAGATGCCCTTGGTGGTGAGGCGGTGGCACTTCGTCCCGTCGAAGTACTTCTTCCCGGCGAGGTGCGAGAAGGAGTTCACCGTGCGCGGGGTCTTCGCCGCGTCCATGGTGATCGTGATGTCGCCCTCGTTCGTCTTGAGCGCCATGGCGTACGTGGCCTTCGCGTCCACCGACATCTTCGGCTCGGCGCTCGACGACTCGCTCTGCGAGGGCGCCGGGCTGCTGGGCGAGTCGCTCGCCGAGTTGTCGGAGCCCGCGTTGTCCTTGGGGGAGTCGTCGCCCGTCAGCGCCACGGACGCGTACACCGCGCCGCCCGCCGCGAGCACCACCGCGAGGGCGGCCGCGACGACGGTGTTGCGGCGCTTCGCCTTGCGCCGGCCCTCCTCCCGCCGCTGCTGCTGCCGCGCGTACTTCTCCCTGGCAAGCTGCCGCCGCCGCTGATCGCTGGTGACCACCGGTTCCGCTCCTGTCGCTCGTGTGTTCCTGTCCTGGCCGGGTGTGCCCGTACCGTATACGGGTTGGCTGTGGAACCGGCACCGCCGGTAGGCTCTGATCTGCCGTATTCCGCGTTTTCTGCGGGTTCCGCGAATTCCGCGCCCCCGTGCCGGACGACATCTAAGGACGAACGTGCTGATTGCCGGGTTCCCCGCCGGGGCCTGGGGGACCAACTGCTATCTGGTCGCCCCCGCCGCAGGCGAGGAGTGCGTGATCATCGACCCGGGCCACCAGGCCGCCCAGGGTGTCGAGGAGACGCTGAAGAAGCATCGGCTCAAGCCCGTCGCCGTCGTCCTCACCCATGGACACATCGACCACGTCGCCTCCGTCGTCCCGGTGTGCGGCGCCCATGACGTCCCCGCGTGGATCCACCCGTCGGACCGCTACATGATGAGCGACCCGGAGAAGGCCCTCGGCCGCTCCATCGGGATGCCCCTCATGGGCGAGCTGACCGTGGGAGAGCCCGACGACGTGCGAGAACTGACGGACGGCGCCGAGCTGAAGCTCGCCGGTCTGGACTTCTCCGTCGCCCACGCGCCCGGTCATACCAAGGGGTCGGTGACCTTCAGGATGCCGGAGACCACGGAGATCCCCTCCGTGTTCTTCTCCGGGGACCTGCTGTTCGCCGGCTCCATCGGACGCACCGACCTTCCCGGCGGTGACATGGACGAGATGCTCGCTTCGCTGGCCCGTGTGTGCCTGCCGCTCGACAACTCGACCGTGGTGCTGTCGGGACACGGTCCCCAGACGACCATCGGCCAGGAGCGCGCCACGAACCCCTATCTGCGGGACGTGGCCGCCGGTCTCGGGAGCACGGACGCTCCCCGACGAGGAATGTGACGAGACTTTCGTGAGCACCTTTCAGGCCCCCAAGGGCACGTACGACCTGATCCCGCCCCGCTCCGCCACGTTCCTGGCGGTCCGGGACGCGATCTCCACGCCGCTGAGGAACTCCGGCTACGGCTACATCGAGACGCCCGGTTTCGAGAACGTCGAGCTGTTCTCCCGCGGTGTCGGTGAGTCCACCGACATCGTGACCAAGGAGATGTACACCCTCACCACGAAGGGCAACGACCACCTCGCCCTCCGCCCGGAAGGCACCGCGTCCGTCCTGCGCGCGGCGCTCCAGGCCAACCTGCACAAGCAGGGCAACCTGCCGGTGAAGCTCTGGTACTCCGGCTCGTACTACCGCTACGAGCGGGCCCAGGCGGGCCGCTACCGCCACTTCTCCCAGGTCGGTGCCGAGGCGATCGGTGCCGAGGACCCGGCGCTCGACGCCGAGCTGATCATCCTGGCCGACCAGGCGTACCGCTCCCTCGGGCTGCGGAACTTCCGCATCCTGCTCAACTCGCTGGGCGACAAGGAGTGCCGTCCCGTCTACCGCGAGGCGCTCCAGGGCTTCCTGCGCGGGCTCGACCTCGACGAGGAGACCCTGCGCCGCGCCGAGATCAACCCGCTGCGCGTCCTCGACGACAAGCGCGAGTCCGTGCAGAAGCAGCTCGTCGGCGCCCCGCTGCTCGGCGACTACCTCTGCGACGCGTGCAAGGCGTACCACGAGGAGGTGCGCGCCCTGGTCACCGCGGCGGGCGTGGCGTTCGAGGACGACGCCAAGCTGGTGCGCGGCCTGGACTACTACACCCGCACGACCTTCGAGTTCGTCCACGGCGGTCTCGGCTCGCAGTCGGCGGTCGGCGGCGGCGGTCGCTACGACGGCCTCTCCGAGATGATCGGCGGCCCCGCGCTGCCGTCCGTCGGCTGGGCGCTCGGGGTGGACCGTACGGTCCTCGCCCTGGAGGCGGAGGGCATCGAGCTCGACCTCCCCGCCGTCACCAGCGTCTTCGCCGTGGCCATCGGCGAGGAGGCGCGCCGGATCCTCTTCGGCAAGGTCACCGAGCTGCGCCGGGAGGGCATCTCCGCGGACTTCTCGTTCGGCGGCAAGGGCCTCAAGGGCGCGATGAAGGACGCCAACCGCTCCGGTGCCCGGCTCGCCGTCGTCGCCGGTGAGCGCGACCTCGCCGAGGGCGTCGTCCAGCTCAAGGACATGGAGTCCGGCGAGCAGCAGGCGGTCACCGTGGAGGCGCTGCTCGACGCGGTACGGGCCAAGCTGGCCTGACGGACTGTCCGGAGAAGGGGCCCGGACCCACGCACGCGCGTGGGTCCGGGCCCCTTCCCGTCGCCCTTATGTTCGCTTCACTTATCTCCGGCGAACGGTGGGCGCGCTCCCCCGTACGGCAGAATGACCGTGCCCACAAGGCTCGCGAGCGAGGGAACAGGCGACATGACGAAGGCAGCGGTGGACGAGGCCGCGTCCGGCCGGCACGACGACGGCACGATCGGGGCGGGCAAGGCCTTCGCCTGGATGCTCGTGATCACCGGAGCGGCCGGGGTGCTCGCCGCCTGGGTCATCACGATCGACAAGTTCAAGCTCCTCGAAGACCCGAACTTCGTCCCCGGGTGCAGCCTCAACCCGATCGTCTCCTGCGGCAACATCATGAAGAGCGAGCAGGCCTCGGTCTTCGGCTTCCCCAACCCGATGCTCGGCCTCGTCACCTACGCCATGGTGATCGCGATCGGCCTCGCCCTGCTCGCCGGGGCCCGCTACCGCCGCTGGTACTGGCTCGGCCTCAACGCCGGCACCCTCTTCGGCGTCGGATTCTGCACCTGGCTGATGTACCAGTCGCTGTACGAGATCAACTCGCTGTGCCTGTGGTGCTGCCTGGCCTGGGTCGCCACCATCGTCATGTTCTGGTACGTGACCTCGCACAACGTCCGCAGCGGCGTCATCCCCGCCCCCCGCGGCCTCAGGACCTTCTTCGACGAGTTCACCTGGATCCTCCCCGTCCTGCACATCGGGATCATCGGCATGCTGATCCTGACCCGCTGGTGGGACTTCTGGACCAGCTGACCGTCCGCCGGCGGACCGCCGACGGAGACGGCCTGTCGGTGGCGTGACCTAGGCTTCATGACTGTGGAGCCCGACCTCTTTACCGCAGCAGCCGAAGACCGCCAGGAGAAGGACCCCGCCAGCAGCCCGCTGGCCGTCCGGATGCGCCCGCGCACCCTCGACGAGGTGGTGGGGCAGAAGCACCTGCTCAAGCCCGGATCGCCGCTGCGCCGACTCGTGGGCGACGGCGACGGCGGCCCCGCCGGCGCCTCGTCCGTGATCCTCTGGGGCCCGCCCGGTATCGGGAAGACGACCCTGGCGTACGTGGTCTCCAAGGCGACCAACAAGCGGTTCGTGGAGCTGTCGGCGATCACCGCGGGCGTCAAGGAGGTCCGCGCCGTCATCGACGGAGCCCGCCGCGCGGTCGGTGGCTACGGCAAGGAGACCGTCCTCTTCCTCGACGAGATCCACCGCTTCTCCAAGGCCCAGCAGGACTCGCTGCTGCCCGCCGTCGAGAACCGCTGGGTGACGCTCATCGCGGCCACCACCGAGAACCCGTACTTCTCGATCATCTCCCCGCTGCTCTCCCGCTCCCTGCTCCTCACCCTTGAGCCGCTGACCGACGACGACCTGCGCGGCCTGATGACCCGGGCGCTCACCGGCGAGCGCGGGCTCGGCGGGGCGGTGACCCTCCCGGAGGACGCCGAGGCGCACCTCCTCCGTGTCGCGGGCGGCGACGCCCGGCGCGCCCTGACCGCCCTGGAGGCGGCCGCGGGCGCGGCCATCGCCAAGGGCGAGCCGGAGATCACTCTGGAGACGGTCGAGGAGACCGTCGACCGCGCGGCCGTGAAGTACGACCGGGACGGCGACCAGCACTACGACGTGGCCAGCGCGCTCATCAAGTCGATCCGCGGCTCGGACGTGGACGCGGCCCTGCACTACCTGGCCCGGATGATCGAGGCGGGGGAGGACCCGCGGTTCATCGCCCGGCGCCTCATGATCTCCGCGAGCGAGGACATCGGCCTCGCCGATCCGAACGCGCTGCCGATCGCCGTCGCCGCCGCGCAGGCCGTCGCGATGATCGGCTTCCCCGAGGCGGCGCTCACCCTGAGCCACGCGACGATCGCCCTGGCCCTGGCCCCGAAGTCGAACGCGGCGACCACCGCGATCGGCGCCGCCCTGGCGGACGTACGCAACGGCCTCGCGGGATCGGTCCCGCCGCATCTGCGCGACGGCCACTACAAGGGCGCGGCCAAGCTCGGCCACGCCCAGGGCTACGTCTACCCCCATGACGTCCCGGGCGGCATCGCGGCCCAGCAGTACGCCCCGGACACGATCCACGGCCGCCAGTACTACGAACCGACGCGCTACGGCGCGGAGGCGCGGTACGCGGACGTGGTGGAGCGGGTGAGGGCCCGCTTGAAGGGCGTCGAGTAGGCGCGCCCTCCGCCCGGACCCGCACCCCGCGCGCCTAGCCTCGCCCCATGATCCGTACAGCAGGCGTGCTGGTCCTGGCATTGAGCGCCGCCGCATGCGCACCCGGCGAAACCACGGAGCCCGAGCCGAAGGCCTCCGCCGTCCCCCTCGTCACCCCCGGCTTCCCACCCACCCCCGCCCGGGCGAGGACGCAGCTCGCCGCCCTCAAGGTCGCCTGGGGCGAGAACTGGCGGACGTACGAGCGCGCGAAGTTCGGGAACGGCTGGTCCGACGAGACCGACGCCCCCGGCGGGCGCAACGGCTGTGACACCCGTGACGACGTGCTGCACCGGGACCTCGACGACGTCCGCCTCGGCGACCGGAACCCGTGCGTCGTCCTGTCCGGCGTCCTGCACGACCCGTACACGGGCAAGGAGTTGCCCTACTCGTACCGCAAGGCCTCGCAGATCCAGACCGACCACGTCGTCGCGCTCGGCGCGGCCTGGCGAGCCGGCGCGTGGGCGTGGACGCCCGAGCGGCGGCTGACGTTCGCCAACGACCTGGACGTGCTGCTCGCCACCGACAAGCGGACGAACCACGACAAGAGCAGCAGGACCCCGGACAAGTGGCGGCCGCCGAGGAGCGCGTACTGGTGCGCGTACGGCCGGCGCTGGACCGGGATCAAGGCGAAGTACGGACTCACGGTCTCCCCGCCGGAGAAGGAGGCCGTCCAGGAGCTCCTGGACACCTGCGGCTGAGGCCGCAGGACCGCGTGCGAGGGAGTCCCGCGGAGCCGGTACACTGGTCGGGATTGCTGCGTCCCGTGCCCGGCTCCGGTCGGCACCACCAGAACGGGACAGTCAGCCGGAGACCCGGCCCTCGGGCGGGGTTTCCAGGAGCGTCGCGCACCTTCGAAGGTGTCGCGTGCCACCCACCACCACCCGGGATTCCGGGAGCGGCGGTGGGTCGTTCGCGTGCTGCACGTATGTGCCCAGACCTGGGAGCGGCTGCCCGGCACGGTCCGTCCTGTACGGACCCGTTGGGTTTCCCGGCTGCGGATGCGACCTCCCCTAACCCTGGTGAAGCCGTTTCGTACCAGTAGAGAGGTTGGTTCATGCCGAACCAGTCCCGTCCCAAGGTCAAGAAGTCGCGTGCCCTCGGCATCGCGCTGACCCCGAAGGCTGTCAAGTACTTCGAGGCCCGCCCCTACCCGCCGGGCGAGCACGGCCGTGGCCGCAAGCAGAACTCGGACTACAAGGTCCGTCTGCTCGAGAAGCAGCGTCTGCGCGCCCAGTACGACATCAGCGAGCGCCAGATGGCGCGCGCCTACGACCGCGCCAAGAAGGCCGAAGGCAAGACGGGCGAGGCGCTGGTCGTCGAGCTCGAGCGTCGCCTCGACGCCCTGGTCCTGCGTTCGGGCATCGCCCGCACCATCTACCAGGCCCGCCAGATGGTCGTCCACGGCCACATCCAGGTCAACGGTGGCAAGGTCGACAAGCCGTCGTTCCGCGTCCGTCCCGACGACGTCGTGATGGTCCGCGAGCGCAGCCGCACCAAGCCGCTGTTCGAGGTCGCCCGTGAGGGTGGCTTCGCCGCCGACGGTGAGACCCCGCGCTACCTGCAGGTCAACCTGAAGGCCCTGGCCTTCCGCCTCGACCGCGACCCGAACCGCAAGGAAATCCCGGTCATCTGCGACGAGCAGCTGGTCGTCGAGTACTACGCCCGCTGATTCGGGCCCCCGGCGCAAGCCGGGGGAAGTAGTACCACCCCCGCGGTGTTCAGCCCGCCGCTTCCCCGCCCTTTCCGGTGGGGGAGCCGGCGGGCTTCCGCGTTCCCGGGACCGCCGCCGTGCCGGCGGTGCGGAACGGACGCGGTGCCGACTCCTCCGCCGGGACGCCGACGGCCGGATTCCGGCCGGCCACGAGCGCGCGCTCCACCGCCTCCGCCGCCGAGAGCCCCTGGCCCGCCCGGAACGCGGCACCGTACGCCTCCGCGCCGAGCGCCTCCTCGGCCTGCCGCTCGCACAGCGCCCTCGGCACGTCGAACGCCTCCGAGCCGAAGAGCCGGACACCGACCGTGTCCCACACCGGGACCGCCGCCCCCTGGAGGACCGCGGCCTCCGCCGCGTCGCCCTCGCTCACCGTCACCAGGGCGAGCAGCTCGATCGCCAGGACGAGGCCGACCAGATCACGGAAGCTGTCGTTGATCGACACGCACTCGGTGAGCAGTTCCCGCGCCTCCCCGTACGCGCCCCGGCTCCACGCCAGATACCCCAGCACGTAGAGGGCGTACGCCCGGGCCCACAGCTCGCCCCGCTCCTCGCAGACCTCCCTGACCTCCCGGGAGAGCGCGCTCGCCCCCTCCTGGTCGCCCCGGAAGGCCCGCGCCATCGCCAGCTCGATCTGCGCCATCAGCACATTGCTGTTCAGCTCGCCGAGCTCCCGGTACGCGTCGAGCGCGCGCCCGATCAGCTCCTCGGCCCGCGGCATGTCGTCCGTGAGCAGCGCGAGACAGCCCATCCGGTGCGTCGCGTACGCCTCCGCCAGCGCGTTCCGCGAGGACCTGGCCCGCTCCCCGCACTCGTGGAGCGCCGCCACCGCCGCCGTACCGTCACCCTGCAGCACCGCCACGTACCCGAGCACCCACAGCGCCTTGAGCCGCGCCTCCTCGTGGCCGGATTCGAGCGCCAGCGCCCGGTCGAGCCAGTGCCGGCCCTCCGAGAGACGCCCGCAGCCCACCCACGCGAACCAGAGCGTGCCCGCCAGGTGCTGGGCGAGATGCGCGTCCTCCGGCAGCTCCAGGCACAGTTCGAGGGCCGCCCGCAGATGCGGCAGCGCCGCCTCCGTCAGGGCCGCCACCTCGGGCTGGCGCGGGCTGAACCACTCCAGCTCGCACCAGATGGCCAGGCCCATGTACCAGTCGCGGTGCCGCCGCCGCATCCGCTCCGTGTCGTCGAGCGCCGCGAGCCACTCCGCCCCGTACGCCGAGACCGTGTCGAGCATCCGGTACGCGGGACCGGTCGGGGTGTCCTCACGGGTGAGCAGCGACTGCGCGAGCAGCCCGCCGAGCAGATCCAGGATCCGATCCGGCGGCAGCTCCGGGCCCCCGCAGACGTACTCCACCGCCTCCAGGTCGAAGGGGCCGGGGAAGACCGAGAGCCGCGCCCAGAGGAGCCGCTCCTCCGGGGTGCACAGCTCATGGCTCCAGCCGATGGCGGTGCGCAGCGTCTGATGGCGGGCGAGTGCCCCGCGCCCGCCGTCCGTGAGGAGCCGGAAGCGGTCGTCGAGGCGGTGGAGCATCTGCTCGACGGAGAGCAGCGGCAGCCGCCCGGCCGCCAGTTCGAGGGCGAGCGGAATCCCGTCGAGGCGCCGGCACAACTCCCGTACGGCGTCCCGGCCGCCGGCCCGGGCCTGGCCTCCGGCCGGACCTCCCGGGAATCCGGGCCGGGCCAGGGCCGTGCCCGGGTGGACGGGCGCGCCCGTCAGCGTCGGAACACCGTGGAAGGCCCCGGCCCCGGCTCCGGCTCCGGCTCCGGCTCCGGCTCCGGCCCCGGCCCCCGTCCCCGGCAGGCTCGGCGCGCCCGCCTCCGCCGCCCGCTCCGCGAGCAGCGTCATCGCGTCGTCCTCGTCCAACGGCGCCAGCGGGAACACGGCCTCGCCCGCCACTCGCAGGGGCCGTCGGCCGACCGCGAGGACGGTGAGCCCGGGAGCGTGCTCGAGGAGTTCCCGCACCAGCGGCGCGCAGTGCTCCACGAGGTGCTCGAAACCGTCGACGACCAGCAGGGTCCTCCGCTCGGCGAGATGCTCGACGAGCACCTCGCGCGGGGGTCGCGGGGTGTGGTCGGTCAGGTCGAGCGCCTCGACCAGGGCGTACTCGATCAGCTCGGGGTCGCGCAGCGGCGCGAGCTCGGTGAGCCTCACCCCGTCGCTGTAGCGTTTCTGCACCCCCGCGGCAGCCCTCAGGGCGAGCCGGGTCTTGCCGACCCCGCCCACCCCCACGACCGTGACCAGGCGGGACGCGTCGAGGAGCGCCGTCAGTGCGGCCTGCTCGGTGGTCCGTCCGACGAACCGGTTGAGCTCCGCCGGGAGATTGCTCCGTCGCATGGGACACGGAGCGTACTCACCCCCGCGCGCTCCGTACAATCGGTTCCCGTAACTCCCGTCCCACAGGCGGTAATGCGGTACGGGGCGACAGCCCGGGCGCGATAGGGTCGGGGGACGACTTTTCGCAAGGGCCCAACGACAGCAGAGAGCGGTGCAGAGTGACCGGTGGAGAGGTTGCCGGGATCCTGGTGGCCGTGTTCTGGGCGATCCTGGTCTCCTTCCTCGCCGTGGTTCTGGTGAGGCTGGCGCAGACGCTCAGGGCGACCACCAAGATGGTGGCGGACGTGACCGAGCAGGCCGTTCCCCTGCTGGCCGACGCCTCCGCGACCGTCCGCTCGGCACAGACCCAGCTCGACCGGGTCGACGCCATCGCCTCGGACGTCCAGGAGGTCACGTCCAACGCCTCCGCGCTCTCCTCCACCGTCGCCTCCACCTTCGGCGGCCCGCTCGTCAAGGTCGCGGCCTTCGGCTACGGGGTGCGCAAGGCGCTCGGCCGTGGCGGGGACGACGCGGACGTGCCGCGGGCCTCCTCGCGACGTACTGTGATCGTCGGCCGTACCGTGCCGTCCTCGCGACGCCGGAAGCAGAAGGGCTGAGCCGCGATGTTCCGCCGCACGTTCTGGTTCACGGCCGGCGCAGCCGCCGGCGTGTGGGCCACCACCAAGGTCAACCGGAAGCTGAAGCAGCTGACCCCCGAGAGCCTCGCGGCCCAGGCGGCGAACAAGGCGATCGAGACCGGCCACCGCCTCAAGGACTTCGCCCTCGACGTGAGGGCGGGCATGGTCCAGCGGGAGGCCGAACTGGAGGAGGCGCTCGGCCTCGACGCACCCGGCGAGCCGGGCCCGGCTCAGGCCCGGGAGCTTCCGGAGCCGCGCCGCCGGGGCGCGCTCGGCTCCACCCCGTACTCGACCACGCATTCAATTCCCACGATCTCGTACAACCGGAATGAGGACCACTGATGGAGTCGGCTGAAATCCGCCGCCGCTGGCTGAGCTTCTTCGAGGAGCGCGGCCACACCGTCGTCCCTTCGGCGTCGCTCATCGCGGACGACCCGACTCTGCTGCTCGTCCCCGCCGGCATGGTGCCCTTCAAGCCCTACTTCCTGGGCGAGGTCAAGCCGCCCTTCACGCGCGCGTCCAGCGTGCAGAAGTGCGTGCGTACGCCGGACATCGAAGAGGTCGGCAAGACGACCCGCCACGGCACGTTCTTCCAGATGTGCGGCAACTTCTCCTTCGGCGACTACTTCAAGGAAGGCGCCATCAAGCTCGCCTGGGAGCTGCTGACCACCCCGGTGGAGCACGGCGGCTACGGGCTTGAGCCGGAGAAGCTCTGGATCACCGTCTACCAGGAGGACGACGAGGCCGAGCAGATCTGGCGCGACGTCGTCGGCGTCCCCGCCGAGCGCATCCAGCGCCTCGGCAAGAAGGACAACTACTGGTCGATGGGCGTCCCCGGCCCCTGCGGCCCGTGCTCCGAGATCAACTACGACCGCGGCCCCGAGTTCGGCGTCGAGGGCGGCCCGGCCGTCAACGACGAGCGGTACGTGGAGATCTGGAACCTGGTCTTCATGCAGTACGAGCGCGGCGAGGGCACCGGGAAGGACGACTTCCCGATCCTCGGCGAGCTGCCGTCGAAGAACATCGACACGGGCCTCGGTCTCGAGCGCCTGGCGATGATCCTCCAGGGCGTCCAGAACATGTACGAGACGGACACCCTCCAGGTCGTCATCGACAAGGCCACCGAGCTCACCGGCGTCGCCTACGGCAAGGCCCACGACAGCGACGTCTCGCTGCGCGTGGTCGCCGACCACATGCGTACGTCCGTCATGCTCATCGGCGACGGCGTCACCCCCGGCAACGAGGGCCGCGGCTACGTGCTGCGCCGCATCATGCGGCGCGCCGTCCGCAACATGCGCCTGCTCGGCGCCACCGGTCCGGTCGTCCAGGAGCTCGTCGACACCGTGATCAACACGATGGGCGAGCAGTACCCGGAGCTGGTCACCGACCGCAAGCGCATCGAGACCGTCGCCCTCGCCGAAGAGGCCGCCTTCCTCAAGGCCCTCAAGGGCGGCACCAACATCCTCGACACCGCCGTCACCGAGACCAAGGCCGCCGGCGGCACGATCCTCTCCGGCGACAAGGCGTTCCTGCTCCACGACACCTGGGGCTTCCCGATCGACCTCACCCTGGAGATGGCCTCCGAGCAGGGCCTCTCCGTGGACGAGGACGGCTTCCGCCGCCTGATGAAGGAGCAGCGGGACCGCGCCAAGGCCGACGCCAAGGCGAAGAAGACCGGCCACGCCGACATGACCTCGTACCGGGAGATCGCCGACAGCAACGGCGCCACCGAGTTCACCGGCTACACCAACACCGAGGGCGAGAGCACGGTCGTCGGTCTCCTCGTCAACGGTGTCTCCTCGCCGGCCGCCTCCGAGGGCGACGAGGTCGAGGTCGTCCTCGACCGCACCCCGTTCTACGCCGAGGGCGGCGGCCAGATCGCCGACCAGGGCCGGATCAGGCTGCACAGCGGCGCCGTCATCGAGATCCGTGACGTCCAGCAGCCCGTTCCCGGTGTCTCCGTGCACAAGGGTTCCGTGCAGGTCGGCGAGGTGACCGTGGGCGCCACCGCCTACGCCACCATCGACGTGCGCCGCCGCCGGGCCATCGCCCGCGCCCACTCGGCCACCCACCTGACCCACCAGGCGCTGCGCGACGCCCTCGGCCCGACGGCCGCCCAGGCCGGTTCCGAGAACCAGCCCGGCCGCTTCCGCTTCGACTTCGGTTCGCCGAACGCCGTCCCCGGCGCGGTCCTCACCGACGTCGAGCAGAAGATCAACGAGGTCCTCTCGCGCGAGCTGGAGGTCCACGCCGAGGTCATGCCGATCAACGAGGCCAAGCGCCAGGGCGCCATCGCCGAGTTCGGCGAGAAGTACGGCGAGCAGGTCCGCGTCGTCACCATCGGCGACTTCTCCAAGGAGCTGTGCGGCGGCACGCACGTCGGCAACACCGCCCAGCTGGGCCTGGTGAAGCTGCTCGGCGAGTCGTCCATCGGCTCCGGTGTGCGCCGTATCGAGGCCCTCGTGGGTGTCGACGCGTACAACTTCCTCGCCCGCGAGCACACGGTCGTCGCCCAGCTCCAGGAGCTGGTCAAGGGCCGTCCGGAGGAGCTCCCCGAGAAGATCTCCGCCATGCTCGGCAAGCTGAAGGACGCCGAGAAGGAGATCGAGAAGTTCCGCGCGGAGAAGGTCCTCCAGGCCGCCGCCGGTCTCGTCGACTCCGCCCAGGACATCCGCGGCCTCGCCCTCGTCACCGGCCAGGTCCAGGACGGCACCGGCGCCGACGACCTGCGCAAGCTGGTCCTCGACGTCCGTGGCCGCATCCCGTCCGACCGCCCGGCCGTCGTCGCCCTGTTCACCACGGCCAACGGCAAGCCGCTCACGGTCATCGCCACCAACGAGGCCGCCCGTGAGCGTGGTCTCAAGGCCGGCGAGCTGGTCCGCACGGCCGCCAAGACCCTCGGTGGCGGTGGCGGCGGCAAGCCGGACGTCGCCCAGGGCGGCGGTACGAACCCGCAGGCCGTCGGCGAGGCCATCGCCGCGGTCGAGCGTCTCGTGGTGGAGACGGCGTGACGATGCGTCGCGGCCGCCGTATCGCGGTCGATGTCGGGGACGCCCGGATCGGGGTCGCCTCGTGCGACCCCGACGGGGTCCTCGCCACGCCGGTGGAGACCGTGCCGGGACGTGACGTCCCGGCCGCCCACCGGCGGCTCCGCCAGATCGTCGAGGAGTACGAGCCGATCGAGGTCATCGTGGGCCTGCCCCGCTCGCTCAGCGGGCGGGAGGGTCCGGCCGCGACCAAGGTCCGTGCCTTCGCCGGGGAGATGGCCAAGGGCATCGCTCCGGTGCCGGTCCGGCTGGTCGACGAGCGGATGACCACGGTCACCGCGACCCAGGGCCTGCGGGCCTCCGGTGTGAAGGCCAAGAAGGGGCGGTCCGTCATCGATCAGGCCGCCGCTGTGATCATCCTTCAGAACGCTCTTGAGTCCGAACGGGTATCAGGTAATCCGCCCGGCGAGGGCGTCGAAGTGGTCATCTGATCGCGATACGGTAACGTTCCGCGCGATGCGGCGGTGTTCGAACAGCTGCCGCACTACGTAGAGGCGGATCGTCCGGAAGCCTCGCGGCTGTTTTGGGGATCGATGACTGAGTATGGCCGGAGCCCCGGCTCCGAACCGTGGCACCCCGGGGACCCGCTGTACGGGGACCAGGGGTGGGAGGGCCAGCAGCAGCACTACCCGCACCCGCAGCAGGCAAACCAGTACGAGCAGGGCGTTCACGGCGGCTACCAGGACCCGTACGGGCAGGGTGGCCAGACCGGTCAGGTCCCGCAGGCGTACGAGGGCGACCCGTACCAGCAGAACCAGCACCAGCAGCATGCGCAGCAGTACCAGCAGCAGCCGCAGGGGTACGTCGATCCGCAGGCGCAGGCGCAGTACCAGCAGCAGGCGCAGCAGCACGCGGCGCAGCAGCAGTACCAGCAGGCGTACGAACAGCAGCAGCACCAGCAGCACCAGCAGCACCAGCAGAACCAGCAGAACCAGCAGAACCAGCACCAGCAGCAGCAGAACCAGCACCATCAGCAGCAGTACGGGGCGGCGGGGTACCAGGGCCAGGGCGGGTACGACACGCCCGGGCACCTCGGACAGCAGTACGACGGCAACTGGGAGACGGGCCAGGCGGCGATGCCGTACGGCGGGACTCCGGCCGATCCGTACGGCGGCCAGAACCCCGACCTGTACGGCACGCCCGAGGCGTACCCCCCGCCCCAGCCTCCCGGCCGCCGGCAGAACCCGCCGGAGCCGGTGATCGACTGGGCGCCGGAGGAAGAGGCCCGCCCGGAGCCGGAGGAGGAGAAGCACCCCTTCTTCACCGGCGAGGAAGACCCGGACGACGACGAGTACGACGAGGAGCCGGGCCGCGGCCGGGGCTCCCGCGGCGGCGACCGCGAACGCCGGAGCAAGGCGAACAAGCGCAAGGGCAAGAACGGCGTGGCCTGCCTGGTCGTCGCGCTCGTCCTCGCGGGCGGCGTCGGTGGCGTCGGCTACTTCGGCTACCAGTTCTGGCAGGGCCAGTTCGGTGCGGCGGAGGACTACGCGGGCGCGGGCTCGGGCGAGGTCCAGGTCGAGATCCCCAAGGGCGCGTTGGGCTACGACATCGGCAACCTCCTGAAGAAGGCGGGCGTCGTCAAGAGCGTCGACGCCTTCGTCTCCGCGCAGGGGCGCAACCCCAAGGGCCTCTCCATCCAGGCGGGTGTGTACACGCTGAAGAAGGAGATGTCCGCCGAGAGCGCGGTGAAGATGATGCTCGACCCGGCCAGCCAGGCGAACCTCGTCATCCCCGAGGGCAAGCGGAACGCCTGGGTGTACGACCAGCTCGACAAGCGCCTCGACCTCAAGCCGGGCACCACCAAGGGAGTCGCGCTCGCGAAGGCGGACAGCCTGGGCCTGCCGGACTGGGCCAAGAAGCACCCCGACATCAAGGACCCGCTGGAAGGATTCCTCTTCCCGGCGAGCTACCCGGTCGCGAAGGGCACCAAGCCGGAGGACGCGCTCCGCAAGATGGTCTCGCGCGCCAACCAGGAGTACACGAAGCTCGAGCTCGACGCGAAGGCGAAGGGGCTCGGCGTCAAGGGGCCGTGGGAACTCCTCACGGTGGCCAGCCTGGTCCAGGCGGAGGGCAAGACGCACGACGACTTCCGGAAGATGGCCGAGGTCATCTACAACCGCCTGGAGCCGGACAACCGCGAGACGTTCCAGCTGTTGCAGTTCGACTCGACCCTCAACTACCTGAAGGGTCAGTCGGAGATCAAGATCTCCGAGAAGGAGGCGAACAGCAACACCGACCCGTACAACACCTACAAGCACAAGGGACTGCCGCCCGGTCCGATCAGCAACCCGGGCAACGACGCCCTCGCCGCCATGCTCGACCCGACGAAGGACGGCTGGATCTACTTCGTCGCCACCGACGGCATGAGCAAGACCGAATTCGCCAAGACGCTCGCCGAGCACCAGAAGCTCGTCGACAAGTTCAACGCGGGGAACTGAACATGACCCTGTCCCGCCGCGCGGCCGTCCTCGGTTCGCCGATCGCGCACTCGCTCTCCCCGGTCCTGCACCGGGCCGCGTACGCCGGGCTCGGCCTCGACGACTGGTCGTACGAGCGCTTCGACGTCGACGAGGCCGGGCTGCCCGGCTTCATCGGCGAGCTGGACGACAGCTGGGCAGGGCTGTCGCTGACCATGCCGCTCAAGCGGGCGATCATCCCGCTGCTCGACGGGATCAGCGACACGGCCGCGTCGGTCGAGGCCGTGAACACGGTCGTCTTCCGCGAGGACGGTCGCCGGGTCGGGGACAACACCGACATCCCCGGCATGCTCGCCGCCCTGCGGGAGCGGGGCGTCGAGAAGGTGGAGTCGGCGGCGGTCCTCGGGGCCGGCGCCACCGCCTCCTCCGCGCTCGCCGCGCTCGCCCGGATCTGCGACGGACCCGTCACCGCGTACGTACGGAGCGAGGCGCGGGCCGAGGAGATGCGCGGCTGGGGCGAGCGGCTCGGCGTGGAGCTCCGTACCGCCGCCTGGGACGACGCGGCGGAGGCCTTCGCCTCCCCGCTGGTCGTCGCGACCACCCCCGCCGGTACGACGAACGCCCTCGCGGGCGCCGTCCCCGACGCCGTCGGCACACTCTTCGACGTCCTGTACGACCCGTGGCCGACGGCGCTCGCCGCGGCCTGGTCCGACCGCGGCGGCAAGGTGGTCGGCGGCCTCGACCTCCTCGTCCACCAGGCCGTCCTCCAGGTCGAGCAGATGACCGGCGTCCCCAGGGCGCCGCTCGCGGCGATGCGCGCGGCGGGGGAACAGGCCCTGGCGGCCCGCTAGCGCCACCGCGGGTCCGACGAGCGGGAGCACGGCGGTGGAGACCGCCGCGGGGCAGGCCGGGCGGTCGGGAGTCCGCCCCGCCGACGCGTGTCCCGGCCGAGAACGGCGGGATCCGCGTCCGACAGCTGGACCGGAGGACGGGTTCGTCCCGCGGACGTGGGAGGATCAGGGATGGCGGGCCAGGGCCGCGCACCCGGTCGCGCCGTCGCAGTACCCAGGCGCGAGCATGAGGAGCATCGTTGAGCAGGTTGCGTTGGCTGACCGCTGGGGAATCCCACGGACCCGCGCTGGTCGCGACACTGGAGGGTCTTCCCGCCGGCGTCCCGGTCACCACTGAGCTGGTGGCGGACCACCTCGCGCGGCGACGCCTCGGCTATGGGCGTGGCGCCCGGATGAAGTTCGAGCAGGACGAGATCACCTTCCTGGGTGGAGTCCGGCACGGGCTCTCCCTCGGTTCCCCGATCGCCGTCATGGTCGGCAACACCGAGTGGCCCAAGTGGGAGAAGGTCATGGCGGCCGACCCGGTCGACCCCGCCGAGCTCAAGGAGACGGGCCGCAACGCCCCCCTGACCCGGCCGCGTCCCGGTCACGCCGACCTCGCCGGCATGCAGAAGTACGGCTTCGACGAGGCCCGGCCGATCCTGGAGCGCGCCAGCGCCCGGGAGACCGCCGCCCGCGTCGCCCTCGGCGCGATCGCCCGCTCCTTCATCAAGGAGACCGCGGGCATCGAGATCGTCTCGCACGTCGTCGAACTGGCCGCCGCCAAGGCGCCGTACGGCGTCTACCCGACCCCCGCCGACGTCGAGAAGCTCGACGCCGACCCGGTCCGCTGCCTCGACGCCGACGCGTCGAAGGCGATGGTCGCCGAGATCGACCAGGCCCACAAGGACGGCGACACCCTCGGCGGTGTCGTCGAGGTGCTGGCCTACGGCGTGCCCGTCGGCCTCGGCTCCCACGTCCACTGGGACCGGCGTCTCGACGCGCGGCTCGCCGCCGCCCTCATGGGCATCCAGGCCATCAAGGGCGTCGAGGTCGGCGACGGCTTCGAGCTGGCCCGCGTGCCCGGCTCCCAGGCCCACGACGAGATCGTGAAGACCGAGGACGGCCTCAAGCGCACCTCCGGCCGCTCCGGCGGCACCGAGGGCGGCCTGACCACCGGCGAGCTGCTGCGGGTCCGCGCCGCGATGAAGCCCATCGCGACCGTGCCGCGCGCCCTCGCCACCGTCGACGTCGCCACCGGCGAGGCCACCCAGGCCCACCACCAGCGCTCCGACGTCTGCGCCGTCCCCGCGGCCGGCATCGTCGCCGAGGCCATGGTCGCGCTCGTCCTCGCGGACGCCGTCGTCGAGAAGTTCGGCGGCGACAGCGTTCCGGAGACCCGTCGCAACGTGCGGTCGTACCTCGAGAACCTGCGCATCCGGTGACCGGCGGTCCCCTGGTCGTCCTCGTCGGGCCCATGGGCTCCGGCAAATCCACGGTGGGCGGGCTCCTGGCCGAACGGCTCGGCGCGCCCTACCGGGACACCGACGCCGACATCGTCGCCGCCGAGGGCCGCGAGATCTCCGACATCTTCGTCGAGGACGGCGAGGAGCGCTTCCGCGCCCTGGAGCGGGACGCGGTCGCCGCGGCCCTCGCCGGGCACGAGGGCGTCCTCGCCCTCGGCGGTGGCGCGATCCTCGACGCCGGAACCCGCGCCCTGCTCGCCGGGCTGCCCGTCGCGTACCTCTCGATGGACGTCGACGAGGCGGTCCGGCGCGTCGGCCTCAACACCGCGCGCCCGCTGCTCGCCGTCAATCCGCGCCGTCAGTGGCGCGAGCTGATGGAGGCGCGCCGTCATCTGTACACCGAAGTCGCGCGTGCCGTCGTCACCACCGACGACCGCACCCCCGAAGAGGTCGCGGACGCGGTCCTCGCGGCACTGGATCTGAAGAAGGACGCATGACGACGGACCAGGAAGTCACCCGTATCCACGTCGCGGGCAGCGGCGGCACGGATCCGTACGAGGTGCTGGTCGGCCGGCAGCTGCTGGGCGAGCTCCCGGCCCTCATCGGCAACCAGGCCAAGCGGGTCGCCGTGATCCACCCGGAGGCGCTCGCCGACACCGGTGAGGCGCTCCGCGCGGACCTCGCCGACCAGGGCTACGAGACGGTCGCCATCCAGGTGCCGAACGCCGAGGAGGCGAAGACCGCCGAGGTCGCCGCCTACTGCTGGAAGGCGCTCGGCCAGACCGGCTTCACCCGCAGCGACGTCATCGTGGGCGTCGGCGGCGGCGCCACCACCGACCTGGCCGGCTTCGTCGCCGCCACGTGGCTGCGGGGCGTCCGCTGGATCGCCGTACCCACCACCGTCCTCGCGATGGTCGACGCTGCCGTCGGCGGCAAGACGGGCATCAACACCGCCGAGGGCAAGAACCTCGTCGGCGCCTTCCACCCGCCCGTCGGGGTCCTCTGCGACCTGGCCGCGCTCGACTCGCTGCCGGTGCACGACTACGTCAGCGGCCTCGCGGAGATCATCAAGGCCGGCTTCATCGTCGACCCGGTGATCCTCGACCTCATCGAGGAGGACCCGCAGGCGGCCCGCACCCCCGCCGGTCCCCACACCGCCGAGCTGCTCGTCCGCTCGATCAGGGTCAAGGCCGAGGTCGTCTCCGGCGATCTCAAGGAGTCCGGCCGCCGCGAGATCCTCAACTACGGCCACACCCTCGCCCACGCCATCGAGAAGAACGAGCGGTACAAGTGGCGCCACGGCGCCGCCGTCTCCGTCGGCATGGTCTTCGCCGCCGAGCTCGGCCGCCTCGCCGGGCGCCTCGACGACGCCACCGCCGACCGGCACCGGGTGATCCTGGAGTCCGTCGGACTGCCGCTCACCTACCGCGGCGACCAGTGGCCCAAGCTGCTGGAGACCATGCGGGTGGACAAGAAGTCCCGCGGAGACCTGCTGCGCTTCATCGTGCTCGACGGGATCGGCAGGCCGACCGTCCTGGAAGGCCCCGACCCGGCCGTCCTGATCGCGGCGTACGGCGAGGTGTCCGCGTGACCGAGCCCCGTCCCGTCCTGGTGCTCAACGGCCCCAACCTGGGCCGGCTCGGCTCCCGCGAGCCCGACATCTACGGCGCCACCTCCTACAAGGGGCTCGTCGAGTCCTGCAAGACCCTCGGCGCGGAGCTCGGCTTCGACGTCGAGGTGCGGGAGACGAACGACGAGGGCGAGATGATCCGCTGGCTGCACGAGGCCGCGGACCGCTCGACCCCGGTGGTGATCAACCCGGGTGCGTTCACGCACTACTCGTACGGGATGCGGGACGCGGCCGCCCAGCGGACCGCGCCGCTGATCGAGGTCCACATCTCGAACCCGTACGCGCGGGAGGAGTTCCGGCACACCTCGGTCGTCGCGGCCGTGGCGACCGGGACGGTCGCCGGGTTCGGGATCGGTTCCTACCGGCTGGCGCTGCGGGCGCTCGCCGAGGAACTGACGGGCTGACAGGGCACCAGGGGGAGGCCCCGGCCGTTCCCCTTGTGGGGGCCGGGGGCGGTAACGTTCCGGCGCACCGGATACACCGGATACAACAGGCGTACGAGACGGAGTGGGACCGGATGCAGCACGCAGTGGGGGGTCCGCTGCCACCGCCGGAGCGATCGGGCCGGGCGACCGGCCCCGGCACCGGCCCGGGACCCGTTCCCGATTCCGCTCCCGTGCCCGGGGGCGTCCCCGGGCACGGCACCGGCCCGGGACCCGGAGCCGGGACCGGAGCGCCGGCCGGACCCGTCTCCGCCGCGGCCGGCGGCGCCCCCGGAGGGCGGCCGCCGATACCGCCGCCTCCGCCCGGCGCCCCGTACCCGGGTCCGCCCGCCGGATCCCGGCTCGGCGTGCACCCGACCGTCCAGAGCGGCGCGCCCCGGCCTCCGCACGCCGCGCCGCCCCAGCACGCCGCCCCGCCTCCGCACGCCGCCCCGCCTCCGCACTCCGCCCCGCCTCCGCACTCCGCGCCTCCCGCGGGGCCCGGGACGCCCGGCTGGGGCGGTCCCGGGGCCGCACCGCAGCATTCCGGCGGTCCGCAGCATCCCGGCGGATCGCAGTACCCCGGCGGGCAGGCCCCGCGTGCCGACCTCACCGGACACGTGCCCCTGCCGCCCGTGAGCGCGCCGCTCGCGCCCGCCGTGGAGCACGGCGGCGGTACCGGGGCCGCGACCCTCGCCGTGCTGCTCATCGGCCCCGCGGGCGCCGGCAAGACCACCGTCGCCCGGCACTGGGCGCAGCGCCGCCGGGTGCCCACCGCGCACATCAGCCTCGACGACGTCCGCGAGTGGGTCTGCTCCGGCTTCGCCGACCCGCAGTCCGGGTGGAACGAGCACTCCGAGGCGCAGTACCGGCTCGCCCGCCGCACCTGCGGCTTCGCCGCGCGCAACTTCCTCGCCAACGGCATCTCCTGCATCGTCGACGACGCCGTCTTCCCCGACCGGCCCGTCGTCGGCCTCGGCGGCTGGAAGCGCCACGTCGGTCCCGGGCTGCTGCCCGTGGTGCTCCTGCCCGGTCTGGAGGTCGTCCTGGAGCGCAACGCCGAGCGCAGCGGCAACCGGCGCCTCTCGGACGAGGAGGTCGCCGCCATCCACGGCCGGATGGCCGGCTGGTACGGCTCCGGCCTGCCGATCATCGACAACTCCACGTACGACGTCGAGACCACCGCCCGCGTCCTCGACGACGTCCTGGCCCGCGCGATCGCCAGCCCACCCACCTGGTGACCCCCGGGCCGGGGCCGGGAGGCCCGGCCCGTGGCGGCCCGGCCACGTCCCGGCGGGGGTTCCCGCCCGGTCGGCCGTCCTGAACAGGCCACCGCGCCCCGCTGCTCGTACGCTCGGAGCATGTCAGAGGTGTATGCGGACCGCCGTGTACGGCTGCGCGATCGGTGCGCGGCCGCGGGCAGCCCGGCGGCCCTGGTCTCCCGCCCTGCCAACGTCCGCTATCTCGCGGGTGGTTCGCCCCCGGGCGCGGTCCTCCTCGTCGGGCCAGAGCCCGACGCGGACGTGCTGCTCTGCCCGGTCGTGCCCACCGGCGAACCGGCCGACGGACGGCTCGACGAGCTCCTCCGCCGGCAGGTCCTGCCCGCGGGGGGCGGAGACCCGGCCGTCGCCGCGGTCGACCTCGCCCGCCGGGCGGGCGCCGACGCGCTGGCGGTCGAGGAGCACGATCTGACCGTGACCCGGCACCGGGCCATGGGCTCCGTCGCGCCCGGACTGCGGCTCGCCGACCTCGCGTGCGCCGTGGAGCAGCTGAGGATCGTCAAGGACGAGGGCGAGATCGCCTGTCTCCGGATCGCCGCCGAGATCGCCGACCAGGCGCTCGGCGAGCTCCTGGAGTCGATCCTGGTGGGGCGGACCGAGCGGCACCTCGCCCTGGAGCTGGAGCGGCGGCTCGTCGACCACGGCGCCGACGGGGCGGCCTTCCCGACCTCGGTGGCGACCGGCCCGCACTCCGGCCGCCGGGGCCACCGGCCCTCCGACCGCCGGGTCGAGGAGGGCGATTTCCTCTCCGTCTGCCTCGGCGCCGACTACCGCGGCTACCGCTGCGAGATCGGCCGCACCTTCGTCATCGGCACGACGCCGGCCGACTGGCAGATCGAGCTGTACGAGCTCGTCTTCGCCGCTCAGCGGGCCGGCCGGGAGTCTCTCGTACCGGGCGCCGAGTACCGCGACGTGGACCGGGCGGCCCGCCAGATTCTGGACTCCGCGGGGCACGGAGAGGCCGCCGTACCCCTCACCGGGCACGGGGTGGGGCTCGAAATCGACGAGGACCCGCAGCTCTCACCCTCGGCCATGGGTAAACTGGACGCCTGTGTGCCGGTCACCGTCGAACCGGGGGTCCACCTCCCGGGCCGGGGCGGGGTCCGGATCGATGACACGCTCGTCGTGCGCCAAGAGGCGGACGGCGGACCCGAGCTACTCACCATCACGACCAAGGAGCTGCTCGCGCTGTAAGGCGCGTACGCCTCCACGGTCCCACGTCAGTCCAGGAGATTTCGCAACCGTGGCTTCCACGAACGACCTCAAGAACGGCATGGTGCTCAAGCTCGACGGGGGCCAGCTCTGGTCCGTCGTCGAGTTCCAGCACGTCAAGCCCGGCAAGGGCCCGGCCTTCGTGCGCACCAAGCTGAAGAGCGTGCTCTCCGGCAAGGTCGTCGACAAGACCTTCAACGCCGGCACCAAGGTCGAGACGGCCACCATCGACCGCCGCGACATGCAGTTCTCCTACATGGACGGCGACTACTTCGTCTTCATGGACATGGAGACGTACGACCAGCTCATGATCGAGCGCAAGGCCGTCGGCGACGCCGCCAACTTCCTCATCGAGGGCTTCACCGCCTCCGTCGCCCAGCACGAGGGCGAGGTGCTCTACGTCGAGCTCCCGGCCGCCGTCGAGCTGACGATCAAGCACACCGACCCGGGTGTCCAGGGCGACCGCTCCACCGGCGGCACCAAGCCCGCCACGCTGGAGACGGACCACGAGATCCAGGTCCCGCTCTTCATCACCACCGGTGAGAAGATCAAGGTCGACACCCGCACCAGCGACTACCTCGGCCGGGTGAACAAGTAACCGTGGCCGCTCGGAGCAAGGCCCGCAAGCGCGCCTTCCAGATCCTCTTCGAGGCGGACCAGCGTGGTGCCTCCGTCCAGGAGGTTCTCGCGGACCAGGTCCGGCACGCGCGGTCGGACGACCGCCAGCCGCCGGTGAACGACTTCACCATGCAGCTGGTCGAGGGCTATGCGTCCCACGTGGCTCGGATCGACGAGCTCATCGCGACCTACGCGGTGGACTGGGACCTCGACCGGATGCCGGTCGCCGACCGGAACATCGTGCGCCTCGGCGCGTACGAGCTGATCTGGGAGGACGGCACGCCGGACGCGGTCGCGATCGACGAGGCGGTGCAGCTCGCCAAGGAGTTCTCCACGGACGAGTCCCCGACCTTCGTCAACGGTCTGCTGGCGCGCTTCAAGGACTTGAAGCCGCGTCTGCGCCGGGACATGGACGCCTGAGTCCGCAGGGCCTGTCCGACGATCGCGTCGGATCGGTCCGGGACGTCACCGGCAGTCGAAGGGGCCCGCAGCACTCGTGCTGCGGGCCCCTTCGGCGTATCCCCGGCTCATCGTTCGCGACGGCGAAAGCGACAGGCGTCGCGACGGCGGGAGGAACCGGGGTTCGCGACGGTGAGAACGCGGCGGGCCCGTGGACGTCGGATGACGTCCACGGGCCCGGCGGTACGTTTCTGCTGGGTCCCCTGAAGGGGTCAGTTCTCCTCGTGGGCGACCGCGCGGCGCGCGTCCGCGTCGAGGACGCCCCAGCTGATGAGCTGCTCGGTGAGGACCGAGGGGGACTGGTCGTAGATGACGGCGAGGGTGCGCAGGTCGTCCTGACGGATCGACAGCACCTTGCCGTTGTAGTCGCCGCGCTGCGACTGGATCGTCGCGGCGTAGCGCTGGAGCGGGCCCGCCTTCTCCTGGGGGACGTGCGCCAGGCGCTCCAGGTCGAGCACGAGCTTCGGCGGCGGCTCGGCGGCCCCGCCCGGCGTGGTGCCCGGCAGGAGCTCCTGCACCGGCACCCCGTAGAAGTCGGCCAGCTCGGCAAGACGCTGCACGGTCACCGCGCGGTCGCCGCGCTCGTACGAACCGACCACGACCGCCTTCCAGCGGCCCTGGGACTTCTCCTCCACCCCGTGGAGCGAGAGACCCTGCTGGGTGCGGATGGCACGGAGTTTGGCCCCGAGCTGCTTTGCGTATTCGCTGGACATAACGCTCCCGGACGCTGTGACGACATGCGGCTGCGCCGCGCGGCTGGTAACTCACTGTGAGGTTACGCAGCGTTACTCTTTCCCGTCAAGCCGAATGGTCCGTACCGCCTCCTCCCGGGGGATGGCGCGCGGAGTGGCGCCAGGGGTGCGAGCGAGGTCTCCGTCCGCCCCTGGTATCGTTGACGTCGCAAATCCGACGTCCTTTAAGAGCCGTCCCGTGAGGCGGAGAAGGAGGTCCGTTTCTTCATGGACACCCAGCAGCAGTACGGCGATGACGCGCGGCCCGTTCTCGAGGCCCCGGACATCGCGCGGGTCCTGACCCGCATCGCACACGAGATCGTCGAGCGCGCCAAGGGCGCAGACGACGTGGTTCTCCTCGGCATTCCCACCCGCGGTGTGTTCCTCGCCCGCCGGCTCGCCGAGAAGCTCGAATCGATCACCGGCACCAAGATCCCGGTCGGATCCCTGGACATCACCATGTACCGGGACGACCTGCGGATGAAGCCGGCCCGTGCCCTCGGCCGCACCGAGATCCCCGGTGACGGCGTCGACGGCCGCCTGGTCGTCCTCGTCGACGACGTGCTCTTCTCCGGCCGCACCATCCGCGCCGCCCTCGACGCCCTCGGCGACATCGGCCGCCCCCGTGCGGTCCAGCTCGCCGTCCTCGTCGACCGCGGCCACCGCGAGCTTCCGATCCGCGCCGACTACGTCGGCAAGAACCTCCCCACGTCGCTGCGGGAGACGGTCAAGGTCCAGCTCGCCGAGGAGGACGGTCGCGACACCGTCCTGCTCGGTGCCAGGCCCACCGCCTAGCCGGACCGGCTTTCCCCCGCGGGGCCGGGGCACCCCCCTGCGCCCCCGCATGCCCTCACACCTCCCCACCACGGAGAGACACACCGATGATGCGTCACCTCATCTCGGCCGCCGACCTCACCCGCGACGACGCCGTCCTGATCCTCGACACCGCCGAGGAGATGGCCCGGGTGGCCGACCGGCCCATCCGGAAGCTGCCGACCCTGCGCGGCCGGACCATCTGCAACCTGTTCTTCGAGGACTCCACCCGGACCCGGATCTCCTTCGAGGCCGCCGAGAAGCGGCTCTCCGCCGACGTCATCAACTTCACGGCCAAGGGCTCCAGCGTCTCCAAGGGGGAGTCCCTCAAGGACACCGCGCAGACCCTGGAGGCCATGGGCGTCGACGCGGTCGTCATCCGCCACGGCGCCTCCGGAGCCCCGTACCGGCTCGCCACCTCCGGCTGGATCGACGCCCCCGTCATCAACGCCGGCGACGGCACCCACCAGCACCCCACCCAGGCCCTCCTGGACGCCTTCACCATGCGCCGCCGCCTGGTCGGCCGGGACGCCGGGCTCGGCCGCGACCTCGAGGGCAAGCGGATCACGCTCGTCGGCGACGTCCTGCACAGCCGGGTCGCCCGCTCCAACGTCGACCTGCTGCACACCCTCGGCGCCGAGGTCACCCTGGTGGCCCCGCCCACCCTGGTCCCCGTCGGCGTCGAGACCTGGCCCTGCGAGATCTCGTACGACCTCGACCGCGTGCTGCCGAAGTCCGACGCGGTCATGATGCTGCGTGTGCAGCGCGAGCGGATGAACGCCGCCTTCTTCCCCACCGAGCGCGAGTACTCGCGCCGGTACGGGCTCGACGGCGAGCGGATGGCGAGGATGCCCGAGCACGCCATCGTCATGCACCCCGGCCCCATGGTCCGCGGCATGGAGATCACCGCCGAGGTCGCCGACTCCGACCGCTGCACGGTCGTCGAGCAGGTCGCCAACGGCGTCTCCGTCCGGATGGCGGTCCTCTACCTGCTTCTGGGCGGCAACGACTCCGCCGTCACCCACACCCGTACCGAGGAGAACAAGTAACCATGGGCAAGACTCTGATCCGCGGTGCGCAGGTGCTGGGCGGCGCCGTCCAGGACGTGCTGATCGACGGCGAGACCATCGTCGCCACCGGCCGGCAGGGCGAGATCGACGCCGAGGGCGCCACCGTGATCGAGGCCGACGGCCAGATCCTGCTGCCCGGCCTCGTCGACCTCCACACCCACCTGCGCGAGCCCGGCCGCGAGGACTCCGAGACCGTCCTCACCGGCACCCGCGCCGCCGCCTCCGGCGGCTTCACGGCCGTCTTCGCCATGGCCAACACCCACCCGGTCGCCGACACCGCCGGTGTCGTCGAGCAGGTCTACCGGCTCGGCAAGGAGTCCGGCTACTGCGACGTGCAGCCCATCGGCGCCGTCACGGTCGGCCTGGAGGGCAAGAAGCTCGCCGAGCTCGGCGCCATGCACGACTCCGCCGCCGGCGTCACCGTCTTCTCCGACGACGGCAAGTGCGTCGACGACGCCGTGATCATGCGCCGCGCCCTGGAGTACGTGAAGGCCTTCGGCGGCGTCGTCGCCCAGCACGCCCAGGAGCCCCGCCTCACCGAGGGCGCCCAGATGAACGAGGGCATCGTCTCGGCCGAGCTCGGACTCGGCGGCTGGCCGGCCGTCGCCGAGGAGTCGATCATCGCCCGCGACGTCCTCCTCGCCGAGCACGTCGGCTCCCGCGTCCACATCTGCCACCTCTCCACCGCCGGCTCCGTCGAGATCGTCCGCTGGGCCAAGTCCCGCGGCATCGACGTCACGGCCGAGGTCACCCCGCACCACCTCCTCCTCACCGACGAGATGGCCCGGAGCTACAACCCGGTCTACAAGGTCAACCCGCCGCTGCGCACCGAGAAGGACGTCCTCGCGCTCCGCGAGGCGCTGGCCGACGGCACGATCGACATCGTCGCCACCGACCACGCCCCGCACCCCCACGAGGACAAGGACTGCGAGTGGGCCGCGGCCGCCATGGGCATGGTCGGCCTGGAGACCGCGCTCTCCGTCGTCCAGCAGACGATGGTCGAGACCGGCCTCCTCGACTGGGCCGGCGTCGCCGACCGGATGTCCTTCGCGCCCGCCCGCATCGGACGCGCCCAGGGCCACGGACGACCCGTCTCGGCTGGTGAGCCCGCGAACCTGACGCTGGTCGATCCGGCTTACCGTGGTGTCGTGGACCCCGCGGACTTCGCCTCCCGCAGCCGAAACACCCCCTACGAGGGCCGTGAGCTGCCGGGACGCGTCACCCACACCTTCCTGCGGGGCCGGGCAACGGTCGTGGACGGGAAGCTGGCGTGACACCACTCATCGCAATCGCCGCAGAGGCTGCCGATCAGAAGTCGGCGGAGGTGACCGACTGGGCCGGACGGCTCGGCTGGGTCGCCGGACTGCTGCTCTTCGTCGCCTTCGTGTACTGGCTGATGCGCCAGGGCTGGAAGTGGCGCGGCAGCCTCCAGTCGGACCTCCCCGAGCTCCCCACCGCGCCCGAGGCGGCCGGTCCGGCGAAACTGACTCTCAGCGGGCGCTACCACGGCTCCACGACCGCCGGGCAGTGGCTCGACCGGATCGTGGCCCACGGCCTCGGCACCCGCAGCCGCGTCGAGCTCACGCTCACCGACGCGGGGCTCGCGGTCGTACGCCCCGGGGCGAACGACTTCTTCGTCCCGGCCGAGGCCCTGCGCGAGGCCCGCCTCGACAAGGGCATCGCAGGCAAGGTCCTCGCCGAGGGCGGCCTGCTGATCGTCACCTGGACGCACGGCGACAAGCTGCTCGACTCCGGCTTCCGGTCCGACCGGGCGGCCGAGCACACCGCCTGGGTCGAGGCCATCAACTCCATGACCACCACGACGGAAGGCATCGCACGATGACGACCTCCACCCGGGGAACCAGCAAGGTTCCCGCCGTACTCGTCCTGGAGGACGGCCGCATCTTCCGCGGCCGCGCCTACGGGGCCGTGGGGGAGACCTTCGGCGAGGCCGTGTTCTCCACCGGCATGACCGGCTACCAGGAGACCCTCACCGACCCGTCGTACCACCGCCAGGTCGTGGTCATGACGGCTCCGCACGTCGGCAACACCGGCGTCAACGACCAGGACCCCGAGTCCGGCCGCATCTGGGTCTCCGGCTACGTCGTCCGCGACCCCGCCCGGGTCTCCTCCAACTGGCGCGCCCAGCGCTCGCTGGACGAGGAGCTGGAGCGCCAGGGCGTCGTCGGCATCTCCGGCATCGACACCCGCGCCCTCACCCGCCACCTGCGCGAGCGCGGCGCCATGCGCGTCGGCATCTTCTCCGGCGACGCCTGGACCGGCATCCGCGACGAGGCCCTCCTCGCCCGGGTGCAGGAGCAGCCCCAGATGAAGGGCGCGAACCTCTCCGCCGAGGTCGCCACCAAGGAGACGTACGTCGTCCCCGCGATCGGCACGAAGAAGTTCACCGTCGCCGCCGTCGACCTCGGCATCAAGGGCATGACCCCGCACCGGATGGCCGAGCGCGGCATCGAGGTCCACGTGCTGCCCGCCACCGCCACCGCCGAGGACATCTACGCGGTGAACCCGGACGGTGTCTTCTTCTCCAACGGTCCCGGCGACCCGGCCACCGCCGACGGTCCCGTCTCCGTCATGCAGGCCGTCCTGGAGCGCAGGACGCCGCTCTTCGGCATCTGCTTCGGCAACCAGATCCTCGGCCGCGCGCTCGGCTTCGGCACCTACAAGCTGAAGTACGGCCACCGGGGCATCAACCAGCCGGTCCAGGACCGTACGACCGGCAAGGTCGAGATCACCGCGCACAACCACGGCTTCGCCGTCGACGCGCCCCTCGACAAGGTCTCCGAGACCCCCTTCGGGCGTGCCGAGGTCTCGCACGTCTGCCTGAACGACAACGTCGTGGAAGGCCTCCAGCTGCTCGACCAGCCGGCCTTCTCCGTCCAGTACCACCCCGAGGCGGCCGCGGGCCCGCACGACGCCGCGTACCTCTTCGACCGTTTCGTATCCCTGATGGAGGCCGAGCGTGCCTAAGCGCACCGATATCCAGTCCGTCCTGGTCATCGGCTCCGGCCCGATCGTCATCGGCCAGGCCGCCGAGTTCGACTACTCCGGCACCCAGGCCTGCCGCATCCTCAAGGCCGAGGGCCTGCGGGTGATCCTGGTCAACTCCAACCCGGCCACGATCATGACCGACCCGGAGATCGCCGACGCCACGTACGTCGAGCCGATCACCCCCGAGTTCGTCGAGAAGATCATCGCCAAGGAGCGCCCCGACGCCCTCCTGCCCACCCTCGGCGGCCAGACCGCGCTCAACACCGCGATCTCCATGCACGAGCAGGGCGTCCTGGAGAAGTACGGCGTCGAGCTCATCGGTGCCAACGTCGAGGCCATCAACAAGGGCGAGGACCGCGACCTCTTCAAGGGCGTCGTCGAGGCCGTCAAGGCCAAGATCGGCTACGGCGAGTCCGCCCGCTCGGTCATCTGCCACACGATGGACGACGTCATCGAGGGCGTCGACACCCTCGGCGGCTACCCCGTCGTCGTCCGCCCCTCCTTCACCATGGGCGGCGCCGGCTCCGGCTTCGCCCACGACGAGGACGAGCTGCGCCGCATCGCCGGCCAGGGCCTCACGCTCTCCCCGACCACCGAGGTGCTCCTGGAGGAGTCCATCCTCGGCTGGAAGGAGTACGAGCTGGAGCTGATGCGCGACAAGAACGACAACGTCGTGGTCGTCTGCTCCATCGAGAACTTCGACCCGATGGGCGTCCACACCGGTGACTCGATCACCGTCGCCCCGGCGATGACCCTCACCGACCGCGAGTACCAGCGGCTCCGCGACATCGGCATCGCGATCATCCGCGAGGTCGGCGTCGACACCGGCGGCTGCAACATCCAGTTCGCGATCGACCCGGTCGACGGCCGGATCATCGTCATCGAGATGAACCCGCGCGTCTCCCGCTCCTCGGCGCTCGCCTCCAAGGCGACCGGCTTCCCGATCGCCAAGATCGCGGCCCGCCTCGCCGTCGGCTACACGCTGGACGAGATCCCGAACGACATCACGGAGAAGACCCCGGCGTCCTTCGAGCCCACGCTCGACTACGTCGTCGTCAAGGCCCCGCGGTTCGCCTTCGAGAAGTTCCCCTCCGCCGACTCCACGCTGACCACGACCATGAAGTCGGTCGGCGAGGCCATGGCGATCGGCCGCAACTTCACCGAGGCCCTCCAGAAGGCCCTGCGCTCCCTGGAGAAGAAGGGCTCGCAGTTCACCTTCGTCGGCGAGCCCGGCGACAAGGCCGAGCTGCTCCGCGACGCGGTCCGCCCGACCGACGGCCGCATCAACACCGTCATGCAGGCCATCCGCGCCGGAGCCACCCCGGCGGAGGTCTTCGACGCCACGAAGATCGACCCGTGGTTCGTCGACCAGCTCTTCCTGATCAAGGAGATCGCCGACGAGCTGGCCGCCGCCGAGAAGCTCGAGCCCGAGATCCTCGCCGAGGCCAAGCGCCACGGCTTCTCCGACGCCCAGATCGCCGAGATCCGCGGTCTGCGCGAGGACGTCGTCCGCGAGGTCCGGCACGCCCTCGGCGTCCGCCCGGTCTACAAGACGGTCGACACCTGCGCCGCCGAGTTCGCCGCCAAGACCCCGTACTTCTACTCCTCGTACGACGAGGAGACCGAGGTCGCGCCCCGCACCAAGCCCGCGGTGATCATCCTGGGCTCCGGCCCGAACCGCATCGGCCAGGGCATCGAGTTCGACTACTCCTGCGTCCACGCCTCCTTCGCCCTGAGCGACGCCGGCTACGAGACCGTGATGGTCAACTGCAACCCGGAGACCGTCTCCACGGACTACGACACCTCCGACCGCCTGTACTTCGAGCCGCTGACGCTTGAGGACGTGCTCGAGATCGTCCACGCGGAGACCCTCGCCGGTCCCGTCGCCGGTGTCGTCGTCCAGCTCGGCGGCCAGACCCCGCTGGGCCTCTCGCAGGCGCTCAAGGACAACGGCGTGCCGGTCGTCGGCACCTCCCCCGAGGCCATCCACGCCGCCGAGGACCGCGGCGCCTTCGGCCAGGTCCTCGCCGACGCGGGCCTCCCGGCCCCGAAGCACGGCACGGCGACCACCTTCGCCGGCGCCAAGGCCATCGCCGACGAGATCGGCTACCCCGTCCTCGTACGCCCGTCGTACGTCCTCGGCGGCCGCGGCATGGAGATCGTGTACGACGAGGCCCGCCTGGAGTCGTACATCGCCGAGTCCACCGAGATCAGCCCCACCCGGCCGGTCCTGGTCGACCGCTTCCTCGACGACGCCATCGAGATCGACGTCGACGCCCTCTACGACGGCCACGAGCTCTACCTCGGCGGCGTCATGGAGCACATCGAGGAAGCCGGCATCCACTCCGGCGACTCGGCCTGCGCCCTGCCCCCGATCACCCTCGGCGGCTACGACATCAAGCGCCTGCGCGCCTCCACCGAGGCCATCGCCAAGGGCGTCGGCGTGCGCGGCCTGATCAACATCCAGTTCGCCATGGCCGGAGACATCCTCTACGTCCTGGAGGCCAACCCGCGCGCCTCCCGGACCGTCCCCTTCACCTCGAAGGCGACCGCCGTCCCGCTCGCGAAGGCCGCCGCCCGCATCTCGCTCGGCGCCACCGTCGCCGAGCTGCGCGCCGAGGGCCTGCTGCCGAAGACCGGCGACGGCGGCACCCTGCCGCTCGACGCGCCGATCTCCGTCAAGGAGGCCGTGATGCCGTGGTCGCGCTTCCGCGACGTGCACGGCCGCGGCGTCGACACGGTCCTCGGCCCGGAGATGCGCTCCACCGGCGAGGTCATGGGCATCGACGCGGTCTTCGGCACGGCGTACGCCAAGTCGCAGGCCGGCGCCTACGGCCCGCTGCCCACCAAGGGCCGCGCGTTCATCTCGGTCGCCAACCGCGACAAGCGCTCGATGATCTTCCCGGCGCGCGAGCTGGTCGCCCACGGCTTCGAGCTGCTCGCCACCTCCGGCACCGCCGAGGTCCTCAAGCGCAACGGCATCAACGCCACGATCGTGCGCAAGCTGAGCGAGGGCGAGGGCCCGAACGGCGAGAAGACGATCGTCCAGCTCATCCACGACGGCCAGGTCGACCTGATCGTCAACACCCCGTACGGCACCGGTGGCCGCCTCGACGGCTACGAGATCCGTACGGCCGCGGTGGCGCGCAGCGTCCCGTGCCTCACCACGGTCCAGGCGCTCGCCGCGGCCGTCCAGGGCATCGACGCGCTCAACCGGGGCGATGTCGGGGTCCGCTCGCTCCAGGAACACGCGGAACACCTGACCGCGGCCCGCGACTAGCAACCCACGAGGGGGACACCGGAAACGGTGTCCCCCTCTTGCTGAGGACACCCACATGTACAAGTTCTTCTTCCACCTCGTCTTCAAGCGCATGGACCCCGAGAAGGCCCACTACCTGGCCTTCCGCTGGATCCGCCTGGCCGCCCGCGTCCCCGTCCTGCGGACCTTCGTCGCCGCCGTCCTCGCGCCCCGCCACAAGGAGCTGCGCACCGAGGCCCTCGGCCTGCGGATGCACGGCCCCTTCGGGCTCGCCGCCGGCTTCGACAAGAACGCCGTCGCCATCGACGGCATGTCGATGCTCGGCTTCGACCACGTCGAGATCGGCACCGTCACCGGCGAGGCCCAGCCCGGCAACCCGAAGAAGCGCCTCTTCCGGCTGATCCCGGACCGCGCGCTCATCAACCGCATGGGCTTCAACAACGAGGGCTCCGCCGCCGTCGCCGCACGCCTCCACGCGCGCGTACCGGTCTTCAGGACCGTCGTCGGCGTCAACATCGGGAAGACGAAGGTCGTCCCCGAGGCCGAGGCCGCCGCCGACTACGTGAAGTCCACCGAGCGCCTCGCCGCGCACGCCGACTACCTCGTCGTGAACGTCTCCTCGCCGAACACCCCCGGTCTGCGCAACCTCCAGGCCACCGAGTCCCTGCGGCCGCTCCTCACGGCCGTACGGGAAGCCGCCGACCGCACGGTCACCGACCGCCGGGTCCCGCTCCTGGTCAAGATCGCCCCCGACCTGGCCGACGAGGACGTCGACGCGGTCGCCGACCTCGCCCTGGAGCTCGGCCTCGACGGCATCATCGCCACCAACACCACCATCGCGCGCGAGGGCCTCGGCCTGCAGTCCGACCCCGCGCTGATCAAGGAGACCGGCGGGCTGTCCGGCGCACCCGTCAAGGAGCGCTCCCTCGCGGTCCTCAGGCGCCTCCACGCGCGCGTGGGCGACCGACTGGTCCTCGTGGGCGTCGGAGGCATCGAGAACGCCGAGGACGCCTGGCAGCGCATCCTGGCCGGCGCCACCCTGATCCAGGGCTACAGCGCCTTCATCTACGAGGGCCCGTTCTACGCCCGCGCGATCCACAAGGGCCTCGCCGCGCGCCTCGCGGCCTCTCCGTACGCCACCCTCGCCGAGGCCGTCGGCGCCGACTCCCGAAAGGCCGCCAAGTGACCCTCTCCTTCGGCACCCGTCTGCGCTCCGCCATGGACGAGCGCGGCCCGCTCTGCGTCGGCATCGACCCGCACGCCGCCCTGCTCGACTCCTGGGGCCTGACCGACGACATCGCCGGCCTGGAGCGGTTCACCTTCACGGTCGTCGAGGCGCTCGCGGACACCGTGGCCGTCTTCAAGCCGCAGTCCGCCTTCTTCGAGCGCTTCGGCTCGCGCGGCATCGCCGTCCTGGAGCGTGCCACCGCCGATCTGCGCGCGGCGGGCGGTCTGGTCGTCATGGACGCCAAGCGCGGCGACATCGGCTCGACCATGGCCGCGTACGCCGAGACCTACCTGCGCAAGGACTCCCCGCTCTTCTCGGACGCGCTCACGGTCTCCCCGTACCTCGGCTACGGCTCCCTGAAGCCGGCCGTGGACCTGGCCCGCGAGTCCGGCGCCGGTCTCTTCGTCCTGGCCCTGACGTCCAACCCGGAGGGCGCGGAGGTCCAGCGGGCCGTCCGTGCGGACGGCCGAACGATCGGCGCCACCATGCTGGGCCACCTCGCCGCGGAGAACGCGGGGGAGACCCCGATGGGCTCCTTCGGCGCGGTCGTCGGTGCCACCCTCGGCGACCTGTCCTCGTTCGACCTGGACATCAACGGTCCGCTCCTCGCCCCCGGCATCGGCGCCCAGGGCGCGACCCCGGCCGACCTCCCGGCCGTCTTCGGCGCGGCCGTCGGCAACGTCGTCCCGAACGTCAGCCGCGGGGTCCTGCGGCACGGACCGGACGCGGCCGCCCTGCGGGACTCGGCGCACCGGTACGCGGACGAGATCCGCGCGGCCGTCGCCGGGTAACGAGCATCACGGTCTCTCCGCAGGTCGGAGCGGATCGACCCGGATGTCGGCACTGTTTCGGCCCGGTGGGACGACGCGTCCCACCGGGCCGTCTCACAACTTGACGAAAACTTGGCTCAAAACCGGGTCGTTTTGCCGGAAAAGTCCCGGTCGGTCGATGCTGACCAGGACTTTTCCTCCGTTCTCGCTGACTGGAGCGGCCTCGGCCGCTAGTCTCCGGGGCAGAGCAGGCGTTCAACGACCACTCCGTTGAGCGTTGCTCCACTGGTGTGGGGCGCGAGGTTCCTCACCGGTCCGTATCCGACAGATCGACATCCGAGGTGACGTAGGCGTGGCTCTTCCGCCCCTTACCCCTGAACAGCGCGCAGCCGCGCTCGAAAAGGCCGCCGCGGCTCGCCGGGAGCGGGCCGAGGTCAAGAATCGACTCAAGCACTCCGGCGCCTCCCTCCATGAGGTCATCAAGACCGGCCAGGAGAACGACGTCATCGGCAAGATGAAGGTCTCCGCGCTGCTCGAGTCCCTGCCCGGCGTGGGCAAGGTCCGCGCCAAGCAGATCATGGAGCGGCTCGGCATCTCCGAGAGCCGCCGGGTGCGCGGTCTCGGTTCCAACCAGATCGCCTCCCTGGAGCGCGAGTTCGGCAGCACCGGCGCCTGATCAGGTGACCGGTCCGGCTCCCGATCCGGGACACGCGTCCCGGGCACACCGGTAAAGCTGGAATAATCGCTGCATGGCAGCAGAGGTACGTCCGCGGCTGACCGTGCTCTCCGGCCCCTCAGGGGTCGGCAAGAGCACGGTCGTCGCTCATATGCGCAAGGTCCACCCCGAGGTCTGGCTCTCGGTGTCGGCGACGACACGGAAGCCCCGCCCCGGCGAGAAGCACGGCGTCCACTACTTCTTCGTGACGGACGACGAGTTCGACAAGCTGATCGCCAACGGTGAGCTCCTCGAATGGGCCGAGTTCGCGGGCAACCGGTACGGCACCCCGCGCCGCGCGGTCCTCGACCGCCTCGACGCCGGCGAGCCCGTGCTCCTGGAGATCGACCTCCAGGGCGCCCGCCAGGTGAAGGACTCGATGCCCGAGTCCCAGCTGGTCTTCCTGGCCCCGCCGAGCTGGGAGGAGCTGGTCCGCCGCCTCACCGGCCGCGGCACCGAGTCGCCCGAGGTCATCGAGCGCCGTCTCGCCGCCGCGAAGGTCGAGCTGGCCGCCGAATCGGAGTTCGACACCACGCTCGTCAACACCTCCGTCGAGGACGTTGCACGTGAGCTGCTAACGTTGATGCTGTTGACTTCTGGGGAATGATCCACTTGTTCCCCCGGACACCCAACGGCTGTCCGATCCTTTTTTCCATCTTCGGAAGGTAGAGCGTGTCCTCTTCCATCACCGCGCCCGAGGGCATCATCAACCCGCCGATCGACGAGCTGCTCGAGGCCACGGACTCGAAGTACAGCCTCGTGATCTACGCGGCCAAGCGCGCGCGTCAGATCAATGCGTACTACTCCCAGCTCGGCGAGGGCCTGCTGGAGTACGTGGGTCCGCTGGTCGACACCCACGTCCACGAGAAGCCGCTCTCGATCGCCCTGCGCGAGATCAACGCGGGTCTGCTGACGTCCGAGGCCATCGAGGGCCCGGCCACGTAAGCACGTCACGTTCATTCACCACAGGCCCGGCGGAACATCCGTCGGGCCTGTGGTGTCTCATGGAGTCGTAGGCATCCGAGTGCGGGGAGTGGCAGTGGTGACCAAGCCGAAGGTCGTTCTGGGGGTCAGCGGCGGCATCGCTGCCTACAAGGCCTGCGAGCTGCTCAGGCGGCTCACCGAGTCGGGCCACGACGTCCGCGTCGTCCCCACCGACTCCGCCCTTCACTTCGTCGGTGCCGCCACCTGGTCCGCGCTCTCCGGCAACCCGGTCTCGACCGAGGTGTGGGAGAGCGTCCACGAGGTGCCGCACGTCCGGATCGGCCAGGCCGCCGACCTCGTCGTGGTCGCCCCCGCCACCGCGGACATGCTCGCCAAGGCCGCCCACGGCCTCGCGGACGACCTGCTCACCAATACGCTGCTCACCGCGCGCTGTCCCGTCGTCTTCGCCCCCGCCATGCACACCGAGATGTGGGAGCACCCGGCGACCCAGGAGAACGTGGCGACCCTGCGCCGACGCGGCGCCGTCGTCATCGAGCCGGCCGTCGGCCGCCTCACCGGCGTCGACACCGGCAAGGGCCGGCTGCCCGACCCGGCGGAGATCTTCGAGATCTGCCGGAGGATCCTCACCCGCGGCACCGCGGCCCCCGACCTCGTGGGACGGCACGTCGTGGTCAGCGCCGGCGGCACCCGGGAGCCCCTCGACCCCGTCCGCTACCTGGGCAACCGCTCCTCCGGGAAGCAGGGGTACGCGCTCGCGCGGGCCGCCGCCGCCCGGGGAGCCCGGGTCACCCTCGTCGAGGCCAACACCGGCATCCCGGACCCGGCCGGCGTCGACGTCGTCCACGTCGGCACCGCCCTCCAGCTCCGCGAGGCCGTGCTCAAGGCCGTCGCCGACGCCGACGCCGTGGTCATGGCGGCCGCCGTGGCCGACTTCCGCCCGGCCGTCTACGCCACCGGGAAGATCAAGAAGAAGGACGACGGCGGAGCGCCCACCGTCGAGCTCGTCCGCAACCCCGACGTCCTCGCCGAGATCTCCGCCGACCGCGCCCGGCCGGGTCAGGTGGTCGTCGGCTTCGCCGCCGAGACCGACGACGTCCTCGCCAACGGCCGCGAGAAGCTCCGCCGCAAGGGCTGCGACCTCCTCGTCGTCAACGAGGTGGGGGAGCGCAAGACCTTCGGCTCCGAGGAGAACGAGGCCGTCGTGCTCGCCTCGGACGGCGCCGAGACCCCCGTACCGCACGGTCCGAAGGAAGCGCTCGCCGAGACGGTCTGGGACCTGGTCCTGCCGCGGCTGCGCGCCACGACCTGACGCATCCGGCCCCGCGAGGACCACGAATCCAGCGGGGCGCGTGTGATGTACGCCCCATCAGGGGGTTCACCCGCCGCGAAGCGGCCGGATTCACCCGCTCAGGGCATTCGCCAGGCGAGACACCTGGTCCATCCCGCGACCACGACCGATAGACTGTCCACGGAACGTCTTGGGGCGCAGCCCCCTGCCGGTCCGTCAAAGAAGAGCCAGCAGCCGCTGCAACCCCAGGGAGCGTTGTGTCCCGTCGTCTGTTCACCTCGGAGTCCGTCACCGAGGGACACCCCGACAAGATCGCTGACCAGATCAGCGACACCATCCTCGACGCACTGCTGCGAGAGGACCCCACCTCGCGCGTCGCCGTCGAGACGCTGATCACCACCGGCCTCGTGCACGTCGCCGGTGAGGTGACCACCAAGGCGTGGGCGGACATCCCGACCCTCGTCCGGAACAAGATCCTCGAGATCGGTTACGACTCCTCGAAGAAGGGCTTCGACGGCGCCTCCTGCGGCGTGTCGGTGTCCATCGGGTCTCAGTCCCCGGACATCGCCCAGGGCGTGGACACCGCGTACGAGCAGCGGGTCGAGGGCGATGAGGACGAGCTGGACAAGCAGGGCGCCGGCGACCAGGGCCTGATGTTCGGCTACGCGTCGGACGAGACCCCCGAGCTGATGCCGCTGCCGATCCACATCGCGCACCGGCTCTCCCGCCGGCTGACCGAGGTCCGCAAGAACGGCACCATCCCGTACCTGCGCCCCGACGGCAAGACCCAGGTCACCATCGAGTACGACGGCGACAAGGCCGTCCGCCTCGACACGGTCGTCGTCTCCTCGCAGCACGCGTCCGACATCGACCTGGAGTCGCTGCTCGCGCCCGACATCCGCGAGTTCGTCGTCGAGTACGTGCTCAAGCAGCTCGTCGAGGACGGCATCAAGCTCGACACCGACGGCTACCGCCTCCTGGTGAACCCGACCGGCCGCTTCGAGATCGGCGGCCCGATGGGCGACGCCGGCCTCACCGGCCGCAAGATCATCATCGACACCTACGGCGGCATGGCCCGCCACGGTGGCGGCGCCTTCTCCGGCAAGGACCCGTCCAAGGTCGACCGCTCGGCCGCCTACGCCATGCGCTGGGTCGCCAAGAACGTCGTCGCCGCCGGCCTCGCCGCGCGCTGCGAGGTCCAGGTCGCCTACGCGATCGGCAAGGCCGAGCCCGTCGGTCTCTTCGTCGAGACCTTCGGCACCAACACCGTCGACAACGAGAAGATCGAGAACGCCATCGCCGAGGTCTTCGACCTCCGCCCGGCCGCGATCATCCGTGACCTCGACCTGCTCCGCCCGATCTACTCCCAGACCGCCGCCTACGGCCACTTCGGCCGTGAGCTGCCGGACTTCACCTGGGAGCGCACGGACCGCGTGGACGCCCTGAAGCAGGCCGCCGGCCTGTAGGTCCCCGGACACACCCGACCGAAGCCCGGTACCCCTCGGGGTGCCGGGCTTCGGCATGCCCGGCTGTCGGTGGCGTCTGGTAGGTATGGGGCTGTGAGCAGCGAGAAAGAGAATCCCGGCGAGACCGCTGAACCCGAGCAGCTCGCGCTCATTCGGGAGACCGTGCGGCAGGCGAAGGTGCCGCGCGCCAAGCCGCGGACCTGGCGCGGGGCCGCGCTGGCCAAGGAGCTGCCCGTCGCGCGGGTCGTCGTGAACAAGGGGTCGCTCCATCTCGACCAGTTCTTCGACTACGCGGTCCCCGAGGAACTCGACGAGGTCGCCCGGCCCGGGGTACGGGTGCGGGTGCGGTTCGGCGCGGGGGCGCACCAGGTCAAGAACGGACGCCGGGAGGGCGGACGGCTCATCGACGGCTTCCTCGTCGAGCGCCGGGCCACCTCCGACTACTCAGGACCCCTGGCCGCACTCGCCGACGTCGTCTCCCCGGAACCGGTCCTCGGCCCCGAACTGCTCGGGCTCGCCCGTGCCGTCGCCGACCGGTACGCCGGAAGCCTCGCCGACGTGCTCCAGCTCGCCGTGCCGCCGCGCAGCGCCCGCGCCGAGGGGCGCCCCTCTCCCGAGCCGCTGCCACCGCCCGCCGCGCCGGAACCGGGCAGCTGGACGCGGTACGAGCGGGGGCCCGCCTTCCTCGACTCCCTCGCGCGCGGTGGGACACCCCGGGCCGTCTGGAACGCGCTCCCGGGACCGCACTGGGCCGAGGAGATCGCCCGCGCCGTCGGCGCCACCCTGGCCTCCGGCCGGGGCGCCCTCGTCGTCGTACCCGACGGTCGTGCGGCGGGGCGGGTCGACGAGGCGCTCACCACCGTCCTGGGGGAGGGGCGGCACGCCCTGCTCACCGCAGAGGCGGGCCCCGAGAAGCGGTACGGGCAGTGGCTCGCCGTGCGGCGCGGCGCGGTACGGGCCGTCGTCGGCACCCGGGCCGCGATGTTCGCCCCCGTCCGGGACCTCGGGCTCGTCGTCATCTGGGACGACGGCGACGGCAGTCACAGCGAGCTGCACGCCCCGCAGCCCCACGCGCGCGAGGTCCTGCTGCTCCGCGCCGCCCACGATCGCTGCGCCTTCCTCCTCGGCAGCACCGGCTGCACCGTCGAGGCCGCCCAGCTCGTCGAGTCCGGCTGGGCCAAGACGCTGTTCGCCGGACGCGAGCAGGTCCGCAGGGCCGCCCCGCTGATCCGGACCGTGGGCGACGGCGAACTGGCCCGCGACGAGGCCGCGCGCGCCGCCCGGCTGCCCTCGCTGGCCTGGCAGACCGTGCGCGAAGGGCTGAAGACCGGGCCGGTCCTGGTCCAGGTGCCCCGCCGGGGGTACGTACCGAGGCTCGCCTGCGAGCGGTGCCGGACGCCCGCCCGCTGCCGCCACTGCGCCGGGCCCCTGGAGGCCCCCGAGCAGCAGGAGCTGCACTGCGGCTGGTGCGGGCGCGGGGCCTCCGACTGGCACTGCGTGGAGTGCGGCTCGACCAGGCTGCGGGCCCAGGTCGTCGGCGCGCGCCGGACGGCGGAGGAGCTCGGCCGGGCGTTCCCGGCGGTGCCGGTCAGGACCTCGGGGCGGGACCACATCCTGGACACCGTGCCCGGGCGCCCCGCGCTCGTCGTCTGCACCCCCGGCGCCGAGCCGGTCGCCGAGGGCGGCTACGCGGCCGCGCTGCTCCTCGACGGCTGGGCCATGCTCGGCCGACCCGATCTGCGCGCGGGCGAGGAGGCACTGCGCCGCTGGATCGACGCGGCCTCGCTCGTACGGGGCCAGCCCGACGGCGGCACCGTGGTCGTGGTCGCCGAGCCGACGCTCCGCCCCGTCCAGGCGCTCGTCCGCTGGGACCCGGTCGGGCACGCCCAGCGCGAGCTGGCCGAACGGGCCGAGCTGGGCTTCCCGCCGGTCTCCCGGATGGCGGCGGTCACCGGTCCGCCGGAGGCCGTCGAAGGTCTCCTCGCCGCGGCGGGGCTGCCCGCCGACGCCGAGGTGCTCGGCCCGGTGCCGCTGCCGGTGGTCCGCCCCGGGGGACCCCGGAGGCCGGGCGACCCGCCGCCGGGGGAGCAGTGGGAGCGCGCCCTGGTCCGGGTGCCGCCGGGCAGCGGCGCGGCCCTGGCGACCGCGCTCAAGCAGGCCAGGGCGGCCCGGATGACGCGGGGCGGCGGGGACCCGGTGCGGATCCGGGTGGACCCGCCGGACATCGGCTGACCGTCGCGGGGCGTCGAGCGGGCGGGCGGAACCCGGGGCGGCCGCTGTGGCACGGCCTTGCCCGGGCGGCACATGGGGCGGCCGTGGTGGCATCGCCCTGAGCGCCCGGCACATGGGGCGGCCGTCCGCCCCCGTGGGGACGGACGGCCGTGTGGGGCGTTCGCGGGTCAGCCGTTACGGGGGCCGGGGAAGGCCGACGTCCGCGGCTCCTCGCGGAGGGAGGCGCTGCCCGAGGTCGGCTGCGGGGGCATCGAGCGGGCGGCGGGCACCGAGGGGAGCGTGCGGGTCGCGCTCGGCTCCACGATCGGGTCCTGGTCGATGCCGACGCCCGGCTGAGGCGCGCGCCGGGCACCGTAACGGCGGTGGACCGCCTGCTTGGTGACTCCGAGCGCGGAGCCCACCGCGTCCCAGGAGAACCCGAGCGAGCGGTCGAAGTCGACCGCGGCGGTCACCAGCGTCTCGACACTGTCCCGCAGCTCCTGGGCGAGACGAACGGTGGGGGCGGGGGCCCGCCCGTAGACGACGAAGCCCGTGGACGGGCCGGAGCGGCGTGGGCGGTAGACATTGCCCAGCTGGGCCGTGAGCGTGCGCAGTGCGTCCACCTGCCGCCGGACCCGCTCGATGTCCCGCACCAGCAGGTGCAGACTCGCCCGAGCCTGGGCGTCGTGGGTTGCGTGGTCGGCCATGTGAAAGCCTCTCGAACCGGCATGTAAAGGGAAGGGCCGCAGGGGGGAACGGCGACCCGATTCGGTCAATCTCTCTTGACCAACGCGCCACCCGGGGTTGGGTCACGCTGCGGGGGCGTACACGCATATGCGCGGGGGCGCTCGTCCTTCCGTACGCCCCCTCCGTCCGGGGCGCCGGGGCCGCGGCGCCCCGGAGCCGGACGCGCCCTAGACTGGTGCGCTGCCCGTAAAGCCCCCGGAGAGACAGGCAGTCGACACTCATGAAGCTCGTCTTCGCAGGCACCCCCGAGGTCGCCGTTCCCGCCCTGGACGCCCTGCTCGCCTCCGGCCGGCACGAGGTGGCCGCCGTCGTCACCCGGCCGGACGCCCCGGCGGGGCGCGGCCGGCATCTCGTCGCCAGCCCGGTGGCCCAGCGGGCGGAGGAGGCCGGGATCGAGGTCCTGAAGCCGGCCAGGCCCCGTGACGAGGACTTCCTCGCCCGGCTGCGGGAGATCGCCCCGGACTGCTGCCCGGTGGTCGCCTACGGCGCGCTGCTGCCCAAGGTCGCCCTCGACATCCCCGCCCGTGGCTGGGTCAACCTGCACTTCTCGCTGCTGCCGGCCTGGCGGGGCGCGGCCCCCGTGCAGCACTCGCTGATGGCGGGCGACCAGGTGACGGGCGCGTCAACCTTCCTGATCGAGGAGGGCCTGGACTCCGGCCCGGTCTACGGCGTCGTCACCGAGGACATCCGGCCGACCGACACCAGCGGCGACCTGCTCACCCGGCTCGCGTTCGCGGGTGCCGGGCTGCTCGCCGCCACCATGGACGGCGTCGAGGACGGCTCGCTCCTGGCCGTCCCGCAGCCGGTCGAGGGGATCACCCTCGCTCCGAAGATCCAGGTCGAGGACGCCCACGTCGACTTCACCGCCCCCGCGCTGCGGGTGGACCGCGTGATCCGCGGCTGCACCCCGGCCCCCGGTGCCTGGACGGTCTTCCGGGGCGAGCGCCTCAAGCTGATCCAGGTCACCCCGCTGCCCGACCGCACGGACCTGGCCCCGGGGCAGCTCGCCGCGGGCAAGAACAACGTGTACGCGGGCACCGGCTCGTACGCCGTAGAGCTTCTCTGGGTGCAGCCCCAGGGCAAGAAGCCGATGAAGGCCGCCGACTGGGCGCGCGGCGTGCGCATCGCGCCGGGCGAGGTCCTCGGGGTCTGAGGCCCCCTCAGGGCCCGGTGTCGAGGGGAGGCGAGGTCCCCACGGGCCGGGGTGTCGAGGGGAGGCGAGGTCCCCACGGGCCCGGGAGCGGGTCGGGGCGCGGCGGACGTAGGCTTGGGGGGTTCGACCTCGTCATTTCGTCACGCGGAGCACCTTTGAGCGAGCAGGCACGCAGCCGTCCCCACAAGCCCTACCGGCGGCCCCAGAAGGACCCCGTCCGGATGCTCGCCTTCGAGGCGCTGAGGGCGGTGGACGAGCGGGACGCCTACGCGAACCTGGTGCTGCCGCCGCTCCTCAAGAAGGCCCGCGAGGGCGGGAACTTCGACAGCAGGGACGCGGCGCTGGCGACCGAGCTGGTCTACGGGACGCTGCGCCGCCAGGGCACGTACGACGCGATCATCGCCGCCTGCATCGACCGGCCGCTGCGCGAGGTCGACCCGCCCGTCCTCGACGTGCTCGCGCTCGGCGCCCACCAGCTGCTCGGCACCCGGATCCCCACCCACGCCGCCGTCTCCGCCAGCGTCGAGCTGGCGCGGGTCGTACTCGGCGACGGGCGGGCCAAGTTCGTGAACGCCGTGCTGCGGAAGATCTCGCAGCAGGACCTCGACGCCTGGGTGGCGCAGGTCGCCCCGCCGTACGACGCGGACCCCGAGGACCACCTCGCCGTCGTCCACTCGCACCCCCGCTGGGTCGTCTCGGCGCTCTGGGACTCGCTCGGCGGCGGCCGCGCCGGGATCGAGGACCTCCTGGAGGCCGACAACGAGCGCCCCGAGGTCACCCTCGTCGCCCGTCCCGGCCGGTCCACCACCGACGAGCTCGCCGAGGCCACCGAGACCCTGCCGGGCCGTTGGTCGCCGTACGCCGTGCGGATGGCCGAGGGCGGCGAGCCCGGCGCCATCGAGGCGGTCAAGGACGGCCGGGCCGGCGTCCAGGACGAGGGCAGCCAGCTCGTCGCGATCGCCCTCGCCAACGCGCCGCTCGACGGCCCCGATGCCCGCTGGCTCGACGGCTGCGCGGGCCCCGGCGGCAAGGCCGCGCTCCTTGCGGCCCTCGCCTCCGAGCGGGGTGCCGCCCTGCTCGCCTCCGAGAAGCAGCCGCACCGCGCGCGCCTCGTCGAGCGCGCCCTCGCCGGCAACCCCGGCCCGTACCAGGTGATCGCCGCCGACGGCACCCGCCCGCCGTGGCGCCCCGGCTCCTTCGACCGGGTCCTCATGGACGTGCCCTGCTCGGGCCTCGGCGCGCTGCGCCGTCGCCCCGAGGCCCGCTGGCGCCGTCGCCCCGAGGACCTCGACGGATTCGCGCCGCTCCAGCGCGCCCTGCTCACGGAGGCGCTCGGCGCGGTCAGGGTCGGCGGTGTCGTGGGGTACGCGACCTGCTCGCCGCACCTCGCCGAGACCCGGGTGGTCGTCGACGACGTCCTGAAGAAGGTCGGCGGCGCCGAGCTGATCGACGCCCGCCCGCTGCTGCCGGGGGTACCGGCGCTCGGCGACGGTCCGGACCTTCAGCTCTGGCCGCATGTGCACGGTACGGACGCCATGTATCTGGCGCTGGTCCGCCGCACGGCGTGACCTCGCGGTCCTCCGACCCTTCGATCACCTGACCGTAATCTCCCGGTCTGCGCCGGTCCCGGCTCGTCGGTTCGCACCGAAAATGGTCTGGACCGCATCCGAAACCGCTCGGCGGCAAAGAAGTACCCAAGAACGTGGGAGGCTTGGCTCATGGCGCAGATCAACCCCAGCATTCTGTCCGCGGACTTCGCCCGGCTCGCCGATGAGGCGAAGGCCGTCGACGGGGCCGACTGGCTTCACGTCGATGTGATGGACAACCACTTCGTGCCCAACCTGACCCTGGGTGTGCCGATCGTGGAGTCGCTCGCCCGTGCGACCGACACCCCCCTCGACTGCCATCTGATGATCGAGGACCCCGACCGCTGGGCGCCCCAGTACGTCGAGGCGGGCGCCGGTTCGGTGACCTTCCACGTCGAGGCGGCCGCGGCGCCGGTCCGGCTCGCGCGCGAGATCCGGGCCAAGGGCGCGCGCGCCTCGATGGCGCTCAAGCCGGCCACGCCCATCGAGCCGTACGAGGACCTGCTCCCCGAGCTGGACATGCTGCTGATCATGACCGTCGAGCCCGGCTTCGGCGGCCAGGCCTTCCTCGACATCATGCTGCCCAAGATCCGCCGTACCCGTGAGCTGATCTCCAAGCACGGTCTGGAGCTGTGGCTCCAGGTCGACGGCGGGGTCGCCGAGTCCACGATCGAGCGGTGCGCGGAGGCCGGCGCCGATGTCTTCGTGGCGGGTTCCGCGGTCTACGGCGCTGCCGACCCGGCCGCCGCCGTCGCCTCGCTGCGGGCCCGCGCGGACGCCGTGACGGCCGTCGCCCCGTGGGCGTGTGGCCACTGAGCCTCCGGCTGATGAACGCGGTCCGTCGGGCCGCCGACAGGACTGATCAAGGCCCGCCGTATCTGACAGGATGGACGGCGAGTCCAGAGTGTGAACGACAGCGGTACGCGAACAGCGATACATGAACGTCGGTACGTGAACAGCGGTACGTGAACAGGTGAGGAGATCGCGGTGGCGGGTATGTCGGCGGGACGGTCAGCCCTGCGGATGGGCCCCGCGGAGCTGGTGCAGGCGGCGGCCATGGCCCGTCGCTTCTACCTCGAGGGCAAGTCCAAGATCCAGATCGCCGAGGAGTTCGGCGTGAGCCGCTTCAAGGTGGCCCGGGTCCTGGAGACCGCCCTGGAGCGCGATCTCGTACGCATCGAGATCCGCGTACCGGCCGAGCTGGACGCCGAGCGCTCCGACGCGCTCCGTGCCCGCTACGGGCTTCGTCACGCCGTCGTCGTCGAGTCCCCGGCGGAGGGCGAGGACGAGTCGCCCGACCCCGAGAACCTCGGCGAGGTCGCGGCCGACCTGCTCGGTGAGCTCGTGACCGAGGGCGACGTCCTGGGCCTCGCCTGGGGCCGCTCCACCATCCACATGGCGGCGGCGCTCGACCGGCTGCCCCCGTGCACCGTCGTCCAGCTCACCGGTGTGTACGACGCCGGGACCGCCGAGCGCGGCTCCGTCGAGGCGGTCCGCCGTGCCGCCCAGGTCTCCGGCGGCGAGGCGCACCCGATCTACGCGCCCATGCTGCTGCCGGACCCGGCGACCGCGGCCGCGCTGCGCAGCCAGACCGGTATCGCACGGGCCTTCGAGTACTTCGACAAGGTGACCGTCGCCTGTGTCTCCATCGGCTCCTGGGAGCCGGGCATCTCGACCGTCCACGACATGCTCTCGGACGAGGAGCGCGCCCACTACGCCTCGCTCGGCGTCGCCGCCGAGATGTCCGCCCACCTCTTCGACGCCGACGGGCGCCGGGTCGGCCGAGACCTGGGCGAGCGCTGCATCACCGTCGAGGCGGACCGGCTGCGCCGGATCCCCGAGGTGGTGGCCATCGCGGGCGGCCAGCGCAAGGCGGCGGCGATCGGCGCGGTGCTCCGCTCCGGCCTCGTCACCAGCCTGGTCACCGACCGCGCCGCGGCGGACTACCTGCTCACCGAGTCCAGCCCGGGTACGCACCCGGCGCTCGACCGGACGGACCCGGACGGCGTCTGAACGAGGACACCGTCAGCCGGCCCGGTGTCGTCGGCCGAGTCGATCGAGGGCCGGAGCCATCCCGTAACGGTATGTTCGGGACATGTTGCTCCGGCCCTTGCGCATGCTCGCCGCGCTCGTCCTCTGCGTCTTCCTGGCCGGGTGCTCCTCGTCGAGCGGCGGTGCCGGACCGGTCGCTCCCGCCCGTACCACCGCCGGCGCCACCGCCGAGGCCGCGGCGCCCACCGGTACCTCCGGACTGCCCACCGTGCGGGCCGCCGACCTTCCTCCCGAGGCGCGCAAGACGCTCGGCCTCATCGCGCGCGGTGGTCCCTACCCGTACGCCAAGGACGGCGCCGTCTTCTCCAACTTCGAGCGGATCCTGCCCCGTGAGAATCGCGGCTACTACCGCGAGTACACCGTGCGGACCCCCGGCGAACGCGACCGCGGAGCGCGCCGGATCGTCACCGGGCGGGACGGCGAGATCTACTGGACCGACGACCACTACGAGAGCTTCCGGGAGGTGATCACGGATGAGAATTGACGATCCCCTCGTCCTCGACCTGACGGGCGTCACGGACAAGGCCGGACTCATGGACCGGTGCGCCACCGTCCTCGCCCTCCCCGACTGGTTCGGCCGGAACTGGGACGCCCTCGCCGACTGCCTCACCGATCTGCCCGAGCCGGTCACCCTCGTCGTCACCGGCTGGCGGGAGTACGCCAGGACGCGCCCGCGCGAGTGGCGGACCGCCCAGGACGTCTTTGCCACAGCCGTCGATCAGCGCCCCACCCGCCTCGCGGTCCTCGTCGCGCTGGGGGAGGCTTTCGGAGGATCCGACGAAGCGGCTGCCGCAAGCCTCGGATGATTCGCCCGGGGCTGGTATTCGTACTGGCGTGGGACAATGAACTACGTGCTTTTTCCCCTGGCTGAAATGCCTAGGGGCCGATCCGAACGACTGGGATGTCAGCACGTGCGTTTCCTCAATGACGTCAAGCCGCCCTACGACCTGACGTACGACGATGTCTTCATGGTGCCGAGCCGCTCGGCCGTCGGTTCCCGCCAGGCGGTGGACCTCTCCTCGCCGGACGGAACCGGGACCACGATCCCGCTGGTCGTGGCCAACATGACCGCCATCGCCGGCCGCCGTATGGCCGAGACCGTCGCCCGCCGGGGCGGACTGGTCGTCATCCCGCAGGACATCCCGATCGAGGTCGTCACCGACGTCATCTCGTGGGTCAAGAGCCGTCACCACGTGCTCGACACCCCGATCGTCCTCGCCCCCCACCAGACCGTCGCCGACGCGCTCTCGCTGCTGCCCAAGCGGGCGCACGACGCCGCCGTCGTCGTCGACGAGGACCGTCGTCCGGTCGGTGTCGTCACCGACGCCGACCTGTCCGGGGTGGACCGCTTCACGCAGCTCTCCGAGGTCATGTCGAAGGACCTGCTGCTCCTCGACGCCGACATCGATCCGCGCGACGCCTTCAACACGCTCGACCACGCCAACCGCCGCTACGCCCCGGCCGTGGACAAGGACGGCCGTCTGGTCGGCATCCTGACCCGCAAGGGCGCGCTCCGCGCGACCCTGTACACCCCGGCCACCGACGCCGACGGCAAGCTGCGCATCGCCGCCGCCGTCGGCATCAACGGCGACTTCGTGGGCAAGGCCAAGCAGCTGCTCGACGCGGGCGTCGACACCCTCGTCATCGACACGGCGCACGGCCACCAGGAGTCGATGATCACCGCGATCAAGGCCGTGCGCGCCCTCGACCCGCACGTCCCGATCGTCGCCGGCAACATCGTCGCCGCCGAGGGTGTGCGAGACCTCATCGAGGCCGGCGCGGACATCATCAAGGTCGGCGTGGGCCCCGGCGCCATGTGCACCACGCGCATGATGACCGGCGTCGGCCGCCCGCAGTTCTCCGCCGTCCTGGAGTGCGCCGCCGAGGCCAAGAAGCTCGGCAAGCACGTCTGGGCCGACGGCGGCGTCCGGCACCCGCGCGACGTCGCCATGGCGCTCGCCGCCGGCGCGTCCAACGTGATGATCGGCTCCTGGTTCGCAGGGACGTACGAGTCCCCTGGCGACCTCCAGCACACCGCCGACGGCCGCCCGTACAAGGAGTCCTTCGGCATGGCCTCGGCCCGCGCCGTGCAGAACCGCACGAGCGAGGAGTCGGCCTACGACCGCGCCCGCAAGGGTCTCTTCGAGGAGGGCATCTCCACCTCGCGCATGTTCCTCGACCAGGCCCGCCCGGGCGTCGAGGACCTGATCGACTCGATCATCGCGGGCGTCCGCTCCTCCTGCACCTACGCCGGTGCCGGCTCGCTCGCCGAGTTCGAGGAGAAGGCCGTGGTCGGCATCCAGTCCGCCGCCGGCTACGCCGAGGGCAAGCCGCTGCACGCCAGCTGGAGCTAGTCCCGTCACGTGGTGACATGAGCGGGCCCCCGGGAATCTCTTCCCGGGGGCCCGTCGTCGTCCCGTACGGTCGCCGCATGGATCATGTGGACCGTACGGAGATCCGGCCCTGCCGCGCCGCCGACCTGCCCCTGCTCGACCGGCACCTTCCCGCGCCCGGGGCGCCGACCCGGCACGCGGACCGGTTCGCGCGCCAGGAGGCCGGGACGGGCACGTACCTCCTCGCCTGGCGGGACGGGGTGCCCGTCGGCCACGGACAGGTCCGCTGGGACGGCTGCGCGGCCCCCGAGGTGCGGGCCGCGGCCGGTGAGTGCCCGGAGTTCAACGGCCTCGACGTCCGGGCGGAGCTCCGGGGACAGGGCATCGGCACGGCCTTGGTCCACGCGGCCGAGGAGCTGGCGCGGGAGCGCGGTGGGACCGTCCTGGGGCTCGGCGTGGGGCACGACAACCCGCGGGCGGCGGCGCTGTACGCGCGGCTCGGCTACGCGCCCGTCGTCGCCTACACGGACCGCTGGAGCTGGACGGACGCGGACGGGCGCCCGCACGACGAGGCCGACCCCTGCACGTTCCTGGTCAGGGACCTCACGGCGCCGGACGCCTGAGCGAAGGGTCCAGGACCCCGCCGAGGGCCTCCGCGACCGCCGCCGCGATCCTGGCGTGGCCCCGGTCGTCCGGGTGCAGTCCGTCCGCCAGGTGCTCCGGGCCGAGCAGCGGCCGTCCCGGGAGGACCAGGAGCTGTGCGTCGCCCTCGGCCGCCAGGTCCCGGCCGGCCCGCTCCATGGCCCTGCGCAGCTCCGTGAGGGTCGCTCCGAGGACGTTGCGGGTGTGCTCGGCCGCCGGGCGCAGCACGGGCGAGACGAGCAGCAGCGGGGTGTCCGGGTGGCCTTGGCGGACCAGGCCCACGAAGGCCCGGACGGTGGCGTAGAGCCAGTCGGCCGTCGCGGGCACCGTGGACCAGCAGTTGGTGCCGAACGCGAGGGTGATCACCTCGCCGGGGAGCCGCGCCAGATGTTCGGCGAGCGGGAGTTCGCCGCGTGCCCCGCCCGCGTACCCGAGGTTCACCGCGTCGAGGCCGAGGAGCCGTCCCGCCGTGGCGGGCCAGGAGTGGGCGGGGCGGGTCGACCACCAGCCCTCGGTGATCGAGTCGCCGTGGACCAGCCAGCGGGGCTGCGCGGGGGCGGGGGAGAGGGCCCCGCCGAGGGCCCGCAGGGCGAGCGGCACCGGCGCCTGGCCCTCCGGGAGGTGGACGGTGAAGACGCCGCCGCCCGGGGGCAGCGGGAGCGTGACGGTGGCCTCGGGGGCCGGGGCGGCACAGGCCTCGCCGACGAGCCGCGTACCGCTCCAGAGGGCGAAGCAGTGGCGGAGTCCGGCGAGCGGGTCGTCGGGCTCCGGGACGGTCGCCCGGTAGCGCAGCCGCACCGCGCGCGTGCCGGGGGCGGCCGTGAACTCCATCCGTACGCCGATGGGCAGCGCGGCCCGCTCGGCGATGTCCCACGGCAGGCGCTCCAGGTCGTCGGGATCGGCGCGTACCGGCCGGTTCCCGTCAAGCCAGGCCGTGCCGCGCAGGAACGGTGCCGGGTCGAGCCAGCCCACCTGTGCCTCCGATCGGGGGGTCGACAAGGCACCCCCTAAGGCTCGCAGCGTGGGTCATGGGGCACGAGGAGTCAATGCGCGCGCGGGGGCCGGTTCACACCCCCAATGTGTGGATTCATGCGGGGGAGCGCAATGTTTCCCCGTCTGCGACCCGAGCGCGCAATGATCATCCGGCAGTGCGCAACAACCCTGCATTACGAGTGCGAACCTCTGCCCCTTAGGCTCAAGCCTCGTACCAGGAGTGGCGGGGACCGCCTGCTCGGCGGTTCCCCTCCCCCGTGGGCCTCTTTCGGCATGCCCACGTACCGCTGCGGTCCCACGTCACGACGACAGGCAGCGATAAGGAGCCTCCGCAGTGCTGGACCATGGCGCAGCCCCACCGGTCGAGGAATCGACCACCCGCAAGACCTCCGCTCTCGGCGCACTGACCCGGCGCAAGCCGGTGGAACAGCTGGTCGCAGAGGGTGGGCAGGGCGAGGGCGGCAATCTCCGTCGCTCGCTCTCCATGTGGCAGCTGACCATGATCAGCATCGGTGCCACGCTCGGCACCGGCATCTTCGTCGTGCTCGGCGACGCCGTTCCGAAGGCCGGCCCCGCGGTCACCATCGCCTTCGTCATCGCCGGCCTCACGGCTCTCTTCTCCGCCCTCTCGTACGCCGAGCTGGCCGGCTCCATACCGGTCGCGGGTTCCTCCTACTCGTACGCTTACGCAACGATGGGTGAACTCGTCGCCTGGGTCTGCGGCTGGTGCCTGGTCCTGGAGTACGGCGTCTCGGTCGCCGCCGTGGCCGTCGGCTGGGGCGAGTACCTCAACGAGCTGCTCGACGGCACGATCGGCGTCACGCTCCCCGCGGCGGTCTCCTCGGCCCCCGGCGAGGGCGGTTTCATCAACCTGCCGGGCCTGATCGTCGTCCTGCTCGCGATGGTCTTCCTGCTGGGCGGCGCCCGCGAGTCCGCCGTCGTCAACACCATCATGGTCTTCGTGAAGATCGCCGCGCTGGTGCTCTTCTGCGCCATCGGCTTCATGGGCTTCAAGTCCGGCAACTACGCCGACTTCATGCCGCTCGGCATGGCCGGCGTCAGCGCCGCCGGAGCCAGCCTCTTCTTCTCCTACATCGGCTTCGACGCCGCCTCCACCGCCGGTGAGGAGGCGAAGGACCCGAAGCGTGACCTGCCCCGCGCGATCATGCTCTCGCTGCTCATCGTCACCGTGCTCTACGTCCTGGTCGCGGCCGTCGCCGTCGGCGCGTGGAACTGGAAGGAGTTCGAGGGCTCCGAGGCCTCGCTCGCGGCGATCATGAGCGACGTCAGCGGTCAGAAGTTCTGGGGCACCCTGCTCGCCGCCGGCGCCGTCATCTCGATCGCCAGCGTCGTGCTCACCGTCCTCTACGGCCAGACCCGCGTGCTCTTCGCGATGTCCCGCGACGGCCTCGTGCCCAAGGTCTTCGGCAAGGTCAACCACAAGACCGGCACCCCGCGCGTGAACACCGTCATCGTGTCGCTGTTCTGCGGCGCCCTCGCCTCCGTCATCCCGCTGGGCAAGCTCGTCGACGCCACCAGCATCGGCACCCTGTTCGCCTTCGGCCTGGTCAACATCGCGGTGATCGTGCTGCGCCGCACCCGCCCGACCATGGACCGCACCTTCCGCGTGCCGCTCGGCTGGACCTTCCCGATCCTGGGCTTCCTGTTCTGCGTGTACAACATGTTCAGCCTGGACTCGATCACCTGGGTGGTCTTCGGTTGCTGGATGGCCGCGGGCCTCGTGTTCTACTTCCTGTACGGCATGCGCCGCTCCCGACTGGCCACCGCGCCGACCGTGGCAGAGACCTCAGCAGAGAAGTGATCCACCCGTAGTGCGACTCAACGACCTCGACGAACGCATCGTCCACGCCCTCGCGGAAGACGCCCGCCGCAGCTACGCCGACATCGGCTCGCTCGTCGGACTCTCCGCCCCCGCCGTGAAGCGGCGCGTGGACCGGCTCAGGGCCGAGGGCGCCATCACCGGATTCACCGTACGGGTGGACCCGGCGGCGCTCGGCTGGGAGACCGAGGGCTTCGTCGAGATCTACTGTCGCCACAACACCTCGCCGGACGACATCCGGCGAGGTCTCGAGCGGTACCCCGAGGTGGTGTCCGCGTCGACCGTCACCGGTGACGCGGACGCCGTCGTCCAGGTCTTCGCCTCGGACATGCGCCACTTCGAGCGGGTCCTGGAGCGGATCGCGGGCGAGCCCTTCGTGGAGCGCACCAAGTCCGTCCTGGTGCTGTCGCCGCTCCTGCGACGCTTCTCCTCGGGTTCGCCCGCGTAGCCCTGCGGGGACGCCGGCTTCGGGGCGGTGCGGGCCGTGGTTCCCGCACCGCCCTTCGCCCGCCCACCCCCGTGGGGCGGTCTACTCGGTCGGGTAGACGAACTCCCAGGGCACGACCTTGAAGTCGCCCGTCCCCTTCTCGACCTTCTCGAACGGCGCGCCGCTGATGCACGGCGGCACCTTGTCCTTCTGCGGGTCGGCGGTCATCCAGGTGTAGCCGAGCCGGTCGCCGCCGGGGACGTCGTGCACCGTGACGCCCACCCGCGCCTTCCGGAACTCCTTCACATCCGTCTCGACGACGACACCGGACACGACGGCCACCTTTCCGCCCGTGGTGAGGCAGTCGACCTTCACCTTGGCGTACCCGCCCCAGTCGCCCTTGTAGTGGCTGAAGCGGAACGTTCCGGTGGCCTTCATCGGATCCTGCCGGTCCTTCTCCGCCAGATGCGCGTCGAAGGAGAACGTGATGTCGTCCCCGGCCGGGCGGTACAGCTTCGCGGTGCCGGTCAGCGCCGCGGCCTCCGAGACGGCGGCCGGGGCCGCGGCGGGGCGGTGGCTGTCGTCCGCCGAGGCGGCGGCCATCCCCCCGGCTCCCAGGGTGAGCAGAACGGCGGCGGAGACGGCGACGATCTTCGTACGACGGTTCATGGCTACTCGGTCCTTTCGGCAGGTCGTCCGGGGTTCCTCCGGACGACCACCACTCTTCCGCGGCGCCCGCCGCGCGGCGTCGAGCCGCAGGACGGTTCCGTCTCCGCCGCGCGGCGGAGGCGGACCGCGACCCCGGGCGGAGCCGTACGCAACGAATCGCCGCCCCACCGGTCGATCGCGCAACGGTTCGACGGTCGGTCCGCAACGCTGCCGTCTTGTCCCGACCGAGCGCGAAACCGTACCGTTTTTGACGTCTTCCCCCTGTACTTCGACCCCCGAGGATCACGCATGCCCGCGCTGCGCACCGCCCTGCTCCAGAGCTCCGGCGAACTCGGTGACGTGGCCGCCAACCTCAAGGTCCTCGACGAGGCCGCCGGCCGTGCCGCCGCAGCCGGAGCGGGACTGCTGCTCGCCCCCGAGCTCTTCCTCACCGGGTACGCCATCGGCGCCGACATCGCGCGCCTGGCCGAGCCGGTCGACGGCCCGTCCGCCCGCGCCGTCGCGGCGATCGCCGTGCGCCACGGCCTGGCCGTCGGCTACGGCTACCCCGAGCGGGACACCGAGCAGCACGGCGTCCTGTACAACTCCGCGCAGCTCATCGGCGCCGACGGCGTCCCGCTCGCGCAGTACCGGAAGACCCACCTCTTCGGAGACTTCGAGCTGAAGTGGTTCACCCCCGGTGACCGGGCCGTCGTCCAGGCGGAGCTCGACGGCCTCACCGTCGGCATGATGATCTGCTACGACGTCGAGTTCCCCGAGAACGTACGGGCGCACGCGCTGGCCGGTACGGACCTCCTCCTCGTACCGACCGCGCTCATGCACCCCGCCGAGGTCGTGCCCCTGTCCGTGGTGCCGGTCCGCGCCTTCGAGAACCAGCTCTACATCGCGTACGCCAACCGGACCGGCCCGGAGAAGGAGTTCGAGTTCGTCGGCCTCTCCACTCTCGCGGGTCCCGACGGCACCGCCCGGGCTCGCGCCGGGCGCGGCGAGGACCTCGTCCTCGGCGACGTCGACCCGGCCCTCCTCGCGGCCTCCCGCGAGGAGAACCCCTACCTCCGCGACCGGCGCCCGGGCCTTTACGGCTCTCTCGTCTGAGCCGCCCCGCCCCACTCGCGCAGTCGCCAGGCCTCACCCTTTTTCCGTGCAAGGAGTCCGTACCCCATGACGTCCACGGTGCCCACGACCGCCGTCCCGCACAGCGACGGCCAGCCTCCGATCACCATGTTCGGTCCGGACTTCCCGTACGCCTACGACGACTTCCTGGCCCACCCGGCCGGGCTCGGCCAGATACCGGCGACCGAGCACGGCACCGAGGTCGCCGTCATCGGCGGCGGACTGTCCGGCATCATCGCCGCGTACGAGCTGATGAAGATGGGCCTCAAGCCCGTCGTCTACGAGGCCGACCAGATCGGTGGCCGGCTGCGTACCGTCGGCTTCGAGGGCACCGCCACCGAGGGCCTCACCGCCGAGATGGGCGCCATGCGCTTCCCGCCCTCCTCGACCGCGCTCCAGCACTACATCGACCTGGTCGGCCTGGAGACCACGCCCTTCCCGAACCCGCTGGCCGAGACGACCCCCTCGACCGTCGTCGACCTCAAGGGCGAGTCGCACTACGCCACCACCGTCGACGACCTCCCGCAGGTCTACCGCGACGTGATGAACGCGTGGAACGCCTGCCTCGACGAGGGCGCCGACTTCTCCGACATGAACCAGGCCATGCGCGAGCGCGACGTCCCGCGCATCCGCGAGATCTGGTCGAAGCTCGTCGAGAAGCTCGACAACCAGACCTTCTACGGCTTCCTCTGCGAGTCGGAGTCCTTCAAGTCCTTCCGGCACCGCGAGATCTTCGGCCAGGTCGGCTTCGGCACCGGCGGCTGGGACACCGACTTCCCCAACTCCATCCTGGAGATCCTCCGCGTCGTCTACACCGAGGCGGACGACCACCACCGCGGCATCGTCGGCGGCTCGCAGCAGCTGCCGCTGCGCCTGTGGGAGCGCGAGCCGGAGAAGATCATCCACTGGGCGCAGGGCACCTCGCTCAGCTCCCTGCACGAGGGCGCCCCGAAGCCGGCCGTGACCCGGCTGAACCGGACCGCCGGCAACCGGATCACCGTCACCGACGCCTCCGGCGACATCCGTACCTTCCAGGCGGCGATCTTCACCGCCCAGTCCTGGATGCTGCTCTCCAAGATCGCCTGCGACGACTCGCTCTTCCCGATCGACCACTGGACGGCGATCGAGCGCACCCACTACATGGAGTCCTCGAAGCTGTTCGTGCCCGTCGATCGGCCGTTCTGGCTGGACAGGGACGAGGAGACCGGCCGTGACGTCATGTCGATGACGCTCACCGACCGGATGACCCGCGGCACGTACCTCCTGGACGACGGCCCGGACAAGCCGGCCACCATCTGCCTGTCGTACACCTGGTGCGACGACAGCCTGAAGTGGCTGCCGCTGTCCGCGAACGAGCGGATGGAGGTCATGCTGAAGTCGCTCGGCGAGATCTACCCGAAGGTCGACATCCGGAAGCACATCATCGGCAACCCGGTGACGGTCTCCTGGGAGAACGAGCCCTACTTCATGGGCGCGTTCAAGGCGAACCTGCCCGGTCACTACCGCTACCAGCGGCGCCTGTTCACCCACTTCATGCAGGACCGGCTGCCCGAGGACAAGCGGGGCATCTTCCTCGCGGGCGACGACATCTCCTGGACGGCCGGCTGGGCCGAGGGCGCGGTGCAGACGGCGCTCAACGCGGTGTGGGGCGTGATGCACCACTTCGGCGGCGGCACCGATGCCACCAACCCGGGTCCGGGCGACGTGTACGACGAGATCGCCCCGGTCGAGCTGCCGGAGGACTGAGCCGTACGGTCTCGGGCCCGGCCGGGTCCGGACCGGCCCGGCCGGTTCATGGCCTGGTCAGGGGCGTGAGGAGCATCCGCCCCACCAGGCCCACCGAGCGGTCGAGGCGTTCCGTGAACTCCTCGGCCAGCTCGGGCAGGCCGCGCAGCTGCCACAGCGAGCGCGCCGCCAGCCAGGCCCCGTCGCGGGCCCGGTCGAGGCTCCAGCAGCCGAGCAGATGTGTCAGCGGGTCCGCGATCTCCAGGAGGTCCGGGCCCGGCATCAGTTCCTCCCGGATGCGCTCCTCCAGGAGGACCAGGACGTCGCCGACCCGGTCGAACTCGTCCTCCAGGTCGGTGGGCGCGCACTCCAGGACCCGGCAGGTGTCGACCACCGCGAGGGCCAGGTCGTGGCCGATGTGGGCGTTGATCCCGGCCAGCGCGAACTGCAGCGGCCGTACGCCGGGATGGCGGCGGTAGCGGAACAGCGGCCGCCAGCAGGCGGGGGAGGGGCGGCCGGTCGCGGCCGCGTCGACCGCCGTCAGGTACCGCTCGGCGAACCGCACGTCGAGGGTGGCGGCGGCACGCCGGTCGGCGAAGCCGCCCGCCTCGATGGCGTGGCCGATCTCCTCGGTGACGGTCAGATAGACCCGGTTGAAGACGGCGACCCCGTCGGCCGGATGCCAGGCCGATCGGAACGCCCGCATCCGGTCCACCACGGGGTCGACCGCGAGGAACGGCCCGGGCTGCCGCCCGACCCGCTGTGTCTGTTCGCTCTGCCCGATCTGCTGGGTCTGCGCCATGCGGGCAGGCTCCCAGTCGCCGGGCCCGGGAGGGAACTCCTCAGGCCCGGCTTACCCAGAACGGGCGAATCACTCAGTTCTTCGACAGCGGCTCGTCGCCGGACGTGCTCTCACCGGACGTGCTTTCGCCGGACGTGCTCTCGTACGAGCTGGTGCCCGAGTCGAGCAGCGGCTCCTGCTGCTTGAGGTGGGCCGGGGCGAAGGCCCGCAGCACGTGGTAGCCGGTGATGACGACGATCGTGCCGAGCGCGATGCCGCCCAGCTCGAAGGTGTCCGTGAAGGTCAGCTTCACCCCGCCGACGCCGATGATGATGCCCGCGGCGGCCGGGACCAGGTTGAGCGGATTGCGCAGGTCGACCTTGGCGTTGATCCAGATCTGGGCGCCCAGCAGGCCGATCATGCCGTAAAGGATCACGGTGATGCCGCCCAGGACGCCACCGGGGATGGCGGCGACGACCGCGCCGAACTTCGGGCAGAGGCCGAAGAGCAGGGCGAAGCCGGCGGCGGCCCAGTAGGCGGCCGTCGAGTAGACCCGGGTGGCGGCCATGACGCCGATGTTCTCGGAGTACGTGGTGTTCGGCGGGCCGCCCACCGCCGTCGACAGCATCGAGGCGGCGCCGTCGGCGGCGATCGCGGTGCCGAGCTGGTCGTCCAGCGACCTGCCGGTCATCTCGCCGACCGCCTTGACGTGTCCGGCGTTCTCGGCGATCAGGGCGATGACGACGGGCAGCGCGACCAGGATCGCGGACCACTCGAAGCTCGGGCCGTGGAACGAGGGCAGACCGAGCCAGTCGGCCTGGGAGACACCGGAGAGGTCGAGCCGCCAGTGGTCGGTGACCTGGCCGCTCGCGGACATCGAGTTGATCTTGCCGAAGACCAGGTCGAAGATCCACGAGATGCCGTAGCCGAAGATCAGGCCGAGGAAGATCGCGATCCGGGACCAGAAGCCGCGCAGACAGACGACGGCGAGGCCGGTGAACAGCATCACGAGCAGGGCCGTCCACTGGTCCTGCGGCCAGTACGTCGCCGCGGTGACCGGGGCCAGGTTGAAGCCGATCAGCATGACGACGGCGCCGGTCACGATCGGCGGCATCGCCGCGTGGATGATCCGCGCGCCGAACTTCCTGACCGCGAGACCGGCGAGGAAGAGCACCGCGCCGACGACGAGGACCGCGCCGGTCACGGTGGCGCTGGTGCCGCCGGAGGCCCGGATCGCGGCGGCGACACCGACGAACGAGAGCGAGCAGCCCAGGTAGGAGGGGACGGTGCCGCGGGTCGCGAGGAGGAAGATCGCGGTCGCGAAACCGGACATCATGATCGCGAGGTTCGGGTCGAGACCCATGAGCACCGGAGCGACGAACGACGCCCCGAACATGGCGACCACGTGCTGGGCGCCGAGGCCGACCGTACGGGGCCAGGAGAGCCGTTCGTCCGGGCGGACGACGGCTCCGGGAGCGGGTGTCTTCCCGTCGCCGTGCAAGGTCCAGCGCACGCCGAGGTTCATGAGGTGGCTCCCGTTCTCCGGTTCAGGCGGCCGTGTCGTGACCGCAAAAGATCAGCCACATGGTATGCGCCGCCGGGGCCGGGGACGTTCGCCCGGGCCCGGGTCCCGCTGTCCGCCGGGCCCGGAACCGCTACCCGACGTGGCCCGGGGCCTTCTCCTGAGCGGGCTTCGCCGGCGTGGACTCCCGCTCGCCGGACCTGAGGACGCCCGCGCCCACGACCAGCCCCAGGGCGAGCAGGGTGACCAGGCCGAACGAGAAGACCAGCGAGGTCGCGTCGGCGATGCCGCCGATCGCCGAGGGGGCGATGAGCCCCGAGGTGTACGTGATGGTGGCGACGCCCGCGATGGCCTGGCTCGGATTCGGACCACTGCGCCCGGCCGCGGCGAAGGCGAGCGGGACGACGACCGCGACCCCGAGCCCGATGAGACCGAATCCGGCCATGGCGACGGCGGCGTGCGGGGCGACGACGACCAGGACCCCGCCGAGGGTGGCGACGGCGCCGCCGACCCGTACCGTACGGACCGCGCCGAAGCGGTCCACGACCCGGTCGCCGGCCAGGCGCGCGACGGTCATCGTCAGCGCGAAGGCGGTCGTGGAGGCGGCCGCGAGCCCGGCGGAGCTGCCCAGCTCGTCCCGGAGGTAGACGGCCGACCAGTCGAGGCTGGCGCCCTCCGCGAACACCGCGCAGAAGCCGATCGCGCCGATGATCAGCGCGGACTTCGGCGGCAGCGAGAAGCGCGGGGGCGGCTCCTCGTCCGGCGTGCTGCGCATGTCCAGGACGCCCTGGCAGAAGACCAGGCCGAGGGCGGTGAGGATCAGGGCCGCGATCAGGTGGTGGAGCCTGGCGTCGCCGCCGAGGTGGGCGGCGACCGTACCGGCGGCGGAGCCGATGAGGGCGCCCGCGCTCCACATGCCGTGCAGGCTCGACATGATGGACTTGCCGAGCCGGTTCTCGGTCTCGACCCCGAGCGCGTTCATCGCCACGTCGGACATGCCGGCGGTCGCGCCGTACACGAACAGCACGGCGCACAGGCCCCAGACGTTCGGGGCGAGCGAGGGCAGTGTCAGGGCGAGCGTCCAGAGGGTGAGCAGGCCGCGCAGCGCCGTGCGGGCGCCGAACCGGTGGGACACGGCCCCGGCCAGCGGCATCGCGACGGAGGCGCCGAGGGCCGGAAACGCGAGCGCGAGTCCGAGCTGCCCCGCGCTCACGCCCGCGTGCTCCTGGATCCAGGGGATGCGGGTCGCGAAACTGCCGGTGACGGCGCCGTGGACGCAGAAGACGGCGGCGACGGCGAAGCGCGCCCGCCGCAGGCGTTCGGTGCTGGTGACGGTCTCCGCCGCCATGGGCCCTCCCTGGGTGGTGGTGTGGCGTGGCCGGGTGGTGCGGCCGTAAACTATCAGGAACCCTGCCTGATAAATAGACCGCAGGACGCCATCCGCATCCGGGCACGTCTGAGAGGATCGCCGCATGGCCGCATCCCCGAGCACCGCACGAGCCATCAACGACCGGTTCGCCCTGCGACTGCTCCAGGACGAAGGCCCGTTGACGGCCACTCAGCTCAAGACCCTCACCGGACTCTCCCGGCCCTCCGTCGCCGACCTCGTCGAGCGGCTCCAGGGCTCCGGGCTCGTCCATGTCGTCGGGGAGTCCGGAGCCGAACGCCGGGGACCCAACGCCAAGCTGTACGGGCTCGTCGCCGACCGCGCGCACCTCGCCGCCCTCGACGTACGGACCCGGTCGGTCTCCGTCACCGTCGCCGACCTGCTCGGCACCACCCTCGCCGAGGCCTCCGTGCCCGTCGGCGACGAGGGCGACACCGGGCCCGCCGTCGAGAAGGCGGTCGCGCTCCTGGAAAGGACCGTGAAGGAGGCGGGTGCGGACCGGCTGCACAGCGTGGCCGTCGGCGCCCCCGGCCTCATCGATCCGGCGACCGGCGAACTCCGTGACTCCTCGGGACTGCCCGCCTGGCACCGGCGGCTCGTCGGCGTCCTCCAGGAACGGCTGCCCGCGCACGTCCTCGTCGAGAACGAGACCAACCTCGCCGCCGTCGCCGAACTGCGCGAGGGCGCGGCCCGCGACCGCGAGGACTTCGTCCTGCTCTGGCTCGGCCAGGGCGTCGGCGCGGCCGTCGTCCTGGGCGGGCGACTGCGCCGCGGGGCCTCGGGCGGCGCGGGCGAGATCGGCTTCCTGCCCGTGCCCGGCACCTCGGGACTCCCCTCGGCCACCGGCTGCGACGGCGGCTTCCACGAGCTGGCGTGCGCGGCGGCCGTCGAGTCCCTGGCCGCCGCCCACGGTCTCGACCGGGACGAGGCCCTCGCCTCCGGTCACGGCCCCTTCCTGGACACGCTGGCCCGCCGTCTGGCCGTGGGCGCGGCGGCCGTCGTCTCCGTCCTGGATCCCGGCTGCGTCGTCCTCGCGGGGGAGACCGGACACCAGGGCGGCCCCGAGCTCGCGGCCCGGGTGGAGTCGGAACTGGCGGCCCTCTCCCCGCTCCGTACGGAGGTCCGCCCGACGGCGCTCGGCGGCGCGGCCGTCCTGCGCGGCGCGCTCCTCCTCGCCCGCGACGCGGCCCAGGACGCGCTGTTCGGTACGCCGGCCACCGGGATCTAGGTCCGGACAGGCGGGGTCGGGAACGGCGTCGGTGCGCCGCGGACGCGGCGAAGCCGACCACCGCCCGGGCCGGGCGGTCCGCTAGCCGCCCGCCGTTCCCTTCGCCCCGCCGAACCGCCGCGCCAGGAACTCGTCGAACGTCACGTGCCCCACCGCGCGGTCCGGTGCCAGGTGCTCGCCGCGTCGCAGCCCCCGGTAGACCTTGCCCGGCAACGGCACCTCGACGAGGCGGCGCCGGCGGCCGCTCGCCCGCAGATAGGAGCGGGCAAGCTCGGCGAAGGTCCGGATCTCGGGGCCGGCCATGTCCTCCACCCGGCCCGCCGGCGGCCCGGCGGCCAGCTCGGCGAGGCGCGCGGCCGCCTCCGTCACCTCCAGGGGCTGGTCCCGTACCTCCTTGGGCAGCAGCATCACGGGCGGCTTGGCCAGGCCCTGGAGCAGCTGGAGGATCAGGTCGTGGAACTGGGTGGTGCGCAGCAGCGTCCAGCCGATGCCCGAGCCCTGGATCATGCGCTCCACCGCGTACTTGGTGCGGTAGTAGCCGAGCGGCACCCGGTCGACGCCGATGATCGAGATGTAGAGCAGATGCGGTACGCCGGCGCGCCGGGCCGCCTCGATCAGGATGCGGGCGGCGTCCTTGTCGCCGCGCAGGATGTTGCTGCAGTGGACGACCGCGTCGACCCCGTCGACGGCCCGGTCGAGCAGCGGCCCGCCCTGCCGGAGGTCGACCGCGTAGGGCGGTGAGTGCCTGCTGAGGACCCGTACGTCGTGGCCGTCCGCGCGCAGCCGCTCACAGACGGGCCGGCCGAGGGTTCCCGTGCCGCCGGTCACCAGGATCGTGCTCATGTCTCAAGACTGACCGCCCTCGGCCGCCTCCGCACGCGCGGAGGCGCCGCGCCCCGGACAGGGGGCGCGGCGCTGTGGGAGCCCGGCGGCGGCAAGGGCCGTGATGTTCCGCCGCCGGGGGTTCGGAGGGGGTGCGTCAGCAGGCCCCGAGGTCCTTCCAGACGCCCCACTCGCCGGTCGTGCCCGGCGTCTCGTTCTGGGTCCACCACTGGGCCTTGTACTTGCGGCCGTTGTGGGAGACCTCGTTGCCCGCGTTGTAGACCGTGCCGGCCACGTACGCCGGGACCGTGCCGCAGCCGGTGGGCGGCGTCGTCGGAGGCGTCGTCGGGGGAGTCGTGGGCGGGGTCGTCGGCGGCGTGGTGGGCGGCGTCGTCGGCGGGGTGGTCGGCGGGGTCGTCGTGCCCGGCTCCACCACCGTCGTGCCGCGCGCCAGGTCACCGGCGAGGGCGTACGTCGTGCCGTTGATGTTCACCGTCCAGTTGGAGGGGGTGGACACCGGCAGGTAGTAGTTGAACGCCAGGTCGACCGTGGCGCCCGGGGCCAGCGACTGCCAGGCCGGGAGCTTCAGGGAGACGCGGTGGAAGTCGCCCTTCAGGCCGCCCACGTTGCTGCCCGTGTGGTCGCTGCTGATCACCTTCGTGCCGAAGCCCGACTGGTCGGAGGCGTTGGCGGGGGCCGAGGTCCCGTAGTCGAACTGGAACTCCGTGCCGCCCGGGAGGGTGGCCGCCGTGTTGTTGGTGATCTTGATCTTCGGGGTGATCGGGTAGTTCGAGTCACCCAGCTTGAACTCGGTGAACTGCGCGTCGATCTTCACGGCCTGGGTCGGCAGGGTCGCGTTGGACTTCTTCGCGCCGTACGGGGTGGCCGCCTTGAACTTGTCGTACATCAGCGAGGTGAGCGTCGAGCCCATCTCGTACTGGCCCTTGGCGGCGTTCCAGGCGTAGTCGCCGGCCATCTCCCAGACCATCGTGCCGCCGATGCCCTTGTTGACCACGTAGTCGGCCTTGGCGGCCACCGACTGCTCGTCCTCGGTGGAGAGGAAGACCTTCTTCTGCGCGTTCCACAGCCACGGCGCGACCAGGGTCGAGTCGTACTTGCGGGCGTAGGTGCCGGTCAGGGTGGTGTTCGCCGGGAAGCCGTACTGCGTGACGTAGTCGCCGACGATCCCCTTCTCGAGGTTCTTGGCGTGCCACATCGGGTTGGAGCCTGCGGGCGACTCGACACCGTTGGTGTCCTTGTCGTGCCACAGGTTGTCGATGCCGGTGGCGCCGTCACCGCACTTGGTCAGACCGGCACCGGCCGGGCAGGTGGTCGCGGAGGCCTTGCCCCACAGACCGTCGGTGCCGCCCTGCACGTTCTTGTGGCCGCGGGTGTAGTAGGGCAGGCCGATGTTGATCCGGCCGGCCGGCATCGAGCCGCGGAAGTAGTGGTACGCCCAGTCGGTGTTGAGGTACCCGATGTTGCCGTACTGCGCCGAGCCGTAGACGTTGGCGGCGGCGAGCTCGCCGTCCTTGCCGTCGTCGAAGAGGGAGGCGTTGGGCCCGACGTACTCGTTCCAGGCGCCGTGCAGGTCGTAGGACATGATGTTGACGTAGTCCAGATACTTCTGCATCTGGAAGGTCTCCATGCCCCGCAGCAGGTAGCCGGAGGAGGGGGCGGCGACGGTCAGCAGGTAGTGCTTGCCGTCGGCGGCGCCCGCCGCGTCGAGCTTCTCGCGCAGGGACTTCATGAGGGCCGCGTAGCCCTGCACGAGTCCGGCGCGGCGCGCGTTGGCGAGCTGCCAGTCGAGCGGGTTTCCGGCGTCCTTCATGGTCGTCGGGTACTCGTAGTCGATGTCGACGCCGTTGAAGCCGTACTTGCGGATGAAGTCGACGGACGAGGCGGCGAAGGTGTCGATCCCGGCCTGGTTGACCGAACCGTCGGCGTTGGTGGCCATCGAGTAGAAGCCGCCGGAGTCGACCCGGTCACCGTTGTCCGCGAAGTAGCCGCCGGTCTCGGCCCAGCCGCCGACCGAGATCAGCGTCTTCACGTTCGGGTGCTGCTTCTTGAACTTGTTGAGCAGGTTGAAGTGGCCCTTGTAGGCGTACGCGGGGTCCATCTCGGCGCCTGCGACACCGGGCCAGGTCATCCTGGTGGCGGCGTTGTTCGGACCGTCCGTGCCGACGGAGAGCTTGTTGTCCCCGCCGATGTGGCCGAAGGCGTAGTTGATGTGGGTGATCTTCTCCCACGGGATGTCCTTGGCCAGGTAGGCGGGCTGGCCGTTCTTGCCGTCGCGCCAGCCGGTGAAGTAGCCGATGACCCGGCGCTGGTGGTCCGCGCCCATCTTCTCGCGGCCCTGGGTGTCGTAGACCGAGCAGTACGGGACGTCGACGCCCGGCGTCTTGTAGAGCCCGTCGGGGCGACAGGACTCGTTGTCGGCCGCGTACGAGACGCCGCCGGAGAGCGAGCTGAGCAGCAGCCCGGCGACGGCCGCGCCGGAAGCGAGCAGCGAGGCTCTCTTCGTGGTGGGGGACAACACGGTCTTCCTCCTGGGGCGGGGGTCCCCCCACGCCTCCGGGCGTAGGGGGAGGAAAACACAACGAACAAACGGGTGGGTCGTGTTGGGTCCGTGGAGTGCGCACCCCGCCGGACCGTTCCTCGGAGGTGACACGGAGATTAAGAGGACTAGACCAGTGCGTCAATAGGTCTGGACCATAGAAGAATTCTGTGGAAGTCTGTGAGCCAGACCACAGGAACTCGGCCACATCGCCCCCCGCGGGTCGTGGCAGACTGGCCCTGTATCAGCAGCAGCGCACTCCGGGGTCGGTGTAATTCCGAACCGGCGGTATAGTCCGCGACCCGTCCGCAGCCAGCGGCCGGTTGACCAGGTGAAATTCCTGGACCGACGGTGAAAGTCCGGATGGGAGGCAGTGCGCGGCGGGCGACCCCTGTCAGGGGTGTGCCGGCCGTACGTCCGCTGGTCGCCGTATCGACACCGATCGGCGTACCCGCAGGACCGCGGCCTCGGCGCACCCTGCGCGAGGCGTCGTTCCGCTCTCTGTCGTCATCGACAGGCCCCGGAGTCCGTGCCCGAAGAGGCAGGAGGACCCGGTGGCCCAGCAGGCCGACATCACCGCCATGCGACGCGCCGTCGAACTCGCCGCACGCGGTCTCGGCGCCACCAGCCCGAACCCGGTCGTCGGGTGCGTCATCACCGACGCCTCCGGACACGTGGTCGGCGAAGGCTTCCACCGGCGGGCCGGCGGCCCCCACGCCGAGGTCCACGCCCTGCGCGAAGCAGGCGCCCTCGCCCGCGGCGGAACCGCCTACGTCACCCTCGAACCCTGCAACCACACCGGCCGCACCGGCCCCTGCGCCCAGGCCCTGATCGAGGCCGGCGTCAGCCGGGTCGTGTACGCCGTCGGCGACCCGAACCCGCAGGCCACCGGCGGTGCCGACACCCTGCGCGCCGCCGGGGCCGAGGTCGAGCAGGGCCTCCTGGAGGCCGAGGCCGAGGCCGGCAACATCGCCTGGCTCACCTCCGTACGCCACGGCCGCCCCTTCGTCCGCTGGAAGTACGCCGCCACCCTCGACGGCCGGATCGCCGCCGCCGACGGCACCTCCCGCTGGATCACCTCCGCCGAGTCCCGCGCCGACGTCCACCGGCTGCGCGCCGAGGCCGACGCCGTCGTGGTCGGCTCCGGCACCGCCCGCGCGGACGACCCCCACCTGGCCGTACGCGTCGTCGCAGACGCAGAGACAGCCGCCGTCCAGCCGCTCCGGGTCGTCGTCGACACCGAGGCGACCGCCGTGAAGCCCGGCGCCCGGGTCCTGGACGACGCGGCCCCCACCCTGATCGCGATCGCGGAGGACGCCGGGACCTCCCTCGACGGCGTCGAGGTCGTACGCCTCCCCAGGGCCGAGCGCGGCCTGTCCGTACCCGCCCTCCTGGACGCCCTCCACGCGCGCGGCGTCCGCTCCGTCCTCCTCGAAGGCGGCCCCACCCTCGCGGGCGCCTTCGTCGCCGCGGGCGCCGTCGACCAGGTCGTCGGCTATCTCGCCCCCGTCCTCCTCGGCGCCGGCCCGAACGCGCTCGCCGACGCAGGAATCAGCACCATCACCGAAGCGTTGCGGCTCGACGTCACCGAGACCGTCCGCGTCGGACCCGACCTCCGCATCACCGCCACCCCGCACCTCACCGCCACCCTCAAGGGAGCCTGACCGTGTTCACCGGAATCGTCGAAGAACTGGGCGAGGTCACCGCCGTCGAGCAGCTGGAGGACGCCTCCCGCTTCCGCCTGCGCGGTCCCCTGGTCACGGAAGGCGCCCAGCACGGCGACTCCATCGCCGTCAACGGTGTCTGTCTCACGGTCGTCGAGTTCGGCGACGGCGAGTTCACCGCCGACGTCATGGCCGAGACCCTCAAGCGGTCCAGCCTCGGCGCCCTGGAGGTCGGCTCCCGCGTCAACCTGGAGCGGCCCATGGCCGTCGGCGGCCGCCTCGGCGGTCACATCGTCCAGGGCCACGTGGACGGCACCGGCACGATCCTGGAGCGCACCCCGTCCGAGCACTGGGAGCTCGTCAAGGTCGGCCTGCCCGCCCACCTCTCCCGGTACGTCGTCGAGAAGGGCTCGATCACGGTCGACGGCGTCAGCCTCACCGTCGTCGAGGTCACCGACGACTGGTTCACCATCAGCCTCATCCCCACCACCCTCGACCTGACCACGCTCGGCCTCAAGCAGTCCGGCGACCCGGTCAACCTCGAAGTGGACGTCATCGCCAAGTACGTCGAGCGGCTGCTCGGCCCGAACGCCAAGGAGAGCGACAAGTGAGCTGGCTCAACTCCGAGGCGTTCAGCGCCTTCGGTCAGCACATCATGTGGTCCGACATGATCGGCAACACGATCGGACTCATCGCGCTCGCGCTCGGCTGGCGCCGCTCCATCCTCACCTGGCCCGCCCAGCTGCTCTCCGGCCTGATCCTCGTCGGCGCCTACGCCTCCGCGCACCTCTCCGGCGGCGTCGGCAAGCAGCTCCTCGTGATCGGCGTCGCCGCCTGGGGCTGGTGGCAGTGGAACCGGGGCAAGCAGCAGGCCCAGGACGGCTCCATCGCCGTCCGCTTCGCCACCTGGAAGGAGCGCGGACTGCTCCTCGCCGGCGCGACCGTCGGCACCCTCGCCGTCGGCGGCCTCTTCACCCTCTACCCGTCGCTCTCCTGGAGCCCGTGGGCCGACGCGTACATCTTCGTCGGCACCCTCGTCGCGATGATCGCCCAGGCCCGCGGCCTGGTCGAGTTCTGGTTCGCCTGGCTCCTCGTCGACCTCGTCGGCGTCCCGCTCGCCTTCAACAGCGGCCTCGCCTTCTCCGGCCTGGTCTACGTCATCTACTTCGCCCTCGTCGTCTGGGGCATGCGCGACTGGTGGCTCCGGACGCGCACGACCTCCGCCACCGCTCTGGAAGGAGCCCACGCATGAGCGCGCTGCCGATCTGGGACGCCACCGACCTCGCCCTCGACCCCGTCGAGCAGGCCATCCGCGACATCGCCGCCGGCCGTCCCGTCGTCGTCGTCGACGACGAGGACCGCGAGAACGAGGGCGACCTCGTCATCGCCGCCGAGAAGGCCACCCCCGAGGTCGTCGCCTTCATGATGAGCGAGTGCCGCGGACTGATCTGCGCGCCCATGGAGAACGACGAACTGGAGCGTCTCCAGCTCCCGCAGATGGTCGAGCACAACACCGAGTCGATGCGCACGGCCTTCACCGTCTCCGTCGACGCCGCCCCCGCCCACGGAGTCACCACCGGTATCTCCGCCGCGGACCGCGCCACCACCCTGCGGATGCTCGCGAGCGGCAACCACGAGCCCTCCGACTTCGTACGGCCCGGCCACATCTTCCCGCTCCGCGCCAAGCCCGGCGGCGTCCTGGCCCGCAACGGCCACACCGAGGCCGCCGTCGACCTCGCCCGCCTCGCGGGCCTCCGCCCGGCCGGCGCGATCGTCGAGATCGCCGGCGAGGACGGCGTCATGCTGCGCCTGCCCGAGCTGGTCCCCTTCGCCCGCAAGCACGGCCTCACGATCATCTCCATCGAGGACCTGATCGCCTACCGGCGCTCCGCCGAGCCGACCGTCCGCCGCGAGGCCGAGGTCCGGCTCCCCACCGCGCACGGCGACTTCACCGCGTACGGCTACCGATCCACCGTGGACGGCGTCGAGCACGTCGCCCTTGTCCATGGTGAGATCGGCGACGGCGAGGACGTCCTGGTCCGGGTCCACTCCGAGTGCCTGACCGGCGACATCTTCCACTCGCTGCGCTGCGACTGCGGCCCCCAGCTGCAGGCCTCCATGGACCGCATCACCGAGGCCGGCCGCGGCGTCGTCGTCTACCTCCGGGGCCACGAGGGCCGCGGCATCGGCCTGCTGTCCAAGCTCCGTGCGTACGAGCTTCAGGAGCGCGGCCGCGACACCCTCGACGCCAACCTGGAACTCGGGCTGCCCGCCGACGCCCGCGACTACGCGGCCGGCGCGCAGATCCTCGTCGACCTCGGCGTCCGGAGCCTGCGTCTGATGACCAACAACCCCGACAAGATCGACGCCCTGACCCGGCACGGCCTCACGGTCGAGGGCCGCGAGCCCATGCCCGTCACGGCCGGCGAGCACAACCTCCGCTACCTGCGCACCAAGCGGGACCGGATGGGGCACGACCTGCCCTGGCTGGACGGCTCCCCGGCCTCCACCTGTGCCAACCAGTAATCACGTACGTATCCACCGGCAAGGAGAATCATGAGCGGCAAGGGCGCACCCGTCCTCAGCGTGAAGAACTGCGGCGACCTGCGGGTCGCGGTCATCGCGGCGCAGTGGCACGAGAAGATCATGGACGGTCTCGTCGACGGCGCCCTGCGCGCCCTGAGCGAGCTGGGCATCGACGAGCCGACCCTCCTCCGCGTCCCCGGCAGCTTCGAGCTCCCGGTCGTGGCGAAGGTCCTCGCGGGTCGCGGCTACGATGCCATCGTGGCGCTCGGCGTCGTCATCCGCGGCGGAACGCCGCACTTCGAGTACGTGTGCCAGGGCGTCACCCACGGCCTCACCCAGGTCTCGATCGACACCGGCGTACCCGTCGGATTCGGTGTCCTCACCGTCGACACCGAAGAGCAGGCCCTCGACCGGGCCGGCCTCGAAGGATCCACCGAGGACAAGGGCCACGAGGCCGTCACCGCCGCCGTCGCCACCGCGACCACGCTGCGCACGGTGAGCGAACCCTGGCGCTGATGACGCGACCCTTACCCCGTACTCTTAGGACCATCATGGCGAACGGAACCCGTAAAAGCTTCGAAGAGCTCTTCGACGAGCTCAAGCTCAAGGCCGAGACCGGCGATCCGGCCACCTCCCGCACCGCGGAGCTGGTGGACAAGGGCGTCCATGCCATCGGCAAGAAGGTCGTCGAAGAGGCCGCCGAGGTCTGGATGGCCGCCGAGTACGAGGGCAAGGAAGCGGCCGCCGAGGAGATCTCGCAGCTGCTGTACCACGTCCAGGTGATGATGGTCGCCCGCGGGATCTCGCTCGACGACGTCTACGCCCACCTCTGAGCACACCCCTCCGGGCGCGTGCCGCCCCCGGACTCCCCACCACTCCCAGGCAAAGGAAGCTCACCCCATGCTGCGCATCGCCGTTCCCAACAAGGGTTCCCTCTCCGGACCTGCGTCGGCAATGCTCCATGAGGCCGGCTACCGCCAGCGCAAGGAGTCCAAGGAGCTCGTCGTCATCGACCCCGACAACGAGGTCGAGTTCTTCTACCTGCGCCCGAAGGACATCGCGATCTACGTCGCCTCCGGGAAGCTGGACATCGGCATCACCGGCCGTGACCTGCTCCTGGACTCCGGCGCCAGCGCCGAGGAGATCCTCGCGCTGAACTTCGGCCGCTCCACCTTCCGGTACGCCACCCGCCCGGGCACCGCGAACGGCCCCGAGGACTTCGGCGGCATGACGATCGCCACCTCGTACGAGGGCATCGTCGCCAAGCACCTCGCCGACCAGGGCATCGACGCCTCCGTCGTGCACCTGGACGGCGCCGTCGAGACCGCGATCCAGCTGGGCGTCGCCCAGGTCATCGCGGACGTCGTCGAGACCGGCACCAGCCTGCGCAACGCCGGACTCGAGGTCATCGGCGAGCCGATCCTCACCTCCGAGGCCGTCGTGATCCGCCGCCACGGCGCCACCGACGACAACCCGCAGGTCCAGCAGTTCATGCGCCGCCTCCAGGGCGTCCTCGTCGCCCGGTCGTACGTGATGATGGACTACGACTGCCGTGCCGAGCACCTGGAGCAGGCCGTCGCCCTCACCCCGGGCCTGGAGTCGCCGACCATCTCCCCGCTGCACAACGAGGGCTGGGTCGCCGTCCGCGCGATGGTCCCCGCCAAGGAGGCGCAGCGGATCATGGACGACCTGTACGAGATCGGTGCCCGCGCCATCCTCACCACCGCCATCCACGCCTGCCGCCTCTGACGGCACGGACCGCCCGCACCGAAGGCACCGAGGAACCACCGATGTCCCAAGCACAGACGCCCGTCCTGCCGGTGACGTTCCGTCCCGGGCGCACCCGGGTCGTCCTGATCACGATGAGCGTCGCGATCTTCGCGGTCATCAGCGTCGTCGCGTCGATGCTGGAGCGGCTCGGCCCGGGGGAGCGCGCCAGCTTCTTCTTCACCGCCGCGCTGATCTCCGGCGGCCTGGTGCTGCTGAGCCGCCCCAAGGTCGTCGCCGACGACGAGGGCGTCACGGTCGTCAACATCACCCGGACCCGGCGGCTGGCCTGGGCGGAGATCCTCAAGGTCAACCTGCGTCCCGGCGACCCCTGGGTCTTCCTCGACCTGAGCGACGGCACCAGCCTGCCGGCGCTGGGCATCCAGCCCGGGATCGCCAAGGAGTCGGCCATCCGGGACGCCCGCGCCCTGCGGGCCCTGGCCGACAGCCGCGGCACGGGCGCGGAGCGGACGGCCTGACGGCCGGGGGCGTGATGTCCCCCATCCGGGGCCGACCCCCTGCCCCTCGGGGCCTTCGCGTGACTACTCTGGAGGCGGTGGTGCCGAGCGGCACCACCGCCTCGCGTGTGCAGGGCCGCGGTCTCGCGGCCCGCGAGGCCACCCTTCGACCCGAGGAGTGACTCCCTCCAGCAATGGACGGATCGTCCGGTAGTACCTGCGCCGCCCCTTCCCAGGAGGCGGCGGCATGATCATCTCCCTTCTGCTGCTCTTCGCGGCCTTCGTCCTGATCCTCGCCAACGGCTTCTTCGTGGCCGCCGAGTTCGGTCTCGTGACCGTCGAGCGCGCCGAGGCCGAGCGGGCCGCGGCCGCCGGCGACCGACGCGCCCGCACCGTCGTCACGGCCCTGCGCGAGCTGTCCTTCCAGCTCTCCGGCACCCAGCTGGGCATCACCATCACCTCCCTCGTCGTCGGCATGCTCGCCGAGCCCGCGCTCGCCGGGCTGCTGCACGGACCGCTCACCGCGACGGGACTGCCCGCCGGGGCCGTCTCCGGGATCGCGGTGGTGATCGGGATGCTGCTCGCCTCCGCCGTCCAGATGGTGGTCGGCGAGCTCGTGCCGAAGAACTGGGCGGTCTCCCGGCCGCTCCAGGTGGCCCGTTTCGTCGTCACCCCGCAGCGGTACTTCTCCGCCCTCTTCCGGCCGGTGATCTCCCTGCTCAACCGGGTCGCGAACCGGCTCGTCCGGCTCCTGGGCGTCGAGCCCACCGAAGAGCTGGACTCCGTCCGCACCCCCGGCGAACTGGTCTCCCTGGCCCGGCACTCCGCCCTGGCCGGTGCCCTCGAACAGGACACCGCCGACCTCTTCGTACGGACCCTGTCCCTCGGTGGCCTCACCGCCGAGCAGGTCATGACCCCGCGCGTGAAGGTGAGCGCCCTCCAGTGGGACGCCACCGCGGCCGACGTCCTCAACCTCACCCGGGCCACCGGCCTCTCGCGCTTCCCCGTCTACCGCGACCGCATCGACGAGATCGTCGGCATGGTCCACCTCAAGGACGCGCTCGCCGTCTCGCCGCACGCCCGGCTGCGCACCCCCGTCGGCCGGATCGCGGTCCCTCCGCTCCTGGTGCCCGAGACGCTGCCCGCCCAGACCCTTCTGGAGCGGCTGCGCAGGGAGCAGCCGATCGCGGTGGTCGTCGACGAGTACGGCGGCACGGCCGGTGTCGTCACCCTGGAGGACATCGTCGAGGAACTCGTCGGTGAGGTCCGCGACGAGCACGACACGGTGGCCGACGGGCGGCCCGAGCTGGCCGTCGCTCCCGCCGAGGACGGCCGGCCCGCCTGGGAGGCCGACGGTTCCTGCCGGGTCCACATCCTGCGCCGGATAGGCCTCGACGTGCCCGACGGGCCGTACGAGACCGTCGCCGGGCTTGTCGCCGATCTCCTGGGGCGCATCCCCGCCCCCGGCGACCGGGCCGAACTGCCCGGCTGGCGGCTCTCGGTGCGCCAGGTCGACCGCTACCGCGCCGAGCGCGTACGGATCGTCCGGACGGACCCGGCGTCGGATCCGGCGTCCGGCCCGGTGTCCGATCGGGTGTCCGACCTGGCGCACGATCCGGTGTCCGGCTCGGTGTCCGGCCCGGCGTTCGGCCCGGTGTCCGATCCGGCGTTCGGCCCGGTGTCCGATCCGGTTCCCGGACACCTGGACGCGCCCGTTCCCGTGGCGGCGGAGGCGGTCCGATGAGCGCCCTTCCGCTTCTCTTCGCCGTCCTCCTCGTCCTGGCCAACGGATTCTTCGTCGGGGCCGAGTTCGCGCTCGTCTCCGTCCGTCGCAGCCAGATCGAGCCGCTCGGCGGCGCCCGTGCCAAGCAGGTCCTGCACGGTCTGGAGAATCTGCCGCAGATGATGGCGGCCGCGCAGTTCGGCATCACCGTCTGCTCGCTGACGCTCGGCGCCGTCGCCGAGCCGACCGTGGCCCGTCTCCTCGAACCCGTCTTCCACACGGTCGGCGTCCCGGAGGGGCTCATCCACCCGCTCGGCTATGTCATCGCCCTCGCCGCGGTCGTCTTCCTCCACCTCGTCATCGGCGAGATGGTCCCGAAGAACCTGGCGATGGCCGCGCCCGAGCGGACCGCGCTCTGGCTCGCCCCCGGCCTGGTCGGCTTCGCCCGGCTCTGCCGGCCGGTGACGGCCGCGCTCGGCGCCTGCGCCCGGCTGGTCCTGCGGGCGTTCAAGGTCGAACCGAAGGACGAGGTGGAGGCGGTCTTCACCAGTGTCCAGCTCGGCCGCCTCGTCGAGGACGCCGGCCAGGCCGGACTGCTCGACCCGGCCGAGCAGGAGCGTCTGGAGGACGCCCTCGAACTGGGCACCCGCCCGGTGACGGACGTCCTCATCGCACCGTCCTCCCTGGTCACGGTTCCGCCGACGGTCACCCCGCGGGAGATCGAGGAGCTGACCGTACGCACCGGGTACTCACGCTTCCCGGTCCGTGCCGAGGCGGGCACCGCCTTCATGGGCTTCGTGCACGTGAAGGACGTCCTCGACCTGGACGAACGGGAGCGGGCGGTGCCCCAGCGGCTGTGGCGGCCGATGGCCACGCTCCGCACCGAACTGCCCCTCGACGACGCCCTCACCGTGATGCGCCGCGCCGCGACCCATCTGGCGCAGGTCGCGGACGGCTCGGGCCGGGTGCTCGGCCTGGTCGCCCTGGAGGACGTCCTGGAGATGCTGGTGGGGGAGGTCCGCGACCCCGCCCACCGGCTCGCGTCGGACCGGGTGCCCACCGCGTAGGAGTCGTGCGCACAGCGGGGCGGGCCCTTCGGGGCCCGCCCCGTCGGTCGTCGTGTCCCCTCGCTCCGGCAGCGGGGGCCCGGGGCAAGACACCCCCTAGTAGCCCGGCGGCTCCTGCTGGGGGCCGCGGTCGATCGGGCCGCGGCCCGACAGGACCTCGCCGTACGCCTGCATCAGGTCGGCGAGCCGGAGGGTCGCCAGATCCTCCCGGGTCGGGGTGCTGGCGTAGCCGGAGAGCCGCAGGTCGCGGTAGGCGCAGGACTTCTCGTACAGGGTGCGCAGGAAACGGCCGTTGCCCAGCTCGTCGATCCAGCCCTGCTCGACGACGTGTCCGCTGACCGAGCGCAGCTCCTCGCGGGCCTCGTCGTCCCAGCCGTCGCCGTTGGCCGCCGCGAGGACCTCGCCTATGGCGGTGAGTTCCAGCGGCCGGTACGAGGGGAAGTCCACCCGGGTGGTGAACCGGGAGGAGAGACCGGGGTTGGTGTTGAGCAGCCGGTCCATGCCCTCCGGGTAGCCGGCCAGGATGACCACGAGATGGTCGCGGTTGTCCTCGGCCCGCTTGAGGAGCACCTGGAGGGCCTCGTCCCCGTAGGCGTCGCCCTTGCTGTAACCGGTGTTGGAGAGCGCGTACGCCTCGTCCACGAAGAGCACCCCGCCGACGGCCGAGTCGATCAGCTCGTTGGCCTTGACCGCCGTCTGCCCGAGGAACTCGCCCACCAGATCGGCCCGTTGGGCCTCCACGAGATGGTCGCCGCCGAGCAGCCCGAGGGCGTAGAAGACCCGGCCGAGGATGCGTGCGACGGTGGTCTTCCCGGTGCCCGAGGGGCCGGAGAAGACGAAGTGACGTTTGGGCGGCTGCACCGGAAGGCCCTGACCGGCGCGGAGCCGCGCCATCTCCAGCTGCGCCGACAACGCCTTGACCTGCCGCTTCACCGGTTCCAGGCCGACCATGCCCTCCAGTTCGGCGAGCGCCTCCGCGAGCAGCACCGGATCGGTGGGACCCGCGGGGAAGCGCGGCGGCACCGGCTGGGACGGCAGCGGGGCCTTCTGGCGTACGGTCTCCGGCGGTGTCACCGGTGCCACCGGAGGTACGGGATCGGGCGCGAGCCGCACTCCGTCGCCCAGCGGGCCGGCCGCCGGGTCGGGCTCGGCGCCCGGCGCGGTGTCCAGGGCGTCCTGGCCGAGACCGCCGCCGGCGGTGCCCAGGGCGACCGTCGCGAGCCCGGCCGGGTCGTCGACGCCGTCGTACCCCTCGAAGCCGTCGTACTCGGCGATCGCCGCGAGCCGGGCGGCCGTGTCCATGAAGGTGGGGTCGATCCGGTGCACGGCCCGGTAGAGGGGCAGTGCGGCGGCGCTGCGCCCGGTCCCCTCGTGGGCGCGGGCCAGCCAGTACCGCAGCTCCTTGCGCTGGGGCTGCTCGCTGCGGCAGCGCATCAGCGAGGCCGACAGCAGCGGCTCGGCCTGCCCGTACATCTCCAGGCGCACCCGGGCCATGCCGCCGAAGAGCCCGGCCTCGATGCCGAGCAGCGGGTCGTCGACGAGGGTCTCGGTGTGCCGGACGAGCTGGTCCCAGTCCTTGACGAGATAGGCCCGGCAGGCGTGCAGAAAGCGCACCTGCGGGTCCGTGTCGACCGGGGGGAGTCCCGCGAGGGCCCGGTCCAGCTCCGGTACGTGGCGCCCGTCGAGCCAGTGCGAGGCGTGCGCGAGCAGCAGGTCGCGCGGGCTCTCCAGGACCGGCTGCACCCACCAGCCCAGCCAGTACCAGGAGTTGAGGGTGCGCCGGTACCGGGTCCGCTGCTCGCCGAAGCGGTCGCGGTTGCGGTACATGCGCAGCAGCGCGGTCGTGGTGTCGACCCGGAGCGCGTGCAGCCCGAGCCAGGCGTCCGCCATCCCGGGGTCGATCCTTACCGCCGTCCGGAACTCGTCCTCCGCCTGCGGATACGCGCCCATCGTGTAGGCGTCGATTCCGCGCAGCCAGGCGAGCTCGGCCGGGGCCTGCGCGCCCTGCGTGCCGATGTCCATCGGGTCCCCCACAACCGTCTTCGCATGGACGGGATTTGACCGCACCTGGGGGCATCGTACCTGCGCAGGGGGTGCGTACTTAAGGAGAAGCGCATGATCCGGAAGCGGTGACCCTGGGTGAGCATCAGGGCCCGCGAAGGGCCCTTCGGAGGGCCGTCAGGGGCAGAACGAAGCCCCCGATCACGGGGGAACAACCGGGGGCTTCGCGTCCGCGGCAGCTCCGAAAAGCCGCACATTCAGAACGTAAGACCTGTACGCCCCTTGGGTCAAGCGGAGTTGAGGCACTTGCGGAAGCGGACTTTCGGCCCCTCAGTTCACGGACATGAAGCCGTCACGGTACGTGATGATCTGGTCCGCGCCCGCTGTCACACCCGGCCCGGGGAGCCAGTCGTAGCCCTCGTGGCACTCGCGTACCAAGGTGTCGGCGAAGGGCCGAGAGGGGTCCCCGGCGAAATGGCGAGTCTCCGCCACGGTCCATCCGTCCCAGAAAGCGGCCTGGTCCGGGCCGTCCCGATGACGGCCCCGTGCCCACGACTCCTCGGAACCGCGCTCCATCCACAGCAGCCACGCGAGGAGCGGCCGCACCGCCGCCCGGCCCGCGCCGACCCCCTCGACGAGGACGACCGGGGCCGGCGGGAGCTCGCGCGCCTCGCCGAAGCGACGGAGGTTCCAGTCGTACGGGCGGTACGACGCGCTCTCGCCGCGTGCGAGGGGATCGAGGACCTGTTCGCGCAGCCGCCCGGTCCACTCGAAGAGCTCCTCGTGCGTGGCGAGGTCGTCGAGGTGGAGGACGGGGGCGTCGCCCAGGGCGGTGGAGAGGCGGGCGGCGAGCGTGGACTTGCCGGAGCCCGCGTGGCCGTCGACCGCGATCAGCCGGACCGGTCCGCAGGAGGGCGGCAGCCGGAGCAGCGCGTGGGCCGCGTGATCGAGGTCGTTCATGGGCCCAGGGTAGGGGAGTGGGGGACCGCTGCAGGTCAGGGAGGTACCGCCGTCAGTGGTTGAGACCAATATTGGTGCGGCGACGCGGGGCGAAGTGCTGGCGGAGGCGTGGCGTAAGCCGCGATAGTGGGGCGCGCGCGGCCCGTCCGTGCGCTCCGCGGGCTCCCGGCGCCCGGAGGTCCGGACGCCCGCGTGCTCGCCCGCTCACAGGTCCGCCCCGACGTGCCAGGCCGCCCGCCTGCCTTCGGACCGGTCTGCCACTCGCCTACTCGCTCGCCCGCCGCTCGCCCGGCTCGCTCGTCCGGCTCGCCCGGCCGGACCACGAGCCCGCTCGTTCGTCCTTCTCATCCACAGGTTCGTCCACCCACCGTTCTCGACTGGGGGTCACCGTCCATGACCAGCTCCACCCCGCGCAGAACCGTTCTCGCAGCGGCCCTCGCGGCCGCCGGAACAGCCGCCACGGCCGCTCCCGCCGTGGCCGCCGTTCCCGACCGCGCCGCCGACTGCCCGCCCGAAGCACCGGGTGCCGGCCCGGCCTCCGCCGAGGACGCAGGCCGGGGCCACGCGCCCGCGCCCGGCCTCGTCGACAACCGCTTCTGGTCCTCGTACACGGACTGGAGGTGCGGCAGCGCGGCCGGGACGAAGGCGGTCGCCGGACTCCGCCCGGGCCTGGTCCTGGCCACCCCGGCCGGGCGCACCGACTACACCGACCCGCACACCGGGCGGACCTCCACGTGGGAGTACGCCGGCTGGACCTCGCCCGAGCACACCCCGACCGTGCCGGCCACCGAGGTCATCGCCTCCTGGAACGCCCACACCCCGCCCGGCACCTGGCTCCAGGTCGAACTGTCCGGCACGTACACCGACGCGACCGCCACCCCCTGGTACGTCCTGGGCCGCTGGGCCTCCGGGGACGGCGACATCCGGCGGACCTCGGTCGACGACCAGACCGACGGCAGGAGCACCGTCTGGACCGACACCTTCGCGGTCGACGACGCGACGAGCGGGCTGCGGCTGGCCTCGTACCGCCTGCGTCTGACGCTCTACCGCACCCCGGGCAGCGGTCTCACGCCCACGGTCTGGCGGCTCGGTGCGATGGCCTCGGACATCCCGGACCGCTTCACCGTCCCGGCCTCCGTGCCGGGCCCGGCCCGCGAGCTGGCCGTGCCGCGCTACTCGCAGAACACCCATGTCGGGCAGTACCCCGAGTACGACAACGGCGGCGAGGCGTGGTGCAGCCCGACCTCCTCCCAGATGATCGTCGAGTACTGGGGGCGCCGGCCGTCGGCCGAGGAGCTGGCCTGGGTGAACCCGGCCTTCGCCGACCCCCAGGTCTGCCACGCGGCCCGCTTCACCTTCGACCACCAGTACGAGGGCTGTGGCAACTGGCCCTTCAACGCCGCCTACGCGGCCACGTACCCCGACATGAACGCCGTGGTCACCCGGCTGCGCTCGCTCACCGAACTGGAGAGCCTGATCCGGGCCGGCATCCCGGCCATAACGTCCCAGTCCTTCCTCAAGGAGGAACTGACCGGGGCCGGGTATGGCACCTCCGGCCACCTCATGACCGTCATCGGCTTCACCGCGGACGGCGACGTCATCGCGAACGACCCCGCCTCGCCCAGCAACGAGGCCGTCCGCCGGGTCTACCGGCGGCGCGAGTGGGAGAACATCTGGCTCCGCACCAAGCGGTACAACGCGAGCGGGAAAGTGGTCTCCGGCACAGGAGGGGTCTGCTACCTCTACTTCCCCGACCGGCCCTCGCCCGCGCAGCGCAAGGCACTCGCGGCCCTCGGCGTCGTCTGACGCGACGGCTTGGCCCCGGGGGGCGTGACCGACGTCTCTACCCCGGGGCCGCCCCCCGTACCGCAAGGTGGTCGCCATGACCTCCACCTCCGCCGCCACCCGACTCCTCCTCCGCGCCCGGACGGGCGGCCCGAAGGACGACCGGGGCCCCAAGCTCCTCGAACACGTCCTCGGGTGGACCCTGGTCGTCCTGCTCGCCGTGTTCGTCACGCGCGCCGGCCTCATGTGACGTCGGGGGACCCGTCGGCCGCCCCGATGCCGCCGTATGCGGCTGTGGCCGTCCCTCGGCGTCCGTGTGATCCCCCGGTCGCCGGGTGATCCCGGTGCCTCGAACGGGCATACTCCCCGCGACCCGGCGCGCGCCCCGCACGCCCGTGCCCGCGCCCGGCAGGGAGGA
>NZ_JACSCH020000049.1:883-3658 GCF_014451325.2 Streptomyces sp. CB02980 | reverse complement strand
ACCGAGATGCCGCGCGAGCTGCACGGCCGCCATCCCGACGCCACCCGCCCCCGCGTGGATCAACACCCGCTCACCCGCACGAAGACCCGAAAGCTCCCCGAGGGCGTACCGGGCGGTCAGGAAGACGATGGGTACGGAGGCCGCCTCCTGGAACGTCCAGCCCTCGGGCATGCGGACGACCATGCGGGCGTCCGCCACCGTCGTATCGGCGAACGAGTCCGGCATCAGCCCCATCACCCGGTCACCGACCACCATCCCCGCGACGCCCGGGCCGACCTCGGTGACGACACCCGCACCCTCTCCGCCGATCGATGCGGCGCCGGGGTACATGCCGAGCGAGATGAGCACGTCGCGGAAGTTGAGCCCGGCCGCGCGTACCGCCACTCGGACCAGGCCCTCGCCGAGCGGTTCGCCGGCGGTCAAGGGCCGCCGCACCAGGGCGAGTTCCGCCGACGTGCCGCCCGAGCCCGCCGTGAGACGCCACGGGCCCTGCGCCGGGACGGTCAGGTCCCCGCCGCCGACCGCTTCCAGGCGCGGCGTCGACAGCGTCCCGCTCCGCCGTACGAGCTGGGGCAGCGGGGCGACGGAGAGGGCGGACAGCAGGGCGGGCCACTCGTCGTCGCCCACCTCGGCGTCGACGTCCAGCAGGACCAGCCGGTCCGGGTGCTCCGACTGGGCCGAGCGCACCAGCCCCCAGACGCCCGCCGCGGACACGTCGACGCCACGGTCGCTCTCGTCGGCCGCGACCGCGCCCCGGGTCAGGACGAGCAGTCGCCGCCCCGCCATCTCGGGTGCGTCGAGGAAGGCCTGCACCTGGCCGAGCACCCAGACGGTCAGGGCACGCGCACGTTCCGGGACCGACCCCTCCTCGGGGGCGCGGCAGGGCAGCACCACCCAGTGCGGCTCGGCCGTTCCGCCGCGCACCGCCGCGGAGGCCGCCGCGATGTCGGGGACGGCGTGCACGTGACCGCCGCCCGGCTGCGCGTCCGCCGGGGCTCCCGCCGATCCTGCTTCCGGGGCCTCTTCCGGGGCCCGTTCGGGGAGCGGTGTCCATCGCAGGTGCAACAGGTCCCCGTCGGATACCCCGGGCGCGGCGAGATCGGCATGGCTGACCGGCCGGAACACCAGCGAGTCGATGGACACCACGGGGTTTCCGGCGGCGTCGACGGCCTCCAGTCCGACCCCGTCGGGCTCCTGCCGGCGCAGCCGTACGCGCAGTGCCGAGGCACCGGGCCGGTGCACCCGTACGCCGGTGAACGCGAAGGGCAGACCCCCTTCGCCGGACCCGGGGCCGGAGGCGGCGGCGAGGGCGTGCAGCGCGGCGTCGAGGAGGGCCGGGTGCAGAGCGAAGCCGGCCGGCTCGTCGGGCAGGACGACCTCCGCGTAGACGTCCTCACCGTCCTGCCAGACCTGCTTCAGCCCCTGGAAGACCGGGCCGTAGTCGAATCCGGCGTCCGACAGTCCGGCGTAGACGCCCTCCGCCGGGATCGGGGCTCCGGCCGGGGGCCAGACCCAGGCGGTGTCGGTGTCGGTGTCGGGGCCAAGGCCGGCGCCGGGGCCGTCGGTCGCCTCGGTGAGGGCGCCGGTGCCGTGCCGGGTCCACTCACCGGCTTCGGTGTCCGGGCGGGAGGAGACGGCGACGGCCCGCTGCCCGTGTTCGTCGGGGGCGTCCACGACGACCTGGATCGCCACGCCCGGCCCGTCCTCGACCAGCACCAGCGGAGCCTGCAGAGTCAGTTCCCGCACCTGCGGGCATCCCACCTGCCGACCCGCGTGCGCCATGAAGTCGACGAACGCGGTCCCCGGAAGCAGGACGGTTCCGGATACGGCATGGTCGGCAAGCCAGGGGTGCGTGGACACCGACAGCCGGCCCGTGAACACCGCGCCGCCGTCGGCGAGCGTCACCTGTGCGCCAAGGAGACGATGGTGGGCACCGGACAGACCCACACCCGACAGCGAGCCTGCGGACGCCCCGGCAGAGCCGGCCGGCCAGTAGCGACGGCGCTGGAAGGCGTACGTCGGGATCTCCACCGGCGGTCGCGTACGGGAGACCCACTGGTCCCAGTCGACCTCGACGCCGTGCACGTGGAGCCGGGCCAGACCGGTCAGCAGACCGGTGACCTGGTCACGGTCACGCCGCAGGAAGCTCGCGACGACCTCGCCCGCACGCTCCTCCAGCGCGGCGGACAGAGCCGGCTGCGGACCGACCTCGACCCATATGCGGGCCCCCAACCCCCTTGCCATGTCTATCGATTCGGCGAACTGTACGGGCTGTCGCGCATGCTGCACCCAGTACGCGGGACTGCCGAAGTCGGCACCCGCAAGCTCCCCGGTCACCGTCGAGACGACCGGGATCTCCGCAGGCCCGAAGGACAGATCCGCCAGCGCCGCGGAGAAATCCTCCAGCATCGGGTCCATCAGCGGCGTGTGGAAGGCGTGACTGACCGGCAGCGGGCGGGTCCGCACGCCCTCGGCGGTCAGCCCCTCGACCACGCCGCGTACCGCGTCCGCCTCACCGGCCAGCACGACCGACCCCGGCGCGTTCACCGCAGCCACCCACACACCGGCAAGCCCGGCGATCCGCTCCTGGATACCCTCCACAGGCGCAGCCACGGACACCATCACCCCGCCGGCGGCCATCCCCTGCATCAGCCGGCCCCGTACACAGGCCAGCCGCACCGCGTCGGGCAGGGTGAGCACGCCCGCAGCCACAGCCGCACTGATCTCACCGACCGAATGCCCCACCAACACATCCGCCCGCACACCACTCTCGAC
>NZ_JACSCH020000049.1:0-847 GCF_014451325.2 Streptomyces sp. CB02980 | reverse complement strand
GCCACAGGCCCACCTCCAGCGCCACCAGTCCCACTTGCGCGAAGGCGGTCTGGTCGATCAGGTCACCGCGACCGTCCTCACCGAAGAGCACCGGACGCAACGGCTCCGGCAACAACTCATCCGCCACCGCACACACCTCGTCCACCACACCGGCGAACGCCTCGAACCGCGCATACAGCTCCGCACCCATACCGGCGAACTGAGACCCCTGGCCGGTGAACAACACCGCCCTCTTGCCTGCCACCGGCGAACCGGTCACCAAGCCCTCGACCGAACCGCCCTCCGCCAGCGCATCAAGACCCGCACCCAACTCCGCGACGCCCTCACCCACGACCACCGCACGGTCCTCCAGCACCGCACGGTTCATCAACGTCGCGGCCACACCCGCGACATCGACACCCTCGCCGCCCCGGACGAACTCCGCCAGCTGGGCCGCCTGACCCCGCAGACCCGCGTCACCCCGGCCCGACACCACCCACGGCACCGGCCCCGGAATCTCCGACGTCGGCATCCCCGGCGTCGCCGCCACAGGCTCGACAGCAGAAGGCACGACGGCCGACGGCTCCTCAAGAATCACATGGGCGTTGGTGCCGCTGACCCCGAACGAGGACACCCCCGCCCGCCGTACGTGCTCCTCACCGGGCCACGGCACCGGCTCCGTCAGCAGACGCACCTCACCCGCGGACCAGTCCACGTGCGACGACGGTTCATCGACATGGAGGGACTCCGGCAGCAGCCCGTGCCGCATCGCCATCACCATCTTGATCACACCGGCCACACCCGCGGCAGCCTGCGTGTGCCCGATGTTCGACTTCACCGACCCCAGCCACAGCGGACGGCCCTCCGG
>NZ_JACSCH020000048.1 GCF_014451325.2 Streptomyces sp. CB02980 | reverse complement strand
CCCGACGCATGCCGGGTCCACTCCTGCCCACCGCCCGCACCACCGTCACCACGGGACGCATACACGCCCACCGTGCGACGCCCCGACTCGTCCGCACCGCCGACAGCGACCTGGATACGGACCGAACCCTCCTCGGGGAGCACGAGCGGAGCGTCGATGACCAGCTCGTCCAGCACCCCGCAGCCGAACTCGTCACCGGCCCGGACCACGAGGTCCACGTAGGCCGTCCCCGGTACCAGGACCACACCCTGAACGGCGTGGTCGGCGAGCCACGAGTGGGTTCGCAGCGACAGGCGGGAGGTGAAGAGCAGCCCGCCGGTCGACGGGACGTCGACCTTCGCCCCGAGCAGCGGGTGATCGGCGGCCGACAGCCCGAGGGACGAGGCGTCCGAGGGGGCGCCCGCCGTCCTCAGCCAGTAGTGCTCGTGGTCGAAGGCGTACGTCGGCAGGTCGACGCGCGGACCACCGACAACACCGGCAGGCAGTACGGCCGTCCAGTCGACGTCCACACCGCGCACGAACGCCTCGGCGAGGGCGTCCAGCAGTGTCTGGCGTTCGTCGCGGCCGTCCCGCATCGCCGGCGCGCACACGGCGTCCGCCGCGCCCGCGGTGTCCGCTTCCGCGGTGGCCTCCCGGACGAGTCCGGTCAGTACCGCGCCAGGACCGAGCTCCAGGAACACCTGGCCGCCGTGTTCGCGCGCGGCCTGGACGCCGGCGGCGAAGAGTACGGGGCGGCGCACGTGCTCCACCCAGTACTCCGCGGTCCGCATCAGGTCGTCCTCGACGACGCGGCCCGTCACGTTCGAGACGACGGGGATGCTCGGCTGCTGCCATGCGACGGCGGCCAGTTCACCGGCGAACTCGTCGAGCATCGCGTCCATCCGGGCGGAGTGGAACGCGTGCGACACCGCGAGCCGCTTGACCTTGCGGCCCGACGCCTTGAGCTGCTCGGCGAGTTCGAGCACGGGACCCTCGTCGCCGGAGAGGACCACGGAGGCGGGTCCGTTGACGGCGGCGATGTCGACACCCGTGGTGGTGGTGGAGGCCAGCAGGGCGCGAATCTCGTCCTCACCCGCCGCCACGGCCACCATCGCGCCGCCTGCCGGCAGCACCTGCATCAGGCGGCCGCGGGCCGCGACCATCGTCGCGGCGTCCTTCAGTGACAGCATGCCCGCCGCGTGCGCGGCGCTGATCTCACCGATCGAGTGACCCATCACCACGTCGGGGCGGATTCCCCACGACTCGACGAGCCGGAACAGCGCCGTCTCAACGGCGAAGAGTGCCGCCTGCGTGTACACCGTCTGGTCCAGCAGCCGTGCGTCGGCGCTGTTCTCGTCGGCGAAGACGAGCTCGCGGATCGGGCGGGCCACCCATCCGGCGAGGGCCGCGTCGAGCTCCGCGCACACCTGGTCGAACGCTTCCGCGAAGACCGGGTACCGGGCGTACAGTTCGCGCCCCATGCCGGCGCGCTGCGCGCCCTGGCCGGGGAAGAGCAGGACCAGCTTGCCGGTACCCGTTCGGGTACCGGCCGTGGCACCGGGACCGGACTCGCCGGCTGCCAGCGTCCGGAGACGGGTGAGGAGTTCCTCGCGGCTCGCGGCCACGACCACCGCACGGTCCGAGAGGAGCGCGCGGTCGGAGAGGAGGGAGGCGGCCAGTCCGGCCAGCGGGACGTCCACGTCGGCCCCGGAGAACCCGGTCTCGACGAAGGCCGCCTCGACGGACCCGGTCCCGACGGACTCCGCCTCGACGGACCCGGTCTCGACGAAGGCCGCCAGCCGCTGCGCCTGCCCGGCCAGGGCGGCCGCGCTCTTCGCCGACACGACGAACGGCAGGACCGCGTCGCCCTCGGGCGACGGCTGCGCCTCGGGCGCGGGGTCCTCCTGCGGCGCCTGCTCCAGGATGAGGTGGGCGTTGGTACCGCTGACGCCGAACGACGAGATGCCCACGCGGCGCGGGCGCTCGATCTCCGGCCACGACCGGGACTCCGTCAGCAGCTCGACCTCGCCCGCCGTCCAGTCGACCTGCGCGGTCGGCTCGTCGACGTGCAGCGTCGCCGGAAGGATGCCGTGCCGCATCGACGCGACCATCTTGATCACGCTGGCGACGCCCGCGGCGGCCTGCGTGTGACCGATGTTGGACTTGAGGGAGCCGAGCCACAGCGGCCGGCCCTCCTCGCGTCCCTGGCCGTAGGTGGCGAGCAGCGCCTGCGCCTCGATCGGGTCGCCCAGCGTCGTACCCGTACCGTGCGCCTCGACGACGTCGACGTCCGCCGACGTCAGGCCGGCGTCGGCGAGCGCCTTGCGGATCACCCGCTGCTGGGCCGGACCGTTCGGAGCGGTGAGGCCGTTGGACGCGCCGTCCTGGTTGATGGCCGAGCCGCGGACAACTGCGAGGACCTGGTGGCCGTTCCTCCGGGCGTCCGAGAGCCGCTCCAGGAGGACGACACCGACGCCTTCGGAGAGGACCGTGCCGTCGGCGGTGGAGGAGAAGGCCTTGATACGGCCGTCGGCGGCCAGGCCGCGCTGACGCGAGAAGCCCAGCACACCGGCCGGGGAGCCCATGACGGCCACGCCGCCGGCGAGTGCCATCGTGCACTCGCCCTGCCGCAGCGCCTGCGCCGCCAGGTGGATCGCGACGAGCGACGACGAGCACGCCGTGTCCACCGTCACCGCAGGACCCTCGAACCCGAACACGTACGACACACGGCCCGAGGCGACGCTGCCGGCGATGGCGGTCGTCGCGAAGCCCTCGAACTCCTCGGGCACCTGCTCCAGCGCACCCAGGTAGTCGTGGATCGAGACTCCGGAGAAGACACCGATGTTGGTGTCCTGCGCCTGCGTCGGGTCGATGCCCGCACGTTCGAAGACCTCCCACGAGGTCTCCAGGAGCAGCCGCTGCTGCGGGTCCATCGCCATGGCCTCGCGCGGTGAGATCCCGAAGAACCCGGCGTCGAAGCGTCCCGCCTCGTGGAGGAAGCCGCCCTGCTGGACGTAGGACGTGCCCGCGTGGTCGGGGTCGGAGTCGAAGAGCCCGTCGAGGTTCCAGCCGCGGTCCGTCGGGAAGCCGGACATGCCGTCGCGGCCTTCGTGGACCATCTGCCACAGGTCCTCCGGACCGGCGACGCCGCCGGGCAGGCGGCAGGCCATGCCGACGATGACGATCGGGTCGTCGTCCGTGGAGGCGGTGGTCGGCGCGGTGGGGGCGACGGTGGCCGTCTGCCCGCTGAACTCGTCGCGCAGGTAGCGGGCGAGGGCGCGCGGGGTCGGGTAGTCGAAGATCAGCGTGGCGGGGAGCTTCACGCCCGTCACCGCGCTGAGCCGGTTGCGCAGCTCGACCGCCGTCAGCGAGTCGAAGCCGAGGTCGCTGAAGCCCCGACCGCCCTGGGCCAGGTCGCCGACGTTGACGCCGAGCACGTCCATGGCCTCGGCGGCGATGATCTCCAGAAGGGTCTTCTCCTGGTCGGCGGGGGCGAGGCCCGCCAGCCGCTGGGCGAGGGCGTTACGGTCGCCCGCGCCGGCCTGGGCCGCGCGGCGGCCCGGACGCACCAGGCCACGGAGGACCGGCTGCACCCCGCCGCCGGCCGTGGCCTCGGCCCGTACCGCACGCAGGTCCATCTTGATCGGGACGAGCAGCGCCTGGTCACCGGCCACGGCGGAGTCGAAGTGCGCCATGCCCTCGGTCGAGGACAGGGCGAGCACACCGCCGCGGCCCATACGGGCCTGGTCGACGGCGGCGAGGTTGCCGGTGAGGCCGGTGACCTGCTCCCAGAGGCCCCAGGCGAGAGAGACACCCGGCAGACCCGCCGCGCGACGGCGGAACATGAGGGCGTCGAGGTAGGCGTTGGCGGCGGCGTAGTTGCCCTGGCCCGCCGAGCCGAAGATGCCCGCAGCCGACGAGAACACCACGAAGGCGTCGAGGTCCAGGCCGCGCGTCAGCTCGTCCAGGTGGTGGGCGGCGGCCGCCTTCGGAGCGAAGACACCCGCGAGACGGTCCTCGGTCAGGGAGGCGAGGACACCGTCGTCGAGGACACCGGCCGTGTGGACGATGCCGGTCAGCCGGCGCTCGGCCGTGAGGGTGGAGAGCAGCTCAGCGACGGCTTCGTACTGCGAGACGTCGCAGGCGACGACGGTCGCCGTGGCGCCCTCGGCCGACAGCTCCGCCACCAGCTCCGCAGCACCCTCCGCCGCCGGACCCCGACGACTGGCCAGCACCAGATGACGCACACCGTGCACCGACACCAGATGCCGGGCCAGAACACCCGCCAGGGAACCCGTACCACCCGTGATCAGAACCGTGCCCTCAGAATCGAGCACACCCACGGCACCGGCACCGGCACCAGCACGCGCCAGACGCGGAACCGACACCACCGCACCACGCACCGCAAGCTGCGGCTCACCAGCAGCCAGCACACCCGACAACAACCCCGAACCGACCTCGACACCCGGCTCCACATCCAACAGCACAACCCGGTCCGGATACTCCGCCTGCGCAGCCCGCAC
>NZ_JACSCH020000047.1 GCF_014451325.2 Streptomyces sp. CB02980 | reverse complement strand
CACCGATGCGGGACAGCTGGCCGAGGTCCTGGGCGGCACCGGCCACCCGCCGATCACCACCGTCATCCACGCCGCCGGGGTGGCCCGGGACGTGGCGCTCACGGACCTCACCGCCGCGGATCTGGAAGACGTACTCGCGGCGAAGGTGCGCGGCGCGGACGCGCTGGCGGAGCAGCTCGCCGACGGCGCGTTCGAGCGGCTGGTGCTGTTCTCGTCGAACGCCGGGGTCTGGGGCGGTGCGCGGCAGGGTGCCTACGCCGCCGCGAACGCGTACCTCGATGCCCTGGCTGAGCGCCTGCGCGCGGCCGATCGCTCCGTGACGTCGGTCGCCTGGGGGCTGTGGGACGCCGAGGGCATGGGCGGGGGCGAGGCCGGTTCGCGGCTGAGCCGGCTCGGCCTGCGGCCCATGGCGCCGGACCGTGCCGTCGCGGCACTCCACGAGGCGCTCGGCCTGGACGAGACGCTCGTGGCCGTGGCGGATGTGGACTGGGAACAGTTCGTACCCGCCTTCACCATGGCCCGCCGCCGTCCGCTCATCGAGGACCTGCCCGAAGCCCGGCAGATCACCGCCGCGGCGGACCACCAGGACGCGGACGCGGGCGGCGCCTCCGGGCTGCTGTCCCGACTGGACGGGCTGGACGCCGCCGACCGCCTCGACCTGCTGTCCGAGCTGGTCTGCGAGGAGGCGGCCCGGGTGCTGTCCCACTCGAGCCCCGACGCCATCGAGCCCGAACGGGCCTTCCGGGACATGGGGTTCGACTCCATCGCCTCCGTCGAGCTGCGCAAGCGGCTCAGCGCCGAGACCGGCCTTCGGCTGCCGGCCACCGTGGCGTTCGACCACCCCACCCCGAGGATCCTCGCCGAGCACCTGGGCGCCGAACTGCTCGGAGTGGCCCCGGACGTTCCGCCGTCCACCCGGGTGTTCGGCGACATCGACCGCCTCGCGGGGACCTTGGCGGAGGTGGCCGAGGACGACGCCGTACGCAAGAGGGTGGCGCAGCGGCTCCGGGAACTCCTGGACGCCTGCGACAACACCTCGCGCGACGCCGAGCACATGAGCGCACAGCTCGACTCGGCGAGCGACGAGGAGATCTTCGAATTCATCGACAAGCGGTTCAAGCGCTCCTAGGACCCTGACCGCCCGCCCGCACCGACCGCCTGTCTGCATCACAGCTGTGAGGAAGGCTCACGAAAATGGCTAACGAGGAACAGCTCCGGTCCTACCTGCGGTTCGTCACCACGGACCTGCATGAGACGCGTGAGCGTCTGGAGCGACTCGAGGCCGAGCAGCACGCCCCGATCGCCATCGTCGGCATGAGCTGCCGGTTCCCCGGTGGAGTGCGCTCGCCCGAGGACCTGTGGGACTTCGTCGCCGCCGGTGGCGACGCGATATCCGACTTCCCGAAGGACCGGGGCTGGGACCTCGACACGCTGTTCGGCACCGACCCGGACGGGACCGGTACCTCGTACACGGCGGCCGGCGGCTTCGTCTACGACGCGGGCGAGTTCGACGCGGGCTTCTTCGGGATCAGTCCGCGCGAGGCGCTGGCGATGGACCCCCAGCAGCGGCTCGTACTGGAGTGCTCGTGGGAGGCGATCGAGCGCGCGGGCATCGACGTGTCGACCCTGCGCAACTCCAGTACGGGCGTGTTCGTGGGTGCGTCCGCGCAGAACTACGGCACGTTCGCCGACCAGGGGGGCGAGGGCAGCGAGGGCTACTTCCTGACCGGCAACGCGGCGAGTGTGGTGTCGGGTCGGCTTGCGTACGTCTTCGGGCTTGAGGGCCCGGCGGTCACGGTGGACACCGCGTGCTCCTCGTCGCTCGTGGCCCTGCACCTGGCGGCCCAGGCGCTGCGGGCGGGCGAGTGCGGTCTGGCGGTCGCCGGCGGCGTCGCGGTGATGTCGACGCCGGGTGCGTTCGTGGAGTTCAGTCGGCAGCGGGGTCTGGCGCCCGATGGGCGGTGCAAGCCGTTCGCGGCGGGAGCCGACGGTACGGGCTGGGGCGAGGGTGTCGGTGTGCTGCTGCTTGAGCGGTTGTCGGACGCGGTGGCGAACGGTCATCAGGTGTTGGCGGTGCTGCGGGGTTCGGCGGTCAATCAGGACGGTGCGTCGAACGGTCTGACGGCTCCGAACGGTCCGTCGCAGCAGCGGGTGATCCGGCAGGCGCTGTCCAACGCCGGTATCGGTAGCGGTGAGGTGGATGTCGTCGAGGCGCACGGGACGGGTACGAGGCTGGGTGACCCGATCGAGGCGCAGGCGCTTCTTGCCACGTATGGCCAGGGCCGGCCGGAGGGCCGTCCGCTGTGGCTGGGGTCGGTGAAGTCGAACATCGGGCACACACAGTCCGCTGCGGGTGTGGCCGGTGTGATCAAGATGGTGATGGCGATGCGGCACGGGCTGCTGCCGGAGACCCTGCACGTGGACGAGCCCTCGCCGCACGTGGACTGGTCCGCGGGTGAGGTGCGTCTGCTGACGGAGCCGGTGCCGTGGCCCGGGGAGGGGCGGCTGCGGCGTGCGGGCGTGTCCTCGTTCGGCGTCAGTGGCACCAACGCCCACGTGATCCTGGAGGAGGCACCCGCTGTCGAGCTCGGTCCTGAGCCGGCGGCGGAGGTGTCGGGTCCGGTGCCGTGGATGGTGTCGGCGCGCGGGGAGGCGGGCCTGCGGGGGCAGGCGGCGCGGCTTGCGGAGTACGTACGAGGTCGCGGGGACGTGGAAGCCGCCGGGGTGGCTGCGGCGCTGGCCGGTCGGGCGGTGCTGCAGGACCGCGCGGTGGTGGTGGGCGAAGGAGTCGCTGATCTGGTTGCGGGTCTTGATGCGCTGGCCGAGGGCGTTCCGTCTGAGGGCTTGGTGACCGGTTCGCCGGTGACGGGGAAGACGGCTGTGCTGTTCACCGGCCAGGGGTCTCAGTTCGCCGGGATGGGTGCGCAGTTGTACGAGCGGTTCGAGGTGTTCGCCGGTGTGGTGGACGAGGTGTGTGCGGTGGCGGATGAGTTGTTGCCGGAGCCGTTGCGTCCGGTGCTCTTCGGTTTGGACGGTCGCGGTGACCTGATCGACCAGACGGCCTTCGCCCAGGTCGGGCTGGTGGCGCTGGAGGTGGGCCTGTGGCGGGTTCTGTCCGAGAGCGGTGTGCGGGCGGATGTGCTGGTGGGGCATTCGGTCGGTGAGATCAGTGCGGCTGTGGCTGCGGGTGTGCTCACCCTGCCCGACGCGGTGCGGCTGGCCTGTGTACGCGGGTCGTTGATGCAGGGCATTGCGGGCGACGGCGTGATGGCCTCGGTGGCTGCGCCTGTGGAGGAGATCCGGGAGCGGATCGCGGGGCTCGCCGGTGTGTGGGTGGCTGCGGTGAACGCGCCGGGGTCGGTCGTGCTGGCCGGTGAGGCGGATGCCGTACGTGGTGTGGTCGAGCAGTTGGATGCCGACGGTGTGCGGACCCGGTGGCTTCCGGTCAGTCACGCCTTCCACACCCCGCTGATGGAACCGATGCTTGAGGAGTTCGCCGCCGCCATCGCGGATGTGGAGTTCGCGGCGCCCCAGATCCCGATCGTCTCGACGGTGAGTGGCGAGTCGGCGGGTGCCGACTTCGGCAGCGCCGCGTACTGGGTGGAGCACGCCCGGCAGCCGGTCCGGTTCGCCGACGCGGTGGACACCGCACGGGAGTTGGGAGCCAGCGTGTGGGCGGAGGTCGGTCCGCAGCCGGCCCTCTCCGCCGTGATGGCCGAGCGGGAGGGCGAGGCCGTCGCGAGTTTCCTGCGGCGCGACCGTGACCAGGTCACCAGCGTGCTGACCGGTCTGGCCCGGCTCCACGTCCACGGCGTCGAGGTCGACTGGGGTCAGTGGGTTCCCGGGACGCGTGAGCTTGCTGACGTACCGACGTACGCCTTCCAGCGGCGCCGCTACTGGGTGGCGGGGTCCTCGGGAGCGGCCGGTGGGTCGCTCACGGGCGCGGGGCTGGCGGTCGCCGGCCATCGGCTGCTCGGGGCACAGGTGTCGCTGGCCGGTGGCGGTGTGGTGCTGACGGGGAGGTTGTCGGTGTCCGCGCAGCCGTGGCTGGCCGATCACGCGGTGTCCGGTGTGGTCGTGCTGCCGGGGACCGCGTTCGTGGATCTGGTGGCGCATGCCGGTCTTCAGGTGGGGTGTGCGCGGGTCGAGGAGTTGACCCTGCAGGCGCCGTTGGTGCTGGCCGAGGACGGGCCGGGTGTGACGGTGCAGGTCGTGGTCGACGAACCCGACGAGTACGGGCGACGGGCGGTCGACGTCCATTCGCGCCCGGACACCGGGGAGGGTGAGTGGACGAGGCACGGCACCGGCGCCCTGACCGCGGCGGTCGAGGTCGACGGAGCGGCTGAGACGACCGATGCGGCCTGGTCGTGGCCTCCCGCGGGCGAAGCAGTTGCGGCGGAGGACGTCTACGCCGGGCTGGCGGATGCCGGGTTCGACTACGGCCCCGTCTTCCGGGGGCTGAAGCAGGTCTGGCAGGACGGTGAGGACGTGTACGCGGAGGTCGTCCTGCCCGACGATCCGTCCGGTTTCGCTCTGCATCCGGCCCTGCTGGATGCGGCACTCCATGCCCTCGCCGCCACTTCCGGCAGTGGTGAGGGCGGGCTTCCGTTCGCGTTCACGGGCGTGACGGTGCACCGCACCGGTGCGCGGACTCTGCATGCGCGGTTGCGTCGGGGTGCCGACGGTGTGACCGTCGAGGCCGTCGACCCGACCGGACGGCCCGTCGTCACCGTCGACTCCCTCGCCTTCCGGCCGGTCAACCAGGCGAGCCTTGCGGGTTCCCCGGCCTCCGCCGCGCGACTCCTGCGGATGCGGTGGGCACCGGTGCCCGACCTGGCCGTCGACAGCATGAGCGACCCGGCGCCGGAATGGGTGCTGGTGGGGAGCGGCGCGGGCGATCACACGGACCTGGCCTCGCTGAACCAGGCGCTGAAGAGCGGAGCCGCGTCACCCTCGGTGGTGGTGCTCTCCTGCCTCGGCACGTCCGGCACGTCCGGCACGTCCGGCACGTCCGGCACGTCCGGCACGTCCGGTACGTCCGGCGCATCCGACGGGACCGGCACGTCCGGCGCATCCGACGGGACCGGCGGGACCGGCGACGGGCACGAGGCCGGGGAAGCGGAAGCCGTTCGCGCCGAGGCGGTCCTCGTACGGCTGCTGACCGAGACGCAGGCGTTCCTCGCCTCGCCCCACCTGGCCGACGCCCGGCTGATGGTGCTCACCCGGGGCGCCGTGACCACAGAGGCGCCGGTGTCCCCGGTGGACCCGGCCATGTCCGCGGTCTGGGGCATGATCAGGTCTGCCCAGACGGAGCACCCGGATCGCTTCGTCCTCCTGGACCTCGACCCGAGGGATGCTCGCACCGAGGACGACACTCTTCGCGCGCTGCCCCTGTCCGCCGTACTGGCCGGGGGCCTCGATCAGCTGGCACTGCGCGGCGATGAGGTGATCGCGCCGGCCCTCGGGGAACTCGACGAGACCGGCCGGCTGCGGCTTCCCGAGCAAGGCCCGTGGCGGCTGTCGATCGGGCCCGGCGGGACGCTGACCGAGCTGACCACGATCCCGCACCCGCGGGCCGCCGAGACCCTGTCGCCGGGAACGGTCCGGCTGTCGACGCGTGCCACGGGCCTGAACTTCCGTGACGTACTGATCGCGTTGGGCATGTACCCGGGCGAGGCCACGCTCGGCAGCGAGGGATCCGGGGTGGTCACCGAGATCGGTCCGGACGTCACCGGACTGGCCGTCGGGGACCGCGTCATGGGCCTGATCCCGGAGTCGTTCGGCGACGTGGTGGTGGCTGACGCGCGGACCGTGGCGCCGATCCCGACGGAGTGGTCGTTCGCGGAGGCGGCATCAGTGCCGGTGGCGTTCCTGACGGCGTACTACGCCCTCGGGGAGCTTTCGGGTCTTCGTCCGGGTGAGCGGGTGTTGATCCACGCGGGGGCGGGTGGCGTCGGGATGGCGGCCGTGCAGCTCGCGCGGCATCTCGGT
>NZ_JACSCH020000046.1 GCF_014451325.2 Streptomyces sp. CB02980 | reverse complement strand
TGGGCGAAGACGGGGGAGGAGTCGAGGAGTGCGACTGCCATCCCGACCCACTGCGACCCCTGCCCGGGGAACACGAAGACGGCTCGGGAAGGGGACACGCCGTTCTCACCGTCGACCTCGCGGGAGGCGAGCTCGTCGAGACCGGCGAGGAGCCCGTCCCTCCCCTCGGCGCCCGGGATCACGGCTCGGGACTCGAAGGCGGACCGCTTGGCGGCCAGGGAGAACGCCACATCGGCCGGGCTGAGCTCGGGCCGTGCCCGTACATACTCGGCCAGTCGGCCCGCGGCCTCGGCGAGCGCATCGGCCGAACGCGCCGACACCATCCACGGCAGACCGGCACCGGCCTCGGGACGCTCGGGCGCGTCCCCGGCGACCGGCTCGGCCGCCGGAGCCTCGGCCAGGATGACGTGGGCGTTGGTGCCGCTGATGCCGAAGGACGAGACACCGGCCCGCCGGGCCCGGTCCTCGACGGCGGGCCACGGGCGCGGCTCGGTCAGCACGTGCACGCCGCCGGACTCCCAGTCCACCAGCTCGCTGGGCTTGCTCACGTTCAGGGACGCGGGCAGCTCACCGTGCTGCAGGGCCATGACCATCTTGATGACGCCGCCGACGCCGGCGGCGGCCTGGGCGTGTCCGAGGTTGGACTTGAGGGAGCCCAGCATGAGGGGCTGACCGCCGTCACGCTCGCTGCCGTACGTGGCGAGGAGCGCCTGTGCCTCGATGGGGTCGCCGAGGACGGTGCCGGTGCCGTGGGCCTCGACCGCGTCGACTCCGGAGAACGAGACCCCGGCGTCCTGGACGGCGGCCCGGATGACCCGCTCCTGAGCGGGGCCGCTGGGCGCGGTGAGTCCGTTGGACGCGCCGTCCTGGTTGACGGCCGTCCCGGCGACCACGGCAAGGACCTCATGACCGAGCCGACGGGCGTCGGACAGCCGCTCGACGATGAGGACACCGACGCCCTCGGCCCACGCCGTACCGTCGGCGTCCGCGGAGAACGACTTGCAGCGGCCGTCCGCCGCGAGCCCCCGCTGACGCGAGAACTCGACGAAGATGCCGGGTGTCGACATGACCGTCACACCGCCCGCGAGGGCCAGCGAGCACTCGCCGGACCGTAAGGCCTGTACGGCGAGATGCAGCGCGACGAGGGAGGAGGAGCATGCCGTGTCGACCGTGAGCGCGGGGCCCTGCAGGCCCAGGGTGTAGGCCACCCGGCCCGAGGCCACGCTCGACGTCGTGCCCGTCAGACCGAACCCGGCGGAACCCGCCGCCGCCTCACCAAGGCGCGGACCGTACTCCTGGGCGATCGCGCCCAGGAACACGCCCGTCGACGTGCCGTGCAGCGTTCCGGGGGCGATTCCCGCCCGCTCCAGGGCCTCCCACGACACTTCGAGGAGCAGCCGCTGCTGCGGGTCCATCGCCAGCGCCTCGCGGGGAGCGATCCCGAAGAACGCGGGGTCGAACTCGGCGGCGCCGCTCAGGAATCCACCGTCGCGCACGTAGGACGTGCCGGAGTGGTCCGGGTCCGGGTGGTAGAGACCGTCGAGGTCCCAGCCGCGGTCGGTGGGGAGTCCGGAGATCACATCGCGCTGCTGGGCAACGACCTGCCACAGCGCCTCGGGCGAGTCCACCCCGCCCGGGAAACGGCACCCCATGCCGACGATCACGATCGGATCGTTGGTGCCGGCCTCCAGCTCACGGACCCGCTGACGGGACTGGTGGAGGTCGACGGTGAGGCGCTTGAGGTATTCGACGAGTTTGTCGTTGTCCGGTGTTGTCATGACGATGATGCCCCCGTAGGCGTCGTGAAGTTGTGCGTGTGCGCGGTCCGGGCACGGCACGCCCGTGGGATGTGCCCGGGCGTGCCGCGCGCGGCGAACAGGATGAGCGGACCGAGGTCCGGGTCCGTGCGGTGCGCGGGTGGAGTTGTGGTCGGAGTGGGGATCGGGGTCAGAGTTCGGAGTCGATGAACGCGAGGAGCTCGTCGACCGAGGCCGACTCGACCCGTGCGGCCAGATCCTTGTCGTCGGCCTGGGTCCGCTGAGCCGGTACGCGGGCCACCAGGGCCTGAAGTCGTTGGACGATCTCGTCCCTGACGTCGTCCCGGGTGTCGTCCGGCAGTGCGGCGAGCGCCGCTTCGAGGCCGTCGAGTTCGACCAGGCCGGGTACGGCCTGCGAGTCGCCGGAGGCGACGGACTCCGCCTCGGCCGGGGCCAGTTCGCTGTGCAGATGGGCCACGACCGCCAGCGGCGTGGGGTAGTTGAACAGGAAGGTCGCGGGCAGTCGCAGATCGGCGCTGGTCTGCAGCCTGTTGCGGAGTTCCACGAGCGTCAGCGAGTCGCAGCCCATGTCCTTGAAGGACCGGTCGGCGGGAATGCCGGACGCGGAGGATCGGCCGAGCACGGCGGCGGTCTGCACCCGGACGAGGTCGAGGAGCAGTTCCTCCCGCTCGGCCGGGGCCAGTGCGGCGAGCCGGTCGCGCAGGGTCGCGGTCGTCGGGGCCGCGGCGGTGGCCGCCGCCTGGGCCGGTCGCGGTGAGGCCGGCGCCAGATCCCGCAGCACGGTGGGCAGTTGGGTGCCCAGTGCGGCGAGGGTGGCACGGTCGAGCGGAGCGGGGACGAGCGCGGCGGTGTCCATGCGCAGTGCCGCGTCGAGCAGGGCCAGGCCCTCCGTCCGGTCGATGGGCGCGAGGCCGGTCCGGGCGAGCCGACCCCGGTCGGCTCCGGACAGGGACCCCGCCATTCCGGCGGCGCCCGGTCGTCCCGCGGTGTCCGCCCACATGCCCCAGGCCAGCGAGAGGGCGGGGAGGCGCTGTGCCCTGCGGTGCTGGGCCAGGGCGTCGAGGTAGGTGTTGGCCGCGGCGTAGTTGCCCTGGCCGGCACCACCGATGACGCCCATGACGGAGGAGAAGAGGACGAAGGCCGCGAGGTCGTGGTCCGCGGTCAGCTCGTGCAGATTGCGGGCCGCGGCGGCCTTGGGGGCGAGCACCGTGTCGAGGCGCTCCGGGGTGAGGGCGGTGATCACACCGTCGTCGAGCACCCCTGCCGCGTGGACGACGGCGGTCAGCCGTACGCCGGTGAGCAGCTGCGCGAGCGCGTCGCGGTCGGCGGTGTCACAGGCGGCGAGAGTCACCTGCGCGCCCAACTCGGTGAGCTCGGAAGCCAGTTCCCGGGCGTCCGGCGCGTCGGGACCCCGGCGGCTGACGAGGAGCAGACGGCGGGCGCCGTGCTCGGTGACCAGATGCCGCGAGACGAGCCCGCCGAGGGCGCCGGTGGCGCCGGTGACCAGGACCGTACCGTCCGGGTCGAGGGCCGCCGGCAGGGTGAGGACCACCTTGCCGATGTGGCGGGCCTGGCTGACGTGTCGGAACGCCTCCGGTGCCCGGCGTACGTCCCAGGTGCTCAGCGGCAGCGGAGTGAGCGCGCCCGAGGACAGCAACCGCAGCACGTCCGTGAGGAGTTCGGCGATCCGCTCCGTCGGCTCCTGGAGCAGATCGAAGAAGCCGTAGTTCACCCCGGGGTGGTCGGCCGCGACCTGTTCCGGGTCGCGCAGATCGGTCTTGCCCATCTCCACGAAGCGGCCGCCGTTCGGCAGCAGCCTCAGGGAGGCGTCGATGAACTCACCGGCGAGCGAGTTCAGTACGACGTGCATGCCACGGCCCTCGGTGGCGGCGCCGAACGCGGACTCGAAGTCCAGGGTGCGGGACGACGCCAGGTTCGCGCCTTCCAGGCCGAGGGAACGCAGGGCGTCCCACTTACCGGGGCCCGCCGTGCCGTACACCTCCGCCCCGAGATGCCGGGCCAGCTGGACGGCGGCCATCCCGACGCCGCCGGCGGCGGCGTGGATCAGGACGCGTTCGCCCGCGGTCAGGCCGGCCAGGTCGACCAGGGCGTGGTACGCGGTGAGGAACACGATGGGCGCGGACGCCGCCTGGGCGAAGGTCCAGTCGCCGGGCATCACGGCGACCCGCCGCTGATCGGCGACGACCACCGGGCCGAACGCCCCGGAGAACAGGCCCATGACCCGGTCGCCGACGTCGAGACCGGTGACACCGGGCCCGACCTCGGTGACCACACCGGCGCCTTCGAGGCCGAGCAGACCGGGGTCGCCGGGGTAGAGGCCGAGGGTGTTCAGGACGTCGCGGAAGTTGACGCCCGCGGCGCGCACGGCGATGCGTACCTCGCCGTCGGCCAGCGGGGCCAGGGCCTCCGGGCAGGGTTCGAGCGCCAGGTGGTCCAGGGTCCCGCGGTCACGGACCCCGAGCCGCCAGGCCGTGACTCCGGCCGGGGGAACCAGAGAACCGTCGCCCATCGCCCGGCCGAGCATCGGTACAAGCAACTCCTCGCCTCGTACGGCGAGTTGGTGCTCCGCACCGATGAGCGGCAGGGCGGTACGGCAATCGGCTGCCGACCCCACGTCGAGGAGCCCGATCCGTCCGGGGTTCTCGGTCTGCGCCGAGCGGGCCAGACCCCATACGGCGGCGAGGTCGGGGTCCACGTCGGCGTCCGCCGCCGTGGCCACGGCGGCCCGGGTGACGAGCACCAGCCGGGAGTCGGCGAGCCGGTCGTCGGTCAGCCACTTCTGGAGCAGGGCGAGCGCACGGTGCACGGCGGTCCGGGATCCGGCCCCCGACCCGTCGGCGCGCTCCACGGGACCGGTGACGTCACCGGAGTCCCCGAGGTCCGCGAGCGGCGCGAAGACCACCGCGGGGGCGGGAAGCCCCGCGTCGAGGGCCTCGCCCAGGGCCGTGAGATCGGCGTACAGCGCACCGACGCCCAGGTCGGCGGCGCCGAGCGCGGCGGCCGACGGCGACGGCTCCCGGTCCACCGTGGCCGGGATCCAGTCCAGCCGGTGGAGGGACCGCGGGACGGCCACCTCGTCGCTCACCGGGCGCAGGACCAGTTCCTCGACCTCGGCGACCACCGCGCGGGACTCGTCGAGCAGGGTCAGCGACACCGCGTCCGGCCCCGTGGTGGTGATGACCACGCGGGCGGTACGGGCGCCGGGCTGGCGGACGGTCACACCGTGCCAGGAGAAGGGCAGCAGGCGGCGGTTGCCGTCGTCCAGCGCCGTCATGACGATCGGGTGCAGGGCCGCGTCGAGCAGCGCCGGGTGCAGCCCGTACGAGGCGGCGTCGGTGACGGACGGCGGAAGGGCGACCTCGGCGACGAGGTCCGTGCCGTGCCGCCACGCGGCGCGCAGGCCCTGGAAGACGGGCCCGTAGGCGTATCCCGCGGTGGCCAGCTCGTCGTAGCAGCCGTCGACGGCCAGCGGCTCGGCCTCGGCGGAGGGCAGGCCCGTCGCGGTCGCGGGGGCTCCGTCGTGCGGGGCGAGGGCTCCGGTGGCGTGCAGGGTCCACGGCTCGACGGCGCCGTCCGGCGTCTCGGTGCGGGCGTGCACGGTCAGCGCCCGCTGTCCGTCGTCGCCGGATGCGGCCACGACGAGCTGCACCTCGGCGCGGCCCTCCTCGGGGATCACCAGCGGTGCGAGCAGGGTGAGTTCGGCGACCCGCGGCGTACCGGTCTGCGAGCCCGCGCGGGCGGCGAGTTCGAGGAAGGCGGTGCCGGGCAGCAGGACCGAACCGAGGACGGCGTGGTCGGCGAGCCAGGGGTGGGTACGGCGGCCGAGCCGGGCGGTCAGGACGACCTGCCCGGATTCGGCGAGTTCGACGGCGGGGCCGAGCAGCGGGTGACCGGCCGCTCCTTCGGTGCCGCGCGCGGTCAGCCAGTACCGCTCCCGCTGGAAGGCGTACGTGGGCAGTCCGGGCGTCGGTCCCGGGCCGAACACGGCGTCCCAGTCCGGGCCTCGGCCACGGACGTGCAGGGCGCCGAGCGCGGCGGCCAGGGTGCGGTGCTCGGACCTGCCGCGCCGCAGCACGGGGACGAACGCCAGCGCGTCGTCGTCGAGGCAGTCCTGGCCCAGCGCCGAAAGCACACCGTCCGGGCCGAGTTCGAGGAAGGTCCGCATCCCGAGGCCGTGGAGCGCCGCCAGACCGTCGGACATCCGCACTTCCCGGCGCACCTGCTGCACCCAGTAGTCGGCGGTGACGTCGACGGGTCCGCCGGTGACGGTGGACACCATGGCGATACGCGGCTCCGCGTACGCGACGCCCGCGGTCACGGCCGCGAAGGCGTCGAGCATCCCGTCCATGCGGTGCGAGTGGAAGGCGTGACTGACGACGAGCCGGCGCGTCTTGCGGCCGGAGGCGGCGAACGCCTCGGCGACCTGCTCGACGGCCTCGACGTCGCCGGAGACGACGACGGCCAGGGGGCCGTTGACGGCGGCGATGCTCACCTCGTGCTCGCGGCCTTCGAGGAGCGGGAGGACCTCCTCCTGCGACGCCTGGACGGCCAGCATCGCGCCACCGGCCGGCAGGGCCTGCATGAGCCGGCCGCGCGCGGCGACCAGGGCACAGGCGTCCGGCAGGGTGAGGATCCCGGCGACATGGGCGGCGGCGAACTCGCCGATGGAGTGGCCGAGCACGGCGTCCGGAGCCAGGCCCCGGTGCTCAAGGAGCCGGAACAGCGCCACCTGGAGGGCGAAGAGGGCGCACTGGGTGTTCTCGGTCCGGTTGAGCGCCTCGGCGTCGTCGAACATCACCTCGCGGATCGGCGGAGTACCGGGCACGGAGCTGCGGCAGGCGTCGAGTTCGGCGCACACCGCGTCGAGGGCGGCGGCGAAGACCGGCTCGCTCGCGTACAACTCACGGCCCATGCCGACGCGTTGGCTGCCCTGCCCGGTGAAGAGGTAGGCGAGACCGTCGTCGGGGCGTGCCGTGCCGAGCGTCAGCGCGGAGTGCGGCTCGCCGCGGCCGAGCGCGGCCAGCGCCGCGACGGCCTCGGAGCGGTCCTCGGCGGTGACGGCCGCGCGGTGATCGAGCGCGGTACGGGTGGTGGCCAGAGCGCGGCCGAGGTCACGGTCCGCCACCTCGTCGGAGGCGGTCAGGGCGTCGACGAGTGCGGTGGCCTGGGCGCGCAGCGCCGCGTCGGTACGGCCGGACAGCACCCAGAGGGGCGCGGCGTCGTCGTCCCCGGAGCCGGGCCCGGATGCGGCCGGCTCGGTCGCGGGGGCTTCGGCGAGGATGACGTGGGCGTTGGTGCCGCTGATGCCGAAGGACGAGACACCGGCGCGCCGGGCCCGGTCCTCGACGGCGGGCCACGGGCGGGCCTCGGTGAGGACCTCGACGCCGCCGGACTCCCAGTCGACGAGCGCGCTGGGCTCGCTCACGTTCAGGGACGCGGGCAGCTCTTCCTGCCGCAGGGCCATGACCATCTTGATGACGCCGCCGACACCGGCGGCGGCCTGGGCGTGTCCGAGGTTGGACTTGAG
>NZ_JACSCH020000045.1 GCF_014451325.2 Streptomyces sp. CB02980 | reverse complement strand
GCACGCTGTTGAGTTCTCAAGGAACGGACGCTTCCTTTGTACTCACCCTCTCGGGCTTTCCTCCGGGCTTCCCTTCGTGTTTCCAACCTTACCAGATCGTTTTCCGTTCCGTTTCCGGTTCGGAGTTTGTATCCGGTGGCCTGTTGGCTGCCTTTCGCCTTTCGGCGTGGTCACTACATTAGCTGATTTCTTCGGCGACTCATAATCGAGCAACCGAATTCGAATTTCGGCATGCCGAAATAAGCCCCTGCTGGGGAGTCATCTTGAGTAGTGGGTGGCAGCTGCGGGGTGCTCGAACAAGCAGGCCCGTAACCAGCTGCTCGGGCTACGTTAGGCGGTCGGACGTCCTGAGTCAAGTGTGCGCCTTCGGGGCGTGTGGGGACGATACGGACTCACGGTCGGGTCCTTGTCGATCCAGAAGCGCCAGGGGTGCGGGGCGCCGTCGCCGCCGACTCCCGTACGGGGGCCGTTGCGGATGTGGTCGGGGGCCGGCGGCGTACCGGTGAGGAGGGAGAGAGGGGCGTCCGGGCCGGCGCAGGTGTCGGTGCCGTTCAGGGAGAGGCCGATGTCGAGGGCCGTGGCCAGGCGGGCCGGCCCCTTGGCCAGTTCACGGTCGTGGCGGGCCGAGCGGCGGCGGGGGCGGGCCCGGTCGGCGCCCTTCAGGATCTCCCCCGCGCGCAGCAGCACCCCGCTCGCCTGGCCCTCGGGGCCGCAGACCAGGTTGAGGCAGTGCCACATGCCGTAGGTGAAGTAGACGTACGCGTGTCCGGGCGGGCCGAACATGACGGCATTGCGTGCCGTGCGGCCCCGGAAGGCGTGCGAGCCGGGGTCGATCTCGCCGGCGTACGCCTCCACCTCCGTCAGGCGCAGTTCCATCAGGCCTTCGGGTGAACGGCGGACGAGTGTGCGGCCGAGGAGGTCGGGGGCGACCTCCAGGACCGGGCGGTCGAAGAAGGTCCGTGGGAGCGGCGTACGGTCGGGGCTCTCGCTCATGGCGCACGAGCGTAGTGGGGGTCCGGTGGGGAACCGACTACGGTCGTCGCGCGTATGTAGGGGTCAGGACTGAGAAGGAGTGAAGGTCATGGGATTCAAGAAGCTGCTCGCGAGCCTGGGCGCCGGTGGGGCCACCGTGGAGACGGTGCTCACCGAGGAGAACGTGGTTCCGGGCGGTGTCGTCCAGGGTGAGGTCCGGATCCAGGGCGGCAGTGTCGACCAGCAGATCGAGGGGCTCTCCGTCGGCCTGCAGGCGCGGGTCGAGGTCGAGGGCGGCGACCAGGAGCAGAAGCAGGACATCGAGTTCGTCAAGGTCCGTCTGGGCGGTGCCTTCGAGGTGAAGGCCGGCGCGGTGCACGTGGTGCCGTTCGGTCTGGAGATCCCGTGGGAGACCCCGGTGACCTCGGTCTCGGGGCAGCAGCTGCGCGGGATGAACATCGGTGTGACCACCGAGCTGGAGATCGCGCGCGCGGTGGACTCCGGTGACCTGGACCCGGTCAACGTGCACCCGCTGCCGGCGCAGCAGGCGATCCTCGACGCGTTCCTCCAGCTGGGCTTCCGCTTCAAGAGCGCGGACATGGAGCGCGGGCACATCCGCGGGACGCGGCAGAAGCTGCCGTTCTACCAGGAGATCGAGTTCTTCGCGCCGCAGCAGTACCGGGGGCTGAACCAGGTCGAGGTCAGCTTCGTCGCGGACGACCGTGAGATGGACGTCGTCCTGGAGATGGACAAGAAGCCGGGTCTGTTCGGTGAGGGCAGTGACTCGTTCCGTGCGTTCAAGGTGGGTCTGAACGACTTCCACGCCACCGACTGGGCGGCTTACCTGAACCAGTGGCTCGCCGAGGTCGGCGGCCGTCGCAACTGGCTCTAGGCTCGGGCCCGTAAAGGCTGCTGAGGCAGTACGGGCGATACGGAGGTTTCGACGTGTCCGAGGGCAAGAGGGCGCCGCTCCCGCATGACTTCCATCCGCCGGTGGCGGCGTTCACCGTGGTGAGCGACGACATCGCGCCGGGCGGGGTTCTGAAGGACGCGCAGGTGTACGCGGCGGGGAACACCTCGCCGCAGCTGCGCTGGGAGGGGTTCCCGGCGGAGACGAAGAGCTTCGCCGTCACCTGCTTCGACCCGGACGCCCCGACGGGCAGCGGGTTCTGGCACTGGGTGCTGTTCGACATCCCGGTGTCGGTGACCGAGCTGCCCGCCGGTGCCGGGTCGGGGTCGTTCGAGGGGCTGCCGGCCGGGGCCGTGCACGTCCGGAACGACTACGGCTCGAAGGACTTCGGTGGTGCCGCTCCCCCGGCGGGGGAAGAGCACCGTTATGTGTTCACGGTGTACGCGGTGGACAGCGAGAAGCTCGGTCCGGACGGTGATGTGGCGCCGGCGGTGGTCGGGTTCAACCTGCGGTTCCACACGCTGGGGCGTGCCCAGTTGATCGGTGAGTACACGGCTCCCGCGGCGGTCTGATCGTTCGTTTGTTGTTTGCCCGCTTCTGGTCTTGGAGAGATCAGAAGCGGGCATCTTTTGTTGCGCGGGAAATATTGCGTTGTCCGACCCCGGCCGGCCCGGCCATCGTTGATCCAGGCCCCACCGCCCCGCTCCGGGGCCGGGCCTGCACACGGGAGGTGGGCACAATGCGGGACACGCTGGTACTCAACGCGAGCTTCGAGCCGCTGTCGACGGTCTCTCTCAACCGCGCGGTGGTGCTTGTCCTGACGGACAAGGCCGTCGTCGAGCACGCCCATCCCGATCTGCGGGTCCGAGGTGCGGCCGTCGATCTTCCGGTGCCGCGGGTGATCAGGCTCTGCCGCTACGTCCGGGTGCCGTTCCGAAGACAGGCACCGTGGTCGAGGAGGGGGGTGCTGGTGCGGGACCAGCACCGGTGCGCGTACTGCGGGCGGCGGGCGACGACCGTCGACCACGTGGTGCCGCGTGCCCAGGGCGGTGGGGACAGCTGGCTGAACACGGTCGCCTCCTGCGCCGAGGACAACCACCGCAAGGCCGCCAGGACGCCGGAGCAGGCGGGGATGCCGCTGCTGTTCAAGCCGTTCGAGCCGACGCCCGCGGACGCGATGCTGCTGGCGATGCGGGCGAGCGAGCGGTCGGAGCTGCCGGAGTGGCTGGCGAAGGCTGTCGCGTAACCCCGTCTCGTACGGAAGGGCCCGCCTCCCCCGGTGTGGGGAGGCGGGCCCTTCCGTCGTTCCGGCCGACGGGCCTAACGGAGCGTCAGCTGGAGGATGGCGATGACGCCGACGGCGATGATCACCCCGCGCAGGACGGTGGGCGGCAGCTTGCGGCCGACCTTGGCGCCGATCTGGCCGCCGATGGTGGAGCCGATGGCGATGAGCAGGACGGCCGTCCAGTCGAACTCGGCGACGAAGAGGAAGAAGACGGCGGCGACGCCGTTGACGAGGGCGCCGAGGATGTTCTTGACGGCGTTGATCCGCTGCAGGGTGTCGTGGAGCAGCAGGCCCATCAGGGAGAGGTAGAGCACGCCCTGGGCGGCGCCGAAGTATCCGCCGTACATGCTGGCGAGGAGGAGGCCGACGAGGAGGGCGGGGCCGCCGTCGGGGTGGGCCTCGGTGCCGGTCTGTTCGCGGCGGCGCTTGACGGCGGCGGCGATGCGGGGCTGGAGGACGACCAGGACGAGGGCGAGGCCGATGAGGACCGGGACGATCGCGTCGAAGGCGTCGGACGGCAGCGCGAGGAGCAGGATCGCGCCGATCAGGCCGCCGACGAGGGCGGCGGCGCCGAGGCGGATGATGCGGCGCTTCTGGCCCTTGAGTTCGGCCCGGTAGCCGATGGCTCCGCTGATGGAGCCGGGGACGAGGCCGAGGGCGTTGGAGACGTTCGCGGTGATCGGGGGGAGTCCGGTCGCGAGAAGGACCGGGAACGTGAGGAGCGTTCCCGATCCGACGATGGTGTTGATGGTGCCGGCGCCGATGCCGGCGGCGAAGACTGCCAGGGCTTCCCAGATGGACAACGCCATCTCCTTACATGGTCAGTGAGTCGCCTCCCCGCCCTGACGTCGTCCGGGTCGAGGGGCTCGCACCGATCATGCACGAGAATTACGTGTACGTGTCAGTCAACCGGGGGTTCGTCTCGCCTTTCGGTCCCGGAGCCCTTGGTGTTGAAGCCGGGGACGCTGCCTTCCTTGTTGCCGAAGGCGCCCGAGAGGCCCTTGAGGGCGTCGCCGATCTCGCTGGGCACGATCCAGAGCTTGTTGGCGTCGCCCTCGGCGATCTTCGGGAGCATCTGGAGGTACTGGTACGAGAGCAGCTTCTGGTCCGGGTCGCCGGCGTGGATGGCCTCGAAGACCGTGCGGACGGCCTGGGCCTCGCCCTCGGCGCGCAGGGCGGCGGCCTTGGACTCGCCCTCGGCGCGCAGGATCGCGGACTGCTTCTCGCCCTCCGCGGTGAGGATGGCGGACTGGCGGGTGCCCTCGGCGGTGAGGATCGCGGCGCGCTTGTCGCGCTCGGCGCGCATCTGCTTCTCCATCGAGTCCTGGATGGAGGTCGGCGGCTCGATCGCCTTGAGCTCGACGCGGTTGACGCGGATGCCCCACTTGCCGGTGGCCTCGTCGAGGACGCCGCGGAGGGCGGCGTTGATCTCCTCGCGGGAGGTCAGGGTCCGCTCCAGGTCCATGCCACCGATGATGTTGCGCAGGGTGGTGACGGTGAGCTGCTCGATCGCCTGGATGTAGCTGGCGACCTCGTAGGTCGCGGCCCTCGCGTCGGTCACCTGGTAGTAGATGACCGTGTCGATGTTGACGACGAGGTTGTCCTGGGTGATCACCGGCTGCGGCGGGAACGGGACGACCTGTTCGCGCAGGTCGATCCGGTTGCGGATCGAGTCGATGAACGGGACGACGATGTTCAGCCCGGCGTTGAGCGTGCGGGTGTAGCGGCCGAAGCGCTCCACGATCGCCGCGCTCGCCTGCGGAATGACCTGGATCGTCTTGATCAGGGCGATGAAGACGAGCACCACCAGAATGATCAGGACGATGATGACTGCTGACATCGTGTTCCCCGTGCCCTTCGCTGCCGGTTGACTGCCGGGTGGCCTTCGATGATCGAGTTTCGCAGATGACGGAATGTCATGGGCGAGGTTCGGTCACATGACGACGGCGGTGGCCCCGTCGATGTCCACGACGTCGACCTGCTCGCCCGGTTCGAAGGTCAGATCGGAGTCGAGCGCCCGGGCGGACCAGATCTCGCCCGCGAGTTTGATCCGCCCTCCGCCGCTTGCGTCGACCCGCTCCAGGACCACCGCCTGACGCCCCTTCAGGGCGTCGATGCCGGAGACGTGTTGGGGCCTGTCGTCGCGATGGCGGGCGGCGATGGGGCGTACCACCGCGATCAGCGCGACCGAGACGACGACGAAGACGAGTACCTGGGGAACGATGCCGAAGCCGAGGGCGGCGGTCACCGCCCCCGCCACCGCTCCGACGGAGAACATGCCGAATTCGGGCATCGCGGTCAGGACCAGCGGAATGCCGAGCCCCACCGCGCCGATCAGCCACCAGACCCATGCGTCGATGTCCACATGGTCATGGTAGGGCGGTGGGGGTCCTCCGGGACAGGGCGCGGGCGGCTGTGCGGGACGCCGGCGCTTCGTCCGCTACTTCAGGGGCAGGCCGTGGGCGGTCCAGCGGTCGCCGACGCGCTCGACGACGAGCGGCAGGCCGAAGCAGTGCGAGAGGTTGCGGGAGGTCAGCTCCATCTCCACGGGGCCGGCCGCGAGCACCTTGCCCTGACGGATCATCAGGACGTGGGTGAAGCCGGGCGCGATCTCCTCGACGTGGTGGGTGACCATGATCATGGAGGGGGCGTACGGGTCGCGGGCGAGGCGGCCGAGACGGCGGACGAGGTCCTCGCGGCCGCCGAGGTCGAGGCCGGCGGCGGGCTCGTCGAGGAGGAGGAGCTCGGGGTCGGTCATCATCGCGCGGGCGATCAGGGTGCGCTTGCGCTCGCCCTCGGAGAGGGTGCCGAACTTCCGGTCCAGGTACTCGTTCATGCCGAGGCGGTCGAGGAAGGCCTTGGCGCGCTGCTCGTCGACCGGGTCGTAGTCCTCGTGCCAGGTGGCGGTCATGCCGTACGCGGCGGTGAGGACGGTCTCCAGGACGGTCTGGCGCTTGGGGAGCTTCTCCGCCATGGCGATGCCGGCCATGCCGATGCGGGGACGGAGCTCGAACACGTCGGTGCCGACGCCGCCAAGCCGCTCACCCAGGATGTCGGCGGTGCCCTTGGTGGGGAAGAGGTAGCTGGAGGCGATGTTCAGAAGGGTGGTCTTGCCGGCGCCGTTGGGTCCGAGGATCACCCAGCGCTCGCCCTCCTTGACCGACCAGGAGACCTCGTCCACCAGAGCCCGTCCGTCGCGGACCACGGATACGTCCACCAGCTCCAGTACATCGCTCATGAGCGCGTTGTCTCCCCTTGCGGTCGAGTCGTGTCGTCGCCTTGCGCCGGTGGGCGCGGCGTCCAGGGGAAAACCTACGTTATCGACGGAGCGGGCCGGTCCCTAGGGCTTCCTTATGAGTCCCCCGGTGGGCCCAGGACTCCCCCTAGTCTTGGGGAATGCTTTCGGAACCACGCTCAGGACGCCTGGCCGCTTGGGGCAATGCCCTGCTGGCCGGGGCGGTGTCGCCGGACGAGGCGGCGCTGGCCATTGTCGGGGAGGACGCGGTGCACCGCGTGGAGGGGCTGCCGGGTGAGGCGCGGCCGGTGGGGCTGACGCTGGCGCTCGGCCGGCTGCGGCGGCTCGGGGTGACCGGGTGGCGGGTGGCGCTGCCGGCGCCGGGGCATCCGCTGGGGCTGAGCGGGCCGCCGGACTTCAACGCGCGCGCGTTGGAGGCGGAGGAGGCGGTGGTGGGCCACGGCGCGCCGTACGGGCTCGTGCCGGAGGTCTCGGAGGCGGGGCCGGTGGGCGACGTCCATGTGGAGGTGGTCTGGCGCTGTCTCGCGGTGCGGGAGGCGCCGCCGGCGGACGTGCCGTCGCTCGGTGAGGCCGAGCGGGAGCTGGCGGAGGCCCTGCGGGACGCGACGGCGGTCCTGACCCGGCTGGACGTGGCGGCCTCGGGCCCGGCGGCGGACGCGGCGCGCGAGGCGTACCGGGCGCGGGCGGAGGTGGGCCGGGAGGTCCTCGCCCCCGGCTACCCGCCGCGGGCGGTGCGGGTCCTGGAGCTGGCGCAGCGGGTGGGCCTGCTGGTGGACCTGGCGTACGACCACGGACACGGGGGCGCGGTGAGCGCTTCGGAAATGGCGGCGCGGGGGGCTGCGCTGCGGCCGGTGGAGCGGGTGGCGCGACGGGCGCAGGTGGCGGCGTACAACGCGTACGTGGAGGAGCGGGAGCGGGACCAGGGCTTCTGACCC
>NZ_JACSCH020000044.1 GCF_014451325.2 Streptomyces sp. CB02980 | reverse complement strand
AACACCTCACGGAAGGTGGGATCACCACCCACATCCGTACGCAGAACCAACGTATTGACGAAGAAGCCCACGAGATCATCGAGAGCCTGATCCGTCCGCCCCGCGACCGGCGAACCGATCGGGACATCTGTGCCGGCACCACACCGCGAGAGCACGGTGGCCACGGCGGCCTGGGCCACCATGAAGGCGGTGGTGCCGGTCTCCCGTGCGAGCCCGGTCAGCGCCCGGTGGACCGGGGCGGGGCAGGACACGGTGAGGGTGGCGCCCTGGTAGGAGGCGACAGCGGGCCGGGGCCGGTCTGCCGGCAGCGTGGCCTCCTCGGGGAGGCCGGCCAACGCCTCCTGCCAGTGGTCGAGTTGGGGAAGCTGCTCGGCGCCGAGGAGGTCGCGCTGCCACAGCGTGTAGTCGGCGTACTGGACGGGGAGCAGCGCCCAGTCGGGGGCGGCGCCCGCGCCGCGGGCCTCGTAGGCGCGGCCGAGGTCGGCGAAGAAGGGGGCGTTCGACCAGCCGTCGGAGGCGATGTGGTGGGTGACGACCATGAGGACGTGCTCCTCGGTCGCCAGCTCGAACAGGGAGGCGCGGATCGGCAGTTCGGCGGTGAGGTCGAAGACCTCGGCGCTCTTCTCGGCGAGCAGCCCGGAGAGGTCCTCCTCCGTCGCCTTCGCCGTCGGCAGGGGTACGTCGATCCCGTCAGCGGCGAGGATGTGCTGGTGGGCCTCGCCGTCGGCGGTCCGGAAGACGGTCCGCAGGGATTCGTGGCGTACGACGACGTCGTTGAGGGCGAGACGCAGGGCGTCCGCGTCGAGGCCGCCGGTGAGCCGTACGGCCAGCGGGATGTTGTAGGTGGCCGACGGGCCTTCCAGCTGGTCGAGGAACCAGAGGCGTTGCTGCGCCGATGACAGCGGCACCCGTTCGGGCCTGTCCTGGACCGTCAGTGCGGGACGGGCCGGCTCGCCGCTGCCCGCCGCGACCAGCTCGGCGAGCTGGGCCACGGTCGGGTGCTGGAAGATGTCGCGCACGGTGATCCGCGCGCCGAGGGCGGCGCGGATCCGGCTGACCAGCCGGGTGGCGAGCAGGGAGTGCCCGCCGAGGCGCAGGAAGTGGTCGTCGACGGTGACGGAGGCCCGGCCGAGTACGTCGGCGAAGAGGCCGCACAGCACCTCCTCGACGGGGTTTCGCGGGGCCCGTCCGTCGCTCTCGCCGGTCAGCACGGGCTGCGGCAGGGCGCGGCGGTCGAGCTTGCCGTTGCCGGTCAGCGGCAGGGTGTCCAGGACGACGAACGCGGACGGCACCATGTACTCGGGCAGGGCGTCGACGGCGTGCCGGCGGAGGGCGGCGGTGTCGACCTCGGCGCTCGCGGTGCCGAGGTCACCGCCGTTGCCGCCGTCACCGCTGTTGCCGCCGTTGCCGACGACGTAGGCGACGAGTCGCTTGTCCCCGGGGCGGTCCTCGCGGACGATCACCGCGGCCTGCGCCACGGAGTCATGAGCGACGAGGGCCGACTCGATCTCCCCGGGCTCGATCCGGAAGCCGCGCAGCTTCACCTGCTGGTCCGCCCGACCCAGGTACTCGATCTCCCCCTCGCGCGACCAGCGCACCAGGTCGCCGGTCCGGTACATCCGCGATCCGGCGGAGCCGTACGGGTCCGCGACGAACCGTTCGGCGGTCTGGGCCGGGCGGCCCAGGTAGCCGCGGGCCAGGCCGGCGCCCGCGATGTACAGCTCGCCGGGGACTCCGGGTGCGACCAGGCCGAGGTGGTCGTCGAGGACGTACAGACGGGTGTTGTCGAGGGGACGGCCGATGGGCAGCGCGCCGTCGTAGTCGAAGGGCCGGCGGACCGGGTGGGAGGTCGCGAACGTCGTGGTCTCCGTCGGGCCGTAGCCGTTGACCACGGTCAGGTTCGGGCAGGCCTCCATCACCCGGCGCACCGCCTCGGGCGGCACCACGTCGCCGCCCGTCCACACCTCCCCGAGCCCGGCGAAGGCGCCCGGGTCCTCCTCGGCGACCAGCCGGAACAGACCGGCGGTCAGCCACAGGCCGGTGATCGACTCCTCGGCGAGGACCGCCGCCATCGCCGCCGTGTCGAGGACGCCGGGCGGGGCGACCGCCACGGTGCCGCCCGTCAGCCAGGGCGCCCACAGTTCGTAGGTCGTGGCGTCGAAGGTGTGCGGGGAGTGGAAGAGCACGCGCGCGTGGGCGGGCCGGGTCCAGCGGTGGTCCAGGGCGAGTTCGGCGACGTTGCGGTGGGTGATGGCGACGCCCTTGGGCACGCCCGTCGAGCCCGAGGTGAACATCACGTACAGCCACTGGTCGGGGTGCGTGGCGACCTCGGGGGCGGTCTCCGGGTGGGCGTCGAGCTCCGGGTCCCGGTCGAGCCCGTCGACCAGGACGATCCGTGCGCCGGTCGCCTCGGTGAGGATCTCGTGGCCGGCGAGCGCCGGGTCGACGAGCAGGACGGGCGCGGCGGTGTCGGCGAGGATGCGGGAGAGCCGGGAGGCCGGGTCGACGGCGTTGAGCGGGGCGTACACACCGCCGGCCTTGGTGATGGCGAGCAGGGACAGGACCAGGTCGACCGAGCGTTCCATGAGGACGGCGACGACGGTCTCGGGTCCCACGCCGAGCGAACCGAGGCGGTGCGCGAACCGGTTGGTGAGGGCGTCGACCTCGGCGTAGGTGTAGCCGCGGCCGGCCTGGGTGAGGGCCACCGCGTCCGGGGTGCGTACGGCCTGCTCGGTGAAGAGGGCCGCGAGGGAGGCGTCCGGCACGGGGGTGGCGCGGCCCGTCCAGGTGTCGAGGAGCAGGGTGCGCTCGGCCGCGTCCAGCAGGTCGAGCCCGGAGAGGGGCGTGTCGGGGTGGACGACGGCCTCGGCGAGCAGTCGGCCGAGCCGGGCGAGCAGCGCCTCGACGGTCTCGGGGTCGTACAGGTCGGTGGCGTACTCGGCGGTGATGTCGAGACCGCCGGGGCGGCCGTCTTCGGTGAGGTGCTCGTCGAATCCGACGGTGAGGTCGAACTTGGCGGTGCTGGTGGGCGAGTACTCGGCGCGCGTCCTGAGGCCGGGGAAGTCGGCACCGGAGGTGCCGGAGTCCGTGGAGGCGGCCGAGGAGCCGCCGGTCCCCGCTGCGGTCGCGCTCGCCTGCACCAGGGTCAGCATCACCTGGAAGAGGGGGTGCCGGTCGCCGGTGCGCTCGGGGTTGAGGGCCTCGACGAGCCGGTCGAAGGGCAGGTCCTGGTGCGCCCAGGCAGCCAGGTCGGTGGCCCGGACGCGCTCCAGGAGCTCGCGGAAGGTCGGGTCTCCGCTGACGTCGGTGCGCAGGACCAGGGTGTTCACGAAGAAGCCCACGAGGTCGTCGAGGGCCTCGTCGGTGCGGCCGGCGACCGGGGAGCCGACGGGGACGTCGGTCCCGGCGCCGGAGGCGGAAAGCACGGTCGCGAGCGCCGCCTGCGCCGCCATGAAGAGGGTGGCGCCGCTCCCCCGGGCCAGCTCCACGAGCGCCGCGTGGGTCGCGGGCGGGCAGTGGAGGGTGCGGGTGTCGCCGCGGTAGGAGGCGACGGCGGGGCGCGGCCGGTCCGCCGGGAGGGTGGCCTCGGCGGGGAGTCCGGCCAGCCGCTCGCGCCAGTAGGCGGTCTGCCGCGCCATGACGCTGTCCTCGGCGTCGGCCTCGCCGAGCAGTTCGTGCTGCCAGAGGGTGTAGTCGGCGTACTGGATCTCCAGGGGGTCCTGCTCGGGGGCGCGGCCGGCGACGCGGGCCCGGTAGGCGTGGGCGAGGTCGCGGAGCAGCGGGGCGATGGACCAGCCGTCGGAGGCGATGTGGTGCATGACGACGAGCAGGACGTGCTCGTCCTCGTCCGCGTCTACGGCCAGGACGTGCTGATCCACGTCCGAGTCGACGGCCAGGACGTGCTCGTCGTCCGCGTCCCCCTGCCCGTCCTCCGTCGCGAGGCGGATCAGCCGTGCCTCCACCGGCAGGTCGACGGCCAGGTCGAAGACGTGGGCCGACTCGGCGGCGAGGACGTCCGCGAGGGTCTCCTCCGTCGCCGTGAGGACGGGCAGGTCGAGCCGTACGTCCACGGCCTCGCGTATCTCCTGGTGCGGCGTGCCGTCGCGCTCCGGGTAGACGGTGCGCAGGCTCTCGTGCCGGGCGATCACGTCGCCGAGGGCCAGGGTCAGCGCCTCGGTGTCGAGGGTGCCGGTGAGGCGGAGGGCCAGCGGGATGTTGTAGGTCGCCGACGGGCCCTCGAGCTGGGCGAGGAACCACAGGCGCTGCTGGGCGTATGACAGGGGAATCACTGGGAGGCTCCCATCCGGCGCATCGGCCGCAGCTTGGGTCGCGCGGTCTCGGCGCGGTCGAGTCGCTCGGCCAGGGCGGCCACGTTCGGGTTCTCGAAGAGGGTGGGGACCGGGAGTTCGGCCCCGAGGGCGGTGCGGATCCGGCTGATCAGCCGGGTGGCGAGCAGGGAGTGTCCGCCGAGGCGGAAGAAGTCGTCGTCGATGGTGACGGCGGGGACGCCGAGGACGTCGGCGAACAGCCCGCACAGGACTTCCTCGCGCGGGTTGCGCGGCTGCCGGCCGCTGCCGGCGGTCGTGGCGGCGGGTGCGGGCAGGGCGCGGCGGTCCAGCTTGCCGTTGGAGGTCAGCGGCAGGGCGTCCAGGACCACGAACGCGGACGGGACCATGTAGTCGGGCAGGAGGCCGTCGGCGTGGCTGCGGAGCAGGTCGGGGTCCGGGGCGGTGCCGCCGTGTCCGACGAGGTAGGCGACGAGCCGCTTGTCGCCGGGCCGGTCCTCGCGGACGATCACGGCGGCCTGTGCCACGGAGTCGTGGGTGACGAGGGCCGACTCGATCTCGCCCGGCTCGATGCGGAAGCCGCGCAGCTTCACCTGCTGGTCCGCCCGACCCAGGTACTCGATCTCCCCCTGCCGCGACCAGCGCACGAGGTCGCCGGTCCGGTACATCCGTGAGCCCGGCGGTCCGTACGGGTCGGCGACGAACCGCTCGGCGGTGAGCGCCGGCCGGTCGAGGTAGCCCTGGGCGAGTCCCGTACCCGCGATGTACAGCTCGCCCTGGACGCCGGCGGGCAGCAGGCCGAGGTGCTCGTCGAGGACGTAGAGCCGGGTGTTGTCGATGGGGCGGCCGATGGGCAGCGCGCCCTGGTAGTCGAAGGGCCGGTGGATCTCGTGGGAGGTCGCGAACGTCGTCGTCTCCGTCGGCCCGTACGCGTTGACCACGGTCAGGTTCGGGCAGGCCTCCATCACCCGGCGCACCGCCTCCGGCGGCACCACGTCGCCGCCCGTCCACACCTCGCCGAGCCCCGCGAACGCGCCCGGGTCCTCCTCGGCGACCAGCCGGAACAGACCCACTGTCAGCCACAGACCGGTGATCGACTCCGCGGCGAGGACCGAGGCGAGCGCCGCCGTGTCGAGCAGGCCGGGCGGGGCCACCACGAGGGTGCCGCCGGACAGCAGGGGCGCCCACAGCTCGTACGTCGTCGCGTCGAAGGCGAGCGGCGAGTGCAGCAGCACACGGCGGTGGGCGTCGCCCGTGAACCGGGTGTCGGCGGCCAGCTCGGTGATGTTGCGGTGGGTGACGGCGACGCCCTTCGGCACACCGGTCGAGCCCGAGGTGAACATCGCGTAGGCGAGCTGCTCGGGGTGGACGTCGACCTCGGGGGCGGTGTCGGGCAGGTCCGCGGAGACCGACTGATCGATCTTCATGCTGCGTGCGCCCGAGGGGAGTTCGAGGTCCACGAGGTCACGGTCGGTGAGGAACAGGGTCCCGCCGGACATCCGGACGATCAGCTCGATGCGGTCCGCCGGGTAGCGGGTGTCCAGCGGTACGTACACCCCGCCCGCCTTCACCACGGCGAGGATCGCCACGACGGCTTCCAGGGAGCGTTCCAGGAAGAGGATCACGCGCGATCCGGGCCGGACGCCCTCGGCGATCAGCCGGTGGGCCAGCCGGTTGGCGCGCCGGTCGAGGTCCGCGTAGGTCAGCCGCTCGCCGCCGAGCGTGACGGCGACGGCGTCCGGTGTACGGGTGACCTGCGCGGCGAACAGCTGCGGCAGCGAGGCGGCGGGACGGGACCGCGCGGTGCCGTGCCAGGTGTCGAGGAGCTGGGCGCGTTCGTCGGCGGCCAGGACATCGAGGTCTCCGATCGGGACGTCGGGGGCGCCGGCCGCCGCTTCGAGGAGCCGGACCAGCCGTGCGGTGACGGCCGAGACACTGGCCGCCTCGTAGAGGTCGGTGGCGTACTCGACGGTGATGCCCAGGCCGGCCGGGCCGCCGTCGGCCGCCCGGTGCTCGCGGAAGGTGAACGTGAGGTCGAACTTGGCGATGTCGAGCGCCGTGAACTCCGACTCGGCTCGCAGACCGGGGAGTTCGGGCACCGGACCGGCCGCGTCGGTGACCGAGAGCATGACCTGGAAGAGCGGGTGACGGGCGGCGGAGCGCTCGGGGTTGAGGGTCTCCACGAGCCGGTCGAAGGGCACGTCCTGGTGCGCCCAGGCGGCCAGGTCGGTGGCCCGGACCCGCTCCAGGAGCTCACGGAAGGTCGGGTTGCCGCTGACGTCGGTGCGCAGCACCAGCGTGTTCACGAAGAAGCCGACCAGGTCGTCGAGGGCCTCGTCGGTCCGTCCGGCGACCGGAGAGCCGAGCGGGATGTCCGCGCCGGCGCCGGAACGCGACAGGAGGACCGCGGTGGCAGCCTGCGCCACCATGAAGAGCGTCGTGCCGTTCTCGCGGGCCAGCCGGGTGAGGGCGGTGTGCAGGTCCGCGGGGCACTGGACGGTGAGGGAGGCTCCCCGGTACGAGGCGGTGGCCGGCCGCGCCCGGTCGGCGGGCAGCGTCACCTCCTCCGGGAGCCGGTCGAGCGCCTTGCGCCAGTGGTCGAGCTGCCGTTCCTCGTCGGCGGCGAGCAGGGCCTGCTGCCAGAGGGCGTAGTCGGCGTACTGGACGGGCAGCGGCTCCCACTCGGGCGCCGCGCCCTCGACGCGGGCCGTGTAGGCGGCACCGAGGTCCCGCATGAGGGGTGTGTTGGACCAGCCGTCGGAGGCGATGTGGTGGGTCACGAGGAGCAGCACGTGCTCGTCGTCCGCGATCCGCACCAGGTCGGCGCGGACGGGCAGTTCGCGGGCCAGGTCGAAGGTCGTGGCGGACAGGTCGCGCAGTACCGCGGGCAGTGCGTCGCGCGTCGCCGGGATGACCGGCAGGTCGAGGTGCGCCCCGGCGGCCGGCACCACCACCTGGTGGGGCGTGCCCTGCTCGGCGGGGAAGACCGTGCGCAGCGCCTCGTGCCGCCCGACGACGTCGGCCAGGGCGAGCCGCAGCGCGTCGGCGTCGAGGACGCCGGTGAGGCGTACGGCGAGGGGGATGTTGTACGTGGCCGACGCGCCCTCCATCTGGGCCAGGAACCAGAGCCTCCGCTGGGCGGCGGACAGCGGCACCCGCTCGGGCCGCTCGCCCGCCACGAGGGCCGGCAGCCGGCCCTGCCCGTCGGCTCCGGGGTCGGCGAGGAACTCGGCAAGTCCGGCGACGGAGGGGCAGCGGAAGAGGTCGCGTACGGACACCTGCGCCCCCAGCGTGTGCCGGATGCGGCTGACCAGCCGCGTACCGAGCAGGGAGTGTCCGCCGAGCCGGAAGAAGTCGTCGTCGATGGAGACGGCGGGCAGCCCGAGCGCGTCGGCGAACAGCCCGCAGAGCACCTCCTCGACGGGGGTACGGCCCTGCCGGCCGCCGGGCCCGGTGCCGAGCCTGGGCGCGGGCAGGGAACGGCGGTCGAGCTTGCCGTTGGCGGTCAGGGGAAGGACGTCGAGCTCGACGAAGGCGGAGGGGACCATGTACTCGGCGAGCCGCCGCAGGCTGTGGCGTCGCAGGCCGTCGGTGTCGATACGGGTTCCCGGCGCGGGGACGAGGTAGGCGACGAGGCGCTTGTCGCCGGGCCGGTCCTCCCGCACGATCACCGCGGCCTGCGCCACCGAGTCATGGGCCAGGAGCACGGTCTCGATCTCACCGAGCTCGATCCGGCAACCACGCAGCTTCACCTGCTGGTCCGCCCGCCCCCCGAAGACCCCCTCACCGAACTCGTTCCACCGCGCCAGGTCACCCGTCCGATACATCCGCTCACCAGCCGGACCGAACGGATCCGCGACGAACCGCTCAGCACTCAACGCCGACCGACCCACATAACCCCGGGCCAGATGACTGCCCGCGACGTACAACTCCCCCACCACCCCCGGAACGACCGGACGCAGCCCCTCATCCAG
>NZ_JACSCH020000043.1 GCF_014451325.2 Streptomyces sp. CB02980 | reverse complement strand
CACCGATGCGGGACAGCTGGCCGAGGTCCTGGGCGGCACCGGCCACCCGCCGATCACCACCGTCATCCACGCCGCCGCGACCATCGAGCTGGCCCGCCTGCGTGACGCCACGCCGGAGCATCTGAGCACCGTCCTGGACGCCAAGTGCACGGGCGCCGCCCACCTCGCCGATCTCCTCGGCACCTACCACCCCGATGTCCGGCTGGTGCTGTTCTCCTCCATCGCCGGAATCTGGGGCAGCGGGGTGCACGGCGCGTACGCCGCCGCGAACGCGTATCTCGACGCGCTGGCCGAGAGCCGGGCCGCGTCGCAACCGATCACGTCCGTGGCGTGGGGCATCTGGGACACCGAGCTGGCCCTGGGGCGCGTCGACCCCGACCAGATGTACCGCCAGGGGCTGCCGTTCCTCGACCGTGACCGTGCGCTGGACGCGCTCGCCCAGGTTCTCGCCGGCGAGGAGACGGTCCTGGCGGTCGCCGAGGTCGACTGGCCCACCTTCGTTCCCGTCTTCACCGCGGCGAGGCCGCGGCCACTGCTCTCCGAACTGCCCGAGGTACGAGCCCTCGAACCCGCCGAACGGGACTCCACCGCCCAGGCCGAACCCTCCTCGGCACTGGTGGAGAGGCTGGCCACGGCGACCGAGGCCGAGAGGGACGCGGCCCTCCTTGAGACGGTTCGGACCGAGGCGGCCTCCGTCCTCGGTCACACCGGCCTGGACGCCATCGGCCCCCACCGCGCGCTCCGCGACGTCGGGTTCGACTCGCTGACCGCCGTCGACCTCCGCAACCGGCTCAGCGCCGCTCTCGGGGTCCGGCTGCCCGCGACGGTGGTCTTCGACTACCCCACGCCGCGTGCTCTCGCCGCCTTCCTGAAAACCGAGGTGTGGGGCGGTCGGCCCGCCACCGACCGCGCCCCCCGGCCCGTGGCGTTCAGCGGCGAGCCCATCGCCATCGTCGGCATGAGCTGCCGCCTCCCCGGCGGTGTGCACTCCGCCGAGGACCTCTGGGGCCTCCTCTCCGCACAGGGCGAGACCGTCTCGGGCTTCCCCGCCGACCGCGGGTGGGACGCCGGTTCGCTCCATCAGCCGGACCGTGAAGGCTCGAACGGGGTGTCCGCCCGAGGCGGAGGCTTCCTGCACGACGCCGCCCTCTTCGATCCGGAGTTCTTCGGCATCAGTCCCCGTGAGGCCCGCGCGATGGACCCGCAGCAGCGGCTGCTCCTCGAGACCGCGTGGGAGGCCTTCGAACGCGCCGGGATCGACCCGGAGTCGTTGGCGGGAACCCCGACGGGCGTCTTCGTCGGCTCCAACTACCAGGACTACGGCGCGAACCTGTCAGCCGTTCCGGAGGGCACTGAGGGGCATCTGCTCACCGGTGGTGCGTCCAGTGTGCTGTCCGGTCGCATCGCGTACACCTTCGGCCTCGAAGGGCCGGCGGTCACGGTCGACACGGCGTGCTCGTCGTCGTTGGTCGGTGTGCACCTGGCCACCCAGGCGCTGCGGCTCGGGGAGTGCTCGCTCGCGCTCGCCGGAGGCGTCGCCGTCATGGGGTCGCCGGGAGCGCTGCTCGCGTTCAGCAAGCAGGGCGCGCTGTCGCCGGACGGCCGGTGCCGGTCCTTCTCCGCCGACGCGGACGGCATGGGCATGGCCGAGGGCGTCGGCCTGCTGCTGCTTGAGCGGCTGTCCGACGCGGTGGCGAACGGTCACCGGGTGCTGGCCGTGGTGCGTGGCTCCGCGGTGAACCAGGACGGTGCGTCGAACGGTCTGACGGCGCCGAACGGCCCCTCGCAGCAGCGGGTGATCCGCCAGGCACTGGCGAACGCGCAGGTCGACGCGTGTGAGGTCGATGCCGTGGAGGCACACGGCACGGGCACCACACTCGGGGACCCGATCGAGGCGCAGGCACTGCTTGCCACGTACGGCCAGGACCGGCCCGAGGGCCGGCCCCTGTGGCTGGGCTCGGTCAAGTCCAACATCGGACACACACAGGCCGCCTCCGGCGTGACCGGTGTGATCAAGATGGTGATGGCGCTGCGGCACCACTCGCTCCCGGCCACGCTGCACGCCGACACGCCCTCGTCGCACGTGGACTGGGCGACCGGTGACGTACGGCTGCTGACAGAGCCGGTGCCGTGGCGGGCCGAAGGCCGCCCGCGGCGCGCGGGTGTCTCCTCGTTCGGGGTCAGCGGCACCAACGTCCACGTGATCCTGGAGGAGGCGCCCGCGGCAGACGTGCCCACGACGGAGGCGCCCGCGGCAGCGGAGCCGACGACGAAGGCGCCTGCGCCCGACGTGCCCACCGCGGAGGCGCCGATGGCGGGGGCGCCGCAGACGCCGGCACCGCTGGGTGAGGGTCTGGTGCCGTGGGTGGTGTCGGGCCGCGGTGACGGGGGCCTGCGCGGTCAGGCGGCGAGGTTGGCGAGCTTCGTACGGGCTCAGCAGGCTGCGGGTGCCGTCGACCGCGAATGGATCGCAGGCGTGGCCGCCGGGTTGGCCGGCAGGGCCGCTCTGGAGCGGCGGGCTGTCGTCGTCGGCGCGGATGTGGGGGAACTTCTCGCGGGACTTGACGAGTTGGTCACCGACGGGCGGTCGACGCCGAGGCGGACGACGGAGCCCGGTGTGGTGTTCGTCTTCCCCGGCCAGGGCGGTCAGTGGATCGGGATGGGCCGTGAACTCCTGCTCTCGTGGCCGGTGTTCGCCGAGCGAATGGCCGTGTGCGAGCGGGCCCTGGACCCGTGGGTGGACTGGTCGCTGCGCGCTGTCCTGTCGGGGGAGGAGCGGGACTGGTTGGGCCGGGTGGATGTGGTCCAGCCGGTGCTGTGGGCGGTGATGGTCTCCCTGGCGGAGGCTTGGCGCGCGGCGGGTGTGACGCCCGATGCCGTCGTGGGTCACTCGCAGGGCGAGATCGCGGCCGCGGTGGTCGCGGGCCGGTTGACTGTCGAGGACGGCGCCCGGGTCGTGGCTCTGCGGTCGCAGGCGTTGCGGCAGCTGGCCGGTCACGGTGCCATGGCCTCGGTCTCGTTGGACGCGGCGGAGGCGGAGTCGTATCTGCCGCCGTCGGTGACGGTGGCTGCGGTGAACGCACCCGGGCAGATCGTCGTGAGTGGTCCGCCCGAGGAGATCGCCGAGTTGTGCGCGCGGCTTGACGGACAGGGGATACGTGCCCGCCAGATCGAGGTGGACTACGCGTCCCACCACGCGCAGGTGGAGCAGATCGCCGGGGAACTGCGCGCCGGACTCGAAGGACTGTCCTCGCGTGGCAGTGAGACGGCGATGTGGTCGACGGTCACGGGCGAGCTGGTCGCCGATGAGGAGCTGGACGCCGGGTACTGGTACCGGAACATGCGGCAGCCGGTGCTGTTCGAGACCGCCGTCCGGGCCGCGCACGCCCATGGCCGCGGTCTGTTCGTCGAGGTCGGCCCCCACCCGGTGCTCGGGCTCGCGCTGTCGACCGTACTCGGGGACGGGGACGGGGACGGGGACGGGCGCGGGCATGGGGACGGAGAGGAACGCGTGCTGCACACCCTGCGTCGCGACCAGCCCGAGACCGCGCAGCTGCTGAGCAGTCTGGGTGCGGCCTGGACCGCCGGTCTGCCGGTGGCATGGCGGGAGCTGCTGCCCGCCGTGGAGCCGGTGGAGTTGCCCACGTACGCCTTCCAGCGGCAGCGCTACTGGCTGGATGCGCCGGTCACCACGGCGGATGTCGCGCAGCCGGTCGGCGCCTCCCCGAGTGATGCCTGGCGGTACCGCGTGGGCTGGACGCCACTGGCCGCCCAGCACGCTGATCGGCTGCACCGGCGGTGGCTGCTGCTGTGCCACGACGGCTCCGAAGTCCGCGACGTACAGCAGGCGTTGGAGCAGGCCGGTGCCAAGGTCGAGGTGCGGGTGCTGCCCGCCGACCCCGGCGCCGCCCACCCCGACACCCACCGTGCCGGTGTCGCCGATCTCCTGGTGGGCGCGGAGCACATCGCCTACCTTCCGGCAGGGTTGGACCGGAGCCATCCGCACCACCCCGGCCTGCCCCTCGGGCTGGCCGCCGCGCTGGCGGTCATGCAGGCCGTCGTGGAGCAGGAGGGCGCGCGGCTGTGGGTGCTGACCCGTGGCGCGGTCAACGCGCCCGGGACCGGTGGTGCTCCCGACCCGACGTCGGCGGCGGTGTGGGGTCTCGGCCGGGTCTTCGGCCTCGAACACCCCGACCACTACGGCGGTCTGATCGACCTGCCCGGCGCCTGGCAGCCCGGTACCGGTGGCCAGTTGGCCGCAGCGCTGGCCGAGCCGGTCGAGGACCAGATCGCCCTGCGCCCGGGCGGCACCTTCGCCCGTCGGCTCCAGCACGCGCCGGCACCCCCGCGCGGCGACCAGGAGTGGAAGCCCCGTGGCACGGCGCTGATCACCGGAGGCACCGGCGCGCTCGGCGCCCATCTGGCCCGCTGGCTGGCGCGGAACGGCGCCGAGCGGATCGTTCTGGTCAGCCGTACCGGGCCGGACGCGCCCGGTGCGCGCGACCTGGCCCGCGATCTGACGACCGGGGGCACCCCCACCACCGTCGTCGCCTGTGACATCGCCGACCCCCGGCAGGTGGCCGGCCTGTTCGGCGGCGGTGCTGATCACCCGCCGATCACCACGGTCATCCACGCCGCCGGGGTACCGCAGCGCACCACGCTGCAGGAGTCGGACCCCGCCGCGTTCGCGGAGCTCCTGCGGGCGAAGGTGACCGGCATGCAGAACCTCCTCGCGGCCCTCGACGAGCACCCCGTCGACGACCTGGTGCTGTTCTCCTCCAACTCGGGTGTCTGGGGCAGCGGGCTGCACGGCGCCTACGCCGCCGCCAACGCCTACCTGGACGCGGTGGCGGAGCAGCTGCGCGATCGGGGCCACCGGGCGATCTCGGTCGCCTGGGGTCTCTGGGGCGGCGGAGGCATGGCCGAGGGCGACGGCGAGGAGTACCTCTCGCGCGTCGGCATCCGTCCGATGGCGCCCGACCTCGCCGTCGCGGCGCTGCACGAGGCGCTCACCCTCGACGAGACGTTCGTGGCCGTGGCCGACGTGGACTGGGAGCGGTTCGTTCCCACGTACACCGTGGCCCGGCGTCGTCCGCTCATCGAGGACCTGCCCGAGGTCCGGCGACTCGCCGCGGTCATGGACACGGCGTCCGGCGACGCGTCCGGCGGCGACGCGTCCGGCGACGACACGCAGTCGCTGCGGGGCCGCCTCGCCGAGCTGACCGCCGACGATCAGTACGCCGAGCTCCTTGCGATCGTTCAGCGGGAGGCCGCGAAGGTCCTCGAACTCCGCGATCCCCAGGCGGTGGCGGAACAGCGTGCCTTCCGCGAGCTCGGGTTCGACTCGGTGATGGCGGTCGAGGTGCGGAACCGGCTGAGGAGGCTGTCCGGCCTGCAACTGCCCGCCACCCTGGTGTTCGATCACCCGACGCCGGGCGCTGTGGTGGCGTACCTGCGCGGAGCGATGTTCCCGGACGGGACCGGGGCCGTGGCATCGCCCCTCGCGCAGATCGAGCGGCTGGAGAACGCGCTGCTGCGCATGCGGCAGCCCGACAGCCGTGAGAAGGCACGCATCACCCTGCGCCTCCAGTCCCTCCTCGAGACGTGGCGTGGTGAGGGCGACGAGCAGGGGCAGGAGGACGCCGGCGGGCAGCCGTTCGCATCCGCGACCCCCGACGAAGTATTCGACTTCATTGACAAGGAGCTGGGTCAGCGCTGACCGCGACCAGCCCCGTTGGACTCCGGCGATTGAGAATGTGATGACGGACCAGGACAAGTTGTTCGAATACCTCAAGCGGGTAACCGGTGAGCTGAAGCAGACGCGGGAACGCCTCCTGCGGTACGAGTCGGGCGAGCACGAGCCGATCGCCGTGGTGGGGATGAGCTGCCGGCTCCCGGGCGGGGTACGCAGCCCCGAGGACCTGTGGGAGCTGGTGGCGAACGGAACGGACGCGGTCACGGCGTTTCCGCCGGACCGAGGCTGGCCGATCGACGAGCTGTACGACCCGGAGCCCGGCCGGCCGGGCAGGACGTACGCCCGCGAGGGCGGGTTCGTCGAGGACGTGGCCGACTTCGACGCCGAGCTGTTCGGGATCAGCCCGCGCGAGGCGCTGAGCATGGACCCCCAGCAGCGGCTGCTCCTTGAGTCCGCGTGGGAGCTGTTCGAGCGCGCGGGCCTCGACCACACCACCCTCCGGTCCAGCTCCACCGGCGTCTTCGTCGGCGCGGGCTTCCAGGGCTACGGCAGCCACGCGGACGCCTCCGACGGCTACCTCCTGACCGGCTCCACGGGCAGTGTGGTGTCGGGTCGGCTGTCGTACGTGTTCGGGCTTGAGGGTCCGGCGGTGACGGTGGACACGGCGTGTTCGTCGTCGCTTGTGGCCCTGCATCTGGCGGCTCAGGCGTTGCGGGCCGGTGAGTGCTCGTTGGCGCTGGCCGGTGGTGTGACGGTGATGTCGACGCCGGGTGCGTTCGTGGAGTTCAGCCGGCAGCGCGGGATGGCGGCCGACGGGCGGTGCAAGCCGTTCGCGGCCGCGGCGGACGGAACGGGCTGGGGCGAGGGCGTCGGTCTGCTGCTCCTTGAGCGGTTGTCCGACGCTCGTCGCAACGGGCACCGGGTGTTGGCCGTGGTGCGTGGCTCCGCGGTGAACCAGGACGGTGCGTCGAACGGTCTGACGGCTCCGAACGGGCCCTCGCAGCAGCGGGTGATCCAGCAGGCCTTGGCGAACGCCGGTCTCGGCGCGGAGCAGATCGACGCGGTGGAGGCACACGGCACGGGTACGACACTGGGCGATCCGATCGAGGCGCAGGCGCTCCTTGCCACGTACGGCCAGGACCGGCGGGAGGACCGTCCGCTGTGGCTGGGCTCCGTCAAGTCGAACATCGGGCACACGCAGTCCGCTGCGGGCGTGGCAGGCGTCATCAAGATGGTGATGGCGATGCGGCACGGCCGGTTGCCCGAGACGCTGCACGTGGACGAGCCGTCGCCGCACGTGGACTGGACGACGGGTGGCGTGCGCCTGCTGACCGAGCCGATGCCGTGGCAGGCCGACGGCCGCCCGCGGCGGGCGGGGGTGTCCTCGTTCGGCGTGAGCGGCACGAATGCGCACGTGATCCTGGAGGAGCCTGCAGCTGAGCCTGTGGTTGCCGAGCCTGTGGCGGCGGCGCCGGAGATGCCGACGCTGGGGATGCCGGGGCCGGTGCCGTGGGTGGTGTCGGGCCGGGGTGATGCGGGGCTGCGGGGTCAGGCGGCGCAGTTGGCCGGGTTCGTCCGGGGCGGCGAGGGTGTCGATGTCGCGGGTGTGGCCGCCTCGTTGATGAACCGTGCGGTGCTGGAGGACCGTGCGGTGGTCGTGGGTGACGACGTCGCCGACCTCGTCGTGCGGCTGGATGCGCTGGCTGAGGGCGTTCCGTCTGAGGGCTTGGTGACCGGTTCGCCGGTGACGGGGAAGACGGCGGTGCTGTTCACCGGCCAGGGGTCTCAGTTCGCCGGTATGGGTGCGCAGTTGTATGAGCGGTTCGAGGCGTTCGCCGGTGTGGTGGACGAGGTGTGTGCGGTGGCGGATGAGTTGTTGCCGGAGCCGTTGCGTCCGGTGCTCTTCGGTTTGGACGGGCGCGGTGACCTGATCGACCAGACGGTGTTCGCGCAAGTGGGACTGGTGGCGCTGGAGGTGGGGCTCTGGCGCGTTCTGGTCGAGAGCGGTGTGCGGGCGGATGTGCTGGTGGGGCATTCGGTCGGTGAGATCAGTGCGGCTGTGGCTGCGGGTGTGCTCACTCTGCCCGACGCGGTGCGGCTGGCCTGTGTGCGGGGCCGGCTGATGCAGGGGATGCCGGCCGGTGGGGTGATGGTGTCCGTGGCTGCGCCTGCCGAGGACGTCCGGGAACGTGTCAGCGGGGTGCCCGGTGTGTGGGTGGCTGCGGTGAACGCGCCGGGGTCGGTCGTGCTGGCCGGTGAGGCGGATGCCGTACGCGGCGTGGTCGAGGAGCTGAAAGCCGATGGGGTACGCACCCGCTCGCTGCCGGTGAGTCACGCCTTCCACACCCCGCTGATGGACCCGATGCTGGGCGACTTCTCCGCTGCCGTCGCAGACCTGTCCTTCGGACCTGCGGAGATCCCGGTCGTCTCGACGGTGACCGGGGAGCTTGCGGGTGCCGACTTCGGCAGCCCCGCCTACTGGGTGCAGCATGCGCGACAGCCCGTACAGTTCGCCGAATCCATAGACATGGCAAGGGGGTTGGGGGCCCGCATATGGGTCGAGGTCGGCCCGCAGCCTGCGCTCTCCGCCGCGATGGATGAGCGTGCGGGCGAGGTCGTCGCGAGCTTCCTGCGGCGTGACCGTGACCAGGTCACCGGCCTGCTGACCGGTCTGGCCCGGCTCCACGTGCACGGCGTCGAGGTCGACTGGGACCAGTGGGTCTCCCGCACCCGACCGCTGGTGGAGATCCCGACGTACGCCTTCCAGCGGCGCCGCTACTGGCTGGAGCCGTCAGCCCCCTCCCTAACAGGATCGGACGTCGTCGACCCCAGTACGGCGGAGTTCTGGGACGCGGTCGAGCGCAACGACCTCGAAGCCCTGGGTCTTGACGAGGGCATCACCTCGGACGCCGTGCTTCCGGCCCTGACGGCGTGGAAGCGCGGCCGCCAGGAGCGTCAGGCCCTCGCCGGCCTGCGCTACCACGTCACCTGGAAAGCCGTACCGGAGACCGGCGCCCCCGCCCCCCTGTCCGGCACCTGGCTCGTACTCACCCGGTCCGACGACGACGCCCCGGAGCTCGCCGCCGCAGTCGGCCGGGCCGGCGGGCACGCCGTCCGGATCGTCGTCCCCGTAGACGTCACGGCCGAGGAGCTGTCGCGTCGGCTGACCGAGGCATACGGCGACGGGCCCGCGCCGAGCGGGGTCCTCTCCCTCCTCGCCGTGGCGGACAGCGCGGGAGCGGATGCGTCCCCGGACCGGCTGCCAGGAACGGTGACCGACACCGTCACCCTCCTCCGCGTCCTGGGCGACGCCGATGTCGACGCACCCGTGTGGTCCGTGACCCGGGGCGCCGTCAGCACGAGCGACGACGAACCGACGAGTGACCCCGGCGCCGCGCTGGTGTGGGGCATGGGCCGGGTGGCCGCCCTGGAACAGCCGGGCCGGTGGGGTGGCCTGATCGACCTTCCGGCGCTGCCGGACGAGAACACGTACGACCTGGTCTGCCGCGTCGTCGCCGGTACGGACCGCGAGGACCAGGTCGCGATCCGTCCCTCCGGGGTGCTCGCACGCCGCGTACGCAGGGCGGCCGGCGCAGCCGGGACCGCGACGACCTGGCGGCCCCGGGGTACGGCGCTGATCACGGGCGGCACCGGTGCTCTCGGAGGTCATGTCGCGAGGTGGCTGGTCGGGCAGGGCATCGAGCACGTCGTCCTGCTGGGACGCCGCGGCCCCGACGCTCCGCAGGCCGCCGCGCTGCGCGACGAACTCACGGCTGCCGGAGCCCGCGTCACCGTCGCCGCCTGCGACGTGGCGGACCGCGAGCAGCTCCACGACGTGGTCCGCCGGGTCCGGGCCGACGGCGCGGAGATCCGCGTCGTGGTGCACGCCGCCGGCCTGGGCCTGACGGGCGCGTTGTCCGAGGTGCGGCCCGAGGAGTTCCGGCAGACCATGGCGGCGAAGGCGCTCGGAGCGCTCCATCTCGACGCCCTCTTCGACCGGACCGACCTCGACGCGTTCGTGCTCTTCTCCTCGATCGCGGGAATCTGGGGCAGCGGCGGTCAGAGCGCGTACGCCGCGGCGAACGCGTACCTCGACGCGCTGGCCAGGCAACGCCGTGACCGCGGGCTGACCGCGACCTCGGTGGCCTGGGGTGCCTGGGCCGGGGACGGCATGGCGGAAGGCGATGCCGCAGTACAGCTCGCCCGCCGTGGCATCACCACGATGCCGGTCGACCGGGCCCTGAGCTCGCTCCGGCAGATCCTCGACCGGGACGAGACCACGGCCACCGTCGCCGACGTCGACTGGAACCGCTTCGCCCGGACGTACCTGACGGTCCGCGACAGCCGCCTGTTCGACGAGATCGCGGAGGCACGCGAGGCGCAGGCCCTGGAACAGGCCGACGACGAGAGCACCGGCGACTTCCCGCTGGTCGGCCGACTGCGTTCCCTCGACGAGGACGCACAGCACCACGAACTGCTCGAATCGATCCGCACCGCGGCGGCCGAGGTGCTCGGCCACGCCCGGGCGACGGACATCCACGAGGACCGGGCCTTCCGCGACCTCGGCTGCGACTCGCTGACGGCCGTCGAAGTCCGCGACCGCCTGCGCGGCGCCACCGGTCTGCGCCTCCCGGCCACCCTGCTCTTCGACCGCCCCACCCCACGGGTGCTCGCCGCGCATCTGCGGACGGAGCTCTTCGGCGGTCACACCGCCGCCCCGGCGCCGCCCGCGCCGGCCGGCGCGCCGGTGGACGACGACCCGATCGCCATCGTCGGGATGAGCTGCCGTTTCCCCGGTGGAGTGCGCTCGCCCGAGGACCTGTGGCGGCTGGTCGCGACGGGCCGCGACACCCTCACCGAGTTCCCGACGAACCGGGGCTGGGACCTGTCGGCGCTGTTCGACGAGGACCCGGACCGCCCGGGAACCAGCTACGCCACCACCGGCAGCTTCCTGCACGACGTCGATGAGTTCGACGCCGAGTTCTTCGGGATCAACCCGCGCGAGGCGCTGGCCATGGACCCGCAGCAGCGGCTGCTGCTCGAGGTGACCTGGGAGGCGTTGGAACGCGCGCGCATCGCTCCGGATTCACTGCGCACGAGCCCGACCGGCGTCTTCGTCGGCACGAACGGCCAGGACTACGTCTCCCTGCTGGGCGGCGCCGGAATCGCCGCCGAGGGATACCTGGCGACAGGGAACGCGGCGAGTGTGGTGTCGGGTCGGCTGTCGTATGTGTTCGGGCTTGAGGGTCCGGCGGTGACGGTGGACACGGCGTGTTCGTCGTCGCTTGTGGCCCTGCATCTGGCGGCTCAGGCGTTGCGGGCCGGTGAGTGCTCGTTGGCGCTGGCCGGTGGTGTGACGGTGATGTCGACGCCGGGTGCGTTCGTGGAGTTCAGTCGGCAGCGGGGTCTGGCGCCCGATGGGCGGTGCAAGCCGTTCGCGGCGGGAGCCGACGGTACGGGCTGGGGCGAGGGTGCCGGTGTGCTGCTGCTTGAGCGGTTGTCGGACGCGGTGGCGAACGGTCATCAGGTCCTTGCGGTGCTGCGGGGTTCGGCCGTGAACCAGGACGGTGCGTCGAACGGTCTGACGGCTCCGAACGGTCCGTCGCAGCAGCGGGTGATCCGGCAGGCGCTGTCCAA
>NZ_JACSCH020000042.1:16023-16902 GCF_014451325.2 Streptomyces sp. CB02980 | reverse complement strand
GAGGGGTTCGCGGGCACGGGCAGTGCGGGCAGTGTGGCCTCGGGCCGTGTGTCGTACGTGTTCGGGTTCGAGGGTCCCGCGGTGACCGTGGACACGGCCTGCTCCTCGTCGCTCGTCGCGATCCACCTGGCGGCGCAGGCGTTGCGGCAGGGCGAGTGCACGATGGCACTCGCCGGCGGCGTGGCCGTCATGGCGACACCCGACTCCTTCATCGGCTTCGCGCGGCAGCGCGCCCTCGCGGCCGACGGCCGCATCAAGGCCTTCTCCTCCTCCGCCGACGGCACGGGCTGGGCGGAGGGTGTGGGTGTCCTGCTGCTTGAGCGTCTCTCGGACGCCCGCGAGAACGGCCACCAGGTCCTCGCGGTGGTGCGGGGTTCGGCGGTGAACCAGGACGGTGCGTCGAACGGTCTGACCGCTCCGAACGGTCCTGCGCAGCAGCGGGTGATCCGCAAGGCGCTGGCCGGTGCGGGTCTTTCGTCGGCGGATGTCGACGTCGTGGAGGCGCACGGTACGGGGACGACGCTGGGTGACCCGATCGAGGCGCAGGCGCTGCTTGCCACGTACGGGCAGGGGCGCGAGGAGGGCCGGCCGCTGTGGCTCGGCTCGCTGAAGTCGAACATCGGGCACGCGCAGGCCGCGGCCGGTGTCGCCGGTGTGATCAAGATGGTCGAGTCGATGCGGCGTGGGGTGCTTCCGGCGACGCTGAACGTCGATGAGCCGACGCCCGAGGTGGATTGGTCGGCCGGTGCGGTGGAGCTCCTGACGGAGTCCCGGGCTTGGCCGGAGACGGAGCGTGTGCGCCGGGCCGGTGTCTCGTCGTTCGGTGTCAGCGGTACGAACGCGCACGTGATCCTGGAGCAGGCGCCGGAGGAGGCGGAG
>NZ_JACSCH020000042.1:6417-16002 GCF_014451325.2 Streptomyces sp. CB02980 | reverse complement strand
GCCGCCGTCGCGCCGTTCGACGGTGATGCGGTGCTTCCGTTCGTGGTGTCGGCGAAGGGTGCGGGTGCGCTGGCCGGTCAGGCGCGGCGGCTGGCTGCGTTCGTCGAGGCGGGCGAGACGGTGGCGCTGGGTGGAGTGGCCGCGTCGCTCCTCTCCGGGCGTGCGGTGCTGTCGGATCGTGCGGTGGTGGTGGCGGGTTCGCGTGAGGAGCTGCTGTCGGGTCTCGGTGCGCTGGCGCGCGGCGAGTCCGAGGGTGGTCGTTCTGCTGCTCGTGGTCGTTCGGTGTTCGTGTTCCCGGGTCAGGGTGCGCAGTGGGTCGGCATGGGCCGTGAACTGCTTGACTCGTCGGAGGTGTTCGCGGGTCGGGTGGCCGAGTGTGAGCGTGCGTTGGCTCCGTTCGTGGAGTGGTCGCTGACGGATGTGCTGCGGGGTGACGCGGATGCGGCGCTGCTGGAGCGGGTCGATGTGATCCAGCCGGCGAGTTTCGCGGTGATGGTGTCGCTGGCGGCGGTATGGCGTGCGGCCGGTGTCGTACCGGACGCGGTGCTTGGGCATTCGCAGGGTGAGATCGCTGCGGCGTGTGTGGCGGGCGCTCTGTCGCTTGAGGACGCGGCGCGTGTGGTTGCCCTGCGCAGCCAGGCGATCGGCCGGGTCTTGTCCGGCGCGGGCGGTATGGCGTCCGTGGCCCTGCCCGAGGCCGAAGTCCGGGACTTGCTGGTGGAAGGCGTCGAGGTCGCGGCCGTCAATGGCCCCACCTCGGTCGTGATCGCCGGTGACGCCGAGGCTCTGGACGGTCTCCTGACCGCCTTGGAGGGTCGGGGTGTGCGGGTGCGGCGGGTCGCGGTGGATTACGCGTCCCACACCCGGCACGTCGAGGCCGTCGAGGACGTGCTCGCTGCCGAGCTCGCGGGTGTGACCGCGCTGGCTCCGGAGATTCCGTTCTTCTCGTCCGTGGACGGCGCCTGGGTCGATGAGGCGGGTGTTCTCGACGGTGGGTACTGGTACCGGAACCTGCGGCAGACGGTCGGCTTCGAACCCGCTGTCCGTGCGCTGATAGGCGAGGGCTTCGGCGTCTTCGTCGAGGTCAGCCCCCACCCCGTCCTCCTCCAGCCGGTGACCGAGATCGCCGACGCCGCCGATGTCTCGCCCGTGATGGTCGGGTCTCTGCGTCGGGGCGAGGGCGGCATGCGCCGCATGCTCGCCTCGCTCGCCCAGGCCTTCGTCGGGGGCGTCGACGTCGACTGGACTGCCGTACTTCCTAACGGTGTTGCCGGTGGTCCGCGCGTCGACCTGCCGACGTACGCCTTCGACCGCGAGCACTACTGGATCCAGATGACGGGTGCCGACACCGACGTCGCCTCCGTCGGTCTCGCCTCCACCGACCACCCCCTCCTCGGCGCCGTCGTCGGGCTCCCCGGTTCCGACGGGTTCGTGACGACCTCGCGCTGGTCCCTGCGCTCGCACCCCTGGCTCGCCGACCACGCCGTGGCCGACGTGATCGTGGTGCCCGGTGCCGCCCTCGTCGAGCTGGCCCTCAAGGTCGGCGACGAGATCGGCGCGCCCACCGTGGAGCGGCTGACCGTCGACCACCCCGTCGTTCTGCCCCTGCGCGGTGCCCGGTCGCTCCAGCTGACCGTGGGCGCCGCCGACGAGGCCGGGCGACGGGCGATCCAGTTGTACTCCCGGGCCGAGAACTCCGGTGCGCGGGAGGAGTGGGTCCGGCACGCCGACGGCACGCTCGCTCCGAGCGCGTCCCTGGACGCGTCGGCCCCCGACGGCACCACCGGTGTGGACGTCGCCCTGCCGGAAGGCGTCACCGACGCCGACCGTTACGGCCTGCATCCCGCGCTCCTGGACGCGGCCGTCGCCGTCGCGCTCGCGGACGGCGTGCGGCCCCACGAGTGGACGGGTGTCTCCCTGTGGGCGTCGGGCGCCTCCGCGCTGAAGGTACGTACCGCGCCCGCGTCCGGCGAGAGCACCTCGCTCGAACTGGCCGACCGCAGCGGCCGTACGGTGATGTCCGTCGCGGGTGTGACCGGCCGGCCGTACTCGCCCGAGCAGGCGCTGACAGCCGACGTCCTGACGCACGACGCGCTGTTCCGTGTCGCCTGGACCGAGCTGCCGTCGGCGCCCGCCGCCACGGCACGCACCGCCGTTGCCGCCGGCTCCGCCGGGTACCCGTACGTGACCACGGCCGCGGAGGTCGCCGCCGTGGCCACCGCGCCGGGTACGGCCCCCGGCCACCTGCTGTACGAGGTGGACCCGGCCGACTCCGATCCCCGCTCCACGACCGCGGCGGCGCTGGGCGTCGTCCAGGAGTGGCTCGCCCGGCCCGCGCTGACGGACACCCGGCTCGTCGTGCTGACCGCCGACGGCGGCGAGCCCGCCACCGCCGCGGTCCAGGGGCTCGTACGCTCCGCCCAGTCGGAGCACCCCGACCGGATCGTCCTCGTGGAGACCGACGCCGACGCCCGCTCCCGTACCGCCCTCGCGAGCGCGCTGGCCGGCTCCGAGCCGCAGCTGCGGATCCGTGCGGGCGTGGCCGAGGTGCCGCGTCTCGTCCGCGCCACAGCCGCCGGAGCCGATCAAGCGACCGGAGCCGCCGGAGCCGGTCGATCCGGCGAGGCCGCCGGGTCCCGCGTCACCGGTGCGGCGCGGCCGCTCGACGCCGCAGGCACCGTCCTGATCACCGGCGGTACGGGCACCCTCGGGGCCATCGTCGCCCGCCACCTCGTCATGGAACACGGAGCCCGCCATCTGCTGCTGGCGAGCCGTCAGGGTCCGGACGCGCCCGGCGCCGCCCGGCTGGCCGAGGAGCTGACCGCCCTCGGCGCCACCGTCACGATCGCGCGCTGCGACGTGGCGGACCGTACGGAGATCGCCGCGCTGCTCGCCACCGTCGCCGCCGGGCAGCACCCGCTGACCGCCGTCGTCCACACCGCGGGCGTACTCGACGACGGCGTGGTCTCCGAGCTGACTCCGGAACGCGTCGACACGGTCCTGCGGCCCAAGGCGGACGCCGCCCTCCACCTCGACGAGCTGACCCGAGAGCTCGACCTCGCGGCGTTCGTCCTGTTCTCCTCGGCAGCCGGCGTGCTCGGCAACCCGGGACAGGCGAACTACGCCGCGGCCAACGCCTTCGTCGACGCCCTCGCGTACCGCCGCAGGACCCTCGGCCTGCCGGCCCTCTCGCTCGCCTGGGGCTACTGGTCCGAGGTGAGCGGGATGACCGAGCACCTCGCCGAAGCCGACCTTCACCGCAACACGCGCAACGGCATGACCGGGCTGTCCGCCGCCCAGGGAATGGCGCTCTTCGACGCCGGTCTGCGCGGCGGCGACCCGCTGCTCGTCGCCACCCGCCTCGACATCCGTGCGCTGCGCGCCCGGGCCGCGAGCACCCCCGTGACCCCGCTGCTGCGCGGTCTGGCCCCCTCGCCGAGGCCGAAGGCCGGGACCGCCTCCGCGGACTCCGGCTCGTTCGCCGAGCGCATCGCCTCGCTGGGCGCCGCCGAGCAGACCGCGACGCTCGTGGAGCTCGTACGCCGTCTCGCGGCCGAGGTGCTCGGGCACGCCACGGCGGATGCCGTCGCTGCGGAACGGGCCTTCAAGGAGGCCGGATTCGACTCGCTCACCGCCGTGGAACTGCGTAACCGCCTCGCCGTCGCGACGGGCCTGCGGCTGTCCCCGACGATGGTCTTCGACTACCCGACGCCGGCCCTCCTCGCCGGGCAGGTACGGGCCATGCTCCTCGGCTCGCTGGGGATCGAGACCGGCGGCACGGCCGGCACCGCCGGTGCGGAGGCCGGTGCGGACGCCCGGGCGTTCGCCGACGAGCCGATCGCGATCGTGGCCATGGCCTGCCGCTTCCCGGCCGGCATCGCGAGCCCCGAGGACCTGTGGCGGGTGGTGAGCGAGGGCACCGACGCGGTCACCGACTTCCCCACGGACCGCGGCTGGGACACCGAGCGGCTCTACGACGCCGACCCCGACCACGCCGGCACGACATACGTCCGCCACGCCGCCTTCCTCGACGACGCGGCGGGCTTCGACGCCGCGTTCTTCGGCATCTCGCCGCAGGAGGCGCTGGCCATGGACCCGCAGCAGCGGCTGCTCCTGGAGACCTCCTGGGAGGTCTTCGAGCGGGCCGGCATCGACCCGGCCTCCCTGCGCGGCCGAGACGTCGGCGTGTTCGCCGGTATCAACAGCAACGACTACAGCCTGCTTCTGCACCGCTCCCCGGAGGTCGAGGGGCATCGGCTCACCGGCAGCTCGGGCAGCGTGCTCTCGGGCCGCATCGCGTACCACCTCGGTCTGGAGGGGCCGGTCCTCACCGTCGACACGGCCTGCTCCTCCTCGCTCGTGGCCCTGCACCTGGCAGCGCAGGCGCTGCGTCAGGGCGAGTGCTCCATGGCGCTGGCCGGCGGTGTGATGGTCATGGCCAACCCGGACACCTTCGTCGAGTTCTCCCGCCAGCGCGGGCTGGCCCCGGACGGGCGGTGCAAGGCCTTCGCGGACGGCGCCGACGGCACCGGCTGGTCCGAGGGCGCGGGCCTGCTGCTGGTGGAGCGGCTCTCGGACGCGCGCCGCCACGGACACCAGGTCCTGGCCGTCCTCAAGGGCTCGGCGGTCAACTCCGACGGCGCGTCGAACGGACTGACCGCTCCGAACGGTCCGGCCCAGCAGCGGGTGATCCGCAAGGCGCTGGCCAACGCCGGGCTCACCACGGCGGACGTCGACGTCGTCGAGGCGCACGGTACGGGGACGACGCTGGGCGACCCGATCGAGGCCCAGGCGGTTCTCGCGACGTACGGCCAGGACCGTCCCGCGGACCGGCCGGTGTGGCTCGGCTCGGTCAAGTCGAACCTCGGCCACACCCAGGCGGCGGCGGGCGTCGCGGGCGTCATCAAGATGGTGATGGCCATCCGCCACGGGCTGCTGCCCCGCACCCTGCACGTGGACGCGCCCTCCACCAACGTCGACTGGTCCGCGGGCGCGGTGGAACTGCTGACGGAGTCCCGGTCGTGGCCGGAGACCGAGCGTCCGCGCCGGGCCGCGGTCTCCTCCTTCGGCATCGGCGGTACCAACGCCCATGTGGTGCTGGAGCAGGACACGGCTCCTCGGCCGGGTGACTCCGAGGCCGACTCCGGGTCGATCTCCGCGTCCGGGTCGATCTCCGCGTCCGGGGCGGATTCCGTCTCCGGGTCGGCCTCCGCGTCCGGGTCGGCCTCCGTCTCCGGGGCGGATTCCGACTCCGACTCCAGCTCCGCGTCCAGCTCCGCGTCCAGCTCCGCGTCCGACTCGGGCGTCCGGACGGTGCTCGTGCCGGTGTCCGGCAGGACGGCCGACGGCCTGCGCGGGCAGGCCGGGCGTCTCGCCTCCTTCGTCGAGAGCCGGCCCGACGTGAGCGTCGCCGACACGGCGTACTCGCTGGCCACCACTCGTGCGCAGCTCGCCCACCGGGCGGTCCTCGTCGCCACCGACCGGGACCGGCTCGGCGCCGACCTGCGCGCCCTGGCGGAGAGCGGCGAGCCGGGCCCCGGGACGGTGACCGGTACCCCGGTCGCCGGAAAGCTGGCCTTCCTCTTCACCGGCCAGGGGAGCCAGTGGGCCGGTATGGGCCGCGAACTCGCCGACGCCTTCCCGGTCTTCCGCGCCGCCTTCGACGCAGCATGCGCGGCCGTCGAGCAGCGGCTGGGGGAGGAGCACCTCGACCGGCCGCTGCGCGACATCGTCTTCGCGGCCCCCGGGTCGGCCGAGGCGGCCCTGCTCGACCGGACGATGTACACGCAGGCCGCGCTGTTCGCCCTGGAGACCGCGCTCTTCCGCCTCTACGAGTCGTGGGGCGTACGGCCCGACCTCCTCGCCGGACACTCGATCGGCGAGGTGAGCGCCGCGCACGTCGCGGGCGTACTGTCGCTGGCCGACGCCGGCACTCTGGTCGCTGCACGCGGCCGGCTGATGCAGGCCCTGCCCGCGGGCGGCGCGATGGTCGCCGTCCAGGCGACCGAGGCCGAGGTCGCCTCCCTCCTCGTCGAGGACGCCCGCACGAGCGCCGCCGTGTGCGTCGCCGCCGTCAACGCCCCCGACTCGGTGGTGATCTCCGGCATCGAGTCCGAGGTACTGGCCGTCGCGGCCGAGCTGGCCGGCCGGGGGCACAAGACCCGCCGGCTCCAGGTCAGCCACGCCTTCCACTCGGCGCTCATGGAGCCGATGCTCGACGCGTTCCGCGTGGTCTGCGAAGGGCTTGAGTACCGCCCCGCCGCCCTCCCCATGGTGTCGACCCTCACCGGCAAGGCCCTCGCCGAGGGCGAGCTCGGCACCCCGGACTACTGGGTGGACCAGGTCCGCCACGCCGTGCGCTTCGCCGACGCCGTCGCGACCCTGAACGACCTGGGCGCCACCACGTACCTGGAGCTCGGGCCGGGCGGTGTCCTCACCGGGATGGCCCTCGGAACGCTGTCCCCTGTCACTCCCTCCGCCCTGACCGGCGCGCTCGGCTCGACCGGCTCGCCCGATGCGAACGGTTGCGTGGCCACGCTCCGCCGCGACCAGGCGGAGGACGTCAGCGTCCTGACCGCCCTCGCGGAGCTGTACGTACGAGGCATCGCGCTCGACTGGACCGGCCTGTACGCGGAGCCGCGCCCGATCAGGACCGATCTGCCGACATACGCCTTCCAGCACCGGCGCTACTGGCTCGACCGCGCCCTTGACGTCGACGCCGGCGCCGGCGGAACGGGCGGCGCGGACCACCCGCTGCTCGGCGCCCCCACGGAGCTGCCCGGTGACGGCGGGATCGTCTGCACCGCACGGCTCTCGGCCGCCCGTCACGGTCGGCTCCTCGGCGCGGACGACCGGGCGCGGGGCGCCCTCACCGTCCCCGTCTCCGCGCTGCTTGAGATGATCGCCAAGGCCGGCGACGCCGTCGGCTGCGGGACGCTCGAAGAGATGGCCGTCGAGACCGCCCTCGTGCTGCCGGAGCACACCTCCGTCCAGCTTCAGGTGGTCGTTGGCGGCCCCGACGCCTCCGGGCGCCGCACGGTGCACGCGTACAGCCGCCTCCACGGCGCGGACGCGGGCCGGGTGCCCTGGACGCGCCATGCCGGTGGCGTGCTGGTCACCGGGATGCCGGAGGCGTCGTTCGACCTCGCGACCTGGCCGTCCGCCGCGGACACCTCTGCCATCACCGTGCCCGGCGTGCGCGTGGTCCGACAGGACGGCGGACGGACCTTCGCCGAGGTGACGCTCGACGACCACCTCCTCGACGAGGCCGATCGGTTCACCCTGCACCCGGTCCTCCTCGACACCGTGGTGCGGCTCGTGGCAGCCGTCGACGGCACGCCGCCGCCGCGCGACCTCGCCCGCTGCGCGCGGCTCGTCGTCCACGCGGCCGGCGCCACTTCCGTCCGCGTACGGATCACTTCCACCGGCCAGGGACGCCATCTGGTCGAGCTCGCGGACCCCACGGGCGCGCCGGTCGCCTCCATGGGACCGCTGGAACTCGTCGACGGCACAGGGGAGACGACCGACGCCGCGGCTCCCGCCGGGCCGTCTGCCGCCGGGGAGGTCCGCCGCCGTGTGGTGGCGCGCGACACGGGCGCCGCCGGGTCGCTCGCCGAGCGGCTGACCGGGCTCACGGGCGCGGAACAGCAGCGCCTCCTGGTCGAGCTCGTGGAATCCGGCGCGGCCGCCGTCCTCGGCCACCGCGAGGCGGACGACTTCGACCGGACCCGCTCCTTCAAGGACCTCGGCTTCGACTCCCTCGCGGCCGTCAAGCTGCGCAACCGGCTGGCCCACGCGACGGGGATCGAAGGACTCTCCGCCTCGGTGGTCTTCGACTACCCGAAGCCCGCCCTGCTCGCCGGACATCTGCGCGCCGAACTCCTCGGTGACGACACGGCCGTTGATGCCCCGTCGGGTACGGCCGCCGCGTCCGATCCGAACGAACCGATCGCGATCGTGGCCATGAGCTGCCGCCTGCCGGGCGGTGTGGAGAGCCCCGAAGACCTGTGGCGACTCGTCGCGGAGAAGCGCGACGCGATCTCCGGCTTCCCCGTCGACCGGGACTGGGACCTGGACGGGCTCTACCACCCGGATCCGGACCACCAGGGCACCAGCTATGCGCGCACCGGCGGATTCCTGCATGACGCCGCGAAGTTCGACGCGGGTCTCTTCGGGATCTCCCCGCGCGAGGCACTCGCCATGGACCCGCAGCAGCGGCTGCTTCTGGAGACCTCCTGGGAGGCGCTGGAGCGGGCGGGCATCGACCCCCGGTCCACCGGCGGCAAGGACATCGGCGTCTTCACCGGCATCGTCCACCACGACTACGTGTCGCGGCTGGGCCGGGCGCCCGAGGGTGTCGAGGGCTACGTGATGGCCGGCACGGCCGGCAGTGTGGCCTCGGGCCGCGTGTCGTACGTGTTCGGGTTCGAGGGTCCCGCGGTGACCGTGGACACGGCCTGCTCGTCGTCGCTCGTCGCGATCCACCTGGCGGCGCAGGCGCTGCGGCAGGGCGAGTGCTCGATGGCGCTCGCCGGTGGCGCGACCGTCATGTCCAGCCCGGACGCCTTCGTGGAGTTCTCCCGCCAGCGCGGACTCGCGCTCGACGGCCGCTGCAAGTCGTTCGCGGCCTCCGCCGACGGCACGGGCTGGGGCGAGGGCGTGGGTGTGGTGCTCCTGGAGCGTCTCTCCGAGGCCCGCAGGAACGGGCATCGCGTGCTGGCGGTGGTGCGGGGTTCGGCGGTGAACCAGGACGGTGCGTCGAACGGTCTGACGGCTCCGAACGGTCCTGCGCAGCAGCGGGTGATCCGCAAGGCGCTGGCCGGTGCGGGTCTCTCGTCGGCGGATGTCGACGCCGTCGAGGCGCACGGTACGGGGACGACACTGGGCGACCCGATCGAGGCGCAGGCGCTGCTTGCCACGTACGGCCAGGGACGTTCCGACGACCGGCCGCTGCTGCTGGGCTCGCTGAAGTCGAACATCGGGCACGCGCAGGCCGCGGCCGGTGTCGCCGGTGTGATCAAGATGGTCGAGTCGATGCGCCGCGGTGTCCTTCCGGCGACCCTGCACATCGATGAGCCGACGCCGCAGGTGGACTGGTCGGCCGGTGCCGTGGAGCTCCTGACGGAGTCCCGGGCATGGCCGGAGACCGACCGTCCGCGCCGGGCCGGTGTGTCCTCGTTCGGCGCGAGCGGTACGAACGCGCACGTGATCCTGGAGCAGGCGCCCTCGGAGACCGAACTGCCGCCGCGGGTCGAGAGCGATGCGGTGCTGCCCTTCGTGGTGTCGGCCAAGGGCGCGGGTGCGCTGGCCGGTCAGGCGCAGCGGCTGGCCGCGTACGTCGAGGCGGGCGAGAACGTCTCGCCGGCCGGTGTGGCGGGCTCGCTCGTCTCCGGTCGTGCGGTGCTGTCGGATCGTGCGGTGGTGGTCGCGGGTTCCCGTGACGAGCTGCTGTCGGGTCTCGGCACGCTGGCACGCGGTGAGTCGGCGCCGGGTGTGACGGTGGGCGCTGGTGCTGCTGCTCGTGGTCGTTCGGTGTTCGTGTTCCCGGGTCAGGGTGCGCAGTGGGTCGGCATGGGTCGTGAGCTG
>NZ_JACSCH020000042.1:0-6393 GCF_014451325.2 Streptomyces sp. CB02980 | reverse complement strand
GACTCGTCGGAGGTGTTCGCGGGTCGGGTGGCCGAGTGTGAGCGTGCGTTGGCTCCGTTCGTGGAGTGGTCGCTGACGGATGTGCTGCGGGGTGACGCGGATGCGGCGCTGCTGGAGCGCGTGGATGTGATTCAGCCGGCGAGTTTCGCGGTGATGGTGTCGCTGGCGGCGATGTGGCGTGCGGCCGGTGTCGTACCGGATGCGGTCCTTGGCCACTCCCAGGGTGAGATCGCTGCGGCGTGTGTGGCAGGTGCTCTGTCGCTTGAGGACGCGGCGCGTGTGGTGGCTCTGCGGAGTCAGGCGATCGGCCGGGTCCTGTCGGGTGCGGGCGGTATGGCGTCTGTCGCTCTGGCGGAGGCCGAGGTTCGTGGTCTGCTGGTCGAGGGTGTGGAGGTCGCGGCCGTCAACGGGCCGACCTCCGTGGTGATCGCGGGTGATGCCGAGGCTCTGGATGGTCTGCTGACCGTTCTGGAGGGTCGGGGTGTGCGGGTGCGGCGGGTCGCGGTGGATTACGCGTCCCACACCCGGCACGTCGAGGCCGTCGAGGACGTGCTCGCTGCCGAGCTCGCGGGTGTGACCGCGCTGGCTCCGGAGATTCCGTTCTTCTCGTCCGTGGACGGCGCCTGGGTCGATGAGGCGGGTGTGCTTGACGGCGGGTACTGGTACCGCAATTTGAGGCAGACGGTGGGCTTCGAGCCTGCGGTCCGGGCGCTGATCGGTGAGGGCTTCGGCGTCTTCGTCGAGGTCAGCTCGCACCCCGTCCTCCTCCAGCCGGTGACCGAGATCGCCGACGCGGCCGAGGCCACGCCCGTACTGGTGGGCTCTCTGCGTCGGGGCGAGGGCGGCATGCGGCGCATGCTCGCGTCCCTCGCCGAGGCCTTCGTGCGCGGTGTCGACATCGACTGGACGGCCGTACTGCCCACCGGGTCCACCCCGTACCGGCTCGACCTGCCCACGTACGCCTTCGACCACGAGCACTACTGGCTCAAGGCTCCCGACCGCCCCGCCGACGGGGACAGCCAGGTCGACGACGCCGACCGCGACTTCTGGACCGCTGTCGACGACGCCGATCTCGACGCGCTGGCCACGCTGCTCAACGCCGACACCACGGACCGTCAGAGCGCCCTCGGTGCCGTCGTCCCGCTGCTGGCTGACTGGCGCGAAGGCCGCCGCGAGCAGTCCGTGGTGGAGGGCCTCCGATACGCCGTCACCTGGCAGCCGCTGCCGCAGACCGCCCCCGGAGTCCCGGGCGGCACGTGGCTGGTGATCGCCCCGGCCGAGCGCGCCGGTGTCGACGGCACCGCCGATGGGAGCGCCGATGGGAGCGACGGCACCGACCGGACCGACGACCTGGCGCGCGTACTCGCCGCCCAGGGGCTCACCACGGTGCTGCTCGAAGTCCCGGAAGCCGGCCTCCGCGACAGGGCGTCGCTGGCCGCGTCGCTGAGCGGTGTCCTCGCCGAGCACGACCTCTCCGGAGTGCTGTCCCTCCACGCGCTGGAGCGGGCACAGGAGTCGCAGGACGCCGCAGCCGTCGCCGAGACCACGCTGGTGCTCCTCCAGGCCCTCGCCGACACGGGCGCCACCCAGCCGCTCTGGTGCCTGACCTCGGGCGCGGTGAGCACCGGGACACAGGACACCGTGACCTCCCCGCTCCAGGCGGCGCACTGGGGCCTCGGCCGCGCCGCGGGCCTGGAGTACGCGGACCGCTGGGGCGGCCTCGTCGACCTGCCCGCCGAGATCGACAGCCGCACCGTGCAGCGCCTCCTCGGCGTACTCAACGGCGCGGGTGACGAGGACCAGCTCGCGATCCGGCGTACGGGCGTCCACGCCCGCCGACTGGTCCGCAAGTCCCTGCCGAGGACGGCGGGTACGCAGCAGTGGAAGCCGCGCGGAACGGTCCTCGTCACCGGCGGTACCGAAGGACTCGGCCGGCATGCCGCCCACTGGCTCGCGCTCGGCGGCGCCGACGCGCTGATCGTCACCACCACCGCCGACACGCCGGACGACGGCGTCGAGACACTGCGCGCCGAACTCTCCCGGCTGGACGTCCGGACGAGCGTCACGGCCTGCGACGCCGCCGACCACGACGCGCTCGCCCGGCTGATCGGCGGACTCCCCGCCGACCGGCCGCTGACCGCCGTGATCCATGCCGCCGACGTCATGCAGACCAGCTCCCTGGCCGACACGAGGCGGGCCGACCTCGACGAGGTGTTCGCCGCGAAGGTGGAGATCGCCGTCTGGCTCGAAGAGCACCTCAAGTCAACGGAGCTCGACGCCTTCGTCACCTTCTCCTCCATCGCCGGCGTCTGGGGCGGCGGCGGGCAGGGCCCGTCCGGTGCGGCGAACGCCGTCCTCGACGCCCTCGTCGAACGCCGCCGCGCACGCGGACTCACGGCGAGCTCCCTCGCTTGGGGCGCGCTCGACCGGATCGGCGTCGGCGCCGACCCGGCAGCGCTCGCCCAGCTGCGCCGCCGAGGCGTCCTCCCGGTCGCTCCCGAGGTCGCCGTGAGCACCCTGGAGCAGGCGCTGCGCGCCGACGAGAGCGCGGTGGTCGTCGCCGACATGGACTGGAAGGCGTTCATCCCGGCGTTCACGTCCGTCCGGCCGAGCCCGCTGTTCGGCGAACTGCCCGAGGCGCGCGAGGCGATGCGGTCCGCAGAGTCCGAAACGGGCACGGGCACCGACGACGCCCAGTCGTCCCTGGTCGCGAGCCTGACCGCGGCCTCGGAGACCGAGCAGCAGCGGATCCTGCTCCGGCTCGTCCGCAGCCACGCCGCCACCGTTCTGGGACACAGCAGTGCCGAGGCCATCCGGCCGCTCCAGGCCTTCCAGGAAGTCGGCTTCGACTCGCTGGCGGCCGTCGGCCTCCGCAACAGCCTGCACGCGGCCACGGGCCTGCGCCTGCCCGCGACGCTGATCTTCGACTACCCCACCCCCGACGCGCTGGTCGAGTACCTGCGCGCCGAACTCCTCCGCACGACCGCGGACGAGTTCGAAGGGCGGGAGGACGACCTCAGGCGTGTCCTGGCGGCCGTCCCCTTCGCCCGGTTCAAGGAGTCCGGAGTCCTGGACACCCTTCTGAAGCTTGCCGAGACGGACGCGCCCGAGGCATCGGCGCCGTCGGAGGACAACTCGGAACTCATCGACGCAATGGACGTCGCCAGCCTGATTCAGCTGGCCCTCGGCGACGACGCAAGCTGACCCGTTACATCAGATCGTGGAGGAAGAAATGGCATCGCCTGACGAGCAGCTTGTGAGCGCACTGCGTGCTTCGCTGAAGGAGAACTCCAGACTGCAGCACGAGAACAGCCAGCTCGCTGCCGCTGCCGTCGAGCCCGTAGCCATCGTGTCGATGGGCTGCCGGTTCCCGGGTGGGATCACCAACCCCGAGGACTTCTGGCGCGTGGTCTCCGAGGGTGCCGACGTCTACACCGAGTTCCCGACCGACCGCGGCTGGGACCTGGACGGACTCTTCGACCCCGATCCCGACAACCCCGGGACCACGTACGTGCGCGAAGGCGCCTTCCTGCACGACGCGGCCAAGTTCGACGCGGCCTTCTTCGGGATATCGCCGCGCGAGGCGCTCGCCATGGACCCGCAGCAGCGCCAGCTCCTGGAGGTCTCCTGGGAGACCTTCGAGCGCGCCGGCATCGACCCCCACTCCATGCGGGGCGCCGACGTGGGCGTCTTCACCGGCATGGTCCACCAGGACTACGCACCGGACCTGAGCGGCTTCGAGGGATACCTCAGCCTCGAACGCGCCCTCGGCACCGCCGGCGGTGTCGCCTCCGGACGCGTGGCCTACACCCTGGGCCTGGAGGGCCCGGCGGTGACCGTCGACACCATGTGCTCGTCCTCGCTGGTCGCCCTGCACCTGGCGGCGCAGGCGCTGCGCCGTGGCGAGTGCTCGATGGCGCTGGCCGGCGGCGCCACCGTGATGGCGACGCCGGGCGGCTTCGTCGGCTTCTCCCGGCAGCGCGGCCTGGCCGCCGACGGCCGCATCAAGGCGTTCTCCGCGTCCGCCGACGGCAGCGGCTGGGCCGAGGGCGTGGGCGTGCTGCTCCTCGAGCGTCTCTCGGACGCCCGCAAGAACGGGCATCGCGTGCTGGCCGTGCTGCGCGGCTCCGCGATCAACCAGGACGGTGCGTCGAACGGTCTGACCGCTCCGAACGGTCCTGCGCAGCAGCGGGTGATCCGCAAGGCGCTGGCCAACGCGGGCCTGACCACCTCCGACATCGACATGGTGGAGGCGCACGGTACGGGTACGACGCTGGGCGACCCGATCGAGGCGCAGGCCCTGCTCGCGACCTACGGGCAGGGGCGCGAGGAGGGCCGGCCGCTGCTGCTGGGCTCGGTCAAGTCCGTCCTCGGACACGCGCAGGCGGCTTCGGGTGTCGCCGCGGTGATCAAGACCGTGCAGTCGCTGCGCCACGGTGTGCTGCCGGCGACACTGCACGTGGACGAGCCGACGCCGCAGGTGGACTGGACGGCCGGCGCGGTGGAGCTCCTGACGGAGTCCCGGACGTGGCCGGAGACCGACCGGCCGCGCCGTGTGGGCGTCTCGTCGTTCGGCGCGAGCGGTACGAACGCGCACGTGATCCTGGAGCAGGCGCCGGAGGAGGGGGAGGCCGCCGTCGCGCCGTTCGACGGTGATGCGGTGCTTCCGTTCGTGGTGTCGGCGAAGGGCGCGGAGGCGCTGCCGGGTCAGGCGGCGCGGCTCGCGGAGCTCGTCGAGGGTGATGAGGCGGTGCCGTCGGCGGGTGTGGCGGCTTCGCTGCTGTCCGGTCGTGCGGTGCTGTCGGATCGTGCGGTCGTGGTCGCGGGTTCGCGTGACGAGCTGCTGTCGGGTCTCGGCGCGCTGGCACGCGGCGAGTCGGACGCGACCCTGGTCAGGAGCCTCGTCCCTGGTGGGGGCAGTGGTCCGGGCCGTTCGGTGTTCGTGTTCCCGGGTCAGGGTGCGCAGTGGGTCGGCATGGGCCGTGAACTCCTCGACTCGTCGGAGGTGTTCGCGGGTCGGGTGGCCGAGTGTGAGCGTGCGTTGGCTCCGTTCGTGGAGTGGTCGCTGACCGATGTGCTGCGGGGCGAAGCCGATGCGGCGCTGCTGGAGCGCGTGGATGTGATCCAGCCGGCGAGTTTCGCGGTGATGGTGTCGCTGGCGGCGGTGTGGCGTGCGGCCGGTGTCGTACCGGACGCGGTCCTTGGGCATTCGCAGGGTGAGATCGCTGCGGCGTGTGTGGCGGGTGCGTTGTCGCTTGAGGATGCGGCGCGTGTGGTGGCTCTGCGGAGTCAGGCGATCGGCCGGGTCCTTTCGGGTGCGGGCGGTATGGCGTCCGTCGCTCTGGCGGAGGCCGAGGTTCGTGGTCTGCTGGTCGAGGGTGTGGAGGTCGCGGCCGTCAACGGGCCGACCTCGGTCGTGATCGCGGGTGATGCCGAGGCTCTGGACGGTCTGCTGACCGTTCTGGAGGGTCGGGGTGTGCGGGTGCGGCGGGTTGCGGTGGATTACGCGTCCCACACCCGGCACGTCGAGGCGGCCGAGGACGTGCTCGCTGCCGAGCTCGCGGGTGTGACCGCGCTGGCTCCGGAGATTCCGTTCTTCTCGTCCGTGCACGGCGCTTGGGTCGATGAGGCGGGTGTTCTCGACGGCGGGTACTGGTACCGGAACCTGCGGCAGACGGTCGGCTTCGAGGCCGCTGTCCGTGCGCTGATGAGCGAGGGCTTCGGTGTCTTCGTCGAGGTCAGCCCCCACCCCGTACTTCTTCAGCCGGTGACGGAGATCGCCGACGCGGCGGAAGTCACCCCCGTACTGGTGGGGTCTCTGCGTCGTGGTGAGGGCGGCATGCGGCGCATGCTCGCGTCCCTCGCCGAGGCCTTCGTGCGCGGTGTCGACATCGACTGGACTGCCGTACTTCCTGCCGGTGTTGTCGGTGGTCCGCGCGTCGACCTGCCGACGTACGCCTTCGACCACGAGCACTACTGGATCCAGATGACGGGTGCCGACACCGACGTCGCCTCCGTCGGTCTCTCCTCCACCGACCACCCCCTCCTTGGCGCCGTCGTCGAGCTGCCGCAGTCGGACGGGCTGGTCTTCACCTCCCGCCTGTCGCTGCGGACGCACCCCTGGCTCGCCGACCACGCGATCCAGGGCTCGGTCGTCATCCCCGGCACCATCTACGTCGACCTTGCCATCCGGGCCGGTGACGAGTTCGGCTGCGGGGTGCTGGACGAGCTCGTGATCGGGGCACCGCTGGTGCTCCCCGAGGACGAGGCCGTCCGCATCCAGGTCGCTGTCGGCGGTGCCGACGAGTCCGGACGCCGCACGGTGGGCGTGTATGCGTCCCGTGGTGACGGTGGTGCGGGCGGTGGGCAGGAGTGGACCCGGCATGCGTCGGG
>NZ_JACSCH020000041.1 GCF_014451325.2 Streptomyces sp. CB02980 | reverse complement strand
TCCGCTCACGCTCCGCGTGAGCGGAGTGGGCCGCTGCGCGGCCCACTCACCAGGATTGCTGCGCAATCCTGGTGCCGCTCCGTTCGCTGCGCTCTCGGAGCGGCGCCCCCGCAATGCGGGGGCAGGTCCCGGCTGCGCCGGGACATGGGCTTACGCTGCGCTCCAGCCCTCTGTGGGGGCGGAACCCCCACAGGCCGGCCTCGCTGCGCGAGGCCTTGACGGGCCTACGGCCCTGGCAGCGAGCGGGAGGGGGCTCGGGGGTGGGGGGAACCTGCGGGCTGACGTTGCATCAGGTACGAGACTACCCCGCAATAGCCCCCACGTGCTTCATTTTGAAGCACGGATAGAGACTGGAACCAGGACCCTGCCCCCGATACCGGGGACGCGACCCCGAAGCCCCACACCGCCCTGCATCAAACTGAGCCCTACTTGTGTACAGCGGGGCGGAGCACCCTGGCCGGTCGGCCGCCGCGGTCACCCTCGGCCGATACCGCCGCCCGCCATACGCAGTGGGCCTTTGCGCTTGGCAGCTCAAGAAGCTGAATAGTTTTTTCAATACTCCTCACTAACTACAGCTTCTCTGTACTATGTTGCTAATAGAGAGGGGTTACCATGAAGGTCACTGTCTTTCAGTTCGAGGGCACTCCGGAGGAGTTGGACGCGTCCGAAGCCCTGCGGTTGCTCACCACCCGGGGCGCGGTGGCGGCTGATCGGGTTGCGACGGTCGGTTCTGCTGGGGTGCTGGGTCAAGTACCTGGTGTGCCGGAAGAGGGACAGGAGACCGTCAGCCGCCTGGTGGAACGAGGCCCTGCGCCTGAGCTCTTCCTCGCCTTCCTGAAGGAGACGGTGACGTGGCCCAAGGTCGGCGTGCACGGCATCAAGCGTCAGAAGGCGGCCGCTGACGAACCGCTCGACTACAGCCACTACCTTCGACTTCGCAAGCAGGGCTCCCAGCTCGGAGGGTTCGCCTACGTGTATGCCGAGCGCAGCAGCATCAACCTGCGGCTCAGCTATACGGAACAGGAACTGCAGGACATGGGCGTCACCTCGGCCCGGATCCTGACTACGGGGAATCGCGAGTACCGGGTCAGTGTGGACCTGCGCGATCAGGCCAGCCTCGACGCCGCCCTGCACCTGGCGCGGATCGCCTACGACGCGACCTGACTCAGCCTCCTGTCCGATCGCCCCATGGAGCCGAGATGATCCTGCGCCCTCACCAGCGTGAAGCCGTGGACGCTGTACTGCGCGCGTTGTCGCACCCAACGGCCACTGTGCCCGAGCGCGGCCTGCGCACGCAGGTGGTCATGGCCACCGGGTCCGGCAAGAGCTTCGTAGCCGTCCGCAGCGCTGAAGAGCTCGGGGCTGGCCGCGTGCTCGTTCTCGTGCCCTCGCTGGCCCTGCTCACCCAGACCGAGGCCGCGTGGCGCCAGGGAGGCCGCCGGGGACCGATGATCGGGGTCTCGTCCCTGCGCGGCGAGGACGTGACCTTCCCCAACACCACGGACGTGGAGGAGCTGGTCGACTGGGTGCGGCCATTCGACAAGGTCACCGTGTTCGCCACGTACGCCTCCCTCGGGCTCGGCACCCTGGAGCGCGCGCACCAGGCTGGCCTTCCCGGGTGGGACCTGATCGTGGTCGATGAGGCGCACCGGACCTCCGGTCGGATCGGAAAGCCGTGGGCGGTCGTCCACGACAACACCCGCATCCCGTCCCTGCGCCGCCTCTACATGACCGCCACGCCCCGCCTGTGGCAGCTGGACGAGGACGTCGACCAGGGCGCGCCGGGCGAGCTGGTCGCCTCCATGGAGGACGACCCGGACGGCCCGTTTGGTGCCCGCTGCTACACGCTGACGCTCTCGGAGGCGATCGACCGGGGAATCTGTGCCCCCTACCAGGTGGTGTGCGTGGACATCACCGACGCCCAGCTCCAGGCCGCCCAGCTCCTGGGCAACGAGAGCCGCTCGGACGAGGTCCGCGGGGCCCGGCTCGCCGCGCTCCAGACCGCGCTGCTCAAGGCGTCCTCCAAGGAGGGCTTCCGCAGGACGCTCGTCTTCCACCACGTCGTGAAGGAGGCCGAGGCATTCTCGGCCGGCCTTCCCGCCGTCACCACGCAACTGCACGCAGCCGACCCCGAGCTGTACCCGCGCACGATCTGGGCGGACTGGCTGTGCGGGGAGCACAAGCCGGGCCACCGGCGACGGGTCCTCGGGGAGTTCGCGTCCGGGATCGCCACGGACGGCACGGTGGTGGAGAAGGGCTTCCTGGGCTCGGTGAAGGTCCTCGGGGAGGGCGTGGACACCCGGGAATGTGACTCCGTCTACTGGGCCGACGTACGCGGCTCCATGCCCGACCTCGTCCAGGCCGTCGGCCGCGCGCTGCGGATGCACCCGGGCGAGGGCAAGGTCGCCTCGCTCGTGGTGCCGGTGCTGCTCGAGCCCGGCGAGACGGCGGACAACATGCTCACCTCCCGGGCGTTCGGCGGGCTGGCGAAGCTCCTGGAGGCGCTCAGGGCGCACGACGCCCGGGTGGTGGAGCAGGTCGCCGAGCAGCAGGCTCCCAGCGCCTACAAGCCCATCCAGAAGGCCGCGCAGAGCCAGGAGGGCCGGGGCGGGGGGAACGGGTCCGGCGGGCCGTCGGCGCCCGCGCGGAAGCTGCTGAAGTTCTCCACGCCGCGCGACCCGGCGCAGCTGGCCGCGTTCATCAACCTGCGGGTCCTCAACCCGGAGCACGAGCACTGGCGGCGCGGTGTGGAAGCCGCCGTCATCTTCGCGCGCGAGCACGGAGACCTGAAGGTGCACTTCACCTACCGCGTGCCCGAGGGCGACGAGGCCGAAGCGGTCGGGTGGCCGGCCTCGCTCGCGAACTTCCCCCTCGGACAGTGGATCGCCGACAACCGGCGCTTCTACGCCCGCAGGGACATGGACGAGGACCGCATCGCCCAGCTGGAGAAGCTCGGCATGGTGTGGAGCCACTACGACGTCGCGTGGGAGGAGGGCCTGTCCGCCGCGCGCGGGTGGGCCGAGACAAACGGGCACCTCCTGGCCCCGCTCGACGCCACGTACCAGGGCTACCGGGTGGGCATCTGGCTGAAGAACGCGCGGGCCGCCGCCCGGCGCGCTCTGGAGCTTGAGCAGCGTCAGGCCGAAGGGCTGCCGGTGGAGTCGTGGGCCGGTGCCCTGCCGGCGGAGCGGCGTGAGCAGCTGGAGGACATCGACCCGTCGTGGTGCCCGGCCTGGCCGGTGGAGTGGCAGCGCGCCTTCCACCTCGTCCGGCTACACCTGGAGGAGGCCGGTGGCACGCTGCCGACCGAGCCCGGCATGGTGATGCACCAGGGCGAGGACCTCGGACGGTGGGTGCGGGCGCAGCGGCTCGGCTGGGACAAGCTCACGACCGTGCAGCAGTGGATGTGCGAGCAGGTCCTCGGAATCGAGCCCGCGAGCGAGGAGGAGAAGCCGCAGCCGCGTCGTACGCAGGCCGACAAGTGGGCGCTGAACTACCAGGCCGCCAAGCAGTTCTACGAGCGCGAGGGGCACCTCCGCGTACCGCGCAAGCACATCGAACGAATCGTCGGCGAAGACCAGGAGCAGCGGGAGGAACGAGAGCTCCGGCTCGGGGCATGGATCGGCAACCAGCGCTCCCGGGCGGCGACGCTGTCGCCGGAGCGGATGGAGCTGCTGTCCGCGATCGGGATGAGGTGGGCGTGACGGGCGTGGTCGTCACCGCCGTTGTCGCGCTCGCGGCCGGCTACCTGCCCGGACGGCTGCGTCCGTGGCGGCGCCTGGGCGACTGGACGGCCGATCAGGTCCGCTTCACCGGGACCTGGGTTTGAGGCGGCACCGGCCGCCAGGCCGTCATCGTCCTAGCCCACGCCGTCACCGCGCCCCGCACCAGCTGCTGGCGCATCATGCGCGCCCCGGCCACCGAGATGCGGGCGCCGGTGGCCACGCCCGTGCGCGATCCGCAGCGGGCGGCGCAGGCGGGGCCGGGACGATGAGGGGGAACGGCATGAGCACTGGGACGTACGACGCGGACGCCTACGGGCGGGAGCTGGCCCGGATCCGTCGGCACCAGGATGCGGCGGTGAATGCCCGCCTGGGAGTGCTCCGCGCCCTGGCCGCTGCTGGGATACCGTCCGAGCGCGCCGGCGGGCTGGTCACGGCAATGGCCATCGAGTGAGTACGGGCCGGAAGGCTAGTCTTGGGGACTGGCGCAAATACTGAGAAATACAGCGCGTGGGCATCAGTGTGAGGCAGACTGAGTTCGCACAGCTCGTTCATTGATCAGCCCCGGGGATCTTCCGCCACTCCGGTGAGGCGCTGGACGAGGCCGCCACTGGTGATCCGCGTGCCCGGGTCACCAGGTCGCACCACAGTCTCACGACAAGCCGCAAGCTGTGCTGTCTTTGAGGAGGTGGCGGACACGGCAGGGCACGCTCGCCATGCGTCCGCGCCGCATATGACCACCCACCAGGCATCCGGGGCAGTGAACGAGCCGAACACCGCTACGCTGGAGACGCAGCAGCAGCCACCCTTGGGCTGGGATCACGCCACACAGGGACACTCTCAGGCAGAGAGCCGCAGCAGGACCGCCGACCGCGCGGCACACACCCCCGCGGACGACACCACGCAGGTGTCCGCCGTCTCTGTTCCTCCGCCTCGCAGGAGCCCCACCATGAACCGGGATGTCGATCCCGTGCGGTCCGTCCAGCCTTTCCCCGGCCAGCAGGCCGCTATACCCGCGCGCCCGGACTGGCGTCGCCGTTTGGTCCAGCGCCTGCGCCTCATCACCGCCCGCACGCGGGCCATCGCCCGGAAGCTGGTGAAGCTGTCAGGCGAGGAGTTCGTCAAGGGCTTCGCCAACAAGGCCGGCGCCGTCACCGCGCTCATCCTGGGCGTGCTCGTTGTCGCTCATGTGCTGGGCGTGGACCCGACCGATGCCGTACGCCGCGTCCTCGGCATGTGACTGCCGTCGTGCCCGGAATCCACACGCGGTTCCGGGCACGACGGCAACACTCCTACGTGCTTTGCTGTGGCTGCTCGAGCGGCTTCCGCGAGGCCAGGCCGAGGACCTTTCGTGCGGAGAGGCGCGGTCTTGGCGGTGGAGAGTCCGGATCAGAAGGGGGGTTCGTCGCTGTAGGCGGCTGGCGGGGCGGGAGCCGTGGGAAGCGAGCTGGTAGCCCAGGGATCGTCTACCTGAGGTGATGCAGGACCACCCCACCCGCCGGGAGCCTGCCGGGCCGAGGGCACCGCGGTCGGCGGGGCGCCCCAGCCCGAGCCGGTCTGCGCCGGCACGGCAGGTGGAGCTATAGGTGCTTCGTCCGGCTCGAGGCCGTCGATGTCGTTGTTCCACAGCCGCCGCAGATACTCGCGACAGGTCGCTGGATCGTCCTCGTCATAGCGGTCCTCCGGCTCCGGCCAGCGCCGACCATCGGGATCCCAATCCCGCATCTGGCACAGAGCACGCAAAACGGCGTCAACGACTACCCATTGGCTGGTGGTCGTTCCGGTGAGGAGACGACGGATGGTTTCTCGACTCACCTTGTAGGGGTTGGGCATCGTGCCGGTGAGCGCCGCGATCTGCGGAAGCGGGGGCCGCCCGGCTTCCCGGTAGTGGACGTACAGCTCGGCAACGAGCTCGCGTCTGGGTCCAGGCGGCAGCACGTCCTTGCCGGGCATTCGCAGCATTCGTGGCATCAGCCAACTCTGCCACAGTCAAGCGCAGTTAGACACAGGAAGTCTCATGATTGCCCGGCATCACACCACATGAGAGCCCAGATGATCCCGCACAACCTCGTCAAAGCCACTCTTCACCTCGCCTGGACTCACATCAGCTGGTCGTAGACCAGCTAAAGCCCGCAGAAACATGTTTCAACATTCTCATGTTTTCCCTGGTCAGAGGCTCTTTCGGGGTGCTTTTGTAGTGGTCGTCCACCTCTGAGGTTCGGGATTTATCTCAAGAAGTGGACAACGGCACGGCTGTCGCCGAAAACGGCGACGGCCCCCTGGTGGGCAGGGAGCCGTCTGCAGAAGACCGAACAACTCCGACGAAGGAGAAGCTCATGTCCAAGTCCGAGCGTACGGGCAACAGCCCCGCCCCGGAACCCCTCCCAGCCCTGGATGGTGGGTCTTCGAGGACTCGGTGGACCAAGCGTGTGCGGCAGATCCGCAATGAGGCCGGCTTGCATCTGATCCGAGGGGCCGCAACCGCGGTCGGCGGCGCCATCGTCGCGTACGGCGGCCTCTGGATCCAGTCGCGCTGACAGCGGCCAGCCGAAGTCGAGCGCCTCCTGTGCGAAGTCGGCCGGGCCGGGTAGGCCGAGGACGGTGGGTGCCCCGTCCTAGCAGCGGCTGAGCGCTTCCCTCTCGCCCTGGCAGCCCCGCGCGACAGGCACTGACCAGACGGCGAATTCCTGAACGTCGCGCTGAGCGCGGTGCGCACCGAGGAACGCGCGCGGGGTACATCCGCGGAGCAGCGCCGGGCCCGCCTGGAGGAGCTGCTGCGGGCGTACGGGCCGGGCAGTCGGCCCGCCTCCCACGGCCGGTACGCACTGATCGGACAGTCGGAGACCCTGGTCGTCCTGGAGCGGATGGAGACCAACCCGTTCGGTCTGCGCAGCGAGTGGGAGAAGGAGCTGGAGACCATCTTCCTGGACGACCTCGAGTTCGCGTGGGGACCGCGCATCCGCCTCAGCCGGTGAGCAACCGGGAACGGGCAGCGGGGCCGGGCAGGGATCCTGTCCGGCCCCGCTGTCGTCGGGTCAGCCGAAGTCCAGCGTGCCCTGGGCGAAGTCGGCCGGGGGCGGGGGCGCCGGCGGTCCGGCCGGGCGGGCGGCCTTCCAGCGTTCGGCCAGCTCGTCCTTCCAGCCGTTCGGCGGAGGGCACGGAACGCCCCAGGCGGTGAGCTGGTCGCGCTTTCAGCCGCCGGCGGGCGTGCGGGCGGCTTCGCCCCCTTCGGGCGAGGGGAGATCTGTCATGGATGGTGAGCGCTTCGTGTTCAGAAGTTGCCCCGCGATGTGGTGCCGGAAGGCCGACAGGTCAGATGCCTTACTCAGAGGGAGCCACCCCTCGGGCATGGGAGAGCCCGCAAGCGAGGGAGGTTGAGCGCCGACGGGTGCGTAATACATCTCAGCGCGCTCTTCCCACACGGTCGACTTCAACGAGACCTGCTCGTCGAACACTTCCTGTCGAAGGTTGAGCGCCCCGGCCTCGTTCAGCGCCCGGACAAAGTTCAGGAGCTCGATCGTGCCGACCATCGCCCAAGCCACCAGAGGTACAGCGGCGCGAAACCGGTCGCGCAGTCCGAAGGTGTCGCCCTCCTTGCGTCGCTCTGGGTCGTGATGCACCACGTCTCCGTAGATCCAGGCCATGGCCAGCCCGTGCGCATCAAGGTCACGCTCTTCGCCCGTGGACGTGTCAGCGACCATGACCCAGTAGCCGGATTCGTCGCGCGTGGAGGGGCTCACCCGTGTTCGCCACTCAGCGCGTGCGGCCCGTATCCACGCCGCATCTTGCGGCGCTGCTCGACAGGTGTAGCCCAGAGCCGAGAGAGCCTTCATGTGAAAGCAGTCCTCCTGCTCCAGCAGAATCGGCCTGATGCGCGCTGCCGCAGATTCGACCACCTCCTCGGGCGGGAGCTCGTACGAGATCCGGACCTCGCCGTGGTCGACACGGACGTTGATGCTCATGCGGGTCAGCTCGACAAGAGCGTCCCAGTCGGCGGCCAGCGAATGCTCCTCCACCCTGCGGGCCCTCAGCACGAAAGCTTCCAGCAAGCGCTGGTGCTTCTCGTCAAGGGTTTCCGTCTGCCCGCGGCTCACGCTTCCCCCATCGCATCGATCGCTTCCAGCATGGCGTGCATTCTCCGTCGTATCCATCCAATTCGCCGGGCTTGGTCGTCGACTACGGGTCGGCTGGTGCCTTACGGGTCCGCGGCGATGCGGCTGCACGTGATGCTGCTCGACCGCGACTCGCGTATCAGCGGCCTGGCCGCTCTGCCGCTGGAGCTGCGGTGGCGTGACCCGAGTGGTGTACGGGCCCATGTGCCGCAGTTGATGCTCCGGTTCGGTGATGGGCAGGCGGTATTGGCGGACTGCACCTCCAGTCCGGAGCTTTCGCGGCGGCAGCGGTCTCTGGCATCGGCCGTCGGGCACATGTGTACTGCGGTGGGCTGGCGGTACTGGGTGCTCGGGCCTGTCGACCCGGTTTACCGGCGCAACGTGACCTGGCTGGCCGGGTACCGGCACACGCGGCATAGCGGTGGACAGGCGTTGGCGGCCGCGGTGCATGAGGCGTTTACCGAACCAGCGCCACTGTGGGAGGGCGTACGCCGGGTCGGTGATCCGCGACTCGCAGGCGGCGATGAACGAGGACGAGACGAACACGTTGCCGTCACATCACCGAACGGCCAGATGCCGTCCTGCAAGCCCACGAGTGCCCGCCTCCAAACGCACGCATCCGCCAACGGCACCCACCACCCATGCGCGCCAGCCCGCCCGCGCCCTGACCCAGACACGGCGACTCTCCACACTCCGCCACCTACCAACGATCACTGAACCTGAACCATACGCAGCACAGATGACACGACCTGATCACCCATCCAGCAAACTGAAAACCCCGCAGGTCAGGGCTCATTCAGAGTCAGAACCCACAACCAAAACACCTGCGGACACGTCGCGATCACACGACCACCCCGGGCACACCAAACTGATCAGCACAGGCCAGACCACCACCTACTGATCACAAAGAGCGCTCGTGGACATTGACGCACTCGCGAAGCTGGGCGTGGACTGGGCGTAGAGAGGAGAGCGGCCTCCCCTGGCACCAATGACAAGGGTCCTGTTGTCAGTAGTGCCAGGGACACTGGTCTCAAGCCTCAGCGCCGCAGCCGCAGCTTGAGGGGGGGCATTCCTGGACTCGAAGGATTGGAACATGCTCACCGAAGCACTCATGGCCGTGGCCGGAGCGGGTGGCACCGCCGTCGTCCAAGCCGCTGGCACCGACGCATGGACTGGAATGCGGCAACGCGTAGCCCGTCTCCTGGGGCGCGGCGACACTCAGCGTGAGCGTGCGGAGCTGGAACGCCTGGACCGCACCGCGCAGGCGCTGAAGGAAGCCGATGCCACCGGCGAGGCGGAGCGGGCGCTCCTCCGCCAGGAGGCATCGTGGCAGACCCGCATCGAATCGCTCCTGGAGAATCTGGAGGAGTCCGAGCAGCAGCAGGTTGCGACCGAGCTTCAGGCCCTGGTGGCCGAGCAGCAGGAATCCGCGGCCCGCCAGGGCGTGGCTGGCAACACCTTCAACGGCCCCGCCGCTCTGCAGGTCGGAAACCACAACCAGCAGGAGAATCGCTTCAACATCGCGAGCTACCTGCCCGCTCCCGCGGGCCCGCGCGTCATCCTCCAGGTCTCCAACTCCATCCCGCTCTACGACCTGCCAGACGGAAGCCAGGACCTCGGCGATCATTTCGTCAGCGTGGAGGCAGTCAACACCGGTGACCAGTCGATTGCCATCACCAGCTGGGGCATCGAGCTCCCCGACAACCGGCGCATCTTTGTCACGCGCGGGGAGAACTGGGCAACTCCGCTCCCCCACGTGCTCACCCCGGGCGCCCCTCCCGCACGGTTCCTGATCCGAGCCGACGAACTGCGGCGCGTAGAACGAGAGCAGCGCATCCCGTACACACAGATGCGGCCCTACGTAGGGCTGGCCGACGGGACGGTCATCCACGCCGACCGCAGCGTGCCGTTGGCCTGACTGACGGAAGCCGTGCTGAGGGGCGGGCTGCTGGTGTTGGCAGCCCACACCTTCGTCCTGGCGTCGCCTGCTGTCGTGCTGGACTACCGGCCTATGAGGCCCGGCGCCCGCCGCTTCGCCGACACGTCCCACACCCGAATCTGAAACCATTTCGGACCGCTAGTGGCCGAGCTCTACGATCGGGATGTGACGACGGAGATACGGGCGAACATCCTGCTGGTCTGGCTGCACGGCAAGGCCAACGGGATCATCGGGCGAGAGTTCGACCCCACCGACACCCCAGAGTGGAACGACCTCACCGAAGAGGAACTCCACACGCTGGTCAGGTGGCTGGAGGCGCAGGGCTTCGTGAAGGTGCATGGAGACATGGACACCCGAACCAACATGGAGCTCACAGTCCGGGGCATCGGCCGGGCCGAGGACCTTGTCCGCCAGCGCAGCAGCCCCGGAGCCCGCATGGACTTCGCGCTGAACGAGCTGCTGGCCGCCGCCATGGACGACTTCCCGGACTGCCGCATCGGCATCGCCGACTTCGTCCTCTCCCCACGGGCTGTCCTCCTCGACGTCCGCCTGGAGACCAAGGAGGTCGAGCGCGCCGCGGAGTATCTGGTCAAAGTTGGTCTGGCCGTCCGGCACAGCATCAGTCCCGCCTCGTGGGGCGCGGCCAAGAACCCCACCTTCGAGCTCACCGTCCTCGGCATCCAGTGCGGCGAGCGCCATCCCATCAATGTGAGGAACTACGTGACCGAGCAGCAGTCTCAGCAGCCGAATTTCACGTTCAACGGGCCCACCCAGGTCGGCAACCACAACACCCAGAACAACACGTTCGGCCACGACCCGAACCAGCTCGCGCAGTTCGCCCGAGAGCTCCTTGCGGCCGCGGACAGCACCGACATCACCGACACGGCGCGCGCCCGCATCACGAGCAGCGTCGAGATCCTTGAGGGCGAGCTCGTGTCTGCCAACCCCGAGCCGGGCAAGCTGCGCCAGTTCTTCGAAAACACGAAGCAGGCAGCGCTCGAAAACTTGCCGGCGCTCACCGTGCAGACCTTGTTCGCAGCCGTGGGCATCCCCCTCGCATGACAACGCTGCAGGCTCGCCCCGTGCAGTCATATATCTGCGGCAGCGGCTGAGGACGCGGTCTCTACAGGTCGAACTCCAGGTGCTCTACGTCCGTGAAGCGGACCTCCTCCAGGCTTCCGGCACGGCGGCCGCCGTCCTGGAAGTACACCTCCTTGAGCGCTTCTGAGGCGATCTCCCGCAGCCGATCGTCGCCGGCGCCCTGCTCCTGGGCCTCGAAGAGGAGGGCGGCGTAGCGGGGCGGCAGGGCGACGGTCAGGTGCCGGATCCGGTCCTGGTCCGTCGATCCGATCGGCGCGGTGTAGCCGAGGCGGGCCCGGGTGTCGATGACGATGCCGCCGGTCGTCGACGCCTTCTCGCGGGCCTTCGCCCGGATCTGCGGCTGCCACCGGGCCTTCACCTCGCGCTCCAGGCGCGCGGCGAGATCGGCGCGGGGCTTCTTGATCTGCTCCTTCACGTACCGCTCGACGGTCCGCTGGGAGACCCGCAGCATCTGGGCGACCGCCTTGGTGCCCTTGTACTGCTTGACCAGGTACCGCATCTGCGCGCCGGCCGACTTCGGCACCGGCCGGGTGAACGCCTTCTGCACCGCGGCGTCCAGGCCGTCCCCGAACATGCTCATCGGCTACCTACTCTCCGTTGTCCTGGTCGGTGACGGTGCCGTCCTTGATGTACCGGGCGAGGTTGAGCTCCGGGGCGCTGAACTGCTCGCGTACGCCTTCGCCCCATAGGACGGTCTGGGTGCCTTCCCACTTCACGAGGCCGGGGTTCACGCCGAGCTTGAAGCCGCCGGGCAGAGGCTTGCCCTCCCGGTACGGCAGGAAGTCGAGCGGGCTCTCGCCGTCGGCCGCGTAGACGACGCAGTCGGAGAGGATCGCGACCGGGTACTGCCCGGTGAACGCCGCGTGCTTGACCATCTTCCGGTGCAGGTTGATCCGCGTGCGGGAGATGACTGCTGCACGGATGTCCGGCCGCCACGTCGGCCGGGAAAGCGCCCGCCACGGCTCCCCGGGCCGCCAGCCCTCGCCCCGGGGCCGCTCGCGCAGCTTGCCCAGGCCGCCCTTCACCGTCGCCTTGACCACCGAGACGACGATCGCGAGCTCCGGGTCACGGCTCTTGTAGCCGTCCATCGCCGCCAGGAAGTCCTCCGGCGACAGGTCCGCATCGACGCCGAGGTCGGCCATCGTGGCAAGGTAGGCGTCGCGCAGCCGGTTGTACCAGCCGTCGAGGTAGCGGCCGTTGTCGTACCGGACGTACGCCTCCAGCGCGCGGACCTCGTAGCCCAGCTCCGTCGCGTAGGCGACGGCCGGTGTCGCGTACCAGGCCGGGCCCTGCGGGCGCTCGCCCTTCGGGGTGAACGGGCTGGGCAACAGGTCAGCATCCAGCTCGACCCACTTGTCCTTGGCGACCTTCACCCTCGACAGGTCGACGTGGGAGAGATCGACGAGCCACGAGCCGGGCAGCTTCGGATCGAACGCCGGGGCCTTGACGTGGGTCGGCTCGCCGAGGCCGACGGTGAGGCCGTTGGCGCCGGCGGCGAAGGCCATGTTCACGTCCAGGCCTACGAGGAACCGGCGGGTGCACTCGCCGTCCGTCATCGGCCGCGCCCAGTCGTACGCCTCCTCGAAGAGCTTCTCTTCGGGGCCGCGGATGTGGAAGCGCGGGAGGTCCTTCAGGAGCGGGTGTCCGTCGGGCGCCTCGCACGGTGCGCAGTCGACCGGCTCCTTGCCCAGGCTGCCGGGGTTGTGCTCGGAGTGCCGCTTACCGTCGGCGTCGGGCTCGGAGGCGCGGGTCGGCGGGTGCAGCGCGGTCATCAGCTCCAGGCCGGTCACCGCCGTGGAGCCGCGCGGCGTCATCACCCGGGCGGCGAAGATGCCCAGCACGCGGGCGAGCTCCGCCGGCGGCAGGGAGGCGGCGTCGCCCCAGTGGCGGGAGTCGAGTGCGTCCCAGGACGGGATGCACAGTTGGACGCAGGCCCGCTCCGAACCCTGCGCGGGCCGGTAGATCCGCGCCCACGGCCCGAAGCCCCTCTTCGTCAACTGCCACTGCGCGCGCGTCAGCTGCTTGACGACCTTGTGGCCCTCCGGAATGCGCCCGGCGGTCCGTTCCTCGGCGGTCAGGGCCGTCGGCAGGCCGTAGCGCTCCAGCGCGGCCTCGGTGAGGACGAGGAGCGGGTCGGCGTCCTTACCGGGTCCCGAGAGCTTGGGCTGCCCGAGCTTGCCCTCAGCGAGCGTCCAGTCCACCAGCGACGGCAGGGACTTGGCGGGCACCTCCAGGACCAGACCGCCCGGGCAGTACGCCACCACCTGCCCCTCGTCGGTGACGTCCACGACAGCCAGCGGCCCGTTCACGAACCGCGCATCGACGCCACCGACTGGGGCGCCGGGCGGGGCCGCCTTCCGCGCGGGCGGGCGACGCGACATCGGCTTGGCCGTGGCCGCTGGCTGCGACACAGGGGCGGGGCGCAGTGCGGTGTCCTCGGAGGCAGGCTCCGGGATCGAGCCTGTGGGTTCGGTGCGGGCTCTGGCCGGTTCAGCCCCCGTTGGCGCAGGAGTGGCCGGGGCGGCAAGCGTCTCGGGGACCGCCGTGCCCGTCGCGGGCGCCGCGGCGTTGGGGTCGGCGGGGTAGAGCTGGGCGAGCTGCTTGAGCATGCGGGCGTAGGCGTCGCGCTCGGGCGGCCGCGGCTCGGTCTTGCCGGCCTCCCAGCCACTGACCGTCGCCCGACGCACCTGCAGTGCGGCGGCCACCTCATCCAGCGTCAGGCCGTGCGCCTGGCGCAGCCGCTTGCGTTCCGCCGGGGACGGCAGCGGGGAGCGGGACGCAATGAGTGCGTCGACCGCGTCGAACAGCTCGGACATGCAGCACCTCCTGTCCCGCAACCCTAGCGTGAAGCGTACGTTTCGCGTACCAAACGCGTACGGGCAGCGTTCGCGTGTTGATCTCGCACGGCTGGACGGTGGCTCGGGCACAGCGGCGGTTCGGCGAGAGCCTCACCGTGTCCTCGCAGTCCGACCGGGTGTTATTGCTTGGGAATCCCGGCCCCATCGCATTGGCCGGTGAGACTGTGGAGTGGCAGGTGACGGATCCGTTCTCCCCATGGCCGGCGTCGGTGTCATCCGGCTGGCCCCGCTGGCAGGTGAAACGACGCTGTCATTCGTGAACCGACTGGCCGTTCGCTACGAGGTCACTGTGACGGGCTTGCTGTCTGCAGTGGCGGGCCCCGGCGTGCGTGGCGTCTGGGGAAAGAGTTGTCTCATCGGCGAGGTGTTCCTCGCGCCCGCAGTACGGCGCCGGCTGGCCTCCCTCTGCCAGATACCAGAGTCGCATCTGGCCTGGGCGCTGCCCTCCTGGGAGGAGGGCTCTGACGCGAAGGCGGACGGCGACCAGCCGAACGCGCGCTTCGCCTCCGGCAGCACAGTTCCTGCCGTCATGCTGGGATGCCGATTGTGTACGGCGGCCCGGACAGACGCTCCGTGTTCTGCTCGTCTGTACTCCGACCTGCGTTCAAGGATCTGCGTCAGGCACCAGTGCTGGTCCCTCGACTCACTCGCGCTGGACAGAGTCACGCTGGTCGAAGGCCAGGTGGGCCTCGCCGGGGTACCGGAGGTGATCCGTGCGCACCAGCGCCTTCTGCCGCTGCTGCGCCGTAGGGGCTCGTGCGAGAACGCTTTTGCCGTGGCCCAGGCGGTCGTTGCCTCCTGGTGGGATGCGCGCTGGCGGGACGAGGTGCTCTGGCCGGCGCGTCTTGGCCGTGTCTGTGCCGATCTCCCCGAGGGTGAGGTAGCAGTGCTCGCCCGGGACGTGGTGACGTATCCGGAGGCTGTCGCGGTCACGACGGTTCTTTCTGACCGGTTGTGGCGACAACGGGTCTTGGAGGACACGCGCGGTCAAAATGCCGCACACGCTGACCGAGGTGTTTGGTGACGACTCAGTCGACTTCGACGTACGCGACGAGGATGATCGTTCCGACGACGGTGGGGATGTACACGACCCGGACTCGGCCATCGCGGTACTCCCACTCCAGCTTCCCGTCGCCCCGGGTACCGATCCGGTGGTCCAGGGACAGCCGGACGATCACGGCGTCCAGGACCTCACGGCCGGCATCGGTCATCTCGTCGATCTGCCGCTCCGCGACGTCGTGGAGGACGACGTGGGCGCGCCAGGGGCCGTGCTTCGGTGCCATCAAGCAGCGCCGGCCGTACGGGCGGCGTCCGCGTCGCCGAGCCCGTGGCGGGTCTGGACGTCCGCGTACGGGGTGGCCTTTGAAAGGTCGATGCCTTCGGCCGCCAGCTGCTCCAGCGTGTAGGCCAGCAGGCCCTCGCTGGAAGCCGCGCGTTCACGGGCGGACTCGCGGAGCTGCCGCGCCTCGTCCTCGTCGAAGATCAGGTGCGCCATCGGGTCCTCCGGCGGTCGGGTACACACCGAGGCTAGCGCAGCAGCCCCTCCCCGGACCCCCGGTGCGCAGGGGACCACCGGCAGCAGTGTGACCTGCTGAACAAGGGGCACCCGCGAGCCCGGCAGGGCAACGCCTCTATTGGCCCGCCGGGCACCCCCGGCTTTTCGCTCGCCTTACGAGGAGTCGGCCTGCCCGAACCGTCCGTCGGTCTGCACGACGGCCTGCTCCTTCTTCGCGTCCTCGGCGCGCTCGATCGCTTTGATCCCGCCCATGAGGTAGTCACAGCCGCGCGGAGATCCCGGCGCAGGACACCCTCTACACACTGCACCAGGCCATCGGCATGGCCGGCAAGCTGAGCGCGGAGGAGGCGGAGACGTTCTTCGCCCTCCTTGCCCCGCCGGTCAGCAACGGCTGACCGACCAGAAGACAGCAGAGGCCCGGAGCTACCTTCAATAGCTCCGGGCCTCTCCCATGGCTGTAGCTCTCGGGAATCGGCGCCCTCGCGCCCCGTGCGGGGGGCTGAGTCTCGCGTACCTCACCCGCTCACGCCCGATCGGCACAGGCCTCCGCGAACCCCCGGGAGATCCACGCGGATCTGGGCTCGGCTGGCCGGGTCTACTCCTCGTCGCCCGGTCCGGCCTGGATGACCAGGGCGACGAGAACGAGGAGGACGGCGGCGAGTTTGATGACGTCCGCCGCGGACCATCCTTCGTTGAGCGCGTAGACGAGAACAGCGGTGACGGCGTACGGCCAGGTCTTACGCCTGGGAGAGTTGGGTGCGGGCATGCGGGTCTCCTGAGCCAAGTGGTTGGGTGGCGGTAGACCCAATTGGCGGCTACGGAGGCGTTGTTCTCCTTCCCGCTGTGGTGTCACTGCAGGTGGTGGGCCGTAAATCGCGGACAACAGGGTGTTGTCCGCCGGCTTGCGCGGGGCGGAGGGGCAGCGTGGCGAGGCCGCTGGGCGATGTGAAGGGCGACACCGAGCAGGCCAACGACCTGGCACTGTGGCTGCGCAAGGTCACGGCCGGCGAGACGGTCAGCGAGCTGGCGGAGAAGTTCCACGTGTCGCGGTCGAGCTGGACGGCCCTGCGCAACGGCAGCCGGCTCATCTCCGAGAAGCTCCTGAACGACATCGTCAACGAACTGATCCCCGACGCCCAGAGTCAGCTGCGCGAACGCGTACGCAAGGAAGGGCACCGCCTGCTCAAAGCCGCCACCGAGGCCGAGGAGCAGCTCAAGTCCTCGCTGCCTGTGCCCCGGGCCCCGAGCGCGCGGCCGACGACGTCCTCGGACCTCGAGGACGTGTACCGGCGGCTCGACGACGCCCGGCTCAAGCAGCTCGAGGCCATGCGGATGCTGGCCGGCTCGGAGAAGCGGTGCGCCCGGCTGGAGGGGATGGTCTCCCTGCTCCAGGACCAGTGCGTCCAGCTGCGCGCGGAACGCGACCGCGCCCGGGCAGAGGCCCGCGCGGAGGTGCAGGCGGAACTGGAGACTGCGCTGGAGCAGTCGCAGGAGCTGCGGCAGCGCGCGGACGATCAGCTGGAGCACGCCCGGCGGGCGAACCACGAGGCCCAGGCCCTGGGACTGGCCGCGGAGGAGCAGGTCTCCCAGGCGAAGGCCGATGTGCGGCACGCCGAGGACACCGAGGCCCAGGCCGGGTCGCCCGTGTCCGTTCCGGCTGCCACGGGGATCGTACTGCCGTCGATGGCCCAGATCGCCGACGCACTCGACCTGTCCCAGGAGGACCTGGAAGAACAGGACCAGGGCATCGACGAACTGCGCACCGGCCTCGGCGTGGAAGGGCCCGAAAGCTTGGCCACGGGACCGGACGTGATCCGGATCGAGCCCGAGACGACCGCACCGCCGGCCGGCCCGGACGGGCAGCGGGCCCGCAGGGCCCTGGTGTTCCCGGCCGACCCTGCCGTTGTCCGCGTTGTCCATCAGCGTCCTGCGGATAACGCGGACAACCCGCTGACCAGCCCGGACACCGAACCTTCAGAGATCCCGACCGAGCTCACGATCGCGTTGTCCAGAGTTTCAACGGCGGCAGAACTCGGAAAGCACATCAACGCTCTGGGGCTCCGCGCCCATGGCGGGTACTGGTCGCACGCCGACATGGCCGCGGCGACTTACCTCGGCTTCGCCACGCGGAAGGGCCGCCGATTGGTGAAGAAATGGCTCGCCGGAAAGGCCGTTCCCACATGGCCCGTCCTGAAGCCCCTGCTGGTCGCCATGGGCGCAGGCCGCGGCGAACTGGTGGCGTTCGAAGGCGCGCTCCAACGCGCCTCCCTCACAGCGGCAGTCATGGCAGATCCGGTCGAGGTCAGACTGAGGCGTCTGTACCGCCTGCGCATCCTGTCGACCGTGGCGATCTGCCTGATCGTTCTCGGCGCCACCATGGGGGCCGGCATCGCGTTGAGCGCCACCTACTCCGCCGAACCCGTCCAGCCGCTGTGGAAGGCCCTGACGAGCATCTTCGCGACCCTCGGCCTCACCGGCGCCGCAGTCGCCCTCTTCTACCGGATACACCAGACGGGCAAGTCCTTCCTGGTCCTCGCCGGCTGGCTCCCCTTCTACCTGACCGGCTACGCCCTGCCGTTCATCGGCGACCACGACTTCGGCGGACGGGCCATCGCCACGGCCATCGGGTTCCTCTGAGCCCGGACACAAGACCGTGGGTGGCGGCCGCAAGGACGCCGCACCCATGCCTGCGCACTCCGTCACCGGGGCGGAACGGCCGCTGGCCTTCGGGATCCTGCTCGGCCTGGCCACCGCCTCAACGGAAAAGATTCTGGCCCTCGGGACTGGTAGGCCCGCGTGTTCAGGAGTCGCGTCTTCCTGCTTTGACAGCCCTCGTGCTCGCTTTGGGTGGCGAGGTCAGTGTTCGTGGTCAGTCTTCGGACGGATAGGTTCACCGCGGTGTGTTCGAGCCGCCTCTGGAGGGGTCACCGGTGAACATTGTCGCGATCATGGAGGCGCTGGCCGAACAGGGCATAACCGTGCTGTTCAAGGCTGATGCTGAGCGGATGGCGGAGAGGCGGAAGCCCTGGACGTTCGTGGCCAGTGGTGCCCCGTTGCGTGACGACATCCTCGTGCGTACTGATGCGGCGTCGGTAGAGCAGTGCCTCCAATCCTGCCTGCCCCGCCTGCGCGAACTGGGCTTCACTTTTCCCGAGTGACGAGGCGTGCCAGCGGGAGTGGAGCGACAACTCACCGTGTGTGGTCACCGGGGGCGTATGAGCTCCAGGTTCCGCCCGCCTCCGTGACGAGGTGGACGGTGGTCTTGTCGTGCTGTGCCCGGCGAACCACAGGCCGGTGCCCCGGCTTCCGCTGGGGACGCGCGGAAGACGGGGCACCGGTGGCCGGGGTCAGCGGCGGTGGTGGCGGTGGCCCCAGGACTCGGTGTCGACGGTCCGGCCGCGGTCGTCGCGCAGCGTCGCGGTGTCGGAGTTGTTGTCCCACACGTAGTTGCGGCGGTCCTGGAACAGGTCGGTGCGGTTGTCGCGGCCCTCCCCGGTGTGGATACGGACGGTGGAGCGGCCGGCGAGACGGAAGTCGTTGAACTTGTAGCGGTGGCCGTCCTCGTCCTTCAGGGTCCAGCCGTCGAGGTTGATCGCGTGGCGGGTGTTGTTGGTGATCTCGACCCACTCGGCGTTCAGCGACCGCACGGTGCGGTTGTCGCGGCCGGGGCTGTCGGCCTGGACGGCGCTGATCTCCACCTTCGGCGTCCGGTGCCGGTCGCCGTCGTGAGCGGAGGCCGGCAGAGCGACGATCGAGACCATGGCGCCGGCCGCGAGGACGGTCGCGGCGATACGACGGGCGGTCGAAGAAGCAGACATGGGTGATGTCTCCTCAAGAACAGTGCCCCACCAGCAGAAAGAGCTGGTGGAAGCGGTGCGGGTCCCGGTCCGGTGCTGGGCCGAGGACCCGAACTCTGCCGCCCCACCCGCCCCGCCGGAACGCCCCACAGGGCCCGTTACCGGGTACGGACATTTCCGTAACTGACGGCTGTATCGGACACGGGCACGTGGCAGACGTGGCCCTGACATTCACTGACAGCTACACCCACCCGACCAGTGATCAACCGCAAGCCCTTTCGCACTCCGGCGCACCACCGGTCGCAGCACCCGGCGCACTCCGCCAGCAGAGTGAGCAGCCCGGGTAACAGCCGTTCTGCACGTTTCTTCGCACAGCCGCGCCACCCCTCGCACGGAAGGGCGAAGCCGGGCAGCTGCTCGATCGGCAGACGGTCGAGGGCCCGTGCAGTCAGTGGCGGCTCGTAGCGTCGAAGACAGGGTCCCGGGATCCACCGGTCCCACGGAACGCCGGGAGCGGTCATGGGTGAGATCACCGTCAGTGCGCAGGACATCGACCACCTCCTGCCCGACCCCGCGAGCGCCTACGGTGCTCCCTACCAGCGGGCCTACGCCGAGCTCGCCGAGACGCTCCGGGGCCGGCCGGCCGACGAGATCATGCCGCTGCTCCGCACCGCCGCCGACGCCGCGCTCCTCGGCTTCACCAGAGCCGACCTG
>NZ_JACSCH020000040.1 GCF_014451325.2 Streptomyces sp. CB02980 | reverse complement strand
GAGGGGTTCGCGGGCACGGGCAGTGCGGGCAGTGTGGCCTCGGGCCGTGTGTCGTACGTGTTCGGGTTCGAGGGTCCTGCGGTGACCGTGGACACGGCGTGTTCGTCGTCGTTGGTGGCGATCCACCTGGCGGCGCAGGCGCTGCGGCAGGGCGAGTGCACGATGGCACTCGCCGGCGGAGCCACCGTCATGTCCACCCCTGACACCTTCATCGGCTTCTCTCGCCAGCGCGGTCTGGCCGCCGACGGCCGGGTCAAGGCCTTCTCCTCCTCCGCCGACGGCACCGGTTGGGCCGAGGGTGTGGGTGTCCTGCTGCTTGAGCGGCTCTCGGACGCCCGCGAGAACGGCCACCAGGTACTCGCGGTGGTGCGGGGTTCGGCGGTGAACCAGGACGGTGCGTCGAACGGTCTGACGGCTCCGAACGGTCCTGCGCAGCAGCGGGTGATCCGCAAGGCGCTGGCCGGTGCGGGTCTCTCGTCGGCGGATGTCGACGTCGTCGAGGCGCACGGCACCGGCACCAGGCTCGGCGATCCGATCGAGGCTCAGGCGCTCCTTGCCACCTACGGCCAGGGGCGTGAGGCCGACCGGCCGCTGCTGCTGGGCTCGGTCAAGTCCAACATCGGGCACGCGCAGGCCGCTTCGGGCGTGGCGAGCGTCATCAAGATGGTCGAGTCGATGCGGCACGGCATTCTCCCGGCGACGCTGAACGTCGATGAGCCGACGCCGCAGGTGGATTGGTCGGCCGGTGCGGTGGAGCTCCTGACGGAGTCCCGGGCTTGGCCGGAGACGGAGCGTGCGCGCCGGGCCGGTGTGTCCTCGTTCGGTGTCAGCGGTACGAACGCGCACGTGATCCTGGAGCAGGCGCCGGAGGAGGCGGAGGCCGCCGTCGCGCCGTTCGACGGTGATGCGGTGCTTCCGTTCGTGGTGTCGGCGAAGGGTGCGGGTGCGCTGGCCGGGCAGGCGAAGCGGCTGGCTGCGTTCGTCGAGGCGGGCGAGACCGTCTCGCTCGCGCAGGTCGCGGGGTCGCTCGTCTCCGGTCGTGCGGTGCTGTCGGATCGTGCGGTGGTGGTGGCGGGTTCGCGTGAGGAGCTGCTGTCGGGTCTCGGTGCGCTGGCGCGCGGCGAGTCCGAGGGTGGTCGTTCTGCTGCTCGTGGTCGTTCGGCGTTCGTGTTCCCGGGTCAGGGCGCGCAGTGGGTCGGCATGGGTCGTGAGCTGTTTGACTCGTCCGTGGTGTTCGCGGGTCGGGTGGCCGAGTGTGAGCGTGCGTTGGCTCCGTTCGTGGAGTGGTCGCTGACCGATGTGCTGCGGGGCGAAGCCGATGCGGCGCTGCTGGAGCGGGTCGATGTGATTCAGCCGGCGAGTTTCGCGGTGATGGTGTCGCTGGCGGCGGTGTGGCGTGCGGCGGGTGTCGTACCGGATGCGGTGCTTGGGCATTCGCAGGGTGAGATCGCTGCGGCGTGTGTGGCGGGTGCGTTGTCGCTTGAGGATGCGGCGCGTGTGGTGGCTCTGCGCAGCCAGGCGATCGGCCGGGTCCTTTCGGGCGCGGGCGGTATGGCGTCTGTCGCTCTGGCAGAGGCCGAGGTCCGGGAGTTGCTGGTGGAAGGCGTCGAGGTCGCGGCCGTCAACGGCCCCACCTCGGTCGTGATCGCCGGTGACGCCGAGGCTCTGGACGGTCTCCTGACCGCCTTGGAGGGTCGGGGCGCCCGTGTCCGGCGGGTCGCGGTGGATTACGCGTCCCACACCCGGCACGTCGAGGCCGTCGAGGACGTGCTCGCTGCCGAGCTCGCCGGTGTGACCGCGCTGGCTCCGGAGATTCCGTTCTTCTCGTCCGTCGACGGCGCCTGGATCGAGTCCGAGGGTGTTCTTGACGGTGGGTACTGGTACCGGAACCTGCGGCAGACGGTCGGCTTCGAGCCTGCGGTCCGTGCGCTGATCGGTGAGGGCTTCGGCGTCTTCGTCGAGGTCAGCCCCCACCCCGTCCTCCTCCAGCCCGTCTCCGAGATCGCGGACACCGCGGAGATCACCCCCCTGCTGGTGGGGTCCCTGCGCCGGGGCGAAGGCGGCATGCGGCGCATGTTGGCCTCGCTCGCCGAGGCGTTCGTGCGCGGTGTCGACATCGACTGGACGGCCGTACTGCCCACCGGGTCCGCCCGGCACCGGCACGACCTGCCCACGTACGCCTTCGACCACGAGCACTACTGGATCCAGCGCACGAAGTCGGCCACGCCTGCGGGCTCGTTCGGTCAGACCGAGTCCGATCACCCGCTCCTCGGCGCCGTCGTCGAGCTGCCGCAGTCGGACGGGCTGGTCTTCACCTCCAGCTGGTCCCTGCGGACGCACTCCTGGCTGGCCGACCACGCCGTCCACGGCGCGGTGCTGGTTCCTGGTGCGGCCTTCGTCGACCTGGCCATCCGGGCCGGCGACGAGTTCGGCTGCGAGGTGCTGGACGAGCTGGTGACCGACGCTCCGCTGGTCCTGCCGGAGGAGGGTTCGGTCCGGGTGCGCGTCACCGTCGGAGGCGAGGACCCGATGGGACGTCGTTCCGTCGAGGTCTACTCCTCGTCCGGGGATGCCCGTGAAGCCGGTCAGGGTGGCGGCCGGGAGTGGACCCGGCACGCGTACGGCACCCTGTCGCCCGAGGCGCCCTTCGCGGGTGCGGGCGACGGCGACGGTGCCGACCTCGCGCAGTGGCCGCCGGCCGGTGCCGAGCCCGTCGACCTCGCCGACCTCTCCGCCGTGCTCACGAAGAAGGGGTACGCGCACGGGCCGGCCTTCCAGGGCCTGCGTGCCGTCTGGCGCCGCGGCGAGGAGCTCTTCGCCGAGGCCGCCCTGGCGCAGAACCAGCAGGCGGAGGCGGGCCTGTTCGGTCTGCACCCGGCCCTGCTGGACGCGGCCACGCAGCCCGCGCTGTCCGAGGCCGGCGACGAGGAAGCGCCGATGGTCTCCGCGTGGCACGACGTGGTGCTGCACGCCGAGGGCGCCACGAGTCTGCGGATCCGGCTGGTCAGGACGGGCTCCGACACGCTGTCGTTCGCGGCGGTCGACGAGACGGGGACGCCGGTGCTGACGATGCGGTCGGTGGTCGTGCGGCCCGTCTCCGCCGAACGCATCGGGGCCGCCTCGGTCGGCGCCGGGGAGCGCCTCCAGCGGGTCCCGGCCCGCAGGAGGCGCCCGACGGCCCAGGCCCCGGTCTCCGTCGACGAGCGGCGTGCGCTGGCGGACCGGCTGGAGACGCTGCCCGCCGCCGAGCGGAAGGAACTCCTGCTCGACGTGGTGCGTGCGCAGATCGCCGCGGTCCTCGGATACGCCACCGCTGATCGGCTCGGCGCTGACCAGGGGCTCTTCGAGATCGGCTTCGATTCGCTGACCTCCATGCAACTGCGCAACAGGCTGGTCGAGTTGAGCGGCACGAAGCTCCCGTCGAACGTGGTCTTCGAGTACCCGACGCCTTCGATGCTCGCGACGTTCCTGCACGAGCGGACGACCGACCGGCTCGCCGGCTGACGACGTCTCCCCGAGAACCGGCCTCGGCGCCGGTCGCCCCAGTGGCGACCGGCGCCGAGGCCACCTGACGAGAAATGTGGTGAGGAAATTGTTCGACGTCGACGAATACCTGCGGTGCATAGGTCATGAGGGAGAGGCGAAGCCGGATCTCGACACGCTGCGGGCGCTGCACAAGAAACACCTCATGGCAATTGCCTACAACAGCGTCAGTTCGCTCACCCGTCCGCCGTCACGGCGGGGCACCGGAGTCGACCTCGTCGACATCGACGAGGACGCCACATTCGACGCGGTGATCGCCGAGGGCCACGGCGGCGGCTGTATTCAGCTCAGCCGCCTCTTCTTCCGGCTGCTCCGGGAATTGGGTTTCGACGTCGCCCTGCTCGGCGGCAGCACCGTCGAAGGAGCGCAGCTCTTCGGTACGGAGGTCGAGCACATGCTCCTCCTCGTCACGCTCGACGACGAGCGATGGCTGGTCGACGTCGGCTACGCGGGACCGTCGTTCCTGGAACCGCTGCGGGTCGGCGAGGAGATCCAGGTCCAGTACGGCGTCCAGTACCGGCTCGTCGAGGACGCCGGGAGCCTCGTCCTGCGGCGCTGTGCGCGAGGCGGCCGCTGGCACGTCGTCTACCGCTTCACGCTGGCCGTCCGGGAGCCCGCCGCCTGGTCGGAGTTCGAGCGCAAGGTCAACGAGAAACTGCGCCCGACGGAACCGGGTGCGGGCGGTGCGGGCGGTGTGGGCGGCGCCGGCGGCGGGCTGCTGCTCTGCAGCCGTGCCGTGGACGACGGCCAGGCCGTCCTGAAGGGGCGGCGGTACCTGACGGTCCGGGACGGCCGCGAGCAGGTGCGCACTCTCGTCGACAACGACGAGTACGAGAACCTCGCCGCGGGCATCCTCGCCGGCCCCGTCGGCTGAGCGGCCCGCCGTGCCCAACGTGACCCTGCTTCCCCTGCCCGTCGAGGATCTCGCCGGCGCCCTCGTCGACGAGGGCCCCGACACGGCGCACGCCGTCCGGGAGCGGCTGCGCGCGGCGCCGCCCCTCGTGGCGCAGGCCGAGACGGAGCTGCTGTCGGCGAGGCTGGCGGCGGTGGCCCGGGGCGAGGCGTTCCTGCTCCAGGGCGGTGACAGCACCGGGCCGGCCACCGGGGACGTACAGGTCCACCTGGAGGCGCATCTGCGCGTGCTGCACCAGACGGGCGTCGTCGTCATGTACGCGGCCGGCCTGCCGGTGGTGAAGATGGCCCAGGTCTGCGGGCCCTACGCCCCGATCCACCGCCTCGCCGACGACGGCATCCCGCGCGGCCACGCCCTGTCGGCGGCCACCATGAACCTGTTCCGGGGACTGTGCCGCGGCGAGACCGCCGGCCTGGAACGGATCCACGGCTGGAACACGGAGTTCGTCAGGACCGCCGCCGGCGCCCGCTACCGGCCCCTCGCCGACCGGATCGGCCGCGGCCTGCGCTTCATGGCGGCCGGCGGATTCACCGACCGCACCGCGAGCACGGCCGAGCTGTACACCTCCCGCCGGATGCTGGCCCCGGGCCACGAGCGGGCCATGATGCTGCCGGACACCGAGCTCGGCCGCCCGGCGGGCCCGGACGCGGCGGCCGCGGGCCCGGCGACCCCCCTCGTCAGCGGCTCGGCGCACTTCCTGTGGCTCGACGCCCACGACGCTCGGATCGACGACTCGTACGCGGCCCTCGTGCGGCGGGCATCGAACCCGGTCGGTCTGCGGATCGGCCCCGACACCACCCCGGCGCACGCCGCCGAACTGGTGGAACGCTTCGACCCGCACGCCGTCCCGGGGCGTCTGACGCTGACCTGCGCGATGGGGAGCCGGTGGGTCCGCGATCTCCTGCCGTCGGTCGTCGAGCGGGTCGAGGCGGCGGGCCGGCAGGTCGTCTGGCAGTGCGACCCCCTGTACCGCAACCCCCGGGACTTCGAGGGCGCGCTCGACGAGCTCGCCGGCTTCTTCGAGGTGCACCGCGGCCTGGGCACGCACCCCGGCGGAATCCGAATGGAGACCGGCGGAGTCGGAATGCGAAGGGAGACCGACGGCATCCGGGTGGAGACCGACGGTACGCGCGAGACCGCCGCCGGGCCGCGACTCCCCGGGCCGCGACTCCCCGGGCCGTGCCTCACCGGGGCGCAGGCCGTCGAGCTCGGTTTCCGTACGGCGGAGCTGCTGGGCACGTGAACGGAGCCGGCACAGGCAGGTGCCGGCACAGGCGAAGAGGCGGTGCCCGGGGGTCTCCCGGGCACCGCCTCTTCGTGGGTCAGCGGGCCGCCGCCCGCCTCACGGCCAGGTGAGGACGAGGTTGCCCCGCACATCGCCGTCCGACAGGCGCTTGAACGCCGCGGGCGCGTCCTGCGCCGACATCACCTCGTCCACCAGCGGTCTGATGCCCGTCGTGTTCATCAGCGCGAGCATCCGCGCGTACTCGTCCCGCGTGCCGCTGAACGAACCGACGATCTTGATCTGGTGGAAGTAGATCCGGTGCAGCCGCGCGGGCGACACGTCGCCGGTGGTCGCGCCGGCGACGACGACCGTGCCGCCGTTGCGCACGCTGCGCAGCGAGTGCGTCCAGGTCGCCCGGCCGACGCTGTCGACGACGGCGTCCACCTGCTCCGGCAGCTCGGCATTGGTCTCGAACGCCTCATGGGCGCCGAGCCGCCGGGCCAGGTCCCGCTTGTCGGCGGTACGGCTCGTGGCGTACACCCGGAGTCCGGCGGCCGCGCCCAACTGGATCAGCGCCGTGGACAGTCCACCCGCGGCACCCTGCACCAGCACGGAGTTCCCGGGGAGCAGCTCGGCCTTGGTGAACAGCATCCGGTACGCGGGCAGCCACGTGCACATCAGGCAGGCGGCCTCCTCCCACGTGAGGTGGTCCGGGACCGGCAGCAGGCTGTGGGCGGGCGCCGCGATGTACTCGGCGAGCGTTCCCGGCCGTGCCCCGACGAGCTGCGCGGCCGGCAGGACGAGCGTCTCGTCGGTGGTGCCCGGAGGGGAGTCCAGTACGGGGTAGAGCGTCACCCGGCGACCGTCCGGATCCTCACCGGCGGCCTCACAGCCCAGGATCCGCGGGTACTTGTCGTGGTTCAGCCCGACGCCCCGCAGGGTCCACAGGTCCTTGTGGTTGAGGGAGACGGCCCGGACCCGGACACGTACCCAGCCCTCGGGCACCACGGGATCGGGGCGCTCGCCGATGACGAGTGCGGACAGCGGATCGTGGTCGTCCGGGTGGGCTGCGTAGACGGCTTTCACACGCATGCCCTCTCGCGTCGTGCCTGAATGGGCGGTGGAATGTCGCGACAGTGCATGAATCTCCTCACGCAGTGGTCGGTCAGCAAGGGAAAGGCGAATGCAGCACTTTCTTGGACGCACTGGCTGTGGAGTCCTGTCATGCCATTCGGTGACGTTAGTACCGGGCGGTAGGGCCACACCATCCCTCAGCCTGGTAGGACCCGGTGGCACCCGGCCGGACCGGCCGCTTTCCCGCCGACTTCTCCCGCGGAACTACCAGGCCGAGGGATGTGGAAATGCCCCGGCCGCTTTAGCGTGACGGCGCCGAGTCATGTCTGGAGAAATGATCTGTATGCGACGCAAGCTGTCACTGTCGGAAATCCTGTACGTCGGTGAGATCAGGACCCTCGCGACGACCGTCTGCACGGTACGCGGCGAGGTCGACGAGGAGTTGCTGGCCGCGGCGTTCGCCGCGAAGGTCGCCGAGCACCGCTCGCTCCGCAGCCGGGTGGTCCGGGACGGCGACGAGGTCTTCCTCGATCTGCTGGACGAGGAAGAGCTGCCGCGCCTTGCGGTGCACCCGGCCGGACCCACCGACCTGACCGACCAGCTCAACCGGCCGCTGCCGGCCGGCGGACCCCTGGTCCGCGCCACCCTCTTCCGCGGCGACGGCGAGTCGACGTTCGTCCTCGGCATCGACCACGTCATCTGCGACGGGCACAGCGCCACCGTCCTGTGCAACGAGATCTGGAGCGCGTACGCCGGGATCCAGGACGGCACGTACGAGGCCCCGCGGAGCGCGGGGGAGTCGTGGCCCGTGGCCGTCGACGATCTCCTCGCGCCGTGCTCCGACGAGGACCTCGCCGCGTACGTGAAGGACCGGACCGAGCGGACCTCCGAGCACCCCCTTGCCGTGCTCCCCTTCACGGCGGACGCGTCGCCCCAGGACGGACAGCCCCAGGACGGACAGTTCCGGGACGGACAGTTCCGGGACGGACAGTCCCAGGACGGACAGCTCCAGGACGGACAGCTCCAGGACCGTCGGCCGCAGGACGGGCGGCCGCAGGGCGGGGCTCTGATGGACGTGCGGCGCGTCCGCCTGACCCGCGAACAGACCGACGCCCTCGTCGGTTTCGCCAAGAGCGTCGGCGTCTCCGTACACGGCCTGGTCGGGGCGGCCCTGCTGACCGCGGTCAGGGACGGCTACGGACCCGGGTACGGGACCGATCACCGGCTGAGCTTCGTCTCCCCGGTCGACCTGCGCGCCCGGCTGACCCCCGCGCTCGGCCGCGACGTGCTGATCCCCGCCGCGTCCTGGTACCTCGACGTCGTCGACGTACCCGCCGGAGTCGATCCGATCGAGCTGGGCCGCCGGATCACCGGTCGGCTCCGCGACGGCATCGAGCGGGGCGAACCGGCCCGGGAGCTCCAGGCCCTGCCCCTGCTGCTCGCGAACCCGGCCGTGCTGACGGCCAGCCTCGTCATGCCCAACGTGGGCAGCGTCGCGGGTCCGCCCGCGCCGCCCGGCCTCGAGATCACCGACATGCGCAAGTTCGCCATCTCCTCCAAGTGGGTCCCGGAGGCCGGTGCGGGCGCGCTGGTGGCGTCCCCGATGACCGTGTACGGCCGCCTCAGCATCGAGATGCCGTACAGCGCCAGGTGCTTCACCCCCGCCCGGATGAACGAGATCCACGACCACGTCCTGGCCACCCTGCTCTCCTTCGTGGAGCGCGCCCCGGTGTCCGCGGTCTGAAGCCGACCTGTCGAGAGAGGAACGAACCATGGCTCGAGTCGCAATGGTGACGGGCGCGGCGCGGGGCATCGGCGCCGACGCGTCCGTACGGCTGGCCGAAGACGGCATGGACATCGCCGTACTCGGTACGGACGAGGCCGCGCACGCCGACACGCTGAGGCGGATCACGGAGACGGGGCGGCGGTGCGTGTTCGTGGCCGCGGACGTCGCCGACGCGGCCTCGGTCGACAGCGCGCTGGCCCGGGTCCACTCCGAACTGGGCGATCCGGTCGTCCTGTTGAGCTGCGTAGGAGCCGTCGATCGCGGTCCGCTGCGCGAACTCTCCGACCAGGACTGGACCGAGGCCGTCGGCGGCCCCCTGCGGGGGGTGTTCGTCACCAGCCGCGCGGTCGTCGACCCGATGATCAAGAACGGTGGGGGGCGGATCCTCACGCTGGCCGACGTCGCGGGTGGCGGAAGGCCGGGGGCGGCGCGGAACTCGGTCGTCGAGACGGGCCTCGCCGGGTTCACCAGGACGATCGCGCTGGAACTGCGGCCGTTCGGCATCACGGCCAACGTCGTCGCTCCGGAGCCCTCCGCCACGGACCTGACCGCCACGCCCGCCGCCGGCGGATCGACGTACGCGGCGGGGGCGCTCGACGCCGTGCGGTTCCTGGCCGGGGACGGGGCCGCGGCCGTGTCCGGCCAGATCGTCCATGTCGCCATGACGGCGTGACGCCACGTCGCCACGTCGGTGTGACGGTGTGACGTGAGCACACGGCCGTGACGCGGAACGACGGAGCGGGCCCGGAGGATCTCCGGGCCCGCTCCGTCGTGTGCGACGCGCTGGTCAGTCCGTCACCAGCGGACGGGCAGTTCGAGCAGGCTCACCACCGTGGAGCGGCCCCGCAGCGGGACCTCCTCCAGCGGCACGGCCAGTTCGAGACCGGGCAGCTCCTCGACCAGGGTCCGCAGACCGGAGCCGATGACGATGCGCGCCAGGTTCTGGCCGAGGCACATGTGCACGCCGTAGCCGAAGGCCATCTGCCCCGACGTGTCGCGGTCGAAGTCCAGCGCGTGGGGGCAGCCGAACTTGGCGGGATCACGGTTGGCGGCGGGCAGCGACACGGTGACCGTGTCGTCCTTCCTGATCGTCTCGCCGCCCAGCTCGATGTCCTCGAGCGCGGTGCGGAAGATCTGGTACTGGTTGACCGTCGTGTAGCGGAGCAGCTCCTCGACGGCGTTCGCGGACCTGGGGTTCGCCCGGAACTCGGAGAGTCGCTCGGTGTGGTGCAGCAGTGCCAGCGTGCTGCACGTCAGCGCGGCCTCCGTCGTGGAGTAACCCGCGACGAACACCAGGAGGATCATGTTGGTGATCTCCTGGTCCGTCAGCTGGTCGGCGGCGATGAGCCGGCTCAGCATGTCGTCGCCGGGCTCGTTCCGCTTCCGCTCGACGAGCTCGCGCACGTAGAAGAACGACTCGCGCGCGGCGGCGAACTCGTCCTCCAGCTCGATGCTCTCGTCGTTCGAGGTGTCCGGCAGCTGGGCGATCTTCTCGCACTCCTCGTACGGAATGCCGATCAGCTCACAGATGACCCGGAGGACCAGGGGCCGGACGAAGGAGGCGACGAGGTCGGCCGACGTGCCCTGCTCGCGCACCGCCTTCAGCTGCTCGGCGGCGAGGACGTCGACGCGCTCCGCCCACTGGTTCATCCGGCGGGTGGTGAATTCACCGGTCAGCAGCTTCCGGTACTTCGTGTGCTCCGGCGGGTCCATGTGAATGAACATGCCGGGCATCGCCGGCAGCGGCGGAATCTGCTTGCCCTTTTTGGTGATGGGGAAGTGGCCGATCCCGTAATTGTGGCTGAAGACGGGATTGCTGAGGATCTCCCGGGACAGCTCGTGGCCGGTCACCAGCCAGCCGACATGGCCGCTCGGGTACGTCATTCTGGTCAGTGGCCGTTCCCGGCTCAGGTCCAGCAGAAGGGTCGGCGGATCGAAATGATCCGTGCGGTCCCAGTGTTGCTGATAGGTTATCGGCTCGCTCATCGCGGCATCCTTCTCGATATCGTGCGTACGCGGTGGGGGTGGGGGTTCGGCGGTCCGGCCGTCATCGGGTCGACGGCCGCAGCCAGGCGCCGATCCGCTCCTGGACCTCCGGCGGGAAGACGTCCTTCGGCACCATGCCGTGGACCGTCTTCGGGGGCAGCGCGCTGTACGAGGAGCCGCGCTGGTCCGCGTACTGCGTGATCCGGAAGCTCACCGCCATGCTGCACAGCGCGTACGCCTCCGCGGCCGTGATCCCCGCCGCGGCCGGCAGCCAGGCCACCAGCCCCCGCAGGCAGGCGAGGAGCGCGTCGTCGAGGCTGTCGGCGAAGCCGAAGCCGATCCAGTGCGTCCCGGTCTCGGCCAGCGGGGCGTCGAGCGCCACGGACTTGTGCAGGTCGTAGCGGATCCGCAGGTCCTCCGCGGCCGACTTGATGCCCGTCTGGTCCACCATGCCGTCGCCCTGCACCGCGTGCACGTCGCCGACCCAGACCCGGCCGCCCGGCTTGGCCACCGGCAGGAACAGCGAGGATCCGACGGTGAGTTCGCGCAGCACGAGGTTGCCGCCGTACGGGCCGGCGAGCAGCGCGCTGACCGGCTCGTCCCCGGCCGGCTCGACGGCCGTGATCCCGAGGAACGGAGCGAGGGGGAGCGTGGTCCCCTGGGCGTAGGTCGCCGTCCGGCGGTCCTCGTCGAAGCGGAAGTAGTGCATGTACGGCTCGGTGAAGTCGTCACGCAGCGCGCCCGAGCCCGGGTGCGAGGCGTTGCAGCCCCAGTCGCGGGTGCGGAGCGCGGTGAGCCGGCACTCGATCACATCGCCCGGCTCGGCGCCCGCGACCTCCACCGGGCCCAGGAGGGGGTACGGGTTGCCGGGATTGCGCCGGCGCACGTCGACCAGTTCCTCGAAGGACATCCCGAACGCCAACTCGTTGTTCCAGTTGGTCCAGGTGTCGGGGTAACTCACCACATCGCCGGATTCAATCTTCGCGACCGCAGGGGCCCCCGGGTCGAGTACGCCGGAACGCACAGTGACGGGTGTCGACTCGACCGTGTGTATCTCCATGGCGGACGACGCTAGGACAGGCGTCGACCGAATATCAAGGCATTCCGGATGGCGTTCTCACGACTACCAGACCTGGGGATGTCGGGGCGTCCGCTCCGCGTCTATCTTGAGATCTGGTGAACGACCATTTCAGCGGGCCCAATACGCGAGGCCGGAACGCCGTGCCTCAATTGACTGATGCGCTGACGGCCTCGCCCCCACGAGCCGAATGGAGAACGTGGTTGCAAGGCAATAGTCATTACGTCCGGCAGATCCTGGACGCGCTCGGTGCCAATCCCCTGAATGCACCCCTCATATGCGAGGACGTGCCCACCACCGCCGGATCCCTCGCCGATTCGGTCACCTCGGCCGCCCACACCATGCGCGCGCAGGGCGTGGGCCGCGAGAGCGTGGTCGCCGTCCTGACCAACGCCAACACCCCGGCGACGCTGATCCTGCGCTGGGCGGCGAACCTGCTCGGCGCCACGGTGGTCCACCTCAGGGGGGTCAACGCGGTCAACCCGCTCGACCAACTGCCGCTGGACCTCCAGCTCGACATCCTCACCGACGTACGGGCCACCCTGGTGGCCGTCGACGCCGACAACGTCGGCCGCGGCCGTGAGCTGTGCGACGCGCTGAAGACCCGGCCGCTGCTCGCCGGGCTCGGTGCCTTCGGCCCCGACATCGTGGACCTCACCTCCGCCCCCGCCGACGCCTTCGACCCGGAGACCGCCGAGACCGGCGACATCGCCGTCGTCACGTACACGAGCGGATCCACCGGCCGTCCCAAGGGGGTCAGTTGGGCGTTCGAGGTGAAGAACGACATGGTGGCCACCTCGGCGGCCCGAGGCGTCCCCGCGAACTGCCTCGTCACCGCGCCGCTCACGCACTCCAGCGGCTTCGCCGCGGACGACACCGTCATCACCGGCGGCCTCGTCGTCCTCCAGTCCGCCTTCGACGCGACCGAGGTCCTCCGGGCGATCGGCCGGTACGGCATCACCCGCCTCGTGCTGTCCGCACCCCAGGTGTACGCGCTGACCGAGCACCCCGCCATCGGCAGCACCGACCTGTCGACCGTTCGGGAACTCTTCTACACCGGCAGCGCCGCGTCCCCGGACCGCATCGGCAAGGCCGTCGAGGTGCTCGGCCCCGTCATCATGCAGGTGTACGGAACGAGCGAGAGCGGCCTCATCAGCCTCCTGCTCCCGGACGACCACCGCGACCCCGCCCTGCGGGCCACGGTCGGCCGCCCGCCCGAGGGCGTACGCGTGACCGTCCGGGACCCCGGGGACGGCCGGATCCTGCCGCCCGGCGAGGCCGGCGAGGTCTGCGTCATCTCCCGCTGGTCGATGGAGCGTTACTGGAACGAGCCCGAGCTCACCGCGCGCACCGTCCGCGACGGCTGGATCCACACCGGCGACATCGGACACCTCGACGACGCCGGCTACCTCCACCTGCACGGCAGGATCGCCGACGTCATCAAGACGAACGGCATCAAGGTCTACCCGGCATCCGTCGAGCGGGCCCTGCTGGACCACCCCGCGGTCGCGGAAGCGGCCGTCTTCGGTGTCGAGGACGTGGACCGGCTCGAACGGATCTGCGCCGTGATCGTTCCGACGGCGGGCGCCGCCCCGGACGCCGGCGAGCTGCGCCGGCACGTGAGCGAGCGGCTCACGCCGAACCACGTACCGGCCGACATCGAGCTGCGTACCGCACTGCCGGTCCTCGCCCTCGGCAAGCCCGACCGGCTGCGGCTGCGCGCCGAGGCCCGGGAGCGGTTCGCCATCGCCGACGCCGGCTGGCCGGTGGCCTGACATGCCGGACAAGCCCGACGCGCCTGCCATACCCGCCCCTTCAGCCACACCCGAAACACCCGCCACATCCGAAGTACCCGCCACACCTCACACGACGAAGCCGAACGCGACGACGGGCGGTACGGCCGCGTCGTCCGAGACCGCCCCCCTTGAGGAGAAGGACGGCATGGCCACCACCACACACGGCACGGGGAACGACAGTGGCCCCGGACAGGCCCCGGTCACCCTCGCCGAGCTGCTGGAGCGGCGGACCAAGGACTGTCCCGACGCCACCGCGCTCGCCTCCGCCGAGGAGACCCTCACCTACGAGGAGTTCAACGGTCGTGCCAACCGGCTCGCCCAGCTCCTCCTCGCCCACGGCGCGGGCCCCGAGAAGCTGGTCGCCCTGGCCCTGCCGCGCTCGGTCGACATGGTCGTCGCCACCCTCGCGGTGGCCAAGACCGGCGCCGCGTTCCTGCCGGTCGACCCCGCCTACCCGGCCGACCGCATCGCCTTCGTCCTCGCCGACGCGGCCCCCGCCCTGGTGGTCACCGCCCGCTCTTCTGCCGAGCGGATCCCGCAGGGCCCCGAGCTCGCCCGCCTCGTCATCGACGAGCCGGAGACCGCCGACCGGATCTCGGCGGCCCCCGACGCGAACCCGGCGCTCGTCGAGCTGAACGCCCCCCTGAAGGCGGCCGGCCTCGCCTACGTCATCTACACCTCCGGCACCACCGGCACGCCCAAGGGCGTCGCCGTCACCCACGCCGGCCTCGCCGGGCTCGCGGCAGCGACGGTCGAGCGGATGGCCGTCGACGCCGACAGCCGGCTGCTCCAGTTCGCCTCACCGAGCTTCGACGCGTACGTCTTCGAACTGCTGGCCGTCCTCGAAGCCGGCGCGGCCCTCGTCGTCCCGCCGCCCGGCGCCCTCGCCGGCGAGGCCCTGACCGAGGTCCTCACCGGGCTGGACGTCAGCCACGCCGTGCTCCCGCCGGTCGCCGCCGCCAGCGTCACCGCCGCGGAACTCACCGGAGTACGCAGCCTCCTCGTCGCGGGCGAGGCGTGCACCGCCGAACTCGTGAAGCGCTGGACGGCGGGGGACCGGCGCATGATCAACGCGTACGGCCCGACCGAGGTGACCGTCTGCGCCACCATGACCGAACCGCTGACCGCGGCCGGGACCCCCTCGCTCGGCACCGCGATCCCCGGCGCCCGGGTCCACGTACTGGACGCGGAACTGCGCCCCGTACCCGTGGGGGAGACCGGCGAGCTCTACGTCAGCGGCACCGGCCTGGCACGCGGCTATCTGCGACGCCCCGCCCTCACCGCCGAACGCTTCGTCGCCGACCCCTTCGCGGCCGACGGGTCCCGGATGTACCGCACCGGCGATCTGGTCTCCCCGCGGCCCGACGGCGGCCTCGACTTCCACGGCCGGGCCGACGACCAGGTGAAGCTCCGCGGGTTCCGCATCGAGCTCGGCGAGGTGGCGAGCGTCCTGGCCGGGCACCCCTCGGTCGACCAGGCCGTGGCCGTCGTCCGCGAGGACCAGCCGGGGAGCCGGCAGCTCGTCGCGTACGTGATCGTCGGCCAGACCTACGGCAAGCCCGCCCCGGGCTCGGCCGAGCTGCGCGAGTTCGCGGCCCGCAGCCTGCCGGAGCACATGGTGCCCGCCGCCTGCGTCACCGTCACGGCCTTCCCGACGACCCCCAACGGGAAGCTCGACCGACAGGCCCTGCCGGCCCCCGAGACCACCGCCGACACGGCCGGAAGGGCGCCCGGCACCCCGGCGGAGGTGGCCTTCGCGGCCATCTTCGGCGAGCTGCTCGGCGTCTCCGATGTCCGCGCCGACAGCAACTTCTTCGCGCTCGGCGGCCACAGCATGCTCGCCATCACCGTCATCCTCAAGGCGCGGGAGGCGGGTTACTCCATCTCGCCCCGCGAAATGATCAGCAACCCGACCGTCGAGGCGCTCGCCGCGGTCGCGAGCGGCGCCGACGCCGCGGCGGAGCGATGAGGGCGAAGCCCGGCTCCCCTTCCGACCCCGCCGACGCGCACCGCGGACTGGAGACACCGATGACCGAGACACCGACGACCGAGGCACCGATGACGACGACCGAGGCACCGAAGACCGGGACACCCACCACCGGGGCACCGGAGACCGGCACGCAGAAGACCGAGGCCCCGAGGGCCGGTACGGCGACGCCCGTACCCCCGCACCAGACCAAGCCGATGGTCGACCCGGCCGAACTCGAGAGCCTCGACCTCGCCGACCCCGTGCTCCACGCGGAGCGGGACCTGACCGAGGTGTGGCGCCACCTCCGCGCCGAACGCCCCATGTACTGGCAGGAGGCGCGGGGCTCCCAGCCCGGCTTCTGGGTGGTCAGCCGGCACCAGGACGCCATGGCCGTCTACCGCGACAAGGAGCACTTCACCACCGAACGCGGCAACGCCCTGGGCACGCTGCTCACCGGCGGCGACTCGGCGGCCGGGACGATGCTGGCCGTGACGGACGGCGTCCGCCACTCCCAGATCCGCAACATCCTGATGAAGGCCTTCTCGCCGCGGATGCTGCACGACATCCGCGAAGGCCTGCGCGAGACCGTCGACGGCCTCCTCGTGGACGCCATCGAGAAGGGCGAGTGCGACTTCGCGGAGGACGTCTCCGGCAGCGTCCCGCTCGGCGCGATCTGCGACCTGCTCGGCGTGCCGCGCTCGGACCGCAAGTACCTCCTCGGCCTCACCTCCCGGGCCTGGAGCAGCGACCACGCCGACGCCCCGCCGGAGGACAGCTGGACCGCCAAGAGCGAGATCCTGCTGTACTTCGCGGACCTCGCCGCCACCCGCAAGCACAGCGAACACGACGACGTCGTCAGCCTCCTCGCCAACAGCCAGATCGAAGGCGAACGCCTCAGCGACGCCGAGCTCATGGCGAACTGCTACGGCCTGATGATCGGTGGCGACGAGACCGGACGCCACGCCATCACCGGCGGCCTGCTCGCGCTGAAGCAGTACCCCGACCAGTGGAAGGCCCTGCGCACCGGCGAGGCGAAGCTCGACACCGCGGTCGAGGAGATCCTGCGCTGGACCGTGCCGTCGATCCACGGAGGCCGCGCCGCCACCGGCGACGTCGTCGTCAACGGGCAGCTGATCAAGGCCGGCGACGTGGTCAGCGTCTGGATCTCCTCGGGCAACTTCGACGGCGACGTCTTCGCCGACCCGTACCGCTTCGACCTGAACCGCACGCCCAACAAGCACCTCACCTTCGCCCACGGCGCGCACTTCTGCCTGGGGCACTACCTCGCCCGCATGGAGATCGAGGCGGTCCTCGACGGCCTCCGCCGCATGGTCACCGACATCGAGCAGACCGGCCCCGAGAGCTGGATCTACTCGACGATCCTGCACGGCATGCACTCCCTGCCGGTCTCCCTCAAGCCCGACCCCAGCGGCATGCCCAAGCGCTGACCGCGCCCGCCCCGTCGCGGGTGCCCACCGCGATGCCGCCCCAGAGACGCCGCCCCAGAAAGGTGCACCCATGTCCCACCCCTTCGAGGACCGAGACGGCAGCTACCTCGTCCTGGTCAACGACGAGGAGCAGTACTCCCTCTGGCCCGCGTCCACCGCCGTACCGGCCGGCTGGCGCAGCGTCATGGGGCCGGCGGACCGGGCGGCATGCCTGGACCGCGTCGAGGCCTCGTGGCTCGACATGCGCCCCAAGAGCCTGATCGGGTCGACGGAGGGCGCATGACCCCGGGCAGCCTCCGCGCCGGCTCCGTGGCGGTCGTCACCGGAGCGGGCCGGGGCATCGGCGCCGCGACGGCCGAGCGGCTCGCGGCCGACGGCGCGGCCGTCGTCGTTCTCGACCTGACGGAGGGCGACGCGGCCGACACCGTCGACGCGATCCGGGCGACGGGCGGTCGTGCCACGGCCATCGGCTGCGACGTCACCTCCTCCGAGCAGGTCGACGCCGCGATCGACCGTACGGTCGCGGAGTACGGACGGCTCGACGTCCTCGTCAACAACGCCGGCGTCCTCCGCGACACCATGCTCTTCATGATGAGCGACGACGACTGGGACACCGTCGTCGACGTCCATCTGAGGGGCGCGTTCCTGTGCGCGCGCGCCGCGCAGCGGCACATGGTGCGACAAGGGTCGGGGAAGATCGTCAACCTGAGCTCGGTCGCCGCCGACGGCAACCGCGGCCAGGCCAACTACGCGGCCGCCAAGGCGGGTGTGCAGGGCCTCACCCGCACCCTGGCGATCGAGCTGGGCCCGTACGGGATCAACGTCAACGCCATCGCTCCCGGCTTCGTGGCCACGGCGATGACGGACCAGACCGCTCGCCGCACCGGTGCCGATCCGGAGGAGTTCCGGCGGGCGGCGGCCGCAAGGTCGCCGCTGCGCAGGGTCGGCTCGCCCGAGGACATCGCCGCGGTGGTGTCGTTCCTCGCGGGCGAGGACGCCGCCTACGTCACCGGCCAGACGATCCACGTGGACGGCGGGCCGCAGTAACCCTGCCCCCGCCTTCTCTCCGGTGCCGGCGTACAGCGCTGTACGCCGGCACCGTCCCCTCTCCATGCCGCCCCCGCCATCCCCGCGCCCGGCTGTTCCGCCCGGGCCCCAGGAGGATTCCCATGCTTGATCACCGACTCTCCTCCGAGTACGAGGACCTTCGCCGCACCGTCGCCGCCTTCGCCCAGGACGTGGTCGCCCCGAAGATCGGCGCGTACTACGAGGAGCGACGGTTCCCGTACGAGATCGTCGCGGAGATGGGCCGCCTCGGGCTGTTCGGACTGCCCTTCCCGGAGGAGTACGGCGGCATGGGCGGCGACTACTTCGCGCTCTGCGTCGCCCTGGAGGAACTGGCCCGCGTCGACTCGTCCGTGGCCATCACCCTGGAGGCCGCGGTGTCGCTCGGCGCGATGCCGATCTATCGCTTCGGCACGGAGGAGCAGAAGCGGGAGTGGCTGCCGAGGATGTGCTCCGGGGAGATCCTCGGCGCCTTCGGCCTGACCGAGCCGGAGGCCGGCTCGGACGCGGGCGGCACGCGGACGACGGCCGTGCGCGACGGCGACGAGTGGGTCATCAACGGCTCGAAGTGCTTCATCACCAACTCCGGTACGGACATCACGGGTCTGGTGACCGTCACGGCGGTCACCGGCCGCACCGGGTCCGATTCCTCCGGCTCCGGCCGTCCGCTGATCTCCTCGATCATCGTTCCGTCGGGCACGCCGGGCTTCACGGTCGCCGCCCCGTACTCCAAGGTCGGCTGGAACGCCTCGGACACCCACGAGCTCTCCTTCGAGAACGTACGGGTCCCGCTCGCCAACCTCGTCGGCGAGGAGGGCCGCGGCTACGCCCAGTTCCTGCGCATCCTCGACGAGGGCCGCATCGCGATCGCCGCCCTCGGCACGGGTCTTGCCCAGGGCTGTGTGGACGAGTCGCTCGGGTACGCGCGGACCCGGCAGGCGTTCGGCCGCCCGATCGGGGCCAACCAGGTCATCCAGTTCAAGATCGCGGACATGGAGACGCGCACCCACATGTCGCGCCTCGCCTGGCGGGACGCGGCCTCCCGACTGCTGCACGGCGAGGCGTTCAAGAAGGAGGCCGCGATCGCCAAGCTCTACTCCTCGGAGGCCGCGGTCGACAACGCGCGTGAGGCGACACAGATCCACGGCGGATACGGCTTCATGAACGAGTCGGCGGTGGGCCGGTTCTGGCGTGACTGCAAGATCCTGGAGATCGGCGAGGGGACCTCGGAGGTCCAGCGGATGCTGATCGCGCGGGAACTCGGAATGGCGTCATGACGCAGCGGACACCGACGGGCCGGGACGACGCGCGATGACATGGCAGGCATCCCGTGCACCTGTGCTGGCGAGTGCGGCGGATCCCGCCTCGCCGGCCTGGCAGGCGAACGAGGCGGCGCACCACGAGCTGGCGGCTGTTCTGCGTGCCAAGCTCGCGGCGGCGGCGCTGGGCGGCGGTGAGAAGTCCCGGGCCCGGCACACCGCGCGCGGGAAACTGCTGCCGAGGGACCGGGTGGACACCCTCCTCGACCCCGGCTCCCCCTTCCTGGAGCTGGCGCCGCTCGCGGCGAACGGGATGTACGGCGACGCGGCCCCGGCGGCCGGCGTCATCGCGGGCATCGGCCGGGTCTCGGGCCGCGAGTGTGTGATCGTCGCCAACGACGCGACGGTCAAGGGCGGCACGTACTACCCGATGACGGTGAAGAAGCACCTCCGGGCCCAGGAGGTGGCGCTGGAGAACCGTCTCCCCTGCCTCTACCTGGTCGACTCGGGCGGCGCGTTCCTGCCGATGCAGGACGAGGTCTTCCCCGACCGGGAGCACTTCGGCCGGATCTTCTACAACCAGGCCCGGATGTCCGGCGCGGGCATCCCGCAGATCGCGGC
>NZ_JACSCH020000004.1:92391-487855 GCF_014451325.2 Streptomyces sp. CB02980 | reverse complement strand
CCGCCGAGGCGGTCGAGCTCATGGAGACCACCGAACAGGACGCCCGACGCCTCCGCACCGAGGCCGAACAGGTCAAGATCGACGGGGAGGCGCACGCGCAGGCCCTGCGGAACGCCGCCCTGGCCGACGGCGAGCAGCTCCTCGACGAGGCCCGCAAGGCCGCCGACAAGCGCCGCAGCGACGCCGCCGAACAGGCCGACGCACTCCTCGCGGAAGCGACCTCGGAGGCCGAGCGGCTCACCCGCGAGACGGCCGCCGAGGCCGAACGGCTCACCCGCGAGGCCGGCGAACTCGCCGATTCCGTCACGGCGGAGGCGCGCGCCGCGGCCGAGGCGACCGTGGGCTCCGCCCAGCAGGACGCCGAGCGGATCCGTACCGAGTCGGAGCGGCTCAAGGCCGACGCCGAGGCGGCGGCCGAGCAGATGCGCTCGGAGGCCCGCGAGGAGGCCGACCGGACGCTCGACGAGGCGCGGGAGGCCGGCGCCCGGAAGCGTTCGGACGCGGCCGAGCAGGCGGACCAGCTCATCGGCAAGGCCCAGGAGGAGGCGCTGCGCGCCACCACCGAGGCCGAGGCGCAGGCCGACCTGATGGTCGGCGCGGCCCGCAAGGAGGCCGAGCGGATCGTCGCCGAGGCGACCGTCGAGGGCAACTCGCTGGTGGAGAAGGCCCGTACGGACGCGGACGAACTCCTGGTCGGGGCACGCGGCGACGCGACGGCCATAAGGGAGCGGACCGATGAGCTGCGGGGCCGGATCGAGGGCGAGATCGAGGAACTGCACGAGCGGGCGCGCCGTGAGAGCGCCGAGCAGATGAAGACGGCGGGCGAGCGGGTCGACAACCTGATGAAGGCGGCGACGGAACAGCGGGCCGAGGCCGACGAGAAGGCCAAGGAGCTCATCTCCGAGGCGAGTTCGGAGGCGAGCAAGGTCCGTATCGCCGCGGTCCGCAAGGCCGAGGCTCTCCTCAAGGAGGCCGAGCAGAAGAAGGCCTCGCTCGCCGCGGAGGCCGAGGGCATCAAGGCCGAGGCCGAACGGACGCTGGCGGAGGCTCGGTCCGAGGCGGAGAAGACGATCGAGGAAGGTCAGCGCGAACTGGAGGTGCTCGTGCGGCGCCGCAAGGACATCAATGCCGAGATCTCCCGTGTCCAGGACGTGCTGGAGGCGTTGGAGTCTTTCGAGACTCCGTCCGCTGGTACGAAGTCCGCCGGGGCAGTGGGTGCCAAGGCGGGCGCTTCAGCAGGGTCCACTCGTTCGAGTGGCAAGTCCCAGGACAGCTAGCCACTCAAAAGGCTGGACATTCTCCAGATCAAACGGGCATACGCTCGATGACACGCCGCTTCGGCCCCTAGGATTCCCTCTAACACCTCACCGGTCTCATTCGACAGGAAACCCATGAGCGACACATCCTCCCCCTTCGGCTTCGAGCTCGTGCGGCGCGGTTACGACCGCGGTCAGGTGGACGACCGCATTACCAAGCTCGTGTCCGACCGCGACAGTGCGCTGTCCCGCATCACCTCCCTGGAGAAGCGCATCGAGGAGCTCCACCTCGAGACGCAGAACGCCCAGGCGCAGGTCACCGACGCCGAGCCGTCGTACGCGGGGCTCGGCGCCCGGGTCGAGAAGATCCTCCGGCTCGCCGAGGAGGAGGCGAAGGACCTGCGTGAGGAGGCCCGTCGCGCCGCCGAGCAGCACCGCGAGCTGGCCGAGTCGGCCGCCCAGCAGGTGCGCAACGACGCGGAGTCCTTCGCGGCCGAGCGCAAGTCGAAGGCCGAGGACGAGGGCGTCCGCATCGTCGAGAAGGCGCAGGGCGAGGCCAACACGATGCGCGCCGAGGCGCAGAAGGACGCGCAGTCGAAGCGCGAGGAGGCGGACGCCCTCTTCGAGGAGACCCGCGCCAAGGCCGCCCAGGCCGCCGCGGACTTCGAGACCAACCTGGCCAAGCGCCGCGAGCAGTCGGAGCGCGACCTGGCCTCGCGTCAGGCCAAGGCCGAGAAGCGTCTGGCCGAGATCGAGCACCGCGCCGAGCAGCTCCGCCTGGAGGCCGAGAAGCTGCGTACGGACGCGGAGCGCCGGGCCCGTCAGACGGTGGAGACCGCGCAGCGCCAGGCCGAGGACATCGTGGCCGACGCGAACGCCAAGGCCGACCGGATCCGCAGCGAATCGGAGCGCGAGCTCGCGGCGCTGACGAACCGCCGGGACTCGATCAACGCCCAGCTGACCAACGTCCGCGAGATGCTGGCGACGCTGACCGGTGCCGCGGTGGCGGCGGCCGGCTCGCCGATCGACGACGAGCGCCCGGCCGGTGTCCCGGCCCAGCAGTCCCGCTGACGCCCGTCCCGCGGACGGCCGCCCCCCGTACGGCCGTCCGGGTCGTGACCGTCGACCTGACGCACAGCCGGTAACGAGTTCGTAGCGTTCCCCAGAACCCCCTGTCATTCCGGTGGCGGGGGGTTTTGCGCACCCGTAGGTTGGGACGCATGATCGAGCTTGAGGGCCTGACCAAGCGATACGGGGCGAAGACCGCGGTCGACCATCTCTCCTTCCAGGTGCGTCCTGGGGTGATCACGGGCTTCCTCGGGCCCAACGGGGCGGGCAAGTCCACGACGATGCGGATGATGCTGGACCTGGACAACCCGACGAGCGGGACGGTCCGGATCGACGGCAAGCACTACCGGGAGCTCGAGGAGCCGCTGAAGTACATCGGCGCGCTGCTCGACGCCAAGGCCATGAACGGCGGCCGCTCCGCGTACAACAACCTGCTGTGTCTCGCGCAGTCGAACCGCATCCCGGAACGCCGGGTGAGCGAGGTGCTGGACCTGGTGGGTCTGACGCCGGTCGCGCGGAAGAAGTCGAAAGGTTTCTCCCTCGGTATGGGGCAGCGGCTCGGCATCGCGTCGGCGCTGCTCGGCGATCCCGAGATCCTGATGTTCGACGAACCCGTCAATGGTCTGGACCCCGAGGGAATTCACTGGATCCGCAATCTGATGAAGGCGTTGGCGGCCGAGGGTCGGACGATCTTCGTTTCCAGCCATCTGATGAGTGAAATGGCCCTGACAGCCGATCATCTGATCGTGATCGGACAGGGAAAGCTGCTGGCCGACACATCGATGGCGGATTTCATCCAGGAGAATTCCCGGAGTTATGCGCGGCTGCGCTCTCCGCAGCAGGAGCGGCTCCGGGACCTGTTGCACGCGCATGGGTTCATCGCGGTCGAGGCGGGCAACGGCACCCTCGAGGTGGACGGGGCGACGACCGAGAAGCTGGGTGAACTCGCGGCCGAGAACGGGCTCGTGCTGCACGAGCTGAGCTCCCAGCGCGCCTCGCTGGAAGAGGCCTTCATGCAGATGACGGCAGGTGCGGTGGAGTACCACGCGCACGGCACCGATGTACACGGTGGCGCCCCGGCGCCCGGCCCCCAGTGGGGCACGACCTCCCAGGGAGCCTGAACGATGGCAGCGGTATCCGCGGTCCTGCAGTCCGAGTGGACCAAGATCCGGACGGTGTCGTCGACCGTCTGGACGCTGGCGAGCGCCCTGATCGTCACGGTGGCGATCGGCGCGGCGCTGTCCGCCGTGTTCAACTCCACCTTCGACGACCTCAGCGAGGTCGAGCGGGCCACCTTCGACCCGACCCTGGTCAGCTTCTTCGGGATGACCCTGGGGCAGCTGGCGATGGTGGTCTTCGGTGTCCTCGTGGTGGGGACCGAGTACTCCTCGGGCATGATCCGCACCTCCCTGGCGGCCGTGCCGCAGCGCGCGACCTTCCTCTTCTCGAAGGTCGCGGTGGCGGGCGGGCTCGCGTTCGCCGTGGGTCTCGCGACGAGCTTCCTCTCCTTCTTCCTGGGGCAGGCACTGCTCGGCGAGCACCGGGCCTCGATCGGTGACGACAACGTGCTGCGGGCGGTGATCGGCGGCGGGCTCTACATGGGCCTGATCGCGCTGTTCTCCATGGGCGTGGCGGCGATGCTGCGCTCGTCGATGCTCTCGCTCGGCATCCTGATGCCGTTCTTCTTCCTGGTCTCGCAGATCCTCGCGGCCGTGCCGAAGGCCAAGGAGGTGGCCCGCTACTTCCCCGACCAGGCCGGATCGAAGATCATGCAGGTCGTCCCGGACGCCATGAACACGGAGGAGGCTCCGTACGGCCCGTGGGCCGGTCTGGGGATCATGGTGCTCTGGGTGGTGGCCGCGCTGGCCGGCGGCTATCTGGTGATGAAGAAGCGGGACGCCTGAGGGCTCGCCGGATCTCCCGGGGCCCCGACGCCCGATCCCGCCGGATCTCGTCGGAGCCCCGGCGCCCGACCCCGCGCGATCTCGCGGAGCCCCTAGGGAGAACCCTGACGTTCCCCCTGAGACTGGCCGGAGGCCGTCTCCACTTCGCCGGAACCGTCAATGGCTGGATAAGCTCCTAGCTCATACGGGGGGCTCCGGCCGACGGCCGCCACGCCCCGACCATGGTGCGACCGACCTGTCGATGGGGCTGGAGAATGATCGAGGCAGTCGGCCTGACGAAGCGCTACGGCGCCAAGACGGCCGTGTACAACCTTTCCTTCCAGGTGAGGCCCGGTGTCGTCACCGGGTTCCTGGGGCCCAACGGGTCCGGCAAGTCGACCACGATGCGCATGATCCTGGGCCTCGACCAGCCGTCCGCGGGCCATGTCACGATCGGCGGCCACCCGTTCCGGCAGCTGCCGAACGCGCCCCGTCAGGTCGGCGCGCTCCTCGACGCGAAGGCCGTGCACGGCGGGCGGAGCGCGCGCAGCCATCTGCTGTCGCTCGCGCAGCTCGCCGGCATCCCGGCGCAGCGCGTCGACGAGGTCCTCGGGGTCGTCGGCCTGCAGGACGTGGCCAAGCGGCGTTCCAACGGCTTCTCGCTCGGCATGGGCCAGCGGCTGGGCATCGCGGCGGCGCTCCTGGGCGACCCTCAGGTGCTGCTCTTCGACGAGCCGGTCAACGGCCTGGACCCGGAGGGCATCCTCTGGGTCCGCAACCTGATGAAGAAGCTGGCCTCCGAGGGCCGGACGGTCTTCGTCTCCAGCCACCTCATGAGCGAGATGGCCCTCACCGCCGACCATCTGATCGTGATCGGCCGCGGGCAGCTGCTCGCGGACATGAGCGTCACGGACTTCATCTCGGCGAACTCCGCCGACTTCGCCCGGGTAAGGACCCCGGGGACCGATCCGGGTCAGCGGGAGAAGCTGACGGCGGCCCTCATGGAGTCCGGCGGCCAGGTGATGTCGGAGCCGGACGGGGCGCTGCGGGTGACGGGCCTGCCGCTGCCCCGGATCAGCGACCTCGCGCACGACGCGGACGTACGGCTCTGGGAGCTGTCCCCGCACCAGGCCTCCCTCGAGGAGGCGTACATGCGTCTGACGCAGGGCGCCGTGGACTACCGCTCCACCGACGACCGGCTCGCGCACCTCCAGCCGCCGCAGCAGCCCGGCCACCCGGGGTACGGCATGCCGCCGCAGCCGGTGGTGCAGGACGTGCCGCAGCAGGGCTGGTACGCCCCGCCGCCGCCCGGACAGAACCCGTACGCGGGGGCTCCCGGCCAGCCGCCCGTGCCGGGGCCGTACGCCCCTCCGGCCGCTCCGCAGCAGGCCGCCCCCCAGCCGAGCGACACCACCAAGGACGCCCGATGACCGCCCCCGCCCAGCACCACGCTCCGGCGCCGCACTCCTACGTCTCCCCCATTCCGGTCCGCAGGGCGCACCTCGGTGACGCGCTGGCCTCCGAGTGGACGAAGATCCGCTCGGTGCGTTCGACGCTGTGGACGCTCGGGGTCATGGTCCTGCTGATGGTGGCCATCGGCCTGGGGGTGGCGGCGATCGCCGCCAACGCCGGCGAGCAGGGGATGGGCGACGAGTCGGCGCTCGGCTTCGGTTTCTTCGGGATGCTGCCGGCCTCGATCTGCGTGATCACGCTCGGCGTGCTGACGATCGCCTCCGAGTACGGCACCGGGATGATCCGTACGACCCTGACGGCCTGCCCGAGCCGGGCCCGGGTGCTGACGGCGAAGGCGATCGTGTTCTTCCTGCTCGTCTTCACGGTGACCACCGTGGTCGCGGCGCTCGTGGGCGCGGTGCAGGTCGCCATCGTGGACGTGGCGGACACGCCGACGACGAGCGAGTGGCTGCGGGCGACGGTCGGCGCGGGCGCCTACCTGGCCATGCTGGGGCTGCTGTCGCTGGCGCTCGGCACGCTGATCCGGCACTCGGCCGGTGCGATCACGGTGATGATCGGTCTGCTGCTGCTGCCGCTGGTGGCGGCGCTGTTCATGTTCTCCGAGGCGCTGAAGTCCGTGCAGGAGTGGCTCCTGACGTACGCGATCCCCTCGCAGATGATCTCGCTGTACGCGGCGCAGCCGCCCTTCGGGGACAAGGGCCCGGCGGGCTGGGAGCCGCTGCTGATCATGACCGGGGTCGCCGGGGTCGCGCTCGCCGGCGCGTTCGCGCTGCTGAACAACCGGGACGTGTGACCGCCCCCTCAGTACCGCGGCTCAGTACTTCGGCTCAGTACTTCGGCGCGTTCCGGGACCGCTGCACCCTGCTGGTGCGGCGGTCCTTCGCGTTCCAGCAGGCCTTGTGCCAGTGCCGCCGGTCGTCCACTCCCCCGTACTCCGGCCAGGCGACCACGTGCGGGGCGCCGGGCGGGATCTCCTGGTCGCAGCCCGGGCAGCGGTAGCGCTTGCCGGGCGCGCTCGACCCGGCGACGAGGCGGACGTACCACTCCTCGCCCTGCCAGGTCTCGGTGCGCTGCACGCCGCCGTACCGGTCGCCGTGGTCGCCCTCCTGCTGCTCGGGCTTCTCGCCGCCTCGGGAACGGTTGTGGCGCGGGGACACGGGCACACCTCACGGGGGTCTGGGAACACGGACCGTTCCCTCAAGCCTACGGGCCGCGATGCGGTGCCCCGGGCCCCGTCCGCGACGGCTTAGCCGAAAATCGCAAGAACTTCATGAACGGCCGTTGCCTTTGGCACGTGTCACACGTTGGTGCCGGTGCGAGGGGAGTTACGCGTCGGCCGCAGAGGAGGCACAAGGCGATGCGCGTGGGTACGTTCGTTCTGGCAGCGCAGTTCCCGGGCCAGGGACAGGGTGAGGCCCTGCACCGGGCGGTGCGGACCGCCGAGGTCGCCGAGGAGGCGGGCCTCGACTCGGTCTGGCTGGCCGAGCACCACTTCGTGCCGTACGGGGTCTGCCCCTCGGCCGTGACACTGGCCGCGCTGCTGCTGGGCCGCACACGGCGGCTGCGGGTGGGCACGGCGGTGAGCGTGCTGCCCAACGTCCACCCGGTCGCCCTGGGCGAGCAGGCGGCGCTGCTGCACCTCACCTCGGGCGGGAGGTTCACCCTCGGGGTGGGCCGGGGCGGGCCCTGGGTCGATCTGGAGGTCTTCGGCGCCGGTCTCGACGCGTACGAGAACGGCTTCCCCGAATCGCTCGACCTGCTGCTGCGCTGGCTCTCCGAGCCCCGTGTGGGCGCCGGGGGAGAACGATTCGCCTTCCGCGAGGTACCGGTGGTGCCCCGCGCCGACGAGCTGATCGGCGGCGACCCGGCTCCGGAGGTCGTGGTGGCCTGCACGTCGCCGAGGAGTGTGCGGCTGGCCGCCGAGCGCGGACTGCCGATGCTCCTCGGGATGCACTGCGGGGACGAGGAGAAGGCCGAGATGGTCACGGCCTGGGCGCGCTGCGCGCGGGAGGCCGGGCGGGACCCGGACGAGATCGCGCGGATCGGGTCCCACCATGTCTCGGCGGGCGTGGCCCAGCTCGCGGACCGGGGCGCGGACGCGGCCGAGGCGCTGGTGAAGGCCATGCCGGGCTGGCTGAAGCAGGGCCTCGACGCGCATGTGACCGTCGACGGCCGGCACCGGGCGATGCGGGACCCCGTGGCGTACACGGAGCTGCTGTGCGGGCTGCACCCGGTGGGCACGCCCCGGCACGCGGCGGACCGGCTGGCGGCGACGGCGGAGCGCACGGGCATCACCCGCTTCGCCCTGCTCGCCGAGGGCACGGGCGACCTGGCGTCGACCGAGGAGAACGTGCGGCGGCTCGGCACCGAGGTCCTGCCGCTGCTCGTCTGACCGCACGGCTGCTGCTCGTCCGACCGTACGGACGGACGTGCGAACCGTACGGACTCAGGGCGGGGCTGTGCTGCCGCTCCGGCATCTCCGCGCGGCGATGCGCGTCGACACGCATCGATCGCGTCTCCCGCGATGCGGAGCGGCAGCACCATGTCTCAGCAGTCGCGCAGTTCCGGCGACTGGTTCAGCAGCTGCCCCCGTACGGACGTGAAGCGGGCGAGCCGCTCGTCCACCGACGGGTCCAGCGGGAAGACCGCCACCCGGTGGCAGTTCTGGAAGGCGAGACGCACCCCGAAATGCCGCTGCAGCGCACCACGAATGGCATCGCTCGCGAGCGCGCGCAGCAGCTGACCACGTGCCTGCTCATTCGGCGGCGGCGTCTGGTTGTCGGCGAACTCTCCGCCGTCGACCTTCAGCTGAGCCACCAGAGAACTGATCATCTCCCATGCGTAGGGCAGGGAGGTCCGGACGCAGTCGACGAAGTCGGCTTCGTCGACCTCGCCTCGCTCGGCCTGTTCCAACAGTGCCGGTGAGACGTCGAGCGACATGGGTTCTCCTCTCGCGACCCCGCGGACGGGGTCTTGCGGGCAGGGGCGAAGGCCGGGCCGCCCGCCACGCAGCGTGCACGGACGACGACCTCCAGCTTCCACGGTAAGCGCGCAGTCCTGCACGCACCAGGAGATGGGGAACACAACCGGCTGATAACCGACGGGTGTTCGGCTCAGGATCATGCCCGGAGGGGGTCCGGGTGATGCCCGAATCGCGCGGAAGAGCGCCCGTCTTGTAGCGTTGGCGACCATGCGTCTCGTCATTGCCCGTTGCTCCGTGGACTACGCGGGCCGGCTCACGGCCCACCTGCCCTCCGCGCCCCGTCTGATCCTCATCAAGGCAGACGGCAGTGTCTCCATCCACGCGGACGACCGGGCGTACAAACCGCTCAACTGGATGTCCCCGCCCTGCACCCTCAAGGAGGGTGCCGACGGTGAGGCGGGCGTCTGGACCGTGATCAACAAAGCGGGCGAGAAACTGATCATCACGATGGAGGAGATCCTCCACGACTCCTCGCACGAACTGGGCGTGGACCCGGGTCTCATCAAGGACGGCGTCGAGGCGCACCTCCAGGAGCTGCTCGCCGACCGCATCGAGACCCTCGGCGAGGGCTACACCCTGATCCGACGCGAGTACCCGACCGCGATCGGCCCGGTGGACATCCTCTGCCGGGACTCGGACGGCGCGACGGTCGCGGTCGAGATCAAGCGGCGCGGCGAGATCGACGGCGTCGAGCAGCTGACCCGCTACCTGGAGCTGCTCAACCGCGATCCGCACCTCGCCCCGGTACGCGGCGTCTTCGCGGCGCAGGAGATCAAGCCGCAGGCCCGGGTCCTCGCGACGGACCGCGGGATCGGCTGCGTGGTCCTGGACTACAACGCGATGCGGGGCATCGAGGACGACAAGCTGCGGCTGTTCTAGCGGACGGCGGTGGCGGTACGGGGACGGCCCCGGGTGCGGTGAACGCGCCCGGGGCCGTCCCCGTCTCCGCACGTACGTACGTGCTCTCCGGCTCCGTTACGTCCGTCAGGCGGGCGTCCGGGAGCCGGTGGCGTCGCCGGGGGCGGGCGGGCCGCCGAGGGAGGAGGACGCGGAGATGCTGGGGCTGTCCGCCCCGTCGGTCGCCGGGGAGGTGGTCGGCGGCTCCGTGCTCGGCTCCGGCGGGGTCGTCGTCACCGGCGGCGGGCTCGTCGTCGTCGTCGGCGGCTTCGGTGTCGTCGTCGACGGCTTCGGAGGCGTCGTGGTGGGCCGCGGCGGCCGCGTGGTCGGCCTCGTCGGCGGGACCGTCGTCGTCGTGGGCGGTGTGGTCGTCGACGGGCTGTCCGAGGACGACGGGGTGCCCGAGGTGTCCGGGGTGCCCGAGCTCGACGGGTCCGCCGGGTCCGCCGGGGAGGTGCTCCCGGAGACGGAGGGGCTCGGGGAGCCGGAGCGGGTGGCCTCGCCGGTCTTGCCGGGCTCCCCCGTCTCTCCCTCGGCCGGCTGCTCCTCGCCGTCGATGCCGTCGTCGGTGGTGTCGTCGGTGGCCGTGCTGTCGGAGGTGACGCGGTTGGTGGCCGGGTCCTCGCCGTTGCCCGAGGTGGCGCCGAGGGTCACGACGGTGCCGAGGACGGCGACGAGGAGCGCGCCCGCGCCGACGGCGGCGAGGTTGCGGCGCGCGCCGTTGATGATGCCGCCCTTGAGGCTCGGGCGGCCCGCGCCCTTGGTGGTGTCGGGGCGGGTGATGAGCGTCGGGCCCTCGTCGGCGAAGTCGGGGAACGCCGGCATCGAGGACTGCGCCGGGCCTCGCCCGGGTCCGCCGGACAGCGGGGTCCTGCCCACGGCTCCCGCTGCTCCGCCCGGCGGCGTCGGGACCGGCTCTGGGGCCGGTCTGCGTGCGGGGCCGCGCAGGGAGGGAATGCCGCGGGGCGGCGAGACGGGCTCCTCGGCGCGGGTCGCGGCGGGGGCGGCGTGCTCCCCGGAGAGGTCGGCGACCAGGGCGAGCGCCCGGCGTCCCGCGACGGTGCCGCGCTTGTCGGCGAGCACGCCGCGCATGCCGATGGAGGCCTCAAGCTCGGCGCGGGCCCGCTCCAGGTTTCCTGCGCACAGGGCGAGGACACCGAGCTCGTGGTGGAAGTAGGCCTCCTCGGCGACCTCCCCGGTGAGCCGGGCGGCCTCCTGTCCGGCGCGCAGGGCCCGCTCCCAGGCACCCCAGTGCAGTCCGGCGGCGAAGGCGGGGGCGGCGGCGCGGGCCAGCAGGACGGCGGTGGCGCGGTGCTCGGCCTCCGTGTCGGGGTCGCCGCCGGTGCCGGCGACGAGGACGGACAGGGCGGCGAGGAGGGCGTCGGACTCGGCGGCGGCCCGCTCGGGGGTGACGGAGGGGTGGGCGGCCCACCAGGCGTAGTGCTGGGCGACGGTGTGGGCGCGGTCGGCGGCCGCGCGGTCGGGCCCGTACCCCTGGGCGAGGAGCTGGGTGAGGACCCCGGCGGCCAGCCGGTAGCGGGGTCCGACCGGGGAGAGCAGGCCGCAGGCCCGCAGTTCGCCGAGGGCGGCGTCGGCGTGGGTGTCGCCGACCAGGGCCGGCAGGTGGGCCTGGTGCGGGACCTCGCCGCCGAGGGCGACGGCGAAGCGCAGCGCGGTCTGGGCGGAGCGGCTGAGGCGGGAGGCGAGCAGGGCGGCGGGGGCGGCGCCCTCGCCGAGGCTGGGCAGGGGTATCTCGCGCAGTTCGACGTCGGGGTCGTCGACTCCGTCGAAGGCCGCCGCGGCGGCCACCGCGGCCGCTTCGGGGTCGGTCGGCCCGAAGGCATCCTCGAGGGCGCCGAAGGCGTCGAACTCGGCGGGGGTGACGCGGAGCCGGTCGCGCTGGCGGAGCAGGGCGCCGGCCTGGACGAAGCGGAGCGGCAGGCCCTCGGACTCGAACCACAGGTCGCCGGCCCAGTTGGCCTCGTCGTCGGTGAGGGTGCGGCCGACGGCGCTCTCCAGGAGCTTGAGCGCGGCGCCGCGGCCGAGGCCGGCGAGGTGGATGTCCTCGACGTGGGCGTCGGCCGAGGGGGCGGGGGTGTCGGGTCCGGCGGCGAGCAGGAAGGCGCATTCGGGGGCGGCGGCGAGGAACTCGTCGAGGGCGGCGCCGCCGAACTCCAGGTCGTCGACGACCACGACGGCGCCGATCTCGCGGAGCCGGTCGTGGAGCACGGTTCGGCCGGGCCGGTGGTCCGGGGCGTACCGGACGGCCGCGAACAGCTCGTGGAGGAGTTCGGCCGGGGTGCGGTGGTGGCCGGAGAGCCGGACGACTCCGTCGGGCGCGAGGTCGGCGCAGTCGGCGCCGACGGCGTCGAGGAGGGCGGTGCGGCCGGATCCGGCGGGGCCGCTCAGGCGGGCGGAGCGGCCGCGGCCGAGGATGCCGACGAGGCGCTCGCGCTCCTCCTGGCGTTCGAGGAGGGGCAGCGTGGGTGCGACCGGGCCCGGGGGTACGGGCGGGGCGGCGGCACGGGCGGCCTCGGCGCGCTCCTCGGCGGTGAGGGGGCGGGGGGCCGCGGGTTCGTGGCCGGGCGGGCAGGGTTCGATCTCGCTGCCGTCGACCGGGTTGACGGTGACGAGCAGGTCGCCGGAGACGAGCCGGACGACGCGGGCACGCGCGGGTGCGGGGGCCGGGGCGGGGGTGCCGCGTCCCTGGCGGGCGTCGTCGCCCTCGCCGTCGTGTCCGTACTCCTCCGGCCCCCGGTTGATCGGGTCCATGGTCCAAGCCCCCAAGAAGCGGTGTCCGGTGCCCGCCGGGTGGGTCCGTCAATGTGCAGGCGACCGAACCCTAGACCGTGGTCAGGCGCTCGGGAACAGCTGGGGTGCCCCGGAGACCCAGTCGTCACGGTCTTGTGAGGATTGAGCGTGACGCCTGGTTCACACAGCTGCTTCACACGCGCGCCACCGAGGGTTGTCCCGCTCCGGGTCGTCCCTGCCCGCGGCCCCCGCTCCCGCTCCGGGTCGTCCCTGCTCGCGGTCGGCGTCCCGGTCCGGGTCGGCCCCGCTCCGGGTGGTCACACCCGGGGCAGGGACTCCAGCGCGAGGCCGCCCTCGATGGCGAGGATGCGGTGCAGCTTGGTGGCGACGAGCAGCCGCTGCATCTGGGGCGGCACACCGCGCAGGACGAGCCGCCGGCCGCAGCGGCCCGCACGCCGGTGGGCGCCCATGATGACGCCGAGTCCGGTCGCGTCCCAGGAGTCGAGGCCGGTCAGGTCGAGCACCAGGTCGCCGACGCCGTCGTCGACGGCCGAGTGCAGGACCGTACGGGCGTCCGCCGCGCTCCGGACGTCGAGGCGGCCCCCGACGACCAGCTCGACATGGTCGCCCCTGATGTGCATATGCGCTCCCCGAGAGTGCTCCGTCTTCGCAACAACTGACTGCCGCACCGGCAGATACGTTGCGCCTTGTCAGCGAACCGATACCGAAATTCACCCCACGGGGTGAGGCGGGGTGGCGGGTCCGGCTCAGTACTTGTAGAAGCCCTGCCCGCTCTTGCGGCCGATGTCACCCGCGTCCACCATCCGGCGCATCAGTTCCGGCACCGCGAACTTCTCGTCCTGGGACTCGGTGTAGATGTTGTTGGCCGCGTTCACCAGGATGTCGATGCCGGTGAGGTCGGCGGTGGCGAGCGGGCCCATGGCGTGGCCGAAGCCGAGCTTGCAGGCGATGTCGATGTCCTCGGCGGTGGCGACGCCGGACTCCTGGAGCTTGGCCGCCTCGACGACCAGGGCCGAGATGAGGCGGGTGGTGACGAAGCCGGCCACGTCGCGGTTGACGACGATGCAGGTCTTGCCGACGGACTCGGCGAACTCCCGGGCGGTGGCGAGGGTCTCGTCGCTGGTCTTGTAGCCGCGGACGAGCTCGACGAGCTGCATCATCGGGACCGGCGAGAAGAAGTGGACGCCGACGACGGACTCGGGGCGCTCGGTCACCGCGGCGATCTTGGTGATCGGGATCGCGGAGGTGTTGGAGGCGAGGACCGCGCCGTCCTTGGCGATCTTGTCGAGCGAGCGGAAGATCTCGTGCTTGACGTCGAGGTTCTCGAAGACGGCCTCGACGACGATGTCGGCGTCGGCGACGGCCTCCAGCTCGGTGGTGGCGGTGATGCGGCCGAGCGCGGCCTCGGCGTCGGCGGCGTCCAGCCTGCCCTTCGCGACGAACCGGTCGTACGACGCCTTGATGCCGTCGGTGCCCCGGGTGAGGGCGGCGTCGGTGACGTCACGCAGGACGACGTCCCAGCCCGCCTGTGCCGAGACCTGTGCGATGCCGGATCCCATGAGTCCGGCCCCGATGACGGCGAGCTTCCTGGCCACGATGTTCCACCCCTTAACGCCTGTTCACTTCTGGCTCTCCGGCGGAGATTAGCGGTCGGGAGCCGTCATGTGACCGTGAAGTAATGCGCGTCACGCCCTGTTTGACGGACGTCACACTCGCAGCACCCCGTTCGGGCGCCTCCGCGGTCGAGACATACCCTCGGGGGGTAGGACCCGTGGGGCGGCGCGGGGCAGGTCCCGCGGGGCGGCGATCGGCCGGTGCGCCCCGTCAGCCCTCCCGTACCGCGTAGTTCAGCACCTTCTCGCTCAGCAGCTCCTCGATCTCGTCGAGGAGCACGAGCGCCTCGCGGGAGACGGCGGTCGCCCTGCCCCCGGTGGTCATCGCGCGGGTGATGTAGCCGACGACGGTGTTCTCGATCCAGGCGAGCTGGCCGCCGACGAGCAGCGGCAGCGGGTCCTCGGCGGTGGCACCGGTCTCCTCGCGGAGGGTGGTGACGACGGCGTCGTGGACCTGCTGCTGGACGTGGAAGAGCCGGGCCTTGAGGGTGGGGGCGTGCTCGATGACGTTCATGAAGGCGTCGAAGCCGTCCATGAGTCCGTACGCGGGTGACACGGCCCCGATGTCCTGGCGGAGTTCGCGCAGGACGGCCCGCGCGGCGGACTCCCCGCGGTCGCGGCCGCGGATCGCGCGGGCGAGGCGCTGGGTGACGCCGTCCATCCGGTCGAGGAAGAGGTCCTCCTTGGCCGGGAAGTAGTTGTACACCGTGTTGACGGAGACGTCCGCCGCCTCGGCGACGTCCGCGATGGTCACATGGACGAAGCCGCGCTCCAGGAAGAGCCCGGTCGCGATGTCCGAGATCCGCTGCTTCGTCTCGCGCTTCTTGCGTTCCCTGAGTCCCTCGGCCATGCCCCTCATCCTAGGCTCCCTGAAATTTTACTCCCTCCACAACTTTGCTGACCATGGAATTTTGGAGGCGTTGCAAAATTTCAGTGACTCTGTTTTTGTAGTCGCCATGCCCATCATCAGCACGGCCGGGCTCGCCCGGACCTTCACGACCAGGAGCGGCCCCGTGGAGGCCGTCCGCGGAATCGACCTCACCGTCCGGCCCGGCGAGATCCTCGGACTGCTCGGCCCCAACGGCGCCGGCAAGACCACCACGCTCCGGATGCTCACCACGCTCCTGCCGCCCACCGGCGGCGCCGCCACCGTCGCCGGCCACGACCTCGTACGGGATCCCGCCGCCGTCCGGCGCCGCATCGGGTACGTCGCCCAGTCCGGCGGCCTCGACCCCCAGGAGACCGTCCGCTCCGAGCTCGTCACCCAGGGCCGGCTCTACGGCATGGACCGGGCCCGCGCGGCGGCCCGCGCCGAGGAACTCGCGGACGACCTCGGGCTCACCGAGCTCCTCGACCGCAGGACCCCGGAGCTCTCCGGCGGCCAGCGCCGCCGGCTCGACCTCGCCATGGGGCTCACCCACCGGCCGGAGATCCTCTTCCTCGACGAGCCGACGACCGGCCTCGACCCCGGCAGCCGCGCCGACCTGTGGGCACTGGTGCGGCGACTGCGCGACGAGCACGGCACCACCGTCGTCCTCACCACCCACTACCTGGACGAGGCCGACAGCCTCGCCGACCGGCTGGTCGTCGTCGACAAGGGAACGGTCGTCGCCGAGGACTCCCCCGCCGGCCTCAAGGCCGCCCACGGCGCCGCCACCCTCCAGGACGCGTTCCTCGCCGTCACCGGGCGCGGCCCGACCCCCGCCGACACGACCCCCGTAGCCGTCTAGGACCTCCCGGTCCCCTCACGTCCCCAGGACATCCGATGCTTCTCCACGACACCGCGCTCCTCTTCGGGCGATACGCCCGCCAGACCCTGCGCTCCCCGTTCCAGATCTTCTTCGGCGCCCTGATGCCGCTGCTCTATCTGCTGCTCTTCGGGCCGCTGCTCACCGGGCTGCCGCTCGGCAGCGAGGGCGACTCCTGGCAGATCCTCGTCCCCGGGCTCCTGCTCCAACTGGGGCTCTTCGGCGCCTCGTTCGCCGGCTTCTCGATCATCATGGAGAAGAACTGGGGCGTCTTCGACCGGATGCGGGTCACCCCGGTGAGCCGGCTCGCCCTGCTGCTCGGCCGGGTCCTGCGGGACGCCGCCCTGTTCGTCTTCCAGGCGGTCCTGCTCGTCCTGGTCGCCCTGCCGATGGGTCTCAGGGCGCCGCTCGCCGGCATCCTGATCGGCTTCGGCTTCGTGGCGCTGCTCTCGGTGGCGCTGGCCTCCCTCTCGTACGCGCTCGCCCTGAAGCTGCGCACCCCGCAGGAGTTCGGACCCGCGATCAACACGCTCGCGATGCCCGCGATGCTGCTGTCGGGCCTGATGCTGCCGATGACCCTCGCCCCCGGCTGGCTGGACGTGCTCTCGCGCCTGATGCCGTTCCGCCATCTGGTGGACGCGGTCCGGGAGGCGTACATCGGGCACTACACGACACCGACGCTGCTGTACGGGGTGCTCGTCGCCCTCGGGATCGCGGCGCTCGCCGTGACGGTCGGCACACGGACGTTCCAGAAGGCCATCGCCTAACTAGGCTGGTCCCATGGTCAATCTGACGCGCATCTACACCCGTACCGGCGACCAGGGCACCACGGCGCTCGGCGACATGAGCAGGACCGCCAAGACGGATCTGCGGATCTCGGCCTACGCCGACGCCAACGAGGCCAACGCCGCCATCGGCACGGCGATCGCCCTCGGGCAGCTCGACGCGGAGGTCGTGAAGGTCCTCGTCCGGGTGCAGAACGACCTGTTCGACGTGGGCGCGGACCTCTGCACCCCGGTGGTCGAGGACCCGAAGTACCCGCCGCTGCGGGTCGAGCAGTCGTACGTCGACAAGCTGGAGGCCGACTGCGACCTCTTCCTTGAGCAGCTCGACAAGCTGCGCTCCTTCATCCTGCCGGGCGGCACGCCCGGGGCAGCACTGCTGCACCAGGCGTGCACGGTGGTCCGGCGGGCGGAGCGCTCCACCTGGGCGGCCCTCGAGGTGCACGGCGAGACGATGAACGCCCTGACCGCCACGTACCTCAACCGCCTCTCAGACCTGCTCTTCATCCTTGCTCGGACGGCGAACAAGGAGGTCGGGGACGTGCTCTGGGTCCCGGGCGGGGACCGCTGAGGCCTCTCCCGCCGGGGCCTTCCGCGGCCAGATCGCATAGCTGAGCGCGATCAGGCCGTGGATGCCCGCCGTCCGCCAGGCGACGAGGATCCAGCCGTAGAGGCTGTCGGTGTTCCCGTCGTCGCCGACGTACAGCGCGGCCAGGAGCAGCAGCCCCGAGGCGACGGCCGCCGCCGTCACCGAGCCCAGCCAGACCTTGCCCTCGTGGCGGGCGCGGGCCATACCGTACTGCGGAGGCTTCGGGGGCCGGGGCGCGCCGCCGAAGCGGTGGGCGGCGTGGCCGTCGAGCCACTTCACGGTGCGGTGGCCGTGGCCGACGGTGTAGCCGATGTAGAGGGCGGCGAGGCCGTGCTTCCAGCTGGGATCGGCGCCGTTCTTGAGATCGATCGCGGTGACGACGAGGAGGAGAACCTCCAGGAGCGGCTCGCAGAGCAGCAGCGCGATACCCGTCCGGGGCATCTTCAGGAGGTAGCGGGCGGCGAGGCCGGCGGCCAGCAGGACCCAGAAGCCCACCTCGCAGATGACGATCAGCGTGACGATCACGACGGTTCCCCTTTCGGTACCCCCTCAGCGTCTCCCGGCGGACCGCCCGGATCGTCGTCGCCGATGACGAAGTGCGCCTACATCCTTCGACGGAGGAGCGGATCGGCCCGGACGGCGAGGCCCGGGGTCCGCGGGCCGTGTTGGATGGGAAAGTGACACTCCCCCGACCGCACCGCGTCGACCTGCTCATGGCCGCCGGCGGCCTCTCCATCGGTGTGCTGATGTGGTCCTTCGGGCTGCACACCCAGACCGACCGGCTGATCACCGCGCGCTGGGCGACCCTGATCCCGCTCTTCGTCATGGCCTCGATGGTGGCCCTGCGCCGCACGAGGCCGCTGACCGCCCTGAACATCGGCACGGTCGCCCTCGTCGCGGACCAGTTCACCTACGGCACGCTCGTGACCGCGCTGCTGTTCACGGACCTCGTCTACGCGGCCGTGGTCTACGGGACGTCCGCCGCCGCCCGGCGCATCCCGTACCTGACCGGACTCATCACGATCGGCGTGACGATCGGCTTCCTCGTCTGGTGGCAGAACGCGATCGCCCTGGTGGTCGGCCTGATCACCGGCATGGTGTCGTTCCTGCCCGCGCTGACCGGAGCGGTCGTACGCAATCACCGTCAGGCCGCCGACGCCGCCCTCCTCCGCGCGGAGCAGACCGCGCTGCTCGCCGAGATGGACCGCACCCAGGCCGTCGTCGCCGAGCGGGCCCGGATGGCGCGCGAGCTGCACGACATGGTCGCCAACCACCTCTCGGCCATCGCGATCCACTCCACCGCGGCGATGTCGATCGACGAACCGGCCACCACCCGGCAGGCGCTGACCGTGATCCGGGAGAACAGCGTGGCCGGCCTCTCGGAGATGCGGCGGCTCATCGGCCTCCTCCGGGACAGCAGCGGGGACTCGGAGCCGGCCGCCGCGCCCACGCTCGCCGGTCTGGACGCCCTGGTCGACCAGGCGCGGGCCAACGCCCGGCCGAGCGGTCTCGTCCTCGTCCTCGAGGACGGCCGGGAGTCGACGGAGGGCCTCCCGGCGCCGGTGGAGCTGGCCGCGTACAGGATCGTGCAGGAGTCCCTGACGAACGCGCTCAAGCACGCGGCTCCGGGCGAGGTCCGGGTGGTGCTCACCGGAGGGCGGGCAGCCCTTACCGTCGAGGTGACGAGTCCGCGCGGGGAGCGCCCCGGCCCGACCGCACCCGGTTCGGGCGCCGGTCTGGTGGGGATGCGGGAGCGGGTGGATCTGCTCGGCGGTGCCTTCGAGGCGGGGCCGGTGACGGACCGCGACGGACGCAGGCAGTGGCAGGTCAGGGCGGAACTGCCCATGGACGTGAAAGACGAGGAGCGGGCATGACAGTGCGGGTGGTGGTCGCCGAGGACCAGTCCGCGGTACGGGCGGGGCTTGTGCTCATCCTGGGCAGCGCACCGGACATCGAGGTCGTCGGCGAGGCGGCGGACGGCGAGCGGGCGGTGGAGCTCGCCCGTGAACTGCGCCCCGATCTGGTCCTGATGGATGTGCAGATGCCCCGGATGGACGGGGTGACGGCGACCGGGATCGTCGTGTCGGAGGGGCTCGCCGACGTGCTGGTCCTGACGACCTTCGATCTCGACACGTATGTCTTCGGGGCGCTGCGGGCGGGAGCTTCGGGCTTCCTGCTGAAGAACGCGGAGGCGCGGGAGCTGATCGAGGCGGTCCGGACGGTGGCGCGCGGCGAGGGGCTGATCGCCCCCGCGGTGACCCGGCGGCTGATCGCGGAGTTCGCGGCGACGGGCGCTCCGCTGCGGCCGACGCCGAAGACGGACCCCTCCGTGCTCGACGTCCTGACGCCCCGGGAGCGGCAGGTCCTGTCGACGCTCGGCCAGGGCCTGTCGAACGCGGAGATCGCGGTACGGCTCGACATGGCGGAGGCGACGGTGAAGACCCACGTCAGCAAGGTGCTCGGGAAGCTGGCGCTGCGGAGCAGGGTCCAAGCGGCTGTCCTGGCACAGGAGTTGGGAGTCTGAGGGAACATCGGCGACGTTGGTCTGGACCTCTTGACGATTGGTCCAGACCTTCCTACGCTCGCGGGGCGCGCGCATCTTCACGGACCACCGGACCACCCCCACCCATGTCCGTCCGCAACTTGAGGAGCACCGTTGAGCACTCAAGCACCGACGCGCAGAACAGGGTTCAGACACCGGGCCGCCGCCGGTCTCACCGCCCTGATCCTGCCCCTCGCCGCCATGGTCGGCCTCGCCACCCCCGCCGAAGCGGCCACTTCGGCCACCGCCACGTACACCAAGACCCAGGACTGGGGCACCGGATTCGGTGCCAGCTGGACCGTCAAGAACACCGGCACCACCACCATCAACTCCTGGACCGTCGAGTGGGACTACCCCGCCGGCACCTCCGTGACCTCCGCCTGGGACGCCACCGTCACCAGCGCCGGCACCCACTGGACCGCCAAGAACGTCGGCTGGAACGGGACCCTCGCCCCCGGCGCCTCCGTCTCCTTCGGCTACAACGGCGCCGGCCCCGGCGCCCCCAGCGGCTGTAAGATCAACGGCGCCGCCTGCGACGGCACCAGCCAGCCCGGCGACAACGCCCCCTCGGCCCCCGGCACCCCCGTCGCCTCCGACATCACCGACACCTCGGTGAAGCTCACCTGGACCGCGGCCACCGACGACAAGGGCATCAAGAACTACGACGTCAAGCGCGACGGCACCACCGTCGCCACCGTCACCGGCCTCACGTACACCAACACGGGCCTGACCGCCGGCACCGACTACAGCTACACGGTCGTCGCCCGCGACACCATCGACCAGACCGGCCCGGCCTCCGGCGCGACTCCCGTCCACACCACCGGCGGCGGTGGCGGCCAGCCGCTCCCCAACGCCGTGAAGATGGGCTACTTCACCAACTGGGGCGTCTACGGGCGCAACTACCACGTGAAGAACATCGTGACCTCGGGCTCCGCGTCCAAGATCACCCACATCAACTACGCCTTCGGCAACGTCACGGGCGGCAAGTGCACCATCGGTGACGCCTACGCCGACTACGACAAGGCCTACACCGCCGACCAGTCCGTCGACGGCGTCGCCGACACCTGGGACCAGCCGCTGCGCGGCAACTTCAACCAGCTGCGCAAGCTGAAGAAGGCCTACCCGAACATCAAGATCCTCTGGTCCTTCGGCGGCTGGACCTGGTCCGGCGGCTTCGGCCAGGCCGTGCAGAACCCGGCCGCCTTCGCGCAGTCCTGCTACGACCTGATCGAGGACCCGCGCTGGGCCGACGTCTTCGACGGCATCGACCTGGACTGGGAGTACCCCAACGCCTGCGGCCTGTCCTGCGACACCAGCGGCGCCGCCTCCTTCAAGAACATGATGCAGGCCATGCGCGCCAAGTTCGGCCCGACCTACCTGGTCACCGCGGCCGTCACGGCCGACGCCTCCGCCGGCGGCAAGATCGACGCCGCCGACTACGCGGGCGCAGCCCCGTACATGAACTGGTTCAACGTCATGACGTACGACTTCTTCGGCGCCTGGGCGGCGCAGGGCCCGACGGCCCCGCACTCCCCGCTCACCTCGTACGCCGGCATCCCGCAGGCGGGCTTCAACTCCGCCGAGGCGATCGCCAAGTTCAAGGCGAAGGGCGTCCCCGCCAACAAGCTGCTGCTCGGCATCGGCTTCTACGGACGCGGCTGGACCGGCGTCACCCAGGCCGCCCCGGGCGGCACGGCGACCGGCCCGGCCGCCGGCACCTACGAGCAGGGCATCGAGGACTACAAGGTCCTCAAGACCTCCTGCCCGGCCACCGGCACGATCGCGGGCACGGCGTACGCCAAGTGCGGCAGCAACTGGTGGAGCTACGACACCCCGGCCACCGTGAACTCGAAGATGAGCTGGGCCAAGAACCAGGGCCTCGGCGGAGCGTTCTTCTGGGAGTTCAGCGGTGACACCGGCAACGGCGAGCTCGTCGGCGCCATCAACACCGGTCTGAACTAACCCCCCACGGGGCACGACGAAGCGGGGGCCGGCGCAGCACGCCGACCCCCGCTTCCTCATGTCCTACGCGACATTCACCCTCTGCCCGGGAGGCGCCGCCTCCAGCCAGGCCATGAAACCCGTCCGGGCGTCCTCGCTCATCGCGAGCTCCAGGCGGACGCCCTCGTACATACAGGGCTGGATCACCATGTCGGAGAGCAGCGCGAGCTCCTCCTCGCCCTCCGGCATCCGGCGCTCCAGGGCCACGATGGACGAACGCTCCAGGGTCCGGCGCGGGCGGGGCGCGTACGAGAAGACCCGGAACCAGGCGATCTCGTCACCGCTGTAGCGGGCGACGCCGTACACCCAGCCCTTGCCGCTCGGATCCGGCTCGTCCGGGACGTTCCAGTGCAGCGAGCAGTCGAAGGTGCCGCCGGCGCGCTGGATCAGCCTCCGGCGCAAGCCGAAGACGAAGAGCCCGATCACCACCAGTGCGACGACCAGGCCGCACACGAGCAGAGCGAGGAACATCTTCACCGACCTCCTCGCTGCGTCCCGTAGCCGGCACCGCCGGCAGAACCGAATACAACCTGCATCTGCATCGCCTCAGCCGCGGCACGGTCTGGAAAATTCCAGCCGTGCCGCGGCTGAGGGCACTACTCTGCGCGGACCGTCAGCGGACCGCTACCGCGCGCAGCCGAACATCGGCGCGCCGCTCGGCGGCCGCGTCGGAATCCGACTTCGCACGCTCCAGCGCGCGCTCGGCGCGCTGGGCGTCGATCTCGTCCGCCAGCTCGCAGATCTCCGCGAGCAGAGACAGCTTGTCGTCGGCGAACGAGATGAATCCACCGTGGACGGCGGCGACGACAGTCGCGCCCTCACTGGTACGGATGGTCACCGGGCCCGACTCCAGCACACCGAGCAGCGGCTGGTGGCCGGGCATGACGCCGATGTCGCCGGAGGTGGTACGCGCGATGACCAGGGTGGCCTCGCCGGACCAGACACTCCGGTCCGCGGCGACCAGCTCGACGTGCAGCTCAGCAGCCAAGGGTGGCTCCTCGGGTCACCACCCGGCGGTCGTGCCGGGTGTTGGGGTCAATTCTAGTGGGCGTGGTGAGGGGGGCGGGACCGAATCCCGCCCCCCTCGGGAGAGCACGGGGCTCAGGAGACGCCGAGCTCCTTGGCGTTGGCCTTGAGGTCCTCAATGCCACCGCACATGAAGAACGCCTGCTCGGGGAAGTGGTCGTACTCACCGTCGCAGATCGCGTTGAACGCGGCGATCGACTCGTCGAGCGGAACGTCCGAACCGTCCACACCGGTGAACTGCTTCGCCGCGTGGGTGTTCTGGGACAGGAAGCGCTCGACACGGCGGGCGCGGTGGACAACGAGCTTGTCCTCCTCGCTCAGCTCGTCGATACCGAGGATCGCGATGATGTCCTGGAGGTCCTTGTACTTCTGCAGGATTCCCTTGACGCGCGTGGCGGCGTCGTAGTGGTCCTGCGCGATGTAGCGCGGGTCCAGGATCCGGGACGTGGAGTCCAGCGGGTCCACGGCCGGGTAGATGCCCTTCTCGGAGATCGGACGGGAGAGAACCGTCGTCGCGTCGAGGTGGGCGAAGGTGGTGGCCGGAGCCGGGTCGGTCAGGTCGTCCGCGGGGACGTAGATCGCCTGCATCGAGGTGATCGAGTGACCACGGGTCGAGGTGATGCGCTCCTGGAGGAGACCCATCTCGTCGGCCAGGTTCGGCTGGTAACCCACCGCGGAGGGCATACGGCCGAGCAGGGTCGACACCTCGGAACCGGCCTGGGTGAAGCGGAAGATGTTGTCGATGAAGAACAGCACGTCCTGCTTCTGCACATCGCGGAAGTACTCCGCCATGGTCAGACCGGCCAGGGCCACGCGGAGACGGGTGCCCGGGGGCTCGTCCATCTGGCCGAAGACCAGCGCGGTCTTGTCCAGAACGCCGGCCTCCTCCATCTCCACCATGAGGTCGTTGCCCTCACGGGTGCGCTCGCCGACGCCCGCGAAGACCGACACACCGTCGTGCAGCTTGGCCACACGGACGATCATTTCCTGGATCAGAACGGTCTTGCCGACACCGGCACCACCGAACAGACCGATCTTTCCACCCTTGACGTACGGGGTGAGAAGGTCGACGACCTTCAGGCCGGTCTCGAACATCTCGGTCTTGGACTCGAGCTGGTCGAAGTCCGGGGCCTTGCGGTGGATCGTCCAGCGCGGCGCGTCGGCCACGGTGGAGGCATCGTCGTTCAGCACCTCACCCAGCGTGTTGAACACACGGCCCTTGGTGACGTCACCGACGGGCACCGTGATGCCCGTGCCGGTGTCGGTCACCGGGGCCTGGCGGACCAGGCCGTCGGTGGGCTGCATGGAGATGGCGCGGACGACGCCGTCACCGAGGTGCTGGGCGACCTCGAGGGTCAGCGTCTTGGTCGCGCCCTCCTCGGTCGGGTCCATGACCTCGACGTGCAGCGCGTTGTAGATCGCCGGCATCGCGTCGACGGGGAACTCCACGTCGACGACCGGGCCGATGACCCGGGCGACGCGGCCCGTGGCGGCGGCCGTCTCAACAGTGGTCGTCATTACTTGTCACTCCCCGCGGTCGCGTCGGCCAGGGCTGCGGTGCCACCGACGATCTCGCTGATTTCCTGGGTGATTTCGGCCTGGCGGGCCGCGTTGGCAAGTCGGGAGAGATTGTTGATCAAGTCTCCCGCGTTGTCGGTCGCCGACTTCATCGCGCGGCGTGTGGCGGCGTGCTTGGAAGCAGCCGACTGGAGCAGCGCGTTGTAGATCCGGCTTTCGACGTACCGGGGCAGCAGGGCGTCGAGGACGTCCTCCGCCGACGGCTCGAAGTCGTACAGCGGGCGGAGCGTGTCCGGCTCGCCCGCCTCCTTCGCCACCTCGTCGAGGCTGAGGGGCAGCAGCCGGGCCTCGACCGCCGTCTGCGTCATCATCGAGACGAACTCGGTGTAGACGATGTGGAGCTCGTCCACACCACCCTCCGCCGTGTCCTTCTCGATCGCCTCGATCAGCGGAGCCGCGATCGTCTTGGCGTCGCCGTACGACGGCTGGTCCGTGAACCCGGTCCACGTACCGGCCAGCTTCCGCTCGCGGAAGTTGTAGTGGGCGATGCCACGACGGCCGACGACGTAGACGGTGACCTCACGGCCCTCGCCCTCAAGCTTCGCCGTCAGCTTCTCCGCGGCCTTGATGGCGTTGGAGTTGAAGGCGCCGGCCAGACCGCGGTCGCTCGAGAGGAGCAGGACCGCGGCACGGATCGGGTTCTCCGCCTCGGTGGTCAGCGGGTGCTTGTCGTTCGCACCCGTGGCCACCGCCGTGACCGCGCGCGTCAGCTCGGTCGCGTACGGAGTCGACGCCTGCACCTTGCGCTGCGCCTTGACGACACGCGAGGCGGCGATCATCTCCATCGCCTTGGTGATCTTCTTCGTCGCGGTGACGGATTTGATGCGACGCTTGTAGACCCGGAGCTGCGCTCCCATGAGTCAGGTCCCTTCCGTCGTCACTTCGAGACGTTGACGGCGGCAGGAGCGTCCTCGCCCAGCAGCTTGCCGTCAGAGGTCTCGAACTGCTTCTTGAACTCCGCGATGGCGTCGCCCACGGCCTGCAGGGTGTCGTCGGACATCTTGCCGCCCTCACGGATGGAGGTCATGAGGCCCGAGTGGTTCTGGCGGAGGTACGCCAGGAGCTCGGCCTCGAAGCGGCGGATGTCGACGACCGGGACGTCGTCCATCTTGCCGGTGGTACCGGCCCAGACGGAGACGACCTGGTTCTCGGTGGGCATCGGCTGGTACTGAGCCTGCTTGAGCAGCTCGACCATGCGCTGTCCACGCTCCAGCTGCGCCTTGGAGGCGGCGTCCAGGTCGGAACCGAAGGCGGCGAACGCCTCCAGCTCACGGAACTGGGCCAGGTCCACGCGGAGGCGGCCGGAGATCTGCTTCATCGCCTTGTGCTGGGCGGAGCCACCGACACGCGAGACCGAGATACCGACGTTCAGGGCCGGACGCTGGCCGGCGTTGAACAGGTCGGACTCCAGGAAGCACTGGCCGTCGGTGATGGAGATGACGTTGGTCGGGATGAACGCCGACACGTCGTTCGCCTTGGTCTCGACGATCGGAAGACCGGTCATCGAACCGGCACCCAGCTCGTCCGAGAGCTTCGCGCAGCGCTCGAGCAGACGCGAGTGCAGGTAGAAGACGTCACCCGGGTAGGCCTCACGGCCCGGCGGGCGGCGCAGCAGCAGCGACACGGCGCGGTAGGCGTCGGCCTGCTTCGACAGGTCGTCGAAGACGATCAGGACGTGCTTGCCCTGGTACATCCAGTGCTGGCCGATGGCGGAGCCGGTGTACGGCGCCAGGTACTTGAAGCCGGCCGGGTCGGACGCCGGGGCGGCGACGATCGTCGTGTACTCGAGCGCACCGGCCTCTTCCAGGGCGCCGCGCACGGACGCGATGGTCGAGCCCTTCTGGCCGACGGCGACGTAGATGCAGCGAACCTGCTTGTTCACGTCGCCCGAGCGCCAGTTGTCGCGCTGGTTGATGATCGTGTCGACACACAGAGCGGTCTTGCCGGTCTGACGGTCACCGATGATCAGCTGACGCTGACCACGGCCGACCGGCGTCATGGCGTCGACGGCCTTGTAGCCGGTCTCCATCGGCTCGTGCACCGACTTACGGGCCATAACGCCCGGGGCCTGCAGCTCGAGGGCGCGGCGGCCCTCGGTCGCGATCTCGCCGAGACCGTCGATCGGGTTGCCCAGCGGGTCGACGACGCGACCCAGGTAACCCTCACCGACACCGACGGAGAGGACCTCGCCGGTGCGCTGCACCGACTGACCCTCCTCGATGCCGCTGAACTCGCCGAGGACGATCGCACCGATCTCGCGCTCTTCGAGGTTCAGCGCGAGACCAAGGGTCCCGTCCTCGAACTTCAGCAGCTCGTTCGCCATGGCCGAGGGAAGACCCTCGACCTTCGCGATACCGTCACCGGCCAGGCTGACCGTGCCGACCTCCTCGCGCGAGGCCGCGTCCGGCTGGTACGACTGGACGAAGTTCTCCAGTGCGTCCCGGATCTCCTCCGGCCGGATCGTGAGCTCCGCCATCTGGGTTCCCTGCTCTCCTTGTTGGGCCCGAAGTTTCTTAAGGGGTCTGGGGGCCGACCCCCAGGAATCTTCTGCAATCTCTGCACGGCCCAACCGGGCCGCTGGTGATGCTGTGTAGCTGTGATGCCTTGTGCTGCTGGTGACGGTCGTCAGCCGGCCAGTCGACGGGTCGCCTCGTCGAGGCGCTCCGCGATCGAGCCGTTGATGACCTCGTCGCCGACCTGCACCGTGATCCCGCCGAGGACCGAGGGGTCCACGTCCAGGTTCAGGTGCATCTCGCGGCCGTACAGCTTGGCGAGTACGGCTCCGAGGCGCTGCTTCTGCTGGTCCGACAGCGGCACCGCCGAGCTGACGACGGCGACCATCCGGTCCCGGCGCGCCGCGGCGAGCTTGGAGAGGGACTCGAGTCCCGCTTCCAGGCTACGTCCCCGGGGCTGGGTCACCAGACGGACGACCAGACGCTCGGTGGCGACGTTGGCCTTGCCGCCGAGCAGGCTGCGGAGCAGCTCGCCCTTGGCGGTGGCCGTGGCGGCCTTGTCCGTCAGCGCCGAGCGGAGCTCGGGGCTGGAGGACACGATCCGGCCGAACCGGAACAGCTCGTCCTCGACACCGTCGAGGGCGCCCGCCTTCTGCGCCGCGGTGAGGTCGGCGGTGTTCGCCAGCTCCTCGGTCGCGTCGACCAGGTCACGCGAACGCGACCAGCGGGAACGCACCATGCCGGACACCAGGTCGACGGTCTCGCCGCCCACCTGACCGCTCAGGAGTCGCTGCGCGAGCTCGGCCTTGGCCTCACCCGACTGCGCGGGGTCGGTCAGGACCCGACGCAGCGACACCTCGCGGTCGAGCAGCGTGGTGACTGCGGCCAGCTCGTCCGCGAGCTTCGTCGCGTCGGCCGACGTGTTGTCGGTCAGCGCGTCGAGGGACTCGCGTCCGGCGACCAGTGCCTCACGGCTCGCTCCGTTCATCGGACGGCCTCCGCCTTCTCCTCGAGCTCGTCGAGGAAGCGGTCGATCGTCCGGCTCTGGCGGGCGGAGTCCTCGAGGGACTCGCCGACCAGCTTGCCGGCCAGGTCGGTGGCGAGCTTGCCCACGTCCTGACGCAGCGAAGCAGAAGCGGCCTTGCGGTCGGCCTGGATCTGGGTGTGGCCGGCCGCGATGATCTCCTCGCGCTGGCGCTGGCCTTCCGCCTTCATCTCCTGGATGATCGCGGTGCCCTGCTCCGTCGCCTCCTGGCGAAGACGCGCGGCCTCGTGGCGGGCCTCGGCGAGCTGGGCCTTGTACTGCTCCAGCACACTCTGAGCCTCGATCTGGGCCGACTCGGCCTTCTCGATGCCACCCTCGATGGCCTCGCGACGCTGCTCCAGAACCTTGTTGATGTTCGGGAGAAGCTTCTTGGCGAGGAAGCCGAAGACGATGACGAAGGCGATCAGGCCGATGACGAGCTCGTCAAGATGCGGGATCAGAGGAGGCTGGGGCTCCTCCGCCTGCGCAAGAAGAAGCGCGTTCACATCAGTGCCTTCCGTAAAAGAATCGGGCAGTCGGTCCGGCTTACTGGTAGACGAAGCCCATGACGATGCCGATGAGGGCGAGCGCCTCACAGAACGCGAAGCCCATGATCTGGTTGGTGCGGATCAGGCCGGCAGCTTCGGGCTGACGGGCGAGCGCCTGCGTACCGTTACCGAAGATGATGCCGACGCCGACGCCGGGGCCGATCGCGGCGAGGCCGTAGCCGATGGACGCGACGTTGCCGACGAGGGTGGTCTTGGCGGAGTCGCCGGGGGCGGCGAGGTTGACCAGTTCGAGAGCAGCGGACATGCCGTTACTTCCTTCTCTTTCAATGACCCGGTGGGGGTTGGCCACCGGACGACTGTTGGATTGGGGGTGAAGCCACGATCCGGGACGGATCGGCTCAGTGGTGCTCGGAGAGCGCGCCCTGGATGTAGCTGCAGGCCAGGAGGACGAAGACGTACGCCTGGACGGCCTGGATGAAGAGCTCGAAGGCGGTCATCACGAGGACCATCACGAACGAGGCGCCGGCGTAGACGAAGCCGAGGCCGTTCATGAGGTACCAGGTGGCCAGCGAGAACATCACGATCAGCAGGTGACCGGCGAACATGTTCGCGAACAGTCGCACCGCGTGCGTGAAGGGCCGGATCAGCAGGTTCGAGAAGAACTCGAGGACGACGACCATCGGAAGGATCGCGCCGAGCGACTTGTCGTAGCCGACGATGTTCTTCCAGCCGCCGACGAATCCGTGCTTCTTGAACGTCAGCGAGATCCACATGACGTAGACGATCAGCGCGAGACCGGCCGGGAAGGCGATCAGCGAGGTGACCGGGAACTGGGCGAGCGGAATGATCGACCAGAGATTCATGATCCAGACGAAGAAGAACAACGACACCATGAAGGGGACGTACTTCTCGCCGTCCTTCTTGCCGATGATCTCGTAGACGATGCCGCGGCGCACGAAGTCGTAACCGGCCTCGCCGACCATCTGCATCTTGCCGGGGATCAGCTTGGGCTTGTTGAAGGCGGCCCAGAAGAACCCGACGACCACGATGGAGCCGAGGATGGCGAGCAGCATCGGCTTGGTGAACTCGATGCCCCCCACCGTGGCGATGGGCTCGTACATGAACGTGTGCAGGCCCGGCGCCGGGAAGCCACATCCACTGAAGATGTGGCAATCCGGGTCGAAGGCAAGCGTCTGGTCAGCACTCACCGCGGGCTCCTTCAGCGTGGCGCATAGGTACGGCAACCTCGTTGTGTCGGCGCGGCACGCAGCCGCGGGTCGGCACTGGACTGGTCTTACGGATAAGGGGGCGGCGGTTCGGCATCGAGCCTCGCGCTGGGACAGGCGTCTCGGATGCCCGCGCCCGCAGTGCCGCAGTTGGCACCGGACGATAGCAGGAAGCCGAACGCGGCTTTATCCCGGCCCTACCCTTCACGACTTCGACCCCGTGTTTCCGGGGTCGATGTACGTGATCTTGGCCTTCATGTAGGCACGGGCCTGTGCGGCGACCCACACCACGGTCGCCGCGAGCAGCGTGAAAGCGAAGGCCTTGAAGTTGAACAGCGTGGTGTCCTTGAGCAAAGCCAGGAAGATGAAGAGCAGCAGCAACTGGGCCGTGTAGAGCATGAGCCCCATGGCCTGGAACAGATGCGGAAGCGACTTCGCCGTCCGCTGCAGGACGACCTGCCCGATTCCCATGAAGAGGAGCACGACCAGGGTGCCGACGACGGCGCCGAGCGCGCCCTTGCCACCGGCGACCACAGCGCTGATGACCGTGGCGATCGCGCCGACGGCAGCGGTGGGGATGACGGTGTGCAGAAGGATGCGTGCGTCGTTGGACGGCATGGCGGTGTCTCCGCTTGCTGAAGGGGGCGATGGTGTCGTCAAGGACGAGCGTAAGCCCGGTCCGAGGTGGGTCTCGGGGCCAACAGACCGTCGCACTACGGTCTTTCGGCACTGTCGCCGGGTCTCGTGAACCGTATCACAAACTATTTGAATAGGTCTTTACCCATAAGGTGTGCCAACTGTCACACATGAGAGTTACCCCGCGCGTGTGTGCGCGACAGTACGACGCCTTGTCTGGTAATGGCCGCGTCTGCGGCTTTCGTCAACTTGGCGTTCCGGCCTTCCGCCTGTCGGTGAAGCGCCCCCGGTTGCCGATGGCGGTGGCGCCGTTGATCCCCGCGGGCACCGGAATCCGCTCCTCCTCGACCGCGACCGGCGCCGGAGCGGCCGCCACGACGGGGGCGGGCTTGCGGCGCCGGTAGCGAGGCGGTACGACCGACTCGGCCCAGCGGGGTGCGCGCGGGGTGAAGCGCGGCATCAGGAGCAGCACCAGGCCGATCGCGCTGAGCGCGACGACGCAGAGGACGATCCACATCGACGCCGAGTGGACCGAGTACGCCAGCGTCCCGAAGGCGATGAGCGCCGACCAGAAGTACATGATCAGGACCGCGCGGCTGTGCGAGTGCCCGATCTCCAGGAGCCGGTGGTGCAGGTGGCCGCGGTCGGCCGCGAACGGCGACTGGCCCTTCCACGTACGGCGCACGATCGCGAGGATCAGGTCCGCCATGGGGATCGCGATGATCGTCAGCGGCAGCACCAGCGGGATGAAGACCGGCAGGGCGGCGTGCGTGGCCTGACGGGTCGAGCCCTCGAAGATCTTCAGCGCGTCCGGGTCGACCTGGCCGGTGATCGAGATGGCCGAGGCCGCCAGGATCAGACCGATCAGCATCGAGCCGGAGTCGCCCATGAAGATCCGCGCCGGATGCATGTTGTGCGGCAGGAAGCCCAGGCACATGCCCATGAGGATGACGGTGAAGAGCGTCGCGGGGGCGGCGGCCTCGATCGTGTAGCCGTACCAGAGGCGGTAGGCGTACAGGAAGAAGGCGGCGGCGGCGATGCAGACCATGCCGGCCGCGAGACCGTCGAGGCCGTCGACGAAGTTGACCGCGTTGATGGTGAGGACGACCAGGGCGACGGTCAGGAGCGTGCCCTGCCACGGGGTCAGCGAGACGACGCCGACACCCGGGATCGGCAGCCACAGGATCGTCAGACCCTGCGCCACCATGACGCCCGCCGAGATCATCTGCGCGCCCAGCTTGATCAGGGCGTCCAGCTCGAACTTGTCGTCCAGGACGCCGATCAGCCAGATCAGGGCGGCACCGGAGAGCAGCGCGCGCGGCTCGTTGGAGAGCTCGAAGACGCTGTTCAGGTTCTGCAGGTGGTCGGCGACGAGGAGTCCCGCGCACAGCCCGAAGAACATGGCGATGCCACCGAGCCGCGGAGTCGGTTCTCGGTGTACGTCTCGGGCACGGATCTCCGGCATCGCCCCGGTCGCGATGGCGAACTTCCGCACCGGACCGGTGAGCAGATAGGTCACCGCGGCCGTGACACAGAGCGTCAGCAGGTAATCACGCACGGGCTGCCCCACAGGTTTCGCTGGCCATCTCAGCCCCACACCCTAGCCGTGCCGTCCATGTGCTTGGAGACACCTGTACCCCCCGAACGGTTGCACAGCGACTTTCCGTGACCTCTTCTCAGCCCCCATACGGGGGAAATCGGCCGGTCAGCCCCCGTACCTCCGCCCGAAGCCGGGCCGTCTCCGCGGGATCGTCACGCAGAGCCGCGGTGAACAACACGGCGATCCGAGCCATCTCCGGGGCGCCCATGCCCTGGGTGGTGACGGCGGCGGTGCCGAGCCGGATGCCGCGCCCCTCCCCGTACGGCAGCGCACAGGTGTCGAGGACCATGCCGGCGGCGGCGAGCCGGGCGCGTGCGGTGCGGCCGTCGACGCCGAGGGGGGAGGGGTCGGCGGTGATGAGGTGGGTGTCGGTGCCGCCGGTCGTCAGCGCGAAGCCCTCGGCGGCGAGAGCGGCCGCGAGCACGCGCGCGTGCTCGACCACCTGATGGGCGTACGCGGTGAACGCCGGGGTGGACGCCTCGCCGAAGGCCACCGCCTTCGCCGCGATGGTGTGCATCTGGGCGCCGCCCTGGGTGAACGGGAAGACGGCCCGGTCGATCCGCCCCGCGAGCTCCTCCCCGCAGAGGACCATCCCGCCGCGCGGCCCGCGCAGCACCTTGTGGGTGGTCGCACAGACGACATCGGCGTACGGGACGGGGCTGGGGGCCGCTCCCCCGGCGACCAGGCCGATGGGATGGGCGGCGTCGGCGATGAGATAGGCGCCGACCTCGTCGGCGATCTCGCGGAAGAGCGCGTAGTCGAGGTGGCGGGGGTACGAGATGGAGCCGCACACGATCGCCTTCGGGCGGTGGTGGCGGGCGAGCGCGGCGACCTGCTCGTAGTCGACGAGCCCGGTCTCGGCGTCGACGCCGTACGGGACGAAGTCGAACCAGCGCCCGGAGAAGTTGGCGGGCGAACCGTGGGTGAGGTGCCCGCCGTGGTCCAGGCCCATGGCGAGCACCGTGTCACCGGGCCTCAGAAGGGCCGCGTACGCCGCCAGGACGGCCGAGGAGCCCGAGTGCGCCTGGACGTTCGCGTGGTCGGCGCCGAACAGCGCGGTGGCCCGTTCCACGGCGATCCGCTCGGCGGCGTCGGCGTACTCGCAGCCACCGTGGTGACGTGCGCCGGGATACCCCTCGGCGTACTTGTTGGCGAGCGGGGAACCGAGGGCGGCGAGAACGGCGGGCGAGGTGAAGTTCTCGGCGGCGATCAACTGCAGGCTGTCGGCCTGCCGCCGCGACTCACCGAGCAGCACGTCGGCGATCTCCGGGTCCTGCCGGCGCAGGACGTCGAGAGCCTCATCGGGGGGAGCGGTGACCGACATGTCACCAATGTAGGCACGCAACCCCTCGCGCGCCCGGTGAACGGCGGGCAGACACCGCGCGAATGCCGCGCGTCGCGACGCCTGTCAGTCGCGCGCCCGCACACCCGTCAGCGCCGTCACCACGGGATCCAGCGCCTGGTTGATCTCGTCGCCGATCGAGCGGAAGAAGGTGATGGGCGCTCCGTACGGGTCGTTGACCTCGTCCGCGTCCACCGAGGGGGCGAGGAGCCACCCGCGTAGAGCCGCTGCCGCGCGGACCAGGGCACGCGCGCGTTCCACCATGCCCTCGTCGTGCGCGTCCGGGAGCGTCGCCGGGTCGATCGCGCGGACCAGGCGGGTGAACTCCTTCAGGGTGAAGGTGCGCAGGCCCGCCGAGTGGCCCATCGAGATGACCTGGGCGCGGTGGTCGCGGGTCGCCGTCAGGACCAGGTCCGCGCGGATGACGTGCTCGTCGAGGAGCTCGCGCCCCACGAAGCCGCTGTAGTCCGCGCCGAAGTCGGCGAGGACCAGTTCCGCGTTGGCCTCCATCGGGGCGCCCTCGTGGCCCCAGGTACCCGCGCTCTCCACGATCAGGCCGCCGCCGAGAGGGTCGCCGAGGCGGTCGCTCAGGGCATGGCGGGTCAGCCGCTCGGTGATCGGCGAGCGGCAGACGTTGCCGGTGCTGACGTGGAGGATGCGGAAGGTGGTGCTGTCGTCGAACCCCGCTATGCCACGCCCCTCAGGGGCGGTCAATTCGCCACCTCGAGGTCGGGTACGACCTTCCGGAGCTCCTCCGGCGAGAGCGCGCCCTCGCGCAGCAGCACCGGCACCTTGCCCGTGACGTCGACGATGGAGGACGGCACGATGCCGGGCGTCGGGCCGCCGTCCAGGTAGACGGAGACGGAGTCGCCGAGCATCTGCTGGGCCGCGTCGCAGTCCTCCGGGGACGGGTGTCCCGTGAGGTTCGCCGACGAGACGGCCATCGGGCCGACCTCGGTGAGCAGCTCGATGGCGACCGGGTGCAGCGGCATGCGGATGGCGACGGTGCCCCGGGTGTCGCCCAGGTCCCACTGCAGGGACGGCTGGTGCTTGGCGACGAGGGTGAGGGCGCCGGGCCAGAAGGCGTCGACGAGCTCCCACGCCTGCTCGGAGAAGTCCGTGACCAGGCCGTGGAGGGTGTTCGGGGAGCCGATGAGCACGGGCGTGGGCATGTTGCGGCCCCGGCCCTTGGCGGCGAGCAGGTCCGCCACGGCCTCGCTGCTGAAGGCGTCCGCCCCGATCCCGTACACGGTGTCGGTGGGCAGCACGACCAGCTCGCCCCGGCGGACGGCGGACGCGGCCTCGCGCAGACCGGTCACACGGTCGGTCGCCTCGTTGCAGTCGTATCGCCGTGCCATCAGTTCCCGGCCTCCTCGTACGCGTGGTTCGTCATGGCGTTCATGCCGGTCATGGCATGGCCTTGCGGGCGGTCGCGAAGCGCGGCCGGTTGTTCAGGTCCGGGTGGTCGGCGGCGTCGGCCCAGCCGGCCTCTTCGTTGAAGATCCACGGCACCTGCCCGCCCTGGGTGTCCGCGTGCTCGATGACGACGAGGCCGCCGGGACGCAGCAGCCGGTGGGCGGTGCGCTCGATGCCGCGGATGGTGTCGAGTCCGTCCTCGCCGGAGAAGAGGGCCATCTCCGGGTCGTGGTCACGGGCCTCGGGTGCCACGTACTCCCACTCGGTGAGCGGGATGTACGGCGGGTTGGAGATGACCAGGTCGACCTGGCCGTCCAGCTCGGGGAGCGCGCTGAGCGCGTCGCCCTGGTGGACGGTGACGCGGGAGCCCTCGGCGTTCTTGCGCGTCCACACGAGCGCGTCGTCGGAGAGCTCGACCGCGTGCACGCGCGAGCGCGGCACCTCCTGGGCCATCGCGAGGGCGATGGCGCCGGAGCCGGTGCAGAGGTCGACGATGAGCGGCTCGACGACGTCCATCGCGCGGACGGCGTCTATGGCCCAGCCGACGACCGACTCGGTCTCCGGGCGCGGCACGAAGACCCCGGGCCCGACCTGGAGCTCCAGGTACCGGAAGAACGCCCGCCCGGTGATGTGCTGGAGCGGTTCGCGGGCCTCGCGGCGGGCGACCGTCTCCCAGTAGCGGGCGTCGAAGTCCGCGTCCTTGACGTTGTGCAGCTCCCCCCGCTTGACGCCGTGCACGAACGCGGCGAGCTCCTCCGCGTCGAAACGCGGTGAGGGAACGCCGGCGTCGGCCAGCCGCTGGGTGGCCTGGGCCACCTCGGCAAGCAGCAGGTTCACGCTGGTCCTCCGTGGTGCGGGGTGGGGCTTACGGAACTGACGCCACTTACGCCGCGGCGAGCTTGGCAGCCGAGTCGGCGTCGACGCACGCCTGGATCATCGCGTCCAGGTCGCCGTCGAGCACCTGGTCGAGGTTGTACGCCTTGAAGCCGACGCGGTGGTCCGAGATCCGGTTCTCCGGGAAGTTGTACGTACGGATCTTCTCGGACCGGTCGACGGTGCGCACCTGGCTGCGACGGGCGTCGGCGGCCTTGGACTCGGCCTCCTCCTGCGCGGCGGCGAGCAGCCGGGAGCGCAGGATACGCATGGCCTGCTCCTTGTTCTGGAGCTGGCTCTTCTCGTTCTGGCAGGAGGCGACGATGCCGGTCGGCAGGTGGGTGATGCGGACGGCGGAGTCGGTGGTGTTGACCGACTGGCCGCCGGGGCCCGACGAGCGGTAGACGTCGATGCGCAGGTCGTTGGCGTGCACCTCGACCTCGACCTCCTCGGCCTCGGGCGTGACGAGGACGCCGGCGGCGGAGGTGTGGATACGGCCGGCGGACTCGGTCGCGGGCACGCGCTGCACGCGGTGCACCCCGCCCTCGTACTTCAGGCGCGCCCAGACGCCCTGGCCGGGCTCGGTGGCGCCGTTGCCGCCCTTGGTCTTCACGGCGACCTGGACGTCCTTGTAGCCGCCCAGCTCGGACTCGGTGGCGTCGATGATCTCGGTCTTCCAGCCGACGCGCTCGGCGTACCGCAGGTACATGCGGAGCAGGTCGCCGGCGAACAGGGCGGACTCGTCGCCGCCCGCGCCCGCCTTGATCTCCAGGATGACGTCCTTGTCGTCGCTCGGGTCGCGCGGGACGAGGAGCAGACGGAGCTTCTCGGTGAGCCCCTCCCGGTCCTTCTCCAGCTGCTTGACCTCGGCGGCGAAGTCGGGATCGTCGTGTGCCAGCTCGCGGGCGGTCTCGATGTCGTCACCGGTCTGCTTCCAGGCCCGGTAGGTGGCGACGATGGGGGTCAGCTCGGCGTAGCGCTTGTTCAGCTTGCGCGCGTTCGCCTGGTCGGCGTGGACCGAAGGGTCTGCGAGCTTCGTCTCAAGGCCGGCATGCTCGCCGACCAGTTCCTCGACCGCCTCGAACATCGGGGGCTCCTGGGTTTTTCGTCAGTTGCTACGGGACGGCAAAGCGCCGGTCCCGGCCACCCGCGCGGGGCGACCGTGGACCGGCGCAGGGGCTCGCTACTTGGCGGAGCCGGCCTTGCCGAAGCGGGCCTCGAAGCGGGCGACGCGGCCGCCGGTGTCGAGGATCTTCTGCTTGCCCGTGTAGAACGGGTGGCACTCGGAGCAGACCTCGGCACGGATGGTGCCGTCGGTCAGGGTGCTCCGGGTGGTGAACGACGCGCCACAGGTGCAGCTGACCTGGGTCTCGACGTACTCGGGGTGAATCTCGCGCTTCAAGGTGTCTCCTAGTTTCGGGAGGGCTCCGGGTCGCTTCCGCGGGTCGCGGCAAACGTGAACCGGGGCCGACGTACCAGTCTGCCAGGACTGGCCGCATCTCCCCAAACCGGGGTGGCGGCGAAAGTATTCCTGAGCTGCCTCGGACGGCGGGGCGCCGTGCTCCCCACGGCCCCCGGGCGCTACTTCACGATGCCGTCGGCCTGGCCGGTGGCCGCGTCCTTCGTCGCCGACGCGGGGATCGGCAGGTCCTTCTTCAGGGCCGTCCAGACCTGCCGCGACTGGGCCTCCAGGGGCACGACGCGGTTGGGGTCCCGGGGGTCGTACTCGACGGGCAGGGTGACCATGTGGACGTTCTGCGCGCCGATGCCGGAGAGGCTCTTGGCGAAGCCCATCAGCTCCTGGACCGAGTCGAGTTCGGAGTCGGGGGTGATGGCCTTGGTGGCGGCGTCGGCGAGGTCGAGGAGCTTCTTCGGGTTCGTGAGGACGCCGACGTCCTTGACCTGGTTCATGAAGGCCTTCATGAAGGCCTGCTGGAGCTGGATGCGGCCGAGGTCGCTGCCGTCGCCGACGCTCTTGCGGGTCCGGACGAGGCCGAGGGACTGCTCGCCGTCGAGGGTGTGGGTGCCCGGTTCGAGGTCGAGGTGGCTCTTGCTGTCCTTGATGGCGGTGGTGGTGGTGATCTCCACCCCGCCGAGCTTGTCGATGAGCTTCTTGAAGCCGGTGAAGTCGACCTCGACGTAGTGGTCCATGCGGATGCCGGACATCGACTCGACGGTCTTGACGGCGCAGGCGGGGCCGCCGACCTCGTACGCCGTGTTGAACATGGCCCGCCGCTCGGCGGCGACGGCGGCGCCCTGCGCGTCGGCGCACTTCGGCCGGTCGATGAGGGTGTCGCGGGGGATGGAGACCACGCCGGCCTTCTTGTGGCCCTCGTAGACGTGGACGACCATCGCGGTGTCGGAGCGGGCGCCGCCCTCGTCCTTGCCGTACGCGCCGTTGTCGCCGGAACGGGAGTCCGAGCCGAGGACGAGGATGTCCATGGAGCCGTTGTCGACGTCGTCGGGGCGGTCGGTGCCGAGCTGGGCGTTGATGTCGACGGTCTCGAGGTTGCCGTCGAGCTTGAAGTAGACGTATCCGAGGCCCGTGCCGCCGAGGACGAGGACGGCGAGGGCGCCCGAGACCAGCACGGCCGCCTTGCGGCTGCGCCTGGCGGGCTGCTTGCGGCGGCGGCCGCTTCCCGCGCCGCCTATTCGGCCGCTCTTGCTCTGCTCGGTCATCGCCATCCCTCGGGCCCTAGATTCACCATATGTGACGGTGAAGCACCCGAAAGGGTTGCATACGGGCCTGTGAGGTTTCGGTGAGCACGGGCCCGTACAGCACTGCGCCCACCGTGCGGGGCACGGTGGGCGCAGTGGTTTACGCAGGTCACGACAGGGTTACGAGACCGAGGTCGCGTCCTTGTCGCTCGACTGGAGCATGACGCAGGTCACACTCAGTCGTCGTTCTTGCCGCCAGGCGTCGTCTTCTGGATCTGGAGCAGGAACTCGCCGTTCGACTTCGTCTGCTTCATCTTGTCGAGCAGCAGCTCGATCGCCTGCTGCTGGTCGAGCGCGTGCAGCACGCGACGCAGCTTCCAGGTGACGGCGAGCTCGTCGCTGCCGAGCAGGATCTCTTCCTTACGCGTACCCGAGGCGTCGACGTCGACGGCCGGGAAGATGCGCTTGTCGGCGAGCTTCCGGTCGAGCTTGAGCTCCATGTTGCCGGTGCCCTTGAACTCCTCGAAGATCACCTCGTCCATGCGCGAGCCGGTGTCGACCAGCGCGGTGGCCAGGATGGTCAGCGAGCCGCCGTCCTCGATGTTGCGCGCCGCACCGAAGAAGCGCTTCGGCGGGTAGAGCGCGGTCGAGTCGACACCACCGGACAGGATGCGGCCGGAGGCCGGCGCCGCGAGGTTGTACGCGCGGCCCAGGCGGGTGATCGAGTCGAGCAGGACGACCACGTCGTGACCCAGCTCCACGAGACGCTTGGCGCGCTCGATGGCCAGCTCGGCGACGGTGGTGTGGTCCTCGGCCGGACGGTCGAAGGTCGAGGAGATGACCTCGCCCTTGACCGACCGCTGCATGTCGGTGACCTCTTCCGGACGCTCGTCGACCAGGACGACCATCAGGTGGCACTCGGGGTTGTTGTGCGTGATCGCGTTGGCGATCGCCTGCATGATCATGGTCTTACCGGTCTTCGGCGGGGCCACGATCAGACCGCGCTGGCCCTTGCCGATCGGCGACACGAGGTCGATGATCCGCGTGGTCAGCACACCCGGGTCGGTCTCCAGACGGAGCCGGTCCTGCGGGTAGAGCGGGGTCAGCTTGTTGAACTCGGGGCGGCCGCGGCCGGAGTCGGCGGCCATGCCGTTCGCCGAGTCCAGGCGGACCAGCGCGTTGAACTTCTCGCGGCGCTCGCCCTCCTTCGGCTGGCGCACGGCACCGGTGACGTGGTCACCCTTGCGCAGGCCGTTCTTGCGGACCTGGGCGAGGGAGACGTACACGTCGTTCGGACCGGGCAGGTAGCCGGAGGTCCGGATGAACGCGTAGTTGTCGAGGATGTCGAGGATGCCCGCGACGGGGATCAGGACGTCGTCGTCGGCGACCTGCGGCTCGCCGGCCTGGAAGTCGTCACGGCCACGACGCCCACGACGGTCGCGGTAGCGGCCGCGACGCCCGCGACGGCCACCATCGGCGTCGTCGTAGTCGTCCTGCGGGCCGGCCTGCTGGCCACCCTGCTGACCCTGGCCCTGGACCTGCTGGCCCTGACCCTGGCCCTGACCCTGGCCCTGGCCGCCCTGGCGCTGACGCTGGCCGCCCTGGCCACCGCCCTGCTGCTCGTCGCCCTTGCCGCGGTCGCGCTGACGGTCACGGCGGTCGCGGCGCTCGCCACGCTCCCCGCGCTCGCCGCGGTCACGGCGGCCACGGCCCTCGGCGCCGTCGACGGCGGCCTCGGCCTTGGTGTCGGTGCCCGCGTCGGCCTTGGCCTCGGTACGGGTCTCGGTCTTGACGACCTGCGCGGCCTCGGCCTTGGCCTCGCCCTCCGGCGAACCGGCGGGGGCGGTGGCACGGCGACGACGACGCTCGCCCGCGGGCTGGTCGTCGGAGGCCGGCTGGCCCGGGATGTCGATCTGCTGCTGGGCGACGGCCTTCTCGGCCTTCTCCGCCTTCGGCTCGGCGGCCTCGGCAGCGGTCTCACCCGTACGGGTCTTGGCGGTGGTGCGGCGCTTCGGCTTGGTCTCGGCGGCGTCGGCGGCCTTGGCGGGGGCGGCGGAGCCCCCTCCGGCCTGCGCCTCCTTGATGACCTCGATCAGCTGGCTCTTGCGCATCCGCGCGGTGCCCCTGATGCCGAGGCCGGACGCGACCTGCTGCAGCTCGGCCAGGACCATGCCCTCAAGGCCGGTGCCGGAGCGGCGGCGCCGTGCGGTGCCGCCGGTGGCAGCACCTGCGGCGGGCGCGGCGGCGTCGACACTGCTGTCGGCAGTCACGCCCATCAGATCGGTGGTGTCGCTCACGAAGGGTCCTTCCCTGGAGCGGACGTCGGCCATCTGGCTCGGCGACCGGTTGTGCTGTCCGGCAGCGGTCCCGTGTTGGGTGGACCGTGTCCGGGGCGGTGGTCCCGCCGGGTACGGCGGAGAGAAAACGTGCTGGGGTCCGGCCCGAGCGCCCCCTGCTCGGCCCTCGCGATAAAAGAAGAGCGAGGGGTGTCGTGCCGGTTCCGGAGCGTGCTCGAAACTGCTCAGGCAGGCTGCTCAGGCAGTTGGGGAGGCTCCCGGAAGAATCGGTGGTCCCTGATGGGGACACTCAGCACCGCGCCACAAAGGCGCCGGGTGCTGACTTGAGGTTAACACTACCGGCTCCAACAAACATTCCCCCTCTCCCTCACCGGCAATCTCCTGTCCCGGACGCTGCCCGGCGTCCGGCCGCCGTGCGCCTAGGGCGCCAGCGGAAGGACGCTCGCTCCGGACGCGTCGAGGTCGAGCCGGTTCGCGGCCCAGCCCTCGCCCGCGAGGCGGGCGACCTTGTCGGCCGTCCCGTGTTCGGCCAGCGCGAGGACCGTGGGGCCCGCGCCGGAGATGACCGCGGGGACGCCGTCCGCCCGCAGCCGGTTCACCAGGGCGATGCTGTCGGGCATCGCCGGAGCCCGGTACTCCTGGTGCAGCCGGTCCTCGGTGGCCGCGAGCAGCAGCTCGGGGCGGCGGGTCAGGGCCTCGACGAGGAGGGCGGCGCGCCCGGCGTTGGCCGCGGCGTCCACGTGCGGGACGGTGCGCGGCAGGAGTCCGCGGGCGGTCTCGGTCAGCACCGGCTTCCCGGGGACGAAAACCACCGGAACGATGGAATCCGAGGGATCCATCCTGATCGCCCGCGCGGCACCGGACTCGGTCCAGGCGAGCGTGAATCCGCCGAGCAGACAGGCGGCGACGTTGTCGGGGTGGCCCTCGATCTCGGTGGCCAGCTCCAGGAGGGCGGCCTCGTCGAGCTTGGCGTCCCCGCCTATGGTCACGGCGCGGGCGGCGACGATGCCGGCGCAGATGGCGGCGGAGGACGAGCCGAGGCCGCGGCCGTGCGGGATGCGGTTGGCGCAGACGACCTCGAGGCCGCGCGGCTGTCCGCCGAGCAGGTCGAAGGCGGTGCGCAGGGAGCGTACGAGCAGGTGGCTCTCGTCGCGCGGGAGCGTCTCGGCGCCCTCGCCGGCGATGTCGACGTGCAGCCCGGAGTCGGCGACACGGACGACGACGTCGTCGTAGAGGCCCAGCGACAGGCCGAAGGCGTCGAAGCCCGGACCGAGATTGGCGCTGGTGGCGGGGACGCGCACCCGTACGGCGGCGGCGCGGAACGCTGGACCGGCCATCGCTCGATGATCTCCTTGATTGCGACAACGGGTTGTTCTGGAACAGCGGGTGTTTCAGAGGGTGTTTCGGCTGGTGTTTCAAGAGAAGTACGGGGAACCCGGGGGCCGTTTCAGCCACGGAGGCGACAACGGCAACAACACCGCGCATATGCGTCGGGGCGGGTTCGGTACAGCCTATCGAAGGAAGGTTCTGCCGCGACATAGGGCGCACAGGAGGCGCACGATGCGTGTCGCGAGCCAACCTGTGCGCCTATGTACGTTCCTGATCGGGTTTCGATCAGCACGTTTCCCCGGGCGGAGGGGTGAGGATCAGGCCAGACCGAGGCGTTCGGCGGCGGCGACCGCGTCGACCGGAACGGTGACCGGCTGCGGCGCGCCGGCGACGGCCCAGTCGGGGTCCTTGAGCCCGTTGCCGGTGACCGTGCAGACGATCCGCTGACCCGGGTCGACCTTGCCCTGGGCGGCGGCCTTCAGCAGACCGGCGACCGAGGCGGCCGAGGCGGGCTCGACGAAGACACCCTCCTGCGCGGCCAACAGGCGGTAGGCCTGCAGGATCTCACGGTCCGTCACCTCGTCGATGAAGCCGCCCGACTCGTCGCGCGCGGCGATCGCGTAGTCCCACGAGGCCGGATTGCCGATGCGGATCGCGGTGGCGATCGTCGACGGGTCCTTGACGACCTCGCCGCGGACCAGCGGGGCCGAACCGGAGGCCTGGAAGCCCCACATGCGCGGGCGGTGCGTCGCGAGACCGTCCGCGGCGTACTCGCGGTACCCCTTCCAGTACGCCGTGATGTTGCCGGCGTTGCCCACGGGCAGGACGTGGATGTCGGGCGCGTCGCCCAGCATGTCCACGATCTCGAAGGCGGCGGTCTTCTGGCCCTCGATGCGGACCGGGTTGACCGAATTGACCAGCGCCACCGGGTAGTTCTCGGAGAGGCTGCGGGCCAGCGTCAGGCAGTCGTCGAAGTTGCCGTCGACCTGGAGGATCTTCGCGCCGTGCACGAGGGCCTGGCCCATCTTGCCGAGCGCGATCTTGCCCTGCGGCACGAGGACGGCCGACACCATGCCGGCGCGTACCGCGTAGGCCGCGGCCGAGGCGGAGGTGTTGCCGGTGGAGGCGCAGATGACGGCCTGCGCCCCCTCCTCCTTGGCCTTGCTGATGGCCATGGTCATGCCCCGGTCCTTGAAGGAGCCGGTGGGGTTGGCGCCCTCGACCTTGAGGTGCACCTCGCAGCCCGTGCGCTCGGAGAGGACCTGAGCGGGTACGAGCGGCGTGCCGCCCTCACGGAGCGTGACGACCGGCGTCTTTTCCGTGACCGGAAGGCGGTCCCGGTACTCCTCGATGATGCCGCGCCACTGGTGGGTGCCCTTGTGGGTCATGGGTCCTTACTCCCCTTCAACACGCATGATGCTGGCGACACCGCGCACGGTGTCGAGCTTGCGCAGCGCCTCGACGGTCCCCGAAAGGGCGGCGTCGGGCGCGCGGTGGGTGACGACGACGAGGGAGGCCTCGCCGTCTCCGTCCTGACGACCGTGCTGGCGCACCGTGTCGATGGATACGCCGTGCTCGGCGAAGACCGTCGCGACCTGGGCGAGGACGCCCGGCTTGTCGGCCACGTCGAGGCTGATGTGGTACCGCGTCACCACGTCGCCCATGGGGCTCACGGGCAGCTGGGTGTACGCGGACTCGCCGGGGCCGTTGGCCCCGTTGAGCTTGTTGCGGCACACGGCGACGAGGTCGCCGAGGACGGCCGAGGCGGTCGGAGCGCCGCCGGCGCCGGGGCCGTAGAACATGAGCTGCCCGGCGGCGTCGGCCTCGACGAAGACCGCGTTGTACGCCTCGCGGACGGAGGCCAGCGGGTGGCTGAGCGGGATCATCGCCGGGTGCACGCGCGCGGTGACGGACTCGCCGTCGGCGGCGCGCTCGCAGATGGCGAGCAGCTTGATGGTGCAGCCCATCTGCTTGGCGGAGGCGAAGTCGGCGGCGGTGACCTCGGTCATGCCCTCGCGGTAGACGTCGTCGAGGCGCACGCGCGTGTGGAAGGCGATCCCGGCGAGGATGGCGGCCTTGGCGGCGGCGTCGAAGCCCTCGACGTCGGCGGTCGGGTCGGCCTCGGCGTACCCGAGGGCGGTGGCCTCGTCGAGCGCCTCGGAGTAGCCGGCCCCGGAGGTGTCCATCTTGTCGAGGATGAAGTTGGTCGTGCCGTTGACGATGCCCATCACGCGGTTGATCTTGTCGCCGGCGAGGGACTCGCGCAGCGGGCGGATGAGCGGGATGGCGCCGGCGACGGCGGCCTCGTAGTAGAGGTCCTGGCCGTGCTCCTGGGCGGCGGCGTAGAGGTTCGCGCCGTCCTGGGCGAGCAGCGCCTTGTTCGCCGAGACGACGGAGGCCCCGTGCTCGAAGGCGGTGGTGATGAGGGTGCGGGCCGGCTCGACCCCGCCGATGACCTCGACGATCACGTCGATGTCCCCCCGTTTCACGAGGGCGGTGGCATCGGTGGTGATCAGCTCCGCGGGGATGCCCTCGCGGACCTTGTCCGGGCGGCGGACCGCCACGCCGGCGAGCTCGACCGGGGCGCCGATGCGCGCGGCGAGGTCGTCGGCGTGCGTCGTCATGATGCGCGCCACCTCTGAGCCGACCACTCCACAGCCCAGCAGCGCCACCTTCAGCGGACGCGTACGCATCATCCGACCTCTTTCTCGTCCTACTTCGTATCTCTACGTTCGAGTCTCTGCGGTTCTCAACGGTGGAACCAGTCTCACTCACCGGACGGGGGTTTCAGCCCCTCGTCCGGATCCTGAGACATCTATTTCATCACTCGACTATTTCATCATCCGACGTCGAGACGCAGGAGATCTTCCTCCGTCTCGCGCCGCACGATGACCCGCGCCTCGCCGTCACGGACGGCGACGACGGGGGGCCGGAGTGCGTGGTTGTAGTTGCTGGCCATGGAGCGGCAGTACGCACCGGTGGCCGGCACGGCGATGAGGTCGCCGGGCGCCAGGTCCGAGGGCAGGAAGGCGTCCCGTACGACGATGTCGCCGCTCTCGCAGTGCTTGCCGACGACCCGGGAGAGCATGGGCGCGGCGTCGCTGGTCCGCGAGACGAGGTTGACGCTGTACTCGGCGTCGTACAGCGCGGTGCGGATGTTGTCCGACATGCCGCCGTCGACGCTCACGTACGTCCGCAGCCCTTCGAGCGGCTTGACGGTGCCGACCTCGTACAGCGTGAAGGCGGTGGGCCCGACGATGGCACGGCCGGGCTCGACGGAGATACGGGGGGTGGCAAGGCCCGCGGACTCGCACTCGCGCGTCACGATCTCGCTCAGCGCCTTGGCGATCTCGTGCGGCTCGCGCGGGTCGTCCTCGGAGGTGTACGCGATGCCGAGGCCGCCGCCGAGGTCGATCTCGGGCAGCTCGACACCGTGCTCGTCCCGCACCTGGGCGAGCAGCTGGACGACCCGCCGCGCGGAGACCTCGAAGCCGGCCATGTCGAAGATCTGCGAGCCGATGTGCGAGTGGATGCCGATGAGCTCGAGCCCGTCCAGCTTCAGCGCGCGGCGCACGGCCTCGGCGGCCTGTCCGCCGGCGAGCGCGATGCCGAACTTCTGGTCCTCGTGCGCGGTGGCGATGAACTCGTGCGTGTGGGCCTCGACGCCGACGGTCACGCGGATCTGCACGCGCTGGCGCTTGCCGAGGGACTGCGCGATGTGCGCGACGCGCACGATCTCCTGGAAGGAGTCGAGAACGATCCGCCCCACACCGGCCTCGACGGCCGTACGGATCTCGTTCTCGCTCTTGTTGTTGCCGTGGAAGGCGATGCGCTCGGCGGGCATCCCGGCGGAGAGGGCGGTGGTGAGCTCCCCACCGGAACACACGTCGAGGTTCAGCCCCTCTTCCTTGAGCCACCGCACGATGGCCCGGGAGAGGAAGGCCTTCCCGGCGTAGAAGACGTCGGCGTCCTTGCCGAAGGCCTCGGCCCAGGCGCGGCAGCGAGCGCGGAAGTCGCTCTCGTCGAGGAAGTAGGCGGGGGTCCCGAACTCCTCGGCGAGGTCGGTCACGCTCAGCCCCCCGACGGTGGCGACACCGCGCTCGTCCCGCTCGACGGTCCGGGACCACACCTTGGGGTCGAGGACGTTGAGGTCTGCGGGGGGCGCGGTGTAGTGACCCTCGGGAAGGACGTCGGCGTGGCGAGGGCCTGCGGGATGGGCGGAACGACTCATGTCTGAACTCTTTCAAATCCGTTCGGGTGCGCTGATGCCGAGCACGGAGAGGCCACCGGCGAGCACCGTCCCGGCGGCTTCGGCGAGCGCGAGCCGGGAACGATGGGCGGCCGAGGGTTTCTCGTCGCCGAGCGGCAGAACGGTGTGCTGGAACGCGAGCAGCGCGTCGGCGGTGGCTTCCAGGTGCCGGGCGACCCGGTCGGGGGCGCGGTGGCGGGCGGCGGTGAGGAGGGCGACGGGGTGGTCGCCGAGAACGCCGAGAAGTTCGGGTGCGTGGACGGGAGTCTCGTACGCGGGCTCGAATCCGAGCTGAGCGGCGTTGGCGAGCAGCCGCCGGACCCGGGAGTGGGCGTACCGCACGCGGAAGAGGGGGTTGCGCTCATGCTGGACAAGGAGGGGCGGCCCGTCGAGGGGCCGGTCCTGGGGGGCGGGCCGGAGCAGGGCCCAGCGGGCGGCGTCGACACCGAGGCTGTCGGGGTCGTACACCCCCGGGTACACGTGAATCCGCTCGTCGCCGCGCGCGTGGACGAGCTCGTCGACACGCTCATCAACCCGCTGGTCAACCCGCCCGACAACCCGCCCGACAACCCGACCGGCAACCCGACCGGCAACGGGCTCATCCATCCGCTCGGCAACCCGCTGGTCTGCCGGCTCATCCATCCACTCGTCCCCGCGGAACCCGGCGTCGGCGCCCTGGCTCCGGAGGAGCCGGACGACGGTCTCGGTGACGAGCAGCGCGCGCGACTCTGTCAGGTCGGCGAAGCGGACGGTGACCCCGGCGAGGGCGGTACCGCTCCCGTACGCGTCCCCGGCCTCGCGGACGGCCCGTACGAGTTCGCCGCCGGCGTCGGGCCGAAGGGTGAAGTTCAGGAAGCCGGGCCCGGTGACGGAGACCTCTTGGAGCCCGGGGGCGTCACGGAGACGCTCTTCCAGGATCCCGGCGACGTCGAGGGCGGCGCGTCCGGCGGACCGGGCGAGGGTGAGAGCGACGTTGCTGGCGTACTCGCCGACGCCACCGGGCCGAGACCGCTCGACCTTGACCAGCGGGGGTACGTCGACCCGCAGCGCACCGTCGTCGACCGCACGGCGCACGGCGTGCAGCACGGTGAGGGAGAGGTCCGCGGGGGTCACGGGACAAGCGTAGGGGAGGAGGGGGGGCGGAACGCGAACCGGTTTCGCCATGCGGTCACCCGAGGCGGGGACGGGCCCGGTGGCCGGACGACCGACCGCGCTCAGTGCGGACGGTTGGTGCTCCCGGCGCGTCGGGACTCCTGGCAGCCGTCGACTGCGGCCGGGTCCTCTCCCCCGTCGGGCCCGGCCCCCTCGGGCCGCTCGCGCCGCTCGCGGTGCAGCAGCTGACGGACGACGCGGACGAGCTCGGCGGGCTCGAAGGGTTTGGCGAGAAAGGCGTCGACGCCGGATGCGACCCCACCGGACACCTCGTGCTCACCACAGGCGCTGATGATCGCGACGGGGAGGTGGCTGGTCCGAGGATCGGCCCGCAGCCGCTCGGCCGTCTTGATCCCGTCCAAGCGGGGCATGACGACGTCCAGGGTGACGACATCAGGACAGACCTGATGTACGACATCCAGACACTCGGCACCATCGGCCGCGGTCACGACCTCGAACCCCTCGAGTTCGAGATTGACCCTGATCAACTGCCGGATCACCTTGTTGTCGTCGACAACGAGCACCCGACCGGACACGCCTGACACACGAACGAGAGTAGGCCGCCCCGAACGGCCGCGTCCGGGTTTTGCCCACTTCTGACCCGTGCGGGGGACCCAGCCCCTGGTGACACCCCGGAAATACCTGTTCACAGCCACTCCCGCAGAGCTGGTAGGGTTCTACCCGTCGCCGCCGAACGCGGCGGACGCCCCCGTAGCTCAGGGGATAGAGCAACGGCCTCCGGAGCCGTGTGCGCAGGTTCGAATCCTGCCGGGGGCACTTCGCAAGGAGTGCCACACAGACCCCGTGATCAGCGGAAACGCTGAGAGCGGGGTCTTGTTGTATGTGCAGGCGTGAGCAGGGCTGAGCGGCCGTATGTCGAGGTCTGTGGACGAGGCGTGGACGGGATCTTGGGGCGTCGCCGCAGGTGAGGACCGCAGGGTGTGGAGCCTGCCTGCGGTACGCCGGAGGGGACCAACGCCCCACTGAAGCAGGGCTCAAGCCTTGCTCCATGCCTGGCGATGGCGAGCGACGCTGTAGACCTGCTCGATCTGCTCGGGTCGGCTACACCCGCAGCATCAGGGACGCCATCACGGAGCTTGGGCACCTCGGCCTGGTCGCCGAGACCAGGATCAGCATCCGCGTCCATAGCGGCACGCAGTTCTTCAAGCTCTACGTGGTCAACAACGAGGACGCGTTCTTCGGGTACTACCCGATCCGCCCCAACAAGGTCGTCGCCCAGGGCGAGACGATCGAGATCTACGACCTCGTGGGCAAGGACACCGTCCTCTTCCATCACTCGATCAACGACGGCGAGTCCTCGGGCGGAGCCCAACAGGTCCAACAGGCCCGGATGTGGTTCGACAGCGTCTGGGAGACCATCGGAAGGGACTTCGACCTTGACGCACGCTGACCCGCTCACCGAGACCCTGGCGAACGCCCGCGTCATCCTCTTCGACTTCGACGGACCCGTGTGCGACGTGTTCGCGGGACTGCTGGCGCCCGAGGTGGCGCGGGAGCTGACCGCCCTCCTCTCCGCTCAGGATGAAGCCGCGGCACGAAGGCCTCCCAGACAGACGACCCCATCGAGGTCCTGCGCATCGCGCACGAGGCCGACACCGAACTCGGCCAGAAGATCGAGCAGGCCCTCACGGCCGCTGAGGTCCGAGCCGTTGCGGTGGCAGGCCAGCCGACTCCAGGAGCAGCCGAAGCACTCCAGGCAGCACGTTCGGCCGGTCGAGGCGTAGCGGTGGTGAGCAACAACTCCACTGAGTGCGTACGGGTCTTCCTCGAGCTTCACGGCCTGGAGGAGTACGTCACGAAGATCGTGGGTCGACCCTCCGAGCAACCGCACCTGATGAAGCCGAACCCGTTCCCGCTCATCACTGCAGCCGAGCAGATGCACATCGACGTCACGAGCTGCACCCTGATCGGCGACTCACTCACGGACATCCAGGCGGCCCACGCAGCGGGCGCAACGGTGATCGGCTACGCCAACAAGCCCCACAAGGTGGACCAGTTCGCCGAGGCGCAGGCCGGCGTCATCACCGAGGACATGCAGGCCATCGCCGACGCACTCACCACGGCATAGCCGAAGTGTCGGCGTACTCGGCGAAGTGCTCAACCCGGTCCAGAGGAACGTGCTCAGCTTTCTGGCTGTGGGGGCTTTCCACATGAGTGCGGGGAAGGGCCCGTCGTGCGAGCCGTAGCCAGGGATGATCGACTCATGCGAGGTAGCTTCGACGACGTCCCCTGGAACACGCTCTTTCCTCTCCTGCCGCCGGCTGATGTGGATTCTCTGAATCAGGCGGCACGCACGGTCGACGCGGTCTGTGTTGGCAGAGACACGGCGGACTGGGAGTGGTTCCCGGAGCACGCCACCTTCCCAGGGTCGCGGGTAGGGACACCGGTCATCCTCGGCCTGGATGTCATCGAGCACGCCGACGGGGTCGATCAGCTGGAGTTCCTGCTTCAGGTGGTGTGGACAGAAGCGGGACGGCTCGCGGTCGACTCGGCAGTGAACGTGGCCTGCTGGTGCGACACCGATCACGCCACCCATGATGTTGACGCCATCAGGCTCGAGATCGGCGAGTACACCTCGTTGCCCGAGGCCTTCCGTGCCAGCGTTGAACGTCTGACCGGCTGGCTGGCTGATCCTCACAACGCGGACCACTGGCGCGCCCGAGTGGGGTTGCCTCCCCGGTAACCCGCTGAGGGGGCCGGGCACGTTCATCCATACGCGGCTGGACACGTTCACGTGCACGCCGACACGAGGAACGACAGGGGAGCTGTTACAGGTTTCTCTACCTCATCAAGGCACCCGCCGCGCACGGCGCGGCGCGCGCGGCCCGTCGCCCGGGCCTGCGCTCCTGTCTCCGCCCCGCTCCAGCCCGGCCGCCGTCCGCACGCCTGACAGCTCGGGTTGATGGGGGCGAACTCACCAGGTGGCCGAGGCGGTACGCGAGTGCCGCTCAAGCTGATGCCTCCGGCGGGGGCACTCAGGCTCCGGGATGGACGGGGCTCCGTGGGCGGGTGCCGGCCGTGGGTTGTTGAGGTGGGGACTCCCATCCCGTCTGCCGTCGACCCAGGCAGAGCCGAGCAGACACGGCACCGGGCGTCCAGGTCGTTCGTACAGTGGCGCGCTCCACCTGGACGCCCGGCACCGCGCCTGCTCCACGGTGTGTGGGTCGACGGCAGACGGGATGGGAGTTGGGGTGGACGGTAGCTCCGGAAGCTGACCTTTGCGGTGTTCATTCGCTTACAGGACGATCCGGCCTACATCATAAGAAATGTTTGAATCACACCCCTTTCCTCAATGTCGGCCCGATCGCGATCACAAGCCATACGATGATCCTTCAACGACCACGGCAAGGGAGGCACTTCATGGCCGAACACTCAATCGCGGCTTACAAGATCGTCGTACATAGGCGACAGAAGAAGGAGCCTCTCAAGTTCGACAATTTCGACGGAAACGGAAACGACCTCCTAAAGGTATTGCACGGCTACCTGCAGTCTCTCCAAGAGGATGGATTCGACAACCCTGACAACAAGCAAATACTCAAAGCCCCTGAAGTCAATCACAGCAACCGACACATACACGCAACGCTAGGCCTTGGCGAGTACGGGGTTACATCCAAGTTCGAAGACAGAGGCAGTGGGACCCCTCGCTTCAATCGAGAGCAGTCCGACGTAGAGGTCCTTCAGTATCGGAACCTACTCATCCTCCCAAAGGAGAGGGAGGTTGGCCTATTCCTGACTGAGCGCATTCACAACCGTGGCGTATTTAGCATGTTTTCCACTGGGCTGCGGAGGGCCTTCCGGAAACGCTTCGGAGAGTACGTGGTCGAAGTCAGTAACTTGTCCCCCGAGGCCGCCGTTTCTCGCGTCCTGGAAAGCGGGCAGGTGAAAAAAATACGCCTGGTCCGAAACAGCGTTCCCCGAGATATCGCCGACCGTTACGAGCTCAACCAGCACGAAACCGAGCTCGGAACCATGGAAACGGTAATTTCGTCGCCTCGACGCGGCAGCCTCGGCAAGAAAGTGATCGAAAAGGTAGTGCGAGGGGAGAGGGAGGTATCCAGCCTCCTTGAGTGGCAGGGGGTGGACTACAGCGACCTGCGCGTGGAGGTCCGCGTAGGCCGCACCACCCGTACGGTGTCAGTGGCGTCTGGTAAGACTCCTGTTGTCACCTTCGAGATCGACGATGACCTCCTTAATGACGACGGGGTCCTCTCGGATTCAGCCTTCTATCAGGAGGCCATGAAGGTGGCACTAGACCTAGCCGAGGACATCAGCCTGACCCGCCAGTCAGTGGCGGAACAACAGTTCACATGGCCAGACAGCTGGAATGAATACCGCCTGGAGGTGCCGCCCAGTGAGGATGCTGAACCTTAAGCCGATATTTGTCGACCATTTCCAAACATTGCGCACGGGGGGCGATGAACAGGAGAGTGTATCCAAATCGGATATTTTCACCCTCTATGGACTCCCTGCAGTGCTGCCGGCGATCGTCGTCACGACTCAATGGCGAATCGGGGGAATTGGCGATCTACTGACAGCACTCTCACTTATGTCAGGATTGCTGTTCAACCTCCTAGTACTGTCGTTCGATGTCGCCCTTCGCGCTGCGGCTCAGGTCCGAAACTCTCAGGTGGAAAGTCTCGCCACGAGCGTAAAGATCCGCCTTATTCGGCAACTGCAGGCGAACGCGACGTACGGTCTAGTGGTGGCGTTGGCAGCTACGGTCATGCTCGCAGTAGGAGCATCGCTCGACCTCGAAGAGTTTAACCCCGGAGTGACAGGCGTACTAACCTACCTTCTAGCCCATTTCGTGCTCGTACTGATGGTTATCCTGAAAAGGATTAGGTCCATCTTCAGGAATGAACTCATCCCGTAACTAGCCAACCTCAAAGGGCTTACCGAAGGGGCTCGGTGGTCGACGGCTACCCAGCCCCCGCCGGGGGCCTACATCAGCGCCGCGAGACGCAGAGCCGCTGTCCCCCAGCGAGGGTGACATCCGCCCACGGCCCATTCGTGGACCTGTAGGTCAGATCAGGTCACTCATCGCGCGCTGACCTGCAGAAATGATTGAGACTCACGCGGCCTCCGGAGCCGTGTGCGCAGGTTCGAATCCTGCCGGGGGCACTTCGCAAGGAGTGCCACACAGACCCCGTGATCAGTGGAAACGCTGAGAACGGGGTCTTGTTGTATGCGTAGCTCGGGGGTTTCCTCGGGTGCGGCACCATGATCCGTATGGACCTTGAGGGGATAGGCGCGCTGGCTGCGGCCGGTGTGGCGGTGGTCGGGGTTCTCGCCAGCGTTCTGGTCGGTCGGTGGCAGATGCGGGCCGCGTTGCGTTCGGCCGAGGCGACCAGTGTGGCGGGGCTGGCTCAGGCCGAGGCTGCGTATCGTGCGGCGTTGGATGCCGTTCGCGCGCAGGCGAACGCCGGTCATCTGCAGTGGCGTCGGGGCATCCAGCGCGAGGCGTACGCCGCTTTCCTCCTTGCCGCGCACCGCGTGCAGGACGTGGGCGAGCGGTTCGTCGTGGAGAGTGAGCAGGAGCTTTCGGCGGAGGGCGTCAGGGCCGGGAGGGCCGCTCTGGACGAGGCCCTCGCGGCCCTCAAGGCGGCTCAGACGATCATCGAGCTGGAAGGGCCCGACGAAGTGGCGGCCCCTGCCGCGGCCATGACCGATGCCGCTCAGATGACGGGTTATCACCTTGGTGCGCAAGCGATCTACGAGCGGGCTTGGGGGAAGCTCGGGCGCCTTGTGGCTGACCAGGCCGCAGTCGTCGGCGGCAGCCGTGTCGCTTCGGGGCTCATGGAGGCGCTGGGTCGCCTCCGCCCTGCCGGTGCTTCGGAGGAGGCTCGTCGGGCGGCCGAGCGGTCCTGTCGTGATGCCTGGAGCGCGCTGCCTCCCGGCGCCCTGGACGACGACGAGTTCAGAGCGCTGCTGGAAGGCTGGTCGTCTCGTCCTCCGACCTCCAGCCGCTCCTACCTCGACACCGTGACCCGGTTCGGTGAGGCGGAAGCGCGCTTCGTCCTTGCCGCCAAGGTCGAGCTGCACAGTGGGAACCATCCGTAGCGCCGCTCCTTGCCTTCGGCTTGCCGTGGTGAGCAGGTCAGGGCGGTATTACCCTTTGGCTGAGTCGCTTTCGGGGTTTGGCGGCTTCGGTGGTTCCAGGTCGGCCGGGGGTGGTCGGGTGGGCCTAGGTCGGGGGGTGGGGGGAACTGTGGCGGGAGAGTCCGTGTCCAGGCGTACCGCCAAGAAGTGTGAGCGGGTGTGGCGTGAGGGGGTCGAGCTGCTTCGGCTGGGGCAGTTCGATGCCGCCGCCGTTCGGTTCACCGAGGTGCTGGAGTACGACCCCACGGCCGCCGACGCCTGGTTGGGGCTGCACGCCACGGGGCGGTCGCAGGCCGAGGCCGTCGAAGCCATGGGGCGGTACCGGCATTCCTTCGGCGCGCTGCGGAACAAGTGCGCGCTGACCGTCCGTTCCCGGTTCGACCTCGGCGTCTACGTCACCTTCCGGCTGGAGACCTCACGCGACCTCTGGCTCGCCGGCATGGCGCAGCAGCTCTCCGCGGGGCGCGTCGACGAGGCCGAGCCCGCGCTCCTCACCGCCGTCCTCGACTGTGACGAGACGCGGTTCCTCTGTACCCGTTACGCCTACCTCAAGCAGAACTGGCCGCTGGTCCTGGAGTACTCGCGGGGCATCGAGGCTCCCTTCCTGCGCGACGAGGCCCAGCTGTACGTCGGGTACGCGCTCGCCCGCCAGCGCGTCTTCCACGAGGTCCTCAACACCATGGCGCCCCTCCCCCGCGTTCTGGGCCGGGGCGGGAGGTTCGACGGCGAGGTCGCCTACCTGCGCGGGCTCGCCCACGAGGGCGTCGGTGACGGTCGGGAGGCGCTGCGCCAATTCCAGTACGCCTTCCGCTGCTTCCCCGGCCTCGCCGACGTCGCCCAGCGCGCGCAGGTCCACGTTCCCGTCCAGGTCCCCGCCCCCGCCCCGGAGGGGCCGGCGGCCGCCTCCGCCGCGCCTTCCGGGGCGAGTACCGCCGCCGCGGACCGGCGGCTCGACGAGGCGCTCGCGCGGCTCGACCGGATGATCGGGCTCGAACCGGTCAAACGGCAGGTGCGGACCCTCGTGGCCCAGCTGCGGATGGCCACCGTCCGCAGGGAGCAGGGCCTGCCGACGACCGCCGGACCGCAGCACTTCGTCTTCGCCGGTCCCCCGGGCACCGGCAAGACGACCGTGGCCCGCGTCATCGGCGACGTCTTCGCCGGGCTCGGCATGCTGGAGTCCGGGACTCTCGTCGAGACCTCCCGGGTCGACCTCGTGGGCGAACACCTCGGGTCCTCGGCCATGAAGACGAAAGCCGTCATCGACTCCGCCCTCGGCGGTGTCCTCTTCGTCGACGAGGCCTACGCGCTCTACAACACCGGCTACTCCGGCGGCGACGCGTTCGGCAAGGAAGCCCTTCAGGTGCTGCTCAAGCGGGCCGAGGACGACCGCGACCGGCTCGTCGTCATCCTGGCCGGATACCCGGACGAGATGGCCGAACTCCTCTCCACGAACCCCGGCCTCACCTCCCGTTTCAGTACGCGGATCGACTTCCCCTCGTACTCCGCGGCGGAACTCCTCCGGATCGCCCACGGCGTTCTGGAGGCCCAGGGCGACGTCGTGGACGAGGACGCCGCCGCCGTCCTCCACTCCCACTTCCGGAGCGTCGTACAGGACGGGCTCGTCGACCAGCTGGGCAACGGGCGGCTCGCCCGTGAGCTCTGCCGCAAGGCCGCCTCCTCCCGCGACCTGCGCCTCTACGACACCCACGGCGGGAACGCCACCCCCAGCCGGGACGACCTCACCACCGTGCGCGTCGCCGACATCAACACCGCGTACGAGGAGTTGCGTTCCGCCGGCGGTCCTCCTTCCCGGTGAGACCGGCCCCGCCCATCCGGTGGGCGGGTGGGGGCTGCGGACAGCCCGTGGGCCGCCTTACGCCGTGCGCTTGCGCGGCGTCGCCTTCTTCGCCGTGGTCTTCTTCGCCGTCGTCTTGTCCGCCGTGGTCTTCTTCGCCGTCGCCTTGTTCGCCGCCGTCTTCTTCGTCGCCGTGCTCTTCGCCGTCGTCTTCGTCGCCGCCGTGCTCTTCGCCGTCGTCTTCGTCGTTGCCGTCTTCGCCGTCGACTTGCGCGCCGGCGCCGCCGTCTTCTTCGCCGCCGTCTTCGACGTGGACTTCTTCGCGTCCGTCGCCTTCGGCGTATGCGACCGCGGCTTCAGCCGGGTGACCTCCGCCTCCCCCTTCCCCTCCTCCTGCTCGCCCCTGGCCTCCTTCGCCGCCCGCACACTGTTCTCCAGGGCCGCCATCAGGTCGATGACCTGGCCGCCGCCGGGCTCCTCGCCCGTGGCCGGGGGTGCGACGCCCTCGCCGCCCTCCGCCTTCGCCGCGATCATCTCCTCGACCGCCGTGCGGTAGTCGTCGTGCAGGGTGCTCATGTCGACCTCGCCCAGGGTGGCCATCAGGGCGTCCGCCAGGTCGAGTTCGGCATCCCGTACGCTCACCGGGTTCTCCGGCGCCACGCCCTCCGGCGCGCGGATCTCGTCCGGCCAGAGCAGGCCGTGCATGGCGATCACGTCGTCCACGACCCGGAGCATCCCCAGACGCTCGCGTCCCCTGAGGGCGTACTTGGCCACCGCCACCTTCTCGCTGCGCTTCAGCGCCTCGCGGAGCAGGGTGTACGGCTTGGCCGCCGGGACGCCGTTCGCCGAGAGGTAGTACGCGGCGTCCATCTGCAGCGGGTCGATGTCACCGGCCGGTACGAAGGCGACGATCTCGATCGTCTTCGCCGTGGGGAGCGGCAGCGCGGCCAGGTCCTCCTCGGTGATCGGGATCATGGTCCCGTCGGCGTCCTCGTACGCCTTGCCGATCTCCGCCTGCGCGACCTCCTCGCCGTCGAGCTCGCACACCTTCTTGTAGCGGACGCGGCCGCCGTCCTCGATGTGGATCTGCCGGAAGGAGACGGACCGGCTCTCGGTGGCGTTCACCAGCTTGATCGGGATGCTGACGAGGCCGAAGGATATGGCGCCGTTCCAGATGGATCGCACAGGCGTTCCCTTCGGGTCGGATCAGGACGTTTCGCCGTCCCCGATTTGTCCGCAATCGTGGGATTCTCATCGTATGACGCCTCTCACAGAGGTGGAGGGGCGGCGCCTGGCGCTCAGCAACCTGGACAAGGTGCTCCACCCGGTCACCGGCACCACCAAGGGCGAGCTGCTCCACTACTACGCGACCGTCGGGGCCGCGATCCTGCCGCATCTGCGCGATCGCCCGGTGTCCTTCCTGCGCTATCCGGACGGTCCCGAGGGGCAGCTCTTCTTCACGAAGAATCCGCCGCCCGGCACACCCTCCTGGGTGAGGACCACCCCCGTTCCCCGCTCCGAGGACCCCCGGGCCCGGCAGGTGGTCGTCGAGGACCTCGCCTCGCTGATGTGGGCCGCGAACCTCGTCGTGGAGTTCCACACGCCCCAGTGGCGGGCCTCCTCCCCCGCCGTCGCCGACCGGCTCGTGTTCGACCTCGACCCCGGGCCGCCCGCGACGGTCGTCGAGTGCTGCCGCGTCGCCCTCCACCTGCGCGAACGGCTCGCCGCCGACGGTCTCGACGCCTTCGCCAAGACCTCCGGCTCCAAGGGGCTGCACCTGCTCGTCCCGGTGGTGCCCACGCCGTCCCCGCTCGTCTCGGCGTACGCGCGCAAGCTCGCCGTCGAGGCGGAGGCCGCGCTGCCGCGGCTCGTCGTGCACCGGATGGCCCGGGCGCTGCGGCCCGGGAAGGTCTTCGTCGACCACAGCCAGAACGCCGCCGCGAAGACCACCGCCACCCCCTACACCCTGCGGGCGCGGCCCCTCCCCATGGTCTCCGCGCCCGTCACGTGGGAGGAGGTCGAGGAGAGCGCCGGGGCCGCCGCGGACCCCGAGTCCCTCGTCCTCCTCATGGATGACATCGCGCCACGTCTTGAGCGGTACGGGGATCTCCTTGCGCCACTTTTCGCGCCCGAGCGGGCGGGGGACGTGCCGTGAACCGGGCCTGGGACGCGTCGTGAACCGGGCCGGGGACGCGCCGTGAACGGGGCCGGGGCGCACGCCCGGGGCGGGCGTGGCGACGCCGCGAGCCCCGGTGGCGGGGCTCCGGGCGGGCCTGGCGGAGCTCCGGGCGGGCCTGGCGGGACCCCTGACGGGGGTGCGCCTGCGGTCGGTGGCACTCCGGGTCACGGTCGCACCGCGCGCAGCACCCGCACCCCCGGCTCCGGCCGTGGCCCCGACCCCGGCTCCGGCCGCGACTCCGCCTCCGGCCCCGGCCCCGGCCCCGGCCCCGGCCCTGACCCTGTTCCCGCCTCCGGCCGCGGCTCCACCTCCGGCCCTCGCCCGGGACGCGGCCTCGACCCCGGGTCCGGCACCGGCCCCGGTCCTCGCCCCGGCCCCCGCGACCTCGCGCTTCGTCCGCCCGTCGACGTCATGCGGCCCCGCTCCGCCGACGAGATCCCCGGGCAGGGAAAGCCGCCCCGGGAGCTCCAGTACTCGCTCAAGCTCGACGGGTTCCGCGCCCTCGCCTTCGTCCTCGGCGACGGGAAGGTCGTCCTCCAGTCGCGTTCCCGTCGCGACCTCGCCCCCGAGTTCCCCGGGATCGCGGCGCACCTGCGTGACCAGCTGCCGCCCGGGATCGTCCTCGACGGCGAGCTGTGCGCCTACCGGGACGGGCGGCTGAGCTTCACCGACCTGCTGCGTTCCCCCGCCGACCGGGCGCGGGCCGGCGTTCCCGTCTCGTACATCGCCTTCGACCTGCTCGCCGTCCCGGGGCGCGACGTACGGGCGCTGCCGCTCCGCGACCGATGGGAGCTGCTCGGTACGGCCCTGCTCGACGCCGAGCCGCCGCTCCAGCGGGTGCTCGCCACCCAGGACGAGGAGACCGCCCGCGGCTGGTTCCGCGATCTGCGGGCCGCGGGCGTCGAGGGGATCGTCGCGAAGTCCCTGACCTCCACCTATCGGGCCGGCTCCACCTGGGCCTGGCGGAAGATCCGGCACATGGAGACGAGCGACGGCGTGCTGCTCGGTGTCGTCGGCCCGCCCGACCGGCCCCGGGCCCTGGTCGTCCGCCTCGCGGACGGTCGTACGGTCTCCACCTCACCCAGACTCACCCCGGCGCAGTCGCGCGAGGTCGGCTCCCTGGCCGGGGACCGCGCGGGGCCGCTCGCCCAGGACCCCGAACACGGGCCGGTGCGGTGGATCGACCCGCCGCTCCCCGTCGAACTGCGGCAGCTCGCCGTGCGGCAGCGGCAGGAGAACGCCACCTTCGTCCGCGTCAGGTCCGAGGGGTAGGCGGCCGCCGGACCCCGTTCCCGGGGTGGGCACTCAGTGCAACTGCCCCGCTGCGTACCGCACATGGCGCAAAGAGACCGCAACTGGGGGTCTACGCGCGCCCGGTGTTGTCGGTAAGGCCTTGCTACCCGTCCCGTGGTGCACACTTGCTGCCTGGTACAGGGCTCACGGGGAAGGCGGCCTGGCAAATGCTGACGGGGATCGAGGAGGTCGACTGGGCCTCGTTGGGGCACGCGTACGGCCCCGCGGACGACGTGCCGGAGCTGCTCCGCGGACTCGCCTCCGCCGATCCCGCCGAGCGGGAGACGGCCCTCGACGGCATGTACGGCGCCGTGCACCACCAGGGCGACGTCTACGACTCCACCCTCGCCTGCATCCCCTTCCTCCTCGAACTCGTCGCCGACCCCGCCGTCCAGGACCGCGGCTGCATCGTCGAGCTGCTCACCAGCATCGGCGGGATCGAGCTCGACGACGACGAGGAACTGGACGAACTCGACCCCGAAGACGAGGAGTTCATCCCCGCGGCCAACTACGCGATGGCCGCCGCCGCGATCGCCGCCGGCGCCGACGTCTTCCTCGGGCTCGTCTCCGACCCCGACCCGGAGGTGCGGCTCGCCGCGCCCTGCGCGCTCGCCTCGCTGCACCCCGAGCCCGCGCGGGTGCTGACCCTGCTGCGGGAGCGGCTCACCGTCGAGCGGGACACCGAGGTACGACTCGCCCTGGTCGCCGCCGTCGGGCGGATCGCCCTGCGCCACGCGTCGCTGCGCACCGAGACCGTCGACTGGCTGGGCTGGCTCGCCCGCGCCGCCCAGGACCCCGGCCTCCGGCTCGCGGCCCTCGCCCAGCGGGCGCGCTGCGCGCCCGGCGACATCCCCGACGACATCGTGCCGTGGGTGACGGGACTCCTGGAGGAGATCAGGACCTCGGCGCTGGGACCGGTCGCACCCGGCACCGAGCGCGCCGCGACACCGACCCTCATCGGGCAGGTCCGCGAGCTCCTGGAGGAGCACGCCGCCGGCCGCCCCGCCCCCTGGACGGAGGAGCTGCTCCGGACCCTGCACGCGGCGCTCGACGACCGGGTCGACGACCGCATCGCGCTCATCCTGGCGCAGCTGCGCAGCCCCGACTGGGGGCAGCGTTCGGACGCGATCTGGTTGTGCGGCGGGTTGATACGGATCTGGCGGGGGCGGTACGAGGAGGTCGTCCGGCTCGTCGGCGCCCAGCTCAACGACCCCGAGCCACGGCTCCGGGAGGCCGCGACCTCGTTCCTGGAGCGTCTCTTCGAGCTGGGAGCGCCCGCTGCCGACGCGCTCGCCGCGCGCCTCGCCGTGGGCACCGGCACCGGCTCCGGCACCGGCACCGCCCAGGGCAGCGGCAGCGGTCTCGGCGGCAGCCCCCAGAACGGCTTCGTCGGGCGGTCCGGCCGCGACGGTGCCCTCCTCGCGCTCGCCCGCGCCGGGGACACCCGCGCCGTTCCGCTGCTCGCCCGTGCCCTGGAGGAGCGCGAGGTGCGGCGCGAGCTGCTGTACGCGATGGACGGCCTCGGGCCCTCCGCCGCCATGCTGGCCCCGCTGCTGCGGCGCCGGCTCGCCGAGGTCGAGCTCGACGAGCGGCTGTACGACCGGGCGGCGCCCCTGCTCTACGCCCTCGCGGCGGTACGGGGCTCCCAGGCCGTGCCGGAGGTCCTGCGGGTACTGCGCGGCGCGCCCTCGAACCGGCGCGACTGGGTGCGCGAGTCCGCGCTGCGGACCCTGGCGGCGTTCGGGCCCGCGGCCCAGAAGGCCGTACCGGACATGCGCAGGCTCCTCGCCGCCGACTCGGCCACCGTCGCCACGACGGCGGCGCGTGCCCTGTGGGCGGCCGAGGGTGATCTGGGTGAGGTCCTGACCGCTCTGGAGCGGTGGCTCCGGCCGGGCGCCTCGGGCGCGGACTGGTGCTCCGCCGCGCAGGCCCTCGGCGAGATCGGCCCCGCCGCCGCCTCGACCGCCGCCGCCCTCAGACCGGGCCTGGCCTCGCGGGACCTGTGGGTACGGGTCCGCAGCGCCGCGGCCCTGTGGCGGGTGTCCGGGGACGCGGCGACGGCGCTGCCGGTGCTGCTCGCGGCCTGGGAGGAGAACCGGCACGCGCGCGTGGACGTGGCCGAGTGCCTGGCGGAGATGGGCCCGGCGGCCTCGGAGGCCCAGCTGGTGATCCTCACCGAGCTGACCCGCCGACGCCGTCACAACGCCCGCGAGGGCGCCTCCGGCAGCCATGACATCCACCTCGACGAGAAGCTGCTCACGGTGTGCCGGGCGGCCCTCGCGAGGATGGAGCGGGGCGCGTTCTAGGCTGCGGGGCCGGGCCGGCCGGGCGATGGAGTCCGGCGCGGGGCGATGGAGTCCGGCCGGTGGGCGGCGGAGTCCCGGCCTGTGGAGCGGCGGAGCTCCGGCCGGTGGGGCGGTCGGTTCCGGCCGATGGGACAGTGAGCGCTGTCGAACCGACCAGGTCCGAGGTCGAACCGACCAGGTCCGCGGTCGAGCCGACCGAGCCTATGAGTAGACAAAAGGGACTTCCCTCCGAATAAGGTCTACTGGAAGCGGTCCCGGACCGGTTCCGCCGCCCGGCTGCCCGGCCACGACGGCCACCCGGCCCGCCCCCACCGATCGACCCGTACGAGGAGCAGTGTGAGACCGCGCGGAGTGCAGCTCGCCGCCGCCGGTGTCCTGTGTGCCCTCGTACTCGGCGGCGCCGTCGGCTGTGGACGCAACGAGGGCGGGCTCCAGAGCGCCGGGGCCACGCCCACCGCCGTCGGGCCCGTACGGCTCTGGCCCGACCTGCCGCCCGCCACGGATCCGCCCTTCGACTACGGGGAGTCCGACACCGAGCGCGTCCCCGGCATCAAGGTCGCCGACAACGACGTCCACACCGTCGACGCCGTCGCGGTGGTCGACGCCGAGGTGCGGGCCCACCCCGGCACGTACAGCGGCGGCGACGGGCTCTACGACGAGACCGCCCGCGCGATCAAGGCCTGCGGCACCGCGCCGGCCGCCTGTCCGGTCATGCGGCCGTACTACCGCGACCTCACCGGCAACGGCCGGGACGAGCTGATCGTCGGGATCCGGATGCCGGACCAGCAGGTCGGCGTGCGCGTCTACCTCGCCGAGAACGGCGGGCTCACCCGCATCATGGCCACCGTCGACCAGGTCATCAGCGTGGAGCTGGCCGGCCGGGACCTGATCATGCGGGTCAGTTCGGCGGGCATCCCGGGGTACGAGTACCGCACCGCCTGGTCCTGGGACGAGCAGCAGCACAGCATGCTGCCCACCCGCGACGAGATCGTCCGGGTGAAGCCCGGCCGCACCGCGCCCCCGACCGTCCCCGCGCCCCGCCTGGTCAGCCCGACGCCGACCCCGGGGCCGGCCTCGACGCCCCTCCCCCTCCCGCTCCCCCCTGACGTGGCCGTTCCCGCCGAGCCGAGCCCGTGAGGGCGCCCCGGCTGCCCGCCTGGACCGCGACCCTGACCTGGAAGGCCGCGGTCTTCATCGCGGTGATGTGCTGCGCGCTCGCCGCGCTGCTCGGCATCCTCGTCCATGTGTCGGTGACCGGTCAGACCGTGAACGACTCCCGGGAGAAGGCCCTCGCGCGGCTCACCGACGTCACCCGGCTCTACGAGGCCGGCGAACCGCTCCCCCGGTTCGCCGGGGTCGACCCGCCCGGGCTCCCGCCCTCCCTGCGCGCGCTCGCCGTCCGGGGCGAGCGCGGCACGGTGGTCGCCGACGACCGGGGCCGACCGACGATGTGGGCGGCGGGCCCGGCGGACGGCCGCGCCCTCGCCGTACGCGTCGACTACACCCAGAGCGCCGAGACGATCGACGCGCTCGACCGCTCGATCCTCGGCTCCTCCGTCCTCGCGATCGGGGCGACGCTGCTCGTGGGCGCCTTCGCGGTCACCCGGGTCACCCGGCGGCTGCACCTCACCGCGCAGGTGGCCCGCCGGATCAGCGCCGGCGATCTCGACGCGCGCGTCGACGACCCCCGTACGAAGGACTCCTCGCGCCCCCAGGACGAGGTGGCCACGGTGTCCGGGGCGCTCGACACGATGGCCTCCTCGCTCCAGAGCAAGCTGCAGAGCGAGCAGCGGTTCACCGCCGACGTGGCGCACGAGCTGCGCACCCCGCTCACCGGGCTCTCGGCGGCGGCCGAGCTGCTGCCGGAGGGACGGCCGTCGGAGCTCGTACAGGACAGGGTGCGGGCGATGCGCGGGCTGACCGAGGACCTCCTGGAGATCTCGCGGCTCGACGCCCGCAACGAGACCGTCGACCTCGCCGTGCACGAACTCGGTCCGCTCGCCGAGCGGGTGGTGCGCGCCTCGGGCACCGAGACCGAGGTGCGGGTCGTACGGGATGCGACGGTGGAGACGGACCGGCGGCGTCTGGAGCGGGTACTGGGCAATCTGATCGCCAACGCGCACAAGCACGGGGCCCCGCCGGTGGTCCTGACAGTGGACGGGCCGGTGGTGTCCGTACGGGACCACGGGCCCGGCTATCCCGCGTATCTGATGGAGTCGGGGCCGCAGCGGTTCCGTACCGAGAGCGGGGGCAAGGGGCACGGCCTCGGTCTGACGATCGCGGTGGGGCAGGCGGAGGTGATCGGCGCCGAGCTCGTCTTCGCCCGCGCCGCCGACGGCGAGGGCGCCGAGGCCCGGCTGCGGCTGCCCGAGTACGTGAGCCTCGTGGACGCGACGTCGGAGGACTGACGGCTCCGGCGCCTCCCGGAAGGTCCGGGAGAGAGCAGCCGGGTGCGGCCCACGCATCCGGGGGCGGGCGGGAGCGGCCCGCGCATCAGGGAGCAGTCGGGAGCGGTCCCTGCATCCGGCAGCAGGCGGAGCGGTCCGGAGCATCCGGGAGGCGCGCCCGGGAGCCGCCCGAAACACGCGGAACAGAACCGCGCCACACGGCACACCGTCACACAAAAGGGACATAGGGCATACCGCTTGCTACGTTGCGGCCATGACCGCACCGCGCACGGACGCTCCCCCGCCCGGGGTACGCATGCCGAAGCGCCGCGGCGTGGAACTCTCCCTCCTCGTCTGCGCCGTCCTCATCTGCGTCTACGGGTACGCCGAGGTCGGCCTCGCCCGCAGCGGGGCCGTACCGCCCGACGCCGCGCGCTACGGGGCCGGGCTGGGTCTGCTCGCGCTCGTCGCCCATCTCGCGGTCCGGTTCCGCGCCCCGTACGCCGATCCGCTGCTCCTGCCGATCGCGGTCCTGCTCAACGGCCTCGGCCTGGTGCTGATCTACCGGCTCGACCTGGAGACGCCGAAGGACCAGGCGGCGACGACGCAGCTGATCTGGTCGACGCTCGGGGTCGCGCTCTTCATCGTGGTCGTGCTGCTGCTCCGCGACCATCGCGCGCTCCAGGGGTACGCGTACGTGTCGGTGGCCGCCGCGCTCGCCCTGATGATCCTGCCGATCTTCTTCCCTGCGGTGAACGGCGCCAAGATCTGGATCCGGCTCGGCGGTCTCTCCTTCCAGCCGGGCGAGTTCGCCAAGATCCTGCTCGCGGTCTTCTTCGCCGCGTACCTCGCCGCCAACCGCAACGCGCTCGCGTACACCGGCCGCCGGATCTGGAAGGTCCAGCTCCCGACCGGGCGGGTGCTGGGGCCGATCGTGGCGATCTGGCTGCTGAGCGTCGGCGTGCTCGTCCTCGAACGGGACCTGGGCACCTCGCTGCTCTTCTTCGGCCTCTTCGTGATCATGCTGTACGTGGCGACCGGCCGGACCGGCTGGATCGCGGTCGGGCTCGTCCTCGCCGCCGCCGGTGCCTTCCTCGTCGGCTCCCTCGAACCGCATGTGCACAGCCGGGTGCAGGACTGGCTCGACCCGTTCGCCTCGATCCGGGCGGGGGACGGGCCCGGACAGCTCGCCCAGTCGCTCTTCTCGTTCGCGGCCGGCGGGATGCTCGGCTCGGGGCTCGGGCTCGGCCATTCCGTCCTCATCGGCTTCGCCACCAAGTCCGACTTCATCCTGGCCACCGCCGGTGAGGAGCTGGGGCTCGTCGGCCTGACCGCGCTCTTCCTGCTGTACGCGCTGCTCGTCGCCCGCGGCTACCGCGCCGGCCTCTCGCTGCGGGACCCCTTCGGGCGGCTCCTCGCGATCGGGCTCGCCTCGATCGTGGCGCTCCAGGTGTTCGTGATCGCGGGCGGGGTGATGGGCCTGATCCCGCTGACCGGGATGGCGATGCCGTTCCTGGCGCAGGGAGGGTCGTCGGTGGTCACGAACTGGGTGATCGTGGCGCTCCTCATCCGGGTCAGCGACTCGGCGCGCGCACCGCAGCCGGACGACGCGGACACGGGGACGCTCGCACCGGTGAAGGAGGGGGCCTCGTGATCCGGCAGCACGCCCCGGGGGGCCTCGTGGTCAGGCCGCACGCCCCAGGGGGCCCCGCGATCAGGCCGCACGCCCCAGGGGGAACCCCGTGATCCGCTACGCCCGGCGGGCCGCCGCGCTCTGTCTCGTCCTTCTCGTGGCGCTCCTGGTCAACTCCGCACGCGTGATGGTCTTCGAGGCCGAGTCGCTCGACGCCAACCCGGCCAACCGGCGCATCGCGATCAACCGCTACGCGCAGCCGCGCGGCGAGATCGTCGTCGACGGGAAACCGGTCACCGGCTCCCGGGACAGCGGACAGCAGCTCCGCTGGGAACGGACCTACCGCCAGGGACCGTTGTACGCGCCGCTCACCGGCTACTCCTCGCAGACGTACGGCACGACCCTCGTCGAGCACGCCGAGGACGCGATCCTGGCCGGCACCGACCCGATGCTGGCGCCGCTGCCGCTCTGGAACGACCTCACCCGGGGCCGGCAGCCCGGCGGCGACGTCCTGACGACGATCCGCACGTCGATGCAGGAGGCGGCGTTCCGGGGACTCGACGGGAAGCGGGGGGCGGTCGTCGCGGTCGAGCCGCACAGCGGCCGCATCCTCGCGCTGGTCAGCTCGCCCTCGTACGACCCGGGTGTCCTCTCCGGTACGGGGAAGGGGGTCAAGGACGCCTGGAAGGGGCTCACCACCTCGCCGAACCAGCCGATGCTGAACCGGGCGCTGCGGCAGACGTACCCGCCGGGTTCCACGTTCAAGATCGTGACGGCCGCGGCGGCGCTCGACGCGGGGGTGGTACGGGACGTGGACGCGCCGACGGACACCCCGGACCCGTTCGTCCTGCCCGGCACCCGGCAGGTGCTGCCGAACGAGGCGAAGGGCTGCGGCGACGCGTCCCTCGCGTACGCGATCCAGTGGTCGTGCAACACGGTGATGGCCGGCCTGGGGGTGGAGGTGGGCCTGGAGGGGATGGTCGACACGGTGGGGAGGTTCGGCTTCAACGACACGGGGCTGCGGGTGCCGTCCTGGGTGGCCAAGTCCAACTTCGACCGGGAGATGAGCCCGGACCAGCTCGCACTGTCGTCGATCGGACAGTTCGACACGACGGCGACGCCGCTCCAGATGGCGATGGTGGCGTCGGCGGTCGCCAACAACGGCGAGATCGCCCAGCCGTACCTCGTCGACCGCACGACGACCTCGGGCGGGACGACGATCGACCGTACGGGCCGCCGCAGTTACCGGCAGGCGATGAACCCCGCGACGGCGATGCAGCTCCAGCGGCTGATGGTGAAGGCGGTGACGGAGGGGACGGGGACGAACGCGGCGATCCCCGGGGCGCGGGTCGGCGGCAAGACCGGCACGGCCCAGCACGGCTTCGGCAACACCGGCACCCCGTACGCCTGGTTCATCGCCTGGGCGCAGGCGGAGGACGCCGCCCAGCCGGCGGTCGCGGTGGCGGTGGTCGTCGAGGACGCGGAGGCGTCCCGCACGGACATCAGCGGGGGCGGCAGCGCGGCGCCGATCGCGCGGGCGGTGATGGAGGAGGCGCTACGGCTGGAGGAGGCGGCGCGGGGGTAGGAGGGAGCGCGGGGGTGCAGCCCTTGGGGACTGCGCCCCGGCGGACCCGGCACCCCCAACATGGCCCTCCGCCCTCCGCGCTCCGTCCGCGCCCCCGTCAGGCGTCAGGCGTCAGGCGATCGGCTTGCGGATCTCCGCGCGGATCTTGGCCGTCTTCTCGGCGAGGTCGGCCAGGTCGATGTCCTTCGGGTCGGCCGTGGCCTCCCCGGCGCCGACGAGGGCGATGGCGGCGGCGGTGTTCTCGTCGCCCCAGGCGCACATGGGCAGCGTCGTCGTGCTGAGTCCGTCCTTCGACGTGGTGACCTGGCAGCTGACGGTCACGCCGTACCCGGCGGGGGTGAAGTCCCTGGGCTTGACGACGAGCTTGGAGCCCTTGTCCGTGGCGGCCCCCTTGAGGATGGACGAGCGGGTGGTACCGGGGCTCTTGATCTGCCCGTACAGCCCGGAGAGGACGAGGACGGACTCGTCCTTGCCGCTGTACTGCCCGACCGCCGCCGTCGCGTCCTTCACGGTGAAGTCGGGTGTGTCCTCGATCTCCTTGCCCTGGGTGTCGGAGAGGTCGGAGACGAGGGTGAACTCGCCGTCGAGGACGGTCTGCGGGACGACCAGCTTGTGCGTCGCCTCGGGGAAGGGACCGGTGACGCCGTCGAGCCCGGCCTTGACCCCGTAACCGATGCCGCCGACCACGACCAGGGAGCCGACGACGATGGCGACGATCGCGCCGGCCGACAGCTTCTTCTTCGGCGGCGGCCCCATGGGCGGCCCGCCCCAGCCGCCGGGGCCGGGCCCCGGGCCCGCCGGGTACTGCGGCGGAACACCGTACTGGGGGTAGGTCTGTTGGGGGTGGCCCGGCGGCGGGAAGCCCTGCGGGGCGCCGTACGGGCCGGGCTGCTGCGGGGGCGGCACCGGCCCGCCGTACGGGTTGTGGGGCGGCTGGTTCGGCGGTGGCGGCATGGTCATGACGGGCACGCTACGTCACCCGTACGACAACCCGTTCTTCCGAGTGCGGGCCGGGCCGGATGACGGGGCTCGGCCCGGGGACTCAGCCAGGGCTCGGCCGGGGCTCGGCCCGGGGACTCAGCCCTGCGCCGCCCCGTCCGCGATCGCGTCCGCGACCTCCGCCACCCGGGCCTGCTCCTCCTTGGCGAAGCGCTCCGCGTCGAGCTGTTCCGCGATCTCCTCGTCCTGGGTCATGAGGAGATCGAGGTTGGAGTCGCCGAGGTCGAAGACGCCCATGTCGAGGTAGGCCTGCTGGAGGCGTTCGCCCCAGAGGCCGATGTCCTTGACGCAGGGGACGATCCGGCTGAAGAGCAGCTTGCGGAAGAGGTGCAGGAACTCGCTCTGCTCGGTCAGCTCCTCCGCCTCCTTCCGCGGGATGCCGAAGTTCTCCAGGACCTCGACGCCGCGCAGCCGGTCGCGCATCAGGTAGCAGCCCTCGATGACGAACTCCTCGCGTTCGCGGAGTTCGGCGTCGGACAGCTGCTTGTAGTAGTCGCGCAGGGCCATCCGGCCGAAGGCGACGTGCCGGGCCTCGTCCTGCATCACGTACGCGAGGATCTGCTTGGGCAGCGGCTTGTCGGTGGTGTCGCGGATCATGCCGAAGGCGGCGAGGGCGAGGCCCTCGATGAGGACCTGCATGCCGAGATAGGGCATGTCCCAGCGGGAGTCGCGCAGGGTGTCGTCGAGGAGGCTCTGGAGGTTGTCGTTGATCGGGTAGAGCATGCCGATCTTGTCGTGGAGGAAGCGGCCGTAGATCTCGGCGTGCCGGGCCTCGTCCATGGTCTGGGTGGCCGAGTAGAACTTTGCGTCCAGGTCGGGGACGGACTCGACGATCCGGGCGGCACAGATCATGGCGCCCTGCTCGCCGTGCAGGAACTGGCTGAACTGCCAGGAGGCGTAGTGCCGGCGCAGGTCGCCCTTGTCCTTCTCGGTCATCATCGCCCAGTGGCGGGTGCCGTGGAGGGTCAGGACCTCGTCGGGGGTGCCGAGGGGGTCGTACGGGTCGACCTCCAGGTCCCAGTCGATCCGGGTGGCGCCGTCCCACTGTTTGTCCTTGCCCTTCTGGTAGAGGGCGAGGAGGCGCTCGCGGCCGTCCTCGTACTCCCAGGAGAAGCGGGCCGCGCCGGTGGCGGGGACCTGCCAGCTCGGAGTGGACGGGGCCGTGGTGTAGAGGTCGCGCGTCGACACTGACGCCTCCTTGGGGGGGTCGGGCCTTTTCCCGTGGTGCGAGTCCTGTGGCCAGGCCAGGCTCACACGTTGGTAGACGGATCGTCAACAAGTCGCGCACAAGGGATTGACGACGCTACTGACGGGCAGTCTGATAAAGGGTGACCACCGGTGACGTCCCGCCGTCGCGACGAGCACAACGAGGTGCGCAGACCATGACCCCCTTCACCGAGTCCCCGGCGACCACGAGGTCCACGGAGCCGGACTTCAGCCTCCTCAGGGACGCCCTGGGGCCGCTGCGCGACCGTGAGCAGGTCGCCGAACGGCTCCTGGAGTCCTCCCGCAAGCACTCCTACGACCCGGACGTCGAGCTCGACTGGGACGCGCCGTTCGAGGACGGCAAGTGGTTCTGGCCGCCCGAGCTGCTCTCCCTGTACGACACGCCGCTGTGGCGCACGATGTCCGAGGAGCAGCGCATCGCGCTCTCGCGCCACGAGGCGGCGTCGCTCGCGTCGCTCGGTGTCTGGTTCGAGATCATCCTGATGCAGCTGCTCGTCCGGCACATCTACGACAAGTCGCTGACCAGTCATCACGTCCGGTACGCGCTGACCGAGATAGCGGACGAGTGCCGGCACTCGATGATGTTCGCGCGGCTGATCCAGCAGGGCGGGACCCCGGCGTACCCGGTGCCGAGGCTCTACCACAACCTCGCGCGCCTGCTGAAGACCGTGTCCACGACCCCGGGCTCGTTCGCCTCGACGCTGCTCGGCGAGGAGATCCTCGACTGGATGCAGCGGCTGACGTTCCCGGACGAGCGGGTGCAGACGCTGGTGCGCGGGGTGACCCGCATCCATGTGGTCGAGGAGGCGCGCCACGTGCGGTACGCCCGCGAGGAACTGCGCCGCCAGATGGTGACCGCGCCGCGCTGGGAGCAGGAGTTCACGCGGGTGAGCTGCGGAGAGGCGGCGCGGGTCTTCTCGACGTGCTTCGTGAACCCGCAGGTGTACGAGGCGGTGGGCCTGGACCGGCGGGAGGCGGTCGCGCAGGTGAGGGCGAGCGGGCACCGCCGCGAGGTCATGCAGTCCGGCGCGCGCCGCCTGACGGACTTCCTGGACGACATCGGGGTGCTGCGAGGGGTGGGGCGACGGTTGTGGAGGTCGTCGGGGCTACTGGCGTGAGCCGCGCGGCGCGGCGCCTGCCGGGGGTGGGGTGGGGTGGGGCTGCCGGGGGTGGGGTGGGGCTGCCGGCCCGCCCTCCGCGGGCCGCACCAGGTGGGGCGCGAAAGGGTCCCGCTACGCTGCGGAGCATGACTGCCGCCGCCACCCCCGCGTACCGCAGGCTCAGCGTCGAGGCGCGCCGCGGCCAGCTCCTCGAAGCAGCCCAGGAGCTCTTCGCCCACCGCACCCCCGAGGACGTCTCCCTCGACGACGTCGCCGAGGCGGCCGGCGTCTCCCGGCCCCTCGTCTACCGCTACTTCCCCGGCGGCAAGCAGCAGCTCTACGAGGCCGCCCTCCGTTCCTCCGCCGACGCCCTGAACCACTGCTTCACCGAGCCGCCCGTCGGGCCGCCCACCGAGCGGCTCGGCCGGGTGCTCGACCGCTACCTGGCCTTCGTCGACGAGCACGACGCCGGGTTCAGTGCCCTCCTGCGCGGCGGCAGCGTCGCCGAGACCTCCCGTACCACCGCGATCGTCGACGAGGTCCGCCGCGCCGCCGCCGAGCAGATCCTCGTCCACCTCGGCGTGGACCGCCCCGGCCCCCGCCTCAACATGCTGGTCCGCACCTGGATCGCCGCCGTGGAAGCCGCCTCCCTCATCTGGCTCGACGAGGACAAGCGGCCCCCGGCCCGCGAGCTGCGGGAGTGGCTCGTGGACCATCTCATCGCCCTCCTCGCCGCGAGCACGGCCAGCGACGAGGAGACCGCACGCGTCGTCGGACGCCTCCTCGCCCAGGAGACGCCCGAGGGACCCGTGGCCCGGCTGGCCCGCCGGGTGATCCCGGTGGTCGGCGAGGCCGCCCATCTGCTCTGAGCAGGAATCGGAAGCCGGAGGGGACACTGGAGGGGTGAGAAGCCAGAACACCTCCTTCCGTGGCGGCCCCCTCGACGGCCGGGTCCTGCCGATCCTGCTCGGTCCGACCGGCCACCCGCCGAAGTGGTACGAGATCCCGGTCCCGGCCCACGACGGGAACCCCCCGACCCTTCACACCTACCGCCGCGAACCCGCGGGCTACACGAAGCGACTGGGGCTCCAGCGCGGCTGGGTCTACGAGTACGCCCCCGAGGGCCGCGAGCGTCGCGAGCTGAAGTGGCCGTGGTCGAAGCCGAGCACCGGCACGACCGCTCCCCGGGACGCCGCTGAGCCGAACGAGTGAGGACGCCGGACTCGCCCCCATACGTACGGTAATCACATGAAGTGACGCGTCATCATCCCCGTGGAGGTGGTGACGTGTCGCGAAGGCTGCTGCGAACGGTCTGCACGGGGGCCCTGGCCGCCGCGACCGCCCTCACAGGCGTCCTCCCGGCGGGCGCCGCCGCTCCGGAGCCACCCGCCGACCCCCCGGTGGAGGCACCGATCGCCTGGGCGGATCCGGCTGCGGAACCGGTGGAACCGGTTGACCCGGACGCGACCACGACCACATCACCCAAGGCACCCACGTCTTCCACGGCTGAGACGAACGAGGCGGGCGAGACGGCTGAGGTGGGCGAGACGGCTGAGACGGCGGCCTCGCAGGACCCGGCCGGACCCGTCACCCCCGTCACCCCCGTCACCCCCACCGACCCCACCGACGACGCCGACGACGCCGCCGCCCTCCCTCCCCCCGGCGGCGACTCCGTCACCGCCCTGCTCACGCGGATGCGGACGCTCTACCAGCAGGCCGAGGAGGCGACCGAGCGGTTCAACGCCGCCGAGGAGGCGCTGAAGCTCCAGACCGCCGACACCAAGAGGGTCACCGCCCGGCTCACCGCCGCCCGTACCGCGCTGGCGCAGGGGCGCGCCGCGGCCGGACGGATCGCCCGGGACCAGTACCGGGGCGGGTCCGAGTTCTCCTCCTACCTGCGGCTGCTGTTCGCGCCGGATCCCCAGTCGGCGCTCGACCAGGGCCATCTGATGGCGCGGGCCTCCCGGGACCGGGCGTCGGCCGTGCCGCGGCTCGAGAAGGCCGAGCGGCAGGCCGGCAGCCTGGCGAGTGCGTCCCGCAAGGCGCTCGACCGGCAGCAGACCCTCGCCGCCACGCAGCGCACCCGGCGCGACGAGGTACGGGCCCGGCTCACGGAGGTCGAGAAGCTGCTCGCGTCGCTCTCTCCCGAGCAGCTGGCCCGGCTCACCGAGCTGGAGCGGGTCCAGACGGCGGGCGCACAGCGCGAGCTGCTCGACTCGGGCGTCCTGGGGGGCCGGCGCAGCCCGTCCGGGGCGGGTGCGGAGGCGCTGCGGTTCGCGGTGGGTCAGATCGGCAAGCCGTACGAGTGGGGGGCGGAGGGTCCGGAGACGTACGACTGCTCGGGGCTCACCCAGCAGGCGTGGGCGGCGGCGGGCCTGGAAGTGCCGCGGACGAGCCAGGAGCAGTGGGCGACGCTGCCCCGGGTGCCGCTCGCGGAGCTCCGTCCCGGGGACCTGGTGGTGTACTTCCCCGGCGCGACCCATGTGGCGGTCTATCTCGGCGAGGGCCTGGTGGTGCAGGCGCCGCGGCCCGGCGGGAAGGTGAAGGTCTCCCCGATCGCGGCGAACCCGCTACTCGGGGCGGTGCGCCCGGATCCGCACGGGGAGGTCCTGGCCGCGTACACCCCGCCGGTGCTGCCGGCGGGGGCGAGGGACGGCGGGGACGAGGGGTACGACCGCGGCTGAGCGTCAACTGCCCTGCAACACACCCCTCTTGCCCTCGCACGTAATATGCAACAAGCTGTTCGGGTCCTTACTCGCCGCATCTTGCCCGAACGGACGCGGAGCCCCGCCATGCCCGGACTGCTACCCCCCAATGGCCCCCAACGCACCCTTGCCGTCTCCAACTTCGTGAACACCGTCGGCAGTGGGCTCTTCCTGACCGCCGGGGTCCTGTACTTCACCCAGGCCGTACACCTGTCGGCCGCCACGGTGGGACTCGGGCTCGGTATCGCCGGGACCCTCTCCCTCGCCGTGGGGATCGGGGTCGGCCATCTCGCGGACCGGTGCGGGGCGCGGGGCGTGTACGTGGCCACGCTCGCCGTACAGGCGGTCGCGACCGGGACCTTCGTCTTCGCGGACAGTTTCTGGCCGTTCGTGCTCGCGGTCTCGACGGCCACCGGGGCGAAGGCCGCCGGACTGGCCGCGCGTGCGCCGCTCGTCCGGCACTACGGAGGGGAGCGGCCGCAGGAGTTCCGGGCCTATCTGCGGGCCGTGACCAACGTCGGCATCTCCCTGGGCGCTCTCCTTGCGGGCTGGGCGGTCCAGGTCGGCACGCTCGGTGCGTACCAACTGCTCGTGCTGGGCAACGCGCTGGCGTTCGGGGCCTCGGCCGTCGTGCTGCTCCTGCTGCCGCCGGTGGCGCCCTCGCCCGTCGCCCGGGGGCCGCGGTGGATCGCGCTGCGGGACCGGCCGTATCTCGCGCTCACCGCGCTCGACGGGGTGATGGCGATGCAGTTCAAGGTGCTGACGGTGGCGATCCCGCTGTGGCTGGTGGGGTCCACCCGCGCCCCGCACTGGCTCGTCTCGGGCGCGATGCTGGCCAACACCGTGATCGTCGTGGGACTCCAGGTGCGGGCGAGCCGGGGCATCGACTCGCCGCGCGCGGGCGGCCGCGCCTACCGTCGCGCCGGAGCGGCGTTCCTCGTCTCCTGCGCGCTGGTCCCGCTCTCGGCGGGCGCACCGGTGGCGGTGGCGGTCGCCCTGCTCCTGGCGGCCGTCGTGGTCCACACGATCGGCGAACTGTGGCACTCCGCGGGCGGCTTCGAGGTGTCGTACGCCCTCGCCCCGCCCCGCGCCACCGGCCAGTACCTGGGTGTCTTCGGCCTCGGCGCGGGCCTCTCCGAGGCGGTCGGCCCCGGCCTGCTCATCGCGCTGTGCATCGGCTGGGGCCGTCCCGGCTGGTACCTCGTCGGCGCACTCTTCGCCCTGACGGGTCTGCTGGCGCCGTGGGCGGTCCGCCGGGCGGAGGCCGCCGGGCGCTACGAGAAGAGGGAGATGACCCCGAGGACCCAGACGCCCACCATGACGACGGTTCCCGCGAGGGCGCCGGCGCCCGCGACCACTCCCGCGAGCGTCCAGCCCCCGGGTTCCGGTGCGTCGGCCTCCTCGCCCCGGTCCGCCGCGTAGGACTCCGGGTCGTCCCAGTCGACGGGGTGCCCGAGCCGCTCGGCGCAGGCGGTCCGCACCGCGGCGAGCTGCTCGGCGGCGAAGGAGGTCGCCGCCGGCGCCTCGGGCCCGCGCCAGGCGAGGGCCTTCATCCGCCACCCGGGAGTCCCGTAGCGCTTCTCGAAGGCGGCGGTCTCCTCCGCGTCCCGGTCCTCTTCGAGGTACATCCAGCGCCCCGCCTCGGCCGCGTCCCCGTACAGCCGGTACACCTCGGCGAGCCGGCGCCGCAGCGTCAGGTCGTACGGAAACGACGAGACCAGCCCACGCAGCCGCTGCCGCGCCATGGGGACCCGCCCGGCGTCGAGGTCGGCGTCCACGCGAGCCAGGGTGTTCGACTGAGGCATGGACACATCATCGAGCACGGGGGCGGACAACTCGATCCGTTTTACGACCGCAGTCCACCGCGGTGGACTGCGAGAGCGGACGCGACCTACACCTTCGACCTGGCCGTCAACATCGCCACTGACGCCCCCTGCAACGTCACCAACACTGCCACCGTTCAGTGGTCGAACGTGCCCCTCAGGGACTCGGCGAGCGACCCCACTGTCATCACCGGTAACGGCTGCAACGGAGGCAGCGGCGGCGGGATCTCGATCCTGCCGCTCGACCGCTCTGCCGGGAACACGCGACGCCTCTGCCCGTCAGCGGACCGCTGACGGGCAGAGGGCGGGGTGACGAGATCCGAAGGCGGGCACTACCGGCCGGCGCGCGGCTCGGAGGCGGTCCGGGCCGTCCGTGGGCCGTCGGAGGGGTGCCGATGGTCACCGACAACCACCGACGGCAACCGCTCCGACACAGGTCAGCGGCCTGTCAGCTGCCGGCGACCGAGGCCAGGTACGCGTTCGTCTTCTCGGGGTCGAAGAAGAAGTTCTCGAAGTCCGACGGGTCGTTGAAGCCGTTCGCGAAGCGGTTCGCGACCGGCTGGAGCCCGCCCGCGGCGCCCAGGAGGTTCAGGACGTGCTCCGGCGGGGGCGCCAGCATCGCGTTCGTCCACTTGGTGACGTGCTGCGCGGTCTGCCAGTAGCGGTCGAAGGCCGACTGCATCCACTCCTCGTCGAAGGGCTTGTCGCCCTGTTCGACGATCGCCGCCAGATACGCGGCCGCGCACTTCGACGCCGAGTTCGAGCCCTGGCCGGTGATCGGGTCGTTGGCCACGACCACGTCGGCCACGCCGAGGACCAGGCCGCCGCCGGGCAGCCGGCCGATCGGGTTGCGGACCGTCGGCGCGTACCGGCCGGCGAGGGTGCCGCCCGCGTCGGTCAGCTCGACCTTGGTGGCCCGCGCGTACTCCCAGGGCGTGAACTTCTCCATCAGCTCCAGGGTCAGCGACAGGTGCTCCGCCGGGTCCTTGATGCCCTTGAAGGCGTCGAGCGGACCGCCGGGGACGCCCTCCCAGAAGAGGATGTCCGCGCGGCCGCCGGTCGACAGCGTCGGCATGACGAACAGCTCGCCCACACCCGGCACCACGTTGCACCGCACCGCGTCGAAGTCCGGGTGCTCCGGGCGCGGGCCGAGGCCGTGGACGTACGCGACGGCCAGCGCGCGCTGCGGCTCGCTGTACGGCGAACGGGACGCGTCCCGGCCGAACATGGAGACCAGCTCGCCCTTGCCCGCCGCGACGAGCACCAGGTCGTAGCTGCGCGAGAAGTAGTCCAGGTCGCTGACGGCCGCGCCGTGTATCACCAGCTGGCCGCCGCGCTGGGCGAAGGTCTCCATCCAGCCGGCCATCTTCACCCGCTGGTCGACCGACTGCGCGTACCCGTCGAGCCTGCCGACCCAGTCGATGGCGCGGGCGGAGTCGGGCGCGGCGACCGAGACGCCGAGGCCCTCGATGCGCGGTGCCTGGGACTCCCAGAAGTTGAGGCCGAGGTCCCGCTCGTGCTGGAGCGCGGTGTCGAACATGCACTGGGTGGACATGACCCGGCCGGCCCGGATCTCGTCCGCCGTCCGGTTCGACATGAGGGTGACCTCGTACCCCGACGACTGGAGTCCGAGGGCGAGCTGCAGACCGGACTGGCCGGCGCCGACTATGAGTATCTTCCGCATGGGTGGTGCTCCTGGCGTGACGGGGAGAGCTGAGCGATCTATTCGGGGGTGTGTTCCAGCGCGTGGGCGACCATCGCGAGCAGGCTCTCGACGACGCTGTACCGCTTGCGCGCGTCCATGATCACCACGGGGACGTGCGCGGGCACGGTCAACGCCTCCCTGACGTCGTCCGCCTCGAACAGCTCGGTGCCCTCGAAGTGGTTGACGGCCACGATGTACGGCAGCCCGCAGCTCTCGAAGTAGTCGAGGGCCGGGAAGCAGTCCGTGAGCCGCCGCGTGTCGGCCAGCACGATCGCGCCGATCGCCCCGCGCACCAGGTCGTCCCACATGAACCAGAAACGCTGCTGTCCCGGCGTACCGAAGACGTACAGCACCAGGTCGTTGTCGAGGGTGATCCGGCCGAAGTCCATCGCCACCGTGGTGGTGAGCTTGTCCGGCGTGGCGGTGAGGTCGTCGGTCTCCTCGCTCGCCCGGGTCATCAGCGCCTCGGTCTGGAGCGGGGTGATCTCCGAGACCGCGCGCACGAAGGTGGTCTTGCCGACGCCGAAGCCGCCCGCGACGACGATCTTCGTCGCGATCGGGGCGCGGGTGTGGTCGAGCTGCCAGTCCTGCGCGCCGTCCTCGGCGTCGGGCTCGGCGGTGGCCGACGCGGCCGCGGCCGATGCGGTCGTATCCCGCTGGAACAGGTCGGCCGCGGGGGCCTGGGGCTGCGCGGGAATGCCCGTCACCGCCGGTGATCCGGTGTCGGCATCGGAGACGGCGGAGGCGTCAGAGACGACGGAGTCCACTCAGCACCCTTTCGAGGAGCGCGCGGTCGGGCTGCCCGGTGCCGTGACCGGTCCCGTACACACGGATCTTTCCCTGGTCGGCCAGGTCGCTGAGGAGCACCCGGACGACCCCCAACGGCATCTTCAGAAGCGCCGAGATCTCCGCGACCGTCCGCATCCGGCGGCAGATCTCGACGATGGCCCGCATCTCCGGCATCAGACCGCGGGCGCCCGGCCCGCCGTCCGTCAGGAGCTTGCGCACGGCGGGCGCTTCGAGCGCCGCCACGAAGGTCTCGACGAGCAGGACATGGCCGAAGCGGGTCCGCCCGCCGGTCAGCGAGTACGGGCGTACGCGCGCGGGGCGGCGTCCATCTCCTCGTACGGGCAGCCGGTGGGCGTGGAACCCCGAAGAAATTGACGTCACTGGGTGCTCTCCATCGATTTGCGCAGCTCGCTGCGGACTTCGGGGGTGAGTACGTGACCGGCGCGGCCCACGAAGAGCGCCATGTGGTAGGCCACCACGCTCATGTCGCAGTCGGGCGTGGCGTGGACGCCGAGCAGCGAACCGTCGCTGATCGACATGACGAAGACGCTGCCCTCCTCCATCGCCACCATGGTCTGCTTGACCCCGCCGCCGTCCATCAGGCGTGCGGCGCCGATGGTCAGGCTGCCGATGCCGGAGACGATGGTGGCCAGGTCGGCGCTGGAGCCGCGCGGCCCGTTCGGACGGCCGGCTTCGGCGGCGGCCGTCGTGGTCTGCTGGGCGGCCGGGTCGGACGAGAGCAGCATCAGGCCGTCGGAGGAGACGACGGTGACCGAGTGGACCCCGGGCACCTCCTCCACCAGATTCCCCAGCAGCCATTGCAGGTTGCGGGCTTCCGTGCTCAGTCCGAACGTTCCCGTCGCGGTCAACTGCGTGCCTCCTCGACTGTGTCCCCCGTCATCTCCTCTGTACGTGCAGTCCTTACGTCATCTATCCGCGCCGTCTCCATCTCCGCCTCCACGTCGCGGCGCCCGGCCTTGGCGCCCTGGTGGAAGCCGCCGAGGCGGCGGCGCAGGGCCTCCGCGTCCACGCCGCCCTGACGGGGGGTCGTGGTGGCGGGGCCGGCGGGGCGGGCCACCTGCGGGGTGCGCTTGGGCAGGCCCTTGTCGGTGACGCGCTCCCACTGCGGGGTACGCGGCCCGGGAACCGGCTGGTCGGTGACCGGCTCGGGGGCGGCGGGAGTCTGCGGAGCCCAGGGCTCCTCGTGGCGGGCGGGAGCGGTGACGTCCGCCGTGCGCTCGTGGGCGTCCGGCTCCGGCGGCGGGTCGGGCAGCCGGACCTGGAGCGTGGTCTCGGAGACGCTCTCGCCGAGGGGGGCGGGCTCGTCGTGGGTGAGCTCGGGCTCGTACGACTGCGCCTCCGGCTCGTACCGCTCCTCCGACCCGTACCGCTCCTGCGGCTCCGGGTCGTACGGCGCCTCCGCCGGCTCCCGCTCGGGCTCCGGCTCCTGGTCCCGCTGCTCCCTCGCCGCCGTCACCTCGGCCTCCAGGAACGCCCGCTCCGCCGCCTCGACGAGGGGATCGCGGTTCCGGGACGGCAGCGTGTTGGAGTTGGCCTCGGCGACCGAGCCGGGCAGGTGGAGCGTGGGTGCCGCGCCCGCCACCCGTACGGGCTCCGTCACGGTGGTCGGCAGGGCGGTGGGGAGCAGGGGCTGCGGCAGGACCACGACGGCCGCCGTGCCGCCCGGCTGCTGCTCGCGCAGCTCGACGCGGACGCCGTGGCGGGCGGCGAGCAGGGCGATGACCCGCATGCCGAGGCCCTCGCCGTCGAACGCGGCGGGGTCGGCCTCGGCCAGGCGCGCGTTGAGGTCGGCGAGCCGGGAGGCGGTCATGCCGATGCCCGCGTCCTGCACCGAGAGCATCACCTCGCCGGACTCCAGGAGCCAGCCGGAGAGCTGGACCTCGGCGTCGGGCGGCGAGAAGGAGGTGGCGTTCTCCAGGAGTTCGGCGATGAGGTGGCTCAGGTCGTCCGCGGCGAAGCCGGCGATCTGGGCGTGCGGCGGCAGGGACTGGATGGTGACCCGCTCGTACCGCTCGATCTCGCTGACGGCGGCGCGCAGCACGTCGACCAGCGGGACGGGCCCGGCGTGGCCGTGGACGTGCTCGTGCCCGGCGAGGACGAGGAGGTTCTCGCTGTGGCGGCGCATGACGGTCGCCAGGTGGTCGAGCTTGAAGAGGGTCGCGAGGCGGTCCGGGTCCTGTTCGCGCTCCTCCAGCTTCTCGATGACGCCGAGCTGTCGCTCGACGAGCCCGAGGCTGCGCAGCGAGAGGTTGACGAAGGTGTGGTGGACGGTGCTCCTGAACCGTTCGAGGTCGGCGGTGAGGAGCGCGACCTGCCCCTGGAGTTCGGCGCGCTGGGTGGCGAGCTCGGCGCCGAGGGCCTCCTTGACGGCGACCAGGTCGGTCCGGTCGTCGGTGAGCCGCTCGGTGTGCGCGGCGAGGCCGGCGAGCTTGCCGTGCAGGGTGTTGAGGGAGCGGACGACCTGCGCGAACTCGTCGTTGCGGCCGGTGAAGCGGATCAGTTCCTCGGCGCCGGGCTCGGGGGCGGCGGCGAGCCGGGCGGCGCCGATCCGGAGGACGGCGAGCGGCCGGGTGAGGGTGCGGGCGACGTACGTGGAGATGCCGATCGCCACGATCAGACAGCCGCCGAGGAAGGCGATGCGCAGTTCGAGGGCGGTGACGTCGTCGTCGCGGAGCGCGCCGAGGCGTTCGACCCGCTCGGCGGCGAGGGCGGACTCGACGCCGCGCATCTGCTCGATGCGGGCGGAGACGGCGGCCTCGAGCCCGGCCGGGTCGGTCTCGCGCTCGGTCTCCGTCAGCCGGGGCTGGTCGGTGAGGGAGGCGAGGGAGCGCTCGGCGCTCTTGACGTCGGGGCCGGCCACGGTGGCGGCGAGGGAGTCGCGGGCGGTGGAGCCGGCGGCCTGGTCGAAGTCGCCGAGGGCGGCGAGCTCACGGACCCGGGCCAGCTGGGCGGCGGCGGTGAGGGTGTCGCGGGCGCGGTCGGCCTCGGCGGCGCCCTCGGGCACGTCGGGGACGTAGGTGCCGGTCTCGGCGTCGTAGTGGACTTCGCCGGTGGGCTCGGGCTGAGGCACGGAGAGCGCGGCGAGGAGCAGGCCGCGGGTGGCGGAGGCCTGTTCGACGGCGCGGCCGAGGGCGGCGGGGGCGCGGGTGGCCTCGGTGAGCGCGGTGTCGGAGGCGCGGGCCGGGGTCTTGTCGGCCAGCTCGTCGGCGAGGGCCTGGAGCTTGGTGATGACCTCCGAGTACGCCCGGTGGGCCTCCAGGGCCGTGCCCTTGCCGGTGAGGGCGGACCGGCGGACGGAGGGGACTCCGGCGAGGTCGCGGCGGAGCTCGGCGGAGGCGGCGGGCCGGATCTCGTCGATCTGGCGGTCGACGCGGGTCGATCGTGTGCTGGTGATCTGGCGCCTGTGCTTGGCGTCGCCGCTCTGGGCGTCGCGGCCGGCGGCGATGTAGGCGACGACCTCGTCGCGCTCGTCGGCGAGCGAGTGGGCCAGGGTGACGGCCTGCCGGTCGAGTTCGGCGAGGGTGACCAGGCTCTGGGAGTCGTTGAGCTCGGTGGAGGCGGCGAGGATCGCGGGCGCTCCGGCGACGAGGACCGTGATGCCGACGAGGGCGACGCCGGCGACGAGGCGGTTGCGGACGCGCTTGGGGCGGCCGGCGGGGGCGCTGCCGGGGGAGGTGGTGCCGTGGGGGGCGCTGCCGGTGGGCGCCGCGGCGCCGTCCGGGGTCGGCACCGCACCGGGGGTCTGGCTCCGCGTGCCGTTCTTGCTCCGAGGCCGCTTCATCTGCACCGGTGCTCGCATTCTTGATTCGTCCGCCCACAAAGCAGAGGTGACGGCCGGTCACATGGAGCGCCCCCACCCCTGGTACGGCTTCCGACCATTCCAGCGCTTCTGGGAAGGGGGCGCGCATCGGCCGCTCCGCCACCCGAACGAGTGAACAACACTCCTGAGTTGGCGAACAACTTCTCCGGGCGGGCCGAGGAGGCCCCGAAGGGCCCCGGTTGGATCTTCCGCGCGGGCTTTGGCAGGATGCCCGCCCGCAGCTTCCCGGAGCCCGCGGCTCCGGCTGCCCGGGGTCCTCCGCCGGGTTGGTACAGGCCATTTCCGCACGTTTGCAGGTCCGGTGAAGACGTACACCCGGAAGGTGCGCCGCTCCGGGCACACTGGTGGTCATGCGCAGCGACGTCGCCACCCTCCCCGGCAGCCCCGAACACCCCAACGAGGACTGGGTGGCCGCCGCCCTGCCCGCCTCGGGCGGCGGGGGAACCGTCGTCCTCCTCGACGGCGTCACACCACCGGTCGGCGATGACGGTTGTGTGCACACGGTGCCGTGGTTCACCGCGCGCCTCGGCGGATCTTTGACCGAACTGTCCGCTTCCCGCCGGGACATGCCCTTGTCCGAGATCCTGTCACGGGCAATCCGGCGCACCGCGGACGCCCATCGGGGCACCTGTGACCTTTCTCACGTACGTACGCCCCAGGCGACGGTCGTGCTCGCCCGCTGGGACGAGACCTCGGTCGAACACCTCGTCCTCTCCGACTCCGCGCTCCTCCTGGAGTCGCCGGACGGGGCCGTACGGGCCGTGCTGGACGACCGGCTCGACCGCGTCCCCGAGGAGATCCTGCGGTCCCTGGCGGCGACGGACCGGCTGCGGAACCGGGAGGGCGGCTTCTTCACGGCGGCGGCCGACCCGGCGGTCGCCGGGCGGGCGGTGACGGGGACGAGTCCGCGCGCGGAGGTACGGGCCCTGGCGGCGCTCACGGACGGGGCGAGCCGCTGGGTGGAGCTGTTCGGCGAGGGCGACTGGACGGACTGCTTCGGCGTTCTGCGCAAGGAGGGCACGCTCGGGCTGCTCCATCGCGTGCGCGCCCTGGAGGCGGCGGACGGGTCGGCCGGCGGGACGCGCCGCTGGAAGCTGCACGACGACGCGACGGCGGTACTGGTGGAGCTGGGCGCCGGCTGAGGCGGCGGTGCCGGTGGGGCTGGGGGCCGCCGAGCGGCGGTGGTGCTGGTGGACCTGGGGCCCGCCGAGCGGCAATGGCACTGCTGGAGCCCGTGGTCCGCCGAGTCGCGGCGGCGCCACTGAGCCCGGCGGCCCGCCGAGCGGCGGCGGCGCTCCTGGACCGGGTTCCGCCGAGCGGCGGCGGCCCGCACGGGCCCGTTCAGCCCTCGGATCGGACGTTGAAGTGGTTCAGGAGGCGGGCGAGTTCGGCGACCTCTGCGCGGTCCCAGTCGGCGAGCTTGCGGACGTACCGCTCGCGCCGCGCGTCCCGGACGTGCCGGAAGCGGTCCCGGCCCTCCTCGGTGAGCCGGACCAGCGAGGCGCGTCCGTCGGCGGGGTCGGGGTCGCGGGCGACGAGCCCGAGGTCTTCGAGGGCCCGGAGCTGCCGGCTCATGGTCGCCTTGCCGACCCCGAAGTACCCGGCGAGTTCGGTGGCCCGCTGGGGGCCGGCGTCGTCGAGCCGTACGAACAGGCCGTAGGCGGCGGGCTCCAGTTCGGGGTGGACCTCACGGGCCATCTCGCCGGACTGGGCACGGGCGCGGCGCAGGAAGACCGCGAACTCGCGTTCGAGCGCCAGGAACTCCCGGTCGACCCCGCCGGACGGGGCGAGGGGCTCGCCGCCGACGGTCGGCGGGACCCCGCCTTCATTTCCCGTACCGCTTCCGTGCACGTCAGCACCTCTCACACGTTCTCCGGCGACCCGCCGACGGCTTTCCGGCCGCTGAAAGTTTCTTTCGGCCGAGGCCATCGCCGCAGCTCTTCCAGTATTTCGCAGGCGTAGACCAACGGCGGTATCCAGGCCCCCTTCCATGGGCCGGGTCTACGTGCGTAGCGTCGTCCACGACGCCCTGCTGACATGTCCACACCATGAATGCCGGACGGGCGTCCAGGACCGTCGACATCGCTCCCCCCACCGATCCTTTCGGAGGCACGCAATGCGTGTGCACAGATCCGGAACGACCCTCGCCGGCGCCGCGCTCGCGGCCCTGACCCTCCTCATCCCCCTCGCCGCGTCCGCCGGAGCCGCCCAGGACCCGGGCGTCCACAAGGCACCCCCGCGCGGCTCCGCCAGCATGGGCATGGGCGTCCTCGCGCACGACGGGCGCGGCAGCGCTCCCGGCGGCGCCTCCGCCCAGGCCGTCCAGACCGAAGGCGTGGACGTCTCCAGCCACCAGGGCAACGTCGCCTGGTCCACCCTGTGGAACAGCGGCGTCAAGTGGGCCTACGTCAAGGCGACGGAGGGCACCTACTACAAGAACACCTACTTCAACCAGCAGTACACCGGCTCGTACAACGTCGGCATGATCCGGGGCACGTACCACTTCGCGACCCCGGACACGACGACGGGCGCGGCCCAGGCGGACTACTTCGTCGACAACGGCGGCGGCTGGTCGAAGGACGGCAGGACGCTGCCGGGCGTGCTCGACATCGAGTGGAACCCGTACGGCGCGACCTGCTACGGCAAGTCCCAGGCCGGGATGGTGGCCTGGATCCGCGACTTCGTGAACCGGTACAAGGCCAGGACCGGCCGGGACGCCGTCATCTACACGGCGACCAGCTGGTGGACGCAGTGCACCGGCAACTCCTCCGCCTTCGCCACGACCAACCCGCTGTGGATCGCGCGGTACGCCGCGTCCGTGGGCGAACTCCCGGCCGGCTGGCAGTACTACACGATGTGGCAGTACACCTCCTCCGGCCCGACGGTCGGCGACCACAACCACTTCAACGGCGACCTCTCGCGGGTGCAGGCGCTCGCCAACGGCTGACGTCTCCCGCGTACGGCGGCCCCCGGGTGTGCGGCACCCCGGGGGTCGCTTCGGCTTTTCCGGCCCTCCCCCTTGCTTATTGGTATGGACCAATGCGAGGCTCTACGGCGATCGCCCGGGATTCAACTTCCGTGCGCTCAGCGCGCGTTGCTCGTCCGTCCTCCCCCACGCACGAGAGAGAGCCCCCGCATGCAAGCCACCCGCCGCACCGCCGCCGGCGTCGCCACCCTGTCCGCCGCCGCAGCCCTCGTCACGCTCACCCCCACCACCGCCGGCGCCCACGGAGCCGTCTTCAACCCCGTGAGCCGCGTCGCCGCCTGTTACGCGGAGGGTCCCGAGACCCCCAAGTCACAGGTGTGCAAGGACCTCGTCGCCGACTCCGGCACCCAGCCGCTCTACGACTGGAACGAGGTCAACATCGCCAACGCCGCCGGGCAGCACCAGGCCCTCATCCCGGACGGCAAGCTCTGCTCGGCGAACCGCGAGAAGTACCGGGCGCTCGACTGGGCGCGCACCGACTGGCCGGCGACGGCGGTCGCGGCGGGCAGCTTCGCCTTCAAGGTCCGGGTGACGGCCGCCCACTCCGGCACCATGACCGTCTACATCACCAAGCCGGGCTTCGACCCCACGCAACCGCTGAAGTGGTCGGACCTGGACGCGACCCCCGTCGCCGTCTACAACACCACCCGCACGGCCACCGACGGCTACTACAACTTCACGGGCAACCTCCCCGCCCGCACCGGCCGCCACATCGTCTACAAGGTGTGGCAGCGCAACGACAGCCCCGAGGCCTTCTACAGCTGCTCGGACGTCACCTTCGGCGGTGCGGCCGCGCAGCCGGCCGCGGCGAAGGCCCAGGCACCGAGCGAGGCGAAGATCGCGGCGGGCGCGTCCCTCTCCACCGTGAGCCACGCGGGCCACGGCGGCGACGAGCAGGCCCCGGCCCCCTCCGCCGAGACGGCCGACACCCCCTCCTCGCCGCTGCCCATGGCCCTCGCGGGCGCAGGCGCCCTCGCCGCCTTCGGCGCGGGCAGCCTGCTCCTGGGCCGCCGCCGGAACTCGTCGGCCTCCTAGGAGCCCTCCGGAACCGTCCGGCTCCCGGGGCGCGGTCCCGAGAGTCCTAGGAGCCGGACGTACCGAGCGGGAAGAGGGCGGTGAGCCGGGGTATCGCCACCCCCTCCGGACGAGACCCCCGGGCCTCGCCGCCTTCTTCCCACTCCCCCTCGAAGCCCCCCTGCTCACCCTCGAAGTCCCCCTGGAGCTCGTCCGCGAGCTCCTCGGCACGCTCGTCCACGGCGTCGTCGAACTCCTCGCCGTGGTCGTCCTCCTGGCCGGTCAGCTCGTCGTACGCGTCCTGCGCGACGTAGTCCAGCCCCTCCCACTCCGGCCACTCGTCGTCGTCCCACTCGTCCCGGTGCCGGCCCACCAGGGCCCGTATCCCCGGCGCGTCGGCCAGCGCGTCAGGGTCGGCGACGACCGAGTCGTACACCTTCCGCCCCTGCCCGACCAGCCAGAGGGTGAAGTAGTGGAAGCCGTCGTCGGTGCAGGCTCCGCTCTCGATCCGGTTCGCCGCCCGCCACAGCGCGCGGGTGCCCGCGACCTCGCACGCGTCGTCGAGGCGCACCTGGAACTCCACGCTCTCGGCGGCCAGGCGCCGGAGCAGCTCCGTGCGCAGCCACTCCGTCCGCTCATCCAGGTCTCCGGTGCGGCGGCTCAACTCGTCGATGAGAGCCCAGAAGGCGTCTTCGTTCATGCGTACGAGCATGACACCCCCGGCTGACATCCGGGTGACGATTTACCTGCGAGTATGCGCACCCGCCGGGCATGACGGAGGGGTGCCCCCTGTCGAGGGCACCCCGCTCCGTCTCTCCGTCGTACGGGTGTCGTACGGGAGCTACGCCGCCGCCACTCCCACCGGCACCGCCGCCGGCGCCAGGGCGATCTCCAGGACCTGGCGGACGTCCGTCACCGGGTGGACCTCCAGCCTCTCCAGGATCTCGGCCGGGACGTCGTCCAGGTCGGCCTCGTTCCGCTTGGGGATCACGACCGTGGTGATGCCCGCCCGGTGCGCGGCGAGGAGCTTCTGCTTCACGCCGCCGATCGGGAGGACCCGGCCGGTGAGGGAGACCTCGCCGGTCATGGCCACGTCCGTACGGACGAGCCGCCCGCTCAGCAGGGAGGCGAGGGCGGTCGTCATGGTGACGCCCGCGCTCGGGCCGTCCTTGGGGACCGCGCCCGCGGGGAAGTGGATGTGCACGCCACGGTCCTTCAGGCCGGTGACGGGCAGTTCCAGTTCCGCGCCGTGCGAGCGGAGGAAGGAGAGCGCGATCTGCGCCGACTCCTTCATCACGTCGCCCAGCTGACCGGTGAGGGTCAGCCCGGCGGCGCCGGTCTCCGGGTCGGCCAGGGACGCCTCGACGAAGAGGACGTCACCGCCCGCGCCGGTGACGGCGAGCCCGGTGGCGACACCCGGCACGGCGGTACGGCGCTCCGCGGGGTCCTGGGCCGACTCCGGCACGTGGTGCGGCCGCCCGATGAGCTCGCGCAGGTCGTCGGGACCGACCGTGAACGGCAGTTCCCGGTCGCCCAGTTCGTGCTGGGCCGCGACCTTGCGGAGCAGCCGGGAGATGGCCCGCTCCAGGGTGCGTACGCCCGCCTCGCGGGTGTATTCGCCGGCCAGCCTGCGCAGGCTCGCGTCCTCCAGGACGACCTCGCCGGGCTCAAGGCCCGCGCGCTCCAGCTGCCGGGGCAGCAGGTGGTCACGGGCGATGACGACCTTCTCGTCCTCCGTGTAGCCGTCGAGCCTGACCAGCTCCATGCGGTCGAGCAGGGCCTCCGGGATGGCTTCGAGGACGTTGGCCGTGGCCAGGAAGACGACGTCCGAGAGGTCGAGTTCGACCTCCAGGTAGTGGTCGCGGAAGGTGTGGTTCTGCGCCGGGTCGAGGACTTCCAGGAGGGCCGCCGCGGGGTCGCCGCGGAAGTCGGAGCCGACCTTGTCGATCTCGTCGAGCAGGATCACCGGGTTCATGGACCCGGCCTCCTTGATGGCCCGCACGATCCGGCCGGGCAGGGCGCCGACGTAGGTCCTGCGGTGGCCGCGGATCTCCGCCTCGTCCCGGACGCCGCCGAGGGCGACCCGGACGAACTCGCGTCCCATCGCGTGCGCGACGGACTCGCCGAGCGAGGTCTTGCCGACGCCGGGCGGGCCGACGAGGGCGAGGACGGCTCCGCCGCGGCGGCCGCCGACCACGCCGAGGCCGCGCTCGGCACGGCGCTTGCGCACCGCGAGGTACTCGGTGATCCGCTCCTTCACGTCGTCCAGGCCGGCGTGCTCGGCGTCGAGGACGGCGCGGGCGCCGCGGATGTCGTACCCGGCAGCGCCGTCATCGGATCGCTTGTTCCACGGGAGTTCCAGGACGGTGTCCAGCCAGGTGCGGATCCAGGAGCCCTCGGGGGACTGGTCGCTGGACCGCTCCAGCTTCTCGACCTCCTTGAGGGCGGCCTCGCGGACCTTCTCGGGCAGGTCGGCGGCCTCCACGCGGGCGCGGTAGTCGTCGGACTCGTCGCCCTCGGCCTCGCCGTTGAGGTCGCGGAGCTCCTTGCGGACGGCTTCGAGCTGGCGGCGGAGGAGGAACTCGCGCTGCTGCTTGTCGACGCCCTCCTGGACGTCCTTGGCGATGGTCTCGGCGACGTCCTGCTCGGCGAGGTGCTCGCGGAGCTGGGCGGTGGCGAGCTTGAGCCGGGCGACCGGGTCGCCGGTCTCCAGGAGCGCGACCTTCTGCTCGACGGTGAGGAAGGGCGAGTATCCGGAGTTGTCGGCGAGGGCGCCGACGCCGTCGATCTGCTGGACGCGGTCGACGACCTGCCAGGCACCGCGCTTCTTGAGCCAGCTGGTGGCGAGCGCCTTGTACTCCTTGATCAGGTCGGTGACCTGACCGGGCAGCGGTTCGGGCAGGGTCTCCTCGACGGTGCTGCCCTCGACCCACAGGGCCGCGCCGGGTCCGGTCGTGCCGGCACCGATGCGCACGCGGCCGAGGCCGCGGATCAGGGCGCCGGGGTCGCCGTCGGACAGTCGTCCGACCTGCTCGACGGTGCCCAGGACGCCGGTCCCGGCGTAGGTCCCGTCGACGCGGGGCACGAGCAGCACCTTCGGCTTGCCCGCTCCGGGCCGCGCGGCGGCCTGGGCGGCCTCCACCGCGGCGCGTACGTCGTTGTCGGACAGGTCGAGCGGCACCACCATCCCGGGCAGCACGACCTCGTCGTCAAGCGGCAGCACGGGCAGAGTGAGCGGCACGGACGGCTTGGAGTCAGAAGCCATGATCTCCCCTTCGGCAGTCAAGTTGAGCTATGCCGACTCAATGCATGTGAGCCCGTGAATGTTCCCGGACGCCCGTTCGCTCTGAGCGATCACTCTCGCACGGAACACTTTCGGCCGATGTAATGACTGCATGGATATTGCAGCTCTTACATCGGCGTGGGTGGCGGGCTGGACCGTCTCCCGGGGGACCCCGGCCGCCGTCCACGAGCCCTGGGGCCACCGGATCGAGGTGGGGCTGCCCCGGCACGTCGTACGGCACGTGCTGCCCGCCCCCGACGCGGCCACGGTCGGCGCGCTCTGCGCGCGGCTGACCACCCCGTACAGCTGGCTCAAGATCATGGCCGGGCCCGAGGACGCGCACGCGTGGATCACGGAGGGATGGACGGTCCCCGACGACCCCGGCTTCATGATGGTCAAGCCGCTGGACCCCGGCGCCCGGCCGGCTCCTCCCGAGGGATACGCCCGGACCACCGAGGTCACGGACGGTGTCATCCGGGTCCGTGTCCTGGCGCCCGACGGCACCCTCGCCGCCCGCGGCCAGATCGCCCCGACCGGTTCCACGGCCGTCGCCGACCAGATCGAGACCGACCCCGCGCACCGGCGGCGCGGGCTCGGCGCCAACGTCATGCGCACCCTGGAGGCGGCCGCCGCCCAGGCCGGCGCCGAGACCGGGGTGCTCGCCGCGACCACGGACGGCCTCGCACTGTACGACTCCCTCGACTGGCGCTACCGGGGGCCGCTCACGGGCATCGTCCGGGACGGCGGCGGGACCGGGGCCGGGACGGGGACGGGGACGGGCTGACGGTCGGGTCCGGTCCGCGAGCCGGAGGCCGGGGCACGGGCCCGAACCTGCCCGTCCGGCTGCGCGCGGTGCCCGTCACCCGGCATGCTCGGTCCATGGTGAGAGGCGTACGGGGAACGTGGTGCGGGACCCTGCTTCTGGTGGGGGTCCTGGTCGGCGGTACGAGCGGCTGCGGGCCGGAGACTCCGCCCGAGCCGGGCGGGCCGCCGTCGGGGGCGAGCGGACCGACCGAGCCGGGCGCCACGGCGACGACCTCGGCCCCAGGAGCCACGACGCCCCCGGGAGCCACGACGGCGCCGGGCACCACCACGGCTTCCGGCACCCCCACAGCTTCCGGCACACCCACGGCGGACCCCCACCCCGCCGAGGTCCTCGTCGAGGTCGTCGTCAACGGCGGCCTCGCCGGTGTCCGCAACAAACTCGTCGTCCACTACGACGGCTCCTGGACCAGCCGCTCCGGCACCAAGCAGCCCCGCACCGGCCGGCAGACCCCCGCCGAGGCCGCCGAGCTCCGGGCCGCCCTGGAGGACCCCGCGTACGCCCGGGTCCCGGAGCGGCCGACGGGCGACCCGGTCTTCGACGGCTTCCAGTACTACGTGACGTACCGCCACCGCCTCGTCGTCTCGGGCGACGGCGAGCGCCCTGCCGCGCTCCAGCGGGTCTTCGCCGCCCTCCCGGAGGGCGGCCCGCCGACGAACCCCTGAGCCGGGCCGCCGCGCCCCCGCCCCGGACCGACCCACTCCCGAATCGGCACCGGCACCGGCACCGGCACCGGCACGGAGAACCGAACCGGGGCACGCGCGCGATAGAGAAGGCGTGAGACTGTTGCGCCCCGCAGGGGGAGGCCCCTCCGGGGGCGACGAGGACGACACGGCGCTGCTGCGCGCGGTCGCCCGGGGGGACTCCGAGGCGCTCGCCGTGCTGTACGACCGGCACGCCGGCTGGCTGCACGCCCGCCTCGCCCGGCGCTGCCCGGACGAGGAGACCGTACGGGAGGTCCTCCAGGACACCTTCGTCACGGTCTGGCGCTCGGCCGGCGGCCACCGGGGCCGGGGCGAGGCCGGCGGCTGGATCTGGGTGATCGCGGCCCGGCGCCTGGTCGACGCGCAGCGGGCCCGGGCCCGCGCGGAACGCGTCGTGGAACGGGCGGCCGAACACGCCGCCGTGCCCACGGAGCCGTCCGCCGCCGCGTCCTCCGCCGAGGACCGGGTGCTCGCCGGGCTGGAGTACGGGGAGGTGGGCGCTGCCCTCGATCGGATCTCGCCCGAACTCGCCGAGGTCCTGCGGGCGACCGTCGTCGACGGCCTGACGACGCGCGAGACCGCCCGGCTCCTCGGCATACCCGAGGGCACGGTCAAGACCCGCGCCCTGCGCGCCCGCCGCGAACTGCGCGCCGCGCTCGGGGCGGCCCACCCCGGCGGCCCACACGCCTTGGGAGGCACCGCATGACGACACGACGCCCCCCTGTGGACGGCCCCGGGACCCCCGGGCTCCCCTGGCACGTCTCCGACGCCCTCGCGCGCCGGTACGCCGACGGGTCCGCCGCCGAGACCGACGCCTGGTCGCTGGAGAAGCACGTCGAGTCCTGCGCGGGCTGCGCGGGCCGCGTCTCGGCCGCCGTACGGGCCGGAACGGCCGGCCCGGTCCTCGCGAGCGTCCGCGCCGAACTGCTGGCGTCCCTCGGACCCGGTCGGGCGCCGGCGGGCGCCCGGACCGGGCGCCCCGGTTCCCCCGGCCACCGGACCGCACCCGCCGCGTCCCCGGGGCGCCGTTTCGCGGCCTCCGCCTTCCTCGGGCGTCGACCCGAATCCGCCACCGCGCCCGGGCGCGCACCCGAATCCGCCACCGCGCCCGGGCGCGCACCCGAATCCGCCAGCTCGCCCGGGCGCCGGCGCGATTCCGGCGACGCCCCCGGGCGCCGAACCGAATCCTCCGCCTCCCCCGGCAGTCGGCCCGCCCCCGTCGCGCACGCCCCCGCACCGGCCGCGCCCACCCCGTACGCCCCCACCCCCCTCGGCCGGTGGGCCCGGCTCTGGTGGGCCGTCGGGCCCGCCCTCCGCGGGTCCTGGGTCGTCGCCGTGCTGCTGGTCGTCGGCGGGGCCTTCGGGCTCGCCCACGGAGCCGGGGTCCAGGGGGCGCGGAGTCTGCTGCTCGCCCTCTCGCCCGTCCTTCCGCTCGCCGGTGTCGCCGTCTCGTACGGACGTCACGCCGACCCGCTGTACGAGATCACCGCCGCCACCCCGTCCGGCGGGCTGCGGCTGCTGCTCACCCGTACCGCCGCCGTCCTCGCCGTCTGTGTACCGCTGCTGACCGCGGGCGGCGCCCTGCTGCCGCCGGTGGCCGGTTTCCCGGGGGCCGCCGCCTGGCTGCTTCCCGGCCTCGCACTGACCCTGGCCACGCTCGCGCTCGGCTCGTTCGTGGGCTGCCGGGCGGCGGCCGCGACGCTCGGCGGCGGGTGGCTGCTCGCCGTCACGGGTCCGCTGCTCGGACCCGCGGACACGGCCGCCCCGGCCACCGCGCTCGCCCCGTACCTCTCCGGCCCCGCCGCCCAAGGGGGGTGGGCCGCCGCCGCGCTGGCCTGCGCGGCCCTCCTCGCGCTGCGGCGCCGTTCCTTCGACCACCTGGAGTCCCGGTGAACGTCTCGACCGCCGTCGCGGTGAGCGGACTGACCGTCCGCCACCGCCGTACCGTCGCCCTCGACCGGCTCGATCTGTCCCTCGGTCCCGGCGTCCACGGCCTGCTCGGCCCGAACGGCGCCGGCAAGACCTCCCTGATCCGGGTCCTCGCGACTGTCGCCGCACCCTCCTCCGGCCGGGTGGAGCTGCTCGGCGGGGACGCGACCAGTCACCGCGAACGCACCGGCATCCGGCGCCGGCTCGGCTATCTGCCGCAGGACTTCGGCTACTACCCGGCCTTCACCGTGCGGGAGTTCGTGGCCTACGTCGCCTGGCTCAAGGAGGTACCGGTCGCCCGCGTTCCGGCGGCCGTGGAGCACGCGGTGGCTCGGGTCGGGCTCGGCGACCGGATCGACGCGAGGATGAAGACGCTGTCGGGCGGCATGGTCCGGCGCGCCGGAATCGCCCAGGCCATCGTGAACGAACCGGAGTTGCTGCTGCTCGACGAACCGACCGCTGGACTCGATCCGGAACAGCGGGTCGATTTCCGGGCCCTGCTGCGGGAGTTGGGCACGGAGGCGACGGTGGTGGTCTCCACCCACCTGGTGGAGGACGTGGCCGCGGCCTGCACCGACGTCGCCCTCATCGAGTCGGGCCGCCTCGCCTTCCAGGGCTCGACGGCCGAACTCACCGTGCTCGGCGGGGAGTCCACCGACGGGAACGACTCCACGACGCACGCCGTCGAGCGCGGCTACACGGCCGCCCTGCACGCCCACCGGGCCCCCTCGGACGCCGCGAAGGGAGCGCTCCGGTGACCACCACCCTCACTCCTCCCCCGCCGCGCACCGCCGGACGGGCCACCCGCGCGCCGGGGGCCGTTCTCATCGAGCTGCGCCGTGGGCTCGGCCCCTGGACCGGTGTCGCCGTCCTCCTCACCGTCCTCGTGACGATGTACGGCAAGGCGCCCGGCTGGCAGGGCCGTTGGGCCGACGCCACGAACATGCTGCACGTGGCCACCGGGCTGCTCGCCGGACCGCTCGCGCTAGCGGCGGGCTGCTGGCAGGGCGGCCGGGACCGGCGCCGCGGGACGCTGGACCTCTGGGAGTCCGTGCCCCGCTCGCCGCTCCGCCGTCTGCTCGTCGCGGTCGCCCCGTCCGCGCTCTGGCCGGCCGCGGGCGTGGTCCTCGCCGATGCCGTCTGTCTCCTCGCGACCTGGCCGTACGCCTCCGGCGGCCGCCCCTTCCCCGAACTCCTCGCCGCCGACGCGGTCGCCGTCGCCGCCCTGGGCGCGTTCGGTCATGTCGTCGGTCGTACGGTCCGCTGGCGGCTGACGGCCCCGCTCCTGGGCATCGTCGGATACGTCGCACTGGGGGTCGGCGCGTACAGCCAGGGCCCCGCCCGCTGGCTCGGCCCAGCCGCCGAGCACCAGTTCCTCTGGGACCGGCCGGTGTGGTGGTTCGGTCCGGTGTCGATGGCGTGGACGGCCGGGCTCGCCCTCACCGTCCTCCTGGCCTACGGGCTCCGCCGGGCACGACGACCGCTCGCCCTGGTCCCGCTGGCCGTGGCGGTCGCCGCCGCCGCGGTGATCCTTCGCCTGCCGGCGGACGAGGGCCCGTGGCGTCCGGACCCCGCCCTGGCCCGCCCGCTCTGCGACGACGGCACGCCGCAGATCTGCCTCACGGCCGTGGACGAACGCCTGCTGCCGGAGGTGTCGGCGGCGCTCGCCCCGCTCAACGCACGCCTCAAGGGGGTGCCCGGCGCCCCGGTCCGCTGGGTCGGCGGCCCGTTCGGACCCCCTCGCCCCGGGGACGTCGAACTGCCCAACGCGGCGGCTGACGCGGTGCGCGGCCGGCTCCCGCGCCCGGATCTGTATCTGAACTCGGCGGTGTCGTGGCTGTTCTCGGACACGTGCCGGCCGGGTGACAACACCGGTCCGAACGCGGAGCGGGCGAGCATCATCAACCTCGCCGTCATCGAGTGGCTGGCGCCGACACCCGAGGACTACGGCCCCGATCCGACCGCCGCCCAGCCGTACATCGACCGCCTCCGCGCCAAGTCCCCGGCCGCCCAACGCGATTACCTGGGCCGCTATCTGGCGGCGAACACCTGCCACCCCGACGAGGTACCGGTCCCATGAGGCCTTCCTCCCTGCTCTATCTGCGCTCCCGCGCCCTGCCCGGCGCCCTGGCCGCCCTCGCCGGAACGGCGGTGGCCGCCGCCTGGGCTGCCCGGTGGCTGGAGTCACTGCCCGACTTCGACCACACGGCCCGGCTGCCGGTCGTCGTCCTCGGCCCGCTGCTCGCGGCCGCCGCGATCGGCACCAGCCTCCACACGCCGAGCGACGAGCTGGACCGTACGGCGGTACGCGCGTGGTGGCCCCGCCGTCTCGCCCATGTGCTCGCCCCGGCCGTCCTCGCCGTCGTGCTGCTCGCCCTGGCGGTGCCGGGGCACGCGGAGGAGTTCGGCGCGCTCGCCGCCGTACGCAACGCCCTCGGGCTCGTGGGGGTGACGGCGGCCGCCGCCGCCGTCGTCGGCGCCCGGCTGAGCTGGCTGCCGCCGGCCTTCTTCGTGGGCACGGTCTATCTCGCGGCCCCGTCCGCCCCGGGCGGCGGGGCGCAGTGGTGGGCCTGGGTGATGCAGCCGGGCACCCAGGCGGGGGCGTGGACGGTGGCGGTCGCCTCGCTCGTGGCGGGCACGGGCCTGTACGTGTGGCGGGGCGCCCGGCGGGTGACGGGCGAGTCCTGAGGACCCCGCGCGCCGTGAGGTCCGTACCCGCGCCGTGAAGTCGGTGCCACGCGCCGTGAAGTCGGTGCCACGCGCCGCGAGGCCGGTACCCGTGAAGTGGGGTCGGTACCCGTGAAGTGACCGGGTGACTTCGAAGTGCCTTCTTCCCCGATTCTCCGCCGTGCCGCAGGATTTCCCCATCGAGGCGTGGGAATCCCGCGGCACGGCTTTCTCCTTGTGTCGCGGCCTCTTCCGGGCCGGCTTCTCACGCGGACTCCAAGGGAACGCCACGCGCCCGTCGCAGGAATGCGGCCGATTCCCCACGACCATTCCTTCGCGCACAAGGAGCAATTCTGTGTCCACTCAGAAATCCCCGTCGAGCAGCGGTACGGACCGCATGAGCGGGCGCGCCTGGGGCGTGCTGTTCGTGCTGTGCGGCGCGATCTTCCTCGAGGGCATCGACGTGGCCATGCTCAACGTGGCCCTGCCGTCGATCCGCGAGGACCTGGACATGTCGACCGGCATGCTCCAGTGGGTGATGAGCGCCTACGTACTCGGCTACGGCGGGTTCATGCTGCTCGGCGGCCGGGCCGCCGACCTGTTCGGACGCCGCCGGATGTTCGTCCTCTGGCTCGTGGTCTTCCTGCTCTTCTCCGGCCTCGGCGGGTTCGCCACCGAGGGCTGGATGCTGATCGTCGCCCGCTTCGTGACCGGTGTCGCCGCCGCGTTCATGACTCCGGCGGGGCTGTCCATCATCACCACGAGCTTCGACGAGGGCCCTCAGCGCAACAAGGCCCTGCTCGTCTACTCCGGCACCGCGGCCGGCGGCTTCTCGATCGGGCTCGTCGTGGGTGGCCTGCTGGCCGCCGTCGACTGGCGCTGGGTGTTCTTCGCGCCGGTCGCCCTCAGCCTTCTCATCCTGATCGCGGCGATCGCCCTCATCCCCAGGTCGCCGCGCCCGGACCGCACGGGCCAGGGCGTCGACCTGGCGGGCTCGATCAGCGTCACCGGCGGCATCCTGCTCCTCGTCTTCGGCGTCGAGCGTGCCGCGCACGTCTCCGTGGCCTCGACGATCGGCACCGTCGCGGCGAGCCTGGTGCTGTTCCTGGTCTTCGTCGCCGTCGAGCGCAGGTCGTCCTCGCCGCTGGTGCGCCTGGGCATCTTCCGCAACGGTTCGCTGGTCCGCGCCAATCTGGCGGGGCTGCTCTTCGCCGCGGGCTTCTTCGGCTTCCAGTTCATCGCGGTGCTCTACCTGCAGGAGCTGCGCGGCTGGTCGACCCTGCAGACCAGTTTCGCCCTCATCGTCATCGGTGTGGACGCGGTCCTCTCCCCCACCCTCACTCCCAGGCTCGTGGCCCGGTTCGGCAACGCCCGGGTGATCTTCGGCGGTCTGCTCCTCGCCTCGCTGTCGTACGCGCTGTTCCTGCCGGTCGGCGCCGACTGGACGTACCTGGCGATGTTCCCGAGCCTGATCATCCTGGGGCTGGCCTTCTCCCTGGCCTACGGGCCGCTGACCATCGTCGCCACCGACGGCATCGCCGAGGAGGAGCAGGGCGTCGCCGGCGGCCTGCTGTACACGTCCTTCCAGTTCGGCGCCGCGCTGGGCCTGTCCACCGTCGCCGCGGTGAACATCGCGGCCACGGACGGCACCTCGCCGACGGCGCTCCTCGACGGCTACCGGGCCGCCCTGGTCGTGCCGCTCGTCGCCGCGCTCCTCGCCGCCGTCGTCAGCGCCTTCGGACTCCGCGGCAGGGCGAGGGCTGCGGACACCGACGCCGGACCCGTGCCCGCGGATCTTCCCCGTACGGCCGAGCGCGTCGACGCGTCGAGGTAGTTCCTTCCGTCGACCATCGGATGCCGAAAGGAAATCGATATGGCCACACGCGTGGAATCCTTCTCGGAAATCGAAGACGCATTCAACACCTATATCCAGGACATCGTCTACTGCACCATGATCACGGTGGACAGCGCATCGCGCCCCAGAGCCCGGGTGCTGCTGCCCGTCTGGGAAGTGGTCGACGGAAAGCCGGTCGGTTGGCTCGCCGCCTACAAGACGCCCGTCAAGGCGGCGCATCTGGCCGGCAACCCGCACACCACCTACTCCTACTGGAACCCCCGCCAGAACGCCGTGTTCATCGACAGCGTCTCGACCTGGGCCGAGGACCGGGAGAGCAGGCGGTACGCGTGGGACCTCTACCGCGAGGGAAGCCCCGCGGGCGTCGGGTACGACCCCGCCGGATTCTGGCGGGGCGGTCCCGAGGACCCCGGGTACCACGTCCTGCGCATCGAACCGTGGAGGGTGCAGGTGGTCCGCGGCTCGGACCTCGGCAGCCGCATCTGGACGGACGGGACCCGCCGCTGAACGCGGCGCGGGCGGCGAAGGCCGCTCGGCACGGGCGGGGCGAGCGGCGCGGCACGGCGGGGAGTCGGCCACTCGCACGGCCGTCCGATCCCATCTCCCGTTCTCCGAAACGGGTTTGTCCCCACCGCCGTCACCCAGCGAGGATGGCCGGGGACCCACTGCCGAGCCGAGAGCGGAGCGACCGACCGTGCCAGGAACCGTCACCCTCGACCGCCGAGAAGGACCGTACGGAGAGGTCGTGCTCCGCCGTCGCGCGGAGCACTACGAGATCATCGCCAACGGCACCTTCCTGATGGACACCTCCGACGGGCGCTCCGAGCGGCTCCTGATCGACGCGGCGCAGGCCGCGCTCCCCGAGCGGTCCCGCTCCGGCGCGTCCGTCCTCGTCGGCGGTCTCGGCGTCGGTTTCTCGCTCGCCCATGCCGCCGCCGACCCCCGCTGGGGCCGGATCACGGTCGTCGAGCGGGAGGAGGCGATCATCGAATGGCACCGCCAGGGGCCCCTCGCCGCGATCTCCGGGGCCGCGCTCGCCGATTCCCGGACCGTGATCCTGCACACGGACCTGGTGGACCACCTCCACACCTCCCCGGACACCTACGACGCCCTCTGTCTGGACATCGACAACGGGCCCGACTGGACGGTCACCGAGGACAACGAATCCCTGTACGCAGCCGAGGGTTTGGCGGCCTGTGCGGCCCGTCTGAACCACGGCGGAGTGCTCGCCGTTTGGTCCGCCCGGCCCTCCGCCGATTTCGAAGGGGCCTTGCGGAATGCCGGATTCAGCGGGGTACGGACGGAAGAGATCCCCGTTGCCCGGGGCGTCCCCGACGTGGTTCACCTCGGCATCCGTCCCGAGTAAGTCCTGGATAGCCGGGACGCCGCCGGTACCTCTAGGCTGCAGAGCCGACATCGGCGACGCGAGGCGGGGCAATGGAGCAGACACACACCACTCACCACGGTGCGGCGGCCACTCCGGGTGCCCAGCGCCGGGTGCTCGTGGTCGAGGACGACGCCACGATCGTGGAGGCGATCTCCGCTCGGCTCCGCGCCGAGGGCTTTCTCGTCCAGACCGCGACCGACGGCCCCGCGGCCGTCGACGCGGCCGAGGCATGGCAGCCGGACCTGATGGTCCTCGACGTGATGCTGCCCGGATTCGACGGCCTGGAGGTGTGCCGCCGGGTCCAGGCCCAGCGCCCCGTCCCGGTCCTCATGCTGACCGCCCGTGACGACGAGACCGACATGCTGGTCGGCCTCGGCGTGGGCGCGGACGACTACATGACCAAGCCGTTCTCGATGCGGGAGCTGGCCGCCCGGGTGCACGTGCTGCTCCGCCGGGTGGAGCGGGCCGCGCTGGCGGCCGTGACCCCGCGCAGCGGCATCCTGCGCCTCGGCGAGCTGGAGATCGACCACGCGCAGCGCCGGGTCCGGGTGCGGTCCGAGGACGTGCACCTGACCCCGACCGAGTTCGACCTGCTGGTCTGCCTGGCGAGCACGCCGCGGGCGGTCCTCTCCCGCGAGCAGCTGCTCGCCGAGGTGTGGGACTGGGCGGACGCCTCGGGCACCCGGACCGTGGACAGCCACATCAAGGCGCTGCGCCGGAAGATCGGGGCCGAGCGGATCCGCACGGTCCATGGCGTCGGTTACGCGCTGGAGACCCCGGCGCTGTGAGCCGGCGGGGGCCCTGGTGGCCGAGGGAGCTGCGGGGGCCGGACGGCGGCGTACGCCGGCCGCGCCGGATCGTGATCTCGATCAAGACCAAGCTGGGCACGCTGGTCGTCGGGGCGGTCCTGCTGACCTCCGGGCTCGCGCTGGTGGCGATCCGCACGTCCACGGAGTTCCGGTACATCACGATCTTCGCGATGATCGCGACCCTGCTGATCACCCAGTTCGTGGCGCAGTCCCTGACGGCGCCGCTGGACGAGATGACCACGGTGGCCGGGACGATCTCCCGCGGGGACTTCACCCGGCGGGTGCGGGGCGCGGACCGGCGCGACGAGCTGGGCGACCTGGCGTCGACGATCAACCGCATGGCGGACGACCTGGAGGCGGTGGACCGGCATCGCAAGGAGCTGGTCGCCAATGTGTCGCACGAGCTGCGGACCCCGATCGCCGCGCTCAGGGCCGTACTGGAGAACGTCGTGGACGGGGTCTCCGAGGCGGATCCGGAGACGATGCGGTCGGCGCTGAAGCAGACCGAGCGACTGGGCCGGCTGGTGGAGACGCTGCTCGACCTGTCACGTCTTGACAACGGTGTCGTGGCGCTGAGGGCGAGCCGTTTCGAGGTCTGGCCGTATTTGTCCGGGGTTCTGCGCGAAGCGAACCTGGCCGCCTCGCAGCGCGGCCTCTCGTCCACCTCGGGCCTGCACAACCGCACGGACGTGCATCTGCACCTGGACGTGTCGCCGCCCGAGCTGGTGGCGCACGCGGACGCGGAGCGGCTGCACCAGGTGATGGCGAACCTGATCGACAACGCGGTGAAGCACTCGCCGCCGCACGGCCGCGTCACGGTCCGGGCCCGGCGCGGCCCGTACCCGGACTCCCTGGAACTGGAGGTCGAGGACGAGGGCCCCGGCATCCCGGAGTCGGAGCGGCACAGGGTCTTCGAGCGGTTCAACCGGGGCACGGCCCCGCACCGGCAGGGCCCCGGGAGCGACGGCGGCACGGGGCTCGGCCTCGCGATCGCCCGCTGGGCGGTGGATCTGCACGGCGGCGGGATCGGGGTGGCCGAATCAGCACGTGGCTGCCGGATCAGAGTCACTCTTCCGGGCAGCCTCCCTCCGAGAGATTGACGTAGGGTTCGAACCGGAGCAGCTCGTTCTGCGTGTACGTGAGGGAGACCTCCGCGCACGTGAGCGGGAGCTGGTCAGAGGTGCGGTCGAAGGCGGCCGTGCCTGCGCTTCTCCCTACCCTCACACATGCGGAACCACGCTTGTTTCCCGCCATTCACGGCCCCGAAACACCCCGTCAAGTGTGACTTGCGCGACGTTGGCGCTCCCCGCCTGCACCTCTCGGCCGGACAGGCGTAGCCTTTATTTCCGCTGTCCATCACCTTGTGAAGCGGAAGAGGGCGGTTGCCGCCGTGTCGTCTCAGTCCCCCAGTACCCCGAGCTCCCCGACCGACCAGGACGGGCAGGGCAAGAGCCCCGCAGCCGCCTTCGGTGCCAATGAGTGGCTCGTCGACGAGATCTACCAGCAGTACCTCCAGGACCCGAATTCGGTCGATCGTGCCTGGTGGGACTTCTTCGCCGACTACAAGCCCGGAGCGTCGGAGACCCCGACCGCCCCGGCTTCCACCACGCCGAGCGCCTCTGCGGCGCAGCAGGCGGGCCCCGCACAGGCCTCGCCTGCCGCTCCTGCGGCCGTTCCGGCTCCCGCGCCCGCTCCGGTCGCGGCTCCGGCCCCCGCGCCCGCCCCGGCACCCGTGAAGGCCGCCGCGGCCCCTGCCGCGCCGGCCGCCGCGAAGCCGGCCGCCGCCGCTCCTGCCCCGGCCAAGGCCGCTCCGGTCGCCGCCAAGCCGGCCGAGGCCCCCGCGGGCCCCGAGCTGGTCACGCTGCGCGGTCCCGCCGCCGCGGTCGCGAAGAACATGAACGCCTCCCTGGAGGTGCCGACGGCCACGTCCGTCCGCGCCGTCCCGGTGAAGCTGCTCTTCGACAACCGGATCGTGATCAACAACCACCTGAAGCGCGCCCGGGGCGGGAAGATCTCCTTCACGCACCTGATCGGCTACGCGATGGTGCAGGCGATCAAGGCCATGCCGTCGATGAACTACTCCTTCGCGGAGAAGGACGGCAAGCCGACCCTGGTCAAGCCGGAGCACGTGAACTTCGGTCTCGCGATCGACCTGGTGAAGCCCAACGGCGACCGCCAGCTCGTCGTCGCGGGCATCAAGAAGGCCGAGACGCTCAACTTCTTCGAGTTCTGGCAGGCGTACGAGGACATCGTCAAGCGCGCCCGTGTGGGCAAGCTGACGATGGACGACTTCACCGGCGTCACCGTCTCCCTGACCAACCCCGGCGGCCTCGGCACCGTCCACTCCGTGCCGCGTCTGATGCCCGGACAGTCGGTCATCATGGGCGTCGGCTCGATGGACTACCCGGCCGAGTTCCAGGGCACCTCCCAGGACACCCTGAACAAGCTGGGCATCTCGAAGGTCATGACCCTGACCTCGACGTACGACCACCGCGTCATCCAGGGCGCCGCCTCCGGCGAGTTCCTGCGCGTCGTCGCCAACTTCCTCCTCGGCGAGGCGGGCTTCTACGACGACATCTTCAAGGCCCTGCGCATCCCCTACGAGCCGGTCCGCTGGCTCAAGGACATCGACGCGTCGCACGACGACGACGTCACCAAGGCCGCGCGCGTCTTCGAGCTCATCCACTCCTACCGGGTCCGCGGCCACGTCATGGCCGACACCGACCCGCTGGAGTACAAGCAGCGCAAGCACCCCGACCTGGACATCACCGAGCACGGCCTCACCCTGTGGGACCTGGAGCGGGAGTTCGCGGTCGGCGGCTTCGCCGGCAAGTCGATGATGAAGCTCCGCGACATCCTCGGCGTGCTGCGCGACTCGTACTGCCGCACCACCGGCGTCGAGTTCATGCACATCCAGGACCCCAAGCAGCGCAAGTGGATCCAGGACCGCGTCGAGCGCCCGCACTCCCGCGTGGAGCGCGAGGAGCAGCTGCGGATCCTGCGCCGGCTGAACGCCGCGGAGGCCTTCGAGACCTTCCTGCAGACGAAGTACGTCGGCCAGAAGCGCTTCTCCCTGGAGGGCGGCGAGTCCGTCATCCCGCTGCTCGACGCGGTCATCGACTCGGCCGCCGAGTCGCGCCTCGACGAGGTCGTCATCGGCATGGCCCACCGCGGCCGGCTGAACGTCCTGGCGAACATCGTCGGCAAGTCGTACGCGCAGATCTTCCGCGAGTTCGAGGGCAACCTCGACCCGAAGTCGATGCACGGCTCCGGCGACGTCAAGTACCACCTGGGCGCCGAGGGCACCTTCACCGGCCTCGACGGCGAGCAGATCAAGGTCTCCCTCGCCGCGAACCCCTCGCACCTGGAGGCGGTCGACCCGGTCCTGGAAGGCATCGTCCGCGCCAAGCAGGACGTCATCAACAAGGGCGGCACGGACTTCACCGTCCTGCCCGTCGCCCTGCACGGTGACGCGGCCTTCGCCGGCCAGGGTGTCGTCGCCGAGACGCTGAACATGTCGCAGCTGCGCGGCTACCGCACCGGCGGCACGGTCCACATCGTCATCAACAACCAGGTCGGCTTCACCGCCGCCCCGGAGTCCTCGCGTTCCTCGATGTACGCGACCGACGTGGCCCGCATGATCGAGGCGCCGATCTTCCACGTGAACGGCGACGACCCGGAGGCCGTGGTCCGCGTCGCGCGGCTCGCCTTCGAGTTCCGCCAGACGTTCAACAAGGACGTCGTGATCGACCTCATCTGCTACCGCCGCCGCGGTCACAACGAGGGCGACAACCCGCAGTTCACCAACCCGCAGATGTACAACCTGATCGACAAGAAGCGTTCGGTGCGCAAGCTGTACACCGAGTCGCTCATCGGTCGCGGCGACATCACCCTCGAAGAGGCGGAGCAGGCGCTCCAGGACTTCCAGGGCCAGCTGGAGAAGGTGTTCGCGGAGGTCCGCGAGGCCACCAACGCCCCGGCGACGGCGACCGTCCCGGACGCCAAGGCCGCGTTCCCGGTCGGCGTCACCACCGCGGTCTCCGCCGAGGTCGTGAAGCGGATCGCCGAGTCGCAGGTCAGCGTCCCGGAGCGGATCACGGTCCACCCGCGTCTGATGCCGCAGATGCAGCGCCGTGCCGCCTCCGTCGAGGACGGCACGATCGACTGGGGCATGGGCGAGACCCTCGCCATCGGCTCGCTGCTGATGGAGGGCACCCCGGTCCGGCTGTCCGGCCAGGACTCCCGCCGCGGCACCTTCGGCCAGCGCCACGCGGTCCTGGTGGACCAGGAGACCGGCGAGGACTACACCCCGCTGCTCTACCTGGCCGAGGACCAGGCCCACTACAACGTCTACGACTCGCTGCTCAGCGAGTACGCGGCGATGGGCTTCGAGTACGGCTACTCGCTGGAGCGCCCGGACGCCCTGGTCGTCTGGGAGGCCCAGTTCGGTGACTTCGTCAACGGCGCCCAGACCGTCGTCGACGAGTTCATCTCCTCGGCCGAGCAGAAGTGGGGCCAGACCTCCGGCGTCACGCTGCTCCTGCCGCACGGCTACGAGGGCCAGGGCCCGGACCACTCGTCCGCGCGCCCGGAGCGCTTCCTCCAGATGTGCGCCCAGGACAACATGACGGTCGCCATGCCGACGCTGCCGTCGAACTACTTCCACCTCCTGCGCTGGCAGGTCCACAACCCGCACCACAAGCCGCTCATCGTCTTCACCCCGAAGTCGATGCTGCGTCTGAAGGCCGCGGCGTCCAAGGCGGAGGAGTTCACCACCGGCGGCTTCCGCCCGGTGATCGGTGACGCGACGGCGAACCCGGCCGACGTCCGCAAGGTCGTCTTCTGCGCCGGCAAGGTCTACTACGACCTTGAGGCCGAGCGTCAGAAGCGCGGCGACACGGAGACCGCGATCATCCGCCTCGAGCGTCTGTACCCGCTGCCGGGTGCCGAGCTCCAGGCCGAGATCGCCAAGTACCCGAACGCCGCGAAGTACATCTGGGCGCAGGAGGAGCCGGCGAACCAGGGTGCGTGGCCGTTCATCGCGCTCAACCTGATCGACCACCTGGACCTGGCGGTCGGCGCGGACATCCCGGCGGGCGAGCGCCTGCGCCGGATCTCGCGTCCGCACTCCTCGTCCCCGGCGGTCGGCTCGGCCAAGCGCCACCAGGCCGAGCAGCAGCAGCTGGTCAACGAGGTCTTCGACGCCTGATCGTCGTACCGCGTGAGGAGGCCCGGCACCCCCGAGGGGGTGCCGGGCCTCCGGCGTTCCGTCCCGCCGTACGCCGGAGGCACAGGTCAGAGCCGTACGCCGGAGGCACAGGTCAGAGCCGTACTCCGGAGCCGTACGTCAGAGGTTGGCCTCGAAGTCCCAGTACGGGCGGTTGCGCTGGCGGGCCGAGAGGGTGTGCGGGTGCTGGGCGCCGAGCGTCCTGGTGAGGGTGAGCAGGGCGTCCTCCTCCAGCTTCGAGGCCTCTTCGGTCTCGCGCAGTCCGCGCAGGTCGGTGGCGAGCGAGACCTGGCAGGAGAGGGTCAGCGGGTGCTCGTTGCCCATGACGTGCCGGGCCCGGCGCAGGGTGTCCCGGCTGAGTTCCGCGGCGTCGGACACGCGCCCGTTGAAGTTGCGGGCGGCCGTGGCGTTGAGGGCGCAGCCGAGGACCCAGGGGTGGTCGGGCCCGAGCGCGGCGGTGAGTCCGGCGAGCGCCGCCTCCAGCATGGTCATGGCCTCGGTGCGCTCGCCGGCGGACTGCATCACGAGGGCGGTGTTGGCGAGGACGCCGGTGGAGACGGGGTGGGCGGGACCGAGCAGGGCGCGGTAGCCGGCCTCGGCCTCGTTGATGAGTTCGCGGGCCCGGTCGAGGTCCCCGTGTTCACGCAGGTAGTTGGCGTAGTTGGTGACCGCGGAGAGCGTGAGGTAGTGGCCGCGTCCCTGGGCCTGTTCGAGGTGGTCGAGGACGCCGGCCATGACGGCGCCGATGTCGTCCTTGAAGCCGCCTTCACGGCGCCGGCAGAGGGCGAGCTGGCTGCGTGCGTAGAGGGTCTGCTGGTGCTGCGCGCCGAGGATCTTCACATGGAGGCGGACGTTGGCCTCCTGGCGGCCGAGCGCCTCGCGGTACCGGCCGAGCAGCCGGAGGTCCTGGGCGACCGCGTTGTTGGAGTTGAGGGTGGAGGGGTGGTGGGGGCGCAGGATGTTCTCGCAGCGGGAGAGGGTGTCGGCGTCCTGCTCGTGCGCCTCCTGGTAGCGGCCGAGCATCCGCAGGACGACGCCGACGTTGTGGCGGGCGGCGAGGGTGAGCTGCTGGGTCTCGCCGAGGAGGCTCTGCGCCTCGGCGAGGACCTCGCGCTGGAGGCGTTCGGATTCCTTGTACTGGCCGAGGAAGCGAAGGTCGCGGGCGATGCAGATCTTGGACTTGAGGTCGCCGAGCTCGTCGGGGTGGTCGGCCGAGGCGAGCAGGGTGCGGCGGGCGAGATCGAGTTCGTAGGCCTCGCGGAAGCCGCCGCTGCGGCGCAGGATGTCGCCTTCCACGGTGGTGAGTTCCTGCATGTGCGGGGAGAGCGGGTCCATGAAGCCGGTCCAGTTGCCCCGGATGCGTCCGGCGAGGCGGGTGCCCGCCTTGTACTCGCCGCTGCGGTCGCAGTAGCGCAGGCAGTTGAGGACGGTGGTCTGGATGCGCGGGTCGGTGCTGCGCAGTGCCCCGGAGGGCTCCAGGTGGGGCAGCAGCTCGGAGTAGCGGGGCCAGTTGCGGCTGTCCGTCGGGTTCCCCGGGTCGGCCTCGGCGAGCAGCGTACGGACGGCCTTGCGGTGGGCGTCGCGGTGCTCGCCGTCGGTGAGCCGGGAGACGATGTCGTGCACGAGCCGGTGCATGTGGATCGACTCCTGCTGCGGTGCGGCCTCCTCGCTGGTGACGGGGCCGCGGGTCTCCCGGGTGAGCACCGAGTAGTTGACGAGGGTGTCCAGCGCCCGGGTCCAGGCGGGCAGGTCGGTGGCCATCCACCGCAGGTCCTCGGGGAGGGAGGCCTGCGGGTGGGCACGGACGATGCCGAGGGGGATGCGGCCGGGGGCGAAGGAGGCGCAGAGGCTGAGGATGTCGATGGCCTGCGGCTGGGCGCGTCGGAGCCGGTTGATCAGTATCGACCAGGAGGTGAGCGAGGTGTTGGGCATGCCGTCGCCGGTGCTCGGCTCGTCGACGGTGGAGAGCCGTCCTTCGCGGACCATGCGCAGGTACTCGGAGGCCTCCATGCCGGACTCGCCGAGCCAGGCGGCCGCCTGGACGAGGGGCAGGGGTACGTCTCCGAACTCGGCGGCGACCTCGTCGGCCTCGACGGCGGTGATGTGCGGGGCCCGGCGCATGAGGTAGCCGGTGGATTCCGCGCGGTCGAAGTTGCGGACCGGGAGCACGTCGGTGTGTTCGCGCCAGCCGTGGTTCCGGGAGGTGATGAGGACGTGTCCGGGTCCCTGCGGGACCATGACGTCGACGTCCCTGATGTCGTCCCAGCCGTCGAAGACGACGAGCCAGCGGCTGTGCGGGTCGCCGCGGCGGAGGGCTTCGCGGACGGCGCGGATGCGTTCGCCCGGCTCGCTGCCGGTGGGCAGTTCGAGGGAGACGGCGAGTTCGCCGAGGCGGTCGCGCTGGACGTTCCGGTCGTCGGAGCTGACCCACCAGATGACGTCGTAGTCGGAGCTGAAGCGGTGGGCGTACTCGGCGGCGATCTGGGTCTTGCCGATGCCGGACATGCCGAGGAGGGTGTACGCGGCGTTGCCGCGCTCGGCGTCCATGAGCCGTTCCTGGAGCTCGGTGAGGAGGTCGTCGCGACCGGTGAAGCGGGGGTTGCGACGGGGTACCTCGCCCCAGATGTCCGGCGGGGTCTCGGGGTAGCGGACGAGGGCGTTCGGCGCAATCCGGCGGGCGGGGGAACGGCGCGGTTCGATGTCGAGCCTGCTGAGGAGCCGGGCCTCCGCCTCCTCCTCGCCGACGCCCCAGAGGCTGACCGGTTCGAGGACGGCCGTGGAGGGGAGGAGGGTGCGGTTGGTGAGGTTGACGGCGGCGAAGCGGTCGGCCTGGCTCGCGACGAAGCCGCGCAGGACGTCGTTCCATTCGCCGGCCGGCCGGGGGCCGAGCTCGAAGAACCAGTCGTCGAGGACGAGGAGGACCCGGCCGCGGGCGAGGAGCAGGTCCCCGAGGGAGTCCTCCAGGGGGACCTCGCGGGGCGGGTCCCAGCGTTGCAGGGTGGCGCGGACACCGTGGGTGTCGAGGCGCTGGTTGATCCAGGCCGCCCACGGCCGGTGGTAGCCGGGAAAGACGACGAGGACGTGCTCGGGAGCAGCTCTGCCACCGTGGTCCGCCGAAGCGCCGCCCGACCGCTGTTCCGCCATGTGTGCATCTCCCGTCCCGCTCACGCGCAACGCAGTGTCATGTGCCGTGGGCACAGTGTTACGCAAGGGCTCGCCGGCCGGAGCTGAGGCTCGCAAGGTGCTTCCTCATTTGCCGGGCGAACTCCCTTCCCTCATTGGTCAGTTCATCGGATTCAAGCAGTATCGCAAGAGCTTCGACCACCTGATCGTGGACATGGTCGAAACGTTGTGCGGACCGTACGCGCCACTGCTCGGGCACACCGGAGGCGCGGGTGCCCCGGGCCGCCCGGTGCCACAGGTCGGCGAGCGCCAGATGGGCGTAGACCCCCTGGAGGACGCCGGCGACCGGGCGGGCGTCCGTGCGCCAGCCGACCCGGTAGGTGGGGGCCACCCGGTCCGGCGGGTGGGGCCGGTGGAGCGGGACCAGCTCGTGGAGCGTGGCGAGCTTGCTGTGGTGCAGTTCGTGGACCAGGGTCTCGGCCATGTCCGCGGCACCGGCCGAGGGCGTCATGAGGACCGCTCCGGGGGCGGCGCTCAGCGTGGCCCCGATGGCACGCGTCCCGCGCGGGACGAGGGGCACGACGGCGTCGACCGAGCGGCCCACCTCGACGGCCCGCTCCCGGTCGGTCCCGCGCAGCAGACGGCGGGCGGCGGTCCAGCGGTCGGCCCAGCCGGCGTGGTCGGTGTCTGCGTGGTCGGCCGCGGCCCGGGCCGGGATGCCCATGTCCGGCGGCAGCCGGTACGGGTCGAGGTCCTCCAGCCGGGTCGCGCCGCCGGGCAGGGCGCGCAGCCCGCGCCAGCCGGGGCCGCTGCCGGTCAGCGTCCTCGCGGGGCCGTTCGCACGGCGGCGGAGCACGGCGCGGGAACCCGTACCGTCCCCGCCCCCGATCCGTACCGCGCGGGAGCGGGCGTCGATCCGGAGCCGGCCCGCGCCGCCCGCCTCGACCCGGCCGACGCCGGGGAGCGGGAGCGCTCCGCCGGGGACATCGACGACCAGGTCCACCGAGAGCCCGGCGCGCAGGGCGGCGGTGAGGGCGAGGAGTTCGAGATGGGCGAGGTGGCGGTCGAGGCCGGCCCCGAGCGGCTCGGTGAGCGCGGCCGCGAGCCAGGCGCCGGTGGTCGGGTAGTCCAGGACGGCGCGGACGACGTCCGGGCGGGCGCGCTCGGCCCGTTCGAGCAGGAGCCAGCCCGCCTCGAAGCCGCGCAGCACCGCGGGCGCCACCGTCTCGCGGTGACGCTGGACCCGCACCAGGAGGGTCTTGAGCAGGAGCAGCCGACGGGCGTGCAGCCCGGCGCGCAGCAAGGACGCCCCGGCCGGTCCGGGGCGTGTGGTGGCGAGACCCGCGAGAACCACCGGGTCCGGAGGGGCGGCGATCACCCACGGCTCCGGACGCGCGACCGGCCGCCGGGCGGGCCGGACGGGCGACCGAGGGGCGACCGGTCGCCGGGTGGACCGGACGGGCGGCCCAGGGGCGACCGGTCGCCCGTCGTCGATACGGCCGAAAACGATCGCCCCGTACGCTCGTCCCGCGCGTGGACCCGGCCGTCAGCCGATGAACTCGTCCTCTTGCCAGGACTCGACAAGATCCGAGGGGCGGAGCAGCACTCTCTCCACCGCCGCCCCGAGGGCGGCGTCGTCCATGACCCGCAAGGTCCGCAGGTCGACGGCCGCGAGATCGGACAGTTGCGGAGACCTGACGGCATCCCGGCCGACACCGGTCGCCCACCCCGTGTGCTCGAACACTCTCGGCTCCTCCTCACCGACGCTGTCCCCCACGGTCGTAGCGGTGCGGCGGTTCTTCCCGACGCCAGGAGACCGGAAACCCATTCGATTCAACTGCCCCCATGTGCGCCCCCGTTATCCAGCCGTCCAGGACCACCACGGGGGCATGACGCGGCGGCGCTCATCGGAGGTGAGCGGCACCCCCTCCCTCGCCCTGGGGCTCTCCACCCCCGCGAGCAGCGCCCGGGTCCGCTCCACGTCGTCCCAGTCGACCTCCACCAGCTCCCCGGTGAGACGCCGCCACTGCGTCGTCGCCGCGAGCAGCACCGCCCGGGCCCGCGCCGGGCGGCCCATCAGGACGAGCACCGCCCCCTGGCCGTGCAGCGCGCGGGCGCCGGTGACCGTTCCCGGGTCCTCGCCGTGGGCGGCACGGGAGTCCTCCCCGGCGTTGCGGTACGCGGCGAGGGCGTCGCCGATCACCCCGTCCCGCGCGGTTTCGGCCAACTCCAGGCGGACCCTTCCGAGCTGCAGCCACACCTCGGCGCGGTCGCCCGGGTCGTGGGTGCCCCGGAGCGCCTGTTCGAGCACATGGCGGCTCTCGAAGAGGTCGGGCAGGAACCCGGCGCGGTGGAAGCGGAGCGCGAGGACGCTGCCGATCAGGGTGCGCGCCCGCGCGCGCTCGGGCGCTCCGGCGGGCAGTCGTGTGAGGGCCTCGCGCAGGACTCCCTCGGCCCGGTCCACCGGTGCCGTGCCCGTCCCCGCGGCGGCCCGCCGCAGCAGCGACCCGCCCCAGGTGAGCAGGAGCGGTCCGCGCTGCTCGCTGTCGGCGGGGGCGAGCAGGGTGGCCTCCTCGTACGCCGCGTCGGCGGCGACCCCGTCGCCCTCCGTGTCGTACAGCCGGGCGCGTGCGGTGGTGAAGCGCAGCCGCAGGGCGCGCGCGTCGCCGAGGAGGGGTTCGGCGCGGTCGAGCACGAGGCCGATGCGGCCCGGGTCGGCCGTCGCGAGGTGGAGGGCGTCGGCGAGGTCGAGGAGGGCGGCGGCGCTCTCGTGCAGGGTGAGGGCGGCGGTGAGTTCGGTGGCCGCCTCCTCGCCGTCACCGCGCGCGAGGAGCAGCCGGCCGCGCCGCAGATGGAGGGTGTGGCGGGCGGTTTCCGGCCAGTGGTCGGCGTCCTCGGCGAGGGCGGTGAGGGCCGCGTCGAGATGGCCGGTCTCGTCGCTGTCCCGCCATAACGCGTGGTGGACGACGGCCAGTTCGAGCCGGGACTCGGCCCATGCCTCCCCGCCTGCCCTGGCGAGCTCCCCGGCCCTTACGAGCGTGTCGGCGGCCTCGCCGAGGAGCCCGGGGCGGCGGCCGGTGCGGCGGGCGGCGGCGGTGCCGGCCTCGGCGTACAGGGCGCGGGCGAGGACGATGCGGGCCTCGACGGGTTCGGCCGGGAGTGCCGCCTCGGCGCGCTCGCGTGCTCCGGCGAGCAGAGCCGGGTCGGACTGGGCGCGGCCCTGCGCGAGGAGGCGGCGGGCCTCGGTGAGGGGGTCGGGGGTGACGAGGTCGGGGTGGTAGAAGCGGAGTACGCGCGCGGGGATGCGGGCGAAGAGCTCGGTCTCGGGGCCGTCGGGTCCCAGCGGCTCGTCGGTCGCCTCGGTCTCCTCGGGGAGGTCGGCGGCCCGGCCGGGACTCCGGCGGGTCCCCGGGCCGTCTCCGGTCCCGGTGTCGGCCTCGGTGTCGGCGCCCGCGAGGCGCGCGGCGGCGAGCGCCGGGAAGTTGAGCATGCCCTGGCCGAAATTGCGTTCCACGTACGCGGAGCAGTGCTTGAGGACGAGGGCGGCGGCGCTGGGGTCGAGCGAGCCGAGGAAGTGCTGCTGGATGCCGGGCGGATAGCTGAAGCAGGGGTACGGGGTGGGCCCGGGCAGTCGTCGCAGGAGTCCGCTGAGCAGGACCTCGGCCAGCTCCATGGGGCCGGTGTCGGGGAGCATGGCGCGCTGCACGAGCTGCATCACGGGCAGGGTCAGCGGGGCCGCCGCCAGGTGGACGGCGAGCCGGAGCGCGCCGGGGGAGGCCGCGGCCCGGAAGGCGCGCAGGAGGTCGTCGTCGCTCCGTGCGGCGCGGGGGGTCCCGGGCGCGCGCGGCTCCACCGCTTCGGGGGCGAGCCAGGCGGCCCAGCCGCGTACGGCGTTGCCGCCGTGGCCGGTGTGGAGGCGGGTCCAGGAGGCGAAGGCCTCCGGGGTCGGGGTGAGCACGGGGACGGCCCGGCGGCCGGGGACGAGCGGCCCCCAGGGCTCGTCGTCGGAGCGGAACGCGGTGTGGCCGCCCGGGGTGGCGGAGCGCTGGAAGGTGCCGGGCTCGGCGGGGAGCGCGGTGCGCGGCCAGAGGCGCGGCGGCAGCGGCTGGACGAGGGCGAGCGGGGAGTTGCGGGGCCACTGGCGCAGGAAGCGCTGGGCGGCGCCGCGCTGCCAGAGTGGTCCGACGCAGTCGCTGACGACCAGGGTGAACCGGCGGCCGGTGGGGTCGTGGAGCTGGTCGACGGGGCGCAGCCGGGGGCGGCCGTCGGCGCCGGAGGTGGTGGTGACGAGCGGGGGGCCTTCGCCGGTGTCGTAGAGACGGTGCACCTGGACGTCCCGGAAGGCGCCGGACTGCTGGCAGGCCTGGCGGAGTTCCTCGACCATCCGGCTCCAGACGACCATGGCGGGGCCGGTGTCCATGAGGAGCTGGATGTCGGGGCGCCGGCCCGCCGCCGGGCGCATCACGGGGGTGAGGATGCCGGCGGCGGCGCTGCGCTCGGCGGTGGCCTCCTCGTCGAGGACGCCCTCGCCGGGGCGGTGGGGTGCGAGGGCGTAGGCGCGCAGGGGGCGGAGGGCCTTCTGGAGTCCCAGGAGTCCGGGCAGGGCGTTGGCGCCGGGGGCGCGGACGGGCAGGGTCGCGCCCCGGTCCGTACGCCGGTCTCCGCCGGTGGCCCCTGTGTCCCCCGGGGCGCGGGTGGTGTCGGTGGTTCCTGTGCCGTCGGCTCCGGTGCCGTCGACTCCGGTGCCGTCGGCGACTCCTGCTTCCCCGGCTGCTCCCGTGGCTCCCGTGGCTCCCGTGGCCATGTGAAGGGAGACGGAGTCGCGGGGGCCGCCCGGCCCTCCCGCCGCTCCCCCGTCCTCGCCCGCGGCACCGGCTACGCCGCCGCCCGGGTCCCGGCCGTCGGCGGAACCCTCCCCGGCCTTCTCCCGCCGAGGATCGCCCGGCGGTCCCTCCGCCCCTTCCGGCCCCTCCTGATCCGGGGTGGGGCCGGGAAGCCATTGGGACAGCCAGAGGGCGTCCGCGACGTCCTCGGCGGTGGGGTCCTGGCCACCGGCCCGCAGTCTGCGGGTGAGTTCCTCCAGATGCATCCGGTGCATCCGATCGTCACCTCGGCTGATCGAGCGGTTGCATGAGCATGTCGGCGATGCGTTCCCTGGTGACCCGTTCGGCGCGGGAGGCGTGCTGGGTCAGATAGAGGGCGTTGAGGAGCTGGTCGGTGGCGATGACCTCGCCGGGCTCGCGGTTGAGGAAGCGCTGGACGAGGCCCTGCTCCCCGTCGCCCGCGGCGGTCTCGCTGCCGAGGTGGGCCTCGATCATCGCGCGGAGCTGGTCCTCGCCGGGCGCTTCGAGCTCCAGGCGGATGCAGCGGCGCAACAGGGCGGCGGGGAAGTCCCGTTCGCCGTTGGAGGTGAGCACGATGAACGGGAAGGTGGTGCAGCGGACCCGGCCGCCGAGCACGGCCACCTTGCGGCCGTCGTCGCTGAGCACCTCGACGACGGGCTCCCGGTCTGCGAGCCGCTCCAGCTCGGGAATGGCGAACTCGCCCTCCTCCAGGGCGTTCAGGAGGTCGTTCGGCAGATCCAGGTCGCTCTTGTCGAGCTCGTCGATGAGCAGCACCCGTGGCTGCTCGGAGGGGAGCAGCGCGGTGCCGAGCGGGCCGAGCCGGATGTACGAGCCGATGCCGGCCGGCGCCGCGGCGGCCGAGCCGGGCGATCCGGCCTGGGCGCGCTCCAGCTGGACGTCCTGGAGCCGGCCGATGGCGTCGTACCGGTAGAGCCCGTCCTGGAGGGTGGTCCGGCTGACGATCGGCCACCGGAGCACCCGCCCGAGGCGCAGTTCGTGGGCGACGGCGTGGGCGAGGGTGGACTTGCCGGTGCCGGGGTTGCCGGTGACGAGGAGCGGACGCCGCAGGTACAGCGCGGCGTTGACGGCGTCGGTCTCGGCGGGCCTGGGGTGGTGGTTCTGGACGAGTCTGCGCTTGACGCCGAGCCGCCGGTCGGAGCCCGCCAGGGTGTCGTCGGCGCTGCCCGCGGAGAAGTCGCGCCAGGGCGGCGGGGCGGGCAGCCGCTGTATCTCGTCGTGCGGAAGACCGGCACCACGGTAGATCCGCCAATCGTTCACGATGGACTCCTCCTGGCTGTGGTGTCGATGCCGGGTCCGTCGACCGTACCGCCCGCGAGCGGGGCCTGCCGATGGCTTAATCGGACGGATCGCGGGGCCGTCGTCCCGGTGGGCACTCCGGTCACTGCTCCCCCTCCCCCAGCAGCTGCGGGGGCTCCAGACGGCCGCCGTGCGGAGGCCGGTCGGGCGGGTCCAGGATCAGGGCGATGCTCTCGGCCCACGCGTACGCGGCCAGCGCCTCGGGGCCCGCCGCCCGGTCCGACGCGCGCGTGCGCAGGGATCTGACGGGTCCTCGGACGTCCCAGGCGGTGGGGGCTGCGGAGATCAGCCGGTCGGCCCGCTCGTGGAACTCCGCGCAGTCGGTGTGGTCGTGGGCGCCGGTCCGCCAGAGGGCGAGCGGATGCCCGGCGGCGAGCGCCGCGTGCATCGCCATGAGCCCGTCGCCGCTGCCCACCCGGCCGCAGTACACGGGAACGGTGCCGCCCTCGGCCTCCCGCAGCCGGTCGTACGTCTCCGCCCAGGTCTCCCGGCGTACGCGCGCGGTGTGGGCGTCCGGGCCCGCCCCGGGCACCTCCGCGCGCAGCGGGGCGGCTCGGAGCGGCCCGCTCTCCGCCGCCTCCCAGCGCTCGCGCCATTCGGGGGCCGGTTCCCGGTCGTAGCGGCGGCGGTCGCGGATGACGACGAACCTGCGTTGGCCGAGGGTGGTCGCCCAGGCGTCCTCGGGGCCGCCCTGGGGCGGCTCCAGCCGCCAGGTGTCGAGGGGTTCGTCGAAGAGTTCGAGCGGCAGCACCGCCTCCACGGCGGCCAGGTGCCGTCCGCTGTCGCCGCGCCGCAGGGCGTCCGCGAGCGGCTCGCGCAGGGCCTCCCTGAGCTGGGCCCGCTCGACGCCCCGCTCGTCGAAGTGGAGCGGGCTTACCGTGTGCCCGTCGAGGAGGAGCTTGACCCGCCACGGGTAACGCCGGTCGTAGATCGGGGGGTCGATCTCCAGGAGGACGTCGGCACGCGCGCGGGGTTCGCGTACGGAGAGGGGCGCCGGCCGGCCGGGGCTGACGAGCCGGTCGATCTCGCGCCGGAGGTGCCGGTCGGCGTCGCCCGACTCGTCGACGATCCAGTGGGTGAGGTCCGCGGTGTCGACCCGCTCGCCGTACCGCCCGCGCACGTGCCGGGCGACATGGGCGGCGTACAGGAGCACCGCGTCCAGTTCGAGGTCGCGGACGCCGTCCCTGCGGGGTGCCCGCAGACCGCGCAGGAGTCCCGCGCCCTCGCTCCACGTGCGCGGGTCGTCCTCCAGGGCGTCCGGCAGTTCGTCGTCCCTGATCCAGGCCTTGACCTGGTCGATGAGGTCCATGATCTCGCCGGGCGCGGTGGGCGCGGGCAACTCGGCGAAGTGTCCGTACAGCTGGGTGCGCAGTCCCGGACTGACGCCCGTGGCGCCGGTGAGACGCCCCTGTGTCCGGGTCCAGTCGGGCCGGTCGTCGAGGGAGCGGTAGCGGGCGAGGTGGTACCGGTCGTGGGCGCGCAGCGCCTCGCCCATCGCCTCGCCGCCGGGGAGGTCGTGCAGCCGGCGCAGCGCGGTGACGGGGACGACGGCGCCGCCGTCGCGGCCGCGTCCCTTGTTGAGGCCGACGACGGCGCCCTGCTGGTGGTCGACGACGGGTCCGCCGGAGCAGCCCTCGACGGGCATGACCCAGTCGGTGATGAGCGCCTTGCCGTCCGTGCCGATCAGGGTGCCGTGGACGTGTCGGATGCCGAGCTCGCCGGTCTCCCGTGACCAGCCGTGCAGTCCGACGGAGGCCGGCGGGACGGGCGGGCGCTCGCCGAGGCGCACACAGGACGCCTTCTGCGCGCCGGGCACGCGGACGAGCGCGATGTCGGGGAAGGCCCACCGGTCCGGCGGGTCGTCGGGCCGTTCGGGGCGCGGCAGGGCGAGCACGACGGTGCCGGTGGTCTCCCGGGAGGTCTTTCCGTCCTCCCAGGTGATGCCGACGGCGGGCTCGCTCCTCCACACCGCGCTTCCCCCCTCGGCCACGACATGGGCGCAGGTCAGCACCCAGCCGGGGGCGATGAAGAAGCCGGTGCCCCAGTACCGGTCGCCGTGCGGGTCATACCCGCAGTCGGGAGCGGCGATGCGTACGAGTGCGGGGCGCACGAGAGCGTCGAAGGCGCTCATGCGGGCTCATCGGCCGCCGGGTCCGGTGTCGAGGGGTCGGGTGCGGGCGGCCGGGGTGCGGGAACGGCCGCGGGATCCGCGGCGGAGTCCGGCGCGGGACCGGCGTCGGCCCCGGCGGCCCGGCCCGGTTCGGTCCAGGTCAGGGAGACGTTCACGGAGGCCTTGCCCGAGCCGTCGGCGAGGACTCCGATCACCTTGCCGGACTGCGCCGACAGTTCGATGCCGAAGCTGACGGCTACCTCCACGGACCCCTGCGGGTCGAGCCCGGCCCGCAGCGAGCCGACCACCCCGCGCACCACGTCCGTGAGTCCGCCGGCCATCGAGACCACCCGGTCCTTGACGCCGGTGTCCTGGAACCCACCGCCCCTGCCGAGTTCCTGCACGTCACTGACCCGGGCCCACACGGGCGTGCCGTCGTCCAGCCGAATACGCGCGATCCCGTGCGTCACAGCGCCCCCGCTCCCCGAAACGATGATGAGGAAGGCTAGTCGGTGGGACTGACGGGCGACAGGGGACGTGAGGTGTTCGGCCTATCCTGAACGCATGTACTTCACCGACCGTGGCATCGAGGAACTGGAGAAGCGGCGCGGCGAGGAGGAGGTCACCTTCGAGTGGCTCGCCGAGCAGCTGCGGACGTTCGTCGATCTCAATCCCGACTTCGAGGTGCCGGTCGAGCGCCTCGCGACCTGGCTGGCCCGTCTGGACGACGAGGACGACGAGGACGAGTAGGGCCCGCTCGCAGGAACGGCCGCGACCGACTGCGGGAGGGGTGACCCCGCGCGCGGGGTCACCCCTCCCGCAGTCGGTCGTAGACGAGGCCGAGCGCGCCGTGGGCGACGAGCAGCGCCCCGGCCGTCGCCCAGCCGCCACTGCGCCGGCCGAGGCCCCAGACCAGCAGCGGCACTCCCGCGGCGAGCTGGGCCCCGCCCAGTACGCGCGCCTTGGGGCCGCGCAGGTACGGGCCGAGGGGACCGCCCTCCACCACGTCGAGTTCGGCGCGTACGGCGTCCCTCCAGCCCGACCATTCGAGCTGCTCGGCACCCTGGGCCAGGGCCACGGAGCGGAGCCGGTCGGCGCTCTCGCCGGGGTGGAGCCCGGTCGGCAGGGCGAGCCCGACGCGGCCGAGGACGGCGACGACGCCGAGCAGCCGGCTGTGGGCGTCGGCCTCCGGATCGGGCTGGGTGAGCGGTCCCAGGGCCTGGACGTCCAGGACGGGGTCGAGCGCGAGCCGGGCGGCGAAGGTGCGCATGGCCTCGTCCTCGCCGACGGGGGTGCCGTCCGCGAGCCAGGTGTAGCCGACCGTGCGGCGGAAGCCTGCGGCGAGCGTGAGACCGGCCCGGTCGCGGTCCCACCAGAACGCGACGACGGGCCAGCCGGCGGCCGAGACGGCGAGTGCGGTGGCCCAGCCGGTGACGACCTGTTCGACCGGCTCCCCGCCGTGGAGCCAGGGCTTCCCCTCCGGTACGAGCACGCTCCAGTCGTCGCCCGCGGGAGCGAGCAGCAGGTGCTCGCGGAGCAGCTGGGCGGGTGGCCGGACCGCCGGGGGATCGGCACGGCAGAGGAGCAGCGCCCCGACGGGATTCGGTCCGGATGTCGCGTTCATGGACCCCACGCTAGGCCAATTTGTCCGTGTACGGAGGCAATTGCCCCCACCCTGTCAGGGGAGAGTCAGGGTTGACTTCCCTTCACCGCGATATATCGTGTCTATCGAGAAACACGATATGTTGCGTTGCCGAAACGGGAGGTCAGCACCATGACAGAGTGGTCCGTCACCGAGCCGACGAAGCTGGCCCCTGCCGACCCCGTGACCCGACTGCAGGTCCGCATCGTCAACGGCACGGTGAACGTGGTGGGGACGGACGAGAGTTCCGCCCGCGTGGAGGTCTCCGAGGTCGAGGGCCCGCCGCTGCTCGTGTCCCAGGACGGCTCCACCCTGACCGTGGGCTACGAGGACCTCCAGTGGAAGAGCGCCCTCAAGTGGCTCGACCGCAAGGAGTTCCGGCGCCGGGCCGTCGTCTCCGTAGCCGTCCCCGCGGGCGTCGACGTCGAGGTGACCGTGGTCGGCGCCGAGGCCGTCGTCACCGGCATCACGGGGCGTACGGAGGTGCGCGGCGTCTCCGGCGACACCACCCTCCTCCGGCTCTCCGGCCCGGTCCGCGCCGAGAGCGTCTCGGGCAATCTGGAGGCCCAGTCGGTCACGGGCGCGCTCCGGATCAACTCGGTGACCGGCGACGTGACGGTGATCGAGGGCGCGGGCGCCTCCGTGCGGGCCGAGACCGTCAGCGGCGACATGGTCATCGACCTCGACCCGGCCGAGCTCGACGGGCCGCCCGCCGACATCCGGCTCTCCAGCCTCTCCGGCGAGGTCGCCATCCGCCTCCCCCACCCGGCCGACGCCCGCGTCGAGGCCAACACGACGACGGGCTCCGTGTCGAACGCCTTCGAGGACCTGCGCGTGGCCGGGCAGTGGGGCACCAAATCCGTCACCGGCACCCTCGGTTCGGGGCGCGGCACCCTCAAGGCGACCACCGTCTCCGGCTCCATCGCGCTGCTCCGCCGTCCCGAGTCCGAAGAGGACGGCGGCTCCACCCCCTCCCCCACCCCCTCCGCGACCGGAAAGGTGCTCTGACATGCCGCCCGTCTTCGCGCACGGCCGCCTGCGTCTCTATCTGCTGAAGCTGCTCGACGAGGCGCCCCGCCACGGCTACGAGGTGATCCGCCTTCTGGAGGAGCGCTTCCAGGGCCTGTACGCACCCTCGGCCGGCACGGTCTACCCGCGCCTGGCCAAGCTGGAGGCCGAGGGCCTCGTCACCCACGCCAGCGAGGGCGGCCGCAAGGTCTACTCGATCACCGACGCCGGCCGTGCCGAACTGGCCGGGCGCGGCGCCGAACTGGACGACCTGGAGCGGGAGATCCGCGAGTCGGTGTCGGAGCTCGCGGCGGAGATCCGCGACGACGTGCGCGGTGCGGCGGGCCGGGTGCGCAGCGAGATGCGCGCGGCGGCGGGCCGGACCCGTGCGGCGGAGTCCTCCTCGTTCACCGAGGCCAAGGAGGAGCTGCGCCGGGTCGGGCAGGAGTGGAAGGAGCAGGCCCGCCAGGCCCGCGCCGAGGCGAAGTCCGCCCGCCATCAGGCGAAGGAGTTCCAGCGGATCGCCCAGCAGGTGCAGGAGGAGGTCCAGGACCGTTTCTCGCGCGGCGACTGGCCCAAGGGGGTCTGGGAGGGCCTCTCGGACATCACGGCCCAGCTCGGCGGCCTCGTGGCGGGCACGACCCACCCCAAGGCCGCAGGCCAGGAACCGCCGTTCGCGGCGGCCCCGGCCGGCGAGGTGCCGGAGTGGGCGCGGGACACGGAGGGCTCGGGCGACCCGGCCCGCGACCTGGACCGGCTCCTCGACCGCTTCCGCGACGAGATCAGGGACGCGGCCCGCGACCACGGGGTGAGCCAGGAGCAGCTGGCCGAGACCCGCGACCAGCTGTCGAAGGCGGCGATCCGGATCACGGGCCTGCTGCGGTCCCGGCCGAGAACGTGACCGCCGGGGTCACGCCGTCCGGGTCGAGAGCGTGACCGCCGGGGTCGCGAGGTCCGGGTCGAGAGCGTGACCGCCGGAGTCACGAGATCCCAGGCCGAGAGCGCGACCGCCGGAGTCACGAGATCCCAGGCCGAGAGCGTGACCGCCGGAGTCACGACGTCCCGGCCGAGCGTCTGACCCCAGCCTCCCGGCAGGGTCTCAGCGCCGGGTGACGGTCACCGTCACCCGGGCGCCCGGGACCGCGAGGACCAGGGCCCGGCCGGGGGTCGGGCGGAGCACCAGCGCCCCGCCCCGGGCCGTCACCCGCCAGTCGCCGGGCGGCAGGGCGAGCTCGGTGACCCGGGAGCCGCGGCGCCCCGCGGAGTCGTACGAGAGGCGGTAGACCCCGGCCCCCGGGTCGTAGGCGGCGGAGCGCACCGTGCCCGCGACCGCCTCCGCGTACGGCTCGGCGGTCAGCTCCTTGTTCGTACGGAACGCCCCCGTGCCGTCCACGGCGCAGTAGCCGCCGCCGTAACACCACTCCCATCCCGCCCAGCCGGAGCTGTAGCGGCCGAGCGAAGCCATGGCCTCCCGGTAGAAGCGGTTCATGTTCGGCTGGGAGTTGTTGAGCGGTCCCCACTCGCCCACCACCACGGGGACCTTGTACTCCTTCGGGTACAGGGTGACGGCCTGCTCGTAGTTCTCGATCCAGCGGGCTCCCGGGTCGTAGTCCCCACCGGCCTCCATCGCGCCGTTGTAGAAGTGCGGGGCGTAGACGATCTTCGGGTCGTCGATCCGGCCGAGCCCCGTGGGCACGCCCTCGCCCACGATGGGAGTCGGCTCGACGAAGATCCAGTTGTCCTTGTCGACCGAACGGATCGCGTCCGCGACGCGGTTGTACATCGGGGTGATCTGCTCCCGCTCGATGCGCCGGGCGGCGGTCGCCAGGTCCTCGCCCTCGCGCAGCTCGCCCATCGGCTCGTTGATCGGGTCGTAGCCGAGCACGGCCGGGTGGTCCTCGAAGCGATCGGCGAGCACCCGCCACATCCGGGCCTGGGCGCGCCGCAGGTCCGCGTCCTCGTACAGGTGGGTGAAGGCGCGCTGCACGGCGGGCTCGAAGTACTCGGAGAACCAGTCGTCGGGGTGCGGCGTGAACGGCAGTCCGTCGGTCCTGGTCGCCCAGGCGGGCACGCCACGATGACCGAAGGCGGGCCCGAAGACGTCCTGGTGCGCGTCGATGAGGACCTTGACGTCGTGCCTCTCGGCCCAGTCCAGGATCCGTTCGATCTTCCGCAGATAGGACTGGCTGTACTGACCGGGCCGGGGCTCCAGGTCGTCCCAGAAGACAAGGACCCGGGCGAAGTTGAAGCCCTTGGCCCGCATCTCGCGGAAGTGCTTCTCAGTGACGCCGGAGAGGGCGGCGTCACCGCTGTGCGCCTTGTCCCCGACGTTCCAGCCGCGCAGGGTGAGGACGCGGCCGCGCTCGTCGGTGAGGGCGGGTATCGCGTCCCCGCCAACCTCTCGGCGGTCGGCCGCGGCAACGGCAGGGACGGTGGGGGCGATCAGTGCGGCGGCGAGGGCGCCCGTGACAAGGGTGGTTCGCCACGCGTGGGTGGTTCGCGACAAGGTAGACCTCCGGCCCGACGAAGTGAGCGTTGTTCACGTTTCACGTGCCGGAGATCCCATCAGTCCTACCGACGAGTCATCAAGAGGTCGTCACGAGGTCTTCAAGACGATCTTTCCGAAGAGTTCGCCGGCGGCCAGCCGCTCGAAGCCCTCCCGCGCCCGGTCCAGCGGCAGGACCTCGTCGACGACCGGGCGGATCCCCGTCGCCGCGCAGAAGGACAGCAGGTCCTCCAGCTCGTCCTTGGAGCCCATGGTCGAGCCGACGACCTTCAGCTCCAGGAAGAAGATCCGGGTCAGCTCGGCGTGTGCGGGCCGGTCGCCGCTCGTGGCGCCCGAGATGACGAGCGTGCCGCCGGGCCGCAGCGACTTGACGGAGTGGGACCAGGTGGCGGCGCCGACGGTCTCGATGACCGCGTCGACCCGCTGCGGGAGCCGCGCGCCCGGCTCGAACGCCTCGACGGCGCCGAGCTCGACGGCCCGCTTCCGCTTCTCCTCGTCGCGGCTGGTGGCGAAGACCCGCAGGCCGGCGGCCTTGCCGAGGGCGATCGCGGCGGTGGCGACACCGCCGCCGGCGCCCTGCACGAGCACCGAGTCCCCGGGCCGTACGCCGGCGTTGGTGAAGAGCATGCGGTAGGCGGTCAGCCAGGCGGTGGGCAGACAGGCGGCCTCCTCGAAGGAGAGCTCCTTCGGCTTGGGCAGCACGTTCCAGCGGGGCACGGTCACCCGCTCGGCGAAGGTGCCCTGGTAGCGCTCGGTGAGGATGGACCGGGGCTCGTCGGGTCCGACGCCGTGGCCGGTCTGGCCGATCACGGAGTGCAGGACGACCTCGTTGCCGTCCTCGTCGATCCCGGCGGCGTCGCAGCCGAGGATCATCGGCAGCTTCTCCTCGGACAGCCCGACCCCGCGCAGCGACCACAGGTCGTGGTGGTTGAGCGAGGCGGCCTTGACGGTGACGGTGGTCCACCCCGGCCGTACCTCGGGTTCGGGACGTTCACCCAATTCGAGGCCGTTCAGGGGCTGGTCGCGGTCGATTCGGGCAGCGTAGGCAGCGAACATGGCCCGACCCTAGGCGGCCACGGGCAGGCCACGGAACCACGCACCCGTGTGACGCGCGTCCCTCCCCCGCCGGTACGGTGCCGGGCATGGCAGACATGCGCGGGTTCGCGGTCTCCTGGTGGGCCGCGCCGGAGAGCGGGACCGGCGCCCACGACGCGGTGAAGCCCTCGGTCGCGGCCCTGTTCCTCGCTGCCCGGTACCCGTCCGCGCACGGCTCCTGACCACCCCCGGGACTCGCCCGGCTCCTGACCGGCCCCGGGGAACTCGTACAGCTCCTGGCCGGCCCCGGGCACTCGTACATCCCCCGACCGGCCCTGGGCCGCCGTACCCGAAAGGGCCCCGTCCTGGGAGCAGGACGGGGCCCTTCACGGGGTGTGCGGCGCGTCAGCGGCGGGCGACGCCCTCCGCGCGGGCGGCGGCGGCGACCGCGGCCGCGACGGCCGGGGCGACCCGCTCGTCGAACGGCGACGGGATCACGCAGTCGGCGGCGAGCTGGTCGCCGACGACGTCCGCGATCGCGTTGGCCGCGGCGATCTTCATGCCCTCGGTGATCCGGGAGGCCCGGACCTGGAGCGCGCCGGCGAAGATGCCGGGGAACGCGAGGACGTTGTTGATCTGGTTCGGGTAGTCCGAACGCCCGGTCGCCACGACGGCCGCGTACTTGTGCGCGACGTCGGGGTGGACCTCGGGGTTCGGGTTGGCCATGGCGAACACGAAGGCGTTCGGGGCCATGGAGGCGACGGCCGCCTCGGGGACCGTACCGCCGGAGACGCCGATGAAGACGTCGGCGCCGGCGAGGGCGGTCTCCAGGGAGCCGCTGAGGCCCGCCTTGTTGGTGAGGTCGGCGATCTCGCGCTTGACCGGGTTGAGGTCGTCCCGGTCGCGGCTGACGATGCCCTTGCGGTCGGCGACGGCGACGTCGCCGAGCCCGGCCTCCAGGAGGAACTTGGCGATGGCGACACCGGCCGCACCGGCCCCGGAGATGACGGCGCGCAGGTCGCCGAGGGTCCGGCCGGTCAGCTTCGCCGCGTTACGGAGGGCGGCGAGGGTGACGATGGCGGTGCCGTGCTGGTCGTCGTGGAAGACGGGGATGTCGAGGCGCTCCTGGAGCTTGCGCTCGATCTCGAAGCACCGCGGTGCCGAGATGTCCTCCAGGTTGACGCCGCCGAAGGACGGGGCCAGCCGGACGACCGTCTCGACGATCTCGTCGGTGTCGGTGGTGGCGAGGGCGATCGGGACCGCGTCCACGCCGCCGAACTGCTTGAAGAGGATGGCCTTCCCCTCCATGACCGGGAGGGAGGCCTCCGGGCCGATGTCACCGAGGCCGAGCACCGCCGTACCGTCGGTCACGACCGCGACGACCTGGGACTTCCAGGTGTAGTCGTTGACCAGGTCGGGCTGCTCGGCGATCGCGGTGCACACCTTGGCGACGCCGGGCGTGTACGCGAGGGACAGGTCGTCCTTGTTCCGGACCGGAACGGTGGCCTGAATGGCCATCTTGCCGCCCCGGTGGAGGGCGAAGACAGGATCGAAGGGCTCCTCCGGAGCTCCTTCCGTACCGCTGTCATTGCGAGGATTGACGATCTCCGCTGCCATTGGGTTGACCCCTTAAGTCTGCTTCATTTGAGGGTTGGCCGCTCCTGGTGTGGAGCGGTGGGCGGGTCCCGCGGCCGCCGTGTCTGGTAGCCGCGCGGGCGCGCCGCACAACGCGCCCTGAGCCCCGGATGAGGGGTGTAAGGATCCTTCTTACCGGACGGACGGCACCGCAGACGAGTCCATATCCGCTCGGTGACGCGACTCATACCGAGCGCGTCCGGACACGGACGGAGGACGACACGTCACCCCATGTCCATATAGGTGCTTCAAGCACCCGATTGGTGGCCTTCGTGTCGTCCGAATGGCGAGATCAACAGGAAATTCTTCGGTGGCGTGGAAGGCATCCAGCAGAAGATCCGGCCCTGATGTACCGGCCTGTTGGCATTCGAGGGTCACCCGTTATCCGATTTTGACATCCGTGGCCGTCGGTTTGAGGCGGTCCGAATGGCAAGATGCCGTAATCACACGAGGTCACGACACTCGAAGAGACGTACGTGACCACTGGCAACTCCCTCACACGCCGGAGGAACCCGATCATGACCGCACGCTCCACGCGCTGTACGACCGCCAAGACCCGCACCTCCCGTCTTGCCGCGGTCGCCGCCATCGCGGTCGTCGGCTCCGTGCTGCTGACCGCCTGTGGCGACCAGACCGAGGGCGGCTCCTCCGCCACCCCGACGAAGGACGGCGGCTCCGCCAACGCCGCCCCGCTCTTCTCGAAGCTCCCCGCCGACATCCAGAAGGCCGGTGTCATCAACGTCGGCACGGACGCCTCGTACGCCCCGATGGAGTTCACCGAGGGCGGCAAGATCGTCGGCGTCGACCCCGACATCGCCGCGGCCCTGAGCAAGCAGCTCGGTGTCGAGCTCAAGTTCACCTCGGGCACCTTCGACGGTCTGATCACCTCGATCTACACCGGCCGCCAGGACCTGATCATGTCCTCGATGACGGACAACAAGAAGCGGCAGGAGGGCCTGGACGACAACGGGAAGAAGATCGGCAAGGGCATCGACTTCGTCGACTACTTCAGCTCCGGCGTCTCCCTGCTGGTCAAGAAGGGCAACCCGCAGGGCATCAACTCGCTCGACGACCTCTGCGGCAAGACCGTGGCCGTCCAGCGCGGCACGATCTACGAGGACACCTTCAAGGCCCAGGCCACGAAGTGCGGCGCCAACAAGCTGACGATCCAGGCCTTCGACACCGACGCCGAGGCGCAGACCCGCGTCAAGGCCGGCGGCGCCGTGGCCGACCTCAACGACTACCCGGTGGCCGCGTACATCGCGAAGACCTCGGGCGGCGGCAACGACTTCGAGGTCGTCGGCAGCCAGAGCGACGTCGGCCTCTTCGGCATCGGTGTCTCGAAGGAGAACACCCAGCTGCGCGACGCCGTCAAGGAAGCGCTCGACGCGATCATCAAGGACGGCACCTACGCCGATGCCCTGAAGAAGTGGGACGTCACGGACAGCGCCGTCAAGTCGGCCACCGTCAACGCCGGCGAGTGACCTTCCCCGTCAACGCCTGCAAGTGACCTCCCCGCTCCACTGAAGGGCAGTCGTCATGACTGACAAGATCTCCAAGGACCCGGCCGCCGCTCCGGCCGGGTCCGGCCCCTCGGGCACGCCGTACGAGGCGATCAAGGCCATCCCCGTACGCCACTACGGCCGCTGGATCAGCGCCGTCGTGGTCGTCGCGCTGCTCGGCTGGCTCGTCTACGCCTTCTCCCAGGGCAACATCATCTGGGACACGGTGTGGGACAAGCTGTTCGACCCGTCGATCCTCGACGGCCTGGCGAACACCGTGATCATCAGCGTCACCTCGATGGCCCTCGGCCTCGTCCTCGGTGTCGTCTTCGCCGTCATGCGGCTGTCCAAGAACCCCGTGACCGGCGCCGTCGCCTGGCTCTACATCTGGTTCTTCCGGGGCACCCCGGTCTACGTGCAGCTGCTGGTCTGGTTCAACCTGTCGCTGATCTTCGAGTACATCAACCTCGGGCCGATCTACAAGAACGAGACCGTCGACGTCATGACGCCGTTCATGGTCGCGCTGCTCGGCCTCGGCCTCAACGAGGGCGCCTACATGGCGGAGATCGTCCGGGCCGGCATCCAGTCCGTCGACGAGGGGCAGACGGAGGCCGCGCACGCGCTCGGCATGTCCCAGACCAAGACCATGGGGCGGGTCGTCCTTCCGCAGGCCATGCGGGTCATCGTGCCGCCGACGGGCAACGAGTTCATCAACATGCTGAAGACCTCGTCACTGGTCTCGGCCGTGCAGTACACCGAACTGCTGCGGGCCTCCCAGAACATCGGAAGCACGGCCGGCGCCGTGATGGAGATGCTGTTCGTCGCCTCCATCTGGTACCTGGTGCTGACCAGTGTGTTCAGCGTCGGCCAGTACTACCTGGAGCGTCGCTTCGCCCGCGGTTCGCTGCGGAGTCTGCCGCCCACCCCCTGGCAGCGGGTTCGTGCGAACCTGACTATGTTCAAGCGTTCGGAGGTGTCGGGATGACCGGCCAGCCCATGGTCAAGGCCGAAGGCGTCCACAAGTCCTACGGCGCGGCACACATCCTCCGGGGCATCGACCTGGAGGTCCAGAACGGAGAGGTCTTCTGCCTCGTCGGGCCCTCCGGCTCCGGCAAGTCGACCTTCCTCCGCTGCATCAACCACCTGGAGCGGGTCGACGGCGGCCGGCTGTCGGTCGACGGCCAGCTGGTCGGCTACCGGGAGAAGAGCGGCAAGCTCTACGAGCTGAAGGACAGTGAGGTCGCGGTCCAGCGCCGTGACATCGGCATGGTGTTCCAGCGCTTCAACCTCTTCCCGCACATGACTGCCCTGGGCAACGTCATGGAGGCGCCCATCCAGGTGAAGGGCGAGTCCAAGGCCGTGGCGCGCGAGCGGGCCCAGCGGCTGCTCGACCGGGTCGGCCTGGGCGACAAGATGGGCAACTACCCGTCGCAGCTCTCCGGCGGTCAGCAGCAGCGTGTCGCCATCGCCCGCGCACTGGCGATGGAGCCGAAGCTGATGCTCTTCGACGAGCCGACCTCGGCGCTCGACCCGGAGCTGGTCGGTGACGTCCTCGACGTCATGCGGGACCTCGCCGAGTCGGGCATGACGATGATCGTCGTCACGCACGAGATGGGCTTCGCCCGTGAGGTCGGCGACTCGCTGGTCTTCATGGACGGCGGTGTGGTCGTCGAGTCGGGCAACCCGCGCGACGTCCTGGGCAACCCGCAGCACGACCGGACGAAGGCGTTCCTGTCGAAGGTGCTGTAGGACAGAGGTGCCGTAGGACGAGTGCCGCGAGGCGCTTCCTACGGGAAGGGGCGGTACGGGAGAACCCGTACCGCCCCTTCCCGTATCCGCGCGGGCTACTTCACGGCGAGGAGCAGGGTGTCGGAGGGCGAGGCCCAGACGGTCCTTGCCTCGCCGAATCCGGCGGCAAGGAGGGTGTCGGCGTGCCAGCGCGGGGAGGGCGTGTCGCCGTCGGCGTGCTCGCCGTAGATCTCGAAGCGGCGGGCGGTGGGCTCGGCGAGGACGGGGTCCTTGGCGGCGAGGGCCCACCACTCGGCCCAGTCCAGGGCCCCGCCGGTCTTGGCGCGGTCCATGACGGCGTGGCGCTGGGCGCGCTCCGCGGCGTTGATCCGGGGGGTGGCCGTGTCGATCATGTGGTCGGCGTTCATGAAGACGCCGTCGTCGCGGACGAGACCGGCGAGCCGGCCGTAGAGGGCCGTCAGGGGCTCGCTGTGGAGCCAGTGGAGCGCGGTGGCGGTGAGGACGGCGTCGTACGAGTCGTGGGGCAGCCCGGCGGCCCAGTCGGGGTCCTTGAGGTCGGCGGTCACGAAGGTGACGCGCTCGTCGCCGGCGAAGTAGCCCTCGGCGATGGCGAGGAGGGCCGGGTCGAGATCGACACCGGTACTGGTCGCCTCCGGGAACCTCTTGAGGAGCCGATCCGTGATACTTCCCGTACCGCACGCGAGGTCGAGGACGCGGGGCTTCGGTCCCACCAAGGCCTCGACCATGTCGAGCATCACCCGGAAGCGCTCCTCCCGGTCCGGCATGTACCACTCCTGCTGACGGTCCCAGCTCTGCTGCCAGGCCGCCCAGTCGGTTCCGGTCATCGCCGTTCCTCCCCCTCTTTGTAATACCCTCAAAGGGTAAACAGTTGTTACCCCTTCCGACCGAGACACTAGCCCGCCGCAGTAAGGACTACAAGTGGAACTGGCCCATTACTCGGATTTCGCCGTACGTCTGGTCAACACCGAGGAGCCGGCGCGCGGCAAGGACTCCCTCACCTCCGTCGAGGTGATCCGGGAGCTCTTCGGCGCGGCCTCCCAGATGGCCCGGCGGGTCACGGAGGCGGACCTGCCCCGCTTCCGCGCGGTACGGACCCGGCTGCGGGCGGTCTTCGCCCTGGCCGACGAGGGCGACCACACGGGGGCCGTCGACCTCCTGAACTCGCTCCTCCTGGAGTTCCCGGTCAGCCCCCAGATCTCCGGCCACGACATCCTCGACGAGAACGGCCAGCCCCGGTGGCACATGCACCTCGCCGACCACTCCTCGAACGCGACCACGGGATACGCCGCGATCTGCGCGATGGGGCTGGCCTTCCACCTGACGGAGTTCGGCGCCGACCGGCTCGGCCTCTGCCAGGCACCGCCCTGCCGCAACGCCTACCTGGACACGTCCACCAACCGCTCCCGGCGCTACTGCTCGGACCGCTGCGCGACCCGCGCCAACGTGGCCGCCTACCGGGCCCGCAAGCGCCTGGAGGCCGACCGGCCGGACCGGACGGGCCTCACCGCCGAGAACAGCCAGGAGAGCGTCACCCCGGGCGACCGCTGACGCCCCGGCGTCAGCGGCCGGTAGCGCGCCCGCACCCGCCCGAGAACCAGCTCGGGCGGTACGGCCCCGAAGACCCGGCTGTCGCCCTCGGCGTCCGGGTTGTCGCCGAGCACCCACCAGCCGCCGTCACGTCGCTCGATCAGCCGCTTCACGATGAGCAGATCCTGCTGGAGCGGATGCCGCACCACGGCCACGCACCCCGGCCGCAGACGTCCTCCGTAGTGCACGAGCAGCTGATCCCCGTGGAGCAGGGTGGGCACCATGGACACCCCCGTCACCTCGGCGACACCGAACGGAGCCCCGGCCTCCGCCACCCGCTCCCGCCCCGATTCCCTCATCGGCACCTCCCGCTCCGCCCGCCGGTCCACACCCGCATCCACCCACACATCCGCTCGTTCACTCGTACACGAGTCCCATGGTGACCCTGGACTTTTGACCTAAGCCCCAGGGGGCGCCCGCGAAATCGCCCTTCTCACCGAGTAATGTCCCACCTGAGAAGACGATCACGAGGAAGGACGGCTCAATGCTCTCCCGCCTGTTTGCCCCCAAGGTGAAGGTCAGCGCCCACTGCGACCTCCCGTGCGGCGTGTACGACCCGGCCCAGGCCCGCATCGAGGCCGAGTCGGTCAAGGCTGTCCAGGAGAAGTACCAGGCGAACGAGGACGCGCACTTCCGCGCCCGCGCCACGGTCATCAAGGAGCAGCGCGCGGAGCTCGCCAAGCACCACGTCTCGGTGCTCTGGAGCGACTACTTCAAGGCCCCGCACTTCGAGAAGTACCCCGAGCTCAACCAGCTGGTCAACGACACCCTGAAGGCCCTCTCGGCCGCCAAGGCGTCGACGGACCCGAAGACGGGCGAGAAGGCGCTGGAGCTCATCGCCGAGATCGACCGCATTTTCTGGGAGACGAAGAAGGCCTGACCTTCTGGTTCTCTTCCGAAGGGGTACGACCGCCTGGCGGTCGTACCCCTTCGGACTTTCCCGCCGCAATACCGACGTTCCTACAGAAGGGTGATGCTCCATGCGCGTCAAAGCATTCGACCACCTGGTACTCAACGTGACCGACGTCGACAAGGCCCTCGCCTTCTACACCGGGCCCCTTGGGCTCGCCGGCGAGCGGGTCGAGGAATGGCGGGCCGGGAAGGTGTCCTTCCCGTCCGTGCGGATCGACGAGAGCACCGTCATCGACCTCTTCTCGCGCCCGCGCGGCGAGTCCAACGTCGATCACATATGCCTCGTCGTGGACCCCCTCGACTGGCAGGAGGTCCTCGACTCCGGGACGTTCGACGTCATCGAGGGCCCCGTCCCCCGCTGGGGCGCCCGCGGTTCGGCCCAGTCGGTCTACGTCAAGGACCCGGACGGCAACACGGTCGAGCTGCGCTGGTACCCGCAGGACGTCACGGAGTAGGGCCTACCCGCCCCTCCGTCGGCGCCGGCAGCACCAGGGCCCTGGCCAGCGCGGCTGCCACCGCGGTCGCGTGGCCGGGGACGTACCGGGTGGTCCACTCGGTTGCCGTCCGGAGGAAGCCGGCCAGATCGCGTTCCGCGCCGGCAAGGAGGCGCCGCAGGTCGGTGACGGGGAGCTCGATCACCGGGCTGTCGGCCCGTTCGGTGTCGACGGTCAGCCGCACCGTGTCGCCGACGCGCTCCGCGAGCGGCGAGGGGTCGTGGCCGAAGCCGGCCCACCCGTCCCCGTCGAGGACCTCGAACCAGTCGCGCCGCTCGTCCAGCCCGTTGCAGCAGCCGGGCAGGAGCGTGACGCCGGTCGCGGTGTCGGTGACCCGCAGCCCCCCGGCCGCGAAGAGGTCCTCCATGGTCAGCAGCCCATGAAGGAAGCCGCCCAGCGGATCGGCCGGGCGCTGCGGACGATCCTCGTCCACCGGATCGACGGTGTTGCACTCGGCGATGCGCATCACCGCCGTACCGACCTCCGCCGTACCGAGCCGGCCACTGAGCGGCAGGAAGCCGTACGTCCCCGAGTCCGCGACCGGCCAGAGGCCGAAGTCGCGCGTACCGAGGATCTCCAGGACGGGATGAAGGACGATCATCCGAAGAGTGTGCGTCACTGGGCTTCCCTGGAGCCCGCCCGTCGGGAGCTCGTGCGCTGGTGGCTGCGGGCCGGGCGGCTGCTCGCCGGGCCCTGGCCGCCGCCCCGCGGCTGAGCGCCTGCGGGCCGCCTACGCCTCCGTGCGGAGGCTGTAGCGCTGCTTCTCCTTCGACGTGGCGCCCAGCCGGTCGTAGAAGCGGATCGCGCTCTCGTTCCACGCGGGGGTCTGCCACTGGATCTCCGCGAGTCCGAGTCGGCTCGCCTCCGCGCGGACCGCCGCCATCAGGAGCGGGCCCAGGCCGTGGCCCCGGGAGGTCTCCGTGAGGTAGAGGCAGTCCATGTGGAGGTACTCCGTGCCGTCCCAGGTGGAGAGCTCCGGGGCGCAGCTCGCGTAGCCCGCGAGGGTGCCGTCGGGGAGGGCCGCGACAAGGCAGCGGAGGCGGGGCGCTTCGGTGCCGAAGAGGAGGCCGGTGAGCCGGTCCGCGAGGCCGGGCGCCGGGGGCGCCGCCTTCTCGTACGCCGCGTGCTCGGCGATGAGTTCCACGACCCGCGGCAGGTCCTCGGGGCGGGCGTGTCGGACCAGTGCCTGTGCCGGGTGTTCGCTCATGCCGTCATCATGCACGGCCCCACGGACAGCATCGCCGCCGTCCCCTGCCGCCGCAGCCACTCGCGGTACGGGGCCGCCCTCAGGGCCACCTCCCGGTAGGCCGCCGCGAGTTCCGCGTACAGCGTGTCCAGGGGCGCCCCGGGGCGCGCGTACAGCACGAGCCGGACGGCCAGCGGGTCGCCGCGCAGCGGGCGGACGGCCATGTCCTCGCGCGGGCCCGAGGTCGGCTGGCAGGGGGCGACTGCCTCGCCGAGGACGATGAGGGAGGCGGCCGTGTGGTAGTCGCCGTGCAGCAGCGGCGGGTCGATGCCGGCGGCGTCCAGGACCCGGCGGAGGCCGTCCCATTCGCCGTCCACGGTCGGGTCGACCATCCAGTGGTCGCCGGCCAGGTCGGCGAGGTCCACCACGGGCCGGGCGGCGGCCGGATGGTCGCGGGCCATGGAGACGAACTGCGGTTCGCGGGCGACCAGGACCCGCCCTTTGAGGCCCTCGGGGACCCGTAACGGGCAGCCCTCCACCTCGTGCACGAAGGCCACGTCGAGCTGCCCGGCGGCGACGCTCCGCAGCAGCGCGTTCGCGGAGACGTCCATCCGCAGGCCGATGTCGGTGCCGGGCAGCCGCTGGCGGAGCCGGCGCAGCCAGCCCGGGAGCGCCCGGCTCGCGGTGGAGCCGACGCGGAGCCCGAGTCCGTCGGTGCGGGCGGCGGCGGCCCGGGTCTCGGTGACGAGCGCCGCCATGTCGGCGACGAGCGGGCGGGCCCGGCTGAGCAGGGAGCGGCCGAGCGGGGTGGGGCGGCAGCCGGTGCGGCCGCGGGAGAAGAGCTCGGCACCCAGGGAGTTCTCGATGCGGCGCAGCTGGGTGGTCAACGACGGCTGGCTCATGCCCAGTTGCCGGGCCGCCTTGTGCAGGCTGCCCGTGTCCGCGATGGCGCAGAGCGCGCGCAGGTGTCTCACCTCCAGCTCCATGCCCCGAGGGTAGGGCGGCTCCATGGCTCGCACCAGATACCCGGAACCCCTCAATCACCTTTGATTTCAAGGGAGTTGGGGGTGTTTCGACCAGGTGATGCGGTGATGCTATCGCCGGTTGACATCATCCCCACGCGCCCCGGCTCCCCCGAGACTCTCTCCCATCCCCTACAGGAGGAGCCCCCCATGCGTCACCCCAAGGTCCTCACCTCTGTCCTGGCCACCGCCCTCGGCCTCGGTCTCGCCGCCTCCCTCGGCGCGGCCCCGGCCGTGGCGGCGAGCGCCCCCACCGGCGTCCCGTCCGCCGGCAACGCCGCCGTGGCGTACGCCGGTTCGGCCGAGGAGGCGAAGGCCAACCAGGCCTTCTTCGACGCCGTCGTGAAGTCGGTGGCGAAGAAGCGGGCCGCCGCTCCCGGCGCGGCCGCCGTCACCGTGGTCTACAGCGCCTCCAACGCGCCGAGCTTCCGCAGCCAGATCTCCCGCTCGGCCCAGATATGGAACAGCTCGGTGGCGAACGTCCGGCTCGTCGAGGGCGGCAACCCGGACTTCGCCTACTACGAGGGCAACGACTCCCGTGGCTCGTACGCGAGCACCGACGGCCACGGCAGCGGCTACATCTTCCTCGACTACCGGCAGAACCAGCAGTACAACTCCACCCGTGTGACCGCCCACGAGACCGGGCACGTCCTCGGGCTGCCGGACCACTACAGCGGTCCGTGCAGCGAGCTGATGTCGGGCGGCGGCCCCGGCACGTCCTGCCAGAACGCCCAGCCGAACGCCCAGGAGCGGTCCCGCGTCGACCAGTTGTGGCGCTTCGGCCTCGCCTCCGCGTTCAAGAGCTGAGCACGCGCAGAACGAGAAGCGGCGGCGCCCCCTCCCCGGGGCGCCGCCGTCCTCGTTCTCCGTTCCGGTACGGGTGCTCTCAGGCCGCCTGGAGCAGCCCTCAGGTCACCTGAAGCAGCTCTCAGGCCGCCTGGAGCAGTCGGCGGCCGAAATCCGCGCCGGGCGGCAGCTGGCGCCTGACCCGTTCGAGCGCCCCGTCGAAGTCACCTCCGGCGACGCACGCTTCGAAGGCGGCGCCCCCGTAGTGCAGCGTCAGGCTGAGGTCCGCGCGCTCACCGAGGGTCAGCAGGCAGCTCAGCGTGGCCTGCTGGGAGGCACCATCCATGACGACGGGGAGCGGCAGGTCCCACTCCAGGACGCAGGCGGTGAGGGCCTGCCCGCCCTCTGCCGCCGCGCTGAGCGCGGCGAATCCCTCGCCCGTGTACTCGATCCCCCTGATCCGGGTGGCGACATGCCGCCCGTCGGCCGTGATGACGATCGCTTCCGCGCCGCTGCGGTCCCGGTACCAGCCGGTCCAGACTTCCGTCGACTCCGATGACATGCGCGGACTGTAGCCGTATGACCGGCTCCGGCGCGCGTCCGGTCACCCCGTGGCCTGACTTCTCCCGATCTCGCCGTTCTTGCCGGTCACGTGCGTGCTCGCGGCTTCCGCACCCGCGACGGGACGCGTGCCCGCCACCACGTCGGCAGCCGTTCGCGCGCTCCCGCCCAGGTCCGCCTCCACGCCCTCGTAGAGCGTGCAGTCCGGGTTGCGGCAGGGCTGCACCTCCCACTCCGGCACCCAGGCCCCGAGGACCTTGTGCCGGGTGGCCGTCGTCGCTCGCGGCTGCCCGCAGGCCGGGCAGCCGTGCTCGCCCCGGGGGTCCCGCGTCGTGTGAGGCACCTCGTCACCCATAGATCCAGGGTAGGACGGCTCACACGGGAGCGCCTGCCGCCGTCTACCGCTTCCTGGTGTACGTACGGACGAACGCTCCGTTGCCGAAGACGCGCAGGTCCTTCAGCTCGAAGTCGCGGGGCTCGAAGTCGGCGCCGAACATCGGCATGCCGGAGCCGTACACCTGCGGATAGGTCTTGATGATCAGCTCGTCGATCTCCTCGATGAGCTCGCCGGCGATCGTGGAGCCACCGCAGAGCCAGACGTCCAGGGGACTGTCCTCGGCCTTGAGCTCGCGGACGCGGCCGACGAGGTCGTCGGCGATCAGCTCCACGTTCGCGTCGGGCGACTCGCCCAGCGAGCGGGTGGCGACGAACTCCCGCAGGTGGCCGTACGGGCTGGTGACACCGATGTCCAGGGCGATCCGGTACGACCCCAGCCCCTGGACGACGGTGTCGAACCGCTTGTTGTCGGCGTCGATCCCGAGCATCTCCCGGCCCTGCGCCGAGACGGTCTCCGGGTACTCGCCGGTCAGGAACTCCAGAAACGGGGCGTCCACGAACTGGTACATGGAGGTGGCATCACCCTTGGGGTCACCGATGAAGCCATCGATGGTGCAGGCGATGAAGTACGTGAGCTTGCGCAAACCGGTCCTCTTCCACTACTGATCGCGGCTGCGATCGCAACCACGACGGTTATAGTGCTTCATCTGTAGTGGTTGCGCAAGCTCTATTTTCGAAGAAGTTCGACGAAGGAGGAACACGACATGGCGAGAAACCCCGAACGACGTACGGCGCTGCTCGACGCCGCCATCCAGGTCCTGGCGGACGAAGGGGCCCGCGGGCTGACCTTCCGCGCGGTCGATGCCCGCGCCGGGGTCCCCACGGGCACCTCGTCCAACTACTTCCGCGACCGGGACCAGGTGCTCTCCGAGGTCGCCGACCGGATCTTCGTACGGCTCACCCCCGAGCCCGGAGTCATCGAGACCGCCATGCTGCCGGCGCCGAGCCGCGCCCTGGTCTTCGAGCTCATGCGCCAGGTCGCTCAGCGGCTCGCCGCCCAGCGCACCTGCTACCTCGGGCTCTTCGAGCTCCGCCTCGAAGCGGTGCGCCGCCCCGAGCTGCGCACCCAGCTCACCAAGGTGCTCCGGAGCGATCTGGACGCCAACATCCAGGGGCACCTGCAGGCCGGGATGCCCGGGGACGCGGACACCGTCCGGCTGCTCTACTTCGCCCTCACCGGGCTGCTGCTCGACCACTTCACGGTCCCCGGCCTGCACGGCGACCGGGACCTGGACGACCTGATCGAGACCGTGGTCAACCGGATCGTCCCCGAGGCGTGAAGAGGCCCCGGGGTCTCAGCGCGTGCGCCGCGTGACGAACTCCGCGAGCGCCAGCATGTCCCCCGCCGCCGCCAGGTCCGGGACCGCCTGGGCCAGATGCTCGACGGCGCGGCCCATCCGCTCGGCCGCCTGGTCCTGCGCCCAGTCGCGCCCACCGGCCCGCTCGACCGCCTCCGCGGCCGCCCGCACCGCCGCGGCGTCGAGGACCGGGCGGGCGTACAGCTCGGCCAGTTCGTCGCCCGCCGGGGTTCCCGAGGCGAGCGCCGCCACCACCGGCAGCGATTTCTTGTGGGCGACCAGATCGGCTCCGGCGGGCTTGCCCGTGCGGTCCGGGTCGCCCCAGATCCCGATGAGGTCATCGATCAGCTGGAAGGCGAGGCCCGCCTCCCGGCCGAACGCGTCCATCGCCGCGACCTCCTCCTCCCCCGCGCCCGCGTAGAGCGCGCCGATGGCACAGGAGGCGCCGAGCAGCGCGCCGGTCTTGGCCGTGGCCATGGCCAGGCACTCGTCGAGGGTGACCTCGCGCGGCGCCCGCTGCTCGAAGGCGCAGTCCGCCTGCTGTCCCGCGCAGAGCTCGATCACGCAGGCGGCGAGCCGGGCGGACGCGGCCGCCGAGGCGGGGTGCGGATCCTCGGCGAGCATCCGCAGGGCGAGCGCGCTCATCGCGTCACCGGCGATCAGCGCGTCCGGGATGCCGAAGACCGTCCAGGCGGTGGGCCGGTGCCGCCGGGTCACGTCCTCGTCGACGATGTCGTCGTGGAGCAGGGTGAAGTTGTGCGCGAGCTCCACCGCCGCCGCGGCCCTCACCGCCGGGCCCTCGTCGGCGCCGAGCGCACGGGCCGCCGCGAGGACCAGGGCGGGCCGGATGGCCTTGCCCGGCTGCTCCGTGGCCGGGGTGCCGTCGGCGTGCTCCCAGCCGAAGTGGTACATCGCCACCCGCCGTATCGAACCGGGCAGGGTCTCGACGGTCGAGCGCAGTTGGGGATGGACGGCCGCCCGCGTGCGGTCCAGGAGCCGCACGGCCCCCTGACCGTCGGTGACGGCATCCCCGCCGGCAATGGTCACGGTCACTTCCTTCGTCTCCTCCGTGGCGATGCTGCGCGGCGACGGGCCGGGAGCGCCCGGGGGCGGGAGGGTTCGGTCCCCGCCCCCGGGCGCCGTCGGCTCAACGCCAGCGGCTGACCTCGACGTTCTCCAGGACACCGAGCGCGTCCGGGACGAGGATCGCCGCCGAGTAGTAGGCCGTGACCAGGTAGGAGATGATCGCCTGCTCGTCGATGCCCATGAAGCGGACGGAGAGGCTCGGTTCGATCTCGTCGGGGATGCCGGTCTGGTGCAGACCGATCACGCCCTGGTCGGCCTCGCCCGTACGCATGCAGATGATCGAGGTGGTCCGGGCGTCCGAGACCGGGATCTTGTTGCACGGGTAGATCGGCACACCGCGCCAGGTCGGGATGCGGTTGCCGTTGATGTCGATCGTCTCGGGCACCAGACCGCGCTTGTTGAGCTCGCGGCCGAAGGCGGCGATGGCGCGCGGGTGGGCGAGGAACAGCTTGGATCCCCGGCGGCGGGAGAGCAGCTCGTCCATGTCGTCCGGGCTGGGGGCGCCGTCGTGGGGCTGGAGGCGCTGCTCGTAGTCGCAGTTGGCGAGGAGGCCGAACTCCTTGTTGTTGACCAGCTCGTACTCCTGGCGCTCGCGGAGCGCCTCGACCGTGAGCCGCAACTGCTGCTCGGTCTGGTTCATCGGCTGGTTGTAGAGGTCGGCGACGCGGCTGTGCACCTTCAGCACGGTCTGGGCGACGCTCAGCTCGTACTCGCGGGGCGAGGCGTCGTAGTCGACGTACGTGTGCGGGACGACGGCCTCGCCGACGTGGCCCGCGGAGAGGTCGATCTCGGCCTCGCCGTACTTGTTGGTCCGCTGGTGGGGCAGGGCGGCCACGCTCGCGAGGTGGGCGGCGAGCGAGCCGGCCCGCTCCGCGAGGTTCCGTACGTCGTCCCTGGTGAGCTCCAGGACCGTACAGGCGGTGGCGGCGCGGGCGGACCACTCCCAGGTGGCCTCCGGGTCGACGAGGGCGTTGTCGCCGAAGTAGGCGCCGTCGGCGAGGACTCCGAGGACTGCCTCGTCGCCGTACGGTCCCTCGCCGATCTGCTCGATCCTGCCGTGCGCGAGGAGGTGGACCCGGTCGGTCGGCTCGCCGGCGACGGCGACGACCTCGCCGGCCGCGTACTCCCGCTGGCGGCAGCGGGCCGCGAGCTCGGTCAGGGCCTCCTCGTCCTCGTAGCCGCGCAGGACGGGGAGTTCGCCGAGTTCGGCGGGGATGACCGCGACGCGCTCTCCGGTCTGGACGAAGGTGACCCGGCCGTCACCCACGGAGTAGCTGAGCCTCCGGTTCACCCGGTACGTACCGCCCTGCACCTGGACCCAGGGCAGCGCCCGCAGCAGCCACCGTGAGGTGATCTCCTGCATCTGCGGCGCCGACTTGGTGGTCGTGGCGAGGTTCCGCGCGGCAGCGGTGCCCAGACTCTGCTGCGGCGCCTGCTGCTCCGCGACGCGGACCTCGTCGCCAACCGAACCAACGGACATGGAACTCCCTCTCGTATGACTGAGTTGCGAGACGAAGCCTTTCAGCACGGAGCGTGTCGGCGCCATTACACATTCGAGTGGGACTGTTCGACGATCTTCGGGGCATGTCACGTGATTTCCATCCGAACAGCGGAGTCCCACCCGCCCCACGGGGCCCTGTCCGGATCGGCTCGCACACGGCCCGAACGGCTGGCAGCGGAGTGGCGGACTCCGGTACTCCGGAACCTCCGGCACTCCGGACTCCGGCGTTCCGGAAGCCCCCACCCGTCCTCCGAAGGGAGTCGGTCATGTCCACCCCCATGTCCGCGAGCAGGTTCCTCGACGCGCTGCGCGACGCGGACCTCGCGGTCGTCCAGGTCGGCGAATGGTCCACCCACAACCGCAACCACAAGGGCCCCTGGGGCCCCGTGCACGGCGTGATGATCCACCACACCGTGACCCGCGGCACCGCCAACACCGTCCGGATCTGCCGGGACGGCTACGAGGGCCTGCCGGGACCCCTCTGTCACGGCGTGATCGCCAAGGACGGCACCGTCCACCTCGTCGGCTACGGCCGCGCGAACCACGCGGGCCTCGGCGACGACGAGGTCCTCAGGGCGGTCGTCGCCGAGCAGGGCCTGCCCCGGGACGACGAGGCCACGACGGACGGAAACCGGTACTTCTACGGCTTCGAGTGCGAGAACCTCGGCGACGGCGCGGACCCGTGGCCGAAGGTCCAGCTGGAGGCCATCGCGAAGGCGGCGGCCGCGCTGTGCCGGGTGCACGGCTGGACGCAGCGCTCGGTCATCGGGCACCTGGAGTGGCAGCCCGGGAAGGTGGACCCGCGCGGCTTCACGATGGCCTCGATGCGCGAGCGGGTGGCCGACCTCCTGCGCTGACCGTTCGGAGCGCGCGGACCACGGCCCGGCACCCGGACAATGGCCGGGTGAACGCGTTCGACCTCTCCCGCCTGCGGCCCCGGCTCCCCTCGCCCCTGGAGCCGGTGGAGGACGAGCGCTTCACCCGGCGCGGGCTCACGCTGTCGCTCAAGCGCGAGGACCTCATCCATCCCGATCTGCCGGGCAACAAGTGGCGCAAGCTCGCGCTCAACCTGGAGGCGGCGGGCGGCCGTCCCGTGCTGACCTTCGGCGGCGCGTACTCCAACCACCTGCGCGCGGTGGCGGCCGCCGGACGGCTGCTCGGTTTCCCCACGGTCGGGATCGTGCGCGGCGACGAGCTGGCCGGGCGGCCGCTCAACCCCTCGCTCGCGCGGTGTGCGGCGGACGGGATGCGGCTCGTGTTCGTGGACCGGGCCACGTACCGCGCGAAGAACGACCCGGCCACGCGCGCGATGCTCCTGGAACAGGCCCCCGCGGGCGCGTACGTGGTCCCGGAGGGCGGCAGCAACGCGCTCGCCGTCCAGGGGTGCGTGGAGCTGGGCCGGGAGCTCGCCGGGGTGGCGGACACGGTCGCCGTCGCCTGCGGCACGGGCGGCACCCTCGCGGGTCTCGCGGCCGGCCTGTCCCCGGGGCCGGGGGCGCCTCCCGCCGGAGGCAGGGGGAGGGCGCTGGGCGTCCCGGTCCTCAAGGGCGGTTTCCTGGGCGGGGAGGTACGCGCCCTCCAGGAGGCGGCGTTCGGCGGTCCGCGCGGCGACTGGAGCCTGGACGAGCGTTTCCACGGCGGGGGCTACGCGCGCGTGTCCCCGGCTCTGGACGCCTTCGCACGCGACTTCGAGGCGCGGCACGGACTCGCCATCGAGCGGCTGTATGTGGCCAAAATGCTGCTCGGCCTCACGGCCCTGGCGGAGGAGGGCGCGTTCCCGGCGGGCACCCGGCTCGTGGCGGTCGTCACGGGCGCCCCGGACACGCCTCGGCAGGACGACGGGGCCGAGCCGAGGGGCGAGGCCCGGCAGGACGGCGGGGCCCCGCAGAAGAGCTAGACCCGGCAGGACGGCGGGGGCTCAGCCCGCGGTCTCCTCGCGGTAGGCCGCCGCCTCCTCCAGGTCGAGGCGGCGGAGCAGCGTCCGCATCATCTCGTCGTCGATCCGCCGGGCGTCGCGCAGCTGCACGAAGACCTCGCGCTCGGCGTCGATCATCTCGCGCGACAGGCGCCGGTAGGTGTCGTCGGCGGTCTCCCCGGTGACCGCGTTGACGGCACCGAGCCGCTCCCAGACCGCGTTGCGGCGTCGTTCCAGGACCGTGCGGAGCCGGTCGGCGAGGGGCTTCGGCAGGGCGTTGCGCTCGTCGGCGAGCAGCGCGTCGAGGCGCTCCTCGGCAGCCTGCGAGGCCTCGCTCTGGGCCTGTGCCTCGGCCAGGGTCTCGGCGTACCGGTCCTTTCCGGGAAGCTTCAGGAAGCGGATGAGGGGCGGCAGGGTGAGGCCCTGCACGACCAGGGTGCCGATGACGGTGGTGAAGGTGAGGAAGAGGACGAGGTTGCGGGCCGGGAACTCCACGCCGTCCGTGACCACGGGGATGGAGAAGGCGATGGCGAGCGAGACCACCCCGCGCATGCCGGCCCAGCCGACGACGAGCGGGGCCCTCCAGTCCACCTCCGGCTCCCGTTCCCGGACCCGGGCGGAGAGCCGGGGCAGGAAGGTCGCGGGATAGACCCAGACGAACCGGACCACGACCACCGCGACGAACACCCCGACCGCGTACCAGGCCGCCTCGCCGATCCCGTACGGCCCGAGTTCCTGGACGACGTACGGCAGCTGAAGGCCGATCAGGGCGAAGACGGCGGACTCCAGGACGAAGGCGACCATCTTCCAGACGGCCTCCTCCTGGAGGCGGGTCGCGAAGTCGACCTGCCAGGCGCGGTGGCCCAGGAAGAGGCCGACCACGACGACGGCGAGGACGCCGGAGGCGTGGACCTCCTCGGCCGCCGCGTAGGCGACGAAGGGGATGAGGAGGGAGAGCGTGTTCTGCAGGAGGGAGTCGCCGAGGCCCCGGCGCAGCCAGTGGATGGGGACCATGAGGACCAGGCCGACGCCGATGCCGCCGAGGGCCGCGAGCGCGAACTCCCCGAGGCCGCCGGCCCAGCTCAGGCCCTCGCCGACGGCCGCCGCGAGGGCGACCTTGTACGCGGTGATGGCGGTGGCGTCGTTCACCAGGGACTCGCCCTGGAGGATCGTGGTGATCCGGTTCGGCAGGCCGAGCTTGCGGGCGATGGCGGTGGCGGCGACCGCGTCCGGCGGGGCGACGACCGCGCCGAGCACCAGGGCGGCGGTGAGCGGCAGATCGGGCACGAGGACGTACGCGAGCCAGCCCACGGCCACGGTGGCGAAGAGGACGTACCCGACGGAGAGCAGGGCGACGGGCCGGATGTTGGCCCGCAGGTCGAGGTACGAGGAGTCGACGGCCGCCGTGTAGAGGAGCGGGGGCAGGATCAGCGGCAGCACGATGTGCGGGTCGAGCGTGTAGTCCGGCACTCCGGGGACGTAGGCGGCGGCGAGACCGGCGGCGACCAGGAGGAGCGGCGCGGGCACCGGGGTCCTGCGGGCGAGCCCCGCGATCGCCGCGCTCGCCGCCACGAGTGCCACCAGCTGTAGAGCGTCCATGCCCGTCCCCGTCTCGTCCCGCAACGTAACCTGGCCATCATGAGCGAGTGCCCGCACGTTGCCGAAATGCCGCGCCCCGAACCGGCGCCGCTGGCCGACACCTGCCCGGAGTGCCTGGCGGACGGCACGCATCCGGTCCAGCTGCGGCTCTGTCTGACCTGCGGGCACGTGGGCTGCTGCGACTCGTCGGCGGGGCAGCACGCGACGGGGCACTTCTCCACGACGGGGCACCCGGTGATGCGGACCTTCGAGCCGGGCGAGGCCTGGCGCTGGTGCTTCGTGGACGGGTCGATCGTCTGAGTCCGCGGCCGGGCCGATGGTCCGACCGTCCGGCGATTCGGCCGTTCGACGATTCGCCCGCCCCACGGTTGGGTACGTCACCCCTCCGCCGGTCGCTCGCTTCCGGCCCCCGCAGACCCCTACCCACCGTCCGCACCCATGGGCCTACCATGGGTGACGACCGGCGACCGGGGGCCGGTGGGGGCAGGGGTGCACGGCGACACGGCGGGACGGATCGCGATAGCGTCACGGCGGACTGCGCAGCCCCCTGCGTACCGCCCGGTTCGGGGGCCTCTCCCCCCGAGCCCCGAATGAGCTTGTGCCACCTTGGAGGTGAGGGTGTCCCAGATCGCAGGCGAGCCCGGGACCCAGGACTTCGTGGAAGTCCGGCTGCCCGCTGCGGGTGCCTATCTGTCCGTGCTGCGTACGGCCACGGCCGGCCTCGCGGCGCGCTTGGACTTCACCCTCGACGAGATCGAGGACTTGCGGATCGCGGTCGACGAGGCCTGCGCCATCCTGCTCCAGCAGGCCGTGCCGGGATCCGTCCTCAGCTGTGTCTTCCGGCTGGTCGACGACTCCCTCGACGTGACCGTCTCCGCCCCGACCACGGACGGCCGGGCGCCCGAGCGGGACACCTTCGCCTGGACGGTGCTGTCGGCACTGGCCGGGAAGGTGGAATCGTCGGTGGCCGATGACCGTACGGTCTCGATCAGCCTGTACAAACAGCGCGGCGCGGGGCCAGGCCCGGCGTGAGGCGCGGGGACGCGACGGCCGGCATCCCTGAGCAGCAGGCACGGCCGTATGAGGTCGCTACGGAGCAGGCGGACCAGATGAGCGAGCACGAGCAGCACCACGAGGTTCCCGAGACACCAGGCGTCTCCGAGGCCCCCCGGGGCCCCGCGCGTGCGGAGGGCTCCTCCGAGGCGGGCGGGACCGCGGCGGCGACCGCGGAGCCGGCCACCGAGGCCGTCGCCGGGACGGCCACGGAGCCGGTCGCCGAGGCGGAGAAGGCGGAGGACGCAGACGAGTCCGACGACGTCCCCGACGTCCCCGTCACTCCGGACCCGCACGACCGGAGCGGCGCCCGGAAGCTCTTCGTCACGCTGCGTGAGCTGCCGGAGGGTTCCCCCGAGAAGGCCGAGCTGCGCAACCAGCTGGTGCGGATGCACCTGCCGCTGGTCGAGCACCTGGCCCGGCGCTTCCGCAACCGCGGCGAGCCGCTGGACGACCTGACGCAGGTCGCGACCATCGGTCTGATCAAGTCGGTGGACCGGTTCGACCCGGAGCGCGGCGTCGAGTTCTCGACGTACGCGACCCCGACGGTCGTCGGCGAGATCAAGCGCCACTTCCGGGACAAGGGCTGGGCGGTCCGGGTGCCGCGCCGGCTCCAGGAGCTGCGGCTCTCGCTGACCACGGCGACGGCGGAGCTCTCCCAGCAGCACGGCCGCTCGCCGACCGTGCACGAGCTGGCCGAGCGGCTCGGGATCTCGGAGGAGGAGGTCCTGGAGGGTCTGGAGTCGGCGAACGCCTACTCGACGCTCTCCCTGGACGTCCCCGACACGGACGACGAGTCGCCCGCGGTGGCGGACACGCTCGGCGCGGAGGACGAGGCCCTGGAGGGGGTCGAGTACCGCGAGTCGCTCAAGCCGCTGCTCGAGGACCTGCCGCCCCGGGAGAAGCGGATCCTGCTGCTTCGCTTCTTCGGGAACATGACCCAGTCGCAGATCGCGCAGGAGGTCGGCATCTCGCAGATGCACGTCTCCCGGCTGCTGGCTCGGACCCTGGCGCAGCTGCGGGAGAAGCTCCTGGTCGAGGAGTAACCCTCGTCAGCTTTCCTGACCGGGGCGCCGGATGCCGAGCGCCTCGGTCGTGGCCGGGTTCACCAGGAGGACGAGCCCGGTGACGGCCAGGACGCCGAGGACGACGCCGGCCGGGATCATCACGCTGTTCGCCTGGAGCATCTGCCAGGCGACCGGCAGGGCCAGGATCTGGGTGATCACGGCCGGACCGCGGCTCCAGGAACGGCGCATCCACAGGCCACGGGCGGCGGCGAGCGGGATGAGTCCGAGTGCGACGAGCGTCACGGCGCCCGTCGCGGCGCCGGTGAGGTCCTCGGACGTCCCGGCCAGCGCGTGCACCAGCATGTAGACACCCCCGACGAAGAGGCCGAGGGCCTCGACACCGGCCACGGCCGCCGCGGCGGCGAGTCGGGCGGGGCGGGGGGTCTGCTCCGTGCTGCTCTCAGCGGGACTGCTCATACAGGGCAGGGTAGCGGGGGCCGGCCGGCCCGGCCGAAGCCGGGCGAGTGCCCGCTACGCGAAGCCGGCCGAGGGACGACGACCGAGCCCGGACGGACAGCCGAGGGACGGCGGCCGAGCCCGGACGGACAGGGGCCCGAGCCGTGCGGGAGCAGTCGCCGGGGCCGGGAGGGTACGGCGCCGGCGGCGGGCGGTCACGCTTGCCCGGGGCCGGGCGGATACGTCCAGGGATCGGGCTGGACTGGGCCCGGTACCGCCGGGTAGGTACCCTGGCGCTCATGCGCGCACTTCTCGTGGTCAACCCGGCAGCCACCACCACCAGTGCCCGCACCCGTGACGTGCTCATCCACGCGCTCGCGAGCGAGATGAAGCTGGAGGCGGTCACCACCGAGTACCGCGGGCACGCGCGGGACCTCGGCCGACGGGCCGCGGACTCCGGCACCATCGACCTGGTCGTGGCCCTCGGCGGCGACGGCACGGTGAACGAGGTCGTCAACGGACTGCTGCACGGCGGGCCCGACCCCGACCGGCTCCCGGGCCTCGCGGTCGTCCCCGGCGGATCGACGAACGTGTTCGCCCGCGCCCTCGGACTGCCGAACGACGCCGTGGAGGCGACCGGCGCCCTGCTCGACGCGTTGCGTGAGCGGCGGGCACGCACAGTGAGCCTCGGTCTCGCCTCGGGAACGCCGGGCACGGAGGACGAGTCCGTCCCGTCCCGCTGGTTCACCTTCTGCGCCGGTCTCGGTTTCGACGCGAGTGTCATCGGCCGGGTCGAACAGCAGCGGGAGCGCGGGAAGAGATCCACCCACGCCCTTTATCTGCGCCAGGTGGTGCGCCAGTTCCTGGAGGAACCGAACCGCCGGCACGGCACGATCACCCTGGAGCGCCCCGGCGCCGAGCCGGTCGAGGACCTGGTCCTCTCCATAATCTGCAACACCTCCCCCTGGACCTACCTGGGCAATCGCCCGGTGTACGCGTCCCCGGAGGCCTCCTTCGAAACCGCGCTGGACGTCCTCGGACTGCGCCGTCTCTCCACCCCGGCGGTGGCCCGGTACGCCACCCAGCTGCTCACCTCGACCCCGGAACGAGGGCCGCGCGGCAAGCACGCGGTAACTCTGCACGACCTGACCGACTTCACCTTGCATTCCAAGGTTCCCCTCCCCCTGCAGATGGACGGAGACCACCTGGGACTGCGTACGAGCGTGACGTTCACAGGCGTACGCCGTGCACTGCGTGTGATTGTGTGAGTGGAAGGGCCCAAAGTCCTTTCACTCGAACGTTTAGGCGCGCATCCACCCCTTAGAAGTACGGCTGTGACCTAGCCGACACCGAGGAATCAAAAAAAACTTTCCGGAAGGGGTTGTATCCGTTGCTGGGGTTTGGGAGTCTCTTCTTGGCGATCGGGACGGCCCGCAACACCGGCCTCCACTGAGAGCCAGAACCCCTCCTCAGTCTTAGGACCACACCAGTTCATCTGGCAGTCGGCCCTTCCCTTGCGGGGGGATTCGTGAAAGCGTTCACATTCACAAGCAACCAGCTTGTAACACCCTAGAGAGGTAGCAGCCATGGACTGGCGTCACAACGCCGTTTGTCGTGAGGAAGACCCCGAGCTGTTCTTCCCCATCGGCAACACCGGTCCTGCGCTGCTGCAGATCGAGGAAGCCAAGGCCGTCTGCCGCCGCTGCCCCGTCATGGAGCAGTGCCTGCAGTGGGCGCTCGAGTCCGGCCAGGACTCCGGCGTCTGGGGTGGCCTCAGCGAGGACGAGCGCCGCGCGATGAAGCGCCGTGCCGCTCGCAACCGGGCGCGTAACGCCAGCGCCTGACGCCCACCGACAGCCTGAGGCGAGCGGCGCATACATCGCGTATGCAATCACCGCCCTTGAGCCGCAGCGCGCAGCAGTAACCCACAGCATTCGAGCCCCGGACCGACTTCTTCGGTCCGGGGCTCGCTGCTGTGTCCGCGGCCGGCGCTTCTACGACTGTCGCTTCTACGGCCGGTATTTCTGCGGCCGTTACTTCTGCGGCTGCTACTTCTGCGGCTGTACGGGGATGTCGAGGACCACCTTCGTACCGCGCTCGGCGCCCGGCAGCATGTCGAAGGATCCGCCCAACTCCCCTTCCACCAGGGTCCGTACGATCTGCAGACCCAGGTTGCCGGCCCGCTGCGGGTCGAATCCCTCGGGCAGACCGCGGCCGTCGTCCTGGACCGTGATCAGGAGCCGGGCCTCGGGCCTGGGCTCGCCCCGTACGGCGGTGACCTCGACGGCGCCCTCGTCGCCCTGTGCGAACGCGTGCTCCAGGGCGTTCTGGAGGATCTCGGTGAGGACCATCGAGAGCGGGGTCGCGACCTCGGCGTCGAGAATGCCGAAGCGGCCGTTGCGCCGGCAGGTCACCCGGCCCGGGGAGATCTCGGCGACCATCGCGATCACGCGGTCGGCGATCTCGTCGAACTCCACCCGTTCGTCCAGGTTCTGGGACAGCGTCTCATGGACGATCGCGATCGAACCGACGCGCCGCACGGCCTCGTTGAGGGCCTCGCGGCCGCCCTCGGAGTCCATCCGGCGGGCCTGGAGGCGCAACAGGGCGGCCACCGTCTGGAGGTTGTTCTTCACCCGGTGGTGGATCTCCCGGATGGTGGCGTCCTTGGTGATCAACTCGCGCTCGCGGCGGCGCAGTTCGGTGACGTCCCGGAGCAGCACGAGCGAACCGATACGGGTGCCCTTCGGCTTGAGCGGGATGGCCCGGAGCTGGATCACACCGCTGTTCCCCTCGACCTCGAACTCGCGCGGCGCGTAGCCGGAGGCCAGCGTGACCAGGGCTTCGTCCACCGGTCCGCGGGAGGGGGCGAGTTCGGCGGTGATCTGGCCGAGGTGCTGGCCGACGAGGTCGGCGGCGAGGCCGAGCCGGTGGTACGCGGAGAGGGCGTTGGGCGAGGCGTACTGGACGATGCCCTCGGCGTCGAGGCGGACGAGTCCGTCGCCGGCTCGGGGCGAGGAGTCCATGTCGACCTGCTCGCCGGGGAAGGGGAAGGTCCCGGCCGCGATCATCTGGGCGAGGTCGGAGGCCGACTGGAGGTAGGTGAGCTCCAGACGGGAGGGGGTGCGGACGGTCAGCAGGTTGGTGTTGCGGGCGATGACGCCGAGAACCCGGCCCTCGCGGCGGACGGGGATGGACTCGACCCGTACCGGGACCTCCTCGCGCCACTCCGGGTCGCCCTCGCGGACGATCCTGCCCTCGTCGAGCGCGGCGTCGAGCAGCGGGCGGCGGCCGCGCGGCACGAGATGGCCGACCATGTCGTCCTGGTAGGAGGTGGGGCCGGTGTTCGGCCGCATCTGCGCGACGGAGACGTACCGCGTCCCGTCGAGGGTCGGGACCCAGAGGACGAGGTCGGCGAAGGAGAGGTCGGAGAGCAGCTGCCACTCCGACACCAGCAGGTGGAGCCACTCGAGGTCCGAGTCGCTCAGGGCGGTGTGCTGGCGCACGAGGTCGTTCATGGAGGGCACGGTGCGAGCGTACCCGCGGAATAAAGGGGCGGTGAACCTGGATCTCCGGCGCTCCGTACTGGAGGATGGGCCAGGAAGGACCGCGTTCCCGTGGATGGACAGACAAGAATGGTCTAGTCCACAATGAATGCGATAGACCTCCATCCTCCCCGCACAGGAGGATGGAACGAGGTACCCGACGCTCTCTGCCCTGACTGCGTCGAGACCTCCCACACGGCCGAGGGACCGCACACCCCCGGCCGGAGCAAAACTCCGGGCTGCGGTGCCGGGCGGGCTGAGGGTCCCGCCGGGCGCCGCGGCCCGCGGGTGTTTCCGGGGCCGCCCGGCAGCGGAACCGGGCCTCTCACCTCTGCTCCCGTTCCGCGCGCCGCGGCGGCCGGGCCGGCAGCTACCTCTGCTCCCGTTCCGGCCGCCGCGGCGGCCAGGCCAGCATCGCCGTCGCCGCGACGGCCGCCAGCTCCTCCTTGGTCGCCCCGTCGCGGGCCTGCTGGGACAGCCCCTGGAGAACGGCACCGCTGAAGCGGGCGAGGGCCCGGGCGTCGGTGTCGGCGGGCAGCTCCCCGGAGGCGATGTCCTGGCGTATCCGGGTCTCGAAGGAGGCCAGGTTGTGGTTCCTGCGCTCCCGCAGGGCCTCCTCGACCTCGGGGGTCGAGCAGTTGATCGCGGCGGAGATCATCAGGCAGCCGCGGGGGTGGCCGGGCTCCGTGAAGAGCTCGGCGGCCTCGCTCAGGACCCGGCCGATGGCGCCGCGGGCGGTCGCCTCCTCCGCGAAGGCCCGGCCGCCGTACGCGCCGTACGAGCCGGCGTACGCCTCGACGACCTCCTCGAACAGCGTCTTCTTGTCACCGAAGGCCGCGTAGAGGCTGGGGGCGCTGATGCCCATGGCGCGGGTGAGGTCGGCGACGGAGGTCGTCTCGTAGCCGTGCTCCCAGAAGGCCATCGTGGCCTTCTCCAGAGCCGTGAGCCGGTCGAAGGAGCGGGGGCGGCCACGCTGTGTCGTCACCATGGAGTGAATTCTATAGCGGGTGCTACGGAAGTGGGGTACGGTCTTTCCATAACGACCGCTACAGAAATGAGGGGGGCGTCGCCATGGGCGTGCTCGACAGCAGGACCACGGAGCAGCGGGCCGGGAGGCTGGCCGGGAAGACCGCACTGGTGACGGGTGGCAGCCGGGGCATCGGCCGCGGGATCGCCGAGCGGCTCGGCCGGGACGGCGCGCGGGTCGCGGTGCACTACGGGAGCAACGAGGCGGCGGCGAAGGAGACGGTCGCGGCGATCGAGGCCGCCGGTGGCGAGGCCTTCGCGATCGGGCAGGAGCTGGGGGTCCCGGGGGACGCGGAGGCGCTGTGGGCCGCGTTCGACGCCCACGCCGACGGCCTGGACATCCTGGTGAACAACGCGGGGATCGGGGCCTCCGCACCGTTCGCGACGATCGGCGCGGAGGAGTACGAGCGGATCTTCGCCGTCAACACCAGGGCGCCGTTCTTCCTCGCCCGGCTGGGCGCGGAGCGGCTGCGCGACGGGGGCCGGATCGTGAACGTCTCGACGGGCCTCTCGCACGCGGCGGTGATGCCGGACCTGATGGCATACGCGATGTCGAAGGGCGCGCTCGACGTGTTCACCCGCTATCTGTCGAAGGTGCTGGGCTCGCGCGGGATCACGGTCAACGCGGTGGCGCCGGGCATCGTGGACACCGACATCAACGCCGGCTGGCTGCGGGGGAACGACGAGGCCTGGGCGGGAGCGGCGGCGATGTCGGCGTTGGGCAAGGTCGGCACCCCGGAGGACATAGCCGACGTGGTGGCCTTCCTGGTCTCGCACGACGGGCGCTGGGTGACCGGGCAGTGGATCGACGCGACGGGGGGCTCACTGGCCTGAACTGGAGGGGTCAGAGGTTCGAGTGGCTGGTGGGGCAGGGGCGGCCGACGATGGAGGCGGCGGGGGCGTCCGGGGGGCGGAACGGCATGAGGGGAAGGCCCCTCCTCTGCTAGATTTGGCTTTGATTGGTCTATACCACATGGCTCCTCACCAGCCCCTCACCAGATCGGCAGGCACAGCGTGGAAGTTGTCATCGTCAAGGACGCCAAGGCGGGCGGCGAGCTCATCGCGGACGGCATCGCCGACCTCCTGCGCCGCAAGCCCGACGCGCTGCTCGGCGTGGCCACCGGCTCGACTCCGCTGCCCATCTACGACGCCCTGATCGCCCAGGTCAAGGCCGGTTCCGTGGACGCCTCACGGGCCCGGATCGCCCAGCTGGACGAGTACGTGGGACTGCCCTCGGGCCACCCCGAGTCGTACCGCTCCACCGTGCTCCGCCAGGTCGTCGAGCCGCTCGGGCTCTCCCAGGAGGCCTTCATGGGCCCCGACGGCTCCGCCGAGGACGTCCTGGCGGCCTGCGAGGCGTACGACACGGCGCTCTCCAAGGCCGGTGGCGTGGACCTGCAGATCCTCGGCATCGGCACCGACGGGCACATCGGCTTCAACGAGCCGTGCTCCTCGCTCGCCTCCCGCACCCGGATCAAGACGCTCACCGAGCAGACCCGCGTGGACAACGCCCGCTTCTTCGACAACGACATCGAGCAGGTGCCGCACCACGTCATCACCCAGGGCATCGGCACCATCCTGGAGGCCCGTCACCTGGTGCTGCTCGCCACCGGCGAGGGCAAGGCCGAGGCCGTGGCGCAGACCGTCGAGGGACCGGTGGCGGCCCTCGTGCCGGCCTCCGCGCTGCAGCTGCACCCGCACGCCACGGTCGTGGTGGACGAGGCCGCCGCCTCCAAGCTGAAGCTCGCGGACTACTTCCGTCACACCTTCGCGAACAAGCCCGCCTGGCAGGGCATCTGAGCAGCCCGGACTCCCCGCGCACGACGAAGGGGCCCGGCACCTGTTCAGGTGCCGGGCCCCTTCGCGTACGTCCCGTCAGGCGCCGGTTCCGGCGACGGCCTCGGCGGCCGCGCGGCCGCAGACCCGGGCCGCGCCGTGCGTGGCGATGTGCAGGGCCCCGCGGGGCTCCGCCTCGTTGAGGCCCATCTCGACCACGACGGTGTCCGGGCGGGCCGCGACCAGGGCGTCCAGGGCCTCGGTCATCCACGCGTGCCGGTGGGCGTCGCGTACGACCGCCACGATCCGCCGCTCGCCCGCGGCGGCGAGGAGGGCGTCCACGGAGGAGTCGGCGTACGAGCCGGTCTCCGTGCCGGGCAGCAGCCGCTCCAGCTCGGCGGCGATGCCCCAGGGGGTCTCGTCGCCGACCGCGAAGTTCGCGACGGGGGTGAAGGAGGCGACATAGGGGGCGCTGCTCATCGGGGTGTACGGCCGCTCCCCCCGGGTCACCTTCAGAGCCCGGCGGGCGGCCACGAGTCCGATGTCGGCGCCGGGCGCGGTCCCCTCCTGCACTGCCGCGCCCGACACCGATTCAGCCCCCCTGGCCCGGTGCGCCTGGGTCCAGGACGCCAGGGCGCGCACGCGCGCCGCGGCGTCGGCCAGCCGCTCCTCGGGCAGTTCACCGGTCCGTACCGCAGTGACGAGCGCGTCGCGCAGCTGCAGCACCGTGTCCTCGTCGCACAGCCCGCCGCCGACGCAGATGGCGTCGGCGCCCGCGGCGATGGCGAGGACGGATCCACGCTCGATGCCGTACGTCGCCGCGACGGCCTGCATCTCCATGCCGTCGGTGACGATCAGCCCCTCGAAGCCCAGCTCCTGGCGCAGCAGACCGGTGAGGATCTGCGGGCTCAGGGTGGCCGGACGGTGGGGGTCGAGCGCGGAGAGAAGAATATGCGCGCTCATGACCGCCTTGGTACCCGCGGCGACGGCCGCGCGGAAAGGCACCAGCTCACGGGCGTGCAGTGTGGCGAGGTCCACATCGATCCGGGGCAGCGCGTCGTGGGAGTCCACGTTCGTGTCGCCGTGTCCGGGGAAGTGCTTGGTGCAGGCCGCGACCCCGACGCCCTGCAGGCCGTCGACGTACGCCACGGTGTGCCGGGCGACCAGGTCCGGGTCCGGCCCGAAGGACCGGACGCCGATGACCGGGTTCTCGGCGTTGGAGTTGACGTCGGCGGACGGCGCCCAGTTGAGGTCGACGCCGCAGGCCGCGAGCCGGCGGCCGAGTTCACGGGCCACGGCCCGGGTGAGCTCGACGTCGTCGACGCTGCCGAGGGCGTAGTTGCCGGGGAACGAGGAGCCCTGCTTGACCTCCAGGCGGGTGACGTCGCCGCCCTCCTCGTCGATGGCGACGAGGACGTCGTCCCGCTCGGCCCGCAGCTGCGCGGTGAGCGCGGCGAGCTGCTCGGGGCTGACGATGTTCCGGCCGAACAGGCCGACGGACGACAGGCCCTCGCCGATGCGGCGGAGCAGCCAGTCGGGCGCGGTGGTGCCGACGAAGCCGGGCTGGAGCACCGTGAGCGCGTCACGGGTCAGGGTGTCCGTGCCGTGTACGAGTGTGGTCATGGGGAGCCCTTATCCCTTCACCGCGCCGGCGGTCATGCCGCCGACGGCCTTGCGCTGGAGGAAGAGGAAGACGACGAGCACGGGAAGTGCGAAGAGCGTCGAGGCGGCCATGGTGGCGCCCCAGTCGCTGCCGAACGCGGTCTGGAACTGGGTCAGCCAGAGCGTCAGCGTCTGCGACTCCTTGTCCTTGTTCAGCATGAGGATCATGGCGAACTCGTTCCAGGCGGTGATGAAGCCGAAGAGCGAGGTCGACATCAGGCCGGGGGCGAGCAGCGGGAAGATCACCTTGCGGAACGCCTGGCCCCGGGTGCAGCCGTCGATCTGCGCGGCCTCCTCCAACTCGACCGGGACGGCGGCGATGAAGCCGCGCAGGGTCCAGATCGTGAAGGGGAGGACCATGACGAAGTAGATGAGCGTGAGCATCGGAATGCTGTTCAGCATGTCGTTCTCACGGGAGATCATGTACATCGCGATGACCATGACCTCCCAGGGGGCCATCTGCGCCATCATCACGATGAGGACGATGCCCTTGCGCCCCTTGAACTTCATCCGGGCGATCGCGAAGCTCGCGGCCAGCGCGACGAGAAGGGCGAGCACCACGGCACCGATGGTGACCATGAGGCTGTTGGTGACGTACGTCCAGAACAGGTCCACCCCGGTCGCGGTCGAGTAGTTCTCGAGCGTCGGCGTGAAGACGAAGACGGGGTCCTTCGTCATGATCTCGTGCTGCGGCTTCAGCGAGGACGAGAACATCCAGTACACGGGGAAGACGAACACGACCGCGAGGACGAGGGCGGTGAGGTTCTTGGCGACCACGCCGACCGTGAGCGGCCTCCTGGTGCGCAGCTTCTGCGGAGTCTCGGTGGTGGCGCTCACAGCTCCTCCTCCTCCTTCAGGATCAGGCGGAAGTAGAAGGACATGACCGCGATGAGCATCACGATCGTCAGGATGGAGATGGCGGCGGCGACACCGTAGTGGAACTGGCCGACGCCCTCGATGTAGGCGAAGACGGGGAGCGTCTCGGAGCCGCGGTCGGGGCCGCCCTGGTTCATGGCGTAGACCTGGGCGAACGCCTTGAAGATCCAGATGATCTCCAGGAACGTCGTGATCATGAAGAAGGACTTCAGGTTCGGGAAGACCACGGCCCAGAAGGTGCGCCAGCCACTGGCGCCGTCCATCCTCGCGGCCTCGTACAGCTCGGACCCGATGGTGGTCAGGGCGGCGTACATGTTGAGAGCGACGAACGGGATGGATCCCCAGACCAGCAGGATCATGATGATGACGAGGGTGGAGAACCCGGTCTCGAACCAGTTGTGCTGCTCGTAGCCGTCGAAGCCCAGGGTGCGCATCAGCCAGTTCACGACGCCGAACTGCTCGTCGAAGAGCCAGCGGAAGACCGTGACGGAGGCGACGATCGGCATGGCCCAGGCGAACATCAGGGCCAGCGAGAGGACCAGTCGCATCTTCTTGCCCAGGCGGTTGAGCAGCAGGCCCACGCCCGTGCCGATCGCCATGATGAGCGCGACGTTGACGGCCGTGAAGACGACGCTTCGGACGACGACGGTCCAGAAGTCGGGGTCGCCGAGGAGCTCGGTGTAGTTGTCGAAGCCGGTCCAGACGGTCTCGCGGGTGATGAACTCCTTCCGGTTGAGCTCCTGGAAGGAGAGGATCACATTGCGGATCAGCGGGTAGAGCAGCAGCACCGCCATGGACAGCAGGGCCGGCGCGACGAGCAGATAGGGCAGCCACCCGCTGGGCAGGGAACGTCTGCCGCGCGAAGGCTTAAGGACTTCCTTCGGGCCCGAAGGGGGTGGCGGAGTCTGAGACTTCCCTGCCGCCCTCCCGGGCGCGTCCTGAGGATCGGCGGTCGCCGTCCCCTGGGAGTCCACGGTCATGGTCTTATTCCTCGCGGTTCTGGGGCTCCCGCGCCCACCGGGGCGCGGCCCGGGGGAGCGGGCCGCTGATCACTCGTGAAGCGCCGATGGTGCGGCCGGTGCGTGACCGGCCGCACCACCGGGCTACGGATTACTGCTGGTGCTGCTGATTACTGCTGGTTGATGCGCTCGTTGATGACCTTGTCGGCCGCCTCGCCGGCCTTCTTGGCGTCCTCACCCTTCAGGACCTTGGTCATGAAGTCCTTGATCGGGTTCGGGGCGGTCTCTACGTTCGCCCAGCCCGGGGTCACCGGGGTGACCTTGCCGGAGGCGGAGGAGGCGGCCATGGCCTCGGCGAAGGAGCCGGCGGCCGGCTTGAACTGCGCGGCGTCGGTGTTCGGAAGCAGCGCGCCCTCGGTGGCGGTGGCGTACTTCGTCATGTACTCCTTGCCGGCGGCGAGCGCCAGCCACTCCTTCGCGAGGTCCTTGTTCTTGGAGCGCTCGGCGATGGCGAGGTTCGAGCCACCGAGGAAGACGGAGCCCGGCTTGTCGGCCGTCTTGCCCGGGATCGGGAAGTAACCGAAGTCGGCGGTCTTGCCGGCCTTCTTCATGGCGTCGATCGCGCCGCCGGCCTCCCAGCCGAGACCGATCCAGGACGCCACGCCGCCCTTGGGGACGACGTCGGTGGACTGCTGCGGGGTCGCCTCGTCCTTGTCCTTCGGAGCGGTGGAGTAGGACGCCAGCTCCTTGTAGAAGTTCATGGCGTTGACGGCCTCGGGGGAGGACAGGTTGCCCTTCCACTTGTCGCCGTCCTTGACCGCGAGGTCGCTGCCCTCGTCCCAGATGAGGCCGGCGAGGACGTACCAGGACTGACCCGGCAGGTAGATCGCCTGCGACTTCGGGTCGGACGCCTTGAGCTTCTTCAGACCGTCGACCCACTCGGCGCGGGTCTTGGGCGGGGTGACACCGGCCTTCTTGAAGGCGGCCTTGTCGTAGACGACGACACGGTTGGCGGCGTACCACGGAGCCGAGTAGAGCTTGCCGTCCAGCTCGTTGGAGGCGACCATGCCCTTGTTCCAGGCGTCGTAGCCCAGCGTGGCCTTGTCGCCGGACAGGTCGGCGAGGCCGCCGGTCACGGCGTAGCCCGCGGTCTGCGTGTTACCGAGCTCCAGAACGTCCGGAGGGGTGTCCTCGGAGAGCGCGGTGGTGACCTTCTCCTGGATGCCGTTCCAGATCTGCTTCTCGACCTTGACCTTGACGCCCGGGTGCTTGGCCTCGAAGGCCTTGTTCACCTCGGCCATCCACGCGTCCGGCGCGGAACCGTCCATGACCCAGACGGTCAGAGTCTTGTCGCCCCCGGCCGGCGCCTTGGCGCCGTCCTTACCCTTGTCACTGTCGGAACCACACGCAGCGATAGAGACCATCATGCCTGCGACGCCGATCGCCGCGATGAGCTTGCGCTTCACGCCACCCTCCTCAGGGATGCCTGCAACCCCTGCCCACCGCGCGAAGACATACGTCAGGTAGTGCTCGTGGGGCTGGGACCTGGTCTTTAATGGTTTAGACCAGTACCCGGAGCTTGGCCTAGACCTTTAGGGGTGTCAAGGGTGTATAAGAAGGGCAGTCGCGTCCGTTATCGGACCGACACCTGAGGGAGGGCGACGACCCGTGACCGGTCCGTGCCACCATGTGAGCCGCGACAGACGGAGGAGCCGGTGACGGCAGCAGCACAGGAGTCGGGAAGGCAGGCAATGGCCACGGACGCGGGCAGCACGGAGTCGGAGGGCGGGACACCCACCCGTACCGCGCGCGTGCCCAAGTACTACCGACTGAAGCGGCATTTGCTCGACATGACGGAGACCCTGCCGCCCGGCACACCGGTCCCCCCGGAGCGCACACTCGCCGCCGAGTTCGACACCTCGCGCACCACGGTGCGCCAGGCCCTCCAGGAGCTGGTCGTCGAGGGCCGCCTGGAGCGCATCCAGGGCAAGGGCACCTTCGTGGCCAAGCCCAAGGTCTCCCAGGCGCTGCAACTCACCTCGTACACCGAGGACATGCGCGCCCAGGGCCTGGAGCCCACCTCGCAGCTCCTCGACATCGGCTACGTCACCGCCGACGACACGCTCGCCGGGCTGCTCGACATCTCGGCCGGCGGACGGGTGCTCCGCATCGAGCGACTGCGCCTCGCGAGCGGCGAGCCGATGGCGATCGAAACCACCCATCTCTCCGCAAAGCGCTTCCCCGCGCTGCGTCGTTCGCTTGTGAAGTACACCTCGTTGTACACGGCCCTCGCCGAGGTGTACGACGTGCACCTCGCCGAGGCCGAGGAGACCATCGAGACCTCCCTCGCCACCCCGCGCGAGGCCGGTCTGCTCGGCACGGACGTGGGCCTGCCGATGCTGATGCTCTCCCGCCACTCGCTGGACGCCGAGGGCGAGCCGGTCGAGTGGGTACGGTCGGTCTACCGCGGCGACCGGTACAAGTTCGTGGCGCGCCTCAAGCGCCCCAACGGCTGAGCGACGACGCCACCTCGGCACGACACGAACGGCCGCACCCCACCGGGTGCGGCCGTTCGGCGTTTCCGGAGGCCGCACGAAGGGACACCGGGGCGGTACGAAGGATTCCGCGGCCCGCACGAAGGGACACCGGGGCGGTACGAAGGGTTCCGGGGCCCGCACGAGGATTCGGGGCGCGTACGAGGAGGTGACGGCCACCCGGCACCTTCCGCCTGGCAGGAACGTGACGCCTCCCGGAAACCCCCAGATCAGCGGCGCGCGGCGGCCGTACGCACGGGCTGGCTCCTAACGGCCACGCGCTTGGCGCCAGTCGTTCTCCGGTGACAGGGCACCCCCGGCGGGCCAGTCTTGGACCTGTCGGAGCCGCCCGGAAGAGCCCGGGAGCGGCGCCGGGAGACCCGCCCCCGACATTCCTCGTCCGCATCGCAAGGAAGGCACTTCCGTCATGCCCAGCAGCGCCCGTTTCGCCACTTTCGCCCGCGTTCAGGTCCGCCCCGTCCTCGCCCTGCTCGTCCCCGCCGCGGCCGCGCTGACCCTCGTTCTGGCGGCGGAGCCGGCGTCCTCGGGATCCCCGGCGGCCGTCGCCGCCGACGGCGTACCGGCCGCGACCGCGACCCCGCAGACGAACGACAGCGACAACGGCTTCTCCTGGGGCTGATCGTCATCTACCTCGTCGGCATCTCGATGAGGGCATCGGACGACGACCCCGCCCCGGACACCGACCCCCCACCGGCCCCGTCCGCCGCACTCCTCGTCGAGACGCTGCACCGCGTCGCCCGTCCGCAGGACCGTTTCGAGTCCGCACGGGCGCTGGTTCTCGACCGAACGATCCGCCTGGCCCTCTACGTCGGGGGCCCCGACGAGATCGAAGCCGTCGGCCACGCGCTGCTGCTCTGCCGGCGCCTCCTCGGCCACTCCCCCGAGCTCTCCCACCACCGCATCGCGGACTTCCGGCTGCTCTGAAGCGCCCCACACGCCGAAATCCCCTGACCGCCCTCCCAAGGAACCCCCATGTCCAGGGCTCGTCCCAGCGTGTCCGTCGTCATCCCCAACTACAACTACGAGAAGACCCTCCACGCCTGTCTGACCTCGGTCTTCGCCCAGACCCACGCCCCGCTCGACGTCATCGTCGTCGACGACGCGAGCACCGACAGGTCCCGGGACATCGCCCGGGAGTTCGACGTCGTCCTGATCGCCAACCCCCACAACAGCGGGGTGTCCGCCGCCCGGAACCTCGGGGCCGCCGCCGCCCGGGGCGAGATCCTCTTCTTCCTCGACTCGGACACCGCCCTCCACCCCGAGGCCCTTGCGAACGCCGCCGACCTGCTCCGGGACGATCCCGGTCTCGGCTGCGTCCACGGAGTGCTCGACCCCGAACCGCTCTTCGACGACGGGCCCGTGGAGCGCTACCACGCCCTGCACGCCCACTTCTGGCGCCGCCGCGCCGTCGGCGAGGTCCGCACCGCGTTCTTCGCCCTCGGCGCGATCCGCAAGGAGGTCTTCGAGGCCACCGGGCCCTTCGACGAGAACCTCCGGGACTCGGAGGACGTCGAGTACAGCGGCCGGCTCGTCCGCACCCACCGGATCGCGATGACGGAGGCGATCCGCGGCCGGCACGACGACGTCGACCGGCTCGGGGCGATGCTCCGGGAGCAGTACCGGCGTTCACAGCTGCTCATCGCGGCGCTCGGGCAGCTGCGGGAGGGCGGTCTCACCGCCAACCGGCCGCTCGGCGTCCTCGCCGCCGCGCTCACCCTCCCCACCCTCCTCCTCGGTCTGCTCACCCCGTGGCTCCTGCTCGTCCCCGCCCTGTGCGCGCTGGTCTTCGCCTGCGCCGACCCGGGCCTGAGCCGGTTCGCGCTGCGGAGCCGCGGTCCCGGCTTCCTCCTCTACTTCACCGCCGTCCACTTCGTGCTGCACCAGGCGATCGTGCTCGGCGCGGCCCGGGGCACCGTCCGCTGGATCACCGAGCCGGACTTCGGGCCCAGCGTGCGCCGCCGCGGAAACGCCCTCCCGGCGGACCGCCCCGAAGCCACCGCCACCGCCCATGCCGCCGCCGCGTCCGTATCCGCCGCGTCCGCGTCCGCCGCTTCCGCCGCTCCCCTCTCCTCCACCGCCACCGCCACCTCCCCCTTCACCGGATGACCGCCGCCCCTCCCCGTACGCCCCTCCCCCCAGGAGTCCGTTCATGGCCACGCCCACGCTCACCGGCCGAGAGGCGCCGACGGCCCGCCCGCCGGCCTCCCGCCCGCCCAGTCGGCTCGCCGACCTGACCTCCCTCGTCCGGCCCCACCAGTGGACGAAGAACCTGGTCGTCGTCCCCCTCGGCCTGCTCGGCGCCCCCCACCTCGACGGTGCCGCGCTCGGCGGAGCCCTCGCCGCGATCGCTGTCTTCACCCTCGCGTCCGCGCTGATCTACCTGGTCAACGACCTCGGCGACCGGGACAGGGACCGCCGCCACCCGGAGAAGCGGCACCGGCCGATCGCCGCCGGCCGGATCGGCGTCGCGACCGCCGTCTCCTTCGCCGCCGCCCTCGCCGTCCTCCTCGCGGCGACGGTCGGTCTCACGGTGTTCACCGGGACGGCCGCGCTCCTCGACTGGTGGCCGGTCGCCGCGTACGTCGCGCTGAACGCCGCGTACAGCAAGGGACTCAAGCACGTCCCGCTCCTCGACGTGTTCATCGTCGCCCTCGGTTTCGTCCTGCGGCTCGCCCAGGGCTGCCTCGCCTCGGGCAACCCCGTGCCGAGCTGGCTCACCCTCTGTGTCTTCTCCCTCTGCCTGCTGCTGATCCTGGGCAAGCGGCGCCATGAGATGGCGGTCGGCGGGGTGCTGCACCGGCCCGCGCTGCGCGGCTACACCCTCGGCTTCCTCGACCAGCTGCTCGCCTTCACCGCGGTGCTCACGGCGGTGAGTTACGTCCTGCAGGTGCAGGACAGCCCCGTCTTCGGCCCGCACGGACCGCTGGTCGCGGTGCTCACGGCCCCGTTCGCGCTCTTCGGCCTCGCCCGCTACCTGCAGCTGCTCGTGGTCGACTCGGGTGGCGGAAATCCCTCGCGGGCGCTGTTCAGCGACCGGATGACCGTCTCCAACGCCCTGCTCTGGTCGGCGCTGCTGGCCGTCGCGTGGCCGCTGAGCCACCTCGGGTCATGACGGTGCCGACCACCGCGCCGCCCGAAACCAAGTCCGACACCAAGCCCGTCCCGACGTCCGACCCGAATTCCGACCAGAAGTCCGACCCGAATCCCGACCCGAATCCCGCCGCGGCCGAAGCTCCCCCGGCCCCGCGCGGCCGCCTCCGCCGCGCCCTCCCCGTCCTCTTCCCGGTCGCCGTCGTCACCGGCATCGGCTTCGCCCTGTACGGCCGGGCCGGCGAGCTCGCCGCCCTCGTCCTGCGCCCCGACTCCGTCCCGTACCTCCTCGCGGCCCTGGTCGCCAACGCCCTCGCCGTCCTGCTCTCCATGACCACCTGGCGGACCCTCCTCGCCGACCTGGGCCCCGGGGTGCCGGGCCGGACCGCGACCCGGATCTACTTCACCTCGTACCTCGGCAAGTACGTGCCGGGGGCCGTCTGGGGCGTCCTCGCCCAGCTGCGGATGGGCGGTGCGGCGGGGGTGTCCGCGCCGGTCGTGCTCGCCGTCTTCCTGCTGAACCTGATCGTGGCCGTCCTCACCGGCCTCGCCGTCGGCCCGCTCGCCGCTCCCTGGACGATCGGCGCCGAGGCCTGGTGGCTGGTCCTGCCGGGCGCGGTCACCGCCGCCTGGGCCGTGCGGCCCGGACTGCTGCACCACCTGGCGGCGTTCGCCGCCCGGCTCGCCCGCCGGGCGGCGCCCGCCACCCGGGCGAGCGACCGGGGCATGCGGCGGGCCCTCGCCTCGGCCACCGCCTCCTGGGCGGTCGGCGGGCTGCACCTGTGGGCCCTCGCCGTGATGCTCGGCGCCCCGCCGCTGACCGCGCTGCCGGTCTGCGTGGGCGGCTTCGCCCTGGCCACCGCCGCCGCCAGCCTCGTGGTGGTGCTGCCGGACGGCTGGGGTGCCCGCGAGGCCCTGCTGCTCCTGGCGCTGACCGCCGTACTGCCCTGGCAGGAGGCGACCGCCGTCGCCGTCGCCAGCCGGGTGGTCTGCACCCTCAGCGAGGTCCTCGTCGGAGGCGCCGCCCTCCTCCTGACCCTCCCCCGCCGATCCACTCCCCCCACCCACCCGATCCCCGCGAAGGACTGACCATGCCCCCGCTGTACTCCGTCGACGACTGCGAGTCGCTGACGACGAAGCAGGTCCACGGCCTGTACAAGGACCACGTCAACAAGAGCCAGGTCTCCCTGATGACCTCCTTCGGCTTCGGCCAGGAGCTCGTCGAGAGCGCCGAGGGCGTCTGGATCACCCAGCGCGACGGCCGCCGCGTGCTCGACTTCACCGGTGGCGTCGGCGTCCTCAACCACGGCCACAACCACCCCCGGATCCTCGCCGCCCGGCAGCGCTTCCAGGAGCGGAAGAGCATGGAGGTCCACAAGACCTACTTCTCGCCGTACATCGCGGCTCTCGGCCACAACCTCGCGGAGCTGCTGCCCGGCGACCTGAACATGTCGTTCTTCCCCAACTCCGGTGCGGAGGCGGTCGAGGGCGCGGTCAAGCTGGCGTACAAGTACCACGGCGGCCGGCGCTCCCGGGTGCTGCGGGCCGACATCTCCTTCCACGGCAAGCTGCTCGGCTCGGGCAGCCTGACCGGCCAGAACCAGTCCGGGTTCCAGTTCCCCGGCATCCCCGGCGTGGAGATCTTCCGGTACGGGGACCTGGACTCGGTCCGGCAGCTGGTCGCCGAACTCCGCACCGGCAAGGGCGAGTCGGACGTGTACGCGATCCTCATCGAGCCGCTGTCGGCGTCGACGATGAACGAGTGCTCGGAGGAGTTCCTGCGCGGTCTGCGGGAGTTGTGCACGGCCGAGAACATCGTGCTGCTCTTCGACGAGATCTACACCGGCTGGGGCAAGACGGGCACCCTCTTCCACTTCATGCGGTACGAGGGTCTGGTCCCCGACATCCTCACCACCTCGAAGTCCTTCGGCGGCGGCAAGTCCTCCGTCTCCGCCTTCGTGGCCCGCGAGCCGGTCTTCCGCAAGGCCTACGACAACCTCACGGACGCCCTGCTCCAGTCGACGTCCACCACCTACTACGGCTTCGGCGAGGAGGCGGTCACCGCCATCGAGGCCGTCAACGTGGCCGTCGAGGACGACTATCCGGCCCGCGCCCGGGACATCGAGCGGATCCTCGCCCCCGGTCTCGAACGGATCGCCAAGGAGTACCCGGACGTGGTGGCCGAGGTCCGCGGCCACGGCGCGCTCCACGGGGTCTTCCTGCACAAGGGCCCGAAGATCCTGGAGCTGGTGACGAAGCTGGTGCCCGGCGCGATGACGAAGGACCCGCGCTTCCGCACCAAGCTCATCACCTCGTCGGTGGTCAACGCCCTCTACCGGGACCACGGCATCTACACGTACTACACGCTCAACGGCGAGAACCCGCTGATGGTCGCCCCCTCGCTGGTCGCCGAGCCGCACGAGGTCGAGTACTTCCTGGACTGCCTCGACAAGACCCTCGCCCAGGGTCTGCCCCGTCTGCTCACCCGTTTCGTCAAGGAGAAGGTGTCGTCGCTGTGGTAGAGCGCATTGTGGTGACCGGCGGTGCCGGCATGCTCGGTTCGACCCTGATCGACCGGCTGCTCGGCGACGGCCGCCAGGTGCACTGCGTGGACCTGCGGGCCCCGCGTACGGAGCACGAGAACCTGACCCACACCGTCTCGGACGTCCGGGACGCGGTGACGATGAAGCGGGTCACGGCGGACGCGGACGTGGTGGTGCACTGCGCCGCCGCCCTGCCCAGCTACCCGGCCGACATGATCCGCTCGGTGATCGTCGGCGGGACCGAGGCGGTCCTGACGGCCGCCGAGGCGAACGCCGTGCCCCGGGTCGTGCACATCTCCTCGACCGCCGTGTACGGCCTGCCGAAGGTGGTGCCCACGCCGGAGGAGTATCCGCGCGAGCCCGTCGACACGTACAGCGCCGCCAAGGCGGAGGCCGAGGAGGTCGCCGAGCGGTTCCGCGGCCGGGAGATGTGCGTACCGATCCTGCGGCCCAAGACCTTCCTCGGGCCGGGCCGGATGGGGCTGTTCGCGATGCTCTTCGAGTGGGCCGAGGAGGGCCGGAACTTCCCGGTCCTGGGCCGGGGCGACGTCCGCATCCAGATGTTCGACGTGGACGACCTGGTCGACGCGGTCGTCACCGCGATGGACGCGCCGGCCGGGACGGCCGACGACACCTTCAACCTGGGGGCCACCTCGTTCGGCACGATACGCGAGGACTTCCAGGCCGTCCTGGACGCCGCCGGGCACGGCAAGCGGGTCCGGTCGATGCCCGCGAGGCCGGCGCTCGCCGCGCTCAGCCTGCTCCAGCGCTCCGGGCTCTCCCCGGTCTACGGACGCCTGCTGCACAAGCTCCTCGACGACAGCTTCGTCTCCACCGACAAGGCCCGGGACGTCCTCGGCTTCCGGCCGAAGCACTCCAACCAGGACGCGATCCTGCGCACCTTCGCCTGGTGGCGCGAGCAGCGGCTCACCACCGCCGCGCTCCCCGCCGGCGCCCGCCCCGCGAAGAAGGGCGAGGGCGTCACCAGTGTCGAACCGTGGCGGCAGGGGGCCCTCTCCCTCGCCAAGGTCCTTTTCTAGGAGAACCCGATCATGTCCGTTCCGCTGGTCTCCGTCATCGTCCCCAACTACAACTACGGCCGCTCGATCGGCCTGTGCGTCGAGGCCGCCCTCGCCCAGACGTACCCGAACATCGAGGTCCTCGTCGTCGACGACTGCTCCACCGACGACTCCGCCGCGATCGCCGCCGCGGCCGGCGCCCGGGTGGTCTCCACCGGCGTCAACAGCGGGGTCGCGGTCGCCCGCAACCTCGGCGCCGAACTGTCCTCGGGCGAGATCCTGGTCTTCCTCGACTCCGACGTCGCCATGCACCCCGACGCCGTCGCCAAGTCCGTCGGACTGCTCGGCTCCGGACAGGGGTACGGGGCGATCTGCGGCACCTACGAGCCGGAGCCGCTCATCCGCGACAGCCTGATCGAGGAGTACCGCTCGCTCCAGCAGTACTACCTGCTCCTGAAGTCCGAGGGGGTCATCGACACCGTCCACACCGCGATCCTGGCGATCCCCCGGCGGGTCTTCGACGAGGTGGGACCGTTCAACCCGATCCTGCGGCACACCGAGGACCAGGACTACGGGCGCCGCATCTCCGAGCGGTACACGGTGCTCAGCTCCCTTGAGGTGCGCGGCCGGCACGACCACGACGACACCGTGCGGATCGTCCTCGGCAAGGTCTTCGCGCGGGCCCGGCTCGCCGTCCCGCTCATCCTCGGCCGACGGCACCTCCAGGGCGGCTTCGTCACCGGCCCGCGCGCCGGGGCCAGCCTCGCCGCGCCCCTGACGGTGGCCGCGCTCGCCGCGCCGCCGCTGTGGGGGGCGGTGTGGGCGCTGCTGCCGCTCGCCCTGTTCGTCCTCGGTGTGTGGGGCGATCTGGACATGTACCGGGAGGTGCGGCGGCACCGGGGACGACTGTTCCTCGGGTACTTCGTGGCCGTCAACTTCCTGGTGAACCTGACGGTGTTCGCGGCGATCGGGGTCGCGGGCGTGCAGTGGCTGTGCTCGAAGCGGTTCCGGCACCTGTACGACCCACAGCCCCGGCCCGACCTTCCGGCGGCGACGGCCGGGGTGGCCGCGGGGGCCTCCCGTGGCTGACACGCTCGCGCCGACGGAGGCCGCGGCGGACACCGCGGCCGTACGGGTCGCCCCGGCCCGGCGGCGCCTGAACCGCCTCGTCCTCGGCGCGGCCCTCGCCTGGCTCGTCCTCCTCCTCGTCGAGTGGGCGGCGGACGGCCGGATCTGGCTGGGGCATCTGGTGGGCATCGTCCCGCCGGCCGCCTTCGCCCTGGTCCCGCTGCTGCTCGCCGCGCTCGCCGCGCTCGCCCGGGGCGCCGCCCGGTGGCGGAGCCTCGCGGCCGCCGCGCTCGCCCTGATCGTGGGCTTCGGGCAGTCGGGCTTCGACCCGGCGGCGCTGTGGCGGTCGGAGCCGAGGCCCGGCCCGGACTCCGTGCGGGTCTTCGCCTGGAACACCAACTCGTGGAACCAGCTCCTCGGCACCCAGGACCACTTCTACGCGTTCCTGAAGGCGAAGGACGCGGACGTCTACCTGCTGCACGAGTACCAGCACGTGACAGCCGACCGTAAGGGCAAGCTGCCCATCGACGACCTGGCGCGGCTGCGCCGGGAGTTCCCCGGCTACGAGGTAGCGGTCCGGGGCGAGCTGGTGACGCTCTCCCGCTTCCCGATCCTGCGGCAGCCGGCCGTGGGCCCGGCCGGCGACCTGCCGCCGGGCGCGGACTGGCAGGCGGAGTACCGGGAGAACAAGGTGCTGCGGACGGACGTGCGGGTCAGAAACCGGACGGTGTCGTTCTACAACGTGCACATGCCGGTGTGGAACAGCATGCCGGACGGGCTGCTCTCCGCCGACTTCTACCGCCACATGCGGGAACGGTTCGGCCCGCGCCGGGCGCAGTACGCCGGTCTGGATGCCGACCTCGCGGCCAACCGCAACCCGGTCGTGGTGGCCGGTGACTTCAACGCGACGGCGGCGATGTCGGACCTCGGCCCGCTGCGGGAGCGCCTCGACGACGCGGCGGACGTGAGCACCGACCCGTATCCCACGAGCTGGGAGGAGGGCGGCTGGAAGCCCTTCTGGCGGACCGACTGGGCGTTCACGGGCAACGGGGCGAAGGCCGAGCGCTACGAGTTCAACGGGCCCGAGAAGCTCTCCGACCACGCGGTGCAGGACCTGTGGGTGTCCCTGCCGGGGAACGGGTGACCGACGTGCTGCTGTCCTGCGCCCTGGTCTGGGCGGTGTTCCTCGCCCTGCACCTCGCGCTGAACGGGCGCTGGTGGCCCTGGCTCGCGGTCTCCCTGCTGCCGCCGGTCGCCTTCGCCGCCGTCCCGCTCGCCCTGCTCGCGGCCGCCGCGGTCACCGACGGGTGGGCGGCGGGGGCTCTCGCCGCGGTCTTTCTGGCGGCGGGCTGGACGCAGAACGGGATCAACCTGCGGGCGCTTGGCCGCCGTTCGGAGTCCACGGAGGGGCTGCGGCTCGTCTCCTGGAACACTCAGCACTGGAACCAGGGCGGCGACCCCGAGCGCTTCTACGCCTTCCTGCGCTCCCTCTCGGCGGACGTCTACGTCCTCCAGGAGTACCTGAACGGCTTCGAGGGCGGCGAGGTCTGGGACATCGACGACGAGCAGCGGATCCGGGCCGCGTTCCCCGAGCATCACCTGGCCGTCGACAACAACTCCGTGACGCTGTCCCGGTTCCCGCCCGTGGGGCCGCCCGTGCCTCTCGGGGCCTGCTCGCTCCGGGTGGACCTGCGGGTCGGGGGCGGCATCCTGTCGACGTACAACGTGCACATCCCGGTCCAGCTCACGGTGATGAACCCGCTGCGGCCGGCCTTCCTCCGGGACATGCGGCGCCGGGCCGCCGCCCGCGACCGGGAGTACGCGGCGCTCATCGCCGACCTGCGGGGCAACCCGCACCCGGTCCTGGTGACCGGGGACTTCAACACGAGTGCCGCCATCGGCGACATCCGCCGGATGCCGCGCTCGCTGCGCGACGCGATCGGTGCCTGCCGTTCGGTCCTCCCGGCCAGCTGGAACGCCCGCGCGCGGCTGCGGCTGTGGCGGATCGACTGGGCGTTCACCGGCGGCGGCGCCCGGGTCGGCTCGTACCGCTTCCGCGCCGCGGAGGGCCTCTCGGACCACCTGGTCCAGGAGCTGACCGTCACCACCCCCCACGTATGAGAGAGAGGGAAGAACCGATGGAGTACACCCGCCTGGGCGGCCCCGAGGGCCCCCGCGTGAGCACCCTGTGCCTGGGCACACTGCCGTTCGGCACCCGGATCGACGAGGCTGCCGCCTTCGCCGTCCTCGACCGCTTCCACGAGGCCGGCGGCACCTTCATCGACACCGCCAACACCTACGCGTTCTGGGAGCCGGGCGCGACCGGCGCCGAGAGCGAGCTGCTGATCGGCCGCTGGCTGCGCAGCCGGGGCGTCCGGGACGAGATGGTGCTCGCCACCAAGGTCGGCGCGCTGCCGGACCCGCCCGGTTCGGCCTGGCCGGAGTGCGCGGAGGGGCTCTCGGCCCCGGTGCTGCGCCGGCAGGTGGAGGAGAGCCTGCGGAACCTGGGCACGGACCGGATCGATCTCTACTACGCGCACATCGACGACCGGCGGACGCCGGTCGCCGAGACCATGGGCGCTTTCGGCGAGCTGGAGGACACGGGGAAGATCGGCCGGGCCGGCTGCTCCAACTTCGCGGCCTGGCGGATCGAGGAGTCGCGGGGCGCGGCGGTCGCCGCCGGGGTGCCGGACTACGCGGCCGTGCAGCAGCGGTACACCTATCTGCGGCCGCGCCCCGGTGCGGAGTTCGGGGTGAACCCGCACGCCTCGGAGGAGCTGCTCGACTATCTGGCGACCCGTCCGGATCTGACGTTCACGGCGTACACGACCCAGCTGACGGGGGCGTACACCGATGCGGGCAAGGAGGTGCCGGAGCAGTACCGGCACGAGGGTTCGGAGCGGCGCCTCAAGGTGCTCGCGGAGGTCGCGGCGGAGCTGGGCGTGACCGCCAACCAGGTGGTCCTGGCCTGGGCCTTGGGCGGCGAGCTGCCCGTACTCCCGGTGATCGGGGCGAGTTCGACGGCGCAGCTGGACGAGACGCTCGGCGCGGTGGGGCTGCGCCTGGACGCCGAGCTGAGGAAGCGGCTCGACGATGTCGACTGAACAGACCGTACGGATACGGGATTTCGCGCTCCGCCACCGGGTGGCCTTCGGCGTGGTGTGGCTGCTCGCGCTGCTGCTCGGCGGCGCGGTGGCGGTGGCCGGGCTCGGGCGCCTGGACCAGTCGTTCACCGCCTCCGGCGGGCCGGGACACCGCGCGAACCAGGCGATCCAGGAGCGGTACGGGAACGGGGCGGCCGTCGCCCCGCTGGTCGCGGTCGCGACCTGGCCGGCCGCCACGGACGTACGCGTCCCGGACACGGCCGGGCGGTTCGCGGACGCCGTCCGGCGGGCGGCGGGCCCGGGCGCGCGGACGGTCTCGTACGCGGGCACGGGCGACGAGGGGTTCCTCGGCGCGGACGGCCGCACGGTGTACGCGCTGGTCTACCCGGGTGCGGGAAAGCCGGACCTCGCGGGGCTCACGGCCGTCGAGGAGGCGGCGGGCACCCTGCGCACGGGACTGCGGTCGGCGCTGCCGGGGGCCCGGGTCGAGGTGACGGGCGTGCTCCCGCTCCAGCACGACAGCGCGGTGGCGGGGCCGGGCGCGGTGGCCCTCGCGGCGAAGGCGGCGTGTGCGCTGGGGCTGCTCGTGCTGCTGGTCCTGGCGTTCCGCTCGCCGCTCGGGGTCCTGGCGCCGCTGCTGCTCGCCGGGGTGATCTCGGTGGGGGCGCTGGTCCTGGTGGAGGCGGTCGCCGGGTTCACCGAGATCAGCTTCATCGTGGTCTACCTGGTGCCGGTCACGGCTCTGGTGCTCGCGGTGCACCGCTGGGCGCAGCCGCCGGAGACCGCCGCCCGGTCCGCGGTGGCGGCCGGTGCGGCGGGGGCGGCGGCCTGCGCGGTCCTCGCGCTCTTCCCTGCGGCGTTCCTGCGCTCGGTCGGGGTCGCGGGGCTCGCGGTGTGGGCGGTGGGCACGGCGGCGGCCCTGACCCTCGCGCCGGTGCTCCGCTCGGTGACGACGCGGCCGACGCGGACCGCCCGGCCGACGCGGACCGCCCGGACAACGAGGAGCACGCGGACCGCACGGACCACGCGGACCGCAGGTACGACACGGCCCGCAGGTACGACACGGACGGCAGGTACGACGCCGGTACGGGTCCGGCGGCGGCCCCGTCCGATTCCGGCTGCGGTCGGCCTGACCCTCCTCGTGCTGCTCGCCGGCGCGGCCACGCAGCTACGGGTGGGCAATCCGGAGGCGCACGCCCTGGTGGCGGGCGGCCCCGCCCGCGACGGCCTCGACCGGCTCGCGGCGGCCGGGGTGCCGTCGGGGGCCCTGAACCCGCTGGAGGTCCTGGTCCCCCGGGGCGCGGACGCCGAGGCCGTGGCCGCGCGGGCGGCCCGGGTCCCGGGGGTGCTGCTCGCGGCGGCGCCGGCGGCGGCCGAGTGGCGCCGCGACGGTTCGGCCGTGGTCGTGGTCGTACCGGAGGAGGAGCCGATGACGGCGGCGGGCGCGGCGACGGTGACGGCACTGAGGTCGGCGCTCTCAGGAGGGGCGCACCCGGCGCTGGTCGGCGGCTCGGGCGTCGTCGACCGCGATCTCGTGGACGGCGTCTACGGGCTCCTCCCCTACGCGGTCCCGGCGGCCGCCCTCGCCGCCCTCCTCGCCCTCGCCGCCCTCACCACGGCGGGCACGGCGGCCCGCGCCGTGTTCCGCGCCCTGCTCGCCTCCGTCTCCGCGGCGGGTGCGCTCACCGTCCTGTGGCAGTGGGGCCCGCCCGACACCGGGGCCGTCACCGGCTGGGTCCCCCTCGTCGTCGGCGCCTTCGCCTTCTGCGTGTCGCTGGACCGCTCGGTCGCGGCGGCGGCGGGCGGCCCCTCGTGGGCGGGGCCGGTGGCGGCCGGGGCGGGCGCGCTCGCGGTGCTCGCGGTCGGGATCGGTCCGCAGCTCGAACTGGCGTTGCTGGTCTCGGGGTTCGCGATGGCGGCGCTGTTGGACGCACTGGCCGGCCGCCACCGCACCCCGCCCGCGTCCTCCGCGCGTCCCACATACCGGAGTTCATTCCAATTGGTCTAGACCTAGATGGCTCCTCCCGCTTAGCATCGACGACCGCGATCACGATTGCGGGGCGGTCGCGGTACGGAACGTGACGAGGGGGAGACAGGGAATGTTGGAGGCGCTCGGCATAAAGGAGTCGACGGAGGCCGTCTACCGTTTGCTCCTGGAGCGACCCGAGTACGACGTGACGGAGATGGCGGCCCATCTGGGCCGCCCCGAGTCCGAGGTCCGCGAGGCGCTCGCCTGTCTCGCGGACCTCAAGCTCGTGCTGATGGACGACTCCTCGGGCGAGGTCGAACCCTTCAACCCGGACGTCGGCTTCTCCTTCCTGCTCTCCCGCGCCGAGGCCGAGCTGAGCAAGCGCAAACGCCAGGTCGAACGGGCGGGGCGGGCCGTGGCCGGCATCCTCGCCTCGTACGCGGACCACTCGGAACCGGGCGTCCGGCACGACCTGGTGGACCGCATCACCGGCCTCGACAACGTCCGGGAACGCCTGGAGGACCTGGCGGCGAACGCCCGCACCGAGTGCCTGTCGCTGCTCCCGGGCGGCGCGCAGCTCCCCGACACCATGGACGCGAGCCATCCGCTCGACCAACTCGCCCTGGAACGCGGCGTGAAGATCCGGTCGATCTACCAGGAGAGCTTCCGCAACGACCCGCCGACCGTCGAGTACGTGCGCTGGTACTGCGATCTCGGCGGCGAGGCGCGGACCGTGCCCGTGGTGCCGATGCTCATGGTGATCGTCGACCGGGAGGCCGCGCTCGTCCCCGTCGACCCGGAGGACGGGCGCGCGGGCGCCCTGGAGGTCCGCAGCCCCGGCCTGGTGCACGCGCTCGTGGTGCTCTTCGACCGGCTGTGGGACGCGGGCACGCCGTTCGGCGAGAGCCCGCGCCGCGACGAGCACGATCTCTCCCCGCAGGAACGGGAGTTGCTCATGCTGCTCGGCATCGGCTGCACGGACGACATCGCCGCCCGGCGGCTCGGGATCTCGCTGCGGACCGTGCGCCGGATGAGCTCGGATCTGATGAACCGGCTCGGCGCGCGCAGCCGGTTCGAGGCGGGGGTGCGGGCCGCCAAGGAGGGCTGGCTCTGAGCGCCGCGCCGGGGGACCGCTCCCACGACCGCAACTGACGTAGTCCCATCCGTTATGCGGACAGGGGTTCCATGGAGCGGAACAGTCCCCTAGATTTCCCCAGCATTACCGAGGTGATCAGCGAGGGGACCGGAATCGCCATGCCACAAGCGACACAAGGGAAACAACCCACCATCACGCCCCTGAGGGTGGTGATCGCGCTCTGTCTGTTCGCGCCGTTCGTGGCGATGCTCTGGGTGAGCTCGTACGCGAAGGTCGAACCGCTCTTCGCGGGCATCCCGTTCTTCTACTGGTACCAGATGCTCTGGGTGCTCATCTCCACCGTGCTCACCATGGTCGCGTACAAGCTGTGGCAGCTGGACCAGCGTGCCCGCAAGGGGGGTGACGAGCGATGAAGGACGGCGTGAACGGCGTCGCACTCGCCGTCTTCATCTTCTTCTTCCTGGCCGTCACGGTCATGGGATTCCTCGCCTCGCGCTGGCGCAGGGCCGAGAACGAGAACAGCCTCGACGAATGGGGCCTGGGCGGCCGGTCGTTCGGCACCTGGGTGACCTGGTTCCTGCTCGGCGGCGACCTCTACACCGCGTACACCTTCGTCGCCGTACCGGCGGCCATCTACGCGGCGGGCGCGGCGGGCTTCTTCGCCGTCCCGTACACGATCCTGGTCTACCCGCTGATCTTCACCTTCCTGCCGCGGCTGTGGTCGGTCTCGCACAAGCACGGGTACGTCACCACCTCGGACTTCGTGCGCGGCCGCTGGGACTCCAAGGGGCTCTCCCTCGCGGTGGCGGTCACCGGCATCCTCGCCACCATGCCGTACATCGCGCTCCAGCTCGTCGGCATCCAGGCCGTCCTGGACGTGATGGGCGTCGGCGGCGGCGAGACCACCCACTGGTTCATCAAGGACCTGCCGCTGCTCATCGCCTTCGGTGTCCTCGCGGCGTACACCTACTCCTCGGGTCTGCGCGCCCCCGCGCTCATCGCCTTCGTCAAGGACACCCTGATCTACATCGTCATCGCGGTGGCGATCATCTACATCCCGATCAAGCTGGGCGGCTTCGACGAGATCTTCGCCAAGGCGGGCGAGGCGTACGCGCAGACCAACCCGGCGACCGGCAAGCCGCGCGGCTCGCTCGTCCCCGGTGAGGCCGGCCAGTGGACGTACGCCACGCTGGCACTCGGCTCGGCGCTCGCGCTCTTCATGTACCCGCACTCCATCACGGCGACGCTGTCGTCCCGGAGCCGTGAGGTCATCCGCCGCAACACCACGATCCTGCCGCTGTACTCGCTGATGCTGGGCCTGCTCGCGCTGCTCGGCTTCATGGCGATCGCCGCCGGGATCCAGGTGAAGAACGGCCAGCTCGCCATCCCGCAGCTGTTCGAGACGATGTTCCCGGACTGGTTCGCGGGCGTCGCGTTCGCCGCGATCGGCATCGGCGCGCTCGTGCCGGCCGCGATCATGTCGATCGCCGCGGCCAACCTCTTCACCCGCAACATCTACAAGGACTTCATCAAGCCGGACGCCACCCCGGCCCAGGAGACCAAGGTCTCCAAGCTGGTCTCGCTGCTCGTGAAGGTCGGTGCGCTCGCCTTCGTCCTCACCATGGACAAGACGGTCGCGATCAACTTCCAGCTGCTCGGTGGCATCTGGATCCTGCAGACCTTCCCGGCCCTCGTCGGCGGTCTCTTCACCCGCTGGTTCCACCGCTGGGCGCTGCTCGCCGGCTGGGCCGTCGGCATGATCTACGGCACGGTCGCCGCGTACGGGGTGGCCAGCCCGACCCAGAAGCACTTCGGCGGCTCCTCCGCGGAGATCCCGGGCATCGGCGAGATCGGCTACATCGGTCTCACCGCCTTCCTCCTCAACGTCCTCGTCACGGTCGTCCTGACCTTCGTCCTCAAGGCCGTCAAGGCCCCCGAGGGCGTCGACGAGACCTCCCCGGAGGACTACACGGCCGACGCCGGCGACGCCGGGGTCAAGAAGCTCCCGAAGGTCGGCGCCGAGACCCACTGATCCAGCGCAGGACCTGACGAAGGCCGCCCTGCCTCCCACCGGAGGCACGGCGGCCTTCGCCGTCCCCGGCCGAAACCCGGTGGGGGCGTCCGGGCGGCCGGAGGCACACTGCCCTCATGGACTTCACGATCAGGGCGGTACGGCCCGAGGACTACGAGGCGCTCGGTGAGCTCACCGCGGGGACCTATCTGAACGACGGGCTGCTGAAGTACGGGGCGGAGGACTCGTATCTGGATGTGCTCCGGGACACGGCCCGGCGGGCGCGCGAGAGCGAGGTGCTCGTCGCCGAGGACGGCGACGGACGGCTGCTCGGCGGGGTGACCTTCGCCACCGGTGCCACCCCGTGGGCGGACATCGCGATCGAGGGCGAGGCCGAGTTCCGGATGCTCGTGGTCTCCCGGGAGGCCCGCGGCCGGGGCGTCGGAGAGGCCCTCGTACGGGCCTGTATCGAGCGCGCACAGGCCCTCCCCGGGTGCCGCCGCATCGTGCTCTCCACGGACGCCACGATGGTCTCCGCGCACCGGATCTACGAGCGTCTGGGCTTCGTCCGCACCCCGGACCGGGACTGGGAGCCGATCCCCGACCACCGCCTGCGTACCTACTCCTTGGAGTTCTGAGCCGGGGGGCGACACAACATGTGGGGGGTGCAGCACGGGGCGCCCCCCACATGTATGCTCGTCCTCGCTGTCGACGCAGGGGAATCCGGCGCGAATCCGGAACTGTCCCGCAACGGTGTGCTTCGTATGGATACGGCCGTATTCGGGCGAGGTGAGTCCGAGGACCTGCCGGCAGCGCATCCGGTCCGTCCGTTCCGGGTGCCAATGACGTCCGGGCCTCGCGGAGTGGGCCGGTGGAAGCGTCGCGTCCGACGTTACGGATGCCCGTCTGCCCGCCTTCCCCCGCCGCGGCCCCGCGCCGAGCGAGGGAGAGCCCCCACGTGACCATCGCGCCCGCCGATCCGGCTTCCGCCGAGGCTTCCGCGGTCGAGAGCGACGGCCCCGGGACCGTGCTGCTGCGGACCCTGACCGACCTCACCGCCGATCTCCCCGACACCGACCCCGGCAAGATCGCCGCCGCCGCGCTCCGCGGCCGCAGCGCCGTGGCGGACGAGGCGGAACTGCGCGAGCTGGCCACCGAGTCGGCCGCCGGTCTGATCGCCGAGGACCCGGCGTACTCCCGGCTCGCCGCCCGGCTCCTGACGATCACGATCGCCGACGAGGCGGCCGGCCAGGGCTCGTTCTCCTTCTCGGCCTCCGTCGCCGTCGGTCACCGCGAGGGTCTGATCGCCGACCGCACCGCCGAGTTCGTGGCGCTGCACGCGGACCGGCTCGACGCGACGATCGACGCGGCCGCGGACGACCGCTTCGGCTACTTCGGTCTGCGCACCCTCTACTCGCGCTACCTGCTGCGCCACCCGATCACCCGCAAGGTGATCGAGACCCCGCAGCACTTCATGCTCCGCGTGGCCTGCGGCCTCGCCGAGGACGACAGCGTCCGCGCGCTCGACGAGGTCGCCGCCCTCTACCGCCTGATGAGCCGGCTCGACTACCTGCCGTCCTCCCCCACGCTCTTCAACTCCGGCACCCGCCACCCGCAGATGTCCTCCTGCTACCTCCTGGACTCCCCGCAGGACGAGCTGGACTCCATCTACGACCGCTACCACCAGGTCGCGCGCCTCTCGAAGCACGCGGGCGGCATCGGCCTCTCCTACTCCCGCATCCGCGCCCGCGGTTCGCTGATCCGCGGCACCAACGGACACTCCAACGGCATCGTGCCGTTCCTGAAGACCCTCGACGCCTCCGTCGCCGCCGTGAACCAGGGCGGCCGCCGCAAGGGCGCCGCCGCCGTCTACCTGGAGACCTGGCACGCGGACATCGAGGAGTTCCTGGAGCTCCGCGACAACACGGGCGAGGACCAGCGCCGTACCCACAACCTGAACCTGGCGCACTGGATCCCGGACGAGTTCATGCGCCGCGTCAACGCCGACGCCGACTGGTCGCTGTTCTCCCCGGCGGACGTGCCCGAGCTGGTCGACCTGTGGGGCGAGGAGTTCGACGCCGCCTACCGCAAGGCCGAGGCGGCGGGCCTGGCCCGCAAGACGATGCCGGCCCGCGACCTGTACGGCCGCATGATGCGGACCCTGGCCCAGACCGGCAACGGCTGGATGACGTTCAAGGACGCCTCGAACCGGACGGCCAACCAGACCGCCGAGCCCGGCCACACCGTCCACTCCTCCAACCTCTGCACGGAGATCCTGGAGGTCACCGACGACGGCGAGACCGCGGTCTGCAACCTGGGCTCGGTCAACCTCGGCGCCTTCGTCGTCGACGGCGGCATCGACTGGGAGCGCCTCGACTCCACCGTCCGTACGGCCGTCACCTTCCTCGACCGGGTCGTCGACATCAACTTCTACCCGACCGAGCAGGCGGGCCGCTCCAACGCCCGCTGGCGGCCGGTCGGCCTGGGCGCGATGGGCCTCCAGGACGTCTTCTTCCAGCTGAAGCTGCCGTTCGACTCCGCCGAGGCGCGCGCGCTGTCCACCCGTATCGCCGAGCGCATCATGCTGGCCGCGTACGAGGCCTCCGCCGACCTCGCCGAGCGCAGCGGTCCGGTCCCCGCCTGGGACAAGACCCGTACCGCCCGCGGTGTTCTGCACCCGGATCACTACAGCGACACCGTCGAGCTGAACTGGCCGGAGCGCTGGGCCGCGCTGCGCGAGCGGATCGCCGCCGTCGGCATGCGCAACAGCCTCCTCCTCGCCATCGCGCCGACCGCGACGATCGCCTCGATCGCCGGTGTGTACGAGTGCATCGAGCCGCAGGTCTCCAACCTGTTCAAGCGCGAGACGCTCTCCGGCGAGTTCCTCCAGGTCAACTCGTACCTGGTCGACGAGCTGAAGAAGCTCGGCGTGTGGGACGCGCAGACCCGTGAGGCGCTGCGCGACGCCAACGGCTCGGTGGCGGGCTTCACCTGGGTCCCGGCCGAGGTGCGCGAGCTGTACCGCACGGCGTGGGAGATCCCGCAGCGCGGTCTGATCGACATGGCCGCCGCCCGGACCCCGTTCCTGGACCAGTCGCAGTCGCTGAACCTGTTCCTGGAGACGCCGACGATCGGCAAGCTGTCGTCGATGTACGCGTACGCCTGGAAGCAGGGTCTGAAGACGACCTACTACCTGCGCTCCCGTCCGGCGACCCGGATCGCCCGCGCCGCCCAGGCCGCGACGCCCACCGCCGCCACCATCCCCGTCCAGCAGGCGGCTCCCGACGCGGACGCCCTCGCCTGCTCCCTGGAAAACCCCGAGTCCTGCGAGGCCTGCCAGTAATGAGCTCCACCGAACAGAAGAACCTCCTCGACCCGGGCTTCGAGCTGACCCTCCGTCCGATGCGCTACCCGGACTTCTACGAGCGCTACCGGGACGCGATCAAGAACACCTGGACCGTCGAGGAGGTCGACCTCCACTCGGACGTCGCCGACCTCGCCAAGCTCACCCCCGGTGAGCAGCACATGATCGGCCGGCTGGTCGCGTTCTTCGCGACCGGCGACTCGATCGTGTCGAACAACCTGGTGCTGACGCTCTACAAGCACATCAACTCCCCCGAGGCGCGCCTCTACCTGTCGCGCCAGCTGTTCGAGGAGGCCGTGCACGTCCAGTTCTATCTGACGCTGCTCGACACCTACCTGCCCGACCCGGACGACCGCGCCGCCGCGTTCGACGCGGTCGAGGAGATCCCCTCCATCCGCGAGAAGGCGCAGTTCTGCTTCCGCTGGATGGACTCGGTCGAGAAGATCGACCGCCTGGAGACCCAGGCCGACCGGCGCCGCTTCCTGCTGAACCTGATCTGCTTCGCCGCGTGCATCGAGGGCCTGTTCTTCTACGGCGCCTTCGCGTACGTGTACTGGTTCCGGTCCCGCGGTCTGCTGCACGGCCTCGCCACCGGCACCAACTGGGTGTTCCGTGACGAGACGATGCACATGAACTTCGCCTTCGAGGTCGTGGACACCGTCCGCAAGGAGGAGCCGGAGCTCTTCGACGACGCGCTCCAGCAGCAGGTCACGGACATGCTGAGGGAGGCCGTCGAGGCGGAGCTGCAGTTCGGCCGCGACCTGTGCGGCGACGGCCTGCCGGGCATGAACACCGAGTCGATGCGCGAGTACCTCCAGTGCGTCGCCGACCAGCGCCTCCAGCGCCTCGGCTTCGCCCCGGTGTACGGCTCCGAGAACCCGTTCTCGTTCATGGAGCTCCAGGGCGTCCAGGAGCTCACGAACTTCTTCGAGCGCCGTCCGTCCGCCTACCAGGTGGCGGTCGAGGGCTCGGTGGACCTGGACGAGGACTTCTAGGACTCCGCCGTACGAGAAGGGCCCCGCACTCGGTCGAGTGCGGGGCCCTTCTCGTACGCGTACCGGCGATCAGGCGTTCGGCACCGTCTCGTAGCGCGGGGTGCCCTCTTCCATCTGGCGCAGGGCGTCCTTGCGGTCCCGCTTGGAGAGGCGGTCGATGTACAGGTAGCCGTACAGGTGGTCCGTCTCGTGCTGGAGGCAGCGGGCGAAGTAGCCGGTGCCGCGCACCTTGATCGGGTTGCCCTGGGCGTCCCGGCCGTGGACCTCCGCGTAGTCGGGGCGGGCCAGCTCGGCGTAGGCGGTCGGCACCGAGAGGCAGCCCTCGTTGGACTCGTCGAGGACGCGCAGCTCGGCGGGGAGCTCCTGGAGGACCGGGTTGATCACGACACCGGTGTGCCGGACGCCCTCGTCGTCGGGGCAGTCGTAGACGAAGACCTTGAGGTCCACACCGATCTGGTTCGCGGCGAGGCCCACGCCCTCGGCGGCCTTCTGGCTCGCGAACATGTCGTCGATGAGCGCCGCGAGCGAGTCGTCGAACTCGGTGACGTCCTTGCACTCCGTGTGGAGCACCGGGTTGCCGACCACCGTGATCGGGCGGGCCGTGCCGCGCTCACGGTGGGCGAGCTCGCGTGCCTCGCAGTCCTCCGTGTCCACGACGAACCCGTCGTTGATCTGCGTCTGCTCGTCCGTCTCCTGCTGCGCCATGTCCGGCCGCGCCTTCCTGAAAACCCGATTCCGTCGAGAGACAGCCTACGGGCCCGGCAGGAGGGGTGGCTCCTGGATCAGGCCGGATCAGCCGCGAGCCCGGCCTGATCCAGGAGTCGCCCCCGGCTCAGCAGACCTCTTCGAGATCGCGCCACTCACGGCTGTCGGGGCTGTCCGCCACCCAGCCGTCGAGGAGCCCGCGCACCAGGCCCGCCGGGGCCGCGAGGCCGCACTCCCGCTCCGGGACCCACAGCTCGCCCGGCGAGCGGTGCCCGAGCGGCCCCGGGTGGCCCGGCTCGCTGTGGTCGTGCGGGTCCGAGTGCTCGCCCTCGCCCTCGGCGCTCGGCATGGTCGACTCGGAGCAGGCCCGGCAGAGCAGCCGCACGGAGGACGACCAGTCCTCGGCGGCGAAACCCGCTTCCGCGGCGAGCTGCTCCAGGGCGTCCCGGTCGGCCTCGGTGGCCGCCTCAAGGAGGACCACCCAGGTGGGGACGGGCGAAGGGGCCCACAGCTCGATCTCGTCGAAGACCGGGTAGGAGGGGCCGGCCGTGGTGGTGCGCTCGCCGTTCGGCACGCCGTCGTGGAGGACGACCTCGCCCCAGCGGCGCCCGGAGGACGGCAGCGGGATGGAGAGGACCTCGATCCGGGCGGGGTCGAGCCGGCGGCCCCACACGACCTCGGCCTCGCCCTCGGGCGACAGCCGGACGGCGGCGCTGCCCAGCTCCATCCCGGCGGGCTCACCGGTGCCCGCGGCGGCGCCGGGGACCTTCAGTCCGTAGGCCTGCCAGGCGCGGCGGGCCAGCGGCCAGTCCTGGAGCGCGGTCGCGGCGATGCCCACGTTCCACCAGTCGGGGGCGCCGCTCTCCCTGTCGAGCAGGGCGACGGCGCGGAGCCCGGCGGCGCGCGCCTGCTCCCAGTCGTGCCGGAACTTGTGCAGCAGCGCCAGGTTGAACCAGGACTCCGAGAGCCAGGGCTCCAGATCCGCCGCGCGCGTCAGGAGTGCGCCCGCGTCCTCGTACCGGCCGTCGCCGATCAGCGTGAACGCGCGGTCGGTGGCCTGCCGCCATGAGGCGGAGGGCCGATGCCGTACCTTCCCGAAGATCTTCACGATTCCCGCCTGCCGGTCGCTTCACCCTCTTGTTCGCATCCAACCATGCCCGGTCGGACGCGCGCTCATTACCCATGGGTTACCCAGTCGCGACGGAGGTCACCCCAGCCGCTCCGCCCCGCGCCAGGACCCTGGCCAGGCATTCGACGACATCCGGGTGATGGTCGCGGGCGGTGCCGAGCCTGAGCCGCTCCAGGGCGTCGAGGGCGGCGCCCGCGCCCTCGCCGCCCGCGAGGTCGTCGTAGGCGTTCACGGTCCGGACGATCCGGGCGGGCAGCGGCTGCTCGCGGTACGGGTCGGCCTGGCGCTCCACGACGACGGCGACGGCCTCGGGGACACCGGTCATGCGGACGACCTCGCCGCCGAGGAGGGCGATCCGGCGCTGCTCCTCGGTGGGGAGCAGGGCGGTGGCGCCGCCGGCGACGGGGTCGACGAGGGAGAGCTGCCCGATGTCGTGCATGAGCGCCGCGTGCTCCAGGACGGCCAGCTCGGCGCCGGAGAGGCCCAGCTCCCGTCCGACGGCGGCGCTGAGGACGGCGACCCGGCGGGCGTGGCCGGGCGGGGTGCAGCCGGCGATCTCGGTGGCGCGGGCGAGGGAGGCGATGGTCTGCCGGTTGACCGTGCGCACGGCGGCGTACCGCCGGAAGGAGACCTGGGTGAGCAGCAGCGGCACGGCGAGCACGGGCAGCGCCCAGAGCCCGGCGGCGGCCACGCCGAGCGCCATGACGGTGCCGGTGGCGCCGACGGCGGAGCCGATGCCGAGGAGGGCGCGCAGTTCGTCACGCAGGAGGGGGCCGTACGGGAATCCCGTGCGGGCGCGGAGCACGAGGGCGGCGAGGACCGCGTCGCAGAGGGCGGTCAGGACGAGCAGCAGGACGAGGAAGAGGGCGTACGCCGGGCCCTGGCCGAGGTGCTCGACGACGGCTCCGGAGTTGTAGAGGGGCTGGAAGCAGAGCGCGGCGAAGCCGACGGTGAGGACGCGGCGGGCGAGGTGGTCGAGGCCGGGCCCGCGGCCCCGGGCGATGTGGGGGACGATCCCGGCGAGTTCGGCGGCGACGACGACGGCGACGATCTGGAGGACGCCGTGGGTGGTGGCGGTCCCGGCGCTCGCCCCGAGCAGGGCGTAGGCGAGGGCTCCGGCGGCGGCCAGCGGCGCGGGTTCCCTCCCCCCCGGCGCTTCGCGCACGGGAGGTGCCCCCACGCCGGGTGCGGCGCCCCAGCGGGCGAGCTCGCCGAGGACGATGAGGGTGCCGAAGGCGAGGGCGTTGCCGGGTTCGTCGACGCCGTACCAGAGGGTGGAGGCGAATCCGCCGAGGCTCAGCAGGAGCGCGGCCCCGTACACGGCGCCGACGGTGGCGGTGCCGGGCCTCATGCGCGCTCCTTGGGCCTGGTTCCGGGTGCTTCCGGTCGGGGTGCGGCCTCGGCCTCGCGCGGCGGCGGCACGTTCCCGGCGGCCGGGCCCGCCGGTGCGGTCTCGTCGGCGGTGACGGCGGGCTGCCAGCCGTGCCGGTCCAGGGCGCGGACGAGGGCGGCGACCATCCGGGCGTCGAACTGGCTGCCGGCGCACCGCTCCAGTTCGGCGACGGCGGTCGGCACCGGGCGGGCCCGGCTGTAGGAGCGGGTGGAGGTCATGGCGTCGAAGGCGTCGGCGACGGCCACCACCCGGGCGAACTCGGGGATCTCGTCGCCGTGCAGCCCGTACGGGTAGCCGCTGCCGTCCATGCGTTCGTGGTGGTGGAGGATCGCGGCCCGCGCCTCGCCGAGGAAGCCGATGCCGCGGACCATCTCGTGTCCGTACTCCGGGTGCAGTTCGATGACCCGGCGCTCCTCGGGGGTGAGGGGGCCGTCCTTGCGGAGGACCCGGGTGGGCACGCCCAGTTTGCCGACGTCGTGGAGGATGCCGGCGAACCGTACGACGTCGAGCCGCTCCTCGGCCATGCCCAGCTCGCGGGCGATCAGGACGGAGGCGTGGCCGACGCGTTCGCTGTGGCCCCGGGTGTAGCGGTCCTTGATGTCGACGGCCTGGACGAGGGCGCGGATGGTGGCCTGGTGGGCGGCGCGCTCGCGGTGGTACTGGGCGAAGACCCAGCAGGAGATGTACATCGGGAGGAGCACGAAGAGGGCCGACACGGGCCCGTACGTGCTGCGCCAGAGGACGGCCATCATCAGTCCGGCGAGTCCGTGCACGGCGTGCGGGGCGACGGCCCGGCCGAGGAGGCCTCGCCAGGCGGCCCGCGGGGGCAGTCCGTCGGCCGTCGCCCGGATGCCGCCGTCGAGGGCGGTCAGGACCAGGCAGAAGGTGAGCGCGGCGGCGCCCGCGGGCAGCAGCGCGTACGGGAAGTCGGGGGCGTCGTGACCGTGTCCGAGGGCGTTGACGCAGCTGAGGACCTCGGCCACCTGGGCGGCGGCCCAGGTGGCGAGGGCGGTGGCGGCGGCCCGCCAGGCGCGGCGGGGGGCGGCCGGTGGTTCGTCGACGCGGGCGAGGAGGCTGCCGGGCAGGGCGGTGAGCGCGGCGGCGGCGGGCGGCAGGAGGAGGGCGGCGGCGAGGAGGACGGGGAAGAAGGAGCCGGTTCCCATGGGGACGGATCCGCCGATCGCGCGGCCGAGGAGGCGGCAGCGGGCGGGCAGTTCGCAGAGCGCGTACAGGGCGGCGAGGAGCGCGACCGTGGCCCAGGGGGTGGCCGCGCCGGGGCGCAGGGCGGGCAGGACGGAGGCCCCGGCGCCCAGCAGGGCGCAGCCGATGTACACGCGGGCCGCGCACGGAATGACCTTCACGCCCATCATCCCCGTCACGCTAGCGAGTTGGGCGGCCCGTGACGGCACGGTGGAGCGGATTCGCACCATCGGGTGATACAAGCTGATATACGAAGGAGGCCGCCGCGATCGCGTCGCGACGGCCTCCTTCTCCCGCTACGGAAGGGGAGTCACTCCTGGGGCGCCGGCGTCGTCGGCACGATCGGCGCGATCTCCTGCTCGGGCACCAGGTGCCCGGAACGGATCAGGTCGATCCGGCCCATGACCTTGGACCGCAGGTCGGTGGGGACGTCGTCACTGCCGCAGCAGCGCTTGACGAGCTTCTTCACCGCCTGCTCCAGGCCGTACTTCTCCAGGCACGGGGAGCACTCCTCGAAGTGCACCTCGAACTTGGTGCAGTCACTGTCGGGCATCTCGTTGTCGAGGAACTCGTACAGGTGATCCAGGACTTCCGAGCAATCCGTCTCGTGCGGCTCTCCGCAGCTCATGAGCCCGAGCCTTTCAGATCGTTCGACGACTCTCCGGCGCCCGCGGGTACCAGCCCGCGGTCGCGAGCGTAGTCCTCGAGCATGCCGCGCAGCTGGCGGCGACCCCGGTGCAGCCGGGACATCACCGTACCGATGGGTGTCCCCATGATGTCCGCGATCTCCTTGTACGCAAAGCCCTCGACATCCGCGAGATAGACGGCGATGCGGAACTCCTCGGGAATCGCCTGGAGCGCTTCCTTCACGTCGGAGTCCGGGAGGTGGTCGAGCGCCTGCGACTCGGCGGAGCGCAGACCGGTCGACATGTGCGACTCGGCGCGCGCGAGCTGCCAGTCCTCGATCTCCTCGGCAGCGCTGCGCTGGGGCTCACGCTGCTTCTTGCGGTACGAGTTGATGAAGGTGTTCGTGAGGATGCGGTACAGCCAGGCCTTGAGGTTCGTACCCTCGCGGAACTGGTGGAAGGATCCGTACGCCTTGGCGTAGGTCTCCTGCACCAGGTCCTCCGCGTCCGCCGGGTTGCGCGTCATGCGCAGCGCGGCCGAGTACATCTGGTCGAGGTAGCCGAGGGCGTCCCGCTCGAAGCGCGCGTTGCGCTCCTCGGTCGTCTCCTCGGGGCCGTCGTCGGTCCCTGTGTCGGTCCCAGTGACCGGACCCACCTCCTCCAGCGCGACGGCGAGCCCGAGGGCGGACCCGCTCGTTTCGGAGGATAGACGAGGAACCGCTCCGCCCGCCGCCCGAATCTGGGCTCCCTTGGGGGCGGGCAGCACTGTCCAGTCGAGGTCAGCGGCCTGCGCGCGCTCCGGGCAGATGGTCGAACCCATGCGACGGACTCCCTCTTCCTTGCTCTCACACCGACGCACGGAACAACAGTGGTCCCCCACTCAACATTCCCGGTCCGTCAGCGGAGGGCGAGCGTCCATTCGGCGACCCCGTCCACCAGGAGCGCCATCGCCTCGTCCGGCCCGAGCGGCGCCCGTTTGGGCAGGGCGAAGCCGTGGTCCCCGTACGGGATCTCGACGAGGCGGTACGCGCCTTCGGGGAACTCCGCGGGCCGTCCGAAGGGGTCGTTGCCGCCCTGGACGACGAGCGTCGGCAGGCCGCTGCCGAGGAGCTCGTCGGCGCGGGACTTCTCCGGCCTGCCCGGCGGGTGCAGCGGGAAGCTCAGCGCGAGGACGGCGAGCGCGCCCAGCTCCCGCCCGGTGCGGCAGGCGACCCGGGCGCCGGCGCTGCGGCCGCCCGCGATCACCGGGAGCCCGGGCCGGGCGAGGGCCGGCCAGAGGCCGCGCCAGCCGGTGTCCAGGGTCTTGGGGGCGGGCGCGACCTTCTTGCCCGCCACCCGCCAGGGCTGCTCGACGAGGGCGACGGTCACGCCCCGGGCGGGCAGCGCGGCGGCCAGGGCCTGGAGGTCACGGGCCTCGATGCCGCCGCCGGCGCCGTGGCCGAGGGCGAGGACGGCCCACGGCCTCGTCCCCGCGGGCCCCTCGTACCAGGCGACGCGGGCATCCCCGGCGTCGGTGGAAACGGTCTCGTACTGTGTCACGTCGGTCACGCTCCCATCCTGCCGTCCGGAAGCGCGCGAGACGGTCTCAGAAGAGCGTGCCGACCTCCGGGCCCTCCAGCTCCGTCAGGAGCTCGGGCCCGTTGTTGCGGACGTTGCTGACCGCGGTCGCCACCGGATAGGCCCGCATCAGGCCCTCGGGCGGCGGGGCGAGCAGCCCGCGCAGCTCCTCCGGCCGGGTGGTCGCCGGGTCGAGCCAGGCGTCCCAGCGGTCCTCGGTGAGCATCAGCGGCATCCGGGGGTGGATGTCGGCGAGCGAGTGCGGGCCCTCGGCCGGGGCCACGCCCAGCGGCCCGGCCTCCGCCTCGGTGGTGATCACCGAGCAGGTCACCCACCACGCCAGGGGGTCGCCGTCGGGCAGGGTCCGGTCGCGCCAGAACTCGTAGAGCCCCGCCATCGCGAAGACCGAGCCGTCCGCCGGGGTCACGAAGTACGGCTGCTTCCGGGGCCGCTTCTTCTTCCCCTCGACCTCCAGGTCCCGCTCCCCCGCGCCGGTCACCCACTCGTAGTAGCCGTCGGCGGGCAGGATGCACCGGCGGGCCGAGAAGGCCCGCTTGAAGGAGGGCTTCTCGTCCAGGGTCTCCGCGCGCGCGTTGATCATCCGGGCGGCGCCCTCCGGGGACTTCGACCAGGACGGCACCAGGCCCCATCTCAGCGCGCGCAGCTGGCGAACCGGACGCGGGGATTCTGCGTCTTTCAGAGGACGTTCCAGAACGGCCCAGACCTCCTTGGTGGGGGCCACGTTCCAGTCCGGGGCCAGAGTCTCCTCCGGCTCCCTCTTCTCGATCCCGAAAAGGCCGACGAGGTCCTCGGGCCGCCGGCTCGCTGCATACCTTCCGCACATACGTGCCACACTGCCACGATCCCCGACCACCCGAGGAGCGGCCCGAAAGATGGACCTCGACCTCTTCAGCGCGCAGGCCGCTCCCGCCGAGTGGCTGGTGATCGCCACCGGCGTCGCCGCCCTCGCCGCCACCGTGCCCCGCCGCATATGGCTGCTCGCCCGCAACGCGATCACCATCGCCCACGAGGGCGGCCACGGACTGATCGCCCTCGCCACCGGCCGGCGCCTCGAAGCGATCCGGCTGCACTCGGACACCAGCGGACTGACCGTGAGCCGAGGCCGCCCGACCGGCCTCGGCGTGGTCCTCACCCTGGCCGCCGGCTACCCCGCGGCCCCGCTGCTCGGCCTGGGCGGCGCCGCACTGCTCGGCACCCATCGGGTGACCCTGCTGCTGTGGGTGGCGACGGCCCTGTTGCTCGCGATGCTCGTGATGGTCCGCAACGCGTACGGGATCCTCACCGTCCTCCTCACCGGCGCCGCCTTCCTCCTCGTCTCCTGGCTGACCTCCCCCGAGGTCCAGTCGGTCTTCGCGTACGCCGTGGTCTGGTTCCTGCTCCTCGGCGGCGTCCGCCCGGCCTTCGAGCTGCAGGCGAAACGGCGCCACGGCGGCGCCCCCGACTCGGACGCGGACCAGCTCGCGCGGCTCACCCATGTGCCCGCCGGAGTGTGGCTGTTCTTCTTCCACGCCGTCGCGATCTCCGCCCTGATCGGCGGCGGGCGCTGGCTCCTGGGCTTCTGACTCCCCCGTACAGTGATTCCATGACCGCAGCCACCTCCGCGCACATCGGCCCGCCCACCGACCTCTGGCCCGCCCCGTATGCCCGCGGCGCCGTCGACGCGACCGTCACCGTGCCCGGATCGAAGTCGGTCACCAACCGCGCCCTGGTCCTCGCAGCCCTCGCGTCCGAGCCGGGCTGGCTGCGCCGCCCGCTGCGCTCCCGCGACACCCTCCTGATGGCCGAGGCGCTCCGTGTTCTCGGAGTGAAGATCGAGGAGGGCGTGGGCCCCGACGGCTCCGGCGAGGCCTGGCGGATCATCCCCTCCCCGCTGCGCGGCCCCGCGACCGTCGACGTCGGCAACGCCGGCACGGTCATGCGCTTCCTGCCTCCGGTCGCGGCGCTCGCCGACGGCCCGGTGCGCTTCGACGGCGACCCCCGCTCCCACGAGCGCCCGCTGCACGGAGTGATCGACGCGCTGCGCGCGCTCGGCGCCCGCATCGACGACGAGGGCCGCGGCGCCCTCCCCATGACGGTGCACGGCGCCGGTGGCCTGGACGGCGGCACCGTCGAGATCGACGCCTCCTCGTCCTCCCAGTTCGTGAGCGCCCTGCTGCTCTCCGCGCCCCGCTTCAACCAGGGCGTCGAGGTGCGGCACGTGGGGTCGCGGCTGCCCTCGCTGCCGCACATCCGGATGACGGTCGACATGCTGCGCGCGGTCGGCGCCCAGGTGGACGAGCCGGAGCACGGCGGCGCCCCGAACGTGTGGCGGGTGGCCCCCTCCGCGCTGCGCGGCCGGGACCTGGTCGTCGAGCCCGACCTGTCGAACGCGCAGCCGTTCCTGGCGGCGGCCCTGATCACCGGCGGCCGTGTGACGGTCCCGGACTGGCCGGCGCGAACCACCCAGCCCGGTGACGCGCTGCGGGAGATCTTCACCGAGATGGGTGGCTCCTGCGAGCTGACCGAGGCGGGCCTGACCTTCACGGGTACGGGCCGGATCCACGGCATCGACGTGGACCTCGGCGAGGTCGGCGAGCTGACGCCCGGCATCGCGGCGGTCGCGGCCCTCGCGGACTCCCCGTCGACCCTGCGCGGGGTCGCCCATCTCCGGCTGCACGAGACGGACCGGCTGGCGGCGCTCACCAAGGAGATCAACGAGCTGGGCGGCGACGTGACCGAGACCGAGGACGGTCTCCACATCCGCCCGCGCCCGCTGCACGGCGGCGTCTTCCACACGTACCACGACCACCGCATGGCGACGGCGGGCGCGATCATCGGCCTCGCGGTCGAGGGCGTGGAGATCGAGGACGTGGCCACGACGGCGAAGACCTTGCCCGACTTCCCGAGGATGTGGACCGAAATGCTCGGGGCCTGAACCATGCGGCGTTACGGCAAGCACACCGACGAGGACGACATCCGCCAGCGGCCCAACCGCAAGGGCACCCGTCCCCGCACCACGATCCGCCCGAAGCACGAGGACGCCGTCGAGGGCATGGTCCTCACCGTCGACCGCGGCCGGCTGACCGTCCTGGTCGACGACCGGGCCGTGACCGCGATGAAGGCGCGCGAGCTGGGCCGCAAGGCCGCCGTGGTCGGCGACCGCGTCTCGCTCGTCGGCGACCTGACCGGCGAGAAGGACACCCTCGCCCGGATCGTGCGGATCGGAGAGCGCAGCTCGGTGCTGCGCCGCACGGCCGACGACGACGACCCGTACGAGCGGGTGGTCGTCGCCAACGCCGACCAGCTGGCGATCGTCACCGCCCTCGCCGACCCCGAGCCGCGGCCGCGTCTGATCGACCGATGTCTGGTCGCCGCGTACGACGGCGGCCTCACCCCGCTGCTCGTCCTCACCAAGTCGGACCTGGCTCCGCCGGACGACCTCCTCGGCATGTACGGCGCGCTCGGTGTGCCGTACGTGGTGACCACGCGCGACGAGTTCGTGGACGGGGTCGCCGCCGAGCGGGTCCACGAGCACCTCAAGGGCCGGACCACCGCGTTCGTCGGGCACTCCGGCGTCGGCAAGACGACCCTGGTCAACGCCCTGGTCCCGCCGGAGCGACGCCGCACCACCGGTGTCGTCAACGCGGTCACGGGCCGCGGCCGGCACACCACCACCTCCGCGCTCGCCCTGCCGCTCAACGACAAGGAGGGCGGCTGGGTCATCGACACCCCGGGCGTCCGTTCCTTCGGCCTGCACCACGTCGACCCGTCCCGGGTCATCCTCGCCTTCCCCGACCTCGTACCGGGTACGGAGAACTGCCCGCGCGCGTGCAGCCACGACGAGCCCGACTGCGCGCTCGAAGCGTGGGTGGCGGAGGGGCACGCCGATCCGGCGCGGCTCGTCTCGCTGCGCCGGCTGCTCGCGACCCGGGAGCGGCGCGAGGGCGACTGAGCCCCCGACCCGCCCTCCCGAGTCACGCGTCCCGCAGTCACGCGTCCCGCAGTCACCCGTCCTGAGCACCCCGCCGAGCCGCCCGCGTTTGCGGGCTGCCGCGCCGTACACGTTTACGGACGACCACGGCCGGTAAGTGCATAATCGCACCAAGTGCGACGAAGCAGTCACCGACGGCGTGGGAGGCACTGACGATGGCGTGGCTGCTGGTGGTGGTGGCGGGCTTTCTGGAGACGGGGTTCGCGGTCTGCCTGAAGCTCTCGCACGGGTTCACCCGGCTGTGGCCGACGGTCGCGTTCGCGGCCTTCGCCCTCGGCAGCTTCGGCCTCCTGACGCTCGCCCTGCGGAAGCTCGACGTGGGCCCCGCGTACGCGGTGTGGACCGGCATCGGGGCGGCCGGGACGGCGATCTACGGAATGATCTTCCTCGGTGACGTGGTCTCCACGCTCAAGCTCATCTCGATCAGCCTGGTCGTCGTCGGCGTGATCGGGCTCCAGCTGTCCGGCTCGGCGCACTGACCGTCCGCCCGCCACCCCTCCAGGGAGGGGATCGTGGGCGCCACGACATGGCTGAGGGCCAGCCGGACGGCGAGTTCGCAGCCCACCGCCCACCGCTCCCCCGCGCAGGCCACGGTCGCCGCCACCAGTTCGCCGGGCGCGGGCGGCCCCTCGTCGGCGCGGCGCTGTGCGGGGACGGCCGCGGGGCGCGCACCGGGCCTGGCCGGCCGGGGTGCGGGCAGCCGCTCGTCCCAGGCACCGGTGAGCAGGGCCCGCAGCACGGGTCGGGAGGCGGCCCGGGTGACGATCCACTCGGCGACGAGGACCAGGTTCCGCTCGGGCGGGGCCGGGGCGTCGAGCAGCCGCCGGACGCCCTGGAGATAGGCGTCGGCCTCCCGGCGCACGAGGGCACGGGCGAGGCCCTCCTTGCTGCCGAACTCGTTGTAGAGGGTCTGCCGGGACACCCGGGCGGCCACGGCGAGGTCGGCCATGCGGACGGCGGACCACGACCGGTACGCGAGCGCGGCGAGCGCGGCGTCGAGCAGGGCCTCGCGGGCAGTCGGCATCGGCGTCTCCGGGACCGGGGAATCGTTTCCGTGCTCAGCGTCGGCAGGCGTCCCAGCACTGTCAAGGGGCGCCGGTGGACGGTTCTCCGCGCGGGGATCACACGGAGATAGAGTGCCGACCATGGCCGATTACCACGATGATCTGCGTCTCGCCCATGTCCTCGCGGATGCCGCCGACGCGGCCACCATGGACCGGTTCCAGGCGCTCGACCTCAAGGTCGAGACGAAGCCGGACATGACTCCGGTGAGCGAGGCCGACAAGGCCGCGGAGGAACTGATCCGGGGGCAGCTCAAGCGCGCCAGGCCGCGCGACGCGATCCTGGGCGAGGAGTACGGCGTGGAGGGCTCGGGCCCGCGCCGCTGGGTGATCGACCCGATCGACGGCACGAAGAACTACGTGCGCGGGGTGCCCGTCTGGGCGACCCTGATCGCGCTGATGGAGGCCGGGGAGACCGGCTTCCAGCCGGTGGTGGGCGTGGTGTCGGCCCCGGCGCTCGGCCGGCGCTGGTGGGCGGCGAAGGGCCTCGGGGCGTACACCGGGCGCAGCCTCGCCTCGGCGAGCCGGATCGGGGTCTCCAAGGTCGCCTCCCTGGAGGACGCCTCGTTCGCGTACTCCTCGCTGAGCGGCTGGGAGGAGCAGGGCCGCCTCGACGGTTTCCTCGACCTCACGCGCGCGTGCTGGCGGACCCGGGCGTACGGCGACTTCTGGCCGTACATGATGGTCGCCGAGGGCTCGGTGGACATCTGCGCGGAGCCGGAGCTGTCGCTGTGGGACATGGCCGCGGTGGCGGTCGTGGTCCAGGAGGCCGGCGGTACGTACACGGGACTGGACGGCCGGCACGGTCCGCACAGCGGAAACGCGGCGGCGTCGAACGGTCTGCTCCACGGCGAGCTGCTGAGCTACCTCAACCAGGAGAACGCGGAGGGCTGACCGCCCCGCCGCACCAGGTCGAACATCCGCGTTCGAGCGCCCTCGGCACTCCCCGGGGGCGCCTCGCGCGCCCCCTTGTCGGGCCCCTCCCCCGGTGCCACTCTGAGAGTCCCCCCACTTGTGAACTTGTGAATCGGTTCTCGTTGAAAGCGGGAACGTTTCACCAAGGAGGTGGCTCCGCCCATGCTCGTCCGTGACGCCATGAGCACCGTGGTCCTCACCATCGGCCCCGCACACACCCTCCGACAGGCCGCCCGGCTGATGGCGGCGCGCCACGTCGGCGCGGCCGTCGTCCTGGACGGGGACGCCGGGCTCGGCATCCTCACCGAGCGGGACATCCTCAAATCGCTGGCCCGCGACCAGAACCCCGACACCGAGACCGCCGACGCCCACACCACCCACGACGTCGTCTTCGCCGCCCCCACCTGGACCCTGGAGGAGGCGGCCGGGGCCATGACACACGGCGGGTTCCGCCACCTCGTGGTCCTCGACGACCACGGTCCCGTCGGCATCGTCTCGGTCCGGGACATCATCCGCTGCTGGATCCCGCTGCACAGCGTCGCGGGATGACGCGGGAACGGGCCGGAATCCGTACGGAAATCCGGCCCGCTCCCTCTTTCGGCAGGCGCCCTCAGCCGCGCAGGGCCTGGATCGCGGCCTCCAGCCGCTTGCCGAAGTCTTCGTCCGCCCGGCGGAAGTTGCCGATCGCCCGCTCGGCGATGTCGTCGCGCGAGACCTTGGCGATGAAGCCGGCCAGGTTGTCGACCAGGCGGCCCTTCTCGCCCTCCGACATCAGTCGGTAGAGGTCGCCCGCCTGCCTGAAGTCGTCGTCCTCGGCGTGGACCGCGGCGGCGTGGTTGCCGGTGCCGCCGGTGACCGGGGCGGACTGCCACAGCGGCCGGTCCGTCTGGGACGGGCCGCCGAAGGAGTTCGGCTCGTAGTTCTTCGCGCCCTTGTGGCGGCCGTCGTAGAGGAAGCCGTCACGGGAGTGGGTGCGCGCCTCGGTGGCGTGCGGGCGGTTCACCGGCAGGTGGCCGGCGTTGATGCCGACGCGGTAGCGGTGGGCGTCGCCGTAGGCGAAGAGGCGGCCCTGGAGCATCTTGTCCGGGGACGGACCGATGCCGGGCACGAAGTGCGCCGGGCTGAAGATGGACTGCTCGACCTCGGCGAAGATGTTCTCCGGGTTGCGGTTGAGCTCCAGCCTGCCGATCTCGATCGGCGGGTAGTCCTCGTGCGGCCACACCTTCGTGAGGTCGAAGGGGTTGAAGCGGTAGTGGGCGGCGTCGGCCGCGGGCATGATCTGGACCTGCACGGTCCAGGTCGGGAAGTCGCCGCGCTCGATGGCCTCGCGCAGGTCGCGCTGGTGCGAGTCCGGGTCCTCGCCGGCGAGCCGGTTGGCCTCGTCCTGGGTGAGGTTCTTGATGCCCTGGTCGGTCTTGAAGTGGTACTTGACCCAGAAGACCTCGCCCGCCTCGTTGTTCCACTGGAACGTGTGCGAGCCGTAGCCGTTCATGTGGCGGTACGAGGCGGGGATGCCGCGGTCGCCGAAGAGCCAGGTGACCTGGTGGGTCGACTCCGGGGAGAGGCCCCAGAAGTCCCAGACGTTGTCCGCCTCCTGCGAGCCCGAGTACGGGTCGCGCTTCTGGGTGTGGATGAAGTCGGGGAACTTGATGGCGTCCTTGATGAAGAACACCGGGGTGTTGTTGCCGACGAGGTCGTAGTTGCCCTCCTCGGTGTAGAACTTCAGCGCCCAGCCGCGCGGGTCGCGCACCGCGTCGGCCGCACCGAGGTTGCCCGCGACCGTGGAGAAGCGCAGGAACGTCTCGGTCTGCTTGCCGACCTCGGAGAGGAACGCGGCGCGCGTCCACCGCGAGACGTCACGGGTGAGCGTGAAGGTGCCGTAGGCACCCGCACCGCGCGCGTGGACCACGCGCTCCGGGATGCGCTCGCGGTTGAAGTGGGCGAGCTTCTCGAGCAGGAGCTGGTCCTGGACGAGGACCGGACCGCCGACGCCCGCCGTCTCGCTGTTCTGGTTGTCGGCGACCGGCGCGCCGGCCTCCGTGGTGAGCGGTCCCTGCGTCACGTGCGCCTCCTGCGTCCTGTCCTGCCCTGTCTGCCGTACTGGATCCTACAATGGACATTGTCTAAGTCAAGTGAACATCCAAAGTCACACCTGTTCGGGAACCCGAAGCCGCGACTGTTACCCTGGCCCCCATGAGTGACCTGTTGGAACGACTGCGCGGACGCGGCTGGCGGATGACCGCGCAGCGACGCGTCGTGGCCGAGGTCCTCGACGGGGATCATGTGCACCTGACCGCCGACGAGGTTCACGCGCGCGCCGTGGCGCGACTTCCCGAGATCTCGCGCGCGACCGTCTACAACACGCTGGGCGAGATGGTCACCCTCGGCGAGATCCTCGAGGTCGCGACCGACGGACGCGCCAAGCGCTACGACCCCAACGCCCACCGGCCGCACCAGCACCTGGTCTGCGGCCGCTGCGGCGCGATCCGGGACGTCCACCCGGCCGGCGACCCGCTGGCGGACCTGCCGGACACCGAGCGCTTCGGCTTCACGATCTCGAACGTCGAGGTCACGTACCGCGGCATCTGCCCGAGCTGCGCCACCACCGCCTGACACGGCTCCACGAAGAAGGCCCCCGCTTCGGCGGGGGCCTTCTTCATACCCATGACTGCACGACGAAAGACCCATGGATGCACGACGAAGGCCCGGATCCGATCGAAATCGAATCCGGGCCTTCGTTGCTACTGAGTAGCGGGGACAGGATTTGAACCTGCGACCTCTGGGTTATGAGCCCAGCGAGCTACCGAGCTGCTCCACCCCGCGTCGGTAAACCCGACTCTACGGGACGGCGCGCGACCAGCGCAAATCCATTGAAGGGCAGCCCTCACGCCACCGTCACGCGGTCAGCTCCTGATGCAGCGCCTCGCTCAGCCGCGCCGCCCGCTCCGCGACCTCCGCAGGACCCAGCTCCACCGCGCGGGCGCACCAGCGGCGCCCCTCGGTCAGCTCCCCGCGGCGCGCCGCGAGCAGCGCGAGCCGGAGCGCGGCGCGCCCGTGGCCGGCCCGGGCGGCCCGGGTCCACCAGAGGGCGGCCTCGCGCTCGCTGCCCTCACGGGCGAGCAGCAGCCCGAGGTTGAAGGCGCCGTTGCGGCTGCCGGCCTCGGCCGCCTCGCGGTACCAGCGGTCGGCCTCAGCCAGGTCGCCGCGCCCGGCGGCGAGCATGCCGACCCGCACCTGGGCACGCCGGTGGCCCTGCTGGGCCGCCCGCTCGTACCACTCCTCGCACTCGGTCTTCTCCTCCCGGGGCGCGCCGAGGACGGCCGGGCCCGGGTCGGGGCGACGCGCGTCGAGCACCGAGGCGAGCCGGAAGGCGGCCTCGGCGCTGCCGCCGCCGGCCGCGCAGCGCAGGTGCCGCTCGGCGGTGCGCTCGTCGCCGTCCCGGAGGGCGGCGATGCCGACCTGGAGGGCGGCCTCGGTGTGCCCGGCGGCCGCGGCCCGCTCGTACCAGACGAGGGCCGTACGGTCGTCGTCGCGGCCCGCGTGGAGGATGCCGAGGTTGAACGCGGCGTCGACGCTGCCGGCCTCGGCCGCCTTGGAGAACCAGGGCTCGGCGCCGTTGGCGTCGCCGGCCTGGAGGAGCAGCACGGCGAGCGCGTTGGCGGCCTCGCGGTGGCCCGCGTAGGCGGCCCGGCGGTACCACTGCTCGGCCTGCGGGATGCGGTCCTGGGCGGCGCAGAGCAGCCCGAGGTTGTAGGCGCCGTTCACATCGCCGGCGTCCATGGCGGCCCGGTACCAGCGCTCGGCGGTCTGCTGCTCGCCCCTGGCCGCGTGCAGCGCCCCGAGGGCGTTGGCGGCGTTGCCGTCGCCGTCCTGGGCGGCGCGCAGCCACCACACGGCGGCGCTCTCCTCGTCGCCCGCGTCGCGGAGCAGGAAGCCGAGCGCGCAGGCGGCCTTGGCCTCGCCCTCCTTGGCGGAGCTGAGGTACCAGCGGCCGGCCTCCTTGAGCTCGCCGCGGTGCTCCAGGATCGCGCCGAGGTGGAGTGCGGCGCGCCGGTGGCCGCGCGCGGCGGCCTGCCGGAACCACTGCTCGGCCTCGGTGGGCTCGCCCCCGGGCTCGCCGACGGCCCGCCCGGACTCGGTGTCGGTGCCCGTGGCGGCCGGGGCGGTGGCGGGCGCGCCGGTGGGCACGAGCGCGCCGGTGCCGGGCACCCGCAGCCGGGTGCCGGTGTCGTGCGGGCCGCGGGTGGTCTCGGTGGCACGGCGCTCCAGGGCGAGGGCGAGCCGGTACGCGGCCTCGCGGTGGCCCTGTTCGGCGGCGGCGCGCAGCCAGCGCTCGGCGCCGACGTCGCTGCGGTGCTCCAGGAGGTCGGCGAGGGCGTACGCGCCGAGGGCGTGGCCCTGCTCGGCGGCCTGGCGCAGCCAGTACTCGGCGGCGGGCTCGTCGCCGCGCTCGCGGTGGTGGCGGCCGAGGGCGTGGGCGGCGGGTGCGGAGCCGGCGACGGCGGCGACCCGCCACCAGCCGGCGGCCTCTTCGGCGTAGCCGCGCTGGTGCAGCAGGACCCCGAGGTTGTTGGCGGCGGCCCGGTCGCCCTCGGCGGTGGCACCGCGCAGATAGGGCTCGGCGCCGTCGAGGTCGCCGCGGCGCAGCAGCAGCGCGCCGAGCGCGCTCATCGAGGCGAGGTCGCCGCGCTCGGCGGCACGCCGGTGGCGGGCCTCGGTCTCGGTCTCGTTCTCGGTGTCGGCATCGGTCTCGGCGGTGGTGTCGACGGCCGCATCGACGGCCCCTACTGCCTCGATGATCTCGTCCGCGGCGTTCCTGGCATGCCGCTGCACAAACCGCCCTGTCTCCAACAGAGTTGCCCTGTCCCCCATAAATACCATCGTCGCACCACCCGCAACCCGAGCACACCTGGTATACCGCAGCCAGTGAGGTCACTCAGCGTTTTGTCGACATGCCCACAGAGAGACAAGTCAAACACGACTCACGCCAACTCGCCCCTTCCCTACCGCTCTTCGGGCCCCCCGCGCACGCCGACACACGACGAGGGCCCGGATCCTTATGGATCCGGGCCCTCGTCCTCTGAGTAGCGGGGACAGGATTTGAACCTGCGACCTCTGGGTTATGAGCCCAGCGAGCTACCGAGCTGCTCCACCCCGCGTCGGTAAACCAACCGTACCACGGTCGCGGGGTGGAAAACCTCAGGTCAGCCGCCTGATCCCGTCGTCTTGAGCTTCGCCCCGGCCTCGGCGGCCTTCTGGAGAGCCGCCTGGAGGTCCTCCTGGGCCTTGCCGTACGCCGCCCAGTCGCCCTTCGCCAGAGCCGCCTCGCCCGCGTCGTACGCCTTCTGGGCGTCCGAGATCGCCTGCTTGAGCGCGGCGTCGTTGGACGCCGGCGGCGGGTTGGTGGTGCCCGGCGGGGTCGTCGGCGAGGTGGGCGGCGGCGTGGTCGGCGCCTCCACCCCGAAGACCGCGTTGAGCGCCTTGGTGAGGTTGTCCTCGAACACCGTGGTGTCCTTGGTCGTGTCACCCTCCGGCTGGTCCGCGTCCACGTACGACACCGCGACCTTCTTCAGGAGCGGGTAGAGCGCGTTGCGTCCCTGGGCGTACACCGGCTCCACGTACAGGAACCCGCCGTCGAGCGGGACGGTCAGCAGGTTGCCGTACTGGATGTCGGAGTCGGCGCCCTTCATGTCCCGGACGAAGGTGGCGACGGAGGGCAGACCGTTGAGCTTGCTCTGCACCTGCGCCGGACCCGGTACGTCCTCGGTGACCCGCAGCAGTCTCAGCCGGCCGTACTCCTTGCTGGTGGCGTCGGCGTCGACCGCCATGAAGCCGCCCAGGTTGGGCCGGCCGCTCGGCGTGAACGTCGTCGTCAGCGAGAAGCGCTGCGCCGTGTCCCCGGGCATCTTCATGCTCAGGTAGTACGGCGGGACCGCGTTGCCGTCCTTGTTGGTCGGGTCGTCCGGCACCTGCCAGGCGTCCGAGCCGCTGTAGAACTGCGCGGGGTCGGTGACGTGGTAGCGGGTCAGCAGCTCCCGCTGGACCTTGAACATGTCCTGCGGGTACCGCAGGTGCTGCATCAGGTCGCCGTCGATCTCGGACTTGGCCTTGACCGTGCCCGGGAACGCCTTCATCCAGGTCTTCAGGACCGGGTCCTGCGTGTCCCACTGGTAGAGGTTCACCGTGCCGTCGTAGGCGTCGACGGTGGCCTTCACCGAGTTGCGGATGTAGTTGACCTGGTTCTGCTGGGCGACGACAGCGCGCTGCTGGTTGCCGACGGTCAGCGAGTCGGCGGTGGTGTCGCCGAGCGTGGTGCGCGAGGCGTACGGGTAGCCGTTGGTCGTCGTGTAGGCGTCGATGACCCACTGGATCCGGCCGTCGACGACCACCGGGTAGGCGTCGCCGTCGATGGTCAGCCAGGGCGCGACGGCCTCGACGCGCTCCTTGGGCGTGCGGTTGTAGAGGATCCGCGAGCCCTCGCCGATGGCCCCCGAGTAGAGGATCTGCGGCTCGCTGAACGCGACCGCGTAGGCGGCGCGGTTGAAGGTGCTGGAGAGGTTGACCCCGCTCTTGCCCTCGTAGCTGGTGGTCTTCTCGCCGTTCTCCTCGTAGTCCAGCTCCTTCTGCGGGCCGCCGACGATCGAGTACTGATCGGTCTTCTCGCCGTAGTAGATCCGCTGCTGGTACGTGCCGAGCATCCCCGTGGTCGGCAGGCCGGCCTCGGTGAAGACCGGGGAGCCGTTGGCGTCCGTCTGCGTGCCCGCGGCCATGATCGCGCCGTAGCCGTGGGTGTAGGTGAAGTGGTCGTTGATCCAGTTCCGCTTCGGGATGCCCTTGATGTTGAGCTCACGGAGACCGACGACGGTGTCCTTGCCCGCGTACCGGTCCACGTCCAGGGTGGTCGGGAACTGGTAGTACTTCCGCTTCTGCTCCAGCTGCTGGAACGTCGGCGACACGATGTTCGGGTCGAGGACGCGGTAGCTGGCCGCCGAGTCGGCGTTGCTGCGCAGCTGGTCCTTGGCCTTCACCGTCGACTTGCCCGAGTAGTTCTCGAGCTTCGTCTCGTCGATCGCGTACGCCTTGCGGGTCGCGTCGATGTTCTTCTGGATGTACTGCGCTTCCTTGGCCTGCTCGTTCGGCTGGACCTGGAACTTCTGCACGATGGCCGGGTACAGGCCGCCGATCAGGATCGCGGAGAGCACCATCAGGCCGAAGCCGATCACCGGCAGCTGCCAGGTGCGGCGCCAGAGCGTGGCGAAGAACAGCACGGCGCAGATCGCGGCGATGCAGAACAGGATGGTCTTCGCCGGCAGGTAGGCGTTGGCGTCGACGTACCGCAGGCCCGTCCAGTTGCCGGTGGCCTTGAAGTCGCTGGACTTCACGGCCAGGCCGTACCGGTCGAGCCAGTACGCCACGGCCTTCAGCGCCACGAAGACACCGAGCAGCACCGAGAGGTGGCCGGTGGCCGCGGCGGTGGCCCGCGCGCCCGGGCTGGTGATCCGCAGCCCGCCGTACAGGTAGTGCGTGAGCGCGGCGGCGATCAGCGACAGGACGACGGCGGCGAAGCCGAAGGCGAGCAGGAAGCGGTACCAGGGCAGGTCGAACGCGTAGAACGACACGTCGAGCCCGAACTGCGGGTCCTTCTCGCCGAACTTCACGCCGTTGACCCACATCAGCCAGGTGCGCCACTGGCCCGAGGCGGAGGCGCCGGCGATCAGCGCCACCAGGGCGGTGACCGCGAGCAGCACCCACTTCTTGAACGGGGCGAGTCCCATCCGGTACCGGTCGAGGCTCTGCTGCTCCAGCGACATCGCGCTGAGCGGCGGCCGCAGCCGGTACGCCAGCCAGATGTTCAGGCCGACGGCGAGCCCCATCAGCAGACCGAAGACGGCGAAGAGGCCGATCTTGGTCCACAGCGTGGTCGTGAACACGGACGAGTACTTGACCGAGCGGTACCAGAGCCAGTCCGTCCAGAACCCGGCGAACATCACGAACGCCATGGCCAGAACGGCCAGCACCCCGAGTGTCATGAGCAGGGTACGGGCCCGCCGGGACGGCCGGCCGACTCTCATCCTTGGCCCGGACGGGCTACCGCCGCGGTCCGGCATCTGGAAAGCCAACGTGCGCCCCTCGATGTTGATGCGTCTGAAAGCAGGCCCAGCGATCGTAGAGCCCAATGGTGCAACTTACTGAGGCTTTACCTAGTTCCCGTGTTCAGGGGAAGAGGAGGCAGGATGTTGGTCATGTCCAACGTTTCCCCCTCCGGCCCGGCAATGGCCGCGAGCCCCCTCACCCGCGCGGTACTCGAGATCGACGAGTACGCGGCGGGCCTCGGCTGGGACCAGCCGGCCCGTCTGTTCGCCCTGGTCGACACCGCACGGCTGCGCGCCAAGGAACCTGCGCTCGCCTCCCAGCTGGGCCTGGGTGACGATGCCACCGCCTACACCCCGATCGAGCAGGACAAGCTGCCGCGCGGGAAGCCCCTCGACGAATTCCTCGGCACGGTTGCCTGGCCGGCGGGCGTGGCCGGCTGCGCCATGACGGTGGAGCGGCTCATGCTGCCTCCGTCGGCGGAGGCCCAGGTCCCGCAGGGCCTGAACGAGAAGCAGCTCGCCAAGTGGGTGGCCGCCCACCCGGACCGCCAGGAGGTACGGATGACCGTGGCCGTGTTGCGCGGCGGTGCCCGCGAGGCGGCGATCCGGCTCCGCGAGAAGGACACCGCGACCGAGGTCCTGACCGGCCCCGACCTGGTGCCGGGCCTCGCCGAGGCGCTGGCGGCGACCTTCGAGAGCTGACCTCCGCACGACAGCGGAAGGGGCGCCCGGTCGGTGACCGGGCGCCCCTTCTCACGTACGGAGGCGGACTCAGCCCTTCGAGCAGCTCGGCAGGGACTTCGTGTCGCCCGCGCGGAGCTTCTCCAGGGACTTCGTGGCGTCGTCGATGGTGTCCACCTTGACGAGGGTGAGCCCGTCGGGCGTGTCCCTCGCGGCGTTCTCGCAGTTGTCGGCCGGGGTGAGGAAGTACTGGGCACCGGCGTTGCGCGCGCCGACCAGCTTCATCTCGATACCGCCGATCGGGCCGACCTTGCCCTCGTCGTCGATGGTGCCGGTGCCCGCGACGAAGCGGCCGCCGGTGAGGCTCTCGGGGGTGAGCTTGTCGACGATGCCGAGCGCGAACATCAGCCCGGCGCTGGGGCCGCCGACGTCGGCCAGGTTGATGTCGATCGTGAACGGGAAGACGTGGTCGGTGCCGGCCTGGATGCCGACGACGGCCCGGTCGCCCTCCTCGGACGTGGTGGTCGTGATGACCACCTTCCGGGTGACGGTGGGCTCCTTGCGGGCCTTCTCGGCGGCGGCCGCCTCCTTGGCGGGGACGATCGTGAACTCGACGTCCTGGCCGGGCTTCCGCTTCACGACCTGCTTGGCGACATCGGCCTGCGCGGTGATCGCCACCCCGTCGACGGCCTTGATCACGTCACCGGCGTGCAGCTTGCCCTCGGAGGGCGAGCCCTTGATCACGGTGCCGACGACGACACGGGAGACGACCGGGATGTTCAGCTCCTTGAGGGCGGCCACCTTGGCGCTCTCCTGGGACTGGCTGAACTCCTCGGCGTTCTCCTGGCTCGACTCCTCCTCGGTCTTGCCGTCCGGGTAGAGGGTGTCGTGGGGCACCACCACGTTGTCGTGGGCCAGCCAGCCGTACACGGCCTCGACGGCGTTCATCTTGTAGTCCGCGCTCGTGACGCGGACCGTCGTCATGTTGAGGTGCCCGTCGGTCGGGTAGGTCTTGCGTCCCTCGATGTGCAGGACGGGCTCTCCCCTGGCCTCGCCGAGGGTGTTGACCGTGGGGCCCGGGCTCATCTCCGCGTACGGCACCGGGATCAGGACGCCCGCGATGAGCAGGCAGATCAGGACCAGGGTGGAGGCGAGCATCGTCGCGGTGCGGCGTGGCATGGAACGACAGTACGGGACTCGCCTGTGGGTGCACCCCTGGGGCGGTCCGTACGAGGCGGGCCGGCGTCAGCTCGACGGCGAGGTGGCGGCACCGCCCGCGGCGGCGGCCGGCTCGCGCTCGGCACGAGCGGAATCGGGGGTCGTGGTGTGGGCGCGTTCCATCGCGTCCCGGAAGCGTGCGTAGCCGGCGAGTTCGGCCACGTCACCTATCGTCTTGTTCCTCGAAGCCCAGCTTCCCCATATCGCCGCGCCGACGACTGCGAAAAGCGGAATCAGCAACCAGGCCAGCGCTGCCATCCCGACCTCCCATCCCCAGTGAGTTGATCAGCAGACTCTGTCATCTGTGAGGTCAACGCTCGCGCCTGGGGGGCGGTTACGCAAATCGGGCGTTCGGCTACGCCCTGTCGGCGCGTCGGCTTGCCGCCGCGACACGCACGGGTGGCGGGTTTCAGCAGGCCCCCACCCTCCCCCAGCCTTCGGCCGGGGGGGGACCCCCAAGCCAGGGGGTGGCGGGCTTCAGCAGGCCCCCACCCACTCCTCTGTGCCGTCCGAGAAGGTCTGGTGCTTCCAGATGGGGACCTCGTGCTTGAGGTCGTCGATGAGCTTGCGGCAGGCCTCGAAGGCCTCACCGCGGTGCGGGCAGGAGACGGCCACGATCACCGCGATGTCGCCCACGGCCAGGTCGCCCACCCGGTGCACGGCGGCCAGCGCGCGGACCGGGTGGTTGGCGACGACCTTCTCCGCGACCCGGCGCAGCTCCGCCTCGGCCGTGGGGTGGCAGGAGTAGCCCAGACCGTCGACGTCGGCGCCGCCGTCGTGGTTGCGCACGGTGCCCACGAAAAGCGTCGTGCCGCCGGAGGCGTCGTCCCCGACCGCTCGGAAGACCTCGTCGAGGGAGAGCGGGGTCTCCCGGATCGCGAGGAGCTTGATCGGATCGGCGGCGGCCTGCTCGCCGGGGTGGTCAAACGACGTCGGTGCCATGCGTCCATCGTGCCGTACGCGCGCGAGATCCCGGAATAGCGGTTTCGACCGGTGGTCGGCGGCCTCCGTAGGAGGGTCCTACAGGCTGACGCGCCCCTCCCCGGTCAGATCCCGCGCCGCTTCCGCATCTGCCGGACGAGCGCCGCCGTACCGAGCAGGGCCACCGTCGCACCGGCCGCGCCCGCCGCCGTGGCGTCCTTGCGGCCCAGCCGACGGCCGGCGACCGTGTGACGGCCCTCGACCTCCTCCAGGAGCGCCGCGAGGACCTCCTCGTTCGTCCACTTCGGCCGCCAGCCGGCGTCGTGCAGGCGTCCGACACTGACCACCCACGGGTGCATCGTGTAGGCGAGGTCGCCCGCCGGGGACGGGGTGAGCCCGATCCGGTGGAGCCGCGCCGCGGCGCCGAGGGCGACGGCCGAGGGCAGCTCCATGCGCCGGATCCCGGAGAGCTCCTCGACCTCCTCCTGCTCCAGCCAGCCCTCGCAGCCGACCGCGAACTCCCCTTCGACCTTCTCGAGGGCCGCGTACTCCAGGGCGCTGACCAGGTCCTCCACGTGGCAGAACTGCCACGTGGGCCGGGAGCCGGCGACGACGAGCAGCCGGGGCGACTCGAAGTAGCGGGTCAGCGCCGTGTCCGTACCGCCGATGAGGACGGCCGGGCGGACCACGGTGACGTTGAGGCCGGGGTGCGCGCGCGGGGCCCGGCGGCCGAGGCGCTCGATCTCCAGCATGTCGCCCACGCCGGTGGCCTCCGCCGTGGCCCTGAGCTCGGCGTCCTCGGAGAGCGGGATGTCGTTGTCGGGCAGCGCGCCGTAGACCATCGCGGAGGTGCACAGCACCACCCGGTGGACCCCGGCGGCGGCCGCGGCGGTCAGCACGGTCTGCGTGCCGCGCACGTTGTAGGCCGTCCGGGCGGCGGGGTCGGTCTCCAGGTCGAGATCGACGGCGAGGTGCACGACGACGTCCGCGCCGCGCAGCTTCTCGGCGATGGCCGGGTCGCGCACGTCGAGGATGTGCCACTGCGCCTCGGCGACCTCGCCCCGGCGCTCGTCGATGGCGACGACCTTCTTGATCTCGTCGGACGCGGCGAGGCGCCTGGTCAGCAGGTCACCGACACCGGAAGCGGCACCGGTGACCGCGACGACGGGGCCGCGCGCGGCGGACCGGGTTGAGAGGTTTCGCGCTCCGCGAACCTGTGGATCTGGGGAACTCACCGGGCGTCTCCAGCGGTTGTCTTCAGTACGTACACGGATGACGCGTACGGACCAGGTGGCGTCCATCCTGCCGCAGGGCACGGCCCGGCGGAGCACCGAGCCCATTTCCGGCCCGGATGTCTACGCTGGTGGTGTGCGGGGCCTGTCTGGACAGGCCCTGGTCGGGCAGTCGCCGTCGGCAGGAGGCCGGCGGCCCTACGAGCCGAGGAAACCTGTGAGTGACACCCCATTCGGATTCGGCCTTCCGCCGGAGGAGCCGGAGAACGGCGACGAGGGCAAGAAGAAGGACCCCGCCGGAGGTGGCCAGGGGTCCGGGGGCCAGGGCGGCGGCAATCCGTTCGGGGCGAACCCGTTCGGCTTCGGCGGGCTGCCCGGCATGGGCGGGCTGGGCGGTCAGAGCGGAGCGGACAATCCGTTCGCGGCGATGTTCGGCTCGCTGAACCCCAACGATCTCGGTGCGGCCTTCCAGCAGCTCGGCCAGATGCTGAGCTACGAGGGCGGTCCCGTCAACTGGGACATGGCCAAGCAGATCGCGCGCCAGGTGGTGGCCCAGGGCACCGCGGACGGCACCAAGGACGCCAGCGTGGGCCCGGCGGAGAAGGCAGCGGTCGAGGAGGCCGTGCGCCTCGCCGACCTGTGGCTGGACGGCGTGACCTCGCTGCCCTCGGGCGCGAGCACGGCCGTGGCGTGGAGCCGCGCGGAGTGGGTCGAGGCGACGCTGCCGGCGTGGCAGCAGCTCGTGGACCCGGTCGCCGAGCGGGTCGGCTCGGCGATGGGCGACGTCCTGCCGGAGGAGATGCAGGCCATGGCGGGCCCGCTGATCGGCATGATGCGCTCCATGGGCGGCGCCATGTTCGGCCAGCAGATCGGGCAGGCCGTCGGCGCGCTCGCCGGTGAGGTCGTCGGCTCGACCGATGTCGGTCTGCCGCTCGGGCCCGCGGGCCGGGCCGCGCTGCTGCCGCTGAACATCGAGGCCTTCGGCAAGGACCTGGGCGTGCCCTCCGACGAGGTGCGGCTCTACCTGGCGCTGCGCGAGGCCGCGCACCAGCGTCTCTTCGCCCACGTGCCGTGGCTGCGCGCGCATCTGTTCGGCGCGGTCGAGGGGTACGCGCGGGGGATCAAGGTCGACACCTCGAAGCTGGAGGAGGCGGTGGGCCAGCTCGACCCGACGCACCCGGAGCAGCTTCAGGAGGCCCTCCAGCAGGGCATGTTCCAGCCGGAGGACACCCCGGAGCAGAAGGCGGCCCTGGCCCGTCTGGAGACGGCGCTCGCCCTGGTCGAGGGCTGGGTGGACGCGGTGGTCCACGAGGCCGCCAAGTCGCGCCTCACGTCGGCGGACGCGCTGCGCGAGACGCTGCGCCGGCGCCGGGCCTCGGGCGGTCCCGCCGAGCAGACCTTCGCCACGCTGATCGGTCTCGAGCTGCGGCCGAGGCGGCTGCGGGACGCGGCGCGTCTGTGGGCGTCGCTGACCGACGCGCGCGGGGTCGACGGCCGTGACGGCCTGTGGGAGCACCCGGACATGCTGCCGACGGCGACCGACCTGGACGACCCGGACGGCTTCGTGCACCGCGAGCACCTCGACTTCTCCGAGATCGACAAGATGCTCGGCGAGGCTGCCAAGGGCGATGCCCCGGAAGACGGGGACGGCAAGGAGTGACTCTGCACGACGACGCGGTCCTCGTCCTCAAGGGGTACGAGGACCAGCCGGAGCTCCGCGACCTGTATCTGGCACACCTGGACGCGCATCCGGACGGCATGTACAAGCCCTGTGGGGCCGGGCATCTGACCTCCAGCGCGCTGGTGGTCGACCCGGCGCGCGGGCGGGTGCTGCTGACCCTGCACAAGAAGCTGGGCATGTGGCTGCAGATGGGCGGTCACTGCGAGGCGGGTGACGCGACGGTCGAGGCGGCCGCGCTGCGGGAGGCCACCGAGGAGTCGGGGATCACGGGGCTGACCCTGCTGCCGGGCGGCCCGGTGCGGCTCGACCGGCATCCGATCCCGGCGCCCTGCCACTGGCACCTGGACGTGCAGTACGCGGCGCTGGCCCCGGCCGGTGCGGTGGAGCAGATCAGCGAGGAGTCGCTGGACCTGCGCTGGTTCACGTACGAGGAGGTGGCGGGCGTGGCGGACACGTCGGTGGTCCGTCTCCTGGAGGGCACGCTGGCGCGGCTCTCGTAGGGCACGCACGCGTGAGGGGCGGTCGGCATGCCGACCGCCCCTCACGTCCGTCCGGTGCCTAGTTCCAGGCGTTGTTCTGGTTCTGGGCGTGGGAGCCGTGCTGTCCGGCGCCGAACTGGGCGGCGATGCCCTGGCCGATGGCCGCGTTCTGCGGGGGCATGACCTCGCTGGGCTGGACGAGCGCGAAACCCTGGCCGAGGAAGCTGAGTTCCCAGCCCTCGCCGGTGCTGCCGCGGCGGGTGCGGACGCTGGAGCTGTGCGTCTGCGCCTGCATCTGGACGCGCAGCCCGGTGGACCAGGCGACGATGGCGTCCGCGTCGACGCTCACGTACTTCTCGGGCGTGACCTGCATCATCAGCGGCTGCCCCGAGGTCATCAGGGCGACCCGGCCGCGGCCGGAGATGTTGAGCTGGTACTTGCCGGTGCCGGAGACGCCGTACTGGCTGTCGACGGCGATGACCTCGGTGTGAAGGGTCGAGTCGAGCGCCAGGACGTAGGCGCTGTCGACGGTCAGGCCCTCCTGCTCGACGTCCACGACGTGGACGTACTGGGCGAGGTTGGCGAGGTAGACCGTGCCCTGGCCGGAGCAGCGCATCAGGTCGAGGCCCTCACCGGTGCGGGCCTGGGCCCGGCGCTGGCCGGGGGTCTTGTACTCGCCGTCGAAGTCGACGAGTCCCTGGTACGCGACCATGGCGCCCTTGCGGGCCAGGACGTCGTCCTGCCCGGTGAGGCTGACCCGCAGGAGCTGCGGGTTCTGGATGACGTACCGCTCCTGGCTCTGCTGTTCGGCGTGGTTGAAAAGCGGGCTCTGCATGGTGTGTTCTCGCTCCCCCTCAGCCCCGGACCCGGAGGCGGTCGGTGCTGTCCTCGCTCGGCTGTACGACGACGATGCCCTGGCCCGAGAAGGCCATCTGGAATGCCTCGCCGCTGCCCCGCCCGATGAGGGAGGACGCCTTGAAGCTGCGCTTGCCCTTGACCTTGAGCGACGGCGACCAGGCGACGAGCGCGTCGGGGTCGACGTACGTCTCGTCGTCGCCGCGGCCGCAGTCGACGACGATCGGGGTGCCGCGCGAGGTCAGGGCGACCCAGCCGGTGCCGGCGATCTCGACGTTGAACAGGCCCTGACCGGCGAACTTGGCGAGTCCCTTGACCCGCTCGACGCCCCACTGGAGGTGCGCGTCGAAGGCGAGCAGGTTGGTGCCGTTGACCGAGAGCGAGTCGTTCTGCAGGTTGATCACGACGACGTCGGCGCCGTAGTCGGCGAGGTACAGCAGTCCGTCGCCGGAGCACTTCATGATGGGCGCGCCCTCGCCGGTGACCCACTGCTGGGCGACCTGGCGGGCGGCGGGCGGGTTGGGCTCGTAGGTGATGTAGCCCTCGTAGGAGACCATCGAGCCGGTCCGGGCGTAGAGGTCCTGGCCGGAGGCCATGGCCACCTGGAGCATGGCGCGGCCGTGGTTCTCCATCCGGGCCGCGACGGGGGTCGGGGCGTAGCCCGCGAATTGCTGGTTCATGACTTCGGGCTCCCTCAGACCTCGTAGGGCTGGACGACGATGAAGTTGCCGGGGGCTCCCCGGAACTGGAGGTTCACGGTCTCTCCGCTGTGGCCGGGGTAGGCGTTGCGGCGGAGCCGCACCTGGCTGGAGAGGATGACCTGGGACGCGGACGACCACGCCACGACGGCGTTGCAGTCGGCGAAGGTGGTCGGCGTGACGGGCAGCACCACGGGCACGCCGTGGGTCTTCACGACGACGGTGCCGGTGCCCTGGAACTGCATGGTGAACAGGGCGCCGCCGGGGATGCCGTGGCCTTCGATGCGCCGCACCTCGTACTGCAGGGACTCGTCGAACGCGAGGACGTTCTCCGCGGAGACGCAGATGCCGTCGCCCTGGAGCTCGATCGGGTGCAGGTGGGCGCCCTCCTCGGCGAGGAAGAGCTGGCCGCGGCCGGTGCAGCGCATCAGCTGCATCTCCTGGCCGGTGGCGTTGCCGACGATCCGGCCGGTGAAGCCGGCGCCCTTGTGGGAGAAGTCGACCTTGCCCTGGTACATGACCATGGAGCCCTGCCGGGCGAGCACGGGCATGCCGCCCATGGCCAGGTCGACCCGCATGAGCTGCTGGTTCTGCGGGGTCCAGCGGGCGCCGGTGGGGGTCTCCTTGTACGGCGCGAGCGCGGCGGCGAGGCCCGCTCCGGTCGCCGGGACACCCTGCGGGACGCCGGGCTGCTGACCGTACGACGGCTGCTGACCGTACGGGGCGGGGGCGGCCTGGCCGTAGCCGGGCGCCGGCGGCTGCTGACCGGGGTACTGGCCGGGCGCCTGCGGCGGCACCTGGCCGGGGTACTGGCCCGGAGGCTGTCCCGGGACCTGGCCGTAGGCGGGAGGCTGCTGCCCGTACGGGGCGGGAGCCGGTGCGGGCGGCGGGACCGGGGCGGGCGCCATCGGCGCCACCATGGTCGGCGCCGTGTGCACCGGCTGAGCGGGCGGCACGGGCGCGGGTGGAGCCGGCGGAGCGCCGAACGCGGGGGCGGGAGCCGGTGCGGGCGCCGGGGGCGCGCCGAAGGCGGGCGCGGGCGCCGGGGCCGCGGGGGCGCCGAACGCCGGGGGCGCCGTCGCCTGCGGCGGCGGGGCGAAGCCGGGCGCGGCCTGCTGCTGGGCGGGCTCCTCCTCGGCGACCTCGCCGCCGAAGTTCCTCAGGAGCGCGTCGAGGCCACCGTCGAAGCCCTGGCCGACGGCGGCGAACCGCCACACGTCCTTGAGGTAGAAGTCGCCGAGCATCACCGCGCGCTCGGTGGTGAACTCCGCGCCGGTGAAGGCGTACCGGGCGACCTCCTCGCCGCCCGCCACGATCCGCAGGTGACCGGGGCCGACCTGCGACATCTGGCCGGCGCCGTCGATGGTCGCGGTGAACGACAGCTTGTGGATGTCGGCGGGGATACGGTCGAGAGTCACGCGGAAGGACTCGGTGTCACCGGACTGCGCCCCGAGCAGCTGGACGGACTCCTCGGGCGTCTTCGGCTGGTTGAAGAAGACGAAGTAGCGGTCGTCGGAGAGCCGCTCGTCCGCGTCGAGTCCGAAACAGCTGATGTCGAAGGTCAGTCCGGGGGCCGCGATCTGCACACCGATGTACAGATCGGTACCCGCGGTGAGATCACTGATCTTGGCCTTGTGGCCGCGTTGGAATTCCCTGCCCATGCGTAACGACCGTCCCCCATCCCGAATGGCGAATGCTCGCGCCAGGCTAGCCGCTGAGTGCGACATTGAGACAGCGCAGGTCGTTTTCGGTACGGAATCGGGAAACCCCGGTCACGCGCGCGTACCGCCGGGATCACTCCCCGCGAGCGGCCGGGGCCCCTCGCAAGCGGACGGAGTCACTCCTCGCGAGCGCCCGGGAGGTGCGGCAGGCGCTCGGCGGCGACCACGCCCTCCAGGTAGCCGCGGGCCCGCTCGGTGCGGGGATACGCCTCCAGGAGCCGCCAGAACCCGGGGCCGTGCCCGGGGACGAGCAGATGGGCCAGCTCGTGCAGGAGGACGTAGTCGACGACGTACTCGGGCATGCCCTGGAGCCGGTGGGAGAGGCGGATGCTGCCCTCGGAGGGGGTGCAGGAGCCCCAGCGGGTGTTCTGGTTGGTGACCCAGCGCACGGAGCTGGGGCGGGCCCGGCCGCCGAAGTACTGCTCGGACAGCCGCAGCGACCGCTCGGTCAGCTCGCGGTCCCCGAGGACGCTGCGGCTCTCCTGGGCGGCGAGTTTGTCCAGCATCACGCCGACCCAGCGGCGCTCCTCGGCCTCGGACATCCGGGCCGGGATGAGCACGACGGTCCGGTCGCCCTCGCGGTAGGCCGAGACGGTTCTGCTCCGTCGTGGGCTTCTGCGGACCTCGACCGCACTCGTCCCCGCACCGCGGTGCGGCTTGTCGGTCACGCTGCGCTGTGGGTCGGCGGGCACGGCCCCGACGTTACCCGCTGTCAGCGGGGGAAGTCCCGCCTCCGGGGTGGTTTCGGCAACGATCCGCTCACACCCCACACGATTCGAATGATTAATCCCCTCGCCTGTGGACAACTTTCGGCGACCGTCACGGCGGCGGGGCATTCTCGACTCGGCGGCGAAAGGCCGTTGTCGATCATGAAGCTGTCGATCATGAATGGGGGGCGGGGGAAATGCATCCGATGGTGAAACCGGCGCTGCGGCGCGCCTGGCGGAGTCTTCGCAGCGTGCAGTTCGGGGTCACCCCGGCGCACGCGGTGGTGCTCGACCCGGTCGACCAGGCGACGGGGACCCTGCTCGGGCTGCTCGACGGCACCCGCGGCGCCGAGCTGCTCCGGGCCGAGGCGAGGACCCTCGGCCTGCCGTCCGGACGTCTCGACGCGCTGCTCGGGCGGCTCGAGTCGGCGGGACTGCTCGCCGACGCCTCGACCGGGCGGCCGGGGAGGACCGGGCCTGTGGTCGGCGCGGTGGACACCGCCCTCGATCCGCTCCGCGCCGATCTCGCCTCCCTCTCCGTCGTCCACCCCGGGCCGGAGCGGGCGGTACGGACCCTGGCGGCCCGGCGGGCCGTGCGCGTCCAGGTCCGGGGCGCGGGGCGGGTGGGGTCGATGGTGGCGGTGCTGCTCGCGGCGGCGGGCGTGGGCGGGGTCGAGGTCGTCGACTCGGGCCGGGTCGAGCCCTGGGAGACGGCCCCGGGCGGACTGCCGGCCGAGGCGGTCGGCGAACGCCGGGCGACGGCGGCCCGCCGGCTGGTCGGCCGGTGGCGGAGGTCGCGCGGCCCGGGCGGACCGGGTGAGGGCTCCGGCGGCGTCGGGCTGTCACTCGTCGTGGTGACGCCGCGGGACGGTCTCGGCGCGTACGTCCCCGATCCGCTTCCGGCACAGCGGTGGGTCACCACGGGGACCCCGCACCTGTACGCCGGGGTCCTGGAGGCGACGGGAGTCGTCGGGCCGCTCGTCCTGCCGGGCGGCACGGCGTGCGCGCGGTGTCTTCAGGAGGAGCGGACGGACCGGGAGTCGGACTGGCCCCGGCTGCTGGCCCAGTGGCGCTCCGGCGCCCGCCATCCCCTGCCCGCCTGCGACCTGGGTCTCGCGACGGCGGTGGCGGGTCTCGCCGCCGCGCACGCGCTGGCCTTCCTCGACGGGGATCTCCCGGCGAGCACCGGTACCCGCTGGGAGACGTCGCTGCCGCTGTTGGAGTGGCGGGCGGAGCGGCTGAGACCCCATCCGGCCTGCCCCTGCGGGGCGGCGCGCGGCGGAGAGGGGGAGCGTGCCTCCGCAGCCGGAGGCGCGCAGGACACAATGGCGGGGTAACGGCCCTGCGCGGCACGGCAGGGGTAACCGCCCTGCGCGGCACGGCAGTCTGGGTTTTGGAGGGGCGTATGTCTGATCTTCCCCGGAAGGCGGTCACCCGGACCGCCAAGTTGGCGGCGTTGCCGCTCGGCTTCGCGGGCCGGGCCACCTGGGGCCTGGGCAAGCGGATCGGCGGGAGATCGGCGGAGCTCGTCGCCCGCGAGCTCCAGCAGCGCACGGCCGAGCAGCTGTTCAAGGTGCTCGGTGAGCTCAAGGGCGGGGCCATGAAGTTCGGGCAGGCGCTGTCCGTCTTCGAGTCGGCCCTTCCCGAGGAGGTGGCCGGGCCCTACCGGGCGGCCCTGACGAAGCTTCAGGACGCGGCGCCGCCGATGCCGACGCGCACCGTGCACGCCGTCCTCGAGGAGCGGCTGGGCACGGAGTGGCGGGAGCTGTTCCTGGAGTTCGAGGAGAAGCCGGCGGCGGCCGCGTCGATCGGGCAGGTGCACCGGGCCGTGTGGCACGACGGGCGCGAGGTCGCGGTGAAGGTGCAGTACCCGGGCGCCGGGGAGGCACTGCTCTCGGACCTGACGCAGCTGAGCCGGTTCGCCCGGCTGCTCGGCCCGCTGATCCCGGGGATGGACATCAAGCCGCTGATCACCGAGATGCGGGACCGGGTCTCGGAGGAGCTGGACTACGCCCTGGAGGCGGCGGCCCAGCAGAAGCACGCGGAGGAGTTCGCGGACGACCCCGACGTACTGGTGCCGGCGGTGGTGCACCGGGCGGATCAGGTCCTGGTGACCGAGTGGATGGACGGCATCCCGCTCGCGGAGGTGATCGCGGACGGTACGGCGGAGCAGCGGGACCGGGCGGGCCAGCTCCTGGCCCGCTTCCTCTTCTCGGGCCCCGCGCGCACCGGTCTGCTGCACGCCGATCCGCACCCGGGGAACTTCCGGCTGCTGCCGGGTGCCGGCGAGGACGAGGGACCGGAGGGCTGGCGGCTCGGGGTGCTCGACTTCGGCACGGTGGACCGGCTGCCGGGCGGGCTGCCGGAGACGATCGGCACCTGTCTGCGGATGACGCTGGAAGGTGAGGCCGAGACCGTCTACGAGCTGCTGCGGGCGGACGGCTTCGTCAAGAAGTCCGTGGCGCTCGACCCCGACGCGGTCCTGGAGTACCTGCTGCCGATCATCGAACCGGCGGAGGCGGAGTCCTTCCTCTTCACCCGCGGCTGGATGCGCACCCAGGCGGCCCGCATCGCCGACCCGCGCTCCCCCGCCCACCAGTTGGGCAAGCAGCTCAACCTGCCGCCCTCGTACCTGCTGATACACCGGGTGACGCTGAGCACCATCGGGGTGTTGTGCCAGCTGAACGCGACGGTGCGCCTGCGGGCCGAGCTGGAGGAGTGGCTGCCGGGCTTCGTGGCGGCCGCCTCGGACTGACGGGGTCACCACCAGGAGGAGTCGAGGCGGCCTTCGATCGCACGGATGTTGGCGCGGGCGCAGTCCTCGCAGAAGTAGCTGCGCCGGCCGTTCTCCACCGAACAGGTCCAGGTCAGCGGCAGGGTGTCGGCCGTCTTGCCGCAGCGCGCGCAGACGAGGGGCCCCTCGGGGGTACGGGCGTCGTTCACCCTCGTGACGATAACCCGACGAAGCGCCGGGGACCCGACAACGCACCGCGGGGGCCGGTCCGTTCGGACCGGCCCCCGCGGGGGCGCCCCTGGGGGCGCGGGTTGATCAGTGCATGGCGGTCGTCAGTTCATGACGGCCATGGCCAGCGCGCGGCGGGCGCGCAGCGAGACGCGCTCGGCGCGGCGCTGCATGCGTCGGGCGGCGACCAGGCGCACGGCCTGGCGTTCCGCGTCGGCCTCACGGTGACGCTCGTGCATATGGGCACGGGCGAGGGCTTCTGGGGCGAGTTGCATTTCACGGGTCCTGTTCTGACGCGCGGTGGGCGCGGCGGAGGGGAAGAAGACTGGGGTCGCGGAGCCGGCGGGCTCGCTGGTGGAAGAGGTCATCGGGGCCTGCTTCTGGGGATCGTGCGTGAGGGGGCGGTCGATGGTTCCGGTGGCGCTCATGCCGCGACCGGGTTCTTGCGCGGACGGCCACGGGGCCGCTTGCGGGCAACGACCACGCCCTGGACGAAGAGCTCGCCGCCCCAGACGCCCCACGGCTCGCGCCGCTCCTGGGCGCCGGCGAGGCAGGCGGCCACGAGCGGGCAGGTCCGGCAGAGGGACTTCGCGTACTCGACGTCGGCCGGGGACTCCGCGAAGAAGACCTCCGGGTCGTAGGCGCGACAGGGGACGGGGACGCCGAGGTTCTCGATGGCGTCGTCGAGCGCGGTGAGCGTGCTGAGGGGGGTCAAAGTGGGGTCCTCCGTGGGGCGGCCGGGCTGGGCGATCGATTCGGAAGGCGGTACGGACGGGGCGTGCGCTTCGAGTTGCACGGTGGTCTTTCCTCGTCTGGTCGTTCCGGCCTGTTGACCGGGGTTTCGGCTGGTACCGGGGTGCGTCTGTCCCGAGGCGTCCTCGTGTCGTCGTCCCCGTTCGGAGACAAACAAAAGGGCCGCGGATCCCGGGTGGGGTTCCGCGGCCCTGAAGGCGCCGGTCTGATCATGGATCAGACTGGATCACTCCAGGGTTCGAGCCCACGGAAGGCCCACATCTTGTGGTGGTGCGTCGTCGTCTGCTGCTGGGTGCCGGCACCGGTCGCCGCAAAGTCATAGGCCTTGGCCTTGCCTGCTGCTCCTGCTTCCAGTGCCTTGGTCGGTCGCTCATTGCGAAGCTCCACGGCAGGCAGCAGACCGGCACCGGCAAAGCCGGAGACGGGCAGACCGGTGCCAATGAACGCCGAGGCGGAGAGGCCGAGCGAGCAGGCGGAGACGACGGAGCGATCGGTCATTTTGACGGTGCTGACGAAGCCGGCACGGCTGATGAAGCTGGCGGTGCTGGTCTGAATGACGTTGCTGATCACGTGGAATCGCCTCCTCTCGGCGTCTCGGAGGGCTCGGGTGCGAGCCGGACCCTCATGTTTATTTGGACAAGTACAGCACAGAGACAGGGCTTCTTAGAAGCCGCTGTTCCCGTGGTTAAGAACCTATGGGGCTTGACGGGGCGTGCGCAAACTATTTTTCCCACGAGTTTTGCTCAGCTGTCGTCGAGGCCCGTCCCTCCGTCCCCACCTGCGCAGATGGCCAGGACCTCGGCGCCGAAGCGGTCGAGCTTGCGGGCGCCGACGCCGGAGATCGAGGAGAGCTCCCCGCCGGTGGCGGGGACCCGCTCGGCGATGGCCATCAGCGTCTTGTCGGTGAACACGCAATACGCCGGCTGGCCGAGCTCCCTGGCCTGATCGGCACGCCAGTCGCGGAGCCGCTCGTACAGCGCCTCGTCCATGTCCGAGGGGCAGTCCTCGCAGCGCATGAGCTTCATGGCGCCCGCCTCGGTGAGGGTCGCCCCGCAGACCCGGCAGAGAACGGGGCCGCGCGGCTTGCGGCGGCCGGCCGCGGCGCCCCGCTCGAAGGAGCCGGCCCCGCCCGAGGCGATCGTGCCGAGGGAGCCGGAGCCGGGCCGCAGGCCCTTGAGGAAGCGGCTGGGGCGCCGGGAGGCCCGGCCGCCCGGGGAACGGGAGAGCGCCCAGGACAGCGTGAGGTGGAGCCGGGCGCGGGTGACGCCGACGTACAGCAGGCGCCGCTCCTCCTCGATCTGCTCGTCGGTCTTGGCGTAGGTGATGGGCATCATGCCCTCGGTGAGGCCGACCAGGAAGACGGCGTCCCATTCGAGGCCCTTGGCGGAGTGCAGCGAGGCGAGGGTGACGCCCTGCACGGTCGGCGCGTGCTGCGCGGCGGCCCGCTCGTCGAGTTCGGCGACCAGGTCGGAGAGGGTGGCCCCGGACCGGGCGCGGGCGAAGTCCTCGGCGAGCCGGACGAGGGCGGCGAGGGACTCCCAGCGGTCCCGGACGGCCCCGGAGCCCGAGGGCGGCTGCGAGGTCCAGCCCTTGGTCGAGAGGACGGCCCTGACCTGCGCGGGCAGGTCCTCGGCGTCGTCGAGGAGGGAGTCGTTGCCCCCCGCACGGGCCGCGCCGCGCAGGGCGATGCCCGCCTCCCGTACCTCCTGGCGCTCGAAGAAGCGCTCGGCGCCGCGCAGCTGGTAGGGCACTCCGGCGTCGGCGAGGGCCTGCTCGTACACCTCGGACTGGGCGTTGATCCGGTAGAGGACGGCGATTTCGCCGGCCGGGACGCCGGCGGCGACGAGGTCCCGGATGCGGCGCGCGGTGCCCTCGGCCTCGGTCGGCTCGTCCGCGTACTCCGTGTAGACGGGATCGGGGCCGGGGTCGCGCTGGGAGATCAGCTCCAGGCGGTGCTCGGCGGCCCGGCCGCGGGCCTGGCTGAGCAGTCCGTTGGCGAGGTGGACGACCTGGGGGGTCGAGCGGTAGTCGCGGACCAGCTTGACCACCGTGGCCCCGGGGTGGCGGGTGCGGAAGTTCAGCAGGTGGTCGGGCGTGGCCCCGGTGAAGGAGTAGATGGTCTGGCTCGCGTCGCCGACGACGCAGAGGTTGTCGCGGTCGCCGAGCCACAGGTCGAGCAGCCGCTGCTGGAGCGGGGAGACGTCCTGGTACTCGTCCACCACGAAGTGCTGGTACTGGCTCCGGATCTGGTCGGCGATGTCGTGCCGGTCCTGGAGGATGCCGACGGTGAGCAGCAGCACGTCCTCGAAGTCGATCACCGAGCGGTCGCGCTTCAGCTGCTCGTACATCGCATAGATCTGGCTGATTTCCGCCGGATCGCGAGGGGCGTCCCGGTGGGCCTTGGCGACGATGGCCGGGTAGTCGGCGGGGACGGTCTGGGTGACCTTGGCCCACTCGATCTCGCCGGTGACGTCCCGCAGCTCGTTCCGGTCGAGCCGGACCCGGCAGCGGGCCGCGGCGTCGGCGACCAGCTGGATCTTCCGCTCCAGGAGCCGGGGCAGATCGCCACCGACTGCTTTCGGCCAGAAGAACTGGAGCTGACGGAGGGCCGCGGAGTGGAACGTGCGCGCCTGGACTCCGCCCGCGCCGAGCTGCCGGAGCCGGCCACGCATCTCGCCCGCGGCGCGGTTGGTGAACGTGACGGCCAGCACACTGGAGGGCTGGAGTCTGCCCGACCGCACCCCGTACGCGATGCGGTGGGTGATCGCCCGCGTCTTGCCCGTGCCGGCACCCGCCAGCACGCACACCGGGCCGGTCAGGGCCAGGGCGACCTCGCGCTGCTCCGGGTCGAGCCCGTCGAGCACCGCGTCGGCCGTCTCCGGGACCTGTGGGAAGAGAGTGGAGTGCGTTGCTGCTGTCACCCCCCAATGCTGCCAGGTCCGCCGAGCTTGCCGCGGAGGCTTGTCCACAGGCGGCGTCCGCGGTCATACGAATTCCGGGAATGGCCGGGACGGGGCGTACGTTCTTCCTCTCGGCACCCGTCAGCGAACCAAGAGGAGCGCCTCGCCATGCAGGGCACTGTGACGATGTACAGCACCACGTGGTGCGGCTACTGCCGTCGGCTGAAGAGCCAGATGGACCGCGAGGGCATCGCGTACACGGAGATCAACATCGAGCAGGACCCCGACTCGGCGGCCTTCGTCGAGAAGGCGAACGGCGGAAATCAGACCGTTCCGACCGTCCTCTTCCCGGACGGCTCGACCCTGACGAACCCGAGCCTCGCCCAGGTGAAGCAGGCGCTCACCGTCTGAGCCACCCGGCCCGCAGCACACGAGGAACCCCCGACCGGTACGGACCGGCCGGGGGTTCCTCGTGCATGGGCGGAACGTGTCGTACGTCTCAGATCACGTCGCCGGGCTTCGGCAGCGGCTTGCCGTACCAGCGCTCGATCAGCCGGGAGGCGATCGAGATGCCGTACGGCGGGATCACCTCGCCCGACTCGAAGGCGGCGGCCAGGTCCTCGCGGGAGAACCAGCGGGCCTCGTGTATCTCCTCGCCGTCCACGGTGATCTCCGAGGAGGTCGCGCGGGCGAAGAAGCCCAGCATCAGGCTGGACGGGAACGGCCAGGGCTGGCTGGCGATGTACTCGACCTCGCCGACCGTGACACCGGCCTCCTCGAAGACCTCGCGGACCACCGACGCCTCGATGGACTCGCCGGGCTCGACGAAACCGGCGAGGGTCGAGAAGCGGCCCTCGGGCCAGTGGACCTGGCGGCCGAGCAGCGCCCGGTCCTCCTCGTCCGTGACCAGCATGATCACCGCGGGGTCGGTCCGCGGGTAGTGCTCGGCGCCGCACGCCTGGCAGCGGCGGATGTGTCCGGCGGCGGCGATGACCGTGCGCTCGCCGCAGCGCGAGCAGAAGCGGTGGAGGCGCTGCCAGTTCTCCAGGGCCACCGCGTGCACCATGAGGGCCGCGTCCCGGTCCGACAGCAGCAGCCCGGCCTCCCTGAGCCCGGCGGGCCGCGCGGACTGGTCCATGCGGCCGGGCAGGGAGTCCTTCTGGAGCGCGAAGTAGGAGACGCCCTCGGCGTCCGTGCCCAGGAAGTAGCGGTGGGTCTCGGTGACCGGGGCCTCGAAGGCCGGGGTCATGACGAGTTCGGTCGTGCCGTCCGCCGTGTCGTCGATCAGCACCTGGCCCCCGGAGACCACGAAGACCCGCGTGGTGGGGTGGCTCCAGGCCGCCGCCAGCCACGCCTCGTCGAGGCGGTGGTGCGCGGCGCGGTCGATGCCGCTCGGAGCGGTGAGCGAGATCGGGCGATCCGCTGACGCGTTCTTCAAGGTGCTCACAGGTGCTTCCAACTCCCCCGGATCGGTGTGTGGGTTCAGCGCGCGGCGACGAGGAGGGCGGCGGGCAGGTCGCCCCACAGGTGCGCGGTCGTCTCGACGCCCTTCATGAGGAGATCGAGCTCGATCTTCTCGTTGGGGGCGTGCCAGCCGTCGGACGGGACGGAGATGCCGAGGAACAGGACGGGTGCCTCCAGGACGTCCTGGAGGTCGGCGGCAGGCCCCGAGCCGCCCTCGCGGGTGTAGCGGACCTTGGCGCCGTCGAAGGCCCGGCTCATGGCCCCGGCGACCGCCTTGAGGGCGGGGTGGTCGAGCGGGGTGAGGCAGGGGCGGGTCGGGGCGCCGAAGACGATCTCGTACCGGATGCCGGCGGGGACGAGACCGGCGAGCCAGTCCCGCACCGCGAGCTCGATCTTGGCCGGTTCCTGGCCGGCGACCAGCCGGAACGACAGCTTGAGCTGGGCGGAGGCGGGGACGATCGTCTTGCCGCCGGGGCCCTGGTAGCCGCCGCCGATGCCGTTGACCTCGGCGGTGGGGCGGGCCCAGACCCGCTCCAGGGTGGAGAAGCCGGCCTCGCCGAGGGTGCCGTGCGACTTCGCCGTACGCAGCCAGGCGGCCTCGTCGAAGGGCAGCTCGGCGACGAGGGCGCGCTCGGCGTCGCCGAGCTCGGTCACTCCCTCGTAGAAGCCGGGGATCGCCACGTGCTCGTCGGCGTCGTGGAGGGCGGCGACGATCCGGCCGGCGACGGTGGCCGGGTTCGGCACGGCGCCGCCGAAGGAGCCGGAGTGGATGTCCTGGTCGGGGCCGTACAGCTCGATCTCGCAGTCGGCGACCCCGCGCATGCCGGTGCACACGGTGGGAGTGGTCTCGGACCACATGCCGGTGTCGGAGACGATCACGGCGTCGGCGGCGAGGCGCTCGGCGTGCGTCTCGACGAGGGTCCGGAAGTGCGGGGACCCGGACTCCTCCTCGCCCTCGACGATCAGCTTGAGGTTGACCGCGGGCGCGCTGCGGCCGGTGACGGCGAGGTGCGCGCGGACGCCGAGGGTGTGGAAGAACACCTGCCCCTTGTCGTCGGCCGCCCCGCGCGCGTACATCCGTCCGTCGACCACGGTCGGTTCGAACGGGTCCGTGTGCCAGCCGTCCTCGCGGGCGGCGGGCTGCACGTCGTGGTGGCCGTAGACGAGGACCGTCGGCGCGGCCGGGTCGTCGGAGGGCCACTCGGCGAAGACGGCGGGAGCGCCGTCGGTCTCCCAGACCTCGACCGTGGTGAAACCCGTCTCGGTGAGCTTGGCGGCGAGCCACTCGGCACTGCGTCGTACGTCCCCGGCGCGGTCCGGCTGCGCCGACACGGAGGGGATGCGCAGCCACTCCGCGAGGTCGCCGAGGAAGGCGGCACGGTGCTGCTCGATGTACGTACGTACGGCGTGGACGGCGCTGTCCGGGGTCTCGCTCATGTCCCCGAGCCTATCCGGCGCCCGGGGGTGCCCCGCCCGGCAGGAGGGCCTGACCGGCGTCGGGTGCCGGCTCTCCGAGGAGGAGGGCCTCCAGCTCGGCCCGGCCGGGCAGGCGGGTGGGGCGGGCGACCTCGCCCGTCCGTACGTAGACGAAGGCGGCGGCCACGTCCTCGGGCGCGAGACCGTGCTGCTCGGCCCAGGCGAGCCGGTAGATCGCGAGCTGGAGTGGGTCCGCGGTGCGCAGCCGGCTCGTCTTCCAGTCGACGATCTCGTACGCGCCGGAGTCCGGGTCCCGGTAGACGGCGTCGATCCGGCCGCGGACGACCCGGCCGCCGAGCGAGAGGTGCACGGGGACCTCGACGCGGTACGGGGTGCGGTGGGCGTACTCGGTACGGGCGAAGGCCTCCTTCAGCTCGTCGAGGTCCCGCTCGTCGAGGATCTCCGGCTCCCCCGCGAAGTCCTCCCCGCCGGGCAGGTCCTCCGGACCGAGGAACGGCAGCGGCAGCTCCTCGAACCGGGACTCCACCCAGGCGTGGAACCGGGTGCCCCGGCGGGCCGCCGGCTGCGGGGCCTTCGGCATGGGCCGGGCCAGCTCCTGGGCGAAGCCGTCGGGGTCGGCGGCGAGGCGGAGGACCTGGGAGGCGGAGAGGTACGCGGGGAGGACGACGTCACGGGTGGTGGCGCGGGCACGGCGGAGTTCGGTGGTGAGTGCGGTGAGGTCGCGGTCCCAGGAGGCGATGGCCCGCGCGTCCTCGGGGGTGAGCTCGCTGTACCGCTCCGGCTCCGGCTCCGAGGGCAGTGCCTCGGGCTCCCGGGGTGCGGGGACCGCGTCCGCGTGGGTGTCTTCGGGGAGGGCCTCTTCGTCCTCGTCCCAGACGGGTTCCGCCTCTTCCGGCCAGAGGTCCTCCGGGTGCGGGTCCGGGAGGTCGGGCGCCGCGCCGGTGGGGTCGTGCCCGCCCGTTCCGCCCCGCGGAACGAGTGCCCACAACCGGGTGCGGACGAGCTCGGCCGCTTCCCGGCGGCGCCTGAACGACTCCCCGTCCAGCGGGAGCGGCCACGTCTCGTCGTCCTTCGCCTCCGTCAGCGTCGGGTTCTTCGCGTCCTTCTCCGGTTCTTCCGCCCATGCCTCGATCTCCCCGTGGCCCGTCTCGCAGTGGGCGTACAGGGTCTGGAGGAAGTCCGACGGGCCTCGGGGCTTCTTCTGGGACGGTCCCCACCAGTGGGCCGAGCCGAGGAGGAGGGTGCGGGGGCGGGTGAAGGTGACGTAGCCGAGGCGGAGTTCCTCGGTGTGCTGGTGGTCCCGCATCTCGTTCTTGAAGGCCGTGAGGGCCTTCGCGTTCCAGGTGTCGACGGCCGGCAGCGTGGCCGCGTCGCCGCGCAGGGCGTGCGGGAGGACCTGCGGCTGCGAGGTCCACGACTCGCGGGCCCGGGCGCTGGGGAACTGGCCGGTGACCAGGCCGGGGACGGCGACGACGTCCCACTCCAGGCCCTTGGACTTGTGGGCGGTGAGGACCTTGACGGTGTTCTCGCCGCCGGGCAGGGCGTTGTCGAGGCCCTTCTCGAACTGGACGGCCGTGCGCAGGTAGCCGAGGAACGCGAGGAGGCTCGCCTCGCCGTCCAGGGAGGCGAAGCCGGCGGCGATGTCGAGGAAGTGGCCGAGCGTCTCGCGGCGGCGGGCGGCGAGCGCGTGCGGGGAGGCGGAGAGTTCGACTTCGAGGCCGGTCGCGGAGAGCACCCGGTGCAGGACGTCCATGAGCGGGTCGGCGAGCGAGCCGCGCAGGGCGCGCAGCTCGGCGGCGAGGCGCGCGAAGCGGACCCGGGCGTCGGCGGAGAAGGGGAGGCCGTCGTCGGCCGCACCGCCGGAGTCGAGGAAGGTGTCGAGCGCGTCGGCGAGGGAGACGACCTCGGCCGGGTCGACGCCCTCGACGGCGGCGGCGAGCCGCTGCTCGGGGTCGGGTTCGTCGCCGCCGCGGTGGACGAGGTGACGGGCCCGCCTGCCGAGGAGGGCGAGGTCGCGGGGGCCGATGCGCCAGCGGGGGCCGGTGAGGAGGCGGACCAGGGCGGCGTTGGCCCCCGGGTCCTGGAGGACCTCGCAGACGGCGACCAGGTCGGCGATCTCGGGCAGGTGGAGGAGACCGGAGAGGCCGACGACCTCGACGGGTACGTCACGGGCGACGAGGGCCGCGTGGATGGCGGGGAAGTCGGTGGCCGTGCGGCACAGGACGGCGATCTCGCCGGGCTCCCGGCCGGTGCGGACGAGGTGGGCGAGGGAGTCGGCGAGCCAGTCGATCTCCTCGGCGTGGGTGGGGAGGAGGGCGATGCGGACGCTTCCGTCGGCCTCGGCGCCGGGCGCGGGGCGCAGCGCCTCCACGCCCGCGTGCATGGCGCGCAGGGGCGCGGCGAGTCCGTTGGCGAGGTCGAGGAGGCGGCCGCCGCTGCGCCGGTTCTCGGAGAGCGAGTAGCGGTCGGCGGGGCTGCCGTCCGCGTACGGGAAGTGCTCGGGGAAGTCGTCGAGGTTGGCGACGGAGGCGCCGCGCCAGCCGTAGATGGCCTGGCAGGGGTCGCCGACGGCGGTCACCGCGTGGCCGGTCGCCCGCTGCCCGGTGCCCTGGCCGAAGAGGCCGGAGAGCAGCAGGCGCTGGGCGACGGAGGTGTCCTGGTACTCGTCGAGGAGGACGACCCGGAACTCGTCGCGGAGGATCTCGCCGACCTCGGGCCGGGTGGTGGCCAGTTCGGCGGAGCGGGCGATCTGGTCGCCGAAGTCGAGCAGGTCGCGGGAGCGCTTGGCGGCCCGGTAGCGGACGACGAGGTCGAGGAGTTCGCGGCGGGCGGTGGCGGCCTCGGGGATCTTGCGCAGCTCGGCGTTGCTGAGCTTGGCCTCGGCGAGGGCGGTGAGCAGCGCGGAGTCGTACGAGAGAAGTCTTTCCGGCGGCACGAGGTGCTCGGCCATCTCGGCGTCGAGGGCGAGCAGGTCGGTGATCAGGGTCGTGAAGGAGCGGGTGAGCGCCGGGTACGGGCCGGGGGCCTCGCGCAGGACGCGGGCGGCGAGCTGGTAGCGGGTGGCGTCGGCGAGGAGCCGGGAGGTGGGTTCGAGCCCGATGCGGAGGCCGTGGTCGGTGAGGAGCTGACCGGCGAACGCGTGGTACGTGGAGATGCGGGGCTCGCCCGAGGGATCGTCCGGGTCGATGACGTCGGGGTCCGTCACTCCGGCGCGGACGAGAGCGGTGCGGACGCGTTCGGCGAGCTCACCGGCGGCCTTGTTGGTGAAGGTGAGACCGAGGACCTGCTCGGGGGCGACCTGGCCCGTGCCGACCAGCCAGACCACCCGGGCGGCCATCACCGTCGTCTTGCCGGAGCCGGCTCCGGCCACGACGACCTGCGGGGCGAGCGGCGCGGTGATGCAGGCCGTCTGCTCCGGGGTGAAGGGGATGCCGAGGAGCTCCTTGAGCTGCTCGGGGTCGGTGATTCGTGCGGTCACCTCAAAGAGGCTAACGCGGAGGACCGACAGTCCGGTCCGGTCCGCCTCCGATCCCGCGAGGGATCCTCGTCACGCGGGCGTGCCCCCGCCGAGCTTGGACAGGTCCACCGTCTCGTCGGCGGGCGGGACGACCACGCGGACGGGCTTGTCGTAGTCGGAGAGCACCATCGCGCCCGGTTCCTCGCCACCGGCCTTGACCATCTTCAGGATGTACGGCTTGCCCTCCTGGGACACGGACACGGTGGTGGTCTCGTCTTCGGCCTTCTTCTTGACCAGGGTCGCGACGGGGGTGCCGTCGACCTCGGCGTCGGGGCCCCTGGTCAGTCCGCGGCGCTCCGCCTTGTCCTCGTCGAGGTCGGCGAGGAGCGACTTCAGGTCGCAGACGCCGCTGAGGTCGGCGCTGCCGGCCTGCCCCGGGGCGATCTTCAGCCAGCGGCCCTTGACCAGCTCGACCGTGGGGTCGATCTGGGCGTCGGGCATGCCCTGGGAGGCCATGGAGACGCGCCAGAAGGCCTCGTCGCCCTTCATGTAGGTGATCCGGTCGATCTTGCGGAGCTCGGCGGTGCCGCCCTTGATCTTCATCACGCCGGTGCACTCGTCGCGGTCGTTCACGGCGAAGTCGATGTCGAGGGGCTGTCCCTCCGTGACGACCCGGCCGGTCATCCGGAGCGAGGTCGCCGACCGGGTCGCGGTGACCGCCTTGTCGCCGATCTCGTCGGCGGTGAGACCGGAGAACGGATCGGGCGACGGCGCCGACACCGAGGGTGCGGCGGCCGCGCTGCCGGTCGTCGCGGCCCAGGCCGCGACAGGTGCGGGACCGGTGACGACGGCGACGGCGCAGACGACGGCCGCGGCGCGGAGCTTTCGGTGGGACGGCATGCGAGCCTCCTCGCGGTTTCCCCGATCCCTGTCCACCAGGGTCTCCCCCCGCGCGCGTGCCCGCGACTCCGCGCCCCGGGCCGTCCCGTCAGTCGACGACCTGGCGGCCCTCCGGCTGGGCGCTGCACGAGGCGCGGAACGAACAGTTCGTGCAGTGCTGGCCGGTGGTGGGGGTGAAGCGCTCGTCGAGGACCCGGCCCGCGGCGTTGGCGAGCAGCTCGCCGACCCACTCCCCGGCGAGCGGTTCCTGTGCCTGGACCTTGGGGAGGGCGTCGCCGCCCTCCTTCTGCGGGGCGGCCTGCCGCAGCTGGACGAGTTCGGCGCCGCCCGGCTCCGGCCGCCGGCCGTCGAGGACCTCGTCGAGCGCGCCCTCCCGGACCGCGAGCTGGTAGACGGCGAGCTGCGGGTGCTGGGCCACCTCGTCCTTGGTGGGGGCCGACTTGCCGGTCTTGAAGTCGACGACGTACGCGCGGCCGTGCTCGTCGGTCTCGACGCGGTCCATGGAACCGCGGATGCGGACCTCGTACGCGCCCGCCTCCAGGGTCACGTCGAAGCCGTGCTCCGAGGCGGCCGGGGTGCGGCCGCCGCGGTCCATGACGTGCCAGCTCAGGAAGCGTTCGAGCGCCACGCGCGCGTTCTGCTTCTCCTGGGCCGACTTCCAGGGGGCGTCGAAGGCGAGGGCGTCCCACACGGAGTCCAGGCGGGCCATGAGGACGTCGAGGTCGGCGGGGGTACGGCCGGAGGCGACCTCGTCGGCGAGGACGTGGACGACGTTGCCGAAGCCCTGGGCTGCGGTGGCGGGGGCCGCGGCCTTGACCTCGCGGCCCAGGAACCACTGGAGGGAGCAGGTGCTCACCAGGTTGTCCAGGGAGCTCGGCGAGAGGGCGACGGGCCGGTCGCGGTCGCGCAGCGGCTCCGGGCTGCGGGTCGGCTCGAACAGGCCCCACCAGCGGTCCGGGTGCGCGGCCGGGACCAGCGGCTGACCGTCCTCGTCGGCGAGCGCGGCGAGCTCGGCGAGCCGGTGGGCGGCGGCGTCGCGGAGCGCGGGCGAGGCGTCCGGGTCGACGGTGGTGGCGCGCAGCTCGGCCACGAGGGCGGAGACGGCGAGGGGGCGGCGGGGGCGGCCGGGCACGTCCTTCGGCTCGGCGCCGAGCTCGGTGAGGAAACGGGAGGGCTGGTCGCCGTCCTCGGCCGCGGCCTTCACGGCGGTGACGACGAGCCGGTCACGCGCGCGCGTGGCGGCCACGTAGAAGAGGCGGCGCTCCTCGGCGAGGAGGGCGCCGGGGGTGAGGGGCTCGGCGAGGCCGTCGCGGCCGATGCGGTCGGCCTCCAGGAGGGAGCCGCGACGGCGCAGGTCGGGCCAGAGTCCCTCCTGGACCCCGGCGACGACGACGAGGCTCCACTCCAGGCCCTTGGAACGGTGGGCGGTCATGAGGCGGACGGCGTCGGGGCGGGTGTGGCGGCGGGTGAGGGTGTCGGCGGCGATGTCCTGCGCGTCGAGCTCCTCGAGGAAGTTGAGGACACCGCGGCCGCCGACGCGCTCCTCGGCGCGGGCGGCGGTCTCGAAGAGGGCGCAGACGGCGTCGAGGTCCCGGTCGGCGTTGCGGCCCGCGGGCCCGCCGCGGAGCGCGGCGCGCTCGAGCCGGCCGGGCCAGGGGGTGCCGCTCCAGAGCACCCAGAGGGCCTCCTCGGCGGTGCCGCCGCCGGCGAGGAGGGTGCGGGTGTCACGGAGCAGCTCGCCGAGCCGCTTCGCGCCGCGCGTGTAGGAGGGGTCGTGGGCGGCGAGGCGCTCGGGCTCGGCGAGGGCGCGGGCGAGCAGGACGTCGGAGGGGGGCGGGACCTTGTCGCCTGCGGCGCGCGCCTCGTCCCTCAGTGCACGGCCGAGGCGGCGGAGGTCGGCGGGGTCCACGCCGGCGAGGGGGGAGGCGAGGAGTTCGAGCGCGGTCTCGGTGGTCAGCCACGTGCGGGTGCCTTCCGGCTGCGCCGGCGCGGTCTCCGGGGACGGGGCCTCGACGTCGGGCGCGACCTCAGACGCGGGCTCCACGTCAGACGCGGGCTCCACCTCAGACGCGGGCTCCACGACAGACGCGGGCGCGACCTCAGACGCGGGCTCCACGACAGACGCGGGCTCCACCTCAGACGCGGGCTCCACGACAGACGCGGGCTCCACCTCAGACGCGGGCTCCACGACAGACGCGGGCGCGACCTCAGACGCGGGCTCCACGTCAGACGCGGGGGGTGCCCCCGCCGCGCCTGCGGAACGCCTGCCCACAACCGGGTCGGCGTGAGCCACCGCCCTCAGCGCCAGCAGCAGCGGGGCCACCGCCGGTTCGTGACGCAGCGGGGTGTCCGCCGCGTCCGTCTCCACCGGGACTCCCGCCGAGGTGAGGGCGCGGCGGAGGGACGGGAGGTTGGCGGCGGCCCGGGTGAGGACGGCCATGTGGTGCCAGGGGACGCCGTCCTCCAGGTGCGCGCGGCGCAGCAGGTCGGCGATGTTCTCGGCCTCCGCCGACGCCGTCGGGTACGTGTACGCCTCCGCCCCGCCCCCGTCCCGCGCCGCCGTGAGGTCCCGGTGGGCGCGGACCTTGTCGGCGGGGAGCCGGGGCATCGGCATCCGCTGGGCGAGCAGCCGGGTCGCGCCGAGCAGCTCGGCGCCCGAGCGGCGCGCGGTGCGCAGGACCCGGACGTCCGCGCCGCCGAAGGACGCGGGGAAGTCGAGGATGCCGTTCACGTCGGCGCCCCGGAAGGCGTAGATGGACTGGTCGGGGTCGCCGAAGGCGACGACCGTGCTCCCGCCCGTCGCCCGGCCGGCGCCCCTCACGGCCGCCCTTCGGGCGGCCCCCGTCGAACCGCCCGCGAGGGCGTGCAGCAGCCGGACCTGTGCCGGGTCGGTGTCCTGGTACTCGTCGACGTAGATCGCGTCGTACGCGGGCAGGCTGATGTCCCCGGCGAGGAGTACGGCCCGGTGGACGAGCTCCGTGTAGTCGAGGACGCCCTGGAGGTCGAGGACGTCGAGGTACTCGGCGAGGAAGCCGGCCGCGGCCTTCCAGTCGGGCCGGCCGACCCGCGCGGCGAAGTGGGCCAGCGCGTCCGGTCCGAGGCCGAGTTCGCGGGAGCGCGCGAGGACGGCCCGTACCTCGTCGGCGAAGCCGCGGGTGGTGAGGCAGGCGCGGAGTTCGTCGGGCCAGCGGATGCTTCCGAGCCCGGCCTTCTCCAGGTCGATGTGGCCGGCGAGCAGTTCCCGTACGGCGAGGTCCTGCTCGGGTCCGGAGAGCAGCCGCAGGGGTTCGGCGAAGAGTTCGGCGTCCTGGTGGGCGCGGATCAGGGCGTAGCAGTACGAGTGGAAGGTGGTGGCCTGCGGAGGGCGGCGGCCGCCGAGCCGGGCGGCCATGCGGTCGCGGAGTTCGACGGCTGCCTTGCGGCTGAAGGTGAGGACGAGGAGCCGTTCGGGGTCGGCGCCCTTCTCCATCCGGGCGGCGACGGCCTCGACCAGGGTCGTCGTCTTGCCGGTGCCGGGTCCGGCGAGGACGAGAAGAGGTCCGCCGTCGTGGTCAACCACTTCGCGTTGGGTTGCGTCCAGCTGAGGGGAATCCATCGGGGCCGGCGTGGTGCGCACCAGTCGGTACGCGCCCGGGTTCCGCGGCCGTCCCGAACCCGGGTACGGCTGTCCCTGGTACGGCGGCGTACGCCGGGTGGTCGAGGAGGTACTCACGTGGGTCGCCGGTCCTGGTGGGAGTGGTGGTGCGGGTGAGGCGGCCGTCCGCCGCGGCCGGCCGTCGGGCTCGTCGGTCCGCCGTCGCCTCGGGAGACGCGAACGTCGACGTTACGCGAAACGTCCCGCCGCCGAGCCGTACTCCACGCCCCGTTCCGTACCGCGTACGTCCCCTCCGGCACCGCTCACGCCCGGCCCCGCTCGGTCGTCCCCGGCCGGCGGGCTCAGATGTGAGTTCCGTCCCAGCGCGCCCGCCGCATGTCGATCTTCGGCAGGTGTCCCTCGGCCGCCGGGCCCCGCTCGCGCAGCGGCGTGCCCTCCTCGCGGTAGTGGTCGAGGGCCCTCAGCTCGTGCCCGGGGAGCAGCGTGCCGTCCGAGCGGACCACCCGCCACCAGGGCGCCGTCCCGCCGTACAGGGCCATGACCCGGCCGACCTGGCGGGGCCCTCCCTCGCCCAGCCATTCGGCGACGTCGCCGTAGGTCATCACCCGGCCGGGCGGGATTCCGTCGGCGACGTCGAGCACCCGTTCCGCGTACTCGGGCAGTTCTCCGGTCTCCCCCACGGGCACCTCCATGCTCATCCGCCCCATCCTGCCTCACCCCACCGACATGGCCCTGATGCCTCCGCGCGGCGGCTCTTCGTGCCACCATCGTGCGGGCGGTGACTGGTGATACGAGATCAAGAGCGACAAGTACAAGAACAAGAGCAAGAACAACAGCGAGAAATACAGCCGGAACAACAGCGAGAACGAGAACGACACAACGCGCATGCAGAGACGGACATGGTGATGGCCCCGGACACCCAGCCCCCCGAGGAGGGCCAGGCCGACGTGCCCGAGCGGGTCTCCGGCGACGAGCCGCTGCTCGCCGCCCGGGTCCACCGGCCCTCGGACCTGATGCGGCTGCTCGCGGGTCTGCTCGCCATCGGGCTCGTCATCGCCGTCGCCGCGTTCGCCCACGCGACGACCTCGGGCCTCGAGGAGGACATCAACAAGGGCGCCGTCGGCGCACCCGATGTCTTCGTCAAGATCGCCGGTCTCGTCTCCTCCATCGCCGTCCTGCTCGTTCCCGTCGCCTTCGCCATCGAACGCCTGATCAAACGTGACGGGCTGCGCATCGCGGACGGCGTCCTCGCCGCCGTGCTCGCGCACGGTCTCACCCTCGCCACCGACCTCTGGGTCGCCCAGGCCGCGCCCGGCACCATCCAGGACGCGCTGACCCAGCCGGCGTCCGGCGGCGGGCTCACCGACCCGGTGCACAACTACCTCGCGCCGGTGATCGCGTACATGACCGCCGTGGGCATGGCCCGCAGGCCACGCTGGCGGGTGTCGCTCTGGGTGGTGCTGCTGCTCGACGCGTTCACCATGCTGGTGGCCGGCTACACCACCGCGCTCTCGATCATCCTGACCGTCCTGATCGGCTGGACGGTGGCGTACGGCACGCTGTACGCGGTCGGCTCCCCCAACGTCCGGCCCACCGGGCAGACCCTCCTCGCCGGTCTGCGCCGGGTCGGCTTCCGGCCGGTCACGGCGCTGCGCGCCGAGGGCGTGCCCGACTCGTCGGACAGCGGCGACCGGGGCCGCCGGTACATCGTGACCCTGGAGGACGGGCCGCCACTCGACGTCACCGTCGTCGACCGCGAGCAGCAGGCGCACGGCTTCTTCTACCGCGCGTGGCGGCGGATCACCCTGCGGACGATCACCACCCGCCGGTCGATCGTCTCGCTGCGGCAGGCCCTGGAGCAGGAGGCGCTCCTCGCGTACGCGGCGATCGCCGCCGGGGCGAACGCGCCGAAGCTGATCGCCACCTCCGAGCTCGGCCCGGACGCCGTGATGCTCGTCTACGAGCACATCGGCGGCCGCAGCCTCGACTCGCTCGACGACGACGACATCACCGACGACCTGGTCCGCAGCGCCTGGCGGCAGGTACGGGCGCTCCAGTCGCGCCGCATCGCGCACCGCCGCCTCACGGGCGACGCGATTCTGGTGGATCGTTCCGGCAGGGTGATCCTCACCGATCTGCGCGGCGGCGAGATCGCGGCCGGCGATCTGATCCTGCGGATGGACATCGCCCAGCTGCTCACCACCCTCGGGCTGCGGGTCGGTGCCGAGCGCACGGTCGCCGCGGCCGTCGAGGTGCTCGGCCCGGACGCCGTCGCCGACTGTCTGCCGCTGCTCCAGCCGATCGCGCTGAGCCGCTCCACGCGCACGACGCTGCGGAGACTGGCCCGGGAGCGGTCGGCACGCGAGCGGGAGGCCGTGCTCGCGGCCTCGGAGGCGGCCAAGCACGAGCGGGAGCTGGCGAAGGCCCAGGCCACGGAGGCGGCCGCGGACCCGACAGCCGCGCGCGCGGAGACCAAGGCCGAGAAGAAGGCGGACAAGAAGGCCGAGAAGCGGGCTCTGGACACGGCGCTCGACGAGGCCCGCGAGGAGGACCTGCTGGCCCAGATCCGGCAGCAGGTACTGCTCATCCGCCCGCAGGCGCCGGCGGAGCCGGTCCGTCTCGAACGGATCAAGCCACGGACCCTGGTCAGTCTGATCGCGGGCGCGGTCGCCGCGTACTTCCTGCTGTCGCAGATCTCCCGGACGCCGCTGTCGACGATCAGCCAGGCGGACTGGCGGTGGGTCGCGGCCGCGGTGCTGTTCTCCGCGGTCAGCTATGTGGCGGCGGCGATGAGCCTGCTCGGCTTCGTGCCGGAGCGGGTCGGGTTCTGGCGGACGGTGGTGGCGCAGGTCGCCGGCTCGTTCGTGAAGATCGTCGCCCCGGCGGCGGTCGGCGGTGTCGCCCTGAACACCCGCTTCCTCCAGCGCTCTGGGGTACGGCCGGGGCTCGCGGTGGCGAGCGTCGGCGCCTCCCAGCTCTTCGGGCTCGGGGCGCACATCCTGCTCCTGCTCGCCTTCGGCTATCTGACGGGAACGGAGCGGTCGCAGTCCTTCACCCCGTCGAGGACGGTCATCGCCGGTCTCCTCACGGTCGCGGTGCTCGTGCTCGTCGTGACGGCGATCCCGTTCATGCGGAAGTTCGTCTCGACGCGGCTGCGCTCGCTCTTCGCCGGTGTGGTGCCGCGCATGCTGGACGTGCTCCAGCGGCCGATGAAGCTGGTCACCGGCATCGGCGGGATGCTGCTGCTCACCCTCACCTTCGTGCTCTGCCTGGACGCCTCGATCCGGGCCTTCGACCACAACAACGTGTCGATCAGCTACGCGAGCGTGGCGGTCGTCTTCCTCGCGGGCAACGCGCTCGGCTCGGCGGCGCCGACCCCGGGCGGCGTGGGAGCGGTCGAGACCGCGCTCACCCTGGGTCTGGTGGCGGTCGGCCTCCCCATCGAGGTCGCCACCCCGGCCGTACTGCTCTACCGCCTGCTGACCCTGTGGATCCCGGTCCTCCCGGGCTGGCTCTGCTTCAACTGGCTGACGAGGCGCGAGGCGCTGTAGGCGACGGAGTCGCGTCCTGGCGCCACCCGCATGGACCCCCGTCCCGCGCGTGGGCGGGAACGGCGACCCACCATGGGCCTATGCCGATCTCCGCCGCCCAGCGCGCCGCTCTGCTCACCGCCACCACCGTGCTGCTCGCCGCCGGGTGCTCGGACGGGGGCGACAACGCGGAAGGGTCGCAGCCGAGCGGCACGGCCGGGATCTCCGCGCTGGCGGCGCAGAAACTGTCCTGGACCCCGTGCCCGGCGCCGTCCGCCGCCGAGGGCGGCGGGCCCGCGCCCTCCCCGCTGCCCGGGGGCGCCGTCTGGGAGTGCTCCTTCCTCCAGACGCCGCTCGACTGGTCGGTGCCGGAGGGCGAGACCATCGAGCTCGCACTGATCCGGGCCCGGGCCCGCGACCAGGACCAGCGGATCGGTTCGCTCGTCTTCAACTTCGGCGGGCCGGGCGGCTCCGGCGTCACCGCGCTGCCGGGGTTCGCCAACGACTACGAGGCCCTGCGCGGCCGCTACGACCTGGTCTCCTTCGACCCGCGCGGGGTGGGCCGCAGCGACCCGGTGGAATGCCTCACCGACAAGGAGCTCGACGCCTACTACGCCCTCGACTTCACGCCCGACGACGAGGCCGAGGAGCGGACGCTCTCGGACGCGCAGAAGAGGTACGCGGCCGGCTGCGAGAAGGACGCCGGACCGGCCCTGCCGCACGTCGGCACCGAGAACGCCGCCCGGGACATGGACCTGATGCGCCAGGTCCTCGGCGACGACAAGCTCCACTACTTCGGCATCTCGTACGGCACCGAACTCGGCGGCGTCTACGCCCATCTCTTCCCGAAGAACGTCGGCCGGGCCGTCTTCGACGCGGTCGTCGACCCGGACGCCGGCGTCGAGGAGGGGGCCCTCGGCCAGGCGAAGGGCTTCCAGCTCGCCCTGGACAACTTCGCCCAGGACTGTGTGGACCGCGGCGACGCGTGCACCCTGCCCGGCTCGACCGTCGCCGAGATCGAGGCCTTCGTCATCGAGCTCCTCGCCTCCCTCGACAAGGAGCCGATCGCCGGCATCGGCGACCGCAAGCTCACCCAGACGCAGGCCACCAACGGCATCGCGCAGGCCCTCTACTCCAAGGAGTTCTGGACCTATCTGGAGCAGGGTCTCTCCGACGCCGAGGGCGGCGACGGGGCGCTGCTCCTCACCCTCTCGGACTCGATGAACGGGCGCGGCCAGAACGGCTCCTACAGCAACATCCAGGCCGCCAACGCCGCCATCAACTGCGTCGACTTCAAGGAGCGCTACACCCTCGGCCAGGCCAAGGAGCGGCTCGGCCAGTTCCGCGAGGCCTCCCCCGTCTTCGGCGACTTCATGGGCTGGGCGCTCTCCAGCTGCTCGCAGTGGCCGGTGCCCGGGACCTGGGAGAACCCGGACGTCTCCGCTCCGGGCGCGGCACCGATCCTGGTCGTCGGCAACACCGGCGACCCGGCCACCCCGTACGAGGGCGCCCGCTCGATGGTGAAGGCGCTCGGCGACGGGGTCGGCGTGGAGCTGACGTACGAGGGCGAGGGCCACGGCGCCTACAACAGCGGCAGCGCGTGCGTGAAGAAGGCGGTCGACGCCTACCTCCTGGACGGCAAGGTCCCGGTCTCCGGCACCGTCTGCAAGTAGCCCGGAGGGCTCCCCCTAGGATGGCCGCCTTGTCGGGCTCCTGGGGGGAACACATGTCCATACGCATACGGGCGGCGGTCCTGGCCGTCACCGGCCTGCTGGTCGCGGGCTGCACGAGCGCCGGCGGCGGAGCACCGGCCACCACCCCGGGCCCGAGGACGACCACGACCGACGCCAAGCCGTCGGCCACCGCCGCCGCCCCCTCGGCCACCGCCGCCACTCCCCCGCTCCCCGCCTCCCTCACCGGCCAGCGCCCCGACTGGCGGTCCTGCCCGGCTCCCGGACCCAACGGGACGAAGCCCGGCACGAACTGGCGCTGCGCCACCGTGAAGGTGCCGCTCGACCACGCGAAGCCCGAGGGCGCGACGATCCCGATCGCGCTGATCCGCAAGGAGGCGGGCCGCAAGGCCGACCGCATCGGCTCCCTGCTCTTCAACTTCGGCGGCCCCGGCGCCTCCGGCGTCGACATCCTGCCGCAGGTCGAGAAGGACTACGGCAGGCTCGCCGAGCGCTACGACCTGGTGGGCTTCGACCCGCGCGGCGTCAGCCGCAGCGCCGGTGTGGTCTGCCGGACCGACGCCGAACAGGCCGCCGCCGAGGCCACCGTCGACCTCACCCCGGACTCGGCCGACGAGGAGGCCGCGTACCTCAAGGACAACGCCGCCTTCGGCGCCGGCTGCGCCCGCCGCTCCGGCACGGTCCTCCCGCACACCACGACCACCGCGACCGCCCGCGACCTGGACCTGATCCGGCGGGTCCTCGGGGACGACAGGCTCCACTACTTCGGCATCTCGTACGGGACACAGCTCGGCGGCACGTACGCGCACCTCTTCCCGCGGAACGTGGGCCGGCTCGTCCTCGACGCGGTCGTCGACCCGACCGCCGACACCGTGGGGCACGCCCGCCACCAGACGATCGGCTTCCAGCGGGCCCTGGGCAACTACCTGAAGAGCACCGGCCAGGACCCCGAGGACGGGACCGAACGGATCGCGCGCCTGCTGCGGAAGCTCGACCGCGCCCCGCTGACCGTCGGCGAGCGGAGGCTCACCGAGGGCCTGGCCCTCACGGGCATCGCGGTGACGCTGTACGGGCAGTCCAACTGGCCCCTCCTGACGACGGCCCTTGCGGACGCCGAGAAGGGGCGTGGCGGCGCCCTGCTCGAACTGGCCGACTACTACAACGACCGTGACGCGAACGGCCACTACGCCACCCAGACGCACTCGCAGCGGGCGATCTCCTGCGCCGACTCCAGCGCGCGGCCGACCGCGGCGGAGGCGAAGGCGCTGGTCCCCGAATTCCGGCGGCTCTCCCCCGTGTTCGGCGAGTTCCTCGCCTGGGACACGGCCGGCTGGTGCGCCGAGTGGCCGGTGAAGGGCGAGCGGGCGACCCCGGAGGCGAGCGCCCCGGGCGCCGCCCCGGTCCTCGTCGTCGGCACCACGGGCGACCCGGCGACCCCGTACGAGGGCGCGGAGAAGATGGCGAAGGAACTCGGCGACGGGGTCGGCGTCCTGGTCACCAACGAGGGCGAGGGGCACGGCGCGTACGGCACCTCGTCGTGCGTGACGGCGACGATCGACGCGTACCTCCTGGACGGCAAGGTCCCCGCGTACGGCAAGACCTGCTCCAGCGGGGCGGTCCGTAGCGGGGCGTGACCCGTGGCGGGGCATGAGGAGGGGCCCGGATCTCGTGTCGAGATCCGGGCCCCTCCGTTCGACCGTCTAGTAGACCGGCTTCTCGGGCTCGATCTGGTGGACCCAGCCGATCACGCCGCCGCCGACGTGCACCGCGTCGGCGAAGCCCGCGGACTTCAGCACTGCGAGGACCTCCGCACTGCGGACGCCCGTCTTGCAGTGCAGGACGATCCGCTTGTCCTGCGGGAGGTCCTGGAGGGCGGTGCCCATCAGGAACTCGTTCTTCGGGATCAGACGCGCGCCCGGGATCGAGACGATCTCGTACTCGTTCGGCTCTCGGACGTCGATGATGTCGATGTTCTCGCCGTCGTCGATCCACTCCTTGAGCTGCTTCGGAGTGATCGTGGAGCCGAGCGCCGCCTCCTGGGCCTCCTCGGACACGACGCCGCAGAAGGCCTCGTAGTCGATGAGCTCGGTGACGGTCGGGTTCTCGCCGCAGACCGCGCAGTTCGGGTCCTTGCGGACCTTGACCTGGCGGTACTGCATCTCCAGGGCGTCGTAGATCATCAGACGGCCGACCAGCGGGTCGCCCACGCCGGCCAGGAGCTTGATGGCCTCGGTGACCTGGATGGAGCCGATGGACGCGCACAGCACGCCCAGGACGCCGCCCTCGGCGCAGGACGGGACCATGCCCGGCGGCGGGGGCTCCGGGTAGAGGCAGCGGTAGCAGGGACCGTGCTCGGACCAGAAGACCGACGCCTGGCCGTCGAAGCGGTAGATGGAACCCCAGACGTACGGCTTGTTCAGCAGCACGGCCGCGTCGTTGACGAGGTAGCGCGTGGCGAAGTTGTCCGTGCCGTCGACGATCAGGTCGTACTGGCTGAAGATGTCCATCACGTTCTCGGCTTCGAGCCGCTCTTCGTGGAGGATCACGTTCACATACGGGTTGATGCCGAGCACGCTGTCGCGCGCCGACGCCGCCTTGGAGCGGCCGATGTCGGCCTGGCTGTGGATGATCTGGCGCTGGAGGTTCGACTCGTCGACCTCGTCGAACTCCACGATGCCGAGCGTGCCCACGCCGGCGGCGGCCAGGTACATCAGCGCCGGCGAGCCGAGGCCGCCGGCGCCGACACACAGCACCTTGGCGTTCTTCAGCCGCTTCTGCCCGTCCATCCCGACGTCCGGGATGATCAGGTGGCGGGAGTACCTGCGGACCTCGTCTACGGTGAGCTCGGCAGCCGGCTCGACCAGGGGTGGCAGCGACACGGGGACTCCGGTTGTCGGTATGTCAGTACGGTTGTTCTCCCCGTAACACTGCCACGCCTCTTCTCATTCCGAGACACCCGGTCCGATCCGCGAGACGATTTCGTCCCAGTAGCCGGGCAGCGAGTGGAATGGCGCACTTTGTCCCGGGCCCCCCGCGCGGTCGGTGAAGAAGATCGTCCCGGCCCCCTGCCAGCGCGCGATCCGCAGGGCCTCGTCCAGGTGGGTGCGCGGAACGCCGTGCACGAGATGGACGAACTTCGCCTCCGTGTACTCGGCCGTCCACTCGGCCACCTGCGACCAGCGGTAGTCCGCCCAGGCGCCCGAGAAGGTCACCAGCTGGTCGGCGGTCTCGGCGTACCCCGGGTGGGGATGGGTGCCGTGACCGAGGACGAGGTGGGCCTCGCCTCCGAGGACCGCCTCCAGGGTCGCGGTGACCCGCCGCACCCCGGCCAGGTCCGCCCGGTCCGCGGGGCAGCGGTCCAGGTAGAAGCCGTCGACCTTGTACCAGTCGACGAAGCGGTGGGCGTCCGAGACCAGCTCCCCGAACGGCCGGGAGCCGTACGCGGCGTCCAGGTGTCCGAGGACCCTGACCCCGGCGTTACGGAGCCTCCCCGCCGCCTCCAGACAGTGCGGGTCCGGACGGCTGCCCGGGCCCTCCGCCACATTGAGCACCGCCCAGTGCAGCGGGGTCCCGGGGCGGGTCAGCTCGCCCCACTCGACGGGGGCGAGCAGCGGGTGGGCGTAGCCGGGCACGCCCACCCCCAGGGCTTCCTTCACCGCCCCCGTGGTCGCCGTCAGATGCGACACGCCGCCTCCATCCAGATGTCGGCGAGCGACTCCTCCAGGTTGATCCGGGGCCGCCAGCCGAGCCGGTCGCGGGCGGTGCGGACGTCGGCCTGCTGCCAGGGGCCGCAGCCGTCGGGGTAGGGGTAGGGGGCGGCGGCCAGCTGGTCGGCGATGGTCCCCTCGGTGCGGGGGGCGCCGATCATCGGGCGCTGCGGCATGCCGTGCGGGGCGTCCAGCTCGTGCAGGTTGCCGGAGTAGCCGGCGACCCTGGCGAGGACGGCGGCGGCGTCCCGGAGCCGGACCGCGCGGCCGGTGCCGATGTTGACGACGCCCTGGGCGGCGGAGAGCGAGGCCGCGTGCACGGCCCGCGCCACGTCCCGTACGTCGACGAAGTCCCGCTGCACGCCGAGGCCGCTGAGCTTGAGCTCGCCGTCCCCGGCCTGCATGGCCCGGCGCATCGCCTCGGCGAGCCGGCCGAGGGGCGAGCCGGCGGGGGTGCCGGGGCCGACGGGCGAGAAGACGCGGAGGACCACGGCGTCGAGGCCCGAGCCCAGGACGAGCTCGGTCGCCGCCAGCTTCGAGACCCCGTACGGGCCGCCGGGGCGGGGGACGGCGTCCTCGGCGGTGGAGGAGCCGGGCTGGCTGGGCCCGTACTCCGAGGCGCAGCCGACCTGGACGAGCCGGGCGCCGCAGCCGCTGCGGCGCAGGGCCTCGCAGACGGTGGCGACGGCGACGGTGTTGTGCCGGGTCAGGTCGCGGGCGCCGCCACGGGTGGCGCCGGCACAGTTGACGACGACCCCGGGGTGGACGGCGTCGAGGAACCGGGTCAGCGCGCCCGGGCTGCCGGAGGCGAGGTCGAAGCGCACGTCGGCGTCGTCGCCCCGGCCGAGCGCGGTGAGGTGGACCGCCGGGTCGGCGAGGAGCCGGTCGGCGACGAAGCGGCCGATGAAGCCGTTGGCTCCGAGCAAGAGCACCCTCATCGCGCGGCCCCTTCGTGCCGACCGGCCGTTCCTTGGGGTTGCGGGGTCATGGTCTTCGGTCTCCTTGCGAGGTGATCAGAGAGGTGAGGGGGCGCGCCCGCGGCGTCGGCTCCGCGGGTGCGAAAAGGTTTCCTGACGGGAGGCTCGGCGGGGTGGGGGGTGCTGTGGTCGCCCGGCCTCCGCCGGGGGTTGCGGCGGGTTCTCACGGGGTGGCGTGGGCCGAGGCCCGGGCAAGGAAGCCGGTCGCGTGGGCCAGCAGGCCGAGCGCGGCGGCGCCGCAGACGAGGGTGGGTACGGCCCCGGGGCCCCAGGTGTCGACGAGCGCCCGGACGGGGGCGGCGAGCGCGTCGAAGCCGGGGGCGGGGACGCGGGCGGCGAGGACGCTCGTGAGGGCGAGCGCCTCGGCGGCGCTGGCTGCGGCGAGGGCCGCCGCGGCCGTCTCGGGGAGGCCGTGGACGGTGAGGAGCCGGGCGAGCAGCAGGAGCGCGCCGAGGGCCAGGGCCCCGGAGCTGAACCCGGTGAGCCCGAGCAGCAGGGTGAGGGCGAGGAGTTGGAGGGTCACGGTGCCGAGGAGCAGCGGGCGGATGCCGGCGGCGAAGTCGGCGAGGCCCCGGCTTTCGGCGATCCGGCGGCGTGCCCGGTGGGCGAAGAGCCGGGCGCACCAGGCGGCGGGGGCGACGGCGAGGGCGAGGGCCAGGACCGGTCCGGGGGCCAGGTCCCAGGGGCCGTCGGGGCCGCCGCTGAGCACCTGGGTGAGGAGTCCGTCGCCGCAGACCGCGTACGCCACGAGCCAGACGGTCCAGAGCCGGGCGGCGGGCACGGTGCCGCCGTCGGGGGCGCGGAAGGGGCCGCGCCGGACGGCGAGGAGGAGTGCGGCGGTGAGCAGCAGGGCCCCGGTCGCGCCGACGGCGAGACGCACGGGCCCGTGGGTGACGGCGAGTCCGATGCCGGTGAGTGCGGCGGCGGCGCCGGGGGTGAGGACGGCGAGCACCCAGGCCTCGGTGTCCCCGCGCGGGGACGCGGGGGGCGCGGGTGTCTCGCTGCCGCGGGGCACGCGCGCGTAGAGCTCCTCGGCCAGCGAGAACACGTCCCGGTGCCGGAAGCGGGCGGCGGTCCGGTCGGTGAACCCCTGGGCCTCGAGCCCGGCGGCGATCTCCAGCGGGTCGACGGCCCGGGCACAGAGCTCCCGGTGCCGGTGCATGAGGACTTTGACGGGGTCGGCGGTGCCGCGCCGTGGGCGGGCGGCGGGGGCGGGGGCTCCGGCCGGGGCGGGGGCTCCTGCGGGGGTGGTGACTCCGGCCGGGGCGGGGGCTCCGGCCGGGGCGGGCGTCGCCGGGACCCGGCCGGACAGGTCGCCCGCCGGGGCAGGGCCGGGGCCGGACGTCTCGACGGAACCGGGCGCATCGCCCGAGCCGGACGGGCCGGATGTGCCAGACGGGCCGGACAGGCCAGACAGGTCCGACGGGCCGGATGCGCCCGACGGGCCAGGCAGGTCCGACGGGCCGGACGGGTCGGCCCTGCCAGACGTGTCGGACGGGTCGGAGGTGCCCGCCGGGCCGGGCAGCGTGGTCGGCCACGGTGCGCCGGCCGTTGCCGGAGCGGCGGTCGGCACACCGTCCGCGGCCGGCCGCCGCTGCGGCCTCGTCGTCTCGCCCTCCCGCAGGGGCGTCGCCGCTTCCCCCTGGGCCGGGGCTATCCCGGACGGCGGGGCGTCGACGGGCCCCTCGGGGGCGTGCGGGTCGAGGGCGTCGCCGGTACGGGGGGTCAGTGCGGGGGCGCCGAGGAGTGCCTCGGAGCGGGCGTCCCAGGCTCCGGGGCTCGTCGGGGCGGCGGCGGAGCCGCGCATGGGGGTGTCTCCTTCAGGCATCGGGGGCTCCTGTCCCGGCGGCCACGGCCTTGTGCGCCCAGCTGCCCGGCACGTGTGCCTCGGCGGGGTGGGCGAAGGGCACGCCGTCCCCGGGGCGGTGGCGCACCGGCGCGTGGGAGAGGAGTTCCAGGTAGATGCCGCGGAACGCGGCGAGGTTCTGTTCGACGGTGAAGAGTTCGAGCGCGCGGGCGCGGGCGGCGGCGCCCAGGCGGTGGCGGCGCTCGGGCTCGCGGAGCAGCGCGAGGCAGGCGTCGGCGAGCGCCCGGGGGTTGCGCGGGGGGACGACGAGCCCGGTGCCGCCGATGATCTCGACGACCGCTCCGACATCGGTCGATACGGTGGCCCGCGCGCAGAACATCGCCTCGACGAGGCTCGCGGGGAAGCCCTCGACGACGCTGGACAGGACGACGACCGCGCCGGCGGCGTAGGTGTCCTCCAGGGTGGGCGCCTCGGGGCCGCCGAGCTCCTCGAAGGTGACCGGGTTCTCGCCGACGGCGTGTGCGCCGGCGGCCTCGTCGGGGAAGAGCTGGGCGGCGAGCCCCTTGATGTGGGCGAGGTACGCGCCGGAGCCCGGCTCCCGTACGGGTACGGCGACGATCCTCAGCCGGGCATCGGGTTGCCGGGCGCGGATCTCGGCGAAGGCGTGCAGCAGGGCGATGAGGTCCTTGGCGGGTTCGGCCCGGCCGACCCAGACGAGGGTGGCGGGGTCGCCGCTCTCCTCGTCCTCGCCGACCTCGGCGAAGCGGTCGGCGGCCATGCCGGGGTGGACGGTACGGATCCGGGCGCGGTCGGCGCCGCACTTCTCCTGCCAGCGGCGGGCGTGGGCGTTGCCGGGGGTGAGGAGGGCGGCCTGCCCGTAGACCTCGGCGGCGAGCCGGCCGTGGAGGGCGGCGAGCAGGGTGCGCAGGGGCGCGGAGCGGTCGGCGCCGGCGGCCGAGAGGTAGTGGGAGCGGAGCTGTACGCCGTACTCGGTGACGAGCAGCGGGGTCCCGAAGAAGCGTTTGGCCAGCAGTCCGGGAAGGGCGGCGGTGCCGCCGGCCGCGGCGTGGCAGAGGTCGGCCGCGCCGAGCGCGTCCTCCGCGTACCAGTCGAGGGAGAGGGGGCGCAGGGTGCGCTCCAGGTGCTCGACGAAGGCGAGGTGGTCGGGGAGTCCCGCGGCGGCCGCGCCCCGGCGTGCGCCGGGCGCACGGCAGGCGGATTCGAGGGTGCGGACGGCGTCGTCGGAGCGGAGCGCGCCGGGGAGCCCGCCGCGCTCACGGGCGAGTTCGGCGAGCGCGTAGAGCCCTTCGGCGAAGGCGCTCCCGAGCTCGGTCCCGGCCTCGTTGTTCTCCCCGGGCCCGGCGGTGCTCTCCGCTGCCCCGGTGGCGTTCTCCCCGCACACGCCCAGCGCGAGACGGTGGAAGGCCTCGACGAACCGGCGTCGCTCGCGCCGGCCGTAGGCGCGGCGGGCGGCACGGCGGTCGCCGAACGCGGTCCGTTCGAGGAGGTTCCGGGCCGCCGGGCCGGTGTCGGAGCCGCCCAGGTCGGCGGTGCGTGCGACGCGGGCGTTCGGGGGGAGCGGTCGCGGGGTCCCGGACCCGCCGAGGGCGTACAGGTCGAACTGGTGCTGCCCGAGTCCGTGTACGAGCCGCTCGCACCAGAGTCCGGACTCACCGGTGGCGTACGGGTAGCCACCCTCCGTGAGCAGTCCGATCCGCATGAGCGCACCCCCGATCTCCCTTGACGTCGGCCACCGTTGGTCCGGCGACTCGCAGCGGGAAGAACGTAAGCGGAGATACCGGTGGTGCGACGGACGGTTGTCCGTCGCACCACCAGAAGGGGTGAATGCACGTAACTTTCCCACCCCGGTAGCGTTCTGTCGCGGTACGCGCCAGAGCGGTCACGGAGGGTCAGGCAACGGCCAGTTCCTGGCGTCCTTCGCGGCGCAGTTCCCGGCGTTCCGTCGCACGGACCGGGTCGAGGGACGGGACGGCGGCGAGCAGCTGCCGGGTGTACGGGTCCCGGGGCGCGCCGTACACCTCGGCGACCGTGCCCTGCTCGACGATCCGGCCCCCGCGCATGACGGCGACCCGGTCGCTGACCTGCCGGACGACGGCGAGGTCGTGGGCGATGAAGACGAGCCCGAGGCCGAGTTCGGCCTGGAGTTCGGCGAGCAGCGCGGTCACCTGGGCCTGGGTGGTGACGTCGAGGGCGGAGACGGGTTCGTCGCAGACGACGATCCGGGGTTCGGCGGCGAGCGCGCGGGCGATGCCGACCCGCTGGCGCTGCCCGCCGCTGAACTCGTGCGGGTAGGCCTCGTACCGGTCGGGGTCGAGCCCGACCCGGTCGAGCAGCTCCCGCACCCGGCCCCGTATCCGGGTCTCGTCCCGCTCCCCCGCCACCCGCAGCGGGTCGGCGATCGACTCGCCGACGGAGCGGCGCGGGTTGAGCGAGGCGACCGGGTCCTGGAAGACCATCTGGAGTTCGCGGCGGTACGGGCGCAGTTCCTTCTCCGGCAGGGCCCCGATCTCCCTTCCTCCGTAGCGGAGTTGGCCGCCGGTCGGGTCGAGGAGCCGCACCAGCATGCGGCCGAGGGTGGTCTTGCCGCTGCCGGACTCCCCGACGACGCCGAGGGTTTCGCCCGCGTGGAGGGTGAGCGAGGCACCTTCGACGGCGGTCACCGCCTTCGGTCCCCGCCCGAACACACGCCGCAGGTCGCGGACTTCGAGAAGCGGCTGCCCCTTCTCCAGGGGCTCGCGCACCGGCCCGTCGAGCCGGGGCACGGCGGCGAGCAGCCTCCTCGTGTACGGCTCCGCCGGCGCTCCCAACACCCCGCCCACGGGTCCGCGTTCGACCTCCCGGCCGTCCTGCATGACGAGCACCTCGTCGACGCTCTCGGCGGCGACGCCCACGTCATGGGTGACGAGCAGCAGCGCCGTGCCCGTCTCACGCCGCAGCTCGTGCAGCAGGTCGAGGATCTGGGCCTGCACGGTGACGTCGAGGGCGGTGGTCGGTTCGTCGGCGACGATGAGCCGGGGCTCGCAGGCGAGGGCCATCGCGATCAGGGCGCGCTGTCGCATGCCGCCGCTGAACTCGTGCGGACGGGAGCGGGAGCGGCGGGCCGCGTCGGGGATGCCGACCCGGTCGAGGACCTCGACGGCGCGGGCGCGGGCGGCCCGCCGCGAGCCTCCGGCGTGGACGCGGTACACCTCGGCGATCTGGTCGCCGACGGCGTAGTAGGGGTCGAGGGCGGACAGCGGGTCCTGGAAGACCATGGCGGCGACTCCGCCGCGCAGCCGCCGCAGCTCGTCGGGGCCCGCCGTACCGACGTCGATGCCGCCGACCCGCACGGCCCCGCCGACCCGCGCCCCCGTCCCCCGGTGGAGGCCGAGGAGGGCGCCGGCGACGGTGGACTTGCCGCTGCCGGACTCGCCGACGAGGGCGAGGGCCCGGCCCTCGTCGAGGGTGAGGGAGAGGCCGTCGACGGCCCGGACGGGACCGCCGGACCGGGCGAACTCGACGGTGAGGTCCGTTACTTCGACGATCGGGGTCACGTCAGGACCACCCTTCGGTCGGCGGCCGCGTACAGCAGGTCGGCGAGGACGTTGGCGAGGACGACGAACGTGCCCGTCACCATGACCACGCCCACCACCACGGGCAGGTCGATCGCCTTCACCCCGTCGATGAGGGTCTTGCCGAGCCCGGGGATGCCGAAGAGGGACTCGGTGAGGACGGCCCCGCCGAACATCGAGCCGAGGTCGACGGCGCTGATCGCGATGACCGGCGGGACGGCGCCGCGCAGCGCGTGGCGGGTGACGACGGACCGTTCCCCCACCCCGTAGGCGCGGAAGGTGCGGATGTGGTCCTCGGCGAGCGTCTCCAGGGTGGCGCTCCGGGTGAGTCGGGCGTACTTGGCGGATTCGAAGAGGCCGAGGGTGAGCCAGGGAAGGAGCAGGTTCCAGCCCCACTGCTCGGGGTTCTCGCCGAACGGCACGTAGCTGGGGAAGGGCAGCCACTGGAGGTAGGCGCAGACGGCCATGAGGAGCAGCAGTCCGAGGATGAAGACGGGGGTGCCGCTCCCGGCGAGGGTGAGCAGGGTCAGGATCCGCTCGGTGGGGCCGCCCCGGCGGAGCGCGGAGAGCAGTCCGGTGCCGACGCCGACGACGAGCCAGACGACCAGCGCGCCGACGACGAGGGAGGCGGTGGCGGGGAGCCGTTCCAGGACGAGCTGGGTGACCTGCCGGTCGCTCTGGTAGGAGAGCCCGAGGCAGGGCGCGTCGCAGTGCACGAGGGAGACGCCGGTGGAGTAGTCGCGGCCGACGAAGACGCCCTGGAGGAAGTGCAGGTACTGGACGAACATGCTGTCGTTCAGGCCGAGTTGCTCGCGGACCTGGGCGATCTGCTGCGGGTTGCAGCGCTCGCCGCAGGCGAGCCGCGCGGGGTCGCCGGGCGCCAGGTAGAAGAGCGAGTACACGAGGACCGAGAGGGCCAGCAGGACGAGCACGGCGCCGGCGAGCCGCTTGAGGACGAAGCGGGTCATCAGGAGGCCTCCTTGCGGGTGCCGACGCGCAGCCGGCTCGCCTCGCGCGGGTCGAGGGCCGAGCGGACCGCGTCACCGAGGACGGTGAAGGCGAGCACGGTGACGAAGAGCAGTCCGGCGGGCAGCAGGACGTACGCGGGGTCGGCGCGGAACCAGGTCTGCGCGGTCGACAGCATCTGTCCCCAGGACGGGGTGGGCGGGGTGACGCCCACGCCGAGGAACGACAGGGACGCCTCGACGACGATGTTGGTGGGGACGAGGATCGCCGCGTAGGTGATGACGGGCGCGGCGAGGGAGGGCAGCAGCTCGCGGCGGGCGGTCCGCCACGGCCCGGAGCCCGCGAGCCGGGAGGCCGCGACGAAGTCGAGGCTTCTGAGGGTGAGGGTCTGGGCGCGCACGATCCGGGAGGTCCCGGCCCAGCCGAGGAAGCCGATGACGAGGATCAGCAGCAGGGGCCGGGGGAAGCCGCGCGGGACGACGGCGGTGAGGGCGACGGCGAGGACCAGCATCGGGAGGGCGACGAGGACGTCGGTGACCCGGCCGAGGACGCCGTCGACCCAGCGGTTGCCGAGGCCGGCGGCGAGGCCGACGAGGACGCCGATGAGGATCTGGACGGCGGTGGCGCCGACGGCGACGAGCAGGGAGATCCGGGCGCCGTAGAGGAGGCGGACGAACAGGTCGCGGCCGGTGCCGGGTTCGACGCCGAGCCAGTGGTCGGCGCTCGCGCCGCCGAAGGCGCCGTACGGGACGCCGCCGCGGGCCGAGTCGACGAGGTCGTCGTGGTACGCGTTCGCGTCCTGGCCCTCCAGGGCGGCGAGCAGCGGTGCGCCGAGGGCGAGGAGGACGAGCAGGAGGAGGACGGCGGCGGAGACGAGGGCGGCGGGGCGGGTGCGGAGCCGTCGCCACACCTGCCGGGCGGCGCCCGTGGCGGGGAGGCCCGCCACGGGCGCCGTCGTGTCGGTCGGAGCGGTCACTTGACCGAGACCTGCGAGATGTCGAGGACGCCGGTCCAGTCGCTGATGACGACGTTCTTGACGTTCTTGCCGACGAGCCGCTTGTAGACGGGGTGGAAGAGCGGCACGTCGAGCGCCTGCTCGCCGATCTTCCTGTCGAGGGCTCCCCAGCGGGCGGCGGCGGCCTTGAGGTCGGTCAGCTTGTTGATCTCGTCGATCTCCTTGTTGACCGCCGGGTCGTTCAGCTGCGCGTGGTTGTAGTTCGAGCCGTTGGTGACGATCTGGCGTCCGTCGAAGATCGGCGCGAGGAACGGGCCGCCGGCCGGCCAGTCGGCACCCCAGCGGGAGAGGAAGAAGCCGGGCGCGTCCTTGACGCTCCAGCGCTTCTCGTTGAAGGAGTTGGGCTGCTGGCCGTCGAGCTTGACGGTGATGCCGGCCTTGCCGAGCGCCTCCTGGACGGCGGTGGCGATCTCGGGGCTGGTGGTGCGGTTCTGGGCGGTGGAGTGGAGCAGGGTGACGGTGAGCCCGTTCGGGTATCCGGCCTCCTTCAGGACGGCCTTGGCCTTCTCCGGGTCACCGGTCTTCCCGGCCGGGAAGTGGTCGTACGGCGTGAAGCCGAAGGACTTCTGCTCGGGCAGGAAGGTGGTGGCGGGCTCGGCGAGCGCGGAGCCGCCGGCCGCGTTGACGACGCTGGTGCGGTTGATCGCGTACGAGATCGCCTGGCGCACCTTCGGGTTGTCGAAGGGCTTCACCTTGGGATTGAAGGCGATGTAGTTGGTGTAGCCGAAGTGGCCGGTGCCGACGCGGGCGGCGAGGGCCTTGTCGGAGCCCACCTGGGCGAGCTCGGCCGGGCCGAGGTTGGTGTCGGTGGTGATCGCGGAGGCGTCGGCGCCGGTGGAGGTGGCGAGGCGCTGGTTGATCACGGCCTCGTCGAGACCGGACCGGACGTCGATCCTGTCCGGGTAGGCCTTGCGCTCCTCGTCGGTCTTGGGGTCCCAGTGCTCGTTGCGCTCCAGGGTGAGGCGCTCGCCGTCGTTGTCGTTCTCGACGACCTTGTACGGGCCGGAGGAGACGGGGTGCTCCTCGTACTTCGCACCGGTGTCCTTGGCCTTCGGGACCGGGGCGAACTGGGTCTGGGTGGCGACGAAGGGGAACTCGCCCTCGGGCTTCTTCAGCTGGAAGACGATGGTCCGCGCGTCGGGAGTGACGATGGACGCGAGACCCTTCTTGTCCTTGTAGGGGCCCTGGTACGTGTCGCCGCCGACGAGCCAGTCGCGCAGGTACGGGGCTCCGCCGGAGAGTTCGGCGGCGAAGGAGCGCTCGATGCCGTACTTGATGTCGGCGCTGGTGATGGGCGTGCCGTCCTCGAACTTCAGGCCCTCCTTCAGCGTGTACGTCCACTCCGTGGCGTCCTTGTTGGGGCGGCCGGTGTCGGTGGCGAGGTCGGGGACGACCTGGGTGCCGGCGGCGCCCGCCTCGCGGTTGCGGGTGGTGAGCGTACGGAAGACGAGGGAGGGGACGTTGCCGCCGCCGGAGGTGTAGAGGCGGGCGGGGTCGAAGTCGGTCTGGGCCTCGCTGTTGAGGACGGTGAGCGTGCCGCCCTTCTGCGGGGCGCCCGCGGCCTTGCCGGAGGTGCCGCCCTTGGCGCCGGTGTCCTCGGGTCCCGCGCAGGCGGCGACGCCCAGGGTCAGGACGAGACTGACGGCGGTCGCTGCCACGCGGCGCGAAACGACGGACGATTGACGCATCGGAGAAAACCTCTCGGAGAACTGCGGGTACGGGAAGGGGAATTCCACGCAGGCAGCGGCGAGCGGCGGCATCCGAAGGGAGTGACCGAGCACAGGGAATCAGAAAGAAAAGCCGCGCCTGCGGGGAGAGAACACCCGGGCGCGGAAAGCCGTCGGCAATGCGGGAAATGGCAAGGCCGACGGGCGCTCGGGCAGGCGTCAGCTACAGAGAATGTCGGCGACGGAATGTCCGGCCACGCCGATGAGCGCCAGCTCGAAGGCGGCGCGATCGGAGACGACGTGACGGTGCGACATGCCGAGAAATATGAACGAACGCGCGAACGATGTCAACGCGGTTCGACAATTCCCGAGACGCCCGTCTCAGAATGTGATCATCGAAGGACCGAGGCGGATCTCAACTCCCGGGGTGCACCCAGGGGTTGGGACGGCACTTGATTCCGTCGATGTTCAGGGACTTCGTCTGCTGCTGCATCACGGGGGCGAGGGCGCCGGGAGTGGCGCAGTTCACATGGCCGTGCCCGAGCCGGTGTCCGACCTCGTGATTGATGAGCATCTGGCGATACGCGAACATCGCCTTGGGGCCGAAGGTCTCCGAGCCCTGCGCCCAGCGGTACGCGTTGATCATCACGCGGTCCGTCTGCGCCGAGTCGCAGGACACGTTTTCGGCCAGGGTGTCGAGCCCGGACTTCTCGCACCAGACGCCGGTGGTGCCGGGGCTGGCGAGCGTGATGACGAACTGGGGCTCCCCGCTGGAAATGCGCTCGAAGGTCATCTCGCCGTTCCCGGCCCAACTGCGGCGGTCGTTGAGGGTCTTGAACACGGCTGTGGCGAAGAGGTTCTGATCGAGGCCGAGGCCCTCCTCGACGTCGATCCGGTAGCGGACCAGATTCCCCTTGCCGGGGGCCTTCTGGAAGCCGGGCACGGCCTTGAACCCCCCGGAGCCCTTGAGCTTGGGGTCGATCGGGTACTGGCGGGCGATCAGCTGCTCGTACGTCGGCGGAGGCGGCGGGGTGGCCGGGGCGGACGCGGCCGGGCTCGACGGGGCGGCCCGCTCGTCGGAACGGGAGGCGGAGGTGTCGTCCGATGCCCGCTCGTCCGGCTGTCCGGCGGCACGGGCCGCACCCGGGGCCTCGTCCTGGTCGGCGACCTGTCCGGTGACCACGACGGCGAGGACGGTGGCGACGGCGGCGGCCGCGACGCCGGTGAGGGTGCGGCCGAGGCCGCCCCTGCCGGTCGGCTCTTCGGCCTCGGGGAGGGTCTCGCGGCGGGGGCCGGGGATGAACGGCGCCTGGGGAGCGGCCTGTTCGGTCTCCTCGGTACGGGGGTTGCCGTGCCGGGGGGCGTACGGCCGGGGCGCGGAGCCCTCCTCGTGCTGCGGATGTCCGCCCCGTACGGAGCTCCCGTAGACGGGGACACCGTGCGCGGGGGTCCCGAGGGCCGCGTGCGCCCCGGTGTCGTAGGCCCCGCCGCCGTAACCGGGACCGCCGTATGCGGGAGTGCCGTGCGCGGGGGTCCCGTACATGGGAGTCCCGTGCGCGGGGGTCCCGTACGCCGGAGCGCCGTGCGCCGGGGTCCCGTACCCGGGGGTCCCGTGCGCGGGGGTCCCATACCCGGGGGTCCCGTACATCGGGGTGCCATGGGCCGGGGTCCCCGCCGGGTCCTGGCCTCCGCCGCCCGCGGTCCTGCGGCGGCGTCCGGTGCCGCCCTGCGGCGGGCGGCCCGCCTGCGTGCCCGGTGCTCCGGCCGCCGGCGGAGCCTGTGGGGCCGCCGCCTGTTGTCCGGTGTCGGCCACCGAGGGCGCGGAGCCCTTGCGACTATGTCGTCCCACGCCCCGGATCAGCTCCCGCCGTGATCGGCGATCAGGTCCCGGGCGGCCTGCGCGACCGTCTCGGGGTACTCCATCATCGCCACGTGCCCCGCCTCGGGAAGGGTCAGCAGGCGTGAGCCGCGGAAGGCCGCGGCCGCCTTCCGGGCCATCCGGTACGAGACGAGCTGGTCGCGCCCACCGTAGACGAGGAGCGTCGGTGCGAGAACCCGTTCGGCCTGCCGCCACAGTCCGTGCTGGCCGCCGAGCGTGTACGCGTCGACGATGCCGCGCGAGGAGCGGGCCATGGCGTCCCAGAAGTAAGGGAGCTCCAGACGCCGCTCCATCTCCTCCACGGCGTGCCGCAGGCCCTCGTCGGTGACCCGGCCGGGGTCCCCGTAACAGAGCGAGAGGACACCGCGGACGCGCTGCTCGGCCGTCCAGTCCTTGGTGAGCTTCGCGAAGGCCGAGGCGACGCCGGGCACCGCGAGCAGCACCGTCGGCCATGCCGTGCGCTGGGCGCGCAGCTCGGGCAGCGCCGGCGAGACGAGGGTGAGGGTGCGGACCAGGTCGGGACGCGCCGCGGCGACGCGGGTGGCGACGGCGCCGCCCAGCGAGTTGCCGAAGAGGTGGACCGGTCCGCGACCCGTGGAGTCGAGGAGCCGGATGACGGCGCGCGCGTGCCCGGTGACCGAGTAGTTGCCGTCGTCGGGCGGCGGCGAGTCGCCGAAGCCGGGCAGGTCGACCGCCTCGCCGTCGACGAGGTCCGCGAGCAGCGGCATCAGGGTGGACCAGTTCTGGGAGGAACCCCCGAGGCCGTGGACGTACAGCGCGGGCGGCAGACCGGGCTCGACGCCCGGCCGGGCACGCACGGTGAGGGTGAGTCCTGGCAGCGAGACGGAGCGGAGCTCCTCGCCGTCGGCGACCCGTACGGCGCGCGCGGGGCGCGACGCGGAGGGCGCGGCGGCGGTCCGGGTTTCCGGCAGCTCGGTCGACGACATGGCCGCAATATTACGAGACGATCACGCGCGGAGACGTGTGGGTGCCGTCACAGGTGCGTGTGCGGCGAGCCGCGTGTGCTCCTACGCTCGGAGAGAGGGCCATCGGAGACGACCGCGACCCGTAGCTCCGGAAGGAACCTCATGACTGTCGATCCGACCGAGCCGGACACATTCACCGAGGAAGAGGACGTCGTGCTGGACCAGGAAATCCCGGAGGCCGACGCTGCCGAGCAACACACCGAACTGCAGCAACGCGACGACGAACCGCTCACCCATGTCGAGCGCGACTCGGCGAACGAGGCGGACTCGTCCGAACAGGCACGGGTCGTCACCCTGGACGAGGACGACTACCGCTGATCGGACGACTACCGCCGATTTGTTCGGTCTACTTTTGAATCGACTGTCGACCCGGACGTCCGGTCCGTGAAATTCTGCGTCCGCACCGCGCACAGCCGGGTTACCCAAAAGTACGATGGCGGCGCGCGCGACAGTGTGCATGGATCGATTTTTGGGAGGCCGCGTGAGCGCCATCGAGCAGACAGAGGCAGCACGCCCTCGGGGCACGCGCCTGCCGCGACGTGCCCGACGGAACCAGCTCCTCGGCGCCGCCCAGGAGGTCTTCGTCGCCCAGGGGTACCACTCGGCCGCGATGGACGACATCGCCGAGCGCGCCGGCGTCAGCAAGCCGGTGCTCTACCAGCACTTCCCCGGGAAGCTGGAGCTCTACCTGGCCCTGCTCGACCAGCACTGCGAGTCCCTCCTCCTGGCGGTGCGCACGGCCCTCGCCTCCACCACCGACAACAAGCTGCGCGTCGCGGCCACGATGGACGCCTACTTCGCGTACGTCGAGGACGAGGGCGGCGCCTTCCGGCTCGTCTTCGAGTCCGACCTGACCAACGAGCCCGCCGTACGCGAGCGCGTGGACCGGGTGAGCCTGCAGTGCGCCGAGGCGATCTCCGACGTCATCGCTGAGGACACCGGCCTCTCCAAGGACGAGTCGATGCTGCTCGCCGTGGGTCTGGGCGGCGTCTCCCAGGTCGTCGCCCGCTACTGGCTGTCGAGCGGGTCCGCCATCCCGCGCGACAAGGCGGTCGGACTGCTGACCTCGCTCGCCTGGCGCGGCATCGCCGGCTTCCCGCTGCACGCGGTGGACGGCCAGCTGAGCGCCGAGGGTCACTGAGCATTCCCGCGGGCTGTTCGCTCCTGGCGTGCCGCGACTGAGCCGTACCCGTCCCCTCACCGGGCTAATGTGTGCAGCGTACGGCGCGGTATTCGCGCAACGCTGACCGTTCGGAGGGACATAGCCGTGGAGGTCAAGATCGGCGTGCAGCACGCACCCCGGGAGATCGTTCTGGAGAGCGGGCAGTCCGCCGAGGAGGTGGAGCGCGCCGTGGCCGACGCGCTGGCCGGCAAGGCGCAGCTGCTCAGCCTCTCGGACGAGAAGGGCCGCAAGATCCTCATCCCGGCCGAGAAGATCGCGTACGTGGAGCTCGGCGAGCCCGCCGTGCGCCGCGTGGGTTTCGGCGCGCTCTGAGCCCAGGATCTGCGGGAAGGGCCCGGTGGACCGTCACGGTCCACCGGGCCCTTCGCCATGCGGGCGCGTGTCGTCCCGCCGTGCCCTCGTATGTCCGAATGGCCACGTCAGGGCGTACGGGAGGATTGCGTTCCGGAGCCCTGGGGTAGGAGGGGTTCGACCGCACCACCCGCCCCGCACCCCTCGCGAGGTGATCCGCCGTGTTCCTGGAAGCCCTCGGCTCCGCCCTGCTCGGTTTCGCCCTGGCCTGGGCCGCCGCGCACCGGCTGCCCGACCGCCTCCCCGTCCGGGTGATCGTCCTCGCCACCGGCGCGCTGGGCGGCGTCTTCGGCGCGCTCGTCACCCACGGGGCCCTCGGTCCCGGTCACTTCCTCGCCACCCTGGTCGGTGCGGTGGCGGTGGCGGCGGTGCTGCTCTCGCTGCTGATCCGGCCGGCCTCGCGCAGGCTGCGACGATCAGCGGCGGCGTGAACAGCGCCGCGCGTCCCCTTCCCGTACGACGGGACCGCCTTCGTACGGGAACTCCCCGCACGGGAGCGTCTTCGTACGGGTGATGCTCAGGCGGCGAGACCGAGCGCGGCCATGCGCTTGGTGTGGGCCTCGGTGATCCGGGAGAACATCCGGCCGACCTCCGCGAGGTCGAAGCCGTCCGCGACACCGCCGACCAGCATGGTCGACAGCGCGTCGCGCTCGGCGACCACGCGCTGCGCCTGCGAGAGCGCCTCGCCCATCAGACGGCGCGCCCAGAGCGCGAGCCGTCCGCCGACGCGCGGGTCTGCGTCGATCGCGGCGCGGACCTTCTCGACGGCGAAGTTGCCGTGGCCGGTGTCGTCGAGCACGGAGACGACGAGTCCCCGCGTGTCGGAGTCGAGGCGGGCCGCGACCTCCCGGTAGAAGTCACTGGCGATCGAGTCGCCGACGTACGCCTTGACCAGGCCCTCCAGCCAGTCCGACGGCGCGGTCTGGCGGTGGAAGTCGTCGAGCGCCTTGGCGAAGGGCTCCATGGCCGCGGTCGGCTCGGCGTCGACGGCGGCGAGGCGGTCGCGCAGCCGCTCGAAGTGGTGGAACTCGGCGGAGGCCATCTTCGCCAGCTCCGCCTTGTCCGCGAGGGTCGGCGCGAGCTTGGCGTCCTCGGCGAGCCGTTCGAAGGCCGCGAGCTCTCCGTAGGCGAGGGCGCCGAGGAGGTCGATCACGGCGGCGCGGTACTGCGGCTCGACGGAAGCCGTCGCCCAGTCCTTGGCTGCGATCCCGGTGGGTGTGGCGTTGTCAGGCGTCTCCATGGAGCGCACAATAGCCCGCTCGGGCACTGGGGGAAGGCGCTGGTCAGTCAGTGTGACCGTGCCCTCATCACCATTTCTCCCAACACACATGCGCGATTCCGGGGTACAGTGATAAGGCGCCTGCTGAGTATGCGGACATGCTTTCGCACGTTCGGACGTATCCGGTGGGCCGACTCATGAATGAGGATGCCCGGTCGGTGGCCCGATCGGCTCCGGCCCGACAGCCCTTCCGGCGGACCCGCGGAAGGGTCACCTCAGCGGTACGACGCTCGAGCGACGGCAGTGGTCCCGTGCCACCCGGCAGCGGTCTTTCCGATCGCGTCGGCAGTTCCCGGCACGGTACGACCCCCTTCGTTCGCCTCGCACCGCGTCCACAGAAGAGGCAGCACCCTGACTACGACTTTCCGAGAACTCGGAATCCTTCCCGAGACGGCCGAAGCCCTTGAGGCCGTCGGCATCGTCACCCCCTTCCCCATCCAGGAGATGACCCTCCCGGTCGCCCTCACCGGCACCGACGTCATCGGCCAGGCCAAGACCGGCACGGGCAAGACCCTCGGTTTCGGTCTGCCGATCCTGGAGCGCGTCACCGTCCCCATGGACGTCGAGGCCGGCCGGGCCAAGCCCGAGCAGCTCACCGACGCCCCGCAGGCGCTCGTCGTCGTCCCCACCCGCGAGCTGTGCCAGCAGGTCACCAACGACCTCCTGACCGCCGGCAAGGTGCGGAACGTCCGTGTGCTCGCCATCTACGGCGGCCGGGCGTACGAGCCCCAGGTCGAGGCGCTGAAGAAGGGCGTCGACGTCGTCGTCGGCACCCCCGGCCGTCTGCTCGACCTGGCGGGCCAGCGCAAGCTCGACCTGTCCCACGTCAAGGTCCTCGTCCTGGACGAGGCCGACGAGATGCTCGACCTGGGCTTCCTGCCCGACGTCGAGAAGATCATGAACATGCTTCCGCCGAAGCGTCAGACGATGCTGTTCTCGGCGACCATGCCGGGCGCGGTCATCGGCCTGGCCCGCCGCTACATGTCGCAGCCGACGCACATCCGCGCCACCTCGCCCGACGGCGAGGGCGTGACCGTCGCCAACATCAAGCAGCACGTCTACCGTGCGCACAACATGGACAAGCCGGAGATGGTCTCCCGCATCCTGCAGGCCAACGGCCGCGGGCTCGCGATGATCTTCTGCCGCACCAAGCGCACGGCGGCCGACATCGCCGAGCAGCTGGAGCGTCGCGGCTTCGCCTCCGGCGCGGTCCACGGCGACCTCGGCCAGGGCGCCCGCGAGCAGGCGCTGCGCGCCTTCCGCAACGGCAAGGTCGACGTGCTCGTCTGCACCGACGTCGCCGCGCGCGGCATCGACGTCGAGGGCGTCACCCACGTCATCAACTACCAGTCGCCCGAGGACGAGAAGACGTTCCTCCACCGCGTGGGCCGCACCGGCCGCGCGGGCAACAAGGGCACGGCCGTCACCCTGGTCGACTGGGACGACATCCCGCGCTGGCAGCTCATCAACAAGGCGCTCGGGCTGGACTTCAACGACCCGGTCGAGACGTACTCCTCGTCTCCGCACCTCTTCGAGGAGCTGGACATCCCGGCGGGCACCAAGGGCATCCTGCCCCGCGCCGAGCGGACCCGTGCGGGTCTGGGCGCGGAGGAGCTCGAGGACCTGGGCGAGCCCGGCGGACGCCGTGCGCGCGGCCCGAAGAACGACCGGGCCGAGCGGACCGAGCGGACCGAGGAGCGCCCCGAGCGGACGCGGACCCCGCGTCAGCGCCGGCGCACCCGTGGCGGCGAGCTCGACGCCATGGCGCCGGCGGTGTCCGCGGCCCCGGCCGTGGAGACCGCGCCGGTGGCGGACGAGGCGATGGCCGAGTCCGGCCCGCGCACCCCGCGCCGCCGCCGTCGCACCCGCGTCGGCGCCCCGGGCTCCGCGCCGGTGACCCAGGTCGCGCAGACGGCTCCGGTCGCCCAGGCCGCGCCTGCGGCGATCGCCCAGGCCGAGCGGAAGGCTCCGGCAGCCCGGACCGTGGTCGAGGACGCCGCTCCGGCGCCCGTGACCGAGGCTCCCGTCGTCGAGGCCGCCGTGGTCGAGGCCCCGGCCGCCGAGCCGAAGACCCCGCGCCGCCGCAGCCGTACCGCCGCCCGTCCGGAGGCCGTGCGCAGCGCGCCCGCCGCCCCGGCCCCGGTGGCCCAGGAGTCGGCACCGGCCCCGCGCCGTCGTCGTCCCCGGGTGGCCCGCCCGGTCGAGGACACCGTGTCGTTCCAGACGGTCGAGACGGCCGCGGCCGCCCTGCGCGCCGCGAAGGCCGCGCCGGCCGTCGAGGCGCCCGTCGCCGTGGCGCCGGTCGTCGAGGCCCCGGTCGCCGAGGAGCCGAAGAAGGCCCCCCGTCGCCGTACCGCCAAGAAGGCCGTCACGGAGCCGGTCGCCGAGACCGTCGCCGCAGCTCCGGTGGTGGCCGAGCCGGTCACGGCCGCTGTCGCGCCCGTGGTCGAGGCCGCCGCGGCGGTCACGGCCGAGGTTCCCGCGCCGCGTCGTCGCCGTGTGGTGCGGAAGGCCGCCGGTTCGCCGGTGACCTCCACCCCGGTCGTCGAGCCCGTCGTCGAGCCGGCGCCCGCGCCGGTCGTCGAGGAGGAGCCGAAGAAGCCCGCGCGTCGCCGGGTGGTCCGCAAGGCCGCCGGTTCGCCGGCCACGTCCACCGAGGCCGCGACCGTGATCGTCACGACCCCGGTCGTCGAGGCCCCGGTCGTCGTCGTCGAGGCCCCGGTCGTCGAGGCCGCTCCGGCCGCCGTCGCCGAGACCACGGTCGTCGAGGCCCCGGTCGAGGAGCCGAAGAAGGCTCCCCGTCGCCGTACGGCCAAGAAGGCCGTGGCGGAGCCGGTCGCCGAGACCGCCGCCCTCGTCGAGGCTCCGGCCGCCGAGGAGGCCCCGAAGGCTCCCCGTCGTCGCGCGGCCAAGAAGGCCGTCGTCGCCGAGGCGCCCGACGCCTCGGAGCCGAAGACGCCGGCCCGTCGCCGTACGACGAAGAAGGCCGCCGCGGAGCCGGTCGCCGAGACCGCCGAGGCCGCCGAGGCCCCGAAGGCCCCGCGCCGTCGCACCACCAAGAAGGCGGCGGCCGCTCAGCCCGAGAGCTGATCCCGCCCGCCCTCGTGACCGCGGCCCGGCCCCTCCCCAGGGGCCGGGCCGCGGTCGTGTGACCGGAAGCGGTCGTCAGCGGTCGCCGTACGGGCAGGGGCCTCGGGCCGTCCCCGGTGCGCGCGGTTACAGTCCAGATATGAGCAAGCCCCGGTCCCTCGTCCTGCCGCCCGGCACCCGTGCCCACCACCTCGTGACCGCGCGGGGCGACTTCGCCGTGCTCGACACGGAGCCCCGGGGCGAGCGGCGCGGGACGGTGCTGCTGCTGCCGGGGTACACCGGCAGCAAGGAGGACTTCCTGGCCCTGCTGGGCCCGCTGAGCGAGGCCGGATACCGGGCCGTGGCGGTGGACGGGCGCGGTCAGTACCAGTCCCCGGGCCCCCGCGGCCGGGCCGGCTACCGTCGCAGGGCGCTCGCGCTCGACGCGGTGGCACAGGCCTCGGCGCTCGGCGACGGCCCGGTCCATCTGCTCGGCCACTCGTTCGGCGGCCTGGTGGCCCGCGCGGCCGCCGCGCTCGCCCCGGCCGCCTTCCGCTCCCTCACCCTGCTCTCCTCGGGCCCCGGCCGGGTGGCCAGGCCACAGCGAGTCCGGGTGCGCGTGCTGCGCGTCTCCCTCGCGTTCCTGCCGAAGGAGCGGGTGTGGCAGGCGATGTGCTGGCTCGACAGCCGGGGCGAGGAGCCGGACACGGACGACGCGCCGCAGCTCGCGGGCTTCCTGCGGCGGCGCTGGATGCGGACCCGGATCGCGCAACTGGCGGGTGCGGGGCGGCTGCTGCTCAGCCGTCAGGACGGTACGGCGGACCTCGCCGCGCTGCGGATGCCGCTGCACATCGCGTACGGGGCGGACGAGATGGTCTGGCCCACGGCCACGCTCGCGGCGGCGGCCGCGCGCACGGGCGCGCACCACACGGTGGTGGCGGGTGCCGGCCACTCCCCCAATGTGTCGCACCCGCAGGAGCTGACGGACCGCCTCACCGGCTTCTGGGAGCGGACGGCGGCCCCCACCGGAGTCGGCAGCACCGCCCGCTGACCCCGGCCCCGCGGGCAGCCGTCAGAACTGCCCCTTGAGGTGCTGCCAGAAGCCGTCCCGCAGGGCGCGCCGGAGTGCGGCGTGGCCGCGCAGGGACCGGCTGAGGAGGCGCTCCGCCTCGACGAGCAGGTCCTGGTCGACGGACCCGGGCAGATAGGGCGCGCCCGGCAGGAGTTCGGCGAGCCGGTCCCGGCCGCGTTCGCCGAGCCAGGTCGCCGCGATCTGGGCGCCGACGAACCGCACCTCCTCGCGGGACGGCGGCGGCTCGCCCTCGTTCTCGTACGTGGTGACGGGGCGGCGGGTGACGTACGGGCGGCAGAAGTCGAGCTCGAAGGTGCGCTGGCTGTCGACCTCCCAGAGGAGCGCCTCGGCCTGGTTGCGGCCCTCGGCCGCCTCGATGCCCCAGAGGTGGACGCGGGCGCCGTAGCCCTGGGCGGCCTCGACGGCCGACACGAGGTCCTCGTCGCCGCCGACGAGGGCGGCGTCGCTGATGGCGCGGTGGCGGGCGAGGGACTCCAGATCGGTGCGGATCAGGGAGTCGACGCCCTTCTGCTGGTTGTTGGCGTTGAGGTTGCCGAGGCGCACCTTGACGTCGGGCAGCTCGGCGATGGCCTGCTGCTCGGGGGTGTGGATACGGCGTCTGGCCCCGTCGTACCAGTAGACGCGGAGCAGTCTGCTGTCGGCGAAGATCGTGCGGGCCTTGTCGATGAAGGCCTCGATGAGGCCTTCGGCGTCGAGGTCGAAGGAGCGCCGGTCCTCGGTTCCCGTCACCAGCAACCCGGCCGCAGCATGGACGTAACCCGCGTCGACGAAGATGGCGTGGGTGGAGGGGGTCTTGGCGACCTCGGCCAGCATCCGCTGGAGGAGCTCATTGGTGCGCTCCAGGCGCACGTCGAGTGCGCGCAGGCGGGCGTCGGTCTCGGTCACCTGAGTGGTGTCTGCGTCGTTCATACGGGGCTCATTGTCCGCCGCTCGGGGCCTGGCCGCCACACCCTCCTACCCGCCAGTAGTTAGGCATCCGAAAATTTTCCTTAGCGTAAGGAATGTTTGCAGGATGCATGTCGTTGGATCCATACGTAACGCAGTTCTCCATCAGGAGGATCAACTCAGACGAAGGGAGAAGCCTGTGCGCTTCGAAATCCTGCGACTCGACGACATCGACGGCACGCCCGTCGACCGGACCGTCGTGGACGCCGCCTCCGTCAACCGGATCGTGCAGCAGGCCGCCTCGATCGGCCAGCGCATCTGGATCCGCCCCGCCGAGACCTCGGCCTCATAGCAGGCCCGGTCCACACCACGCACCGCGCCCCCGCACGGACTTCGCAAGAGCGGAATCCGTACGGGGGCGCAGTGGTGTCCGGGGTCCGGCGCCCCGGTGGGCGCACTCCCCGGCGCGTCAGGCGTTCTGGATCACCTGTGTGATGCCGTTGATGATCTGCTGCACCGCGATGGCGGAGAGCATCATGCCGGCGAGCCGGGTGACCAGGACGACGCCGCCGTCCTTGATGACCCGGATGATCAGCAGCGAGTACCGCATGGTCAGCCAGAGCACGACGTGCATGGCGACGATGGCGGCCCAGACGGAGACCTGCGCGGCCGCGCCGTCGGCGTTCTGGACGGCCAGGATGACCGAGACGATCGCGCCGGGGCCGGCGAGCAGCGGCATGCCGAGCGGCACCAGGGCGACGTTGACGTCCTTGGTCTGCTGGGGCTCGTCGGTCTTGCCGGTGAGCAGGTCGAGCGCGATGAGCAGCAGCAGGAGACCGCCCGCGATCATCAGCGCGGGGACGGAGACGTGCAGGTAGTCCAGGATCTGCTGGCCGAGCAGACCGAAGACGGTGATGACGCCGAAGGCCACGGCGACGGCCTGCCAGGCCATCCGGCGCTGCACCTTGGCGGCGCGGCCGGAGGTGAGGGCGAGGAAGATCGGGGTGATCCCGGGGGGATCCATGATCACGAAGAGGGTCAGGAACAGCGAGCCGAAGACGGCGACGTCGAACACGGTGGGGTGCCTTGCAGGAGAGGTCGAACGGTGGGGTGTGGCCCGGCGGGGCGGAATGCGGGATTCCGAAAGCAGGGCAGGAAGAGCGCCACCCCGCGTCACGGCACGGAGCCGTGCGGGGGCGGACCAGGAGGAGAGAAGCCACTGGGCAGGCACGCGGACAGACCGCGCGGCCCGCACCCGGACACGGGTCAGGGCACGGAGCGCGCCGGACCTCCCGGCCGACCGGCCGGGAGACGGGTCCCGCGGAAGGGGTCCGGACCCCGTGGAGCCCGGCAGCCAGAGGCTAGGCGGCGGTTCCCCCCGCGCCGGGGACCGGGAAGGCCCCCGCGGCACGGCGGGTGATCTCGCCGTAGATCTCGGGGTCGGTCGTGTACTCGCCGAGGCGGCAGGTCTTGCGGCTGCCGTGGTAGTCGCTGGAGCCGGTGGTCAGCAGACCCAGCTCCTTCGCGAGCCCGCGCAGCCGCGCCCGCGTCGCCTCGTCGTGGTCCATGTGGTCGACCTCGATGCCGTCGAGTCCGGCCTCGGCGAGCCGGGCTATCGAGGCCTCGGGCAGCACCTGGCCGCGCTTGACGGCGAGCGGGTGCGCGAAGACGGTGACGCCGCCGGCCGCCTTGACCAGACGGATCGCGTCGATCGGGTCGAGCTCGTGCTTCTCGACGTACGCCCGGCCGCCGTCGGCGAGCCACTCGGGCGTGAACGCCCCGGACACATCCGGTACGACCCCGAGCTCGACGAGCGCCTCGGCGACGTGCGGACGGCCCAGGGAGCCGTCGCCGGCGATCCGGGCGACCTGCTCCCAGGTGACGGGAACGCCGAGCTCCTGGAGCTTGCCGACCATGGCCCGCGCGCGCGGGACCCGGTCGTCGCGGACGAGCTCACGCTCGGCGAGGAGCGCGGGCTCCTCGGGGTCGAAGAGGTACGCGAGCATGTGCAGGCCGATGCCGTCGACCCGGCAGGACAGCTCGGCCCCGGTGACGAGGGTCAGCCCCTCGGGCAGTGCCGCGATCGCCTCGGCGTGGCCCCGGGTGGTGTCGTGGTCCGTCAGCGCGACGACGTCGAGCCCGGCGGCGGCCGCGTTGCGGACGAGCTCGGCCGGGGAGTCCGTACCGTCGGAGGCCGTGGAGTGGGTGTGCAGGTCGATGCGCACGACGCGGACTCCAGGACTTCGGCACGGACGAGGGACGCTCCAGCATAACGGGCGAATCGAACACGCCCGTACGGAAGGAGCCGGCCGGACCGGCCGGGCGCGCGTCAGCTCAGCAGCCTCGGTGTCAGCGCTCCGCACGGCAGGAGTTCGACCTCGGCGCCCGCGTCGCGCAGGTCCGTCAGGACCAGCTCGTCGTACATCAGGAGCCCGGACTGCTCGGGCCAGACGATCGCCCACAGCCAGAGGCCGCGCGCCTCCCCCGCGAAGACCGCGCGGTCCTGCGGTGCGCCGTTGACGTGCCAGAGCGGGGTCGGCCGTCCGGCGGCGAGGACCTTCGTCTGCGGGGGTTTGTCGATGGCCATGCCCGCGCCGGGGTCGGGGCCGTCGATGCCGGCGTACCGGGCACCGAGGCCGACGCCGAGTTCCTCGGCGACCAGGAGCAACTCGCCGATACCGCCGAGCGGTCCGGGTCCCGAGCAGGCGACGGCGGTCGCGCGTCCGCCGCTGCGGTCGTCACCGGCGTACGCGACTCCGGTGAAGAGCCAGCCGACAGGCAGGGGCCACGGCATCCACACCGGCACGTGGGACCGGTGCACCACGACGCCGAGGGCCTCGACGCTGGGCGGGATCACGGGCTGGAGCGGGTGCACCGAGCCGTGCACGTCGCACTGCCAGGAGTCGGCGAACAGACCGGGCGCCCTGACCCGGCCACCACACTTCGGACAACTGGGTTCGCCCCTCATAGGGCTCAACGGTCCTACCACCGGAGCCCCGCGTCAAGGACGATCAACCGACGATCACCCGTCCGGCCCGTGGCGTTCACCCCCTGCCGCCCGCAGATATAGATGTAACTTGCACTCATTAGTTGCTCTAACTTATTCTGTGTATATCGCAGCCATCTCGACGCGGAGGAGCGGCACCCATGGAGAGCGCAGCAGAGAACGCCGGCGGAGGCAGCATCCTGCGTCAGCCACCGGCCGTCTGGGCCACCGCCGGCGCGTCCGTCGTCGCCTTCATGGGCATCGGCCTCGTCGACCCGATCCTGCCGTCGATCGCCCAGGGCCTGGACGCGACGCCCAGTCAGGTGTCGCTGCTCTTCACCTCGTACTTCCTCATCACCGCCGTCGCGATGCTGGTGACCGGCTTCGTCTCCAGCCGCATCGGGGGACGCCGGACCCTGCTCGCCGGACTCGCACTGGTCGTCGTCTTCGCGGCCCTCGCCGGCACCTCGGACTCCGTCGGCGAACTCGTCGGCTTCCGGGCCGGCTGGGGACTCGGCAACGCGCTCTTCGTCTCGACCTCGCTCGCCGTGATCGTCGGCGCCGCGGCCGGCGGCAGCGCGGCCGCGATCCTGCTCTACGAGTCGGCACTCGGCCTCGGCATGGCCTGCGGGCCACTGCTCGGCGCCGTGCTCGGCGACGCCAGCTGGCGCTACCCCTTCTTCGGCACCGCCGCGCTGATGGCGATCGGCTTCCTGTGCATCGCGGTCTTCCTCAAGGAGCAGCCGAAGCCGGCCCGCAGGACCTCCCTGCTCGACCCGATCCGGGCGCTGGGCCACGGCGGACTCGCCTCGGCCGCGGCGGCCGCGTTCTTCTACAACTACGCCTTCTTCACGGTGCTCGCCTTCACCCCGTTCGTGCTGGACATGACGCCGTACAAGTCCGGCGCGGTGTTCTTCGCCTGGGGTGTGCTGCTCGCCGTCTTCTCGGTCCTGGTCGCACCCCGGCTCCAGCGGCGCTTCGGCTCGCTCACCGTCCTCGGCGGCTCACTGGTGCTGCTCGCGGTCGACGTGGTGGTGCTCGGATACGGCGACCACACGACCGCGATCGTCTGCACGGTCCTGTCCGGCGCGTTCATCGGCGTCAACAACACCGTCTTCACCGAACTCGCCCTCGGCGTCTCGGACGCCCCGCGCCCGGTGGCCAGCGCGGGCTACAACTTCGTCCGCTGGTTCGCCGCGGCGGCCGCCCCGTACTTCGCCCCGAAGATCGAGGAGTGGAGCGACGTCCACATGCCGTTCGTGGTGGCGGGCGTGGCCGCGGCGCTCGGCGCCGTGGTCGTCCGGGTCCGCCGCGGCGCCCTCACCCACGACGCACGGGAACTCGCCCCGAAGCACGCCACGGAGGACGGCGTCGGGGTCTTCGCCGGCTGAGCGGCGTCGGCTGAGCGGCATCGGCGTCCTCGCCCGCCGAGCGACCCCGGCCCTCAGCCTTCGACCCTCGGCCCTCGGCCCTCGGCCCTCAGTCCAGATTCACGGACCTGCGCAGCGGATCGCGCAGGTCCGTGCCCTGCGTCAGCCAGCGCTCCTCCAGGGCCTGTGCCCCGTGGACCCGCTTCCACGCCGCCTCGTTCGAGGTCATCGGGAGCAGCGGCAGGAACCGCACCGGGTCCATCGGCTCGTCGAGCTCCAGGTCCTCGACGAGGCCACCCGACTCGGCCACCAGGACCGAGCTGAAGGCGGCGCCCGGCCAGAGCGGGTCGCCGACGTCGAGCGAGGCGCCCGCGGCCACGATGACGCCCTCGACCTGCGGGGTCGCGGCGAGGACCGCGAGCGGTCGGAGCACCCTGTCGGTGTCGGCGAGGCCGGCCCGTACCGTCAGGACGAGCTCGGCGCGCGGTCCCTTGACCGGGTCGGCGAGCGCGGCGGTCGGGTCGGCCATCGGCTGTGCGGACATGCCGAGGGTCGCGTACCGCACGAGGTCGCCGTCAATGAAGCGGAGCACCTCGATCCGGTCCGTGCCGAGGAACGTCACTGCGGCCCGCGCGTCCGGTTCTCCGAGCGCCGTCCGCAACCGGGCCTCGACCAGAGCAAGAACTTCTCCCATGTCTTGAGCATAAAGCGCGTATGGAACGGGCAAAGGAAGGGATTGACCCTCAGTCGGCTGATAGTCTTGGCCGCTGGTCGGGAGTCCCGAACTCCCGACTACTCGTCACACGTCATCCCTCACGAGGGACCGGCCGGAGGAGGTGGGGCTGCGATGGACCGAAGTCGATCGGGCAGTACCAGCCGCTCTTCCGCCCCGCACCCGAGCCCGGTGCGTACGTACTTCCGGTGATTCCCGGCCCGTATCCGTACGGACCCGCCTCTCCGGCATCTCGCACGACGGAAGAGCATCTCGCCTTTGCCTGTCTGTAGCGAACGCCGTCACCGCGACCTCTCGGTGCCGCCCGCTTTGTGGACGACGTAGCTCCACGTCCCCATTCCGGGCTGTTCCACGCTCGCCGACGGCTTCTCCGTGAAGGAGCATGCCCATGTCGATGATCCGTGACCTGCGCGCCGCCGTCCGTCCGAGCCTGCGGCACCCCCTGCGCAAGACCCCCACCACGTACACCTCGTACGACCCCACCCGCGACCACACGGCCTCCAGCGCCGTGGTCGACTGCGCCGTCTACCGCGACGGACGCCGCATCGACGACCGCGAGTGCCTCACCCCGCGCGGCGCCATGAGCCGCGTACGGGAGAACGGCGGCTTCGCCTGGATCGGTCTGCACGAGCCGACCGAGGCCGAATTCGCCGGTATCGCCGCCGAGTTCGGGCTGCACCCGCTGGCCGTCGAGGACGCCGTCCACGCCCACCAGCGACCCAAGCTGGAGCGGTACGACGACACCCTCTTCACCGTGTTCAAGACCATCCACTACGTCGAGCACGCCGAACTCACCGCGACCAGCGAGGTCGTCGAGACCGGCGAGGTCATGTGCTTCACCGGCCCCGACTTCGTCATCACCGTCCGGCACGGCGGCCAGGGCTCCCTGCGCAACCTCCGGCACCGCCTCCAGGGCGAGCCCGAGCTGCTCGCCAAAGGGCCCTCGGCGGTGCTGCACGCCCTCTCCGACCATGTCGTCGACGGCTACATCGCGGTCGCCGACGCCGTCGAACTCGACATCGACCAGCTGGAGATCGACGTCTTCTCGCCGGCCGCGAAGGGCTCGACACGCGGTACGGACACCGGCCGGATCTACCAGCTGAAGCGTGAGGTACTGGAGTTCAAGCGGGCCGTCACGCCGCTGCTCCGCCCGATGCAGCTGCTCTCCGAGCGGCCGATGCGGCTGGTCGACCCCGACATCCAGAAGTACTTCCGGGACGTCGCCGACCACCTCGCGCGCGTGCAGGAGCAGGTCGTCGGCTTCGACGAACTGCTCAACTCGATCCTCCAGGCCAACCTGGCGCAGGCGACCGTCGCGCAGAACGAGGACATGCGCAAGATCACCTCGTGGGCGGCGATCGTCGCCGTCCCCACGGCGGTCTGCGGCGTGTACGGCATGAACTTCGACCACATGCCCGAGCTGCACTGGAAGTACGGCTACCCGATGGTGCTGACCGGCATCGTCGCGATCTGTTTCACCATCCACCGCACGCTGAAGCGCAACGGCTGGCTGTGACCGCACGGCGGCCGGGGGCGTCCTGCCCATCAGGCCGCGAGCCCGGCCTGACCGGCAGGACATCCCCTAGGCTTCGGACCATGACTGAAGAGCTGCTCGGGTCCGCCCTCGTCGAGGAGGCCACCAAGAAGTCCGGCCTGGTGTGGGTCCGCGGCACCGGCCCGGCCCGCGCGCTCTGGCACGTCTGGTTCGACGGCGCCGCGTTCGTCGTCGGCGACGGCCCCGGCGAGCAGCCGCTACCGGGCCTGGTGGACGGCGGGACGGCCGAGGTCACGGTCCGCAGCAAGGACAAGGGCGGCCGACTCGTCGCCTGGACGGCCGCCGTGCGCGAGATCGCGCACGGCACCGAGGAGTGGGACGCGGCGGTCGCCGAGCTGAAGGGCAAGCGGCTCAACGCACCCGACGGAGAGGCCATGACGGGCCGCTGGGGGCGCGAGTGCCGGGTCCTGCGGCTCGACCCCCGGTCCTCGACCACGGAGCTGCCGGACGGCTCCCTGGCGGCCGTACCGCTGCCCTCGGCGGCCACGACCCGCGACCCGGTGCCGTCCGGTCTCCCGAAGCTGCTGCTCAAGCGCCGCAAGCGCCGCTGAACCGGGATCTCGTCCGTAGACGCACCGCCCGGGACGGGGTCCGTAGACGCCGCAGCCCGGGATCTCGTCCGTAGACGCCGCCCGGGATCGGGTCCGTAGGCAGCGCCCGGGATCAGCGCCGCTGAAAGGCGCCCCGGATCAGGTCCTGGGCAGCTGCTTGCCGTAGTCGAGGATCTCTTCCTTCGACGGCTCGGTGAGCGGGAAGTCCTTGTTCCACTCGGAGAGGACCACCAGGCCCGCTCCCCCGCCCCGTGCGAACTGCAGCGGGTACGGGTCGCCCTGCAGCGCCACGTCGAGGGTGCCGCCCTCGCCGTCCGCGCCGCCCTTGACCTTGACCGTGCGGACCCCGCCGATCTGGTCCCGGTCGCCCTTGACCTTCGCCCCGTGCAGCCCGGTCAGCCCGGTCAGCAGCAGGTCCATGTCGGTGAAGCCGCGCAGCTGCTTGTACGCGGGGTCGCCCTGCGGCACCTTCACGTACTTGTCGTCGAGCTTGTCGGCGGCCTCGGCGTCCGCCTCCGTCGGCTTGTCGCTGCCCGTGGTCTCGTGGGACCAGAAGTCCGCGTCCGCCTTCAGATAGAGCGCCTCGCCGACCCGCAGCAGCTCGAAGGTGCTGTTCTTCGTCGTCACCGAGCCGGTGGCGCCGTCCTGCTTGAGGCGCATGTTCAGCTTGAAGGTGTCGCCCTTGCTGACCAGGGTGCCGGAGAGCCGTACCGCCCTCGCGGTGTCCGCGGCGGTCCGCGCCTTGCCCTCGATCTCGGCCGCGGAGAGTCTCCCGACCCCGTTGGTCCCCTCGTCCGGATCGGCGGCGCAGGCCGTGAGCGCGACGGTCAGGCCGGCGCAGAGCGCGAGCGGCACGACGGCCCGGTGGATACGCGACGACGCGGCACGAACGGCCATCAGCGCTGCCTCTCATGTCGTGGGGGACACGGACCGCGGCCCGTACGGGGGGACCCGGGCGGCGGTCTTCTGTTCTGGGGGTTCTGCCGGGCGGGAGGGCCGGCGTGCCGGTGGGGACGGCAGACCGCAGCGTACCCGGGCCGGCTGACGCGCCCGGCAGCAGCCGTACGGAGGCGCTGCCGGGGCGGGGCGGAACGGCACGGGCTAGCCTGAACCCGGCAAAGCTCGGCAAAGACTCGAATCGTGCGGCAGCGAGGAGGCGCGTGGCATGGCGGCAGGCGCCCCCCGGATCTTCGTCTCCCACCTCGCCGGAGTCCCGGTCTTCGACCCCGTCGGCGACCAGGTCGGCCGGGTCAGCGACCTGGTGGCCATGCTGCGGGTCGGCCGCAGGCCGCCGCGGCTGCTCGGCATGGTCGTGGAGGTCCTCAGCCGCCGCCGGGTGTTCGTGCCGATGACCCGGATCACCGGCGTGGAGTCCGGCCAGGTCATCACGACCGGTGTCGTCAACATGCGCCGCTTCGAGCCGCGCCCCACCGAGCGCCTCGTCCTCGGCGAACTCCTCGACCGGCGCGTCCGGCTCGTGGGGCCCGGCGGGCAGGAGGGCGAGGAGGTCACCGTCCTCGACGTCGCCATCCAGCAGCTGCCCGCCCGCCGCGACTGGGAGATCGACAAGGTCTTCGTCCGCAAGGGGAAGGGCGGGGTGCTGAGCCGCAAGGGCGAGACGCTGACCGTCGAGTGGTCGGGCGTCACCGGCTTCTCCCTGGAGGAGCACGGGCAGGGCGCCGAGAGCCTGGTCGCCACCTTCGAGAAGCTGCGCCCCGCCGACCTCGCCAACGCGCTGCACCACCTCCCGGCCAAGCGGCGTGTCGAGGTCGCCGCCGCGCTCGACGACGACCGGCTCGCCGACGTCCTCGAGGAGCTGCCGGAGGACGACCAGATCGAGATCCTCGGCAAGCTGAAGGAGGAGCGCGCGGCCGACGTCCTGGAGGCGATGGACCCGGACGACGCGGCCGACCTGCTGTCCGAGCTGCCGGAGGAGGACAAGGAGCGGCTGCTGACGCTGATGCAGCCGGACGACGCGGCCGACGTACGCCGGCTCCTGGCGTACGAGGAGCGCACGGCGGGCGGTCTGATGACGACGGAGCCGATCGTGCTGCGGCCGGACGCCACGGTCGCGGACGCGCTGGCCCGGGTCCGGCAGCAGGACCTGTCGCCGGCGCTGGCGGCGCAGGTGTACGTGTGCCGGCCGCCGGACGAGACGCCGACGGGCAAGTACCTGGGCACGGTGCACTTCCAGCGGCTCCTTCGCGATCCGCCGTTCACCCTGGTCAGCTCCCTCGTGGACAGCGATCTTCCGCCGCTCGGCCCGGACACCCCGCTGCCGGCCGTGACCAGCTATCTCGCCGCGTACAACATGGTCGCGGCGCCGGTGGTGGACGAGAGCGGGTCGCTGCTCGGCGCGGTCACCGTCGACGACGTGCTCGACCATCTGCTGCCGGAGGACTGGCGCGAGACCGAGTTCCACGAGGAGGGGGCCGGGCATGGCGGCTGAGCGCACGCAGGACCGCGAGCGTGACCGGGACCGTGACCGGGAACGCGACCGGCCGGGGCCCCGCATCCGGCTCGACCTGCCGCGGGAGCGGCGGGCCAAGCTCCTTCCGGAGTACGACCCCGAGGCGTTCGGGCGGCTCTCGGAGCGGATCGCCCGCTTCCTGGGGACCGGGCGGTTCCTCGTCTGGATGACCCTGACGATCATCGTCTGGGTCGTCTGGAACATCTTCGCGCCGGGCTCGCTCAAGTTCGACGAGTACCCCTTCATCTTCCTGACGCTCGCGCTGTCCCTGCAGGCCTCGTACGCGGCTCCGCTGATCCTGCTCGCGCAGAACCGGCAGGACGACCGGGACCGGGTCAATCTCGAACAGGACCGGAAGCAGAACGAGCGGTCGATCGCGGACACCGAGTACCTCACCCGGGAGATCGCGGCGCTGCGGATGCGCCTCGGCGAGGTGGCCACCCGCGACTGGATCCGCTCGGAGCTCCAGGACCTGATCAGGGAGCTGGAGGAGCGCCGGGATCTATTCCCGCCGGCCGACACCCGGGGAAGTGACGTACCCGACCGTTGACAGGCCTTTCATGGGCCGGTGGTCGGCGCCGTACCATCGTCGGTATGGCTATGGAAGACGCGGTGCTCGAAGCACTGGCGACGGTGAACGACCCCGAGATCAACAAACCGATCACTGAGCTCGGCATGGTCAAGTCGGTGGAGATCGAACCGGACGGCAAGGTCGCCGTCACGGTCTACCTGACCGTCTCCGGCTGCCCGATGCGCGAGACCATCACCCAGCGGGTGACCGAGGCGGTCTCCGGTGTCGAGGGCGTCACCGGCGTCGAGGTCTCGCTGGACGTGATGAGCGACGAGCAGCGCAAGGAGCTCGCGGCGGCGCTGCGCGGCACGACCGCCGAGCGCGAGGTGCCGTTCGCGAAGCCGGGCTCGCTGACCCGGGTGTACGCGGTCGCCTCCGGCAAGGGTGGCGTCGGCAAGTCGTCCGTCACCGTGAACCTGGCCGCGGCGATGGCCGCCGACGGTCTGAAGGTCGGCGTCGTCGACGCCGACATCTACGGCCACAGCGTGCCGCGGATGCTGGGCGCGGACGGCCGTCCGACCCAGGTCGAGAACATGATCATGCCGCCGTCGGCGAACGGCGTGAAGGTCATCTCCATCGGCATGTTCACCCCGGGCAACGCGCCGGTGGTGTGGCGCGGCCCGATGCTGCACCGCGCGCTCCAGCAGTTCCTCGCGGACGTGTACTGGGGCGACCTGGACGTCCTCCTGCTCGACCTGCCCCCGGGCACCGGCGACATCGCGATCTCGGTCGCGCAGCTCGTGCCGAACGCGGAGATCCTGGTCGTCACCACCCCGCAGCAGGCGGCGGCCGAGGTCGCCGAGCGGGCCGGCTCCATCGCCGTCCAGACCCACCAGAAGATCGTCGGTGTCGTCGAGAACATGGCGGGCCTGCCGTGCCCGCACTGCGACGAGATCGTCGACGTGTTCGGCACGGGCGGCGGCCAGCGGGTCGCCGACGGTCTGACGCAGACCACGGGCGCGACGGTCCCGGTCCTCGGCTCGATCCCGATCGACGTACGGCTCCGCGAAGGCGGCGACGAGGGCAGGCCGGTCGTCCTCTCCGACCCGGACTCCCCGGCGGGCGCGGCCCTCCGCGCGATCGCCGGCAAGCTCGGCGGCCGCCAGCGAGGCCTCTCGGGCATGAGCCTGGGCATCACGCCGCGCAACAAGTTCTGAGGTTCCGGGGTTCATGACGAAGGGCGCCCCCTCGGGGGCGCCCTTCGTCATGCCGTCAGGCGTACGCGTCGAGGTCCTTGATCTGGGCGAACCCCAGACCGTACGCGCTCATCCCACGCCCGTACGCCCCGATGTGCACCCCGGCAGCGGACCCCGCGAGGACCCACCCGAACTCCGACTCGCGGTAGTGGAACGGCATCGGCACCCCGTCCACCGGCAGCGACAGCGTGGACCACTCCGCCCCGTCGAGGTCGTCGGCCAGCTCGAACGCCGTCTCGGTCTGCTGGTCCAGCCAGTTGTCCCGCGTCGCGTGGTCCAGCGAGGGGGGCCAGGTGTGGACGAGCAGCCCCGAGCCGGCCAGCCAGGCCGCCGAGGACACGGTGGTGGCGTCGAGGACGCCCGTGCCGTCACCGGTCCGCCGGACCGGGCTCGCGGCCACCGTCACGACGACCGCGAACCGCTCCTTCTCCGCGCCGCTCGCGTCCGTCTTTATCGACGGCGTCTCCCCGTGCCCGGTCGACCCGTGCTGCACGCTGCCGTCCGCCGCCGTGCCCACCTGCATCAGCCAGCGCGGCCCGGTGAACGCCTCGTCCAGGCCGTACCAGGCGAAGGGTGCGCGCAGATAGCCCTCGGCCGTCCGCCGGGCCAGGGGTACGCCCTCCACCCGACTCGTGGTCTCCATCTCGGCCGCCTCCTCGTTCCGTCAACAGAGGGAGGATAGCCACCGGGACGCGTCGGGTTGGTGACAGCCCGTCGTCAGGTCGCGTCGGAGTCGTACGGAGGACGCTCCGCAGGGCCCTGATCGTCCCGCTTGTCCTGCTTCTTCAGCAGGTCCGGGGTGCCGTTGGCAGAGGCGACGGCGCCGGAGGGACCACCGGCCGACGGGGAGCCGTTGACGGCCGAGGGCTGCGGCTCACGGCCGTGGACCGCGTCGGCGACGTCGTTCATCTCCTTCTTGAGGTCGAAGCTGCCACGCAGCTCCTTGAGCTCCCGGAGGTCCTCGTTCTGCTCCATCTGCTTGCGGAGGAACGTCTTCGGGTTGAGGTCCTCGAACTCGAAGTCCTTGAACTCCGGCCCCAGCTCGCTGCGGATGTCCTCCTTCGCGCTGTCCGAGAACTCACGGACCTTCCTGATGAAGCGCGAGACGTCCTGGATGACCTTCGGGAGCTTGTCCGGCCCGAAGACGAGCACGGCGAGGACGACGAGCGTCACCAGCTCGAGTGCGCCTATGTCGCTGAACACCTAGTAGCTCCTTCATGCCGGTCAAGGGCCCGGTCCACGGTACCCGCCGAAACTGCCGGGCGGGTACCTCCCGGTGTCGGCCACATGGCGCTCAGGTGCCCTGGGACGAGCCGAGCGTCAACGTCTTTGTCAGCTCTTTGCCGTCCCGGGTCAGGGTGAGCTCCAGCCGGTCGCCGGGGCGGTGGGCGCGGATCTTCACGATCAGCTCCTCGCCGTTGTGCACGCGCTGCCCGTCGACCTTGGTGATGACGTCGCCGGGGCGGAGCCCCGCCGTCGCGGCCGGGCCGCCGGGCGTGACGGAGGCGGAGCCGTCCTTGCCCTTCTCGCCGACCCGGGCGCCGTCGCCGTTGAACTGCATGTCGAGGCTCACACCGATGACCGGGTGGGTGGCCTTGCCGGTGTTGATGAGCTCCTCGGCGACGCGCTTGCCCTGGTTGATCGGTATGGCGAAGCCGAGGCCGATGGAGCCGGGCTGGGAGGCGCTGCCGCCCTCGCCCTCGCCCGAGCCGCCGGCCGCGCGGATGGCGCTGTTGATGCCGATGACCCGGCCCTTGGCGTCGAGGAGCGGGCCGCCGGAGTTGCCGGGGTTGATGGGGGCGTCGGTCTGGAGGGCGTCGACGTAGCTGATGTCGCTGCCGTCGCCCTTCTCGCCGCCCGCGGTGATCGGGCGCTCCTTGGCGCTGATGATGCCGGAGGTGACCGTGTTGGAGAGGTCGAAGGGGGCGCCGATGGCGACGACGGGGTCGCCGACGCGGACGTTGTCGGAGTTGCCGAGCGGCAGCGGCTTGAGGCCGGAGACGCCGGTGACCTGGACGACGGCGAGGTCGTAGCCGGTGTCCTTGCCGACGACCTTGGCGCGGGCGGTCTCGCCGCTGGAGAAGGTCACCGAGATGTCGCGGGAGGACTGGGCCCCGTCCACGACGTGGTTGTTGGTGAGGATGTGGCCCTTGGTGTCGAGGACGAAGCCGGTGCCGGTGCCGGACGAACCGCCGCCCTTGACGTGCAGGGTGACGACGCCGGGCAGGGCGCTGGCCGCGATCCCGGCCACGCTGTCGGGGGCCCGGTCGGTGTCGCCGCCGTCCGCCTGCGGCAGCTCGACGGTGGTGATCCCGCCGTTCCGCTCGACGTACGCGCCGATGCCGCCGCCGATGACTCCGGTGACGAGCGCGAAGACGAGCGCTCCGGCGATGGCGAGCCCCTTGCGGGACTTCCTCGGGGGCAGGGGCGGGAGCCCGGCCCCGCCGGCCCCCCAGGGGTCGTACTGCACCCAGGGCGCACCGGCCTGAGGCGGCACGGCGCCACCCTGCGCGTGCAGCGGGGGGTGCGGCTGGGGCTGGGGGTGCGGCTGGGACTGCGGCGGTACGGAGGGCACGTGGGCCTGCTGCGGCGGTACGGGGGCCACGTGGGCCTGCTGCGGCGGTACGGGCGCCGGGGGGCGCTGTACGGGCGGCGCGGGCGCCCAGGGGCCGGGCTCGCCGTAGGGCGGCGTCCGGTACTCGTCGGGCGCGTGCAGGGGCGTCGGCGCGGTCTCGGCGGGCGTCGGCGCGGTCTCGGCGGGCGCCGGGGCGGCCGGGGCCGGAGAGGCGTCGGCCACGGAGGCGTCGGCCACCGGCAGGGTCTCGGTCGCCTGAGCCCCGGCCGCCTGAGCCCCGGTCATCTGAGCCCCGATCACCGGGAGGGCCTCGGTCGGGGCCGCGTCCGCCGGAACCGCGTCCGCCGGTGCGGGGGCCTCGCTCTTGGTCAGCAGCACGGCGGCGGGCACGGGCGCGGGCGCGTCGGCGGCCTGAGGCATCACCGTCGTGTCCCCCGCATCGGCCACATCCGTCACGTCGGCCACGACGGTGCCTGCGTCCGACACCTCGGGCGCTGCGGTCGACGGCTGCGGCGCGGGCAGCGGGAAATCGCCGTCGGCGTCATGAGCGGCGACGGCGGTGACGCCCTCCGTGAGGTCGTCGGCCGGAGGCGGCGAGGGTATCCGTGCCGCCTCCGGTGCGCTCGACGGCCGGCTCCACCAGTTCGGCTTCCCGTTGTTCATGCTCTCCCCGCAACCCAGTGACCCGTCCGCGCCCCCTTGGGCGGGCGCCCCTGTCCCTGGATTCAACCAGGTCGCGGGTCAGCGGTGGGAGCCGAGCGGTGCAGTGGTCGGGCCGGGCGCCGGACCGGGTCCGGGACCGAAGGCCAGTCGGAGGGCCGGCCCCGTCGGTCGTATGAACGGCGAGAGCGCGAGCAACGACTGCGCGGCCGGGTCCCGGAGCCGTACCGCCACCAGCGGCATGGCCGGGGAGCGCACCGCGTCCGGCGGGACGGCGCCCGCCGGGACCGTGCCCGGACCGACCGGTGACACCGGCCCGTGCGGCAGCGCCGCCGCGGTCCCGGGGGTCAGCGGAGCCCCCGGTGCCACCTGCGAGCCGTCGACGGACTGGGCGCCGCGCTCGCCGGAGCGCGTACCCCGGGAGACGGCCGTGCCGCCGCCGGGCCCCGCGGCGGTGGCGCGCAGCGGGGTGACCGCCGTACCGGTGCCCTGACCGCCGCGCGCGCTCGCGTTCACCGAGGCTTCCAGCGGCAGGGTGCCGCCGAGGGCGATGGCCGCGAACGAGACGGCGCTGGCCGCCGCGAAGGCGAAACGCCGGCCGCGCCACGTTCCGGACGCGCGGTCGCCGACCTCGTGGATGCGGAAGCCGGTCTGCGGAGCGGGGTGTCCGGGGTGCGGGGTGACGACGGCCGCCGTGGCGAAGCCGTCGGACCTCATGCCGCCCGCGCCGAGGAGTTCTTCGAGGGGGCCTCTCGGTCCGCCGGGGCCTCCCGGCTCACCGGGGCCCCCGGGTAGCCCCTGCAGTCGGGCGAGGAACCCCTCCGAGGGCGGCGGAGGAGCCGCCGAGGCGAAGACGCTCTTGAGGGTGCGCTGCGCGTCGGCCTCCGCCTTGCAGCGGGCGCAGGTCGCGAGGTGGGCGAGGACCCGCTCGCGGGCGTCATGGCCGAGTTCGCCGTCGACGAGCGCGGCCAGCCGGTCCCCGAGGTGGTGCTCCGCGGGGGTCGGTGACGAGGGACGTGTGCCGCTCACGCTGTCCCTGCCTCCCATCCCACGGAGGCCAGGGCACGCTCCGCCCGTGCCTCGGGCGAGCGGTGCTTGAGGGCCTTGCGCAGGTGGGAGCGCCCGCGGTGGATGCGGCTGCGGACGGTGCCGAGCTTCACGCCGAGAGTCGCGGCGATCTCCTCGTACGACAGTCCTTCGATGTCGCAGAGGACGACCGCGGCACGGAACTCGGGCGCGAGGGTGTCGAGGGCCTGCTGCACGTCGGCGTCGAAGTGGGTGTCGTTGAACACCTGCTGCGGCGAGGGCTCACGGCTGGGCAGCCGCTCGGCGGCGTCGTCGGCGAGCGCGTCGAAACGGATGCGCTGCTTGCGGCGGACCATGTCGAGGAAGAGATTGGTGGTGATGCGGTGGAGCCAGCCCTCGAAGGTGCCCGGCGTGTACGTCGACAGCGAGCGGAAGACGCGGACGAAGACCTCCTGGGTCAGGTCCTCGGCGTCGTGCTGGTTGCCGGTCAGCCGGTATGCGAGGCGGTATACCCGGCCGCTGTGCGTGCTGACGATCTCCTCCCAGGTGGGCGGAGTCCACGCCTGCGATTCCGCATCCGATGCGAAGGTCGCGGTGGTGGGAGCGGAGTCGGCGGTGCGGATTCGGTCAGCGGTGTCGGTCACGGATTTCGGCTCACCCGCCGACCTGAGAAGACGCCGAAGCACTCCTCCCCGATCCACAGGCGCAGCCGCACCTCCCCTGTCGGCTCTGGTGGTGTCCAGTGGAGCCCCTACCATAGCCACCTCGCCCGTTAGCTCCGGATAAGAATCTTTACGCGAATTTGGAGCCGGCTCCCCCGGCTTCCTCCTGTCGCGTCCTTCCCCTGGTGAACGCCCGGTCCCATCTGCGGGTTCCCGCTGACAGCGGATACAGTCACCGTTGCGTCAACTACGGGGACAGGAGAGGGCCATTACCGCCAACCGGCAGACGAGCTGGTCGTTCGCCGACGCCTTTGTCGCCGAGGACGAAGCTCTGCGCTGGGCCCGGGAGCGGGCCCGGGAGGCAGGGCTGCCCTCGGTGTCGCCGGGCACCGGTGGGGCGCTGCGCCTGCTCGCGGCCACGGCGGACGCGAAGGCGGTGGCGGAGATCGGCACGGGCACCGGCGTGTCGGGCATCTATCTGCTGCTCGGGATGCGGCCGGACGGCGTCCTGACGACGGTGGACCTCCAGCCGGAGCGGCAGCAGCTCGCCAAGACAGCGTTCCGTGCGGCCGGCTTCGCGGGCAACCGGGCGCGGTTCATCCCCGGCCGGGCCCTGGACGTACTGCCGAGGCTCGCGGACGGCGGGTACGACCTCGTGTTCTGCGACGGCGACCGGCTCGAGTACCTGGACTACCTCGCTGAATCGTTGCGCCTGCTGCGACCTGGCGGACTCGTCTGCTTCGAAGGCGTCTTCGCGGACGGCCGCACCGTCGACTCGGCGGCCCAGCCGGCCGAGGTCCAGCGGGTCCGCGAGCTGCTGCGCACGGTGCGGGAGAGCCAGGAGCTCATCCCCTCCCTGCTGCCGGTGGGCGACGGCCTGCTGTGCGCGGTCCGCCGCGGCTGAGAAGCCCCGGTCCCGCCCCACTCCCGACGTGACGGTCTTCCGTCCCCGTCCCCGTCCCCGTCTCCGACCCCGGACACACCACTGCCCCGGCACGGGCGGACCGTGCCGGGGCAGTGCTCAGGATGCGAGGGAAGGTCAGCCGACGACCTTCTTCAGGGCGTCGCCCAGCGCCTCGGCCTCGTCGGGAGTCAGCTCGACGACAAGTCGACCGCCGCCTTCGAGCGGAACGCGCATGACGATGCCCCGCCCCTCCTTGGTCACCTCGAGCGGGCCGTCACCCGTCCGCGGCTTCATGGCCGCCATGCTTGTTCCCCTTCCTGAAACCAGCTCATTGTCAGCCGGGCAGCTCCATGACCTGGAGCACGCGTCACCGGCTTCGAACACATTGCTTCCAGGTCATTATCCCGCATGGCAGGACCCGATGACCAACATCGAATGGCATCGCTTGCGCAACGCGCTCTCTCAAAACCCCACATTTCGGCGATCAGCCTGCGATACTTCGCCGCTCGGCGTCCCACCGAGCCCTTCAAATCTTTGACGCAGCTCACATGGGCGGGGCGGTTGATGTCCGCCATGCTGTGCAGGTCAACCACGCAAAGAGGCGAAGGGAACCCCATGGCCGACACGGTGCTGTACGAGGTGAGCGACGGGCTCGCCACCATCACGCTCAACCGCCCCGAGGCCATGAACGCGATGAACGTGGCGGCGAAAGTCGCCCTCCGCGACGCGGCCGAGACGGCCGCGGCGGACCCCGCCGTACGGGCGGTACTGCTCACCGCGGCAGGTGAGCGGGCGTTCTGCGTCGGTCAGGACCTGAAGGAACACGTGGGTCTGCTCATGGCGGACCACGAGAACGGCACCCGGGAGACCATGAACACGGTCCGGGACCACTACAACCCGATCACCAAAGCGCTCGCGGGCATGCGGAAGCCCGTCGTGGCCGGCGTGAACGGTGTCGCGGCGGGGGCCGGCTTCGGCTTCGCGCTCGCGGCGGACTACCGGGTGGTCGCGGACACCGCGTCGTTCAACACCTCCTTCGCCGGAGTCGCGTTGACCGCCGACTCGGGCATGTCCTGGACGCTCCCCCGGGTGATCGGCCCGAGCCGCGCCGCCGACCTGCTGCTCTTCCCGCGCTCGATCACCGCCCAGGAGGCGTACGAGCTGGGCATCGCGAACCGCGTGGTCCCGGCCGCCGACCTCGCCGCCGAGGCCGAGAAGGTGGCCCGCAAGCTGGCGGAGGGCCCGACGGTGGCGTACGCGGCCCTGAAGGAGTCCCTGGCCTACGGCGCCGACCACTCCCTGTCCGAGGCCCTGGACAAGGAGGAGGAACTCCAGAACCGCGCGGGCGCCTCCGAGGACCACACGATCGCGGTCCGCGCCTTCATCGCCAAGGAGAAGCCGAAGTACCTGGGCCGCTGACGGACCCCGGAGCCCGTTCGTACGAGTGGTGGGCGCGTCCACAAGATCCGCTCACCACTCGGATCGAGGCGGTCGGCGACGTCACGGGAGACGGCCGCCGCGACGTGGTCGCCCGGGACACCGCCGGTGCCCGGAAGAAGCCGCCGTACGCCTGGGGGCAACGGTCCGGGGCTACTTCCCGCCCCGGGCCACGCAGCCCTTCACATGGTCGTCGACCAGCCCGCACGCCTGCATCAGGGCGTACGCCGTCGTCGGGCCGATGAAGCGGAGGCCTCGTTTCTTGAGGGCCTTCGAGAGGGCCGTGGACTCGTCCGTGACCGCCGGGACGTCCGCGACCGTACGCGGGACGGGGCGGGTCCTCGGATCGGGGGCGTACGACCAGATCAGCTCGTCCAGTTCGCCCGGGGCCCAGTCGGTCAGCAGTTTCGCGTTGGCCAGGGTCGCGTCGATCTTGGCCCGGTTGCGGATGATGCCCTCGTCCACGAGGAGCCGCTCGCGGTCCGCGTCGCCGAACTCGGCGACCGAGGCGATCCGGAAACCGGCGAACGCCGCCCTGAAGCCCTCGCGGCGGCGCAGGATCGTGATCCACGAAAGACCCGACTGGAAGGCCTCCAGACAGAGCCGCTCGAACAGCGCGTCGTCGCCGTGGACCGCGCGGCCCCACTCCTCGTCGTGGTACGCCACGTAGTCCTCGGTCGACAGGCCCCAGGGGCAGCGCAGCCGCCCGTCCGGGCCCGGCACCGCCCCGCCGGCCGTCACGCCCGCCCGTCCTCTCCGTCACCGGCGGCGGCCGCTCCCGCGAGCGCCTCCTCCAGCTCGGAGATCCGGGCGTCGCGCTCGGCCAGCTCGGCGCCGAGGCGGACCAGCACGTCGTCCACGTCCGCCATCCGGTAGCCGCGGACCGCGACGGGGAGACGGAGCGCCTCGACGTCCGCGCGGTCGACCGGGCGGGTGGCCGGGAGCGGGTCGACGAGCTCCTCGGGCGCCACGTCGGGCAGCACCTCGCTGTCGCCGCCGCCGACCACGGCCAGGGTCACCGCGGCCACGACCACGACCATCGTGATGAGCAGAAACCAGAACACCTGCGTGCCTCTCCCCGGAGTGGAAAACGTCCCGTGCCGATCGTGCCATGCGCCACCGACAGCTAGGGTCGCAGGCGAACGGACACGAGGGAGGACAAAAGGGATGCTGCGCTTGGGACGGCGTGAATTCGGGCCGCACGAGCCGGTGATCATGGCGATCGTGAACCGGACCCCGGACTCCTTCTACGACCAGGGCGCCACCTTCCGGGACGAGCCGGCGCTCGCCCGCGTCGAGCAGGCCGTGGCCGAGGGGGCGGCGATCATCGACATCGGCGGGGTGAAGGCGGGCCCCGGCGAGGAGGTCACGGCCGAGGAGGAGGCGCGGCGCACGGTCGGTTTCGTCGCCGAGGTCCGCCGCCGCCATCCCGATGTCGTCATCAGCGTGGACACCTGGCGGGCGGACGTCGGCGCGGCGGTCTGCGAGGCCGGCGCGGACGTCCTGAACGACGCGTGGGGCGGGGTCGACCCCGGACTCGCCGAGGTCGCCGCGAAGTACGGCGCGGGGCTCGTGTGCACGCACGCGGGTGGCGCGGAGCCGCGGACGCGGCCGCACCGCGTGGAGTACGAGGACGTGATGGCCGACATCCTGCGCGTGACCGTGGGGCTCGCGGAGCGGGCGGTCGCGCTCGGGGTGCGGCGGGACGCGATCATGATCGACCCGGGCCACGACTTCGGGAAGAACACCCGGCACAGCCTGGAGGCGACGCGGCGGCTCGGAGAGATGGCGGAGACGGGCTGGCCGGTGCTCGTGTCCCTGTCGAACAAGGACTTCGTCGGCGAGACGCTCGACCGGCCGGTGAAGGAGCGGGTCCTCGGGACCCTGGCGACGACTGCCGTGTCCGCCTGGCTGGGGGCGCAGGTGTACCGGGTGCACGAGGTCGCCGAGACGCGGCAGGTGCTCGACATGGTGGCGTCCATCGCCGGGCACCGGGCACCGGCCGTGGCACGGCGCGGGCTGGCGTAGCCGGGCGCACCGCGGGCTGGCATAGCCGAGCGCGCCACGGGCTGGCATAGCCGAGCGCACCGCGGGCTGGCATAGCCGAGCGCGCCACGGGCTGGCGTAGCCGGGCGCGCCACGGGCTGGCATAGCCGGGCGGGGGACGGAACCCGACGCCGTGTCCGGCCGGCCGGGCACGGACGGAACTCGGCGGGGCAGAACGGGGCGGGGGCGACGGGAGACCGTCGCCCCCGCCCCGTGGACCGCTACTTGCCCGTCTCCTTCGTCACCAACGCCACCGCCTCTTCCACGTCGTCCGTGACGTGGAAGAGGAGCAGGTCCCGCTCCGAGGCCTTGCCGCCCGCGACGACCGAGTCGCGGAGCCAGTCCACGAGGCCCTTCCAGTACTCCGTGCCGAAGAGGACGATCGGGAAGCGGGTCACCTTGCGGGTCTGGACCAGGGTCAGCGCCTCGAAGAGCTCGTCGAGGGTGCCGAGGCCGCCGGGCAGGACCACGAAGCCCTGCGCGTACTTCACGAACATCGTCTTGCGGACGAAGAAGTAGCGGAAGTTCACGCCGATGTCGACGTGCGGGTTGAGCCCCTGCTCGAAGGGGAGCTCGATGCCGAGGCCCACGGAGACGCCCTTGGCCTCCCGGGCCCCCTTGTTGGCCGCCTCCATGGCGCCGGGGCCGCCGCCCGTGATGACCGCGAAGCCGGCCTCGACGAGCGCCTTGCCGATCCGTACACCCGCCTCGTACTCCGGCGAGTCCGGCTTCGTGCGGGCCGAGCCGAAGACGCTGATCGCGCTCGGCAGTTCGGCGAGGGCGCCGAAGCCCTCGACGAACTCGGACTGGATGCGCATGACCCGCCAGGGGTCGGTGTGCACCCATTCCGAGTCGCCCTCGGTGTCGAGCAGCCGCTGGTCCGTGGTGCCCGGCTGGACCTGGTCCCTGCGCCTGAGCACCGGCCCGAGCCGCTGCTCCTCCGGCTTCGTCTCCCCTTCAGGGATACCCATGGCCTGCTCCCTCCGTCGATCCAACGATCTTCTGGTCCGGTCAGCGTAGGACCACAGAGGTGACGAAATGCGAAATTACGGGAGTCGGGGCGAGGGAAGTCAGGCGGTCAGGCGGTCAGCCAGTCGCGGAGCCGTGCCTCGCAGTGGTGGATCCGGTCGACGGGCACGTGCTCGTCCCGCTTGTGGGCGTAGATGGGGTCGCCGGGGCCGTAGTTGACCGCGGGCACGCCGAGGGCGCTGAAGCGGGACACGTCGGTCCAGCCGAACTTGGGCTGGGCGCTGCCGCCGACGGCCTTCATGAAGGCCTCAGCCGCCGGGTGGGAGAGGCCGGGCAGGGCGCCGGGGCTCTCGTCGTCGATCACGAAGTCGGCGATGTCGCAGTCGGCGAAGAACTCACGGACGTACGCCAGCGCCTCGGCCGGCGAGCGGTCGGGGGCGTAGCGGTAGTTGACCGTGACCGTGCACGCGTCGGGGATGACGTTGGTGGCGACGCCGCCCTGGATCGCGACGGCGTTGAGGCCCTCGTGGTACTCCAGGCCGTCGATGACCGGCTTGCGCGGCTCGTACGCGGCGAGGCGGGCCAGGATCGGGGCGGCGGAGTGGATGGCGTTGGAACCCATCCAGGAGCGCGCGGAGTGGGCCCGCTCGCCCGCGGTGTGCAGGATCACGCGCAGCGTGCCCTGGCAGCCGCCCTCGACCTGCCCGTCGGAGGGCTCCAGGAGGACGGCGAAGTCGCCCTCCAGCCAGTCGGGGTGCGCGTCGGCGATCTTCCCGAGGCCGTTGAGGTGGGCGGCGACCTCCTCGTTGTCGTAGAAGACGAACGTGAGGTCGCGGTTGGGTTCGGGGACGGTGGCGGCGATCCGCAGCTGGACGGCGACCCCGGACTTCATGTCGGAGGTGCCGCAGCCCCACAGGATGCCGTCCTCGTCGAGCCGCGAGGGCACGTTGTCGGCGATCGGCACGGTGTCGATGTGGCCGGCGAGGACGACCCGCTCGCCACGGCCGAGGCGCGTACGGGCCACGACGTTGTTTCCGTACCGGTCGACCGTGAGGTGCGGCAGGCCGCGCAGTGCCTGCTCGATGGCGTCCGCGAGCGGCTGCTCGGTCCCGCTGACGGACGGGAAGTCGACGAGGGCGGCGGTGAGCGCGGCCCCGTCCTGGGACAGGTCGAGGGGCGTGTCGAGCGGGGTGATGTCAGCCATGTGCCGACCCTAACGCGGCCTCCAGTACGGTGGGCCCCGTGTCCGAGCCCACCCGCCCCCGCCGTCGCGGCCGCCTCGCCCGTTCCGCGGCCGCCTTCGCCGCGCTCCTCGGCCTTGCCTCGTACGTGGCCTTCCACCAGATGACGGGGAGTACCGGCACGCCCCGGTGCAGTGTCGGGACCGGGGACAACCGGTACGAGTTCACCCCGGAGCAGGCGTCGAACGCCGCGATGATCTCCGCCGCGGGCACCACCCGGGGCCTGCCGGAGCGGGCGGTGACCATCGCCCTCGCGACGGCGCTCCAGGAATCGGCGCTGCGGAACATCGAGCACGGCGACCGGGACTCCCTCGGCCTCTTCCAGCAGCGGCCCTCGATGGGCTGGGGAACGCCGGCGCAGATCATGGACCCGGTGTACGCGTCGGGGAAGTTCTACGACGGTCTCGAGAAGGTCCCGGGGTATTCGCGGCTGCCGCTGACGGTGGCGGCGCAGAAGGTGCAGAAGAGCGGTTTCCCGCAGGCGTACGCGAAGCACGAGCCGGACGCCACCCTTCTCTCGGCGGCACTGACGGGCCGGTCCCCGGCCGCCCTCTCCTGTACGACGAGCGACGCCGAGGGCCGTCCGGGCGATCCCGAGAAGGTGCGCGCCGAGCTGGTACGCGCCTTCGGCGAGAAGACGGCCCCGACGGCCGTGACGGGCGGCCCGAGCGCGGGCCGGTCGGCGGCCGAGCCACCGGTGCTCGTGGTGCCGGTCCGGTCGACGGGCGGGTCCGCGGGCGCGGCTTCGGACGCGCGGCGCGGCTGGGAGCTGGCGCAGTGGGCCGTGGCGCGGGCGGAGACGCTGCGCATCACGGAGGTCGTGTACGGGGACCGGGTGTGGCGCGCGGGTGAGGCGCGGGGAGGCTGGTCGAAGGTCCCGGGGGCCTCCAAGGCGTTCTCGGCGGGGTCGGCGGACGGGTCGGCGGGGTCTGTCGAGACCTTGGGCGCACCCGCCTCCGGCGCGGAATCCGTCCGCATGCGACTCGCCCAGTAGCCGCTCGGCGGTCGGTCTCCGGTCGACCTGCGGCCCTTCCCCGACCGATCTCCGACCGATCGGCAGCCGATCACCCGTACGGCCGTTCACTCGCCCGTGGCATGACACCGGTGCGCGTCCGGAGAAATTCGCGACCCTTCCGCGCCGTCTTTCGCGCACCGCGCCCCGCCCTCCCAATTCCCTTACGGGGCAAGGGAAGTGACGGTTCGCCAGACGGCTGCACAATGACACGTTCGTCCGTTTTCCTCCCCACCCGACAATACGACGCATTACCAAGTCTTTACCTTCGACCGCCGCAACCCAACCCGCCCCAGGGCCGGTTGTCACTGCGTCCGAACAACACCTCGCACCTCGTCGAAGGAGCACCATGTCCCTCCCCCTGACCCGTCGGATCGCCCGCGCCGCCCTCCTCATCGCGGCCGGAGCAGCCCCCGTGGTCGGTGCGGCCGGCTCCGCGAGCGCCCTGGACCACAACCTCGCGCCGACCGGCGCCCTCGGCGGCATCACCGCCCTGGACGCCGCCGGTGCGGGCACCGCCGTCGACAGCGCCTCACAGACCGCCACCGGCGTCGTCGGCTCCACCGGCAGCCAGGCCGTCGGTACGGCCGTCCCCGCCGCCGGCAAGACGGTCGGCGCGGCGGGCAAGACCGCCACCCCGGCCGCCCAGCAGGTCGCCGGTGACACCGCCGGCAGCGCGGGCGAGGTCGTCGGCAAGACCGCCGGCGCCGCCGCCGAGAGCGCGGAGGGCCCGACCGGCGGCGCCCTGGGCGGCGGCCTCGGCGGCCTGCCGACCGGCCAGACGCTCGGCGGCCTGCCCCTCGGCGGCTGACCCGGCCGGGAAGCCGCCACGGGAGACCGTCACGAGGAAGGGCCCGGGGAGCGGATGCTCCCCGGGCCCTTCCTGCATGTCGTGGACGGTCAGCCGAGCCGCTTGACCGCCGCCGCGACCCGCTCGTCCGTCGCCGTGAACGCGACCCGCACGAACCGCTCCCCCGCCTCGCCGTAGAAGTCGCCCGGCGCCACGAGAATGCCCTTCTCCGCGAGGTACGCCACGGTCTCCCAGCACGGCTCGTCCCGGGTCGCCCACAGGTACAGGCTCGCCTCGCTGTGCTCGATCCGGAAGCCGTGCGCCTCCAGGGCCGCCCGCAGCGCCGCCCGGCGGGCCGCGTACCGCTCCCGCTGCTCGGCCACGTGCCCGTCGTCGCCGAGCGCCGCGACCGTCGCCGCCTGCACCGGCGCCGCCGTCATCATGCCGCCGTGCTTGCGGATCTGGAGCAGCTCACCGAGCACGGCCGCGTCGCCCGCGATGAACGCGGCCCGGTAGCCGGCCAGGTTGGAGCGCTTGGACAGGGAGTGGACGGCGACGATGCCCTCGTACGAACCGCCGCAGACGTCCGGGTGCAGCACGGAGACCGGGTCGGCCTCCCAGCCCAGCTCCAGGTAGCACTCGTCGGAGAAGACGAGGACACCGTGCTCGCGCGCCCAGGCCACGATCCGGGTCAGCTCGTCCTTGGAGAGGACCTTGCCGGTCGGGTTGGACGGGGAGTTGAGCCAGAGCAGCTTGAGCCCCGCCGGGTCCAGCAGCGTCGGGTCGTCGTAGACGACGGGCGTCGCACCGCAGAGCCGCGCGCCGACCTCGTACGTCGGGTACGCGAGCCGGGGGTACGCCACCCGGTCGCCCGCGCCGAGACCCAGCTGCGTCGGCAGCCAGGCCACCAGCTCCTTGGAGCCCACCACCGGCAGCACGTTCTCGTGGGTGAAGTCCACCGCGCCCAGCCGCCGCTCGCACCAGCCGGTCAGCGCGTCCCGCAGCTCCTTCGTCCCCCACACCGTCGGATAGCCCGGCGAGTCCGCCGCCGCGACCAGGGCCTCCTGGATCAGCGCGGGGACCGGGTCGACGGGCGTGCCGACCGAGAGGTCCACGATTCCGTCGGGGTGCGCCACGGCCGTCTTCTTGTACGGCTCCAGCTTGTCCCAGGGGAAGACGGGCAGGCGCGAAGAGACTGCGCTCACGGGTTGGCTCTCACTTCCTGTACGTGCGCGGGGGAGGCGTCGGGAAACGCCTCGGTCCCGCACGGCGGCCGACGCCGTACGGGACCGGATGCGACCTGAAGCGGTCGATCAGCCGTTCTGCGGCGGCAGGGCGGCGATGAAGGGGTGGTCGCGCTCGATCTCGCCGAGCTTGGAGGCACCACCGGGCGAACCGAGCTCGTCGAAGAACTCGACGTTCGCCTTGTAGTAGTCCTTCCACTCCTCCGGGGTGTCGTCCTCGTAGAAGATCGCCTCGACCGGGCAGACCGGCTCACAGGCCCCGCAGTCGACGCATTCGTCCGGGTGGATGTACAAGGACCGCTTGCCCTCGTAGATGCAGTCGACGGGGCACTCCTCGATGCACGCCTTGTCCTTCACGTCGACACAAGGCTGCGCGATGACGTAGGTCACGCTGTCGTTCCTCCTCGATAGGGCTGGTCTGCGCGGGAGCGCGGCGTCGTCGATGCCCGCACCTAGTATCTCCGTTCTTGGGGGCGATCCGAACAGGAGGGGCGGAGAAGCTGTGGAATTCACCGGCGGAGGACGCCTTGAGGTCCGAATTACCGGCGCTGACGTGGGAAAACGTGTCTCCGTTCGGTACGTGACGGACTCAGCGACTACGGGTGAGAAGTTCACCGACGCGGTCGGTGTTCTCACATCATGGGACAACTCTGTGCTGCTGATCACACGAAAGAGCGGCGAGAGCGTCCGGATCGCGGAATCCACCCTGGTCGCCGGGAAGATCGTCCCGGCCGCCCCGGCCCGCCGGCGCGGCCCCTCCGCCACCTTCCCCGAGCTGGCCCGCGCCACCGCGCGCGCGTGGCGGCCGGTCGAGAGCGAGATGCTCGGCGAGTGGACCCTGCGGGCCTCCGACGGCTTCACCCGGCGGGCCAACTCGGTGCTCCCGCTCGGCGATCCGGGGCTGCCGATCGCCGACGCCCTGAAGCACGTACGCGCGTGGTACGAGGCCAGGAGGCTCCCCGCGTACATCCAGACCGCCACCGGCGCCGAGGGCACCCAGGAGCTGCTCTGCGCGGCCCTCGACCGGCACGGCTGGCGGCGCGAGGTCTCCGCCGAGGTGCGGATCGCGGCACTGGCCCCGATCGGCGACCTGGACGCCGACGTCTCCGCCGTACGCCTCTCACGGACCGTCGACGAGTCGTGGCTCCGCCGCTATCAGCGCTTCGGCGAACCGGGCCCGGCTGTACGGTCGGTGCTGACGTCCGGCCCGAGTGTGTGGTTCGCATCCGTGGCGGGCACGGGAGAGGTACCGGCGGCGATCGGACGGTGCGTGGTCGACGGACGCTGGGCCGGCTTCATGGCCGTCGAGGTGGACCCCGAGCAGCGGCGCCGGGGCCTGGCGACGTCCGTCATGACGGCGCTCGCCCGGCAGGCCCTCGACGAGGGCGCGTCGGCGGCCTGGCTCCAGGTGGAGGCGGACAACGACGGCGCGCGGGCGCTGTACGACGGGATGGGCTTCGCGCCGCACCACCACTACCACCACTACCGATGGGCGGAGGCGTGACGGAGGCGTGACGGAGGACGTACCACCACCGGAGGACGGGCCGGAGAACGGACCGGAGGACGGAGCACCACGGCAGGACGGGGCAGCGGGTGAGGACGCCGGCGAGAGCCAGGACCCGCCCGACTGGCGACGGGAGTTCGCGGAGGAGGCGCGGTCGGAGCGGCCCGACCTCGCCCGGCTCTGCCTGCTGATCGGAGCGGTGGCCGACCCCACCGTCACCCGGCACGTCCTGAACGAGGCCGAGATCGAACTCGACCGCCTCGCCGGGCTCGTCCCCTACGCCACCCGGATCCTCGGCGACTGGACCACCGCCCTCGCCGAGCTCCTCGGCGACCGGGAGGGCTTCGAGGGCGTGCCCGCCGACTACCAGCGTCTGGAGTCCTCGCTCCTGCACGAGGTGCTCAGGCGCCGCCGCGGCCTGCCCATCCTGCTCTCCGTCGTCTGGATGGAGGTCGCACGGCGGGCCGGCGCCCCCGTGTACGGGCTCGGGCTGCCCGGCCACTTCGTCGTGGGCTTCGGCGACCCCGCCGACCTGAACCTCGCCGACCCCTTCGCGGGCGGCCGCGCCATGACGGGCCCGGATGCCGAGCTCCTGGTGACGAGCGCGACGGGCGAGGCCCTCGACCGCTCGATGCTCCGGCCCGCCGAGCCCGGCGCGATCGTGCTGCGGGTCCTCAACAACATCCGCGCCTGGGCGGCCCCCCGCCCGGAGCGCTCCGACGTGGCCCTGTGGGCGGTGGAACTCTCCCTGCTCCTCCCCTCCCACCCGGCGAGACTCCGCTACGAGCGCGCCGAGCTGCTCGTCCAGCGCGGGGACTTCCTGACGGGGGCGGCCGAGATGGAGGCATACGCGCAGGTCATGGACGCGGTGGACCCGGAGTCGGCGACGACGGTCCGGCGCCGGGCACAGGCGGCGCGGGCGCGGCTCAACTAGGACGTGGCCGGAGGGCCGGATCGTGCGCGAGGGGTGCCCAAGTCGGCGCGCCCGCACAGCCCTTAGACTCCCCAGGCGTTCTCGGGGGAGGGTGACGACAGCATGCAGCCATGTGGGCCGAACGATCCGTCGCAGGTGGGGCCGTTCCGTACGGTCGCGGTGCTCGGGCAGGGCGGGATGGGCCGGGTCCTGCTCGGGATGGCGGCGAACGGACAGCTCGTCGCCGTCAAGCAGGTGCACGCCGATCTGGCCGACGACGCCGGGTTCCGGTCGCGGTTCCGGCGGGAGGTCGACGCCTCGCGCCGGGTGTCGGGCGCCTACGCGGCACCGGTGGTCGAGGCCGACCCGGAGGCGGTGACGCCGTGGCTGGCGTCGCTGTTCCTGCCGGGTCCCTCGCTGAGCGAGGCGGTGGCGGGGGCGAGGGCGTCGGCAGCGACATCGGCATCGGGGTCCGCGGGGGCGTCCGACCCGGGTGGGCTGCCCGAGGAGGCCGTACGGCGGCTCGCCGCAGGTCTCGCACAGGCCCTCGTCGACATCCACCGGGCCGGGCTCGTCCACCGCGACCTCAAGCCGTCGAACGTGCTGCTCACCGACGACGGCGTCCGCGTCATCGACTTCGGCATCGCGCGCGCCGCCGACCAGATGACCAAGCTGACCCACACGGGCGCGCTCATCGGCTCCCCCGCCTTCATGGCACCCGAGCAGGTCCGGGGCGAGGCCCCGACACCCGCCACGGACGTGTTCGCGCTCGGCGCCACGCTGGTGGTGGCCTGCACGGGGACCACGCCGTTCAGCGGCACCTCGGTCCCCGCCCTCATGCACTCCATCGCCCACACCGAACCCGCCCTCGACGGCGTACCGCCGGGCCTGCGCGGGATCGTCGCGGCCTGCCTGGCCAAGGACCCGGCCCTGCGGCCCTCGCCGCAAGAAGTCCTCGCCATGATCGGCCCGGTGGCCCCGCTGCGGCAGCCGTGGCCGGAGGGCGTACAGCGGCGGATCGCGGAGCAGGCGGCGGAGATCGAGCTCCTCGTGGCGTCGGTACCGACGCAGGCGGGGCCGGCCGCGCCCGCTCCCGTGCCCGTACGGCGTTCGCGACGGCAGCGCCGGTGGATCACCGCCGCCGTGACCGCCGGGGCCCTCGCCGTCACCGGGGCGGTGTTCGCCGCGACGGGCTGGGCGGCGGAGATGTACCACATGGTCGTGCCGGAACCCGTACCGACGCCGGGGAACGTACCGCTGAACCAGGTGACCGACACGTACACGGGCACGATCCCGACCTGCGCGGAGGCCGGGACGGCGATGAAACGACCCCCCGGCTTCACCCCGTTCCCGGTCAAGGACGGCGGGCCGCCGACCACCTCGGAGGACGGACAGCGGAACCAGTGCACCTGGAACACCCGCTCCGGCGACGAGATCGTCGTCGTCTGGGACGTCTACCGGTCGAAGAAGGGCGGGCTCACCGGAGCCGAGCAGTCGAAGACCCACTACGAGGGGATGTACATACGGGGCAAGACCCTGCGTGTCTCCACGCTCGACTTCGTGGAGGAGGCCCTCTGGTACAAGCCGGACGGCAACTACTGCGTGCTGTACGGCCGGGACGTGAACGCCGAGCTGTTCGTCCTGGTGAAGGGCACGAACTACCCCCCGGGGACGTGTGAGGCCGTGACCGAGGACCTCGGGAGGCAGGCCATGGCGGCGCTGCAGGCCAAGGCGAAGCCGACGGCGAAGGGGGCCCCGTGATGCGACCCCTGGGACCCACCGACCCGCGCGCAGCCGGTCCGTACCGGCTGCTCTCCGAGCTCGGCCGCGGCGGCATGGGCCGCGTGTTCCTCGGCGCCGCACCGGACGGGCGGCTCGCCGCCGTGAAGCAGGTGCACGCGCGGCTCGCCGCCGACGAGGACTTCCGCGCCCGGTTCCGGCGCGAGGTCGCGGCCTCGCGGAGGGTGTCCGGCGCGTGCACGGCGGCCGTGATGGACGCCGACACCGAGGCCGCCACGCCCTGGCTCGCCTCGGTCTTCGTCGCCGGGCCGTCGCTCGGCGCGGCGGTCGAGCGGACCGGGACGCTGCCCGTGGAGACGGTACGGCGGCTCGCCGTGCAGCTGGCGACGGCGCTGGACGAGATCCACCGCGCAGGGCTGGTGCACCGCGATCTGAAGCCCGAGAACGTGCTGTTGGCGGAGGACGGGGCCCGGGTCATCGACTTCGGGATCGCGCGGGCGGCGGAGGCGGGGGCCGGGCATGTCACCGAGCTGACGGGGACGGGGCTGGTGGTCGGGTCACCCGCGTTCATGTCGCCCGAGCAGGCGGAGGGTAAGGAACTCGGCCCGGCGAGCGACGTGTTCTCGCTCGGCTCGGTCCTGGCGCTCGCGTCGACCGGGGCGAGTCCGTTCGCCGGACCTTCCACCTTCCAGGCCCTGTACAACGTCGTCCACACGGAGCCGGCCCTCACCGCCGTACCGGCCGAACTGCGCCCGCTCGTGACGTGGTGCCTGGCGAAGGACCCGGCGGCCCGCCCGACGCCCGCGCAGCTCCTCGCGGCGCTGGGGCCGGCGGCGCCGGTGGCACGGCAGTGGCCGCCGGCGGTGCATGCGGCGATCGGGGAACAGCGGCGGGGCATCGACCGGCTGCTGGTGGGCGGGGACGACGACCATGGCGGGGAGCGGACGGTGGTCCTGCCACCGGGCGGCGGGGCGGCCGCACCGACTGCTGTGGCCACGCGGGTGGACGCGGCTCCGGGCCGCCGCCCCCGTCGGACCGGCCGGTTCGTCGCCGCCGGGGTGGTTCTGGCCGTCCTGGGCGGCGGGGCCTGGTGGTACCTGAAGGACGGCGCCCTCGGCGCCGGTCCGCCGGACCGCTTCATCGCGATGCCGGTCTGCTCGGAGGTCGCCGCGAAACTGCCGGTGCCGGGGGAACGACGCCCCGACCAGGACCAGTACATCGACTACTCGGACACCGCGGAGACCCGGTGTTCCTGGAACGACAAGGACGAGCCGCAGCCGGACGGCTGGAACTACTACGCGCACGCGCTGGTCCGCTGGGAACTGCGCCGGAGTGCGGGCACGAACGAGAACGGCACACGGCGCCAGGAGCAGGAGTTCGCGGACGACGCGGAGGGCGAACGCCCGGAAACGGGCATCGCCTTCGCGGACGAGGCCTTCTGGAGCGCTCCGAGCAGCGAGGATACGACGTGCACGCTGTACGTCCGCACGGGAAACCTGAAGGTGGTGGTGTCCTTGGGTGGGAAGCGCCACCCGGCGGAGACGTGCGAGGAGGAGGCCAGGAAGATCTCGGCGGCGGCGGTGTCGGCGATGCCGAACGCGTCCTGAGGGGGCGGGCGCGGGGGCCGGGGCCGGGGCCGGGGGCAGAAGCGACGACGGACGGCTGCGGACGGCTGCGGGCGGCTATGGGCGGCGACGGGCGGGGGGACCGGCGTGGTCCGCGCCCGCGTCCGTGTCCGTGATCGCGTCCGTGATCGCGTCCTCGCCACGGGGTCCGCTCACGACGAGGGCGATCAGCAGGACGAAGGCGAGGAGGGCCGTGGACGTGCGCGCGAGGTTGAAGAGCTCCCAGCGGTGCAGGAACTCCGCGTAGTCGGCCGGGGCGGAGGAGGCGGCCCACTCCTTGATCCGGCCGTTGATCGGCACGTTGCCGAACCGGGTGATCAGGAAGGACGCCAGGGCAAGCAGCGCTGCGACGCCGGCGAGCAGCCGTGCGCGGCCGCGGGCGAGGACGGCCAGGGTCAGGGAGCTGAGGAAGGACAGCGCCATCGCCGTCTGCATGGTGATGCCGTTCATCGTCATCAGCTGGGTGTGGAAGTCCAGCCGCATGTCGAGGGGCACGGCACGGAAGGTGGGAACGAGGTTGGCCGCACCGTAGCCGAAGGCGCCGGTGAGCAGCCCGGTGGAGAGCAGAGCCACGGCCTGGGCTATCCGTACCCGCATGAACCCGGCCTCCGAGGTGTAAGGGGGCGGGGCGACCGGATTCGAACCGGCGTCCTCCGAGATGCCATCGCGGCGCATTACCTCTGTGCTACGACCCCGCCCTTGGGGTGATCTTAACGGGTGAAGGACCGCGGGGGCGAAGGGATTTCAGCGGTGCTGGGTGAGGTGGGGGTGGGCCCTGGGGGCGGGCGTTTCGAGTGGGCCTCGACCCACCCCTGGGACCCCAAGACCCGCACCACCACCCACCACCACCCACCGGGCACCCCCGGCGGGTGGTGGTGGCCGTGGATCAGATCTGCCAGTACTTACGGATGTACCCCGTCAGCGTGGCGCTGGCGTGAGCGTGGTCCAGCAGGTTGACCTTGGCGTTCATCTGGCCGCCCCCGGTCGAGTCCTCGAAGTTGCCCTCACCCCGCAGGATCTTGAACGTGCCGGACGGGTAGACCATCGTGTCCGACGTCAGCGGCGCCGAGAGCTCGTAGCTGATGAAGAGCTTGTCGCCGTCGCTCTCCGTCAGCGTCGCCGTCCCCTTGATGTCGTACTTGCCGGGGACGGTCGCGGTACACGCCACCTCGTCCTGCGCCCACGAGGCTCCGTTGACCGGCGCCCCGCCGGCGGTCCCCGTCCCGACCACCTTGTAGCCGTTGCAGCCCACCGTGTCCGGGTGCGTGGTCGCGACCACGCCGAAGTTCACGCTGATGGTGACCGTGGGCGGGTTCTCGATAGCGAACGACGTGCCGGCCATCCCGCCGAAAATCATTGCCGATGCGGCTCCCACGCCCGATATGCGCGCAGCCCAACGACGAGCAGTTCCTGCCATGTCATCCCCCGGATGTGATGCGGACTTTGTCCAACGAGGCCTGTGTGCAGGCCTGTTGTAGACAGTTTCCCGGTCCGTGGGCTCTTCCGTCGAGCTTTTAAGACTATTTTCTGCTTTTTAGTTTGGGATCCGGAATTAACCGTTCGTTCGCGCGAACCGCTCTGCGCGAGTCGAGTCGGTGCGCGCCTTCCCCCGACCCCCCGTCGCCCGACGGCACAATGCGGCCATGCCGCTGACCGCAGACATCCTCGTCGCCCTCGTCGCCCTGCTGCACGCCTACATCCTGGTGATGGAGATGTTCCTGTGGGAGAAGAAGACCGGCCGTCGCTTCTCCGGGTTCGACGCGAAGACGGCGCGCGACACCGCCGCGATGGCTGCCAACCAAGGGCTCTACAACGGCTTCCTCGCCGCCGGGCTCGTCTGGGGTCTCATCGCCGACGACCCGATCGCCTTCCGCGTCCAGGTCTTCTTCCTGTCCTGCGTCGTCATCGCCGGCCTCTACGGCGCCGCCACGGCCAACCGCCGCATCCTCTTCGCCCAGGCACTACCCGGCGCGCTCGCCCTCTCCGCCGTCCTCGTCGCCCACTACTGAGGCCCCGGGGAGTTGTAACGTGAGCCACGCCCCTGTGTGACCGGAACAACACACAGAGCGAAAGGCTCGCGATGCACACCCCCCACGGCCCGGGCGCCTTCGTCGCCCATACGGGCACCGATGTCTACGGCCCCGGCAAGGTCATCGCCGCGGACGGCGCCCACCGACGCGTGCGGTTCACGCATTTCGTGGCGACGATCCACGCCTCCGACCTTCGGGCCGCCTCCCCCGCCGAGACCCGGGAGATCCAGGCCTGGCTGCGGGCCAAGCGGCAGCGGTACGGGGGTGAGTGGTGATCCCTGTACGTGTCACCCGCGACGGCGCCCCCACGTCCCCGCCATGCGCCGAGCCCCCGGCCGATGTCTTCGGGCGGGGGCTCGGAACGCGTCGCTCGGGCTGTCAGCCCTTCGGCTTCAGGTCGATCGTCTTGGTGCGTTCGTCCTTGGTCTTGCCGAGGAGCGCCTCGCGCATCACGGAGGCCACGTCGTCGGGCGAGACCTCCTGCTTGGTGCCGTCGGTCTTGGTGATCATGATGCCCTTGAAGGCGCCGTCGAGGAGCCGCTCGATGGCCTTCGTGTCGTAGACCGCCACCAGGCGGCCGTCGGCGGCCTTCATGGAGAGGATCTGCGGCAGCGAGCGCGCCGGGCCGAACTGGATCTCCCTGCCGCCCGCCCGGATGGTGATGCGGTCGGACATCGCGGGCGTCGCGAACTCCTTCATCGCCCGGTCCACCTCGGCCTTGCTGATGCTCGGCTGGCGGTTGGTGACGGGCAGCTCGACCAGCCTGGTCTGGCCCGTCTCCACCTGGGCGCGGAAGGCGTCCCGGACGGAGATCATCGAGCGCTGGATGTCGAGGCCCTTGCCGGGCTTGCCCTCGACGGGCGTCACCTTGTTCGGGGCGAACAGGATCGTGCCCTCGGTCGCCGACGCGGACCTGCCGGCCAGGTCGGCGAGGGTGACGGCGAGCTTCTCCTCGTCGACGGGGAAGACCGGCTTGGCGACCCGCTCGCCGCCGAAGAGGGAGCCGATGACCGATACGGGGTTGTAGTCGCTGCCCGCGGCGGCGCGGACGGTCTCCACGCTGTCGAGCGCCAGGCCCGCCTTGTCCGGGGCGAGCTGGACCTTCTTGCCGCCGATGCCGAGCTGGAGCGGTGTCCCGGCGCGCTTGCCGAGGGCCGTGTCCAGCTTGTTGACGGCCTCCTCCTTCGTACCGCCGCCGATGTCCACGCCGAGGACCGTGGTCCCCTTCGGGACGTCGGAGTGGTTGAGGAGCAGTCCGGCGCCGTAGGCGACGCCGGCGAGGCCGAAGACTCCGACGGCGGCGAGGACCAGCTTGGAGCGGCCCTTCTTCGCCGGGGCGGAGCGGTTGGGGGCGGGTGCGGGGCGCGGCGCGGGGGCAGGCGTCGCCTGCTCCTCGATGCGGGGGGTGAGGTTCGGGCGGGCCGCCTTCGGCGGGACGACCGGGATGCCGCTGGTGAGGGTGTCGCCGGAGACGTGGCCGTTGCCGCCGCCGTCGGCCGGTCGACCCGGTCCGCGCTGTCCGCCGGGACCGCCCGGACCGCCCCGGCCGGGGGCGGTCGGCGCGGTTGCCTGCGGGGTGAGGATCGCGGTGTCGTCGGACATGCGGGGAGCGCCGCCGGGGAACGGGGAGCCCGCGCCCTGGCCCGGTCCGGAGGATCCGGCCAGGCCGGCCAGTCCGCCCTGGCCGCCCGGTCCGCCCAGCGACGCCGTGCCCGTGACCGGGCCGGTCGTGGGGCCGGTCGGCGCGGCGGGGCCGCGGTACGCGGGCGTGCCGCCGGCCGGGGTGCCCGTGTACATCGGGGTTCCGGCGGCGGGGGTGCCGCCGTAGAGCGGGTTTCCGGCGCCCGGGTGTGCGGCGCCGGGGTTGCCGTCGTACCTCGGCGAACCACCGGCGGGCGTCCCGTCGTACATCGGGGTCCCGCCGGCCGGCGTGCCCGTGTACATGGGGGATCCGCCCGCGGGCGTGCCGCCGTCGTACAGCGGGTTGCCTCCGGGCCGGCCCTGGGTGACCGGGCGGCTCGACGGGGCACTGCCGACCGTCGGGACGCCTGAGGTCGCGGAGCCGGCGAAGCCGGTGCCCCGGTCGTCCGGTCCGGTGGTGGCCGGAGCGGGCTTCGGGGTCGGGGCGGGTGCCGGGGGCAGCGCGGGCTCGGGGGCCGGGCTCGGGGGCGCCGCCTTGCGGGGCGCGAACCAGTCGCTCGTCCCCTTCGCCTTCGGCGTCTCCTCGGCCTGCGGCGGCTCGGGCGCCGCCGCCTGCTCCGGCTCCGGCTCCGGGGCGGGAGCGGGCTCCGGCGCGGTGGCCGGCGGCGGCGTGGGCGACTCGTTGACCGTGGTGCGGACCACGACGGGCGGGATCGGACGCGAACCCGGGATGTTGATCCGGATCCGGGTCGTCAGCGTCGTCTCGGTCTTGGGCTCCTCCGGCGGTGCGGGCACGCCGGCAGTCTCCTCCGGCGCGTCCTGCGAGGGGTGGAGCGACGGATACTGGCGGGATCCGTACGGCGGTGTACCCGAGGGGTACGCGGCTCCACCGCGCCCCTGGGCGCCGGAGGACGAACTGTCAGTCTCTCGACCAGTTTCACGACTCAAAGCAGGATCTCCCGGTTGGCTCCACCGCCCGCTCTTGCTGATGCTCGTATAACCCGGGCGGTTCGGCGGCGCGCACCACCATACTGGGCGCCGCCGTCACATAGCTGACCCCTGGGTGACTGACGACGGTCAATCCGGCCGAAGTCAGGGCGTCCGCGGAGTCAAGTCGTCCTGTTCACGGGATCGGTCGGGGCAGCCGGGCCAGCGTGGTGCACATCACAGCGATCGCCATGCCGCCGAAGAGGAAGAGCAGCTCGCCGACGCCTCCGCCGAACACTCCGTCACCCTCCGGGCGTCCGAAGCTGAGCAGGATGACGGCGAGGAGCCAGCCGAGGCCGCCCGCGACGACGCCGACCTGGGTCTCGGTGGCCCGCAGTCCTCCGTAGAAGAGGGCGGCGGTCGCGAGGAGGGCGAGGATCAAGCCGACGGGGAGCCAGGCGGCTTGGACGAGTGCGCCGGCGGTTCCGACGAGGGCGCCGAGGACGGCCAGGCCCGCGTACCAGGCGAATCGGGCGTTACGGGAGACGGTGGACGCGGTGCGCGCCGTCGGCGCGTTGGGCGGGGTGGGCGTCGCGGGCGGCTTGGGGCTCATGCGCTCACTCCGGCGAAGAGGTCCGTCTCGCGGGTGCCCGCGGGGGCGCCCGGGACGCCTCGTACCAACTCGTAGTACTCGGTGGTGAAGATCGGCTGGCCGAGGTCGTTCGAAAGGGCGAAGAACGGGCCGTCGACCGCGACTTGGGTGGCGTGCGCGGCCATCGCCGCGCTCTTGCGGGCCGTGTGCTCCGGTCCCGCGTCGATCTCGGCGGTGATCCGGTCCTCGTCGACGACGCCGGGGACGTCGTCGATCGCGGCGGCGGCCGGGAAGGCGGAGCCCTCGGCGCGCAGCCGGGCGAAGCCGGCCTCGGCGACGGGGCGGGGGACCCGGTTCCAGTAGATCTTGGCGATCGTGTGGGCCGGTCCCAGGTCGGGTCGGTAGGCGGGGTCGGCGGCCAGTTCCGCGGCGCGCATGGCGACCCGGTGGGCCTGGATGTGGTCCGGGTGTCCGTAGCCGCCGTCGGGGTCGTAGGTGACGAGGACCTGCGGGCGGGTCTCCCTGATCACCTCGACGAGATACGGGGCGGCGGTGTCGACGTCCGTGTTCCAGAAGGCGTTGGCGCGCTTGTTCTGTTCGACGCCCATCATTCCGGAGTCGCGGAAGCGCCCGGGGCCGCCGAGGAACCGGTGGTCGGTGACACCGAGCTCGGCCATCGCGGCGGCGAGTTCACCGACCCGGTACGGGCCGAGCCGGTCCTCCCGGTCGGGGGCCAGATGGGCGAGCTCGGGCGGGATGACCTCGCCCTCCTCGCCGAGCGTGCAGGTGACCAGGGTGACGAGGGCGTCCTCGGCCGCGTACCTGGCCATGGTGGCGCCGTTGTTGATCGACTCGTCGTCCGGGTGCGCGTGCACGAGCAGCAGACGGCGGGCGGGGAGATCGGACATGTCCCCACCCTACGAGGTCGGCGCGCGGGGGCGCGCTCAGAACTTGAGGCCGCCGACCATGTTCGCCACGTTCGTGGTGAGGGTGCTGATGGACGGGGCGATGGACGAGCTCGCCAGGTAGAAGCCCAGGAGCGCGCTGACCGCCGCATGTCCAGCCTTCAACCCGGATTTCCGGATCAGAAGGAAGACGACGATCGCCAGCAGCACCACCACGGAGATCGAGAGTGCCACGGCGGTTCACCTCCACACTTCTTCGGTCGGATATTCGAGTGGTTCGGTCGATCAGCATGTGCCAGGGGGCAGGCCCGTCGGATGCATACCCACCTAGCGCTACGGATCATAACTATCCGTGCGGCCGCATCGATCGGCGGACGGAGGCACGAGGGGGGCGCACAGCGCTAGTTTCAGCCGCATGACCTCGTCTCGACAGCAGCCGGCCACACCCCCTGCCGGACTCTCCTTCCCCCGCCGTCACGCCCGTACCCAGCGGTTCACCCTGGGGGTTCCGCGTGCCTTCTCGGTCTCCCCCGACGGTGAGCGCGTCGTGTTCGTCAGGGCCGCGTCCGGTGTGGACCGTACGCACCGGCTCTGGGTCCTCGACCTGCCCCGCGACGGCGGCGCGCCCGTGGAGCGGGTGGCGGCCGACCCGGAGGTGCTGCTCGCGGGCGGTGAGGAGGAGTTGTCGCCGCAGGAGCGGGCGCGCCGGGAGCGGAGCCGGGAGGGCTCGGCCGGTGTGGTGGCGTACGCGGTGGACGGGGCCGTGGAGTTGGCGGCCTTCGCCCTGTCGGGGCGGCTGTTCGCGGCGGAGCTGCGGGCGGGGACGGCGCGGGAGTTGCCGGTGCCGGGGCCGGTGATCGATCCCCGGCCCTCGCCGGACGGACGCCTGGTCGCGTACGTGACGGAGGGCGCGCTGCGGGTGGTGGGCGCGGACGGTTCGGGCGACCGGGAGCTGGCCGTTCCGGAAGAGACGCACGTGTCCTACGGATTGGCCGAATTCATCGCCTCGGAGGAGATGACCCGGGACCGGGGTTTCTGGTGGTCCCCCGCCTCGGACCGGCTGCTCGTGGCCCGCGCCGACGACCGGGCGGTGCGGCGCTGGTGGATCGCCGACCCGGCGCATCCGGACCGGGAGCCGCAGCCGGTGGCGTATCCGGCGGCGGGTACGGCCAACGCGGACGTACGGCTGTTCGTCGTGGACCTCGCCGGGGCCCGCACGGAGGTGGTGTGGGACCGGGAGCGGTATCCGTACCTCGCGCGCGTGCACTGGTCGGCGGACGGGGCGCCGCTGCTGCTCGTCCAGGCGCGGGACCAGCGGGAGCAGTTGTTCCTGGCGGTGGACCCGGAGTCCGGGGAGACGAGGACGGTACGGGCGGAGCGGGACCCGGTGTGGCTGGAGGTGCTGCCGGGGGTGCCGGCGTGGGCTCCCTCGGGACCCGGCTCGGGGGGCACCCGCGACGGGCGGCTCGTACGGCTCACGGACGAGACCGGGGCGCGGGCCCTGGCCGTGGGCGACGAGGTGCTGACGGACGCCGCGCTGCATGTCCGGGCGGTGCTCGGCGTCGGGGAGGACGACGTCCTCGTGTCGGCGTCGGCGGGCGCGGATGCGGCTCTCCCGGAGACCGGCGAGGTCCATGTGTACCGGGTGACCGGTGAGGGCGTGGAGCGGCTGTCCGAGGGCGTCGGCGTGCACGGCGCGGTGCGTTCGGGGACGGTGACCGTGCTGGTGTCGGCGCGGCCGGAGACGCCGGGGAGCGTGGCGCGGGTGCTGCGGGACGGCGAGCAGGTCGCGGTGGTGGCCTCGTACGCCCAGGATCCGGTGCTCCGCGCGCGCGTGCGGCTCACGGAGGCCGGCGCGCGGCGGATCCCGTGCGCGGTGCTGCTGCCGTCGGGGTACGCGGAGGGCGACGGGCCGCTGCCGGTCCTGATGGATCCGTACGGCGGTCCGCACGGGCCGCGGGTGCTCGCCGCGCACAACGCGCATCTGACGTCCCAGTGGTTCGCCGACCAGGGCTTCGCGGTGGTCGTGGCGGACGGGAGGGGCACGCCGGGCCGCTCCCCCGCCTGGGAGAAGGCGATCGCGCGGGACTTCGGGCCGACCCTCGACGACCAGGTGGACGCGCTCCAGGGCCTCGCCGGGCGTTTCCCGCTGGATCTGGAGCGGGTGGCGATCCGGGGCTGGTCGTACGGCGGTTATCTGGCGGCACGGGCGGTGCTGCGGCGCCCAGACGTGTTCCACGCGGCGGTGGTGGGGGCGCCGGTGACGGACTGGCGGCTGTACGACACCCATTACACCGAGCGGTACCTCGGCACTCCGCAGGACGATCCCGAGGTGTACGCGGCGCAGTCGCTGCTCACCGACGACGGGCTCTCCGCGCCGGAGGTGCCCGAGCGGCCGATGATGATCGTCCACGGTCTCGCGGACGACAACGTGGTCGTCGCGCACGCGCTGCGGCTGTCCTCGGCACTCCTCGCGGCGGGCCGGCCGCACGAGGTGCTGCCGCTGTCCGGGGTCACCCACATGACGCCGCAGGAGCAGGTCGCGGAGAACCTGCTGCTGCTCCAGGTGGACTTCCTGAAGCGGTCCCTCGGCGGGATGCGGGGCTGAGTCACCAGCCGGGCGGCGGCGGGTAGGGCGGGGTCGGGGGTGGCATCCCGGCCGGCGTGTACGGGCTCGGCGCGCCTGCGGGGGCGCCGCGTCCGGCGAGCAGGACGAGCACGGCGATGCCGGCGAGCAGCCCGAAGAAGGCGGTGAGGATGCTCAGCTGGGCGGTGCTCGGGAGGTCCACGAAGTCGCCGATCAGTTCGTAGCGGGTGGTCCTGGCGACCTCGGCGAGGCCGCCGGCCGCCAGGAACACCCCGGCGAGCAGCCCGAAGGCCCGGCTGTGGCGGGCCCGTAAGAAGGCGGAGACGGCGGCGGTCCCGTACAGGGCGACGAGGATCAGCGACAGCCAGCCGGGCGGGGGCGCGAGGGCCGCCTTCATGATGGACCGGCCGCCGGTGAAGCGGTCGACGGTGATCTCCAGGGGCAGTTCGGTGGCCCAGTACAGCTCCCACAGGGTCACGACGAGCGCGGAGGTCGCGAGGAGGACTCCGGCGGCGACGGCGGGGCCCGTGCGCGGGCGCGTGGGGGGCGGCTCGTACGAGGCGGTGGCCGGGCGGCGGCCGACGGCGGCGGTGACGATCAGACCGGCGGCGAGGGCGAGTTCGACGAGGGCGGTGACGAGGGCGCCGCTGTCGGGCTCCCAGAGGCCCGGCAGGCGCAGGGCCAGCGTGACGGTGCCGGTGGCGGCGAGCGCGGAGGCCGCGTGCCGGGAGCGGATCGCGGCGGCCGCGGCTGCGGCGGAGACGACGAGCAGCACGGCGTCGACCAGGGAGGTGGCGGACCGTCCCCGGATGAGGAAGTGGTGGTCCCCGGCCCAGTACCAGGCGAGGTCGACGGGCGAGCCGAGCGCGGCGAGATCCTTGAAGATCCACACGGCGGCGGTGAGGGCGAGCGCGGCGCAGAGCGCGGCGCCCGTGAGACGTGCCGGTCGTGTCACTGTCACGGTCCCGATACTCACGGTCGCCACCAACCGAAACAAGCGGTTCCGCGAAACCTGTGGGGCGCGGGGAACACATGGGTCCGGGCCGGGGCGACATGTCGCGCCCCGGCCCGGTTCACGGCACCCGCACGGCCGTACGCTGTGCAGTCTGGCCTGTTCGTATATCGGAATCGATTCGGTGAAGTTGCCTGTGCGTTAAGGCGATTCGGGCTTCTTGAAGGGGTCGGCGCCGCCGTCCGGCGGTGGCTCGGGGCTGTCGGACGCCGGTGGCTCGGGGCCGTCGTCGCCGTTCTCCGAGGGGACGACGTGCTTCTCCTCGGCGAAGTGGCAGGCCGAGTCGTGTTTCGCCGGGCTGTCCGTGAGGCGGAAGACGGCCGGGACGGCGAGGAGCGGGACCTCCAGGGCACAGCGTTCCTGGGCCTTCCAGCAGCGGGTGCGGAAGCGGCAGCCGGAGGGGATGTTGGCCGGGGAGGGGACGTCGCCGGTGAGGATGATGCGCTCGCGGTGGGCGCGCGCCTCGGGGTCGGGGACCGGGACCGCGGAGAGCAGCGCCTGGGTGTAGGGGTGGGTGGGGTGGTCGTAGATCTGCGCGTCGCTGCCGATCTCGACGATCCGGCCGAGGTACATGACGCCGACCCGGTCGGAGATGTGCCGCACGATCGACAGGTCGTGCGCGATGAAGACGTACGACAGGGAGAACTCGGACTGGAGGTTCGCCATCAGGTTGATGACCTGTGCCTGGACGGAGACGTCGAGGGCGGACACGGGTTCGTCGGCGACGATGATCTCGGGCTGGAGGGCGAGGCCGCGGGCGATGCCGATGCGCTGGCGCTGGCCGCCGGAGAACTGGTGCGGGTAGCGGTTGATGTACTCGGGGTTGAGGCCGACGACGTCGAGGAGGTCCTGCACCTTGCGCCGCCGGTCGCTCTTGGGGGCGACCTCGGGGTGGATCTCGTACGGCTCGCCGATGATGTCGCCGACGGTCATGCGCGGGTTGAGCGAGGTGTACGGGTCCTGGAACACCATCTGGATGTTGCGGCGGACGGCCTTGAGCGCGCGGGGGGAGAGTCTGCTGATGTCCTCGCCCTTGTAGCGGATCACGCCGGACGTCGGCCGCTCCAGGTTGACCAGCATCTTCGCGACCGTCGACTTGCCGCAGCCGGACTCGCCGACGATGCCGAGGGTCTCGCCGGCGTGGAGGTCGAAGTCGACGCCGTCGACGGCCTTGACCGCGCCGACCTGCTTCTTGAAGACGACGCCCTGGGTGAGCGGGTAGTGCTTGTGGAGGTCCCGGACTTCGAGAATCGCCTCAGCCATGGAGGCACTCCTTCCAGAAGTGGCAGGCGCTGGAGCGCTTCACCGGGGACTCGGTCACGTCGTAGAGCGGGGGCACGTCGGTGCGGCAGACGTCCTGGGCCAGGGGGCAGCGGGGGTTGAAGGCGCAGCCGGGCGGGATGGCGAGGAGGTTGGGCGGGAGGCCCTTGATCGCGTAGAGCTCCTGGCCCTTCTGGTCGAGGCGTGGGATGGAGTCGAGCAGGCCGCGGGTGTAGGGGTGGGCGGGGGCCTTGTAGATCTCGTGGACGGGGGCCTGTTCGACGATCCGGCCGGCGTACATGACGGCGATCTTGTCGGCGACGTCGGCGACGACGCCGAGGTCGTGGGTGATGAGGATCAGGCCCATGTTGAGTTCGCGCTGGAGCTCGGCGAGGAGGTCCATGACCTGGGCCTGGACGGTGACGTCGAGGGCGGTGGTGGGCTCGTCGGCGATGATCAGTTCGGGTTCGAGGGCGAGCGCCATCGCGATCATGATGCGTTGGCGCATGCCGCCGGAGAACTGATGGGGGTACTGGCCGACGCGTTCCTTGGCGGCGGGGATGCGGACCCGGTCCATCAGTTCGATGGCCTTGGCCTTGGAGTCCTTGCGCGACATGCCCTTGTGGACCTGGAACATCTCGCCGAGCTGGTCGCCGACGCTGAGCACGGGGTTGAGGGAGGACAGCGCGTCCTGGAAGACCATCGCCATCTTGGCGCCGCGGATCTTGCGCCGCTCGTCCTCCTTGAGCTTCAGGAGGTCCTGGCCCTGGAAGAGGATCTCGCCCTGGCTGATCTTGCCCGGGGGGACGTCGAGGATGCCCATCACGGCCTGGGCGGTGACGGACTTGCCGGAGCCGGACTCGCCGAGGACGGCGAGGGTCTCCCCCGCGTCGACGGAGTAGTCGACACCGTTGACGGCCTTGGCCACCCCTTCGCGGGTGTGGAACTCCACGTGCAGGTCGCGCACTTCGAGCAGCATGGGTCCCTACCTCAGCTTCGGGTCGAGGGCGTCGCGGACGGCGTCGCCGAGCATGATGAAGGCGAGCACCGTGATGGCGAGCGCGCCGGCCGGCCAGAGCAGCATGTGCGGCGCGTTGCGGATGTACTGCGACGCCGAGGAGATGTCGATGCCCCAGGAGACGGTCGGCGGCTTGAGGCCGACACCGAGGTAGGACAGGGTCGCCTCCAGCGCGATGTACGTGCCGAGGGCGATGGTGGCGACGACGATCACCGGGGCGATCGCGTTGGGCGTGATGTGGCGGAGCATCATCCTGGAGTTGGAGGCCCCGAGGGCCCGGGCCGCCTGCACGTAGTCGTTCTGTTTGGCGGTGATGACGGAGCCGCGGGCGATGCGGGAGAGCTGCGGCCAGCCGAGCAGCACCATGAAGCCGATGACGGGCCAGACGGTGGAGCTGGTCACCACGGAGAGGAGCACCAGGCCGCCGAGGACGACGGGGATGGCGAAGAAGACGTCGGTGATCCGGGAGAGGACGCCGTCCCAGGCGCCGCCGAAGAAGCCGGCGAGTCCGCCGAGGATGCTGCCGAGGACGGCGACGCCGACGGTGGCGAGGACGCCGACGGTCACGGACGTCCGGGCGCCGTAGACGGTGCGGGTGTAGACGTCGCAGCCCTGGCCGTTGAAACCGAAGGGGTGGCCGGGCTGGGAGCCTTCCTGGGCCTTGGCGAGGTCGCAGTCCAGGGGGTCCCCCGAGGCGATCAGCTGGGGCCAGATGGAGATGACGACCAGGAAGAGGATCACCAGCGAGGAGACGATGAAGATCGGGTTCCGGCGCAGGTCGCGCCAGGCGTCGGACCACAGGGAGCGGGGCTTCTTGTCGGCGCCGGTGCCCAGCGGTCCGCCGGGCGTCTTCTCCAGGGTCTCGCCCTCGGCCGTCGCGAGGTCGGACGCGCCGCCGGCGCCGGTGGGCGCGATGGCTCGGCCCTCTTCGTACGACTCAAGCGGCTCGGGCTGCTCAGGCATAGCGAATCCTCGGGTCAAGGACGGCGTACAGGAGGTCGACCAGGAGGTTGGCCAGCAGGAACACCAGCACGAGGATGGTCACGAAGCCCACCACGGTCTGGGTGTTCTGGCGGACGATGCCCTGGTAGAGCTGGTAGCCGACGCCGTGGATGTTGAAGATCCGTTCGGTGACGATGGCTCCGCCCATGAGGGCGCCGACGTCGGCACCGATGAACGTCACGACGGGGATGAGGCTGTTGCGGAGCAGGTGCCTGCTGATGACCCGGCGGCGGGGCAGGCCCTTGGCGACGGCGGTGCGGACGTAGTCGGCGCGCTTGTTCTCGGCGATCGAGGTCCGGGTGAGCCGGGTGACGTAGGCCAGGGAGACCGAGGCGAGGACCAGGCCGGGCACGATGAGTTCGCTGAAGGTGGCCTCGGGTGAGACGGCCGGTTTGATCCAGCCCCATTTGACGCCGAGGAGGAGCTGGACGAGGAGGCCGGTGACGAAGGTCGGGACGGAGAGGACGACCAGGGTCAGCAGCAGGACAGTGGTGTCGACGGGGCGGCCGCGCTTGAGGCCGGTGACGACGCCGAGGCTGATGCCGATGACGATCTCGAAGAAGATCGCGACGATGGTGAGCCGGATGGTGACGGGGAAGGCGCTGGCCATCAGTTCGGTGACGGGCTGCCCGTTGAAGGCAGTGCCGAAGTCTCCGGTGAAGACGTTGCCCATGTAGGTGAGGTATTGCTGCCAGACGGGCTTGTCGAGACCGAACTCCTTCTCCAGCTGGGCGGCGGTCGCCGGGTCGCACTGGCGGTCACCGCACAGTCCGGCGATGGGGTCGCCCATCACGTTCACCATCAGGAAGATCAACAGCGTGGCGCCGAAGAAGACCGGGATCATCTGCAGCAGCCGCCGGATCACATATCGACCCATGAGGGGCTCCGGGGGTTGGCTCCGGGGAGAGGATTGTGGAAGGCGTACGGCCCGGCGCGGGGGTCCGCGGGCCGGGCCGTACGCCGCCGACCTGTACGGCCCGCTACGGCGTCACTTGACCTTGATCTGGTCGTAGACCGGGACGCTGAAGGGGTTCAGGGTGACGTTCTCGATCCGCTCCGAGTAGCCGGCGCTGCCGTTCTGGTACCAGAGCGGAATGGCGCCCATGTCGTCCCGGAGGACTCCCTCGGCCTGCTGGAAGAGCCCGATGGCCTTCGCGGTGTCGGCCTCGGCGTTGGCCTCGTTCACCAGCTTGTCGAACTCGGGGTCCGAGTACTTTCCGTCGTTGGACGAGGCGTTGGTGTAGTACAGCGGCTGGAGGAAGTTCTGGATGAGCGGGTAGTCCATCTGCCAGCCGGCCCGGAACGGGCCGTCCATCTTCGACTGGGTGACCTGGTTGCGGAAGTCGGCGAAGGTGCCGACCGGGTTGCCGACGCAGGCCGTGTTGTTGCCGAGGGCGCGGTTGATGGAGTTGCAGACCGCGTCGACCCATTCCTTGTGGGAGCCGGTGTCGGCGTTGTACGAGATCTTCATGGTGCCGCCGGGGATGCCGCCGCCCTCGGCGACGAGCTTCTTCGCCTCGGCGGCGTCGTACTTGCAGAACTCGCCGCAGACGTCCTTGAAGCCGCCGTCCTCGCCGAGGACCGGGGAAGTCCAGTCGACGGCGGGGGTGCGGGTCTTCTGGAAGATCGTCTCGGTGATCTGGTTACGGTCGATCGCCATGGAGAGGCCCTGGCGGAGCTTCTCCTGTCCGGGCTTGTTCCAGGCCGGGTCGTAGAACGGGAAGGACAGGGTCTGGATGATGCCGGCGGGGACGTTGATGTACCGGCCGCTGAGGTCGGCTTCGACGTTCTTGAGCTGGGAGGCGGGGACGTCGTCGACGAGGTCGAGGTTGCCGGCCGTCAGGTCGGTGTACGCGGTGTTGTTGTCCGTGTAGACCTTGAGGGTGATGCCGCCGTTCTGGGCCTTGTCGGCGCCGGGGTAGGCGTCCCAGCGCTTGAGGGCCATCTGGGAGCCCTTGGAGTACGAGTCCACGGTGTACGGCCCGTTGCCGATCGGCTTCGACAGCCAGGCCTGGCGGTCGTCGAAGAAGGCCTGGGGCAGCGGCGAGAAGGCCGCGTAGCCGAGGGTGATGGGCCAGGTGGAGAACTTCTGGGTGAGCTTGACCGTGAAGGTCTGGGGGCCGGTGACCTTGAGGCCGGACATGGACGTGGCGGACGGCTCGCCCTTCTCGGGGTGGACCTTGTCGTAGCCCTCGATCTGGCCGAAGAAGTAGGCGTTCTTCTGGTTGTTCTTCAGATCGGCGCCGTAGTTCCAGGCGTCGACGAAGGACTTGGCGGTCACCTTCTCGCCGTTGGAGAAGGTCCAGCCGTCCTTGACCGTGACGGTGAAGTTGATCGAGTCGGTGGTCTCGATCTTCTCGGCGAGCATGTCCTTGGCCTCGCCGGTCTTCGGGTCGTACTGCTTGAGCCCTCGGAAGATCATGGAGAGGACCTTGCCGCCCTGGACCTCGTTGGTGTTGGCGGGCTCCAGCGGGTTCTGCGGGTCGCCCCACGAGGAACTCACGATGCCGTCGGCCCCTCCGCCACCGCCGCTGTCGTCGCCGCCGCCACAGGCGGTCGCCGTGAGGGCGACTGCGGTGGCCAGAGCGGCCCACTTGGCGTGCGTGGCTCCGCGCATGGAGTGCCTCCCGAATGTCCTAAGTCTGACTTAGGCCCCAATATCACCCGATATTGACGGTGCTGCACTTTTACGGCCGCCGGACGGTGCCCCGGAGACCCGGGAGGACACGACGAAGGGCGCCCCGTTCCGTACGTACGGAACGGGGCGCCCTTCGTGGCGTCTGCCGGTCGGTGCGTCAGTGCACCGGCACGACCTGCTTCTCCTCGGCGAAGTGGCACGCCGAGAGGTGGGCGGCCGGGGTGTCCAGGCCGTCGAAGCGCGTCGGGATCGCCAGGAGCGGCGTCTCCTGCGAGCACCTCTCCTGCGCCTTCCAGCAACGCGTGCGGAAGCTGCAGCCCGACGGCGGGTTCGCCGGCGAGGGGACGTCACCGGTCAGGATGATCCGCTCGCGGTGCGCGCGGGCCTCCGGGTCCGGCACCGGCACCGCGGAGAGCAGCGCCTGGGTGTACGGGTGCGTCGGGTGCTCGTAGATCTGCTCGTCCGTACCGATCTCGGCCATCTTGCCGAGGTACATGACGCCGACGCGGTCCGAGATGTGCCGGACGATCGACAGGTCGTGCGCGATGAAGAGGTAGGAGAGGTTGAACTCGTCCTGGAGCTTCCCCATCAGGTTGATGACCTGCGCCTGGACGGAGACGTCCAGGGCCGAGACCGGCTCGTCGCAGATGATGATCTCCGGGTTGAGCGCGAGGCCGCGGGCGATGCCGATGCGCTGGCGCTGACCGCCGGAGAACTGGTGCGGGTACCGGTTGATGTACTCCGGGTTCAGACCGACGACGTCGAGCAGCTCCTGCACCTTGCGGCGCCGGTCGCCCTTCGGGGCCACCTCGGGGTGGATGTCGAAGGGCTCGCCGATGATGTCGCCGACCGTCATACGCGGGTTCAGCGAGGTGTACGGGTCCTGGAACACCATCTGGATGTTGCGGCGCACGGCCTTCAGCGCGCGGCCGCCCAGCCTGGTGATGTCCTGGCCCTTGTAGAAGACCTCGCCGGCGGTGGCCTGCTCCAGGTTCATCAGGAGCTTGGCGACCGTGGACTTGCCACAGCCGGACTCGCCCACGATGCCGAGGGTCTCGCCTTGGTAGAGGTCGAAGGAGACCCCGTCCACGGCCTTGACCGCGCCGACCTGCTTCTTGAAGAGGATGCCCTGCGTCAGCGGGAAGTGCTTCTTCAGGTTGCGCACCTGGAGGATCGGCTCGCCGCGGCCCGCGGGGGCCTCGACGGCGGCGGCCACGGCCTCGTCGTTCTTGCTGAGGTCAGCCATGGATCGTCTCCTTCCAGAAGTGGCAGGCGCTCGTACGGCCCGGGAGATCCGCGCCGTCCTGCTCGGTGACCGGCACGAGGGCCGGGATCTCCGTGCGGCAGATGTCGTCGGCCTTGGGGCAGCGCGGGTTGAAGGCGCAGCCGGTGGGCACACGGAGCAGGTTGGGCGGGAGGCCCTTGATCGCGTAGAGCTCCTGGCCCTTCTGGTCCAGGCGCGGGATCGACTCCAGGAGACCCTTGGTGTAGGGGTGGGCCGGGCGCTTGTAGAGCTCGTGCACCGGCGCCTGCTCGACGATCCGGCCGGCGTACATCACGGCGATCTTGTCCGCGACGTCGGCGACGACGCCGAGGTCGTGGGTGATCAGGATCAGGCCCATGTTGTATTCCTGCTGGAGCTCCGCGAGGAGGTCCATGACCTGGGCCTGGACGGTCACGTCGAGAGCCGTGGTGGGCTCGTCGGCGATGATCAGGTCCGGCTCCAGGGCGAGCGCCATGGCGATCATGATGCGCTGGCGCATACCGCCGGAGAACTGGTGGGGGTAGTCGGAGACCCGCGCCTTGGCGGCGGGGATCTTGACCTTGTCCATCAGCTCGACGGCCTTGACCGTGGCGTCCTTCTTGGACAGACCCTGGTGCACCCGGAACATCTCGCCGAGCTGGTAGCCGACGCTGAGGACCGGGTTGAGGGAGGACAGCGCGTCCTGGAAGATCATCGCGATCTTCCGGCCGCGGATCTTCCGGCGGTCCTCCTCGGCCATCTTCAGCATGTCCTGGCCACGGAACAGGATCTCGCCGTGCGGGATCTTGCCGGGCGGCATGTCGAGGATGCCCATGATGGCCTGCGCCGTGACGGACTTGCCGGAGCCGGACTCGCCGAGGACGGCGAGGGTCTCGCCGGCGTTCACCGAGTAGTTGACACCGTTGACCGCCTTGGCCACACCGTCACGGGTGTGGAACTCGACGTGCAGGTCACGGACTTCGAGCAGCGGACCATTGTGGTCGGAGCCGTCGCGGGGCGCGGGGACGGCTGCGGTCTTGTCGATGATGCTCATCTTTTACGCCCTCCTCAGCGCAGCTTCGGGTCGAGGGCGTTGCGTACGGCTTCGCCGAGCATGATGAACGCCAGAACGGTGATGCTGAGCATGATCGAGGGCCACAGCAGGATGTGCTGCGCCACTCGGATCTGGTCGACACCGGTGGAGATGTCCACGCCCCACGAGACGGTCGGGGCGGCGAGGCCCAGACCCAGGTAGGACAGGGTGGCCTCGGCCGAGATGTAGCCGCCGAGCGCGATGGTCGCGACGACGATCACCGGGGCCATGGCGTTCGGCAGGATGTGCCGGAAGAGGATCCGGCCGGTGCCGGCGCCGAGGGCCTTCGCCGCGTGGACGTAGTCGGCGTGCTTGACCGTGATCACGGCGCCGCGCATGACGCGGGCCATCTGGGTCCAGCCGAGGAACGCGAGGGCGAAGACGACCACCCAGACCGTGCGCTCGACGAAGGACTGCAGGACGACCATGGCGCCGAGCAGGAACGGAATGCCGAAGAAGATGTCGGTCAGGCGCGAGAGCAGCGCGTCGATCCAGCCGCCGAAGTAGCCGGCGAGCATGCCCATCACACCGCCGACGACCGTGACGATCGCGGTGACGGCGACGCCGACGATGATCGAGGCACGGGTGCCGTAGATCAGTCGGGCGTAGACGGAGCGGCCCTGGCCGTCGTAGCCGAGCCAGCCCTCGGAGCCGATGCTGCCGAGCTCCGGCTTGCCGAGGAAGTGCTTCACGAGGTCGCCCTTGGTCGGCGAGGCGCTCGTGAAGAAGCTCGGGAAGACGGAGATCAGCAGCAGGAAGAAGATCAGCACCGACGCCACGAGGAAGTACGGGTTGCGGCGCAGGTCGACCCAGGCGTCACCCCAGAGGCTGCGGGCCTTCTCCTGCTTGGCCGGAGGAGTCACGTCGGCGGGAAGCGCGACGGCGTCCTCGACGGCTGCTGCGGTCTTGGTCACGTCAGGCATACCGGATCCTCGGGTCCAGGACCGCGTACAGCAGGTCGATGAGCAGGCTGGTGACGAGGTAGATGATCACCAGGATGGTGACGAGGCCGACCAGGGTCGACCCTTCACGCCGGGTGATCGACTCGGCGATGAGGCCACCGACGCCCTTGATGTTGAAGATGCGCTCGGTGACGACCGCGCCGCCCATGAGGGCGCCGATGTCGGTGCCGAGGAAGGTGACCACGGGGATCATCGAGTTGCGCATGAGGTGCACGCCGATGACGCGACGACGGGGCAGACCCTTGGCGACGGCCGTACGCATGTAGTCGGCGCGCAGGTTCTCCGCCATCGAGGTCCGGGTGAGCCGGGCGACGTAGGCGAGTGAGAGACCGCCGAGCACGATGGCCGGCGCGATCATCTCGGACACCAACTGGTCGTTGCTGACGTTCGGTTCGATCCAGCCCAGTTCGAAGGCGAACACCATCTTGATGATGAAGCCGAGGACGAAGACCGGGATCGAGATGATCAGCAGCGTGAAGATCAGGATCGCGTTGTCGGCGAGCCGGCCGGCCTTGAGGCCGGCGATGATGCCGAGGCCGATGCCGAAGACCAGCTCGAACGCGAAGGCCAGAGCGGCGAGCTGCAGAGTGACGGGGAACGCTTCACCCAGGACCTCGGTGATCGGGCGACCGTTGCGGATCTGGTTCCCGAAGTCGAAGTGCAGGATGATGTCGGTCATGTAGTTCCAGTACTGCTGCCAGAGCGGCAGATCCAGTCCCAGATCGTGTCTGATCTTCGCGAGGGTCGCGGGGTCTGCGCCCTTGTCCCCGAACATACCCGCCACGGGGTCGCCGGGCAGGCTGTAGACCATGAGGAAGATCAGCAGGGTGGTCCCGAGGAAAACCGGGATCATCTGGAGCAGTCGTCGTGCGACATAGCGCCCCATCATGCCTCCGTTGAAATATGACAGCAGCAGCCGACGGGCCCTCCCTCGGCAGCCGCGCCCCGGAACGGGTACGCGAATGCCGTGGAAGGGCCCCCCAGCCACATACGTAAGGCGCCGAACGCGGGGCTGACATCCCGTCAGCCCCGCATCGGCAGGCGGACTACGCTTGGGTGATTACTTCTTGACCTCGACGCCGGTCAGGATCGGGTCGCCGTCCTGGCCGTACGCCACGCCCGAAACCTTCTCGGAGTAGCCCGCGTTGACCTTGTAGTACCAGAGCGGGATGGACGGCATGTAGTTGACCAGGTCCTTCTCGATGGCCTGGAACTGCTTCACCGAATCGTCGAGGGTCGCAGCCGAGTCCGCCTTGGCGATCTTGGCGTCGAGAGCCTTGTTGGTGAAGTCACCCTGGTTGCCCGCCGCACCCGTACGGAACAGGTCCGAGATGAAGTTGGCGTTCACCGGGTAGTCGAGCACCCAGCCGGAGCGGTACAGGGACTTGACCTGCTTCGTCTTACGAGCGGTCAGGTCGGCCTGGAAGTCCGGCTTGCCGTCGCCGACGCACTGGACGTCGGTGGCCTGCTGGATGGAGTTGCAGACAGCGTCCACCCACTCCTTGTGGCCACCGTCGGCGTTGAACTGGATGGAGATCTTGTTGCCGGGGACGCCGCCGCCGGCCTTGATGAGCTCCTTGGCCTTCGCCGGGTCGAACTTGGTGACGCCGGCGCCGCCGTCCTCCTGGAAGCCCAGGACACCCTTGGCGACCCAGCCGGTCGCGGGCTCACGCGTACCCTGCAGCACCGTCTTGGTGATGGTGGCACGGTCGATCGCCATCGACAGACCCTGGACGACGCGCGGGTCGATCTGCTTCGGCTTCTTCCACTGGTCGGCGTAGAAGGCGACGGCGATGGTCTGGATCGCGGAGTACGGCTGGTCCACGGCGCGGTCGCCGAGGTCCTGGCGGTAGACCGGGAGGTCCTTCGGCGCGATCTGACGGAGCACGTCGACGTTGCCGGACTTCAGGTCCTCGTACGCGGCCTCGAGGGTGGTGTAGTTCTTGAAGACCACACCGCCGTTCTTCGCCTTGTTCGGGCCCTTGTAGGCGTCGTATCGAGTGATCTCGATCTTCTTCTTGTGGTCCCAGCTCTTGAACTTGTAGGGACCGTTGCCGACCGGCTTCTGGCCGCCGGCCGCAGGGTCCTTGTAGAAGGACTCGGCGAGCGGGGCGAAGACGATGTAGGCGAGCTTGTGGCCGAAGTACGGGACGGCCTTGGTGAGCTCGATCTTGAAGGTCGTCTCGTCGACGACCTTCAGACCGTCCAGCTTGTCGGCGGTGGGCTTGGCGCCCTCGGCCTCGGGGTGGACCTTGTCGTAGCCCTTGATGTCCGCGAACCACGAGGACAGACCCTGGGCGTTCTTGACGTTGGCGTTCCAGTTCCACGCGTCCACGTAGGACTTGGAGGTCACCGGGGTGCCGTCGTGGAAGGTCCAGCCCGGCTTGAGCTTGACGGTCCACGTCTTCGAGTCGGTCGTGGTGACCGATTCGGCGTTGATCATCTCCAGGGAGCCGTCGGCCTTGTAGTCGACCAGGGTCGAGAACAGGCCGGCCATCACGGCGGAGCCGTTGGACTCCATCGTGTCACCGGTGAGCAGGGGCTTCTCGGGCTCGCCCAGCTCGACGGAGAAGATTCCGTTCGGGTCAACAGCGCCCTTGGCGTCGCCGCTGTCGCTCTTACCCCCGCCACAGGCGGTCGCAGCAAGGGCAACGATGATCGCGCCCGTTACCCACTTGGCGCTCTTGGCACCGCGCATGGGTTCCTCCTCATGAGTCCACTTTTGTCACTACAAGAGGGGCACTCCGAGTTCTGCCGACACCCCTGACGGCAATGCACTCAAGTGCCCCGAGTGTGCTCGTGAGTCGGCACTCCCCACAGTGCGTGACCCATTGACCCGAGCTCAATGGAGCCAACTATTAAGTACGTCCGGGCTGTAAACCACACTTAAGTGGTCTCGTTTTGACAACATCACCACACCCCCGGATACCGAAATCCGGACAAACTGAGCACAGACAGACACCCCCGAAACGGACCGTTAACACACGTACCGGAGAGCGATGGCCGATATGCGGACACCGGGCCGGTGAAATGGAGTTGACGGAAGTTGACGAAAAGCCCGGACTCCCACAGTCCCTGTGGGGGTCCGGGCTCCGGCGCCGACGTCGTGGAGAACCGAAAGCGGGGTAGATCACAGGATCGTGATCTACCCCACTGTCATCGGCCGCATGCGGCCGAACTCAGCCGATCTTCGGCCGACTCAGCCGTACTAATTTCGGCCAGCTCGGTCGTACTGCCGCGTCGGCCGCACTCCTGCTCCGGCCGAACCACTGCTACTCCGGCCGAACCACTCCTGCTTGGGCCGAACCACTCCTGCTCCGGCCGTACTCCTGGCTCGGCTCAGCCGTTCTTGGCGCGCGAGGACGCACGGCCACGCGCGTTCTGGTCCAGGATGACCTTGCGGATACGCACGGCCTCCGGGGTGACCTCGACGCACTCGTCGTCGCGGCAGAACTCCAGGGACTGCTCGAGGGAGAGCTTCCGCGGCGGGACGATCGCCTCGAAGGAGTCGGCGGAGGCGGAGCGCATGTTGGTGAGCTTCTTCTCCTTGGTGATGTTCACGTCCATGTCGTCGGAGCGCGAGTTCTCGCCGACGATCATGCCCTCGTACACCTCGGTGCCGGGGTCGGTGAACAGGACACCGCGCTCCTGGAGGTTCGTCATCGCGAAGGCGGTGACGGCACCGGCGCGGTCGGCGACCAGCGAACCGTTGTTACGGGTCGTCAGCGTGCCGAACCACGGCTCGTGGCCCTCGTGGATCGAGTGGGCGATGCCCGTACCGCGGGTGTTGGTGAGGAACTCCGTACGGAAGCCGATGAGGCCACGGGACGGAACGACGAACTCCATGCGGACCCAGCCGGAGCCGTGGTTCGACATGTTGTCCATGCGGCCCTTGCGGACACCCATGAGCTGCGTGACGGCGCCCATGTGCTCCTCGGGCACGTCGACCGTGAGGCGCTCGACGGGCTCGTGGGTCTTGCCGTCGACCTGCTTGGTGACGACCTGCGGCTTGCCGATGGTGAGCTCGAAGCCCTCGCGGCGCATCTGCTCGACCAGGATGGCGAGCGCGAGCTCACCACGGCCCTGGACCTCCCAGGCGTCGGGACGCTCGGTGTCGAGGACGCGGAGCGAGACGTTACCGATCAGCTCGCGGTCCAGACGGTCCTTGACCTGGCGGGCGGTGACCTTGCGCTGCTTGACCGCGGACTTGGCTTCCGCGCCCTTGCCCGTGCCACCGCGGCCGACGAGCGGCGAGGTGTTGGTGCCGATGGTCATGGAGATGGCCGGCTGGTCGACCGTGATCAGCGGAAGCGCGATCGGGTTCTCCGGGTCGGCCAGGGTCTCGCCGATCATGATGTCGGGGATACCGGCGACGGCGCAGATGTCACCGGGGCCGGCGACCTCGGCGGGCTTGCGGGTGAGCGCCTCGGTCATCATCAGCTCGGTGATGCGGACGTTGGAGATCGTGCCGTCCCGCTTGATCCACGCGACCGTCTGGCCCTTGCGCAGCTCGCCCTGCTCGACGCGGAGCAGCGCGATACGGCCGAGGAAGTTGTCGGCGTCCAGGTTGGTGACGTGCGCCTGGAGCGGCGCCTCCTCGTCGTACACCGGGGCCGGGACGTGCTCCAGGATCGCGGAGAAGAACGGCTCCAGGCTGTCGCTGTCGGCGGGAACGGTGCCGTTCTCCGGCTTGGTCAGCGAGGCGATGCCGTCACGGCCGCAGGCGTAGACGATCGGGAACTCGATCTGGTCCTCGTCGGCGTCCAGGTCGAGGAAGAGGTCGTAGGTCTCGTTGACGACCTCGTCGATCCGGGAGTCCGGGCGGTCCGTCTTGTTGATGCAGAGGATGACGGGCTTGCGCTGCTGGAGGGCCTTGCGCAGCACGAAGCGGGTCTGCGGGAGCGGACCCTCGGAGGCGTCCACGAGGAGGACGACCGCATCCACCATCGACAGACCGCGCTCGACCTCGCCACCGAAGTCGGCGTGACCGGGGGTGTCGATGATGTTGATCGTGATCGGGGCCCCGCCGTCCTTGGGGTGATACTTCACCGCCGTGTTCTTGGCGAGGATCGTGATGCCCTTCTCACGCTCCAGGTCGTTCGAGTCCATCATGCGGTCGTCGAGCTGCTGGTGGGCGGCGAAGGCACCGGCCTGCTTGAGCATGGCGTCGACGATGGTCGTCTTGCCATGGTCGACGTGGGCGACGATGGCGACGTTACGGATGTCGTGGCGCGTGGGCATGGGTGCTTGCGCTTCTCTCGGATCGTGGGATGCGGCGTCAGTTCCTCGTACGCCCGCCGGGCGGACGCGCCACGGCTATGTCCTATGGTACGGGGCTGCCGCGCAAGGGGCTTCCCCGGCCAAGATCCGAGAAGTTGTCCTGCGATGGAGCAAGGGTGTGGGGGAGGTCGTGCGACCGGGTCAAGGGGCCGACGCGATCCTGCCCGCCGGGATCACCGGCGGGCAAGGAAATTGAGCTGGTTCTGAGGTTGTGACCTGCGGTTTCAGGGCTTTCAGGGCTTTCCGTGCGTTCGGTGCCCCCAGGTGAGTGGCCCGGTCGCCTCAGGGGGTGCGCTCGGCGCCCTTGGACGTCTCGCGCTTCTTGAAGCCGATGTCCTGGTAGCGCGGACCGGCCAGGCCCCAGGCGCCGGCGTTCACCAGATCCGCCTTGGCGGCGACGAGCTGCGGGCGCTGGTAGAGGGGAATGGAGCCGGCGGCGGCCCAGATCCGGGCGTCGGCCTGGCGCACCAGCTCCCGGGCCTCCTCCTCGTCGAGGGTTCCCGCCGCCTGGTCGAAGAGCTGGTCGATGCGGTCGGTGCCGACCCGCGAGTAGTTCTGCTCGACCAGGAGGGAGCCGTCCGAGGCGGGCTCGGGCTTGGCGAAGATCGGCCGGGCGTCGGTCGCCGGGAAGGCGGAGGCGGGCCAGGAGTAGAGGGCCAGGTCGTAGTCGCCCGAGGCCACGTGGTCCTTGAAGAAGCTGTCGTCGGAGACCTTGGTGACCTCGGTACGGATGCCGACCGCGTCGAGCATCCGGACGATGCGGTCGCCGACCGCCCGCAGCGACTCGGAGCCGGGGCCGGACGGCAGGACGAAGCGGAGGCTGAGCGCCTTGCCGTCCTTGCCGAGGGCCTTGCTCGCCTCGGGCGCGGTCACGGGGGCGGCGGTGCCGCGCGGGGCGTAGGCGCCGGCGACGCCCTTGTCCGTGCGCGCGATCGTCTGGGCGGCGTGCGCGCCGGCGCCCGTACCGGTGTCGAGTGCCTCGGCGCGGGCGAGGAGCGCGGCGCTCTGACGTGCGGCCGCGGGGGCCGGGGCGAGGATGCCGGTGCCGTTCTCGGGGCCGCCGGCGCCGATGACGGGGGCGGGGGCGGCTCGGCGCTCGCCCGGCTTGTCGTCGCCGACGATGTAGAGGCCCTCGTCGGATGCGGTGTCGGCGGCCTGCTTCTTGGCGTCGGTGGAGGCCGCGGCGTCCTTCTTCGCACCCTGCTTCTCGGCGCCTTCCGTCTTCGCGCCCTCCTTCTCGGCGCCTTCCGTCTTCGCGCCGCCCTCGCCGGCCTTCTCCTTTTCGCCGGCCTTTTGCCCCGCGGCCTTCTCCTCGGCCTCGCTGCCCGCCTTGGTTCCCGCGGACGCGGGCTTCCTGACGGCGCCGCCGGGGACCCAGCCCGCGTCGGCGAGGAGGGCCCGTGCCTCCGCGGTGTCCTGGTTGCCGAGTGCGTCGCTGCTGTCCGCGTACGCGGCCTGGCCGGCGAGGGCCAGGTGGCTGCCGGGTGGGTCCGCCGGGAGCCCGAGCGGCTTGAGCACGGATTCGGCCAGTTCCCGGCGGTTGATCGCGCGGGCCACCGCGCGCCGTACCCGCTCGTCGGCGAGCGGTCCGGACTCGCCGTTCAGCGAGAGCTGGGTGTAGGCGGGCTCCAGGGACTTGCGGACGACGTACTTCGCCAGGGTGTCCTGGGCGGTCGCGTACGCGGTGAGGGCCTTCTGGTTCTTCTCCCGGGCGGCCTGGACCTCCTGCGCCTTCTCGTCGTCGGAGCCGTGGGCCAGCGCCCAGGACTTCAGGGCCTTGGAGGGGGTGATCGAGGAGCCGGGGCCGTGGGCGAGGGCGGCCTGGGCGCCGCCGCGTCCGGCGCGGGCGTCGCGGAGGGCGAGCGAGATGCGTTCGGCGGTGGACCGGTCGATCTCGGCCAGGTCGAGGGTGCCCGCGGCGAGGGCCCCCGCCCGGTCGGCGCGGGCGACGGCCTTGAGCACCATGCGGTCGAGCTTGGCGGGCTGTCCCCACCAGCGGGGGTTGCGGGCGAGGGTGACATCGCCGTTCTTGCGGTCGATCGCCTTCAGCAGGAACGGTCCTGCGGTGGCCTTGAGGGTGGTGCGGGCCCCGTCGTTGAAGGAGTTCGGGGAGCCCATCACCTGCTTCGGGTAGAGCGGGGTGAAGAGGGACTGCCAGTCGGCGTAGGGCTTGGAGAAGGTGACCCGTACCTCCAGGTCGTTCTTGCCCCGCTCGATCTTCTCGATCCGCTCGTAGCCGGAGTTCCGCGCGGTCCAGTACGCGGTGTCGCGGCCGCTCAGCGCCCGCCACTGGGCCACGAAGTCGGCCGCCCCGATCTCGCGTCCGTCGCTCCACACCGCCTGCTGGTTGAGCTTGTAGAGGACGACCTGCTTGGGCTCCGTCTCCGCGACCTGCGCGGACTCCAGGTAGTCGGGGTTGCGCTGCGGCCGGCCCCGCTCGTCGATCGTGTAGAGGGAGGGGAGCACGGCCCCGGCGATCCGGGAGGTGGTGCCGTCGGCGTCGGCCTGGAAGGTGTTGAGGGTGGTGGGGAGCGCGTCGACGGCCCAGCGCAGGGTGCCTCCGTCGGCGACCTTGTCGCGGGCGGCGGGCGCGTTGTCCTGGGCCGCGGCCCGGGCCTCGTCGGCCTCGTCGGAGCTGCATCCGGCGAGGACGGTGACCGCGAGGACGGCGCTGGTGAGGGTGGCGACGGAGCGGAGCGTGCGGGAGCGGGGGCTCCTGGAGCATGTCCTCCCGCGAGGGGCGCCGATCTGGGACATGACTTGTACCCCTTCGTCCAGATTCATTCCATTTGGAGATGATCACACCTATTGCTCATACACTGAAAAGGACGGAGCGGATCCGGCCACGGCGACACGGCGGCACGTCGGGAAAACCCCACTCGTGCGGCCCAACCGCCGGAGAAGGAGCGCTCCGGACGAGTGGAATCCCGTGCACATGGCTTCCCAAGCGGGAATGTGACGCGCGACACTCCTGCCGAAGCCGCTCGCGGAAGTGAGGGCAACCATGTCCGTTCAGGACGATCTGGCAGCCGTCAAGCGCTGCCTCGAAGACCTGGTCCGCACCGTCGGACAGCTCGAGCGCTCCATCACGGCCGAGCGGGGCGCACCCGCCGCGCCGGCTTCGGGACGTGCCGAAAGCCTGGTGACCATCCCCGACGCCCCGTACGACCGCGGGCTGTGGACGGACACGGACGACGAGGGACTGGGAGCACGCGACCGCCACGCGCCGTAGGCCGCCACGCGCCGCAGGACGTACCGGCAACCGACCGTAGGAGGGCCTGTTGGCCACAGGTACGGAACCGCCCGGATCCGCCACGGGGGTGCGCTCACCGGGGCGCGCCGCCATCGCCGCCCGACATCTGCGGACCGACCGCTGGTGGCTCTCCCCCGCGGCGACGGCCGCCGGACTGCTCGCCTTCGTCGCGTACTCGACCTGGCGGGCCTTCGCCAACGCCGACTACTACGCCGCCCCCTACGTCTCGCCGTTCTACTCGCCCTGTCTGGCGGAGAACTGCGTCCCCATGAAGGGCGGACCGAACTGGGAGATCTTCGGCAGCTGGTGGGGGCTCTCGCCCGCCCTGCTGATCCTGGTCTTCCCGCTGGGCTTCCGGCTGACCTGCTACTACTACCGGAAGGCGTACTACCGGGGCTTCTGGGCGTCTCCCCCGGCCTGCGCGGTCGCCGAGCCCCATGCGTCGTACACCGGCGAGACCCGCTTCCCGCTGCTTCTGCAGAACCTCCACCGGTACTTCTTCTACGCGGCGCTGCCGGTGGCCGGAATCCTCACGTACGACACCGTGCTCACCTTCCGGAACGCCGACTACGCGTGGGGCCACGCGGGGCTCGGGACGCTCCTCTTCCTCGTCAACATCGCCCTCATCTGGGCGTACACCCTCTCCTGCCACTCCTGCCGGCACATCGTCGGCGGACGGCTCAAGCACTTCTCGAAGCATCCGGTCCGCTACCGGCTGTGGACCTGGGTCGGCCGGCTGAACACCCGTCACATGCTGCTCGCCTGGTCCTCCCTGATCAGCGTCGCCCTCTGCGACCTGTACGTGTACCTGCTCGCCACCGGCACCTTCGACGACCCGAGGTTCTTCTGAGATGACGCACGTCGAGCGAGAGCAGTGGGACGTGGTCGTGGTCGGCGCGGGCGGCGCCGGGCTGCGGGCCGCGATCGAAGCACGTCGTGCGGGCGCCCGTACGGCGGTCATCTGCAAATCCCTCTTCGGCAAGGCCCACACCGTGATGGCCGAGGGCGGGATCGCCGCCTCCATGGCCAATGCGCACCCGCAGGACGACTGGAAGACCCACTTCCGCGACACCATGCGCGGCGGGAAGTTCCTCAACCAGTGGCGGATGGCCGAGCTGCACGCCCAGGAGGCCCCCGAACGGGTCTGGGAACTGGAGACCTGGGGCGCGCTCTTCGACCGCACCCCCGACGGCCGGATCTCGCAGCGCAACTTCGGCGGCCACGAGTACCCGCGGCTCGCCCACGTCGGCGACCGCACCGGCCTCGAACTGCTCCGCACCCTCCAGCAGAGGTCCGTCGGACTCCAGCAGGAGGACCACCGCGAGACCGGCGACCACGAGGGCCGGCTGAAGGTCTTCCAGGAGTTCACCGTCACCCGGATCCTCAAGGACGGGGACGGGCGGGTCTCCGGGGTCTTCTGTTACGAGCGGGAGAGTGGGCGCTTCCTCGTCCTGGAGGCCCCCGCGGTCGTCCTCGCGACCGGCGGCATCGGCAAGTCCTTCAAGGTGACCTCGAACTCCTGGGAGTACACCGGAGACGGGCACGCGCTCGCCCTGCTCGCGGGCGCTCCCCTGGTGAACATGGAGTTCGTGCAGTTCCACCCGACCGGCATGGTCTGGCCGCCGTCGGTGAAGGGCATCCTCGTCACCGAGTCCGTCCGCGGGGACGGCGGGGTCCTGCGGAACTCCGAGGGCCGGCGCTTCATGTTCGACTACGTCCCCGACGTCTTCAAGGAGAAGTACGCGGAGACGGAGGAGGAGGGCGACCGCTGGTACGAGGACCCCGACCACAACCGCCGCCCGCCCGAACTGCTGCCGCGCGACGAGGTGGCGCGGGCCATCAACTCCGAGGTGAAGGCGGGTCGCGGGTCCCCGCACGGCGGGGTGTTCCTGGACGTGTCGACCCGGATGCCGGCCGAGACGATCAAGCGGCGGCTGCCCTCGATGTACCACCAGTTCAAGGAACTGGCCGATGTCGACATCACCGCGGAGGCCATGGAGGTGGGCCCCACCTGCCACTACGTGATGGGCGGGGTCAACGTCGACTCCGAGACGGCGGCGACGGTGGGGGTGCCCGGGCTGTTCGCGGCCGGTGAGGTGGCCGGCGGCATGCACGGCTCCAACCGGCTCGGCGGAAACTCCCTCTCCGACCTGCTGGTCTTCGGCCGGCGGGCCGGTCTGTACGCGGCGCAGTACGCGCTGTCGGGGGTCGGCGGGGGGATCGTGGCGGCGGACGTCGAGGCCGCGGCGGCGGAGGCGCTGGCTCCGTTCGGGTCGGCGCCCGGCGGAAGCGGCGGCGGCCGCGGGGCCGAGGAAGGCGCGGGCCCCCCGGAGAACCCGTACACCCTCCACCAGGAACTCCAGCAGACCATGAACGACCTCGTCGGGATCATCCGGCGGGAGGGCGAGATGGCCGAGGCGCTGGAACGCATCGCCGCCCTGCGGGCACGGGCCCGGCAGGTCACCGTGGAGGGCCACCGGCAGTTCAACCCCGGCTGGCACCTCGCCCTCGACCTGCGGAACATGCTGCTCGTCGGCGAGTGCGTGGCTCGCGCCGCCCTGGAGCGCACCGAGTCCCGGGGCGGGCACACCCGCGAGGACTACCCGGCGATGGACCGCGCCTGGCGCCCGGTGAACCTGCTGTGCCGTCTGGACGGCGACGGGATCGCCCTCGATCGGACGCGTACGGAGCCCGTACGGCCCGATCTGCTCGCGCTGTTCGAACAGGAGGAGCTGGCGAAGTACCTCGCCGAGGACGAGCTCGGAGGTCCGGGAGATCCGGGAGATCCGGGAGATCCGGAAGGTCCGGAAGGCCTGGAGGGCCCGGGCCTGGAAGGGGGGCACGGCGCATGAGCACGTACGACGCGCGGTTCCGGGTGTGGCGGGGAGACGCCGGCGGCGGCGAACTGGCCGACTACACGGTGGAGGTCCACGACGGCGAGGTCGTCCTCGACGTGGTGCACCGCCTGCAGGCCACCCAGACGCCGGATCTCGCGGTGCGGTGGAACTGCAAGGCGGGCAAGTGCGGTTCGTGCTCGGCCGAGATCAACGGCAGGCCGCGGCTGCTCTGCATGACCCGGATGTCGGTGTTCTCCCGGGACGAGGTGATCACCGTGACCCCGATGCGTGCCTTCCCCGTCGTGCGCGACCTGGTCACGGACGTGTCCTTCAACTATGCGAAGGCCCGGGAGATCCCGGCCTTCGTGCCGCCCGCCGGGGTGGGTCCCGGCGAGTACCGGATGCGGCAGGAGGACGTGGAGCGCTCGCAGGAGTTCAGGAAGTGCATCGAGTGCTTCCTGTGCCAGGACACCTGCCATGTGGTGCGCGACCACGAGGAGAACAAGGAGGCCTTCGCCGGGCCCCGGTTCCTCATGCGGGTCGCGGAGCTCGACATGCACCCGCTGGACGCGGCCGAGGAGGCCGGACTCGACCGGCGGCGGACGGCACAGGAGGAGCACGGACTCGGCTACTGCAACATCACCAAGTGCTGTACGGAGGTGTGCCCGGAGTCCATCCGCATCACCGACAACGCCCTGATCCCGATGAAGGAGCGGGTCGTGGACCGGAAGTACGACCCGCTGGTGTGGCTGGGCAACACGATCAGGCGGCGGAAGACGACATAGGGCTCGTGTCCCCGCCCGCACCGGCACCGGCACCGCCTCCGGCACCGCCTCCGGCACCGACACTCGCGCCCGCGCCCGCGCTCCAGCGGCCGAAGAGCGGCTCGGCGAGGGTGCGGGCGGGGAGGCACAGGGTCTGACCGTGCCCGGCGAACAGCTCGTCGCGGGAGGTGAAGCGGCCCAGGTCGGTCCGCAGGTGCGCGGAGAGGTCGCAGGGGGCGGATCCGGCGCAGGCGGCCGGGGCGTCCCAGTCGACGGTGGTCCGCGCCACGGCCTCGAAGAGGGTCTCCGCGCCGGCGTTGGTGAAGGCGTCCGCGGGGGCCGGTCCGGCCTCCTCCCGGTTCGCGAAGAGCTCCGCGACCGGCACCCAGGTGTCGTCGAGCAGGAACTCGGGCCAGGCGAGCAGCACCTCCTCGGGCACGAACGGGCGCAGCTTCGGGAAGCGCGGGTACCAGAAGGCTCCGTCGACGAGCAGGCCCCGGACCCGCGTGGGCACGTCGAGGGACCGGGCCACCGCCTCCAGGACCGCCATGCGCTGACTGCACGAGCCGCGCCCGAGCCGCAGAGTCCTCGACACCCGGCGCAGGTCCTCCACGGAGTACACCGGCCGCACAGTGGCGGCGATGATGCCGTGGGCGGTCCGGAGCCGGTCGCGGTCGGTCGTCGCGCCCCGCTCGTCCGCCTCGCGGCGCACCCGGGTCACGAGCGCGGCGACCCGGGGGTGCGCCAGGTCCAGGATCGGCGTGGGCCGGGTCGACCCGGCGGTCTCCGTGTCGGCCGCGGGACCCGCGCCGGCGGTCCGGAAGGGCATCAAGAGACGGCTTGTCATGGCGTACTCCCCCTGTGCGCGGCAACGGTTCGCGCCGATGGCCCCATCCTCCTCCGGCACGCCCTCCCCCGGCACGCGGGGTCGCTCCCGGGTGGAGGACGTCGTGCCCGGTGCGCGGTGTCATGGCGGGTGCACGGCGTACGGCCGGGTGAGCGGCGTCATGGCGGGTGCACGGCTCGTGGCCGGGCGGGCGACGTCAAGGCCGGGCGCGCGGCGGCGTGCCCGCGGGGCTCAGTGCCAGTTGGCGCGGTAGGCCGCCCAGTCGCCCTCCTCCGCGGCGAAGTCGACGTACAGCGCGACGCCGAACCGTGCGCGGTCGGGGTCGGTGCGCCCGAGGCCGAGTCTGACGCCCCGGACGGCGGCCTCGACGGTCTCCGCGTTCTCGTGGTGGCCGAGGTCGTCCTCGTGGAAGAAGGGGAGCCCCATCAGCAGGTCGGTCGACTCGGGGGTCACTTCGAGGGCGAGGCTGGTCTGCTGGGCCACGTACCCGCCGTACAGGCTCTCCAGCGGCATCCACGTGTCGTACGACATGACGGCGATCTGGTCCACGCGCCGGGCGACCTGGCCGAAGAACTCCTGCGACCACCACTTCTCCTTGCCCGTGAGCAGGCTGTTGGCCGAGTGCAGGCCGGGGAGGGGGTCGATCTGGTGGGCGGCGATCGAGAGCTGCGCCTTCCGCGGCCGGGTGACCTCTCCGAGGTCGTCGAGGAGGGAGAGGTAGTCGGCGTCGTCGGAGAGCAGCGGCTCCAGGTCGAAGTGGACTCCGTCGAAGCCGACGTCCAGGATCTGCCGGGCCGAGGTCACCACGGCCGCGCGGGTCCCGGCCTTGTCGAGGTGCAGTCCGTCGGGTCCGTCGTTGGCCAGGACGTCACCGAGCCAGGCCTGCACCCGTATCCCGGGCATCGTGCGGTGCACGGCGTCGATGAACCACTTCGCACGCGGGTACTTGGCGGCGGGCAGGGTGCCGTCGTGCTCCAGGGGCCCGGCGTGGACGTACAGGTCGCGTATGCCCGTGTCCTTGATCCGGGCGGCGAGGTCGGCGAGGTCGGCGTCCTTCTTCCGCCCGTCGACCCAGGCGTGGCCGAGCCAGACGGCGTCCTTGTCCCGGGTCTTCGCGTCGTCCCTGAGGTCGCCCGCGTAGCTGACGCGCAGGGCGAGCGCGCCGAACAGCGGGGGCACCACGAGGACGAGCGCGAGACCGAGCACGAACCAGCGCCCCCGTCGCCACATTCTCCTCAGTCGTCCGCTCACCCGAGCCCCCCTCGTGCCGTCATGTCACGTGTCCCACCGCTTCTCACGGTAGCGGCGGCTACCGACAGTGACGCAGGGCTGTGGAGAATGGTTTCCGTGAGGCTGTGGTGGCACTCCGGCGGCGGGTCGTCCGGTCGCGGTGCGACATACGCGGACATAACCTCCCCCTTGTGACGCGAATAGCCACCCGAGCCCTTCTCGCGGTACTGGTGGCGGCGTGGTGGCTCCTCGTGCCCGCCGTTCACGGTGCCCGTGCCGACGACCCCGTCGCCCTGTCCCGGGACGGGCAGATCACCGACCGGGTGGACGCGCTGGGCGACCGCCGCGGCTCCGTGGTCCAGGCCCTCGACCGGCTCTACGACGACCGGCGGATCCAGCTCTTCGTCGTCTACGTACGGGACTTCTCCGGCCGCACGGGCCAGGCCTGGGCCGACGCCACGGCCGAACGCAACGGTCTCGGGGTCGACGACGTGCTGCTCGCCGTCGCCACCCACGACCGCCAGTACGGCTACTCAGCCGATCCGGACGCCCGCCTCACCCAGGGCGGGCTCGACGAGGTGGCCCGGACCGCGATCGAACCGGCGCTGCGACAGAACGACTGGGCGGGCGCCGCGATCGGAGCGGCCGACGGCTACTCCGCCGTCCTCGCCGGACAGCCCGTCCCCACTCCGGCCATCACCCCCGGCCCCGCCGATCCGGGCGGCGTGGTCGACGACGGCACCTCGGCCACCGATCTGGTCCTGCCGGTGGTCCTGGTCGGCGGCGCCGGCGCCGTGGCGGCCTACGCGTTCACCAAGCGGCGCCGGCGGACCGGGACCCGCACCACGCCGCAGGGCGGGCAGGGCTGGGGCCCGCCGAGGGAACCCGCGCAGCCGTCCCTCGACGAGCTCGACGGTCAGGCCCGGCAGACGCTGGTCGCCACCGACGACGCCGTCCGCACCAGCCAGGAGGAACTCGGTTTCGCGACCGCCCAGTTCGGCGAGGACACCGTCCGCCCCTTCACCGAGGCGGTCGCCTTCGCCAAGGAGCAGCTCACGGCCTCGTTCCGGCTGCGGCAGAAGCTCGACGACTCGTTCCCCGAGGACGACGCGACCCGGCGGACCATGCTGGACGAGATCCTGCGGCGCTGCGCAGAGGCGGACGCCCGGCTCGACGCCGAGAGCGAGGACTTCGACCGGCTGCGGGCCCTGGAGCGGACCGCGCCTGAGGCGCTGGCCACCGTCGAGGCCGCATTCCGGGAGCAGACCGCGAAGATGAGCACGGCCGAGGCGGCCCTGACGGCGATGCGCGAGCGATACGCCGAGACGGCCGCCGCTCCCGTCGCCGGCGACGTCGAACAGGCCAAGGACCGGCTCGTCTTCGCGACGACCCACGTCAACCAGGCCCGCCAGCAGATCGACGACGGTGACAACGGCGGGGCCGCCGTTCACATCCGGGCGGCCGAGGGTGCCGTGGACCAGGCGGCCCGGCTGGTCGAGGCGGTGGACCGGCGGGCGCAGGAACTGGCCGAGGCGGTCGGCAGACTGCCGGGTGTCCTGTCGGAGACGGACGCCGACCTGGCGGAGGCCCGGGGCCTGCTGCAGGGGGCCACCGAAGGGTCGACGGCCGATCTCCGGGGCCGGATCGCCCGCGCCGAATCGGTGCTCGGCGAGGTGCGGCGGGTCATGGACACCGGACGGTACGACCCGCTCGACTCCCTGCGCCGGGTGGAGGAGGCCGATTCGGTGCTCGACGAGGCGCTGGTGGGCGCGCGGGAGCGCGAGTCGGGCAGCCGACGCGCCCGCGCGCTCCTCGACCAGGCGATGCTGACGGCCCGCTCGGCGATCGGGGCGGCCTCGGACTACATCACCACCCACCGGGGTGCCGTGGGCAGTGAGGCCCGTACGCGCCTTGCCGAGGCCCAGCGGCGCTGGGAGAAGGCGCGGGGGCTCGCCGAGGCCGACGACCCGCAGGCCGCCCTCGCGGAGGCCCAGCAGGCGGACGCCCTCGCCCGGCGGGCCCAGGACCTCGCCGAGCAGGACGTCCGGACGTATGGGAACCCGAACGGCATGGGCGGTGTATCAGGGGTAGGAGGGGGCGGCGGCGGGCTCGGCGGTGCGGTGCTCGGCGGCATCATCCTCGGCGGACTGTTCGGCGGGGGAAGGGGAGGCGGACATGGGGGGTTCGGTGGAGGTTCGGGCGGGGGGCTCGGGGGCGGAGGTTTCGGCGGCGGGCCCGGCAGCTTCGGCGGCAGCGGCACGCGCGGCCGGCTGGGCGGCGGAGGCCGTTTCTGAGGGCGGCGCGATGCGCGTCCTCCCCCTTTCTGTCCCTCTCAAGGAGAAGTGCCATGAGCAAGCAGACCATCCTCGGCCGGGTCACCCAGCTCGCGAAGGCCAACATCAACGCGCTGCTGGACCAGGCGGAGGATCCGCAGAAGATGCTGGACCAGCTGATCCGCGACTACTCCAACAACATCACGGAGGCGGAGGAGGCGGTGGCCGCGACCATCGGCAACCTCCGGCTGATGGAGCAGGACCACCAGGAGGACGTGGCGGCGGCGAAGGAGTGGGGCGGCAAGGCGCTGGCCGCCAGCCGGAAGGGCGACGAACTGCGGAGCGGCGGGCAGGTGGCGGAGGCGGACCGCTTCGACAATCTGGCGAAGGTGGCGCTCGGCCGTCAGCTCCAGGCGGAGAAGGAGGCGCGGACGGCGGAGCCGACGATCGCCGCGCAGACCGAGGTGGTGTCGAAGCTCAGGACGGGTCTCGACCAGATGAAGGCCAAGCTCGGCGAGTTGCAGGCGAAGCGCGACGAACTGGTGGCCCGCGCCAAGTCGGCCCAGGCGCAGAACACGATGATGGACGCCGTGAAGAACATCGACGTGCTCGACCCGACCAGCGAACTGAGCCGGTTCGAGGACAAGGTGCGCCGGGAGGAGGCGCGGGCGATGGGCAAGCAGGAGCTCGCCGCGTCCTCCCTGGACGCCCAGTTCGAGCAGTTGGACGCGCTGGGCGACAGTGCCGAGATCGAGGCCCGGCTGGCGGCGCTCAAGGGCTGACCGGGCGCCTGACCGGGGTCGCCCGCGCGGCCGGGGCCGGGGCCGGGTGTCGGCTCAGCCGTGCGGTCGGGCGCGTGCGACGTGCGGTCGGGTGGGGGCGACGTCCGTCAGAACATGCTGAGGAGCTGTTCCACCGTGGGTTCCGCCGCGCCCTCGCCGTCCGGCAGGGCCAGTTCGAACCAGACGGTCTTGCCGCGCGGGGTACGGCGCGAGCCCCAGGAGGAGCTGAGCAGCCCGACCAGCTGGAGGCCCCGGCCGCCCTCGTCGGTGTCCTTGGCGCGCCGGCGCCGGGGCTGCACCAGGCCGGCGTCCCAGACCTCGCAGACGAGGGTGCGGTCGCGGAGCAGCCGCAGCCGGATCTCGCCCTCGCCGTAGCGCAGCGCGTTGGTGACGAGCTCGCTGACGAGGAGTTCGACGGTGTCGACGAGCGGTTCGAGGTCCCAGGCCTTGAGCTGGGTGCGGGCGAGTTCACGGGCCCGACCGACCGAGCGGGGCTCCCTGGGCAGCCGCCAGTCGCCGACGGCCTCGCTGGGCAGTCCCTGGATCCTGGCCATGAGGAGGGCGATGTCATCCTCGCCGTGTCCGGTCTCCAGGCTGGTCAGGACCCGGTCGCAGACGTCCTCCAGGGGCCGGGCGGGGTCGGTGAGGGCGCGTCGGAAGGCGCTCAGGCCCTCGTCGAGGGGATGGTCGCGGGATTCGACGAGCCCGTCGGTGTAGAGGGCGAGGAGGGCGCCCTCGGGGAGTTCGACCTCGACCTCCTCGAAGGGTTCGCCGCCGACCCCGAGCGGCATCCCCGGGGGTACGTCGAGCAGCAGGGCCTCTTCACCGGGTTCGACGAGCACCGGCGGGAGGTGTCCGGCGTTGGCGAAGGTGCAGCGGCGGGTGACCGGGTCGTAGACGGCGTAGACGCAGGTCGCGAGGTAGACCTCGGAGAGTTCGGGGCCGCGGGACTTGTGGCCGCGGGACTGCTGGGCGCCGATGGGGGCGCCGAGGCCGCGGGCGATCTCGTCGAGGTGGGAGAGGACTTCGGCCGGTTCCAGGTCGAGCTGGGCGAGGGTGCGGACGGCGGTGCGGAGTTCGCCCATGGCGACGGCGGCGCGCAGGCCCCGGCCCATGACGTCCCCGATGACGAGGGCGGTGCGGTGGCCGGGGAGTTCGATGACGTCGAACCAGTCGCCGCCGACCTCGGTGGCGGCGGTGCCGGGGAGGTAGCGGCAGGCGATGTCGAGGCCGGCCGCCTCGGGGTCGCCGGGCGGGAGCAGGCTGCGCTGGAGGATCAGCGCCCGCTCGTGCTCGCGACGGTAGAGGCGGGCGTTGTCGATGCAGACGGCGGCGCGGGCGGCGAGTTCGACGGCGAGGGCGCGGTCGCGCTCCCCGAAGGACTCGCTGCCCTTGGTGCGGGAGAACTGGACGAGTCCGACGACGGTGTCGTGGGCGACCATCGGGACGACCAGGGTGGTCTGGACGAGTTCGCCGTCGGCGCCGGGCACGGTGCGGAGGCGGCCGGTGCGCAGGGCCCCGGCGCAGGGCGAGTTGAAGGGGTAGCGGTGGACGGCGCCGACCTCGATCGGTTCGGGTCCGCAACAGCCGCTGCCCGGTCCGTGGCTCTCGTCGGTTCTCAGGGGGGTGTCGGAGACGGCGCTGGCGAAGGCGACCCTGCGGAGTTCGGCGCTGCCGGCCCCGTAGCCGACGTCGTGGGAGCTGCCCCAGCGGCCGGGCGGTGCCTCGTCGCCGGTGAGCAGGCCCTGGTAGAGGTCGACGGAGGCGAGGTCGCAGAAGCCGGGGACGGCGACGTCGAGCAGCTCGCGGGCGGTGGCCTCCAGGTCGAGGGAGTTGCCGATGCGGGCGCCTGCCTCGTTGAGGAGGGCGAGGTTGCGGCGGGCGCTGGCGGCTTCCCTGGCGGCGTTGTGGCGGCGGGTCACGTCGATGCCGAGGCCGGCGACGCCGATCGGGTGGCCGGATCCGCTGTGCACGCGGTAGAGGTTGATGGACCAGTGGCGGCGGTCCCGGGAGCCGGGTGCGGCGCCGACGATCTCGAAGTCGGTGACGGACTCCCCGGTCTCCAGGACGCTGCGGAGGGCCGCGGTCATCCGGTCGGCCTCGGGCAGGTTGAGGTAGTCGTGGACGGTGCGGCCTCGGTGGTCGTCGGCGGAGCCGCCGAAGACGGTGGCGAAGCGCCGGTTGGCCCGCTTCACGGTGAGGTCGGTGCCGAAGAGGAGAAAGCCGAAGGGGGATTGGCCGAATATCGCCTGGGAAGCGGCGAGGTCCGTCTCGATGCGGCGCAGGGCGCGGACGTCGACGACGATGCAGAGCGCGGCTCGCTCCCCGGTCTGGGTCTCGCTCGGCATGACGTACATCTCGGCGATGCCGTGGGGCCGGTCCTCGCCGGGAATCCGGAAGGGGACGAGGCCTGTCCACTCCTTGCCGTCGAGGATCTCCCGGACGCGCCGGTGACCGCGCTCGCGCAGGTCGGCGGGCATGAAGGCCTCGACGGGGTCCTTGCCCCTGGCCTCCTCCGCCGTGACCCCGAAGAGGTCCACGGCCCGTCGGCTCCACTGCTCGACGAGTCCGTCGGGCCCGATGGAGAAGGACGCCACCCGGATGTAGTCATAGATGGAGCCGGGCGGGCTGCTCTGCCACACGACGCCGCCACTCGCCTTCTCAGGTATCTCGCTCACGCGACCGTCCCCTCCAGCTCACCGCACCGGACCGGCCATGCCCGCAGTATTCAATACGGCAGGCCCCGACGGCACGACGTTCACGATCACAGGGTGGTCTCGTTCGCTTCGCGCCGAGTACCGGTGATCGTTGTCCCACTCTGTTTACTCACCAGGGAGAGCCAGCTCGAACCATACGGTTTTGCCGGTCCTTCCTTTACGAGTGCCCCAACGGCGGGCGGAACAGGCCACCAGACCGAGTCCGCGGCCCCCTTCGTCCTCGGGTCCGGGGGCACGTGCGGTGGGGGGATCCGGAAGCGGATCGGAAACCTCCACGAGCAGCGCGGGCTGGTGGGCGGGGTCACTGCCGTCGAGTCGGGGGCGGACGAGCCGGACCCCGATCGGTCCGGACGCGTACCGCAGGGAGTTGGTCACCAGCTCGCTGACCAGCAGGACGGTCACATCACCGAGGGCCGAGTCGAGGTCCCAGGCACGCAGCGTCTCGCGCACGGCGTGGCGGGCCGTGCGCACGGCGTTCGCCTCCGCAGGGAAGTTCCACTCGGCGCGGTCGCCGTCGGTGTCGATCACACCCGATCACTTCCCCAGCCGTGCGTCAGCAGGAAGGCCCACGTCCTCTTTCAACGGGTCAATCAGGACATACCCGGAATATGGGGCGGGATATCGCGCTGGGCGCAGCAGCGGGCGCACGGTGGCACGAACGGCGTAGAAAGTCAGCCGCGCGCTCCGGTGTCGGGCGCCGCCGGGAGCCTTCGGGCGGCCTCGGCGACGGCGGGGCGGTCCTGGTCGAGCCAGTCGACCGAGTCGAGCTCGGACCGGGTGAGCCAGCGCAGAGCGTCGTGGTCCTCCAGCGGGCGCGGTTCGCCCGAGAGCAGCCGGGCGGTCCAGACCCGGAGGACGTATCCGGGCTTCAGCGGCCACTCGCCGGGGATCCGCTCGCCCGGCTCGACCTCGACACCGAGCTCTTCGCGCAGCTCGCGGACGAGGGCCTCTTCGGGACTCTCGCCCGGTTCGAGCTTGCCGCCGGGCAGTTCCCAGCGGCCGGCGAGCTCGACGGGGGCGCTGCGTCGTGCGGCGAGCAGCCGCCCCCGGTCGTACAGGGCGCCCGCGACGACGACCACGACGGGTTCGTGGGGCGCGGCGGGGTCGGTGGTGCGTTCGGTCATGGGCGCGAGCGTAGCCCGGCCCGGCCGGCGTCCGTCGGGCTCAGAGCGCGGGGGTGCCGATGCGCTCGACCCAGTAGAGCTGCTTGTGGCCGCGGTCGTCGAGGCTGTCCGCGATCTTCTGCGCTTCGTCCTCGGTCGCATACCGCCCCACCCGGTAGCGGTTGCCGTTGTCGTCCTGCCGAATGACGAGCCAGGCGAGGACAGGGCCGCTCTCGGTCATCAGGCTTCTCCCTCCGCCGGTCCGGGCGCCGTTGAGGATCTCCATGAAACCGCAATCCGCATATGCCGGAGCTTACGCCTGACCTTCACACAGCGGATACGGAATTACACAAAGAGATACGGATCGGCCGGGAACCGACGGAGGGAGGCCGAAGTCACGCCCCGGGGGCCGCTCCGGGCAGGGTGGGCACAGGCACGGTCGGCATGGGCATCAGGACGGGACCGCCGGCGCCCTCGGGGTCCTTGCGGCAGACGTCGCCGCACGTGGCGTCGAGCGAGCAGCAGAGGGAGCAGACCGGGCCGGACCGCACCGGGCAGTCGGCGATGTCGGGGAGTTCGTAGGCGGTCTCGCACTCCGCGCAGGTGTGGGTCGCCCGCTCGTCGACGACACCGGCGGCCGGACCGTTCACCGTGTTGGGGCGGGCCAGGTAGTAGCGGCCCTTGGTGGCCCAGGCGATCAGCGGGCAGAGGACGAGGGCGAGACCGGCCGCGATGAAGGTGGAGAAGGCCTGGGCGTAGGTACCGAAGGCACCGAAGAAGGCGAGGATCGAGACGACGGAGGCGATGACCATGGCACCGAAGCCGGCCGGGTTCACGGCATACAGATAGGCGCGCTTGAACTCGATGTACGGGGGGCTCCAGCCGGCCCGCTTGTTGATGACGAGGTCGGCGGCGACGGCCGTGATCCAGGCGATGCCGACGTTGGAGTAGAACCCGAGCAGCTTGTTCAGGGCCGCGAACATGTTCATCTCCATCAGCGTCAGCGCGATGGCGAGGTTGAGGAAGATGTACCAGACGCGGCCCGGGTGCCGGTGGGTGATTCGGGAGAAGAAGTTCGACCAGGACAGCGAGCCGCTGTAGGCGTTGGTGACGTTGATCTTGACCTGGGAGACGATCACGAAGAGCGCGGCGGCGGGCAGGGCGAACGTTCCGAGCCAGGGCTTGAGCGCCTCGATCTGAGGGGCGATCGGCTCCAGGGCGTGGGTCTTGCCGACGGCCTCCAGGGCGACGAACGCGAGGAAGGCGCCGCCGAGCTGCTTGGCCGCGCCGATGACGACCCAGCCGGGACCGGCGGCGAGCACGGCGACGTTCCAGCGGCGCTTGGTGGCCGGCGTCCTGGCCGGCATGAAGCGCAGATAGTCGGCCTGTTCGCCGATCTGGGCGATCAGGGAGAGCGCGACGCCCGTTCCCAGGCCGAAGCCGATCCACGAGAAGCCGGCGCCGGCTCCCTCCGTACCGCCGAAGGAGGCGAAGGCGCCCCAGGCGTCGGGGGCTTCGAAGGCCAGGACGACGAAGGGCAGCACCATGCCGATGATCCAGACCGGCTGGGTCCAGGCCTGCACCTTGGCCAGGGCGCCCATGCCGCGGAAGACGATCGGGATGACGATGAGGGTGGTGATCAGGTAGCCGATCTCGACCGGCAGACCGATGGCCTGATGCATGGCCTGGGCCATGATCGAGCCTTCGAGGGCGAAGAAGATGAAGGTGAAGGAGGCGTAGATGAGCGAGGTGAGCGTCGAGCCGAAGTAGCCGAAGCCGGCGCCGCGGGTGATGAGGTCCATGTCCAGGCCGTACGTGGCGCAGGCCCGGGCGATGGGGATGCCGGTGAGGAAGATGAGCGTGGCGGCGGTGAGGATCGAGGCGAGCCCGCTGCCGAAGCCGTAGGTGAAGACGATCGAGGCGCCGATCGCGAAGTCGGCGAGATAGGCGATGCCGCCGAGGGCCGTCCCCGCCACGGTCCCGGGCGACCAGCGCCGGAACGAGTGCGGGGCGTAGCGCAGCGAGTAGTCCTCGCGGCTCTCGTCGGCGGCCAGCTTGGCGTAGCTGCGACGGGGACCGCCGGGTGGTGGCGCGACCTCCTCCAGCTCCTCAAGGGCCTGGGAGGTACTCCCTCCCGGCTCCGGGGCGGGGGTGGTGACCGTATCCGTCATGAGGGTTCCTGTCGTCCGACCGGTTCGCGGGTACGGACGAGGAAGGTAGGAGCCGGTCGTGACGGACGGCGGCGGCACGCGGTTGCGCCGGGGTTACGCGAGTTGACGCCCCGTTAACTCGCGGTCACGCCGCCCGGACGTCGGGGTCCGCTCAACGGTCACCGCACCGGCAGGTGGTACGAGAGGCGGTAGCGGTCGGCCGGGACCACGACGTCCGCGGTCTCGACGGCCCGGCCCGAGGCGTAGTACGTGCGCTCCACGACCATCACGACATGACCCGGCACCCCACCGAGCGCCAGGAGTTCCTCGGCGAGGCCCGGCCGGGCGCCGACCTCCTCCACCACGTTGTCCACGACCACGTCGATGGCCGCCATCCGCTCGACGACACCGCAACCGCCCAGGGGGCCCTCCTCGGGCAGCATGACCGGCGTCCGGCCCGTGACGGCGAGCGGCTCCCAGGAGGTGGCGACCATCATGGGCTCGCCGCCGTCCCGGTACACGTACCGCGTGCGCATCACGCGCTCCCCCGGCTCGATGCCGAGCCGCTCGGCGACCTCGCCGCTCGCCGGCTCCTGCTCGCTGTTCGACTCCCAGGTGCCCCGGGCCCCCTCGGCCGCCTGCTCCTGCCGGAAGGGACTGGCGCCCGACGCGGGGCGGTAGCCGGAGCGGGCGATCCTGCGCGGCACCGGGCGCTCCCGGACGTAGGTGCCCGAGCCGGAGCGCCCTTCCACCAGTCCCTCGGCCATGAGTACCTTGCGGGCCTCCAGCGCGACGGTGTCCGACACCCCGTACTCCTCGCGGATGCGTGCCTGCGAGGGGAGACGGGTATGCGGCGGAAGCGAGCCGTTCGCGATCTTCTGCCGCAGATCGCTCGCCACGCGCAGATAGGCGGGCTGCTCACCGAACGTCACTGGACACTCCCCTCAGGTTGACTTACAGCTACAGACTGACAACCGTCGGTCGCGATCCGCAAGCATGGGCCAAAGTTTCACTCGAAGTGATGACTCCGAGATCACACCTCTTGCTACCCACGGTCACCCCGAGTAGGCGACGTCGGCCCTCTTGACCCGCATTGGTACAGACCAATACGTTCCTGCCCAGCACGCTCCACCGCACGCACGCTCCACCGTGCGCGCCATCCGCACGCTCCACCGCACGCGCCATCCCGCCTCGCACAGGAACGAGCCCATGCGTCCCAGAGCCATGACCAAGCTGACCTTCGGTGCGGCCGCCGCGGCCACTCTCGGTCTCCTCGCCACCCTGGCCCCCACCGCCGACGCGCACCAGCCGTCCGGGCACAAGCCCGAGCTGAAGCGGATCGGCTACTTCACCCAATGGGGCATCTACGGAAGGAACTTCCAGGTCAAGGACCTGGAGACCAGCGGCACCGCCGCCAAGCTCAGCCACATCAACTACGCCTTCGGCGTGATCGGTTCGGACGGCAAGTGCCTCATGGGCAACGCACCCGGCTCCGACCCGTGGGCCGACTACGTGCGCCCGGTCGACGCCGCCACCTCGGTGGACGGCGTCGGCGACACCGCCGACCAGCGGCTGGCCGGGAACTTCAACGAGTTGCGCGAGCTGAAGGCCGAGAACCCCGGCCTCAAGGTCATGATCTCGCTGGGCGGCTGGACCGGCTCCGCGCACTTCTCCGACGCGGTGCGCACCGACGCCGGCCGCAAGACCCTCGTCGCCTCCTGCATCGACACGTACATCAAGGGCAACCTGCCCGTCGACGGCGCCCGCGGCGGCGCCGGAGCCGCCGCCGGGATCTTCGACGGCGTCGACCTCGACTGGGAGTGGCCCGGCTCGGACGGCGCCCCCGGGAACGTGATCCGCCCCGAGGACAAGCCCAACTTCACCAAGCTGGTTCGGGAGTTCCGTACCCAGCTCGACGCCTACGGCCGCTCGCTGCCGAGGGCGCAGCGCAAGCACTACGAGCTCAGCGCGTACGTGCCCACCGCGCCCGCCAAGATCGACGCGGGCTTCGAAGTCTCCAAGATCATGCGGGACTTCGACTTCGTGAACCTCCAGGGCTACGACTTCCACGTCTCCGGCGAGAAGACCACCGCCCAGCAGTCCGCGCTCTTCGCCAAGAACGACTTCAGCGTCGACCAGACCGTCAAGGCCTGGCTGCGGCGCGGCGCCCCCGCCCACAAGCTCGTGGTCGGCATGCCGTTCTACGGCCAGGGCTGGACGGGCGTCACCGGCGGCGGCGACGGCCTCGGGCAGCCGGCGACCGGCCCCGCCCCCGCGACCTGGGTGGCGGGCTCCGAGGACTACAAGTACCTGAAGAAGCTGGCGGATTCGGGGACGTACAAGCTGCACCGCGGCTACCGCAACGGCCACGCCTGGCTCTTCGACGGCACCAACCTGTGGACGTACGACGACCCGGCCGTGCTGCGCACCAAGGCGTCCTACGTCCGGCAGAACGGGCTCGGCGGCGCGATGATCTGGTCCCTCGACGGGGACACCGCGGACGGTGAGCTGATCACCGCCATCGACCGGGGCCTGACCCGGCGCTGACACCCCCGCCCCGGCCGCCGTCCGGCGGTGGCCGGGGCCCCCGAACCGCGGACCGGCCCCGCCGCTCGCGGTGGACCGGCGGCGGCGGTCGGTCACGGGCCGCCGCTCCCCGGACCACCGCCCGGTCCGCATACGACGGGGCCGGGCCTCCCGAGGGAGACCCGGCCCCGTTTCCCGTACGGAATCAGGCGGACGCGCCCTCGCCCGCAGCGCCCGCCGGCGGTGTGCCGGTCAGGTCGAGCGCGGTGCGCGCGTCCGCGCCCAGGTCCTCGGGCAGGGCTTCCCACGCCGGGTCGTACGCCTCCCAGTAGGCGTCCGCGTCAGTCGCCGTCGCCAGCTTGAGCCACTGCTTCGACGCCGCTGCGAGCTCCTTGCGGAGCGCCGCGACGGGCGGGGCGGACTCGGCGGGCCAGGTGCGCTGCCCCAGTCCCGCGTACGCCGTGTTGAGCGCGCCCAGGAGCTCCGTGGCCCACACCTTGTTGGCGGTGAAGTCCTCCTCCGGGTCCTCCTCCGGCTCCCGGTACGTCACCGTCTCGATCGGGTTGACGGTCTTCAGGAAGGACTCCTGGTCGTCGGTGAGCCGGCTCGCGTCGGAACGCACGGAGCCCTTGAACGGCTTCTTCTCGCCGGCGAACGCGCAGGTCACCGTGCGGTCGCCGAGACGCCAACTCTGGCTGCTGGGGAGGTAGTAGTACAACCAGACGTCCGCGGGGACGGCCCAGGTGTCCAGCGCGTACCCGCCGTTGATCGTCTCGCAGCGCTTCTCCGCGATCCTGTCGATCGCGTCCTCGCCGGGCCACTTGTCGAAGCCGGTCACCTTGAAGCCGCCGGTGACCTCGCCGATGTGCGGGCGTTCGCAGTCGACGACCGTGACGTCCGTCGCGTACTCCTCCAGCTTGCCGTCGGGGGTGAAGCACTGGCCGGTCCGCAGCGAGAACGGCGACTTCGAACGGGCCGCCTCGTCCACGCCCTCCTTGACGCCGCCCCAGAACGTGCTGATGCCGCCCGTGGCGATGCCGATCACCAGCAGCAGACAGCTGAGGACGGAGAGGACGATGCCCGTGACGGCGAGCCCCTTGCCCGTCTGGTCCCGCTTCCTGATCTGCGGAAGGGCGATGAGACCGAGCACCAGGCCGAGGGGCGGCAGACAGCAGACGATGCCGGAGACGAGGGAACCGATGGCGAGCCCGTTGGTGGTCCGCCGGGGCGGCTGCCCGTACGGACCGACGCCGGGCATGCCGGGTCCGCCGGGTCCGCCGGGCGTCCCTGCGTACGGACCGGCGGTGTACGGCATCCCCGGCGAGGTGTACGGCCCCGGCGCGGGCCAACCCCCCTGCTGCGGGCCTCCCTGAGGGGACGGCGGCGGTGGGGTCGGCGGAGTCGGCTCCACGGGTACGGTGCTCCTGTTCGGGGCGAACGGCGCGAACAAATGATCGGTCGCGCATCGTACGCGGCCGGGTGGAGGGGGCGACACGCGGGGGACAACTCCGACGATCCCGGCAGCGACGGTACGAGCCGTCAACCGCCTCACCACCCGATGGGCACACGCGACCGCGACCACCGGCCGCCGGCCTCTGGCCGCTCCTCGGCTTCCTCGCGGACGAGGAGGACGAATCCCTGGACGCCTGGACGGACGAGGACGAATGGCGGAAGGGGCGGCCGCCGTCAGGCGACCGCCCCTCACCACTCACGATCCGAGCCGTTCACGATCCGTACCGCTCGCGATCCGTCGGGACCACGGTCAGAACTGCAGGCCCCAGGAGTCGATCTTGCCGGTGTCGATGGACGCGTTGTCCGTGACCCGGAGCTTCCACGTGCCGTTGGCGACCTCCGAGGAGGCGTTCACGGTGTACGTGGTGTTGATGTTGTCCGAGCTGCCGCCGGTGCCGAAGGCCTTCAGCGTGTAGGCCGAGCCGTCGGGGGCGATCAGCTGGACCTGAAGGTCACCGATGTAGGTGTGGACGATGTTCACCGGTACCTGGAGGGCGGCCGGGGCGTTGCCGGTGACGCCGCTGACGGTGACCGGGGACTCGACGGTCGAGTTGTCGGCGATGGCGAAGTCGGCGGTGTTCTCGAACTTCGGGCCGGTGGGCGGGGTGGTGGTGCCGCCACCGACGTAGAGCAGCCGGTTCGGGGAGCCGGAGCCCGGGTTGGTGACGACGTTCGGGGTGGCGGCGGTCGTCAGGGCCGCGGAGACCTGCGCCGGGGTCGCCGTCGGGTTGCCGGCGAGGTAGACGGCCGCGGCGCCCACGACGTGCGGGGTCGCCATGGACGTACCGGAGATGGTGTTGGTGGCGGAGTCGCTGGAGTTCCAGGACGAGGTGATGGAGGAGCCCGGGGCGAAGATGTCCAGGACCGTGCCGTAGTTGGAGAAGCTGGAGCGGGCGTCGGTGTTGGTCGTGGAGCCGACGGTGATGGCCTCGGCGACGCGCGCCGGCGAGTAGTTGGAGGCGTTGGAGCTGTCGTTGCCCGCCGCGACCGCGTACGTGACGCCGGAGGCGATCGAGTTGCGGACGGCCGTGTCGAGGACGGTGTCGACGCCGCCGCCGAGGCTCATGTTCGCGACGGCCGGCTTCACGGCGTTCCGCGTGACCCAGTCGATGCCCGCGACGACCTGCTCGGTCGTGCCGGAGCCGGAGTTGTCGAGGACGCGGACGCCGACGATCTTCGCCTTCTTCGCGACACCGTACGACGTGCCCGCGACCGTGCCGGCGACGTGGGTGCCGTGGCCGTGGCCGTCCTGCGCGGTGTTGTCGTTGTCGATGGCGTCGTAGCCGTAGGAGGCACGGCCGCCGAAGTCGCTGTGGGTGATGCGTACGCCGGTGTCGATGATGTACGCGGTGACGCCCTGGCCCGCGGTGTCCGGGTAGGTGTAACTCTGGTTCAGCGGAAGGGCCTTCTGGTCGATCCGGTCCAGGCCCCAGGACGGCGGGGACGGCTGCGTGCCGTCGACCGTGAAGACGCGGTTCTGGACGACGGAGGTCACGGCGGGGTCCGCCGCGAGCTTCCTCGCCTGCGCCTCGGAGAGCTCGACGGAGTAGCCGTTGATCGCCGAGGTGTACGTCCGCTTGATCTTCGCGCCGAACCTGGTGGCCACGGCACGGCCCTTGGCGGTCTCCGCCTGTGCCGACTCGTCGAGGGTGACGATGTAGCTGCCCGCGATCGTGCCTTCGGCTCCCGCGTTCTCGATGACGCCCTCCGGGGCGGCCGGTGAGGCGGCGGCCGGGAGGGCGGAGAGGGTGCCGAGGGTGAGGGCGGTGACGGCGACGGCCGCGGCGGTGGCGATTCGACGCCGTGATTCACGCATCACTGACATGTGAGGGGTCCTCCTCATTGGTGGTGCGTTGCTGTGGGGGATTAGCAGGGACATGACAAGGTGACATGGCTCCACGCCGCCTCGGACATCCGGCTGCCGAGCGAAAGATTGACTGATCCATAGGAATCTCACAAGGGCTCTCGACGGCCCGCAACACCCGCGCCACACAGCTGACATGCTGATCTTCATGACCTCATACGTGTGCCGCCGCTGCCGGGTTCACTCGCCCACGGACGCCCTCACCTGGTGTTGTCCGAAGTGCCGCGGCCCCTGGGACCTGGAGTTCGACAGCGGGCCGGTTTCACTCCCGTCACTCGCGTCACGACGAAATTCGTTGTGGCGTTACGAGGAGGCGTTGCCGCCGATGCCGTACGCGGCGGAGGTGACGCTCGGGGAGGGCCGTACGCCCCTCGTCCCCCTGGAGGAAGGGGAGAAGGGATCGGTTTCCGCCAAGCTCGACTTCCTCATGCCGACCCTGTCCTTCAAGGACCGCGGCGCGGTGATGCTCGCCGCCCACGCCCTCCATCTCGCACGGAACGGCGGCCTCCGCCGGGTCGTCGCCGACAGCAGCGGGAACGCGGGCACGGCGATCGCCGCGTACGGCGCGCGGGCCGGGCTCGACTGTCTCGTGTACGTCCCCGAGGGCACCTCGCCCAAGAAACTGGAGCAGATCCGGGCGCACGGGGCCCGGGTCGTCGAGGTCCCCGGCGACCGCGAGGCCACGGCCCGCGCCGCGCGGGCGGCCGCCGACGAGCCCGGCACCTTCTACGCCTCGCACGTCTACAACCCGTACTTCCTGCACGGCACCAAGACCTACGTCTACGAGCTGTGGGAGGAGCTCGGCGGCCGCCTCCCGGACTCGATCGTCGTCCCCGTCGGCAACGGCACCCTGCTCCTCGGCGCCGCCCTCGCGCTCGACGAGCTGCACCGCCACGGGCTCACGGACAACCGCCCCGCGCTCGTCGCCGTCCAGGCGGAGGCCGTCTCCCCGCTGGCCGCGGCGTTCCACGCGGGCGCGGAGGAGCTGGGCGAGGCCGTGCCCGCCCGCCCCACCCTCGCCGAGGGCATCGCGATCCCGGCGCCGCCCCGCGCCCACCAGATCCTGCGGGCGGTACGGGCGACGGGCGGCACGTTCCTCACGGTGACGGAGGACCAGATCCGCACCGCCCAGCGGGAGTTGGCCGGCCGCGGGCTCTTCGTGGAGTCCACCGGCGTGGCCTGCTGGGCGGCGGTCCGGGCGGCCGCGCCGCGGCCCGGTCTCACCGTCGTACCGCTGTGCGGGGCGGGAGCGAAGACCGGCCTGGCGCAGTGACCCCCCGGAACGGCCGGGGGGTCACTGCGGGTCAGGGAGCGGGGGTCCGGGGCGGAGCCGCTGACAGCCGCCGGGGCGGAGGTCCGGGCGGAGCCGTTGACGGCCGGGCGGGGGTCCGGGGCGGAGTCGCTGACGGCCGGGCGAAGGTCCGGGGCGGAGTCGCTGACGGCCGGGCGAAGGTCCGGGGCGGAGTCGCTCAGAACTCGTCGGCGCCGTTGCGGAGCTGCTCCGTCCAGTAGCCCGTCTTCGCGGCGGCCTCGTCGACGGCCAGGCCGCCCGCGGGGGCCTTGACGACGATGCTGCCCTCGGCCGGGCCGGCGGCGGCGAAGAGGTTCACGTTGAAGCTCTTCACCACCTTGGTGTTCTCGTGGGTGCCGCCGAGCGCGATGCGCACGTTCGCGTACGCGGGCGCGCCGGGCTTCAGGACGACCGGGGCGGCCGGCTTGCTCTTCGCGACGGCCGGGACGTCCTTGGCGGTCTGGATCGGGCCGAAGGCGATCAGCGGGTAGTCGAGCAGGGTGCAGGCGCTGCCGGAGGTGTTGGTGGCGGTGAGGACGATGTGCTCGGTCGGGACCTCGTCGGCCTTCGCCGCCGTGACCTTGATGTCGCCGTAGGCACAGGCGGGCGTCTTGGCGGAGGTCTTGGCTCCGGTCGAGGATCCCGTCGTGGACCCCGCCGTGCTCCCCTTCGTACCGCTGCCGCCGGACGTGCCGCCGGTCGCCGTCGAACCGCCGGTCGCCGTGGACCCACCGTTCGCCGTCGCACCACCGGTGGAGCCGGAGCCGCTCTTCGCGGCGGTCTGGTCGGCGGTGCCCGCTGCGGCGTCCGTCCCCTTGTCGGCGGCGCCGGCCTCCGACGGGGAGGAGCTCGCGCTGCCCGCGTCCTTCGCGCCGGTGTCCGTGTCGCCGCCGCAGGCCGTCAGGCCGAGCGAGAGGGCGGCGATGGCGGCGGCGGCCAGGACGGTGGACTTGTGGTGGGTACGCATGGTGGTTCTCCCCCGTGAAACGTGCGGTCGGCGTGGATGCGCCGGGGCGACCGCCCCGGCGTCAGGGCCCCGAGTACGTCATGCCCTCGGTGCTGTATCCAGCTTCCGGCCCCGCGCTGCCGTCCCGCTTGCGTACCGCTAACGATCCGCTGACAGACGCGAGAGCCCCGCCGCCGCCCGTGCCGAACCCTCCGCGAAACCGGCCGCGTCGGCCGCCACGATCGCGCGTTCCAGCTGGTCGGCGGCCTCCTCGACGCGGCCGATGCCGGCCAGCGCCTCGCCCTTGACGATCTGCAGCTGGGCCTGGACGACCACCGCGTCGGGTGCGACGAGTTCCCCGGCGCGAAGGGTGTGCGCGAGCGCCGCCTCGTAGTCCCCCGCGTTCATGCAGTGCCCCGCCAGGTGATGGAGAGTGAGCACCTGGGTGGACGGATGGCCCGTGCGGTCGGCGAGCGAGACGGCGTGCACCATGAGCAGCCCGGCCCGCTCGTGCTCCCCCGTCGCGTCCAGGACGGCGGCGTGGTTGACGTACGCGATCGCCTCGCTGATCATGTCGCCGGCCCGGGCGGCCAGGCCGGGCGCCTTCTCCAGATGGACGAGGGCCTCGGCGTCCCGGCCCTCCTCGTGCAGGATCCAGCCGAGCAGCGCCCTGGTCCGCGACTGCGCGTCGAAGTCGCCGACGTGCTCGGCCGAGGCGAGTCCGGCCTCCAGGAGCGGCGTCCAGCCGTCCCCGATCCGCATGAGCATCAGCGGCCACTGCACCAGGGCGAGCCGCCAGGCCCGGTCGTGCAGGCCGAGGGCGGCCGCGGCGGTGACGGCGCCCTCCAGGGCGGCGCGCTCGGCCACGTACCAGTCGAGGGCCGCCGTACGGTCCTCGAACTCGAGGATCGCCGCGGGCCTGCGGGCGTCGGCGGGCAGCGAGTAGCAGGGCTGGGAGCCCGGCTCGGCCGCCGCGTCGGCCGCGAGCCCCGTGTACAGGTAGTGGTCGAAGAGGCGGCGCAGGCCCTCGGGGTCGGCGTCCTCGGCGAGGTGGCGGGCGTAGAGCCGCACCAGGTCGTGCGGCATCCAGCGGCCGGGGACGGGCTCGGTGAGCAGATGGGCGGCCGCCAGCCGGTCCAGGTCGGCGGAGGCCTGCACCGGGGACGTGCCGACGAGCGCGCCGGCCGCGAACCGGTCCAGGTCGGAGCCGGTGTGCAGGCCGATCGCGCGGAACAGCCGGGCCGCGGAGTCGGGCAGCTGCTGCACGGTGAGGTGCAGCGCGGCGGAGACGCCCCTGTCCTCGACGTCGAGGAGCATCAGCCGGCTCTGCTCGTCGGCGAGTTCGCCGACCATCGCGTCGAGCGTCCACCCGGGGCGCTCGGCAAGCCGTGCGGCCGTCACGCGCAGGGCGAGCGGCAGGCCGTCGCAGAGTCCGGCGAGCCGTGCGGCGGCGGCGGGTTCGGCGGCGACGCGCGTCTCGCCGAGGACGGTGGTGAGCAGCGCGGCGGAAGCGGCCGGGGGAAGGTGGCCGAGCGGCACCGGCCGGGCCGCGTCGGAGGCGATGAGGCCGCCGAGCCGGTCGCGGCTGGTGACCAGGGTGGTGCAGTGGTCGCCGCCGGGCAGCAGCGGCCTGACCTGCTCGGAGGAGCGGGCGTTGTCGAGGACGACGAGCAGCCGGCGGCCGGCGGTCAGGGAGCGGAACAGGGCGCCGCGCGCCTCGACGGCCTCCGGGATCCGCTGCGGCTGCACGCCGAGCGCGAGGAGGAACTCGCGGAGGACGCCGGCGGTCTCGGGTGCCGGGGTGTCGCTGAAGCCGCGCAGGTCGGCGAAGAGCCGCCCGTCGGGGAAGTCGGCGCGGCGCTCGTACGCCCAGTGCACGGCGAACGCCGTCTTGCCGACGCCGGCGGGCCCGGTGACCAGGCAGACGGGACCGTCGCCGCCTCGTACCGCCCGGTCGAGGGCGGCGAGTTCGGCGCCGCGCCCGGTGAATCCGCGCGGGGCGCGCGGCAGCCCCTCCGGCGCCGGGACCACGACGGGAGCCGCGGGCCGGGGCACGGTCACGGGCTCGGCGGAGCGGAGCAGCGTCGCGTACGCCTCGCTGAGCGTCTCGCCGGGGTCGACGCCCAGTTCCTCGGCGAGCAGCCGCCGGGTGCGGTGGTACCAGTCGATCGCGTCCGACTGCCGGCCCGAACGGCCCAGGGCCAGCATCAGCGCGGCCGCGAGGGACTCCCGCAGCGGGTGCGCGACGGCCTCGGTACGCAGCACGGCGGCGGCCCTGGCGTGTTCGCCGAGCTCTCCGTACGCCTCCGCGAGCGACTCGACGGAGGCGAGCCGCAGCTCCTCGAGCCCCCCGGCGGCCGCCTCGAGCGGCCGGCTGTGCACGGTCCCGGTGAGCGCGGGCCCCTGCCAGTACGACAAGGCCTCCCGCAGCATCCGTACCGCGTCGGCGGGACGCCGCTGCACCCCGGCGAGCGCCACGAGCTCCTCGAAGCGGTGCGCGTCCACCAGGGACTCCGGCATCCGCAGCACGTACGCCGATCCCTGCGTGGCCAGCTCGACCCCGTACGCCTCCGCCCCGTGCTCGGCGAGCAGCGCCCGCAGCCGCGAGACGTGCCCCTGCAGCACGGTCTTGGCGTGGGTGGGCGGCTCCTCCTCCCAGAGCGCGTCGATCAGCTGACCGACGTTCACCGCGCTGTTGGGCCGCAGCAGCAGCATGACGAGAAGACTGGACCGTTTGGCGGGCCCCAGGGCTACGTCCCCGTCCTCCGTCACCAGCGCAACGGAGCCGAGCAGCCGGAACTCCACCAGTACACCTCCGCGATCCGTCTCCCCCGTTCACCAGCTGTCGAGGATACGTGGGGTGGAAGGGCCGACCGCCCGGCTCGGCCCCGCGACTGGCGGAAATCGCTAGGGTTGTTCCGTGACCGGACTGCCCGGCCGGATGCGTCCGCCGCGCGCGGAAGGCTGGTTGGCGGAGGACCTGGACCGCCTTCCGGAAGCGCCGCGCCACACGCTCGACCGGTCGCTCCCGTTCGGGATCGGCATCGACCTGGACAAGCTGACACCGGGCCGGGCCGCCTGAGACGGGACGGGATTCCGTACGGCAAGGGGAAGAGGGGCCGGGCTCGGATCAGCGCGGCCCCACCTCTCGAAGTAACCGTCTTCCGCCCCGAGGCGCAGGCCGAACTTCGGAAGATCCCTCGCGACATGGCACTGCGCATCCTGGCCAAGCTGACCGAGCTGGAGACCGATCCGTTCGGTTTCCACACCACCGCACTCGTGTCACAGCCCGACCGCCGTCGCCTACGGGTCGGCGACTACCGCGTCGTCTACACGATCGACAACGGAGAGCTCGTGGTGTGGGCCGTGCACGTCGGACACCGCTCCACCGTCTACGACGCTTGACATCGGCTGATCCGGCGTCAGAATACCCGGCACCCATCCAGCACGGTGACGCCGAAGGGGCCGGCTCCCGGAGGAGGCGGCCCCTTGTGAAGCGTGGCTGTCGTGTGTCAGACGTTGAAGCGGAACTCCACCACGTCGCCGTCCTGCATGACGTACTCCTTGCCCTCCATGCGGGCCTTGCCGGCCGCGCGGGCGTCGGCCACCGAGCCGGTTTCCACGAGGTCGGCGAAGGAGATGACCTCGGCCTTGATGAAGCCCTTCTGGAAGTCGGTGTGGATCACACCGGCCGCCTCGGGGGCCGTCGCGCCCTGCTTGATCGTCCAGGCGCGGGATTCCTTGGGGCCGGCCGTCAGGTAGGTCTGGAGGCCCAGGGTCGCGAAGCCCACGCGGGCGAGGGTCGCCAGGCCCGGCTCCTCGGCGCCGACGGACTGGAGGAGCTCCATGGCGTCCTCCTCGTCCAGCTCCGCCAGGTCCTGCTCCAGCTTCGCGTTCAGGAAGATGGCCTCGGCCGGGGCGACCAGCGCGCTCTGCTCGGCCTTGAAGGCGTCGTCCGTCAGCTCGTCCTCGTCCACGTTGAAGACGTAGAGGAACGGCTTGGTGGTGAGGAGGTGCAGGTCGTGGAGGAGCTCCGCCTTCTCCGAGCCCTGCAGGATGCCCTGCGAGAAGAGGGTGTCGCCCCTCTCCAGGATCGCCTGCGCGGCCTCGACCGCGGCGACCTTGGGCGCCGTGTCCTTCTTGATCCGCATCTCCTTCTGGAGGCGCGGCAGGACCTTCTCGATCGTCTGGAGGTCCGCGAGGATCAGCTCCGTGTTGATCGTCTCGATGTCGTCCTTCGGCGAGACCTTGCCGTCGACGTGCACGACGTTCTCGTCCTTGAAGGCGCGGATGACCTGGCAGATCGCATCCGACTCGCGGATGTTCGCCAGGAACTTGTTGCCGAGGCCCTCGCCCTCGCTCGCGCCGCGCACGATGCCCGCGATGTCGACGAAGTCGACGGTCGCCGGGAGGATCCGCTGCGAGGAGAAGATCTCCGCGAGCTTGGTCAGGCGGGCGTCGGGGACACCGACGACGCCGACGTTGGGCTCGATCGTGGCGAACGGGTAGTTGGCCGCCAGCACGTCGTTCTTGGTCAGGGCGTTGAACAGGGTCGACTTGCCGACATTCGGCAGACCGACGATTCCGATCGTGAGCGACACGGTGGCGACTTCCTGAAGTGTGGATGGTGGGCCGATCCCCCAGTTTACGGGCGGGCCGAACCGGCCAGTGACGCCGACCTTCGGTCGTTCTCGGGGGCAAGGTCACCCAAAGGGCGTGTCCCGGACCCGGTTCCCGCCCCTTTCCGACCTACGTTGGTGGAGTGGAGCAGCACAGGACAAGTCAGCCGCAAGGCCGCCGACGGCCGCAAACCCCCGTCACGCCGCCCGTCACCCCGCCCCCCGCGCTCGTGGAGGGCGCGACCGTGTACCGCGTGACCGGCCGGACCCGGCGGGGCCCCGGCGGCCCCCGCGTCCAGCGCGCCGGCGCACCCGGAGCGGCGGCCGGGAAGCCGACGGGACGGCCCGTGCCGCCCGTCGTCCTCGCGCTGCGGCGGCTCCCCCAGCCCCGCCTCACCGGGCTCGGCGCCGGGCTCTTCGCCTCCGCCGTCATGCTGACGCTCGGCTTCCTCGACCGGCTGTTCCTCGACGGCTCCCCCGTCGTCTACGGACTGCTGTTCCTGCCGGTCAGCGCCCTGACCGCGCTCTGGGTCCGCGCCGCGGACCTCGTCACCGCCCCCATCGGCGTGCCCATCGCCTTCGCCGTCGGCGTCGTCCCCATCGCGGGCGGCACGGGCGGCTTCGGGGGCCAGGCCATGGCCGTCGTGACCGCCCTCGCCGTGCACGCCGGCTGGCTGTACGGCGGGACCCTCGTCGCCGGGCTCATCGCGAGCGTACGGAAGGTGCGTGAGATGGGGCGGCGCCAGCACCTCGTGCGTACCGCGGCCGCGGCAGCCCCGGCCGCCGGTGCCTCGGCCGGTGCCTCCGCCGTCGCCGGTGAGGCGCCCGGGGCCGGTGGGAGGGGGCCCGCATCGGGCGGCCGGACCCCTCGGCGCCGCCCCGTCGCCCCGGACAGGCCCTAGGCCCCGGCCCCGCCCCGTGGGCACGTACGCGTACGTGCCCACGGGGACGCGTACGCGGAGACGGACACGTGAGCGGAGACGCGTGGACACCTGGGCCGCCCCGTAGGCGCCCAGGTGCGATACCTGGGCCCGGGTGAGCCGCTCGCAGCGGCCGGACTCGGGGCCCTCCGTCGCGCAGAGCCCCCTACGCCGCCCCCGCCGCCATCCCCGCCCCCACGATCCCCGCGTTGTTCTGGAGTTCCGCCGGGACGATCTCCGCCCTGATGCCCTCGATGAGCGGCAGGAACTTGTCCGCCTTCCGGCTCACCCCGCCGCCGATGATGAACAGCTCCGGCGAGAACAGCATCTCCACGTGCGCGAGGTACTTCCGCACGCGGCGCGTCGCCCAGTGTTCCCAGCTGAGGTCCTCGTCCTCCTTGGCCTTCGTCGACGCCCTGGTCTCCGCGTCGTGGCCCTTGAGCTCCAGGTGGCCCAGCTCCGTGTTCGGGACGAGGCGGCCGTCGACGAAGAGGGCCGAGCCGATGCCCGTGCCGAGGGTCAGCAGGATCACGGTGCCCTTGCGGCCGCGGCCCGCGCCGAAGGTCATCTCGGCGATTCCGGCCGCGTCGGCGTCGTTCAGGACGGTCACCGGGAGGCCGCCCAGACGGTCGCTCAGCAAGGTGCCCGCGTCCACGCCGATCCACGAGGTGTCGACGTTCGCCGCCGTGCGGATGGTCGAGCCGGTCACCACCCCCGGGAAGGTCACCCCCACCGGTCCCGTCCAGCCGAAGTGCGCCACGACCTCCGCGACGCACCCCGCCACACCGTCGGGTGTGGCGGGGTGCGGGGTCAGTACCTTGTGGCGCTCCTCGGTGAGCGCCCCGCGCTCCAGGTCCACGGGGGCGCCCTTGATGCCCGAGCCGCCGATGTCCACTCCGAAGACGTTCATGGAATCCACGGTACGGGCTGGGGTGCCGGGTTACTCCTTGGCGGACGCGGCGGGCTCGCCCGCGCCGAGCTTCTCGGCCACGGCCCGCAGGTCCTTGTTGCGGAGCTCCTTCGGCAGCGAGAAGGTGAGGGACTCGTCGGCCGTCTTGACGATCTCCACGTCCGCGTAACCGCGCTCGGAGAGCCATTCCAGGACCTCCTGCACGAGGATGTCCGGGACGGAGGCGCCGGAGGAGAGGCCGACGCTCGTGACGCCCTCCAGCCAGGCCTCGTCGATCTCGCTCGCGAAGTCGACCAGGTACGCGGCGGGGACGCCGGCCTGCTTGGCGACCTCGACCATGCGGATCGAGTTCGAGGAGTTCTTCGAGCCGACGACGATGACGAGCTCGGCCTGGCCGGCCAGCTCCTTGATCGCGATCTGGCGGTTCTGCGTGGCGTAGCAGATGTCGTCGGACGGCGGGGAGATCAGCTGCGGGAACTTCTCCTTCAGCGCGTCGACGGTCTCCATCGTCTCGTCGACCGAGAGCGTGGTCTGGGAGAGCCAGACGACCCGGGACGGGTCGCGGACCTCGATCTTGGCGACGTCGCCGGGGCCGTCGACCAGCTGGATGTGGTCGGGGGCCTCGCCGGAGGTGCCGATGACCTCCTCGTGGCCCTCGTGGCCGATGAGGAGGATGTCGAAGTCCTCGTTGGCGAAGCGGACGGCTTCCTTGTGGACCTTGGTGACCAGCGGGCAGGTGGCGTCGATGGTCGCGAGGCGGCCCTGGCGGGCCTCATCGTGGACGGTCGGGGCGACGCCGTGCGCGGAGAACATCACGATGTTGCCCGGCGGCACCTCGGTCGCCTGGTCGACGAAGATGGCGCCCTTCCGCTCCAGGGTCTGGACGACGTACTTGTTGTGGACGATCTCGTGCCGGACGTAGATCGGGGCCCCGTACTGCTCCAGGGCCTTCTCCACCGCGATCACGGCACGGTCCACGCCCGCGCAGTAGCCGCGGGGAGCGGCGAGCAGGACACGCTTCGGGCGGTTCGTCGCGGAGGCGGAATCGGGCGTCGACGCGGGCGTTGCAGTCATGCGTCCCATCGTAAGGCCGCGTCGGTGAGCGGTTTGATCGGTGCCGTGGCCGAAACTGTGGCCATGGCCGACGAATCGCAGGTGGCGGCGCGCGGGGAAGACGCGGAACATACGGGACTTCGTCGGAACCTCGGGTTCCGGGACCTGGTCGTCTACGGGCTGCTCTTCATCGCCCCCATGGCGCCCGTCGGCGTCTTCGGCACCCTCGACGCGAAGTCCGGCGGCGCGGTCGCACTCGTGTACGTCGTGGCCACGGTCGCCATGGCGTTCACGGCCTTCAGCTACGCGCAGATGGTGCGGGTCGCGCCGCAGGCCGGCTCCGTCTTCACGTACGCGCGCAAGGGCCTCGGCGAAGGGCCGGGGTTCATCGCCGGCTGGATGGCGATGCTCGACTACCTGCTGATCCCGGCGGTCGCCTATCTCTTCGCCGGCATCGCGATGGAGGCGTTGGTCCCGGAGGTCGACCGGTGGGTGTGGACCGGGATCGCCGTCGTCGTGACGACCCTGCTCAACCTCTGGGGCGTACGGGCGGCCGCCCGGGTCGGCTTCGCGGTGCTCGCGCTGGAGATCGTCGTGCTGCTCGTCTTCGTCGTCTCCGCGATCGCGGTGCTCGCGCAGGACGGGGCACGGCGCGACTGGTGGTCGCCGCTCACGGGTGACGGGTCGTTCTCGACGGCCGCCGTCATCGGCGCGGTGTCCGTGGCCGTCCTGTCCTACCTGGGCTTCGACGCGATCGCCTCCTTCGCGGAGGAGGTCACGGGCGGCTCGGCGAAGGTGGCACGGGCGCTGCTGTTCTGCCTGGCCCTCGCGGGTGTCCTGTTCATCGCGCAGACCTGGCTGGTCGCGCTGCTCGAACCGGTCTCGTCGGCCGAGCTCGCGGCCGACCCGGGGAAGCAGGGGTCGGCCTTCTACGACGCCGTCGAGAGCGCGGTCGGCGGCTGGCTGCACGACCTCGTGGCCGTCTCGAAGGCGATCGGCGCGGCCTTCGCGGCGCTCGCGGGGCAGGCGGCCGGTGGCCGTCTCCTCTTCGCGATGGGCCGCGACCGGCGCCTGCCGCACGTGCTCGCCCGGACGGACGGGGGCGTGCCGCGGGTGGCGCTCCTGGTGTCGGCGACGGTGACGATGATCGCGGCGGTGTGGGCGGCCCGTCGGGACGACGGCCTCGACCATCTGGTGTCGGTCGTGGACGTGGGCGCCCTGACGGCCTTCGTCCTGCTGCACGCGAGCGTGGTGGGCTGGTTCGCGGTACGGAGGGCGGAGGGGCCGCCGCACTGGCTGAAGCACGTCGTACTGCCCGTGGTCGGCGCCGCGATCCTGATCGCGGTCATCGTGGAGGCCTCGGTGGCGGCGCAGGTGGTGGGCGTGGTGTGGCTGGGCGTGGGCCTGATCGTCCTGGCGGTACAGGGCGCGACGAGGACACCGGCGCGACGCTGAGCCGCGCGGGTCCCCGCGCGCGGGGATGGGCGCTGCGGGGCGGAGGCAGGCCGCGGGGCCGCGCCGGGCCATGGGACGGGCGTACGCGCTCAGCCGGCGCCGGGGGACCTGGTCTCCGCGGGGCATGCGTGCGCGTGCCTCGGACCGGGCCCGTGGTCGCACGGCGGCGTACCCGCGTCCGGCCTCGGGGTGGCCCGCGTGCGCGTGCCCCTGACCGGGGCCCTGGTCGCGCGGCGGCGTACCCGTGTCCGGCCTCGGGGTGGCCCGCGTGCGCGTGCCCCTGACGTTGTCGTACCGCGCGGTTACGCTCGGTCCATGGCTCTGAATACGTCCGCCGAAGCACCGCTTCCCGTCGGTGAGGTCTCCCGTCTGATCGGGGGGTGGATCGACCGGCTCGGGGCGATCTGGGTCGAGGGGCAGATCACGCAGCTGTCCCGGCGCCCCGGCGCCGGGGTCGTCTTCCTGACGCTGCGTGATCCCTCGTACGACATCTCCATCGGCGTCACCTGCTACCGCCAGGTCTTCGACGCCGTCGCGGACGTCGTGTCGGAGGGTGCCCGGGTCGTCGTGCGCGCCAAGCCCGAGTGGTACGCGCCGCGCGGCCAGCTGTCGCTGCGGGCGGTGGAGATCAAGCCCGTCGGGATCGGCGAGCTGCTCGCCCGTCTCGAGCAGCTGAAGCGGAGCCTGGCCTCCGAGGGGCTCTTCGCGCTCGACCGGAAGAAGCCGCTGCCGTTCCTGCCGCACCGCATCGGCCTCGTCTGCGGCCGCGCCTCCGCGGCGGAGCGGGACGTCCTGGAGAACGCGCGCCGTCGCTGGCCCGCCGTCGCCTTCGAGGTGCGGAACGTGGCGGTGCAGGGCGTGAAGGCCGTGCCCCAGGTCGTCCAGGCCGTCAAGGAGCTCGACTCCCACGAGGACGTCGACGTGATCATCGTCGCCCGGGGCGGCGGCAGCGTCGAGGACCTGCTGCCGTTCTCGGACGAGCAGCTCGTCCGGGCCGTCGCCGACTGCCGTACGCCGGTGGTCTCGGCCATCGGCCACGAACCCGACTCGCCCCTCCTCGACCTCGTGGCCGATCTGCGCGCCTCGACGCCGACGGACGCGGCCAAGAAGGTCGTCCCGGACGTCGGCGAGGAGCTGGACCGGGTGCGCGGGCTGCGGGACCGGGCCCTGCGGACCGTACGCGGGCTGCTCGACCGGGAGGAGCGCGGTCTCGCGCACACGCTCGCCCGGCCCGTCATGGAGCATCCGCAGCGCATGGTCGAGGTCCGCGAGGACGAGCTCGTCGCGCTGCTCGCGCGCAGCCGCCGGGTCCTCGGCCACCTCCTGGACCGGGCGGACTCCGAGCTGTCGCACACACAGGCGCGGGTCCGGGCGCTGTCGCCCGCCGCGACGATGGAGCGGGGGTACGCGGTGCTCCAGCGGGCCGACGGCTCGGTGGTCCGCTCCCCCGAGGAGGTCGCGGCGGACGAGGAGCTGCGGGCCCGGGTCGCGGAGGGCGAGTTCGCGGTACGGCGCGTGGCCGACCCGGCCTGAGCAGGACAACGCAGGACCAGCAGGACCACGCAGGACCACGCAGGACGCAAGAGAACCGGTCACGGAGGGTGGAGCGGCACATGGCAGCGGGAACGGGTACGGCGGGATCGGGTACGGACGAGGCGGCGCTCGGGTACGAGCAGGCGCGGGACGAGCTGATCGAGGTCGTACGGCGGCTCGAAGCGGGTGGAACGTCCCTGGAGGAGTCCCTCGCGCTCTGGGAGCGCGGTGAGGAGCTGGCGAAGGTCTGCCGGCGTCGCCTCGAAGGGGCGCGGGCCCGGCTGGACGCCTCGCTCGCCGCCGAACGCGCGGCGGAGGAGGCCGAGGGCGCCCCGGGCGGCGACGGGGACGAGTAGCCGCCCCGACACGGTCCGCCCGCGCGCCACCGGCGCGCGCCACCGGTCCGCGCCGACGTAACCCCGCCGCCCGCCACGGTCCGCGCCGGCGGAACCCGCCGCCGGCCCCGCGCGGGCCGCCCCCGCGCCGCCGACCTGCGGCGACTCATCGGCGCGGAGTAGACTGGCAAGTGAAGCGGATCACTATCCGGATGGATTGGTTGAACTTTCACCAATCTTCGGCGTACTGTCGAGGACATCGCTTGAACCCCCTACGAGCGACCCCCCTTTGCAGTCCGGAAGGTACGCAGCATGTCTCTCGCCCTTGACGCCGCCGCTCAGGATCTCCTTTTCCGCGAGGCCCGCACCGCCAACACGTTCACCGACGAGCCGGTGACCGACGAGCAGGTCCAGGCGATCTACGACCTGGTGAAGTACGGCCCGACCGCCTTCAACCAGACCCCGCTGCGCATCACCCTGGTCCGCTCCCCCGAGGCCCGCGAGCGCCTGGTCAAGCACATGGCCGAGGGCAACCGGCCCAAGACCGCCACCGCCCCGCTCGTCGCGATCCTCTCGGCCGACAACGAGTTCCACGAGGAGCTCCCGGCCCTGCTTCCGCACTTCCCGCAGGCCAAGGACATGTTCTTCGCCGAGCGTCCGGTCCGCGAGCAGTCCGCCGTCCTGAACGCCGCCCTCCAGGCCGCGTACTTCATCGTGGGCGTCCGCGCCGCCGGCCTGGCCGCCGGCCCGATGACCGGCCTGGACTTCGCCGGCGTCCAGAAGGAGTTTCTGGACGACGACCACACCCCGCTGATGGTCGTCAACATCGGCAAGCCGGGCGAGGACGCCTGGTTCCCGCGCTCCCCGCGCCTCTCCTTCGACGAGGTCGTCACCACCGTCTGAGTCCGCTGACCCGGCGATGAATCGGATGACACGGAAAGGCCCCGCACTCCATGAGTGCGGGGCCTTCTTCGCGTTCTCTCCGGATCAGGTCTTCTCCCCGGATCAGGCCTTCTTCGACTGGAGCGAGCCCACCATCTCGGTGAGCCGCTCGAACGACGCCGTGCCGGTCACCACCGTCGTCGCCCCGCCGTCCACCCGGACGAGCGCGTCGTACTTCGGACCTTCCCAGCGCTGCCAGACCCGGCCCGCCACCGTCTCGGTCTTCCCGGTGTTCTTCGCCCGCTGGGTGACTTCCGGCACGAAGGTCTTCGGCGCCGCCGTCGACTGGTGGATCGCCACGTACTGGGTGTCCGGCGAGAGGAAACCGAGCTGCCAGGCGTTGGCGTTCTCGCGCTTGTACGAGACGACCGTCGCCTTCCAGCCCTCGCCGAGGCCCTCGGGGGCCAGCACCGGATACGGTGCCGCCCGCTGAGCCGTCAGGAGCTCGACCCGGTAGTCCTTCGCCTTGACCGGTTCGGCGCTCTCATCATGCGGAATGAAGAGATACATCACTCCCGCGGCGACCATGATCACCCCGAGGGACTGGAACATCCCGCGTACCGTCTGCCTGCCTCGCATACCTGCCACGCGCACCATGGTCGCATCAAGGGTCCGTGCTCAAACGTGGGCCCCTCTGCTCATTTTGTCGACGTACCGATAGAGTCGGCAGCACCCTCCCTTAACCGGCCGTCGCCGTACAGAAAGGTGCGTTCCGATGACCGAGCAGCAGAACCTGCCGCCCGAGCTCGTGGTCTCCCCCGAGGCTCCCGACCGCAACCTCGCCCTTGAGCTGGTCCGCGTCACCGAGGCCGCCGCCATGGCCGCCGGCCGCTGGGTCGGCCGCGGCGACAAGATCGGCGCGGACGGCGCGGCGGTCAACGCCATGCGCACCCTGATCTCCACCGTCTCGATGAACGGCGTGGTCGTCATCGGCGAGGGCGAGAAGGACGAAGCGCCCATGCTCTTCAACGGCGAGCGGGTCGGCGACGGCACCGGCGCCGAGGTCGACATCGCCGTCGACCCGATCGACGGCACCACGCTCAACGCCAAGGGCATGCCGAACGCGATCGCCGTCCTGGCCGCCGCCGACCGCGGCACCATGTTCGACCCGTCCGCGGTCTTCTACATGGACAAGCTGGTCACCGGCCCCGAGGCCGCCGACTTCGTCGACATCAACGCCCCCGTCTCGGTCAACATCCGCCGGGTCGCCAAGGCGAAGAACTCCTCGCCCGAGGACATCACGGTCATGATCCTGGACCGCCCTCGCCACGAGGGCATCGTCAAGGAGATCCGCGAGACCGGCGCCCGCATCAAGTTCATCTCGGACGGCGACGTCGCCGGTTCGATCATGGCCGTCCGCGAGGGCACCGGCGTCGACATGCTCATGGGCGTCGGCGGCACCCCCGAGGGCATCATCTCCGCCTGCGCCATCAAGTGCCTCGGCGGTGTGATCCAGGGCAAGCTGTGGCCGAAGGACGAGGCCGAGCGCCAGAAGGCCCTCGACGCGGGCCACGACCTGGACCGGGTGCTCTCCACGAACGACCTGGTCGGCGGCGACAACGTGTTCTTCGTCGCGACCGGCATCACCGACGGCGAGCTGCTCCGCGGGGTGCGCTACCGCGCCGAGACGGCGACCACGCAGTCGCTCGTCATGCGCTCGAAGTCCGGCACGATCCGCCAGATCGACTCCACGCACCGGCTCTCGAAGCTGCGCGCGTACAGCAAGATCGACTTCGACCGCGCGAAGTAGCCGCGCCGGTCGACGCAGCACCGCCGCTTCACCACGAAGCGGTACGAAGAGGGGCGCCCCCATGTGCGGTGGGGGCGCCCCTTCCCGTACGGAACGACGGCGGTGGCCGCGCTCCCGTCAGCCGCGAAGGCTGTGCGTCTCGGTCAGCCCGCCTGGGCGATGCGGTCGGGCGCGGCCGCCTTCCGCAGCTCCACCTCGCGCCGCCGGCGGCGGGCCAGGGCGACGCGGCGCTCCGCCGCGGTGAGCCCGCCCCACACCCCGTACGGCTCGGGCTGGAGGAGCGCGTGCTCCCGGCACTCGACCATCACGGGACAGCGGCCGCAGACCCGCTTGGCGGCCGCCTCACGCGCGAGCCGCGCGGCGGTCGGCTCCTTGGAGGGGGCGAAGAACAGTCCGGCCTCGTCCCGGCGGCACACCGCTTCCGCGTGCCAAGGACCGGCCTCGTCCTCCCGTGCAGGGGCGCGCTGAGGGGGCACGGCGGCGACCTGGAGGGGCTGATGCGGCAGTGGCAGCACGGTCTACTCCTGACGACGGCTTCGCGAGCGAGCGGCGATGCACCAGCCCTACCCGCTGTGCGCGCGCCTATGCACTGCGTGCCGCGCCGTTCCGCACTGCGGATACCCGAGGGCGAATTCCGGTCACCCCCGAGCCACCGGTCGGAACGGCGTGTCGGAGCCGGCCGCCGGACCCGGCCGCCGGAGCCTCGCGTCCCTCACGTCGCGCCGCCTCGCGCGTCGCCGCGTCAGTGGCCGAGGTGCTTGCGCATCCTGTCCTGGAGGTCGGTGATCCACTTGCCGCGCTTGGGTCTTGCCTCGACGTTCCCGAAGACCGAGTAGCCGTTGATGACGACGACCGGGGCATGCGGGTCGAGGCCCTCCAGGGTCACGACCTCGAAGTTGCCGAAGATCCCGCTGCCGTTGCCCCGCAGGCTGATGTTCTCCGGGACCCGGACCTCCACGTTGCCGAAGATCGACGTGGCGTTGATGGTGGTCAGCCGCTGCGCGAAGATCGCCTCGGTCAGGTCGATCTCGATGTTCCCGAAGAGCGCGAACGCGTTCGTCCGGCGGCTCACCCGCCACCGTCCCTTGCGGGTGGTGCTGGAGAAGATCGCGACGAGGTTGGCCGGGGGGCCGTCGGCGTCCTCCGGGCCGTACCCGTAGTCCGGCGCGGGCTCCTGGCGCGTCCGGGCGCCCGGCAGGTCGCGGACGATCGGCTCCAGCTCCCCGACGGTCTTCGCCCGGTACACCGAGTCGATCCGGTCCGAGTGCTCCTCGGCGTCGATCCGCCCCTCGGCCAGGGCGTCCCTGAGGATGTCCGCGATCCGGTCCCGGTCCGCGTCCGAGGCCCGCAACGAGCCCTGCGGGTCGGTGAAGACGGTCTCCGCGGGGGCGGGCTCGGCGGGTGCGGCCTGCCGCTGCGGCTCCGGCTGCTTTTCGGGTTCGGGCTTCTTTTCGAGGTCCACGTCGCCAGCCTAGCGAAACGCGATAGATCGCGACCAGGGGGCGGGGCCGTGGCCTGTGGACAACGTCTCGAACCGGAGGGCGGAAACGGCGGGTTGAAGCCACGGCCCGACGGGGCCCGACCGCGCCCCGAGAAGGACCGGACCCCGACGCCGGCCGGCCCCCGAGAGCGACCTGCCCCCGACGCCGGCCGGCCCCCGAGAGCGACCTGCCCTCGACGCCGACCGCGCCCCCGCGATCGGCCGGCCCCGCGGAAACACGCCACTCCGGCACGGTCCCGGTCCCAAGTGAGCCTTACCTCACAGGACCGCACCCCGGCCCGCGTTCTACGCTGGAGGACGCACTGCCAACGGAGGCGGTGCGCCGTCTTGCCGAGTGAGGAATGGCCCCCATGCCAGAGTTTGCGTACTCCGATCTGCTCCCCCTGGGAGAGGACACCACGCCCTACCGCCTGGTGACCTCCGAAGGTGTCTCCACCTTCGAGGCCGACGGCCGTACGTTCCTCAAGGTCGAGCCGGAGGCGCTGCGCACCCTGGCCGCCGAGGCCATCCGCGACATCCAGCACTTCCTGCGCCCGGCCCACCTGGCCCAGCTGCGCCGGATCATCGACGACCCCGAGGCCTCGTCGAACGACAAGTTCGTCGCGCTCGACCTCCTCAAGAACGCGAACATCGCCGCCGCCGGCGTCCTGCCCATGTGCCAGGACACGGGCACCGCGATCGTCATGGGCAAGCGCGGCCAGAACGTGCTGACCTCCGGCCGCGACGAGGAGGCCCTGTCCAAGGGCATCTACGACGCGTACACCAAGCTCAACCTGCGGTACTCGCAGATGGCCCCGGTCACCATGTGGGAGGAGAAGAACACCGGCTCGAACCTGCCCGCGCAGATCGAGCTGTACGCGACCGACGGCGGCGCGTACAAGTTCCTCTTCATGGCCAAGGGCGGCGGCTCCGCCAACAAGTCCTTCCTCTACCAGGAGACGAAGGCCGTCCTCAACGAGGCGAGCATGATGAAGTTCCTGGAGGAGAAGATCCGCTCGCTCGGCACGGCCGCCTGCCCGCCGTACCACCTGGCGATCGTCGTCGGCGGCACGTCCGCCGAGTTCGCACTCAAGACCGCGAAGTACGCCTCCGCGCACTACCTGGACGAGCTGCCCGCCGAGGGCTCGGCCGAGACCGGCCACGGCTTCCGCGACAAGGAGCTGGAGGAGAAGGTCTTCGAGCTGACGCAGAAGATCGGCATCGGCGCGCAGTTCGGCGGCAAGTACTTCTGCCACGACGTCCGCGTCGTCCGCCTCCCCCGCCACGGCGCCTCGCTGCCCGTCGCGATCGCCGTCTCCTGCTCGGCCGACCGCCAGGCCGTCGCGAAGATCACCGCCGAGGGCGTCTTCCTGGAGCAGCTGGAGACCGACCCGGCGCGCTTCCTGCCGGAGACGACCGACGCGCACCTCTCCGAGGAGAGCGACGTCGTCACCATCGACCTGAACCAGCCGATGGACGACATCCTCGCCGAGCTGACCAAGTACCCGGTCAAGACGCGTCTCTCCCTCAACGGCCCGCTGGTCGTGGCGCGCGACATCGCGCACGCCAAGATCAAGGAGCGCCTGGACGCGGGCGAGGAGATGCCGCAGTACCTGAAGGACCACCCGGTCTACTACGCGGGCCCGGCGAAGACCCCCGAGGGGTACGCCTCCGGTTCCTTCGGTCCGACGACGGCCGGCCGGATGGACTCGTACGTGGAGCAGTTCCAGGCGGCGGGCGGCTCGAAGGTCATGCTGGCCAAGGGCAACCGCTCGCAGCAGGTCACGAACGCCTGTGGCAGCCACGGCGGCTTCTACCTCGGCTCGATCGGCGGCCCGGCGGCGCGGCTCGCGCAGGACTGCATCAAGAAGGTCGAGGTCGTCGAGTACGAGGAGCTCGGCATGGAGGCGGTCTGGAAGATCGAGGTCGAGGACTTCCCGGCGTTCATCGTGGTGGACGACAAGGGCAACGACTTCTTCCAGAACCCGGCCCCGGAGCCGACGTTCACGCACATCCCGGTGCGGGGTCCCGGCCTCGCCTGATCGCCCGCCGCCTGACGTCCGCCCCTCGGTCCTCCCGGACCGACGCCTGACGTCCGCCCCTCGGTCCTCCGGACCGGGGGGCTTCGTCGTCCGCTCAGAAAGTCGCTACCGACCGGTAGCCATCTCGTTGCCTACTGTCCAGTATTGAGCGCGAGCATGCCAAAGTCCCCGAGCCGGTCGACCAAGGAGCCCCCCATGCCCGTCACGCCCTTCCGCAGGCGCGCCGCCGCCGGAACCACCGCCACGCTCGCCCTGACCGCCTTCCTCGTCGTCGGCCCCGCGCCCGCCGCCTCCGCCTCCGACCCGGACGGACACAGCACGTCGACCGCCGCCTTCAAGGACGTCGACTACACGACCTGGCGCCGTGACGTGGCCGCCGTGGTCGCGCAGGCCCGCCCGTACATCGAGGAGCGTTCCGAGAACGCCGGCGACGAGAAGCAGGCGATCGTCCTCGACATCGACAACAGCTCGCTGGAGACGGACTTCCACCCCTTCTGGGAGCTGCCGACCCCGGCCATCGCCGAGGTGCGCGCCCTCGTCCGCGAGGCCCACGACCGCGGCGTCGACGTCTTCTTCGTCACCGCCCGCCCGGGGATCATCCACTCGCTCACGGACTGGAACCTGAAGCAGGCCGGCTACCCGGTCGACGGGCTGTACGTGCGCTCGCTTCCCGACCTGTTCGCCGAGGTCAGCGCGTACAAGACGGAGCAGCGCGCCAAGATCGAGGGCAAGGGCTACACGATCATCGCGAACATCGGCAACAACACCACCGACCTGGTCGGCGGTCACGCCGAGCGCACGTTCAAGCTCCCGGACTACGGCGGCAAGCTCTCCTGAACACCGCGGTGGGCCCGGCCCGGACTCCCCGGGCGGCTCACCCGGTGATGTGGAACTCCAGTCGGGAGAAGTCCCCGTCCGGAGTCGAGCGAATGGTGCCGCGCGCGTCCTTGAAGTCACCCGTCCCACCGGTGACGGCGATGTCGAACGCGGCCTGTTCCTCGGCGTCCGGGTCGACCGACAGGAGGGTCTGCCCCATGATCTGCCCGCCGGGTCCGCCGTTCAGCACGAACGTGCCCACGCACACGAGGTCGTTGGGACTACCGGTGCGGACCACCGTGCAGGTCACGCCGTCCCGGCCGACGTTGTCGCCGCCCTTGGACCTGAAGAGGTCGTCGGCGAAGGCGAACGAGTCCCCGAGCCCGGGCGGCGGCCCGGTCGTGTCGTCGCCCTGATCGGTCGGCACCTCCTTGGCGTAGAGCGTGAACTCGAACCCGTCGGCGGCGGACGCCGGGACGGCGGCGACGGCGGAGAAGGCGCCCGCGGCCACCGCGGTGACGCCGAGCACGCAGATCCTCCTGAAGCTACGGATCATGTCCTGCCTCCTGCGGGGAAGCCCCCCGGGGATCTTCGGACCTGCTTCACATTGTGCGACGCCGACCCCGGGTACGCCCGTCCGGGGGACGTCCGGCCCGCCACTACGCTGACGCGCATGAGACACCCGATACGGACCCTGGCCCCGGTCACCGCCGCCCTGGCCGCGGGGCTGCTGCTCGCCGGCTGCGCCGACGTCGAGCCGTTGCCCGAGGTCACCCAGGGCGCACGGCCCACGGCGGCTCCCGCGACGGAGACGCCCACGGCTGCCACGAAGGCGCCCGCTGCCGCCGCGGCCGCTCTGACCGTCGGCGGTCCGGGGACGGCCTGCGCGCTGCCCGTCTCCTTCGGGGTGGCGGAGAAGTGGACGCCGAAGGCGATCGAGGACCCCGAGAACCCGGAGTTCGCGGCGCTCACCCGACAGGGGCCGGCCACCGTTCGCTGCGAGGTCGATGCCAAGCCGGCCGGGCACGTGGGCTTCCTGCGGGTGTGGACGGCCGGGAAGGGCTCGGCCAAGGCGGTCCTCGAAGGGTTCGTGAAGGCCGAGCAGAACACCTCCAAGGTCACCTACGAGGAGAGCGGCTCCGGCGCGGGGCCCGTCACCGAGGTGACGTACACCGTCTACAACAAGCTGATGGAGGAGTCGAAGGAGGAGCGCGCCTTCGCCGTCTCGACGCCGAAGGGGACGGTGATCGTGCACCTCGGGGGGCTCGACACCGCGGAGCACCGGGCGATGATCCCGGCCTACGAGCTGGCCAGGAGCACGCTCAAACCGCTCTGAGCCCGCACACGTGCCGGGCACGGCCGCGGCACCCGTACCGATCGCGGCCGTGGCCCCCTTCAGACACGACCGTGGCCCCCGTCCGAGCACGGACGGGGGCCACGGTCTCGGTGGAACGTGCGCCGGCTACGCGAACGTCTGGTTCGCCGAGCCGTCGCAGGTCTGGAGCCTGATCGGCTGCCTCGCCGCGCTCTGGGCGAGGCAGAGGCCGGTCGCGTCGGCCGGGCGGATCGTGGCGCCGTCGCGGACGAACCGCTGGTTGGCGCCGCCGTGGCAGTTCCACAGGACGAGCGCCTTGCCCGCCTGGTAGCCGGACGCGGGAACGTCCAGGCAGCGGTCCTGGGTCAGCTGGGTGTGGACGGTGCGACGGGTGGAGTCGTACCACCAGCCCTGGTTGCGGCCGCCGTGGCAGTCCCAGCCGAGGACGGCGGTGCCGTTGGACGAGGTGGCCGCGTCGACGTCCAGACAGTTGCCGGTCGCCTGGTTCTTCAGCGGCTTGTACGCGTCGTCCCAGGCGAGCGGGAAGAGGGTCGGCGTGCCCGAGGAGTTCACGTCGGCGCAACCGGCCTCACGCGTACCCGAGTTGTAGATCTGGGTGAGACAGGACGCGAAGGCGGCGTGCCCGCGCGCGTTGGGGTGGAAGGACTGCCGTACGGAGTTCTCGTCCGGGGTCCCGGGCTTGGAGAGGTCGATGTAGAGACCGCGGGCCCAGGCGTCCTCCATGCAGACCTCGTGGCCGTGGAAGAGCCGCGAGTTGTCGAGGTAGACGGCGCCGGTGGAGGCGGCCGCCGCGCGCATCCCGCGCTCGAAGGCGGGGACGGCGGTGTTGCGGCCCCAGACGGTGTCGGAGTCGTAGCCGAGTCCGCCGCAGATCAGCTTCCCGGGGAAGTCGGGGTTGTCACGGAAGTCGGGGCCGATCGGGCTGGGGTAGCCCATGACGACGAGCTTGTAGTCGCCGTCGGCGTAACCGGCGTCGCGCATCACGGCCTTGAGGTCGCGGACGGTCTGCTCGACCTTGGGGACGAGCGCGTCGACGCGGGCCTGCCAGCCGCCCGCGTACTTGGGCTCGCAGGCGCCCTGGAGGAGCAGATAGCGCTGGACGCAGTCGGTCATGACGGGCCCGAACTGCAGGTCGTCGTTGGCGCCGGCGACGAGCGTGATCATCTTGATCCGGGTGTTGCGCGCCTTGACGGCCAGGTTGTCGCTCTGGACGAGCTCGTCGGCGTACTGCTTCGAGCCGCCGATCCGGATGTTGCCGGTGTACGCGCCGGAGCAGGACACGTTGAACGTGAGGTCCGCGGGGATTCCGGTGCGGTGGATGGCGGCGTCGGGCGAGCGGTGGCACCAGTTGGTGGGACCGTTGGTGGGGGACTCGTAGGTGCCGACCCCCTCGCCGGAGATCTCGCTGTCGCCGAGCGAGATCAGGCCGGTCTTGCGCTGGGCGAGCGGGCGCTCCTCGGGGCTGCCGTAGATCCTGGTGGCCTCGGCGGCGCGGATCGCCTCAAGGGCGGGCGGGAGCGGTACGGCGGCGGTCACCGCGGTGGTGCCGGTGGCGGTGGCGGTGCCCGTGGCGGCCGCTCCGGCGGGGGCGGCGGCGGTCATCGTGCCGAGCGCGGCGGCGGCCGCGGCGAGGACGGCGATGGGCCAGCGGTGTCTGTACCTGGTGCGCGTCATTGCGCCTCCTGGAAGTGGGGTTACCCACGGTTTTTACTGGCCGGTACGCCCGATGGGAATACATCGAACAAGACAAGTGCTCATCTTTCACAGGAGGTTGAGGAACATGAACGACACAGACCAGGCCGACGGTTACCGGATCGAGCACGACTCCATGGGTGAGGTGCGGGTCCCCGCACACGCCAAGTGGCGGGCCCAGACCCAGCGGGCCGTGGAGAACTTCCCGGTCTCCGGGCAGCGCCTGGAGCGCGCCCACATCGAGGCCCTCGCCCGGATCAAGGCCGCCGCCGCCCAGGTCAACGCGGAGCTCGGGGTGATCGACCGGGACCGCGCCGAGGCCATCGCCTCGGCGGCGGCGGAGGTCGCCGAGGGGCGCTGGGACGAGCACTTCCCGGTGGACGTCTTCCAGACCGGCTCCGGCACCTCGTCCAACATGAACACCAACGAGGTGATCGCCACCCTCGCCACCGAGCGGCTCCCCGGGGGCCGCGAGGTCCACCCCAACGACCACGTGAACGCCTCGCAGTCCTCCAACGACGTCTTCCCGTCCTCGATCCACATCGCGGCCACCGGCGCCGTCACCCGCGACCTGATCCCCGCCCTCGATCATCTGGCCGCTTCCCTTGAGCGAAAATCGGCCGAATTCGCGTCGGTGGTGAAGTCCGGCCGCACGCACCTCATGGACGCCACCCCGGTCACCCTCGGCCAGGAGTTCGGCGGCTACGCGGCGCAGGTCAGGTACGGCGTCGAGCGACTGCGCTCCGCGCTCCCCCGGCTCGCCGAACTCCCCCTCGGCGGTACGGCGGTGGGCACCGGCATCAACACCCCGGCCGGCTTCTCCGCGGCCGTCATCACGGAGGTCGCCCGCGCGACCGGCCTGCCGCTGACCGAGGCCCGCGACCACTTCGAGGCGCAGGGCGCCCGGGACGCCCTGGTGGAGACGTCCGGGCAGCTCCGTACGGTCGCGGTCTCCCTCACCAAGATCGCCAACGATCTGCGCTGGATGGCCAGCGGACCCCGCACCGGCCTCGCCGAGATCAACCTCCCCGACCTCCAGCCCGGCTCGTCGATCATGCCGGGCAAGGTGAACCCGGTGATCCCCGAGGCGGTCCTCATGGTCGCCGCGCAGGTGACCGGAAACGACACCACGGTGGCGGTGGCGGGCGCGGCCGGGAACTTCGAGCTCAACGTGATGCTGCCGGTGATGGCCAAGAACCTCCTGGAGTCCGTACGACTCCTCGCCAACGCGTCCCGGCTGCTCGCCGACCGCACGGTCGACGGGATCACGGCCAACGTCGAGCGGGCCCGCGAGTACGCCGAGTCCTCGCCCTCCGTGGTCACCCCGCTGAACAAGTACATCGGCTACGAGGAGGCCGCCAAGGTCGCGAAGAAGTCGCTGGCCGAACGGAAGACCATCCGCGAGGTGGTGCTGGAGTCCGGGTACGTGGAGCGCGGCGACCTGACGGTCGAGCAGCTGGACGAGGCCCTGGACGTCCTGCGGATGACGCGCCCGTGACAGACGTACTCGGATGACTCATCCGTGATCCATGCCGCTGCGGTCGTGGGAGCGCGCCCCTAAGATCTGCGCATGACAGGATCGGGCGGCTCTCAGCATTGGGCGCCGGGGGAGCACATCCTCTGGCGCTACCGCGGCAACGGCACCGGAGACGTGCACATCTGCCGACCGGTGACGGTCGTCCAGGACACACCGGACCTCCTCGCGGTCTGGATGGCGCCCGGCACGGAATGCGTCCGACCGGTGCTCGCCGACGGCACGCCCGTGCACGAGGAGCCCCTCGCCACCCGCTACACCGCGCCGCGCACCACGGAACGCGCGCGGTGGTCCGGCAGCGGCGTCCTGAAGCTGGCGAGGCCCGGCGACCCGTGGTCGGTGTGGCTGTTCTGGGAGCGCGGCTGGCGCTTCCGCAGCTGGTACGTGAACCTGGAGGAGCCGCGGGTCCGCTGGTCCGGCGGCTTCGACTCCGAGGACCACTTCCTCGACATCTCCGTCTACCCCGACCGCAGCTGGCTGTGGCGGGACGAGGACGAGTTCGCGCAGGCCCAGCGGTCCGGTCTGATGGGTCCGGAACAGGCCACGCGCGTGCGTGGCGCCGGGCAGCGGGCGGTGGACCGCATCACGGCGTGGGGGGCGCCGTTCTCGGACGGCTGGGAGAACTGGCGGCCCGATCCGGCATGGCGGGTTCCGGAGCTGCCGGCCGACTGGGACCGCACTCCGGCGCACACGGCACCGTGAGACCCTTGATGCGCCCCCGGGGTTCAAACGTAGGATCGTCCTCCGCACGGCAGAGGCTGACCGAACGGCACGTCAGACCGACCGAGCAGCACGTCAACGAACGAACGCAGCGCAGGACCTGACCAGAAGTCATCCACGAGGGGGAGAGCAGTGCCGGACGTCTGCCCGGGTGTTCCGACCCCCGCTGGTGCCGCCGCTCGCGGAGCCTTCACATCCACCGCACACAAGGGGTTTAGCCCCGCCGAAGGCGCGGCATCGGCGAGAAGAGCGAGTGCATCGCACCACCGGCCCGGACGGACGGAATCCCACGCGTGACGGAGCATCCCACCTCCCACGAAGGCCGGCAGCCCCTGGCTGCCCGGTCGCAGGAACGCGCGCGCCCTCGCCAGGAGGCAGCAGCCGGCCTGCCCTCCGACGTGCCCGCACAGCCGGGCGGGCCGGCGGGCCCGGCGGCCGCCGCGACCCCGGGCGCCGACGCGCCCACGCCTCCGCCGCCCACGGCCCCCGGCGGCCCCGGAACCATGGCCGTCGCCGTGTCGGCGCAGCTCCAGGGCGGCGGCCGCGGCGGGGACACCGTCGCGCGGCGCGAGGGCGAGAAGCTGCGGTTCGTCGGGGCGGCGACGCGACGCATCGCCCGCGGCATCGACCTGGACGAGATCGTGCTCGGTCTGTGCCGGGCGACCGTGCCGACCTTCTCCGACGAGATCCTGGTCTACCTCCGCGACCCGCTGCCGGTGGGCGACGAGCGGCCGGTCGCGCCGTTCGTGTTGCGGCTGCGCCGCACGGACCGGCTGCGGTTAAGCGATCTGGAGGGCGAGGAGCTCGTCCTCGTACCCGATCCGGATCCGACCCCCGCGGCCGAACTCTGCGAGGTGCGGTCCGGTGGGGCGCTGGCCGAGGTCCTGCGCGGGGTGCGGCCGGTGTTCGGCGACTCCGCCGCCGCCAAGACCGCGCTGACCGAACTCCTCGGCCCCGAGCATCCGCTGCCCGGCGGGCTGCGGGCCGTCCTCGCGCCCCTGCGCGGCCGGCGCCGGGTGATCGGCGCCGCCGTGTTCCTGCGTCGCCCCGAGCGGGCCGGCTTCGAGCCGAACGACCTGCTCGTCGCGGCGCAGCTGGCCACGCACACCGCGCTCGGCATCGACAAGGCCGTGCTGTACGGCCGTGAGGCGTACATCGCGGACGAGCTCCAGCGGACGATGCTGCCGGACTCGCTGCCGCAGCCGACCGGCGTCAAGCTGGCCTCGCGCTATCTGCCGGCGGCCGAGACGGCGCGGGTGGGCGGCGACTGGTACGACGCGATCCCGCTGCCCGGCAGCCGGGTCGCGCTGGTCGTCGGTGACGTCATGGGCCACTCCATGACCTCGGCCGCGATCATGGGCCAGCTGCGCACGACCACGCAGACCCTGGCCGGGCTCGACCTGCCGCCGCAGGAGGTCCTGCACCATCTGGACGAGCAGGCGCAGCGGCTCGGCGAGAACCGGATGGCGACCTGCATGTACGCGGTGTACGACCCGGTCTCGCACCGGATCACCGTGGCCAACGCCGGCCATCCGCCGCCGATACTCCTCCACCTGGGCGGCCGCGCCGAGGTGCTGCGGGTGCCCCCGGGTGCCCCGATCGGTGTCGGCGGGGTGGACTTCGAGGCGGTCGAGCTGGACGCCCCGGCCGGAGCCACGCTGCTGCTCTACACGGACGGTCTGGTCGAGTCCCGGCTCCGGGACGTGTGGACCGGAATCGAGCAGCTGCGGGAGCGCCTCGCGGCGACGGCGCAGCTGACCGGGCCGGACCACTCGCCGCCCCTGGAGGCGCTCTGCGACGACGTGTTGGACATGCTGGGTCCCGGTGACCGGGACGACGACATCGCGCTGCTCGCGGCGCGGTTCGACGGCATCGCGCCGAGCGACGTGGCGTACTGGTTCCTGGACCCGGAGGACGCGGCCCCGGGCCGGGCCCGGCGGCTCGCCCGGCGGGCGCTCGCCCGCTGGGACCTGGAGGAGCTGACGGACTCGGTCGAGCTGTTGATCAGCGAGGTCGTGACCAACGCCGTGCGGTACGCGGAACGGCCGGTGACGCTGCGGCTGCTGCGGACGGACGTGCTGCGCTGCGAGGTCGGCGACGACTCGCCGCAGCTGCCCCGGCAGCGGCGGGCGCGCGACACCGACGAGGGCGGGCGCGGCCTGTTCCTGGTGAACCGGCTGGCGCGGCGGTGGGGGGCGACCCGGCTTTCGGGCGGCAAGGTGGTCTGGTTCGAGCTGGCGACGCCGAGTCAGTCGTAGGCGCTGCGAGGTCGTGAACACGGCGAGGTCGTGGACGCAACGAGAAGGGCCGGGCCCCGTGGGGGTCCGGCCCTTTCGTGTGGCCACCGCGGCGGCCGCTCGCTACTGCAGCGGGCGGTCGGTGCTGCCCTGGCTGGTGTCCGGGTTCGGCGGCTCGATCGACGGCGGCGGTGACGGCTCCTCGGTGACCGGCGGCTCGGTCGTGGGCTCCGGCGGCGTGGTGACCGGGTCGTGCGTCGGCTCCGGCGGCGTGGTGGCCGTGGTGGTCGGCGGGGGCGTCGGGTCCGGGGACCGCGTGGTCGGCTCCTCGGTCGGCTCCTCGGTCGTCGGCTCCTGCGTCGGCTCGGTGCTGCCGGTGGGCGTCGGGTCCGGGTCGAAGCCGGTCGAGCCGTCGGTCTCCAGGTCGAAGGAGGCGTCGGAGCCGCCGTCGAGGGCGCCTGTGGTGTAGTCGCCCCAGATCTGGGCGGGCGTGCGGCCACCGTTGGCGCGGCCCGCGTTGATCGTGTCGGTGAGGGTGACCTGGTTGCCCTTGGCGTCCTCGCCGAAGAGTCCGACGGCGGTGACGAGTTCGGGGGTGTAGCCCACGAACCAGGCGGACCGGTTGTTCTCGGAGGTGCCGGTCTTGCCGGCGGCCTCGTACTCGCCCGCGGCGCGGAAGCCGGAGCCGTTCTGCACGACGCCCGTCATGGCCTGGGTGACGGTGTCGGCGGCCTCGCGGCTGATGACCTGTCCGCCGATCCCCTTGGCGGGGGAGAGCGTGCGGTCCTTGTGCACGGCGGCCTTCACGAGGGTCGGGGTGACCTTCTTGCCGTGGTTGTCGAGCGTGGCGTAGACGCCGGCCATGTCCATCGTGGAGGCGCCCATGGTGCCGAGGGACATGGCGGGGGTCTCGCCGAAGTCCGCGCCGTCCTTCATGCCGAGGGCGAGGGCGGTCTTCTTGGTCCTGGCGGGGCCGACGTCCACGATCATCTGGGCGTAGACGGAGTTGATGGAGCTGTTGGTGGCCTTCTGGACGCTGACGGGGCCGTAGCTCCGGTTGTCCTCGTTCTCCGGCGCGAAGGGGATGTCGCTGCCGACGACCTTGTGCTTGCTGGTGCCGTCGTAGGTCGTGCCGAGGCCGATCTCCCGCCCGTCCTGGGTGACCGAGCGGTTGTCGAGTGCGGAGGCGAGGACGATCGGCTTGAAGGTGGAGGCGGGCTGGTAGTCGCGGCGGGTCGCGTTGGACGTCCAGTGCTCGGTGGCGCCGACGCCGCCGTACATCGCGACGACCTCGCCGGTCTTCGGGTCGACGGAGGTGGCGCCCGCCTGGACGGTGGCGTCCTTCTTGTCGCCCTTGCGGTCGAGCTTGGCCTCCAGCTGCCGGTCGACGGCCTTGACGAGGTCCTTCTGCCGCTTCTCGTCGATGGACAGGGTGATCGTCCAGCCGCCGGCCTTGATGTCCTCCTCGCTGACGCCCTGGCGCATCAGCTCCTGGTTGGCGGCCTCGACGATGTAGCCGGTCTGGCCCTCCATGCCGGGGAGGGGCTTGGGCTTCCGCGGGACGGGGAACTTCATGGCGGCGCGCTCGGACTCGGGGAGCCAGCCCTCGCCGACCATGTTGTCGAGGACGTAGTTCCATCGCTCCTCGACGAGCTTGCGTCCGGTGGTGCTCGCGGAGGTCCAGTCGTACTGGTTGGGCGCCTGGAGCAGCGAGGCGAGGTAGGCGCCCTGGGCGGTGGTGAGCTGGGTGGCGTCGACGCCGTAGTACGAGCGGGCGGCGGCCTGTATGCCGTAGGCGCTGCGGCCGTAGTAGCTGGTGTTCATGTACCCGGCGAGGATCTCGCTCTTGGTCGACTGCTGGTCGACCTTGACGGCGATGACCATTTCCTTGAGCTTGCGCGTCGCGGTCTGGTCCTGGCTCAGGTAGTAGTTCTTGACGTACTGCTGGGTGATGGTCGAACCACCCTGCTTGCCCTTGCCGGTGATGGTGGACCAGGCGGCGCGGGTGGTGCCCTTGATGTCGACGCCGTTGTCCTTGTAGAAGGTCTTGTTCTCCGCGGCGACGAACGCCTTCTGGACCTTCAGGGGGATCTTGTCGAGGCCGACGATCTCGCGGTTGATCCGGCCGGTACGGGCGAGGACCTTGCCGTCGGCGTACTTGTAGATGTTGCTCTGCATCATCGCCTCGGCGTTGGCCGTCGGCACCGGGACCAGGAGGTAGACGACGTACAGGGCGCCCATGGCGAGCAGGCAGGCCACGAAGAAGGTGCCCAGGAGCTTCTTCCAGGAGAAGAAGCGGCGCAGGCCGCGTTTCTTCACCTTGCTCTTGTCCGGTCGGCCCATGTCTCGTGTCGCTCCGCTCGTCGTGTGTCCCGGCGTGCCTCGGCCCGTGTCCCCGCGCCGGATCGGCTCAGCTAGCCAGCTAACACCGACGATGCAGACAAAAGACAACCGATCACGCCTTTTCCGGACGTGAGAATCAGCACCCATACCCAGAGGAACCGACGCTCGGACGGGGCCGATGGTTGCGTGAGGGAGCCCCTCCGCTTTGTGACCGGGCCTCCCCGCCCCACGCCGCGAGCGCTATACACCGCAGGTATACACACCGTGTACAGTGACCGCCATGTCCATCGGTCACACCCTCCTGGGACTCCTGGAGTCCGGCCCGCGCCACGGTTACGACCTCAAGCGCACCTTCGACGAGAAGTTCGGCCACGACCGGCCGCTGCACTACGGCCAGGTCTACTCGACCATGTCCCGGCTCCTGAAGAACGGCCTCGTCGTCGTCGACGGCATCGAGGCGGGCGGCGGCCCGGAACGGAAGCGGTACGCCATCACCGAGGCGGGCATCACCGATGTCGCCCAGTGGCTCACCACCCCCGAGAAGCCCGAGCCGTACCTCCAGTCCACGCTCTACACCAAGGTCGTCCTGGCCCTGCTGACCGGCCGCGGCGCCGCCGAGCTCCTCGACACCCAGCGCGCCGAGCACCTGCGCCTGATGCGTGAGCTCACCCGCCGCAAGAAGGACGGCGACCTCGCCGACCAGCTCATCTGCGACCACGCCCTCTTCCACCTGGAAGCGGACCTCCGCTGGCTGGAACTGACCGCCGCCCGCCTCGACCGGCTCGCCGAGGAGATCCGCCGATGAACTCCACCCCGCTCCTGACGGCCACCGGCCTCGACAAGGCCTACGGCCCGACCACGGCCCTCGCCCGCGCCTCCTTCGCGCTCCGGGCCGGCGAGGTCGTCGCCATCATGGGCCCCTCCGGCTCCGGCAAGTCGACCCTGCTGCACTGCCTGGCCGGCATCGTGCGCCCCGACGCGGGCACGATCACCTACGACGGACGCGAACTCACCGCGCTGTCCGACACCGCGCGCAGCGCCATGCGCCGTACCGACTTCGGCTTCGTCTTCCAGTTCGGCCAGCTCGTCCCCGAGCTGACCTGCGTCGAGAACGTGGCACTCCCGCTCCGCCTCAACGGCGAGAAGCGGAAGGCCGCCGAGGCCAGGGCCGCCGAGTGGATGGCCCGTCTGGAGGTCGACGACACCGCGCACAAGCGCCCCGGCGAGATATCCGGCGGCCAGGGCCAGCGCGTCGCCGTCGCCCGCGCGCTCGTCACCGCCCCGCGGGTGATCTTCGCCGACGAGCCGACCGGCGCACTCGACTCCCTCAACGGCGAGCGGGTCATGCAGCTGCTCACCGACGCCTCCCGGGACACCGGTGCCGCCGTCGTCCTCGTCACCCACGAGGCCCGCGTCGCCGCCTACTCGGACCGCGAGGTCGTCGTACGCGACGGAGCCGTACGCGACGCGGAGTGGGTGGCATGACGCTCCGCACCTGGACCCGCGACCTGGCGCTCGGCGCCCGGTTCGCGGTCACCGGAGGCCGGTCGGGCCTCCTCCGCACCCTGCTCACCGCGACCGGTGTCGGCTTCGGCGTGGCCCTGCTGCTGCTCTCCTCCTCCCTGCCGAACATGCTCTTCCAGCGGGAGGTACGCGAGTCCGTCCGCGCCGTCGACAGCAGCGAGCAGGTCAACGCGCCACGGGCCGACTCCTTCCTCCACCTCGGAAGGACCACCGTCTACCGGGACGACGTCATCAGCGGCCTGCTGCTCACGCCGGAGGGGGACAGACCGGCCGTCCCGCCGGGCGCGGCGGCGTTCCCCGCCCGCGGCCAGATGCTGGTCTCCCCCGCGCTCCGGGACCTGCTCGACTCCCCCGACGGGGCCCTCCTCAGGGAGCGACTCCCCTACGAGGTCGCCGGAACGATCGGGCCGGACGGACTCATCGGCCCCGCCGACCTGCGGTACGTGGCCCACGTCGGCTTCCTCACCACCGACAACTTCGACGGGCGCGGCGTGCGCTACGGCTGGTCGGTGCCCGAGGAACCGATGAACGCGTTCCTGATCCTCCTCGTCGTCGTCGCCTGTGTCGTCCTGCTCCTGCCCGTGCTCGTCTTCATCGCCACCGCCGTCCGCTTCGGCGGCGAACAGCGCGACCGGCGTCTCGCGGCGCTCCGCCTCGTCGGCGCCGACACCGCCATGACCCGGCGGATCGCGGCCGGCGAGTCCCTCGCGGGCGCCTTGCTCGGACTGCTGGTCGGGCTCGGACTCTTCGCGGTGGCCCGGCAGTTCGCCGGGGCGTTCACCATCTGGGACGTCAACGCCTACCCGTCCGACGTCGTGCCGATGCCCGCACTCGCCGTGCTCACCCTCCTCACCGTCCCGGTCTCCGCGGTCGTGGTCACCCTCTTCGCGCTGCGCGGCGTGGTGATCGAGCCGCTCGGGGTCGTCCGGACCTCCACCCCCCGCCGCCGGCGGCTGTGGTGGCGCCTGCTGCTCCTCGCGGCGGGGGCGGCCCTGCTCGTCCCGCTCATGGGCGAGGTCCAGGTGACCGAGACGAGCATCGACACCGTGGGCGTGGCGACCGGCACCACCCTCGCCCTGATCGGTCTGACCACGCTGCTGCCGTGGCTCGTCGAGGCCGGGGTGAAGCGGCTGCACGCCGGCCCGGTGGCCTGGCAGCTCGCCGTCCGGCGGCTCCAGCTGAGCAGCGGCACGGCTGCCCGCGCGGTCAGCGGCATCGTCGTCGCGGCGACGGGCGCGATCGCGCTCCAGATGCTCTTCCAGGCGATGGAGAACGACTTCACCGAGTTCACGGGCCAGGACGTGTCCCGCGCCCAGATCGCCGTCGGCGTCGACGCCAGGACCGCCGAAGAGGCCCGCGGGATGATCGCCCGCTTCGAACGGACCAAGGGCGTCACCGGCGTCACCGGCATCGTCGAATCGCATGCGTGGCGTCCCGGCCCCCTGAAGGGAGGCGAGGAGTTCGCCCCGATGACCTCGCTCAGGGTCGGCGACTGCGCCTCTCTCGCGGAGTTCGCCACGCTGCCCTCCTGCACGGATGGCGACGTGTTCGTCTTCCTCGCGCACGGCGCGCAGGGCAACCCGGACGACTCCTTCGTCACCAGGGCGGCACGGCCCGGCGTCACGGTCGCCCTGCGCGACCCGCATCCGCACCCGAGCGAGCCGAAGCGCGCCGACCCGGTGCCGCAGTGGCGCATCCCCGCCGGCGCCCGGGTCGTGGACTCCCGCCCCGACCCGACGGGCAGGTACCAGTACGGCGTCCTCGCCACCCCGTCGGCGATCGACACCACCCGGCTCGACGATCCCGACGCACAGGCCATGGTCCGGCTCGACCCGGCCGTGCCGGACGCCGCCGACCTCGTGCGGAACACGGCGGAGGCCATCTCTCCCACGTCCTGGGTCCGTACGCTCGCGGACACCCAGCGGGACGCCGCGTTCAGCAGCGTCCGCACCGGCATCCTGGTCGGCTCCACGCTGACGATGCTGCTGGTGGCCGCCTCGCTCCTGGTCGCGACCCTGGAGCAGCTCAGGGACCGCAAGCGGCTGCTCTCGTCGCTGGTCGCCTTCGGCACCCGGCGCTCCACCCTGAGCTGGTCGGTGCTGTGGCAGACGGCGGTGCCGATCGTCCTCGGTCTGGTCCTCGCCGTCGCGGGCGGGACCGGCCTCGGGGTCGTCCTGCTGAAGATGGGCGGACAACAGGTCCAGGACTGGTGGGTCTTCCTGCCCGTCGTCGGGATCGGTCTCGGCCTGATCGCGGCCGTGACGCTGCTGAGCATGCCCGTCCTCTGGCGCCTGATGCGGGCGGACGGGCTGCGCACGGAGTAACCCTCCGGGCGGATGTACGAGGAGGGGGGCGGCGGTTCCTGACACCGGGGGGTCTCAGGAGCCGCCGCCCCTCACTCGTACCGGCGGGTGCCGGGAGCCGGCTCCCGCTGCCCGTACCGGCGGGTCTCAGGGGCCCCCGTCGAGCACCCGCACCGGAAGGCCCCGCATGGCGCCCCGCAACTCCGCCGCCAGTTCCTCGAATTCGGCGTGCCGGGCCGTGCCCGTCCGCATCGCGAGGGCGATCCGCCGGGCGGGGGCCGGTTCGGTGAAGAGCCCGGTCCACAGGGCGTTGTTCCGGGCGGTCTCGACCGTGACGGCGGTACGCGGCAGCAGGGTCACCCCGAGACCGCCGGCCACCAGCTGCACCAGGGTGGAGAGCCCCGCCGCGGTGGTGGTGACCTCGGCGCCGTCCGTGCGCCCGGCCTCGCGGCAGATGTCGAGGGCCTGGTCGCGCAGGCAGTGTCCCTCGTCGAGGAGGAGCAGCCGCAGCTCCTTGAGGGCCTCGCGCGGAATGTCGTCCCGGCCGGCCAGCGGATGCCCCTGCGGGGTGACCAGGACGAAGTCCTCGTCGAAGAGGGGCAGTTCGGTGACCCCGGGTACGCCGAGCGGCACGGCGAGCAGCAGCAGGTCGAGCCGCCCTGCGGCGAGCCCCTCCAGGAGGGAGGAGGTCTGCTCCTCGTGGACCTGGAGGTCGAGGTCCGGGTAGCGCCGGTGGACGAGTCGCAGCACCGTCGGCAGCAGATACGGGGCGACCGTCGGGATCACCCCGAGCCGCAGCACCCCGGTGAACGGAGCCTGGGCCGCCTCCGCCTCCTCCATCAGCTCCGCCACCGCGTCGAGGACCGCACGGGCACGGACCGCGAGCCGCTCCCCCGCGGGCGAGAGCAGCACCTTTCTCGTCGTACGCTCGAGGAGCTGGACACCGAGTGCCTCTTCGAGTGCCGAAACTGCGCCCGAGAGCGCGGGCTGGCTCATGCCGATGGCGGCCGCCGCATCGCGGAAGTGCAGATGTTCTGCCACCGCCGCGAAGGCTCTGAGCTGGGACAGGCTGGGCTGTTTCACACGTCGTGCCGGGATCACTGATAACCACCTTCGATCAACACGACCCACTCTAGCTATTTCACTGATCAATGCACTCCGTGCCATGCTGTGAGCCGTCCAACCCCCACGGAAGACCTCAAAAGGGACCCTTCCTGTTTGCAAGGAGAGCGCGTGCTCACTGTCGGTGACAAGTTCCCCACCTACGACCTGACCGCCTGCGTGTCGCTGGAGAGCGGCAAGGAGTTCGAGCAGATCGACCACAAGGCCTACGAGGGCAAGTGGCGCGTGGTGTTCTTCTGGCCGAAGGACTTCACCTTCGTCTGCCCCACCGAGATCGCCGCGTTCGGCAAGCTGAACGAGGAGTTCGCGGACCGCGACGCCCAGATCCTCGGCGTCTCCGGCGACTCCGAGTTCGTGCACCACGCCTGGCGCAAGGACCACGCCGACCTGCGTGACCTGCCCTTCCCGATGCTGGCCGACTCCAAGCACGAGCTCATGAGCGACTGCGGCGTGCGCGGCGAGGACGGCTTCGCCCAGCGTGCCGTCTTCATCGTGGACCCGAACAACGAGATCCAGTTCACCATGGTGACCGCCGGCTCCGTCGGCCGTAACCCCAAGGAGGTCCTGCGGGTCCTCGACGCCCTGCAGACCGACGAGCTGTGCCCCTGCAACTGGAACAAGGGCGAGGGCACCCTCGACGCCGCCGCGCTCCTGTCGGGCGAGTGATCTGACATGGCTCTCGACGAACTGAAGTCCGCCATACCGGACTTCGCCAAGGACCTGAAGCTGAACCTCGGTTCGGTCATCGGCAACAGCGAGCTGCCCCAGCAGCAGCTCTGGGGCACCGTCCTCGCCTGCGCGATCGCCTCGCGCTCGCCGAAGGTCCTCAAGGAGCTGGAGCCCGAGGCCCAGGCCAACCTGAAGCCCGAGGCGTACCAGGCGGCCAAGTCCGCCGCCGCGATCATGGCGATGAACAACGTCTTCTACCGGACCCGGCACCTGCTGTCGGACCCCGAGTACGGGACGATGCGCGCCGGTCTGCGGATGAACGTCATCGGCAACCCGGGCGTCGAGAAGGTCGACTTCGAGCTGTGGTCGCTGGCGGTGTCCGCGATCAACGGCTGCGGCCAGTGCCTCGACTCGCACGAGCAGGTCCTGCGCCAGGCCGGTGTCGACCGCGCCACGATCCAGGAGGCCGTCAAGATCGCCGCGGTGATCCAGGCGGTCGGCGTCACCCTCGACGCGGAAGCGGTCCTCGCCTCCGCCGAGTAAGGCGTCACGGTACGAGAAGGGCCCCGGGGCTTCGCGCCCCGGGGCCCTTTCGTCACTTCTTGAGCGCGGCCATGAGGGCCAGCATGTCCTGGGCGAGCGGGATCTCGATCCCGGAGAGGTCGATCGGCTTGGTGCCCCGGACGACCTCACCGGTGTCCTGGTCCCAGCTGGACATCGTGCTGAAGTTGATCTCGATCTCCACCTGCCCGTCGAGCACCAGGAGCTGCGCCCCGAACTCGCCGTCGACCTGCAGGTAGGCCTTCTCCCCCAGCCCTTGGTACGGCTCCATGTCGAAGCGCTTGGCCCGGGCGTCGAACTCGGGCCCCGGGTCGGTCACCAGGTGCCGCGTGTACTCGACGCCCCCGCTGTATCCGGTCTCGGGCGCCCCGAACATCACCGGGCAGTGCTGCGTCTCCAACGCCGAGTCGTCGGCCAGCTCCGTCGAGGCGTCCGAGGACCGCTTGCCCAGAATGGTGCTCAGCGCCCCCAGCCTGGCCGTCTCACAGAGGTCCTTCACGGCCTTGTACCCCCGCATGTCCGGCCCCGGTTCCTCGTCCCGCTGGACCGCGTAGAGTCCGCCGCCCCACACCGCCGACGCCACCACCGCGCCGCCGAGCGCCCACAGCCAGGGGCGGCGGGGCCTGGGCGGGCGCGGGGCCTGCTCCTCCGTCAGTACCTCGGTGGTCTCGTACGGCGTGTCCCCGTCGAGCTCCGGTTCCGATATCACGTGGTCTCCCCCTTGGCCGCGAGCGTGCCGGGGGCCGGGGTCGGCGCGACCTCGTAGGCGGTCGCCCCACGAGGTTCCGGCGCGCTGCGCAGCGCCTGCTCCGTGCTGTACGCGCGAAGGTACCCGACCACCGTGTTGACGACGGCGACCAGGGGGACCGCTACCACGGCGCCGCCGATGCCGGCGGTCAGGCCGCCGGCCGCGACCGCGAGGACGACGGCCAGCGGATGGACCCGCACCGCGCGTCCGAGGATGAAGGGCTGGAGCACATGGCCCTCGATCTGCTGTACGGCGAGGACGACGACCAGCACCATGAGCGCGGTGAACGGCCCGTTGGTCACGAGGGCGACGACGACCGCGAGGGCGCCGGAGACGACCGCGCCGACGAGCGGGATGAAGGCGAAGAGGAAGATGAAGACGGCGAGCGGCACGGCCATCGGCACGTCGAGGAACCAGAGGCCGAGGCCGATGAAGACGGCGTCGATCAGGGCGACGAGCACCGTGCCCCGCACGTAGGCGGTGAGGGTGCGCCAGGCGCGCGGGCCCGCGCCCGCGACGCCGGGCCGGGCCTGGGCGGGGACCAGCTTGAGCGTCCACTCCCAGACCTTCTTCCCGTCGTACAGCAGGAAGAGCGTCGAGAACATGGCGAGCAGGATGCCGGTCATCGCCTCGACGAAGACGGCGACGCCCTGCAGTCCGACGGAGGTGATCTGCTCGGCGTTGGCGCCGATGGTGTCGCTGAGGTTCTTCGCGATGTCGTTGATCTGGCGCTCGGTCACATGGAACGGGCTGTCGAGGGCCCAGCGCTTGAGCTCCTCGATGCCGTCCTTGACGCGATCGGTCAGGTTGTCGATGTTGTCCATCACCTGCCAGACCACGAACCAGCCGACCAGACCCATCACGACGAAGCCGGAGACGGCGGTGACGGCGGTGGCGAGCCCGCGCGGCAGGCCCCTCCTGCGCAGCATGGCCACGGTGGGCTGGAGCAGGGCGGTGATGAGGAGCGCGGCGACGAACGCGAGGACGACCAGCTGGACGGAGCTGATCACCTTCATCAGCACCCAGACGGTGCCGGCGAAGACGAGCAGGCGCCAACTCGCCTCGGCGGCCACCCGCATGCCCCACGGGATCGCGGCGGCGGGGTCGGGCCGGGCGGCGACGGCCGGTGCGTACGAGGGGGGTGCGGGGACGGAGCGGCCGGGCTCGCCGGCCGGGCCGGCGGCCGACTCCGGGAGGGGTGGGGCGGTGTCCGGGTCCACGTCGGGGCGGGCGGGCACGGCGACGGCGACCGCTCCGGTACCGGCCGCGACTCCGGTACCGGTTCCGTTCACGCCCCCGGCAGCGGGGGCCGCGTCGGCCGGGCGCCGCTCCTGCGGGTCCTCGTACGACGGGTCGAGCGGGTCCCCACGCTCCGCCTCGGCCCGGCGCTCGTCGAGGCGCTCACCCATGCGGCTCAGGCCCGCGCCCAGCCGTCCCAGCCACCCTGGCACTCTCGACATCGCTTTCCTCATCCCCCGCTCGCTCTTTCCCACCGTTTCCCCACCGTTCCCCCCGGAGGCCGTGGACCTTCGAAACTACACGCAAGAAGCCCCTCACCGTAGGACGGTGAGGGGCTCCCCGAGGTTGAGCACGCCGTACTAGTACCAGCGGTGGGACAGCCAGAACGACCAGGCGCCACACGGGCTGCCGTAGCGGTCGTTCATGTAGTTGAGGCCCCACTTGATCTGGGTGGCCGGGTTGGTCTGCCAGTCGGCGCCCGCGCTGGCCATCTTGTTGCCCGGCAGCGCCTGGACGAGACCGTAGGCCCCCGAACCCTGGTTGACGGCCTTGTAGTTCCAGGTGGACTCGTGGTCCACGATGTTGCTGAAGCACTGGAACTGCGAGGCCGGGACCATCTGGCGGGCGATCGCCTTGACCTCGGAGACGGAGTACGAGCCCTGCGCGCTGAAGGACGAGGCGTCGCGGACAGCGGAACGACTGGCGCGCTCCTCGGCCTCCTTGCGCTCCTTCTCGGCCTTCTCCTCGGCGGCGGCCTTGTCGGCCGCCTCCTTCTTCGCCTCGGCGTCCTTTGCGGCGCGGAGACGAGCCGTCTCCTCCGCGGACTTCTTGGCGACGGAGTCGGCAGCGGCGGCCTGGACGTCGGCCTGCTCCGAGAGGGACGAGACCTGTACCTGGGCCTGTTCGCCCACGGGAATGTCCGCGAGCAGCGTGGTGTCGGCCGCGGTGGCCTCGAAGTTGTCGTCCGAGGACTGAGCGGCGTTACCCGACGCAACGCCCATGACGGCGCCGACGGTGGTGACCGCAGTGGCCGAAGCCACCGCGAATCCCCGGACCGAGATCCGGCTCACACGGTTTCCTTCCAGCACGCCCGCACAGGTGACCACGCGGCCGAAATCGTGCCCCTGGCGCTGGTCTCCGACGTACACGGTCACAGAAGACACGGGCCCGTGGTGCTGTGGGCGGCATACGGCGAACGGCTGTGGAGTTATGTGGTGCTTGTGCGCCTGAAGGTGCACGGGTGCCGTATGCGGGGCCTGACGGAAGCAAGACTTTGCCGGACGGCGACACCGCAAGGCAATTCTGCGTTGCGTGTGAAAGCTCACACCTGGGTGGGGGCAGGTGTTTTCGAAGATTGGGCGGACATGGGGGCGCCGCCCGGCTAAGCTCCTGCGCTCTGCCGGGCGGCGCCAACTTCCGTACGTGTACGGACACGTACGAATCGGGTCAGATCTGACCGTCCTCCAGCATCTCCGTCACGAGCGCCGCGATCTGGGAGCGCTCGGAGCGGGTGAGGGTGACATGGGCGAAGAGCGGATGCCCCTTCAGTTTCTCGACCACGGCGACGACTCCGTCGTACCGGCCGACCCTGAGGTTGTCCCGCTGGGCGACATCGTGGGTCAGAACGACCCGCGAATTCGCCCCGATTCGGGACAGAACGGTCAGCAGGACGTTCCGCTCGAGGGACTGGGCCTCGTCCACGATGACGAACGCGTCATGGAGCGAACGGCCCCGGATGTGGGTGAGCGGCAGGACCTCCAGCATCCCGCGCCCGAGGACCTCCTCCACCACCTCACGGCTCGCGACCGAGGACAGCGTGTCGAAGACGGCCTGAGCCCACGGGCTCATCTTCTCCGCCTCGCTGCCCGGCAGGTAGCCGAGCTCCTGGCCGCCGACCGCGTACAGCGGACGGAAGACCATCACCTTCTGGTGCTGACGGCGCTCCAGGACCGCCTCCAGGCCCGCGCAGAGCGCGAGCGCGGACTTGCCGGTGCCGGCCCGGCCGCCCATGGAGATGATGCCGACGTCCGGGTCCAGGAGCAGATCCAGCGCGATCCGCTGCTCGGCGCTGCGGCCGCGGAGCCCGAAGGCCTCCCGGTCGCCGCGGACCAGCCGTACGTTCCCCTCGGCGGTGATCCGGCCGAGCGCCTTGCCCCGCTCGGACTGGAGCACCAGGCCCGTGTGGACCGGAAGCTCGGCGGCCTCCGGCACGTACAGCGACTCCTGGTTGTAGAGCAGGTCCACCTGCTCGCCGGAGAGCGCCAGCTCGGACATCCCGGTCCAGCCGTTGGCGTCCGTGATGGCCAGTTCGGCGCGGTACTCCTCGGCGAGGAGTCCGACCGACGAGGCCTTGATGCGCAGCGGCAGGTCCTTGGAGACGACGGTGACGTCGTACCCCTCCGCCTGGAGGTTGCGCGCGACCGCGAGGATCCGTGAGTCGTTGTCCCCCAACCTGTAGCCGGCGGGCAGTACGCCGGGGTCGGAATGGTTGAGTTCGACACGCAGGGTGCCGCCCAGCTCCCCGATGGGGAGCGGGGCGTCCAGGCGCCCGTACCGGACCCGGAAGTCGTCCAGGAGGCGCAGGGCCTGCCGGGCGAAGTACCCGAGTTCGGGATGGTGCCGCTTGGCCTCGAGCTCCGTCACCACGACGATCGGGAGCACTACCTCGTGCTCCTCGAAGCGCGACATGGCGTTGGGGTCGGCCAGCAGGACGCTGGTGTCGAGAACATAGGTGCGCCGGTCGGAAAGGCGGCGCTTCGTGCTGGTCACCACGGAAGGACAGACCCCCTCGGAAGACCCCTGTGAGGTCGGGGTGCGACGGAACCGGTGTCGCTGCGGAATGGGACCGGGTTCGGGCCGCCGTGCATGGGCCGAACCACGGCCCTCCGCTTCTCCCGTACGTGTCCCGCACGGTCGTCCTGGTGCAAGGGGCCTCCCGGGTGGCGGTCTCCGTGCCGCTCACTTCACCAGGGATATGCCCTCTAACAGGCTCTGCCATGCCATGGCATATGACGACGTGTTCGTGAACACGAGGTGATCGGTTCCGATCAGGTCCCCGGGGTGCTCCGGGGACCGTCCATGTCCGGGGATCAGGTTCCGTAACGCCGGTGCCGGGCGGCGTAGTCGCGCAGCGCCCGCAGGAAGTCGACCTTGCGGAAGGCCGGCCAGTGCACTTCACAGAAGTAGTACTCGGAATGGGCGCTCTGCCACAGCATGAATCCGGACAGCCGCTGCTCGCCGCTGGTGCGGATCACCAGGTCCGGGTCGGGCTGACCCCGCGTGTAGAGGTGCTCCGAGATGTGCTCGACGTCGACGATCTCGGCGAGCTCCTCGAAGCTCGTGCCGCGCGACGCGTGCTCCAGGAGCAGCGAGCGGACCGCGTCCGCGATCTCCTGCCGGCCGCCGTAGCCCACGGCCACGTTCACGAGTATCCCCGTGTTGTCGTGGGTGGCCTGCTCGGCCTCCTTGAGCACCGACTGCGTACGGGCGGGCAGCAGGTCCATCGTGCCGACGTGGTTGACGCGCCAGCGGCCGTCCGCGGCGAGCGCCCGCACGGCGTTCTCGATGATGCCGAGCAGCGGGACGAGCTGCTCCTCGGGCCGGTTCAGGTTGTCCGTGGAGAGCATCCAGAGCGTGACGACCTCGACGTCGGTCTCGGCGCACCAGCCGAGCAGCTCCTGGATCTTGTCCGCGCCCGCCTTGTGGCCCTGCTCGGGCGTCCCGCCGGAGGCCTTGGCCCAGCGGCGGTTCCCGTCGAGGATGACCCCGATGTGCTTGGGCACCTGGGCATGGTCGAGGCGGCCTTCCACCCGGCGTGCGTAGAGCCCGTACACCAGGTCGCGCAGGTTCACTGTTCTTTACCTCTCCATGCAGCGGCAGGCCCGCCGTGCCGCGGCGGTCCGCAAGCCGCCACACTACTGCGGACGGGCGACAGGCTCCCAGCCCGGGACTGTCACAAGTCCGTGATAAGCAGAGATACGTGACTGATTCCCCCCTGTACCGCGCCTCCGCGGACCGCTATGACTCCATGGAGTACCGCCGCTCGGGCCGCAGCGGCCTCAAGCTTCCCGCGATCTCCCTCGGCCTCTGGCACAACTTCGGCGACGACCGCGCGCTCGACACCCAGCGCGCGATCCTGCGCCGCGCCTTCGACCTCGGCGTCACCCACTTCGACCTGGCGAACAACTACGGGCCGCCGCCCGGCTCCGCCGAGCTGAACTTCGGCAAGCTCTTCGCCCAGGACTTCGCGCCCTACCGCGACGAGCTGATCATCTCCACCAAGGCCGGGTACGAGATGCACCCCGGCCCGTACGGCGAGTGGGGCTCCCGCAAGTACCTGCTGTCCTCGCTCGACGCCTCCCTGAACCGGATGGGCCTCGACTACGTCGACATCTTCTACTCGCACCGCTTCGACCCGCACACCCCGCTGGAGGAGACGATGGGGGCCCTGGCCTCCGCCGTCCAGCAGGGCAAGGCGCTGTACGTGGGTGTCTCCTCGTACACCAGCGAGCAGACCGCCGAGGCCGCGCGGATCCTGCGGGAGATGGGTGTCCCGGCCCTCATCCACCAGCCCTCGTACTCGATGATCAACCGCTGGACCGAGGAGGACGGTCTCCTCGACACGCTGGAGGCGGCCGGCATGGGCTGCATCTCCTTCGTGCCGCTGGCGCAGGGGCTGCTCACCGACAAGTACCTGAAGGGCATCCCGGAGGGCTCGCGGGCCACCCAGGGCAAGTCCCTCGACCCGAACCTGCTCTCCGACGAGGTGCTGCGGCGGCTGCGCGGTCTCGCGGACATCGCGGGCCGGCGCGGGCAGTCGCTGGCGCAGCTGGCGCTGTCGTGGGTGCTGCGCGACGCGCGGATGACCTCGGCGCTGATCGGCGCGTCCAGCGTCGCCCAGCTGGAGGAGAACGTGGCGGCCCTCACGGCCGCGCCGCTGACCGCCGACGAGCTGGTGGAGATCGACTCGTTCGCCGTGGACACCCAGGGCACGAACATCTGGGCCGGCCGGGGCTGACGCGCCCGGAGTGACCGGGGGCAGGCTCTGAGGGGATCCGGGGCAGGCCCTGGCGGGATCCGGGAAAGAAAAACGGGCCGGTCCGTGGGGGGGGATACGGACCGGCCCGAGGGGGGGTTTCCACCATAACCCTTCGTTAGTCGAGTTGCGCGCCACGTACGCCGAACGATCCTCGGCGAATTCGCCGGATCCCAGTCGGGACAAGGGGTCCAGGGCCCTGTGGCGGGTTTGCGCCCCGGCGCGGCGGCGGACTTCCGTCCCTCCCAAGAGGGACCGTCCGGGCCGGGCGCCACGTTGACGGGGGCAGCCGCCAGGGACGGTTTTCCGGCAGGTCAGGACCCGGACGCACGGGGCAGCGGGCCGATGCCGTCACGGCGGGCGACAGGCCGGTGACCGGCGGGCACGGGGTTCACGGAAGCGCGGTGAACGCGCCGAGCAGAAGCCCCAGCAGCCCGCCCGCGAGCATGAACGGGCCGAAGGGGATCGCCGAGGAACGGTCGGCGCGACGCAGGGCGACGAGCCCGAGGCCGTACACCGCGCCGAGCAGGAACCCGGCGAACGCCCCGGCGAAGAGCACGCCCCAGCCGTACCAGCCGAGGGCCGCGCCGAGCGGCAGTGCCAGCTTGACGTCGCCCAGACCGAGCTGGCCCGGGTTGATCAGATGGAGCACCAGATAGGCCCCGCCGAGCGCGAGCGCGCCCAGCAGCGCGTGGAGCCAGGAGCCCGCGTCGTACGGCAGGAGCTCGGCGACACCGAGGAGCAGCGGCACCGCGGCGGCCAGCGGCAGGGTGAGAGCGTCCGGAAGCCGGTGCACGCGCGCGTCGACGGTGGCCAGGAGAACGGCGAAGGGCGCGCCGAGCAGCCAGACCGCAAGCTCGGGCCGGGGCCCGCCGGCGGCGGCGGCCAGCACGGCACAGACGGAGGCCGTGAGCAGCGGTGCCGCGCGCGGGCTTCCGGTCGTCGCGCAGTCCTGCCGCCCCGGGCCGCCGAGCCAGCCGCGCGCGGGCCCCACGAGCACGTGGCCGACGGGGCAGCGGTCCCGCCACGGCTCCTCGAAGGCCACGGAGAGCCGGTACGCGGCGCGCGGCACGAGCAGCCCGACGGCGGCGCCCCAGAGGGCGGCGAGGGTGATCGTCGTGACGTACACGGAGCCGACCCTAGGGTCGGCGGGCCGCTACGGTCTGGCACATGGGGAAATGGGCGGACGGGACGGGGACGCTGGCGACCGACGCGGTCCGGGAGGTGCCGCTGGAGGTGGCGGCCTCGTACCGCGCGCGACGGCGGGGGCTGCTCGGACGGGACGGGATCGCGGGGGCGATGCTCATCGTCCGGACGAACAGCGTGCACACCTTCGGGATGCGGTTCGCGATCGACGTGGCCTACCTGGACCGCTCGTTCACGGTCCGCTCCGTCGTCACGATGCGACCGGGAAGGCTCGGCATGATCCGGCCGCGGGGCCGGCACGTCCTGGAGGCGGAGGCCGGCGCGATGGCCGGCTGGGGGCTGCGGCCGGGAGTACGCGTACGCGTGGAGACGGGCCCCGGACCCGGGAACCCGGCCGGGGACCTCACGGCGGGCCCGACCCCAGCAGGGTGAGGGCCCCGTACACGGCGGAGGCGAGGGCGAGCCCGGCGAGGACCGGCACGGCGGTCCGGACGCGGAGCCGCGCGAGAGCCACGGCGGGCGGGAGCAGCAGCCCGAACGCGGGCATCATCAGCCGCGGCCGGGAGCCGAAGTACGCGGCGCCGACGAGCGAGACGAACACGACGCCGATCGTGTAGACGAGCAGGGGCAGCGGCTGCCGCTGCCGCACGCAGAGGGCGACCAGCCAGCCGAGCAGCGCGAGCGCCGCGCAGAGGCCGAGGGCGGCGGGCCACGGCAGACCGGCGATGAACCGGACGAGGGCGACACCGCCGTCGATGGAGTTGCCCCAGGCGGCCTGGACGTCGAAGTAGGCGGTCGCACTGTCCTGCCGGACACCGACGTACGCGATGTACGCGAGCCAGCCGAGCGGCGCGATCAGGACCCCGGCCACCGTCCGCAGGGGCAGCCGACGCTCCCGTACGAGCGTGACGAGCGCGGTGATCCCGAGGGCGGCGATCAGGGCGACGGCCGTCGGCCGGGTGAGCCCGGCGGCCACGCACAGGGCGCCGGCCAGGATCCAGCGCCCGCGCAGGACCGCGTACAGCGACCAGGCGGCGAAGGCCGTGAACAGCGTCTCCGTGTACGCCATCGACTGGACGAACGCGGTCGGGTACACGCCCCAGAGGACGGCGAGCAGAATGCCGGCGCGGGTTCCGAAGGCGTGCTCGCCGCACCGGTACACGCCCCAGGCGGCGGCGAGCCCGGCGGTCCAGGAGACGAGCAGCCCGGCGGTGGCCGCGTCCAGCGGGAGGACGGTGGAGAGGCCGCGCTCCAGGGCCGGGAGGAGCGGGAAGAAGGCCAGGTCGGGGTGGACGTCGCCGTTCGGCAGGGTGGCCTGGTACCCGTAACCGTTCTCGGCGATCCGCACGTACCAGACGGAGTCCCAGCGGCCCTTGAGCCGGTGCAGCCCGTCCTCGCCGGTGACGGCGGAGGCGACCGCGAGGACCGCGAGGCCGATGAGGCGGGTCACGGCGTACCCGCCGACGGCGAGGACCGTGGGGTCGAGGGTACGGACGGTACGGACGGTACGGGTGCGACGGCTGAGTGCGGGCGGGGACGGCGGGGACATGCGCCCGATTATCCCGGCGGCGCGCGTGGCTCAGCCCAGCGGCCTTGTGCGGCTCAGCCCAGCGGCCTTATGCGACTCAGCCCAGCGGCCTTATGCGACTCAGCCCAGCGGCCTTATGCGGACGAACTTCGCGGCCATCACGGGACCGAGCTGCTGGACGATGGCGTGCCCCGGCTCGTGCGGGGAGGGCAGGTCGCCGAGGAAGGAGGTGACGATGACCTCGTCGACGCCGAGGACACCACGACAGCTCTGCTCCTCCAGGAAGGCGAGGGTGCGGCGCCAGTCGGCCGCGCACGGGGACTCGCCGAGGAAGGAGCGGACGGTGTCCTGGACGACGTCCCAGAAGAACACGTGCGGCTGCACACCGCCCTGATGGAAGACGTGGTTCTCGTACACGTCCCGGAACTCGGGGATCCGGGTGACGAGATCGCTGACCAACTGCACACTCTGCACACTCTGCGCGCTCCGCAGACCCGGGGCCGCGCCCGGAGTCTCGCCCGTCGTCGTCATCTGTCCAGAATGCTCCTGCCCGATGGGCTTGTCCCCCCACCTTTGCGCTTTCCTGACGACGGCTTTCGGCAGGTTTTCCACAGGGGGTGCGAAGTGTCCCTCTTCCGTGGATCGTTGGGCGTATGTACGAGTTGGCGATCCTCGCCAGGGGCGGGGTCCTCCTGACGGTCTGGGCGGTCGCGGCGGGCTGGCCGCCGGGCCGCCTGGCCGGCCGTCTGCGCGGGGACGGCTGGCAGCGGATCTGCCGGGGCGCGTGGGCGGCCCCGGGGAAGGAGGTGGACTGGCGGGTGCGGGCGACGGCGCTCCAGCTCCTGCGTCCGGAGTGGGTGTGCAGCCACGGGACGGCGGCGCGACTGCACCGCATCGAGCGGCTGAGGGCGCCGGGAGGGGTGGACCGCCTGGAGTTCACCGCCCCGGCACCGTCCCGCTCGACGGCCGGCGAGGGGACACGGGTGCGCGTCCACGGCACGAGGTTCCTGACGGCAGGCGACGGGTCGATACGACGGGGCCTGCGGACCACGACCCCGGCACGGACGGTCGGCGACCTGATACGGGCGGCCGGCAGCCGGGAGGAGGCCGTGGTGGTCGCCGACTCGGCACTCGCGCGGCGGGCGGTCGAGGGGGTGCGGCGCGAGGCGCTCGTCCGCTACGAGGACCTCACCGCCGAACTCGCGGCGCCCCGGCGGGGAGCGCCCCGCGCCCGGTCCTGGCTGCGGCTCGCCGAGCCGGCGTCTGGCTCACCGGCGGAGACGGTGGCGAGGCTGCGGATGGGGGACGCCGACCTGTTCCCGGAGTGCCAGCCGGTCCTGCGGACGGCGGCGGGGCCTCCGCTGCGACCGGACTTCCTGTTCCGCGCGCAGGGCCTGGCGGTGGAGGTCGAGGGCTACGCCTTCCACGGCACCCGCCGGGCCCACGAGCGGGACGTGGCCCGCTTCAACGCGCTGCAGTCCTGCCCGGAGATCCGCCGGGTGCTGCGGTTCACGGCGGGCGAGGTCTTCCGGCATCCGGACCGGATGACGGCCACGATCAGGGCGGCGCTGACTCTCTGACGAGGAGGAGCAACCGAGGTGCACGACACAGTCCGTTGACTGCGACGAGATCACCACGGCAGCGCGTCTCGACGATCTCCACCAACACCAGAGAGAAACAGGGAGTTTCGGTGTCCACGGCCCCCATGCCTCCGAGCAACCACCCGCACCGGAACGCCGGTTCGCCCGGCGGGCCGTTCCCGCCCCCTCCCCCGCAGCCGCCCCGACGGCAGGGCTGGTTCGGCAGGCAGAGCGAGGCCGTCCGGATCACCATCATCGGTGCGGTCATCGTCGGCGTCTTCTCCCTGGCAGGCGCCGTCCTGACCTCCGCCCTGACGGACAAGGGCGAGAGGCCGTCGGACGCGAAGGCACCGACGCAGCCGCCCACGGCCACGGAGCCGAGCACGACGCCTCCGTCGACCTCCGAGGAGCCGCCCTCGGAGGAACCCTCGACGCCCTCGACGCCCTCGGACCAGGAGAGCGACGCGCCCTCCCCCGACGACTCCTCGACGGCGACGGCACCGGCACCGGCACCGGCAACCGCGTCGTACACGCAGTTCCACCCGAAGCAGGCCATGTCCCTCGGCCTGCCGTCCGGTTCCGACCTCGGCAGCATCGACTTTCGACGCCCCGGCCACACACCGGTACACCGGCGAGGAGTGGGACAGGGCGAAGGAGAAGGCCGAGCAGAGCGGCGTCCCCATCGAGGCCGATCTGACCTACCAGAACACCCTGGAGGGCTACCTGTCCCTGCGCAACGGCCGCAACGCCGCCCAGCTCCAGCCCACGGACGCGTCGGAGACGGCCGCGGACTGCGCCCGGGCTGCCAGGGTCGGCGGCTTCACCGAGTCCGCCATGTCCACGTGGGACCTCCCCGCCAAGACGGTCCTCTGTGTCCTGACCGACAAGGGGAACTTCGCCCGGGTCGTGATCACCGACTTCATCGGCGGCAACCCACAACCCTCGATCGCCCCGCCGACGCAGATCGCCCTGGAGGTCACCCTCTGGAAGCCGGGCACCTGAGCCGTCGGAGGAGTCATCGGAGGAGTCAGAAGATGTCGGGCGTACGGTTCAGGACCCGGCCCGGCAGGGAGTACCAGCGGCCGCCCTGGGCCAGGTGCCGGGTGTAGACGCCCTGGAGGAGCAGGGCCAGGGAGAGGTCCACGGCGTCGGCCTGGCCCTCGGTCCTGACGTCGAGCGTCACCGGCCTGCTCCAGTCGTCGCGGGTGACGCGGACGACGACCCCCTGCCGGAGCAGCTCATGGACCCTCTTGTCCTGGCCCCGCCGGTAGCGGTACGAGCGGCCGGCGAGACCGATGCGCAGGGCGCGGCCGTCACGGGACAGCCCGCTGCGGCGGCGGCTCAGGGTCCCGGTGTACTCACCGACCTGGAACCTGGCGCGCGCGGGCAACGGTGCCCTCCCGAACCTGATGCCGCTGAAGACCCCCTGCGGCAGACGCTCACCGGCGACCGAGAACTGAGCGAAGCTGTCGCCCCGCCCGACGGCGTTCCCGTACCGCATCTCCACGAACCCGAGCCCGGGGATCGACCCGCCCCAGGAGGGCGCGGGGGCGAGCCACCTCGACGCGGCCTGGGGGTCGGTGTGACGAAGGGTGAAACCGGCAGTGCTCATGACACGCCAGTATGCCCGCGGGCCGGTCCTGAGGCGCCGACCTCAGGGGGTGACGGGTGGTGTGGTGCGGGGGAAGGAGATCTCGACGCGACGGTTCTTCTTGCGGCCCTCCTCGGAGCCGTTGTCGGCGATCGGGTAGTCCTCGCTGTAGCCGCGGATGTCGAAGGTCGTGCCCGGGTCGAGGCTCCGCGCGAGGACCTGCTGCACGGCGACGGCCCGCTCTTTCGACAGCTTGAGCCCGTGCTCGTACGTCCCGAGGTTGTCGGTGAACCCGAAGACGCGGACGCGGCCGGAGCCGAGCTTGTTGATCTCGGCGGCGATGGCGGCGATACGGGCGTTGGAGGCGGCCCCGAGCTTGGCGCTGTTCTTGGGGAACAGGACCTCGGCCTGCAGCGCGAACGTCACATCGACGTTGGTGTCCTGACGGCGCTGCTCACCGCCCTCGTCCTCGACGATCTGCTTGATGTCGAGCACCTTGGCGGCGGCGAGGGTGGCACCGTCGGGAAGCATGAGCCCCGGGGAGTCGGGATCGATGGCCGGCGGCGGGGAGGCACTGGCGGCGGACCCGGGCGGATCGTCGGCGTAAGCGACGGGCACGACGAAGGGCCCCAGGGCGACGGAGGCGACCAGGAGAGCGGCGAGGCGGCGGGATGTCGTCGTCATGGCGTCGCCTCAGGAGAGTTTGAGGGTGGCGGGTTCGAAGGTGGGGAGCTGGAGCGAGACGTCGGTGGTCGTGGGGGGTGGGGCGGGGAATTGCATGAAGACGGCTGTGGACTTGGCGGGACCTAGGCTGTCGAGCCCGGTGGTGGTGAGCGGCCGCCCGTCGGTGTCCCTCAGGACGTAGTAGCGCTTCTTGCCAACAGCATCGACAAGGGTGGCGCCCCCCAACGAAGTCCCATGCTTGACCACTTCTGTCTCATTACCGCTTGTCTGGGGGGGAATGGCGCTGATGGCACCCGAGGTGTTCCGCAATCGCCCCTTGACGGTGAGGAACCCACCTGCGTCGCGTTCCGCAGAGTTGATCTCCAGCTCAAGCCCTTTCTGGCCCTTGAGTACGGCCACCACCTCTACGGGTTCCTCCGTGCTCTGCGGCTGTTGCCCTTCCTGCGTCTTCTGAGGTGCCGCAGTGGTCGCGGCCGGCTTGTCCGCCTTCGGCTTCTCCTCGGCTCCGCAGCCGACCGCGAGGAGTGCCAACGACGCGACCGCGAGGGAGGCCAGCCCCTTTCGTGCGTACCGAACATTCATGAAGCGCGCTTCCTTTACTCGTCGTCGCCGGCCAGTCGGACAGTGAAGAGATCTACGGCACTTGGCAGTACCGGGTCGTCGGGGTCGATCGTCCAGGCCTCTTCACCACAGGTGAGTCCGGTGATCGGCTCGGGTTCCGGCTCCGGCTCGTCCTCTGGTTCCGTGGGGTCGGGATCCGGCTCGGTTTCCTCCGGTTCAGGCTCTTCCGGTGCCGCGAAGGTGCATTTCGGCTCGATCAGGGCCCTCGCGGATGCGACGGCATGCCGCGCCTCGGTTCCCGGGAGACCGACGCTTTCCTGCGTACGCACGGTGACGCTGAAACCCTGTTGTCCTGCAAGAGGGACGCAATCGCCGTCCGGGAGCACCCCGCCGTTCTTGGCTGCGAAGACAGCGGCGCGCTGACACGCCGAGGAGCTGTCGTACGTCCTCCCCTTGAGGAACCCGTCCCACTGCTCAGGATCGAGAACCACTCCGAGCCACCCCTCGCGGAGCTGGTTCCGGGCATCCTCCGCAGCGGCGAGTGCCGCCGCGTCGGCCGCAGTCTGGGCGCTGTTACGCGTCGCCGCGGCCTGCCCCACCACGAAGTAGACGAACGCCAGGAACAGCAGACCCCCGATGGCGGCGATGTACACCGGGAACGCCTGCCCTGAGTCCCGCTCCCGGTGTGCAGCGCCTACTCGCCGCCACCACCGGTCAACTCCGCGATCTTCTGGCTGATCGCGCCCTTGATCGACTGCCCCAGATCCGTGCCGGTGATCGCGACCACAATCGCCACCACCACCACAATGATCCCCAGATACTCCACCGCCGTCTGCCCGCGATCCCCTCGCAGCAGTCGCGCGGTCACTCCCACCTTGGCCCTCGTCAGGGCCTTCAGCATCGCGTCGTTCATCGTGGTCCCCTCCGCGTTCAGACGCCTGCGCACGGTCACGGTACGCCGGCCGTCCGGTCGGCGCACAGGGCCCGTGGGCCCCTCTGTGGGCCCTGGTCATCGGGTGGGCCTGGAGCCCAGCAATGAGGCTATGGCCTCGGTACGGGTGTGGGTGGGGAGTTTGGCGAAGATTCGGCCGGTGCCCCTGACCGGCCACTTCGTGATCGCGCAAGTCGCCGCGACCGTCAGCCCGTTCACGCCCATCGCTCCCACCCCCCTCACCCTCCGTCCCCACTGTTCCACACTCCGTTGCACGCGCGAAGGGTCTGTCTCACAGTGCGGCCACATTCGGACAGCCGGGCCCCCCGAAGACGCCCCCTGGCCGACCCGCGACGCGTCCCTCACTCGCCCGTCACCGACCCGAAGTCCGTTCCCGTGCCCAGGAACAGGCCCGCGCCCAGCAGGATCATCGTCGCCGGGACCATCAGCGTCGTGATGACCATCGTCGCCTTCGGGACCGCCTTCGCCGCCTTCCTCCGCGCGTTCTGCGCGTCCGTGCGCCGCATGTCGTTGGCGATCTGTATCAGCGTGTCCACGATCGGCGCGCCCAGCTCCTCGCCCTGCTGCAGCGCCGTCACGAACTGCGCCACCTGCTCCGAGTCGTTCCGGCGGCGCAGTTCGTCGAAGGCCTGGCGGCGGCTGACGCCCATGTCCATCTGCCGGAGCGTGATGCGGAGTTCGTCCGCCCACGGACCCTCGTACTTCTCCGCCACCCGCTCCAGGGCCTGCCGGAAGCCCAGTCCCGCCGACACCACGACGGCCAGCACGTCCAGGAAGTCCGGCAGCGTGCGTTCGATCTGGTCCTTGCGGATGCGGACCGCCGACCAGATGCCGACCTCCGTCCAGAAAGCGCCGAACGCGAAGAGCAGGACCGCCACCAGGAAGGACCCCCTGCTCAGCATCAGCAGACCGCCCAGGACGCCCAGGAAGCCGTAGACCGCCCGCCTCGCCCCGTACCGGTCGATCGTCAGGCCGCCGGGGTTTCCGGCCAGGTCGATCCGGCGCCGGACCGCGTTGACCCGCTTGGGGCCCATCAGACGGAGCACGGTCGGCGACCAGCGCATGCCCAGGCGGTCGACGGCCGAGTCGACGGCCCCGGTCCTGGTGGCGCCGACCTCCAGGGCGAGCCGGAGGTCGTCGGGGAGCTTGGCGTCCGCGCGGTAGAGGCGGACACCGTACGCGGCCCCGGCTACGGCGAGGCCCGCGAGGAGGGCGAGGAGGAGGTCCACGGCGGCAGTCCGTCCCTACACGTCGATCTTCGAGAAGCGGCGGATGGCGATGAAGCCCACCACGTACAGGGCGAACGCGGCGACGACGGCGAACTGACCCAGGCCCGAACCGGTCATCCGGTCCAGCGCCCCGGGCTGCATGTTGTCGATGAGCAGAAGCGAACCGACGCCGATGACCGGGACGGAGTACGCGGTCATGCTCACCTGCGAGAGCTGGGTACGGACCTCCCGCCGGGTCTCCTTGCGCTCCTCCAGCGTCTCGGTGAGGTTCCGCAGGGACGAGACGACGGTGCCGCCGGCCCGGTTGGCCAGGACCAAGGTGGTGACGAGGACGACGAGTTCGCGGGACGGGAGGCGTTCGGCGAGTTCCCCCAGGGCGTCGTCGAGCGACGTACCGACGGACAACTGCTGCGCCACCTTCTCCAGTTCGTCCCCGGCCGGCGCCTCCATCTCGTCGGCGGCCAGGCTGAGGGCCATCCGGAGCGCGAGCCCGGCCTGCGTGGCGTTGGCCAGGATCCGGGAGAGTTCCGGGAGTTGGTTGATGAACTTCTCGATCCGCTTCTGACGCTGCCAGCCGAGATAGCCCATGGCGACCCAGATGCCCAGCAGTCCGCAGATCGGTCCGAAGAACGGCGACAGCGCGGCCTGGCCGACGACCCACAGGACGGCCACCGTCCCCGCCAGGGCCACCGTGAACTCGCCCGGGGTGACGTCGAGACCGGTCGCCGCGATCCGCAGCTCCAGCTTCCGGCCGAGGGCCGTCCGGCGGACCCGCCGGTCGACGCCCTGGAAGCGGCGCCTCCGACGGCCGGTGCCCTCGGGCGCGCCCGACTCGTCGAGCCGCGCGACGAGCGCCGCGTGCCGGCGTGCCCCGCTCGCGTACAGCTGGAGCCCGGTGATGCCCAGGACGCAGCAGAGCAGGGCGACGCCGATCGTCAGCCAGAAGGGGTCGATCATGTGCCTTGCTCCTCGTCGGCTCTCGTCGGCATCAGTCGGCTTCGCGGGTGGTGAGGTGGCCTTCCGTCACGGCCACGCCGAAGGCCTGCGGAATGGGCTGGCCCGCCAGATAGAGCCGTTCGGCGACCCGCCTCGGCAGCGGGTGGTACGTGAACCGCCCGTACACCCGCCCGTCCGCGGCCACCGGCTGCGCCTGGAAGCGGCACACCGTGGCGAGCAGGAAGCGCTCGCGCCCGTGGGAGGCGAGGACGGAGATCTCGGTGATCCGGCGGGTGCCGTCGGGGTGCCGGGTGAGCTGGACGAGGACGTCCACGGCGCTGTTGATCTGGTCCCGGAGCGCCTCGAACGGCACCTTGACCTCCGACATCGACGCCAGCGTCTGGAGCCGCATCAGGGCGTCCTCCGCCGAGTTGGCGTGGACGGTGGCGAGCGAGCCGTCGTGGCCGGTGGACATCGCCTGGAGCATGTCGAGGGTCTCCCCGCCGCGGACCTCACCGACGATGATCCGGTCGGGCCGCATGCGGAGCGAGTTGCGGACGAGATCGCGGATGGAAATGGCTCCGCGGCCCTCGATGTTCGGCGGGCGGGCCTCAAGGCGGATCACATGGGACTGCTGGAGCTGGAGTTCGGCCGAGTCCTCGATGGTGATGATCCGCTCGCCGTCGGGGACGAGACCGGAGAGGGCGTTGAGGAGGGTGGTCTTCCCGGTGCCGGTGGCGCCCGAGACGATCAGGTTGAACTTGGCCTGAACCAGTCCCGACAACAGGAGCAGCATCTGCTCGTCGAGCGAGCCGAGGCCGACCATCTCGTGCAGCGTGTACGCCCGGGGGAAGCGGCGGATGGTGAGGGTGGCCCCGGTGAGCGAGAGCGGCGGAATGATGACGTTGACGCGCTCGCCGGACGGCAGCCGGGCGTCGACCATCGGGTTCGACTCGTCGACCCGCCGGTTGACGGTGGAGACGATCCGCTCGATGGTCTGCATCAGCTGGTCGTGGGAGGCGAAGCGGAGCGGCAGCAGTTCGACGCGGCCGGCGCGCTCGATGAAGATCTGGTCGGGGCCGTTGACCATGATCTCGGTGATCGAGGCGTCTTCCAGGAGCGGTTCGAGTACGCCGAGACCGAGGGCCTCGTCGACGACCCGACGGATCAGCTGGGCCCGCTCGGCGGTGGAGAGGACGGGCCCCTCACGGCTGATGATGTGCCCGAGGACGCGCTCCAGACGGGCCCGCCGCTCGGCGGCCGCGAGCGCGGACATCTCGGTGAGGTCGATCTCCTCCAGCAGCTTGGCGCGGAAGGAGGCGACCAGATGGCCGTCCTCCCTGGCCGCAGCGCTGCCCCCGTGATCCTCGGGGGCGTTGATCCGGGCCCGCAGACTCATGATTCGTGGTCCCTTCTCACTCGTCCTCCTCGTCGGGCAGGGGCATGGTGGCGGTCTTCTCCACGGTGCCGAAGTCGTCCACGAAGGGCACGACGGACGGGATCGCCACTCTCACGGTGACGGTGACCTCGTCGCCCCCCGGGGAGCTGAGGACGACAGGATCGACCCAGCCGCTCACGGCGGCGGTGGCGGCCGCCTGGGCGTCGGGCCCGTCCTCCGCGTCGCTGCTCTCCGCCCGTGCGGCCGCGCGTGCCGCCGTGCCCGCCTGCTGCGCGGCGTACGCGGCGATGCCGAGCTGAAGTCCGGCGAGGCCGACGATCAGCAGGATCGGCAGGAAGCCGAGGTACTCGATGGCGGCCTGACCGCGGTCGCGCCGCCCCGTGCACGGGTCTCTCCTCATGGCGTGAGGCCCTCCTCGTCCACGGCCCCCGCCTCGCCCGCCACCGGGAAGAGCCCGCCGAGCCCCGGGACGAGGACCGGCACCTCGACGGAGACCCGGACGTGGACCATGCCGCCGCCCCGCTCGCAGTCCCCACCGGAGGCGCTCCAGGCGCCGCCGATGTGCCGGCCGGCGGCCGCCGGTCCGTCGTCGCCGACGGCGCACGCCCGCGCCGCCTCGTCCGCCGCGTTCCCCGCGAGCGTGAACGCGTACCCGACCAGGACGACCTGCCAGAGCAGCGCGAGGGTGAGCAGGATCAGCGGCACCATGCCGAGGAACTCGACCGCCACCTGCCCCCTGTCGTCGCTGCCCGAGCCCCGGTGGATACGCATGGTTCAGCGCCCTCCGGCGCGGCGGCGCAGCCCCAGCGAGCCCCGGTCGCCCGCCCGTGCGAGCTGCTTGCCGGGCTGGCCGGCCGCCGGCGCCGCGGCCGGTGCCTGGACCAGGCCCAGCTCGCCGGCGAGGGCCCACAGCGCCTGCTTGACCGTCGACTTGGCGTCGAGCTCGTGCAGCCGGCCCGCGTCGACGACCGCCTGGAGCTCCTTGAAGTGGGCGGGGACGGCGATGCCCGCGACCCGGGTGCCGGTGATCTTCTGGACGAGGGGCGGCTGGATCTCGGTGGAGCGGTGGTGGCGGTTGACCAGGGTCACCGTCTCCTCGGCCTTGCGGACCTGGAGCCGTTCCCACATGCGTACGGTCCGCTTGGCCGCCCGGACGGCGACCACGTCCGGTGTGGCGACGAGGACGGCGGTGTCGGCCATCTCGATCGCGGCGGCGTTGGCGCTGTTGAGCTGGGAGCCGCAGTCGACGACGACGACCTCGTGCCGGCCGCGCAGGGCGCTGACGATCTGGCGGGCGGCGCGGTCGGTGACCTCCTCGCCGCGCTCGCCCTCCGCGGGGGCGAGGAGCAGGGAGAGGCCGGTCTCGTGGACGTACACGGCGTCCTGGAGGACGCGCGGCGAGATGTCGGCGATGGTGGCGAGGTCGGCCACGGAACGCCGGAACTGGACGTCCAGGTAGGAGGCGACGTCGCCGCTCTGGAGGTCCATGTCGACGAGCGCGACGGTACGGCCGGAGGCGCGGGCCGCGAGGGCGAGGTGGACGGCGGTGACGGTGGCGCCGACGCCGCCCTTGGCACCGCTGACGGTGACGACGGTGCCGCCGGGGCCGGTGACCCGGTCGGCCCCCGCGCCGAGGTGGCGGCGGACGCCGACGGACCACTGGGCGGCGGCCTGGACGCGGCTGGCGAGCTCCTCGTAGCCGAGCGGCAGGGTGACGAGTCCCCGCGCGCCGGAGTCCATGGCGGCGGAGAAGAGGACGGGGCTCGCGTCGGCGGTGATGAGGACGACGCCGACGGCGGGGAAGCGGAGGGCGACCTCGCGGACGAGTTCGAGCGCGGGAACGGGGCCGATCCGCTCGTGCACCAGGACGACCTCGGGGAGTTCGTCGAGCGAGGCGGCGGCGAGCCGCGCGAGCGTGTCGACGAGCTGCGTGGAGTCGGTGACCGGTAGGGCGGGCTCGGCGTCGGGAAGCTGCCCGATGAGCGTGGTGACGGACCGGGCCGCGTCGGGGTCGCCGACGGCCGGCAGGATCCTGGTGGTCATACCGGCCTCACTTGTCCTTTTCGAGCGTGTAGGTGCGGTCGCGCTGGTCGGCGGGGGCGCCGCCGGTGGTGGGGGCGACCAGGGCGAGGCGTACGTGCTCGGCGAAGGACTCGGCGTACGCGACGCGCTGGGCGTCGAGGGTGGAGAGGGCGAAGGAGATCGGCACGGCCGCGTTGGCGCGTGCGGAGCTCTGGGAGCTGTCCCTGATCGGGGTGAGCTTGCCGACGTCGAGGACGCGGGCGCCGGCGACGATCATGCGGGACTGGGCGGCCTCGCCCTTCTTGTCGCCCGCGAAGGTGGCGTAGATGTTGACGGTGGCGCCCGCGGTGATCTTCCCCGCGACGCCGGTGGCGGCGTCGATCATGATCGCGATCTCCTGCTGGTTTGGCTGGAGTTCGGGCTGCTCGACGATCATGTCGGACTGGAGGAGCGAGCCGGCCTTGAGCTGGGTGACGGCGATCCGGCCCTCGATCTGGCGGAGGTCGGTGACGGCGGTCTCCGAGAGCCAGCGCTTCGGCATGGAGATCTTCTCGAACTGGCTCGCCCTCAGGGGGGTGTACGGCGCCACGGTGTCCTTGATCCGGTACGCGGTGGTCTCCGGGCCGACCTTGGAGTTCACGTCGCTGATGACGGCGAGCACACCGGCGAAGGCGCCGATCGCGCACAGGACGGACAGCAGCAGCAGGATCACGCCGCGGCGCTGGCGGGAGTTCATGGCCGTACTACCTCGATCGGAGACGTGGGTCCGGGGCGGACGGGTGCGGACGGTCGGGGGCGGGAGGAGGGGTCGCGGAGCGGAGTCGCGCGAGGGGCGAGGAGCTGCTCACGGCAGGGCACGGGTGGGGTTCCCCTGCACGTTCGCGGGAGTGAGCTCGGTGTACGAGGAGGCCGGGTGAGCCGGGTGGGCCTGGTGGGCCTGGTGGGCCTGGTGGCCCGGGTGCGGGTCCTGGTACGGGGCCGGGTCCTGGTACGGGGCCGGGTGCGTGCCGCCCGGCTGTTGGACCGGGTGTGCGCCCGCCGGGTGGGTCGCCTGCACTCCCGGCCCGAGCGCACGGGTGCCGCCGTCGCGTCGACCTCCGCCCTGGGCGCCGTTCAGCGCGCGACCGCCCTGCTCCGGCACCGCTCCGATCCGGAGGGGTGCCCCGCAGAAGCCGCAGCGGTCGCCGATGAGGTCCATCGCGCACCAGTGGCACGTCTCGCGCCGTACGGAGGAGACGAGCTGGTAGAGGACGGGAAGGTCGGGCAGGTACGCGGCGAACTCCACGAGCTTTCCCGTCCCCCACCAGCGCGGCGAGGCCTCGGGCAGCGGTGTCTCCAGGACGGCGCCGTGGATCCGCCAGCCGGGTACGAGGGTGGTCGTGGGCCAGTCGGTCTGGAGCTGGCCGCGGGCGAGCAGGAGCTCGGTGGTGAACTCCGGTCCGGGGAGGGTCACCTCGCCGCTGCCGACGCGGGTGATCTGCGCGGTGGGTCCGGCGAGTACGGCGAAATGGGCGCCGGGCAGCCAGCCCTTGAGGTGGGAGCCGAGGCTGACGGGGACGCGGTCGAGCCGGGAGACGGAGCCGAGGACGGCGCCGGCGTAGATGTAGTGGGCGAGCAGCCGGGCGGCGGAGGCCAGGACGCCGGGGCTGAAGTCGCAGCCCGCCAACTGCCGGAGCTGGCGGACGAGTACGGCCGCTCCGAGGGGTGGCAGGTCGGTCCTGACCAGGGCGATCCGGTCTGTTTCGAGGAGGGCGCGGACGGCGCGCAGTCGTTGTTCGACGGCGGCCGGGGCGGAGGTGGGGCAGACGACGACCACGTGTCCGTACCGCGCGAGGAGCTGCTGCATGTCGGCGATCGAGGCGTCGAGCGACTGGGTGTCGGGGGCCGGCAGGACGGTGGCGTGCGGGGTCCCGGGGTCGGTCGGCTGCAGCGCCAGGTCGGCACTGGTGACCGCGATCGCTGTCGGCACGTCGGACCCCCCGTCCCCTCCGGCCTCCGGTGTCCCGGGGGCCGCGGATCACTTACCGCGTTCACGGCATCACCGCAGGGTGCTGCCGTCTCTGCACCTTATCCACGTCCCCCGGGGTGGTGAACACACAATCCGCCAAGCTGTCCCCCTTTCTTGGGGGCCCGGAGCCCGGACCCGTCGGCCCGTTCCGCGCAGCCGTCACCCGCTCCGAACAGGGCTTGCTGCCAGAGGTCTTGACAACGCGATTGGTCTGGACCAACTTGTCCCCACAGCGGTGGCCACCGTCCGCACTCCCCGTACCTCTTGCATCGCCGTACCGCCCGCACCGCCCGCATCGCCCGCACCTCGGGCACCCTCTGCACCCCCATACCCCCCGTACCGCCTCGTACCCCCGTACGAGCCCCTCCGTACGACGACGTACGGCACCTCCACATCCCCCACATCCCCAACTCCCCTCCGGAGGATGCACGTGGACCGCACCACCACCCGCCCGCACGGACGCCGCTGGCTCGGCGGAGCGCTCGCGCTCGCCGTCGGCTCCGGGCTCGTCCTCGTCGGCGGAGCCGGCACCGCGCAGGCGGCCGACGTCAACGTCGCCAAGAACGCCGGTTTCGAGAACGGCCTCGCCAACTGGTCCTGTTCCGCCGGGAGCGGCGCCGCCGTCTCCTCCCCGGTCCGCACCGGGGCCGGCGCGCTCCGGGCGACCCCGGCCGGGCTCGACAACGCCAAGTGCGCGCAGACCGTGGCCGTGAAGCCCAACTCGACGTACACGCTGAGCGCCTGGGTCCAGGGCGGCTACGCCTACCTCGGCGCGAACAACACCGGGACCGGCTCCGGCAGCGTCTCCACCTGGACGCCCGACAGCGCCGCCTGGAAGCAGCTCACCACCACCTTCACCACCGGGGCGAGCACCACCTCGGTCGAGATCTACACCCACGGCTGGTACGGGACCTCCCCGTACTCCGTCGACGACGTCAGCGTCTTCGGCCCCGACGGGGGCGGCGGCCAGGACCCGGACCCGGTGGTCCCGTCCACCCCGGCCGGTCTCGCCGCGGGCACCGTCACCTCCTCATCGGTCGCCCTGAGCTGGGGCGCTGTCTCCGGCGCCACGGGCTACAAGGTGTACCGGGACGGCGGCAACCCGCAGACGGTGAGCGGCACTTCGGCCACGGTCACCGGACTCACGGCCGACACGGCGTACCAGTTCCAGGTCGCCGCGACGAACTCCGCGGGCGAGTCCGCGAAGTCCGGCGCCGTCTCGGCCAGGACCGCCAAGGTCACCGATCCGGGCCCCGGCCCGGCCGTGCCCAAGCACGCCCTCACCGGCTACTGGCAGAACTTCAACAACGGCGCCACGGTGCAGAAGCTGCGGGACGTGCAGTCGCAGTACGACATCATCGCCGTCTCCTTCGCCGACTCGACGACCACGGCCGGCCAGATCGTCTTCAACCTCGACCCGGCCGTCGGCTACGCCTCGGTCGCCGACTTCAAGGCGGACATCGCCGCGAAGAAGGCCGCCGGCAAGTCCGTCATCATCTCGGTCGGCGGCGAGAAGGGGAACGTCACGATCAACAGTGACGCCTCCGCGACCGCCTTCGCGAACAGCGCGTACGCCCTCATGCAGGAGTACGGCTTCAGCGGCGTCGACATCGACCTCGAGCACGGCATCAACTCGACCTACCTGACCAAGGCGCTGCGTCAGCTGTCCGCCAAGGCCGGTTCGTCGCTGGTCCTGACGATGGCCCCGCAGACCATCGACATGCAGAACACGGGCACGGAGTACTTCAAGGCCGCGCTCGCCGTGAAGGACATCCTCACGGTCGTCAACATGCAGTACTACAACAGCGGTTCGATGCTCGGCTGCGACGGCAAGGTCTACAGCCAGGGCTCGGTGGACTTCCTCACCGCGCTCGCCTGCATCCAGATCCAGGGCGGTCTCTCCCCGTCGCAGGTCGGCCTGGGCGTCCCCGCCTCCACGCGGGGCGCGGGCAGCGGCTACGTCGACCCGCAGATCGTGAAGAACGCGCTCGACTGCCTGACCAAGCTCACGAGCTGCGGCACCTTCAAGCCGGCCCAGGCCTGGCCGACGCTGCGCGGCGCGATGACCTGGTCGACCAACTGGGACGCGACGGCCGGCAACGCCTGGTCGAACGCGGTGGGCCCGCACGTCCACAACCTGCCGTAACGCAACGATCCCGCACCACCCGCGGCGCCGCCGGTCTCCCGGCGGCGCCGCGTCGTCTCCTCAGGCGCCGCGTCGTCTCCTCAGGCTTCGTTTCCTCAAGCCCGTGACCTCACGCGTCAGGCATCGGGCGTGGGCGTGGGACCTCACCTGGGCAGGAACCGGACCAGGACCCTGTCGAGCCCGGTGACCCACTCCTCGACCCTGGCCACCCGGCGGCCGTCGATCTCGCAGAGGTAGCTGGTGCCGTCGTACAGGTCGACGGCGATCCGCAGCCACCGGCCGCGCCGGGTCCGTTCGTACCGTACGGCTCCGATCTCGGCCCAGGTGAACTCCGCTTCCTCGTCGAGTAGTTGGAGGCAGATTCCGGCGCCGTCCACGACGATCCCGTACACGTTGTCGGCGGCCACGAAATCCGGCACGGGCTGCGGGGGCGCGACGGGCGGCGGCGGGACGAAGAAGGCGGGGTTGGGCGGCCCGAAGCCCGGCGGGACCGAGTCGTGCGGAGCCGGGAGCGCGTACGGCGACGGGACCGCGACCTGCGGCGGCACGGGTGTCGACGGGACGCCACCCCGCGCCGGTCCGTACGACGGCGGGATCGAGTCCTGCGGCGGACCGAACCCCGGCGGGACCGGGTGGCGCGGCGTCGCGGGCGCGTCGAGGACCGTCGGCGGCGGCACCGCTCCCGCCCCGTCCCGCGCCCCCTCCCCCAGCACGTCCAGGATCTCCTCCGGCGTCGGCCGGCCGGCCGGGTCCTTCGCGAGGCAGCGGCCCACGAGCCCGCGCAGGGGCTCCGGTACGGAGGCGAGGTCCGGGTCCTCGTGGACGGCGCGGTACATGAGGCCCATCGGCGTGCCGTCCCCGAAGGGGCGGCCGCCCGCCGCGGCGACCAGCACCGCGCCCAGCGCGAAGACGTCCGCCGCGCCCGTGACCTCCTCGCCGAGGGCCTGTTCGGGGGCGAGGTAGCCGGGGGTGCCGAAGGCGGAGCCGGTGGCGGTGAGCCGGGTCGACTCCAGCGCCCGGGCGATGCCGAAGTCGAGGACGCGGGGCCCGTCGGGGGCCATGACGATGTTGCCGGGCTTGAGGTCTCGGTGGACGAGCCCGCAGGCGTGGATGGCCTCCAGGGCCTCGGCGAGCGCGGCGCCGAGCGAGCGCAGCCGTCCCTCGTCCATCGGACCCTCGGCGGTGACGAGCGCCGCGAGGGTGGGGCCGGGGATGTAGGCGGTGGCGAGCCAGGGCGCCTCGGCGTCGGGGTCGGCGTCGACGACCTGGGCGGTGTGGAAGCCGCCGACCTGCCGGGCCGCGGCGACCTCGGCGCGGAAGCGCGCGCGGAAGGAGGGATCGGAGGCGAGTTCCGGCCGCGCCACCTTGACGGCCACGGCGCGCCCGCCGCGCGATCGGGCCAAATAGACGGTGCCCATGCCGCCTTCGCCTAGCTTGTGCTCGATGACGTATCTACCGATGAGGGTCCCCACCGGGACAGTATGGCCGAACTCCGCACCTTGACCGGTCCATGACACAGGCTCACCATGTGGCCGAAGGCCGAACACCGAGCGACTGCA
>NZ_JACSCH020000004.1:0-92381 GCF_014451325.2 Streptomyces sp. CB02980 | reverse complement strand
CACCGCATCACCGCATCACCGCATCACCGCATCACCGCATCACCGCATCACCGCATCACCGCATCACCGCATCACCGGCCCAACGAACACCGAGCCACCCAACACCCGCACGCGCTTGTCGCACCCCCCACCCTCCCCACCCAGGAGACAGCATGCGACGTCCCTTCCGCGGCAGAAGGTCCGCCACCCTCGCGGCCCTCGTGGCGCTCGCCCTCGCGGCGCCCCTGTCCGCTCTCACGACACCCGCCGGGGCCGACCCGTCGTCGGCCGCCGCCCGGATCGCCGTCGGCGCCGACGAGGTGATCCGGCAGTACGAGGTCGCCGGACCCTCCACCCCGGCCGCCCGGAGCGCGCTGACCGCCACCGGCGTCTCGATCGACGAGGTCGACGCCCGGTCGGTCGTGGTCAGCGCCAACGCCGAACAGCTGAGGAACCTCAAGGCGCTCGGCTACAAGCCGGTCGCCCTGCCCGGCCCGCCGGACCGGACCGCCGAGGGCGGCAAGGTGGCCGGCCCGCTCGACTTCCCCTCCGCCGACGCGAGGTACCACAACTACGCGGAGATGAACGCGGAGATCGACCAGCGCCTCGCCGCCTATCCCTCGATCATGCGCAAGCAGGTGATCGGGAAGTCGTACCAGGGCCGGGACATCGTCGCCATCAAGATCAGCGACAACGTCGCCACCGACGAGGCCGAGCCCGAGGTCCTCTTCACCCACCACCAGCACGCCCGCGAGCACCTCACCGTCGAGATGGCGCTGTACCTCCTCCGTGAGCTCGGCGCGGGGTACGGCAGCGACTCCAGGATCACCAACGCCGTGAACGGCCGCGAAATCTGGATCGTCCCGGACCTCAACCCGGACGGCGGCGAGTACGACATCGCGAGCGGCTCCTACCGCAGCTGGCGCAAGAACCGCCAGCCCAACTCCGGCTCCTCGTACGTCGGTACGGACATGAACCGGAACTGGAACTACAAGTGGGGCTGCTGCGGCGGCTCTTCGAGTTCCAAGAGCTCCGAGACGTACCGCGGCACGGCCCCCGAGTCCGCCCCCGAGGTCAAGGTCGTCGCCGACTTCGTCCGCTCCCGGGTGGTCGGCGGCAAGCAGCAGATCACCGCGGCCATCGACTTCCACACGTACAGCGAGCTCGTGCTCTGGCCCTTCGGCTGGACCACGGCCAACACCGCGCCGGGCATGACGCTCGACGACCGGAACGCCTTCGCGGCGGTCGGCGGCAAGATGGCGGCCAGCAACGGCTACACGCCCGAGCAGTCCAGCGACCTCTACATCACGGACGGGTCGATCGACGACTACCTGTGGGGCTCGCAGCGGATCTTCGCGTACACCTTCGAGATGTACCCGTCCTCGTCCGGCGGCGGCGGCTTCTACCCGCCCGACGAGGTCATCGAGCGCGAGACGAGCCGTAACCGCGACGCCGTCCTCCAGCTCCTGGAGAACGCCGACTGCATGTACCGCTCGATCGGCAAGGAGGCGCAGTACTGCGTGGCCTGACGGTCCGTACGTGACGGGGCGCCCCGGCGGTACCACCGCCGGGGCGCCCTCACGCGTCAGGGGCCGGACACCGGGCGCCCTCGCGCTCAGACGAACAGACTCAGCACGGCCGCCGCCGCGAAGCCGGCCAGCGAGAGCACGGACTCCAGCACCGTCCAGGACTTGAGGGTGTCCCGTTCGGTGATGCCGAAGTACTTGGAGACCATCCAGAAGCCGCCGTCGTTGACGTGCGAGGCGAAGATCGAGCCGGCCGAGATCGCCATGATGACGAGGGCCAGGAAGGCCTGCGAGTGATCGCCGCCCTCGACCAGGGGCAGCACGATGCCGGCCGTGGTGACGATGGCGACCGTCGCCGAGCCCTGGGCGACACGCAGCACCAGGGAGATGAGGTAGGCGAGCACGATGACGGGGAGACCGACGTCGTGGAAGGTGTCGGAGAGCGCCTGGGCGACGCCGCTCACCTTGAGGACCGCGCCGAAGACCCCGCCCGCGCCGACGACGAGCAGGATGTTGCCGACCGGCTTGAGGGAGGAGGTGGACACCTGCTCCAGGGACTTCCGGGACCAGCCGCGCCGGATGCCGAGCAGCCAGTACGCGAGGAAGAGCGCGATCGTCAGCGCGACGAAGGGGTTGCCGAAGAACTCGACGACGGAGCGGAGGGTGGACTCGTCCAGGGCGATGGAGGAGAAGGTCGCGGCGAGGATGAGGACCAGCGGCGTGCCGATGATCAGGAGCACGGTGGAGAGCGCCACGGGCGCCTCGGTGCCGCCGGACCGCTCGGCGGCGCCGGACCGCTCGGCGGCGACCTTGGCCCTGGCCTCGTCGGCGGCCTCGACCATGTCCTGCGGGACCGCGACGAAGAGCCGGCGGCCGATCCAGCCGGCGTACGCCCAGGCCGCGAGCACGGCGGGGACGCCGACGAGGACGCCCATCAGGATGACCCAGCCGAGCGAGACGTGCAGGAGGCCGGCGGCGGCGACCGGGCCGGGGTGCGGCGGCAGGAAGGCGTGGGTCATGGAGAGACCCGCGAGCAGCGGCATGGCGTAGAGCAGGATCGACTTGCCGGAGCGTTTGGCGGCGGCGTAGACGATCGGTGCGAGGACGAAGATGCCGACGTCGAAGAAGACCGGGATGCCGAAGACGAGTCCGGTGAGGCCCATGGCGAGGGGGGCGCGCTTCTCGCCGAAGAGGCCGAGGAGACGGCTGCTCAGCACCTCGGCGCCGCCCGAGACCTCCAGGATCGCGCCGAGCATGGTGCCGAGGCCGATGATGATCGCGACATGGCCGAGGATGCCGCCCATGCCGGTCTCGATGACGGAGGTGGCGGCGGACTTCTGGACGGTGCCGAAGAGTTCGGTGACGGAGAGGCCGGCGGCGAGGCCGACGCCGATGGAGACGGCGAGCAGCGCGACGAAGGGCTGGAGCCGGATCTTGATGATCAGCAGGAGCAGGACGGCGATGCCGAGGGCGGCGACGGTGAGCAGCCCGGCGGTGCCGGGTATCAGGTGGAGCAGTCCACCGGTGTGCGGGGGCGTGGCGGGGTTCATGGCGGGGGGAGGCCTCGCTTTTGGGTAGGGGGGAGCGCGGCACGGCGTTCGGGGGGAGAACGCCGTGCCGTGGAGCGGCTGGTTCAGGTGGATCGGTTCAGGTCCGTTCGGGCGCGTGGGCTCCGGCCGTATGTGCTCCGGCCGTGTGTGCCCGGGCCGTATGTGCTCCGGCCGGGCGTGCCCGGTCCGTGTGTGTCGGGGCCGTGTGCCCGGGCCGTGTGTGCCGGGTCAGCCGAGGACGGCGAGGGCGTCGATCTCGATGAGGAGGCCCTTGGGCAGACCGACGTAGACCGTGGTGCGGGCGGACGCGGGGGCCTTGAGGCCCTGCTCCTCGAAGTACTGGTTGTAGATCGCGTTCATCTCGGCGAAGTGGTCCACGTCCGTCAGATAGACGCGCGTCATCATCACGTCGTCCCAGCTCGCGCCGCCCTCCTCCAGGATCGCCTTGACGTTGGCGAAGGTCTGGAGGGTCTGCTCGCGCAGCGTCGGGCCGGCGACGGTCGGGGCCTGGCCCTCGACGGCGGGCAGGAAGCCGACCTGGCCCGCGACCTGGAGGATGTTGCCCTTCTTCACGCCGTGCGAGAACTTCGCGGGCGGGGCGGTGTGGGTGGCGGGGGTCAGGGCGGTCTTCTCGGTCGAGTGCTCGAGGTTCTGCTCGGTCATGCGCTGTCCTTGCTCGGGGAGGTGCCGGAGTACTCCCGGCTGATGGTGTCCGCGGTGCGGCGCACCTGCGGGAGGAGGGAGAGGAGTTCCTCGGCCGTGACGACCACGTTGGGCGCCGAGACCGACATCGCGGCGACGACGCGCCCGTCGGCGCCGCGGATGGGCGCGCCGACGCAGTTGATGGACTCCTCGTGGCCGCCGAGGTCGGTGGCCCAGCCCTGTTCGCGTACGGTCGCCAGCTCCTTGAGGAAGGCGGCGGCGTTCGGGGTCGAACGGGGCGTGTACGGGGGGTAGTCGAGCTTGCCGGCGAGGGCGCGGCGCTCGGGTTCGGGCAGGTCGGCGAGGAGCAGCTTGGCGACGGCGGCGACGGTGATCGCGACGGGCTTGCCGATGCGCGAGTACATGCGGACCGGGTAGCGGCTCTCGACCTTGTCGATGTAGAGGACCTCGCCCTCCTCGTAGACGGCGAGGTGGATCGTGTGGCCGATCCGTTCGTTGAGCGCGGCGAGGTGGGGGTGCGCGATCTCGCGGATGTCGAGGTTCTCGACGGCCTCCTGCGCGAGCGCGAAGAGGCGGGCGCCGAGCCGGTACCGCTGGTCCTGCTGGCGGTAGACGAGGCCGTGCTCGTGCAGGGTGCGCAGCAGTCGGAGGGCGGTGGACTTGTGGACGCCGAGCCGGTCGGCGACCTGTCCGAGGTCGGCGGGACCCTGCGCGAGCAAGGGCAGGATGCTGAGAGCCCGGTCGACGGTCTGGCTCATGGTGTACGTCCCTCCTGGTCGTCCCCCGTCCAGCCGGGGCCGAGCTGAAGTGTGCCCCAGGCGGTCGGGGCGAGGGCGGCGAGTCGGTCGGCGTGGGCGCGGCGGGGAGGTGCGGCCAGGTCGCCGGGAACGGTGAGGGCCGCGGCGGCCAGCAGGTGGCCGTGCCGGAGGCGGGCCGTGGCGTCGAGCCCGCGGAGGGTGGCGGAGAGGAATCCCGCGGCGAAGGCGTCTCCGGCGCCCACGGCGGCGACGACGTCGACGCGGGGGGCGGGCACGTGCACGACGGTGTCGGTTCCGGGGCCGGTGCGTTCGTGGACGGTCGCGCCGTCGGCGCCCCGTTTCACGACGAGGACGGCGGGTTCGGGGAGGGCCGCGCGGATCGCGGCGGGGTCGCCCAGGCCCCAGGCCTGTTCGGCCTCGTCGGCGCCGACGAAGACGAGGTCGGCCCGGCGGGCGAGTTCCAGGAGGACGGGGCCGGCGGTGGCGGCGCCGTCGCGCCACAGCCCGGGGCGGCAGTTGACGTCGAAGGAGACGAGGGGGCGGCCCGCCCGGGGCGCGGTGAGGGTGCGCATGAGGGCGAGGCAGTCGTCGGAGAGGGCGGCGGTGATGCCGGTGAGGTGGAGGACGCGGGCGTCGGCGACGGTCTCGTACGGCACGGTCGCGGGCGACATCGCGGAGGCGGCCGATCCGGCGCGGTAGTAGACGACCTCGTGGGCGTCGGTGGCGCGGTCGGCGGCGGTGCGGAAGTAGACGCCGGTGGGCCGCCGCGGGTCGCGGTCGACGGCGGTGACGTCGACGCCGTAGGCCCCGATGGTCTCGACGAGGTGGTCGCCGAATCCGTCCTGGCCGACCCGGCCGACCCAGCGGGTGCGGTGGCCGGCGGCGGCGAGGGCGCAGGCGACGTTGGACTCGGCGCCGCCGATCGCGCGCTCGAAGGCCGGTACGTCGGCGAGGCGGCCCGGTCGGGAGGGAAGGAAGGTGACCATGGACTCGCCGAGGCACACGACATCCACGGGCGGTTCTCCGGCCACTCTGGCGCTCCCTTGCGACTCTCGCGGGGTCCATTGACCCGGCCTTGGCCCGGATGCTAGACAGCATTGAGCGACATACGCAATGACTGTTGCACCCTTCGCAACGCTTCGATGAGGAGGCCTCATGCCCGACCTGGCGAACGAGCGCGTCGACCACCGCTTCAAGGCCCTGCCCCCGGACGCCGAGGGACTGACCGTCGGCGAGCTCGCCGCCCAGCGGCGCAACCTCTTCACCGGCGGCTTCACCACCCCCGTCCTCGCCCTCTCCGCCGAGTCCGTCGAGCACAACCTCCGCCTCCTGGAGACGTACGCCGATCGCCACGGCCTGGCCTTCGCGCCGCACGGCAAGACCTCGATGGCCCCCCAGCTCTTCGACCGGCAGCTGGCGCACGGCGCCTGGGGCATCACCGCCGCCGTGCCCCACCAGGCCCGCGTCTACCGGGCCCACGGCATCGCCCGGATCTTCCTCGCGAACGAGGTCGTCGACCCGGTCGCGCTCCGCTGGGTCGCCGGCGAGCTCGACGCCGACCCGGACTTCCGTTTCCTCTGCTACGTCGACTCCGTGCGCGGCGTCGAGCTGATGGACGGGGCCCTGCGCGCCGCGGGCGCCACCCGCCCCGTGGACGTCGTCGTCGAGCTGGCGGCCGGCGCGACGGGGCGTACGGGCGTACGGACCGAGGCGGAGTGCGCGGCCGTCGCCGACGCGGTCGCGGCCGCCCCCGCCCTGCGGCTCGTCGGCGTCGCCGGGTACGAGGGCACGATGCCCGGGGCCGACGGCGAGCGGGTCCGGGAGTGGCTGCACCGGCTGGTCGGTCTTGCGGCCGACTTCGACAAGGCCGGCCGCTTCGACCCCGCCATCGGCGAGATCGTGGTCAGCGCGGGCGGCAGCGAGTGGTTCGACGCGGTCGCGGACGTGTTCGCGGAGATCCCCGGGCTCTCCCTGCCCGTCCTGAAGCTGCTGCGCTCCGGCGCGTACGTCTCGCACGACGACGGGCAGTACCGCGAGCGGACCCCCTTCAACCGGGTACCGGAGGAGGGCGCCCTGGAGCCCGCGTTCCGCCTCTGGTCGCAGGTCGTCTCCCGCCCCACCCCGGAGCAGGCGTTCACCAACGCCGGCAAGCGCGACGCCGCCCACGACCTGCACCTCCCCGAGGCGCAGGTGGTCCGCGACGCCCGCACCGGCGAGATCCGTCCCGCCGACGGCCTGACCGTCACCGGCCTCTCCGACCAGCACGCCTGGGTACGGACGGAGGAGGACGCCGATCTGGAGGTCGGCGACTGGCTCGGCATGGGCCTGTCCCACCCGTGCACGATCTTCGACAAGTGGCAGCTGATCCCGCTGGTCGAGGCGGACGGCACGGTCGTCGACTACATCCGCACGTTCTTCTAGGTCGTCGACTGCATCCGCACGTTCCTCCAGGTCGTCGACTGCATCCGCACGTTCCTCCAGGTCGTCGACGGCACCCGCACGTTCCTCCAGGTCGTCGACGGCACCCGCACGTTCCTCCAGGTCGCCGACGGCACCCGCACGATCTTCCAGAAGGAGTCGGTATGGACCTCGTCTTCCGCGACGCGGAGGTCGTCGACGGCACCGGCGGCGCCTCCTACCGCGCCGACGTGGCGATCGACGGCGGCCGGATCGCCGCGATCGTGAAGGAGGGCGCGGCGGCCGGCTGCCAGCGCCCCACCGCCCGCCGCGTCGTGGACGCCGAGGGCCTCGCCCTCTCGCCAGGCTTCATCGACATGCACGCCCACAGCGACCTCGCGCTGCTCCGCGACCCGGACCACAGCGCGAAGGCCGCGCAGGGCGTGACGCTGGAGGTCCTGGGCCAGGACGGCCTGTCGTACGCCCCGGTCGACGACCGCACGCTCGCCGAGGTGCGGAAGGCGATCACCGGCTGGAACGGATCCGGCGACGACATCGACTTCGACTGGCGCACGGTCGGCGGGTACCTGGACCGGCTGGACCGGGGCATCGCCGTCAACGCCGCGTATCTGATCCCCCAGGGCACGGTGCGGATGTACGCCGTCGGCTGGGACGACCGCCCGGCGACGGAGTCCGAGCGGGACCACATGCGCCGGCTGGTCGCGGAGGGCATGGAGCAGGGCGCGGTCGGCATGTCCTCCGGCCTGACCTACACGCCGGGGATGTACGCGAAGGACGCCGAGCTCACGGAGCTCTGCCGGGTCGTGGCGGGGTACGGCGGCTACTACTGTCCGCACCACCGCTCGTACGGGGCCGGCGCCCTGGAGGCGTACGAGGAGATGGTGCGGCTCACCCGGGAGGCGGGCTGCGCGCTCCACCTCGCCCACGCCACGATGAACTTCGGCGTGAACAAGGGCAGGGCCCCCGAACTCCTCGCCCTCCTGGACGAGGCCCTGGACGCGGGCGCGGACATCAGCCTCGACACGTACCCGTACACACCCGGCTGTACGACCCTGGTGGCCGTGCTGCCGAGCTGGGCGAGCGAGGGCGGCCCGGAGGCGGTGCTCGCCCGCCTCCGGGACGACGAGACGGCGGAGCGCATCCGGCACCACCTGGAGGTCCTCGGCTCGGACGGCTGCCACGGCGTGCCGATGGACTGGGACACGATCGAGATCTCGGGGGTGTCGGAGGCGACGCTCGCGGATTGGGTGGGCCGCCGGGTGGACGGCTGGGCGACGGCCCGCCGGCTCCTCCTGGAGGACCGGCTCGGAACGACGATCCTCCAGCACGTGGGCCACGAGGAGAACGTCCGGACGATCATGCGCCACCGGGTGCACACGGGCGGCTCGGACGGCATCCTCCAGGGCCTGAAGCCGCACCCGCGCGCGTACGGCACGTTTCCGCAGTACCTGGGCCGGTACGTACGGGACCTCGGCGTCCTCACCCTGGAGGACTGCGTGGCCCACCTGACCTCCCGCCCGGCAGCCCGCCTCGGCCTGACCGACCGGGGCCGGATCCGCGAGGGCTACCGCGCGGACCTGGTCCTCTTCGACCCGGAGACGGTGGGGGCGGGAGCGACGTACGACTCCCCGCGCACCCTCCCGCCGGGAATCCCCCACGTCCTGATCAACGGCGAGTTCGTGATGGAAGACGGCAGGCGCACGTCGGCCCTGGCGGGCAGATCAGTCCGCCGCGCGCGCTAGCGCGCGAAGGGGCGGCTGCGCCCCTTCGCCCCACGGATCCCGCCGCACCCACCAGAGCCCCAGCCCCAGCACCACACCCGCCAGCACGAACCCGTACCAGGGCGTCCGCCCGTCCAACGCCGTCTCATACACGAGCGCCGCCGAGAGCACCGCCGACACCTGCCCCACCCGCCCCCGCCAGGCGACCGCCGCCACCACGGCCGTCCCCCACAGCAGGTACCAGGGCTGCACCATCGGCGACAGCGCGACGAGCGCGACCAGCGAAAGCCCCAACCCCAGCACCGGATCGAGAAGCCCCCGCCAGGCCCGCCACGCCAGTACCAGGATGAGCACCAGGGCGACCAGCAGGCCGAGGTTCTGCACGACCGCCTTGACCGGGTCGGGGTCGTCCCCGAAGAGCAGCCCGAGCCCAAGACCGAGATCACTGCTCACGGACAGTGCCGTGTGAATCGTCCCGGCCACGCTCTGCGTCCGCAGCCACCCGAACCCGGTCCCGGCGAGCACCGTCGCGACCGCCGCCACGGCGCCCGCGACGAGCCCCGGCAGCACGAGCCCCTTCACCAGGCCGCGCACACCGCCGCCGTCCCGCCGCGCGATCATCACGCCGATGAAGAGCAGCGCGACCGCCGCCGGCGACTTGACCATCATCGCGAGGCCCACGAGGACGCACCCGAGCACCCACCGGCCCCGCACGGCGAGCAGCACGCCCGCCAGCATGAGTCCGATCATCAGGCCGTCGTTGTGCATGCCGCCGACGACGTGGATGAGCAGCAGCGGGTTGAGGGCGGCCAGCCACAGCGCCCCGTCGGGGCCCCCGCGGCCGCCTCCCAGCCCCCGTACGGCCCAGACGATCAGCGCGAGCGCGCCGACCGCGAGCAGCCGCATCCCGAGCACGGCGGGGACGATCTCGCCCCCGGTCGCCTTCACGACCAGCTGCGCCAGGACCAGGAAGGCGGGCCCGTACGGCGCGGGGGTGTCGGTCCAGTGCCCGCCCACGCTGGCGGCCGCGTCCACCCCGAGGTCGCCGGGCCCGAGGACGGAGGGCCCGCCCCCGTACACGTCGTGCCCTTCGAGGACCATGGCGCCCTGCGCGATGTAGCTGTAGACGTCCTTGCTGTAGAGCGGCGGCGCGAGGAGCAGCGGCCCGGTCCACCAGGCCAGGGTGGCGAGCACCCCGTGCCGTACGCCCCGGGCGAGAAGGACGCCGTATCGCCACCAGGCGGCGACGAGCACCGTCAGGCCGAGGTACGCGAGGAGCGCGCCGACGAGGGTGAGCGCGCTGCCGCGCGGCTCCCACAGCCCCCAGCCGCCGCGCACCGGCAGCGTCCCGGCGGCCCAGCCGCCCACGGCGACGGCGAGCGACCCGGCCGCGCCGAGCCACCGGCATCCGGAAGCCTTGAAAACCCACATGACGGGCCAACCTATCCCGCCGGACGGGGGACCCCTATTCGGCGGCCGTCACCAGGGGAAAGTCCCGCCACCACGCCCTCGCCCCTGTCCGACGTGTCCCAAAACACGAAGCGTCCCGGCCGACCCGGCCGTAAGCTCTCGGCATGCAGGTGATCCAGTCCACGAAGCTCGCCAACGTCTGTTACGAAATCCGGGGTCCGGTGCTCGAAGAGGCGATGCGGCTTGAGGCTGCGGGTCATCGCATCCTCAAGCTCAACACGGGAAACCCGGCCGCCTTCGGCTTCGAGTGCCCGCCCGCCATCCTCGAGGACGTGCTGCGCAACCTCTCCGAGGCGCACGGCTACGGCGACGCGAAGGGGCTGCTCTCGGCCCGCCGCGCGGTGATGAGTCACTACGAGACCAAGGGCATCCCGCTCTCCGTCGAGGACATCTACCTCGGCAACGGCGTCTCGGAGCTGATCCAGATGTCGATGCAGGCGCTGCTCGACGACGGTGACGAGGTCCTCGTCCCGGCTCCGGACTATCCGCTGTGGACGGCGTCGGTCTCGCTCGCGGGCGGTACGGCCGTGCACTACCGCTGTGACGAGCAGGCGGACTGGATGCCGGACCTGGCGGACATCGAGCGGAAGATCACCGATCGCACGAAGGCGATCGTGATCATCAACCCGAACAATCCGACGGGCGCCGTCTACGACGACGAGATGCTCCGCTCCCTCACGGAGATCGCCCGCCGCCACAACCTGGTCATCTGCTCGGACGAGATCTACGACAAGATCCTCTACGACGGTGCCACGCACACCCCCACCGCCGCGATCGCCCCCGACCTGCTCGTCCTGACCTTCAACGGGATGAGCAAGAACTACCGGGTGGCCGGCTTCCGCTCGGGCTGGCTGGCGGTCTGCGGTCCGAAGCACCACGCGTCCTCGTACATCGAGGGCCTCACGATCCTCGCCAACATGCGCCTCTGCGCGAACATGCCGGCGCAGCACGCGGTGGCCGCCGCGCTCCAGGGCCGGCAGTCGATCGAGGACCTGGTGCTGCCGGGCGGGCGGCTCCTGGAGCAGCGGGACACGGCGTACGAGCTGCTGACGCAGATCCCGGGTGTGACGTGCGTGAAGCCGAAGGGTGCGCTGTACCTGTTCCCGCGGCTCGACCCGAACGTCTACAAGATCAAGGACGACCGGCAGATGGTCCTTGACCTGCTGCGGGCCGAGAAGATCATGGTGGTGCACGGGACGGGCTTCAACTGGCACGAGCCCGATCACTTCCGGATCGTCACGCTGCCGGCGGCGGCGGACCTGGCGGACGCGGTGACCCGGATCGGCCGCTTCCTGGACGGGTACAGCCAGCCGTAGCGCGCCATGGCCGGACCCCGCTCAACTTTAGACTGAATCTAAGCTAGGATGGCTCCAGAGCACTCAGGAGGCCGTCCCATGTACGAACCGATCCGCACCAAGTCGGTCCACCGGATGGCCGACGACGCCCACGACGCGTACCCGCACCGCTCCCGCGAGGAGGAGCTGGACATCCAGCTCGCCGGGCACCTCTCCGCCCTGCTCGCCGTCACCGACGAGCTCGGCGACACCGAGGCAGGCGAACTGATCGCCCGGCAGGTGGCGCGGCTGCGCGGCGCACCGCCCGCGCGGCACGCGGGTCTGAGCGGTTCGTCCGCGCCGGACCTGCACCGCAGGGCCCACGCCCTCGCGGGCCGCGCCCTGGTCGTCGCCGCCTCCCGGGCCGACACCGCCGCCGCGATCCTCGCCGCGGAGCGCATGGACGCGCACACCGCGGCGCTGGCCGGGGAAGCCACCCTGGCCGCAGCCGGCACCCCCTGACGGCCCCGGTCCGCGCGCCACGAACCGCGCGGACCGGGCGCCACCCACCCGGCACACCCCCGCACCGCCGCCGGCACCCCTCCTCCCGCAGCCTCACACCCCCTCCACATCCCGAAACCGCGGAGATACGGCAGTCCACGCTCCGGTTCGGTACCGGGATCGCTCCTTCACCCCTCGTACACCCAACTCCCCCTGGAATGTGGGTTTCCGTGAGCACGCTGCCCACGTGAGACGCATCCTGGGAATCGTCCTGGCCGTCCTTCTCCTCGGCGGCGTGGCCGCCGTCCTCGTGACGGGCGGCGACAAGGACACGGGCACGGCAACGAAGACCGTGCGAGGAGTCATCGGGTCGGAGAAGGCGGAGTTCTTCACCGACCCTCAGGTGGTGAAGGCCCTTGCCGCGAAGGGCTTCACCGTGGGCACCGAGACCTCCGGGTCCTGGGACATGGAGGAACTGCCCCTCGACGGTTACGACTTCGCCTTCCCGTCCTCCAAGGCCCCGGCCGACGGACTGCGCGCGAAGGCCGCGCAGAAGACGAAGGCGACGACGGCCCCGCTGCGGCCCTTCTACTCGCCGCTCGTCGTCGTCGCGCACAGCGCCGCCGCCCGGGTCCTCGCCGGAAACGGCCTGGCGACCCTCGGGCCGCGCGGCACCAGCGGCACCCTGAAGATGGACGCCTATCTCGCGGCAGCCCGCGCCGACCGGACCTGGCAGCAGCTCAAGGGCTCCGCCGGGCACGCCGAACTGAGCGGCACCGTCTTCATCACCTCCACCGATCCGGTCGCCTCCAACTCGGGCGCCCTCTACCTCGCCGCCGCGAGCTACGTCGCCGACGGCGGCCGGGTCGCGGGCGACAAGGCGGCCGTCACCCGCACCGCCCCGCTGCTGCGCAAGCTCGTCCAGGTGCAGGGCGCCCAGCAGTCCGGTTCGGACGCCCCCTTCCGGGACTTCATCAGCGGCGTCGGCAACCCGCTCGTCCTCGTGTACGAGTCCCAGGTCGCCGCCCAGCTCCTGGCCGGCCGGCCGATGGGCGACCTCGTCGTCCTCTACCCGGACACCACGGTCAGCAGCGACCACACCCTCGTACCGCTCACCGAGAACGGCCGGGCGCTCGGCGAACTCCTCTCCACCGACCCAGAGTTGCGCAGGCTCGCGGTCCGCCACGGCTTCCGGCCGCAGGGCGCGGCGAGCGAGTTCACCACCGCGACCCAGAGCCACACCGCGTACCTCAACCAGACGCTGACCGGTGTCCGCCAGGCGCCCGTGCCCACCAGCAAGGTGCTGCACGAGATGGCCCTGCGGGCCCGCGACCAGGGGGACACCGCATGACCACGCCCGAGGATCCGAGAAGAACGATGGCCCTGACACCTCCCGAACACGACACCCCGCTGGTCCTCACCCCGCCCGAGCCCGTGCCGCCGGTCCGCGCCGAGCAGGCCTCCGGCCTGGTGCCGATCGACGAGGCCACCCGTACGGAGCTGTCCCGGCGGGCCGCCGAGTACGTCGGCTCGATCGAGGGACTCGATCCGCGCTCCCCCGAGTTCGCCCGCCGCATCGGCGAGATCGCGGGACTCGGCACGGGCGAGATGCGCTCCGCCGCCCAGCAGTCGAACCGGATGCTCGACCGCACGATCCGCTCGCTCGACTCCGGAGCCGGCGGCGACGCCCAGTCCCGGGTCGGCTCGTCCCTCGTCGAACTCCGGCGCACGATCACGGACCTGGACCCCCGCGACACCCCTCGCAAGGGCTTCAAGGGCCTGCTCTCGAAGCTCCCCGGCGGCAACAGGCTCCGCGACCACGTCGCCACGTACGCCTCCTCGCAGGCCACGCTGAACCGGATCGTCGGTTCCCTGCGCAGCGGCCAGGACGAACTGCGCCGCGACAACGCCGCGTTGCAGACGGAGCGGGCCCGGCTCTGGGAGACCATGGGCAAGCTCCAGGAGTACGCGGTGCTCACCGACGCGCTCGACGCGGCCGTGGAGCAGCGCATCGCCACCACGGCCGACCCGGCCCAGGCGGACGCGCTGCGCGCGGACGTCCTCTTCCCGGTCCGCCAGAAGCACCAGGACCTGCTGACCCAACTCGCCGTCTGTGCCCAGGGATATCTGGCGATGGACGTGGTCCGCCGGAACAACGACGAACTGGTCAAGGGCGTGGACCGGGCCGCGACGACGACCGTGTCGGCGCTGCGGATCGCGGTGATGCTGGCCTCGGCGCTGGAGAACCAGCGGAAGGTCACCGAGCAGGTGAACGTGCTGCGCTCGACGACCGAGGACCTGATCCGCGGCAACGCCGAGATGCTGGCCACCCAGGCGGGCGAGATCCAGCGGATCGCGGCGGACCCGGCGGTGGGCGCGGAGACGCTCCGCACGGCGTTCCAGCAGATCTACCGGACGCTCGACGCCATCGACACGTACAAGGTGCAGGCGACGGAGTCGATGGCGGCGACGGTCGAGTCGCTGACCGCCGAACTCCAGGAGGCGAGCGCCCACCTGGCGCGCAGCCGCCGCACCGGCGCGCTGGAGGGTGGTGACCTCGCATGAGGACCCGCACCCCCGGCACTCCCCGCGCGCGTCGCACCCGTTCCCTCTCCCGCACCGTGGCCGGGGTCGCCCTCGCCCTGCTCGTCACCGCCTGCTCCGGCGGGTCCGGGGACAGCGGAGGCGGAGCCACCGGCCGGCCCGACGAGCACGGCCAGGAGGCCGTCGCGGGCACCCTCCGGGTCCTCGCCTCCTCCGAGCTCGCCGACATGGCCCCGATCCTCGAAGAGGCCCGCACGTCCGTCGGCGTCACGGTCCGGCCCACCTACGTCGGCACCCTCGACGCCGTCGAGCAGATCGCGTCAGGCAAGGCGGAGAAGGAGTACGACGCGGTCTGGCTCTCCTCCAACGACTATCTGCGGCTCCGTCCCGACACCGCGAAGAAGATCACCGGCGAGACGCCGATCATGGCTTCGCCCGTCGCCCTCGGGGTACGGCCGGAGGCCGTCACCCGGCTCGGCTGGGACCCGGCGAAGGTCACCTGGTCGCAGCTGCACCGGGCGGTCGCCGACGGGAAGCTGACGTACGGCATGACCGACCCGATGCGCTCCAACTCGGGCTTCTCCGCACTGGTCTCGGTCGCCTCCGGCCTCTCCGGCGCCCAGTCGGCGCTCACCGAGCAGGACGTCACCGAGGCCACCCCGCGGCTCAAGGAGTTCTTCGCCGGCCAGAAGCTGACCTCGGGCTCCTCCGGCTGGCTCGCCACCGCGTACGCCCGCCGCACCGACGTCGACGCGCTCGTCAACTACGAGTCGGTCCTGCTGTCCGCACCCGGCGGGCTGACGGTGATCCGGCCGTCCGACGGCGTCGTGACGGCCGACTACCCGCTGACCCTGCTCACCTCCGCCCGGCCCGAGGCGAAGGCGGCGGCCGGGAAGCTCACCACGTTCCTGCGGACCCCGGACGCCCAGCGGCAGATCACCGAGAAGACCCTCCGCCGCCCGGTCGTCCCCGGCGTCCGCCCTGCCCCGGCGCTCGCCCGGGACCAGCGGCGCGAGCTGCCGTTCCCCGGCAGCCGGAAGGTCGCGGACGGGCTGCTCGACGCGTACGACAACACCCTGCGCAGGCCGTCCCGCACGGTGTACGTGCTCGACACCTCGGGTTCGATGAGCGGTGAGCGGCTCGAACGCCTCAAGAAGGCCCTGGTGGAGCTGACCGGTGACTTCCGGGACCGGGAGGAGGTCACCCTGATGCCCTTCGGTTCCGCCGTGAAGCAGGACGAGGTCCGTACGCACACGGTCGACCCGGCCTCGCCGCAGGCGGCGCTCGACGCGATCAAGGGGGACGCGCAGAAGCTCTCGGCCTCCGGGGGCACCGCGATCTACTCCAGCGTCCAGGAGGCGTACCGCTTCCTCGGGAAGTCCCGCGGTGACGCGTTCACCTCGATCGTCCTCATGACGGACGGGGAGAACACCGACGGCGACCCGGCCGCCGCGTTCGACAGCTTCTACTCCTCCCTGTCCGCCGAGCAGAAGCGCACGCCGGTCTTCCCGATCCTCTTCGGGGACTCCGACCGCGGCGAGCTCGACCACATCGCGAGCCTGACCGGCGGCAAGCTCTTCGACGCCAACCGGGGTTCGCTGGACGGCGCCTTCGAGGAGATCCGTGGCTACCAGTGAGAGACCCGGGAACGCCGTACTCCGGTACGCCGAGTCCCGCAAGAACCTCTTCGGCTCCGTCTGTGGTCTGGCCGGTGTCGGCATCGCCCTCACCGGGGCCGCGGGCGCCCTCTGGCCCCTGGTGGTCGGCGGTCTGTACACGGCGGGGGCGCTGATCGCCCCGCCCGACCGGCCGGCGACCCCGGAGTTCGCCGAGGAGGGGGACCGGCTCGACGGGCTGCGGGCCGACTTCGCGAGGCTGCGCGCGTACCTGGCGGAGGCGGAGCTGCCGGATGCCGCGCGCGAGCGTCTGACCGCGCTCGACACCCTCGTCGAGGCCCTGCTCGCACCGGGCTGGGTGACCGACCCGGAGCATCTGCACGTGCTGGCCCGCGCGGTCCGCCAGGACATCCCGGAGGCCGTCGACACCTTCGTACGGACCCGGTGGTGGTCCCGGTTCACCCCGGGCGCGGAACAGCCGGAGCACCATCTGGAACGCCAGTTGACCGCGCTCCACGAGGAGGCGACGGCGATCGCCGCAGCCCTCCAGGAGGCGGAGGCCGTCCGGCAGCAGATCCACACCCGGTACGTGGAGGGGCGCGACGGGTGATCAGTTATGTTCCGCGCATGACTCCTTTCGAACGCACCACGTCCCGCCGCAACGTGCTGACCGCCCTGGCCGCCGCGGCCACGGTGGGAGGCCCGATCCTGTCCCAGCTCGCCACGGCGGCCCCGGCCGTCGCCGCCCCGGCCTCCGACGCCACGCTTCCGGACCCGCTCGAGTACCCCTCGAACACCGCCCTCTACCAGGACACGAACCTGGTGGAGGGCACCTCGTACAGCCGTCGTTACCGCCGCCATCAGCAGTTCGACCTCAAGATGGGCGAGAAGTACGACTTCCCGCGCACCGCGGTCCTCGCGCTGCACGGCGGTGGCATCGAGATCGGCACGAGCGAGCTGTGTCTGGGCATCGCCGGTTACAGCCCGAGCGACTCCGCGGGCGCCCCGATCCTGCCGATCGTGCACGACTACTTCATGTTCGAGGGCCTGCTCTCCTCCGGCAACCGCGCCCTGCACGTCACCTCGAAGAACTGCGACGACCACGTCGCCCTGTCGACCGCGGCGAGCCACCTCAACGTGCTGTCCCTGCACGGTTGTCAGTTCGACCAGCTGAAGCTGCCCACGTCCGCCTTCCCGTCGACCGGCAACCGCGCTGTCGCCGTCGTCGGCGGTCTCAACGCCGACTTCCGCGCGGCCCTGGTGACGGAGATCAAGAACGCGGGCTTCCAGGCGGTCGACGCCTTCGACTCCCGGTACTCCGCCACGCTCGGCGAGTTCAACGGCAGCCACGTCACCAACCCGTGCAACCTGACGATGCTCCGGAAGGGCGCCCAGCTGGAGCTGACCACGGAGCTGCGCGAGAGCCTCTTCGGCGACTCCTCCTCCCGTTCCGCCCGCGCGGACACCTGGGACGAGTCGGACGGTCGTTTCGAGCGCTTCCGCGACGCCTGCCGCAAGGCGATCGCGACCGTCGAGGCCGGCCAGCCGATCCTCTGACCCGAACGCCGGCGGACATGCGCCGGCCCCCGGGGCCTGAGGGGGCTCCGGGGGCCGGTTGCGTCGTGGTGAGCCGTCGTGACCCCACTGGTCAGGGCGGTATCTCGGGGCAACCCACCACGAGTGTGCGGTGCGGGATCAGCCCAGGCGCTCGACGAGCGCGCGGTACTGGTCCCACAGCTCCTTCGGCGTGTGGTCGCCGAAGGTGTTGAGGTGGTCGGGGACGAGGGCGGCTTCCTCGCGCCACACATCACGGTCGACCTTGAGGAGGAACTCCAGGTCCTCGGCCGGCAGGTCGAGGCCCTCGGTGTCGAGGGACTCCGGGGTCGGCAGGATGCCGATCGGGGTCTCGACGCCCTCGGCCTTGCCCTCCAGGCGCTCGACGATCCACTTCAGGACGCGGCTGTTCTCGCCGAAGCCGGGCCAGACGAACTTGCCGGCGTCGTTCTTGCGGAACCAGTTCACGTAGTAGATCTTCGGGAGCTTCGCGGCGTCCGCGGTCGCGCCGACCTTGACCCAGTGGGCCATGTAGTCGCCCATGTTGTAGCCGCAGAACGGCAGCATGGCGAAGGGGTCGCGGCGCAGCTCGCCGACCTTGCCCTCGGCGGCGGCGGTCTTCTCGGAGGCGACGTTCGCACCGAGGAAGACGCCGTGGTTCCAGTCGAAGGACTCGGTGACCAGCGGGACGGCGGAGGCGCGGCGGCCACCGAAGAGGATCGCCGAGATCGGGACGCCCTTGGTGTCCTCCCACTCGGGGGCGATCGTCGGGCACTGCCCGGCCGGGACGGTGAAGCGGGCGTTCGGGTGGGCGGCCGGCGTCTCGGACTCCGGCGTCCAGTCGTTGCCCTTCCAGTCCGTGAGGTGCGCGGGGGCCGTCTCGGTCATCCCCTCCCACCACACGTCGTTGTCGTCGGTGAGGGCGACGTTGGTGAAGACGGAGTTGCCCCAGAGGGTCTTCATGGCGTTGGCGTTGGTGTGCTCGCCGGTGCCGGGCGCGACACCGAAGAAGCCGGCCTCGGGGTTGATCGCGTAGAGACGACCGTCCTCGCCGAAGCGCATCCAGGCGATGTCGTCGCCGATGGTCTCGACGGTCCAGCCGGAGATCGTGGGCTCCAGCATGGCCAGGTTGGTCTTGCCGCAGGCGGACGGGAAGGCCGCGGCGACGTACTTCGCCTCGCCCTGCGGCGGGGTGAGCTTGAGGATCAGCATGTGCTCGGCGAGCCAGCCCTCGTCACGGGCCATGACGGAGGCGATGCGGAGCGCGTAGCACTTCTTGCCGAGCAGGGCGTTGCCGCCGTAGCCCGAGCCGTACGACCAGATCTCGCGGCTCTCGGGGAAGTGCGAGATGTACTTGGTGGAGTTGCAGGGCCACGGCACGTCCTCCTGGCCCTCCTCCAGGGGGGCGCCGAGGGTGTGGACGGCCTTGACGAAGAAGCCGTCGGTGCCGAGCTCGTCGAGGACGGGCTGTCCCATGCGGGTCATGGTGCGCATGGAGACGGCGACGTACGCGGAGTCGGTGATCTCGACGCCGATGGCGGAGAGCGGGGAGCCGACCGGGCCCATGCAGAAGGGCACGACGTACATGGTGCGGCCACGCATCGAACCGTGGAAGATGCCCTTCTCGCCGGCGAAGAGGTCCTTCATCTCCGCCGGGGCCTTCCAGTGGTTGGTCGGGCCCGCGTCCTCCTCCTTCTCGGAGCAGATGAAGGTCCGGTCCTCGACGCGCGCGACATCGGTCGGGTCGGAGGCGGCGTAGTACGAGTTCGGGCGCTTCACCGGGTCGAGCTTCGTGAAGGTTCCCTTGGCGACGAGCTCCTCGCACAGGCGCTCGTACTCGGCCTCGGAGCCGTCGCACCAGACGATGTCGTCCGGCTGGGTGATCTCCGCGATCTCGTTCACCCAGGAGGCGAGCTCCTGGTGCTGGGTCGGAAGGGTCTGGGGAGCCGCGTTGTCGCGCGCCACGATTGCTCCTTGTAGAGGGGTTTTTTTGGTGTGTGCCCCGTGGGGGCCGCGACCCGGATGCTTCGTAGCTGCTCATCCGGTGCCGACCGCACTCATTTGATCATCCGACGGATCCGCCCATATGTCCAGGGGCGCGCACACGTGAGCATCGCCACTCATATCCGGGACCTACGGGGCCGTAGGTACGATTCCGTTCCATGACTGCAGCCACGCCGGAAGTGACCCCGATCGAGCCGGATCCGATCGGGCAGCCCCCGTCGCTCCCGCTGAAGCCCCGGCTCAGAGGATGGCTGCACGCGGGCATGTTCCCCGCCGTGATCGTCGCCGGCGTGGTCCTGGTCGCCCTCTCCGACTCGCCCCGCGCCCGCATCGCCTGCGGGATCTACGTCCTCACCGCCTGCCTGCTCTTCGGCATCAGCGCGCTGTACCACCGCGGCAACTGGGGCCCGCGCGGCGAGGCCGTGCTCCGGCGCCTCGACCACGCCAACATCTTCCTGATCATCGCGGGCACCTACACCCCGCTCACCCTGCTGCTGCTCCCCGACTCCACGGGCGAGCCGCTCATGTGGGCGGTCTGGGCGGCGGCCCTCGCGGGCATCGCCTTCCGGGTCTTCTGGGTCGGCGCCCCGCGCTGGCTGTACACGCCCTGCTACATCGCGATGGGCTGGGCCGCCGTCTTCTTCCTGCCCGACTTCATGCGCGCGGGCGGCATCGCCGTCCTCGTCCTCGTCATCGTCGGCGGACTGCTCTACAGCGCGGGCGGCGTCATCTACGGCATCAAGCGCCCGAACCCCTCGCCGCGCTGGTTCGGCTTCCACGAGGTCTTCCACTCGCTGACGCTGGCCGCCTTCATCGTCCACTACGTCGGCATCTCCCTGGTCGCCTACCAGCACGCCTGACCGGACACGACCGGACACGGGAAGGCTCCCGGGAACGGGGCCGGGCCGGCTCCCTCACGGGCCGGCCGGCCCTCCCAGCGCCTTCCTGACCACCCGCGCCGACTCGGGGTTGTCGGCGCACCCCCACACTCCGTGCGGGCAGTAGTCGGTGACCGTCTGATAGACGGGCCGGTGGGCCGCGAACCAGTCCAGCATCCCCCGCACGTACGCCGGGTTGTCGCCGTTCCGGAAGAGCCCCCACTCCGGGTACGAGACCGGCTTGCCGTGCGCCGCCGCGAACCGCACATGGTGCTCGAGCCCGTACTCCTCGGCCACCTGGTCCTCGAAGGAGAGCCCCGCGGGCTGGTCGTACGCGTCCATCCCGATGATGTCGACGACGTCGTCCCCCGGGTAGCAGCGCGGCCACTCCACGGCGTCCCGCCCCCGGCTCGGCGTGAAGTCGAAGCGGAACCGCTGCCCCGCCACCCCCCGCAGCACCTCGACGACCCGGCGCCAGTACGCCTTCCAGGCCTCCGGGTCCGGCCCGCAGCGATGGCTGTACGTCGTGCCGTTCATCTCCCAGCCGAGCACCAGGACCGCGTCCCCGAGCCCGTGCTCCACCAGCCGCTCCCCCAGCGTCCGGAAGTGCCCGTCGAAGGTGCCGGCCGCGCCGCGCCGCAGCCCCGCCCGCACCTCGGCGTCCGGCAGTCCCGCCTCGCTGCGGTCCATCATCGGCACGTTGAGCACGAAGAGACGCCCCGGCCGCGCCTCCTTCCAGCGCGCCCAGGGCTCGAAGAGCACCGGATGGCCCTCGATGTTGGACCAGCGGTCGCCCGGCAGATAGGTGTGCCCGACGGTCAGCGACTCGCCGCCGAGCCAGGCCTGCGCCTGGGCGATCCTGCGCACCCCGGCCTCGTCGGAGCCGGTGAAGAACCCGGACGGCACGCCGGGCAGCGGCGCCGGATCCGGCTCGGGCTCGGCCCTGGTGCCGGTGTGCCGGTCGCCGGGGGCGAGCCGGTCGTACGGCAGCAGGAGCACGAGAACGGCCGCGAGCAGCACGACGAGTGCGGCCCGCGGCCCGGGAAGAAGGCGGCTCACGTCAGCTCGTCCAGAATTCCCACCAGCGGGTCAGGATCAGCATCCCGATGATCCCGATGTGCAGGACGGGCAGGGCGAAGGTGAACTCGCCGAGGAAGGTCCGCACACCCGCCGGGGCGGGGATCACACCGTGCCGGACGTTGTGCGCGGTGACGTACCAGAACATCACGATGGTGGCGACCCAGGCCAGGCAGCACCACAGGCAGAGCGCGTTGATCTCGTACAGCGACTGGTACATCAGCCAGGTGCAGAAGCCGACGCCGAAGAGCATGCCGGCGTTGAGGCCGAGCCAGAGCCGGCCCCGGTAGCGGGCCCCGGCGAGGAGCCCGGCACCGAGGGCGACGACGACCGCGTACGTGACGAGCCCGAGCATCGGGTTTGGGAAGCCGAAGACCCCCGCCTGCTCGCTCTTCATGATGTTGCCGCAGGACACGACCGGGTTGAGGCTGCACCCGGGCTGGAAGCCCGGGTCCTCGAGCAGCTTGAACTTGTCGATCGTGATCACCCAGCCGGACAGCACGCCCGCCGCCCCGGTGATCATCAGCATCCAGGCGAAGGCCCGGCTCCCGCCGATCGTCCCCGCGGTCTCCCGCGCGGACTCCTCCCGCTCCTGCCGCTGTTCCGGCACCCCGCCCCGTACGTTCACCGTCGCCATGGCGCGACCCCCTTCCCGCTCAGCCCTGCAAACGCCGGACGGGCATCAGGACGTGGGCGCTGTCCTTGAGCATCTCCTCGTCCGAGACGAACGCCCGCAGCCGCGCCTCGTCGACCGGCTGCCCGGGGACCGCCTCGGGCCAGGGCCGCACGGAGCAGATCAGGTAGACCTGGCCGCGCTCGTGGGCCGCCTCCTGCCACTCGTCGGGCACCGGGCACTGCACCTTCAGGAACGGCAGGTTGAGGACGGCGGAGCCGCCCTCGACGAGCAGCGAGGCGGTGATCCCGGCGTCCTTGTCCAGATCGAAGAGCCGGTCGCCGACGGAGAGGCCCATGGCCTCCAGGGCGGTCCGCATGGCCTGCTGACCCGCCTCCGGCCCGTCCCGGCCGTCGCCGAGCGAATACGCCATGAGAAACGGCGTACCGGCCGAATCGGCGGAGGGCTCGCTGGCCCACGGAATCACCGTGAGAGTTCCCAGCGGAGAGGCGCTGCGCGCCGAGGAAACGACGTTGGAAGTGGTCATGAATCGGATGCTAGTGCTCCAACCACCCTTTCCCCGCGCCGTTTTCACTCGAACGGCCGACATTCACGCCGCTGGCATTTCCGGCGCAACGAACCCGGGTTTTCATCGTTGTGCCCTGAGGGCTCCCCCGACCCCGAGGAGATCACTCATGATCGTCCCGCGCCGCGTCGCACTGCGGTCCTTCTTCGCGCTGGCCGTCACCGCTTTCACGGGGGGCGCCCTCGGCCGCATCACGACCCGCCCACCCTCCGGAGCACCCGCGGAGAACGCGCGCGACCCGCACGCCTTCGACGAGATGTACGGGGGCCGTCGCATCCTGGGCTTCTCCGGCCCCGGGGGCGAGCCGGTGGCCCTCGTCGACGGCCGGCCGCTGCATCTGATGCGCTGCGCCGACGGCGGTTACGTCACCCCGATCGACCACTACGAGTCCTGCCCGACGCCGCTGGCGGCCGTCCGCGCGGCCGTGGACGAGCTGGGCACCGCCCGGCTCTCCCCGCTCGCCGCCGCCCATGGCGTCCACACCGACCCGACGGGAGGGAGCCCGCGTGGTGTACACGCGTAAGAACCAGCGCGATCTGACCGGCGCCGAGCGCCGGAAGTTCGTCGCCGCCGTCCTGGAGCTCAAGCGCACGGGGGCGTACGACCGCCTCGTCCGCACCCACATCGACCACTACACGGCCGACGGGGAGGGCCGGCTCCGGGTCGCCCACATGACGCCGAGCTTCCTGCCCTGGCACCGCAAGTTCCTGCTGGAGTTCGAGACGGCCCTGCGCCGGATCGACCCGACGGTCTCCGTCCCGTACTGGGACTGGACCCGCGACAACAGTCCGGCGTCCTCCCTCTGGGGCGAGGACTTCCTGGGCGGCAACGGGCGCCGGGCCGACCTCCAGGTGATGACCGGCCCCTTCGCGCACTCCACCGGACGCTGGACGATCACCCAGTCGATGACCGAGGAGCGCTTCCTGACCAGGGACTTCGGCCGCCCCCGCGACCCGATCACGCTGCCGACGCAGGCCCAGCTCGACGAGGTGATGCGGGAGCGGGTGTACGACGTGACGCCCTGGAACTCGACGAGCGCCTCCGGCTTCCGCAACCGCCTGGAGGGCTGGGCACCGGGCCGGGGCAACGAACGGTTCCGCATCCACAACCGGGTGCACCGCTGGGTCGGCGGTCTGATGCTGGGCGGCGGCTCCGTGAACGACCCGGTCTTCTGGCTGCACCACGCGTTCGTCGACCTGGTCTGGTCGCGCTGGCAGCAGCGCAACCCGGGAGCCGCGTACCTCCCCGCGGAGCCGCCGCCGCTCGGGGACGCGCAGTACCGCAAGGTCGTCGCCCGGCACGAGCCGATGGCGCCCTGGGGTGTGACGCCGACGTCGATGTTCGACCACAGCCGGATCTACCGGTACGCCTGAGGGACCCGAGGGCCGAGGGCCCGCTGGAAGCGCCCACGCGCCCCGTACACACGCGTCCCCCCGACCCGGCCGGATCGGGGGGACGCGGTCGTTACGGGGGATCAGCCGCCGTAGCCGCCGTCACCGTTGTCGTGGCCGTGGCCGTGGCCGCCGTCGGCGTTGACGCAGGTGTTGCCGAACGCCGGGTTCAGCAGACCGATGACGCTGACGGTGTTGCCGCAGAGGTTGACCGGGACGTGGACCGGGACCTGGACGACGTTGCCGGAGGCGACACCGGGCGAGTGGGCGGCGACGGCCTCGGCGCCCGAGTCGGCGACGGCCAGGCCGGCTCCGCTGAGGGCAACGGCACCCGTGCCGGCGAGAACAGCGGCAGCCTTCGCGATGCGAGACATCAAGAACTCCTTGGACGTGGAAAGCGACCGCAGGAATCACGGCCGTCAGTCCCGTTCAACGTCGTACCACGGACCGGGTCACGGCCGTTGGGCCGAAAGGGAAGAAGGAAAACCGAAAAATGGCCCGCGGGCCGAAAACCGTCCGCCGCCGGATACGGCGGGACGGCCTCGGTCCACGGGCCGCGGCCATGCGACAAGCCTCCTCTTGCAACGAACGAAAGCCCTTCCGGTGGCGGGGAAGAATCGTGCCTTCACCCGCAGGGCCGCCGATCGCACAAAAGAACGAAAGAGGCGTGAGCGCAAGGGACGGCCTTTCGCCCGCCGCATCCCGACGGGTCTCGCCGCGTCAGCGCGTCAGCGCGCCTCGGGCGCCAGACCGAGCTGGGAGTCCAGCGCACCGCTCACCATCGGGGGCAGCAGGCCGACCCGGGGCTTCGCGAGGTCCGGAAGGCCCGCGAGACCGTTGCCCCGGGGTGCGACCACCGGGTTGCCGACGACGGCGCCCGGGGTGGCCGCCGCCATCTCCGAGTGCGGGGTGGCGAAGAGGGCACGGCCGGGCTCGCTGTCCTTCAGGACCTCGGGCAGCGGGGCGTCCACCACCGTCGCGGGGAGGGTGCCGGTGAGCGGCACGCTGGGCAGTGCGAGGTCGGGCAGCGAGCCGAGGCCCTTCTGGAAGCCCGTGGGTGCGCCGGGCATCGGGACGGGTACGCCGGTGGCCACCGTGGGGGCGTCCATCGGGAGCACCGGCTCGAGCCCCTGGAGGGGGACGATCACCGGCGCCTCGACGGCCGAGGCCGGGGCGGCCAGGGCGGCGGAGGCGAACGCGGTCATGAGGAGTCCCATGCCGGCGTGAGAGCGCAGAGTCATGTTCTGACAACGAGACCTTCGGGCGAACGTCGCCGGAACTCCCCCATGTGCAGCAACGGGCGAGGCCCTCACCGGTGAAGGTGAGGGCCTCGGTTGACGCTCGGCCGGTGGACGGCGTCAGTGGCGGCGGGCGATCCGGCCGCCGCGGAGGTACACGACGGTGCCGCCGATGATCAGTGCGGCACTGATCGCGGCCGCGCCCATGAGCGCGGTCTCGCTACCCGTGTCGGGGAGCTCGGGCGGGGCGGTGGGAGGCCTGGTCGTCGGATGCGTCGTGGGCTCCTCGCAACCGGGCTCCGGCTCCTCACCCGGCGCGGGCTCCTCGCACTCACCCGGGTGGGTCGGCGGGTGGGTCGTCGGCGGGTGCGTGGGCGGGTGCGTCGTCGGCGGGTGGGTCGTCGGCGGGTGCGTGGGCGGGTGCGTCGTCGGCGGGTGGGTCGTCGGCGGGTGAGTCGTCGGCGGCTGCGTCGTCGGCGGGTGGGTCGTCGGCGGCTGCGTCGTCGGCGGGTGCGTCGTCGGCGGCTGCGTCGTCGGCGGCTGCGTCGGCGGGTGAGTCGTCGGCGGGTGCGTGGGCGGCTGCGTCGTCGGCGGGTGCGTGGGCGGATGCGTCGGCGGGTGCGTCGGCGGGTGCGTGGGTTCACCCGGATGAGTCGGCTCGCCGGGGTGTGTGGGTTCACCCGGCTCGTCGCCGTAGCCTCCGGGATCCTCCGCCTGGTCGCAGAGGTCACCGACGGCCTCGGCGACGAGACCGCCGAGTTCCATGCTCTTTCCGCAGACGTCCGCAGGCAGCGGGGCCTGGACATGACCGGCGTTGCCGGGGCCCGGACCGTCGCCCGTACCGGCGTGGGAGTTCGCGGCCAGGGCGAATCCGCCGCTCAGCGACAGGATGCCGGTCGCTGCCGCCGCGGTGAGTACTTTCCTGCTGATGATGGACCGCATACCGCTCTTCCTCTGGAGAAAGGGAGAGACCGGCGAGGATCCCCCCTCGCTCCGACCGGCCTGATCCACGCCGACGTTCGCGTGGGACTGGCCAGAGGGTATGGGTCGGCGAACCCCGTGCAACGGGGGCCACACGGCAGCTGATCAGAAAATCATTCGATCAGCCGACCGTGGGAGACGGCGGCGTCGAGGCCACCGCAAGTGCCCCGAAGGGCGGGGCTACTGATGTGACGTCAGTCGGGTGACGGCCCGGTGTCAGCCGCCGACCGGCAGGCCACCGGGGACCGGCAGGCCACCGAGCAGCGGCGCGCCCTTGGTGGTCTCGTTCAGCTGGGTCGCGGTGTCCGTGACGGTCTTGACCGGGGAACCGTCCGTGGTGCTGCTCAGGACGTCCGACTTCAGCCCATTGGCGGCGATCGCTTCGAGGCCGCCGTTCAGGCTGGTGGGGGTCAGCGCCTCCGTGGCCATGGCGGGCGCGGCAGCGCCGAGGGCCATCAGCGAACCGGCGACAACCGCGGCGACCTTGGTGGGCTTCATGAGATGAATCCTTCCTCTATACCTTCAAGTCACTTACTACGCAGGCTTCTTGGCCGAATCCCGCGCACTTTGTTCTGCTTCTGTAACGAACGGCGTGCCGCACGGAAACTCCGGAAGGAAGGATTTCTCGACACTGCACCCGATCGATGCGGACCGGTGCTATTTGCCGATCGCACACCGCAGCGGCCGACCCGCACCACCGCCGCACACGCCTGTACCGGCCCGGCGGGACGCCGGGCCGGTACGAGGGCCTGCGGGTGACTACCGGACCGGCAGCGGGGGCGTGACCGGCAGCACGGGCACGTCGACCGGCGGGTCGACGGGCAGCTCGGGCGGCTCCACCGGCAGCTCGGACGTGGTGACCGGGAGCGTGGGCAGCGTGGGCAGTCCGGCCAGGTCGGGAGCGGGCAGGCCGCTGCCGAGGACCGTGGCGACGGCCAGGTTGACCAGTGAGGTCAGGGTCGCCGTGACCTGCGGTACGACTCCGCCGGCGTCGCCGGAGGTGACCGCGGCGAGCAGGGCGGCGACCGCCTTCTCGACCGTGGCGAGGGCGTCGTCGACGACGTCCGCCGGGGCGGCCGCCTTCCCGGCCCACGCGGCCTTCGCGTCGGCCGCGACGGGGAGGGTCACGGGCGGATTCACCGGCAGGGCCGGTGCTTCCACGGGTGGCGCCGCCGGAAGCTCGACGGGGGTCTCCACGACCGGAGGCGTGACGGGGAGCTCGGCCGCGGGCGGCGTGACCGGAAGGTCGGTCGACGGGGGCGTGACCGGGAGATCGGTCGACGGGGGCGTGACCGGGAGGTCCGTCGAGGGCGGCGTGACGGGCGTGTCCGGCAGCGGGGCCGGTGCGGTGGCCTTGGCCTCGTCGACGGCTGCCGCGATCTTGGCCTTGAGGGTCTCGGCGTCGGCCGCCGGGAGCTGACCGGAGTCGGCCTTGAGCGCGGCCGTGACGAGTTCGGTCACGGGAGTGGTCACCGAACCGAGGTCTCCGAGCGCCTCGGCCTGGGTCAGCAGGGCGGCGGCGTCGGGGAGGGGCGCGCGGGCGGCCCGTTCGGCCACGGTGGACGGATGGTGTTCGTCGGCGAAGGCGGGTCCCGCCGAGCCGAGGGTGATGACGGCGGATATCGCCAGGGCTGTGATGCGGCGTGTAGCCAGGGGACGCATATGTGTTCCTTTTCCTTATGCGTCGGACAACTTCCCTCTCACCGTGCCTGCGGGTATAGCCCTCCGCAACCGCAGAACTACTGAGCGCCACGCCTCCGTTCGAGTGAATCCATCCCTCGAACATGCCCCTGAAGGGGCGTGCGCCGTTGCACCGACCGGCGCACGACGGTGCCGCCGAACGAGTGGCGACCCCATGACGACAAGGAAAAAGCCGGTGCGCCCACCCCGTCGGGGTGGGCGCACCGGCTTCGGAAGGACCGATCCGCCGTGCGAGATCAGCGGTTGACGCAGGCGTTGCCGAAGGCGGGGTTCAGCGCACCGATGACGTTGACGGTGTTGCCACAGAGGTTGATCGGGATGTTGATCGGGACCTGGATGGCGTTGCCGGAGCCGACACCGGGCGACTTCACGGCCGCGGCCTCGGCGCCGGCGTCGGCGACGGCGGCACCGGCGGCACCGGCGACAGCAGCGGCGGCACCCACGGTCAGAACAACGGCCTTGGCGATACGGGACATGGGGAGGGGCTCCTCGATCGAAATTCAACCTGGACTGCGCGGACTGTTCGGCCCGGCTCCCTCAACAACGCCTCGGCTTTTCATCGGTTGCTCTCCCGAACGGGTGACGTTCAACCGATCTTTGGGCCATAGGAGGGCCATTCGAGGGAGTGGGCGTGGAATGGCGCAACACGCTCAACGAGGAACCTGCCGCGCGGATACGGGAGTTAGCGTTTCCAGGCATCTAATGCTTACTATCGCCCCGCGTCGGGGTTATAACGTTCCCGAACGTTGCTTCCGGGCCCGCCGCGCGTTCACCCATTTCGTGCGGACGACACCTTCCCCTCTCCCGGCCTTCACGGGTCTTCCCTTCCTTCTCTCATCAAAGCGGAGAACCTGTATGCGGAATTCAGCGGTTCTTGCTGTGCGTCGCAGCGTGTTGTGCGCCCTGTCGTGTGCGGCGCTGTCCGCCGCACTGCCGGTCGCCTCCGCCTCAGCCCCCCCACCCGGGGAGGCGAGCCGCGTCCCGTTCGCCGCGCGCTACCAGTCCGTGCAACACGGTGGCGTCGTGCGCGCGGCCAACTCCTCGGCGAAGGGCGCGAAGGGCACCGAGTCGGTCAACGACGACGCCACGATCGCCTACGTCGACGTGGACAGCGACCCCAACACGTACAACTCCAGCCGTGCCGAGCTCGCCGTTCCCGCGGGCGCCCGGGTCAGCTGGGCCCGTCTCTACTGGGGCGGCAACCTGCGGGTGGGCGAGCAGAAGCCGCCCAAGGACAACGGCCGGGTGCTGATCGCCGAGCCCGGCGGTGCGTACAAGGCACTGCTCGCGGACACCCTGATCGGCCACCGCACGGCCGGCGGCGCCGACGCCTTCCAGGCCTCGGCCGATGTCACGGAGCTGGTCCGTTCCTCCCGTTCGGGGCAGTGGACGGTCGCTCAGGTCAACGTCGCCATGGGCCGGTCGGCGGTCGGCGGCTGGGGTGGCTGGACGCTCGTCGCCGCGTACGAGAAGGCGTCGGAACCGCTCCGCAGGATCGGTGTCTGGGACGGATTCGAAACGGTCGGACCGCACTCCGGCGAGCTTCGCGTACCGCTCGACGCAAACCGATACGGCAAGGCCACGAACGGCAGTCTCGGGGTGATCGCCTATGACGGCGACCGGGGTACTTCCGGTGATTACCTGGCGGTGGAAACGGGCCGCTCGAAGAGCGTCCGGCTCTCCGATTCCGCCAATTCCGCAGACGACGTGATGAACTCCAGCATCACCGAATTCGGCACCGGTCGTACCGTCCGCTCACCCGATGGTACGAACACTCTCGGGTACGACTCCGACGTCTTCGATCTGCGGGGGGCACTGCGCGATGGGGCCGACCGACTCCACGTCCGGTCGGGGAGCCGGAAGGACACCGTCTGGCTCGGTGCGCTCTTCTTCCAGGCGGACGTCCGGCGCTGACGTGCTGCCTCCACGAGACACGGACCCCGGGTCCGTCACCGTCCTGCACGCGGTCCAGCCCGGTGACGGCGGGGTCGCCCGTGTCGTCATCGACCTCGTCCGCGCCCAACTGACCGCCGGCCTGCGGGTCGCGGTCGCCTGCCCACCGGACACCGCCCTCGCCGCCGCCGTACGCGCCGAGGGGGCCGACACCCATGTCTGGCGGGCCGGCCGGAACCCCGGTCCCGAGCTCGTCCGCGAGACCCGCGGCCTCGCCCGGGTGATCCGTGCCGTCCGCCCCGGACTCGTCCACGCGCACAGCGCGAAGGCCGGGCTGTGCGCCCGACTCGCCCTGCGCGGACGCATTCCGACGGTGTATCAGCCGCACGCCTGGTCCTTCGAGGCGGTCGAGGGCACGACCGCCTCGCTGGCCCGGCGCTGGGAGCGGTTCGGCGCCCGCTGGACCGACCGGATCCTCTGCGTCAGCGAGGCCGAGCGGCGTACCGGCGAGGCCGCCGGGGTCACGGCCGACTGGTCCGTCGTCCACAACGGTGTGGACGTGGCCCGGTTCGCGACCGAAGGACCGCCCGGCAACCCCGCGCCCACCGTCGTCTGCGTGGGCCGGCTCTGCCGGCAGAAGGGGCAGGACGTGCTGCTCGCCGCCTGGCCCGCCGTCCTCGCGGAGGTGCCGACGGCCCGTCTCGTCCTGGTCGGCGACGGCCCCGACGGCGACCGGCTGCGCGCCGCCGCCGGCCCCTCGGTGCGGTTCACCGGAGCCGTCGACGACACCGTCCCCTGGTACCGGGCGGCCGACGTGGTCGTCCTGCCGTCCCGCTGGGAGGGCATGGCACTCGCACCCCTGGAGGCCATGGCCGCCGGCCGACCGGTCGTCGTCAGCGATGTCGACGGGGCCCGCGAGAGCCTGCCGCCCGCCCATGAACCCCTGTGCCTGGTCCCGCCCGAGGACCCGGCCGCGCTCGCCACCGCTCTGCGCCGCCTCCTCGGCAGGCAGGAGCTCCGGCACCGCCTGGGCCGCGAGGCCCACGAGCACGTACTCAGCAGATTCGATGTCCGGCGCACCGGCGCGGCCGTCGCGGACGTCTACCGCGAACTGGCCGGAGTGCGAGGCACCGAGCACAGAGAGCCGATTGCGCAGTGACCACCGAAAGCACCAGCGTCCCTCCCTCACCGGGCCCCTGGCCCACGGCAGGCCAGACCTTCGGCCTCGCCTCCCTCGCACCGCGCCGCGGCAGGACCGACCGGCTCGCCCTCCCGTACCGCCCCGCGCGGCCGCGGTCCGGCGTGCTGCCGCTCGTCGCGGTCGACTGCCTGGCCGTCCTGTCCGCCGCCACGCTGCTGAGCGGGGCGCACCACGACGCCCGGCTGCTGCTGCCGATCGTGGCGCTCGTCGTCGTCCTCGACGGCCACGCGGGGCTGCACCGCCCGGCCCCCCACACCCGGGCCCTCGACGAACTGCCCGCGCTCGCCTCCCGCGCCGGCGTCGCCTGGTGTCTGGCGGCGGCCGCGGCGGCCGCGTACTCCCCGGCCCTGGCGATCGGACCGCTGCGGCTCTGCGCCGCGTACGCCGCGCACGTCGGCGGCGTGATCCTGGTCCGGGCGCTGCTGCTCACCCGGCGGCGCCGGATCGCCCGCGCCCACCCCCGGTCGGCGCTGGTCGTCGGCGGGGCGGGGGCCGCGCGCCGGTTCGCCTCCGCGGCCGCCCAGCATCCCGAGTACGGGGTGCGGCCGGTGGGCATCGTCGGCGTGCCCGAGCAGGGCCGCGCGCCCCGGCCGGCCGGCGAGGCCGGGCTTCCGGTGCTCACCACGACCGAGGAGATCCACCGGGCCGTCATTCAGAACACCGTGCGCGACGCGGTGTTCCTCGACGACGACCCGGGGCTCGTGACCCTCTTCCAGCACTACGGCTGCACGACCTGGCGGGTCGGTGGACGGCACCAGGACGGCCCGATGGGCGCGCACATGTGGGGGTACGCCTGGCAGCGCGTCGCCCCGCCGGTCGAGCGGCGGGCTCTGCCCGCCAAGCGTGCCCTCGACATCGCGCTCGCCGCGCCCGCGCTGGCGCTCGCACTGCCGGTGCTGCTGCTCTGCGCGCTCGCCGTGCGGCTCGCCGACGGTCCCGGGGTGCTGTTCCGGCAGGAGCGGGTGGGCCAGCACGGGCGGCACTTCACGCTGCTCAAGTTCCGTACGCTCCGTCCCTCCGACGACACCGAGTCGGCGACCCGCTGGAACGTGGCGGGCGACCGGCGGATGAGCGCGGCCGGGAACTTCCTGCGGAAGAGCTCGCTCGACGAGCTGCCGCAGCTGTGGAACGTGCTGCGCGGCGACATGAGCCTGGTCGGGCCGCGGCCCGAACGCCCGTACTTCGTCACCCAGTTCAGCAAGATCCACGCCGGTTACGCGGCCCGGCACCGGATGCCCGTGGGGCTGACCGGTCTGGCGCAGGTGCACGGCCTGCGCGGCGACACCTCGATCGAGGACCGCTGCCGCTTCGACAACCACTACATCGACCACTGGTCGCTCTGGCAGGACGTCTGCATCCTGCTGCGTACGGCGGCCGGACTCGTCCGACCCACAGGGAGCTGAGAATGGCCACGGCCGTGACGGTGCCGGCGCTCGCCCCGGACGACGTACGGGACTGGGCGCGCAGGGCCGGGGCGCTCTCCCCGGTCCTCGCCGTGATCGCGCTGCTGCTCGTCCCGGGCGGCGGCGGTGCGCAGGGCGGCACCGGCGGTACGGGAACGGTCGCCGACGCGGCCTCCGGGCTGCTCGTCCTGATCTGCCTCGTCCGGGTGCTGCGCGGCGGCGCCCGGCCGCTGACCCGGACGGCGGCCGTCGTCCTGGGTCTGCCGGTCCTCGGGATCTGTCTCGCGGCGATCACCTCGAACGACCCGGCGGCGAGCCTGCCGGGCGTCGCCCGGTACGTACAGATCTTCGTGCTCGTCCCGGCCGCCGTGCTCCTGATGATCCGTGACCGGCGGGACTTCGCCGTGGTCGCCTGGGGTCTGGTCGGGCTCGCGCTGCTCCAGGGCGCGGTCGGCGTCGCCCAGTACCTGACCGGCACCGGTGCCTCGTACATGGGTGAGGACATCCGGGCCGTCGGCACCTTCGGGCCGACCGATGTGATGGGCATGGCGACCGTCGTGTCGTACGGGCTCGTCGTCGTCACCGGGATCGCGCTCGGCAGCGGTCCCGGCCGGACCCGGACGGCCGCGCTCGTCTGCGCCGGACTGCTCTTCGTGCCGCTCGTGCTGTCGTTCAGCCGGGGCGCGTGGATCGCGACCGTGCTCGCCTGCGGGATCCAGCTGCTGCTCTCGGGGCCCCGGCGGGCCGCACGCGTGGCGCTCGCCGCCGGCGCGCTCGGGGTAGTCCTGGTCGGCGGGCTCGGCATCGGCTCGGCGATGGTGAAGGAGCGGGTCGCCAGCATCACGCAGGTGGCGGCCGCGCCGGACCAGTCGGTGACGGACCGGTACACGATGTGGGCGGCGGCCGGGCGGATGTGGGCCTCGGAGCCGGTCACCGGCGTCGGCCTCAAGGGCTTCCCGCAGTACCGCGACTCGAACGCCTCCCTCGCCCTGTCCTCCGGCAGCGACACGGCCGGCGCGGGCGCCGCCTTCGCCCGTCAGCCGCTGCTGTCCCCGCACAACATGTACCTGCTGGTCCTCAGCGAGCAGGGCCTGTTCGGGCTGCTCGCCCTCGCGGGCAGCTGGGTGGCGCTGCTCGTCGGCGCGCTGCGGCGGCGCCGCCTCGGCGCGGACTGCGCGCTCGTCGCGACGGGCCTGCTCGGCTGGCAGCTCATCGACTTCTTCTACGCGGACATCGGCGGCCCCTCGACGGTCCTGATGTCGGTCGTGCTGGGCCTCGCGGCCTGGTGGGCCCTCGCGGAGGTCCGGCGTGCGTGATCCGTGGGCCGGGGAACCGGAGCCCACGGACACCCCGCGGGCCGGTGAACCACGCCCCACGGGCGGACCGCCCTGCGGCGCCCCGCTGACCGACCCCTGGCCGACCGCGCCTCCGGGCCCCACGGACTCCCCGTGGCCCTCGGAGGCCGTCGTGCTGCCGGGGACGGGTGCGGGGATGGGTTCGGGTACGGGTACGGGTTCGGGTACGGGTACGGGTACGGGTACGGGTTCGGGTTCGGGGTCGGGGTCGGGAGTCGTGCCGCCGCCCGTGCCCCGTACCGCACCCCTCCGTACGGCCGCCCCCCGCACCGCCCCGTCCCGCCCCGCTCCCTCCCGCACCGCCTCCCCCCGGCCCTCCGGCCGCCGCGCCCACGCGCGGGGCCGGGCGGCCCGGACCGGTGCGCCCGAGGGCCGGGGGTTCCTCGCCAAGGCCGCCGCCGTGACCGCCGGGCTCACCGCGGTCGGGGCACTGCTCGGGCTCGTACGGGACCAGATCCTGGCCGGGTACTTCGGGGCCGGCGCCGAGACGGACGCGTTCCTGGTGGCGTGGACCGTGCCGGAGTTCGCCTCGACGCTGCTCATCGAGGACGCGATGGCTCTGATCCTGGTGCCCGCGTTCTCCCGCGCCCTGGCCCGCCGTTCGAGCGTCCTGTTCGGCGACCCCGTGCGCGCGCTCGTGCGCGGCACGCTCCCCCGGCTCACCCTCGCCGTCGGTGTCGTCGCCGCGATCCTGGTCGCCGCCGCCCCGCTGATCGTCGGGGCGCTCGCGCCCGGACTGCCCGACCCCGGGCTCGCGATCGACTGCACGCGGCTGACCGGGACCTGCGTCCTGACCTTCGCCCTGGTGGGCTACTGCTCGGCGGCGCTCCGCGCGCACGGCTCGTTCCTGCCACCGGCCACCATCTACGTGGCGTACAACGCCGGCATCATCGGCACCATCCTGCTGCTCCGCGAGCCGTGGGGCGTGCGCTCGGCCGCCGCCGGGGTCGCCGTCGGCGGGATCCTGATGGTCCTCGTCCAGGCCCCCTCGCTCATCCGGGAGCTGCGCGCCCGCCCCGTACCCATGCGGGAGCCCGAGGCGCTCACGCCCCCCTCCACCGGTGAGGGCCGCATCCTGGTCCTCGGGCTGATCGCGCCCGTCGTCGCGTTCTCGCTGGCCCGCCAGTCCCAGACCCTGATCGAACGCTTCCTCGCCTCACCGCTGCCCGCCGGCGCCATCTCGCATCTGAACTACGCGCAGAAGGTCGCGCAGATGCCGATGATCCTCTCCCTGATGCTGTGCACGGTCAGCTTCCCGGTGGTCGCCCGCGCCCTCGCGGCGGGCGAGACGGAGGCGGCCCGCCGCCGCGTCGAGCGGGACCTGCTGCTCGCCGCCGTCGTCGTCCTCGTCGGCGCCTCGACGGTGATCGCGGCCGCGCCCCGGATCGTCGAGCTCCTCTTCGAGCGCGGCGAGTTCACCCGTACCGACACCGTCGCCACCGCCGCCGTCATGCGGGTCTACGCCCTCGGGCTGCTCGGCCAGACGATGGTGGGCGCCCTGGTCCGCTGCTACTTCTCCGCCGCGCGCCCGCTCTGGTACCCGGCCGCCGCGATGGCCGCGGGGCTCGTCACCACCGCCGCCGCCGGAGTCCCCGGCGCCCACTACTGGGGCGCCGTCGGCATCGCCGCCGCCAACGCCCTCGGCATCACCGTGACCGCGGTCCTGCTGCTGCGCGGCGCGCACCGGCAGGCCGTACCGGTCCACGTCGACCGGCTCGGCGAGGGGCTGCTCCGGCTCGCCACCGCGGGCGCGTGGGCCACCGGCGCCGGCTGGCTGTGCTCGCTCGCCATCGGCCCCGCCGCCCTCGCCGTCGCGGTGGCGGGCCTGGTCGTGATCGGCGTCTTCCTGATCTTCATCGCCTGCGCCGCCAAGGCGCCCGAGATTCCGCCCCTGCCCCGCTCCGCCTCCCGGAGGACCCCCCATGCCCGCCGCCACCGCGCTGAGCCGTCTGCTGCCGAAGCCGCCCCTGTGGATGAAGCCGCCCCCGTGGGTGGCGATGTACCACTCGATCACGGACACCGCTGACGATCCGTACCGGGTGACCGTCTCCCCCGTGCGCTTCGCCCGGCAGCTGCACTGGCTGGGCGACCGGGGACTGCGCGGGGTGTCGGTCCGCGAGCTGCTCGCCGCCACCGCGGAGGGGCGCGCCCAGGGGCTCGTGGGCCTCACCTTCGACGACGGTTACGCGGACTTCCTCGACTCGGCGCTGCCGCTGCTCCGCCGGCACGGCTTCACGGCGACGGTGTACGTCCTGCCGGGGCGGCTCGGCGGCGAGAACGCCTGGGACACGGAGGGTCCGCGCAAGCCGCTGCTCACCGAGGACGGCATCCGGCGGATCGCCGGGGCCGGCATGGAGATCGGCTCGCACGGGCTCACGCACGTCGCGCTCACCCAGGCCGACGACACGGAGCTCGCCGCCCAGACCCGGCAGAGCCGCGAGCTCCTGGAGGAGATGACCGGCACCACCGTCGAGGGCTTCTGCTACCCGTACGGGAAGGTCGACCCGCGCGCGATCCACGCCGTGCGCAAGGCCGGTTACCGCTACGCCTGCGCGATCGACCCGGGCCGGCACACCGGCACGTACGCCCTGCCCCGGGTCCACATCGGCGAGGACGACACCTCGTGGCGGCTCACCGCCAAGCGCCTCCTGCACCCGCTGCGCCGCCGCCACCCAGCCGACCTGATCCCCGCGCGGTACGGCCCCGCCGTGGTCGGTGCGTCATGAAGGTCCTGCACGTCATCACCGGGCTCGGCATCGGCGGCGCCGAGCAGCAGCTGCGGCTCCTGCTCCGCCATCTGCCGGTGCAGAGCGGCGTGGTCACGCTCACCAACCCCGGCGCCGTCGCCGCCGGCATCGAGTCCGACGGCACCCCCGTCACCCATCTGGGCATGGCGGGCAACCGCGACATCGGCGCGCTCCCCCGCCTCGCCCGGATCGTCCGGCAGGGGCGCTACGACCTCGTCCACACCCACCTGTACCGGGCCTGCGTGTACGGCAGGACGGCGGCGCGGCTGGCCGGCGTGCGGCGCGTCATCGCCACCGAACACTCCCTCGGCGAGTCCCAGATCGAGGGCCGGCCGCTCTCGGCGGGCACCCGCGCGCTCTACCTCGCGTCCGAGCGGCTCGGCACCTCCACGGTCGCCGTCTCCCCCAGCGTCGCCCGCCGGCTCGCCGACTGGGGGGTGCCGCCGGACCGCATCCGGATCGTCCCCAACGGCATCGAGACCGACCGCTTCGCCTTCGACGCCCGCGCCCGCCGCCTGGCCCGGGGCGTCCTCGGGCTCCCCGAGGACGCCTATGTCGTCGGCGGGGTGGGGCGGCTGACGCCCGGGAAGCGCTTCGAGCGGCTCGTCCGGGCGGTGGCCTCGGTCCCGGACGTCCGGCTGCTTCTCGTCGGCGAGGGCGAGCAGCGCGCGGAACTCCTCCGGGTGGCCCGCGAGTGCGGGGCCGCCGACCGGGTCCTGCTCGCCGGGGCCTGCGAGGACCCGCCGAACACCGACCGGCCCGGACCCTCGCTGCCCGGACTCCTCGCCGCCATGGACGTCTTCGTGTCCACCTCCCCCGACGAGACCTTCGGGCTCGCCGTCGTCGAGGCCCTCGCCGCCGGACTGCCCGTCCTGTACGTGACCTGCCCGGCCGTCGACGATCTGGCACCGGAGGCGGCACCGGGCGCCCGCCGGATCGGCGAGTCCGTACCCGAGCTGATCTCCGCGCTGCGCGGCATCCGCGACGCCCGGCCGGCCCGGTTCCCGCTGCCGGCCGCCGCCCGCCGCTACGACATCGCGCACAGCGCACAGCAGTTGATGTCCCTCTACGACCAAGCCGTCCACGGCACCCCCTCCCCCGCGAAGTGAGAGAGCCCGTCCCATGAACACCACCCCACGCCGCACCTTCCTCCCCGCCGCCCTGCGCACACCGGGCCGCTGGGCGGTCCTGCCCGCCGCCGTCCTCGCCGGAGCCGTCCTCGGCGGCGGTTACGGGGCCCTCAAGACCCCGCAGTACGCGGCGACCAGTTACGTCATCGTCGTACCGGCCGAGAAGTCCGACCCGGCCGCCGCGCTCGGTTTCGCCCAGGCGTACGGGCGGGTCGCCACCGACATCGCGGTGACCGGCGACGCCCAGGTGTGGGCGGGGGTCACCGCCGACACCCTGCGCAAGAGCGTGCAGGCCGCGACCTCTCCGGACGCGCCGATGATCTCGATCACCGCCAAGGCCGAGAAGCCCGCGAAGGCCGTGTCCATGGCCGACGGGGTGGCCCGCGCACTCGTCCTCAACAGCACCCACGTCGCGGGCAGCACGGGCGTGAAGGTCGTGCAGTTCTCCCGCGCCACCAAGCCGGTCGCACCCGTCTCGCCCTCCGCGCCGCTCTCCGCGCTCGTCGGCGGCTGTGCGGGCGGCCTCCTCGGCGGTCTCGCCCTCCTGGTCCGGCCGAAGCGCGCCGCCGCGCGCGGCGAGGCCCGGCACTCACGGCAGGCGGCGGCCACGTCCGGAGCCACGTCCTCCGCCGCCGTGCCCGCCCCGGCCGCCGCCGCGCACCAGCCGGAGGCGGTGTGAGTCCGAGAGCGACGGGCGCCGGATCGGCCCTGCGGACGGAGATCTGCCGTGACGAGGAGGGCTTCGGGCGGCTGGCGGCCGAGTGGACGGCGCTGTACGGGCGCTGCTCCACCGCCACCCCCTTCCAGTCCCACGCCTGGCTGCACTCCTGGTGGCTCTCGTACGGCAGGCCCGGTGCGCTGCGGCTGGTGCTCGTACGACGGGAGGACGGAGGGCTCGTCGCCGCCGCGGCCCTGATGCGCGCCCGGGGCCCGCTGCCCGTCCTCACGCAGCTCGGCGGCTCGATCACCGACTTCACGGACGTGCTCCTCGACGACGGCTGCCCCGAGGCGGCGCCCGCGCTGGCCGGGGCGCTCGCCCGGACCGCCCGGGGCGCGGTGATCGACCTGCGGGAGGTGCGGCCGGGGGCGGCCAGCGAACGGGTCCTCGTCCACTGGCGAGGTCCACGCCGGCGGATGCCCGACTCGCTGTGCCTCGAACTGCCCGCCGTCCCCATGGAGGGGCTCCTCGCCCGCATCCCGTCCGGGAAGGCCCAGCGGGTCCGCGCCAAGCTGCGCAAGCTCGACGCCCTCGGCATCGACACGCACGTGGTCACCGGGTCCGAGGTGCCCGCCGCCCTCGACCGGCTTCTGAGACTCCATCAGCTCCAGTGGCAGGGGCGGGGCGTCACCGCCGAGCACACCAGCGAGCGGTTCGCCCAGCACCTCACCCGGGCCGTACGGCCGATGGTGGAGCGCGGGGACGCGATGGTGACCGAGTTCCGGCTGGCCGGGGACGTGGTGGCCGCCGACCTGACCCTGATGTCGCCGCGGCTCGCCGGCGGCTATCTGTACGGCGCCGACCCGGCCCTGCGGGCCCGCAAGGTCGACGTCGCGACGATGTTGCTCCGGCACGGCGCCGGGGAGACGAGTGCGGGCGGCCGGGCCACGCTGAGCATGCTGCGGGGCACCGAGGCGTACAAGCACCACTGGCGGCCCGAGACCGTCGGCAACCAGCGGCTCATGCTCACCGGCCGGGGTACGGCCCCGCTGCTCTGGCTCCGCGCGGCCGCCGCCGACGCGCGCCGCTGGGCGGTCCGGCAGGCGCGGGAACGCGCCTGGGTGGGCCGTGCGCTCGGCCGGCTCACCGGGCGCGCGCCGAACGACGGCGGCGGATGAGCTCCGCCGCCGTCGTCGCGGGGGTCAGAAGGGCCAGACTCCCTTCAGCGCGTCCTTCCAGTCGAGGTCGACCTCGTCCTTCCAGGAGTCCTTCGGGACGCAGACCGGCCCACCGATCCAACTCTCGACCCATGAACCGAGGTTCACGGTCCAGCAGTCGGGCTTGGGTTCCGGCTGCGGCTGCGGCTCGGGCTTGGGTTCCGGCTTGGGCTCGGGCTTGGGTTCCGGCTTCGGCTCGGGCTTGGGCTCAGGCTTGGGTTCCGGCTTCGGCTCGGGCTTGGGCTCAGGCTTGGGTTCGGGCTTCGGCTCGGGCTTCGGCTCCGGCTCCGGCTTCGGCTCCGGCTTGGGCTCCGGCTTGGGTTCCGGCTTCGGCTCGGGCTTCGGCTCCGGCTTGGGTTCCGGCTTCGGCTCAGGCTTCGGCTCGGGCTTGGGTTCCGGCTTCGGCTCAGGCTTCGGCTCGGGAACCGTCGGGTCCACCGGGTCCACCGGGTCCACCGGGTCCACCGGGTCCACCGGGTCCGTGGGATCGGTCGGGTCCGTCGGCAAGGTGGGATCGGTCGGGTCCGTCGGCAAGGTGGGATCGGTCGGGTCCGTCGGCAAGGTGGGATCGACCGGGTCCGTCGGGTCCGTCGGCCAGGTCGGGTCCACCGGGTCCGTGGGATCCGTCGGCTGGGTCGGGAGCTCCGGCTCGGTGCCGTACAGCATCTGCCGGAACGTCTGCGACGACCGCGGATTGTCGTCGCACTGCCAGACGCCGTGCGGACAGTAATCGGTGATCGTGTGATACAGCGGCTTGTGCTGCTTCATCCAGTCCAGCATGCGCCGCATGTATTCGGGGTTGTCGCCGTTGCGGAAGAGCCCCCACTCGGGATAGGAGATCTCCTTTCCGTGCTCGGCGGCGAAATCGACCTGCTTCTGCAGTCCGTACGGTTCGCTGACGTGCTGGTCGAAACTCGAGCCCGGGGGCTGGTCGTACGAATCCATCCCGATGATGTCGACGACGTCGTCGCCCGGATAGCACTCGGTCCACGGAACGGCGTCACGGCCGCGGCTCGGGTTGAAGTCGAAGCGGAACGTCTGGCCGGGGACGGCACGCATCGCGGTGACGATCCGGTTCCAGTACTTCTTCCACGCGGTGGGGTCGGGCGCACAGCGGTGGGTGTACGTCGTCCCGTTCATCTCCCAGCCGAGGTTGACGACCGTGTCGGCCGCCCGCAGCCGGACGAGCCGCTCGGCGAGGGCCGTGAAGTGGTGGTCGTAGTACCCGGCGGCGCCGAGCTGGAGCTGGCGGCGGACCTCGGCGTCGGAGACGCCGGCCTCGTTGCGCTCCAGCATGGGGACGTTGAGGACGAACAGGCGGTCGGCCTTCTCGTTGCGCCAGTCCGCCCAGGCGTCGAGGAAGCCGGGCGGGCCCTCGATGTTCTTCCAGAGGTCGCCGGGGAGGTAGGTGTGGCCGACGCGGAGTTCGCGCCCGCCGAGCCACTGCTCCAGCTGCCCGATGCGGGCGACCCCGAGCGCGCCCGAGTCGAGGAAGGCTCCCATGGCGCTGGAGAGAGTCGGTCCGGGGTCTCTCGTCGTTACTGATTCGGAGGCGTGCGCGGGGGACGAGAGCACGACTGAGCCCGAGGCGAGGAGACCGGCGGTGAACACCCCCAGCCACACTCTCGATGGTCGCCGATGTGTAGCCGCCATGGCCGCTCCTTCGCGTCGTACGCGTTTTGATGATCCGTCAATCCGATACTCCGAAAGTATTCCTAATGAGCCGACCGTGAACTCGGCTTCCCTCTGATCAGTAGTCCATTAGAGGATTTCATCGCCCAGTTGGGGCACCCGAGATGAAGGGCATGCCGTGCTGCGTCGTCAGAGTTTCGACACCAGCGTTCCCACCGTCCTCGTACGGCTCGACCGGAATCCCTTCCATCACGGCACGCTCGGAGCCGCGCGTTCGCTGGGCCGGGCGGGAATTCCGGTCCACGCGGTCATCGAATCGAGCACCAGCCCGGTCGCCCGTTCCCGTTATCTCCGGTCGACCCGCGCGAGCCCCCGGACGACCACCGCCACCGAGCTGCCCTCGCTCCTCCGCCGGTACGCGGACGAGATCGAGGACGAGACGGGCCCGGCGGCCGACGGCTCGTCAACTCCCCTTCTCGTCCTCCCCCTGGACGACGTGAGCGCCCTCGCCCTGGCACGCCGCCGCGCCGAGCTCTCCCCGCGCTTCCTGCTCCCCGCGCAGACCGAGGAACAGCTGCTGCGGGTCGCGGACAAGGCGGCGCTCGCCGAGACCTGTGCGGCCCTGGGCCTGCCCCACCCCCGTACCGAACTCCCCGCCGGTTCCGACGAGGCCGCCTCCATGGCGTGGTCGCTCGGTCTGCCGGTGGTCGCCAAGTGGAGCCGCCCCTGGCTGCTTCCGGCCGGCGGCGGGCTGCGCAGCACCTCGATCGTGCGGTCCCTCGCCGAGGTGCGGGAGCTGTACGACCGGAGCCCGGAGGCCGGCAGCCGACTGCTGCTCCAGGAACTCCTCCCGGCGGGCCGCGACCTGGACTGGTTCTTCCACGGGTACGTGGACACGGACGGCGGCTGTACGACGGGGGCGACGGGCCGCAAGGAGCGGTCCTGGCCGGACGGGGCCGGGCTCACCGCCGTGGGCCGCTGGACGGCGAACCCGGCCGTGGAGCGCACGGCCCGCGAGCTGGTCGACGCGCTCGGCTACCGGGGCGTGTGCGACCTGGACTTCCGGATGAACCGGTCGACGGGCGCGTACCACCTGCTCGACTTCAACCCCCGGCCCGGCGCGCAGTTCCGGCTCTTCGCCGACGCGGACGGCCTGGACGTGGTCCGGGCGCTTCATCTGGACCTCACCGGGCGTCCCGTACCCCCGCACTCCCCCGCGTACGGCCGCCGGTTCGTGGTCGAGAACTACGCGGCGCTGTCGCTCCTCACCTCCCCGCGCCGCCGTCCCGCGGACGGGGCCGGAGCCGGGTCCGAGGGCGCGTCGCGGCGGACCGAGTACGCCTGGTGCGCGGCGGACGACCCGGCACCGGCGTTCGCGATGGGCCTCGCCTGGCTCGGACACCTGCTGCGCAGGGCGGTGGCCTCGGCGCGCCGGTTCCTCGGGTCCCTTCGGGCGCGCCCGCCGCTGCCCCCGACGGCGCCGCCCGCCCGCAGCTCCTCCAACCAGCTCACCCCACGATGAAGGTGGAAGGCACGATGTCGAAGTCGATGTACGACCTGGTGGTCGTCGGGGCAGGACCGTACGGTCTGTCCGTCGCCGCGCACGCGGCCGCCCACGGGCTGCACCTGCGGACCTTCGGCCGCTCGATGGAGTCCTGGCACGCGATGCCCCCGGGCATGTTCCTGAAGTCGGAGCCCTGGGCCTCCCATCTCTCCGACCCGGAGCGGGCGTACGGGCTCGACGCCTACGCCGCCACGCGGGGTGTGCGCGCCGCGCACGGGGTGCCGCTGCCGGTGGACTTCTTCGCCGCGTACGGCGACTGGTTCGCCCGGCAGGCGGTGCCCGCGCTCGACGAGCGGCTGATCGACTCGGTCGCGCCCGGCGCGGACGGCTTCGAGCTGCGCACCGAGGACGGCGAGGCGCTGCGGGCCAGGACGGTGGCGCTGGCGGTCGGCGTCCTGCCGTTCATGGAGATCCCGGGGCCGCTGCGGGGCCTGCCCCGGCGGTACGTCACCCACTCCAGCCACCACGGCGAGCTGGACCGCTTCGCCGGCCGGGACGTGACCGTCGTCGGGGCCGGGCAGGCCGCCCTGGAGACGGCGGCACTCCTCGTCGAGCAGGGCGCCGCGACCGTACGGATCCTCGCCCGTGCGGACCGGCTGAACTGGAACACCCTGCCCCCGGCCCTCGACCGGGGCCCGTGGCCGAGCGTGCGCGCGCCGCACACGGGGCTCGGCTGCGGCTGGCGGAACAAGCTGTACGCGGACACGCCGGGGGTCTTCCGCCGGCTGCCGGCCGCGACCCGTGAGCGGATCTTCGACTCGGCGCTCGGCCCGGCGGGGGCCTGGTGGCTGCGCGAACGGTTCGCGGCGGTCGGGGACGTACGTCTCGCGCAGCGGATCACCGCGGCGACCGTGACCGGGGACGGGCGGCTGCGGCTCGACGTGACCGGGCCGGAGGGGGCGACGGTCCTGGAGACCGACCATGTCGTGGCGGCCACCGGGTTCACCCCGAGCCTGGACCGGGCGGGCGTGCTCTCCCCGGAGCTGCGCGGGGCGTTGCGGACGGTCGGCGCGGGCGGCGCACCGGAGGTCGGCGGTCTCTTCGAGTCCTCGTGGCCGGGCCTGTTCCTCGCCGGGCTGCTCACCGCCCCTTCGTACGGTCCCTCGATGCGGTTCGTCCTCGGCGCGGAGTACACGGCGGGGCGTCTGGTGCGCGGGGTGCGCCGGCGGCTGCGGACGGGGGCCCGGGGCGGGGCGGTGGGCCGGCCGCGTACGGGCGGGAAGGCGCCCGTCTCGGCATGAGGGAGGCCGGCCCCCGGGAAGCGGTTGCTCTCCGGGGGCCGGCCCTGTGCCTGCGTGCCGCCAGGGGCTCAGAAGTTGGCGCAGGTGTTGAACGCGGCCGGGTTGAGCAGGCCGATGACGTTCACGCTGTTGCCGCAGACGTTGATCGGCGCGTGGATCGGGACCTGGACGACGTTGCCGGAGAGGACGCCCGGCGAACCGACCGCGAGACCCTCGGCGCCCGCGTCGGCGAAGGCGGGGGTCGCCGCACCCATGGCCATGATGATTCCGGCGACGACGGCAGCAGCCTTCTTACAGTTCATTTTCGTCTGCATCCTTTCGGTGGCGGAACACTTTTCACGCAACACAACGAACATGTCGCACAAAGGAAACCGCGAGAACAGACGACTTTCGTTCTTTCACTCCATTGCCCGAACAACACAGGGCCGGAGGGAACGCGAACGTTCCCTCCGGCCCTGTGTTGCGCGGGACGGATCAGCCGTTGTAGGCGCCGTTCCCGGAGAGGACCGGGATGTCCTCCAGGATGTGCGACAGCGGCTCGTCACCCTTGGCCTGGGTGGAGTTCTCGGTGCACTGCTGGTTCTGCGGGGAGGACAGGACGTTGATGTCCTGGACGGCGATCGGGACGGCGCCGCCGATCGAACCGAGGTTGCCCTTCACCGGGGCCCCGAGGCAGAGCTTGTTCAGCGAGCCCTGGACGACCGAGAACTGCGGGCTCAGGTCGCCCTTGGTCTTCGAGTTGCCGAACGACTGGTGCGCGCCGTTGCCGCTGAGCGAGGTCGTGCCGCCGTCGTCGGCGATGGCGAGCGCCGGGGAGGCCATCGCGGCAGAAGCGCCGACGACAGAGGCCGTCACAGCCGCAGCCGCCATAATCTTCTTGATCACGGTGATTCCGTTCCTGTTCCCACCAATCGACCTGATTGATGCGACGGGATCAACTGCGCGCGGGGGCTTTGGTTCCGGCGCTTCACCCGTTCGACTGGGACCGCGTTTCGCGCTGCCCAGTGCGCTCCGCCAAGGGGGTGACACAGCGGAACCCTTGAGTCCATGGGCAGTTGATCAGGCCGCTCCCTGCACGGAGCCGGTTCTAGAAGGGAACTCCCCGTGATCAAGAAGGTTATGGCCACCGCGGCCGCAGCCGCGGCCATCGTCGGCGCCTCCGCCGCCGTGGCCTCCCCCGCCCTCGCCATCGCCAACGACGGCGGCACCACGTCGCTGTCCGGAAACGGTGCGCACCAGGAGTACGGCAACTCCACCACGTACGGCCACATGAGCCCGCAGTTCGCGCTCGTCCAGGGCTCCCTGAACAAGCCCTGCATCGGCCTGCCGGCCAAGGTCAACGCCGGTTCGGTCCTCGGCGCCGTCCCGATCGCCGTCCAGGACATCAACGTCCTGTCCTCCCCGCAGAACCAGCAGTGCACCGAGAACTCCACCCAGGCCAAGGGTGACGAGGCCCTCTCGCACATCCTGGACGACATCCCGGTCCTGTCGGGCAACGGCGTCGGCAACAACTGACGTTCCGCCTCCGCGCGACGACGTTCACACGTCAGGGGCCGCCCTCCGGGGCGGCCCCTTTCGCGTCTGCTCCGTGCCGGCCGGGCCCGTCGCTACCAGGTCGGCCAGATCGGGGTGGCCATCAGGCGTTCCCACTCGCGGTCGGGCATCCCCGGTACCGTCCGGCCCGCCTGCACCCACTGGGTCACGAGTGAGGAATAGAGGGGGAATGGTGTGCGGTCGGCTGGGGGCGGGTCGCTCACATACCGGCTCTTCGGAATGAAGGCCATCCGTTCCCATTTCCCGGGATCCGGCGCCATCTTCGCTCCTTCCGCTGCGATTCCCGCATCATTCCACAGGCGCCGCAGGAGAGTGATTCGTCCTGTTCATGTCGCGTCGCGTATCTGTGTGCGAGAGCGATCGAATTACCGTGCGGGCATGAAATTCCCGCGATCACGGCGCCCCCGACGTCCGCTGCTCGTCCCGGCGGCGGTCGCCGCCCTCGCCGCCCTCGCTCCCGGCGCCCTCGCCGCCGCCCCCACCGACCTCCCCGCCCCCGAACAGGGTCTGAACCTCCTGGTGGTCGGCATCGACAGCCGCAAGGGAGTCACCGCGGAGGAGAAGGAACGTTTCCGGCTCGGCGGGAAGGAGTGCGACTGCACGGACGTGATGATGCTCGTGCACGTCTCGGCCGGGAACGACCGCGTCGACGTGGTGAGCCTGCCCCGCGACTCGCTCACCTCCTTCCCCGACCAGCACCGCGACCGGCGCACCGGAAAACTGCACGCCGCCCACCAGGCGAAGATCAACGGCGCCTGGGCGGAGGGCGGTCCCTCCTTCGCGAGGGAGACCGTCGAGTCGATGACGGGGCTGCCCGTCCACCGCTACCTGGAGATCGACTTCCGGCGCTTCATGGACACCGTGGACCGCGTCGACGGCGGAGTCCCCGTCTGTACGGAGAAGGCACTCAAGGACCCGGCCACCGGCATCGACCTGCAACCCGGGACCAAGCCGGTCGGCGGCGGCGAGGCGCTCCAGTACGTGCGGTCGCGGAAGGCCGACGGGCAGATGGACTTCGGCCGCATCCAGAAGCAGCAGAAGTTCGTGGTGAACACCCTGGAACGGCTCCACGAGGGCGTCCTCGACGACCCCGACCGGCTCAGGGACTTCGCGGAGACCCTGCGCGGGACGGGCGCGACCGACCGGGGGATCTCCGCGACCGAGCTGCTCCGGCTCGCCTGGCGACTGCGGGACCTGCCCCCGGACCGTACGGAGTTCGCCACCGTGCCCGTACGCGGCTTCAACCCGGACATCGCCGGCGTCGGGTCCACCCTCGCCTGGGACGAGGAAGGGGCGGCCGAGGTCTTCCGGCGGCTGCGCGAGGACCGGCCGCTGCCGGCGGCCGACGAGATCGCGCCCAGCCAGATCTCCGTGGGCACCTACCGGCCGGCGCCCGGGGCTTCGCTCATCTGCCCGTAGTCCGTCCGGTGGACTTCGCGGAACCTCCGTACCGCTGACCAGTTGATCAGCACGGCTCGGCACTCATCGGGCCACGATCCGAAAGGCCTGAACAATGAAGAAGCTGTTGGCTACGGCTGCTGTGGCCGCGTCGGTGCTCGGCGCGACGGCGGCGGGTGCCGGGCAGGCGCTCGCCATCGCCGACGACGGTGGCACCACGTCGCTCAGCGGCAACGGCGCCCACCAGGAGTTCGGCAACTCGGCCACCCACGGCAACATGAGCCCGCAGTTCGCGCTCGTCCAGGGCTCCCTGAACAAGCCCTGCATCGGCCTGCCGGCCAAGGTCAACGCCGGTTCGATCCTCGGCGCCGTGCCGATCGCCGTCCAGGACGTCAACGTCCTGTCCTCCCCGCAGAACCAGCAGTGCACCGAGAACTCCACCCAGGCCAAGGGTGACGAGCCGCTGTCGCACATCCTCAGCGACATCCCCGTGCTGTCCGGCAACGGCGCCGGCAACAGCTGAGCGACGACGCGCGGCACGGTGCGGCCCCGCCGCCCCTCCTCGGAGGGGTCGCGGGGCCGTCCCCTTTCCGGAGGCCTCAGAGCTTCCGGCGGAGTGCCTCCGGGTCGGTGACCGGCGCGTCACAGGTGAAGCGACGGCACACGTACGCGGCGGGACCACCGGCCACCAGCGGACGGTCCCTCAGCAGCGGGAACTCCTCGCTGTCGGGGGCGCCGAAGGCGAGCACCGCGCCGGGGGCGGTCGCCAGGAGTGCGGTACGGCGCAGCTCCTGGAAGGCCTCGTCGCCGGGGGCGCCCACCACGGCGATCTCCCGGGGCCCGTCGAGGAGGGCCTCGGAGACGGCCAGACCCCAGCCGATGAAGCGGGGCGCGCGCGGGCCGAGGGCCTTGACGACGCCGAGGGCGCCCTCGGCTGCGGCGCGGTGGGTGTCCGAGCCGGTGTGCGCGGCGTACGAGAGCAGCGCGCCGGCCGCGGCCGTCCAGCCGGACGGGGCGGCGTTGTCCGTGGGGTCCTGCGGGCGGCGGATCAGGGCCTCGGCGTCATGGGCCGTGTCGTAGAGGGCGCCGCCCTCGGCGGTGAAGCGGTCGATGACGAGGTCCAGGAGGAAGCCTGCGAAGTCGAGCCAGGCGCCCTCGCCGGTGACGGCGGCGAGGGCGAGGAATCCCTCGGCGACGTCGGCGTAGTCCTCCAGGACACCGTCGTTGGTGCCGGCCCGGCCGTCCTTGGACGTACGGGTGAGGCGGGCGGACTCGTCCATGTGGACCCGGACGAGGAGGTCGGCGGCCTCGGTGGCGCGCTCGACGAGGTCGGGGCGGCCGAAGAGGGCGCCGGTCTCGGCGAGGGCGGCGATCGCGAGACCGTTCCAGGCGGCGACGACCTTGTCGTCGCGGCCCGGACGCTCGCGCTCCTCGCGGGCGGCGAGGAGCCGGGCGGCGATCGAGGCGATCCGGTCGGCGTCGGCCGGACCGGCCTCCTGCGGGAGCTGGAGGACGGAGCTGCCGTGCTCGAAGGTGCCGTCTTCGGTGACGCCGTAGTGGGCGGCGGCGAGGGCGGCGTCCTCCGCGCCGAGGACCTCGGCGAGCTGCGCCGGGGTCCACACGTAGTAGGCGCCCTCCACGTGCCTGCCCGTTCCTCCCCCAGAGCCTTCGGCATCGGGGTGTCCCCATCCGTCCGCGACGACACTGTCCGCGTCGAGCGCGGAGGCGAAACCGCCCTCGGGGGTGCGCAGTTCGCGGACCAGGAAGTCGGCGGTCTCCAGGGCGACCCGGCGGGCCAGGTCGCTGCCGGTGGCCTTCCACAGGTGGGCGTAGGCCCGGCAGAGCAGGGCGTTGTCGTACAGCATCTTCTCGAAGTGGGGCACGACCCAGGCGCGGTCGACGGCGTAGCGGGCGAAGCCGCCGCCGAGCTGGTCGTAGATGCCGCCGCGGGCCATCGCCTCGCAGGTGTCGGCGGCCATCTGGAGAGCGCCCTCGGAGCCCGTACGGGCGTGGTGGCGGAGCAGGAACTCCAGGGTCATGGACGGCGGGAACTTGGGGGCGCCGCCGAAGCCGGCGTGGGTCGCGTCGTACTCGCGGGTCAGACCGAGGAGGGCCTGGGCGAGTTCCTCCTCGCCGGGGACGCCGTCGCCGCCGTACGCGAGGGAGCGGCCCGCGAGGTCCTTCACGATGCGCTCCGCGACCTCGCCGACCTCGTCGCGCCGGTCGGCCCAGGCGCCCTTGACGCCCTCCAGGATCTCCGGGAAGGAGGGCATGCCGTGGCGGGGCTCGGGCGGGAAGTACGTACCGAAGTAGAAGGGGGCGGCGTCCGGGGTGAGGAAGACGGTCATCGGCCAGCCGCCCTGGCCGGTCGCGGCCTGGACGGCCTCCATGTAGACGGCGTCGACGTCGGGGCGTTCCTCGCGGTCGACCTTGACGGCGACGAAGTTCTCGTTGACCAGGGCCGCGGTGGCGTCGTCCTCGAAGGACTCGTGCGCCATGACGTGGCACCAGTGGCAGGAGCTGTATCCGACGCTGAGCAGCACGGGGACGTCGCGGCGCCGGGCCTCCTCGAAGGCCTCGGCCGACCACGGCCACCAGTCGACCGGGTTGTCGGCGTGTTGAAGGAGGTACGGGGAGGTCTCATGGGCCAGTCGGTTCGCCATGGTGTCCATCCTGCCCTGCCGCCCCGGAGTCGCGCGGGACCCCTGCCCCCGGCGGACCGGGGGCCACTCCCGCGGGGCGTCGCTACACCCGGCCGAGGCGGGTGACGAAGGGCCGGAGGGCCCAGCCGGTGCGGCGCAGGCCCGCCCAGACGCAGCAGGCGGCCACGCCCAGGGCGATCAGGGCCGCGCCGGACGCGGACGCCATCGCGTTCATCACGAGGACGCCGGCCAGGACGACGACGAGTCCGTCGAACTGCCACACGAAGACGCGGAGGGCGGACAGGTCACCCAGCGGCGTGATGATCGGAAGCAGCAGTTCGACGGGCAGGTTCATCTTCATCTCGCGCAGGAACCTGGCGCCCAGCGCGAGCACCACCGACCCTGCCGTGAGCAGCACCGCGTCGGCCGGCCCGCCGCCCTGGAGCGGCCACCGGGTCAGGACGGTGACGGTGCTCGCGAGACCCACCGGGACCACCACGGCGACGACCGGCCAGGCCAGGGTGCGGGCAAGCGTCCCGCCCCACCACTCGCCGAGCAACGGGGCCAGGGTCAGCTCGTCGCGCAGTCCGCGCCAGCTCTCGCCGACCCACCCGGACCCCAGGTACACGCCGACCGCGCCGGCCGTCCAGGAGAGCGTCGCGAGCCGGGCGTCCGGCTCGGCGACGCCGAGGGTCAGCAGGGCGCCGCCGGCCGGCAGGAACACCGCGGCCGCGATCGCGCGGCCCCGGGTGCGGACCGCGCGGACCGCCCCCTGGGCGAGGTGGCCGCGCAGCCGCCCGTCGGGGCGCGTCAGGGCGGACGTGAGCCCGCGCGGCTGCGGGCGGTACAGGTCGAGCGCGTGGTGGAGCGTGCCGGTCCAGGCGAAGGTCTGGGCCTCGGCGGCACGCGCCGATTCGCGTGCGAGCCGGGCGAGGTCGACCGTGCGGACGGACCGGAGGGCGGACCGGCCGAGCAGGGCGGCCGCGACCGCGAGCACACCGGTGACGAGCCACGGGCCGCTCCCGCCCAGGAGGGCGGACCGGCCGAGCAGTGCCGCGGCGGCCGCCGCACCGGCCACGGCGGCGGCGAGCAGGACGTTCTCGCGCACCGTCCGGACCTGGCCCCACAGCCATGCCACGGGGGCCACGGCGCCGATGCCCACCGCGACGGCCAGGCCCTGCGGCAGCAGCGCGCTTCCCGGGTGGTCGAACAGGTCGGTCGCGAGGAACGTCGTCGTGCAGACCGCCAGGAGCGTGCCGAGTCCCGCGTACGCGAGCCGGCGGCGGGCGATCGTGCCGAGGTAGTGCGTCGGGGACAGGTCCGTCGACATGAACACGTGCAGCAGGAACGGCTTGAGCACCAGCGGTCCCCAGAACCGGCCGGTGAGCTGGGCGCCCCAGACCACCGCCGCCGCGACCAGGCACGCCACGGGCGTCGCCGCCTCGGCGGACGGCAGGGAGACCAGCGCCTCCGTGGTTCTCACCAGGTAGACGACGGGCGCCACGTAGACGGCGCCGAGGATGACGCTGAGGTAGACGGTGTACGCCCAGTCCTGCACCGTGGCGCGGTCGCCGCGGTGGGCGTACCGGTGCCGTACGGCGTGGACGCGGTCCCTGGGGTCGGCCTCGACCGCGGTGATGCTGTCCGTGGTCATCCCAGCTCCATGACGCCGTCGCAGGCTTGCACCACGGCGGTCTCATGGGTGGCGACCAGGAACGACGTTCCCTGCTCCGCGCGCTCGGAGAGCAGGGCGGCGACGAGGTCGACGCGATCGGTGTCGAGATGCCGCTCGGGTTCGTCGAGCAGGATGACGTCGGCGGGGCGGACCAGGGTCAGCGCGAGGTTGAAGAGCTGGAGCTGGCCGGAGGAGAGCTGGGAGGGGAAGCGGGTGCCCAGTGCGGTGAGCCCCAGGCGTCCGATGATCTCGTCGGCGCGTTCGGCGGTCTCCGTGGTGTTGCCGTACCAGGAGGCGGCGACCAGGGTCACCTGCTCGCGGAGCGTCATGTCACGGGCGACGGGAATCGGTTCGACGAGCGAGGCCATCAGGCGCCGGTGCCGGGGCCTGGCCATGTCGACGGTCTCGCCGCGTACGAGGACGGCGCCGTCCGTCAGCCTCCGGCTCCCCAGGAAGGCCCGCAGAAGGGTCGTCTTCCCGGAGCCGTTGCTTCCGGTGAGGCACCAGAACTCGCCGGGCATCACCTCGAACGTCGTCGGTGCGAGGAGGGTGGTCCCGTCCAGGACGACCGTGGCGTCCTCCGCGGCGATCGCCGGCACTTCGCTCACTGCCGCTCCAGAACGACCAGCATCTCCCGCGAGCGCGCGGTGTAGGGCTCTCCCGCGTACGACCCGTTGACGCCCGTCACCTCCAGACCCGCGATCCGCGCCATCAGCCGGATCTCCGCCAGCGTAGCCCAGGTGGCCTGCTCGTGGAACGCGGTGAGTGTCGACGCGCCCTGGACCAGGAAGATGCTCAGGATCTGCTGGCCGGCGCGGTCCGCGGTCTGGGTCACCGTCACCATCCGGTCCCGGCCCAGCGGGTAGGTGACCGACTGCGCGTCGCCGCCCGCGCGCTGGAACTCGGCGGGGTCGGTGCAGTCCAGGAAGGCCGCGCCGCCCGGCTCCAGGTGCCGGGCGATACCGCGCAGGAGGTCGATCTTCTCCTCCTGCTCCTGGGCGAGGAAGAAGGTGTTCCGGGACATCGTGACGACGTCGAACGCGGAGTCGAACCGGAGGTCGCGGAAGTCGCCCTCCACCGCCTCGACATCGCGGTCGAGCCGCTTCTTCTCCAGCATGTCCAGCGACGGCCGCGAGGCGTCGACCGCCACGACCCGCGCACCGGCCTCGGCGAGCGCGAACGAGGACACGCCCGTGCCGCACCCCAGGTCCAGGACGGTCCGCCCGTCCAGGGGACGGTGCGACGACACCCAGGCGACGAGCCCGGCCCCCGGGGAGAGCATCGACGACACCAGGTCGTACGCCTCGATCGCCGTCTCGTCGTACACGCTCGGGTCACTCACCGGAACGCCCTTCCTTCCGCATCCTGTTGGCCACGGCGAGGGCACCCGGCAGGTTGAACCCCACCTCGGCCGTCTGCCGGTTGCTCGCGCGTACGCCGTTGACCCGCGGCGCGAACTCGACGTTCGGGCGGAGCTTGAGTGTCTGCACGTTGTTCTCGACGATCTCGTTGGACCCCGGGAACGTGTCCGCGATCACGAGGGGCGCGTCGGTCAGCTGGAGCATCATGAGGGCGGGCGAGTCCGCGCGCCCCTGCGCCAGGCGCATCACGGTGTCCAGCGTGGCGGGGAAGACGAGGAAGCACTCGGAGGCGCCGCTCTTCCCCGAGTTGACCTCGGGCGGCACGTCCGGGTCGTCCCAGGAGTCGACCCACACCGTGCCGTTGGCCAGGTGACGGAGCGCCCGGACCGCAAGGAACCGCGAGGCGGCGGGCGTCACCGACACGTTCACGACCAGTTCCGGCTGGAACTCCCGCAGCCAGTGGATCCACCACGGCACGAGCGCCGCGCTGATGGAGCCCGTGACATGGACGTGCAGCTCCGCGCCTTCGAACTTCTCCACGTTCACGCGGTGGCTCCCGCCGGGCGGCGTGCGGTGCCGAGGGGGATCCACTCGGAGGTGAGGATCGGCTTCATCCGCTGGTCCGCGGGCGCGCTCGGGAACACGTTCATCAGCAGGAACTGCAGCGCCTCGGCGTCCTCGGGCACCGCGGCCCGGCTCGCGGCGAGCACCAGGTCGTACGGCAGGCTCTGGGTGACCCACGAGAAGTCGGCCTGGTTCGCGCTCATGATGGAGAGCTGCTGCATGGCGTCGAAGAGCGCCTTGGGCCCGCGGCTCCGCGGGTTGTACAGCACCTGCGTCCACCCGTGCGGTACGACGGGGGTCACGTCGCGCCACGGCGTCGGACCGCCGTCGGTGGTCTCCCGCACCAGCAGGTGCACGTTCTGCACACCCGGGTTCGGTGCGAAGAACCGCCAGCCGGGAATGGGCCAGCCGCCCGTGAAGGTGCGCATGTCCTGGTTGTACGAGTCGGGGGTGTTCTGCAGCACGGTCGCGACCAGGTGCGCAGCGAGCGCACCGACCGCGACGGTGGCCGCCCCGCCCTTGATCCGGTCAGTAAGCATCCATGAACCTTCTGATAGCGCCCTCGACCTGTTCGGCGTGCTCCCGGTATCCGATGATCGACCGGTGCGCCGAGCCGCGTACCACCTCGAACTTCGCCCCGAGCTTCTCGGCCAGCACCGCCTGCTGGTCGGCGTACTCGTCCGAGGCGACGACCAGGACCGAGTCGACCGCGCCGAGCCGGTCCACGGCGCCCTCGGTCCGGATGCGCCGGTACTCACGGACCGAGTTGACGATGTTCCTCGGTGAGAACACGAACTGCACGTGGCTGTACTGGACGTCGGGCGTGTAGCCCGCCTGCCGCTCCACCGCGTTGGGAGCCCACTCGTAGATTCCGGTGAGCGCCGCCACGAGCGTGTAGACCTGCGCCTGGAGGAACCGGCCGAGCCGCCTGCGGTCCGTGCGGTCCTCGTCCAGCAGCACCGGGTCGGTGCCGTCGACGACGATCAACTTGTCGACGCGGCCGGCGAAGGGCCCTTCGCCCAGGTAGGAGGCCGCGCTCAGCGATCCGATCGAGTGGGTGGCCACCACGATCTGCCCCTCGGCACCCACCTCGTCGAGCACGGCGGCGAGCAGGTCGCCGTTGGCCGCGTGTGAGGTCGTGAGGCCGTATCCGGAGCGGTGGTAGCGGATGACCGTGTGGTGCTCGGCCAGGCTCTCCGCGACCCACTCCCACGATTCGAAGGACTGCCCGAGGCCGCACTCCAGGACGATCACCGCGCGGGAGGGGGTCCCCTCCGCGGGGCGGTCCACCCGGTACTCGACCTCGCCGTCGCCGTGGCGGAGCCGCGCGGCGCCCTTGGGGCCGAGCCGCCGCTGCTCGGCGACCCGGCGCTTCTCGCGCGCGATCAGCGCGCTCGTGAGGACGGCGCCGCCGGCGATGCCGAACACGGCCTTCTCGAACGTCCGGGGTGCGCCTCGCGTGTCCAGGACGTAGCCGACGGCTCCGTGGGAGCCGAAGAACCCCCATACGAAGCGCGGCAGTTCCATGGCGGTCGCCACGCCGACGTGGAAGGCCTTGACGGCCGTGAGCGCGTGGGAGGCCTGCTTGCGCGGCAACAGGTAGATGAGCGGGAAGGACGTCTCCCACACCACGGTTCCGACGGTCAGGGCACGGCAGAGTCGCGGGTACGTGCGCAGGATCGCCGCGGCCGGTCCCCGGCCGTACGCCTCCGTCTGCAGGACTTCGAGCAGGGCGTCGCCCTGGACCCAGCTGCTGCCGAAGGCCTTGGAGATTCCCGAGACGGCATAGCTCAGCCCGGCCTGGAAGTTGACCGCGCGCAGGAAGAGATCGTCGGAGAGCCGCTGGTCGGGGATCAGCCCAGTGAGGGCCCGGTACTGCGTGATGACCGCCGTCATCTGGTCCGCGCCGTCCCGCCCGTACGGGGTGCGGATCTCGCTGAGCCGGTTGCACGTCCCGATGACCGCCGCGGCGGCGATCTGTGCCTTCCGATTGCCGCGTGCGAGCGCCAGCCCCGCCGATGCGGCGAGGGTCACTCCCGCGAGCACTCGGGGAGTACGCGGATGGTCGAGTACGCGGCCTATCCGATGCCGCAATGTGCCCGGCGGATACTGCTGGGCCGATGTGCCCCTGAGATATCCGTCGTCTTCGAATTCCTCACGGAGAAAAAGCGTCTCCGCGGCCGCCAGAGCCTGACCGATCGCTATCGGAAGAAATACGCGATCGGCCGCTTCCTGGGCGGCTGCCGCATTCGAGGCGTGCTGCCTCCGCCACTTCCATTTCACCGGATTGTCCGTCTCCCCCGTCGCATACCTGGCCGCCGTCGTGAGTACTGCGGAACCGCGCGCCGGAGAGGCCCGGTTGTGACGGGCCTCTCCGGCGGCAGGCTCAGTCCCGCATCAGCAGACCAGGCAGATCGTGCTTCCCTGGATCACGAACTGGGCGACGGTCGGCGTGGCCGGGGTGGCCATCGCCGGCGTCTCGCAGTCCGCGTGGAAGCCCGGGGCCGCCGCGCTGAGAACGGTGTTCGCAAAGTCCTGCGCCGCCAGAGCCTCAGCGGAATTCGTGCTCGTAAGAGTCATTTCAGATCGCACTTCACTAACCTTTCGTCGGTGGTCACGCGAGCGAATGGTCCAGGCGTATCGAACGTTGCCACCCCCGTCGCCCGCTCTGAGTGAACGCGCTGCACAACGTTTGCAACTGGAAGCTGCGGACCGACCTTAGGCAGACCTTCAAGAACTCGTCAAGCGCAATTGACCCGGCAACCGCCGCATATAACACAGGAGTTGGAAAGCAACAGGAGTGACAGCTCTTTTCGGCCATCGCTACGAATCCTTTATACGGGGCGACTCGGAAGATTGAGGGCGGTGATTTCGCCGACCGCGAACGGTGTTTGAGGGGCCGCCGCGCGGGGGCGCCCCGCCACCCGGGGGCCGGGCGCGGGAGCCCCGGGTGCCGGGACCCGGGGAGCCCGGCCCGCGCGGCATCCGGCCAGTTCTCGACCCACAACCCCCTTCGCCGTTCGGCATGTCGACCGTCCCGCCGCCTCCCCTCCCTTCTCCGCTCTCGCGCCTTCGCGCCCCGCACAGCACACTGGACGCGCACCGTCCGGGTCCTGACAGGGCCTCAGGGACGGGATGGTCGGGGCACGCGCGGAGGGGGACGCACATGCAGGACAGCCATCGGGCCGAGGCTGAGCGGCTGTGGGAACGGACGGTGGAGGAGGAGCTGCGAAGCTCCGGGAGCCGGCCGGGCGCGGAGACCCTGCTCACCCGGGGCCGCGCCGCACTGGACTCGATGGCTGCGGGTGCGGGCGAGGAGTACGCGGCGTACGTACGGGCCCTGGAGAAGGGAAAGGCCGGCGCCCGGACCACGGCGAACCGTTCCTCCGGTCCGGTGTTCGGCGGTCCCGCGCTCGTCGCCGGAGTCGCGGCCGTCGCCGCGGTCGGCGCGGACCTGGCGCTCGGTACGACGACGGGGACGGCGCTCGGCGCCGGCGCCGTGGTGGCGGTGGCGGGCGCGGCGGCGACGGTGCTGAAGGCGACGGCGGGACGGGCCGCGCAGGTCGCGCCGGCGGCTGCGGCAGCACCAGCGGCGGTGCCGGACGGTGCCGTCGAGGCGGCGCGGGCGCGCTGGCTGACGGCTCTGGAGGTACGGGGCATGCGCCCGTTCCTGGAGCGGGAGCGGGTGGCGCCCACCGGCGGGAACGGGGACGCACCCCCGACCGACGCGGAAGAACGGTCCTCCTGGGACCGACGGGCGGTGGTGTCACGGCCCGAGCGGCTGCGCGGGGCCGATCGGAGCGCGGCGGCCCGGCGGCGGGCCGTACTCGAGCGGTCCTTCGGGCATCTGCCCGACCCCGGCGGGGACTTCGCGGGCCGGCGGGAGGAGCTGGCCCGGATCACCCGGTGGGTGCAGACGGGGCGCGCCTCGGCGGAGACCCGGCCGACGGTGGTCCTGCTGCACGGGGAGCCCGGGTCCGGGCGGACGGCGCTCGCGGTACGGGCGGCGCACGCGCTCCGCGACCAGTTCCGCGGCGCGTGCGTGGTGGACCTGCGGGGAGGCGCGAGCGGTGAGCGGCCCCTCGCGACCCGGGAGGCGCTGCTCCATCTGCTCAACCGGCTCGGCGCCCCGCGCGAGCGGCTCCTCTTCCGGGAGGGCGCCACGGCGGACCAACAGGTGGCGCGGCTCACGGAGTTGTACCAGCGGCAGCTGACCGGGGTGCCGGTGACGGTGATCCTGGACGACGCCGTGGACGCGGCCCAGGTGCGGGCGCTGCTGCCGGAGCGTTCCGAGAGTCTGGTCCTCGTGACCTGCCGGGAGCCGCTGGACCTGGGGGACGTGGCCGCGCACGTCCTGCCGGTGGCGGCGCTCGACGCGGCCGGGGCGGAGGAGCTGTTGCGGGCGGCGGGCGGGGCGCCGGACCCCGGCCCGTACGACGCGGAGGCGTTCGACCGGATCCGGGAGCTGTGCGGTGGACTTCCGCTGGCGCTGCGGGCGGCGGGTTCCCTGCTGCACCGGAGGTCCATGGACGATCTCGCGGAGGTGCTCGGCCGACCGGGCTCGGGGGACGGTCCGGTCGAACGTGCCCTGTGGGCACGGTACTTCGTCGATCTCGACGACGAGGCGCGGCGGCTGCTCCGGCGCCTGTCTCTCGCCGGACGGGCCTCCCTCGGTGCGGCGGCCGCCGCCGCGCTGCTCGACGGAAGCGGCGCCGAGGGCGCCCGGCTGCTGCGGGAGCTGGCCGGCGCGGGGCTGCTCGCCCCGGTGCGCGGGGAGCGGTACCGGTTGCACGACGCGGTGCGCGGCTTCGCGGCGGCCCGGCTCCTCGACGAGGAGGACGCGGCGGAGATCGCGGCGGCGCAGGAGCGGTTGATACGGAACTACGCGGAGCTCGCGGACGCGGTGATCCGGATGGTCGACGGCAAGATGTCGACCCGCGCCGACCGTTTCGACGGGCACGGCTTCGGTTCCCTTGAGGCGGCCCTGAGCTGGCTCGACGAGGAGTCCAGCTTCATCACGGCGGCCCTGCGGCACACGGAGGGCGTCGACCAGCAGACCGTGCTCGATCTGCTGGGCGCGCTCTGCGACCACTGCCTGCTGCGCGGCGACCTCTACCGGCTCGGCGAGATCAACGAACTGGCCGAGTCCGTCGGGCAGGGCCAGCTGTCCCGCTCGGTGCAGTGGCGGACCGGCATCGCGGCCCGGCAGCTCGGCGAGCTCGACAAGGCGCGGACGACCCTGACGTCCGTGGTGTCGCTCTACCAGGAGGCCCATCAGGACCCGGGGGCGGCGCTCGCGCTCTGCTCGCTCGGCATCACCCTGCACCACCAGGGCCGGCTCACGGACGCGGCGGCCCGGCTGCGGGAGGCGCTCGCGCTCCAGGAGCCGGAGGCGCTCGCCGCCGACCGCGGCTGGACGCTGCACGCGCTCGCGGCCGTGGAGCGGGACCGGGGGAACCTGGCGGAGGCGACGGCGCTGCTCGACCGGTCGCTCGCGCTGCACCGGGAGCACGAGTCCCCGCACGGCCAGGCGTGGGCGCACTTCCAGCGGGGCCAGGTGCTGCTGCTGCGGGGGGACGTGCGGGGCGCGGAGGCCGGGCTGCGGGAGGCCCTCGACGGCTACGGGCGGATCCACGACGGGCGCGGCGAGGCCTGGGCGCTGACCCAGCTGGCCAGGGCGCGGCTCGCCGCCGGGGACGCCGAACCGGCGGTCGAGGGGCTGCGCGGGGCGCTCGCCCGGCACCGGGAGCAAGAGGACGCGCGCGGGGAGGCGTGGACGCTGTTCCATCTGGCCCATGCGCTGGAGGAGCGCGGCGACCGGGACGACGCGGTGCGGGAGCTGGGCAGGGCGCGGACGATGTTCTCGCGGATGCGGGACGTGTACGGGCTGGCCAGCGCCCGGCATCATTCGGGGCGGGTCACCCGCGACCAGCTCGCGGCCCGCACCGGCGGTCTGCGCAATTCGGGCTTCGCCCGGCAGCTGCTCGTGGACGCGCGGGCGGACTTCCACCGGATCGGGGTGCCGCACGGGGAGGCCTGGACCTCCCTGGAGCTGGCGATCATCGACGCCGGCAACGCCCGGGTGCCACAGGCGCTCGGGCTGTGCGACGAGGCCCGTGCGCTGTTCGGCACGTACGGCGACCTGCGGGGCGCGGACTGGGCCCGCTTCCTGCGCTGCGCGCTGCTCCCGCACGCGGTCCAGGGGAGCCCGGAGCCGGGGACGGTCACGGCGCGCGAGGAGCTCGCGGCGCTGGTCGCGGACCGGCATCCGGCGCGCGACCCGCGGCTCGACGACTGCGCCGAGGCGTACGCGGTGATCCTGGGCCGGGGCATCCACCCGTCGACGCCCTGGCAGGCCTGGGACCTGGGCATGGTGCCGAACCGGCACGCCCGGGAGGTCCTGGGGGTGCCGGCGGGGTAGCCCGCCGTTCCACGACGGCATCCCCGGGCCCGTGCCGCCGGGACGGCCCGCCGTCGCACGACGGCGCCCCCGGGCCCGTACCGCTGGGGTACGGGCCCGGGGGCGGGTCGGCTACTTGCCGGCGGGGCCGGCCGAGGCGGCCGGGGTCTCCGGGGCGGCGGCCGGGTCGGGGGCCTCCTCGAAGTCGACCTTGCCCATGTGGCGGTTCATCGACTTCATCAGCTGCCAGACCGCGACGGCCAGCACCGCGAAGACGACGAAGCCGAGGACGCCGGGGGTCACCTTGTTCTCGTCCAGCTCTTCGGCGGCGAAGGGGACAAGCTGGGTCAGTGCCAGGTGTGCGCTCATGTCAGGCATTGTCGCGGATGCCCGCGAAGAGATCTTCCTCGGGGAGGGAGGTCGGCACCAGCGCCTTGCTGAGCTCGTACTCCTCCGTCGGCCAGACCTCCTTCTGGATGTCCATCGGGACCCGGAACCAGCCGCCGTCGGGGTCGATCTGGGTGCGGTGGGCGATCAGGGCCTTGTCGCGGATCTCGAAGAACTCCGCGCAGGGCACGTGGGTGGTCAGCGTCCGCTCCTTGCCCCCGAACTCCTTCCAGCGCTCCAGCCACTCGCCGTACGGGGACTCCAGGCCGCGCGAGAGGAGCGCCTCGTGCAGGGCGACCGTGCGGGGACGGTTGAAGCCCTGGTTGTAGTAGAGCTTCAGGGGCTGCCAGGACGGGCCGAACTCGGCCTCCGGGAACTTCTCGGTGTCGGTCGCACCGTCGAAGGCCACCATCGTGATCTTGTGGGTCATGATGTGGTCGGGGTGCGGGTATCCGCCGTTCTCGTCGTAGGTCGTGACGACCTGCGGACGGAAGGAGCGGATCTTGCGGACCAGTTCCCCGGCCGCGGTGTCGACGTCCTCCAGGGCGAAGCAGCCCTCGGGGAGCGGCGGCAGCGGGTCGCCCTCGGGCAGGCCCGAGTCGACGAAGCCCAGCCACTCCTGGGAGACGCCGAGGATCTCGCGGGCCTCGTCCATCTCCTTGCGGCGCACCTCGTGGATGTTCGCCTCGATATAGGCGTCACCCTGGAGCTGGGGATTCAGGACCGAGCCGCGCTCGCCGCCCGTGCACGTCACGACCATGACGTCCACCCCCTCGGACACGTACTTGGCCATCGTGGCCGCACCCTTGCTCGACTCGTCGTCGGGGTGGGCGTGAACGGCCATCAGTCGCAGCTGCTCAGTCAAGACTCGATCCTCAGTGATTCGACGCGGAGCGTGGTCTCTATAGTGACGGAATCGGGGGAGTGAAAATTCCGCCACCCCCGGCTTCGAGAGGATCGATCATGAGCGCGGTGCGAGAGCAGCTGCCCGAGGGGCGCTACGGACGCTCCGCGGACGAGGCGGCCGACCGCAAGCTCAAGATCACGGGCGCGGTGCTCGGTGTCCTCTTCCTCGGCATGATGGGCTGGTTCGGCTGGCACTACGTCGTCGACAGCAAGATCAGCGCCGAGATGATCAAGTTCGACGTGGTGAGCTCCACCGAGGTGCAGGTGCACCTGGAGATCCGCAAGGACGAGGGCGTCAAGGGCGTCTGCACCCTGCGCTCCCGCTCCGAGGACGGCGCCGAGGTGGCCCGCAAGGACGTCCGGGTCGACGAGCCCGCGAGCCGGGTCGACCGCGTCTACTCGCTGCGCACGACCGCCCGCGCCACCAGCGCGGAGCTCATGGGGTGTACGGCTCGGTAGCGGTGGGTAGGGACCGGGTGTCGAGTCCCGGCGAGTCACCCCGGTGACCTGGGGTGACGCCATCCCGATGGTTATGTCCTCCCGCTTTTCGCCACTCATTGTTAGGCTCGTGGTTTCGCCCACCCGGGACAGCAGAGCTTTCCCGTGTAGGGCGATGCTTTGTATTCCCAGTACCTACGAGGAGCACCTGTGACCCAGACCAGCGACAACGTCACCTGGCTCACCCAGGAGGCGTACAGCAAGCTCAAGGACGAGCTTGAGTACCTGTCTGGTCCCGCGCGCACGGAGATCACCATCAAGATCGCCGCCGCCCGCGAAGAGGGGGACCTGCGCGAGAACGGCGGGTACCACGCGGCCAAGGAGGAGCAGGGCAAGCAGGAGCTCCGCATCCGGCAGCTGACCCAGCTCCTCGAGCACGCCAAGGTCGGCGAGGCTCCGGCGGACGACGGCGTCGTCGAGCCGGGCATGGTCGTCACGATCGCCTTCGACGGCGACGAGAACGACACGATGACCTTCCTGCTCGCCTCCCGCGAGTACGCGAGCGGCGACATCGAGACCTACTCGCCGCAGTCGCCGCTCGGCGTCGGTGTCAACGGCAAGAAGGCCGGTGCCGACGCCGAGTACGAGCTGCCGAACGGCAAGAAGGCCACGGTCAAGATCCTCAGCGCGAAGCCGTACACCGGCTGAGGCACCTGCTCTCCACGAAGGGCCGGCCCCCACTGGGGGCCGGCCCTTCGCGCACCGGGGCCGTCCTTCGTGCACTGGGGCCGTCCTTCGCGCACCGGGGGCCGCCCTTCGTGCACCGGGGGCCGGCCCTTCGCGCTGCACGCACACGTCCTGTGCCGATGAGGCATGATGCGGCCTGACATCGCGTCACAAGGGGGATGGCGAAGTGCTGGGACCGTTGCGTGAGGGCGCACCACGCCTGATAGGACCGTACGAAGTGCTCGCCAGGCTCGGGGCCGGCGGGATGGGCGAGGTCTTCCTCGGGCGGGGCGGTTCCGGCGCGGACGGCACCTTCGTCGCCGTGAAGACCGTGCGGCGTGACGTCGCCGGCGACCCCGCCTTCCGGGACCGCTTCCGCCGGGAGATACGGGTCGCCTCGCTCGTCGACAGCGCGTACGCCGCCGCCCCGCTCGGCGGCGACGCCGACGCCGAGGTGCCCTGGCTGGCCACCGCGTACGTCCCCGGGCCCAGCCTCTCGCAGGCCGTCCGGCGCGGCGGCGCCCTGCCCGTGGACACCGTCCGCGCGCTCGGCACCGGCGTCGCGCGGGCCCTCACCGATCTGCACCGGGCCGGGATCCTGCACCGGGACCTCAAGCCCGGCAACGTCATGCTCTCCGTCGGCGGGCCCCGTCTCATCGACTTCGGCATCGCCCGCAGCAACACGGCCACCACCATGACCGCCACCGGTCTGATGGTCGGCACCCCTTCCTTCATGTCGCCCGAGCACGTGGCCGGCGCCCGGCGGGTGACCGCCGCCTCCGACGTCTTCTGTCTCGGCTCGCTGCTCTGCTACGCGGCGACCGGCGAGGACCCCTTCGGCGACGGGCCGCTCGCCGCCGTCCTGTACCGGGTCTCCCAGGCCGAGGCCGACCTCGCCCGGGTCCCGGAGGAGCTGCGCGGCGTCGTCGCCGCCTGCCTGGCCCTGGACCCGGCGGACCGGCCGACGCCGGAGGCGCTCGCGGAGCTGCTCGGCGGGGGCACGCCCAAGGTCTTCCCGTGGCCCGGGCCGGTGCGGGACCACATCGGCGAGTACGGGACGGAGCTCGCCCAGCTCGTCGCCTCCGGCGGGCCGCTCCTGGAGGCCGCCCCGGCAGCCGGCCCCGGGAACCCGGCGGCGAACCCGGCGGCACCCGGTCTCCACTCGGCGGCGACGCAGGCGCCGGCCTCCGCGCCGGCCGGGACCACCGGGACCGGCACAAGCGGCGCGAGCGGCGCGCCCGGCCGTCGGCGCCGGCGCCTGCTGGTCGCGGCCGCCGTGGCCCTGACCGTCGTGGCCGGTGGCCTCGGCACCTATCTGCTGTGGCCGGAGGACGCGCCGAAGAAGCCGCAGCCCTCGAAGGCGGCGCCGCCCGCCGCGCCCGTGGCCCCCCGGATCGCGGGCGTCGACGACCGGGGCCTCGCCGACGCCTCCGGTGTCGTCCCGCAGAACACCGCCCAGCGCCCGGTCGGCTGGAAGCCCTGGCAGGCGAAGCTCGGCACCTCGGCGTTCGGCTGCTCGGCCGGCGAGAAGGTGCTCGTCTGCCGGACCACGGACGGGCGGTACGAGGCGCTGGACCCGGCGAGCGGCAAGAAGCTGTGGGACGTCCCGACCCCCGAGGGCACGCCCGGCGAGACCTACGTCAGCCCCAAGGGCTTCCCCTTCACGGCCGGAGACGCCACGCGTCCCACGGTCCACGACGGCATCGTGGTCCTCGTCGCCGGTGACTCCCTCCAGGTCCGCGACGCGCGCACGGGGAAGGTGCGCTGGGAGAAGCCGGCCGCGGGGCCGCAGGGCTTCTGGGTCACCCGGCCCGTCGTCGCCGACGGGATCGTCTTCGCCGCGACGGAGGTGGCGGAGGACGCCCTCATGATCCGGGCCGCGCTGACGGCGTTCTCCCTGGCCGACGGACGCGAGCTCTGGTCGGAGGAGCTCACCAACGGTGAGACGTCCTTCGCCGAGCGCCGGCCGTACGAGCCCGTCGCCTACGCCAAGGGGATCGTCTACGCCCTCAGCCAGGGCGGGCTCGTGGCGTACGACGGCAGGAAGGGCACCCAGCTCGGGCAGGTCGACCCCGACGCCAAGGCGTGCTGGGACATCAAGGTGCTCGGTACGTCGGCGTACTGCGCCGGCGCCGGGTCCGGCAGCGACACCGACACGGACCTGCACCTGCTCGACGCCCGCACTCTGGCCTCGAAGGCGTCGCTGCCCGGCGCACTCGGCAGGACGGCCCCCACGGCGGTAGGTCCGCGTGCCGTCGTGACCTTCGACAAGGGCCTGCGGATCCTCGACCCGCGCACCGGCGGCACACTCGCCTCGTTCCCGGCCGAGCAGGCTCCGTCCGGCCTGGCCCAGAGCTGGTCCACACCGCTGCTCGCGGGCGACCAGGTCGTGTACGCCGACTACTCCTCGCTCTACACCGTGCGGCTCGGCGCCGACGGCAAGCCGGGCGGGCTCACGGTCACGCCGGTGCCGGGCGCGCCCGGTCCGCGCGCCGAGGAGACGGGCTACGACCCGAACGGCGAGTTCCTCTTCAAGAAGATCCGGCAGCCGGAGGTGCTGCCGGTGGGCGGCATCGCGTACGTCGTCTTCGACACGGGCGCCGTCGCCTCCGTCGAACTCCCCAAGTGACCTTCCGAGAGGACCTGTCCGGTGCTGGAAGCTCTGCCCGCGGGGCAGCCCCCGACGCTCGTCGGCCCCTACCGACTGCTCGCCAGGCTCGGTGCGGGCGGCATGGGCGAGGTGCATCTCGCCTGCCGGGCGGACGCGCCGACGGCCGATCCGTACCGGATGGTCGCGGTGAAGACCGTACGGAGCGACCTGGAGGTCGACGGGGACTTCCGGACCCGGTTCCGACGGGAGATCGCGGCGGCCCGGACGGTCGACGGGCCGGGAGTGGCGCGGCTCGTGGACGCGGACGCCGACGCGGCCTCGCCGTGGCTGGCGACGGAGTACGTGCCGGGTCCCTCGCTCGCGGAGGCCGTCGTACGGTCCGGGGCACTGCCGGTCGCGACCGTACGGGCCCTGGGCATCGCCCTCGCCACCGCGCTGGGGGCCGTCCACGGGGTGAAGGTGCTACACCGCGACCTCAAGCCGGCGAACGTCCTGCTCGGCAAGGCCGGGCCCAGGCTGATCGACTTCGGTATCGCGCAGGCCTTCGAGGCCACGGCACTGACCTCGACCGGTCTTGTCGTGGGCTCCCCCGGGTTCATGTCGCCGGAGCACCTGGCGGGCAGCCGCGCGGTGGTGCCCGCGTCGGACGTGTTCTGTCTTGGCGCGGTCCTCGCGTTCGCGGCGAGCGGCCAAGGGCCCTTCCAGGACGACGAGATGGCCGCGGTGGTCTACCGGATCATCCGCGCGGACGCCGACCTGACCGGCGTACCGGAGGAGCTGCGGCCGGTGGTGGAGCGCTGTCTGCGGCTCGACCCGGCCGAGCGGCCGACGGCGGCGGAGGTGGTGTCGCTCCTCGGCGACGGCCCCGGCGTCGGCCGCGGCGACGGCGTCGGCCTCGATGACGGCCCCGGCGACGGGCGGGCCCCCGAGGTCTTCCCCTACCCGGGCGGGGTGCTCTCGCTGCTCGCCGAGTACGGGGAGGCGGCGCGGACGGCCGGGGAGGCGGCGGCCTCGGGCGCGGGCGTGGCGGACCTGCCGACGCTCGGACCGGTGGTGCCGTACTCCCCCACGGCCGTCCCGAACCGTCCGGCGTCACCGCCGGCGGCCCCCGTCGAGCCGCGCCGCCGTCGATGGGGCGCGGTCGTGGCCGGTGCGGTGGCGGTCGCCGTCGTGGCGACGGCCGGCGTGGTCCTGGTGAACCGGGACGGCGAGGAGGGTGGCGGGACGGCGGGGCCCTCGGCCTCGAACAGCGCCTCCCCCGGAGCGACCGGTACGGGGAACCCCGGCCCGGCGACACTCAGCCAGGTCGTCCTGCCGTACGGGGGGAAGGGCCGTACCAACGACTTCGGCACCGCGGCGACGGACCGGGGCCACCGCCCGGCGGGCTGGTCGCCCTGGATGGTGCGGACGGCGGCGGCCGACGGCGCCTGCTCCCTCTCCCCGAAGGTGCTGGTCTGCGCGGGCTCCGGCGGCGCGCTGGTGGGGCTGAACGCGGCGGACGGCCGCGAGCTGTGGTCGGTCACGGCGCGCACCGACGCCTACGGACTGCGGTCCGCACCGCAGTACCCGGCGGTCATCGGCGACCGGGTGTACGTCACGGAGGCCGCGGGGACCGTCGCGTACGGCCTCCAGGACGGTGAGAAGCAGGGCACCCTCCCGGGTCCCGGCGCCGAGTGGGCGATGAAGGGCTCCGATCTGGCCGACGGCGTCCTCCACGTCACCTACGTGAACGTGGCGGCCGCCACGGGCGGCGGGGCGGGCGCCGGGCTCGTGACAGCGGTGAAGCCGGGCGGGAGCGGGAAGGACGTGGGCCGGGAGCTGTGGCGGGTACCGCTCGACGGCTTCCCCGAGCAGCCGGTGGCGGCCGGCGGACGGGTGTACGTCCCCCTCGGGAACGTGCCGGTGGCGCTCGACGCGCGGACCGGCAAGGAGACGGCGCGCGGGGCGGAGGGCTGCCAGGAGATCACCGTGCACGAGAAGAGCGGCAGCGTGCTCTGCTCGGGCACCCCGGACGGCTCGGTGGCCGTGCTCGACGCCGGCTCGCTGAAGCGGCAGCGGTCCCTCGGTTCGGGGGTGACGGCCGGCCCCGCCGTGAACGCGGACGGTCTGGTGGCGGTCACGAACGGGCAGACGGTGAGCGCCTACGACCTGCGGAGCGGCCGGCAGCGCTGGTCGCTGACGCCGATGATGACCGAAGGCGATCCACAGCGGGTCTACTTCGCGGGCGACCGGGTGATCACGGTGGGCAAAGGCGAGGTGACCTCCGTCGCCGCGGCCGGCCCCTCCGACGACCGGGACTTCGAGCGCTTCGAGGCCAACATTCCGGACGACTTCAGGGCGCAGGCCACCGGAGACGCGCTGGCCGCCGGAGGGGCGGTCTTCCTCGCCCTCCCCGACGGCCTCGTCGTCTCCGGCTATCTGCCCTGACCGGGCCACCCCGTACGGGGTGCTCCACCCCGTACGGTCCGGAACCGTCAGCCGTTCGCGCGCCGGTACTTGCGGACGGACAGGGTCCGGAAGATGGCGACGATCAGGACGGAGTAGATCAGCGACGCCCACACCGGGTACTGCATCGGCCAGGCGTCGGACGGTGACAGGCCCGGATCGCCGAAGAGTTTGCGGCAGGCCTGGACGGTGGCGCTGAACGGGTTCCACTCCGCGACGGGCTGGAGCCACCCGGGCAGTTTGCTGGAGTCCACGAAGGCGTTCGAGATGAACGTCACCGGGAAGAGCCAGATCAGACCGCCCGACGTGGCCGCCTCCGGGGTGCGGACCGAGAGGCCGATCAGGGCGCCGATCCAGGTGAAGGCGTAGCCGAGGAGGAGCAGCAGGCCGAAGCCGGCCATGACCTTCCCGAAGTTGGTCGGCGCCGCGTAGCCGGGGCGCCAGCCGATGATCAGCGCGACGATCGCGAGCACGAGGAGCGTCAGCGCGGTCTGCACGAGGTCGGCCAGGGTGCGGCCGGTCAGGACCGCGCCGCGGGCCATCGGCAGCGAGCGGAACCGGTCGATGAGGCCCTTGTGCATGTCGTCGGCGATGCCCGCGCCCGCGCCCGCCGTGGCGAAGGTGACGGTCTGGGCGAAGATGCCGGCCATCAGGAAGTTCTTGTAGACGTCCGGATCGGTGCTGTTGCCGATCTGCATGGAGCCGCCGAAGACGTACGTGAAGAGGATCACGAACATCACCGGCTGGATCAGGCCGAAAAGGATCATCTCGGGAATCCGGGACATCCTGATCAGGTTCCTGCGGGCGATCACCAGGGAGTCGTTCATGGTGCTCACTCGGCCGCCTCCTTCACGCGCTTGCCGCCGCGGTCGCCCGGCCGGGACTCTCCGCCCGACCCGCCGTTCTCCTCCGCCTCCCGCTCGGCCGCATGGCCGGTGAGGGAGATGAAGACGTCGTCGAGGGTGGGGCGGCGCAGCCCGATGTCGTCGATCTCGACGCCCACCGCGTCCAGGTCGCGGATGACCTCGGCGAGCAGCTTCGCACCGCCGGCGACGGGGACCGTGAGCTTGCGGGTGTGGTCCTCGACGGACACCTCGCCGTGGCCGATGCCCTCGATGCCGTAGCGCGCGAGGACGTCCCGGGCGTCGCCGATCATCCCCGACTCGTGGACGACGACCTCGACTCGCTCACCGCCCGTCTGGGCCTTGAGCTGGTCGGAGGTGCCGCGCGCGATGACCTTGCCGTGGTCGACCACGCAGATGTCGTGGGCGAGGTGGTCGGCCTCCTCCAGGTACTGCGTGGTGAGCAGCAGGGTCGTACCGCCCGCGACGAGCTCCTTGATGACCTCCCACAGGCCCTGCCGGTTGCGGGGGTCGAGGCCGGTGGTCGGCTCGTCCATGAACATGACCGGCGGGGACACCACGAGGGCGGCCGCGAGGTCGAGGCGGCGGCGCATGCCTCCGGAGTACGTCTTCGCGGTGCGGTCGGCGGCGTCGGCGAGGTTGAAGCGCTCCAGGAGCTCGTCGGCCCGCACCTTCGCGTCCTTCGCCCTCATCTGGTAGAGCTGCCCGACCATCTGCAGGTTCTCGCGGCCGGTGAGGTACTCGTCGACGGCCGCGAACTGGCCGGAGAGCCCGATCCTGCGGCGCACCTCGTCGGGGTCCTTGAGGACGTCGATCCCGGCGACGACGGCCCGGCCGCTGTCGGGCTGGAGGAGGGTGGTCAGCACGCGCACGGCGGTCGTCTTCCCCGCGCCGTTCGGGCCGAGCAGACCCAGGACGGTGCCCTCGGGGACGTCGAGGTCCACGCCGTCCAGAGCTCGTACGTCACCGAAGGTCTTCACCAGACCCTCGGCATAGATCGCGCCTGGCATGTGGGTACTCCCAGGGAGATACGAACGTTGAATTCGGGCGTTTCCCACCGATCCTAGGTTCGCCCGAGCCGCCCCGCCCAGTGAATTCGTGACCTGGGACACATGATCATGCGACGGGGCGGGCACGGGGCGGGACTCAGCCCAGCACCGTGTACCCCGCGTCCCGCAGGGCGTCCGCCACCTCGCGGCAGTGCTCCGGGCCCTTCGTCTCCAGGTGCAGCTCGACCTCCGCCTCGGTCAGGCCGAGCCGCGGATCGGTCCGCACATGGCTGACGTCCAGGACGTTCGCGTCGGCGACCGTGAGCACCGCGAGCATCGTCGCCAGGACCCCCGGCCGGTCCGCGACCCGCAGCCGCAGGCTCAGATAGCGGCCCCCGGCGGCCATGCCGTGCCGCAGGATGCGCTGGAGCAGCAGCGGGTCGACGTTCCCGCCGGACAGCACCGCCACCACCGGGCCCTTGACGGACTTCGGGTCGCTGAGCAGGGCCGCCACCGGGCTGGCACCGGCCGGTTCGACGACCAGCTTCGCCCGCTCCAGACAGAGCAGCAGCGCCGAGGAGAGCGCGTCCTCGGAGACCGTACGCACCTCGTCGACGTACTCCTGGATCAGCGCGAACGGCACGTCGCCCGGCCGTCCCACCTTGATCCCGTCCGCCATCGTCACCGGCGACTCGATCACCACCGGGTGTCCGGCGGCCAGCGAGGGCGGGTAGGCGGCGGCGCCCTCGGCCTGCACCCCGATCACCTTCACGTCCGGGCGCAGCGACTTCACCGCGAGCCCGATGCCCGCGGCGAGACCGCCGCCGCCGATGCCCACCAGGATCGTCCGGACCTCCGGGCACTGCTCCAGGATCTCCAGGCCCACCGTGCCCTGCCCGACGATGATGTCGGGGTGGTCGAAGGGATGGATGAAGACGGCCCCGGTCTCCCGCGCGTACCGCTCCGCCGCCGCCAGCGTCTCGTCCACGACATGACCGTGCAGCCGGACGTCGGCGCCGTACTCCCGGGTCGCCGCGACCTTCGGCAGCGGCGCCCCGACCGGCATGAAGACCGTCGCGTGCACGCCGAGCAGATTCGAGGCGAGCGCCACACCCTGCGCGTGGTTGCCGGCCGAGGCGGCGACGACCCCGGCCGCCCGCTCCTCGGGCCGCAGCCCCGCGATCCGCACGTACGCCCCGCGCAGCTTGAACGAACCGGTCCGCTGGAGGTTCTCGCACTTGAGGTGGACGGGCGCTCCCACCAGCGACGACAGATGGCGGCTGCCCTCCATCGCGGTCGTCCGGGCCACCCCGGACAGCATCTTCTGCGCCCCCCGTACATCGTCGAGCATCAGCCGGTGCAAGGGGTCTGGCGTACGGAAGCTCATGACAGCAAGTCTCGCAGCTCACGGCCCTGGTGGCCGCCCGGCGACCAGGTGCCCCAGCGGGTTTGCGCAGCCCCGGTACGGACCTCCCCGGGGCCGCGTACTCTGTCCCCCACCAACCGACCACCCCCGCACGAGAGAGACCCACAGCCATGCCCACATCTCAGGACATGACGACTGAGTTCGACCCCGGTCTCCTCGACGCCCTCCAGCACCAGGTGGCCGTCTTCGCCCGCCGGGCCGAACAGACGCGCCTCGGTGGCACCGGGCAGCTCCGCAACTCGATGGACCGCGCCGCGTACCTGCTCCTCAACCGCCTTGACCAGGAAGGCCCGATGGGCGTGAAAGCCCTCGCGGCGGGCATGGGCATCGACTCCTCGACGGTCACCCGCCAGGTCGCCCCGCTCGTCGACACCGGCCTGGTGAAGCGCACCTCGCACCCGGAGGACGGGCGCGCGGTCGTGCTCCAGCTGTCGCCCCGCGGGCTCGCCCGCCTGGAGGAGGTCCGCTCCTCGCGCCGCCAGCTGATGGTCGAGGTCACGGAGGGCTGGACGCCGGACGAGCGGGAGTCCTTCTGCACCCTGCTCACCCGCTTCAACACCGCCCTGTCCGTACGGCAGTCGGCGCACACGGGCGGACCGGCGACGGAGTCCGCGGCCACGGCGGCGCCCGCGCCGGCGGCCCCGTCCACGACCGAGGGCCCGGCCGACGGGTCGAGCGAGTCCGCGCAGACCTCTTGACCCCGCCCCCGCGCTGTCCTCAGATGAGGACGTGGCAGAGCAGCGGAACGGACCCCGCGCCGAACGCGCCCACCGCGCCCGGGAATTCGACGCCTTCGTGGCCGGGGCGGCGGGCCGGCTGCTGCACACCGCGACCCTGCTCACCGCCGAGACCCGCACCCGCAACCCGTACGCCCAGGCCCTGCTGACCGCAGCCCTGGCGCACACCTACGCGGTGTGGGGGCGACCGCAGGACGATGATCCGTACGAGCTCACCCGGCGCGAGCTCGCCGCCCGCTTCGCGCGCACCGCCTGGCGGCACCACGGCGGCCGGGGCGGGGTGCTCTCCGCCCTCCACCCGCAGGAACGGCTCGTCGTCGTCCTCCGGCTGTACGAAGGGGTCGCAGAGGAGCAGGTCGCGGCACTGCTCGGAGTGCCGGAGGCCCGTGTCAGGGCCGTCCACGCCCGGGCGGTGGCCACCCTGAGGGCGGCCAGGGGCAGCACGGGGAATCCTGCCGGGAGGACCGCCGCATGAGCCGGTACGAGGACAAGGAGGCGGCCGTCCGGCGGCTGCTCGACACCCCGCACCCGCCGGTCCCCGGCGACCTGGCAGGGGCGGCCGCGGAACGCGGAGCCCGCCTGCTCCGGCGGAACCGGGCGGTGCGACGGGCGGCGTGGACGCTGTTCGCGCTCGCGGTGCTCGCCTTCGTGCTCTGGGCGTCGGTGGCACAGCCCTGGGAGGCCCCGGCGGCGGAGACCACACCGCCGTTCGACGGCTTGTGAGGACGGTCCTAGCCTGGAAGGAGGGGCCTGCCCGCAGGCCCGTCAGGAGGTCGTCATGGCCAGGAAAGCAACCGACTGCCGGGACGCCCCCAGCGTCTCCGGCTGCTCGCTCTACATCTCGGGCGAGGAGGAGGAAGTGCTTCGGGCAGCCGTCGAGCACGCGGTCTCCGTGCACGAGCACACGGACACGCCCGAGTTCCGCGAGGAGGTCCGCGGCTACCTGAAGGAAGCCCTGCCAGGGACCTGAACGACGACGGAGGGCCCGGGCCCCCACGGAGCCCGGGCCTCCGTACCGGCTAGCCCAGCGCCTGACGCAGGTCGGCGAGCAGGTCGTCGACGTTCTCGATGCCCACCGAGAGGCGGACGAGGTCGGCCGGGACCTCCAGGGCGGAGCCCGCGACGCTCGCGTGGGTCATCCGGCCCGGGTGCTCGATGAGGGACTCGACGCCGCCGAGGGACTCACCGAGGGTGAAGAGCTGCGCACGGTTGCAGACCTCGACGGCCGCCTCCTCGCCGCCCTCCACGCGGAACGAGATCATGCCGCCGAAGGAACGCATCTGCTTGGCGGCGATCTCGTGCCCCGGGTGCTCCGGGAGACCCGGGTAGAGGACCTGGGTCACCTTCGGGTGCTGGGTCAGCATCTCGACGATCTTCTCGGCGTTCTCGCTGTGCCGGTCCATGCGGACCGCGAGGGTCTTGATGCCGCGCAGCACGATCCACGAGTCGAAGGGACCGGCGACCGCGCCCATCGCGTTCTGGTGGTACGCCAGCTCCTCGCCGAGCTCCTCGTCGGCCGTCACCAGCGCGCCGCCGACGACGTCGGAGTGGCCGCCCATGTACTTGGTCAGGGAGTGCACGACGACGTCCGCGCCCAGCGCCAGCGGCTGCTGGAGGTACGGCGAGGCGAAGGTGTTGTCGACGACGAGCTTCACGCCGGCCTGGCGGGCGACGCCCGCGATCGCCTCGATGTCGGTGATGCCGAGCAGCGGGTTCGACGGGGTCTCGACCCAGATCAGCTTCGTACGGTCGTTGACGGCGGCGCGCACCGCTTCGACGTCGGAGGTGTTCGCGACGGAGAAGTCGACGCCCCATCGCTGCACGACCTTGGCGAAGAGCCGGAACGTTCCGCCGTAGGCGTCGTTCGGGATGACCACGTGGTCGCCGGGCGCGAGGAGCGCGCGCAGCAGGCAGTCCTCGGCGGCCAGGCCCGAGGCGAAGGCCAGACCGCGCCGGCCGCCCTCCAGGGCCGCCAGGTTCTCTTCAAGGGCCGTACGGGTGGGATTGGCGCTGCGGCTGTACTCGTAACCGCCGCGCAGCCCGCCCACGCCGTCCTGCTTGTAGGTGGACACCTGGTAGATGGGCGGGACGACCGCGCCGGTCAGCGGGTCCGCGGTGTTGCCCGCATGGATCGCGCGGGTCTCGAAGCTCTGGTGAGAGTGCTGGTCGCTCATGTGTCAGGAGCGTAGTCCCGAGAGGCCCCCGGCGCCGCGATCGTCTCAACGAGTGTCCGTTTCCTGGACAATGGACACGTGACTCCTCCCCCTCATCAATGAGGGGGCTTCTCGCCAGGCCGGTGAGGCTTCGCGACGGGCCAGCCCGGCCCGTAGAACGTTCCGAGCGCCCACCGTGTCCGCGTGGGCCGAGTGGCCGCACGAAACGCAGTGGAACTTCTCCTGTGTGGGCCGGCTCTCCTTGGCGACGTGCCCGCATTCGGGGCAGGTACGGGAGGTGTCTCGGGGGTCCACGGCGATCACGTCTCGTCCGGCGCTTTCAGCCTTGGCGTGCAGGATCGTCAGGAACACCCCCCATCCGGCATCTGAGATCGAACGGTTGAGCCCGGCCTTCGCGGCGGCCCGGTTGGCCAGGAAGACGCCCGGCGTATCGGGGTCGGGCTTCGGGGCGGGTGCCTTGACCATGTTGCAGATCTTGAGGTCTTCGTGAGCGATGAAGTCGTGTTCGCGGACCAGGTCCAGGGCGGTCTTGTGTGCGTGGTCGAGCCGCCGGCGGCGGACCTTGCGATACAGGTCGGCAACCCTCTCAACAGCCCGCTGGTGATTTCGCGTGCGCTTGTCGCGACGCACACGGGGGAACCGGGCGAGGGCCTGCTGCGCGGCTTCAAGGCTCGCGGCGGCTTTCCGGCCATGACGGGGGTTGGGCACGAACCCGCCGCCGGAGTCGGCAAGGAAGTTGGATACGCCCATGTCGATACCGGTCACGCTGCCTGTCCTGGGCAGCGGCTCGGGGGTGGCCTGCTCGGCGGTGAGGATCACGTACCAGCGCTTGCCCTCGCGCTTGGCGGAGACGGTCTTGACCTTTCCGACCACTGGCCGGTGCTGGTTGACCTTGACGTGCCCGACACCCTGAAAACGGACGCGGGTGCCGGGATCGTTCGGGGTGGAGTCCCAGCGGCAGCCGTCGCCGTCCTTGGGGAAGTCCACGGTGTCGAACCAGTTCACGCCACGGAAGCGGGGGTAGCCGGGCGTCTCGCCGGCCTTGACCCGGCGGAAGAACGCTGCGAACGCCTTGTCCAACCGGCGGAGCGTGGCCTGCTGGGAAGAGAACGACCAGCGGCCCTGACGCTCCGGATCGAATGCCCGGATCTCCTTGAGCTGCGCCGACTGCTGCCCGTACCTGACGCTCGACTTCGACGCGTGCCGGTAGGCGTCCCGACGTTCCTGCAACGCGCCGTTGTAAAGAGAACAGTGATCGCGCAGCATCTCGCCCAGCGCGATCGACTGGCCCATGGTGGGCCGTATGAGGAACTTGTACGCACGGATCACCGGGCCCACCCCCTCCCAGGCCGTTTCGCTTGCGTCACCACGTATCGGCGTGAGGTCTTCGACGACGACATTCTGACCCGCTGCGCATCGATCATGCGGGACGTCTGCGAGACGGCTTCACAAGCATCAGCTCCCGGTACTCGTGCGCCGAGCACACCGGCCGGAGCCGCAGAAAACGCCGCCCCGGAGCCGCAGAGAACGCCGCCGCTTCGCGGGTCCGGGCTGAGGAACGCATTCTCGCTCGGCCGGGACTACCTGCGAAGATTCAGGTATGGAGATTCTCTGGTTCCTGATCGCGCTGGGCCTGTTGTTCGGCGTCCTCGGCCCCTACCTGCTGCGCCGCCGCGGTGGCGGGATCCGGCAGGTCGCTCCGGGCGCCCCGGACGCGGCGGATCCGGAGGCGTACGGATTCGTGCGTCAGGAGGACCAGGACGTACGGCTCCCGGGCGCGGACGACGAGCTCCTGCACGTCCTCGACGTCGTCCAGGCCACCCAGGACTGGCGGGCCGCGTCGCGGCTGCTCGCCGCCACCGACAAGGAGGGCGAGGTGCGCTGGCAGCGCGTCCAGGCCTTCGCGGGCGCCGCGTCCCTTGAGCTCCAGGAGCGGCCGGGCGTCGGCGGCGCGTGGCTGCGGACCTGGCGGGCGGAGGCCCCGAAGGACGCGGGCGGCGCGGCGGTGCACGGCGAGTTCCTGGTGCAGCAGGCCTGGCGTTCCTCGGCGGCGGGGACCGACGACTTCCGGATCATCCTGGAGGAGGCGCGGAAGGTCTCCGACGAGGCGGCGCTGCTCGCTCCGGGCGACCCGGTCCCGTACATCACGCAGCTGGCCGTGGCCCGCGGTCTCGGCTACAGCCACGAGGAGTTCGACCAGGTGTGGGCGCGGGTCATCGACCGGGCGCCGCAGCACATGGGCGCCCATCTCGCGGCCCTGCACTACTGGTGCGAGAAGTGGCACGGCTCCCGCGAGGAGGCCGACCACTTCGCGACGACGGCCGCGGCGCGCGCCCCGCGGGGTTCGCTGCTCGCGGCGCTCCCGCTGTTCGCGGTGTACGAGCACGTGCCGGACGTGGTGCTCGTGCAGGACTTCTTCCGTACGGCCGTGGTGTCGAAGGCGATGGACGGCGCGCTGTACGCGGTGCACTCGGCCCGTCCGGACGACCCGATGCTGGCGCACGTCCGTCATCTGCTCGTCTGGTTCCTGGTGCGCGGCGAGCGCTGGGCGGAGGGCATGCACCAGCTGGTGAAGGTCGACGGGCACGTGGGCGCGGTGCCGTGGACGCTGAGCGGTGACCCGGCGGCGGAGTTCACGGTCTTCCGGAACCTGGCGGTGGCGGGGTACGAGGCGAACGGCGGCAACCCGGCGACGCTGCCGCGCTGACGGCGCGGCGGACGGTCGCGGCGCGCGGACGGTCGCGGCGCGCGGACGGTCGCGGCGCGCGGCACTCCCGCACACCGCTTCCCCGGCGCGCGGCGCGCACGACGCCTCCGGCGGGCGGGGAGGGGCCCCTCGGGAATCCCTCCCCGCCCGCCGGCGTTGTGACCACTGCCGACCGTCGAGGAGAGATGCAGCATGTTCCTGTCCCGCACCCCCGTCCTCCCCACTCCCGAGCAGGCCCTGCGCGGCCGTCCCGAGCCGGAGTTCGCCGTTCCCGAGCGCCACACGGTCCTCGGCAACCCGCTCCTCGGCCCGTACCCGGAGGGCCTGGAGGTCGCCGACTTCGCCCTCGGCTGTTTCTGGGGTGCCGAGCGCAAGTTCTGGCAGACCGACGGCGTCTGGACCACTCTCGTCGGCTACCAGGGCGGCTACACGCCGAACCCGGCCTACGAGGAGGTCTGCTCGGGCCTGACCGGTCACACCGAGGTCGTCCGGGTCGTCTTCGACCCGTCGAAGGTCTCGTACGAGTCCCTCCTGAAGCTCTTCTGGGAGTCCCACGACCCGACCCAGGGCTTCCGCCAGGGCAACGACGTGGGCACCCAGTACCGCTCGGCCGTCTACACCCACTCCCCCGCCCAGGCGGCGACCGCCGACGTCTCCCGCGAGGCCTACCAGAAGGTCCTGACGGGCTCCGGCTACGGCACGATCAGCACCGAGATCCTCCCGGCGGAAGGCCGGACCTTCTATCCGGCGGAGGGATATCACCAGCAGTACCTGGACAAGAACCCGGCGGGCTACTGCGGCATCGGCGGAACGGGCGTCTCCTGCCCGATCGGTGTCGCGAAGGCCGACGGCTGACGAGGGGCACGGGCTTCCTCGGGTGAGTTTCGGGACCTACGCGCGGCGGGTGCGCGACGAGCAGGCGTCGCCCGTGCGTCGGCACAGGGCGCTGCGGTGTGCCGTCGGGGAGTACGGACCGCTCGGCTTCCACGCGACCTGGGCCTACCTCGCCGCGACGGCCGTGCCCGCGCCGGACCTCCGGCGGGACACGGCCGCCCTGCTGCGCGCGCTCGACACGCTTGAGGCGAGCCGCGCCGCCAGGATCGAGGAGATCGCGGTCTTCGCGGCCCGCCGCCGGGTGGAGAAGGCGGCGGGCGTCCGTGTTCCCCGGGGCGGGGATCCCCTGGCGCCGCCGTGGCGGCCCCGCTGGCCCGGTGGGGCCGGGCCCTCTCGCCTGGGGCTCGTCGCCGCCGTGGCGACGAGTCGTACCGCGTTCCTGAAGCTTCCGCACCCCGATCCCACGCTGCTCTCCGACGACCTCGGGCACCGGTTCGCAGACCTGCACGGCCGTCTCGACGCCTGCGCGGCCGCCTGGCTCGCCGCCCTCGGACAGCCCGACGGGCCGACCCGGGACGAGTCCGCCGGCATCGTCGCCGACATCCGCCGCCGGATCTCTCCGGGCCACGCGCCGCTGAACGTGCCCCTCCTCCAGTGGCTGCGCTTCGCGGAGCTCCTCGACTACGCCGTAAAAGCCACGGCGGTCCCGCACTCGCCGTAGCTACACTCGGGCGTATGGGTTCGTTCTCCTTCTTTGTCTGATTCCGGCCGCGGACACGGTGTGACCCGCTGATCCGGCGCCCTCGGGGCGCGGCAGTGGTGGTCCCGGTGTCCCCTCCCCGGCCCGAACGCCCCCCAGTACCCAGGGAGAGATCCCATGCGCGACCGCGCCCAGTCGACCCTGAAGGACGTCTCCAAGTCCTACGGGGACCGCTCCGTCCTCGACCAGCTCACGCTCACCGTCCGCCCCGGCGAGAAGGCCGCCGTCATCGGTGAGAACGGCTCCGGCAAATCCACCCTGCTCCGGCTCATGGCCGGGGCCGAGGCGCCCGACACCGGGGAGGTGACCGTCCGCTTCCCCGGTGGCGTCGCGCGTCTCGCCCAGACGCTCGCCGAGACCCTCGGCCTGGGACCCGAGCACACCGTGCGGAACGCCGTCGACGCGGCGCTCGCCGAACTCCGCGCCATGGAACGGGAGATGCGGGCCGCCGAGGAGACACTCGGCTCCGCGACACCCGAGGAACTCCTCGCGTACGGGGAACTCGCCGCCCGCTACGAGGAGCGGGGCGGCTACCAGGCCGACGCCCGGGTGGACGCCGCACTGCACGGGCTCGGCCTCGGTCACGTCCCGTACGAGCGCCGCGTCGGCACCCTCTCCGGCGGCGAGCAGTCGCGGCTCGCCCTCGCCTGCGTCCTCGCCTCGGGCGCCGAGCTGCTGCTCCTCGACGAACCGACGAACCACCTCGACCGGGCCGCCGCCGACTGGCTGGAGGAACGGTTGCGCACCCACCGCGGCACGGTGGTCGCGGTCACCCACGACCGGGCGTTCCTGGAGGGCATGACGACCGCGATCCTGGAGGTCGACCGGGACACCCGCGCGGTGACCCGGTACGGCGACGGCTGGTCCGGCTACCGCGCGGCGAAGGCCGCGGCCCGCCGCCGCCGGGCGCAGGAGCACGAGGAGTGGCGGGAGGAGCTGGCCCGTACCGAGGAGCTGGTGGCGGCGGCCGGGCAGCGGCTCGCGGGGTCGGGGAAGGACCCCCGGCAGGGCTTCGGCAAGCACCGCCGCTCGCACGAGAACAAGCTGTCGGGCCAGGTCAGGGCGGCCCGGGTCAGGCTGGAGCAGCTGCGGAGGTCCCCGGTCCCCGCCCCACCGGAACCCCTGCGCTTCACGGCCCGGATCGCGACGGCGGCCCCCGACGCCGAAGGAGGCCCCGCCGACGGGCCGCTCGTCGAGCTCGTCGACGTCGTCGTCGACGAGCGGTTGCGGATCGACAAGCTCCGGATCTCGGCCGGGGACCGGCTGCTCGTCTCCGGGCCCAACGGCGCCGGCAAGACGACCCTGCTGCGGGTCCTCGCCGGGGACCTGCGTCCCGACAGCGGGACGGTCGGCCGCTCGGGCCGGGTCGGCCTGCTGCGCCAGGAGCTGCCCGCCGTACCGTCCCCGAGGCCGCTGCTCGCGGAGTACGCGGCGGGGCGCCCCGGTCTGCCCGAGGAGTACGCGGCGGAGCTGCTGGCCCTCGGGCTCTTCCGTGAGGAGGACCTGTCCGTGCCGGTGGCGCGGCTCTCGGTGGGCCAGCAGCGCCGTCTGGAGCTGGCCCGGCTGGTGACCCGGCCCGCCGATCTGCTCGTCCTGGACGAGCCGACCAACCATGTGGCGCTCTCCCTGGTGGAGGACCTGGAGGCGGCCCTGGCCGCCTTCCAGGGCGCGGTGGTCGCAGTCTCCCACGACGAACGCTTCCGCGCGGGCTTCGGCGGCAGGCGGCTTGAGCTCCGCTCAGGCCTGGTCGCCTGACGCGGCCCGCATGGCCGCGGCCGTCGCCGCCGGGTCGTACCCGTCGGCGACGCCCTCGACCAGGAGGATGTCGCCGGCCATGTGGCGGGTGCGGAGGGGTATCAGGGCCTGGTAGGCGGCGGAGTCGTACCAGGCGCGGGCGTTCTCGTACGACGGGAAGCCGATGATCACGACGGCGCCCGGCCAGTCGCCCTCGCGGACCTCGCGGGTGCGTGCGCCGTGGACGAGGAAGTGGCCGCCGAAGGGGTCCAGGGTGCCCTGGATGCGCTCCATGTAGGTGAAGACCTCCTCGTCGAGGACGGGCTTCGGGTGCAGGTTTCCGATGGCGTATGCGGTCATGACGCAAGAATGCCGGGGCATGCCGTACGGGGTCGATTACCCCGCAGGTCATGCCCCGGCACCGTGCGCGGGGGTCAGATCGTCGACGCGTCGATCACGAAGCGGTAGCGCACGTCGCTGGCGAGCACCCGCTCGTACGCCTCGTTGATCTGGTCGGCGCGGATCAGTTCGATCTCCGCGCCGAGGCCGTGCTCCGCGCAGAAGTCGAGCATCTCCTGCGTCTCGGCGATGCTGCCGATCATCGAGCCCGCGAGGGTCTTGCGGCCGCCGATGAGGGAGAAGAGGCCGATGGAGACGGGCTCTTCGGGGGCGCCGACGTTCACCAGGGCGCCGTCCGTCTTGACCAGGCTCAGGTAGGCGTTGAAGTCGAGCGGCGCGGAGACCGTGGAGATCACCAGGTCGAAGGTGCCGGCCAGCTCGGTGAAGGTCGCCGGGTCGCTGGTGGCGTAGTAGTGGTCGGCGCCCAGCTTCAGGCCGTCCTCCTGCTTCTTCAGGGACTGGCTGAGGACGGTCACCTCGGCGCCGAGCGCGTGGGCGATCTTGACGCCCATGTGGCCGAGGCCGCCGAGGCCGACGATCGCGACCTTCTTGCCGGGGCCGGCCTGCCAGTGGGCGAGCGGCGAGTAGAGGGTGATGCCGGCGCAGAGCAGCGGGGCGGCCTCGTCGAGGCCGATGCCCTCGGGGATGCGCAGGGTGTAGTTCTCGTCGACGACGATGTGGCGGGAGTAGCCGCCGTAGGTGGGCTCGCCGTTCTTGTCGAGGGCGTTGTACGTGCCGGTCATGCCGCCCGCGCAGTACTGCTCCAGGCCCTGGAGGCAGTACGCGCACTCGCGGCAGGAGTCGACGAAGCAGCCGACGCCGACCCGGTCGCCGACCTGGAACCGGCTGACCCCGGGGCCGACCTCGGCGACGATTCCGGCGATCTCGTGGCCCGGGACCATCGGGAAGATGCCCTCGCCCCAGCCGTCACGGGCCTGGTGGATGTCGGAGTGACAGATGCCGGAGTACTTGATCTCGATGAGGACGTCGTGCTCGCCGACGGGCCGGCGCGGCACGGTGGTGCGCTCCAGCGGGGCGTTGGCGGCGGGTGCGGCGTACGCGGGGACGGTGGTCACGTTCGTGGTCATGGCCCCAGCCTGCGCGGCGGCGGCGGCTTCACCCAGCCCCCTGTTCTGCCTACGTCCAGCGTGCCTACCACTGGCAGGGACAGGAACAGCGGTCCGCCGGGACGTACGACCTGGGATAATCGGGACGCATGGATCTCAGTGCCGAACTCAGCGAATTCCTGCGCTCGCGCCGGGCCCGGCTGAAGCCGGAGGACGTGGGTCTGCCGGATTTCGGGCGCCACCGCCGGGTGCCCGGGCTGCGCCGGGAGGAGCTGGCGCAGCTGGCCGGGGTGTCGGTGGCGTACTACACCCGGCTCGAACAGGGCAACGGCCGCAATGTGTCCATGGAGGTGCTGGACTCGATCGCGCGGGCCCTGCGGCTGAGCGACACGGAGCGGGCGCATCTGACGCATCTGGCGAAGCCGACGGCGAAGAAGAGGCAGCACCGGGCGGCGATCGCCCGCCCCCAGCAGGTGCGGCCGGGTCTGCGGCATCTGCTGGACGCGATGGAGGGCATCCCGGCGTTCGTCGTGGGCCGGCGGCTCGACGTCCTCGCCTGGAACCGGATGGCGCGGGCTCTGATGGGTGACTTCGAGGCGATGGAGCCGACCGAGCGCAATGTGGCCAGGATGGTCTTCCTCGGGCCCAACTCGCGTGATCTCTACCGGGACTGGGAGTGCAAGGCGACCGAGGTGGTGAGCGTGCTGCGGCTGTACGCGGGCTGCTACCCGGAGGATCCGGCGCTGCTCGCGCTGGTCGGCGAGCTGTCGGTGCGCAGCGAGGAGTTCCGCTCGCTGTGGGCGGCGCACACCGTCGCGGACAAGGGCCACGGGACGAAGGTGCTGCGGCATCCGCTGGTGGGTGAGATGACGCTGACGTACGAGAGCATGCAGGTGGCGGGCGGGGATCCGGACCTGATGCTCATCACGTACCAGGCGGAGCCGGGGACGGCGTCGGCGGACGCGCTGCGGCTGCTGGCGCAGTGGGGTGTGGACGAGAGCGTGGACGTGCGGAAGTAGCGAGACGAGAACGGCCCCCTCCCGGTGCGGGAGGGGGCCGTTCTCGTACGCGCGTGCCGGGGAGGTCAGGCCGCCGAGCCGGCCTTCCAGTCCGCCCAGCTCATGTTCCAGCCGTTGAGGCCGTTGCTGGGGGCGATCGTCTTGTCCTTGGAGTTCTTGACGATCACGACGTCGCCGACGATCGAGTGGTCGTACAGCCAGGCGGCCTGCTGGTTCGGGTCGCCGGCGCCCTTGACGTCGTTCAGGCCGACGCAGCCGTGGCTGGTGTTGGCCGAGCCGAAGATCGAGTCCGGGCCCCAGTAGTTGCCGTGGATGAACGTGCCCGACGTGGACAGGCGCATGGCGTGCGGCACGTCCTTGATGTCGTACTCGCCCTTGCCGTCGTCGTCGGTGAAGCCGACGGTCGCGCCGTTCATCCGGGTCTCCTTGAACTTCTCGGAGATCACCATCTGACCGTTGTAGGTCGGGTTCTCCGGGGAGCCGGCGGAGACCGGGATGGTCTTGATCGTCTTGCCGTCCTGGGTGACCGTCATGGTCTTGGTGGCGACGTCGACGGTGGAGACCTGGTTGCGGCCGATCTTGAAGGTGACGGTCTTCTGCTGGACGCCGAAGACGCCGTCGGCGCCCTCGACGCCGTCGAGGTCGAGCTTGAGGGTGACGGTCGAGCCCTCGGTCCAGTAGTCGTCCGGACGGAAGTCGAGGCGCGTGCCGTCGAACCAGTGCCCGACGACCTCCTGGCCGGTGCTGGAGGTGACCTTGATGCCGTCCTGGACGGCCTTCTTGTCGGTGATCGCCTTGTTGAAGTTGATCGAGACCGGCATGCCGACGCCGACGGTCGAGCCGTCCTCCGGCGTGAAGTTGCCGATGAAGCTGTTGGCCTTGGAGACCGTGGTGAACGAGGAGTTCTCGTGCGCCTCCAGGCCCTCCGCGTCCGTGGCCGTGGCGGCGATCTTGTAGACCGTGGCGCGTTCGAGCTGACCGGACGGCTTCCAGCTCAGGCCGTCGGCGGCTATCTCGCCCTTGACGGCCTCGCCCTCGACGGAGGTCATGACGACCTCGGTGAGCTTGCCCTCGGTGACGGAGACCTTGGCGTCCTTGTTGATGGAGGCGTTCTGCGCACCGTTCTTCGGCGAGATCGTGATCTTCGCCTTGGACGTCTTCTGCGCGGCCGCCTCGTCGACCTGGGCCTGTGACTGCGGCGTCGCGGAGCCGGAGGCGCCCGCGCCCTTGTCCTCGTCGCTGCACGCCGAGAGCACCAGCACACCGCTGAGCACGGCGGCCGCGGCGGCCAGGCTCCTGCGGCGGCGCTTGCCGTCCGTCATCACACGCTTCTCCATCGTCGCCGATTCCCTGCCAACTTCTTGATAAGAACGCCCATGACACCCCGTCCGGTTCCGGAAGCGGAGCGTTTGTGGGGAACACCACTGATCGACACGCTCGTACGGTCCCGTCCGGTTCCCGGAGCCGCAGTGGCCTCCGTCACCGGTCGCACCCCTGGCGCACCACAGGCCCCGGGAAGCCGTCCCGGGGCCTGTGAACAGGGCGGATACCAGCCTTACGACCGGTCGTCGTCGTCTTCCTCCGCCCCATCTTCCTCGCCGAGGTCCCACTCCAGCGCATCGGGGTCGTACTCGATCTCCTCACTGCTCCAGGAGGCCTGGACCATCTCGATGCCGGGGACGTCGCGGATCAGGTCGAAGGGCTCGACGAGGTACGCGAGGGCCTCGGCGCTGTCCTCGTTCGCGGCGGCGCGGGCGGGCACCCGCTCCTCCTCGGGCATGAACTCGTCGGCGTCGATCCGGGCCTCGGCCGCCGATGCCAGCTCGGCCGGTCCGTCGATCTCCAGGACCACATCGACCCGAAGGCGTACATAGCGCGGTGTCTCAGAAGTACTCATGAGTCGGAGCGTAGGCGTCCCGGGGCTCCCGGCTTTCCCACGACCCGCTGTGTTCATTAGCATCGGCGCACCGACCAATTCGCGGTTTCCGCAAGGGGGATCGAAATTTCCGTGTCCGCCGCCCGACGCCCACTGCTGACCGCGACCGCCGCGGGCACGTTGCTGTGCGCCCTGTGGTTCGTACCGTCCGCCAACGCCACCGACGAGCAGGGCGGGGTACGGATCGGGGTGACCCGGGACGGCCCCGCCGCGGACGACGGGCGCCTGGCGGAGACCGGCGGCCGGGACACCATGCCGTATGTGATCGGCGGGACGGGTTTCCTGGGTGTCGGGGCGGGTTTCGTGGCGCTGGCGATGCGGCGCCGCGACCGGACGTCCTGAGCGGCGGAGCCGGCGATGCGGCCCCGCGACCGGACGTCCTGAGCGGCCGTTTCCGTACACACGTGAGGCCCGCCCCGGGAAGTCCGGGACGGGCCTCACGTCTTCTCCGGGTTACGCCAGCGGGCCGGTGACCGGCTCCACCGCGGCGAGCAGCCTGCCTTCGCGTACGAAGGTGTCGGCGGCCGCCAGGTCGGGGGCGAGGAACCGGTCGGGGCCGGGGCCCTGGACGCCGGCCGCGCGCAGCGCCTCGATGGCGGCGGCGGAGGCGGGCGCCGGGGACAGGCCGTGGCGGAGCTCGATGCCGCGGGTGGCGGCGTACAGCTCGACGGCGATGATCCGGTTGAGGTTGCCGATCGCGGTGCGCAGCTTGCGGGCGGCGGACCAGCCCATGGAGACGTGGTCCTCCTGCATCGCCGAGGACGGGATGGAGTCGGCGGAGGCCGGGACGGCGAGCCGCTTCATCTCGCTGACCAGGGCGGCCTGCGTGTACTGGGCGATCATCAGGCCCGAGTCGACGCCGGCGTCGTCGGCGAGGAAGGGCGGCAGGCCGTGCGAGCGGTTCTTGTCGAGGAGCCGGTCGGTGCGTCGCTCGGCGATGGAGCCGAGGTCGGCGGCGGCGATGGCGAGGAAGTCGAGGACGTACGCGACGGGGGCGCCGTGGAAGTTGCCGTTGGAGCGGACCTGGCCGTCGGCGAGGACCACCGGGTTGTCGACGGCGGCGGCCAGCTCGCGCTCGGCGACGAGCAGGGCGTGGGCCATGGTGTCGCGGCCGGCACCGGCGACCTGCGGGGCGCAGCGGATCGAGTAGGCGTCCTGGACGCGGGGGGCCTCGCCGCTCTGGAAGTGTCCGGTGAGCTCGGAGCCCTTGAGCACGGCCAGCATGTTGGCGGCGGAGGCGGCCTGGCCCGGGTGCGGGCGGATGGCGTGCAGCTCGGGTTCGAGGACCTTCTCGGTGCCGAGGAGGGCTTCGAGGGAGAGCGCGGCGGTGATGTCGGCCGACTTGTAGAGCGTGTCGAGGTCGGCGAGGGCCATGATCAGCATGCCGAGCATGCCGTCGGTGCCGTTGAGGAGGGCGAGGCCCTCCTTCTCCTTGAGCTCGACGGGGGCGATGCCGTGGGCGGCGAGCAGCTCGCCGGCGGGCCGGAGCTCACCGTCGGGGCCCTCGGCGTCGCCCTCGCCCATGAGCGCGAGGGCGCAGTGGGAGAGCGGGGCGAGGTCGCCGGAGCAGCCGAGGGAGCCGTACTCGTGCACGACCGGGGTGATGCCGGCGTTGAGGACGTCGGCCATGGTCTGGGCGACCTCGGGGCGGACGCCGGTGTGGCCGGAGGCGACGGTCTTGAGCCGCAGGAACATCAGGGCGCGGACGACCTCGCGCTCGACGCGCGGGCCCATGCCGGCGGCGTGCGAGCGGACGATGTTGCGCTGGAGCTGGGCGCGGAGCTCATGGCCGATGTGCCGGGTGGCGAGCGCGCCGAAGCCGGTGGAGACCCCGTAGACGGGCTCGGGCTTGGCGGCGAGCGCGTCGATGATGTTGCGGGCGGCGGCCAGGGCCTCCACGGCCTCGGGCGACAGCTCGACGCGGGCGCCGTGGCGGGCGACGTCGATGACGTCCTGCGGGGTCGTGCCGGACGTGCCGAGGACGACTGTCTGCATATCCATATTCAGCACCCTACGGATTGAAGACCAACCTGTCACTAGGTGATTTTGTCACCGGCCCGATGGGGAACGGCCCCTTACCTCGTGGCGCTTCGCGGGTCGCTGGTCCCCGGCGGGGTTCCAGTCTGCCGTCCAAGGGGTCCGGCGGCGCAGGAGGCAGCGCCGGAGGGACGCCGTCGAGGGGCCGAAGAGGGGCCGGAGAGGGCAGTCCCTAAGGTCGCCCCCATGACGAAAACCACGCCGCCGCGTCCGCTCGACGTCGAAGCGCTGTTCCCGGAACTGGCTGCCCACCGGGGCACGACCACCCGCCTGCATCCGCGGCCCGGGCGTCCCGGCGTGTCGGAGAGCTCGGTCGGCGGGCCGATGCTGTGGCCGGCGGACGAACCGTGGCCGGTGTGCACCGAGACCCACGGACGCGGGCGAGGGCAGCGCCCCGAGGGCATCCGCCGCCGGCGCGAAGTCCTGGCCGCCGCGTACGCGCGGGAGCCGTACGAGGGTCTGACGGAGGAGGAACTGCGGCTCGTCGAGGACCTGGAGCGCGAGCACCTGGTACCGGGGGCGAGCGAGAACGACCCGCTGCCCATGATCGGCCTCGCACAGCTGTACGCGCGCGATGTCCCGGACCTTCCGGCGGGGCCGGGCGGGGCCGACCTGCTCCAGGTCTTCTGGTGCCCCTTCGACGCCCACCGCCCCACCGGCTACAGCATGCTGCTCCACCTGCGCTGGCGCAGGGCGGCGGAGGTCGTCGACGTACTGACATCGCCGCCGCAGCCGGAGGTCGTCGGCTACGAGGGATACGTCCCCGAGCCCTGCGCGCTGCACCCGGAGCAGATGGTCACGTACCCCTTCGCGGGGCTGCTGCCCGAGGACCTGTGCGCACGGATCGACGCCTGGGAGGAAGGGCTGGAGGAGGCGGCGGCGGAGCAGGAGGACGAGGCCGACCCCGTGGCCTACCAGTACGACCTGTCGATCCCGCCGGGCTGGCGGGCCGGCGGATACGCGTCCTGGCACAAGACGGACCCGTATCCGATGGACTGCTCGACCTGCGCGACGCCCATGGCCCTGCTGCTGACCGTCGACACGTCCGAGTGGGACGGCGGCAGCGGAAGCTGGACACCGGTGGAGGACCAGGGCCTCAGCCCCCACCCGGCGGCCCTGCCCACCGGGGTCGTCGTCGGCAACCACGGCGAGCTGAACGTCTTCACGTGCCCTGCCGATCCGGGACACCCGCCGCGGTGGAGCGTTCAGTAGGTCAAGGAGCAACTGGGCTCCGCCCCATTCGGGTTGGGGGGCGGGGCCCGGGTCCGTTCGGTGCCTATCCGGGGGCTCGCGACTGCGCCGCGCGGTTGTAGGAGTGGTGGGAGCAGGCGCAGCGGCGCACCAGGAGAATCCCCGAGCCATGCGGCAGCGGCACGTCCTTCGTCTGTCGGCACTCGCGGTGCATGCCCTCGTAACCCGGGACCTGGGCGAGCCTGCACTCAGGCGATATGACCACCGCCCCCATCAAAGGACCCCACCGCCGCCGGCCGAGTTCAGAGCGCGGTTCCGCTCCCTTATGGCTGCGAGTCGCTCCTCGCTGGTGGCGGGGCGGACATGAGCAGGGTCGGCGTCCCACTCTCGCCCGCCGGCCACCGGCCGGAGCTGCATCGCCAGGCCGACTTGGCCCATGACGTACCCGAGCTTGTCGGTCTGGGTGTCCACGACCAGGGCCCCTGCGTCGGCTGTCACTCCTCGGCCCCCCGCCTGAGCGCTTCCGCCAAGCGGACGGCCACGTCGGCACGGACACGACCCAGCTCCACGAGCTTCAAAGCCGGGGACGCAGGGTCCACCCGGAGCGACGGCAGGGCGATCCCGACCCCCGCCAGCGCTTCCCGTAGGGACTCCATCGCCATGAACGGGTCCACCTCGCGCAGTTCCTTCGTCGTCATGAACTCGACGCTAGAAAGGGGACGTTGCTCGGCGGTACGCTGTTTTCTCGAATTTGCTCGACAAGTGGATCAGTTTGCTCTTGCTTTCTCCCGGGCTCCGGCTGAACGCGTAGTGCAGGGCCGGGCTGCCGACCAAGCTGTTGGATCAACACCGCTGAAAGGGAGAGCGTCCGTGGCACGTCAGTTGCGCTTCACCGGTACCGACAGCAAGATCGACGGCTGCCCCGCCCTGCACACGGACGAGGGAACTGGCGAGATCGTCGTTCAGGGCACGCCCATCACCGACCCGGCAGACCTCGCGCAGCTCCAGCACTTCGGGCCGGACGAGGCAGCGGTGGTCGTGCCTCGCGAACTGCTCGTGAACGACTTCCAGGCGTTTCTGGCCACTGGGTCCTCGCCGTGCGACCCCGACGAGCCCTGGTTCGTCAACATCCGGGCCCAGGTGGATGCGGGCAAGACGGTGGGCCGGGTCCGTATCGCCGACCGACCGCCGACCACCGAACAGCTGTTCCTGCTCGACTACGCCCGGCACAACGCGGCGTCCGGCGAGGACATCCGCTATCTGTGGCGCGAGGACGCGGCCGGTCTGCCCGCCGAGGACTTCTGGATCTTCGACTCTCGGATCGTCGCCCTGCTCCACTTCGACGACGAAGACACCATGCTCGACATCGAGCTGATCACCGAACCGGCGGAGGTCGTCCGGTACTGCGTCGCCCGCGACGCGGCCATGCACCATGCCGTGCCGTACGACGGGTTCGCCGCGCAGGTGGCTGCGGCCGAGTGATGGGTGTCCGGTGAGCACCGACTACCAGCAGGCACGGGAAGCGCTGGGGGCGCGGCTTCGCGAACTTCGCTTCACCTGTCCTGCCGGCCGGCTCACCGGTCAGCAGCTCGCCCAGAGGCTCGGCTGGCAGGGCTCCAAGGTCAGCAAGCTGGAGAACGGAAAGCAGACGGCCTCGCCCGAGGATCTGCGGGCATGGGCCGACGCGACCGAGCAGCCGGACGTGTACCCCGAGCTCGGCGCCCGGCTGGCCGGGTTCGAGTCGCACATCCGGTCATGGCGCAGGGCGCTGGCGAACGGCTTCAAGCCCATGAACGAGGGGCTGACCGCCGAGATCAACCGCACCTCGGAAATCTGGGTGTGGGAAGAGGCGGTCATCCCAGGGCTGATGCAGACCCCCGAGTACGCGCGCCACGTGGTCCAGCGGTACGCGGACCTGCTGAACGTGACCAAGGGCGTTGAAGACGCTGTGCGCTCTCGGGCACAGCGTCAGGAGTGGCTGTACCAGCCCGGCCGCAAGCTGCGCGTGCTGATGTGGGAGGCCGCGTTGCGCTCCCTGATCTGCCCACCGTCGGTGCTGAACGCCCAACTCGACCGCCTGACCGGCATGGTCGGCATGGACACGGTCGAGCTGGGCATCGTGCCGTTCACGGCGTCGATGAAGATCGTCCCCGCCACCGGCTTCTGGGTCATGGACGACCGGTTGGTGGTCGCGGAGGACTGGCACGCCGAGCTGTGGTTGGACGACGCCGACAACATCGCCTTGTACCGCAAGGTCTGGAAGACCCTGAGCGAGTCGGCGGTGTACGGGGCCAACGCCAACAACGTCATCAACTCGGCCCGGCGCGCACTGGGCCCCGGCTGACGAGCACCTCGCCCGCGCGAGGCGACGGCTCGTGAGTGAACGCGGTGGGTCGGGCTGCCCGTCCGGCGAGCAGCCCGACCCGTGCGCCGCCGGGGATCAGTCGGGCAGTCGCTCCAGCAGCCACTCGCCGAGTTCCTGGGTGATGGCGGTGTGCTCCGTCGTATCCGAGGAACAGACGAACTCGTCGATCTCGCTCTCCTCCGGAGGCAGGTCGTCGATGTTCGTGTAGAGGTCCTTCTGCTGGTCGATGTCGCGGATCGCGACCGCGCTGACCGAGGGGACGAAGCAGACGCTCTCGTGACGGAGATCGACCTTCGCGCCGGCCTTCTTCAGCGTGTCGGCGAGGATGCCGTACGAGCGGAGGGTGCCGCCGGGGGCGCCGTCCAGTTCGGGGAAGTCGTTCGTCGTGATCGTCTTCTCGGCCGGGGGGAACCTTCGCTTCAGCTCGGCGACGATGACGTCCTTGCCCTGGGCCTGGGCGAGGAAGGTCGTGCCCGGGTAGATCCGGTCGACCTTCAGCGCGGTCTCGCCGGGCGGGATCGCCAGGCCCGTACCGTCGCCGCGGCCGTTGGCGAGCGCCAGCTTGAGGGGGATCTGCGGCCAGTTGCCAAGCCGCGCCAGCTCCTCCAGGAACGCCTTGCGCTCGGGCGCGATCCCGATCTCCCCGGTCTTCGGGTCGAAGTGCCGCCAGAGCATCTGCCGGGCGGCCGGGCTGTTCATCTGCCGGGCGAAGTCGTTCGGGACCGGGATGAAGTGCGCGAACGCCTGGAGGCCGACGGGCACGACAGCGCCGCGGTGCGGGGTGTCGTAGGAGAAGTACAGGCGGACGCGATGGTCCATCCGCCTCATCTCCATCTTGGCCAGGGCATAGCGGGTGATCAGACCGCCCATGCTGAAACCGCCCACGGTCAGCGGCGCGTCGCCCAACTGCTCGGCGGTGGTCCGCAGGATGGCGGCCGTCGCCGCTTCGGCGTTGTCCAGGATCGAGGCGGAGCGCTCGTCCAGGCCGAGCAGGATGACGTCACGGCCCCGGCGGCGCAGTTGGGTCAGGAGCGGGTAGTCGCGGTCGAGGCCGGCGTACAGCGCCTTCAGGTCGCTCTTGCCGAGGTTGAAGCCGTCGCACAGGAGCACCGGCCGGGTGATCCCTCGGTTGCCCTCGCCGTAGAAGACGTGCGCGAAGCCGTTCGGCAGTTCCCACTCCTCGTCCGGTGTCGGGACCGGATACGGCAGCGGGACCGGCGACTCGGCACCCACAGGGGTGGCAAGGGTGAACTCCCCGACACTCCGCTCGGCCTGCTCTTGCTCGGACAAGGTCGTCTCCTTCCGTGCGCACGCATGGCACAGCAGCCCACTCCGGAAGCGGGCTGAGGGACTGTGAGGGGCGCGCAAAGACAGACTCATCGTCAGGGGTGCAGTCGATGGACGGCCATGACAGGCCCGGCTCTTCATTCGAACGAAGGGATTGGAGGTGAGCGGCGAATACGTGGCGTGCGCCCCCCGTTCGACGCACTGGGGCCTCTCGTTTCGGCCTGCGGTCGGCCCTCCGGCAACCGAGCGTCACTCGTACGGGCGATCTTCACTCTGCGTGTCGTTGCGGGCATATGCCGTGCGCTACGTTCGCAGCAAAACGGCCCCCGTCGGCGGCGGTAACCAACGACGAGGGCCTGAACCACCAGTGGAAGCAGCCCACCCGTGATCTACCGCAACTTTATCGCGCCCTCTCGCGCCTTCAGCCAGTTCTCCCACGAGATCATCCGGCACCCGCGCCTCGACTCCCACGCCGCGCGCCTCCTCACCTGGCAGCTCTCCCTCCCCGCACACGCCTGTGAAACGCTGTCGGAATCCGCCAAGCGCGCCCGGATCGGGGCGACTTCCTTCATCACGGCCAAGCGGCAGCTCAAGGCCGAGGGGTACGTGCACGAGCGGCGGCTCCAGGTGGGCGGCGGGCTCTGGGTCACCCAACAGCTCGTCTCCAGCACGCCGTTACGCCCCGAGGAAGCGGCCAAGATCTTCGCCCGCATGCCCGTCCACAGCGGCATCGAGCGGGTGTACTCGCAGGTGGCACCGGGGACCCCGGGCCCGGCCGTCGGCGATCCGGTGACCCCGTCGACCGACGGTCATCCAGAGAAAGACCTTAGGGAAAACACCTCCAACCTTCCGCCGGAGGCGGAGGTGGAGGCGGAGGTGGAGGCGGAGGTGGAGGCGGATGTGGAGGCGGAGGTGGAGGCCGAGGCCGATCCGGGGGCGGAGGTGGAGCCCTGGCCGGACCCGGAGGCCGAGGGGGAGGTGGAGGTGGAGCCCTGGCCGGGCCCGGAGGCCGAGGCCGAGGCGGAGGTGGAGGTGGAGCCCTGGCCGGACCCGGAGCCCGAGGCCTTCGACAGGACCCCGGACGAGTCCGGCGCCCTGCCCGGCGTTCAGCTCGACCCCCACCACGCCCAGTCCGACCACCAGTCCGGCGCTCAGCTCGACGAAGCCCGCGCCCTCGTCGGCGCCTTGCCCCTCCTCTCGCCCGCCCTCCGGCACATCCCGCCCGGGATGCGCGACGAGCTCATCCGGCTCACCGCCGGCTGGCTCGCCGCCGGACACACCTCCGCCGACGTCCACGAGCACATCCTGCGCGGCCTGCCCGGCGCAGGAACGCCCGTACAGCGGCCCGGCGGGCTCGTGCGCTACCTGCTACGTGAGGTCCCACCCCGCGCCCTCCCCCGGCCCGAACCGTCACCGTCCCCGTCCGGTTCTCGGCTCTCGTCGCGCCTCGAAGGCGCGCGAGAGTGCGCGAGCGGCGCGCACACCCAGCCCATGCTCTTCCGGCCCGTCGCCGACGAGGCACTCTGCGCCGCCTGCCGCGTCTGACCTGCCGCGTCTGACCTGCCGCGCCTCCGGCAGGTGACCGCCTGGTGGGGGTGCGGGTCTTGGGGTCCTGGGGGTGGGCCGGGTGCGTGAGTGTCGGGTGGGACCGCCCTCTTTCCGAGA
>NZ_JACSCH020000039.1 GCF_014451325.2 Streptomyces sp. CB02980 | reverse complement strand
GCGCCATCTCACGTACTACCGGGAACTCGCCCGTACCACCGACCCCGAACTGCGCGGCTCCGGGCAGGTCGCCGCCATCGCCCGCTTCGGGCGCGAGTACGGCAACATCCGGACCGCCCTGCGCCGGGCCGTCGACGCCCATGAGGAGGACGAGGCCCTCGTCCTCGTTCACTCCCTGCTCTGGTACTGGCAGATGCGCGACCTGCGGACGGACGCCCTGCACTGGGCGCGGGCGGCCGCGGCCCTCGGACCCGACCCGTTCACCCCGCCCGCCGCCCCCGTCGTACCCCTGCACGAGCCGTGCACGGCCACGCCGCCGCCGCTCTCCGAGGAGCAGCGCTGGGAGGCCCGGCGCGGGGTGCGGCTCGTCGAACTGCTCAACATGGACCACGACACCGGGCGGTGGACCCGCCCCGAGGGCGTGCACCGGCTCCGTGAGATGACCGGCGTCTACACGCCGGGCCTGCCCCAGGCCTGCCGGCTGCCCGGCTCCTTCGCCGTCTTCGCGGTCCTCATCATCGGCGAGGCGGGCCGGCTGCGCGAGCTCCTCGACGCGACCGTCGACGCCTGCCGTCGCCACGGCTACACCTGGGAACTCGGCAACGCGCTCCAGATGCGCGCCAACATGTCCGCCAACCGGTCCGACATGGCCCGCAGCGCGAGCGTGGACGCCGACGAGAGCCTGGAGATCTTCGAACGGCTCGGCGACGCCTGGGGGGCGGCCGAGGCGCTGTCCTCCCGCGCGGAGTCCCGTGAGCGGCGGCTCGAGTTCGAGGGCGCGGCCGCGGACTACGTCGCCGCCATGGGCTACGCGGAACGGATCGGCGCCCAGTCGCAGATGGCCCTGCTGCGGGCCCGGTACGCCAGTGTCCTCGTCGAGACCGGGCGGAGCGAGGAGGGCGAGGCGATCCTCCGCGAGATCGTCGAGGGGGGCACCAGCCTGGGGCACGAACCGCTGCTCGGAGCCCGGCTGTTCCTCGGCCTCGCGCTCGGCCGCAGCGGGCGCTTCGACGAGGCCCGGGAGCAGCTGAACCGGCTGCGGAAGGAGTTCAGCTCCGAGACGCTCTCGCTCTTCGAGGGCTTCGCCATCGGCAGCCTGGGCTGGCTCGATGTCGTCGAGGAGCAGTACGCGTCCGGGTTCGCCCTGGTCAAGGAGGCGTACGAGCGCTCCCTGAGCGATCTTTCTCTGATGGTGGCGCCGCAGATGCCCTCGGTGCATCTGGCCGTCGCGGCCTGGGCCCTCGCGGGTCTCGGCGGCCCGGTGGCGCGGATGGGCGGGGTGCTGCTGGGGGCGGCGGAGGGCCTGGTGCCGGCGGGGCACCTGTCGCTGTCGCTCGAAGTGGACAACCTGCGGCGGGCGACGGAGCTGACCCGGTCCGTGCTCGGCGAGGAAGCGTTCGCGGCGGCGCACGCGGAAGGCGGCGGCCTCTCCTTGGAAGAGGCCGCCGCCCTGCTCGGTCGCGCCGCCGACGCGATCAGTGAGCGCGCCGAGTCCTGAACCCCCGTGGTGGACTCAGGTCTTCTTGCGGAACTTGGTCACCGCCAAGGGCGCCGTGACGACCGTGATCACGAGGGCCCAGCCGAGGGTCATCCACACCGAGTGGGCGACCGGGCCGCCGTTGATCAGGTTGCGGGCGGCGTCGGCGAGGTTGGACAGCGGGTTGTAGTCGGTGAAGGTCTCCAGCCAGCCCGGCATCGAGGTCGTCGGGGCGAAGATCGAGGAGCCGAACTGGAGCGGCATCAGGACCAGCATCGCCATGCCCTGGACGGCCTGGGCGGTCTTCAGGGTGAGGCCGAGCAGGATGAAGATCCACATCAGCGACGCTCCGAAGGCCATCGAGAGTCCGATGGCGGCGAGGAGGTGGAAGAACGAGGTGTGGATCTCCAGGCCGAGCAGGAAGCCCATGCCGAGCAGGATCGCGGTGGCGATCAGCATCCGGCCGACCTCGACGACGATCTTCGCGATCAGGACGGAGGACCGGGCGATCGGCATCGTCCGGAACCGGTCCATGACCCCCTTCTTGAAGTCGTCGTTGATGCCCACGCCGACGGCCATGGAGATGTTCATGCCCATCATCGCCATCAGGCCGGGCGTCACGTAGTTCACGTAGACGTCGTTGTTGCCCTTGCCGGAGATCGCGCCGCCGAAGACGTACACGAAGAGCAGGATGAAGATGATCGGCATCAGGACGGCGTCGAACATCGACTCCGGGTCCTGCTTGATCTGGAGCGCGTTGCGACGGGCGAGGGCGCCGATGTGCCGCAGGTTGGCGCGGAGCCCGATCCGGCCCTCGGCGACGGGCGCGCGCCGCGCGGCCGTCGGACTCGGGGCTCCGACGGGGGACTTGGTGACCGTGGTCGTGCTCATGCGGCGACCTCCTCGGGGATCTCGTCGGAAACGGTGGTCTTCTGGCCGGTGATCGCCAGGAACACCTCGTCCAGGCTGGGCAGGTGGGTGCCGATGTGCGCGATGCCGAAGCCGCGGGCGCCGAGCAGGGCCACGACGGCGGTCAGCTGCTGGTCGGTGAGGATCGGCACGTACAGCGCGCCCTCGTCGGGCACGACGGTCGACCCGGCGACTCCGTCGAGGCCGGTCTCGCGGAGCGCGGCGGCCATCGCGGGCAGCAGGCCCGGGTCCACCGGGCGGACCTTCAGGGTCCGGCCGCCCACCTTGGCCTTGAGCTCGTCGACGCCGCCCCGGGCGATGACCTTGCCCTTGTCGATGACGGTCAGCTCGTTCGCGAGCTGCTCCGCCTCCTCCATGTACTGGGTGGTGAGGAGGACGGTGACGCCCTCCGAGACCATCCGCTGGACCTCGTCCCACACCTCGTTGCGGGTGCGGGGGTCGAGACCGGTGGTCGGCTCGTCCAGGTAGAGGACGGCGGGCTGGCCGATCATCGAGGCGGCGAGGTCGAGCCGGCGCCGCATGCCGCCCGAGTAGTTCATGGCGGGCCGCTTGGCGGCGTCGGTGAGGGAGAAGCGCTCCAGCATCTCGTCGGCCCGGCGGCGGGCGTCGGCGCGGGAGAGGTCGAGCAGCCGCCCGATCATGTACAGGTTCTCCCAGCCGGACAGCTTCTCGTCGACCGAGGCGTACTGACCGGTGAGCCCTATGGTGCGGCGCAGCTGGCGGGGGTGCTTCACCACGTCGTACCCGGCGACGGTGGCGGTCCCGGCGTCCGGGACGAGGAGGGTGGAGAGGCAGCGGACGAGGGTGGTCTTCCCGGCGCCGTTCGGGCCGAGCACGCCGAGGACGGTGCCCTCCCGTACGTCCAGGTCGACCCCGTCGAGGGCCTTGGTGTCGCCGAAGTGCTTCACGAGGCCCCGGACCTCGACGGCGTTGGTGTGTGATCGCGTCATGGCCCCCACTAGACCAGGGGCCACCGACAATCCTCCGACAGACGACCGACAGCCCGCCGATGGGGGATGTCGGCGGGCTGTCGGGTGGTGCCGCAGTGGCTGTGTGGGCCTGTCGCGACTAGGGCCTGTCCGGCGGATCAGGGTCGGATGGGCCCTAGTGGAAGGTGTGCTCCTCGGCGGGGAACGCCCCGCCGCTGACGTCCTCGGCGAAGGCGCGCGCGGCGTCGCCGAGCGTCTCGCGGAGGTTGGCGTACTGCTTGGTGAAGCGCGGGACCTTGCCGCCCGTCAGACCGGCCATGTCGGTCCAGACGAGCACCTGGGCGTCGGTGCCGGCGCCCGCGCCGATCCCGATGGTCGGGATGTGCAGCGAGCGGGTGACCTCGGCGGCCAGCTCGGCCGGTACGAGCTCGAGGACGACCGCGAACGCGCCCGCGTCCTGCGCCGCCTTCGCGTCGCGGAGCAGCTTGTGCGCGGCCTCGTCGGAGCGGCCCTGCACCCGGTAGCCCATGGTGTTCACGGACTGCGGGGTGAGTCCCAGGTGGGACATGACGGGGATGCCGGCCTGGACGAGCAGCTCGGTCTGGGGCAGCGAACGCTCGCCGCCCTCCAGCTTGATCGCACCGACGCCCGCGTCCTTGACCAGCCGGGTGGCGTTGCGCAGGGCCTGGACCGGCCCTTCCTGGTACGAACCGAAGGGGAGGTCGCCGACGACGAGGGCGCGCTTCGTGCCCCGGACGACGGCGGCGGAGAGCAGCGTCATCTCGTCCATCGTGACGGGCACGGTGGTGTCGTAGCCGAGGTGACAGTTGCCCATGGAGTCCCCGACGAGGATCACCGGGATGCCGGCCTCGTCGAAGACGGACGCGGTCATCGCGTCGTAGGCGGTGAGCATGGGCCACTTCTCGCCGCGGGTCTTGGCGGCGGCGATGTCGTGGACGGTGATGCGGCGCGTGCCCTTGCCGCCGTACAGCGCCTTGCTGCTGTCGGCGGGCGGTTTCTGGGCAGCCTGAAGCGTCATGGTGCACGGCTCCTTGTGTCATCTCGAGGCGCCCTGACGGCGTCCCCGGACCACATCCATGGTGGCACTTCGCCGGGCGGGCGGGGAAGTGGGCCGGAGTGGCGCTGTTCACACCGGCGCGCCGGGGCGGGCGAGCCGAGCGCCGCGCGGGCGTTCACACGCCCGCAACGTAAAGGCTCGGTCAGGAATTTCGATACGAGACGGTCTCGTATCGAAATACCTCTAGGGTGGTGGGCATGTCACAGCCGTCCTCCGCCTCCGCCGCATCCGCCGTGCCCCCCGGACCCCGGGTCCCCGAGGCCGTTCACCGGCGCCGCTGGGCCGTCCTCGGCGTCCTGATGCTCAGCCTGCTGATCGTCGTCCTCGACAACTCGATCCTGAACGTCGCCGTCAAGACGATCGCCGCCCCCGCGCCCACCGGCATCGGCGCCACCCAGAGCGAGCTGGAGTGGGCGATCAACTCGTACACGCTCGTCTTCGCCGGGCTCCTCTTCACCTCCGGCCTGCTCGGCGACCGCCTCGGCCGCAAGAAGGTGCTGCTCTTCGGCATCACCGTCTTCGGCATCGGCTCCGCCCTCGCCGCGCTCTCCGGCTCACCGGGCGAGCTCATCGCCTTCCGGGCCGTCATGGGTCTCGGCGCCGCCTTCGTAATGCCCGCGACGCTCGCCGTCCTCATGAACGTCTTCGAGCGCGAGGAGCAGCCCAAGGCCATCGGCATCTGGGCCGGCAGCGTCGGCCTCGCCATCGCGATCGGCCCGATCACCGGCGGCATCCTGCTCGAACACTTCTGGTGGGGATCGATCTTCCTCATCAACGTGCCGGTCGTGCTGATCGCCCTCGCCCTGATGATGTGGCTGGTTCCCGACTCACGTGACCCCGAGCCCGGCCGGATCGACATCCCCGGCGTGCTGCTCTCCGTCGTCGGACTCGTCCTCCTCGTCTACGGGATCATCCGCGGCGGCGAACTGGCCGACTTCACCGAGGTCACCGTCCTCGCCCCGGTCCTCGGCGGCCTCGCCGTCCTGGTCCTCTTCGTCCTCCACGAGCGGCGCAGCGACCACCCGGCGATCGACATGACGTACTTCAAGAGGCCCGCGTTCTCGGCGGCCGTCGCCGCGATCGCGCTCGTCTTCTTCGCGCTCATGGGCGTGACCTTCTTCTCCGCCTTCTACCTGCAGAGCGTCCGCGGCTACAGCGCCCTGCAGTCCGGGCTGCTCATCCTGCCGCTGGCCGTCGCGCAGATGGTGTTCGCGCCCCGCGCGCGGCTCGTCGTCGAACGCTTCGGCGCCAAGGCCGTCTGCACCGCAGGCATGCTGCTGGTCGCCCTCGGCCTCGCGGCCTTCGCCTTCTTCGACGCCTCGACCCCGGTCTGGGTCATGGAGATCGTCTTCTTCGCCCAGGGCGCGGGAATGGCGCACATCATGCCGCCCGTCACGGTCGCGATCATGCAGGCGCTGCCGCGTGAGAAGGCGGGCTCCGGCTCGGCGATCAACAACACCTTCCGGCAGGTCGGCGGTGCGCTCGGCGTCGCCGTCCTGGGCTCGCTGCTCTCCTCCACGTACCGCGGCGAGATCGAGGGGCACCTCGGCGGGGTCCCGGAGGCCCTGCGTGCCACGGCGGGCGAGTCCGTCGAGGCGACGCTGGCGGTCGCGGAGAAGCTCGGCCCGGCGGGCCGTGACCTGGTGGCCCCGGCGTACGACGCCTTCCTCGACGCCATGCACGTCACGGCGCTCGCCTCGGCGGTGATCGGCCTGATCGGCGCGGCGGTGGTCGCGGCGTTCCTGCCGGGCCGTACGCCGACGGGCACCGCGGCCGCCCCGGGAGCGGGTGCCACGGGACCGGGTGCCGCCGGACCGGGCGGGACGGGACCGGGCGAGGCGCGACCGGGTGCCGCGGCACCCGGAACCCGCCCGGAGGGTGACGCCCGGCGGGGCTCGGTGCCGGGCCCGGCGTCCGAGGCGGGAGAATCGGCCCGACGGTAGGACACGAGGCGCCGAAGGCGCCGGTGGTGTCCGAGGGCCCGAACGAGAGGTGGAGCGCACGTGTCGCGGCAGGACGGCGGGACCCCCGGAACCCCGGAAACCCACGACGACGGAGCCGCGACCGGAGCTGCGCCCGGTGCTTCGACCGGAGCCGCGCCCGGTGCTTCGACCGGAGCCGCGCCCGGTGCCGCGACCGGTGCCCGGCGGGGCCGGCCCCGGAGCGAGGGCGTCGAGCGGGCCGTCTTCGACGCGGTCGTCGGGCTCCTGGACGAGGGCGTCCCGCTCGCCGAGCTGTCCATCGAGCGGATCGCCCGCACCGCCGGCGTCGGCAAGGCCACCATCTACCGCCGCTGGACCGGCAAGGAGGAGCTCTTCGTCGAGCTGCTCCGCTCGGTGGAACCCCCGGACCCGGTGCTCTCCGGCACCTCGGTCCGGGGCGACCTCGTCGTCCTCCTGGAGTCGCTGCGTGAACGCGGCGTCGCCAAGCGGACCTCCAGCCTGCTCCACAACGTGTTCGCGCAGATGCAGCTGTATCCCCGGCTGTGGGAGGTCTACCACCACACCGTCATCGAACCGCGCCGCCGCCTCGGCCTGGACACCGTGCGGCGCGGGATGGAACAGGGGGAGATCCGCGACGACCTCGACATCGAGTTCGTCAACGACCTCCTCACGGGCCCGCTGCTGCTGCGCACCGTCATCCGCCCCGGCGCCTCCCTGGAACCCGGCCTCGCCGAGCGGGTCGTCGACACCGTGATGGAGGGCCTCCGGCCCCGGGACTGACCGCCGCCCGTACGACAAGGCCGGACCCGGCCAAATGTGCGCGTTCTGTCACAGCCCGCCCGAGGGCGCCACCTGCAGGAACCCGCCACGCCGTACCTGTCGTCCCACCGGACGTACGACGACCCCGTCATCCCCTAGTGTCGACGTCGGGTCACGGAGCACGGCAGCAAGACAGCAAGACAGCAAGACAGCAAGGCAGCAAGGCAGTGAGGACGGGCGATGGCGCGGGTGGACATGACGGAGACCGAGCAGGGCGGCACGGGGAACGAGCCGCCGACCGCCTCCCGCTTCCGGACCGCCCTCGGCGGACTCCGCCGCGACCCCGGGATCTGGCGCCGCGGCATCCTGCTCGCGTTCTTCGCGGTGGCCCTCACCCTGCTGATGGTCCTCCACGCCGACATCCCCAACCGGATCGGCAACCTCGGCAGCCTCACCGAGACCTTCCTGCCCTGGCTCGGCCTCTTCGTCCCCCTCCTCCTCGTCCTCGCCGTGCTGCGCCGCTCCGCCACCGCACTGATCGCCCTGGTGCTGCCGGCCGTGGTGTGGCTGAACCTCTTCGGCGGGCTCGTCGCCGACAAGTCCGCGGCCGGCGGCGACCTGACCGTCGCGACCCACAACGTGAACGCCGACAACCCGGACCCCGCGGGCACCGCCGAGCAGCTCGCCGCGTCCGGCGCCGACGTGCTCGCCCTGGAGGAACTGAAGGGCGACATGGTCCCGGCGTACGAGAAGGGCCTGGCGAAGGCCTATCCCTACCACTCCGTCCAGGGCACGGTCGGACTCTGGAGCAAGCTGCCCCTGCGCGACCCGCAGCCCGTCGACATCCGGATGGGCTGGACGCGCGCGATGCGTGCCGACGTCGTGACCCCCAAGGGCGAGCTCGCCGTGTACGTCGCCCACCTGCCGTCCGTCCGGGTCAAGCTGAACGCCGGCTTCACCGCCAACCAGCGCGACGCCAGCGCGAACGCCCTCGGCGAGGCCATCTCCGACGACCGCCACGAGCGGATCGTCCTCCTCGGCGACCTCAACGGCACCATGAACGACCGCGCGCTCAACGGCATCACCTCGCAGCTCCGCTCCACCCAGGGCGCGGCGGGCGACGGCTTCGGCTTCAGCTGGCCCGCCTCGTTCCCGATGGCCCGTATCGACCAGATCCTGGTCAAGGGCGTCGAGCCGATGTCGTCCTGGGCCCTCCCGGAGACGAAGAGCGACCACCTCCCGGTCGCGGCCCGCGTGAAGTTCTGACGACGCGGGTGCCGCGTAGCACACGGGTCGAAATCTCCTCTTCACTCCCCGGAAGCCGCCGGGAAGAAAACATCTGAGAGCCTTTGTTCCGTTGAAGAACTATCTTCCGGAAAGGCCCTCCCCATGCCCCTGGCGCTGTTCGCGCTCGCCGTCTCCGCCTTCGGCATCGGCACCACCGAATTCGTGATGATGGGCCTGCTCCCGCAGGTCGCCGACGACCTCGGCACCTCCGTCCCCACCGCCGGGTACCTCGTCTCGGCGTACGCGATCGGCGTCGTCGTCGGCGCCCCGCTGCTCACCGCCCTCGGCTCCCGGGTCCCGCGCAAGCGGATGCTGCTCCTGCTCATGGCCCTCTTCACCGTCGGCAACCTGGCCTCCGCGCTCGCCCCCGGCTTCGGCTGGCTGATCGCCGGCCGGGTGCTCGCCGGGCTCCCGCACGGCGCGTTCTTCGGGCTCGGCGCGGTCGTCGCCGCCCGGCTCGTGCGCGAGGGCCGCCAGGCGCGGGCGGTGGCCACGATGTTCCTCGGTCTGACCGTCGCCAACATCCTCGGCGTACCCGCCGCGACCCTGCTCGGACAGCACCTCGGCTGGCGGGCCACCTTCCTCGTCGTCTCCGTCATCGGCCTGCTCGCCATGGCCGCGCTCGCCCGCCTCGTGCCGTACGTCCCCGTGGACGAAAGGCAGAGCCTGGGCCGCGAGGTGCGCGCGCTCGGCCGCCCGCAGGTGCTGCTCGGTCTGCTCACCGCCGTCTTCGGCTTCGCGGGCGTCTTCGCCGTCTACTCCTACCTCGCCTCGATGACCACCGAGGTGATGGGCTTCGGCGACTCCACCGTCACCGTCGTCCTCGCCCTCTTCGGCCTCGGCATGACCGGCGGGGCGCTCGCCGCGGGCCCGCTGACCGACCGGGCACTCCGTCCGACGCTGTACGGCTCGCTCGCCGCCCTCGTCCTCGCCCTGGTCGCCTTCCGCTTCACGATCCACGTGCCCTGGCTGGCCCTGGTCACGGTCGTGGTGCTCGGCGCCGTCGGCTTCATGACCACCACCCCGCTCCAGATGCTGGTCATGAACAAGGCCAAGGACGCCCCGACGCTCGCCTCCGCCTCCAACCACTCCGCCTTCAACCTCGCCAACGCCGGCGGCGCCTGGGCGGGCGGCGCCGCCGTCGCCGCCGGCTGGGGCTGGACCTCGCCGGCCCTGGTCGGCGCCGGCCTCACGGTGGTGGGCCTGGCGATCGCGGCGGTGGCGGGCCTCCTCGACCGCGACCGGGGTACGGGGGAGGGGGCCTCGCGCGTCGTCGCGCAAAGCCCCCTCGCCGAAGGTCCCCCCGCTGCCGGGAAGCAGGTCAGCTCGTCGTCTCCCGCCAGCGGTTCGTGATCGGCAGGCGCCGGTCCTTGCCGAAGCCCTTCGCCGAGATCTTGGTGCCCGGCGGGTACTGGCGCCGCTTGTACTCCGCCGTGTCCACCATCCGCAGTGTCCGCGTGACCAGCTCCTCGTCGAAGCCGGCGGCCACGATCTCGTCCCGGCCCCGGTCCTGGTCCACGTACAGGGCGAGGATCGCGTCCAGGACGTCGTAGTCCGGCAGCGAGTCCGTGTCGACCTGCCCCGGGCGCAGCTCCGCGCTCGGCGGCTTGCTGATCGAGCTCTCCGGGATCGGCGGGGTCTGGCCGCGCTCCTCGGCCGCCCGGTTGCGCCAGCACGCCAGCCGGAACACGGTCGACTTGTAGACGTCCTTGATGGGCCCGAACGCGCCGACGGAGTCGCCGTACAGCGTCGAATAGCCGACCGCCAGCTCGGACTTGTTGCCCGGCGCGAGGACGATGTGGCCCTCCTGGTTGGAGAGCGCCATCAGCGTCGTGCCCCGCAGCCGCGACTGGAGGTTCTCCTCGGCGAGGCCGGTGAGGCCGAGCGCGCCCATGTACGCGTCGAACATCGGCTCGATCGACACCGTGCGGTAGTGGAGCCCGGTGCGGCGGGCCAGCTCGGCGGCGTCGCCGCGCGAGTGGTCGGAGGAGTACTTCGAGGGCATCGACACCCCGTACACGTTCTCCGAGCCGAGCGCGTCGCAGGCGATGGCGGCGACGAGCGCCGAGTCGATGCCCCCGGAGAGGCCGACGATCACCGAGCGGAAACCGTTCTTCGCGACATACGCCCGGACACCGATGACCAGCGCCGAGTACACCTCCTCCTCGTCGTCCAGCCGGTGCGCGTAACCGCCCGTCAGCTCCGGCTCGTACGCCGGCAGCGGCTCCTCCGAGAGCACCACGCGGTCGATCGTCAGCCCGTCGTTCACCAGGCCCTCCGGCGCCTCGCCGTCGGCGGCCGGCAGCTCCAGGTCCAGGATCACGCTGCCCTCGACGAACTGCGGGGCCCGCGCGATCACTTCGCCGTCCGCGTCCACCACGATCGAGTCGCCGTCGAAGACCAGCTCGTCCTGGCCGCCCGTGCTCGCCAGGTACGCGGTCACGCACCCGGCCTCCCGGGCCCGCCTGCGGACCAGTTCGAGGCGCGTGTCGTCCTTGTCCCGCTCGTACGGCGAGGCGTTGACCGACAGCAGCAGCCCCGCCCCCGCGTGACGCGCCGCCGGGACCCTGCCCCCCTCCTGCCAGAGGTCCTCGCAGATCGCCAGGGCCACGTCGACCCCGTGGACCCGGACGACCGGCAGGGTGTCGCCCTGGACGAAGTAGCGGTACTCGTCGAAGACGCCGTAGTTCGGCAGGTGGTGCTTGGCGAAGCGCAGCACCACCTCGCCCCGGTGCAGCACGGCGGCGGCGTTCTCCGGCGAACCGGCAGGCCGGCCGAGCTTCGGCTCCGCCCGCTCGGAGCGGTCCAGATAGCCGACGACGACCGGCACCTCCCCGAAGCCCTCGTCCGCGAGCCGGCGGGCGAGACCGCGCAGGGCCACCCGCGACGCCTCGACGAACGAGGAGCGCAGCGCGAGGTCCTCCACGGGGTATCCGGTCAGCGCCATCTCGGGGAACGCGACGAGATGCGCGCCCTGTCCGGCGGCGTGCCGGGTCCAGTGCACGATCGCCTCGGCGTTCCCGGCGATGTCTCCGACGGTCGAGTCGATCTGATTCAGGGCGAGGCGTAGTTGAGGCACCCGGCCAGTGTAATCGTCAGACCGACGCGATGTCCTGGGAAACGGGGCCCGACCTCTCTCTCCCACCCGACGTGCGACCCCGCCCCGCCCGATCGATCACGGCTCCCATGACTCCCCTGACGGTCACTGACGGCCCGGCAGAACCGGGCCGGATCCGCGCCGTCCACCGGCAACCCTCCGGCACGCCGTAGCGTCAGACCCACTATGCCCGGAAACGTGACGCGAGCCTCGGCCGTCCTGCTGGCCCTCGGCGCGCTCGCGTACACCGCGTGGGTCCTGGAAGTCGTCCTCCGGACCGGGCTCGACCCGGTCCGGACGTACGTCTCCGAACTGGCGGCCTCGGACCAGCCGTTCGGCACCTTCTTCCGGGCGACCGACCTGGTGTCGGGGGCGCTGGTCCTGGCGGGGGCGGTGCTGGGGTGGGTGGGGACGAGGGGGTCTGGAACGAGGGAGTCTGGGACGAGGGGGCCCGGTCACGCGGGGACGAGGGGGTCGGGGACGTGGGGGCCCGGTCACGCGGGGACGCCGGGGGCCGGCCGCGCGGGGACGCCCGGGTCAGGTGACCCGGGGGCCTCGGGAGCCGGCCGGCCAGGCACCCCGGAGTCCGGCCGCGCGCGTCGGATCCGCGAGCCCTGGGCGGTCCTCGGGTGGGGTGCGCTCGCCCTCTTCGGCGCCGCCACCGTCGCCGACTCGCGCCTCCCGCTCAGCTGCGCCGCGACCACCGACCCCGCGTGCGCCGCGCGCGAGACCACCGGGCTCGTGCCCGCCACCCATACGGCCCATGCCGTCAGTTCCGGTCTCGCCATGACCGGCGCCCTCGTCGCCCTCGTCGCGCTGACCGTGGCCGCCCGCAGGTACGGCCGGTGGCGGCCCCTCGCCCGTACGGGCCCGGTCATCGTCGCCCTGGAGCTCGCCGCCACGGTCTGGACCCTCGCCGCCGTCGCCGCCTTCGAGGCGGGGAAGGGCGCCTGGGCGCTCGGCGCCGGCCAGCGGCTCCAGGTACTCCTGGTCGCGGTGTGGCTCGCCGTCCTGGCGTACTCCCTCGCGACATCCCGCCCCGCACCGGAGAAGGAGGAGCGATGACCGGAAAGCCGGCCTTCGTACGGGTCGACGGCGTCGCCCACCATGTCGTCGTCGAGGGCTCGGGACCCGTCTGCGTGCTGAGCGCGGGGCTCGGAATGAGCTGGTTCGACTGGGACCCGGTCGTCCCGCTCCTCGCCCCGCACCGTACGGTCGTCCGCTTCGACCGCCCCGGACACGGCCTCTCCCAGCCCGCCACCGCCCCGCCCACCGCCGTCGGCGAGGCCCACCGGATCGCCGTGCTCCTCGACGCGCTGGGGCTCCCCGGCCCCGCCACCGTCGTCGGGCACTCGATCGCCGGATTCCACGCCGAGGCCTTCGCCCGGCTCCACCCGGACCGGACCACCGCGCTCGTGCTCGTGGACTCGTCGGTGGAGGAGCACCCCCGGGCGAGCCGGTCCCCGGGGTCCGTCGCCCGTGTGCTCGGCACCGTCCTGTCCGCCGCCGGAGTCCCGGCCGCCCTCGGCCCCGCGGTGCGCCGTGCGGCCGTACGCCACGACCCGGCCCCCACCGCCCTCGTCCACCGCGTCTACCGCACCTCACGCGTCCTGCGCGGCACCCTCTGGGAGAACGCCCACTACGGAGCCGTCGCGGCCGAACTCCTCGCCCTGCGCACCACGCACCCGCTCCCGCCGGGCCTCCCCGTCACCGTCCTCGCCGCCCCGGAGGGCTCGGCCCGCTGGGACCGGCGTCAACGCGCGCTGGCCCGACGGCTCGGCGCCCGCTACGAGGCGGCCGTGCCGTCGGGCCATCTGGTCATGAAGGACCGCCCGGAAGCGGTCGCGACCGTGATCCTGCGATCCGGTCAGGAAGGCGCGTCGACGCTTGAGGAGGGCGCGTAGACGCTTCAGGAAGGCGCGTAGACGCTCTCGCAGAACCCCTTGAGCTGCTCGTCCGACAGATGCTGGGCCAGATCGGCCTCGCTGATCATGCCGACGAGCCGCTTCTCCTCGATGACGGGCAGCCGCCGGATCTGGTGGCTCTGCATCTCCTCCAGGACGGCGCCCACGTCCGCGCCCGACTCGACCCAGCGGGGGGTGCCCTTGGACATCTCGCCGCAGGTGATCTTCGAGGGGTCGTGGCCCATGGCCACACAGCCGATGACGATGTCGCGGTCCGTGATGATGCCGCAGAGCCGTTCGTTCTCGTCGGCGATGGGCAGCGCGCCGACATTCAGGTTGCGCATCAGCTGCGCGGCGCGGTCGAGCGTCTCGTGAGCCGGGATCCACTGGGCCCCGGGGTGCATGATGTCCTTCGCCGTGGTCATGGGGTGCGTACCTTTCGTCGGACGTGGTCACACGTACGTCCCCGAGCCCCACCCATTGTCGGCGCACGCCCCGACCGCCGCGACTTGTCGGCGTACGACACGGCCCCCGCGACCGCGGCGGGTCACGGGGGCCGTCGGGTCACCGACCCGGGCCGTCAGGCGCCACGCTTCTTGAGCATGTCCGCCATCAGCAGCATCTCGGACTTCTGGGCGTCGACCATGCCCTGTGCGAGACCGCGCTCGATCTCCACCGAGCACTTCTGGACACAGCCCTCGGCCATGTGGACCCCGCCCCTGTGGTGCTCGGTCATGAGCTTCAGGTACAGGATCTCGGCCTCCCGGCCGCTCGCCTCGCGCAACTCGTCCAGCTGGGCGTTGGTCGCCATGCCCGGCATGAGCGCCCCGTCGAGCGGACCGGTGTCGCCGGAGCCGCCCATGCCCATCCAGGTCATCGGCTCGACGCCGGACTCGATCTTGGGCAGCTCCCACAGGTCGAGCCAGCCGAGCATCATGCCCCGCTGGTTGGCCTGGGTGTTGGCGATGTCGTACGCGAGACGGCGCACCTCCTCGTCCTGGGTGCGGTCCCGGACGATGAACGACATCTCGACGGCCTGCTGGTGGTGGACGGCCATGTCCCGGGCGAAGCCGGCGTCCGCGGAGAGCGAGGACGGCGTACGCGGCGCCTCCTCGCGCTCGGCGGAGGCGACGGTGACGGCGCCCCCGGCGAACAGCAGGGCGAGCGCGACGGCGGTGATCGCCGCCCACTGCGTCCGGTTCGGCCGCCGGGCCGGGGTCGTCGGTACGGCGTCGCCGTCGCCGTCGTCCTCGCCGACCCGGCTCACTGGCCGATCCCGCCGGTGCAGGCGGCGCCCGGCTCGGGGGTCTGCGGGCCCTGGACGTACTTGGTGAAGAAGGCGTCGATGCGCGGGTCGCTCGCGTTGTCCACGGTGACCTGCTTGCCCCAGGCGGACAGCATGATGGCGCCGGCCTGGTCGTCCACGGGGCTCATCAGCGTGTACTTGGTCTTGCCGACCTTGTCCTCCAGCTTCTTCACGTCGTCGGCGGCGGCCTTCTTGTTGTACGTCACCCAGACGGCGCCGTGCTCGAGGGAGTGCACGGCGTTCACCTCGGCGACGGCCTTCTTGTAGACGACGCCGTCGCAGTTCATCCAGACCGGGTGGTGGTCACCGCCGACCGGCGGCTTCATGTCGTACTTCACGGCCGTCTCGACGTGGTTGCGGCCGAGCTTCGCGGCGTCCCAGGACTTCTCCGCGGTGATGGGGGCCTTCGCGGCCGCGTCCTTCTTGTCCTGCTCGTCGGACTTCTTCATCAGTACGAACGTGCCGAAGCCGACGAGGCCGAGGACGACGACGCCCGAGATGCCGATCGTGACGAGGCGGTTGCGGCGCTCTCGGGCCTGCTCGGCGCGGCGCATCTCCTCTATTCGGGCGCGGCGGTCGGCGTTGGCGGGGCTCTTGGCGGCCATGGTGGTGTCGTCCTTCTTCAGGGATGGGGGTGGAGTTCGGGGGTGGACGTAGCGGGGCGGGACGCCCGCCGCCGTCATGTCCGAAGAACTTGAAGGACGTGCAGATCCGGCGCGCGCGGCCGGACGCCGGAACGGCGCGCGGCGCCGTCACCGGACGGCGGCTCGAAGCGCGGGAGCCCGTCGGCCGCGTGCAGCGGCGGATCGAGCGGGGGCGCGCTGAGCACCGCGGGGGAGAGCGAGGGGAAGAGGGAGCAGCCACCGCGGTCGTACGGGCAGACGTACTCGACGACGGTGCCGGTGGCCGCGGGGGTGGCCGTGGTGCCGGTGACCGTGGGCCTGCTCGCGATCTTCGGTCCGGCGCCCGCGTGATGGTTCCCGGGACCGGGTCCGGCGGGCGGACAGCAGAAGAAGAGCGCGGCGAGGAGCGTCGCCACGGCACTCACCAGTGCCATGGGACGCGCGTGCTGGGACGGGCGTACGAGCCGTGTGGCCCTCATGGGCGCAAATCGTAGTGGGCGCGGGGGCTCTGTGGCCCGAACGGGGTACCACTCGGTACCGACGGGTGGGCGGCTGAGGGGCGAACGGACACCCGGACGCCGCCCTTCCCGCGTTACCTGAGTCACACCCGAGCAGGCACTATGGGTGTGCAACGTGCGCGAAACCATGTGGTGGGATGCTCAGGTGCCCCCCGATGTGCTCTGAGGCGGTGGGAGCAGGCGGCCTGACCAGCGAGGATGGGTGTGTAAATGGACAAGCAGCAGGAATTTGTGCTCCGTACGCTCGAGGAGCGCGACATCCGCTTCGTACGTCTGTGGTTCACCGACGTGCTGGGCTTCCTCAAGTCGGTGGCCGTGGCGCCCGCCGAGCTCGAGCAGGCCTTTGACGAGGGCATCGGTTTCGACGGCTCCGCGATCGAGGGCTTCGCCCGCGTATACGAGTCGGACATGATCGCCAAGCCGGATCCGGGGACGTTCCAGATCCTGCCGTGGCGGGCCGAGGCGCCGGGGACGGCGCGGATGTTCTGCGACATCCTGATGCCGGACGGATCGCCGTCCTTCGCGGACCCGCGGTACGTCCTGAAGCGGGCGCTGGCCAAGACCTCGGACCTGGGCTTCACCTTCTACACCCACCCCGAGATCGAGTTCTTCCTCCTCAAGGACAAGCCGCTCGACGGCACCCGCCCCACCCCGGCGGACAACTCGGGGTACTTCGACCACACCCCGCAGAACGTGGGCATGGACTTCCGCCGCCAGGCGATCACGATGCTCGAATCGATGGGCATCTCGGTGGAGTTCAGCCACCACGAGGGAGCCCCGGGTCAGCAGGAGATCGACCTCCGTTACGCGGACGCCCTCTCCACGGCGGACAACATCATGACCTTCCGCCTGGTGATGAAGCAGGTGGCGCTGGAGCAGGGCGTACAGGCCACGTTCATGCCGAAGCCGTTCTCGGACTACCCGGGCTCGGGCATGCACACCCACCTGTCCCTCTTCGAGGGCGACCGGAACGCGTTCTACGAGTCGGGTGCCGAGTACCAACTGTCCAAGGTCGGCCGCTCGTTCATCGCGGGCCTGCTGAAGCACGCGGGCGAGATCTCCGCCGTGACGAACCAGTGGGTCAACTCGTACAAGCGCATCTGGGGCGGCTCGTCCCGCACGGCGGGCTCGGGCGGCGAGGCCCCCTCGTACATCTGCTGGGGCCACAACAACCGCTCGGCCCTGATCCGCGTCCCCATGTACAAGCCGGGCAAGACGGGCTCCTCCCGCGTCGAGGTCCGCTCCATCGACTCGGGCGCGAACCCCTACCTCACCTACGCGGTCCTCCTGGCCGCCGGCCTCAAGGGCATCGAAGAGGGCTACGAACTCCCGGCCGGCGCCGACGACGACGTCTGGGCCCTCTCGGACGCGGAACGCCGCGCGATGGGCATCGAACCGCTCCCGCAGAACCTGGGAGAGGCGATCGCCCTGATGGAGAAGAGCGAACTGGTGGCGGAGACGCTGGGCGAGCACGTCTTCGACTTCTTCCTCCGCAACAAGAAGCAGGAGTGGGAGGAGTACCGCTCCGAGGTCACCGCCTTCGAACTCCGCAAGAACCTGCCGGTGCTGTAAGCACAGGTCAGAGCAGGTAGAACCCGGAACTGACGATCAGGGCCGACGGTCGCGAACCGTCGGCCCTGAGTCGTCTCACTGGTCCTGGGCCGTCTCTGGGCCGTCAGGCGTCGAACCGGTGCCCTCATAGAGCCCATCCACGGCCCGGCGGGCCTGCCCGTCGCTGCTCGGCATGAGGTGCGTGTAGACCCTCAACGTGAAGCCGGGGTCGCCGTGGCCCAGGTACGTGCTGAGCGCCTTGACGTTCTCGCCGGCGTCGAGCAGGACGGACGCGTAGAAGTGCCTCAGCGCGTGCATCCCGTGCTCGCGGGCCCGCCTGGTGACGCTCGCCCTCCTTGGGCTCCGGAATGACGCCGGCCTGGACGAGCGCGAATTTCCACACGCGGGTGTTGAAGTCGGTCCGCCGCACGGCGCCACCGCCCGTGAGGGAGAAGAACAGCCGCTTGGTGACGGGCGGCCCGTCGGGCTTCAACCAGGGCAGGGAGACATCGACCGGTGGGAATTCCTCGGCATGTTCGCGGAGAACCCGAGCGACTTGGCGGGGGAGCGGGACGTCCCGCTCCTTTCCACGCTTCGGCGGGCCGAACACCAGGTGACCGTTGACCACCTTCACCTGATTGGCCACGTGCAGCCAGCCGGTGTCGAACCGGACGTGTTCCTCAGCGAGACCGAAGATCTCCCCTTGGCGGAGCCCGCACCCGCCGCCGAGGTCGATCATCGTCTGGTACCGCTTCGGGAGCGCGGACCGCACCGCGAAGACGCGCGGAGCGGTCCACGGCTTCACGCGGGGCGGGACCGGTGCCGGCGGCCGGACGGAGCGGGACTTGCAGGGATTCTTGGCGAGCAGGTCGTCATCCACGGCCGCGGCGAGGACGGCCGAGACGCTGGCGAAGATGACGCGCCGGTAGGAGGACACGGGCAGCGCGTTCTCCAGTTCCGCGAGCCATTCGCGGATGTGCTCGGGGCGGAACGAGTCGATCGGCCGAGTCCCGAGATACGGGAACGCGTCAGTGAGCGCGGAGTACTCCCTGGACGGCGGCGCGACGACCTCCACCGCACTCACGGCCGGCAAGGGAACGGTCACTCTCACGCCGTCCACGCGAGGCGTCCACGTCCTTTCGGTGCGGGTCAAGAATGCAGCCGGAACCTGGTCGGAATCAACGGACCACACGTTCTACGTCGGTAACCTCACCGGAAGCCTCGACACGGCTTTCATCGCCGAGTTGGCTGAAACTCACTTCGCGCGGACTTTGCACCCCGCGGACGCCGAGTATGTCGAGCCTCCCGCCAGCGAGGAGTACCCTGCGGTCGACGACACTCCGGCCGGCTACGTAGAAGAGCTCGATCCCGAAGTTGTGGAGACCGAGGAGTCTGCTCTCAGCCTTCCCGTGGTGGAACTTCCCGCAAGGGCCGACGCAAGCATTGTCGGAACCGGCGTGAACGGCGATTCGCAGACCGTGCTGGACATGCCGGCAGGCAGCCCGAATCCTGCGGAGATGAGCGAAACCGGCCTCATTGTGTATCCCAATACACAAACTGACGCTGACACACTCGCGATTCGGACGTCAGTCAACTCTGTCGAGACGTTCCACCTTCTGCGCAGCCCTAATGCGCCGACGAGTTATTCCTGCAAGCTGATTCTCAAGTCAGGCCAGAGCGCCATCGAGACCGGAGACAATGGCGTCCTCATATTGGACCCGACAGGAAATGTGACCTCGATCACCGCGCCGGCGGCGCTGGATGCAAAGGGTCAGTCCATTCCAGTCTCCCTTAAGCTGGTCGAAGGAAACGTCACTGTCGCGCTGAATCCGGGTCCCGGTCAGGTTGTTTCGTACCCGGTGCTGCTGGACCCGGGCTACTCGACTGTTTACATGACGCCTGCGGAGATGCGATACTGCGCGCTGAATCCCATCGACTGCACCTGGGTGAAGAGTTCTGCAACGACGGCTCTTAATCAGGCTAAGGCGTGGTATCCGCAACTTACCCTGTACCAGGGCACTGGCGACGCTTTCCGGCACTGCTACTGGAACGCGCGCATGGAGATTCGCCTGAGCACGACCGACACCTACGAGTTCGCTACCCGGCATGAGTCGGACTCCTCCGGTAATGACAAGAAAATGGACATGTTCAACAACGCCGTCGGCCGCCAGATCGGCAGGAACAATACGGGGCTGTCCAATGCCACTACGAGGGTTCGCGACGCGTGTCGGAATGCTCAGAGGCGCGGAGATCTGCAGATCATGAAGTATGGCGTCCTCTACAGGAGTAACAGTTGAAGATGAAGACTCTTCACCGCATCGCCGCAGGTGTTCTATTTCTGCAGGTGGCCTATGTGGTAGTGGGAGGAATTCTCCTCTCCCTCTTCGTCGAGGATACTTCGGAAATCGACAACACGGACCCGCCCGCAGCCGGAGGGGTGTTCTATCTGCTCCTCGTAGCGGCGGTGATCGGGGTGCTGTTCGTCGGCGCCCTACTGCTCGCGACACCCGGAAAATTCGACCGCGTTCCCCAATGGCTCAAGCGGGTTATTCTCGGGGGCGTTTTCCTTGTGGAAGGCGTGATCATCGTGGGAGTCGTGCGGAACATCATCACGAACAGTTTCGGACCTGACGAGTTCCTGAACGTGGTAATGATCATCCTCTCCGGCATCGCAGCATTCGTTTCGGCGAATGAGGTGTTCCGGAGGGGGGCCGAGGTCGTACGGAGCGGGGCCTAGGCCATTTCCTGAAAGCCTCTCCATCCCCTCGTCCCACACCTCGGTGATCTCGGTGTGGGACGAGGGGTCTTTCTGATGGGCAGCACGCATTGATGGAGCGGCTGCTGCCGGTTGCAGTTACTGAACCTCTTTCATCCTGAATAGTCGCAGGTCGGCAGGGTGTGGATGGCTTGGACGATGTGGCTGATGCGGCGGGTCGAGCAGCGTGCTCTGCGCATGATGTGCCAGGACTTGAGCTGGGCGAAGGCCCGTTCACCGGGGGCTCGGAGTCGAGCGTGGTCTCGGTTGAACTGCTGGTAGCGCTGGGGCTGTTCGTGGTGGTGGTAGTAGGGGGTGCGGAAGGTGGCGCCGGCGCCCTGGTAGGCGCGGTCGGCGAGGACGAGGATCTGTCTGGTGAGGCAGGCCTGGACGATGCCGTGGGCGCGGGCTGCGGTCAGGTCGTGGGTGCGGCCGGGTGTCGCGCGGGAGAACCAGAGCGGTGTGCCGTCGGGACGGGCGATGACCTGCACGTTCATCCCATGCCTGCGGTGCTTCATCGAGTAGTACGGCTCGTCCGCACGGATCCGGTCGATGGGAATCAGGGTGCCGTCAACGATGACGTGGTCGCCCTCACCGAGGCCGGTGAGGGCTTCGTGGAGGCCGGGCGCCCAGCCGGCCAGGACCTCTAGTAGGGCTTGGTCAGGTTGGGGCTGGTGTGGGTATGCCGCGGTGGCAGGTGGGGCATACGCCGGTCCATGTCGC
>NZ_JACSCH020000038.1 GCF_014451325.2 Streptomyces sp. CB02980 | reverse complement strand
CTCCGCTACGGCAAACCCGACGCGACCGACGAAGAGCTCTGGCACGCCCTGGAGGTCGCCCAGGCCACCGACTTCGTCCGCGGGCTCGACGAGGGGCTCGACGCGCCCATCGCACAGGGCGGCACCAACTTCTCCGGCGGGCAGCGGCAGCGGCTCGCCATCGCCCGGGTCCTCGTCGCCCGCCCCCGCCTCTACCTCTTCGACGACTCCTTCTCCGCCCTCGACCCCCGGACCGACGCCCGGCTCCGCGCCGCCCTGAAGGAGGAGACGGCGGACGCCGCCGTCGTCATCGTCGCCCAGCGGGTCTCCACCATCCGGCAGGCCGACCGGATCGTCGTCCTCGACCGGGGCCGGAACGTCGGCACCGGCACCCACACGTCCCTGATGCGGGACAACCCCACCTACCGGGAGATCGTCCTCTCCCAGCTCACCGAGGAGGAAGCCGCATGAGTACGGCCACGGAGAGCCGCACCACGAAGGACACACCCGCCGGAAGCGTCCCCGCCCGCTCCGGCCCCTCCTCCCCGCAGCGCGGCCCCGGCCTCCCCGCCACGCCCGGTCTCGAACGCTCCCTCTCCTTCCGCGCCTCCGGCCTCCGCCTGCTCCGCACCCTCGCCCCCGACCGGGCCCGCCTCCTCGGCCTCCTCGCCGCCGGTGCCGCGGGCGTCGCCCTCACCGTCCTCAACCCCCTCCTCCTCGGCCGCGCCACCGACCTCGTCATCACCGGCGCCACCGGCCCGGCCGGGGTCGACTTCCGGGCCGTCGGCCGGCTCCTCGCCCTCTCCGCGCTGGTCGTCGCCGGGTCCTCCTTCTTCACCTGGGCGCAGTTGCGGATCGCCACCACCGTCGTCCAGCGGGCCGGTCACCGGCTCCGAGAGGAGGCCCAGCACAAGCTGGCGAAGCTGCCCCTCGGCTACGTCGACCGGCAGCCGCGCGGCGAGGTCCTCTCCCGCACCACCAACGACATCGACAACATCACCCAGACCCTCCAGCAGGCCTTCAGCCAGATGGTCCGTGCCCTGCTGACCCTGGTCGGCGTCCTCGCGATGATGTTCTGGGTCTCTCCGGTGCTGGCTCTCGTCGCCCTCGCCACCGTGCCCGTCTCGATCGTCGTCGCCGGCTTCGTCGGCCGCCGCGCCCAGCCGCAGTTCGTGAAGCAGTGGGCGGTCACCGGCCGGCTCGGCAGCCACGTCGAGGAGATGATCACCGGCCACACCGAGGTCGTCGTCTTCGGCCGCCGCGAGGAGGCCGTGCGCCGCTTCGACGAGCTGGGCGAGGAGTTGTACCGGGCGAGCTTCCGGGCCCAGTTCGTGTCCGGGTTCATCCAGCCCGCCCTGGCCTTCGTCGGCAATCTGAACTACGTGGTCATCGCCGTGGTCGGTGGACTGCGGGTGGCGAGCGGCACGCTGTCCGTCGGCGACGTCCAGGCCTTCATCCAGTACTCGTACGACTTCAACGGCCCGATCACCCAGGTCGCCGCCATGGCCAACCTCCTCCAGTCCGGAGTTGCCTCCGCCGAGCGGGTCTTCGACCTCCTCGACGCCGAGGAGGAGCACCCGGACCCGGCCGAGCCGAAGAGGCCGGAGGCACTCCGCGGCCGGGTCTCCTTCGAGAAGGTCGCCTTCCGCTACGAGCCGGGCAAGCCGCTCATCGAGGACCTGTCCCTCACCGTCGAGCCGGGCCGGACCGTCGCCATCGTCGGCCCCACCGGGGCGGGCAAGACGACCCTGGTCAACCTGCTCCTCCGGTTCCACGAGGTGACCGGCGGCCGGATCACCCTGGACGGCGTCGACACGGCGGCGATGACCCGGGAGGAGCTGCGCTCCGGCATCGGCATGGTCCTCCAGGACACCTGGCTCTTCGGCGGCACCATCGCCGACAACATCGCGTACGGGGTGCCCGGCGAGGTCTCACGCGAGCGGATCGTCGAAGCGGCCAGGGCCGCGCACGCCGACCGGTTCGTCCGCACCCTGCCCGCCGGGTACGACACCGTCCTCGACGAGGACGGCGGCGGCCTCAGCGCCGGCGAGAAGCAGCTGGTCACCCTCGCCCGCGCCTTCCTCTCGGACCCGGTCATCCTCGTCCTCGACGAGGCCACCAGCTCCGTCGACACCCGTACCGAACTCCTCGTCCAGGAGGCGATGGCCTCCCTCCGGGCGGGCCGCACCAGCTTCGTCGTCGCCCACCGGCTCTCCACGATCCGGGACGCGGACACCATCCTGGTGATGGACGGCGGCTCGATCGCCGAGCAGGGCAGCCACGAGGAACTCCTCGCCGCCGGGGGAGCGTACGCCCGGCTGCACGCGGCCCAGTTCGCCCGTACGGTGGAGACGTGATCGTCACCGTCCGCACCACCACCGACGCGCGCGCCAAGGCCGATGCCCTGGCGCGCGGCGCCGTCGAGGCCCGGCTGGTCGCCTGCGCGCAGATCTCGGGGCCCGTCACGTCCGTCTACCACTGGCAGGGCGCGATCGAGACCACCGAGGAGTGGGAGGTGGTGTTCAAGACCACCGAGGCCCGCTACCCGGCCCTGGAGGCCCATCTCCTCGCCGCCCACGACTACGAGACGCCCGAGATCCTCGCCACCCGGGTGACCCGGGTGAGCGAGGAGTACGCCCGCTGGGTCGAGCGCGAGACCGCCGCCGCCCAAGAGGTCGAGGGCCCGGCCCACGACGAGCGGCCGTTCTTCGTGTACGGGACGCTGCGCCCGGGCGCGTACAACCACGACCGGTTCCTCGCCGGCCGGATCGGCACCGAGGCGGACGCCGTGCTGCACGGGGCGGTCCTGCACGACGGGCCCGGCTATCCCTACGTCGTCCCGGCGGACGGGGGCCGGGTGGTCGGCACCCTGCTCACGCCCGCGCCCGGCGCCTACGGCGAGCTGTTCGGCCTGCTCGACCGCCTGGAGCTGCCCGTCGGGTACGAGCGGGTGGCGATGGACGTCGTCCGGGTGCGGGACAGCGCGCGGGTGTCCGCGTGGGTGTTCCTTGCGGCGCCGGACGCGCCCCTCGGCGCGGTCATCGAGAGCGGCGACTGGTTCAACCGGCCGTAGGGACCGTCCGGCGGATCGGCGGCTCAGGCGACTCAGGCGGCTCACGCGGCTCACGCGGATCGGCGGCTCACGCGGCTCAGCGGCCCGGGCTCACCAGGCCCGACTCGTAGGCGATGATGACCAGCTGGGCCCGGTCCCGTGCGGACAGCTTTCCCATGATCCGGCTGACATGGGTCTTCGCCGTGAGGGGGGAGAGTCCCAGCGTCTCCGCGATCTCGGTGTTGTTCAGGCCCCGGCCCGTCAGCGTCAGTACCTGCCGTTCCCGGTCCGAGAGCCCCTCCGGGCCGCCCGTCGCCAGGGGTTCCGGCATGGCCAGCGCCCGGGCGATCAGCCGGGACGTCGGGCCCGGCGACAGCAGGGCCTCGCCCGCCGCGACCGTACGGATCGCGGTGAGGAGTTCCGCCGGGTGGATGTCCTTGACGACGAAGCCCGACGCGCCCGCCCGCAGCGCCTGCATGACGTGCTCGTCGGTGTCGTACGTGGTGAGGACCAGCACCTTGACCCCGGCCAGGTCCTCGTCGGCGGCGATCAGCCGGGTCGCGCCGATCCCGTCGAGCTCGGGCATCCGGACGTCCATGACCACCAGGTCGGCCCGCGACGAGCGGGCCAGCTCGACCGCCTCCCGGCCGTTGGCCGCCTGGCCCACGACCTCCATGTCCGGCGCCGATTCGAGGAGCATCGCGAACGACGCCCGGACGAGCGTCTGATCGTCCGCGAGCAGCACCCGGATCACACCGCCACCTCTCTCACCGAGAGCGGCAGCGCCGCCTCGACCTCGAAGCCCCCGCCGTCGCGCGGGCCCGCGCTCAGTGTGCCGCCCACGCTCCTCGCCCGCTCCCGCATCCCCAGGATCCCGTAGCCGGAGCCGCTCGTTCCTCCGGGAGCCGCGCCGCCGTTGGTCACCCGCACCGTCAACACCTCCTTCTCCAGCCCGACATCGACCCGCACGTCCGCGCCCGGACCGCCGTGCCGCACGGCGTTGGTCAGGGACTCCTGCACGATCCGGTACGCCGCCGCGCCCACGGCCGCCGGGATCTTCGCCGCCGCCGTCCGTACCGACAGGTCCGCGCCCGAGGACCGTACGAGATCGGGCAGCGCGGCCAGGTCGGGCAGTGGGCCCTCCGGCGCGGCCCGCAGCACGTCCAGCGTCGTGCGTACCTCGGCCCGGGCCTCCCGGCAGGTCTCCGCAATGCCGTCGAGCGCCTGGACGAGCGCCTCCCGGTCGAGCCGGTCCGGGTCGGCGACCAGGACGTGCGCGGCGACCGACGTCTGCACGCCGATGAGGGTGATCGAGTGGGCGAGGAGGTCGTGCAGGTCTCTGGCGATGCGCAGCCGCTCCTCGGTGACCTTCCGTTCGGCCTCGTGCTCCGCCCGCTCCACCACGCCCGCCACCAGCTGCCGGTAGAGCCGGATGCTCGTGCCGAACACCAGCATCGCGATCACCCAGCCGGAGACCCGCAGCAGTTCCACCATCTCGTGCGGGTTGACGAAGAGCTGCATGGTGAGGGTGACGGAGGTGACCGAGAGCCCCACGATCACCGTGCGCATCGGCCGGCCGGTGGAGGCGACCGTGTAGAGCGCGGTCATCGAGGCCGGTATGGGCGCCAGATGCATGTAGTCGAGCCCGTGGTACGGGGCGACGACGGCCACCACGGCGAGCAGCACCGGCAGGGGCGCCCTGCGCCGCCAGGCCAGCGGGACGTGCGCGGCCAGCAGCAGGGCCCAGCCGAGGGCGTCCGGGCGGCGGCCGTCGTCGACGGTGAGCGCGAGCGCCGCGGCGAGCACCCCGAAGACGGCGGCGGCCGCCGCGTCGCGCCGCACCGGGTTCGGCGCCGCCTGGGGGTCCCGGGTGAAGGCCGCTGCGAAGTCCATGATGTCCATCCTCCCTGCGGGAAGGGGCTCCTGACAGTGCGTGGAGCCCCCTCGGCCGCTCTTGATCAGACCCGTACGGGCTCCCGCTCGGACCCCGAACCCGCCGTCGGCACGGGCTTCCTGGCCAGCGGGCCCGGCCACCAGACCCTCCGGCCGAGCAGCACGCTCGCGCTCGTGACGAGATAGGTGCGGACGAGGAAGGTGTCGAGCAGGACACCGACCGCGATCACGAAGCCCAGCTCGGCCAGTTGCACCATCGGCATGTTGACGAGCACCGCGAAGGTCGCGGCGAGGACGAGTCCCGCCGAGGCGATCACCCCGCCGGTCGTCCGCAGGGCCGTGAGGGCCGCGGCACCCGGTTCCGCTCCGGTCAGGCACTCCTCACGCATCCGGTGCATCAGGAAGATGCCGTAGTCGACGCCGAGGGCGACGAGGAAGACGAAGGAGAGCAGGGCGAGGCCCGGGTCGGTGCCCCCGAAGCCGAAGAGGCCCTCGAAGACGAGACCGCCGATACCGAGGGCCGCACCCCAGACGGCGACCACGGCGGCGATCAGGATCAGCGGTGCGACGAGGCTGCGCAGCAGCACGACCAGCACGATCAGGACGACGACGATGACGAGCGGGACGACGATGTTCCGGTCGCGTGCGCTGGTGTCGGCCATGTCGAGCTGTTCCGCGCTGGGCCCGCCGACGTACACCCCGTCGCCGAGCGCGGTCCGCAGTGCCTCGATCGTCGCGGTCTCGGCCGCGGACTGCGGCGGGTGTGCGGCGATGACGGAGATCTCCGTCCAGCCGTCGCTGCTGCGGCCGCGTTCGGCCTTCGCGACGCCGTCGGTCGCGAGCGCGGTCCGCAGCGCCTCGGGGACCCGGCCCGTCGGGGCGACCACGGTGACGGGCTGGGTTCCCGTCTCGGGGTACGCGGCGGCCAGCGTCCTCATCGCGGCGACCGCCTCCGGGGTGGAGCTGAAGGTGTCCTCCTGCTTGAGGGCTCCGGGCAGGTTCAGCGCACCGAGCGCCAGAGCGGCCAGGGCGGCGGCGCCCGTGAGGAGGACGGCGAGGGGGCGCCGTCCGGCGGAGGAGCCCATGGCGGCGAAGAGCGAACGGCGCGCGGCCTTCGCCCGGCTTCCGTACGCCGGGATCAGGGGCCAGAACACCCGGCGCCCGAGGACGACGAGCAGAGCGGGGAGCAGCGTCATCATCGCGATGAGCGCGCACAGGACACCGACGGCGGCCGTGGGCCCCATGCCCCGGCTGCTGTTCATGTCGGCGGCGAGCAGGCAGAGCATGCCGAGGGCGACGGTCCCGGAGGACGCGAGGACGGCGGGGCCGCAGCCGCGCAGCGCGGCGGCCATGGCGTCGTACGGGCGGGGGACGCGGCGCAGTTCCTCGCGGTAGCGGGAGACGAGGAGCAGCGCGTAGTCGGTGCCCGCGCCGAAGACGAGGATCGTCATGACGCCCGTGCTCTGGCCGGAGACGCTGATGTCGAAGCCCTGGTGCAGGGCGTAGGTGACGGCCATGGAGAGGAAGTCGGCGACGCCGGCGACGGCCAGCGGGACGAGCCAGAGGAAGGGACTGCGGTAGATGACGATCAGGAGGATCGCGACGACGGCGACGGTCGTGTAGAGGAGCGGGCCGTCGAGGGAGTTGTAGACCTCGCCGGCGTCCGTGGCGAGCGCGCCGGGGCCGCCGACCTCGCCGCTCACGGTCGCGCGGACGTCGTGGACGAAGGCGTCTCTGGCCACCTCGTCCGTGCCGGGCTCCGTGCTCGACACGGCGTACAGGAGGGTGGTGCCGTCCTCGGAGGGGACGGCACGCGGCGGCGAGGCGAGCGGATGCTCGGCGGCGACCTGCCGCACTTCCCGGGCGGCGGTGGCCCTGTCGGCGGCGGTCAGTCCGCCGTCGCGGTGGTAGACGAGCACGAGGTCGGTGGAGCCGCCGCCGGGCATCTGCTCCATGATGTTCGCGACCTGGGTCGAGTCGGCGCTCGCGGGCAGGTAGTCGACGGCGCGGTCGCGCTGTACGTCGCCGAGCTTTCCGGCGAGCGGTGCGGCGAGGGCGATCACGATCACCCACAGGGCCAGCACCCCCCAGCCGACGATCCTCTTACGGCCCTCCATCGGGCCCCCCTTCATCGATCCTCTTCGGGTCGATCCCAGAGTCCCGCCGCGCGGAGGGCGATACGTCGCGCTGACGGCCGAGTCGGGGGGTACTGCCGGGGGCGGTGCGCCGAGGCGACTACTCCCGGGGGAGTACGGGCGCGTACACCGCGCCCGCAGAGCCGCGCCCGGCCCACGGGACCGACAGCGCCGCTCCGGAGGTCCTAGGGGGTGTTCCCGGCGCGCTCCAGGCGTACCGCGCACACCTTGAACTCGGGCATCCGGGAGACCGGGTCGAGCGCCGGGTTCACCAGGGTGTTGGCCCGGCCCTCGCCCGCCCAGTGGAACGGCATGAAGACGGTGTCCGGCCGGATGGCCGTGGTGATCCGGGCCGGTGCGACGGCCCGGCCGCGCCGCGAGACCACCGCGACCCGCTCGCCCTCGGCCACCCCGAGCCGCTCGGCGACCCGGGGGTGGAGCTCCACGAAGGGGCCGGGGGCCGCCGCGTTCAGCTCGTCGACCCGCCGGGTCTGCGCGCCCGACTGGTACTGGGACACGACCCGGCCGGTGGTGAGGACGACGGGGTACTCGGCGTCCGTCTCCTCGGCCGCCGCCCGGTGCACCACCGGCACGAACCTGGCCCGCCCGTCGGGCGTCGCGAACCGGTCGAGGAAGAGACGCGGGGTGCCCGCGTGGTCGGACTCGCCCACGCCGGTCTCCGGGCAGGGCCAGAACACGCCCTGCTCCTCCTCGATCCGGCGGTAGCTGATGCCCGAGTAGTCGGCCGGACCGCCGGCCGAGGCCCGGCGCAGCTCGTCGAAGACCTCCTCGGGTTCGGCGGGAAAACCCTTCTCCCAGCCGAGGAGCCCGGCGAGCGCGTGCAGCACCTCCAGGTCGCTCCGTACCCCCGCGGGCGGGGTGAGGGCGCGCCGGCGGAGCAGCACCCGCCCCTCCAGGTTGGTCATGGTGCCGGTCTCCTCCGCCCACTGGGTGACGGGCAGGACGACATCGGCGAGCGCGGCGGTCTCGGAGAGCACCACGTCGGCGACGGCGAGGAAGTCGAGCGAGCGCAATCGCCCCTCGATGTGCGCGGCCCGGGGCGCGGAGACGACCGGGTTGGAGCCCATGAGGAGCAGGGCCTTCACGTCACCGCCGAGCGCGTCGAGGAGCTCGTACGCGCTGCGTCCCGGCCCCGGCAGCGACTCGGGGGGCACGCCCCAGACCCCGGCCACGTGCGCGCGTGCGGCCGGGTCGTCGAGCTTGCGGTAGCCGGGGAGCTGGTCGGCCTTCTGACCGTGTTCGCGGCCGCCCTGGCCGTTGCCCTGGCCGGTGAGGCAGCCGTAGCCGCTGAGCGGCCGGCCCGCGTTGCCGGTGGCCAGGCAGAGGTTGATCCAGGCGCCGACGGTGTCGGTGCCCTTGGACTGCTGCTCGGGGCCGCGCGCGGTGAGGACCATGCCGGTGGCGGCGTCGCCGAACAGGGCGACGGCCTCCCGGAGCAGCGGCAGCGGCACGCCCGTGATGCGCTCGACCTGCTCGGGCCAGTGGGACATGGCCCCGGCGCGCGCGGCCTCCCAGCCGGAGGTGCGCGTCGCCACGAACTCCTCGTCGACACGGCCCTCGGCCACCACGAGGTGGAGCATGCCGAGGGCGAGCGCGAGGTCGGTGCCGGGGCGGGGCGCGAGGTGGAGGTCGGCCTGCTCGGCGGTGCGGGTGCGGCGCGGATCGATGACGATCAGCTTTCCGCCGTTCTCCTTCAGCTCGGTGAGGTAGCGGAGGGCGGGCGGCATGGTCTCGGCCAGGTTGGAGCCGACGAGGATCACGCAGCCGGTCTTCGGGATGTCCTCCAGGGGGAACGGCAGCCCCCGGTCGAGCCCGAACGCCCTGCCGTGCGCGGCGGCCGCCGACGACATGCAGAAGCGCCCGTTGTAGTCGATCTGCGAGGTGCCGAGCACCAGCCGGGCGAACTTCCCCAGCGTGTAGGCCTTCTCGTTGGTGAGACCGCCGCCGCCGAAGACCCCCACGGCATCGGGACCGTGGTCGGCGCGGGTCCGGCGCAGCCCGTCGGCGACGGCGGCGAGGGCCTCCTCCCAGGACGCGGGCACCAGGGCCCCCGTGTCAGGGCATCGGACCAGGGGCTCGGTGAGCCGGACCCGGGAGGAGAGCACGGCGGGGGCGGTGCGGCCCTTGCCGCACAGCGCGCCCCGGTTGACGGGGAAGTCGGTCCGGTCGACCACCTCGGCGGGCAGCTCCGGGACGCCGGTGGGGCGGAGCGACATGCCGCACTGCAGGGCGCAGTAGGGGCAGTGGGTGGGTACGGCGGTGGCCTCGGACATACGGCCAGCGTGGGTCAGGCGTGTTACGCGGGGCGGCACCGCTGATTACGGGCGCGGTGCCATGCTCTCCGTCCGCTACGGCTCCCGAGGTGAGGCCGGTGCCTCGGTTACGGCCGGCGAGGTGAGGCCAGTGCCTCGGTGACGCCCTTCTCCTCCGGGCCGAGGAAGTGCGGGTCGGGCCGGAGCGCGGCGTCCAGGGAGGCCTTGCCGGCGGCGAAGAGCTCCCGGGTGGTGCCGTAGTACCAGGTGCGGTCGTGGGGTTCGGGGACCCCGACGCCGTACGCGTCGATTCCGGCGCGCCCGCACAGCGCGACGGCCCGCTTGATGTGGAAGTCCTGGGTGACGAGCACGGCCCGGTCGACGCCGAAGACCTTCCGGGCCCGGACGCAGGAGTCCCAGGTGTCGAAGCCCGCGTAGTCGCTGACGATCCGGCCGTCCGGCACCCCGCGCGCGGTGAGGTAGCCGCGCATGGCGCTGGGCTCGTCGTACGCGGTCCTGCTGTTGTCGCCGGTGACGAGCAGGACGCGGACCTTCCCCGTCCGGTACAGCTCGGCGGCCGCGTCGAGCCGGTGCGCGAGGTACGGGGTGGGGCGCCCCTTCCACAGTCCGGCGCCGAAGACGACGGCGACGTCACGGGCGGGCACGTCGGCGGTGGTACGGAGCTTCCCTGCGGCGGCGGTGTGCATCCAGGTGACCGGGGTGAGGGCGAGGACGGCGCCCAGCATCACGGCCTGCACGGTCCGGCGGCGGGCCCGGGTGGTGTGCGGGATCAACCGGGTGAGCCGTGCCGGCATGCGGGAACCTCCGTGGCGGGTGGATTCGGTGTCGTTCTGTCACCCCGTCCGACGCGCGTCGGCGGGATTCGGTTCGGCGGCGGCGTCACGTGTTCCGTACAACACACCGGCCAGGACCATCCCGAGCAGCATGCCGAGCAGCTGGGCGGCGGCGAAGGCGGGCACCGAGCCGGGGGCGATCCCGGTGAAGGAGTCGGAGAACGCGCGGCCGACGGTCGCTGCCGGATTGGCGAAGGACCCGGAGGAGGTGAACCAGATCGCCGCGCCGATGTAGCCGGCGACCGCGACCGGGGCGAGCCCGGGGCGGCCGATGTGGCGCAGGCCCCGGACGACGAGGACGAGCCCGGCGGTGGCGACGGCCTCGCCGAGCAGCAGATGGAGCGCGGAGCGCGACTCGGTGGCCCAGGCGCCGGGCACCCGCCCGAACATCGCCTCGGCGAGCAGCGCGCCCGTCACGGCCCCGGCGAGCTGGGCGGCGATGTAGGCGAGGACCTCGCGCGAGCCGCCCGTCCGGCGCCGGGACCACCACTCGGAGAGGGTGACGACGGGGTTGAAGTGGGCGCCGGAGAGCGGCCCGATGAGGGCGATGAGCAGCCCGAGACCGATGGCGGAGGCGGCGGCGTTGGCGAGCAGCCGGACGCCGATGTCCTGGCTCAGGGCGTCGGCGCGGATTCCGGAGCCGACGATGACGGCGACGAGGGCGCCGGTTCCGATGAACTCGGCGGCGACGCGCCGGGGGAGAGCGGGCGGGGACATTCTCATGGTGGAAAAGATATTCCGTGATTCGGAATCGGGAAAGGGGGCAGGAGAGGTGCGGGACCTGCGCGATCCACACGCCGAGGGAGAGCGCCGCACCGGGGACGCGCCCGCCGAGGGCGCCTGACACCCGCCGGGGCGCGCGCGTGAGGTCACGGAAAACAGTCGTGACCCCCGTGCAACGGGCAGGCAACGTGCGCCCCGCAGGATCGGTGCATGACGGAGCCGGACAGTACGTACGCCACCGCCGCCGAGCTGCTCGGCAGGATCACCGAGCAGCTCGGCGAGCAGCTCGGCCACCTCCCCCTGCCGAGGCCGCCCATGACCGTGCCCAGGACCTCGCCCATGCCCCTGCCCGTGACCCTGCCGACGGCCCCGCCCGCACCCACCCTCGTCGCCGTCGGCCACGGCAGCCGGGACCCCCGCGCCCGCGCCACCCTCGGCCGCCTCCTCGAACGGGTCAGGGAACTGCGCCCCGGCCTCGACGTACGGCTCGCGCACATCGAGCTGAACGCCCCGCTCCTCGACGCCACCCTCACGGAGCTCGCCGCCGAAGGCCGGGACGCCGTCCTCGTCCCCCTGCTCCTCGCCCCCGGGTACCACGTCACCCACGACCTGCCCGCCGCCCTCGCCGCCGTCCCCGGACTCCGCGCCCGCGTGGCCGGGCCGCTCGGCGCGCACCCGCTCCTCGTCGAGGCCCTCGCCGACCGGCTCGCGCACGCCGGCTGGACCCCCGAGGACGGCACCTCGCGGGCCGCCGGGGTCGTCCTCGCCTCCGCCGGATCCCGCGACCCCCGCTCCGGCGCCGAGCTCCGCCGGATCGCCGCCCTGCTCGGCGAGCGGCTCGGCGGCGTCCCCGTCGTCCCCGCGTACGCCTCCGCCGCCGCGCCCACCGTGCCCGAGGCCGTCCGCGCCCTCGCCGCCCGGGGCCGCCACCGGGTCGCCGTCGCCTCCTGCTTCACCGCCCCCGGCCTCTTCGCCACCCGCGCCGCCGCACACGCCCCCTGGATCGCCTCCGCCCCCCTCGGTGCCCACCCGGCCCTCGCCCGCCTGGTCCTGCACCGCTACGACGGGGCACTCCGCGCGACCACCCGGGAGCGGGAACTCGCCACCGTCTGAGCGCTTCTGTCGGTCCCTCCGGTTACCTTCGTTGCATGGAAGGCATCACAGACGGCACAGACAGCGCAGACATCAAGGGCAGCCCGGACCTCACCGACACCGCGGACACCGCCGACATCGCCGGCGCCACCGACACCCCCGGCTACGGCGCCGACGCGACCGATCGCTGGGCCGCCGAGCCCGACAAACGCCCCGGCCGCACCGCCTTCCAGCGCGACCGCGCCCGCGTGCTGCACTCCGCCGCGCTCCGCAGGCTCGCCGGCAAGACCCAGGTCGTCACCCCCGGCACCCGGGGCCACGCCTGGGACGCCAGCCCCCGCACCCGGCTCACCCACTCACTGGAGTGCGCCCAGGTCGGCCGGGAGCTCGGCGCCGCCCTCGGCTGCGACCCCGACCTCGTCGAGGCCGCCTGCCTCTCCCACGACATGGGCCACCCGCCCTTCGGGCACAACGGCGAGCAGGCGCTCAACGACGTCGCCAAGGACTGCGGCGGCTTCGAGGGGAACGCCCAGTCGCTCCGCCTCCTCACCCGGATCGAGCCCAAGCGCTTCGTGAAGGACGCCGAGGGAGAGCTCGTCAGCGTCGGGCTCAACCTCACCCGCGCCGCCCTCGACGCCGCCACCAAGTACCCGTGGCCGCGCGGCGGCCACCCCGACGACCCCGGCTCGTCCAAGTTCGGCGTGTACGAGGACGACCTGCCGGTCTTCGCGTGGATCCGGCAGGGCGCCCCAGGCCACCGCAAGTGCTTCGAGGCCCAGGTCATGGACTGGTCCGACGACGTGGCCTACTCGGTCCACGACTTCGAGGACGGCCTGCACGCCGGGCACATCGACCCCAACCTCCTCCTCGCCGAGCCCGAGCGCGTCGACATCGCCGCCGTCGCCATCGGCCGCTACGTCCCCGAGGACACCGACCCGCAGGAGCTCGCCGAGGCCCTCGACCGGCTCGTCGACCAGGAGTGGTGGCCGCACGGCTACGACGGCTCGGCCGTCGCCCAGGCCCGCCTCAAGGACGCCACCAGCCAGCTCATCGGCCGGTTCGCCCTCGCCGCGGAGGGCGCCACCCGGCAGGCGTACGGCTCGGGCCGCCTCACCCGCTACGGCGCCGAACTGGTCGTCCCCCGGGAGACCCGTAACGAGTGCGCGGTCCTCAAGGCCGTCGCCGACCGGTACGTGATGCAGCGCGCCGAGCAGGAGGCCCTCCGCGCCGACCAGCGCATCGTCGTCGCCGAGCTCGCCGAGGCCCTCGTCGTCCGTGCCCCCGACGGACTCGAACCGCAGTTCCGGTCGCTGTTCGACCAGGCGCGCGACGACCGCGCCCGCAAGCGCGTCATCGTCGACCAGATCGCCTCCCTCACCGACGCCTCCGCCCGCGCCCTGCACGCCCGTCTCCGTCCGCACCACGGCTGAGCCTCCGCCGGCCCCCTCGGAGTCGGCTCCGCACCGCGACTGAGCCTCCGCCGGGCCCCCTGGGAGTCGGCCCTCTTCCGTCACCACCCTCCGTGCGGGACGCTCGCATGCACGGCCCGAGGCGGTACGGCCCGACGAACGCCCGGGGGCGTAGGTTGGAAGCGGTCGCAAAGAGGAGGAAACGACGTGGTCGACGCAGATCAGACCTTTGTCATCGTCGGCGGGGGCCTGGCAGGGGCCAAAGCGGCGGAGACCCTGCGTGCAGAGGGGTTCAACGGCCGGGTGATCCTCATCGGCGACGAACGCGACCACCCCTACGAGCGCCCACCCCTGTCCAAGGGGTACCTGACCGGCGCGAAGGAACGCGACAGCGTCTTCGTCCACGAGGCCGCCTGGTACGCGGGCCACGACATCGAGCTGCACCTCGGGCAGTCCGTCACCGCCGTCGACCGCGAGGCCCGCACCGTGCGCCTCGGCGACGGCACCGTCATCCGCTACGACAAGCTGCTCCTCGCCACCGGCGCCGAGCCCCGCCGCCTCGACGTCCCCGGCACCGAGCTGGCCGGCGTCCACCATCTGCGCCGGCTCGCCCACGCCGACCGGCTCCGCCAGGTGCTCGCCTCCCTCGGCCGCGACAACGGCCACCTGGTGATCGCCGGCGCCGGCTGGATCGGCCTGGAGGTCGCCGCCGCCGCCCGCGGCTACGGCGCCGAGGTCACCGTCGTCGAGTCCGACCCCACCCCGCTGCACCGGGTCCTCGGCCCCGAGCTCGGCCAGCTCTTCGCCGACCTGCACACCGACCACGGCGTCCGCTTCCACTTCGGCGCCCGGCTCACCGAGATCGTCGGCCAGGACGGCATGGTCCTCGCCGTCCGCACCGACGACGGCGAGGAGCACCCGGCGCACGCCGTGCTCGCCGCGATCGGCGCCGCCCCCCGCACCGCCCTCGCCGAGAACTCCGGGCTCGCCCTCGTCGACCGCGCCGACGGCGGCGGCATCGCCGTCGACGAGTCGCTGCGCACCTCCGACCCCGACGTCTACGCCGCCGGCGACGTGGCCGCCGCCCACCACCCGCTGCTCCACACCCGGCTCCGCGTCGAGCACTGGGCCAACGCCCTCAACGGCGGCCCGGCCGCCGCCCGCGCCATGCTCGGGCAGCGCGTCTCCTACGACCGCGTCCCCTACTTCTTCTCCGACCAGTACGACCTGGGCATGGAGTACTCCGGCTGGGCGCCCCCCGGCGCGTACGACCAGGTCGTGGTCCGCGGCGACACCGGCAAGCGCGAGTTCATCGCCTTCTGGCTCAAGGAGGGCCGGGTCCTCGCCGGGATGAACGTGAATGTGTGGGACGTCACAGACCCCGTCCAGCAGCTCATCCGCTCCCGTACGGCCGTGGACCCCGACGCCCTCGCCGACGCCTCCGTACCCCTGGAGAGCCTGATCTGATCACCTCCGCCCGCACGTAGACTTCATGCGTGGCAGGCAGGATCAACGATGACGACGTGAAGGCGGTCCGGGACGCGGTCCCGATCGACGCCGTCGTGTCCGAGTACCTCCAGCTCCGCAACGCGGGCGGCGGAAACCTCAAGGGTCTCTGCCCCTTCCACGACGAGAAGTCGCCCTCCTTCCAGGTCAGCCCCAGCAAGGGACTCTTCCACTGCTTCGGCTGCCAGGAGGGCGGCGACACCATCGCCTTCGTGATGAAGATCGACCACCTCTCCTTCTCGGAGACGGTCGAGCGCCTCGCCGCCAAGGCGGGCATCACCCTGCGCTACGAGGAGGGCGGCTACAACCCCGGCCACCAGCGCGGGGAGCGCATCCGCCTGGTCGAGGCGCACAAGGCCGCCGCCCAGTTCTACAGCGAGCAACTCGACTCGCCCGAGGCCGAGATCGGCCGCAAGTTCCTCGCCGAGCGCGGCTTCGACCAGGCCGCCGCCGCCCACTTCGGCGTCGGCTACTCCCCGGCCGGCTGGGACCACCTCACCCGCTTCCTGCGCGGCAAGGGCTTCTCCGACAAGGAGCTGACCCTCTCCGGGCTCTCCCAGGACGGCCGCCGCGGCCCCATCGACCGCTTCCGCGGCCGCCTCATGTGGCCGATCAGGGACGTCGGCGGCGAGATCGTCGGCTTCGGCGCGCGCAAGCTCCGCGACGACGACAACGGGCCCAAGTACCTCAACACGCCCGAGACCCCGATCTACAAGAAGTCCCAGGTCCTCTACGGCATCGACCTGGCCAAGAAGGACATCGCCAAGGTCAGCCGGGCCGTCGTCGTCGAGGGCTACACCGACGTCATGGCCTGCCACCTCGCCGGGGTCACCACCGCCATCGCCACCTGCGGCACCGCCTTCGGCGGCGACCACATCAAGATCCTCCGCCGGCTCCTCATGGACAACGGCTCGGCCCGCGTCATCTTCACCTTCGACGGCGACGCCGCCGGCCAGAAGGCCGCCCTGCGCGCCTTCGAGGACGACCAGAAGTTCGCCGCCGAGACCTACATCGCCATCGCCCCCGACGGCATGGACCCCTGCGACCTGCGGCTCGCCAAGGGCGACGAGGCCGTCGCCGACCTCGTCCAGCCCCGCACCCCGCTCTTCGAGTTCGCGCTCCGCCAGATCGTGAAGCGGTACGACCTGGAGACCCCGGCCGGCCGCGCCGCCGCCCTCGACGAGGCCGCGCCCGTCGTCGCCCGGATCAAGAACATCGGCGCCCAGCACGAGGTCGCCGTCCAGCTCGCCGGCATGCTCGGCATCCTCGACACCCAGTTCGTCGTCAAGCGGGTCGCCCAGCTCGCCCGCTGGGCCCGCGACCGCGGCGGCAAGGGCCCCGCGCAGCAGCAGACCCAGCAGCGCGGCTACGACACCACCGCACCGGCCGCCGCCTCCTCCGGCCCCGCGCTCAACCTGCGCAGCCCCGCCCACCGCACCGAGCGCGAACTCCTCAAGCTCGCCCTCCAGCGCCCCGAGCTCGTCTCCCCGGCCTTCGACGCCTACGGGGCCGACGAGTTCACCGCCCCGCCCTACGCGGCCGTCCGCCAGTGCGTCCAGGACGCCGGAGGGGCCACCGGAGCCCCCTCCGACTACCTCGCCACCGTCCGCGAGGCCGCGCCCAACGACACCGTGCGCGCCCTCGTCACCGAACTCGCCGTCGAGGCGATCTTCGCCAAGACCGTCGACGAGGCCTACGCCGGCGACCAGCTCGTCACCGTCCGGCTCCGCGCCGTCGACCGCCGCATCCGCGAGGTCCAGGGCACCCTGGCCCGCCTCGGCGCCCAGGGCGACCCCGAGCAGCTCGCCGCCGTCCAGAACGAGCTCTGGGTCCTCACCCAGTACGGCCAGTCCCTGCGGAACAACGGCGCCGCCGCCCTCTGACGCACGGTCAGTCACGCCCCGGTCTCAAAAAGTCACCGCACGCCCCTCGTGGGCTCACTGTGTCGTACCCCACACTGGGTAACGGTGTCGTCCCGCTGCCCTACGCCCCCGGACCGGCAGCGATCACCCCCCCTGGAGGTCGCCCGCCGTGCAGACCCGGATCGTGTCCCAGGAACCGCCCGCCGCCGCACCGGACGAGCAGCCGGAGATACCACCCCAACGCCGCCGCCCCGACCCCGGCGGCAACGGGCCCTCCTCCGACCTCTTCCGCCAGTACCTCCGCGAGATCGGCCGCATCCCGCTGCTCACCGCCGAGGAGGAGGTCGACCTCGCCCGCCGCGTCGAGGCGGGTCTGTTCGCGGAGGAGAAACTCGCCAACACCCCCGACCTGGACTCGCGGTTGGCGAACGACCTGGACCGGCTCGTCGTCCTCGGCAGGATCGCCAAACGCAAGCTCATCGAGGCCAACCTCCGCCTCGTCGTCTCCGTCGCCAAACGGTACGTGGGCCGCGGCCTGACCATGCTGGACCTCGTCCAGGAGGGCAACCTCGGCCTCATCAGGGCCGTCGAGAAGTTCGACTACGCGCGCGGCTACAAGTTCTCCACGTACGCCACCTGGTGGATCCGCCAGGCGATGTCCCGGGCCCTCGCCGACCAGGCCCGGACCATCCGCGTCCCCGTGCACGTCGTCGAACTCATCAACCGCGTCATCCGCGTCCAGCGCCGCATGCTCCAGGAACGCGGCTACGAACCCACCGCCGAGGAGGTCGCCGCCCAGCTGGACGTCGCCCCCGAGCGGGTCGGCGAGGTGCTGCGCCTCGCCCAGGAACCCGTCTCCCTGCACGCCCCCGTCGGCGAGGAGGACGACGTCGCCCTCGGCGACCTCATCGAGGACGGCGACGCCGCCTCACCCGTCGAGTCCGCCGCCTTCCTGCTGCTCCGCCGCCACCTGGAGGACGTGCTCTCCACCCTCGGCGAGCGCGAACGGAAGGTCGTCCAGCTCCGCTACGGCCTCGACGACGGCAGGCCCCGCACCCTGGAGGAGATCGGCCGGATCTTCGGCGTGACACGCGAACGCATCCGCCAGATCGAGTCCAAGACCCTCAGCAAACTGCGGGACCACGCCTACGCGGACCAACTGCGGGGCTATCTCGACTAGTCGAGCTCCCGGACCGTGAACGTCCACGCGCACTCGGCGCGGAGGTGCAGCAGCTGCGGTCCCCGCGGGACCGGGACGGTCTGCCGGAGCGGCCCGATCTCGTTGAGGAGCAGGTCCATGTGGGGCAGACGCCCGCCGGTGCGCCCCTCGACCCCGTAACTCTGGATGCCGGCATAGCCGCGGCCGTCCTCCGGGCTGCCCTGGAAGTCCACCCGGAGGTCCGCCCCGTTGCCGAGGTAGAGCAGCAGCTCGGGGCCGTAGCCGTGCAGCGTTCCCTCCAGGCGGCGGGCGGCGGCCAGGGGCTTCACCCGCAGGGCCCAGCGGTTCTCGGCGTCGAGCCGCATGCGCAGCGGCCGGCCCTTGGGAACCTGGGCGAACGTACTGCCCCGGAATTCAGGCAGGAGGTCGTTGAGGAGGTAGTCGGTCTCGTCCTTGTTGCGCCGGTCGAGGGTGAAGAGGCCCAGGTACCCTCGGCCCTCCTGTGCGACCTCGACGAGGACGGGGCCGTCCCCGACCCGGTCGTCGAGGGCGATCACGTCATTGCCGAAGCCCTCGGCGACGAAGGGCTCGAAGACCGGGCCGAACTCCCAGCCCTCGACGAGCTCGTACGGCCGGTCGGCCGGCGGGAACGGCCCCGCGGGAGCGGGACCCGTGACCGGGCCCGAGACGGCGGGCGTCGCGGCCGGCTCCCCGGCGGCGGACGCACCATCCGTGGACGGCGCCTGCCCCGGCACCTTCGCCACCCCGGTCAGCGGTACGGGCCCGGCGGCGGCCGGCTCCTCCTCCGCCACCTCGACGCCGTACGCCGTGACGAGCCCGGCGAGCCCGGAGGCGTACCCCTGGCCGACCCGCGCGAACTTCCAGCCGCCCGACTCCCGGAAGAACTCGGCGAAGACGACGGCCGCCGCGTCCGGCGCACCCGTCACCGTGCAGGAGGCCACCGCATCCCCGTCCGGCGCGACCGCCGACAGGACGCCGGCGCCCGCCGACCCGGCGACGACGATCCGCTCGACCGCCGACTCCACCACGCTCAACTCGACGACCAGCGCGGCCGCTTCGTACCGGACCGCACCGGACGGATGGACCGGCTGGCCCTCGAAGACCATGTCCGCGTCCCCCCGGACCCGGCCGTCCGCCCCGAGCAGCAGCGCCGCCACGTCCACGCCCTCGGCGTCCACCCGCAGGGGGACCGACGGCACCCAGGAACTCTTGGTTATGTGACCCATGCCGCACATCATGCGGCATGGGTCACATGCCCGATCAGTCGACCTCTGCGACCGCCTGCGCGAACTGCGCCGCGTACAACCGGGCGTACGCCCCGCCCGACGACAACAGCTCCTCGTGCGTGCCCTGTTCGACGATCGAGCCGTTCTCCATCACCAGGATCACGTCCGCGTCCCGGATCGTGGAGAGCCGGTGCGCGATCACGAACGACGTGCGCCCGTGGGCCAGGCGCGCCATCGCCTTCTGGATCAGGACCTCGGTCCGGGTGTCGACCGAGCTGGTGGCCTCGTCGAGGACGAGGATCACCGGGTCGGACAGGAACGCCCGCGCGATGGTGATCAGCTGCTTCTCGCCCGCGCTGACCCCCGCCCCGTCGTCGTCGATGACCGTGTCGTACCCCTCGGGCAGGGTGCGGACGAACCGGTCGGCGTGCGCGGCCCGCGCCGCCTCCTCGATCTCCGCCCGGGTCACCGCGCGCGTGGCGCCGTACGCGATGTTGTCCGCGATGGTGCCTCCGAACAGCCAGGTGTCCTGGAGGACCATGCCGATCCCGGTCCGCAGCCGCTCCCGGGACATCGTGGCGATGTCCACCCCGTCGAGGGTGATCCGGCCGCCCGTGACCTCGTAGAACCGCATGAGCAGATTCACCAGGGTCGTCTTGCCGGCGCCGGTCGGGCCGACGATCGCGACCGTCTGGCCCGGCTCCACCGTGAGCGACAGGTCCTCGATGAGCGGCTTGTCGGCCTCGTAGCGGAAGGAGACGCCCTCCAGGGCGACCTTCCCCTTGAGGTCGGCCGTCCCCCAGCCCTCGGCCGGGGACGCCCCCAGCTCACCGGCCGGCGCGTCCGGCTCCTGCTCCTCCGCGTCGAGCAGCTCGAAGATCCGCTCGGCGGAGGCCACACCCGACTGCACCAGGTTCGCCATCGACGCGACCTGCGTCAGCGGCATCGAGAACTGGCGCGAGTACTGGATGAAGGCCTGTACGTCGCCGATGGAGAGCGTGCCGCTCGCCACCCGCAGACCGCCGACCACGGCCACCAGGACGTAGTTGATGTTCGAGAGGAAGAACATCACCGGCTGCATCACACCGCTGTTGAACTGCGCCTTGAACCCGGCCTCGTACAGCGCCTCGTTCTGCTCGCGGAAGTCCGCCGCGGACTCCGCCTGCCGGCCGAAGACCTTCACCAGGGCGTGCCCGCTGTACATCTCCTCCACGTGCGCGTTGAGCGCGCCCGTGGTCTTCCACTGCTGCACGAAGTGCGGCTGCGAGCGCTTGCCGATCTTCGCCGCGACGAAGACCGAGACCGGCACCGTGACCAGCGCCACGAGCGCGAGCAGCGGCGAGATCCAGAACATCATCGCGAGCACGCCGACGATCGTGAGCAGCGAGTTGATCAGCTGGCCCATCGACTGCTGGAGGGTCTGCGAGATGTTGTCGATGTCGTTGGTCGCCCGCGACAGCACCTCGCCGCGCTTGGCCTTGTCGAAGTACGACAGGGGAAGCCGCGCCAGCTTCGTCTGGACGTCCTCCCGCATCCGGTAGACCGTCCGGTTGATCACGTTGATCGACATCCGGGTGGAGACCAGCATCAGCAGGCCCGCCGCCACGTACACGCCGAGGACCACGAGGAGCACCTCGCCGACGGCGGAGAAGTCGATCCCCTGCCCCGGCGTGAAGTCGACCCCGCTCAGCATGTCCGCCATGCCGGAGTCGCCCGAGGCGCGCAGCCGCTCGATCGCCTCCGCCTTCGTGCCGCCCTCGATCTGCCGCCCGACGACACCCGCGAAGACGAGGTCGGTCGCCCTGCCGAGGATCTTCGGGCCGACCACGGAGGCCGCCACCGACAGCACACCGGCGATCAGCATCACCCAGAGCGCGCCGCGCTCGGGCGCCAGCTGCTTGATCAGCCGCTTGCCCGAGCCCTTGAAGTCCATCGACCGCTGGTCGGGGCCGCCACCGGCCATCATGCGTCCGCCAGGACCGGCCATCAGGCTGCCTCCGCCTCGGTGAGCTGGGAGAGCACGATCTCCCGGTACGTCTCGTTGTCCGCCATCAGCTCCCGGTGCCGTCCGGTGCCGACGACCCGGCCCTCGTCGAGGACGACGATCCGGTCGGCGTCCCGGATGGTGGAGACCCGCTGGGCGACGATCACGACGGTCGAGTCGGCCGTCTCCCGGGCGAGCGCGGCCCGCAGCAGGGCGTCCGTCTCGTAGTCGAGCGCGGAGAACGAGTCGTCGAAGAGATAGATCTCCGGCCGCTGCACCAGCGTCCGCGCGATGGCGAGCCGCTGCCGCTGCCCGCCGGAGACGTTGGTGCCGCCCTGTGCGATGGGCGCGTCGAGGCCGGCATCGAGGTTCCGTACGAAGTCGGTGGCCTGGGCGACCTCCAGGGCGTGCCAGAGCTCTTCGTCGGTCGCGTCGGGTTTGCCGTAGCGGAG
>NZ_JACSCH020000037.1 GCF_014451325.2 Streptomyces sp. CB02980 | reverse complement strand
CTCATGCCGAAGACGGCGATGAGCACACCGATGGTGAGGAAGATCTTCTGCCAGAAGGCATTCATCTTCTTCAGGATCCCGGCGTTGACCACGGCGTTGTCGAAGGACACCGAGATCTCGAGGATGGACAGGATCGCCACGATCCCGAAGGCCGCCCATCCTCCGTATAACACCGCCGCGACGAGGCCGAGCGCGGTCACCGCGAACGACCAGCCGAACGTCTTCAGAAGCACTGGCTACCCAATCGTTTTGTGCGGGGCTCCCCCCGCGAGCCGTACCTGGCTTTACCAAACACTGACCGAAGTCTAGAGCGAAACCTCGGAGTCCTGACGCATACCGGCCAACACGGCATCAGTACCGGGCAGTTGAAGACATCCGTGGCGCGGGGAGCCTCCTCGGGGCCTCTCGGCCGCCACTCCCGCCCGAGCGGGATGACGGAAGAATCAACGTGTGGTACACAGGCATAATGTCTTCCCAACTCCCCTTACGCTTCGGCGTCAACATGTTCGTCCCCGGTTCGCTGCACGAGTGGCGCGCGAAGTGCCGCAGAGCGGAGGAACTCGGATTCGACGTGGTCGGAGTGGCCGACCATCTCGGATTCCCCGCGCCGTTCCCGGCAATTGTGCTCGCAGCCGAAGCCACCGAACGAATACGGCTGACCACGTTCGTGTTGAACACGCCGTTCTACAACCCCGCTCTTCTCGCGCGTGATGTGGCGAGCACCGACCAGTTCATCGACGGGCGTCTGGAGCTCGGGCTCGGCGCGGGCTATGTGAAGGCCGAGTTCGACACCGCGGAGATTCCGTTCCCCAGCGGTGGGAAGCGAGTCGAACAGCTGGAACGGACGGTCACCACGCTGCGTGGTCTGTTCGACGACGCCGCATACCAGCCGCGTCCGGCCCAACCGTCCGGCCCGCCCCTGCTGATCGCGGGCTGGGGCGACCGGCTGCTGCGCGTGGCCGCCACGCACGCCGACATCATCGCCTTCCCCGGCGGCTGGGCCAACGCCACCGGTGACGCGCTTCATCTGGCCGGAAGCGCACAGATGGAAGAACGCATCACCTACGTGCGCGGCCTGCTCGGTGACCGCGCCGACTCCGTGGAGCTCAATCTCCTGGTGCAGCAGGTCAATCCACCCTCCGAAGGCGCCTCGGTGCCCGACAGGTTCGCGCCGGTGCCGCCCGATGCCGAGCACAGCCCCGACGAGGTGCCCAGCGTCCTGGTCGGAACCCCCTCGGACATGGCGCAGCAGATCAAGGAACGTCGCGAACGCTACGGCTTCACGTACTTCACGATCATGGAATACAACATGGAGAATTTCGCGCCGGTCATCGCCGCGCTGCGCTGAACCGCGCACTCCGCCACCTTGCCGCCGACCACGGGGGCTGTGATCGAAAGGGGACACCCGCGATGGACACCCGCTTCGCATCGGCTCAGGAACAAGACGTGGAGCAGCCGGCGTGAATCCCGCACTCGCCGCCCGGGGCAGCTCCACGACCCTTGTGCTGCTACGCCACGGTGAGACGGCGTTGACACCGGAGAAGCGGATATCCGGCAGCGGCGGCTCGGATCCGGCGTTGTCGGAGACCGGGCTGCGGCAGGCCGAGGCCGCCGCGAGGGTACTCCTCACACGCGGCCCGGTGCAGGCGGTGGTCTCGTCACCGCTGCGCCGGGCCCGGCAGACGGCCGAGGCGGCGGCTCGTCGTCTGGGCCTGGAGGTCCATGTCGACGAAGGGCTCACCGAAGCGGATTTCGGCGCCTGGGAGGGACTTACGTTCGCCGAGGCGCGCGAGCGCCATCCGGACGAGATGGCGGCGTGGATCGCCTCTCCGAAGGCGGTGCCGGGCGGAACCGGGGAGACGTTCGCCTCGGTCGCACGCCGGGCCGCGGTCTCGCGGGACCGGATCCTGGCACAGTACGAGGGGCAGACGACGCTCGTCGTCTCCCACGTCGGGGTGTTGCGGACGCTGCTTCGGCTGGCGCTGGGCGCACCACCGGCGACGCTGTTCCGGATGGAGCTGTCGGCCGCCTCGCTGTCGACCGTGTCCTACTCCCGGGACGGGGCCGCGTCGGTACGACTGCTCAACGACACCTCGCATCTGACGGGCCATCGGTGACCTGGACGGCCGATGGGGCGGTGCTCGGCACCGCCCCATCGGCTGTCCGCTGTCGGCTGTCGGCCGTCAGCGTCGTATCGTCTTGGTCCGCATGAGGAACTCGGCGAGGTAGCCGTCGTGCGGCAGTCCGTGCGCCATCCAGGGTGTCGGATGGTCACCGACGTAGACGTTGGCGATGGTCGGCTCGGCCACCAGTTCGTCGATCAGGTCCGCGTCGGTGGTGACGGCGGTGAGGACGAGGGTGTCACGCAGCGGCCGGACGCCGGCTTCGCGGTCCCACGGTGCGACCCACGCGCAGGGGAAGCCCAGCTCCATCCCGAGCTGTTCGGCGAACGGGCTGTCGAGCTGGTGCACCGCCGGCCGGAGCACCGCCGAACCGTCGCCGAGATCGTCGACGATCCCGTCACCGCCGAGCCACGCCTTGGTGCCCGCCGCCCGGTGCCGTAGATACCCGTCCCACCGACGGGCGAGACCGACGGGCTGCACGGGCAGGACCGCTCGTTCGTCCGTCGCGGGCAGGCTGGGCAGAGCGGCGAGGCGTTCGGCGATCGCCGCGGCCACGGGAGAGGGGTCGCCCTCGACGAGGACTCCGGTGGCGTTGACGCAACCGACTCCCCCGCCACTGCTGATCGACTCCACGATGGTGTCGACGATCGGTTCCCAGTCGGTCTCGGCGGTGATGAGCACCTTGGAGCGGCCGGGACCCTGCGGCAGAACGCGTCGGTCGCCCGCGTACTTGGCCACGACGTCCGCACCGCCGTACACCATTCCCAGGTCGGCGTGCCGGAGGATGTCGCCGGCCACGTTGTGGTCGGTGGGCAGCAGCACGACGCCCTCGTCGCCGAAACCGGCCTCCCGCAGGGCAGTGATCAGCCGATGCGGGGTGAAGGGCTCACGACGGGAGGGACGCACGGCGACGCGATAGCCCAGCGCGAGGGCGTCGAACCAGCCCTGGTGCACCGCCGGGTGATTGCCCGCCGCGTGGACGGCGAACACCTCGCCGCGCCGGGTCCACACCGCCGCGCCGTCCCGGGCCCGCGGATCGCGCCACGAGTCGACCGCGCCGGCCGGCCGCGCGTTCTCCACACTGTCGCGGATCCGCTCGGCGCCCTGTGCGATCTCGTCGGTGGCCTGGCGCACCACCGTGATCGGCATCCCGGTGACCGTGCTGACGGTGTGCTGGTACTCCTGCGGTGTGAGTCCCGCGATCGTCTGCGTCGCGAAAGCCCGGCCCGCCCGTGCGAAGGCCTCGATCCGTGCGTCGAAGGGCAGCGCCGGCGCGCGGCGCAGGGCCTTCATCGCTCGGGTGACGTAGAGCGAGGGGGCGAGGCTCAGTGTCGCGACCTGGTTTCCGGAGAAGTCTCCGAGGGTCTCCCGGCGCCGGGACCGATAGGGGCCGCCGGGACCGAGAACGTCCAGGGCCAGCATCAGTACACGCCCTCGACCACGGCCGTGTCGCCGAAGGACGCCACCGGTGCGACGTCCGCGACGGCATCGCCGAAGCCGCCGTCCACCGGCGCGATCCGCGTCGCGTAGTCCCGCTCGATGTTGTTGACCAGCAGGGCGCTTCGGCTCATGTGGTGCACGACGATCTGCCCGCGCTCCCCGTACGGAACGACCTGGCCGGTGGCCGGGTCGATCACCCGGAACGTGGTGTACGGCGCGAAGGAGTCGAACACGCAGGGCTCGTCGTCACTGAGGCCGGGTCGCTCCACCGAGGTCCCGAGCATCATCGTGCCGCCGTACCCGCCGACCAGCTTGACGCCTCCGAACACCTCGTCGCGCAGCAGATCCCGGGTGTCTGCGTCCAGATGCGTGCCGCCCCAGATGATCGCGCGTACCTTGCGGTTCACCAGTTCGACCAGATCGTCGTGCTGGGAAAGGCGCTCAAGGAGCGGCGGGGTGGCGAAGAGGACGCCCACGTCCTGGCCGACCAGAATGTGGCCGACCTGTTCGATGAGGTGATCGGTGTAGGCGTCGGCGACGTCCGTCCGGCCTTCCGAGATCAGCTTCTTCACCCAGCGCGGGTCCAGATCGATGCTGAAGTTCAGCCCACCACGGAGCATCGCGGTGTCGACCGCCATCGCTCCGACATTGTGCGGCCCGGTGGGGACGGCGCTGAGCCAGTCGACGTTCCGGGGCACCCCGTGGGAGTCCAGCCGCTCACTGAACCACTCGACGCTGCGCCGATGCCACTCGGCGCTGTACGGGACGGCCTTGGGCCGTCCTGTGGTGCCGCCGCTCTCGTACACGGCCGCCTCGTGCTTGTCGCCGTAGCCACGGGGAATCAGCTCACGTACGCCGATGTCGCGCAGCTCGTCCACCACGTTGGGGAACAGGCTGAGATCGTCGAAGTCCCGGACATCGGTCAGGGGATCGAAGTCGAGGCCCTCGGCTCGTTTCAGCCAGAACGGCGACCCGGTCTCCGGGCTGAAGTGCCACCGCATCATCTCCCGGACGAACTCTCCGCCCGTGTGCTCGACCATGGATTTCCTCTCGAGATAGTTGAACAGAACCCCGGCGACCCTGTGTCGGTTCGGTCGCGGGTCTCGCCGAACGGCGCCTCGCGCAGGGCCGCGGCGCCGGATCACCCGGCGCCGCGGCGAAGTCCTGCGCTTGTCCACGGCCGCACGGTGGGCGACGGCCGTGGCTGCCCCCTTACCCGGTCCGGGCCGAACCACTGAGGTGGCGGGCGGTGGAGAGACCCGCCGTGTCGATCCAGGATTCCTTTTCGAGCACGAGGTCTCGGACGATCTCTCCGGCGGCGGGTGCCTGGCACAGGCCCTGACCGGAGAAGCCGGCCGCGTAGAAGAACCGGCGGGAGGGATCGCGGCCGATGAAGGCCATCCCGTCCGGACTGACGTCGAGGTTCCCGCTCCACCCGCTCTCGACGGAGCGGCCGGCGAGGCTCGGGAAGGTCGTGCCCAGGTGGTGCGACACCCTTCGCAGCCAGTCCTCTCGGGTCTCGTCCGGAGCGGGGCGGCCCATTCCCACCAGAATGCGGTCCCCCCAGCTGCGAATCCGCAGGCTGGACGGGTGCATGGTCATCGGCAGAGCTTTGTGCGATGCACCGCCGGGGGCGTCGGTCAGGAGCATTTCGACGGGGTACGTGGTCACCGGGACGGTCACGTCGGCCAGGGCGGCGACCGTTCCCGCCCAGGGACCCGCCGCGCAGACGACGGTGTCGGCGCGGATGCTTCCCGCGGGTGTGTGGACCAGCCCGTCCGGGTCGATGCCGGTGACGGGTGTGTCCGTGTGCAGGACGGCGCCGGCCTGCTGTGCCGCTGTGGCGTAACCACGCACGATCGCGGCGGGGTCGCAGGTGTAGGCCTCGGGCGACCAGGCTGCCGCCAGAATGGTTCGCTCGTCGACCAGTGGGTTGAGCCGTGCCGCTTCAGCAGCGGTCACCAGTTCGACATCCACGCCGGCTGCCCGCTGGGCGGCCTGGGTCTGTCGGAAGTCCCGCACCTGTTCCTCGTCGGAGAAGAGCACGAGGAGACCGATACGCTCCAGGCCGAGGTCGGTTCCGGTCCGTTCGGTGAGGGCCTGGTAGGCCGCCAGGCTCCGGACGGCGAGGCTGCTGATGAGCGCGTTGCCGGGAAAGTAGGTACGCACCACGCCGGCGGTGGTCCCGGACGATCCCGATCCGAGCGCGCCACGCTCCAGCAGGACGGTGCCGACGCCCGACTCGGCGAGCCGGTACGCGATCGAGGTGCCGATGACACCGCCGCCGATGACGACGGCGTCCGCGCGTTCGGGGAGTCGGCTCACGGCTGGAGGACCGGTTCCGCGGGGCGCAGCTGACGCAGGTGGTCACCGGCCTCCCACGGGTACAGGTGCAGGTTCCAACCACCCAGGCAGTTGATGTAGAGGGCCAGCTGACCCACCACGCTCAGGAAGTCCTCGCGGTCGAGCTGGTCGAGGCAGCTCAGGAAGCGCTGGGTGAAGCTCCACAGCTGCTCCAGGCCGCAGTAGCCCAGGAACTCGGCCGGAACACCGACAAGCAGGCGCGTCATGTGACGCAGCGAGTCCATCGGCATGCCCTGGACCGCGCCGCGGACCAGACCACCGTAGGTGGCGTACCCCAGCGGGCGGGTCTCACCGTTGACGAACAGCAGCGTGGGCAGCACCGTCTCGAAGCTTCCGGCCCCGGAACGGATCAACCCCGCGTGGATGTCGGCGAGTTCCTTCGGTTCGGAAAGCCAGGCCTTCTCGGTCGCGGCGTGCACGTCGTCGATGAGACGGCTCGCGTCGGGGTCCGCGGCGACCAGTTTCGGAATGCGATGGCCGCCTTCGGTTCCCGCCCTTCGGACCTCCACCAGGATCGGCTTCTTCGTCGAATAGACCGAATCCCAGATCGCCTTTCCGGCCTCGAGGAGCGCCGGAATGTCATCCTGCCGGATCCGGCCCACCGGGGTGGCCGGCATCGGTTCGGTCAGCGTTCCGTACTTGATGCCCAAATGCTGGAGACCGGAGCAGAATACGGTCCCGTTGGGTGCCTCGCGTCGATCTGCTATCCGAGTGTCCGCGGTCAGATGCAGCAGCGAGGGAATCGGTGCCGCGTGATAGAGGTGCTCGCCCGCCACGAGCGCGTGTCCCTGCAGACTCTGATAGGGCAAAGAATCCCAGAGCGCGTCGGCGAGTTCGGCGTTTCGGCCGTCGAGTTCCGCGGTCACCGTGATGCCCAGGTCGGGCCAGGCAATCTCGATTTGCCGACCGGAAATCGTTTCAGTCAAGGCTTTTCCTTCGTTCGGTTGACCTGTATGAAAACTCCCTGCCATCGCGTTTCAACGTACCGGCGATCAAGTGCGGACCCACCCCTGATCAACCCCCTATCGTGGCGGAGCTCCTACCCCAGCGCGCCGCGTCGGGACGGGCTCTGACCAGGCATGGAGCAGCGAGCCCCCGACCGCCCCGCCATACCCTTTCTTTACCGTCTCTTGGGAATCCTTGTACTCTTGGCAGCTCTCGCCACGGGAAGGGATTCCAGGTTGAACGTCTCAACGACCATGTGGGTGCTCACAGTTGTCGGACTGTGCGTGCTCATCGCGGCCGACTTCTTGATCGGCGGCCGTAAGCCGCACGAGGTATCGATCAAGGAAGCGGGTATCTGGACGACCGTCTGGATCGTTCTCGCCGCCCTCTTCGGTGCGGGACTGCTGATCTGGGGCGACGGACAGGCCGCCGGTGAGTTCTTCGCGGGCTACGTCACCGAGAAGTCGCTCAGCGTCGACAATCTGTTCGTGTTCGTCCTGATCATGGCGAAGTTCGCGGTCCCGCCGGTCTACCAACAGCGTGTGCTGATGGTCGGCGTGCTGATCGCGCTGGTCCTGCGCGCCGTGTTCATCGCCGCGGGCGCCGCCGCGATCAACTCGTTCGCCTGGGTCTTCTTCCTCTTCGGCGCCTTCCTCGTCTGGACCGCCTGGAAGCTCATCCAGGAGGCGCGGGCCGGCGAGGAGGACGAGGACTGGGAGGAGGGCCGCCTGATGAAGGCCATCGAGCGGCGCCTGCCCTCCACCGAAACGTGGCACGGCACGAAGATGTTCGTCCGAGAGAACGGCAGGCGGCTGGCCACCCCGATGCTGATCGTGATGCTGGCGATCGGCATCACGGACGTCCTCTTCGCGGTGGACTCGATCCCCGCGATCTTCGGCCTGACCCAGGACCCGTACATCGTCTTCACCGCCAACGCCTTCGCGCTGATGGGTCTGCGGCAGCTGTACTTCCTCATCGTCGGCCTGCTGAAGAAGCTGGTCCACCTGTCGTACGGCCTGTCGGTCATCCTCGCCTTCATCGGTGTGAAGCTGGTCCTGCACGGCATCCACGAGACGACGAGCCTGAACGTCCCGGAGGTCTCGCTGCCGGTCTCGCTGGGCGTCATCTTCGGCGTCCTGATCATCACGACGATCACCAGCCTCATCGCGACGAGGAAGGCGTCGGAGGAGGAGCCGAAGGCAGCGGCGGAGAAGGCCGGGAGCGAGAACGCCGACGTGCAGGGCTGAGCCCGTTCCCGGGGATAGGGGGGTCCCCTATCTTCGCCGTACGTCCTCCACAAGGGCGCGTGCGGCCGCCTAGCATCGCGGCGTGACGCAGTCGGCTCAACGGCACGGGCACATGTGCCCGACCGGGGCACGGGCGTGGGGTGTGGCCGCCGCTTCGCAGTGACTCGTGGGGGCCGCACAACATCCGGGAGCATGCATGGTTGCACGAATCGTGGTGGCGGGCGGGGGCATAGCAGGGCTGAGCGCCGCGCTGCTGCTCGCCCGCCAGGGGTACGCGGTGGACCTGGTGGAGCGGGACGGTCCGCCGCCGAAGGACCTCGGCGACGTTCAGGAGTGGCAGCGGCCGGGTGCGCCGCAGGTCCGCCACCCGCACATGTTCCTCGGCCTGTTCCGGCACCTGCTGCACACCCGGTTGCCGGACGTGCACGCGGATCTGCTCGCGCACGGGGTCGACGAGGTGGACATGACCGCGCCGCCCGGGGTCGAGGCCCCGGCCGACGCGACCGAGCTGGCGAGCTTCGGCTCACGCCGGGCCACCGTCGAGTGGGTGCTGCACCGCGCCCTGCGGGGGCAGTCCGGTGTCCGGGTCCACCACGGCCTCTCCGTCCGTGAGGTCGTGGTGGACCGGGGACGCGTCCGGGGTGTGCGGGTGGACGGCTCGGTGATCGACGCGGACGCGGTGGTGGATGCCACAGGGCGTCGCTCGCCGCTGGTCGGCACGTTCACCAAGGAGGTGGAGGAGAGCCCCTGCGGCAACGTCTACCACAGCCGTTTCTACCGACTCCTCGACGGCGTACCGAAGCCGCCGACGTTCCTGGTTCCCGTGGTCTTCGCGGGCGGAGCGGGCTTCGGAGGCGGACTCTACGCACACGACAACCGTACGTTCGCGGTGGTGTTCGCCCGGCTCCCGGAGGACGAGACACTCGGGCGGCTGCGCGACACCGGCACGTTCGAGGCCGCCGCGAACGCGGTGGCCCAGTTCGAGCCGTGGCTCCGGCCGGGCAGCGCCGAGCCGATCGGCGATGTCGTACCGATGGCCGGACTCACCAACACCTGGCGCGAGTTGACGCCCGACACCCCGTCCGGCTATCTGCCGATCGGGGACGTGCTGTGCACGACCGATCCCATCCTGGGCCGTGGCGCCTCCTTCGCCCTGGCCGGCGCGGCCGAACTCAGCGATCTGATGGGCCGTCACAGTGACGACCTGGAGGCGGTGAGCGCGGGACTGCGGGCCCACGTCCAGCGCACGGTCCGACCCTGGTACGAGGACGGGGTCCACGACGACGTGGAGCGCACCCGGAGCTGGCGCGCGACGGTGGACGGTCGTCCGGAGCCGCCCGCCGGCCTTCCGCCGGCCGTTCTCACCGCCCTGGCCGGTACGCAGGACCACCAGCTGTGGGAACGTGCGCAGCTGCGCGCCAATCTGATGGCTTCCCCGGACAGCCTGGACACCCCCGAGATACGGGAGCGACTGGACGCCGTACTGGCCACCGGCTGGGAGCCTCCGGTGCTCTCCCCCGGCCCGACCTACACGGAGCTGACGGACGCGCTGGCCGCGCACGACGGCTGAACGCACTCGATGCCACAGGGCCCCGGCGTGTGCCGGGGCCCTGTGGCGTTTCTTACGCGGGGCCGCCCCGCCCGGACTCGACCGGACGGGGCGGCCCCGCCTCGACTCAACCGGCCTTCGGTCGCGGGATGTCCCGCAGCCAGTCGTCGACGGCCCGGGCGGTCGTGGCGGCGCCGGACTGCATCATGGAGAAGTGGTCGCCGGGAACCTCCCGCGTGGTGTTCGGCAGCGGCCAGCTCAGGCGCCACCCGTCGCCCTGGACCGTGTCGGTCACCGGTTCGCCCGCGCGGACGAACAGGGTCGGGGTGTGCACAGGTTCGGGCCTCCAGTCGCCGAACAGCCGCAGATAGGCGCCCATCGCGGTGAGCCGGGCGCTGTCGAGCCGCCCGACCGTGGCCTCGTGGTCGAACATCATGTCGCTCAGCGCGTCCTGTACCAGGGTGAAGGCGGAACTGCCCGGCAGGTAGGTGTCGATCAGTACGGTGCCCACCGGCGGCTCGCCCCGGGCCTCGAGCCGGCTCGTCACCGCGTGCGCCAGCCAGCCACCGGCCGAGTGGCCGACGAGGGCGAACGTGCGGCCCTCGGCGCACCGCAGCGCGAGGTCGGCGTGCAGATCGACGATGACGTCCACATCGGCCGGCACCGGCTCGTCCGCCGTGAACCCGGGCACCGGCACGAACCACGCCTCACGTCGCCGCTGGAGGGCCGTGCCGAAGCGGGCGTACTGGTAGACGCTGGACAGCGCGGTGATCGTGGACAGGCAGACCAGCACGGGTTCGTCGGCGCCGGAGGCCAGGCGGACCGGCCGGGGCGGAGCGGCCAGCGCCGCCGGGTCGGTGAACTGCTCCCGGAGCAGGGACGCCGCGGCGAGCAGGTCCATCGCCACGTGTCCCTTCCGCTGCCGGCAGGCCGCCCGGTACAACGCCTCGATGCTGTCCGGCGCGGCACTCTCCACCAGGCCGCTCCGGGTTTCCTCCGCCGGGGCGGGGCTCGGCCCGGCCGCCAGTTCGCCGTCCAGGTACGCCGCGAGCGCCAGCGGGGTCGCGTGGTCGAAGACCAGGGTCGCGGGCAGCCGCAGCTCGGTCGAGGACTGCACCCGGTTGCGCAGCTCGACGGCGGTGAGCGAGTCGAAGCCGAGCTCGGTGAACGCCCCGTCGGACGGGACCTGGTCGGCGTCGGCGTGGCCGAGCACCGCGGCCGCGGCCGAGCGGACCAGGCGCAGCAGTACCTGCCGGCGCTCCTGCGGTGTCCGACCCGCGAGTTCCCGCCGTACGGTCGCCTCCGGCTCCCGCTCCGCCGCACCGTTCGGCGCCGTCCGGGCGGGCACCCCCACCAGGCTGCGGAGGAGCGGCGGAATCGTCGCGTCGGCACCCCGGGCGCGCAGGGTCGCCAGGTCCACCCGCGCGCCGAGTACCGTCGCCTCACCCGTCGCCTCACCGATCGCCAGCGCGGCGTCGAGCAGCGCCAGTCCGCCCTCGGTGTCCAGCGGGGCCAGACCCGCGCGCGTCATCCGGCGCAGGTCCGCATCGGACAGATGGGCGGTCATCCCCGTGCGCTGACCCCACAGGCCCCACGCGATGGAGAGCGCGGGCAGTCCGGCGGCGCGACGGTGCCGGGCCAGGCCGTCCAACAGGGCGTTCGCCGCCGCATAGTTGCCCTGCCCGGGGCTGCCCAGGACGGCGGCCGCCGAGGAGAACAGGACGAAGGCCGCCAGTGGGCGCTCGCGGGTCAGTTCGTGCAGGTGGATCGCCCCGTCGGCCTTCGACCGCAGCACTCGGTCCAGTTGTTCCGGCGTCATCGAGGTGAGAACGGCGTCGTCCAGGACCCCGGCCGCGTGGATCACGGCGCCCAGTGGCCGCTCCGCCGGGATGCCGTCCAGTACGGCGCGCAGCGCGTCCCGGTCGGCGCTGTCGCACGCCGCGAGGGTGGCCTCGCAGCCCAGGGCGGCGAGCTCGGCGCGCAGTTCGGGGGCACCTGCTGCCGTCTCGCCGCTGCGGCTGACCAGCAGCAGGTGCTTCACGCCGTGTTCGGCGGCGAGGTGCCGGGCCACGTGGGCGCCGAGGGTTCCGGTGCCGCCCGTGACGAGAACCGTTCCGGTGAGCGGGGTGGGTGCCCCGGCCGGTGCGGGCAGGCGGACGAGCGAGGGTTCGAGGACGGCTCCTGCCCGTACCACGAGGTGGGGCGCGCCGCTCGCGACGGCCTCGACGACCGCCTGCGGAAGGACGTCACCGTCCAGGTCGAGCAGACCGAAGCGGCCGGGGTGCTCGGCCTGCGCCGAGCGGACGAGTCCCCCTGCGCCGGCGGCGACCGGATCGAGGACGTCCGCGCCCCGGGTGGTCACCACCAGACGGGTGTCCGACCAGCGCGTCTCGCCCAACCAACCCTGAAGAAGGGCGAGTTGCCGCCCGATCCGCGCATGTGCGTCGCCCGCGACATCCGCGTGTCCGGGCCGTACCGGCTCCGGAGCCAGCAGTACGACGCCGGGGGTGGGAGCTCCGGAGGCTGTGGCGTTCAGCAGGGCGGGCAGGTCGGCGTACGCCGTGGCGTCGGCTCCGCCGGCGGCCAGCAGCGTACGCAGTTCCTCGGCCTCGGTGCCCACGACGGCCCAGGTACCGGCCTCGGGCGAGGTGTGTCCCCGCAGGCCGGGCGTCTCCCGCCAGTTCAGCCGGAACAGTCCGCCTCCGGAGAGCCGCAGCCCCCGGGTCGAGACCGGCCGGAACTCCAGCGAGCGGGCGGACAGGACCGGGGTGCCGGTCTCGTCCGTGGCCGTGACGGAGACACCGCCGTTCGCGGTCGGCGCCAGCCGCACCCGCAGCGCGCTCGCGCCGACCCGGTGCAGGTGCAGCCCCGTCCACGCGAAGGGCAGCCGGATGCCTGTGGCGGCATCGCCACCGCTGTCGGGTTCCTTTCCGTCGGCTCCGGTCGCGGCCAGTCCGACCGCCTGGAGGCCCGCGTCGAGCAGGGCCGGATGCAGACCGAACCGGCCCGCCTCCTGCGCGAGTCGGTCCGGCAGGCGCACCTCGGCGAAGATCTCGTCGCCGAGGCGCCAGACCGCGCGGACTCCCCGGAACGCGGGCCCGTAGCCGTACCCGAGCTCGGCCAGCCGGTCATAGCCGTCGGTGATGTCGACGGCGGTCGCGCCGGCGGGCGGCCAGGCCACCGTGGGCTCCGCTTCGGTGGCCGCAGGGGCGGTGGGGGTGGTGAGGGCGGTGGCAGTGGCAGTGAGCGTGCCGGTCGCGTGGCAGGTCCAGCCGGAGTCGTCCGTACCGTTGCCCGCGACGCCGCCCGCGCCGTCGCCCGTGCGGGAGTGGACGCGGAACTCGCGCCGTCCCGTGTCGTCGGACGGACCGACCCTGACCTGGATCCGCGGTTCCTCGCCCTCGGGGAGGACCAGCGGCGCCTGGAGCGTGAGCTCCTCCACGACGGGATGACCGCAGCGTTCACCGGCTCGGAGCGCGAGGTCCACGAAGGCGGTCCCGGGCAGCAGCGCGACGCCGGAGACCTGGTGGTCCGTCAGCCAGGGCAGTGCCGGGGTGCGGACCGTGCCGGTGAGCACCAGTTCGTCGGTGTCGGCGAGCGCGATCTCCGCGCCGAGCAGCGGATGGTCCGCCGGTTCCACCCCCGCCGCCGCGACGTCCCCCGTCCCGGGGAGCGCGGCGTGGACCCAGTACCGCTGCCGCTGGAAGGCGTACGTCGGCAGCTCCACCGGCCGCGGCCGGTGGCCGGTGAAGGCGGGCCGCCAGTCCACCCGTACACCTCGGACGTGTGCCTCGCCGAGCGAGGTGAGGAAGCGGTCGAGGCCGCCCTCGTCGCGGCGGAGCGTGCCCACCGCGAACGCGTCGGTGCCGGCCTGTTCGGCGGTGTCGAGCAGCCCGGCGGTGAGGACCGGGTGCGGGCTCATCTCGGCGAAGGCGCGGTGCCCCCGGCCGAGCAGGCTGCCGACGGCCGCGTCCAGCCGGACGGTGTGGCGCAGGTTCCGGTACCAGTAGTCGGCGTCCAGGGTGGAGGTGTCGACGGACTCGCCTGTGACCGTCGAGAGGAACGGCACGGTGGCCGCTCGTGGCGACAGGCCGTCAAGCGCGGCGAGCAGCGGCATCCGCAGCTCCTCCACGTACCGCGAGTGCGAGGCGTACCGGACCGGGACGCGCCGCACGCGTATCCCCTCGGCGGCGCACTCCTTCTCCATCAGGTCCAGACCCGGGAGCGGGCCTGACACGACGACCGAGCGCGGTCCGTTGACGGCGGCGACCTCCAGCTCGCCGCCCCATCGGGCCAGTCGGTCCGCCACCCAGGAGACGGGCGCGGCGACCGAGGTCATGCCGCCGCTGTCCTGGAGGCCGGCCAGCATCCGGCTGCGCAGTGCGACGACGCGGGCGGCGTCGTCCAGGGACAGGGCCCCCGCCACGTACGCGGCGGCGATCTCGCCCTGGCTGTGGCCGACCACGGCGGCCGGCCGGACGCCGTGCCCCTGCCACAGGTCGGCCAGCGACACCATCATCGCGAAGAGTGCGGGCTGCACGACGTCCACCCGGTCCAGCGGGGGCGCACCCGCGCTGCCCCGGAGCACGTCGGGCAGCGACCAGTCCAGGTGCGGTGCCAGAGCCGCGGCACACGCCTCGACGCTGTCGCGGAACACCCGCGAGGTGTCGAGGAGCCGCGCGGCCATGCCGTCCCACTGCGAGCCCTGGCCCGGGAAGACGAACACCGGGCGCTCACCCGCGTCGGCCCGGCCGCGGACCGCGTACGAGGACTGCTCCCCCGCGGCCACCGCGTCCAGGCCCGCGAGCAGCTCGTCGAGCCCGGCGCCGCGGACGGCCGCGCGGTGCGCGAAGGACGAGCGCGTGGTCGCCAGCGCGTGGCCGACGTCCACCGGATCGGGGCCGGGTGCGGCACGCAGTCGACGCCGCAGCCGGTCGGCCTGCTCGCGCAGCCCTGCTTCGGACTTCGCGGAGAGCAGCCACGGCGGTATGACGGACGCCCCGCGGTCGTCGGTCGCCGGCTCACCGATGTCCCGGGTCCCGGTCTCGGGGGCCTCCTCCAGGATGACGTGGGCGTTGGTGCCGCTCATCCCGAACGACGAGACGCCGGCCCGGCGGGGGCGCTCGGAGCGCTTCCAGGGCAGCGGTGCGGTGAGCAGCCGCAGCGTGCCCTCGGTCCAGTCGACGTGCTCGGACGGTTCGTCGGCGTGCAGGGTGCGGGGCAGTGACTCCCGGTCGAGGGCCATCACCATCTTGATCACGCCAGCCACTCCGGCGGCGGCCTGGGTGTGGCCGATGTTGGACTTCAGCGAGCCGAGCCACAGCGGGAGGCCGGCGGGGCGCTCCTGGCCGTAGGCGGCCTGGAGCGCCTGCGCCTCGATCGGGTCGCCGAGCGTGGTGCCGGTGCCGTGTGCCTCGACGGCGTCGACGTCCGCCGCGCCGAGTCCGGCGTTGCGCAGCGCCTGTCGTATGACCCGTTGCTGCGCGGGGCCGTTCGGAGCGGTGAGCCCGTTGCTGGCGCCGTCCTGGTTGATCGCGGAGCCGCGGATCACGGCGAGCACCCGGTGCCCGTTGCGCCGGGCGTCGGAGAGCCGTTCAAGCAGCAGCATGCCGACGCCCTCGGCCATGCCCATGCCGTCGGCGTGGGCGGAGAACGCCTTGCTGCGCCCGTCCGCGGCGAGGCCGCGCTGCCGGGCGAAGGTGAGCAGCGAGCCGGGGGTCGTCATCACCGTGACGCCGCCGCTCAGTGCCATCGAGCACTCGCCCTGCCGCAGCGCCTGCGCGGCCCAGTGCATGGCCACCAGGGAGGACGAGCAGGCGGTGTCGACCGAGACGGCCGGGCCCTCGAGACCGAGGGTGTAGGCGACCCGGCCGGAGGCCACGCTCGCCGCGTTGCCGGTGCCGAGGTAGCCCTCCAGGCCGTCGTCGCCGGACATCAGCAGGGACGCGTAGTCCTGTCCGTTGGTGCCGACGAAGACACCGGTGTCGCTGCCGCGCATGTCCTCCGCGGCGATGCCGGCCTGTTCGAACGCCTCCCAGGAGGTTTCGAGGAGCAGCCGTTGCTGGGGATCCATGGCGGTCGCCTCACGGGGGCTGATCTCGAAGAATCCCGCGTCGAACCCGGCCACGTCGTGCAGGAATCCGCCGTTGCGCGCGTACACCGTCCCGGCCCGGTCCGGGTCCTCGTCGTAGAGGGCGGACACGTCCCAGCCCCGGTCGTCGGGGAAGGGTGCGACGGCGTCGACGCCCCCGGCGACCAGCTGCCACAGGTCCTCGGGGGAGGCGACGCGGCCGGGGAACCGGCAGCTCATCCCCACGATGGCGATGGGTTCGTCGGCGGCCGCCGGGCGTGGGGGCGTGCCGGCCGCCGCGCCGTCGGCCTCCGTCGGGCCGGGCGTCAGCTCCCGGCGCAGCAGGCGGGCCACCGCCGTCGCGTTGGGGTGGTCGAAGATCAGCGTGGCGGGGAGCCGTACGCCGGTCGCCGCCGACAGTCGGTTGCGCAGCTCGACCGCGGTCACGGAGTCCATGCCGAGCTCGCGGAAGGCCTTGCTCTCGCCGATGTCGTCCGGCCCGGCGTAGCCCAGCACGGCGGCGGTGGTGGCTCGGACCTCCGTCAGGACGATCCGGTCGTGCTCGGCCGGTGTGGCGGCGGCCAGGGCCCGCGCCAGCTTGGAGGTGTGCGCGGCGTCCGGGTTCCGGCCGGCGTCGGCCTCGGCCTCCGCCTCCAGGACGCGACGCGCCTCCGGGAGGTCGCCGATGAGCGGCCGGGGCCCGGCGGCGGTGAACGTGGGGACGAAACGCTCCCAGTGCACGCGGGCCAGGACGACGGCCGGTTCTGGCAGGGCCAGCAGGCCGGGCAGCTCCGCCAGGGCCGCGGCGGAGTCGGTGACCGGCACCCCCTGTCCGCGCAGCAGGCCGGCCAGTTCGGGCTCGGCCTCCCAGGGGCTGACGGCGACGGAGGTGACCGGGCGACCGGCCGCGCGTTCGCGTGCGGCCAGGGCGTCGAGGTGGGCGCCGGCGGCGGCGAACGCACCGTGCGCACCTCCGCCCCAGACGCCCGCGACCGAGGAGAGCAGGACCAGTCGGGCGTCCGGATGGTCGGTGCGCAGCACCTCGGCCAGCGCTTCGGCGCCCGCGCAGCGCTCCGTCATCACGCGGGTGGCGTGTGCGGGGTCGCTCTGCAGGACCGGGGCCAGCTCGATGGCGCCCGCGGCGTGCACCACGGCGGCCAACGGCGCCTCCCCCGTGGCCTCGTGCAGCAGAACGCGGAGCGCCTCGGGGTCGGTGATGTCGCACGTGACGGCGACGGTCGGGGTACCCGCCTCGGTCAGCTCGGCGCACAGCTCCGCCGTGTCGGTGCCGACAAGGACCAGGCGGTCGGCGCCCCGGGAGGCCACCCAGCGGGCCACATGGCGGCCGGGCCCCTCGGTGCCGCCGGTGACCACCACCGTTCCTGCCTTCGGCCACGCCGGTCGCGGGTCGCCCGGCTCGTCGGTCACGGGCAGCAGCCGACGGCCGTAGGCGCCGTCGGCGCGGACGGCGACCTGGTCCTCAGCGCCGTCGTGCGCGAGCCGGGCCGCCGCCCGGGCCACCACGTCGGCGGCGGCGCCGTCGGGCAGGTCGATCAGGCCGCCCCAGCGGTCCGGGTGCTCAAGGGCGAAGCAGCGGCTCCATCCCCACAGCTCGGCCTGCGCGCAGTCCGCGACGACGTCGCCGCCGCCCACGCCGACCGCGCCCGAGGTCAGTTGCCACAGACGGGCCCGCCGGGGCGCGGCCGCCACGGCCCGCAGGAGGCCCACCGCGGCCTCCCCGCCCAGCAACGAGACCACCCCGATCGGGTGCTCTTCCGGTGGAGGGAATTCGCCCAACAACCTTGTCAGTGCGGTCGGTTCGGCCGTTCCGCACGGCACGGTGACTTCACGCGCCGAGCCGCCTTCGGCCGCCAGCGCCGCGACGAGCACGGCGGCCTCGGCCGCGCGATCCCCGTCCTCCTCGTGGACCAGCAGCCATTCGGTGTGGCGGGGCGGCCCGGCACGCTCCGGTTCCGGCAGCGGCTTCCAGCCGATCCGGTACCGGCCGACGGCGGTCTGCCGCGCGCTCGCCGGAGGAGTGAGCCAGTAGTGCTGCCGCCGGAAGGCGTACGTGGGCAACGCCACCGGCTCCGCGGCGGGCAGCAGCTCCCGCCACGCCACCGGCAGTCCCGCCGCCCAGGCGGCGCCCATGCTCCGCAACAGCTGGACGGCATCGGGCTGTTCACGGCGCAGCGTGTGCAGCACCCGCCCGTCGGTGACCGTCTGCTCCATCGCCAACGACAGCACCGGATGCGGACCGATCTCCACATACGTCCGGGATCCCGATTCCTCCAACCGCCGCACCACATCGGCGAACAGCACCGGCTCGCGCAGATTCCGGTACCAGTAGCCGGCGTCCAGTCCTCCCACGGGTACCGGCTCACCGGTCACCGTCGACACGAACTCCGGCCCCGAACCCCCCAGATCGACGACCCCGGCCAGCTCCGCGCGCAGCCGCCCTTCGACCGCTTCCACCTGCGCGTGGTGGGACGCGTAGTCCACCTCGATCCGCCGGGCGCGTATCCCCTGCTCACCCAACTGAGCGCACAGCGCCGTGACTTCATCCTGCGGACCGCTCACCACGATCTGTCCCGGCGCGTTCACCGCCGCCACGGTGACACCCGACGGCAGATGCGCCGCCGCCTCCGCCGCGTCCAGCGCGACCGAGGCCATCGCCCCGCGACCTGCCAACTCCCGCAAAGCCTGCGAGCGGAGCGCGACCACCCGGGCGCCGTCCTCCACACTCAGCCGGCCCGCGACCACCGCAGCCGCGATCTCGCCCTGCGAATGACCCACGACGGCGTCGGGTTCCACCCCCGCCGCACGCCAGACCTCAGCAAGGGACACCATCACCGCCCACAACGCCGGCTGGACCACATCCACCCGGTCCAGCCAGTCCCGCTCCTCCCCCGACAGAACCGCCCGCAGCGACCAGTCGACGAACGGGTCCAAGGCTTGCTCGCACGCGGCGACCGCCGCCGCGAAGACGGCGTCGCGCTCCAGCAACTCCCTCCCCATGTGCGCCCATTGGCCACCCTGACCGGGGAAGACGAAGACCGCGCCGGAGTCGGTGCTCGCCGGCAGCGGCTGCCCGTCGGCGGCCAGCGCGTCCAGTCCCGTAAGGAGTTCGTCCACATCCGACCCCACGACCACGGCCCGCTGCTCCAGGGCGGCCCGGCCGGCCAGCCCCGACGCGACGCCCGCGAGCCATGTGAGATCGGTCGTACCCGCTGCCCGCCGCTCCCGTACGAAGTCGGCGAGCCGGGCGGCCTGGCCGCGCAGTCCCTCGTCCCCGCGCCCCGACAGCACCCACGGCACCGGACCCGACGCCTCCACCGGCGCGGCGGCCTTCGGTTCGACGGCGGGCGGCTCCTCGAGGATCACGTGGGCGTTGGTGCCGCTGACCCCGAACGAGGACACCCCCGCCCGGCGCGGATGCCCGTCGCCCGGCCACGGCACCGCCTCGGTCAGGAGGCGTACCTCGCCTGCCGACCAGTCCACGTGCGGCGACGGCGCGTCCACGTGCAGCGTCGCCGGAAGCTTCCCGTGCCGCATGGCCATCACCATCTTGATGACCCCGGCCACACCCGCGGCCGCCTGCGTGTGCCCGATGTTCGACTTCACCGAGCCCAGCCACAACGGCTTTTCGTCCGCACGGCCTTGGCCGTACGTGTCAAGGAGGGCCTGTGCCTCGATGGGGTCGCCGAGTGTGGTGCCGGTTCCGTGCGCCTCCACCACGTCCACCTGTGCGGCGGCGACCCGGGCGTTGCGCAGCGCCTGCCGGATGACCCGTTGCTGCGACGGGCCGTTCGGTGCCGTCAGGCCGTTGGAGGCGCCGTCCTGGTTCACCGCGGAGCCCCGCAGCACGCCGAGCACCCGGTGACCGCTCGCGAGGGCGTCGGACAACCGCTCCAGGAGGAGCAGCCCGACGCCTTCGCCCCAGCCGGTGCCGTCCGCCGCCGCCGCGAACGGCTTGCACAGCCCGTCCGGCGACAGACCGCGCTGCCTGCTGAACTCCACGAAGGTGCCCGGACTTGACATGACGGTGGCACCGCCGGCCACCGCGAGATCGCTCTCGCCGGACCGCAGTGCCTGCGCGGCCAGGTGCATGGCGACCAGCGACGACGAGCACGCCGTGTCGATCGTGACCGCCGGGCCCTCCAGGCCGAGGGTGTACGCGATCCGCCCGGAGGCGACGGCCGCCGCGCTGCCCGTCAGCAGGTACCCCTCCACCCCCGAGGGGGCCTCGGTCAGGGTGATCCCGTAGCCGGAGGTGGAGGTGCCGATGTACGTGCCGACCGGCCTGCCGGCCACCGAGGTCGGGTCGATGCCCGCGGCCTCGAACACCTCCCAGGACAGTTCCAGCAGCAGCCGCTGCTGCGGGTCCATCGCGAGCGCCTCGCGCGGGCTGATGCCGAAGAACTCCGCGTCGAAGCCGCCCGCGTCGGCGAGGAACCCACCCGCGCGGGCGTACGAGGTGCCGGTCCGCTCGGGGTCCGGGTCGTAGAGGCCGTCCACGTCCCAGCCGCGGTCGCGGGGGAACGGGGTGATCGCGTCCCGTTCCCCCGCGACCAGCTCCCACAGCCCTTCGGGGGACTCCACCCCGCCGGGGAACCGGCAGCTCATCCCGATGATCGCGATCGGCTCGGAGTCGGCGGACCGGGCCTCCTCCAGCCGCCTACGGGTCTGCCGCAGGTCGGCCGTGACCTTGTTCAGGTAGTCCCGCAGCTTCTGGTTGTCTGACATCCGGACCTCACTCCTCACGTACAGCGGGCGGGCAGGCGACAGCGCACGTCACTGCCTGCCGAGTTCTTCGTCGATCAGGGCGAACATCTCGTCGTCGGTCGCGGCGGCCAGATCGTCGTCACCCTCCTCGGTGACCGGCCGCCCTCCGTCCGCCCCGTCCCGCCAGGTCCAGAGGATCTCCTCCAGGCGGGCGGTGATCTCGTCGCGCAGGTCACCGGAGTCCGGGGCCTGCGTCAGCGCGGCCTCCAGACGGGCGAGATCGGCGATGATCGGGGGCTCCTGCGTGCCGTCGTCCGGCCGGAGCGTCTCCCACAGGTGGTCGGCGAGCGCCGCGGGCGTGGGGAAGTCGAAGACCACCGTGGCGCGCAGGGTCACCCCCGTCGCGGCGCCGAGCCGGTTGCGCACCTCGACACCGGTGAGCGAGTCGAGACCCAGCTCCTTGAACGGCTTCCGGGCACCGATGGCATCCGTGGACTCGTGCCCGAGGGCGGCCGCGGACTGCTCACGCACCAGGGTCAGCAGCATCCGCCGCTGCTCCTCCGCCGACAGCTCGCGGAGCCTTTCGGCCAGCGGTACGGACGGTGCGCCGGCCCCGCCGCCGTGCGAGGTGCGGGCCGGGCGGGCGGGCCCGCCCAGCTGGGCAAGGAGCGGATGGGTGTGCCGGTGCCCCGGTGCGAGCAGCACCGGTACGGCGTGCGCGCGTCCGCAGCGCTCCCGCGCCCCGTCCAGCAGCCGCAGGCCGTGCTCATCGCCGAGCGGCACCATCCCGGACCGGGCCACCCGGGCCAGGTCGGCATCGGTGAGGTGACCGCTGATGGCGCTGCGCCGCGCCCACAGCCCCCACGACAGGGACTGTGCCGCGAGGCCCCGCGCCCTGCGGTGCTCGGCCAGAGCGTCCAGGAAGGTGTTCGCCGCCGCGTAGTTGGCCTGGCCCGGGGACCCGAGCACTCCGGAGGCGGACGAGAACAGGGTGAACATCGCCAGGTCCGCGTCACGGGTCAGCTCGTGCAGATGCCAGGCCGCGTCGGCCTTGGCGGCCATGACCCGCTCGACCCGGCCGGGCGTCAGGGCGCCGAGGACCCCGTCGTCGGCGATGCCCGCCGCGTGGACGACGCCGGTGAGCGGGTGCTCCGTACCGACCTGCGCGAGGACGTCCACGGTCACTTCGCGGCGCGCCAGATCGGCGGCGACGATACGGACATCGGCACCGGACTGCCGCAGTCGTTCGGCGAGTTCATCAGCCCCGGGTGCCTGCGGACCGCGCCTGCCGACGAGCAGGAGGTGCCGTACGCCGTGCGTGGTGACCAGGTGCTCGGCGACCAGCGCGCCCAGCGTCCCGGTGCCGCCGGTGATCAGGACGGTGCCGTTCGGATCGAGCGGCGCGGGAATGTCGAGAACGACCTTGCCGGTGTGCCGGGCCGACCGCACGTGCCCGAACGCGGCCGGGGCCCTTCGTACGTCCCACGAGGTCAGCGGCAGGAGCCGCAGGGCGCCGTCCCGGAACATCGTGAGCAGCTCCGTCAGCATCGCGCCGATCCGGGCGGGCTCCGGTTCGGAGAGGTCGAAGGTGCGGTACCGGACTCCGGACGGCAGCGAGGCCGCCTCCCGGACATCGG
>NZ_JACSCH020000036.1:15130-25346 GCF_014451325.2 Streptomyces sp. CB02980 | reverse complement strand
CGATCAACCGGGAACCCACCCACCGCATCCCCACCCGACGCCACCAGACCCCACAAACCCTCACCCGAAACCACACCACCCGGATAACGGCACCCCACCCCCACAATCACCACCGGGTCACCCGCATCAACAACCGAAACCACCCCGGCCCCAGCCCCGGCCCCGGCCCCGGAAACGACCCCGTCAACACCCCCGTCAACCCGCACCAACCCACACACGAACTCAGCCAACGCACCCACCGACGGATAATCGAAAACCACCGTCGCCGAAAGCCGAACCCCCAACGACACACCCAACCGATTACGCAACTCCACAGCCGTCAGCGAATCAAAACCCATCTCACGAAACGCCAACCCCACCGGCACATCCACCACCGACGCAAAACCGAGAACAGACGCCACTTCAGCTCGTACCGCTTCCACCACGGCCTTGCTCAGCTGGGATTCCGACAGCCCGGTCAGCCGCTCCGCCAGACCGTCGCTGGCGGGGCGGCGGGAGCGGGGCGCTGCACGGCCGCCGCGTACCAGTCCGCGCAGCATCGTCGGCACGATCTCGGCGTCGCGCCAGACGGTCATGTCCCAACGCGCCGCCACGAGCAGGGAGTCCGGCAGGTGCAACGCGGCCTGCAGGAGCCCGAGTCCCTCTGCAGCGGACAGGCCGCTGATCCCGCCCCGGGACATCCGGGCCAGGTCACCCTCGCTGAGCCCGCCGGCCAGACCCTCGGTCACGTCCCACAGGCCCCAGGCCACCGACTGGCCCACCAGTCCGCGAGCGCGACGCTGCTGCATCAGGCCGTCCAGGAACCCGTTCGCCGCCGCGTAGTTGGCCTGCCCTGCGGAGCCCACCACACCGGCCACCGACGAGAACACCAGGAAGAACGAGAGATCCATGCCCTCCGTCAGCGCGTGCAGCCACCAGGCACCGCCCGCCTTGCCGCCCATCACCGCACCGACGCGCTCGGGCGAGAGCGAACCCACCACACCGTCGTCCACGACACCGGCCGCGTGCACGACACCCGTCAACGGATGCCCGGCCTCCACGGAGGCAAGAGCCTCCTCCACGCCGACCCGGGACGACACGTCCGCCGCCACCACCCGAACCCGAGCACCCGACTCCGTCAGCCACTCCACCTGTTCCGCCACGCTGTCGGACATGCCCCGACGGCCCGCCAGGACCAGATGCCGCACACCACACACCGACACCAGCCACTCCGCCACAAGCCCACCCAGCACACCCGTGCCACCGGTCACAAGGACCGTCCCGTCCGGGTCGATCGGGCGCTCTTCGGCCCCGGCGGCCGGGGCGGTCGGGGCGGTCGGGACTCGGGTGAGCGTGGGGGTGTGCAGGGAGCCACCACGGACGGCGAGTTGGTCCTCGCCCGTCGCGAGGGCGGCACGCAGGAGGTCAGCGGCGATGTCCGTGTCGTCGATGTCCAACAGGGTGAACTGGCGCGGGTGTTCGGACTGGGCAGACCGCACCAGGCCCCATATCGCGGCCTGCGCCAGATCGGTGACGCCCTCGCCCGGCAGCGCCTCGACGGCGCCACGGGTGACTAGAACCAGCCGGGATTCCGCGAGCCGCTCGTCGCCGATCCAGTCCTGGACCAGGCGCAGCGTGCGGACGACCGCCGTGCGGGCGGCCTCGGCGGCGTCATCGTCCGGATCCGTCGGCGCCGTGTCGCACACCAGGACGACGTCCGTCGGTACGGGGCCGGGCAGCGTATCCCAGAGAGAGCCCTCCTCAAGGGTGGGGCGGAGCCCGGGCAGCCGGTCGGCAGTGGGCCAGCCGGGGAGGTCGTCGCCGAGGACGACCGTCCGGCCGGGCGCCGAGGGCGCCGACGGGCGGGGGCGTACGGGCCACTCGACCCGGCACAGCAGTCCGTCGGAGGTACGGGACGCCGTGGCGGTGCGGACGAGCTCCGGCGAGACGGGGCGCAGCGCCAGGGAGCCGACGGTCAGGACCGGCTCGCCGGTCGCGTCGGTGGCTCGCAGCGAGACGGCGTCCGTCCCCTCGACCGGGGAGATCCGCACGCGCAGCCGGTCGGTGCCCGGCTGGTGCAGCCGGACGTCGCTCCAGGAGAACGGCAGCCGCCCGCCGTTGTCCCCCTCGTCCGCGAAGGGGCCGAGGCCGAGGGCGTGCAGGGCGCTGTCGAGCAGGGCGGGGTGCAGGCCGAACCGGCCGGCCTCCGTGTCATGCCCGGTCGGCAACTGCACCTCGGCGAAGAGGTCCCGGCCGTGCCGCCAGGCGGCACGCAGCCCGCGGAAGGCGTCGCCGTACTGGAAGTCGGCGGCGGCCAGACGGGTGTAGAGGTCATCGGCGGGGACGGGGGTCGCTCCGGGGGGCGGCCAGGCGACGGCCGTCGCCACGGGCGCAGACGCGTCGGTACCGGTGTCGCTGTGAGCGTCGGTGTCGCTGTAGGTGTCGGTGGTGAGGAAGCCGCGGGCATGACGGCGCCAGGCCGCCTCGTTCAGGGAGTCCGAGGAGTCCACGGAGTCCGAGGGGTCCGGGGAAACCGGGGTGGCCGGGGAGTCCGGGGCGGTCGGGGAGTCCAGGGAGTCCGGGGCGTCTCCGGCGCGGGAGTGGATGGTCAGCGGGCGACGGCCGTCGTCGTCCGGTTCCGCCACCAGGACCTGTACCTCGACCGTGCCGTCATCCGGGACGATCAGCGGTGACTCCAGGGTGAGCTCGGAGACGCCTCCCGCGCCGGTGAGCCGCGCGGCGTGGGTCGCCACCTCCAGCAGAGCGGTGCCGGGCACCAGTACCGCGTCGAGGATGCGGTGGTCGGCCAGCCAGGGGTGCGAGTCCAGGCCGAGACGCCCGGTCAGGAGCAGGCCGTCGGCGGCGGCGACGGTCACGGCCGCGCCGAGCAGCGGGTGCTCGGCGCTGTGCAGTCCCGCGGCGGTCAGCCCGTGGCTGCCACCCGGGGTCGAGGTGAGCCAGTGGCGCCGGCGCTCGAAGGCGTAGGTCGGCAGTTCGACCCGGTCGCCGTCGGCCCCCGGCAGGGCGGCCCAGTCCACCGTCACGCCGTGCGCGTGGGCCTCGGCCAGGCTGGTCAGGAACCGGCTCCGGCCGCCGTCGTCGCGGCGCAGCGAACCGACGGCAGCGGCGGGCACCTCGGCCGCGGCGGCGGTGTCGGCCACCGCGGCGAGCAGGGCCGGGTGCGGGCTGCACTCGATGAACTGGCGGTGCTCGTGGTCGAGGAGCAGGCGGACCGTCTCCTCGAAGCGCACGGTCTGCCGCAGGTTCCGGTGCCAGTAGGCCGCGTCGAGTCCGGCGGTGTCCATCACGTCGGCGGTGACCGTGGAGTAGAACGGGGTGGCGCCCGGGTGCGTGGTGACGTCCGCGAGGGCGTCGAGAAGGTCCTGCCGGATCTCCTCCATCTGCGGGGAGTGGGAGGCGTAGTCGACGGGGAGGCGACGGGTCTGGAACCCCTCCGCGGCGGCCTGGTCGAGGAAGCTGTCGACGGCCTCGGGGGCCCCGGCGACGACTGTGGAGGCGGGTCCGTTGACGGCCGCGACGGACAGACTGCCGTCGCCGTTCCCGGTACGCCCGCCGTTCCCGATGCTCGCACCGTGATCGGCACGCCGGGCCTTGTCGATACGCCGGGCAGCCTCGTCGGCGGACATGGAGACGACTGCCATCGCGCCCTGCCCGGACAGGCCCCGCAGCGCCCGGCTGCGCAGCGCGACGATGCGGGCGGCGTCCTCCAGGGAGAGGGCCCCGGCCACGTACGCCGCGGCGATCTCGCCCTGGCTGTGACCGATGACGGCGGCCGGTCGCACGCCCAGCGAGCGCCACAGGTGTGCCAGCGACACCATCACCGCGAAGAGGGCGGGCTGGACGACGTCGACGCGGTCCAGCGAGGGTGCGTCGGGTTCGCCGCGCAGCACCGACAGCAGTGACCAGTCGACGTACGGGTCCAGCGCCTCTTCGCACGCCCGCAGGTGCTCGGCGAAGGCCGGGTAGGTCTCGTACAGGTCGAGTCCCATGCCGGTCCACTGGGAGCCCTGGCCGGGGAAGACGAAGACGGCGTCGCCGCGGACGGCCCGGCCGGTCACCACGTGCGGAGAGCGCTCGTCGCGGGCGAGTGCGGCCAGCGCGCCTGCCCGCGTTGCGCGGTCGTCGCCGGCTATCACGGCGCGGTGGTCGAACGGCGTACGGCCGGTGCGCAGGGAGACCTCGATGTCGGCGTCGCGCAGCTCGGGGCGGGCGGAGACGAGGTCGTAGAGCCGCTGGGCCTGCCCGCGCAGTGCGGCGGGGGTCCGGGCGGCGAGCAGCCACGGCCGGGGTGCGCCGGCCGACGCCGCGGTGACGCCGGGGGCACCGGCGCTGTCTGTGGAGCCGGCACCATCGACCGAATCGACACCGTCGGCGGAGCGGGCACCGTCGGAGGAATCGCTTCCGTCGACCGAACCGACACCGTCGGTGGAGCCTGCGCCGTCGGTGGAGCCGGCGCCGTCGGTGGAGCCGGCGCCGTCGGTGGGATCGGACCCGTCGTCGGGCACCGTCTCGTCGGAGGCGCCCGGCGCCTCGAGGATGATGTGCGCGTTGGTGCCGCTGACCCCGAAGGACGAGACGGCGGCGCGGGCCGGGCGGTCTCGTTCCGGCCAGGGCAGTTGCTCGGTGAGCAGGGCCATGGTGCCCGAGGACCAGTCGATCGCGGTGGTGGCCGTCTCCGCGTGCAGGGTGCGCGGCAGGGTCCGGTGCCGCATCGCCATGATCATCTTGATGATGCCGCCGACCCCGGCCGCGGCCTGGGTGTGCCCGATGTTCGACTTCAGCGAACCGATCCGTACGGGGTCGCCCTCCGGACGGCCGGTCCCGTACGTGGCGAGGAGCGACTGTGCCTCGATGAGGTCGCCGAGCCGGGTGCCGGTTCCGTGCGCCTCCACCGCGTCGACATCGGCGGCCATGAGCCCGGCCGTCGTCAACGCCTGGCGGATCACCGCCTCCTGGGCGGGGCCGCTGGGGGCGGTCAGTCCGTTGCTGGCGCCGTCCTGGTTGACCGCGCTGCCCCGGATCACGGCCAGGACGGGGTGGCCGAGGCGCCGCGCGTCCGACAGCTTCTCGAGGAGCAGCACGCCGACCCCTTCTCCCCAGCCGGTGCCGTCGGCGTCGGCGGAGAAGGCCTTGCAGCGCCCGTCCGGCGCCAGGCCGCGCTGGCGCGAGAACTCCACGAAGGTGTCCGGGGTGGACATCACGGTGACCCCGCCGGCCAGCGCCATGGAGCACTCCCCGCGACGCAGGGCGTGCGCGGCCAGGTGCACGGCCACCAGCGAGGAGGAGCAGGCGGTGTCGATGGTGATCGCGGGCCCTTCGAGGCCGAGCGCGTAAGCGACCCGGCCGGAGGCGACGCTCGCGGTGTTGCCCGTGCCGACGTATCCCTCGACCTCCGGCGGGATGTCCGAGAGGCGCCAGGCGTACCCCTGGCCCATCATCCCGGAGAAGACGCCGACCTTGCTGCCGCGCAGCGACGCCGGGTCGATGCCCGCGCGTTCGACGGCCTCCCAGCTGGTCTCCAGGAGCAGCCGCTGCTGCGGGTCCATCGCCAGCGCCTCACGCGGGCTGATGCCGAAGAACTCGGCGTCGAAGTCCGCGGCGTCGTGCAGGAATCCGCCGCGCTGGACGTAGGAGGTGCCGGCCTCGTCGGCGTCGGCGCCGCGCAGCTCGTCGAGGCTCCAGCCGCGGTCGCGCGGGAAGGGGGTGATCGCGTCACCGCCCCGCCCGACCAGCTGCCACAGCTCCGCCGGTGAGGTCACGCCTCCCGGATAGCGGCAGGCCATGCCGACGACGGCGATCGGTTCCCGCGCGACTGTGGCCAGCTCGCGGTGCTCCCGCCGGAGCCGGTCGTTGTCCTTCAGCGCCGCGCGCAGCGCCTGGACGAGCTGGTCGGCCGAGGATTGCATGGTCGTCACTCCTGGAGGCGTCAGTCTTTGAACGTGTCGAGGGCGATGCGGATCAGATCGTCGGCATCCATGGCGTCGATCTCCTCGGGCCGCTGCTCCGGCCCGGCGGACGGACCGCCGTCTCCGCGGGCGAGCCGCAGCAGCGGGCCGGTGAGACCGGCCTCCCGGAGGGTCCGGAACGGGATGGCGGCCAGCATCCGGCGGAAGTCGTCCTCGGTGAGGTGGTCCCCGACGAGGTCGTCCTCGGCCGTGTCGGCGACGCCGCCGCCGGCGGTGTCCACTGCCCCGCTCCCGGCGGTGACCTGCCGGTCGAGGTACTCGGCGAGCAGCTGCGGCGTCGGGTGGTCGAAGACCAGGGTGGGCCGCAGCGACACCCCGGTGGCGGCGTTGAGCCGGTTGCGCAGCTCGATGCCGGTCAGCGAGTCGAACCCCAGGTCCTTGAAGGCGCGTTCGTCCTCCACCGTCTCGACGGAGGGGTGCCCCAGGACGGCGGCGGCGTGCTCCCGGACCAGGCCGAGGAGCACCCGGCGCCGCTCACCGTCCGGCAGCGTGGCCAGCCGGCCGCGGGCCTCGTTCTGTCCGACGGCCGCCGCGGCCCGCACCCGCGGGGTGCGCCGGGATGCGGCCGGGCCCGCAAGGAGGGGATGGGTGTGGCGGTGCCGCGGGGTCAGCTGGAGCAGCGTCAGATGGGGCTGGTCCGTCCGTCCCCCGGCCCGGTCCCACAGGCGCAGGCCGGCCTCGGTGCTCAGCGGCACCATCCCGGAGGCGGAGATGCGTGCCAGGTCCCCCTCGGTGAGGTGCCCGCTGATCCCGCTGCGCTGTGCCCACAGGCCCCAGGAGTGCGACTGCGCGGGCAGGCCACGGGCGTGGCGGTGTTGGGCGAGCGCGTCGAGGAAGGTGTTCGCCGCGGCGTAGTTGCCCTGCCCGGGGGAGCCGAGTACGCCCGCGGCCGAGGAGAACAGGGTGAACATCGCCAGATCGGCGCCGCGGGTCAGTTCGTGCAGGTGCCAGGCCGAGTCGGCCTTGGCAGAGAGCACGGCAGCGAGCCGCTGCGGGCCGAGCGACCCGATGACCGCGTCGTCGACCACCCCGACGGCGTGCAGCACACCCGTCAGCGGGTGGTCCGGGTCGATGCGGTCGAGGAGGGCGGCGACCTCGTCCCGGCTGGACACGTCACAGGCCACGACACGCGCCTCGGCTCCCGACTGCCGCAGTTCCTCGACCAGTTCGGCAGCGCCTGCCGCCGCCGGCCCTTGACGACTGGTCAGGAGCAGGCGTCGTACGCCGTACTCGGCGACCAGGTGCCGGGCCAGCAACGACCCGAGGGTGCCTGTGCCACCGGTGACGAGCACGGTGCCGGCCGGGTCGAGCGGTGCGGGCACGGTGAGGACCAGCTTGCCGGTGTGCTTGGCCTGGCCGAGATGGCGGAACGCCGCCGGGGCCTCCCGGATGTCCCAGGCCGTGATCGGCAGCAGGTCCAGTGCGCCCCGCCGCAGCAGGTCGACCACCGCGGACAGCATGGCGCCGATCCGCTCCGGCTCCGGGTCGGCCAGGTCGAAGGTCCGGTACGTCACACCGGCCGGGACCCCGTCTCCCGTACGGACGTCGGTCTTGCCCATCTCGATGAACCGTCCGCCGCGCGGCAGCAGTTCGAGCGAGGCGTCCACGAACTCACCGGCCAGCGAGTTCAGTACGACATCGACGCCCTTCCCTCCGGTCAGCGCGGCGAACCGGGCGCGGAAGTCGAGATCGCGGGAAGAGGCCATGTGGTCCTCGGCGACTCCGAGTGACCGCAGGGTGGCCCACTTGGTGGGGTGAGCCGTGGCGAACACCTCGGCACCGAGGTGGCGCGCGAGCTGGATCGCCGCCATGCCCACGCCGCCCGCACCCGCGTGGATCAGAACCCGCTCGCCGGGGCGCAGATCCGCCAGGTCGCGCAGCGCGTACCAGGCCGTCAGGAACACGATCGGCACCGAGGCCGCCTCCGTGAACGACCAGTCCTCGGGTACGGCGGCGAGCGTCCGGGCGTCCGCCACGGCGCTCGGTCCGAAGCACTCCGGCATGAGGCCGAACACCCGGTCACCGACGGCCGCTCCGGTCACGTCCGGGCCCACCTCGGTCACCACCCCGGCGCCCTCCGCGCCCAGCGCGGCGCGTCCCGGATACATCCCGAGCGCGACCATCACGTCCCGGAAGTTCAGTCCGGCGGCGCGCACCGCCACCCGCACCTGGCCCGACGCGAGCCCGACCGGACCGACCGGATCGGCTGGATCGGCTGGATCGGCTGGATCGGTCGGGTCAGTCGGGTCAGCCGGATCGGCAACCAGGCTCAGACCGTCGATCGTCTGCCCACCGGGGGCCAGCCGCCAGCTCGCGCCCTCCGGGACGGACAGCACGTCGTCCTCCAGCGGCACCAGTCGCGGGGCGAACAACACCCCCTTGCGGAGCGCTACCTGCTCACGGCTCGCTCCGTGGATCGCGGCCAGCAGCCCCCCGACGGACACTCCGTCGGTGTCGGTGTCGGTGTCGGTGTCGGTGTCGACCAAGTGAAGTCGGTCGGGGTTCTCCGCGACGGCCGCCCGCGCCAGGCCCCAGACCGCGGCGACGGCCGGGTCCACGCTCCGGTCGCCGGGACCGGTGACGACCGCTCCCTCGGTACGGATCACCAACCGCGTTTCCGCGAGCACGGGCGCGGTCAGGAACGTCTGCACCTGGAGAAGCACCCACTCCGTCGCGGCGCGGGCGCGCTCCGGCACCGATCCGGCGGCGCTGTCCGGCAGGTCGAGGACCACCCAGGTGGGAGCGGACGCGCCGTCGTTCACGGCGCGCACCACGTCAGCCACGCCGGCGTGATGGCCCGCCGACACCAGGGCACAGTCCTCGGGATGGGACGGCAGCCCGTCCGGTACGACAGCGACCTGGTCCCAGCGCATCCGCAACGGGACGTCCTGCGCCGAATGGAGCGCCGCCTCGCTGACCGGCCGGAAGGCGAGGGAGTCGACGGTGACGACGGGCCGTCCGGTCGGGTCGACGGCCTCGACGGTCACACCGTCGGCACCCCGACGCAACCGCGCATGCAGAGTCCGCGCACCGGTGCGATGGACCGTGACGCCCGTGAACGCGAACGGAAGCCCGCCCTCACCACTGCCGGAAGTGGCGGCGAGGGCATGGAGAGCGGCGTCCAGCAGGGCCGGATGCAGAGCGAAACCGGACGGATCGTCGGGCAGGACGACCTCCGCGTACACGTCCTCACCGTCCTGCCAGACCTGCTTCAGCCCCCGGAACACGGGGCCGTAGTCGAACCCGGCATCCGCCAGCCCGGCGTAGACGTCCTCCGCCGCAACTGCTTCGCCCGCCGGCGGCCAGGCCCAGCCCGCTTCGGGGGCATCCGCCGCCTCGATGAGGACGCCGGCGCCGTGCCGGGTCCACTCACCCTCCCCGGTGTCCGGGCGGGAGTGGATGCCGACCTTGCGCTGCCCGTGCTCGCCGGGTGCGTCGACCACGACCTGCACCGTCACACCCGGCCCGTCCTCGGCCAGCACCAACGGCGCCTGCAGGGTCAACTCCTCGACCCGCGCACACCCCACCTGAAGACCGGCATGCGCCACCAGATCCACGAACGCGGTCCCCGGCAGCACGACCACACCGGACACCGCGTGATCGGCCAGCCACGGCTGCGCGGACACCGACAACCGCCCCGTGAACACCACACCGCCGTCGGCGAGGGCCACCTGCGCGCCAAGGAGTCGATGTCCCGCGACCTCAAGCCCCGTCCCGGCGAGTGACCCCGCGGAGGCTCCCACGGAACCCGCCGCCCAGTAGCGGCGCCGCTGGAAGGCGTACGTCGGCACCTCGACGGAACCCGCCGCGCGGGGCAGCCAGCGGTCCCAGTCCACTCCGAGCCCGTGGACATGGAGTCGGGAGAGTCCGGTCAGCAGGCCGGTGACCTGGTCATGGTCACGCCGCATGAAGGAGGCGACGGCCTCGCCCGCACGCTCCTCCATGGCGGCGGACAGAGCCGGCTGCGGACCGACCTCCGCCCAAAGCCGGGCCCCCGACTCCCGTGCGGTGTCCACCGCGTCGGCGAACCGGACCGGCTGCCGCACATGCCGCACCCAGTACGCGGGGCTGCCGAAGTCGGCCCCCGCCGGCTCACCGGTCACCGTCGAGACGACCGGGATCTCCGCAGGCCCGAAGGACAGATCCGCCAGCGCCGCGGAGAAGTCGCCCAGCATCGGGTCCATCAGCGGGGTGTGGAAGGCGTGACTCACCGGCAGCGAGCGGGTGCGTACCCCATCGGCTTCCAGCTT
>NZ_JACSCH020000036.1:5125-15085 GCF_014451325.2 Streptomyces sp. CB02980 | reverse complement strand
ACACCACGTACGGCATCCGCCTCACCGGCCAGCACGACCGACCCCGGCGCGTTCACCGCAGCCACCCACACACCGGCAAGGCCCGCGATCCGCTCCCGGACCTCCTCCACAGGCGCAGCCACGGACACCATCACCCCACCGGCCGGCATCCCCTGCATCAGCCGGCCCCGTACACAGGCCAGCCGCACCGCGTCACACAGACTCAGCACGCCCGCAGCCACAGCCGCACTGATCTCACCGACCGAATGCCCCACCAGCACATCCGCCCGAACACCGCTCTCGACCAGAACCCGCCACAGGCCCACCTCCAGCGCCACCAGACCGACCTGAGCGAACACCGTCTGGTCGATCAGGTCACCACGACCGTCCAAACCGAAGAGCACAGGACGCAACGGCTCCGGCAACAACTCATCCGCCACCGCACACACCTCGTCCACCACACCGGCGAACGCCTCGAACCGCTCATACAGCTCCGCACCCATCCCGGCGAACTGCGACCCCTGGCCGGTGAACAGCACCGCCGTCTTCCCCGTCACCGGCGAACCGGTCACCAAGCCCTCAGCCGGAACGCCCTCGGCCAGCGCATCAAGACTCGCAACCAACTCCGCGGCATCCGTACCCACGACCACCGCACGGTCGTCCCACGCCGTACGGCCTGCCAACACGGAAGCCACGCCGGAGACGTCGGCGCCCTCACGCTCGCGGACGAACTCAGCAAGGCGCGCCGCCTGCCCGCGCAGACCCGCGTCCCCACGACCCGACACCAGCCACGGCACCGGCCCCGGCATCCCCAGCGTCGGTATCTCCGGCGTCGGCAACTCCGGCGTCGCCGCCACAGGCTCAGCAGCAGAAGGCTCGGTGGCCGGCGGCTCCTCAAGGATCAGGTGGGCGTTGGTGCCGCTGACTCCGAACGAGGACACGCCCGCCCGTCGCGGACCTCCCTCACCGGACCAGGGCAGTGCCTGCGTCAGCAGGCGTACGTCACCCGTCGACCAGTCCACGTGCGACGACGGTTCATCGACATGCAGCGTTCCGGGCAGCTGCCCGTGCCGCATGGCCATCAGCATCTTGATCACGCCGGCCACACCCGCGGCAGCCTGCGTGTGCCCGATGTTCGACTTCACCGACCCCAGCCACAGCGGACGGCCCTCCGGCCGGTCCTGGCCATACGTCGCAAGGAGCGCCTGCGCCTCGATCGGGTCGCCCAGCCTCGTACCGGTCCCGTGTCCCTCCACCACGTCCACCTCGCCGGCGGTCAGACCGGCATTCGCCAGCGCCTGCCGGATGACCCGCTGCTGCGACGGACCGTTCGGAGCCGTCAGGCCGTTCGAGGCACCGTCCTGGTTGACGGCCGAACCCCGCAGCACCCCGAGCACCCGATGGCCGTTGCGGCGAGCGTCCGACAACCGCTCAAGGAGGAGTACGCCCGCGCCCTCGGCCCAGCCGGTACCGTCCGCCGCAGTGGCGAAGGGCTTGCAGCGGCCGTCGGGGGCCAGGCCGCGCTGGCGGCTGAACTCCACGAATCCGGCGGGTGTCGACATCACCGTCGCGCCGCCGGCCAGCGCCAGCGAGCATTCGCCCGCCCGCAGTGCCTGCGCCGCGAGGTGCATCGCCACAAGGGACGACGAACACGCCGTGTCCACCGTCACCGCCGGGCCCTCAAGCCCGAACACGTACGCAAGCCGGCCCGACACCACGCTCGCCGCGTTCCCGGTCAGGAAGTAGCCCTCGCTGCTCGCGTCGGCCGGCAGGGACATGTAGTCCTGGCCGCTGGTGCCCATGAACACACCGGTCGGGCTGGTGCGCAGCGAGTCGGGAGCGATCCCCGCGCGCTCCAGTGCCTCCCAGGTCACCTCGAGGAGCAGCCGCTGCTGCGGATCCATGGCCAGCGCCTCACGGGGACTGATCCCGAAGAAGCCCGCGTCGAACTCGCCCGCGTCCGCGAGGAAGCCGCCCTCACGGGCGTAGGAGGTGCCGCTGCGCTCGGGGTCCGGGTCGTACAGGGCGTCGAGGTCCCAGCCCCGGTCCGTCGGGAATCCCGAGATCGCGTCACCACCGGCGGCGACCAGGTCCCACAACTCCTCCGGGGATTCCACCCGGCCGGGGAAGCGGCAGCCCATTCCGACGACGACGATCGGATCGTCGCTGTCGGCGGACCGCACAAGCCCGCTCTGGCCGCCCTGGCCGGACGGACCGCCCCGCGACCGCTCCGGCCGCAGGCCGAGGAGCGTGTCACGCAGGTGCCCGGCCAGGACGGCGGGGCTGGGGTGGTCGAACACGAGGGTGGCGGGCAGCGGCGTGCCGAGAGCGACGGCCAGCCGGTCGCGGAGCTGGACCGAGGTGAGCGAGTCGAAGCCGAGACCGCGGAAGGCCCGGTCGGCGTCGACCTCGTCCGAGTCTGCGTGACCGAGGACCGCGGCGGCTTCGGCACGCACGAGGTCCAGCAGCAGTCGGGTGCCGTCGGCCTCCGGCAGTGCGGCCACCCGGCGGCCGAGGCCGTCCGGCACCGGCGCGGGATCGACGTTCGCGTCGGTGAGAAGGTCCGCCGCCTCCGGGAGTTCGGCGAGGAGCCGGCTCGGGCGGGCTCCGGTGAAGAGGGGGACGAACCGGTCCCAGTCCACGTCGGCGACGGTGACCTGGGGTTCGTCCTCGGCGACGGCGCGGCGCAGGGCGGCGACGGCGCGGTCCGGGTCCATCACGGTGATCCCGCGACGGCGCAGCCGCTCGGCTGCGTCGCCGACGGTGGCCATGCCGACGCCCGCCCAGGCTCCCCACGCCACCGAGGTGGCGGGGAGCCCCCGGGCCCGGCGGTGTTCGGCGAGGGCGTCGAGGTAGGCGTTGGCCGCCGCGTACGCGGCCTGGCCGCCGCTGCCCCAGACGCCCGCGATGGACGAGAAGAGCACGAACGCGTCCAGCTCGGTGTCGGCGAACGCCTCGTGCAGGACGGCGGCGCCCCTCGTCTTCGCGGCCAGGGTGTCCGCGATCTCGTCCGGGGTGGTGTCCGCGAGGGGCGCGTGGCGGCTGATCCCCGCGGCGTGCAGTACGGAGCGGATCGGGTGGCCCTCGGCGGCCACGCGGGCGACGAGCTCGGCGACCGCGCGGCGGTCGGTGACGTCGCAGGCGGCGACGGTCACCCGGGTCCCCAACTCGGCCACGAGACGGGCCGCCTCGGGCCCGTCGGCGCCGGAGCGGCTGACGAGCACCAGGTGGTCGGCGCCGTCGGCGGCCAGCAGGCGGGCCACGTGTGCGCCGATCCCGCCGGTCCCGCCGGTGATGAGGACCGTGCCTCGGGGCTGCCAGCCTCCGTCGGAGGAGGTGGCAGGGGCGGCGGCGCGGATCAGCCTCCGGCCGAGGACGCCGGCGGGCCGGATGGCGACCTGGTCCTCACCGGTGTCTCCCGTATGTCCGGTGCCTCCGGTTCCTCCGGTTCCTCCGGTGACGACGGCGCAGAGCCGGTCGTACGCCGTGTCGTCGGGCTCGGCGGGCAGATCGGCGAGCCCGCCCCACCACCGCGGGTGCTCCAGGGCGGCGACCCTGCCGAGGCCCCAGATCTGGGCCTGGGCGGGGTCGGTGACGGGGGCGGTGCGGTCGGCGGCGACCGCGCCGCGCGTCACGCACCACAGCCTGGTCCCAGCGCCGGCCCCGGTCCTGGCTCCGGCCCCGGGCTCGGCTTCCGCTTCCGTTTCCGCTTCCACCTCGGCGAGCGTCTGGATCAGCCGTACGGTTCCGGTCAGGCCCGCGGTCAGTTCGGCGCGGCCGGGGTGCGGTCGCCCGTCGAGGGCCAGCAGGGACAGGACCCCGGCCGGCGGGGCGTCCGCCGCGGCGAGCGCGACACGCAGTGCCGTACCGGCATCGGTGTCGGTGTCGGTGTCGGTGTCAGTGTCAGTGTCAGTGTCAGTGTCAGTGTCCGGTCCGACGGTGAGCAGCTGGGCCTGCGCGCCGCAGCGGGCCAGCGCGGCGAGCACGCCGGCCGTCTCGGCCGCAGCCTCGGGCGCGGACGGCGCGACGACGATCCAGGTGCCGGTGGGACGGGGCCGGGGCAGGTCGGTCAGCCGTCGCCAGCTGATCCGGTAGCGCCAGTCCTGGACGGCGGATTCCGTGTGGCGGCGCTCGCGCCACGCGGACAGCGCGGGCAGCAGCTCGGGCAGCGGCGCCGTCTCCGTCACGCCGAGCTCATCGGTGAGCGACGTGATGTCCTGCCGGGCCACGGCGTTCCAGAAGCGGGTGTCCGCCGGGTCGGCCGCGGGCACCGGGGCGGGGGTGGCGTCCGGCCAGTAGCGCCGCCGCCGGAACGGGTAGGTCGGCAGGGGTACGGGACGGCCGCCCCAGCCCGTCGCGATCGTCGGCCAGTCCAACGGGACGCCACGGGTGTGCAGTTCGGCGAGTGCGGCGGTGACGGCGCGCGGCTCCGGCCAGGAGGGGCGCAGCGTCGGTACGAACGCGACCTCGTCCACGGCGTCGGGGAGGCATCCGGCGCCCATCGCGGACAGCACGCCGTCCGGACCGAGTTCGAGGAAGACGGTGACGCCACGGGAGTGCAGCCAGCGGATGCCGTCGTGGAAGCGGACGGTCTCCCGCACGTGCCGCACCCAGTACTCCGGCGCGGTGGCCTCGTCGGCGGTGAGCGCGGTGCCGGTCACGTTGGAGACGATCGGGATCCGTGCGGGGGCGAGGTCCAGTTCGCTCGCGAGGTCGCCGAAGTCGGCGAGCATGCCGTCCATCCGACTGGAGTGGAAGGCGTGGCTGACGTTCAACCGCCGGTGCTTGACGCCGCGTTCGGCGCATCGAGCGGCGATGTCCAGGACCGCTTCCTCGTCGCCGGACAGCACCGTGGCGGCGGGACCGTTCACCGCCGCGACGTCGACGCGGTGCCGGTGGCCGTCGAGCAGCGGCGCCAGGTCCTCGGGGGCCAGGGCCACGGCGAGCATCGCGCCGCCCTCCGGCAGCGCCTGCATGAGGCGGCCACGGGCGGCGACGAGCCGCGCGGCCTCGGGCAGGGTGAGCACCCCGGCGACGTATGCGGCGGTCAGCTCGCCGATGGAGTGGCCGAGCAGGTAGTCGGGGCGCAGCCCCCATCCTTCGAGGAGCCGGTAGAGCGCCGCCTCCACCGCGAACAGGGCGGGTTGGGTGTACTCGGTCCGGTCGAGCAGGTCCGCTTCGGGGGTGCCGGGCTCTGCGTGCAGTACGTCGAGCAGGGGCCGCTGCAGTTCCGGGGCGAACGCCGCGCACACCTCGTCCAGGCACGCGGCGAAGGCCGGGTATCGGCCGTACAGCGCACGGCCCATGCCGACGCTCTGGCTGCCCTGGCCGGGGAAGAGCACGGCGACCCGGCCCTCGCCTGCCGCCCCGCGCAGGACGGCGGGCGCGGGCGCGCCGTCCGCGAGGGCGGCGAGCGTGCCGAGCAGCTCGTCCCGGTCCGGGGCCAGGACCACGGCCCGGTGTTCCAGGGCGGCGCGGGAGGTGGCCAGCGCGTGGGCGACGTCGGGCAGGGTCAGGTCAGGGTGGGCCGTGAGGTGCTCGTGGAGCCGCGCGGCCTGGGCGGCGACCGTGGCGTCGTCGCGGGCGGACAGCAGGATCGGCAGCGGCTCCGTCGGCGGCGTCTCTCCCGGCCGCACCCCGCCCGGCCGCGCTTCTCCGGGCCGCGCTTCTCCCGGCCGTATCTCCTCCCGCCGTACCTCTTCCGGCAGTACTCCCTCGGCCAGGGCGTCCGCAGGCGCTGTCTCCCGAGGCGCAGCCTGCCCGGGCGCCCCCTCCCCGATGTGCGGTTCGGATACGGGGAGTTCGGGGGCCTCCTCGATGACGATGTGGGCGTTGGTGCCGCTCACGCCGAACGACGAGACGCCGGCCCGGCGCGGGCGGTCGTCGCGGTCCCACGGCACCGCCTCGGTCAGCAGCGACACCTCGCCGGCCGACCAGTCGACGTATGGGGACGCCTCCTCGGCGTGCAGGGTCCTCGGCAGCAGTCCGTGCCGCAGGGCGAGCACCATCTTGATCACACCGGCGGCGCCGGCGGCGGCCTGGGTGTGGCCGATGTTCGACTTGATCGAGCCGATCCGCAGCGGACGGTCCGCCGGCCGGTCTCCGTACGCGGCGATCAGGGCCTGTGCCTCGATCGGGTCACCCAGGACGGTGCCCGTACCGTGGGCCTCGACCGCGTCGACGTCAGCGGGCGTCAGGGCGCCGTCGGCCAGCGCCGCCCGGATCACCCGCTGCTGGGACGGGCCGTTCGGCGCCGTCAGACCGTTCGACGCGCCGTCCTGGTTGACCGCCGAGCCGCGGACCACGGCGAGCACCGGATGGCCGTTCCGGCGCGCGTCGGAGAGCCGTTCGAGGAGCAGGACCGCCACGCCCTCGCCCCACGCGGTGCCGTCGGCGCCTGCCGAGAACGGCTTGCAGCGGCCGTCCGGTGCCAGACCGCGCTGACGGCTGAAGCTGACGAACGCACGGGGGGTGCTCATCACGGTGACGCCGCCCGCGAGGGCGAGAGAGCACTCCTGGCGGCGCAGTGCCTGGCTCGCCAGGTGGATGCCGACCAGGGAGGCCGAGCAGGCGGTGTCGACGGTCACGGCGGGGCCTTCGAGGCCGAGCGCGTACGCCACCCGCCCGGACAGGACGCTCGCCGCGTTTCCGGTGGCGGCGAAGTCCTCGCCGTCGGGCACGTCGGTGAGCAGGGCCTCGTAGTCCTGGCCGTTGGTTCCGGCGAACACCCCGGTACGGCTGCCGCGCAGCGACTGGGGGTCGATCCCGGCGCGTTCGAGCACCTCCCACGACGTTTCGAGGAGCTGGCGCTGCTGCGGGTCCATCGCGAGCGCCTCACGCGGGCTGATCCCGAAGAACGCGGCGTCGAACTCGGCCGCTTCGGACAGGAATCCGCCGTGCCGGACGTACGAGGTGCCCGGCCCGTCCGTCTCGGGGGCGTACAGCCGGGAGAGGTCCCAGCCGCGGTCGGTGGGGAACTCGCTCATCGCGTCGACGCCGTCCGCGAGCAGCGTCCACAGGTCCTCGGGCGAGCGCACCCCTCCGGGCAGTCGGCAGGCGACCGCCACGATCGCGATCGGCTCGTCGCTGTCCGGTCCGGGTGCCGCAGGCCCGAGCCCGTCCGCCTGCGCCTGCGCCCGCGCCCGCTCCTGCGTCTGCGTCTGCGGTGTGCTGTCGGCCCCGCCCAGTTCGGTGTCGATGCGCGCGGTCAACCGACCGACGGTGGGGTGGTCGAAGACCAGGGTGGCCGGCAGTGTCAGACCGGTGGCCACGGTGAGCCGGTTGCGCAGCTCAAGTCCGGTCAGCGAGTCGAAGCCCAGCTCCCGGAAGGGGCGTTCGGATCCGATCGCGGTCGGGTCGCCGTGGCCCAGGACCGCCGCGACCTGGCCGCGGACGAGGTCGAGGAGGGCCGTGTGCCGTTCGGAGCCGGACAGGGCGGCCAGCCGCCGTGCCGCCTCCGGCAGGGCGGGGCCCGCGCCGTCGGCAGCGGGCGCGCCGTTCGGAACGAGGGCCCCGCGTGCGTCGGGCAGGTCGGCCAGCAGCATGCTGGGCCGTACAGCGGTGTACGCGGGCGTGAACCGGGACCAGTCGACGTCCGCCACCAGCACGTTCGTCTCGCCGCTCCCCAGCGCTCGGCCCAGGGCGGCGAGCGCGAGTTCGGGCGCCATCGGCCGGGCACCGGTGCGCCGCAGCCGCAGCACGGTGGCCGCGGACCGCGCGGCCATGCCGTCACCGGCCCATGCCCCCCAGGCGATCGCGGTGGCTGGAAGCCCGGCGGCCCGGCGCTGCTCGGCCAGCGCGTCCAGGACGGCGTTGGCCGCGGCGTAGTTGCCCTGGCCGGCGCTGCCGAGCACCCCGCCGAACGCGGAGAACAGCACGAAGGACACCAGTGGCAGGTCACGCGTCAGCTCGTCCAGATACCGCGCGGAGGTCGCCTTGGCGTCCAGCACCGAGGACAGCCGCTCGGCGGTCAGCGCCGACAGCGGGGCGTCGTCCAGTACGGCGGCCGCGTGCACCACCGTGTTCAGGGGGTACGCGGTAGGCACGGCGGCGATCGCCTCGGCCAGCTCGGCGCGGCGGCTGATGTCGCAGGCGCGCAGGGTGACCCGGCTGCCGAGTGCCTCCAGGTCCCGACGGAGGTCCTCGGCACCCGGGGCGTCCGGGCCCCGCCGGCTGAGCAGCACGATGTGCTCGGCGCCGCGCTCGGCCAGTCGGCGGGCGACATGGCCGCCGAGGGCGCCGGTGCCGCCGGTGATCAGGGTGCTGCCGACCGGCGACCACTCCGGGTCGTCGCCGTGCGTGGAGGTCGTGGCGCGGCGCAGACGACAGGCGAGCATCCTGGTGGCGCGGACGGCGACCTGGTCCTCACCGGTGACTCCGGCCAGCACGAGTCCGAGGCGCTGGTACGCCGAGGCGTCGGGGTCTGCGGGCAGGTCGATGAGGCCGCCCCAGCGATCGGGGTGTTCCAGGGCCGCGACCCGGCCGAGACCCCACATCGCGGCGGCCTCGGGAGCGCGTACCGGCTCGTCGCCGTCGGTGCCGACCGCGCCGCCGGTGAGGCACCACAGCGGGGCGGTCACCCCGGCATCGCCCAGTGCCTGGACCAGCGCCAGGCTGTCGGCCGTCGCGTTCCAGTCCCCGGGCGCGGCGCCGCCGGGGAGTGCGAGGGCGGACAGGACACCCGAGAGGGACTCGGCGTTCTCGGACACCGCGCGCAGCCGGGCGGCGAGCGTGGCCCGCCCGGTGCCGGGTGCGACGGTCAGGACTTCCGCCCGGGCCCCGAGGCTCTCGACCAGGGCGGCCGACGGCGCCAGTGCGCCCGCGTCATGGCCGACGACCAGCCAGGTGCCGGTCAGGGACGCGGCGGCGGTGGGCTCCGGCAGGGGCTTCCAGGTGACGTGGTAGCGCCAGTCGGCGAGTGTCTGCCGCTCCTGGTGGCCGTGCCGCCATGCCGAAAGCGCCGGGAGCACGGCGTCGGAGCGGATGTCCTCATCCAGTCCCAGGGCTTCGAGGTCGTTGCGCTCGACCGCGTCCCAGAACTCCGCCGTAGTGGTGTCACCGTCCGGTTCTGTTACGGAGGGGGCCGACGCCTCCAGCCAGTAGCGGCGCCGCTGGAAGGCGTACGTCGGCAGCTCCATCGGCCGCGTCGTCCGGGGAATCCACGGGGTCCAGTCCACCTCGACCCCGTGGACATGCAGCCGGGACAGACCCGTCAGCACGCTCGTGACCTGGTCACGGTCACGCCGCAGGAAGCTCGCGACGACCTCGCCCGCACGCTCGGCCATCGCGGCGGACAGAGCCGGCTGCGGACCGACCTCCGCCCACACACGCGCACCCGACTCCCGGGCCCTGTCGACCGCTTCGGCGAACCGGACCGGCCGCCGGACATGCTCCACCCAGTACGCGGCACTGCCGAAGTCGGCACCCGCGATCTCTCCGCTCACCGTGGAGACGACCGGGATCTCCGCAGGCCCGAAGGACAGGTCGGCGACGGCGGCGGAGAAGTCCTCAAGCATCGGGTCCATCAGCGGCGTATGGAAGGCGTGACTGACCGGCAGCGGGCGGGTCCGCACGCCCTCGGCGGTCAGCCCCTCGACCACGCCGCGTACCGCATCCGCCTCACCGGCCAGCACGACCGACCCCGGCGCGTTCACCGCAGCCACCCACACCCCGGCAAGGCCCGCGATCCGCTCCCGGACCTCCTCGACAGGAGCGGCAACGGACACCATCACCCCACCGGCCGGCATCCCCTGCATCAGCCGGCCCCGTACACAGGCCAGCCGCACCGCGTCACACAGACTCAGCACACCCGCAGCCACAGCCGCACTGATCTCACCGACCGAATGCCCCACCAGCACATCCGCCCGCACACCACTCTCGGACAGAACCCGCCACAGGCCCACCTCCAGCGCCACCAGTCCCACTTGCGCGAAGGCGGTCTGGTCGATCAGGTCACCGCGACCGTCCAAACCGAAAAGCACA
>NZ_JACSCH020000036.1:0-5074 GCF_014451325.2 Streptomyces sp. CB02980 | reverse complement strand
CGCAACGGCTCCGGCAACAACTCATCCGCCACCGCACACACCTCGTCCACCACACCGGCGAACACCTCGAACCGCTCATACAGCTCCGCACCCATCCCGGCGAACTGAGACCCCTGGCCGGTGAACAGCACAGCCGTCTTCCCCGTCACCGGCGAACCGGTCACCAAGCCCTCAGACGGAACGCCCTCGGCCAGCGCATCAAGACCCGTGAGCAGATCCGCGACGTCCTCGCCCACCACGACCGCGCGTGCGTCAAGCGCCGCACGGTTCGTCGACGCCGCCGCCACACCCGCGACATCCACGTCCTCACGGCCCCGGACGAACTCCGCGAGCCGCGCCGCCTGTCCCCGCAGACCGGCATCGCCCCGGCCCGACACCACCCACGGCACCGGCCCCTCGACGCTCGTCTCCTCGGCGACCGGCTCCTCGACCTGCGCCTCGACCTGCGCCTCGACGGCACCCGGCTCCACGGCCGGCGGCTCCTCGAGAACCACATGCGCATTCGTGCCGCTCACGCCGAACGAGGACACCCCCGCCCGCCGTACGCGCTCCTCACCGGGCCACGGCACCGGCTCCGTCAGCAGACGCACCTCACCCGCGGACCAGTCGACGTGCGGCGAGGGCTCGTCGACGTGCAGGGTCTCCGGCAGCTGTCCGTGCCGCATCGCCATCACCATCTTGATGACCCCGGCCGCACCCGCGGCGGCCTGTGTGTGCCCGATGTTCGACTTGACCGAGCCCAGCCACAGCGGTCGGTCCCCGGGCCGGCCTTGGCCGTACGTGGCAAGGAGCGCCTGCGCCTCGATCGGGTCGCCCAGCTTCGTACCGGTGCCGTGCGCCTCCACCACATCGACATCACCGGCGGACAGACCGGCGCTCGCCAGCGCCTGCCGGATCACCCGCTGCTGCGACGGACCGTTCGGCGCCGTCAGGCCGTTCGACGCACCGTCCTGGTTGACCGCCGACCCGCGCAGCACCGCAAGGACCCGGTGACCGTTCGCCACGGCGTCCGACAACCGTTCGAGCAGCACCAGGCCGACGCCCTCGCCCCAGCCCGTACCGTCCGCCGCGGCCGAGAACGCCTTGCACCGCCCGTCGGCCGACAGGCCCCGCTGCCGGCTGAACTGTACGAACGTCCGGGGCGTCGTCATCACGGAGACACCGCCCGCCAGCGCCATGGAGCACTCGCCGGCCCGCAGCGCCTGGGCCGCGAGGTGCATCGCCACCAGGGACGACGAACACGCGGTGTCCACCGTCACCGCCGGGCCCTCGAGGCCGAACACATAGGACACCCGGCCCGACGCGACGCTCGCCGCGTTCCCGGTCAGGGAGTAGCCCTCGTCCTCCTGGGGGACGACGCCGGCACGGTGGGCGTAGTCCTGCCCGTTGGTGCCGACGAACACGCCGACGCGGCTGCCGGCCAGTCCGTGCGGATCGAGGCCCGCGCGCTCGAACAGCTGCCACGACGTCTCGAGCAGCAATCGCTGCTGCGGGTCCATGCTGAGGGCCTCGCGCGGGCTGATGCCGAACAGTTCGGCGTCGAAGTCGCCCGCGTCGGGGAGGAAGCCGCCTTCGCGGACGTAGGACGTGCCGCTGCGCTCGGGGTCCGGGTCGTACAGGGCGTCGAGGTCCCAGCCCCGGTCCGTCGGGAAGTCCGAGACCGCGTCGCCGCCGGCGGCGACCAGGTCCCACAGGTCCTCGGGCGACTCCACCCCGCCGGGGAACCGGCAGCTCATGGCCACGATCGCGAGCGGTTCGCGCCCGCGCGCCTCGGCCTCGCGCAACTGCCGTCGTGTCTGGCGCAGTTCCGATGTGGCGCGCTTGAGGTAGTCAAGGAGCTTCGCGTCCTCGGTCATCGTGCACTACCTCCCTGCGGCCCGTGGGGCGCCGCCGAGTCGTCGAATTCCTGATCGAGAATGGCGAACACCTCGTCCGCGGTGGCGGCCTCGATGTCGCTGTCGTCGTCGCCTTCCGGTTCCGGCTCCATAAGCCGGCCCCGCTGCGCCGCGGTGTCGGTCAGCACGGCCACCAGCCCTTGGAGCCGGGCGACCAGCCTGTCGCGGACCGCTTCGTCGGCATCCAGGGCCGACAGGGTGGTGTGCAGCTCGGCGAGGTGTGCGAACACCGGGTCGGTGACGGCGGAGCCGAGCAGCTCGGTGCGGACGTGCGCGGCGAGGGCACGCGGGGTGGGGAAGTCGAAGACCAGCGACGCCGACAGCCTGTGCTCGATGGCGGCGGCCAGCCGGTTGCGCAGTTCCACCGCGGTCAGCGAGTCGAAGCCGAGCTCCTTGAACGCGCGGTCCGGGTCGACGCGTTCGGCGTCGGCGTGGGTGAGCACGTCGGCGACCGTGCGCCGGACCAGGGTGAGTACGGCTTCCTCGCGCTCCCGCTCCGGCAGGCCGGCCAGTCGCCGGGCGAACGTCTCGGACTCCGGGGCCTCCCCGGCAGCGGTCCGCGGCGCCGCGCCGTTCGTCTCCCACAGCACGGGCGACCGATCCGCGGCCGCCCGGCGGGTCGTGTCGACGCCTGCCACCGTGAAGGGCAGGTCGGCGGCCAGGGCGGCGTCGAAGAGTGCGAGACCCTCGGCGCTGGACATCTCGGCGGCCCCCTCGCGGAGGATGCGGCGCACGTCGTCCTCGCCCAGGTGCCGGGTCATCCCGCTGCGTTCCGCCCACAGGCCCCAGGCGACCGAGGTGGCGGGCAGGCCCTCGGCCCGACGCCGATGGGCCAGTGCGTCGAGGAACGCGTTCGCGGCGGCGTAGTTGCCCTGTCCGGGGGTGCCGAGCGTGGACGCCGCCGAGGAGAACAGCACGAAGGTCCGCAGTGCGGCCTGGTCGCGGGTCAACTCGTGCAGATGCCACGCGGCATCGGCCTTGGGGCGGAACACGGAGGCGATCCGGTCGCCGGTCAGCGAGGTGACCGTCCCGTCGTCGAGCACCCCGGCCGCGTGGATCACCGCGGTGAGCGGATGCTCCGCGGGCACCGCGCCGAGCACCGCGGCCAGCGCGTCCCGGTCGCCGACGTCACAGCTCTCCACCGTCACGTCCGCCCCGGCCTCGGTGAGCTCGGCGACCAGCTCGGGCATGCCGGGCGCCGTGGCGCCCCGGCGGGCGACGAGAAGCAGCCGGTGGACCCCGTGTTCGAGGACCAGGTGCCGCGCGACCAGACCGCCGAGGGTGCCGGTGGCGCCGGTGACGAGCACGGTTCCGGAGTTGTCCAGGAGCGGTGCCTCGTCGGCCTTCCGGCTCGCTGCGGATCGCGGCCCCGGTACGAGGCGCGATCGCGGTACGGGGCGCAGCCGGGGCACGAACAGCGCACCGGCCCGTAGGGCCGCCTGCGGCCGGCCGGTGGCCGGCACGGCGGGCAGTGCGCGTAGCGACTCGTCGCGCTCGTCGATGTCCACCACGACCAGCCGGTCGGGGTGTTCGGCCTGGATCGACCGGGCCAGGCCCCAGACGGCGGCACCGGCCAGGTCCGCCACGTCGCCGCCGTCGGTGGCCACCGCGGAGCGGGTCACCAGCACCAGGCGGCCGTCCGCGAACCGGTCGTCCGCCAGCCACGCCTGGACGATCGGCAGGAGACGGGCCACCGCCGTGTGCGCCTGGCCGGGCGCGGGCGTGCCGGCCGGACCGACCGGTACGAGGACGGTCTCCGCTCCGGTCGCCTCGGCCGGGTCCGCGCACCGGCGGACGTCGGCACCCTGGCGCCGCAGCGCCTCGAACAGGCGGTCCTCTCCCCCGTCCACCACGGCGTAACGACCGGGTACGGAGGGCTGAGACGGCACACCGAGCGCTTCCCAGACCAGGCGGTGCAGCGGTCGGACCGTTCCCTGCCGCCAGGCACGCGCCTGCGCGGCGGTCGGTGGCCGCAGCGTCAGCTCACCCACGTAGGCCACCGGTGCGCCGTCCGTGCCGGCCAGGTGCAGCGACAGCGTGTCGGGGCCGGTCGAGGTCACGCGTACTCGCACGTCTCCGGTGAAACCGGGAACCGCCACGAGATCGCGCCAGCGGGTGGCAAGGCGTGGTTCGGGGGTGGCCGCCATCGTCAGCGCGCCGACGGCTTGCAGCAGCGCGTGGGTGAACCGGTCGGAGGCAAGCTCCTCCCCTGCCGGTAGCCGCCCTTCCGCCAGCACGTCGGCGCCGGACCGCCAGAGCCGCCCGAGCCGGGCGAGGACGTCCTCGGTGTCGTATCCCCCTTCGGTGAGGGCACGGCGTACGACGTCTTCGGTGATCGGTTCGGCGTCGGCCGGGGGCCAGGGAGTGACGACGGGTGCCGGGTCGCCGCCCGGGTGGACGGCGAGCAGACCGGTGGCGTGGCTGCGCCAGTCGGCGTCCGTGTCGTCGGCCGGACGGGAGTAGAGGTCCACCCGTCGGCCTCCCTCGTCGTCCGGCCCGCCGACGACGAGCTGGACCTGGACCGCCTCGTCCGCCGGGAACGCCAGCGGTTCGACGATCGTGAGGTCCGCCAGCCGGGGACTGCGCACGCTCCGACCGGCGTGCAGGACCGTCTCGACGACGACGGCGGGCGGTAGGACCACGGATCCGGACGTCATGTACTGCCTCAGCCACCCGTGGGTCTGAGGTGCGAGCCGGCCGACGAACAGCCGGGCGTCGTCCCCGGGCAGGACGGCCACCGCGGTCAGCAGCGGATGGTCCGTCGGCGTCAGACCGGCCGATGCGACATCCGCTTCCGCCGATGCGGGCGCGTCCAGCCAGTAGCGCTGCCGCTGGAAGGCGTACGTGGGCAACGCCACCGGCTGTACGGCGGGCAGCAGCTCGCGCCACGCCACCGGCAGGCCGGCCGCCCAGGCCGCACCGAGGCTGGTGAGCAGCTGCGCGGTCTCGGGCCTTCGCCGCCGCAGCGTGTGCAGCACCCGCCCGTCGGTGACCGTCTGCTCCATCGCCAACGACAACACCGGATGCGGACCGATCTCCACGAAGGCCCTGGGTCCGGACTCCTCCAACCGCCGCACCACGTCGGCGAACAGCACCGGCTCGCGCAGGTTCCGGTACCAGTACGCGGCGTCCAGCTCCTCATCGGCAACCAGCTCACCGGTGACCGTCGACCACATCGC
>NZ_JACSCH020000035.1 GCF_014451325.2 Streptomyces sp. CB02980 | reverse complement strand
GCGACATGGACCGGCGTATGCCCCACCTGCCACCGCGGCATACCCACACCAGCCCCAACCTGACCAAGCCCTACTAGGGCCTGTCTGACAAATGATCAACCGGCGGGTTCGCGGAGCCACAGGACCAGAGCTGCCATGACGATTCCAGCCCGGTAGCGATCGGCGAGCTCGTCGAACCTTGTCGCGATCGCACGGAACTGCTTGAGACGGGCGAACCATCGTTCGACCACGTTGCGGTCGCGGTAGATGTCCTTGCCGAAGGCGGGTGGGCGACCGCCGTGGGTTCCACGTCGCCGGCGGTTGGCCATCTGGTCGCGGCGTTCGGGGATCGTGGCAACGATGCCCCGGCTCCGCAGCAGGTGACGTATCGCTCAGCTGGAATACGCTTTGTCGCTCAGCACCCGCGCCGGTGTCGTGCGAGGTCGGCCCGTAACGGCGCGCGGGATGCGGATGCTGTCGAGGACCTGGCCGAAGGCGGTGGCATCGTTGACGTTGCCCGGCGTGAGCACGATGGACAGCGGGATACCCCGGCCGTCGACGGCGAGGTGGACCTTGGTGGTCAGCCCACCCCGGGACCGGCCGAGGGCTTGACGCGCCTGCGAGCGGACCGGATCTTCCAGTTCGTCCCGCGTCTGCGGCCCCTTTTTGCGCACCGGCCGCGTGCTGGTGGGCCCGGTAGATCGTGGAGTCGACGGAGATGGTCCACTCCACCCGGCCCACCGCGTCGTCGCGGACCTGGACGTGTTCCAGCAGCTTCGCCCAGGTCCCGTCCGCTTCCCAGCGGGCGAACCGCTCGTAGACGGTCTGCCAAGGTCCGCACTGCTCGGGCAGATCGCGCCACGGAGCCCCGGTCCGCAGCCGCCACAGCACCCCGTTGACCACCTGCCGGTGATCACGCCACGGACGACCACGCCCCTCCACCCGCGGCAACAGGGCCTCTATCCGCTCCCACGCTGCATCCGTCAACTCACCTCGACCCGCCACGAAATCAATGATCAGCGTGCTCGTGTTCAGACTCCCGCGCGGGGTCCGTCACGAAACGGCTCAGCCGGTAGGTGGTCGGCAGCCCCAGGCGACCACACAGCGTGTCGATCCGGATCATCGACCCGTCGACTCCTGCCTCCCGAAGACGGCGCAGCCGCGTACGCATCTGCGCCTGGTCCCGAGTCTCAACGACCACTTCCCACTGTCCCGCGTCCGGCGCGGTGCGAGCAGCAAGCCGCTGCCGCGCGTCCTCTTGCCGCCGCCTTCTTTTCCCCTGTCCTGGCACCTGCCCAGAATTGCTGGCCGGCGTCAGGACGGCAAGGCAATTGGACCGAGCACGCACTTCCCCGCTCGGTGATCATTTGTCAGACAGGCCCTAGCCCGGTGCGGTGAGGTGTCCTCAGCCGTCGAGCAGATCGACGGCGAGGAACCCAGTTACGACCACAACGACGAGCAGCCGCAGTGGGATGAGCCCGTCGCCGGTCAGCCGGACCTTGGACTTCCGGGAGCTTCTGAGAAGCCAGGTGACGCCGATGGAGGCGAGGGCGCCGACCGCGAGCCAGGCCAGCTGCGCCTGGCCGCGCGGCTGTCCCGCGGCGCTGGGGTCGAGGTCGTACGACTCCATGTACATCGCTAGGGACAGCAGCAGCCAGCACAACGACAACACTGCCGTGACGGTGGACTCCGCGATGGCGAACACGAGTCGGCCAGTGCTGCTGCCAGCGCCCACCCCGGGGAGGCGAATGCGTGCGCTACTCATTTAGACGAATGCTCCCCACTCGGCATTTGACCTGAGCGTATGCTGCTTTACGAGCTACCGCGGCCCGCACCCACTGCATCATCCGGATCTGTGAACGCCAGGGTGTCCCGATCCTCGCCGACCGCGCCTACCAGGGCGCCGGCCACTGGGTCACCACCGGCCTCAAACGGCCACCGGGCGGTGAACTCACCCTTACCCAGCGCACCGCCAACCGGGCCCTGGCCGCGGCACGGGCACTGGTCGAACGCGGCATGGCACAACTGAAGTCATGGCAGATCTTCCGCAGATCCCGCATCAGTCCCAACCGCAGTGAAGGCCGTCCTCGTCCTTCACCACGCGTCAGCGTGAGGTGGAAAACGCTCACTTATCGGAGAGACCGTCGGAGGCCCCCGGACTGTCTGGGAGCTCACCGACCTCTTCCCGGGCCCCGGGGCCTACAGCACCATCCCGCTCAGCACCGACACGGACATGCACTACCTCCCCGGCGACCAGGGCGAGCCCAAAGACGTGGCTCAGGACCTCGCTGTCCTCTACGCCTTTAACGACCTCGATATCCGGGGCGCTGTGAGATTCACTGGCCCCAGCGGTGAGACCGACCGGGCCCTCGGGGACGTCGACTGCACACGACCCTTCAGGAGTGTCAGAACGCACTCGAAGCCGCCCGCGCCCACGCGCACGGCCTGACCCCGAACCATCGCAGCCACCCTGGCGCACATGTACCCGCACGCCGCATACCTGGTCCTGCGCCGCACGCCGTGCTCCTCCGCCCGTCCGTGGAGGCCGATGCATGGGCACACGCCGGCACCCCGGCCTGCCGACGCCGCGTGCCCCTGGCGGGGCAGCCGGTCAGCAGACCCACCGGTCTCGACCACGAGGCTGCCAGCGCCGAAATTTCGAGCGGACCCTCAACCAACTAAAGAATCCCGGCACGTCGCGACAACCGCGCCTACGTCTTCCGCGGCACAGTCGCTGCAGCGGCGGCGTGGCTGCGGTAGCGATGGGGGCGACGTGGGCATGCTGGACGTCTGTCGAGCAGGAAAGGCACATGAGCAGCGCGCATCCACCGAATCCACCGGACGAGCCCGATGCGGACGCCCCGCTGGGCGAAACACACCCCTCGCCCCAGGAGGAAACCTCCGGGCGCCGCCGACGGTGGCTGTCAGGCTCCCACCGGTGGCAGACCCTCATCGCGGCGATGGTCGCAGGGGTGGCGGCGGTCGTCGCGGCCATCATCTCTCAGGACGATCCGACACCCTCCGGGCCCACGACCCAGCCCGGCCTCACCCATATCCAGACGTCGACTGCGCCCACGACCGGCCCTCAGGCGGTGATGCCGACAGCACCGGTGGAAACACCCACGGTGGATGGGCGCGTCACAGGGCAGTCTGCCGATCCTGACCACCCTCCCGCTGGCATCATCGTGCATTTCGAAGGCAAGGTGACGGGCCTCGACGTGGATTCCACGGTCTACGCGATGGTGAAACGGAGTGACTCGGAGTCGAACTGGCCAGTCGCGCTTGCCGACGTCGACCGGCGGAGCGGCAAGTGGACTGCGCACGTCCCAGTCCCCGACCCGACGCTTCCGGTGGCCTACCAGACCGGTGTGATCTCGACCGCCGAGGAAGGCATCCCCCATGCCGCCCCTCCGCCCACGCCGCTCGAAAGGCTGCAGCGGCAAGGCCCCGACGCGGGAGGGATCACCACCTCAACCCCATTCCGGCTCGTCTCTCCCACTCCTGCCCCTTCCTAGGCCCGTCCCTGCGAGTCTGCATCGTCAACAGCGCAGCCTGGACGAAGCTGAACTCACCCCTACCACCCCCGCTGCACCGGTCAACCTCCCACCCCAGCAGTGCCCGCCCCCGCTCCTGGGCCACTGCGCCCGCTGCCAGGCCCCGTGCCACTGGTACGGGTTCGGCGGCAACCCCCTTTCTCTGGGGGTAGATCGAGTGTGGTGTGACGTGGAGTAAGGGGCTTTCGTTGAACCTCTGGGACTCGTTCTCGGGGGGTGTGGCTCTGCGGCGGGTTGTTACACGACTCGTGGCAGGAGTATGGGATGCGGGCGTTTCCTGTAGTGATGCCGTCCGGGCAGAAGTACTGGACGGTGCTTGATGACGACCTGGAAGTCGTCCCCGTCGCCGATCGTTGGCTTCGGAATCTCCGGTTCGGACGGGACCGGGCAGAGTTGACCACAAAGGCGTACGCCGGCGGCGTCGCCCTCTATTTGCGGTGGTGTGGGTGGACGGGCCGGGAGTGGGAGACCGCCGGCCGTGACCTCGGTCTGTTCATGGTCTGGCTGAAGTACACCCCCGCGCCTCAGAACGGGGTGGCGCCGGTGGTGCGGTCGGGACCGGGCGCCGCGCCGGTGAGGGGTGAGCGGCGGATCAACCGAGTGCTCGTCGCTGTACGTGGATTGCTGTCGTACGCAGTGTCGGTGAGCGAGGCGCCGCGGTCGCTGCTCGGCCAGATCTACGAGCTTGCTGACAGCCGTGACCTGCCTGTGCAGGCGCGGGGTGAGGACGGCGGGCTGTTCTACCGGCTGCGGCCGGTGCACCAGCTTCGCGAGCCGGAGGCAGAGGTCGACCGGGCGCTGGACGCGGAGCTGGTCGCCATGTTCGGCTCGTGCCGCAGCGCGCGTGATCGCCTGATCGTCTTGCTCGTGGGCCGGGTGGGGCTCCGCCGCGGTCAGTTTGCCGGGCTGCGGCGCAGCGATGTTCATCTGCTCCCCGACTCGCGTGCGCTGGGGTGTGACTATCCCGGTGCTCACGTGCACGTGCGGCGGCGGGAGAACGCGAACGGGGCTTGGTCGAAGTCCCGGCATACGTGGGTGGCACCGCTGGACTTTCTCGTGGTGGCCGCGTTCGACCTGTATTACGAGGAGCGGCACCGGCTGCTGGGGATCGGCGGGAGTGACTTCCTGCTCGTGAACCTGTTCCGGGCCCCGTTGGGAGGCCCGGTGCCTCCGGAGGCGATCGGGGACCTGCTGGAACGCTTGAGCAAGCGGGCTGGGCTGGAGCGGCGGGTTGGGGCGCACATGGCTCGCCGGGCGTTCGCTTCGAACGTCTCGGACGCCGGTGGGTCGGAGGACGAAGTGCAGGCTCTGCTCGGGCACAAGAGCCCGGATTCGTCGGGGCCCTACCGGTTCCCGGATCCCGGCCGAGTGAGGGCCGCTGTCGAACGAGTCCCCTCGCCTCGTCTCCAGCAGCCGGAAGGGGACCGGTGATGGTGACGCCTGCAGCCCGTCCCGCAGCTGCTGCGCGGGACCACGAAGACAAGCCTCTGAAGGAGATCGTCCACACCCTGGACCAAGGGTTCCTGGACCTGTTGGGGTGGGACTGGGAGCGGCGGGTGATCACGTTCCCGCGGCAGCATCCCGTGATCGGGCTGCCGGACTGTCCGGTGCCGGCGTGTCCGTCGGCGGTTACGGTGACGACCCGCCCGATGTGCGGGGGTTGCTTGGAACGGTGGCGCGGCACCGGGGTGCCGCTGGAGGAGTTCCTGCTGATCCCGAAGGCCGTCAGCAAGGGCGTAGGCCAGCAGCCATGTGCAGTCGACGGCTGCGAGCGACCGAGGGTGACCGTCGCCGGTCTGCTGTGCCAGAGCCATCACTTGTTGCGCAGCCATGTGCTGCGTGAGATGAGTCTGGAGGAGTTCCTTGCCCACCCCAAGGTCGTCGGTCTGGCAGGGCTTGGTCCGTGCAAGGTGGTCGCGTGCTACCTCGACCGGGTCGGCCGCCAGGACCCCTACTGCCAAGCACACATCCAGCGCTTGCGCAGGGCTCGGACAACGCCAGGCTTCGACGAGACGCGGTGGCGCGGCGTGGACAAGGCCATCTGCGCGACCCGCGAGGTCAGCTTGCGGGGCCTGCCGGACCGGCTTGCCGCCGAGCTCCTCTATGCGCTGTGGGCTCGTGTGCAGGAGGGGCTCAAGGCCAGGCCGGAGTGCCTGCGTCCCCTGTACGACCGGCTGCGCGCGCACGGAGTGCGGGCTCTTGACGAGGTGACGGACCCAGCTGGTGACGGTCACAGCCGGGAGCAGGTCATGATGATCCGGGCCGCGCAGACGGCGCTACGCCGACGGACGGCGACCCCTGAGACTGAGCGCGTCAATGATGTGTGGGACATGACGGTCTTCGGTCACTCCGGCACTCTGCCGTTCACCAGCGTGGTCCAGGAGCCGTTGCGGGAGGCGATGAAGATCTGGGTCTACGACGACCTGCCCCGGCGCCGCAACAAGGACGCTGTGCACCACGCCCGCGGCGTCGTCTCGGCCGTGGCGATGCTCTCCGAGAGCCTGCGCCTGCAGCGGCCGGACCATGGGATCGCGCCGGCAGGCTGGGGGCGCAGCGACATCGTCGCGTTCACCAACCGGATGGGCCACCTCACCGCAACAGGGAAACTGAGCGCCAAGCGACGTCTGGCGCTCACCCGGTTCGTCCGACGGGTTCTGCTCCGGTTCCGCACCCTTGGGCTCGCAGGACCAGGACAGGTACTGGAGGGGATGCCGGTCGACTTCGCCATCTGGCCGGAGGACATGCCCGACGAACCGGAGGACACCGAGGCCGGCCGCGACCTGCCCGACGAGGTGATGCGGCAGCTGTGTGCCCATCTCGACGAACTGGAGGCGATGAGCACCCGCGAGACCCGGGTCGCCACCGAGCTCCTGATCGACACCGGCCGCCGCCCGGACGAGATCTACACGCTGGCCTTCGAGTGCCTCGAACACGACCCCGACGGCTCAGCTGTCCTGATCTACGACAACCACAAGGCATACCGGCTCGGCCGTCGCCTCCCGATCGGCAGCGAGACCGCCGCGATCATCCGCCGCCAGCAACAGCGGGTCCGGGAGCGATTCCCCGCTGGCGACCCCGCACGACTGAAGCTGCTGCCCAGAACCAAGATCAACCCTGAGGGCAGGCATGGGCTCAAAGACATCTCGCCCGCTCACCGGACATGGGTGCGCTCACTGCCCGAGTTCCTGGTCCCCGTGATCACCGCCGTAAAGGAAGCCCAGGTCACGCAGCTGGTGCCGTTCGACAGGAAACGGATCTTCCCCTACGCCTACCGGCACTGTTACGCCCAGCGGCACGCCGACGCCGGTGTCCTGGTCGACGTCCTCAAGGAGTTGATGGACCACCGGCTGATCACCACCACCCAGGGTTATTACCGCATCGGGGCCGAACGCCGTCGTGAGGCCGTCGACCGCGTCACCGCCCTGCAGTTCGACCGCCACGGCAACCGGGTCTGGCGAACCGCGAAGAGCCTCCTCGACTCCGAGCACGTCCGACGGGCGATCGGGGAGGTCGCCACCCCTTACGGAGTGTGCCGGGAACCCTCCAACGTCGCGGCCGGCGGGCATGCCTGCCCGCTCCGCTTCCGCTGCCTGGGCTGCGAGCACTTCTCCACCGACGTCTCCTACCTTCCCGACCTCCAGGCCCACCTCGCAGACCTGCTCCGCAGCCGCGAACGTCTCATGTCTGCGTTCGAGGCCGACGACTGGGCTCGAACCCAGGCCATGCCCTCGGAGGAGGAGATCCGCCGCGTACGACGCCTGATCGAGCGGGTCCAGAACGATCTCGACGACCTCACCCCTGAAGACCGCGCCCAGATCGAGCAGGCCGTCACCCTCGTCCGCCGCAGCCGCACCGTCCTGCTCGGCATGCCACGCGTCCGCCAGCCCCTCCCCGACGTCCGACCCACGAGGACCCCGGCATGACCGGCCAGATGACCGACGGCCGTCGAGCCGGCACCGACCGGCGTCGCCGCCGCGTCCAGGACGCCATCGCCGCGGCCCTGCGTGACGGCACACCACTGACCGCCTCGGCCGTCGCCCGAGCAGCCCGCGTCGACCGCACGTTCCTCTACCGCCACCGCGACCTGCTGGAGGAACTCCACACCAGCAGCACCCGGCCCGCCGATACGCCACCAGGAACCGGCCCCACTGTCACTCCGGAGTCTCTTCAGGCCGACCTCGCCAACGCCAACGCACGCGCTACACGCCTTGCCACACGGGTACAGCAGCTGGAAGCGCATCTGTCCCGACAACTGGGGGCGAGGGCATGGACGGAATCAGGGCTCGGCGCGCCGGTCGACATCGCCGAGCTTCAAAGCAACAACACCAGCCTGGAACAGCACAACGTCGAGCTCAAGCAGCGCTTGGCCGAGATCGAAGAGGAACTCGATGCTGCGCGGGCCGCGAATCGCGACCTGACCAGAGCCCTCAACCAACGCCAATGACGAATAGGGGCACAGTCACGCGGGGAGCACCAGTCGGCTGCTGGGCTCGGGAAAGTGTGAAATTCCGGGCGCCAGCGGCAGGTGGGCGCGTCTAATGTCCGGCATGACCCTACAGCCGTCATCGTCCCTGTGGCGCTTCGTCGACGAGGACGACGCCAACGCGCTGACCCTCATCGTGGACACCCCAGCTGGCCCTCACACCCGCCGCGTCCCGCCCGCCCTGCCGCTTCCGCTGAACGTTGAGCACGGTCCTGCTGCAGAAGAAGCGGCACACAGGGCCGCAGCCACCTGGGGCATGCCCGACTTCGTGTTCCAACAGTCCGCGCACGCGACCAAGGGCTCAGGACGGCGGGAGCTTGGTGACCGGCTCCTCCTGGCTGGACGGCGCGGCGCAGTCGTGCAGGTCAAGGCCCGCACCATCCCGCCCAAGCTGGATGCCCAGGAAGCGGGCTGGATCCAGAAGGTCGCGGCTAAGGCAATGAGCCAGGCCAAGGGCACTGTGCGGCAGCTGCGCATGCTTCCCGCGGACATGGTCAACGGCCGTGGCCGGACTTTGAGCGTCGACGGCAACGCTCACGAGTGGGTCGCGGTGTTTCTGCTGGACCATCCCGGCGTCCCCCATGACACTATCGCCACGTGGCAGCCCATCGGCATGCCCGCGATCGCGCTGACCCGCCGCGACTGGGACTTCCTCTTCGACCAGCTGCGTTCCACCACTGCGGTCCTCGACTACCTCTTTCGCGCCGCCGCCGAGCCCCCTATTCCCCTCGGCGAGGAACCGGTGCGCTACTACGAGTTCGCCGCCGCCGACGCCGTCGCCCCGCCCCTTGAGGTCGACACCGACCTCGTAGGCCCTGGCGGCGTGCCGTTCTCCACGCCGCTGCTGCCACAGGCGCCGGCGGGTGCCAGCGGCACCAACGCCCATCTCATGATCCGCATCATGTTCGAGGACATAGCACTCAGTCCCCTGGCCGAGCCGCTGACCGAGGCACACCGTTTCACGATGCTCTGCGACCTCGACCTACTGCCCGTCGGAGCCCGGGCTGAATGGGGCCAGCTCCTACTTGACATGCTCAACGACGTCCCCGATGTCGCCGAGGGCTATAGCAAGTGGCGCTTCCGTCGCATGGTCCACGAGGACGGAACCCGCCAGCTCATCGTCGGCGCCACCGCCGACTTCGACGCGGCAGCCCAGACAGCCTTCGCGGCGTACGTCCAACTGCGCCACCACGAGGTCACCTCACGCACCACACGCGCCGAGGAGTTCTCCACCCTCGGCATCCTGCTTACCCCCCGCCACGACGGCCGACGCCCTTGGGACACCAATACCATCCGCGTACAGGGGCATCTCGATCTGCCCGAAGACGAACTTCACCTCTTCCGCGAGGCATGGAACCGCACCCCGGAAGGCGGGCCCGCCGTAGCTGCCGGCTGAGCCCGACGGGGCCGCCCCACAGTGCCGCTGCGGCGTCGGTGCTGCTCGCGTGAGAGACCTGCCACGGCCTAAGGCGCTGGGACAGGGCCTCAAGGATCATCCTGTGCACACGCTCAGGCGACGTGGTAAAGATCTTTCCCGCTACCAGCCCGGCTACGGCAGCCCACGCTTACACCAGGTCGGTGACCTGCGAGGTCAGCAGGAAACGACCTCAGTGGGTGGTGAAGCCGCCGTCCACGGGCAGGGCGACGCCGATGACGAAGGCGGCGCCGGGGCTGCACAGCCACAGGACGGCGTTGGCGATCTCGTCGGCGGTGCCCAGGCGGCCGATGGGCTGTTCCTTGATGATCTCGGCCATGGCCTCTGCCTGGCCTTCGAGCATGTCGGCGACCATCGGGGTCTCGATGACGCCGGGGCAGACGGCGTTGATGCGGATGCCCCGGGGGGCGTATTCGACGGCGGCGCTCTTGGTCAGTCCGATCACGCCGTGCTTGGAGGCGTGGTAGGCGGCGCGTTCGGGCAGACCGACCAGGCCGCCGAGGGAGGAGCAGTTGACGATCACGCCGGAGCCCTGGGTGCGCATCTGGCGCAGTTCGTGCTTCTGGCACGTCCAGATGCCGCGCAGGTTGACGGCGTTGACGCGGTCGAAGTCCGCGGCCGTCTCGTCGGCGGCGTCGGCGGGAGGAGCCTGGATGCCAGCGTTGTTGAAGGCCATGTCCAAGCGGCCGAAGGTTTCCACCGTGCGGGCGACCATGGCGGCGGCCTGGTCCTCGTCGGCGACGTCGCAGCCGATACCGAGGGCCTTGTGGCCGGCGTCGGTCAGCTCCTTGGCCGCTCGCTCGGCGGCCTCCTGGTCGAGGTCGGCGAGGACGACGGCGGCGCCGGCCCGGGCGAAGGCGCGGGCGGTGGCCAGGCCCATGCCGGAGGCGGCGCCGGTGACCAGGGCGACCTGCGCGGTGAAGTCGTAGGTGGGGTTCATCAGTGAGGGGTCCTGTTCGGTGTGGGGGAGGTGACTGGAGTGAGGCGGGGGCCGCGCGGGGTGGCTCAGGGGCGCAGGAGGGCCTTGATGGCGCGGCGCTCGTCCATGGCCTTGTACGCCTCGGCGGCCTGCTCCAGCGGGAGTTCGAGGTCGAAGACCTTGCCAGGGTCGATCTTGCGGTCCCAGATGAGCTGGATCAGTTCGGGCAGGAACCGGCGCACGGGGGCGGGGCCGCCTTCCATGTGGATGCCGGCGAGGAACAGTTCGAAGCCGGGGATGTGGACGTCGTAGTTGACGCCGACGAAGCCCATGTGGCCGCCGGGACGGGTGGCGCCGATGGCCTGCATGGTGGATTCGCGGGTGCCGACGGCCTCGACGACCGAGTGCGCGCCGAGTCCGCCCGTGAGCTCCTTGATCTTTGCCACGCCCGCGTCGCCGCGTTCCTCGACGATGTCGGTGGCGCCGTAGAAGCGGGCCAGCTTCTGCCGCTCGGGGTGGCGTGACATCGCGATGATGCGCTCCGCGCCCAGCTGCTTGGCGGCCAGGACCGCCATCAGGCCGACGGCGCCGTCGCCGACGACCGCGACGGTCTTGCCGGGGCCGGCCTCGGCGGCGACGGCGCCGTACCAGCCGGTGCCCAGCACATCGGAGGCGGCCAGCAGCGAGGGGATCAGGTCCTCGTCCGGCTGCCCGGGGGTGGCGACGAGGGTGCCGTCCGCGTACGGGATGCGGGCCTTCTCGGCCTGGGTGCCGATCGCGCCTGCCACGAACACGCGGTGCACGCAGCCGGACTGGTAGCCCGCCTGGCAGATCTCGCACGTGTTGTCGGAGATGACGAACGACCCGACGACGAAGTCACCCACCTGTACGGTCTCGACCTCGGAGCCGACCTCCTCGACGACGCCGACGTACTCGTGACCCATGAGGGTGTGGTCGGCGGGCTCGATTCCGCGGTAGGGCCAGAGATCGGAGCCGCAGACGCAGGTCGCGGTCAGTCGGATGATCGCGTCGGTCGGCTCGATGATCTTCGGGTCGTCGCGGTCCTCGACCCGGACGTCGCCAGCGGTGTGCATGACTACTCCGCGCATGGTGGTTCTCCTTGCTTGGTGTTCTCGGCGCCTAGGGCGCCTGTGTGTGATCAGGAAGGCACGGCTTCCTGCGAAATGAAGGGAAATGTTCCGGTGTGGCGTGTGGGTGCCGCCGCCCTGCGGTCTCGCAGCTGGTGCCCTAGCCGAGGGCGGGGCGGCTGCGGCGCTTTTGGATGAGCGCGATGGTGATCGTGGGCAGGAGGGCCAGAGCGGCCATGGCGGCTCCGGCCATGGCCGGCCCGGCGGCTCGGAAGGGCGAGTCGAGGGTGAGCCCGGCGATCCAGGAGCCGGCCGCCGTGCCGAGGTTGAACGCCGACACGGTCAGGGCGGAGCCCAGGGTGGGGGCCTTGCCCGCGAACCGGACGCCGAGGGCGATCAGCACCGGGGTGCCGAGGAAGCCAACCAGCCCGAGCAGGGCGACCAGCAGCACCGTCGGCACGGCGAAGGCAGACAGCAGGCCGAGCGCCAGCAGGACCACTGCGGCCGACGCCGCAGCCTTGATCGTGGTCGCGTACGGGCGGGCGTCACCGGCTCGGCCGCCGACGAGGAAGCCGGCCAGAGCGCCGACACCGAATCCGACGAGGACGAGCGGCACGAGACCCGCGGCGATCCCCGCCCGGTCGGTCAGCAGCGGAGCGATGTAGGTATACGTGCCCAGCACGCCGGCGCTCGTGGTGGCGCAGGCCGCCAGCACCAGCCAGAGCCGACCCGAGCGCAGCGCGGACAGCTCCGAGCGGATCGACACCGTCTGCCCGCCGCGGGTCTCGTTCGGGACCGAACGCGCGATCAGCGCCATCGCGGCCACCGCCAGGACGGCCAGGATCCAGAAGGGGCCGCGCCAGCCCATCAGCTGCCCGGCAAACGCGCCGAGCGGCACGCCGACTACGTTGGCAAGCATGGCACCGGAACCGACCACGCCCACGGCGCGCGAGCTCGCGGCCGGGCCGGCCGCCCTGGTGGCCACGACGTTCGCCACCGCCCAGAACGCCCCGGTCGCCAGCGCGGTCAGGAACCGCGCGGCCAGCAGCAGCCCGAAGCCGTCACCGACAGCGGCGATCACGTGTCCTGCGGCGAAGACGCCCAGCGCCAGCACCAGCGTCCACCGGGCGGGCAACCGCAGGGTCAGCATCGACATCAGCGGCGCACCGATGATCATCCCGACCGCGAACACAGTGATCGCCAGACCGGCACGGGCCACGCTCACCTGCAGGTCGCCCGCGATCTCCGGCAGCAGACCCGCCACCACGAACTCGGTCGTGCCCATCAGGAACGTCCCCAGAGCGAGCACGTAGACCACGCCGGGAAGCCGGCGCGAGGTAGGGGGCCTCTCCTCGGCGCGGTCGTCGACGGGGGCGTGGAGGGTCGCTCCTTGCATGGTGAAGCTCCAAAGGGGTGTCACTGCGGGGTTGTGCATCCCAGAGAACCTGTATTCACGCAGGTCAGGAAGGTCGCGGTTATAGGGGGTACAAGCTCTACCTCCCATATCCACGCCGCGCGCCTACCGTGGAAGACATGGACAAGCGACCCGACAACGCCTCCGACATCCGGGACTTCCTCGCCACCCGGCGTGCCAGGATCACACCGGAGCAGGCCGGGCTGCCCACCAGCGGCCGGCGCCGTGTGCCCGGCCTGCGGCGCGAGGAAGTCGCCGTTCTCGCCGGCGTCAGCACCGAGTGGTACACCCGCCTGGAGAAGGGCCACATCAACGGCGTATCCGAAGACGTCCTCGACGCAGTCGCCCGCGCACTCCACCTCGACGACGACGAACGCACCTACCTCTTCGACCTCGCCCGAGCCGCCCAGCCGGCCAGCCGCGCACCCCGGCGCCGCAAGGCCGTCGACGTACCGCCCCGCGTCCAGTGGCTGCTCGACTCCATGACCCTGTCCGCGGCCTTCGTCACCAACGGCCGCCTCGACATCGTCGCCACCAACGCACTCGCCCGGGCAGTCCTGTCACCCATCTTCAACAGCGACACGGCCGACGACCGCGGGCGCCCCAACTTTGCCCGCTACTACTTCCTCGACCCGGGCGCACAGCACTTCGTCGCCGACTGGGACCAGGCCGTCACCATCACCGCCGCCCTGCTGCGCGCCGAGGCCGGCCGCTACCCGAACGACAAGGCACTACGGGAACTCATCGGAGAGCTGTCCACCCTGAGCACGGAGTTCCGTACCCTCTGGGCCGCCCACGACGTCCGCATTCACCACGGCGGCGTCAAGACCTTCAACCACCCCGATGCCGGCCTGCTGGAACTTACCTACCAGCCGCTTGACCTGCCGCTGTCCACCCGGGAGGCGCACTCCCTGACCATCTACACCGCCGAACCAGGATCTCCCAACGAGGACCGCCTCAAGCTCCTCGCCAGCCTGGCAGCCACCCCTACCGGCCCCCAAACACCGCCTTCCCCCACTGCTCCTTCAGACCGCGGGGACAGGGCAACGGGCATCAGCGACGTGCCTCAGTAGTGGAGCCGGGGCGGTCGACCGCGCGCCGTCGTGTATCGCCCGATCAAGCGATGGCGCCACACCTGTTGCAGTCGGTACCGTGAGCTGATCGGCGCTGAGCTGCACGAACGCCTGCGATCACGCTCACGCCACAGATCCAGCCCCAGAGAACCCGCTGTGCCAGCAACATCAGCGAGAGGCGGCCGAGCAGCAGAAGCGCCCGGGTGCCTGATGTCCGACCTGCCGCCAGACCTTCCACGACTCCGGACCCTGGAGCACTGGCTCGTGGTGTCCCTGGAACGGGTCCGGCACTGGATAACCGAGCGTGCGGGCGGGCGGCCTGTCGCGGACAGTGTCCACATCGGCGACTGCCGGCTCGCCGCACCTCACCGGAAGCCGCTCAGCCGCGAAGAGGCCCGCCGGGCGCTGACTGACGGCGGGATCCGGGCGTGCGAAATCTGCCGGCCCGACTCCGAACTCGGCATCCTCGACTGACGTCCCGACGCCGAGGCGGCGTCTATCAGTCCGTGGGGAGCCGTCGGGCCAAGTTGGCGGCAAGCTGGCCGGCGGCTTGTCCGCGGGGTGTGAGGTCGAGTGTCTCCAGCAGCCGCATGTACCCGACCGTGTCCCGGGCCTCTGTCGCGGTCAGCAGGGGCAGGCGGGGCTCGTCCACATCCGGGTAGTCGCCGAGCACGGGCTCATCAGTCTCCACACGGCGATCAACCCCTGGCCGCGCCCCCCAGGACACGACCCGAACGGGTCAGGCGGTCTTCCGGCGGGTCGTCTTCTTCGCTGCGGTCTTCCTGGCCGTGGCCTTCTTCGCGGCCGTCTTCTTCTTCGGCTTCGCGGGCATCTCGTGCACGGTCGCCTCGCCCCCGTCGGCACTCTCGCCGCGGCGTTCGCGGGCGTCGGCGACGGACTTCTCCAGCGCGGCCATGAGGTCGACGACCGGCGCGGCCGTCTTCTCCTTGCCCTCGGCGTGTTTCGGGGCCCGGTGCTCGGCCTTCGCCTCGATGACCTCGTGGAGCGCCTCGGTGTAGCGGTCGGTGACGTCCAGGTCGGTGAGGGAGTCGACGGTCATCGTCTCCATCAGCTCGAGCGCGCCTTCGATCTCGTCGTCGGTCAGCTCGGTCTCGGGCGGGGTGATCTCCTCGGAGGAGCGGATCTCATCTCCCCAGTGCAGGCCGGACAGGAGCAGGGCGCCGCCGAGGGGGCGGAGCAGGCCGAGTCGTTCGCGGCCGCGGAGGGCGAACTTGGCGACGGCGACCTTCTCGTTGCGCTCGAGCGCCTTGCGGAGCAGCACGTACGGCTTCGCAGCCACCGGTCCGTCGGCGGTCAGGTAGTACGAGCCGGCGCCGTACTGGACCGCGTCAACGGAGGACCGGTCGATGAACGCCACGATCTCGATCGCCTTCGCCGTGGGCAGCGGCATCTCCGCCAGGTCCTCGTCCGTGATCGGGATGACGAGGTCCTTGCTGATCTCGTAGCCCTTGCCGATCTCGTCCTCGGTGAGGACCTGGCCGTCGATCTCGCACGTCTTGCGGTACCGGATCCGGCCACCGTCCTCCACGTGCACCTGGCGCAGGGAAACGTCGTGTCTCTCGGTCGCATTCTCCAGCTTGATAGGCACTGTCTCGTTGACTGAACTAAGAGCGGTGTATTCGCAGGTCAGAAGCTATTTCTGCTAGCTTCCCGGCCATGTTTGAGACGGGTTGATTCCGCCCGGGATCTGGCCAGCTTCATGCTGCCGGAATCCGGTGGGCTGGTTAAGACGGACGATCCGGCGAGGCCGTACGTGCTGCTGGACAGAGACGGGGCCGTCGTGAGGTCGAGACCCGCGAGGCCGCTCTGCGCCCCATACGGCAGCTCCTAGAGAGCCCGGGCCGGGTTCTGTCCTTCCTGGGAACCGGTGAGCGCCTTCTTCGCCGAGCTGCAGGCGTGTGGGCGGCCGACGTCTACCGTCCGTTCGTATGGGATGGACCTGCTGCGCTGGTGGCGATTCCTGGCGGGTTGGGGGCTGGCGTGGGACCGGGTGACGCGAAGGGATGCACGGGACTTTGCCCGCTGGATGCAGGTCGCTCCCAAGCCGGTCCGCGTCCACTGGCGTCGGCGCGCACAGGGCGACTCGCTCCCGATGCCGCCGGGCCGGTTGGCGGGGGTGCCGAATCCGGTGACGGGCAAGGCGGCACCGGGGCCGATGTACTCGGCCAGGACACGCGTGCACGCTGAGGCTGTGCTGCGCGCGTTCTACGCCTTCCACTTGGAGGAGGGCACGGGCCCGATCATCAACCCGTTCCCCACCGGACGGGAACGCCGCCGTCCCGCCTCCGCCGGCGGGCCCCTGCGGGCGACGGGCGGCGGCCGCTACCGGCCGAAGGTTCCCTCGACGTTGCCGCGGCGGATCCCCGACGGCCTGTTCAACGATCTGTTCGCGGCGCTGCGGCACCACCGGGACCGCGCGCTGGTGGCGTTCTGGGTGTCCAACGGGACCCGGGCCGAAGAGCTGCTGACGAGCCGCCAGCGTGACCAACTGCCGGGCGAGCAGCTGCTGGGGGTGATCCGCAAGGGCACGCGGGCCTACCAGCAGCTGCCCTCGTCACCTGACGCCTTCGTGTGGCTGCGGCTCTACCAGGAGGAGTCGTGGCGGGCGGGGGTCCCGCAGGATCCGGCTGCGTCGTTGTGGTGGACGTTGCGACGGCCGTTTCGGCCGCTGAACTACCACGCGGCCCGGGCAATGCTGAACCGGGCGAATGCGCTGCTCGGGGCCAACTGGACGCTCCACGACCTGCGGCACACGGCCGCGTACCGGATGGCCCGGGACCCGCAGCTGGCCTTGACCGATGTGCAGTGGATCCTCGGTCACGCTCACCTGACTACCACCCAGGTCTACGTCCCCGCAGGCCGTGACGAGATCGTGGAAGCCGTACGCGCGCACCACGTCCGGCAGGAGCGGCTGGCCCGCCTCCCGGCGGTGCCCGCGGCCGGGTACCGGGCTCAGGCTCTTGACGATCTGTTCGGAGGATCCTGGTGAAGGCCCGCATTCGGCACCTGACCGGCACGACCCCGGCCGGCCCCGGCGAGCGCCCGCGTGTTCCCCGGGCCGTGGGCGGTCCACTGGAACAAGCACGGGCCCGGTTTCCTGCCCGCGAGGCTGGGAGGCAGTGGCCCATGACGTGCAGACCCGTCGATGAGGTTCTCGCTGCTGTGCAAGGACCGCCGTTCGATACGGCTGACAGGACCACCCGCTGGTACCGGGTCGCCGGGGCTCGCGCCATCCTGATGTGGCTGTCCGGATTTCCCGGAACGAGCTGGCAGGAACGGTGGGAGCCATCCCCTGCGGCGGCCTGCCCTCGTCGGTGGGGCGAGGAGGGCCACATCTGGGTCGCATCGGCCACCGGCGTGACGCGGCGGGGCACCGTGCAGAGCGGGCTGCTGGCCTTGGCCAGTGCGGACGTGGTGCGTCTGTCTCTGCAGTGGCTCGTCGGCCACCGCAGCAGTCATCTGCGGGTCGTCGAGGCAGCTCGTGACCCGGTCGGCTTTGCCCAGTTGAAGGCGCACGTCGACCCGGACCGGTGGGCGACGGTCGGGGCTGGCAGTGCCCGTCTGGCCTTGGCCAGGATCATCCTGGCCAAGGGCGGCAGGCTGGCGGACATCACCGTGGGAGATGCCCTCGAATACGCCACCGCGGTGCGGGCAAGGAGCGGTCGAGGCAGCGCGAACACACTGTTCTACTCCTGGCTGCGGGAACTCGGCCATCTGCCGTCCGACGCGCCGGTGACCCTGCGATTCGTGGGCAGGGTCACCGGCCAGCTCACCTGCGAGCAGCTTGTGGACCGGCACGGGGTGGAGAACGCGCCGATCAGAGCGTTGCTGATCGACTACCTGGAGGAGCGCCGGCACCGGCTCGACTACAGCTCACTGGACAACCTCGCCCGGGCTCTGACCAGGAACTTCTGGTCCGACCTCGAACGCCACCACCCCGGCATCGACTCACTGGATCTTCCGCCCGCTGTAATCAGCGGATGGAAGGAGCGCCTGCGGACACGCATCCAGCGGCGCCGACGCCCGGACGGCACCGTCGAGGAGACCGTGGTCGAGCGGGCCGATGTGGCGCTGCAGATGATGAACGTCCGCGCGTTCTATCTGGACATCGCCCGCTGGGCGGTGGAGGAACCGGCCCGGTGGGGGCCATGGGCGGCGCCGTGCCCGATCAAGGAAGCGGAGACGCTGGACCGCAAGCGCACCAAGCGGGTCAAGGCGCGCATGGACCAGCGCACCCGCGAACGCCTCCCCGCCCTGGAGATCTTCGCCCGCGCCGCTGCCGACCACCACCGCCACCGTTTGGCTTGCCTGCAGGCCCTACTTGCCGCGCCTACTGGATCAACGTTCACGGCTGGGGGCGCCGTCTTCACCCGCACGAAGAACGCCGTCACCGCCAGCGCCCGCGACGCGTGCGGGAAGTTCATCTACTTCGACGTCGCCGAGCGCCGTGCGTTCTGGGCCTGGGCAGCGGTGGAGTTCCTGCGGCACACCGGTGCGCGCATCGAGGAGATGCTGGAAACCAGCCACCCCGCCCTGGTCCAGTACCGCCTACCCACCACCGGCGAAATCGTTCCCCTCCTCCAGATCGCCCCGTCCAAGACCGATCAGGAGCGCGTCCTGCTCGTCAGTCCCGAGCTCGCAGACGTCCTGTCCGCCGTCATCCGGCGCGTCCGCGACCCCCGTACGGGCGCCGTCCCGCTGCTGGCCGCCTACGACTACGAAGAACGCACCTGGAACCCGCCCGCCCCACTTCTGTTCCAGTGGAACCGCGGCGGCGAGCGCTCCCGCATGAGCGGTGAGTTCATCCGCCACACGCTGAGCGAAGTTCTGGCCTTCATCGGGCTCACCGACACCACCGGCAAACCGCTCGACTTCGCACCGCACGACTTCCGGCGGATGTTCATCACCGACGCCATCCGCTCCGGACTCCCACCCCACATCGCCCAGGTCATCGTCGGCCACAACAACATCAACACCACCATGGGCTACAACGCCGTCTACCCCACCGAGACCATCGAAGCCCACCGCGCCTTCCTCACCCGCCGCCGGGCCCTGCGCCCCGCCGAGGAGTACCGCACCCCCACCGACGCCGAGTGGGAGGACTTCCTCGGCCACTTCGAACGCCGCAAACTCTCCGTCGGCACCTGCGCCCGCGCCTACGGCACCGCCTGCATCCACGAGCACGCTTGTGTCAGATCCTCGCTCCTCCGGCCTGATCCAACCCAACGGTCACGGCTGACTGACATCCGTGACAACCTGATCGCCCGGATCGCCGAGGCGGAGCGGGAAGGATGGCTGGGCGAAGTCGAGGGCCTCCAGGTCAGCCTCGCCGGCGCGCAGAGCAAGCTGGACCAGCTCGATGCCGAAGCAGCCCGCCGACCCTCCACAGTCGATCTCGGCATGCCAACCTTCGCCGACGTCGCCATCCGCACCACCACTACGTCGACGGACCAGCACCGTCCCTGAAATCCATGGTCGCCACGAAGCTGAACTGCCTACGCTCCAACTCATGCGAACTGTCTTCGTGTTTCCCTCAGGTGAGCGAGCCGAGACCGTCGCCTCGCTCAATCGGCATCTGCCCGAGTAGCGCAATCCATGGACTCTGGACGGCAACCTCTACATCGACATCGACGATGAGCAGACCGGCTACCTCTTCTCCGATTGAGATCCCGAGGATGTGGCGATCCTCGAAGCGGCCGTCGGACATCACCCCACTTGGGCGGTGCAGATCGACATCTCCGGGCGGATCGACGGCACCGCAGAGGTTCACCGAATGATCGCGCTGCTGCTTGAGCATGGAGGCGTGGCAACGGACGACTACCCCCCCCACCCTTGGACCCTGCCGGAAATCCTGTCTGGAGCGGTGATCGACGGCCTGCGGTTCTTCGACTTCCGCGGCTACCACGAGCTCAACCGCGAGCACGGGCGCTCCTGACTCTGTCCGCTGCTCCCTCCTGCGCCCCGACCCCGCCCAGCGCGGCCGCCTGGTGGAGATCCGCGACAACCTCCTCGACCGGATCGCCGAAGCCGAGAAAGAGGGCTGGCTCGGCGAAATCGAGGGCCTGCGCGTCAGCCTCGCCAGCGCCGAATCCAGAATCGACCAGATCGACTCCGCGCCCGGCAGCGTGGCGATCAGCCTCGGCATGTCGCGCAAGGCCCCGGCTCACCCCGCCCAGAAGGAGGGAGCAGCGTCGCTGAGACAATCGCGGGATGATCAGCAATGAGATCCGGTTCGATTGCCAGCACCGTGACGACAGGGGTCTGCTCGTGGTCGTCCCTCACATCGACGGAGCACCACTCACCGAGCTGATCGATGAGTACGAGATCGCGGCCGGGATGCAGCCTGCAGGTGATGCCTACGGTGGTCTGATTCCGGAGTTCTTCCGGTTCGGCCCGATGCAGGACCACTTCCTCGGACTGTCCACTAGCGCGATGGGGCCGAAGACCCCCGTCCTCGGTTGTGAATGCGGTGAGTGGGGGTGCTGGCCGCTCATGGCCCGCATCACCGCGACAGCGGATCTCGTAACCTGGGACGCCTTCGAGCAACCCCACCGCAAGACCCGCGACTACGTGGCATTCGGTCCGTTCCAGTTCGACCGCCACCAATACGATGGCGCCTTGCAGGCCCTGAGCGCGGTGATCGACTCCGCCGCCGACGACACGAGCGCATGAACACTGCCGTCAGTCCGTCTTGCCGCACATGGAGTCCAGGGGCGGAGGCCAGCGGCGGGGGACTCGTCCTCACCCGTCGGCGACGGGCAGGTTGTGCCACCAGTGACCGCATCCGCCGGAGCAGAAGCGTTCGCGGCGCCGTTCGTCTGCGACCGCGAGGACCTTGACCAGCAGCCGGAACGCCTTGCGTCGTTCGTCGACAGGGGTGAGGCCGGCGATCTTCCCCAGTTGCTGGTCGATCGGGCCGCAGGTGATCAAGACCGCCGGGGTGTGCGTCGGGCGCAGCCCGGCACGTCGGATGCTCTCCGGTCCGTCTTCGGTGACGGCGCGCGCCTGCACGCAGTGGTGGCGCAGGAACAGGAGTATCTCGGCCTGCTCCTCCGGGCTGTGGGTGTCGAACCACTCGATGCCCTGTGACATCGGGCGCAGTCCTTGGGCGAGTTCGTTGAGGATGATGTCCCGCTCGGTCATGATCAGCTCCCGCAGGCCAGCGAGGCGAAGACCTCAGCGGTCTCGTCGACGAAAGCGCACAGTTGCTGCACGGCCTGCCGACAGTCATGCGGGTCGAGAGCCGCCACGGCCCGGACTTCGAGCCATCGGTCCCAGGGACCGGCCGGGGCAAGGAACCGTGTCGTGTACTCGGAGCCGAGAATCTCATCGAGGTACAGAAGCGTCCCAAGGACGACTGCCTGGTCGTAGTCGAGGTCGGGACGCGACAAGTAGTGATCAAGGTATGCGCTGAGCAGTTCGGCATCCGCTGCAGTACCGAACTTCGCAAGGGCGACGCAGTATGCCGCGCCCGCATACGGCCCCTCGCTGGCCAGCAGGAGCCGACCTATGAGCTCGCGGAACTCGGACCTGTGGGCCACAGCAACCAGCCAGGCGGCAGTCTTGCGCTCGCGCCATCCACCCTCGAAGAGGACGCCGAGCTCCGCCGGAGTGATTTCGTACGCAGCCTGAGCCAGATCCCGCACAAACGCGGAGCGATCAACCGGGCTCAACCGGAAAACGCTCCCGCCCAACCGAAGGTATCGCCGATCAGGCGTAACGAACCGCCGAACCAGATCCTGCAACTCGGGATCGCTCTGGACATCACGCATAGCCGCATCCTGGCCCGGGACGGTACTCATGTGCCACAGGTTTGCCGACTGCCTCAACGGACCGTAGTTACTGGTTCAGAGAAGCCTGCATCCGGTGCTCGATGTTCCGCCCCGATCCAGCTCAGCGGCACCGACTCGTCGAGATCCGCGACAACCTCCATGCCCGAATCGTCGAGGCCGAGAACGAAGGATGGCTCGGCGAGATCGAGGGCCTCCAGGTCAGCTTGTCCGGCGCCGAATCCAAGATCCAGCAGATCGATGGAGCGCACCCCGAAAGCCCGGTGATGCTCGGGATGCCAAGGGTCTCTGGCCACGGAGCGAACGTCTCGACCCACACCGGCTCAGCCCGCAACACCTAGTGGGAGCGTCACGTTGTTCCCGGTGCAAGCTAGGGGGTCAGAACTTGGCGAGGCGCTCCGCGTAACAGTCCCCGCACATGTCTTCGCCAGTGTCCCTGACGGTGAGTGCGAGGTCTCCGGCCTGTCGGCAGTAGTCACAGACGCCTTCGTGGTTGACCCCGCAGCCGAAGCAGATGTAGGAGGCCGTGTCGGGCTCGGCGGCGGTGGAGAGGTAGGCGACCGCGGAGTCGCCGCACACCGAGCAGCTGTCGAAGTCTTCGCCGCCTGTGCTGATGACGATGTGCCGGCTCGATCCCGCGTGCTCCCAGGCCGCGTCCACGCCGGTGCCGTAGTCCTTCCCGCAGAAGTGGCACTTCAGGTCCACCGCACCGCCGTCGAGCACGACGGCGTACTGGCCGCACGAGCGGCACGCGACGGTCACGTACTCGTGGCCGCTGAGCTCGTCGGCGATCTCGGCCTTGCGATGCGCCACGTAGTCCTCGAGGTGGTGCAACTGTGCGTTGATGCCGTCCATCTCCTGCTCGACGGTCCAGGCCTCTGCGCGATCCTCGATGTACGGCAGGACATCGAGGCGGAGGAACTTCAGGAGCAGGACCAGCACGGGCAGGGTCCGTGCCTGGACGGCGTCGGCGGTGTCGCTCCAGCCGAGGTGGGTCAGCCGGTTGCGCAGCCTCCCCAGTTGAAGGAGGTCGTCATCCTCCGGGTCGAGGTCGGATTCAAGGGCGATGCCGACGGTCTCGTTCAGGCGCTTGATCGCCTCCTCGGCGCCGCAACTCCTGAATTCGCCAGCCTTGTGTTCTGCCTCGTTGTACTTGTCCGGCTTTACCCAGACGAGCGCGGGGTCGTGCATCTCCAGCCGGGCCTTGAGCAGCACCTCGGCCGCGGTGCGGATGTGGAGCACGGCGTACTTGAGGTCCCTCGACCCGGGCCCGTCTGGGCGAGCGAGGAGTTCGACGGCGCTCAGCAGGAAGTCCAAGCCGTTGGGGAGGGCGGGGAAGTGGAAGTTGTTCACCGCGACCTGGAAGGAGGCCGTCGGTATCGGGACCGCGTCGGGGCGGGCGGAGGGGGCGGGATCCGCCGTCTCCGCCTGGCTGGCGGGGGCTTCCTCCTCTACTGCCCAAGGGGAAACGGCGGGGTGCTCGGCGCGCTCGGCTTCGGTGCGCAGTGCGGCGGCCTTCTCCAGGAGCATCCGCTCGTCGTCGGTCCGGGGGTCGGTGGGGGCGGGGGGCACCCGGTTCTCCAGCTCGGTGGCTCGGGCTCGCAGTTCGGCTGTCGATCCGGATGACTCTGCTCCGTTTTCCCCGTCGTCCGGCCCGCTGCGGTCGTGCATGAACTCCCCTCCTGATCCCCGTCAGGCTATTCGCTCTTCCAGGGAGAATCACGATGAAGCGCTAGGTTGCGTGGTCGGCGGCCGGTGTAGGCGTCGACGACGGATGTCTGTAGCCCGGGCTCGGTGGTCATCCGGAGGGGCGGCCTGCGGTGGTGGCGCACGGCCGGAGCGATCTGTCGATGGAGCCGGTGACTGGTGGCGGAGAGGCCGTTATGGTGCCGCCACGGTTGCTGCTTCGAGACTGCGCGGCTTCGTCCAGGGGTAGGCCGCCCATGCCTCATCCAGGATTGGGTTGATGGCGGGCCGCCCGTCGGCGAGGGCCCGCAGGGACCAGCCTGCGGGAGTCGGCTGCTCGATCTGGGCGAGCAGGGCCTGTTCGAGACCGGGGTCGGTCGCGATGACGGCATCCTCCAGCTCGCTGGCCGGGGCGACCAGCGTGGGGACGTCCGTGGTCGGCAGGGTGTGCCGGAATTCGGGAGTGTTGACGAGGTGGTACGGCTCCATGGTGACAACGAGGCCGAACATCGGGCGGTCGGTGGGGATGTGGGTGAACTTCGCGTGCCGGTCGCGGATCAGCGTCGCGGTGTTGGTGATCTGCTTACCGATGGCCTTGCCCAGCTTCTGGTCCAGCTCGTCGCCGAACTCCTGCTGGGGGCCGAGCCGCAGCTTGGCAGTGGGACGGACCGACTTGACTTCGACCAGCAGCACGAGTCCGGGCAGCACCACGATCCAGTCGACGCTCTTCTCCCCGTTCTTGCCGTAGACGATCTCCGGGTAGACCTCGGAGTCGGGCAGGAGGCGCAATTGCCGGCCGACGTACTGCTCGAACAGATCCCCCAGGTCGCGTGTGAACGCCAAGAACGTCTCGTCGTCCGTGTAGTGGTCGCGGCCGGTGTAGTACAGGCCCATTGGGCTGACCTTGCCCAGCACGGTGGGCGTTACTGGGATCAGGTAGTCGCATCCGTACCCGCGGACCAGCGGGCGGGCCCGCAACGGGTTGGGGTTGTACCGCCGCAGCAGGGGATCGGACGTCAGCAGGCCGTCCGCGACCCGGGCACGCTCCTCTGTGGCGTCGGTGGCGAAGTGCCGCTCCACCACCGTCTGGATAGCCGCCCGGCTGGTCAGGGCTTCGAAGATGGCGAGCTCGTTCTCCGGTAGCCAGGCGAGGTCGAACCGGCCCTGCCGGGTGGTCGCCACGGTGTACAGCAGCAGTCCGAGCCCCACGTAGTCCGCCAGCGGGCAGCCGAGGAGGTCCTGCTCCCACCCGGCGGTGAGGACCTCCAGCGACCTGCTCGGCTTAGTCTGGGCCAGCAGGGCGACACTCCGCGCGAGCTCGGAGAAATCATCCTCCTGCCAGGTGAACTGCTGACCTGCGACCCGGAGCAGGAACCCTTCCAAGCGCTGGCCGATGGGCAGGTGCCGCAGCGGGTCGTCCAGGGCCGCGTGTTGGGCGAGGATCTCCAGCAGGTCGGCTTCGGTGGCCGCCTTCTGCCGGTGCTCGTTGCCGTGGGCCAGCGACACCCAGGCCGCGTCGGCAAGACCCCATGGCCGGTAGAGCCCGGTGCGGTCAGCGGCCCACTGCTCCTTCGTCGGCCGCTGTGCGCTCGTTCGCGCGATCAGCGGCAGGAGGGAGCTGGGCGGGTGCCGGCGGACTCGCTGCACATACTCGCGGTCGGCGACGGGGGAACGGAAGAACGAACGGGCCATGCCCATCATTCTCACCTGCAGGCTGCACCGAGCAGGGCTGATTTTCACACTGCATGCGCGCCCCCGCGGCCCGCAGGCCCGGCCCTCCCTTGTCCAGCGATGAGGGCCAGCGCACGTCTTTTCTGGCCGTCCGTCGCGAAGCCAAGGCGATGGCAGTCCAGCGCCGGTGCCCGCCGCCGGAACCTAGACCCCGAATCGTTCCGAACGGGGCCTAGTTCAGAGAAGTCACGAGACCGAAAGAAATGGCCCCGCTCCAGATCGGACGCATCGGTGCCTCCATCAGGTGCGGCCCCCACCCCTCCAGCCTGCCACCGCCAGCCCGGCCGCCCCAGCGTCGCCGTCGCTGGCGCCCGGACACGCCCTATCGGTGATCGAGGGATTATTCGGCCAGCGAGGCATCACGGATTTAGATAACTTGAGGCTACTGTATCGCTCCCTGTATCCCTGGCGCCTACATCAATTCTGTCCCAAGCGGCAAACCCCGACCACGAGAGATCAGTCGAAATTTCACCGTCACGGTCACTGTCCACTTCTCTGTTTCCGTAATTGTAATCGCCGCCCAAGTTGTGGACTGCCCGGTCCACCTTCACTTTCGCTTCCGGCGTAAACCCCACCCCAAGGACCCTAACGACACGCACTCCCGTTTGTAGCAATTGTATGGACGGACTCATCGGGTAAGGGAGGTGGAAATTATAGACAGCCGGATCGATCCCGTGGCCCTCATGCCCTCCGCCTATCGGGCATCTACCCTTATCGTCGAATCCGTCGAAGTAGAGGGCCTGACAGTTCCAGCAGTTGCGCCAGTTGGGCTGGTTCTTGAACGTGTCATCCCAAATATCCGCGTGCACGAGGTGAAAGTCATAGGTGAATCCGAAGCCTGAAGAATGGGTGCCGAATTCGGAATATGGGCTAGGGCAGATGCCTAGATTGGGTGCATAAAAGAGTACTTGGCAATGCCGGCAGTTCTTCCATTCATCCTGATAAGTGGAGGGGAGAAATGACGGCGCCTGGTTGTAGGTCAGAGTGAAGTCGGGCCCCGCCACACCATGGCCTTCTCCGTCGCGTGGGCAGACCCCCCTATTGCCGTCACCATGCCCGTTGTAGTACAGGCTCTGACATTTCCAGCAGTTCCGCCAGCGGTTCTGTGTCGACATCAGAGGCTCCTTCCTTGCTGCGGCGAATTTCTGATGCGTCCTAAAGTTGCTGGGAAAGGTCCCAGAATCGTGGGATCCACCGGACACACCTCGCACCGAGGGCTGATCGCCGGATCGTCGGCCCGATCTTGGATGGTCCATTTCGCGCGGGTGGTTTCGACGGGACGTTCGGCATGTAGAACGGGCAGCCCACTGCTCGGTGGCCTGGCTGGCATGAACGAGTCACATCCCCGCGACGAGTCTGCAATGTTGACCCCTTCACGGAACCTGCACCGAGGAGGGAATGTGAAGCCGTTGGCTGGCGGTTTATCACGTCTTTCCTGTCGGCGGACGGGGAGTCCCTCTTCCTATTGGAACGCGCACCGACCCGGGATGCACGTCACCCCGGGTGGGGGCAACACTTTGAAACCCTGAAGTCCTCGGTTCAACGACCGAACCAGGACCTGCGGCCTCCTGGGCAGTCTTGGGCGTACCTGCTGCGAGTCGCCAGCGGCCCACTCACTGCCTCCCGCTCTAGTTCAGAGAAGTGACCAGGCCAAACGACACCGCTCCGGACCACAAGGGACGGGGCATCCGTGCTCCTCCAGGCCCCCCTGGACGTGATCCCAGGCTAGGCAGACACGGCCCGTGATCGCACGCTCCGCGAGGACGGTGATCTCACCCATGACCGCTCTCGGCGCCCTCGGCTACAACTTCAGCCCGCGGTTCCGCGACCTTGACGACCAGCGGTTCTGGTGGGCCACGATGCCCGGCGTCGAGAGCGGTACGTACGGCGTGGTGGAGGACCTGGCCCGCAACCGCGTGAACCTGAACAAGGTGATCACGCACTGGCCGGACATGCTGAAGGACGCCGGTTCCCTGGTCACTAACCAGGTCCGCGCCTACGACCTCGGCGCAGCGTTCGCGGATGCCAGGCCGCCCGGCGATGGCGCCAGATCAGTGTGCACGGAGCCCGGCCACGCAACCAGCGATGTAGTCGTCCGCCTCCGCGCCTTGGAGACCTTCGGTCTGAGCGGGGAAACGGCACAGGTCCTCTGCCTTGGATTGGCTGGCGTCCGGCCAGCCGCCTTCCTCATACAGCGCAACGCCCATCTCCCTGCCGTCCCGGTACGCGGGTGTCTCCTCCGGTGGAGTGCCGACGGAGCAGGCCACCGTGCCCACCGCAACTGCGGCAACGACCCCAACACGTGCCAGGAAGCCAGCGCTTCTTCTGCCCGGTTTCTTCCGTCGCACCACTTACCCCACCCCTCGGATCCGAGTTTTAGCAGGTCAACCTACACGTTGCGTATCCCACTCCCGTGACGACCTGCTCGCTTCTTGAGGACGGTGGGTACCACCGTCCGGCTTCCTCCGCCGCCAGTCATGCTGCGGACCCGACACCTGTACAGGTCCGCGCCGCAGCCGGTCCAGCTCCGAGACCCGCTCACCGGGCGGCACGGTCAGCAGTGAGTCCAGCACCGTACGCTGACCGACGTTCAGCAGCCCGTACAGCGTGTCCCACAGCCGCTGGTTCGCCGCCTCCCGCACCGTGCCCACCAGCAGGGCCAGCCGACTCGCCCCCGGCAGCAGCATCCGCCCCTCGCGCAGCCAGCCGGCCGCCGCGTCGAACAACGCCTTCGGCCCATCCGGTCGTCCACGCTCGCGCGTCCAGCCACGCGACCAGCTCCTCGCGGACCTCCACGAAGTCCCGCCAGCCCCCGGCCTCCTGGATCTCCCCGGAGTGCGTACGGGCCGTACCGTCACGCTCGCCGTGCCGCTTCAGGCACGAGGCGTCCGCGATCCGTAGAGGACGTCCAGTACGTACAGGGAGTCGCGCGGGGTGCCGGCCACGACCTTCCCGCCCAGGTCGGCTCTGGTGAAGCCGAGGAGCGCGGCGTCGGCGGCGGTGCGGAGCAGCGGCATGATCTCGTCGGCCGGCC
>NZ_JACSCH020000034.1 GCF_014451325.2 Streptomyces sp. CB02980 | reverse complement strand
ACCACCCTCTACGGCCAAGTACCGGACGAGCGACAGCGCACGGCAAGGGCGTCGGACGGACACCTCCCGGAACTGCTGCCGGTCCTTCCGCAGGAGTAGCGGGGTCAGGGGTCAGCCGACCAGCAGGTCCTTCTTCAGCTCCTTGAGCTCCCGGTCGTCGATGCCGAGGCCCTTCCGCAGGTAACCGCGGAAGGAGCCGTCCTTGACTCGTGTCACGGGGTTCATGACGCGGATCGTTCACGTCATGCCCCAACCTCGGGTGAACTGCGGTCAAAAGTGGACTCAAGGGCTTCGGATTACATAACGTTCCGGCCTCCGAACGGACGTACCCGGTCCATTACAGTGCTGCGCAGACCGGTCTACGGGGGGAGGGCACGTCGTGGCCACGACAGCCGCGGTCGTGTGGGGCCGTGCCGAGCAGCAGGACTTCCGCGCCCGCGTACGGGGCTGTCTGCTCGGTGGAGCCCTCGGCGACGCCCTGGGCGCGGGCGTCGAGGGGCTCACCCTCGCCGAGATCAGGGACGCCCACGGACCTGACGGACTCGGCGAGCCCGCGCCCGCGTTCGGCCGCCGCGGCGCCGTCACCGCCGCCACCCAGATGGGGCTCTTCACCGTCGACGGCCTGATCCGCGCCCAGGTCCGCCGCGACACCGGCGCCTGGCACCCGCCCACCGACGTCCACCGGGCGCATCTGCGCTGGGCCGCCACCCAGCGCGACTGGGGCCCCGACGAGCGCCGCAAGGACAACGGCTGGCTCGCCCGCGAGGAATGGCTCTACGCCCGCCGCAATCCGTCCCGCGCCTGCCTCACCGGTCTCGGCGACGAGATCCTCGGCACCCTCGACAGGCCCAAGAACCCGGAGGCCGCCGACTCCGGCGCCGTCGTCCGCTCCGCCCCCTTCGGTCTGCTCGTCGGCTGGGAGCCGCAGCTCGTCTGCCAGCTCGCCGTGGAGTGCGCCGCGCAGACCCACGGTGCCCCGGCGGCCGGCCTCGCCGCCGGCGCCTTCGCGGTCGTCGTCCACGGCCTCGCGCGCGGCGGCTCCGTGGAGGCGGCCGTCGACCGGGCCCTCGGGCAGCTGGCGGCGCGCGCCGGCCACGAGCCGGTCACCGAGGCGCTGGGCCGCGCCCTCGGAGCCGTACGGGAAGGGGTTCCGGATCCGGAGCGGGTGGCCGCCCTCGGGGCGGCCGAGGACCGGGCGGAGGGGCAGCTGGCGGCGGCCGTGTACTGCGCCCTGGTCGGCGAGGACGTACGGCACGGGCTGCGGCTCGCGGTGAACCACGACGGGCCGTCGGCGGTGACCGGGGCGCTCACGGGCGCGCTGCTCGGCGCCCTGCACGGCGAGACGGCCCTCCCGCCGGCCTGGCTGGCCGAACTGGAGGGCCGCGCGACGGTCCTGGAGCTCGCGGACGACTTCTCGATGGAGATGACGCAGGGGGCCGCCCTGCACGGCCCCACGGAGTCGTCGCCGGGCTGGCTGGCGCGCTACCCGAGGGGCTGATCGGCGCGGGTTGTCCCACGGGTTGAGGCGCGCCTTACCCGAGGGGCTGATCGGCGCGCTCGCCGCCCTGTGCGGGGATCGCGGCGCCGCTCTCGTCGTCCGGGTCCGTGCCGATCCGGGCGAGGAGCGCGTCCCGCTCCGGGGTGTCCTCGGGCCTGACGAAGCCGATGAGCACGTACAGGACGAGGGACGTGGCGAGCGGCGAGACGATCTGGATCTGGAGCTCGATGCCGTCGAGGCCGTAGTTGGTGAGCCAGAAGACGAAGAGTCCGGCGGCCCAGGAGACGAGCGCCGCGGTCGGGCCGGACTTCCGGAAGGTGCGGAGCAGGCCGAGCATGAAGGGGATCGCGATCGGCCCCATGAGTCCGGCGACCCACTTGATGACGACGGTGATGATGTCCTTGAAGGTGGGGGAGTTGACCTGGGTGGCGATGGCCATCGACAGCGCGAGGAAGGCGATCGTCGACCAGCGCGCGGCGACCAGCCCCGCCTTCTGGCTCCAGCCCCGGGCGGCCTTGCTGAGGGCGGGGGCGATGTCACGGGTGAAGACGGCGGCGATGGCGTTGGCGTCGGAGGAGCACATGGCCATGGTGTGCGAGAAGAAGCCGACGACGACGAGGCCCAGGAGGCCGTGCGGCAGCAGCTGCTCGGTCATCAGGGCGTACGAGTCGGAGGCGTCGGGCTTCTTCGGGTCGACGAGCAGCGGTGCGACCCACATGGGGAAGAAGAGGACCAGCGGCCAGACGAACCAGAGCGCCGCGGAGAGCCGGCCGGAGCGGGTGGCCTCGCGGGCGTTGGGGGTGGCCATGTAGCGCTGGGCCTGGTTCCACATGCCGCCGCTGTACTCGAAGGTCTTGATGAAGAGGTACGCGAGGAGGAAGGTCAGCGTGTACGGGCCGGCCGTCGGCGCGGTGTGGCCTTGGAGCTCGGGCCGGTCCCACACGGTCCACAGCGCGCTGAAGCCGCCGAGCTTGCCGAGGACGGCGACGAGCATGGCGACGCCGGCGAGGAGCTGGATGACGAACTGGCCGAGTTCGGTGAGGGCGTCGGCCCAGAGCCCGCCGACGGTGCAGTAGATGCCGGTGACCACACCGGTGATGAGGATGCCCTGGTTGAGGGAGATGCCGGTGAAGACGGAGAGCAGCGTGGCGATGGCGGCCCACTTGGCGCCCACGTCGACGATCTTCAGCAGGACGCCGGACCAGGCGAGGGCCTGCTGGGTGGGGAGGTTGTAGCGGTCCTTGAGGTATTCGAGCGGGGAGGCCACCTTGAGGCGGGAGCGCAGCCGGTTGAGCCGGGGCGCGAAGAGGCTCGCGCCGATGGCGATGCCGATCGCGATGGGGAAGGACCAGGTGACGTAGGACGTGACGCCGTAGGTGAAGGCGATGCCCGCGTACCCGGTGAACATCACCGCGCTGTAGCCCGACATGTGGTGGGAGATGCCGGAGAGCCACCAGGGCATCCGGCCGCCGGCCGTGAAGAAGTCGGAGACGGTGTCCACCCGCTTGTGGGACCAGACACCGATCGCGACCATCACGCCGAAATAGCCGATGAGCACGGCCCAGTCGAGACTGTTCATGGAGCCCCCTCCAGGGGTTCTGGTCCGCCTTGTGAACGCCGTTCATGGTGTGGCGAGTTGCAAGGCAGGGACAATGCAATGGAGGGTCAAGGGACAGTAAAATCGTTCTGTTTACTGACCCTTGTTCATGTCCATGAACTTTCCCCGAGTGGAATCGGCGGGGAATCAGAAGGTTCCTGCGGGTATCAGCGCATCAGCTCCCCGGCGTTGACCAGGAGGGACTGACCCGTGATCGCCCGCGCCCGGTCCGAGGCGAGGAAGGCCGCGGCCTCCGCCACGTCCCCGTCCGTCGCGAGCTCCGGAAGCGCCATCCGCTCGGTGAGCCGGGCGAGCACCTCCGCCTCCGGGACCTTCTCGGTGTGCGCGGTGAACTGGACGAAGGCCTGCACCGGCGGACCCCACATCCAGCCGGGCAGCACGGTGTTGACCCGGATGCGATGCGGCCCGAGCTCGTGCGCGAGCGAGTACATCGCCGAGGTCAGCGCCCCCTTCGAGGCCGCGTACGCCGCCTGCCGCACCTGCGTGGGCGCGGCCACCGCCGACTGCGTACCGATCAGGACCACCGAGCCCCCGCGGGCCTTGAGCGCCGGCAGGCAGGCCCGGGTCATCCGCAGGGTCCCGAGCAGATTGACGTCCAGGACGCCCTGCCAGGTCGCGAAGTCGGCGTCTTCCAGGCCGCCGAAGTAGGAGTCCCAGGCGGCGACGTGGACCACCGCGTCGATCCCGCCGAAACGCTCGGTCGCGAGGGCGGCGAGGGCCTCGCACTGTGCCTCGTCGGTGATGTCGGTGGCCCGGTGGGCGGTACGGCGCCCCTCCGGGTCGATCTCGGCGGCGGACTTGGCGAGGTTGGCCTCGGTGCGGGCGCCGAGGACCGCGTTGCCCCCGTCCCGTACGACCGTCTCGGCGATGCGATGGCCGAGCCCCGCGCCGACGCCCGACACGACGACGGTCTTCCCCTGGAGCAGCATCCGGGTCCTCCCTGGGCCTGTTCATCGATCTGACGGTCCGTCAGAGTAGGGCCGAGTCGCCGACAAGGGAAGGGGAACGAGGATGAGCGAGGAGACCCGCAGCGAGACGTACGCGGAGCTGGCGTCCGTCGGCCCGTACGGGGTGCGGCCCGGCCACGCGCTGATCACCATGGTCGAGCCGCATCCGGGCCACGAGTACGCGTACAACCGCTGGTACGAGGACGACCACTACTACGCCGGCGCCATGGCCATGCCCTGGATGTACGCGGGCCGCCGCTGGGTCGCCACCCGCGAACTCCAGGAGCTGCGCGTCCCGGAGAAGTCCGCCGTCGCCCGGCCCGTCACCGCGGGCTGCTACCTCTCCACGTACTGGATCACCGAGGGCCGCTACGACGACCACATGAAGTGGACCGTCGGCATCAACAAGCGGCTCAACCGCGACGCCCGCGTCCACCAGGAACGGACCCACGTCTTCACCGCGTTCCAGGACCACGAGGCGACCGTCTACCGCGACGGGGCGGCCGGCCCGCGCGACTTCCACGCCCTCGACCACCCCTACGCGGGGCTGATCCTCCAGGTCGTCGACACGGAGGGCCCGGAGGAGCGCGCGGCCCTCCTCGAACGGCTGCGGACCAGGGAACTGCCCCGCCGGCTCGCCGGCTCACCGGCGGCGATGGTCACGATCTTCCGCCCGACCCCGCTGCCCGGCGACCGCATGACGTACGTGAAGCAGGTCGAGGGAGTCGACACCCGGCTGACCCTGCTGTGGTTCCTGGAACAGGACCCGAGGGAGTGCTGGACCGAGCACTTCGGGGACCTGGAGTCGCTGGGTGCGGGTGGGGACGCGGCCGGCCGGGTGGAACTGGTGGCGCCCTTCATCCCGACGGTGCCGGGGACGGACCTGTACGTGGACCGACTGCGTTGACCGATCCGGGCACAGGCCGAGCCCCCTCGGCCAGGACGGCGGACCGGTCGAGAGGGCTCTTTCGTACTGCTGGTGGTGCGTGTGGTGCGTGTACTACGGGTGTTGCCTGCGCTGACGGCTTGAGCGACGGGGCTCAGAGGGCCCCGTTGCTCACCTTGCCGACGAAGGCGTTCCACGATCCCGGTCCGAAAGAGAGGGAGGGACCCTCGGGGGCCTTGGAGTCGCGCACCGCGATCGCGGTCACGAGGGGGGACTTCACTTCGACGCAGGCCCCGTTCCCTCCGGAGTACGAGGACTTCGTCCAGGTGTCGGTGCCACCCTGAATAATCGCCATGCTGCTCAGCTCCGGTTCTGCCAGTGGATGTGTCGCGCCAACGTTCTTGCCGGCGTGATCGACGCTACTCGCCGGTCCCGTCCGACGGGACCGGCGTTCACACGTCCGAGTGGCATATTCCAACTGGGCTTCCGTGGGAGCGAGTACGCCGTGTACCGTACCCGCCCCGCTGTTTTTCGGACCCGTGCGACAGCGCTTTTCGGCTCAGCCCCTGGCGTGCTTCTTCACCATCTCCGAGATGAAGTCACGGGTCTGCTCGACGTTCAGCGCCTGCGCCCTGAGGTGCTCGTACATGACGCTGTACTTGCCGACGTCCTGCGCCTTCTCCAGATACAGATCGCTCGTCACGCCCTCGATGTAGACGACGCTGGAGTCGGACGTGTCCGGGAACTCCAGGATCGAGTACTGCCCGCTGATCCCGGGGTGCGCGCCCATCTCGAACGGGATCACCTGCACGGTGACGTGCGGCAGGTGCGACTGCTCGATGAGGTGCTCCAGCTGCTCCACCATCAGCTGCCTGCTGCCGACGATCCGGTGCAGCGCGCCCTCGTCGATGACCGCCCACAGACGCAGCGGACGCTCCTCGTCCCGGATGCGTTCCTGGCGGCGGGTGCGGACCGTGACCCGCTTGTCGATGTCCGCGGGCGTCGACTCCGGCAGCGCGCCGGTGATGACCGCCTCCGCGTACGCGTGCGTCTGGAGCAGCCCGGGGATGATCTGCGGCTCGTACATCCGCAGGCTCTCCGCGTCGGTCTCCAGACCGATGTAGACGCTGTACGGGATGTCGCCGAAGGCGTGCCACCAGCCCTGCTGGCGCGAGTCCTTGGCCATCTGCATGAGCGAGTCGACCATGCGCTCGTCCTCGACCTCGTACACACCGCACAGGTCGCGCACATCGCGCTGACTGATGGAGCGGCGGCCGTTCTCCAGCCGGCTGATCTTGGACTGGGAAACGAGAAGACGCTCGGCGACCTGCTCGGCCGTCATGTTCTTCGCTTCCCGGAGCTTGCGCAGCTCCTGGCCCAATCGGCGTCGCCTGACGGTGGGGTTGACGTTGGACGCCACGGAAACTGCACCTCCGGCTGTCTGCTGCGTAGCAGTGAGTGTCTACCGCTTGGCAGACTGCCACCAAAGGCCAGGTGTGCGCTGGAAAATGACCACAACGTATGCCCGGCCGAACGCCGGAGACGCCCGGGGACGCGCGTGTGCGGGGCGGCCGTCCAGACCGCCCCGCACACTTGTGCGGCTCCCGGGTTGGTTCTGTTCTGTGCGTGGGGTGCCTAGTGCGCCGCCGCGCGGGCCATGCTGCCGCGAGGCTGCGCCGGGACACCCGCGGCGCTCCGACGCGGCTGTGCCGCCGCGCCGTTCTGGACGTCCATCACGGCGTGCGCCACGAGTCCGCCCATCGGGTCGTGCCTGATCAGATCGCGCAGCCGGGACCGCGACGACCGTCCTTCGTTGCCGGGGTAGAGGTGCTTCCCGAGACCGACCGCGTGGGCCAGCGCGGCAAGCGCCGCGGTCCGCGGGTCCGGCGGTACGCCGGTGCGGATCGCACTGTCCAGCCGGGAACGGATCTCCCGACTGATCGCCGTCTCCGTCGCCTGGTAGCGAGTCGTCGGCAACACCCCGCACATCTGGCCCTCCACGGCATGCACCATGCCGCATCGCTCCAGATGCGAGAGATACGTCTGGCGAAGCCCCAGTCGGGGTCCGCCGATCCAGTGGACGGCCCGAACCGGACTGCCACGCCTGCGCAGCAGCTCCAGTGCGGAGTCCAAGGTCGGATCTCCGGTCGGCCGTGGCATCACCACGGCGATACGATCCCCGTCAGGGGCTATCCGGCCTGCCAGCGCCAGCTCCACTAGCTGTGCACCGGCCAGGCCGAGGTCGAGCGACTGCGGCTGCGCTGTGGTACCCGTGGTCGGGTCCAGAGCGAGCAGCAGAAGCTCCTCCGGAATGGTTCTGCGGCTCCTGCCCATCCATGCCTCCCCGCGTGGATGAATGACAGGGTGACCCCTCTCACATTCATCTGTCGAGAGTGCCTGGGTGGTTCATCCGGGAACCAGTAGGTATGTCGTTCTCGTCTAGCACGGGGGCCAAGGGGTTCACACAGGACACTGGTACACGGACCGGTACATGGTCCGTACGTACGCATGACGCATGGAGGAGGCACGGTGGCGGGCGAGTCCCCCGACAAGGCGGAGCAGCAGGGGTCGTCTCAGGAGACGACGGCCTCGGGCGGCGGCGGCAGGGATCCTCGGCTTTCCGTGCTCCATGAGTCGGACGCCTCGTCGGCGGCTTCGGTTGCGACGTCTTCGGCTTCGGCGGTCCAGCTGGACCAGCCGACGGCCGTCTTCAAGACGCTGGCGCCGCGGACCCCGGAGGACGACGCACCGGCGGCCACGCCGGAGCAGACGGAGCAGACGGAGCAGACGGAGCCGTCGGAGCCAGCGAAGGCTCCGGAGCCCGGGAGCGACCGCCTGAAGGCCGCGGTGGCGGCGTGGGTGGCGACGGCGGAGGAGCCGGAGGCGGAGTCGGAGGACGCGCCCGAGGCGTCCGGGGAGGCCGAGGAGTCGGACGAGGGCGAGGCGGAGGCGGACGAGCCCGCCGAGGCCGACACCGACACCGACACCGAGCCGGAGGACGACGAGGCCGAGGTCGAGCCCGAGTCCGAGTCCGACGAGAACGACTCGGACGACGAGACGGACGACGAGACGGACGACGACTCCGACGAGGAGCCCGCCGAGGCGAAGGCGACCACGGAGTCTTCCACGGAGAAGCCCTCCACGGAGTCCTCCGCGGAATCCTGGTTCGCGGCGGCGCGGAAGTCGGCGGCGGACGCGAAGCGCGCGGCGGACGCGAAGCCCGCGGCCGAGGAGCCCTCCGACGCTCCCTCAGACGTTGCCGAATCCGATGACGACTCCGACGACGTCGACGACGAGCCGGTCGACCAGCCGACGACCATGTTCAAGGCCGTCCGGCTGCCCGTGGACCAGCCCACGACCGCGCTGAAGCTCCCGTCCTCCCTGACCGGCACCGGCACCGGCACCGGCACGGGTACGAGCGCCGGGGACGCCGACAGCGAGCGCACCAGCACCTTCCTGCCGCTGCGGGCGGACATCCCGGCCGAGCAGAAGGCCCAGGCGGCCCCAGCGGTTCCCAAGGCGCCCGAGGCTCCCAAGCCCGCCGCCTCCGCCCCCGTACAGCCGAAGGCGCCGTTCGCGTCGGCACCCGCACCCGCGTCGGCACCCGCACCCGCGTTCGCCGAGGCGGAGCGGACGCGGCAGCAGCCGCTCCCGCCGCTGCCCCCGCTCGACCTGCTCGCCGAGCTGACGAACACCCCGCCCCCGCCGCCGACCCCGCTGCGGACGACCGTGCGCCGGGTGCGGATCTGGACCCCGCTGGTCCTGCTGGTCCTGATCGTCTTTGCGATCGTGCAGATGGTCCGCCCGCTGCCGGCCCCCGTGCTGACGCTGTCGGCCGCGCCGACGTTCACCTTCGGCGGCGGCGAGCTGAAGCTGCCGTTCCCCACCGAGGGACAGGGCGCCGTCGAGGTCGAGGGCGTCGGATCCATGGGGACGTACGGGGCGCAGAAGCCGGCCCCGATCGCGAGCGTCACGAAGACGATGACGGCGTACGTGATCCTCCGCGACCACCCGCTCAAGGGGAGCCAGAAGGGCCCCGAGATCGAGATCGACCAGAAGGCCGCCGATCAGGGCAAGGCGGAGCACGAGTCGACGGCGGCGGTCCAGAAGGGCCAGACGTACTCGGAGAAGGAGCTCCTGGAGCTCCTGATGATCCCCTCCGCGAACAACGTGGCCCGGCTGCTCGCGCGCTGGGACGCCGGTTCGGAGGCCGCGTTCGTCGAGAAGATGAACGCCGCCGCGAAGGAACTGGGGATGACCCAGTCCACGTACACCGACCCGTCGGGTCTGCTCGACAGCACCGTGTCGACCCCGCAGGACCAGCTGAAGCTGGCGAAGGCGGTCATGCAGTACGACGTGTTCCGCGAGATCGTGAACATGCCGAACCTGACGGTGGACGGCATCCCCGGCCGGATCGAGAACAACAACAACATCCTGCTCAAGCCGGGTGTGAGCGGCATCAAGACCGGCTCCTCGACCCCGGCGGGCGGCAATCTGCTCTGGTCGGCGAACACCGTCGTCGACGGCCAGAACCGGCGCATCCTCGGCATCGTGATGGGTGCGAAGGACGCGGAGCAGCTCGGCGAGAAGCTCCAGCTCGCCATCGACAACAGCTACAAGCTGATCCAGCAGGCCCAGAAGGACGTCACCTCGGCGGCCGTGGTCCGCAAGGGCCAGGTCCTCGGCTACATCGACGACGGCCTCGGCGGCCGGACGCCGGTCGTGGCGACGAAGGAGCTCAAGGCGATCGGCTGGCCGGGCCTCCAGGTGAAGCTGGCGCTGACGAACGGCGGCAAGGCCGTTCCGCACACCGGCAAGGCGGGCGACATCGTCGGCCAGGTGTCGATCGGCACGGGCGCGGGCAAGGTCAGCTCCCCGGTCGCGCTCCAGAAGGACATGGCGGAGCCCGGCTTCGACAAGAGGCTGACGCGCGTGGGCTGAGCCGCTCGGGGCCGGGCGGTTACGCGCATCGGCGCTCGGCCCGGATCGGCGCTCGGCTTGGACCGGCACCCGGCCCGGCCCGGCGCTCGGCTTGGCCCGGCACCCGGACCGGGCCGACAGGGTGGCCACCCGCCCGGCAGAGCGGCCACCCGCTCGGCCGGGCTCCCCGGGTTCTCCGGGGGGCCCAGCTGTTAGCGTCTTCCCGGGGACGAGTACGACGCGTGACACACGCGAGAGAAGCGAGACGGGCAGCACGGGAAAGGGCCGCAGTGACCACCGCCGAGCCGACACGCGCCGACCGCGCGGACTCAGCCCCTGACTCCGACCATGCCGACGGCCGTACCGGCGCCCGTACCGAGGCCGGTACCGAGGCCCGTGCGGATGGCGATGGCGACTCCGGCGCCGGAGGATCCCACGCGGAATCCGACGCGTCTCGTGATTCGCTCCCGCGAATAGTGCTTCCGGCGCAGCGGCCGGCCCCGGCGTCCACCGCCCCGGCCCCGGCCCCGCGGCGGAAGCGCCGCTACACGGTCCTGGCGGCCACCGGCCTCGCGGCCGTCACCCACATCCTGTGGTTCTTCTTCTTCGCGAACAGCGGCGGCGACCTGGCGGCGCAGGACGCGTGGGCCGAGTTCGTCGGCCGGCACCCCGACTCCGCGTACAACCTGGCCTGGTACGGCGGGATGCACCCGGTGTCGTACAGCGTCGTGTCGCCGTACCTGATGTCGATGCTCGGTGTGCGCAGCACGATGATGGTCGCGGGGACGCTGTCGGCGGGGCTGACCGCGCTGATCCTGGTGCGGGTGCGGGCGGTCCGCAATCCGCTCGCGTGCTCGATCGCGGCCGTCTTCGCGTTCCTCTGCAACGCCCTGTCGGGGCGGGTGACCTTCGGTCTCGGCATGATGTTCGCGGCCGGCGCGGTCGCGGCGGTGTTCTGCTGGCCGCACCGCTGGCGCCGCAAGCGCTGGGCGAAGGCCGCGGTGGCGGCGCCGCTCGCCGGTCTGGCGACGGCGTGCAGTCCGGTGGCGGGTCTGTTCCTGGGGGTCGCGGCGGCGGCGCTGTTCCTGAACCGCCGGCGGCCGGGCGCGTACGCGCTGGGTCTGGCCCCGGTGGCGGTCGTGGCCCTGTCCTCGTGGCTGTTCCCCTTCTCGGGCACGCAGCCGATGGCCTTCGGGTCGACGGCGCTGCCGCTGCTGTTCGGAGTGCTGACCTTCCTCCTCGTCCCGAAGGACTGGCGGACGGTCCGCACCGCCGCGGCGGTGTACACGATCGGCACGCTGCTCACCTGGCTGATCGACTCGCAGATCGGCTCGAACATCTCGCGGCTCCCGATGCTCTTCGCGGGCGTCGTGCTGCTGGCGGCCCTGCCGTACACGGCGCCGCGCTCACGCCGCTGGTACGCGCTGGTGCTGGCCTTCGTCGGCCTGAACTTCTGGATCGGCTTCAAGGGCGTCGACGACGTGATCCGTACGGCCCCGGACGCCTCCTGGGCGCGCGAGCTCGCGCCGCTGATCAACCAGCTCCAGGTGCGGGACGCGCGCAAGGCGCGGGTGGAGGTCGTACCGGCGTCGAGCCACCGGGAGTCCTCGGCGCTGAGCCCGTACATCAACCTGGCGCGGGGCTGGAACCGCCAGGCGGACATGGAGCGCAACCCGCTCTTCTACGACGACACGCTGAACTCCGTGAACTACGAGGAGTGGCTCCACCGCTGGGCCGTCCACTACGTGGTGCTGCCGACGGGCGCGCCCGACTCGGGCGCGGAGCAGGAGGCGGAGCTGGTCGGCGAGGGCCTGCCGTACCTGAAGCAGGTGTGGTCGGATGAGAACTGGCGCCTGTACGAGGTCGCGAACCCGACGCCCCTCGCGGACCCGCCGGCGGTGGTGCAGAGCGCGGAGGAGAACGAGGTCGTGATCCGCGTCGAGACCCCCGGCCGGGTCCTCATCCGCGTCCCGTACTCGCCGTGGCTGGCCCTGGTGGACGAGAACGGCGGCAAGATCGAACCTCCGCAGGAGACGGAGGCGTCGAAGCTGGCCCGCGAGGAGTCGGACACCGAGATCCCGAAGGTCTTCGCCAACGAGGAGGGCTGCCTCTTCAAGACGGAGGCGGACGTGGAGGGCGACGAATGGACGCAACTGGTCGCCCCGAAGGCCGGCGTCTACCGCCTGGCGGCCCCGTACAAGCTGTCCCGGGGCACACCCTGCCCGGAAGAACTCCGCTGAGCCGGACGCCGCGTCACGGCTGCCGGTAACCGGCCAGCAGCCGCCGCATGGCGAACGCGTGCCCGCCGCTCCCGATGACGAGCGCCCGGTAGACCCGCCCCGCCGCCCCGGGAAAGACGGCACGGGTCTCGGCACGCAGCCGACAGCGCCCGCCCGCCGGCTCCTCGACCCGGAAGACAAGGCTGTACGAGGAGAACCGGTGCCGCCCCTCCAGCGCCAGCTCCCGCCCCGGCACGAGCCGGGCGACCCGGAACCCGGGAAACTCCGACCCCGCACCGAGCGGCCGGACCCCGCCGCTCTCCCGCGGAACGGCCCCGACGACCCGCGCGTACCGCGCCCCACCCCCGGTGGAAAGAGACCGCCCGACCTTCACCAGCAACCGCGGCCACAACTCCTCGACCCCGGCGTCCACGACGACGACATGCTCATCGACGAACGGCAACAAGCTCATGACGCCTACCTTCGGTCGGCTACGGGACACATGCGGCTGACACGACGAAGACCACCCGGTGACATCACCGGATGGTCTTCTCGTCTGTGCCCCCGGCAGGATTCGAACCTGCGACACCCGCTTTAGGAGAGCGGTGCTCTATCCCCTGAGCTACGAAGGCGGACGGAGACAGCGTAGCGGACGGTCGTGGGGGCGTGCTGAGGTGATGGGGTGTTGTGGAGGGCGGCACCGGGGTCGTTCCCGGGGCCGCCCTCCGCTGGTGGTCGGCCGTTGGGGCGGCCGGTGGGGTCAGCGGGTTACCTCGCGGTTGAAGACCGCGCGGGACCAGAAGTAGCCGAGGGCGGCCAGGGCCGTGCACCAGGCCAGGGCGATCCAGCCGGCGTTGCCGATGTCCGTGCCGAGCAGGAGGCCGCGCAGGGTCTCGTTGATCGGGGTGAAGGGCTGGTACTCGGCGAACCAGCGCAGGGCCGTCGGCATGGACTCCGGGGGGACGACCGCGCTGCCGAGGAAGGGCAGGAAGGTCAGCGGCAGCGGGGCGTTGCTCGCGGACTCGACGGTCTTGGCGCCCATGCCCATCGCGGCGGACAGCCAGGCCATGCCGAAGGCGAGGAAGAGGAGCAGGCCCGCGGCGGCCGCCCACTCGACGACCGAGGCGTCGGGCCTGAAGCCGATCGCCAGGGAGACGCCGGTGACCAGGACCAGGACCACGGCGACCTGGAGGACGCTGCCCATGACGTGGCCCGTGAGGATGGAGCCGCGGGAGATCGACATCGTGCGGAAGCGGTTGACGATGCCCTCGGTCATGTCGGTGCAGACCGACACGGCCGTCGCCACGGCCCCCGAGGTCGCGGCCATCAGGATGATGCCGGGCACCAGGTAGTTGATGTAGTCGCCGCGGTCGCCGCCCGCCCCGATGCCGGCGCCGAGCGCGCCGCCGAAGACGTAGACGAAGAGCAGCAGCATCAGGAGCGGCATGACGAGGATCGAGATCGTCATCGACGGGTAGCGCTGCATGTGCTTGATGTTGCGGCGCAGCATCGTCAGGGAGTCGCGCAGGGCGTACGAGCGGGTGGGCTTGGCCGGCTTGGCCGGGGCGAGGGTCGCGGTGCTCATCGGGTCGACTCCTTCTGAGTGGTGGTGGTGGCGGTGGACGGGGCGGGGACGGTGGGGGCGTTCTGCTTGCCCGTGAGGGTGAGGAAGACGTCGTCCAGGTCGGGGGTGTGCACGGTGAGCGACTCCGCCTGAACCCCGGTGCTGTCCAGGGCGTCGAGGATGGCGCGGAGGTTGGTGACCGAGCCGTCGCTGGGGATCTGCAGCGCGAGCGCCTCGTTGTCGACGGTGGCGATGCCGAAGACCGCCGCCGCCGTGGCGAGGTGGGTCTCGTCGGCGAACTGGACGCGCACATGGCCGCCGGGGATCAGCCGCTTCAGCTCCTCCGCCGTGCCTTCGGCGACGAGCCTGCCGTGGTCGAGCACCGCGATGCGGTCGGCGAGGTGGTCGGCCTCCTCCAGGTACTGCGTGGTGAGGAAGATCGTCACGCCCTGCTCCGTGACCAGGTCCCGGATCAGTTCCCACATGTCGCGGCGGCTGCGCGGGTCGAGGCCGGTGGTCGGCTCGTCGAGGAAGATGATCCGCGGCCGGCCGACCAGCGTCATCGCCAGGTCCAGCTTGCGGCGCATGCCGCCGGAGAAGGTGGCGACGTTCTTGCGGGCCGCCTCGGTCAGGTCGAACCGCTCCAGGAGCTCGGCGGTACGGCGCCGGCCCTCGCTGCGGCTCAGGTGGTAGAGGTCGGCCATGAGGTGCAGGTTCTCCTCGGCGGTCAGCAGCCCGTCGACGGCGGCGAACTGGCCGGTGACGCCGATCAGGGTGCGTACCGAGTCGGCGTCGGCCTTCACGTCGTGGCCCGCGATCCGGGCCTCGCCCCCGTCGGCCGTGATCAGGGTGGAGAGGATCTCGACCGTCGTCGTCTTGCCCGCGCCGTTGGGGCCGAGCAGGGCGAAGATCGTGCCCTCCGGGATCCGCAGGTCGATGCCGTCGAGCACCACCTTGTCGCCGTACGACTTGCGCAGGCCGGTCGCGGAGATCGCCGTGGAGCGCGTGCCGGGGGCCGCGGTGGCCGCTGCGGTGGCCGCGTGCGTGGGGTGGTTCGTGGTGCTCATGGGCTGCGGGCCTTTCTCTTCTGGGAAGGGCGGGGGCTGGGCTGGGCTGGCTGAGCGGGTGGGCTGGGCTAAGTGGTGGGGCTGGGTTGAGCTGTGGGGCCGGGTTGAGCTGTGGCGGTTCGTGTCTGCGCCGGTGATGGAGTGGCGTTTGTTTGGCGCCATTCCGTGCCGTGCTTGCGCCATCATCGTGGCACACCGATGGCGCCATGTCGAGTCATTGTGGCGCCATGTCTGTGTCTTTGTGTCGCCATGTGGCGCCGTGCTGTTCTGACCTGCGTTTTTGGCGGGACGGCCCCGTGCAGACGAAAGGCGCCCCATGGCGCCGGCCTGGGTGGGCCGGTGCCATGGGGCGCCTGCTGTCGGTGCTCAGCCGACCAGGGTGCTCTCCCGCGGCGAGCGTGGCGCCGACTGCGTCTCGGCGAGCTTCTCGCCCTCCACGTCCACGCGGGGCAGGATCCGGTCCAGCCACTTCGGCAGCCACCAGGCGGACCTGCCGAGCAGGGCGAAGAGCGCCGGCACGATCGCCATCCGGACCACGAAGGCGTCGAAGAGCACCGCGATCGCGAGGGCGAAGCCGATCATCTTCACGAAGTCGTTGTCCTCCACGATGAAGCCGGAGAAGACGCTCATCATGATGACCGCGGCCGCGCCGACCACCCGGCCGCCGTAGCGGAAGCCGTCGACGACCGCCTCGCCCGGGCGGGCACCGTGGGCGTACGACTCGCGCATCCGGCTGACCAGGAAGACCTCGTAGTCCATCGCGAGGCCGAAGACCACGCCGATCATGAAGATCGGCATCGTGCTCATGATCGGGCCCGGCGCGTCGATGCCGAAGACGTCGGCCAGCCAGCCCCACTGGAAGACCGCCACGACCGCGCCGAGCGCCGCCGCCACCGAGAGCAGGAACCCGAGGGCCGCCTTCAGCGGGACCAGGACGGAGCGGAAGACCACCATCAGGAGGAGGAAGGCGAGCCCCACGACCAGCGCCAGATAGGGCAGGAGCGCGTCGTCGAGGGTCTGCGAGAAGTCGATGAACATGGCCGTCTGGCCGGTGACGAGGATCCGCGACGCGGTGCTCCGCTCCAGGCCGTCGGCGGTGTCGCGGAGGGCGTGGACCAGTTCCTCGGTCTTCTTCTCGGTCGGGCCGGTGGTGGGGACGACGGTGAGGATCGCGGTGTCGCCCGCCTTGTTGGCGGTGGCCGGCGAGACCGAGGCCACGCCGGGGGTCTTCGCGAGGGCCTTGCCGATCTCGTCGCCCGCCGTCCTGGCGTCCGCGGCCTTGGTGCTGTCGGTGGACCTGGTCTGCACCGTGACCATCAGCGGGCCGTTGAAGCCGGGCCCGAAGGACTCCGAGAGCAGGTCGTACGCCTTGCGCTGGGTCGTCTGCGTCGACATCTGGCCCTCGCCCGGCAGACCGAGCTCCAGGCTCGCGGCCGGTACGGCGATGGTGCCGAGGCCGATCACGCCGACGAGCAGGACGACCACGGGGTGGCGCAGGACGTAACGGGCCCAGCGGGTGCCCAGGTTGGGCTTCGTCTTCCGGGCGAGCTTCGCCTCGTGCTTGGCGGCCCTGCGGCGCTGACGGTCCGACAGCGGCTTCACGGCGTACCGCAGGCGTCCCTTGCGGGCCATCACCTTGACCGGTGCGAGGCCGAGCAGGGCGGGGACCAGCGTGATCGCGACGAGTACGGCGACGGCGACGGTGCCGGCCGCGGCGAGGCCCATCTTGGTGAGCATCGGGATGTTCACGACGGCGAGCCCGGCGAGGGCGACGATGACGGTGAGACCGGCGAAGACGACGGCCGAGCCGGCGGTGCCGACGGCCCGTCCCGCGGCCTCCTCGGGCGTCCGTCCCTCGGCCCGCTCGGCGCGGAAACGGGACACGATGAACAGCGCGTAGTCGATGCCGACCGCGAGGCCGATCATCATCGCGAGGGTCGACGTGGTGCCGGAGAGGCCGAAGGTGGAGCCGAGGGCCGTGATGCCCGAGATACCGATGCCGACCCCGATCAGCGCGGTGATCAGCGGCATTCCGGCCGCGATCATCGAGCCGAAGGTCAGGACGAGGACGAACGCGGAGACCAGGATGCCGATCTGCTCGCCCGTGCCGCCCATGGCCTGCTCGATCTTCACGGCGTCACCCCCGGCCTCGACGGTGAGACCCGCCTCGCGGGCCCGCTCGGTGGCGGCGTCGAGCGCGTCGTGCGCCTTGTCGTCGACCTCTGCCGCGGGGACCTTGTACGTCACCACCAGGTAGGCGGTCGTCCCGTCCTCGCTGATGCTGACGGCGGGGGACCTGTACGGGTCGGCGACGGCCACCACCTGCGGGGACGATGTCCCCAGCCCGGCGACGAGACGCTCGACCTCGGTGCGCGTCGAGGGTGTCGTGATCTTCGTGCCCCCGGGGGCGCGGACGACGACCCGGGCGGTGGCGCCGTCGACGCTCGCGTCGGGGAACTTCTCGGTCAGCAGGTCGAAGGCCTCCTGCGACTCGGTGCCCGGCATCGAGAACGTGTCGGCGGGCGGCGTCGGCGCGGACGAGGCGGCGACGCCCATGCCGACGAAGGCCAGCAGCCAGAGCAGCAGCGTGACCCCCTTGCGGCGGAAGGCGAGGCGGCCCAGTTTGGAGAGGAACGTAGCCACGGTGGGGCTCCCGTTGGGTGGTTGGCGGTCGGGCGGGGTGAGCGGGGTGAGCGGGCGAGTGGGGTCGCGGCCCGGGGGTGCGTGGGTCGCGTGCCCAGGTCGGTGGGGCAGCAGGCAGCACGACATGGCGCCATGGCGGCGCGGGGGCGATACGGGATGGGTGCGGGGTGGGTGCGCCTGCGGGGCGCGAGAGGTGTGGGAGAAGTGCGGTGCGCGAGCGGCCCGCGTGGTGCGGGGTCGAGCGGCCTGGATCGCCGCCGCTCCCGGTCGGGTCAGGACGCGGTGGTGAGCAATTCGCGTCGCGTCGGGGCCCGGTGGAGGTCGAGGGTGACCGGCACGGGCTGCTTGCGGGCCGTGGCGAAGACGTACAGGCGCAGTGCCAGGAAGCGGCCGACGCCGGCGAGGCCCGAGGCGGAGAGGTAGACGGTCTGCTCGACGGCGAGACCGGGGGTGCTCTCGATCGCGTGCAGGACGAGCACCGCGAGGGTGGTCACGGAGAAGGCGGCGGCGGCCGTTCCGGCGGACTGCAGGTGGTGGCGGAGGCCGCAGCGCAGCAGGCCGCGTCCGGCGGAGGGCCGGAGCCCCGACGCGAAGGTGAAGCGGGCGTGCAGCTCGGTCGCGAGGATCGTCGAGACGACGGTGACCAGCGCGTTGGCGAGGGCGAACGGCAGGAGGGCGGCGAGCAGGGCGACGGCCGCGCTGGACGCGAGGCCGACTCCGCCGCCGAATATCACGAAGCGAACGAAGGAGGCTAAGGCGCCGGGGGCGCCAGGAGCGCCGGTGGTGCGGGGAGCACCGGTGGCGCCGGGGGCGCCAGGAGCGCCGGGAGTGCCGGTGGTGCTGGTCTGTGGTCCGCGTTCCATCGGGCTTCCGTCCCCCCCTCGGTTCGTTGTTCCGGGTGTTTTACGCGCGGCGGATGACGATGTCGCCGACACTCGTGCGGCCGCGGACCTCGACGGTCTCCTCGGACTGGCCCGGGCCCTCCGCCGCACCCAGTTCGTTGCGTACGCGGCCGGCCGTGGACCGTACGTCGAGCCAGGCCGCGGTCCCCTCGGCGATGCCGACTTCGAGGCCGCCGGCGGCGGAGTCGAGCGTGATCCGGCCGCGGACGACCTCGCCGAGGCGGATGGCGCCGCTGGCGGTCTTGGCGGTGACCGAGGACTCCGTACGGCCCACGCCGATGGGTCCGTTGGACGAGTTCACCTGCAGCTCGCCGGTGATCTCGCCGACCGTGGTCTCGCCGTTGAGGTTGCGGATCGTCGCCGATCCGTCGATCCGGCCGATCCGCACCCGGCCGGAGCCGTGGATCTCGGTCTCGCCGGTCGTGCTGTCGACCAGGATGTCGCCGTGCGAGGTCTTCAGCCGTACGGCCGCGGCCTCGTCCAGCTGGATGTCCCCGGCGGCGGTGGTGAGGCGGCAGTTCCCGAACAGGCCCTCGCCGATCAGCTCGCCGAGGCCCGTCTTGCAGGTCAGATCCGAGCCGGCGGGCAGTTCGACGGTCACGTCGACCGCACCGATCTTGCCGAAGAGCGAGCGCTTCCTGGGGCCCTTGACCAGCAGCTTTCCACCCGTGCAGGTCACGTTGGTCTCGGCGGCGGCCTGGACGTCGAGCTTGTCGCCGGGGTCGCTCGGCGTCACCTCGACGACGGTGTCGGTGCGCTTGCCCGCGACGATCCGGGCCCGCCCGATCTCGATCTCGATGGTGGCGGAGAGGGGTGCGGGGGTGTCGAACGTAGGCATGGCTGTGCCGTCCTTTGACTGAGGAGAGGTAAGTGCCGGGGTGACGTGCCTCGGTGCGGCAGTGATGTGTGCGGGCCCCGGTGGTGCCGGGCGCGGGCAGTGCGGGCGGCTAGCGGACCCAACCGGTGAAGCCCTGGCCGACGGCGGGACCCACGCCCGTCGTGCCCTTGCGGGTGGTGCGGCCCGCCGCGCTGCCCGGCTCGAGAGCCGCGGCCACGGCCCGGACGAGCCAGGCGTTGACCGAGAGTCCCTCGCGGCTCGCGGCCTCCTCGACCCGGATCTTGAGCTGGGCCGGCGGCCGGAAGTTGATGCGGGAGGTGGCGCCGTCCTCGCCCTCCACGGGGGTCGTGACCGGGGGCGGCGGGGCCGGCAGCGCGGTCTCGGCCTCCTCGAAGAGGTCGGCGGTGGGCGGCGCGGTCACCACGAACTCGGGGTTCAGGCCGCGCAGCCGCAGATCGACCGAGCCGGGCGCGAGGTCGCGGGTGATCTCGTCCATCGCGTCGGACAGGGCGTTGAGCAGGGTCAGCCGGGCGGCCGACTCGAGCTGTCCGGTGAGTCGGTCCGCCAGGGCGCGGGCTTCGTCGCCGCCCGCCTGGGCGGCCACGCCGAGCTCATGGCGGAGATTGTCCACGTACGGGGTGAGGTCCATGACGCAATAGTGGCACCATCGTGGCGCCATTGCAAGTCATCTGGCGCCATAGTGCGCCACGCTGCGCCAGAGTGTTGCCGGGTTGGCGCCACGATGGCCGCGATGCCGGGCCGGGCCGGGCCGGGTCGGGTCGGGTCGGGTCGGGTCGGGTCGGGTCGGGTCGGGTCGGGCGGGGTCGGGTCGGGTCGGGTCGGGTCGGGTCGGGTCGGGCGGGGTCGGGTCGGGCCGGGCGGCTCGGGCCGGGCAGTGTCGCCCGTACCGCTGCCGCTCGCGGCGAGCGCCTCGCGGTGAGCGCCTCGTGGCGGGCCGCCGGGGTTGACCCGGTTCGGGGGTGCGCATAGCGTCGCCGCGCTGGGACGACGAGCGGATGCTCAGGGGGTTGTGCGGTGGCGGTGCCAGGTGGAGACGAGCGGCTCACTGCGGACGGGGCTCCCTTCGCCGTCGAGGACGGGGTGTACGCCTCCGGGCCCCGCACGCTGCGGGAGTTCGTCGAGGTCGTCTGGGGCTACGGCGACCGGGTGTTCCTCGTGTCCGAGGACGGGCGGACGACCTACCGCGAGTTCTTCGACGCAGCCTGCGGGCTCGCCCGGCGGCTCGTCGGGGAGTACGGGCTGCGGCCGGGGGACCGGGCCGTGGTCGCCATGCGGAACCACCCCGAGTGGCAGGTCGCCTTCTGGGCCGCCCAGCTCGCCGGTCTCGTCGCCGTACCGCTCAACGCCTGGTGGACCGAGGACGAGTTCACGTACGCCCTCGACGACTGCGCTCCCGCGGTGCTGCTCGTCGACGGGGAGCGGGTCGGGCGCGTACGGGAGTGGGCCGCCCGGAACCACGTGCCCGGGATCGTCTTCCACGGGGCGGACGGGGCGGACGGGACGGACGGAGCGAGCGGGGCGGACGGGGCGAGCGGGGCGGACAAGGCGGACCGAACGGACCGGACGGACGGGGAGCGCGAGGGCGCTCCCGGAGCGACCGGCTTCGTGCCGTACGTCCCCGACGCCGATCCGCACCTCGGGCCGCCCCTCGTCGACGTCCTGCCCGAGCACGACGCCACCATCATCTACACCTCCGGCACCACCGGGCGCCCCAAGGGCGCCGTCGCCACCCACCTCGCGCAGGCCGGCGCCGCCATGAACCCGCGGTACTTCGCCGCCGCCGCGGCCCTCGCGCGCGGGGACGTGCCCGGGACGGGGCCCGTACCCGTGTCGCTGACCACGTTCCCCTTCTTCCACGTGGCCGCGTTCACCTCCTTCTACGGGGTGATGGCGGCCGGCGGCACCCTGGTCATGATGCGGAAGTGGGACGCCGGCCGGGCCCTCGAACTGATCCGGGAGCACCGCGTCACCCACTACGCGGGCGTCCCCACCACCGCCCTCCAGCTGCTCGACCTCGCCCGCGCCACCGGCGACCCGCTCGACAGCCTCACCCTGCTCAGCACCGGCGGGGCCGCCGCCCCGCCCGGCATCGTCGACGGGATCACCGCCGGGTACGGGGAGCGGCTCGAGCCCCGCAACGGCTACGGGCTCACCGAGACCAGCGGCGGGGTCCTGTCCAACGTCGGCGCCGAGTACCGCGCCCACCCCGGCAGCGTCGGCCGGCCCACGCCCGTCACCGAGGTGCGGATCGACCGGCCCGACGCCGAGGGCGTCGGCGAGCTGTGGCTGCGCGGGCAGTCCCTCGTCCGCGGCTACTGGGGCAACGAGGAGGCGACCCGCGCGGCGTTCTCCGAGGACGGCTGGTTCCGGACCGGGGACCTCGCGCGCGTGGACCCGGACGGGCGGGTCGCCATCGTCGACCGGCTCACCGACATGGTCATCCGGGGCGGCGAGAACGTGTACTGCGTCGAGGTCGAGGACGTGCTGCAGCAGCACCCGGACGTCGTCGACGCCGCCGTCCTCGGCGTACCGCACCCGCTTCTGGGCGAGGAGGTCGCGGCCGTCGTCCGGCTGCGGCCGGGCGCCGCCGTCGGCGTCGACGAGCTGCGCACCCACGTGGGTGCGCGCCTCGCCGCCTTCAAGGTGCCCGCCCATGTCCTCGTACGCGAGGAAGAACTGCCGCGGAACCCGACCGGGAAGCTCCTCAAGCGGGAGCTGCGGGGCAGCCTGCGGGTCGGCCGGCAGGGCGGCCCGACCAGCGGCACGTGAGGCGAATCGAGTCAGGGGCTGCTTCGACTCCGGAGTTGCTTCGAATGCGTGGCTGCTTCGAATGCGGGGTTGCCTCGACTCAGGGGCTGCTTCGACTCCGGAGTTGCCTCGGCTCCGGCGCTGCCTCGACTCCGGGCTGCTTCGACTCCGCGTGATCCGTTTCAACTCCGGGTGATCCGCACCCGGTACGTACCGCCCTCGTCCTCGTCGAGCACGCTGATCCGTATGCCGTTGGCCCGGTCCGTGAACGTTTCTCCAGGGCGGTACGGCGCGTCCGACAGCTCCGCGTGGACGTTGGCGCGCCGCGTGCAGCCGCCGCTCGCGTGCTCGCTGTCGGAGACGGTCACCGGGCCGTGGCCGGTGTCCACGTCGGACTCCACCCGGTAGACCAGGACGCCGTGCTCGCAGACCGCCTCGTCGTTGCCCTCCTTGCTGCGGACCTCGACCGCGTACCCCGACGTGTCGGAGAGCGGGACGAACGCGAGCTTGGGGCCGCCGGCGACCGCCAGCGGGGTGAGCGTGTAGTCGCCGGTGCCGGTGCCGGACGCGCAGCCGATCTGGTCGTTGTCGAGCCAGCCCAGCTTCCACTTGTGCCAGCCGAGCAGGTCGTTGTTGGCCCCCCAGTCCTCGGACATGATGTCCCAGTGCCCGACGGTCCCACCGCCGTCCGAGGTGTACAGGTCGGGCAGGCCGAAGACGTGCCCGTTCTCGTGCGGCAGGACCCGGTAGCCGGTCTCCCCGAAGCTGCCGGAGCCGTCGTCCTGACGGCTGTAGACGAAGGACGTGTTGGCCAGGGGCACGCCGTCCGCGTAGGGCGCGTCGTCGTTTCCGGAGAAGGTCACGGACAGGACGGTGTCGAGGGCGGAGGGCCCGGCGTTCGGCGTGACCAGGACGTTGACCAGGTCGTACGCGCTGAAGTCGACCTTCGGGTCGGCCGCCGTGACGATGTCCTCGACGAGGGAGCGGTAGCCCGGTTCGTACGGTGAGCCGCGCTCGATCCCGTACGCGGAGAAGGCCTTCGGCATGCGCAGCCAGTCGGGTATCGGGGCCTCGGCCTGGTAGTGCAGCCGCCCGTACGAGCTGACGCGGAACCACTCGGCGGTCTGCGGGAAGAACTCGCGGAAGCGGTCCATCGCGGGGCCGTCCCCGGAGGCGTCGGGGAAGTCGATCATCAGGTTCAGGGCCCTGACCCGGCCCGTGGAGCGCACGTACCCGGGGGCCGTGGGGAGCCCCTCCGACATCTGCACGCCCATCGTGGTGGCGATACGGCAGGGCCCCAGCTGGGCGCCGTCGGGCGCGGCGGCCACGGGGCCCGCCGAGGCCGGGGCGGGCCCGGGGAGGGTGGTGCTCGCGGAGGCGAGCAGCGTGAGGGAGAGCGCCGTGGTCGCGGCCATGGCGACGGGTCTGCGTATCCGTCGTCGGGGGTGCTGCATACGGGCGCCTCTCCGGTGGGGGCAGGTCGGCGGCACGGCTCCTTCCGGTCCTCGCGGGGCCGCGCTGTGCGATCACTCTGTGACGAGTGCTACCGGTGCGCGCGCGGGGTGGCCCGATCGGTGGACCGGGGCGGGCGGGGATCGAGCGGAGGTCGAGCGGAGGCCGAGAGCGGGCCGAGCAGAGGTCGAGCGGAGGCCGAGAGCGGGCCGAGCGGAGGCCGAGAGCGGGCCGAGAGCGGGGCGAGCGCGGGGCGAGCAGAGGTCGAGCGGAGGCCGAGCGCGGGCCGAGCGCGGTCGAGAGCGGGCCGAGCGCAGGGCGAGCGGTGATCGACCAGGGGTTCGACCAGGGGTTCGACCAGGGGTTCGACCAGGGATCCGGCGGCGATCGAGTGGCGGTCGAGCGGCGATCCGTCGGCGGTCGAGCGCGGGTCTTCCGGGAGGAGCGGGCAATGTGACCCAGGTCACACTCTTTCGGGGAAATAACCGGGGACTGGGTCCCCGTTTATGACTGTGTTCAGCGAAGTGGGGAGTCCCTCCCCGGATATCCCAGAGATGACCCTCAGAGGAGGTCGTGGCGTGACCAGCACCGTCGCCGATTCCGCGTCCGCCCGGCGCGTACCCCGCCCGCGCGCGGACGCCCTGCGCAACCGCGAGCGGATCGTGACGGCGGCCCGCGAGATGTTCGTCGAGTTCGGGTCCCAGGTGCCCTACGACGAGATCGCGCGCCGGGCCGGCGTCGGGAACGCCACGCTCTACCGGAACTTCCCCGAGCGCACCGACCTCGTCCACGAGGTCGTCCTCTCGCTCATGGCCCGCGTCACCGAGGTCGCCGAACGGGCCGCCGAGGAGGAGAGCGACACGTTCGCCGCCCTCCGCCGGTTCACCCTCGGCGCCGCCGACGAGCGCGTCGGCGCCCTGTGCCCGATGCTCGACGGCGCCTTCGACAAGGACCACCCCGACCTGATCGCCGAGCGCGACCGCCTGGAGGAGGCCGTCCAGGGCCTCGTGGAGCGGGCGCAGCGGGCCGGCCGACTGCGCACCGACGTGGGCGTCGGGGACCTGATGGTGGCGCTCTCCCAGCTGACCCGACCGCTGCCCGGATCGGGCTGCGCGTCCTTCGACCAGTTCGTCCGCCGTCATCTGCTGCTGTTCCTCGACGGCCTGGAGGCGCCCGCGCGCTCCGAGCTGCCGGGGAAGGCCGCGACCCTGGAGGACCTGAGACGCGACTCCTGCTCGTCGTGAGCGTCCTCGCCCTGAGTGTGCTCGTCGTGAGCGTCCTCGCCCTGAGTGTGCTCGTCGTGAGCGTCCTCCCTCGGGGGTCCGGGCCTACGTGACCCGACTCGCGTAACCCGCGATCCCCCCCGTTCGACTTACCTATACGTCCTTTTTTCACCAGTGCGCGCCAAGAGGTGGCTACCCCCATGCCGAAAGTCCCCGACAACACCGTGAACCACCCCGACCCGGGCCGCTGGAAGGCACTCGTCTTCATCGCGCTCGCCCAGCTGATGGTCGTGCTCGACGCGACGATCGTGAACATCGCGCTGCCCTCCGCCCAGCAGGACCTGGGGATCTCGGACGGCAACCGGCAATGGGTCATCACCGCCTATGCCCTCGCCTTCGGCGGTCTGCTCCTCTTCGGCGGCCGCATCGCCGACCTCTGGGGCCGTAAGCGCACCTTCGTCGTCGGCCTGATCGGCTTCGCCCTCGCGTCCGCCCTCGGCGGCGCCGCGACCGGCGAGGCCATGATGCTCGGTGCCCGCGCGCTCCAGGGCGCCTTCGGTGCGCTCCTCGCGCCCGCCGCGCTCTCGCTGCTGGCCGTGACCTTCACCGACGCCAAGGAGCGCGCGAAGGCCTTCGGCATCTACGGCGCGATCGCCGGTGGTGGCGGCGCCGTGGGCCTGATCCTCGGCGGTTTCCTCACCGAGTACCTGAACTGGCGCTGGACCTTCTTCGTCAACATCCCGTTCGCGATCGTCGCCGCCATCGGCGCGTACTTCGTCATCCGTGAGCCCGCGGGCAGCCGCAACCGCTCCACGCTCGACATCCCCGGCGTGATCCTGTCCACCCTGGGTCTGGTCGCGCTCGTCTACGGCTTCACCCGCGCCGAGTCCGAGGGCTGGAGCGACGCCGGCACGATCGGCATGTTCGTCGGCTCCGTCGTGCTGCTCGCCGCCTTCGTGCTCACCGAGGCGAAGGTGAAGTCCCCGCTGCTGCCGCTGCGCGTCCTGACCGACCGCAACCGCGGTGGTGTCTACCTGTCGCTGGGTCTCGCCGTCATCGCGATGTTCGGCCTGTTCCTCTTCCTGACCTACTACCTGCAGGTCGTGAAGGGCTACTCCCCGGTCATGACGGGCTTCGCGTTCCTCCCGATGATCGCGGGCATGATCATCGGCTCGACGCAGATCGGTACGCGGCTGATGACCCGCGTTCCGCCGCGGCTGCTCATGGCCCCGGGCTTCCTGACCGCCGGCATCGGCATGCTGCTGCTCACCCAGCTGGAGATCGGCACCTCGTACGCCGGTCTGATCCTGCCCGCGCAACTGCTGCTCGGCCTGGGCATGGGTACGGCGTTCATGCCGGCCATGTCGCTCGCCACGCACGGCGTGGACCCGCGGGACGCCGGTGTGGCCTCCGCGATGGTCAACACCTCGCAGCAGGTCGGCGGCGCCATCGGTACGGCCCTGCTGAACACGATCGCCGCCTCGGCGACCACCGCGTACCTCACGGACAACGCGGCGGGCGCGACCACTCCGGCCGCGCAGAAGCTGCTCCAGCTCCAGGGCATGGTCGAGGGCTACACCGCGGCCATCTGGTGGGCCGTCGGCATCCTGGCCGCCTCGGCCGTGATCGCCTTCACCCTGATCAACACCGGGAAGCCGGACACCGGGGTCGTCGCCGGTTCCGGCGAGGGCGCGGAGGACGAGATGAAGGTGCCGGTCATCGCGCACTGATCCCGTACGTCGTGATCCCGTACGCACCCGCTCCGTACGCACTTGTTCCGTACGTACTCGTTCCGTACGCACGCGTTCCGTACGCCGTGTGATTCCTGCCCTGGCTCCGCTGCTCGTCAGCGGAGCCAGGGCAGGTCCGCGTCCGCGTCCGTGGGTTCGAGGCCCTCGGCCATGACGCGCATGATCGCCCCGAGCTGGTGCACCTGATCGGGGGACAGGCGGTCGAAGAGGGCCTGGCGGACCGCCGCCACATGGCCGGGGGCGTTCTGCCGGAGGACCTCCATCCCCTCGTCCGTGAGCCGGGCGAACTGGCCCCGCTTGTCGGAGGGGCAGTTCTCGCGTCGTACCCAGCCGCTCTTCTCCAGGCGGGCGATGGCGTGGGAGAGGCGGGAGCGGGTGATCTTGGCGCTCTTGGCCAGCTCGGTCATCCGCAGCCGGCGGCGCGGGGCCTGGGAGAGCTGGACGAGGAGCCCGTAGTAGACGTGCGGCATCCCGGCGTCTCGCTGCAGCTGGCGGTCGAGGTGGTCCTCGAGGAGCGTGGTGGCGTGCAGGTACGCGCGCCAGACGTGCTGCTCCTCGTCGGTGAGCCAGCGGGGTTCGGTCATGTCTCCCATGGTGCCCAATCGTACGACTCGTTCTTGAAAGTTGAACTACATAGGTCTACGGTGTGGAGCAGGACGCTTGAAGTTTCAAGAACCTGCCGCGATCGAGAAACCGGAGGTGGTCGCCATGGACGCCACGCTGGAAACAGAGGCCACGCGCGCGCGGATGCCCGCCCTGTACCTGTCCCACGGCGCCCCGCCGCTCGCCGACGACCCCGTCTGGCCCGGAGAGCTCGCCGCCTGGTCCGCGGACCTTCCGCGCCCCAGGGCCATCCTCATGATCTCCGCCCACTGGGAAGAGGCTCCGCTGGCCCTCGGCGCCACCGAGACCGTCCCGCTCGTCTACGACTTCTGGGGCTTCCCCGAGCACTACTACCGCGTCCAGTACGCGGCCCCCGGCGCGCCTCGGCTCGCCGAGGCCGTCCGCAAGCTGCTCCGCGCGCCCGGCCATCCCGTGCAGGACATCCCCGACCGGGGCCTCGACCACGGCGCGTACGTGCCGCTCGTCGAGATGTTCCCGGGCGCCGACATCCCCGTCCTCCAGATCTCCATGCCCACCCTCGACCCGCGCCGCCTCATGGACATCGGGCGCAGGCTGGCCCCGCTTCGCGACGAGGGCGTCCTGATCGTGGGCAGCGGCTTCTTCACCCACAACCTGGCCGCCCTCCGTCACACCGGCGGCGGCGTGCCGGGTTGGTCGGCCGAGTTCGACGCCTGGGGGCACGAGGCCCTCGCCGCGCAGGACGTCGACGCGCTCCTCGACTTCGAGCACAAGTCGCCGGCCGGGCGCCTCGCCCACCCGCGTACGGAGCACTTCGCCCCCCTCTTCGTCACGATGGGCGCGGCGGACGCGGCGGGCGACCTCGACGCGGAGCGGTCGGTCATCGACGGCTTCTGGATGGGACTCGCCAAGCGGTCGGTGCAGTTCGGGTAGCCGGCGGGTTCCGGGCCAGCCTTTCGAGCCGGGCCCCACCGTGCACGAGCTCACTGGAGCAACGGTGGATTCAGCTCGATCGAGCGGGTCGCGGCGGCCAGGGCGAGCGGGTCGCCGACGTCGAGCGCCGTGTCGGTGAACTTGATCGTGTGGTCGTCGCCGTGTGCCGCCGCCCGCTCGAAGACCTCCTCGGCCGTGAGGAGCGTGGGTGTGTACGCGGCCGGCTCCGGCCGGGTGTACGCGGCGGTCACCGCGGCAGCCGCCGTCCACGCCGCCGCCAGGCTCGGCGCCCACAGCTCGCGGGGGAGCGCGGGCAGGGCGCGCAGGACCGCGTTGGGCGCGGTCGCCGCGTGGACCAGCATGATCGGCTCGCCGTGGCCGTGGGTCGCGTACCGGTGCGTGGCCGCCGTGACCAGCTCGGTGAGCAGGACCTTCGCGGTGTCGGGGTCCGAGGCCGCGCCCCAGACCGGGAACGCCGTCAGCTGCGGGAGCCGGTCCCGGATCCCGCCCTCCTGCACCGGAACCGGCGGTACGGCGTCGAGCGCGGCGGCCGCCGTCGGTGCCACGGCCAGCGCGGCGAGCGGGGGCAGCGGCTTGTTGCGGGCCGCCCAGTAGCCGAGGGCGTGTGCGAGCTCGGCGAGGCGGGGTGCGGTCGTTCTCCCGCCCCCGGACGCCCCCTCGGACTCCAGGAGGGTCCGTACGGCGTGACCGGTACGGATCACGGGATGCGTCGCCGAGGCCGAGATCCCCGGCAGCAGCCGGGGCCACCACGTGGCGAGGACCTCCCGCCAGGGGTGCTCGTCGAGCTCGCGGCCGAAGAAACGGGTCCAGTCGGTGATCCGGACCGGGTCGCCGAGCGCCTCGCGCCAGCCGTCGGCCGTCACCGGCCGGGACGGGGGCGGCAGCTCCTCCAGCTTGTGCGCGTAGTGGTCCAGCCAGCGGTGCACGGTCGGGGCCTGGCCGTTGCGGACCAGGGCCTCGACGGCCATGGGGGCGTGGTTGGTGAGCCAGCCCTTGCGCTCGGGGCCCGTGGTGTGGAGGCGTTCGAGGGCTTCGTCGAGGGTGCCGGATGTGTCGGGGGCCGCGGTGACCGTGGTGGCTTCGGTGCCGGATGCGTCGCTCATGGGGGCGACGCTAGGGCGGGGGAGGGGTGGGCCGTAACGGGCTCGGGACCTAGTCGGAGAGGCGGCCCGGGACCTAGTCCGGGAGACCGAGACGGCTCCGTCCGTTCACGGGCAACCCGATGGCCCGTCCACGCGTCTTGAGGGATGACACCGCATGTGATCGCGGTCTCACCGACGGCGTGGTCGGGGGCCCCGCGAGCGGCGTCGGATCACCCCCCGTGCCCGGTCTGACCTGCACCTCCGTGGGTGCCGAAAGCATGCCCGAAGGGGCGGCGGTCGCGCAGGATACTGCATGATCGCGAAAATCCATGTGCCGGGTGGGAATTCTGTCCTGATTCCAGTCGTTGTTTCCGTCGGATGCAGGGCACCCGAAAAGGTGTCGCGACCTACTCAGCAAGGGAGCACGCATGGCAACCCGTGCCGTCGCCCGTCGTCAGACCTCCGCCAAGAGCGGGGCCGCACGGGCAAGCAGCGTTCGCGCCGTGGGCGGGGAGATCGCCGACCGCGACCTGGTCGGCATGTACCTCGACGAGATCGCGCGTACGCCCCTGCTCGACGCCGCCAAGGAGGTCGAGCTCTCCCAGACGATCGAGGCGGGCGTCTACGCCCGGCAGATACTCGACGGTGAGGTGGAGTCCGAGGCCGGCGGCGCGTCCCGCGAGGAGCTCGAAGCGCTCTACGAGGCGGGCGAGCGTGCCAAGGACCTCTTCATCAAGTCCAACCTGCGGCTCGTGGTGGCCGTCGCCCGGCGCTACCCGCGCAGCGGGCTGCCGCTGCTCGACCTGATCCAGGAAGGGAACGCGGGCCTGGTGCGCGCGGTCGAGAAGTTCGACTACGCGAAGGGCTTCAAGTTCTCCACGTACGCCACGTGGTGGATCCGCCAGGCCATCACCCGGTCCATCGCCGACCAGTCCCGCACGATCCGGCTCCCCGTCCACCTGGTGGAGGAGCTCGGCCGGATCCGCCGGGTGCAGCGCGAGTTCAACCGGGAGCACGGCCGCGAGCCGGAGCCGGCGGAGATCGCGGCCGAGCTGGAAACGAAGCCCGAGCGGGTCGTCGACGTGCTCGACTGGGCGCGTGACCCGGTCTCGCTGAACATGTCGGTGGACGACGAGGGCGAGACGCAGTTCGGCGACCTCCTGGAGGACACGTCGGCGATCTCGCCGGAGCAGTCGGTGCTCACGCTGCTGCGCAGCGAGGAGCTCGACGACCTCATCGACAAGCTCGACCACCGGACGGCCTCGATCATCCGCATGCGGTACGGGATCGAGGACGGGCGCGAGCGGACGCTGACGGAGGTCGGGAAGCAGCACGGCCTGACGCGCGAGCGGATCCGGCAGATCGAGAAGCACGCGCTGCTTGAACTGAAGAAGATGGCGCACGACACGGGCTTCGACGCGGTGGCCTAGGGCGGCCGGCGGCCCGGGCGCGTGGTGCGGACCCGGTGGCCGGGGCGAGCCCCTGGGCCCCGGGCCCGCACGTGCCCGGCCTGTGGCCCGCACGTGCCCGGCCTGTGGCCCGCTCGGGTTTCCCACTCGCACCACCCGTGCGGCTGAGACGTCGGCTGCGGGCTTCCCCGTGAGGGCCGCCCGCCGTCGGCGTCGGCGGCCCGGCCGGGCCCGCCGTGCGCGGGGGCGCCCCGCCGGTCTGCTGCCGCCGACGGCGCAGGTGGCTCACAGGGAGGCCCGCAGACGGAGTCCTGGTTGTACGGGTGGTGCGGGTGGGAGCGATCCCGCTCGGCCGGAGGCCGCCCGCACCCGCATCCGCCCGCACCCGCGCCGCCCCCTCCCTCACCCCGCCGTCGACGCAGTCAGCCGCGCCCCCAAGTCCTCCACGTACGTCAGCAGCGACGGCGGGCTCTGGATGGTGAAGGGGGCGTCCACCAGGGCCAGGCGGATGGCGAGCCATTCGACCGAGTCCGTCGCACGGGTGCGGAGGCGGCAGGTCGTCGGGCCCGTCGCCGTGGGGACCAGGTGGGAGGGGAGCCGCGCCGTGACGAAGTCGGCCGGCGCCTCGAAGGTGACGTCCAGGTCGAGTTCCGGCTGCGCCCGCGACATGGAGCGGACCAGGAGCTGCGCCGCGTCGCCCGCCGGCAGCTCCCGCGGTGTGAAACGGGCCCCCGTGGCGAGCGGGTCGCTCACCCTGTCCACCCGGAAGGTCCGCCAGTCCTCCCGCCCCAGGTCGTACGCCACCAGGTACCACCGGCGCCCGGTGGAGACCAGGCGGTAGGGCTCGACCAGGCGCTTCGACTCGGCCCCGTCACCCGCCCGGTACCCGAAGCGGAGCTTCTCGCGTCCGGTGACCGTGCCCGCCAGGGTGGTCAGGGTGGCAGGGGTGACCGTCGCGCCGTCCCCCCGCGTCAGCGGGATCGTCGCGTTCTGGAGGGTCGAGACCCGGTGCCGGAGCCGCGCCGGCAGGACCTGCTCCAGCTTCGCCAGGGCCCGTACCGACGCCTCCTCGACGCCCTCGATCGCGTGCCCCGCCCCCGCCCGCAGCCCGACCGCGATGGCGACGGCCTCCTCGTCGTCGAGGAGGAGCGGCGGCATGGCCGTACCGGCGACGAGCCGGTAGCCGCCGACCGCGCCGAGCGTCGCCTCGACGGGATAGCCGAGGTCACGGAGCCGGTCGATGTCCCGGCGGATGGTGCGCGGGGAGACCGAGAGCCGTTCGGCGAGCTCGCTTCCGGGCCACTCGCGCGGGGTCTGAAGGAGCGAGAGCAGATTCAGGAGTCGTACCGGGGTGTCCGTCATACGTTTCAGGATGAGGGTCATCTAGGCCATCATTTGACCTAGATGGCCTTTATCTTCTTCGTATGAGTGCACACGAAGCCGACGCCGTCACGGACGCGGCCCCCACCGACACGTCCGACAAACGACGCTGGATAGCCCTGGCCATCGTCATGACGGCCGCCTTCATGGATCTGGTCGACGCCACGATCGTCAACATCGCGATCCCCAGCATCGAGCGGGACCTCGGCGCCTCCTTCGGGGCCATCCAGTGGATCACCGCGGGGTACGCGCTCGCGTTCGCCGCCGGTCTGATCACCGGTGGCCGGCTGGGTGACATCTTCGGCCGCAAGCGGCTCTTCCTCCTCGGCACGGCGGGCTTCACGATCGCCTCCGCCCTCTGCGGCTTCGCGGCCAACCAGGAGATGCTGGTCGGCTCCCGCCTGCTCCAGGGCGCGGCGGCCGCGATGATGGTGCCGCAGGTGCTGTCGATCATCCACGTCACCTTCCCGGCGCACGAGCGCGGCAAGGTCTTCGGCATGTTCGGCGCGATCATCGGTCTGGGCGCGGTCTCCGGCCCGCTGCTCGGCGCGCTGCTCACGCAGTGGAACATCGCGGGCCTGGAGTGGCGCCCGATCTTCCTCATCAACCTGCCGGTCGGCATCGCGGGCCTGCTCCTGGGCCGCAAGTTCATCACCGAGTCGAAGGCCCCGAAGGCCCTCCGCCTCGACATGGTCGGCGTGCTCCTGGTGACGGCCGCGCTGCTGATGCTGATCTACCCGCTGACCCGCGGGCGTGAGCTGGACTGGCCGCTGTGGGGCCACCTGATGATGGCCGGCAGCCTGGTCGTCTTCGGTGCCCTCGTGGCGTACGAGAAGTACAAGACGAAGAAGGACGGCTCGCCGCTCGTCGAGCTGTCGCTGTTCAAGGTGAAGAGCTTCGCGGCGGGTATCGCGGTGCAGCTGACCTTCGGTGTCGTGATGGGCATCTTCTTCCTGGTCTGGACGCTGTACATGCAGATAGGCCTGGGCTGGAGCCCGCTGCGGGCGGGTCTGACCGGTGTGCCGTTCTCCATCGCGGTGTCGACCGCGGCCGGTCTCTCGGTGCAGAAGCTGGTGCCGCGCTTCGGCCGGAAGGTGCTCCAGACGGGTGCGCTGACGATGATCGCGGGCGTGCTGCTCTACCTCTTCGAGGCGGGCCGGTACGGGACGGAGATCGAGTCCTGGCAGATGATTCCGCCGCTGGTGATCATGGGTCTCGGCATGGGTCTGATCGTGGCGCCGCTGACGGACGCGGTCCTTTCGGAGGTGCCGAAGGAGCACGCGGGCTCTGCCTCGGGCCTGATCAACACGACCGGGCAGATGGGCAACGCGCTCGGGCTCGGCCTGGTGTCGGTGGTCTTCTTCGGCGTGATCGACGGCAAGCCCGCCCCGAAGTCCCAGACCGAGGCGGGCCTGGCGTTCGCCGACGCCTTCCAGAACGCGATGGGCTGGGTGGCGGTCGTACTCGCCGTGATCTTCCTGGTGATGTTCGCGCTTCCGGCGAATCCGAAGCAGCACCTGGAGGGTGGCGATGACGGCGACGCCGTGATCGAGAAGGAGCCCGTGCTGGCCCACTGAGTCGGCCGCGGACGCGCTGAGCGTGCCGCACACAGGGCCCTGGTCCCGGGAATCACTCCGGGATCAGGGCCCTTCGTCATGTCCGGGCACGGGCGAATGTCCGTTCCTGCCCGCTTGAATGCCCGAGTTCATTTACTTGGGGGGAATCCATGCGTAGCCTGACCCTGAAACCACAGGTTCGGGCATCGAACGGACGTAAACCCTCATGTACGCACCGGAGCGTCAGCAACAGATCCTGCGGCTCGCCCGCGAGAGCGGACGCGTCGACGTCCTCTCCCTCGCCGAGGAGTTCCAGGTCACCGCCGAGACCGTACGGCGTGACCTCAAGGCCCTCGACCGGGCCGGGCTCGTCCGCCGGGTCCACGGCGGCGCCATCCCCGCCGGGCGGCTCGACTTCGAGCCCGACCTGGCCGAGCGCGAGTCCACCGCGGCCGACGAGAAGGACCGGATCGTCCGGGCCGCCCTCGCCGAACTGCCCGAGGAGGGCAGCGTCGTCCTCGACGCCGGTTCGACCGTCGCCCGGCTCGCCGCCGAGTTCCCGCTCGACCGCGCGCTGACCGTCGTCACCCACGCCCTCCCCGCCGCCGCCCGGCTCGCCGACCACCCCGGCATCGACCTGCACCTGGTCGGCGGACGCGTACGGCACCGCACCCGGGCCGCCGTCGACGCCTGGGCGCTCCGGGCGTACGGGGAGATCCGCGCCGACGTCGCCTTCCTCGGCGCCAACGGCTTCTCGCCCGAACACGGACTCACCACCCCCGACCTCGCCGAGGCCGCCGTCAAGCGGGCGGTGATCGCCTCCGCCCGCCGGGTCGTCCTCCTCGCCGACTCGGTCAAGCACGGTCAGGAGCACTTCGCCCGGTTCGGCGACCTGACCGACGTCGACCTGCTCATCACCGACAGCGGCCTCACCGACGAGGACGCCGCCGCCATCGAGGCGGCCGGAACGGAAGTCGTCCGCGCATGATCCTCACCGTCACCCCCAACCCCTCCCTGGACCGGACGTACGAGGTCCCCGCGCTCGAGCGCGGCGAGGTGCTGCGCGCCGGCGCCGAACGCGTCGACCCCGGCGGCAAGGGCGTCAACGTCTCGCGGGCCGTCGCCGCCGCCGGTCACCGCACGGTCGCCGTGGTCCCGCTCGGCGGGGCCCCGGGCGCGCTCGTCGCCCAACTGCTCGCGGGCCAGGGCATCGAGGTCGCGCCGGTGCCGGTCGCCGGGCACACCCGCTCGAACATCGCGCTCGCGGAGCCCGACGGCACACTGACGAAGATCAACGCGCCCGGCCCGGAGCTGACGGAGGAGGAGTCGGAGACGATCCTGACGACGGTCGGCGCGTACGCGCCGACCGCCGACTGGATCGCCTGCTGCGGCAGCCTCCCGCGTGGGCTCGCGCCCGAGTGGTACGCCCGGCTGGTCACCCGCGCGCACGGCGCCGGGGCGCGGATCGCGCTCGACACCTCGGGCCCGTCCCTGCTCGCGGCCCTCGCCGCCCGCCCGGACGTCGTCAAGCCGAACGCCGACGAACTGGCGGAGGCGGTGGGCCGCCCGCTGACCACGGTCGGCGACGCGGCGAAGGCGGCAGGCGAGCTGCTCGAACGGGGCGCGGGCGCGGTCCTGGCCAGCCTGGGCGCCGACGGCCAGCTCCTCGTCACGGGCGAGGGCGTCTGGTACGGCTCCGCGCCGGTGGCCGCCGTCCGCTCCAACGTCGGCGCGGGGGACGCCTCCCTCGCGGGCTTCCTCGCGGCGGGCGGCGAGGGACCCGAGGCGCTGGCGGCCGCCGTGGCCCATGGGGCGGCCGCGGTCCAGCTGCCCGGCAGCGAGATGCCCACCCCGGGCGACCTGAACCCCTCGGCGGTCACGGTGACCGCCGACGTACCCCTGGACCTCACCCTCAGCGAGCAAGGGAGCCCGCGTTGAGCAGGATGATCACCGCGGACCTGGTCGATCTCGACCTGTCCGCCGACACGAAGGAAGCGGCGGCCCGTTCGCTCGCGGAGCGCATGGTCGCCCTCGGCCGGGTGACCGACCTCGACGGCTTCCTCGCGGACGTCGCGGCGCGCGAGGCCCAGATGCCGACGGGCCTGGACGGCGGCATCGGCATCCCGCACTGCCGCAGCGCCCGTGTCACGGAACCGACCCTCGCGTTCGGGCGCGCGACGGAGGGCGTCGACTTCGGCGCCCCGGACGGCCCGGCGGACCTGATCTTCCTGATCGCGGCCCCGGCGGGCGCGGACGACGCCCATCTGACGATCCTCTCCTCGCTGGCCCGGCACCTGATGGACGAGGAGTTCACGCGCGCGCTGCGTGCCGTGGCCTCCCCGGCGGAGGCGGCGGCGCTGATCGCGGGGGAGGAGGCGCCGGCGGCTCCCGAGGCGGCGGAGCCCGAGTCCGAGTCCGCGCCCGCGCCCGCGCCGGAGTCCGCGCCGGAGTCCGCGTCGGAGTCCGTGCCCGTGCCCGCGCCCGAGTCCGAGCCGGAGGGGGGTCGGGGCGGCGCGCCCTTCCGGATCGTGGCCGTCACCTCCTGCCCCACCGGCATCGCCCACACCTACATGGCCGCCGAGTCCCTGGAGAACGCCGGCCGCGCCGCCGGTGTCGACGTGGTCGTCGAGACGCAGGGATCCGCCGGGTTCACCCGGCTCGACCCGGCCGTCGTCGCCGCCGCCGACGGCGTGATCTTCGCGCACGACGTGCCCGTACGGGAGAAGGAACGGTTCGCCGGAAAGGCCACCGTCGACGTCGGCGTCAAGGCCGGCATCAACCGCCCCGCCGAACTCATCGCCGAGGTCAGGGAGAAGGCCGCCCGCGGCGAGGTCTCCGCCCTCGCCACCGCGGCCACCCCCGTCGACAAGGCGGGTGAGCCCGGCGAGGGTTACGGCACCAAGCTCCGCAAGTGGCTCATGTCCGGCGTGAGCTACATGGTTCCCTTCGTCGCCGCCGGCGGCCTCCTCATCGCCCTCGGCTTCGCCATCGGCGGCTGGGACATCGACAAGGCCCCCTCCGTCACCGAGCACTTCGCCTGGGGCCAGGCGGACAGCTGGGCCGCGCTGATGTTCCAGATCGGCGGTCTCGCGTTCAGCTTCCTCGTACCGGTCCTCGCCGGTTACATCTCGTACGGGATGGCCGACCGCCCCGGTCTCGTCCCCGGCTTCGTCGGCGGCGCCATCGCGCTCACCGTCAACGCCGGCTTCCTCGGCGGCCTCGTCGCCGGTCTGCTCGCCGGCGGCACCGTCCTCGCGATCCAGCGGGTGCGGATCCCCGCCGTCCTCAGGGGCATCATGCCGGTCGTCGTGATCCCCCTGGTGTCCTCGATCGTCGTCGGCTTCCTGATGTTCCTCGTCGTCGGCAAGCCCATCGCCTCGCTCCAGAAGGCGCTCACCGACTGGCTGTCCGGCCTCTCCGGCGCCAATGCCGTCATCCTCGGCGTCATCCTCGGCCTGATGATGTGCTTCGACCTCGGAGGCCCGGTCAACAAGGTCGCGTATGCCTTCGCCGTCGGCGGCCTCGCCAACCCGAACGAGGGTTCCCTCAAGGTCATGGCCGCCGTGATGGCGGCGGGCATGGTGCCGCCGCTCGCGATGGCCCTCGCCACGACCGTACGGGGCCGGCTCTTCACCCGTACCGAACGCGAGAACGGCAAGGCGGCCTGGGTCCTCGGGGCCTCGTTCATCTCCGAGGGCGCGATCCCGTTCGCCGCCGCCGACCCGCTGCGGGTCATCCCGGCGACGATGGCGGGCGGAGCGGTCACCGGCGCCCTGTCGATGGCCTTCGGGTGCACCCTGCGGGCCCCGCACGGTGGCCTGTTCGTGCTGCCGCTGATCGGCAACCCGCTGCTCTACCTGTTCGCGATCGTCGCGGGCACGGTGGTGAGCGCGGGCCTCGTCATCCTCCTCAAGGGCATGCGGAAGCCGGCCCCGGAGGCGGCTCGGGAAGCTGTCCCGGAGGCGGCTCACGAGTCGGGTCCGGGCGGCGAACAGGCCCCGTCCGGGACCGGCGTGGCCGTGGCGGCCTGACCCGGTCCCGGCCCGGGGCCGGTCACGAGGGGCGGTGCGGTATCGGCGAACGCACCGCCCCTCGGTGTGTCACCGCTGCGTCATGAGCGGTTCAGCGTCCTCGGGAGACGGTTCGGTGCGCCGCTGAAGGCGAGGTCGCCCTTGAACTCCTTCCCCGCTTGGGTCCGCAGTGTCGGGATGGGTGACTGAGGCGTCCAGGGTTCGACCCAGTCGAAGTTCCCTCCGTTGGTGTCTCCGTGTGTCTGCCACACCGTTCCGTCCGTGGTGACCACCTTGATGTAGGCGTCGTTGCCCTGGTCCGTGAAGGAGATGCCGCAGGCGTTGGCCGGGTAGTCCGAAGCGCGGCCGTCGGGCAGGTCATCGGTCAGGTCCGTCCACGTGATCAGGCCGCCCGTGGTCGTCGCGATACCGGCGTACGCCTTGCCGTTGATGAGGGCAGCGCTGAACTCCTCGGTGTTCGAGGGGGCGTAGCTGTCGATCTCGTAGCAGGACGTCGGGCCGGTGGCCCCGGTCGCACCCGTGGCGCCCGTGGCGCCCGTCGCACCCGTGGCACCGGTCGCGCCTGTGGCTCCGGTGGCGCCCGTCGCGCCGGTGGCTCCGTCGGCCCCGGTGGCGCCCGTGGCTCCGGTTGCTCCCGTGGCCCC
>NZ_JACSCH020000033.1:26816-39994 GCF_014451325.2 Streptomyces sp. CB02980 | reverse complement strand
CTCTATCAGATCTTTTCGACCCGATTTCCTCGGTGCTTTCCGGTCCCTTTTGTTTTCACTCCGGGGGCCTTTCGGCGGTTCCGACTTTATCAGAATCATTTGGGCCGACCTAATCGGTGGCTTTCTTGATTCGAATAAGAATCGGGGTGACTCCGTGGAATCGAATTCCCGACCGGAGTGAGTGAGACTCTACTTGATCGCTGCCGAACTGTCCAGTTCTAGGCAACCGTTTGAATCTACCTCCCCACGTCCACCATGTCAATGGTTTTTGTGGGCACCGGAGGACACTAGCAGGTCAGCGGGGTCGTACGCACATCAGGCGGCGGTGGGGAGCTGCGCGCTGCGGTCGGGCTCCTCTAGGTCGCCCTGGTCGCCGGCGCGGGCGGCACGGCCGCCAAGGACGTAGACGTAGGCGAGGAAGAGCAGCTCAGCGGCGATGCCGATGGTGATGCGGGCCCAGGTGGGCAGGCCGGACGGGGTGACGAAGCCTTCGATCAGGCCCGAGACGAAGAGGACAAGGGCCAGGCCGATGGCCATGCCGACGGCGGCGCGGCCGCGTTCCGCCAGGGCTGCGCGGCGGGTGGTGGGGCCCGGGTCGATGACCGTCCAGCCGAGGCGGAGGCCCGTGCCGGCGGCGACGAAGACGGCGGTCAGTTCGAGCAGGCCGTGGGGAAGGATCAGGCCCAGGAACACGTCGAGGCGGCCCGCGGACGCCATCAGGCCGATGCCGACGCCGACGTTCAGCATGTTCGTGAAGAGGATCCAGAGCACCGGGATGCCCAGGAAGGCGCCCAGGACCAGGCACATGGCGGCGGCCTGGGCGTTGTTCGTCCAGACCTGGGCGGCGAAGGACGCCGCCGGGTTGCTGGAGTAGTACGTCTCGTACTGGCCGCCGGGGCGGGTCATCTCGCGGAGGTCGGCAGGGGCGCCGATCGCGGCCTGGACCTCGGGGTGCGTACCGATCCACCAGCCGATGAGAACGGCGAGCAGGGTGGAGAGGACGGCGGTGGGGACCCACCAGTGGCGGGAGCGGTAGACGGCCGCGGGGAAGCCGGCGGTGAGGAAGCGGGCCGCGTCGCGCCACGAGGAGCGCCGGGTGCCGGTGACCGTGGCGCGGGCGCGGGCCACGAGCTGGGTGAGGCGGGCCGTGAGCACGGGGTCCGGGGCGCTCGACTGCACGATCGAGAGATGGGTGGCCGTGCGCTGGTAGAGGGACACGAGTTCGTCGGCCTCGGCTCCGGTGAGCTTGCCGCCCCGGCGCAGGAGGTGGTCGAGGCGTTCCCACTCGGCGCGGTGGGCGGTGACGTAGACGTCGAGGTCCATGATCGGCTGCTGCTCCAGGCATCGGCTGCGGACGGTTCCGTACTGCTGCGGCGCGCTGCGGGTCAGCTTGGCAGACTGGCGTTCGGAGGGGTCGGGAAGGTCGGAGAAGGGTGGGTGCCGTGAGTGACCTGGTGACCGGGGATGCCGTCGTACTGGAGTTGCAGCCCGCGCGGCTCCCGAGCCGGGCTTTGGCGGTGCTCATCGACCTGGTGGTGGTCTGGGCCGCGTATCTGCTCGTCACGCTCGGGCTCGCGGTCGCCACCGCGTCGCTCGACGAGGCCGCGGTGATGGCGGTGTCCATCGCCTCCTTCCTGCTGATCCTGGTGGGAGCGCCGATCGCGGTGGAGACGCTGTCCCACGGGCGGTCGCTGGGCAAGCTGGCCTGCGGACTTCGTGTGGTGCGGGACGACGGGGGGCCGATCCGGTTCCGGCACGCGCTCGTGCGGGGGGCGATGGGGGTCGTGGAGATCCTGATGACCTTCGGGGTCGTCGCCTGTGTCGCGTCGCTCGTGTCGGAGCGGGGGCGACGTCTCGGGGACGTCTTCGCGGGGACGCTCGTCGTACGGGAGCGGATACCCGCGGCGCGGGTGCTCGCCGTGCCTCCGCCGCCGCCGTGGCTGGTGGGGCGTTTCGCCGGGCTGGATCTTTCGGCGGTGCCCGAGTCCCTGTGGCTTGAGATACGGCAGTACCTCACGCGGGCGCGTGAGCTGGATCCGGCGGTGGGGCGGCGGCTCGCGGAGCGGCTGGCCGACGAGCTGGTGGCGCGGACCGGGACGCCTCCGCCGCCGGGAGTGCCGGCCGACGCGTATCTGGCGGGCGTGGTGGCCGAGCGGCAGACGCGGGAGGCTCGGCGGGCGTTCGGCTCCGCGGGAGTGGCCGGGATGCCGGGGGTGGCTGGGATGCCGGGGGTGAGTGGGGCGGTCGGGGCTGTGGGGATGCCGGCGCCGGGCTTCGCTCCTCCCGTTGCGCCTTCGCCGGTGGCCCCTCCGGCTGCTGCGCCGGTCGTCGCCTCCCCGGTGGCCGGCGGTCAGCAGGCCACGGCGCCCGCTACCGGGTTCGCTCCGCCCGCCTGATCCTCAGGGGAAGACCGACGGCGGGGTCTCCAGGGCTTCGAGTTCGATGCCGGGGGCTGAGAGGACCACGTCGCCGGCGATGTGGACGGTGTGCCGTTCGCCCGTATCCAGGGCGCTGACCTGGTATTCGTCCACCATCAGGGGGCCGTTGTCAGTGGCGTGCGCTTCACTCTTCAGCAGGGCCCAGGACTGGTCGACCGTGAGGGGGGCGAGCACCGGGTCCGTGAAGGCCACGAGCCTGACACGGGTCTCGGGGGAATCGGGGGTGAGACGCAGGAGTCGCGTGAGCGCGACGAGGAACGCCGGGGACATGCCGGTGAAGGCGTGGGCGCGCACATTGCCTTCGGTGGCGTGGGTTCCGGTGGGGTCCGTGCGGACCCAGGTGACGCCGTCGAGGGCCGCACCGCGGACCTGCCAGCCGGCGGCGTGGAGTTCGAGACGGATGGGGCGGCCGAGTTCGTCGACGGCCAGGTCGACGGAGCCCTGGTGGTCGCCCGAGGGGGTGGTGACCTGTGAGACGTAGCGCCAGCCGGAGGGGCCGGGCGCGCAGTGGAAGTGTTCGTCACCGAGGGGGGTGTGGTCGTGCGGGTCATGGAGCGAATATCGGCCGCGGGGCATGGGTCGGGTCCTCGGGACGGGGGCTTCCGGGCGTGTGGGGGTAGGGCCGGTCCAGCCCTGAGGTAGGGCCTTTGTCCGGCCCTGGTCTCGGGCGGACAGGCCCGGGGACGAGGCAGGCCCCCCGGCACGGGGGTGCGGGGGGCCTGCCTGTCTCCTCTACGGGTGTCCGGGACGGCGTCGCGTCAGCGCGCGGGCGCCGCCGGCCGGGGCATCAGTAGCGGTAGTGGTCCGGCTTGAACGGGCCCTCGACCTCGACGCCGATGTACGCGGCCTGCTCGGGGCGGAGGGTCGTCAGCTTGACGCCGAGGGCGTCCAGGTGGAGGCGGGCGACCTTCTCGTCCAGGTGCTTGGGCAGCACGTACACGTCGGTCGGGTACTCCTGCGGCTTCGTGTAGAGCTCGATCTGGGCCAGGGTCTGGTCCGCGAACGAGTTCGACATGACGAAGGAGGGGTGGCCGGTCGCGTTGCCCAGGTTGAGCAGGCGGCCCTCGGACAGCACGATGAGGACCTTGCCGTCGGGGTGCGTCCAGGTGTGGACCTGCGGCTTGACCTCGTCCTTGACGATGCCCGGGGTCTTGGCGAGGCCGGCCATGTCGATCTCGTTGTCGAAGTGGCCGATGTTGCCGACGATGGCCTGGTGCTTCATCTTGGCCATGTCCGCGGCCATGATGATGTCCTTGTTGCCGGTCGTGGTGATGAAGATGTCGGCCTTCTCCACGACCTCGTCCAGGGTCGTGACCTGGTAGCCGTCCATCGCCGCCTGGAGCGCGCAGATCGGGTCGATCTCCGTGACGATCACGCGGGCGCCCTGGCCGCGCAGGGACTCGGCGCAGCCCTTGCCGACGTCGCCGTAGCCGCAGACGACCACGGTCTTGCCGCCGATGAGGACGTCGGTGGCGCGGTTGATGCCGTCGATGAGGGAGTGGCGGCAGCCGTACTTGTTGTCGAACTTCGACTTCGTCACGGCGTCGTTCACGTTGATCGCCGGGAAGAGGAGGTCGCCGGCCTGGTGCATCTCGTACAGGCGGTGGACACCGGTGGTGGTCTCCTCGGTCACGCCGCGGATCTCGGACGCCAGCTGGGTCCACTTCTGCGGGTTCTCGCCGAGGGTGCGGTTGAGGAGACGGAGGATGTAGCCGTACTCCTCGCTGTCCGCGGTGGACGGGTCCGGGGCGGAGCCGGCCTTCTCGAACTCGACGCCCTTGTGGACGAGGAGGGTGGCGTCACCACCGTCGTCGAGGATCATGTTCGGGCCGCCGGTGGGCGAGTTCGGCCAGGTGAGGGCCTGCTCGGTGCACCACCAGTACTCCTCGAGGGTCTCGCCCTTCCAGGCGAAGACCGGAACGCCCTGCGGGTTCTCCGGGGTGCCGTTCGGGCCGACGGCGATGGCCGCGGCGGCGTGGTCCTGGGTGGAGAAGATGTTGCAGGAGGCCCAGCGGACCTCGGCGCCGAGGGCGACCAGGGTCTCGATGAGGACGGCGGTCTGCACGGTCATGTGCAGGGAGCCGGTGACACGGGCGCCCGCGAGGGGCTGCTGCTCGGCGTACTCGCGGCGGATCGACATCAGGCCGGGCATCTCGTGCTCGGCGAGGGTGATCTCCTTGCGGCCGAAGGTGGCCAGGGAGAGGTCGGCGACCTTGAAGTCCTGATGGGCGACAGTCGTCATGACTGAGCTGCTCCTCGTGTGTTCGCGTGCGAGGGTCGGTTGGGGCGCCGGGCACCACGGAGGGTCCCTGGACACACGAATGCCCGGGGTTTTCCACGGTGCCGTCGTCGGAGGCCCTCTCTCCCTCGGCCGGTCCGCGAGGACCGCCCGACCGCCATCAGCAGCGACGTCTGGCTGGTCACGAATCTACACCGGACGGTGGGGCGGGCCACAGTCCGCATCGGGCGGCGGGGCGGGATCGAAGGCCCGTACATACGCACGAGGCCCCCGGGACCGTGGGGTCTCGGGGGCCTTGTGGAGAGGTGGGGTGGGGCCGTCGGCGGCGGCCGCCGACAGCCGTCAGTGATCGTCGGCGTCCGGGGTCTTCACCGCGTCCGTGCCGGTCGAGGTGGCCGTCTCCTTGTAGATGTCCGGCTCCAGGTAGATGACCCGGGCGATCGGGACGGCGGCGCGGATGCGCTCCTCGGCGGCGTTGATGGCGTTCGCGACGTCGCCGGCCGAGTCGTCGTGCTGGACGGCGATCTTGGCGGCGACGAGGAGCTCCTCCGGGCCGAGGTGGAGCGTACGCATGTGGATGAGGCGGGTGACGGTCTCGCCGTCCACGACCGCGGCCTCGATCCGCTTGACCTCCTCGGTGCCCGCGGACTCGCCGAGCAGCAGCGACTTGGTCTCGGCGGCCAGCACGATCGCGATGACGATCAGCAGGATGCCGATGCAGAGGGTGCCGATGCCGTCCCAGATGCCGTCGCCGGTCAGCAGCGCGAGGCCGACGCCGCCGAGCGCGAGGACGAGGCCGACGAGCGCGCCCAGGTCCTCCAGGAGGACGACGGGCAGCTCGGGGGCCTTGGCCCGGCGGACGAACTGCGTCCAGGTGAGGCCGCCGCGGATCAGGTTCGATTCCTGGATGGCGGTACGGAAGGAGAAGGACTCGGCGATGATCGCGAACACGAGGACGCCGACCGGCCAGTACCAGGCCTCGATCGGGTGCGGGTGCTTGATCTTCTCGTAGCCCTCGTAGATGGCGAACATGCCACCGACGGAGAAGAGCACGATGGAGACGAGGAAGGCGTAGATGTACCGCTCGCGGCCGTAACCGAAGGGGTGCTGCGGAGTCGCCTCGCGCTTCGCCTTCTTGCCGCCGAGGAGCAGCAGGCCCTGGTTGCCGGAGTCGGCGAGGGAGTGGACGCTCTCCGCGAGCATCGACGACGAACCACTGAAGAGGAACGCCACGAACTTGGCTACGGCGATCGCCAGGTTGGCGGCGAGTGCCGCCACGATCGCCTTGGTTCCGCCTGACGCGCTCATGGGTGTACGTGGTCCCTTCGTCGATGCACCGGCTCTGTCGCCGCGGTTCGGCCGGTCATTGTCGCATCAGGCCATGACGGTGGCGCGAAAGACCGTCCCCGTACCGGAGAGTTCGGTCTTCTCGCCCGCGGGCACGAAGACGGATTCGCCGGCGGCGAGGGTCACCTCGCCCGCCTTCGGGCGGCCCGCGACGGCGAGCAGGATCTGCGGGGTCGGGCTCGTCAGGTCGGTCGGGGCGGCGCCCTCCGGCCGTACGAGACGGGAGAGGCGGAACTCGTCGATCGGGGTGTCGTAGACCTCCTCCCCGGACGGGGAGGCCTCGGGGCGCAGGACGGCCGGGTCGGTCGGCTCGAAGCGGACCACGCGCAGGAGTTCGGGGACGTCGATGTGCTTGGGGGTGAGTCCGCAGCGCAGCACGTTGTCGGAGTTGGCCATGATCTCGACGCCGAGGCCCGAGAGGTAGGCGTGCGGGACGCCCGCGCCCAGGTAGAGGGCCTCGCCGGGCTGGAGCGTGATCCGGTTGAGGAGCATCGCGGCGATGACGCCGGGATCGCTCGGGTAGTGGTGGGCGAGGCTCGCGTACGGGGCGTGCTCGCCGCCGAGACGGTCCGCGGCCGCCGTCGCCTCCGCCACGGTGTGCGCCATCTCCTCCGGGTCGGCGGTCAGCAGTGCCGTCAGGACCTCGCGGAGCGCGGCCTCTTCGGGGTGGGCGTGCAGGAGGTCCACGTACGGCTTGAGCGAGTCGACGCCGAGTGCGGCGAGCAGGTCCGCGGCCTCGGCCGGCGCGCGGAATCCGCACAGACCCTCGAAGGGGGTGAGCGCGCAGATCAGCTCGGGCTTGTGGTTGGCGTCCTTGTACGTGCGGTGCGGGGCGTCGATCGGGATGCCCGCGGCTTCCTCGGCCGCGTAACCGGCCTGCGCCTGGGCGAGGTCGGGGTGGGCCTGGAGGGAGAGCGGGGCGCCGGCGGCGAGCACCTTCAGCAGGAACGGCAGGCGCGGGCCGAACTTGTCGACGGAACGCTCCCCCAGTTCGCGTACGGGATCGGCGTCGATCAGCGCGTTCAGCGAGCCGCGATCGGTGCGGGAGGGGGCGCCGGGGTGGGCGCCCATCCACATCTCGGCCTGGGGCTCGCCGGTCGGGGCGACGCCGAGCAGCTCCGGGATGGCCGTCGTGGATCCCCAGGCGTAGGGGCGAACGGTGTTGACGAGGCGGTCCATGGTGCCTGCCAGCTCCTCGGGGTGGTGACGGATGGTGAGGTGAGGGGTGTCGGGAGACAGGTGACAGGGGGCGGGTGACGGGTGGGTTACAGGGTGGGGGACGGGGTGGTGGACGGGGGTTGTTCGTCTGGGGGTGTGGGGTGGGATCTGGGGTGGGGTCTGGGGTCTGGGGTCTGGGGTGGGGTGTGGGGTCTGGGGTGGGGTTTGTGGGGGCTTGTTTTCGGGGGGCTCTCAGAGCGCCGTGCGGCCCGGGGTTGTCAGGGAGAGGTAGACCGCCGCGAAGTCGGTCACCGCGAGCAGTTCCGCCAGGGTCTCCAGGTCACCACCTTCCTCCGGTTCCAGCTCGCTGATCGCCGTCTCGTGGCTCAGTGCCAGCTCGCGTGCCGCGTGGGCGGCGGTCAGGCCGTCCGACGGACGGTCCCTCAACAGGACCACCCGGGCGCGGAGCGCCTGCGGCTCGTCCACCCGGTCACGGAAGAAGTCCTCGGGGTCCGCACCCGCCGCGTAGTCACCCGCGAGGAGTACACCGTGGGCCGGGAGGGCCTCCGGGAGTTCCGCCGCAAGCGCCGGCAGACCCGCGAGTTCCGCCAGCACCGCGGCGAACCTGCGTCCCGCCGGGCCCGCGGCCGCGCCCTCCGTCCAGATCAGCGGCAGCGTGTCCGCAAGCTCGGCGGCAAGCGTCTTCGCCGGGTTGCTGTACGTGGCGATGGCCGGGCCGCAGCGCTCCGCCGTACGGTCCAGCCGGTCGGCGACCTTCTCCAGGGCCTCGGGCGGGGCCTCCAGGAGACCGACCCGGTCGAGCAGCATGAGCAGCGGGGTGAACAGGGCCCACAGGGTGCCGGGGCTCGCGGCGATGTTCTCGGCGTACTCGTTCGGGGCCTCGTTCGGGGCGATGGCCATCGGCACGAACAGACCGCGTGAGCCGCTGACCGTCTCGGTGAGCGGCGAGGCCTTCGGCGCCACGGCGACGACGGTGATCCCGCGGCGGTACGCCTGCTCCGCGAGCAGCGCCAGGCCCGGTTCGGAGCCGTCCGTCGTCGGCAGGAGCAGGAGGTCCACGGAGCCCGCCCAGCCGGGCAGCGCCCAGCGCAGGGCGCCCGCGGCGGGGGCGACGCCGGTCGGCTGGAGGCGTACGACGGGTGCCGAGGCTCCTGCCAGGGCGCCGATCAGGTCGGCGACGGCCGCGGCGGCGGTGCCCGGGCCGGCGACGAGTACTGCGCGGGGGCGGCCCTCGGGGTGGAGGTCCGCGATGCCGGCCTCGGCGGCGTGCCTCGCCGCCGTCCTTACCCGGGCGCCGGCTTCGGCGGCGCCGCGGAGAAGGCCTCGGCGGTCTGCCAGGGCGAGGTCGTCCGGGGCGTCGAGGAGGGTCTCGTCGAGCATGGGGCGGGTGCCTCCGGTCGCGTCGTCGTCGCGGGCCCCTGCGGGGGGCTTGGGGGGTCTTCGTTGTGCGGGGCCCTTGGGCGGGCGGCTTGTGCGGGGCCCTTGGGCGGGTGCCTTGTGGTGCGGGCACCTTCTATGGTGCGGGGCTTGCGGTGCTGGTGCGGGGTTTGCGGGGTTGTGCGGGTGCTTGTGGTGCGCCCTGCCTTCGGCCGGGCTTGTCGGTTCCCACCCGCACCACCCGTGCAGGTGGGAGGGCAGAGGTGCGGGCTTGCCCGTGGGGGGGGTGCCCGCCGTTGGCGGCGGACCCTCCGGGGATGTTCCCGGCGGGCCCCTCCGGGAAGCGCGAGGGATGGGACGGGGGGGAGTGAGGGCTGGAGGCTGTGGCGGAGGCGGGGCTGGGACAGCGGGGCTGGGACAGGGGGTGAAGGCGGGGCGAGAGCGGGCAGGTCGGTCGGGGAGCCGGATGCCGTGCGGTCGGCGGGCACCCCGTGCCGTGTGGCTCGGCCGGCCGGCCGACTCGGCATGGGCCAGGTCCCGTGCCGTACGGCGCGAACCTGGGGCCCTTGCCGTGCGGCGCGAACCTGGGGCCGTGCCGTGCGGAGCTTGGCCCGGGGTCTTGCCGTACGGGCCAGGTCCCGTCCCCTTCGGCGAGAACCGGAGCCCGTGCCGTACGGGCCCAAGTCCCGTGCCATGCGGCGCGAACCCGTGGCCGTGGCGTGCGGCGCGGACCTCTGGCCGTGCGCCGTGGGCCGAGGGACCCGCCGTGCGACGCAAGCCTGGACCAGCGCCGTACGGGCCAGGTCTCGTGCCGTGCGGCGGCGCGAGACGAGCCCCTTGCCGCACGAACCGGAGCCCATGCCGTGCGAGCCGGGGACCTTGCCGTGCGGGCCAGGGCCCGAACCCGTGCCGTACGGGCCAGGTCTCGTGCCGTGCGGCGGCGCGAGCAGAGCCCTTGCCGCACGAACCGGAGCCCATGCCGTGCGAGCCGGGGACCTTGCCGTGCGAGCCAGGGCCCGAACCCGTGCCGTACGGACCCGGTTCGGGCCGTGCAGCGCGAGACGAGCCCCTTGTCGCACGAACCCGAGCCCATGCCGTACAGGCCGGGGACCTTGCCGTGCGGGCCAGGGCCCGGCCCTCGCAGTGTGAGCCCGAACCCGTGCCGTACTGACCGGGTCTCGTACCGTGCGGCGCGAGTCGAAGGACCCACCGCGCAGCGCGAGCCCGAGCCAATGGCGTACGGGCCAGGTCCTGTCTCGTGCAGCGCGAGCCGAGCCCCCTGCCGTGCGGGCCGGGTCCCATGCCCTGCGGCGCGGGCCGGAGCCCGTGCTGTACGGACCGGGTCGGCGCCGGCTGGGGAACTTGCCCACACCACGCGTACGACCAGGTTCCGTGCCGTACGGCACGGAGCCGAGCCTCCGCCGTGGGGACCAGGGCCGTTGCCGTGCTGCCAGGGCCCGTCCCCCTGCGGCGTGGGCCGGAGCCCGTGCCGTGCCATGGGGCACGGCAGGCCTTGGCCGGCCGCGCGAGCGGGGGAGGCGTCGGTGTTGCCTTCGGGGCGCTCCGTGCCGTGCGCCATCAGGTCGCTCCCTACTGGCGTCGCCGCGAGGTAGCTCCGTGTCGCTGTGCCTGCCTACGGGCGGCGGGCCTCGTCCGTCAGGAGGACCGGGATGTTGTCGCGGACCGGGTAGGCGAGGCCGCAGTCGGGGCTCGTGCAGATGAGTTCGGGGGTCTCGTCCGCCGTGCGGTCGTTCAGTGGAGCGTGGCACGCGGGGCAGGCCAGGATCTCCAGGAGGCCGGCTTCGAGCGGCATGGGGTGTCCCTTCGAACAAGCGGTTTCGGGCCAGGTCAGCCTACCGCCGGGGGACGGGGGGTGCCCCGTTCCCCGGCGGTGGGTGAGGGGTGGAGGTCAGGCCGTGGTGCGGACCAGCGCGAGGACCTCGTCGCGGATCCTCGCCATCGTCGCCTCGTCGCGGGCCTCGACGTTGAGGCGCAGCAGCGGCTCCGTGTTGGAGGCGCGGAGGTTGAACCACCAGTCCCGCGCCGTCACCGTCAGGCCGTCCAGGTTGTCGAGGGTGACGTCCTCGTTCTCGTACGCGGCCTTGACCTTGGCCGCGCTCGCCTTCTGGTCCGCCACCGTCGAGTTGATCTCGCCCGAGGAGGCGTAGCGGTCGTACGCCGCCACCAGGCCCGACAGGGCGCCCTCCTGGCCGCCCAGGGCCGCCAGGACGTGGAGCGCGGCCAGCATGCCCGTGTCCGCGTTCCAGAAGTCCTTGAAGTAGTAGTGCGCCGAGTGCTCGCCGCCGAAGATCGCGCCGGTCTTCGCCATCTCCTCCTTGATGAAGGAGTGGCCGACCCGCGTACGGACCGGCTCGCCGCCCTGCTCACGGACGACCTCCGGCACCGACCACGAGGTGATCAGGTTGTGGATGATCGTTCCGCCGGGGTGCTTCGCGAGCTCGCGGGCCGCCACCAGGGCCGTGATCGCCGACGGCGAGACCGGCTCGCCGCGCTCGTCCACAACGAAGCAGCGGTCGGCGTCGCCGTCGAAGGCCAGCCCGAGGTCGGCTCCCTCGGCCAGGACGCGGGCCTGGAGGTCGACGATGTTCTTCGGGTCCAGCGGGTTCGCCTCGTGGTTCGGGAACGTGCCGTCCAGCTCGAAGTACATCGGGACCACGTCGAGCGGCAGGCCATCGAAGACCGTCGGGACCGTGTGGCCGCCCATGCCGTTGCCCGCGTCCACCACGACCTTGAGGGGGCGGATCGCCGTCAGGTCGACCAGGGACTTCAGGTACTGCGCGTAGTCCTTGAGCGTGTCGCGGTGGGTGATCCCGCCCGGGGTCTCCGCCGCTTCCGGCGCGCCGGTCTCCGACCAGCCCTCGGCGAGTTCCCGGATCTCCGCCAGGCCCGTGTCCTGGCCCACCGGGGCGGCGCCCGCGCGGCACATCTTGATGCCGTTGTACTGGGCCGGGTTGTGCGAGGCGGTGAACATCGCGCCGGGCAGGTCGAAGCTGCCGGAAGCGAAGTACAGCTGATCGGTGGAGCAGAGTCCGATCAGGGTGACGTCGGCGCCGAGGCGGGCCGCGCCGCGCGCGAAGGCGTCCGCCAGGCCGGGCGACGAGGGGCGCATGTCGTGGCCGATGACGATCGCGTCCGCGTCCGTCACCCGTACGAAGGCTGCACCGAAGAGCTCGGCGAGCGACTCGTCCCACTGGTCGGGTACCACTCCGCGGACGTCGTACGCCTTCACGATCTGCGACAGATCGGCAGTCACGGATCCACCCTCCTGAGTTCTCGGCACGCGTGTGCGGTGCGTGTACGGAACGCCAAAACTACCCGGAGCGGGGAGGGGGTACGCGGACGGTGGCCGGTTGCGCTCAGTTGTCCGGGGAGCGGAGCACTCTCAGGTGCCCTCTGCGGCCGACCTCCATGGGGTCTCCGCCGCGGCCTCCGCCGCCCTTGCCGCCGGCTTCGGCCGCGCGTTCCTGGGGGCGGGCCGCCTCCCGTACCGCGTTGGCCAGGGCTTCGAGGTCGTCGCCACTGGGGCGGGGCGGGGCAGAACCGTCGGTCAGCCGCACGACCTCCCACCCTCGTGGGGCGGTCAGGCGCTCGCTGTGCTGGGCGCACAGGTCGTAGCAGTGGGGCTCGGCGTAGGTGGCGAGCGGGCCGAGGACCGCAGTCGAGTCGGCATAGACGTACGTCAGTGTCGCGACGGCAGGGCGGCCGCACGCAGTGCGCGAACAGCGACGTACAGGGCTCACGACGTTGGACGGTACCGCACTCTTGAGCGGGCCGCGACGACTCTCCCTCAGGTCACTCCACCGTGTCGCGCTGTGACCTCCGCCACCCCCCTTCGAGTGGCGACCGCTCGGACCTGCGCGGGAGGGGGCACAAGGGGGTGGCGCCGGGAGTCGATCCGGACACTCCGGGGTATGGATCCGGTCAACCGCGGCCAGATGGCCGATCGTGAGGGGCCCCCGAATCGGGCGGGCGGTTGACCGGAACGTTCAGGTTTCGACAGGGCGTGGAGTGGTGTTGCCGGGACACCCGGGAAGGTGGCGAGGACGCGCCACAGTGCGCGGGCATCGATGAGGGTTACGCTGCGTCAGTGATGGACAGTCCTGTGCCGCCGAGCCCCCCGCACCACTCCACGGAGCCCCCGGCGGAGCCCCGGGTGCGTCGCCGCGACCGGCACGGCCGCGGGATGCGGGGACCGGTCGCCCCGCCCCAGGTGCCGCTCTCCGCGAGCCGGGCCGACACCTTCCGCGATCTCGTCCTCGACTCGGTGGAGCGCCTTGAGCGGCGCTGGCCGCAGCTCGCCGACGTCGAGTTCCTCGTGATGGAGGTGCCGCCGGCGGTGCCGGGCGAGACGGTGCCGCTGGGCGGCTCGGCGCCCGCCGAGAAGAACGATCCCGCCCGGGTGGTCGTCTACCGGCGGCCGGTCGAGATCCGCTCCAAGAACCGGGACGAGCGGGCGCTCCTCGTCCACGAGGTCGTCGTGGAGCAGGTCGCCGAGCTGCTCGGGCTCTCCCCCGAGTCGGTCGATCCCCGGTACGGGCAGGACTGACCTCGGTACGGGCCGGGCTGACCCCGGTACG
>NZ_JACSCH020000033.1:0-26782 GCF_014451325.2 Streptomyces sp. CB02980 | reverse complement strand
GGCCGAGCTGACCCCGGTACAGGCCGAGCTGACCCCGGTACAGGCCGAGCTGACCCCGGTACAGGCCGAGCTGACCCCGGTACAGGCCGAGCTGACCCCGGTACAGGCCGAGCTGACCCCGGTACAGGCCGGCCGGCCCGTGGCCGTGGTTCGCCCGCCCGTACTTCCCGGCCTCGCCCCTAGTCCAGGACCCCCAGGTCCTGGCGGGCCGACGGGACCTCGACCGTGCCCCGGTCGTCCACGAAGGTCTGGACCGTGAACATCGGGGTGCCGTCCAGCGGCACCGCCAGCGTCCTCGCCGCGTACACCTTGCCGCCCGAGACCGGTTCGACGGTCAGCGCGTAGGAGCCCTTGAGGCCCGCGGGGACCAGGTCGGTCAGGGCCGTCGTCGTGCCCGCCTTGACCGTGACCGTCTTCGTCACGGGCGTCCCGCCGCCGGAACCCGCCGAGGCGGTGACCTTCACCTGAGCCGCCGCGCCGACGGCGGTCAGGGCCAGCGTCGTCCCCTTGGCCCGGTTGTCGGCGATCGTCGCACGGGCGGAGATCGCCCCGGTCGCCGGTACGAAGGCGACCTCGGTGTCGTCGCCCTTGCCGCGGACCACCCGGAGGGCGGCCACGACCGGGGTGGCCTTCTTCGGGTCGCTCGGGCTGAGCATCAGCGAGCCCACCTCGCCACGGGTGAGGTCCGGCAGGTCGATGGCGGCCGTCATCCCCGACTTCACGTGCAGGGAACGGGCGCTCGCCGGCACGATCGTGCCGCTCTGGGTGACCAGCTGGATCTTCAGGTCGGCGTCGTCCTCGCCCGGGACGAACGCCACCAGGCGTACGGAGGTGGCGTCGGCCGGGATGCCGGGGAGCACGGCGGTGCTCGCCGGGTCGGCCGAGGCCGCGAGCCAGTCGCTGCCGAGCTTCTCGTCGGCGGAGCCGATGGCCGCGCCGACCCGGCCGCTGCGGGTGGTGACGTGGACGGTGACGGACTGCTGCGCGGCCTCGCCCGTGAGGGTGGAGAGCAGGACGGGGACCGTGGAGCGGGCGGGGACCGGGATGCCCTCGGTGAACTGGGACTTGAGGACGCCCTCGGGGCCGTACAGCTCGATGTCGGCGACGGCGGCCGTGTCGTCCGGGTTGGTGAGGTGGACGTAGTCCTGGCGTTCCTTGGCGGTGGAGGCCGCGGGGAACCAGAAGTCGGTGTCGGGGGCGCCGCAGCTGAGGCCGAGGAGGCCGCGGGCGCCGCCGGCCGGGACGACGGTGGTCTGCTGGACGGTCCAGCCGGGGGCGAGGGTGCCGGTCGCCGCACCGGTGAGGGCGGGTGCGGCGGGGCCGTTCGCCTCGGCGGTGACGGGCTTGCCGGGGGCGGTGACGGTGGCCGGGGCCTTCGGCTTCTTGCCGCCCTTGGTGGCGCCGCCGGAGGTCGTCGTGCTCGCGGCGGGCCGCAGCTGGGCGGTGGCGGTGGCGGGCTTGTCGGCCGTACCGGAGCCGCCCGTGCCTCCCGAGCCGCCCTTCGCCGGGTCCGTACCGCCGCCGCTGAGCGGGGTGTACGAGGTGTAGAGGGTCTCGGCCAGCTCGGAGGTACTGGGCAATGGGCAGGCCAGGCCCGCGCGTTCGACCGGCAGTCGGGTGGGCGCCTTGGCACGGGGGGCGGCGGCGCCGTCCGGGGTGGTGAGGGACGCGAAGCCGGTGACGGCGGCGAGCGCCGTGGCGCCCGCGATCAGGGAGAGGGTCGTGCGCTTCACTGGTTGCTGCTCCCGTCGGGACGCTGCTCGGTCTCGTGGCCCTGGGGGTGCCCGTAGCCGTAGTCGTACGGGTCGTACTGCTGCGGGTCGTACTGCTGCTGTTGCTGCTCGTAGCCCTGCCCGCCGTACTGCCCCTGCTGGGGGTCGTACTGCTGCGGGTCGTAGCCCTGGTCGGCGTACGGCTGCTGCGGGTCGTACTGCTGCGGCTGCTGTTCGTAGCCCTGCTGGGGGTACGCGTACGGCTGCTGCTGGTACGGGTCGGCCGCGTACTCCTGGTAGTAGCCCTGCTCGGCGTACGCCTGGGGCTGGGGCTGCTCCTGGTGGCCGCCCTGCGGCTGTTCCTGGGCCTGTGCGTAGGCGGGGTCGTAGCCGCCGTCCCACTCCTGGGGCTCCTGGGTCTGCTGCTCCGGGATCCCGGTGGTCTCCGGCGCCGGGTCCTGGCCGCCGGTCTCGGCGGCCTCGCCCTCCGCCTCGGCCTCCGCGGCGGCGCGCAGGCGGCGGGCACGGCGGCCGTCGCCCTCGGTCGCCTGGGCGGGGATCGCGAGCTCCTCCTCGGGCAGGTCGTCGTCGATCTCGCGGCGCCGGCCGGGCAGGGCGAGGACGAGGAGGACGACGGCGAGGCCGACCTGGGCCCAGATCCACGCGGTGCGGGTGAGGGGCTGGTCGTACGTGAGGTCGAGGCGGCCGGCCTGGGCGGGGAGTTCGAAGCCCTGGGCCCAGCCGTCGACGGTGGTGCGGGTCAGCTCCTTGCCGTCGAGGGTGGCGGTCCAGCCCTCGTCGGCACGGTCGGCGAGGCGCAGGACGCGGCCGGCGGGGCCGGCCGGGATCTCGGTGTGCGCCTCGACGGGGCCGGCGGCGACGGCGACCGGGGCGGTCGGTGCCTTGGCGGAGTCCGCGGTCGCCTGCGTAGCGCCTTCGGCGGTCTTCGCCGCCGGCGGGACGATCATGACGCGGGCGATCTCGCGGTCCACGCGCCAGAGCGCGCTGCCGTCGAGCTGGCTGAGGCGGCTGAGTCCGGGGGTGGAGTCGAGGACGCGGCTCATCTGGCGCGGTGCCCCGTCCCGTACCAGGACGTAGCGGATGGCGTAGCCGCTGAGCTGCTCGGTCTGGTCGGCGCCGGAGCCGGCGACCAGGTGGGCGACGACGTCGTCGAGACGCGGGTCGTTCTCGGCGGCCGCGTTGAGTTCGGCGTCGCCGAGGCGGACGCCGGAGCCGCGGACCAGGGTGTACGTGACCTCGCCGGGCGAGGTGCCGCCGAGGACGAGGGTGCGGGGCTGGTCACGGGTGCCGGACTCCTCGGCGACGAACGCCGGGACCTGGACCGGGTCGCGCCGGGTCAGCGGACCGTCGGCGCCGGCGATCATCCAGCCTGCGGCGGCGACGGCGGGGCCGAGGACGCAGGCGAGGGCGATGAGGGCGGCGACGGGCTGGCGCCAGCCGAAGCCGTGGGCGGCGACGCGGGTGCGGCCGCCCTCGGCGCCGATCATGCCGGCGGCGATGAGTGCGGCGCCGTAGACGAGGGTGGCGGGTCCGGCCCAGCCGGTGCCGCCCGCGCCGTTGGACAGGGCGGCGAAGAGGAGGCCGGCGAGGCCGGCGGCCCAGGCGGCGCGGACGGCGAGCTGCCGCTCCTCGCGCAGCAGCCCGGCCAGACCGGCGAGGACGAGGCCGGCCAGCAGGAGTCCGCCGGTGGTGCCGGGGCCGCCGGGGCTCGTGCCGAGCAGGTCGAGCGCGGTGGCCGTGCCCGTCCGGATGTCGAGGCCGGCCTCGCGCAGGAACGCGGCCGGGTCGGTGAGCAGCGTCAGCGACCAGGGGGCGAGGACGAGGAGCGGGGTGCCGACGGCGGCCAGGAAGCGCAGCCCGTACGCGGTGATGTCGGAGCGGCGGACGACGAGCACGCCGAGGCCGAGGAGGACGGCGAGCGGCCAGACGACCGGGGTGAACGCGGTGGCGAAGGTCAGCAGGAAGGTGTACGCCCAGGTGGCGCGCCAGCTGCCACGGTCCGGCCGGTTGAAGCCGTGGGCGGCGACGGCGGCGCGGGCCATCAGTGGCAGCAGGATCGCGAGGACCGCGGTGCCGAGCCGGCCGGTGGCGAGGGCCCCGGTGGCGGCGGGCAGGAAGGCGTACGCGATGGCGCCCCACGCACGCAGGAGCCGGGACTCGACGATGCCGCGGGCGGCGAAGTACGCGGTGAAGCCGGCGAGGGGGACCGAGCAGACGAGCAGCACGGTCAGCGCGGTGGAGGTGGAGCCGAGGAAGAGCGCGGAGAGCGCGGCCAGGACGGCGAGGTACGGCGGGGCGGTCTGGGTGCCGCCGGTGCCGAGGGCGTGCCAGCCGTCGGCGTAGCGCGACCAGAGTGCGGAGACGGTGTCGGGCGCGGGCAGCAGGGCGCCGCCGGCCAGCGAGCCGCCGGCGAAGAGGTTGCGGGAGGCGACCAGGGAGATGAGGAGCAGGAGGGCGAAGAGGACCGGGCCCGGCTTGCGGGCGATCTTCTTGAGCCGGGCGAACTGCTCGATCTCCAGGTAGTCGGCGTCGTCGCCGCCGGGTCCGGACTCGACGCCGTGGCGGGAGCCGCCGGAATCGGCCTCGGAGCCGCCGAAGTTGGCGGTGAACTGCTCGACGGCGGCGCGGACGGTGGCGCCGGGCGGCGGGAACAGCGGGCGGAGTTCGTTCGCCGGGACGACGGGGTTCTTGCGGCGCCTGCGGGCGGCGAGGATCTTCTCGGGGCGCAGCAGGGTGGCGAGGAGGCCCATGACCTCGTCGACGGCCTGCCCGGGGACCTTGCCGACGAGATAGGCGAGGGTGCGGAGCAGGGTGCTGACGATCAGCCGGACGAAGACGTACGGGAGGGCGGCGCCGCGGCTGTTGGCGAGGAGGGTGTAGACGGCGCCGGCCTTGTCGACGCGGTGCGGGTTGGCGGCGGTGCGCCCGGCACAGTCGACGGTGCGGCGCTCGCGGGCGGAGGCCTCGGCGTGCCGGAGGACGGCGTCGGGGGCGATCAGGACGCGGTGTCCGGCGGAGTGGGCGCGCCAGCACAGGTCGACGTCGTCGCGCATGAGGGGCAGGCGGCGGTCGAAGCCGCCGAGCTCCTCGAAGACGTCGCGGCGGACGAGCATGCCGGCGGTGGAGACGGAGAGGACGGAGCGGACCTGGTCGTGCTGGCCCTGGTCCTGCTCGCGGCGGTCGAGTCCGGTCCAGCGGCGGCCGCTGTGGGCGATGGAGACGCCGGTCTCAAGGAGTTGCTTCCGGTCGTACCAGCCGCGCAGCTTGGGGCCGATGACGGCGGCGTCCGCGTCGGAGTCGGCGACGCGCAGGAGTTCGGCGAGGGCGCCGGGCTCGGGGGCGCAGTCGTCGTGGAGCAGCCAGAGCCACTGGACCGGTTCGCCGTGCGGGAGGTCGGGGAGGTCGTACGCCTCGTCGTTCCAGCTCCGGCTGACCGGGTCCCAGCCGCTGGGGCGCTTCAGATAGGGGAGGTCCTCGGGTCCGAGCACGGGCGCGGTGCGGGCGGCCTCCTCGACGGCGGCACCGAAGCCGGTGCGGCGGGCGAGATGGAGGACGCGGTCGGCGCCGATGCCGTCGGCGAGGAGCTGCGCCGAGTCGTCGGCGCTGCCGGTGTCGGCGGCGACCACGTTCTGCACGGGGCGTTCCTGGGCGAGCAGCCCGGCGAGGGCGTCCGGCAGCCAGCGGGCGCCGTCGTGGGTGACGAGCACGGCGGTGACGACGTGTCGCGGAAACTCAGGAGTTGAGGACATCGAGCTACGGGCCCTCCGGCCGGGGTCGCCCGCGGGGGGCGTGGGAAGCGTCTCGGACGGAGGCCCACACTAACGGCTGCACGCGGAGCGGTCCGCCGCCGCTGTGGACAGAGCGGGAGGAAGGGTTTCTCGCGATGCGTGCGGAGTTTCCCGCGGTACACGCGGAGCGGCGCGGCTCCTGACGGCGGGCCGTCCGCGTCCTGGCGGCGTGCCGTCCGCCTCCTGACACGCGGAACGGTCCGCCTCCTGGGGATGAACCACAGGTGGCGGACCGTTCTCGGTGGACCGCGTGTTCTCGGTGTGCGCACCCCGGCGCGCGGCGCCCTGGAGGCTTCGCGCGGGCCCGGGAGGCTTCGCGTGGCCCGGAAGGCTTCGCGCGGGCCCGGATGGCTTCGCGGGGCCCGGGAGGCTTCGCGCGGTTCGGGCGGCGGCTCAGACCGCGGCCTTCTTCAGGCGGCGTCGCTCGCGCTCGGAGAGACCGCCCCAGATGCCGAACCGCTCGTCGTTCTGCAGGGCGTATTCGAGGCATTCGGAGCGGACCTCGCAGGCGAGGCAGACCTTCTTGGCCTCTCGGGTCGAGCCGCCCTTCTCGGGGAAGAAGGACTCGGGATCGGTCTGGGCGCACAGCGCGCGCTCCTGCCAGCCGAGTTCTTCGTCCGCGTCCTCGACCAGCAGTTCCTGGAACAACTCGGTCATGTGCGCCCCTCGTCTGTTCTGTGCGTCCCCGTGGTGTTGCCGTTGCGAACCCGGCCGAACGACACGAGTGAAATTACAAGTTCGTGCTCTGCGCGAGTCAAGCCGAGATCTGCTATTGGGCCTCGTATTCACTCTGCGGAACCAAGCGTATGCGGAAAGTGTTCAAATCACCAAAAACCGCGACACATGCCACCGGCCTGGGTGCACCGTGCGCGACCCTTCACAAGGGAGGACGTCCGAGACTTGGATCTTGTTGCGATCCAGCCATGGAAGCGATCCGGATCACAGTCCGATCACGGACCGGCCGGGATCCGCGTGGTGACCGAGCGTGGTCGATCACGCGGGCGCCGCCATGTTTACGGGCACGGTTGAAGCGCCATCTCTCCTGGTCCGCGGCTGAACAAACCTTTCTCCGCGCACTGTAACCGGATGAGGTGAAACATTACCCCCAAATCGGGCATTGGGTTGACAGTCGGGTGCCGTTCCGGCCACCTTTGGTGGCATGCCAGCGACCGCAGCGCTCTCCGCGACCCACAGCCGTGGGTTCCGCAGCGCTGTCCAGGCGCGCTGTTGCTGTTGCTGTCCCAGCTGTTGATGCCGTAGAGCTCCAGCTTCTCCCCCAGCGTCACCCTGCGTCACTCGCGTCACCTCTTCTCCGTGACCCCCACCGCTTCTGTTTCTGCTGAGGAACCACCCCACCCATGAACATGGACAGCGACCTTCAGATCGCCGGCGACATCCTCGAGGTCCCGCACCTCCTCCAGCCCGAGCGCGCCCACCCCCAGACGGTGGCCGAGTTCGCCGGCCTGGCCCGCTCGATCGCCGACGACCGCGCCCAGTGGGCCCCGTACGTCGAGTACGACGCCACGACCCGCTGGTACCACCGGCTGCGCACCGGCCCCGGCTACGAGGTGTGGCTGCTCTCCTGGGTGCCCGGTCAGGGCAGCGGGCTCCACGACCACGGCGTCTCCTCCGGCGTACTGACCGTCCTGGAGGGCGAACTGACGGAGCGCACGGAGCGGGGCACGCGGGCGCTCGCGCCGGGCTCGGAGCGGGTGTTCGCGCCGGGATACGTCCACGAGGTCGTCAACGACTCCCTCGAACCGGCCGTCAGCCTGCACGTCTACTTCCCCGGCCTCACCGAGATGCCGATGCACGAATCGCTCCGGGCGCAGTGCGCTCCCGTCGCCGCCCCTCTCGCCCCGGGCGCCGTCGTCGCCTGACAGGCCGGCCCGTCTCCCGACCACCCCGCATGCGATCAGCCTTCGGCTGACAGACTGTTCGCATGCGCATTGTGGTTCTGGCCGGCGGTATCGGTGGTGCCCGTTTCCTTCGCGGCCTCAAGCAGGCCGCGCCGGACGCGGAGATCACGGTCGTCGGCAACACCGGTGACGACATCCATCTCTTCGGGCTGAAGGTCTGCCCCGACCTGGACACGGTGATGTACACCCTCGGCGGTGGCATCAACGAGGAACAGGGCTGGGGACGTACGGACGAGTCCTTCACCGTCAAGGAGGAACTCGCGGCGTACGGCGTCGGACCCGAGTGGTTCGGCCTCGGCGACCGGGACTTCGCGACCCATATCGTCCGTACCCAGATGCTCGGCGCGGGCTACCCGCTGAGCGCCGTCACCGAGGCGCTCTGCGCCCGCTGGCAGCCGGGCGTACGCCTCCTCCCCATGTCCGACGACCGCGTCGAGACGCATGTGGCGATCGAGGTCGACGGCGAGCAGCGCGCGGTGCACTTCCAGGAGTACTGGGTGAAGCTGCGCGCCTCCGTCGACGCGAAGGCGATCGTGCCGGTCGGCGCGGAGGCCGCGAAGCCCGCGCCGGGCGTCCTGGAAGCCATCGCCGAGGCGGACGTCATCCTCTTCCCGCCGTCCAACCCCGTGGTGAGCGTCGGGACCATCCTGGCCGTGCCCGGGATCCGTGAGGCGATCGTCGCGGCCGGGGCGCCCGTCGTGGGCCTCTCCCCCATCGTCGGTGACGCGCCCGTGCGCGGGATGGCCGACAAGGTGCTCGCGGCGGTCGGCGTGGAGTCGACGGCGTCGGCGGTCGCCAGGAACTACGGTTCCGAGCTCCTCGGCGGCTGGCTCGTCGACACCGTCGACGCGGGCGCGGTGGCGGACGTCGAGGCGGCGGGCATCCGCTGCCGGGCGGTCCCGCTGATGATGACCGATGTCGACGCGACGGCGGCGATGGCACGGGAGGCGTTGGCGCTCGCGGAGGAGCTGCGGTGACTGATGTGACTGCTGGGTCTGTGGGCTCTGTGGGCTCTGTGGGCTCTGTGGGGACCATCGAGGCGGGAGTGCCGCAGGAGGCTCCCTCGTACCGGGTCTGGGCGCTGCCCGGGCTGCCGGAGGTGACGGCCGGGGACGACCTGGCCAAGCTGATCGCCTCCGTCTCGCCGGAACTCGTCGACGGGGACGTCCTCCTCGTCACCTCCAAGATCGTGAGCAAGGCCGAGGGGCGGGTGATCGCCGCCGACGACCGCGAGGAGGCCATCGACGCCGAGACGGTACGGGTGGTGGCGCGGCGCGGCACCCTGCGGATCGTCGAGAACCGGCAGGGGCTCGTCATGGCCGCCGCCGGGGTCGATGCGTCCAACACCCCTGCCGGAACCGTCCTGTTGCTGCCCGAGGACTCCGACGCCTCGGCGCGGCGCATCCGTTCGGGGCTCCGCGAGGCGCTCGGCGTCGACGTGGGCGTCGTCGTCACGGACACCTTCGGGCGGCCCTGGCGCGGCGGGCTCACCGACGTGGCGATCGGCGCGGCCGGAGTGCGGGTCCTCGACGATCTGCGCGGCGGGACCGACGCGTTCGGCAACCCGCTGAGCGCGACGGTGGTCGCCACGGCGGACGAACTCGCCGCCGCGGGCGACCTGGTGAAGGGCAAGGCGGCGGGTCTGCCGGTCGCCGTCGTCCGGGGCCTTCCGCACGTGGTGGCCGGGGACGAGGAGCCGGGGGCGCGGGCGCTGGTGCGCGACGCCGCCGACGACATGTTCCGGCTGGGCACGTCGGAGGCCGTACGGGAGGCGGTGACGCTGCGGCGGACCGTACGCGAGTTCACCGACGACCCGGTCGACCCGGGGGCGGTACGGCGCGCGGTCGCTGCGGCCCTGACGGCGCCGGCCCCGCACCACACGACGCCGTGGCGGTTCGTGCTCCTGGAGTCGGCGGCGTCGCGGGTACGGCTGCTCGACGCGATGCGGGACGCGTGGATCGCGGACCTGCGGCGGGACGGCCGGTCCGAGGAGTCCATCGCGAAGCGGGTCCGGCGCGGGGACGTCCTGCGCAACGCCCCGTACCTGGCGGTGCCCTGCCTCGTCATGGACGGCTCCCACCACTACGGCGACCCGCGCCGGGACGCGGCCGAGCGCGAGATGTTCGTGGTGGCGGCGGGCGCGGGCGTCCAGAACTTCCTGGTGGCGCTGGCCGGTGAGCGGCTGGGCTCGGCGTGGGTGTCCTCGACGATGTTCTGCCGGGACGTCGTACGGGAGGTCCTCGACCTGCCGGCCGACTGGGACCCGCTGGGCGCGGTGGCCATCGGACGTCCGGCGGGGGAACCGCGGGAGCGGGGGGCGCGGGTGGCTTCGGAGTTCGTCGCGGTGAGGTAGGTTCCGGGGGCTCCGCGGGGTGGTGGGACTGCCGGGCCGTGAGGCTGCCGGGTGGTGACCTGCGGGGCGGTAGGCCAGTCGGGCCGTGAGGCTGCCGGCTGGTGGGCCTGCCGGGCTACGGGCCTGGCGGGCCGTGAGGCTGCCGGGTGGTGACCTGCGGGGCGGTAGGCCAGTCGGGCCGTGAGGCTGCCGGCTGGTGGGCCTGCCGGGCTACGGGCCTGGGGGGCCGTGAGCCTGCCGGATGGTGGGCCTGCCCAGGCCGGGAGCCTGCCCGGCCGTGTGGCTAGAGCGCGGTGATGTCTCCCGGAGTCATGCGGGGGGCCCGGCGGGGTGGGACCCGACCGCTGAGGAGGATCAGGCGGGCCGCTCGGTGGCGTTGGCCCGCGTACGGGGCCAGGAGGTCGAGCATCGCCTCGTCGTCGGCCGTCCGGTCGCCCGCCAGGGCCCAGCCGACGATGCCGGGCAGGTGGAAGTCGCCGGTGCTGACCTCGTCCGGGGCGCCGTTGCTCCGCTGGATCGTCTCCGCGCTCGTCCACGGGCCGATGCCCGGGACCAGTTCCAGCCGCCTGCGGGCCGCCGGCGGCTCCATGAGGACGGCCTCCTCCAGACGCGCCGCGACCCTGGCCGCGCGGACGATCGTCGCCGAGCGCTTGCCGTCGACGTTCGCGCGGTGCCACTCCCACGACGGGATCTGCGTCCACGTCCGTGCGTCCGGCATCACGTACATGCCCTCGGGGGCCGGGCCCGGAGCGGGCTCGCCGTACTTCCGCACGAGCTGCCGCCAGGCCCCGTACGCCTCCGTCGTGGTGACCTTCTGCTCCAGGATCGTCGGGATCAGCGACTCCAGGACCAGGCCCGTGCGGGTCAGCCGGAGGCCGGGGCGGCGGCGGTGGGACGCCAGGACCAGCTTGTGGCGGGGGACGAAGGCGGCGGGGTCGTCCTCGGCGCCGAGCAGCGCGGGGGCGTTGTCCAGGAGCCAGGTCGCTCCCGGGCCCCAGGCCTCGGCCTCGGCCGCGCCGTCCGGGATCGCCACCCGGATCGTGCCGGGGCCGTCGGGGGTGCGGCTCGCCCGCCAGACGGAGCCGTCGGGTGTCACGCGGAAGGTGGGGTCGGCGGGGCCGCGGCGGAGGGGGCCGAGGGTGAGGCCGAGGTCCAGGGGGGCGTCGGGGGGCGTGGGTACGGGAGTGTGGCCGCCGCGGACTGCTGTGCGGGTGGTGGGGGTGGTGGGTCTGAAGCGGCCGGCCATGGGTACGAGCGTAGCCCGGTGCGGGTTCGGCCGGGCCTGGTGCCGTGCGTGCGGGCTTCGCGCTCGAAAGCCGGAGGGCGTCCACCGCGGCTGCCGAGCCGTTTGCGGTTCGCTGCCTGGTCGGCGGGCTGGGAATCACCGCCCGGATCCCACGACCTCGCAGGTGACACCACGAGACCGCCCAAGCGCATGATGGTCCGGCCCCTCTTCCAGTTCCAGATGCCGTCGACCGCCCGCTTTCGCCATCTGTTGTGGACGCCCTTCGCGGAGGACGCGAAGGGCGGTCAGAGGCGTTTGTAGGCCGTGAAGGGCTTGAAGGTGGGTGTCGGTTCAGGGGTGGAGGGGTGCCCGGGGGGCGGTGGGGGTTACTGGTCTGAGGAGAAGCGGACCGTGCCGGCCGGGAGGGTGGCGTTGCACCAGATTCTTATGCCGTCGCGGAGTTCGTTGTCGGGGCCCACCTGCGCGCCGTCGCCGATCACCGCGCCCGTCAGGACCGTGCGCGCGCCGATGCGGGCGCCCGCGCCGATCAGGGAGTCGGTGACCACCGCGCCCGGTTCGACGACCGCGCCGGCCAGCAGCGTGGAGCCCGATATGCGGGCGCCCTCGCCGACGACCGCGTCCGCGCCGACGACCGTGCCGCCGGTCAGCTTGGCGTCCGGGGCGACGCGGGCCGACGGGAGGACCAGGCGGTCGCCGCAGCGGCCCGGGACGGCCGGGGAGGGCGCGCGGCCCAGGACCAGGTCGGCGGAGCCGCGGACGAAGGCCTGCGGGGTGCCGAGGTCCAGCCAGTAGGTGGAGTCGACCATGCCCTGGAGGTGGGCTCCGGAGGAGAGGAGCTCCGGGAAGGTCTCGCGCTCGACCGAGACGGGTCGGCCTGCGGGGATCCTGTCGATGACCGAGCGCCGGAACACGTACGCGCCGGCGTTGATCTGGTCGGTGACGATCTCCTCGGGCGTCTGCGGCTTCTCCAGGAAGGCCGTGACGCGGCCGGTGGCGTCCGTGGGGACCAGGCCGAAGGCGCGCGGGTCCTCGACCCGGGTGAGATGCAGCGAGACGTCCGCGCCGGAGGAGGAGTGGGTGGCGACGAGGGCCTGGATGTCGAGGCCCGTGAGGATGTCCCCGTTGAAGATCAGGACCGGGTCGTCGGGGCCCGAGTGCAGTCGCGAGGCGACGTTGCGTATCGCGCCGCCGGTGCCGAGCGGCTCCTCCTCGGTGACGTACTCCAGGCTCAGGCCGAGCGCCGAGCCGTCACCGAAGTGCGGCTCGAAGACCTCGGCGAGGTAGGAGGTGGCGAGCACGATGTGCTCGACGCCGGCGGCGCGGGCGCGGGCCAGCTGGTGCGTCAGGAAGGGGACGCCGGCCGCCGGAACCATGGGCTTGGGCGTGTTGACCGTGAGCGGTCGCAGCCGTGTTCCCTTGCCACCGACCAGGAGGATCGCTTCTGTCACCTTGTCGTCTCTGCTTCCTGTTTCGGGGCCTGTCAGCTCGCCCGTCTCGGTCGTCCGTGCGATATGACCGGTCAGTTTAGGCAGATGCTTGCCCCGATGGCCCCATCAGCTCCTTCCCTGGTACTTCGCGGAGCTCGTGCGGGCCGTTCCGAGCTTGCCGTACAGCTGTGCTCCAGGGCACTCCGTCGCGAATCCGTCGCGGTGTCCCGCGATGGCGTTGAGCTTGACCGTGCTGCCCTTCTTGTACAGGTTTCCACCGCCGGAGACGAGGTACGCCGAGCCCTTCGGGTTCACCCCGTGGAGCCCGAGTTTCCAGGCCGTCAGACGGGCGACGGCGGTCACGACGGCGGCCGGCGGGGTGCTCTTGGTGAAGGTGCCGAGGACGGCGATGCCCATGCTGTTGGTGTTGAACCCGAGGGTGTGCGCGCCGAGGACCGGCTTGGCCACTCCCCCGGCCCGGCCTTCGTAGATGTTTCCGCACTTGTCGACGGCGAAGTTGTAGCCGAAGTCTCGCCATCCACTGCTCTGGACGTGGTAGCGGTAGATACTGCGCAGAACGGAGGGCGCCTGGGCGCAGGTGTAGTTGTTGCCGGTGGCGCTGTGGTGCACGAAGGCGGCCTTGATGGTCTTGGTGTAGACGAAGCCCTTCTCACGGATGCGCTCGTCGGCGCCCCAGCCCGCACGGGTGATGATCTTGGGGCGGGGGCCGATGTACGGCTTCGCTGCGGCCATCTGGTCGGGGGCCTGGGCCTCGACGGGGGACTCTGCCTCGGCGAGAGCCTCGTCCGGGGCCGACTGGCCCTCGTCCGGGGCCGACTGGGCGGCCGGCGGGGCCATCGCCTGCGGCACCCTCGGTGCGTACGGAAGCGTGAGCTCCGTGGCCTCCTTCGACAGGGCCGGGATCCAGGCCGCGCCGAACGGGGCGAGCTGGGTGTTCACACCGCTCACCGCCGCCTGCGCCGCGCTCAGGCCGGCCAGGGTCAGCGAGGCCGCCGTCGTGCGCGACCACGAGGCCGCCGTCACCGTCGTGGCCGTCGTGGCCGTCGTGGCCGCGGTCACGGGGGCCGCCGCCGTCGTCGGGTCCTGGCCAGGGTCCTGAGCCGGGGCCTCGCCCGGGGCCTCGCCCGGGTCGACCAGTTCCAGCCGCAGGCCTTCGGGGAGCGGCTCGTCCCCCCGTACCCGGATCTCGACGCCGTCCGAGTCCCCCACCCACAGCGGGGCCGTGGAGCCCTTGAGCGTCCGCCCGTGGCCCTCCGCGGTGTCCGGGTCGGCGCCGTGTTCCTCGTTGTGGGTCTCCACGTCCTGCCACTCCGACCAGGCGCCGCCGCCGGTGGCCCGGGTGCGGACCTGCACGACGCCGTGCAGGGCGGCCGCCGGGTCGTCCCACACGACGCCGACGAGCGAGAAGGGCCTGACGTCGCGTCGGGTGAGTCCCTGGACGTCGGCGTCGTCCGTCCCGCCGCCGAGCGACCGGTCGCTGTCGTCCAGTGGCTCCAGTGGCAGGGACTGCGTGGCGCCGGGCAGTTCGGGCGCGGGTGGCTGCGCGGTGGCCGCCGGTGGCAGCCCCAGCGCCGATGGCACCGCGGCCGCCGCGGGTGCGGCGAGAGAGACCGGCAGGGCGAGGACCGTCGCGCAGGTCACGGCGATCGAGGAGACGAGTGAGCAACGCATGGGCCGATCGTGCGTAGCCCGGGGCCGTTCCGCGCGTCGGGAACCCGCCGGGAAACCGACGCCCCGTCGGGCCGACCGGTGGACGGCGTCACCGGTACGGCGGACCCCGGCGGGGCGGCGCGCGTACGCTGTCCGGCGTGAACGCCAGCGACCGCACCCCCGCCGACCTGCTGCGATCCGCGCTCGCCGCGGACCCCGCCCGCCCCTTGGTCACCTTCTACGACGACGCCACCGGTGAGCGGGTGGAATTGTCCGTCGCCACCTTCGCCAATTGGGTGGCCAAGACGGCGAATCTGCTCCAGGGCGAGCTGTCCGCCGAGCCCGGCGACCGGCTCGCGCTGCTGCTGCCCGCGCACTGGCAGACGGCCGTGTGGCTGCTCGCCTGCTCGTCCGTCGGCGTGACCGCGGAGGTGGGCGGCGACCCGGCCGACGCGGACCTGGTGGTCGCGGGCCCGGACACGCTCGAGGCGGGTCTCGCGTGTTCCGGGGAGCGGATCGCGCTCTCCCTCGCCCCGCTGGGCCGCCGCTTCCCTGCCGTCCCCGCCGGGTACGCGGACTACGCGGTGGAGGTGCCGAGCCAGGGCGACCGGTTCGCCCCGTTCGTGCCGGTCGATCCGGCTGCTCCCGCGCTCGTCGTCGACGGTGCGGAACGCAGTGGCGCGCAGCTCGTCGAGCAGGCCCGCGCGGACGCGGAGGCCCTCGGCCTCGCCCCCGGCGCCCGGCTGCTCTCCGGGCTCGGCTACGGAGACTGGAAGGGCCTCTCGACGGGCCTGTACGCCCCGCTCGCGGCGGGCGGCTCCGTGGTGCTCTGCCGGAACCTGGACCAGCTGTCGTCCGAGTCCCTGGCCAAGCGCGTGGAGAGCGAGCGGGTCACGGTCACCGAGGCCTGACCGCGACCACTGAACACACCTCACCCCCCTCCCAACCCGCAGCCGCCCGCCCACCCCGACTGAGCGCCCTGTCAGACCCGTCCGGCATCAGCCCCGACCGACCCGGGCGCCGGTTGGCCACTACGGCCCCCGTTCGGCGTAACGCCGCGCCGAGTCCACGCGTCACCGCGCCCCGTCCGGTACATGATCGGCCGGGGGGAGTCGACTCCTTCCGCACAACCATGCGTGGGGTTCGGCCGTCTCCTTCTACGACCGGCGGCCGCCCGGCGCGCCGCCGACGCCATGAAGGACGGACTCAGACGTGACGGACCGTGCTGGTACGCCCGCCGAACCGGATCCCCCGGCACCGGAGGGGACCGCGACGGAGGGCACGGCTCCCGGGGCTCCGGAGGAGCCGCGCCGCCGACGCCACTGGCTGCGGTGGACGGCACTCGGCGTCTCGCTCGTGGTGCTGGCCGCGGCCGGGGTCGGCTGGTGGTTCTACCGCAAGCTCGACGGCAACATCACCACGGACACCACCGCCGCCGCCGAGCTCCGGAGGTACGAGAAGGAGCGCCCGCCGGCGGTCGTCTCGGCCGCCCGGAACATCCTGGTCATCGGCTCGGACACCCGGTCGGGCGAGGGGAACCGGAAGTACGGCAAGGACGAGGGCACCCAGCGCTCGGACACGACGATCCTGCTGCACCTGTCGGCGGGGAAGAAGAGCGCGACGGCCGTCTCGCTCCCCCGCGACCTGATGGTGACGATCCCGAGCTGCCGCAAGACGGACGGTACGCGGACCCGTGAGCAGTTCGCGCAGTTCAACTGGGCCTTCGAGTTCGGCGGTACGGCGTGCACGATCCGTACCGTCGAGAAGCTGACCGGGATCCGGGTGGACCACCACATGGTGATCGACTTCCGGGGCTTCAAGAAGATGGTGGACGCCGTCGACGGCGTGGAGGTCTGCCTCAAGGAGCCGGTGAACGACCCGGCCGCGAAGCTGAAGCTGCCCGCGGGGCGCCAGACGCTCCACGGGGAGCAGGCCCTCGGCTTCGTACGGGCCCGGAAGTCGATCGGCAACGGCAGCGACACCGAGCGCATGGACCGCCAGCAGCAGTTCCTCGGCGCCCTGGTCAGCAAGGTGCAGAGCGACGGGGTCCTGCTGAACCCGACCAAGCTGTATCCGGTCCTGGATGCGGCCACCAAGGCGATCACGACCGACCAGGGGCTCGACTCGCTGCGGGACCTGTACGACCTGGCGCGTTCGATGCGGGCCATCCCGACCGAGAAGGTGCTGTTCCTCACGGTCCCCCGACGCCCTTACGCGTACAACGCGAACCGGGACGAACTGGTGCAGCCGGCGGCGAGTCAACTCTTCAAGCAGCTACGGGAGGACCGGGCCGTCGTGGTGACCCCGGGCGACGAGAAGAAGGACGGGACGGGAACGCGCGGGAGCGGGGCGGACGGCAAGCCCGACGACGCGGACAGCCCGGCCCCCTCCGTGACTCCGACCTTCACGGGGCGCAGCGCCGCGGAAGGAGTGTGCTCCTAGCGCGGCCACCGGAGGGGGCCGCGGGGGCGGTGAGTAAAGGGCGCACCAAGGGGAGGGTGGGGAGGGATGAGGTTTGAGCAAATTGCCCGGTTGTAAGGTGCGTGGAATTTGTCACGCGCGTCGCCCCACGCTGAACTGGGCGGATAGTGTGACGCGATCCGGTGCACCCCGACCGCGTGGTCGCACTCACCAAGGATCGAACGACCGAGAGAGCGGCGCCCAGTGGGGGAGGCGCCTCGCGTGGCACCGACGGAGGACTCGAGTAACCGTGGACGCGCACAGCCGTGGACGGGCGGACGAGATCGACCCCGCCGACCAGTGGGTGCTCAACCCGCAGACGGGCAACTACGAACTGCGACTGGACCACTCCGCTGGGCAGTCGCAGCCGCAGACGCCGTCCGGGGCCCGTAGATCCACCGTTCCCGCTCCCGCGTCGCGCGACACCTCCGCCGACCCGTCCGTCGAGGCACCCGTGCCCGGCCAGCGCCGCCGGCGGGTCTCCGAGCCCGAAGGCGGCCGGGGCAAGGAGTCGCCCGCGAGCCGCCGCAAGCGCAAGCAGGGCGCGTCCCGCAAGAAGAAGGTCCTGCTGTGGACCGGTGGCACGATGGCGTTCGTCCTCGTCGGCGGCGCGACCGGCGCGTACCTGCTCTACAACAAGCTCGACGGGAACATCGACGTCGTCGACCCCGTGGGCCCCCAGAGCCAGGGCTTCCGCAAGGGCGAGGCCTTCAACGTCCTGATCATCGGCACCGACAAGCGGACCGGCGAGGGCAACTCGGGCTACGGCGACAACAACAGCCCCGGCCACGCGGACACCACGATCCTCTTCCACGTCTCCAAGGACCGGACGAACGCCACGGCGCTCTCCATCCCGCGCGACCTGATGACGACGATCCCCGAGTGCCAGACGCGGCAGCCCGACGGCCAGATCCTCACGATCCCCGGCCAGCAGCAGGCCCGCTTCAACGTGAGCCTCGGCCAGGACGGCCGCGACCCCGGCTGCACCATGCGTACGGTCAAGGAGCTGACCGGTCTGACCGTCGACCACTTCATGATGGTCGACTTCAACGCCGTCAAGGAGCTGACCTCGGCCGTCGGCGGCGTGAAGGTCTGCGTCGAGAAGGCCGTCGACGACCCCAAGTCGCACCTCAAGCTGCCGGCCGGCGAGTCGGTCATCGAGGGCGAGAAGGCGCTCGCCTTCGTCCGTACCCGCTCCAGCTTCGGCAACAAGAGCGACCTGGACCGGATCAAGGTCCAGCAGCAGTTCCTCGGCTCGATGATCCGGCAGATGAAGTCGAACGAGACGCTCACCAGCCCGACGAAGCTGTACGACCTCGCCGAGGCGGCGACGGACGCGCTCACCGTCGACAAGGGCATAGGGTCCCTCTCCAAGCTCCAGGACCTGGCCAAGGAGCTCTCCGGGATCGACACGAAGAACATCGCGTTCGCGACCCTCCCGGTCGTCGACAACCCGGACGAGCCCAAGCCGATCACCGTGGTGCCGCACCCGACGCAGGCACCGCAGCTCTTCGCCGCGATGCAGGCCGACACCTCGCTCACCGAGGTGAAGAAGAAGCAGCAGGACGCCAAGAACGCCCAGGCGCAGGCCCAGGCGAAGCTCCTCCAGGGTGCGCGTGCCGAGGCCGTCGACGTACGCGTCGACGTCTTCAACGGCAGCGGCATCCAGGGCGCGGCCCAGTCGACCATCAACTGGCTGCAGAACGAAGAAGGCGTCACCCGCTCCACCAACAAGAGCAACGCCCCCGAGAAGGCGGCGAAGACGACGCTCACCTATGCACCGAACCAGGCCGATCAGGCCCGCAAGCTCGCGGACATGATGGGTCTGGCCGCCACGGCTCTCAAGCCGGGCACGCAGGACGCCGCGGAACGCGAGCCCATGACGCTCGTCCTCGGCGCCGACTTCAAGGGCGCGGGGGTGCCCATCAACGGTCCGGTGAAGGCGCCGGACGTCGAGAAGGTACAAGCTGACAAGCAGGTGTGCGCCAAGTAGTCCGGAAACAACGGAACTTGGCGCGCTCCTGACTGACGAGGGGACCTGGGGTGGGACAGAACAGCGTGCGTGGGGAGGGAACGCGCGGACGCGTTCCGCGCGCCCGTGAAATGGGCTGGGACGACGAGCTGTACGACGCCGGTGCGGCCACCGGCGCCGGGCCGGCCGACGCTCCCGAGGAGACGGACACAGAGTCCGTCTCCGACACGACGACCCGCGCCGAGCGCCGGCGCGGCACCGGGAGCGGCAGTGGCGGCGGCGCCGACGGACGGTCGAGCCACCGTCGCGGCGGCTCGCGCCGGCGCGCCAAGAAGGCCGGCAAGCGCAAGGTGCTGCGCTGGGTCGCGATCACGCTCGCGGTGCTGATACTCGGCACGGCCGGCGCCGGATACCTGTACTACGAGCATCTCAACGGCAACATCCGCGGCGGCTCGCGCGCGGGCGGCGAGAGCGGCGTCAAGAAGGCCGCGCCGAACGCCCTCGGCGACACCCCGCTCAACATCCTCCTGATCGGCTCCGACAGCCGGGCCGACGCCAAGAACGTGGCGCTCGGCGGCGGCAAGAACCTCCGCCAGTCGGCTCCGCTCGCGGACGTGCAGATGCTGCTGCACGTCTCGGCCGACCGGCAGAACGCCTCCATCGTCTCCATCCCGCGCGACACCATCGTGCCCATCCCGAAGTGCACGGGCAAGGACGGCACCACCTTCCAGGCGACGACGACCTCTCCCATCAACGAGACGCTGGGACGCGGGGGTCCCGGCTGCACGCTGACGACCTGGGAGAGCCTCACCGGGGTCTACATCGACCACTGGATGATGATCGACTTCGCGGGTGTGGTGGCGATGGCCGACGAGGTCGGCGGCGTCCCCGTCTGTGTGAAGACCGGGGTCTGGGACAAGCCGACCCGGCTGGTGAAGGGCGGCTCGGGTCTGCAGCTGCCCGAGGGCACCCACGAGATCCAGGGCAAGCAGGCCCTCCAGTGGCTCCGTACCCGGCACGCCTTCGGCAACGACCAGGGCCGGGCCAAGGCCCAGCACATGTACCTCAACGGCATGGTCGAGAAGCTCCAGAAGCAGAACGCCTGGAGCGACACCGGTCAGCTGATGGGGCTGGCCGAGACGGCCACCCAGGCGCTCCAGGTCTCCGACGAGCTGAAGTCGGTGAAGAAGCTCTTCGACCTGTCGATGCAGCTCAAGAACGTGAAGATGAACCGTCTCACGACGGCGACGGTCCCCACGGTCGATTGGCCCCAGGACAAGAACAAGCTCGAAATGGTCAAGTCGTCCGCCGACAAGATGTGGGCGATGCTCCGCGACGACATCGCCTTCGACAAGAACGGCAAGCCGGCCACGGCCAAGCCGAAGCCGAGCGCGTCGGCGAAGCCGAAGACGGCCGCCGAGGACCCGGGCTCCTTCCCCGTCACCGTCGCCAACGGCACCGCCGGGACCGACGAGGCGCCCGTCGAGGGCCGCGCGAAGGCGATCACCGCGGCGCTCACGGAGAAGGGCTTCACGCAGGCCGGTTCCTCCCAGGAGCCGCAGCCCCGCGAGGACACGGTCGTCCTCTACCCGAAGGACGCCGGCGACCAGGGCAGGGCGAACGCGGTGTCCGTGGCGAAGGCCCTCGGGCTGCCGGAGGCCAAGGTCAGGGCCGACGCCACGGCGGAGGGCATCACGCTGATCGTCGGGGCGGACTGGCGCGAGGGCACCGCCTACAAGAAGCCGGCGGCAGAGGCGGGCGACCTGCCCGAGGGCGCCGACGACAAGGCGACCTGCATGGACATCTACTCGGTCTACAAGTGGGACGGGAAGAGCTGACCTTCCCCTGTACGCGTGACCCTGTACGGCTGACGGCCGGGACCCGTGAGGGACCCGGCCGTCAGCCGTTGCGGGGGAAGCCGTTGCGGGGGAAGCCCGTTGCGAGGGCGGCCGCGCGGCGGAGGGGTCCGTCAGACCGTCTCGGGCTCGCCGGCCAGGACCGCCGGGCGGCGGCTCGCGATGACCTTCCTCGCCAGCGAGCGCGGGCTCGTCAGGAAGCCGTACCCCCAGGACATGTGCATCGTCGCCAGCGCCACCGGGATCTGGAGGCGGGCCTTGAGCGACAGGCCCCTGCCCGCGGGGAGCGAGCCGGCCGTGATCGCCGCGAGGTAGCCGGCCGGGACCACGAAGCCGAGCGGGGTGAGGACGGCGCCCACGACCAGGCCCGCGGCGATGGCGCACACGGCGGTCGGCGGGGCCAGGTACCGCAGGTTGATCGAGCCCTGGTGGTAGCGGGCGACGACGTGGCGCCAGCGGCCGTAGTCCTTGTACTGCTTGGCGAGCGCGCGGACGCTGGGCCGCGGGCGGTACTGGACGCGCAGCTCCGGCGAGAACCAGATCAGGCCGCCGGCCTCGCGGATGCGGAAGTTCAGCTCCCAGTCCTGGGCGCGGATGAACTCCACGTTGTAGCCGCCCTGCTGCTCCAGCGCCTCGCGCCGGAACACACCCAGGTAGACGGTCTCGGCGGGGCCCGCCTCGCCGCCCGTGTGGAAGGCGGCGTTGCCCACGCCGATCTTCGAGGTCATCGCGGCGGCGACCGCGTCCTCCCAGGCGTTCTCGCCCTCGGCGTGCATGACACCGCCGACGTTCTGCGCGCCGGTCTCCTCCAGCAGCCGGACGGCCGTGGCGATGTAGTCCGGGGAGAGCATGCCGTGACCGTCCACCCGCACCACGATCGGGTGACGCGAGGCCTCGATCGCCGCGTTGAGCGCGGCGGGCGTACGGCCCGTGGGGTTCGGGACGGTCGTGACGCGGGCACGGGGATCGGACGCGGTCTCGGCCACGAGTTCGGCGGCGATCTCGTCGGTGCGGTCCGTGGACGGCCCGAGCGCGATCACCACCTCCATCTCGCCGTCGTACTCCTGCTCCAGGATGTGACGAACCGAGGTGCGCAGATACCGCTCCTCGTTGAGGACCGGCATGATCACGGAGACGGGGGGCAGCATGGTTCCTCGGGGGTTCGGGGGTCACTCCCCGGAAGACGGCGGATCTGCCCGCCACGTTACCGCGAACGGGGGACAGCGGGCGTGCCGCCCGGGTGGTGCTGCCTTGCGCTGATCGTATGGGCCTACCGTGCTCACGGTTCCCTTAGTCACACCCGCGGAGGTGTCCGTCCGTGCCCACACCGCCCCGCACGCCCCGTCCCCGGCCCGCCGCCCGTTCCGCGCCGGTCCGCCGGCGGCGGAGGCGCCCCCGGTGGGGGATGCGGATGGCGACGGCGCTCTCCGTGACGGTGCTCGCGGCGGGCGGGATCGGGCATGCGCTGGTCACCGGCCTCGACACCGGGATCACCCGGGTCGACCCCTTCAAGGACATGAAGAACCGGCCGCAGGCCGGGCACGGGATGAACGTCCTCGTCGTCGGCACCGACGGCCGGGACCGGATCACCCCCGAGGAGAAGGCGAAGTACCGGCTCGGCGGCGCGCCCTGCCGCTGCACCGACACGGTGATGCTCGTCCACATCTCGGAGGACCGGGAGCGGGCGAGCGTGGTGAGCCTGCCCCGTGACTCGTACGCCGAGATGCCCGAGCACACCGATCTCACCAGCGGCAGGAGGCACCACGCGCATCCGGTGAAGCTGAACGCGGCGTACGCGGAGGGCGGGCCCTCGCTGACGGTGCGGACCGTCGAGTCGATGACCGGCGTCAAGATCGACCACTATCTGGAGGTCGACTTCACCAGCTTCATGCGGACGGTGGACGCGGTCGGCGGGGTGCAGATCTGTACGACCCGGCCGGTCAAGGACTCCTACACCGGGCTCGACCTGCCGGCCGGCACCCACGAGCTGGACGGCGGGCAGGCGCTGCAGTACGTGCGCTCCCGGCACATCGACGGGGCCGCGGACATCGGGCGGATGCAGCGGCAGCAGCGGTTCCTGGCGGCTCTGGTCGAGCGGATCACGAGTGGCGGGGTGCTCTTCAACCCGGTGCGGTTCCGTGAGGTCGCGACGACGATGCTGAGCTCCGTCCGGGCCGACGAGGACTTCGGTACGGATCAGCTGCTCGCCCTCTCCAAGGCGATGCGGGGGTTCACACCGGCGTCGTCGGAGTTCGTGTCCGTGCCGATCGGGGACATGAGCTTTCCCGTGAAGGGGATCGGGTCGACGGTGAAGTGGGACGCGGCGAAGGCGCAGAGGCTGTTCCAGGCGCTGCGGGAGGACCGGCCCCTGGCCGCCTCGAATGCGGGTTCCTCGTCCTCGGCTAAGGCGCCGAGGGCCGTGGTCGTGGATGTGGCACCGCGGACCGTGCGGGTGCAGGTCTACAACGGGACCCGGACGGACGGGCTCGGCCGGAAGGTCGACGACGCGCTGCGCGGGACCGGCTTCGACACCACCCGGACGCCGAAGACCGGGACCGGGAAGGAGCGGGCGCGGACCCTCGTGGAGTACGACCCCCGCTGGGACCGCTCGGCGAAGTCCCTCGCGGCGGCGCTGCCGGGGGCGGAGCTGCGGGCCGTGAAGGGGCGGGGCGGCACGCTGCGCGTGACGGTGGGGGCCGACTACAAGGGGGTGACGGCGGTTCGGAGCGAGGAGACGGCACGGGGCGGTCCGTTCGAAGCGGTGACGGGTGACCGGGTGGTGTGCCCGTGACCGCGGAGGCTGTAGCGGCGGACGCCGGGCGGTCGGCGTCGGCGGCCGTGCTGATCGTGACCTGTGTCTCGACCCTGATCGTCAACGCCAACACGTCGGCGGTGAGCATCCTGCTGCCGGCGATCAGCGCGGACACCGGGATGTCGCTGGACACCCTGCAGTGGGCCGTCACCGGGTACTCCCTGGTGGGCGCGGCGGTGATCGTCACCTCGGGGGCCCTCGGCGACGTGTTCGGACGCCGGCTGGTGTTCCTGTGCGGGCTGGCGCTGTTCATCGCCTCGTGCGTGCTCATCGCGCTGTCCGGCGGCGGCGTGGGCGTGATCGTGGGCCGGGCGATCCAGGGGGCGTCGGGGGCGACGATCCTGGCGTGCGGGATGAGCCTGCTGTCCGTGTCCACGTCCGGTGCCGGGCAGGTGCGGGCGGTGACGCTGTGGGGCGGCGCGTCGGCGGTGGGGGCCGCGGCGGGGCCGCTGGTCGGCGGTGTGCTGGTGGACGGTACGGGCTGGCAGGGGCTGTTCTGGATCGACGCGGCGATCGCGCTCGCCTGTGTTCCGATCACCCTGAAGGGCGTCGCCGAATCCCGTGATCCCGAGCGCAGCCGCTCGATCGACTTCGCGGGGACCGTGCTGATCGCCGCCGTGCTCGCCCCGGCGCTGCTCGCGCTGAGCGAGGGGTCGGACTGGGGCTGGACCTCGGCCGGGGTGCTCGGCTGCTTCGCGGTGGCCCTGGCGTCGGCCGTGGGGTTCGTCGCGGTGGAGCGCCGGGTCGAGGCGCCGCTGGTGGACCTCCGGCTGCTGCGCGACCGGGTGCTGATCGGGGCGACGGTCGCGATCCTGCTGAGCGCGGGCGTCATCAACGGGCTGATGTATCTGGTCAGCCTCTACTTCCAGAACCCCGCCACGCTCGGGCTGAGCCCGTTCGAGGCCGGCCTGGCCACGCTGCCCGCGACGGTGGGTCTGATCGCGGTCACGCCCCTCGTGCCCCGGGCGGTCCAGCACCTGGGGATCGGCCCCGTGATCGCGCTGGGCTTCGCGGCGGCGACGGCCGGCTGTGCGCTGCTGGTGTTCGTGCAGGGCGACTGGCGGTACGCGGCGTTCGTCCTGCCGCTGGTGCTGCTGGCCGTCGGCCTGGGGCTGGTCAACGGACCGGCGAGTTCGGCGTCCACCTCGTCGGTGTCCGCCGATGCGGTCGGCGCCGCCTCCGGCATCTCGAACATGGCCCGGTACATCGGCGCGGCCGCGTTCACCGCGGCCGTCGCGACGGTCAACACGTCGGTGGGCGCGTCACGGACCGCGGACGGCGACACGGCGGCCGACGCGCTGGCGGCGGGCCTGTCCGGTGCGTGCCTGCTGCTCACGGTGGCGTCAGGCGCGGGCATGCTGCTGTCCGTCCTCGCGGTACGGGCCCGCCGCCGACGGGCCGGGCCCGGGGCCTACGGTGCGGCAGCGGCCTCGCACGCGCTGACCGTCCCCGTCGCTCCTCAGTCCTCGTAACCCTCGGCCGCCCGGCGTTCGCGGAGTTCCTTGATCGCCTGGCGGCGGGCCAGGCGGTGGGTGCGGCGGATCTGCGCCTCCTGGTTGCGGCGCTTGTCCTGCTCCGTCTCGGGGACGACCTGGGGGACCGGGCGCGGCTTGCCGTCCGCGTCGACGGCGGCGAAGACCAGGTACGCGGAGCCGACCTGGGTCGCGGGCGTGGACTCGTTCCAGCGCTCCGCGAGCACCCGTACGCCGACCTCCATCGACGACCGGCCGGTCCAGTTCACCTGGGCCTTCACATGCACCAGGTCACCGACTCGTACCGGCTCCAGGAAGGCCATCTCGTCCATCGAGGCGGTGACCGCCGGTCCGCCCGAGTGCCGGCCCGCGACGGCGCCCGCCGCGTCGTCCACCAGCTTCATGATCACGCCGCCGTGCACCGTACCGAGGAGGTTGGTGTCGTGGCTGGTCATGATGTGGCTGAGGGTGGTGCGGGAGGCCGAGGTGGGCTTGCCCGGAATATCGCCCTGATCTGTCATGCCCTCCACCATATGCCGGGTCCCACGGCCGTCGCCGTTCGGTCCCCTTTGCATCAGCTTGGCAACAGCACCGGCCCGATCCTCCACCCGGCCTGTCGCGCGTAAAGGCATGCCCGGCACACTGGTCCGCATGAATGACTGGCCCGAAGACGGCGGCTACGACCGTGGCAGCGCGAACTCCCAGCCCGAGGGACCTCGCCGGATGAGCCATGTGCAGCGTCCGCAGGTTCCGCAGCAGCCGCCTCGGCACGACCAGGGTTACAACCCGAACTTCACCCAGGCGCAGGGCTCGGGCTACGACTCCGGTTACAGCTCGGGCCAGGTCTACGGCGGCCCGCAGGCCGGCGGCCCGCAGGGCGGCGGGCGCGGCACCGTGCCGCCGCAGTACGCGCCGGGCCCCGGCTCCGGTGGTCCCGGGCGTCCCGCTCCGGACTGGCGCAAGCGCATCAAGGTCGGCTCGATCGTCCTGGTCGTCGCCGTCGCCGCCTGGGGCATCGGCACCTACGCCTGGGCCAGCTCGCAGATGCGCAACGAGGTCGACCTCTCCAAGGTCATCGAGCGTCCGGCCGAGGGCGACTGCACGACGTATCTGATCGTCGGCTCCGACAGCCGTGAGGGCATGTCCGCCGAGGAGAAGAAGAAGCTCCACACCGGTTCCGCCGAGGGCAAGCGGACCGACTCGATGATGATCCTCGCGGCCTGCTCCAGCGGGAACACGATGGTCTCGCTCCCCCGTGACTCCTGGGTGACGATCCCCAGCTTCGTCGGCTCCGAGTCGGGCAAGACGTACCCGGCGCGCGGCGGCTCCAAGCTGAACGCCGCGTACGCGATGGACGGCCCCGAGCTGCTCGTCCGTACCGTCGAGTTCAACACCGGTCTGCGCATCGACCACTACGCCGAGATCGGCTTCGCCGGCTTCGCGAACATCGTCGACGCGCTCGGCGGTGTCGAGCTGAACATCGACAAGGGCTTCAAGGACAAGAAGTCCGGCGCCGATTTCCAGGCCGGTACGCAGACCCTCAACGGCGAGCAGGCCCTGGCCTTCGTCCGGACCCGGTACGCCTTCGCCCAGTCGGACCTCCAGCGGACGAAGAACCAGCAGAAGTTCCTCTCCGCCCTGGCCAACCAGGCGGCGACGCCGGGCACCATCCTCAACCCGTTCGCGCTGTACCCGACGCTGGGCGCCGGTCTGGACACGCTGATCGTGGACAAGGACATGTCGCTGTACGACCTCGGCAAGATGTTCTTCGCCATGAAGGGCATCAACAGCGGCGACGGCAAGTCCATGAACATCCCGATCTCGGGCAAAGCACCGCAGAACTCCCTCAAGTGGGACATGCCCAAGGTGAAGCAGCTGGTGCAGCAGATCCAGAACGACGAGAAGGTCACCGTCGAGGCGGATCGCTGACCCGCTCGCGCATACGACGAAGGGCGCCCCTCCCCGGCCGGGTGGGGCGCCCTTCTCGTTCCTCCCCTACGGGAGGTTGCGGGCCATGACGATGCGCTGGACCTGGTTGGTGCCTTCGTAGATCTGGGTGATCTTGGCGTCGCG
>NZ_JACSCH020000032.1 GCF_014451325.2 Streptomyces sp. CB02980 | reverse complement strand
TCCTCCCTGCCGGGCGCGGGCACGGGCGTGCGGGGCGCGCGCCGGGTCGCGGGGAGTATGCCCGTTCGAGGCACCGGCATCACACGGCGACTGGGCAAGGAAATCCTCGGCACCGCGCTCGGAAGCAGCCCGACCCAAGCCGAGTCAGGCGCTGGCGACGGCTACGGGCCACCATCACCAACGATCTACGTCGCCGTCAACTCCTGTGGTCAAACGCCCCTGAAGCCCCACCAGTCGCATCTGGTGGGGCTTCAGATCTTCTGATGAAGCAATGGCTTCGAGACGCGTTCAGGGATGATCAATCCCGTTTTGGTGGCCCTTCGGGTTCCGGTCCGCTCACCTGCCAGCGCCCCGAGCTTGATCCCGCAGTTCTGGCGGCAGCGCCTCCGAATCAGCTATGTCAAGGAGGAGTGTCCGAACGGCCTCTTGGTCAAAATCCCGTCGCTGAGCCATCTCGGTAGCCCACATTGCGGCTAGCTCCATCCAGTATGGCCGGCCGGACTTCCACGCCGTCTCCACTGTCATTTCGATGAGCTTCTCAGGGGTTGGAACGCCACCCTGACCGAGATGATCCCACGATCGGGAAAAATCGGCCAAGCACGCAGAGAGGTCACGCTCCAAATACGGCCACATGGGAACGAATCCTGATCCCTCAAGCGAGGACCGACCTTCTGACTCCACGCCTACGCCGATCCGGCCATCGGGCATGACCCCAATCCACGCCCCGTCCCCCCGGTACACCACTGGAGTCCAGTTTCCCATCTCAACCCCATGGCCTGTAGTCGAATTCAATCCCGTGATCGCCCATGAACTTCTGGAACTGCTGGCGTGCAGCATCCGTCCATCTGTGACCATAGTGACCACTGTTTTCCGTGAACACCAGGAGGCCGTTATCTCGGAAGAGTGTGCCACCCAGCACTGTCCCTCTGTCCATCCCCGCGTGTTCTGCCAGTTGCTCGTGGGGACTGAGGCCTCCGGGAATTCGTTCACGATCTCCCGCCAGAAACCTTCCGGCGTCGGAGTCGAAGACGAACTCAGTCTCCGGCTTCGGTGAGGTGAAAGACTTCAAGGCGTCAGCAGATCCTTCGCCCGACCCCAGACCGACGTCGCCACAGCTGCTGTTGTGAACCAGGACCTGGGTAGCCCCCGCCAGCACGTAGTAGGTGTGCAGGTCGTCGACCGTGAGGTTGTGGACCCGCTTGTGCTGGGTCCACGCACGCACGGCGCTCACCTGGGTGTAGGAGCCGTTGCCGGTCTGTAGGAGTGTGCCGGGGAGTATTTCCTTGGCGTAGAGCCATTTGCCGAGTTCGGGTGCCCAGAACGGGTGGTTGTCCGTCGCGACGACCTTGCCCGGATGTCTGCCGGGGTTGGTGACGGTGATCTCGACCAGATTCTTCTCGCCCTCACCGGTGATGAGCGCGGTGACCGTGCGCGGCCCGGTTTCGCCGGTCACCGGGTCGGTGGCGGTGACCTTGTCGCCGACGCGCACCTGTTCTATGGCCTTGTGGTTGCCGTCGGCCATCATGACCCCGGTGCCCGGGGTGAAGCTGTTGCCGGTGCCGCAGCTCCCCGCCCCGTTGTCGGCGGCCTTGGGGGCGGGTCCGCTGTCGGCCGGTTTTGGTGCGGGAGGGCTGTCTGCCGCCTTCGGTACGGGTGCGGTGTCGGCCGCTTTGGCCGTCGTTGCCGCATCGGCGGCGTTGTTGGCGGTCTTGGCGGCCTGTGTGGCGTCGAGTGCCTTGTTGCCGTACTTGGCGGCGTTCGCCGCGTAGCCCGCGCCCGGGATGGCCGAGGCGGCTGAGAGGCCGGCGTTGACGTAGTCGCCTTCCGCGGCGTACCAGCCCGCATTGCCCAGGTCGGCGACCTCACCGACGACCGGGACCATGCCGACGACGTCGAGGGTGGTGTGGCCGATCGTCTTCCAGGACGGCATCTTCGGCCACTTGCCGGTCGGGTCGGTGAGCTTGACCGGATTGTTGTGGGTGTAGGTGTAGGCGGCGAGGTTGCGCGGCTCGGCGATGCCGCCCGCCATGCCCCCGTCGAGGTAGTCGGGAAGCGCCGGGTCGGTGCTCGCCCAGAGCTGGGTCCGTGGGTTGTAGTAGCGGGCTCCGTAGTAGTAGAGCCCGGTCTCTACGTCGAGTTCCTTGCCGGTGAACTGGTAGGGCGTGTCCGCCTGTCCGGTCCGTTCCTCCACCCAGGTCTCCCCGTACGGGAAGTACTCCAGGTGCTCGGTGACCTTGCCCTGCCTGTCGGTGACGTAGCCGGAGGAGCCGATGTGGTCGGCGTGGAAGAACTGCTGAGTGTCCTCGGCACCGGTGGTCGCGACGGTCTTGGTCGTCACCCGGCTGTCGCCGACGAAGACGTGCTTGTAGCCGGTGGTGTCGCGTTCGCTGTAGTACCGGTTCGGGTAGAGCGAGAGCCCGTCGTCGCTCCGCTTGACGAGGCGGTCGCCCTTGTCGTCGTAGACGTAGGAGACGGTGGCGCCGGCGCAGCCGCTCGGATCCTGAGTGAGGGTGCCGGTCGCTGTGTCCTGGTTGCAGACGAGGCGGTTCTCCTCGTCCCACACGTACTGCCGGCGCTTGTCGGCGACGGCCGTGTTGACCGTGCTCGTCAGGTTGCCGTTGGCGTCGTAGGCATGGTCGATCGGACCGACCTTGGTCGGGGCATGCGGCCTGGCTCCGTCATAGGCGTATGTGTAGTCGTACGTCGTCCGGTCCTGGACGTCGCCCGGGTTGGACGGGTCCTCGACCGGTTCGATCGGCCCGGCTCCGCCGCCTCCGACCGGGAAGGCCGGAGTGCCGCCGGTGACCTCGTGGGTCTGCGACTTGCTCGTGGTGTTGTGGATCGAGTCGTAGCCCAGGCTCAGCGTGTACGTGTTGACCGCGTTGTTCTTGTCCGTGTACTGGCCGGATGCGGAGGTGAGCCGGTACTGGTCGTCGTATCCGTAGGTCTGGCTGCTCGGACCGCCGATGTCCCCGCCTTGCGGCGCGTTGTTGGCCAGCGAGGTGATGTTGCCGATCTTGTCGTACGTGTAGCCCAGGTTCTGGAACGCGGTTCCGCCCGGGGCCACGGACTTCAGTGCTCCGAGTCGGCGGTCCTCGGTGTCGTAGCTGTAGGTGGTGCGGACCCCGTTCCCGGTCTGCTGGAGAATCTTCTGCCCGAATTTGTCGTAGTCGAGCCGGTCCAGGTACGTGTAGCTGGTGCCGTTTTTGGATCCGGTGGCCCGGCTGACCTGGCCGCCCGAGTCGTAGTCGTAGGTCAGGACCTCGCCGTCGGGATAGGTCATCTGCAGCGCGCGGTTGAAGGCGTCGTAGCGCCATGCGGTGGTGTAGGTGCGCGGGGCGTCGCGGACCGCAGTGATCGTGCGGGTCTCCTTGATCACCTCGCCCAGCGCCCCGTACGCGCGCTGCACCGTTCCCGCCGCGTCGTGGACCTCGGTGACGCGCGAGGCCGCGTTGTCCGGCGCGCCGGGGGCTCCGTACTCATAGGAGATGTTGTTGTCCGGGAATGTCGGGTAGCGGATGGCCTTCAGCCGCGAGTACTCGTAGTCGTACTCGACGGCCTTGTCCGCTGCCCGCAGGTTCGCGGTGATCTTCGACGTGACGTTCCCAGCGAGGTCGTAGCGGGTCTCGGAACGCCCGGCGTCCGGGCTGTCGAACGAAATGCGGCGTCCCAGTGCGTCGTAGCCGGCGCGCGTGACGTTGTTCTTGTCGTCGGTGATCGTCGTGACCTGACCTGTGGGGTCGTACGCGTAGCTGGTCCAGATCTCCGAGGAGCCGTTGAACTCCTTCACCGAGGTAGTGGCACCCCAGACGTCGGTGTAGGTGCGGCGCTCCTTGCCGTTGCCGTCGGTCACTGTCCGCTCGAAGCGGGTCGTGCCCGCCCGGTCCTCGCCGAAGCCGTAGACGGTGCTGGTGGTGACGCCGTCCGGTTGCACCGTCCTGACCGACCGGTCCAGGACGTCGAAGGTGTCCTTAGTGGGTGTCACGGAGTCGAAGGAGGCGTTGAACGTGCTGTTTGCGGCTCCCTTGTCCTCGGTCACCGGGTAGTACTTCTCCACGGCGCGGCCGAAGGAGTCGAACTTCAGCCGCCCGGAGACCGTCATCACCTGGGACGGGGTGGCCCCGGGCGAGGCGGACACCGAGGCGTCCTTCTTGGTCTGCAGGACACGCCCCAGGCCGTCGCTGAACGTGACGGTGTCGATGGTGTCGTCGCGCACACCTGAGGCGGCACGGTCGAGGTGCTTGGTCGTGGCGTACGGGACGGTCGCCTCGGGGTGGTAGCCGAAGGTGATCGTGGCCTGGTCGCCGTCCTTCTCATACGGCCCGGTCACCTTGTCGAGCCGGCCGACGCTGTCGTAGGACATCTGGAGCGGCTGGCCGTTGTGGTCGGTGTTCCGCTCGGGCTGGCCGTACTTGAGGTTGTACGCCGTGGACGAGCGGTAGCCGAAGCTGTCCTCGACGGACTCGACGTGTACGCCGACGGTGCTGTCGTAGCCGTACTCCAGCCTGTACCGCTGCCCCTTCGCGTTGGCCGGACCGGTCACCGATTTCAGGTTCCCGTCCGGGTGGTACGTCAGGTCGGAGACGGCCGGGGTGTCGTCGTCGAGGTACTCGCGTACCTGATGCACGGTGCCGGTCGCGCAGTCGACGGCGGATTCGCGGTGGCGGAGGAGCGTGCCGGTGGCCGCGGCCTTCTGCCGTATCGCGTTGGCGGTGCCGACGAGGTTCCGGCCGCGGCACTGTGTGTCGGAGCCGCTGTACGCGTACGTGGTCTCCAGGTCGTCCGCAGTGCCCTCGTCGCCCGTGGCGAAGGTGCGGGTGACGTTGCCGTACTCGTCGTAGGAAAGGTCGGTGAATGTGGACTTCCCTGCGGCGGCCGTGCCTTCGTAGTGCTTTTCCTCGATGTGGGTGAGCTGCGGGAAGACGGTGGCGGTGCGGCTCTTCGGGTCGGCTGCCTCGCCCGTGGAGGTGTCGAGCAGCCGGTAGGTGTTGAGTGTCTCGCGGTACGGGCGGCCGGCGCCGTCCTCGGTCAGCGTGCGGGTGAGCAGGCCGCGGCTCACGTATCCGTCGGTGCGGTACTCGTCGGTCACCGTGCGGAGAATGGCGTTGTCCGTACCGGTGTCGCGGTTCTCGGTCACCACGCGGCCGAAGCCGAGGAACTCACGCTCCAACCGGTCGTAGCGGCCCTGCTCGTAGCGGAAGGTGGTCAGCCGGGTGTCGGCGCCATCTCCCGCGAGCCCGTCGAACACCGACGTGCGGGACAGCACCCAGCGGCTCTCCGGCATGGCGGCGGTGTTGCCCGTTCGGGTGTAGTCCAGGTCGATACGGGCGCCCATCGGCCGGCTGACCGAGCGCAGCAGGTTGGTGCGACCGGTCTTGTTGACCGCGACGAGGAGTTCGTTGTCCCGGGTGGACTTGACGTGGTCGGCGAGGCCGTCGCCGTTGACGTCGCGCAGGCTGGTTTCGGCTCTGCTGATGCCGGTGGACGCGTTGACGCCGGGGTTGAAGACGAAGACGCCGACGGGAGTGGGCAGGCCGACGGTGAAGTAGACGCCCCCGCCGAGACTGGCGTTCTTGTCGATGGCGATCTCGGGGAAGCTGCCGCGGAAGGGGGCGGGCGCGGCGAAACTGGTGCCGGTGTTGACCGCGACCTTGATCGGGTTGGCTCCGTCGGTGAAGACCCGGTCGGTGAGGCCGTCGCCGTTGACGTCCATCATGCTCGCGTTGGTGAACGAGGTTCCCAGCTCGGCGGAGACGCCGCCCGCGAAACCGTAGCGGTCGACGTTGAACCCGAGGTTGACTCCGACGTTGCGGGTGGACGCGTCGTTGATCGGTCCGGCCGACCAGGGTTCGCGGGCCGCGAAGGAGTAGCCGAGGTTCAACTGGGCGTCGCCGTTGCCGAACACCTTGTCCGGCAGCCCGTCCCCGTTGATGTCGAGCAGGTCGACGCGGACGTCGGACTCGCCGCCGCCGAGGCTGCCGCCGATGCCGAGCGACGGTTGGACCGCGCCGGTGGTGGCGGTGTTGGCGCTGGTGCCCGCGTCGGGCGCGGCCATGCCCAGGGCGCTGGCGATGGTGGCGGACTCGCTGCCCGCGGAGTACGACACGTTGCCGGAGACGTTGTCCGCCTCGCGGACGTTGCCGCCGAGGGTGCCACGCGTGGCGCCGAGCGCGCCGGTCATGTCGGAGAACTGGATCTCCTTGGCGCCCACGACGTCGGGGTAGCTGTCGCCGTTGAGGTCGAGGTAGTCGACCGAACCCGCGGTGATCCCGCCGACTACGGTGCCGCCGAACGGGCCGGCCGCGAGGGTGGCCGACACCTGGCCGGTGACACCGCGGCGCATCACCGCCCGGTCGCCCGCCACGTCGGCGTCGGTGACGATGTCGATGGTGTCCGCGCCGAGGCGGGAACTGGTCGCCATCGCGGGGGTGACCCAGGAGGACTCGTCCTGAGCGGCCCAGCCGCCCATGGCGGGAACGGGGGCGAACACCGCAAGGCGTGGCATGGTGAGCCGGGGATTCGCGGCGAAAGGCGCGACGTCTGCTTCCTTGGGCTCCTTGGGAAGCGCGTTCTTGAAGCTCTGATCCAGCGTGAGTTCGGCCTGCTTGAGCGGTTGGGTGGCGCGGTCGCGGTTGCCCTGGTAGCCGATCACACCCCAGCCGCGGTAGGGCTGGGCGAATGCGCCCTGCCCGACGGAGGCGTGCATGGCGCTGGGCGCCGGGGTGAAGGTCGGCCAGCTCGAGGTCACGTCATAGGTGACCGACGCGGACTGCTCGACGAGCAGGCCGAGCAGTCCGGTCTCCGTCGTGGAGTAGTCGATGTAGAGATCGTCGCCGGCGGTGACCGGCACGGTCAGGTCCAGGTTCGGGCCACCGAAGGGGGAGGTGTCCTTGGCTTGGAAGACGCGTTTGCCGAGCAGCTGTCCGCCGCGCTTCTTCACCGTGAGCGCGATCTTGGCGTCACCGAGGAGGTTGAAGTTGAAGGAGACCTTCGGCCGCACCTTCAACTGGCCGGTCTTGGTCGCCTTGTAGGACTGCTGCGGCGCGGTGAGGGTGTCCGCCGGGAACATGTTCATGTCGTACGGCGGGGTGATCACCAGCGTGGGTTCGCCTGCGGCGTCGACGACCGATTCGACCCCCTGCGCGGCCGTGTAGTGCGCCTTGGGCTCCCAGCTCACCGCGGAGGCGTCGATCGGGGAGTCGGTCTTCAGCTTCCACGACATCTTCTCGAACGTCTTGACCGGAATGCTCACGTCGATTGCGGAGGTGCCGGTCGACGCGGCGGGCAGGACCTTGCGGAACACCTCCGTGCCGGGGTGGACGCCGTTGCCCTTCTCGATCACGACGGTCACGTCGTCCGAGGTCGCCTTGTTCTTGACCACGTCACCGGTCAGCCGCAACGTGCCGTTCACCGGCACGGTCACCAAGGACGGCCGGCCGCCGAAGGTGAAGTCGGACGACGCGCGGAACACGGTGTTCGCCAACCCGTTCGCGTCCGCGCCGGCCGGCAGGTTGGTGTAGGTGATCGCCGGGTCCCACGCCACGGTGTCGTACTTGCCGTCCAGAATGGACTGTGTGCGGAAGTAGAGCGCGTCGCCCTTCTTCACCGGGATCGACGCCACGTTGCCCGGCGTGAACTCGGTGTGGTCGTCGGGGCCGATCCGCTGCGCCCAGAGCTCGGCGTCCTTGTGCTGGATGGTGACCCGCACGCCGTCGGCCTTGGTGTAGGCCGCCCGAGCCGGGGAGGGGTCCTGCGTCAGCTGCACGCCGCCGTCCACGCGGACGTTGCCGTCGAACGGCGCGACCCAGCGGCGCACCGTGTCAAGGAGTGGCGAATTGTCCACCTGCTGGTTGAACTGCGCTGTCTGATCGCCGACGATCTCGCCGGTCACCGCGCCGCCCTCGATCGGCACCGGGGTGCGGGTGGAGTCCGCGCTGTACGCGGGTTGCCCATTCGCATCCAGGTAGCCGAAGAGCACACCGCCGTTGTTCACCAGGTCGGCTATGCCGTCGCCGTTGACGTCGCTGAAGAACCGGTCCGAGGTGGTCGTGGTGCCCACGAAGTCCAGCTGGGCCGAGGTGGTGAGGACGTACGACTCGACGCCGATGGTGCCGGACAGCGTGCGCTCGGTCGAGATTCCCGGGAGGTGGGGGAGCTTGATCGGAGTGTCGCCGAACTTCGGCTCACCGCCCGGTGTGGCCAGATTGGGACGGTAGAACACGTCCTTGTTCTTGCGGAACACCTTGTCCGGCAGGTTGTCGCCGTTCACATCGGCCAGCGCCGACAGGCCGTCGGACTGGCCCGCGCTGAACCCGACCTTCAACCCGACGGAGCCCTCCTTGGTCGGCAGCCCCTGCACGTTGTAGCCCGCGAACAGGTGCGCGCCGAAGCCGGCCGATGTGTTCGCCGAGATCGCGCTGGCCTCGCCCTCGCGGATGTTCACCCCGAGGTCGTCGTCCGGCACCGACCAACCCGCCGCGTCGGCGAAGGCGTTGTAGTTGCCCGACTGGTCGCGTACCTCGTCGAAGTAGTCGAACGTGTGGGTGTTGAACAGCTTGTTGCTCTCGCTGAACTGCGACACCGAGGTGAGCAGCGTCTTGGCGAACGCGCCGGTCCGGTAGTTCAGCTCGTAGGCGCGGATCAGCTGGTCGTCCAGCTTGACCTCGACGCGCCGCAGCAGGTCGGCGGTGACCTTCTTGAACCCGTACCTGGCGTCGATCCGTACGTCCGCCCGGCGGGGCTCGCCGCGCTCACGGTCCCGGACGAACGTCACCGAGTACCTGCCGTCGGTGTCGCCGTGGCCGGTGTAGGTGATCTTCTGCGGGTACAGCTCGCTGCCCGGCACCGTGGAGCCCGCCGTGCCGCCGTCAGCCACCTTGACGTACCGGTAGCGCAGGACGTTGTCGTTGCCGTCGCGGATCTCCCGCGCCGCCCAGGTGGCGACGCGACCCGAGCCGTCGGCCAGCGTGCTGTCGGCCGTGCCGCCGAAGAGCGTCCGGACACCCTGCTTGTCGGTGACCTCCCACCAGTAGTTCGTGGGGCTGTCGCCGTGGCGCACGATCCGGTCGAACGAGCCCTCCACTCGGGAGTGGAACACCTTCTCCGCAGTGCGCGCCTGCAACGCGCTCCGGTGCGCCACTGGGGTCAGCTGCTCGCCGTTGAGCAGGTAGGTCTCGGTCTCCAGTCCGGCGTCGTAGCGCGGCACGCCCCACCGTGTGTCGACCGTGACCATCGGGGTGGCTAGGTCCCAGCCGACGCCGAGCCACCCGTTCGTCCCCGAGGAGTTGTAGGTGACGGCCAGACTCGGCTCCAGGCCCGCGCGGCCCTTCGGCACCTCCAGCGGGTACGACAACCGCGCGTCACCGCTGTTGTTCGCCGAGGGCGCCTCGACCAGGTTCACCCCGGAACCGGGGTCGGCCGCCTTGATGTCCTTGATCTGGTTCGGGTTGAACGACGTGCCCTCCGGCCCCTCCGGCCCGGTGACGGCCGACCCGGCGTCCGGCACCGTCGCGGCGGCGCTGGGTAACAGTCCGGGCGAGGTCAGCCCGGACATGGTGAGCACCATGGCCAGGAGGATGGTCACACCCGTCCGCCTGCGGACTACGTGCTGGACAGTCATCAAAGAGCCCCCGTACCGCCGGACGTCCCCGAAGCACGGGTCGTCCGACGACCCCCGCCCCCTGTATTACCGAACGGTAGATTGCGAGCCGGGTCGTTCGTACAGGCTTTCTGGACAAGGGCGGCCCATGGGGTAACGATCCGGCTACGGGGGTCTGGTCCGTCCGGCGGGCGGCGGTCGAGTCGATGCTCGGGCGGAATGAGTACGACTACTCAGGCGGCCGGTGTCCGCCGGCCCGCAGAGCGCCTACGCCGCCACCACCCACGCCTCCGCGCCCGCTGTCACCTCCGTCGTCTCGGCTCGCAGCCCTGGCGTCCACGTAGCCCCCCGCATCGTCGCCGTGCGAACTGCCCGGGCGGTCACCGTCGTGGCGAGAACCCCCGAAGCCGAGGCACAGTTCCTGGAGTTGGCCGCCCTCATCGCGCAGAGCTGCGAACCGAAAGTCCTCAACTCCGCAGGCCACGTCACATCGGCACCGGCCCCCGACACCACCATGCCTGTCCTGGTGGGCCCCCTGCCGCTGACCCCGACGGAGGAGTGCGCCGCCCAGAGGCACCAGGTTCGGATCGGCAAGGCGTTCTCCAGAATGGAGACGGGCACGTATGAGCAGATGTGGCAAGGAACGGCAGGACGAATCCGGCTCGCTGGTGGTCGGCAGCATGGCGGCACGCCGCAGCTTCGATCCTCCTGGAGAAGGTCCGCGTGCCTCGCGTCTGTTCGGACGGGCCGGCCGCGCGTCCGTTCCGACCGCACCCATGCGGACGAGGCGTACACCGCGCCCTGTGCCGGCTCAAGGGAGGCAGGCGGTGGCCGGCAACGGCCCCGGCAGGGCGTTGCGTTCGTCGTCGGTGAGCTGGGGAGTCGGCATTGCCTTCTCTGACGACAAGTCACATGGCTTCACGGGCCGTGGGAAGCCGTCGGTCGGTTGCGCTGGAGTGACGACATTGCCTGGTGCAGGAAGGGGCCAGGTGCATGCCCACCTTCCTCGGCCGGCAGCCGCGTCGCACCGGAGTGGACCCGGGCTGGGTGGGCTATGCGCCCTGCGGGTGATGCGTGCGCCGCACTGAGTGGCCACGGAGCTTCCCGCCGCCGACCGCGCGGCTGATTCGGCGGGCGGAGGGCGGGGAGTGGTCAGCGCGGCTGGATGTCGGCGGGGGCGGCGTGGGGCTCGGTGAGGCGCAGTGCCGGAGCGATGGTCCATGCTCGTTCGGGCCGGCGGCCGCGGTCATGGAAGGGGGACTACGAAGACGGTCCGGTGCCTGCGTCCGCTGCTGCTTCCCAGGCACTGGCCGTGTACAGGTTCCACTCCTCGGCCCGGTCGGGGCAGACCTCCCCTGCCGCGCTCATCAACTCTTCTCGGACGCGCTGGGCGGCCGATCGGTCGCCGGCACGGAGGTGCGTGTCCATGAGGTAGAGCAGCGCGGAGAGCCATCTGTCGACGTAGAGCACACCGGAAGTGTCGGTCTTCTCCGGCTCGGCCAGGGCCGTGTCACTCCACGCGCCTGCCGCCGTGCGGTAGCCGCGTGCGGCGGCGCCGAGCCGATCGTGCGAGGTGAGCATGCCCAGCAGGTATCCGGCGCCGGCGAGGAGATGACGCACTGAGGTCCCACCGTGCTCCTGCGCCAGCCAGTCGAGTAGGCCCACGGACCAGGCGACCTCCTTCCAGGCCCTGGAGTCCTTGCCTTCGCGCTCCGCGCGGTTCATCGACCGGCTCAGTAGCCATCGCTGCTCGGCCAGGTACGTCTCGATGTCAGCTGCCGACAGCTGCCGGGCTGTCCGGATTCGGGGCAGCCGTTCGACGATGAACTCGACGTAGGCCGAACGGGAGTCACCGCCTATCGCGCGCAGCACGCTGTCCGTCTCGCCCGTACGGTCCGCCTCCGCGAACTCCTGCAGCGCCAAGCTGAATTGCTCCTCCGCCTCGGGAAGTCTCCCGAGGTGGACGAGGTTCATGCCGAGCCCCCAGCAGGCCAGGCCGGCGGCATCACGGAGTGGGCGGCCCGAGTGGGCAAGTCGGAGGTAGGTGCGTGCGGCGGCCTCTCCGGCCTCGACGGCACACATCGAGTCCCCCCAATCCGTAGCCGCCTGGCTGACCCGGTAGGCCGCGAAGGCGAGGCGCTCCTGGTCCAGCACGCCTCGGTTCACGGCGGCTTCGACCTCGGCGAGGTTCTCCCTTTCGGCGCCCAGTAGTTGCTGCCAACGGCCCTCGTCGTGGAGCAGGCCGGACAGGGTGTTACGCGTGACCATGCGAAGTTCTGCTTGCTGGGCGTGGTCCGGTTCGTTCAGGAGGGCCAGGGTCTCTGTGCACAATCGGCGCGCCTCACTTCGCTCACCGGCGCGGCGGCGAAGAATCGCCACTTCCCTCAGCAGGGTGGCCGCCACCATGGAGCCGGTCGGAGAGTGGGGGTAGTCGGGATGCTGGGTCACTGCCAGGCCGTTCGCATAGCATTCTGCGGCGAGTTGCGGATGTCCGGCCTTGAGATGAGAGACTCCGACCTTGCGGTGCCCTTCGGCCAGCTGAACCCCCCATGAGGCCGTCCCCTCGCTCTGCACCAGTCGGGTCCAGAGGACCAGGGCCGCCTCGGCTGCTTCGAGTGCCGCTGCCGGGGAGCTGTCCCAGAGCGTCGCGGCCGCGTGGTCGCGGGCTCGCGCGAGCTCATGAAGTGGTTGGCCATGCCCGTCCAGGGTCGCGTGGCTCAGGTGCTTCTGGGCCGCGGAGGCAGAGGTGGCCGCGGCGGCGTGGGCGTCGAGAGGCTCGTGAAGCTCGACGAGGCGCGATTCCGCCCTGCCCAGGGCGCCGAGCAGATCCGTCTCCCCGCGCTCGACGAGTTCCGCCAGGAGATCGCGGGCCCGCGTCATACAGCGCAGAGCGGCGGGGATGTCGTCCGCGTGGTGCTCCGCCAGGGCGGACCATGTCTGGGCCCGTGTGACCACGTCGAGTCCCCAGATCGGACTCGGGTCGGAGAGCCTTTCCTCGACGCGGCGAAAGCATTCCGTTGCTGCTTTCTCGCTGCCCATGGCGCGCAGCACTATCCCCTGGTTCGTGAGCGTCACCAGCGCCGCAGCCTGCAGCCCCGCGGCCTGCGCGATGTCGTGGGCCTTCCGCAGCAGCTCCAGCTGGTCGCGAGGCTCCTCGGTGTGGTGCGCACTTGACACGAGCGCGGCCACGACGGCTTCCGCAGCCTCGGTGGAGTCTCCTCCGTCGGGCAACTCCCGCGCGGTGGTGTAGGCGCGTTCGGCGACCTGGGACGACTCCTCCCATTGGCCCTGGCGACGCAGGTGGTTGGCGAGCCTCGACAAGGCGTCCACCAGATCAGTCGAGGGCTCGTCGCCCGTTGCCGCAACGCAGGAGCGGAACTTCTCGGTGGCTGCGGGCCCGTCGCCCAGCCGGTCCAGAACGGCCGCAGCGGACATGAGGGCCTGCCGGGCCAGGTCCGTCCGCTCCGGGGTGGGATCGCCCGGGGCCTCGAGCACCATACGGTGAGCCTCGTTTATCGCGTTGAGTTCCTGGAGTAGCCAGGACCTCATGGTGCCCACGCCACTGGGCCAGAGCGAGAGGGTGTGTTCGTAGGGGCGCGCGGTGAGCATGCTGGCCTGGATCAGTAGTGTCCGTCCGCCTTTCCAGGTGCCTCCGCCGGTCATCCGCCGGTCGCCCAGCCGGAAGTGCACCGTCTCCAGGACGGGCCGTGGGGACGGTGTGCAGGGCAGAGGTGTGCCGGTCTCGTTCTCGGCGATCTCCAGCAGTTCCTCGGCGAGTTGGCGCAGGGACTGCGGTCGGTGGTTCGGCTCGGAGTGGAAGCACCTCTCCAGCAGGTTCGAGAGAGGTGCTGGAATGGTGAGGGAGCGTGGGCCCGGGCGGGCGAGGGCGGCTTCGAGGACGTACGGGGCGATGCTGCCGGACGGCCAGGTGCATTCGCCCAACAGCATCTCCAGCAGGGTCACGGCCCAGCTCCATACGTCGGAGGCTGCGCCGGCCGAGCCTCCTTCGGCCTGCTCGGGGGAGGCGTAGGGCAGCGTGTGGGGCGCAGGGGGTCGGTCCTCGGGGAAGACGCCCAGGAACAGGTTGCGCCGGGCATTGGCCAGCATGGCCTGGAAGACTTCGGGGTTCTCCGCCGCATCGATCGGGCCGACGGATTCCTCCAGCCAGACTCTGAGCATGCGGTCCTGTGTCTCGCGGAGGGACCAGGCATGGGCGGATACGCCGAAGTCGGTGAGCTTCGCGGTGCCGTCGGCGGTGAGGAGGATGTTGGAGGGCTTCACGTCGAGATGCAGCGTTCCGCAGGCATGGGCGGCGTCGAGCGCCCATGCGGTCTGTGCCGCGATGGTGAGAACGGTGCGCAGTTCAGCGGTGGGGTCGTTCGGACGCGCCGGCCGCCGGGCGATCCGGTCGGCGAGGGTGCCGTTCGGCACGTACTCTGCGAAGAGAGCGAGGCTGCGTAACCCGAGCCGGGTGAAGTGGCAGGCCGCGATGTGGGGGTGGTCCGGCAGGCCGATCCAGCGCTGTGCCTCCTGGAAGGCGGATGCCGACTGTTCGGGCGTTTCCATGTGGATGCGCTTGACCGCATAGTGGTGGCCGGTCTGGAGGTTGCGCACGAGATCGACCGTCGCTCTGCTCTGCCCGAGTCGGCGTTCGACGGTGAAGCCTTCCAAGAGCTCGTCACTGGACGGGACGTGGTCGGAGTACTGGGGGGACTGTCCGTCGGGCATGGGGCCGCCCCTCTCAGAGAACGGTCAGGAGAGCGTCGCGTAGTTGCGCCGCGGACATGTCGGGCAGTGTGCGGTCGGCCCTGAGTGTGTCGTCCACCAGCTCGGCGAGTGCCGAGGGCACGGGGACGCCGCGCTGTTCCACGGGTATGACGGGAGACCGAAGTAGCGCTCTCCATACGTCTCCCACTCGGGGGAGATCGCGGGGCGCGCGACCGGTGAGTGCGAAGTACAGCGAGGCGGTGGCCGACCAGACATCGGCTCCGGGTCCCACGTGCTTGTAGTCGAGAGCCTGGGCCTGCGGCATGAAGCTGGGCGTCCCCTGCTTGTCCCCGGTGACGGTGATGACGGCCAGGCCGACCGCCTCGTAGGCCTTGGCGAGCCCGAAGTCCGCGATCTTGGCGCAGCTGGCGCCGTCTGGCCCGGGGGTGAGGAGAATGTTCGGCGGTTTCAGGTCGCGGTGCACTATGCCGTGTGCGGTGACTTCCTCGCCCAGTGCGTCGCGTGTGGTGAGTGGAGCCTGGTGAGCGTAGGCCAAACCGTCCAGTACGCCTATGGACATGGCGACGGCCTCCTTTGCGGGCAGGGGGCCGTCGCGGATCACCCGTTCGGCCAGGCTCCCCTGGCTGCAGTACTCCATGACCAGATACGGGCGCCCGTGCTGCTCGCCCACGCGGTAGGCACGTACCACGTGGGGATGGTCGAGGGCCTGTGCGATCTCCAGTTCGCGACGGAACAACTTGCCGCTCTGCGCGTCCGCATCGTCGAAGGGGCCCTTCGTGATCTTCACGGCCCGGAGCTCACCGCTTTCCGGATCAAGGCCCGCGTACACCTCCCCCCAACCGCCCGCACCCAGCTTCCGAAATTCTCGCCATGCTCTGAAATCTGCCATATCGGGCAACTCTGACGGGTGTTCGGCCATGCCCCCCGCTCTCCGCGTACGGACTTTCCTCCACCCCTATCATCCCCTGATGGTCGTAAATACTCCATAACGAGACGAGACGAGGCGAGGCGTACCCCCGTCGGCAACCCGTCTCACCCTCGGGTACATCCCCCGAGGAGGCTTCGGCCTCCTGCGTTCCGGCCTGATCGACACTCACACCGGCGCCTACGGCCGAGAGGCAGATTCCCTCGCGCGCCTCGCCGCCGACACCCACCACGACCGCGTCGTCGACGACCCCGGTACCACCCGCGAGCGGCTGTCCGCCCTCGGCTCCAACGCCGTCGCCGTCGCGGCCGTCGCCGTCCTCGACCTGGCCGGGCGCACACCCGCGCCACCACGGCAGGCTGGTCCCTCGACAACGCCCGCTACTCCTGCCTCACTCACGGCGACCGCTACCTTGCCCGCACCTGGTCCTCGCCCTCGCCCTCGCCCTGGCCGTGCTGGCGCTCACCGCCTGTACCGAGGGAGCCGCCGCTGGCAACTCACCCGATGCCGCCCCTGCCAAGGCAGGACCGGTCACCGTGCTATCCGGACTCACCGTCGAGGCGGACCCCGCGCTGCACTGAGCGAGAAGGCGAGTCGCGGTACGGCGATGTGCACGCCCGCGGCGACGTGATGAGAGGTCTCGGTGTCGAGCGGGATACGGGGACGGCCCGGCCGAGGAGGCTCGGGTGGTTGCCAGACCGGCCCCATCGCGAGCAGTTCGGCCGCGTGCCGCGACACGGCGGCTGCGCTGACACCCGTCTCCCGGATGATCGCGGTACGAGCCAGTGGACCTCTGGGCAGAACAGCCCGCAGGATGGCGGCGGCGCCGTCGAGCCGGTCAACGATCCGGCGTTACGGCGCAAATGACGTTTCTGCGAAGCCGTCGCGGACGGACGTGCTGAGTCCCGCAGGTACGAGTGCTCCTCGTCGGGACAGGCTCAGTGCCGGGTGAGCGGGATGGCGCGCGATGCGGGGGAGTGCGGGATCAACCGCATCGAGCGGCATCGCGTGCAGTCGCAGCCCGGCACGACGAACTGGCCGTCCGGCGTGAGGCGACCGTGCTGGCCGCGGTCATCGACGGAGCGGCACGGGGCCACCCCGTCGTAGCCGCGTCTCCTGGGCCGCCGCGAGGACAACCGGACAGTCGGCACCGACGATGTCTCTGGCAGGCCGCTCCGGCCAAGGGCACAGGACGCGGGTGGGGTGGACACCGGGCGCGGTGGGACGTCCGAGCATGCCTGTCCGACGGTGCCGGGCGGGGCGACCCCGTGGTGGAACGGGTGTGGAACGTGCACTGCTTCCGGAGCCCCCAACCGCCTGGGCGCGTACCCCGAAGCCCGGGCACGCTTTCCCCACCCGTCCCCTCCGGCACGGGGGCCGACGGCATGGATTCCCGGGCCTCAGCCGGGCTCGTCCGACGCGGCCGGAGTGCCGGAACCGGGGGCAGCCAGCGCCGCGAGCTCCAGGGACCGCAACAGCGCTTCCCGGTCCGCCGGCACGTACTCGTCCGCGGCGGCAGCCGCGTCCAGCACCTCCCGGATCTGAGCAGCCGTCAGGCTACGCGCCTCCGCCGCGGCCACAAGACCGTCAGCCCGGCCGCGGGGCAGGCCGCGCTCCGACGCGATCAAGTCGCGCAGCAGTTCATCGCGCACCGCGAAACGGCTCATTCCGCAGTCGAGGCCGTCATCGTCCAAGTCGCCCGGGTAGGGCGCACGAGCCCAGGCACCGTTCTCGTACCAGTACACACAGCCCAGCTCCCAGCCCTCCAACAACTCGCGAAGGTGCTCGTACGGCAGCCAGTCCGGCGCCTGCGCCAGCATGTCGATCGAGGGTTCGTGCCACTTCACGGCACTCGACTCGTCCTCGCCGTACAGCAGGTAGCGGCCTTCTCCCATCTGCTGGAACGTCCACCAGGTGCAGCCGCGATCATCGAGGTGCAGACCTCTGCCGTCAATCCATGTGCCGCCGCGGCGAACGCCTTGGACTTCCGCCTTCGCCGTGGCCTCCAGCACGGCGACCAGGGCCCAGCGCGCCCACAACACTTCGGCTGCCGGCAGGTTCTCCGGCCGGCCAGGCCTGTCGATCGCCATTCCGTCCCCCAGTCCGTCCCGTACTTGTACAGCGCCGCATGACGGCAGGACCATGATCGTAGAACAGCGCCGGTACGGCTCCTGTACCGGTGACGGCAGCCAGGCCCCGCAAGGGTGTCGAGTCCTCGCAGCGGCTGGGCCCGCATCGGCGGGTGGTCGAGAGAACGGCGTTCTGGCTTGCCGGTTGTCGAAGACTCCATCACCGCTACGAACGGAAGGCTGAGCACTTCCCCGCCCTCGTCGGCATAGCCGCGGCCCTGATCGGCTACCGCCGCTTGGCCGGCCTTCTCATGGCCTGAGCCGGTTCTGCTGTGCGTCGAAGCAGATCAGGCCCATGGACTCCGCGACGGCCGCCGCGTGGGCCGACGCCTCCTCGGCCATGCTCCACCGCATGGGGAAAGGTCGTAGCTCATGCCGGGAGGCTCTCATGCTGCTCTGACAGTCGTAGGAAACGACGTTCTAGCGGGGGTCTTGTGAGGTGGTCGGGGTTCCCGGCGCTCGGATCGAGGTCGGTGCCGTGTCGGGTTGTCGCCTGTCCGGGGCTCCTGCCCGGACGGGTGGACTCCCGGGGCGCACTCCCGCGCCCGCGCGCCGTACGGGTTCGATCTGGACATTCCTGGTTCGGCGCGGCCGGCATCACACGCCGTCGGCCTGCTTCGCCTTCGGAGGGACGAACCGGATCCGGCCGAGGCGCTCCGGAGTGCGCCCCCTGTGCACCCGGTGCGGTGTTCCGCCTGGTGCGGCAAGGGCAGAGGGGTGGGGGTGATTGCTCGCGTCGTGCCGTCCTGGCGCGACGGAGGACCGAAGGGGTGGGAATGATACGAGTGACGGTGGTCTACGAGGCGCAGCTCCTGCGGACCGCGCTGGTCGAACTGCTGAGGTCGGGCGGGGTCGCAGTGGTCTTGTCGCTGCCCCGATGGCCGCACGGCCCGGCGACGGGGATGTCCGAACCGGACGTGTACGTGGCGGACGCCGAGTGTCTGCCGCCCTCGGCGATGCGGCCCGTGGCCGCTTCCGCACCGCCCTCGGGGGAGGGCTCGGGTGTCCGTCCGGCTCTGCTGGCCCTCGTCGCCGGGCAGCGGCCGGGGGTTCTGCGGCGGGCCCATGCCGCGGGGGCGAGCGGCTTCGTCGACCAGAACGCCCCGAAGTATCGATTACTGGAGGCCGTGCACCGTCTGGCCAAAGGGGAGCGCTACATCGACGACACGCTCGCGCTCGGGTTCCTCCAGGCCGCGGAGATGCCCCTGACCCGGCGTGAGCTGAGCGTCCTCTCGCTGGCCGCCGACGGAGCGCCGGTCGCTGAGATCGCCGCGACGTTGTTCCTGACCAAGGGCACGGTCCGCAACTACATGGCGAGCGTCATCCGCAAGGTCGGCGCACGGAACCGCGTGGATGCCATCCGGATCGCCCAGGGCGCCGGCTGGACCTGAGCACTGCCGCGGCGTCGGCGCGGGCGCGGTCCGCTCACTCCTGGACCTGGTTCCAGTGCCCCACGAGATCGCGGTAGAGAGCGGAACGCCCGAGCAGCTCGTCGTGCGTTCCGTGCTGGGCCCGGGTGCCGTCGAGGACGAGGATCCTGTCGGCTCGGAGTGCCGACGACAACCGGTGGGCGACCACGACCAGGGTTCCCGGCCGGGCGCTGAGGGCCCGCTCGGCCGTGGACTCCGCGACGGGGTCCAGGTGACAGGTCGCCTCGTCGAGCAGCAGCAGCGGGGCGGGGGCCAGATGGGCGCGCCCCAGCGCGATCAGCTGGCGTTCGCCGAGGGACAGGGCGTCGGGCGTCAGCGTACGGTCGAGCCCGCCCACCCGGTCGACGAGCGGTTCCAGGGCGAGCGCGTCCACGGCCCGGTCGACGGCGGCCCGGTCGGCGTCGGGCCGCAGGTACCGCAGGTTGTCCCGCAGGGTGCCCGTGAAGACGTACGCCTCCTGGGGGGCCAGCACGCGCAGTGCGATGAGCTCCGGGGGCGGGCAGGCCGCGACGGCACGACCGAAGAGCCGTACGTCGCCCCGATCGGGGGTGAGCATGCCCGCCGAGATGTGCAGCAGGGTCGACTTGCCGATGCCGCTCGGGCCGACCACGGCGAGGTGTTCCCCCTGCTCGACGGTCAGTTCCAGCGCGTCCAGTACGGGGCGTGCCCCGGGGCCGTACGCGGCGCGTACGTGGCGCAGCTGCAGCGCCGTGGCGGCCCGGCCCGTACGGCGCGGGCCCGGCGGTGCGGCGGCGGGGACTGGGGGAGGCGTCGGGGTCGGGGGCACCGGCTGGGTGAGCCGGTCGAGGACGACGAAAAGCCGCGCGCCCGCCGCGCCCAGGACGGTCATCAGTGTGTGCAGTGCGGGGAGCAGCGACTGGAGGACGTAGGTGAGCGCACCCACCACGGACCCGGCCGTGACGCCCTGGCGGAGAAGCCACGGCGTCGTGACGAGCAGCAGGAGGACCGGCAGTTGTCCGGCCGTCGCCACCGAGAACGTGCGGACGGACGCCCAGCGGGCCAGGGCGCGCTGGGCGGCGGACGCCTCGTCGACGGCACGGCGGTTCTGCGCGGCGGTCGCCTCTTGGGCCCCGCAGGCCACGGTGTCCCGCAGTGCGGTGCGGGTGATCTCGGCGCGCAGGCCGACAGCCTCGTCCGCGTCGAGGTACCGGTGCTGGGCCCGCGCCATGGGCCGCAGGGAGGCCGTGAACAGAGCGAGGCCCAGAACCAGGGGCGGAAGTACGACGAGGAGGAACTGCGGCGCGAGCGACAGCAGGCCGACGAGGGCCCCCACGGCGACGAAGACGAAGGAGCGGGTGGCGAGCACCAGTCCGGCGAAACTGTCCCGGGCGATCTCGGTCTGACTCGTCAGCCGGGACACCGCCGTGGCGTTCACGCCCCCGCCCCCGCCCCCGCCCGCGGTCGTGGCGGTGCGCAGGGCGCGTACCACCGACCCCCGTACGAGCTGGTCGCGCAGTGGTTCCGTGAGGTGGGGGAGCTGGGCGAAGACGCCCCGGACGACGGGGGCGCCGAACAGGATGGCCACGGCGGCCCCCGCCAGCCAGAGGAGCCCGGTCGAGGGTGCGGCCCTCAGGAATCCGTCGTCGAGGGAGCGGGCCACGCAGTAGCCGCCGAGGAACGTCTGCGCGGATTCGGCGGCCGACCAGGCCGCCAGCTTCGCCAGGACGCCTTTGCGGCGGCTGAGGAGGGACCGGAGCGAGGCCGTGACGCGCCGGGTCGAGTCCGCTTCGCCGGAGGCGGCAGCCGGTGCAGGACAGGTGACGTTCCCGGGCGCGTCCGTTTCGCCGCGGGCGGCAGCCGGTGTCGGACGGGTGATGTGCTGCACCGTGTCCGTTTCGCCGGAGGCGGCAGCCGGTGCCGGACGGTCCGCCGCCTTCGGTGTGGTCGGTTCCTTCGGCCGCCCTGGGCTCGGAGCGGGCGTCACTCGTCCGCTCCGAGCCCAGGGACGGCCGACGACGGCAGAGCGCCGGAGCCGGCGGTCTCCAGGGAAGCGTCCGGCCCGGTGGACCAGCGCGGGGCGTCCGCACGCCGGGCCTCCGCGGTGAACACCGCGCGGTACTCCGGCTCCTCCCAGAGCAGGCTGTGCGGTCCGGACCTCCGGACGCGGCCCGCCTCCATCCAGACGACCAGGTCCGCCCGGGCGGCCGTGGACACCCGGTGGGCCACGATCAGCCTGGTGCACGCCCGTGACGGTGTGGCGAGGGCGGTCTCCACCTGACGTTCGGTGGCCGTGTCGAGGCTCGACGTCGCGTCGTCGAGGATCATGAGACGGCCCCGGCCGATGAACGCCCGTGCCAGACCGAGGCGTTGGGCCTCGCCGCCGGAGAGCGGGGCGTCGTCCACCGGGGTCTCGTAGCCCAGTGGCAGCAGTCGGACGAAGGTGTCGGCGCAGGCGGCCGTCGCGGCGTCCCGGATGCCCGTCGCTGTGGCCGGGCTCCGGGCGGGCCCGGCCCCGGCGGCCAGCGCGGCGCCGATGGTGGGGGTGGCCCCGCCGTCGAAGACGGGACGCGCGAAGGCGTACGCGGTCGCCCCGCGCAGCTCCGATCGGGACAGTTCCGCCAGGTCCACTCCGTCCAGGCGGACGCTCCCGGCGTCGGGGTCGGTCAGCCGGCCCGCGACGGCGGCCAGGGTCGATTTGCCCGCTCCGGACCGGCCCACGACGGCGACCGTCGACCCGCCGCCGATCGTGAGCGTCACGTCCGCGATCAGGGGGACGTCGCCGCGCGTCACCCGTACTCCCCGCAGTTCCAGGTCCCCGGGCGCGTCGGGTGGCAGGACCGCGGAGCCGTGCGACATCGGCGCCAGATCGGCGAGTTCGGCGGTGCGGCGTGCCGCGCTGCGGGCTCGGACCAGGGTCCCGAGTGGTGCCGCGATGCCTCCGATCCCGGCGGCGAGCGCCGCGTACCGCGAGGCGGCGAGCAGCCCGCCCACGCTGACCTCGCCGGCGGCGAGAGCGACTCCCGCGACCGCGACGACGGCCGTGGTGAGCAGGGGCAGGAGGACGCCGCTGCGGGCCACGGCGCGGCCGTGGACGAGCCACATGCGGGTGCCGTGCCGTGTCATGTCCGGCAGCGGGGCGAGGATGCGCTCCTCCTCGTGCCGTGCCGTGTCGGCGGCGGCGATGGTACGGGCGCCGCCGAGTGCTTCGGCCAGTCGGGCGGCGACGGCGCCCTGCGCCCGCTGGTAGTGACCGACCGAGTCGGAGGACTGGGTGGCGAACGCGCGGAGCAGCAGCAGGAGCAGGGGCAGACCGGCCACGAAGACGGCGGCGGTCCAGGGGTGGATGAGCGCCAAGGCGACGAGTGCGCCGATCGGCACGAGCACCGACGACACCGAGGTCGCGAGGGCCGCCGGGGCGGTACCGCTGTCGGTGGAGTTGACGCACAGCCGGGCGGCGACGTCGCCACCCGAGTGGGGTGCTGCCCGGTGGGGCGCGGTGCCGAGGAGACCGCCCAGGGCGCGCAGCCGGATCCAGGCGGTGGCGCGGGCGTTGGCGAGCTGCGTCAGAAGCACCGAGCCGGTCTCCAGGAGCACTTCGGCCGCGAGCAGCACGGCGGTCCACAGCAGCCACCTTCCCGCCCCGGGCTGGTCACGTAGCAGCACGTCAAGGGTCCTGCCGGCGAGCGCGGGGACGGCGAGCGAGCAGGCCGCGCCGGCGACCGAGCAGAGCAGCAGCGCCGCTGTGGTGCCCGCGGTGTGCCGTACGGAGCCGCGGAGCAGCCGGTCGGAACCGGTCGGCGAGGCCATCCGACCTCCTCTCTTCCCCTCCGGGATCGACGTTCCCGTCGGGGCCGCCGGTGTCCGGCCCAGACGGCCGGGGCCCCGGGAGCAGCGCTCCCGGGGCCCCGTGACTCCTCACCGGCGCTCGGGGTGCCGTGCGGGAAGCCGGATCGGGTCAGTTACAGGTCGTGACGCTGAGGCTGCTGTCACCGCAGAGGAGGAGGCTCGCGCGGCTGCCGGTCTCGACATCGCCGATGGCCTCGTCCTTGGGGGTCTCCAGCGACTGAAGGTCGAAGAGGTTCATGATCGTTTCCTTTCGTAGGGGACGGTGGTGCGGGGCGACCCCGTCACGGGGCCGGTTCGTGGGGCCGCGGGAGCGGCGGAAGGAACGGCAGGTGGGCCGGGCGGTCGCCCAGGGCCGAGGAGAGGGCGAGCAGGACGCCCGCCGTACCGGTGGAGAGGTCCATGGAGAGGCGCATCATCTGCTCGCCGGGGAAGGCGAGTCGGCCCTGGTAGGACATGGCGTGCCAGCTCAGGCAGCCGATCTGGCGGCGTACGTCCTCCGGTGTCGTGCCGGGCCCGCCGACGTTCGTACGGGCGAGGTGGAGCACCATTCCGGCGACGCCCCGGAAGAGACCGGGCTGGGCGTAGAAGGTGGCCTGCGCCGCCCGCACGATCTCGCGGCGCGCCCGGTCCAGGGCGTCGTCGTGCCGGTGGAGCAGGTAGTCGTCGATCACCATGCCGATGCCCACGCTGCCCGCGCCGAGGTACGGCATCGTGCGCCAGCCCTCGTCGACCTGCAGGGTCCCGGAGGCACCGCGCACGCAGCGGCTCAGGTCGTCGTGGAGCGCCTCGGCGGCGCGGTCGAGGAGTGCGGAGTCCCGGGTGCGCTCGTAGAGCCGTACGAACAGCAGGGCCCGTCCGGCGGAGCCGTGCAGAAGTCCCGTGCGCACCTTGCCTGCCGCTCCTGCCGCTCCTGCCGCTCCTGCCGTTCCCGCCGGTCGCGCGGGCGACCGGAGCGGGCGGGCGGACAGCTCGGCGCAGCGCAGGGCCGCCGCGTGGAGGCCGCTCTCACCGGTGGCGGTGGCCAGGGCGTCCAGGGCGAGGCCGATACCGGCCGTCCCTCCGTACAGGTCGGGCGCGAGGCCCTCGTGGTCCTGTTCGGCGACGAGTGAGGCCAGTTCGAGCGCGGCAGCCGTGTGCCCGAGCCGTTCGAGGGTCCACGCGACACCGGTGAGCCCGTCGTAGAAGCCGAGCGGTGTGCCGGAGTCGGGCTGCTTGGCGTGCCGCAGGAGCCTGTCCTCGGCCTCCGGACATCGGGGTGCCCCGCTCTCGTGCAGGGCGTGGAGCACTCCGGCGGTGCCGTGTCCGAAGGTCATGCCCCCGCCGACGGTGGCGAACTGCGCGATGTCCCCGGGGAAGAAACGATCCTCCCTTTCGGGAGTCGCCGACGCCAGGATCGCGCCCACCATGGAGTCACGGCTGTTCGGCCAGTCGCCCGGCTCCGTGGGCAGGAACCGGGAGCGGTCCGCCGGACGGTCGGGTGCCCGCGAGCTCCCGCCGGACCGGCCGCCGGCCGGGTCGCGCGTGATCTCCCGAACCGCCTCGTCCAGGAAACCGGGGGGCAGCGGGAACCGCGCCGCGGCGGTCTCCGCCAGGTGCGCGGCCTTGCCCCGGTCCACCGCGAGCAGACTCGTGAGCGGGATGAACAGCGCGATCCGGAGGCACGCGAGGGCGTACCGGTCCACATCGAACCCCCGCCGGTCGGCGGGCGCCACGAACGCCGGGTTGGCGACGGTCTGGCGACCGCCCTCCGAGGCGGGCTGGGCCGCCTCGAAGTCCAGCAGCACCACCGAGGACTCGTCCTCGGCCACCATGATGTTGAACAGATGCAGGTCGTTGAAGACGATCCCGCGTGCGTGCACCGCGGCCACGGCCCGCTCGACGAGCCCGTGGATCCGCAGCGCCCACTCCGTGTACTCGGCGAGCCGCTCCGCCGACGGATCGGCCTCCATCAGCGGATGCCTCCGCGCGAAGAAGGTGTTGAGCGGCTTGCCCTCCACGAACTCCAGCGCCAGGAAGTGGTGGTCGCCCACCGTGAAGCTGTCGAGGACCTCCGGCGTGCAGGCGAGCCCCGAGAGCCGTTCCAGCGCCTCGCGTTCGCGGTGCAGCCGCGTCACTGCGTCCGCGCCGTCGGCGGCGAGGCCGGCGTACGGCCGCGCCTCCTTCAGGACGACCCGCCGCCCGGTCCGCCGGTCCCGGGCCTCGTACACTCCGCCGCCGTTGGAGAAGTGCAGGGCCTTCTCGATGTCGTACGGCATGTCCTGGACGGTCACCGAGGCCCTGGCCTCCAGGTGCGGACGCAGGAAGGCGGGGGGAGTCACCCATGCGGGCACGTGGAAGACGGGATCGCGCCGGTCGGGTACGAGCGTGCCGGACCCGTCCTCGACGGCCGGCCGCAGCTCCCCGTGCTCGTCGTAGCAGTGGCGGAGGGTGAAGCTGCCGTACCGCAGGTGCACGGGGCCCCAGCCCCAGCGCAGATCGCTGAGGATGTACGGACCGGGCCGGCCCTCCAGCAGCCCCGCCAGATCGGTGGCCACGCGCTCGCACTGCTCGTCGTCGGCCGGATACACGGTGATGAACTTGCCGCTCGCCGAGCGGTCCGCGTACTTGGCGTTGCGCTGGTGCAGCAGGTACCGGCTGGGGACGAACTTGAAGGCCACGTCCTGTCCCAGACAGTACTCGCGGACCGTGGCGAGGATCGCCTCCGCGTTGTCGAGACAGGCAGAGACGTGGATCTTCCAGCCCTGCGACGGGAGCGAGTGGTCCAGGGGGCGCAGGGCGAGCCAGTCGCCCGTACGGTGGGACGTCCAGCCCTCGGGTACGGGGAGGGTGGCCGCCCGGTAGAGCGAGTCGCCCGCTCCCTCGGCGAAGACCAGACGGTGCGGCGCGTCGTAGAAGTGACGGTCGGCGTCGCAGAACACCGCGTACCCCTTGTTCACTGCGCACTCCCTCGGTCGGTGACGGACACGACGCTGTCACGTCCCCCGAGGGCCCCGACAGTCGCCGCTGTCACCTTCCACCTATGCGGAACGCACAGGTAACAACAGCCCCGCGCATGCCTCCGGTCCGCACGACCGGCGCCGCTCCTGGCGACCGCCGGCGGTGGCGGGCCCGTGGGCCTCGCGGTGCGGGGTGCGGTGCGACGGTCCGTCAGACCCCGGGCGGTGGCCCGTCAACCAGGGCCCGCGCCGCGGCGTACTCCTCTCGGGCGGCCTGCTCCGCGACGCCCAGATAGCCGTACGCGTCGGCGCCGACCGGGATGCGCAGGGGCGTGGGGCCCTCGGTGTGGACGATGGCCAGGACCCGTGCCGCGTAGTCCTCGGGACGTCCGGTCTCGGGGCTGTCGGCGAGCCCGCGCGCGCCTTCGAGCATCTCGCGGTTGGTCACGTCGTAGGCGGGGACCCGGTGGGCGGCTTCCGTCATGGCGGTGCCGTAGCGGGTGGCGAACATGCCGGGTTCGACGACCGTGACACGGATGCCGTGCGGGGCCGCCTCCACCGCGAGAGCCTCGCTCATGCCTTCCAGCGCGTGCTTCGCGGCCACGTAGGCGCCGAGGCCCGGGAAGGCCATCCGGCCGACGACGGAGGAGACGTTGAGGATGTGGCCGTGCCCCTGGGCCCGCATCAGGGGCAGGGCGAGCCGCGTGAGCCTCCAGGGCCCGACGACCAGGATCTCCAGCTGCTCCCGGAGTTCGTGGTCGGAGACCTCCTCGACCGCGCCGAACAGACCGACGCCGGCGTTGTTGACGAGGACGTCGATGCCTCCGAGGCGGTCCACGGCCGTCCGGACGGCCTCCTGGCAGGAGGCCGGGTCCCGCAGCTCCAGCGGCACCGGGACGATCCGTCCGGGCCAGGCGGCGGCGAGGTCCTCCAGGTCCGCGGTCTTGCGGGCGGTGACCACGAGTTCGTGCCCCGCCCGTGCCGCCGCGGCGGCCAATGCCCTTCCGAGACCTGAAGAGCACCCCGTGATCAACCAGCGCCTGCCCATGGATCCCCCCGTACGAATCGCCGAAGTGGTGACGCGCGAACGGTCCTGCCCTCTGGCGCCGCCGGACACGCACCGTCCCGTCCGCGGCGGGCGGGACGGGACGCGGTTCATCGTGGAGGCGAGATCCGGCCACGGCCATCCCTCACGCAGGGGCGCGCGGACGCACGGACGGGCGCAGTGGCGCCCGTTCCCCGACCCCTCCGATACGGCGAACCACCCGCGACGGGGCAGAGAGCTCACGCCGCCTCGCCCGGGAAGACCCGGAAGGTGTCCTCCACCGCCCGAACGCGGACGCCCGATAGCGACCAGCTGCCCGCGTCGGCCGAATACGCGACGTCACAGGGATGTCCCGGGGCATCGGGGGCAGCCGTACCCCGAGGTCCGCACGCGGCGGCCGCACGGCCGCGACGTTCGGAGGCGACCAGCGCCCCAGACCGGAGGATCCGCACTGGGCGGGGCGGCACACCGCTCGTCGACGAGAAGGCGGACGGCACAAGGCGGCAACGGAACACAGGGAGAACCGAGATGCAGGTCCGTCCGTGGCGCGTCCAACCCGACACCCGGCTGACGGCTCACGCAGTCGCCGGCCGGTATCGGCTCGACGGCCTCCTGGGGAGAGGGGGAGCAGCCGACGTCTACGAAGCCGTGGACCTCCGGCTGCGCAGGCCCGTTGCGGTGAAGGTCTTCCGCCGCGGCGACACCCGGACGGAGGAGCACTCCGACAACGAGGGACGTCTCCTGGCCCAGCTGCAGCATCCCGGTCTGGTGACCCTCTTCGACTCCGGTCGCGACGAAGGCCGTCCCTTCCTGGTGATGGAGCTCGTCAGAGGGACGACCCTGCGCCGGCGCCTCGCCCGCTCCGCGCTCTCGGTGACCGAGACCCGCCGCATGGGGGTCGCGCTGTCCTCCGCACTCGCCCATGTGCACGGAACAGGAATAGTCCACCGTGACGTCAAGCCGTCGAACATCCTCCTGGACCGGACCGACGCCCCGCGCCTGACGGACTTCGGGATCTCCTGCCGCTTCGCCACCGCCGCCGACCCCACGGCCGCGCCCGACGACGCCGCGAGCAGCGCGGCCGCCCCGGCCACCGAGGGCGAGGACGTCCTCATGGGGACGGCTTGCTACATGGCACCGGAACAGGCACTCGGCCGGACCACGGGGCCGCGGGCCGACGTCTACAGCCTCGGACTCGTACTCCTGGAGGCCCTCAAGGGCGAACGGGAGTACGGCGGCCCGCCCCTGGAGGCGGCGCTCGCACGGCTGCACCGTCCGCCGGAGCTACCCGACGGACTCCCCCCAGGACTCGGCAGGCTGTTGACGGCCATGACAGCGCACGAGGCCTCCAACCGACCCGACGCCCGCACCTGCCAGAAGGCCCTGGCCGCGCTGCCGATCCCCGGCGCGTGCGACGCCCCGCACGCCGCACAGCCGGCGACGGCGCCCGGGGACCCCGGCAACCCCTCCGGAGTCCGCCGCTCGCCCGGTACGCCCCCGAGCGGCCGGACCACGCCCACGAAGGCGGAGCCGAGGACCAGGTCGCCCCACCGCCCGGGACGACTGCTCGCCAAGAGCGCGGCCCTGGCCGCCCTCGGCGTCACGCTGACGGGCTCCATCGACGCCGCCCCCGCCGGGAGCCGGAGCGCCGTGGACCCGCTGTCTCACCGCGTGACCGCCCAACAGATACCGGACGCGGCGCAGGCGGTGGAGATCGACTGACTCGAGCCGTGTGAGGTGGCACTTTCCGAGCACACGCAACGGCAGGAGAACACGACGGCCACCGGCCGCACGGGAGGAAGGAAGCGGACATGACTCGTGATGTCTGGACCTATGCCGAGACCGCGACCCACGCGACAGAGGTGGATGTGACGGGATACAAGGTCGAGTGCTCCGACGGAGGTATCGGAAAGGTGGACAAGCACTCGGCGGAGGTCGGCAGCAGCCACCTGGTCGTGGACACCGGCCCGTGGATCATCGGCCGCCAGGTCGTCATCCCGGGCGGATTCGTCACCGCCGTCGACCTCGCGACGGAGACCGTCTTCGTCAGCTGCACCAAGGAACAGATCAAGAACGCCCCCGAGTTCGTCCCCGGCCAGAACGACGACGCGGCCGGACAGCACAAGATGAAGTTCGTCGACTACTACCTGGCGTTCTTCCGGTAGGACCCTGGCACCCGCCTCTGGTGGACATGTGCCGACCGGTCCGGCACCAGGCCGGTCGGGACTGCGGGTTCGTGGCTCTGACTGCGTGCCCGGCCGGTCGGCTCGTCGGCGCCGTGCGTGATGCGCGCGTTCCAGGGGAGGCGCCAGGGTGCGAAGCGATGGGCATGGGACGGAGGACGAGAGGACCGCATGAGCGAGAACGACGGCCGCGGTGACCGGAGGCCTCGCCGGGGCGTACTACGGCCTAGAAGCCATCCCCGCCCGCTGGACCGACCCACTCCACGTCCCCCTGCCAGGATTCGAAGGGCGGGTCCCGAGACTGCCGGACCTGCACGACCTTGCCATCCGCCTTGAGAGCTGAACCGCCGCCAGGGTACGGCGGCCCCCATGCGACTGAGCTCGCCACTCCCGCACGCTTCGGTTCGCGAAGCGCCGGCCGGGGAGGAGTGCATCCGAGCAGGGCTGGAGGGCGGAAGCTCAGGTGTCCGAACGCCGCGATCGTCGCAGGGAGCCCTGGTGTCTGAAGTGGCCAACCGAGTGACCGCACATGGCGCGAGAGCATGGGCCGCCCTGATCGGCTTCTTGCTGGCGGCGTACGCCGCTGCTGCGGTGGGTGCCCTCGCCTCCGCGGATGCGGCGACGGTCTACACGTCACTGGACTTGCCGGTCTGGGCTCCTCCCGCCTGGCTCTTCGGCCCTGTCTGGACCGTCCTCTACGCCACTATCGGTGCTGCCGCATGGTTGGTTTGGCGGCGGCAGGCCGCACCGGACAGGAAGCCGGCGATCGCGTGGTGGGTTGTGCAACTGGCCCTCAACCTCGGCTGGACCCCTCTCTTCTTCGGACTGGGCGAATACGGCGCCGCCCTCATCGAAATCCTCCTCCTGGTGGCCGCGACGAGCGTCACGATCCTGTTCTTCAGCCGCGTGTCCAAAGCCGCTGCGCTCCTGCTCGTTCCCTACCTGGGCTGGGTGTGCTTCGCCACGGCCCTCAACGCGGCGATCTGGACGGCGAATGGCTGACGGGCGCCGGCCGCCCCAGCTGAAGGCGCCCGCCGGGGCATCCCGCCCCAGCAAGGCGGGTCGCCCCGAGCTGGAAGCGGTGCCGCGAGTGCGACCATCTGTATCCAGGCAGCTGGTCCTCGAGATCACGAGCGCCGCACTCGAACCCGCCGATCTTGAGAGGCCCCCGATGCCCGGCGTATCCAGCCCTGATCGACCTTGACCCTGCCGGACGCATGCTCCAGCTCGACCTGAGCCGGGGGCAGATCGAAGACGCCCCGCAGTATCTGCCCGCCCAGCACCGTGCAGACCCGGAGTACCGCGCGGAGATCGCCGAGTACTAGGGGAAGACCGGGCCCTGTGAGGGAGCCATGGGGCCGGCGGTCGAGTCGTGGCTGGACTGTGCCGATGGCGCCGCCAGCCTGCTGCTGTTCAGCGCAGGAGGGCGGTGAGGAGGTCTGTGCCGAGTGTCGCAATGTGTGTGTGGTCGAGGGTGTAGTGGACGTAGCGTCCGTGCCGCCGGGCGCTGAGGAGGCCCGCGTGGCGTAGGACGGTGAGGTGGCGGGAGACTTCCGGGGGAGAGAGTTTCCAGGCATGGGCGAGTTCGCTGTTGGTGTGCGGGCCGCGGGCGAGGGTGCGGAGCAGCCGCAGCCGTACGGGGTGTGCCAGTGCTTCGAGTCGAAGAGCGACGGTCTCCTGCGGCACGGGCTGTGACGGGCTGCGTTCGGTCGCCGGGTACTGCACGACCGGCCGCCGTCCTGGTGCGTGGATGACCACCAGGTGCGGGCGGCCGTAGGCGCTGGGGATGAAGGTGACGCCTTGGTCGTGGGCGGTGGTTGTGTTGTCCTGCAGTTGGTCCACGATGATGCTGTCGCCGTCCGGTGCCAGGGTGACCGCGCTGGAGACGGAGCCGAGAGCTGCCTCGATCCCGTGTCGTTTCAGCAGGTCGTTCTTCAGCCGCAGGTCGGTGGCGAGTTCCGTGGCGACGGCGGTCCAGGCGGTGGTGAAGAATGCCTCGGCGCACTGTTCGAGGGTGCGGCGTACCTGCGCTCGTACGGCGGTCGGGTCTGCGAGGAGCCGCTCCGCGAAGGCTTCTTGGAGTGCCCCTCGGGCTTGGGCGAGGTCCAGGGCGTGCTCGCGTGCGGCTCGGTTGGCGAGTGGTGACGGTGCTGGAAAGTGGATGCGGTTGTTGCCGCATGTGGTGGTGAGTGCGGTGGCGACGTAGGTCTCGTCGTCGATCCGGTCCAGGTCGTCGAGCTCTGCTGTGAGGGTGCGTCGGGGTCGGGCGGGGACGAGGAAGTCGGCTCGTGAGGAGCGCCAGAGGAACTGCGCTTCTCTCAGTTGCCGGGCCAGTTCGGACGGCATTGCGGCCCAGACGCCGTCGGCCCAGTCGGCCAGCTGCGGGTGGTGTGCGGGTTCGGCCAGGACGTGCAGCATCGCCGTCAGCTCGGCCAGCGGGGAGGCGGCGAACCGCAGCCGTCCGGCGGGCAGTCCAGTGATGTCGATGCGCAGCGTCATCCCTCCATCATCGAGGGCCGGGTGGCCGATGACGCCGCCGGTTGACGATGTGCGTCAACCGGCGTGCCGCATCGCCGGCCCGGCTTCAGCTTGGGCGCCATGTCAACCACCACCCGGATCCGTCCCCGCGCTCTCCTGCATGCGTCCGGAGGCCCCCGCTACGCCGTCGCTCTCGCCGTGGACGCGCTCGGCACGGGCTTGTTGCGGCCGTTCCTGCTGCTGTACGGGGTGATGGTCCTCGGACTGTCCGCCTCGGCGACCGGCATCGCGATGACAGTCGGCATCGTCGCGGGCCTCATGTGTATGCCCGCGGTGGGGCGATGGCTGGACCGGGGCGCACGCAGCACGGTCGTGGCGGCGGCGATGCTCGTGCGGGTGCTGGGCGTGGTGCTGCTGCTGGCCACCCCGACGGGCAACGCGGGGCTGTTCACTACGGCCGCGCTCTTCCTCGGGATCGGCAACCAGGCATGGCCGGCCGCCCACGCCGCCCTCGTGGCCACCATCGCCCAGGGGCGGGAACGCGACGCCGCCCTCGCAGGAGGCCGCGCCCTGCGCAACGCCGGACTGGGTGCCGGGGCCCTCCTTGCCACCGCATGCCTGACGGGCGGCACCACCGCCTTGCATGCTCTGGCAGTCGTCACCGCCCTCGCCTACCTCGCCGCGGCGGCCCTGACATGGTCCGTCCACGTGCACGCCCACTCGACCGCTCCCGCTGCGGTCGCGGTCGTGGCCAAGGACGAGGGCGGCGAGCCTGCACCCCGGATGCGTACGCTGCTGGCCGCCAACGTGATCTACGCCTTCTGTCTCAATGTCCCGGAGATTGCGCTCCCCCTGGTTCTGGTGACGCAGATGCACGCTTCCCCGATGTGGCCTGCGGTCATCTTCGTGGCCAACACGGTGCTGGTGGTCACCTTGCAGGTCCCCGTCACCGTCCTGCTGTCCCGCTTCCCCCGCCGGTCCGTGCTGGCGGTCGCCGGTGTGGTGCTGACCGCCTCCTACCTCGGCTTCCTCGCGGCCGCATCCCTGGGACACGGCTGGGCTGCCCCGACCATCACGGCGGTGTCCGTGGTCTGCACCCTCGGCGAGATCATCTATGCGGGCAGCGCCACCGCCCTCGTTACCGCCCTCGCCCCGGCGCATGCGCTCGGACGAGTCCTCGCCCGCTTCCAGCTCTCCACGGGTCTCGGGCTCGCCGTCTCCCCGGCGGCCATCACCGCTCTCGCACCCCACGGTCCGGCTGCCCTCTGGGGCGCCCTTGCCGCCGCGACGCTCCTGGCTGCCTCCGCTGTCGCCGGCTGAGCATGCTCGCCTGCGAGGCACCACACGTCGTAGGGTCGGCGGTGCGCGCAGCCGGGGGAGTGGGCCCGGCCCTGCATACGGCCGTCGTTCGGAGAACGCTGATCCGGGGGCGTGAGGTGGCTCGGCCGAGACCAACGGACGAGGTGACGTCACGCAGGGACGGCGAGCGGCGGGTGGTCGAGCACGCGCGGTTTGTATTCGACGAGCTGGATGCTGTTGTCGAAGGTGCGGTGCTCGATCATCTCGAGAGCAACGTCAGGGTAACCGTCGTAGATGCGTTCCTCGCCCGTGGCGCCCGTGATCACTGGGAACATCACGACGCGGAAGCGGTCGACGAGTCCGGCTCGTAGCAGGGAGCGGGACAGGCTGAGGCTGCCGATCGTGCTGAGGAGCCCCGAGCCGCTTGATTTCATGGCGCTGACCGCTTCGACGGCGTCGTCGCGGACGAGGGTGGAGTTGGCCCAGGTCAGCGGCTCCTCGAGTGAGGAGGAGAACACCAGCTTCGGCGCTCGTGTGAGATCGTCGACGGACGCTTCCTCTTCGGGCCGGAACTCGTCCTGGCCCTGTGGGACCGCGCCTGCGGCGAAGCCCGACATCAGGCGGTAGGTGTTCGCTCCCATGAGGTAGGTGGCCTGGGGCTGTTTGCCGAGCCATGCGAGGTACTCCGGGCCTTCGAGGCCCCAGAACCCGGGCCATCCCTCTCCTGACGCGTAGCCGTCGAGGGAGGTGATGAAGTCGACGAGAAGCTCCGACATGGCGGTGTCCTTTCCTGGGCTGTCACGAGCTTGGACCGTCCGGGAGCGGCAAACTCATCGGCCGCGCCGCAGAGCAGGAGGGATCGACCCGGGCGAGCCGAGCCGTCATGATCGGCTCGGCTCGGTCATGCAGTCGGGCCATCAGACCTCGCCGTCGTCGGCGAGCTGTCCGTCCGTCGAGGACGCCGCGAGGGCCGTGCGGGGGTCTCCCGAGGCCCGCGGGTGGGGGTCCCGATGGGGGTGATCCGGGTTCGTCGACGTCAGGGATCACTCTGGGCGTCGTGTTCTTCCGGCGGTCCCCGCCGTTCCCGCCTCAGCCCGACCCCTTCCGCAGGTGGAGACCGGTTGCTGTGTACGGGGCCGGGCTCTGCCGGCTGCATGCCTGGCCCGGATACCGCAGTGTCACCTGGCGTGTGTACGTGCCCCCGGCCGGTTGTGGGTGGCTGGGGGTGGGGGAGTGGGGGGCTAGAGGCCGGCTTGGTGGCGGAGGCCGGTGAGGTCGAGGGCGGAGCGGAATTGGTCGGTGTCGTCGTGGCCGTCGAATTCGTCGACGATGTCGTGGATGAAGGGGAATTTCTGGGGGGTGAGTTCTCGCCAGGTCTGGGCGAAGCGGCCGAGGTACTCGTCTCGATCGTCTCGGTTGGTTGCGCCGTCGAGGATTTCCTGGGGTGGTTCTTGGCCCATGTCGATGGCGGAGCCGACGACGACGCCGATGACTGCTGAGACGGCGGGAAAGCTCGTGTATCCATAGAAAACAGCAAGGGCCAGTGGCATTACGATCTCACGGGGAAGGCGCACTACGCTAAGGGGTGCAACGTTCCTACACCCCACAAGATGTGGCAGCCAATGAACTCCAGAGCATCCCACGGATGGGGCAAACCTGAGCGGAAGAACACCTCCGCAATGGGCTGGGGCGATCTCTTCAAAGTTTGGTGGCATGTGCGACGACGATGAATGAATCTACAGAATTCCACGGAATGCGCCCCTGGCGCGTCGGAAGCGAGATCATTGACTGAGAGGACACGCCTCTCGGGTACGTAGACGTTCACAACTTTGCAGGCTTTCTCGGAGTCGTTGAAAATCCGGGCGAAATCTCGCTCAATTTTCGACGGACCGAGAGAGAAAGTTCGATTTCGGATCCGCTGTATGGAAATCCAAGAAGCAGTGATCCATCCGGTCTCGCTGGAGTTCCCGGAGAATCAAGAGTACTTCTATGCGTTCGAAAGCCCGGGGGGTTGCGTCTTTGAATTTGAACTGCAACGCTTTCAGGCAAGGTGACCGCAAGGAGGATTTCCTTTGAAGTCGTGAATTAGTTCACGATGGAGTAGCCCCCTTTCATGCTGAGTGAAAGAGGCTGTTCGGGTACATGGTGCCGAGACAGGGCCTCTTCGTCCTTGGAGTGGTGACTCACGCCGGCGACGAAGAGGCCGAATTGCTTGACCGTCGGCAGGCTCCCCCCGGAGCGCCGGCATGGGCCGGGCGCAGGCCGATCGTGCAGGCGATCGTCTCCCTGCTGCCGACACCGAGTCCTGGGGCCACCGCCACCACCGCCGCTGACCCCAGCTACCGGTGCCCCGTCTTCCGCGTGTCCACAGCGGAAGGCGGGGCATCAGCCTGCGCCCGACCGGGTACGCCCGCAGCGTTTCGAGACCAGGGGGAGAAGCTGGTGTTGGCCGGGGCGATGGTCGCCTGTGTCTGGTCTAGCAGGTCGGCTTCAGCGAAAGCGAGGAGGCGGCGGCCGCTTCGCGGTTGGTTCTACTTCTCGGATCCGCATCCTTCAATGTCGACGGTCTTCAACCCTTGCCAGGCGGACCCTGCGTTCATCCCTCCCCACGCTCCATTGAAAGGCAGCTCCTGCACCGGATGGATCGTGCCGTCCGATCGGCGCTCCCATGCTTTGCCGTTCCTGTCGAGAATGACCAGTCCAACAAGCTCTGCGATGCGGCTGTCCTGAAGAGGGTGGTCTATCGGGATCTCGAGCCGCCTGCAGGGAGGCAGGGTGCCGACAGGCCTATAGCTGGGGGTGCTGGCATCCTTCATTCGCGCGAAGAGCCATAGACGTACTGGGTCAGTCGACCGATTGGCCACCACGGCCGTGAAGTGCCCTTCTCCCCAGAAGGTGACCCGGGCTACCTGCTGCCGTTCCTCTTCGTCCTTCTGGTCCTGGGCTTGGTCGAGTTGAACATCGGCGAGTGCTACCGCCTTGACGGTCGCCCAGGCGGAGACGGACAGGCCGATGGCTGCGATGAGCGCTGCAAGGACCGCGGTGTGTTTTGTCCAGTCCGAGCGCTGATACCACCCACGAACGGCGTCGAAGAATCGCCGGATGCGTCCAGAGGCTCGGGCAGTGACGTCAGGTGCTGGCTCCAGCGGGGCTGCGAGCTCCTGAGACCGAATCGGTGGTCGCGGGGGAAGCTGACGTATGCGCAGCCGTGGAGGGCGGGGACGGGGCAAGAGAGGGGCCTCGCATTCACGAACGGATCCTGCCCTCCTAGACGCATGCCTGGAGGCCCGAGTTCCCTGAGCGTGACGAGACGGCGACGGCAGGTTACTGGCCGGGCTTCACCGGGACGATCTCGACAGCGCTGACCCTCGTCTCGGGCGGACGAGATGGACGCCGACACCGTCAACCGGCCGCTGTCCATCGCGCGCAAGGCGATCGGCTGGTGGCAGCGCTAAGGCTGGATCGAGGGCGATGCGACGATCGGCATCGAGGGGCGGCCTGCGCCGCCGGACCGCACCAAGGCCCTCGCGGAGAACCAGATCGCCGCCCTGTGGCGCCTCGACGTTGCGCTGCGGGAGAAGACGCAGTGGAAGATGCTCTACGAGTCCGCCGCACGGGCCGACGAGGTGCTGTGCCTCAACGTGGAAGACCTCTACCCGCAGGACAAGCGCGGCAGGATCACCGCCAAGGGCGGGGCGACGGAGTGGATCCACTGGCAGTCCGGCACCGCCCAGATCCTGCCCCGCCTCATCGCCCGCCGTACCCGCGGCCCGCTGTTGCTCACCGACCGCAAGGCACCGACCGGAACATCCACGCTCGACGTGTGCCCGGAGACCGGCCGGGCCCGGTTCTCCTACCGCCTCGCTGAGGAGATCTTCGAGGAGAACACCCGGCTGCTGGCCAACCCCCTCGCCTCAGCCGACGACATCGAGGACCTGGACGGCTGGACCGTGCACCGGCTCCGCCACAGTGCCCTCACCCACGACGCCGAGGACGGCACCTCCCCCCGATGCTGCTGGCCCGCTCCCGCCACGTCTCCGTCCGCTCCCTGGAGCGATACGCCCGCTCCGGCGTCGATGCGGTCGCTCGGCACGTCGCCAAGCGCGACCCTGCCGCACGTCGCCGGACGTGACACCCATGTCGGCTGGTGCCGGCGTTCATGCCTGCCCCCTTCCATCGTTTGCCTGGACTCAACGCATCCCGGGCAGACAACGGAGCTCGTTGATCTTCAGCAACCGGGCAAGAAGGAGATACACCAGGGCTGTCGCGAGTGCCCCGGCAGCCAAGACGACAGCAGTGGGCCACGTCCCCTCTCCCAGGCCGGCGCACACACGCGCTGCGGCCCAGCCCGGCCCAGCAGCCGGGCACGCGGCGCACAGCAGCTTCGCGTAGGTGCTGCGCAGACCTCAGACGTCCGTCGTCGATCCGGCCCTCTTCAAGCTGTCCACTGATCCGCAGTTTGTCGACAAGGTCGTCGACGTCGTCGGGCCCTACCACAATCCGCCGCAACGGGCAGTGGTGTTATGCGTGGATGAGAAGAGCCAGATCCAGGCTCTGGACCGCTCGCAGCCGGTGTTGCCGATGATGCCGGGCATGCCCGAGCCGGCGGCGCATGGATCCCCCCCATCCTCCTCGCGGCCGACGTGCCGGACGGAACCAAGACCGACGAGCTCTTCGACCTGATGACAGCCGAACCCCGAGTGGCCAGCGCGGTGGTGACGTCCAACAACGACGGCGTCGCCCCAGCAGAGGGCTGGACACTCCACTGCCCAGGACCAGACGAGACCATCGTCCTCCCCGGCTCCGGCCTGCCCATCAAGCTCCAAGGCCTGACCGACAACCACTTCGCCGACGCCATCGAGCTGCTCACGCTGTCCGCCAGCGCTACTGACGTACCTGCCCACGACGTCTGGCTGGACGACCTACTCGATTCCGATGAGGAACCGGAGGAACAACAGGAGCAAGATCCGGAAGACATCTCAGACCCCGAAGAGAAGAGCGACAACCAGGAAGAAGCGTCCAAACAATCGGCCGCCACGGGGCCGACTGCCGAGCCTGACGAGGACGGCATGCCCGCCGAATACGCGGACGTCGAACGGGAAGAGCTGGACACCCCATACAGCGACTACACCGTCCGCCCCCGCGAAGCCAGCGCGACGCCAGACCAACCTGCTTTCCACCAGGCTGACCCATCCACCAGCCCCCGCGAGCCTCCCTCCAGGGACCACCTCCGTAGCGTCCCAGGCCATCCCGGCGCACCAGGCAGAACCGGACCCCGCCGTGGCAACGCCAGCAGCCATCAGCACGCTCCCGGTTCCGGCTCAGCTCCCCGCTGCCGGCCCATTCCACGACGCCCCCACAGCGGCGAAGCCGACACCGGCCCTGCAGACTTCTCTCCTACCTCGCCCTCAACCCCGGCGTCGATCACCACGCCATCGACGACGCACTCTGGCCGGGCCGCCTGGTCAACAAGCAGATGCGCAACTCCGTCATCAGCCGCACACGATCCTGGCTCGGCAAGAACGTGGACGGCGACGCCCTATTCCCGCGTGTCCAGGACACCGGCGACAGCCGCTACTGCCCCTCCCGAGCTGTCACCTGCGACTGGCACCAGTTCCAGGCCCTTGCCCGCACAGGCCTCGGCCGCTACGACGAAGACGGGGACCTCGCCCTGGGTAGAGCCCTCGCGATCGTCCGCGGCCGGCCCTTCGCTGCAATCGACCCCCAGCGCTACGCCTGGGCCGAGCCGACTGTCCAGGAAATGGTCTCGGCTATCGCCGACGTCGTCTACGAGCTGTCCACCCGGCGCCGGGAGGCCGCCGACTACGGTGGCGCGCTCTGGGCCGGGCACAGGGCCTTCTCGCCGCGGAGGAGAACGAGCTGCTGCACCGCCAGGTCTTCCTCGCCACCACGGAGCCGGAGACATGGGCGCCCTCCGTGAAGCCGCCGCGCGGCTGGCCCGCATAAACGACGGCCTCGGCGGTGGTGTTGATATGGAGGCGGAGACTGCGCAGCTGCTGAGCACACTGCTACCGAGGTCGGTCAGCCTGCGCTGACATGCAGGGTCCGCAGTGTCGTGAGCAATTCCGCGTGGTCGAGGTACCCTCCAGGTTCTCGATCTTCGTCGCCGACGACATAGCCGCCCGCCCTGGGCGTGGGCGCTGCGGACCAGCAGCACCCCGTGTACGGGGGCGAGGCACAGCTCCTACTCCGCAGCACGCTGAGGACGCCTGACATGAGCGGCGTCCTCAGCGTTGCAGTGAGGATTTGCGTCCCGCTGGGTTTATGTTGGAATCCCAACGTCAGAATCCGCTGCGGGTCAGTCCAGGGTTACGCGATGTGCCTGACGCCACCCCAGGTAGTACCGCCCCACACATCGACGCCCTCGATGATGTCGCCCTGGCCGTTGCCCTTGTACAGATGCAGGGAGCCTTCGGCCCAGACTGCCATCAGGTCAGCTACGCCGTCGCCGCTGTAGTCATCGCCAGCCATGAGTCTGACAGTGGACCAGGTGGCCTTGCCCCAGGCGCTGAGGTGGCCGTTGAAGTGGCCGTCGCCCTTGCTCTTGTAGAAGTGCAGGGTTCCGTCGTTCCACACGGCCATGAGGTCGGCGATGCCATCTCGGTCGAAGTCGCCGCCGACGAACTGGGTGATGGTGCCCCAGATGCTTCCGGCGTTGCCGCCCATCGCGGCGGGGGTGCTCTTGGCGATGTTGCCGTTCCCGTCGCCCCTGTACAGGTGGAGGGTGCCGGTGTCCCAGACGGCGAGGATGTCGGTCCGGCCGTCGCCGTCGAAGTCGCCGGTGGTCATCTGCTTGACGGTGGCCCAGGTGTTTTCTCCGTACAGCGCGGGACTCGGGCCGCCGATGCTGCCCTGACCGTCACCCTTGTAGAGGTGAAGGGTTCCCTCGGGCCAGACGGTCAGCACGTCCGCGATGCCGTCGTTCGTGAAGTCGCCCTTGACCAGCTGCTTGCTGTCCTTCCACGACAAGTCACCGAACTGCTTCGTCTGGTAACCGGTCAGGCCCTGCGTGCTGCCCGTATAGACGTGAAGGGATCCCTCGGCCCAGATCGAGGTCAGATCTGCGATCCGGTCGCCGGTCATGTCGCCCTGTGCCGCGAAGGCCGTGTTAGTGATCCAGGTGCCGATGTCGTCGACCCGGGTGTCAATGGCGCTCGTGCGGACCTCGGACGGGTCAGTGCCCAGGCAGCCTCCCTGCCACGAACGGGAATTCACAGCGACAAGCTCCGGCGTACCGTTGACGATGCGTACAGAGGGGCCGCCGCTGTCCCCTTGGCACACGATCGCGGTCTCTGAGCCGTTGAGGTTCAGAGTCGTGTCAGTGGCGGAGGCGACGGAAAAGGCGCCGGTGTGAAGCTTGTTCGGGACCCAATCAGTCTTGGTCCGGCCGAATCCGGCCTTCGTCAGGTTCTCACCGCTGGTGGCGGGGGTCCCGGCGAGGCGTACGGGCTTGACGCTGGTGCCGGGAACCTTCTTGTCCAGCCTGACCATGATGAGGTCACGGTCAGTGTGCGGGACGAGGTAAACAGCCTGCTGGATGCTGCCGCCGGTCTGGGCCAGATCAGTGCGGCCCACGGTGATTGTGGTGGGGACGGTGGGCTTGCCGGCGGTGGGTATGCCGGCAGCAGTGAAACAACTAGCGGCTGTCAGCACCCACTGGGGGGCCACGAGGGAACCGGTGCAGGCTGTCCGCTCCCCGATGTTGACCTTCGCGACGAAGTTGAACTGGGCTGCGGCGTCGGCCCCTGTGAGAGCGGTCGCGGGAGCAGTAGTCAGTGTAGTGGCGAGTATGGCGACAGTACTTGTGGTCCACAGGACGCGTGAATGCTTGGTGGTCATGAGTGTTCCTTGACGATGGGGAGCCGAGCGGGTGCGGTCGTACCCGCGTGGCGAGGCTGACCGTGCTTCAGGGCGTGCCGCTGTGAGTGGAGTGGGCGCGACGGCCAGTCGGTGATTTAGGTGACGAGGAGTACTGGGAGGGGCTCAGCCGGAGATGCGGAGTTTGACCAGGGGCGCGGGCTCGCTTCTGATCCCTGTCGCTTCTCCGTAGCCGGTGAAGCGACAGGCGTCGGTGCGTCGACGACCAGGCTGAACGGCCGGAGTGTCGTCTTCACCGGGTTATCCGTGGTGAGGCTTGGTTCCGGCCGGATCAGCGGCCAGGCTGACGTTCGCGCCGCGACGCTGCTAGCCGCTCATGGACCTCACGATGAACTTCCACAGTGAGCGCTCGTTGGTTCCAACGTTCGCGTCCCGGAGGGTAGCGAACTCAAGGAAATCGTCCAGGACATCGAAGACCTCGATGTACCAGCCCATTTCCTTCGCTTCCAGCCACGTGTGGTACCAGCGCCAGGAGGTCTCCACGAATGCGTTCACCGATGAGTTGACGAACACGTCCGGCCACTCTTCCAGTTGCAGTCCTCGAATGTCTCCCTGGCCGGTCACGCCGATCTTCCATCGCCAGTAGACGCCAATCCGAAGAAAGGGATCGACTGGGCTGCCGGCTTCCTCCACCAGCGTTCCGCCAGCTTCGGGTGCGAAGCCGAGCTCCTCAACGTTCGGGATCCCCCACTGCTCCAGCAGGACAAGGTCCTGCTCCGAGAGGGTGCCGGAAACCAGGCTGCTCGGCGGGCGAAGCCGCATCGCCTTCTCGGGAACCACAAGTTCTGCAAGGTCGGCGGTCAGTGCCCGATGGACGGCCGCGAGATGCGCGGCCAGGATGTCGGGGTCTTGTGGTCTTTCGTTCATCACTTACCTCGATCTCGCATGAACCGGTTCAACGCTGCCCAGTTCTGTCGAGCGTCCCCTTGCAGGCTGAAGGTTACTTCTGCGTTGGGATACTTCTTCACGTAAACCATGCAGACATATGGTTCATCGATGCATGGTGCGCGCTCCGAGTATATTCGCTTGATAGCTTCGGGCTTGATTTTGTTGGCTTCGAGAATCTTGCCGATCACATATTCCGAGTGATCTCCGTTGGGTATGTTCTTGGCTGTGATGGTGGCGAGCCCGGATTCTGTCTCGTACTCGAATACTGCGATGTTTCCCTTGGGGTCCACAGACTTGCTGAGGCGGTATTCGATGGCCATCTCAGCCAGATCACTTCCCCCTAGAGGGATCATCCGGCAGTTCTGATTGTGTACCAGAACGGGGGTCTTTCCCGCCAGGACGTAGAACGTGTGGAGCGAGGAGACCGAGAGGTTGTACGTTCGGGCGTTCTCGTCGAACGCACGGTTGCCGGTGATCGTCACGCTCGCGCCGGTGTCGGTGCGCAGGGTCTGCCCGGTCTTGAGGTGCCCCGCCTTCACCCAGCCGGCCGCGGAAGGCGACCAGAAGGGGTGCTCGCGGGTCGCGGTGATCTTTTCCGTCCTGCCGCCGGAGTCGAGACTGATCTCGTTGAACCGCTTGTCGTGTTCAGTGACGATCAGATCGATTACGGGGCTGGCCTCGCTTTGGCCCGTGCTGGGGTCAGTTGCCAGGACCTGGTCACCGGGCCGGATCGACTCGATGTTCCGCGCGGACCCGTCGGCCATGAGCACCTTGGTGCCCGGAAGGAAGCACTGGAAGCACTTCGCCACCTTCGTGCTCAGCCTGTACGCGTCCCTCAGGCCGTCGACATTGTCGATCGTGTCCAAGGCCTTCTTCCCCTTGCCGGGGGGAAGTACCGCGATGGCCGCCATGACACAGGACACGAGCGTCGGGTTCTCGATGCAGGCCTTGATGTCATTCGCGCCGGAGAACTCCCAGACCACCTCCTTAAGGAAGGGGTCGATCGGCGGCATCTCGATGACGAACTCACCGGGGGCGAGGACGCACGCGGCAAGGCCCGCGACCTCGTGGTTGACCCGCGGCACGCACGTGCGCTTGGGCTTCTGTCGCAGCTCGACCTGAACCGCTTCCTCGTACTGGCGGCGCTTCTCGGCCTCCTCGGCCTGACGCTTCTTCAGCACATCCTCCCAAGCGGTGGACGCGGCAGCCTTCGCCTCCTCGGAGGACTGACCGGCTGCGAGTGCCTGGCGTTGGGCGTCCTCGGAGTACTGCCGGGCGATGGCTGCCGAGCCGCGCGCGTAGCTCGCCGAGAACTCCGCGTTCGCGGCCGAAAGGGCGGCATCGTTCGCGTCCTTCGCGGCGCTGTCCGCAGCCGTGCGTGCCACGGCGGCCGACTCGTGCGCCTCGCCGGCAGAGCCCTCGGCGTCCGTGGCGTGCCTGATCGCGTCGAGCGCGTGGTTCTCAGCCTGCTGCGCTGATGCCGATGCTGCGGTGGCCGCTGCGGTGGCCTCGTCCCGCGCGTCCCTGGCGTCTGCCGCAAGCTTTGCCGCATCCCACGCCGCCTGGTGCGCCCGAGCTGCGGCGCCGGCGGCGTTGGCGATGAGCTGGCGCATCTGCGACACGTGGGTGGCGGTGAGGTGGTCTCGCTCTGCGGCGCTGTACTGACCGACCTTTATGAAGGAGTGAAGGCTCTCGCGTGAGCCGGTGAGGGCGGCTTGTGCCGCGGCCTTGACCTCGGCGCCCCCGTCGCTGGCGAGCTGGGTGGCCTGGACTCGCTCGTCGATGCTGCGAGCCACGTGCTGACCGCTCTGCAGGAACTGCAGAAGGACCTTGGGTGAGCCGCTGGTGAGTGCCTCCTGCGCTTTCTTCCGGACGGTCGGACCCCCCGTGCTGTACAGCTGGTTCGCCTGCACTCTGTATTCGATCTCCGCGGCCTGGTACTGACCGTCGGCGAGGAACGCCTTGTACTGCTCGGGCGGGCCCTGCAGTGCCGTGGACGCGGCGGTGCGCACCGCCGCGTACGGGCTGGTTGCGATGAGGTCCTCGATGCGCTGGCGGTGGTCATCGTGGACGGCCTGCTTCAGTCCGGTCCTCAGGTACGCAAGCATGTCCGCGTTGGTTCCGCCGAGCGCCCGTTCTGCGGCCTCCTGGCTCCAGGGGCCTTTCTGACGGGTGATCTGCACAGCCAGCTTGCGTCCGGCGAGCGCGAGAGCGGCTGCGTCGGCGTCGGGCAACGCGGCTTGTGCGGTGAGGCGGGTGATCTCGGCTTCGAGAGCCTGGTCCTCCTTGAAGACGTCGCTGACGCCGAGGGTGAGCTGTTCCTCGGCGGCTGCTTCATCCGCGGCGCGCGCGAGACCGGCGGCGGTGCGGGACCGCACGTCCTCTGCCTCGCCATCCCGGGCGAGCTTGAAGATTTTGTCAGCCGTGGTCACGGCGGTGGCGGCAGTGGAGGCCGCTTCCTTGGCGGCGACGGCGTGCTTCTGGGCGTCTGCCGCTGCTGTCGCAGACTCGCCGGCGTGGGCGGCGGCTTCCTCGGCTGCCTCGGCGGAGTTGAGGGCGTGGGTGACAGCGGAGTTGGCGCGTGCGGCTGCCTCGTCGGCAGCAGCGGCGGCGTCGCGGGCCAGTCGCTCCGATGCGTCGGCGGCCCTATCGGCCTCCTCGGCGTGGCGGCGCGCGGAGGCAGCGGCGGAGCGTGCTTGCGCGGAGGAGGCGCCGGCGGCCGCGGCGAGGTCACCGGCCCGGGTCGCTGCCGCAGCGGCAGCGAGTGCGTTGGCTGTGGCGGAGCGGGCAGCACCAGCCGCGGCAGCAGCTTGCAGGGATGCCTGACCGGCGTACTTGGCGGCGTCGGCCGCGCGCTTCGCGCCCTTGGCCGCGTCCCTGGCCTTGGCTGCGGCGGACCGGGCTTCCTCGGCCTTGCCCGCGTCCGTCGTGGCGGCAGCGGCAGCCCGCTGCGCCCGGGACGCGGCATCTGCGGCACCGATCGCTGCGGCTGCGGCCGCGGCGGCAGCGTCGGCGGCGATGCGGGCTGCGCTGTTCGCCGCCGAGGCAGAGGCAATCGCCTGCTGTGCGGCGGCGGCCGCGCCGCGCGCCGCCTCCGCCGCGTTCTTGGCGGCCTCGCCAGCTCGTTTCGCGTCGGTGCCAGCGTTCCTGGCTTCCTGCTCGGCCGTGGCCGCGGCCGTCTTGGCGGCGTCAGATGCGGTGACGGCCTGGTCGGCGGCGACCTTGGCAGCGCTCTTGGAAGCCTCCGCCTGCGCGCCTGCGAGCTCGGCCTGCTGGGCCAGCTGGGCGATGCTCGCCGCCTCGTTGTCGCGGGCCCGCGCGATGTGCTGGCCCGCGTCGAGGAAGTCGTGGAGATCTTGTGCCGTTCCCGTCAGCGCGGCCTTCGCTGCTGCCTTGAGATTGGTCCCGCCCACGCTGTAGAGCTGGATGGCCTGGACACGTTCGTCGATCTCTCGCTGAACGTACTGTTCGTCTTCGAGGAAGCGGGTGAGGTCCTCGGCATCCCCTTTGAGTAGCACCTCCTGCGCCTTCTTCTTGACGCCAGGCCCACCGGAGCTGGAAATCTGCGTCACTCTGACGCGGTCGTCGATCTCCTGGTAGGTCTGCCAGCCGTCGCGCAGGAAAGTGCTCAGCTGATCAGGTGTACCGAGGAGTGCCTCCTTCGCGGCCTTCTGCAGCGACGGGCCGCCGAAGCTCATGATGCGGTACCCGGAGGCCCTGTCGTCCTTCTGGACCTCGACCTCCAGCGCGGTGGTCAAGAACTTCTTGACGTCCTCGTCGGAACCGAGGAGTGCAGCCTCTGCTGCCGCCCTGACACCAGGGCCTCCGGCTGTCATGGCGGAGACGGCCCTGGTGCGGTCCGTCATCGAGGGTGCCGACACCGCCGACGGCGCCTCGCCGGCGAGCGCGGGGGACGACCCCAGAAGTCCGGCTATGAGAGCCGCCGACAAGGGCGCCGCCAACCTGGCCTGGAAGCCAGTCTTTGCTCTCGCACCTCCCTTGGTCCGTCTGGCTGCGGAAAGCAGCCGCTGCGACCTCAGCACAACTGATCCTCCTGGCGTTGCATTACACGCTGATCAACCGAAAGATCCAGTTTGTCCGCTTCGCAGGGCCTTGTGATCTTTAGTGATGATCTTAGTGTGGCAAAAAAGAAAAAAGATGATCTAATGTCCGTTTTCACTCCAACCTGCAGGCCTATAGCAGAGGTTGGCGATCCATCACCGGGACTTTACCGTGTCATCACATGTGTAAAAATTCGGTGCCCGTACGCAGTTCGCACCTGCGACAGAGATTGGACGTGTACAGACAATGCGCACCCCGAGAGTCCTTCTGATCGGCCTCGCGGCATCAGTGACCGCAGCGATCGGCCTCGCCACTGTGGCCAGCGCTCAGCCGCAGGCACAGTCCCTGGCCACCGTCGTCACGGCGGATGAGCCGACCCCGACACCCCCGATAGCGGTCGAGAATCTCACCCACCCGAACGGCGACGCGCTCGCCGGCAACGGCATCCGGCTGAAGCGTGGTGACGGTCGCATCGTGCTGACCGAGTGCACGAGCTCCTACGACATCTGGATCGACACCCGCGCCATCCTCCGCGGCATCTGCTTCAACGTCACGTCGACCTCGGGCTATCTGGAGCTCGAAGTTCCCGATGCCATCAACATCGCCACCGGAAACCATTCCCTCAAGGCCAGCCTGACCACCAACGGCACCGAGAAGACCGTCGTCGTCCCCAAGAACGGGTGGCAGCCGGTCGGCGAGGGCGACAACAACACTGGCAACAAGCCCGCCGTGCTCGTGGAGCTCAGGGTCACAGGCTGACCCCCGGCGTCCGGCGAGCCTTCACTCCACGGCGTCCCGGAATATCGAGGCCAACATCGAGACCCCCACGCACAGCACGGGAACGACCAAGGCTGGCCTCCACCGCAGTCATCCTGGGCCGCGCATCCGCCGCCTGGTAGATCACCAATCCATTCGAGGTATCCCCATGTCAACCGCCCGGTTGTGCACCGCGGCTGCAACCAGCCTCGTCGCTCTGGCCCTGGCCGTCGGCGTCAGCTCCATCCCCGCTGGCGCAATAAGCGGCGCCACCGCGCCCAGCACCTCTTACACTTTCACCGCGAAGCTGGAGATCGGCAGCAGCGAGGCCACCAGGCGCAACTGCACCGGCGTCCTGGTCAACCCTCGCTGGGTGCTCACGGCGTCCACCTGCTTCACCCGAGGGCTCACCCCACTCGAAGCCGGCCCCGTGCCGGAGAAGGCGGTCGTCACGGTAGGACGGAACAACCTGACCACGGCGACCGGTCTGATTACCGAGGTGACCGAGGTGGTCCCCTACCAGGGCCGCGATCTGGTCCTGGCCCGACTGAAGAAGCCCGCCTTCGGAGTCACCCCCGCCACGCCGACCGCCACGGCGGTCACGGCGGGCGAAACGCTGAAGAGCGCAGGCTTCGGACAGACGACAGCGGACTGGGTCCCTTACAACCTGCACACCGGAAACTTCACCGTCGACGCCGCCAACGGCCCCACCCTGGACATCACCGGCCAGAGCGGCGCGGCTGTCTGCGACGGCGACGCCGGCGGCCCCCTGCTGCGCGAGAAGGACGGCAAGACCGAGCTGGTCGGCGTCAACAGCAGATCCTGGAAGGGTGGCTGCTTCGGTACAGCAGCCACGGAAACCCGCACGGGCGCCCAGTCCGTCAACGTCTCCGACACCTCCGCCCGGACCTGGCTCAAGGCGGAACGCGAGTTTGTTCAGATGGCCGACGCCAACGCCGACGGCCTGGACGACATGATCATCCAGAACCTGAACGGCGACATCACCGTACGTCTTGCTGTCAAGGGCGTGCTGGGTTCCGGCAATCCCCTGTACCGCTTCCACGAGGGCAACCTCTGGAGCAGCGGCTGGGCGAACTTCATCGGCCAGGAGGGCAAGGGCCGCCTCTATTTCGCGGACATCAACGCCGATAACAAGGCCGAGATGATCGTCCATGCCCTCGACGGCTCGATCGCCGTGCGCCCGAACCTCGGCGACGGCTGGGGCAGCAGCGTCACCTGGAGCAGCGGCTGGGCCAACTTCCTTGGCCACGAGGGCCAGGGCCGCCTCTACTTCGCGGACGCCAACGCCGACAACAAGGCCGACATGATCGTCCACTCCGCTGCTGACGGAACTGTCGCGGTCCGCCCGAACCTGGGCACCGGCTTCGGCAGCAGCGTCACCTGGAGCAGCGGCTGGGCCAACCTCCTCGGCCACGAGGGCCAGGGCCGCCTCTCCTTCGCCGACATGAACGGCGACAAGAAGGCCGACATGGTCGTCCAGGCCGCTGACGGAACTGTCGCGGTCCGCCCGAACCTGGGCGCCGGCTGGGGCAGCAGCGTCACCTGGAGCAGCGGCTGGGCCAACTTCCTCGGCCACGCCGGCCAGGGACACCTCTACTTCGCCGACTCCGTGAACAACGGGGGCACCTCCGACGGCAAGGCCGACCTAATCGTGCACAGCACCGATGGCAAGCTTGCACTCCGCGAGAACACCGGCGCCGCCTTCGCCATCGTCACGGGGGACGACTGGGTCTGACCTCCAACCTCGTAGTTGAGGAGACGCCGCTGTCCGGGGGACTCGTTGTCACACGAGTCCCCCTTCGGTACGGGCCACGGTGAGCTGGAGGTGCGCACCGCGGGGTGGCAGTGTCGGTGGGCGAGGCAGCCACTGCGACAGGAGCGAGGACGGCAGCGAGGAGACCAGTCACTTCGCTCGATCAGATCACCGCGAAGCAGGTTGTCACCACGCCCCACGATTGCCGATGGCTACGCTCTCCGCGGCACTGAGCGCCACCACCACCTGCGCCTGCCCCTCCTCGACGCCAAGAGCGCCCGTGGCGAGCGCTTCGGCCACACGCGTCGCGTGCCCGAGCGGCCTAGTACTGCAACGGTCTTTGGCTTGACGGTTGGGCAGTTTCCGGTGGTGTGTGGCCGCGTTGTTTGTAGTGGCTGAGGCGGGCTTGGTGTTGGCGTCTGCGTCGCCAGTTCGACCAGTGCAGGACGTGGTCGATGGGTGCCGGTTGTCGGTAGGTGAGGCGGTGGATCAGGCGTCTGAGCTCGGGAAGGCTGAGGGGGACGAGGCCGGAGGATCCGTTTCTGCTTTCCCGGTGTCGAGTTCGCGGGCTCGCAGGACAGTGAGGCAGGCGTGGGCGGCCATGGCGAGAGTCATGTGGCGGTGCCAGCCGGGGTAGCGGCAGACCTGGTAGTCGTCCAGGCCGCACTCTTGTTTCGCGGTCTGGAAGCACTCCTCGACCGCCCATCGGCTGCCGGCGACGCGGATCAGCTGGTCGAGGGTGGTGCCGTCGGAACAGTAGGCGATGTAGTACGAGATCTCCTGGGGTCGGCTCACGCTGCGGCGGGCGATCACCCAGTGCCGCCGGTCTTCCCGGTGCCAGGGCCTGACCTCGACCCTCGCCCAGTCGAAAACACGTGGTCCGTGCGAGCCGTTGCCGCAGGCGCGGCGCTTCCACTTCTGCCTCGGCAGGTCGTGGAACAGGTCGTGAACCGGGTGGTCCATGGCCCAGCGGGTGACGACGGTGTCGTGGCGGGTGGTGGCCATGACGTGGAAGACATCGGCAACGCTCGAGCTCGGTCCGCCAGCTTTTCGAGTAGCCGTAGCCGGCGTCCGCGGTCACCCACCCGAACGGGATCTTCTCCGCGATCGCCCGGCGGACCATCGCCCTGGCCATCGCGACCTTGGTCTCGAAGCCGACCGTGTCGTCGATGCCGGCCCGCCGGCACCGTTCACGATCGTCCGTCCAGGACGCCGGCAGGTAAAGACGCCGGTCGATCAGCGTCCGACCCAGCGGAGCCGCATAGGCGAGGAAGACTCCGACCTGGGAGTTCTCCGTCCGCCCGGCTGTTCCCGAGTACTGCCGCTGAACCCCGGCCGACCGGGTCCCCTTCTTCAGGAAACCGGTGTCATCGACGATCAGCACCGCCTCCCGGTCGCCGAGATGCTCCACGACGTACTCGCGAACATCGTCCAGGACCTCCTCCGCGTCCCAGTCGATCCGGTTCAACAGCCGGTGGATCCGGTCCGGCCCTGCATGACCGGCCTCCTCCGCCAGCGTCCACCCGTTCTTGCGCTCGAGCGGGGCTATCAGCCCACGCATATACGCCAACGCGGACTCACGCGGCTCCGACCTGGCAAAACGGTGCACGAACCGATCATGCAGAGCCTTCGACTCACCCGCCCACGACCGGGCATCAACCAATATCCCACCCATGAACAGACCAACGACCAAGCAGTCAAACCGTCACGACAAGAACCGTTGCAGTACTAGGCCAGGCGATGTTCGACCTATTGCACCCAATGGATCTAAGCCCTACGAAACGGGCTAGGCCCGCGCCCCCTCCGCAGGGCGCGGGCGGAGCCCGGTGGCCGGGGGCTGTTCGGTCGGTACCCCATGACACACTCCTACCTTGATCACAGGGCGTCTGGTTCTGTGACCTGGGAGGGGACGACTGTGCGAGTAGCGAAGTGGGCGGCTGTGGCGGTTACGGCCGTCATGCTTGGAGCCGCGGGCTGCAGCTCGGGCGAAGGCGATGGCGGGGATGCGAAGGCGTCGGCGTCGCCGCGGCCTCAGGGCACCGGGCCGCTCACGAAGGGCATCGTGCGCGCGGATCTGGACACGTCGGTCGCGGATGCGGGCGTCCTGGCGAACGCACCGGAGTACGCCCAGAACTTCGAACGATCCCCGACCGGCTCGAAGCCGTCATGCACCGTTGCGTTCAAGGGCTTCGGTACCGATACGAACCCGGTCGATCTTGCCCGCTTTGAGGTGCTGGTGGGCGAACTGCGTGAGCGGGCCTGGCAGCAGCCCGGGGACCGGAAGGAGCGCAAGGACAGGGACGGGGTGATCGGTGTGGCTGAGGTGGTACTTAAGCAGCGCGGCTGGCGCATGGTCGCGGAGTACCAGAGCATCCCGGAGGAGGGCGTGATCACCCTGATGGCCTTCGATGAGGCGTGCATGAAGAAGTACGGCACCAACACCGGGCCGGTCAGCTGACCGGCATCTCCTGCCGCCAGGCCGACTTCTGGCGCCGGACCGGGGCAGACATCGCTGTACGCGGTCGATCCGGCGCGACCACGGTCCGCGAACCATGCCGGGGGACGACACTCAGGTCCTGCTACCGCACCCTGAGTGCGAGGCACACACGGAGCGATCACCCACGAGGTGTGGAGCAAAGCCGTGAACCTTCGCTGCGGCCGCACGCCACGCAGCTACACCCAGGCTCCCCGGCCTGATCTGGTGCGCACCGCCGATGAACTCGGCGCCGCGCTCGCCCGAGTCTGGGAGCAGAACGGCCGCCCTTCCACCAGGGAAATGGAGAGGAGGGCGGAAGGCCGCTACAAGGAGACACGAGCACCTCTCTCTCGCAGCACTGCGGAGAGGGTCTCCCGGCGCAAGTCGCTGCCCGGTTCGGAACGGACTCTGCGCGCCTATCTCGTCGTCTGCGAGGTACCCGAGGCGAAGTTCCCCATGTGGGTCCAGGCGTGGGGACGTGTCCAGGGGCGCCGCCAGGCCGTGCGGGAGAGAGAACGAAGGGAAGCGAATAGGGTCATCCAGAAAAGCAGGCTCCCGAGGCCAAGGCCCGTATGCGGGAGGCAGGGCTTGTTCCACTCGACAAATTCCGCGGACCGGTGGCACCGTGGTCCGCCCGGCACATCCCGTGCGACACGGTCAGCCGATTCCGGTTCCGTTCGGTTCTCGAAGGAACCGCCCACTGCCCCGTCTGTAATGAGCTCCTCCCCGCGGTTGAGGCCGGGACCCCGACTCTGGGACCAACGGTCGTGGGGCGCCTGACGGTCGCCAGCAGAGCCAGCAGAATTGACTGACACCAGAGCCCCCAGGCCTGCCTGGGGGCTCATCTGCGTCACTCGCCATCGACAACGCCCGAGTCGCCGCTTCTCAGGACATGGGCCTGCCCTTGATTCCGATCCCTAGGACTGGCCGACCTACGACTCGCGCCTGTTCGGAATGGCGATCGCGCAGCGGATGACCTGGAACGTTCCCGGTTCCGGTCTGCGAGCGAGGTCAGGAAGAGGACGGGACGCGCAGGTCGCGCAGCATCACCGAGAAGTTCGGGGAATCCGCGAACGGCTGCCGACTGCCGACACGGCGGTATCCCCATTCCTCGTACCGCGTCTGAACCTTGGGATGGCTGGGGTCGACCAGGAGCACGGCCAGCGCCTCGGGCCGGTCCTGCAGGAGCGCGGCGTGCAGCTGCTCGGCGGCCCCGCTCTTCCGCCACCGTGGGCGCACCATCAACTCCGAGACACTGAAGGTCGAGTCGTCCACCGACGGCACCGCCAGGTGCTCGCGCCACCACTCCCGGCCCGGTGTGGCCGGAGCGCCGTACGCGAACCCGACCGGCTTCGGCACCGGCGTAGCCGATGACGCAGGAGAACGCGGGGCTGGAACCCCAGTAGTCCACGAACCAGGGGAAGCGCTGGACGAACTCGTTGTCCATCTCGGCGGCGTAGGCGTCCGCGTGCACGTCGAGGAGGGTCTGCCGTATGACCGGCAGGTCCTCGTGGGTGAATCGGCGGAGGTCGACGGCGGTCATGAGCTGCTCCATTCGGTCCGGTAGCGGTCCATCCACTCGTGCGCGAGGGCGGCGGGGGGCTTCCCGAGTGCTGGCTCCTGGCCGAGTGGCCGGCCGACCAGGCCGAACCCGTCCAGTTCTGGCTCTCCGACCTACCCGCCGACACCCCGCTCACCACACTGGTCCGCCTGGCCAAGCTCCGCTGGCGTATTGAACACGACTACCGCGAGATGAAGCAGGCGTTGGGCCTGGCCCACTTCGAGGGCCGCACCTGGAACGGGTGGCACCACCACGCCACCCTCGTCTCCGTCGCCCACGCCTTCTGCACCCTGCAACGACTGGCCAGAGCCCCCAAAAGACACCAAGCCGGCCTGAGCCTCTACCGCATCGTCCGCGAGCTACAGACCCTCCTCGCGACATGGACCGGCGTATGCCCCACCTG
>NZ_JACSCH020000031.1:57785-63660 GCF_014451325.2 Streptomyces sp. CB02980 | reverse complement strand
GTCGCCTCACGCGGCGAGATCCCGAAGAACCCCGCATCGAACCGACCCGCGTCATGCAAGAACCCACCACGACGGACATACGTCGTCCCCGGACTGTCCGGATCAGCATCGAACAGACCGTCCAGATCCCAGCCACGGTCCTCCGGAAACTCCGACAGACCGTCCCGACCCTCACTCACCATCCGCCACAGATCCTCCGGACCCGCGACGCCGCCCGGCAGACGGCAGGCCATCCCCACGATCACGATCGGGTCGTGGGGGTCGGAGTGCGCTCCCGCCTCCGCAGTGGCGTCCGCGTCCGTCCGCTCCGTGATCCCCAGGATCTCGGCGCGCAGGTGGACGGCCAGGGCGCGCGGGGTCGGGTGGTCGAAGCTGATCGTGGTGGGCAGGGGCAGTCCGGTGTGCAGGACGAGCCGGTTGCGCAGTTCGACGATCGCGAGGGAGGTGAATCCCAGGTCCCGCAGGGCGCGGTCGGGCGTGATGTCCTCGGCGGCGGGCAGGCGGAGGACCTCCGCCGCCTGTGCGCGCACCAGCTCTTCCAGTACGCGCAGTTGTGCGCTCTTGTCCCGGCCCGTGAGGTCCGCCCGCAGGGCGGCGTGGACGGCGGGGTCGGGCTCGACGAGCCGGATCGAGCGGCCGGCGCTGTCCGCCGTGATCCTCAGGCGTCCCGGGACGTCCGCGAGGCGGTGCCGGACGACCTTCCCCGACGCGGTGCGGGGGATCGCCTCGATCTCGTGGATCTCCTCGGGGACCTTGTAGGCGGCAAGCCGTGCGCGGCAGTGCGCGAGCAGCGCCTCCTCGTCGAAGCCGGCGGGCCCGGGGACCACGTACGCGACGGGCACCTCGCCGAGTGCCTCGTGCGGCTTCGCGGCGACGGCCACGTCGGCGACTCCGGGGAAGGAGCGCAGCGCGGTCTCGACCTCGACCGGGTGGATGTTCTCCCCGCCGCGGATGACGAGTTCCTTGATGCGGCCGCAGATGGTGAGGTGGCCGGCCTCGTCCCGGCGGGCCAGGTCGCCGGTGCGGAACCAGCCGTCGCGCAGGGCCTCGGCGGTGGCTTCCGGGCTGTTGTGGTAGCCGACCATGACGTTCGGGCCCTGGACCCAGACCTCGCCTTCCTGCCCGGCCGGGACCTCCTGGCCCGTGCGGGGGTCGACGACGCGGACTCCGACGCCGGGGACGGGCAGACCGCAGGATCCCTCGACACGTGAGCCGTGGGGGGCGTTGATGGCGATCGCCCCGCATGTCTCGGTGCTGCCGTAGGCGTCGACGAGGGGTACGGCGAAGGTGTCCTCGAACGCCCGGCGCAGGGCGGCGGAGGTCACGCCGCCGCCGACCAGGCCGATGCGCAGGTCGGGCGGGGTGGAGCCGCTGTCCCGTACGGCCTCGACGAGGTAGTGGTAGGTCGTCGGGACGCCGGCGAGGAAGGTCGAGCGGTCGTCACGGAGCGCGTCGAGGACGTCCTGCGGGGAGTGTCCGTCGAGGATGCGGGCGGTGGCGCCGGCCACGGTGACCGACAGGACGCAGGCGATGTGGGACAGGCTGTGGAACAGCGGCAGGGGCCACAGGACGCGGTCGGCTGCGGAGAGTTCCGGGACGGGGATGTAGCAGTTCGTCACGGACCAGAGGCAGTTGCGCTGGGTGGACAGCACGCCCTTGGGAAGACCCGTCGTACCGGAGGTGTAGAAGAGCCAGGCCACCTCGTCGAGGCCCAGGTCGTCCCTGGGGCTCGACGGGAGCGGCGCGTCGCCCGACGGGCCTCCGGCGGCGAGTTCGTCGTACGAGTGGCAGCCCGCCGGCACCGGTCCGGCGCCGGTCACGAGCAGCGTGAGAGGGCCGAGGGGCCGGTTCTCCGCCGCGCGGTCGAGGAGTCGGGCGGCGCTCTCCGGGTCGGTGATGACGAACCGGGCGCCGCTGTCCCCGAGCATGTGGTCGAGTTCGCCGGCCGTGGAGCGCGGGTTGACGGGGACGCCGACGCCGGCGGCGCGGACGATCGCGAGGTAACTCTCGACGGTGGAGACGGTGTTGCCGAGCAGGATGGCGACGCGGTCGCCTCGCCGGAGGCCGAGGTCCGCCAGATGCCCGGCCAGTCGGCCCGTCCTCGCCTCCAGTTCCCGGTAGCCGACCGAGCGTCCCCGGTCCACGAAAGCGGGCTTGTCGCCGAATTGTTCGGCGTGCTCAAGCAGAACTTCCGGAAGGGGCTTGATGATTTCGCCCTGCACCATGACGCCACACCTTCCGGAATTACCAGAATCGTTCGAGAGAAGTCCCAAGACTGGAGCTTTCGGCCAGGTTAGTTCGGGGTGTCTCAGCGCGACATCCCTCACCCTGGTAGGGCCTGACAGGACCCTTGCGAGTCCCCGGCGGGGCGGCTGATCACTACCAGACCGGGGGATGTCCGGCCGAAGCCGCCGCACTACCCTGAGGAAACCCCAGCCACGATGCCGTCCGCGTCATCACCCATGTCGACCGACCGACGGTAATTCACAGGCGATTTCCAGCACGGCGACGGCGTTTCGGGACGCGGAACCCGTCCGTGGCATGTTCCCGGGCACCCTCGGACGCATTCCCGCCCAGGCGGGAGAACAGGAGATTCATGAATCCCCGACAGGCACCGGAATTCCCTTCATGGCCGCAGTTCGGCGATGACGAGCGGACCGGCCTGATCCGTGCGCTGGAGCAGGGTCAGTGGTGGCGCATGGGCGGCAGCGAAGTGGATTCCTTCGAGCGGGAGTTCGCGGCTCACCACGGCGCGCCGTACGCGCTGGCGGTCACGAACGGCACGCACGCGCTGGAACTCGCCCTCCAGGTGATGGGCGTCGGTCCGGGCGACGAGGTCATCGTTCCGGCCTTCACCTTCATCTCGTCCTCGCAGGCCGTGCAGCGCCTGGGCGCGGTCGCGGTCCCCGTGGACGTCGACCCGGACACGTACAACATCGACCCGGTGGCGACGGCCGCCGCGGTGACCTCCCGGACGCGGGCGATCATGCCCGTGCACATGGCGGGTCAGATCGCGGACATGGACGCGCTCGGCAAGCTGTCCGCCGAAACCGGCATCCCGCTGCTCCAGGACGCCGCGCACGCGCACGGCGCCCGTTGGCAGGGCAAGCGGGTGGGCGAGCTGAGCCCGGTGTCCGCGTTCAGCTTCCAGAACGGCAAGCTGATGACCGCGGGCGAGGGCGGGGCGGTGCTCTTCTCGGACGCGGAGACGTACGAGAAGGCGTTCATCCGCCACAGCTGCGGGCGTCCCCGTACCGACCGCCGGTACTTCCACGAGACGAGCGGCTCGAACTTCCGGCTCAACGAGTTCTCGGCGGCCGTCCTGCGTGCGCAGCTGGGGCGCCTGGACGGGCAGATCGCGACCCGTCAGCAGCGCTGGCCGGTGCTCCGGGAACTGCTGCGGCAGATCCCCGGCGTGGTCCCGCAGACCGTGGACCCGCGCGCCGACCACAACTCGCACTACATGGCGATGTTCCGGATCCCCGGCATCGGCGAGGAGGGCCGCAACGCGCTGGTCGAGTCGCTCGTCGCCCGCGGGCTGCCGGCGTTCGTGGCCTTCCGCGCGGTCTACCGTACCGACGCGTTCTGGGAGACGGGCGCGCCGGACATGACGGTGGACGAGCTTGCCGAGCTCTGCCCCCACACCGAGGCCATCACGCAGGACTGCGTCTGGCTCCAGCACCGTGTCCTCCTCGGCACCGAGGAGGACATGCACATCACCGCGGCCATCGTGGCCGAGGCGGTGGCCGAGACCCTGGCCGCCCGATGAGCGTCCGGGTCGCGGTCGTCGGGCTGGGCTGGGCGGGCCGCGAGCTGTGGCTGCCCCGGCTGCGGGAGCATCCCGCGTTCGACGTCGTGGCCGTCGTCGACCCGAGCGCGGCTTCCCGCGCCGCATACGAGGACGGCCAGGCACGGGACGGGGACGGAGACGGAGACGGAGTACGGGAAGCCCGTCCGGCGGTCCTCGCCGACGTGGACGAGCTCGATCGCCGCTCGGTCGACCTCGCCGTGGTCGCCGTACCCAACCACCTGCACGCCGAGGTGGCCGTCGCTCTGCTGCAGCGGGGCATCCCGGTCTTCGTGGAGAAGCCGGTCTGCCTGAACTCGGCCGAGGCCGAGAAGCTGGCGCAGGCGGAGACCGACGGCGGCGCGGTGCTGCTCGCCGGCAGTGCCTCGCGCTACCGGGGCGACATCGGTGTCCTGCTGGACCTGGTGCCCTCGCTCGGCACCGTCCGCCACGTGGAGCTGGCCTGGACGCGGGCGCGTGGCGTCCCGAAGGCCGGTGGCTGGTTCACCAGCCGCAATCAGGCCGGCGGCGGTGTCCTGCTGGACCTCGGCTGGCACCTGTTGGACACCCTCGACGCGATCCTCGGGCCGGTCCCCATGGTCCAGGTCGCGGGCGCGGTCTCCGACGACTTCGTCAACGACCCCTCGTGGGGCGCCGCCTGGCGCCAGGACGGACCGCAGGCCGAGCTCCGCGGCGACGTGGAGGACACGGCCCGCGGCTTCCTGGTGTCGGAGCACGGCACCTCGGTGGCGCTGCGCGCCGGCTGGGCCTCGCACGCGGCACGCGACCTCACCCTGATCCGGGTCGAGGGCAGCGCGGGCACGGCGACCCTGCGGTGCGTCTTCGGGTTCAGCCCGAACCGGGAACCCGTACCGACGCTCACGCTGACCCGCGAAGGCCGCACCGAGGACATCGCGCTGCCCGCCGAGCCGATCGGCGTGGAGTACGGCCGTCAGCTCGACGACCTGCCCCGGCTCCTCGGCGATCCCGCCCATCGCGGCAGCGCCGTGGCGGACATCCGCAGGAACATCCGGATCACGGAGCGCTTCTACGAGGCCGCCCTCGCATCCGGCGCTCCCTCCCCCGACCCCTCTCCCCTCCTCCCCCTGGGAATGTCATGACAACCAGCCCGGTCGAACCGAACGACACCACGACGGCGACGCTGATTCCGGTCAGGGACGCCGTGATCTTCGATCTGGACGGCGTCATCGTCGACAGCCTCGCCGTGATGAACGAGGCCTTCACGCGTGCCTACGCGGAGGTCGTCGGCGACGGCCCCGCGCCGTTCGAGGAGTACCAGCGCCACCAGGGCCGCTATTTCACCGACATCATGGAGATCATGGGGCTCCCGCTGGAGATGGAGGAGCCCTTTGTCCGTGAGAGCTACCGTCTCGCGGACCAGGTGCGGGTCTTCGACGGCGTCGTGGACCTGCTGACGACCCTGCGCGCCCGCGGCCTGCGCCTCGCCATAGCCACCGGCAAGGCCGGTGCGCGGGCCCGCTCGCTGCTCGACGTCCTCGGGCTGCTCCACTACTTCGACCATGTGATCGGATCGGACGAGATCCCCCGGCCGAAGCCCGCCCCGGACATCGTGCTCCACGCCCTCGACCTGCTCGGCGTACCGGCCGAGCGCGCCGTCATGGTGGGCGACGCTCCCACCGACATGGCCAGCGCGCAGGGCGCGGGGGTCTCCACGGCCGCGGCCGTGTGGGCGACCATCGACGAGGAGGAACTGCTCGCCTGCGGTCCCGACGTGGTCCTGCGCGGACCCGCCGACCTGCTCGCGGTCTGCCCCGCGGTGCCCGGTCACTGAGAGGTCCGAGGAGACGGGCGGTGGATCGCACAGTGGGGACGGGACGTCACCTCGGCGTCGATGTCGGGGGCACCAAGGTCGCCCTCCGGGTCGAGTCCGAGGGCGAGGACCCGTACGAGGTGTCCTTCCCGTGGAACGAGCGCCACAGCGCCACAGCGGATCTCGCGCAGCTCGCCGACGCCGTCGGCGGGCTGCGCGCTCGCATGCGCGGGTGTACGGGCATGGGTGCGGGTACGGGCACAGGTACGGGCACGGGCACGGGTACGGGTACGGGT
>NZ_JACSCH020000031.1:0-57775 GCF_014451325.2 Streptomyces sp. CB02980 | reverse complement strand
ACGGGCACGGGCACGGGCACGGGCACGGGCACGGGCACGGGCACGGGCACGGGCACGGGCACGGGCACGGGCACGGGTACGGGCACGGGTGTCGGCGGCGGGTTCCGGGCGGTGGGTGTCGCCATGCCCGCGACCGTGAGCCCTTCGGGCCGGGTCGTGGCCTGGCCGAGCCGGCCGGAGTGGACGGGCGTCGATCTGGGGGCGGCGCTGCGGGGGCTGTTCCCCGAGGCGGCCGTCGGCTGGGCCGACGACGGTGACCTGGGCGCGCTCGCCGAGGCGGAGGAGGCGGGCTGCGACCGTCTCCTCTACCTGGGGGTGGGCACCGGTGTCGGCGGCGGCTTCGTCGACGGTGGGGCCGTCGTCCCGGGGCCGGGCCGGGGTTCGTTCGAGATCGGGCACATGATCGTCGAGCGGGGCGGCGCCCCGTGCGTGTGCGGGCGCCGGGGCTGCGTACAGGCCGTCGCCTCGGGTCCCGCCACGCTGCGGCGGGCGGCGCGGCTGCGGGGCGGGGAGGTCGGTTTCGAGGCCTTGCGCGCCGGAGTGGTCCAGGGTGCGCCGTGGGCCGTGGCGGCCGTGGACGAGGCGTGCGAGGCGCTGGCCACGGCAGTGGTCGGCGTGCACGAACTCCTCTATCCACAGCTGACGTTGGTCGGCGGCGGCTTCGCCGAGGGGATTCCCGGCTTCGTCGACGGGGTGGCCCGGCACGTGTCGCGGCTGGTCCGGACCGGCGGTCCGAGCTCACCGGTGCGCCCGGCAGCCCTCGGCGGCCTCTCCTCGCTGCGGGGCGCCTGCGCGCTGGCCCGCTCGCTCTGACGACGGCGGGCGGCGGCCGGCGGCGGCTGGTGACGGCCGGCGGAGTCCGCGAAAAGGCCCGGTCGGGCGGGACGGCGTGTCACAGCCGTCCCGCCCGACCGGGCCTTCGTACTTCGCTTCAGATCGGTGTCAGCGCCGCATCAGAGCCGCGTCAGAGCTCCTTCAGGGCGGCGAAGAGCTGGTCGAGGCGGCCGAAGAGCCGGGAACCCTCAAGGTGGTTGGTGTAGTTGCGGGACTCGATGATCAGGCCGTCGCGGACCCGCAGGACGTACACGCACGGCAGGGCGAGGTCCTTGCCGTTGACGGTGCCGCGGTAGGTGAACTCGGCGACGACGACCTCGGGGTCGGTCGACTCGTGGATGACGACGTCCTCCGCGCGGTAGTCGCGCAGACCGGCGGCCGCGGACTTCCCGGGGCCCTCGGCGAAGTGCGTGCGCAGGGCCTCGCGGGTCAGCAGCGGGGTGTCGCCGACGGGCGCCATCGGGTGTTCCACGCGGGTCTGTTCGGCGTAGAGCGCGGCGAGCGCGTCGGCCTGGGAGGCGTCGCCGGCGACCAGCTTGGGGACACCGTCGATCACCCGGAGGAACACTTCGCGTGCGGTGGGCGTCTCAGACATGGGGTACCTCCACGAGGAACGAGAGAAGAGGGGGAAGGGAGAGTCGGAATCGGTACGGGGAGCAGGGCGGGGAACGGAGCTCAGATCCCGAGCCGGGACCGGGGAGCCCGCACCGCTCCGGTGAGCTGGGCCCGCAGGTCGTCGACGAGCGTCGCCGCCTCCGCGGCCCCCTTCGCGGCTCCGAAGACGTGGTAATCGGGCCGGACGAGCAGGGTCGTACCGTCGCAGCGCCGCAGATACGAGAGGTACACGCCGTCCAGATCGGCCGCATCGGCTTCAGCGTCGGCATAGGCATCGGCACCGGTTTCGGTTTCGGCACCACTTCCGGCATCGTCACCGGCACCGGTTTCGGCATCGTCACCGGCACCGGTTTCGGCACCGGCACCGGTTTCGGCACCGGACGGCGAAACGAGGCGGACCACATGGGCGCCCAGGCCCATGAGGAAGGTGAGCCGTTCCTCGCCGAGGGCGACGAGCGGGTCCTCGGTGGTGAGCAGGGCGAAGCCGCGCCCCACCGCCTCGTCGAACAGGCCCGTACGGCCCCGGTACCGGACCCGGCCCTGCGGTACGACGTCACCGGCCGGCGGTTCGGTCACGCCGGTGAAGCGCTGGTAGAGCAGCCCACCGGAGAGCGGCGGCGCCGGCTCGGGCCGGGTACTCGAACCTGACGGGACCCTCGCGAGCATCGCGGCGTCCCGGTCGGCCGCGGCGCCCGGATCGGACACGCAGATGACCTTGCCGAGCTTCACCGAGGAGCGGATCGACTCCTCCACCTGCTTCCGGCGTTCCACGGTGTAGCTGTCGAGCACGGAGGCGTCGGCCAGGCCGCGCGCCGCGAGGTCGAGCTTCCACGCCAGGTTGGCGACGTCCCGGATGCCGGAGCACATGCCCTGGCCCGCGAAGGGCGGCATGAGGTGCGCGGCGTCGCCGGCCAGCAGGACCCTGCCCACCCGCCACCGGTCCGCCCAGCGCGCCTGGAAGGTGTAGGTGGCCGTGCGCAGCAGCGTCGCGTTGGCGGGGGTGACGTCGAAGGGCGCGAGCAGCCGCCATGCCGTCTCGGGCCGCTCCAGTTCCGCGTTGGTCTCGCCGGGCAGGCGCATGAACTCCCAGCGGCGGTGGCCCGGGCCGCTGGCGACCAGGGTCGTCGGGCGGGCCGGGTCGCAGATCTGCACGTTGCTGGGAGTGAAGGTGCGGGGCTCGGCGAGTTCGACGTCGCAGAGGAGCCAGTCGTAGGAGAACCCGAGGTCGGTGACGGGAACACCGAGCGCCTCACGGACGAAGCTGCGGGCGCCGTCACAGCCGACGACCCAGCGGGCGGTGAGGGCGTGCGTCGCACCGTCGAGGCCGGTGGTGGTCACCTCGACGCGCTCCCCGTGGTCGGCGAGGCCGACGACCCGCTCCCCGCGCCTGATGTCCACGCCGGGGAGGGCGGACAGCCGGGCGGCGAGACGGGCTTCGAGGGTGGGCTGGTGCATGGTGTTGGCGTCGGGCCAGCCGTACGGGCCGACGGCCGCGAAGTCGATGTCCAGCAGGGCCTGCCCGGCCGCGTTCTGCCAGCGGTATCCGTCGGCCGGTTCGGTGAACTCGCCGATCTGGGGGCCGATCCCGGTTCCGGCGATGAGACGGGCGGTCTCGCCGTCGAAGCTGGTGGCGCGCGGGAGGAGGTAGGGGCGCGCGCGTTGTTCGAGCACGGTCACGCGCCAGCCGCGCTGGGCGAGCAGGATGGACAGCACCCCGCCGACCGGCCCGTATCCGACGACGACGACGTCCGTGTCGGTGTCGGTGTCGGTGTCCCTGAGCATGCTGGCTGGCCTCCACGGCATCGAAGGAGAAGGAGCGGAAGGAGCGGAGCGAAAGGAAGAGGAGCGGACGGAGAGGGTGAGGGAGTACGGGGAACCCGTCGCCGATCAGCGGCCGTCGCGGGGCATCGCGCGGAGACAGTCCAGGACGGCCGCCTCGTCGATGTCACGGACCAGTTCCGCCCCGGCCGGTCCGTCCAGGACGAAGGCCAGGCCGGAGGTCGCCTTCTTGTCCCGCCGCATCAGCTCGACGAGTTCTCCGGCGTCCACCGCTTCCGGCAGGCGGGTCGGCAGGCCGTAGTGGCCGACGACCTCCAGGTGCTCGGCGACACGCTCCGCGCCGATGCGGCCCAGCGCTCCGGCGAGCCGTCCGGCGAACACCGTTCCGATGGCGACGGCTTCGCCGTGCCGCAGCGCGAAGTCGGTCGCCCGCTCCAGGGCGTGCCCGAGGGTGTGGCCGTAGTTGAGGATGTGGCGCAGGCCGGTGTCGCGCTCGTCGGCGGCCACCACCTCGGCCTTACGGGCCACACTGGCGGCGATCTGTTCGTGCAGGGGCAGCCACCGCAGGTCCCCGGCGCCGATGAAGTGGCAACGGGCGATCTCCCCGTAGCCGTTCAGCCGTTCGCGCGGGGGCAGGGTGTCGAGGTAGTCGGTGTCGCAGAGCACCGCCCGCGGCTGCCAGTAGGCGCCGACGAGGTTCTTGCCCGTGGGGAGGTTGACGCCCGTCTTGCCGCCGATGCTGGCGTCCACCTGTGCGAGGAGCGACGTCGGCAGATGGATGACCCGCGTACCCCGGTGGTACAGGGACGCGGCGAGGCCGACCATGTCGGTGGTGGTGCCGCCACCGCAGGAGACGATGACATCGTCCCTGGTCAGCCCGGACTCGGCGAACGACCGGCAGAGCCCCTCGACGGAGGCCAGGCTCTTGTGCTCCTCGCCGTCCGCGACCTCCACCACGTGGAAGGGGACGCCTGGGTCGGGAACCGCCCCGGGCCCGCGCGCGGTCACGACCACGGCGCGGCGCGCGCCGGTGGCGGACACCTCGCCGGCCAGCAGCATGCGTACGCCGGGCCCGATGTGCACGGCGTACGAGCGCTCGCCGAGCTCGACGTCGATCCTCCGTGAGGACTCCGTGACGCCCTCGGTCACGGCGCTCAACCCGCCACGCCGGAAACGGCGTTCGCGGTCAGCCGGTCGGCGACCAGGGAGACGACGTCCGCGGCGCGGTCGGCGAGGAAGAAGTGGCCGCCGGGGAAGACATGGACGTCCGTCTCACCGGTGGTCTGCTCGCGCCACAGGTCCGCCTCGGCGGGGGTGACCCGTGGGTCCTCGTCTCCGGTCAGCACGGTGACGGGGCAGCTCAGCGGCGTGCCGGACGCGAACCGGTAGGTCTCGACGGCCCGGTAGTCGCTGCGAATCGCCGGCATGATCATGTCGAGGACGTCGGGGTCGTTCAGCATGGACTCGTCCGTGCCGTGCAGGGCCTTCAGTTCATTCAGGATTCCCGCGTCCGAGCGCAGCCGGATGTCCTCGTCGCGGCGGCAGGAGGGGGCGCGCCGGCCGGACACGAAGAGCCGTACCGGGTCGGGCAGCCCCGCGCGCCGCATCCGCAGGGCCAGTTCGTGGGCGAGGACCGCTCCCATGCTGTGGCCGAAGAGGGCGAGTGGCCGGTCCATGAACGGCTGGAGCGCGTCGAAGATCCGGTCCGCCAGCTCCGGCAGGGACTCGATGCCCGGCTCGGCGAGGCGGTCCTGACGGCCGGGGTACTGGATCGCGAGCACCTCGACGGCGGGCGACAGCGCCTTGGAGACCGGGAAGTAGAAGGTCGACGAGCCGCCCGCGTGCGGCAGGCACACCAGACGCATCGGGCTGTCGGGCGCCGAGTGGTAGCGGCGAACCCACAGATCCTCGCGCGTGGACGCTTGCGTCATGGCCGACGACTCTCCTTCTTCGACTTGCTCGACTTGCTCGACTTGCTCGACTTATTCGACTTATTCGACTTGCTCGATGTCTTCGACTGGTCCGACTGGTTCAACTCGTTCAACTGAACCGACTGAACCGACTGGACCGGCCTTTCCGACAGGCCGGGAACGGACCAAGAGTCGTCCGCTGAATTCGGGTGGTCGGGCCGGACCCCCGGACGTGCCTGTGGCGACGCTCCGACAGTAGCGAGCACGCTGTCGGCGCGGCATCCCTCAGCCTGACAGTTCCACCGGGTGGGCGGGCGTGCACTGTCAACCTGCGCGATGTCGAACTCGCCGCACATCACGCAGGATTGCGCGTACATGCGTATGCGGCACAGGCTGCCTGGCGCGCTCCTCGTCGCACGCGCTCTTCCGATACAAGAGGTGGCCCTTGAGCGCAATTCTTCTTCTGAATGGTCCCAATCTCGGGATTCTCGGTGAACGCGAACCGGATGTGTACGGCACGGACACCCTGGCGGACATCGCGGCCGCCGTGGGCGACGAGCTTGCGGAGCGCGGGTGGAAAGTCCATTCGGTGCAGCACGAATCCGAGGGCGATCTGGTCCGGGCCGTGCACGAGCACCGGGCGAACACCGTGGGCGCCATCGTCAATCCGGGTGCCCTGATGATCGCCGGCTGGAGTCTGCGCGACGCGCTCGCCGCGTACCCCCGCCCCTGGATCGAGGTGCACCTCAGCAACGTGTGGGCGCGCGAGAAGTTCCGCCACGAGTCCGTGATGGCGCCGCTGGCCGACGGCGTGGTGGTCGGTCTCGGCGCGTTCGGCTACCGGCTGGCCGCCAGGGCCCTGATGCATCTCAACCCCGTCCAGCACCCCGAAGACACCGAAGGCACCACCCGCTTGGAGCGGAGCTCATGAACAACGAGGCTTTCAACGCACTGGCCGAGGACCTCTCCGGCGAGGTCGTCCTGCCCGGTGACGAGACGTACGAAGAGCACCGCCATGTGTTCTCCCGCAAGGGCGAGCCGGCGGCCGTCGTGCGCTGCCACGGCACGGACGACGTCCGCAGAGCCGTCCTGTTCGCGCGCGAGCAGGGGCTGGAGGTCTCCGTCCGCAGCGGCAAGCACAGCCTGGCCGGCTTCGGCACCAGCAGGGGCGGTCTCGTCATCGACCTGTCGCCGATGAACGCGGTCGAGCTCCTCGACGCCGAGCACCACCGGGTGCGCGTCGCACCGGGCGCGGTGTGGAGCGAGGTCGCGGCGTTCCTGCAGGGCCACGGCCTGGCGTTCTCCTCCGGGGACACGGCGTCGGTGGGCGTCGGCGGGCTGCTGCTCGGCGGCGGCATCGGCTGGACGGCCCGCGCCGACGGCCTGGCCCTCGACAACATGACCGCCGCCGAGCTGGTCACCGCCGACGGACGTGTCCTGCGGGCCAGCGCCGGTGAGAACCCCGAGCTGTTCTGGGCGCTCCGCGGCGGCGGCGGCAACTTCGGGATCGTGACGTCCTTCGAGATCACCGCGCGCCCGCTGGCACGCGTCCGGTACGGCAAGGCCGTCTACCCCGGCGCCGAGGCCGCGCAGGTGCTCAAGGGCTGGGCGCGGCACATGCGGGGGGCGCCCGACGCGCTCATGTCCCATGTGACGCTCTTCCCCACACGCGGCGACACCCCGGCCCCGATCACCGTGATCTTCTGCTACGCGGGGGAGGACGGCGACGAGGCGATCGCACCGCTGCTGGAACTGGGCACGGTCGAGAGCAAGACCGTGGACCTGGTGCCGGTCCCGCAGGTGCTCGCGCCGTCCGGTGGGCTCCCCCCGGGCTGGGAGCCGACGGTGCGCAGCCGGTTCGTCCCCGAGTGCGGCGACGCCTTCATCGACGCCGCACTGGAGGGGGCGGCTGCCTTCCGCACGCTGTTCCTGGAGTTCCGCAGTCTCGGTGGCGCCGTGAACCGTGTGCCGGAGGACGCCACGGCCTTCGCGCACCGAGGCTCCGAGGCTCTGATGAACACGATCAACATGGGGACGCGGGAGGAGAACGAGGCGGCCGCTCCGGCGCTCGCCGCGTTCTGGGAGTCGCTCGCGCCGTACGTGCGGGGTGCGTACAGCAACTTCCTCAGCGAAGCGGACGAGGAGGACATCGCCGCCGCCTATCCGCCGGCGACGTACGCGAGGCTGCGGGCCGTGAAGCGGGCCTACGACCCGGAGAACGTGTTCTCGCGCAATCCCAACGTGAAGCCCGGTCCCGCCGAACAGGTCTGACCGGGCCGGAGTCCGGCCGGCGAGAGGATGGGACGTCAGGTCATATTCCCTCGCCGGCGGCGCCGTCGACGTCCAGGAAGCTCCACTCCCGGGCGAGTTCGACGCGCGAGCAGACACCGACCTTGCGGAAGATCTTGCGCAGGTGGAAGGCGACCGTGTGTCTGGAAAGGAACAGCTGGTCGGCTGCCTGGCCGTTGGTGAATCCCTGCGCGGCGAGTTTGGCGACCGCGTACTCGGTGTCCGTCAGGCTCGGCACACCGCTGCGCGGCCGGCCCGGGTCGCGGGGGTTGGGGTTCGCGTTGATCGAACGCAGGCGGCTCCTGACGCGCGAGGAGTCCCGCAGGGAGCCCGTGTCGAGATAGATCCGCATGGCCTCCTCGTACGTCTCGGCGGCCTCGGCGCGGCCGGACTCCGTACGGGCCAACGCTATGGCGAGGTCTTCGATCGCCGAGGCCCGGGCCCAGGGATCGACGTGCAGCTCCGCGGCCCTCCGGAGTTTCACGACGTCGTTCTCCAGCAGCCCGGCGGCGTGCAGGGCGGCCGAGGCGACCGAGTGCACCCCGGGGTTGCGCTCCGCGAGCCGCGTGGCCGCGCGAACGCCCTCTGCGGCCAGCGCCGTGTCCCCGGCGCTCAGGACGAGCCGTACGAGCCAGGGGGCGGCGGCCGGTTCGGCGATGAAGAGCTGGCGGGTGACGGATCCCGACAGCAGGAGCTCCGCGGCGAGCCGAGCGGTCTTCTCCCGGCCCCGGTCGGCCTCGGCGACCTGGACCACGGCCCATGCCGACTGACCCGCCGGCAGCATCTCGCGGCCGAACACGGCGTCTTCCTGGAGCTGGCGTGCGTACCGGATCGCGGTCGCCAGCTCGCCCTGGCGCAGCGCGGCCGAGGCGAGGACGAAGTGGCCCACCGGGATCCACGCCCGCAGGCCGGCGTCCTCCGCGGCGCCCAGTCCGGCCTTGGCGAGGTCCACGGCCTTCGCCAGGTCTCCGGAGGCCGCGGTCACCTGCGCCCTGACCAGGGTGGAGACGGCGGACTTCCGCCCGTCCTCCCCCATGGCACCGCCGGCACCGCCGGCACCGACAGCGCCGACAGCACCGACGGCGTCGAGGGCCTCCCACGCCTGGTCGAACCTGCGGATCTGGGAGAGGAGAAGCGCCAGCTTCATGTGGGCGTGGAACACACACTCGTGCGTCGGCGCGTCGCACGCGATGCGGGTGGCCGTGCCCGCGAGGGTGATCCCGTCCTCCAGTCGGCCGTCGCGCCAGGCCTCGTCGGACAGGGCCAGCAGACGTGCCGTGTCACATACCCCCGACGCGCAGGGCGAGGGAAACGTCGCGCATCGGTCGATCACTGCGGTTGCTTCCACGAAACGATCAGAGCCCACTTCTCGGTCAAGCCTTTCAACTGGCGTCGGCCCGCGGCCTGTCGAGGTCGGGGTCGCCGGGCGCCTGGTACTTCGACGGCAGGGTTCCCGAAGCGCTGTAGCACCCTCGGATCAAGGCAGCTGCCTGGCGCAAGGGGTCGGGGTGCGATCCCTCCAGGAGGAACATGATGAGATCGACGCGGTCCGCCGCCTGCGCACGGACCAGGACGTGTTCCAGGCCGTCCTCCTGTGCGGCGTGCGCCCACAGGCTGTCGGCCAGTTCGTTCGCGTCGTCCGGTCCGACGACCACCCCGGGCAAGGCGGTCAGGGACGCGTAGACGGCGTGCACCGCGTCAGCCCCAGGACAGGTCGTTCTGAACCTGGACGACCGGAACGTTCACGTCGCTCGCGGACCATCCCCGCACACCCGTCCCCGTGCTCGACTGAGCGGCCAGGAGGGCGGTGAGCGCGGCGGTGCAGGCCGCGACGGAGAGGACGAGACGAGACGAGAACGTCATGAGGGAAACCCTTAATCAAGTGTCGGTAATGAATGTGCAAATTGCGAAGCCGTGTTCTGGCGGTTTATGCCGTCCGGCCTGAGACCCACTCTGGACGCCATCGGGCCGTGGAGGGAAGGCACATCGGGCGACATCATCAGGTCTGACAGCTTGCTGCCAGACGGCAACCTCGCCCCACCCGGCACATACCGCCTGACCTTGAATCATTCAGCCTCTGCTGCCATGATCCTCAGCGCAGGAGACCCCCTACGGGGGCTTCACATCAAGGGGGAACACCAGGGTGCTCGAGACGCTTGGGCTGTCAGTGGAGGCCGACTCGATCTATCGGGTCATGCTGGAGCAGCCCCAGTCGGGCGTCGCAGAGTTGGCAGTTGCAACGTTACTGACCGAGAATCAGGTACGCGCGGCGCTGGACGAGCTCGGCCGGCTGATGCTCGTACGCGTCTCCCGCGACCACCCAGGCGATCTCTGCGTCGTCAGCCCGCAGATCGGCCTCACGAACATACTCCGTCAGCAGGAGGCGGAGCTGGCCCGACGGCAGGCGGATCTGGCGGCCTCGCGCGCCGTCGTCACCGAGCTTTTCGCAGCTCACGCCGACGGCGCACAGACCCACGGAGCCCACGGGGAACGACTCCTGGGGCTGGACGCGATCCAGAGCCGCCTTGAGATCATGGGCCGCACCATGACCGGGGAGTGCATGGGCGTGCACCCCGGCCGCGCCCAGCGCGCCGAGGACCTGCTCGCCAGTCGGCAGCCCAACGCCGAGGCGTTGGCCCGCGGGGTCACGTTCCGCACGCTTTACCAGGACTGCGTACGCAACGACGCCGCCACCGTCGAGCACGCCAACTGGCTTCTGAAGCACGGCGGCGAGGTCCGCACGGCCCCGGTGGTCCCGCAGCGCATGGTGATCACCGACCGCAGCCACGCCCTGGTCCCGCTCGACCCGGCGGACAGCCGCAAGGGCGCGCTCTACATCACCGAACCGGGCATCGTCCTCTCCCTGGTGACCCTGTTCGAGCAGTCCTGGTCGCTGGCGGAGCCCCTCGGCGCGTGCACCCGCCGCGACCCCGAGACCGGCCTCAACCCCGTCGAGCGCCAGCTGCTGCGCCTGTTGGCGTCCGGCCTGACCGACGAGGCCGCGGGTCAGCGCCTCGGGATCTCGGTTCGTACGGTCCGCCGTCAGATGGCGTCCATCATGGAACGCCTCGGCGCGACGAGCCGGTTCGAGGCCGGCCTCAAGGCGGCCCAGCGCTCCTGGCTGTGACGGCCGCCGGGGAGAACGGCGACCTCACCGCCGGCTCCCCGGGGGAACGCGACGAGGTCACAGCCATGCCGCTGTGACCTCGTCACCAGCCCGTCTATGCGATCACTGTGCCCGACTCTGGAACTCCAGAAGGGAGTTGCCGTCCGCGCCCAGCGAGGTCACCGAGACGAGCCGCAGGCCGGCCTCCTCGCCGAGCGCCTCGAACTCGGCGGCGGTGCGTTCCTGGCCGCCGACCATGACCAGCATGCAGAGGTCGCGCTGCGTGCTGATGAACGGCGCCGGATGTCCCTCGAGGTCGACGACCTGGTCCACGACGAGCACCTTGCCGGTGGTCCCCGCCGCCTCGGCGCAGCCCCGCAGGATCTTCGACGCCTCGCCGGTCGGCCAGTTGTGCAGGACGTGGACGAGGAGATAGGCGTCGGCGCCGGCCGGCAGGGGCTCGAAGAAGCTCCGGCCGACGACGTCGGCCCGCTCGGACACACCGGCCGCCTCGAAGATCTCGGCCGCCCGGCCCACGGTGTCGGGCAGATCGACGACTGTGCCCTTCACGTGGGCATGCTCGCGGAGGATGTTGGCCAGCAGCTGGCCACTGCCGCCGCCGACGTCGACGACGCTGTCGACCGCGGCCCACTCCCGGGTCTCGGCCAGTCGCCGGCCCAGGATGTCGGCGTGCTGGGACATGGTCCGGTCGAAGGACGTCGACAGGGCTTCGTCAGCCGCCAGGCTCTCCCAGAGGTTCTTCTCGAAGACGCTCTCCCAGGCCGCGCCACCCGTGCGGATGGAGTCGACCATGGCGGGGATGACCGCGTCGTTGGACCGGATGAACGCGTCGCCCTGGTCGAGGAAGTGAGCCATCTTCGCCGGGTGGGACGAGCGGAGCACCTCGCCCAGGTCGGTCAACCGCAGGCCGTCCGGCCCGACTTCCTCGAACAGGCCCAGGTTGGCCAGGTGCCGGGTGAGCCGGCGCAGGGCATCGGTGTCCGTTCCCGACCGCTTCCCCAGTTCCTCGATGCCGACGACCCCCTCCGGTCCCTCGGCGATCAGGTCGGGAAGCCCCAGTGTCACCGCGGTCCGCAGCGACCACGGCGTGTAGAGGTTCGACATCTCGGCGAGACGTCGAACCTCCGATCTGCCGGCCCCCACTGCTGCTTCTTCCTTCATGAGTCCCCCTCGTGCTTCATGTGTACAACGTCGTGCGATGTGTAGAGCGAGCTGCGCAGACCGCCCGGAATCCGGGCTAGTGCTTCGCCTTCGGGGCGATGGAGGCCAGCCTCGACCGCAGGTACTCGTGCGAGAGGACCGACGGGAAGCCGGTGCGGCCGACGGGCGGCTCCATCGACTCGATGAGAGCGTTGTGGTTCGTCTCGTAGAAGTAGACGAGCGAGATCAGGTCGTCCTCGGGAGCGACCGCCTGCGGAGGCAGGACGCGGTGCCGGGTCGCGTGCCAGCGGTCGCCGGTCCAACGGGCCAGCAGGTCGCCGATGTTCACCGTCAGGGCGTCGGGGTGGTACGGCGCGTCGACCCAGGTGCCTTCGGAGGTGAAGACCTGAAGGCCACCGGGGCCGGGCTCGCGGTCCAGCACGGTGATGGTGCCGAAGTCGGTGTGCGGCGCGACGTTGAACTGCCCGGGCGCCGGCGGCCTGGTGGGATCGACCGGCGGGTAGCGGTTGAAGTTGAACCCGTACGTGGGGTGGTCGAGGTACGGGGCGAAGAACTCCGCACCGAGCCCGAGGGCGACGGCGCACAGCGACATCAGCTCGTCGGACAGTGCGTGCATGCGCTCGATGTACTCACTGACCACCGGGCGCATCTCCGGCACCTCGGCGGGCCAGGTGTTGGGCCGGAACCAACGGGCGTCGACGGCGTCGTCGCCGGTCGCCTTGTCGGCGCCGAAGGAGAACGACTCCTTGAGGTCGGGCGCCATCTCGGCGGTCCCCTCGTACCCCTCCGCCGAGGCGTAGCGGGGCGCGATCCAACCCCGGCCTCCGAAGGCGATGGAGGAACGGGCCTTGACGTCGGCGGGCAGCTTGAAGAACTCCCGCGCCACCGCCCGCGTCTCGGCCCGCAGCCCCACGGGCACCCGGTGCCCGGTGACCAGCAGAATCCCCGATGTACGCAGGGCCTCGTCGACCTGCTCCGCGACCTTGGACCGCGCGTCATGGTCGCCTTCGAACCAGGGCGTGAGGTCGATGACGGGAAAGATTTCCGGCATACGTGAGTCCTTCTCGTTTCTGGTGCCGATCAGCACGCCCGCCAGTCTGCAATGAGCCAAATTGCCTGCCCATCCTCAGAGTTGACGGTCCGTGGGCAAATGGGCGGAACGGGTGAGCGCCAATCCCCGACCGACACCTCCCCCGAACCAACAGAACCGCAGGTCAGACGGCCCCTACAGGGCCACGCCGACGAAGGCGGAGAACAGCCTGCCCGGTCAAGGATTACGGCAGACGACGGGGCCCCTCTCCCGCCCACCACCGAACAATTCCGGACGGTCTCCTTCCGCAACGACGACGGGACGCGGAGACGACGCACTGCCGTCGCGACGGCCCCACACATCCCCGCGAGACCATCGCGACGCACGAATCACCCGCCCGAACCGCGCCTCCAACACGAGACCAGGACTACTCCAGACCGGCCACCACCACCACGGAACGACCTCACGCGCTGCCACATGATGACCCGTCAGAACTGCGCCGCTCGCACGTCAAGCGTGCGCCACGCGCGCCGAACAAGCGTCGAGCCACCGCACCTGGCGCATACGACGCCCATCAAGCACACCCGGAGAACAGCAGGTCAGGCGTCCTTCTTCACCGGCTCCAGGATCGCCACGCACTCCACGTGATGCGTCATCGGGAACAGGTCGAAAGCCCGCAGCGTGCGTACCTTGTAGCCGCGTTCCGCGAAGTACGCGATGTCTCGGGCCAGGGCTGCCGGGTCGCAGGCCACGTAGGCGATGCGGCGGGCGCCGAGGCCTGCCAGGTGGTGGACCGTCTGCTTGCCGGCGCCGGCGCGCGGGGGGTCCAGGACGATGAGGTCGACCTCCGTGATGCCGGTGCGCGGGAGGACCGACTCGACCTTGCCCTGTTCGATGCGGACGCGCGGGAAGGCGGCCAGGTTGTGGCGGGCGTCCTCGACGGCGCGCTTGCCGGACTCGATGCCGAGGACCGCGCCCTGGTCGCCGACGCGGTCGGCGATGGCGCCCGCGAAGAGGCCGACGCCGCAGTAGAGGTCGAGGGCCGTCTCGCCCTTGCGGGGGGTGAGGCCCTGCATGACGGCGAGCATGAGGGTCTGGGCGGCCTTCGGGTGGACCTGCCAGAAGCCGCCGTTGCCGACGCGGTAGGTGCGGTCGTCGGCGCGCTCGCGGACGAAGGCGCGGCCGTGGACGCGGTGGACTCCGCCGTCCTTCTCGTCGACGCGGAGGACGGAGACCGGCTTGTCCAGCTCGACCAGGGGGAGGCGGCCGCCGGGCTTCGGGGTCAGGATGACCTGGCGGTCGCCCGAGCCGGAGGCGGCGATGGCCTCGACCGAGGCCATGTTCTCCCAGTCGTGCTTCTCGATGCCCAGTTCCGAGACGCCCGGCGCCGCGATCATGCAGTGGTCGATCACCTCGACCTCGTGCGAGCGGTGCTTACGCAGGCCCGCGTTGCCGTCCGCGTCGATCGCGTACTGGACGCGGGTCCGCCACTGCGGGACCTCGCCCTGCGGGAGCTTGTCGCCCTCGGCCGGCATGACCGTGCCGTCCCAGCCGGCCTCCTCGGGGGTCAGGCCGGCGAGCCGCAGGAGCTGCTCGGCGATGACCTCGCCCTTGAGGCGGCGCTGGGCGCCGGGCTTGGCGTGCTGCCAGTCGCAACCGCCGCACTTGCCCGGGCCCGCGAAGGGACAGGGGGCCTCGACGCGGTCCTTGGAGGGGTCGAGGATCGTGATCGCGTCCGCGCGCAGGAAGCGGGAGGTCTCCTCGCCCTCGGTCACGCGGGCGACGATCCTCTCCCCGGGCAGCGCGTGGCGGACGAAGAGGACGCGGCCCGCCTCGGTACGGGCGATGCAGTGGCCGCCGTGCGCGACCGGACCGACCTCGACCTCGTACTCTTCCCCGACCAACGACGAAACAGGGGTGTTCTGCATGGTGGGGAAGCTCCAAGGGGACGCGATGGTGGGCTGCCGTTTGGACGGCAGCCCACCAGTCTAGTTGTTCTTTTTGAGATGTTCTTTGCGCCCGGGGTTCCCGGCGCGGGCCCGGCGCGCGGGGCGCGGGCCCGACGGCTCTAGTTGTTCCTCGCCGCCGGTTCCTTGTGGCCCTTCTCCACCGGGCCGCGGCGGACCGAGCCCGGCGCGGTCCACTCCTGGCGCTTCCTGGCCCGCTTCTTCGCGGCCTCGGAGGACTGGAGCTGGTACGGGACGGAGGTCACCATGACGCCGGGGGTGAAGAGCAGCCTGCCCTTGAGGCGGAGTGCGGACTGGTTGTGGAGCAGGTGCTCGTACCAGTGCCCGACGACGTACTCCGGGATGTAGACGGAGACGGCGTCGCGCGGGCTCTCGCGGCGGATGCTCTTGACGTACTCGATCACCGGGCGGGTGATCTCGCGGTACGGCGAGTCGAGGATCTTGAGCGGGACGTTGATGCCGCGCCGCTCCCACTCCTCCCTGAGCGCCTTCGTCTCGGCCGGGTCGACGTTGACTGTCAGCGCCTCCAGCTCGTTCGCGTGCATGAGCTTGGCGTAGGCCAGGGCGCGGAGGGTGGGCTTGTGGAGCTTGGAGACGAGGACGATGGAGCGGACCCGGGAGGGGCGTACGTACTCGTCGGGGCGTTCCTCGGCGGCGGCGATCTCGGCCGCGACCGAGTCGTAGTGCCGGCGGATCGCGGACATCGTCCCGTAGAAGATCACCATGCCGAGCAGGGCGACCCAGGCGCCGTGGGTGAACTTGGTGGCGAGGACGACGACGAGGACGAGGCCGGTGAAGAAGGCGCCGAAGGCGTTGATCGCGCGGGAGCGGATCATGTGGCGGCGCTTGGCGGGGTCGCGCTCCGTCGTCAGGTGCCGGTTCCAGTGCCGGACCATGCCGATCTGGCTGAGGGTGAAGGAGACGAAGACGCCGACGATGTACAGCTGGATCAGCCGGGTCGAGTCGGCTCCGTAGACCCAGACGAGGAGGGCGGCGGCGCCGGCGAGGAGCACGATGCCGTTGGAGAAGGTGAGGCGGTCGCCGCGGGTGTGCAGCTGGCGCGGCAGGTAGCGGTCCTGGGCGAGGATCGAGCCGAGGAGCGGGAAGCCGTTGTACGCGGTGTTGGCGGCGAGGAAGAGGACGAGCGCGGTGGCCGCGGCGAGGAGCACGAAGAAGAACGTTCCGTCGCCGAAGACGGCGGCCGCGACCTGCGAGATCACCGGGTCCTGGACGTAGCTCGCGCCGACCGGGACGCCGTTGACCAGCAGGTCCTCGGCGGGCTTCTCGGCCATCCGGACGTCGGTGGCCATGGCCAGGAAGATGATGCCGCAGAACATGGTGACGGCCAGGCCGCCCATGAGGGCGAGCGTGGTGGCGGCGTTCTTCGACTTGGGCTTGCGGAAGGCGGGGACACCGTTGGAGATGGCCTCGACACCGGTGAGCGCGGCACAGCCGGAGGAGAACGCGCGCAGCAGCAGGAAGACGAGCGCGAAGCCGGCAAGCCCCTGGTGCTCCGGCTTGATCTCGAAGTCGGCGGTGGGCGCCTTCATGGTCTCGTCGAGGACGATGCCCTTGTACGCGCCCCAGGCGATCATGATGAAGACGCCGGCGACGAAGACGTACGTCGGGATCGCGAAGAGCGAGCCCGACTCCTTCACTCCGCGCAGGTTCATCACGGTGAGCAGCACGATCACGCCGACCGCGCAGGCCACCTTGTGCTCGACGACGAAGGGGACGGCCGAGCCGAGGTTCTCGATGCCCGAGGAGATCGACACGGCGACGGTCAGGACGTAGTCGACGAGCAGGGCGCTCGCGACGGTCAGTCCGGCCTTCGGCCCGAGATTGGTGTTGGCGACCTCGTAGTCGCCGCCGCCGCTCGGGTACGCGTGGACGTTCTGCCGGTACGAGGCGACGACCGTGAACATCAGGACGACGACGGCGAGCGCGATCCACGGGCTGAAGTGGTAGGCCGACAGACCGGCCACGGACAGAACGAGCAGCACCTCGCCCGGTGCGTACGCCACCGAGGACAGCGGGTCGGAGGCGAAGACGGGGAGGGCGATCCGCTTGGAGAGGAGAGTCTCTCCGAGCTTGTCGCTGCGCAGGGCCCGCCCGATCAGGATCCGTTTGGGAAGGTCGGTCAGTTTGGACACGGAGAGGATCGTAAGCGTTCGAAAACAGCCACGTGCACCGGCACCCCCGATAGGCACGGAATCTCCCTGAGTACCACCTCGGATGCGGTCCCGGCCAGCGTTGCCGCTTAAGCTCGGACCGGGTGACCCGGCAGGGTGTTACCCGCCGCGACCCGGGCGCATCGGGTGAGGAAAGTTGTGAGCAGGGTGTTTTCGCAGGTCAGTAAGACGATCAGGAGTGCGGGGTAAGGGGACGTGCACATCGTCATCATGGGCTGCGGGCGAGTGGGAGCCGCTCTCGCGCAGACCCTGGAGCAGCAGGGGCACACCGTCGCGGTCGTGGACCAGGACCCGACGGCCTTCCGTCGTCTGGGGTCGGGTTTCGGCGGTCGGCGCGTCACGGGAGTGGGCTTCGACCAGGACACGCTGCGTGAGGCCGGCATCGAGGACGCGGGGGCCTTCGCCGCGGTGAGCAGCGGCGACAACTCGAACATCATCGCGGCGCGGGTCGCCCGCGAGATGTTCGGCATCGAGAACGTGGCGGCGCGGATCTACGACCCGCGGCGCGCCGAGGTCTACCAGCGCCTCGGCATCCCGACGGTCGCGACGGTCCGCTGGACCGCCGACCAGATGCTGCGGCGGCTGCTGCCCTCGGGCGCGGAGCCGCTGTGGCGGGACCCGAGCGGTGGCGTGCAGCTCGCGGAGGTGCACACCTCCCCGGCCTGGATCGGCCACAAGGTGAGCCGGCTCCAGGAGGAGACCGGCGTGCGTGTCGCCTTCCTCACCCGGCTGGGCGAAGCGATTCTGCCCACCTCGCAGACGGTGCTCCAGGAAGGTGATCTGGTGCACGTGATGATGCGTACGGACGAGATCGCGAAGGTCGAGGAGGCCTTCGCCGAGGGTCCAGAGGAGGGCGGTCACTGATGCGTGTCGCTATTGCGGGCGCGGGTGCGGTGGGCCGTTCCATCGCGGGCGAGCTCCTGGAGAACGGTCACGAGGTCCTGCTCATCGACAAGGCGCCGACCGCCATCTCGGTGGAGCGGGTGCCGCAGGCGGAGTGGCTGCTTGCCGACGCCTGTGAGATCACCTCGCTCGACGAGGCGGCGCTCCAGCGCTGCAACGTGGTGATCGCGGCGACCGGCGACGACAAGGTGAACCTGGTCGTCTCGCTGCTCGCCAAGACCGAGTACGGCGTGCCGCGGGTCGTCGCCCGGGTGAACAACCCGAAGAACGAGTGGCTGTTCAACGAGGCCTGGGGCGTGGACGTGGCCGTCTCGACCCCGCGTCTCATGTCGGCCCTGGTGGAGGAGGCGGTGAGCGTCGGCGACCTCGTCCGGCTGCTGCGCTTCAGCCACGGCGACGCGAACCTGGTCGAGCTGACGCTCCCGCCGGAGTCGGCGGTCGCCGGCACCGCGGTCGGGGACGTGGCCTGGCCGCAGGACACCTCGCTCGTGACGATCATCCGCGGTTCGCGGGTGCTCACGCCGAGCGCCGAGGAGACCCTGGAGGCCGGTGACGAGCTGCTGTTCGTGGCCGCGCAGGCCCGCGAGGAGCAGCTGGAGGACCTGCTGCAGGTCCGCCGCGAGCCGACGGAGTCCTGAACACCGGTCGTACGAGGACCTGAGCGCGGTCGTACGAGGGCCTGAGCACCGGTCGTACGAGGACCCTGAGCGCGCTCGTCGTACGAGGACCTGAACGCTGGTCGTACGAGGGCCTGCCTGAGCACCGACGGCTATGTGCCAGGGCCTGAGCACCGGGTGTACGAAGAAGGGCCCGGACCTGTTCGTCAGGTCCGGGCCCTTCCTCGTGCCGTCTCAGGCCTCCGGGTGGGTCTGCGCCGCGGCGGCGGCCGCCTTGCGCTCCTTCTCCGCGAGCTCCTCGGCCTCCATCTCGGCGAAGACGTCGATCGGCGGCGGAGCCTTCGCGAGGAACACCCAGGTGAGGTAGACCGCGAGCAGGAACGGCGGGATCTTCAGCGCCACGAGCACCCAGCCGAACTTGGTCGTGTCGGCCCACCAGTACATCGGGAAGAGGATCGCGCACTTGCCGAGCAGGATCAGGCCCCAGGCCAGGCTCGCCTTCGTGTACGCCTTCTTGCGGCCCGGGTTACGGGTCCGCCAGGAGAGGTTCTCCTTGAAGACCGGGCCCAGGATCAGGCCGATCAGCGGGACCCCGGCGAGCGCGGTGATGAGGTACGCGAGGGCGAGGCCCAGGGTGTACAGCATGCCCGGCAGGTAGAAGTCCTTGGCGTTGCCCGTCATCATCGCGAAGACGACGCCGAAGGCGACGCCGAAGACGCCGCTGAACGCGTGCTTGACGGTGTCCCGCCGGATGAGCCGGACGGCGACCAGGACCAGCGACACCGCGAGGGCGGCGATCGCCGAGATCTGCAGGTTCTTGTTGATCGTGAAGATCGTGACGAACAACAGGCCCGGCACGACCGTCTCGATCATGCCCCGCAGGCCGCCGAAGGCCTCGAACAGCGCGGCCTCGGTGACCTCCTTCGATGCCCGGGCGTCCTGGTCCGTGGTGGTCGGCTTGTCGAGGGACGTCACCGGCTACTCCTGTCCGAGCGGTCGGAGCTCGTATTTGGGGTTGAAGAGGACCCGCCGGCCGTGGCTCATGGAGATCCGGCCGGAGGCGATCAGCTTGCGGCCCGGCTCGATGCCCACGATGGAGCGCCGGCCGAGCCACACGACGTCGAGCGGTGCCGTGCCGTCGAAGAGTTCGGCCTCCAGCGCGGGCACACCGGCCCGGGGACGCAGCGTGACCGTGCGCAAGGTACCAGTCACCTTGACTATCTGTCGGTCGGAGCAGTCGCAGATACGCGTGCACCCCGACGCCTCGGCGTCCTCCTGGAGCTCCTCCGACTCCAGGTCCTCCGGCGAGGAGGAGAGCCGGTCGAGCATCCGGCGGAACCTACCGGCCGGCTTCTCTGTACGCGGTGCAGCACTCATACAGAAAGCGTACCGGCCACCGCCGTCCCCGGGACCTGCCCCCGAACGGGCACTGGATCAGCGTTCGAAGCGGTAGCCCATGCCCGGTTCGGTGACGAAGTGCCGCGGGTGCGAGGGGTCGCTCTCCAGCTTGCGGCGGAGCTGCGCCATGTACACCCGGAGGTAGTTGGTCTCCGTGCCGTACGAGGGTCCCCAGACCTCCTGGAGCAGCTGCTTCTGGCTGACCAGACGGCCGCTGTTGCGGACCAGGACTTCGAGCAGGTGCCACTCGGTGGGGGTGAGCCGGACGTCCCGGCCGTCGCGGTGGACCTTCTTCGCCGCGAGGTCGACGGTGAAGCCCTCGGTCTCGACGACCACCACCCCGTCCTCGGCGCCGCCGACCGGCTCGGCGCGGCGCACGGCGGCGCGCAGCCGGGCGAGCAGCTCGTCCATGCCGAAGGGCTTGGTGACGTAGTCGTCGGCGCCGGCGTCGAGCGCCTCGACCTTCTCGTCGGAGGTCTGCCGGGCCGAGAGGACCAGGATCGGCACCCGGGTCCAGCCGCGCAGGCCCTTGATGACCTCGACGCCGTCCATGTCGGGGAGGCCGAGGTCGAGCACGACGACGTCGGGGTGGCGTTCGGCGGCGAGCCGGAGGGCGGTGGCACCGTCGGGTGCGGCGTCGACCTCGTACTTCCGCGCCTTGAGGTTGATCACCAGGGCGCGGACGATCTGAGGCTCGTCGTCGACCACGAGAACCCGGGTCATGGAGGGGGACCTTCCTTCTTCGGTCGCCCGTGCGGGCGGGAGCAAGACAGTACGGGAACGAACGGGGCGCGCGCCTCGGGACGGCGGCGGTGGTGCTTCGGGACGGAGTCGGAGGCCGCTCCGGCGTTCCGGGACGCCGGCGTCAGGTCACGGCGTGCGCCGGCAGGTCGGGGGCCTGCGCCGGCGGGCCGCCCCGTGCGGCCTTGAGGGTGAGCACCATCGTCAGGCCGCCGCCCGGGGTGTCCTCGGCGCCGAGCGTCCCGCCCATGGCCTCGACGAAGCCGCGGGCGACCGCCAGGCCCAGGCCGACGCCGGAGCCGCGCGGGGCGTCGCCGAAGCGCTGGAAGGGCTCGAAGATGCCGTCCTTGGCCTCGTCGGGGACGCCGGGGCCGCAGTCCACGACCCGGAGCTCGACGCGGTCGCCGAGGGTGCTGGCGGCGACGGCCACGGGCACGCCCTCGGGGCTGTACTTGACGGCGTTCTCGACGATGTTGGCCACCGCCCGCTCCAGGAGGCCCTTGTCGACGTCGACCATGGGCAGCGTCTCGGGGATGTCGAGCTCGGCGCTTCCGTCGGGCACTCCCCCGAGGGCCATCGGGACGACCTCGTCGAGGTCGACGGTACGGATCAGCGGGGTGACGGTGCCGGTCTGGAGGCGGGACATGTCGAGGAGGTTGCCGACGAGGTGGTCGAGGCGGTCGGCGCCGGCCTCGATGCCCTCCAGGAGTTCGGCGCGGTCCTGCTCGGACCATTCGACGTCGTCGGAGCGGAGGGAGGAGACGGAGGCCTTGATGCCGGCGAGCGGGGTCCGCAGGTCGTGGCTGACGGCGGCGAGCAGGGAGGTGCGGATCTTGTTGCCCTCGGCCTGCTTGCGGGCCTCCTCGGCCTCGCCCACGAGCCGCTGGCGGTCGAGCACGACCGCGGCCTGGGCGGCGAAGGCGCCGAGGACGCGCCGGTCCTCGGCGGGCAGCACCCGGCCGGACAGGGCGAGGGCCAGATGGTCGCCGACCGGCATGTCCACGTCCGCGTCCTCGGGCCGGGCCGCCGGGTGGGGGCCGACGCTCGCGGCCCGGGTCCAGGGCTCGACGTCGTCCACCCGCTCCAGAAGGGCGACGGACTCCATGGAGAAGGTCTCGCGGACCCGTTCGAGGAGGGCGTCGAGGCTCGTCTCGCCGCGCAGCACGCTGCCGGCGAGGTAGGAGAGCACCTCGGACTCGGCGCGCAGCCGGGCGGCCTGATGGGTGCGCCGGGCGGCCAGGTCGACCACGGAGGCGACCGACATGGCGACGCCGAGGAAGACGGCGATCGCCACGATGTTCTTGGGGTCGGCGATGGTGAGCCGGTGGACGGGCGGGGTGAAGAACCAGTTGAGGAGGAGGGAGCCGGCCGCGGCGGAGGCGAGCGCCGGCAGGAATCCGCCGAGCAGGGCCGCCGCGACGGTCAGGGCCAGGAAGAGCAGCATGTCGTTGGCGAGACCGAGGTCGGCGTCGACATGGGTGAGGAGCAGCGCGAGGAGGACGGGTCCGGCGACGCCGACCACCCAGCCGCCGATGATCCGGGAGCGGCCGAGGCGGGCGCCCCGGGCGACCGGGAGGCCGCGGCCCTTGGCGACCTCGCCGTGGGTGACGATGTGGACGTCGAGGTCGGGCCCGGATTCACGGGCCACGGTCTGGCCGACGCCGGGGCCGAGGATGTACTGCCAGGTGCGGCGGCGGCTGGAGCCGAGGACGATCTGGGTGGCGTTGACCCCGCGGGCGAACTCCAGGAGCGCGGAGGGGATGTCGTCGCCGATGACATGGTGGAACGTTCCGCCCAGGTCCTCGACCAGGGTGCGCTGGACGGCCAGCTCCTTGGGCGAGGCGGCGGTGAGGCCGTCGCTGCGGGCGATGTAGACGGCGAGGACCTCGCCTCCGGCGCCCTTCTCGGCCAGCCGGGTGGCGCGCCGTATGAGGGTGCGGCCCTCGGGACCGCCGGTCAGACCGACGACGATGCGCTCACGGGCCTGCCAGGTGGAGCGGATGTTGTGCTCGCCCCGGTACTGCTGGAGGTACTCGTCGACCCGGTCGGCGGTCCAGAGCAGGGCCAGCTCGCGCAGGGCGGTGAGGTTGCCGGGGCGGAAGTAGTTGGAGAGGGCCGCGTCGACCTTGTCCGAGGTGTAGACGTTGCCGTGGGCCATCCGGCGGCGCAGTGCCTCCGGAGACATGTCGACCAGCTCGATCTGGTCGGCCCGGCGGACCACCTCGTCGGGGACGGTCTCCCGCTGGCGTACGCCGGTGATCGCCTCGACCACGTCGCCCAGCGACTCCAGGTGCTGGATGTTGACGGTCGATATGACGTCGATGCCGGCCGCGAGCAGCTCGGCGACGTCCTGCCACCGCTTGGGGTTGCGGGAGCCGGGCACGTTCGTGTGGGCGAGCTCGTCGACGAGCGCGACGGCGGGACGCCGCTCCAGGACGGCGTCGATGTCCATCTCGGTGAAGGTGCTCCCCCGGTACTCCAGGATGCGGCGCGGCACCTGCTCGAGGCCGTGCAGCATGACCTCGGTGCGCGGCCGTCCGTGGTGCTCCACGAACGCCACGACGCAGTCCGTGCCGCGCTCCACCCGCCGGTGCCCCTCGGAGAGCATCGCGTAGGTCTTGCCGACGCCCGGCGCAGCGCCGAGGTATATCCGAAGCTTGCCGCGTCCCATGGGACGACCATACGTCCAGCCAATCGGACATTCCGTACGCGCAGAGTGGGCCGGAGCGGTCTTGACGTGTTTCTGATGTCGGGACCGCGCCGGCCTCCGCGGTGGGGACCGGCCGGGCCGCGTCAGTGCTCGATGATCTCGCCGTCGCTGAGTTCGAGGACCCGGTCGGCCAGGCCCAGGAGCTGCGGGTCGTGGGTGGCGACCAGGGCCGTACAGCCCTCGCTGCGCACGACCGCGCGCAGCAGCTGCATGACGGCGAGGCCGGTCTCCTGGTCCAGCTGGCCCGTCGGCTCGTCGGCTATGAGCAGCGCCGGCTTGTTGGCGAGGGCGCGGGCGATGGCGACGCGCTGCTGCTGCCCGCCGGAGAGCTCGCCGGGCCGCTGGTTCGCGTGGTCGGCGAGGCCCACCAGGCCGAGGAGCAGGGCCACCCGCTCCTCCCGCTCCTTCGGGTCGGCCTTGCGCAGCCGCATGGGTACGCCGACGTTCTCGGCGGCGGAGAGGATCGGGAGCAGTCCGAAGGACTGGAAGATGAAGCCGATCCGGTCGCGGCGCAGCTCCAGGAGCCCGTTCTCACCGAGGGTGGCGAGGTCGACGCCGTCGATGACGATCGAGCCGCCGTCCGCGCTGTCGAGGCCGCCCACCAGGTTGAGCAGCGTCGTCTTGCCGGAGCCGGAGCGGCCCTTGAGCGCGACGAGCTCGCCGCGCGGGATGTCGAAGGAGACCCCGCGCAGGGCGTGGACGGCTGCTTCCCCGGTGCCGTACGAACGGCGCAGGTTCTCCACGCGGACCATCGGCAGGCCGGCCGGGTCCTCGGCGACGGCCGTCGCGGACCGCGTGCTGCTCTCACTCACCCTGTGCTCCCCCTCCTCGAACATGTGCCCGCCAGTATGGTCCGCGGCCGGGTCCGAGGGCCAGAGCCCGCGGGCGGAACCTGTGGAAAACGACCGATGGGCCGCTTCCCGTACGTGTCGTACGGAAAGCGGCCCATCGGCCCAGGCGGATACGCGGCGGACCCGGAGGCCCACCGGTCAGAGCGCGGACTAGCGGATCTCGGAGATCTCCGGACCGCGCTGGAGCTGGCCCATGCCGCCGGAGAAGCGGGAGTTCTCCTGCTCCTCCTGCTGCACGCCGTCCGGCACCATCTGCGCGTCGTTCGGCAGCTTGAGGACGATCGGGTCGCGCGGGGCCATCGGGCCGTCGCCGCGGACGACCACGGTGTCCCGGACGATCTGCTCCAGGAGACCGGCCGCCTCGGGCTGGACCGCGCCCTGCCCGGAGATCACTCCGCGCAGGAACCAGCGGGGTCCGTCGACACCCACGAAGCGGACCAGCTGCACACCGCGGTTGCCGTCCGGCAGCTGCACGGGGACCTGCGCGCGCAGCTCCCAGCCCAGCGGGCCCTCGACCTCGTCGATGACCCCGCCCTGCTGGACGATGCCCGTGGCGATCTCGTCGCGGACCTCGCCCCAGATGCCCTCGTTCTTGGGGGCGGCGAAGGCCTGCAGCTGCACGGCGCTGTCGCGCAGGACGACGGTGGCCGCGACGATCGCGTCGCCCGCCACCTCCACCCGCAGCTCCATGCCCTCGACCCCGGGGACGAAGACGCCACCCAGGTCGACACGGCCGTCCTCGGGCTTGCCGACCTCGGAGATGTCCCAGGGTCCGTCGGGCCGGGGCGCCGGCGGAAGGTTCACACGGCGCGGGGCCGCGTCGTCCGCGTCCTCGCCGTCCACCGCGTCGACGACCTGCTCGGCCTCGCCCGCCGCGTCCTCTGCGGCACCGCTCTTCTTGCGACGTCCGAACACGTCACTGTCCTTCCCGGTCGGATACGACCGAAGCGTATCGATTCCCACCCGTTGTGCCGTCCACGGCGGCATGACCGCCGGTGGACCCGAAGCCCCCCTCGGCCCGCGCCGAGCCGGGAAGCTCCGCCACCTCGTGGAAGCGCACCTTCTCGACCTGTTGGACGACAAGTTGGGCAATCCGGTCGAATCGTTCGAACCGCACACTCTCGCGCGGGTCGAGATTGACCACGATCACCTTGATCTCTCCACGGTACCCGGCATCCACCGTCCCCGGGGCATTCACGAGTGCCACTCCGCAGCGGGCGGCGAGCCCGGAGCGGGGGTGCACGAAGGCCGCGTACCCGTCCGGGAGCGCGATGGAGATCCCGGTGGGCAGCACGGCGCGCTCCCCGGGGGCCAGCACGGCGGCCTCCGTGGTGACCAGGTCCGCCCCGGCGTCACCGGGGTGGCCGTAGGCCGGGATCGGCACGTCCGGGTCCACACGCCGGATCAGTACGTCTACAGGGTTGCTCATCAGGGGTTCACCTCGAAGGCGCGAGCGCGCCGGACCTGGTCGGGGTCGGACATGGCGGCCTGGATCTCCTCCGGGCGGCCGTTGTCGATGAAGTGGTCGACCTTGACCTCTATGAAGAGTGCCTCGGCGCGGACGGCGACGCGGCCCTCGGGCCCGCCGATCCGGCCGACGGCGGTCGAGAAGATCTTGCGGCCGTGCACGGCGGTGACCGCGGCCTCCAGATGGAGCACGGTGCCCACCGGGACGGGCCGGACGAAGTCGGTCTCGAGCCGTCCGGTCACGGCGATGACCCGCAGCAGCCAGTTCAGGGAGCCGAGGGTCTCGTCGAGCGCGGTGGCGAGCACGCCGCCGTGCGCGAGGCCGGGGGCGCCCTGGTGGTCGGGGGTCACCGTGAACTCGGCGGTGACGGTCACGCCCTCGCCCGCGCGCGCCTCCAGGTGGAGGCCGTGGGACTGCCCGCCGCCGCACCCGAAGCAGTACTCGTAGTGCGAACCGAGCAGCTCGCCGGGGGCCGGCGCGTCGGGGTGGCGTACCGGCGGTATGGCGTCGGCCGGCGGGGTGAGGGCGGCAGATGTTCCAGTCACAGCCGCAGACCTTACCCGCGCGGATGGCCGCAGGTCGCGCCGTGCCAAGCTTGGACGTATGCAGCCTTCCGCATCGTCCCCCGCCCCCTCCCCCGTGCCCTCCGCCGCACCGCTCTTCGACGAGCGGCTGACGGCGCCCCGCTCCTGGTGGTTCATCGCGGGTCTGCTCGGTCTCTCCGGCGGCCTGATCATGGTCCCGCTGGGTACGGTCCCGATGATGGGCGGTCTGATCGTGGTGGCGGTGCTCGCCGGTGCGGCGGTCTCCTCGTACGGCTCCGCCCGGATCCGGGTGGTGGCCGGTTCGCTCGTGGCGGGCGACGCGCGGATCCCGGTCTCGGCTCTGGGCGAGGCCGAGGCGCTCGACGCGGAGGAGGCGCGCGCGTGGCGCACGTACAAGGCCGACCCGCGCGCGTTCATGCTGATGCGCGGCTATGTGACCCGGGCGGTGCGGATCGAGGTGACGGACCCGTCGGACCCGACGCCGTACGTGTACCTCTCAAGCCGTGAGCCGGAGGCGCTGGTGGCGGCCCTGGACGCCGTCCGTACGGACGCCCAGGACTGAGCGGGCCGGGGAGGGAGGCCGGCTAGAACCCGAGCTCCTTCGGGTTCTCCGGCTGTTCCAGCGGGGGCAGCTCCCGGAGGGAGTCCCACGGGACCTGGCGGTTCCGCAGGTCCTTGCGGATGTGGCCCGCGAGCTTCTTGGTGTCGCGGCGGTTCATGACCGCGCCGACCGCCGCGCCGACCATGAACGGCGTGAGGTTCGGCAGGTTGCGCACCATGCGCTTCATGATCTGCTGGCGCAGCTCGCGCTTGAGCTGTCCGCCGAGCGCCGCGTTGACCGTGGTGGGCTTGGTGGGGTCGATGCCCCGCTCCTCGGCCCAGGAGGTCAGATAGGCCGCCGAACGCTGGGTGAGCCGACCGGGCGGCCGCAGCCCGTAGACCTCGTGCAGTTCGGCGATGAGTTTGAGTTCCACGGCGGCGACGCCGGTGATCTCGGCCGCGAGCTCCGCCGGCATGGCCGGGGGTACGGGGAGCATGGCGGCGGCACCGATGCTGGCGCCCACGGTCGAGCTCGCGTTCGCCGCACCCGCGACGAGCTTGTCGGCGAGCTCCTCGGGGCCGAGCCCGGGAAACTGCTTGCGCAGGGTCGCCAGATCGCGGACGGGGATCCGCGGGGCGAGGTCGATCAACCGGTCGGCCAGATGGCCGATGCCGGCTTTGGCGCTGTCTCCGCCGCGCTTCACGCCCTGGCGGACGCCCTGCGCGACGCCGCGCCGGACGGCGTCGATCCGGTCGGAGTCGATCCTGATCTTGTCGAGCTGGGCGCGCGCGGGATTGGCGAGCCGCTTGACGGCGCCGAAGCGCCCGTCCCGCTGTGTCTCGTCGTTCCCCGCTTCGTCCAACGCGTCGGTCCGTCCCGCTTCCCGCTCCGCCGGCAACTGCGCCGGGTCCGGCTCGGTGACGGCCTCGAGCGAGGCCGTTAGGCCTCGCTCGTCGTCACGTACGCCGAGGGAGGGCGGGGAGGCGGCGTGCTCGGCTTCAGAGGCCTCCTGGGCGCCCTCTGCCGGGCCTGAGCCGCCCTTGTACGTCTTCGGGCTCCCAGGGAGCCTTAGACGCCGCTTCCGGGACGGTGTGTCGCCTGCCACGACCGAGGGTCTCAGTCGCAGTCGCGGCAGATGGGCTGGCCGTTCTTCTCCCTGGCCAGCTGGCTGCGGTGGTGCACGAGGAAGCAGCTCATGCAGGTGAACTCATCGGCCTGCTTGGGCAGGACCCGGACGGCCAGCTCCTCGTTCGAGAGGTCGGCGCCGGGAAGCTCCAGGCCTTCGGCGGCCTCGAACTCGTCGACGTCGACGGTCGAGGTCGACTTGTCGTTCCGGCGGGCCTTCAGTTCCTCAAGGCTGTCCGAATCGACGTCGTCGTCGGTCTTGCGTGGGGTGTCGTAATCCGTTGCCATGTCGCTCTCCCCCTCTGGGTGGTTGCGGTGTCTCCAGCGCACGTAACGCGTGAGAGGTCGGACTTGTGCCCGACCTGAGGCGGAGATTTTGCCTCACATCAAGGTCTGTTACTCAATCGACACCCGTTCCGTCCTCTCGCGAGTGATCGGCTTCGGGTGGCGAACCGGACCGTACACGGTCCTACGGGCGCCCCTTGCAGGCGCCACCCCGTGTACTTCCCGTCAATCCGGGTCCGGGAAACCCGGACTTTTCCGGGTTTTCACGGGGATTTCTCCGTTACGGAGAGTGGATGTCCGGACACCCTCTCCTGTGATCGATCACACATGAGCGTCTCAGAATCGGGCCCCCGGAATTCCGCGCAAAGCGAACGGAACCGGGTCGGCTCGTGCAGTCTGTCAGATCGGCAGAGTGACGCGCATCACGAGACCGCCACCGTCGCGGGGCTCCGCGATGATACGGCCGCCGTGGGCGCGGGCCACGGAGCGCGCGATCGACAGTCCGAGGCCGACGCCCTTGTCACTGCCGGTCCGCTCCTGCCGGAGTCGCCGGAACGGCTCGAAAAGATTGTCGATCTCGTACGCGGGGACCACGGGTCCCGTGTTCGAGACGGTCAGGACCGCCTGGCCGTGCTCGGTCGCGGTCGTCACCTCCACCCATCCTCCCTCCGCCACGTTGTACCGGACGGCGTTCTGGACCAGGTTCAGCGCGATCCGTTCGAGCAGGACGCCGTTGCCCTGGACGACCGCGGGCTCGCGCTCGCCCCGGATCTCGACGCCCTTGGCCGCCGCCTCGGCGTGGACCTGGTCGACGCCCCGCGAGGCGACCTCGGCGAGGTCGACGGGTTTGCGTTCGATGATCTGGTTGTCGCTCCGGGCGAGCAGCAGCAGACCCTCGACGAGCTGTTCGCTGCGCTCGTTGGTGGCGAGCAGCGTCTTGCCGAGCTGCTGGAGTTCCACCGGCGCGCCCGGGTCCGAGAGGTGCACCTCCAGGAGGGTGCGGTTGATCGCGAGCGGGGTCCGCAGCTCGTGCGAGGCGTTCGCGACGAAGCGCTGCTGGGCGGTGAAGGCCCGCTCCAGGCGGTCCAGCATCTCGTCGAAGGTGTCGGCGAGCTCCTTGAGCTCGTCGTCGGGGCCGTCCAGCTCGATCCGCCGGGACAGATCGGAACCGGCCACCTGGCGGGCGGTCCGGGTGATCCGGCCGAGCGGCGAGAGCACCCGCCCCGCCATGGCGTAGCCGAAGGCGAAGGCGATGATGCTCAGTCCGAGCAGGGCGAAGAGCGAGCGGCGCAGGAGGTCGTCCAGGGCCTGGTCGCTCTGGTACCGGAGGCAGACGGAGACCGCCTGGTTGAGCTGCTCCCCGGTGCCCTGCGCGGGCAGCTCGCACCAGGACGTGGTGGGCTGGACCTTGCCCTCGACGACCTTGAAGGGCAGCTCCGAGACGCTGTGGGTGAGCGCCTGCGCGGTGAAGAGGTAGATGATCGAGAGCAGCAGGATGCCCGCGATCAGGAACATCCCGCCGTACAGCAGCGTGAGACGTATCCGGATGGTCGGGCGCAGCAGGGGCCGGACCGGGTCCCGGGGGTCCCAGGCCGGCTTCGGGGGCGCGTGGGGGTGGGGTACCGAAGTGGCGGGCATCGGGTTCAGATCCGGTACCCGGAGCCGGGCACGGTCACGATGACGGGCGGCTCGCCGAGTTTGCGGCGCAGGGTCATGACGGTGACACGGACGACGTTGGTGAACGGGTCGGTGTTCTCGTCCCAGGCCTTCTCCAGGAGCTGCTCGGCCGAGACGACGGCGCCCTCGCTGCGCATGAGGACCTCCAGGACGGCGAACTCCTTCGGCGCGAGCTGGACCTCCTTGCCCTCGCGGAAGACCTCGCGGCGGTTCGGGTCGAGCTTGATGCCGGCGCGCTCCAGGACGGGCGGGAGCGGCACGCTGGTCCGCCGGCCGAGGGCGCGCACGCGCGCGGTGAGCTCGGTGAAGGCGAAGGGCTTGGGGAGGTAGTCGTCCGCGCCGAGCTCAAGGCCCTCGACCCGGTCGCTGACGTCGCCGGACGCCGTGAGCATCAGGACGCGGGTGGGCATGCCCAGCTCCACGATCTTGCGGCAGACGTCGTCACCGTGGACGAGGGGAAGGTCGCGGTCGAGGACGACGACGTCGTAGTCGTTCACCCCGACGCGCTCCAGGGCCGCGGCGCCGTCGTACACGACGTCGACGGCCATGGCCTCCCGGCGCAGTCCGGTGGCCACCGCATCGGCGAGCAGCTGCTCGTCCTCGACGACGAGTACGCGCACGTCGTACATCCTTCCCGTTGAGCTGCGGTCCTGAGGCGGACCTGCTGAAGACCTGAGCACTGACTGTGCGTGTCCATCCTGCCCCGTACGCGCGTAAACCGGCTGTAAGGCGGCGGTGCGGGGCCCAGGGCGGGCGGGCGGTGAACGGGGGCGCGAGGCGGGGCGCGTGGCCCGGATCGAAGAATTCACCGGATTCACGGGCCAGTTGAGGTTTCTCTGAGGAAGGGGCTGGGGAGGACGACTGCACACCCCGTGATCACGCCCTGTATGTGGCGCGCCACCTACCGCTCTCTGTCCCCCAGAGACCGCAGTGTGTGATCCACCCACCCTCGGCACACCCCCGTGCCACCGGACCCATGACGAGGGGGCGCACGATGGACGCTTTCACCGCAGGCCTGCTGCACCGCATCAGGACCACGCAGACGGACCTCACGCGGGCTCGTGAGACGGGCGACGACTACCTGGCGGAGGTGGAGCAGGCGGAGCTTGAGGACCTGCACCGGCTGGCCGCCGAGCACGGCGTGGAGGTAGCCGCGCAGGGCGTCTGACCCGACCGACCCGCTGCCCGATCCGACCCCGACCGACCCGCAGACCGGCCGACCCGCAGCCTGGCCGTTCGACCGATCCGGCCGTTCGACCGATCCGACCCGTACACGCGTGAGGGCCCCGGCGCCGTTCCCGGCACCGGGGCCCTCACGCGTCCGTCAGTCGTGCCAGGCGCCCAGTCCCTCCAGGATCTCCTGGAGGGGCTCGAAGAGGCCCGGAGGGGCCGCCAGGGCCAGTTCGCCGGACTCCGGCTCCCCCGGGCGGCCGCCGGTCAGCGCGCCCGCCTCGCGGGCGATCAGGGCGCCCGCGGCGAGGTCCCAGGGGTTGAGGCCCCGCTCGTAGTAGGCGTCCAGGCGCCCGGCGGCGACGTCGCAGAGGTCGATGGCGGCGGAGCCGCCGCGCCGGATGTCGCGGACGCGCGGGATCACCTGCTGGGCGACGTCGGCCTGGTGGGCCCGCCGGGCCTGGACGTATCCGAAGCCGGTGCCGAGGAGGGCCTGGTCGAGCGGGGGCGAGGGGCGGACGGCGAGGCGCCGCTCGTCCGCCCGGGGGCCGCCCGCGGCGTACGCGCCGCCGCCGAGGACCGCCCGGTAGGTCTCGCCGCGCATCGGGGCCCCGACGACGCCGACCACGGTCTCGCCGTCCCGTTCGGCGGCGATCGAGACCGCCCAGGTGGGCAGCCCGTAGAGGTAGTTCACGGTGCCGTCGAGCGGGTCGATCACCCAGCGGACCCCGCTGGTGCCGGGGCTCGACGCGCCCTCCTCGCCGAGGAATCCGTCCTGCGGGCGGTGGTCGGCGAGGAAGCCGGTGATCAGCTTCTCGGCGGCGATGTCCATCTCGGTGACGACGTCGATGGGGCTCGTCTTGGTCTTCGCCACGGCCAGGTCGTCCGGCCTGCCGTCGCGCAGCAGCGCTCCGGCCCGCCGTGCGGCCTCCAGGGCGAGGTCGAGCAGTTCGGTGAGCAGCGGGTCGGTCACGTCGTTCCCTTCGGTCACGTCGTCGGCCATCTCGGTCACGGGGGTTCCTTACGCGTACGGGCTGTCGGCGCCGGCCGCCGCCGGGCGCTCCGCCCTGGCCGGGCAGCAACCGATCGGGCACAGGTCGTGGGAGGGGCCGAGGGCGCCCAGCGCGCACCGCTCGACGCGGGCCCCCCGCTCGTGCGCGGCCCGTTCCAGGAGGAGTTCGCGGACGGCGGCGGCGAAGCGCGGGTCGGCGCCGACGGTGGCGGAGCGCCGGACGGGCAGGCCGAGTTCGGCGGCCTTGGCCGTGGCCTCGGTGTCGAGGTCGTAGAGGACCTCCATGTGGTCGGAGACGAAGCCGATGGGGACCATGACGGCCGCGGGCGCCCCGGCGCCGTGCAGCGCCTCCAGGTGGTCGCAGATGTCGGGCTCCAGCCACGGGATGTGGGGGGCGCCGCTGCGGGACTGGTAGACGAGCTCCCAGGGGTGGTCGTTCCCGGTCCGCTCGCGGACGGCTTCGGCGATCACCCGGGCGACGTCGAGGTGCTGGCGGACGTAGGCGCCGCCGTCGCCGTGCTCGGTGACCGGTCCCGAGGAGTCGGCGGCGGAGTCGGGGATGGAGTGGGTGGTGAAGGCGAGGTGGGCGCAGGCGCGGACGGACGGGTCGAGTTCGGCGAGGGAGGCGAGGACGCCCTCGACCATGGGCTCGACGAAGCCGGGGTGGTTGAAGTAGTGCCGGAGCTTGTCGACCCGGGGCAGCGGGAGCCCCTCCGCTTCGAGGGTGGCGAGCGCGTCGGCGAGGTTCTCGCGGTACTGGCGGCAGCCGGAGTAGGAGGCGTACGCGCTGGTCGTGAGGACGGCGATATGACGTCGGCCGTCGGTGATCATCTCGCGGAGGGTGTCGGTGAGGTACGGGGCCCAGTTCCGGTTTCCCCAGTGGACGGGCATCCCCAGGCCGGCGCCGGCGAAGTCCGTCCGCAGCGCGTCGAGGAGCGCGCGGTTCTGGTCGTTGATCGGGGAGACGCCGCCGAAGAGGAAGTAGTGCTGCCCCACTTCCTTGAGCCGTTCCTTCGGGATGCCTCGGCCGCGCGTCACGTTCTCCAGGAACGGGACCACGTCGTCCGGGCCCTCGGGGCCGCCGAACGAGAGCAGCAGCAGGGCGTCGTACGGGGCGGGATCGTGCTGATCGGACATGGCACCGATCCTCCCACCCGCCCCCGGCGCGGAAGGGCGCGGCCCGTCCGACGGCGCCCGACCGGCGGTCTCTTGCGGCGGTTCCACCCGACGTCCGGCGGTCCCGTCCGGCGGGGCTCGTCCCGCGCTCGTCCGAAAAAGGGGGATGCCCCATCGACTTCAACACCGTAGGCTTTAGCTATTAATTACACGTGTTGAGTCGTCGTGCGGAGCCCGCTCCGAAGCACGGAGATCCGGAGAACCCCTTGCCCAGTCCCTACCGCGCGATCTTCAAGGCGCCCGGCACCGCGTCGTTCTCCGTCGCAGGCTTCCTCGGCCGGATGCCGCTGTCCATGATGGGCATCGGCATCGTGACCATGATTTCGCAGGTCACCGGCCGGTACGGGCTCGCCGGCGCCCTCTCGGCGACGCTCGCGATGTCCGCCGCCGTCCTCGGCCCCCTGGTCTCCCGGCTCGTCGACCGGCACGGCCAGCGCCGGGTGCTCCGCCCGGTGACCCTGGTCTCGCTCGTGGCCGCCGCCGGCCTCCTCCTCTGCGTGCAGCAGCAGGCTCCCGACTGGACGCTCTTCGTGTTCACGGCCGTGATCGGCTGCGTGCCGAGCGTCGGCGCGATGACCCGGGCCCGCTGGGCGGAGATCTACCGGGGCGACGAGCGGCACCTGCACACGGCGTACTCCTGGGAGTCGATCGTCGACGAGGTGTGCTTCATCTTCGGCCCGATCCTCTCGATCGGTCTGTCGACGGCCTGGTTCCCCGAGGCCGGACCGCTGTTCGCCGGGGTGTTCCTGACCATCGGTGTCTTCTGGCTGACCTCGCAGCGCGCCACCGAGCCGGTCCCGCACCCCCATCAGGGCGGCAAGACCGGTTCCGCGCTCCGCTCCCCCGGCCTGCAGGTGCTGGCCCTCGCGTTCGTCGCCACCGGCGCCATCTTCGGCTCGGTCGACGTGGTGACCGTGGCCTTCGCCGAGGAGCAGGGCCACAAGGCCGCCGCCAGTCTCGTGCTGGCCGTCTACGCGCTGGGTTCCGGTCTGGCCGGCGCCGTCTTCGGACTGCTCCACCTCAAGGGCGAGCCGTCCCGTCGCTGGCTCCTGGGCATCTGCGCGATGGCCGTGAGTATGATCCCCCTCCTACTGGCCGGGAACTTGCCGTTGCTGGCCGTGGCGCTCTTTGTCGCGGGCCTGTCCATCGCACCGACGATGGTGACCACCATGGCCCTCGTCGAAGCGCACGTACCGCGCACCAAGCTGACCGAGGGCATGACCTGGACGGGTACTGGCCTCGCGATCGGTGTGGCGCTCGGCTCCTCGGCCGCCGGCTGGGTGGTCGACGCGTCGGGGGCCGAGGCGGGGTACGTGGTGCCCGTCGTCTCGGGCGCGCTCGCGGTCGCGGTGGGTCTCCTCGGACACCGCCGGCTGCGCAGGCCGGCGCCGAACCGGGAGGGGCAGCGTGAGCGGGACGACAACAGCGGGGTCGGGCAGCACCAGGACGGCGGACAGCCCGTGGCGTAACTGGGCGGGGAACGTCACCTCCCGCCCCGTGCGGGAGGTGAGCCCGGCCTCGGCCGAGGAGCTCGCCGAGGCGGTGCGCCGGGCGGCCGAGGACGGGCTGCGGGTGAAGACGGTCGGCACCGGCCACTCCTTCACCTCGATCGCGGCCACCGACGGCGTCCTCATCAGGCCGGGGCTGCTGACCGGGATCCGGCGGATCGACCGCGAGTCGATGACCGTGACGGTCGAGTCGGGCACCCCGCTCAAGCGGCTCAACGTGGCGCTGGCCCGGGAGGGCCTTTCGCTCACGAACATGGGCGACATCATGGAGCAGACCGTCGCCGGTGCCACCTCCACCGGGACGCACGGCACGGGCCGCGACTCGGCCTCGATAGCCGCGCAGATCCGCGAGCTGGAGCTGGTGACGGCGGACGGTCAGCTGCTGACGTGTTCGGAGAAGGAGAACCCGGAGGTCTTCTCCGCCGCCCGGATCGGGCTGGGCGCCCTCGGCGTCGTCACGGCGATCACCTTCGCGATCGAGCCGGTCTTCCTGCTCACCGCGCGCGAGGAGCCGATGACCTTCGACCGGGTCACCTCGGAGTTCGACGCGCTGCACGCGGAGAACGAGCACTTCGAGTTCTACTGGTTCCCCCACACGGACAACTGCAACACCAAGCGCAACAACCGCAGCGCTGGCCCCGCCGCTCCCCCCGGCCGGGTCAGCGGCTGGGTCGAGGACGAGCTGCTCTCCAACGGGCTCTTCCAGGTGGCGTGCTCGCTGGGCAAGGCGGTGCCGCCGGTCATTCCCTCGATCGCCAGGCTCTCCAGCCGGGCGCTGTCGGCCCGTACGTACACCGACATCCCGTACAAGGTCTTCACCTCGCCGCGCCGGGTGCGCTTCCTGGAGATGGAGTACGCCCTTCCGCGTGAGGCGGCGGTGGCCGCGCTGCGCGAGCTCAAGGCGATGGTCGAGCGCTCGCCGCTCAAGGTGAGCTTCCCGGTGGAGGTGCGGACGGCGCCGGCGGACGACATCACGCTCTCCACGGCCTCGGGCCGGGAGACCGCGTACATCGCCGTCCACCTCTACAGGGGAACGCCCCACCGCGCGTACTTCACGGCGGTGGAGCGCATCATGACGGCGCACGGGGGCCGCCCCCACTGGGGCAAGGTCCACACCCGTGACGCCGCCTACTTCTCCGAGGTCTATCCGCGCTTCGCCGAGTTCACGGCGCTGCGGGACCGGCTCGACCCGGACCGGCTCTTCGCCAACGACTATCTGCGCCGGGTCCTGGGCGACTGACGGTCACTCGGCTCCCGTGCCGGCTCCGTCCCCGGCTCCCGCCGGGGTCGGGGCCGAGGGGGGCTCCGGCGTGACCGTCCCGGTGGTCGGTTCCCGGGTCGGGGTGGTCGGTTCCGTCGTCGGAGCCGTGGGCGTCGGGGTGGGCGTCGGCTCGCCGCCGGTCGAGTCGGAGGGCGTCGGCTCCGGCGAGGGGGTCGCGGTGCCGTTCTGCCCGTCGTCCTGGTCGCCCGGGGTCGGGGTGGCGCCCGTCGAGGGGCTGCCGGCGCCGTCGTCCGGCCGCCCGGTGCCGTCGGCGGACCCGGCGGGCGCGGTCGAGGGGCCCATGTCCCCGGCCGGCGGCGCCTCCTGGCTCGAACCGCCACCGCCTCGGACGACGGATCCGAACGTGGTGGTGCCCTGCTTGCCGCTGAAGTCCTGCCCCGAGACGAGTTCGTAGGCGGTGATGCCGCCCATGGTGACGCCGAAGACGAGCGCGGCCGCGATCGCCGGGCGCTTCCAGCCGCGGACCCGGGTGCCGTGGGTGGTCGCCGTGCCGAACTCCTCGTCGAGCTCCTCGGCGTACGGGGCGGGTGCCCGGACCGTGCCCGGCATCAGGGTGTGGTCGTCCGGGGGGCCCGGGGCGAACGGCACCTGACGGGCCTTCGGCTTGGCGGCGACCGTCGCGTCGCGGACCTGCTCGCCGGTGCGCCGGAAGAGGTGCTGGAAGAGCGGACCGCCGCAGGTGGCGATGACACTGATCACACCGGCGCCGAGGATCGTGCCGTACACGCCGAGGGTGGAGGCGAGTTTGGCGGCGATGACCGCGGCCAGGGCGCTGCCCGAGACCTGAGCCACACTCAGGTCGATCCTTCTCTTCCCGCTCTCCGTCTCCTCCGGCTCGTCCGTGTCGGTATCCGGCCTGTGACGCATCTCCAACCCCTGATCCAGCCCCTGATGGCTCATCTGTTCGCCTTGCACCCAGAAGGGACAAATGGGCGAAGGGATTAGTTCCGCTTCTGCTCGTTCTGTGAAGAGCGACACGTACGGGGGAAGATCGCGGAGACTCAACTCCCGTACCGCCCGCAAAGTTGGGCGGCGCGCCGGTCCACCCAGGTGGCCCGAATGGAGTACATTGACGAACCCTGGGTCCGGACGCCTTCACGGGTGCCCGGGATCAAGGGGAGGGGGCCGGTACACGGCGCTCGCCCGGCGGCGCCCGGCATCGCACGGAAACCGACTGCACAGAGTGACAGCCTGTCACTCCAGGTAGTCAACAGGTAACCGTGTCATAACGGCGTTCCAGGGTCCACGCCCGACACGCCGGGCAACTCGGCAAGGTAGTGGCAGGCTGCACCCGGGCAGGCCACACTCGACTAGCGGAAGCAGCGACGCACGTGACGTCGGCAGGCACCACCCGGGAGGTCCCCATGCCCGAACTGCGTGTCGTGGCCGTCTCCAACGACGGCACACGACTGGTGCTGAAGGCTGCTGACAGCACGGAGTACACACTTCCGATCGACGAGCGGCTTCGCGCCGCCGTGCGCAACGACCGTGCGCGCCTCGGCCAGATCGAGATCGAGGTGGAGAGCCACCTCCGCCCCCGCGACATCCAGGCACGGATACGAGCCGGTGCCTCCGCGGAGGAGGTCGCCCAGATGGCCGGGATCCCCGTCGACCGCGTGCGCCGTTTCGAGGGCCCCGTACTGGCCGAGCGTGCCTTCATGGCGGAGCGGGCCCGCAAGACCCCGGTCCGCAGGCCCGGCGAGAACAGCGGCCCCCAGCTCGGCGAGGCGGTGCAGGAGCGACTGCTGCTGCGCGGCGCCGAGAAGGACACCGTGCAGTGGGACTCCTGGCGGCGTGACGACGGCACCTGGGAGGTGCTGCTCGTCTACCGCGTCGCCGGCGAGGTCCACACGGCCAGCTGGACCTACGACCCGCCCCGGCGGCTCGTCCAGGCCGTGGACGACGAGGCCCGTGCCCTGATCGGCGAGACGGACGACACGATCGCCGCCGCGCCGGAGCCGAGCTTCCCGTTCGTGCCGCGCATCGCCAGGCTGCCCCGGGACAGGCCGCTCGACCGCGCCCTGGACCGCCAGCTCGACCACCGCCAGCTGGAGCGGGCGTCCGCGTCCGCCGAGCCGGAGGAGGAGCGGGACTCCCTGACGAGCCTCCTGGAGGCCGTGCCGAGCTTCCGCGGCGACATGGTCGTGCCCCAGCCCCCGGACTCGGAGCCCGCGGAGGACGCCGAGGCGGAGGAGCCGCCGGCCCCGGCCGCTTCGGCGGGTGCCGGTTCCGCGTACGCCGACGTCCTCATGCCCCGCGCGGTCTCGGGCCACCGGGACCGGCTCACCGGCACCACCGACCGCCAGGCCGAGGCGGACGGCGTCCGCCCGGGCCGCCGCGCGGCGGTGCCGAGCTGGGACGAGATCGTCTTCGGGACCCGCAGGAAGAAGCAGGACTGACGGCCGCGGCCGTACGAGGAGGGGGCCCGCGCCGGATCGGCGCGGGCCCTCTTCCGTGTACGGAGGACCCGTGCGGGTCTCCGGGTACGGAGGACTACCGCGGGTTGCGTCTACGGAGGACTGCCGCGGGTTCCGTCTGCCGTCTGCCGAGGGCTACTGCGGGTCCGGGCCCGTGGCCACCGGGCGGGCGGGATCGGCGGACCAGTCCGACCACGAGCCCGCGTAGAGCGCGGCCGGGATGCCCGCGATCTCCAGGGCGAGGACCTCGTGCGCGCCGGAGACGCCCGAGCCGCAGTAGACCGCGACCGGGGTCCCCTCGGCGGCGCCGAGCGAGGTGAAACGGTCCCGCAGGGTGTCGGCGCCCAGGAAACGCCCCTCCGCGTCCACGTTCTCCGTCGTCGGGGCCGAGACCGCGCCCGGGATGTGCCCGCCGACCCGGTCGATCGGCTCCACGTCCCCGCGGTAGCGCTCGGCGGCCCGCGCGTCCAGGAGCAGCCCCGAGCGGGCGAGCGCCGCCGCCCCGTCGGCGTCGAGCAGCCCGAGCGCGCCCGGCTCCGGCCGGAAGTCGCCCGGCTCCGGCGCGGGCACCTTCTCCGTGAGCTCCCCCGTCCAGGCCGCGAGACCGCCGTCCAGGACCCGGACGTCCGGGTGGCCGGCCCAGCGGAGCAGCCACCAGGCGCGGGCCGCGGCCCAGCCGAGGCCGCCGTCGTAGACGACGACCGGGGTGCCCGCGGAGACACCCGCCCGGCGCATCGCGGCCCCGAAGGCCTCCGGGTCGGGCAGCGGGTGGCGTCCGCCGTTGCCGGGCGGGCCCGCCAGTTCCGTGTCCAGGTCGACGTAGACCGCGCCGGGGAGGTGCCCCGCCTCGTACGCCGGACGTCCGGGCGGGCCGCCCAGCGTCCAGCGCACGTCCAGGAGAACCGGCGGCCGGGCCCCGGCCGACTCGCTCAGCAGTTCGCTTACGACGATGATGGGGTTCATGGGTGCCATCCTCGCGCAGCCGCGCGGGCCGCGGGGACCAACCCGGCGTCCTCCCCGCGTCGTCGCAGCGGGTTCGCGCCACTCTTTGGTGCGACCGGGGCGCGCCACGGCCCCGTCGGTGACACCATCGGACGGGGACACGGGCACGACGATGGTCCGAGGAGAGAGTCACGATGACCGAGGCGACTCGGCGCACACCCGGCACACCCTGCTGGGTGAGCTTGATGGTGCACGGGCTTGACGCCACCCAGGAGTTCTACAACGCACTCTTCGACTGGGAGTTCGAACCCGGTCCGCAGCATCTCGGCCCGTACGTGCGCGCGCTGCTCGACGGCAAGGAGGTGGCGGGCATCGGCCAGCTGCCGCCCGACCGGCACCTGCGGATCGCCTGGACCCCCTATCTGGCCACCGCCGACGCCGACGAGACCGCCGAGAGCATCCGCTGCTGCGGCGGCACCGTGGCCGTGGGCCCGCTGGACGCGGGCGAGGCCGGCCGGATGGCGGTCTGCTCCGACCCGGTGGGCGCGGTCTTCGGTGTCTGGCAGGCGGAGGCGCACCACGGCACGGCGACGGCGGGACCGCCCGGGACCCCCGTGTGGAACGAGCTCCTCACGTACGAGACGTCCTCGGTCGGCAAGTTCTACCGGACGGTCTTCGGCTTCGAGGTCGAGCCGGTCGTGTCCGCCGACCACGACTACGCCACGCTCCTGGTGGACGGACTCCCGGTGGCCTCGCTGCACGGCGTCGGCAACGCGCTGCCCCGGGACCGGGGCCCGCACTGGATGACGTACTTCGAGGTCGCCGACACGGACGCGGCCGCCCGGCTCGTCCTGCGGCTCGGCGGTCATGTGCTGCGCCCGCCGCGCGATGCCACGGCGGGGCGATCGGCCCTGGTGACGGACCCGGAGGGTGCGGTCTTCACCCTCGTCAGGTCCCCCGGGGTGTGACCCCGGGAGACCGCCGCCGGCACGGGTGACGCGGCGGCCTCGCGCCGGTGGACCGGCCGGGTCGGCCCTGCCGGGCCCGGGTCGGCCGGATCAGCCGCGTCCGACCGGGGCGGCCGGTTCAGCCCCGTCGGGACCGTACGAGACTCCGGCGGAGCCGCGACTGCATGCCGCCGCCCTGCGCCGGCGTCTCCGTGCCGCCCGGCAGTCCGAGCTGGGTCAGCCGCTCGCCGTCGAAGTGGTGCGCGATCCCCGGGTCGGCGTGGTGCACGGCCAGGAAGAGGGCGGCCTCCTCGCGCATCCCCGGGTGGCTCTTGTGCCGCATGCAGTAGCCGACGGCGCGGACGAGCGGGGTGAGCGAGTCCGGCGCCGCTCCGGGGACCGTCGGCTCCCCGCCCTGCTCCAGGTCCGCGACCAGGTGGTCGACGACGGTGAGCGGGATCCGGTTGCTGTTCTCGAAGGGGGTGAGCCGTTCGAGGACCTCGGCCGTGCCCACGCGCGCGATGGGGACGCCGTAGTAGACGGCGGCGGTGAACATCGCGGTCGAGAAGCAGCCGACGACGAGCCGGGGCCTGCACCGCTCGTAGAAGGTCTCGGCGAGCAGCGGTCCGTCGAGGACGGTGAGCCGTACCCCGGACCGCTCCGCCTCCTCCTGGAGCGCCGTCGAGTAGCCGGCGGGCGCGGACGGGTGCGGCTTGAAGACCACCGAGCGGTGTCCGGCGGCCGTGACGCCGCGGAGCATCCGTACGTGCAGCTCTTCCTCCTCCTCGGCGGTGAGGAGGTTGAGGGCGGCGAGGTACTGGCCGAGCATCAGGGCCGTGGGCTCGGCGGCGGCCGCCCGGACGATCTCGGGGTCGTCGGCCGCCTCCTCGGCGATCTCGGCGAGGACCGCGCGGAACGCGTCGTCGGGGACGAGCTCCGGCGCCACGCCGTACTCGCTCAGGAGGAGGGGGCGCAGGCCCGGCACCAGGTCGAGGTGGAGGACCCGCCGGATGCGGCAGGCGATCGACTGCGCGAGGTCGTTGCGGGTCGGGCCGTAGCTCATGAGGCCGTCCGCGTAGACGTGGAGGGCGCTCTCGGGGAAGCAGCCGGCCAAGGCCTTGGCGGGATTGACCTGGATGGATTCGACGATCAGCTCCACCGGGGCGGTGCCCAGGTCCCACGCGGTGCGCATCACGCGCTGCCAGAGCGGGGCGTCCTCGGGGCGGGGGGCCCAGGCGGCGGGGTGGTACGGGTGGATCGTCTCGTTCCAGTCGAGGACGCCGTCGAAACGGGCGGCGATCCGCTCGTAGCCGGTCATCGTCTCCATGCGCAGCGCGGTCTCCGGGATCTCGGCGTTGCGCGAGATCAGCAGGAGCCGGCGGTGGTCCTCACGGGGGCCGAACTGGCCGGCGTCCAGCGAGGCCGCGAGGGTGGCGGCGCCGTACAGGGTGGACACCTGGAAGATCTGGACCGGACGGCCGTCGGTGGCCGGGTCGAGCGCCGGTGCCTGGTCGGCGGCGGGGGCGGGGGCCATGGGTCAGGCGGTCCTTACGGTGTCGCGCAGGCTCCGGAGGAGGGTGCTGCGGGGGGTGTCCATGGTGGAGAGGGTCTCTTCGAGGACCTGCTGCGGCATCCGGTGCAGCGCGTCGCGCACGTCGACGCGGAGCCGCTCGGCGACGGCGGGCTCGTACTTGCCGACCTTGCCCATGTGGAAGGCGATCATCGCGCAGTAGGTGCGGACCGCCTTCGGGAGGAACCGGTCCGCCTCCGCGTCCCGGGAGACGTCGGCGAGCAGGGTGTCGTACGAGGGAATGAAGTCCAGCTGCCGGTTGTCGGTGATCTGGGTGAGCGAGGTGGTGACGCCCCGGCGGTAGAAGACACCGTGCAGGGAAAGCGCCGCGAAGGTGCGTGCCTTGAGGTGGAGGCGCCAGACCCAGAGGCGGTCCTCGGCCGTTCTCAGGGACGTCTCGAAACGGGATTCGCCGTTCTGGAAGAGACGGGAGCTGTAAATGCCGAAGGGGACGAAGGGATAGTCCACCATCGTCACCATGCTGGCGGGCGAGATTCCGTCACGGGGGTCCATCACGGTGTCGCGGCGCTTGGCGGGGGCATAGCGGATGTTCCGCTTCCGGCCCTCCGAGAGGACGTGGTCGGTACGGGCGAAATCGCAGTCCAGGCTCTCGATTCCGGTCACCATGGCCTTCAGGTGGCCGGGCGCGTACCAGTCGTCGCCGTCGAGGAAGGTGATGTGGTCACCGCGCGCGGCGTCGATTCCCGTGTTGCGCGCCTGGGCGACACCGCTGTTCGTCTCGTGCCGGATGACGGTGGCGTTCGGCAGTCGGTCGCGCCAGCGGTCGAGGATTTCCGGGGTGTCGTCCGTCGAGCAGTCGTCGATCAGCAGGAACTCGAATTCCGGATCCGCGTTGTTCGCGAGACTGCGCAGGGTGTCGGGCGCATAGGCCCCGACATTGTGGAACGGTACGACGACGGACAGTTTCGGCACTCGAAATCCCCATACTGAATCGAACAATTAAACGCCGCTACGGCGGGAACGGTAACGCTCCACTTTTCCGGGCGAACGATCCGCGTGTGCACTCCGGGTGAACTCTTGGCGTCCCCCGTGGAAAGCCCGTGCGGAAGCGGCCTCACGCGAGGGCCGGTCCGTCGGCCGGCTGTTCCGCCCGCCGCCCGGCCCGTCGGTGCAGGACCCCCGTCGCGATCAGGGCGAGGAGGGCGGTCAGGCCGACGGCGCCGCCGAGCGTGAGACCCGGCGGGCGGAAGGAGCAGGTGACCGTGTTCGCGCGGCCGTCGAGCGGGATCGCGACGAGACCCCGGTACGCGCGCGCGGGGCGCGGCTCCGCGTCACCGGCGGCGCAGCGCCAGCCGGCGGTACGGGGCACGGCGAGCACCGCGGTCCCGGTGCTGCCCGGGGGCAGCTCGGCCGTGACGGTGTGGCCGGTGGCGCGCACCTCGACGGCCCCGGTGGCGGTCAGCTGCCGCACGGCGGAGTCGAGCCGGGCCCTGACCAGGCAGCCGACCGGCTGACGCGGCAGCCGGACCGTGCGCTCGGGGCTCAGCTCGATCCGTACCTCGCCGGACCCGGGCACCGTGCCGAGGGCCCGCATCGGGGCCCGGACGGCAGGCGCCTTGCCCTCGAAGTCCACGCGCGGCTCCCCCGCGAGGGTCGCGCCGCCGCGGTACTCGGGGGCCCAGAACCAGGCCTGGGAGCCCGCCGGGCAGCGGGCGCTGACGGTCCGTCCGTCACGGGTGACGGCCGGCAGCTCGTACACGTCGGCACCGAGGAGCCGTTCCTGCTCGGCGAACGCGGAGTCCCCGGGGTGGGTGGCCGGCCGCTTCGCCGGACGGACGGTGACCAGCGGCGGTACGGGCGTGGTGGCGACGGACACCGTCGCCCGGGGCAGCGCGTCCTGCCGTACCGGTGCGGAGGGCACCGAGCGGACCCGGGTGCCGATGGAGAACAGGGCGTCGGTGACCGGGTTGTCGAGGGTGACCGGGTGGCGGCCCTTGGCGTAGTAGCCGAAGCCCAGGGAGGCGAGGGTGCGGGAGGTGACCTCGGCGGTGAGGCTGCTGTAGTAGTCGGCCCCCTGCCCGCCGACGATCAGGACGTCGTTGCCGCCGGGGACCTCTCCGGGTTCCGTCCGGTACTTCGGCCAGGCGTCCGCGCGGGCCACCTCGTCGGCCACGGCGGTGTGCCAGGGGCCGATCCGGGGCGACCAGGCGACCTTGTCGCGCTGCTGCTCCTCGATCCGCTTCCCGGTGACGGCCGCCTCGCCGGCCTGCGCGGCGACGAGGAGGACGACGGCGAGGACGGGCAGGAGGCGCGCGGTGGTCAGGGCGCGCGCGGGAGAGACGGGTGCGGGTGGTTCGCCGGCCGTCGTCCTGCGGCTGTGCAGGAGGGCCACCAGGGCGGCGGCGACCGCGAGGGCCGCGGCCACGCCGAAGGCCGGGTAGGTCCAGCGGTCGATGTCGATGCTGTCGCGGGCCGCCCACGCCAGGAGCCCCAGCAGGGTGCCGCCCGCGAGGAGCGCGGTCGGGCGCGGCACGCCCCGGGCGGCCGAGAACCAGCCGGCGACGATCAGCAGCCCGCACAGGACGAAGGTCTGCCGGTACGGGCCGCCGTTGGGCGAGGCGCCCGCGTGCCAGAGCAGATGGGTCGGCTCCCACTGGAGGGAGAGCGTCACCAGGACGACCGCGGCCGACCAGCCGGCCCGGACGCGCGGGGCGACGGCCCCGTTGAAGGGCAGGGTGAGGGCGAGCGCGAGCGCGGGCGTACCGATGAAGAGGGCGGGGCTCGCGAGGCTCGCGGTGGCCGGCAGGAACCTGGCGAGGACCTCCACCCAGGCGGCGGGCGCGAAGGTGGACTCGGGGGTGGGGTCGGCGACCTTGGTGCCGAGGAAGACGACCACGACGAGCGGTGCGGCGAGGCCGATGCCGATGAGCACCCCGCGCGCGGCACGCAGCGCCCCCGCGAGGCGCTGCCGCGCGCCGGCCGTCTCCTCGGCGGTGAGGAGCCGTACGAGCAGGACGACGGCGGCGCCGATGGTCGCCATGTACGCCGTGTAGAAGTTGGCGGTCCAGGCCAGGGCGACCACGACGGGGCCGAGGACGGGGCGGCGCCCGGTGCGGGCCCACTCGCCGACCAGGCAGAGCAGCGGGAAGGCGACGAGTCCGTCGAGCCACATCGGGACGGTGGCGCCGAGGTTGAAGGTCCAGCCCGACAGGGCGTACGCGCTGCCCAGCACGGCGGCGACCGGCCAGGGACCGGGGCGCATCCGCAGGAGGAGCAGCGCCATCGCCGCCCCGGCCGCGGTGATCTTGACGGCGGTGACGACGTACAGGGCGAGTTCGATGCGGTCCGCCGGGAAGAGCACGACGAGCAGGTCGAAGGGGCTGCTCAGATAGGTGCCGATGTCACCGAGGAAGTTGGCGCCGAAGCCGGAGTTCCAGTTGAGGAAGGCGTCTCCGTGGGTCTCGCCGAGGAGGAACGAGCGCCAGTACGCGTGGAACGGCAGGTACTGCTGGCCCAGGTCGACGATGTTCCTGGTCACCGGGCCGAAGGGGGAGCTGCGCGAGAGCCGGGTGGCGAGGGCGAGCAGTACGGCGGTGAGCAGGGCGGCCGAGAGCGGACCGGCGACGGCCGGGGAGCGCAGCCGGCGCCGCGGGGAGCCGGTCGGGAGCTTCGAGCCGCCCGTCCCCTCCTCGCCGTCGACCTCGTCGAGCACGGTCTCGGCGGCGGGGGGCACACGTCCTCCAGGGGGCGTACGGAACAGGAGCGCCCGGGCGATCCGTCACGGGCCGACCGCCATTACCGCCGAGTCGGGCGACCCGTGACCGATCATCAGGCGGTGTTTCGGTGCACCTCGGGTGAACTCCCGGTGTCGAGGGGCCGGGCGGGGGTGGGACGGGGCGGTCACGGGTAGGGCGGGGGCCGCCGGACGGGGCGGCACCCCTTGCCGGTCGGGGGGCCGCCGGAGGGGCGGCGCCCCTCGCCGGCCGGGAGAACCCGTTACGCGACGAGCTCGTCGACCGTGCGGGCCACCGTGCCGAAGAGGTCGGTGACCGTCGTCAGGCTCGCGGCCTGGAGCGCCTCCGACGCCGTGACGGTGCCGTCGGGGGCCTCAAGGGAGCGGGTCGCGGTGGCCTCGGCGACCACGGTCGGGCGGTAGCCGAGGTTGAAGGCGCCCTGTGCGGTGAAGAGGACGCACATGTGCGTCATGAACCCGGCGACGACCAGGTCACCGGTGACGCCGAGGTCCTTCAGGGTCTCTTCGAGGTCGGTGGCGTGGAAGGCGTCGGGGAACTGCTTGACGACGACCTTCTCGCCCTCGATCGGGGCGACCTCGTCGCTGATCGCGCCGATCTCGGCCCGGATGTCGTAAGGAGTGCCCTCGCCGCCGTCGTTGACGACGTGCACGACGGGCGCCCCCGCGGCGCGGGCGGCGGCGAGCAGCCGCGCGCCGGCGGCCACGGCCCTCTCGGCCTCGTCGAGCCGCATGACGCCGGTGCGGTAGGTGTTCTGGAAGTCGATCATGATCAGCGCCGACTCGCTCAGGCGGGGCAGGTCCTGGGGAAGGCCGATCACGTCGCGGAGGGTGGTGGAGGCGGTCATGGCGGTTCCTTTCGTAGGGGTGCGGAGGGAGAGAGCGGGGTTCACGAGAGGTTCTTCGGGGTGCCGTCCGGCGCGAGGTCGACGAGCTCGCCCTCGATCCCCCGGTCCTCGAACGCCTTCACGAGGGACCGCATGTCCTCGGAGTAGATGTTCCAGCTGTCGGTGTGCACCGGAACGACCTTGCGCGGGGCGAGGCTCTTCGCCACGAGGGCGGCGTTCGCGGAGGTCAGGGTCAGCGGCGCGTTGTCGAGGATCGCGGGGGTGCGGGCGGCGCCGGCGAAGAGGACGACGGTGTCGATGGGGCCGATCTCCTTCTCGACGCGGTCGCCGACCTCCTCGGCGACCTTGACCGAGGCGTTGTCGCCGGAGACGTAGGTGGTGGGGACGCCCTTGCCGCTGAGGACGAAGCCGGTGACCTCGCCGTCCGCGCCGCGGTCCACGCCGTCGGGGCCGTGCAGGGCGGGCACGGCGGTGACCTTGACGGTGCCGCCGGCCGTCTTCAGCTCCTGGGAATCCCAGCTCCTCATGGCGGTGACGTGGTCGCCGAGACGCTTCCGCGCGCCGGGCGTGGAGAGCACGACGGGCACGTCCTCCAGCAGGGCGCGGCCCGAGTCGTCGAGGTTGTCGTCGTGCTGGTCGTGCGAGAGCAGTACGGCGTCGATCGTGCCGAGCCCGTCTACGCCGAAGGCGGGGGCCCGGAGCTTCTCCAGGCCGCTCCTGTACTTCTTCGGCGCGTCGAAGGTCGGGTCGAGCAGGATGCGCAGGCCGCCGATCTCCAGGATCGTCGTCGGCCCGCCGACGTGCGTGGCGGTGAACGGCCGTGCGGGGTCGGCGGTGTCCTCGTCCTCGCCGCCGCAGGCGGCGAGGAGGGCGACGCCCACGGTGGCCGCCACGGCCCCTGAGGCGACGCGGCGGAACGTCGAACGGTTCATGGGGGAACACCAGCTCTCTCGTTGCGAACGGTCGGACGGCCCGGAGGCGGCGCCCGACCCCCGAGACGTTTTCAACGCTAACACAGCTTGTAAGCATTGATTACGAGGGACTGTTAGCGCTGTTATCGTGGGAGGCATGTCGACCGCACGCGCGCGCATCCTGGAAGCCACCGAGGAACTCCTCGCCACCAAGGACGCGCCGGCGATCTCGACCCGCGCCATCTGCGACCGGGCGAAGGTCGGCATGCCCGAGATCTACCGGCAGTTCGGCGACAAGCAGGGCCTGCTCACGGCGGTCGCCGACATCGGCTTCGAGCGCTTCCTGGCCGAGAAGCGCAAGAACCCGCTCACCGACGACCCGGTGGCGGACCTGCGGACGGCCTGGGACAGCCACGTCGCCTTCGCGCTCCGCAACCCGCACCTCTATCGGCTGATGTTCACGCCGACCGGCGACGCCAAGCCGGGGGCCGTCAAGGAGGCGCAGGCGATCCTCCTGAAGGCGGTGGAACGCTGCCGTGACGCCGGGCGGCTCCGGACGACCCCGGAACTCGCGGGGCGCTCGATCCTCTCCGCCAACGTGGGCGTGTGCATGATGGCGCTGTCGTTCCCCGACCTGTTCGGTGACTCCGACACCTCTCCGGCGGTACGGGACGCGGTGATCGGGAAGGTCACCGGCGACGAGCGCGAGGACAGCCGGATCGGTACGGCGACCGTCCTCGCCCAGGCCCTGGTCGGCACCCTCACGGGCACGGCCACCCCGGACGGCGCCGCCCTCGACCGGCTGGCCGACGCACTGCTTCCGCCTGGGCCGCCCTCGGAGACGTAGGCGGCGATCCCGCCTTCGGAGACGTGGACAGGGATCTCCCTCGGAGTCGTTCCCGCAGGTCCCGCCCTCGGAGACGTAACCGCCGGTCGACTGCCGCCGCAAAGTTCCGGCCATGGCTCTCCACCGGCCTACGCTCGCAACTCCCATACCAGGAGGAGGAGTACGCCATGGAGAACCCGACTCGTAAGGTGGCCGCGGCCGGTGCCGCCGCACTGCTCGCCGCGGGACTCGTCGTCGCCGGTGCCGGTGCCGCGAGCGCGGCGGAGACCGGCCCGGACCAGCGCATCACCTCGGCGGCCCAGCTCAAGGACAGCATCCGACTCGCCGTCGCCCAGGAGGAGCAGGCCGGGGAGCAGGGGCTGAGCCAGAGCGTCGGCGGCCGGGTGACGAAGGTCGCCGGCGCCCAGTCCGGCACCTGCTGAGGCCGAGGTGACCACCGTGGGCGAGGACGGCTCCTCGCAGACCTGGTGCCCCAGCGGAGCGGCGCACGCGCCGGAGTCCGTCGTCCTGGGCGTACGGTCCGGACTGGACGGGCGCGTCGTGTACCTGGCCGATCCCGCACCGGCGGCCGAGGTGCTCGGCGAGGTGCCGGAAGGTGTCGAGCCGCGGCGCGTGCTGCGGTTCGCGTCGCACTGTGTCAGCGACTGCGTCAACCGCAGGGGCGGCGACTGCACGCTCGTCGAGCGGGTGCTCTCCCGGCCCGTCGCGCAGGAGGACGGTCCCGTCCCGCGGTGTCACCTCAGGGCGCGGTGCCAGTGGTGGAAGCAGACCGGGGTCGCCGCGTGCGCGCGCTGCCCCGCGGTCGCGACCCGCCATCACGCCGGCGACGAGCTGGCCGAGCTGGTGGCCGATCCGGCCACGACGCAGGAACAGCTCGACGAGTGGATCGCGGTGGCCGGCTGATCTCCGGTCGTCCGGTCACCGGCTGTCGAGTGACACGCGGAAGGTCCCCGGACGATCTGTCCGGGGACCTTCCGCGTGTGCCGGGGCTGAGGCCACTCACTCACGGCCGGGCGGGTCTCCCCTGATGTCCCGCTCCGACAGGCGGTTCACCCGGGGCGACGGTGTGGTCAGTTCGCCGTGGACGGCCACCGCCGCCGCGTACCCGCGGTCGACGGGGATGTCGAGCAGGGTCCAGCCCGCGGGCGGCAGCGTTCCGTCGGGGCTGCCCGAGCCCACGTAGTCGGCCGCCGGGTCACGGCCGAGACCGGTGCCGAGCCCCTTGAGGTAGGCCTCCTTGCGGGTCCACAGCCGGGCCAGCGCCCTGGGGCGGCGCGGGGGCGGCAGCGCCTCGATCTCGCGCTGTTCGGCGGGGTGCAGCATGGCGGCGAGTTCCGCGGCGCCGCCCGGGTCGGCGACCAGGTCGACGTCCACGCCGATGGGCGCCACCGCCGTCCCGACGAGGACGAGGTCCCCGCGGTGGGAGAGCGAGAAGTGCAGCCCGCGCGAGGCGCCCAGGACGGTCGGCCGCCCGTGGGGGCCGCCGCAGCAGGGGCAGGTCTCCCGGCCGTAGCGGATGTCCTGCGGAAGCGTGTCGAGGTACGTGCCGAGCAGCCGGCGCAGCGCCAGATGGGCGGCGGTGAAGCGGACCCGGTCCTCCGCGTGCGCCAGACCTGCGGCGCGCTGCCGCTCGGTGGCGTCCAGGACACCGGCGTCGAGGCCGGTGCCCCGGGCGTCGGAGACCCTGAGCAGCCACAGGTCCAGGGAACCTGGTCGTGGCAGGGCACGCGGCGGTGGCAGGGGGGCGAGCAGCAGGGTGCCGCTCGCGGAACTCCAGGGACCGCTTCTGGGATCACTCACGGGACCCCTCCTGTTCGATGACGGATGCGCGGACGCGGGTGGCCGTCGGGACGGATCAGCCTTGTTCGGGAACGGCGTACCGGAGGGTCCGCCGATCGGCCGGACCGGGTGAATCCGCCGGCTCGGGTGAACCTCCCTGCTCGGTGGACTCGGCGGACGGTCGGGCGGGGCGCCGGACGGGTGGATGGACAGGTGGATGGACGGGTGATGGGGCGGGTGGTTGCGTCGGCGGTTCGGTGGGCAGGTCCCGGCGGGCCCGCAGGGGGCCGGCCAGCAGCAGTGCGGAGCTGACCGCGAGGCCGGCGGTGAGCAGCCACAGCGCGGGCCGCAGTCCGAGCACCCCGCCGAGCACCCCGCCGAGCAGCGAACCGACGGGAATGGCACCGAAGTTGGCGACCGAGACGCTCGCGGTGACCCGGCCGAGCAGCTGCGGCGGGCAGTACTGCTGGCGGAACGCGCCCTGGATGACGTTGGCGGACACGACGCCCAGGGCGAGCACGGCGCCGCCGACGGGCAACAGCACGACCCGCCAGCCCGGTTCGGCCAGCGGGATGAGCAGCCCGAACGGGGCCGTGGCGAACTTGCAGAGCAGCATGCCGCGCGCGGTGCCGAAGCGCCGTGCCATGGGGGTGGCGACGATGGCGCCGAGCAGTCCGCCCACGCTGCTGCCGGCCAGCAGCCAGCCCACCGTGGCCTCGCCGACGTGGAGTTCCCGCACGAGGAACACGGTGAGGATGGCCTGGTAGCCGGTGAGCAGCAGGTTGGTGACGGTGCCGTACGTGGTCAGGACGCGCAGGTACGGGTCGCGGACGGTGTGCCGCAGGCCCTCCGCGACGTCCTTGCGCAGGGCCTGGGGCCGTTCGGGTCGCTCCGGCGCCGGTTCCTTCCCACGGATGCCGAGCAGGCACAGGGTGGAGACCAGGAAGGTCGCGGCGTCGGCGAGGAGTCCGTTGACGGCTCCGAACGCGCCGGCCAGGACACCGCCGCCGCCGAGCCCGGCGAGCTGCGCGGCCGATTCGCTGCCCTGGAGCTTGGCGTTGGCCTCGGTGAGGTGCTCGCGGGGGACGACGAACGGCACGTACACCCGGTAGGCGATGGAGAAGAAGACGTTCGCGACCCCGGTGAGCAGGGAGACCACCAGCAGCTGCGTCATGGTCAGCACATCGAGCCACGCGGCGGCCGGCACGCTGAGCAGGAGCACCAGGGAGCCCACGTTGCAGGCGACCATCAGCGGGCGGCGCGGCAGCCGGTCCACCCAGGCGCCCGCCGGCAGCCCGAGGAAGAGCCAGGGCAGCCAGGCGGCGGCCGCCAGGGTGCTCACCCAGAAGGTGCTCGCGTCCAGGGTGACCACGGCCACCAGCGGCATGGCGACACCGGTGATGTTGCTGCCGAAGCGGCTGGTGGTCTCCCCCGCCCACAGGAGCCGGAAGTCGCGCTGCCGCAGCAGCCCGTCCCGGCGCCGCGCGTTCATCGGACGGCCACCACCTTGGCGGCGGTCTCCTCGGGCGGCACGTCGTCCGACGAGACGGCCACCACCTTGGCGGCCTCGGCCGAGAGGCGCTCGGCGGCGTCGGCCCAGCGCGTACGGCGGGCCGCCGACTCGGCGGTGAGGGCGGCGAGTTCGGCCCGTGCCCGGGTCAGGGCCTCGGCCGGTCCGGTGCCGCCGGGGCCACCGCCGTGGGCGCAGGCGGCGGCCACGGTCTCCGGGTCGAGCCAGTCGGCCGGGTATCCGGCGGCGGCCGCGGCCACGTCGGGCTGGGCGCGGGCCGCCTCGGACAGCGGCGTACCGCTGTCGAGGGCGGCGAGGACGGTCTCGCCGACCAGGTGGTGGGCGGTGCGGAAGGGGATGCCGTCGACGACGAGGCGTTCGGCGAGGTAGGTCGCCGAGGTGAAGCCCTCCCGGGCGCGGTCGCGCATCCGGTCGCGGTCGGGTTCCGCCCCGTCGACGACGAGCCGGAGCAGGGTCACGGCCCGGGTGGTGTCGGCGAGACCGGGCCACAGATGGCGGGCGGCCTCGGTGCCGACGGCGATGGCGTTGGTGTAGCCGGCGGTGGACATGGCCGCCGCGGCGCCGGTGAACCCGGCGAGGGCGGCGGTCGAGCGGCCCTGGATGTGTTCGAGCAGGAAGGGGTTGCGCTTCTGCGGCATCATCGAGCTGGAGCCGACCAGGTCGTCGGCCATCCGGAGCAGCCCGAACTCCTCCGTCGTCCACCAGGTCAGGTCGCGGGCCACCCGGGCCATGAGGACGCCGAGGACGGCGGCGGCGGAGAGCATCCGCAGCACGAAGTCGCGGGAGGCGACCGCGTCGACCGAGTTGGGCACGGCGGCGGTGAAGCCGAGGAGGTCCGCGGTACGGGCCGGGTCCACCGGCACGGAGGTGCCGCCGACGGCTCCCGCGCCGAGCGGGTTGACGTCGATCTCCCGCCCGGCGTCGAGCAGTCCGGCGAGCGAGCGCAGCACGCCGCCCGCGACCCCGGTCAGATAGTGGCCGTAGCTGATGGGCACGGCGGGCTGGCCGTGGGTGTACGCGGGCATGGTGACGTCCCGGTACTCCTCCCCCTTGTCGAGCAGGACCCGCGCCAGCTCGGCCACTTCGTCCAGGAGCTGCCCGTAGGGGCCGCGCACCTTGAGTCGTACGGTGGTGGCATTGAGGTCGTTGCGGGAGCGCCCGGTGTGCAGCACCCCGCCGGTCTCCTGGCCGAGCCGGTCGACGAGCCAGCCCTCGTACGCCAGGTACAGGCCGCGCGGCATGGGGCGGGCCCGTACGGGGGCGAAGTCCTCGGCGCGCAGGGCGTCGACGGTGTCGAGGAGGGCTGCGGCCCGGCTCGCGTCCACGATGCCGCGTTCGGCGAGCATCACCAGATGGGCCCGGTCGACCTCGCTGATCAGCCGCAGTTCGTCGCCCACCGGGTCGCCGTCGTCGGTGCGGTACTGGTCGTAGACGATGCGATGGGCGCGCGGGTCGAGCCCGGTGCGGAGCCGGCCGGTGTGGACGCCTGCCTCCTGCGCGCCGCTCATACCGGCACCGCCTCCCTCGCGGGCGCGCCGCTCGCGGGCACGCCGGGCGCATCGCTCATCGGCACGCTCGCCGTCACCGGCGTCACCGGCGTCACTGCCGTCAGCGCCGTCAGCGCTGTGGCGAGTCCCAGCGTGAGCGCGGTCTCGGCCGCCTCGGCCGACTCCTCCGGAGCCGTACCGGCCGCGATCACATGACCCACCCGCCCCCTGAAGTCCTCGGCCGGTACGACCGTGGTTCCGGCCGGGCGGTAGAGGGCGGTGTCGACGACACCGGGTACGGCGCGGGCCGCCGCCTCGGCGGCGGCGACGTCCGCGAGGACGCTGTCGGTGCCGGCCGTCAGGAAGCGAATGGAGGCCGCGCCCGCGGCGTCCGGCGCACCGGAGAGGTCGACGGGCTCGCCGAGTGCGGCCCGCACCTGGGCGCCGACCAGGTCGACGCCGCGGGCCCGGCGCACGAGTTCCGGGATCATGCCGCCGGCCAGCCGCGGATTGACCTCGATGACGCGGGCGACGTCGCCGTCGAGCCGCAGCTCGACATGGGCCGCGCCCCAACCGAGGCCGAGGGCCCCGACGGCGCGTACGGCCGTGTCGACGAGCGCGGCGGCCTGTGCGGCGGGCAGAACGGCGGGCACGTCGTGCCCCGTCTCGACGAACACCGGGGGCGCGCCGACGTGTTTGGCGACCGTGACGACGGCCTCCTCGCCGAAGACCTCCACCGAGAACTCGCGCCCGGTCAGGTACTGCTCGACGAGGACCACGCCCGGGGTGCGCAGACCGCGTTCGTTGACGGTGGCGGCCAGCAGCCCCTTCGCGTGGCCGGCCACCTCGTCCCGGTCGCGGCACAGGCGTACGCCCAGGCTCCCCGACCCCTGCACCGGCTTGACGACGACCGGGCCGCCGAGCCACTGGGCGGCGGCGATCGCCTCGGCGACCTCGCCGGCCACCGAGAAGCGGGGCACGGGCACCCCGGCCTCGGCCAGGGTGCGGCGCTGCGCGGCCTTGTCGCGGCAGGCTCGGACGGCGTCGGCGGACGGGCCGGGAAGCCCGAGGCGCGCGGCGAGTCCGGCGGCCGTGGCGACGTAGTACTCGGAGCTGGAGAGCACTCCGGCGACCGGCGCGGCGGCGGCGAGGCCGGTCACGGCGAACCACAGGGCGTCGTCGTCCGCGGTGTCCACGACGACGGTGCGCAGCCCGTCCTCGGCGGCGTACGGGTAGCGGGCGGGATCGGCGCTCAGGAGGACGGGTACGACTCCGAGATCGCGGGCCCGCGCGGCGAACTGGCGCCCTGTGCCGGTGGTGTTGGACTCGACGAGAAGCAGCAGCGGGGTGGTCACGACCGGGCCTCCGGCGTCGTCAGGTCGCCGAGGTCGTGGACCTCCTGGGTCAACACGTCACCGAGGTCGCGGACCTCCGGCGTCATCACGTCACCGAGGTCGTGGACCTCGGGCGTCATCACGTCGTCGAAGCCCCGGCGGGCCCACACCAGACGGGTCCACGAGGACGGGGCGTCCAGCGGGTGGTCGACGGTGACCGGGCCTCCGGGGGTCGGCGCCGGCTCGATGCCCTGCTCGCGCAGCCACTCGGCGTGGTAGACGGTGGACTGGTAGCGGTAGCCCTCGTCGGGCAGCACCATGACGACCTTGCTGTCCGGGTTGCGCGCGGCCCACCAGGAGGCGACCTGGAAGGAGGCGCCGCTGGTGGGGCCCATGAACAGCCCGTGGTTGCGGAAGAGTTCGTGGGTGGCGTGGAAGGCCTCGGGGGCGGTGACCCAGTGCACCTCGTCGTAGGCGCTGTGGCGCACGTTCCCCGGGTGGATGCTGCTGCCGAGGCCGCGCAGGGTGCGCGGTCCGTCGGGCGAGCCGAAGATGATCGAGCCGTGGGTGTCCACCCCGACGAGGTGCAGCGCCGGGTCGGCGGGGCGCAGGGCGGCGGCGAGGCCGCCGGTGGAGCCGCCGGAACCGACCGGGCCCACCAGGCAGTCGACGGAGCCGACGGTCTCCCCGATGAGGTCGGCGACCACGGCGTACGCACCGGGGTTGTCGGGGTTGTCGTACTGGCCGGGCACGAAGCTGTCGGGGTGGATCCGGCGCAGTTCCTCGACACGGGCGAGGCGGGCGCCCTGGATGCCGCCGCTCTGCCCGGCGTACTCGACGATCTCGACGGTGGCGCCCAGCATCTCCAGCCGGTTGCGCAGGTCGCGGTCGATGGCGGAGTCGCCGACGATGGTCAGGTCGTAGCCGCGCAGCCGGCACACCATCGCCAGGCCGAGCGCGAAGGTGCCGGAGGAGGTCTCGATGACCCGGCTGCCGGGCCGCAGCAGTCCGGCGGCCTCGGCCCGGTCGATGATGAAGCGCGCCGGCAGCAGCTTCATCAGGCTGAACGCCGCCGCGTAGAGGTTGTCGGTCACCTGGATGATGCGGGGCAGTTCGGTGGCGTCCACCACCGAGTCGTGCAGCCTGCCGACGCCCGCGATCGTGGTCGTAGTCATGTCAGTCACCCGTCGTGAAGATCCACTGCTCGTGGATGCCGATGTTGTGCAGGAGTCGCTGGGCGTGCTCGGTGCGGGCCTCGACCTCGGGGTCGTCGCGGTCGTAGAGGAGCCCGGCGATGTCCCCGCTGTGCGCGGCCTGGATGCCGAGGGCGCCGGTCTCGCGGACGATGGAGCGCAGACCGTCGAGGCGGGGGATGGGCAGGTGCCGCTGGTTGATGTCGGTGCTGGCGGTGGCGACGGCGCCGACGAGGGCGACGTCCTTGGTGTGGATGGCCTCGCGCAGCATCACCTGCAGTTCGGCGAAGAGTTCGAGTTCGGCGCTGCCGTACTCGGCGGGCGGGAAGGCCAGCGTGTCGACGCCCTTGCCCTCGTTCTCGGGCCGCGAGCCGAAGCCGAGGACCCGCACGGCCGGCATGCGGTACCCGAAGTCCTCGATGACCTTGCCCTCGCGCTGCGCGAACAGCACCGAACTCTCGTTGAACATCAGGGAGTCGGACGCCGTCTCGGCGCGCACCGCGATCCTCGCGATCTCCTCGGGGGGCAGCGGGGACACCAGGGCGTCCTGTACGGCCCAGACCGCGGCCAGGACGTCGCTCGTGGAGGAGCCGAAGCCGCGGCAGAGCGGCACGTCGCCGGTGAGTTCGAGATGCCCGCCGACCGGTCCCTCCCCGGGCGGGAGGCAGGCCTCGGCGGTGAGCTGGGCGGCCCGTCGCGCCTTGGTCTTCCAGGTCGGGTAGACGGTCAGCTCCTCGCCCCGAGCGGGGATGAACGAGGCCCGGGTGGTGTAAACGGTGCACGGCAGGGTGACCAGTCCCCGGGTGAGCTGGCCCTGGTGCGGAAAGACGCCCTGGAGAATTTCGCCGTGATGTATCGGGGCCGAGGCGACGCCGACCCGCCAACCGGAATGATCCACCATGTCCTTGACTTCCTCTGGGGGCCGGACCGCACCACTCACAGGGCCTGGCCGATCGTGCGGACACCCACACGCTAGGCAGCGCGGGGGCCCGGATCCGGCTGGTCGGGCGGCAGTATGCGGGCAGTTCGGCGCGCGGCCGGCCGGCGGGGGACGCGCCGGGGCCGTCGCGCCGGGGCGCGGAGACAGCTCCGCCGAGGGTGCCTGGCGGGCGAGCCTCGGCCGGTACGACGCCGAACGCGCCGGGGCCCGTACGGCGGTGGTGCTGCCGTACGGGCCCCGGGCGTCCAGGTGTTCAGATCAGATACGGGCGATACGGGCAGGCCGCAGGCGCCGGGCCAGGACCCGTCCGATCGCGCGCAGCGGCTCCGCCTCGGTCATCCGGGCGTGCTCGCAGTCGACGGCGAACTCCTCGACCCGTCCGGTCACGTACGGCGCCCAGGCCTCGGCCCCCGACGCGGGAGCCGGAGTGCCGGTGGCGTCGAAGAACACCGCGTCGCCGCCGAACCGGACGTCCGGCACGTACCGGTACCGCATCCGCAGGTTGTCGAGGGTGGCCGCCACGACGGCCGCCGCCTGCGCGTGCTCGAGGGCGCCGAGCACCGGGTCCGACCGGCGCAGCGCGTCGGCGAGTTCGCCGATGTCCGGCGTCGTGTCCGCGCAGCGCACCTCCACCGTCTCGCCGGCGGAGCCGAGCAGGGCGGTCAGCACGTGCCGGCCGTCGATCTCCGGCGCACGGAACCCGTCGGGCAGCGGATAGGAGTCGAGCAGGGCCAGCAGCGCCACGTCCTCCCCCGCCGCCTCCAGCCTGGCCGCCACGGCGTGCGCGACCAGACCGCCGAAGGACCAGCCGAGCAGGTGGTACGGGCCGTGCGGCTGGATCCGGCGGATCTCGGCGAGGTAGTCGTCGGCCATCTCCTCGATGGAGGACGGCGCGTCGTGCGGGCCGCCGAGCCTGCGGGCCTGGAGCGCGACGACCGGCCGGTCCTGGTCGAGGTGGGGCAGCAGACCGGCGTACCCCCAGCTCACCCCGGACACGGCGTGGACGCAGAACAGGGGCGGTTCACCGGAGTTCGTCTCCGTGACGGCCCGGATGGGCAGCACGGTGCCGAGGGGGTCGTCGCCGCTGCCGGCCGCGATCTGCTCGGCGAGGAGGGCGGGCGTGGGGCTCCGGAACAGGTCGCTGATGGTGATGCGGGTGTCCCAGACGGCGCGGATGCGGCTGATCAGGCGGGTGGCGCGGAGGGAGTGTCCGCCGCGGTGGAAGAAGTTGTCGTCGATGCCGACGGATTCGAGTCCGAGGTTGTCGGCGAAGAGACCGCAGAGGATCTCCTCAGCCGGGTTACGGGGTGCCCGTCCCCCTTCCGAAGCGGTGGTGTCGTCGGGTGCGGGGAGGGCACGGCGGTCGAGCTTGCCGTTGACGGTACGAGGCAGGGCGTCGAGGAC
>NZ_JACSCH020000030.1 GCF_014451325.2 Streptomyces sp. CB02980 | reverse complement strand
CCGAACACGGCGGGGGCGGTCAGCCGTACGAGGTCTACCTCCAGGTCCTGGAGGAGCTGGCCGCGGCCCGGCTCACCGTCGGGCTCGGCGTCAGCGTCCACAGCCTGTCCTGTCACGCGCTCGCCCGCTACGGCACCGACGAGCAGCGTGCCGCCCATCTGCCCGCGATGCTCGGCGGCGGCCTTCTCGGCGCGTACTGCCTCTCCGAGCCCTCCGCCGGATCGGACGCGGCGGCGCTCCGTACCCGGGCCGTCAGGGCCGGCGACGGCGGCGACTGGGTGATCGACGGCACCAAGGCCTGGATCACCCACGGCGGGATCGCCGACTTCTGCACGGTCATGGCCCGGACCGGCGAGGAGGGGGCGCGGGGCATCACCGCCTTCCTGGTGCCGGGGGACGCGCCGGGGCTGAGCGCGGCCCCGCCCGAACGCAAGATGGGCATGAAGGGCTCGCCCACGGCGCAGCTCCACTTCGACGGGGTACGGGTCCCCGACGCGCGGCGCCTCGGCGCGGAGGGGCAGGGCTTCGCCATCGCGCTCGACGCCCTGGACTCGGGGCGGCTGGGCATCGCCGCCTGCGCGGTCGGGCTCGCTCAGGCGGCCCTGGACGTGGCCCTGGCGTACGCCGTGGAACGCAGGCAGTTCGGCCGGCCGATCGCCGACTTCCAGGGGATCCGCTTCCTGCTCGCCGACATGGCGACCCGGATCGAGGCGGGCCGTGCGCTGTATCTGGAGGCGGCCCGGCTCCGGGACGAGGGGCGGCCCTTCGGGCGTCGCGCGGCGATGGCCAAGCTGTTCTGCTCGGACGCCGCCATGCAGATCACGACGGACGCGGTACAGGTGCTCGGCGGGTACGGGTACACGGCGGACTTCCCCGTGGAGCGGTATCTGCGGGAGGCGAAGATGCTTCAGATCGTCGAGGGCACGAACCAGATTCAGCGTGTGGTGATCAGCCGATCGCTGCTGAAGGGGGGAAGGTAGCAGGGCAGCAGCACGCGCCTTCGCGACGATCTCCGCGCGGGGCTCCCCTTCCCGAGGAGGACTTCTGATGCGCAGCGTGACGTACTCGATGGGCGTCTCGCTCGACGGCTACATCGTCGGGCCGGACGGCGGCTTCGACTGGACGGCCCCCGAGGACGAGGTCTTCCGGTTCTGGATCGACGAGATCCGGGGCGTCGGCGTCCATCTGCTGGGGCGACGGCTGTACGAGACGATGCTGTACTGGGAGACCGCCGACCAGGATCCGTCGCTCGACGACGCGGGCCGCGAGTGGATCGAGCTCTGGAATCCGCTCCCGAAGGTGGTCTTCTCCCGCACGTTGACGGAGGTGCAGGGCCATGCCCGCCTTGCCTCCGGTGGGTTGGCGGAGGAGATCGAGCGGCTGCGCGCCGAGCCGGGGGAGGGCGACATCGCGATCGGCGGCGCGACGCTCGCCGCCGAGGCGGCCGCGCTGGGCCTGATCGACGAGTACCAGGTCATGGTCTACCCGGTGCTGGTCGGCGGTGGCATCCCGTTCTTCGCCCGGGACGAGCGCCAGGTGGAGCTCGAACTCGTCGAGACCCGCACGTTCGGCCCCAGGGTCGTGTACCTGCGCTACCGCGTGAAGCGCTAGGCAGGCCGGTTCACGCGCCGGGCACGCCGGAGCCGTCCCCGGCCACACCGCGCGTCCGCGTCCGTTCCCGTCAGCTCCGGCGGGTGGTCACCGCCCGTCGCCCGGCCGGAACAGCGTCCCGCTGACACGTACCGTGCGGTCCGCCCAGACGGGGCCCGAGGCGAGCCGCGCCCACTCCTGGTCACGGTGGCCCGGCAGGGTGCGTCCCTGGCTCGCCCAGAGGGAGAGCACGGCCTTGTAGATGGGCGGGTCGGCGGGGAGGTGGGTCGGCGCGGGCGCCTGCGCCGGTACGGGGATGGGCACCGGTGCGGGCGGATGCGCCGCCGTGGCCGTCGGCGCGGGCGCCGACGGCGGATGAGGAACCGATTCTTCAAGGCGCGGCTCGGCCTGTCGGTGCCGACCGATTCCGCTGGGCGTCGTGTACAGCGTGGTCATGCCCGGACCAACGCGCCCCGGCGGCCGTGGTCACCGCCCAGGGGATTCGAGCGGCAGTTCGTCCGGTACCCGGTGCACGGCTCTGGCCCCCCGGCGCGCACCTGACGTACCGTCAGTTTCCCTCGCGGAAGACACGCGCTCGCCGACCAGGAGGTCAGCCATGTCCGTGCACCGGCACGTCGACGACCGGCCCGTCGCACTCGACGAATACCCCGTGCACCAGGCCCCGCTCTCGATGAAGCACCACGTCAGCGGCGACCGCAACGCCTACGACCGGTGCATCTTCCACGTCTTCGACCACACCGGCCGCGCCCTGCTCATCGCCGGTCTCGGGGTCTACCCGAACACTGGGGTCGTCGACGCCTACGCCACCCTCCGCGTCGGCGACCGGCTGCACGCCGTCCGGGCCTCCGACGCACTCGGCGACGACCGGATGAACCTCTCCGTCGGCCCGTTCGCCATCACCGTCGACGAGCCCCTCAAGCGCCTCTCCCTGCATTGCGCGGCCGATCCGGACGACCCCGAGGGCCTCTCGTACGACCTGAGCTGGACCGGCGACTTCCCCGCCGTCTGGGAACCCCACCACACCCAGCGCCACGGCGGCCGCCTCACCCTGGAAGGCCGCCGCTTCGTCCAGGCCGGCCACTGCACGGGCACGATCAGGGCAGGCGGCGAGGAGTTCGCGGTCACGCCGGGGGAGTGGACCGGCACCCGCGACCGCAGCTGGGGCGTCCGCCCGATCCCCGGCGAGGAGCCCGGTCGCGGCGCCGAGTTCCGCCCCGAGGGCTTCCACTGGCTCTGGGTCCCGATGCGCTTCGAGGACCGCTTCCTCATGGTCATCGCCCAGGAGGACGCCGACGGCTACCGCACCCTCAACGAGGCCCTGCTCGTACGGAACGGCCACCGCGACACCCAACTCGGCTGGCCCCGCACCGAGATCACTTACCGCACGGGCACCCGCCACCCGGAACGGGCCACCGTCCATCTCACCGACCCGACGGGGAAGCCCCTGGAGATCGGCGTCGACATCCTCGCCTCCTCCCCGCTCGCCGTCGGCGCCGGCTACCCGCCCGCCACCGACTGGCAGCACGGCACCTGGCAGGGTCGCGGCTGGACCGACCGGCGCGTCTACGACCTCACGGATCCGGCGGCCCACCCCATGGCGGCGTACGGCGTCACCGACCACGCCGCCCGCTTCACCCTCGACGGCCACACCGGCTACGGCATCTTCGAGCACGGCTCGTTCGGCCGCCACGACCCCAGCGGCTTCACCGACCACACGTCGACGGCGCGCTGAGCGGCCTCTCGTCCGCGCGTCGAGCGGCCCGCCGAGGAGTCTTCATCCCCCCGCGCCGAGCGGACCGCCGACGCGCTTCCTCGGCGGCCCCTCGCGCCGGGTCCTCCTGAGTCGACGGCCCCTTGCGCCGAATGCCGAACCGTCGATCCCTTCCACGTCAACGGCCCTCCGAGGAGCTCCCCTTGACCTCTGCGCCCCGCCCCCGCACCACCACCCGCGACCCCGAGGAGCTCGGGCGCCGGCTCACCGCCTGGCTCGACCGGCGTCTGCCCGGCGCCCGTGTCACCGGGCTCGCCGTGCCCGGTTCCAACGGCATGTCCAGCGAGACCCTGCTCTTCGACCTCGACCACCCGGACGCCCCGGTCCGCGGCTGCGCCCTGCGGCTGGCCGCCGACCCCGCGGCGTACACCGTCTTCCCCGTCTACGACATGGCCCGCCAGCACCGGGTCATGCGGCTGGTCGGCGAGCACACCGACATCCCCGTACCGCGCGTGCTGTGGCTCGAAGAGGACCCCGAGCCGCTCGGCGCGCCCTTCTTCGTCATGGCCCGCGCCGAGGGCCGGGTTCCCCCGGACGTCATGCCCTACACGTACGAGGGGAACTGGCTGCACGCCGCCACCGACGACGAACGCGCCCTGCTGGAAGCCGAGTCCGTCTCCGTCATCGCCCGGCTGCACGACCAGTTCCCGGCGAAGGAGGCCGAGTTCCTGCTGCCGGACGGCCCGGGGACGCCACTGCGCCGTCATGTCGACGCCCAGCGCGCCTACTACGCCTGGGTGGTGGACGGGCTCGCGCCCTCGCCGCTCATCGAGTCGGCCTTCGACTGGCTGGAGGCGCACTGGCCGGCCGACGAGGGCCCGGCCGTCCTCGGCTGGGGCGACGCGCGCATCGGGAACATCGTCTACGACGGGTTCGTCCCCGCCGCCGTCCTCGACTGGGAGATGGCGGCCTGTGTCCCGCGCGAGGTCGACCTCGGCTGGGCGGTCTACCTGCACCGCTTCTTCCAGGATCTGACCGTCGGCTTCGGCCAGCCCGGGCTGCCCGGATTCCTGGGGCGCGACGCGGTCGAACGGCGCTACGCGGAACTCACCGGACACTCCCCGCGCGACATGGAGTTCCACACCCTCTACGCGGCGCTGCGGCACGCGATCGTGATGCTCAGGATCGCGTACCGACAGGCCCACTTCGGCGAGGTCGAGGTACCCGCGGACCCTGACGGCCTGATCCTGCACCACGCCACCCTGGCGGCGATGGTGCGGGGAAGCTACTGGTGAGCGGAGGGGCCCGGAGGCCCCGTCCGGACGTGCCTCAGGCCGCGCGCCGCATCTGCGGCACCTGGATCGGGCGCGAGCCCGGTCCGCCGACGTGCGAGAAGGGCTGCGTGCGCCAGTCGAGACCCTGGGGCAGCGTCAGGAGCAGGGCGGTGTCCTGCTCCTGGACCTCCAGGGTCTCGTCGGCCGGGCGGGCCTCGGTCGCCGACAGGCCCGTGCCCGGGCAGACCGTCAGGACGAAGGGGTTCCACGGCGTCGGGCAGAGCGCGTGCTCCGGCAGCGCGTCCTCGTCGGCGAGCAGCGCGATCGGCTGCACGCACTCCGGGCAGATGACCCGGAACATCTCAAAGGTGTCGTACGCGTCGAGCTCTTCGGACGTGTCGACCGAATCAACAGGCTCCTGCATGGAGAATCTCCCCCTCGGGTGGGTCGGCCGGATCTGTACGGCCTCGACCACAGCAAGCACTTCCCATGCGGCCGTCCGCATAATCGTGTGGCAGTACCCCAGGCCGGACGCAAACCTGTGGTGTTCGTCACATGCCCGCCGCAGGTGCCCCGTGATGACCCATACCGCCCGGTTGCGGTCGACCCCGGCGGTGCCGCTCCTCCCCGGGAGCAATAGGGTCACCGCATGGAGGAGCTGGATCGTCAGATCGTCGAATTGCTCGTCAAGGACGGGCGCATGAGCTACACCGACCTGGGCAAGGCCACGGGCCTGTCCACGTCGGCGGTGCATCAGCGCGTCCGTCGTCTGGAGCAGCGCGGAGTCATCCGCGGCTACGCGGCCGTCGTGGACCCGGAGGCCGTCGGCCTGCCGCTGACCGCCTTCATCTCGGTCAAACCCTTCGACCCCAGCTCCCCCGACGACACCCCCGACCGGCTCGCCGACATCCCGGAGATCGAGGCGTGCCACAGCGTCGCCGGTGACGAGAACTACATCCTCAAGGTCCGGGTCGCCACCCCGCTGGAGCTGGAGCACCTGCTCAGCCGCATCCGCTCCCAGGCCGGTGTCTCCAGCCGCACCACCGTCGTCCTCTCCACCCCGTACGAGGCGCGGCCGCCGCGCATCTGACCGGGACGGCCGCGCGGGGCGGGGTCGTACAACGCCCTGTGAGGGCTCTGCCACGCGCGCGTGGGCCCATGCGGCCGACGTCTGCGCGGGCCGTACGACGCGCGCGTGCGGCCCCCGAGGGGGACCTGCCGGACAAACCGGGTCCCGGCAGGTCCTAGCCTGGTCGCATGAGTGAGTCCATGCCTCCTGCGTCTCCCGCCGAACACCGCACCGTCCTGCTGCGCGGTGGAGAAGTCCACAGCCCCGCCGACCCCTTCGCCACCGCCATGGTGGTGGAGCGCGGGCACGTCGCCTGGGTGGGCTCGGAGGGCGCGGCCGACGCCTTCGCCACCGGCGTGGACGAGGTGGTCGACCTGGAGGGCGCACTCGTCACCCCGGCGTTCGTCGACGCGCATGTCCACACCACCGCCACCGGGTTCGCCCTCACCGGGCTCGACCTGTCCGCCGCCGCCTCGCTCGCCGAGGCGGCGGAGCTGATCCGCGCCCACGCCGCCGCCCGCCCCGAGGACCGCATCGTCATCGGCCACGGCTGGGACGCCTCCCGCTGGCCCGAGCGCCGTCCGCTCACCCGCGCCGAACTCGACGAGCTCACCGGCGGCCGCCCGCTCTACCTCACCCGTATCGACGTCCACTCGGCCGTCGTCACCACCGCCCTCCTGGACCTCGTCCCCGGCGTCCGCGACCTGGACGGCTTCCACGACGGACAGCTGCCGCTCACCGGCGACGCCCACCACGCCGTGCGGGCCGCCGCCTTCGGCGCCGTCTCCGCGCGCCAGCGCACCGAGGCGCAGCGCGCGGCCCGGAGCCGGGCCGCCTCCCTCGGCATCGGCACTCTGCACGAGTGCGGCGGCCCCCGCATCTCCTCCGAGGAGGACTTCACCGGACTCCTGGACCTGGCCCGTGACGAGGCGGGCCCCCGCGTCGTCGGCTACTGGGCCGACCTCGACGTCGAGCGGGCGCGCGCGCTCGGCGCGCTCGGCGCGGCCGGAGACCTGTTCGCCGACGGCTCCCTCGGCTCCCACACGGCCTGCCTGCACGAGCCGTACGCCGACCACACCGACGCCGGCCACACGGGGGCCGCCCACCTGGACGCGGCCACCATCGCCCTCCATGTCGTGGCCTGCACCGAGGCGGGCCTCCAGGCCGGCTTCCACGCCATCGGGGACGCCGCCGTGACCGCCGTCGTCGAGGGGGTCAGGGCAGCCGCCGAGAAGCTCGGCCTGGCGAGGATCCGGGCCGCCCGGCACCGCGTCGAGCATGTCGAGATGCTCACTCCCGAGACCATCGCCGCCTTCGCCGAGCTCGGCCTCACCGCCTCCGTCCAGCCCGCGTTCGACGCGCTCTGGGGCGGCGAGGAGGGCATGTACGCCGACCGGCTCGGCGCCGAGCGGGCCCGCACCCTCAACCCGTACGCGGCGCTGCTGCGCGCCGGTGTCCCGCTGGCCTTCGGCTCGGACAGTCCGGTGACCCCGCTCGACCCCTGGGGCACCGTCAGGGCCGCCGCGTTCCACCGCACCCCCGAGCACCGGATCTCCGCCCGGGCCGCCTTCACCGCCCACACCCGGGGCGGCTGGCGGGCCGTGGGCCGGGACGACGCCGGGACGCTCGTCCCCGGCGCACCCGCCGACTACGCGGTCTGGCGCACCGAGGAGCTGGTCGTCCAGGCCCCCGACGACCGGGTGGCCCGCTGGTCCACCGACCCGCGCTCCGGAACGCCCGGTCTGCCCGATCTGTCCCCCGGAGTCGATCTCCCCGTGTGCCTGCGGACGGTCGTGCACGGACAGCCGGTGTTCGTAAGGCCGAACGAGTGATGTAGGGATATGTCCCACTCGGGACACCCCTTCCGCACGCTTGTCCCCGACCTGCGGATCTTCCCCTCCGGCCTGGCCTTTTGGGAAGTCTTCGCAGGTCAAGCGGGTGTTGACAGTCGACCGTCGGGGGCGGGTAGGTTCTCCGCGTCCACCACAGGACGTCCGACCGGACAGCATCTCCACGCATGCGCCGAACGCCGCCCGCGCCTCGGCCGCGAGGGAAGGTTTCTCCGGCGGAAGGTGCGACCCGGGTGGGGCCCGGACGTTCAGTAGACAACGGCTTTCGGTCGATCCGCCGCCAGCGGATCCCGGGTCGGACCGAAGGACGACGGGCCCCGCACCGCACCTCACACGTGTGGACGACCCCGCCGGGCCCCCGTCTCACCTGCGGCCCGGCCCCGCCCGGCCGCCGCCTCGCCCGCGCCTCCGGCCCCGCCCGGCCGCCGTCCCGCCCCTCACAGTCGACCCGCCGCGCCGGAGCACTCCGGGGACCTCGCTATGGTGGGGGTCTGTGTATGTATCCGAAGGGGCAGTAGTGAACGACGGTGGCCAGAGGCGTTACGGCCCGCTCGGCAAGGCCTTGGTGATCATTCCGACCTACAACGAGGCGGAGAACATCAAGCCGATCGTCGCGCGGGTACGGGAAGCCGTACCCGAGGCGCACGTCCTCGTCGCCGACGACAACAGCCCTGACGGCACGGGCAAGTTCGCGGACGAGATCGCGTCCGAGGACGACCATGTGCACGTCCTGCACCGCAAGGGCAAGGAGGGGCTCGGCGCCGCCTACCTCGCCGGCTTCCGGTGGGGCATCGAGCACGGCTACGGCGTCCTCGTCGAGATGGACGCCGACGGCTCCCACCAGCCCGAGGAGCTCCCGCGGCTGCTCACCGCCCTCAAGGGCGCGGACCTCGTCCTCGGCTCCCGCTGGGTGCCGGGCGGCCGCATCGTGAACTGGCCGAAGTCCCGCGAGTTCATCTCCCGTGGCGGCAGCCTCTACTCGCGCGTGATGCTCGACGTGCCGATCCGCGACGTCACCGGCGGCTACCGGGCCTTCCGCAAGGAGACCCTGGAGGGCCTGGGCCTGGAGGACGTGGCCTCGGCCGGCTACTGCTTCCAGGTCGACCTGGCCCGTCGAGCCGTCGCCGCCGGCTTCCATGTCGTCGAGGTCCCGATCACCTTCGTGGAGCGCGAGATCGGCGACTCGAAGATGAGCCGGAACATCGTGGTCGAGGCGCTCTGGCGGGTCACCGGCTGGGGCCTGTCGGCGCGGGCGGAGAAGGTCGGCAGGATGCTCGGCCGCAAGGCCTCCTGACCCCCTGCCGGTCGCGTCCCGTACTGATCCTTCCTTTACGACGTTCCGGCGGGGTGCCAGGCACACTGGGGACCATGACGACCGGCGCAACGCCTCCCCTCGCCCCCAAGCGCTCACGCGCGCGTACCCTCCTTCCGCTCGCCGTCGCCGCCTGGCTGGTCCTCGAGATCTGGCTGCTCACGGTGGTGGCGGACGCGGCGGGCGGACTGACCGTCTTCGCCCTGCTCGTCGGCGGCATCGTGCTCGGTGCCGCCGTCGTCAAGCGGGCGGGCCGCCGTGCCTTCCGCAACCTCAGCTCGACCTTCCAGCAGGCCCAGGCCGCCGCGCAGACCGGCACCGTGCCGTCGGCGCCCGAGCGGACCGGCGCGGAGGACCGCAACGGCTTCCTGATGCTCGGCGGTCTGCTCCTCATGCTCCCCGGTCTGGTCTCGGACGTCCTCGGCCTTCTCCTGTTGATCCCCCCGGTCCGCTCGCTCCTCGGGCGGTACGCGGACAGGGCCGCCGAGCGCCGGATGGCCGCCGCGCCTCCCGGCAGCCTCCAGGATGCCTTTCAGCAGGCTCGTATCCACCGCCCGGACGGCAAGGTCGTCCAGGGTGAGGTCATCCGCGAGGACGCCGCTCAGGGCCCTCGTCGGGCCGACGAGCCCCGCCCGCCCCTGACGTCCTGATTCCATCCGTGTCCCGCTCCCTCACGGCGGTGGGGGAGCGGGACACGGAAACGCCGCGGGGCCCGGTACACAGTTCGTGTACCGGGCCCCGCGGCGTTGTACTAACCGGTGCGTCCGCTAGGCGGACTTGCGGCTGTCGCGCGGATGCACGGCGATGTTCATGGCGCCGGAACGCAGGACGGCCAGCCTCTCGGCGAGGACCTCCTCCAACTCCTCGCGGGTGCGTCGCTCCATGAGCATGTCCCAGTGCGTACGCGCAGGCTTGCCCTTCTTCTCCTCAGGTCCGTCCCCGTCCACCAGAAGTGCCTGGATTCCGCAGACCTTGCATTCCCACTCCGGCGGAATTTCCGCTTCCACCGAGAAGGGCATCTCAAAACGATGGCCCTTCTCGCATGCGTACTCCACGGCCTGGCGCGGGGCCAGATCGATGCCGCGGTCGGTCTCGTAGCTCGTCACCACGAGGCGCGTGCCGCGAAGAGCTCGCTCACTCATGAATCGTGCCTCCCGGGCTTGTCGCCCACAGGACAGGTGTCGCTGTCGTCGTTATCCGGTCAACGTCCGGTCGGCGGTAAAGATTCCCGTGCCGGGTCATGCGTCGCCCGTCGTGCCGCCCCTTGTTGTACCCACCAGTGCCCGTTTTGTCACATCTGACGGCAGATGTGACCCGGTGTCTTCACCAAAGCAGCACGCAGTAACGGTCCGCCTGGCAGGCCAAACGCGTACACTACCGCCCTTTCGCTGCCACGTCTAAATACGGTCAGGTATCGGGTTCCCGGCGGCTTCCACCGCGCGCCGCACCGGCACCCGGGCGAGCAGGACGAAGCCGACCACGAAGAAGATCACCAGGGAGATGATGGCATCCCGGTAGCTCCCGGTCAGCTGATACGCGAGACCGAACACGAGTGGACCCAGCCAGCTGAGCCCCCGGTCGCTCATCTCGTACGCCGAGAAGTACTCCGCCTCCTTGCCGCGCGGCACCAGATGCGAGAACAGCGAGCGCGACAGAGCCTGGCTTCCGCCCAGTACAAGGCCGATCGCGGCCGCGAGACAGAAGAAGAACACGGGCGCGCCGGCCGGCAGGAGGTAGCCCGCCACCAGGATCAGCGTCCAGACCGCGAGCGATCCCAGAATCGTCCGCTTGGCGCCGTACGACCGGGCGAGTCGCCCCATGCCGAGCGCGCCCGCCACCGCGAGCACCTGTACGAGCAGGACGGCGGTGATGAGCGTGGTCTGGTCGAGCCCCAGCTCCTCCGATCCGTACACGGAGGCCTGCGAGATCACCGTCTGCACGCCGTCGTTGTAGACGAGGTAGGCGAGGAGGAAGGAGAGCGTCAGCGGATGCCGCCGCATGTCCTTGAGGGTCTCCCGCAGCTGCCGCCAGCCGCTGCCGGCCGCGCCCCGCTCCCGGACCGCCGGGCCGAGCCGCCGGTCCCGAAGCCGCCGCAGCGGAATGACGGTGAACGCACCCCACCACACACCGGCCGAGGCCAGGCAGATCCGCACCGCCTCGCCCTCCGTGAGACCGAAGGAGTCGTGGCCCGAGTAGAGGACCAGGTTCAGGACGAGGACCAGCGCACCCGACGTGTAGCCGAACGCCCAGCCGCGCGAGGAGACGGCGTCCCGCTCGTCCGGCTCCGAGATCTGCGGCAGATAGGCGTTGTAGAGCACCATCGAGACCGACAGGGAGGCGTTCGCCACGATCAGCAGGAACGTGCCCAGCAGATACCGGTCGCCCGCCAGGAAGAACATGCCGGCCGTCGCCGCAGCCCCCAGATAGGCCGCGGCCGCGAGCAGCGGCTTCTTGCGGCCCGTACGGTCCGCGACCGCGCCGGCCAGCGGCATCACCAGGATCGCGACCACGAGTGAGGCGGACACGGCGTACGCGAAGAGCGAGCCGGCCCGCACGGGTATGCCCAGCGGGTGCACGAAGCCCTCGGCGTCGGACGCCGCGCGCGCCACCGAGGTCAGGTACGGGCCGAGGAAGACGGTGATCACGCTCGTCGAGTACACCGAGCACGCGAAGTCGTAGAAGTACCAGCCCCGCTGCTCCCGCTTGCGTTCGGCGGGATCGGTGGCGTACTCCTCCGGTTCGGTGGTTCCAGCGGTCAAGGCCGCGCCCCCTCGTTCGTCCCCGTGCACGGTCCCGGTGATCCGGGCCCGGTGTCACCGGGACGCGCGCTCAGGCCCACTCACCCCGCTCGGTCAGCACCGAGCGCAGCGTCTCCAGTTGATCGGTCATGATGCCATCGACCCCGAGGTCGAGGAGAGCGTTCATCCGGGCCGGATCGTTCACCGTCCACACATGGACCTGGAGCCCGCGCGCGTGCGCCTCCCGGACGAAGCGGCGGTCCACCACGGGGATGCCGCCCTGCCGCTCGGGGACCTGGGCGGCGATCGCCCCGGCCCGTACCGCCGCCGGGATGCCGAACGAGCGCAGCCGGAGCCCGATCACCCCGCGCACCCCGAACGAGGTCGCCAGCCGGGGGCCTGCCAACTGCTGGGCCCGCGCGATCCTGGCCTCGGTGAACGAGCCCACGCAGACCCGGTCCCAGGCGTCCTTCTCGCGGATCAGGTCCACCAGCGGACGCAGCGCCGACTCGGCCTTGAGATCCACGTTCCAGCGGGCCTCCGGGAACTCGTCCAGGAGGTCGGCGAAGAGCGGCAGCGGTTCCTTGCCCGCCACGCGGGCCTCCCGCACCGCCGCCCACGGCAGGTCGCCGATCCGGCCCGAGGCGTCCGTGACCCGGTCGAGGGTCGCGTCGTGGAAGGCGACGAGAGCCCCGTCCGACGTCGTGTGCACATCGGTCTCGAAGTAGCGGTAGCCCGCGGCGGCGGCCCGGCGGAAGGCGGCCGCGGTGTTCTCCAGGCCGTTCGCCGTGCCGCCGCGATGGGCGAACGGGAGGGGCGTGGGATGGTCGAGGTAGGGGTGGCGTACGCGAGTCACCGCCGCAGTATGGCGCCTTCCGGTGTCGCGGGGGCGACCGCGGTGCTTCCGGACTCCGGCTCGGGAACGGCGAACCAGCGAAGGAAGAACTGGGCGAGGGGCCCGATGGCCAGCGCGTAAAGCACCGTGCCGACGCCGACCGAGCCGCCGAGCAGGAAGCCGGTGGCGACCACCGCCACCTCGATCGCCGTGCGTACCAGCCGGATCGAGCGGCCGGTGAGCCGGTGCAGACCGGTCATCAGGCCGTCGCGCGGGCCGGGGCCGAACCGCGCCGCGATGTACAGGCCGGTCGCCACCCCGTTGAGGACGATGCCGGCCACGAGAAGCGGGATCCGCCCCGCCAGGCCGTGGACGTCCGGAACGAGCGCCAGGGTGCCGTCCATCGCCAGGCCGATCGCGAACACGTTGGAGACCGTGCCGAGCCCCGGCCGCTGCCGGATCGGGATCCACAGCAGCAGCACCACGGCCCCGACGATGATCGACACCACGCCGATGGTCAGGCCCGTCTTCTCGGCGAGGCCCTGGTGGAGCACGCCCCAGGGCTCCAGGCCGAGACCGCTGCGCACCAGCAGCGCCGAGCTGACCCCGTACAGCGTCAGCCCCACGTAGAGCTGGACGAGCTGACGGGTGAGGTGCCGGCCGTGGCGGCCGGAGGCGATGGACAAGGTTCTTCCCCCCAGGGTGGTGGTAGTGGACTGGCTCATGACACTCTGTGGCGATGGAACGGGTGCCAACCATGGCCAATTCGAGGAAGGTGGACTGATTTCGATGGCCCAGTGGACTTCGGCGGTAGGACCGGCTCAGCTCGCCCGGCAGCTCCAGGCGCAGCAGCCGCGGCCCGCCGGACCCGGGACGCGGAAGCCGCCCGCCTACCGCGCACTGGCCGACGGGATCCGGCTGCTCGTCCTGGAGGGCCGGGTCCCGGTCGCCGCCCGGCTGCCCGCCGAGCGGGAACTCGCCCTCGCCCTGACCGTCAGCCGTACGACGGTGGCCGCGGCCTACGAGGCGCTCCGCGCCGAGGGCTTCCTCGAGTCGCGCCGGGGGGCCGGCAGCTGGACCGCCGTACCGGCCGGGAACCCGCTGCCCGCGCGAGGCCTCGAACCGCTGCCCCCGGAGGCGCTCGGCTCGATGATCGACCTCGGCTGCGCGGCGCTGCCCGCGCCCGAGCCCTGGCTCACCCGCGGCGTCCAGGGCGCCCTCGAGGAACTGCCCCCCTACGCCCACACGCACGGCGACTACCCGGCGGGGCTGCCCACGCTGCGGCAGATGCTCGCCGACCGGTACACCGCGCGAGGCATCCCCACGATGCCCGAACAGATCATGGTCACGACCGGTGCCATGGGGGCCATCGACGCCATCTGCCACCTGTTCGCGGGCCGCGGCGAGCGCATCGCCGTCGAGTCCCCGTCGTACGCCAACATCCTCCAGCTGATGCGGGAGGCCGGGGCCCGGCTCGTGCCCGTCGCCATGTCCGAGGGGCTCGGCAGCTGGGACCTGGGCCGCTGGCGGCAGGTGCTGCGCGACGCGGCACCCCGCCTCGCGTACGTGGTGGCCGATTTCCACAATCCGACCGGCGCCCTGGCCGACGAGGACCAGCGCCGGCAGCTCGTGGACGCCGCCCGCTCGGCCGGCACCGTCCTCGTCGTCGACGAGACCATGGCCGAGCTCCGCCTGGACGACGACCTGGAGATGCCCCGGCCGGTCTGCGCCTTCGACCCGGCCGGCTCCACCGTCCTCACGGTCGGCTCGGCCAGCAAGGCCTTCTGGGCGGGCATGCGCATCGGCTGGGTCCGGGCCGCGCCCGACGTCATCCGTTCCCTGGTGGCCGCGCGCGCGTACGCCGACCTCGGCACGCCCGTCCTCGAACAGCTCGGCGTGAACTGGCTCATGCGCACCGGCGGCTGGGAGGAGGCCGTCACCCTCCGCCGCGACCAGGCGCGGGAGAACCGGGACGCGCTCGTCGCCGCGGTCCGCAGGGAGCTCCCGGAGTGGGAGTTCTCGGTGCCGCGCGGCGGTCTCACCCTCTGGGTCCGCACCGGTGGCCTCTCCGGCTCCCGGCTCGCCGAGGCGGGGGAGCGGGTCGGCGTCCGGGTCCCCTCGGGCCCCCGGTTCGGCGTCGACGGGGCCTTCGAGGGCTTCGTCCGGCTGCCCTTCACGGTCGGCGGACCGGTGGCCGACGAGGCCGCGGCCCGGCTGGCCGCCGCGGCCCGGCTGGTGGAATCGGGCGCGGGCGGGGGCACCGAACCGCCGCGTTCGTTCGTGGCGTAGCCGCCCGCGCGATCGCGTCACGCCAAGAGGCCGGTACGGACCTGGGGTCCGTACCGGCCTCTTCGCGCGCGCGTGGTGCTCAGCCCTCCGCGGGGACGGGGGCGTGCAGCGGGGCGGGGCCCGGGTCCGGCTCGGCCCGGGGCGCCGGCGCCGGTTCGGGGCTCTTCACGGTGACCGTCTCGATCGCCATGGTCGTCTCCGCGCGGCGCTCCGGGAGGAGTTCGAGCACCGCCTGCCGGTGGGCCTCGCTCGTCGCGTCGTCGTACGGGTCGGGGGTCGCCGGCACCTGGAGGCGCAGCACCGGTCCGGTGCCCAGGCGCGCGTAGCCGCGGCCCGCGGGGACCTGGGGCGTCGGGGTGGTGTGCGGCTCGGTGCCGAGGACGGCGGCGATCTGGTCGGGTGTGGCGGGGCCGAGCACGATCCGGGCCCTGGTGTGGCTCCGTACCGCCTCGCTCAGGGTGTCCGCGCTGTCGAACTGCTCGGCGACCACCACCGTGACCTGGGCCGCGCGGCCGTGCCGCAGGGGCACCTGGAGCAGCTCCTGCGGGTCGGGACGGCCGTCGGCGGCCGCCAGGTCGCCGAGGACGCCCGGCCGGTCGAGCAGGATCCAGAGGGGCCGCCGGGTGTCCTCGGGGGCCGGCCGGCCCGCCTGCCGGGCCCGGTTGGCGGCGATCAGCCGTCGCTCCGTCTCGTGCGCCGCCCACTCCAGGGTGGCCAGCGAGCCGGAGAGCCCGCACTCGACGGCCAGGACGCCGTCACGGCCGGTGAGACAGGCGTACTCGCCGGTGCCACCGCCCTCGACGATCAGCACGTCGCCGTGGGGGAGGGCCTGGAGCGCGATCGAGCGCAGCAGGGAGGTGGTGCCGCTGCCCGGCTGGCCGACGACCAGCAGATGCGGCTCGGTGGAGCGGGGGCCGGTGCGCCAGACCACGGCCGGCGCGTCCTCCGTACCGTCCGAGGCGACCACGGGCACGGTCCGCTGCACGGCGTCCGCGTCGGTGAAGCCCAGGACGGTCTCGCCCGGCACGGTGACGAAGCGCTGGGCTGCGATGGTGGTGGGCAGGGCGGGCAGCACGCTCATGACGAGCCGGTTGCCCTCCTCGTCCCAGTCGAAGCGGTACTCACGGCCGCGCCCGGACTTGGCGTGCAGCAGCTGTTCGATGCGCGCGCGTGCGGCGGGCTCGCCGTCGGTGAAGTACGGAGGGTAGGCGATCTTCAGCCGGGTGGGACGCCCGTCCTCGTCGAAGGCGTACTCCGTGAAGGCGCCGCTCCAGTCGCCGCCGTGGGCGAAGAGCGGTGCGGGGTCCTCCGGGACGGAGAAGTACGGCACGAGGGCCTCGTACAGGCCCTTGAGCCGGGCGATCTCGGTGTCGTCGGGCCCGGTCTTGACGACCGGGCGCTCGCGTCCTCTCCACGCGGCCGCGGCCATGAGCGTCACGAGCGCGAGGAGCGGACCGTAGGGCATGAGCGCGACGACCAGGACGCAGGCCGCGACCAGGAGCAGCGTCGGTCCACGCCGTTCCTTGGGGGTCGCGGCCCACTTGGCTCGCGCGGACGCGGCCAGCTTCCGCAGACCACGGGAGACCGTGATCAGTGGATGGAGCACGTCGGTGGCACTGTCGGCGGCCGTGCGCGCGATCTCTCGACTACGAGCGATCTGTGCGCTGCCGCTGCTCAGAATGCGGGGGAGTGGTCGCCGGGCCACGAAGTACTCCTGAGGTGGTGGAAGGGGCGGAAGGGCGTCAGAACTTGATCCCGCCCAGGAGGCCGGCGAGGCTCTGCCCGCCCGCCGTGATGCTCGGGGCGATGGCCGTACCCGCGAGGTAGAAGCCGAACAGCGCGCTGACGAGGGCGTGCGAGGCCTTCATCCCGTCCTTCTTGAAGAACAGGAAGCAGATGATGCCGAGCAGGACCACGCCTGAGATGGACAGGATCATTGGTTGTTCTCCTGGTTGAGGGGACAGTCACCATGAGTCCTTCCAAGTTCACAGCAAGTATCTATGTGACTAAAGGTGCATTAGAGTGAAAAACAGGCGATTTCACTTGACCGGCGGACGTCGAACGGGCTGTCGAGTGGCGAAATGTCCGGCGTGCGCTAGAGGAGCGGCCGACGGCGGACTGCCGTGATCTTTGCCTCGGCCGGGCGCGGTCATGTCACCGAACGGGCAGTACCCTGTCGATTCACTCGTACGGCCGCGCTTGCCGTGCACAGGTCGACAACGCAGGAGAAGGGCGGGCCCACCCGATGAGCGAGACTCCGGACCCCGAGGTCATCGAGCTGGCGTCCAAGGTCTTCGACCTCGCCCGCACCGGGGACGCCGACGCGCTGGCCGCCTACGTCGACGCGGGGGTCCCCGCGAACCTCACCAACGACAAGGGCGACTCCCTCGTGATGCTCGCCGCCTACCACGGCCATGCCGCAGCGGTCTCCGCCCTCCTCGCGCGCGGTGCCGACGCCGACCGCGCCAACGACCGCGGCCAGACCCCGCTCGCCGGAGCCGTCTTCAAGGGCGAGGACGCCGTCATCCGTGCCCTCCTCGCCGGCGGCGCAAATCCGGAAGCAGGGACTCCGTCCGCGGTCGACACCGCGCGGATGTTCGGCAAGGCCGAACTGCTCGAGCTCTTCGGATCCCGGTGAACGGGCGCTGAACCCCAGGTGAGAGCGGCGTCGTAAATGTGGTCGCGGTGGCGAAATGGGTGGGTCATCATGACGTCGGGCCCGGCAAAACGGGCCACCGACGAGAGGCTGAGGAAGATGGTCACTGGCAGGCGATGGACGACGAGCGGCCCGACATGTTGCCGCACGGCCTAGGCGTACGGGCGATGTACCGCCCGACCCGGGTCTTCCCGGTATCCCCCGGTCGTGTCGACAGCTTGATGTGAGGCGTCTCCCCATGTTCGATCCAGTCATAGCGCCGAGCGGCACCCTGCTCGGCCTGCTGCAGCGGGGCCGCGGCGACGGCACCCTGCACGCACTCGCCGCGCCACGCGCCGAGGCCCTCGCGGCCCTCAACCACTGCGTTCTCGACGACCCCCGCCACGACTGGCAGGTCGAGAACCGCTCCCTCTACTACGCCCGTCTCTACCTGGACCTCCACGGAGGTCTCGACGAGATCGAGGCGCATCTCTTCGGCGCCGAGGACATCCTCGACACCGAGGAGTCCAGGACCGGGCTCGCGCTCGCCGTCCTCGGGCACCTCGCCTCCTACGGACGCCAGGACGCCCTGCTGCTGCTCCGGCGGTACGCGGCGACCGGTACCAACTGGGCCTGGGCCCTCGACGAGCTGGCGCTCCGCGACGACGACGCCGGCCTCCGCGCGCTCGCCGTTCCCGTGCTGGCCCGCTTCCCGGCCGACGCCGAGGGCGACGCCGAGCTGGCCGGCGTCGTACGGGACGCCTTCGAGCCCCGCCCGTGGCGGCTGTGGGCCGAGGACCAGCGCGACGCCGTCGGCGCCCGGGTCAGGGCCGCCCAGGAACAGGGCTCCTTCGACCGCTGGCAGCGCCAGATGCGCCCCGCCGGGCCCCGACCCGGCTGGAGCGTGCGCGCCGTCCTCGACTGGGCGCAGGAGGGATACGAGCGCGGAGCCGTGCTGTACGGCCCCGCCGCCCGCTGCCTCACCGCCGTCGCGGGACCCGAGGACCGGCCCGAACTCCTCGCCGCCGCCAGGCACGGCTCGGTGGGAGCCCGGGGCGCCGCCCTGCACCACCTCGCCGAGTCACGTGACCCGGCCGTCCTCGACCTCGTCGAGGCCGCCGCCGACGGCGACTCCCGCGAGGTCGCCGAAGCCGCCATCGCCGCGTACCGCCGCATGTGCGGAGAGGACGCCGTCGCCCGCGCCCGCGCGTGGGTCCGCCGGACCGACGCCCTCGGTGCGGCCGCCGCCGACGTCCTCGCCTGCCGTGGCACCGCCCAGGACTCCCCCTCCGTCCTCGGCGCGCTCCGCGACACCATCCGCTCCGAAGGCCCCGACGCGCCCGCGCTCGGCGGGCTCGTGGACGGCGCGGGCCGCCTCGGCATCGCCTGCGCGGCCCCCGTGCTGCGCCACGTCTACCGCGAGACGGCCTCGTCCCAGCTCCGCGGGCGCGTGGCCCGCGCCCTCGCCGCCACCGACCCCACCTTCGCGACCGGCTTCGCCGTCGAATGCCTCTGGGACTGCGAGGAGACCACCCGCGAGGTCGCGGCCCAGCACGCCGAGACCGGTGACGTGCGCGTCGCCGAGCGATTGCGCCGCCTCGCGGCGGACCCGGCCGAGGAGGTCGAGGTCCAGACCGCGGTACGCAACCGCATAGGGCCGGACCTCCAGGTCTGACGCGGCCCGGTCGAGGTCCGGCCCCACCGGTCGGACCCGGTCGTCCCCCGCCACCCGGCTCCGGGGCGGCGCGGCCCCCGGCGGAGAACCCGCCGCGCGAGGCCCCGCCCCGGAGGACCGGTGACCCGGGCGCCTGATCGTTCTCGGCCGCCCGCACGCCCCGCGCGAAACGCTCATGGGACGTTCCCTCCCCGTCCAGATCGACGTTGGCGGGGACACGCCGAACGCGACGACAACACCCGTATGCGTGTCGTCATCGTCACCGAATCCTTCCCTCCCGACGTCAACGGTGTGGCGCACTGCGCCCTGCAGACCGCGCGCCACCTCGTCCGGCGGGGCCACACCCCGCTCGTCATCGCCCCCGCCGTCGCCGACCCGGCCGCGGACGCCGACGCCCCCTGTGCCGTCGTCCGGGTGCCCTCCCTCCCCCTTCCCGGCTATCCGCAGGTACGCGTCGCCCTGCCCAGCCGTCGCGTCGCCGCGGCCATCGCCGCCCACCGCGCCGACCTCGTCCACCTCGCCGGACCGTTCGTCCTCGGGGTGCGCGGGATGACGGCCGCCACCCGGCTCGGCATCCCCGCCGTCGCCGTCTACCAGACCGATCTCGCCGGCTACGCCCGCACCTACGTGGGGACCGGCGAGGGCGCCGCCTGGCGCCGCCTCCGCGCCGTCCACGGGGCCGCCGACCGCACTCTCGCCCCCTCCTCCGCCGCCGTCCGCGACCTGGAGGCCCACGGCATCGGCCGCATACGGCTCTGGGGCCGCGGGGTGGACACCGTCCGCTTCCGCCCCGAACTGCGCGACGACGCCCTGCGCGGGGAACTCGCCCCGAACGGCGAGCTCCTCGTCGGGTACGTGGGCCGCCTCGCCCCCGAGAAGCGCGTGGATCTCCTCGCCGGAGCAGGAAGGCTCCCCGGCGTACGGCTGGTGGTCGTCGGGGACGGGCCGAGCGGGCCGGCGCTGCGCGGCGCCCTCCCGGACGCCCGGTTCCTCGGCCGCCGCACCGGAGCCGACCTCGCCCGGATCTTCGCCTCGCTGGACGTGTTCGTCCACACCGGCCCGTTCGAGACCTTCTGCCAGACGGTCCAGGAGGCCATGGCGAGCGGTGTCCCGGTCGTCGCCCCGGCCGCCGGCGGCCCGCTGGACCTGGTCGACCACGGTCGCACCGGACTCCTCGTACCCCCGGGGGACCCGGAGGCCCTGCACGAGGCCGTCGCCTCCCTCGCGGCGTCGCCCGACCTGCGGGCCGCGTACGGCCGGGCCGGCAGGGCCACCGTCGAGGGCCGTACCTGGGAGGCCCTCGGCGACGAGCTGATCGGGCACTACCTGGAGGTTCTGCGGGAGCGGACGGTGGTGGCGGCATGAGCGGCGCCGGCGGCGGGCTCCGCATCGTGCGGCTCGCCAACTTCGTGACCCCCACGTCGGGCGGCCTCCGCACCGCTCTCGACCAGCTCGGCCGGGGCTACCAGGAGGCCGGACACGAAGCCGTCCTCATCGTCCCTGGCGATGTCGCGAGCGACGTCCGCACCGAGCAGGGCCGGGTCGTCACCCTCCCCGGCCCGGTGCTGCCCGGCACCGGCGGCTACCGGGTCCTCGCCGACCGGCACCGGGTGCGCCGCCTCCTCGACGACCTCGCGCCCGACCGGATCGAGGTCTCGGACCGTACGACCCTGCGGTGGACGGGGGAGTGGGCGCGACGGGCCCGCGTGCCCTCGGTGATGGTCTCCCACGAGACCGCGGACGGCGTGCTGCGCACCTGGGGCGTGCCGTCCGCCCTCGCGGCCCGCGCGGCGGACCGGCTGAACCGCCGCACGGCCTGGGCGTTCGCGCGGATCGTCTGCACGACCGAGTGGGCGGAGCGGGAGTTCGTACGGATCGGGGTGCGCAACGTCGTACGGGCCCCGCTCGGTGTGGACCTGGAGCGCTGCCGGCCCGGCCGCCGCAGCGCCGTCCTTCGCGCCCGGCACGCGGACGGGGAGCGGGTGCTGCTCCTGCTCTGCTCGCGCCTCTCCGTCGAGAAGCGGCCCGGAACCGCCCTGGACGCCCTCGCCGAGCTGCGGGACGCGGGCGTCGGGGCGGCGCTCGTGGTCGCGGGAGACGGGCCGTTGAAGGGCGCCCTGGAGCGGCGGGCGCGCGAGCGGCGGCTTCCGGTGCGGTTCCTCGGACACGTCGCCGACCGCGAGGCCCTGGCGGACCTCCAGGCGGCGGCCGACGTGTGTCTGGCCCCGGGGCCCGCCGAGACGTTCGGTCTCTCCGCCCTGGAGGCCCTCGCCTGCGGGACCCCCGTCGTCGTCAGTGCCTCCTCCGCGCTCCCGGAGGTCGTCGGCGCTGCGGGGGCCGCCGCCATGGACACCCCTGGAGCCTTCGCCTCCGCCGTACGGGGTCTCCTCGCGGAGCCGGAGGCCGACCGCCGCCGCGCCGCACGCGCGCGTGCGGAGGTCTTCACCTGGGAGCGCTCCGTCAGCGCCTTCCTCCGGGCCCACGACGCCCTCCCGGCCGCGGAGTCGCGGCTCCCCGAGCCCGAGGAGGTACGGCGATGACACCGGACCAGACGTCCGTGCCGGTCGCGGTTCCCGCCCGGGCACCGGTCCCGGCACTCCCTGCCGTTCCGGCGCCCGTCCCGGTCGAGGTCCGGGTGGAGGCCAAGGAGACGGCTCCGGCCGTGGGCGAGGCCCAGGGGGAGGCGAGGGCACCGGCCCCGGTCTCCGTGCCGCTCCTCCCGGCCCAGGTTCCGGGGCCCGACCGGGGGCCGGCGTCCGTCCGGGGGTCGGCGTCCGTCCGGGGCGGCGTCGTCCCGCGCGCCGCCCCGGACGTCCCGCCCGCCCCCGCGCGCGTACCCCCGCCCCGCCCCCGTACGGCTCCCGCCGGCACCGTCAGGTTCGTGGTGCTCGGGGACTCGCTCAGCGAGGGCGTCGGCGACCGGGTGGACGGCGCCTGGCGGGGGTGGGCGCCGCTGCTCGCCGACGGGCTCGTGGCCGAGGGGCAGGAGACGGCGTTCCTGAACCTCGCCGTCAGCGGGGCTCTCAGCGGCGACGTCGCCGACCGGCAGGCTGCCCGCGCCCTCGCCTTCCGCCCGCATCTCGCCTCCGTCGTCGTCGGGGTCAACGACACCCTGCGCCGCACCTTCGACATCGGGCTGCTCGCCCGCCACCTGGACCGCGTCTGCGCCGACCTCGACGCCTCCGGAGCCGTACTCCTGACCGCCTGTCTGCCCGACCCGGGCCGGATGCTCGGCCTACCGCCCCCGCTGGCGCGCCCGCTCGCCCGCCGCCAGCGGTCCGTCAACGCCGTCGTGCACGCCCTCTCGGCCCGGTACGGGGCCGTCCACCTGCACCTCGCCGACGACTCCTGGACCGAGGACCGCACGCTGTGGAGCGCCGACCGGCTGCACCCAGGCGAGCGGGGCCACCGGGCCGTCGCCGAGGGCTTCCACCGGCTCCTCGCCGACCGGGGACTCGCCCACGGCACCCCGCCCGCGCGGGAGCCCGCCCAGCCGCCGCCGAGCCGCGCGGAGGCCGTGCTCTGGCTCGCCACCGCCGGCACCGGCTGGCTCCTCCGGCGCAGCCGCGACCTGCTCCCGCAGCTGGTGCTGCTCGCCGGTGCGGAACTGCGCCACTGGGCCGACGGCACCGGCACCGCCCCCCTCGACGCGCGCGCGGACGACGCCCTCGCCGCCGCCCTCGCGGCCACAATGGGGAGATGAACGGGCGCTGGGAGTTCTGGATCGACCGGGGCGGCACCTTCACCGACGTCGTGGGCAGACGGCCCGACGGCCGGCTCGTCACGTGCAAGGTGCTCTCCCACGATCCCACCCGGCGTCACGACGCCGCCGTCGCCGGAATCCGCCTCCTCCTCGGCCTCGGGCCCGGCGAACCCGTCCCGGCCGACCGGATCGCCGTCGTCAAGATGGGCACCACCGTCGCCACCAACGCCCTTCTGGAGCGGAGGGGCGAGCCGACCGTCCTCCTCGTCACCGAGGGCTTCCGGGACGCGCTCCGCATCGCCTACCAGAACCGGCCCCGCCTCTTCGACCGCCACATCGTGCTCCCCGAAGCGGTCTACGCGCGCGTGATCGAGGTCCCCGAGCGGGTCGACGCCCACGGCCACGTGGTCCGGCCCCTGGACGAGCCGGCCGTCGCGGAGGCGCTCGCCGCCGCCCACCGCGACGGACTCCGCTCGGCCGCCGTCGTCCTCCTGCACGGCTACCGCCATCCGGCGCACGAGGCCCGGATCGCGGCGATCGCACGCGACACGGGCTTCACCCAGGTCAGCTCCTCGCACGAGGTCAGCCCGCTCATCAAGCTCGTCCCGCGCGGGGACACCACCGTCGTCGACGCCTACCTCTCGCCGATCCTCCGCAGGTACGTCGACGAGGTCGCCCGCGAACTCGCCGGAATCCGCCTCATGTTCATGCAGTCCAACGGCGGACTGCGCGAGGCGGCGCACTTCCGGGGCAAGGACGCCGTCCTGTCCGGACCCGCCGGGGGTGTCGTCGGCATGGCCCGCACCTCGGCACAGGCGGGCCACGACCGGGTCATCGGCTTCGACATGGGCGGCACCTCCACCGATGTGTCGCACTACGCCGGCGCCTTCGAGCGTGAACTCGGTACACAGGTCGCCGGCGTGCGGATGCGGGCGCCGATGATGAGCATCCACACCGTCGCGGCGGGCGGCGGGTCCGTGCTGCACTTCGACGGACGGCGCTACCGCGTGGGCCCCGACTCGGCGGGCGCCGTCCCCGGACCCGCGTGCTACCGACGGGGCGGACCGCTCACGGTCACCGACGCCAACGTCATGCTCGGCCGCGTCCAGCCCGCCCATTTCCCCGCCGTGTTCGGCGAGAGCGGCGACCTGCCCCTGGACGCCGACGTCGTACGGGAGCGGTTCACGGCCCTCGCGGAGGAGGTCGGCGGCGACCGCACCCCAGAGGAGGTCGCCGCGGGCTTCCTGGAGATCGCCGTCCTCGACATGGCCAACGCCGTCAAGAAGATCTCCGTCCAGCGCGGCCACGACATCACCCGCTACGCCCTCACCAGCTTCGGCGGCGCGGGCGGTCAGCACGCCTGCGCCGTCGCCGACGCCCTGGGGGTCGACACCGTGCTCGTCCCCCCGCTCGCCGGAGTGCTCTCCGCGTACGGCATCGGTCTCGCCGACGCCACCGCCATGCGGGAGCGGTCCGTCGAGGCGGAGCTCGACGCGCCCGGCACCCCCGCGCGCGTGACGGCCCTCTGCGCCGAACTCGCCGACCGCACGCGCGCGGAGCTCCGCGCCGACGGCCTGCCGGACGAGGCGGTCACGACCCACGCGCGCGTACTCCTGCGGTACGCGGGCACCGACGCGAGCCTCCAGGTCGACCTCGCGTCCCCGGACGACCTGAAAGCCGCGTTCACGGCGGTGCACCGCGCGCGGTACGCCTTCACCATGGACCGGCCGCTCGTCGTGGAGGCGGTCTCCGTGGAGGCCGTCGGACGGGCGGGGCCGCACGGTCCCGTCCCTACCGATCCCACCGCCGATCCCGTCGCCGACGCGCACGAGCAGCCGGCGGAACGGGTCGGCAAGCCCGCCCCCCACGCCACCGTCCGGATGTTCAGCGCCGGCACACCCCACGACGCCCCCCTCCACCGGCGCGCGGACCTGCATCCCGGCAGCGCCGTGGACGGGCCGGCGATCGTCGCCGAGGCCGACGCCACGACCGTCGTCGACAGCGGCTGGCAGGCCACCGCGACCGACACCGGACATCTCCTCCTGCGCCGCGTCACCCCCCGCCCCGCGCGCGTGGCGGCGGGCACGGACGTGGACCCCGTCCTCCTGGAGGTCTTCAACAACCTCTTCATGGCCATCGCCGAGCAGATGGGCGTCCGCCTGGAGAACACCTCCCAGTCCGTCAACATCAAGGAACGCCTCGACTTCTCCTGCGCGCTCTTCGACGCCGAGGGCAACCTCATCGCCAACGCGCCCCACATCCCCGTCCACCTGGGTTCCATGGGCGAGTCCATCAAGGAGGTCCTGCGACGACGCGGCGCCGACCTGCGCCCCGGCGACGTGTACGCGATCAACGACCCGTACCACGGCGGCACCCATCTGCCCGATGTCACGGTCGTGACGCCGGTCTTCGACGAATCAGGCGCCGAACTCCGCTTCCTCGTCGCCTCACGCGGCCACCACGCGGAGATCGGCGGGATCACCCCCGGCTCCATGCCCGCCTTCAGCCGGACCGTCGACGAGGAGGGCGTCCTCTTCGACAACTGGCTGCTCGTACGCGACGGACACCTGCGCGAGGCCGAGACACGGGCCCTGCTCACCGGCGCCCCCCACCCCTCCCGCGACCCGGACACCAACCTCGCCGACCTCCGCGCCCAGATCGCCGCCAACGAGAAGGGCATCGAGGAACTGCGCCGGGCCGTCGACGAGTTCGGGCTCGACGTCGTACAGGCCTACATGAGACACGTCCGCGCCAACGCCGAGGAGTCCGTGCGCCGCATCGTCGCCCGCCTGGACGACGGCGCGTACCGCTACGAGACCGACGGCGGCGCGGTCATCCAGGTGGCCGTCCGCGTCGACCGTGAACGGCGCTCCGCCGTCCTCGACTTCACCGGCACCTCCCCACAGCTGCCCGGGAACGCCAACGCGCCCACGGCCGTCGTCATGGCCGCCGTCCTGTACGTCTTCCGCACCCTCGTCGACGAGGACATCCCGCTCAACAGCGGCTGCCTGGAGCCGCTGGAGGTGCGCGTCCCGCCCGGCTCCATGCTCGCGCCGGAACCGCCGGCCGCCACCGTCGCGGGGAACGTCGAGACCTCCCAGGCCGTCACGGGCGCTCTCTACGCCGCCCTCGGCGTCCAGGCCGAGGGCTCCGGCACGATGAACAACGTCACCTTCGGCAACGCGCGCGTGCAGTACTACGAGACGGTCGCCAGCGGCTCCGGCGCGGGCGACGGCTTCGACGGCGCCGACGCCGTCCAGACCCACATGACCAACTCCCGGCTCACCGACCCCGAGATCCTGGAGTGGCGCCACCCGGTCAGGGTCGACGCCTTCGCGGTACGGGAGGACGGCGGCGGGCGCGGCCGCTGGCGGGGCGGACACGGGGTGGAGCGCCGCATCCGGTTCCTGGAGCCGATGACGGTGGCCCTCCTCACCGGACACCGCAGGATCCCGCCGTACGGCATGGCGGGCGGAGCACCGGGCGCCCTCGGCGAGAACCTCGTGGAACGCGCGGACGGCACCGTCGAGCGGCTCGGCGGCGCGGCCACCACGGAGGTGGGCCCCGACGACGTCCTGGTCCTGCGCACCCCCGGCGGCGGTGGCTACGGCCCGCCGCCCGAGGAGGAGTGACGACCGACGCGGGGCCGCCCGGTCCGCCCGGTCCGGCCGGTCCGGCCGGCCCCGGCACGTCGGCCGGACGTGCTGCTCGCTCACATGGGCCCGACGCGCTGCTCGCTCGCACCGGCCGGACGCGCCCAGGACGCGCTCAGCGCACCGGTGTGAACCGCACCGGGGTACCCGGCACCGCCTGCGCCGCCGCGCCCAGATCCACCTCCCGCACCACTCCGACCACCGGATAGCCCCCGGTCGTCGGATGGTCGGCGAGGAACACCACGGGCCGCCCGTCCGGCGGCACCTGGACCGCACCCAGGACCATGCCCTCGCTCGCCGGCTCGCCGTGGCGGGACCGTTCGAGGGCCGGGCCCTCAAGGCGCAGTCCGATGCGGTTGCTCGCCGACGACACCCGGTACGCGCGCGCGACGAGGGTCCGGAGCGCCGCAGCCGTGAACCAGTCGTCGCGCGGCCCGAGCCGGACCCGCAGGACGAGTTCGTCGGGCGGACCGGGCCACGGGGGAGCGTCGACCGAACCCCGTACCGCTGTCGCCGTGCCCGTGCCCGTGCCCGTGCCCGTGTCCGGTCCCAGGGGCAGGACCGTCTCCTCGGCCGCCGGCGGCGGACCCAGGCCGGACAGCAGGTCCGTGGAGCGGCTGCCCAGCACCGGCTCGACGTCGATCCCGCCGCCGACCGCCACATACGCGCGCAGCCCGCGCGTGGCCGCGCCGATGTCCAGGACCGACCCGGCGGGCACGCGGACCGCGGTTCCCCAGGCGGCCGGGCGCCCGTCCACCCGTACAGGGCAGGGCGCGCCGCCCACCGCCACGGTGACCGCGCAACGCGGCCGCAGGGCGCAGCCGTCGACGGTGGTCTCCAGGACGGCCGCGGTCTCCGGGTTGCCGACGAGCCGGTTGACGAGGCGTACGGCCGCCGGGTCGAGAGCGCCGGACCGGGGCACCCCGAGATGCGCGTAGCCGGTACGTCCCAGGTCCTGCACGGTGGTCAGCGCCCCGGCCCTGACCACGACGACGGCCCGGTCGGTCATCGTCCGCCCCCGGTGGTGGCGCCCTCCGCCGTGAAGCGGACCCGTGTGCCCGGAGTCAGCAGTGCGGCCGGCTCCCGGCCGGTGTCCCAGAGCACCACGTCCGTCGTGCCGATCAGCTGCCAGCCACCGGGGGAGGAGCGCGGGTACACGCCCGTGTACGGCCCTGCCAGGGCGACGGAGCCTGCCGGGACGGCCGTACGCGGAGTGGCTCGCCGAGGCACCCCGTACCGCTCGTCGAGTCCCGTCAGATAGCCGAAGCCCGGAGCGAACCCGCAGAACGCGACCCGGAACTCGGCCGCCGCGTGGATCCGTACCGCCGCCTCGACGGACACGCCCCACAGGGCGGCGACCTCGGCGAGATCGGGCCCGTCGTAGCGGACCGGTATCTCGATCGCCCCGCCCACGCGTGCGGGGATCGGCCCCACCTCCCAGCCGCTCAGCTCGGCCGCGAGCCGGTCCGGGTCCGCCACCCCGTCGAGGAGCACCGTCCGCGCCGCCGGCACGATCTCCCGCACGCCGGGCAGCGCACCGGCCGCCCGGCGCCGCAGCAGCTCCGCGTGGAACGCCTCCGTCTCCTCGCCGCCTGCCAGCTCCACCAGGAGCGCCCGCTCGCCCACGCGCAACGCGCGCGGGGCCGTGGAGCTCACGCGAAGGCCTCCACCCGTACCCCGGAACCCAGGAGGCGCTCCCGGACCCGCCGTGCGAGGTCCACCGCGCCCGGGGTGTCGCCGTGCAGGCACAGCGACCGCGGACGCACCGCGACGGAACTGCCGCAGTGCGCCGTGACCACCCCGAACCGGGCCATGGCCACCGACCGTTCCACCACGGCGTCAGGGTCGCTGACGACCGCCCCCGCCTGCCCGCGCGGCACCAGAGTGCCGTCCGCCCGGTAGGCCCGGTCGCCGAAGGCCTCGGGGACGACCGGGAGCCCGGCCTCCGTCGCGGCCTCGTGCAACCGTGACCCCGGCAGCCCGAGCACCGGCAGCGTGCGGTCCGCGAGCAGGACGCCCTCGACGACCGCGGCGGCCTGCTCCTCGTCCCGGACCACCCGGTTGTAGAGCGCGCCGTGCGGCTTCACGTACGCCACGCGCGCGCCGGCCGCCCGCGCGAAGACCTCGAGGGCGCCGATCTGGTACGCCACCTCGGCCGCCAGCTCCGCGGCCGGTACGTCCATCGAGCGGCGCCCGAAACCGGCCAGGTCCCGGTACGAGACCTGGGCCCCGATCCGCACCCCGCGCGCGGCGGCGAGCTCGCAGACCCGCCGCATGGTGGCCGCGTCCCCGGCGTGGAAGCCGCAGGCCACGTTGGCGCTGGTGACAACGGACAGAAGCTGCTCGTCGTCGGTGAGCGTCCAGCGTCCGAAGCCCTCACCGAGATCGGCGTTGAGGTCGATCAGGGCCTCGGCCGGGCTCTGGTCCGGGGGAGTGCGCATCTGCACCTCGCAGAAGGGGGGAGCCGTGCCGGGGCGGCACGGGGGACCGTACGATGCCGTCAACGTAGAGGATTGTTGAACGATCCGACAAGATGACGACACCTGACGACAGGGGGCGCCGTGACAGCGAGTGAAGCCGGGGACCTGACCGACGACCGCGTGCTGCTCGGGCGCACGAGCACGGCGGAGCGGGTCGCGGACATCCTGCGCACCCGGGTCGCCGAGGGTTACTTCCCGCCCGGCACCCGGCTCTCCGAGGAGGGCATCGGCGGCGCGCTCGGTGTGTCCCGCAACACTCTGCGGGAGGCCTTCCGGCTCCTCGCCCACGAGCGGCTGCTCGTCCACGAGCTCAACCGCGGGGTCTTCGTGCGGGTCCTGGCGGTCGACGACGTGGACGACATCTACCGCACCCGCCGGCTCGTCGAGTGCGCCGTCGTACGGGGGCTCGACGAGCCCCCGTACGCCCTCGACGCGCTCGCCGTGGCCGTGGTGGCGGGCGAGAACGCCGCCCGCGCGGGCGACTGGCAGGGCGTCTCCACGGCCAACATCCACTTCCACCGGGAGCTCGTCGCCCTCGCGGGCAGCGCCCGCACCGACGAGCTGATGCGGGGCGTCCTCGCCGAGCTCCGTCTCGCGTTCCACGTCGTCGACGACCCGCGGGTGCTGCACGAGCCGTACCTGGCGCGGAACCGCGAGATCCTGGACGCCCTGCGAGCCGGTGAGCGGACCTCGGCCGAAAGGCTCCTCGTCCGCTACCTCGACGACTCCCGCACCCGCGTCGCCACCGCGTACGCGAAGGCCGTCGACACCCCGGCGGGCCCGGCGGACTGACCGCCCCGAGGCCCCGATCGGGGCCGGTCGCATCTGCGCCGTTTCGACCGTTGTCAGTTCGAGGACCTAATCTGTCCACCGTGACTTCGCCTGCCTCGACGGACCTCGTTCCGCCCCAGCTCAGCGCGGGGCCGCGGCCCGCGCAGGGTCCGGCCGCCGACGAAGGGCTCGCGCGGCGCCTCCGCGCGCTCGCGTGCACCGCTCCGCTGCACGACCTGGACGCGCGCAAGGCGAACCTGGCGGGCGAGTACACGGTCTACGCGATGGCCGAGGTGGCCCTCTCGGCCATCGACCTCATCACACTGAACATGGACTTCGACACCGGCGCCGACCACGAGCAGATCGTCTCCCGCCTGCTGCCCCGCGTCGCCGCACAGGCCCCCACCCGCCCCGCCGCCGAGCACGAGCGCGTGGCCCGCTGGGTCCTGGAGAACCTGATCAACGTCGGCAGCGTCGACCGCGGCTTCCGCGCCGTCTACGGCACGTTCGGCACCGACGGCGTGTACGTCCGCAGGGACTACGACTTCAAGCTCATCGAGGAGGTCCCGGGGTACGGCGGCGGCGTCTACCTCCGGACCACCGACGAGGCGGTCAACGTCCTGGTCGGCGCTCTCGACACCGACGTCACCAGCGCCCAGATCGCCGCCGAGGTGAAGCTGGAGGTCCTCATCAACCGGGGCCGCCTTGCCGACGCCCAGCTCGCCGCCGAGCAGGCGCGGTACCGGACCGTGCAGTACGCCGAGACCCTCCGCAAGACCCTGGAGGCCACCCGCCGCAACGTGCGCGCGGTGGACTGGCTCAACACGGTGCCCGACATGATCGCCGAGGCGCTCGACCACGTCGCCGACCGCTACCGCCACGAGAACGCGATCCTCACCAACATCCGCAAGGCCCGCGACGAGGCCGAGGCCACGTCCGACGCGAAGACGGCCGAACACAAGCGGCGCGCCGCCGAGCTCGTCGACATAGTGAAGGACTGCATCCGGCGCCACACCCAGCTCCAGTCCCGCCTCCTGGACGCCGGGCCCCTCTTCCGCGCCGAGCAGGACCGGCAGGCCTTCGCCGCGCCCACGTCGTACACCGGCCTCGACCTGTACGGCCAGCTCGTGGCGCCGACCCTGCCGCTCCCCGTCGAGCAGGCCGCCAGGGTCACCGACGCGTTCTTCGCGCGCGGCACCGGTCTGCGCACCCCGGCGTCCGTCCGGCTCGGCGACCTCGTCGACCTGCTGCTGACCCCGCCCGTGGAGCGCGAGCACCTCGGCGCCGAGATGCCCGAACCCGACCTCATCGCCACCCCGGACGACTCCCGCTTCAGCGAGGAGCAGCTCGCGAGCGCCATGCGGCTGCTCGACCTGGAGCACGACGCCCCGCGGCGCCTCTCCGGCCTGCTGGCCGAGGCCCGCGAGCTCGACGGCGACCTGCCGTACCTCGTGGCCCTCCTCGCCGTCCACGCGGCGAGCCCCCCGGTCGGCACGGCCTACCGCCAGGGCGAGGAGCGCCTCCTCTTCGCCGTCGACGACGGCACCCCGCTCGACGACCCGGAGTTCGGCGGCGCCGACCTCATCGTCGGTACGGCGCTGCTCGACGCCGCGGGCATGGCCGCCGGCCGCACGGAGGCCTCGTGACCCTCGTCCCGCCCGTCCCCGTCCCCGCGGCCGTGACCGTGGCCCCGGACGACGCTGCCGTGAACAGCGCCGCCGTGACCAGCACTGCCCCGGACAGCACCGTGGTGGACCACACCGTCACAGAGCCGGAGCCGGAGTCGGTTTCCGTCCCCGCGCCGGAGCCCGCCCCCGAGCCGGTCGGCCCCACGGCCACCCCCGGCCCCCGCCTCCGCCACGTCCGGATCGACCCCCCGGCCGGCGCACGAGGCGAGGCGGGCGACCCGTCCCCGCGAGTCCCCGGCACACCGCCCCGCTTCGGGGTCGTGGCGGTGCCCCAGCCGTCCCGCACGACGTCCGACCGGCGCAGCGGTACCCCGTCCGTGCGTCCCGTGCGCCTCACGGACACCACTGCCGCGCCCGTCGGCCTCCCCGGTGCCACCGAGCGCCCCGCGGCCGTCACCCCGGTCCCGCTGCCCGTACCCCGCCCCGCCACACCGGCCGGCCCCGTCACAGCCGTCGACCCCGCCGGACCCGTCACCACCCCCGCCGACCCCCCACCGACCGAGAGCCGTACCGAGGAGCCCCAGCCGTGAGCGAAACCCACGCCGAGTACGCCGACGCGTGGGGCGAGCAGGAGCCCCCGCAGCCCCCGGCCGCCTCCACGGGCGGCGGCTCCGCGCCCGCCGTCACCCCCGCCGACGCCTCCGACGCGGCCCGCCTCGTCTCCTTCGGGCTGCAGCCCAAGCTGCTCCCCGCCCGCGACGCCGAGTACGCGGAGCTGCTGCGCCGCTACCGCGAGGACCCCGCCTTCGGGCGCCTCGCCGACGCCGTGGCGACCGGTCTCGGGCTCATCGTCCTCGAGGTCTCCCCCCGCGCGGGGATGGCCGTCACCGCCGGCGAGGACTCCGTCTTCGCCGTCCGCATGGGCGACTACGCGCGCCGCGCCTCCACCGACTCGGCCGACCGCTTCCTGCACGGCCTGGCCCATCTCGCCGTCGCCGCCATGGCCTTCCCCCGCCCCGAGGACCTCGCCGACGACGCGTACATCGGCCGTCTCACCGTCAACGGCGTCGACGCGTTCGTACGGCAGGCGTGCCTGCGTCTGGAGCAGCGCGCCGAGGAGCAGGGCGAGAACACCGACCCCGCGTCCGACGCCCCCGGCCTGGAGGCCGCCTGGCGGATCTACGCCCGCCGCAGCGCCACCGGCGCCACCAAGGACGCCCGCCGCCTCGCCGGATCCACCACCGGCATCGTCGGCAAGGCGGCCGCCTTCCTCACCGACTCCGGCTTCCTCCAGCGCACCGGGGACGAGGGCGGCGGCTCCTACCGCACCACCGCCCGCTATCAGCTCCAGGTCCGCGACATGGCCGGCTCCGCCGCCATGGCCGAGCTCCTCGAACTCGGCGTCGTCCCCGTCAGCGACGGCTCCGCCACCCTCCTGCCGCCGCCCGAGGGCGACGACCTGGAGATCGCGGCCGACGCGGGCCTGCCCTTCCACGCGCCACCGTCGGCCTGACCGCCCCGAGTAACCGTCGGCGCAACCGCCCGCCCGCGTAACCGTTCTTCCCGAGCACGAGAGCACGAGAGTCCCTCGCCATGTACGAGCTGTCCCGGGTCCGCCTGTACTCCATCGGTCCCGCCGGTGCGCGCTACGCCGACACCGTCCTGGACCTGCGCGGGGTCGGCGCGCCCGTGCCCCACCCCGCCCCCACACAGGCGGAGTTCTTCGCGGAGGAGCCGGTCGGCCCGCCGCGCCGTCCCGCCCCCGCGGGCGTGCTCTTCCTGGAGAACGGCGGCGGCAAGTCCGTCCTCCTCAAGCTGATCTTCTCGGTCATGCTCCCGGGCCACCGCAACACCCTGGGTGGCGCCAGCTCCGGCGTGCTGCGCAAGTTCCTCCTCGCCGACGACTGCGGGCACGTCGCCCTGGAGTGGCAGCACACCCTCACCGGTGAACTGGTCGTCGTCGGCAAGGCAAGCGAGTGGCGCGGCCGGCAGGTCTCCTCCGACCCGCGGAAGTTCGCCGAGGCCTGGTACTCGTTCCGCCCCGGCCCCGGACTCAGCCTGGACAACCTCCCCGTCGCCGAGGCGACGTCCGTCCGCGCGCCCGTCGAGGGCGCCTCCGGCGCGACCGGCCGCCGCCGCACCATGAAGGGCTTCCGCGACGCGATCACGGAGGCGGGCAAGGCGTACCCGCACCTGGAGGTCTACTGGGAGGAGATCCACGACCGCTGGAACGAGCACCTCGGCGAGCTCGGACTCGACCCGGAACTCTTCCGCTACCAGCGCGAGATGAACGCCGACGAGGGCGAGGCGGCCGGCCTCTTCGCGGTCAAGAAGGACTCCGACTTCACCGACCTGCTGCTGCGGGCCGTCACCGACACCCGGGACACCGACGGTCTCGCCGACCTCGTCGGAGGCTTCGGCAACAAGCTCGGCCGCCGCGCCGAGCTCACCGCCGAGCGCGAGTTCACGGCCGGTTCCGTGGACCTCCTCAACCGGATCGTCGAGGCCGCCGGGACCCGCTCCACCACGCGCGACATCCACACGGCGGCCGAGCGCCGCACCCGTACCCTGGCCCGCCGGCTCTCCGCCCGCGCCGCCGTGGAACGCGCGCGTGGAGCCGAACTCGCCCAGCAGGTCACCTCCGCGGGACACGCCGTCGCCGAGGCCGAGACCGCCCGCGGGCGCGCCGCCCTCATCGCCGCCGAACTCGCCTACCGGCACGCCTCCCTGGCGCTGACCGCCGCCGAGAAGGGCGCCGCGTCCCAGCGCCGCGAACTCACCGACGCCCGCACCGTGCACTCCGCCTGGCAGGCGGCCGAGGTCGTCCTCCGCCACCGCGCCGCCGGCGACCGCTCCGCGCGCGTGGCCGCCGCCATCCGCGAGGCGGAGCGGGATGCCGCACCGGCGCTCGCGGCCCGCGCCGAGGCCGCCGCCGACCTCGTACGGGCCCTCTCCTCCGCCGCCGAGGAGGGCGAGCGCCACGCGGCCGAGGAGGAGGAACGCTCCACCGCCCTCCAGGAAGCCGGCGAGACCGCCCACCGCGACGCCACGGCCGCCGCGACCGAGGCCCAGCGGGCCCGTAGCGAGGCCGGGCACCTGCGCCAGCGTCTCGCCGAGGTCGAGCAGGAGACCGCCGAGGCCGTACGGGCCGGCTGGCTCGACGACACCGCGCCCGACGCCGACCCCGCCCGCGCCGCGCTCGCCGCGAGCGACGCCGAGAAGACGACGGTCGCCGCCTGGGACACCGCGCGCGAGGCAGCCCGTACGGCAGCGGACCGCGCGCGTGAGGCCGCCGGGGCCGAGGCCCGCGCCGAACTCGCCGCGGCCCGCGCCGCGGACGCCGCCGAGGCCGCCGGGAACGCCTACGACGCGGAGCGCCGCGCCGCCGAGCTGCTCGCCGGCGAGCAGCGCCTCGCCGAACTCCTGAGCCTCCCCGCCACCGGTTCGCACCGCCCGAGCACCGGCTCGCCCCTGCCCGGACAGCGCGCCGCCACTCCCGGCGCCGACCCCGGGGAAGCCGCCGGCATGGACACCGGCGGCGAGCCCCAGGGCCCGCTCACCGTCACCGAGTTCGACCGGTACGCCGACGACCTGCGCGGCATGCTCGACCAGGCCGTCACCTCCGCCGAGCGCCAGCTCTTCGAGCTGCGCACCGCCGCGGCCGACGACTCCCGCATCCTCGGCGCCCTCGGCGACGGCGGCCTGCTGCCGCCGGGCCCCGACGTCCTCGCCACCGTCGAGTACCTCGGCGAGCACGGCATCCCCGCCCTCCCCGGCTGGCGCTACCTCGCCCAGGCCGTCGACCCCGGCGACCACGCACGCGTCCTCGCCGCCCGCCCCGAGCTGGTCGACGGCGTCGTGATCACCGACCCCGTCTCGTACGGCCGGGCCCGCGAGGTCCTCGGCACCGCGGCCCTGCTGCCGCGCTCCGCCGTGGCCGTCGGCACGGCCGCCGCCCTGCTCGCCCCCGTACCGGCGCAGGACACCGCGGACGACAGCAGCGTCCACAGCGTCTTCCTCGTCCCGCCGAACCCGGCCATGCACGACGAGCACGCGGCCGACGAGGAACGGCACGCCCTGCGTGCCCGCGCCACCGCCCGCGACGAGGAGATCCGCACCCTCGCCGCCCGCCTCGCCGGCGACCGCTCCCTCGCGGCCCGGATCGGCTCCTGGCGCGCCGACTGCCCGCCCGGGATGCTCGCCGAACTCGCGGCCGTCGCCACCACCGCGGGGGAGACCGCGGAGGCCGCGACCGCCACCCTCGACGAGGCCCGCACCGCGCGCGCGGAGGCCGACGAGGCCGCCGCCGAAGCCGCCCAGGTACGGGACGAGCGCCAGGAGGCGGCCCAGCGCGCCCGCCGGGTCGCCGACGCCCTCGCGGGCCTCGCCTTCCGGCTGCGCGAGCGGTCCGCCTGGCAGGCCAAGCTCCGTGAACTCGCCGACGACGCCGCCGAGGCCGAGGCCCGTGCCCAGACCTGCCTGGAACGCGCGCGTGCCGCCGACGAGGACCGCCGCGCGACCCAGCGCTCCGCCGACGACGCCCACCGCACCGCCCGCGCCCTGCGGGCCGAGCGCGCCGAGATCGCCGGCGCCCCCGACACCCTCCCCGAGGGTGACGCGCCCGCGCCCCGCGCCGCGCTGCCCACCCTGCGCGAGGCCTACCGGGCCGCGTCCCAGCTGTACGAGAAGGTCGGCGTCGGCGCCGACCTGCGCGCCGAGCAGGCCCGCGCCGAGGGCGACGAGTCCGCCGCCCTCGCCGAGCTCGACCGCCTCACCAACAAGGTCCGCACCCGCGCCGAGCAGCTCCTGGAGTCCACGGACGGCGCCGACGGCCCGTCCCGGCAGGCCGCCGCCGCCCGCGCCGAGTCCCTCGTACAGATGCTGGAGACCCGCGCGTCGGAGGCCAGCGAGAAGCTCGGCCGCCTGCGCGGCGAGGCCGAGCGGCTCGCCCCCGAGGACGGCGGGGAGCACACCGAGCTGCCCGAGGACCTCGTCCCCGCCGACGCCGAGCGGGCCCAGGCCCTGCTCCGTACCGCCACCGCCGAACTCGCCTCCCGCACCGACGCCCTGGAGGCGGCCCGCGCCGCCCACACCGGGCTGCTCCGGGACCACCGGGCCGCCGAGGACGCGGCGGGCGGCTTCGACGAGACCGCCGCCCTGCTGCGGGACCTGCTCCGCGACCACACCGACGAGGAGCGGGAGGAGACCGAGCCGTACCCCGGCAGCCTGGAGGAGGCACGTACGACGGCCGCCGAGGCGCGCCGCTCGCTGCGTTCCTGCACGGCCGAGCTCTCGGCGGCCGACGCCGCCGTGCGCGAGGCGAGCGACATCCTCGTACGGCACGCCAACTCCACCCGGTACGAGCAGGTCCGCACCCCGGCCCGCCAGCAGATCCGCGAACTGCCCGCGTCGGCGCTGCCCGAGCACGCCGCCAAGTGGGCCGAGGCCTTCGCACCCCGACTGCGGGTCCTCACCGACGAGCTGGAGCAGCTGGAGCGCAACCGCGACTCGATCGTCGACCGGCTGCGCGGCCTGGTGGAGTCCTCGCTCGCGACGCTCCGCTCGGCACAGCGCCTCTCCCGGCTCCCCGAGGGCCTCGGCGAGTGGTCGGGCCAGGAGTTCCTGCGGATCCGGTTCGAGGAGCCGGACCAGGCCACCCTCGCGGAGCGGCTCGGCGAGGTCGTCGACGAGGCGACCCGCGCCGCCGTCAAGAAGAACTCCGACCTGCGCCGCGACGGCATGTCCCTGCTGCTCCGCGGAGTCCAGGCGGCGCTCGAACCCAAGGGCGTATCCGTCGAGATCCTCAAGCCGGACGCGGTGCTGCGCGCCGAGCGGGTGCCCGTCGGGCAGATGGGCGACGTCTTCTCCGGCGGTCAGCTGCTCACCGCGGCCATCGCCCTGTACTGCACGATGGCGGCGCTCCGCTCCAACGACCGGGGCCGCGACAAGCACCGGCACGCGGGCACCCTGTTCCTGGACAACCCGATCGGCCGCGCCAACGCCACGTACCTCCTGGAGCTCCAGCGGGCCGTGTCGGACGCGCTGGGCGTGCAGCTCCTGTACACGACGGGGCTGTTCGACACGACCGCGCTCGCCGAGTTCCCCCTGGTGATCCGGCTGCGCAACGACGCCGACCTGCGGGCCGGCCTCAAGTACATCAGCGTGGAGGAGCATCTCCGTCCGGGTCTGCCGCAGACCGCGGCGGAGGGCGAGACGATCCACGGCGAGATCACGGCGACGCGGATGTTCCGCCGGCACGCGTCGGACGACCCGAGCCGACCGGCGGCCCTCTAGGGGGTGTCTTGCCGATCAGGCCGGGCTTGCGGCCCCTAGGGCCTGTCCGGCGGATCAGGGGCGGACAGGCCCTAGCGCACAAGTGAGCGGCCCGGCTCCCTCGACAGGGGGCCGGGCCGCTCACCTTCGTTTCGCCGGGTCAGGCCGCCTCGGACAGCGACGCCGTCTCCGCCCGGCCCTCCCCGCGCTTCGCACGGAGCGACGGACGCGCCGTGCTGCTCGGCTCCGACACCACGCCGTTGCGCTGGCGCCACACCTGACGGGTGATCCAGATGTCGAGCACGCTCCAGGTGGCCACGACGGTGGAGACCACCGCGCTGACGGTCACCGGGAACGCCAGCCATGAGCCCGTCACGGAGCTGAAGAACGCCACGACTCCCTGGACGAGCGTCACCGATGTGAGCATCACGGCCCGTACGGCGGAGTTGCGCACCGGGTCAGGCATCCGCCGTCGCGCCCGGTCGTCCTCCACCCACAACTGCCCGGCCGACCGCGCCTCGTGTTCCATTGTCCTGTCACTCCCCACCACTGACCGTCTTCAGGAACGGTTGCCCGTCTTGAGCGCCTATACACGGACAGAACCCGCCCCGTACTTATTGACGCACGAGTGAGGGAAAAGGTTTCGTCCGACCTGGGATGAACGTGAGCGGGATGGGACCGGAACGAATAATTCCAGCCATCTCCGCAGGCCGGAGAAATGGCGCATCGTCAGGTGTCCTACGCCACATTGACCAATCCCAACTCCCCGAATACCAGGACATCTCATGATCAAGACTCACTCGACAGGCTGAAAACAGCCCGGACATGCCTTCGGGATGGCCGTGATGCAGTAGTAGGCTCACGCCGCCGTTTGTTGAATCTCAAGGTTGACGCCGCGTGTTGACGCCGGACGTCACGAACGTGAAGGACCTCCGGGGCCACGGAGGTCGAGCTGGGGGAGGCCATGCGCTTTCGCGGGAAGTCCATCCGCCGGAAGATCGTGGCGTTGCTGCTCGTACCGCTCGTCTCCCTGACGGGCCTGTGGGGGTTCGCCACGGTCCTCACCGGACGCGAGGCCGACCAACTCCTCGACGTCGGCTACATCGTCGACAAGGTCGGCTACCCCCTCGAGGACACGGCCCGCGTCATCCAGCTCGAACGGCGCCAGTCCCTCATCTACCTCGCCGATCCCCGGGGCACCGACGCCCTCGGCTCCCTCGACGAGACCCGCCGGGCGACCGACCGTCAGATCGCCCGCATCCGCGCCAACGCCGCCGACCCCGGTGTACGCGAGGAGATGCGGCCCGTCACCGCCCAGCGGCTCACCTCCCTCCTCGAAGCGCTCGAAGGCATCGCCTCGCTGCGCCGCTCGGTGGAGAAACGTGACATCGGCCGGATGCAGGCCCTCGAGTTCTACAACCGGCTCGTCGACCCCTGCTACAGCTTCCTCGTCACCCTCCACGCCCTCGAGAACGTGGAGATGGACAAGCAGGGCCGCGCCCTCGTCGGCATCACCCGCGCGCGTGAGCTGCTCTCCCGCGAGGACGCGCTCGTCCTCTCCGCGCTCGTCGCGGACCGGGTCACCGCCCGGGAGATCCGCGAGATATCCGACCTCGTCGCCAACCGCGAGCAGTTCTACGAGGTCAACCTCGAACTCCTGCCCACCGCCGAGCGCGCCCGCTTCGAGAAGTACTGGCGCAGCCCCGACAGCCGGCCGCTGCGCACCGCCGAGAACGCGATCATCGAAGAGGGCCCCACCGACAGCCCGCGCGCCGTCACCCCCGCCTACTGGCAGGACAACGCAAGCCCCGTCCTCGACGACCTGGCCAGGGAGAACACCGCGGCCGGCGACCGCTACCAGGACCGCGTCCAGCCCGCCGCGTACAGCGTCCTCCTCAAGGTCGGAGTCGCCGGAGTCCTCGGCTTCCTCGCCCTGCTCGCCTCGATCGTCATCTCCGTCCGCATCGGCCGCGACCTCGTCCGCGACCTGCGCCGCCTCCAGAAGGAGGCCCAGGAGGTCTCCGGCGTACGTCTGCCCAGCGTGATGCGGCGGCTCGCCGCGGGCGAACAGGTCGACGTCGGTACCGAAGTCCCGCACCTGGGATACGGACAGGACGAGGTCGGCCAGGTCGGCCAGGCCCTCAACACCCTCCAGCGCGCCGCCGTCGAAGCAGCCGTGAAACAGTCCGAGCTGCGGCGCGGCGTCTCCGAGGTGTTCGTCAACCTCGCCCGCCGCAACCAGGTCCTCCTGCACCGCCAGCTCACCCTCCTCGACACCATGGAACGGCGCACCGAGGACACCGACGAGCTCGCCGACCTCTTCCGGCTCGACCACCTCACCACCCGCATGCGACGGCACGCCGAGGGCCTCGTCATCCTCTCCGGCGCCGCACCCTCCCGTCAGTGGCGCAAGCCCGTCCAGCTCATGGACGTGGTCCGCGCCGCCGTCGCCGAGGTCGAGGACTACGAGCGCATCGAGGTCCGCCGACTCCCGCGCCTCGGCGTGGGCGGCCCCGCCGTCGCGGACCTCACCCACCTCATCGCCGAACTCCTCGAGAACGCCACGGTGTTCTCGCCCCCGCACACCGCCGTCCAGGTGCTCGGCGAGCGGGTCGCCAACGGCTTCACGCTGGAGATCCACGACCGAGGCCTCGGCATGAACCCCGACGCCCTGCTCGACGCCAACCTCCGGCTCGCCGAGACCCCCGAGTTCGAGCTCTCGGACACCGACCGGCTCGGCCTCTTCGTGGTCAGCCGGCTCGCCCAGCGCCAGAACGTCCGTGTCTCGCTCCAGACCTCGCCGTACGGCGGGACCACCGCGGTCGTCTTCATCCCGGCCGCGCTCCTCACCGACGCGCCCGAGACCCAGGGCGCCGGCTTCCGCCTCGACCGCAAGACCCTGGAGCGCACGAGCCCGGACGACGCCGGGACCGCCGCCGACGGCGTCCTGCCCAGCCGCCGCCCGGCGCTCGCCAGGGTCCCGGACGTGACCGAGGCACCCGGCCCGCTCGACGGACCCGTCGAGCTCGAGGGGCCGCTCGGCAACGAGGAGTTCGACGTACTGCTCGACGGCGCGGCGGACCTCCTCGACACCGAGAGCGAACGCGGCGGCCTCTTCCGGCCCCGTGCCCGGCGCCGCTCCGGACTCGCGCCCGCGGGCGAACAGCACCAGCAGGCCACGGACCGGACGAACGGCGACGGCGAGGAGGAGAAGCCCGCCGACGCGGGCGTCCTCGGCCCCGTACCGCTGCCGCGCCGTCGCACCCCGACCCTCGTCGTGGACCACGGCCGCCGCCTCGACGAGCCGGACCGGGGCCGTGGCATCGACGGACCGGACCGGAGCCGGGGGGCCGACGGGCCCGACCGGGCCCACGCGCTCCCCGACCTGGACCAGCCGCTCAACGGCCGCGCGCACCCCGCCCCCGGCCGGGTGACCGAAGGCTTCGGCCGGGTGACGGACGGCCCCGGCGTCGCGGACCACCACGCCTACGGCACCGGACAGGACGAGCGGCCGGTGCCCCCGAGCGGAACCGGTCGGCCCGGCGACCAGCCCGTACCCCCGCGCGGCACCGGCCGGCAGCACGGTCTGCCCATCGCCCCGCGCGGCACCGGCCCGACCCTCGTCCCCGTACCGCCGGAGGGTCCCGTGCCGCCGCCGGCGAGCCCCGAGCCGTTCGGCGGACTGCCCCGCCGCGTCCGTCAGGCCAGCCTCGCGCCCCAGCTGCGCGCGACCGACGGCCCGGCCGAGCGCGGTACGGGCAGGCGCGCCGACGCCCGTACGAGCGGCGGCGCGGCGCCCGCGGACGCCGACTCCTTCGAGCGTGACGCCGAGGAGGTACGCGCGCGCATGGCCGCCATGCAGCGCGGCTGGCAGCGCGGGCGAGAGCAGAACGCCGACCCTGACGACCCGACAGCACCTGGAACGACACCCGAGGGGGACGGTCGATGACCGCACCGAACGCCGCAGCATCCAGCACCACCGCCGGACACGGCAACGGCGAGCTGAACTGGCTCCTCGACGAGCTCGTGCAGCGCGTCGCGTCCATCCGGAAGGCCCTGGTGCTCTCCAGCGACGGCCTCCCCACCGGTGCGTCCCAGGACCTGACCCGGGAGGACGGGGAGCACCTGGCCGCCGTGGCCTCCGGCTTCCACAGCCTCGCCAAGGGCGTCGGCCGTCACTTCGAGGCGGGCAAGGTCCGTCAGACGGTCGTCGAGCTGGAGGACGCCTTCCTCTTCGTCACGGCCGCCGGTGACGGCAGCTGCCTGGCCGTGCTCGCCGACGCGGACTCCGACGTCGGCCAGGTCGCCTACGAGATGACGCTGATGGTGAAGCGGGTCGGGGTCCACCTCGCGACGGCACCCCGGACCGGGCTGCCCGCGGGAGGGTGAGTGGGGACGGCATGAGTGACGCAGCCGAGCGGAACCAGCTGAACCAGGCGAACCGGCACACGGAGTCGGACCAGAGCCCCACCCCGGCCCACCACCACTGGTTCGACGACGAGGCCGGGCCGGTGGTCCGTCCGTACGCGATGACCCGCGGCCGGACGAGCGCCGCCACCCGCCACCGGCTCGACCTGATCGCGGTGGTCGTGCCCGAGCCCGCCGCCGACGACCCCGGCCGGGACCAGACGCTCTCCCCCGAGCACGTGGAGATCGTCGAACGCTGCTCCGAGCAGCCCCAGTCGATCGCCGAGCTCGCCGCAGGACTCGACCTCCCCGTCGGGGTGGTCCGGGTGCTCGTCGGTGACCTCGTCGAGGACGAACTCGTCCATGTGACCCGCCCCGTTCCGCCGGCCGAGCTGCCGGACGTGAGCATTCTCCGCGAGGTGATCAATGGCCTTCGGGCGCTCTAGCCGCAAGAAGCCGTACGTCGAACCGGTGACCCTGAAGATCCTCGTCGCGGGCGGGTTCGGGGTCGGCAAGACGACGCTGGTGGGCGCGGTCAGCGAGATCCGGCCCCTGCGGACCGAGGAGATCCTCAGCGAGGCGGGGCGGCCCGTCGACGACCTGCACGGCGTCGAGACCAAGACGACGACCACGGTCGCCATGGACTTCGGCCGGATCACCCTGCGCGAGGACCTCGTCCTGTACTTGTTCGGCACCCCCGGCCAGGACCGCTTCTGGTTCCTCTGGGACGAGCTGGCGCAGGGCGCGCTCGGCGCGGTCGTCCTTGCGGACACCCGCCGGCTGGAGGACAGCTTCGCGGCCATCGACTACTTCGAGCGGCGCGGCATCCCGTTCACGGTGGCCGTCAACTGCTTCGAGGGTGCCCGGCGGTTCCCCGCGGAGAGCGTGCGCGGGGCGCTGGACCTGGACCCGGAGGTCGAGCTCCTGATGTGCGACGCGCGGGACCGCGAGTCCGTGAAGAACGTCCTCGTCGCCGTCGTCGAGCACGCGCTCGTCCTCGCGGACCGGAGCCACGCGACGGCGGCCCCCTGACGTGACCGCCTGAGGCGGCCCCGCCGCGGTGGGGTCACCTCAGGCAGAGGGGCCTCGTCGTGGTGGGGTCACCTCAGGCACAGGGGCCTCGTCGCACTCCTGAAGCCCTACCGGCCGAGGGACCCCGGCCCACCGCAGAGGTCCCTCCGCCCGAGGACCCTCGACCAGAGGTCCCTCCGCCCGAGGACCCTCGACCAGAGGTCCCTCCGCCCGAGGACCCTCAGCGCACCGCCACCACCGCGGACCCGTGCCCGAACAGCCCCTGGTTCGCGGTGATGCCGACCCGCGCCCCCGGCACCTGCCGGTCGCCCGCCGTACCCCGCAGCTGCCAGGTCAGCTCGCAGACCTGGGCGATCGCCTGGGCGGGCACGGCTTCTCCGAACGAGGCCAGCCCGCCGCTGGTGTTGACCGGCAGGCGCCCGCCGAGCGAGGTCGCCCCGTCCCGCAGCAGCTTGGCGCCCTCGCCGACCGCGCACAGCCCGATGTCCTCGTACCACTCCAGCTCCAGTGCGGTGGACAGGTCGTAGACCTCCGCGAGGGAGAGGTCCTCGGGCCCGATCCCCGCCTCTTCGTAGGCGGCGCTCGCGATGGAGGCGCGGAAGGAGTGTGCGGCCGGCGCGAGGGCCACCGCCGAGTCGGTCGCGATGTCCGGGAGGTCGAGCACCGCCTTGGGGTACGTGGGGGAGACCGTCGACACGGCCCGGACCCGCACCGGGTCGGAGTGCCCGTGGCCGCGCGCGAACTCCATGCTGGACAGCACGAGCGCGGCGCCCCCGTCCGAGGTGGCGCAGATGTCGAGGAGCCGCAGCGGATCGGCGACGACGGCCGAGGCGGCGACCTGCTCGGCGCTCACGCGCGCGCGGTAGCGGGCGAGCGGGTTGAGCGCGCCGGCCGCCGCGTTCTTCACCTTGACCTGGGCGAAGTCCTCGGGAGTGTCCCCGTACAGGGCCATCCTGCGGCGTGCGTAGAGCGCGAAGTACGCGGGATTGGTGGCCCCGAGCACCCGGAACCGCAGCCAGTCCGGGTCGTCGGGACGCTCGCCGCCGGCCGGGGCGAGGAAGCCCTTGGGCGTCGCGTCCGCGCCGACGACCAGGACCACGTCGGCGAGCCCGGCGAGGATCTGGGCCCGTGCCGTCCCGATCGCCTGGGCGCCCGAGGCGCAGGCCGCGTACACGCTGGTGACGCGCGCCCCCTGCCACCCGAGGGCCTGCGCGAACGTCGCCCCGGCCACGTACCCCGGGTATCCGCACCGCATGGTGTTCGCGCCGACGACGGAGCCGACGTCCGACCAGTCCAGGCCGGCGTCGGCGATTGCGGCGCGGGCGGCGGCCGTCCCGTAACTGATGAAACTCCGACCCCACTTGCCCCAGGGGTGCATTCCCGCCCCGATGACGGCGATGTCGTTCACGACCGCTCCTCCCGCACGACGGGCCGCCAGTTCCAGGTGGTCCAGATGTGCTCGTCGTCCTCGTTGAGGACCCCGGGCACCACCTCGACCTCCGTCCCGATCGCCAGATCGGCCGTCGTCACCCCCGGCGCGGCCTGCCCGAGGACCACCATGGCCTCGGCCGCCAGCTCGACGGCGACGAGGGTGTACGGCTCCCAGGGCGCGTCCGGATCGGAGACGTACGGGGCGGGCGGACGGTAGCGCCCGTCGGTGTACGACCAGACCCGGCCGCGCGGGGAGAGCGGGAACTCGGCGAGCTCCCCGCCCCCGGGGCAGACCGGATTGCGGCAGCCGTCGTCCGCGCGCGGGAAGAAGACCGAGGCACAGACCGTGCAGCGGGTTCCGAGCAGCCGGAACTCCGCCTCCGGCACGGAGTCGTCGGTGAACCACCCGGCCACCACCGGTGTGCGTGTCCGTGCCATCGAGGCCTCCCGTGCCTACCGTCGACCACCCTGAGCTGACGAACCGTCAGAAGTGTGGCACGGGAGCCCCGCGGGCGAAAGCTTCAGTGACCGGCCACCGACCTCCGCGCCACCGGGAAGTCGAAGAACGTGCTGGGGAACGGCTCCGGCTTGAAGGTGAAGTGCCACCACTCCTCCGGCAGGTTCACGAAGCCCTGCTCGACGAGCGTGCTCTTGAGCAGCTGCCGATGGGCTCGCTGCCCACCCTGGATCCGGGGATCCTCGGTGTGCGAGAGCGTGTCGAAGCAGTCGTACCCGGTCCCCATGTCCACGGAGTTGTCCGGGAACCGCTCCGCGCGCGGCGCGTAACACTCCGTCAACGTCTCTCCCGGTACGTACGCGCGCGTGGGCACCGCCGGCAGCCGGACGATCGTCAGATCCACCGTCGAGCCCCGGCTGTGCCCGGACTTCTCCGCGATGTAACCGTCCGCGAACAGCCTCGACTTGTCGACGAGCGGATAGAACTCCCCCTTCATCCGCTCGTCCGCCAGGTCCTTCGCCCAGCGCACGAAGTGGTCGACGGCCCGCTGCGGCCGGTAGCAGTCGTACACCTTGAGCGTGTAGCCGCGGGCGAGGAGACGCACCTGCGCGCGGTGCAGGGCCTCGGCCGCCGGCCGGGTCAGGATGCACAGTGGCTGCCGGTAGCCGTCCACCGGCTCGCCCACGAAGTTGTGTGCCGTCGTGTAGCGCATCTCCTGAATGATCGTCCGGTCCACCGAGCCGAGAGCCACGAACTCCCGTGGCGCCTTCGGCTCCGGCGCGGCGGACGCCGGGGGAGCGGGGGCGGCGACGGCGCCCGTGACGGCGAGCAGTCCGGCCGCGGCCGCGGCGGCGAGGGTACGGAAGGCGGAAGCAAGTCCTGTCATGCGCACCGTCTATCAGTTCCGGCAGCGCCGGGAAAGGGTGATCGCATACGGTCGGCCCGTGAAGGACTCCCACTGCACGTTCTGCGGCGCCGCCCACCCGGCCGAGGCCGGCTGGCCGCGCACCTGCCCCGCCTGCGGCAACACCGCCTACCGCAACCCGCTGCCCGTCGCCGTCGCCCTGCTCCCCGTCACGGACGGAACGGACACGGGCCTCGTCGTCATCACCCGCACCATCGAACCCGCGCGCGGCGAGGTCGCCCTGCCCGGCGGCTTCATCGACCACGGCGAGGACTGGCGCGCCGCCGTGGCCCGCGAACTGCGGGAGGAGACCGGGATCGTGGCCTCCGCCGAGGAGGTGCGCCTCGCCGACGCGCTGAGCTCGTCGGCGGGCCACCTCCTCCTCTTCGGCCTCCTCCCGCCCCGCCCGGCGGCGGCGCTCCCACCCTCGGTCCCGACGGACGAGACGAGCGGCCACCACGTGCTCCACGCACCCGAGGAACTGGCCTTCCCGCTCCACACGGAGGCGGTACGGAAGTGGTTCGCCGGCGCCTACGGGTGAATTCGACTGAGGTGTCCCGCAGCCGAGTTGTGGGGATGCTCGTCGTGCCGACGCCACGGGAGACGCCGGCAGACGGGAGAGCGCCTCATGAATGTCGGATGGCCGGAGGCCGTGATCGCCATTGCCACGGCGGTGGCGATCGTCACGATCTTCTTCCTGCTCCGCCGCCGGCTCCGCAAGGCCTCCGTGCGCATGCCCGGCGTGCACGCGGGCTTCGAGGCCGGCGAGGAGCAGCGTCCCCTGACCGACCAGGAGCTGCAGGCCCACGACTCCCTGCTGAAGGACTCCGAGTTCACCATCCGGAAGGGCGCGCGGACGGCCTTCTTCCGTTCCAAGGTGAAGAACTCGACCGTGCGTGTCACGGACTCCTCCGACCCGGAGGAGACGAGCGACGGCCCCGGCCCGGCCGTCGGCTGAGGCCGGCCCACGGCACACCGGCGACATCGGGCACGACGACGAGACCGCATCGGGAACGGGGAACCACTGGGTGTCGAGGCCAGAACACGTCCACGTGGACCGCGCGGAGCAGCTGGCGGACGCGGCGTCCGTCGCCGCCGGGACCAGAGACCGCCAGGCCCTCTTCTTCGAGGGACCGGCGGAGATCGGCAAGACCTCGCTGCTCCTGGAGATCCACCGTCGGCACGTGCCCGCGGGTGTCTACCTCGTCGACCTGGAACGCGTGGTCGAGAAGACCGACATCCTGAGCGAACTGGCCCGGCAGGCGCGGCGCCAGGACGTCCCCGTCGACGGCTACCAGACGGTGCGCGCCCGGTTCGCCCAGGCCGGCTCCCTGAGCGTGAACGACATGCGGGCGCGGAACTCCTCCATCAACATGGTCGTCAATGTGTTCAAGGACCGGAAGCTCCAGCTGGAGGCCATGAGCGACGCACTGCTGGACACCCTGACCGGGCCCTCGCGCCGCCCCGTGATCTGCCTGGACGGCTTCGAGCACTGCGAGGCGCCGATGCGTGAGTGGCTCGGCACCCACCTGCTGCCGGACCTGCTCAGCAGACGGGGCATCAGTGTGTTCGTGGCGGGACGCCATGTGCCCAGACTGGCCCAGCCGCACGCCTCCGTGGTGCGCACCATGGCCCTGCCGCCCTTCGACGTCGACACCGTCGAGGAGTGGATCACCACTCTCGGCTTCGACAGCCTCAAGGGACAGGGCACGAAGATCCACACGAATCACGGGGGCGTCCCCGGTCTGCTGCGTGAGTTCTTCGACCTCCATGTCGAACCGTCCGGGACCAGGTGAGGCCGAGTGAACCACGACCCCGCGATCCGCGCCCTGGAGCTTCTCGACCGGCTCCCCGGCGCCGAGCGGCGCCTGATCGAGGCCCTGTCCGTGCACGACGTCCTCGACCGGCAGATCATCGGCTACACCGCACGGGCCCTTGCCCTCGACATCGGGGCCGAGCAGGTCGCCGCCCATCCCTTCGTCCGACCGGACGCTCTCTCGGGCGTGCGCGCCGACGACGAGGAGCGGTACGTCCTCCAGAGGGGCTTCCGGACGGCCCTGATCGACCGGCTCCGTGCGCAATTCCCCGAACGCCACGACCGGGCCCACCGGCTGGCCTCCGTCTACTACCACGAGCCCCTCGAACCCCTGCGGACCGACCGGCTCGACCGGTACGTGAAGGAACTGCGCCACCTCGCCGCCGTCCGGCCGGAGGCCGCCGTCACCCGCCTCGCCTCCTTCGCCCACTCCGCCCTCCTCGGCGGACACGCCGAAGCCGCCGGCCGAGCCGCGACCGCCGTGACCCGCCTGCACCCGCCGGCTCCCGAAGCGTCCCTCGTCGCGGGCACGGTCAAGGCCGTCGCGGAGATCCTCAGCGCCCCGGACAACGCCGACCACCACACCGTCATGGCCCTGGACCGGCTCCTCTCGGAGCATCCGCTGCCCCAGGACCGCGCCGCCATGCGGATCGTCATGCTCGGCTCCGACCTGGTCGCCTACTACACCGAACGTCGCACCCCCTCGCCCTCCCTGACGGCCGCCGTCATGCCGGCGGCGGTCACCACGGTCGACCCGACGGGACTCCCCGCCGGCCGAGGGTGGGACGAGTTCCACATGGTCAGGGAGCTGCGCGAGATCTCCGCGACGATCACGACCCGCACCCATCGGCTGGCGTTCACGGAGAAGAACGTCGCCCACCACGAGGTCAGGACGAAGCTGAGCGCCGTCATCGGAGCAGATCCCCACGGAGCCCCCAGACGGCCCGTGATCGTGGACCTCGTTCCGTGGCACCACGACACGTTCCTGGACGGCCTGCACCTCAGGGATCGCAACGGCCGCCCCGTCAACATGATGACGTCGACGGACGTGAAGACCCACGTGGCGCGAGAGGTCCATCAACTGCTCACCTCCGGGGGAGAACCGGAGTCCGACAGCGGAGGAGCGCTGGTCCGCCGCCTCCACGCCCTCGCGTGGACCTCCGAGACCGACGAGATCACCGCGGTGCTCCAGCGCGCCGCCGAGAGCGGCTCCCTCGGGGACGCGGTCCGGGAGCGCATCCGCGGGCTCATCCGCTACATGCCGGTGGTGGCGCTCGTCGACACGCATCCGGGGATGTCGTCGGAGGTGACCTACGCGTACGACGAGCCGTGCGAGGTGAGGAGAACGGGCTGGGGCGCCGTCAGCGTCTCCACCCACCTCCGCCTTCCCCCGGAGGTACGGCAGAACAGACTGGACGTGGTCACCCCCGCGGGCCTGGAACTCGCCGGACCGCCCAGGACGAGAGGTGAGGCCGACATCCGGCTTCTGAGCGGCACCGACGCCCCCGGCGGCGTGCGTGAGTTCTCCCTCGACATCGCGGCGTACGCGGAACACGGCGACCGGCTCAGCACGGTCGTGGTCGACCTCCCCTTCGTCGTTCCGCGCGCCCTGTTCTCCCGCACCCTGCTCACCAGCACGGTCTGCACCCTCATCGCACTCGCCTCCGGCCTGCTGTCCTTCGTCGTGGACCCCTCGATCTGGCCGCAGATCGTGTCCCTCCTGGCGGCCGGCGGCCTCGGCGTGGACAACATCCAGAAGATCCGCCGCGCCGGCGAAGCCGAGGTCGTCGACCTGCGCACCCATGCGGAGAAACCCCTGAACCGGGTGAAGTTCGTCAGCATCGGCATGGCCCTCGGCGCGGCCCTGATGGCGAACCTCGGCAACGGCGCCGGGCAGATCCTCTCCTTCGCCGCCGCCCTGACCTGCGCCGTGCTGTCAGGCATCGTCTTCCTGAGGATGCTCCGGCGCAGGGAGCGCTGGGAGCGCGACCCCCGGGAGTCCCGCCTGCTGGAGGGCTGATCCGACCCGGGGCGAACCGAACCGGACCCAACCGAACCGGACCCAACCGAACCGGACCCAACCGAACCGGACCCAACTGAACCGGACCCAACTGAACCGGATCGAACCGAGCGGATCACACCCCCCGCACCCGCACCGGCAGCCCCGCCTCCTCCACCCCGTCGTCCGTCACCCGCTCCACGACCACCCGGCCGTCCACGAGCCGCGACTGGTACCGCTCGATCTCGGCCGTCTCCCAGCCGTCCCCCGTGTCCCGTACGACGAGCCCGCCGCCCGTCCGCCCGGCGGCGGGCGCCCACACCTCCAGGGCCGGTTCGCCGTCGTCGTCCCGCACCGCGAGCACCGCCCCCGCCCGCGCCAGGACCGGCACCCGGGAGAGCGGCGCGTCGAGCAGCACCTGCCCGGGACCCTCGTACGCCTGCCCCGTCGCCGTGTCGTACCAGCGTCCGCGCGGCAGCCGCACCGCCCGCCGGTCGGCGCCCCGGGTCAGGACCGGCGCCACGAGCAGCGCGTCGCCGAGCAGGAACGCGTCCTCGCAGTCGCGCAGCACCCGGTCCTCGGGCGTCCCCCACCACAGCGGGCGTACGTACGGCGCGCCCGTCATCCGGGCGAGCCGGGCCAGCGTCGTGAAGTACGGCCGCAGCCGCTCCCGTTCGGCCAGTGCCTCGCGCGCGTGCTCCAGGACCTCCGGACCGAACTCCCACGGTTCGCGCCGCCCCGCGTCGATCGCCGCGTGGGTGCGGAACAGCGGCAGCCATGCCCCCAGCTGGTACCAGCGCAGGAACAGCTCCGGTGTCGGAGTGCCGTCGAAACCGCCCACGTCGGGCCCCGAGTACGGCACCCCGCACAGCCCGAGTCCCAGGACCAGCGCGAGCGAGGCCCGCAGCCCCGGCCACCCGGTCGACACATCGCCCGACCAGGTGCCCCCGTACCGCTGCATCCCCGCCCAGCCGGAACGCGAGAAGAGGAAGGGCCGCTCATCGGGCCGCAGCCGGCGGAGCCCCTCGTACCCGGCCCGCGCCATCGTGAGGCCGTACACGTTGTGCGCCTCGCGGTGGTCGCCGCCCCGGCCGTCCAGGTCGTGCCGTGCCGAGCGCGGCAGCGTCGTGTCACCGAAGGGCGCGAAGGACACCGGCTCGTTCATGTCGTGCCACACCCCGGCGAAGCCCTGCCCGAGCCGCTCCTCGTACAGCTCGCCCCACCACTCCCGTACCGCCGGATCGGTGAAGTCCGGGTAGGCGCACTCGCCCGGCCACACCACCCCGTGGACCTCGTTGCCCCGCGCGTCCCGCACGAAGGCCCCCGCCGCCCGCCCGCTGTCGTAGACCGCGTTCCCCGGCTCGACCTTCACCGCCGGATCCACGATCGACACGAGCCGCACGCCCTGCTCCCGCAGCTCCTTCGCGAGCCCCGGCAGATCGGGGAAACGCTCCCGGTCGACGGTGAACACGCGGTGCCCGTCGTAGTGGTCGATGTCCAGGTGGACGGCGGACAGCGGCAGCCCCCGCTCCCGGTATCCGGCCACGATCCGCCGCACCTCGCGCTCGCTGGCGAACCCCCAGCGCGCGTGCTGCGGTCCGAGCGCCCAGTCCGGCGGCAGCGCCGGAGCTCCGGTGAGCGCCGCCCAGCCGTGGAGTACGCGCGCGGGGGTGCCGACCACCACCCAGCAGCGCAGCGGACCGCCGCCCATCCGGACCTCGCTGGTTCCCGGCCGGTCGTGCCCGGACCCCGCGCCCTCCTCACCCTCGGCGAGGGTGACCCGGCCGTCCCAGGAGTTGTCGTGGAAGGCCAGATGCGTCCCCGCGTCCGAGACGACGAACTGCACGGGCATGGTGAGGTAGAGCGGATCGTCCCCGGGGCCGAAGCTCCCCTTGGGGTCCGTGTTCCAGAGGCGGTACGAGCCGTCCCGCAGCCGCGGCCCCGCCGACCGGCCGCCAAGCCCGAAGAACCGCGCGTCCGCCGGCACCTCACTGCGCTGCACCCAGCGCGCCGACCCACCGGAGGAAGCCGCGCCGGCCGCCGGCCGGGCACCTGGAGCCGGCTTCGCACCCGGAGAAACGGCCTGCGCCACCGGCTCCCACCAGCGCGGCGGCAGGTCCCGGCGCAGCATCACCCCGCCCGGCGTCCGGATCTCCACCGCCCCGTGCCGGGACACCGCCACCGTCACCCGCTCCGACACGATCCGCCAGCCGCCGTCCGTGTCGGGCTCCAGAGAAGCCCGCAGGTCCGGCTCCGGCGCCTCACCGGCCAGGGCGTACGAGGGAAGCGGCTCGGCCCCGTCCCACCCCCAGAACACGGTGCCGCCCGACGACACGCAGATCCGCAACGAGGACCGCGCGAACCGGATGGTCCCTCCACCGGGCGCGGCCGCCGCGCCCGCCACCGGCCCCGGTACCCGGGCCCGCTCCGCCCCCCTCGGCGGCAGCCCCCACGCGTCCGTACGACGCTGCCGCCACGCCGCCCGCACCGTCTGCAGTCCCCGCACCGAGCCGAACACCTTCATCGAACGCACCAGTTCACGACCGTCCATGCAGCTCAGCCTGCCACTCACCCGGGGCGGAACAGGCTCCGTTCAACTGGCGTTCACCCGTGGTGGGAGCACATATTCAACTGCCCGACCATGGGCGGGCAGACCTGGTGCGAAAGACGATCACATGGCATCGTCCTGTCAGCCGCGTCACGCGCACACCCCAGCACGTGCGCGGGACACACGCCGACCCCGCGTATAGCCAGGGAGCCGCCCCAATGACATCAGCGCAGACCGAGCCGCTCTGGCAGCCGGACGAGGAACGCATCGCCACGGCCGCCGTGACCCGCTTCCAGACGTGGGCCGCCGAACACCACGGCGCCCCGGCCGAGGGCGGATACCCGGCGCTCCACCGCTGGTCCGTCGACGAGCTCGAAGCCTTCTGGCAGGCGGTCGTCGAGTGGTTCGACATCCGCTTCTCCACCCCGTACGAGCGCGTCCTCGGCGACCGCTCGATGCCCGGCGCCGACTGGTTCCCCGGAGCCACCCTCAACTACGCCGAGCACGCCCTGCGCGCCGCCGACGAGCGCCCCCATGACACGGCCCTGCTCCATGTGGACGAAACACATGAGCCCATGCCGGTCACCTGGGCCGAGCTGCGCCGCCAGGTCGGCTCCCTCGCCGCCGAACTCCGCGCCCTCGGCGTACGGCCCGGAGACCGGGTCAGCGGTTACCTGCCCAACGTCCCGCAGTCCGTCGTGGCCCTCCTCGCTACGGCCGCGGTCGGCGGTGTGTGGACCTCCTGCGCCCCCGACTTCGGTGCCCGCAGCGTCCTCGACCGCTTCCAGCAGGTCGAGCCCGTCGTCCTCTTCACCGTCGACGGCTACCGCTACGGCGGCAAGGAGCACGACCGCCGCGACACCGTCGCCGAACTGCGCGCCGAGCTCCCGACCCTCCGGGCCGTCGTCCACATCCCGCTGCTCGGCACCCCGGCCCCCGAGGGCACCCTCGCCTGGGGCGACCTCGTCGCCGGCGACGTCGAGCCGGTCTACGAGCAGGTCCCGTTCTCGCACCCGCTGTGGGTCCTGTACTCCTCCGGCACCACCGGCCTGCCGAAGGCGATCGTCCAGTCCCAGGGCGGCATCCTCGTCGAGCACGTCAAGCAGCTGGGCCTGCACTGCGACCTGGGCCCCGAGGACGTGTTCTTCTGGTACACCTCCACCGGCTGGATGATGTGGAACTTCCTCGTCTCCGGCCTGCTCACCGGAACGACCGTCGTCCTGTACGACGGCAGCCCCGGCTACCCCGACACCGCCGCCCAGTGGCGCATCGCCGAGCGCACCCGCGCCACCCTGTACGGCACCTCAGCCGCGTACGTGATGGCCTGCGCGAAGGCGGACGTGCACCCCGGCCGCGACTTCGACCTCTCGTCGGTGAAGTGCGTCGCCACCACCGGCTCCCCGCTGCCGCCCGACGGCTTCCGCTGGCTCCACGACGAGGTCCGCGAGAACCTGTGGATCGCCTCCGTCAGCGGCGGCACCGACGTGTGCTCCTGCTTCGCGGGCGCCGTCCCCACCCTCCCGGTCCACATCGGCGAACTGCAGGCGGCCGGCCTCGGCACCGACCTCCAGGCCTGGGACCCCTCAGGCAAGCCCCTGATCGGCGAGGTCGGCGAACTCGTCGTCACCAACCCGATGCCGTCCATGCCGATCCACTTCTGGAACGACCCCGACGGCAGCCGCTACCGCGACAGCTACTTCGAGATGTTCCCCGGCGTCTGGCGCCACGGAGACTGGATCACGATCACCGACCACGGCTCGGTCGTCATCCACGGCCGCTCCGACTCCACCCTGAACCGCCAGGGCGTCCGGATGGGGAGCGCCGATATCTATGAGGCCGTCGAACGCCTTCCGGAGATCCGCGAATCCCTCGTGATCGGCCTGGAGGAGCCGGACGGCGGCTACTGGATGCCGCTCTTCGTCCACCTCGTCGAGGGCGCCACCCTCGACGACGATCTGATCGCCCGCATCAAGCGGACGATCCGCACGGAGCTCTCCCCGCGCCACGTCCCCGACGAGATCATCGAGGTCCCGGGCGTCCCGCACACCCTCACGGGCAAGCGCATCGAGGTCCCGGTCAAGCGCCTCCTCCAGGGCACCCCCCTGGCCAAGGCCGTCAACGCCGGCTCGGTCGACGACCTCGGCCTCCTGCACTTCTACGAGACCCTGGCGGCCGACCGCCGCCGCTGAGCGCACGGCAGGGCCCGCCGATCCGACCGGATCAGCGGGCCCTGCCGTTTCCGGTCAGCCCTTCGGCTCAGCTCGGCCCACGCCGTCGGTTCAGCCCTTCGGCAGCACGCCGGCCGCCGGGGCGGACGCCTTGGCGAGTACCGCCGACACCCCGAGGACCGTCCCGGCCCGGCCCGCCGAGGTGGTCTCGGTGAGGACGGTGCGCTCACCGAGGAACGCCGACGTCGTCCGGTCGAAGATCCACTGCGTCTGCTCGCCGTGGGCGGTACGGGCCACGGCGACGCCCTCACGACCGGCCGCGTCCTTCGCGGACGGCAGGAGGGTCACCCCGGGGATCCGCGCCGCCGCCCCGTACAGCGCGGCGGTGACCTTCGGCGGGGCCCAGGTCTCGGCGAGCAGGGTCCCGATCGCGGTGAACGCCCGCTGATCGGCGTCGCCCTCGCCCGCGCGCGTCTGCTCCCGGATCAGGCGCAGCAGCGCGTCCGGATCCGTGGGCAGTGTCGCCACGTACGTGTGGGTCGGGTTCGTGACAGAGGGCGCCGCCGCCGCGAGGGTGGTCTTCCGGGGTGTGGCCCCGGGACCGTCCAACTCGTACACGGGCAGCTCGGCGCCGAGTTCCGTGTCGGCGGCACCGGGCTCGCGCAAAAGCCCCGGGCGGCTGCCGTCGACGGAGAGCCACACCTCGCGCCGGTGCGCGGGCGGCAGCGTGGCCGGACCGCCGGCCGCGTCGCGCCCCGCGTGGGCGACGAGGCTCTTGACGTAGACGTACCCGCCGGGCCGGGCGTCCGGCGCGGGAGCGGCGGCCGCGGCCAGCGCGGCACCGGACAGGATGCGCACGGCCTCCGGGGCTGCGGGCTGCCCGGCCGAGACACGGCCCGGAGACCCGGTGGGTCCCTCCTGCGGCGCGAGCACGACGGCACCGGCCACGACCGCGCAGGCGACGACGGGCGCGGCGATCCAGCCGAGCCGCAGCTCGCCGCGCGACCGGCGCTCACGAGACGGGTGGGCCACGGCGCCGGCACCCGAGGCGAGGGCGGTCCGCAGGACGGTGTGCCGCAGCTCGCGGTTCCGCTCCGGCGCGAGCTCGGGCACCGGCGGCGGGGGCAGCAGCTCGGCGAGCTCGGCCCGCAGCAGCGCGTCCGCGTTCGCGTCGGCCTTGCGGTGATGCGGCGTACGGGGGGCGAAGGCGTTCATGCCTGGTTCTCCGGGATCGATCGGGGCACGAGGGCAGGACGGACGGTGGACGGCGCCGAATCGGCTCGGCTCACGGCATCGGGTGCGGCGGCCCGCCCCACGGAATGGGGGGAGGCGGTCGGGCGCACGGCATGGGGGGAGGCGGTCGGGCGCACGGCTTCGGAGCCCGCGGCCGGGCGCGTCGCCGCAGGGGCGGCGGCCGTACGGGGACGGGTGCCGGCGGTGGGCCCGGCAGCCGGCCTCACGACTCCGCCGGGCGACCGCACCGCGGCAGCCGCGGCCCGTTCCTCCCGGCGCGCCGCCCGCAGTTCGGCGTCGGCGAGTTTCCGGAGCCGTTCACGCGCCCGCGACAACCGGGACCGAACCGTCCCGACCGGAACCCCCAACGCCTCCCCGGCGGCCGCGTAGTCGAGCCCGGCCCACACGACGAGCGTGAAGACCTCCCGCTCACGCCGCCGGAGCTTGCCGAGAGCGGCGCGGGCGGCCCGTATCTGCTCCCCGTCGGTCATCCGGGCGAGGACGTCGTCGGCGAAGTCCGGCAGGACGCCCCGCTCGGGCATCCGGGCCAGCGCCGCGTCCCGCCGCCGTGCCTCGCGGGCGGACCCGCGCATGATGTTGGTCGCGATGCCGAGCAGCCAGGGGCGCAGACTGCCGCCCTCGGCGTGCACCTTGCCGCGACAGCGCCAGGCCTCAAGGAACGCGGCGGAGACGACGTCCTCGGCCGCCGCCCGGTCCCCGCACACCCGGAAGGCGTAGTGGTACAGCACGCGTGCGTGCTCGTCGTACGCCTCGCCGAGCGCGGAGGGATCCCCGGCGCGGAAACGATCTCTCATAGGTGATTCCACACAAGGCACTGGGCGACGGTTCGTCCGGGTTCCCGTGACCCCCGCCACACCGCGTACCGGCCCTGACCAAGACGTGCGCCGATGTGGCCCAGGTCACCGGAACGCCGAGCCCGCGACGCGCAGTGCTGGACATGAACGATTCCTCGACACCCAGCGGTACGTCCCGGGGCGCGACCCGCCGCACGGCCCTCCGCACCCTGGCCGTGGCCGCCGTACTCGCGAGCACCACCCTCTCCGCCCTGCCCCCGACGGCGAGCGCCTCGGCCGCGGCACCGGAGACGTACACGCTGACCATCCGTCATCTCGATCGCGCGGGCGCCTCCACCGGTGACTACCGGACGAACGTCACCGGCATCTCGGGCCCCGGCGCCGACGCCTCCGCCTCGCCCTACGACGCGTCCGGCACGGTCACCGTCCGCCTGCCCAAGGGCCGCTACCTGCTCGACTCCACCCTGACCGGCGGCGGCAAGGACAAGGCCACCGGAACCGACTGGGTCGTCCAGCCCCGTCTGGACCTCGACCACGACACGACGGTCACCGTCGACGCCCGTACGACCGAGCCCGTGGACGTCCGCCCGCAGGAGTCCGGCGCCCGCTACCTGCACAGCATGGCGTACGTCGAGGCCACCCACGCGGGCACGACCCGTTCCGCGAACATCATGATGTCGAGCGCGGACCTGCGCGTGGCCCACCTCGGCCCCGCCGCCGAGTCCGGTTCCGTCAAGGAGTGGATCGACACCTACTGGTCCGGCGCCGGCTCCGACTACGCGCTCGGCTACGTCTTCACCTCCGCGCGTGCCCTGACCGGCCTCGTCCGCCACCCCGCGGCCACCTCCCTGGCCACCGTCAAGGTCCGCGGAGCCGCCCCGCAGGGCGCGACAGGAAGCGGGTTCGTCGACATCCAGCCCAGCGCCGGCCCCACCGTCGGCCTCGCCCGGCCCCTCCAGCCGCCCGGCACCGCGACCTTCCTCGTCACCCCGGAACGCGGCCTGTGGGACGTGGGTTACGCCGGACCCGCGGCTCCCGAGACCCCGCCCAACCGCTACTCCGCCGACGGAATCGCGGTACGCGCGGGTGCCACCACCACCCACACCTTCGACAACGCCGTCTTCGGCCCGGCGCTCGACACGGCACCCGGCGCCCGCCCCGCCGGCATCCGCGACGGCGACCGGATCGCCCTCGACATCCCGCTGCTCGCCGACGGCGAGGGTCACGCCCCGACCGCCCCGCGCTTCCACGGCGCCACCACCACACTCCACCGCGACGGGGTCCTGGTCGGCACCAGGCAGGGGGACCCCGGCCGGGCCACGTTCACGACCACCCCCGGACGGTCCTCGTACCGGCTGACCGCCACGGCGACCCGCGGCGAGGGCCCGGCGACCCGCGGACGCGTCACCGCCGCCTGGACCTTCACCTCGGCCGCCGCGTCCGGCCCCGCCGCCCTGCCCCTCAGCACCGTCCGCTTCGCCCCGGCCCTCGACCTCGACGGAACCGCCCCGGCGGGGACCCCGGTGCACGTACCGGTCACCGTCCAGGGAGCGGCCGCCGAGACCGGGGTCCGTTCCCTCACCGTGTCTCTGTCGACCGACAACGGCACGACCTGGACCCGCGTCCCCGTCGCGAACGGCCAGGCGGGCTTCCGTACCCCCGGCCCCGGCGGGTCCGTCTCGCTGCGCGCCGAACTCACCGACACCCGGGGAAACACCCTCACCCAGACCCTGACGAACGCCTACCGGACGCGATGACCTGACGAGACCGCGACCGAGCGCTCCGGGAAGGGACCACCCTCCCCGGAGCGCTCACGCGTGCCCGTCGCCACAACCCCCTGGCACGGGCCCCCACGCCGTCCTTTGCGGCGTCAACCGCCGTACGTCGCCTGCGCGTCCCCCAGGACCTCCGCGAAATCCGCCGCCAGACGCGGCGCGTCGTCGGGAGCGAGCGTCGACGTGGTGATCCGCACGGCCGGCGGGGCGGCGATCCGGAACCGCGCCCCCGCGGCCACCCACCAGCCCTGCGTCCGCAGCCCGTTGACGAGCGCCGACTCGTCCCGCACCGGCACCCACACGTTCAGCCCGCTCGCCCCGACCGCCCGGATCCGATACGCCCCGAGGGCGTCGATCAGGGCCGCGCGCCGCTCCGTGTACGCCGCCTCGCCGTCGGCCACGAGCGCGCGTACCGCGCTGTCGCGGAAGAGGCCGACCACCGTCTCCTGGAGGACGTGACTGACCCATCCCGAGGTCATCAGCATCCGCCCGTCGTGCCGCCCGAGCGTGATCGCGTCGCACGCCACCCCGGCCCAGCGCAGGTCGATCCCGAGGTGCTTCGACACGGTCCGCACCTGCGCCCACCGTTCGAGCCCGGCCGCCGCCAGTGTGTGCGCCGCGGCGCCGCCGACGTCCGCGTTGTGGTCGTCCTCCACGACGAGCACCTCGGGGAAGTCCCGGAGCACCGCCACCAGTTCGTCCCGCCGCGACCGGGTGAAGAACGCCCCGGTCGGACACTGTCCCCGCGGACTGCACACCACCGCGCGCACTCCGCCCCGCAGCGCCGCCCGCAGAGACTCCGGTACGAGCCCCTCGTCGTCCACGGTCACCGGGACCATCCGCAGCCCCAACGCGGGTACCAGGTCGAGCAGATGGTGGAAGCCCGGATCCTCCACGGCCACCGCGTCACCGGGCCGCAGCTCGGTCGAGAGCAGCCGTGCGATGCAGTCGAGCGCCCCGTGCGCGAAGGTCACGTGCCGGGTCGGCACCCCGTCCCGCGCGAACCACTGCCGGGTCACCTCCTCGAGCGCCGCGAGCCGCGGCGCGGCGCGATGGGACCCGTACACCGCATTGACCGACGACGGAGGACGCAGCACGGGGAGGAAGGCCGGGTCGGGATGGCCGCCTGCCAGGTCCACCAGGCCCTGGGGGACCCGCGGCGGACGCCGGGAGGCCACCGACGGCACCTCCGCGACCACCGTCCCGCCCCGGCCCCGCGTGACGATCAGGCCGCGCTGCCGCAGGTCCTTGTAGGCCGTCGCGACCGTCCCCGGGCTCACCCCCAGCTCGTCGGCGAGTCGCCGCACGGGCGGCAGGGCGTCACCGGGGGAGAGCCCGCCCTCGGTGACACCCCACTCCACGGACGCGGCAATCCCCTTGGCCGTCGTGCCTTCGATCGAATATTGTGCTGCCACGTAATGAAGTATGTATCAATACAAAGCAGTTGGCAAGGGGGACCCATTGAGCCGCTCCACCCACTCCACCCGAACAGCCCTCAAGGACCGAATCCCCGGCGGCCGGGACGGCCGCCGCATGCTCGTCATCGGCTTCATCGACAAGTGCGGCACCGGACTCTGGTCCACGGCCATGGCCCTCTACTTCACGTTCGTCACCGGCCTCGACCTCGGCCAGGTCGGCCTCCTCATCGCCGTCTCCGGCGCCGCCGGCATCGCCGGCGCCCCCCTCGGCGGCCGGCTGGCCGACCGCTTCCCCCTCGTCCGCGTCATCATCTGCACCCAACTGCTCCGCGCCGCGGCCCTCCTCGCCCTCCTCGCCACCGACGACTACCTGCTGCTCGTCCTCTTCTCGGCCGCCGGCGCCCTCCCCGACCGCGCCACCAACGTCCTCACCAAGCTCTACGCCGCCCGGGTCGCCGGCCCCGACCGCGTCCGCTACCAGGCCATCAACCGCACCACCTCCAACATCGGCTGGACCCTGGGCGGCCTCGGCGCCGCGGCGGCCCTCGCCGTCGGCAGCACCACCGCCTTCCAGCTCCTCCTCGTCGGAGACGCCCTCTCCTACCTCGTGATGGCGGCGCTCACCCTCCGCTGCGCCGAACCCCCGGCCCCCGCCGCCTCCCGGATCGCCGCCGCGTCCACCGACGCCACCCCCACGGCCAAGCCCTCCAACCCCTGGCGCGACCGGGGCTTCCTCGGCTTCACCGCCGCGGACTCGGTCTTCTTCCTCCACGACTCGATCCTCCAGGTCGCCCTGCCGCTCTGGATCGTCCACGCCACCGACGCCCCCGTCGGCCTCGCCCCGCTCCTGATGGTCGCCAACAGCGCCCTCGTCGTGATCTTCCAGGTCCCGCTCTCGCGCTTCGGCTCCTCCACCGAAGCCGCCCGCCGCCTGCTCGCGCCCCTCGCGGTCCTCTTCACCATCGGCACGCTCGCCCTGACCGTCTCCGCCCTCGGCGGCCGGACCCTCTCCATCGCCGCCCTGATCACCGCGGCCGTCGTCCTCACCTTCGCCGAGATGATCCACACCATCGCGTCCTGGGAGATCTCCGTCGCCCTCGCCCCCGACGACGCGCAGGGCGCCTACCTCGGTGTGCACGGCCTCGCCCAGTCCACCCAGCGCTTCGTCGGTCCCCTCCTCATGACCGGCCTCGTCTCCGCCGGCCCCCTGGCCTGGCCCTTCCTGGGCGCCGCGCTCGTCGCCACCAGCGCGGCCCAGAACCGCCTCGTGCGCCGACGCCTCCCCGAACCGTCACTGTCAGTGGCGAAGGTTACGGTGAGTGAGCATTGATCGGACCGCATTCCAGGGGGAGACATGACACGGACCGGCACCACCCCAGCGAACCTCCGCCGCGCCCTGCGCCGCGAAGTCCCCAGCACCGTCGGCCTCCTCGCCGACGAGCACGACTTCACGGCCATGCGCCGGTACCGCACCTTCGCCTTCGACGACCACACCACCTACCTCCGCCAGGTCGAGGCCCTCCTCAGGACCCTCGCCACCCAGGGCGGCCACACCACCGTCACCCTCTTCGACCCCGAGGAGTACGCGGCCTACTGCGCCGAAGCCGCCCTCGACCCCGACCACCCCACCAGCCGCAGCCGCTTCACCGCCCACCTCGCCGCCACGGGCGCCCAGATCACCTACACCGGGCAGCCCCTCAGCACCCTCCTCCCCGAGCTGGTCGACACCGCCGTCCGCCACGCCACCTGGGAGTACGCCACCACCGTCCTCGCCACCGCGGGCGACTGCGCCACCTGCGGCAAGGACATCGGCAGGGCCGCCTTCGAGCGCGCCGCCCGGCTCCTCGCCCGACTCCTGGACGCCGCCGGCCCCGGCACCCACCACCTCGTCTGCAGCGTCCCGGCCGCCGACGACCAACTCCTCGCCGTCCTCCACGCCGACGGCACCACCACACCCACGGACGTCGAGGACGTCGCAGCCGCCGAGTTCACCGCCGTCCTCGCCGCGGGCATCGTCCTCGGAGCACCCGGCGGACTCGTCCTGCGCACCACCACTCCCGGCGCCCGCGACCGACTCCACGGCTGGCGCCTCACCGGCGGCACCCTCACCCCGCTCACCGAGGCCCAGGTCTTCGCCGCCTACTGCACCGACGCCCGCACCGGAGAACCCCTCTCCCCGGAACCGGGCGTCGACCACCGGGCCGGCTTCCCCCTCACCCCCGACCCCGACGACGACTGGACCACCCACCACTGACCCCGCACACGCCGAAGGGGCTCCCCGCCGCCTCGGTGACGGAAAGCCCCTTCGTCAAGCACCCCCGGGAATCACTCCCCGGACAGCACCGCCTGCGCGGCCACGCGCGCCTCGTGCGCCGTGTCCGCGGCACGCGCCGCGGCCGCGGCACGCTCGCACTGCGCCAGCGTGTACTTGGCCAGCGTCGCCCGCACATACGGAATCGAGGCAGCACCCATGGAAAGGGAGGTGACACCCAGACCCGTCAGCACACAGGCGAGCAGCGGGTCGGCGGCGGCCTCGCCACAGACACCACAGCTCTTGCCCTCGGCCTTCGCCGCCTCGGCGGACAGCGCCACCAGGTCGAGCAGCGCCGGCTGCCACGGGTCCTGGAGCCGCGACACCGCACCGACCTGACGGTCGGCCGCGAAGGTGTACTGCGCCAGGTCGTTGGTGCCGAGCGAAAGGAACTCGACCTCCTGGAGGATCGAGCGCGCCCGCAGCGCGGCCGAGGGAATCTCGACCATCGCACCGAACTTCGCCCGCAGCCCCGCCTCACGGCACGCGTCGGCGAAAGCCTTCGCGTCCGTACGGTCGGCCACCATCGGCGCCATGACCTCGAGGTACACCGGGAGCCCCTCGGCCGCCTTCGCCAGCGCGGTCAGCTGGGTCCGCAGCACATCCGGGTGCTCCAGGAGCGACCGCAGACCCCGCACACCGAGCGCCGGGTTCGGCTCGTCCGCCGGGGTCAGGAAGTCCAGCGGCTTGTCCGCACCGGCGTCGAGCACCCGCACGACCACACGGCCCTCGGGGAACGCCTCGAGCACCTTGCGGTAGGCCTCGACCTGCTTCTCCTCGGACGGAGCCTTCTCGCTGTCGTCCAGGAAGAGGAACTCCGTACGGAACAGACCGACACCCTCGGCACCGGCCTCCACCGCCGCCGGCACGTCCGCCGGACCACCGACGTTGGCCAGCAGCGGCACCTTGTGCCCGTCCGAGGTGGCGCCCGGACCGCTGGACGTCGCCAGCGCGGCCTTGCGCGCGGCGGCGGCCTTGGTCAGCTCCGCCTTCTTCTCCTCGCTCGGGTCCACGAAGATCTCTCCGGTCGAACCGTCGACCGCGATCATCGTGCCCTCGGCGAGCTCACCCGCGCCCGGCAGCGCCACAATGGCCGGCACACCCAGCGCCCGCGCGAGAATCGCGCTGTGGCTGGTCGGCCCGCCCTCCTCGGTCACGAAGCCGAGCACCAGCGTGGGATCGAGCAGCGCCGTGTCGGCGGGCGCCAGGTCCCGCGCGATCAGCACGTACGGCTCGTCACTGTCCGGCACACCCGGCATCGGAACACCGAGGAGGCGCGCCACGATCCGGTTCCGCACGTCGTCGAGGTCGGCGACCCGCCCGGCCATGTACTCACCGGCACCGGCGAGCAGCTCGCGATAGTGCGAGAAGGCGTCGTAGATACCGCGTTCGGCCGTGCTGCCCACGGCGATACGGCGGTCCACATCGGCGATGAGCTCCGGGTCCTGGGCGATCATCGCCTGGGCCTCGAGCACGTGCTGAGCCTCGCCGCCGGCCAGGTTGCCGCGCGCATTGAGGTCGGCGGCGACAGCCTCGACGGCCTGACGGGCGCGCCCCTGTTCGCGCTCCGCCTCGTCCGCCGGAATCTGCTTGGCCGGCGGTTCGAGAACCGCCGTGCCCATGTGCCGGACCTCGCCGATCGCCACACCGTGGCTGACGCCGACGCCTCGCAGCGTTGTCTCCATCTCACCCGTCTCCGATAGAGCGGCGGCACGTGCCGCCGCGTTGAATGTCGAACTCGCGGTCGTCACGGGGACGATCCGGCTCAGCTCCAGCCGAAGAGCTGGTCGCCGGCCTTCACGTCGCCGTCCTCGACGACCTGGGAGAGCGAGTCCGCAGTGGCCTCGAGGGCCACGATGGGACAGATGGGGGACTTGCCGGCGGCCTCGACCGCGGCGGGGTCCCAGCGCACGACGGCCTGTCCGCGCTGGACGGTGTCGCCCTTGTTCACGAGGAGCTCGAAGCCCTCCCCGTTGAGCTGAACGGTGTCGATGCCGAGGTGGGTCAGCACACCGTGGCCCTCACCGTCGACGACGACGAAGGCGTGCGGGTGCATGGAGACGATGACCCCGTCGATGGGGGAGACGGCCTCCGAAGGCTCACGTACGGGATCGATGGCGGTGCCGGGCCCGACCATCGCACCGGAGAAGACCGGGTCGGGAACTGCGGCGAGACCGATGGCGCGTCCGGCAAGCGGCGACGTCACGGTTGTCATGGGAAGCCTCCCAGGGGCGGAGATTGTGTGGCGCCGTCACTACCTGTCCTGGACGGCGTACTGTTCAGAAGCGTAAGTCATAAGAAGTCCTAGTTCCGCACGAGACGTACCAGTTGGGCGGAGCTAGGGACTACCGGAAACGATTTGCCTCAGCTGACGGTGGGATGTACTGTCGTACTCCTGCCTGACCCCAACGCGGCCTTGAGTCGCGGGTCGGCAGCACCTATCAAGCCAGATCCTAACCCCAGTGGTCTACACCTCTGCATGCTCGCAGGGATGTGGTCGGGGGGACCGAGAAAGCCTGGTAATGTTCAACTCCGCCGGGAACGGAAAACACGAAAGTGAATTCCTGCCCCGCAAACCCGCTCCAGCGGGTGGCAGAAACGGGAAATCGGATCTGCTAGGCTGGAAACACGAAATACCGAAGGGAAGCCCGGAGGAAAGCCCGAGAGGGTGAGTACAAAGGAAGCGTCCGTTCCTTGAGAACTCAACAGCGT
>NZ_JACSCH020000003.1 GCF_014451325.2 Streptomyces sp. CB02980 | reverse complement strand
TCTTGCGTTTCCGACTCTATCAGATCTTTCCGATCCGATTTCCTCGGTGCTTTCCGGTCCCATTCGCTTTCGCTCCGAGCCCTTCCTGCGTTTCCGACTCTATCAGATCCTTTCGGCGTCTGATTCCCAGTCAGCGGGGTTTGTCTTTCCGGCTGTTGGGCCGTTCCGACGTCTCAAACTCTAGCGGATTTCCCCGGCGGCTCATAATCGAGCCATTCGAAATGAATTTCGGCATGCCGAAATTCTTCCCGGTGGGGAGATCGTGCGGAGTAGAGGTGCCGCTATCAGCGGCGGAGTGGTTGTCGAAGAACCGTTCCGGCTCTGTGACAACTCGGAGAACACTACGCATCCGGGAGGGGCGTGTCAACCCCCCTCAGATGGCCTCGGGGGCCTCCGTTTGGCGCCCCCGCAGGTACCTCAGTCGAGGTCCGTGAGGCGGCCGCCGGCGTCGGGCTGGGTGAGCTCCACGCGGCGGAGGAGACGGATGAGGATCTCGCCGAGGACTCCCCGCTCGTCCGAGGTGAGGTCCTGGAGCAGCTCCTCCTCGAAGTCCGTGGCCATGCGCATGGCCTCCAGCCACTTCGAGCGGCCCTCGTCGGTGAGCTCGACGATCACGCGGACGCGGTTGTTCTCGTCGCGGTCGCGGGTGACCAGGCCTTCTCCCGCCATGCGGTCGATGCGGTGGGTCATCGCGGCCGGGGTGAGGCCCAGTCGCTTGGCGAGCTCGCCCGGGCCGAGCCGGTAGGGCTCGCCGGCGAGGACCAGGGTCTTGAGGACCTCCCACTCGGCGTTGCTGATGCCGAGGTCGGCGAGCTGGCGTCCGTACGCCACGTTCATCCGTCGGTTCAGCCGGCCGAGGGCGGAGACGACCTTCTCGACCTGGGGGTCGAGGTCGCGGAACTCGCGCTGATAGGCGGCGATCTGCTCGTCGAGGCTCGGCTCCTGCGGAGCCTGCGGGCCGGACCGTTCGGGGTTGTCGGACATGGAGCCGAGTATCCCACGGGTCTCGTTGGCGTTGAAGTCCTTCGGTGTGTACTGTTAAGGCTCTAACTTTAGTGTTGAAGTCTTCAAGGTTCAGGGGTACACCTCTGAACCTGCGACCGAAGTGGGTGAGTGTGACCAAGGCGAGGGGCGCAGCGATGCGCCGTATTCAGGCAGGCAGCGCGCTGAGCGCGTTCGGACTCGGCTTCACCGTGCCGTACCTCTATGTGTACGTGGCGCAGGTGCGGGATCTGGGCGCGGCCACGGCGGGCATCGTCCTGGCCGTCTTCGCCATGGCCGCACTGGTGGTGCTGCCCTTCAGCGGGCGGGCCATCGACCGGCGGGGGCCCGTGCCGGTCCTGCTCGTCGCCTCGGTCGTCGCCGCCGTGGGTGCGGTGGCGATGGGCTTCGCGTCCAGCGTGCCCGCGGCCGTGGGGGCCGCGGCGCTGCTCGGTGCCGGTACGGCCGTGCTCCAGCCGGCGCTCGCCACGATGATCGTCTGGTGCTCGACGCCCGTCGGGCGCACCCGGGCGTTCGCGATGCAGTTCTTCCTGCAGAACCTGGGTCTGGGTGTCGGTGGTCTGATCGGCGGTCTGCTGGTCGACACCAGCCGTCCGGGCAGCTTCATCCTGCTGTTCTCTATCGAGGCGGCGATGTTCCTCGTCCTGGCGGCGATCGTCGGGACCGTGCGGATGCCCGGCTCCCCGGCGTTCCAGGGCGCCCGTCCCTCCGAGGGCGGCAAGGGCGGCGGCGTTCGCGCGCTGCTCGGGCACAAGGCCATGGTGCAGCTGTGCGTCCTCGGCTTCGTCCTCTTCTTCGCCTGCTACGGACAGTTCGAGTCGGGTCTCGCCGCGTACGGCACCGAGGCCGCCGGCATCCAGCCCTCGACGCTCGGTCTCGCGCTGGCCGCGAACACCGCGGTGATCGTGGCCGCCCAGTTCCTGGTGCTGAAGTTCGTCGAGCGCCGCAAGCGGACCCGGGTGATCGCGGCCGTCGGTCTGATCTGGACCGTGGCCTGGCTGATCGCCGGGTACGCGGGCCTCGGGCACGGCAGCCAGGCCATGGCGACGGCTGCCTTCGTCTCCACGTACGCCCTGTTCGGCCTCGGTGAGGCGATGCTGTCGCCGACCGTGGCACCGCTGGTCGCCGATCTGGCTCCGGAGTCGATGGTCGGGCAGTACAACTCGGCCTTCGCGCTGGTCAAGCAGCTGGCGCTGGCCGTCGGGCCGGCTGTCGGCGGGCCCATGGGAGCCGCGCTGCACGGTCCGTACATCGTGACGTTCGTGCTCTTCTCCCTCGGCATCACGTTCCTCGCGGTGCGGCTGGGCAAGCAGCTGACCCCGGAGCAGAACCAGCCGTCGCTCGCCGTGAAGCCGTCCCGGGTCGTGGCGCAGCACATGCCCGAGAAGGAGACCGCAGCCGCCTGACCCTAGGGGGTGGGCAGGGCGAACTCGCACCAGACGGCTTTGCCGCCGCCCGGTGTGCGGCGGCTCCCCCAGGACGAGGCGATCGTCGCGATGATCGAGATTCCGCGACCCGCCTCGTCCTCCGATTCCGCCCTGCGGCGGCGCGGCAGATGGTCGTCCCCGTCCGTGACCTCGATGATCAGGCGGCGGTCGGTGCGGCGCAGGCGCAGCCGCATGGGCGGCGTGCCGTGCTGGAGGGAGTTCGCCACCAGTTCGCTGGTGGCGAGGACGCCCAGGTCGCGCAGTTCGACCGGGAAACGCCAGGACGACAGGACCCCGGAGGCGAACGCACGCGCGCGGGGAGCGGCCTCCACGCCGCCGAGGAGTTCCAGGGCCGCGTTGTGGAAGAGCTCCGCGTCCGCCCCCTTGCGGGACGGGTGCTGGACGACCAGGACGGCCACGTCGTCGTCGTGCTCCGCGGTGACCCCCAGGGAACGGAGCAGCCGGTCGCAGACGACCTGCGGGGTGCCGCTGGCGCCGGAGAGCGCGCGGGCCAGGGCGGCGACGCCCTCGTCGATGTCCTCGCGGCGCCGCTCGACCAGACCGTCGGTGTAGAGGACCGCGGTCGAGCCGGGCGGCAGGGCGATGGAGCCGGAGGCGTGCAGCCAGCCGCCCGTGCCGAGCGGCGGGCCCGTCGGGTCCTCGGCGCACCGGACACTGCCGTCCTCGTCCCGGACGAGGATCGGGAGGTGCCCCGCGGAGGCGTAGACCAGCTTCCCCTCGTTGGGGTCGTGGATCGCGTACACACAGGTGGCGATCTGGCTGGCGTCGATCTCGGCGGCGAGGCCGTCGAGGAGCTGGAGCACCTCGTGCGGGGGCAGGTCCAGGCGCGCGTAGGCCCGGACGGCGGTGCGGAGCTGGCCCATGACGGCGGCGGCGCGCACCCCCCGGCCCATCACGTCGCCGATGACGAGCGCGGTGCGTCCCGCGCCGAGGGTGATCACGTCGTACCAGTCGCCGCCGACGGCCGCGTCGGTGCCGCCGGGCTGGTAGGTGGCGGCGATCCGCAGGTCGTCGGGCTGCTCCAGGTCCTGCGGGAGCAGCGAGCGCTGGAGGGTGACGGCGGTCTCGCGGTGGCGGCGCTCGCTGGCCCGCAGCCGCTCGGCGGCCTCCGCGTGGTCGGTGACGTCCGCGGCGTGGACGAGGACTCCGCCGCCTTCGAGCTGTGCGCTGTCCACGGGCAGGCACGTCACCGTGTACGAGCCGCCGTCCTGGGTGCGGCGGGACTTGACCGTACGGGGCTTGCCGCTGCGCAGCACCTGGTCCATGAGGGGCAGCAGGCCGAGCTCCTCCGCCTCCGGGCAGGTGTCGGCGACGGGCACGCCCGCGGGGCGGGGGCCGAAGGCGGCGGCATAGGCGTCGTTGACGTACGCGATGCGGTGCTCCGGGCCGTACGCGAGGGCGACCAGGCCGGGGAGCCGGCCCAGGAGCTCCCGTACGGAGAAGTCCTCCAGGGCGGGTACGTCGACGGGCTCGCCGGTCTCGGCGGCCTCGTGGGCGAGGTGCTCCAGCTGCTGCGCGTACTCACCGCGGGCGGCGGGCACGGAGCCTTCGGTCCCCCGCGCCGCGCGGCGCTGTGTACCGGGGAGCCGGGCGCTCCAACGGGTGAAGTTCACGGATCTCTATGCCTCGTGGTGTCGGTGCCGTGCAGAGTCACGCTGTGCAGGTGTGAGCCCACCTATGGTCACACGTCCAGTGTGGACGAGTGCACTGACAGTGATGTCAGGACGACGGCTTGTCGCCGTGGTCGGGTGGCGGAGCGGCGGCGAGTTCGAATTCGGCGCGGGGGTGTTCCAGCGACCCCAGGGAGACGATCTCCCGTTTGAACAGGCCGGACAGGGTCCATTCGGCGAGGACCCGGGCCTTGCGGTTGAAGGTGGGCACCCGGCTCAGGTGGTAGGCGCGGTGCATGAACCAGGCCGGATATCCCTTGAGTTTCCGTCCGTAGACGTGGGCGACGCCCTGGTGGAGGCCCAGGGACGCGACGGAACCGGCGTACGCGTGCGCGTACTGCTTGAGCGGCTGCCCCCGCAGGGAGGCCGCGATGTTCTCGGCGAGGACCTTGGCCTGGCGGACGGCGTGCTGCGCGTTGGGCGCGCACTCCTTGCCGGGTTCCTTCGAGGTCACGTCGGGGACGGCGGCGGCGTCACCGGCGGCCCAGGCGTGGGCGACGCCCTCGACGGCGAGCTCGGCCGTGCAGCGGAGCCGGCCGCGCTCGTTCAGCGGCAGGTCGGTCGCGGCGAGCACGGGGGCGGGCTTGACGCCCGCGGTCCAGACGATGGTGCGGGTGGGCAGCCGGGTGCCGTCGCTGAGGACCGCGATCCGGTCCTCGCAGGATTCGAGGCGGGTCTCCAGGCGTACGTCGATGTTCCGGCCGCGCAGCTCGCGGATGGCGTACCTGCCCATCTCCTCGCCCACCTCGGGCAGGATGCGGTCCGAGGCCTCGACGAGGACCCAGCGCAGGTCCTCGGGCTTGACGTTGTGGTAGTACCGCGCCGCGTAGCGGGCCATGTCCTCCAGCTCGGCGAGCGCCTCCACGCCCGCGTAGCCCCCGCCGACGAAGACGAAGGTCAGGGAGGCGTCGCGGATGGCGGGGTCACGGGTCGAGGAGGCGATGTCCATCTGCTCGATGACGTGGTTGCGCAGGCCGATGGCCTCCTCCACGGTCTTGAAGCCGATGCCGTGGTCGGCGAGGCCGGGGACCGGGAGCGTGCGGGAGACCGAGCCCGGCGCGATGACCAGCTCGTCGTACGTGAGGTCGACGGCGCCGGTGCCCTCCTCGGCGGTCGCGAGGGTGGAGAGGGTCGCGGTCCGCTTGGCGTGGTCGACGGAGAGGACCTCGCCGATGACGATCCGGCAGCGGTCGAGGACCCGGCGGAGCGGCACGACGACATGCCGCGGGGAGATCGAGCCGGCGGCGGCCTCGGGCAGGAACGGCTGGTACGTCATGTACGGCTCGGGGGTGACCACCACGATCTCGGCGTCGCCGGCTCTCAGCTCGGCCCTGAGCTGCCGCTGGAGGCGCAGCGCGGTGTACATGCCGACGTAGCCACCGCCGACCACGAGAATGCGCGCAGGTTCCGTCACTGTCCCATGACGCACCGCCGTCCGTGGTTTGTCCACAGCCCCGGCAAATTGTGTGACCGGAGGGGTACGGAGGCGCGGGGTGGCGCGCAAGGGGAGTACGGGTGCAACGGCGCAGGTCAGGGTGGACGAGTCGGGTTCGATGGAGGGTCGGAATCGGGAGTGTTCCCCTCCTTGCTCCGATCGGGGGGCGCACCGTACGGAACTCCCCCTTCTGAATTGACCCGGACTCAACTATGTTCGTACCTCGTCGGGGTGTCGGATGGGAGCGCGTGGACCGAAGCGCTCGCCACCGGAAGCCCCGTTTCAGGGCGGGGAGTCTCCGGGGGGAGACATCATGAGCGGGGGAACGCTTATGCATATTCAGGATTCACGATGGCAGACGGGCGTCGGGACGGCGACCGTGGACGACGGCCCGCACGCAGGCCTGGGCGGCTCCGAGCGCAACGGCGCACCGGTGTCCGGCAGGTCCGCGCCGCTGCGGGTGGACGCCCAGCGCAATCTGGAGCATGTCCTGCGCGCCGCGCGCGAGGTGTTCGGCGAGCTCGGTTACGGGGCTCCGATGGAGGACGTGGCGCGCCGCGCCCGCGTCGGTGTCGGCACCGTCTACCGCCGCTTCCCGAGCAAGGACGTGCTGGTCAGGCGGATAGCCGAGGAGGAGACCTCCCGGCTGACCGAGCAGGCGCGGGCCGCGCTCGGCCAGGAGGACGAGCCGTGGTCGGCGCTCTCCCGGTTCCTGCGGACCTCGGTGGCCTCGGGCGCGGGCCGGCTCCTTCCGCCGCAGGTGCTGCGGGTGGGCGTCGACGACGTCACGGTGCTGCCGCTCGGCGGCGACTCCCAGGACGCGGGCGACGCGGCGCGGGTGCCGCACCAGCGGGTCATCGGCGAGCAGACCGACGCGCGCGTGGTCGCGCCGCGGGCCGTACCGGCCGAGGAGAAGGACGACGCGGGCGCCGCGGAGCTCCTCGAGGTGGTCGGCCGGCTGGTCGACCGGGCGCGTGAGGCGGGTGAGCTGCGGACCGACGTGACCGTGGCCGACGTCCTCCTCGTCATCGCCACGGCCGCTCCGGCGCTGCCGGACGCGGTGCAGCAGGCGGCGGCCTCGACGCGTCTCCTCGACATCCTGCTCGAAGGGCTGCGCTCCCGGTAGGAGTCGGTCGACTCCCCGCGCCCCGGCGCGGGCCGGGGTCTTCTTGGTCCGGGCGGATCAACGAGCATGACACGAACGTGTGAGCGGTTACGCCCGGATACACGAAGTCGCCCCGGATGAGTGGTAAGTGGACGCGGCGCTTCGGCGTGCCCGCGCTCTGTGGCACGCTTGGCCGGTGTTCGGGTCCGAGCGTGCGTACGGGGGCTTCCGCGATGAGCGGTGACAGTCGGGACGAGCCGCTGGGCGGCCCCGCCGAGGCGGGGAGCCCGCCCTCCCGGCAGGTGCCGAGCCAGGGTGGGCCGGGAGGCCTCTCCGGCACACCGGACATGGCCGGAGCGGGTTCCCTGGGCGCGGGTTCGGCCGGTGCGGGTTCGGCCGGTGCGGGTTCGGCCGGTGCCGTGGGCGCCGTCGAGCCGCTCGACCCGAGTGTGCCGCAGCAGCGCGAGGGCAAGGCCTCCGGGTGGGGCGCCGGTTCCGGAACGGGCACCGGGTTCGACCCGACCCGGACCGATCCCGCCGCCGAGGACCACCACGAGCACGACACCGTCCTTCCGCCGCCCGTCGAACTGCCGCCCTCCGACTCCGAGCTCGTCCAGCTCATGCGGGACGGCGACGGCTCCGCGTACGAGGAACTCTTCCGCAGACACTCCGACGCCGTGCGCCGGTACGCCAGGACCTGCTGCCGGGACGCCCACACCGCCGACGACCTGACCGCCGAGGTCTTCGCCCGCACCCTCCAGGCGGTCCGCGGCGGAGCCGGGCCCGAACAGGCCGTACGCGCCTATCTGATGACCACCGTCCGGCGCGTCGCCGCGAACTGGACGAGGACCCAGAGGCGGGAGCACCTCGTCGAGGACTTCGCGGTGTTCGCGGACGAGGCCGCCCGCTCCTCCGAGGTCTCGGACCAGACCGCGTCCTTCGGGGCGGGGCTCGACCTCGGCGCCGACGTCCTGGCCATGCACGAGGCCGAGCAGTCGCTCGCCATGCAGGCCTTCCGCTCGCTGCCCGAGCGCTGGCAGGCCGTGCTGTGGCACACCACCGTCGAGGAGGAGTCCCCCAGTGAGGTGGCACCGCTCTTCGGCCTGACCGCCAACGCCACGGCCGTACTCGCCAGCCGCGCCCGCGAAGGCCTCAAGCAGGCCTACCTCCAGGCCCACGTCAGCCAGTCCCTGACGGCCGGCGGCGACTGCGCCCGCTACGCCGACCGGCTCGGCGCCTACGCGCGCGGCGGTCTGCGGATGCGCGCCGAACGGGGACTGCGCAAACACCTGGACGAGTGCGCCAAGTGCCGGCTCGCCGCCGGTGAGCTCGCCCATGTCAACGCCGGGATCCCCGCGCTGCTTCCGGTCGCCGTCATCGGCTGGTTCGCCGCCGGCTACTCGCTCAAGGCCGCCGGCGTCGTCGCTGGTGGCGCCGTCGGCGCGGGTGCGGCCGGTGCCGCGGCCGCCGCCACCGGGTCCTCCGGCGGAGCGGCCTCCGGCGGCCCCGCCGCCGAGGCACTCGGCGCGCCCGCCAAGGCCGGCATCGCGGCCGCCGTGGCGGTCGCCGCGGCCGCCGGCCTCGTCTGGGCGATGGCCGGGGATCCACAGCCCGTGGCCGCGCCCAGACCCACCCAGCCCGTCGTCACCCCCGTCGTACCGGCGGAGCCCGCGCCGCCGCCGAAGCCGACGCCGAAGCCCGTACCGCCGCCCCCGCCCGTGACGTCCGAGCCGCCGCCGCCCACGCCGACGCCGACGCCCACGCCCCCTCCCGCGAAGCCCACGCCGAAGCCGACGCCCGCGAAGCCGTCACCCAAGCCGAAGCCGCCGCCGAAGCCCAGCCCCACGCCGACGCCCACGCCCACGCCGACGCCCAGTCCCGAGAAGCCCTCGCCGAAGCCGACTCCGCCGCCCGCCCCGCCGAGGGTCTACCAGGTCAACGAGCTGGACTACGGGATCTTCGGCGACGGCACGAAGCCCGAGGTCGCCCTCTCCGACAGCAGCTGGATGTGGCAGCGCGACAACCTGTCCATCGGCGGCACCCCGTACGCGCACGGGGTGAGCGTCCACGCGCCCTCGTCCCTGCTGATCGACCTCAACCGGCAGTGCACGAGTTACGACGCGATCGTCGGCGTCGACGACCTGAGCGCCCTGCTGGGCGTCGGCGGCGTCCGGTTCTCCGTGTACGGGGACGAGGAGCGGCTCTGGCGCTCCGACGTGGTCCGGGCCGGCGACCCGCCGGTCCCGGTGCACGTCGACGTGTCCGGCCGCAGCACGATCCGGCTGGTGGTGGAGGAGCACACACCGTTCGGGCGGGCCGCGGTCGCCGACTGGGCGCAGTCCCGGATCAGCTGCTCCTGACGGTCCCGTCCGGCCCCGATCCGTCCGGCCCCGATCCGTCCGGCCCCGATCCGTCCGGTCCGGGCCGCTCGATGGCGGTCTCCGCGAGGGCCAGCACCTCGTCGACGCCGAGGCCCTCGCCCGCCGCGCGGGCGGCGGCGACGCCCGGCGGGCCGAGTGCCGCGAGCGCGCGGTCGGTCACGTCCTGGAGGTCCCTCAGTCCGGGGACCGAGCGGGGCAGCTCGGTGCGCCAGCCCTCGACGGCCGTCATGATCGTGACCGCCAGGGCGGGTTCGCCCGACGAGGACAGGACGACCGCGAGGCAATCCCCCAGGCCCGAGACGAAGAACTCCGCGCACTGCGCGTCCCGCGCGCCGCGCAGCGCCTCGGTGGCCGTGGCGACAGCGGACGCCCGCCCCTCGCCCGCCTCGACACGCGCGGACAGCCCCACGAACGCCGCCTCGAAGTGCGGTGGGGGCGCCCCGGTCGCGATCGTGCGGCCCGCCTCCTCCAGCTGGGCGCGGGCCTCCGCGACCTCGCCGCGGTACAGGGCAACGCCGGCCCGCAGGAAGCAGACGAACACGCCGGTGTCCCGCACGAGGTAGCGCTCCGCCTCCCGGGCGGCCTCGTCGAGCCCCTTCTCCGCGGCCTCCATGTCCCCCGTGTGATAGGCGAGTTCGGCCAGGCGGGCGAGGAGGAACGGGGACTCGGCGTGTGCGCCGACCTCACGGGCCAGCCGGAGGGCCTCCTCGTACGCCTCCCCGGCCTCCTCGGTGCGGCCGCGCAGCATATTGGCCTCGCCCACCGCGCTCGCGATCTGGGCACCCATCCAGCGGTCGCCGACGCTCCGGGCGAGGTCGCGGAGCTCGGCCAGGTCGTCGTCGATGCCGGGCATGCCGCCGGGCATGTCGACGACCATGTGCGTACGGAACATGAGGCTGACGCCGACCTCCCAGTCGCCGCCGTGGCGGCGGCAGTTGGCGACGGCCTCGTCGAGGAGGGCGCGGACCACGGCCGGTTCCTCGGTGAGGTACGCGGTGAACGGCCAGAGCAGGCCGGGGAACCGGGCGCCCTCGGGGCCGGGCGGCTCGCCGAACGCCGAGCGCACACGGCGGGCGAGCGCGAGCGCCTCCGGTTCCTCGAAGTCCCGCAGCGTGCGGCTCTCCACCTCCAGGAAGAACTGCAGCATGCGCAGCCGCATCCGGGGCCAGTAGCGGGGGTCGTCGGGGTCGGCCGGGTCGTCGCCGAGCGCGACCGCGCGAACGACCCAGGTCAGGCCTTCGGGACGGTAGTTGCGCAGCCACCAGAACCAGCCCATGGCGAAGATCAGGCGGTGGGCGGCGGCCTCGTCGGGTGAGGTGACGACGGTGCGGTGCAGGGCGGCGCGGATGTTGTCCAGATCGCGCTCGATCCGCTCGATCCACGGGAGCTGCTCGGCCGAGCGGAGTTTCGGCTCGGCGGTCTCGGCGAGGGCCGCGAAGTGGGCGGTGTGGGCGGCCTCGGCGGCGGCGAGGACCGCCGGGGTCTCGGCGGCGCGCTCGACCGCGTACTCGTGGATGGTCTCCAGGAGCCGGTAGCGCATCTCGCCGCCCTCGGTGGGGGTGGCGACGACGAGGGACTTGTCGACCAGGGCTCCGAGCGGGTCCGCCGCGCGCGGGGAGAGGGCCTCCGCGGCGGCGAGGTCCCAGCCGCCCGCGAAGACCGACACCTGGCGGAGCAGGGTGCGCTCCTCGGGATCGAGCAGGTCCCAGGACCAGTCGACGACCGCGCGGAGCGTCTGCTGGCGGGGCAGGACCGTGCGGGAGCCGGAGGTGAGGAGACGGAAGCGGTCGTCGAGGCGGTCGGCGATCTGGCGCGGGGTGAGCAGCCGGAGACGGGCGGCGGCCAGTTCGATGGCGAGGGGCAGGCCGTCGAGGCGGCGGCAGATCTCGTCGACGGCGGCGCCGCCGTCCCGGGTGAGGTCGACATCGGGGCGTACGGCGCGGGCGCGCTCGGCGAAGAGGCGGTGCGCGGGGTCCGGCGGCAGGGGTTCGAGGGGGCGGACCGACTCCCCCGGGACGCCGAGGGGTTCGCGGCTCGTGGCGAGGATGCGGAGCTGCGGGCAGTCGGTGAGGAGGGTCTCGGCGAGGGCGGCGGCCGCGTCGATCACGTGCTCGCAGTTGTCGAGGACGAGGAGGAAGGGGCGGCGGGCGAGGTGCTCGACGAGATGGGCCGTGGGGTCGTCCTGGAGGGTCACGCCCTCCCGGGTGATCAGGTTGACCTCGCGCAGCCGGAGCGCGGAGAGGACGGCGCCGGGGACGGCCTCGGGGTCGTCGAGCGGGGCGAGTTCGGCGATCCAGGCGGAGGGGGCGAGGGGGTCGGGGGTGTCGGGGGTGTCGGGAGTGCCGAGGGTGTCGGGAATGCCGAGGGTGTCGGCCGGGGCGAAGACCCTCAGGGCGGCCTCCTCGGCGAGCCGGGTCTTGCCGGAGCCGCCGGGGCCGGTGAGCGTGACGAGGCGGAAGCGGTCCAGATCGGCGTGGATCGCGGCCAGCTCGGGCTCCCGGCCGACGAAGGAGGTGAGGCGGGGGCGAATGTTGCCGGGGGTGGGGGTGGAGGTGGCCGGGGGCGTCGGGGGACGCGCGTGGTCCGGCGGTGATGTCGGCCGCGGGCCGGCAGCGCTCGGCGGCCCCCACGGGGTGCCCGTACGCGCAGACGTCGGGGCAGGGATCGGGGGCGGACCCGCGAGGAGCTCCCGGTGGAGGGCGGCGAGTTCGGGGCCGGGGTCGGCGCCGAGGGCGTCCGCGAGGGTACGGCGGGCCGACTCGAAGGCGGCGAGGGCGTCGGCGTGCCGGCCCTCGGCCCGCAGGGCGCGGATGAGCTGGGCGTGGAAGGCCTCGTCGTACGGGTACGTGGTGGTGAGTCCGGTCAGCTCCGGTACGAGTCCGTCGGTGGCGCCCCTGCGCAGATCGGCCTCGACGCGCTGCCGCAGCGCCGCGAGCCGCTGGGCCTCGGGGCGGACGCCTGCCGGGTCGGACAGGTCGGCGAGGGCGGGCCCCCGGAAGAGGCCGAGGGCCGGGCGGAGCAGGGCCGCGGCCTTCTCCGGTTCGCCGGCGTCGAGGTGGGCGGCCGCGTCCTGGACGTGGCGCTCGAAGACGTACAGGTCGATGTCCTCGGGGGCGGCGACGAGCCGGTAGCCGGGGCCGGGGGTGGAGGCGACGGCGTCGCTGCCGATGATCCGCCGGAGGCGGCCGACGAGGGCCTGGAGGGCGGCGGGGGCGTCCTGCGGCGGGGAGTCCCCGTACACGTCGTCGGCGAGCTCGGTGACGGACGCGGCGCGTCCGCCGCGCAGCGCGAGCGCGGCGAGCAGCGCCCGCAGCCGGGCGCCGCCGACGGGGAGGCGGCGGCCGAGGGGGTCGAGGGCCTCGGTGGTGCCGAGGATGAGATACCGCACCGGCTCATTGTGTCCGGTGGCCGTTGCGTGCGCCTCGGGGTTTACCCTGGCGCGCCCTCGGGGTCCGGCCGTCGGAAGGCCGAGGTGTCCAGGGCGAAGCCGAGGGGGTGAGGTAGCGCGACGACTGTCCCCAGCTTGTGGACGGACTTGTGGCCGAAGTCGTCGCCGGAGGGTTCGGAGCCCACGACGGCTTCACCCGCCTCGCGGTCGATCAGCAGGTAGAGGGGGATGCCCCCGCGCGCGTAGGCCCGGATCATGGCGACTCCTCTCCCGGTCAGGGTTTCACGCCGGGAGGGACCTCGTCGCCGGGATCAGGGGGCCCTGGACCGCGCGGTGGGCGCGGGGTTCTGTGGTGTTGGTCCAGCAGGAGCCCCGGCGGGACATGAGGCGGCGGAGCCAGAGTTCGGTGGAGACGAGGTCGGCGAGGCCGTCGAGCGGGACGGGGGCGCCGTCGGCCGCCGTGCGGAGGGCCTCGCGGACCACGCGGGCCTCGATCAGGCCCGCGTCGGCGAGCAGCGGGGCGTCGAAGAGGGCGATCAGGTGGGGGAGCGCCGCGCGCAGGCCCGCGCGCGTGGCGCCGGCCGGGACCGCGGGGTGGGGGGCGCCCCAGCCCGGGGGGAGGTCGTGGATGCCGGCGCCGGACAGGACCGTGCGCAGAACGCCCGCGCGGGCGTCCGGCTGGACCCGGAGCGATTCCGGGAGGGCGCGGCAGGCCCGGACGACCTGGTTGTCGAGGAAGGGGGCGTGCAGGCGCTGGCCGCGGATCTCCGCGGCCTGTTCCAGGACCCGGTGGTCGGCCGCCGCACGCACGAGCGCGGCACGCGCGCGTGCTTCGCCCGGGCGCTGGACGGAGGTCGGCAGTGTCGCCGCCCGGTTCAGGCGAACCGATACTTCAGCCAGTGCCTCCCCCGTCAGCCACCGCGCCGCGGGCCCCGGACGGGACCAGGTGAGCGCCGAGAGGGACGCCTCCAGGGGGCCGAAGCCGTCCGGAGCCGTACGGTTCGCCTCGAGGACCCGCTGGGCGGCCGCCTCCAGGCCCGTCCGGTACGGGGTACGGGCCAGCCTCCGCGCCGCCCGGTACACCGTCAGCGGCACCAGGAACGAGCCCGCCGACGGCCCCGAGGCCTTCGCGAGCGCCGTCACCGGACGCACCAGCGAGCGGCGTCTGCGGTCCATCAGGAGGTCCGCGAGGCGCGCCGGGTGCGCGTCCAGGACCTGCTTGGCGCCCATGCCGGTGAAGTGGTCGGCGCTGCCGCCCGCGAGCCGTCTCCGGTGCCGTTCGGCCGTCACGAGGGAGGGCCCCGGCTCGTCCGTGAGCGGCCCGTCCAGCGCGGCGTACGGGAGCGCCTCCTCGCCGCCCGCGACGACCACGTGATGCAGCCGCGGGTCGGCCGCGATCGCCCCCGCCCGCTTCAGCTCGTCCTCCCGGTCCGAACCCGCGCGCGTGGCCAGGTCGTTGAAGGTGACGGCGAGCAGCCGCTCCCCCGCGCCCGTGCCCTGCCCGGTGATCGTGCCCGGCACCCCGGGGAGGCCCGCCGCGAGCAGCGCGAGCGTGCCGGAGGCGCTGCCGCCCGACAGGTCGGCGCCGATGCCGGGCGCCGGGCCCGCGCCCCGGGCCGCGCGCCGGTCGGCCGGGCCCATGCCGGGCACCGGGCCCGGGTCGGGCAGCGGGGACTCGGGCGCGTGCCGCGGGGCGGTGAGCCGCGCTCGTACGGCTTCGATCAGGGCGTCCCTGACCCCCTCGACGGCCTGCCGGGGATCGGCCTCGGCCGCCGCGACCGCGAGCGAGGCGACCTGCTCGTACCCGGTGATCTCGCGCGAGCCCTCCCGCAGGATCAGCGCGTGACCCGGCGGCACCCGCCTGACCCCCTCGTACGGGGTGGAGTCGCGCAGCGCCTCCGGGGTCTCGGGGCAGGCGAGGAGCGCCGCGAGATGGCCGATGTCGAGCTGGGCCTCGACCAGGTCGGCGAGCGGAAGGGCGGCGGTGGCGAAGGCGGTGCCGCCGGCCCACGGGGTGTGGAACACGGGCCGGGCGCCCGCGAGATCACCGGTGACGGTGACCCGGCGGCCGGCCTTGACGACCGCGGTGTAGCTGCCGGGCCAGGCCGTGAGATGCCGCAACGCGCCCCCGCGCGCGGTGAGCAGGCCGATCCGCAGTTCCTCGTCGCTCGCGGCGCAACAGCCGAGGACGGCGAGACGGGTGTGGTCGTCGACGGCCACGACCCGCACCTCGTCGGGACGCCAGTCGCCGACCGCCCACAGCGGATCGGGGTCGCCCCAGAGGAGTTGTGCGCCGACCGGTTGCACCGTGCGCCCCTCGGTGGCGGCCGCGTGGCCGGAGCCGTAGCCGGGGCCTGAGCCCGAACCGTAGCCGGCGTTCGAGCCCGAGCCCGAGACGTACCCGGCGCCTGAGCCGGAGCCGTAGCCGGGGCCTGAGCCCGAACCGTAGCCGGCGCTCGAGCCCGAGCCCGAGACGTACCCGGCGCCTGAGCCGGAGCCGTAGCCGGGGCCTGAGCCCGAACCGTAGCCGGCGCTCGAGCCCGAGCCCGAGACGTACCCGGCGCCTGAGCCGGAGCCGTATCCGCCGCCGTACGAGCCGCTCACCGAGCCCGCCCGGGCCCCGGCCGTCGTTGCGAAGCCCGCGGCGACACTGCTCCAGCCCACCAGCCATCGCATCGGCGCCTCCACATCCGTTTCGGTGGGAGACATGCTGCCACGACAACGGCGCACGGGGCGGAGTCCGGGTGCACGCGCGTGAAAGCCGAATGCGCCCCTGGCATGGGCCAGTTGAACACCGGCGTCATTCGGCCAAATATCGCCCCTCGCCGGGTGGTCGTGGAAGCGTCCGGGGCACCTGCCCACGCACACCGCTTCACACCGGCCACCGGCAGCCCGGGAGGCGCTCCCGCCTCCCGGCGCCGTCCGCCGCCCGCGGGGAATGGGGCGGCGGTATCCCCCAGCCCACTGGTCCGGGACACTTTCCCGGCCGAGCGGGCCGACCCACGCGCTACTCATGGAAGCGCTCCCCCGGCCACGCCGAGAGAGCGCACGGCCGGGCGCACGGCCACACGGCGGGAGCACGAGCCGGTCCGCCGGGCCCGGCTGTCGGCCTTTCACACAACAATCTCGCCATACGGAACACCGCCCCTTAACGGTAGGGATGCGGCGAACTACGCTGTGTTTACGAATGCCGCACGCCTATGCCCGGCGTCGTGGCGGCCGTCTGGGTTGTCGAGGGGTGGCGTCATGTCCAGGGAGCAACGCGGGCCGAACGAAAAGCTCGGCACGGTTCTCGCCCTCGCGGGAATCAGCAACGCCGGGCTGGCCCGGCGCGTCAACGACCTCGGTGCGCAACGGGGCCTGACGCTTCGATACGACAAGACCTCGGTCGCCCGGTGGGTGTCGAAGGGCATGGTGCCGCAGGGCGCCGCGCCGCATCTGATCGCCGCCGCGATCGGGCAGAAGCTCGGCCGGCCCGTGCCGCTGCACGAGATCGGGCTCGCCGACGCCGACCCCGCGCCCGAGGTGGGCCTCGCCTTCCCGCGTGACGTGGGCGAGGCGGTGCGCTCCGCGACCGACCTGTACCGGCTGGATCTCGCCGGGCGGCGGGCCGGCGGTGGCGGGATCTGGCAGTCGCTCGCCGGCTCCTTCGCGGTGAGCGCGTACGCGACGCCCGCGTCCCGCTGGCTGATAACCCCGGCCGACCCGTCGGTGGAGCGCGAGGCACCGCGCCCGCCGGGGGCCGGGAACACGGGCGGGGGCGCCACGGGCGGCGCGGCGACCGCCCCGGCCGCCACCGAGTACGTGCGCGTGGGGCACAGCGACGTCGCCAAGCTCCGCGAGGCCGCCGAGGACGCACGCCGCTGGGACTCCAAGTACGGCGGCGGGGACTGGCGTTCGTCCATGGTCCCCGAGTGCTTACGCGTGGACGCGGCCCCGCTGCTGCTCGCCTCGTACTCCGACGAGGTCGGCCGGGCCCTGTTCGGCGCGACCGCCGAGCTCACCCGGCTCGCCGGCTGGATGGCCTTCGACACCGGGCAGCAGGAGGCCGCCCAGCGCTACTACATCCAGGCGCTGCGGCTCGCCCGCGCCGCCGCCGACGTACCCCTCGGCGGCTACGTCCTCGCCTCGATGTCCCTCCAGGCCACCTACCGGGGCTTCGCCGACGAGGGCGTCGACCTCGCCCAGGCCGCGCTCGAGCGGAACCGGGGTCTTGCCACCGCCCGCACCATGTCCTTCTTCCGGCTCGTCGAGGCACGCGCGCACGCGAAGGCCGGTGACGGGGTCGCCGCGGCGGCCGCGCTCAAGTCCGCCGAGGGCTGGCTGGAGCGCTCCCGCGAGGGCGACGGCGACCCGACCTGGCTGGGCTTCTACTCGTACGACCGGTTCTGCGCCGACGCCGCCGAGTGCTACAGCGACCTGAAGGCGCCGCGCGAGGTGCGCCGCTTCACCGAGCAGGCGCTCTCGCGGCCGACGGAGGAGTTCGTCCGCTCGCACGGGCTGCGGCTGGTGGTCTCCGCCGTCGCCGAGCTGGAGTCGGGCAATCTGGACGCGGCCTGCGCGGCGGGCACGCGCGCGGTGGAGGTGGCGGGGCGGATCTCGTCGGCGCGGACGACGGAGTACGTACGGGATCTGCTGCACCGGCTCGAACCGTACGGGGACGAGCCCCGGGTCATGGAGCTGCGGGAGCGGGCCAGGCCGCTGCTCGTCACACCGGCGTGAGGGGCGGGGGCGCCGCTCGTCGCCCCCGCCGCGAGGGGCGTGACGTGAGCCGGCACGACCCGCGCCGGCACGACCCTCGTCGGCGTGACATGCCCGTGCGCGACCCGCGTCGGCGTGACCTGCGTCTCGTGCCGTCGCGCGAGGTTTCACGGGATTGTCAGTGGGCCAGTGCACTATCGGGGGTGGGAGGTGGCGCTGGTGTTTGACTGTGACGTGCTGGTGATCGGCGGCGGGATCGTCGGTCTGTCGACGGCGTACGCCCTGACGCGCGCCGCTCCCGGCACCCGGGTCACGGTCCTGGAGAAGGAGCACGCGCTCGCGAGCCACCAGACCGGGCGCAACAGCGGGGTGATCCACAGCGGGATCTACTACCGGCCGGGGTCGCTCAAGGCCCGGTTCGCGGTCGAGGGCGCGGCCGAAATGGTCAAGTTCTGCGCGGAGTGGGGCATTCCGCACGAGGTGACGGGCAAGCTCGTCGTCGCCACCGCGCGCGAGGAGCTGCCCCGGCTGCACGCGCTCGTGCAGCGCGGCAGGGAGAACGGCATCCCGGTGCGCGAGCTCGGCCCCGCCCAGATCAGCGAGTACGAGCCGCGGGTGCGGGGCCTGGCCGCGATCCACGTCGGCACGACCGGCATCTGCGACTACGGGGCGGTGTCCCGGCGGCTCGCCGAGTCCTCCCGGGCCCGGATCCTGTACGGGGCGGAGGTCACCGTCATCGACCGGCGGCCCTGGGGGGTCGCCGTGCGGACGGCGGACGGCCGGGTGGTGCGGGCGCGGGTCCTGGTCAACTGCGCGGGGCTGCACTGCGACCGGATCGCGCGGCTCGCGGGCGACGACCCGGGCATGCGGATCGTGCCCTTCCGGGGGGAGTACTACGAGCTCCGGGACCCCTCGCTCGTGCGGGGTCTCGTCTATCCGGTGCCGGACCCGGCCTTCCCGTTCCTCGGGGTGCATCTGACGCGGGGGATCGACGGCGGCGTCCACATCGGGCCGAACGCGGTCCCGGCGCTCGCCCGGGAGGGGTACGGCTGGTCCGTCGTCCGCCCGCGCGAGCTGGCCGGCACGCTCGCGTGGCCCGGCTCGTGGGCGATCGCCCGGGCGCACTGGCGGTACGGGGCGGGTGAGCTGCGGCGGTCGGTGTCGAAGCGGGCGTTCACGGAGGCGGTGCGGCGGCTGCTGCCGGTGGTGTCGGAGTCGGACCTGCGGCGGGCGGACGCGGGGGTGCGGGCGCAGGCGGTGCTGCGGGACGGGACGCTGGTCGACGACTTCCTGATCCGGGAGGCACCACGGACGGTCCACGTCCTGAACGCGCCTTCGCCCGCGGCGACGGCGTCGCTGCCGATCGGACGCGAGGTGGCGGGGAGGGCGCTGGCGCGGCTGTAGCCCACCGCCGGGTGGGCGGCGGGGTTCGCCGTAGAATCGGGGCATTGTGTCTGAGCAGCCAGAGAACATCGCGCGCCCCGTCGCCGACCCCGCCGAGTCCGTACGGCCCGTCTCGCAGCGGGGCAGTCAGCGGTTCGCGGCCGGTGAGGGCCCCCTGCCCGATCCCGCCGGGTCTCATCACGAGCGGCGGATCCGCAGCTTCCAGCCGCGGCGCAGTCGCGTCACCGCCGGTCAGGCCGAGGCCCTGCTGAAGCGGTGGCCCGACTGGGGTCTCGACATCGACGGCAAGCGGGTCCTCGACCTCGGCGAGATGTTCGACGGGCTCCCCGTCGTCCTCGAGATCGGCTTCGGCATGGGCGAGGCGACCGCGCAGATGGCCGCCGCCGACCCCGGCACCGGCATCCTCGCCGTCGACGTGCACACCCCGGGCCAGGGCAATCTCCTCGGCCTCGCCGACCGGAACGGCCTGACCAACGTCCGGGTCGCCAACGGCGACGCGATCATCCTGCTCCGCGAGATGATCGACAAGGACTCCCTCGACGGCTGCCGCGTCTACTTCCCGGACCCCTGGCCCAAGGCCCGCCACCACAAGCGGCGGCTCATCCAGCCCGAGTTCCTCAGCCTCCTCGCGACCCGGCTCAAGCCCGGCGGCGTGCTGCACTGCGCCACCGACTGGGAGTCGTACGCCGAGCAGATGCTGGAGGTGCTCTCCGCGCACCCCGACTTCGAGAACACCCAGGCCGACGGCGGTTTCTCGCCCCGGCCCGACTTCCGGCCGCTCACCCGCTTCGAGGGGCAGGGGCTCGACAAGGGCCACGTCGTGAACGATCTCCTCTTCCGGAGGAAGTGACCCCGGGGAGGCGACCCGGGGAATCCCCCGGGGCTTAACCCTTTTCCGGCTGTCGGTGGGGGTCGTTAGGGTCGCTCACGTGTCCTTCCCCGTCCCCACCGAAGCCGGCGCCGCTCCCGTCCCCCACCGGGACACCGAGGAGCCGGCCTTCCCGGCCGCCGCCGACCGGTCCCAGTGGCGCTACCGGCCCCGCCGGGACTTCTGGCGCAGCCGGCTGGTCCGGGCCGTCGCCCTCGTCACCGTGCTCTCGATCTGCGCGCTGTTCATCCTCGGGCTGGTCCGCGAGCAGACCGGCACCGAGGGCTTCCTCGTCGGCCTGGGCCTCGCCGTGCTTCCCGTACCGCTGCTGATGGCGGCGTTCCGCTGGCTCGACCGGGTCGAGCCGGGTCCCTGGAAGAACCTGCTCTTCGCGTTCGCCTGGGGCGCCTTCGCCGCCGCGCTCGTCGCGATCCTGGCGAACTCCTTCGCGGTCCGCTGGATCGCGACGGCCACCGCCGATCCCGCCTCGGCGGACACCCTCGGCGCGACCGTCGTCGCGCCCGTGGTGGAGGAGACCGCGAAGGCCGCCGCGGTCCTGCTGCTCTTCCTCTTCCGCAGGAAGCACTTCGGCGGGCTCGTCGACGGGGTCGTGATCGCCGGGTTCACCGCGACCGGCTTCGCCTTCACCGAGAACATCCTCTACCTCGGCAACGCCTTCGGCGAGGACCAGGAGTTCGGCTCCACCGGCCTCGGCTCGGTGACCGCCGCGACCTTCTTCGTCCGGGTCGTCATGTCGCCGTTCGCGCATCCGCTCTTCACCGTGCTCACCGGCATCGGCTTCGGCTTCGCCGCCCTCGCGCCGCGCGGCAAGCGCCTGCGCCGGGTGCTGCTGCCGCTCGCCGGGCTGCTGCTCGCCATGGGCCTGCACGCCGCGTGGAACGGCTCGGCCACCTTCGGCGGCCCCCTGGCCTTCTACGTGGTGTACGCGGCGCTCATGGTCCCGGCCTTCGGCCTGCTGACCTGGCTCGCGGTCTGGAGCCGGCAGCGCGAGCTGCGCACGATATCCGGCGAGCTCCCGGCGTACGCGGCGGCCGGCTGGCTCTCCCCCGCCGAGCCGCTCGCGCTCTCCTCGATGCGCGCCCGCCAGCTGGCCCGCTCCTTCGCCGCCCGTACGCACGGGCCGCCGGCCGCGCGGGCCGTCGGCGAGTACGAGTCCTTCGCGACGACCCTGGCGTTCCTGCGGGACCGGGCCCGGCGCGGCACGGCCGGACCCGACTTCCCGGCCCGTGAGCAGGAGTTGCTGCACCATCTGTGGCAGCGCCGGGCGGTCGCCTCTCCCGCCCTCACGTACGCGGCGCGGGCGACGGGCCAGGTCTGGGCGCCGCCGCAGTATCTGGACTACGACGGCTTCAACCCGTACCGCAGCTAGGGGGTGTCTTGTCGATCAGGCCGGATCAGGGAGCGGCGTCTGGTGCCGTGCATCGCAAGGCGGAGGAGGGAGTCAACGCGGAGCGTTGGCGACCGACGACAACGCGGCGAGGCGCGGTGCCAGACGCCGCGAGCCCGGCCTGATCGGCAAGACACCCCCTAGGAACGGACGCGACCGCCTCCCAAGAGCCGCCCCGAACTGCCGGTGATGGTCTCCGGGGCCTCCTAGCGTGCCGGTACACCTTTCGTACCCATCCAGGAGGTTGCAGCATGAAGTACACGAGTCGCCCCGCCGTCGGGGGTACCGCAGCCGCGTTCGCGGCCGCCGCGCTCGTTCTCGGCGGAGCGGGTGCCGCGTCCGCGCAGTCCTCGCCCAAGCCCGGGCAGATCACCTCGGCGCAGCTGGAGGCGCACCTGGCCAAGGCGGTCGAGCAGGAGCGCACGGCAGCGGCCTGCACTCCGGCCTGCGCCGGCCAGATCGTCTAGCGGTCCCACTCGACGGACGAGGAGATGGAGATGAGCACCGCGGACCGTTCCGGGGCGAGCAGGACATGGTGCCCGAGCGGCAAGGCCGACGCACCGGAGTCGGTCGTCCTGGGAGTGCGGTCGGGGCAGGGCGGCGAGGTCGTGTACCTCGCCGATCCCGTGCCGGCCGCAGACGTCCTGCCGGTCATCCCGAAGGATGTCGAGCCGACCCGGGTCCTGCGCTTCGCGTCGCACTGCGTCAGCAACTGTCTGCACCGCAGGGGCAATGACTGCGGCCTGGTGGAGCGGGTGGCCGCAACGCCGGCGGACGAGCATCGGAGCGTGCCGCGGTGTCATCTGCGCGCCCACTGCAAGTGGTGGGTTCAGGTCGGTGTGGAGGGCTGCCGCAGGTGCCCGGCCCTGGCGACCACCGTCGTCGAGGGCGACGACCTGGGTGCGCTGGTCGCCGACCCCGGCACCACCCGGGAGCAGCTGGACGCCTGGGTGGCGGAGGCCGGGGCCGGCGCGCCCGCGCGGTAGGGCGGACGGACCTGGTCGCCGTCGTGGCGACCCGGGTGGGTCAGAGGCTCAGGCCCTTGGAGCGCAGCCACTCCGCCGGGTCGAGGCCGGAGCCGCCGGGCGTGTGGACCTCCATGTGGAGGTGGGCGCCGGTGACGTTGCCGGTGGCGCCGACGCGGCCGATCGTCTCGCCGGTGCCCACGGTCTGGCCGGCGGAGACCGTCATGGAGGACATGTGGGCGTACCAGATCTCGGTGCCGTCCGAGAGTTCCAGGACGACGCGGTAGCCGTACGAGCCGGACCAGCCCGCCGACTTGACGGTGCCGCCGTGGACCGCCTTGAGCGGGGTGCCGGTGGGAGCGGCGAAGTCGAGGCCGGTGTGGTAGCCGGAGGACCACATCGAGCCGGACTGCATGTAGGTGGCGCTGAGGCTGTACGAGGAGAGCGGCAGCGTGTAGCTCGCGGCCAGCTTGGCGAGGCGCTCGGCCTCGGCCGCCGCCTCGGCCTTCGCCTTGGCCTCGGCTTCCGCCTTCGCCTTGGCCTCCGCCTCGGCCTTGGCCTTCGCCTCGGCGGCCGCCTTCTCCGCGGCGTCGGCCTTGGCCGCGGCCTCAGCGGCGGCCTTCTCGGCCGCCGCCTTCTCCGCGGCGGCCTTGTCGGCGGCGTCGGCGGAGGCCTGCTGCTGCTCGGCCTGCTGGAGGATGCGGGCGCGCAGGGCCTCGCCCGCGTCGCCGGCGCCGGGCGCGGCCTTGGCGGCCGGACCGTCCTGGGTGACCAGGCCGGCCTGCTGCATCTGCGGGGCCTTGGTGCCCTGCTCGTCGTCGAGGGTGGCGTACGTGGCGCTGGTGAGCGGGTTCGGGTTGGCGCGGGCCGCGCTGACCGTCTCGTGGGTCTCCTCGGGGAGGAGGTCGCCGACACCGGGGAGGTCGTGCGCGTCCGGCAGGTTGAGGTCGGGCAGGTCCGGAAGCGATATGGCCACCGGGGGCTTCTCCTGCGCGGTGGCGAGGCCACCCGCACCGACGGCCGCGATCACACCGACACCGAGGACGGTGGAGGAACGGGCGAAGTTGGAGCGCTGCTTGACGACACGGTGGCGGCCGCCGGAGCGGCTCTCGGCGCGGAGGGATCCCTCGGTGGGGTTCCACTCGGTGTCCGGGGCGGCAGGACCCGCACCACCACCGAAGGCATCGAAGGGGGCTTCTGGTGCGGGAGTGTTGGACGCCACGGAGGCGCGCTCCTTTCCTTCCTTCTCGCCTACCGGGTTAGCTGACGGGTTCGGAGCAGGAAGGTCTCCTACGAGCACGGTCGCACAAGTGCGAAGGGCTCGATTCACCCCAAGTAGTGGTTCCCCGGTTCCTTTTCAGGATTCGGCGCGTGCGCACGGTGCCGCCTCTTGCGACGGCTGGGACGACCGCACTGCGTTATCGAACGTTAATAGACACGGGGTGCCGATTCCAAGCTGTTCCTCTTGATCATTCATTGAATTGGGAGGGAATGGTCCGAGTTGACCCCCCTTCAGCAAGGGACGCCGAAACCCTCGCGATCTGACGTTATGTCAATTGTTATCGCAGTGACACCTCGCGACTACGGCCGGTGACCGGGCCCGCCGCCGGGGGAACCGGACCCGCCCGGCGGCACCACCGGCATCGTCCGGCGCCGCTCCGGCTGCCCGGTCGCCGGACGGCTCACCGCGAGCAGCGCCATGTCGTCGGTCGACCCGCCGCCGGTGTGCAGCCGTACGTCGTCCACGAGCGCGTCGAGCAGTTCCTCGGGCCCGGGGAAGATCCGCCCGGCAAGCCGTTCCCCCGGGTCGTAGAAGACACCCTCGGCGTTCCGCGCCTCCGAGAGACCGTCGGTGTAGAAGAGCAGCGTCGCGCCCGGCGGATACGGCCGCGCCTCGGCCCGGTCCGGCCACGACGCCAGATCGCCCATGCCGAGCGGCAGCGCGGGCTCGCCCGGCTCCATCGAGTCCAGGCGCCCGTCCGCGTACAGCATCAGCGGAGGCGGGTGCCCGCGGTTGACGACCCGTACGAAACCGTCGAAGGTGCCGCCCCCGTCACCGCGCGGGATCTCGGCGAGGACGGCCGTCGTGAACCCCTCGAAGGCGTCGAACCCGTGCCTGCGGGTGCCCTCCCGGGCGAGGGCACGTTCCAGCCGCTGCGCCACGCCCTCCAGCGTCCGTTCCTGTTCGGCCGCCTCCCGGAACGCCCCGATGACGACGGCGACGGCCTCGACCGCGTCCATGCCCTTCCCGCGGACGTCGCCGACCACGAGCCGTACCCCGTAGGGGGTGTCCTGGACGGCGAACAGATCGCCGCCGATGAACGCGTCCGCCTGCGCCGCCTCGTACCGCGCCGCGCACTGCAGCCCGCCGATCCGCTCGGCGGGCGTCGGCAGCACCGCCTTCTGCGCGGTCTCCGCGATGACCCGCGCCGAGGCGAGCCGCTCGCCGCTGCGGAGGACGACCCGGTTGATAAGCATGGCGAGCGCGGAGACCGTGAGCACGGTCAGGAACTCGGTGAGCGACGGGATCTCGGTCGCGGTGTCGTTGTAGATGTGTAGCCCGACGGAGGCGAGGACGGCCGCGATCCCGGTGAGCAGCGTCGTGAGGGTGGAGAAGAAGGGCGCCGCGATCAGCGGGGCGGCGGAGAACATCGGCGCCGCGCTGTACTTGGGCGGCGTCAGGACGTCGAAGAAGACACCGCCCACGATGATCAGCGGCGGCAGCGCCCGGATGAACCTCCGGGCGCCCCCGTACGGGCGGCCCTCGCCGCCCCGCCGCCCGCCGATCACTCCTGGGGGGTGCCCCACCTGTGCTCTCCTGCCCGGTCCGAACCCGGCCGCGGCCCGTACCGCGCCCTCCCAGGGTGGCCGCCGCCGCCTTGGGCGGCGACTCCCGCGGGGCCGACTGGCGTACGAACCGGGGGAAGGGCCCGGCCACGCGCGCGGAGGCGGAGCGGGCCCGGCCACGCGCGCGTGGAGGCGGGGCGGGCCCGGCCACGCGCGTACGGACGGAGGCCGTGCCCCGGCTCAGTCCGCCGGCGCCGCTCAGTCCGCCGGCGCCGCTCCCTCCGCCAGCCGCCCGCCCCTCGCCAGGAGGGCCATCGCCGCCGCGCACCCCAGCCCCACCGCGCACAGCGCCAGCCACGGCACCGCCGACCACCCGGTCACGTCGAGCAGCGCGCCCGTCCCCAGGTTCCCGAGGGTGATCCCGATCCCGCACACCGTGTTGTAGAGCCCGTAGTGGGTGGCCACCCAGCGCCCCCGGGAGAGGGCGACGACGGTGTCCATCTCGTACGGGTAGAGCACCGCGTTCGCGACGGCCAGGACCGCCGAGCACAGCAGCAGCCCCACCAGGCCCCGGCCCAGGGCCGCCGGGAGCAGGAAGGCACCGCCCATCAGGGCGAGCCCGAGGACCAGACACCGCTCCCGGCTCAGCCGCCGCTTGCACCAGGCGGTGATCCGCAGCTGCCCGGCGAGCGCGACCAGGGCGGAGACGACGAAGAGCGCCGTCGTGGACCCCGTGCCGCCGGCGGCGAGCGGCAGCGCCAGATAGACCTGGAAGGACAGCACGTACGAGCCGGTCATCGCGAGCGAGAAGAGCCAGAAGGTGCGGTGGGAGAGCACCGTGCGGAACTGCCCGCGCCCCTCTCCGTCCCGCTCCCGCCGCTCCCCGCGTGCGGGCATGTACCGGAGCTGTACGAGGGTCAGCCCGGCGAACAGCACCGCCGCCACCACACACGTCAGCCGGAACGACACCCCCGTCAGGGCCACCCCCACGAGCGGCCCGAGCAGAATGCCCGCCTGGTAGTAGACGTTGAACAGCGCGAAGGCCTCGACCCGGCGCTCCTCCCCCGCCTCCGCCGCGAGACAGGCCCGTACGGCGGGGTTGAACAGCGCCCCCGCGAGCCCGGTCGCGAGCGAGGCGGCGATCAGCATCGGGAGCGACTGCGCGAACGCGAGGGCCCCGAAGCCCGCCGTCCGCAGCGCGCAGCCCGCCACGATGAGCGGCTTGAAGCCGAGCCGGTCGGCGAGCGCCCCGCCGACGAGGAACATGCCCTGCTGGGAGAGGTTCCGGGCGCCGAGCACGAGCCCGACCGCCCAGGCCGCCATGCCGAGCCCGTCCGCGAGGTGCGCGGCCAGGTACGGCATGAGCATGTAGAAGCCGAGGTTGATGGTGAGCTGGTTGAGGAAGAGGAGCCGGACGGCCGGTTCGAAGGTACGGCTCTGCTTCCAGACGCCGCCCTCGGGCGGGGCCGCCGCCGTGGTCAACGCGCCGACCCCGTCCGGTCCATGACCCTGCGGGTCCAGCCGCTGACCGCGTCGGCGGAGACGTACCCCGCGGGATCCTCCCGTACGGGCCCGTCGAGGAGACCGTGGGCCGCGCAGAACTCGTCGTTGAAGACGGTGTCGAAGTACCGCTGCGGCCCGTCGGGGAAGACCGCCGCGATCCGCGTCCCGCGCGGCCGGGTCCGGGCCAGCCACCCGGCGACCAGCGCGACCGCGCCGACGCTCCAGCCGCCCGTGGCGAACTGACGCGAGGCCAGCCGGCGGGCCGCCCGGACCGCCTCGGCGGGGCCCACCCAGTGGATCTCGTCGAAGGCGCCGTGGTCCACGTTGCCCGGGTGGATGGAGGAGCCGAGGCCGCGCATCAGCCGCTCCCCGGCCGGCAGGCCGAAGACGGTGGAGCCGACGGAGTCCACGCCGACGAGTTCGAGCGCGGGGCTGCCGGTGGCGCGCAGGGCCCGGGAGATCCCGGCCGAGTGGCCGCCGGTGCCGACCGCGCAGACGAGGACGTCGATCCGGTCGAGCTGCCGGGACAGCTCGGCGGCGAGCCCCGCGTACGCGTCGGGGTTGTCCGGGTTGCCGTACTGGTCGGGCCACCAGGACCCGTCGAGGCTCACGAGCAGCTCGGCGACCCGGTCCATCCGGGCCTGCTGCCAGCCGCCCCGGGGGCTCGGCTCCGGTACGACATGGACCCGGGCGCCGTGGGCGACGAGCATCCGCTCGACGATCGGTTCGAGGCCGGGGTCGGTGACGACGTGCACCGGATGGCCGTGGAGGACCCCGGCGAGCGCGAGACCGAGGCCGAGGGTCCCGGAGGTCGATTCGACGATCGGGGCGCCGGGCCGCAGCTCACCGCGCCGGCGGGCCTGTTCGACCATGTAGAGGGCGGCACGGTCCTTGATGCCGCCGAAGTTGAAGCCTTCGAGCTTGGCCCAGTAGCCGTCGTCCGTGCGGAGGACGGGGGTGTTGCCGACGGTCTGCTCGGCGACGGGCAGCGGGCTGCCGGACAGCAGGTGGTTCATGGGTGGGACGTCCTTGGGGTGTAGCGGAAGGGGGCCTGGTCACGCGAGGGCGAGACCCGGCTCAGTTCCGGTCCACTCCGAGGGCGATCAGCAGCCGGCCCGGCTCGGGGCCGGGTCCCGCCCTGCCCCGGACACAGCGCGCGCGGGGATCGGTGCGGAGGTCGGCCGCGTACGGCAGGAGTACGGCTCCGCCGGCGTCCGGCGCGGCGAGGGGCGCGGCGGCGGTCTGCGCGGGGAGGTGGACGTCGAAGGACCACGCTTCTCCGGACCGCTCGCAGCCGTGCGGCAGCGCGGGGGCCGAGACGACGGCCGCGGAGCCCGAGGGCGGCAGCATGTGCCCGTGCGAGCCGTGGCAGACGCTGACGAGGAGGGCGAGGAGCGCGAGCAGGACGAGGACGGCGGGCGCCCGCCGGCGTACGTCACTCACGCACTCGTCACTCATGGTGCGCGTGACACTACGGTGGGCAGTGCGGGCACACAAAGTGACAGGCGCGGTTTTGGCCACCGTTTACTTCGGGCGGCCGGGGCCTTACTCGGCGGGGTCTTACGGCGGCCGGGGGCTTACGGCGGCCGGGGGCTTCCTCGGCCGGGGTCTTCCTCGGCCGGGGTCTTCCTCGGCCGGGCGTTCGGGCTACAGGTTCCGCTCCGCGTAGATCTCCAGCGCGTCACGGACCAGGACGGCGGTGCCCTCACCGTGCCTGTCGTAGTTCGCGGTGAAGCGCGGGTCGTCGACGTACATGCGGCCGAGACCGATCAGGTACTCCTTGCTCGGGGTCGTGGTGGTGGACAGCCACGCGACCTGGCGCCACGCGATCGCCTGCACCTCGTCGCTGTCGGCGGCGAGACCGTCCCTGAGCGCCCGCGCGAAGTCGCGGGCGATGCCGGACTGCTCGTCCATGAACATCTTCTTCTGCACGGCGGTGAGCGAGCGCCACCAGCGGTCGGCCTTCTCATAGGCGCCGCGGCCCCAGCGCTCGGTGACCTCCTGCTCGTACACCGTGTGGTCGAAACCGTCGAACACTTCGTCGGCCATGAGTTCTTCTCCGTTCTCGGTCTTGTGGAGAGTGGTCCGCACCGAGGCGATCTGCCGTCCGATGCGCTCGCGCTCCTGCTCCAGGAGTGCGAGATGGGTGCGCAGGGCGGCGGACGTGTCCCGCTGCCCCGCGAGGACCTCGGCGATCGCGGGCAGCGAGAGCCCCAGCTCGCGCAGCAGCAGAATCCGCTGCAGCCGCACGAGAGCCGCCTGGTCGTAGTACCGGTAACCGTTCGCGCCGATCCGGCTCGGCTCCAGCAGTCCGCGGTCCCCGTAGTGCCGGAGGGTGCGACTGGTGGTGCCGGCCTTCTTGGCGATCTCTTGGATCGACCACTCCATACCGAGAACGCTAAATCTTGACGTTGCGTAAAGGTCAAGCGCCGACATGCGGGAACGACGAAGGCCCGGATCCAGTGACTGGATCCGGGCCTTCGTTGCTACTGAGTAGCGGGGACAGGATTTGAACCTGCGACCTCTGGGTTATGAGCCCAGCGAGCTACCGAGCTGCTCCACCCCGCGTCGGTAAACACGACTCTACGGCATGACCGGGGTGATCCGGAAATCGGTTTCCGTCAGCAGCCGCAGTCGTCGGAGTCGACCGGCGCCGTGAGCGGGTCCGCGGCCTTCTCCGCGGGCCCCTCCCAGGTCTCGTACGCGAAGCCCTCGCGCACCCAGTACTCGAAGCCGCCGAGCATCTCCTTCACCTGGAATCCCAGCTCCGCGAGGGCCAGCGCGGCGCGCGTGGCGCCGTTGCAGCCGGGGCCCCAGCAGTACGTGACGACCGGCACGGACCGGTCGAGCAGCCGCTCGGCCTGCTCGGGGATGAGCGCGGTCGGCAGGTGGACGGCGCCGGGGACGTGCCCCTGGTCCCAGGAGGCGGTCGAGCGCGAGTCGATCACCACGAAGCCCGGGTCGGTGCCGTCGCCGGCCGCGGCGGCCAGCGCGGAGGCCACGTCGGAGACGTCGGCGTGGAAGGCGAGGCTCGCGGAGAAGTACGCGGCAGCGGCGGCGGGAGAGGCCGGCGGGGTGCGGAGCACGGCGTTGACCTGCGAAGTTGTCGTCGTCATGAGAATCAATCTACGGATGATGATCACCGCGCTGAAGGGATGATCCCCGGCGCTCCGAGGCGTCGACCGGGGATTCCCGGGCGTTCGCCGCGCGGCGGCGTGGATCTCACGTACCGGAATCGTCGGGACCGCCGATGCCCCGTCACAAGGGGCGTGACAGGCGGCGTCACATCGACGAGGTTTGATCCGTCATGACGACATGACGGGACGCGAACGGGGAGATCGACGAGTGGACCAGAACCGCGACAACCACACCGACGGCAAGGACCTGCTGGCCCGCCGCTTCGAGGCCGACCGGGGTCATCTGCGGGCGGTGGCGTACCGGATGCTGGGCTCGCTCAGCGAGGCCGAGGACGCCGTCCAGGAGGCCTGGTTCAAGCTCAACCGCAGCGACGTCGGCGCGGTGCAGAACCTGAGCGGCTGGCTGACCACGGTCGTCGGCCGCGTCTGCCTCGACATGCTGCGCTCGCGCGGCTCGCGCCGCGAGGACCCGCTGGAGTACTACGTCCCCGACCCGGTCGTCCGGGTCGCCGACACCACCGACCCGGAGCACGCGGCCGAGGTCACCGAATCCGTCGGCCTCGCGCTCCTCGTCGTCCTGGAGACCCTGGGCCCCGCCGAGCGGCTCGCGTTCGTCCTGCACGACATGTTCGCCGTCTCCTTCGACGAGATCGCGCGGATCGTGGACCGCACTCCGGCCGCCACCCGCCAGCTCGCCAGCCGCGCCCGCCGCCGCGTGCAGGACGCCGCCCCCGCCCCCGGGCCCGACGCGCGCCGGCAGCGGGAGATCGCCGACGCCTTCCTCGCCGCCTCGCAAGGCGGCGACTTCGAGGGGCTGCTCGCCGTCCTCGACCCGGACGTGGTGCTGCGCGCGGACGGCGGCCGGACGCTCGCGGCCGTCTCCAAGGTCGTCCGGGGCGCCGAGGCCGTCATCTCGCAGGCCCTCATGTACGCCAAGTTCCGGCAGGCCGCGCTGCCCGTCGTGGTCAACGGCGCGCCCGCGTTCGTCGCGGTCGTCGACGGCCGCCCGACCGTCCTCATGTCGTTCACGATCGCCGGGGACCGGATCGTCGAGCTCCAGATCCTGGCGGACCCGGAGCGGCTCGCCGCGCTCGACCTCTCGGAGGAGGACCTGGCCCGCGCGACGTACTGAGGCGCCCGGCGCACGGAAACGGCCGGCGTACGGAGACGACGACCGGCGTACCGAAGCGGCCGGCGTACGGAAACGGCCTTGCGTCTGAAGCGACCGGGCGCGTCTCCGACGCCCGGTCACTTCCTCCTGGCGGCCGTCAAGGAGGCCACGGCCGTCAGGGAGACGGCGGCGCTCGCGACGCCGAGGACGGCGCCCGCCGCGACGTCACCCGGGTAGTGCACCCCGGTGTGGACACGGGAGTAGCCCACGGCCATCGCCAGGATCTGCAGGGGCACCGCGACCGGCGGGAAGACGACCCCCACGGCGGTCGCGAAGGCCACCGCCGACGCGGTGTGCCCGGAGGGGAACGACGCCGAGTCCGGCATCGGCACATGGCGGCCCACCACGACCCGGGCCGCCTCCCGGTCCGGCCGCGGCCTGCGGACGAGGCGCTTGCCCAGCAGGTTGGCCGTGGCCGAGGCGACCGCCACCGCCCCGATGCCGGCCAGGGCGGCGCGGCGCGGCCGGCCGGGGACCAGGGCGAGCCCGGCCGCCACGGTGAACGAGATCTTGGAGTGGTTCGCCGCGCTCGACAGCCTGCGGAAGCCCGTGTCGAGGGTGGGCGTGGGGGTGGCGGCCACGGCGGCGTAGACGGCCCCGTCGATCGCGCGGAGGTCCCGGAAGACCGCCCGGACGGGGTTCGTCGCGGGGGCGGGGGCGGGGGTGGTGGTGCCGGTCATGAGCCGCTGCTCCTCGAAGGGGTCTGGAAGGCGATTTCGGTGATGCGCCGCCAGTCCAGGGGCGGCTGGGGCTCGATGACGCCGGGCCGGTGACGCGGCACGAGCACCCGCAGGGCGCGGGGGCGCAGGGTGCAGACGACGGGGGTGGGGAGGGTCAGCGCCTCACCGTCGACGGCGACGGCGATGGTGCCGGGGGCGCCGGGGGCCCGGGCCGGCGCGGGGACGAAGGCCGAGGGAGGCACGGGGACGGGGGCGGCGGCCTTCCCCGTCACCTCGACCCGAGCGGCCGTCAGGACGTTCAACCCGGTCGAGTTGGTGCCCAGTACGGCCATCTCGGCGGCCTGCGCGGCCCCGTCGACCCGGATGGCGATCACCCCGAGCTCCCCGCCGTCCAGGCGCGGTCTCCGGGCGGCGGCGGCGCTGAACGGATCGGGCGCGGCGTACGCGTTGTTGCTGACGAGGAGGGCCTGCTGGGCGGGCAGCCGAAGGCCGTCGGCGGTCGCGTCGAGACGGTCGCCGCCACCGCCCTGGAGCAGGTCGGGGAGGACGTCGACGGCGGTGCCGGCCTTGGCGTCGCGGTACTCGGGGAGCTGGACGACATCGGCGTACACGCCGAAGGAGACGGTGTTGACGAACGCCCGCCCGGACACGGAGCCGAGGTCGACACGGAGTTCCTCGCCGTCGACGAGGGCGTCCAGGCAGGTCGCCGGGTCGGCGCGGTCGAGACCCAGGTCGAGGGCGAAGTGGTTGCGGGTTCCGGCGGAGATGACCAGGAAGGGCAGGTCGTGCTCGGCGGCCACGTCGGCGACCAGCGCCTGGGTGCCGTCCCCGCCGGCCACCCCGAGCAGGTCGGCACCGTCGGCGACGGCTTCCCGGGCGAGCGCGGCGACATCGGTCTCGACGGACGGGTCGATGAGGACGACCCGCGCGCCCAGCTTCTCGGCCCGCTCGACGAGCCCGAAGCGGGCGACCTTTCCGCCCCCGGACTTCGGGTTCATGATCAGTACGGGCCGCTTCGGCCGGGGCCGCCGCTTCGGCCGCGGGCGGGCGGGCCCGCCGCTCATGTCCCGGATGAGGCGCAGGGCGGCCCGCGCGCAGACCAGCGCCACGCTCCACGACGCGAGGGCCCCGAGCCCGGTCAGCCAGGGGCCCCAGGCGACGTACAGGACGAGGACGGCGAGCGGCGCGGCGACGGCCAGCAGGGCGCCGGAGACCCGCAGCGGCCCGCGGTGGGCGAGGAACCACCAGATGCCCACGGCCGAACAGACGAGCCCCACGAGCGCGCCCAGGAGGACCAGAAGACCGGCGGCGCCGAGCCCCGTGAGCAGCAGCACGACCGCCGCCGCGGCGGCGCCGAGCGCCCACCGCGCCAGCGTCCGGGCCTGGTCCATCGGATCACCGGATCCGTTCACCGTCACGGTCCCCACCTCCACGCTCAGCGTCCACGAACCAGATTCGCCCACGGTGCCGCACACCGCGTCCCGGATACGGAAACGCCCCGACCGGTCGAAACCGGTCGGGGCGCTTCTCGGCAGCTCGGAGACCGAAACCCCCGCCTGCCACACGTAGGCCGTGTGGGACTCGAACCCACAACCAACGGATTAAAAGTCCGCTGCTCTGCCAATTGAGCTAACGGCCCGTGGACAAGCACACCCGTGCAGCATAGCCCGAGAGATCCCCCGAACCGATCGGGTATACGCGGACGGCTCGGGCCCGTTCCCGCGACGGCGCGTGGGCCGGGCCCCGAGGCGGGTGCCCGGGGCGCTCCGTTTCGGTCGTGTCGCGGGCCACCGGGTCGGCCTTGCCGTCGCCGGTGACGCCGTCCGGCAGCGGCCGGGCCCGCGAGAAGAGAACCGGTTCACCAACGCGCAGGGCCCGTACGGCACCGAAGTGCTGTACGGGCCCTGCGCGTTGTCAGGTCAGTCGACCTCAGCCGTTGCGCTTCCAGCGCGGCTTGTCGTCGCGGCGGCCGAAGGAGCCACCGGTCGAGCCGGTCGAGCCGGTGCCGCGGTGGTCGTCACGACGGGCGTGCGGGCGGTCGCCGCCACCCGGGCGGAAGCCGCCGGCGGGGCGGTCGTCGCGACGGTCGCGGTTGAACGGACGGTCGCTGCCACGGTGGCCGCCGGCCGGACGGTCGTTGTCACGACGCTCGAAGGAACGGCCGCCGCGGTCATCGCGGTTGAAGCCGCCCGACGGACGGTCGTCACGGTTGAAGCCGCCCGAGGGGCGGTCGTCACGACGGAAGCCACCGGACGGACGGTCGTTGTCACGACGGAAGCCACCACGGTCGCCACCACGGTCGTCGCGGTTGAAGCCACCCGAGGGGCGGTCGTCGCGACGGAAGCCACCGGACGGACGGTCGTTGTCACGACGCTCGAAAGAACGGCCGCCGCGGTCGTCGCGGTTGAAGCCGCCCGAGGGGCGGTCGTCACGACGGAAGCCACCGGACGGACGGTCGTTGTCACGACGGAAGCCACCACGGTCGCCACCACGGTCATCGCGGTTGAAGCCACCCGAGGGGCGGTCGTCACGACGGAAGCCACCGGACGGACGGTCGTTGTCACGACGGAAACCGCCACGGTCGCCACCACGGTCACCGCCGCGGAAGCCACCACGGTCGCCACGGTCGTCGCGGTTGAAGCCGCCACGGTCACGACGCTCGTAGTTGCCCCGCTCGTCGCGGGCCGGGCGCTCCTCGCGGCGCTGCTCCTCGGCGCGGGCGGCACGCTCGGCCTCGACGGCGGCGGCCGCGACCTCGGCCTCGGCGGCCTCGGTCACCTCGGCGACGGCGACCTCGGGGTCCTCGCCACGCTCACGGGCGGCGCGGGCCACCAGACGGTCGGCCTCCTCGCGGAGCTCGACGGCGCGGAGCTGCAGGCGCTCCAGCTGCTTGGTCAGGTCGACGACCTCGCGCTCGGCCTGCTTGGCCGAGTTGTTCGCCGAGTCGGCCTGGACCTCGGTCAGCGAACGGGCGCCCGTGATCTCCGCGACCTCGGGGTCGAACGCGCCGGCGCCGCCGACCATGTGGCGCGAGGCGTCGACGCCCGCGTCCTCCATCAGACGGAAGATCTGACGGCGCTGGTGCGGCAGGGCCAGGGAGACCACGACACCGGAGCGGCCGGCACGGGCGGTACGGCCCGAGCGGTGCAGGTAGTCCTTGTGGTCGCCGGCCGGGTCCACGTTGAGGACCAGGTCGATGCCGTCGACGTGGATGCCTCGGGCGGCGACGTCGGTCGCGACGAGCGCGTTGACGTAGCCCTTCTTGAAGTCCTCCAGGACGCGGGTACGGGCGCCCTGCGTCATGCCGCCGTGCAGCGCGTCGGCCTTCACACCGGCGTCGCACAGCTGCTCCGCGATGCGGTCCGCGCCCAGCTGGGTACGGACGAAGATGATCGTGCGGCCCTTGCGGGCGGCGATGGCGGCGGTGACCGGCGCCTTGTCCTTCGGCTTCACGACGAGGACGTGGTGCGTCATGGTCGTGACGTTGCCCTGGGCGCTGTCGACCTCGTGCGTGACGGGGTCGGTCAGGTAGCGCTTGACCAGGGTGCCGATCTCGTTCTCCATGGTGGCGGAGAAGAGCATGCGCTGGCCGCCGCCGGGGATCTGGTCGAGCAGCTCGGTGACCTCGGGCAGGAAGCCCAGGTCGGCCATCTGGTCGGCCTCGTCGAGGACCGCGATCTTCACGTTCTCCAGGGAGCAGGCGCCGCGGTTGATGATGTCGCGGAGACGGCCCGGGGTGGCGACGAGGACGTCGACGCCGCGCTCCAGGGCGTAGATCTGGTTGCCCATGGACGTACCGCCGCAGACGACCTTCATCTTGAGGCCGAGCACGTCGCCGTACGGCTGGAGGGCGTCCGCGACCTGCATCGCGAGCTCACGGGTCGGCGTGAGGATGATGCCGCGGGGCTTCTTCTTGTCGGTGTGGCCGCCGGCCAGACCGGCCAGGAGCGGCAGACCGAAGGAGAGGGTCTTGCCGGAGCCGGTACGGCCACGGCCCAGGATGTCCTTGCCGGCCAGGGCGTCCGGGATGGTCGCCGCCTGGATCGGGAAGGGGGTGGTGACACCGTTCTGCGCGAGCTTGCGCACGACGCCGTCCGGCAGACCGAGGTCGCCGAAGGTGATGGTGGGCTCGGCGGGCTCCTCGACGGAGTCGTCGTCGGAGTCGATGTCGATGTCGAGCGCCTCTACGGCGTCGGCGAGGTCGTCGGTGTCGATCTCGACGATCGCGACAGCCTCGGCGGCGTCGACGATCTCGTCGTTCTCGGGCATGACGGCGTGGTCAGAACTGAAAATGGACATGCGAAATGCGAAACCTTCCGGAGTCTCGGCACGCGCCCGTCAACTCCGTGATTTCGCAAACGACCGCCTCAATGCGGTCAGCCACGGCTAGGGAGAGTACGCGCCACGCGGCGCTCTTCTGTGTCGGCGCCGGGCAATGGGATCAAACGATCTACCACCATACGCACTCTCCCCCACCTATGGCAAATCGGACTCCCTCACACCGGTCCGACCTGCGGAGACGCCACCGGCTCCGGGGGCGCTCCCGGTCCGTCCGCCGCGCGCATCGCACCCATCTGGGTGTCGCTTCCGGGCGTCGGCGGATCGGTCGGATTGGAGGTCGGCTCCGGCGTCGGCTCGGGAGTCGGCTCCGCGGTCGGTTCGGGTGTCGGTTCGGGAGTCGGCTCCGCGGTCGGTTCCGGCGTGGGCGTGCCCCCGCCGCCCGGACCGCCGGAGCCGCCGCCGTTCGCCCCGCCGCCGTTGCCGCCGCCCCCGTTCCCGCCCCCGCTGCCACCGCTGCCTGCGCTGCCGGCGGAACCGCCCGCGCCACCGCCCGGGCCGTCCTGACCGCCCGTCGGCTGCGGCTTCGACGGGCCGCCGGGGCCGCCCGGACCCTCCACCGGCAGCACCGTGCCCGGGGAGGGCTTCGCCGTACCCGAGGGGGAGCCGCTCGGCACCGGTGACTCCGTACCGGAACCGGCCACGTCGGGGCCGCCGCCGGCGTCCGGCCGGCCGTTCCACGAACCGGCGTCGCCGCCGGGCTCCCCGGCCGCACCGCCACCGGACTCGGTCGCCACGCCCCGCTTCCCGCCGGACGCGCCGGGAGCTGGCTTCGCCCCCTCGTCACTCACACTCATACAGCCGCTCAGACCGGCACAGGCCGCGACGGCCAGCGCGGCGGCGGCCCATCTGACACGGGTGGGCAAATGGCGCACGGGGGCACCTCCAGGACACGACAGGCAGGAACGGAACGCGTTGCACTGCCCAACTCCCCCGGCGCCACAAGGGACACGCCCGAAAGGCCCCGGGCGTGTGCCCGAGGTCCGCTCAGCCGTAGCCCAGGGCGTGCAGCCGCTCGTCGTCGATGCCGAAGTGGTGGGCGATCTCGTGCACCACCGTGATCTCGGTCTCCGCGACGACGTCCTCGCGCGACTCGCACATCCGCAGCGTCGGCCCCCGGTAGATCGTGATCCGGTCCGGCAGCACACCGGCGTACCACTCACCGCGCTCGGTCAGCGGCGTCCCCTCGTAGAGCCCGAGCAGGTCGGGATCGTCCGGGGCGGGCTCGTCCTCCACGAACACCGCGACGTTGTCCATCAGCCGCGTCAGCTCCGGCGGAATCCGGTCCAGGGCCTCGGCGACCAGCTCTTCGAACTCCTCGCGCGTCATCTCCAGCACGCGCCCATTGTCCCCCCGCCGGAAACCGTTTTGGCGATAGCGCCCGGCATCCCATATGCTTCTCACGTCCCCGACGCGCTGCGAAGCGCCCAGGTGAGCCTCTAGCCCTCATCGTCTAGTGGCCCAGGACGCCGCCCTTTCAAGGCGGTAGCACGGGTTCGAATCCCGTTGGGGGCACGCATTACCGTGTGCGAGACTAGTGATCGCACACAAGCTTGGCTCTGTGGAGCAGTTGGTTAGCTCGCCACCCTGTCAAGGTGGAGGTCGCGGGTTCAAGTCCCGTCAGAGTCGCTGAAGCCGGAAACGGCTTCGTGGCTGGGTAGCTCAGTTGGTACGAGCGATCGCCTGAAAAGCGATAGGTCGCCGGTTCGACCCCGGCCCCAGCCACAAACAGAAGGCCCCGTTCGAAAGAACGGGGCCTTCTTCGTGTGTGCACGCGGAGATGCGTACGGGGAGGAGACCGCCGCCCCCTCCCCGTACCGTCAGACCTCCTCGCGTTCCCCCGAACGGCTCCCCCGCCTCGCCCGCAGCGCGAGCACCAGCGCCACCACGGCCACCACCGCGACGAGCAGCGCCCAGTCCGGGACCGCCCGGCCGAGCGAGGCCACCCGCTGCTCCACCGCGAACGAGTCGTCCACCGACAGCAGGCCCGGCAGCGCGGTCGTCCCGTCGAAGACCAGGAAGAGACTCCCGAGGGCCACGAAGAACAGGCCCGAGAGCAGCGACGTCGAGTGGAGCGTGAGGGGGCCCACCCGGAGCGGCCGGCCGCGCAGCCAGGACCGCCGGCCCAGGTCGTACCGCTCCCAGAGCAGCGCGAGCACGAACAGCGGAACGGCCATGCCGAGCGCGTACACGGCGAGGAGCAGTCCCCCGTACGCCGGGCTGCCGCTCAGCGCCGCGACCGTCAGGACGCTGCCGAGGATCGGGCCCGCGCAGAAGCCCGCGAGGCCGTAGACCAGGCCGAGGGCGTAGACGGAGAGCGCCGACGTGGGCCGGATCCGGCCGCTCGCCTCGGCGATCCGCCGGGAGGCGAAGCCCAGGCCGAGGATCTGCAGGACGCCGAGGCCGATGATCAGCCAGCCGCCGACGGTGACGAGCAGGTCCCGGTGGCCGTAGAAGAGGCGGCCCGCGAAGGAGCCGGCCGCGCCGAGCGGGACGAGGGTGGTCGCCAGACCCGCGTAGAGGATGCCGGTCCTGGCCACCAGCTTCGCGCGCGTGTCGATCGAATACGCGAAGAAGGCCGGCAGGAGCAGGGCGCTGCACGGGCTGAGCAGGGCGAGCAGTCCGCCGAGGAAGGCGGCGAAATAGCCGATGCCGGAGGTCACCGCGCGGAGTCCGAGCCCGGCTTCGTGGCGCCGTCGGTCGGCTCGGCCGTCTTCGGCGCCTTGGCCGCCCCGGCGGCCTTGGCCGCCCTGGCCGCCGCCTCGATCGTCTCCGTGAACGTCTCCAGCGGCTGCGCGCCGGCGATCGGCCGGCCGTTGATCAGGAAGGACGGGGTGGAGGTGGCGCCGAGGGAGTAGCCCTGCTCCTGGTCCGCGCTCACGGCCGCGCGGGCCGCCGCCCCCTCGCTGTCCTTGGCGAACCGGGCCGCGTCGGGGACGCCCGCCTCCTTCGCCAGGGCCGCGAGCCGGTCCTTGCCGAAGCCCTTCTCCTTGGCGCCCTCCGCGTAGGCGGCCTTGTGGAACTCCCAGAACCGGCCCTGCTGCCCGGCGGCCCAGGACGCGCGGGCGACCGCCTCCGACTCCTCGCCGAAGATCGGGAAGTTCCGCCATTCGATGCGCAGGGTGCCGTTGTCGACGTACTTCTCGACCAGGACCGGCTCGGTGTCCCGGGCGAACTTCCCGCAGTAGCCGCACTTGAAGTCGGCGTACTCGATGAGCACGACGGGCGCGTCGGCGCGGCCGAGGGCGAGCTTGTCGGAGGCGTCACGGCGGGCGTACGCCTCCAGCTCGGCGTAGACACCGGCCGAGGGGTCGGCGGAGACCTCGGCGACGGAGGAGGAGCCGGCGGCGCCGGGGGACGCGGGCCGGGTGGCGGTGTACGAGACGACGCCGAGCAGGACGGCGGCGACGGCCACCCCGGAGACGAGGACGATCGGCTTGGACCTGGACATGCGGAAGCGCTCCTGCGGAGAGAAGAGGAAGAGGACGGCGGAGGACGGCCGTCCGTCTAGACCCTCAGGACCGAAAGCTCCACGGGAGACAGGGGTACGCGCGCGGGTGGCTCCCGTCCCGCCGACACGCCCCGGCCGGCCGCATCCTGTTCCCGGGCGCCGCACGGGGTCCGGTCGGCGGCCAGGGCCGGCAGCAGCTCCGCGAAGGCGTGCGCCCGCGGTGGTACGACGGGACCGGCGGCCCCCTCGTCGACGGGGTGGCCCGGGTCGCAGCCGGGTACGGCGGCGCCCAGGACGACCGGGGCCGTCCCCGCGGGCGTGGCCGTCGTCGCACCGCACACCAGGAGTCCGAGGACCAGCGCCACGAGCGCGGCGAACGCCGCCGGCACGCGGGTGGTGCGGAACATACGAAACCTCTCCGGTCCGGTCGACGTGCCCGAAATAGTACGCACCCCACCACCCCGCACCCGGACGCCACCCACCGCCGGGTAGCCGCTCGTGGGTTCCCCGGTACGCCGCTCGTAAATCGGTTCGCCGCTTCTCGGCCGCAGGTGCGATCCTGGATCCCGTATGTCTACTTCCTTCGCCGCCCTCCAGTCCGTCCTGGCCGAGGTCTCGCTGCGGGACTCGCACCGGCTCGGCCGTCGTCTCGAAGGCGCCCGCCGCATCCGCAAGCCCGAGGCCCGTGAGGCCGTCCTGGACGAGATCGCCGCCGAGGCGGCCAAGGCCAAGGAACGCGTCGACGGGCGCGCCTCCCGCGTGCCCGCGGTCACGTATCCCGAGCAGCTGCCCGTCTCGCAGAAGAAGGACGAGATCCTGGAGGCGATACGCGACCACCAGGTCGTGATCGTCGCCGGTGAGACGGGTTCGGGAAAGACCACCCAGATCCCGAAGATCTGCCTGGAGCTCGGCCGGGGCGTCCGGGGCATGATCGGGCACACCCAGCCCCGTCGGATCGCCGCCCGCACGGTCGCCGAGCGGGTCGCCGAGGAGCTGAGGACCCCGCTCGGCGAGGCCGTCGGCTGGAAGGTCCGCTTCACCGACCAGGTGAACCCCGACGCGACGTTCGTGAAGCTGATGACGGACGGCATCCTGCTCGCCGAGATCCAGACGGACCGCGAGCTGCGCGCCTACGACACGATCATCATCGACGAGGCCCACGAGCGGTCCCTCAACATCGACTTCCTGCTCGGCTATCTGGCCCAGCTGCTCCCGAAGCGCCCCGACCTCAAGGTCGTGATCACCTCGGCGACCATCGATCCGGAGCGCTTCTCCCGCCACTTCGGCGAGGCCCCGATCGTCGAGGTCTCCGGCCGTACGTACCCGGTGGAGGTCCGCTACCGGCCCCTCCTGGAGGAGGACTCCGAGGAGTCCGACCGGGACCCGATCACCGCGATCTGTGAGGCCGTCGACGAGCTCCAGTCCGAGGGTCCCGGCGACGTCCTGGTCTTCCTCTCGGGTGAGCGCGAGATCCGTGACACCGCGGACGCGCTCCTCAAGCGGAACCTGCGCAGCACCGAGGTCCTCCCCCTCTACGCCCGCCTCTCGCACGCCGAGCAGCACCGGGTCTTCCAGGCGCACTCCGGCCGCCGGATCGTCCTCGCGACGAACGTCGCCGAGACGTCCCTGACCGTCCCCGGCATCAAGTACGTCGTCGATCCGGGCACCGCCCGCATCTCCCGCTACTCGCACCGGACCAAGGTGCAGCGGCTGCCGATCGAGCCGGTCAGCCAGGCCAGCGCCAACCAGCGCAAGGGCCGCTGCGGCCGTACGTCCGACGGCATCTGCATCCGGCTGTACTCGGAGGACGACTTCCTCTCGCGGCCGGAGTTCACGGACGCCGAGATCCTCCGTACGAACCTCGCCTCCGTCATCCTCCAGATGACCGCCGCCGGCCTCGGCGAGATCGAGAAGTTCCCCTTCATCGACCCGCCGGACCACCGGAACATCCGGGACGGCGTGCAGCTCCTCCAGGAGCTCGGCGCGATCGACCCGGACGAGAAGGATCCGAAGAAGCGGCTGACGCAGCAGGGCCGGAAGCTCTCCCAGCTGCCCGTCGACCCGCGGCTCGCCAGGATGGTCCTGGAGGCCGACAAGAACGGCTGTGTCCGCGAGGTCATGGTGATCGCGGCCGCCCTCTCCATCCAGGACCCGCGCGAGCGGCCGGCGGAGAAGCAGGCGCAGGCCGACCAGCAGCACGCCCGGTTCAAGGACGAGACGAGCGACTTCCTCGCCTTCCTGAACCTGTGGCGGTACGTCCGTGAGCAGCAGAAGGAGCGCGGCTCCAGCTCCTTCCGCCGGATGTGCAAGCAGGAGTACCTGAACTTCCTGCGCATCCGCGAGTGGCAGGACATCTACGCGCAGCTGCGGACGGTCGCGAAGCAGCTGGGCATCCATGTGAACGAGGAGGACGCGCCGGAGCAGTCCGTCCACATCTCGCTCCTCGCGGGCCTCCTCAGCCACATCGGCATGAAGGACGTCAAGGACGGCGCGAAGAACGACTACCTGGGTGCCCGCAGCGCCAAGTTCGCGATCTTCCCCGGTTCCGCGCTCTTCAAGAAGCCCCCGCGCTTCGTCATGTCCGCCGAGCTGGTGGAGACCTCGCGCCTCTGGGCCCGGGTCAACGCGCGCGTGGAGCCCGAGTGGATCGAGCCGCTCGCCCAGCACCTGGTGAAGAAGACGTACAGCGAGCCGCACTGGGAGAAGGACCAGGCGGCCGTGATGGCCTTCGAGAAGGTGACGCTGTACGGCGTCCCGATCATCGCCGACCGCAAGGTCAACTACGGCCGGATCGACCCCGAGATCTCCCGCGACCTGTTCATCAGGAACGCGCTCGTCGAGGGCGACTGGCGCACCCACCACAAGTTCTTCGCGGACAACCGCAAGCTCCTCACCGAGGTCGAGGAGCTGGAGCACCGCGCGCGGCGCCGGGACATCCTGGTCGACGACGAGACGCTCTTCGACTTCTACGACAAGCGCGTCCCCGAACACGTCGTGTCCGGGGCCCACTTCGACTCCTGGTGGAAGCACAAGCTCCACGAAGGAGGCGCTGCGTCGGAGTTCCTGGACTTCGAGCGCGAGATGCTCATCAACGAGAAGGCCGCCGGGGTCACCAAGGACGACTACCCGGACTCCTGGCGGCAGGGTCCGCTGAAGTTCCGGGTGACGTACCAGTTCGAGCCCGGCGCGGACGCCGACGGTGTGACCGTCCACGTCCCGCTCCAGGTCCTGAACCAGGTGACGGACGACGGCTTCGAGTGGCAGATCCCCGGTCTGCGCGCCGAGGTCGTCACCGAGCTGATCCGCTCCCTGCCGAAGCCGATCCGCCGCCACTACGTGCCCGCGCCGAACTTCGCGTCCCGCTTCCTCGACGCGGTCGTGCCCGTGCAGGAGCCGCTGGCGGGGGCCCTCGCCCGCGAGCTCCAGCGGATGGTCGGCGTGCCGGTCACCGCCGAGGACTTCGACTGGGCGAAGGTGCCCGAGCACCTCAAGGTGACGTTCCGGATCGTCGACGAGCGGCGCAGGAAGCTCGCCGAGGACAAGGACCTGGAGACGCTGCGGCTCCAGCTGCGCCCCAAGGCCCGTAAGGCGCTCTCCCAGGCCGCCGCGGCGGCCACGGGCGGCCCGGACGGCTCCGGGCCCTCCCTGGAGCGCGCGGGGCTCACGGACTGGACGATCGGCACGCTCACGAAGGTCTTCGAGACCAAGCGGGGCGGCCATCCGGTCAAGGCGTACCCGGCGCTCGTGGACGAGGGCGCGACCGTCGCCGTACGGCTCTTCGACACGGAGGCCGAGCAGGAGCGGGCGATGTGGCGGGGCACCCGGAAGCTGATCATGCTGAACATCCCGGTGAACCCGGCGAAGTTCGCCTCGGACAAACTGACCAACCAGCAGAAGCTGGCCCTGTCCTCGAACCCGCACGGCTCGATCCAGGCCCTCTTCGACGACTGTGCCACCGCGGCCGCCGACAAGCTGATCGCGGACCACGGCGGCCCGGCGTGGGACGAGGAGTCGTTCCGGAAGCTGTACGACAAGGTCCGCGCGGACCTGGTGGACACGACCGTACGGACGGTGGGCCAGGTCCAGCAGATCCTGGCGGCCTGGCAGGCGTGCGAGCGCCGGCTGAAGTCGACGAACAGCCTGGCGCTGATCAACAACCTGACCGACGTGCGCGACCAGCTGGCCTGGCTGATGCCGACGGGCTTCGTCACCCGTACGGGCCTGAAGCGGCTCCCGGACCTGATGCGCTATCTGGTGGCGGTGGACCGGCGGCTCCAGCAGATGCCGACCGGGGTCCAGCGGGACACCACCCGGATGGAGAAGGTCCAGGAGATGCAGGACGAGTACGCCTGGCTGCTCGAACAGCTCCCCAAGGGCCGCCCGGTGCCGTCCGAGGTCACCGACATCCGCTGGATGATCGAGGAACTGCGGGTGAGCTACTTCGCGCACGCGCTGGGCACGGCGTACCCGATCTCGGACAAGCGGATCGTGAAGGCGATCGACGCGGCGGCCCCGTAGCGGGCGCCCGTCGGTGAGTTCGACCGGACCGCTGACCTGCTGTACAGTGTTCCTCGCAGCCACTTACGAGGGGCTGCGAGCAAGGACCTGTGGAGCAGTTGGTTAGCTCGCCACCCTGTCAAGGTGGAGGTCGCGGGTTCAAGTCCCGTCAGGTTCGCTTTCAGGAAAGGCCCGCATCATGAGATGCGGGCCTTTCTTTGTGTTCCCGTGTCTTGACGGGGCCACAGGCCCGCCGGTACCCCGTACATCAGGGATTCGGGGGCCCACACCGGAGGTGGTCGCGCATGGCAGCGGCGTCCGCAGCACGGCACGAGACGAGAGCACTGCTGCGCGCCCATCTGGCGGCCGCGTCCCGGTACGGACATCTCACCCGCCACTGCGTGGTGTGCCATCGCCTCCTGCGGCTCTCCATGGACCTTCCGGACCCCGAGGGGCCCGGGGAAGGACCGGAGGGGCCCGGGGGAGGACCCGAAGGGCCGGAAGGTACGGGGGCCGGGCCCGAGCGGCCGGCGGACGGCAGTGGGGACGAAAGTCCCACCGACCCATGACCAACGGCGGGTTGAGGCCGTTCCGCGAAGTGGGAGGCTGTTCTTTGGCAAGAGTTCGCCAGTGTGACGGGAGTCACTGAAGCAGTTTCAGAAACCGCTTCACTTACACCCTCCCTACACCGGCCCGATTTAATATGTGCAATTGCACCGCCCTCCGAAGAGTGGCGCCGGACACAAAAGAAGATCGCGCCAGACCCGGCGGAGTCCAGCGCGATCGTTGACGAAGGCCTGTTGGGGCAGGAATCCGTCGGCAGAGCTAGGTGTGGGCGACCGGATTGGGGGATCCGGACAGGCCCGGTGTTACGGGGTACTGCAGGTACTACGGGGTGTTTGCGCGACCTCAGGCCTCGCTGCGCTGCTGCGGAATACCCGCCAGCAGAGCGCGAACCTCAGCTTCGCGGTACCGGCGATGCCCACCCAGGGTGCGGATGGACGTGAGCTTCCCGGCCTTCGCCCAACGGGTCACCGTCTTCGGGTCCACACGGAACATCGTGGCAACCTCGGCAGGGGTCAGCAGCGGCTCGGCATCAGGGGTGCGAGCGGTCATGAGCGGCCTCCTCGGGAGAACCGAACCATCTCGGTTCTTTCCTCTAAATTCTGCACCTTGACCCGCGTTGCCCGAAATGGCAGAAGCGGGCCGAGTCGGTTATAGGACGAACGGCTTGTCCTCGGCACTACAACTACACCATCCGTCCAGCCACGTCGGCCAAACCGATGGAATTGCCCTCGCAGGTGTTCATCAGCGGCGGAAGTCGATGGACCATGCCATAACGGACAGTCACGCCACTGTGACGATCAGTCACAGAGCGATCAGGAGTCCTCAGACCCCCCATAGAGTGCAATGCTGAGCGTTCCGCCCATAGATGGACGGAAGGAACCCTCCCCGGACTCCTTGTCCTATTTTGGCACGAGGGTGGGTGATGGGCGCAAGGGTGCGTTACGTGCTGTCCGTCACGCTTGAGCCAAAGGCCCGGATCGGGACCAACGTCCCCGCCCAGCGGGTGCCGAAAGACCCGACACCCCCCGGCATTCAAAACCGGGCAGGCGGTATCCGGACACCCCTGAAGATCATTTACACCCGTCGGACATGTCTTGTCGATACCGACCTGACGAAGATGCCCGACTGATGTCAATTCGCGAAGCGAAGATCCCTGACCGTGCGCCAGCGCTCCGCGAGCCGCCCGTACGCGTCGCTCGCCCGCTCACCGTCGCCGGCCCGCAGCGCCGCGATCCCCTCCGCCAGCTGCGCCGCCGACCGGTCCGCCGCCAGCCACTCCTCCGGGACCGCGTGCACCAGACCGCCGAAGTCCAGCTCCACGAGCGCCCGCGGATGGAACTCCTCCAGCCACCGCCCCACCTCGATCAGGCCCTCCGTCATCGGACCGTCGTCGATCGACTCCCGCAGGGCCCGCAGCGCCCGCGCGAGGCGGCGGCGCGCCTGCGCCATCGTCGTCCGGTAGCGCAGCACCGGAGCCTTCCCCGCACCGTCCGCGCCCGCACCGGCCGCACCGGCGCCGTCCACGCCCGCACCGGCCGCACCCGCGCCGGACGGCCGCTTCCCCGGCTCGTACTCCCGGTCCTCGTCCCCGAAGAGCGCGAACCAGCGCAGCGGCACCTGCCAGACCGCCGTACGGATCCACGGACGCGCGTCCGGGTTCCTGCTCAGCCAGCGCTCGTAGTCGCTCTCCACCTGGACGCGCACGACCGGCGGCAGCATCGCGTCGAGCACCGGCTCCGGGAACTGGCCGGCCAGCTCCTGGAGCGCCAGCCACCCCCGCAGCCGGGTTCGCCACGGGCAGATCACCACCACCCCGTCCAGCCGGGCGACGAAGGCCTCCCCGCTCTCGTGGACCGGCACCGGGACCGGCGGCGTCGGCAGCAGGTCGGCCAGCGAGCGCCGCAGCTCCTCCTGCGCCCCCGGGGTGCGCGGCAGGCGGGCGTACCGGGCCCAGTGGGTCCGCTCCGGCTCGGGGAACGCGGCCAGCGGCTCGTACACCCGCAGATAGGACGCGTAGGGAATGAGGACCGAGGAAGCGACCGACATGTCGCGAATCCTTCCACGGAGGTACTCCGGGAGGGGGTGATCCTGAGCACTGCTGCCGATCTACGCCCAGGTAGGACTTACTCTCTTGCCGAACTGGTCCTCCCCCACCCACAGGGAGGTCCGCAACCGCCGCTTCGTACTTGGGAGTCACCACCGTGACCGATGTGACCGGCGTTCCTGCTGATGTACTGCACACCCTGTTCCACTCGGAGCAGGGTGGCCACGAGCAAGTCGTGCTCTGCCAGGACCGCGCCACCGGCCTCAAGGCCGTCATCGCCCTCCACTCCACCGCCCTGGGCCCCGCCCTCGGCGGCACCCGCTTCTACCCGTACGCCAACGAGGCCGCGGCGATCACCGACGCCCTCAACCTGGCCCGCGGCATGTCGTACAAGAACGCCATGGCCGGTCTCGACCACGGTGGCGGCAAGGCCGTCATCATCGGCGACCCGGAGAAGATCAAGACGGAGGAGCTCCTCCTCGCCTACGGGCGCTTCGTCGCCTCCCTCGGCGGCCGGTACGTCACGGCCTGCGACGTCGGCACCTACGTCGCCGACATGGACGTCGTGGCCCGCGAGAACAAGTGGACCACCGGCCGCTCCCCCGAGAACGGCGGCGCCGGCGACTCCTCCGTCCTCACCGCCTTCGGCGTCTTCCAGGGCATGCGCGCCTCCGCGCAGACCGTCTGGGGCGACCCGACGCTGCGCGGCCGCAAGGTCGGCGTCGCGGGCGTCGGCAAGGTCGGCCACTACCTCGTCGAGCACCTCCTGGAGGACGGCGCCGAGGTCGTGATCACCGATGTGCGCGAGGAGTCGGTGCGCCGGATCACCGACAAGTACCCGCAGGTCACCGTCGTCGCCGACACCGAGGCGCTGATCCGCGTCGAGGGTCTCGACATCTACGCGCCCTGCGCGCTCGGCGGCGCCCTGAACGAGGAGACCGTCCCGTTCATCACCGCGAGCATCGTCTGCGGCGCGGCCAACAACCAGCTCGCCCACCCGGGCATCGAGAAGGACCTCGTGGAGCGCGGGATCCTCTACGCCCCCGACTACGTGGTCAACGCCGGTGGCGTGATCCAGGTCGCCGACGAGCTGCACGGCTTCGACTTCGACCGCTGCAAGAAGAAGGCGACGAAGATCTTCGACACCACGCTGGAGATCTTCGCACGTGCGAAGGCCGACGGGATTCCGCCGGCTGCGGCGTCCGACCGGATCGCCGAGCAGCGGATGGCCGACGCGCGACACGCCTGAGCACGACCGGGACCGACCCGTCGCCGGGGTGACCGTGAGGAGTCCGTGGGAGGGCCACGGAACGACCACGGGGAGACTTCGCTCACGCCCCTCGGCGGGTCGGCCCTCAAGAAGAGGTTAAAATCGCGATTGACCAGCGAGGAAAGGGCACCTCGATGGTTCTGTACCGGGGTATGTGATGCGCGCGGCGTACCGTAGACCCGCGGAAACAGGTACCGTTGAAGCCCTACGGACCGGTCTCTCTGTCGAGAGTCCGTTCCGAATCATGAACGCGTGTCAAGACTCTGGGGCCACCGAGCCCCGTCACCGAGGGGGTCGAGCCATGGGGCGCGGCCGGGCAAAGGCCAAGCAGACCAAGGTCGCCCGCCAGCTGAAGTACAGCAGCGGCGGGACAGACCTGACGCGTCTGGCCAATGAGCTGGGCGCTTCGACTTCGAACCAGCCGCCGAATGGCGAGCCGTTCGAGGACGACGACGAGGAAGACGACCCGTACGCCCAGTACGCGGATCTCTATAACGAGGACGACGAGGACGAGGACGACGAGTCCGGTCCGAGTGCGTCCCCGCGTCGCGCTTGACCTTCTGAATCGCAGCACAGAAACCCGGTCCGGGATCACCCGGCCGGGTTTCTGTGCTGTCCGCGTCCGTGCGCCGCAGGACCCTGTACGACGCGTACGGGGCGCCCCCTCAGGAGCGCCCCGTACGCGTCGTACCGCGTGACTGCTACTTCGCGTAGTCGCCGACCAGCTCCGCGCCCGTGGTGTGCGCGCCGCGCTCGGTGATCTCGCCCGCGACCCAGGACTCGACGCCCCGGTCCGCCAGCGTCGTCAGGGCCGCGTCCACGAACTCGGCCGGCACGACCGCCATCATGCCGACACCCATGTTCAGGGTCTTCTCCAGCTCCAGGCGCTCCACCCGACCGGCCTTGCCGACCAGGTCGAAGATCGCGCCCGGCGCCCAGGTGGAACGGTCGACCGTGGCGTGCAGGCCGTCCGGGATCACCCGGGCCAGGTTGGCCGCCAGACCGCCGCCCGTGATGTGGCTGAACGCGTGGACGTCCGTGGTCCGGGTGAGGGCCAGGCAGTCGAGCGAGTAGATCTTCGTGGGCTCCAGGAGCTCCTCGCCGAGCGTCCGGCCGAGCTCGTCGACCCGCTGGTCGAGAGTCATGCCGGCGCGGTCGAAGACCACGTGCCGGACGAGCGAGTACCCGTTGGAGTGAAGACCCGAGGAGGCCATGGCGATGACCGCGTCCCCCGTACGGATGCGATCGGCGCCGAGCAGCCGGTCGTGCTCCACGACGCCCGTGCCCGCGCCGGCGACGTCGAAGTCGTCCGGGCCGAGGAGGCCCGGGTGCTCCGCCGTCTCGCCGCCGACCAGGGCGCAGCCGGCCAGGACACAGCCCTCGGCGATGCCCTTGACGATGGCGGCGACCCGCTCCGGGTGGACCTTGCCGACACAGATGTAGTCGGTCATGAAGAGCGGCTCGGCGCCGCAGACGACGATGTCGTCCATGACCATCGCGACCAGGTCGTGGCCGATCGTGTCGTACACGCCCATCTGGCGGGCGATGTCGACCTTCGTCCCGACGCCGTCGGTGGCGGAGGCGAGCAGCGGACGCTCGAAGCGCTTGAGGGCGGAGGCGTCGAAGAGGCCGGCGAAGCCGCCCAGGCCGCCGAGGCCCGCGACTTCCGCGCGCTGCGTCTTCTTCACCCACTCCTTCATGAGCTCGACGGCGCGGTCACCCGCTTCGATGTCGACGCCCGCGGACGCGTAGCTGGCACCAGTGGTCTCAGACATGCTGAAGAACTTTCGTGTCGTACTGCGGTTGCAGCGGGGTCTTACGAGCGACGGCGCTCACGGACGACGGAGCGCGTCGGAGGCCGCCGTGGCAGCGGGACCCGCGGCCAGTTCGGTCTCCAGGAGCTGCTTGCCGAGCAGCTCGGGGTCCGGCAGCTCCATCGGGTACTCGCCGTCGAAGCAGGCACGGCAGAGGTTCGGCTTCTGGATCGTGGTCGCCTCGATCATCCCGTCGATCGAGATGTACGAGAGCGAGTCCGCGCCCAGCGACTTGCCGATCTCCTCGATCGACATGCCGTTGGCGATCAGCTCCGCGCGGGTGGCGAAGTCGATGCCGAAGAAGCAGGGCCACTTCACCGGCGGCGAGGAGATCCGGATGTGGATCTCGGCCGCGCCGGCCTCGCGGAGCATCTTGACGAGGGCGCGCTGGGTGTTGCCGCGGACGATCGAGTCGTCGACGACCACCAGGCGCTTGCCCTTGATGACGTCCTTGAGCGGGTTCAGCTTCAGCCGGATGCCGAGCTGCCGGATGGTCTGGGAGGGCTGGATGAAGGTGCGCCCGACGTAGGCGTTCTTCACCAGGCCGGCGCCGAACGGGATGCCCGAGGCCTCGGCGTAGCCGATCGCGGCCGGGGTACCGGACTCCGGCGTCGCTATCACCAGGTCGGCCTCGGCGGGCGCCTCCTTCGCCAGGCGGCGGCCCATCTCCACGCGGGAGAGGTACACGTTCCGGCCGGCGATGTCGGTGTCCGGGCGAGCCAGGTACACGTACTCGAAGACACAGCCCTTGGGCTTTGCCTCCGCGAATCGCGAGGTACGGATGCCGTTCTCGTCGATCGCGATCATCTCGCCCGGCTCGACCTCGCGGACGTAGCTGGCGCCACAGATGTCGAGGGCGGCGGACTCGGATGCGACCACCCAGCCGCGCTCCAGGCGGCCGAGGACCAGCGGGCGGATGCCCTGCGGGTCACGGGCCGCGTAGAGCGTGTGCTCGTCCATGAAGACGAGGGAGAAGGCGCCCCGGACATCGGGAAGGACCTTGGCGGCCGCCTCCTCGACGGTGAGCGGCTTGCCCTCGTCGTCGACCTGGGCGGCGAGGAGCGCCGTCAGCAGGTCGGTGTCGTTGGTGGCCGCGACACGGGTGCTGCGGCCTTCCTTCTTGGGCAGGTCGGCGACCATTTCGGCGAGCTGCGCCGTGTTCACCAGGTTGCCGTTGTGGCCGAGCGCGATAGAGCCGTGGGCGGTTGCCCTGAACGTCGGCTGCGCGTTCTCCCACACGGAGGCCCCGGTGGTCGAGTAGCGGGCGTGACCGACCGCGATATGACCTTGGAGGGAACCGAGAGAGGTCTCGTCGAAGACCTGGGACACGAGGCCCATGTCCTTGAAGACGAGGATCTGGGAGCCGTTGCTGACCGCGATTCCCGCGGATTCCTGGCCCCGATGCTGGAGGGCGTAGAGCCCGAAGTACGTGAGCTTTGCGACCTCTTCACCCGGAGCCCAGACACCGAAGACGCCACAAGCGTCCTGGGGGCCTTTCTCTCCGGGAAGCAGGTCGTGATTGAGTCGACCGTCACCACGTGGCACGTTTCCGAGTGTAGACGGGCTCGACCACTGGTCCGAATTGAGGAATTGCGGGGTCCCCCCGCTCGTGCGATCACACGAAATGATCATCTCCGGCTTGGAGAGGGCTACGAGGCAGGCGCGGTAAGGGATTCCCGCCCCCGGGCCCTCCCGAGCGGACGCTCGTACCAGGACGGGAGCCCCGTAGCGATGTGACGGAGGGCACCCCGGAGAGGCTCGTTCACCGGGACGCCGGGGGCTCTTGGCCCTCCGTTCCGCCTGCTCCTTCGGAGGTTCCGCCAGTCGTCCCGGTGGCCGCCTTCGCCCCCAGGCCCTCGCCCTCGGCATTGGTGAGGGTCAGCGTCCGGTGGTCCAGGCGATAGGTGAGCGGGCCGTCGAGGAGCTCGTACAGCGTGGCCTCCAGCTGCATCTGCGGGCTGGTGCACATCATCCGGGTGGTCGCCGCCGGGCCCTCGATCGTGAGCGTCTTCCCCTCGACGCGGGCGGTCGCGGTGAAGTTGTTGCAGCCCAGGTTTCCGGTGACCCGGCCGTCCGCGCCGAGGACGAGACGGGCCTTGTCACCACTGCCGGCGGGCAGCGAGGACGCGGTGTCCCCGGAGATCAGCCCGTCGATCTTCCAGGTGGTGCCGCGCAGCGGGAGGTCCGCCTCGGCGGTCAGCTCCAGGCCGTTGCGGCCGTCCGGGGACGTCAGGGTGAGGGCCTCGCCCTTCTGCCTCCCCTTGAGCGTGCCGGTGAAGGCCTTGCCCAGCTCCGTCTCGAAGCGCTGCCGGTCCTCGGGACAGCCCATCTCGGTGATCTCCTGCGGGGAGACGGTCAGGGTGTCCCCCTTCACGGCGACGGTCGCCCCGAAGGTGTTGCAGCCGCTGTTCCCGCGGGCGCGGCCGTCCGCGCCGAACTCGACGCGGGCGCCGTCCGGGGCGGCGGACCTGCGGCCGTCGACCGTGACGGCGCCGATCGTCCAGTGGGTACCGGCGACGGGCAGGTCGGGGGAGACGGTGTCGGAACCGGAGCCCGCTCCGGTGGTGCCTCCCTCCGTGCCGCAGGCGGCGAGAAGGAGGGCCAGGGCGGCGGCGGATGCGGCGGATGCGAGGGTGCGCGGCGTCGGCGTCTGCATGCCGGTGGGACGGGCCGCGGCGGAAGTCGGTTCCGCTTCGGTTCCACGGCCTGTCCCGCGGCCGGGTTCCGCTTCGGTCCCGCGGCCGGTCCCGCAGCCGGGTTCCGCGGCCTGTCCCGCGGCCCGTTCCGCCGGAGGGCCGGCCCCTGCGGGGAGTCTCAGCCCATCAGGGGCAGGAGGTCCTTCAGATCGGCCCGCTCGCCGCTCGCGCCGACCCGGGCCTCGTCCAGCTCCGTCGCCCACTCCGCCCGCCCGGTCGCGAGGCGGATCCAGGTCAGCGGGTCGGTCTCGACCACGTTGGGCGGGGTGCCCCGGGTGTGCCGGGGGCCCTCCACGCACTGCACCACCGCGTACGGCGGGATCCGCACCTCGACCGCCCCGCCCGGGGCCTTCGCCGCGAGGGCGTCGGCGAGCAGCCGGGTACAGGCGGCGAGGGCCTGCCGGTCATAGGGGACGCCGGCGCCGGTCGCGGCGTTGAGGTCGTCGGTGTGGACGACGAGCTCGACGGTCCGGGTGACGAGGAAGTCGGCGAGGGTCATCGCGCCGAAGCTCACCGGCAGGAGCCGCTCCTCCGGCGCCTCCACGAGCGCCCGCTCGTAATCCTCCGCCACGCGCGCGTAGAGCCCCGGCAGGTCGGAGGCGTCCATGCCCCGGGTGTGCTCGTCGATCCGCTCGGCGCCTCCGGCCGTCACGAACGGCCAGTCGAGGAGGGCGAGCCGGTCCTGCCCCACGCGCTCCGGCGCGGCCAGGAGCTGCGGCACCGAGTCGACCATCCACGCGAGGTGCGCCGCCAGGTCCCGTACCGTCCACTCCCCCAGCCGGGTCGGCCCGTCGAGCTGCTCGGGTGTGAGCGCCGCGACCGCCTCCCGTACGTGGGCGAACTGGGCGAGCACGGCCGCCCTGGTCTTGGCGGAGTCGTATCGACGGGTGCGCTTCTTGGCCGGTGGCATGGGGGCGAGGGTAGTCGGAGACTGGAAGGGGAGGGCTTCCGGCAGCGCACCTGTTCGACCGAGAGGGGTCGATGAGCGATGGCTGAGCACCCTGACGCCGCCCTGGTCCGCCGGGGCTTCGACGCGTGGACCAGAGGAGACATGGAGGCCGTCGGCGAACTGATGACGGCGGACTGTACGCATCACTCGCCCGGCGAGAGCCAGATATCCGGGCACATCAAGGGCCGGGACAACGTCCTCGACATGTACCGCAAGATGTTCGAACTCACCCGCGGCGAGATGCGGGTCGAGCTGCAGAGCGTCTCCGTCGACGGCCGCGGCCACGCCGTGGCGTCGAACCGGTTCTTCGCCACGCGCGAGGACAAGGGCATGGGCATCGAGATGAACGGCGCTCTCGTCTTCACCATCATCGGCGGCAAGATCTCCGACATCGACGAGTGCGTCGAGGACATCGACGTCTCCGACGCCTTCTGGGGTCAGGCCGGGTAGACCGGATCGCGTGGCACCTCGAACGTCTCGCCGTTCTTCGGTACGCCGACACCGCGCCAGGTGAACGGCACTCCGCTCGCCGTGTTCAGGTCCGGGCCGTCCATCAGCTGGAAGTGCACGTGCGGCTCGGTGGAGTTGCCCGAGTTCCCGCACCGGGCGAGTTCCTGGCCGGCCGTGACCCGGTCGCCCGGGCGGACGGCGAGGGAGCCGCGCCTCAGATGCGCGTACATCGCGTACGTACCGTCGCCGAGGTCGAGGACGAGGTGGTTCCCGGTGATCCGGTGGGCTCCCCCGATGCTCCGCGCACCGGACTCGATCAGCAGCAGATAGAGGACACCGAGCAGCGAATTGCGGCTGAGGTGGTCGCGCTGCCCGTCCTCGGCGTGCACGACGGTCGCGTCGGCGACCGCGAGCAGCGGCACGCCGAAGGCCGGGAAGTCCTCGCTCCGCCGGACCACCGGCCACAGCCACGCGAAGCCCGGGCGGGGCTTCGCCTCGTCCTCCCGGGTGACGTCGATCGCGTACGTCTGGCCCAGCTGGTGGGTGCCGTGGCTGGGCGTCCGGTCCGCCGGGCTGTTCAGCGCCGACCAGCGGCCGGTGACCGGCGGGTCCACCTCGACCGTGGCGCGGGGCGTGGCCATGACCCGGCTGCGGGCGGTCCGGGAGAGACCGACGCCGAGGATCATCGCGACGATCACGGGCAGCCAGCCCACCCAGTACGGGTACGGCAGTTCGACGACGAACGAGGCGATCACCTGGACGACGAACGCCAGCCAGAGCACGCGGTGGAGGACCATCAGCAGTTTGCGCGAGGACATCCGGATTCCCCCTCAGGATTCGTGGTGTCGGTTACGGGCGGGCCGCGGTGAGGACCACCAGGAGCGGGACGACCCGGGCCCCGGGGACCTCGTAGCGACCGCGTCCGACGGTCCTGAGCCAGCCCGCGCCGGTCAGCTGGCGCAGGTGGTGGTAGATCTGGCCGGTCGTACCGGTCTCTTCGAGCTCCGCCAGTTCGGCGGCGGTGCGCCGGCCTCCGAGGATCTCCCGCAGCAGGCGGAGCCGTACGGGATGGCCGAGCGAGGCGAAGGACTCGGCGGCGTCCGCCCAGTCCTCCTCGAACAGCTGCCCGGTGAAGGCGCCGAGCTGCCACTCGTACCGCTCCTCGGTCGGCAGCCTGACCGTCCCCGTGAAGACCACGGCGCCGTCCTCGCCCCGGTCTCCCGGGTCCGCCGCGAGCTGCGCCTTGAGGCTTTCGAGGGCCCAGAGCGGGCTGTCGGTGACCTCGGGCGCGGGGCGCTCCGCGGCCGCGGTGTCGGCCGCACTGTCGGCCGCGCGTCCCGCGCTTCCGGCCGTGCTTCCGGCCGTGCTTCCGGCCGCGTTCTCCAGGGCTGCCAGACGCCGTTCCAGCGCGGCGACCCGCTCTTCCAGCTCCATGCCGTCGAGATTACGTAATTACGTAATCTCCCGCAAGGGGGAAACGCGAAAGCCCCCGCCAGGACCTTCCGGTCCGGACGGGGGCTTCCCCGATGCTCCGTATCAGGCCAGCAGGGCCGGAATCGTCGCCTCGTGCGCCGTGCGCAGCTCCGTCAGGGAGAGCGCGAACTCACCCTGGACGTCGACCGCGTCCCCGTCGACGACACCGATCCGCGCCGCCGGCAGACCCCGCGCACCGCACATGTCGGTGAAGCGGAGCTCCTCGCTGCGCGGGACGGCCACGACCGCACGGCCGGCCGACTCGCTGAAGAGGAACGTGAACGCGTCCAGGCCCTCCGGGACGACCAGGCGCGCGCCGTGTCCGCCGCGCAGGCAGGACTCGACGACCGCCTGGACCAGACCGCCGTCGGACAGGTCGTGCGCGGCGTCGATCATGCCGTCGCGCGAGGCCGAGATCAGGATCTCGCCGAGCAGCTTCTCCCGGTCGAGGTCCACGGCCGGCGGCAGACCGCCGAGGTGCTTGTGGATGACCTCGGACCAGGCCGAGCCGCCGAACTCCTCGCGCGTGTCGCCGAGCAGGTAGAGGAGCTGGCCCTCTTCCGCGAAGGCGATCGGCGTACGGCGGTTGACGTCGTCGATCACACCGAGGACGGCCACGACCGGCGTCGGGTGGATCGCGACCTCGCCGGTCTGGTTGTAGAGCGAGACGTTGCCGCCGGTCACCGGGGTGCCGAGCTGGAGGCAGCCGTCCGCGAGACCACGGGTGGCCTCGGCGAACTGCCACATCACGGCCGGGTCCTCGGGCGAACCGAAGTTCAGGCAGTCCGAGATGGCCAGCGGCTTCGCGCCGGAGGCGGCGACGTTGCGGTACGCCTCCGCGAGCGCGAGCTGCGCACCCGTGTACGGGTCGAGCTTGGCGTACCGGCCGTTGCCGTCGGTCGCCATGGCCACGCCGAGGTTGGTCTCCTCGTCGATACGGACCATGCCCGCGTCCTCGGGCTGCGCCAGGACCGTGTTGCCCTGCACGAACCGGTCGTACTGGTCCGTGATCCAGGACTTCGACGCCTGGTTCGGGGAGGAGACCAGCTTCAGGACCTGGTCCTTCAGCTCCTCGCCCGTCTGCGGCCGGGGCAGCTTGCCGGCGTCGTCGGCCTGGAGCGCGTCCTGCCACTCCGGGCGGGCGTACGGCCGGTGGTAGGTCGGGCCCTCGTGGGCCACGGAGCGCGGCGGCACGTCGACGATCTGCTCGCCGTGCCAGAAGATCTCCAGGCGCTCGCCCTCGGTCACCTCACCGATGACGACCGCGATGACGTCCCACTTCTCGCAGATCTCCAGGAAGCGGTCGACGTGCTGCGGCTCGACGATCGCGCACATGCGCTCCTGCGACTCGCTCATGAGGATCTCCTCGGGCGAGAGCGTGGCGTCGCGCAGGTGGACCTTCTCGAGGTCGACGTGCATGCCGCCGGAGCCCGCGGAGGCCAGCTCGGACGTGGCACAGGAGAGCCCGGCGCCGCCGAGGTCCTGGATGCCCGCGACCAGCTTCTCCTTGAAGATCTCCAGGGTGCACTCGATGAGGAGCTTCTCCTGGAAGGGGTCGCCGACCTGGACCGCCGGACGCTTGGTCGGCTTGGAGTCGTCGAAGGTCTCGGACGCGAGGACCGAGACGCCGCCGATGCCGTCGCCGCCCGTGCGGGCGCCGTACAGGATCACCTTGTTGCCGGGGCCCGAGGCCTTGGCGAGGTGGATGTCCTCGTGCTTCATCACGCCGATGCAGCCGGCGTTGACCAGCGGGTTGCCCTGGTAGCACTCGTCGAAGACGACCTCGCCGCCGATGTTCGGCAGGCCGAGACAGTTGCCGTAGCCGCCGATGCCGGCGACGACACCCGGCAGCACGCGCTTGGTGTCGGGGTGGTCGGCCGCGCCGAAGCGCAGCGGGTCGACGACCGCGACCGGGCGGGCGCCCATGGCGAGGATGTCGCGGACGATGCCGCCGATGCCGGTGGCCGCGCCCTGGTAGGGCTCGATGTACGAGGGGTGGTTGTGCGACTCGACCTTGAAGGTGACCGCGTACCCCTGGCCGACGTCGACGACGCCGGCGTTCTCACCGATGCCGACGAGCATGGCGTCGTTGGCGGGGACCTTCTCGCCGAACTGCTTCAGGTGGACCTTGCTGCTCTTGTAGGAGCAGTGCTCGGACCACATGACGGAGTACATGGCGAGCTCGGCGCCGGTGGGACGGCGGCCGAGGATCTCGCGGATGCGCGCGTACTCGTCCTCCTTGAGGCCGAGCTCCTTCCAGGGCTGCTCGCTGTCCGGCGTCTCGCTCGCGTGCTTGACGGTGTCGAGGCTCATCAGGCGTTGACCAGCTTCTTGAGGATCGAGGTGAAGAAACCGAGGCCGTCCGTCTTGCCGGTGCCGATGAGCGGCTCGACGGCGTGCTCGGGGTGCGGCATGAGGCCGACCACGTTGCCCGCGGCGTTGGTGATGCCCGCGATGTCACGCAGCGAGCCGTTGGGGTTGACGTCCAGGTAGCGGAAGGCGACCCGCCCCTCGGCCTCCAGCTCGTCGAGCACCCGCTCGTCGGCGACGTACCGGCCGTCCATGTTCTTGAGCGGGACCTCGATCTCCTGGCCCTCGGTGTAGTCCGAGGTCCAGGCGGTCTCCGCGTTCTCCACCCGCAGCTTCTGGTCGCGGCAGATGAAGTGGAGGTGGTTGTTGCGCAGCATCGCGCCCGGCAGCAGATGGGCCTCGGTGAGGATCTGGAAGCCGTTGCAGATACCGAGGACGGGCATGCCCGCCTTCGCCTGCTCGATGATCGTCTCCATCACCGGCGAGAAGCGGGAGATGGCTCCGGCCCGCAGGTAGTCGCCGTAGGAGAAACCGCCGGCCAGGACCACGGCGTCGACCTGCTTGAGGTCCTTGTCGCGGTGCCAGAGCGATACGGGTTCGGCGCCCGCGAGGCGGGCGGCACGCAGCGCGTCCTGGTCGTCGAGCGTTCCGGGGAACGTGACGACGCCGATGCGTGCGGTCACGACTCCACCTTCACGATGAAGTCTTCGATCACAGTGTTGGCAAGGAAGGTTTCGGCCATCTCATGGATGCGGGCGAGAGCGGCGTCGTCGACCGGTCCCTCCACCTCCAGCTCGAAACGCTTCCCCTGACGGACGTCGGCGATTCCGGCGAATCCCAGGCGGGGCAGTGCACGCTGCACCGCCTGCCCCTGAGGGTCGAGGATCTCCGGCTTGAGCATGACGTCGACTACGACGCGTGCCACTGGCACTCCCGGTGGTGTGTTGCGTGGGCGGTTCCCTCAGCGTACCTGTCTCCAAATTCTACGCGGGTAGAGATCTGAAGGATCCTACAAAAGCCAGGCCACGGCGCCGCCCCACCAGGGATCACAGCCCATGCCCCCGCCCGAGCACACCCACGCAAAATTCGAGTGAAATATTGCGGACCTCATTGCACCGGGACACGCGGAAACAATTGCCAGGGCTTCACAATGCGACGCCCACCGCTGTACAAAGGAATCGAGAAGAAATCAGCATTGTCGCGGCACAGCCGTACGGTCGGCATCGCCGCACGTCAGAGGCGCCACAAGCGCCCCCTCTGCGGCGCCGGCCGCAGGAAAGGACCGATATCCGTGGCTCAGCGTGTGGTGGTCACAATCTCCGACGACATGGACGGCGGAGAAGCGGCTGAAACGGTCGCGTTCGGCCTCGACGGGAAGATGTACGAGATCGACCTGAATGCTGCCAATGCAAAGAAACTCCGCAAGGCACTCGCCCCGTACCTCGCCGCCGGGCGCAAGTTGCCGGCGAAGGCCGTGACCGGCCGGAGCGCCTCCCTGGAGTCGTACACCCACACCTCCCTCGCCCCCGACCCGGCGGCGGTCCGCGCCTGGGCGCAGTCCAACAAGATGGAGGTGCCCGCCCGCGGCCGGATCCCGAAGCGGGTCTACGAGGCCTTCCGCGCCGCGAGTTGAGCGGACCGGGCCCCCGGCCGCCGACGCGGCGGGGCGAGCCGATTTGCATTGCACCCCCCATGATCCGCTAAAGTCTGGAACACGCCGAGGGGCGAGGCCGCAAAGCCCCACCTCACGCAGCGTGCGGGTGTAGTTCAGTAGCAGAACATCCCCCTTCCAGGGGGAAGGCGCAGTGTGCAATTCCTGTCACCCGCTCTGCATCGCAAGACCAAGCACTCCGGTGCATCAGGTAGAGTGGTGCTCGCACCGCCCAGTGAAAGCTGAGCGGCAGCAAATGCGGACGTGGCTCAGTTGGTAGAGCATCACCTTGCCAAGGTGAGGGTCGCGAGTTCGAATCTCGTCGTCCGCTCCAGATCGAAGGCCCCGGTTCTCTGGAACCGGGGCCTTCGGCGTATCCCCGAGCGCTCCCGACTCCCGCCGCCCCCATGACATTTGTCAGAAGCGGGTGGTGACAGCGCGCACTGCCGGACGGCCCGCGCCGCCGGAAGCCTGGACACATGACCCACGCGACCCACGTGACCCCCGCGATCGAGGCGGAAGGCCTACGCCGCGGCTACTCCGGCGACTTCGAGGCCGTCCGCGGCATCTCCTTCACCGTCCCGCGCGGCGAGATCTTCGCCCTCCTCGGCACCAACGGCGCCGGGAAGACCTCCACCGTCGAACTCCTCGAAGGCCTCGCCGTCCCGAGCGCCGGCACCGCCCGCGTCCTCGGCCACGACCCGTACCGCGAACGGGCCGCCGTCCGCCCCCGGATCGGCGTGATGCTCCAGGAGGGCGGCTTCCCCTCCGAACTGACCGTGGCCGAAACCGTACGGATGTGGGCAGACTGCACCACCCACGCCCGCCCCGCCGCCGAAGCGCTCGACGCCACCGGCCTCACCGGGCGCGAGGACGTACGGGTCAAGCAGCTGTCCGGCGGCGAACGACGCCGGCTCGACCTCGCCCTCGCCCTCCTCGGCCGCCCCGAGGTCCTCTTCCTCGACGAACCCACCACCGGCCTCGACGCCGAGGGCCGCCGCGACACCTGGGAACTCGTCCGCGCCCTGCGCGACGGCGGCACCACCGTGCTGCTCACCACCCACTACCTGGAGGAGGCCGAAGCCCTCGCCGACCGGCTCGCGATCATGCACCGCGGGCAGATCGTGCTCTCCGGCACCCCGGCCGAGGTCACCGCTGCCCGGCCCGCCCGCATCCGCTTCACCCTCCCCGCCGGCGTCCCCGCCGCCCGGCTCCCGCTGGGGCTGCGGGCCGCCGAGGACGAGGGGCGGGTGGAGATCCGTACCGAATCCCTCCAGGACGACCTCGCCGCGCTGCTCGGCTGGGCCCGGGACGAGGGCGTACGGCTCGACGGGCTCGACGCCCGCTCCGCCTCGCTCGAAGAGGCCTTCCTCGACATCGCCGCCGCGGCGGACACCGTGACAGAAGCCCGGACCCCGGAACCGGAGGCCGTTCGATGAGTTCCCCCGCCCAGCTCCCCTCGCGCACGCCGCTGTCCTCCCGTACGCCCCTGTCCTCCCGTACGCCGAACCCTTCGGGTACGCCGAACCCCTCACGCACGCGACTCCCCTCCCGCAGGCGGCTCGTCGCGCTCGGGCGGGCCGAGCTCACGCTCCTCGTCCGCAACCGCACCGCGCTCTTCGGCGCACTTCTCGTCCCCCTCCTCACGGTGGGAGCGGTCCGCAGCTCCCTCCAGGACGTCGACCTCGGCAAGGCCGGCACGACCATCGCCGAGGTCGCCGTGACCGGCGCCATCGGCATGGCCCTCCTCATCGGCGTCTACAGCAACCTCGTCGCCGCGTTCGTCGCCCGCCGCGAAGCCCTCGTCCTCAAGCGGCTGCGCACCGGAGAGCCGACCGACCCCGAGATCCTGACCGGGATCGCACTGCCGGCCGCCACCCTCGCCCTCGCTCAGAGCGCCGTCCTGACCATCGGCGGCATCGCCGTCCTCGACCTGCCCGCACCCGCCCGCCCCGACCTGCTCCTCGCAGCCGTCGTCCTCGGCACCGTCCTGCTCACCACCGTCGCCGCGGCCACCTCGGCCGTCACCCGCACACCCGAGAGCGCCCAGCTCACCGCGCTGCCGCTGGTCCTGATCTCCTCCCTCGGCTCCGGGCTCTTCGTCCCCCTCTCGGTGCTTCCCGACGGGCTCGCGTCCGTCTGCGAACTGCTGCCGGTGACCGGGGTCATGACGCTCGTACGCGCCGGCTGGTCGGGCGGCGTGGAAGCGGGAGACCTGCTGGGCGCGGCGGCGGTCACGGTGGCCTGGATCGTGGTCTCGGTGTTTGCTGTCCAGCGGTGGTTCCGCTGGGAGCCCCGGCGCTGAGGAACCCGGCGCGACACCGAGAGGACGGACCTGCGCCCGTGAAGAGGCCCGTGAAGAGCTGGAACGGCCGGAGCGGCCTGGCCAAGGTCGACCTCTACACCCGCGTCACCGCGTACATGCTGCTGTGGGCCGCCGTCCTCGTGCTCGGCCTCCTGCTCCTGATCCGGCCGATCCGGCACGAGGCCCCGCTCCTCCTCGTCGTCGTCGCCCCGCTGCTCAACCTCGCCAACGGGGTGCTCTGCCACCGTTTCCTGCACCGCGCCATGGACGCCTACCTCAGGCCCGGCACCGTGCTCCCGCCGCGCGAGGTGCTTCCCGCCGCGGCGGCCACGGCCGCGGTCGCCGGAGCCGTCCTCCTCGAAGCGGCCACCGCCGACCTGGTCGGCGCGCTCCCCGGGATGCTCGGGGCGGCACTCGTACCCTTCCTCGCCGGGCACTGCCTGATCCTTCCCCGCCGGATCGTCGCCCTGCACCATGCCCTGCTCGCCGGGGCGCTCCTGATCCTCGTACCGCTCACCGAACGGGACACGGTGCAGAGCCTCACGACCGTGATCAGCGTCGTCTTCATCACCGGCTGGCTCGCCGTCACCGTCCGCCTCTCGCTCTGGGTGCTCGGCGTCGTCTTCGAACTGCGGGAGGCACGCGACGTGCAGGCCAGGCTCGCGGTCGCCGAGGAACGGCTGCGCTTCGGGCGCGACCTGCACGACATCCTCGGCCGGAACCTCTCCGTGATCGCCCTCAAGAGCGAGCTCGCCGTCCGGCTCGCGCGGCGCGAACGCCCCGAGGCCGTCGACCAGATGATCGAGGTGCAGCGCATCGCGCAGGAGTCCCAGCGGGAGGTACGGGACGTCGTCCGCGGCTACCGCGAGGCGGACCTGCGGGTGGAGCTGGAGGGCGCGCGGGGCGTGCTCGACGCGGCCGGGATCGAATGCGCCGTCGACTCCCCGGGGCCGGCGCTCGGCCTGCCCGACGAGGTCCAGGCGGCGCTCGGGTGGGTGGTCCGGGAGACCACGACGAACGTACTGCGACACGGGGACGCGCGGCGCTGCGCCATCGCCGTGCGGGAGGAGGAGGGCACGGTGCTGCTGACGGTGGAGAACGACGGCGTACGGGCGGGAACGGGGGGCGGGGGTGGGTCCGGCGGTGGTGCCGGCGGTTCGGGTGGTGGTGCCGGCGGTTCGGGTGGCGGTCCCGGCGGTTCGGGCGCGGGTGACGGCGGTTCGGGTGGCGGTCCCGGCGGTTCGGGCGCCGATGCCGGCGGTTCGGGCGCCGATGCCGGCGGTTCGGGCGCCGGTGCCGGCGGTTCGGACCCCGGTCCCGGCGGTTCGGGGCTCGTCGGGCTGCGGGAGCGGCTCGCCGCCGTCGGCGGGACGCTCGACGCGGGGCCGGGCGACGGCGGTACGTTCCTCGTGACGGCCCGGATTCCGGTGACCCGGGCGGGGGTCCGGCGATGAACACGCTTGGAGCCGTGCCCGCACCCGTGCCTGCGCCCGTACCCCTGCCCGTACCCGTGCGCGTGCTGCTCGCCGACGACGAGCATCTGATCCGTGGTGCGGTCGCCGCGCTGCTCGGCCTCGAAGACGATCTCGTCGTCGTCGCCGAGGCCGCGACCGGGCCCGAGGCGCTCGCCATGGCCCGCGCCCATCGTCCCGACGTCGCCGTGCTCGATCTGCAGATGCCGGGTGCCGACGGTGTGAGGGTCGCCACAGTCCTACGGGACGAACTGCCCGACTGCCGCACAATGATCGTGACCGGTCACGGCCGTCCCGGGCACCTCAAGCGGGCCCTCTCGGCCGGTGTCCGCGGCTTCGTCCCGAAGACCGTCAGCGCCCAGCGGCTCGCCGAGATCATCCGTACCGTGCACGCCGGAAACCGTTACGTGGACCCGGAGTTGGCGGCCGACGCCATCGCCGCCGGGGACTCCCCGCTGACCGCGCGGGAGGCCGAAGTACTCGAGTTCTCCGCCGACGGGGCACCCGTCGCGGAGATCGCCAGGCGTGCCTCGCTCTCCCCCGGAACCGTCCGCAACTACCTCTCCTCGGCCGCCGCGAAACTCGGTGCCGAGAACCGGCATACGGCAGTGCGTCTCGCACAGGCGAAAGGATGGGTATAGTTGGCTCCGCGCTACGGCGCATGCGGACGTGGCTCAGTTGGTAGAGCATCACCTTGCCAAGGTGAGGGTCGCGAGTTCGAATCTCGTCGTCCGCTCCATGAAGAAGCCCCCGGTCGAATCGACCGGGGGCTTTCTCGTGTCCCGAGGCGTGGCCCCCGGCACAAGTGCCGAGGGCCGGGGCCGGGGGCCGGGGGCCGGGGACCTCAGAAGCTGTCGGACCAGGACTTGCCGGTCAGCAGCTCGTACGCCTCCAGGTACTTGGCGCGCGTCGCGTCCACGATCTCCTGCGGGAGCGGCGGCGGGGGCTGCTCGCTCTTGCGGTCCCAGCCGGAGGCCGGGGAGGTCAGCCAGTTCCGGACGAACTGCTTGTCGTACGAGGGCTGGGCGCGGCCCGGCTCCCACTGGTCGGCCGGCCAGAAGCGCGAGGAGTCCGGGGTCAGGACCTCGTCGCCGAGGACGAGCGTCTCCCCGTCGAAACCGAACTCGAACTTGGTGTCCGCGAGGATGATCCCGCGCTCGCGGGCGATGTCCCGGGCCCGGCCGTACACGGCGAGGGTCGTCTCGCGCAGCAGCGCGGCCGTCTCGGCGCCGACCTGGCGGGCGACCTCCTCGTACGACACGTTCTCGTCGTGGTCGCCGACCGCGGCCTTGGTGGCCGGGGTGAAGATCGGGGCGGGCAGCTCGGAGCCGTCAGCGAGGCCCTCGGGGAGCTCGAGGCCGCAGACCGTGCGGGACTCGTTGTACTCCAGGAGGCCGGAGCCGGTGAGGTAGCCGCGGGCCACGCACTCGACCGGGACCATGTTCAGCGACTTGCAGACCGTGGTGCGGCCCGCCCAGTCGGCGGGGGCGCCGGCCGGCAGCTCGGTGGAGATCACGTGGTGCGGGACCAGGTCGGAGAGCCGGTCGAACCACCACAGGGAGAGCTGGGTGAGGACCCGGCCCTTGTCGGGGATCTCGGTGGGCAGCACCCAGTCGTACGCGGACATGCGGTCGCTCGCCACCATCACGAGGTCCCCGTCCTCGTTGCGGTACAGGTCGCGCACCTTGCCCGTGTGGAGATGGGTGAGGCCCGGGACCTGGACGGGCTCGGGCTTTTCTACGAATCCGGACACGGTTCCTCCGCGTAGGTTGATCCAGGAGCGTGTCCGATTCTCTCGCACATCCGGGCGGCCCCGGCCGCCAGGCCGTGTGACCCCCCGCTCAGTCCCTCTTGCAGATCCGGTCGAGGAGGTTCGCGGTGGCGCGCTGGACCCGGGCGTCGACATGGCCCGGCCGGTCGAGCGCCGGCGACCAGGCGAAGGTGCCGGAGGCGAAGACCCAGGCACCCGAGGGCGCCCGGTACAGACTCGTCTCCTGATGCCGGAGCGCCCCCTCGCCGTCGCGGTAGGGCGAGTGGGCGAGCAGGATGCGGCCCTGGTGCTCGGGGAGCGCCGTCCGCGGGAAGTAGCGGTCGGCCTCGCCCGCGACCAGGCCGGGGAGCTCGTCGCCGTCACCGGCGCCGGTGGCCTCCCAGAGCCAGTGCTCGGCGTTCCGTACGACCAGCGGGTGCGGTTCGGGCACCCGGCCCGCGTACTGGATGCCGAGGAGCTGCTGCTCGGGCCGGTCGACCTCGCGCCAGAGCGCGGGCCGGCCGGGGCCACGGCGCTTGCGGCAGGTGAGGAGCCGGTCCGGCACCCCGGACGGCGAAGGGCCCAGCTCCACCTGCCAGTACATGGTGTTGGCGGAGAGGAAGACCAGCGACGTGCCCTGGTCGCGGGCGAGCTCGACGGTCTTGCGCATCGGCACCGACCAGTACTCGTCGTGCCCGGGGAAGACCAGGCCCCGGTAGCGGCTCGGGTCGACCCGGCCCGCGTGCAGATCGCGGGTCTCGGCGTACGCCAGGTCGTATCCGTAGCGCTCGGCCCAGCGGATGAAGTCGTACGCGTGCCCGACGTGGAGCGGCAGCCCCGCGCCCGCGTACGGGCGGTCGAAGGACACGGTGACGGCCGCGTCCTGCTCGCCGAGCAGCCGGCCCTCCTCGTCCCAGGCGTGGTAGAGGCTGGCGCCGGTGTGGCCGTCCTCCGGATAGAGGTTGTACGCCTGCCAGGTCACGTCGGGGAGGACGAGGAGCAGATCGGCCGGGTGGTTGTCGCGGACCGTGAAGGGGATGTGCGAGCGGTAGCCGTCGGCGGTGGTGAGGACGGCGACGTACGCCCCGATCGACCAGTAGCTGGGGACCTGCAGCCGCCAGGACTGCCACCAGTGGTGGCAGGAGACCGTGCGGTCGGCGGTCAGCGGGGCCGGCTGGACGATCCCGGAGAGCCGGGGGCTCGTGGTGATCTTCGCGGCGCCGTCGCCGCCGTAGTGACCGATCCGGTAGATGTCGACCGAGAACTGCTGCGGCGGGTCCACCGTGATGTGGAAGTCGATCGACTCGCCCGGTGCCACGGCTCCGTCGGAGGCGAAACCCTTGATCTGCCGCCGGACGTCGTCGGCCGTGCGCGGGCCGCCGCTGCCGCCCCGGGCCAGGATCTCGTCCGCGTACCAGGGGACCATCTGCCCGGTGTCGTCGAAGTAGTTCTCGGAACCGCGCAGCCAGGGCAACGGGCCCTGGCCGAAGGGATCGGTGACGGCGTGCGCGAGCGCACCCGACTCCCACCGTCTGATCTGGTCCGCCCCCATGCTGCGCCCCTCCCTCGACTCCCCCGGGTCGGCTGGTCAGTGCCTGTGGCTTGTGTGTCTGTGTGCCTGTGTCGGCTCGTGCTCTGTGTCGGCTCGTGCCCCTGGTTCAGGCTCTTGGTTCGTGCCTCTGTCAGTGACGGTCTCCAGCACATCACATAACGCACGCACTCCGTCACCGTTCGTCGTGAATTGACGAGAGCGGAAGGCGGGGCTCCGAAACGAGTGATCTCCAGGGCTCCTGCGGGGCCCTCTGGACGGCCTCCAGGGCTCCTCCCGGAGGCCTCGGACCACTCAGACCAGGCGTACGGGCTTCTCGGGGCGCACCCCCGTGCGTGCCAGCCAGACCCGCAGCGGCTCCGGGTCGCCGTCCTCGACGAGCGCGAGGACGCGGGGGCCGAGGTCCGCCGCCCGCTCGCCGCCGACGAGGAGCGCGGGACCGTCGAGCCAGTCGAGGCCGGGGGTGGCCTCGGCGGTGTCCACCGCCGCGCAGCAGACCATCGCGGTGACGTGGTCGGCGAGCAGGTCGCGGCCTGAACGGGGCGGCTGGAGCGGGAAGAGCGGCAGCGGGCCGTCCGGGCCGCTGACGACCACGGGGGGTGTGCTGCCGGAGTGCCGGCCGTCCTTCTCGGCGCTGCGGGCCGCCGCCTCGGCGGTCAGGGCGCCGGCGGCCACACGGGCCTCCCGGGCGGCCTCCTCGCGCGCGAGGAGCACGCTGAGCGCGCCGGCGAGCGCCTCGGCGGCGGGGTTGACGGCCTCTTCGTCGTCCCCGGCGCCGATGCCGAGGTCGGAGTCGGTGGCGGTGCCGAGGTCGGCGTCGGTGGCGGCGTCGGTGATGTGGGCGTCGTCCGTCGGGAACGCGCGCTCCTGGGGCGCCATCTGCGCCGCCTCGAGGACCGCCCCGCCGGCATCGACGTCGGCATCGGCGTCGATGCCGGCATCGGCGGGCTTCGTCGGCTCCGTGGAGAGGTGGGCGATCACCCGGGTCAGGGTCGGGCCGTCGGCCACGCCCTCACCGCCCCCGCCCCCTGCCGCGGAAGCCGCCAGGCCGAGTCCGTCGAGGACCTGGTGCAGCCGGGCCGCGTCGGTGCGCCACTTACGGTCGACGACCTCCTCCGGGTACTGGCTCCACTCCACCGGGGACCAGTCGGGCCCGGCCTCGGCCGGGCCGCCGTGGAAGAGACGGGCGGCGAGCAGCGAGGTGGCCTCGTCGACCGCGCCCGGCTCCTCCAGGAGGTCGCAGGCGGGGCGCTCGCCGAGCCGGGAGGAGAAGCCGTCCGCGAGCCGGTCGCGGCGGGAGAGCTCGGTCAGGGCGGAGACCACGCCGGCGTCGAGCTTGGCGGGCCAGCGGCCCATCCGCCAGGCGGGCAGCGCGACGCGGGTCAGAAGCCGGTCCCAGCCCGCGTACGCCAGACCGACCTGCTCCTGGGCGACGATCCGTACGCCGTAGTCCACGGCCTGGGCGCGCTCGGAGCCGGCGGCGGCGACCCCGCGCTCCATCTCGGCTGCGTGCCCGCGGCAGGCGCGGAGGAGGACGCGGGCGACCTGCCCGACGCCGTGCGCGCCGAGGCGTCGGACCGGGTCGAGACCCGGGGTCCCGGGCACGGCCACGGCGGCGTCCAGACCCCGGACGAAACGGCGGGCCGCGGCTATGTCGGGGTGTGCGGCGGGGCCCGTGCCGGCGACGACCGGGGCGAGGACCGCCCGGAGCTCGCCGACGCGCATCCACCAGAGGAAGGGCGAACCTATGACGAGGACGGGGGCGCCTTCGCCCTCCCCCTCGCCGCCCGGTGTGCGCAGCGCGCGGTGGGCCCGGTGGGTGCGGTCCTCCAGCCAGCTGTCGCAGTCCGGGGTCAGGGCTATCGCGGCGGGAGCCGGGACGTCGAGCCGGTCGGCCAGGTCCCGGACGAGCCGGTAGAGGTCGGGGGCGGCGGTCTCGGAGAGCTCCACCGTCGGTGTGGCGGCCGGACGGGCCCGGGCGACGACGAGGGCGACGGCGGTGGCGGCGAGCAGGACGAGGACCGCCAGGACGGTCACCACCCAGCGGGCCGCGTCCCAGCCGGAGCCGGTGAAGTGGCCGGTGACCCCGCCCGCGTACAGGACGACGGCCACGGCGGCGGGCAGGACCGCGAGGCCCAGCGCCCTGCCGCGGACCCGGAGGACGGCGAGGGCCCGGGAGCGCGCGGCACGCGCTCCCCACTCCTCGCCGACAACGGAACCGGTACCGGACACGCCGTACATCACCCCCTCCTGCCCTCGTCGGGACTGCCTGTGGCGGTGTTGCTCACTCCCCCACTGTGGCACCCGCCACCGACATCGCAATGCCGGTGGGCCAAGTGCCGGAACGCCTTCGCCGCACCCTAGTTGGGGCTTCGGCGGACGTCATCCGGATGGCCCAGCCGTCACTCGAAGGTATGGCTTTGGGCAAAGGTGATGGATTTCGCGCGGCCGTACGATCCACCGCACGGCCGCGCGAGAAATCAGCGGCCCCGTCAGGCCTCGGCGGCCTTCCGCGCGATGTCCGTACGGTGCTGGGAGCCGTCAAGGCGGATACGGCCGACCGCCGCGTAGGCGCGCTCGCGGGCCTGCGCCAGGTCCGTTCCGGTCGCGGTGACCGACAGGACGCGGCCGCCCGCGCTGACGATCGCGTCGCCGTCCCGCTTCGTCCCGGCGTGCAGCACGTACGCGAGCGGGGCGTCCTTCTCGGCGACCTCGGCGAGGCCCTCGATCGGGTCGCCCGTACGCGGGGTCTCCGGGTAGTTGTGCGAGGCGATGACCACGGTGACCGCGGCGTCGTCGCTCCAGCTCAGCGGGGCCTGGTCGTCCAGGGTGCCGTTGGCGGAGTTCAGCAGGACGCCGGCCAGCGGGGTGCGGAGCCGGGCCAGGACGACCTGCGTCTCGGGGTCGCCGAAGCGGGCGTTGAACTCGATGACCCGGACGCCGCGGCTGGTGATCGCCAGACCCGCGTACAGCAGGCCGGAGAACGGCGTGCCGCGGCGGCGCAGCTCGTCGACCGTCGGCTGGAGGACGGTCGCGAGGACCTCCTCGACCAGCTTCGGGTCGGCCCAGGGCAGCGGCGAGTAGGCGCCCATGCCGCCGGTGTTCGGGCCCTCGTCGTCGTCGAGCGCGCGCTTGAAGTCCTGCGCGGGCTGGAGCGGGAGGACGGTGGTGCCGTCGGTGATGGCGAAGAGGGAGACCTCGGGGCCGTCGAGGAACTCCTCGATGACCACCCGGTCGCACGCGAGCGCATGGGCCCGTGCCTGCGCGAGGTCGTCGGTGACGACGACGCCCTTGCCGGCGGCGAGGCCGTCGTCCTTCACGACGTACGGAGCGCCGAAGGCGTCGAGCGCCTCGTCGATCTCCTCCGGGGTCGTGCAGACGTAGCTGCGGGCGGTGGGCACCCCGGCGCCGGCCATGACGTCCTTGGCGAACGCCTTGGAGCCCTCCAGCTCCGCCGCTTCCCGCGACGGGCCGAAGACGGGGATGCCGACCGCGCGGACTGCGTCGGCGACACCCGCGACGAGCGGAGCCTCCGGGCCGACGACGACCAGGCCGGCGCCGAGCTCGGTGGCGAGGCGCGCGACGGCGTCGCCGTCCAGCTGGTCGACGGGGTGCAGCTCGGCGACCTCCGCGATTCCGGCGTTGCCGGGCGCGCAGTGCAGAGCGGTGACGTCGGGATCGAGGGAGAGAGAGCGGCACAGGGCGTGTTCGCGGGCGCCGCCGCCGATGACGAGGACCTTCACGCCAGTCAGAGTAGCCCGACGACCGGGATGCACCTTGTGCGGGCCACTGAACGAGACGCCCCTACTCGTTCGTGTATTCCTCCACAACCGTGGCTCCGAGCTCGCGCACGATCAGGTCGTGCCCGGAGAGGGCGGAGTCGACGAGGTCCGGATCGTCCTCCTCCGGCACGTCGTCCTCGGGCGCCACGGGCTGCGGCGCGGGGGGCGCGTACGCGGGTGCGGAGGCGGGCGGCGGGGCCTGCTGGAAGGAGGAGGGCGCGGGGCCCGACGCGGGTGCGGACTGCGTCTGCGGCTGCACGGAGGCGGGCGGCGGGGCCTGCTGGAAGGACGGAGCGGGGGCGGCCGCCTGCGGGCGGCTGAAGCCCCCGGTTCCGCCCGATCCGCCGAAGCCGGTCGCGGCGGGCGGCGGCGAGGCGCCGCCCGAGGGGTCGATGATCGCCTCGATCTTCCAGTTCACGTTGAACTGCTCGGCGAGGGCTTGCTTCAGGACGTCCTCGCTGCCGCTGCTCGCGAAGTTGTCGCGGGCTCCGGCGTTGAGGAAGCCGAGCTGGAGGGTCGTGCCGTCGAAGCCCGCGACCTGCGCGTTCTGGCTGAGCAGGATCCAGGTGAAGCGGCGCCGGTTCTTCACGGCGTCGAGGATCTGCGGCCAGAGGTTGCGCACCTGGGCGATGTCACCGCCGCCGCCCGAGGCGGCGGGCGCGGGGGCCTGCGGCGCGGGCTGCGCGTGTACGGGAGCGGGGGCGGCCGGGGCCGGCGCGGCGGGCGCGGAAGCACCGGGCCAGGCGCCGGGTGCGCCACCGCCGGGGGTGGCGGCACCGGGCCAGGCACCGGGGCGGGGGGCGGAGGGCTGCGCGTGAACCGGCTCCGGTGCGGGCGCGGGCGTCGGTGCTGGTGCCGGTGCGGCCTGCGGCGGAGCCTGTACGGGCATGGGAGCGGGAGCCGGGGCGGGGGCCGGCGGGGGCGGGGCCATCGGCGTGTGGGCGTCGGGCCCGGGGACGTACCCCATGGCGGGCGTGGGCGCTCCGGGCGTGAAGACGGGCGCGGGCCCGGTGGCCGCACCGCGCTCCAGCCGGTCGAGGCGCGCCTGCACGGAGCGCTCGTCGTCGAAGGCGGCGGGCAGCAGCACCCGTGCGCAGATCAGCTCCAGCTGGAGCCGGGGCGAGGTGGCGCCCCGCATCTCGGTCAGACCGGTGTTGACCAGGTCGGCCGCCCGGCTGAGCTCGGCGGCACCGAACACGGACGCCTGCGCCTGCATGCGCTCGATCACGTCGACCGGGGCGTCGATGAGCCCCTTCTCGGCGGCGTCGGGCACGGCGGCCAGGATCACCAGGTCGCGCAGCCGCTCCAGGAGGTCGGCGACGAAGCGGCGCGGGTCGTTGCCGCCCTCGATGACCGTGTCGACGATTTCGAACGCGGCGGCGCCGTCACCGGCGGCGAAGGCCTCCACGACCGCGTCGAGCAGCGAGCCGTCCGTGTAGCCGAGCAGGGAGGTGGCCATGGTGTAGGTCACACCGTCGGCGGCGGCTCCGGCGAGGAGCTGGTCCATGACGGACATCGAGTCACGCACGGAACCGGCGCCGGCACGCACGACGAGCGGCAGCACGCCGTCCTCGACGGGGATGCCCTCGCGCCCGCAGACGTCACGCAGGTACTCCCGCAGGGTGCCGGGCGGGACGAGCCGGAAGGGGTAGTGGTGGGTCCGGGACCGGATCGTCCCGATCACCTTCTCGGGCTCGGTCGTGGCGAAGATGAACTTGAGGTGCTCCGGCGGCTCCTCGACCACCTTCAGCAGGGCGTTGAAGCCCGCCGGGGTGACCATGTGGGCCTCGTCGATGATGTAGATCTTGTACCGGCTCGACGCGGGCCCGAAGAAGGCCTTCTCGCGCAGGTCACGGGCGTCGTCCACACCACCGTGCGAGGCGGCGTCGATCTCGATGACGTCGATCGACCCCGGCCCGTTCCGCGCGAGGTCACGGCAGGACTGGCACTCCCCGCAGGGCGTGGGCGTGGGCCCCTGCTCGCAGTTCAGACACCGCGCGAGAATGCGCGCACTGGTCGTCTTGCCACAGCCGCGGGGCCCGCTGAACAGGTACGCGTGATTGACCCGGTTGTTCCGCAGGGCCTGCTGCAACGGGTCGGTGACATGCTCCTGCCCGATGACCTCGGCGAAGGACTCGGGGCGATAGCGGCGGTAGAGCGCGAGAGACGACACATGTACGAGGTTATAGGCGCCCACCGACAACCCGGGAAAAACCGCCACCGGCCACCACCTCGGCGACCGCCCCGGGTACTGCCGCGGTCTTTGCCGCTACCGCCGGAGCCGGGTACCGCCCCGGTCCTCCGCCGCTGCCGCCGCCCGGCCTCCGCCCGGCCTCCGCCTCGTACGGGAGCGGACTCGCGCGGGAACGGACTCGTACGGGAACGGACTCGTACGGGAACGCAAGCGCCCCCCACGCACCTGCCAGAGCCGACCTACCCTTGCTGCCTTCCGGCCCTGGGGGAGTTCAGTCAGATAGCACCGCGTGAGGGGCTTCGCCCAGAGTACCCGATGGCGAACCCCCCGAAGCCCCGCGCCCCCGGCTCCCCGCCGGACCACCGCACCGGACACCTCACCGGACACCTCACCGACATGTCGCCGGACAGGTGGCCGGAGATGTCACCGGACAGGTGGCCGGAGACCTCGCCGGGCACCTCACCACCCCCCACCAGGATCGAGTTCGCGAGCACCCTCTCCGGTCATGTAATGTTCGCCGCGGAGGATTCGCCTAGTGGCCTAGGGCGCACGCTTGGAAAGCGTGTTGGGGGCAACCCCTCACGAGTTCGAATCTCGTATCCTCCGCCAGTGCCTCACCGGGCACGATGTCGAAGGCCCCGCTGCTTGCAGCGGGGCCTTCGACGTTGTCCGGGGCGGTCAGCTCTCGCCGGCGCGGAGGCCGGCTTCGAGGAGATCGAAGACGTACGCCGCCTCCGGGGCCACGACGGCCGCGATCCGGGCGTTGGGCTCCCCGGCGAGGGTGAGCTCCTGGATGCGCTGGAACAGCAGGCGGTGAGCGGCGCCGAGGAGTGCCGCGGCAGCCCGGGGGGCGATGGCCGGGGCCTGGGCGGGGACGACGGCCGTCAGGGCCTCGGCGAGGGCCTCCTCGCGCAGGTCGTGAAGTTCGCGCAGGCGGGCGCTCAGGGTGGGGCTCTCGGCGATCATGCGGGCGAACTCCGGGCCGGCGAAGCCCGCGACGGGGTCGCACGTCTCGACCGCGGCGGTGAACTCGCGGCGCAGCGCGGCGAGCGGCGACTCGCCCGCGGCCCGGTCGGCGACCGCGCGGGCCAGGGTCGCGGTGAACGCCTCGTGGTGGTCGAGGGCCAGGTCCTCCTTCCGCGGGAAGTAGTTGGTGACCGTCTTCTTGGCGACGCGGGCCGCCGTGGCGATCTCGGCGATGGTCGTCTGCTCGAAGCCCTGCTCCATGAAGAGGCGGGTGGCGTGGTCGGAGATCAGCTGCCTGGTCTCCTGCTTCTTGGACTCGCGGAGTCCCATGCTCTCGGTACCCATGAGCGAATCTTACATGCGACGTAAAAATATCCTTGACGCACTCGCGCGGCCGTGCGTAAAGTTACGTCCGTTGCAAAAATCGCCCCATGGAACGTTAAGCCCAAGGGAAGAAGCCGCGTATGCCGAAGCAGGACCCCGCCGCGTTCAGTACCGCCATCAGTACCGCCTTCAGTACCGCGTTCACCGGCACCGCCAAGCTCGGCGCAGCCGCCCAGGACACCGGGCCGGCGCCCACCACCCGGCGCCCCCCGCCCCGCGAGCTGCCGCGTGCGGGCCGCAGCGAGGCCCGCAACCGGATCCAGGCACCGCGCCGCACGTACTGAGACGGGACGGCCAGGCGCTGCGCGCCTGTACGCCCGCCGACCTACTGACCTGCCGACCTGCCGACCCGACTTACCGATCCGCTGATCCACTGATCCGCTTCCTGAGGAGCCGCCGTGAACGTCTCTACCTCCACACTCTCCCTCACCGTCGCCGACGTGGACGCCTCCCGGGAGTTCCTCACCACCCACCTCGGCTACCAGGTGGCCATGGCCGCCGACGGGTTCGCCTCGCTGACCCGCGAGGACGCCGCCGTCGACATCGTGCTGCTGCGCCGGGGTACGGACGTACTCCCGCCCGAGCAGCGCGACCAGCAGGCCGCGGGCCTGATCCTGGCGTTCACCGTCACCGACCTCGCGGCGGAAGAGGCCCGGCTGCGGGCCGAGGGCGCTCCCATCACGATGCCGCTGCGCGAAGAGCCGTGGGGAGAGCGGCTGTTCCAGCTGACCGACCCCAACGGCGTCGTGGTCCAGTTGGTCGAGTGGGTCACGCCCTCCGCCGATCCCGGCCCCGTCGAAGAGGAGGCACCCGCGGTGCAGGTGATCACCCCGTCGCCCGAGTCCGTCACGGTCTCCCCCAACGCCACGATGACCGGCCTCGCCGCGCCGAGCCGGGGCAGCGCCGAACTCAGCACCTGGACGGTGGAGATGGCCGCGGGGGCGACCGGGCCCGAGCACACCATCAGCCGCGAACAGGTGTGGACGGTCACCAGCGGCACCCTGGAGGTCACCTGCGGGGGCCGCACCGAGAAGGTCGCGGCCGGCCGGACCGTGGTCCTGCCGCCGGACGTGGTGCGCCGGGTCCACGCGCCCGAGGCGGCGGAGGCGCATGTCGCGATGCGGGCGGACGGGTACGCGACGGTTCCGGGGACGGAGGGCACGCGGGTGCTGCCCTGGGCCGTGTGACGGCGCACTTCTCCGTGAACGCCGGTGGGCCGGGACGCGTTGGCGTCCCGGCCCACCGGCGTTCGTGTGTGCGTGTGTGCGTGTGTGCCTACACGGGGCAGGGGCGGTACTCGAGGCTGAGTTCGCGGTCGACGGCGTAGCTGGTACGCATCGACGCGTCGATCACCTGCTGCCAGGAGCCGTACTTGACGTACAGCTGGTCCGCGGTGGGGCCGAGCGGGTTGCCGTACTTGGCGATGTTCCGCTGCTCGAGGATCCGGACCTCTTCCGGGGTCATGCCGGCGCGGGTGATCTCCTTGGCCTGGTTCCGCATGTCGACCAGCTCACGGGCGATCTCCTCGTCCGTGGCACCCGCCTCACGCATGGCGGCCTCCGTGCGGTGCATGTCCTCAAGGAGCCCGTGGTACCGCATCCGGGTCCGCTGGGCCTCGACCTTCTCGTCCATCGGCAGCACACGGATCCGGCACACCACGGGGTCGGTGCTGGGACAGGGGTCGTCGGCGGACACGGGCCGTGCGAGCGGGGCGGTGATGACCGACCCACACGCCTCGACGGCACCGGCACCGGCGGAACCGGCGGTCCCGAGGAGGGCGACGGCGGCGACGAAGGGGAGAAGGGCGCGGCGAAGCGTGACGGAAGGGGAGGAGGAGGGGGAGGGGGAAAGGCGCATGCGCGCATCTTTGGGGCTGCCGCCGTACGCCTTCACGGAGGCGCACCGGTGATCACTCCTACGGGGTGGGGGTGGACCTGGGGTCCCCCAGAACGGCCTCATTCACTGGATCGGGGGGTGATGGGAGGGAGGGACGTTACTGCGACTACCGGTGTGTAGTGATGCCGATACTTTCTGTGATGACCAGTCGGCACGACCAAACAGGGGTTATCGATGAGGAAGTTGGCTACGGCGGTGGTGGCCGCGGGGCTGTTCTTCGGGGGGATGGGGGCGGCGGTGGCGAGTTCGACTCACAAACTGGTCATGCGGACGCCAGGTGTTGCGTTCGTCGGCACGTACGCCTGGCAACCCACGACCAAGGCTCCGAGCGGTCTTCACGTGAAGGGCGAGCTGCGGGACGAGAACGACAATGACGGGCATAACGTCTACCTCCGCGTCAAGGTCGAGGAATACCCGTGGGGTGACCTGAAGGGTGTCCAGAGGGGTGACTTGAAGGTCGACAAGGTCTACACCGACGGCGCTGTCCTGAAGACCAAGGAAGTACGTATGCAGGTTTGCCTCGACCGCGGCTCCTTGCGACCTGACTACTGCTCACGGGAGCGTCTGGTCTCGCGGAAGTAGTCAATGGTTCCGGGGGTCGCGAACCAAGCGGCCCCCCATCCTCATGGAGCGCACCACGATGGAAACCATCCTCCGCGCCGACGGCGTGGATCTCTTCTACGGCACTGAGCAGGCCGTCAGTAGCGCGGATTTCATGCTCAAGCGCGGCGAGGTGGCCGCCATCATGGGCAGCAGCGGGTCGGGGAAGTCGTCGCTGCTGTACTGCCTCGCGGGGGTTCTGCCACCGACCAACGGCACCGTGACCTTCGACGGAATCCAGCTCTCGAGCCTCCCCGACGGTGAACTGAGTGCCCTGCGCCGCACCCGTCTCGGGTTCGTCTTTCAGTACGGGGAGTTGCTGCCCGAACTGACCGTCGAAGAGAACGCAGCCCTACCCCTCCGGCTCGCCGGCATCAGCAAGGTGCATGCCCACGCCGTAGCCGCGCAGGTACTGGGCCGGCTCGGGATGGGTGATCTGTTGCGGCGCAGGACCTCAAAGCTGTCCGGGGGCCAGAGTCAGCGTGTTGCGGTCGCACGGGCTCTGGTCCACCGGCCTGACGTGGTGTTCGCGGATGAGCCGACCGGGGCACTCGACAGTGCCAACGCGGCAGCTGTGTTGGAGGAGTTCCTTCAGCTGGCGCGCAGACAAAAGACGGCTGTCGTCATCGTCACTCACGATGCCGACGTCGCCGCGCGGGCTGATACGCAGTACACGATGTCGGATGGTGTTCTGGCCCAGCGGGTGACGGTGTGAATGCGTTCGCCCTCGGATTGCGCCTGTTATGGGGAAGCGGGCGTCGGGGGCGGGTTCGCTTCCTTCTGATGGCGCTGGGCTCGGCACTCGGAGTGGCATGTCTTGCCGCAGTCCTCACCATTCCGTCGATCCTCGCCGCGCACGACGCTCGCACAGCCGCCCGCGAACCGCGACCAGGCACAAGTAACGTCCTCTACCAGGAACTTCGCGGGCCGTACGGGTCACAGCCACTCCATAGGGTCTTTGTCGCACGAACAGGTCCTGGGCCGACTCCCGTGCCCCCGGGAATCGGCAAGCTTCCCGGTGCCGGCGAGGCGATCGTTTCGCCGAGGCTAGGTGCGATCCTGGCTGCCAATCCGCAAACAGCGGGCCTTGTTCCGGGCCGGGTGACGGGCATGATCGCGCCAGAGGGATTGGGCGATAGCAACGACCTGTACGCCTACGTTGGAACCACCCCAGCCGAGTTGACCGAATCGGAAGAGTTGGGTGGCTTCGGCATCGGACGGTCCTGGCGGCAGATCGTCGAACCATCGACCCTCAACATCCTGCGTTTCACCCTCGGGTGCATCGTGCTGCTCCCGCTCGTCATTTTCCTTTCCGTCTGCGCCCGACTCTCTGGAGAATCGCGTGCCCGGCGGCTCGCCGCCCTCCGGCTCGTCGGGCTCAGCATGAAGGACACCCTGCGGGTCAACGCCGGCGAGAGTGTCGCCGCTGCATCAACCGGGGCCGTGATCGGGGTCGTGGGATATCTCGGGGTCAACGAGATCATGGCTCGGGTCGGGCTGCCAGGCTTGCACTGGTATCCCGCCGACGGCAGGCCCACCGGGGAGACCCTTGCCCTGTGTCTGCTGGGATGCCCGGCGCTCGCATGGTTCGTCGGGCAGTTCAGCGCACGGCGGGCTGCCATGTCCCCCATCAGTGTGCGACGAACCGGGGATCGCAAGCCTCCGAGGAAGTTCGGGACGCTGCTTCTCGTGCCAGGACTGGGCATCATCGGTGGGTACTGCGTGCTCAGCGTCGCGGGGCGGGACCCATCCGGGGGATCGGCCAGTTCTCTGCTGGTGCCCGGCGCCGTGTTGTTGACTGGTGCAGGGCTGGTCTTCGGGCTGGCACCCATCACAGCGTGGCTGGCTCGACGACTGGCCGGGGCGGCAAAATCGCTCCCGGTGGCCTTGGCGATGCGGCGGACCGAGGTCGACCCCGGGTCCTCGCTGAGGGTCGCCACCGGGCTGGTGCTGCTGGTGTTCGGGGCCTCTCTGACCCAGGGCGTGCTCATTGAGCTGGACCAGGTCAGTCGGCCGACTGCGCCTCTTCAGGAGTACAGCATCCGCCTGGACCAACTCGAGCCGACACAACGAAAGGCACTGGCCGGCGTGTCGGGTGTACGGACGCAGGTGGTCTCGTACAGCTCCTGGGATCCGTTGGACGGCACCGACGTGCCCCGTGCCGACCTCGTAGTCGCCACCTGCGCGCAGCTCGCCGCGTCCACGCAGCGGGCCACGGGATGTGTGGACAACAAGGTCATGTCACTACGGGACCAACGCGCGCCCCTCAGATACGACCCGAAGGCCGGAGAGCAGTACCCCTTCGCGCTGAGGAACGGCCAGAGAGGTGTTTTCACCGTGCCTCGCGAGCAGATTGACGTGCGTCCCTGGGACCTGTCCGTCTTCGACTCAGGCACTCTGATCATCCCTCCTTCCCTCCTTCCCTCCCCCCTCGCCGATTCCGCCGGCACCCTCACCCTCGTCAGCGACTCCGACCCCGCCACCATCCGCTCCGTGCTCGACGGCATCGGGGCCATCGCGCCCACCTCCCCCGTCGAGCCCGTCGGGATCGTCATCGACTCGCTTGCTCAGCTCACCGTCATTCGGAGTCTGCTTGCCGTCGGGATGGTGCTCGGGCTTGTCATCGGGGTGGCTGCGTTCGTGGTGTCTGTGGCCGATCGGGCCATGGAGCGGCGGGGGCAGGTGACCGCGCTGGCGCTTTTGGGGGCTCGGGCCGGGACGTTGCGGGGGGTGCAGGTCATGCAGGTGTTGTTGCCGCTTGTCGTGGGGCTGGGGGGTGCCATCGTTGCCGGGTGGCTTGCCGAGTCCAGCTATCTGATCACCGGGGGTGGCGCCGTGCACTGGGACTGGGAGGGGTTGCCCCTGCTGCTCGCCTGCGCCCTGGGCGTCCTGCTCGTCGCCGCGCTCGCCTCCGTGCCCATGGTGCGGCGGCACGTCGACCCCGAGCACATTCGGCGGGATTGATCTTGCGGCTCCGATGAGTTTTCGATGGGGTGAGGGTCTGCATGGGCGTACGTACGCCGTTGCCCGCCCTCACCCACCCCGGAGACTCCCCATGGCCGAGAACATCGTCAAAGGGCCCGCCAGTTACTTCCCCTCCATCGAGAAGAAGCACGGCCGGCCGATCTCCGAGTGGCAGGACCTCATCCGTTCCTCGCCGCTCACCAAGCACATGGAGCTCGTCTCCTGGCTGAAGGCCGAGCACGGCCTTGGCCACGGGCACGCCAACGCGCTCGTGGCCCACACCCTCGCCGAGGGGAAGTAGCCCCCGGCTTCACGCCGCCAGTTCGTGGGCCGCGCGGGCGTTCACCCTCGTCGTCAGCGCCGCCGTGGCCACCGCCGCGGCGGTGCCCGCCACCAGGGCCGTCCACCACAGCACCGACGGGCCCAGCGTCGTGTACGTGGCCACCCCCAGCGTGAGCGCCGCGAAGCGCGCCAGCCCCCACGTCCAGCTGAAGGCGCCCTGGTAGCGGCCCCGTGCGTGCGCCGGGGCCAGGTTGGCGACCACGCCCGCGGCGATGCCCGCCACCACCACCTCGCCCAGGGACCAGACCACGACCGACACCGTGTAGCCCGCGACGCCGTCCGCCAGCCCGGTCAGCGCCACTCCACCCGCGATCAGCGTGCCGCCCGCGCCCTGCACCGCCAGCTGCGGGAACCTCGACAGCCTCGCCGTCGCGAACGGCTGCAGCCCCACCACCAGGATCGCGTTGACCGCCGCCATCGCCCCGTACACCGCCGGCGACAGGCCACTGTCGTGGACCGCAAGCGGGAGGGCCACCTCGGTCAGCGAGTACACGAAGAGCTGCACTCCGAAGAGGGGGAGCAGGAGCATGGCCAGGCGGTCCCGGAGGACCACTCCGTAGCCGATGCCGTCCTTCTTCTCCTGGGGGTCCTTCTCCCGGGGCTTCTCCCCCGGCTTGTCCGGCGTGCTCGGGCCGTCCTTCAGACGGACCGCCACCACCAGTGCGTACGCCAGCATCGAACCCGCGTCCACCGCGAACAGCAGCCAGTAGCCCCGCGCCGCCAGGTAGCCGCCGAGGACTCCCGCCACCGCCGTGCCGATGTTCACTCCCCAGCCGAACAGGGCGTACGCGCGGCGGCGCCGCTCGCTGTCCACCGCGTCCGCGAGGAGCGCGTACGCCGCCGGCGAGACCGTGCTGCCCGCCGCGCTGATCAGCAGCGCCGCCGCCGCCATCGTCCACACGCCGGGGGCCAGGAACAGCGCGCCCTGCGCCGCCGACGCTCCGATCAGGCCGATCAGCATCGTCGGGCGGCGCCCGATCCGGTCGGCCAGGATGCCGCCCACGGCCGGGCCCAGGAGGTTGCCCGCGCCCAGGGCTCCCAGGACGTACGAGGTCTCCGCGCCCGTCACTCCGCGCGCGGCCAGGAAGAAGATCAGGAACGGCGTCACGAGGTAGCCGAGCCTGTTGACGATCGTTCCCGCGAAGATCGTCCATACGACGGGTGGCAGGTCTCGGAAGGAGGACGGGATGAGGGACGACGCAGTGAGAGTGGGCATGCGACGAGGTTGCCCCCGCCACGCCTCCACCTCCATTGATTAAGCTCTGGCCGAATCCAATCGCCGCATCAGATCACCGAATCAGATCGCCGAGCCCGATCACCGAACCCGATCGCCTCGCCGCATCCGATCGCCGAACCCCATCGGCTCCTCCCACCCGCGCTTGTGGACTCTAGGACGTGGACCCCTTGGAATCCGGGCTCAGTTTCTCCGCCGCCGACCTCGCCCAGACCCGTTTCGCCGTCTCCCCCATGTGGGAGGTCGTCACCAGCTTCCGCGTCCTCGTCGGCCGGCCCGACTCCGGTCCCCATCGGCGCTGGGTCGCCCAGGTCCGGCCCCGGATCGTGCGGGCCGGGCTCGATCGCGGGTGGCTCGCCGCGCTCGTCCCCGCGCACGGCTACCTCGCCGACTTCCTCAACCCCACCCCCGCCGGGCCCTTCCCCACCCTCGACACCGAGCTCGACGCCGTTCTCCGCACGCCCGTCGAGCAGGTCCGGGACGATCTCCGCACCTTGGCCGGAGGTGCGCACCTCGACCGGCTTCGGCTGCTGCACGACGATCCTCCCGCCGTTCTCCGTAAGGTCGTCGACGAGATCGAGGCCTACTGGGAGCTCGCCCTCGCCCCCTACTGGGCCCGGATCCAGCACGTCCTGGAGGCCGATGTCTTCCATCGGGCGCGGCAGGTCGCCGAGCACGGTTCGGCGCGGGTGCTGAGCGAGCTCCACGAGACCGTGCGGTGGGACGACGGCACCCTGCGGCTCGTACGGCGGCACTGTGCGCTCAGTCGCGACCAGGCCGGGTCCGGGCTGCTGCTCGTCCCCTCCGTGTTCGCCTGGCCCCGGGTCCTCACCCGGTCCGTCCACCCCGATCCGCCTCAGCTCGCCTACCCGGCCAGGGGCTTCGGTGCCGTCTGGGAGCCCCGTACCGCAGATGCCACCGAGGCCGTCGCCGCCGTTCTCGGGCGCTCCCGCACCCTGCTCCTCACCGAGCTCGACACCCCGGCGTCGACCACCCAACTCGCCGCCCACTGCGGCCTGTCAGCCGCCGGCGTCTCCCAGCACCTCATCGCCCTGCGCAACGCCGGCCTCGTCACCGCCCACCGCAGCGGGCGCTCCGTCCTCTACGCCCGTACCACCGTCGCCGATCAGCTCCTCAACCCGTAGGGGATCATGGAGGGATGACATCCCCCTCCAGTCCCTCCTGGTCAGAGCGGTTCGTGATCCGTGACGGCGTGCGGCTCTCCTGTCGCGACTGGGGCGACCGGGGCAACCGGGGCGACCGGGGCGACCGGGGCGGTTCAGGGGGCGACGTACTCCTCCTCCACGGGCTCGCCGGGCACGCCGGCGAGTGGGACGCCACGGCCCGGCTCCTTCGGGACTCCGGCCATCGCGTCGTCGCCCTCGACCAGCGCGGGCACGGCGGCAGCGACCGGAACCCCTCGGACGGGGACGTCTCGCGGGCCGCGTACGTCGCCGATGTCGTCGCCGTCATCGATCGACTCGGGCTCGATCGGCCCGTGTTGATCGGACAGTCGCTGGGCGGGAGCACCGCTCTCCTCACCGCCGCCGCCCACCCCGATCTGCCGCGCGCCGTCGTCCTCGTCGAGGCCGGGCCCGACGGGGCGAACCCCGGCGTCCAGGAACAGATCGGCGGCTGGCTGCGGGCCTGGCCGGTGCCGTTCCCCTCACGGGCGGCGGCCGTCGCGTACCTCGGCGGCGGCACGGACTCCGTCGGCGAGGGCTGGGCACGCGGGCTCGAGGAGCGGGCCGACGGGCTGTGGCCGCGCTTCGACCCCGAGGTCATGGTCCGGTCCCTCGACGAGAACGCCACCCGCGCCTTCTGGGACGAGTGGGCCGCCATCACCTGCCCCACCCTCGTGGTCCTCGGTCAGGGCGAACACGGCGGGATCATCGGCAGCGAGGAGTACGCGGAGATGGTCCGCCGCCGGCCCGCGCTGCACGGCACCAGCCTGCCCGGCACCGGCCACGACGTGCACCTGGAGCGGCCCGGGGTCCTGCACCGGCTGATCGTCGGCTTCCTTGCGGACGGCGGCGCCACGTCTCCTCCGACGGGCCGACCCACGGCGGCTTAGGGCGTCGGGGCGTCAGGGCCGCCTCCATCGGACCTCCGTCGAGCCTCCGTAGGCCCTCCGTCTGCCTCCGTCTGCCTCCGTCGGCCTCCGTCGGCCACGGCGGTCCAGGGCGCCGCACTCATGCCCTTGCCTTGGAGTGCACTCGAATTCCTAGAGTGCGCCCATGCGCTATCGGGTACTCGGCGGGACCGGGTTCGAAGTAAGTACGTACTGCCTCGGCACGATGATGTTCGGCGCCGTCGGCAATCCTGACCACGCGGATTCCATACGTGTCATCCACGCCGCCCTCGACCGGGGCATCAACTTCGTGGACACCGCCGACATGTACTCCTCCGGCGAGTCCGAGGAGATCGTCGGCAAGGCACTGCGCGACTCCAGCCGGCGGGACGCGACCGTCCTCGCCACCAAGGTGTACTTCCCCGTCGGCGGCGAGGGCCCCAACCGGGGTGGTCTCTCCCGTCGTTGGATCACCCGGGCCGTCGAGAACAGCCTCAAGCGGCTCGGCACCGACTGGATCGACCTCTACCAGGTCCACCGGCCCGACCACCGCACGGACATCGAGGAGACCCTCGACGTCCTCGGCGACCTCGTCGGCCAGGGCAAGATCCGGGCATTCGGCTGCTCCACGTTCCCCGCCGAGGAGATCGTCGAGGCCCATGCCGTCGCCGAACGGCGCGGCCTGCGCCGCTTCCGCTCCGAGCAGCCGCCGTACTCGCTGCTCGCACGGGGCGTCGAGGCCTCCGTCCTGCCCGTCGCCCAGCGGTACGGGATGGGCGTCCTGACCTGGGCTCCGCTCGCCTCCGGCTTCCTCACCGGCAAGTACCGCAAGGGGCAGCCGATCGACCTCACCCGCGGGCGCGCCGCGCTCACCCCGCACCGCTTCGACCCGGCGCTCCCCGGCAACGCCGCCAAGCTCGACGCCGTCGAGGAGTTCATCGCCCTCGCCGACGAGATCGGCTGCTCCCTGCCCGAGCTCGCCCTCGCCTTCGCCGCCTCGCACCCGGCCGTGACCTCCGTCATCATCGGGCCGCGGACGATGGAGCAGCTGGAGGGTCTGCTGAAGGGCGCGCCCGTCGTCCTCACGGACGAGGTCCTGGACCGGATCGACGCGATCGTGCCGCCGGGCACGAACCTCTACCGCGCGGACGGCGCCTGGCAGCCGCCCTTCCTCACCCAGCCCGCGCTGCGGCGGCGGCCGTTGGAGGAGCGGGCGGCCGGGTAGGGCTCCCTGGTGCCGTTGTGACCGTTGTGACCGTTGTGACGGCTGTGACGGCTGATCCCGTCGCGGCTGTCGGGGCTATCGCGACTGGCGTAACTGGCGCGACTGCCGGGGCCGCCCGGGTGGCTGTGGCCGCCCGGACCCGTCACCCCTTCGTGAACTGCTCCGTGCCCACCACACCGAGCAGCGCGAGCCGGCTCCCCGTGTCCGTGCCCGGCGGCGGGGTGAACAGGACGAGCCGCTGCTCGCCCTCCGGGGCGAGCAGCACCTGGCAGTCCAGGTCCACCGGGCCGATCACCGGGTGCGCGACCCGCATCCGGTTGTGCCTGCGGACCGCCACCTCGTGCCGCTCCCACAGCTCCGCGAACTCCTCGCTCGCCCCGCGCAGCCGCTCCACCAGCCGGGTCACCGCCGGATCGCCCGAGCGGCGGCCGAACGCCGCGCGCAGATCCGCGACATGGAGGCGGCTGTGGTACGCGTGCTCTTCGGCCGGGTACGACGTCCGGGACTCCGGATCGGCGAACCAGCGCCACACCACGTTCCGGCCGTGCTCCGACACCGTGCACACCCCGCCGAGCAGCGCGCGGGCCATCTCGTTCTGCGCGAGCACGTCCCCCAGGTCGCTCAGGACCTGCGCAGGCGTCGTCCGCAGCTGGTCCAGGAGGTGGAGCAGCCCGGGTGAGACGTGGTCGCCGGCCATGGGGCCCGCCGGCGGCCGGTGCCCTGCCAGGAGGTGCAGGTGGTCGCGCTCGTCGGTGCCGAGCCGCAGCGCGCGGGCGAGCGAGGCGAGCATCTGCGGCGAGGGCTGCGGGCCGCGGGCCTGCTCCAGGCGGATGTAGTAGTCGGCGGACATCCCGGCCAGCTGGGCGACCTCCTCGCGGCGCAGTCCGGGCGTACGGCGCCTGGGCCCCACCGGGAGACCCGCGTCCTGCGGACGGACCCGGTCGCGGGCGCGTCGGAGGAAGTCGGCGAGCTCGCGGCGGTCGATCGTCGTCATATGGTCATCATCCTTCCGGACCCTCGTCAGGAGCAGCTTCTCAGGGCCCTCCCGCGGCTTGAGCAGCACCTCCGCCCGGCCTGAGCAGCACCTCCGCCCAGCCTGATCAGCACCTCCGCCGCGCCTGAGCAGCACCTCCGCCCCGCCGGGCAACACCATCACCCGGCCCGGGCAACACCCTCGCACGTCTCCCCGAGGCCATCCAGGGACTGCCGATCCCAGGGTCGGAAGGGCTCTCCCGTCTGTCTCCGGTGGGCGGCAGGGTTCTGGGTGTCGGCCAACGACACCCCATCCCGACCCACCCCCTGGAGCACACGCATGGCCACCGTCACCGTCGGCACCGCCCTGGTCCGCTACGACGTCGAGGGCTCGGGCGCCGGGCCCGCCCTTCTCCTCGTCCACGGCACCGGCTCCGGTGGCGCCGTCGTCAACTGGGGGCAGACCGCGCCCCGTTTCGCCACCGGCCGTACGGTCATCACGCTCGATCTGTCCGGCGCCGACCGGACCGTCGACGACGGCGGTCCGCTGACCGTCGAGTCGCTCGCCGCGCAGGTGATCGCCGTGATCGAGGACGCGGGCACCGGACCCGTCGACCTGCTCGGCTTCTCCATGGGCTCCCCGGTCTCGGCGGCCGTCGCCGCCCTCCGCCCCGACCTGGTCCACCGGCTCGTCCTGGTCGCGGGGTGGGCGTACACCGAAGGCGACGAGTACCTGCGGAACCTGTTCACGCTCTGGCAGCGACTCGGGGAGTTCGACCCGGCCGGCTTCGGGCGGAGCGTCACCATGACCGGGTTCAGCCGCGGGTTCCTCAACTCCGTCGGCCGCGAGGGCGTCGAGGCGCTCATCCCCAACATGCCGCCCACCCCGGGCACCCTGCGGCACGTGGCGCTCGACCTGGAGGTCGACATCCGGGCGCTGCTGCCGCGGATCACGGCGCCGACGCTGGTCGTGGGGTGCGCGCAGGACGCCACCGTCCCGGTGGAGAACAGCCGGGAGCTGCACGCGGCGATCGGCGGCAGCGCGTACGCGGAGATCGACGCCGGTCATGTCGTCTTCTTCGAGAAGGAGGACGAGTTCGTGGAGACCGTGACGGATTTCCTCGTTCCTGTCCGCGTCTGAGGCCATGCTTGGCCGCATGGGTGAGACGAGGACGAGGACGATCGACGCCGCCGAGCGCAGGGCGCGGCTCGGGGTGCGGCACCGGCTGGCCGGGAGTGTCCGGGCCGGGTCGGCGGAGGAGGTCGCGGGGGCGCTCGTCGCCCTGCACGGGACCGACCCGGCGAGCGTGTTCCTCGCCGTGGGGGCGCGGCTGGCCGGGAAGGCCGGGCCCGTGGCGGAGGTCGAGCGGGCGTTGTACGAGGACCGGTCGCTGGTCCGGATGCACGGCATGCGGCACACGGTCTTCGTCTTCCCCGCCGCGCTCGCCCCCGCGGTCCAGACCTCGACGAGCGACCCGGCCGCCGTCCGCGAGCGCACCACGCTGATCCAGCACTTGGCGGCCGGCAGCGACTTCGACGCCGCGTGGCTGGCGGAGACCGAGCGGCTCGTCCTCGCCGAGCTGGCCGTACGGGGCGAGGCGACCGGCGCCGAACTCGGCAGAGCCGTACCGGCGTTGAGATCGACGTATCTGTACGCGAAGGGCACGCGGCAGGGGGGCGTCCAGTCCGTCGCGAGCCGGGTGCTGCGGGTGCTCGGCATGGAGGGGCGGATCGTACGGGGCCGGCCTCAGGGCACGTGGACGTCCAGCCAGTTCCGTTGGGCGCGTCCCGCCGATGCCCGTTCCGGGCCGGCTTCCGCGCTCGATCCGGCCACGGCGCGCGCCGAGTTGATCCAGCGGTGGCTCCGGGCCTGCGGGCCCGCCACCGAGGCGGATCTGAAGTGGTGGACGGGGTGGAAGGTGACGGATGTGCGCGGGGCGCTCGCCGCCGTCGGGGCGCTGCCGGTGACCCTCGACGAGGGGACCGGTTTCGTCCTGCCGGACGACCTCGACCCCGTGACGGAGCGGGTGGCGGAGCCCGAGCCGTGGGCGGCGCTGCTGCCCGCGCTCGATCCGACGGCGATGGGCTGGCAGGCGCGTGACTGGTACCTGGACCCGGAGCACCGGGCGGCGCTGTACGACCGCAGCGAGAACATCGGGCCGACGGTGTGGTGGGACGGCCGGATCGTCGGCGGGTGGGCTCAGCGCCCGGACGGCGAGATCATCCACCGGCTCCTGACGGACGTGGGCGCGGCGGCCGGGCGGGCGATCGGCGCGGAGGCGGAGCGGCTCGCGGGGTGGGTCGGGGACGTACGGGTGACGCCCAGGTTCCGTACGCCGCTGGAACGGGAGTTGGGCGCCTGAGCCGGTGCCCCTGGTGCCTGAGCCGGTGCCCCGGGCGCCTGAGCCGGTGTCCCGGGCGCCTGAGCCGGTGTCCCGGGCGCCTGAGCCGGTGCCCCCGGCGCCTGAGCCGGTGCCCCCGGCGCCTGAGCCCGTGCCCTTCCCCTACCCTCGCCTCCCCTCCCCTCACTTGCGCAGGTACAGGCCCGGGACGCCCAGTTCCGAGAGGCCGTCCAGGACCAGGTCCACGCCGACGGCCGCGAGCAGCAGGCCGAGCAGACGGCCGAGGAGCTCGATCGTGGCGTGGTGGGTGCGGCGCAGGACGCGGGCGAGCAGCACGACGCAGATCAGGTCGAGCGCGATGACGGAGACGTACGCGCCGACGACGGTCGAGCGCCAGCTGAAGGAGTCGCGGGCGGCCGCCTCGATGAGCACGGCCGTCATGGCGAGCGGACTCACCACGTACGGCATGAGCAGCTCGCGCACGCCGCTGACCAGGTCGGGGGCGTCCTGGTGGGTGGTGTTGGAGCCGAGATGGAGACCGAGGACGAGCCCGACGGCGTAGATGAAGAAGATGACGCCGCCCGCGAGCTGGAGTGCCGGGGTGCTGATGTGGAAGACGTCCAGCAGCCACGGGGCCGTGATGCCCATGACCAGGCCGACGAGGACGGCCGCGCCGGAGGAGATGAGGGCGATGGTCCGCATCTGGCTCACGGGATGGACCTGGGCGAGGCCGGCGAAGGCGAGGAGGACCTTCGGGGGGCCGACGACGGAGAAGAAGGTGATGAAGGCGGCGGAGTAGCTGAAGGCGTTCACACCGGAATCATGGGGCGGGCGGGTGATTTCTCCGGTTTTTCCGGCCGCTGCCCGCGCGGTGTCGAGAACCGGTCTTCCGCTCCGACTGTCCTGCGAGAGGCGGTACGCCCAGGAAGCCGAGAACGATGAGCGAGGAGGACGTCATGAAGTACCTGGTGATGGTGCAGGGCAGTCAGGCCGACTACGAGGCCATGGTGGGCAACCCCACCGACAGCAGCCCCGCCTGGACCAAGCCGGACCTCAAGGCGATGTTCGAGCACATGAACGCGATCAACGAGGAGCTGACGGCGAAGGGCGAGATGCTCGACGGCCAGGGCCTCGCGGCCCCGTCCACGACCCGCTTCGTGACGGTGGACGGCGACGGCGGACCCGTCGTCACGGACGGCCCCTACGCGGAGACCAAGGAGGTCATCGCGGGCTACTGGCTCCTCGACTGCGCCTCCCTGGAGCGCGTGACGGAGATCGCCGCCCAGGTCGCCCGCTGCCCGCAGCCGGCCGGCGCCCCGGAGTACGCGGTGGTCATCAGGCCGGTCGACGAAGCAGGACCCCGTCAGGACTGACCGCGCGAGGCCACTCGCTCGCACCCGGCACTGTCAGTGCCGGGTGCGAGGATCGGCCGCGTGGATATCGGATCCCTCGCTCTGCGACAGTTCACGGCTCCGGAGGACGTCTCCCCGGAGCTGCGGAACGAACTCCTCGACTGCTGGATCGAGGTGACCAACGCGGGTGGGGCGGCCGGTTTCCCCTTCCCGCCGATCGACGCGCACCAGGCAGGACCCGCGGTCGACTTCCTCGTCGCGGGCCTCGATCCCGGGTCGAGCCGTCTTCTGGTCGCGTCGATCGACGACGACGTCGTCGGATGGCTGAACGTCCGCCGCGACGAGTTCCGGCTCGTCGCGCACTGGGGGACGCTCCACCACGTCCAGACCCGGACGGGTCTGTGGGGGCACGGGATCGGGGCCGCCCTCGTGCGTCGCGTACGGGAGATCGCCCGCGACGAGATGGGACTCGAGCAGCTCCGTCTCGCCGCACGCGGTGGCGTCGGCCTCGAGACGTTCTACGGGCGGCTCGGATGGCGGGAGATCGGACGCTGGCCCGGGGCGCTTCGGCTAGCACCCGGGGACGACCGGGACGAGATCCTGATGATCCTGGCCCCGCTCTGATCCTGGCCCCGCTCTGATCCCGTGCCCGCTCCGACCCGTGCCCGCCCAGAACCCGCTCCCGCCCTGCACCCGCGCTCGCTCCGACCTGGGTCGGCCCTCGGTCAGTGCATTCCGTGCGGGCCGCCCGTCATGTGCGGGCGGCCCCTCGGGATGAGCAGTGGGGACGCCAGCGCCGCGGCCGCTGCCGTGACGGTGCAGAGGGTGTACGCGGCGGTCAGGCCGGCCGGGGTGGGGGTCGGGGTGGTCGTGGCGGTCAGGGCGAGGGTGGAGACGAGCGCGACGCCGATCGAGCCGCCCAGTTCGTGGAAGGTGTTCACGATGCCGGAGGCGAGGCCCGCCTCGTGCGGGGCGATCAGGCCCAGGGCCGTCGTCGTCGCCGTGACGAAGACCGCCCCGAGGCCGAGGGACGCCGTCGCGAGGGACGGGAGGAGCGTGGTCCACGGGCCGGACGCGGGGTCGGCGAAGACCAGCGGGAGGCAGCCGAGGGCCGCGACTGTCAGGCCTCCCGTCGCGCAGACGCGCGGGCCTGCCGAGCTCACCAGGCGGGAGCCCAGATGGGCGCCGATCGCCGTGGTGAGTGCGACCGGGAGGAACAGCAGGCCGGTGCGGAGGGCGTCGAGGTGGTGGACGTGCTGGAGGTGCATCGAGCCCAGGAAGAAGAACGAGATCAGGAGCGCCGTCGCAACCAGCATGAGGAGTGAGCCCACGACAACCGGTCGCCGGGTGAACATCCGCAGGTCCATCAGCGGGACGCGGGTCTTCCGTTCGGTGGCCGCGAACGCTCCGTAGAGCACGAGCGCGCCCAGGAGGGGCAGCAGCGTCGCCGTCGACGTCCAGCCGGAGTCGCCCGCCGTGACCAGGCCGTAGACGAGTGCGCCGGTCGCCGTCGTGACGAGGAGGGCGCCGGGGACGTCCAGGCCGCCGCCGCGCTGCGCGGGCTTCGCCGTCGCCGGTACGAACCTCGGCAGGGTCGCCAGGACCGCGAGGCCCACCGGGACGTTGACGTAGAAGATCCACGGCCAGCCCGGGCCCGAGGTGAGGGCGCCGCCGAGCAGGACGCCCACCGCCGATCCCGTACCGCCGACGGCCGCCCAGACGCCCAGCGCCTTCGACCGCTCCCGGCCGCGGAACACCGTCGTGACCAGGGCGAGCGCCGCCGGGGAGAGCAGTGCGGCGCCGATGCCCTGGGCGATCCGGCCGCCGAGCAGGACGCCGGCGTTCGGCGCGAGGCCGCAGGCCAGGGACGCGGCGGTGAAGAGGGCAAGGCCGGTGAGGAGGACCCGGCGGGCGCCGAGGGCGTCGGAGAGCCGTCCGCCGAGCAGCATCAGTCCGCCGAAGCAGAGGGTGTACGCGGTGACGACCCAGGTCAGGGCGGTGCGCCCGAGGTCGAGGTCGGTGGCGAGCGCGGGCAGCGCGACGTTCACCACGGTCACGTCGAGGACCAGCATGAACTGGGCCGCGCAGATCAGGGCGAGGGCCTTCCAGCGGCGCGGGTCGGGGCTCGGGGCGGGGCTCGGGTCGCCGTGGGCCTGGTCGTGCGCCTGGCCGGGGTCGTGGGCCCGGCCGGGATCGCGAGCCTCGTCAGGGTCGTGGGCCTGGTCCTGGTCAGGGTCGTGGGCAGGGGAGGGTGCGGCGGAGTTGGTGGGCATAACTGAACTGTACGGCACAGTACAGTTGAACTCAAGAGTACAGTTTCCTGGGTAGGGTGAGGCCATGGACGCCCAGCCCGCACCGGCCGCCAAGCCCGCCCCCACCGGCCCCCGCGCCGCCCGCAAGCGGCAGGCGATCGTCCGGGCCGCCCGCGACCTCTTCCTCCGCGAGGGCTTCGGCGTCGGGATGGACGCCATCGCCGCCGAGGCCGGCGTCTCCAAGGTGACCGTCTACAACCACTTCGGCAGCAAGGAAGCCCTCTTCACCGCCGTCGTCGCGGGCGGCCTCGACGAGCCGCTCAGCGAAAGCGGCCAGGGCGGTCAGGGCGGTCAGGGCGGTCAGGGCGGTCAGGGCGGTCAGGGCGAACAGGGCGGACGGGGCGGCCAGAGCGGTGAGGGGCGGAGCGACGCGCCCGATCTCGCGCGGCTCGTCGAGGCCGACGGGCCCGACGCACTCAAGGCCGCCCTCACCGACGCCGGTCGCGCCTGGGGCCTGGCCCTGCGCGCCGACACCGAGGGGCGCGCCCTGCGCACCCTCGTCGCCACCGAGGTCCACCGCTTCCCCGAGCTGGGCCGCGCCTGGCGCGCGCACGGCCCGGCCGGCCACCACCCCGCCGTCACGAACGCCCTGCGCACCCTCGCGGACCGGGGCCTCCTCGACATCCCCGACCTGGAGGTCGCCGTCCTCCAGCTCTACTCGCTGCTGGTCTTCCCGCAGATGGTGTTCGAGCAGCACGGGACGGAGCTCGGCGAGGAACTGGGCGAGCGCCTCGTCGTCGACGGGGTCGAGATGTTCCTCCGGCGGTACGCGTCCACACCCGGGTCCGGACCCGCCCCCGCGCCCTCGTCCACGCCCGCATCCTGACGCAGGTGTCATCCTTGGTCTTCGACGGAGCCCCGCGCGGGGAGTAAATTACCCCCTGGGGTATCGATGAGGAGTAGCTGTGGAACTGGATCTCGCTGGTGCGGAGCTGAAGTCGGTACTGAACCGGCTCCGCCGGGCTCAGGGCCAGATCTCCGGCGTGATCCGGATGATCGAGGAAGGCCGTGACTGCGAGGAGGTCGTGACCCAGCTGGCCGCCGCCTCCCGGGCCCTCGACCGGGCCGGGTTCGCGATCATCGCGACCGGCCTCCAGCAGTGCCTGACCGATGTCGAGGACGCCCGCCGGAACGGTGAGGACCGTGACGCGATGCGCGCCCGGCTGGAGAAGCTCTTCCTGTCGCTGGCCTGATCACCGCCCTTCGAGACGCGGACGTACCCCCGGGGGAGCTCCCCCGGGGGTACGTCTTTCATGGACTTCCGTGACGACCGTCGGCGCGATCAGTCGGTCGCGAGGCCCTTCAGGCGCTTCGCGATCGTCGTCAGACGACGGCCCTGGTAGCGGGCGGCCTGGAGGACGTTCTCCTCCGGGGCGCCGTTCGCGCCCGGGTGAGCGGTGCCGTACGGGTTGCCGCCGGCCGCGTAGACCGCCGGGTCCGTGAAGCCGGGGGAGACGATGACCGAGCCCCAGTGGTGGAAGGTGTTGTAGAGCGCGAGCAGCGTCGACTCGTTGCCGCCGTGCAGGTTGTGGGCGCTGGTGAAGGCGGTCGCGGGCTTGTCCGCCATGACGCCCTGCTGCCAGAGGCCGCCCGAGGTGTCGATGTACTGCTTCAGCTGCGCGGCCACGTTGCCGAAACGGGTCGGGGAGCCGAGCGCGTACGCGTCCGCCCACTCCAGGTCCTCGAGGGTGGCGACCTCCACGTCACCGGTGGCGTCCACGTGGGCGCGCCAGGCCGGGTTCGAGTCGATGGCGGCGGCCGGGGCGAGCTCGGGCACCCGGCGCAGCCGTACCTCGGCGCCGGCCTTCTCGGCACCCTCGGCGACGGCCTGGGCGAGCTGGTGGACGGCACCCGTGGCCGAGTAGTAGATGACGGCGACCTTCACGGACATGGCGATCTCCTCAAGCGGATCAGTTTCCGTTTCAACGGAACGAGCCTAAACGGATTGCTATCCGTTTTGCAAGGGGAACGGGTATGCTCACATCGAGGGCTACCGGAACGGGGGACGGGGCGCGAAAAGAGAAACAGCGCGACACAGCGCGCAACAGGGCGCACGGGCGGCGCACCAAGAACAGGAGTCGGCAGATGAGCACCGAGATTCCGCGGGCCGGAGGCACGGCGGCACCCCTGCTCGGCCTCCTCCCCACCGTCGGAACCCCCGCGCCCGAGCGCGCCGACGCCGCCCGCAACCGGCGCAAGATCCTCGACGCCGCCGCCCGGATCGTCAGCGAGGACGGCCCCGAAGCCGTCACCATGAACCAGGTCGCCCATGCCAGCGGCATAGGCGTCGGCACGGTCTACCGCCGCTTCGGCGACGTCTCCCAGCTCCTGTGGGCGCTCCTCGACGACCGCGAGCGCCAGTTCCAGGAGGCGTACATGAGCGGCCCGCCGCCGCTCGGGCCCGGCGCCCCGGCCGACGCACGGCTCGACGCCTTCCTCGACGCGCTCGTCGACCGGGTCGGCGAGCAGCGCGAGATCCTGCTCGCCGCGCACTCCGCCGCGCCCCGCGCCCGCTATCACAGCGGCGCGTACCGCGTGATGCACACGCATGTGGCCCTGCTCATCGGGCGGCTGAGGCCCGGCTCCGACAGCACGCTCCTCGCGCACCTGCTGCTCGCGTCGTTCTCGCCGGACGTCATGCACCATCTGACGGTCGAGCAGGAGCTGTCGGCGGACCGCCTCAAGACGGGGGTACGGGAGCTGCTCCGACTGCGAGCCTGAGCCCCGGATCGACAGCCGCGGGTCGACTGCCCCGCATGGGCAGGCCCGGATCAGCAGGCGCGGGTCGACCGCCCTCGCAAAGGCCGGCCCCTGACCAGCAGCCGCGGGTCGACCGCCCAGCACAGGCAGCCCCTGACCAGCAGCCGCGGGTCGACCGCCCCCGCGTCACCGCCCCCGGCCGCGGATCGGTCAGATCCCGCCCAGCGTCGCCAGGCCGTCCAGCACCCGCGCCAGGCCGAAGCGGTACGCGTGTTCCGCGTCGTACAGGCCGTCGTACGCGAGCGCCGCCGCCTCCCCCACCCGGCTCGCCAGCGGGAACCGCGACTGGTCCAACGCCCGGGCCAGCAGCGGCTCGTGGGCGTCCCACCACTCCCCGTCCGACATCGCGCTCTCCCGCGCCACGGCCCGCGCGTCCAGCTCCGCACGGGCGCCGGACTGGACGAAGCCGAGGACGTACGTCAGCGCCGAGTCCCTGGCCACGTCGTCGAGGCCCAGGCCCTCGAAGGCGCCGAGCTCGTACTCGTACTTGGCCATCACGCCGGGTCCCAGCGGGGCGCGCACGATGCGCAGTTCGACCAGCCACGGGTGACTCAGATGCAGTGCCCGGTTCGCGTCCGCGACCGCCGTGATGCGGTCCCGCCAGGGCTCCTCCGGGCGGAACGGCGGCCGGTCCATGCGCAGGAAGACGGCGTCCAGCATGAGGTCGAGGAGCTCGGCCTTGCCGGGGACGTACGTGTAGAGCGTCATCGGGGTCACCCCGAGGTGCTGGGCCACCGCACGCATGGTCAGAGCGTCGAGCCCGCCGGCGTCCGCGAGGGCGAGGGCCGCGTCGACGACCGCGTCGACCGTGAGGCCCTGCCTCGGGCCGCGGCGCCCCGCCGGGGCGGCCGAGCCGTCGCGCCACAGGAGCTCCAGGGTGCGCGCCGGGTCGCCCGCACCGCTGCTGCTCTTCCCCTTCGCCGCCGCCATGTCGCTGCCGTCCTTCTTCGCGTTCTTCGCGTTCTCGCAGGTCAGGATAGCTCCCGCTTACTTTGTACGCTGTATAGAGTACTCTTCCCCAGCACACAGGACGACCACCGGAGGGCGCACGCATGAACCACCCCGTCGCAGCGGACAGCCACCACGTCATCCAGGTCCGCGGAGCCAGGGAGAACAACCTCAGGAACGTCGACGTCGACCTCCCCAAGCGCCGCCTCACCGTCTTCACCGGAGTCTCCGGCTCCGGGAAGTCCTCGCTCGTCTTCGGCACCATCGCCGCCGAGTCGCAGCGCCTGATCAACGAGACCTACAGCGCCTTCCTGCAGTCCTTCATGCCGTCGCTCGCCCGCCCCGACGTCGACGGACTGCACAACCTGAGCGCCGCGATCGTCGTCGACCAGGAGCGGATGGGCGCCAACTCCCGCTCCACCGTGGGCACCGCCACCGACGCGTACACGATGCTGCGGATCGTCTTCAGCCGCCTCGGCACCCCGCACGTCGGCACCTCGGGCGCCTTCAGCTTCAACCTGCCCGAGGGCATGTGCCCGCGCTGCGAGGGCACCGGCCAGATCTCCGACATCGACGTCGACGAGCTCGTCGACCGCACCAAGTCCCTCAACGAGGGCGCCATCACCGTCCCGGGCTACGCTGTCGACTCCTGGATGTGGCAGGTCATGGCCCACTCCGGTTTCTACGACCCCGACAAGAAGCTCGCGGACTTCACCGACCAGGAGTGGGAGGACTTCCTCCACAAGCCGTCCTGCAAGGTGAAGGTCGGCACCAACAACTTCACCTACGAGGGCCTCGTGGTGAAGCTCCAGCGGACCGTCCTCTCCAAGGACCGGGAGGCCATGCAGGCCCACATCCGCGCCTTCGTCGACCGGGCCGTCGGCTTCCGGACCTGCCCCGAGTGCGAGGGCGCCCGGCTCACCCGGGCGGCGCTGTCCTCCCGTATCGACGGGGTCAACATCGCCGAGTGCTCGGCGATGCAGATCAGCGACCTCGCCGCGTTCGTCCGCCGGATCGAGGACCCCTCCGTCGCCCCGCTCCTCGCCGGCCTGCGCGAGCTCCTCGACTCGCTCGTCGAGATCGGCCTCGGCTACCTCTCCCTCGACCGGTCGTCCGGCACGCTCTCCGGCGGCGAGGCCCAGCGCGTGAAGATGGTCCGCCACCTCGGCTCCCCGCTCACCGACGTCACGTACGTCTTCGACGAGCCGACCACCGGGCTGCACCCGCACGACGTACGGCGCATGAACGACCTGCTCCTGCGGCTGCGCGACAAGGGCAACACCGTCCTCGTCGTCGAGCACAAGCCCGAGGTCATCGAGATCGCCGACCACGTCGTCGACCTCGGCCCGCGGGCCGGGACCGCGGGCGGCGAGATCTGCTACAGCGGAAACGTTCCCGGTCTGCGCACCTCCGGCACCCTCACCGGGAACCACCTCGCGCACCGGGCGAAGCTCCGTGCGGAGGTACGGGTCCCCAGCGGCGCGCTGAGCATCACCGGCGCCACGCAGCACAACCTCAAGGACGTGAGCGTCGAGATCCCGGCCGGGGTCCTGACCGTCGTCACGGGCGTGGCGGGCTCCGGCAAGTCCTCCCTCATCCACGGCAACCTGCCGGGCCGCGAGGGGGTCGTCGTCGCCGACCAGTCCCCCATCCGCGGCTCGCGCCGCTCGAACCCGGCGACGTACACCGGGCTCCTCGGCCCGATCCGTACGGCCTTCGCCAAGGCCAACGGCGTCAAGCCGGCCCTCTTCAGCGCCAACTCCGAGGGCGCCTGCCCGCGCTGCAACGGCCTCGGGCTCGTCTACACCGACCTCGCCATCGCGGCGGGCGTCGCGTCCGTCTGCGAGGAGTGCGAGGGGAAGAGGTTCACGCCCGAGGTCCTCACGTACCGGCTGAACGGGAAGAACATCCACGAGGTCCTGTCGCTGTCGATCGAGGAGGCGTACGACTTCTTCACGGCCAAGAGCCAGGCCCGCACGATCCTCGGCCGCCTCAAGGACGTCGGCCTCGGGTACCTGCGGCTCGGGCAGCCGCTCAACACGCTCTCGGGCGGTGAGCGCCAGCGTCTGAAGCTGGCGATCCACATGGCGGAGAAGGCGGCGGTCTACGTCCTCGACGAGCCCACCACCGGGCTCCACCTGGCCGACGTCGACAAGCTGCTCGCCCTTCTCGACCGGCTCGTCGAGGCCGGCAACACGGTCGTCGTGATCGAACACCACCAGGCGGTGATGGCACACGCGGACTGGCTGATCGACCTGGGGCCGGGGGCGGGGCACGACGGGGGGCGGGTGGTCTTCGAGGGGACGCCGGCGGAACTGGTGGAGAAGTCGGACACCCTGACGGCGCGGCACCTTCGGGAGTACGTGGGCGCCTGACCCGTCGGCGCGGCCCGCCGCCCGCAGTGCGACGCCCGCCTCCGCTTGGGCTGCGCCCGGCCGCCGGGGCACAGCCGTCGCCCGCACGGGCCGCGCCCTCGCCACCCGCCGTGTGGGCACACGCCACGCCCCGCCTCGCCACTCGCCGTGTGGGCAATCGTCCCGCAGGGCGGGACGGGTGGGCACACGGGACGGCGCGCCTGGCGGCGCCTCCGCCCCTTGTGCCTGGACCCGCACCCGACTGTGCACCGCACATGGGGTGCGGGTTCAGGCGCGGAAGCCTAGGCCCGGCAAAGGGCGCCGTTCCGTTGTGCCCACCCGTTCCGCCCCAGCGGAACAGATGCCCACAACGAGGTGGGCGGCGGGCGGAGGCCCAGCCCGGGACGGTGGGGTCCGCCCCAGAGGAACGAATGCTCACAACCGGGCGCCGGAGGCGGTGCGTCCAGTCCTTGGGATCGGGTGGCCCCCGGCACGGGTTCGCGCGCAGCATCTCCGTATGACCGACCCGTCCAAGACCTTCCTCATCCTGCACGGTTTCCAGAACCGGCGGCCCCCCGAGCACTGGCAGCACCAGCTCGCCGAGCAGCTGCGGGCCCGCGGCCACGACGTGCGCTATCCGCAGTTGCCCGAGCCCGAGGCCCCCGTGCTCGGCGACTGGCTCGCCGCGCTGGACGAACACGGCACGCGGCCCGCGCAGGGCGAGTTCGTCGTGCTCGCGCACAGCCTGTCCGTGCTGCTCTGGCTGCGGGCCGGCGCCCGCCGGCCCGCCGCCGACCGGGTGCTGCTCGTCGCCCCGCCCTCGCCCCCCGTCACCGCCTCGATCCCCGAGATCGCCGCCTTCGCCGACGGGCTCGACCTGACGGAGGCCGGGCTCGACGCGCGTCTCGTGTACGGCGACGGCGACCCCTACTGCCCCGGCGGCGCCGACGTGCACTACGGCCTCCCGCTCGGCCTCGACATGGACCACGTACCGGGCGGGGAGCACCTCAACCCCGACTCCGGGTACGGGGATTGGCCCTCGCTCCTGGAGTGGTGCGAAGACCCCTCGGTGCGGATCAAGGGTCATTAGGCTCGGTCGGATGTACTCCGACCACTCCGCACCGTACGACCAGGGCCTGCTCGACGTGGGCGACGGCAACCGCATCCACTGGGAGGTCTCCGGCAATCCGGAGGGCCGGGCCGCGCTCGTCGTCCACGGCGGCCCCGGCTCCGGGTCCTCGCCGCGCAGCCGCCGCTTCTTCGACCCGGAGGCGTACCGCCTGGTCCTGTTCGACCAGCGCGGCTGCGGCCGCTCCACCCCGCACGCGAGCGACCCGGCCGCCGACATGGGCGTGAACACCACCGCGCACCTGGTCGCCGACATGGAGAGGCTGCGCGAGCACCTGGGGATCGACCGCTGGCTGCTGTACGGCGGTTCCTGGGGCTCCACCCTGATCCTGGCGTACGCGGAGGCGTACCCCGAGCGGGTCACGGAGATCGTGATCGCGGCGGTGACGACCACGCGCCGCTCCGAGACGGCCTGGCTGTACGAGGGTGTGGGGCGGTTCTTCCCCGAGGCCCATGAGCGCTTCCGGGCGGGGGCGGACCACGCGGAGGACCTGGTCGGCGCCTACGCCGCCCTGATGAACCACCCCGACCGGGCCGTCCGGGAGAAGGCCGCCGCCGACTGGTGCGCCTGGGAGGACGCGGTCCTGTCGATGGAGGGCCAGGGCACCCCGTACACCGACCGGGTCGACGACACCCGGCTCGGCTTCGTCCGGATCTGCGCGCACTACTTCGCGCACGGTGCCTGGCTGGAGGAGGGCGCCCTGATCCGCGACGCCCACCGGCTCGCCGGCATCCCCGGCGTCCTGATCCACGGCCGGCTCGACATGGGCGGGCCGCTCGGCACCGCCTGGGAGCTGTCCCGGGCTTGGCCGGACGCCGAGCTGCACGTCGTCGAGACCGCAGGTCACCTGGGCGGGAAGGAGACCGGGGAGCTGATCCTCGCCGCCCTCGACCGCTTCGGGAAGGGCTAGTCCACCGCGCGATCACCACGGCCGGGCGGGATGATCGGAACATGAGCCCCGCGTCCAAGAGCCCCGCCGCCGCCTCGCACCCGGAGCACCCCGAGATCCATCTCGCCCAGCAGGCGGAGGCCGACGCGCTGCTCGGCCGCTCGCCGCTGGCCGCGCTCGTCGGCATGCTGCTCGACCAGCAGGTGCCCATGGAGTGGGCCTTCTCCGGGCCGTACACCATCGCCCGGCGGCTCGGCGCGGACGATCTCGACGCGCACGAGATCGCCGCCCGGGACCCGGAGGAGTTCGCCGCGCTGCTCTCCGAGAAGCCCGCCGTGCACCGCTACCCCGGGTCGATGGCCCAGCGCGTACAGCAACTGTGCGCGTTCCTCGTCGAGGAGTACGGGGGCGACGCCGAGGCCGTCTGGGCGGACGCGGCGACCGGGAAGGAGCTGCTCGGGCGCCTCCAGGCGCTGCCCGGCTTCGGCAAGCAGAAGGCGCAGATCTTCCTGGCCCTGCTCGGCAAGCAGTACGGGGTGCGGCCGACGGGCTGGCGGGAGGCGGCGGGCGCGTACGGCGATCAGGGCTCGTACCGCTCGGCCGCCGACATCACGGGGCCGGAGTCGCTGGTGAAGGTGCGGGCCCACAAGCAGGAGATGAAGGCGGCGGCGAAAGCGGCGAAAGCCGCCAAGGAGTCCAAATCCGATGGGAATTGAAAATTCCAGATTTCAATCCTGCTCTATGTGACAGGAATTGTGGAGAAGGTGTTCACAGGATGCCCTGTGGATCGCTAACTTCCCCTCAACCTCGTCCGTAACGGGAAGGACTTCTGTGAACGCTACCCAGCGCCGGGCCGCGGCCATTCTGGCCGCCGCCGCCCTCGCCACCCCGCTGGTCCTCGCCTCGCCCGCCACCGCGGTGAAGGACCCCGCGGCCGCACCCGCCCGCGATGCCGCCAGGCTGGCGAAGAAGCTGGTCCGCGAAACCACTGGCCAGGACGCCTACAAGCACCTGCAGAAGTTCCAGGCGATAGCCGACTCGGCCGGCGGTCACCGCGCCGCCGGCACACTCGGGCACGACGCCTCGGCCGCGTACGTGTACCAGCAGCTCAAGAAGGCCGGCTACGACGTCTCGTACGAGCAGTTCGACTTCATCTACACCCAGACGCTCGCCGAGAAGGTCTCCGTGGAGGCGCCCGCGCCGCGCGCCCTCGAGATCCGCGCCATGACGTACACCAAGTCCACCCCGGTCGGCGGCATCAAGGTCGATCTGGCCGCCGTGCCCGTCGACGCCGACGGCACCACCGGCTGCGAGCCGGGCGACTACGCCGCCGGCGCCTTCACCGGCAAGGTCGCGCTCATCAAGCGCGGTGGCTGCTCCTTCGCGATCAAGCAGGAGCAGGCCGCCGCGGCCGGCGCCGCCGGCGCGATCGTCTACAACAACGTCGAGGGCATCCTCTCCGGCACCCTCGGCGAGCCGGCCGCGGGCAAGATCCCGACCGGTGGCATCAGCCTGGCCGAGGGCGAGAAGCTCGCCGCCGACCTCGCCAAGGGCGCCGTCAAGCTCTCCTTCGAGATCCGCCAGCTCCAGGAGAAGCGCATCACCAACAACGTCATCGCGGAGACCAAGGGCGGCAACGCCGCCAACACCGTGATGCTCGGCTCGCACCTCGACTCCGTCACCGCGGGCCCCGGCATCAACGACAACGGCTCCGGCTCCGCCGGTCTCCTCCAGACCGCCCTGGAGCTCGCCAAGTCGAAGGACAAGGTCCGCAACAAGGTCCGCTTCGCCTGGTGGTCCGCGGAGGAGAACGGCCTCCTCGGCTCCGACCACTACGTCAAGAACCTGACCGCGCTCGACAAGAGCGAGATCAAGCTCTACCTCAACTTCGACATGATCGCCTCGCCGAACTACGGCCTGTTCGTCTACGACGGCGACAACTCGGACAACGTCGGCGAGGGCGCCGGCCCCGCGGGCTCCGCCCAGCTGGAGCGCGACATCACCGACTTCATGGGCTCGCGCGGCCTCCCGAACGAGGGCACCGACTTCTCCGGCCGCTCCGACTACGGCCCGTTCATCAAGGTCGGCATCCCCTCCGGCGGCACCTTCACCGGCGCCGAGGGCATCAAGACCGCCGCCCAGGCCGCCAAGTTCGGCGGCACGGCGGGTGTCGCGTACGACGTGAACTACCACGCCAAGGGCGACGACCTGAAGAACGTCAACATGAAGGCCTTCGACGCCAACATCAAGGTCATCGCCAACGCCGTGGGCACCTACGCCCACGACATCTCCTCGCTGCGCAAGCCGGTCGTCTCCACCCCGACCACGGGCGGCGAGAGCAGCGGCGGCGGCCTGCACAGCGACCACGACGAGGTCACCGAGTAGCAGTCCGGTAGCTCCCGCTACCTCCTGCGGCGGGCGGTGCCGAAGATCGAGCGGCTGATCTCCCGGCCCAGCTGGGTGCCGATCGACCGCGCAAGGGACGTGAAGACCCCACTGCCCACCACCTGTTCGGTGAGGGAGGGCTCCGGCTTCGGAGCCCTCCCTCCACCCTGCTTCTGCGCCTTCTCCGCCTCCTTGGCGGCCGCCGCCTCGAGCGCCGCCGCCTCCGCCGCCTGCTGCTCGGCCGTCAGCCTCTCGTACGCCGACTCGCGGTCCACCGCCTCCGCGTACCGTCCGTAGAGCGGCGAGCCCTTCACCGCCGCGTCCAGGGCGGCCGCGTCGATCGGGCCCATCAGCGACTCCGGCGCCCGCAGCCGGGTCGCCGCGACCGGGGTCGGGGCGCCCTTCTCGCTCAGTACGGTGATCACCGCCTCGCCCGTACCGAGGCCCGTGAGGACCTCCTCCAGGTCGTACGGCGAGTTCGGGAACGTCCGTACCGTCGCCTTCAGGGCCTTCGCGTCGTCCGGGGTGAAGGCGCGCAGCGCGTGCTGCACCCGGTTGCCGAGCTGCGCGAGCACGTCCGACGGCACGTCCTTCGGCGTCTGCGTCACGAAGAACACGCCGATGCCCTTCGAGCGGATCAGCCGCACGGTCTGGGTGATCGACCCCAGGAACGCCTTCGACGCGCCGCTGAACAGCAGATGCGCCTCGTCGAAGAAGAAGACCAGCTTCGGCTTCTCCAGATCGCCGACCTCCGGCAGGTCGTTGAAGAGATCCGCCAGCATCCACATCAGGAAGGTCGAGAAGAGCTGCGGCTTGTCCTGCACCGACGGCAGCTCCAGGACCGAGACGATCCCGCGCCCGTCCGCCGCCGTCCGCAGGAACTCGCTCGTGTCGAACTCCGGCTCCCCGAAGAAACCGCCCGCGCCCTGCTGCTCGAAGGCCGTGATCGACCGCAAGATCACCCCGGCCGTCACCGTGGACAGCCCGCCGATCCCCTTGAGCTCGGCCTTCCCGGTGTCCGAGACCAGGAACGCCACCACCGCCCGGAGGTCCTTGAGGTCCACCAGCTCCAGGCCCTTGGAATCGGCGTAGTGGAAGATCAGGCCGAGCGACTGCTCCTGCGTCTGGTTGAGCTGGAGCACCTTCGACAGCAGTACGGGGCCGAAACCGGTCACCGTGGCGCGCACCGGGATGCCGGGGCCGGTCCCGCCGAGCCCGTAGAACTCGCAGGGGAAGCCCGTCGCCCGCCACTCCTGGCCGACCTGGGCGGCCCGCTCCCGGACCTTCTCGCCGTCCTCGCCGGGGGCCGAGACGCCGGACACGTCGCCCTTGATGTCGGCGAGGAAGACCGGCACGCCGTTCGCCGAGAGCTGCTCGGCGATCAGCTGGAGCGTCTTCGTCTTGCCCGTGCCGGTCGCGCCGGCGACCAGTCCGTGCCGGTTGAGCACGGGCAGCGGGATGCGGATCGGCGCGTCCGGGTGACATGCGCCGTCCCAGAGCAGTGCCCCCAGATCGAGTGCCGCCCCCTCGAAGGCGTACCCGGCGGCGATCTCGGCGGCAGGGCCGCCCAGCGCGGCCGGTGGCTGCTCGCTCACGCTCATCACGGCACCCCAATTCCGGTTTGTCATGGTTCGCACCAGCATCCCACTGCCCGTGCATGGCTGCGCCGGGAGCCGCTCGCCCGGTAGGCTTTCCGTGTGATCTTCAAGCGCATCGGAAACGGAAAGCCGTATCCCGACCACGGCCGGGAAAGCACCCGGCAGTGGGCGGACGTCGCCCCGCGCCCGGTCCGCCTCGATCAGCTGGTCACCACCAAGGGCCAGCTGGACCTGGAGACGCTGCTCGCCGAGGACTCCACGTTCTACGGCGACCTCTTCGCGCACGTCGTGAAGTGGCAGGGCGATCTCTATCTCGAGGACGGACTGCACCGCGCCGTCCGCGCGGCGCTCCAGCAGCGCCAGGTGCTGCACGCCCGCGTCCTGGAAATGGACTGAGCCAGCGCCGACCGGCCCCGTACCCGCTGACCCTTTCGGGGTCAGTTCGCCCCCATCCGGACGCGATCACATGATCATCAAGTAGGCATCGCCGACGGGCGGCATTACGCTGCGTTCATGAGCATGCTCACTCCCCCCGGAATGGGCGGAAAGTACCGCATCACGGGGGACGTCTACCCGCGCATGCGCCGCCCCCACCGCCGGCGCAGGATCATCCTCGCGTCCGCCGCCGCCGCGGTCGTGCTCGGCGCGGCCGGCTGGGGCACGCTCCAGCTCGTCGACGTCTTCTCCGGCGACGAGGGCACCAGGGCGACGGCCGGAAAACAGACCGACTGCAAACCCGTCGCCCGTGCGACGACCGCACCCGCGGCTGCCCTCCCCAAGCCCGCCCAGATCACGGTCAACGTCTACAACGCGACCCCGCGCAGCGGGCTCGCCAAGACGACCGCGGACGAGCTCAAGAAGCGCGGCTTCAAGATCGGCAAGGTGGGGAACGCGCCCGCCGCCTACGACAAGAAGGTCCCCGGCGCCGGACTGCTCCTCGGCGCCACGACCGCCACCAAGGGCGTCTTCCCGGTCCTCGGCACCCAGCTCGCGGGCGCCACGACGAAGACGGACACCCGGGGCACGGCGGACGTGGACCTGATCATCGGGACCGCCTTCAAGAACCTGGCCCCGAAAAAGACGGCGGACGCGGCCCTGGTCGCCCTGACCAAGCCCGCGCCCGTACCGACCGGAAAGTGCTGACGTACTGACCGGGAGCCTTTCGGCGGAGCCGGCAGCCTCCTACTCGGCGGAGCCGTACATGCGGTCGCCCGCGTCGCCCAGGCCCGGAACGATGTAGCCGTTCTCGTTGAGACGCTCGTCGACCGAGGCCGTCACGACGGTGACGGGGGTGCCCGCCAGCTCGCGCTCCATGATCTCGACGCCCTCCGGGGCGGCGAGGAGCACGACCGCGGTCACGTCGTCGGCGCCGCGCTTGATGAGCTCCCGGATGGCCGCGACGAGCGTGCCGCCGGTCGCCAGCATCGGGTCGAGGACGTACACCTGGCGGCCCGAGAGGTCCTCCGGCATCCGCGTGGCGTAGGTCGACGCCTCCAGCGTCTCCTCGTTGCGGATCATGCCCAGGAAGCCGACCTCGGCGGTCGGGAGCAGCCGGACCATGCCGTCGAGCATGCCGAGCCCGGCGCGCAGGATCGGGACCACCAGCGGACGCGGGTACGACAGCTTCACACCGGTCGTGGGCGTGACGGGGGTCTCGATGTCGACCTGCTCGGTCCGGACGTCCCTGGTGGCCTCGTAGGCGAGCAGGGTGACCAGCTCGTCGGCGAGCCGACGGAAGGTCGCGGAATCCGTGCGCTTGTCGCGCAGCGTGGTGAGCTTGTGGGCGACCAGCGGGTGATCGACGACGTGGAGACGCATGGCTCAACAGTAGCCCGCCCCGCACTGGCATCGACCCACGCCACTGGGGGAAGGTGGGTGGCACGGGGACCCAGCGATGGGGTTGGAGTGGCCGATGCCGCACCTGGAAGAACCGGCCGACGGCGCCGCCGAGGGGGCGGCCCGGACACCGGCACCGGAGACCGACGCGGAGCGCCGCAGGCGCCGCGCCCAGTTCCTGCGTGAACTCGGCGAGGCGAAGGCGCTGCGCGAGCGCGTCCAGCCGCGACGCGCGCGGGCGGCCCGGATGCGCCAGGCGATGCGCATGCGCACCTTCCGCTGGTGAGGAGCCTGCCAGGAGTCCGCCAGGAGCCCATCAGGGGCCCCTTGGGCCTGCCGGGCCGCCAGGGGGCTCCCGCCCCGCTCCGGTCCCCGGCCGCGCCCCCGTCCCGTCCCCCTGTGCGCCCCCTGCGTGCGCCGGGGTCGTACGCCCGCCCGATCGCGGGGTCGTTCAGACTGATGCACGACGCAAGAGCCGAAGACCTCTCCTGTGGGCGCCGTATCTGTCACGATGCCGATTGGGCGGGGCGTCAGGAGAGCGCCGCCGGATCGTCACACCTCTGATCAGTGGGAGAGAGTCAGGTGTACTTCGCCGCACTGCTCGCGCGCACCGAAGACGGGTGGGAAGCGAGCGACACGGAGCTCGACGACGTGGAGACCCTGTCGGATCTGACCGAGCTCGCCCGCGAGGCCTCGGACGACGACACGGTGATCGTCTTCATCGAGCAGGAGGACGCGTGGTTCGGGATCGTACGGATCGAGGGTGAGGAAGACCCTCGCATCTACGTCTCGGACGGCGCCGCCGCCGCCCGTTCCTCGTACGGGGAGATCCTCACCCGGGAGATCCTCGGCGACGACCTGGACGACATCGTCGACGAGCTCGAATCGCTGGACCTGGACGGTACGGAGGACGGGGAGCCGCTCGAGGGCGACACGGACGACGACGAGGAGACGAGCGTCGCGGCCGAGGCCGTGCCGGCCGCTCCGGTCGGCGACCGGCTGATCCTGGCGGACCTCGGCATGTCCCCGGCCGATCTGCTGGCGCTCGACAGCGACGCGCTCGCGGAGATCGCGGACGCGCTGGGGGCCGCCGAGGTCCTGGAGGCCGTCCGCTAGTGGCACGCGCTGTACCTGTCGTACCTGTGCCCGACCCCGTTCGGGACCCCTGGCGGGACGCCATGCGGCTCGCCCTCGCCGAGGCCGACGCGGCCGTGCCGGCCGGTGACGTACCGGTCGGCGCGGTCGTGCTCGACCCCGGCGGCGCCGTGCTCGCCCGCGGGCACAACGAGCGGGAGGCCACCGGAGACCCCACCGCGCACGCCGAGGTGCTCGCCCTGCGCCGGGCGGCCGCGGCGACCGGGGAGTGGCGGCTGACGGGCTGCACGCTGGTCGTGACCCTGGAGCCGTGCGTGATGTGCGCGGGGGCACTCGTCCAGTCGCGGGTCGAGCGGGTGGTGTTCGGCGCACCGGACGAGAAGGCGGGCGCGGCGGGTTCGCTCTGGGACCTCGTACGGGACCGCCGGCTCAACCACCGGCCCGAGGTGATCCAGGGCGTGCTCGGCGAGGAGTGCGCGGAGCAGCTCACGGCCTTCTTCCGCACCCGCTGACCTGCCACGGGATACGGATTTCATCGCAGCGCCAGTTTCGGCTAAGCTCTCTCTCGGTAGCGTGTCCGAGCGGCCGAAGGAGCTCGCCTCGAAAGCGAGTGTGGCGCAAGTCACCGAGGGTTCAAATCCCTCCGCTACCGCCAGCAAGAACCCCTCTGATCCGTGGAAACGGATCGGAGGGGTTCTTCTTTTGCCGCCGGCCGGTGGGGTGGACCAGGGCCCTGCCCTGGCCGGGGCTCTGGCCTGGCCGGGGCTCTGGCCTGGCCCGGGCTCTGGCCCTCCGTCAGTCGGAGTCTCCCGGAGTCAGAGGTCGGGGTGGCCGCGGTGCTTCCGCGCCTCACGCTCCACCTCCTGGTCGAACTCCCGCACCATCTCCCGGTCCCGGTCGCGCTCACGGTCCCTTCCGCGGCTCCCGCCCCGGTCCTCGTCCCGGTCCTCGCCCCCGTCGCGGTTCCGCGCACCGAGGCCGAGGTCGTCGCGCAGCTCCTCGACCAGGCCCTTCGGCTTGCGGCGGCGCGTGCTCTCCAGGAGTTCGATTCCGCCGATGACGACCAGGGCGATTCCCAACGGGCGCCCCCTGAACCAGCCGAATTCGAGATCCGGGAAGAATAGGGCGAGCACTCCGCCCGCGATGATTGCCGCGAGGCCGAAAATTCGCTTCATACCTGTGATCCCCCTGGGGTATGTCCGCGCTCGGGTAAAGAAACCGCCAACTCGTCTCCACGGTACGCCATATGACGTGCTAGACGCCCGAGTCGATGGCCGAATGACGGAGGCCAGGCCGAAAACCGACTGCCTGGGCGGGACGATGCCCCGGAGACCGGGAAACGGCCACCGGGCAGGATCGTCACCTCGACGTCGTCGAAGCCCCTGACCGGCAGCCGGCGAGCCGCCCTGCGGCGGGCCGCGACGAACGTGGCGCGCGTACGGGCGTACTCACGGATCCGCCGGAGGTGGGGCGCCACCCCTTCGGAATGCCTGAGGGGCCGACCGGGAATTCTCCCGGTCCCGTGCCGCTTTCGCACGGGCTTCCGACCGCCCTCGTATCCGTCGGTGAATTCAGCCAAGGGCCGCGCGAGACCCCGAATCCGTCCACAGAAGTTGCTTTCGGCAGCGGTTCGTCGCATTCCCCGCAATGCCGGGAGAACACCCTCTCCGAGGGACACCTCGGAGACCGGGCCGGGCGATTCCGGCGCAGAACCAGGACGGGGGGAGCGGCATCGGGGGGACAAGCCGCTCCCCCCGATGAGAACCGGTCCTACAAGCCCGCGCCGCAATCAGGGGGAAGCTCGCGGCGCGGACCCCGCAGTGCGGGCCGGTTCCAGGAGCCCTTCCGATTCCTGCCAGATCCTCCGGGCTCGACATCCATCCTGCTCCGCCGTCACCCTTCCGGGTGGCGGCGAAAGGCCTCGATCGCCGGGCCCTTGGTCCATAAAGCCTCGGTTAGAGTGGCGCGGTCGTACGGCGGGGGAACAGGCGGGGGAACAGGGGAGGGCTGGCAATGGCGCAGGCGAAGAAGGTCGCGCTCTACGCGGTCTCGGTCTTTGTGCTGTACACGATCATCACGTCCCCTGCCCGGGCCGCCGATCTCGTACAGGTAGGGTTCGAGGGCATTTCCAGCGCCGCCCAGGGTGTCGGCGAGTTCATGACCGAACTCATCAACTAGGAGCCCTTCGTGATCCGCCATCTGGTCCTCTTCAAGCTCAACGACGGTGTCGCACGCGACGAGCCGCGTGTCGTCGCCGGTGTCGAGGCGTTCCGCGCCCTCGGCGACCAGATCCCGGAGCTGCGCTTCTGGGAGTGCGACTGGAACATCACGGACCGGCCGATCGCGTACGACTTCGCCATCAACTCGGCCGTCGAGGACACCGACGCGCTCCAGCGCTACCTGGACCACCCCGCGCACCAGGCGGGTGTCGCCCAGTGGCGCGAGTTCGCCACCTGGGTGATCGCGGACTACGCGTTCTAGTCCGCGGTCGACATCAGGCCCCCCGTCGTCGAGGTGGGGGGCTTTTCCGTGCCCGATTCCACACGTGACCTCCCCTTTTTCCGTCACTATGCCCTCAACACGTCGCTATGCGGTGCTTGCACACAGTGGACATGTCTTGTGATGCTATGACCGCTTTTGACGGATGAGTTGACCGTAGTTGACCCAGTCGACCAGCAAGACCAGCCAAAGGGGTGGCGTGAACGTGCCGGCCAGTACAGCGCCTCAGGTCCCGCCCCAGCACGAGGCAGGCGGCGCGGAGCCCCCCCGCCCCCGGCCCCAGAGCACCCGAGGCGCCGACACCCGCGCCCTCACCCAGGTGCTCTTCGGGCAGCTCAAGAACCTGGAGCCGGGCACTCCGGAGCACCACCGGGTGCGCGGGGCCCTCATCGAGGCCAACCTGCCGCTCGTGCGGTACGCGGCGGCCCGGTTCCGCTCCCGCAACGAGCCGATGGAGGACGTCGTCCAGGTCGGCACCATCGGCCTCATCAACGCCATCGACCGCTTCGACCCCGACCGCGGAGTCCAGTTCCCGACGTTCGCCATGCCGACCGTCGTCGGCGAGATCAAGCGGTACTTCCGCGACAACGTCCGCACCGTGCACGTGCCCCGCCGCCTGCACGAGCTCTGGGTCCAGGTGAACGGCGCCACCGAGGACCTCACGACCGCCCACGGACGCTCCCCCACGACCGCCGAGATCGCCGAGCGGCTGCGGATCGGCGAGGACGAGGTGCTCGCCTGCATCGAGGCCGGACGCTCCTACCACGCGACCTCCCTGGAGGCCGCGCAGGAGGGCGACGGGCTGCCCGGACTGCTCGACCGGCTCGGCTACGAGGACCCCGCGCTGGCCGGCGTCGAGCACCGCGACCTCGTCCGGCACCTGCTCGTCCAACTGCCCGAGCGGGAGCAGCGGATCCTGATGCTGCGCTACTACAGCAATCTGACGCAGTCCCAGATCAGCCAGGAACTCGGCGTCTCCCAGATGCATGTGTCAAGGCTCCTCGCCCGCAGCTTCGCGCGTTTGAGATCCGCAAACAGAATCGAGGCGTAGCTGAATCGGGTAGACCGGTTCGGAGCAGTTCCGCGGCGCCCCAAATGCCGTACACCCCTTGTTTCCTGCGGATATGCACCCTCGGCTTGTCGACAAGTCACTACAGCGTGTTGCCGACATGTGACATTCTGCTGGAACCGAGTTTGCCGCAGCCCCGCCGCCGGTATTCAGGTGGTGGCTGCGTTCCTCAGATGGTCGCGGCCACCGCGACCGTCCGCGACCTCAAGGGGGTGGCATGTCCACAGAACTGGGCAGCTCGAAGGTGCTCACGCTCACGCCCGTTCCCGTGCCCACGCAGACGACGGCGCCGACCGCGACCGACCGCGCGGAGGCCACGCCTCCGCCGATGGCCGTCACGTCGGGAGCCCTCGACACCCGCACCCTCTCGCGCTCCCTCTTCCTGAGGCTGCGCGCCCTCGACACCGAGGGCGCCGCCACGGACAGCCCGGAGCGGACCTACGTCCGCGACACCCTCATCGAGCTCAACCTCCCCCTCGTGCGGTACGCGGCGGCCCGCTTCCGCTCCCGCAACGAGCCGATGGAGGACATCGTCCAGGTCGGCACCATCGGCCTCATCAAGGCGATCGACCGCTTCGACTGCGAACGGGGCGTGGAGTTCCCGACGTTCGCGATGCCGACGGTCGTCGGTGAGATCAAGCGCTTCTTCCGCGACACCTCCTGGTCGGTCCGCGTCCCGCGCCGGCTCCAGGAGCTGCGCCTCGCCCTCACCAAGGCCAGCGACGAGCTCGCGCAGAAGCTCGACCGCTCCCCCACCGTGCCCGAACTCGCCGCCGTGCTCGGGGTGTCGGAGGAGGACGTCGTCGACGGCCTCGCCGTGGGCAACGCGTACACCGCCTCCTCGCTCGACTCCCCCTCGCCCGAGGACGACGGCGGCGAGGGCTCCCTCGCCGATCGCCTCGGCTACGAGGACACGGCACTCGAAGGCGTCGAGTACCGCGAGTCGCTCAAGCCGCTGCTCGCCAAACTCCCGCCCCGGGAGCGGCAGATCATCATGCTGCGCTTCTTCGCCAACATGACCCAGTCGCAGATCGGCGAGGAGGTCGGCATCTCCCAGATGCACGTCTCGCGGCTGCTCACCCGCACCCTCGCCCAGCTGCGCGAGGGCCTGATCGCCGACTGAGTCCCGCGTAGGGCTCCCTTGTTGACGGATCGTCAGACAGACTGGCGGTCATGAGGCGAAGGAAGCCCGGACTCGTAGTGGTGGCGCTCTGCCTCGGCGGGGCGCTGACCGCCTGTGGCGGCGGAGGAGACAGCGAGGGGTACGCGGCGGTGGGCGCCGGCCCCTCCCCGGGAACGGCGGGCACCCCCTCGGGCGCGGTCACCCTGGTCCCCCTGGACGGCCCCACGACAAGCGGGGACACGTCCAGCACGTCGTCCCCGTCACCGGAACCGGGCACGGACCCGGGCGGGTCGGCCACGCCACCGCCGGCGGACGGCGCCACGACGCTCCCGGGCACACCCGGGCCCTCCGGCACCGGATCGAGTACGGCGGCGGGCACGGGATCGAGTGCGGGGTCGGGCACGACCGCGCCGGACGGCTCGGACACGGGCTCGGGTACGGGTGCGGGTACGGGCTCAGGGGCGGGCTCCGGCTCGGGCTCCGGCGGTACGTCCTCGCGCCCCGGCGCCGGCGCCCCTCCCCGTACGCCCTCCGCCCCGCCCTCCGCCCCGCCCTCGAAACCCGCGCCCGGCACCACCGCCCCGGCACCCCCCGCGACCCCGGCACCCACGCCGACGCCCGCCCCCGGGCCCGCCGTGGTCACCGTCTCCACGCCCGTCCTCGCCGACGGCGACCGGCGCTGGTGCGAGAAGGTGACGGTCACCTTCCGGAACAGCGGGGGAACGGCGGCCCGTTCGGGCACGGTCACCTTCGCCACCCATGTCATCGGGGCCCTCGGCGTCGACTGGGCGACGCTCACGTCCACCCAGCCGCTGCCCGCGCCGATCGCCGCAGGCGCGGCGCGGACGGAGACGTACACCGTGTGCGTGGACTCCTGGCGGGTGCCGCTCGGGATGCGGATCGACACCCGGAAGGTCTCCGCTACCTGGCGGTGACGGGGAAGGTCACCTCGGTCAGGCGCTCCGAGAGCTCCCACAGCGCGCGCCCCGTCCCGGGGTCGGCGGACGCGGTGGAGGGACGTACCCGGGTGGGCGCGCCGCGCAGCTCGCCCATGCCGTCGGGCCCCACGAACTCGCCGCCCTCCACGCCCGGTTCGGTCGCCGCGTACAGCTGCGGGAGCGCGCCCCGCTCGGGGCGCTGGGCGAGCAGCGGGTTGCCGATGCGGCCGAAGACCAGCTTCACGAGGCCGGAGGTGTCCCGGGTCTGGAGCCGGGTCGCCGTGTAGCCGGGGTGGGCGAGGACGCTCCGGACCGGGCTGCCGGACGCGCTCAGGAGCCGGTGCAGTTCCTGCCCGAAGACGGCGTTGGCGAACTTCGACTGGTTGTAAAAGGCCATGGGCGCGTAGCCGCGCTCGCCGGTGAGGTCGTCGAGGTGGAGACGGCCCTGTCGGTGGTTGATCGAGCTGACGGTGACGACCCGGGGGTCCCGGCCCGCGGCGAGCAGGTCGAGCAGCAGCCCGGTGAGCGCGAAGTGGCCGAGGTGGTTGGCGGCGAACTGGACCTCGTGGCCCTGGGGGCTCAGGGTGCGGGGCGGCGCCATCACTCCCGCGTTGTTGACGAGGACGTCGAGCCGCGGGTGCTCCTCGCGGAGCCGGCCGGCGAAGGCGCGTACCGAGTCGAGGTCCGCGAGGTCGAGCGGGCGGACGGCGAGCAGGCCCGGCGCGATCCCGGCCGCGACGAGCTCGTCGACGGCCCGGCGGCCCTTCTCCTCGTCCCGTACGGCGAGGATCACGCGGCCGCCCCGGCGGGCGAGCTCGCGGGTGGTGGCGAGGCCGAGGCCGCTGTTGGCCCCGGTGACGACGAAGAGCCGCCCGGTCTGGTCCGGTATCCGGTCGGCGGTCCAGCGCTGCTTCTTGGTCATGCGGCACACGCTGCCGCTTGTGTCACCGAGTGTCAAGTATGGAGTTGAGTGCCACAGGGGCGTCCTGGTGCCATCGAAGGCACCGCGTTACGATTCCGACCGTGAGCACTCGCCCCGAAGTCGACCCCGGCCCCGGCCAGGCCCCTGACCCCGGTCCCGGTCCCGGCCGAGCCGCCGGCCCCGCCCCCGTCAGCCTGGCCCAGCGCAAGCGTCAGCTCGTCGCGACCGAGCTCACCGAGGCGGCCCTCCAACTGCTCGCCCTCAAGGGCTTCGACGCCGTCACCGTCGACGAGATCGCGACCACCGCCGGGGTCTCCAAGCGGACCTTCTTCCGGTACTTCGCGTCCAAGGAGGACGTGGTCGTCCAGTTCCTGGCCGACATGGGCGCCGACATGCGCGCGGGCCTCGCCGCCCGACCCGCCGGGGAGCGCCCCTCCGAGGCGCTTCTGCACGCCGTCTCCGTGCCCCTGACGATCTGTGACGCCCACGCCGACCGCGCCCTGCCGGTGGTCCGGCTGATCCTTCGCACCCCGGCCCTGCTCGCCCGCTTCCTGGAGCACCAGGCGCGGTGGCGGGAGGACCTGACGGAGGAGCTGGCGGCCCGCCTGGGCCGCGACCCCCGGGCGGACCTCTACCCCCGGCTGGCCGCAGGGATGGCGCTCGCCGCCTTCGACGCCGTACTGCACCGGTGGAGCGAGGGCGAGGACGCCGGCAGCTCCGCGGACCCGGGCGACCTGATCGGAGAGGCCTTCGCGGTGCTCGCGCCAGCCCTGGACTCCGTCACCCCCTGAACAGGCACCCCGGGCGCGCGGGAAGACGCGCGAAAAGAAAGGTGGGCCGGGTCCGCGTGACGCGGATCCGGCCCACCCGGGGACTCGATGAAGGACGGGTCGGTCAGCCCAGGGCCAGCCAGGCGACGGCCGCCAGGACGACGATCACCGCGACCACGCCCACGATCAGGCCGACCTTCGGGCCGCCCGACGTGGCCGCGACCTGCGGCTGCCGCTGCTGCGGGGCGCCCTCGTCGACGAAGGCGCGGAACATCTGGGTGTTGCCGGCGGGGTCGTAGGAGCCCTTGGGGCCCTGGCCCTGGCCGTACGGTGCTTGGGGGTTGTGTGCCATGGGTCAGGACCCTAGCGAAGTACGGGTGAGGGTCCCAAGCCCCGTACCCCCACCTCTGCGGAACCGTCCGCGACCCACACCTCCGCTCCACCTTTGCCTATTCTTTAGCGCCGTTTGACCGATTTAGTTTGCCTGGAGCAACCATCGATCTCTATGGTTGCCCTAAGCAACAACATCTGCGGAGTGCCCGATGGACGACTCGATGGACAGCTCGATGGACCGGAGCAATCGCTACGAGAACCTCGCCCGCCAGGTGAGCGCCATCGGAGCGGTGAAGCGCGGACTCGCGCGGGTCCTGCCCGCCGAGTGCCCCGGCGGATCCGCCATCGTCCTCGCCCTGCTCAACCACCACGGCGACATGCGGATGGGCCGGGTGTCCGAGCTGATGGCCGTCGACATGTCGGTCAGCAGCCGGCACGTGGCCCACACCGTGGACCGCGGCTGGGTCGAGCGCCTGCCCGACCCCGCCGACCGGCGCTCCCGGATCCTGCACCTGACCCGGGCGGGCGAAGACATGCTCGCCGTCCTCGACCGACGGCTGACCGACATGCTCGCCCGCACCCTCGCGGAGTGGTCCGACGACGACGTCGAACTGCTCACCACCCTGCTCGCCCGCCTCCGCGATTCCTTCGGGGACTGCCGGGCCCACCACGCTTGAGAACGAAGGAACTTGATGGCTACGACCACCACACCAGAGACCGGTGTGAGCGGCGGGAGCGCCAAGCAGGGGGACACCGCCTCCGGCGGCGCCCCGATGACGCACAAGCAGATCATGGAGGCGCTGTCCGGGCTGCTGCTCGGCATGTTCGTCGCCATCCTGTCCTCGACGATCGTCTCCAACGCCCTCCCCCAGATCATCAACGACCTGGGCGGCGGCCAGTCCGCCTACACCTGGGTGGTCACCGCCGCACTCCTCTCGATGACCGCGACCACGCCGCTCTGGGGCAAGCTCGCGGACCTCTTCTCCAAGAAGCTGCTCGTCCAGATAGCCCTGGTCATCTACGTGGCGGGCTCGGTCGTCGCCGGTCTCTCGCAGAGCACCGGCATGCTCATCGCCTGCCGTGTCGTGCAGGGCATCGGCGTCGGCGGTCTGACCGCCCTCTCCCAGATCATCCTGGCCGCGATGATCGCCCCGCGTGAGCGCGGCCGGTACAGCGGCTACCTCGGCGCGACCTTCGCCGTCGCCACCGTCGGCGGCCCGCTGCTCGGCGGTGTCATCACCGACACCGACTGGCTCGGCTGGCGCTGGTGCTTCTACGTGGGCGTGCCCTTCGCGATCATCGCGCTGATCGTCCTGCAGAAGACCCTCAAGCTCCCCGTCGTGAAGCGCAAGGTCAAGGTCGACTGGGCCGGCGCCTTCTTCATCAGCGCCGCGGTCTCGCTGCTCCTCATCTGGGTCACCTTCGCGGGTGACAAGTACGACTGGATGTCCTGGCAGACGGCCGTGATGGTGCTCGGCGCGATCGCGCTCGGCGGGATCTTCCTGCTCGTCGAGTCGAAGGCGAGCGAGCCGATCATCCCGCTCCGCCTCTTCCGCAACCGCACGATCACCCTGGCCTCGCTCGCCTCGCTGTTCGTGGGTGTCGCGATGTTCGCCGGCACGGTCTTCTTCAGCCAGTACTTCCAGCTGGCGCGGAACGAGTCGCCGACGATGTCCGGCGTCCTCACCATCCCGATGATCGCGGGCCTGTTCGTCTCCTCCACCGTCTCGGGTCTGGTCATCACCAAGACCGGCAGGTGGAAGGCGTGGCTGGTCAGCGGCGGCGCCCTCGCCGCGGGCGGTCTCGGCCTGCTCGGCACGATCCGCTACGACACGACGTACTGGCACATCGCGCTGTTCATGGCGGTCCTCGGCCTCGGCCTCGGCATGATGATGCAGAACCTGGTGCTCTGCACCCAGAACCAGGTGGCCCCCGCCGACCTCGGTGCCGCCTCCTCCGTCGTCACCTTCTTCCGCTCCCTGGGCGGTGCGATCGGCGTCTCGGCGCTCGGCGCGGTCATGGCCCACCGGGTCACGGACTACGTCAAGGAGGGCCTCGCCGAGCTCGGCCCGAAGGCCGCGGCCGCCATGGGCCAGGGCGGCACGGGCGGCGGCATCCCCGACATGGACAAGCTGCCGGCCCCGATCCGCACGGTCATGGAGAGCGCCTACGGACACGGCGTCGGCGATGTCTTCCTCTACTCGGCGCCGTTCGCGCTGCTGGCCTTCGTGGTGACGCTCTTCATCAAGGAAGTCGCCCTGAAGAGCAGCTCGGTGAAGGCCGACGAGAAGCCGGTGGCCGTGGAGGCCTAGAAAGACTCCCGGCCGCGCTTCGAGCGGAGGCGCGGCCGGGTCGAGTACGGAGCGGCGGGCAGGGGACGGCCCGCCGCTCCGTCATTTCCCGGTTTCGGGGGCCCTGCCCTCATGGGGCTCGGCTTCACGGGGCTCGGTCGCACGGGGCTCGGCTTCACGGGCCTCGGTCGCACGGGGCTCGGTCGCACGGGCCGCGGCTTCACGGGCCTCGGTCGCACGGGGCTCGGTCGCACGGGCCTCGGTTTCACGGGAAACCATCGCGTCGATGCCGGCGACCAGGACGTCCAGCGCGTAGGCGAAGTCGCGGTCCCAGATCTCGGTGACACTGCCGTGCGAGGCCCGCTCGTCGAGGATCTCCGCCATCGGTTCGATGGCCTCCACGAAGCCCGGGTTGTCACGGAAGGCCTTGACGGACTCCACGTAGAAGTCGTCCTGCGACATCCCGGCCTCCGCCGCGCGCCGCCCGAACTGGGACTCGATCGTCCCGTAGCCGTACACGAACTGGAAGACCGCCGACGTCGCACTGGGCTGACGGTCGATCGGCAGGCCGGTGCCGCCGATCGCCTCCTGGATCTTGGTGCCGACGGCGATCGCGTGCGGGCCGATGTTCAGGTACTGCCCGGCGCTCGGCGACATCCACGGGTGGCGGACCAGCATCCGGCGGTATTCCAGGGCGAGCGCCCGGATCATGTCGCGCCAGCCGTCGGCGGCCTCCACCGCCGCGAGGTCGAACTCGCCGTACACGCTGTCCATGGCGAACTCGATGATGTCGTCCTTGGTGTCCACGTACCAGTACAGGGACATCGCGGTGACGTTCAGCTCGGCCGCCAGCTTGCGCATCGACAGCTTGGCCAGGCCCTCCTCGTCGAGCATCCGGATCGCGGCGGCGACGATCCGGTCCCGGTCGAGACCGGCCGGACCGCCGCCGCTCCGCGGGGTCCGGGTCTCCAGCCAGACGCTGGAACGCGCCGGGTTCTTGGCCCGGTCGGCTGCCTTGACCATCGCGTTCCTCCGTCTGTCAGATCTCCGTGACCATGCTAGGCAGCGATCGACTGGTCGGGCGTCAGGGCCTTCTCCGTCCGCTCGGCCCGCCGGAGCAGGGCCGCCGCCACCAGACCGCCCGCGAAGACGGCGATCGCGCCGACCAGCTGGCTGGTCTGGAGGCCGGAGGCGAAGGCGTCCGCGATCTCCCGCCGCTCGGCCTCGCCGCCGGCTGCCGCCAGGGCGGCCGGGAGGGAGGTCGCGGTGACGGCGACGAGCGCGGCGAAGCGCGCGTTGAGAACGGCGCCGAGGACGGCGACACCGAGGCCGTTGCCGAACTCGGCGAGGGTGCCGTTGATTCCGGCGCCGACGCCCGCCTTCTCCGGCGGGATCGAGCTCATGATCGCGTTGGCCATGGCCGGGGAGGAGACGGCGATGCCGCCGCCCATCAGGACCAGCCCGAGGAGCATGCCCGCGTAGCTGCCGTCGGTGCCGCCGCCGAGCAGCGAGATCGAGGTCAGACCGCCGGCGACCAGGGTCATGCCGAGAACGACGGTGGGCGGGGTGCCCAGCTTCATGACGATCTTCGGGCCGATGCCGGTCAGGTTGAGACCGACGATCGTCAGCGCGAGCGGCGCCATCCGCAGACCGGCCTCCAGCGGCTCGTAGCCGAGCACGAACTGCAGGTGCTGGGTGAGCAGGAAGAGCGAGCCGCCCATGCCGAAGACGACCAGGATCGAACCGCCGATGGCGCCGATGAACTTCTGGTTCCGGAAGAAGTGCATGTCGAGCATCGGGTACGGGGTGTGCAGCTCCCAGAGCGCGAACGCGCCGAGACCGAGCAGCCCGATCGCGGCCGGAACCAGCACCTGGGCGGAGACCCAGCCGTGCTCGGGGCCGCTGATGATCGCGTACACGACGGCGGTCATGCCGATGGTGGAGAGCAGCGCGCCGAGCAGGTCGGGGCGCTCACCCTGCGGGTTCTTGGACTCCGGTACGAGCTTGAGGACGGCGACCAGGGCCACGACCGCGACCGGGATGTTGATCAGGAAGATCATTCCCCACCAGAAGTGGTTCAGGATCACGCCGCCGATCAGCGGCCCGCCGGCGAAGCCGAGGGAGGCGACGGTGGACCAGAGCGCGATGGCCTTCACCCGCTCCGAGTCGTCGAAGATCTGCATGACGACGGCGAGGGTGGTGGTCATGAGCAGCGCGCCGCCGACGCCCATGCCCGCTCGGGCGGCGATCAGCTGCGTGGTGGAGTCGGCGAGTCCGGCGGCGAGCGAGCCGATGCCGAAGAGCGCGAGTCCGATCGCGAGCAGCTTCTTGCGTCCGTAGCGGTCGGCGGCATTGCCCGCGCTGAGCAGCAGGCCGGACTGGACGAGCGAGTACGCGTTGATCATCCACTGGATGTCGGTGGTGGTCGCGTGGAGTTCGGAGGTCAGCGACGGGATGGCGACGCTGAGGACGGTGTTGTCGAGCAGCACGGTGAGCTGGGCGAGGCAGATGACGCCGAGGATCAGCCAGCGCTGAGGGTGACCGCCGGTGGCGGTCGGTTCGGTCGCGGCGGTCGTCGCCGTCATGGGCAGTACTCCTTGTACGGTGTACGAGACTAGGTCTCGTACACCGTACAAGGACTCTCTTACGCTGTATAGCGCTTATGACTTCTCGGCGGTCAGGTCGTAGAAGGTGGCGTTGCCGACCGTGACCTTCTGGAAGGTCTCCGCGACCCAGGCGGAGATCTCCGAGTTGCCGCCGGGCCCACCGCCGCCGCCCATGCGGCCCCCGCCGTCCTCACCGGTGCCGCCGCTCTCGCCGCTGCCGATGAAGTAGTGGATCTTCCCGTCGGCGACGTACTGCTTGAACTGCGCGAGCGTCGGGGACGGGTCGCTGCCGTTGAAGCCGCCGATCGCCATGACCGGCTTCTCGGTGGCGAGCTGGTAGCTGGCCGCGTTCTGGGCACCGACCGTGGCCGCGACCCAGGTGTACGCGTCGGCGTCCTTGAGGAGGGCGCCCTTCGCCTCCGTACCGACGCTGGCGCCGTTGAGCAGACCGCCCATACCCCCGCCACCGCCGCCCTGGCCTTCGCCCCGGGTCATGCCCTGCGCCGGGGTGCCACCGGGCAGCTGGCCCTGGGCCTGGCCTTGGCCTTGGCCTTGGCCCTGGCCCTGGCCCTGGCCCTGGCCGTTGGGCAGCTGACCGCCGGCCTGACCACCCTGACCACCCGGCATCTGACCGCCCTGGCCGCCGGGACCACCGGGCATCCGGCCACCCTGTCCGCCCTGGCCGCCGGGCAGCTGGCCGCCCCCGCCCTGTCCGCCGCCGGGGAATCCCCCGCCCTCGAACATCCGCATGCCGCCGCCGGGACCCCGGCCGCCCATCGCGCCGCCCGCCGGGCCCGCCGTGACGATCGAGCCCTGGTGTCCCGCGTCCACCGTCGCCAGGGTGTACGCGAACGGACCCGCGAGTCCCGCCGCCAGGCCGAGGCCCGCGACCCCGAGGCCGAGCCGCCGGTCCACCCGGCCCGCGAACAGCAGCCCGAGTGCGGCCACCGCGCCCGCGCCCAGGACCGTCCAGCGCAGCCACGGCAGCCAGTCCGGCGTCCGCCCGAGCAGGGTCCAGCCCCACCAGGCGGTCACCGCCACCGTCACCGCGAGGGCCGCCGAGGCGAGCAGCCGGCTCCGTTCCTCCCAGAGCACGGCCGCGCCCATGCCGACGAGCGCCGCGAGGTACGGGGCCAGGGCCACCGTGTAGTACTCGTGGAAGATGCCGGCCATGAAGCTGAACACGGCCAGCGTGATCAGCAGCGAACCGCCCCACACCAGGAACGCCGAGCGTGCCGTGTCCGTCCTGGGCGCCCGCCAGGTGACGACGAGCCCCGCGACGAGCAGGATCAGCGCGGCCGGCAGGAGCCAGGAGATCTGGCCGCCGACCGAGTCGTTGAACATCCGGACGATGCCGGTCTCGCCCCACCGGCCGCCCCCCATGCCACCGCCGCCTCCCCCGCCGCCGACGCTGCCGGTCTCGTCGCCGTTGATGCGGCCGAGGCCGTTGTAGCCGAAGGTCAGCTCCAGGAAGCTGTTGTTCTGCGAGCCTCCGACGTACGGGCGGGAGGACGCCGGCCACAGCTCGACCAGCGCCACCCACCAGCCCGCCGACACCAGCATCGCGAGCCCGGCGAGGGCGAGACGGCCGATCCGGCGCCCGATCCCGCCCGGCGCGCACACCCCGTAGACGAGGGCGAGCGGCGGCAGGATCAGGAACGCCTGGAGGGTCTTCGCGAGGAACGCGAACCCGAAGGCCACCCCGGCCCACACGAGCCACTTCGCCGCGCCCCGGTCCTGTTCGAGGGCGCGCAGCACGCAGTACACGGCCACCGTCATGAGCAGGGCGAGCAGCGCGTCCGGGTTGTTGAAGCGGAACATCAGCGCCGCCACGGGCGTGAGCGCCAGGACGACGCCCGCGATCAGGCCGGCGCCCGCGCCGAACCGGCGCCGCACCGCCGCGTAGAGCACGGCGACGGTCGCCACGCCCATGAGGACCTCGGGCACGAGGATCTGCCAGGAGCCGAGCCCGAAGAGGCGGACGGAGAGGGCCATCGGCCAGAGGGCGGCCGGCGGCTTGTCGACGGTGATGGCGTTGGCCGCGTCGAGCGAACCGAAGAAGAAGGCCTTCCAGCTCTCGCCGCCCGCCTGGACGGCGGCGGAGTAGAAGGAGTTGGCGTAGCCGGAGGCGCTCAGGTTCCACAGGTAGAGCGCGGCGGTGACGGCGAGCAGGCCGAGGAACGCGGGCCGGACCCAGCGGGCGTCCTCGGCGCGGCCGCGCCACAGCCGGGTGAGCGGGCCACCGCGGGACGGCACGGCATGGGCCGCGCCGGCCGGCGCGGCCAGGGAGGTCGAAGTCATCGGTCGTTCCTTGGGTCGTTCCTTGAGGTGGACCGCTCGGGGAAGACCCAGAGCCGGAAGAGGAGGAAGCGCAGGACCGTCGCGGCCAGGTTGGCGACGACCAGGACGGCGAGTTCGGTGGAGTGCGCCGGATCGCCGGTCGCCGCACCGAGGGCGGCGAGCGAACCGCTGGTCAGGGCCAGGCCGATGGCGAAGACCACGAGCCCCTGCGCCTGGTGGCGGACGGCCCGGTCCCGGCCCCGCACCCCGAAGGTGAGCCGCCGGTTGGCCGCCGTGTTGGCGACGGCGGAGACGAGGAGTGCGGCGGCGTTGGCGAGCTGCGGGCCGACACCCAGCCGGAAGAGCGAGTACAGGGCGACGTAGAACAGCGTCGACAGGGCCCCGACCACGCAGAAGCCGACCAGCTGCCGGGCAAGTCCGCCGGGCACACCGGTGAGTTCACGGTCCCGGGGGTCGTCCCCGAAGGGCCTGGCCAGCCGGTCGAGCGGCAGCGAACCCGTCGCGAGGGCCCGGCCCACCCGCCAGACGCCCTTCAGGTCGTCGGTGGCCGTGCTCACGATGTGCACGGTCGAGTCCGGGTCGTCGACCCAGTCGACGGGCACCTCGTGGATGCGCAGCCCGGCCCGCTCGGCGAGGACCAGCAGCTCGGTGTCGAAGAACCAGCCGGTGTCCTCGACCATCGGCAGCAGCCGCTCGGCGACATCGCGCCGGATCGCCTTGAACCCGCACTGCGCGTCGGAGAACCGGGCGGCGAGCGAGCCGCGCAGGATCAGGTTGTACGCGCGTGAGATGAACTCCCGCTTCGGGCCGCGCACCACGCGCGAGGAGCGGGCGAGCCGGGAGCCGATCGCCAGGTCGGAGTGGCCGGAGATGAGCGGCGCGACCAACGGGAGCAGGGCGTTCAGATCGGTGGACAGGTCCACGTCCATATAGGCGAGGACGGGCGCGTCCGAGCCCGACCACACCGTCCGCAGCGCCCGGCCGCGCCCCTTCTGCTCCAGCCGTACGGAGCGCACCTCGGGCACCTCGGCGGCGAGACCGGCGGCGACCTCGGGGGTGGTGTCGGTGGAGGCGTTGTCGGCGACGGTGATGCGGAAGCCGTACGGGAAGGTCCGGAGGAGGTGTTCGTGGAGCCGGCGGACGCACGGCTCCAGGTCCTTCTCCTCGTTGTAGACGGGAATCACCACGTCCAGGACGGGCCGTCCCGCGATGTTCACCGGCAGGTGTTCCCGGGCGGGGAGGGCCCCGGACGGGGGCCCCGCGATCGTTGGGGTTCGCATGCCACCGACACTCGCCGGGGCCGCTGTCACGGCTGTGTGATGAGCCTGTGGCCTGCCTGTGAGGGGGCTTCCGCCGGAGACGCGGCGGGCAGCCGGACGGTGAAGACGGTCCGGCCCGGGGCGCTCTCGACGCCCACCTCGCCCCCGTGCGCGCACACGACCGCCCGGACGATGGCGAGCCCGAGGCCGGTGGATCCGGCGTTGCGGGAGCGGGAGGCGTCGCCGCGCGCGAACCGCTCGAAGACGGCGGGCAGGAGCGCCGCCGGGATGCCGGGCCCGTCGTCCTCGATCCGGACGGTCACCGCACCGGGCTCGGTACGGACCCGCGCGGTGACCTCGGTCCCGGGCGGGGTGTGCGTACGGGCATTGGCGAGGAGGTTGACGAGGACCTGCTGGAGCCGGGCGCCGTCCGCCCGTACGGGGCTGCCGCCGTCCTCCGGCAGTTCGAGGGACCAGTGGTGGTCGGGCCCGGCGGCGCGGGCGTCGCTCACGGCGTCCACGACCAGCGGGACGAGGTCGGTGGGCTCGTACGAGAGGGGGCGGCCGGCGTCGAGCCGGGCGAGCAGCAGCAGGTCCTCCACGAGGCCCGTCATACGGGTCGCCTCGGACTCGATGCGGCCGAGGGCGTGCCGGGTGTCGGGCCCGCACTCCTCGCGGCCGCGCCGGGTCAGCTCCGCGTACCCCCGGATCGAGGCGAGCGGGGTGCGGAGTTCATGGCTGGCGTCGGCGACGAACTGCCGGACACGGGTCTCGCTCTGCTGGCGGGCGTCGAGCGCGGAGTGGACGTGGTCGAGCATCCGGTTGAGGGCGGCGCCGACCTGGCCGACCTCGGTCCGCGGATCGGCCTCCGCGTCGGGGACCCGCTGGTGGAGTGCCACCTCGCCGCTGTGCAGCGGCAGCCGGGCGACCTGCCGTGCGGTGACGGCGACCCGGCGCAGCGGCCGCAGGGCCACCCGGACGAGCACGGTTCCGGCGAGCGAGGCGGCGAAGAGCCCGGCGCCGGTGACGCTGAGCTCGACGAGGATCAGAGTGGAGAGCGCGTCCTCGACCTCGGTGAGGGGGATTCCGGTGAGGAAGGCGCCGCGGCTGCCCTCCCCGTACTCGACCCGGTAGGAACCCAGGCCGCCGGGCAGATCGACGGTGTGCGGCTGTCCGTCACGGGGGACGGCGGAGAGCGCGGACCGCTGGCCGGCGTCGAGCTCCTTGATGGGGAACAGCGGCGCGTCCGCGCCGGCCTCGCCGGCCGCCTCCGTCGAGTAGCCGGCCGCGGAGACCTCCCCGTCGATCAGGACCGCCCCGAGCGTCCCTATCGGTGCGCCGGGGTCGTCGAGGAAGCCGAGCGGCGGCCTTTTCCTGTCCGGATCGGGCAGGCCGACGCGGGCCGGCGGCCCGGCGGCCCGCTTGGACAGGCTTCGGACCTCGTCGTCGGCCTGGTCGTACAGGTACGAGCGGAACGCGATCGTCGTGACCGTGCCGATGACGGCCGCGACGACCGCGATCAGGGCGACCGCCGAGACGACGAGACGGGTCCGCAGCGACCACGGCCTCCGTGTCCGCTGAGACCGTGGCCGCTGCTCTGCACCTCGCACCACGAGCCGCTACTCCCCCGGCTTGATGAGATAGCCGGCCCCGCGCCGGGTGTGGATCATCGGGGCGCGCCCCGCGTCGATCTTCCGCCGCAGGTACGAGATGTAGAGCTCGACGACATTGGCCTGGCCGCCGAAGTCGTACGACCAGACCCGGTCGAGGATCTGCGCCTTGCTGAGCACCCGCCGCGGATTGCGCATCAGATAGCGCAGCAGCTCGAACTCGGTCGCCGTGAGGTGGATGGAGTCCCCGCCCCGGGTGACGTCGTGACTGTCCTCGTCGAGGGTGAGGTCCCCGACGGCGAGCAGCGACTCGCTGCGCGCGAGAGCCGCCCCCGACCTGCGGATGAGCCCGCGCAGCCGGGCCACGACCTCCTCCAGGCTGAACGGCTTGGTCACGTAGTCGTCGCCGCCGGCCGTGAGCCCGGCGATCCGGTCCTCGACGGCGTCCTTCGCCGTCAGGAACAGCACCGGCACGTCGGGCAGTTCGCGCCGGATCCGGCCGAGCAGGCTCAGTCCGTCGACGTCGGGCAGCATGATGTCGAGGATGACGGCGTCGGGCCGGAACTCCCGCGCGGAGCGCAGGGCGGCGGCCCCGTCCCCGGCACTGCGCACCTGCCAGCCCTCGTAGCGCAGGGCCATGGAGAGCAGCTCGGCGAGCGAGGGCTCGTCGTCGACGACGAGAACACGGACAGCGGTGCCGTCGGCACGGAGCAGGTCGGCGCGGGTGCCGGTACGGCGTGTGGTGACGGTCATGGAACCCACGCTGTCGGCCGCCGCTGAGAGGCCTCTTGCCCTTTCCTGTGAATTACCTGAGAAAGGGGCGGCGAGGCCCTGGCCCTCAGAGTTTCACGTGAAACAACGCGGCGCCGTTCTCGTACAGGATCCCCCGGAGCCAGTCGTCCCCGAGCCCGAGGCGTTCGAGGGCGTGGAGCTGGTGCACGTACGGATACGGGATGTTCGGGAAGTCGGAGCCGAGGAGGATCCGGTCGCCGACATCCACGAGCCGCTTGAGCTCCGCCCGGGGGAAGGGCGCGAGCCGCTCGCTGAAATCGGTGAAGGCCATGGTGGTGTCGAGGTGGACGCCCTCGTACCGCTGGACGAGGTCGAGGAAGTCGCCGTACTCGGGCATCCCCATATGGGCGACGATCACGCGAAGCCGGGGGTGGCGGGCGAGCAGCCGCCCCATGGGCCCGGGTCCGGTGAACCTGCCCGGGGTGGGTCCGGAGCCGCAGTGCACCACGACGGGGGTCCCGGAGTCGGCGAGTTCTCCCCACACCGGGTCCAACTGCTCATCGTTCGGGTCGAAGCCGCCGACCTGGAGGTGCACCTTGAAGACCCGGGCCCCCGCGTCGAGCGCCTCACGGACGTACCGCTCGACGCCCGGCTCGGGGAAGAAGGTCGCGGTGTGCAGACAGTCGGGGGTACGGGAGGCGAAGTCGGCGGCCCAGGCGTTCAGCCAGGCGGCCATGCCGGGCTTGTGCGGATAGAGCATCGCGGTGAACGCGACCGCCCCGAAATCCCGCAGGAGGGCGAGCCGGCGCTCCTCCTCCTCGCGGTAGGTGATGGGCCACTCCGTACCGGTCAGGGGACCGACGGCGTCGAAGTAGGCCCAGACCTTGTCGAGGACGTTCTGCGGCATGAAGTGCGTGTGCACGTCGACGAGCCCGGGAATCCCGAGCCGCTCGACGAGCGCCCGGATGTCGGCGCTCTCGCGGGCTTCGGCGCTCTCGTCGCTTCCGCCGCTCTCGTCGCTTCCGCCGCTCTCGTCGCTTCCGTCACTCAGGTCGCTTCCGCCGCTTGCGCCGTTCTCGCTACTCACGCTCAAAGCTGTAACTCCGCTCGACCTTGCCGATGTGGACGCTGTAGCTGTCGTACCAGTGCTCCCGCCCGTACGCCTTGGCGGCCTGGTGCTCGGTCTGGAGACGCCAGGCGTCGAGCGCCTCCAGGTCCCGGAAGTAGGCGATGGATATGCCGATGCCACCGGGGGTGCGGGCGGTCTCGTAGCCGAGGAAGCCGGGAAGCTCGCCGACGATCTCGCGCATCCGGACGGCGGTCTCGGCGTAGCCCTCGAGGGCCTCGGGCCGGATCGAAGTGAACACAGCGGTGTAGTAAGGCGGTTCGAGGTCCGCCACCAGCTTGGGGGTCATGCGATCACCCTCGCCGGGCCGGGGCGGGGATGTCCACGGCGTCCGGTGAAAGGGATCCAAGACTTTACGAAGGGACCGCGGGCCCTCAGAAGAGCTCCCCCTGGCTGCTCAGGTCGACGGCGGACACCGCTTCCGACACCGGCACGGAGAAGGCGTCCCCCTCCCCGGCACCCTGGAGCACCCACCCGCCCATCAGCCGGGTGTCGAGCGCGAGACAGCGTCCGCCGGGGTCGAGCAGGTGCAGATCGGGCCCGGCCGCGGCGAGCAGCCGCCCGCTGACGACGCCCCCGTCGACCAGCTCGCTGACCGTGCCGCCGAACGGCGGCAGCCCGTCGAGACCGAAGGCCGCGGCGTGGTCGCGCGCGGCGAACTCCAGCGGCTCCAGGGTCTCCGTCCAGCCGCCGACCTTCCGCGCCCGCCCGTACAGCTCCTGGACCTCCAGGGCCCGGTCCGGGGCGGGCGGCAGGGTGTGCCGGGCGGCGCGCTTCCGCTCGTACGCCACCCGGTCGGGAACCCCGAGCGCCTGCCGCAGCACCTCCTCGGTCCGCCGGGCGGCCATCAGCGGCCCCCGCCCGAGCCAGCTGAACGTTACGGCGCCCTGTTCGAGCAGCCGGGCCTCGCCCCGGGCCTCCGCGGTGATCCCGACCTTGGTCATCCCGGGCCCGAACCAGGCCAGGTACACGCGGTACGGCTGGGGATCGTCCAGGAACGTGTCGGCGGCGACGGAGTGGGCCCGGTCGAGCCGCGCGCACTCCGCGCACCGCCCTCCGGTGGCCCGGCCGGGCACGACGGCCTCCAGCGGGCAGGGATTCCCCCGGGCCCCCGGGCACCGCCGCTCCCCCACGGCCCGGAAGGCGAGCCCCTGCCCGTACACGAGGGCGCTGACCCTTCCGCCCCGCCACCGCAGTCCGGGCACGCCTCCGCTCCAGGTGATCCCCCGACACCGCCACTCCACGCCCGCGCCTCCCTATGCTCCCCGGATGTCCAGTCTCCGCCACATCCGCTTCCAGTCCCCGACACCGGGCCCCCGGGGCAACCACCCCGGGGTCTTCGGCCTGACCAACCTGCTGGCCCGAGAGGGCAGGCTGGCCCCCGGGGAGTGGGCGATCTGGCGCTCCTCGAACGACTGGTACGACGCCCACTTCCCCGACCCGGCCACGGCCGACCCGACGGTCTACGACCCGGAGCTGAACCCGGGCGCGGCCGCCTGGTTCCGCCCGACGGCCGCCGAGGCACTGGCCCGGGTCGCCCCGTACCTGCGCATCCTGCGTGACCACGGGGTGCCCTGCGTCCGCCTGGAGTCGGCGGACCCGGGCAGGGTCGTCTACACGGACGCGTACCAGATCGTCGTCGTGCCGGCTCAGGGCAGGACGTAGATCCGTGCCCCGTCGGCGTCGGGCCCGCCGACCTGCCGCATGCACCCGCGCTCGATGAGGAGACGTACGCAGTCCCGGACGCGGTCGCCGGAGAGACCGGTGCGCCGGGTGACCTCCTGGGCCCGGTAGCGGACGCCGCCGCGGACCAGGGCGGGAGCGAGGCAGCTCGCGACCGTGCGCACGTCCCCGGTGATGGCCCAGGACTCGACGAGCTGCTGCGGGGTGAGCGCGACGGCGGCGCCGGCACGCTGGCGGGGCACGGAGAGCCGTTCAAGGGAGTCGGCGACCCTTGAGAGGCTCCGCCGGGTCTCGCGGAGCAGCTCCGCGTACTCGGTGTGCTCGGCGTACGCGACGGCCTGCTCGTCGAACTGCCCGTCGAGCCGTACGAGGACGTCGACGAGCTCCGGCGGCAGCACGAACCCGCCGTGTACGAGGGAGGGTTCGAGCCCGTACCCCCCGTACCGCTGGACCGCCGCTATGACCTCGGCCGTCCACGCCCGGAACGGCCCGGCCTCCGGCCTCCGGCAGGCCCCGACGAGCTGCACGAGCCCCTGCAGGCTCACCATCCGCGTCGACGCCCTGATCCCGCACCGGCCGGAGAAGTCCTCGTCCCCGGCGAGCTCCCGCGCGGACGCCAGGCACGTCCCGGGCAGCGTCACCGTCCGCAACGCCTCCCGGGTCCCCGCGTACCCCAGCCGCTTCGCCACGTCCACGACGGGGAACCAGTGGGTCCCGTCGTACGCGGTCAGCCTTCGCAGGGGCGCGCCGGTGGCGGCGTACACCAAGTCATCGATGTCGATCGCATCCATCGATCATCACCTCCGCCTCGCAAGCTAGGACGAAGGCATATTCAACTGACATGCAAATCAGACAGGTTCACCCAAAAGGGGAGAGATTCCCGGGTATACCCCCCAAAATCCCTCCCCCACGCCTACGAAGGCGCCCTGCCGCCTAGCGGGCGACGAACTGCGTGAGGATCGCCTGCACCTCGTAGATGTCGACACCCTTGGTGAAGGTCTTCTGGACCGGCAGCTGGCTGCCCGAGATCCAGATCTTCAGCTCGGCGTCCAGATCGAAGGTGCCGGCGGTCTCGACCGCGAAGTGCGTGATGCTCTTGTACGGGATCGAGTGGTACTCGACCTTCTTGCCGGTGATCCCCTGCTTGTCGACCAGCACGAGCCGCCGGTCGGTGAAGAAGATGGTGTCGCGGATCAGCAGGTACGCGGCGTGCACCTGCTCCCCCTGCCCGAGCAGCCGCGCGTAGTCCTGCTGCGCCTGCGCCGGATCAATCGCGTGCGCGTTCCCGAAGAGCGCCATGCCCCAACCCCCACATCGAAGAGAAAAGAACGATCATCCGACCCTAACCCTCCGCCCCCTCAACGCCGAAGGCCCCGGACTCTCGTCCGGGGCCTTCGACCAACTGTGCACTCGGCAGGATTCGAACCTGCAACCTTCTGATCCGTAGTCAGATGCTCTATCCGTTAAGCTACGAGTGCTTGTTCTTTTGTTTTGTCTCCGCTCCCCGGTCTTTCGACCCGCTCGCGGCGACAGACAGAACATTACATGACTGCCGCCGCCATGTGAAATCCATTGGCCTCACCCCTTGTGACCTGCGAAAACGCCGCACAGGCCGGGTGGCACGGGCGGGCGGGGCGGGACGTCGGCGGGGCGGAAACGGCCGAAGCCCCGGCCTGTGGGGCCGGGGCTTCGGTAGGGGCGGAGGCGGAGGGATTTGAACCCTCGATGGGCTTTAAGACCCAAACCGCATTAGCAGTGCGGCGCCATAGACCGGACTAGGCGACGCCTCCATGCACCCCGCGCATACGCGAGTGGTGCGTGCAGATGATGACACAGGCGAACCGGCTGTCACCAATCGATTCTCACCGTACTAGCCCTCCGGGGTCGAGGGCAAAGCCCAGCGGCCCCGACGTGGCGCCCGGCGAAGCCGTCACAGCCGCCGGGCCCACCGTCAGCCGCCTCCGCACCGCGCCCGCCGACGCCGCCGGACCCACCGGCAGCCGCCTCCGCGCCGCGCCCGCCGCCCGCCCGCCGCCCGCCCGGCGCACCCCGCTTGCGCAACGCCCCGGCGCCCGGAGCGTTAGACGGGGCGGGGCACGTCGTGCGCCCGCGTCCGTCGTACACCGCCGCTCCCCGCTCCCCCGCTCCTGGAGATCCGCATGCTGCGTCGCCTCGTCCTCGCCTCCCTCGCCACCGCCGCCGCCGGCACCGCGGGACTCGGCCCGCTCCCGCCGCTGCCCCTGCTCTCGCCGCCCGAGAAGCTGACCGTGACCATCTCCGAGAGCGGCTACCCGGATGCCGACGGCACCTTCGAGCTGAGGTGCGACGACAGGGCCGCCGGAAGCCACCCGGCGCGGGAGAACGCCTGCGGGCGCCTCGATCAGCTCGCGAAGGAGGGCGCGAACCCCTTCGAGCCCGTGCCCGCGGACCAGTTCTGCGCGCAGGTGTACGGCGGTCCCGCCCTCGCCCACATCACCGGCACCTGGCAGGGCCGCACGGTCGACGCCCGTTTCTCCCGCGCCAACGGCTGTGAGATCAACCGCTGGGAGAATCTGGAGCCGGTCCTTCCTCTTGTCCGGGGATGAGACGGGATGGGACGGGATGAGATCGGGGTCGCCCCCCGGAGGCTCCCTTAGACTCCCTTCCGTGACAGGGTGCGGCCCGAGGGGCAAGATGGGGCCGGCCGGCCGATAGGGCATGCACGTTGCAGTGCGTCAGGGAGGAACGTCGTCGTGAGCAGCAGGCCATCCCGGGGCGCTGCTCGCCTCGCAGCCATACTCGACGCCCTCCCCGACGGCCTCGTGCTCGTCAACTGCAACGGCACGGTCGTCAACGCCAACACCATCGCCCTCGGCATGTTCGAGACCCCGGGCACCGCACTCGTCGGACGCGGCCTGCTCGATCTCCTGCCCGGCTTCGACTCCCGCCTCATCCCCGGCTCCATGCGCCGCCCCGAGGGCACCGACGAGCGCGGCCGCACCAAGCCGACCCGGATGATCGCCCGCCGCACCGACGGCAGCGAGTTCGCCGTCGAGGTGACCAGCGCCAGCCTGGAGGACGGCCGCGAGGCCTACGACTCGTACGGCGGCTACACCGGCGACGAGCTGCTCATGCTGGTCGTCCGGGACCTCACCGGCACCCTCGACACCGAGGCCGAACTCGCCCGCTCGCAGCGGCAGACCGAGATGATCCTGCGCGCCGCGGCCGAGGGCGTCGTCGGCACGGACACCGACGGCCGCGTCGTCCTCGTCAACCCGGCCGCCGCCCAGATCCTCGGCTACCGCGCCGGCGAACTCGGCGGCCAGGAACTGCATCCGCTGATCCTCGCCAAGCGCCCCGACGGCGAGCCCTTCCCGTACGAGGAATCGCCGCTCGCCGACACCCTCAAGTCCGGCCGCAAGCACCGCGTCCGCGGGCAGGTCCTCTGGGCGAAGAAGGGCGACCGCGTGCCCGTCGACCTGACGACCGCCCCGGTCCGCGACGGCGACCAGCTCGTCGGCGCCGTCATGACCTTCACCGACCGCAGGCCGTACGAGCAGCTCGTCGAGGAACACGCCGCCGAGCTCAAGGAACTCGTCGAGCAGAACGCCGCCGAACTCGCCGACCGCGCCGAGCGGAACGCCGCCGACCGCGAGACGCAGCAGGAGCGCTACGCCTCCCTCGCCGCCCGGCACGAGCAGCTCACGGCCGTCCTCGCCGAGTCCCTCCGCGGCCCCCTCCAGGAGCTGCGCACCCAGCTGGGCGCCCTCGCCGCCGACGACGCCGGACAGCTCTGGCCCGAGGCCAACCAGGTCCTGCACCACCTCGCCGCCGGGTACGCCCGCATGACGGCGCTCGTCGACAACGTCCTGGGCTACCAGCGCCTGGACGCGGGCACGGAGGCGCTGGACAAGCGCGTCGCGCTCCTCGACGGGGTCGTGACGGCGGGCATCGACGGAGCGGTCGACCTGATCGGTCCCGGCCGCGCCCAGTTCGCCGTGCACGCGCCGCCCATCGAGGCCGAGGTCGACGCGACCCGGCTCGCGACCGCGCTCGCGCACCTCGTGGCGGACGTCGCCGGCGTCGACGCGACCGGCAAGAACCGCGCCACCGCCCAGGGCTCCGGGCCTGCCGACTCCACGATCGTCGTCGCGGCCGCACAGCGCGGTGACGTCGTACGGATCGAGGTCCGCGGCCCGTACGCGGGTGGCGACCCGGTCCACGGGCCGGTCGTACGCGGCATCGTGGCGGCGCACGGCGGTGTCGTGCAGACCCACGAGGTGCCGGGGACGACCGGCGGCGCGTACGTCCTCGAAGTCCCCGTCGGTACGGGGCGGGGCACGGTCCCCGCGACGGAGACGGGCCATGCGGGGTCAGCGGACGGATCGGGCGGATCGGGCGGCACGCCCGGACTCGGACCGGTCGGCGGACCGGTCGGCGGGCAGGTCGGCGGTGGTCGGGAGGCGCTCGCGCTGCCCGCGCAGGCTTCCGCGCCCGTCTCGGCTCCCGCCGGTTCCACCGGTTCCGCCGGCCCTTCCGGTTCCTCCGCTCCTCTCGCGCTCTCCGCCGGCTCCCCGGAGACCTCCGGCGGCGGGGGACGGCGACGCGCCCGACGGAGCTCCACGGACGCCTTCCTGGAGAGCTCGGTCGTCCCCGAGGGCGGTGCCGAGCCCAGTGGGCGTCGCCGCGCCCGTACGGGAGGCGCCGCCGGCGGACCCGCCGAACTGATCCCGGCCCAGCAGAACTCGGGCGTGGAACAGGCCGTTCCCGCCCTCGGTTCGGCCCCGGGCGCCCCTGGCGCCTCCGTCGTCGAGCCGACCGGCCGCCGCCGCGGCCGGCCCGCCGAGGGGTCCGTCGTGACCGCCGCCGAGGGCGCGCAAGGACGGGCCGCGCTCGGCGCCGCCGTGCCGCCGCAGGGTGTCGCCGTCGAGCCCTCGGGGGTCTCGTCGGCTCCCGCGCTCGCTCGCGCCCTGCCGGCCGTGGCCTCCGCCGAGGTCGCGCCCGAGCCTCAGCCGAGCGGGCGCCGTCGGCGTGCGCTCGCCGCCGCGCAGGAGCGGGCGGCGGCGGCCGATGCCGGGCCCCGGACGCCGTTCGCGCTCCCGCCCGCCGATGCCGACCGTCCCTCCGAGCCGGGTCCGGCGCCGTTCGCGGGACCGGGTGCCCCCTCTCCCGTCACCGGGCCGCTGCCGGTCTCCGACGAGGGACAGCACGAGGCCGTACGGGGTGTCCCCGGCGCCGATCACACGCCGCCGCAGCCCCATCCGCACGCACAGCCGCCGGCCGAACCGACCGGGCGCCGCCGGGCCGTGACGCCCCCGCCGCCCGAGCCGGAGTCGCTGCCGGCCCTGCCGTCGCTGCCGCAGGCCCAGGACCCGGCTCAGTCCGCGGCTCACGCCGTTTCCACCGCGCAGGCCGAACCCCGGGACACCACCGGTTCCGGATCCGGGGCCGGGTCGTCCAGCACCTCGTCGACCGGTGCCGGCACCGGTTCCGTACCGCTGCCGCCCGAGCTGCCCATGCCGAAGGACTCGACCCAGGGGCGGGCGTTCAGCGTGCGCACCCTCGGGCAGGGCGTCCCCTTCGTCCCGCCGCCCGCCCCGGCCGCCCCGGCCGCCCCGGCGACCCCCGCCGTCTCTCCCGTCCCGGCGACCCCCGCGGCCCCCGGCGCGCCCTCCCACGGCGCCGGTGGCTCAGGTGCCTCAGGCGGCTCCAACGGCTCCGGGCGGCGGCGCAGGCTCGCCACCCCGCCGGAGGCCGACCCGCCGGTCCTGGCCGCACTCCCCGTACCGGCCCTCGGCGAGGCCAGGCCGCACCCGCAGGCGGACACCCCGTCGCAGGCGCCGTCCCGCGCGCCCGAGGGCCGCGCGTACGCCATAGGAGCGCCCGCCGAGGGCTCCGACGAGGGTCCCGAGCCGCTCGACGGCCCCGGTGGCGCCGTGGAGGTCGCCAACCGGCCCGCGCCGCGCCCCGTCGACGACGAACTCCCCCCGGAGCCCCTCGACAACCCGCGCCGGCTGCTCGTCTGGCCCGCCCCCGACGTCTCCACCCAGCAGGCGCTGAGCGACCGGGGCTACCGGCCGGTGATCGTGCACTCCCGCGAGGAGGTCGACGCCCAGATCGCCGCCTTCCCGGCCGCACTGTTCGTCGACCCGCTGACCGGGCCCATCACCCGTACCGCGCTCCAGTCGCTGCGCCAGGCGGCCGTCGCCGCCGAGGTGCCCGTACTCCTCGCGGCCGGGCTCGGACAGGCGACCCGGGAAGCCGCGTACGGCGCCGATCCGGCCGTCCTCCTCAAGGCGCTCGCCCCGCGCGACAGCGAGCAGCACCCGTCCCGCGTCCTCCTGATCGAGGAGAACGAGGACATCGCGGAGGCGCTCGCGGCCACCCTGGAGCGGCGCGGGATGCAGGTCGCGCGGGCGGCCACGGACACCGAGGCGGTCACGCTCGCCACCCAGACGCAGCCGAACCTGGTGGTGATGGACCTGATGCAGGTGCGCCGCCGCCGGGCCGGGATCATCGACTGGCTGCGGGCGAACGGGCACCTCAACCGCACCCCGCTCGTCGTCTACACCTCGGGCGACCTCGCCGAGGAGGAGCTGCCGAAGCTGTCCTCCGGCGAGACGGTCCTCTTCCTCGCCGAGCGCTCGAACAGCGCCGAGGTCCAGGCCCGGATCGTCGACCTGCTCGCGAAGATCGGCACCAACTAGCCGGGCGCGGACACGAGTACGGCGAAACGAGTACGGCGAAACGAGTACGGGGAGGGCTTCGTCGCCGAAGCCCTCCCCGTCGCCGTATCCGTATCCGTACCCCGGTACGGATACGTGACTACAGCTGCGTCACGTCCAGCTCGCCCTCCGCGTACTGCCTGCGGATGACCTTCTTGTCGAACTTGCCGACGCTCGTCTTCGGCACCGCCGGCACGATCGCCCAGCGCTCCGGGAGCTGCCACTTGGCGATGCCGCCCTCGTCGGCGAGGAAGGCCTTCAGCGTCTCGTAGTCCGCCGTGGCACCGTCCTTGAGGACGACGGTCGCCAGCGGGCGCTCGCCCCACTTCTCGTCCGGCACGGCGACGACGGCGGCCTCGGCGACCTCCGGGTGCGCCATGATCGCGTTCTCCAGCTCGACGCTGGAGATCCACTCGCCGCCGGACTTGATGACGTCCTTGGCGCGGTCGGTGAGGGTGAGGAAGCCGTCGGGGCTGATCACGCCGACGTCACCGGTCTTGAGCCAGCCGTCCTCGCTGAACTTGTCCGCCGGGCGGATGACCTCTCCGTCGATGCCGCCGAAGTACGAGCCCGCGATCCAGGTGCCGCGCACCTCCAGCTCGCCGGCGGACTCGCCGTCCCAGGGCAGGTGTTCGCCGGCCGGGCCGACCAGGCGGGCCTCGACGCCGGCCGGGAAACGGCCCTGCGTGACGCGGTACGGCCACTCCTCCTCGGCGGTGAGGCCGTGCGGCGGGTGGGCCATCGTGCCCAGCGGGGAGGTCTCGGTCATGCCCCAGGCGTGACAGAGACGGACACCGAGCCGGTCGTACGCCTCCATGAGCGCGGGCGGACAGGCCGCGCCGCCGATGGTGACCTGGGACATCGAGGAGAGGTCACGGGGGTTGGCGGTGACCTCGGCGAGGAGGCCCTGCCAGATGGTGGGAACGGCGGCCGCGTGGGTCGGCTTCTCGCGCTCGATCATGTCGGCGAGCGGGGCCGGCTGGAGGAAACGGTCCGGCATGAGCATGTTGATGCCGGTCATGAAGGTGGCGTGCGGCAGGCCCCAGGCGTTGACGTGGAACTGCGGGACGACGACCAGGGTCGTGTCCCTGTCGGTGAGGCCCATCGACTCGGCCATGTTCACCTGCATCGAGTGCAGGTAGATCGAACGGTGCGAGTAGACGACGCCCTTGGGGTCGCCGGTGGTGCCGGAGGTGTAGCACATGGCGGCGGCCGAACGCTCGTCCAGCTCGGGCCAGTCGTACGTGGTCGGACGGCCCGCGATCAGCTCCTCGTAGTCGTGCACGCGGGGAGCCACGCCGTCCAGGACGGAGCGGTCGCCGGGGCCCGCGACCACGATGTGCTCGATCGTCGGCAGGTGCGGCAGCAGCGGGGCGAGGAGGGGGAGCAGGGAGCCGTTCACGAGGACGACCCGGTCGGCGGCGTGGTTGACGATCCACACCAGCTGCTCGGGGGGAAGACGGAGGTTGAGGGTGTGCAGGACCGCACCCATGGAGGGAATCGCGAAGTACGCCTCGACGTGCTCCGAGTTGTTCCACATGAGGGTCGCGACCCGCTGATCGCCGGTGACCCCGAGTTCGTCGCGCAGGGCGTTGGCCAGCTGGTGCGCGCGTGCTCCGGCCTCCGCGAACGTGCGGCGCTGCGGCTCGGGCTCGCCCGTCCAGGTGGTGATGATCGACTTCCCGTGAATCGTCATTCCGTGCTTGAGAATGCGGCTCACGGTCAGCTGTACGTCCTGCATGGTGCTGTACACGGGGCGTCCTCCCGGTGGGCGCTACGTGGCAGAAAGGATGGGGCGATTCTGCGCACGTACCGCGCGGTATGTCACTACCCGAGAGTACGGAAAATGCCAGTGATCACTGGCACGAGTGGAACGCCGTACCGATTTTGACGCTTTTCTCCTGCTTCCTGTCGGCTTCCTGCGGACCCACGTACCCACGTACCCACGTGCCTACGTCCTGCGGGCCTGCGGGCTTCCTACCGGACGGGGGTCAGTTCCGGGTCTTCGCGGAGCTTGCCGAGCGCCCTCGACACCGCGCTCTTCACGGTGCCGACGGACACTCCCAGGACCTCGGCGGTCTGGGCCTCGCTGAGGTCCTCGTAGTACCGGAGAACCACCATCTGGCGCTGACGCTCGGGCAGCTTCAGCACCGCGCGCCACATCGCGTCGTGCAGCACCTGCCGCTCGGCCGGGTCCGGCTCCGGGACACCGGAGGGCTCCGGCAGCTCGTCGCAGGCGAACTCGTCGACCTTGCGCTTGCGCCACTGCGACGTACGGGTGTTGAGCAGCGCGCGGCGGACGTAGCCGTCCAGGGCGCGGTGGTCCTCGATGCGCTCCCAGGCGACGAACGTCTTGGCCAGCGCGGTCTGCAGCAGGTCCTCGGCGTCGCAGGGGTTGGCGGTCAGGGAGCGCGCGGTGCGCAGGAGCACGGGCCCACGCGCCCGTACGTACGACGAGAAGGTCGAGTACGACGCGTACTGCGAGGCACCGGCGCAGACGGGGCCAGAAGGTGGCGGAGTCATGACTCCACGCTATGAGGGGAGGGGTGCCCGGCGGATCGGCCCCAGGTCCCGACCCGCTGTCCGCCTCAGGTTGTAGGGGTGGGGACGGCCCGACCTCCTCTGGGTGGAGAGCCCTCGGGGCGGCCTCAGGGTCGGGGGACGGAGGACGCCGCGTCCCCGGCCCGGTCGGGAGTCCCGCCAGCGGCGGGAACGCCGGCCAAGGCGGGAACGCCCGCCAAGGCGGGAATCCTGGCTGGGGCGGTAACCCCGGCCGCGCGCGCGGCCAGGGGGATGACACGGGCTACGGGCGCGTCCATCGCGTTCCGGTCGATGGTGAGGCGGCGGCCGCCGTACGCCTCGGTGACATTGCCCGCGTACTGGTGGATCCGGGCGTGCGGCGTCCAGGCCTCCGGCTGCAGCACCGATTCGGTGTACAGCGCGGGCCGCCCCAGCCAGCGCGCGAACCACATCACGGCCGGCAGGTCCTGCGTCCCCGCCCGCCGCTCCGCCTCGATGTCCTGGACCCCCGTGTCCGCGCTGCTGTAGTACCCGGGCACGTAGCCGAGGCGACTCACCTCCCGGTTCCAGGCGCGGACGAAGGAGAGGGTGGTCGCGGCGCAGCCCGCGTCACCCTGCTCGTACGCCTCGATGTCGAGGTAGAGCGGGCTGCTCACGTCCAGACCCAGAGCCTGCGCGGCCCGCACCGCCTCACCCCCCTCGCGGGTGCCCTGGCTCACGGGGTTGCTGCCGATGGCGAACGGCCGCTTGGCGGCGGCGTGCACACACGGCGCCTGCGACCCGACGAACAGCGGCAGCAGCCCCCAGCCCATCGCATCGACGGAGGCGACCCAGGCGGGGCTCAGCTCCTGCTGGGTGGGGCAGCCGCGCCCCCGTCCGCCGAAGTAGATCCCGACGGCCCCGTACGGCGAACTGCTCCAGGCCTTCATCACCGCGAGGGACGGAGCCTCACAGGTGTCGAAGGCCTGCCCGACGTAATGCACGAGGGCAGGGGCAGCGGCGGAGCTGTCGAGGGCGGGGCCGTCAGGGGCGGGGTCGATGGGAGCGGCAGCGCGGGCGAGGGGACCAGCGGCGGGGGCAGGGGCGGGAGCCGCCGGAGCGTGTCCGGGAGGGACGACCGGTGCGGGGGCGCCGGCCAGGGCCGCCCCGGCCAGCGTCGCCACGACGGCCCCGACCATGATCCGCAGCCGCGCCCGCCGCCAGGTGCGGGTACGGGCCCGGGCCCGCCCCCCGGGAGGAGGCGCGGACGGCGGGCGGGTCGCGGGCGGAGTCGCCGGCGGGGTCGGGGTCGGCCTCGGGGTCGGGGTCGGCCTCGGGGTCGGTGAGGCTGCGGGTGCGGGCGCGGATGCGAGCGCGGGTGTGGGTGCGGATGCGAGCGCGGGTGTGGGTGCGGATGCGGGCGCAGGCGCGGGAGTGGGCGCGGGCGCAGGCTCGGATGCGGACGCGGACGCGGGCGTGGACGCGGGCGTGGGCTCCGGGCGTGGTGCGTGTGTGCTCATGGCGCGAGTGAAGAACCGCCCGCCCCGCGCGGCCACCGCTGAGGCCGTCGCCTCAGCCGTCCGTGCCCAGGATCAACCCGGACGTGGGAACCCCCGTCCCCGCCGTGACCAAGGTCCGCTCCGCCCCGGGTATCTGGTTCACGGAGGTCCCGCGCAGCTGTCGTACCCCCTCCGCTATGCCGTTCATGCCGTGCAGATAGGCCTCGCCGAGCTGTCCCCCGTGGGTGTTCAGCGGGAGTGCGTCCGCCGCGACGAAGTCGGCCGCCTCCCCCGGACCGCAGAAGCCGAACTCCTCCAACTGCATGAGCACGAACGGGGTGAAGTGGTCGTAGAGGATGCCCACGTCGATCTCGCTCGGTGCGAGGCCGGAGGTCCGCCAGAGCTGCCGGGCCACCACCCCCATCTCCGGAAGTCCCGTCAGCTCGTCCCGGTAGAAGCTGGTCATCGCCTCCTGCTTCCGGCCGGCGCCCTGCGCCGCCGCCAGGATCACGGCCGGCGGACGCCGCAGGTCGCGGGCGCGCTCGACGGAGGTGACGACGATCGCCTGGCCGCCGTCGGTCTCCTGGCAGCAGTCGAGGAGCCGGAGCGGTTCGACGATCCAGCGCGAGGCGGCGTGGTCGGCGAGGGTGATCGGCTTCCCGTGGAAGTACGCGGCGGGGTTGCGGGCGGCGTGGCGCCGGTCGGTGACGGCGACATGGCCGAAGGCGTCGGGGGTCAGCCCGTAGGTGTGCAGATACCGCTGGGCGATCATCGCGACCCAGGAGGCCGGGGTGAGCAGCCCGAAGGGCAGCTGCCAGCCGAGCGCCACTCCCTCGGCGGAGGGCTCGCGCTGCTGGACTCCGGAGCCGAAGCGCCGCCCCGAGCGCTCGTTGAACGCCCGGTAGCAGACGACGACCTCCGCGACCCCGGTGGCGACGGCGAGCGCGGCCTGCTGCACGGTGGCGCAGGCTGCCCCGCCGCCGTAGTGCACGCGGGAGAAGAAGGACAGCTCGCCGATGCCGGACGCCTGGGCGACGGTGATCTCGGGGTTGGTGTCCATGGTGAAGGTGACCATGCCGTCGACGTCGGCGGGGGCGAGCCCGGCGTCGTCGAGGGCCGCGCGCACCGCCTCGACGGCGAGCGACAGCTCGCTGCGGCCCGAGTCCTTGGAGAACTCCGTGGCCCCGATGCCCACCACGGCCGCCCGGCCGCCGAGGCCGTCCCGGGTGCGGAGGCTCATCGCGGCACCTCCACGGTGACCGACCCCGTGACGTGGTGCCCGAGCCCGTTCGCACCGACGACCCGGACGTGGGCGGTGTCCCCGTCGACCTCGGTGACGGTGCCGGTCAGCACCATGGTGTCGCCGGGGTGGTTGGGGGCGCCGAGCCGGATGGCGACCCTGCGGAGGACGGCGCGGGGACCGAAGTGGTCGGTGATGTACCGGCCGACGAGACCGTTGGTCGTGAGGATGTTCATGAAGATGTCCGGGGAGCCCTTCTCCCTGGCCAGTTCGGCGTCGTGGTGCACGTCCTGGTAGTCGCGGGAGGCGACGGCCCCGGCGACGATCAGGGTGCGGGTGATCGGGATCGTCAGCGGCGGCAGCTCGTCCCCGGGCTTGACGAAGGTCTCCGTGCCGGGCTTCATGACAGGTCTCCTTCAGCGAGAAGGTCGCCGAGTTCGGCGAGGAGTTCGGTACCGCAGCCGAGATGGGCGTCGAGCTGTCTGCCCCACAGGAAGTGCCGGTGCACGGGGTGGTCGAGGTCCGCGCCCATGCCGCCGTGCAGATGCTGACCGGCGTGCACGACCCGCTTCCCCGCCTCGGAGGCCCACCAGGCGGCGGTCAGGGCCGCCCCGCGGGTGTCCAGGTCCTCGTCGTGGCGCCAGGCGGCCTCGTAGGCGGTGACCCGGATGGTCTCGGTGTCCATATGGGCGTCGGCGGCCCGCAGTTGCACGGCCTGGTGGGTGGAGAGCGGGCGGCCGAACTGCTCCCGTACGGAGGTGTACTCCACGGCCCTGGCGAGCGACCCGGCGCAGACCCCGGCCTGCAACCCGGCGAAGCCGACCCGGGCGGCGGCGAGCACGTCGGCGTAGGCGGCGCTCTCCCCGAGCCGCTCCCCGGCGGCCCCGTCGAGGACGAGCCGGCCGGCGGACCAGGGTGCGGTGAGCTCGACGGGATCGACGCGGGCCGCGTCCTCGGTGCGGACCAGCCAGAGGGCGCGGTCCTCGTCGGGGACGAGGACATGGGTGGCGTCCCTGAGCCACGGCACCCAGTCCACGGCCCCGCTGAGCCGCCCCTCCCGCGAGATGATCGCGCCGGAGGCCGGGAAGGCCCCCGTCACCACCGTCGTACCGTCGCGGAGGCCGGGCAGCAGCCGGGCGCGCTGCTCGTCCGTACCGTGCCGGGCGACGGCGAGGATCCCGTACACACAGGTCGCGGCGAACGGCACCTGGGCCGTCACACGTCCCTGCTCCTCCAGGAGGAGGACCAGGCCGAGCAGGCCGGTCTCCTCGACGGAGCCGGGCAGCCCGGCGGCGCAGAGGGCCTTCCAGAGCTCGGCGTCGCTGCCGGTGCCGGCCGCCCTGAGCCGCTCGTGGGTGGCGAGGTCGGCGAAGATCCGGGCGGCCAGCTCGCGGGCCGCCTCCTGCTCCTCGGTGGGGGTGAAGTCCATGTCAGTCCTCCCCTCCCGCGCGGAAGACGGGAAGCTCCAGCTCCTCGTCGACGCGCAGGAACTCCAGCCGCACCGGCATCCCGATCCGCACCTTGTCGTACGGCACCCCCACCACGTTGCTGATCATCCGTACGCCCTCGGCGAGTTCGACGAGACCGACCGCGTACGGCGGGTCGAAGGCCGGGAAGGACGGGTGGTGCATCACCACGTACGAGTAGACCGTCCCGGCGCCGCTCGCCTCGACCGTGTCCCACTCCGGCGAGCCGCAGTCGGCGCACCCCGGCAGCCAGGGGAGACGGAGGGCGGCGCAGCCGCCGCAGCGCTGGATGAGCAGCCGGTGCGCGGCCACGCCCTCCCAGAACCCGGCGTTGTCCCGGTTGACCACGGGCCGGGGCCGCCGGGCCTTCGGCTGCCTTCCCTCCGGTTGCTTTCCCTCGGCCTGCCTTCCCTCCGGCTGCCTTCCCTCGGCCTGCTTTCCCTCCAGCTGGCTTCCCTCCGGCTGCCTTCCCTCGGCCTGCCTTCCCTCCGACTGGCTTCCCTCCGGCTGCTTCGCCTCGGTCCCGGCGGGAGGCTCCGGCCTCCGCGGTCGCGCGGCGGGCGCGTACTTGAGGATGCGGAAGCGGTGGGTGCCGGCCAGCTGACCGCCGGCGCGGACGTCGGTCCGGGTGGTGACGAAGTGCCCCGACCCGAGCTTGGTGGTCTTGAGGGCCGACACGGACTCGATGACGGTGTCGAAGGTGATCTCGTCGCCGGGCCGCAGCGGTCGCAGGTACTCCTGCTCGCAGTCGGTCGCGACCACCGACGTGTATCCGGCCCCGTCGAGGAGGGCGAACAGCTCCTCGTGGGCGGAGGAGCGGTCCGTGTGCCCCGAGAGACCGCCCATCGTCCAGGCCTGGAGCATCGTGGGCGGAGCGACGGCGTCGGGCCCCCGGTAGGCGGGATGGCCGTCCCCCATGGCCTCGCACCAGTGCCGGATCATGGGCAGGTTGACCGGATCCTTGCCGGCGCCGGCCGTCGCGGCGGACCGCCCCGCGAACCCCGTGAGCCGCTCGTACAGCCCGTCCGGCGACGGGTCCGGCCCGTCCTGGCTTCGTGTGCGGGTCATCGTCGGCCCCTCCCCTTCATGCCGAGCCGCATCCTCGCGACGATCTCGCGCTGCACCTCGCTCACCCCTCCCCCGAAGGTGTTGATCTGCGCGGCCCGGTTCATGCGCTCCAGCTCACCGCCGTCGAACTCCCCCGGCGATCCCGCTCGCACCGTCCCCGACCCACCCGCGATCTCCTGACATATTCGATACACCTCCACCGCCGATTCGGTTCCCACGAACTTCACGCCGCTCGCGTCCCCGGGGGCCAGCCGGCCGGCCCCCACATCTCCCACCAAACGCCAGTTCAGCAGGCGTGTCGCGGCCAGTCGGGCATGGGCTTCGGCAGCTCGGATCCGAACCCACGGCTCGTCAATGCGACGCCTACCCGTCACCGGATCGGGGGTACGGGCCCGGTCGAGCACGGCGGCGAAGAAGTCCTCGGCCTGCATGCCGATCGCGGCGAGCGCGACCCGCTCGTGGTTGAGCTGGTTGGTGATGAGCCCCCAGCCCCCGTGCTCGGGCCCGACGAGGTTCCCGGCGGGGACCCGTATCCCGTCGTAGTACGTGGCCGTGGTCGTCAGCCCGCCCACGGTCGCGATCGGGGTCCAGGAGAAGCCGGGGGAGTCGGTGGGGACGAGGACGATCGAGATGCCCTTGTGCGGGGGCGCGTCGGGATCGGTGCGGCAGGCGAGCCAGATCCAGTCGGCGTTCTGGGCGTTGGAGGTGAAGATCTTCTGGCCGTCGATCAGCCAGGACTCGCCGTCGCGGACCGCGCGCGTCCGGAGGGAGGCGAGGTCCGTGCCGGCCTCGGGCTCGCTGTACCCGATGGCGAAGACGGTCTCGCCGCGCAGGATCCGGGGCAGGAAGAAGGCCTTCTGTTCCTCGGTCCCGTAGGTCATGAGGGTGGGGCCGACGGTGTTGAGCGTGACCATCGACACGGGGGCGCCCGCGCGGTACGCCTCGTCGAAGAAGACGAACTGCTCGTCGGGACCGCGGCCCCGACCGCCGTACTCCTCGGGCCAGCCGAGACCGAGGAGCCCGTCGGCGCCGATCCGGCGGAGCAGCCGGCGCTGGGCGGCGATGTCGGTGGCGGGGGGCGGACCTTCGGGCATCAGGTCCCGGAAGTACGCGCGGAGTTCGGCGCGCAGCCGTAGCTGCCGCTCGGTCGGGGCGAGGTGCACGGCGACGGCCTCCCGTGGGACGACTGAGGTCTCTGACTGTCCGTCAGATTCAGGACCTCTGTCAAGGTCGACGACCGACCGCGCGGGCCCGTGGACACACGCAGACGGCCCGCACGCCGGTACCGAAGTACCGCCGCACAGGCCGTCGTTCACACCGCGGTCACGCCCCCCGTCGGGCCGGCTGCCGTGCCGAGCCGGTCACCACCACGGGTGGAAGTTGACCACCGCGTTGTTCTGGGCGATGTGAGTGAAGGCGGAGCCGTTCACGCTGGCCGTGTTGTTCTGATTGGAGGCACCGGAACCGGTCGCCACCTGCTGCGTCGTGGTCGAGTTGCCGAAGTTGTCCCCACCCACGCCGCTGCCGATGATCGTGGCGACGCTCGTGTTCGATCCGTCGTCCGCGAACCCACCGTTGTCGGCCTGGGCCACCCCGGTGAAGAGCGCGGCGGCGAGGGGCAGGGCGGCGGCGGCGGCGAGGATGCGGGCGGTACGGATGCTTGCCATGTCTGTTCCTCCGGGAACTGAAATCTGGTGCTGTGCACGGAACTGCTCTGAAGTGCTCTGAAGTACGGCCAGGTCCAAGGCAGTTGGCCGACCGCCCCGGTCGTTTGTGCTCGACGTCGCGAATCCAGAGTTGCCCACCGAATCCCCGGCGAACCATCCCGGAGCGCCCGATTCCCCCGCAAGCGTGAGGACAAGCAGATAAACCCGGCGGTCTCGATCAAAGGCCCAGCTCAACCAGGGGAAAGGCATTCAGGACACCGGCAGCCCGTGCACCACAAGGGAGGAAGCGTTCCGGCAGATTTTCCGCCAATCTCCCCTCCGGAAGATCACGACGGCGCGTCCCCTGCACACAGAAACCGAACGGACGGACGGACGGAGAAAGTTCGACCTAAGGAACACTCGACCCAAGGAACGCTCGGCCTACCGAACGCTCGACCGAGGAACGCTCGACCTGAGGAACGCTCGGTCTGAGGAACGCTCGGCCTAAGGAACGTCCCGCTCCCCCACGGCCGCCTCGAAGGCCGCATAGGCCGGGGCGTCGAAGAGGACGAAGCGGACTTCCTCCACGTCGGTGGGGGCGGCTCGCACCGTCCGCACGGCGATCCTGGCGCCGTCGTCGATCGGCCAGCCGTAGATCCCGGTGGAGATGGCGGGGAACGCCACCGTACGGTCACCCAACTCGTCCGCGATCCGCAGGGATTCGCGGTAGCAGGAGGCCAGCAGCTCCGAACGGTCCTCGTCGCGCGACCAGACCGGTCCGACCGTGTGGATCACGTGCCGGGCCGGCAACCGCCCCGCCGTGGTCGCCACGGCCTGCCCGGTGGCCAGCCCCTTGCCGTAGTGCGAGCGGCGCAGGTCCTGGCAGGCGGCGAGGATCTCGGGGCCGCCCTTGCGGTGAATGGCGCCGTCGACCCCGCCGCCGCCCAGCAGCGAGGAGTTCGCGGCATTCACGATCGCGTCGGCGGCCTCGGCGGTGATGTCCCCCTGCACGAGCACGATCCGCACCACGACAACACTCCTTCGTCCGGTCCTCCACCCTCCGATGCCCCATGAAACCCGAGGAACCCACCCCGCCACATCCCGAAAAGGGCGCCCCGGATGCGAATCCGGGGCGCCCTGACGGTCGCTTCGCGCCTCGCGCTACTGCTGCGGCGGGGGCTGGGGCGGAGAGTCCGGCTGCTGACCCGTGCCTCCCAGTTGCTCCTTGAGCTTCTCCTGGGCGGTGTCGACCTGACTGCTGTACTTGCTCTGCGTCTTCCCGTCGACGTAGTCGCCGGCCTTGTCCACGCCCTTGGAGGCCTGATCCTCGTGGCCCTTCAGCATTCCCTTGAGCTTGTCGAACACAGACATCCTGGCCCTCCTAGCCACTGTTCCAGCCCCTCCAGCATCACGGCACCACCCGGGTCCCGCATCCGCAGAGGCACCCGGAAGGGCCCACATGCACGCCGGAAGGCCCCGGCCCACGGAGATCCCCCCGCCCCCACACACGACGAAGGGGCGCCCCGGCATCCGGAGCACCCCTTCCGACCAGCGCGTTCGCCGATCCACTGCGGTGGGTGTGGGATTTGAACCCACGGTGACATCGCTGCCACGACGGTTTTCAAGACCGTTCCCTTAGGCCGCTCGGGCAACCCACCCCGCGCCGGCGGTGTGTCCACGTGCGGCGCGGGGGACAGCCTAGCCGGTCAGCTGTCGCCGGTGCGTTCGCCGAGGGTGACCGTGGCCGTGGAGGTCTTGCCGTCGCGCTCGTAGGTGATCTTGACCTGGTCGCCCGGCTTGTGGGTCCAGATCTCACTGATCAGGGAGGGGCCGCTGTCGATCTGGTGGTCGCCGAAGCCCGTGATCACGTCACCGGCCTTCAGGCCCGCCTTCGCCGCCGGGCCGTTGGGGGTCACCGAGGGGGTGCCGCCCGAGCCCTGGGAGGCGATCGTCGCGCCCTCGCCCTGCTCCTGCATGTTCACCGTCGCGCCGATCACCGGGTACACCGGCTTGCCCGTCCTGATCAGCTGCTGGGCCACGTTCTTCGCCTGGTTCACGGGGATCGCGAAGCCCAGGCCGATCGAGCCCGCCTGGGACTGGCCGAAGCCGCTACCGGTGGACTGGATGGCCGAGTTGATGCCGATGACCGCGCCGCTCGCGTCGAGCAGCGGACCGCCCGAGTTGCCCGGGTTGATCGACGCGTCCGTCTGCAGCGCGCTCATGTACGAGTTGCTGCCGCCTGAACCGTCGCCCGACGCGACCGGTCGGTTCTTGGCGCTGATGATCCCCGTCGTCACCGTGTTCGACAGACCGAAGGGCGCGCCGATCGCGATCGTCGAGTCGCCGACCGCCACCTTGTCGGAGTCGCCGAGCGGCAGCGGCTTCAGCCCCTTCGGCGCGTTCGTGAGCTTCAGTACGGCCACGTCGTAGCCCTCGGCCCGGCCGACGACCTCCGCGTCGTACGACTTGCCGTCCGGGAACGTCACGGAGAGCGTGCCGCCCTCCGCCGCCGACGCCACCACGTGGTTGTTGGTGACGATGTGGCCCTCCTGGTCGTACACGAAGCCCGTGCCCGTGCCGCCCTCGCCCTGCGAACCGCCCGACTTCGCCTGGATGGTGACCACGCTCGGCAGCGCCTTCGCGGCGACCGCCGCGACCGTCCCGGGCTCGCGCTTGAAGGAGGCCGGGGCCTCGCCCGAGGAGACCGTCGTGGAGCTGACGCCCTCGTCGCCGCGTTGGGCGGCCCAGTAGCCGATGCCACCGCCGATGCCGCCGGCGACGAGCGCCGCCACCAGGACCGCCGCCACCAGGCCGCCGGCCCGCCCCCGCGGCGCCGCAGGGGCGGGGGGCGCGGGCGGGAGCGGGGCACCCCAGGCCGGCACGGTCGGCGGGGGCGGCGGCCAGCCGGCTCCTGCGGCGACCGGGGTGGGGGTGGTCGCGGTCGGTTCCGGCGCGGGGGCGGGTGCCGGGGTCGAGGCCGGGGCCGGGGTCGCTTCCGGAGCCGGGGTCTGCGCGACCGTCGGGGCGTCCGACCGGGCGTCCGACCGGGCGTCCGTCGGCGCGGGAGCCGGCGTCGACGCCGAGGAAGTCGTCGGAGGCGCCGGAGTCGTCGGAGGCGCCGGAGTCGTCGGAGTCGTCGGAGGGGTGGACGGAGTGGACGGGGCAGCCGGGTGGTCCGCCGGTACCGCCGTGCCCTCGTTCTCGGTGCTCACAGCTCGCTCTCCTCGTTGACTGCGCGGGGTGGGGTGGTGGTACCTACTGGTCGCCTACGGGGTCCAGGGTTCTGCACCAGCTTTTCCCACAGGACGTCAGGCCGCTGTAAGGCGGAGCTGTGCGTTCACCCCCCTACCTTTATATACGGACAGAACGGACACCCTTCCGGTGTGCCCGCTCCGCCCTGCCAATGGCACCATGACGCCGTGACTCACGCACGGCAGCACCCGAACCGCGTCCCCCTCCAGGTCGTCGCCCACCGTGGAGCCTCCGAGGACGCACCGGAACACACTCTGGCCGCCTATGTGAAGGCCATCGAGGACGGCGCCGACGCCCTGGAGTGCGACGTCAGGCTCACCGCCGACGGCCATCTCGTCTGCGTCCACGACCGCCGCGTCGACCGCACCTCGAACGGCCGCGGCGCCGTCTCCGCCCTGGAACTCGCCGATCTCACCGCCCTCGACTTCGGCACCTGGAAGGGCCGCGACGACTCCGGTGAGAGCCCCGACTGGGGCGACCCCGGGTACACCTCCGTCCTCACCCTGGAGCGGCTCTTGGAGCTGGTCTCCGACGCCGGGCGCAGGGTCGAGCTGGCCATCGAGACCAAGCACCCCACCCGCTGGGCGGGCCAGGTCGAGGAGCGGCTGCTCCAGCTCCTCAAGCGTTTCGGCCTGGACGCGCCCGCGTCCGCCGCCGAATCCCCCGTACGCGTCATGAGCTTCTCGGCCCGCTCCCTGCAGCGGATCGCCGCCGCGTCGCCGACCCTCCCCACCGTCTCCCTCGCCCAGTTCGTCTCGCCCCGGCTGCGCGACGGACGGCTCCCCGCGGGCGCGCGCATCGCCGGGCCGTCGATCCGGATCGTCCGCCACCACCCGGCCGTGATCCTGCGGCTCCAGAAGGCCGGGCACCAGGTCCATGTCTGGACCGTGGACGAGGCCGAGGACGTCGAGCTCTGCGAGCGCCTCGGCGTGGACGCGATCATCACCAACCGCCCCAAGCAGGTGCTCGCCCAGCTGCGCCGCGACTGAGCGCTTCCGGCGACGCGTTTCTCGCGTTTCCCCCTTTCTCGCCTCCCCAGCCTCCCCTCCAGCACCCTCTTTCCCTTGCGCCACAAGGCTTCACAGGGCTTACAGGGTGTGCACCGGCGCGTTTCACGCGTACGCGATCGTCACGAGTGCCTCATCGCACACGGACTGGCCGGTTTCCGGTCCAGGCCATTGGGGCATCCACACGGTGGCGTGGGGCAAAGGAGGTCTCGGGGGTGGCGTTGGTGGTGGCACAGGAGGTGCCCACGTCGTCGAGCATGGCCGTACCCCATGGCCCTGCGGGCGTGGGTGAGGCGAGACACCGGATGCGGGACGAGCTGTACCGCAGCGGGGTGTCCGAATCGGTCGTCGACGACGCGGTGCTGATCCTTTCCGAGTTGCTCAGCAACGCCTGCCGGTACGGCAGGCCGCTGGGGCACGCGGATCGGGGCGACGGGGATGTACGGGCGGCCTGGAGGGTGGACCCGGCGGGCGGCCTCAGAGTCGAGGTCACGGACGGAGGCGGCCCGACGCGGCCCGTTCCGGCGACGCCGTCGGTCACCGCACGGGGCGGCCGCGGGCTGAACATCATCAGCGCGCTGGCCCAGGACTGGGGTGTACGGGACAGCGCGACCGGCGAGGTCACGGTCTGGGTGGTGGTGACCGAGGGACACCGCCGCGAGGACTTCGCGTCCCGCGTCGGCGGCGGCTCCCGCTTCGAGATCCTGGACGCGTACGACGACCTGGATTGACGTCGTACGACGACTGGATCGACGCCGCACGAGGATTACGACCGCGGCCGCGGATCCCGACGCCGCACGAGGTTCCCGACCGCGCACGGGGATCCCGGCGGCGCACGGGGATCCCGGCGGCGCACCGCGATCGGCGGCCGCGTCTCACACGGCGATCCCGCCCCCGCACGGCGCATCGTGGCCGCGTCTCACACGGCGACCCCGACCCCGCACGGCGCATCGTGGCCGCGCCCCCACCCAGGGGCAGCGGCCCGCCTGAAGGGCGTCGGTGCGCGGTACGGCTAGGCTCGCGCCCGGAACAAGCACCGCACCGCCGCGATCGGGAGAAAGCCACACCATGGCCAAGAAGCGCCCCCAGACGAAGGCCGGCAAGACCGGTCAGGCACAGGTCACGAACGGGGAGATCCCGGTCGTCGGGGCGCGCGAGCCGTGCCCGTGCGGTTCGGGCCGCCGCTACAAGGCGTGTCACGGCCGGGCCGCCGCGCACGCCGTGACCGAGCTCGTCCAGCGCCCCTTCGAGGGCCTGGCCGGCGAGTGCGACTGGGTCGCGCTGCGCGAGCTGGTGCCCGCCGCCACCGTGCCGCTCACCCTCAAGGGCGGGCTCCCGGAGGGCGTGCCCTCCGTGACGCTCGCGACCGTGCTGCCGATGGCGTGGCCGGCGCTCCGCCGCGACGACGGCTCCGTCCTGCTCGCCCTGCAGAACGACTCCACCTCCGGCGACCTCGCCCGCGACCTCGCCGACACCCTCCAGCGCGCCCTGGAGACCGAGCCGGGCACCCCGGTCCCGCCGCGCCGCGTCCCGGCCGAGGGCCCGCGTCTGCAGGATCTGCTGGACGCGGACGCCACGTTCGCCCCGGAGGTCCACTCGGGCTTCGAGTTCTGGATCCCGCAGTCCGCGGACGGCGCCGACCCGGAGGTCGCCGCCTCCCTGGAGCGGGCCAACGCGGCCGCGATCCCGACCGTGAAGCTGGCGAGCGTCGACTCGGCGTACTGGTGCGAGACCCCGGACAAGAACCACCTGCGCTGGGTCATGCCGTACCCGGAGGAGAAGCTGCTCGACGCGCTCGCCCGCCTCCAGGCCGCCGGCGGTACCTCCATCGGCGCGGACACCCGCCTCGTCGGTTCGTTCCGCGCGCACGGACTGATGGTGCCGGTCTGGGACCTGCCGACCTCGATGACCGCAGAGGAGTGCGAGAAGCCGGCCGCCGAGTTCGCCGAGCGGCTGACCGAGGCGCTCGCCTCGGACGCTCCGCTCACCGCGGAGGAGCGGCGCGCGCGTGGCGGCCTCACGAACCGTCAGGTAACTCTCAGCTGATACCCCGCGTGGTATCGGTGACTGACAGACCGACCAGTCGGTGACTTCTGCCACAACCCGGTCTGCGGACGGGTAAATCCCTGTCCGAATAACCGAGATCGAATTTGCGAACAGCAGATCTCTTGTTACCGTTCTGGAAGCCCGGTCGCTGGTGCATCCCCCGTCGCCAGCGATCGGGCCTTTCCATGTCCGCCTCCGGCAGGTCCGGGGCGTCGACGCTCAACTTCCTTCGCTGTCCGCCGTGTTGCTGCCCGCCCGCAGCAGCAGCGGGGTGTTGTCCCCCTCGCCGGTGCCCGCGAATTCCGCTACCGCCGTATAGGCCGTGGCCACCCCGCGGCCCCGCTCCCTGGGTGTTTCACAGGTTCCCGGTTCGTCCTGCGCGGCGACCGGGCAGCGGACCTGTACGGTCCGCCCGCCGGGTGCCATGAGGGTCAGAAACGCGTCGAGATTCTGGCCGGTCGCGTTCCGGTAGTACGTACGGCCCCAGGTGTCGGGACCCTCCGCCAGGACGCAGGTCTGCGCCTCGACCCCCTCGGGAGAGGCGAGTTCCGGCCCACAGTTCGTGACCCGCTCCGGGGACGCCTGAGCGGCGGGGTCGTTACGGGGAGTGACGGGGGCGCCGGGAGAGACGCGGGTGGCCGGGTCGGCCTCAGAGGCAGCCGGGTCGGCCTCAGAGGCGGCCGGGTCGGCGGCGGGCTCTGTACGGGGGCCGAGGCCGAGCCCCTTCAGCAGCTCCCCGGGCTTCGCGTCGGCGGCATCGGCCGCCCCCGCCGGCCGTGCGGACCCACCCGCGACGGGCTCGCCCGTCGGCCCCGCCATCGCGACCAGCGGCAGCAGTACGGCGACCGTGACGGCGGCGCCCAGTCCGACCACGCGGAGGTTCACCGGACCCATGCGCCCCACCTGCTCCTGCTCGGCTGGAGATCTTGAACGGTGGGGTGAACATAGCGGCGGCCGACGGGCGCGCGGTCGGCCGCGCGCCCGTTTCCCGTACAAGTCGGGCCAGGCCACACCCGTTCGGGTGAAGGACGTCCCGCCGCGCCGGTGCCGCCGCTGGTGCCAGTGCGGCCACCGGTGGTGGTGCGGCCACGGCCCCCGGTGCCAGTGCCAGTGCGGCCACCGGTGCCGGTTGCCGCCTTCTCAGTACGTCAGTCGGCTCCCGCCGCCCGGTGTGGTCGTGCTCGCCTCCACCAGGGCGTCGACCACCGCCTCCACGTCCGGCAGCCAAGGCCGGGCCGAGCCCGCGAGCGGGGACCGCTCCCAGCGGACCTGTCCGGTCCCGGCGACCGAGGGCGGCAGGAGGAGATAGCCGCCCTCTCCATGGAAGCGCAGCGAGCTGGGGACGCTGTCCTTCGCGTACAGCAGCTCGCCGAGCCGTTCGAGGCTGTACGGAGCCACGAGGATCGACCATCGCGTCGGGGTCGCGACCACCGGGCCGAGCCGCATGCCCGTGGCGTCGAGCGCGGCGAGCGCCCGCGCTCCCGCGACCGCGGGGAGGCTGACCGCGCAGGGCGCGCCGCCGCCCGTGGCGAGCACCACCGGGGCGTCCGGGCGCCGGGTCCACCACCAGCGGATCATCCGCTCGTCGGTGGTGGCCGCGAGCAGTCCGGGGTCGTAGGGGTGTGCGCCGGGGACCACGCACTCGGGGTCGGGGCAGGAGCACGCGGCTCCCGCGGACGTGCGGGTCGTCGCTCTCAGGCCCGCTCCCGGCAGGACGGGCCAGTCCCATTCGACGGCGAAGGTGACCGCCGCGTCGAGCCGGGCGGTCCTCGCCTTGCGCCGGAACCGGAGCCTGCGTCGCCTTCCGAGGATCTCGCGCATGAGCGCTCGTTCCTTTCCGTTGAACGCCGAATCCACATCACACTATGTGCAGGACACTTCACCGTGCGTATCAGCGCGTACCGGGTCGGCGGGATGGCGGCCCCTGTCGGAGCGGGGCCGGCCGTGCCGGAACCAGGTGGAACCACGTGGAAACCAGATGGAGCGGGTGAGTACCAGGTGGAGCCAGGTCAGAACGAGGTGGAGCCAGGTCAGCACCAGAGGCGGGTCAGAACACGTTCCCCGCCATTCGGTGACGGGCTGCGGCCTGCGGCATGTAAGACGCCGGGGTTCCGCGTCGCGTTCCGGGGCAGCTCCAACTGCCCCTGCCTGTCACCGATTACGTACCCAGCACGCTCGGAATGACGCGCTTTCAAACGACGCCAGTCGACCGCAAAAGGTGCACACCGAGGACAATTTTCGGCCAACTTCGCCAGGACTTCAACCCTCTCGCGCGACCTCACGGACACCACAAGTCCCGTGGGGACAATGCTGGACATCGTTCCTCTTGTGCGTGTACATGTGGATGCATCGAGCGGCTCAGAATGACATGGGGGTTTGCGATGCTATGGCGTCAAACGCACCGGTCGGAAAGCCGACTGACATGAGCGCCCCACGCATGCCGAAAGTGGCCGGAATCGATTCCACGGTTCCCGGGCCCCCGCACACTACGGCGCCCCTCCCCGGGGTCCCCGCGGCGGCAGCACCCTCCGATCCGGTCTCCCCACCGGGAGCGCTGATCCAGGACCGGCTCGCCACCTGGGTCTCCGACCTCACCACCCTCCACGAACTCACCGAGCGCCTCATCAGGACCGCCTCCCTCGACGAGGCCCTTCGCGAGGTCCTCGGCGCCGGCGCCGCCCTCGTCGGGGCCCGCCGCGGAATGGCCGTCCTCGAACCGGCCGACGGGCTCGGCCCGGCCTCCACCATCGGCCTCGGTCTCGCCCACTCGGACCTCGGCACGATCGAGACCGTCCCGCGCGGCACCAGCAGCTACGGCCGCCTCCTCGACGGCCTCCCCGATCCGGTCCACCCCGAGCGGGTCCCCGATCCGATCGCCATCCGCGACGTCCGCACCGAGGAAGGCCTCGACCCGCGCCACCGCGAGGTCGCCGCCCGCCTCGGCTACGCCGCCAGCTACGCCCTCCCCCTCGCCACCGAGGAGGCCGGCCGGCTCGGCGCCGCCGTCTGGCTCTACGACGAGCCCGCGGAGCCCACCGACCGTCAGCGCCACCTCATCGGGCTCTACGGCCGCTTCGCCACCGAGCACCTCGCCCGCCTCCTCCAGGTCGAACGCGCCCGCGTGCAGGTCGCCACCATCGCCGAGGAGCTGCTCCCCAGCCGTCTCCCCCGCGTCCCCGGCGTCCAGCTCGCCGCCCGCCACCGCACCGGCCCCCGGGGCGGCGGCGACTGGTACGACGCGCTGCCGCTGCCCGAGGGCGCCCTCGGCCTCGCCGTCGGCTCGGTCTCCGGCACCGGACCGAGCGCGCTCGCGGCCATGGGACGGCTGCGCGCCTCCCTGCGCGCGTACGCGGTGATGGAGGGCGAGGACCCCGTCGCCGTCCTCTCCGACCTGGAGCTCCTGCTCCGGCTGACCGAACCGGCCCGCTCGGCGACCGCGCTCTTCGCGTACGCCGAGCCGGCGCGGCGCCGGATCGTCCTCGCCGGGGCGGGGCACGCGCCGCCGCTGGTCATCGGGGAGCGGCGCACCGAGTTCGTCGAGACCTCGCTCTCGGCCCCGCTCGGGATGCTGTCCTGCTGGGAGGCGCCGAGCGTGGAGCTGTCCCCGGAGCCCGGAGAAACGGTGCTTCTCTACACCGACGGGCTGCTTCGCCGTACCGGCGACGCGATGGACCGGGCGTTCGCGCGGCTCCACGCGGCGGCGTCCAGCGTGCCGAAGGCGGACCGGGGCGACCCGGGCGCCGTCGCCGACCACGTCCTGCGGACCATGCTGCCCGAGGGTCTCGACACCGCCGTGGACGGGGAGGACGTGGTCCTGCTCGCCGCCCGCTTCGACTGAACGGCGCCGGGCGGCCGCCCGCGTGGGTCGTGGGTGCACATAAGCGGAGCGTGACATTCCGGTAATGGGTCTTCCGGCCCTGGGCCCCCTTCCGTACGACCGTACGATGGTGGGGGTTCAGTGTCGTACCAAGAGGAGGCAGACCCGTGGCCGAGGAGCTCACGCCGGAGACCCCGGAAGAGACTGAGGAACAGGCGATCAAGCAGCGGAAGAACGGCCTGTACCCGGGCGTCTCCGACGAGCTGGCCGAGAACATGAAGTCCGGCTGGGCCGACACCGAGCTGCGCGGCCTGGAGCCGGTCGCCCAGGCCGGCAAGACCGCCGAGCGCCGCGCGGCGCTCTCCGCCCGCTTCCCGGGCGAGCGCCTGGTGATCCCGGCCGGCAAGCTGAAGACCCGGTCGAACGACACCGAGTACGCCTTCCGCGCCTCCACCGAGTACGCGTACCTCACCGGCGACCAGACGCAGGACGGCGTCCTCGTCCTGGAGCCGGTGAAGAGCGGTCACGAGGCGACGATCTACCTGCTGCCGCGCTCCGACCGCGAGAACGGCGAGTTCTGGCTCGACGGCCAGGGCGAGCTGTGGGTCGGCCGCCGCCACTCCCTCACCGAGGCCGAGCAGCTCCTCGGCGTCCCCGCGAAGGACGTCCGCGAGCTGGCCGAGGCGCTGCGCGAGGCCACCGGCCCCGTCCGCAACGTCCGCGGCCACGACGCCGGCATCGAGGCCGCGCTGACCGACAAGGTCACCGCCGAGCGCGACGAGGAACTCCGCGTCTACCTCTCCGAGGCCCGCCTCATCAAGGACTCCTTCGAGATCGCCGAGCTGGAGAAGGCCTGCGCCTCCACCGCCCGCGGCTTCGAGGACGTCGTCAAGGTCCTCGACAAGGCCGAGGCCACCAGCGAGCGCTACATCGAGGGAACCTTCTTCCTCCGTGCCCGCGTCGAGGGCAACGACATCGGCTACGGCTCCATCTGCGCCGCCGGCCCGCACGCCACCACCCTGCACTGGGTGCGCAACGACGGCGACGTCCGCTCCGGCGACCTGCTGCTGCTCGACGCCGGCGTGGAGACCACCGAGCTCTACACCGCGGACATCACCCGCACCCTGCCGATCAACGGCCGGTACACCGAGCTCCAGCGCAAGATCTACGACGCCGTGTACGAGGCGCAGGAGGCCGGCATCGCCGCGGTGAAGCCCGGCGCCGCCTACCGTGACTTCCACGACGCCGCCCAGCGCGTCCTCGCCGAGAAGCTCGTCGAGTGGGGCCTCGTCGAGGGCCCGGTCGAGCGCGTCCTGGAGCTCGGCCTCCAGCGCCGCTGGACCCTGCACGGCACCGGTCACATGCTCGGCATGGACGTCCACGACTGCGCCGCCGCGCGCACCGAGGCCTACGTCGACACGACCCTCGCGCCGGGCATGTGCCTGACCGTCGAGCCGGGTCTGTACTTCCAGGCCGACGACCTGACCGTGCCGGAGGAGTACCGCGGCATCGGCGTCCGGATCGAGGACGACATCCTCGTCACCGAGGACGGCAACCGGAACCTCTCGGACGCGCTGCCGCGCCACGCCGACGAGGTCGAGGCGTGGATGGCCGCGCTGAAGGGCTGACCTCCGCGTACGTTGGAACCGAAGGGCCCTCGCCGACCGACCGGCGGGGGCCCTTCCCCGTGCTCACGCCATGAGCAGGGAAGGGCTGTCCTTCCACTTCAGGATCTTGTCGAAGCTGACCACCGCGCCACCCCGGCCCGACCGGTTGCCGAACTGCACATGGTCCGCGAGCTCCTCGATGAGGCGCAGCCCCCGGCCGTGCTCGGCGTCCGACGGCGCGGCGGGCAGCTCGGCGCCGGGGAAACCGGGGCCCGAGTCCGCCACCTCGATACGGCAGGTCTCGCCGTCCAGGTACGCCGTCACCCGATAGGCCCTGCCGGCCGCACCCGACTCGTCGGAGCCGTCGCCGCCGTGCTCGACCGCGTTCGCGCACGCCTCGGTCAGCGCGACCGACAGCTCGTACGACACGTCGGGATCGACACCCGCCGTCTCCATCGTGCCCAGCAGAAGCCTTCGCGCGAGGGGCACGCTCGCGGCTTCGCGCCGCAGATGGAGTGACCACCAGATGCTCATGCTCCAGCCTCCCGGCAGCGGCTCGACATACCGATACCTATTGCCGGACAGAAGCCTTCGTAAGCGCACGGACGCGTCAAGAGCGCTCGATCGGCGGATGCACCGGGCTCGCGCGCCGGTGTATGTCACCTCGAAGACCCCCAAGAGCCCCAAGAACGACCTTCTGGACCTGCCTCATACCGGTGGGGCCCGTGGTGCGATGATGGGCCCGCCATGAATGCCCCCGCGCTCGCTCCACGGCTGCTGAGGGCCGCGGTGTTCACCGCGGTCTGCGTCGTGCTGTCCGCGCTCGGGCACGCCATCGCCGCCTGTGCGGGCATCGCCCTGTGGACGCTGCTCGCCGGATTCCTCGGCGTCTTCGGCATCACCGTCCTCTTCACCGGGCGGGAACGCTCGCTCGGCTTCGTCGTCGGCGCCCTCGCCGGCGGACAGCTCGGGCTGCACGCCCTCTTCGGCCTCGGTCAGCGCCAGCTCGGCCTGAGCTCCCAGGCCGACGACGCCCTCGTACGGATGGCGGCACGGCTCGTCTGCGGCGCGGGGACCTCGTCCCTCACCTCCGCCGACGCCTCCAGGGTCATCCGCGACGCCGGGCTCGACCCCGCCACCGCGCAGTCCGGTGCCCACGCCCACCTCGGACACACGGCCGCCGCGGCGACCGCGCCCGCCGGTGAGCTGCTGCCCGGCCTGCCCATGCTCCTCGGCCATCTGCTGGCCGCGGTGGCCACGGGCTGGCTGCTGCGCCGCGGCGACCGGGCCCTCGGCCGTCTCGTCGAACTCTCCGAGCAGGGGGCGACGGAGCTCGCCGAGTGCGCCCTCGTCCGCTCGCTGCGAGCAGCCCTCCGGCTCGTACGGGCGCTGCTCAACGGCCTCGCGGCGGTACCCGGCACGGGGCCGCGGCGGACGGTCCGTACGGCCTTCGACTCCTCGCCTCCGCCGGTGGCCGAGGCACTCCTGCACACGGTGATCAGGCGCGGCCCGCCGGCCGCCGACTGCGTTCTCGCAGCCTGACACGGACCGCTCACAGGGAGCGGGGCCGTGCTCGTCCGCACGCCGGTCCGGGGTCAGTCCCCCGGCGCGCCGGACTCCCTCGCCTTCCTCCGAGCTGGAGTGTCTTCTGCCATGACCGTTTCCCGTGTCTCCTCCCGTGTCTCCGCCACCCGGGTCGCCCTCGCCGGTGGCATCGCCCTCTCCTCCGTCGTGCTGCTGTCCGGCACGGCGTTCGCGCACGTGAGCGTGCAGCCGCAGGGCGAGGCCGCCAAGGGCGGCTACGCGACCGTCAACATCAAGGTCCCGAACGAGCGCGACAACGCCTCCACCGTGAAGCTCGAGGTCAACTTCCCGCTCGACCACCCGCTGGCCTCCGTCATGCCGCAGCCCATCCCCGGCTGGAAGGCCGAGGTGACCAAGAGCAAGCTCAGCAAGCCGCTGACGCTGCACGGCAAGACGATCAACGAGGCCGTCTCCAAGGTGACGTGGACCGCCGACGGTTCGAAGATCGGACCCGGCCAGTTCCAGCAGTTCCCGCTCTCCCTCGGCCAGCTGCCCGAGGACGCCGACCAGCTGGTCCTCAAGGCGATCCAGACGTACGACAACAAGGAGGTCGTGCGCTGGATCGAGGAGCAGAAGGAAGGCGCGGAGGAGCCGCAGAACCCCGCCCCCGTCCTGAAGCTCTCCGCCGCCTCCGCCGACCACCACGGCGGCGCCGCCGCCCCGTCCGCCTCGGCCTCCACCGCGACGGACGAGAAGGCCGGGCACGACGAGAAGGCCGGCCACGACGGCAAGGCCGACGCGAAGAAGGAGACGGCCGCCGCCGACTCCTCCGACACCACGGCCCGGATCCTCGGCGTCATCGGCATCCTCGTCGGCATCGCCGGCGTCGCGTTCGGTGTCCTCGCCGGCCGCCGCCGCTCGGCCTGACGGCCGCACTCCTCCAGAGAATCCGGAAAGAAGCGGAAAGAACCAGCATGTCCGCAGAGAAGACACCCTCTCCGAAGCCCGCTGACGGCCCCGGCCGTCCCGGGCGCCGCACCCCGCTGATCGTCGCCGCGGTCGCGATCGTCGCCGCCATCGGCATCACCGCGGCCGTCGGCCTCGGCGGCAACGACGACAAGCCCTCGGCCAACGGCTCGGTCGCCGTGGTCTCCGGCGGCGACGACTCCACCAAGGCCGCGACCGTCCTCGACCGGCCGTTCACCAAGCCCGGGCTCGTCCTCACCGACACCAAGGGCCAGAAGTACGACCTGCGGGAGCGGACCAAGGGCAAGCCGACGCTCATCTACTTCGGCTACACGCACTGCCCCGACGTCTGCCCCATGACGATGAGCAACATCGCCATCGCCAAGAAGCAGCTCCCCAAGGCCGACCAGGACAAGCTCCAGGTCGTCTTCGTCACCACCGACCCCGAGCGGGACACCCCGGCCGAGCTCGCCAAGTGGCTGCCCGCCGCGGGCGACTCCTCCTTCACCGGTCTCACCGGCTCGTTCTCCACCATCCAGGCGGGGGCGCGGCAGATCGGCATCGGCATCGACCCGCCGAAGAAGGAGAACGGCAAGGTCGTCTCCATGCACGGAGCACAGGTGATCGCCTTCTCGCCGACGACCGACCAGGGCTACGTCCTGTACGGCGAGGACACGAGCGTCGACGACTACGCCAAGGATCTGCCGAAGCTCATCAAGGGGGAGAACCCGTGAACCGCCGCACCACCACCCTGTCCGCCTCCGTGGCGCTCGCCGCCGCGCTCGCACTGACCGGGTGTTCGTCCTCGTCCGAAGGGTCCGCGGACGGGAAGCCCGACCTGCAGGTCAGCGGCGCGTTCATGCCGCAGCCGGTGATGGACATGGCCGGCGGCTTCCTCACCATCAAGAACGACGGCGGCACCGCGGACAAGCTCACCTCGGTCACCAGCGCCATCTCCGACGACGTCACGATCCACGAGACGAAGAACCAGAAGATGCAGCAGGTGAAGTCCTTCGACATCCCCGCGAACGGGGAGCTGAAGCTCGCCCGCGGTGGCAACCACATCATGTTCATGGAGCTGAAGAAGAAGCCCAAGCAGGGCGAGAAGGTCAGCATCGAGCTCCACTTCGAGAAGTCCGACCCGATCAAGGTCGATCTTCCCGTCGAAGCCGCCAACCACAACCCGCAGCAGCACTGAGCGCGTTGACGGAGTTCTCACAGAACTGACGGAGTGAACCGGAAGATGACAACCACCGCCCCGCGCCTCGGTACCGCCCTGGCCCGGCTGCTGATCCTCGCGGCCGCGCTGCTCGGCACGCTGCTCGCCGGTGCCGCCCCCGCGTCCGCGCACGCGGCACTGACCGGAAGCGATCCGAAGGACGGGGCGGTGGTCGCCACCGCTCCCAAGGAGGTCAACCTCACCTTCTCCGAACAGGTCGCCATGAGCGCCGACTCGATCCGGGTCCTCGACCCGGCGGGCCGGCGGGCCGACACCGGCGAGATACTCAACCTCTGCAGCGGCTCGATCGTCCGCTACGGGGTGGCCCTCCGGGCCGGACTGCCGGACGGCACGTACACCGTGGCCTGGCAGACCGTCTCGGCCGACAGCCACCCCATCTCCGGCGCCTTCACCTTCTCCATCGGCGCCCCCTCCACGACATCCGTCGCCCTGCCCGACCGGACGGCCGGCGGCGGTCTCGTCGGCACCCTCTACGGCATCGCGCGCTATGTCTCGTACGCCGGGTTCGCCGTCCTCGTCGGCGGCGGCGCCTTCGTCCTGGCCTGCTGGCCGCGCGGCGCGAGCGTCCGCCCCGTCCAGCAGACCGTGGTCAGGGGCTGGCTGACCCTCACCGGCGCCACCCTCGTCATGCTGCTCCTGCGCAACCCGTACACCGGCTCCGGTGAACTCTCCGACGCCTTCGACCTGGCGGGTCTGAAGGCGGTCCTGGAGACGAAGACCGGTGCCGCGCTCACGTCCCGGCTGCTGCTGCTCGGCGCGGCCGCGCTCTTCGTGGCCGTCCTCTTCGGTGCCTACGCCCGGCGGACCGACCCGAAGGAGAAGAAGGACCTCGCCTTCGGGCTCGGCGTCGGCGGCACCGTCGTCGCCGCGGGCATCGCCGGTACCTGGGCGCTGGCCGAACACGCCTCGACCGGTATCCAGCCCGGGATCGCCATGCCCGTCGACATCCTGCACCTGCTGGCAGTCGCCGCCTGGCTCGGCGGTCTCACCGTGCTGCTCGTCTCCCTCTACAAGGCGCCGTCCGTCGACCGCTCGGCGATCGAGCGCTTCTCCAAGGTGGCCTTCGGCTCCGTGGCCGTCCTCGCGGCCACCGGGCTCTACCAGTCCTGGCGCCAGGTCGGCTCCTGGTCCGCGCTGACCGGGACCCGCTACGGGCAGCTGCTGCTCGTCAAGATCGGGCTGATGTGCGTCCTCATCGGCATCGCCTGGATATCGCGCCGGTGGACCCAGCGCCTCGCCGACCCGAAGCCGGCCGAGGAAAGGGAGCAGACCGAGACCGAGGACCGGGAAACCGAAGAGGCCGAGGAAGCCGAAGGGGCCCGGGAAACTGAAGAGGCCCAGGGAACCGAAGAGGCCCGGGAAACCGAAGAGGCCCAGGGAACCGAAGAGGCCGACAAGGCTGAAGGCGCCGGCGAGGCCGACTCGGAAGCGGCGGACTCGACCGGGGCCACAAGGACCGCCGGGACCACCGAGGCTGCCGGGTCCGCCGAGACCGCCGATCCCGAGCGGGCCGCTCAGCTCGCCCGCCAGCGGGCCGCTGTCGCCACCGCGCGGCGCAAGCGGGAGCGGGACGCCGACCCCGAGCGGGCCGGTCTGCGCCGCTCGGTCCTGACCGAGGCCGCCGTCGCCGTCGTGCTCCTCGCCGTCACCACCGTCCTCACCTCGACCGAGCCCGGCCGCACCGAGGAGGAAGCGGGGCGGGGCGGCACCGCCGCCTCCGGCCCGGCCGCCGTGCCCGACCGGCCCGTCGACATCCGGCTGCCCTTCGACACCGGCGGCGTCGAGGGCAAGGGCGTCGTCCGGCTCAGCCTCGACCCGGGCCGCACCGGCGCCAACGCGCTCCACATCTTCGTCGAACGGCCCAACGGCAAGCCGCTGGACGTGCCCGAGATCAAGGTCGCCCTCACCCTGGAGGCGAAGGACGTCGGCCCGCTGCCCGTCGCCCCGGACCGGATCCAGACCGGGCACTGGAGCGCGAGCGGCGTCCAGATCCCGATGCCCGGCGAGTGGCGGATCCAGGTCACCGTCCGGACGTCCGAGATCGACCAGACCACCATCGAGAAGAACGTGAAGATCGGCTGATCCTTGACCGAGAACAACACCCTTGAGATCTCCCGGCGCCGGCTGCTCGGCACCGTCGGCGCAGCGGGCGCGGCCGGACTCGTCATCGGCGCGGCAGGCGGCGTCGGCGTCACCACGGCCGGGTCGGACGGCGGCACCACCGACGGGGCCGGAACCGACGGCACCCCGCTGCTGACCACGGTCGGTTCGACCGAGGTGATGTTTCACGGGAAACATCAGGCCGGTATCACCACGCCCCTCCAGTCCCGCGGTCATCTGGTCGCCTTCGACCTCGCCCCGGGCGCCGGTCGCAAGGAGTCGATGGCCCTGCTGCGCCGCTGGTCGGTGACGGCGAGGGCGCTGATGTCGGGCAAGGCCCCGGCCGGGGACACCGGGGTGGCGCTCGACGCGGGCCCCTCCTCCCTCACGGTCACCTTCGGCTTCGGCCGTACGTTCTTCGACCGGACCGGGCTCACCGCACGCCGCCCCTCCGCGCTCGACCCGCTGCCCGCCTTCTCCGCCGACGCCCTGGACGCGCGGCGCTCGGAGGGCGATCTGTGGGTGCAGATCGGCGCCGACGACGCGCTCGTCGCCTTCCACGCGCTGCGCGCCCTCCAGAAGGACGCGGGCGACGCGGCCCGGGTGCGCTGGCAGATGAACGGCTTCAACCGCTCGGCCGGTGCCACCGCGAAGCCGATGACGGCCCGCAACCTGATGGGCCAGATCGACGGCACGGGCAACCCGAAGGTGACCGATCCCGACTTCGACCGGCGGATCTTCGTCCCGGCGGGCACCGGAGGTGCGACGGAGTGGATGGCCGGCGGCTCGTACGCGGTGGTGCGCCGGATCCGGATGCTGCTCGACGACTGGGAGAAGCTGCCGCTCGACCGGCAGGAGAAGGTGATCGGGCGACGGAAGTCCGACGGGGCCCCGCTCACCGGCGGCAGCGAGACCACCGAGCTGGACCTGAACAAGCGCGGTCCGGACGGGACGACGGTCATCCCGGACAACGCCCACTCCCGTATCTCCGCCCCCGAACAGAACGGCGGGGCGGCGATGCTGCGCAGGCCGTGGTCCTTCCACGACGGGATCGCTCCCGACGGGACGCCGGACGCCGGTCTCCTCTTCGTCTGCTGGCAGGCCGACCCGCTGCGGGGCTTCGTGCCCGTGCAGCGCAAGCTCGACCGGGGCGACGCGCTGTCCGCGTTCATCCGGCACGAGGCGAGCGGCCTCTTCGCGGTCCCGGGCGGTCCCGCCGAGGGCGAGTACGTGGGACAGCGGCTCCTGGAGTCCTGACCTGCCGGGTCGGCCGCCGGCGGGCACGCGCGTCCCGCCGGGCGGGCGGCCCACGGCTCCGGGGCCCATTAGGGTGACGGTATGTCCGCCACCCGGTACACGTATCTCGGCCCCGAGGGCACCTTCACGGAGGCCGCGCTGCGTACGCTGCCCGAGGCCGCGACGAGGGAACTCGTCCCCATGGTCTCGGTCCCGGCCGCGCTCGACGCCGTACGGAACGGGGAGGCCGCCGCCGCTCTCGTACCGATCGAGAACTCGGTCGAGGGCGGGGTGACCGCGACCCTCGACGAGCTGGCCTCCGGCGAGCCGCTGATGATCTACCGCGAGGTGCTCCTGCCGATCGCCTTCGCGCTGCTGGTGCGGCCGGGGACCAAGCTGTCGGACATCAAGACCGTGACGGGCCACCCGGTGGCCCAGCCGCAGGTGCGGAACTGGCTGCGGACGCATCTGCCCGAGGCACTGTGGGAGTCGGCCGCGTCCAACGCGGACGGGGCCCGGCTGGTGCAGGAGGGCCGCTTCGACGCCGCTTTCGCGGGCGAGTTCGCGGCGGTGACGTACGGCCTCGAGGCGCTGGTCACCGAGATCCACGACGCGGAGAACGCCGAGACCCGGTTCGTCCTGGTGGGCAGGCCGGCCCGGCCGGCGGCGCCGACCGGCGCGGACAAGACCTCGGTGGTGCTGTGGCTGGGTGACGATCATCCGGGTGCCCTCCTCGAACTGCTCCAGGAATTCGCGGTGCGCGGGGTGAACCTGATGCTGATCCAGTCCCGGCCCACGGGGGCGGGGATCGGGAACTACTGCTTCGCCGTGGATGCCGAGGGCCATATCTCGGACCGGCGGGTGGGCGAGGCGCTGATGGGGCTCAAGCGGATCTGCCCCAAGGTGCGCTTCCTCGGCTCGTACCCGAGGGCGGGCGTCGCGGTCGAGGACGTGGCGGTGCTGCGGCGCGGCACCTCGGACGGGGAGTTCATGGCGGCCTCCGACTGGCTGGCGAGGGCCCAGGACGGTCGGGCCTGACCCGATGGTGACTGAACGCTCCCGGCGGCGGGAGCGTTCGTCCACAGGTGCGAACCACTAGTCCTACCTGCGTATTTTCAGTTACCCACAGCGGTTATCCACAGCCCCCGGGCTCAACCTGGGGACAAGTCGACAGCGCGCCCCGACAAGGTCGACAAATCGCCCTAGCCATTCCCCGATACCTCCGGGCTGTCCACAGTGCGGGGAAGAAGCCCTCGTCAGCACGGTTCGCTCGACCAACTCTTTGGAGCGAGCAATTCCCACCCAAATGAGTGCCTCAATGGCGTTTGATCACGGAATTCCCAGGGTCGGGGCGGGAAATCCACGCGATCTTCTTCGTAGTCCACAGATCTTCCGCACAGCCTGTGGATAACTAAATGCAGAGCCCGGCCCCCGGCATTCTCACAGGTGCCAATTCGGGCATAACGTCACGCGTGACAACACGCGTGACGTTATCCGGTGGGGGCGGGCGAACGCGCACCGGTAGCCTGGTGGGGTGATTGACCTTCGCCAGCTCCGTGAGGACCCCGACCGTGTTCGCGCCTCCCAGCGCGCCCGTGGAGAGGACGTCGCGCTCGTCGACGCCCTGCTCTCCGCCGATGAGCGGCGCAGGTCGTCCGGCGTCCGCTTCGACGAGCTCCGATCCAAGCAGAGGGCGCTCGGCAAGCTGATCCCCAGGGCCACCCCGGAGGAGCGCGCCGAGCTCCTCCAGAAGGCCGAACAGCTCAAGACCGACGTCAAGGCCGCCGAGGCCGAGCAGAACGAGGCCGACGACACGGCCAAGCAGCTGCTGCTCCAGCTCGGGAACATCGTCCACACCGACGTCCCGGTCGGCGGCGAGGAGGACTTCGTCGTCCTCGAGACGCACGGCACCATCCGCGACTTCGCGGCCGAGGGCTTCGAGCCCAAGGACCACCTGGAGCTCGGCGAGGCGCTCGGCGCCATCGACGTCGAGCGCGGTGCCAAGGTCTCCGGCTCGCGCTTCTACTACCTGACCGGCGTGGGCGCCCTCCTGGAGCTCGCCCTGGTCAACGCGGCGATCGCGCAGGCCACCGAGGCCGGCTTCATCCCCATGCTGACCCCGGCGCTCGTCCGTCCGCGCGCCATGGAGGGCACCGGCTTCCTCGGCCAGGCCGCGGAGAACGTGTACCACCTGGAGAAGGACGACTACTACCTCGTCGGCACGTCCGAGGTGCCCCTCGCGGCGTACCACATGGACGAGATCATCGACGCGGACAAGCTGCCCCTGCGGTACGCGGGCTTCTCGCCCTGCTTCCGCCGCGAGGCCGGCACGTACGGCAAGGACACCCGGGGCATCTTCCGCGTCCACCAGTTCGACAAGGTCGAGATGTTCTCGTACGTCGCGCCGGAGGACGCCGAGGCCGAGCACAAGCGGCTCCTGGAGTGGGAGAAGCAGTGGCTGACCGCTCTGGAGCTGCCGTTCCAGGTCATCGACGTCGCCACCGGCGACCTCGGGTCCTCCGCCTCCCGCAAGTTCGACTGCGAGGCGTGGATCCCGACCCAGGGCAAGTACCGCGAGCTGACCTCGGCCTCGAACTGCGACAGCTTCCAGGCCCGTCGTCTCTCCGTCCGCATGCGCGACGAGCAGGGCGGCAAGAAGACCGTGCAGCCGCTGGCCACCCTGAACGGCACGCTGTGCGCCGTACCGCGCACGATCGTGGCGATCCTGGAGAACCACCAGCTGCCCGACGGTTCCGTGCGCGTCCCGGAGATGCTGCGGCCCTACCTCGGTGGCCGTGAGGTCCTGGAGCCGATCGCCAAGTGAGCCCCTTCCCCTACCGCCTGGTCGCGACGGATCTCGACGGCACGCTGCTGCGCGCCGACGAGTCCGTCTCGGCCCGCACGCGGGACGCGCTCGCCGCCGTCACGGAGGCGGGCGCCGCGCACATCGTCGTCACCGGCCGGGCGGTGCCCTGGACCCGGCACATCCTGGACGACCTCGGCTACGAGGGGATCGCGGTGTGCGGGCAGGGCGCGCAGGTCTACCACGCGGGTGAGCACCGGCTGCTCACCTCGCTGACCCTGGACCGGCAGCTCGCGGGGCTCGCCCTCTCGAAGATAGAGGCGGAGGTCGGCCCGCTGGCGCTGGCCGCGAGCCGTGACGGCCTGGAGGGCGAGGTCCTGATGGGCCCCGGCTACCGGGCGCACCCGGGGCCGCTGCCGTACGTGCCGTACGAGGACCCGGCGGAGCTGTGGGCCGCGCCGCTGACCAAGCTCTACCTCCAGCACCCGACGCTGTCGGACGACGAACTGACCGGCGCCGCCCGTGCGACGGTCGGCGGTCTCGTGGACGTCGTCATGGCGGGGCCCGGTGTGGTGGAGATCCTGCCGCTCGGCCTGAGCAAGGCGACCGGTCTCTCGCTGGCGGCGCGCCGGCTGGGGGTGAAGGCGGCGGAGACGATCGCCTTCGGCGACATGCCCAACGACATCCCGATGTTCGGCTGGGCGGCCCACGGCGTGGCCATGGGCAACGCGCACGACGAACTGCGCGCGGTGGCGGACGAGGTCACCGCCTCGAACGAGGAGGACGGCATCGCCGTCGTCCTGGAGCGCCTGCTGTCGGTCTGACCGGCCGCGGGGAGAAGAAAAGGGGCGGCCCGCGTGGACCAGGTCCACGCGCTCGAAGCGGCCGCCCCCTCTTTTCGGGGGAACCCCCGTGTCCCCCGTACAACTAGTGTGCGCCGGACCCCTGTTCGGGGGCGACTGGTTTTCCGCGGGTGAGCGGGTAGCAGGCGAGGCCGATGGCCAGGGAGATCGCGTGCCCGAGGTCGGTGTACGTGCGGTCGGTGAGCAGCGGTACGACGACGAAGGCCACCGTTCCCGCGAGGTAGAGCCAGCGCCAGGGGCGGGCGAGCCGGTACGTGAGGATGCCCGCCGAGGCGGCGAGACCGTAGCTGACCCCGATGTCGACGACATGCGCCATGCTGCGCGGCAGGTCGTGGAGGCGGATGGCCACGAGGACGACCTGCTGGCTGATCAGAGTGGCCGCGATATGGGCCGTGGCGACGACGAAGAGCCATTTCGCGGTACCGAGCCACCGCTCCACGGGCGCGTGGATCAGCTCGAACAGCGCTGCGTACAGCAGCAGGTCGGCCGGGTCCTCGATCCAGAACGCGCTGCCGAGCAGGGCCCGCAGCGGATGGTGGGACAGCTGGTGGAGATTGCTGCTGTTGCGGTGCAGCAGATAGCTCTCGATGCCCTGGGGGGACAGCGCGATGACGAGGCTGGTGATCGCGATGACCGCGAGCCAGAGATGCGTACCGGGTGACGAACGCACCCACGACCTGATCGGTCGGGACGGTTCGCCACCCGGGAGGGTCTCGGGAGGCACGTGTCCGTGCCTATCACCCCGGACCGGCGGAAACCTCAGAAATTGATCATGTGTCCGGCAATGCCGTGGATCGCTTCCTTCACGGCCTCGCCCAGCGTCGGGTGCGCGTGGACGTTCCGCGCGACCTCGTGGACGGTGAGGTCCCACTGCTGCGCCAGGGTCAGCTCGGGGAGCAGCTCGGTGACGTCGGGGCCGATCAGGTGGGCGCCGATGATCTCGCCGTGCGTCCCGTCAGCGATGATCTTGACGAAGCCGGTGGCGTCGCCGAGACCGTGGGCCTTGCCGTTCGCCACGAAGGGGAACTTGGCGACCTTGACGTCGTAGCCCTTCTCGCGGGCCTGCGCCTCGGTCCAGCCGAAGCTGGCGATCTGCGGCTGGCAGTAGGTCGCGCGCGGGATCATCGGGTAGTCGAGCTCCATGGTCTCCGCGTCCCCGATGGTCTCGGCGGCGATGACACCCATGGCCTCGGCGGTGTGCGCGAGCATCAGCTTCGCGGTGACGTCACCGATGGCGTAGATGTGCGGCACGGAGGTGCGGCAGCGGCCGTCGACGTCGATCGCACCGCGCTCGGTGAGGGCGACGCCGGTGGCCTCCAGGCCGTAGCCGGTGACGTTCGGGGCGAAGCCGATGGCCTGGAGGACCTTGTCGGCTTCCAGGACCTTCTGGACGCCGTCCTTGCCGGTGACGGTGACGCGGACCTGCGGGCCGGACTCGTCGATGGCCTCGACGCGGGTCGAGGTGAGGACGTCGATGCCGAGCTTGCGGTACTGCTTCGCCAGCTCCTTGGAGACCTCTTCGTCCTCCAGCGGCGCGATCCGGTCGAGGAACTCGACGATCGTGACCTTGGTGCCGTAGTTGTTGAGGACGTACGCGAACTCGATGCCGATCGCGCCGGCGCCGGCGATGATGATCGACTGCGGGGCGTCCTCGGCGAGGATCTGCTCCTCGTACGACACGACGCGCTCGCTGCGGGCGGTGCCCGGGAGCAGTCGCGGGGTGGCGCCGGTGGCGATGATGCAGTTGTCGAACTGGATCGTCTCCGAGGTGCCGTCGGACGTGGCGACCTGGAGGGTGTTCGCGTCGAGGAAGGTTCCCCGGCCGCTGAACTCGGTGATCCCGTTCTTCTTCATGAGGAAGTGGACGCCCTTGACGCGGCCGTCCGCGACCGAGCGGCTGCGGCGGAACGCCTCGGAGTAGTCGAAGGAGACGGTGCCGTCCACCTTGATGCCGAAGGTCTTGGCCTCGTGGTTGAAGATGTGGGCCAGTTCCGCGTTGCGCAGCAGTGCCTTGGTGGGGATGCAGCCGACGTTCAGGCAGACACCGCCCCAGTACTTCTCCTCGACGACCGCGACCCGCTTGCCCAGCTGGGCGGCGCGGATGGCGGCGACGTAGCCGCCGGGGCCAGCTCCGAGTACGACGACGTCGAAGCGGTCTGACATGACTGACTCCCGAGGGTGGTGAGGGTGTTCGGTCCACGTACGGGCCCACAGTAGTCCGGTGTCCCGCCCACGGTCAGTTGTAGGATGACCGGGCAACCGGGCAAATGGAGAGGTCGGAACGGCATGGCACTCAGGACGACGGGACGGACCTCGCTGGTGGACTCCGTGGTGGACCAGCTGCGGACGCAGCTCGCGGACGGCGAGTGGGCGGTCGGCGACCGCATCCCGACCGAGCACGAGCTGGCCCAGCAGCTCGGTGTGGGCCGCAACACCGTCCGCGAGGCGGTCAGGGTCCTGGTCCACGCGGGCCTGCTCGAATCCCGTCAGGGCAACGGCACCTTCGTCAGGTCGACCGCCGACCCGGCGGCCGTGCTGCGCGGGGTACGGCACGCGGGCGCGGCCGACGTCCTCGAACTCCGGGTCGCCCTGGAGGCCGAGGCGGCGCGGCTCGCGGCGGCCCGGCGGGACACCCACGACCTGCTGCGGCTCCGGGCCGCCCTCACCACGCTGCGCGAGGAGGGCGACCGGAACGCGGACGCCGACCTCGCCTTCCACCTCGCGGTCGTCGGCGCCACCCACAACGCGGCCTTCGTCGAGGTGTACCGCTTCTTCTCCGCCCAGGTGCACGAGGTGCTCGTGGAGGCCCTCGGCGACCGGGAGATGCCGCCGGTCGACATCGACGCCCACGAGGCCCTGGTCACGGCGATCGAGGCGGGCGACCCGGAGGCGGCGGAGCGCCAGGCCCGCGAACTGCTCCGGGTCCCGATGGAGACGGTCACGGCACTGACGGAGACCTCCCGATGAGCGCGGAGACCCGGACGGCGGGTTCCGCCGCGCCCTCGCCCGTACCGCCGCCTGTGCTCGTCGACGCGGAGGCCGGGGTCGCGGCGTCGGCCGCCGGGGCGGCGGCACGGCGGGCGCTGCTCGCGCATCCGGCGCTGCTCCTGGCCGGGATCGTGCTGGCCTCGCTGAACATGCGGGCCGCGCTCGCGAGCGTGGCGCCGCTGGTGGGCGAGATATCCGGGGCCTTCGGGCTCTCCTCGACGGCGAGTTCGCTCGTGACCTCGGTGCCGGTGCTGTTCCTCGGCGTGGGCGCGCTGGTCGCGCCCTGGCTGGGGCGCCGCTTCGGCGCCGAACGCGTGCTGCTCGCGGCCCTGCTGCTGCTCGCCGTCGGCATCCTCGCGCGCGTGCTGCCCTCCGTGTACGCGCTGTACGGCGGCGGCATCCTCGTCGGCACCGCGATCGCCCTGCTCAACGTGCTGATGCCGGGCCTGATCAAGCGTGACTTCCCGGACCGGGCCGCGGCGATGACCTCGGTCTACACGGGCGCGATGATCGCCGGTGCGACGGTCGCGGCGGCGGCCGCGGTGCCGCTGGAGAAGGCGCTCGGCGGTGGCTGGGAGGGCTCGCTCGCCTTCTGGTCCCTGCTCGCCGTGGTCGCCGCGGTCGCCTGGCTGCCCCAGGTGCTGATCGCCCGGGGCCGCACGGGTCACGAGGTACGGGCCGTCCCGGCCGCCGGCGCCCGCCCGGTGAGCGTCTGGCGCTCGGCGCTCGCCTGGCAGGTCACGCTCTTCATGGGCCTGCAGTCGCTGTGGTCGTACGTGCTGATCGCCTGGATGCCGACGATCTTCACCGACCACGGGATGAGCCGCTCCACGGCCGGTGTCGTCTTCGCCTTCAACAACCTCATCCAGGTCGCGGGCGCCTTCGTGGTGCCGCTGCTCGCCGGCCGGATGCGGAGCCAGCGTCCACTGATCGTGCTGGTCACCACGCTGGTCGCGGCCGGTTACGCCGGTCTGATGGTGGCGCCGGTGGAGGGGGCCTGGCTCTGGTCGGCGGTGCTCGGGGTCGGCCAGGGCGGGGCGGTCGGTCTCGCCCTCACCCTGATCGTGCTGCGCTCCGGGGACGCGGTGACCGCGGCCCGGCTGTCCGGGATGGCCCAGACGGTCGGCTATCTGCTCGCCGCGGCGGGCCCGCTCGCGGCCGGCGCCCTGCACCAGGCCACCGGCTCCTGGACGCTGCCGATCTGTGTGGTCCTCGGCGTCTGCGCGGCGGCCCTCACCGTGGGGCTCTTCGCCGCCCGGGACCGGACGGTGTGAGGGGAGGGGGGTTGCGGTGCGGCTCCGGGGTGGGGCTCCCGGGGTGGGGCGCCCGGCCTCGGAGCCGTACCGCTTCCGTTTCCGCTTCTACTCCTCGCCCGCCAGCTTGAGCGTGCGGAGCTTGAAGCCGGCGAACCAGGTCGCCACGATCGTGACCGCGGAGAGGAGAACGACCGCCGTGGTGAGGCTGACCTCCGAGGTGATCAGGCCGTCGCCGGTGACCTTCTCGGCGAGGGCGAGCGCCCACTGCTGGACGCTCAGGGTGCGCGCCCCCTCGATCAGGGAGCCGAACAGGGCCTCCCACACCAGGGCGTAGACCAGGCCGATGACCACCGCGTGGCGGCTGATCGTGCCGAGCAGCAGGAACAGCGCGCTGTAGGCGATGGAGGCCACGAGCGCCGCCACCGTGTACGCCACGGCCACCTGCTGGCCGTTGCCGTTGAGGATGAAGCCGGCGATGAACGTCGGTACCGCCGAGAAGACCATCGTCACCGCGATCGCGACGATCAGCTTCGTGAAGATGATCGAGGGCCGCTTCACCGGCTTGGACAGCAGATAGACGATCGAGCCGTCGTCGATCTCGGGTCCGATCGCTCCCGTACCGGCGATCACGCCGATCAGCGGGACCATCGTGGCCAGCGCGAAGCCGCCGAGGACGTCGGCCGCGACCTGGTCGTCCGCACCGTTGAAGGCGCGCACCGCCGCGGCGATGAGCAGCAGCATGCCGGGCAGCAGGAAGAGGATCAGGGCCCGGCGGCGGCCGAGGAGGGCCCGGTAGGTGAGCCGGGCGACTGTGGGGTTGTACATCGGTCAGGCTCCTTTCAGGCCGCGACGAGGTATGAGAAGACCGATTCGAGGGACTCGTCCGAGGGCGAGACCGTCAGCAGACGGATCCCCCCCTCGCGCGCGACCTTCGGCAGCAGCTCGGTGAACCGCCCGAAGTCCACCGCCTGAATGCGCAGTCCGCCGTCCACCTGGTCGACCTCGATGCCTGCCGTGGACGGGTCGGCGATCAGCGCCGCGGCGAGTGCCCGGTCGTCGCTGGAGCGGACCAGGTAGCGGTGCGGCCGGTCCGTCATCAGCCGGCGGATCTTGCGGAAGTCGCCGGAGGCCGCGTGGCGCCCGGCCACGATCACCTCGATGTGGGAGGCGAGCTGCTCGACCTCCTCCAGGATGTGCGAGGAGAACAGCACCGTGCGGCCGTCCGCGCCCATCTGCCGCAGCAGGTCCATCAGCTGCATGCGCTGGCGCGGGTCCATGCCGTTGAACGGCTCGTCCAGCAGCAGCACCGACGGGTTGTGCACGAGGGCCGAGGCCATCTTCACGCGCTGCCGCATGCCCTTGCTGTACGTGGAGATCTTGCGGTCCTGCGCGTACTCCATCTCGACCGTGGCCAGGGCCTGCTGGGCCTCCTTGGCGCCGAGACCCTGCAGTTCCGCGTTCGCCACGACGAATTCGCGGCCGGTGAGGAAGTCGTACATCGCCTCCCGCTCGGGCACGACGCCGATCTCTCGGTAGACCGACTCGTTCCCCCAGATCGTCTGCCCGTCGAGGGTGACGCTGCCGGTGGAGGGGTCGAGGAAGCCGCCCATCATGTTGATCAGGGTGGACTTGCCCGCGCCGTTCGGCCCGAGGAGGCCGGTGACACCCGGGCCCACGGTCATCGTGACGTCGTTCACGGCCACGACGTTTCCGAACCAGCGGGAGACGTGGTCGATGGAGAGAATGCTCATGGGCGCAGCCCATTCCTTGGAGGGGTGGTGGCGGGCGACGGGAGGGCGGTCACAGCCCGACCTTTCGGTAGCGGCGCATCAGGATGCCGTACGAGCCGGCGACGAGCGCGAGGACGACCAGCAGGTAGACCGCGCCGACACCGGCGCCCGGTCCCTCGCCTCCGGGGAAGGAGGAGGGCGCGCCGAGGAAGGCGGTCTGCACGCCGTCGATGAGCGTGATCGGCGAGAACAGGCCGAGCCAGGAGATGGCGCCGAGGTTGTCCGTGCCGTACGCGATGCCCTGGAGCGTGGAGACCGCTCCGTACGAGATCGTCAGCACGCCGATCACGGCGGCGACACCGAAGCCGCGGCGCGGGGTGAGCGCCGCCATGACCAGTCCGACGCCGCCGAACAGCAGCGAGAGCAGGGTCACGGAGACCAGTCCCTGGCCGAACATCTGCGTCTGCGTGCCGAAGTCCATCTTGGCAAGCAGGGAGCCGATCCAGAGGATCAGGAGGGGGACCGCGGTCAGCAGGAAGAGCGCCGAGGCCATCGCGCCGAACTTGGCGAGCACGTAGTCCGCGCGCTCGATCGGCCGGGAGAAGTACAGCGACACGCTCCGGAACCGGAGGTCGCGGGAGACCGACTGCGGCGCCTGGGAGGCCAGGTAGATGCCGATGACGACCTGCAGGAAGATCGCGTACTGCGTGTACTCGATCGACAGCTTGGACTGCTTGGTGACGACCGCCACCGCGACGATGATCAGCGCGGGTACGCACATCACGCCGAAGAGCAGCATCGGCAGCACCTTGGACTTGGCGCTGCGGCCCAGGCCGTACGCGCCGCGCAGGGACTGCGAGAACAGCGACCTGCGCGCGTACGCCCGGCCGAGACGCGGCCCGTCGTAGGAGCGGTAGCCGATGTTGTGGATGCGGGTCGTGTCGGGAGCGGCCTGGGAGGGCTGCGGGATCTGGGTGCTCATCGGGCCGGCACCTCCTCGTGCTGGGGCGCCTCGGGGCGGAAGACCTCGGCGATGTGGTGGCGGCGCTGCTCCATGCGGACGAGACCGAGGCCGAGGTCGGCGACGGTGTCCCGCACGAGGTCGTACGTCTCCTCGCCCGCGGCCTCCAGGAGGAGGATGTGGCCGGCGCCGGGCAGACCCTCCTCCACGCCCTCGTGGAGCGTGACGCCCGCGGCGGTGAGGGCGGCACGGAGGGCCGCCGTCCCGTCGGTGTGAAGGTCGGAGTCGGTGACCTCGACGGCGAGCGTCGTCGTCGTCCGGGTGAAGTCGCTGGTGGAGCTGGAGCGGAGGAGCCGGCCGCCGTCGATGACGACGACGTGGTCGCAGGTGCGCTCCAGCTCCCCGAGGAGGTGCGAGGTGACGAGGACGGAGATGCCGAAGTCGGTCCAGACCCGGCGGATCAGTCCCAGCATCTCGTCCCGGCCGACCGGGTCCAGACCGTTCGTCGGCTCGTCCAGGAGGACCAGCTTCGGGTCGTGGACCAGGGCCTGGGCGAGCTTCACGCGCTGCTTCATGCCGGTCGAGTAGCCGCCCATCGGGCGGTACCGCTCCTCGTACAGACCGACGTGCCGCAGGGTGTCCGCGGTCCGCTCGCGGGCGGCGGTCGCGGGCAACCCGGACATCCGCGCCATGTGGACGACGAACTCGGTGGCCGAGACGTCCGGCGGGAGGCAGTCGTGCTCGGGCATGTAGCCCACGCGCTCACGGATCTCGGCGCCGTGCGTCTGCACGTCCATGCCGAGGACGTGGGCGGTGCCCTCCGTGGCGGGGGAGAGTCCGAGCAGGATTTTGATCATGGTGGACTTGCCGGCTCCGTTGGCACCCACGAGTCCGGTCACACCGGGTCCGATGTCCAGGGAGAGCCGGTCAAGAGCGGTCACCCGGGGGAACCGCTTGCTGAGGCTTTCGGTCGCGATCACAGTCACGCCTTCGACGGTAGTGGCCTGCGCCACAGCGGTCGTCAGCCCAACGGCTCGATCCTTGTCCGACCAGAGGAGTACAAGCCAGTAGGGGAGCTCGCGACGAAAGTCTTTTTCCACAGGCCGGCGGCGGCTCGCGGCGCGACGGGACGACCGCTTTTCCACAGGGCGTCGTCCGACCCCTTGACGCAGCCGCCGAGCATTGTCACATTCATCGGTGTCAAGTTACGGACGCGTAGCGCAGTCGGGCGCTCACACGGGACGGCGGGTGGCATGGCCTCAGCGATGACAGGCGAACTCTCCGCGGAGCTGCGGGGGTTCAGGGAAGTACAGCGGCTCTCCTACGAGTGCGCGGAGGCCGTCGCGGCTCAGCTCAAGCCGGGGGTGACCGAGCGCGAGGCCGCGCGGATGCAGCGCGAGTGGCTGTACGAGCGGGGGGTGCGGGACTGGTTCCACCGGCCGTTCGCCTGGTTCGGGGACCGCACCGCCTTCGTCGACTTCAAGATCCCGCTGCAGTTCTTCCCGACGAACCGGCGCCTCGAGGCGGGGATGCCGTTCATCCTCGACATGGCCCCGGTGTTCAAGGGGTACACGGCCGACATCGGCTACAGCGGCTGCCTGGGGCTCGACCCCCTGCACGACAAGCTGCTGGCCGATCTCCAGGACCACCGCGAGCTGATCCTGCGCGAGGTGCGCGAGCGCCGCACGCTCCGCGAGATCTACCAGGACGTGGACCGGCTCATGGTCCGCCAGGGGTACGCGAACCGGCACCGGGCCTATCCCTTCGGCGTCATCGCCCACAAGATCGACCGGGTGAAGGAGCGCCGCTGGTCGCCGACCGTCTTCGGCTTCGGCACCCAGGCGCTCAAGGGCCTCGCGAGCGACGCCCTGCACGGGCACCGGGACGGTTGGTCGCCGCTCTGGTCGCCGTACACGTTCTCCGACCACCCGCCGCAGCCCGGCCTGTGGGCGGTCGAGCCGCATCTCGGATTCCGGGGGACGGGCGCGAAGTTCGAGGAGATCCTGGTCGTCACCGACTCCCGGGACCCCGAGCAGAGCGCGTTCTGGCTGGACGACGATCTGCCGCACGTGCGGCGCTGGAACGAGGGGGCGGTCTGATGGCGGGGCTCAACGGAGCGCGGGAGCGCTGGGTCCGTACGGGCGGGATCGAGCTGTGTGTCGCCGAACTCGGCGAGGAGGGCCGGCCCACCGTGCTGCTCGTGCACGGCTACCCGGACTCCAAGGAGGTGTGGACGGAGGTCGCCACCCGGCTCGCCGAGGACTTCCACGTCGTCCTCTACGACATCCGCGGCCACGGCCGCTCGACCGCGCCGGCACCGCTGCGCGGCGGCTTCACCCTGGAGAAGCTGACGGACGACTTCCTCGCGGTCGCCGACGCCGTCAGCCCCGACCGGCCGGTCCACCTCGTCGGCCACGACTGGGGCTCGGTGCAGTCCTGGGAGTTCGTGACCGTCCCCCGCACCGAGGGCAGGATCGCCTCCTTCACCTCCATGTCGGGGCCCTCCCTCGACCACTTCGGGCACTGGATCAAGCGGCGGATGACCCGGCCCACCCCGCGCCGGGTCGGCCAACTCCTCGGCCAGGGAGCCAAGTCCTGGTACGTGTACATGCTGCACACGCCCGTGCTGCCGGAGCTCGCCTGGCGCGGCCCGCTCGGCAAGCGCTGGCCGAAGATCCTGGAGCGCATCGAGAAGGTCCCCGCCGGTGACTACCCGACGCCCTCGCTGCCGAGCGACGCGGCGCACGGAGCCTGGCTCTACCGGGACAACGTCCGGGCCCGCCTCGGCAGGCCGCGCCCCGACGCGTACGCGCACGCGCCCGTGCAGCTGATCACGCCGACCGGCGACGCCTTCCTCTCCGAGCGGCTCTACGACGACCTCGGCGACTGGGTGCCGGACCTGACCCGGCGCACGCTGCCGGCGAAGCACTGGGTGCCGCGCACCCGGCCCGACCAGCTGTCCGCCTGGATCGGCGCATTCGTCCGGACGCACGAGGAGCCGGCGACCAGGGCACCCGAGCCGGTCGCGGCGACGGTGGCGAAGAGCGGGGTGAAGCCGGCCTACGCGGAGCGGTTCGGCGGCCAGCTGGTCCTGGTGACCGGGGCGGCCAGCGGCATCGGACGGGCCACCGCCTTCGCGTTCGCGGAGGCCGGCGCCCGGGTCGTCGCCGTCGACCGGGACACCGAGGGCGCGGTCCGCACGGCCGAGATGGCCCGGCTGATCGGCGCCCCGGAGGCCTGGGGCGAGACCGTCGACGTCGCCGACGAACAGGCGATGGAGAAGCTCGCCGCCAAGGTGGCGAGTGAGTACGGAACCGTCGACGTCCTCGTCAACAACGCGGGGATCGGGCTCACCGGCTCCTTCTTCGACACGACCAGCGAGGAGTGGAGGCGGGTCCTCGACGTCAATCTGTGGGGCGTGATCCACGGATCCCGGGTCTTCGGCGCACAGATGACGGCGCGCGGCCAGGGCGGCCACATCGTCAACACCGCGTCCGCCGCGGCGTTCCAGCCCTCCCGCGCCCTGCCCGCGTACAGCACGTCGAAGGCTGCGGTGCTGATGCTCAGCGAGTGCCTGCGCGCCGAGCTGGCCGACCAGGGCATCGGGGTGTCCGCGATATGCCCCGGCATCGTCAACACCAACATCACGGCGACCGCGCGGTTCGCGGGAGTCACCGACGAGGCGGAGGAGAAGCGGCGCCAGCGGAAGGCCTCCCGGCTGTACGGCCTGCGGAACTTCCCCCCGGAGAAGGTCGCGGACGCGATCCTGGGGGCGGTCCTGCACAACCGTGCGGTCGTCCCGGTGACACCCGAGGCACGGGGCGCGCACTTCCTGTCCCGGCTCAGCCCGGGGACGCTGCGGGCCTTCGCGCGGTGGCAGCCGCCGGCCTAGGCCTGTCCCGCGGCCCCGGCCTGATCGGCAAGACACCCCCTAGGTCGGGCCGGAGCGGCGGTCGTACGATCGGTCCCCTGCAGGAGGGCCCCGCGGCGGCGGGGTGGAGAGAGCGGTCGGTGGGAGCGGGTTTGTCCGAGCAGTCAGCACAGCCGGAGTACCGGATCGAGGATCTCGCCCATCACAGCGGGGCCACGGTCCGGACGATCCGCGCCTACCAGGACCGAGGGCTGCTGCCCCGCCCGGAGCGGCGGGGCAGGTCGAACGTGTACGGGGACGCGCACCTCGCACGACTCCGGCAGATCGCCGACCTCCTCGACCGGGGCTACACCCTGGCCTCGATCAAGGAGCTCCTGGAGGCCTGGGACACCGGGCGGGGACTCGGCGGGGTCCTCGGTCTGGTCGCGGAGGTGCACGGCCCGTGGACGGACGAGGAGGCGGACCGGATCTCCCGTGCGGAGCTCGATGCCCGCTTCGGCGGCACGCCGGACGAGGCGGCCATTCTGGAGGCCGTCGAACTCGGCGTACTGGAGCGACTCCCGGACCGGGAGACGGAGGAGTACCTCGTACCGAGCCCCCAGGAGCTCGCCGTGGCCGCCGAGTTGTACGCGGCGGGGGTACCGCTCGCGGCAATCACAGGACACCTGAGGGAACTTCGGGACCAGGTGGAGCACATAGCGTCCCGTTTCCTGGAGTTCACGACCGAGCACGTCTTCGCGCGCTATCTGGAGCACCGGCCGCCCACGGACGCGGACGCGAACGAGGCGGCGACGATGGTCCGGCGCCTTCGGCCGCTGGCCCAGCAGACGGTGGACGCCGAACTGGCACGGGCGATGCGCCTGTTGGCCACCCGGCACCTGCAGCTCCATCTGTCGCCGCACGCGCCTCCGGCGAAGGACGACGAGCCGCGGCCGGTGGCGCTACCGGCCGGGACGGTGCGGGCCGTTCAGGGTCTGGTGGGCCCGGAAGGGGTCGCGGCCTTCGTCGCGGCCGCCGCCGAACGAGAGGTCCACAAACGGACATTGGACACTCTCGCCTCAAGTCACCTCATTGGTGGTGAATTCACCCAATCCACTTGAAATCCAAAGCGTGTTGTCCACAGAATCGCCAACTGGCCTGTGGATAACTCACTTTGGCTGTGGATCAAACCTGTGTACCAAAATCAATGGCCCGGCGATCCGGGCTCCGCCATCCTGACGGAATGACCCGACAACAGCCCCGACCACAACCGCCGGACGAACGCCGTACGGTGAGGATCTCGAAGTACCTCTCCAAGCATCTGCGCCACCAGCCCGAGCGCATCGGCCTCGTCCTCGATCCCCAGGGCTGGACGGAGATCGACGCGCTGCTCGCGGCACTCGCCCGGAACGACTTCCCGATCACCCGCGCGGAACTCGACCACGTCGTCGCGACCAACGACAAGAAGCGCTTCGCCGTCGAGGGCACCCGCATCCGCGCCAGCCAGGGCCACACCGTCGAGGTGGACCTCGACCTGCCGCCCGCGGAACCGCCCGCGTACCTCTACCACGGTACGGTCGCCGCGGTGCTTCCCGCGATCCGGGCGGAGGGGCTGCGTCCCATGGCCCGCCACCACGTCCATCTCTCTCCCGACCGGGAGACCGCGACCCGGGTCGGCGCACGCCGCGGCCGGCCGGTCGTGATCGCCGTCGACGCCGGCGCCATGCACCGGGCCGGACACGTCTTCCGCGTCAGCGCCAACGGGGTCTGGCTCGCGGACGCCGTCCCGCCGGAGTTCCTCCGCTTTCCCGGCTGAGACCGGTCTGTGGCGGAGACCGGTCTGCCGGAGACCCGATCTGTTGCCGCGCCGGATCCGCAGCCGAGACGGATCCGCTGCCGAGACGGATCTGCTGCCGAGGCTGCCCGGCCACGGCACGACTGAGGCATGATCGTTCCCATGGCTCACCCGCACCTGCCCAGCACCGAAGCAGCCGTCGTCGCGATCCGCGAACTCGCCCAGGAGTTCAACCTGGAGATGACGGTGACCGACGACATCGGCGCGGACCAGACGTCCCGGCGTACGTCCTCCGGCGCGTTCGCCGTCCTCGACGACGACGGCTCGCTGCCGCACGAGGCCTACGTCGAACTGGGCGGCTCGCCCTCCGTCACCGTCCAGGTCTTCCCCGAGGACGACGCCCGGATCATCGTCGACGGCATCGAGTTCGCGGACGTCCCCCGCGATTCCGTCCCCGCCTTCGTCCGCGCGGTCCACGGCGGCACCGCCCACGTGAAGGGACGTTTCTTCCCACCCGGCTGGTGGCTGGTCGTCCCGCTGCCCGGCGACGAGACGTACAAGGAGCTCGTCCCCGGCTCCTCGCTCACCCCCTGGATGAACCGCAACGTCCGCTGAACCTCCCGCGCGTATCGTGGCAGTCATGCGCTTGAGTACGGTGATCCTCCCCATCCACCGATGGAGCGAGGGGCAGAAGACCTGGCAGCGGGCCGAAGACCTCGGTTTCCACGCCGCTTACACCTACGACCACCTGTCCTGGCGGACCTTCCGGGACGGCCCGTGGTTCGGGGCCCTGCCCACGCTCACGGCGGCGGCCACGGCCACCGAGCGGATCCGGCTCGGCACGCTCGTGACCTCGCCGAACTTCCGCCACCCGGTGACGCTCGCCAAGGAGCTGATGGCGCTCGACGACATCTCCGGCGGACGGATCACCCTCGGCATCGGCGCGGGCGGCAACGGCTTCGACGCCACCGCGCTGGGGCAGGAGCCGTGGACGCCGAAGGAGCGCGCCGACCGTTTCGCCGAGTTCGTGCCGCTGCTCGACCGGCTCCTCACCGAGGACACGGTGACCCGGCGGGGGACCTTCTACTCGGCGGACGAGGCCCGGAACATCCCCGGTTGCGTCCAGCGCCCCCGCCTGCCGTTCGCGGTCGCGGCGACCGGTCCGCGCGGACTGAAGCTGGCGGCCCGGTACGGGCAGGCGTGGGTGACGACGGGTGACCCGAAGATCTTCGAGGAAGGCACCCCGGAGCAGTCGGTGGCGGCGCTGCGCGGCCAGATCGAGAAGCTCGGCAAGGCGTGCGCCGACACCGGTCGCGAGGTGGCCGAGCTCGACAAGGTCCTGCTGACGGGCTTCACCCCGGACCGCGGGCGCCCGCTGGAGTCCGTGGACGCGTTCGTCGACTTCGCGGGGCGCCACCGCGAGCTGGGCTTCACCGAGATCGTGATCCACTGGCCGATCCCGGACTCGGACTTCGCCGCCGACCAGCAGGTTTTCGAGCGGATCGCCACGGAGGCGCTCGCACAGCTGGGCTGACGGCACGACGCCGGCCGCTCGGGCAGCCGAGGCGGGTGTTCGCCCGGTGGATCAGGCGATCCGCCGGGCGTGGCCCCGCCACAGGGCCAGCAGGACGAGGGAGCCGACCGGTTCCGGACTCGCCGCGCAGACGTCGAAGTGGCTGACCCGGCACGTGTCGGACGGCACGGCGGAACCCAGGTTCACCGCGGTTCCGTCCCCCGCGACCCGCCACCGGCTGCCTGCCGGGACGGCGGTGGTGGCCAGCTCCCCGGGCTCGATCATGATCCAGCGGCCCCGCACCGTCCGGTACCAGGTGCCGCGGCCCCCGCACCGCCGGCAGGCGGAGGTGGCCGGCCCCGCCACCCTCGGTACGGAGGATGCGGATCCCCCGGAACGGGGCTCCGGTACGCCGACGGCCGCGCGGGGCACGTCCCGTATCGCCTCCCCGAAGCGGACGTCCCGCACGACACCGCCGCGCACCGCGGACGCCGCGGCGTCCGTGAACGAAGCAGCGTCGACCAGGCCCGCCAGGACGTCCCCCACCAGCACCGGGTCCCGGGTGGGATGCGCCGCACCGGCTCCCTCGCACTGCGGGCAGAGGAGCATGCCGAGACTCGGGACCCACGTCCCGTACGGCGCACCGCAGGAGTCACACTCGTCGTTTCTCCGGCCCGAGCCCATGCCCCGCCCCCTTGAGACGTCATCAGCTCTCAGGGATCTTCCCCGTCAGCCCGAAAACGAACGGACGTTTACGGCCACGTCGGGGCGTAAGCACCCGGCCGCCGGGGAAGGGCCCGCCCGAAAACCGGCCACTCATATGTGCGGCTCCCCGCACGCCCGTGCGCTCGGTGCGGAAGAATGGTGCGGTGACCACTCCCCGTTCCCCGCGCACGCCTGCCCCGACGGTCCAACTGATCGCCACCGACCTCGACGGCACGCTCCTGCGCGACGACAAGTCCCTGTCCGAGCGCACGGTCGCCGCCCTCGCCGCCGCCGAGCAGGCCGGGATCGAGGTCTTCTTCGTCACCGGCCGCCCGGCCCGCTGGATGGATGTCGTCAGCGACCACGTCCACGGCCACGGCCTCGCGATCTGCGCCAACGGCGCCGCCGTCGTCGACCTCCACGCCGGAGGCACCTTCATCGAGGTGCGCCCACTGGAGCGGCCGGCCGCCATGGACGTCGTCGTGGCCCTGCGCGCCGCCGCGCCCGGAACCTCCTTCGCGGTCGAGCTGACCACCGGCATCCACTACGAGCCGCACTACCCGCCGTTCCACCTCGACCCCGGCGCGACCGTCGCCACCGCCGAGAAGCTCCTCTTCGAGGAGGCGCCCGGCGCCGCGGCCCCCGTCCTGAAGCTGCTCGCCAAGCACCCGGACCTCGACCCCGACGTCTTCCTCGCGGTGGCCAGGGAGGCCGCCGGAGACCGGGCGTCGTTCACCCGCTCGGGACCCTCCGCCCTGATCGAGATCAGCGGCCTCGGTGTCTCCAAGGCGTCCACCCTGGCCCGGTGCTGCGCCGAGCGGGGGATCACGGCCGACGAGGTCGCGGCCTTCGGCGACATGCCCAACGACATCGAGATGCTGAGCTGGGCGGGCCGTTCGTACGCGATGGGCGAGTCCCACCCCGATGTGATCGCCGCCGCCTCTGGGCGCACCGTCGGCAACAACGAGGACGGGGTGGCCGTGGTCGTCGAACAGCTGGTGGCCGAGGCACTGCGCGCGGCCGGAACCACGGCACCGCAGGGCTGAGCCTCAGGCCACAGGCTTCAAGCCACCGGCCAAAGCCACCGGTCTAAGGCTTCAGCCACACGCCTCAGGCTTCAGGTCTCAGGCCACAAGCCTGAGACCTCGGGTCTACAGCGGCGCCTCCCACACCACCGTCGTCCCGCCGCCGTCCTCCCCGATGCCCGGCCCGCACCAGCTCGCGCCGCCCAGCGACTCGGCGCGGCGCGCCAGGTTGCGCAGGCCGCTGCGGCGCCCGCCCGCGGGGATGCCGATGCCGTCGTCGGCGACTTCGAGCCGTACCCCGGCGGAGCCGTCGGGCAGGGTGACGCCGGCGTCGACCACCACCTCGATCCGGCTCGCCTCCGCGTGCCGGAAGGCGTTGGACAGCGCCTCGCGCAGGGCGGCGATGAGGTTCTTGCCGGTGAGGTCGCCGACCGTCGCGTCGATCGCGCCGAGAAAGCGGTGCGCGGGCTTGAAGCCCAGCGGCACGGCCGCCATGTTGATCTCCCGCAGGACGCGCGTGCGCAGCCCCGACGGGGCCTCGGCGGGGCCCTGCTGGAGCGCGAAGATCGCCGTACGGATCTCCTGGATGGTCACGTCCAGCTCGTCCACGGCCTTGCCGACGCCCTCGCGGACGGCCGGCACGATCGACCGGCGCTGGGCGCTCTCCAGCATCATGCCGGTGGCGAAGAGCCGCTGGATGACGAGATCGTGCAGGTCCCGGGCGATCCGGTCGCGGTCCTCGTAGACGGCGAGGCGTTCCCGGTCCCGCTGCGCGTCGGCCATCATCAGGGCCAGCGCCGCCTGCGAGGCGAACTGGGTGGCGAGCGTCCGCTCCGTCTCGGTGAACTGGCGCCCGCCCCGCACCCGGGGGGTGGCAAGCGCGCCGAGCACCCGCCCGCCGCTCTGCAGCGGCAGCATCATGCTGGGGCCGTACGGGGAGGTCAGCCGGCTGATCATGCGGGGGTCCGACGAGGCGTCCGCCGCGAAGACCGCCTCGCCCTCCAGGAGCCGCCGCACCACGGCGCTCTCGGGCGGGATCACCACGCCCAGCGACTTCGTGGGCCGGGGCGAGGAGACGGCGACGATCTCCAGGCCGCCGTCCTCGGCGGGCAGCATCACGATCCCCGCGTCGGCGTCGGCGAGGCGGCGGGCCTGCTCCGCGACGACCGTGAGGGCGTCGTCCGCGTCCCCGCCGGAGAGCAACGCGGTGGTGACGGCGACGGAGCCGTCGATCCACCGCTCGCGCTGGCGGGCGGCCTCGTACAGGCGGGCGTTGCCGATGGCGATGCCCGCCTCGGTGGCGAGCACCCGGACCATGTGGACGTCGTAGTCGTTGAACTCGCCGCCGCCGTTCTTCTCCGCGAGGTACAGATTGCCGAAGATCTCGCCCTGGACCCGAATGGGAACACCGAGGAAGGTCCGCATCGGCGGGTGTCCGGGAGGGAAGCCCGCAGAGCGCGGATCGGCGGAGAGGTCGGCGAGGCGGATCGTCTGGGGGTCGCGGATGAGCGCGCCGAGCAGTCCCGCGTGGCCGTCGGGACGGTGCCCGATCCGGTGGGCCACCTCCTCGTCGACGCCGAAGGTGACGAAGTCGGACAGCCCCTTGCCCTCCTCGTCGACGACGCCGATGGCGGCATAGCGGGCGTCGGCGAGTTCGGCGGCGGTCTCGCAGATGCGGTCGAGGGTGGAGTGGAGTTCGAGCCCGGTGCCCACCGAGCGCATGGCTTCCAGGAGCTGTGGCACGCGGGCGGTGAGCTCCGTGGACAGCCCCTGGAGGCTGCGGGTGGCCTGGGTGGCGGCTTCCAGGGGGTCCGAGGCGTCGGACGCTGCGGCGGTCATGGGCTTGAGCCTAGTAAGTCCTATTTGGCGAGAAAAGTCAGCCGGTGCCTACAGTCGTGGCCCCAGGGGCTCCCGGTCGCTCCCGGTGGTCGTCACCGCGCCCGCGCCGACGGCCAGCAGATCGGTCTCCCGCTCCTGTTCCAGCATCCGGCGCAGCGGTCCGTCCGCCTCGGCGAGCTCCGCGTACGGGCCGCGCTGCACGGTCCTGCCCTCGTCCAGGACGAGCACCTCGTCGACCGTGTCGAGTCCGTGCAGCCGGTGGGTGATCAGGACGGTCGTACGGCCTTCGGTGGCCCGGAGCAGATCGTCGGTGAGCGCGTCGGCGGTGGCCAGGTCCAGGTGCTCGGCCGGCTCGTCGAGGACGAGGACGGGGAAGTCGGCGAGCAGCGCGCGGGCGAGCGCCAGGCGCTGCCGCTGACCGCCGGACAGCCGGGAGCCGTGCTCGCCCACGAGCGTGTCGAGCCCCTCCGGGAGTCCGTCCACCCAGTCGAGCAGCCGGGCCCGGCGCAGCGCCTCGCGGAGTTCCTCGTCGCTCGCCCCGGTTCGGGCGAGCCGCAGGTTCTCGCGGACGGAGCTGTCGAAGAGGTGGGCGTCCTGGGCGCAGAGGCCGACGAGCCGCCGCACCGCGTCGCCGTCGAGCTCCTGGGCGGACACCCCGCCGAGCCGGTACGTGCCGGACTCCACGTCCAGGAACCGCAGCAGCACCTGGGCGAGCGTGGTCTTGCCGGAGCCCGAGGCACCGACGACGGCGACCCGGCGTCCGGCCTCCAGGGTGAGCCGGAAGTCGGCCAGCGCCTCCCGGTCCTGCCCGGCGTGCCGGGCGGAGAGCCCGGACAGCTCCAGCGGGAACGGGCTCGCCGGGGGAGTCGCGGGCCGGCCGGGCTCGTGTACGGGGACGGGGGCGTCGAGCACCTCGAAGACCCGCTCGGCACTGTGCTTGACGCGCTGCCGGTACTGGACGGCGAGCGGCAGCCCGGTGACGGCCTCGAAGGCGGCGAGCGGCGTGAGGACGACCACGGCGAGGGCCACGCCGTCGAGCCGCCCGTCCGCCACGGCCCGGACGCCGACGACCGCGGCAGCCGCGACCGTCAGGCCGCAGACCAGGGCGGAGAGTCCGGCGCCGAGCGCGGCGGCCGCGGCCTGCCGGGAGGCGATACCGGTGAGGGTCCGGTCGGCGGCCCGCGTCCGTTCGAGCCGGTCGCGCAGGGCGCCGGCCACGGTCAGCTCGGCGCAGCCGCGCAGCAGATCCGCCACGGCGGTCGCCAGGGCGCCGCGCGCGGGGGCGAGCCGCCGTTCGGCACGGCGGGCGAGCGCACCGCTGACCGCCGGCACGAGGACACCCGCGACGAGCAGGCCCACGGCGAGGACGGCACCGGCCTCGGGCAGCAGCCAGGCGGTGAACCCGGCGGACGCGACGCCCACGACGAGCGCGGCGCCCGCCGGGAGCAGCCAGCGGAGCCAGTAGTCCTGGAGCGCGTCGACGTCCTGGACGAGCCGGGAGAGCAGGTCCCCGCGGCGGGTGCGGCGCAGCCCGGCGGGCGCGATCCGCTCCAGGCGGCGGTAGACGGAGACCCGAAGCTCGGCGAGCATCCGGAGGACGGCGTCGTGCGAGACGAGCCGCTCGGCGTACCGGAAGACGGCCCGCCCGATGCCGAACGCGCGCGTGGCGGTGACGGCCACCATCAGATAGAGCACGGGCGGCTGTTCGGAGGCACGCGAGATGAGCCATCCGGACACGGCCATGAGCCCCACGGCGGACCCGAGCGCCAGACTCCCCAGCAGCAGAGCGAGCCCCATCCGCCCCTTGAGCTCGCCGGCCATGCTCCGAACCCGTGTGAGAACGGCCGCCGGACCCGAGGTGGGCGTGTGTTCCGCCTCGGACGGAACCGCTGGGCGCGGCCCCACAGCGGCGCTGCCCTCCGGCTCCGCACCCGCACCACCGGCGCCCGCGCCTTCCGCACCACCGGCACCGGCACCCTCGCCCGACGGTGCCGCGCCGACCCGCACCACCCGATCCGCCACCGCGAGCAACGCCGGCCGATGCGCCACCAACAGCACCGTCCGCCCCGCCGCCAGCCGCCGCACCGCGTCGACTACCCCCGCCTCCGTCTCCCCGTCCAGCGCCGCCGTCGGCTCGTCGAGCAGCAGCACCGGCCGGTCGGCGAGGAATCCCCGCGCCAGCGCGAGCCGCTGCCGCTGGCCCGCCGAGAGTCCGGCCCCGTCCTCACCGAGCGCGGAGTCGAGCCCCTGCGGCAGGTCCGAGACGAACCCGTCCGCCCCTGCGTCCCGCAGGGCCTCCCGTACGGCCTCGTCCGAGGCGTCCGGGCGGGCGAGCCGTACGTTCTCGGCGATCGTCCCCGCGAAGAGGTACGGCCGCTGCGGCACCCAGGCGATCCGCGACCGCCAGGCCTCCAGGTCCAGCGAGGCGAGCGGCTCGCCCCCGACCCGTACGGAACCGCCCTCCTCCGGCACGGCGAACCCGAGGACGACATCGAGCAGCGTCGACTTCCCGGCCCCGCTCGGCCCGACCAGGGCCACCGTCTCCCCGGGCTCGACCGTCAGGGACAGCGCGTCCAGCGAGGGCTCGGCACGCCCGGCGTGACGTACCGTCACGCCCTCAAGATCCAGCCGTACGGACTCCGGGGCCGCGCCTCCGCCCCCGTCCCGTACCGGCTCCTCCAGGACGTCGAAGATCTCCTCCGCCGCCGCGAGCCCCTCCGCCGCCGCGTGGAACTGCGCGCCGACCTGCCGCAGCGGCAGATAGGCCTCGGGCGCCAGGATCAGGATGACGAGACCGGTGTACAGGTCGAGCTCGCCGTGCACGAGGCGCATGCCGATGGTCACGGCGACGAGAGCGACCGACAGGGTCGCCAGGAGTTCCAGGGCGAAGGAGGAGAGGAAGGCGATCCGCAGCGTACGCATGGTCGCCCGGCGGTACTCCGAGGTGATCGCGCGGATCGACTCGGCCTGGGCCTTCGCCCGGCCGAAGATCTTGAGGGTGGGAAGCCCGGCCACCACGTCCAGGAAGTGCCCGGAGAGCCGGGAGAGCAGCTTCCACTGCCGATCCATCCGGGCCTGGGTGTACCAGCCGATGAGGATCATGAAGACCGGGATGAGCGGCAGGGTGACGACGATGATCGCCGCCGAGACCCAGTCCTCGGTGACGATCCGGGCCAGTACGGCCACGGGCACGACGACCGCGAGCCCGAGCTGGGGCAGATAGCGGGCGAAGTAGTCGTCGAGGGCGTCCACACCGCGCGTGGCGAGGGCGATCAGCGAGCCGGCCTTCTGGCCGCTGAGCCAGCCCGGCCCGAGCGCGGCCGCACGGTCGAGAAGCCGGCCGCGGAGTTCGGACTTGACCGCCGCGCTCGCCCGGTGGGCGGCGAGCTCGGTCAGCCAGGAGACCAGCCCCCGTGCCGCCGCGATGCCCGCGAGCAGCAACAGGGGGGTGGTCAGGGCGGAAACCGACTGGCCCTTCTGGAAGGACCCCACCACGATCTCGGCGATGAGCATCGCCTGGGCGATGACCAGCGCGGCCCCGACGAGGCCGAGCATGACCACCGCGATCAGGAAGACACGGGTGGCCCTGGCGTACCGGAGCAGGCGCGGATCGATCGGTTTCACGTGAAACATGCTCCCTGGAAAGGGCCGGCTAGTGGGACCCGGCGATGTGCTGCGTACCGATCCGCTTGCGGAACACCCAGTAGGTCCAGCTCTGGTAGAGCAGCACCAGCGGGGTCGCGATCGCCGCGCACCAGGTCATGATCTTGAGCGTGTAGGGGCTCGACGACGCGTTCGTCACGGTAAGGCTCCACTCCGGGTTGAGCGAAGACGGCATGACGTCCGGGAAGAGCGCGAGGAAGAGCATCGCCACGGCTGCGGTGATGGTGACGCCCGAGAGCGCGAACGACCAGCCCTCGCGCCCCACCTTGATCGCGGCGATCGCCCCGACCAGAGCCACCACGGCGATCAGCATCGCCGCGAGGCTCCAGCTGTCCCCGGTGTCGATCTGGGTCCAGATCAGGAAGCCGACCGCGGCCACCGCCGTGACCAGGCCCAGCTTGAGCGCGAGCGCCCGTGCCCGGATCCGGATGTCGCCGACCGTCTTGAGCGAGACGAAGACCGTGCCGTGGAAGGTGAAGAGCGTCAGCGTGACCAGGCCGCCGAGGAGCGCGTACGGGTTGAGCAGATCCCAGAAGCTCCCGACGAACTCCATGTTCTCGTCGATCTTCACGCCCCGGACGATGTTGCCGAAGGCCACACCCCAGAGGAACGCGGGGATCAGCGACGTCCAGAAGATGGCCTGCTCCCAGTTGCGCTGCCAGTCCTCCTCGGGCCGCTTCGCCCGGTACTCGAAGGCGACGCCCCGGATGATCAGGCAGACCAGGATGATCAGCAGGGGCAGGTAGAAGCCGGAGAACAGCGTCGCGTACCACTCGGGGAACGCGGCGAAGGTCGCACCGCCGGCGGTGAGCAGCCACACCTCGTTGCCGTCCCAGACGGGCCCGATGGTGTTGATGAGGACCCGCTTCTCGGGCCGGTCGCGGGCGAGCAGCTTGGTGAGGATCCCGACCCCGAAGTCGAAGCCCTCGAGGAAGAAGTAGCCGATCCAGAGGACGGCGATGAGTACGAACCAGACGTCGTGGAGTTCCATGCCTCGATCTCCTGAGCCTCAGTACGAGAAGGCCATGGGGCGGTCGGGGTCACGAGAGTCCCCGCCGATCTTGGTGGGCGGGTTGAGGTCGTCCTCGGTGAGCTCCGGGGGGCCGGCCTTGATGTACTTCACGAGGAGCTTGACCTCGATCACGGCGAGCACGGCGTAGAGCGCGGTGAAGACGATCATCGAAGTGAGCACCTCACCCGTGGTGGTACCGGGGGAGACCGCGTCCCGGGTGCGCAGCACGCCGTAGACGACCCAGGGCTGACGGCCCATCTCGGTGAAGATCCAGCCCCAGGAGTTGGCGATCAGCGGGAACGCCATGGTCCAGAGGGCGACGATCCAGTACCACGTGCCCAGGCGGGGGCTGAGCGCCTTCCGCTTGAACAGGACCAGGTTCGGCACTTCGTCCTCACCGGTCCGCAGCCCCGGTGCCAGCATGAACTTCTTGCGGGTCAGCCAGAGACCGAGCATGCCGATGGCCAGCGAGGCCATACCGAAGCCGATCATCCAGCGGAAGCCCCAGTACGCGACGGGGATGTTGGGCCGGTAGTCGCCGGGGCCGAACTTCTCCTGCTCGGCCTTGTTGATGTCGTTGATGCCCGGGACGTACGAGGTGAAGTCGTCGTTCGCCAGGAACGACAGCAGGCCCGGGATCTCTATGGCCACCTTGTTGTGACCCTTGTCGACATCGCCGTACGCGAAGATCGAGAACGGCGCGGGCGCTTCACCGTCCCAGAGCGCCTCGGCGGCGGCCATCTTCATGGGCTGCTGCTTGAACATGACCTTGCCGAGCAGGTCACCGCTGATGGCGGTGCCGAGGCCGGCGATGATCAGGGTGATCAGGCCGAGCCGCAGCGAGGTCCGCATCACCGGGATGTGCTTCTTGCGGGCCAGGTGGAAGGCGGAGATGCCGACCATGAACGCGCCACCGACCAGGAAGGCCGCCGTCATGGTGTGGAAGAACTGAGTGAGGGCGGTGTTCTGGGTGAGCACGTGCCAGAAGTCGGTGAGCTCGGCCCGGCCGCGCTCCTCGTTGATCCGGTAGCCCACCGGGTGCTGCATCCAGGAGTTCGCCGCGAGGATGAAGTACGCGGAGAGGATCGTGCCGATCGACACCATCCAGATGCAGGCGAGGTGGATCCGCTTGGGGAGCTTGTCCCAGCCGAAGATCCACAGACCGATGAAGGTCGACTCGAAGAAGAAGGCGATGAGCGCCTCGAAGGCGAGCGGCGCACCGAAGATGTCACCGACGAAGCGCGAGTAGTCGGACCAGTTCATGCCGAACTGGAACTCCTGCACGATGCCGGTGACGACACCCATGGCGATGTTGATCAGGAAGAGCTTGCCCCAGAACTTCGTCGCCCTGAGGTACTTCTCGTTCTCCGACCGGACCCATGCGGTCTGGAGACCTGCGGTGAGGGCGGCGAGGGAGATCGTCAGGGGGACGAAGAGGAAGTGGTAGACGGTGGTGATGCCGAACTGCCAGCGCGCCAGGGTCTCTGGCGCCAGAGCGAGGTCCACGTCGTTTTCTCCTTACATCGCCGTGGTCACATCGGCAGTTTGCCCGGCTAATCCCACTAATTACGGGATGAACCAGGACACGCTTGTGAACGCGTTCACATTCACAAGCATTATTGCTCATACGAAATCCGTACCTTCAGTCGGGGTCCCCCCACCGAAGGTCACCTCTTCCCAGGACCTTCAACATATTGTTGAATCCGGGGCATGACCCTTCGGATACGCATCGTCTGGCCGGCCGGACACACCACGGCCACCCTTGAGGAAACCCCCACGAGCGCGGCGCTCGTGGGGGCTCTCCCGATCTCCTCCACCGCCCGGACCTGGGGCGAGGAGGTCTACTTCGACACTCCGGTCGCCGCCTCCGTCGAGGACGGGGCGCGGCAGGTCGTCGACGCCGGCACGGTGGCCTTCTGGACGGAGGGCGACGCGCTCGCCCTCCCCTACGGCCCCACCCCGGTCTCGCGGGGCGAGGAGTGCCGGCTCGCGAGCCCCTGCAACGTCCTGGGCGCGCTCGACGGCGACCCCCGGATCCTGGCCACCGTCCGGGACGGCGACCCGATCCGGGTGGAGCTCGTCAGCGGCTGACCGACGTCCATGGCCGGTCGGCGTCGGTGCGGTCGGCGTCGGCGCAATCGGCGTCAGTGCCTGCCGGCTTCAGTGGCAGGTCGGCGTCACCGGCCGGTTCAACGTCACCGGCCGGTCGGTGTCAGCGCGCGCTCAGCCCTCCTTGCGGAAGCCCTCCGCCGCCTTCAGGAACAGGTCGTTCGCCTCGGTCTCGCCGATCGTGACGCGCACGCCCTCGCCGGCGAACGGCCGCACCATCACCCCGTGCCGCTCGCACTCCGCCGCGAAGTCCAGGGTCCGCTCGCCGAGCCGCAGCCAGACGAAGTTCGCCTGGGTGTCCGCCACGGTCCAGCCCTGCCCCACGAGACCCGCGTGAACCCGCTCGCGCTCGGCCACCAAGGAGCCGACCCGCCCGAGCAGTTCGTCCTCGGCCCGCAGCGAGGCCACCGCCGCGTCCTGCGCCAGCTGGCTCACGCCGAACGGCACGGCCGTCTTGCGCAGCGCCGCCGCCACCGGCTCGTGGGCGACCGCGAAGCCGACCCGGAGCCCCGCCAAGCCGTACGCCTTGGAGAAGGTCCGCAGCACGGCGACGTTCGGCCGGTCGCGGTAGAGCTCGATGCCGTCCGGGATGTCGGTGTCGCGGACGAACTCGCGGTACGCCTCGTCGATCACGACCAGGACGTCGGAGGGCACCCGGTCGAGGAAGCGCTCCAGCTCGGCCCGGCGCACCGCGGTGCCCGTGGGGTTGTTGGGGTTGCAGACGAAGATCAGCCGGGTCCTGTCGGTGATCGCCGCGGCCATCGCGTCGAGGTCGTGCACCTCGCCCTCGGTCAGCGGCACCTGCACCGAGGTGGCTCCGCTGATCTGCGTGATGATCGGGTACGCCTCGAAGGAGCGCCAGGCGTAGATGACCTCGTCGCCGGGGCCGGAGGTGGCCTGGAGGAGCGACTGGGCGACGCCGACCGAGCCGGTGCCGGTGGCCAGGTGCGAGACGGGCACGCCGAAACGGTCCGCCAGCTCCTCGGTCAGACCCGTGCAGGCCATGTCCGGGTAGCGATTGAAGTTCGCGGCGGCGGCCAGCGTGGTCTCCATAACCCCCGGCAGCGGCGGATACGGGTTCTCGTTGGAGGACAGCTTGAAGGCCACGGGCCCACCCGAGGCCGCCGGCCTGCCCGGCTTGTAGGTGGGGACGCCGTCCAGCTCGGCGCGCAGCTTCGGGCCCGTGCTCGTCCCGCTGGTCCCGCTGGTCTCGCTCACTCTGTGGCCTCCTCGACCGTCCGTACCGCCAATACTCCTCACCTTAAGAGGATTCCCCTCCGCTGCGAATGGGCTGTGGACAACAGGAGGGACACGCTGTGGACACGACCACCGGGAACGGCCCCCGCGCGACCCGGAAGCGACCCCCGGCGCGACGTCCCGGCGACCCGGGCGCGCCCCGCGGTAGGCGCCCAAGCCGCCCCGGGCGCGACGTCCGAGCGACCCCGGCTCGCCCCCCGGTACGGCGCCCGAGCGACCCCGGCGCGATCTCCGGCGCGCCACCCGGGCGACCCGGCGGCCGGCCCCGGCACGCCACCCGCCACGCCACCCTCAACGGGCCCCCCGGAGCAGCACCGGGAGCCGCCCGCGAGCCGCCCCCGCCGCGGCCCCGAACCGGGGGGAGCGCGCGTCCGGGTGGCGCGCGCCGGTGGCGGGCGCCGTGGCGCGCATCCCCCGTAGAGGTGAGTTGAGACCTCTTCGAGACCTCGCCCCCACGCCAGGCCGACGCCGTTCGACAACCACTGGTCCCATGGCGAAGGCCCTAACTACCTTGGATTCATTGCCCATTGGTACCTTTCGGCCATGCAGAAACGTGCCTGTCAACGCCTGCATATGCGACCGGCCCAACCGCCCCTCATCGCCCTACTATCGGCTCGCCATGACAGCAGCAGGGAAGCACCAGGTGAGCCGGGCACAGACCCGGGGAAGCCGGCAGGGCCGGGCAGGCATCCGGGACGTGGCCGCCGCCGCCGGGGTCTCCATCACGACTGTCTCCGACGCGCTCAACGGCAAGGGCCGACTCCCCGACGCCACCCGCCGTCACGTGCGCGAGGTCGCCGACAGGCTGGGCTACCGCCCGTCCGCGGCGGCCCGCACGCTCCGCACCGGGAAGTCGGGACTCATCGGCCTGACCGTGACCACGTACGGGGATGAACCTTTCACCTTCACCGAATTCGCGTACTTCGCGGAGATGGCCAGAGCAGCCACATCGGCGGCGCTCGCGCGGGGCTACGCCCTGGTCATCCTCCCCGCCACCTCCCGCCATGACGTCTGGTCGAACGTCGCACTCGACGGGACCGTCGTCATCGACCCCTCCGACCACGACCCGGTCGTCACCGAACTGGTCCGGCAGGGCCTGCCCGTCGTCTCCGACGGACGCCCCGCCGGCACCCTTCCGGTCACGGCCTGGGTCGACAACGACCACGAAGCCGCCGTCCTCGATCTGCTCGACCACCTCGCCGACGCCGGCGCCCGCCGCATCGGTCTCCTCACCGGAACCACCACCGACACCTACACCCGCCTGTCCACCACCGCGTACCTCAACTGGTGCGAGCGGGTGGGCCAGGACCCCGTCTACGAGGCCTATCCGGCGCACGACCCGTGCGCGGGCGCCGTCGCGGCCGACCGGCTGCTCGCCCGACCGGACCGGCCCGACGCCGTGTACGGCCTCTTCGACCCCAACGGAACCGACCTCCTCGCGGCCGCGCGCCGCTACGGGCTGCGCGTCCCGGACGACCTGCTGCTGGTCTGCTGCAGCGAGTCGACCGTCTACGCCACCACCGAACCGCCCATCACGACGCTCTCGCTCAAGCCGCGCCGGATCGGCACGGCCGTCGTCCAGCTCCTCATCGACGCCATCGAAGGGATCGACACCGACGGCCCGGTCGAGCAGGTGATACCGACCGAACTCATCGTCCGCACCTCCTCGCAGCGCCGTTCACCGCGCACCACCGTCAGCCCGCCGCGCTCACCCGCGAAGGACTGACACCCCGCCAACCGGCGCCACCGAATCCGCCGTCCCCGCCCCTGCCCGTGGGCCGGGACGGCGAAACCGGCCATCGAACCGGCCTCAACCCTGGACTCGACCTTCTCAATTCGGGCGAAACAACCGGTGAACCCGGAGTGGACCCGGATTCACCACCCCTGGTGCGTCACACAGGAGGAACCTCATTCCTATGATGGGCGCACGACATCGCGGACCACCCCGACCAGGCCGGTCCGCGATGTGCAGGGCATCGCGACGGTGGTGGAGGGGTCCATGACTCAGGGGGCCGGGCAGGAGCCCGTGGTGCGCACGGCGACATTGCGTGACTTCCGCGTACCGCCGTACGCCCGCGTGCCCGTACAGGGCCACGCCACCGATCCGACGACCACGGAACCTCTGCGGGTGCCGCCACCGGCCGAACCCGCTCCCCCGGAGCACACCCCCGTGGCCGCACCCGCGGCACCCGCGGCACCCGTACGCGCGGCCGTACCAGCGGCCTCCGTGCCCCCGGCCACCCCCGCCGTACCCCCGGCCGCCCCCGCCGTCCCGACGCACGCGCCCGTCGCGCCCGCGCCCATGGCCGGTCCGCCTGTGCCCGCGCCCATGGCCGGTCCGCCCGCGCCCGCGCCCGCCGAGCCGACCCTGCATCTGGGACGTCGTACCGCTCCCGCGTACGCCCCCGCCCCGGCTCCGCTCCCCGCCCCGGCCGGCTCCTCCATCGTCTCCGTCGCCACCGGCCACCCCGGGAACGCCTTCCCCGAGGGCGGGATGCCCGAGGGCTACACCCCGACCGAGCGCGACCTCCCGGTCATCAACCGCGGTGACACCGTCCAGGTCCCGGTCGCCACCGAGCCCACCCCCACCGCCGAGCCCGCCCCCGCGAACGGCGAAGGCCCGGGCCCGCTCTACGTCGTCGGCGACGTCCACGGCTATCTCGACGAACTCGTCGAGGCCCTCCGCGCCCAGGGACTCATCGACGCGAACGGCAGCTGGGCCGCCGGCAACGCCCGCCTCTGGTTCCTCGGCGACTTCACCGACCGCGGCCCCGACGGCATCGGCGTCATCGACCTCGTCATGCGCCTCTCCGCCGAGGCCGCCGCCGCCGGCGGCTACTGCAAGGCCCTCATGGGCAACCACGAGCTGCTGCTCATCGGCGCCAAGCGCTTCGGCGACACCCCGGTGAACTCCGGCGCGGGCACCGCCACCTTCCAGGCCGCCTGGCTGCTCAACGGCGGTCAGAAGCACGACATGGACCGGCTCCAGGACGTCCATCTGCAGTGGATGTCCCGGCTCGACGCCGTGGTGCGGGAGGACGACCACCTCCTGCTGCACTCCGACACCACCGCGTACCTCGACTACGGCCAGACCATCGAGGACGTCAACGACACGGTCCACGAGATCCTCAACCGGAACGACGCCGACGAGGTCTGGGACGTCTTCCGCAAGTTCACCAAGCGCTTCGCGTTCCGCGACGAGGGCGGCCCGCAGGCCGTCCAGGAGCTGCTCTCCACCTACGGCGGCTCCCGGATCGTGCACGGCCACAGCCCCATCCCGTACCTCCTCGGCCAGGTCGGCACGGAGGACGGCGAGGGCAATTCGGGCCCGCTCGTCGACGGACCGCACGTGTACGCGGACGGTCTGGCGATCGCCATGGACGGCGGAGTGACCATGGCCGGAAAGCTACTGGTCGTGCAACTCCCCCTGAACGGCTGACGCATAACCCTCCGCATCCGGGGAAGTCGAATTCCGGAAACACCCTGTCAGCGCGTGGCACCACGGCAATACCATCGGGTCCATCCGTAGCAGGCTCTCCTCCGTTTCTGCCCAACCGACCGTTTCCCACGGCTGATCCGGGCCTACGGAGCATCGGGGGATGCACATGAACGTGGCTCCGCACCTGCTGACCGAGGACCGCGCCGAGTACGAGCGGGTCCTCGACGACGCACTGAGCACCGCCCACGCACGTCCGGATCTCGCCGGAGCGGGAACCCGGCTCACGCTCGCCCAGCTGCGCTCCCTGACCCTGAACGCGACAACTCTGGTCACCAGCGCCGCGGCGAGCGAGTACGACCACTTCGTGAAGGTCCGCGAGCAGCACCGCGCGGCCCTCGGGACCAGGACACCGGCGTCCCCGGACCGCCCGGGCCCGGGCCCCGGCGTCGTCGCGATCCTCACCGTCATGGTGCCCGTCCTCGCGGGCGCGGCCGCCGTCATCTTCCTGCTGGTCGGCGCGGTCCTGCACGCCGTCGCCCCCACCGTGGCGTTCGGGGCGACACTGCTCACGGCCGGCCTGGTCTTCGGTGCGGTGGCGGCAGCCGGACTGCTCGGCGCGGCCGCCGGGCTCCTCGTGACGGCCCTGCGCAACAGCCCGGCCGAGGTGAGCAGGGGCGGTCCGCCCGCGGCCGCACCGGACGACGAACTGTCCCGCGCCCGCGAGGCCTGGCGTCGCGCCCTCCTGGAGCGGGGCATCCTGCCCTTCCTCCGCGACGTCCTCGCCGCCACCACCCCACCCACCGGCCCACCCGGCACCTGACACACCACCGGCCCGCGACTCCCCCGGGGTCGCGGGCCGGCACGGTCTCCGGGCGGGGGGTCAGTCCGCCAGCGGCAGGTACACGCGGTTGCCGGTCGCCGCGAACTCGGCCGACTTCGCGGCCATGCCGGCCTCGATCTCGTCCGCCTTCAGGTCGCCGCCGTGCTCGCGCCGGATGTCCTGCGAGATCTTCATCGAGCAGAACTTCGGACCGCACATCGAGCAGAAGTGCGCGGTCTTCGCGGGCTCCGCCGGCAGCGTCTCGTCGTGGAACTCGCGCGCGGTGTCCGGGTCGAGCGCCAGGTTGAACTGGTCCTCCCAGCGGAACTCGAACCGCGCGTCCGAGAGCGCGTCGTCCCATTCCTGCGCGCCCGGGTGCCCCTTGGCGAGGTCCGCCGCGTGGGCCGCGATCTTGTACGTGATGACACCGGTCTTCACGTCGTCGCGGTTGGGCAGGCCCAGGTGCTCCTTGGGCGTGACGTAGCAGAGCATCGCCGTGCCCCACCAGGCGATCATCGCAGCGCCGATGCCGGAGGTGATGTGGTCGTACGCGGGCGCGACGTCCGTGGTCAGCGGGCCGAGCGTGTAGAACGGCGCCTCCTCGCAGATCTCCTGCTGGAGGTCGATGTTCTCCTTGATCTTGTGCATCGGGACGTGCCCGGGGCCCTCGATCATCGTCTGCACGTTGTGCCGCTTGGCGATCGTGTTCAGCTCACCGAGCGTGCGCAGCTCCGCGAACTGGGCCGCGTCGTTGGCGTCCGCGATCGAGCCCGGGCGCAGCCCGTCGCCGAGCGAGTACGTGACGTCGTACGTCGCGAGGATCTCGCAGAGCTCCTCGAAGTGCGTGTAGAGGAAGTTCTCCTTGTGGTGCGCGAGACACCAGGCGGCCATGATCGAGCCGCCGCGCGAGACGATGCCGGTCTTGCGGCGCGCGGTGAGGGGCACGTACGGCAGGAGTACGCCGGCGTGCACCGTCATGTAGTCCACGCCCTGCTCGGCCTGCTCGATGACCGTGTCCTTGTAGATCTCCCAGGTCAGGTCCTCGGCGCGGCCGTCGACCTTCTCCAGCGCCTGGTAGAGCGGCACGGTGCCGATGGGCACGGGGGAGTTGCGCAGGACCCACTCGCGGGTGGTGTGGATGTTGCGGCCGGTGGACAGGTCCATGACCGTGTCGGCGCCCCACTTGGTCGCCCAGGTCATCTTCTCCACCTCCTCCTCGATGGAGGAGGTGACGGCGGAGTTGCCGATGTTGGCGTTGACCTTCACCAGGAACCGCTTGCCGATGATCATCGGCTCGATCTCGGGGTGGTTGACGTTCGCCGGGAGCACCGCGCGGCCCGCCGCGATCTCCTCCCGTACGACCTCGGGGGAGACGTTCTCCCGGATCGCCACGTACTCCATCTCCGGGGTGATCTCCCCCCGGCGGGCGTATGCGAGCTGGGTCACGGCCTGGCCGTCGCGGCCGCGGCGCGGCACACGCGGCCGGCCGGGGAAGACCGCGTCGAGGTTCTTCAGGCCCCCGCCGCGCGGCGAGGTGTGCTTGATGCCGTCGTCCTCGGGGCGGGCCGGGCGGCCCGCGTACTCCTCGGTGTCGCCGCGCGTGATGATCCAGTTCTCGCGCAGCGGCGGAAGGCCCCGCCGTACGTCGGTGTCGACGGTGGGGTCGGTGTACGGGCCGGACGTGTCGTACAGCGTGACGTCCTTGCCGTTGGTGAGGTGCACCTGACGGACCGGCACCCTGAGGTCGGGGCGCGAGCCCTGGACGTACCCCTTGTGCCAGCCCGGCGTGCGGGCGCCGTCGGCAGAGGTGTCGTCCTGCTCGGAGGCAGGCGTGCGTGCATCCTGAATGGTCATGAGACCGATCTCCCTACGCCGGCATTACCCGGTAACAGGTTCGGCGGTCGGCGCAGCCTCCTCCCGTACGTACATCAGTACGCGCGTACGGTGATCAGCGCCCTCTCAGCCCGGTGCTCCGAGCTCCCGCGTGTGCAAAGGTGCCACCACGCTAGCGTCATCCCTGGCGTGCTGAACAGTGGGCCCCCGCCGTTCTTGCGATGATCGGTCGGTGACTTCCCCCCGACAGACTCCCGAGCCGCACGGCCACGACCAGGATCAGAGCCCCCACGAGCATGCTCAGCCACACGGCTCTCACGGGCACGGTTCCGCGCACGGATCACATGGATCGCACGGATCCCATGGATCGCACGGGCAGGTTCCGGCGCACGGATCCCACGGGCACAGCCACAGCCACGGGCCCGCCACCCCGGTGTCCCGGCATCTGCGCAGGGTCATCGCCGCGATCCTGATCCCCTTCGCCACGGCGGTCGTGGTCGGGCTCGTGGTCCTGTGGCCCGGTGGCACCCCGCCGCACGAGCGCACCGGCGTCGGCTTCGACCGGCAGACCGAGCAGGGCAAGGTCGTCGCCGTCCAGCAGGTGGACTGCGCCTCCGTGAACGCGGGGCAGGTCCCGCCGACCGGTGACACCTCGACCCCGGCGGGACGCGAGGCGGTCAACGCGCAGCAGGGGGAGTGCGAGAAGGCGACGATCGAGGTCACCAGCGGCCCGGAGAAGGGGCGTACGTTCATCGAGATCGTGCAGCCGGACGCACCGCGCCAACTCCACGAGGGTCAGGGCGTGGTGGTGGCGTACGCCCCCGACGCCCCGCGCGATCTGCAGTACTCGGTCACCGATGTGAACCGGAAGCTCCCGCTGGCGGTGCTCGCCGGGATCTTCGCCGTCGCGGTCGTGGCCGTCGGCCGGATGAAGGGCGTGATGGCCCTCGTCGCGCTGGTCGTGAGCTTCCTGATCCTGACGTTCTTCATCCTGCCGGCGATCCTGGAGGGGTCGAATCCGCTGGTCGTGGCGGTGGTCGGATCGAGCGCGATCATGCTGATCGCGCTCTACATGTGCCACGGACTCTCGGCCCGCACCTCGGTCGCGGTGCTCGGGACGCTGATCTCCCTGCTGCTGACCGGTCTGCTCGGCTCGGTGTTCATCGGCTGGGCCTCGCTGAGCGGCAACACCGACGACAACACCGGTCTGATCCACGGCCTGTACCCGGAGATCGACATGTCCGGCCTGCTCCTGGCCGGGGTGATCATCGGTTCGCTCGGTGTGCTCGACGACGTCACGGTCACCCAGACGTCGGCGGTCTGGGAGCTGAACCAGGCCGACCCGGGCATGGGGCCGCGCGCGCTGTACCGGGCCGGGATCCGGATCGGCCGCGACCACATCGCCTCGGTCGTGAACACTCTGATGCTCGCCTACGCGGGTGCCGCCCTCCCGCTGCTGCTGCTCTTCTCCATCGCGCAGAGCAGCATGGGGACGGTGGCCAACAGCGAGCTGGTCGCCGAGGAGATCGTCCGGACGCTCGTCGGGTCGATCGGTCTGGTCGCCGCCGTGCCGCTCACCACCGTGCTCGCGGCCCTGGTGGTCTCCGCCGACCGCAAGGACGCCGGGGGCCGGCCGGGCACCGACATCCGGAAGCCCGCGGCGGTACGAGGCGGACGGCGCCGCCGCGCGAAGTGAGGTACACCGGTCGACGGGCGTCGAGACGGTACGTCGTGGGGGCGCGCGCAGAGCCGGTACGCGCTGACGCTCGGCCGGGCCGGTACGCGGACGGGCGCCGGGCCGGTACGCGGACGGGCGCCGGGCCGGTACGCGGACGGGCGCCGACTCAGGCGGCCGGGCCCGCGCTCTCCTCGGCCAGAATCCGGCCCAGTGCGGCTTCCAGGTTGTCCTCGAAGTCGCCGAGTGTCCGTTCCTGACCGAGTGGAACCAGTTTGTCCGTGCGGTCGAGGAAGGCGACCAACGGCGGCGCGCTCGCCCGGAACAGGGCGCGATCGCCGCCTACCTGGAGCCGGATGGAGACGTCCGAGAGGCCTTCGGGCTCCGTCGGGGCGATGTGCACATCACCGTCCCCGCTCGGCCGGTTGATCCCGTCGAGCAGCAGCTCCCTGCCGAACGCCCAGGTCACCGGCGCGTCCCCGGGGAGGTGGAAGGTCATCCGCACCGCATAGGGATCGCGGGTCTCGTATCGGAGTTCCACCGGGATCTTGAAGGAGAGCTCCTCCGAGACGAGGAAGCTCATCAGGACCTCGGCCTGAACCGACTCTCGCATCATGTACCCCGCAGTAGATGAAGCAGTTGTGTAAACACAGCTGCTGAAAGCTGTGACCGAAACGGCCAGGAATGATCCCCCGTGGCCCTCTTGACGCAATCGTGCTGTAAGCACTAGCAGATCACAAGGAGTGATTTTTCAGATACTGATAGAGAAAGCGAGCGAACTGAAGAGCCTCCCGATCTCCGTGCGTAGCCGCTCGACTGCTGGGAGCAACCGTTCTTCCTGGTGAAGGGGGAGGGAAATGGCCATTGCGGCCGCCGTGGAGCCCGCAGTGATGGGGATTGCGGCGCAGACAGTGCCGAGCGCATATTCCTGACGCTCTACCAGAGGCTCCATTCGCCCCAAACCGCCCAAACGCTCCAAAAGCGCACGGTGGTTACGCACCGTGTACGGAGTGATCGCTTCCACCGGGTGGCGGTCAAGGTGGTCTTGACGAGATTTCAGATCGAGTTGACTCAACAGGCACTGCCCGATCGCATGGGCGTGCCCGGTCTCGCGAAAGTCGGCCCATTCCTCCACCGCGGGAGCGGAGGGGGTGTCGGCCACAGCGACGAGCTCGATCTCCCCCTCGCGGTAGAGGGCGAAGTAGACCGGCACACCGATCGCGTCCCGCCAGCGGGCAAGGGAGTCTTCGATCTTGATGCGACGATTCTGCACATCTCCGCCGCCGGCCAGTCGGACCGCGGCGTCGCCCAGGACGAACACACCCTTCTCGCGGACCAGATAGCCCTCGTGCGTCAGGGTGCGGAGCAGGTGGTACGTGGTGGGCAGCGGAAGGCCCGTCTCACGGGCGAGTTGCTTGGCCGGGGCGCCTTCCGCATGGGAGGACACGGCCTCCAGAAGTCTCAGTGCGCGCTGCACCGAGCCGATCAGGGTAGGCGCAGCCGTCTGCGTAGCCATGGCCAAAGGTCACCCCCAGGCGTGACGACGGATGCATTGCACCCGCCCGCGGGGGCCGCCCCCGCGCGCCCGCCGGGCCTGGGAAACCGCTGGTCAGTACGGAGGTCTACGCCTGTAGTCCCCAACGCGGCGGAGGGATTCCACTCTAGTGGCAGCTCCTGGGCCCGCGCCCTGATTCGACCAGCGCGTTCCCCCGGCCGGGCTAATACCCTCCGTCGCCTTCATACCGATCGGTAGCTTGTGCTACCACTCCTCGCGCGACCGGTCGGAGGAGCTGAACTTCCGTACGACGTAGATCAGTCCGGCGACGAGGGCCACGAAGAGCAGCACCTTGAAGAGCAGTCCGACCACGAAGGCCAGGACGCTGGTGATCAGTCCGCCGAAGACGAGCAGTGCGAGCACGGGTATGGCGACCCACTTGACCCACCACGGCATCCCCGCGAGAACCTCCTGTACGGCCATCGTCCTCTCCCTCGCTCTCGAAGATCTGTTCCGCACACTCCGCGCCGAACACCCTCAAGGCTAGGGTCCGGATGAGGCGCACGGGGGCCCCGCGGCCCCCGCTCTCCCCTGATCCGCCCCCTAGGGGCTCCGCCCGCTCGACCCTCAGGCCTCCGGCGGGGAGAAGACCACCATCACCCGCAGGTCCTCGCTGATGTGGTGGAACTTGTGCTCCACCCCGGCCGGCACATAGACCACGCTGCCGCGCGCCACCTGGGTCGTCTCCGTCCCCACCGTGATCGCCGCCCGGCCGCTCACCACGAAGTACACCTCGTCCTGGCGGTGCGGCTGCTGCGGGTCGAGCTCCCCGGCGTCCAGCGCGTACAGGCCCACCGACATGTTCCGCTCCCGCAGGAACTGGAGGTACGCGCCCTTGTTCGCGGCACGCTCCGCCTCCAGTTCATCCAGTCGGAATGCCTTCATCGCCTGTCAGCCCCTGCCCTTGGCCCGATCGTGTCTGCCACGATCAGACACATGATGAATTTTGTAGTCAAGACGCTCGCCAACGCGGGCGCCCTGGGAGTGGCCATCTGGCTGCTCCAGGACATCACCCTGACCGGTGAGAGCACCGGCAAGAAGGCCCTGACCCTCATTCTCGTCGCCCTGGTCTTCGGGCTCGTGAACTTCTTGGTCAAGCCGATCGTCAAACTGCTGACGCTCCCGCTCTTCATTCTGACCCTCGGCCTGATCACCCTCGTGGTCAACGCCCTGATGCTGCTCCTTACCTCCTGGCTGGCCGAGCAGTTCGACCTCAGCTTCCACGTGGAGGGCTTCTGGACCGCCGTCCTCGGCGGCCTGATCATCTCCGTCGTCTCGTGGGCGCTGAACATCGTGCTCCCCGACGGCGACTGAGGGGAGACCATGACCTACCGCGTCTGCTTCGTCTGCACCGGCAACATCTGCCGCTCGCCGATGGCCGAGCACGTCTTCCGCAGACATGTGGAGGACGCCGGCCTCGGCATACTGGTGGAGGTCGACAGCGCCGGAACCGGAGGCTGGCACGAGGGCGACGGCGCCGACCCGCGCACGGTCGCCGTTCTCGAGGAGAACGGCTACACCTCGGCGCACACGGCCCGCCAGTTCCGCGCCTCCTGGTTCCCCGCCCTCGACCTGGTGATCGCGCTGGACGAAGGGCATCTACGAGAGCTCCGCGAACTCGCCCGGACGCCCGAAGAGGCGGCGCGGATACGACTGCTGCGCTCCTACGACCCGGCCGCCGGCGACGGACTCGACGTCCCCGACCCGTACTACGGGGGCCACGAGGGCTTCGAGGGGTGCCTGGAGATGGTGGAGGCCGCGAGCGAGGGACTGCTCGCGGCCGTACGCCGTGAACTGGAGGAACGGACACCGTGACCGACAAGCACTACGGCGACGGCACACGCGCCGTCCGGGCAGGGCTGCCCGAACCCGTGAAGTACGAGCCGACCCTGCCGGGGCCGGTCTTCGCCGCGCACTTCCATCTGCCGGGCGAGCCGACCGGCGGATACGGGTACGGCCGCGACGAGAACCCGACGTGGACCCATCTGGAGCGGGCGATCGGCGAGCTGGAGGCGCCGGGGGAGCAGGGCGTCGAGACGCTGGTCTTCGCGTCGGGCATGGCCGCGATCTCCGCCGTCCTCCTCTCGCAGCTGAAGACGGGCGACATCGTGGTGGTGCCGAGCGACGGCTACCAGGCGCTGCCCCTGCTGCACGAGCAGCTGAGGGCGTACGGCATCGAGGTCCGCACCGCGCCCACCGGCGGCGACGGCCAGCTCGCCGTCCTCGAAGGGGCCCGGCTGCTGTGGATCGAGACGCCGTCCAACCCCGGGCTCGACGTCTGCGACATCCGGCGACTGGTGCGCGAGGCGCATGCCGCGGGGGCGCTCGTGGCCGTCGACAACACGCTCGCCACCCCCCTCGGCCAGCGCCCGCTCGAACTGGGCGCGGACTTCTCCGTCGCCAGCGACACCAAGGGCATGACCGGACACGGCGACATCCTGCTCGGCCATGTCAGCTGCCGTGATCCCGAGCGGGCGGCGGAGGTACGGCGCTGGCGCAAGGTCGTCGGCGCCATCCCCGGCCCCATGGAGGCCTGGCTCGCCCACCGTTCGCTCGCCACGCTGCAGCTGCGGATCGACCGCCAGTGCTCCACCGCGCTCGCGCTCGCGCAGACGCTCGCGGGGCGCGCGGACGTGACCGGGCTGCGCTACCCGGGGCTGCCCGACGATCCCTCGCACGCGGTGGCCGCCCGGCAGATGCGGCGCTTCGGGTCCGTGGTCTCCTTCGAACTGGCGGACCGGAAGCGGGCCGATCGGTTCCTCGAGGGGCTGCGGATCGTGGACGACGCGACCAGCTTCGGCGGCGTGCGCTCCACGGCGGAGCGGCGCGGGCGCTGGGGCGGGGACGCGGTCGCGGAGGGCTTCATCCGGTTCTCGGTCGGCGCCGAGGACCCGGAGGACCTGATCGCCGACGTGCTGCGGGCTCTCGACGAGGCCGCGGCCTAGACCCTCGTCCGGCACACGGCCGAAGCCGGTCCTGGACACGGTTCTCACGGGCCTGGACACGGTCCCCGGGCGGCCTTGGGCACGGCCCGCGTGGCACGGTCCCCGGGGGCCCGGACACGGCCCGCGCCGGTCCCGGGCGCACGGAACGAGACGCTCCGAGCCTCCCCCCTCGTGGCTCGGAACGCCTCGGTTCCACGCGCGGAGACCGCCTGAACAAGGCTAGTTGACTGTGCGTCAGTGTCCAATCACGGTAGCGACAGAGACCTATCGACTTATTTATAGTTGGACGGTCCTGAGGCGCAGTCAGCCGACCGCCTGAGTCGAACGGCCGCACGGCCGGGAGGGGGCGGACATGGATCTGGCCCTGCTGCGCACATTCGTCACGGTGCACCGGGCCGGCTCCTTCACCCGCGCCGCCGCGCTCCTCGGACTCTCCCAGCCGGCCGTCACCAGCCAGATCCGGACGCTCGAACGACAGCTCGGGCGCCCCCTCTTCCTCAGACAGGCCCGCGGCGTCACGCCGACCACCATCGGCGACGAGCTCGCCCACCGCGCCGCTCCCCATCTGGACGCCCTCGTCGAGATCGCCGAGACCGGCCTCGACGAGGAGAGCGGCGTCCGTACCCTCCATGTCGCCGGTCCCCCGGAGTTCACCGCGCTGCGTGTCCTGCCGGCCCTCACCCCGCTGGTCGGCCAGGGTCTCGCCATACGGGCGTCGTTCCTCGGCAACACCGAGGAGATCCTCGACGGGCTCGCCGCGGGCCACCACGATCTGGCCGTCGCCACCGCGCGGCCCCGGGGCGGCCTGATCGTCTCCACCCCGCTCTGCGACGAGGAGTACGTGCTGGTCGCGGCCCCGCGCTGGGCGGCCCGACTCTCCCCCGACGTCCTCCTCCGCAGGGGTGCGGTGGTCCTGGAGCAGCTGCCGGTGGTCGAGGTGCACGAGTCGCTGCCGTTCGTGGCCCGCTACTGGGCGAGCGTCTTCGAGACCAAGCCGGCGGTCGCCGCCACCGTGATCGCCCCCGATCTCCGTGCCGTCCGGGAGTCCGCGGCCTCCGGCGCCGGGCTCGCCGTCCTGCCCCGCTACCTGTGCGAGGAGGCCCTGGAGCAGGGCCGGCTCGTGGCGCTGCTCGATCCTCCGGTCCCTCCGCTGCGGACCTACTTCCTGGTCGTACGGACGGGGACGCTCGCGCTGTCGCCCATCGCCCGCGCGCACGAGGAACTGCTGCGGGCCGCGGGGGACTGGTGAGTCTCCGTGGGGGAGCCTCGACCTTTCGAGGGGACTGATGAGTTTCCGCCGGGGACGGCGAGTTTCAGGACACCCCGGACGGGCCATTTTCTTCCCATGAACGAACGGCCCATGAACGAACGGCCCGTGATCAAGCGCACCGCACGCGCCATCCTGCTCGACGGGGACGACCTCATCCTCATCAAGCGCACCAAGCCGGGGATGGATCCCTACTGGGTCACGCCCGGTGGCGGCGTGGAACCCACCGACGCCACCGTCGTCGAGGCCCTCCACCGCGAGGTCCACGAGGAACTCGGCGCCAAGATCGTCGATGTGGTGCCCTGCTTCGTCGACACCATCGAGCACATCGTCGACGGCGGGGTCTCCGGGGTGAAGGTCCAGCACTTCTTCGTGTGCCGCCTCGACTCCATGGACACCGCGCTGCGGCACGGCCCCGAGATGGACGAACCCGTCGGCGAGTACGAGATCGTCCGGGTGCCCTTCAGCCGGGTCGGCATCGCCGTCGTGCACCTCGTCCCGCTCTCGCTGCGTCACTACCTCGACGGCAACATCGAGGGCGTCCGCGCGATGCACGCCCCCGACCTGGGCTGATCGTCGGCGGCCGGGGCCAGTTCGGCGAGGAAGTCGTGCCGGATGCGCTCCGCGGGGACCCCCGCTCCCCGCAACGCGTCCACCCCGCGACGGACCATGCCGAGCGGCCCGGAGAGATAGGCGTCGCGTTCGCTCCAGGAGCCGTAGCGGCAGACGGCCTCCGGGAGCCGTCCCTGCTCCTCGGTGACCGCATGGACGGAGAGCCAGGGGAAGGTCTTCTGGAGCCGCAGCATCGTGTCGATGTCGTAGAGGTCGTGACCGTTGCGGGCCCCGTAGAAGACATCGACCGGACGCCGGTCCCCGTGCTCGGCGACGTCCTCCACCAGGGCCTTGATGGGAGCTATCCCGGTGCCGCCGCCCACACAGAGCAGGCCCGTGTCCGTGTCGTGGTCGACGGTCATGGAACCGGCCGGCGGGCCGAGGCGCAGGACGTCCCCGGGGCGCGCCCTGTGGACCAGCGCGTTGGACACCCAGCCCGCCGGAACCGCCTTCACGTGCAGGGAGAGCAGTCCGTCGGGCCAGGGCGCCGAGGCGAAGGAGTAGTGACGCCATATCCGCGGCCACCACGGGGTCTCCAGCGTCGTGTACTGCCCCGCGAGGAAGGGGTACGGCTGGTCGGGCCGGAGCGTGACGACGGCGATGTCCGGGGTCCGCAGATCGTGGGAGACCACCTCGGCCTGCCACCAGGCGGGCGCCGAGCGCTCGTCCTCCGCCGCCGCGTCGATCATGATCTGGGAGATCGCCGTGTACGTACGGACCCAGGCCGCCTGGGTCTCCTCGTCCCAGGTCGTCGTCGCGTACCGCGTGAGCGCGCCGATGAGGGCCTCGCCGACGGCCGGGTAGTGGGCGGAGTGGGTGCCGTACTTACGGTGGCCCCTGCCGAGGTTCTGCAGATACGCGGTGAGCACCGGGGTGTTGTCCATATGCTCCGCCGCGGTGAGCAGGGCCTTCAGGAGCCGGTCCCGCTGGGTGTCCATGGCCGCGGGGAACATCTCGCGCAGCCCCGGGTTCCCGATGAAGAGCAGGGCGTAGAAGTACGAGGTCACCCGGTCGGCGACCGGCGCGATCTCCGCGAGGGTGCGGCGGACGAGTACCGCGTCGGCGGAGGCTCCCGCGGGTATTCGGGGCTCGTTCCCGTCATCCGCCGGGCGGTGGGGCTCGTTGCCGCCCCCCGCCGGGCGCTCCGGCCCGTCCCCGTCCTCCGCTGCCCTCGTGGTGGTCGGAGCATCCATCATGTGCCTCGCCTATCGCTGGCCGGCTTCCGTGGACGCAGCATGACCCCTCCGAACACCGCTTCGGAGGGAAAGCGGCGTTCTCGGGCCAAAGGGCAGGGTTTCTGACTAAGCTGCGCTGTTTCGGACGAGGGCGTAGGCCTCGCGCAGATCCCCTCCGGTGTAACTGTGGCGGGCCAGCCCGGCGAGATGGTGGTCCGCGTTCACCGCCACGGTGTCCGGCACGATCGTGAAGAGCTCCGCGTCGGACATCGAGTCGCCGTAAGCGACACAGTGGGCGGGGTCCACCCCGTACTCCGCGCAGAGTTCCCGTGCGATCCGCACCTTCGCCCGCGCGTCGAGGATGCCGGGCCGGTGGATCGGCTCGGTGAAGGGGACGGTCGGCCAGTGCGACCCGTGCACCGTGTCGACACCCCAGTCGAGAAGCCGCTCGACGAAGAAGTCGGGAGAGAGCGAGATGACCGCACAGCGGTCGCCCCGGTCCCGGATCTCGGCCCAGACCTCGCGAATGCCCAGCAGCCAGGGCGCCCCTTCGAAGGCCGCCGCGACCTGGTCCACGGTGAGCGCGGACCACAGCTCGCGGGCCCGGACGGCGAACTCGTCCGGGGTGAGCCCCTGCAGAAGAAAGCTCTTCTCCAGGGCGGCGATCTCCTCGTCGACGCCCAGCTGCCGGGAGATCTCCACCGCCGCGGCGGACCCGCGGATCAGGGTGCCGTCGAGGTCGAAGAAGTGCAGTCGCCGCTGTCGTGGTTTCACGTGAAACATCGTCTCCGTCCCACGACGTGGAATCAACGCCCTCTTCCGGCTGACCGCCTACCCGGCACCGGCTCCACGCCTGCACCGCGCCGCGCACACGTATCGGCCAGATCCGCTAAACCGGTGGACGGAAGATCACCGCGTCGGCCAGCCTGACACCATGCCGATTTCCCCCTCCTCGCTCGCAGAGCTCCCCATCCGGCGCCTCACCGTGGACGACCTCCTCGCCTGCGCCGACCTCTCCGAGAACCGGGGCTGGCCCCGCGAGGAACACAAGTGGGGCCTCCTGCTCGCCGCGGGCACCGGCTACGGCATCGACGACCCCTCCGGAGCCGGGCTGATCACCTGCTCCGTGGTCACGTCGTACGGCCCCGGGCTCGCCGCGATCGGCATGGTGCTCGTCGCCGAGCAGTACGCACGTCAAGGCGTGGGACGCCGGCTCATGGAGCACGTCCTGGCGGAAGCCGGGGACACCCCGCTCACCCTGCACGCCACGCCGTACGGGCAGCCCCTCTACGAGCAGCTGGGCTTCACGGAGACGGGCCGCGCGGAGATGGTGTGCGGGCGCTTCACGTTCACCGCACCCGCCCCGGCCGTTCCCGTCCGCCCGGCGACAGCGGAGGACCTCCAGGCGATCCTGCGCCTGGACCACGAGGTCTTCGGCCTCGACCGCACCCATGTGATCACCCGGCTGCCCGCGTTCGCCGACCATCTCCGGGTCGCGGAGGAGGACGGCGAGATCACCGGCTTCGCGGCAGCCTGGCCCAACATGGACACCCATGTCGTCGGACCGCTGATCGCCCGGGACCCCGCCACGGCCCAGGCCCTGATCGCCTCCCTCGCGGCCGCCACCGACCGCCCTCTGCGCACGGACATCGACGTGCGGCACTCGGCCCTGCTGAGCTGGGTGAAGGAGAACGGCCTCGACCCGATCGCCTTCAACGCGGTGATGGTCCGCTCCCTCCCCGACCTCCCCGGTGACTGGCGCCGCCGCTTCGCTCCCCTGACCGTCGCGGCCGGGTAGCGCAGAGCGCGGTCCACCCGCCCCGGCCGGGCGGGGCTCGGCCCACCCGCCTTATGGCGGCGTGCGGTCCACTCCCCTCGATTTACTTGCACACGCGCATTATTGCGCCGCTTCGTCTACCCTGGATCGAGAACCACTCCGGTGCCGAGGAGAGACCGAGGAGAGACCATGACCGCGACGGACCCCGCACTCACCGCGCTCTCCCAGCGCTGGTGCGCCCTCTCCCTGCTGCACGGCAGGATCGAGTCGCACATCGAGCGCGCCCTGGAGACACGGCACGGTCTGAGCGTGCGGGAGTATTCGCTCCTCGACGTCCTCAGCCGCCAGCACAGCGGACCGGGCGGGCACCTCCAGATGAAGCAGGTCGCCGACGCGGTCGTCCTCAGCCAGAGCGCCACCACCCGGCTGGTCACCCGGCTCGAGGACCGGGGTCTGCTCACCCGGTACCTCTGCGCCACCGACCGGCGCGGCATCTACACCGATGTCACCGAGGCCGGCCAGAAGCTCCTGGCAGAGGCCCGCCCCACCAACGACAGCGCTCTGCGCGAGGCGCTCGACGAGGCCGCCGAGAACCCGGAGCTGGCCCCGCTGGTCCAGGTCGTGGAAGGCGTGGGCGTTCCCGCCTGAGGCACCGACCGCCCGACCCGCACGGCACGCCGTCAGCGATGCGCCGGCATCCCCCGGCGTACCCTGCGGGGCATGAGCGATCTTGAGATACGTCCCGCGACCGCGGAGGACCTCGAAGCCATCGTCGCGATGCTCGCCGACGACCCGCTGGGCGTGCAGCGCGAATCCCCGGACGACCTCGGCCCGTACCTCGTGGCCTTCGAGCTCCTGGCGAACGACCCCCAGCAGCACCTCGTCGTGGCCGTCCGCGAGGGCAAGGTCGTCGGCACCCTCCAGTTGACGATCATCCCTGGCCTCTCCCGCCGGGGCGCCACCCGCTCGATCATCGAGGGCGTCCGCATCCACGCCGAGGAGCGCGGCAGCGGCCTGGGCACCCTGCTCATCGAGTGGGCCGTCGAGGAGTCCGGGCGCCAGGGCTGCCGACTCGTCCAGCTGACCTCCGACGTCACCCGCACCGATGCCCACCGCTTCTACGAGCGGCTCGGCTTCGAGGCCTCCCACCTGGGCTTCAAGAAGAACCTCTGAGCCAGAGGAGCACTCCGTCGGCGTGCCGGGCCCGGCCCCGGCACGCCGATCGGGCTTGTTTCACGTGAAACACCGCAGAACGGCTCAGAGACCGCGCCAGCCCGCCTCGTCCACACCACCCGGCACCACGTCCGCCGGCGCGTACGGCTCCCGCGTGAAGACGAAGGAGCCGAGGTCGAGATGGCTCACACTGCCGTCGGCGCGCCGCACCGCCCGGAGCGTCTCCCCCTCGTAGTAGCCGTTCAGCCCGACCCAGCCACCCTCGGGGAGCGCCCGGAAGCGGGCCCGCCGCCCGGCTCCCCGCAGGGGTTCGAGCACCACACTCCGCTCGGGGCCGATCCGGAGCCCGTAGGCGTACGTGCCCCAGTACCAGGGACCCGTCAGGGCCAGCAGCTCCTCGTCGGCCTCGGCCTCCGGAAGCGGGCGCCAGGGCTCCGGGAACCTGGGTTCCGCCTCCGCCACGATCCGTACGAGATCGGCGGCCACGGCCCCCGTCAGCGGCCCCGAGGTGGCATTGGAGAGGGCGATCGCCGCCAGCCCGTCCTCCACGCTCACCCAGAGGGCGGCGACGAAACCGGGGAGCGATCCGGTGTGGCCGATCAGGGTCCGGCCGTCGTTGCGGACCAGCTGGAGACCGAGCCCGTACCCTCCCTCCCAGTCCCCCTCACCGGCCGCGGCCGCAGGGGCCCGCATCTCCGCCACGGAGGACGCGCCCAGCACCCGCTCGTCGCCTGCCGCGAGGAAGGCGGCGAAGCGGGCGAGATCCCCCGCCGTCGACCAGAGCTGCCCGGCCGGCGCCATCAGCCCGAGGTCCTCGGACGGTTCCGGCAGCATCACATCGGCCCAGGGGTGCACCGCCCAGCCGCCCGCGTGCGGGGCGACCGGATCGAGCGTCGTACGGCTCAGCCCGAGCGGCTCCAGGATCTCGCGCCGCAGCGCCTCCTCCCAGGAGGCTCCCCGCACGGCCTCGACCAGTGAACCGAGCAGCGTGTACCCGGGGTTGGAGTAGTGGTGGCGGCGCCCCGGCGTCTGGAGGAAGGGCTGCTCCCCCAGGACGTCGGAGAGCTCCGGCCGCAGCGCTGCAGCCGAGCGCTCCCACCACTGACCGGGCGTCTCGGCCGCGAGACCGCCACTGTGCCCGAGGAGCTGAGCGATCGTCACGTCCCCGACGCCCGTGCCCTTGAGGTGCCGCTCCAGCGGATCTTCGAGACCGAGGAGCCCCTCGTCCCGCAGCCGCATCACCAGCACTGCGGTGAACACCTTGGTGATCGACCCGATCCTGAACTGGGTGTCGGCGTCCGGCGCGTGCCCGTCCACGCAACTGCGCGAACCGCTCCACACCAGCGCTCCGTCGCGCACCACGGCCCCCACGAAGGAGGGCGCCCGCCCCTCGGACTGGGCGACCGCGACGCGATGCAGCAGAGCCCGCTCGGTACCGGGCAACAGGGATTCGAAAGTTGTCGTCATGGGCCCCATCCAACGTGATCTCCCCCACGACAGCCTCCGGATCGGCAGTGCGCCGTGGTGACGGTCTCCTCGATGCCGGTCAGGACGGCGAGCTGTTCCGGGGACAGCAGCGCGGCGAAGTACCCGCTGGACGGATGCCTGGTAGACCGGCGTCGCCGCGTCCTGCTCCAGATCGCGGGCGACGTCCGCGTCGATGAGCAGGGTCAGTGCGCGATACGCGTGCCAGGCGGCCGGCATCGTCGTTGCAGGTAGCGAAAAAGACGGGAAGGCACCCCATGCGAGGCACCGAGCACGTCATCCGGACCAACGGCGTCGAACAGAACGCGGAGACCTTCGGCGACCCCGCCGACACGCCCCTCCTCCTCATCCACGGCGCGGGCCACTCGATGCTCGCGTGGGACGAGGAGTTCGTCCGTCGCCTCGTCGCCGGCGACAGGTACGTGATCCGCTACGACAGCCGGGACGCGGGCCGCTCCACCGTGTTCCCCACGGGCGAGCCGCCGTACGACCTGCGCGACCTGGTCACCGATGCCGCCGGGCTGCTCGACGCGCTCCACCTGCCGTCCGCGGAGATCGTCGGCATGTCCCAGGGCGCCGCCGTCGCCCAGCTGCTCGCCCTCGACCACCCGGACCGGGTCGCCACGCTCGCCCTCGCGTCCTCCACCCCCGGAGGACCGGGACACGACCAGCCCGATCTGCCGCCGATCACCGAGGCCCTGCAGGCGGTCTTCGCCGAGGAAGCCCCGGTGCCCGACTGGAACGACCGGACCGCCGTCGTCGACTGGCTCGTCGAGGGCGAGCGCCCCTTCGCCGCTCGCTCACGCCCGTTCGACACCGACACCATGCGCGCCTGGGCGACGCGGGTCGTCGACCACGCGCGCGACATCGCCGCGCAGGTCACCAACCCCTTCCTGATCGACGCCGGAGCACCCTGGCGGGACCGCCTCGGTGCGATCACGGCTCCGACGCTCGTCCTCCACGGCACCGAGGACCCGCTGTTCCCCCTGGAGCACGGCCGCGCCCTCGCCGCCGAGATCCCCGGAGCGCGATTCCTCGCCATGGAGCGGACCGGCCACGAGGTGTTCCCCCGCGAGGTCTGGAACGAGGTCGTTCCCGCGCTCCTCGGGCGACGTCAGGTCTGAGCCATGTCCACGAAGCGGGAGTAGTGGCCCTGGAAGGCCACGGTGATCGTGGCCGTCGGGCCGTTACGGTGCTTGCCGACGATGATGTCGGCCTCGCCCGCTCGCGGTGACTCCTTCTCGTACGCGTCCTCGCGGTGCAGCAGGATGACCATGTCCGCGTCCTGCTCGATCGAGCCGGACTCACGCAGGTCGGAGACCATCGGCTTCTTGTCGGTTCGCTGCTCGGGGCCACGGTTCAGCTGGGAGAGCGCGATCACCGGCAGCTCCAGCTCCTTGGCGAGGAGCTTCAGGTTTCGCGACATGTCGGAGACCTCTTGCTGACGGCTCTCCTGCCGCTTCGAACCACCGGACTGCATCAGCTGCAGATAGTCGATGATGACGAGCTTGAGCCCGTTGCGCTGCTTGAGCCGGCGGCACTTCGCCCGGATCTCCATCATCGACAGGTTCGGGGAGTCGTCGATGAAGAGCGGGGCCTGGGAGACGTCCGGCATCCGGCGGGCGAGCCGGGTCCAGTCCTCGTCGGTCATCGTGCCGGAGCGCATGTGGTGCAGCGCGACCCGGGCCTCCGCCGAGAGCAGACGCATCGCGATCTCGTTGCGGCCCATTTCGAGGGAGAAGATGACGCTGGGCAGGTTGTGCTTGATGGACGCCGCCCGCGCGAAGTCCAGGGCGAGGGTCGACTTACCCATGGCGGGACGCGCCGCGATGATGATCATCTGACCGGGGTGCAGACCGTTGGTGAGCGAGTCCAGGTCGGTGAAGCCGGTGGGCACACCGGTCATCTCACCGCTGCGGGAGCCGATCGCCTCGATCTCGTCGAGGGCCCCCTCCATGATGTCGCCGAGCGGCAGATAGTCCTCGGTGGTCCGCTGCTCGGTGACCGCGTAGATCTCGGCCTGGGCCGAGTTCACGATCTCGTCGACGTCCCCGTCGGCCGCGTAGCCCATCTGCGTGATCTTGGTGCCGGCCTCGACGAGGCGGCGCAGGACGGCCCGCTCGTGGACGATCTCCGCGTAGTACGAGGCGTTGGCCGCCGTCGGTACCGACTGGACCAGGGTGTGCAGGTAGGAGGCACCGCCGACGCGGGTGATCTCGCCGCGCTTGGTGAGCTCGGCGCCGACCGTGATCGGGTCGGCCGGCTCGCCCTTGGCGTAGAGGTCGAGGATCGCCGCGTAGACGGTCTCGTGGGCGGGCTTGTAGAAGTCGTTGCCCTTGATGATCTCCACGACGTCCGCGATGGCGTCCTTGGAGAGCAGCATGCCGCCGAGGACGGACTGCTCGGCGTCGAGGTCCTGCGGGGGAACCCGCTCGAAACCGGAGAGCCCGCCGTCCCAGGGCCCGCCTTCGCCGCCCCGCTCGTGCTGGTCGTCCCGCCCGCGGCCGCGACCGCGCCCCTCGCCGCGGGTGCGGGTGGGCAGTCGGTCACTCGGTCCGCTGTCGGCCCAAGGGTCGTCCATGGGCTCGGGAACGCTCACCAAGCACCTCCTCCGTCCGCTCCGCGGACCTCGCCATGCCACTCTTTCTTACGCCACGGGCTTGATCAACGAGTGGCTTTGCGACCGCTTCTGGCGCGTCGGGCGCCGGACCACGGTAGGCCCGCGAGAGGCGTCAGCCAATCTGGTTATCCACAGGCCCTGTGGGTGAAGGGCCTCAGCCTGTGGAGAACTCGCCGGAACCTGTGCACGGACCGGGGGACAGCCATGTGGACAAACTCATAGACCCCCCAGCCTCACCGACCTGACCTGCACTTTTCCCATCCACCGACTGTGGGGGAGAAAAACTTTTCCCCCTGGACCAAGATCAGAACAAACGACCCACACCCGAAGCGCCTTGCCCTCGACAAGTAAGGATCACAGATGCATTGCATCTCTTACCTGTGGAAGATTAGATTGACCCCATGACCCAGGCCCCCGCGACGCCCAAGGCCGTCCGCCGACAGCACGACCGCGAGATCGTCTCCCTCGCCCTGCCGGCCTTCGGCGCTCTTGTCGCCGAGCCGCTCTTCCTCATGGTCGACAGCGCCATCGTCGGCCATCTCGGTACCCCCCAGCTCGCGGGTCTCGCGATCGCCGCCGCCCTGCTGTCCACCGCCGTCAGCGTCTTCGTCTTCCTGGCCTACGCCACCACGGCCGCCGTCTCCCGCCGGGTCGGCGCCGGGGACGTCCAGGCCGCGATCCGGCAGGGCATGGACGGCATCTGGCTCGCCCTCCTCCTCGGCGCCGCCGTCGTCGCACTGACCCTGCCCGCGGCGCCCTGGCTCATCGACCTCTTCGGGGCCTCCGACACCGCCGCACCCTACGCCGTCACGTACCTCAGGATCTCCAGCCTCGGCATCCCGGCCATGCTGGTGGTCCTGGCCGCGACCGGCGTCCTGCGCGGCCTCCAGGACACCCGTACACCGCTCTACGTGGCCATCGGCGGCTTCGCGGCCAACGGCGTGCTCAACGTCGGCCTTGTCTACGGTGCCGGTCTGGGGATCGCGGGCTCGGCCTGGGGCACCGTGATCGCGCAGTTCGGCATGGCCATCGCCTACCTCGTCGTGGTCGTACGGGGCGCCCGGCGCCACGGAGCCTCCCTCCGCCCCGACGCGGCCGGCATACGAGCCTCCGCACAGGCCGGAGTCCCGCTCCTCGTCCGTACGCTCTCGCTGCGCGCGGTCCTGATGATCGCCACGGCGGTCGCGGCCCGGATGGGCGATGCGGAGGTCGCGGCCCACCAGATCATCCTGTCCCTGTGGAGCCTGATGGCCTTCGCCCTCGACGCGATCGCGATCGCGGGCCAGGCCATCATCGGCCGCTATCTCGGCGCGAACGACGCCGAGGGCGCCCGTCAGGTCTGCCGCCGCATGGTCCAGTGGGGCGTGGTCTCCGGTGTGGTGCTCGGCGCGCTGCTCATCGTCGCCCGCCCCCTGTTCATCCCGCTCTTCACCGGCGACACAGTCGTCCAGGACACCCTGCTCCCAGCCCTGCTCGTGGTCGCGATCTCGCAGCCGGTCTCCGGGGTGGTCTTCGTTCTCGACGGCGTCCTGATGGGCGCGGGGGACGGCCCCTACCTGGCCTGGGCCATGCTGCTGACGCTCGCCGTCTTCGCCCCGGTGGCCCTGCTGGTCCCGGCGCTCGGCGGCGGTCTGACGGCGCTCTGGTGGGCGATGACGCTGATGATGTCCGTCCGGATGGCCACGCTCTGGTTCCGCTCCCGCTCGGGCCGCTGGATCGTCACCGGCGCCACGCGTTGAATGTTTCACGTGAAACGCCCTGTTTCACGTGAAACAGCGGAAGGGCCGCACCCCGAGGGGTGCGGCCCTTCCTCACTGCTCAGCGCAGAGCGCCGGCGGCAGCGTTACGCGGCGACGATCTCGACGCCGAGCTTCGCGGCAACGTCGGCGTGCAGGCGCACGGACACCTGGTGCGAGCCCAGGGTCTTGATCGGCGAACCGAGCTCGACGCGACGCTTGTCGACGTCGGGGCCACCCGCAGCCTTGATCGCCGAGGCGATGTCGGCCGGGGTCACGGAGCCGAAGAGACGGCCGGCGTCGCCGGAGCGAACGGCCAGGCGCACCTTCGTGCCCTCGAGCTTGGCCTTGATCTCGTTGGCCTGCTCGATGGTCGCGATCTCGTGGATCTTGCGGGCGCGGCGGATCTGCGCCACGTCCTGCTCGCCACCCTTGGTCCAGCGGATGGCGAAGCCACGCGGGACCAGGTAGTTGCGGGCGTAGCCGTCCTTGACGTCGACGACGTCGCCGGCGGTGCCGAGGCCGGAGACCTCGTGGGTCAGGATGATCTTCATTATTCGGTCACCCTTTCCTTATCGCGCGGTGGACGTGTAGGGCAGCAGCGCCATCTCACGGCTGTTCTTGACGGCCGTGGCGACGTCACGCTGGTGCTGCGTGCAGTTGCCGGTCACGCGGCGGGCACGGATCTTGCCGCGGTCGGAAATGAACTTCCGCAGCATGTTCGTGTCCTTGTAGTCCACGTACTGGGTCTTGTCCTTGCAGAACGCGCAGACCTTCTTCTTAGGCTTGCGCACAGGCGGCTTCGCCATGGTGTTTCTCCTGTGTGATCAAGAATGGGGGTACGAGCTGCTTCGAGGGCGTGCCCTAGAAGGGGGGCTCGTCCGAGTAGCCGCCGCCGGAGTTTCCACCCCAGCCGCCTCCGCCGCCCTGCTGCTGGCCGCTGCCGGAGGAGGAGGTACCGCCGCCGGTCGCCCACGGGTCGTCGGCGGGAGCACCGCCACCACCCTGCTGGCCACCGCCGGAGTTTCCACCCCAGCTGCCACCGCCGCCGGCCTGCTGGCCGCCGCCGCCCCCGCCGAAACCACCCTGGCCGCCTCGACCGGTGGTCTTGGTGACCTTGGCCGTGGCGTTCTTGAGGCTGGGGCCGACTTCCTCGACATCCAGCTCGTAGACCGTGCGCTTGACGCCCTCACGGTCCTCGTAGGACCGCTGCTTCAGCCGGCCCTGCACGACGACGCGCATGCCTCGCTGAAGCGACTCGGCGACGTTCTCCGCCGCCTGACGCCAGACCGAGCAGGTGAGGAAGAGGCTTTCGCCGTCCTTCCACTCATTGGTCTGACGGTCGAAGGTGCGGGGGGTGGACGCGATACGGAACTTCGCGACCGCCGCACCGGACGGGGTGAAGCGCAGCTCGGGGTCGTCGACAAGATTGCCGACGACCGTGATGACGGTCTCGCCTGCCATGGGGGAACCTCTCGGCGGGATTGCTTCTGGCTGCTTTGCTGCTACTCGGATCCGAAGACCACTGAGCTAGTCGCTCAGTGGGTCTCGGGACGGAGGACCTTGGTCCGGAGGACCGACTCGTTCAGGTTGAGCTGTCGGTCGAGCTCCTTGACGACCGCAGGCTCGGCCTGCAGGTCGATGACCGAGTAGATGCCCTCGGGCTTCTTCTTGATCTCGTAGGCGAGACGACGACGGCCCCAGGTGTCGACCTTCTCGACCTTTCCGTTGCCCTCACGGACGACAGAAAGGAAGTTCTCGATCAGCGGGGAGACAGCGCGCTCCTCGAGATCGGGGTCGAGGATGACCATCAGTTCGTAGTGACGCATGTGGAACCCACCTCCTTTGGACTCAGCGGCCACGGTCGTTCCGTGGCAGGAGGGTCGTGATGCGTAAGCAACGGTATCCGCCACCACTGACAGTCCCCCTCGGAGAACGAGGAGCACTGCCGGGATCCAGACAGACCAAGGCAGACACCGGTGCAGACCGTACAGAGTACCCGCTCATCGCCCTGCGGTTGAAATTCACCGGTGAGGGGACGCAATCTGTACACAACGGATGTCGGCGGCGCTACGATGCGCCGCCTTCCGGCAGCTACGCCAGGAGGTGCCCCATGGCACAGGCAATGCGACCCGACCCCGGCCACTCCCTCTTCGCCACCGACGGCAAACCGCACCCCATCCAGGACGCCCTGGTCGGAGTGACACTGCTCCTCGGCGTCCTCGCCTTCGTCACGGCGCAGTTCCACAGCCTGCACCTGCTGAGCTCCTGGTCGGGCCTGATCGGCATCCTGACCGGTGCCTACGGACAGTTCATCTCCGTGACGACACGCGAGCGCTTCCTGCTGATCCTCGGACTCGGCGCCTCGGCGTTCGGCTTCTACCTCGGCATGGCGCACGGCGGGCTCTTCGGCGGCGTCATCAGCTGAGCCCAGCGGCACGTCAGGGCGTACACGCCCATCCGGGGCGCTCCCCGGTCACAGTAGGCTTCGGCGCGAGAGCCGGAGCCCCTGACCGATGGGGACACACCTGCCGAGGAGCGCCCCGCATGAGCCTGACCCTGAGGACCATCAGCCGTGAGCAGCATCTGGCGTACATCCAGAGCCAGCCCGCGGCGAGCCACTGCCAGGTCCCGGCGTGGGCTGATGTGAAGACCGAGTGGCGCTCGGAGAACCTCGGCTGGTTCGACAAGAGCGGCGAGCTCGTCGGCGTCGGCCTGGTGCTCTACCGCCAGCTCCCGAAGATCAAGCGCTACCTGGCCTATCTGCCCGAGGGCCCGGTCATCAACTGGCACGCGCCCAACCTCGACGACTGGCTGACGCCGATGCTGGCGCACCTCAAGCAGCAGGGCGCCTTCTCGGTGAAGATGGGCCCGCCGGTCGTCATCCGGCGCTGGGACTCGGCCGCCATCAAGTCCGGCATCCAGGACCCGGACGTCAAGCGCCTCAAGGACGTCGAGGCCACCCACATCGAGCCGCGTGCCTTCGAAGTCGCGGACCGGCTGCGGAAGATGGGCTGGCAGCAGGCAGAGGACGGCGGCGCCGGCTTCGGCGACGTGCAGCCCCGCTACGTCTTCCAGGTCCCGCTCGCGAACCGCTCGCTCGACGATGTCCTCAAGGGCTTCAACCAGCTGTGGCGCCGCAACATCAAGAAGGCCGAGAAGGCCGGTGTCGAGGTCGTCCAGGGCGGCTACGAGGACCTGGCCGAGTGGCAGCGGCTGTACGAGATCACAGCCGTCCGTGACCACTTCCGGCCGCGCCCGCTCTCGTACTTCCAGCGCATGTGGACCGTCCTCAACAGCGAGGACCCCAACCGCATGCGGCTCTACTTCGCCCGCCACGACGGCGTGAACCTCTCCGCGGCGACGATGCTCGTCGTCGGCGGCCACGTCTGGTACTCCTACGGCGCCTCCGACAACATCGGCCGTGAGGTCCGGCCCTCGAACGCGATGCAGTGGCGCATGCTGCGCGACGCCTACGCGATGGGCGCGACCGTCTACGACCTGCGGGGCATCTCGGACTCGCTCGACGAGACCGACCACCTCTTCGGGCTCATCCAGTTCAAGGTGGGCACGGGCGGCGAGGCCGTCGAGTACGTCGGCGAGTGGGACTTCCCGCTGAACAAGCTGCTGCACAAGGCACTCGACATCTACATGTCGCGCCGCTGACCCGTGCCGTGCCGCTGACGTTTCCGTAGTCTCGTACATACCTTTGATACACCGCTGCCATCAGAAAGGTTCCGGGCCGGCCATGGCGCTCTCCCTCTACGTCGACACCGCTCGCTGGCGCGCGCACCAGAAGACCGTCATCGATCAGTTCCCCGGTGTCATCCCGGTCTGCAAGGGCAACGGTTACGGCTTCGGCCACGAACGCCTCGCGGACGAGGCGGCCCGGTTCGGCGCCGACATGCTCGCCGTGGGCACCACGTACGAGGCCGCGCGGATCAAGGACTGGTTCAGCGGCGACCTGCTGGTCCTCACCCCCTTCCGCCGGGGTGAAGAACCGGTTCCGCTGCCCGACCGGGTGATCCGTTCCGTGTCGTCCGTGGACGGCGTCCACGCCCTGGTGGGGGCCCGGGTCGTCATCGAGTGCATGAGCTCGATGAAGCGGCACGGCGTCCGTGAGGAGGAGCTCCAGCAGCTCCACTCCGCCATCGAGGACGTACGCCTGGAGGGCTTCGCGCTCCACCTCCCGCTGGACCGCCCGGACGGCACCGACGCCGTCGAGGAGGTCATCGGCTGGATGGACCGGCTGCGGGCCGCCCGGCTTCCGCTGCACACCATGTTCGTCAGCCATCTGCGCGCCGCGGAACAGGCACGGCTCCAGCAGCAGTTCCCGCAGACCCGCTTCCGCGCCCGCATCGGCACCCGGCTCTGGCTGGGCGACCACGAGGCCACGGAGTACCGGGGCGCGGTCCTCGACGTGACCCGGGTCTCCAAGGGCGACCGGTTCGGCTACCGCCAGCAGAAGGCCGCGTCGGACGGCTGGCTGGTGGTCGTCGCCGGCGGTACCTCGCACGGTGTGGGCCTGGAGGCCCCCAAGGCCATGCACGGCGTCATGCCGCGCGCCAAGGGCGTCGCACGGGCCGGTCTCGCCACCGTCAACCGGAACCTTTCGCCCTTCGTCTGGGCCGGGAAGCAGCGCTGGTTCGCCGAGCCGCCGCACATGCAGGTGTCGATCCTGTTCGTGCCGGCCGACGCCCAGGAGCCGCGGGTCGGCGACGAGCTGGTGGCCCATCTGCGCCACACCACGACGCAGTTCGACCGGCTCGTCGAGCGCTGAGCCGGCCGGTCGCCCCGCACCCCCGGGAGCTCAGCTCCTGGGGGTTCCCCATTCCACCAGCAGCGCGTCCTCGGCGACCGGGGCCGCGTGCCGGGCGGGATGGGCGGCCCTGCCCGCCACGAAGACGTCCTCCGCGCCGTCCAGGACGCCTCCGGAGGGGTCGTCCGCGCCGTCCTGCCGGACCGGGTCCTTCTCGGGCGTGAGGATGTCGCGTACGACCATCACGCACAGGTACAGGGTGCCGAGCAGGTGCAGCACGATCGCGAACTGGTAGCCGTCCACCGGCAGGCCCTGCTTGTTGCCGCTGGTCGTGAACGCCAGGTACATCCAGACGCCGACGAAGTACATGACCTCGCACGCCTGCCAGATCAGGAAGTCGCGCCAGCGCGGCCGGGCGAGCGCCGCCAGCGGCACCAGCCACAGCACGTACTGCGGTGAGTAGACCTTGTTGGTCAGGACGAACGCGGCGACGATCAGGAACGCCAGCTGGACGAAGCGGGGCCTGCGGGGCGCCGTGAACGCCAGGTAGGCGAGCCCGCCGAGCGCCGCCAGCATCAGCAGCAGCGCGTACAGGTTGGCCTGGCCCGGCGTTATCGCGTCGCCCGTCCGCTGGCTGACCAGCAGCCAGATCGAACCGAAGTCGACGTTCCGGTCCCGGCTGAAGAGGTAGAACTGCTTCCAGCCCTCGGGTGCGAGCAGCATCACGGGCAGGTTCACCACCAGCCACGCGCCGCCCGCGGCCAGCACCGCCGTCCCGTACTCCCGCCACTTCCCGGCCCGCCAGCAGAGCAGCAGCAGCGGGCAGAGGAGCAGTATCGGGTAGAACTTGGCGGCGGTGGCCAGGCCGAGCAGGATGCCGAAGGCCAGCGGCCGTTCGCGCGACCACATCAGGATGGCGGCGGCCGTCAGCGCGACGGCCAGTATGTCCCAGTTGATCGTCGCGGTCAGCGCGATCGAGGGCGCCAGGGCGACGAGCAGTCCGTCCCAGGGCCGCAGCCGGTGCGTCCGGGCCACACAGACCGCCAGGACGGCCGCACAGACCATCAGAAGACCCGCGTTGGCCAGCCAGTACGACTGCTCGCGCTGCATCGTGTCGCCGCCGCCCGGCGTCAGCCAGGCCGCGACCTCCATGAAGAGCCCGGTCAGGACCGGGTACTCGAGGAACGGTATGTCGCCGCCCAGCCGGTCGAAGTAGGGCACCAGGCCCTCGGCGAAGCCCCGCCCCGTGAAGAGGTGCGGGATGTCCGAGTAGCAGGCGTGGGTGTACTGGGAGGTCGTGCCCCGGAACCAGGCCCAGTTGTAGCAGGGCAGCTTCTGCACCATGCCGAGGGCGAACATGCCGATGGCCACGAGGGCGATCACCCGCACCGGCGTGAACTGGCCGGTGCCGGTCTTCGCCCGGCGGCCGTAGGGGCCGCCGATCAGTTCGCTGCCCGCGGCGGCCACCTTGTCCCGGTGGGTGGGGATGACCGTCTGCGAGCGGCCCTGGGGCCGGTCCTGCGGCGCGCTCGTCTTCTGGAGGCTCGGCATGGGGGACATCCTGCCGTACGGCTCCGGGAAAACGGCGAGGGCCGCCGCGGCCGGCCCGTACGGGAAGGTACGGATCGGACGCGGCGGCCCTCGTTCCAGGCGTCGTCGGGGACCGGGGAGTGCCCCGGCGGTGGATCAGGGGACGAGGTTCCCGTTGCCGGGTTTGCCGTTCCCGCCGCCCGGACCGTTTCCGTCGTCCGTCGGTGTGCCGGTCCCCGTCGGCGTGTCGGTGGTGGGCGGCGTGGTGGTGGGCTCCCCGGTGTTGCCGCCCGGATCGCCCGGATCCTCCGTGCAGCCCCAGCCCCAGACGCCACAGGTCGTCTTGCCCGGCTTCGGCGTCCGCGTCGTCGGCGGGGGAGTCGTCGTGGGCGGCGGCGTGGTGGTCGGGGCGGCCGTCGTCGGCGTGGCCGAGGTCTCGGTCGGCGTCGGGGTGGCCGTCGGGGTCGGCGTCGGGCTGGCGGCGCCACCGCCGAAGACGGCTTCGGCACCTTCCAGCTTGTCCGGCTCCGGGAAGGACTTGACCGGGTAGCTCTCCACGGCATCGGTCATGTAGTCCTGCCAGATCCGCGACGGGAACGACGAACCGTGGATCTGCGGCTGGTCACCCGTGCCGTACATCTTCTGGAACTCGCGGTTCTTCTTCGTCTCGTCGTCGTCGAACCGGTACATGTCGATCGCGGTCGACAGCTGCGGGGTGTATCCCACGAACCAGGCCGACTTGTTGCCGTCGGTGGTACCGGTCTTGCCGGCCACCTCGCGGCCCGGGATCCGGGCCTTCCGGCCGGTGCCCTCGTCGTCGTCCACGACGGAACGCAGGACGTCGGTGACGTTGTTGGCGACGGCCGGGCTGAAGGGGTTCTTGGTCTCCGTCTTGTGCTGATGGATGACGACGCCCTCCTTCTTCACGGCCTCGACCGAGTAGGGGTCGTTCTGCTTGCCCTCGTTGGCGAAGGTCGCGTAGGCGCCGGCCATGCGGATGGCGCTCGGGCTGGAGATGCCGAGCGAGAACGAGGGCACCTCGCCCCCGACGAGCGAGTCGGGGCGCAGGCCCGCGTCGATGGCGGCCTTGCGGACCTTGTCGATGCCGATGTCCATGCCGAGCTGCACGTACGGCGAGTTCGCCGACTTGACCATGGCGCGACGCAGGGTCATGTCCTTGTAGCTCGCGTCGTCGTCATTGGTCTGGAGCCACTCCTCGCCCTTCTCGTTGTGCCAGATCTCGCCGTTGTACTTGCGGATCTTCAGCTCGTTCTTGCCGGAGTAGCGGCTCTTGTCCGGGTCCACGAGCGTGCGGCTGGAGGCGTCCTGGACCTCGCCCAGGGACTTGTCCCGGACGCCGTCCCGCATCGCGGAGGCGAGGACGAACGGCTTGAACGTCGATCCGACCTGGGCGCCGGTGTTGTCGGCGTTGCTCCGGAAGTGCTTGGTCGCGTCGACACCGCCGTAGAGCGCGACGATCTTTCCGGTCGCCGTGTCGACGGAGGCGCCGCCGAACTGCACGTTCGTGTCCGTCTCGGGGCGCTTCTTCGGGTCGATGTACTCCTTGAGGATCTTCGTGACCGAGTCCTCGAGAGCGTCCACCTTCTTCTTCTCGAAGGTGGTGTAGATCTCGTAGCCGCCACGCTCCAGATCCTGCTCGGTGATACCGAACTGGGCCTTGATGTTGGCCTTCGCGGTGGTGACCAGATAGCCGATCTGACCGCTGAGATTGGCGCTCTTCCGGGGCTTCTCGACCTTGGGGAACGTCGTGTACTTCGCGCGCTCCGCGGCCGGGAGGTGCCCGTCCTTCTGCATCTCGTCGAGGATCCACGACCACCGCTCGGTGGCCCGCACGGTGTTCTTCTCGGGCGTGGCCTCGGAGTCGATCTCGGGGTAGCCGGCGGGGTCGTAGTACGTCGCGCCCTTGAGCACCGCGGCGAGCAGCGCCGACTGGCTGGGGTTGAGCTTCTCGGCGTCGACGTTGAAGTACGCGCGGGCCGCCGCCTGGACACCGTAGGCACCACGTCCGTAGTACGCGGTGTTCAGATAGCCGGCGAGGATCTCCGGCTTGTCGACCTCGCCGCCGACCTTCATGGAGATGAAGAGTTCCTTCACCTTCCGGCTGAGGGTCTGCGACTGGTCGTCAAGACGGTTGTTCTTCACGTACTGCTGGGTGATCGTCGAACCACCCTGGGTCTCGCCGCCCTTGGCCATGTTCCACACGGCACGGCCGATACCCATGGGGTCGATTCCGGAGTCGTCCCAGAAGGTCTTGTTCTCCGCCGAGATCACGGCGTTCTGCATGGACTTCGGGATCTTCTCGAACGGCACGATCTGGCGGTTCGTACCGCTGCCCGTCGCGACCATCCGGGTCTTGTCCGACCAGTAGTAGATGTTGTTCTGCGACTTCGCGGTCAGCGCCTCGTTGGGGATGTCCACCTGCGAATACGCGATCGCGGCCGCGCCCATCAGGCTGGCCGTGAAGAACAGGAACGTACCCGTCACGAGCTTCCACGACGGCATCCAGCGACGCCAGCCGTACTTTCCGTAGCGGGGGTAGTCGATGATCCGCTTCTTGCCCGGCGGACGTCCGCCGGAGCCACGGCCGGGACCGCTGCCGCGGCCGCCACCGCCGCCACGCCGTCCGCCCCCGGGATCACCAGGACCTCCGGGGCCGGCCTCGGCTCCCCTCCGGCGGGTGCCGCGCTGGGCGGCCCTGCGGGCCTCCGCGCGACCCCCGTAGGGCCGCTGCTCCTCCCCGGGGGAGGAAGCGGGCCCGTACGAGGCCGACGGGGCCCCCGTACCGACGTCATGGGCCGGGGCCGACCTGCGGCCCACCGGCTGCTGGGCAGCGCGCCGTGCCGCCGCGCGACCGCCCGTCGGCGGCTGCTGCGGCGGCATTTTGCGACGATGCTCGCTCATCGAACGACTACTCCTCGGGCAGGCGTGAACGCCTGGAAGCGGCAGTTGAGTTCCGGTCCCCCCGAAATGCGTACGGCCGGAACCCCATCGGAGGCCCCTCCGTATCGCAGCCGGTCACCCGGAGCACTGACGCCCCTCGGCAGCGCTCGGTTCCCGGTGTTCTGCATGCCGCACAGCCTACGCACGGCCAAAACCCACCTAGGGCCGGACTTCACCCCAAATCAGGCAAGTCGAACGCTGTGAATTGACGATGTGACGCCGGTCACGGCGGGCCCACTTGTCGAGACCTTCGGACCGTTCTATCGTGCTGATGTATCGAGTCGATACATCAGCACGGCATAAGGGCCCCGAAGGCGGAGGAGGAGGCGACGAATGAGCAGACGCTCCGGCATCCTCGAGTTCGCCGTCCTCGGCCTGCTGCGCGAGGCTCCGATGCACGGGTACGAGCTGCGGAAGCGCCTCAACACCTCGCTGGGCGTCTTCCGGGCCTTCAGCTACGGAACGCTGTATCCCTGCCTCAAGACGCTGGTCGCCAACGGCTGGTTGATCGAGGAACCGGGCAGCGCTCCCGAGGACGCCCTCGCCGCTTCACTCGCAGGACGCCGAGCCAAGATCGTCTACCGGTTGACGGCCGCGGGGAAGGAGCACTTCGAGGAGCTCCTGTCCCACACCGGCCCGGACGCCTGGGAGGACGAGCACTTCGCCGCACGCTTCGCCTTCTTCGGGCAGACCGAGCGCGAGGTGCGGATGCGGGTCCTCGAAGGCCGCCGCAGCCGGCTGGAGGAGCGCCTGGAGAAGATGCGCGCCTCTCTGGCCCGGACCCGGGAGCGCCTCGACGACTACACGCTTGAGCTGCAGCGCCACGGCATGGAGTCCGTGGAGCGCGAAGTGCGCTGGCTGAACGAGCTCATCGAGAGCGAGCGGGCAGGGCGGGATCAGCGATCCGGCCCCGACGCCCCCGCTCTGCACGACAACGATTCTGGAGAAACGGGCGGCCTGCCCCGGCACGGGGGCAGTACCCGGCCGGATCCGTCCGACGACACCGCCAAGTGAAACCCTGCGCACAGCAGGGCTTCCACGATCACACAGGGAGCAACCGGAATGGGTTCGGTTCGCGTAGCCATCGTCGGCGTGGGCAACTGCGCCGCCTCGCTGGTTCAGGGCGTCGAGTACTACAAGGACGCCGACCCGGCGGCCAAGGTCCCCGGCCTGATGCACGTTCAGTTCGGCGACTACCACGTCCGTGACATCGAGTTCGTCGCGGCCTTCGACGTCGACGCGAAGAAGGTCGGCCTCGACCTCTCGGACGCCATCGGCGCCAGCGAGAACAACACCATCAAGATCTGCGACGTCCCGAACAAGGGCATCACGGTCCAGCGTGGTCACACCCTCGACGGTCTCGGCAAGTACTACCGCCTGACCATCGAGGAGTCCGCCGAGGAGCCGGTGGACGTCGTCCAGATCCTCAAGGACCGCGAGGTCGACGTTCTCATCTGCTACCTGCCGGTGGGTTCCGAGGCCGCCGCGAAGTTCTACGCCCAGTGCGCCATCGACGCCAAGGTCGCCTTCGTCAACGCCCTTCCGGTCTTCATCGCCGGCACCAAGGAGTGGGCTGACAAGTTCACCGAGGCGGGCGTCCCGATCGTCGGCGACGACATCAAGTCGCAGGTCGGCGCGACCATCACGCACCGCGTGATGGCGAAGCTGTTCGAGGACCGCGGTGTCCGTCTTGAGCGCACGATGCAGCTCAACGTCGGCGGCAACATGGACTTCAAGAACATGCTCGAGCGCGACCGCCTCGAGTCCAAGAAGATCTCCAAGACCCAGGCCGTCACCTCGCAGATCCCCGACCGCGAGCTGGGCGAGAAGAACGTCCACATCGGTCCCTCGGACTACGTGGCCTGGCTGGACGACCGCAAGTGGGCGTACGTGCGCCTTGAGGGCCGCGCCTTCGGCGACGTTCCGCTGAACCTCGAGTACAAGCTCGAGGTGTGGGACTCCCCGAACTCGGCGGGTGTCATCATCGACGCCCTGCGCGCCGCGAAGATCGCCAAGGACCGCGGCATCGGCGGCCCCATCCTCTCCGCGTCGAGCTACTTCATGAAGAGCCCGCCGGTGCAGTACTTCGACGACGAGGCCCTGGCCAACGTCGAGAAGTTCATCAAGGGTGAGGTCGAGCGCTAAGCGCCGCACGCTTGTCGATCGAGGGTCCCCGCGGCACTGCCCGGGGGCCCTCTTCGTATGTGAGTCTTGCTGCCATGTCCGTCGTACGTGATCTGCGCGTACTCCTGCGCCTGACGAACTTCCGCCGCCTGCTCGCCGTCCGGCTGCTCTCCCAGTGCGCCGACGGCGTCTACCAGGTGGCCCTGGCCACGTACGTCGTGTTCTCCCCCGAGAGGCAGACCTCCCCCGCCGCGATCGCCTCCGCCATGGCGGTCCTCCTGCTGCCGTACTCGCTCGTCGGGCCCTTCGCGGGTGTGCTCCTCGACCGCTGGCAGCGCCGCCAGGTCTTCCTGTACGGCAACCTCCTGCGGGCCCTCCTCGCCGGCGGGACGGCCGTGCTCGTCCTCGCCTCCGTCCCCGAGTGGCTCTTCTACGCCTCCGCGCTCTCCGTCACGGCCGTCAACCGCTTCGTCCTCGCGGGGCTCTCGGCCTCGCTCCCGCGTGTCGTCGACGACGAACGGCTCGTCGTGGCGAACTCGCTCTCCCCCACCGCCGGCACCCTCGCCGCGACCGTGGGCGGCGGCCTCGCGTTCGGCATCCAGCTGATCGCCGACAAGTCCGACGCGTCCGTGGTGGCCTTCGGCGCCTTCCTCTACCTCTGCGCCGCCCTCGCCTCGCTACGGATGTCCCGGGAGCTCCTGGGCCCCGATCCGGCCCTCGTGCCCCAGCGGCTCAGCTCCGCCCTGGCCTCCACGACCCGAGGACTGGGCGAGGGGCTGCGGCATCTCTCGGAGCGACGGCCCGCCGCTCGCGCCCTCATCGCCGTGGGCCTCATGCGCTTCTGTTACGGCGCCCTGCTCGTCACCGTGCTCATGCTCTGCCGCTACGAGTGGAGCTCCACGGAGTCCGATGGACTCGGGCTCCTCGGCATCGCCGTCGGCACCTCGGGCGCGGGATTCTTCGCGGCGGCCCTGCTCTCCCCCTGGGCGGTGGGACGACTCGGGCCCTTCGGCTGGATGACGGTGTGCGCGGCGACGGCCGCCGTGCTCGAACCGGTGCTGGGCCTGACCTTCGCCCCGGTGCCCTTCTTCGTCGCCGCCTTCGTCCTCGGGCTCACCACCCAGGGGTCCAAGATCGCGACGGACACAGTGGTGCAGACCTCCGTGGACGATGCCTACCGAGGCCGGGTCTTCGCGCTGTACGACGTGCTGTTCAACGTGGCCTTCGTGGCCGCGGCAGGGGTCGCGGCGCTGATGCTGCCGCCCGACGGCCGTTCCGCGCTGCTGGTCGTGCTGGTGGCCGCGATCTACGCGGTGATCGCACTGGCCTTGCGGGGGGAACGCACGGAGGGGTGATGTTTCACGTGAAACATCACCCCTCACTGCTGTCGCGTGCGCCGGCGTTTCACGTGAAACATCGGCGCGCGCGGACGGGACTCAGCCCTGCGTGGCCCACCACTCCTTGAGCGCGGCCACGGCCTGGTCGTGCTCCATCGGCCCGTTCTCCAGCCGCAGCTCCAGCAGGAACTTGTACGCCTGCCCGATGGCGGGACCGGGACCGATGCCCAGGATCTCCTGGATCTGGTTGCCGTCGAGGTCGGGACGGATCGCGTCGAGCTCCTCCTGCTCCTGGAGCTGGGCGATGCGGTCCTCCAGGCCGTCGTAGGCACGGGAGAGCGCACCCGCCTTGCGCTTGTTGCGGGTGGTGCAGTCCGAGCGGGTCAGCTTGTGCAGACGCGAGAGCATCGGACCGGCGTCCCGGACGTAGCGGCGCACGGCCGAGTCGGTCCACTCGCCGGTCCCGTAGCCGTGGAAGCGGAGATGCAGCTCCACGAGCCGCGAGACGTCCTTGATCATCTCGTTGGAGTACTTGAGCGCGGTCATGCGCTTCTTGGTCATCTTCGCGCCCACCACCTCGTGGTGGTGGAAGGAGACCCGGCCGTCCTTCTCGAAGCGGCGGGTGCGCGGCTTGCCGATGTCGTGGAGCAGGGCCGCGATGCGCAGCACCAGGTCGGGTCCGTCCTCCTCCAGGTCGATGGCCTGGTCGAGCACGGTCAGCGAGTGCTCGTAGACGTCCTTGTGACGGTGGTGCTCATCGCTCTCCAGACGCAGCGCCGGCAGCTCGGGGAGCACGTGGTCGGCGAGACCCGTGTCCACGAGGAGCCCGAGGCCCTTCTTGGGGTGGGAGGAGAGCAGCAGCTTGTTGAGCTCGTCACGGACCCGCTCGGCGGAGACGATCTCGATCCGGCCGGACATCTCCTTCATCGCCGTGACGACCTCGGGGGCCACCTCGAAGTCCAGCTGAGCGGCGAACCGCGCGGCCCGCATCATGCGCAGCGGGTCGTCGGAGAAGGACGCCTCCGGCGTACCGGGCGTGCGCAGCACGCGGGCGGCGAGGTCCTCGAGGCCGCCGTACGGGTCGATGAACTCCTTCGCCGGGAGCGCCACGGCCATGGCGTTGACGGTGAAGTCACGCCGGACGAGGTCCTCGTCGATGGAGTCGCCGTAGGAGACCTCGGGCTTGCGCGAGGTCCGGTCGTACGCCTCCGAGCGGTACGTGGTGACCTCGATCTGATAGCTCTGATCGACGTCTCCGACGCGGGCCTCCTTCTGGCAGCCGACGGTCCCGAAGGCGATGCCGACCTCCCACACCGCGTCGGCCCACGGACGGACGATCTTCAGTACGTCCTCGGGGCGGGCGTCGGTGGTGAAGTCCAGGTCGTTGCCGAGCCGGCCGAGCAACGCGTCCCGTACCGAGCCACCGACCAGCGCGAGGCTGAACCCGGCCTCCTGGAAGCGGCGGGCGAGGTCGTCGGCGACAGGGGACACACGGAGCAGTTCACTGACCGCGCGGCGTTGCACCTGGCTCAGTGCAGTCGGGGTGTCTTCGTTGGCGTTCGGCACAACAGAAAAGGGTACGTGCCCCGGCCCGCGCCGACGTCCTCGTTTTCCTGTGGCCGGTGCACCGGGAGCCATCGGACGGGCCCCGTCGAAGATCGCCTGGAGCAGTCCCCGGCACTTGCTCCCAGCGTGCCTCGTTACCATGCCTGGACACAGCAACCGGGAACCACCTACACCACTGACACCAGAGACAACGACGAGGACGGGCGAACGCGTGGCCGAGGCGGCAGACATCCAGGGGACCGGTCCCTCACCTGCCCGCCGATGGCTGCGGCGCACGATCACCGTCGCCTTCGGGGCGCCGCTCCTCGCGGGCCTCCTCCAGGCCCCGGCCACGTCCTCCCCGGCATTCGCCGCCGAGGACGCCACCGTCTCGAAGACCGTCGATGTGTCTCTCGACACGCTGGCGCCGAGCGCGCCCGTCGAGGGGGACACGGTCACGATCACCGGCACGGTGACCAACCGGGGCAAGAAGACGGTGACCGACGCGACCGTGGACCTGCGTGTCGGGCCGCAGATGACGAGCCGCAGCGAGATCGAGCAGGTGACGGGACGCACCGGCTACCGGCCCTACAGCGACCCCGCCCCCCTCGACGACGCTCCCACGGTCAAGATCCCCCGGCTGAGCCCCGGCCTCAGCGCGGACTTCTCCCTCTCCGTGCCGGTCTCCGACCTCGGACTCGACGAGGCGGGCGTCTACCAGCTGGGCGTCTCGCTCACCGGGCAGACCTCGGACCACCGCTACGACCGGGTGCTCGGCATCGAGCGGACCTTCGTCCCGTACCAGCCCGAGGCCACCGAGAAGAGGACCCAGCTCACCTACCTCTGGCCGCTGATCTCCTCGGCCCACGTGTCGGCCGAGACGGCCACCGACGACCAGCAGACCCCGGTGTTCGAGGACGACACCCTGGCGGCCGAGCTGAAGCCGGGCGGGCGGCTCGACGAGCTCGTCTCGCTGGGCAAGGACCTCCCGGTGACCTGGGTGGTCGACCCGGACCTCCTGGCCTCCATCGACGCCATGGCGAACGGCTACCGCGTCAAGGACGGCACCCTGCACGTCCCCGGCAAGCACCAGGCCGTCGCCGAGCGGTGGCTGGACTCGCTGGAGAAGGCCGTCCAGGGCCACAAGGTCGTGGCACTGCCCTTCGCCGACCCCGACCTCGCCTCCCTCGCCCACCGCGGCAAGGACGTCCCCGGCTCGCTGGGGCACCTCCAGTCGGCGACCGCCCTCGCCGGGACGACGGTCGAGACGATCCTCCACGTCCAGCCCGCCACCGACTTCGCCTGGCCCGTCGACGGGGCCGTCGATCCGTCCATCGTGGCGGTGGCGACCTCGGCCGGCGCCGACAAGGTGATCGCCCGCAGCGACAGCGTCCGCGACGACCTCCCCTACACGCCCACCGCGGCCCGCCCCTTCAGCAACGGCACCACCGCCGTGGTGAGCGACGCGCTCCTGTCCACGACCTTCGAGGGGGACATGGTCCGGACGGAGAACTCGACGCTCGCCGTCCAGAAGTTCCTCGCCCAGTCCCTCGCGATCACCCTGGAACAGCCGGAGGACCAGCGCAGCGTCGTGGTCGCCCCGCAGCGGGTGCCGACCGTCGCTCAGGCGCAGACCATGGCGACCGCCCTGCGCGGGCTCTCCGCCAAGCGGTGGAGCCAGCCCAGCGACCTCCTGGCGGCCGCTGCGGCCAAGCCGGACCCCGACGCCTCCACCGCGGTGCCCGCCGGCTCCCGGTACCCGAAGAAGCTGCGCGACCGGGAGCTTCCGGTCCAGGCCTTCCGCGACATGAAGACCACGCGCGACGAGCTGGACGACTTCAAGGTCATCCTCACCGCCCAGTACCGCGTCGTGCCCCCCTTCACCAACGCGATCAACCGCGAGATGTCGACCTCGTGGCGGGGGCAGGCCCGAGCCGCCGCGCTCTACCGGATCAACGTCCTGGAGTATCTGCAGACCCTCACCGAGGGGGTCCAGCTGGTCGACAAGTCCGACCTCACCCTCTCCGGCCGCAGCGCGACGATCCCCGTGACCGTCCAGAACAAGCTGCTGCAGGACGTGCATCTCGTGCTGCGGCTCACCTCCGGCAGCAAGAACCGCCTCAACCTGAACGGCGAGCGGTACAAAGAGCTGCCCGTGAAGATCAGCGGCGGCCACAGCCAGTCGGTGAAGTTCTCCGCCTCCGCCAACGTCAACGGCCAGGTGCCGATGACGGCCCAGCTCTACACCGAGGACGGCACCCCCTACGGGCAGCCGATGACGTTCACCGTGAAGGTCTCCGAGATCACCGCCACGGTGATGCTGGTGATCGCCGGTGGCGTGCTCCTCCTCGTCCTGGCCGGCGTGCGGATGTACAGCCAGCGCAAGCGGGTGGCCGCGCGGAACGCCGAAGCCGAGGCGGCGGAGACGGACGCCGCCCCGGAGGAGCCGGAGCCGCAGCCGGAATCCGGGACGGAACCCGGGGCAGAGGCCGAGGCGGACACGCCACGGGAACCGGAAGCCCCTTCGAAGGAGCACGACGCGGACGAACCCGAGCAGCCGAGTGACCCGACACCGGACACCGGGCCCGAAAGCGGCGACCCGTCGGGCACGGGTGAGAAAGTGGACCGTTGAGCGATGTCGTGGCCGGTCGGCCGGGGACGATGAGGTGGGGTAACCATGAACGCGCCGTACGACGGTGACCGCGGCCAGGGCGCGGGCGGCACCCCGCCGTCCGGTGGGACGCCCGCGGCACCCCCCGGCTCCGGCCACCCGCCGGTGCCGCCCCCGCCGCCCGGTGGCCCCGGCACGCAGGGGCACACCCCCTACGCGCCGGACGGCTACGCGCAGGACGGCTACCAGCAGAACCCGTACGCCCAGGACCCCTACGTCCAGGACGCCTTCACCCACGACCCGTACCGGGCCCAGGACCTGTCCGCGCAGGACCCGGTGACCGAGGCGCTCTACGACCGCGCCGCGCATCCGCCGCCCCCGCCCGGCACCTACCCGGAGCCGCAGCCGCTCTACCAGCAGCCGGCCGCGCCCCACCACGCTCCCGACCCCCGGGTGTGGGCCCACACCCCGGCACCGGAGCCCGAGGGCCCCTCCCGCCACCTGCCGTACGGCGACGACGCGCGGACCGTCCAGTTCACCGGCGTCGACGACCTGGTGACCCGGGCCGGCGAGGAGGAGCCCGAGCCGGACGCCTTCGCGCACCTCTACCGGGACCAGCAGACGCCCGGCCAGGTGCCCCCGCCCGCCCCGGAGCCGGATCCCATGCCCGCCCCCGCCCCCAAGAAGTCCGGCCGCGCCTCGGGGCTGCTCAAGTCGAGCGCGGTGATGGCCGCCGGCACCCTGGTCTCCCGGCTCACCGGCTTCGTCCGCAGCCTGGTGATCACCGGTGCGCTCGGCGCCGCCCTGCTCGGTGACACCTTCACCATCGCCTACACCCTGCCGACGATGATCTACATCCTCACCGTCGGCGGCGGCCTCAACTCGGTCTTCGTCCCGCAGCTCGTCCGCTCGATGAAGAACGACGAGGACGGCGGCGAGGCCTACGCCAACCGCCTGCTCACCCTGGTGATGGTGGCGCTCGGCGCGATCGTGGTCCTGGCCGTCTTCGCGGCGCCGCTGCTCATCCGGCTGATGTCGAACACCATCGCCGACGACGCCGCGGCCAACAGCGTGGCCGTGACCTTCGCCCGCTACTGCCTGCCCACGATCTTCTTCATGGGCGTGCATGTGGTGATGGGTCAGATCCTCAACGCCCGCGGCAAGTTCGGCGCGATGATGTGGACCCCGGTCCTCAACAACATCGTCATGATCGTCACCTTCGGCCTGTTCATCTGGGTCTACGGCACCTCCGCCGAGTCCCACATGGGTGTGCAGACCATCCCCGACGACGGCATCCGCCTGCTCGGCATCGGCACCCTGCTCGGACTCGTCGTCCAGGCCCTGGCGATGATCCCGTACCTCCGGGAGACCGGCTTCCGCTTCCGTCCCCGCTTCGACTGGAAGGGCCACGGGCTCGGCAAGACGGTCAAGCTCGCCAAGTGGACCGTGCTCTTCGTCCTCGCCAACCAGGCGGGCGTCCTGGTCGTCACCCAGCTCGCCACGGCGGCCGGTGAGGAGTCCGGGAAGAACGGTGCCGGCTTCCTCGCCTACTCCAACGCCCAGCTGATCTGGGGCATGCCGCAAGCCATCATCACGGTCTCCGTCATGGCCGCGCTGCTGCCGCGGATCTCCCGCGCCGCCCACGACAACGACCCGGGCGCCGTCCGGGACGACATCTCGCAGGGGCTGCGCAACTCGGCCGTCGCGATCGTCCCGGTCTCCTTCGCCTTCCTGGCGCTCGGCGTCCCGATGTGCACCCTGCTCTACGCCTCCAGCGGCGCCGAGGCGGCCCAGGGCATGGGCTTCATCCTGATGGCCTTCGGCCTCGGCCTGATCCCCTACTCCGTCCAGTACGTCGTGCTCCGCGGCTTCTACGCCTACGAGGACACCCGGACGCCCTTCTACAACACGGTCATCGTCGCCGCCGTCAACGCGGCCGCCTCCGCGATCTGTTACGTCGTCCTGCCCGCCCAGTGGGCCGTCGTCGGCATGGCCGCCTCGTACGGCCTGGCCTACGCCGTCGGTGTCGGCATCGCCTGGCGCCGCCTCCGCAAGCGGCTGGGCGGCGACCTGGACGGCACCCACGTGCTGCGGACCTACGCCCGCCTGTGCATGGCCTCCGTGCCCGCCGCCATCGTCTCCGGCGCCGTCGGCTTCGGCCTGCTGAAGCTCCTCGGCGAGGGGGCGTTGGGCTCGCTCGTCGCCCTGATCGTCGGCGGAGCGGTGCTCCTCGGTGTCTTCTTCGTCGCGGCCAAGCGCATGCGGATCGCGGAGCTGAACACCCTGGTCGGTATGGTGCGCGGACGTCTGGGACGCTGAGCCGGCAACTCCCGCACAACCATCGGGGGGAACCGCGTGTCGTGCATAGCGTCCGACTGTGGGCACAATTGGCTTGGCTGTTGGATGTGGCGCAACGGATGGGGAGGCAGGAACGACGGTGGCGGAACGTAGCACGGCTGCCGTCGACGTGGCCGACAACAGCGGTGACGACCCGCTGACCGCCAAGGCGGACACGGCCGCGACCGACGGGGTGGCGGACAAGAAGAAGACGGCGGAACAGCCCGCCGAGGCCACGGACAAGAAGGCGGTCGAACGACAGAGCGGCGAACAGCCCTCCATCACGGCTCCGGAACTGCACAGCGGCCACAAACTGGCCCGACGCTACCGGCTGGAGGAGTGCGTCACCCGTCTGGACGGCTTCAGCAGCTGGCGTGCCGTCGACGAGAAACTACGGCGTGCCGTCGGGGTCCACCTGCTGCCCGCCGACCACCCCCGGGCCCGTTCGGTCCTGGCCGCGGCCCGCTCCTCGGCCCTCCTCGGCGACCCCCGCTTCGTGCAGGTCCTCGACGCCGTCGAGGAGAACGACCTCGTGTACGTCGTGCACGAGTGGCTGCCCGACTCCACCGAGCTGACCACGCTGCTCGCGGCCGGCCCCCTGGAGCCCCACGACGCCTACCAGCTCGTCAGCCAGGTCTCCCAGGCCATGGCCGCCGCCCACCGCGAAGGCCTCGCGCACCTCCGGCTCACGCCGAGCGCCGTCCTGCGCAGCTCCACCGGTCAGTACCGGATCCGCGGCCTGGCCGTGAACGCCGCCCTGCGCGGCATCACCGCCGAACGTCCGCAGCGCAGCGACACCGAGGCCATCGGCGCGCTCCTGTACGCCGCGCTCACCCAGCGCTGGCCGTACGACAGCGACGCCTACGGACTCTCCGGCCTGCCCAAGGGCGTCGGCCTGCTCCCGCCCGACCAGGTCCGCGCCGGTGTCCACCGGGGTCTCTCCGAGATCGCCATGCGCGCCCTGGCCAACGACGGGGCCACCGCCTCGCGCCAGGAGCCGCCCTGCACCACTCCGGACGAGCTGGCCAAGGCCGTGGCCGCCATGCCCCGCGTGAAGCCCCCGGAGCCCGAGTTCACCGCCCCGCCCGAGTACCAGCGCACCACGTACCAGCAGGGCACGTACGGACGTCCCCAGGCGCGTCCGGCGATCACCCAGCCGGTGGTCGTCCCGCCGCCCCCGCTGCAGAGCCGTACCGGCAGGGCCCTGAAGTGGGCCGTCTCCGCCCTCCTGATCGCCGCCCTGGGCCTCGGCAGCTGGCAGATCGCGGACCGGCTCCTCGCGCCGGACTCCGAACAGAAGGAGGCTCCGGTCCCGACGCCGACGGCCGACGAGAAGCCCGCGCCTCCCAAGCCGGTCACCATCGTGTCGGCCCACGACTTCGACCCGCTGGGGAACGGCTCCGAGAAGCCCCAGGCCATAGACCTCGCCTACGACGGCGACCCCAGCACGTTCTGGTACACCGAGAACTACTACGGCTCCGACTTCGCCAATCTGAAGACCGGCGTGGGCCTCGTGCTCGACCTGGGCAAGGCACAGAAGATCAGCGCGGTCGACCTGTCGTTCATGGGCCACACCTCGGTGGAATTGCGCACGGCGCCCTCCGACGCGACGTCGGAGCCGACCCAGCCCGACGCGTACACGACGCAGGCGGCCGGCGACGGCAGCCAGGTGGCCCTGAAGCTCACCAAGCCCGTCACGACCCGCTACGTTCTCGTGTGGCTGACGGAACTGCCCTCCAACGACGGGGGCTACCGAGGCAAGCTGAGCGAAGTCAAGATCATGGGCTGACGACCGCAGGGGAGGGGGCTCACCGTTGGACCGACCGATAGACGACGCCACGGACGACCAGGAACTCCTGGCTCGCCATGTCGCCGGCGATCCCGACGCCTTCGGTGAGCTCGTACGGCGCCACCGCGATCGGCTCTGGGCGGTGGCCCTGCGAACCCTGGGGGACCGCGAGGAGGCCGCTGACGCCGTCCAGGACGCCCTGCTGTCGGCGTTCCGGGCCGCCCACACCTTCCGCGGCCAGTCGGCCGTCACAACGTGGCTCCACCGCATCACGGTGAACGCCTGCCTCGACCGTCTCCGCAAGACGGCCTCGCGCAGGACCTCACCCGTCGACGACAACGACCGCTTCGAGCAGCTCCTCGAACCCCACGAGTCCGCCGAGGCTCCCGTGGAGCGACAGGACGTCCACCGTGAGGTCCTCGCCGCACTGGCTTCGATCCCCGCCGATCAGCGCGCCGCCCTCGTCCTGGTCGACATGCAGGGATACCCGGTCGCGGAGGCGGCCCGTATCCTCGGCGTTCCCACCGGCACGGTGAAGAGCCGCTGTGCGCGCGGGCGGGCACGACTGCTTCCGATGGTCACTCATCTGCGCGCCGACACCGTGGGTAACGAAGCCCCCGATGGGGGAAGGAACCGGACGCCGGGGACATCCGTCCCACCGGTGCCGGGGCCGACGGACACCGGACCGACTGATCCAGCTGCTGTGAAGGGCGGAGGTGGGCGCACGTGACTTCCACGGCCGGCAGGGCCAACACCACACAGCACCCGGACGTCTCGGAAATCTCCGATCTGACCGAGGGGCTCCTCTCACCGACCCGTTCGGCCGCCGTCCGCCGGCACCTGGACGACTGTCCCCTCTGCGCGGATGTACGGACCTCCCTGGAGGAGATCCGAGGACTGCTCGGCACCCTTCCCGGGCCGCCCCGCATGCCTGCGGAGATCGCCGGACGGATCGATGCCGCCCTCGCCGCAGAAGCCCTCCTCAACGCCACCACGCCGGAGAGCGACTCCCCCGTTTCACGTGAAACATCGCCCGCCACCGCCGCAGCGGCTCCCGCGGACTCTCCTGCCCCTGTCACGGACCGCCCCGCAGGCCGCAGCACGGATCGCCCTGCCGGGCGCTCCGGTGCCGCCACCGGCCCCGGGCGCGCCGGGAAGCCCCGCCGCCGGCGCATCGCCCTGCTCTCGACGCTCGGTGCCGCCTTCGGCGCCGTGGTCCTCGGCACGAGCCTCTATCTCAGCCAGGCGGGCAACATCACCGCCGGTGGTGAGACAGGGGACACCAAGAAGGCCGACACCGTCGCCGGGGCGGCCCTGAACCCCTTCTCCGGCTCCCCGGTCGAGGACCGGGTCCGCGCGCTCCTCACCGAGGACCAGCCCGCCGGGACACCCCGTGGAATCGGACCGGAGTCGATGTCCGCCGAGGCCGAGCCCAGGGCCTCCGAGCGGAACAGGGACACCGCCGTCCCCGGCTGTGTCCTGGCCGGCATCGGCCGGTCCGACGCGGTCCTGGAACACGAGCAGGGCGAATACCAGGGGAAGCCCGCCTACCTGCTGGTGCTCACCGATCCCGCGGACAGCAACCGGGTCCAGGCCTATGTGGTCGACGCCACCTGTGCGGAGCGGACCACCGGGAGCGGAAGCGCGGACGCTGATCTGCTGTTCAGCGGCACGTACCCGCGCTCCTGACCTCTCTCCCCGTCCAGCGACGGTGCCGCGCGGCGGTTTCGGGAATGTACGCCCCTTAGGATCCGTTGGGTGGGGTGAGAGTGACCGAGACAACCGCCCCCGTAGGCAGTGCCAGTCTGCAGAGACGAGGAAGAAACCCGTGAGCGACGTCCGTAACGTGATCATTATCGGCTCCGGGCCCGCGGGTTACACCGCTGCGCTCTACACCGCCCGAGCGTCGCTGAACCCCCTGGTCTTCGAAGGTGCCGTCACCGCCGGTGGCGCGCTCATGAACACGACCGAGGTCGAGAACTTCCCCGGCTTCCGCGACGGCATCATGGGCCCGGACCTGATGGACAACATGCGGGCCCAGGCCGAGCGCTTCGGCGCCGAGCTCGTCCCCGACGACATCATCGCCGTGGACCTGTCGGGTGAGATCAAGACCGTCACCGACACCGCCGGCACCGTGCACCGCGCCAAGGCCGTCATCGTCACCACCGGCTCGCAGCACCGCAAGCTCGGCCTCCCGAACGAGGACGCTCTCTCCGGCCGCGGCGTCTCCTGGTGCGCGACCTGCGACGGGTTCTTCTTCAAGGACCAGGACATCGCCGTCGTCGGCGGCGGCGACACCGCGATCGAGGAGGCGACCTTCCTCTCGCGCTTCGCCAAGACGGTCACCATCGTCCACCGCCGAGACACCCTCCGTGCCTCGAAGGCCATGCAGGAGCGCGCCTTCGCCGACCCGAAGATCTCCTTCGCCTGGGACAGCGAGGTCACCGAGATCCACGGTGAGCAGAAGCTCAGCGGCCTGACCCTGCGCGACACCAAGACCGGCGAGACCCGCCGGCTGCCCGTCACCGGCCTCTTCATCGCCGTGGGCCACGACCCGCGGACCGAGCTCTTCAAGGGCCAGCTGGACCTCGACGAGGAGGGCTACCTCAAGGTCGCCGCCCCGTCGACGCGCACCAACCTCCCGGGTGTCTTCGGCGCCGGCGACGTCGTCGACCACACCTACCGTCAGGCCATCACGGCCGCCGGCACCGGCTGCTCCGCCGCGCTGGACGCCGAGCGCTTCCTGGCCGCCCTCGCCGACAGCGAGAAGCTGGCCGAGACCCCCGCGGTCTGACCCCGTCTCTCCTCACCCCACACCCCGCGAGATCAAGGAGGCCGCTGTGGCCCTGAAGACTGTGACCGACGCTTCCTTCGAAGAGGACGTCCTCAAGAGCAACAAGCCCGTCCTGGTGGACTTCTGGGCCGAGTGGTGCGGCCCGTGCCGCCAGATCGCCCCGTCGCTGGAGGCCATCGCCGCCGAGCACGGTGAGATCGAGATCGTGAAGCTCAACATCGACCAGAACCCGGCCACGGCTGCCAAGTACGGCGTCATGTCCATCCCGACGCTGAACGTCTACCAGGGCGGCGAGGTCGTGAAGACGATCGTCGGTGCCAAGCCGAAGGCCGCCATCCTGCGCGACCTCGAGGCCTTCGTCGAGCCGACCAAGGCCTGATGCTCCCGCTCTGTTTCACGTGAAACCGTGAAACAGAAGCAGCGTTTCACGTGAAACGTGAGAACGGCCCGCCCCGGAAGGGGGCGGGCCGTTCTCGTGTCCCGGGCGGGCCGTCCTCGTGTCCCGACGCTACAGCGGCCGCAGGACGGGTTCCTTCTGGACCGCGCCGAGGAGCCGGTCGAGCGCCATCTCTACGTCCTCCTTCCAGGAGAGCGTCGTCCGAAGTTCCAGCCGCAGCCTCGGGAAAGCCGGATGCGGCCGCACGGTCTTGAAGCCCACCGCCAGCAGATGATCGGCCGGCAGTACGCAGGCCGGCTCCTTCCACCGGGCGTCCCCGAACGCCTCGATGGCCTTGAAGCCCCTTCGCAGCAGATCCTTGGCCACGGTCTGTACGACCATCCGGCCGAGCCCCTGTCCCTGATAGCCGGGCATGATCCAGGCCGTCATCAACTGCGCGGCATCGGCCGCCACAGGGCTCGTGGGGAAGGCGATGGAACGCGGCACATAGGCCGGGGGAGCGTAGAGGACGTAGCCGACCGGCACCTCGTCGACATAGACCACCCGGCCGCAGGAGCCCCACTCCAGGAGAACCCCCGAGATCCAGGCCTCCTTCTCCTGCTCCGGACGACCCGCCTTCACCGCGGCTTCTCCGCTGACAGGGTCGAGCTCCCAGAAGACACAGGAGCGACAACGCTTGGGCAGATCCGGAAGGTTGTCCAGCGTGAGCGGTACGAGCCGACGCCCCACGGCCGCGCCTCACTTCCCTCGCGATCGAGCACGGATACGCCTCCTGGAATCGTATCGATCGGCTGATCGGGACGACACCGCTCACAGGCAAAGGGCGGGCCGTGTTCCGGTGAAACCGGAGCACGGCCCGCCCTCAGCGGCCTTGGACAGCGGAAGGCGTCAGCCCTCCGCCCCCTTCTCGGCGTTCTTCTGGTCCATGACCCGTCCCTCGCCGGGAGCCAGGGTCGCCAGGATCCGGTCCAGATCCTCCACCGAGGCGAACTCGACGACGATCTTTCCCTTCTTCTGACCGAGGTCGACCTTCACCCGGGTCTCGAAGCGGTCCGAAAGACGGGAGGCGAGGTCCGTGAGCGCGGGCGAGACCCGGCCCCCGGCTCGCGGCTTCGTCGGCTTGACCGCGCCGCCGGGCTCCTCGGAGCCCATGAGGCTCACCATCTCCTCGACGGTACGCACCGAGAGGCCTTCGGAGACGATCCGGTACGCCAGCTTGTCCTGGGCCTCCGGGTCATCCACACCGAGCAGCGCACGCGCGTGGCCGGCGGAGAGCACTCCGGCGGCGACCCGGCGCTGCACCGGCGGGGAGAGACGCAGCAGTCGCAGCGTGTTGGAGATCTGCGGGCGGGAGCGCCCGATCCGCTCCGCGAGCTGGTCGTGCGTGCAGCCGAAGTCCTTGAGCAGCTGCTCGTAGGCGTGAGCCTCTTCGATCGCGTTCAGCTGGGCGCGGTGGAGGTTCTCCAGGAGCGCGTCCAGGAGCATCTTCTCGTCATCGGTGTCCCGGACGATCGCCGGGATCCGCTCAAGACCCGCTTCCTTGGACGCCCGAAGACGCCGCTCACCCATGACCAGCTCGTAGCCCTCGTCATCGGTCTTGCGCACGACCACGGGCTGGAGGAGGCCGACCTCCTTGATGGAGACGACGAGCTCCGCCAGGGCGTCCTCGTCGAAGACCTCACGCGGCTGGTGCCGGTTGGGAACGATGGAGTCGAGCGGAAGCTCGGTGAAGTAGGCACCCGCCGGAGACTCCGGCCGGACCACCGGCTCGGCGTCGTTCCACGACGGAGCCGACTCCGGGGGCTGCGCGCTCTGCGGGAGGGACGCCAGCTTCGCGGCCGCCACCCCCCGGCTCGACGCCATGGCGGGGGCCGCACCCGGCGAGGCCACGCCCACGCCATTCGACGGCGACTGCCGTTCCTGGGGAGCAGCGGGGATCAGCGCACCGAGCCCACGCCCCAATCCCCTACGTCGCTCACTCACTGGATCCCCTCCGACATGCTGCGCTGGTGGTTCTGGTGCCCGACATGGGCGTGCTGCGGGTCATAGTGCACGGCGGCCCCCCGCAGGGCGATCTCACGGGCCGCTTCGAGGTACGACAGGGCACCGCTGGAGCCCGGGTCGTAGGTGAGGACCGTCTGCCCGTAGCTCGGTGCCTCCGAGATGCGGACGGACCTCGGGATGCTGGTCCGCAGCACCTCCTCGGCGAAGTGGGTGCGCACCTCGTCGGCGACCTGGGAGGCGAGCCTCGTCCGGCCGTCGTACATGGTGAGCAGGATCGTCGAGACATGGAGCGCCGGGTTGAGGTGCCCCCGGACCAGGTCGACGTTCCTCAGGAGCTGGCCGAGCCCCTCCAGTGCGTAGTACTCGCACTGGATCGGGATCAGCACCTCGGCTCCGGCCACCATGGCGTTGACCGTGAGCAGACCGAGCGAGGGCGGGCAGTCGATCAGGATGTAGTCGAGCGGCTGCTCGTAGGCCTGGATCGCCCGCTGCAGGCGGCTCTCCCGGGCGACGAGTGACACCAGCTCGATCTCCGCGCCGGCCAGGTCGATGGTCGCGGGGGCGCAGAACAGGCCCTCGACATCCATGACCGGCTGCACGACTTCGGAGAGCGGCCTGCTGTCCACGAGAACGTCGTAGATCGAGGGGACCTCGGCATGGTGGTCGATGCCGAGCGCCGTGGAGGCGTTGCCCTGTGGGTCGAGGTCGATGACCAGGACCCGGGCCCCGTGCAGGGCGAGGGACGCGGCAAGGTTGACCGTCGTGGTCGTCTTGCCCACGCCGCCCTTCTGATTGGCGACCACCATCACGCGAGTCTGCGCCGGGCGGGGAAGTCCCTCACCGGCACGACCCAGGGCCTCTACTGCCAGCTGGGCAGCACGACCAATGGGGGTGTCGTCCATCGGGGGCGGTGTTTCACGTGAAACATCCTCCCCCACCGATTCGGTTCGGGGACCGGGGACCGGATCGGTCATCGGTCCCGCGATGTTGGCGTCGGACCGCAAGGATTCACTCTCCTCGGCTTCAGGCTCGCGATGGGGAGAGCCTGCCATGCTTTCGGGGTCGTGAACCAGCGAGGCCGGTGGTTCTGTGGGTGAATCCACCTCTGTGGACATCTCCGTAACCCTCGCGGGTGGGTTCACGCGGGGTCTACGGTCCCGGGGCGTGGCAGCCGCGCGACCGCGGCTGATGATCCCCTGCAGCAGTGAGCGATGTTTCACGTGAAACACCATGCCCCTGCTGCCCGGCCGGGACCGTTCGACACTCCGAAATGGTACGAATGCGACGCTCAGCGGCGTCGACGGGTCTTGCTCGTCCGGGCGGCCTTGGCGCGCTTGGCCGCGAACCGCACACCACCCGGGCTCTCGCCGACCTCCACGCGAACGACCGTGGACAGCGGATCGACGATCCCCTCGCCCACCTGCAGCACAGAGGTCGCCACCACGCCGAGACGGGAGAGCGCGGCACGTGCCCCGTTGATCTCCTCCTCGGCGGTGTCGCCCTTGAGCGCCAGCATCTCCCCGTACGGACGCAGCAGGGGAACTCCCCAGCCGGCCAGCCGGTCGAGCGGCGCCACCGCGCGGGCCGTCACCACATGCACCGGCGTGATCTTGCCGAGCATCTCCTCCGCGCGCCCCCGGACCACGGTCACATGGTCGAGGCCGAGCAGCTCGACGACCTCCTGGAGGAAGTTCGTCCGGCGGAGAAGCGGCTCCAGGAGCGTGATCTTCAGGTCGCGCCGGACCAGCGCCAGAGGGATACCGGGAAGCCCGGCGCCCGAGCCCACGTCGCAGACGGTGACGCCCTCGGGGACGACCTCGGAGAGAACGGCACAGTTCAGCAGGTGCCGCTCCCACAGCCGCGGGACCTCACGCGGGCCGATCAGACCGCGCTTCACACCCGCGTCCGCGAGGAGCTCCGCGTACCGCACGGCCTCCGGGAAGTACTCACCGAAGACTGTCCGCGCCTGCTCCGGAGCCTCGGGGAGCTCCGCTTCCTCCGTCACGGGAACCGTCCTTCCGTACCGCACGCATCAGGTGCGGGCGCACTGTGGTGGCTGACTATCAAGGCTGACAAAGATCGGCCCCGCCTGCGAACAGACGGGGCCGACACTACGTGAGGGTTCAGGCCGGGAGAACAACGACGAAGCGCTGCGGCTCCTCGCCCTCGGACTCGCTGCGCAGACCGGCGGCGGCGATCGCGTCGTGCACGACCTTGCGCTCGAACGGCGTCATCGGGTCCAGCTTGACCGGCTGGCCGGTGGACTTGACCTCGCCCGCGGCCTTGGCGCCCAGCTCGGCGAGCTCGGCACGCTTCTTGGCGCGGAATCCGGCGATGTCGAGCATCAGACGGCTGCGGTCACCGGTCTCCCGGTGCACGGCCAGCCGGGTCAGCTCCTGGAGCGCCTCCAGGACCTCGCCGTCGCGGCCCACGAGCTTCTGCAGCTCACGAGCCGAGTCGCTGATGATCGAGACCGCGGCCCGGTCCGCCTCGACGTCCATGTCGATGTCGCCGTCGAGGTCGGCGATGTCGAGCAGGCCCTCGAGGTAGTCGGCCGCGATCTCACCCTCCTGCTCCAGGCGGGTCAGGGTGTCGCCACCCTCGGCGGCGGCGGAGGTGGTGCCTTCCGTCACGGATGGACTCCTTCTTGCTTCGGCGAGGCTTACTTCTTGGAGGACGGGTGCTTGGGCCGCTGCTGGCCCTTGCGCTGACCGGACTTGCCCTGCTGGCGGGATCCTCCGGAGTTGGCACGGGGACGCGCGGGCTTGTCGCCCTGCGCCTCGCTCTGGGCCTCGCCCTTCGGCTCTTCCTCGGCGGCGGCCTTGGCCGAACCCTGGGGCTTCTTCTCGAGCGAGGTGGTCGGCGCCTCTTCGGCGGCCGGCTCGGAATCTTCCTCGGTGTCCTTCGCCGTGGCGTGCTGGGCCGCGGCGGCCTGGCGCTGGGCCTTGGTCTGGCGCTTGGGCTGCTGGCGCTTGGCGGCGGGTCCGCCCTCGGCGTCGGCCACGATCGTGTCGCTCTTGATCACGGTGCCGTCGGCCTGGGCGGCGAAGCCGGCCTTGGTCAGACCCGCGAAGAAGCGGCGCTCGTTCTCGTTGCGGTCGCTGCCCTTGGCCACGATGACCTTGACGATGGTCTTCCGGCGACGGCCGCGGACCTCTTCGTGCTGCGAGATGCTCTTCAGCAGTCGCTGGAGGTAGGAGTCCTGCGCCTTGCTGCCCGGGGTCGGGTTCTGGTTGATCACGTACATCTGCTGACCCATGGTCCACACGTTGGTGGTCAGCCAGTAGACGAGGACACCGACGGGGAAGTTGATGCCCATGACGGCGAAGATCACCGGGAAGATGTACATGAGCATCTTCTGCTGCTGCATGTACGGGGTCTTCACGGAGAGGTCGACGTTCTTCATCATCAGCTGGCGCTGGGTGAAGAACTGCGAGGCCGACATCATGACGATCATGATCGCGGTGACGATGCGGACCGAGGTCAGCGAGGCGTCGAGAGCGGCGACCTCGGCGGCGGAGTCCGTGAACTTCGACGCGAGCGGGGCACCGAAGATGTGGGCCTGACGGGCGCTGGCGAGCAGCGGGCCGTCGATGACGCCGATCTCCTTGCCCGAGGCGATCGAGGAGAGCACGTGGTACAGGGCGAAGAAGAACGGCGACTGCGCCAGGATGGGAAGGCACGAGGAGAGCGGGTTGGTACCCGTCTCCTTGTACAGCTTCATCATCTCTTCGGACTGACGCTGCTTGTCGCTCTTGTAGCGCTCCTGGATCGCCTTCATCTTCGGCTGGAGCGCCTGCATGTTCCGGGTCGACTTGATCTGCTTGACGAACAGCGGGATCAGACAGATCCGGATCAGCACCACCAGGGACACGATCGACAGGCCCCAGGCCCAGCCGGTGTCAGGGCCGAAGATCGCCCCGTACACCTTGTGGAACTGGACGATGACCCAGGAAACGGGCCAGGTGATGAAGCTGAACAGACTGGCAATCGTGTCCACTAATCAGGCTCCTTGAGCATTGGGCGAGGTCTCTGCGGCCGGGCTCGTCTCGGCGGTGGACCCGCCCTTGTCGCCGCGCAGCGCGTTCCTCAGCATTTCGTGCCAGCGGGGGCGCTTACGCGGGGGGACATGGTCCACACCGCCGGGCGACCACGGGTTGCACCGCAGGATGCGCCAGGCGGTCAGGGCCGTGCCCTTGATCGCGCCATGCCGGTCGATGGCCGTGAATCCGTAGTGGGAACACGACGGGTAGTACCGGCAGACGGGCCCGAGAAGCGGGCTGATCGTCCACTGGTACAGCTTGATGAGAGCCAGCAGCGGGTACTTCATCGCGCGCCCCCTCCCAGCAGCCGCTGAAGAGCGGCGTCCAGGTCTCGGGACAGCTGTGCGTATTCGGCGTCGCCGGCTCCGGGCAACGCCCGTACGACCACCAGGCTACCGGGGGGCAGCTCGGCGAGCCGGTCGCGGACGAGGTGGCGCAGACGACGCTTCACTTGGTTGCGTACGACCGCACCGCCCACGGCCTTGCTCACGACGAAACCCGCACGTGCCGGGGGAGCGCTCTCCCCAGGCGCGTGCGGGTTCGATGCACCGCTGCGTAGGTGGACGACGAGGAGCGGGCGACCGGCCCGGCGACCTCGGCGTACCGCGGTTGCGAAGTCCTCGCGCCGCCTCAGCCGATTCTCGGTAGGCAGCACGTCATGACCTGTTAAGCAGATCAGGCGGACAGCTCAGAGCGACCCTTGGAACGGCGGTTCGCAAGGATGGCTCGACCGGCACGCGTACGCATCCGCAGGCGGAAGCCGTGGGTCTTGGCGCGACGACGGTTGTTCGGCTGGAAGGTGCGCTTGCTCACTCGGGGGCTCCAGAAATGATTCGTTGATGGCGGGACATCGCCTGGCTGTCACCGTGCGCCCACGAGTAGCTCGCAATACGCCCGAGTGCACCGCTACACGTTCACAACCGTGATCTTTGCCCATCGGAGGCAGGCGGCAGCAGCCATCGACAACTCGACCTGGTCACGGTACGCGCGGCTACGCCATCCGGTCAAACCGACCTGTCGCCACCTCCCATTGTGCACAGGCTGTGGACAACAACTTGAACCACGTCAGCCGCCGCGACTACCGTGGTTGGACTCCACAGTCTTTTCCGTTCTGTCCTTACCTGTCCTCACGGATCTGTCCTCACGGACATCGACCCACCCGTCCCCCGAGAACCACACCATCGTGGGACCTGCGAGAAAGCGTGCCCCGTGGCTGACGTTCCTGCTGATCTTGCCGCAGTGTGGCCACGCGTCCTCGAGCATCTCCTCGCAGAGGGCCAGCAAGGCATCGAGCCCAAGGACAAGCAGTGGATCGAGCGCTGCCAGCCCCTCGCCCTGGTCGCCGACACGGCGCTCCTCGCCGTACCCAACGAGTGGGGCAAGCGCGTCCTGGAGGGCCGGCTCGCCCCGCTGATCAGCGAGACCCTGAGCCGTGAGTGCGGCCGCCCGATCCGGATCGCGATCACCGTCGACGACTCCGTCGGCGAGCCGACCCCGCCGGCGCCCCCGCTCCAGCAGTCGCAGCAGCCTCGCTACGACGAGCGCCGGCAGCCCGAGCCGTACGAGAAGTACGACGGCGGCTACGGCCACCGGCCGATGCCCGACGACGGTCTGCCCACCGCCCGCCCGGCCTACCCGGACTACTCGCAGCAGCGCCCCGACCCCGGCGCCTGGCCGCGCACCCAGGAGGACCTGTCCTGGCAGCAGCCCCGGCTGGGCGGCTACCAGGAGCGGGCTCCGTACACCGGCCCGACCGGCCCCGAGCAGTCCCGGCCGTCGCGGTACGACGAGCCGCCCCGGGGCTACGAGCAGCAGCGGCCCGAGCGCGCCGAGCTGCCCGACCCGCAGAACCACGGCGCCCGTCCCGGTCCCAGGCCCGGCGGTCCGGGGGGTGGCGGCCCGGGCGGCGGCCACGGTTCCTCCTCCGCGCAGGGCTCCGGCGCGCCCGGTGAGCAGCACGCGCGGCTGAACCCCAAGTACCTCTTCGACACCTTCGTCATCGGTTCCTCGAACCGCTTCGCGCACGCGGCCGCGGTCGCGGTGGCCGAGGCGCCGGCGAAGGCGTACAACCCGCTCTTCATCTACGGGGAGTCGGGCCTCGGCAAGACCCACCTGCTGCACGCGATCGGACACTACGCGCGGAGCCTCTACCCGGGCACCCGCGTGCGGTACGTGAGCTCCGAGGAGTTCACGAACGAGTTCATCAACTCGATCCGCGACGGCAAGGGCGACGCCTTCCGCAAGCGCTACCGCGATGTGGACATCCTGCTCGTCGACGACATCCAGTTCCTCGCGAGCAAGGAGTCGACGCAGGAGGAGTTCTTCCACACCTTCAACACCCTCCACAACGCGAACAAGCAGATCGTGCTCTCCTCGGACCGGCCGCCCAAGCAGCTGGTGACCCTGGAGGACCGGCTCCGCAACCGTTTCGAGTGGGGCCTCACCACCGATGTGCAGCCGCCGGAGCTGGAGACGCGCATCGCGATCCTCCGCAAGAAGGCGGTGCAGGAGCAGCTCAACGCCCCGCCGGAGGTACTGGAGTTCATCGCGTCCCGGATCTCGCGGAACATCCGTGAGCTGGAGGGCGCGCTGATCCGGGTGACGGCCTTCGCGAGCCTCAACCGCCAGCCGGTGGACCTCGGGCTCACCGAGATCGTCCTCAAGGACCTGATCCCGGGCGGCGAGGACTCGTCGCCGGAGATCACGGCACCGGCCATCATGGCGGCCACCGCCGACTACTTCGGTCTGACGGTGGAGGACCTCTGCGGATCCTCGCGCAGCCGCGTCCTGGTGACGGCCCGGCAGATCGCCATGTATCTGTGCCGCGAGCTCACGGACCTGTCGCTGCCGAAGATCGGCGCGCAGTTCGGCGGCCGTGACCATACGACGGTGATGCACGCGGACCGGAAGATCCGCGCGCTGATGGCGGAGCGACGCTCCATCTACAACCAGGTCACCGAGCTCACCAACCGCATCAAGAACGGCTGACGGCCGGCTGCGGCCGGCCTCCGAAGGGCGCCCCGGGACACCTCCCGGGGCGCCCTTCGGCATTCCCCGGCATTCCCCGGCATTCCCCGGGACTCCCGGAGGCGGTCCTGGGTCGGTCCGGAGGCGGTCCTGGGTCGGTCCGGAGGCGGTCCTGGGTCGGTCCGGAGGCGGTCCGGAGGCGGTCCGGAGGCGGTCCTGAGGCGGTCCCGGGTCGGCCCTGAGGGCGGTTCTGAGGCGGTCTTCCTGCTCCAGCGAAGTTCTCCTGGAGCCGTCGTAAGGCCGTCCCCAGGACCTTCCGGAACCGCTCCCGAGCCCTCCGGGAGACGCCGAAGAGCCCTCCCGAAGCCCTCCCGGAGCGCTCGCGACCGCCGGCCGGGACCCCGTCCGGGGGTCGGGCTGTTCGATTACTCCGTTCCGGTGGCGGGTTCTCCACAGATTGCGGGATGATCTCCCGTCCACAGGGTGGGGACTGTCGAGTTATCCGGATTGTGTCCACAGGCTGAACTGCTGACAGATCATCATCCCAGGTCAGACCCTTGTGGAATTGTTGGTAAAAGATCTCCACAGGCTGTGGACAGAACTTTCGTCCACAGGAGCTCCCGAAGGTTGTCCACTGGCTGCCCACAGGGAGAGGTCCGTTGCCCACAGCTTCTCCACACCCCTGTCCACTGTTCGGCAACGAATCGCCCCCTCTCACCGCGTCGAGTGAAAGCCGTCACACCAAGGGGGACGGTTGGGCTGTGGGGAACGTGGGTAAAGCTGGGGACAGCGCTGGGGAGAACTCCCCGTGGCCTGTGTACCGGGTGTGCAGAACTTTTGGGTGTCCACAGAGAACCCCAGTTGTCCACCGGCTCCACCCACAGGCGCAGTGGACAAAAAACCGGGCCTGACCTGCGAAAACGACGTTATCCACCGTTTCCACAGGCCCTACTACTACTCCCACTTAGAGTTAGCTAGGAATCCGCTTCGAAGTGGGGCCTGTGCACAACTCGGCGCCGGAGCTCCGACGCGCTCTTGTCGCGACTTGACCCCGAGCAGCACCGAGTGTCGGCGGCGTACGTCAGACTGGTTCCCGCAGTCGACGAAGAGCCAGCAACAAGCAGGAGGCGGTTCCGGTGAAGATCCGGGTGGAGCGCGACGTACTTGCCGAGGCGGTGGCCTGGGTGGCCCGCAGCCTCCCGGCCCGTCCGCCGGCGCCCGTTCTCGCGGGCCTTCTGCTGAAGGCCGAGGACGGCGCGCTGAGCTTCTCGAGCTTCGACTACGAGGTCTCGGCCCGTGTCTCCGTCGAGGCTGAGGTCGAGGAGGACGGCACCGTCCTGGTCTCCGGCCGACTGCTCGCCGACATCTGCCGCGCTCTCCCCAACCGACCGGTGGAGATTTCCACAGACGGTGTACGGGCGACCGTGGTCTGCGGCTCCTCCCGCTTCACCCTCCACACCCTGCCTGTGGAGGAGTACCCGGCGCTGCCGGAGATGCCCACCGCGACCGGCACCGTCCCCGGTGAGGTCTTCGCCTCCGCCGCCGCGCAGGTGGCCATCGCCGCCGGCCGTGACGACACGCTGCCCGTGCTCACCGGTGTGCGCATCGAGATCGAGGGCGACACGGTCACCCTGGCCTCCACCGACCGCTACCGCTTCGCGGTCCGCGAGTTCCTGTGGAAGCCGGAGTCCCCGGACGCCTCCGCGGTCGCCCTGGTGCCCGCGAAGACCCTCCTGGACACCGCCAAGGCGCTCACGAGCGGTGACACGGTCACCCTGGCGCTCTCGGGCTCCGGCAAGGGCGAGGGCCTCATCGGCTTCGAGGGCGCGGGCCGCCGCACCACCACCCGTCTCCTCGAGGGCGACCTGCCGAAGTACCGGACGCTCTTCCCCACCGAGTTCAACTCGGTCGCGGTGATCGAGACCGCGCCGTTCGTCGAGGCCGTCAAGCGTGTGGCCCTGGTGGCCGAGCGCAACACCCCGGTCCGGCTGAGCTTCGAGCAGGGCGTGCTGATCCTGGAGGCCGGCTCCAGCGACGACGCACAGGCTGTGGAGCGCGTCGACGCGCAGCTCGAGGGCGACGACATCTCGATCGCCTTCAACCCGACCTTCCTGCTGGACGGCCTGAGCGCGATCGACTCCCCGGTCGCCCAGCTCTCCTTCACGACCTCCACCAAGCCGGCGCTGCTGAGCGGCAAGCCGGCCGTGGACGCCGAGGCGGACGAGGCGTACAAGTACCTGATCATGCCGGTGCGCCTCAGCGGCTGAGCCGGCTGACGTCGGTCTTTTCGGGGAATCGCCTGAGCGGCTGACCCCACAGGTGTGCACCCGGGTCCGGGCGTAGGCTCGGATCCGGGTAAACCGCACACGACGCTTAAGGAATCTCTGATGGAGCTCGGTCTCGTCGGTCTCGGCAAGATGGGCGGCAACATGCGTGAGCGCATCCGCCGCGCAGGCCACACCGTCATCGGATACGACCGCAATCCGGACCTCGCCGATGTCCACAGCCTCGAGGAGCTTGTGGGCAAGCTCAAGGGGCCCCGCGTCGTGTGGGTCATGGTTCCGGCCGGTGCCGCGACCCAGTCCACCATCGACGAGCTGGCCGACCTGCTCTCCCCCGGCGACATCGTCGTGGACGGCGGCAACTCCCGCTGGACGGACGACGAGAAGCACGCCGAGGAGCTGGCGGCCAAGGGCATCGGCTTCGTCGACTGCGGCGTCTCCGGTGGTGTCTGGGGCCTGGAGAACGGCTACGCGCTGATGTACGGCGGCTCCGCCGAGGACGTCGCGAAGGTCCAGCCGATCTTCGACGCGCTCAAGCCCGAGGGCGAGTTCGGCTCCGTGCACGCCGGCAAGGTCGGCGCCGGCCACTTCGCGAAGATGGTCCACAACGGCATCGAGTACGCGATGATGCAGGCCTACGCCGAGGGCTGGGAGCTCCTGGAGAAGGTCGACTCCGTCACCGACGTGCGCGAGGTCTTCCGCTCCTGGCAGGAGGGCACGGTCATCCGTTCCTGGCTGCTGGACCTCGCGGTCAACGCCCTCGACGAGGACGAGCACCTGGGCAAGCTGCGCGGCTACGCGTCGGACTCCGGCGAGGGCCGGTGGACGGTCGAGGCCGCCATCGACAACGCCGTACCGCTGCCGGCGATCACCGCCTCGCTGTTCGCGCGGTTCGCCTCCCGTCAGGACGACTCCCCGCAGATGAAGATGATCGCCGCGCTGCGCAACCAGTTCGGTGGCCACGCGGTCGAGACGAAGAAGTAATCCACAGGCTGTGCACCCCGCGGTGCACAGCCGCCGGGGGAAGAAGGTCGGCGCCCAACCATGCACGTCACGCATCTCTCGCTGGCCGACTTCCGCTCCTACGCCCGGGTCGAGGTCCCGCTCGACCCGGGCGTCACCGCTTTCGTGGGCGCGAACGGCCAGGGCAAGACCAATCTGGTCGAGGCCGTCGGCTATCTCGCGACCCTCTCCAGCCACCGCGTCGCCTCCGACGCCCCGCTCGTCCGGATGGGAGCGGAACGCGCGGTCGTCCGCGCCGCCGTCACCCAGGGCGAGCGCTCCCAGCTGATCGAGCTCGAGCTCAACCCTGGCCGGGCCAACCGTGCCCGTATCAACAGGTCCTCGCAGGTCAGACCGCGTGATGTGCTCGGAATCGTACGGACCGTGCTGTTCGCGCCCGAGGACCTCGCCCTGGTGAAGGGCGACCCCGGCGAGCGCCGGCGCTTCCTCGACGAGCTGATCACGGCGCGCACGCCGCGCATGGCGGGCGTGCGCTCCGACTACGAGCGCGTGCTCAAGCAGCGCAACACGCTCCTGAAGTCCGCGGCGATGGCCCGCCGGCACGGCGGTCGCGGCATGGACCTGTCCACCCTCGACGTCTGGGACCAGCATCTGGCGCGGACCGGGGCCGAGCTGCTCGCCCAGCGGCTCGACCTGATCGCCGTACTGCAGCCGCTCGCGGACAAGGCGTACGAGCAGCTCGCGCCCGGCGGCGGACCGATTCTGCTGGAGTACCGGCCCTCCGCGCCGGGCACCGGGCACACCCGCGAGGAGCTGTACGAACAGCTGATCGCCGCGCTGGCCGAGGTGCGCAAGCAGGAGGTCGAGCGGGGCGTCACCCTGGTCGGACCCCACCGTGACGAGCTGCTCCTCAAGCTCGGCGAGCTGCCCGCGAAGGGGTACGCCAGCCACGGCGAGTCCTGGTCGTACGCGCTGGCGCTGCGGCTCGCCTCGTACGACCTGCTGCGGTCCGAGGGCAACGAGCCCGTCCTCGTCCTCGACGACGTCTTCGCCGAGCTGGACGCGCGACGGCGCGAGCGGCTCGCGGAGCTGGTGGCGGGCGGCGAGCAGGTCCTGGTGACGGCCGCTGTGGACGACGACGTACCGGGGGTCCTCGCGGGGGCGCGGTACCAGGTGGCCGGAGGGACGGTGGAGCGCGTATGAGCGAGGAAAACCTTCCCCAGCCTGTGGATACGCCTCCGGGGCCGTCCGTTCCCGAACCCTCGGGTGTGGATCTCGCGCGGGTCGCGCTGCGCGCCGCCAAGGAACAGGCGAAGGCCAAGGGCGCCGCCGCCCAGCAGAAGAAGCAGGCCCGGCGCGGGGGCGGCCTGCGCTCCGGCGCGCGCGCCGACGGGCGCGACCCGATGGCGCTCGGCGCCGCGATCAACCGGCTGATCACCGAGCGGGGCTGGGAGACACCGGCGGCGGTCGGCGGGGTCATGGGCCGCTGGCCTCAGATCGTCGGCGAGGACCTGGCCAAGCACTGCGTACCCGTGAAGTTCGACGACGAGCCGGACGCGCGGGTGCTGACCGTGCAGTGCGACTCGACGGCGTGGGCCACGCAGCTGCGGCTGCTCGCGCCGACGCTGGTGGCGCGGCTCAACGAGGACCTCGGGCACGGGACCGTGCGGATGATCAAGGTGCTGGGGCCGGGTGGGCCTCGGCGGGGGTACGGGCCGCTGCGGGCGCCGGGGTCGGTGGGGCCCGGCGACACGTACGGCTAGAGCGCCGGGCGGCCTGGCCGCCAGGAGCGGTCTCGGAGTGCGGGTTCGGACAGGGGGCGCCGTGCGGTTGCGCGTTGAGCCCACCCGCTCCGCCCTGCGGAACGCATGCCCACAACGCGCTACGGGTCGAAGCGCTGGGTGGCCGTCAGGGGGCTCTGAAGCCCCTGTCCGGATATGGGGAGTCGTTTGGCTCCCGCTCAGGGCGGCACATGCGGACTCAGGCACCGGCAAACCCCCATGACTGTCGGCGCTACCGGTAGACTGGGAGACAATCCCGCCACCCTGCGGAACAAGTCGAACGACGCAGCCGCTCCCGTATGCCCGGAGAACGGCCTGTGCTGTGCCAGAAAGGGCGCTTCGTGGCCGATTCCGGCGACCCCAACGAGAACAACCAGTACACCGCCAGCAACATCCAGGTCCTCGAAGGCCTGGATGCCGTGCGCAAGCGCCCTGGTATGTACATCGGCTCGACCGGCGAGCGCGGTCTGCACCACATGGTGCAGGAGGTCGTCGACAACTCGGTCGACGAAGCCCTGGCCGGCCACGCCGACACCATCGACGTGACGATCCTGGCCGACGGCGCCGTGCGCGTCGTCGACAACGGCCGTGGCATCCCCGTGGGCATCGTGGCCTCCGAGGGCAAGCCGGCCGTCGAGGTCGTGCTGACCGTGCTCCACGCGGGCGGAAAGTTCGGCGGCGGCGGGTACGCCGTCTCCGGCGGTCTGCACGGTGTCGGTGTGTCGGTCGTGAACGCCCTGTCCACCAAGATCTCCGTCGAGATCAAGACGGACGGCCACCGCTGGACGCAGGACTACAAGATGGGCGCCCCGACCGCGCCCCTCGCGCAGCACGAGAAGACCGACGAGACCGGCACCTCGGTCACGTTCTGGGCCGACCCGGACATCTTCGAGACCACCGAGTACTCCTTCGAGACGCTCTCGCGCCGCTTCCAGGAGATGGCCTTCCTCAACAAGGGCCTGACGATCACGCTCACCGACGAGCGCGAGTCCGCCAAGGCCACGGTCGGCGCCGACGACCCGGACGCCGAGGCGGCCGCCGAGCCGGCCGCGCGCACGGTGAAGTACCACTACGAGGGCGGCATCGTCGACTTCGTGAAGTACCTCAACTCGCGCAAGGGCGAGCTGGTCCACCCCACCGTCATCGACCTCGAGGCGGAGGACAAGGACAAGGCCCTGTCCCTCGAGGTCGCGATGCAGTGGAACAGCGGCTACAGCGAGGGCGTGTACTCCTTCGCCAACATCATCCACACCCACGAGGGCGGCACGCACGAGGAGGGCTTCCGCGCTGCGCTGACCTCGCTGATCAACAAGTACGCGCGCGACAAGAAGCTGCTCCGCGAGAAGGACGACAACCTCACGGGCGACGACATCCGCGAGGGTCTGACCGCGATCATCTCGGTCAAGCTGAGCGAGCCGCAGTTCGAGGGCCAGACCAAGACCAAGCTGGGCAACACGGAGGTCAAGACCTTCGTCCAGAAGGCGGTCTACGAGCACCTCAACGACTGGCTCGACCGCAACCCGATCGAGGCCGCGGACATCATCCGCAAGTCGATCCAGGCCGCCACCGCGCGCGTGGCCGCGCGCAAGGCGCGCGACCTGACCCGTCGTAAAGGTCTGCTGGAGTCGGCGTCGCTGCCGGGCAAGCTGTCCGACTGCCAGTCGAACGACCCGGCCAAGTGCGAGATCTTCATCGTCGAGGGTGACTCCGCCGGCGGCTCGGCCAAGTCCGGCCGCAACCCGATGTACCAGGCCATCCTGCCGATCCGCGGCAAGATCCTGAACGTCGAGAAGGCCCGGATCGACAAGATCCTGCAGAACACCGAGGTCCAGGCGCTGATCTCGGCCTTCGGCACCGGTGTGCACGAGGACTTCGACATCGAGAAGCTCCGCTATCACAAGATCATCCTGATGGCGGACGCCGACGTCGACGGTCAGCACATCAACACCCTGCTGCTGACCTTCCTCTTCCGCTTCATGCGGCCGCTGGTCGAGGCCGGTCACGTCTACCTCTCCCGCCCGCCGCTCTACAAGATCAAGTGGGGCCGGGACGACTTCGAGTACGCGTACTCGGACCGGGAGCGGGATGCGCTCGTCGAGCTGGGCAAGCAGAGCGGCAAGCGGATCAGGGAAGACTCGATCCAGCGCTTCAAGGGTCTCGGCGAGATGAACGCCGAGGAGCTGCGCGTCACCACCATGGACGTCGAGCACCGCGTACTCGGCCAGGTCACCCTGGACGACGCCGCGCAGGCCGACGACCTGTTCTCGGTGCTGATGGGCGAGGACGTCGAGGCACGCCGCTCGTTCATCCAGCGCAACGCCAAGGACGTTCGCTTCCTCGACATCTGAGTCGGTCTCAGCTGACCGTACGAAAGGACTGACGACCAGCAATGGCCGACGAAACCACCCCGACCGGGACCACCGAAGAAGAGCCCGTGCTGCGGATCGAGCCCGTCGGGCTCGAGACCGAGATGCAGCGCTCGTACCTCGACTACGCGATGTCCGTCATCGTGTCCCGCGCCCTGCCCGACGTACGGGACGGCCTCAAGCCCGTCCACCGGCGCGTGCTGTACGCGATGTACGACGGCGGCTACCGGCCCGAGAAGGGCTTCTACAAGTGCGCCCGCGTCGTCGGTGACGTCATGGGTACGTACCACCCGCACGGCGACTCCTCGATCTACGACGCGCTCGTCCGCCTCGCCCAGCCCTGGTCGATGCGCATGCCGCTCGTCGACTCCAACGGCAACTTCGGCTCCCCCGGCAACGACCCGGCCGCCGCCATGCGTTACACCGAGTGCAAGCTCATGACGCTGTCGATGGAGATGCTCCGGGACATCGACGAGGAGACCGTCGACTTCCAGGACAACTACGACGGCCGCAACCAGGAGCCGACGGTCCTGCCGGCCCGCTTCCCGAACCTGCTGATCAACGGCAGCGCCGGCATCGCCGTCGGTATGGCCACCAACATCCCGCCGCACAACCTCCGCGAGGTCGCGGCCGGTGCGCAGTGGGCGCTGGAGCACCCCGACGCCAGCCACGAGGAACTCCTCGACGCCCTGATCGAGCGGATCAAGGGCCCGGACTTCCCCACCGGCGCGCTCGTCGTCGGCCGCAAGGGCATCGAGGAGGCGTACCGCACCGGCCGTGGCTCGATCACGATGCGCGCGGTCGTCGAGGTCGAGGAGATCCAGAACCGCCAGTGCCTGGTGGTCACGGAACTGCCGTACCAGACCAACCCGGACAACCTCGCGCAGAAGATCGCCGACCTCGTGAAGGACGGCAAGGTCGGCGGCATCGCCGACGTCCGCGACGAGACCTCGTCCCGGACCGGCCAGCGCCTCGTCATCGTGCTCAAGCGCGACGCCGTCGCCAAGGTCGTCCTCAACAACCTGTACAAGCACACCGACCTGCAGACGAACTTCGGCGCGAACATGCTGGCGCTCGTCGACGGCGTGCCGCGCACCCTCTCGCTGGACGCGTTCATCCGCCACTGGGTGACGCACCAGATCGAGGTCATCGTCCGCCGGACGAAGTTCCGGCTGCGCAAGGCCGAGGAGCGCGCCCACATCCTGCGCGGTCTGCTCAAGGCGCTCGACGCGATCGACGAGGTCATCGCGCTCATCCGGCGCAGCGACACGGTCGAGATCGCCCGCGGCGGCCTGATGGACCTGCTCCAGATCGACGAGATCCAGGCCAACGCGATCCTGGAGATGCAGCTCCGCCGGCTCGCCGCCCTGGAGCGCCAGAAGATCGTCGCCGAGCACGACGAACTCCAGGCCAAGATCAACGAGTACAACGCGATCCTGGCCTCGCCCGAGCGCCAGCGCGCGATCGTCAGCGAGGAGCTGGCCGCGCTCGTCGAGAAGTTCGGCGACGACCGCCGGTCCAAGCTCGTGCCCTTCGACGGTGACATGTCCATCGAGGACCTGATCGCCGAGGAGGACATCGTCGTCACCATCTCGCGCGGTGGCTACGTGAAGCGGACGAAGACCGAGGACTACCGCTCGCAGAAGCGCGGCGGCAAGGGCGTGCGGGGCACGAAGCTGAAGCAGGACGACATCGTCGACCACTTCTTCGTCTCCACCACCCACCACTGGCTGCTCTTCTTCACCAACAAGGGCCGGGTCTACCGCGTCAAGGCGTACGAGCTGCCCGACGCCGGCCGGGACGCGCGCGGCCAGCACGTGGCCAACCTGCTGGCCTTCCAGCCGGACGAGCAGATCGCCCAGATCCTGGCGATCCGCGACTACGAGGCCGCGCCGTACCTGGTGCTCGCCACCAAGGCCGGCCTGGTCAAGAAGACCGTGCTGAAGGACTACGACTCGCCGCGTTCGGGCGGTGTCATCGCGATCAACCTCCGTGAGGCGGCGGACGGTAGCGACGACGAGCTGATCGGGGCGGAGCTGGTCTCGTCCGAGGACGATCTGCTCCTCGTCAGCAAGAAGGCGCAGTCGATCCGCTTCACGGCCACGGACGACGCGCTGCGCCCGATGGGACGCGCCACTTCGGGCGTCAAGGGGATGAGTTTCCGCGAGGACGACGAGCTGCTCTCGATGAATGTCGTCCGGCCGGGTACGTTCGTCTTCACCGCGACCGACGGCGGGTACGCGAAGCGCACCCCCGTCGACGAGTACCGCGTCCAGGGCCGTGGCGGCCTCGGTATCAAGGCCGCCAAGATCGTGGAGGACCGAGGCTCGCTCGTGGGCGCGCTGGTGGTCGAGGAGACGGATGAGATCCTCGCCATCACGCTGTCCGGCGGTGTGATTCGTACGCGAGTCAACGAAGTCAGGGAGACCGGCCGTGACACCATGGGCGTCCAGCTGATCAACCTGGGCAAGCGCGATGCCGTCGTCGGCATCGCACGGAACGCCGAGGCCGGTGGCGAGGACGAGGACATCGACGACGCCGAGGGCGCCGTGGAGGCGTCCGAGGCGGCGGTGGTCGAGACCGTCGTGGTCGAGACCGAGGCAGTCGAGGGCACGGAGCCCTCGGCCGGGGAGCACGAGGAGTAAGAGCGTGAGTGGAGCCACGGGCGCCGGATCGGCGGCTGCCGGAGCTTCTGCTGGTGCTGGAGCGAACGGCGCCCGTGGCTCCGCCACGGACTCCCAGGGGGTTGCGGTGACGGACACTCGGGGGCAGCAGCCCTCGTACGAGAGCTACAACGGGCCGCTGCCCGGCGAGCGCACGGGTGCGCAGCAGCCGGGGGCGCCCTACCACCCGCCGCAGGCGTACGGCGCTCCGGCGTCGGGCGGTACGGCGGGCGGTCAGACCGGTGCCGTGCGCCGGCCGCGTACGGGGGCCCGCACGACGCCCCGTACGCGCAAGGCGCGGCTGCGGGTGGCGAAGGCCGACCCGTGGTCGGTGATGAAGGTGAGCTTCCTGCTCTCCATCGCACTGGGCATCTGCACGATCGTCGCGGCGGCTGTGCTGTGGATGGTCATGGACGCCATGGGCGTCTTCTCGACGGTCGGCGGCACGATCAGCGAGGCCACGGGCTCGAACGAGTCCAACGGCTTCGATCTGCAGTCGTTCCTGTCGCTGCCGCGGGTGCTGATGTTCACCTCGGTGATCGCCGTGATCGACGTGGTCCTGATGACCGCGCTGGCGACGCTGGGCGCGTTCATCTACAACCTGTCGGCCGGCTTCGTGGGCGGCGTGGAGCTCACGCTCGCCGAGGACGAGTGACGGGCGAGTGACCTGCGAGGGGGCCGGTCGGTTACCGATTTTGGGACTGGCCCCCCTGTGCGCTAATGTTCAGGAGTCAGCGCGCGGGACATACACCGCAGAGCGCGGCGGGGCTATAGCTCAGTTGGTTAGAGCGCATCCCTGATAAGGATGAGGCCACAGGTTCAAATCCTGTTAGCCCCACAGTGTCGATCGACCCGGACGGTTCCTCCGTCCGGGTCGATCTGTTTGTCCGGGGGCCTTGGAAGGTTTGAACCTCGCACAGGTCACCGATCGGTATCGGTCGATGTGTAGAGTGGGCGTCAGAAGTCTCCTACGTCAACGAAAGACGAGGTCGCGCGGTGAAGAAGCTTCTCCTGGTCGCACTGGCCGCCATCGGCGGGCTCCTCGTGTACCGCCAGATCCAGGCGGATCGCGCCGAGCAGGATCTGTGGACGGAGGCGACCGACTCCGTGCCCGCAGGTTCCGGTGTCTGAGACGAAAACCGTCTGTGGGTGAAGCCCCGGCCGCGCGAGAGCGGGCCGGGGCTTCGCTTTGCCTGAGCAAATTGTCGACTTGCTTAAGTGAAGAGGAGCAGCGCGTGAAGACGCAGGCCGGCATCGGCCGCAGGGCGGGGGCCCTGATCACGGCGGCCGCGGCGGTGGGAGCGGTCGTGGCGCTTCCCGGGCAGACGGCGGCCGCGGCCGCCGGGAGTGCGGTCGCCGGGGGTGCGGTCCCGCCGTACACCTTCGACAGCTCGGCCCAGCGCATCCAGGGCGCCGCCTCGAGCTCGGACGCCGTGGAGCTGAAGACCAGGCAGACCTACCGCGACACGCTCAAGAGGAACGGCAAGGTCTACTACCGGGTCAACCTCGATCAGCAGAACGCGTACGTCTCCGTCGTCGCGGTGCCCAAGGCCGGCGGCAAGGTCGAGTACGGCGACGGCTTCAAGGTGAGCATGCAGGACGGCTCCGGCACCGAATGCGGGTACCAGCAGGCGAACTTCTCCTCCAGCGAGTACACCCGGCCGCTCGCCGCCTACGCCCGCCGCATCGTCGACGCCGACAGCTCCACCTGCCAGCGCGCCGGCGCCTACTACGTCCTCGTCGAGCGCGAGTCGAAGGCGAGCACGGACGACTGGGAGCTGGAGATCCGCTACGCGTCCGAGCCCGTGCTCAAGAAGGCCGGCCCGACCGCGCTCCCCGAGGTCTGGGCCTCCGGCACGCCCGGGCCGCCCGCGGGGGGCCCGCGGGCGCGTCAGGGCGGCTCCGGCGTCCACGACGCCACCTCGCTGACACAGGGCGAGTGGCGGTCCGACATCCGGCCCGGCCAGACGCTCTTCTACCGGGTGCCGGTCGACTGGGGGCAGCAGCTCTTCGCCACCGCCGAACTCGGCAGCAGCGCCACCGGCGACGAGTACATCGGCCACGCGCTGGTGCTCTCCCTGGAGAACCCCGCGCTCGGCCACGTCGACGAGAACACCGTCAGCTACAGCGGCAAGCCCGCGACGCTCGCGCTCGACGCGCTGCGACCGGTGGCCCACGAGAACCGCAGCTCGTACGACGAGGCCACCAACGGGATGCGCTTCGCGGGCTGGTACTACCTGTCGGCCACGCTCAACCCGGCGATGGCGAAGGAGTACGGGGACAAGACGGTGCCGCTGACCCTGCGGGTCTCGCTGCGGGGCAACGCGAAGCCGGGGCCCGGGTACGACGGTGATCCGGGGCGGTTCAGCGTGTCCGCCGACGACAAGGAGACGGCGGAGAAGGGCGCCTCGGAGGCGCAGGCGGCATCGGGGAGCGACTCCATGCGGGTCGTCGCCGCGGCCGGGATCGGCAGCGGGACGATCCTGCTGCTCGGACTCGGCGGATGGACGCTGGTGGCGCGGAGGCGGGCGGCGGCATAGGGCGGGGTGGGCCCGTTCGCCCGCCTCGGCGCGGCTCAGGTCTGGGCGAGGGCCCAGAAGCCGACCGCGAAGCAGACCAGCGCGAGCAGCAGGACCGGGATCGTCACCTTCGGGGGCGGTCCCGGTCTGCGTACCGGGGCAGGGGCCGAGGGCGCCGCCGGAGCCCCCACGGGGGCGGTGTGCTGCGCGGGAACCTGAACGGGTCGAGCGGTGTATGGATGAGTAGGGGCTTGTTCGTACGGCACCGCCGAGGTCGGTGCCCGGTCGAAGGAGGGGGTCGGGTGGCCGACCGGCGGGGGCAGGTGGAAGCTGCCCGTCTCGGAGGGCCCGGGCATCGGTGCGGGAGCCGCGGCCGGGGCGGCGAGCGGAGCCGTGGCCGGGGTGACCGGGTGCTGGGGCTGGTAGTGCGGCTGTGGGGGCTGCTGCTGGGGCGGTACGGGCGTGGTGGCGGGCGTCGGTACGGCGCCGGGTGTCACGCCGGGTGCGGCGCTGGTGGAGGCGCTCTGGGCGGCCGTGGCCGGCTCGCCGACCGGGCCGGTGGGTGCGGCGGTGCCGGCGGGGCCCGTCGGGCCCTGGGGGCCGAAGCCGGGTGGCAGGGGGCCGAGTTGGTCGAAGATCTCGACCGGCTCCTCGTCGGGGCGCGGCTCGGGAAACATGTCGACGGCGGCGGTCAGGGCCTTGCGCGCCCCCGTGGCCGTCCGGAAGCGGGCCTGCGGATCGGGCTGCAGCAGACCGGCGAGCACCTGCCACAAGGGCTCCGGGACGCCCTCGGGAGCGCCGGGAGTGCCGTGCGTGAGGAAATGCTCGACCAGGGCCTGCGAGTCCGGCTTGCGGCCCTGGAGCAGATAGAGGGCGACCAGACCGACGGCGAACAGGTCGGCGGTGAAGTCGGGTTCGGCGCCCAGAAGCTGCTCGGGCGCGAAGTACCCGGGCGTGCCCACCACGTAGTTGGTCTCGGTGAGGCGGGGCTCGCCCTTGCGCATGGAGATGCCGAAGTCGGACAGCCGCAGATGCGGCCGCCCGGTCCCGGTGACGTCCATCAGGATGTTCGCGGGCTTGATGTCGCGGTGCACGACCCCCTCGGCGTGCACCGTGGCCAGGCCCGAGAGCAGCTGGTCGAGCAGGATGCAGACGAACCGGGGCGGCAGCGGGCCGTAGTCGCCGATGACGTGCGCCAGAGAACCGCCGGCGACCAGGTCCATGGTGAACAGGACCTTGTCGTCGTCGGCGGCCCAGCTGGCCGGGGCGAGGACGTGCGGATGGTCGATCCGCAGCGCCTGCTCGCGGACGAAGCGGAGCAGTGTGTGCGCGTCGCTCTGCAGGAGCACCTTGGCCGCCACATAGCGGCGGCGCCGGTGGTCCCAGGCGCGCCACACGGCGCCCGCCCCGCCTCGTCCGATCGGGTCGACCAGCTCGTACCGACCAGCGAATACCTCACCCATCGTGCTGTGTCCGCTCCCCGTTGCCTCGTCTGTGGGCGATGCCGGCCGGCGGCCGGCCGCCTCAGTTCTGGTGCGACTCGTAGTGCGCGACCGCGTCCGCGGTGCGCCCCGCGCCGTACACCCGGAGGAACTCTGCCAGTTCCGGGTGGGCCGGGGCGAGGGAGTCGGCGGCGTCGATGATGTCGCCCGCCGCGGCTACGGAGCGCAGCAGCGACTGGATCTCGCGGACCACGCGGCGGACGGTCGGAGCTCCCGAGCCGGTGGCAGGCTGACCGGTGCTGGTGAGGACGGAGCCGCCCTGCGACTTCTTGACCTCGTCCATCCGGTCGGTGGCCTCGGCGGCGCTGACGGTGCCGTCGGCGACCTGTACGGCGAGCTCCTGGAGCGCCTGGACACGCTGGACGACGGCCGGGTTGCCGATCTTGGCGCGCTGGCCGCTCATCAGCTGGGACAGCATGGGCGCGGACAATCCGAGCACGGCCGCGAGCCTGGCCTGATTGAGTCCGAGATCGTCGATCAGCCGACGGAAGAGCGCCCCCAGCGGCTCTCCGTACCAACTGCGCTGAAGCTCTCTGGCTCGCGCCGTGGCTTCCTGCTGCGCTGCGTCCATTTCTTCTCCCCATCCCTAGGTTCGCCACTGCGAACCTCGCTCAGCATCTTACGGAGAGTGGTCGCCGACCGGGAGTCCCAATCCTTTTGCCGGGCATGGGGGGTGACCCGGTACGCTGTTCTCGTTCCGGGGCCTTAGCTCAGTTGGTAGAGCGCTGTCTTTGCATGGCAGATGTCAGGGGTTCGACTCCCCTAGGCTCCACGGCAAACACCCTCTTGACCTGCGAAAACGCGGTCAGGGGGGTGTTTTTTCGCCCGGTTTCGGTGTGCTGCCGCGGTCCCAGGGCACCCGCTTGTGCAGGGCTTGGCGTGGGATGCGTTCCCCTGTCGGACCCTGTGGTCGGTGACCGTCCTCGGATCGTCCTCGGACCGGCCTCGACCCTGCGAGCGAGCATCGTCCACCACGTCGTCGACCGGGCTCTCGTGTGGCGCGTTCCGTACTTGATGAGTGGCACATCACGCAAATCGAAAGTTGTACGGAATCTGTGAGCAACCTATGCTCACTGCGCCGAGCTGACACCCCATGCGCCTCCCGGGTGCTCTCCGGCCGCAGACCTAGGTGGGGATCTCCGAGTGTTGAACCAGCTGCAAACCGCGCTGCCCGCGAACCGAATACGGCCCGAGACCGTTGTCGCGCCGAACCTCGGGGTCAGGCGCCCCGGGCGTCTCTACGCGCTCGACGGGCTTCGCCTCGCAGCCGCGCTCATGGTGGTCGTGTACCACTTCACGGCCCGTGGCGGCGGCTGGCCGACTCCGGTCAGGGAGATATTCCCCGAGACGTTCCGCATATCGGCGTACGGCTATCTCGGCGTCCAGCTGTTCTTCGTGATCAGCGGTTTCGTCATCTGCATGAGCGCCTGGGGCCGACCGGTGAAGGCCTTCGTCGTCTCCCGTGTCGTGCGGCTGTATCCGGCGTACTGGTTCGCGGTGATCGCGACCTCGGTCACCGTCATGGTGATCCCCGGCGGGCGTCGCCACCTCCCGTGGAACGACATCCTCACCAACCTGACGATGCTCCAGCAGCCGCTCAGGGTCGACCACGTCGACCCCGTCTACTGGACGCTCTTCACGGAGCTCCGCTTCTATCTCCTCTTCGCGGCGATGGCCTGGTTCGGCCTCACCTACCAGCGCGTGATCGCGTTCTGCTGCGTCTGGGGCGCGGCGACGCTCCTCGTCGCGAAGGCTCCTCCGGGACCGCTGCGGCTGCTGCTGATCCCCGAGTACAGCTGGTTCTTCATCGCCGGCATGGCGTTCTACCTGATGTACCGCTTCCGCCCGAACCTGCTGCTCTTCGGCATCGTCGGCGTCTCCTTCTGCGCTTCCCTCGCCCCCACCATCGAGGAGTTCGAGCGCCTCACCTTCCTCGGCGAGCGGGCCGCCTGGCCCGTGATCGTGCTGCTGGGCGGATTCTTCGGGATCATGGCGCTGATCGCGACCGGGAAGCTCTCGTGGATCCAGTGGCGGTGGCTGCCGATCGCGGGCGCGCTGACGTACCCGCTGTACCTGCTGCACCAGGTCATCGGCTGGGAGTTCATCGGTTACTTCGCACGGCGGGGCGTCGACCCGTGGGTGCTCCTCGGCTCGGTGATCGCCGGAATGCTGGTGCTCTCCTACCTGGTGCACAAGGTGGTCGAGAAGCCGCTCAGCCGGTACCTCAAGCGGCGCCTCTCCTAGTCCCTCGCGGGAGCCGTCCGGGCCGCACTGGTCCGGACGGGTGGTGTTCATCGGAAGAACTGCGCGCCGACGGCGGTGGTCCGTGGAAATCGGGCGCGCATCCACATCATGAGGAAAGTGCGTAAAGCGCGCAATCCGAAATGAACCATCCGAGAACGTCACGAAAGTGAGGGGCCATGGCCACCGCCAAGGTCAAGCAGTTCTGGACCGCCTTCATCTCCGTCCTCTTCGCCCTGCTCGCCTCCGTCGGCCTGGCGGGCACCGCCGCCGCGACCCAGCAGCCCGCCGTCCAGCAGCCCGAGGAGCCGGCCGGTCCCGCCGCCGCCACGACCCCCGTCGCCGGGGAGCGGGCCGCGCTCGCCTCCGTACCGGCACAGAGGGCGCACCGGTGGCCGCTCGTCGGGGACCGTTCCCTGCCGCCCACCATCAAGCAGCGCATCGCCGCCGAGGCCCACGGTTCCTCGCCCGCCACCCGGCACCGCTCCTCTGCCGGCGCGACCGTCGTGGCCGAGAGCGACGAGCCGGCCGCGCTGACGGAGCTGGCGCTCGCCGCGTCGGCGTAGGGCGCGGGGAGCCGACGATGCGTACTCCCCACACCCGTATCCGCACCTCTTCGTACGACTCCACTTCGTACGACCCGGCAGGACCCGGCAGCACCTCCGCGGAGCCGAACCGGACCCCGGTAGAACTCAGCAGGACTCCCGCGACAGCAGGACCCGGCAGGACTCCCGCGACAGCAGGACCCAGCAGGCCCCTGTGGACAGAACTCGCAGAACTCGCAGAACCCGCAGAACTCGACAGAACCCCGCGGGACCCCGCGGGAACCAGGACCCCGGCAGACTTCGGCAGGGCCCTGGTGGAACCCGGTAGGACCTCGGCAGCACCCAGCGGTACCCCGGTCGGTCAGCGGCGCTCGTCGCGTTCGGCGGCCTCCTTGGCTGCGGCAGCGGCTTCGGCCTCGGTCTCCTTGGCCTCCACCTCCGGGTCGAGGGGATCCTCACCCTCGTCGTAGGACGTCAGTACGGAACCCTCCTCCACCTCGGTGGCAGCGGGCGGCTCGACCAGCCAGTCGGGATTGGCCTGCTTGTCCCACCACTTCCAGGCGGCGAACGCGCCGCCGACGAGAACGCCCAGGACCAAGAGGCCCTTGGCGAGGCGTCCGGCCCGTGCCTGACGCTCGTGCTTCTTCACGATCTTCTGGATTTCCTTCGGTGTCACCTGACCGCGCAGCGCGGCCCAGGCGGCAGTCGAACGCGACCCGGCCTCCTCAAGGACGGGACCGGTCGCGGCGACCGCCTGCTCGACACGTGGAACGGTGTAATCGGCCGCCTGACGGCAGGCCCAGCGGGTCTTGACCGCCGCACGCTGTGCGGCCGCGTCGACCCGCGGCGGTACGTGCGGTGCGACATACGAGTCGTACTGCACACGAGCCTGCGCCCGTGCCTGTTGAGCGGCCTTCGAGACTTTCGGCGCGATCAGCACACGCGCCTCGTTGGCGTAGTGCGCGGCCTGGTCCTTGGCCGTGCCGGCGTACGGCGCCACCACTTCCGCGGCGTGCAGGACGCTCTCCTTCGCCGAATCTGACGCGGCGCGCACGCTCTCCATGCGGGTCACGGGATTCCTCCTCCTCGGTGGCGACGATGTCGGTTTTTCACCTTTCCATCCTTTTCGGAATCATGCCCCCCGAAGCCAGGTCCGGCATGTGGGGTGGGCATCCGGGGCATGCGAGGATCGGACACGCCAGAGACAGACGTGGCATGACCTGACATGACGTGGACGGAAGGCGACCGTGGCCGAGCAGCTGTACGCGATCCTCAAGACCAGCCTGGGTGACATCGAGGTGCGGCTGATGCCGTTCCACGCCCCGAAGACGGTCAGGAACTTCGTCGAGCTCGCCGGTGGTGAGCGCGAGTGGACGCACCCCGCGACCGGCACGGTCTCCTCGGACCCGCTCTACGACGGCACGGTCTTCCACCGGGTCATCAAGGGCTTCATGATCCAGGCCGGTGACCCGCTGGGGAACGGCACGGGCGGTCCCGGCTACGAGTTCGCCGACGAGTTCCACCCGGAGCTCTTCTTCGACCGTCCCTACCTGCTGGCCATGGCCAACGCGGGACCGGGCACCAACGGCTCGCAGTTCTTCGTCACCGTCGCTCCCGCGACCTGGCTGAACCGCAAGCACACCATCTTCGGCGAGGTCGCCGACAAGGAGAGCCGGAAGGTCGTGGACGCGATCGCGGCCACCGCGACCGACCCGCACACCGAGCGACCGCTGCAGGACGTGGTCATCGAGTCCGTGGTGATCGAGAAGCGCTGAGGCGGAAGGGACGGCACCTCTCATGGAACCGAGACCCTCCGAGAACGCGCACGCCGGTCCGCCGCGCTGCTACCGCCACCCCGAGGTGGAGACCGGCATCCGCTGCACGCGCTGCGAGAAGCCGATCTGCCCGGCGTGCATGGTCTCCGCATCCGTCGGCTTCCAGTGCCCCGACTGCGTACGCAACGGTTCGGGGACCGGCCACGCCGCCGACGCCAACCAGCCGCGGACGCTCGCCGGCGGCCGGGTCGCGGCGGACGACCGCCTCGTCACCAAGATCCTCATCGGGATCAACCTCGCGGTCTACATCGCCGTCCTGGCGTTCGGCGACCGGCTCGTCGACGAGCTCGTGCTCATCGGCTACGCCTACAGCCCGGCGCTCGGCGAGCTCGTCGGGGTCGCCGACGGCGAGTGGTACCGGCTGCTGACCTCGACCGTCCTCCACCAGGAGGTCTGGCACATCCTCTTCAACGTGCTGGGCCTGTGGGTGATCGGCGGGATCGTCGAGCCCGAGCTGGGACGGATCCGGTACGCGGCCCTGTGCCTGCTCTCCGGTCTCTCCGGCTCCGTGCTGGCCTATCTCGTCGCCGCGCAGAACCAGCCCTCGCTCGGCGCCTCCGGCGTGGTCTACGGCCTCATCGGCGCCTGGGTGGTGCTCGCCCGCCGGCGCCGTCACGACATGCGGCCGGTGATCCTCTTCGTGGCCCTGTCACTGCTCATGACGTTCACCCGACCGGGGATCTCCTGGGAGGCCCACGTCGGTGGTCTGGTCGCGGGCGTCGTGGTGACGTACGCGCTCGTGCACGCGCCGAGGGCCCGCCGGGACCTGGTGCAGTACGGGGCGCTGGCCCTGGTGCTGCTGCTCGACGTGGGGATCGTGCTGGCCCGCACGGCGGCGCTCACCTGAGCGCACAGGGCTGTGGACGAGCTTCTCTGTGAGCTTTCCCCAGAGTTATCCACAGTGCGTGGCGATCTCTCCCCACTCCATGGGGAAAGATCACGCCCCTCGCCTCTGACCTGGCATTTCTCCAGGGAGGCGAGGGGCGTTGTGGTTCCCGGAGAGGGTGATTCCGGTCATACCGGCGTCAACCTCGTGCGAGTTATCCACAGATCTTCGTAAGTTATCCAGTGCTGTGCACAACGCTGTGGATAAGTTCAGGGGAGAGCTTGACGAGCAGCCGGTACGAGCGCTAGACGGCCGCCGTACTCCTGCTGTTCGCCGCTACTTCCACTGCGTGGAGACACCGAAGCCGGCCGCGATGAAGCCGAAGCCCACCACGATGTTCCAGTTCCGGATCGACTCGATCGGCATCGAACCGTCTGTGACGTAGAAGACCACGATCCACACCAGACCGATGGCGAACAGCGCGAGCATCACAGGCGCCACCCAGCTGCGGTTGGTCAGCTTGATCGAGGTGGCCTGCTTCGCGGGCGGGGGCGTGAAGTCGGCCTTCTTGCGGATCCGTGACTTCGGCACGAGGGACTCTCCTGTCGATGCGCTGCGTGACCGCGCAGGGAACTGTGGCTGGCGCCGGGATGTGACGAAGGAGGACGACTGCGTCCCCCAGGCGTCCGTTAGCGTAGTGGTTCCGCGGCACCGAAGGGGATCAGGGTACGTTGAGCAATTCCGCCGGCACTCCCGAAGGACCTGGCCGCACCGCGAGGTGGCGCCCCGTCCAGGTGCTCACCCTTGCCGTTTTCGCCCTCGCCGGACTGATCTTCGTCACGAGCTTCAACACCGCCAAGGGCACCAACATCCGCACCGACGCCTCACTCCTGCGGCTCTCCGACCTGATCGAGGAGCGCAGCCACAAGAACGCGGGCCTCGACGAGTCCACCTCCGCCCTCCGCACCCAGGTCGACTCCCTCGCCGCCCGCGACGACGGCTCCACCCGTGCGGAGGACGCGAGACTCGACGCGCTCGAGGCGGCGGCGGGCACCACGGAGGTCTCCGGCTCCGGTCTCACCGTCACCCTCAACGACGCCCCGCCGAACGCCCAGGCCGCCCCCGGCTACCCCGAGCCGCAGGCCAACGACCTGGTCATCCACCAGCAGGACCTCCAGGCCGTCGTCAACGCCCTGTGGCAGGGCGGCGCCGAGGGCATCCGGGTCATGGACCAGCGGCTGATCTCCACCAGCGCCGTGCGCTGCGTCGGCAACACCCTGATCCTCCAGGGCCGCGTCTACTCGCCCCCGTACAAGATCACCGCCGTGGGTGACCGGGGGAAGCTGAACAAGGCGCTCGCGGGCTCCCCGGCGATCCAGAACTACCAGCTGTACGTGAAGGCGTACGGGCTCGGCTGGAAAGTCGACGAGCACAGGGCGGTGACTCTTCCCGGGTACTCGGGCACAGTGGACCTCCACCAAGCGAAGCCGGTGAGCTGACACCACGCGCGCGCGGGGCCGGCGCCGCCGGGAGCCGACTGCGGGAGGGGCGCTTGCGTCTCGTCGTGAGGACCTTCAGCGAGCTGTGCATCACCGTCGGCGCCCTGATCGTCCTGTTCGTCGTGTACGTCCTGTACTGGACCGGGGTCCAGGCCGCGAGCGCGAGCGCCGGGCAGATCGACACCCTCCAGCGCGAGTGGACCGGCACCCCGGTCCGGAGCGCCGCTCCCGCCGCCGGAGCCGTGCCGTACGCCCCCGGCAAGGGCATCGCCGTCATGTACGTCCCCCGGCTCGGCAGGGACTGGAAGTGGCCCGTCCTCCAGGGCACCGGGGTCGGCACCCTGAAGAAGGGGCTCGGCCACTACGCCGGCACCGCCCGCCTCGGCGCGACCGGCAACTTCGCCGTCGCCGGCCACCGCCGCACCCACGGAGACCCCTTCAAGGACTTCCCCCGGCTGCGCAAGGGCGACGCGATCGTCCTCACCGACGGGACGACCTGGTTCACGTACCGCGTCGACCGCGCCCCCCACCGGACCGTGCCCACCGATGTCGGCGTCATCGACCCCGTACCCGCGAAGTCCGGATTCGACGGGCCCGGCCGCTATCTCACCCTCACCACCTGCGAACCCGAGTGGGGCAGCAGCCACCGGCTCGTCGTCTGGGCACACCTCGACGCCACCCGCCCGGTCGCCGACGGCCGTCCACAGGCTTTGGACAGCTGACCCCCCACGGCCCCCTCGCCCCGTACTCTGGTCCCCGTAACGAACGGAAGGGGCGGTCGACGTCATGTACGGCTGGATCTGGCGGCATCTGCCGGGCAACGCGTGGGTGCGGGCGCTGCTCTCGATCGTGCTGGTCCTCGCGGTCGTGTACGCCCTCTTCCAGTACGTGTTCCCCTGGGCGGAGCCGCTGCTTCCGTTCAACGATGTGACGGTGGACGGCCAGTGAGCGCGCGAATTCTCGTCGTCGACAACTACGACAGCTTCGTCTTCAACCTCGTTCAGTACCTCTACCAGCTCGGCGCGGAGTGCGAAGTCCTCCGCAACGACGAGGTCGAGCTGAGCCACGCCCAGGACGGCTTCGACGGCGTCCTGCTCTCGCCCGGCCCCGGCGCGCCCGAACAGGCCGGAGTCTGCATCGACATGGTCCGGCACTGCGCGGCCACCGGCGTGCCCGTCTTCGGCGTCTGCCTCGGCATGCAGTCGATGGCCGTGGCGTACGGCGGCGTCGTCGACCGGGCGCCCGAGCTGCTGCACGGCAAGACCTCCCTCGTCACCCACGAGGGGCAGGGCGTCTTCGCCGGGCTGCCCTCGCCGTTCACCGCGACCCGCTACCACTCGCTCGCCGCCGAGCCCGCCGCCCTGCCGGCCGAGCTCGAGGTCACCGCGCGGACCGAGGACGGCATCATCATGGGCCTGCGCCACCGCGAACTGCCCGTCGAGGGCGTCCAGTTCCACCCCGAATCGGTCCTCACCGAGCACGGACACCTGATGCTCGCCAACTGGCTGGAGCAGTGCGGCGACAAGGGGGCGGTCGGACGGTCGGCGGGGCTCGCGCCGGTGGTGGGCAAGGCCGTCGCGTGACGACGGGCTCTCCGTGGTTCCGGGCGACGAACGAGCCGGAGCCCGAGCCGATACCCGCGGACCCCTACGGGGCCCCCTCGCCGTACCAGGAACCGGCTCCGGCCCCGTACCCGTACACCGAGCAGGCGGCCTACCAGGAGCCCCGACAGCCCTACCAGGACCCCGCGCAGGCGTACCGGCAGGAACCGCCGCAGGCGTACCAGGAGGAACCGCCGCAGGCCTACGGACAGCCCGCACCGACGTACCGGGAGCCCGAGCAGACGTACCGGGAGACCGAGCAGACGTACCGGGAGCCCGAGCCCGTCTACGAGGCCCCCCGCGAGACCACCTACGACGCTCCCCGCGAGGACGCCTACACGCCCCCGTACGAGCCGTACGAGGCGCCTGAGCCCCCTCAGGCCTCCCCGGGCGACACGACCGTCCTGGAGGCCGTGGAGCCCCTTCCCGGGCCCGGCCGGGCGGAGCGCCGCCGCGCGGCCAAGGGCGGCGGCCGGGGCAAGAGCCGCCGAGGCGGCCCGCCCACCACCACGGCCGGCGCCCCGACCGGCGAACCGCCCGCGGCGCCGCTCTCCCGCGTCGAGGCCCGGCGCGCCGCCCGCGCCGCCAAGGACAGCGTCGGCGTCATCGCCAGCCGCGCCGTCGGGGAACTCTTCATCACCTTCGGCGTCGTCATGCTGCTCTTCGTCACCTACCAGCTGTGGTGGACGAACATCCTCGCCGGCCAGGAGACCGACCGGGCCAAGGAACAGATCGAGGACACCTGGGCCAAGGGCGACGCCGACAAGGACGACAGCAAGCCGGGGGCGTTCGAGCCCGGCGAGGGCTTCGCCATCATGTACATCCCCAAACTGGACGTCGTCGTCCCCGTCGCCGAGGGCATCAACAAGGCGAAGGTCCTCGACAAGGGCATGGTCGGCCACTACGCCGAGGGCAAGCTCAAGACGGCCATGCCCTCCGACAAGCAGGGCAACTTCGCGGTCGCCGGCCACCGCAACACCCACGGCGAACCGTTCCGCTACATCAACCGGCTGCAGCCCGGCGACCCCATCGTCGTCGAGACCCGGAACGCGTACTACACCTACGAGATGGCGAGCATCCTGCCGCAGACCGCGCCCTCGAACGTCTCCGTGATCGACCCGGTGCCGAAGGGCTCCGGCTTCACCAAGCCCGGCCGGTTCATCACGCTGACCACCTGCACGCCCGAGTTCACCAGCACGTACCGCATGATCGTGTGGGGCAAGCTGGTCGAGGAACGCCCGCGCAGTGAGGGAAAGCCGAAAGCGCTCGTAGGCTGAGACCCCACACCTCCGGACGGGACGACGGGACGACCTAGTGGCACGCGTGCGCAATCGGATCGCCGGAGTCATCAGCTTCTTCGGCGAACTCCTCATCACGGCGGGCCTGGTGCTCGGCCTCTTCGTCGTCTACTCCCTGTGGTGGACCAACGTCCTCGCCGACCGCGCCGCCGACCAGGACGGCGCCCAGGTCCGCGACCGCTGGGCCGACGGACCCGGAGCGCTCGACACCAAGGACGGCATCGGCTTCCTCCACGTGCCGGCGATGAACAACGGCGAGGTCCTGGTCAAGCAGGGCACCAAGAGCGCCATCCTCAACAACGGCGTCGCCGGCTACTACACCGACCCGATCAAGTCCGCGCTCCCGCAGGACAAGCAGGGCAACTTCACGCTCGCCGCGCACCGGGACGGACACGGCGCCAAGTTCCACAACATCCACAAGTTGAAGAACGGCGACCCGATCGTCTTCGAGTCCAAGGACACCTGGTACGTCTACAAGGTCTACAAGACCCTGCCGGAGACCACGAAGTACAACGTGGACGTCCTCCAGCCCGTCCCCAAGGAGTCGGGGAAGACGAAGCCCGGCCGGTTCATCACCCTGACCACCTGCACCCCCATGTACACCTCCGACTACCGGTACATCGTCTGGGGCGAGCTGGTGCGCACCGAGAAGGTCGACCGCGACCGGACGCCTCCGGCGGAGCTCGGCTGAGGCGCTCAGCGGAGTTCCGCTGAGGCGACCCGCGCGGCAAAAGGGGAGAGCCCCGGCATCCACTGGATGCCGGGGCTCTCCCCTTCGAACGGTCCGACCGCCTGAGCGGTCGTGAGGGCCTCAGTCGAAGAAGCCGCCGCCACCGCCGTTGTTGTCTCCGCCACCGGGATTGCCGCCCTGGTTGCCACCGCCGCCCACCGTGATCACGTTGATCGGCTGCGTGGTGGGGACCATCGAACCCTCCGGGGGGTTCGTGCTGAGGACCAGGGCGTCCTCCTTGTCGGAGCCCTGCTGCACGACGGTCAGGCCCAAGCCCTGAAGCACGTCCCTGACCTCCTTGAACTGCTTGCCGGCCAGGCCGGCGGGGATCTGGACCTGGGTCTGCTGCGGGCCCTTGGAGACCTTCAGCGTGATCTGGATCTCCTTGGACTGGTCCGAGGGACCCTGCGGAGTCTGGTCGACGACGATGCCCGCGGGCTGGTCGGAGTCGACCTCCTCCTTGGTGATGTTGGTGAAGCCGACCCCGTTCAGCTGCTGAACGGCCTGGTCGTAGCTCCGGGTCTTCACATCGGGAAGCTGCAGCAGCTTCTGCTTCGCGACGGTGATCGTCACCACGGAATTCGTCTCCGCCTTGGTGCCGCCGTCAGGATTCTGCTGCAGGACCGTGCCGGGGTCCTCGTCGGACTCCTGCTGCTCGACCTTCACCTTGAAGCCCTTGGCCTTCAGGGACTGCTCGGCGCGCTCCTGGGACTGCTCCTGGACGTCCGGAACCTCCACGAGCGGCGCGCCCTCGGAGACGTACACCTGGATCGTGGAACCGGTGTCCATCTTCGCGGTGCCGTCCGCGGCGGGATCCTGGCGGCAGATGGTGCCCTTGGGCTGGTCGCAGCGCTCGGCGCCGGCCTCCTGCACCTTCACTTCCGCGTTGGTCGCCCGCTCCGTCGCCACCGCGACCGTCTGGCCGACCAGCTGCGGCACGGCGACCTGCCGGACGCCGTCCTTCTTGTCGAACAGCGACACGCCGATGAAGATCGCGCCGACGAGCACCAGGATGCCCGCGAGGGCCAGCAGGATCGTCGAGGTGTTCGACTTCTTCTGGCCGCCGCGACGGCGGTCCGGGCGGTCGTCGTAGCCGTAGCCACCGTCGTCCGAGTTGATCGGGGGGAGCATCGAGGTCTGGCCCGCCGGGTCCGTCTGGCGCAGCGCCGTCGTCGGCTGGTCCTCCGGGTAGCCGCCGTAGCCCCCGCCGTACGCGGGCGCGCCCGCCATGCCCATCCCCATGCCCATCGCGGCGGCGGCCGCGACCGGCTGACCGTCGAGGCATGCCTCGATGTCCGCGCGCATCTCGTCGGCGGACTGGTACCGGTAGTCGGGGTCCTTGACCAGCGCCTTGAGGACGATGGCGTCCATCTCGGGCGTGATCTCGTGGTCGAAGTTGCTCGGCGGCTGCGGCTCCTCGCGCACGTGCTGGTACGCGACCGCGACCGGGGAGTCACCGAGGAACGGGGGACGCACGGTGAGGAGCTCGTACAGCAGGCAGCCCGTGGAGTACAGGTCGGAGCGGGCGTCGACCTGCTCGCCCTTGGCCTGCTCGGGGGAGAGGTACTGGGCCGTGCCGATCACCGCGGCGGTCTGCGTCATGGTCATGCCGGAGTCGCCCATGGCGCGCGCGATGCCGAAGTCCATGACCTTGACCTGGCCGGTGCGCGTCAGCATGACGTTCGCCGGCTTGATGTCACGGTGCACGATGCCGGCGCGGTGCGAGTACTCCAGCGCCTGGAGGATGCCGACCGTCATCTCGAGGGTGCGCTCGGGCAGCAGCTTGCGCCCGGAGTGCAGTAGCTCACGCAGGGTCGACCCGTCGACGTACTCCATCACGATGTACGGGATGGAGACGTTGTCGACGTAGTCCTCGCCGGTGTCGTAGACCGCGACGATCGCCGGATGGTTCAGCGAGGCGGCGGACTGTGCCTCACGGCGGAACCGGGCCTGGAAGGACGGATCGCGGGCCAGGTCGGCCCGCAGCGTCTTCACGGCGACGGTGCGGCCGAGCCGGGTGTCCTGGGCGAGGTACACCTCGGCCATGCCACCACGGCCGAGCACCGAGCCCAGCTCGTACCGGCCGCCGAGGCGACGCGGCTCTTCCATAGCTAATCCAGCCCTCTCCGTCTGTCCCGACCGCACCCATGGGTGGTCCGGCGGTGTGTGCTGTTCGCGGATACGGTACCGGCCCCGGGAAGACGATCCGCCCGGGGCCGGTAGCTGATACCTGACCGGTACCTGGCACGAACGGGGCCGAGACGTCAGCCCCGGGTCTTCAGGACCGCCTTCATCACGGCCTTCGCGATCGGGGCGGCGAGACCGCCACCGCTGATGTCCTCACGCGAGGTGCCCTCCGAGTCCTCGACGATCACGGCGACCGCGACCGGGGAGCCCTCGGCGGTCTTCGCGTACGAGATGAACCAGGCGTAGGGGCGCTTCGCGTTCTTGTCGCCGTGCTGGGCCGTACCCGTCTTGCCGCCGACCTTGACGCCGTCCATCTTCACGTCGGCGTTGCCGCCGGTGCCGTTGGTGACGACGCTCTCCATCATCTGCTGGAGCAGCTGCGCGTTCTCCTGCGAGACCGGGCGGCTCATCTCCTCCGGCTCGGTCTTCTTGAGCAGGTCGACGTTGGGGGCGCGCAGCTCATCGATCATGTACGGCTTCATCAGCTTGCCGTCGTTGGCGATCGCCGCCGTGACCATCGCCATCTGGAGCGGGGTGGTCGCGGTGTTGAACTGGCCGATGGAGGAGAGCGCGTTGCCACCGCGGTCGGCCGCCTTGTCGTAGACCGAGGCGGAGGACCGGACCGGGGTGAACTGCTCGGCGTTGAAACCGAACTTCTCGGCCATCTCCACCATCTTGTCGCGGCCGACGTCGTCGCCGAGCTTCGCGAACACCGAGTTGCAGGAGATGTCGAGGGCATGCTTCAGGCTGGCGTTGGCGCAGCCCTTGGCGTGGTTGATCATCTCCCGGTTGGAGAGGGGGATCTTCCAGCCCTCGGGGGTGTCGGTCTTCGCGTTGATGTCCGTGACCTTGCCGTTCTCCAGAGCGGCGGCGGCGGTCACGACCTTGAAGACGGATCCGGGCGGGTAGATCTCACGGATCGCGCGGTTCTGCTTCGGCTTGTTCTTGTCCTTCTCCAGGGCCACCCAGGCCTTCTCGTCCTTGGCGGAGTAGCCGGCGAAGGAAGAGGGGTCGTACGAGGGGGTGGACGCGAGCGCCAGGATCTTGCCGGTCGACGGCTCGATGGCCACGACGGCACCGGTCTTCTTGCCGAGACCCTCGAAGGCGGCCTTCTGCGCGGCGCCGTTGAGGGTGGTGACGACGTCGCCGCCCTTCTTCTTCTCGCCGGTGAACATGGCGAGCGTGCGGTCGAAGAAGAGCCGGTCGTCGTTGCCGGTGAGGATGCCGTCCTCGATCTTCTCGATCTGGTTGGCGTCGTAGGCCTGCGAGGCGTAACCGGTGACCGGGGCCCACATGGGGCCGTCGAGGTAGGTGCGCTTGAACTTGTAGAACGGGTCCTTGGAGTCGACGGAGCCGGTGATCGGCTTGCCGTCCACGATGATGTTGCCCCGGACGTTGGCGTACCGCTCGATCTGGACACGCTTGTTCGACGCGTGGGTGTTCAGCTCGTCGGCGCGGACGAACTGGATCCAGTTGTCCCGCAGGAGCAGAGCGAGGATGAGCAGGCCGCAGAAGATCGCGACCCGACGCAGCGGCTTGTTCACGGACGGACCACCTGGGTCATCTCGGCGTCGGGTGACGGGGCGGGAGCGGGCGCGGGACGGCGCGCGGTGTCGCTGATCCGGATCAGGATGCCGATCAGAGCCCAGTTGGCGATCACGGAGGATCCGCCGTACGCGAGGAACGGCATCGTCATACCGGTGAGCGGGATGAGACCCATCACACCGCCGGCGACGACGAAGATCTGGAGCGCGAAGGCGCCGGAGAGACCCATCGCGAGCAGCTTGCCGAAGGGGTCGCGGGCGGCGAGGGACGTGCGGACACCGCGCTCGATGATCAGCCCGTAGAGGAGCAGGAAGACCATCACACCGGCGAGACCGAGCTCCTCGCCGACGGTGGCGAAGATGAAGTCGGAGTTCGCGGCGAAGCCGATGAGGTCCGAGTTGCCCTGACCGAGGCCGGTGCCGAGGATGCCGCCGGAGCCGAACGACATCAGCACCTGGGTCATCTGGTCGCAGGCCGGGACCGTCTTGGCGCAGGCGAAGGGGTCGGCCCAGGCGTCCACACGTGCCTGGACGTGGCTTGCGAAGGAGGCCACGCCGACCGCGCCGGCGACCGACATGCCCAGGCCCATGACGATCCAGCTGGTCCGCTCCGTCGCCACGTACAGCATGATCACGAACATGCCGAAGAACAGCAGCGAGGTACCGAGGTCGTTCTCGAAGATCAGGATGAGGAGGCTGATCGCCCAGATGGTGAGGATGGGACCCAGGTCGCGTCCGCGCGGCAGGTAGAGACCCATGAAGCGGCGGCTGGCCAGCGCGAGGGCGTCCCGCTTCACCATGAGGTATCCGGAGAAGAAGACCGCGAGCACGATCTTCGCGAACTCACCGGGCTGGATGGAGAATCCGGCGATGTTGATCCAGATCTTGGCACCGTAGACCGGAGTGCCGAGGCCGGGAACGAGCGGCAGCAGGAGCAGGACGAGGGCCGCCGCCATGGAGATGTACGTGTAGCGCTGGAGGACGCGGTGGTCCTTGAGCAGCAGCAACACGCCCACGAACATGGCGATGCCGATCGCCGAGTACAACATCTGCTTCGGTGCGTCGGGGCTGAAGCTCCCGAAGTCCCGAATGGACTTCGCGATCAGCCGCGGCGACTGGTCCAGCCGCCAGATCAGCACCAGGCCCATGCCGTTGAGCAGGGTCGCCAGGGGCAGCAGCAGCGGGTCCGAGTACGGGGCCCACTTCCGCACCACGAGGTGGGCGACGCCCGCGAGCAGCGCGAGGCCGAGCCCGTACCCGAGCATGCCGGCCGGGACCTTGCCGTCGATGGCCAGGCCCACGTTGAGGTAGGCGAACACCGGGATGATGACGGCGAACGCCAGCAGCGCCAGCTCGGTGTTGCGGCGGCTCGGCGCCTCGATCGCGCCGATGGTGGTCGTGTTGGTGACAACGCTCATGGTGGTGAAAGGCCCCCTACGGGTGCTTACTGCTTGCCGCAGTTCGAGGCCAGCTTCTGCTCCTCCGCGGTGAGGGTGGGACCCGGGGTCGGAGCGGCTGTGGTGGGCTTGGAGTCAGGGGTGGCGGTGCCGTCCGGCGTCTCGGCCGGCGGCTTGCTCGCCTGGTCGGCCGCCTTCTCGGCGGCCGCGCGGCGCTCCGCGGTCTTCTTGCAGGCCGAGGCCTGCACGGCCAGCTCGGAGATCTTCGTCTCGGCCTTGGCGAGGCTGCCGCCCGTGATCGTGTCCTCGACCTGCTTCTGCTGGTACGCGGGGAGGTACTTGAGTTCGATCTCGGGGTGGTCCTTCTCGACCTTCGACAGCGAGACCCAGGCGAGGTCCTGGCTGATGCCCTGGTACAGCGCCACGTGCTGGTCCTTGGACCCGACGAAGTACTGGGTCTGCGTCCAGCGCCAGCCGCCGTACAGCCCGCCGCCGATGACCGCGAGGACGAGGATCAGGAAGAAGGAGCGCTTCAGCCACTTGCGGCCCTTGCGCGGCTTCACGAAGTCGTCGTCGGTGTACGACTCGAAGGAGCCCTGCGGGGGCATTCCGCCGTAGCCGTGGCCGTCGCCGCTTCCGGGCGGGCCGAACCCGCCGGCGGGCGGCTGCTGGTGCGGGGCCGGGCGACCGAGTCCGGAGGCGCGGCCCGCCGGGGTCTGCATCGCCCCGCCGTCGTTCAGCTGGGCGGCCTGGTTCTCGGCGACCGCGCCCACGATGACCGGGGTGTCGCTGAGGTGACCGGCGAGGGTGTCGCCGCCGTCGACGTCCAGGACGTCGGCGACGATCACCGTGATGTTGTCGGGGCCGCCGCCGCGCAGGGCGAGCTGGATCAGCTCCTGCACGGTCTCCTGCGGGCCCTGGTAGCTGGCGAGGGTGTCCTCGAGCGTCTGGTGCGAGACCACGCCGGACAGGCCGTCGGAGCAGATCAGGTAGCGGTCGCCGGCCCGGACCTCACGGATGGAGAGGTCGGGTTCGACGTGGTCGCCACTGCCGAGCGCGCGCATGAGGAGCGAGCGCTGCGGGTGGGTGGTGGCCTCTTCCTCGGTGATCCGGCCCTCGTCGACGAGCCGCTGGACCCAGGTGTGGTCCTGGGTGATCTGGGTCAGCACACCGTCGCGGAGTAGATAGGCGCGCGAGTCGCCGACGTGCACCAGACCGAGCCGCTGGCCGGTCCACAGCAGGGCGGTGAGCGTGGTGCCCATGCCCTCGAGCTGCGGGTCCTCCTCGACCATCATCCGGAGCTGGTCGTTGGCGCGCTGCACCGCCGTACCGAGCGAGGTGAGGATGTCGGAGCCGGGGACGTCGTCGTCGAGCGTGACGAGGGTGGAGATCACCTCGGAGGAGGCGACCTCACCGGCGGCCTGGCCGCCCATGCCGTCGGCGATGGCGAGCAGCCGGGGGCCGGCGTAGCCGGAGTCCTCGTTGCCCTCGCGGATCATGCCCTTGTGCGAGCCCGCGGCGAATCGCAGGGACAGAGTCATGCGCACCTGCCCTGTCGACGCTGCATCGGGGTACAGCCGGTCTCGACCCACACTGCCCACCCTCCGGTCGCTCCGGTCACGCCGGTCGCTCCAGTCGCTCCGGTCGGGAGCCCGGCACGGCCTGTGGCGGGGACCGTCCCGACTCGCTCGCTCCGCTCGCGCCTATTCATGATGTAGCACTACTTCCGCAGCTCGATGACGGTCTTGCCGATGCGGATCGGCGCGCCCAGCGGAATGGGTGTGGCGGTGGTGAGGCGGGTCCGGTCGAGATACGTGCCGTTCGTGGACCCGAGATCCTCGACGATCCACTGGCCGTCCCGGTCCGGGTAGATCCTGGCGTGCCTGCTGGACGCGTAGTCGTCGTCCAGCACGATCGTCGAATCATGGGCCCGGCCCAGCGTGATCGTCTGCCCCTGGAGGGCGACGGTCGTGCCGGTGAGGGTGCCCTCGGACACGACCAGCTTGGTGGGGGCGCCGCGGCGCTGCCGCCCACCGCCCGCGCTCTGCTGGCCGCGCTGCTGCGGAGGCGCGGCGGCCTGCCGCGCCTGCTGCTGCTGAGGTCGCGCCTCTTGGCGCCGTGACCCGCGCTGGGTGACCCGCGTACCGAAGAGGTCGCTGCGGATGACCTGGACGGCCACGATGACGAACAGCCACAGAACGGCCAGGAAACCCAACCGCATGACCGTCAGGGTCAGCTCTGACATTGCCCCCGCTTCACCCTTCGGCTTGCCGGTAAACGATGGTGGTGCTGCCCACGACGATCCGCGAGCCGTCGCGGAGCGTAGCGCGGGTGGTGTGCTGCCCGTCCACCACGATGCCGTTGGTGGAACCCAGATCCTGGATCGTCGAGGGCGTTCCGGTCCGGATCTCGCAGTGCCGGCGGGAGACGCCGGGATCGTCGATCCTCACGTCCGCGTCGGTGCTGCGGCCGAGGACCAGGGTCGGGCGGGAGATCTGATGGCGGGTGCCGTTGATCTCGATCCAGCGGCGCACCTGGGCGCCCGCTCCCCCGTGCGTACCGGGCCCGGGGGCCGCGGGACGGCCCGCGGCGGCGGCCGCCGGCCGGTGGCCGGGAGCGCCGGGAGGCGGGGAGGCGGGCATGGGCGGGGCGCCGGCCGGGGGGTACCCGTATCCGCCGCGGCCCTGTCCCTGGCCCTGCTGCTGGTGAGGCTGCTGCTGGCCGCCCGCGGGCGGCTGCGACTGTGACGTACTCGACGCCAGGGTGCGGCTGCGGACGCGGTACAGACCGGTGTCGAGGTCCTCGGCCTTCTCCAGGTTGACCTTGATCGGTCCCATGAAGGTGTACCGCTGCTGCTTCGCGTAGTCCCTGACCAGGCCGGCGAGCTCGTCGCCGAGCTGACCCGAGTAGGGGCTGAGGCGCTCGTAGTCCGGCGCGCTCAGCTCCACGATGAAGTCGTTGGGGACGACGGTCCGCTCGCGGTTCCAGATCTGCGCGTTGTTGTCGCACTCGCGCTGGAGTGCGCCCGCGATCTCGACCGGCTGGACCTCGGACTTGAAGACCTTGGCGAAGGTGCCGTTGACCAGACCTTCGAGACGCTGCTCGAAACGCTTCATGACTCCCATGGGGCACCTCCTCCGTCGTTGTCGTCCTGGTACTGCTTACTGATCGTATCCACGCGTCGGGAAATCGGCTGGTTCCCCTTCTCTGCCCTGTGGACGAGTGTCACCTCTCACAGGCTTTCCCCAAGGATCGTAGAGGCGGCCTGTGGACAGTGTCCCGCACCCGGCTGTGGGAGCGGGGGCTCGGTCGAGGTCTGGAGGCGGTTCGGGGGTGGTTCGGGGCGATCCGGGGCCGGTTCGAGGGCGATCCGGTGCCGGATCGGGGCGGTCCCGGATGGTCCAGGGTGATGCATCCCTCTTCTTGCCCCTCCTCCCTCTTCTCCCCTTTCCTCCTCTTCATCCCTCTGCCTCCCTCCCGACTCTCCTTCTCCTGAGGTCCCTCCTCCACCCTCCTTCCCTCCTCCACGCATCTGTCCCTCCCTCACCTTGGTCTGCATGAGCGGAGGCCAAACAACGGATGTGAATCCACGGTCTGCGACGTGCTAATCTTCTGATGTCGCCAGGCGCTCGCACCGCAAAGTGAGAGAGTCCGGAGCACACCCAATGCGCGGGTGGCGGAATAGGCAGACGCGCTGGATTCAGGTTCCAGTGCCCGAAAGGGCGTGGGGGTTCAACTCCCCCCTCGCGCACCAGTATGAAACGGTCGGCATCGTGATCACGATGCCGACCGTTTTGTTTATCCCCTGATGTGACGAGGCGGTGTGGCCTCGGGCGGGGTGAGCGGTGGAGAGGCCGGGGTCAGAGCCCGGGGTCAGAGCCCGGGGTCGGAGGAACGCGAAAAGGGCCCGGCTGATGCCGGGCCCTTTTCTTCTCGTAGCGGGGACAGGATTTGAACCTGCGACCTCTGGGTTATGAGCCCAGCGAGCTACCGAGCTGCTCCACCCCGCGTCGGTAGTGCCACTCTACACAAGTCCGCGCCCGCTCCTTCCCGCACGCCATGACCAACGTCACACCGGGCGCCCGGGGGTGGTGTGTGTCATCGGATTCCCGCCCGTCCGAGCAAGGACGTGGGGCCGTGCCCGGTGAGCAGCCGGGTGTCCTCCGGGCAGAGGCCGGTGACCAGGCGGAGGGAGTCCTCCATGCTCGTCGGGCTCGCGGTCGGCGCGTCCGCGCGTCCCCGGCCGCTCGCGAGCAGGGTGTCGCCGGTGGCGAGCAGGGGCTCGTCGCCGCCGTCGAAGCGGAACATCACCGAGCCGCTGGTGTGGCCGGGCGTGTGCAGCACGGTGACGGGGCCGGCGGCGAAGGCCAGTTCGCCGCCCCGCTCGGGGAGTTCGCGCACCTCGTCGGGCTCCCGGTCCGGATGCCCGACGAGCAGGTCGCGGGGGAACGAGTCGGGCAGCCCCTTGGCGGGAGCGCCGAGTTGGTAGCGGTCGGCCGGGTGGATCCAGGCCGGGACGCCGTAGTGCCGGGCGAGCGGAACGGCGTCCCAGGTGTGGTCCATGTGGCCGTGGGTGATGAGGATGGCCTCGGGTTCGAGGCGGTGGGCGCGGACGGCCCGCAGGACCGCCTCCTGGGAGTCGTGCCCGGGATCGACGACGAGACAGGGATTTCCCGGTCCTGCGGCGACGATGTGGACGTTCGTTCCGAACATGCCGGTGGCGGCGGACAGGACGAGCATGCGCATGGCTGGGGACCTCCGTACGTTCAGCGCGCGCCGACCGGTTCCGGCAGGGCGGCGAGTTCGGCCAGGGCCTCCGGCGGGAGGGTCAGGGAGCCGGCCTCCACGTTGTCCTCCAGGTAGCGACGGGTCTTGGTGCCCGGGATGACGCCCACGTGCTCGCCCTGGGCCAGCACCCATGCGATCGCGACCTGGGCGACGGTCGCGCCGAGGCCGTCGGCCAGGGCCCGCACCCGGTCGACGATCGCCTGGTTGGCGGTGATGGCCTCGGGCTGGAACCGCGGGATCCGGTGCCGTGCGTCCGCCGTCGGCAGGTCCTCCGGGCTGCCGATCAGGCCGGACAGGAACCCCCGGCCGAGCGGGGCGAACGCGATGAACGCGATGCCCTCGTGCCCGCAGTACTCCACCACGCCGTCCTTCAGGGCGTCCCGGCTCCCCAGCGAGAGCTCGCTCTGCACGGACGCCACCGGGTGGATAGCGTGGGCCCGGCCGATCTCCGCGACCGAGGCCTCGGAGAGCCCGAGCGCGCCGAGCTTGCCCTCCTTCACCAGCTCCGCGAGCGTGCCCCAGCTCTCCTCGACCGGCACCTCGGGGTCGATGCGGTGCAGCTGGTAGAGGTCGATGTGGTCCACGTCGAGCCGCCGCAGGCTCGCGTCGACGGCGGCGCGCAGATGCGCGGGCCGGCCGTCACGGTGGCTCTTGTAGGTGGCCGGGTCGTCGACGACGAGCCCACCCTTGGTGGCGAGCAGGGCCTTCTCGCGATGGCCCTTGAGCGCCCTGCCGACCAGCAGTTCATTGGTGAACGGGCCGTACTGGTCCGCTGTGTCGATCAGATCGACGCCGAGGTCGATGGCATGCCGTACGACCCCGATGGACTCGCTCTCGTCCCGGCCCAGCTCGTCGTACCCCCACGACATGCCCATACAGCCGATGCCGACGGACGCGAAGGTCCGCTGCGAGCCGCCCAGTTGGATTCTGCGCATGGTCGTGCGCACCGCCTCTCCCGTTGTGCCCCCGTGGAGCCCTGTCCGCTCGTTTCGCGTGGCAGACGCCCCGTCATGTGAAGGCAGAACTCTGCCATACGGCATGGATATCCACTAGAGGCAGATATCTTGCCTATGGCAGAGCTCTGACATGTTTGAGCTGCTGGTGGAGAGGTGGGCGAGGGGCCGACGGCGGTGACGCTCCCCCTGGTTCGTCCTCTGTCTTATGGGAGACTATTGACATGGCGAAGACGACGACGGAGACGGTCGCCGCAGGTCGGCTCGGGCACACGATCAAGAGGGCCGAGCAGGCTCTGATCGGGCGCAAGACGGAGGCGCTGCGGGAGTTCGGTCTGACGGTGCCGCAGTACGCGGTCCTGATGCTGTTGTCGGTCTCGGACGGCATGTCCGCGGCGCAGCTGGCACGCGAGTGCATGGTCACGCCGCAGACGATGGCCACGGTTCTGACCAACCTGGAGAAGGCCGACCTGGTGGTACGGGAACCCTCGGAGCTGCACCAGAAGGTCGTGGTGAACCGGGCGACCCGGGCCGGCCGGGCCGTCGTGAAGAAGGCCGACAAGGCGGCGCTTCGCGTCGAGGGGGCGCTGGGCGCCGAGTTCACGCCCGAGGAGAGGGCGCGGTTCGAGGAGTACCTGGAGCGGGCGGTCGCCGTCCTGGGCTCGCTCGAATAGATAGGTCCGCGGCGGGTGGCGGGTGGCGGGTGCCGGATGGCGGCGGGCGCCGGGCGCCGGGGCGCCGGGCCACGGCCGGGCGCTGCGGGCTGCGGTCCGTGGGCCATGGGCCGTGGGTGGGCTTCCGGGGGCGCGACTTTTGTCGACGGGGGGTGCGACGAAAGAGGGACGACCCGGGACCGGGCTGCCGCCTACGGTGCGAGCGTGGACGTTATGCCGAAGTCGGGGACCCGGAGTTCGTACGGGATCGGGGCCGCGCTCGCCGCGGGGTGGGCGTGGTTCGCGGTGCCGGGGCAGTGGTCGGGGCGCAGGACCACCGGTGAGGTGGCACTCGCCGCGGTCGTCGCGCTGCTCGGCGCCGGGACCGAGGACCTCCTGGGTGGCGACGGCTGGGTGCTGGGCGCCGTCGCCGCCGGGTCCGCCCTGCTGTCCCTCGTGCGGCGCAGACTTCCCGCGAGCGTGCTCGTCCTCACCGCGGGACTCGCGCCCTTCGTGCCCGGCTTCGGGCCCCTGCTGCTGGTCGTCGGCTGGTCCTCCGGCCGGTACATCGCGGGGGCGGGCCGCGCGCTCGCCGCGTTCATCGCCGCCTTCGTCCTGAACGTCGGGGGGAGTCTCGTGGGGCCCTGGGAGGGGGGCCGGCTGCTCACCATCGCCCTCACGGCGACCCTTTACTACCTCGGCACCACCCTGGCCCCCGGACTCGCCCACCGCTACTGGACCCAGCGGCGGACCCTGCTGCACGCGCTCCAGGAGCGCAACGCCCAGCTGCTGCGGGAGCGGACCATGGTGGTCGGGCAGGCGCGGCTGCGGGAGCGGCAGCGGATCGCCCAGGACATGCACGACAGCCTCGGCCACCAACTGGCCCTGATCGCCGTCCACACCGGAGCCCTGGAGGTGGACCGGGAGCTGAGCGAGCGCCAGCGCGAGGTCGTCGGAGTCCTGCGGAACGCGTCGGTGACCGCGATGCACGAGCTGCGGGAGGTCGTCGGCATCCTGCGCGACGGGATCGAGGCCGCCGACGGTTCGACGGCGATGCCAGGACGGTCCGGGGACGAGACGGGCCGCGCGGCGCGGGGGATCGCGGGCATCGAGGGGCTCGTGGAGGCGGCGCGCACGGCCGGCACCTCGGTCGGCCTGAGACGGTCGGGGGAGGAGCGGTCACTGGCTCCGGCCGCCGACCACGCCGCGTACCGGATCGTGCAGGAGGCCCTCACCAACGCCTACAAGTACGCGCCGGGGGCGGCGATCGGCGTCGACCTGCGGTACGAACCGGACACCTTCGTCGTCGAGGTCCTCAACGAGAAGCCCACGGACGAGCCCGCGAAGGACGTGGTGAGCGGCGGGCAGGGGCTGACCGGTCTCGCCGAGCGGGCCCGGCTGGTGGGCGGCATGTGTCATGCGGGTCCGGCCGACGGCGGCGGGTTCCGGGTGGCCGGGATGCTGCCCTACGGGGCGGCGCCCCTCGCGGAAGCAGCGCCTTTGGTCGATGCGGCCGACGACTTCCGGCAGCAGACCACGAAACCGCTGGTGGGTGATGGTCGTCCGGTCGTGGTCGGACCGGCCGACTGGACATTCACGGAGCGGGAGCTGGCCATGGCGGTGCGTGGGGGCAGGAGCAGAAGCACGGGCGGTTCGATCGCGCTGGGCTGCGGGATCGCGTTCGCGGCGTTCGTCCTGCTGGTGGTGGCGGCGGGCTTCGGTCTCTACTTCCTCATGGGATCGGTGAAGGAAGGGATGATCGAGCCCGCGCAGTACGACGCGGTGAAGGTCGGGGCGCTGGAGAAGGAGGTGCGCGGCCAACTCCCGTCAGGCGACACGATCGCCACCGCCGGCCTCAGCGGCAAGGGACCGGCTCAGCCGGAGGGCGCCGAGTGTCTGGTGCTGATGTCCTCGGAGTTCAGCGACACCTTCGACAAGGAGCCTGTTTTCCGGTTCTGCTTCAAGGACGGCAAGCTGATCGAGAAGAAGTCGTACGAGGTCGAGGCGCGTTAGCGCCGACCCGCCCGTACCGGAGCCGTGGGGAGTAGCTGTGGCAGGGCAGCCCATCAGGGTCGTGATCGCCGACGACGAGCCGTTGATCAGGGCCGGGATCCGGATGATCCTCACCTCCGACCCGGAGATCGAGGTCGTCGCCGAGGCCGCCAACGGCCGGGAGGCGGTCGAGGTGACCCGGGCGCACGCCGCCGACGTGGTGCTGCTCGACATCCAGATGCCGGTGCTCGACGGCCTCTCCGCGCTGCCCGAGCTGCGCCGGGCGGCGCCGGCGGCCCGGGTGATCGTCCTGACGACCTTCGGGGAGCGGGACAACGTCCTGCGGACCCTGGAGCACGGGGGCGCCGGGTTCCTGCTGAAGGACACGGCGCCCGCGGAGCTGATCCGGGCGGTACGGGCTGCCGCGGCGGGCGACGCGTATCTGTCACCGGCGGCGACCCGGCATGTCGTGGAGCGGCTCGCCACGGGCCGGGAGGCGGCCCGCGCCGAGGAGGCGCGGGGGCGGGTCGCGGGCCTGAGCGAGAAGGAGCGCGATGTGCTGGCGCTGCTCGGCGAAGGGCTCTCCAACGCGGACGCGGGGAAGCGGCTGCACATGAGCGAGGCCACGGTGAAGACGTATGTGAGCCGGATCCTCGCCAAGCTGGACTGCGAGAACCGGGTCCAGGCGGCACTGCTCGCACGGGACGCGGGGTTGTAGCGGGGCCGTAGCGGGGCTGTGGGAGCGGGCCGCGGCGCGCTGCTCACGGCGGGCAGGGGGCGAGGGGGAAGAGGAGACGGACGAGGGGGCCGGAGGAGGGGACGGAGGAGGCCGTCGCCGTCCGAAGAGTTATCCACAGGCCCTTGTCCACAGGGGGAGACGACCGCTCGGGTACGGCGGTACCGTCAGGCCGGATGATGTTGGACTTTCGCATCGGGGGAGGGCAGGCCATGGACGACAACCAGGTCGTCATGCCGGGACAGCGCGGCACGGACGGAGCACCGGACGGAGGGTCGGACAGCGGCTCGGACGGCGTGCGCGTGCCGCACGTGCCGGGCTTCGCCCGCCGCGCCGCCGTCGGCGGCGCCACCGCCGGAGCCGCGGCCTCCCCCAAGGAGCACGGCAAGGCACTGCGCGAGCGCGTCCCGCGCTCCGACCACCGGCAGCCCGCCCTCGCCGCCGACCGGCCCGACGCCGTCCGCGCCGTCGAGGAGTCGAACCGGGACCGCGTCCCCGAACTCGCACCGATACGGGTCGGCAGGATGGCGGCCAGCCCCTTCACCTTCCTGCGCGGAGCCGCCGGGCTCATGGCCCAGGACCTCGCCGGCACCCCCGTCACCGGGATCGCCGCCCAGCTGTGCGGCGACGCCCACGCGGCCAACTTCGGGCTCTACGGAGACGCGCGCGGCCGGCTCGTCATGGACCTCAACGACTTCGACGAGACCGTCGTCGGCCCCTGGGAATGGGACCTCAAGCGGCTGGCCACCTCCCTTGTCCTCGTCGGCCGGGAAGTGGGAGCGAGCGAGGACGTGTGTCGGGCCGCCGCCTTCGACACCGTCGGCGCCTACCGGCGCACCATGCGGCTGCTCGCCCGCCTCCCCACCCTCGACGCGTGGAACGCCATCGCCGACGAGGAGCTCGTCTCCCACACCGACGCCCGTGACCTCCTCGGCACCCTGGAACGGGTCTCCGCCAAGGCCCGCAACAACACCAGCGCCCGGTTCGCCGCTCGCTCCACCGAGGCCGTCACCGACGCCGAGGGCGGCGGCCGCCGCTTCGTGGACGCTTCCCCGGTCCTGCGCAGGGTCCCGGACGCCGAGGCGGCCGCCGTCGCCGCCTCCCTCGGCCCCTACCTGGAGACCGTGTCCGAGGACCGGCTGCCGCTCCTCGCGCGGTACGCCGTCCACGACGTCGCCTTCCGGGTCGTGGGAACCGGCAGCGTCGGCACCCGCTCGTATGTCGTGCTCCTCCTCGACCACCGGGGCGAGGCACTCGTCCTCCAGGTGAAGGAGGCCCGTCCGTCCGCTCTGCTGCCCCATCTGCCGACCGCCGGATTCACCGTGCCGGACCCCGGCCACGAAGGGCGGCGCGTGGTGCTCGGGCAGAAGCGCATACAGGTCGTGAGCGACATCCTGCTCGGATGGACCACGGTGGAGGGGCGCCCCTTCCAGGTGCGCCAGTTCCGCAACCGCAAGGGCAGCGTCGATCCCGCCGCACTCACCGTGGACCAGGTCGACGACTACGGCCGGATGACCGGGGCCCTGCTGGCCCGCGCCCACGCCCACAGTGCCGACCCGCGCCTGATAGCCGGGTACTGCGGGAAGAACGAGGAGTTCGACGAGGCCGTCGCCGCGTTCGCCGTCTCCTACGCGGACCGCACCACCGCCGACCACGCCGACCTGCTCACCGCTGTCCGAGCGGGCCGCATAGCGGCAGAACTGGGCGTCTGACCGACGCCCCGACAAGGCCGGAGGCCGCGCCGACGCGACGCCGCGGCCCGGGGAGGACACGCGCGGCGGCTTGGCGTCCCTGTCCGGGGCGCGAGGGGGAGGGTGGGGAGGGGGAGGGGAGGGGGGAGGCCCCCTCGGAAGGACCGTAGGCTGGGTGGGACGAGCCGGAACGAGGACGTGGGCGGGCGTAGACGTGAGCGAGCACCAGGGTGCGAACGAGGGCCCCGAGAGCGAGCGGCCTCAGGACGAGCCGTCCCGGAGCGAGTCGCCGGAGCAGGAGCCGGGCCGGGACGAGCCGCTTGCGAGCGGGGCGCCGCAGGCTGAGCAGGACGAGCGGCCCGAGGCGCGGCTTGAGCGCGCTGTGCGGGTGGCCGAGCAGGCGTTGATCGAGTTCGAGATCGCTGTCGAGACCTTCCGTGTCGAGGTGGACAACTTCTCGCGGCTGCACCACCAGAAGCTCGGCCCGATGTACGCGCGGCTCGACGAGCTCGATGCCCGGATCGCCGAGGCGCGGGCGGCGCGGACCGGTGACCCCGAGGATCTGCGGCGTGCGCAGGAGGCGCGGGCCGCGGTCATGCCGATGCCCGGGGTGGACGAGCTGTTCCACGACTGGATCGACTCCGACGGCTTCTCCCCCGAGGCCGAGGCCATGCTCACCGACCGTCCGGTGCGGCCGCCGAAGCGCGTCCGTCCCAACGAGGAGGTCCGCAGGCTCTACCGGGAGCTGGCCCGCAAGGCCCACCCCGACCTGGCCCGCGAGGAGGACGAGCGGAAGCGCCGCGAGGAGTTCATCACGCGGGTGAACGCCGCCTACGCCCGCGGTGACGAGGCCGTCCTTCGCGAGCTGTCCGCCGAGTGGGAGGCCGGTCCCGTGCCGGCCGAGGAGCGGCTCAGCGAGAGCGAGGAGCTGTACGCGCGCCTCGAGTGGCTGGCGCAGCGCAAGGACATGCTGTCGACGCTGGCGCGCGAGCTGGAGGAGAGCGCGATCGGCGCGATGCTGCGGATGGCACCGGAGGACCCGGACCGTCTCCTGGAGGAGATCGCGGAGCAGCTGCTCGCGCAGGTCTCCGAGCGGGAGAGCGAGCTGGCCGGGCTGGTGCAGTAGGTTTTTCCGTGCGCTCGAGACCCTTCGAGCGGTACTGATCGAGAGAAGGCCGGCCCCATGAATTTCTCCCCTCTGCCCTCGGTGGACGCGGCTTCCGTGCCGGCCGATGCCCTGGTGCTGGACGTCAGGGAGGACGACGAGTGGGCGGCCGGGCATGTCGACGGTGCGCTGCACGTGCCGATGAGCGACTTCGTGGCCCGCTTCGGTGAGGTGACCGAGGCGGTGGCCGAGCGCGGTCGCGCGTATGTGATGTGCCGGGTGGGTGGCCGGTCGGCGCAGGTCACGCAGTATCTGGTGCAGCAGGGCTTCGACGCGGTGAACGTCGAGGGCGGCATGCTCGCCTGGGACGGTGCCGGGCGCCCGATGGTGGCGGGTACCGGAAGCCCGGCTTTCGTTCTCTGACGTTCTCCGGGCTGTCCCGAGCGGTTCCGGCGGGCTCAGTCGAGGGGGTGGGCGGCCAGGAGGTCGCCCAGGGCGTCCTCGTGGGCCGCGGCGGGGCCGAGCGACAGCTCCAGGTGTTTGGCCCAGGCGTGGAAGCGGTGCAGCGGGTAGTCGGTGTCGGCGCCGAAGCCGCCGTGCAGGTGCTGAGCGGTCTGCACCACCCGTCGTACGCCTTCGGAGGCCCAGATCTTCGCGACGGCGATGTCCCCCTCGGCGGGGAGTGCCGCTTCGGCTCCGCTGGACAGGCGCCACGCGGCCTGCCAGAGGGTGACCTCCATGGCGCGCAGGTCGATGTAGCGGTCGGCGGTCTGGACGGCGACGGCCTGGAAGGTGGCGACGGGGTGGCCGAACTGTTCGCGTTTTCCGGTGTATTGGCTCGTCATGGTGAGGACGGCCTCGCCGAGGCCGAGGGCGAGCGCGCAGGTGCCGGTGGTGAGGAGTCCGCGCAGCCGGTCCCAGGCGCCTTCGGTGTCGATGACGTCGGTGCTGTCGAGGCGGACGGCGTCGAGCCGTAGTTCCGCGAGGAGTTCGCCGCTGGTGGAGTACTGCGCGGTGAGGGCCAGTCCGTCGTGTGTGCGGGGCAGCAGGGCGAGGACGGTGGCGCCGTCGGGGGTGTGTGCCGGTACGGCGATGAGGTCGGCGCCGTGGGCCCAGGGGACGGCGGTCTGCAGGCCGTCGAGGATCCAGTCGGTGCCGTCGCGGCGGGCGGTGACGGCGCGTTCGGCGGGGTCGTGGCCGGTGCGTCCCTGGGAGGCGGCGGTGAGGACGAGTTCGCCGCGGCTCACGCGGGGGAGTAGTTCGGCGGCCGTCTTCGGGGGTGCGTACCGCTCGACGGTCATGGCGACGGCGCTGGTCTCCAGGAGGGGGACGCGGGCCAGGACGCGGGCCGATTCGCGCAGGACGAGGCAGAGGGCGACGGGGTCGAGCCCGCCGCCGCCGTGCTCCGGGGACACCACGAGGCCGAGGAGGTCGGCGGCGGCGAGGCGGGACCAGAGCGGTCGGTCGAGGTCCTCGGAGACGGCGCCCGGGGTGAGGGCGGGGCTCGGTACCGCGTCGGGCGTGACGCCCGAGAAGACCGCCTTGGCGGCCTCTACGGCCGCCTGCTGCTCTTCGGTGAAGGTGAAGTCCACTGCCCTGCCCTCCCGTTGTGCCCCTGCTGGTCCTGACGGTTCGTCAAGATAGAACAGGTTCTAGTGGAAGGGAATGGCGGCGCCACAGTCGGGTCTTGGCCGTGGCGCCGGCTCCTCTTGCGTCAGCGGTCGAAGTCCAGCTCCACGTCCGGGGTGACCGGGTGGGACTGGCAGGCCAGGACGTATCCGGCTTCGGTCTCGTCCGGTTCCAGCGCGAAGTTGCGGTCCATCCGGACCTCTCCGCCGACGAGGAAGGCACGGCAGGTGCCGCACACTCCGCCCTTGCAGGCGTACGGGGCGTCCGCGCGGGAGCGGAGCACCGTGTCGAGGAGGGTCTCGCCGCGGTCCACAGGCCAGGTGCCGGACCGGCCGTGCAGGGTCGCGGTCAGCGTGGCGTGCGCGGGGGTGTCGGCGGTGGGGACCGGGGCGGGCGCGGAGCCGTCGTCGACGTGGAAGATCTCCTGGTGGATCCGGCCGCGGTCGACCCCGAGGCCGCGCAGGGCCTGCTCGGCGCCCTGGACGAGCCCGAAGGGGCCGCAGAGGAACCAGCCGTCGATGGCCTCGACGGGCAGCAGCGAGGGCAGGAGCGCGGCGAGCCGCTCACGGTCGAGCCGGCCGGACGGCAGACCCGCCTGCTGCTCCTCCCGGGAGAGGACGGTGACCAGCTGGAAGCGGTCGGGGTAGCGGTCCTTCAGGTCGGCGACCTCGTCGAGGAACATCGTGGACGCGGCGGTGCGGTCGCTGCGGATCAGGCAGAACCGGGCCTCGGGCTCGCGGGCGAGCAGGGTGGCAGCGATCGACAGGACCGGGGTGATGCCGCTGCCGCCGACGACGGCCGCGAAGTGGCCGGGGCGCGGGGCGAGGGTGAAGCGGCCCATCGGTTCCATGACCTCGACGAGGTCGCCGGCGGCAAGCTCCTTGAGGGCGTACGTCGAGAAGGCGCCGCCGTCGACGAGCCGGATGCCGACGCGCAGGACGGGGGCTTCGCCGGCCGGGGTGGCGGGGGCGCAGATCGAGTACGTGCGCCGGATCTCCTCCCCGTGCTCGCCGGTGCGGCGCAGGGCGAGGTGCTGGCCGGGGAGGTGCCGGTACGTGTCGTGGAGCTCGGGCGGGACGGCGAAGGTGACCGCCACGGAGTCGTCCGTGAGCTGCTCGACCTCGCTCACCCTGAGGGGGTGGAACCCGGCCCGTCCGCCGGTCCGGGCGCCCACGCCTGAGGACTCCATCTACAGCTCCTTGAAGTGGTCGAACGGTTCGCGGCAGGCGGTGCAGCGGCGCAGGGCCTTGCACGCGGTGGAGGAGAAGCGGCTGAGGAGTTCGGTGTCGGTGGAGCCGCAGTTCGGGCAGCGGATCGCCAGGGTCAGCGGTATCGGGCCGCCGGCCGGGCCCTGGGGGCGCGGTGGTGCGACGCCGAACTCGGCGAGCTTGCGCCGTCCTTCCTCGCTGATGTCGTCGGTGGACCAGGCGGGGGCGAGGACCGTGACGACGGAGACCTCCGGCACTCCGTGCTCGTGGAGTGCGCGCTCGATGTCCGAGGACATGGTCTCGACGGCGGGGCAGCCGGTGTACGTCGGGGTGAGGGCGACTTCGACCCGGCCGGGTCCCGTGACGTGGACGCCGCGCAGGACGCCGAGCTCCGCCAGGGTGAGCACGGGCAGTTCGGGGTCGAGGACGGCGCCGGCGATCCGGCTCAGCTCCTCCTCCAGGGCCGTCATGGTCACCATGTCGCCCCCGGGTGGCTGCGGTGCAGGTGCTGCATCTCGGCGATCATCCGTCCGAACGACTCGGTGTGGAGTCCCTGTCGGCCGGCTCCCGCGGCCCAGGCGCCGGTGCGCGGCCCCTCGGGCAGGGTGAGTGTGGCCCTGCCGAGGACGTCGGTGACCGAGGCCAGCCAGGTGCTCTCCATGGCCGCGTGGTCCACGTCGACTCCCTCGACGGGCTGGAACAGTTCGCCCGTGTACCGCCAGAGGGTGTCGCAGGCCCGCTGCATGCGGCGGTGGCTCTCTTCGGTGCCGTCGCCGAGGCGCAGTGTCCAGTGCTCTGCGTGGTCCTGGTGGTAGGCGACCTCCTTGACGGCCTTGGCCGCGAGGCCGGCGAAGGGTCCGTCGCCGGAGGCCAGCTGTCCGTAGAGAAGCCGCTGGTAGGTGGAGAAGTAGAGCTGCCGGGCGATGGTGTGGGCGAAGTCGCCGTTCGGCTGCTCGACCAGCTGGGCGTTCCGGAAGGAGCGCTCCTCGCGGAGGTATGCCAGCTCGTCCTCGTCGCTGACGAGGGAGAGCAGGACGCGGGCCTGGCCGAGGAGGTCGAGCGCGATGTTGGCCAGGGCGACGTCCTCCTCCAGGACGGGGGCGGAGCCCGCCCACTCTCCCAGGCGGTGGGAGAGGATGAGGGCGTCGTCGCCGAGGGCGAGGGCGGCGCCGGTGATCACGGCGGCCCCGCTCGTGGCCGGGGTGGTGCTCACAGGTGCTTCACCCCCTCCGGGATCTCGTAGAACGTCGGGTGGCGGTAGGGCTTGTCCGCGGCCGGCTCGAAGAACGGGTCCTTCTCGTCGGGCGAGGAGGCGGTGATCTCCGTGGAGGGCACGACCCAGATCGACACGCCCTCGCTCCTGCGGGTGTACAGGTCACGGGCGTTGCGCAGGGCCATCTCCGCGTCGGGTGCGTGGAGACTGCCCGCGTGGGTGTGGGACAGTCCGCGGCGGGAGCGCACGAACACCTCCCACAGCGGCCAACCGTCGCTCGTCATGCCTGTGCCTCCCCGTGCTTGCCGGTGTGCTGGTGCTGCTCGGCGTGGTGCTTGTCCACGCGGTGCTTCTCCGCGTGGGCCGCCGCGGCCTCTCTGACCCAGGCGCCGTCCTCGTGGGCCTGGCGCCGGCGGCTCAGCCGCTGTTCGTTGCACGGGCCGTTGCCCTTGAGGACGTCCCAGAACTCGGCCCAGTCGATGGCGCCGAAGTCGTGGTGCCCGCGCTCCTCGTTCCACCGGAGGTCGGGGTCGGGGAGGGTGAGTCCGAGGGCCTCGGCCTGGGGCACGGCGATGTCGACGAAGCGCTGCCGCAGCTCGTCGTTGGAGTGCCGCTTGATCTTCCAGGCCATGGCCTGGGCGGTGTGGGTGGACTCGTCGTCCGGCGGGCCGAACATCATCAGTGAGGGCCACCACCAGCGGTTCACGGCGTCCTGCGCCATGGCGTGCTGGGCCTCGGTGCCATGGGAGAGGGCGAGCAGTGCCTCGTACCCCTGGCGCTGGTGGAAGGACTCCTCCTTGCAGACCCTGACCATCGCGCGGGCGTAAGGCCCGTAGGAGCAGCGGCACAGCGGGACCTGGTTGGTGATCGCGGCGCCGTCCACGAGCCAGCCGATCGCGCCGACGTCGGCCCAGGTGAGCGTGGGGTAGTTGAAGATCGAGGAGTATTTCTGGCGGCCCGAGTGGAGCTTGTCGAGCAGCTCGTCGCGGCTGGTGCCGAGGGTCTCCGCCGCGCTGTACAGGTACAGGCCGTGGCCGGCCTCGTCCTGGACCTTGGCCATGAGGATCGCCTTGCGCCGCAGCGAGGGCGCGCGGGTGATCCAGTTCGCCTCCGGCTGCATGCCGATGATCTCGGAGTGGGCGTGCTGCGCGATCTGCCGGACGAGCGAGGCGCGATAGGCCTCGGGCATCCAGTCGCGCGGCTCGATCCGCTCGTCGGCGGCCACTGCGGCGTCGAACACGGCCTCGTAGGCGGCCTGCTCCGCCGCCACGGCCACGTCCGACGCGCCGGGCGCGCCCGTGGTCTCTGCCGTCCCTGCCGTCACTGCGGTCATCGGACTCCCTACCGACCGATCGTTCGGTTGAATAGCTTCAATGGTGAGTCGGCGGCCCGTATGGTGTCAACCCTGTGGATAACCGAGGTGGGCCGATCGAGATCGGGGCGGGATGGACGCGTACGTCGAAAAAGGCGCCGCTGACGCGGACGACGGCCGTCCGACGCCCCCGGCGGACACCGGGAACGAGGCCCCGTCGGGCCCCGTGGCAGAGCCCGTCCCGGGCTCTGCGGCCGATGGCCCGGACGCGTCGCCCGCGGCGGAACCCGCGGGCGTCGGGATCATGGCCCTGTCGATGCCCTACCAGGTCGTCCTCGCCGTGGCGCTCGCCGTCGCCGGGGTCTTCGCGTGCGTCCATCTGGCGATGGTGTTCCTGCACGTCGCGCCGTCCAACACGCTGACCAAGCGGCACGGCCAGGCGGTCGACGACTGGGTCTATCCCGAGTTCGAACAGAACTGGAAGCTCTTCGCGCCCAACCCGCTCCAGCAGAACGTCTCCGTCGAGGTCCGGGCCGAACTCGTCGCCGCCGACGGCAGCCGCCGCACCACCGGCTGGATCGACCTCACCGCCCAGGACGCCGAGGCGATCCGGCACAACCCGATGCCCAGCCACGCCCAGCAGAACGAGCTCCGGCGGGCCGTGGACTTCTATCTCAACTCGCACTCCGAGGACCACACCCCCAACGGGATGCGCGGCCGCCTCTCGGAGGAGTACATGCGCCGGATCGCGATGCTCCGTCTCGCGGACCGGTCCGGTGACGTGGAGCGCGTCCAGCTGCGTACCGTCACCCGGGCGGTCCCCGCCCCCACGTGGAGCTCCGAGAAGAACGACACCGCTCCCTCCTACCGCGACTTCCCGTGGTGGCCGGTCACCGACGCCGACCGGCCCGCCGGGGCCGGCAGAAGCCGCACGGAGGCGGGCCGATGAGCACTCCCACCCCCACGCCCGCGCGTGGCCGGGCCCGCGAGCCCTTCGACCGTCGGCTCGCCCGCGCCGTCCAGAACGTCACGGGCCGCTCCCTCGGCCCGTACCAGACCGCGATCGTGCGGATCGGCTTCTCGCTGACCTGGCTGGTCTTCCTGCTGCGCGAGCTGCCGTTCCGGCACGAGCTGTACGGCCCCGGGGGCCCCTGGTCCTGGGAGATGGCCCGCCGGCTGGTCGCCGACAACCGGTCCTTCACCGTGCTCATGTGGTCGGACGGCCGGCTCTGGTTCGAGCTCGTCTACGGGCTCGCCGTGCTCTCGGCCGTACTGCTCCTGCTCGGCTGGCGCACCCGCGCCGTGTCGGTGGTCTTCATGGCAGGCGTGCTCTCGCTGCAGAACCGGTCTGTTTTCGTCGGCGACGGCGGCGACAACGTCCTCCACCTCGCCGCGATCTACCTCGTGCTGACCCGCTGTTCCCAGGTGTGGTCCCTCGACGCCCGGCGGGCCGCCCGCGAGGCCCGCGCCGCCGAGGCCGGTGAACTCCCGCGCCACGATCGCGTCGGCCCCCTCCTGTGGACGGTGCTCGGCGGCTTCCTCCTCGCCACCACCTGGTTCAGCGAGGTCACCGGCGAGTGGTGGCTGCCGGTGCTGCTGTGGGTCCTGTGGCTGGGGAACGGCCTGTGGTGGCTGGTGTGCCGGTTTGCGCCCGGGGAGCCGCGCACCCTGCTCGACGCCCTCGCGAACCTCGCGCACAACGCGGCCCTCTTCGTGATCATGGCGGAGGTCTGTCTGATCTACGCCACGGCAGGCTGGTACAAGATCCAGGGCTCGCGGTGGCAGGACGGCACCGCGCTGTTCTACCCGCTCAACCTCGACTACTTCACGCCCTGGCCCGCCCTCTCCGAGCTGCTCGGGACCAGCGGGGTCATGGTGATGCTGCTGACCTACGGCACGGTGATCGTGCAGGTCGCCTTCCCGTTCACGCTCTTCCACCGCAAGGTCAAGAACGTGCTGCTCGTCGCGATGATGCTGGAGCACGCCGGGATCGCGGTGCTCCTCGGGCTGCCGGTCTTCTCGCTCGCGATGATCTCCGCCGACGCCGTGTTCCTGCCGACGCCGTTCCTGGTGGCGCTCGGCGCCCGGGTCGTACGGGGCAGGGACCGGCTGTGGCGGCGGACACCCGCCGGGACGGTGCCGGAGCAGCGCCGTACGGGTGAGGAGCACGGTCCCCGTACCCTCGTCGGGTGAGCACCACCGAAGAGACGGCAGCGCCCGAGGCGTCGGAGCCGGTCCAGTACGACGAGGGTTTCGGCCCCGAGATCGGCGTCGGGCCGCACCCCGAGCCATGGCCCGAGGACGAGCGGTACGACCCCGAGCTGCTCGCCGACGGCGACCGGCGCAATGTCGTGGACCGCTACCGGTACTGGACGCGGGAGGCGGTCGTCGCCGACCTGGACACCCGGCGGCACGACTTCCACGTGGCCGTGGAGAACTGGGGCCACGACTTCAACATCGGCTCGGTGGTACGGACGGCCAACGCGTTCCTCGCGAAGGAGGTCCACATCGTGGGCCGGCGGCGCTGGAACCGGCGCGGCGCCATGGTCACCGACCGCTACCAGCACGTCCGGCACCACCCGGACACCGAGTCGCTGACCTCGTGGGCGGCGGCCGAGGGCATCCCGGTCATCGGCATCGACAACCTGCCGGGCGCCGTACCCCTTGAGCGGACCGTGCTGCCCCGCCGTTGTGTGCTGCTCTTCGGCCAGGAGGGTCCGGGGCTCACCGAGGAGGCCCGCGCCCATGTGCAGACGGTCTGCTCGATCGCCCAGTTCGGCTCGACCCGCTCGATCAACGCGGGAGCGGCCGCCGCCATCGCCATGCACGCGTGGGTCCAGCGCTACGCGGAGATCGAGGCCCCCTAGGGGGTGCCGCGTGGAGGCCCCTGGGAGCCTCCACGCGGGTGTTCCTCAGGCCTGGCGGCGGACCTCCACCACCCGGAAGCGGTTGGAGACGAAGGCGCCGTCGCACAGGGCCGCGTTCGCCGCCGGGTTGCCGCCGGAGCCGTGGAAGTCGGAGAACGCGGCGGTCTGGTTCACATAGACCCCGCCCGTGAGGTTCAGCGACAGCTGCGCCGACTCCTCCAGGCAGACCTCCTCCACCGCGCGCTCGACGTCCGCCGAGGTCGTGTATGCCCCGACCGTCATCGCGCCCTTCTCGCGGACCGTGCGCCGCAGCAGCTCCAGGGCGTCGGCGGTGGAGTCCACCGAGACGGCGAAGGAGACCGGGCCGAAGCACTCCGAGAAGTACGCGGCCTGGGCGTCCGGCTTGGAGCCGTCCAGCTTCACGACGACCGGCGTACGGACCACCGCGTCCGGGTACTCCGGGTTGACGACCTCGCGGGAGGCGAGCGCCACCTCGCCGAGACCGGCGGCGGCCTCGAGCCGCGCCTTCACGTCCGGGTTGACCAGGGCGCCCAGCAGACCGTTCGCCCGGGCGTCGTCGCCGAGCAGACCGCCGACCGACGCGGCGAGGTCGGCGACGACCTCGTCGTACGACTTGGGGCCCTGGTCGGTGGTGATGCCGTCGCGGGGGATCAGCAGGTTCTGCGGGGTGGTGCACATCTGGCCGCTGTACAGGGACAGCGAGAAGGCCAGGTTGGCGAGCATCCCCTTGTAGTTGTCGGTGGAGTCGACCACCACCGTGTTGACGCCGGCCTTCTCGGTGTAGACCTGCGCCTGGCGGGCGTTGGCCTCCAGCCAGTCGCCGAAGGCGGTCGAGCCGGTGTAGTCGATGATCCGGACCTCGGGGCGCACGGCCAGGGTCTTGGCGATGCCCTCGCCCGGCCGCTCGACGGCGAGCGCGACCAGGTTCGGGTCGAAGCCGGACTCGGCGAGCACCTCACGGGCGACCCGCACGGTCAGCGCGAGCGGGAGCACCGCGCGCGGGTGCGGCTTGACCAGGACCGGGTTGCCCGTGGCGAGGGAGGCGAACAGGCCCGGGTAGCCGTTCCACGTGGGGAAGGTGTTGCAGCCGATCACCAGGGCGACGCCGCGGCCGACCGGGGTGAACTCCTTGCTCAGCTCCAGGGGGTCGCGCTTGCCCTGCGGCTTGGACCAGTCGGCCCGGCCGGCGGGGGTGCGGGTCTGCTCCGCGTACGCGTACGCCACGGCCTCGAGGCCGCGGTCCTGGGCGTGCGGGCCGCCGGCCTGGAACGCCATCATGAACGCCTGGCCGCTGGTGTGCATGACGGCGTGGGCGAACTCGTGGGTGCGGGCGGAGATCCGGGCGAGGATCTCCAGGCAGACCAGGGCGCGCGTCTCGGCCCCGGCGTCGCGCCAGGCACCCATGCCCGCGCGCATCGCGGGGAGCAGGACGTCGATGTCGGCGTGCGGGTACTCGATGCCGAGCTCGGGGCCGTACGGCGAGGTCTCGCCGCCGGTCCAGCCGTCCGTGCCGGGCTGGTCGAGCTCGAAGCGGGTGTTCAGCAGGGCCTGGTGGGCGGCGAGACCGGCCGCCGCGTCGAGAGAGCCGTCCTCCCCGTACGCCTTCGGGTGCTCGGGATACGGCGACCAGTAGGCACGGGTCCGGATGGTGTCGAGCGCCTGGTCGAGCGTGGACCGGTGCTTCTCGGCCAGACGGTCGGTGGTCGGCAGAGCGGTGGCCATGGGTGGACCAACTCCTCGTCGAGCTGGGCAGGGAGACACGTACGGAGTTAGAGTAACCGAACGATCGGTCGGGACAAGGGGGCCTGTCGATCCTGTGGAAAACCCATCGGGGAGGATCACTCCTATGAGCGCCAACGTGACCGTCAGGGGGAGCGACGACGTGACCGCCAGTGAGCCTGCCGCCGCCGTGGAAGCATCCGAAGCCGCAGCCGGAGGGGCCCTGGGCTCCGTCGGGCGGGACCGGGCCGTCGCCGTCGTCGGCACCGGCACCATGGGCCAGGGCATCGCCCAGGTCGCGCTGGTCGCCGGCCACCCCGTGCGGCTCTACGACAGCGCCCCCGGCCGCGCCGAGGAGGCCGTGGCCGCCCTCACCGCACGCCTCGACCGCCTCGTCGAGAAGGGGCGTCTCGACGCCACCGCGCGCGAGGCGGCCGTCGGACGCCTGTACGCCGCCCAGGACCTCGCGGAGCTCGCGGACGCGGCGCTCGTCGTCGAGGCGATCGTCGAGCTGCTGCCCGTCAAGCAGCAGCTCTTCGCCGACCTGGAGAAGGTAGTCGGCGACGACACCGTCCTCGCCACGAACACCTCCTCGCTCTCCGTCACCGCCATCGCGGGAGGCCTGCGGCTGCCCGGCCGGTTCGTCGGTCTGCACTTCTTCAACCCGGCGCCGCTGCTCCCCCTCGTCGAGGTCGTCAGCGGCTTCGCCACCGAGCCGGACGTCGCCACGCGCGCGTACGAGACGGTGAAGGGCTGGGGCAAGACCCCGGTGCGCTGCGCGGACACCCCCGGTTTCATCGTGAACCGGGTGGCCCGCCCCTTCTACGCGGAGGCGCTGCGGGTCTTCGAGGAGGGCGCGGCCGACCCGGCCACCATCGACGCGGCCCTGCGCGAGTGCGGCGGCTTCAAGATGGGCCCGTTCGAGCTGACCGACCTCATCGGCCAGGACGTGAACGAGGCCGTCACCCGGTCCGTCTGGGAGTCCTTCTATCAGGACCCCAAGTTCACGCCCTCGCTCGCGCAGCGGCGGCTCGTGGAGTCGGGGCGCCTCGGTCGCAAGACGGGCCAGGGCTGGTTCTCGTACGCGGAGGGCGCCGAGCGGCCCGAGCCGCACACGGCGGCGCCGGCGGAGGCACCGAAGCGGATCGTCGTCCAGGGCGATCTGGGCCCCGCCGAGCCGCTCCTCGACCTCTTCGAGCAGGCCGGGATCACGGTCCGGCGCAAGCGGGGGGACGGGCACATCGTGCTGCCGGGCGGCGGCATGCTGATGCTCGCCGACGGTGACAGCTCCTTCGAGTTCTTCCCCGAGGAGATCGTCTACTTCGACCTCGCCCTCGACTACGCGCGCGCGAGCCGGATGGTGCTCTCCACCGGACGGCGGACCGCGCCCGAGACCCTCGACGAGGCCGTGGGGCTCTTCCAGGCGCTCGGCAAGCAGGTCTCCGTGATCGGGGACGTGCCCGGCATGATCGTGGCCCGTACGGTCGCCATGCTGGCCGACCTCGCGGCCGACGCGGTCGACCGGGGCGTCGCGACGGCCGAGGACGTGGACACGGCGATGCGGCTCGGGGTCAACTACCCCGCCGGACCGCTGGAGTGGGCGGAGAAGCTGGGGCCCCGGCGCGTCTGCGACCTGCTCAGGGGGCTGCACGAGCGCTACCCGACGGGCAGGTACGGGCCCAGCCAGGCCGTCGCACGCCGGTGCGCCGACGCCGATGCGGAGGACTCACGATGACCACCGCCAAGCGCGACACGTACACCCCCGAGACGCTGCTCTCGGTCGCCGTGCGGGTCTTCAACGAGCGCGGCTACGACGGCACGTCCATGGAGCACCTCTCCAAGGCGGCCGGGATCTCCAAGTCGTCGATCTACCACCATGTGTCCGGCAAGGAGGAGCTGCTGCGGCGGGCGGTCAGCCGGGCGCTCGACGGGCTCTTCGCGATCCTCGACGAGCCGGACGCCGGACGCGGCCGGGCCGTCGAGCGGGTCGAGTACGTCACGCGCCGCACCGTCGAGGTGCTGATCGCGGAGCTGCCGTACGTGACGCTGCTGCTGCGGGTGCGCGGCAACACCGGCACCGAGCGGTGGGCCATGGAGCGGCGGCGCGAGTTCGACCACAGGGTGGCCGATCTGCTCAAGGCGGCCGCCGAGGAGGGCGATCTGCGGGCCGATGTGGACATCCGGCTCGCGACCCGGCTGCTCTTCGGAATGATCAACTCGCTGGTGGAGTGGTACCGGCCGCATCCGGACGCGACGGTGGAGCGCGAGCAGCTCGCCGAGACCGTCGCGCACCTGGCGTTCGACGGGCTCAGGACGGCCCGCTGAAGGACTGAGAAGGCCCGCTGAGGGCCTCTCTCAGGCCCCAGCGGGCCTGGGAGAGGCCCCAACCGGGTTCGGAGAGGCCCCCACGGGTTCGCAGAAGGAGGACGGCCCCCTGCGGGGGGGCCGTCCTCCTTCTGCGTCGGGGGTGTCGTCAGGCGTGCGGGTCCGTGTTGAGGTCCGTCTCCTCGAAGACCAGCAGCGTGCGCGTGGACAGCACCTCGGGGATCGCCTGGATCCGGGTGAGCACCAGCTCGCGCAGCGTCCGGTTGTCCGGCGTGTGCACCAGCAGCAGGACGTCGAAATCGCCGCTGACCAGCGCGATGTGCGTGGCCCCCGGCAGCGCGCCGAGCTGCTCGCGGACCGTGCGCCAGGAGTTCTGGACGATCTTGAGCGTGATGTAGGCGGACGCGCCGTGGCCCGCCCGCTCGTGGTTGACCCGGGCGCTGAAGCCGCGGATCACCCCGTCGTCGATGAGCCGGTTGATGCGCGCGTAGGCGTTGGCCCGGGAGACGTGCACCCGCTCGGCGACGGAGCGCACCGAGGCGCGACCGTCCGTTTGCAGCAGTCGCAGGATGTCCCGGTCGATCGCGTCCAGCGGGCGTGCCGGAAGGGCGCCCGTCGGCGTGCCGATCGGGGCGCTCAGGGCCTCGCCGGGCACCTCGCTCCCGGTCCCGCGGAGCGCGCCGCCCGGGTCGCCGCCCGTGTCGTCGTCCGGAGCCCCGCTCCGGTCGACGGCCATTTGTTCATCCGCCATGTCCCCCCGCCTCTCTCCGGTGGACGACCTGTACTCATCCCAGGCTGTGGAGAACCGTTTGTCCACAGGCTGCAGGTGCCTGTAGCCAAAATGCCTCCACGACCGAACAATCGGTAGGTGAGGCGCGCCACACTCGCGCCACCCGCCTTCGGGTCTTATGCCCGCTCCCACGAGGAGGTGGACTCGTTGCAACAGCGCAGTTCGACAGTCCAAGAGCCGCCCGGTGCCGTTCCCGCCTACCGGCCGACCCCGCCGCCGGCCTGGCAGCCGCGTACCGACCCCGCCCCGCTGCTGCCCGACACCGAGCCGCTGCGCGTGCTCGGCACGGACGCCTTGGCCGACGCCGACCCCGCGCTGCTGCTCCGGCTCTACGCGGAGCTGATCCGCGGCCGCCGGTACAACACGCAGGCCACCGCCCTCACCAAGCAGGGCCGGCTCGCCGTGTACCCGTCCACCCACGGCCAGGAGGCGTGCGAGATCGCCGCCGCCCTCGCCCTGGAGGAGCGGGACTGGCTCTTCCCCTCGTACCGCGACACCCTGGCCGCGGTCGCCCGGGGCCTCGACCCCGTGCAGGCCCTGACCCTGCTGCGCGGCGACTGGCACACCGGGTACGACCCGCACGAGCACCGCATCGCGCCGCTCTCCACCCCGCTGGCCACCCAGCTCCCGCACGCGGTGGGCCTCGCCCACGCCGCCCGGCTCAAGGGTGACGACGTCGTCGCGCTCGCCATGGTCGGCGACGGCGGCACCAGCGAGGGCGACTTCCACGAGGCGCTGAACTTCGCGGCCGTCTGGCAGGCCCCCGTGGTCTTCCTCGTGCAGAACAACGGCTTCGCGATCTCCGTACCGCTCGCCAAGCAGACCGCCGCCCCGTCCCTGGCCCACAAGGCCGTCGGATACGGGATGCCCGGCCGGCTCGTCGACGGCAACGACGCGATCGCCGTCCACCAGGTGCTCACCGAGGCCGTGGCCCGCGCGCGGCGCGGCGGCGGCCCGACCCTCGTCGAGGCGATCACGTACCGGATCGACGCCCACACCAACGCCGACGACGCCACCCGCTACCGCGCGGCCGGCGAGGTCGAGACCTGGCGGGCGCACGACCCGATCCTGATCCTCGAACGGGAACTCACGGAGCGTGGCCTGCTCGACGAGGACGGAAGGCGCGCGGCGGCCGAGGCAGCCGAGACGATGGCCGCGGAGCTGCGCGAGCGGATGAACGCCGAGCCGGTGCTGAACCCGATGGACCTCTTCTCGCACGTGTACGCGGAGCAGACCACGCAGCTGCGGGAACAGGCGGCGCAGCTGCGCGCCGAGCTCGAAGCCGAGGGTGAGGCGTGATGACGACGGCGACGACCGGATCCACGGCGGACAGGACCGCCGGGACCGCCGGTAAGGGCGGCAGGGCCGGGAAGGCCAAGCCCGCCACGATGGCGCAGGCGCTCCAGCGCGCCATGCGCGACGCGATGGCCGAGGACCCGACCGTCCATGTGATGGGCGAGGACGTCGGCACCCTCGGCGGGGTCTTCCGGGTCACCGACGGGCTCGCGAAGGAGTTCGGCGAGGACCGCTGCACGGACACCCCGCTGGCCGAGGCCGGCATCCTCGGCGCGGCCGTCGGCATGGCCATGTACGGCCTGCGGCCGGTCGTCGAGATGCAGTTCGACGCGTTCGCCTACCCGGCGTTCGAGCAGCTGATCTCCCACGTGGCGAAGATGCGGAACCGGACGCGCGGCGCGATGCCGATGCCGATCGTCATCCGCGTCCCGTACGGCGGCGGGATCGGCGGCGTCGAGCACCACAGCGACTCCTCCGAGGCCTACTACATGGCCACCCCGGGACTCCATGTCGTCACCCCGGCCACCGTCGAGGACGCCTACGGGCTGCTGCGCGCGGCCATCGCCTCCGACGACCCGGTGGTCTTCCTGGAGCCCAAGCGGCTCTACTGGTCCAAGTCCGACTGGTCCCCCGAGGCGCCCGCGGCCGTGGAGCCGATCGGCAAGGCCGTGGTGCGACGGCGGGGCACCGGTGCCACGCTGATCACCTACGGTCCCTCCGTGCCCGTCTGTCTGGAGGCGGCGGAGGCCGCGCAGGCCGAGGGCTGGGACCTGGAGGTCGTCGACCTGCGCTCGCTCGTCCCCTTCGACGACGAGACGGTCTGCGCCTCGGTGCGGCGCACCGGCCGCGCGGTCGTCGTCCACGAGTCGACGGGCTTCGGCGGCCCCGGCGCGGAGATCGCCGCGCGCGTGACCGAGCGCTGCTTCCACCACCTGGAGGCGCCGGTGCTGCGGGTCGCGGGCTTCGACATCCCGTACCCGCCGCCGATGCTGGAACGGCACCATCTGCCGGGCGTCGACCGGGTCCTGGACGCGGTGGCGCGACTGCAGTGGGAGGCGGGAAGCTGATGGCACAGGTGCTCGAGTTCAAGCTGCCCGACCTCGGTGAGGGACTCACCGAGGCGGAGATCGTCCGCTGGCTGGTCGGTGTCGGCGACGTCGTCGCCATCGACCAGCCGGTCGTCGAGGTCGAGACGGCCAAGGCCATGGTCGAGGTGCCCTGCCCGTACGGCGGTGTCGTCACCGCCCGGTACGGCGAGGAGGGCACCGAACTGCCCGTCGGCGCGCCGCTCCTGACGGTCGCGGTGGGTGGCACGGGCGCACCGGAGGAGCTCGCGGAGGCGGCTCCGGGTACCGCCCCCACGGTGGGGGAGACCGCCGCCGAGTCCGCCGTGTCGTCCGAGCACTCGGGCAATGTGCTCGTCGGGTACGGCACGGCCGAGCCCGCCGCCCGGCGCCGCCGGGTACGGCACGAGAGCCACGCCGTGGCGAAGGCCACCGCGCCCGCCCCGGCCGCGGTGGCAGCTCCGGCTCCCGCCGCGGTGGCTGCTCCGGCTCCGGCTCCCGCCGCCGTCGCCGTCGCCGGCCACGAGGGTCCGGTGCCGGTCATCTCGCCGCTCGTGCGGAAGCTGGCCAGGGACCGGGGGCTCGATCTGCGCGAGGTGCGCGGATCGGGGCCCGAGGGCCTGATCCTGCGGGCCGATGTGGAGCTGGCCATCGCGGCCCTGGAGCGGCCCGCCGCCGCGCCGGCGCCTTCCCCGGCCGCCGCGCCCGCTGTGACGTCCTCCCCCGCGGTCGCTTCGGCCGGTGAGCGGGTGCCGCTGCGCGGGGTCCGTGGCGCCGTGGCGGACAAGCTGTCGCGCAGCCGTACGGAGATCCCGGACGCGACCTGCTGGGTGGACGCCGACGCGACCGAGCTGATGGCCGCGCGGGCGGCGATGAACGCGGCGGGCGGGACGAAGATCTCCCTGCTCGCGCTCCTCGCCCGGATCTGCGTCCACGCCCTGGCGCGGTTCCCCGAGCTCAACTCCACCGTGGACATGGCGGCGCGGGAGATCGTCCGGCTGCCGGCCGTGCATCTCGGCTTCGCCGCCCAGACCCCGCGCGGCCTGGTCGTCCCCGTGGTGAAGGACGCGGGGACCCGGACGGCCGAGTCGCTGACGGCGGAGTTCGCCCGGCTGACGGAGGCCGCACGGGAGTCGGCGCTCACCCCGGCCGATCTGACGGGTGGCACGTTCACCCTGAACAACTACGGGGTGTTCGGGGTCGACGGGTCCACGCCGATCATCAACCACCCCGAGGCCGCGATGCTCGGCGTCGGCCGGATCATCCCCAAGCCCTGGGTCCACCAGGGCGAACTGGCCGTACGTCAGGTGGTGCAGCTCTCGCTCACCTTCGACCACCGGGTCTGCGACGGCGGTACGGCGGGCGGGTTCCTGCGGTATGTGGCGGACTGCGTCGAGCAGCCCGCGGTCCTGCTCCGCACGCTCTGACGCCGGGCGCTCCGGCGGGACCTGCCCCGTCCCGCCGGACCGGCTCGCCGTTCTGAGGGACCGGCTCCTGTCCTGCCGGACCGGCCCGCGGACCGGCGGCAGGACCGGCCCAGGACCGGCCCAGGACCGGCCCAGGACCGGCCCCAGGACCGGCCCCAGGACCGGCGGCAGGACCGGCCCCAGGACCGGCCCCAGGAGCGGCGGCAGGACCGGCCCCAGGGCCGGCCCCAGGAGCGGCCCCAGGACCGGCGGCAGGACCGGCCCCAGGGCCGGCCCCGGACCGTCCGTAGACCCGTCCGCCGTCCGTTGCGCCACGCGCGCCGTCCCACCTAGGGAGACGCGCCCGACGGCGGGAAGGGGCGGCGGACCATACTGCTGGGGTGACCACCCCACATGACGCCGTCGTGCTCGCCGGAGGCGCCGCCCAGCGACTCGGCGGTGCCGACAAGCCCGGCGTACGGGTCGGAGGCCGGGCGCTTCTCGACCGGGTCCTCGCCGCGTGCCGTGGCGCGGACCGGACCGTGGTCGTCGGCGATTCCCGCCCGACCGTCCACCCCGTCCGCTGGACCAGGGAGGACCCGCCCGGCGGAGGCCCGCTCGCCGCCCTCGACGCGGGAGTACGGGAGATCCGTGCGGGCGCCGGTGCCGGGCAGACCGGGGCCGACGTTCTGCTCGTCCTCTCCGCCGACCTGCCCTTCCTCGACGAGGACACCGTCCACCGGCTGCTCGGGGCACTCGCCGACGCCCCCGACGCCGAGGCCGCGCTCCTCACCGACGCCGGGGGACGGGACCAGCCGCTCGTCGCCGCCTACCGAGCGACCCCGCTCCGGCGGGAGTTGGCGCGGATCGCCGAGGAGCGCGGCACCCTCGCCGGCGGCCCGCTGCGGCAGCTCACCGGCGCACTGCGCCTCACCCGGGTCGCCGCCGGGCCCCTCGCCTCCTTCGACTGCGACACCTGGGAGGACATCGCCACGGCCCGGGCCCGCATCAGGGAGCATGGGACCGTGCTGGATGAATGGATCACCGCAGTCAAGGACGAACTGGGCATCGAGCTGGACGTCGACACCGGCGTCCTGCTCGATCTGGCCCGCGACGCCGCCCATGGAGTGGCCCGCCCCGCCGCACCCCTGACCACCTTCCTGGTCGGATACGCGGCGGCGCGCGCGGGCAGCGAGGGCGGTCCCGAGGCGGTCGCCGAGGCCGCCCGCAAGGCCGCCGCGCTGGCCCATCGCTGGGCCGCCGAGCAGGACGAGGCCGGATGACCCTGAAGGAGCCCCTCCCGGTGGCCCCCGGAACCGACGACGCGCGGGCCGGGCAGCCGCACCGGGCCACCGCATGGCCCGAGGCCCGCGCCGCGGCCGTCCGTGCCGGAGCCTCCGCGCGGGCCGGCCGGGCGCCGCTCGGCGTACCCCTCGGGCAGGCACTCGGCCAGGTCCTGGCCGAGCCGCTGCTCGCCCTCACCGACCTGCCGCCCTTCGACACCTCCGCCATGGACGGCTGGGCGGTCGCGGGTCCCGGCCCCTGGACCGTACGCGCGGAGGGCGCCGTCCTCGCCGGACAGACGGCCGTGGCACTGGCCGCCGACGGCGAGGCCGTACGTATCGCCACCGGCGCCCGTGTCCCCGCCGGGACCACCGCCGTCGTCCGCACCGAGCACGCACGCACGGAGGACCCGCTGCTCCACGCTCTGCGCGAGGTCGTGCCGGGTCAGGACATCCGGCCCCGGGGCCAGGAGTGCCGTGCCGGCGACGAGCTGCTGCCCGCCGGCACCGTCGTGACCCCCGCCGTGCTCGGCCTCGCCGCAGCCGCCGGCTACGACGAGCTCCCCGTACCGCCGCGTCCCCGGGTCGAGATCCTGGTCCTCGGCGACGAGCTGCTCACGACGGGTCTCCCCCACGACGGCCTGATCCGCGACGCCCTCGGCCCCATGCTCGGCCCATGGCTGACGGCGCTCGGCGCCGACGTCCTCGCCACCCGCAGGATCGGTGACGATGCCGAGGAGCTGTACGCGGCCGTCACCGGTTCCGCCGCCGACCTGGTCCTCACGACCGGCGGGACCGCCGCCGGGCCCGTGGACCACGTCCACGGCGTGCTGGCCAAGGCCGGCGCGACCCTCCTGGTCGACGGCGTGAAGGTCCGGCCCGGCCACCCGATGCTGCTCGCCCGCCTCGCCGCCGAGCCCACCCGGCCCGTGCCCACCCCGTCCGAGCCCACGCCGTCCGAGCCCACCCGGCCCGTGCCTACCCGGCCCGAGCCCGCCCGGCCCCCGCACGTCCGTCATCTCGTCGGGCTTCCCGGCAACCCGCTCGCGGCCGTCTCCGGGCTTCTGACGTTGGCGCAGCCGCTCCTGGCCGCCCTGAGCGGGACCGCGGCTGCGGCGCCCGTCCCGCCCCGCGTTCCCGTCCAGGACGAGGTGCACGGGCATCCGTACGACACACGGCTCGTCCCGGTCGTCCGCCGTGGTGGACGCGCCGTGCCCCTGCGCTACAACGGACCGGCCATGCTCCGGGGCATCGCCGCCGCCGACGGCCTGGCCGTCGTCCCACCCGGCGGCGCCCGCCCCGGCCAAGAGTTGGATGTCCTCGACCTTCCCTGGCCGGCGGCCGAGGGGGCCGTACCGGCCCAAGGAGCGTGTTTCACGTGAAACTTCCCAGTCGTGACGTGATGGCCCGCCACGCGGACGAGCGGATCTCCGGCCCGCAGATCAAGCTGCCGCGCCGGGAGGTCGAGCGGCCCCTGCGTCAGGTCGGCAAGCGGCTCCTGATGGCCCTCGGCGTGCTGGCCGTGACGGTCCTCATCGTCTACGTCGACCGTGCGGGCTACCACGACAACGCCAACGAGACGCTCGACTTCCTCGACTGCGCCTACTACGCGACCGTCACGCTCTCCACCACCGGATACGGCGACATCGTCCCGTACAGCGACTCGGCGCGGCTCGCCAACATCCTGCTGGTCACGCCCCTGCGCGTGCTGTTTCTGATCATCCTGGTCGGCACCACCCTCGAGGTCCTCACGGAGCGGACCCGCGAGGAGTTCCGGCTGAACCGCTGGAGGTCCACCTTGCGCGACCACACCGTCATCGTCGGCTTCGGTACCAAGGGGCGGTCCGCGATCCAGACGCTCTGCGCGACCGGTCTCAGCAAGGAGCAGATCGTCATCGTCGATCCCTCCAACAAGGTGATCGAGACGGCGAACGCGGACGGCTTCGTCGGCGTGGTCGGCGACGCGACCCGCAGCGACGTACTGCTCCGTGCCGAGGTGCAGCGGGCCCGGCAGATCGTCATCGCCACCCAGCGCGACGACACGGCCGTCCTGGTCACCCTCACGGCCCGGCAGCTCAACCGGGGCGCGAAGATCGTCGCCGCGGTCCGCGAGGAGGAGAACGCGCCGCTGCTGCGCCAGTCCGGCGCGGACGCGGTCATCACCAGTGCCAGCGCCGCCGGGCGTCTGCTCGGCCTCTCGGTGCTGAGCCCCAGCGCCGGCACGGTGATGGAGGACCTCATCCAGCAGGGCTCCGGCCTCGACCTGGTCGAGCGCCCGGTGACCAAGAAAGAGGTCGGGAAGAGCGTGCGGGAGACCGGTGACCTGGTCGTGAGCGTGCTGCGCGGCCACCGGCTGCTCGGTTACGACGATCCCGCGGCCAGCCCGCTCCAGCTCACCGACCGGGTGATCACCATCGTGCGCGCCGCGCCGGTCACCCCGCTGAGGACGCCGCCGGAGGACTGAGCCCGGAGCACCGCGCCCCCGGCCGGTGCCGGGAGTAGCCTCGCCGCCATGTATGCGATCACGATTCCGGAACCCGGTGGTCCCGAGGCCCTTGTCTGGGCCGAGGTACCCGATCCCGTACCCGGCGAGGGCGAGGTCCTCGTCGAGGTGGTGGCGAGCGCCGTCAACCGCGCCGATCTGCTCCAGCGCCAGGGCTTCTACGACCCGCCGCCGGGCAGCTCGCCGTACCCCGGCCTGGAGTGTTCGGGCCGGATCGCCGCGCTCGGCCCGGGGGTGTCCGGCTGGGCCGTCGGCGACGAGGTCTGCGCGCTGCTCGCCGGCGGCGGTTACGCGCAGAAGGTCGTCGTCCCCGCGGGGCAGCTGCTCCCGGTGCCGGAGGGCGTCGACCTGGCCACGGCCGCGGCGCTCCCCGAGGTCGCCTGCACCGTCTGGTCCAACATCTTCATGATCGCGCACCTGCGTCCCGGCGAGACGCTGCTCGTGCACGGCGGTGCGAGCGGGATCGGCACGATGGCGATCCAGCTGGCGAAGGCGGTCGGGGCGCGGGTCGCGGTCACCGCCGGAGGCCCCGAGAAACTGGCGCGCTGCGCCGAGCTCGGCGCGGACATCCTCATCGACTACCGCGAGCAGGACTTCGTCGAGGAGCTGGCCAAGGCGACGGACGGGGCGGGGGCGGACGTCATCCTGGACATCGTCGGTGCGAAGTACCTGGAGCGGAACGTGAAGGCGCTGGCCGTGAACGGCCGGCTCGTCGTCATCGGCCTCCAGGGCGGCGTCAAGGGCGAGCTGAACCTCGGGGCGCTGCTCGCGAAGCGCGCCGCGGTCATGGCGACCACGCTGCGGGCCCGCCCGGCGGACGAGAAGGCGGCGATCGTGGCCGCCGTACGGGAGCACGTCTGGCCGCTGATCGGAGCGGGCACGGTCAGGCCGGTCGTCGACCGGACGCTGCCGTTGAACGACGCCGCCGAGGGCCACCGGGCGCTGGAGTCCGGCACCCACGTGGGCAAGGTCCTGCTCGTGGCCCCTCAGGGCTGACGGGCGCGGCCTGGCCGCAGGGCCGGCCGGGCGGGATCTCAGGCCCAGCGGGCGGGATCTCAGGCACGGCGGGCACGGCCTCACGGCATGGCGGGCACGGCCTCACGGCACGGGCGCCGGTCCTGAGGGCACGGGCGCCGGTCCTGAGGGCACGCGGGCGGGACCTGAGGGCACGGGCGCGGCCTCACGGTCGGCGGGCGCGGGGCCGGCCGCGTGGCCTTGCGGCCCGCGGGGCTCGGCTGCGTCACCCCGCCCCGCCCTCCCCGTACAGACGTGTGAGGGGCCCGGCACACAGTGTGCCGGGCCCCTCCTCGTACGTCCTCCGCCGCGGCCTACAGGTACGGCCCCGAGCGGACCGGGCCGTGGCCGCGGTCGTCGTCGTCATCGTCGTGCGACGCACCCGGCGGGAGCGCCCTGCGCATCTGCTCCAGCTGGGCGCGGGCCGCCATCTGCTGGGCGAAGAGCGCCGTCTGGATGCCGTGGAAGAGGCCCTCCAGCCAGCCCACCAGCTGCGCCTGCGCGATGCGCAGCTCCGCCTCGGAGGGGATCGCCTCGTCCGTGAACGGCAGGGAGAGCCGCTCCAGTTCCTCGACCAGCTCGGGCGCGAGCCCGTCCTCCAGCTCCTTCACGGAGCTGGCGTGGATGTCCTTGAGTCTGACCCGGCTGGCCTCGTCGAGAGGTGCCGCGCGTACTTCCTCCAGGAGCTGCTTGATCATGCTGCCGATCCGCATGACCTTCGCAGGCTGCTCGACCATTTCCGTCACCGGGACCTCGCGGGGTTCGTCGTCGCCCTGAGTGCCGCCGAGCGCCATCCCGTCCTGTCCCACGATGAGGACCTGGGGGCTCTCCTGCGACCTGTCATTCCTCGGCATCTCCATGCCGCCATTCTCTCGTACACATGCGTCACCACGGGGTGTGCCCCCGTACGAGGGTGATCCACCCTCGTACGGGGGCACAGGACGACAACGAAGACCGTCAGGTCGCCTCGCGCCGGGACAGCGCGCCGCGCGAGCGGGTCACCAGGGCGGCGAGCAGCGCGGCACCCACGGGTACGGCGACGAGCAGGCCGGCGAGGGTCTCCCAGGGGATGACGATCGGGACGTACGGCACGTCCGAGGCCGCACTCCAGCCCTGGGCGACGGCTTCCTCGTGCCAGCTGATCTGCTGCCGCTCCTCGTTGAGCCGGAGGCCCATCGCCGGCAGCACTCCGGCGGCCGAGCCGAGGAGTACGCCCATTGCGGCGACGACACCGCACTGGAAGCCGCTGAGGGTCCGGCGGACCCGCGGCGGGGCGCCCACGGCGGCCAGCGTCTTGAGATCGGCCTCGGCGTCGGCCTGGGCGAGCCCGGTGGCGATGCCGGCGGCGCCGACGGTGACGAGCCCCGCGAAGATCGCCAGCGACAGCAGGATGAGGCTGTTGGCGTTGACGAATCCTTCCTCCACATGGAGCTCGACGTTGCTGCCGAGCTTGGTGAGCTCGCCGTCGAGCTTCTGGCGTGCCTCGGTGTCGGGCAGCCGGTCGGTGCTGGCGTACGTGCCGAGCGGCACCGTCGCGAGACCGGCGGCCTTGGCGGTGGCCGGGGTGATCAGGGCCTGGACGCCGTAGGACTTCTCGTCCCCGGGCACCTGGTAGGCGGGCAGCGAGGTGACCTTGCCGGGAGAGGGCTTGCCCTGCTCGGAGGCCTTGTCGGCGGCGGCGAGGTCGGTGATCTGCTTGATCCCGAACCTGCCGTTCTTGTCGACGTTGACGGGATTGAAGCTGACGACCTTGCCCTCGCCGAGGGCCTTCACGGTCGCGGGGTCGTCGAGGCCGAGCACCGTCAGGAGCGCGGCGTCAGCGACGAGCAGCCCGCCGTCGGAGACGTACATCCCGCTGCTCCGGCCCTCCTTGCACCGCCAGTCGTCGGTGAGCATCTTCCGTCGCTGCTCGGGCGTGTACTTCTCCGAGGGGTCTCCGCCGCCGGGGACGGTCCTGTACATGGGGCACTCGTTCGCCGGGGGCACGACGACCTCGAAGCGGCCGCAGCCCGGGCCGCTGTCCCACGGCTGGCAGCTGGGCTTGCCGACCGAGACGCGCGCGACATCCGCGCGGACGTCGACGGGGACGTACCGCTGGATCGCCTCGCGGACCGCGGGGACGTCCCGGCCGCCTTCCTCCGTGACGAACGCGGAAACGGTTCCGTGCGGCATCTGGGCGGTGTACTCGGCCCTGTGCTGGGCCTCCTCGCTGGCCATGTACGTGGAGACGGCGACCGTACCGGCGACGGCGGCGAGGACGGCGGCGACGGCGGGTGCCGTACGGCCCCGGTTGCGCACGGCGTCCCGCAGCGCGAGCCGCGGCGACAGCGGCAGCCAGCGCCCGGCCCGCCCGAACAGGCCCACCAGGGCCGGGGTCATGGCGACGACGCCCAGCTCGGCGATGGCCGAGCCGCCGGCCACGATGATGAACTGCTGGCTCACCATGGAGCCGAAGAGCGCGATGGCACCGCCGATCAGGAGGGCCGCGAGGCCGATCAGGGGCAGCACCCGGCTGCTGCGGCGGACGCCGCGCCGGCCGGTGAGCGAGGCGAGGACGGTCTGCCGGGAGGCGGTGATCGCCGGCACGATGGCGGCGAGCAGGCCGGTCAGCACGGCGAGCAGCGCGATGCCGAGGATTTCGAGCGGCCGGATGTCGAAGGCTCCGAACCGCTGGCCCATGGTCTCCTCGAGGTACGGCTGGAGCGCCTTGGTGAGGATCAGGGCGAGGACCGTACCGGTGACCGCTGCGGCGACACCGATGACCAGACCGCCGCTCAGCACGATGGCCCGGATGTGGCTGCGGGCACCGCCGTTGGCACCGACCAGACCGAGCTGGCGGCGCGAGCGACGGGCGCCGACCGCGAAGGCGGGTCCGGCGAGCAGACAGATCTCCAGCATCGCCAGACCGACGACGGTGCCGAGGGCGGCGAGTTCGGCGGCTTTCGCCCCCGCGCCGGCCTCGTAGTTGCCCCAGTTCTCCTTCTCGTAGAGCGGGACCTCGGAGTCGGCCGGCGGGTCGAGGATCACGGCACGCGAGGAGACGATCACGCCCTTGGCGTTGATCTCCTTGACCATGTTCCACGTGAAACCGCCGGACTTGCGCACCAGGTACGTGGTGCTCGTGTCGGGCTTCTGCAGACCGGTCTTCTCGACGGCCTTCGCGTACGGGGCGAGGAAGGCCCCCGGGAGCGCGTTGACCTGGACGGCCTTCAGATCGTCCGGAATCTCGTAGGAGCCGACGATGCGGTACGGGCGGTCGAAGTTGCGTGCGGAAAGGGTCGAGCCGACCGACAGACCGCTGCTCTCCAGGAAGTTCGAGGTCGCGACGACCTCGTCGTTCTTCTCCGGGTAGCGCCCCTCCAGCAGGGTCGTGATGCCCCGGGCGATCGGATCGGCCGCCTTGAGCTCACGCACCTGGGTCACGAGCAGACCGTGCTTCGTCGTCAGCTTGGCCGTGCCGGAGCTGTCCGTGAGGACCGTGGAACCCGCGGGGAAGGTCTTGGTGACATCGGTGGGGCCGCTCGGCCACGCCATGTCCTCGTAGTCCTTGGCCGGCGTGTTCATGTCGCCGATCGGGTCCTGGAAGATCGGCGCCCCGCCGTAGCCGGGGTCCTTGAACTGGGCGTCGGCCGCGCCGATCATGCGGTCCGCCCGCTCGGCGGGGGACAGCTCGGAGCTGCGGAAGGTCAGATCGAGGGCGCTGACACCCAGGATCGGCAGGGCGATCATGGCCAGGACGAGGGCGCTGCGGCCCTTGGAACGCCAGGCGTCGCGGCGGGCGATCCGGATCGCGGCCCGCCAGGAGTGGAGCCAGGTCTTCACGCCTCAGCCACCTGGCCCGACAGCAGGGAATCGGCCTCGCTGCGCACGGTCTGGTCGACGATGGCGCCGTCCCGCAGGAACACGACCCGGTCCGCCCAGGCCGCGAACCGCGGCTCGTGGGTGACGAGGACACCGGCGGCGCCGGCGTCGCAGCGGCTGCGGAGCAGGGCGAGCACGGACTCGCCGGTCTCGGAGTCGAGGGCGCCGGTCGGCTCGTCGGCGAGGACGAGCCGGCGCTCGCCGACGAGCGCGCGGGCGATGGCCACACGCTGCTGCTGGCCGCCGGACATCTCGTCCGGGAAGCGGTCGGCGAGGTGGCCGAGGCCCATCTCCTCCAGCGCCTTGAGGGCCTCGACGCGCGCCTTGCGGGAGGAGGTCCCGTCAAGCTCGCGCGGCAGGGCCACGTTCTCGGCGGCGGTGAGGGCGGGGATGAGGTTGTAGTCCTGGAAGACGTAGCCGATGCTGCGGCGGCGCAGGGCCGCGAGCTCCTTGACGCTCGCCGTGGTGATGTCGGTGTCCTCGACGATCACGCGGCCCGAGGTGGGGGTGTCGAGGCCGCCGGCGATGGTGAGGAGCGTGGACTTGCCGGAGCCGGACGGGCCCATGACGGCGACGAGTTCACCCGGGTACACGGCGAGGTCGATGCCGCGCAGGGCATGTACCTCGGTGGCACCCGCGCCATGGACGCGGGTCAGGTTCTGGAGTTGCAGCACGGGCTGCTGTGCGGACATGAGGGGTCCCCCCTTGGGCGTACCCGGCCGTCGGCCGGGTACGGGAGCGAGCGGTGGAAAGGTGATGCGGGAGTGGTACGGCGGGCGGTGCGCGGGCCGTACGGCGGGTGAGGCGCGAGCGGTACGGGTGGGGCGCGACCGTGCGGTCAGCGCGCCCCGGCCACGGGTGACGCGGCCTCGGGTGGTGCGGCTTCGGTGGGCGCCGCATCGGCGCTGGTCGGGGCGGTCGCGGTCGGCGTCTCGGCGGTCCCGCTCCCGGCGGTGCCTCCGACAGCGGCCCGGGTCGTGCCCCCGGCCGTGGTCGCCGTGGTGGACCCGGTGTTCGCGGCCGTCGCCGAGAGGCGGATCAGCCGGGACTCGCAGTGGTCCAGCCAGCGTGCCTCGGCCTCGGTCTGGAAGATCAGCTGCTCCAGGACGAGCAGCCAGGCGACGTCGTCCCGCTCCCGGGCCCCGCCCCTCTCGACGGCGACGAGCGCCTGGGCCTTGAGGCGGGTGTAGTCCTGCATGGCCTTCACGGTGTGCCGGCGCTGGGACTGGATGACGTCGCGGATGTCGACGCCGGAGGCGCCCACGGCCATGGCGAGCTTGATGGCCAGCTCGTCACGGGCGGGGCTGGTGCGGTCCACCGGCTTCTCGAACCACGTCCTGAGTTCGGCGCGGCCGCTGTCCGTGATCGCGTAGAGCGCGTGCCCGGCCGCGTCCTCGCCGCCCTGGGCGACCATGCCGTCGCGCTCGAGCCGGTTGAGGGTCGTGTAGACCTGGCCCACGTTGAGCGGCCAGGTGGAGCCGGTGCGGGACTCGAACTCCGTACGGAGCTGGGAGCCGTACCGAGGGCCGCGTTCGAGGAGGGCGAGAAGCCCGTGGCGGATCGACATACTCAGTATGTATACCGGGTATGCCGTCGCGGACAACCGTCCTGAGACGGAAGAGCCACGTCCGCCTCAAGGGGGACCCGGGCGGGCCGAGGGCCTCAGCGGCGCCGCATCCGGAGCCCGAGGAAGCCGATTCCGAGCCCCATCAGGGCAAGACCAACGCCCAGTGTGAGCACGGGAATCCGCTGGTCGACGAGGGGCGGCGCGGATTCGGCCGCCATCTGCGGCGCGACGCCCGGCCGGCTGGCGGGAGCCGCCTCCGGTGCGACGGCCTCCTCCTCGCGTACCCCCTCGGCCTCCTGTTCGACGGCCGCGGGGCCCTCGGGGCCCTCCGGGTCTGTTGCAGTTTCGGTACGAGAGTCCTCCGGGGACGGGGCCGTGTCGTCCGCCGGTGAGGTCGGTGGCACGGAGCGTCCGGGTCTCGGCCGCCCCTCACCCGCGGGCCGGCCCGCCATCGACGCGGAGCCGTCGGGCGAGGGCGCGTCGCTCGGCTCGGTGCTCGGCGCGGCGGGGGATGCCGCCCCGGTGCCGGTGGGCGCGGGCGCGGGAGGCGCGGGCGTGCCGGCGCTCCCGGTCCGCCCCGGAGAGGCGGAGACGGAGGTGGAGGCGGAAGGGGAGGGCGTGACCGTCGTGGAGGGCGTGCCGGAGGAGGGCGACGGTGTGGCGGGCGTCGGGGAGGGCGAGGGCGGGAGCGGCGTCGGGGCCGACGGCGCGGTCGGGGCCGCGGCCCCCACCGAGCTGCCGGGCGCCTCGGCTCCGTACGCGGGCGGCTCCCCGTACAGGACGCATGCGCAGGCGAACACGCAGGTGAGAGCGGGTCCGAGGACCCGCGCCCGTGCCCTGCGGAGTGCTGGAGTCACCGGGTGACCCCCCCTCCCGTACCGAGCCGACGAGATAGTGAACTCAGCGTCACATGTCGGGACACTTCCGGCATCCGGGACGGGGGCGACAGACGTAAAGGGGTGTCAGGAGGATTGAAGGCAGGGCCCGCACGAGAAGGAGAGCGGTCCGGACGTGAGGACGGGTCCGTTCTACTGCGGCGGGTTGCCCGTCGAGATCTTCAGGGTGAACTCGGCGTCCTTGTCGGTGATGTCCTCACCGGCCGGCGGGTACTGCTCGAGGACCGTGCCCTCGCCGTACGTGGACTCGTCCACCGGCGTCTGGGTCATGATCTTCCAGCCGGCGGCCTGGACGCAGTCCTTCACCGACTGGATGTTCTTGTAGGTGAAGTTGGGGACCTCGAACTTCTCCGGGTCGTCGTTCGACTCCGTCGGCTGGCTGCACTTCTTCGGGTCGATCGTCTTGGTCAGGTCCGGCCCCTTGTGGCCGGGGGCCGCCGACTGGCTCTGCTGGGTCTCCGTGCCGCCGGTGCCGCCGGCCTCGGGGTCGTCCTTGTTGTCGAGGTTGAGGACCGCGACGAGGCCGCCGATCGCGAGCAGCGCGACGACGACCGCGCCCACGATCACCGGTGTGTTCCGCCGCGAGCCGCCGCCGGCCGAGGTGAGCGCGGGCGTGTGCACCGGGGCGTACGGCGCGGGGGCGGGCGCCTGGTTATAGGCCTGCGGCGCGGGGGTGGGCGCCTGGTTATAGGCCTGCGGCGCGGGGGCCTGGGTCTGGTACGCCGGAGCGGGCGTCGGCGCCTGCTGCGGGTAGCCGTACGAAGGGGCGGGCGCCGGGGTCGCCGGACCGTACGGTCCCGGCTGCGGCGTCGGCGGCTGGTAGGGGTGCTGCACCCCGTGCGGTCCGGGCTGCGGCGTCGGCGGCGGGGTCTGGCCGACGGGCGGGAAGACCGCCGAGCCGACGCCCGCACCGCTGCTGACGGGACCGCCGGGGACGATCATCGGGGCACCGGTCTGACCGGCGGAGAGCACCCGGAGGCACTCGTCGCGCATCGCGGCCGCGCTCGGGAACCGCTCGTTCGGGTTCTTTCGCAGCGCGCGGGCGACGAGCGCGTCCATGGCCGGCGTCACGGCCCGGTTGACGGTCGACGGGGCGACCGGCTCCTCCTGCACGTGCGCGTAGGCGATGGCAAGGGGGGAGTCGGCGTCGAAGGGCAGCCGGCCCGTCAGCAGCTGGAAGAGCATGATGCCGACCGAGTAGAGGTCGGAGCGGGCGTCCACCGCGCGCCCGAGGGCCTGCTCGGGGGAGAGGTACTGAGGGGTGCCGACGACCATGCCGGTCTGGGTCATCGAGGTGACGCCGGACTGCATGGCCCGCGCGATGCCGAAGTCCATGACCTTGACCACGCCGCGCTTGGTCTGCATCACGTTGCCGGGCTTGATGTCGCGGTGGACCAGGCCCATCTCGTGGCTGACCTCGAGGGCGGCGAGCACGTCGGCCGTGACCTTCAGCGCCTTGTCGGCCGGCATCGCTCCGTACTGCTGGATGTCCGAGGCGAGGACCGAGCCGAGCGGCTGCCCCTCCACGTACTCCATGACGATGTACGGCATGACGGCGCCGTCGAGGGTGTCCTCACCGGTGTCGAAGACCGAGACGATGTTGGTGTGCGACAGCTTCGCCACCGCCTGCGCCTCGCGGCGGAAGCGCTCGCGGAAGGACTGCTCCCGGCCGAGCTCGGTGTGCAGCGTCTTGATGGCGACCTGGCGGTCGAGCGCGCTGTCGTAGGCCAGGTAGACCGACGCCATGCCGCCCTCGCCGAGAAGGTCGCGCAGCTGGTACCGGCCGCCCGCGACCGAACCGCCCGCATAGCGGCCCTGTGCGCCGTCCTGGCTCATCTGTGCTTCCCCCTACGCCCGCGTGGCGGCGTTGATCCGGAATTTCCTGGCCAAGTCTGCCCGAGGGCAGTGACACGTCAAGCCAGGTGCCCGTTCCGTGACCCTCCGCACAAGAAGGTTCCCCGAACCGTTTCCGCGGGGGCGGAGGAATCCTGCCGAATTTGCACAGGTGTACGTGGAAGGGGTTGGATGGCCGGTCCATCTCGGACCGTGGTGTCGTACGGAGCCTGTAGCGTGACGACTGGACACGGCACGACAGACGACGGCGAGGACTGATGGCACCCGAATCCGGAGCAGGCGGCGGTGTGCCCGACTCGTCGGCGGAGTCCTGGGGCGTCGGCGGGGTCGTCGGCGACGGCCGCTACCGCCTGACGCACCGTCTGGGGCGTGGCGGCATGGCGGAGGTCTTCGCGGCCGAGGACGTACGGCTCGGCCGTACGGTCGCGGTCAAACTCCTGCGCGCCGATCTCGCCGAGGACCCGGTCTCCAAGGCCCGCTTCACCCGCGAGGCGCAGTCGGTCGCCGGGCTCAACCACCACGCCATCGTCGCGGTCTACGACTCCGGCGAGGACCTCGTGGCCGGCCGGCCCGTGCCGTACATCGTGATGGAGCTGGTCGAGGGCCGCACCATCCGTGACCTGCTGCTCAGCGCCGAGGCGCCCGGGCCCGAGCAGGCCCTCATCATCGTCTCCGGAGTACTGGAGGCGCTGGCCTATTCGCACCAGCACGGCATCGTGCACCGTGACATCAAGCCGGCGAACGTGATCATCACCCACGGCGGCGCCGTGAAGGTCATGGACTTCGGCATCGCCCGCGCCCTGCACGGCGCGCAGTCGACGATGACCCAGACCGGCATGGTCATGGGCACCCCGCAGTACCTCTCCCCGGAGCAGGCGCTCGGCAAGGCCGTCGACCACCGCTCCGACCTGTACGCGACGGGCTGCCTCCTCTACGAACTCCTGGCGCTGCGGCCCCCGTTCACCGGTGAGACCCCGCTGTCCGTCGTGTACCAGCACGTTCAGGACACGCCGGTTCCGCCGTCCGACGTCACGCAGTCCGTGCCGCCGGAGCTGGACGGTCTGGTGATGCGCTCGCTCGCGAAGGACCCGGATGACCGGTTCCAGAGCGCCGAGGAGATGCGCGGCCTCATCCAGTACAGCCTGCAGATGCTCCAGCAGCAGGGCGGCCACACCGGCATGTGGAACACCGGGCCGGTCGAGGTGCACGACGGCGGTCACACCCCGGTCGGCGGCATGGCCGCGACGACCGCGCTCGGCCACCCCATGCACGGCGAGACCGCGCAGGGCCCGATCCTTCCCCCGCGGAACCCGGAGGACGGCGGGTACGGCGGCTACGACGGCGGTACGGGCGGAAACGGCGGCTACGGCCAGGACGGTTCGTACGGCTCGCACAGCGGTGGCAACGGCCGTCGCGGCAAGATCTTGCTGTTCGCCGCGCTTGCCCTGGTCGCGGTCGTCGCCGGTGTCGTCTACGCCCTGGACAAGGCGGGCGACACGGGCAACCAGAAGGGCGGCACGCCGACGCCGACGGTCTCCACCTCGCCGTCGACGCAGTCGGAGGAGCCGACGCCCTCGGAGGAGCCCTCCGAGGAGCAGTCGACCGACCCGGGCACGTCCGACGGAGGCGTCACGGAGGCGCCGTGGCCGCCGCCGACCACGTACGAGCCGACGACGCAGCCGCCGACCACGACTCCGCCGACGACCGAGCCGTCGAAGACGACCGAGCCGCCGACGGAGCCCACGGACGAGCCGACGGAGCCGACGGATCCGCCCACGGATCCCACGGGCACGCCGTCGACCCAGCCGCCCTCCGAGCCCACCGGGGGTGGCAACAACACGGACCCGCCGGCGACGGACGGCACCGAGACCGGCTGACCGGGCTCGGCCCGGCCCCCGGCCGGACTCCGCCTCACCCCGCGAACGCGTCGCTCACCGCCTCGTACTCACGGGTCCACCAGACCGCCAGGGCCGACACCGCAGGAAACTGCGGGTCGGCCCTTCGGTCGTGCAGCTGGTAGCGCCAGCGCAGGGTCCAGAAGTCGTTGAGCCGCTCCCACCACACCCGGTGCGCCGCCGCCGCCAGCTCGGCGCGGTCGGCGCCGGTCGCCCGCCGGTACGCGCGCGCGTACGCCCGCACCTTCTCCAGGGCCAGCTCACCCCCCGGCCGTACGAAGAAGATGGCGGCGGCCCTGACCGCCTCCTCGGCCCTCGGGCGGACCCCGAGCCGGTCCCAGTCGACGATCGCGGCGGGCTCGGCGCCCCGGTAGAGCAGGTTCAGCGGGTGGAAGTCGCCGTGCACCCAGCCGGCGGCCGCGGCGGGCGGCGGCCGGTGGTGGGCGTGCTGGGCGAGGAGCCGGCGGCGCTCCCTGAGCCGGTGCTCGGCGAGCGCGTCGAAGCTGTCGCGGGGGCGGTGGGCGCGGGCCAGGCGGATCAGCTCGTCGATGGCCCGGAAGGTGTCCTGGAGGTCGGCGCTGGCGCAGACGCCGTCGTCGGCGGTGCCGGGCGCCCCGTCCGGTCCCGAGGGCTCCATGACCCGGTCCAGGGCGGTGTGGACCTGTCCGAGGAGGGTGCCGAGGCGCCGGGAGCAGCCGGTGGAGAGCTGGGTGCCGTCGCGGTGGCGGCCGTCGATCCAGGGGTGCAGGGCGTAGCAGTGGCCGTCGACGACAGCGACCGTGCGGCCGGTGGCGTCGGGCAGCGGCGGGGCGACGGGCAGGCCGAGGGCGTGCAGCCGCTGGGTGGCGCGGTGCTGCCGGGCGATGGTGGCGCGGTCGGCTGTGGGGGCGTCCAGGTGCTGCTTGAGGAAGTAGGTGCCGCGGGTGGTGGAGAGACGGAAGCCGCGGTTGAGCAGCCCCTCGGCGACGGGCACGCAGGAGAGGGGTTCTCCGGCGTGCCGGTGGCGGCGGAGCAGGGCGCCGACCGGTGGGGCGGGTGGGCCGCCGACCGGTGGGGCGGATGGGGCGTCGGCGGGTGGAGCGCCGACCGGTGCGACGGATGGGGCGCCGGCGGGCCGGGTGGCGCCCGGTCGACCACCGGTCCGCAGGGCGGGCGGTTCGGCCGGTGGAGTGAGCGTTTCAGATGAGCGCGGCACCCGCCAGATGTTAGATCACGCTACGTGGTGGAGGTGTCGCCGGACGGAGTGGGGGGCGGGACGGGTCCCCGGGGTCTCGCTCGCGTAGTCGAGCGCGTGCACCGTCACGAACTGCGGTTCGATCCGCATGTAGACCGGGTCGAAGGCCTCGCCGTCCACCAGCTCCGGCTCGGCACCGAACTCCGCGAGCTCCTCCGCGGTCGGCTCGACGATCTCGGCGGTGCCGGTGAACTGCACGGACCAGAGGTTCGCGGACCCGGAGCTGAAGTTGTCCGCGCCGTAGGCGACGACGCTGCCGTTGCAGGCGCGGTGGTAGCCGAGGCCCCGGTGCAGCCGGAGCAGGACACGGCCGTCGGCCACGATGTGGCGGGCGGGGGCGACGAACGGCATCGCCCGCATGCTCGTCGCCACCCGGCCGTACGACACACGGCTGAGCAACTCGATGGCGCGGATCTCGTCGGTGGACATGGCATCCACTCTCCGCCACCGGCACCGTGTCGGGAAAGGGGCCCCTGCCCCGCTTTCACGGGGACGTAGGTCCCGAATCGGGGCGGCCGGCCGCGCTCTGGCCCGTACGGGTGGGGGCCCGACCGGCCTGCCCGGCGTCACCGACGCCGCACGGCCGGCTCCGGGGTCCCGCCGTGCGTCAGTGGCGCTCCGCCTGGAGCCGCGCCACGTAGGCGGCGGCCTGCGAGCGCCGCTCCATGCCCAGCTTCGACAGCAGGCTGGAGACATAGTTCTTGATGGTCTTCTCCGCGAGGTGGAGCCGCTCGCCGATGACCCGGTTGGTCAGGCCCTCGCCGATCAGGTCCAGGATCCTGCGCTCCTGATCCGTCAGATTGGCGAGCTTGTCGTCACCCTTCGGATTGTTGCCGTCGCGCAGCCGCTCCAGGACGCGGGCGGTCGCCACCGGGTCGAGCAGCGACTTGCCGGCCGCCACGTCCCGTACCGCGTTCAGGAGTTCGTTGCCGCGGATGGCCTTGAGGACATAACCCGAGGCTCCGGCCATGATCGCGTCGAAGAGCGCCTCGTCGTCCGCGTACGAGGTCAGCATCAGGCACTTGATGCCCTCGTCCTGCGAACGGATCTCGCGGCACACCTCCACCCCGCTGCCGTCCGGCAGCCGGACGTCGAGCACGGCGACGTCGGGACGGGTCGCGGGGATCCTGACCAGCGCGTCCGCCGCCGTCCCGGCCTCCCCGACCACCTCGATGTCGTCCTCCACGGAGAGCAGCTCGTGGACGCCGCGCCGGACGACTTCGTGGTCGTCCAGCAGAAATACCCGGATTTTTCCTTCTTCGCGCACGCTGTCAGTCTCACATATTGGCTCTTCCCGCGCCCGGGGTGCGCGGGATAACGTGCCGGATGTTCCGACGAAGGCGTCGGGCCGTTGTCCATGCGCTGACCAGCAGCGAGTCCCCATTTCTCGATTTACTTGGAAATCCAAGCAAAATCGCAGGTCAAGTGGGGTTTCGCGGGAATGCCGCAGTATGGGTAACGTGCCTATGACGGCGCTCGCCGGGGCACCTGTCACGCCCGACTCCGGCCGCGTCGCACCCACCCCGTGCGAAGGGTACGGATAAGGCGGAGCCGCACTGGCTTACCGGCGAACCCGGAGGCCGGACCGACGGAGGAGCACGCACGTGACCGTGGAGAGCACTGCCGCGCGCAAGACGACGCGACGCAGCAGCGGCGCCAAGCGCACCACCAGCGCCGCGAGCGCAAAGAAGGCACCGGCAGCGCAGGGCGCAGAGCCCGAGCTCGTTCAGCTGCTGACGCCCGAGGGAGAGCGCGTCCAGCACCCCGATTACGACATCGACCTGAGCGCCGAGGAGCTGCGCGGTCTCTACCGCGACATGGTCCTCACCCGTCGCTTCGACGCCGAGGCGACCTCGCTGCAGCGTCAGGGCGAGCTGGGCCTGTGGGCCTCGCTGCTCGGCCAGGAGGCCGCCCAGATCGGCTCGGGCCGCGCCCTGCGGGACGACGACTACGTCTTTCCCACGTACCGCGAACACGGTGTCGCGTGGGTCCGTGGCGTCGACCCGACGAATCTGCTGGGAATGTTCCGCGGTGTGAACCACGGTGGCTGGGATCCCAACAGCAACAATTTCCACCTCTACACGATCGTCATCGGCTCCCAGACCCTGCACGCCACGGGTTATGCGATGGGTATCGCCAAGGACGGCGCGGATTCCGCCGTGATCGCCTACTTCGGCGACGGCGCCTCCAGCCAGGGCGACGTCAACGAGGCGTTCACCTTCTCCGCGGTCTACAACGCGCCCGTCGTGTTCTTCTGCCAGAACAACCAGTGGGCGATCTCCGAGCCCACCGAGAAGCAGACCCGCGTCCCGCTCTACCAGCGCGCCCGCGGCTTCGGCTTCCCCGGTGTCCGGGTCGACGGCAACGACGTCCTGGCCTGTCTCGCCGTCACCCGCTCCGCCCTGGAGCGTGCCCGTCGCGGCGAGGGCCCGACCCTCGTCGAGGCCTTCACCTACCGCATGGGTGCCCACACCACCTCCGACGACCCGACGAAGTACCGCCGGGACGAGGAGCGGGAGGCCTGGGAGGCCAAGGACCCGATCCTGCGCCTCAAGGCGTACCTGGAGCGGGAGGGCAACGCCGACGAGGCCTTCTTCGAGGCCCTGGAGGCCGAGAGCGAGGCGCTCGGCAAGCGCGTCCGCGAGGGTGTGCGCAACATGCCCGACCCGGACGACATGGCGATCTTCGACAACGTGTACGCGGACGGGCACTCGCTCGTCGACGAGGAGCGCGCGCAGTTCGCCGCCTACCAGGCGTCCTTCGCGGATGGCGAGGTCAAGTAACCATGGCTGTACAGAAGCTTCCGCTCGCCAAGGCGCTCAACGAGTCGCTCCGCAAGGCGCTGGAGACCGACCCCAAGGTCCTCATCATGGGCGAGGACGTCGGCAAGCTCGGCGGTGTCTTCCGGGTCACCGACGGTCTGCAGAAGGACTTCGGCGAGGACCGGGTCATCGACTCGCCGCTCGCCGAGTCCGGCATCGTCGGCACCGCGATCGGTCTGGCCCTGCGCGGCTACCGCCCGGTCGTCGAGATCCAGTTCGACGGTTTCGTCTTCCCCGCGTACGACCAGATCGTCACGCAGCTCGCCAAGATGCACGCCCGTGCGCTCGGCAAGGTCAAGATGCCCGTCGTCATCCGTATCCCGTACGGCGGCGGCATCGGCGCGGTCGAGCACCACTCCGAGTCCCCCGAGGCGCTCTTCGCGCACGTCCCGGGCCTCAAGGTCGTCTCGCCGTCCAACTCCTCTGACGCCTACTGGATGCTCCAGCAGGCCATCCAGAGCGACGACCCGGTCATCTTCTTCGAGCCCAAGCGCCGCTACTGGGACAAGGGCGAGGTCGACACCGAGGCCATCCCCGGCGCGCTCCACGACGCCCGGGTGGCGCGCGAGGGCAGCGACGTCACGCTCGCCGCGTACGGCCCGATGGTGAAGGTCTGCCTGGAGGCCGCCGCGGCCGCCCAGGAGGAGGGCAAGTCGGTCGAGGTCCTGGACCTCCGCTCGATGTCCCCGATCGACTTCGACGCCATCCAGCGGTCCGTCGAGAAGACCCGCCACCTCGTGGTGGTCCACGAGGCCCCGGTCTTCTACGGAGCCGGCGCGGAGATCGCCGCCCGGATCACCGAGCGCTGCTTCTACCACCTGGAGGCCCCCGTCCTGCGGGTCGGCGGCTATCACGCGCCGTATCCGCCGGCGCGCCTGGAGGAGGAGTACCTGCCGGGTCTTGATCGCGTGCTCGACGCCGTCGACCGCTCGCTGGCGTACTGAGGAGAGCACCGTGACGATCCGCGAATTCAAGATGCCCGATGTGGGCGAGGGCCTCACCGAGGCCGAGATCCTCAAGTGGTACGTCCAGCCCGGTGACACGGTCGAGGACGGCCAGATCGTGTGCGAGGTCGAGACGGCCAAGGCCGCGGTCGAGCTGCCGATCCCCTTCGACGGCACGGTCCACGAGCTGCGCTTCGCCGAGGGGACCACGGTCGACGTCGGCCAGGTCATCATCTCGGTGAACGTCGGCGGCGGGGCCGCGCCCGAGGCGCCGGTCGCCGAGGCCGCTCCGGTCGCCCAGGCCGCGGCGCCCGCCGTGGTCGCTCCGGTCGCTCCGGTCGCCGAGGAGGAGGCCGAGCCGCAGGGCCGCACGCCGGTCCTCGTCGGCTACGGCGTGGCCGCCAGCTCCACCAAGCGGCGCCCGCGCAAGCCGGCGCCGGGCGCGGTCACGGCCGCTCCCGTCGCTCCGGCGCAGGCCGCTCCGGCCGCTGTCCCCGTCGCCGTTCCGGTCTCCGTACCGGAGCAGCTCAACGGGCACGGGCCGGGCGCCGGGCGCCCGCTGGCCAAGCCGCCGGTCCGGAAGCTCGCGAAGGACCTCGGTGTCGACCTGGCGACGGTCACCCCGACCGGCCCGGACGGCATCATCACCCGTGAGGACGTCCACGCGGCGGCCGCTCCGGCGCCCGCGCCGGCCGTCGAGGCCCCGGCCCCGACGCCCGTCGCCCAGCCCGTGGCCGCCCCGGCGGCCGTGCAGGCCGCTCCCGTCGTGTCGACCGACGCCCGGGAGACCCGTGTCCCCGTCAAGGGCGTACGGAAGGCCACGGCGGCCGCGATGGTCGGCTCGGCCTTCACCGCCCCGCACGTCACCGAGTTCGTGACCTTCGACATCACGCGCACGATGAAGCTGGTCGAGGAGCTCAAGTCCGGTACGGACATGGCGGGCCTGCGGGTCAACCCGCTGCTCCTCATCGCCAAGGCCGTCCTGGTCGCCGTCCGGCGCAACCCGGAGATCAACGCGGCCTGGGACGAGGCGGCGCAGGAGATCGTCCTCAAGCACTACGTGAACCTGGGCATCGCCGCGGCCACCCCGCGCGGTCTGCTCGTGCCGAACATCAAGGACGCGCACGCGCAGACCCTGCCCGAGCTCTCGGCGTCGCTGAGCGAGCTGATCTCCACCGCCCGCGACGGGAAGACGACCCCGGCGGCGATGCAGGGCGGCACCTTCACCATCACCAACGTCGGCGTCTTCGGCGTCGACACCGGTACGCCCATCCTGAACCCCGGCGAGTCCGCGATCCTCGCGGTCGGTGCGATCAAGCTCCAGCCGTGGGTCCACAAGGGCAAGGTGAAGCCGCGTCAGGTCACCACGCTGGCCCTCTCCTTCGACCACCGACTGGTCGACGGCGAGCTCGGCTCCAAGTTCCTGGCGGACGTCGCCGCGATCCTGGAGCAGCCGAAGAGGCTGATCAGCTGGGCGTAGTGCGCGGGTTCGCCCGTTTCACGTGAAACATGAGGCCCCGTCCATGATGTGGACGGGGCTCTCTGTTGCACCTCTGTTGTATCTATTCTGTGCGCATGCCATCAGCGCCAGCCGGTCCCGCTCCGCAGCCCACCAGGCAGCCCCCCGCAGCCGACCGTGTCTACATGCACGTCAAGCAGGCCGTACTCGACCGGCGCTACGAGGGAGGCACCCTCCTCACCGAGGGCGAACTCGCCCTCGCCGTAGGGGTGTCCCGGACGCCCGTCCGTGAGGCGCTGCTCAAGCTGGAGATGGAAGGGCTGCTCAAGCTCTACCCGAAGAAGGGCGCCCTCGTCCTCGCCGTCTCCGCGCAGGAGATCGCCGACGTCGTCGAGACCCGGCTGCTCGTGGAGGAGTTCGCCGTCCGCCGGGCAGTGCCCGCGCCCGCCTCGCTCATCGAGCGGCTGGAGGAACTCCTGGAGGAGCAGAAGCTGCGGGCGGCGGCCGGGGACCTCGCCGAGGTGGCGGTCACCGACCGGTGCTTCCACGCCGAGATCGTGCAGCACGCCGGCAACCAGATCCTCTCCCGCCTCTACGACCAGCTCCGGGACCGCCAGCTGCGGATGGGCGTCGCCGTGATGAAGTCCCAGCCCGACCGCGTCGCCAAGAACATCACCGAGCACGCCGAGATCCTCGACCGGATAAGAGCCGGTGACGCCGAGGGCGCGGCGCACTGCGTCCGCCAGCACCTCAGCTGGGTCAAGGTCCTGGTCCGGGGCGAGGACCGATGAGCAACCGCAACGGATACGGCTCCGCCGTCACCCTCCCCGGCGATCCGCCCGGCGGCCGCCGGGCGGCCCTCGTCTGGGGCGTCGGCGTCGCCGTCTACTTCGTCGCCGTCATCTTCCGTACGTCCCTCGGTGTCGCCGGACTCGACGCCGCCGACCGCTTCGACGTCAACGCCTCCGCGCTCTCCACCTTCTCCATACTCCAGCTGCTCGTCTACGCGGGCATGCAGATACCCGTCGGCCTCATGGTCGACCGGCTCGGCACCAAGAAGGTCCTCGCCCTCGGCGTCGTCCTCTTCACCCTCGGCCAGCTGGGCTTCGCGCTCTCCCCCTCGTACGGCACCGCGCTCGCCTCCCGGGCGCTGCTCGGCTGCGGCGACGCCATGACCTTCATCAGCGTCCTGCGGCTCGGCAGCCGCTGGTTCCCGGCCCGCCGGGGCCCGCTCATCGGCCAGGTCGCCGCGCTCTTCGGCATGGCCGGCAACCTCGTCTCCACCGTCTTCATCGCCCGCGCCCTGCACGGCCTCGGCTGGACGACCACCTTCGTCGGCAGCTCCCTCGCCGGCGTCGTCGTCCTGGTCCTGCTGCTGCTCTTCCTCAAGGACCACCCCGAGGGGCACGAGCCGCAGCCTGCCACGCACGCGGGCGCCGCCTTCGTACGCCGTCAGATCGCCGAGTCCTGGCGGGAACCCGGCACCCGGCTCGGCATGTGGGTGCACTTCACCACCCAGTTCCCCGCGATGGTCTTCCTGCTGCTGTGGGGACTGCCGTACCTGGTGGAGGCACAGGGCCTGTCCCGGTCGACCGCGGGGACCCTGCTCACGCTGGTCGTCCTGTCGAACATGGTCGTCGGCCTCGCGTACGGGCAGATCATCGCCCGCCATCACGCGGCCCGCGCCCCGCTCGCCCTCGGCACGGTCGCCGCGACCGCCCTGCTGTGGGCGACCACCCTCGCGTACCCCGGCGACCACGCCCCGATGTGGCTGCTCGTGACCCTCTGCCTGGTCCTCGGCGCCTGCGGACCGGCCTCGATGATCGGCTTCGACTTCGCCCGCCCGGCGAACCCGCCGGAGCGTCAGGGCACCGCGTCCGGCATCGTCAACATGGGTGGTTTCGTGGCCTCGATGACGACGCTGCTCGCCGTGGGCGTGCTGCTCGACGCGACCGGCGACAACTACCGGATCGCGTTCTCGTCGGTCTTCGTCCTGGAGGCGCTGGGTGTCGTACAGATCCTGCGTCTCAAGGCCCGTACCCACCGCAGGGAACGGGAGCGGCTCGTCGCCAGCCGGGTGGAAGCCGTACACGTCCCCGTCTAGCGAACCGTCTGACAGCGGACCGCCGGACAGTGGACCGTCTGACAGTGGACCGTCTGACAGCGAACCGTCTGACAGCGAACCGTCTGACAGCGAACCGTCTGACAGCGAACCGTCTGACAGTGGACCGCCGGACAGTGAACTAGCGCGGAGTCACCGCGAAGTTGTCGAGGATGGCCTGCGCCAGCGCCTCGTCGCCCTCCGTCTTGACCCGGTCGGCCACATCGGCCGACCGCACCCGGCCGCAGGCGAGACGCACGAACGTCTCCCAGTCCGTCGCGAGCGTCACCGCGGGGCCCAGCGAGGGCGCGCCGTCGACGGAACCCCGGCCCTCGGCGTCGACCCGTACCGTCCGCAGGAACTCCACCGGGCCGCTGACGTCGATGACGACGGCCGAAGAGGCGGGCGCCCCGGCGTCCTTCGCGATGACCTTCGGCAGGGCCTCCAGGAGCACGTCACGCGTCACGTGAGCGCCCGCCGAGTCCAGGTTGCCCGGCGTGCCGAGCGCGACCCGCAGGTCCTGCTCGTGCACCCACACGTCGAAGGCGCGCATCCGGTACGCCAGTTCCAGGGACTGCTCGGCGCCGAGCGGAGCGCGGATCAGGTGCTCGGGGGAGCGGTTCTCGTTGCGGAGCTGACGGGCCCGGCGGATCAGGATGTACTCGAGCTCCGAGGTCATCTCCGGCGCGGTGTGGTGCCTCCGCACATCGACCTGGACCTCCATGTAGCGCGCGAAGTCACTGCGTACGTGGTAGAGATCGCGCGGCAGGGAGTGGATCGGGCGCGGGTCGCCGAGCATCTCGGTCTCCATGCCGATCACATGGGACACGATGTCCCGCACCGACCAACCGGGGCATGGTGTGGGCCGGTTCCACTCGCCCTCCACGAGCGGCTGCACCAGCTCGGCTATCGCCTCGATGGAGTGGGTCCAGGCGTCGGCGTAGTTCTGGAGGCTGGGATGGACGGTCACGGGACCCCTCGGCGGTTCTTCGGTGCGCGGGCTGAAAACACGACTGGGTGGGAGGCTCGGACGCTAAGTTACGCTGCCCGAAGGCACCCCGGCAGTGCTTTCGTGTGACGATCGTAGGCCGGTGTTGACGGCTCGAATGCCAGGACGGTGGTAGTGTGCGCGCCTCGCTGATCCAGATCGCGGTAGACCCGGACGAACCGGTCGACGCCCGACGTGCCCGCGTGGCCCGTCTCGTACGGGAGGAATCCGGCCGGGCCGACCTCGTCGTCCTGCCGGAACTGTGGCCCATGGGGGCCTTCGCGTACGAGTCCTTCGCCGCCGAGTCCGAGCCGCTGAACGGCCCCACCCACCGCGCGATGGCCGCCGCCGCGCGCGACGCCGGGGTCTGGCTGCACGCCGGATCCTTCGTCGAGGCGGAGGGCGGTGCGCTGTACAACACCTCGCTGGTCCTCTCCCCCGACGGCGAACTCGCCGCCTCCTACCGCAAGATCCACCGCTTCGGCTTCGACAAGGGCGAGGCGGTGATGATGGCCGCCGGGGAGGACCTGGTCACCGTCGACCTGCCGCACCTCACTGTCGGCGTCGGCACCTGCTACGACCTGCGCTTCCCCGAGCTGTTCCGCGGGCTCGTCGACGCGGGCGCCCAGGCCTTCGTCGTCCCGGCCGGCTGGCCGGCCCGCCGCCGCGCCCACTGGAGCCTGCTGGCCCGGGCCCGCGCGGTCGAGAACCAGGCGTACGTCCTGGCCTGCGGTACGGCGGGCACGCACGCGGGCGTGGAGCAGGCCGGTCACTCGATCGTCGTCGACCCCTGGGGCGAGACCGTCGCCGAGGCGGGTCCGGACGAGGAGATCCTCCGGGTGGTCCTGGACCCGGCGAAGGTCACCACGACCCGCGAACAGTTCCCGGCGCTGAAGGACCGGGTGCTGGGAATCGCGCCGCCGAAGCGGGGCTGAGAGCACCCGGAGCCACGGGGCCCGCGGAAGCGGACCCGGCTCGCGGAAGGGGACCCGGCCCCGGACTCGGGAACGGACCCGTCAGCGAACCCGGACCCCGGACCCCGTCAGCGGGCCCGGGAACGGACCCCGGACCCCGGACCCCGTCAGCGGGCCCGGGAACGGACCCCGGACCCCGGACGGGACCCGGCCCCCGCCCCGCATGCGGCCCCCGCCGGCGCGGGGGCCGACCTGGGGCCGATGCCTTCTCTCGTACGAGCTCCGCGGCGCAGGCCGCTACGGCTGCGCCGGGGCCTCTCGCCGTACGATCTCCGACTCGTCCGGGAGCAGGCCGGTCAGCTCCTGCCAGATCCGCTTCGGGGCGACGCGGCGCAGCCGGAACGGGCTGCCGGCCACGACCTCGCCCTCCGCCACCGGCTCGGCGGGCAGCTCGCGCAGCCAGTAGCCGAGCGGACCGCAGTCCCAGGCGGCGACCACACGGGCCGTCACACCCGGCACCCCGTCCTGGCGGCCCTGCCAGGCCGCGGTCATCCGCCAGTTGGAGCGGACCTCCACGATCAGCTGGGCGAGCCGCGTGGCGGTGCCCTCCGCCGTCCCGGCCGCCCGGAGCGCCTCGACGACCAGCTGCCGCTCGTCCGCGCCGGGCGTCGACGCGGCCTTCTCCAGGGCCTGGAGGCCCGCCTCCAGGACGCCGATGGTCGTCTCGACGACCTGCTCCCCGGCCTTGTCGGCGCCCGGCGCGTCGGACTGGCGCAGGGCGATCAGGTCGGCCAGCGTCCACACCACGGTCCGCGGCTCGACGAGCCGGTAGACCGCCTCCTCCTCGCCCGGCCAGGTCTCGTGGCAGACGACGTGGTCGCCGCCGATGAGCAGCCCGTGGTGCAGGGCGCCCTGCCGGCCGCCCGCCTCCAGGGAGACGATCACGGAGGGGTTGACGAGGGTCTGCATCAGGGGCAGCAGGAGCGTGGACAGCTCCCCGGCCCCGTTCATGAACCCGGCGTCCCGGAGCCGCGCCTCGGCGGGCGCCATGGACTCCGGGACCGGCTGACCGGTCGCCAGCTGGGCGAGGACGAAGACCTCGTCGTCGGCCAGCCGGAAACGGGATCGGGTCACGTCGAAGGAAGGCATGTGTCGCTCACTCGGGTAGGGCGGGTAGGGCGTGTGGCGCGGGTGCGGCGGGTGCGCTGCGTGGTGCGGCGGGTACGCTGCGTGGTGCGGCGGGTACGGCGCACGGGGCCGGGCGGGGGATCAGTACGTCGCCTCGGTCCAGAAATGGGTCACGCGGGAGATGCCCGCCTTCACCGCGCCGATCCGGGTCAGGGTCGACCGGTCGACGCCCGCGAAGATCAGGCCGAGGGCCAGGTCCCCGCCCTCCGCGCGCCCCTCGACCCGCACGGAGAGCCGGCGGTTCCTGCCGCGCCCGGACTCGCGGACGGTGATCCTGACCCCGGGGTCCTCGTCGTCGGGCTCTCGGGTCAGGACGTAGGCGTTCTTGTCGAGGGCCGCGAGCCGGTACTGGTCGCCCGCGTACTTCATCGTCAGGGCGCGCTGGTCGAGCGTGGCGCCGAACCGGTTCCGCGAGACGTACACCATCCGGTCGCCGACCCGCAGCGTGGACCGGTTCAGGGTCGGCAGCTTGAGCCCCTCGGCGTGCATCCCGCGGGCCTCGAACGAGGCCACGGGGAGCAGCCCGCCGCGCACCTCCGAGACGAGCGTCTCGGGGTTGGTGCGGGGGAGGGGCGCCGTCAGCGTGATCTCGCCGAACTCCGGCGAGACCCCCTTCCAGCCCGCGCTGTAGTTGTGCCGGTTCCCCTCCTTCCACGCCTGGAGTTCGAACGGGCTGACCTGGGTGTGCATGAACGGATTCCTCTTCGGTCTCAGGGATCTCGGGGTCTCGCGGCCGGGGTCAGTCGAAGGGGTTCAGGGCACTGCCCAGCTTCTTCGCTCCGCTCGCGATCCCGGAGCCCACGTCGGACGCCTTGTCGCCGATCCAGTCCCCGGCCTGCTCGATACCCTTCCCGATGGCCTCGTGGTTGTCCCAGATCAGCGCGGCTCCGTAGGCCACGCCGGTGCCGACGGCGAGGCCGAGGGTGACCGGGGTCGGGGCGACGGTCAGCATCGTCATCGAGGCGCTGAACGCCGTTCCGGTGAGGTCCGAGGCGAACTTCGCCGGGTCGGCCTTGATCATGTCCGAGTTGTACGTGGTGAGGTTGGCGATGCCGTACGCGGTGGCCGCGACGCCTCCGACGACACCGGCGCCGCGCAGCACGCCGGCCGCCTTGGCGGCGTTGGCGAGGCCGCCGTTCTGCGCGACCTTCAGGAGGTTGGCCTCGGCGGCGGTCGGCATGAAGAAGGCGTTGTTGCGCATGAACCCGCCGAGCATGGCGGCCTCGTCAGAGCCGGTCAGCGCGGTCGCGAGGCCCGGCGGGATCTTGCTGAGCAGGCTGCCGGGAGCCGCGCCCGCGAGCCGCATGTTGAAGTGCTTGGACAGGAAGGTGCCGGGCGCGGTCGGGTGGACGAACGGCGGCCGGACGGCCTTGGACAGCTTGTACGAGTAGATGCCGATCGCGGTCAGGGCGCCGGAGAAGGCGCCGGCGGTGATCGTGCCCTTGGTGAACTTGTCGACCAGGTCGGCCAGTTTCTCGTTGCCGGTGAGCTTGGCGATGCCGTCGCGCTGGAGCCGCTGGACGTAGTCGTCGAGCGTCTCGTTGTCCTTCATCTTCAGCCAGGCCAGGTTCATCCGGTCGTCCTTGGCCTTGTCGTCGGCCGCGGCGACCTTCCCGGCGTCACCGTTGAACCCGGTGCCGACGGTCGCGTCGTTCTTGTTGCCGTAGCCGTCCTTGACCACGGCCTCCAGGTCCTTCTTCAGGTCCTGGTCGGCGAGGTCGAAGGCCTTGACCCAGCCGTCGAGGTGCTCGGTCCAGGCCGTCTCGGCCTCCCGCACGCTCTTGGCACCGTCCGGGTCGTGGTGCAGGGCGCTGCGCTCGCTCGGCGAGAGCCGCTCGTAGTCGTAGGCGACCCTGCCCTGCTCGGACACCTTCATCCCGGCCTTGACGGCGTCGGCGCGGGCGCTCTCCAGCTGCTTCTTCAGCTCGGTGAACTGCTCGTGGGCGTTGCGCAGCACCGTCGCGGTGGCCTTCGCCTGCGTCTGCGCGGCCTGGTACTCGTAGCGGGTGGCCGCGAAGTTGGTCTGCGCGGCGGTCGCGCTCTCGCCCAGCCAGGCCTGGGAGGTCGTCAGCGACTCGACGCTGTCGCGGTAGCGCTCCTCCACCTTGTGCAGGTCGCCCGCCATCTCGGTCCACTTGTCGGCGGTGGTGGCGAGCTTGCCCAGGTCGGTCGTCATGATCTCGGAGTACGTCAGCATGTACGTCCGCCCCCTCAGTACTGCTCGATGCGCGAGGTCGGCCCGACCCCGGCGAGACGGGCACGGGTGTCGAGCTCCCGCTGGCCGAACGTGAGCGCCGTGCTGCGCAGGGCGGTCTTCTCGGAGGCGAGCCGGGCGATGAGGTTCTTCACCTGGTTGTCCCAGGTGGTCTCGACCGTCTTCAGGCCTGCCGCGGTCGCCCAGCCCTCGAAGCCGCCGACGGCGGCGGTCGTGGCGGCGTCGGCGACCTTGGCGGCCTTGGCCGTGTCCGGTTCCAGCTCGTTCTCGATGGTGTTTGCCGCGGCCTTCTTCTTTGCTGGTGCGGTAGCGAGACTGGGCGGCCCACCGGACGTGCCTCCGCCACCGCCGCCGCCGTCGAGCTGGTTCAACCGCGTTCCGACGGGGGCCTGTTCGGTCACGCCGGACCGTATGCCGGCCCAGTCCTCGTCAAAACCCATGCCGCTGCGCCCCCATGAAAAAGAATGATCATCACTTTGCAGGTGCACCGTATGTTTCCGTGGTGAAGCCCGGGATGCAAGGCTGGATCGCTCCGGTCGGGTCAGAGTGTGATGCCCTGGAGTGAAGTGCCCGGTTTCGCCCTCGTATCCGCGCCCGTGTCCACGCCCCTCTGCGCGCCCGGTCCGTCGTCCGGCTCCCCGCCCCGTTCCGCGTCCGGCTCCGCTCTCGGGGCCGGCTCCCCGCCCCGTTCCGCGTCCGGCTCCGCTCTCGGGGCCGGCGCGTACTCCGCCCAGGCCGCCGCCAGTCTCCGCACCGCCTCCGTGAGCACCTCCGGCGGCAGCAGGAAGTGCAGCCGCAGGTGCCGGACGCTGCCGCCGAGGGCGTCGGTGGTCGCACCCGGCAGGACGGCCACCCCGTGCCGGAGGGCGACCTGGGCGAAGGAGACGCCGTCGCCGTGCGGGAGCCGCACCCAGAGGGTCTGGCCGCCGGTCGCCGGGGCGCAGGACCAGGACGGGAGCAGCCGGGCGAGCTCGGCCCGCAGATGGGTGTGACCCGCGCGGAGGGTGTGCAGCCGGGCGGCCCGTACGGGCGCGAAGTCGGCGAGGAGACGCGCCGCGACCAGCTGGGACGGCACGTCGCAGCCCAGGTCGTGCAGGGCCTTCAGCCGGGCGAGGCGGGCGATCAGCGGTGCCGGGCCGCGCACCCAGCCGATCCGCAGCCCGCCCCACACGACTTTGCTGAGCGAACCGACCGCGATCACCTCGCCGTACGCGGAGAGGGGCCGCGCTTCCCGCGCCGTGCCGAACGCCAGGTCGCCCAGCACCTCGTCGTCCACGAGCGGCACCCCCAGCGCGTTCGCCGCCTCCACGAGCCGGCGCCCGGCGAGCGGCGGGAGCACCGTGCCCGTGGGGTTCTGGAAGCGGGCCACCACATAGGCCAGGGCGGGACGGTGGCGTTCCATCACCCGCACCGCCTCCGCCACGTCGAGCCCGTCGGGTCCGACCGCCACCGGCAGCGGCACGGCCGCGGCCTCCCGGAACAGGTCGAGAGCCCCCGGATACGTCGGCGCCTCCACCAGCACCCCGTCCCCCGGCGCCAACAGCAGCCGGGCGAGCAGCGAAAGCCCCTGCTGCGCACCGGTGGTGACCAGGATCTGCCCGGGCCCGGTCGGCACGCCCCGCTCCGCGTACCGCGCGGCCACCGCCGCCCGCAGTACGCCGAGACCGGCCGGGTGGTAGCCGAGGTCCCCGCCCGGCAGGACGAGCGAGCGGTACGCCTCCGCCAGCTCGGGCGGCGGCTCCACGGGGGCGGCGCAGCTCAGCAGGATGACGTCGTCCGGCGCCTCCAGGAGGTGCAGGAACAGCGGGTTGGACGTCTCCGTCACGCGGGGCGCGTCCCCCGCCCGGGGTGCCTCCGGCGCGAGCGCGGCCCGCGCGACCCGGGTCCCGCTGCCCTGCCGTCGTACGAGCCGCCCCTCCTGGCGCAGGGTGTCGTACGCCGCGACCACCGTCGTACGGCCCACGGCCAGGGCCTTCGCGAGCCGCCGGTCGGGCGGCAGGAGGGTGCCCGGGGGCAGCGCGCCCTCGTCGACGAGGCGGCGCAGCCGGGCCGCGAGCAGCAGGTAGAGGGGCCCGCGGCCGGCGGACCAGCGACCGAGCCGCGAGACGAGGTCGTCGGGATCAGGGGAGTGACCGATTGGCTTCATGGCCGAACCAATCTGCCGGGATTGGACCTGGGAAGGCAAACGCCCTGTCCACAGACTGAGTTCATGAGCACCGACTCCACGTCCGCCGTGTCCGCCCCGCCCGCCGTCTCCGCCACGTCCCCCGCGGCCTCGTCCGCCGTCTCCGCCACGTCCCCCGCGGCCTCGTCCGCCGCCTCCCCCACGTCCCCCACCGCCTCGCCCGCGGCCTCGTCCGCGGCCTCCTCCTCGCCGTCTCCGCGCCCCGAGACCCTCGCCGTCCACCCGCCGCACGTGGAGATCACCGGAAGCCGGCCCCTCGGCGTCCCGCTCCACCAGGGCCATGTCTTCGCCTTCGAATCGGCCGACGCCCTCGCCACCGCCTTCACCTCCACGGAGGCCTTCCTCTACAGCCGGCACGGCAACCCCACCGTCCGCACCCTCGAGGACGCCGTCGCCCGCCTCGAAGGCGGCACCGCCGGCGTCTCCTTCGCCTCGGGCATGGGTGCGGTGAACGCCGTCCTCCTCGGCCTGCTGGGCAGCGGCGGCCATGTCATCGCCCAGACCTGCCTCTACGGCGGCACGTACGCGGTCCTCACCGGCCTCGCCACCCGCTGGGGGGTCGACGTCACGTACGTCTCCGGCACCGACCCGGAGGAGGTCCGGGCGGCGCTGCGCCCCGAGACCCGGCTGCTCTACCTGGAGACCATCGCCAACCCGACCACCCGGGTCTCCGACGTGCCCGCGCTCGCCGCCGTCGCCGCCGAGGCCGGGGTCCCGGTCGCCGTCGACAACACCTTCGCCTCGCCGCTCCTCTTCCGGCCGCTCGACCACGGCGCCGACATCGTCATCCACTCCGCGACCAAGTACCTGTCCGGGCACGCCGACGTCCTCGGCGGGATCGCCGTCTTCAAGGACGCCGAGCTGTACGGGCGGATCCGGCACCACGCGGTCGAACAGGGCGCGTCCACCGACCCGTTCGCCGCCTGGCTCACCCTGCGCGGCATGCAGACCCTCTCCCTGCGCATGGAGCGCCAGTGCGCGAGCGCCGCCGACCTGGCGGCCCGGCTCGCCGCCCACCCGGCGGTGGCGGCCGTACGCCACCCCGCCCTCGCCGACCACCCGGACCGGGCGATCGCCGTGCGCCTGCTGCCCGCCGGGGGAGGCGGCGTGATCTCGGTGGACCTGGCGGGCGGCCGGGAGGCGGGCCGCACCTTCGTCGAGGCGGTCCGGCTGGCCTCCCTCAGCGTCTCTCTCGGCGATGTGAAGACCCTGGTGATGCACCCGGCCTCCACCTCCCACCACCAGCTCGACGCGACGGCCCTGGAAGCGGCGGGGATCGGCCCCGGCACGGTCAGGATCTCGATCGGCATCGAGCACGTCGAGGACCTGTGGGCGGACCTGGAGCAGGCGCTGGAGAAGGCGCTGGAGAAGGCCGTCTAGGCATCCGCCGCGTCAGTCCTCCCGCTCCCGCTCGGCCATCCGGATCACGCACACCGCGACCGCGACGAGCAGCGCGGCGTCCGTGTCCTCGCGGACCACGTTCACCGCGTACGTCTCGCGGACGTGGAACCACCGCCGGGAGATGTGGGCCAGGAGTTCACCCTCGTACTCGACGGTGAACTCCCGGTCCAGAATCCGCCCGCTGACGTCGAGTTCCGTGCCCTCGACCAGCGTCACCCGGTAGTGGTTGCGCAGCAGCGAGAGCCGTTTGCGGCGGACGGTCGCGAGCGGCCGCTCGTCGCGCTCGATCGTCATCGTGTCCCGCAGGCTGAACATCTTCTGCCGCAGGGTGATCAGGATCTGCCCGTCGGGGTCCTTCAGCTCCAGGGTGTCGCGCAGGCGCAGGGCCTTGCCGTCGACGAGAAAGGCGTGGCGGCCCTGCTCGTCCTCGATCCAGTAGTCGTCGCCGATCGCGAAGATCTTGTCCCGTACGAGATATTTCACGCCGCTATGCCTGCCCGTACGGCAGGCGTCTCTCACCCTGATCGTCAGCCGAAATACCGGGTGAAGGCGTCCGGGGTCGCCCCCAGCATCTCGCCGAACGGCGAGTTGAGCTGATGGATCAGCAGCACCGTGAAGGCGATGAACCCGGAGAGCCCCATCACCATCACCACATGCGTCGTACTCCTCTTGATCCCGAAGAGGAACATGAACGCCAGCGTCAGCGCGCCGCCGATCAGCAGCCCCGTCCACAGCACGGGGGAGAGCCGCTCCTGCGCCGCCGCCTCCCGGCCGCGCCGCGCGTCGTCGATGTAGCCGAGCTGGGCGAGCACCTCCTGGGCGGCGATCTGCTGGGGCACCTTCGCGGAGTCGCTCACCTCGCCGGCCTGCCGCAGCTGTTCGAGCAGCTGCCAGCCGCTCGGGTCGAGCGGCCGGCGGGCCGCCATCTCCGGCCATTCGACGTCGACGACGTGATCGGCGTACGTCCGGGCCGCGTCGCGCACCGGCCGGCGCCGGTCGGCGGGGAGGGCGTCGGCGAGCAGGTACGTCTGGTGCAGGGCACTCGCCTCGACCTGTACGTGGTCGGCGGCGGAGGACCGGGTCTCCCAGACCGAGACCAGGCAGAGGCCGAGGACGACGGCGTAGAGCACCGAGACCATCATGGCGATGTACTCGGCGACGTCCTCCCGGGGCTCCTCGTCGTCGCCGACGGGGAAGAGCCGGGTCTTGGCGACGACGGCGAGGGCGGCGACGAACGCGACGCCGAGGACGACGACGAGCGTCTCGAACAGGGCCACGGTCAGCTTCTCCGGTTGCCGAGAAGGGCGGCCGCGACGGCGCCCGGGATCAGGAGCAGCAGCAACATCGCCACCACCCCGAACTCACTCGCCTCACGCCCCCGCCGCCGCACCCGCCCGAGGAACCCTTCGTCGTCGAGGAGGGCGGCGCGCCGGGCGGCGGGGGTGTCGGGGTTCCCGACGCCGGTCGTGGGGGCGTCGGCGGTGCCGGAGGCGGCCGTCGGGCCGAGGGGCCGGGCCGGGGGTACGGCCGTGGGGGGCAAGGCGCCGGGGAGCGCGCCGTCGGGGGCCACGGCGGCGGCCCCGGCACCGGCTTCGGCACCGGCTTCCACGACGGCGCCACCGGCGGCCCCGGCGGCCCCTGGGGCGCCTGCGGCTGCTGGGGCCACTGGAGCGCCTGGGGCGCCTGGGGTGCCTGGAAGCGGAACCGCGCCCCCAGGAGCCCCACCGGCCCCAGGCGCAGGCGCACGACCCCCACCAGCCACATCAGCCGCACCAGCCGCAAGGGCACCCGGCCTACCCGGTCCACTCGGCCCACCCGATCCACCCGATCCATCCGATCCACCCGATCCGGCCGGTGCACCCGGCCCGCCGGGCCCCCGCGTCGCCGCGCCGCTCCCCCGACCGGGTCCCGCAGGCCTACCCGGCGGCCCCGGCGTCCCGGCCGCAGCGGCGTTCCCCCTCAGCGTGAAGACGGCCGCCGACCGCCCGACGAGCGTCGGCGCGGGCACCCGCTCGCCCCCGGGCCCGTACGTGGTCACCCGGTCGCTGCCGGAGGCGAGCCCCGTACTCCGATGGGTGCCGGGGGGCCGCCGCACGGTGGCCGTACAGCGGGCGGAGGCGCCGGGGGCGAGCAGCGGCACGGTCCCGGGCCGCCCGGCGCAGTCCACGGCGCCGGCGCGCAGGCCGAGGGCGGTGTCCTCGACGCGGACGGCGTGGAGGGGCCGGTTGCCGTGGTTGGTCACGGTGTACGTGAGGGTGGCGGGGTGCGTGACGGCGAGTGCGCGCAGCCCCGGAGCTGCGGAGCGGCGGCCGACGGGCCCGACGGCGACCTGTTCGGTGAGGCGGAGGTCCCCGGTGATCCCGGTGTACCCGGTGCGGGCGGTCGCGGTGAGCAGCCGCCCGAGGGAGGGGACGGAGCCCTGGGCGCGGACGGTCCCCCGGTGCACGCCGGAAGCGGCCTGGAACCTGGCGACGCACTCCAGCTCCCCGAGCGCGGGAAGGGGGCGGTCGGGGCACCGTACGACGGTTCCGTGGGGCACCCCGGGGTCGGTGACCCGGACCCCGTACAGGTGCGCCTCGCCCCGGTTGACCAGCCGGTACCGCTTCACGACCGGCCGGCCGACGCGCAGGGCGGGCGGCCGGGCGCCGCTGTCGCCCCGCCCGTTCACGGTCACGGTGACCCGTAAGGCCCCGTTCCCGACCCCACCGGCCCTGGCGACGGTCGCGGGCAGGACGAGGCAGGGAAGGACGAGCAGCGTCACCAGGAGCCCACTGCTCCCTCGACTCCCGCGGCTCACCCGCCGGGAGGAGTAGTCCGATGATCCGATCAAGAGCTCCGCCATGCCCGCCATGCTGGCCAGCCCCCGCCCCCACCCCACCCCCGGACACGCACCCCGCCCCCACCCGGCCCCCGATTCCACCCGTACGGCACCCCTGACGTACTGAATACGGGAGGGGAAAACCGCTCAGTCGACTTCTGGCTTGAGACAACAGGCCACCGAACTCGGCGCCACACTGACCGTGTGCATCAAGACACGATCTGTGACCTCTACGTCCGTCTGTCCCTCGCCCGGGACGGCAAGACCGCAATCGAGCGGCAGGAAGCCGACTGCCGTGCTTGGGCCGAACGCAACGGGCTGACCGTCCGCAAGGTCCACATGGACAGAGGGCGCTCCGGCTACAAGACCGTTGAGCGCAAGGGCTTCGACGCCGCGCTCGCGGCCGTCACGGCGGGCGTCGTCGGCACGCTGATCGTCTGGAAACTGGACCGTCTGTCCCGCAAGGGGATCGGCCAGGTGGGCAGGGTGCTGGACGACATCGAGAAGGCCGGCGGCCGTCTCGTCTCCGTCGTGGACGGTCTCGACACCTCGAACGACTCGGCGCGCATGGTTGTCTCCATGCTTGCCGAGCTCGCCCGCTCCGAGTCCAGGAATCTCGGCACGCGGGTCGGGCACGCGAAGCGCTACCTCCGCAGCAGAGGTCAGTGGATCGGCGGACAGCCTCCGTACGGGCTGCTCATCGACTCGAAGACCAAGAAGCTCGTCCATGACCCCGAGTACGCCGTCTACGCCCGCCTGATTGCGGATGAAGCGCTCGCCGGGACATCGTTGGTCAAGATCGCCCGACTCCTCAACGAGTACGAGGTCCTCTCGCCCAGGGGCGGGCAGTGGAACGCGGCCAGCGTCATGCAGCTGCTGCGCTCCCCGGCGTTCGCCGGCCTGATGCCGGAGACCGAGAGCGTCGAGACGGATGACGGCGAGCGAAGGTACACGGGCAGGGTCTTCCCGTACCGCGATCCCGGGACGCTGGACACCGTCGAGATCGGCGACGGGATCATCACCGTCGGAGAGCGTGAACAGATCATCCGCACCCTGGAATCCAGAACGTTCGTGCATGCGGGAGAACGGCGGCCGAAGCCCGAGGGGACGGCGCTGCTCACGGGACTCGTCTACTGCGCCGTTCCTGGCTGCGGTCGCCGGATGCACCGTGTGGGCGACAGCTATCAGTGCATGGCTCGCCGCGCGGGCAATCAGTGCATCGGAGCCTCAGCGTTGGCCGAGGCGGTCGACCGGTACGTGACGGAACAGTTCCTCACCAAGCTCCCGGCGCTCGAACCGGGCGACCCGCTGCTCGTCGCGATCGCAGATCGCTGGGTGCACCGTGTGGATCCGGAGACCTTCGCGAAACGCGATGCCCTCACCGCGGAGATCCAGGACGAGGAAGCGCGCCTGGCCGACCTGGAGGATGCACGCTACGTGCGAGGTGAGTTCAGCGGCGCTGCGGCCGTGGAGCGCTACAACCGGCTTTCAGACCGTTTGAGAGGACGTGTCGACGGCCTCCGCGGCGATCTCCACAGGCTTCCCACGCCGTCCGTGGACGTGTCTCCGATGCTCGATGGCGTCACCCTGCGCCAGGCATGGACGGACGCGACGAACGAGGACCGGCGCGTGCGGCTGTCGCTCGCCGTGGACCGCGTCGAGGTGAGTAAGGGAGCGCGAGGGCGGCGGATCATCCCCGAGCAACGCATCCAGATCCAATGGGCGACGTCGGCGGGAACGGCCGCATGACCTTCCTCCGGGAGTTCTCGGAGGTCGCCGTGGTGGGGCGTATGCCCTGAGCAGCCGCTTCGCGCGGGGGTGATCCTGTGTTCACAGGCGGATGGCAAGCTTGAAGGATGAACGATGCTGCCCCGGCGCCCACCCCTGCGCCCGCGCCCCGCCGACGTGCCCGTGTCCGTGCTCCCGAGCTGATCGGCAAGGGTGGCTGGCTGAACACCGGCGGGAAAGATCTCACCCTCGCCGACCTGCGAGGTAAGTGCGTTGTTGTTGATTTCTGGACCTTCTGCTGTGTGAACTGCCTGCACGTGCTCGACGAGCTGCGTGATCTGGAGGAGAAGCACCGCGACACGCTCGTCATCGTCGGCGTGCACTCGCCGAAGTTCGTGCACGAGGCCGAGCACCAGGCCGTCGTCGACGCCGTCGAGCGGTACGAGGTGCACCACCCCGTCCTCGACGACCCGGAGCTCGCGACCTGGAAGCAGTACGCCGTGCGCGCGTGGCCGACGCTCGTCGTGATCGACCCCGAGGGGTACGTCGTCGCCCAGCACGCCGGTGAGGGGCACGCCAACGCGATCCGGACGCTCGTCGAGGAGCTGGAGGCCGAGCACGAGGCCAAGGGGACGCTGCGGCGCGGCGACGGGCCGTACGTGGCGCCCGAGCCCGTCGCCACCGATCTGCGCTTCCCCGGCAAGGCGATCCTGCTGCCCTCCGGGAACTTCCTGGTCTCCGACACCACCCGGCACCAGCTCGTCGAGCTGGCCGCCGACGGCGAGACCGTCGTACGGCGGATCGGCGAGGGTGTCTTCCGGGAGCCGCAGGGCCTCGCGCAGCTGCCCGACGGCACCGTCGTCGTCGCGGACACCGTGAACCACGCCCTGCGTGTCCTCGACCCGGCGACCGGCGCGATCGAGCGGATCGCCGGCACCGGGAAGCAGTGGTGGCAGGGCTCCCCCACGTCCGGGCCCGCCCTGGAGGTCGACCTGTCCTCGCCGTGGGACGTCGCCTGGTGGCAGGGCAAGGTGTGGATCGCCATGGCCGGCGTCCACCAGCTGTGGACGTACGACCCGGCCACGAAGACCGTCGAGGTCGCGGCCGGCACCACCAACGAGGGGCTCGTCGACGGGCCCGCCGCCGAAGCCTGGTTCGCGCAGCCCTCCGGGCTCGCCGCGACCGAGGACCGGCTGTGGGTCGCCGACTCCGAGACCAGCGCCCTGCGCTGGGTCGACACGGAGGGTGCGGTCCACACCGCCGTCGGCACCGGCCTCTTCGACTTCGGCCACCGCGACGGCGCCGCCGCCCAGGCCCTGCTCCAGCACCCGCTGGGCGTGACCGCCCTCCCGGACGGCTCGGTCGCGGTCTCCGACACGTACAACCACGCCCTGCGCCGTTACGACCCGGCGTCCGGCGAGGTGACGACGCTCGCCACGGACCTGCGCGAGCCCAGCGACGCGGTCCTCGTCGACGGCGACATCGTGGTCGTCGAGTCCGCCCGGCACCGGCTGACCCGGCTGCGCCTCCCCGAGGAGGCCGTCCAGGTCGAGGCCGTCGCCCACCGCACCCGGCGCGAGGCCACCGAGGTCGCCCCGGGCCGCCTCCGGCTGGACGTGGTCTTCCAGGCGCCCAACGGCCAGAAGCTGGACGAGCGGTACGGCCCCTCGACCCGCCTCCTGGTCTCCTCGACCCCGCCGGAACTGCTCCTCGCGGGCGAGGGCACGGGCACGGACCTCTTCCGCGAGCTCGACCTCGACCCCGAGCTCACCGAGGGCGTCCTGCACGTCTCGGCCATGGCCGCGTCCTGCGACGACGACCCGGCGAACGAGTACCCGGCCTGCCACGTCCACCAGCAGGACTGGGGCGTCCCGGTGAAGATCACGGCGGCGGGCGTGTCCCGGCTGCCGCTGATCCTCGCCGGTATGGACGCGTAGTCAGCGGACGAGACCCTGGTGCCTGGACGGCCGCCCCGCGGCGGCGTCCAGGCATCCGTCCACCCAGGCGGCCGGGTCGTGCACGGCCCGGTCGCCGCCCATGCCCTGCCGCTCCATGAGCACGCACTCCCCGGCGAGCAGCGCCTTCGTCCGCGTGCCGTCCACGTCGTACCCGCGGATCCGGGACGCCATGACGAAGCCGCCCTCGTAGGCGATGTCCGTCCCCCACGGCGGCCGGTCGTTGTACGTGCCGATCAACACCCCCGCCACCGCCGCGGCGACGGTGACGGCGCCCCCGACACCCGCGATGAACCTGCCCCGGGAGGGCCCCTCATGACGATGCATGAGGCGACCCTGCCAACCGGCACCTTTCGCGGATGTTTCGCGGCCTGAGCCGCTGAGCGTCAGCCCTCCAGGAACGCGACCAGGGCGTTGGCCAGGAGGTACGGGTCCTCGGCGCCGCAGAGTTCGCGGGCGCTGTGCATGGAGAGGATCGCCACGCCGATGTCGACCGTCTTGATGCCGTGGCGGGCGGCGGTGATCGGGCCGATCGTCGTGCCGCAGGGCATGTCGTTGTTGGAGACGAACGACTGCCACGGCACGCCCGCCTTCTCGCAGGCGGCGGCGAAGACCGCGCGGCCGCTGCCGTCGGTGGCGTACCGCTGGTTGACGTTCACCTTCAGGATCGGGCCGCCGTTGACGCGCGGGTGGTGCGTCGGGTCGTGGCGCTCCGCGTAGTTCGGGTGGACGGCGTGGCCGGTGTCGGAGGAGAGGCAGACGGTGCCGGCGAAGGACCGGGCGCGGTCCTCGTAGGAGCCGCCGCGCGCGTACACCGAGCGCTCCAGGACGTTGCCGAGGAGCGGGCCCTGGGCACCGGTGTCGGCCTCGGAGCCGTTCTCCTCGTGGTCGAAGGCGGCGAGGACCGGGATGTACGGGAGGTCGTCGCGGCCCGCGAGGGAGGCGAGCGCGGCGACGGCGGCGTGCACGGACAGCAGGTTGTCCATGCGCGGCCCGGCGAGCAGCTCGCGGTCGCGGCCCAGGTAGGCGGGTGCGTCGACGGCGTGCACCATCAGGTCCCAGCCGCTCACGTCCTCGGCGTCGACGCCCGCCTCGGCGGCGACGAAGGAGATCAGGTCGCCCTCGTGGACCTCGCCGATGCCCCAGATCGGCTGCATGTGGCGCTGGCGCTCCAGCTTGAGGCCGTCGTTGACGCCCCGGTCGAGGTGGATCGCGAGCTGCGGGACGCGCAGCAGCGGCCGGTCCACGTTGACCAGGTGGTGGCTGCCGTCGCGGAGGGTGAGCCGCCCGGCGAGGCCGAGGTCGCGGTCGAGCCAGGTGTTGAGCAGGGTGCCGCCGTAGATCTCGACCGCGACCTGCCGCCAGCCGTGCGCGCCCATGTCGGGCTGCGGCTTGACGCGCAGGTTGGGGGAGTCGGTGTGGGCGCCGACGATCCGGTACGGGGTGTGGGCGGAGGCGCCCTCCGGCACGTACCAGGCGATGATCGCGCCGCCGCGGATCACGTACTTCCCGCCGCTCGTAGCGTCCCAGGCCGCGGTCTCCTCGACCTGGCGGAACCCGGCCTTCTCAAGCCGCTCGGCGGCGCTCGCGACCGCGTGGTACGGCGAGGGCGAGGCCGTCAGGAAGGCCATGAGGTCGTCGGTGTGTCCGCGGTCGAAGGGGCCTGCGGTGGGACGGGAGGCTGCGCTGCTCATGGGTTCCACCTTACGCAGGGCCCGGTATACGAATACGGGGCCCCGCAAAACGCTCGCCCCGCGCGCCCGCGCGAGGAGATCCTTCGGTCATGGAATTCCTCTGTTACCACCGGGACCGGATCGGCTCCCTGCCGTTGCGCGACGCGTTGATCGAGTCCCACTGGGCCTACATGGACCAGTACGCCAAGGAGATGATCGCCCGCGGTCCGACCTTCGGCGAGGACGGCGAGGCGCCCAGCGGCAGCGTGCACATCCTCGACCTGCCCGATGCCGGCGCCGCCCGCGCGTTCGCCTTCGACGAGCCCAACTATCAGGCCGGTGTCTACCGGGACGTGATGCTGCGCCGGTGGCGCAACGTCCTCGGGCGCACCATGTGGGACTTCCCCGGCGGCCGGACCGGCGGCGACCGCTTCCTGGTGATCGGCCTCGGTGCGGCCACGGCGACGGGGCGGGCCGTCGACCTGGAGGCGCCGTCCGACTGGGAGGACCGGGGGGACCTGATCGCCTATGGGCCGCTGCTCTCCGACGACGGTGCCACCTGGCTGGGCACGGCGGCGCTGGTCCGGGCGCCGGACCCGGAGGCGGCCCGCGCCGTCCTCCCGACCCCGGACTCGTACGCCGACGTCGAGGTGCACGACTGGCAGTTCGGCGGCCGCCCCTCGTAGGGAGCCTGCCCGCGCACAGGGGTACGGCCCGCCCCCCTCCCCGGGGACGGGCCGTGCCTGTGTGAACGGGGGCGTCCTAGAACGCGGCCTCGTCCAGGTCCATCAGCGAGCCGTCGACGGCCTCGGCGAGGGCGCGCTCGGCGCTCACGCCCGGCAGGATGTTGGCGGCGAAGAACTTCGCGGCCGCGATCTTGCCCTGGTAGAAGGCTGCTTCCTTGGCGGACTTGTCCGCCGCGCCCGCGGCCAGCTTCTCGCCGGCGACGGCCGCACCGCGCAGCAGCAGGTAGCCGACGACGACGTCGCCGGAGGCCAGCAGCAGGCGGGTGGTGTTGAGGCCGACCTTGTAGATGTTCTTGACGTCCTCGCCGGTGGCGGTGAGGTCGGTGATCATCGTGCCGACGATGCTCTCCAGGTCGACGGCGGCCTTGGCCAGCGCGTCGCGGGCGTCGGCCAGGTCCTCGCCGCCGGTGCCGACCGCGAGGAACTTCTTGATCTCCTCGGACAGCGCGTTCAGGGACGCGCCCTGGTCGCGGACGATCTTGCGGAAGAAGAAGTCCTGGCCCTGGATGGCCGTGGTGCCCTCGTAGAGGGTGTCGATCTTGGCGTCCCGGATGTACTGCTCGATCGGGTACTCCTGCAGGAAGCCGGAGCCGCCGAAGGTCTGGAGCGACTGCGCGAGCTGCTCGTAGCCCTTCTCGGAGCCGTAGCCCTTGACGATCGGGAGCAGCAGGTCGTTCAGGCCGTGCAGCGCCTTGGCGTCCTCGCCGGCCGCTTCCTTGATCGCGATCTCGTCCTGCACGGAGGCCGTGTAGAGGACGAGGGAGCGCATGCCCTCGGCGTACGCCTTCTGCGTCATGAGCGAGCGGCGGACGTCGGGGTGGTGCGTGATGGTGACCTTGGGCGCGGCCTTGTCCATGAAGTTCGCCAGGTCGGTGCCCTGGACGCGCTCCTTGGCGTACTCCAGGGCGTTGAGGTAGCCCGTGGAGAGGGTGGAGATCGCCTTCGTGCCGACCATCATGCGGGCGAACTCGATGATGAGGAACATCTGGCGGATGCCGTCGTGCTTGTCGCCGATCAGCCAGCCCTTGGCGGGGTGCTGGTCGCCGAAGGTCATCTCGCACGTGTTGGAGGCCTTGAGGCCCATCTTGTGCTCGACGTTCGTGGCGTAGGCGCCGTTGCGCTCGCCCAGCTCGCCGGTCTCCCAGTCGAACTCGAACTTGGGGACGAGGAAGAGGGAGAGGCCCTTGGTGCCGGGGCCGGCGCCTTCGGGGCGGGCGAGGACGTAGTGGAGGATGTTCTCCTCCATGTCGTGCTCACCGGACGTGATGAAGCGCTTCACGCCCTCGATGTGCCAGGAGCCGTCCTCCTGCTGGGTGGCCTTGGTGCGGCCGGCGCCGACGTCCGAGCCCGCGTCGGGCTCGGTGAGCACCATGGTGGAGCCCCAGCGCTTCTCGACGGCGATCTGCGCGACCTTCTTCTGCGCCTCGTTGCCCTCGTTGTAGAGGATGCCGGCGAAGGCCGGGCCGGAGGAGTACATCCAGATGGCCGGGTTCGAGCCGAGCAGCAGCTCCGCGTACGCCCAGATCAGGGAGCGCGGGGAGACGGTGCCGCCGATCTCCTCGGGGATGCCCAGACGCCAGTACTCGGACTCCATGAAGGCGTTGTACGACTTCTTGAAGGTGGCCGGCACGGGGGCGGTGTTGGTCTCCGGGTCGAAGACCGGCGGGTTGCGGTCGGCGTCGGTGAAGGACTCCGCGAGCTCGTTCTCGGCGAGGCGGCGGATCTCGTCGAGGATGCTCTTGGCGGTCTCGACGTCCATCTCCTCGAACGGCCCGGAGCCGTACACCTTGTCGCGGCCGAGGACCTCGAAGAGGTTGAACTCGATGTCGCGGAGATTCGACTTGTAGTGCCCCATGGCGACGGCTCCGTAAAGGCTCGGGGAGGCGGATGTCCTGGTACGCGGGCGTGGTCGTGCTCGTACTACCGGTGAGTAGCCCACGCTTCTCTACGATGATGCTACCCGCCGGTAATAAGAGCAACCCCTATCCGGCCATCTGTGACACGAGCCGCAGAAAAAGGGCCCGGGGCATGTGCCCCGGGCCTCCCTCACGCGACGAGTGCTTTCAGTGACGAGTGCTCCCATCGATGTGCGCTCTCAGTACAGACCCTTCAGGTCCGTCCCCTCGGGCGCGCGGAAGCAGCCGGAGACGACGGTGACGCCGATCAGGTTCTTCTTCTTCGGGTCTGTGCTGCCGACCCACAGCTCCGCGTTGACGGCGAAGTGCTCCTTCTCGGATTCCGCGAGGAGCTCCAGGCTCTTGGCCTTGCTGTTGTTCGGGCCGTACGAGACGACCTTCCAGCCCTTGGCGGGCAGCGCCTGCCGGAGCCGCTCGAAGCCCTGCTTCAGCTCATCCTCGGAGACGTCGTACACCGACCAGGGGTGGCGGATCATGAAGAGGTGCTCGGGGTCCTCCTTGCACGTGGAGGCACCGGCGCCGCCCGGGGTCGTCTTGCCCTTGGGCAGCCCGATCATGTCGAAGATCTCGCTGGAGATCTCCTTGGTGCGCGTCCGCGCCTTCTCGACCTCGAGGGTCGTCGGGGTGTAGCCGAGGTCGTCGGCACCGCCGGCGTCGTTCATGGAACATCCCGTCGCGAGGGTGGAGAGACACAGGAGGAGGACGCCGAGCGCCGCCCCGCGGGTCCTGGTGCGGTTGGTGGGGTTCATCAGTCCTCGTTCACCTTGTCGTATCGGCCCGCCACGACCTTGGCCTGGTTCCTGATGCTCTCGGAGTCCCGCGTCCAGTAGTCGGTGTGGCCGCTCGTGTCCACGTCCATACGGTGCGCCCCGAACAGCTCGTCCGACGGCACGGTCTGCACGTACCCGGCGTTGAACGGAACGCCGTTCCAGGTCTCGACGCCCCACGTGTAGCCGCCGAGGCCGGCGACCTTGCCGCCCGCCGGAACCACGTCGCTCGTCGCCGCCTCGGACCAGACGTGGTCCTTGCCGACGTCGAGGTCCTCGGCCCTGCCGGTGAGCATGCCGGGGCTGCCGACCGCCACGATGTCGTCGGCGGCCAGGTCTCCCTTGTTGGAGGCGTCGCCGACGACGGTCGAACCGTAGCTGTGGCCGATGATCGTCGTGTGGCTGTTGTCGGGGCCGCCCTGCACCGTCTCCAGGCCGTCCATGAACTGGAGCAGCTTGGGCGAGCCGTTGTACGCGTAGTCCTTCTGCGTGGCATCGGTCACGACCGACTGGGGAGCCTCGTAGCCGAACCAGGTGATGGTCGAGACGCTCTCACCGGGCGCCCACTTCTGGGTCTCCCCCCACATGTCGGTCATCCGGCTGATGTCCTCGTCGAAGTCCTTCAGGTTCGTCGTCGTGCCCGGCACGTAGACGGCGGTGTGGTCGGCCGTGTCGGGGTTGCCGTTGGCGATGATCGCCCGGCCGATGCCCTCCTTGTCGTAGCCGAGGAGGTACGCCTCCGGCAGGCCCTCCTTGCCGGTGGCGTCGAAGCGGGCCTGGATCGAGTCGCTGCCCTTGAGCTGCTCCTTCAGCCGTTCCTGGTCCTTCTGCCACTGCCTGTACTCGGGGCTGAGGACCGCGGCCGGGTAGCTGCCGTTCGGGTTCGGGATGTACTGGTTCGGCGCGGGCCTGTTCAGGTCCGTCTGGATCTGCGCCCTGTTCTCGGCGAAGACCATCCGGTTGGCGTCGTCGCGGACCGCGGACGGGATGCCGTCCAGGGCGCCGACCGAGGCCGGGTAGAGCGTGGCGTACTCGTCGCGCTGCTCCTGGCTGAGGCCGTTCCACCAGTCGGCGTTCTCCTTGGGGGACTTGCCGTGCGGGATCCGGTCGTCGTCGGCGTACTTCCCGGCGGCCTGCTGGAGGGCCTTGGTGTCGGCGGCGGCGTCGACGAGGTCCTCTGCGCTGACCTCCAGACCGGGATCGGCCTTGAGCCTGCGCAGGGCGGCGGAGTACCGGCTGTCGATCTCGTCGGCCTCGCGGACGGCGTCGCCGATGCGCTCGGCGATGTCCTCGGCCTTGCCCTTGTTGGCGTCGGCGCTGCCGACCCCCTCGCCCTTGCCGGGCGCGAGCGGGACCGGGGCGCCGTGCTCGGCGGTGTTGGTGCCGGGCGAGAGGACGAGGGAATCGGTCGGGTACTCGACCGAGCCGTCGGGCTTCACGGTGAACTTGAGGTTCTCCGCGTCCTCCAGGGCCTGCTTCAACTTCTTCTGCGGGGCCGCGAGTTCGGTGGCGAGACCGTTGAGCGCCGTCCGGATCAGTCCGCACTCGGTGTGCAGGTACTGGTAGTTGCGGGAGAGCTGCTGGACGTCGCCGCCCGCCTTCGTGGCGGTCTCGCCCTTCTGCGTGTCGTGGATCTTGGCGAACATGCCGTTGTCGACACGGTCCTTGTCCGAGTTGGCGCGGGAGCTGACCTTGCCCCAGCCGTCGGCGGCGTCCGAGTACTCGTCGAGCTTCACATCGCGCAGTTGCTGCCAGGTGGGCACGGGGCTCAGCCTTCCTTCTGCGCGGGAGCCGGCGCCTCGGCGGCGATCTTCCGCTGGGTCGCGGCCTCGCGCTCGCCGAAGTCCCGGCCGGCGCTCTTCAGCGCGCCTTCGAGGCGGCCGCACTCGTCGCGTACGGCGGTGAGGCGGGCCTTCCAGGTGCCGAGGATCTCGGTGAGGGCGCCCGAGGAGGCGAAGCCGGCGGTGCCGCCGCTGACGCCCTCGTTCGCGGTGTCGAGGTCGGTGAGCGAGGTGGAGGTGGAGGTGCGCAGCTCACCGGAGGTGTTCCCGGCCTCGTGCCACGGGCCCACGTCGGCCTTCAGGTTCGCGTTGCCGCCGCCACCGCCACCGCCACCGCCGGAATCGGGGGCGGGTACGCCCGCGAGAGTCATCGTCGCGGGTTGCCCGGTCGGTGCGGATCCGCCGAACAACTCTTCCCAAGTGGCGGTCAGCGCCATGTTCCACCCCCGTGGTGACCGGAAATTGCTCCCGCGAACCTAGCAAGAGGTGGCGTTGCGCACGAAAACGCGTACGAGCGGTGGGCGGGGGCGCGTACGGGCGGCGGGGCGGGCCGCGAGTGACCCGTGCCCAGTGCTGCGACCGCCCCCGGGTCGATAGGCTGGCCCCATGTACGGCTACGAGCAGAATCCGGGTGCCCAGCAGCAGTACGCCCCGCCGCAGCAGGGCGGGATGCAGGCCGGCATGCAGGGAGGCATGCAGGGCGGGTACGGGCAGCAGCCCCCGCTCTACCCGGAGCCCTCGCCGCCCTCCCTCGCCGACGCGGTCCGCGCCTTCACGACCGGCACGCTCGCGCCCGAGGACTTCCAGCAGATCTTCGCGACCTCGAAGGTCTACTGCCCGCGCGGCGACAACCCCGGGTTCCTGGCCCTGCACAACACCCAGCAGCCGGTCATCCCGATGTTCACCTCGCTCAAGGAGCTGAGGCGGTACGCGGGCAAGGAGTCGAAGTACTTCGTGATCACCGGCGCCGAGGTGATCGACCTGCTGCCGACCGGCTACGGCTTCGTCCTCGACATGGAGGGCGACCACCGGATGGTCTTCGACGCGAAGGCCGTGGAGCAGATGGTCGACTTCGCGATGCGCAGGATGTACGGCTGACGCAGGCTTGGCCCAAGACGTGGGAGAGCGCCCGGGAGGAATTACTCCCGGGCGTTCCGCGTTCTGGGTGGCAAGAAGTTCATCGTTCAACTAAAGTGGACGTACAAGGTCGGAGAAGGCCGCTCTAGGAGGTCCGTCATGCCCGCAGTGACTGTCGAGAACCCGCTCACCCTGCCGCGCGTGGCCGCCCAGGCCGACGCCACTCCTCGCCCGGTACTCGCCGTGACCACGGCTCCCTCGGGCTTCGAGGGCGAGGGCTTCCCGGTCCGCCGCGCCTTCGCGGGGATCAACTACCAGTACCTCGACCCGTTCATCATGATGGACCAGATGGGTGAGGTGGAGTACGCGCCCGGAGAGCCCAAGGGCACGCCCTGGCACCCCCACCGGGGCTTCGAGACCGTCACCTACATCATCGACGGGACCTTCGACCACCAGGACTCCCAGGGCGGCGGCGGCACCATCACCAACGGCGACACCCAGTGGATGACGGCCGGCTCCGGCCTCCTCCACATCGAGGCGCCGCCGGAGTCCCTCGTCGTCAGCGGCGGCCTCTTCCACGGCCTCCAGCTGTGGGTGAACCTGCCCGCGAGCGACAAGATGATGGCCCCCCGCTACCAGGACATCCGCGGCGGCCAGGTCCAGCTGCTCACCTCCCCCGACGGCGGCGCGCTGCTCCGCGTCATCGCGGGCGAGCTGGACGGCCACGACGGGCCCGGCATCACCCACACCCCGATCACGATGATCCACGCGACCCTGCGACCGGGCGCCGAGATCACCCTGCCGTGGCGCGAGGACTTCAACGGCCTCGCGTACGTCATGGCCGGCCGCGGCAGCGTGGGCGCGGAGCGGCGCCCGGTCCACATGGGCCAGACCGCCGTCTTCGGAAAGGGCGGCTCGCTGACCGTCCGCGCCGACGAGAAGCAGGACGGGAACACCCCGGACCTGGAGGTCGTGCTCCTCGGCGGACAGCCGATCCGTGAGCCGATGGCCCACTACGGCCCGTTCGTCATGAACACCCAGGCCGAACTCCGCCAGGCCTTCGAGGACTTCCAGGCGGGCCGCCTCGGGACGATCCCGGCGGTGCACGGCATGGGCGAGTAGGCAGGAACGGCAGGAACGGCAGGAACGGCAGGACGCGGTACGGGGTCGGGCGGCGCGCCCGGCCCCGTACGCGCGCGCATGGGTCACCCGTACATGCGCACGGGTGTCCGGTGACGGGGCGGCCCCGCTGACGCCCCGTCACCCGTACGGTCGGTCCGCGCGCGACGACACGCCGGAGAGCGTGGTCCGGTGGTCGGGTGCAGACGTCGTCACCGCTCCTTCCCGAACCCGTCCGCCGGGTCGCCGCCTGGTGCGCCGTCCTGCTCCTCGTCGCCGGGGTCGCCGCCGTCGGCATCTGGCTGTGCGTCGTCTTCGAGACGGTCGTCACCCCAGTCCTGCTCGCGATCCTCGGCACCGCGCTCCTCGGGCCCCTCTACCGGCGCCTGCTCCGCATGAAGGTCCGGAGATCGTCCGCCGCCGCGCTCACCGTCGTCGCCGTCCTCGCCGTCGTCGGCGGAGCCACGTACATCGTCGTCGCCGCGCTCATCGAGACCGGCGACCAGATCATCGCCTCGCTCCGGCAGGCCGCCACCGACATCGCCGAGCACCTCGGCCCCGCCGGGACCTCCCTCGACGACCTCGCCAAGAACGCCGAGGGCCTCCTGAAGGAGTTCGGCGGAACGGCCGCGTCGGGCGTGCTCACGGGCCTCAGCGTCGTCGGCGGGATGCTCGCCACCGCCGCCCTCTCCCTGGTCCTGATCTTCTTCTTCCTGCGGGACTCGGACCGGGCCGCCGGCGCCCTGCGCGCCCTCGTCCCCCGCACCACCGGCGACCTCGTCGAGGCCATGGCACGCCGCGCCTTCGAGGCCGTCGAGGGCTTCATGCGCGGGACGACCTTCGTCGCCCTCGTCGACGCGATCCTCATCGGCCTCGGCCTCGTCGTCCTCGACGTGCCCGGCGCGGTGGGTCTCGCCGCGCTCGTCTTCGTCACCGCCTACATCCCGTACCTCGGCGCCTTCCTCTCCGGCGCGATCGCCGTCCTCGTCGCGCTCGCGGACCGGGGCTTCGCCATCGCGCTGTGGGTGCTCGGCATCGTCCTGGCGGTCCAGATGATCGAGGGCTACCTGCTCCAGCCGATGGTGCAGAGCCGGACCGTGCAGATGCACCCGGCCGCGGTGATGCTGGCGATCACGGCCGGGGCGTCCGTCGCGGGCATCCTGGGCATGCTGCTCGCGGTACCGCTGACGGCCGCGGCGACGGGGATCCTCGGCGAGCTGCGGACGCGGTACGGGGCTCCCCGCGAGTCCCCCGAGGACACTCCGGGCACGGCCGGCACCGCCTAGGCCGGCACCGCCTAGCCCGGCACCGGCACGGCGGGCACCGCCTAGGCCGGCACCGCCTAGCCCGGCACCGGCACGGCGGGCACCGCCTAGGCCGGCACCGGACCGTCCGGCTGGAAGGAGGCCAGGAGCTGTTCGAGGGCCGCCTGGTCGGGTCCCACGAAGGGGTCGGAGTCCGGGACCATCGCGATCGTCTCGATCATCCGGTCCAGCATCCGTACGGCCGGCGGCAGATGCGTGGACAGCACGATCTCCGGAGCCATCTCCCGTATCGGCTCGATCGTCGCCCGGTACTTCTCCGGGTCCACGAGGTGCGCCCAGGGGCTGTCGATCGTCGCCCACATCAGCTGGGCCTGCCGCAGGTCCTCCGGCTTGAGGTCGCTCGCGTGTCCGCTCTCCGCGACCTCCGCGCTCGGCATGGGCCCGCCGAAGCAGTCGGAGCTGAAGCAGAAACGGGTGCGGTCGTCGTAGAAGCCGACGGTGGCGGGGTTGTCGAAGAGCGGCGGCCGGAAGGCGTGCAGGGCGCGGTCGCCGACGTCCAGGGACTGGCCGGGATTGAGGAAGTACAACCGGTCCATGGGCAGCGGGCGTTCGGCGGTCATCGCGCCGGCCCCGAGGAACGTCGTGATCACCCGCGCGTCCGGGGCGGCGTCGAGGAGGTCGAAGATGCCGCCGGTGTGGTCCCGGTCGGGGTGGGTCAGCCAGATCCAGCGCACGTCGGCCGGGTCGATGACCTCGCCGAGCGTCGCGACGAAGTCACGGTCGGGGAGGGAGACGCCGGTGTCGACGACGATGGGCTCGGTGGCGGTGACGACATAGGCGTTGACGGGCAGGTGCCCGATGCCCGGGGCTTCGAGGCTGTCGGCCAGCACGGTGGTGTCGCTGCCGACCTTGTGGGTGTCCATGGCATGCTCCGTGGTCCCCCCGACGAAGGTCACGAGTCCCCCGGCGGGCGTACGAGACCAGTCTGCGCCGCGCACGAGAGCCCCGCACACGGGGAGCCCGCCCGCACGGCGGGCTACGGGCAGCAGCCCTGTCCCGAGTCCGGTTCGTTCAGCTCGAACCAGATCGCCTTGCCCTCGCCGCGCGGGTCGACGCCCCACGCGTCCGCGAGCATCTCCATCAGGACCAGGCCGCGCCCGCTCGACGCCATCTCGCCCGGGTGGCGCTTGTGCGGCAGTTCGTCGCTCCCGTCGGAGACCTCGACGCGCAGCCGCCGGGCCTTCTCCCCGCAGGCGACCTCGGCGACGAGGAGCGCGTCGCCGTCCGTGTGCACGAGGACGTTGGTGACCATCTCGGAGACCATGAGGACCGCCGAGTCGAGCTGGTCCTCGTCCCGCCAGTCGTGCAGCAGCTGCCGTACCTGCTCGCGCGCCGCGGCGATCCGTTCCGGCTCGGCCTGCGCGATCGTCATCAGGGTGCGGCGCGGGGCCTCCGGGATCGTGCCGACGGGCCGGCGGGAGAGCAGCAGGACGGCGATGTCGTCCTCGCGGCGGTCGGCGAGCGGTCCGGTCGTGTAGTGGGAGCCGGGGCCGTGGACGGCCTCCACGAGCGTGTCGGCGAGCGCCTCCAGGTCCTCGCCGTCGTGGGACTCCAGGAGCTCGCGGACCCGATCCCAGCCGGTGTCGAGGTCGTGCCCGCCGGTCTCCAGGAGGCCGTCGGTGCAGATCATCAGGGTCTCGCCGGGTTCCAGGGTGAGCCGCGTGGTGGGGTAGTCGGTGTCGGGGTCGATGCCGAGGGGCAGGCCGCCCGCGGTGGGCCTCAGGAGAACCGTTCCGTCGTTCATCCGTACCGCCGGGTCCGGATGCCCGGCCCGCGCGATGTCGACGGTCCCGCTCTCCAGGTCGACCTCCAGATAGAGGCAGGTGGCGAAGCGCGGACCGGCCTCGCCCTCCCCGTCGTCGCCGTCGGTGATCCCGTACAGGAAGCGCGAGGCGCGGGAGAGGACGGCGTCCGGCCGGTGGCCCTCGGAGGCGTACGCGCGCAGCGCGATCCGCAGCTGCCCCATCAGGCCGGCCGCCCGCACGTCGTGACCCTGGACGTCGCCGATCACGAGGGCGATGCGCCCGGCGCCGCGCCCGCCGGTGCGGGAGGTGCCGCCGGGCAGCCGGATCATGTCGTACCAGTCGCCGCCGACCTGGAGTCCGCCGCCGGTCGGCACGTACCGCGCGGCCACCTGGATGCCGGGGATGCCCGGCCCGAGGACCGGCATCATCGTCCGCTGCAGTCCGAGCGACAACTCGCGCTCGGACTCCGCCACGCCCGCGCGTGCGAGGGCCTGGGCGAGCATCCGGGCGACCGTCGTCAGCACCGACCGCTCGTCGGGGGTGAAGGCCACCGGATGCTTGAAGGCCGCCATCCAGGCCCCCATCGTGCGGCCGGCGACGACCAGCGGCACGAAGGCCCAGGAACGGCGGCCGAAGCGCTGCGCGAGCGGCCAGGTCACGGGGAAGCGGCGCAGGTACTCGTCGGGGCTCGGCAGATAGATCGCCCGGCCCGTGCGCGCGGCCTCCGCCGCCGGGTAGTCCGTGTCGAGCGACATCGAGGAGAACGGACCCTCGTCGCCCTCGCTGTGCCCGTGATGGCCGATGACCGTCAGCCGGTCGCCCGCGACCCCGAAGACCGCGAGCCCGTCCGGCGAGAACCCGGGCATCGAGAGGGAGGCGGCCACCCGCAGCACCTCGGCCGTCGACCGGGCCTCCGCGAGCGCCCGCCCGGCGTCGAGGAGGAACGCCTCGCGGGACCGGCGCCAGTCACCCGTGATGGGGGTGTGCGCGGCGGTCCCCGGTACCTGCTCGGCGACCTCCTGAAGGGTGCCGACCAGCTGGTAGTCGTTCCCCTCGATGAGCGGCTTCGACCTGCTCCGTACGGTACGGATCACCCGGCCGTGCCCGTCCATGATCCGCAGCCGCGCCTCGGCGAGCGTCCCCTCGGCGACGGCGAGGTTCACGACTCCGTCGATCTCGTTCCAGTCGACGGGATGAAAACGCGAGCGCACGGCCGCCTCGGTGAGCCGGACGGGCTCCGCGGGCAGCCCGAGCAGCCGGGCGGCCTCGGCGTCGAGCGAGACGATCCCGGACGCGTTGTCCCAGCGCCACAGGCCGGTCGCGATCGCGGCCAGGACGTCCTCGGTGCGCATTGCCCCACTTTATGAATATCGGACACCAGATCGCCACTGAGCGTATTCGAAAACCGATCTTGGCCCGGCCGGTACTCTGGGTGGGTCTGCCCGCGTGTCCTGTGACATCTGTGACATGGGCCATAGGGCGGCGTCCGCGACCACAGATCCCGAAGACTGGATGAACGACGATGCATCGGTACAGGTCCCACACCTGCGGCGAGCTCCGCGCCTCTGACGTCGGCACCGACGTCCGGCTGAGCGGCTGGCTGCACAATCGGCGCGACCTGGGCGGCATCCTCTTCATCGATCTGCGCGACCACTACGGCATCACGCAGCTCGTCGCCCGGCCCGGCACCGCCGCCGCCGAGGTCCTCGACAAGCTGACGAAGGAGACCGTCGTCCGCGTGGACGGCAAGGTCGTCTCGCGTGGCGCGGACAACGTCAACCCGGAGCTCGCCACCGGCGAGATCGAGATCGAGGCCGCCACGGTCGAGGTCCTGGGTGCCGCGAAGCAGATCCCCTTCACCATCAACGCCGACGACGGCGTCAACGAGGAGCGGCGCCTGGAGTACCGCTTCCTCGACCTGCGCCGCGAGCGCATGCACCGCAACATCATGCTGCGCTCCGCCGTCATCGCCTCCATCCGCTCCAAGATGGTGGCCCTCGGCTTCAACGAGATGGCGACCCCGATCCTCGCCGCGACCTCCCCCGAGGGCGCCCGCGACTTCGTCGTCCCGTCCCGTCTGAACCCGGGCAAGTTCTACGCGCTGCCGCAGGCGCCGCAGCAGTTCAAGCAGCTGCTGATGATCTCCGGCTTCGACCGCTACTTCCAGATCGCGCCCTGCTTCCGCGACGAGGACGCGCGCGCGGACCGTTCGCCGGGCGAGTTCTACCAGCTCGACGTCGAGATGAGCTTCGTCGAGCAGGAGGACGTCTTCCAGCCGATCGAGAAGCTCATGACGGAGCTCTTCGAGGAGTTCGGCGGCGGCCGCCACGTCACCTCCCCGTTCCCGCGGATCCCGTTCCGCGAGTCGATGCTGAAGTACGGCAACGACAAGCCCGACCTGCGTACCGCGCTGGAGCTCGTCGACATCTCCGACGTCTTCGAGGCGTCGGAGTTCAAGGCCTTCGCGGGCAAGCACGTCCGGGCCCTGGCCGTCCCGAACACGGGTGACCAGCCGCGCAAGTTCTTCGACGCGCTGGGCGACTTCGCGGTCTCCCTGGGCGCGAAGGGCCTGGCCTGGGTCCGCGTCGGCGAGGGCAACGCCCTCACCGGCCCGATCGCCAAGTTCCTCACCGAGGAGAACGTCAAGGTCCTCACCGAGCGCCTCGGCCTGGAGCCCGGCCACGCGATCTTCTTCGGCGCGGGCGAGTTCGACGAGGTCTCCAAGATCATGGGCCCGGTCCGGGTCGAGGCCGCCAAGCGCGCCGGCCAGTTCGAGGAGAACGTCTTCCGCTTCGCGTGGATCGTCGACTTCCCGATGTACGAGAAGGACGAGGAGACCGGCAAGATCGACTTCTCGCACAACCCCTTCTCGATGCCGCAGGGCGGCCTTGAGGCCCTGGAGACCCAGGACCCGCTGGACGTCCTCGGCTGGCAGTACGACATCGTCTGCAACGGCATCGAGCTCTCCTCGGGCGCGATCCGGAACCACGAGCCCGAGATCATGTTCAAGGCCTTCGAGATCGCGGGCTACTCGCGAGAGACGGTCGAGCACGAGTTCGCGGGCATGCTCCGCGCCTTCGAGTACGGCGCCCCGCCGCACGGCGGCATCGCCCCGGGCGTCGACCGCATCGTGATGCTCCTGGCCGACGAGCCGAACATCCGCGAGACCATCGCCTTCCCGCTGAACGGCAACGCCCAGGACCTCCTGATGGGCGCCCCGACCGAGCTCGACGAGTCCCGCCTGCGCGAGCTGAACATCCAGCTCCGCAAGCCGGTCGAGAAGGCGGCCCCGAAGCCGACCGAGGACCGCCCGGTGACGGACGCGGTCCACCCGGACGCGGCGCGGTAAGCACTGACGTTCTGTCACTGAAGGGGCCCGGAACCGCGTCAGGCGGTCCCGGGCCCCTTCGGCGTACGAGGTGTCAGCCACGGTGATCACTCTCCTTCAGCTCGCCCGGAACGGCGCCCACAGATCGAGACTCCACGCGTCGCCGTTGCCGACGCGGTAAGCCTCTCGCCGGCCATCCGTGCTGGCGCCTCGTGCGACTGGATGTGCGTGGAGAGACCGATCGCGACGAGCGACAGTGCGGCGTGCTGCGAGAGGTGGTTGCCGACCACCGTGAAGCGGGTGGTGTGCCGGACGTTGTCGTGAACGACGCCGGCGACACGGGTGCGCGTACGGGGGTGGTTTTCCGCGCCCTTACGGGACTGGGAGGAGGCGCGCGCTAGTGTTCTGGGTACCCGTGGGGAAGCTCCGAACTTCCTTGTGGTCAGGCCCTCGCCGTTGGATTGCAGTCCCGGCGGGGGCTGACTCATGTCTGGTGGCATATGCCGGTCAGGGTGAGCGTGTTGCAGCTAACCCATCCCGAATCCAGCCGAGTTGGTGTCTTTCACTCGCATGAGTGAGTCTGCGCCCCGGGGCGGGAAAGGATGGGGTTTGGTGAGGTTTCTTTCTCTCTCGTCGTTCCTTGGAAGGACCGCCCGTCCCACCGGAGCCCACTTTCCTGGAACCCGGTGGGTCGCGTCGTTTCCGCAGGTCAGGGATTCGGGAGATCGAGTTCAGCCCATACGGTCTTCCTCGGTACGGGACCGGGCTCGACGCCCCACCGGTCGGCCAGCGCCTCGACCAGGAGCAGCCCGCGCCCGGAGTCGCTCTCGGGAGAGGGCGGTTGGATGCGTGGGAGGCGCTCGCTCCGGGTGTCGGTGACCTCGATCCGCAGGACGCCCTCGTGACCGAGGAGCCCGAGCCGGAAGCTGCGGCCGGCGATCCGGCCGTGCGTGGCGGCGTTGGCGGCGAGTTCGGCGACGACCTGGGTGGCGGCCTCCGTCACGCCGTACGGCACCTCGTGATCCCGCATCCACTCGACGGCGAGCAGCCGGGCGAGCCGGGCCCCGCGTGGCGTGGGCGACAGGAGGACCGTGAAGTGGCGTGCGAGCGAAAGGACTTGGGTGGTGTTCTGCTGATTCACCTCACCGAGCGTGGCTGTCGCCGCCTACCGTGAACAGTGACGAACCCGATGCGTAGGGTGACTGTCCGGAGCTTGTCCACTGCTGTCCGGGCTGTCCGGAGCCCTCCCGGGGGGGGTGTCGCGCCACGAAGGGGCGAGGGAAGGGTGCGGGTATGTCGGTGGACGGTGGGGCGCAGCGGCTCAAGACCGAGGCGGACGAGCCGGGGTGGGAGGTCGATCCCGACGATGACTGGGGTGTGGCCGTAGTCGCCACTGTGGGACGGCAGTTGAGGCTGCGGAGGGAGGCGGTGGGGATGCGGGCCGCCGAGCTCGGGACGGCCACCGGCTACGGCGAGGACCTCATCTACAAGATCGAGAGCGGGAAACGGATCCCGCGACCTGAGTTCCTGGACAGGGCGGACGAGGTGTTGGGGGCGGGCGGGTTGCTCTCGGCGATGAAGGAGGACGTGGCGAAGGTCCGGTACCCGAAGAAGGTGCGGGCCTTGGCGAAGATGGAGGCGAGGGCGGTCGAGATCCAGCTCTACGACCCGCTCAACATCCACGGCCTCTTGCAGACACCGGAGTATGCGCGCGGGCTGCTGTTGATGCGGCGGCCGGCGTACACGCAGGACGAGGTGGAGCGGATGGCGGCCGGTCGTGTGGCACGGCAGAGCATCTTCCAGCGGGATCCCGCCCCTGAGCTCAGCTTCGTCCTGGAGGAGTGGACGCTTCGTCGTCCGCTGGGCGGGCGGGTCCTGCTGCGAGCTCAGCTGGAGCGCCTGTTGGAGGTCGGGCGGATGCGGAACGTCGAGCTTCAGGTCATGCCGATGAACCGGGAGGAACACGCCGGAGTGGATGGCGGGATCGAGGTGCTGAAGTTCGATGACGGATCGGTGGTCGGGCGTTCGCCGGTAGTGGCCAACGGTCGGCCGGTGACCGAGCGGAAACAGCTCCATATCCTGGAGTTGCGGTATGGCATCATCCGGGCTCAGGCTCTCACTCCCCGTGAGTCGTCGGCCCTCATCGAGCAACTGCTGGGAGAGACATGATCCGCAACACCTCGGCCGGGGAAGCCTCCGAACTGGCGTGGTTCAAGAGCAGCTACAGCAGCGGCAGCGAAGGTGACTCCTGCATCGAGGTCGCCACCACCCCCGCCACCGTCCACGTCCGCGACTCCAAGAACCTCTCCGGTCCCCAGCTCGCGCTGACGCCGGCCGCCTGGGCGGGGTTCGTCACGTACGCGTCCAGCTGAGCCTTCACTGCGCCCTGCCTCGCGGCGACACGCCCAAATCGTGAATGGTGCAGTGCTAGTTGATCACCTTCAGTAGCGTGCCGCCGGCGGTCTGAGTCATCCCGTCATCTCGACCGGATACCGCATTGCAGGAAGGCAGTCATGCGCATAGCCCGAAGGTCCCTCTACCGACCCCTCTTGGCACTGCTCGCCGCCGTGGGGTTCACCGCTCTGACCCCGCTCACCCCGGCGTCGGCAAATGAGAGCGCCCCCTTCGAGATGAGGAACCAGGGCAGCAACATGTGCCTGGACGTGCCTGGCGGCACGGGTGTGTGGGGTACTCAGCTCGTCCAGTGGCCCTGTAACGGCGGGGACAACCAGAAGTTCACCTTCTTCTACATCGACAACATCCCCGTGCTGCGCAACAAGGCCACCGGGCTGTGTGTCGACGTTCCGGGTGGGTCCGGCGCCAACGGCACCGCCGTCGTCCAGTGGGGTTGCAACGCCGGCGACAACCAGCGCTGGTTCCTGTCCGGCCCGCTGAATTCCGTCTACCACAACACGGCCAGCAGGAAGTGCCTGGAGGTGGCGGACTGGCGCACGGACGCGGGTGCCCCCGTCCGTCAGTGGGACTGCCACAGTGGCGCCAGCCAGCAGTGGGTGAGCTGACCGAAGAGGCCGAAGGGGCGGTGGGGAGAGGCGGATGCCTCTCCCCACCGCCCCGTCCGTTCGTCCGTACACAGGAACCCACAGCCCGCTCTCACGTTCCTGACAGACCTGCTTCCTAGGGTCCTCGCCCATGAGCGAAAACCAGAAGCACAGGCGGGACATGACCCGGCGGCGGGCACTCGTCGCCGGTGGTGGGGTCGTGGTCGCGGCGGGGATCGGCGCCGGGGTCGTCTCCACCGCCTCGGCGGACGGAGCGGTCGGGAAGAAGCCTACGGCGAAGCCCACGGCGGGTGAGGCCTGTTACCGGCTGACCTCCGAGACGACCGAAGGGCCGTACTACATCGACGCGGACAAGATCCGCAGGGACATCACGGAGGACCGGGAGGGCATCCCGATGACCGTGCGGCTCAAGGTGATCGACTCCGACACCTGCAAGCCGCTGCGGGGCGCCGCCGTCGACATCTGGCACTGCGACGCGCTCGGTATCTACTCCGGGTACGAGAGCCTCAGCTCGGGTGGTGGAGGCGGTGCCCCCGGGGGCGGTACGCCTCCGACCGGTACGCCGCCCACGGACGCCCCGACCGGCACCCCGCCCACCGGTACGCCCCCGACAGGCGGACCGGGTGGCGGTGGCGGTGGCGGTCACGAGGAGCCCACCGACGACAAGCGGTACCTGCGGGGTACGCAGCTCACCGACAAGCACGGGTACGTGGAGTTCCGGACGGTCTTCCCCGGCTGGTACCGGGGGCGTTGCGTGCACGTCCACGCCAAGGTGCACGTGGGCGGGAGGATGACGTCCTCCGGCTACGAGGGCGGGCACACCTGCCACACCGGACAGCTCTTCTTCGCGGAGAGCGCGGTCCTCGACTCGGCGAAGGTCGCCCCGTACTCCACCAGCACCACGGAGCGCACGACCCTCGACGACGACACCATCTACCCCGGCAACGGGGCCGAGGGCGGCCTGCTCACCCTCAAGTACCCGAAGGGGAAGATCGCCAAGGGGGTCGTCGCCACGCTGACCATGGGCGTCGACCCGGACGAGACCCACACGGGGACCTCCGCCTAACGGAGGCCGTCCAGGAACAGGGCAGCGGCCAGCAGATGGCCGCTGCCCCGGGGGTGGAGACCGCGTTCCCGCAGACGCCGGTCGAAAGCGTCGAGGGGTACGCGGCCCGCGAGGACCTCCCGGGCGCCGTCCTGGACCTCCCGCAGGGCGTGCGGGCCCGCCGCGTGGAGCGGGCCGGTGTCCTGAAGCGTGGTCATCACCGTGAGCAGGGCGTTCAGGCGGGCCTCGGGCTCCGGCGCCCCACCGTCCCGGGCGGCACGCAGGGCCGCCGAGGCCCGCCGTACGTGCGGGAACCCGGCCCGCGCCTCGCCCTTCGCGCCGGCGGCGCCGTACCGGACGGAGACGGCCGAGCCGGGGGAGGGGCGGCGGGGTGCCCGCGCGTCGGGGTGCGCGGCGATCCGCCCGGCGAGCCCGGTGATGTCCTCCACGGTCCCGCCCGGCGCGAGCGCCGCCCCCGCGACCAGCAGCCCCAGCGGCCACACGGCCCCGTGGTGCAGGGTCGCACCGCCGTCCGCCCGCGCCATGTCCCGCTCCGTGGCCCGCCCGATCGCCCCGAGCTCGACCCGCAGCTCCCGCGAAGGCTCCCCGGTCCGCCGTGCCGCCCCCGCCATCGCGGCGAGCCCCGGCTCCAGCGCCCGCGCGGACCACCGCAGCCCCGGCAGATCCGCCTCCCGCGCATCCGGAAGCCCCGGCTTGGGCGTCAACTCCACCCCCGCCAGGAGCCCTTCCACCGCAGCCCGGGCCAGCACCTCGTCCTCACGCGTCACGACCATGCCGCGCACGCTAGGCACCGGACCTGGGCGTTTCCTCGCGCGGGCCTGTGCGTCGGCTGTGTCACCCACAGGGGTGAAGGCTGAGGATTCTTGGATCCCAGGCCGCCGGCATATGTCAATGTGCCCGCCATGGCGACAGCGACGAACCCGGTCACGCGGGCCGGCGAACACGTACCGTGGAGGGCACCACCGATCCAGGAGGACGCCGCCGTGGATGCAGTCGAGCAGCGGACACGTGCCATGACGCAGGAGCAGTTCGAGGAGCTCGCGCGTGTGGGCGACCGGTTGAGCGATGCACTGCGACTGGAGTTCATCGACGGGAAGATCGGGGAGAAGGCTTTGCCTGACGGCGACCACGGACGCATCATCCAGTGGCTGACCCGCCTGTGCATCCAGGCCGACGCGGGCTGGTGGCTGCACGTGGACCAAGGGCTACGGATCGGGTCCTACCGCAAGGGGAACGCTCGCCCCGACGGCTGCCTCGCGCCCAGCGACGCCTTCGTCGGCCAGGGCGAGTGGGCGAGCGCCGAAGGTGTGCTGATGGCGGTCGAGGTCACCTCGCACGACTCCGACACCGACCGACGTGACCGCGTCGAGAAGCCGCGCGCCTATGCCGAGACCGGCATCCCCGTCTATCTGTTGATCGACCGTGTGACGGGCGAGGTGAAGGTGCACTCCCAGCCCGGCGACGGTCGCTACGACATGATCGTGACGACGACCTTCGGAAAGACGGTCACGCTGCCGGAGCCGGTCGGCATGGAGCTCGACACCGAGCCGCTCAAGGACTGGGTGCACTGACCCCCGAAGATTTCTCGCGCGGGCTGTCACACATCCCGTCCGGGCTCCGTCAGTGCTGTGTCCGGCTCGGTCGAGGCGGACACGGGAGAGGCTGAAGGAGCCGTCGCGATGTTCACCGAGATGTCCACCACCGCCGTCGTCGTCACCGCCGTCGCCGCCTTCATGGCCGGGTTCTCCGCCGCGGCGATCTTCTTCAGGGCCGCGTTCGTCGTCGAGCCCCTCGCCCAGTACGGCGTACCGCAGTCGTGGTGGAACCGGCTCGGGGCCGCCAAGGCCGCCGGGGCCGCCGGGCTGATCGTCGGGTTCTTCGTGCCGGTCATCGGGACCCTCGCCGCGATCGGGCTGGTCCTGTACTTCGCGGGTGCCGTGATCACGATCGTCCGCGCCCGCTCGTACGGGCACGTGCCCTTCCCGCTCGTCTACATGGCCCCCGCCGTCGCCGCCCTCGCTCTGACCTGGTGACGAGCAGCGTGTACGGCGAAGGCCGCCGCCCCTGCGTGCAGGGACGGCGGCCTTCTTCGTACGACAGAGACGTCAGACGACGTCAGTCCTTCTTCGGGTCCTCCAGGCGGGGGAACAGCACCGCGCCCTTCGTCACCGTCGTGCCCGCGGGGAGCTGCCCCCACGTGCCGGAGGACTGGACCGGCTGTGCCGCCAGGGCGCCCAGGGACGCCTCGGCGCCCAGCGACTCCCACAGGGCCTGCGAGGTCTCCGGCATGATCGGGTTCAGCAGGACGGCGACGGCGCGGAGGGACTCGGCGGCCGTGTAGAGGATCGTCGCCAGGCGGGCCCGGCCCTCCTCGGACTCGTCCTTCGCGACCTTCCACGGCTCCTGCTCCGTGATGTAGCCGTTGACCTGCTTCACGAAGTCGAAGATCGCCAGGATGCCGGCCTGGAAGTCCAGCTCCTCGCCGATCTTCGCGTCGGCCGTCGCGACGGCCTTGGCGAGGCCCTCGTGGATCGCCTTCTCCGCGTCGCCGTCGGCCGTCGAGGCCGGCAGCGCGCCGTCGAAGTACTTGCCGACCATGGCCGCGACGCGCGAGGCGAGGTTGCCGTAGTCGTTGGCCAGCTCGGACGTGTAGCGGGCGGAGAAGTCCTCCCACGAGAACGAGCCGTCCTGGCCGAACGCGATCGCCCGCAGGAAGTACCAGCGGTACGCGTCCACGCCGAAGTGCGAGGTCAGGTCCTGCGGCTTGATGCCGGTCAGGTTCGACTTCGACATCTTCTCGCCGCCGACCATCAGCCAGCCGTTGGCCGCCACCCGGCCCGGGACCGGCAGGCCCTGCGCCATCAGCATCGCCGGCCAGATCACCGCGTGGAAGCGCAGGATGTCCTTGCCGATGAGGTGGACGTTCGCCGGGAAGGTCTCGTCGAACTTCTCCGGGTTCTCGTTGTAGCCGACGGCCGTCGCGTAGTTGAGCAGCGCGTCGATCCACACGTAGATGACGTGCTTCTCGTCCCACGGCACCGGGACGCCCCAGTCGAACGTCGAGCGCGAGATGGAGAGGTCCTCCAGGCCCTGCTTGACGAAGTTCACGACCTCGTTGCGGGCCGACTCCGGCTGGATGAAGCCCGGGTTCGCCTCGTAGAACTCCAGGAGCTTCGGGCCGTACTCGCTCAGCTTGAAGAAGTAGTTCTCCTCCTTGAGGATCTCCACCGGCTTCTTGTGGACGGCGCACAGCTTGGTGCCGTCCTCGGCCTCGATGAGGTCGCCGGGGAGCTTGTACTCCTCACAGCCCACGCAGTACGGGCCTTCGTACCCGCCCTTGTAGATCTCGTCCTTGTCGTACAGGTCCTGCACGAACTCCTGCACGCGGTCGGTGTGACGCTTCTGCGTGGTGCGGATGAAGTCGTCGTTCGCGATGTTCAGGTGCTCCCAGAGGGGCTTCCACGCCTCCTCGACGAGCTTGTCGCACCAGGCCTGGGGCGTGACGTCGTTCGCCTCGGCCGTGCGCATGATCTTCTGACCGTGCTCGTCCGTGCCGGTGAGGAACCACACCTTCTCGCCGCGCTGACGGTGCCAGCGCGTGAGCACGTCGCCTGCGACGGTCGTATAGGCGTGGCCCAGGTGAGGAGCGTCGTTGACGTAGTAAATGGGGGTCGTGACGTAGAACGCCTTCGCCCCCTGCTTCTCGGATCCAGTGGCCGCCATGGTCGAAATCCTAACGGTCGTACGAAGATCCACTCACATCGATAAACCCGGGGGCCGGCGGCGGGGGCCGGGTGGGGAGGATGGGGGCATGCGTGTACTGGTAGCCGAGGACGAACGACCCCTCGCCGAGCTCGTCGCCACCGGACTGCGGCGCGCGGGCTTCGCCGTCGACACCGTCCACAGCGGCGACGCCGCCCTCGACCACCTCGGGCTCCACCCGTACGACGTCCTCGTCCTCGACCGCGACCTGCCGCGCGTCCACGGCGACGACGTCGCCCGCCGCCTCGTCGCCGAGGGCTCCCCGACCCGCATCCTCATGCTCACCGCCGCCACCGCCACCGAGGACCGCGTCACCGGCCTCGACCTGGGCGCCGACGACTACCTCGGCAAGCCTTTCGAGTTCCCCGAGCTGGTCTCCCGGGTCCGCGCCCTGCGGCGCCGCACCGCCCGCGCGCCCCTGCCTCCGCTCCTGGAGCGGTACGGGCTCCGCATGGACACCGTCCGGCGGACCGCCACCCGCGACGGGCGGGACCTCGACCTCTCCCCCAAGGAGTTCTCCGTCCTCCAGATCCTCCTGGAGGCCGACGGGGCGGCCGTCTCCGCCGAGGAGCTCCTCGACCGCGCCTGGGACGCCCACGCCGACCCCTTCACCGGCGCCGTACGCGTCTGCATGAGCAAGCTGCGCGCGAAGCTGGGCGAGCCGGCGCTGATCAGGACGGTGCAGGGCGTGGGGTACCAGCTGTGAGGCCGGGCGGTGACGGATACCTGGGGTCCGGCTCCACCATCCGGACACGGATCGCGCTCGTGTACGGGGGTGCCTTCCTGGTCCTCGGGACGGTGCTGCTGCTCGTCGTGAACCTGCTCGTCCTCGCCGGGACGGACGACGAGACCGACGCGATCGTCGCTCGCGCCAACGGCGTCGCCGACGGTGCCGCGAACGGGGTCGCGAACGGGGTCGCCGTCGTCGAGGCGTACGAGCTGGGCGACGACATCAGCCGCGCCGCCGGCGAGCAGATGCTCATGTGGTCGGGCCTCGCCCTGCTCGTCATGGCCTGCTGCGCCGTCGTCGTGGGGTGGTGGACCGCCGGTCGCGTGCTCCGGCCCGTGCACGAGATGACCGCCCGCGCCGCCCGCCTCTCCGAACGCAACTTGCACGACCGGATCGCCGTCACCGGACCCGACGACGAGCTCAAGGAACTCGGCGACACGATCGACGCGCTGCTCGGCCGCCTGGAGACCGCCTTCGACAGCCAGCGCCGGTTCATCGCCAACGCCTCCCACGAACTCCGCACCCCCCTCGCCACCCAGCGCGCCGCGATTCAGGTGGGTCTGGACGACAGCTGCGACGTGCGACAGGTCCTCCTCGACAGCAACCGTCGAAGCGAACGCCTCATCGACGGTCTGCTGCTGCTCGCCCGCAGCGAGCGGGGGCTCGCCGAACGCGAGGACGTGCGGCTCGGGGAGCTCGCCGAGGAGGAGTGGGCGGACGCGTACGTGGTGGCCGACGGCGGCGTCGTACGGGGCAGCCGGGTGCTGCTCGGGCAGCTCGTACGGAACCTCGTCGCGAACGCGGTCGCCTACAACGTGCCGGACGGCACGGTCGGCGTACGGGCCGAGGACGGCGTGCTCACGGTGACCAACACGGGACCCGTCGTCCCGCCCGACGAGGTGGCCGGGCTCTTCGAACCCTTCCGGCGCGGCGAGGGGCGGGACCGGATGGGGCCGGGCGCGGGGCTCGGCCTCTCCATCGTGCGGTCGATCGCGGAGGCGCACGGGGGGCGGGTGCGGGCGGTGGCCCGGGGCGCGGGGGAGGGCGGCGGCCTGGTGGTGACGGTGACCCTGCCGGACACCGCCGCCTCCGCCCTTTCCCCCGCCGTCCCCTTCGCTCCCTGAACGGCCCCTACTGCCGACGGGCGTGCAGCACGTGGGCCTCCAGGGGCAGCGGACTGTGGCCGACGAGGGCGAGTCCGGCGTCGGCGAGCAGCCCGGCGTACGCGGCGGCCGTGCGCTCCCGCCCTCCCGTGTTGCACATCATGTGGAGGTCCCAGGCCGTCGCCAGCGAGGGCGTGGGGTCCACGGGCAGGAGGCGCTCCACGATCAGCAGGTCGGCCTCCGGCGGCATCGCGGCCGCGCAGTGGCGCAGGATCGCCCGGCACCGCTCGTCGTCCCAGTCGTGCAGGACCCTGGAGAGGACGTACACGTCCCCGTCCGGCGGCACGTCCGCGAAGTCGCCGGTCAGGAAGGCGCACCGCTCCGCGACGGTGCCGAGCCGGGCCCGGGCCGCGTCGACCACGTGGGCGCGTTCGAGGAGGACCCCGCGCAGGGCGGGGTGGGCGGTGAGGAGACGCCCGAGGAGTTCCCCGGTGCCGCCGGCGATGTCCACGACGGTGCGGCCGCCGGCGGCGGCCGCCGTGACGACCGGGTGCTGCGGCAGCGGGTCGAACATCGGGGCGCTCGCCGTCATGGACCGGTCGAACCGGGCGGCAAGCTCGGGATCGCGCGCGAAGTGGTCGAAGTGGTTCTCGCCGTACAGGTCCTCGAACCCCGGCTCCCCCGTCCGCACGGTGTGCGCGAGCCGGGCGAAGGACCCGTAGAACGGCCCCCCGTACATCAGCGCCAGCGCCCGCACCGACCCCTCGGCGTCCTCGCGCAGCAGCAGCCCCGCCTCCGTCAGCCGGAACGTGCCCCGCGCGCCGGGTTCCTCGGCCACCACACCCACCATGGCGAGGTACCGGAGCAGGGTCGCCAGGTTCTCCGGCCGGGCCCCCACCACCGGTGCCAGCGCCTCGGCTCCGCGCGCGGTGCACGGGCTCATCGCCTCCGGCAGCCGCAGCTCCGCGCACGCCGCCAGCGCCTGCGTCGTCCAGGCGCCGGTCAGCAGGCGAAGGAGCGTTTCCGCCGGATGCGCGGCCCGCCGCCCGGCGAGGTGCTCGGCCAGGACGTCCCGGTGGTCACCGCGCGCGTACAGCTCGACCCGCCGGTAGGGCGTCTTCGTCTCGTCGGGCGCGGCGAAGTAGAAGACGGTCCCGTCCTCGTGCGGGTTGTAGCCGCCGCCGTCCGGCGCTGCGCCGTGCCGCAGGAAGCCCGCCCGCAGCCCGCGCAGCACCAGGGGGTCCGGCCGCTCGACGTCGAAGGCCAGATGCGCCTCCCGGTCGGCGACCCGCTCCTCGGCGGCGACCGCCGCCGCCGATCCCGCCGGATCGGTCAGCACGAACACCTCGACCGCACGCCGCTCGCCGCCCGGCCCGTACACCGCCGGCCGGAGGATCCGTACGTCCAGCTCTCCGGCGGCCAGTCCGTGCCGTGCCGCCAGCCGGTCCCGCACCACCACGCTCGGCCGCGCCTCGCCGTCCGGGGACAGTCCGGCGGCGGCCAGCTCCGTCCGGAGGGCCCGTTCGTCGGGCGGGGAGACGAGCAGCGCGGCGTGCGCGAACCGGCACCGCTCGGTCATCGCCCGTAGCTCTGGGCCGTCGAGTCCGGGCAGGACGCGGGCCAACAGGTCGGGCGTCTCCTGATCCCGTACGAAATCGGCGGCAGCGCGCAGACGCTCGACGTCGGCAGCGGCGGTGGCGGCGGCATCGGTGGCGGCTGCGGCTGCGGCGGCGGGTGTCGGGCGGTCGGTGGCCTGGGCCGGGCGGTCGGCGGCCGGGGTGGTGGTCGTCATCGCGGGGGTTCCTTCGGGGAGGGGAAGGGACGGCGGAATTCGGGCAGGGGAGGGCGGAGCCACGGCCCCTGGGGCGGGGACGGGGCTTTCCGTGGCCGTACGGACGGACGGTCAGACGCCGACGTAGTTCTCGGCGAACCAGTCCTGTTGGGTACGGGAGTTCCGCAGCGCCTCCATACGGGCACGCCGCAGCCCCTCCTGGAAGGGGGAGGCGGCGCCGTCGGGGCCGGGCACGCGATGGAGGAGCCGGATCATCCAGTGCGAGAACTCCTGGGCGCGCCAGATGTGTTCGAGGCACCGCGCCGAGTACGCGTCGAGTCCCCCGGAGTCCCCGTGCAGCAGGTCGTCGGCGAGGGCCCGGGCGAGGAGGTCGGCCTCAAGGACGGCGAGGTTGGCCCCCTTCGCGGCGGAGGGGCTGATCAGGCTCGCGGCGTCACCGACGAGGAACAGCGGTCCGTGGCGCAGCGGTTCGAGGACGTCCGACTCGAAGTCGACCACCGTCCGCTGCAGAATGCCTCCCCGCCTCAGCGGCCCGAACTCCTCGGCGCGCATCCGCAGGCCGAGCTCGTCCCACACCCGCTCGTCGGGCCAGTCGTCCGGCACGGTGCCGCGCGGGCACTGGAGGTAGTAGCGGGTGACCTCGGGCGAGCGCGCCATGTGGCCCGCGAATCCCCGGGCGTGCGTGGCGTATCCGACGGCGTCGAGGCTCGGGGGCGCCTCTGCGAGCAGTCCCAGCCATGAGACCCCGTGGTCACGGTGGTGGTGCCGTACCGCGCCGGGCGGCAGCGAGCGGCGCCCCGCGCCGTACCGCCCGTCGCAGGCGGCGACGTACCGCGCCCGCCAGTGCGCGGTACCGCCGTCCGGCGTCCGTACGGCCACCGAGGGGCGCGGCCCGTCGAGGCCGGTCACGTCGACGGCCTCGGTGCCGAAGCGGATCCGCCCGCCGGCCCCGAGGAAGAGCCGGACGAGATCGGTGACCAGGTCGTGCTGCGGATAGACGGTGTGCGGTTCGCCGTTGCCGAGCCGGCTGTAGTCGAGGCGGAACCGCCCGCTCTCGGTGCGGAACTCGCAGACGCCGTGTTCCTGCCCGCGCTTCCGCAGCCCCTCGTCGAGGCCGTACCGGGCCAGTACCCGGGCGGTGTGCGGGACGAGGAAACCGGCCCGCGCCCGCTGCTGCACGTGCTCGCGGCTCGCCCGCTCCAGGACGACACAGTCGACGCCGCTGCGCAGGAGGAGGTTTCCGAGCACCAGCCCGGCGGGGCCCGCGCCGAGGATGACCACGTCGGCGGAATCGGTCATGTCCGGTGCGGATAAAGGATGTTGACTTGCTGTCACGAGAATGGATCTTAGGGGCGGCGAAACTCAGCGGATGCTGAATATCACCCGAATGCCGTACGGGAAGAGAAAAAGGATTCTGCCGGGGGACCCCGCGCGCGGACTGCACGTGCGCGGGCCGGGCCCGGAAGATCCCGGACCCGGCCCGCGCCGTGGAACTCCTTCTCGGAGCCTCAGAACTCCAGACCCGCGAGCAGGCCGGCGTAGAAGGCCGCGTGAGCGGTCTCGGCCGGGGCGGTGCCCGCGAAGTACGTCCCGGTACGAGGAGTGCCGTCGAGCTTCCGGACGAAGTCGAAGGCCTTGTTGTCCTCCTCGCCCCAGACCACGAACCGCCAGTGCAGCGGACGCTCCGCCGCCTCGGCCAGGGCCTGGGTGGCGGCGGTCTTCGACTCCGGCGCGCCGTCCGTCTGGAAGACGACCAGGGCGGTGCGGGTCGGGTCGGCCTTCTCGTGGTGGGCGAGGACCTCTTCCACGGCGCGGTGGTAGTTGGTCCGGCCCAGGCGACCGAGGGTGGAGTTGACCTCGTCGATACGGGTCGGCGTGAGGTCGGCCGGGGTCAGCTCGACCGTCCCGTCGATGTCCGTCGAGAAGAACACGGTCGTGACGGTGGCGTCCTCGTCGAGGTGCGCCGCGAGCGCGGTCACCTGCTCGGCGAGCCGCTGCACGGACCCGTCCTTGAAGTACCCGCGCATCGACCCGGACCGGTCGACCACGAGGTACACGGCGGCCCGGGCCCCGGTGAGCCCCTGCGCCTTCAGCTGCGCGGCGGCGGCGGCGTAGGCGTCCGCCAGGTGCGGCGGGAGGCTGTCGCCGGAGGCCGGGACGGCGACGGTCGCCTCCGGCTCGGTGACGGTGGCTACGGGCTCCGCCTCGGCCGCGGCGGCGACGAACTCCGGCTCCGGGGCGGGCGCCTCGGCGACGACGGGCTCGGGCGCGACCTGGGGCTCGGCGTCGGGCTCGGGCTCGACGGAGGCGGCGGGCTCGTCGGCCTGCGGCTCCGCCGCGACGGCCTCGGGCTCGGCCGGCTCTGCCTGCGGCTCCTCGGCGGCCTCCGCCGCCGGGGTCGTGTCGTCGGCGACGACAGCGGCCTCGGGCTCCGCGTCCTGCTCCGCCGGGGCGGGTTCGGCCTCCGCCGCGGGAACGTCCGCGACGACGTCGGTCGCCTCGGCGACGGGGGCCGCCTCCGGCTCCTCCGCCGTGTCGGCGGTCGCGGCCGGCTCGGCCGTCGCGCTCGCCTCGGCCTCGGCGGTGTCTGCGGTCGCCTCGGGCTCGACGGCGGCGGCGGTCGCTTCCGCCTCCGCCTCGGGCTCGACGGCGGCGGCGGTCGCTTCCGCCTCCGCCTCGGGCTCGGCGGCGGCGGCGGTCGCTTCCGCCTCCGCCTCGGGCTCGGCGGCGTCGGCCTCGGGCTCGGCAGCCGCGCTCGCCTCGGCCTCGGCCTCGACGGCGGTCACCTCCGCCTCGGCCGTGTCGGCGCTCGCCTCGGCCTCGGGCTCGACGGCGGCGCTCGCCCCCGCCTCCGCCTCGGGCTCGGCGGCGGTCGCCTCCGGCTCCACCTCGTCGGCCCCGGCCTCGGCCTGCACCTCGGTCGACTCCTCGGCCACCGGCGCCTCCACCGACTCCACGGCCTGCGGCTCGGCCGCCTCCGTGGACGCGGTCTCCGCCTCGGGCTCGGCGTCGGCCGCCGCCTCCGGCTCCGCCGGGGCGTCCGCGGTCGCGGCGGCGTCCGTCGACTCGACGTCCGCCGTGTCCGCCTCGACCGGCGCTGTCTCCGCGGCGGCCGCAGGCGCCTCAGCCTCCGCCGTCACCTCCACCTCGGCGGCAGGCGTCTCCGCAGCGGCAGCAGCAGGCGTCTCCACCTCAGCAGCAGGCTTCTCCGGCTCGGCCACCGGCTTCTCCGGCGCGGCCGACGGCGTCTTCGCTCGGGCCCGCGGGATCTGCGGGTTGTCGAACGACGCCGCCACGAGGTCGTCCGCCGCCTGGCGCGCCACCGCCTCCGAGGTGTCCGAGGACCCGGACCCGGACGACGCCGTGGCCCTGGCCGCAGTCGTCGGCGTAGCGGCCGAAGACACGGCCGCAACCGTCTTCTCGGCCGTCACCGTCTCCGAAGGCGAAGCCGTCGCCGTCGACGTGGTCTCACGCGTCTGGGGCGGGACGACGGAGGTTGCCGGGGATTCCTCGCGGTCTCGGCCGAACACCTTGCGCAGCATGCTCCGAATACCCATGGGCGAACCCTTTCGCATGAGTGGGGTGCGTGTGAATGTCCGTACTGGGCGTTTCGGGACGTTCATCCCTGGCCAGGGCGGACACGTAAGGTTAGCGGCCACCCCTCCCCTCCTCGGCGACCCGGTCGCCCTCGGTTGCCGTGCATTCATTCGTCGTTCACCCCGTCGCCGTCCCTGTGCAGATGTGCGCACATAGCGTCGCGGCCGAAGGCTTACCCGACACCATGTCGGCGCAGTGTGCGCCGGAGGAGGACGAAGTGCGCAAACTGCTGCCGCTGCTGAGCACGAACCCCCACGGAGGCGGACGTTCCGCTCTCACCTGCCGTTACCGGTGTGGTGACGCCTGCTTCCACGAGGTTCCCAACACCAGCGACAACGAGTACGCCGGCGACGTCATAGCCGGTGTTCTCTCCCGTCGTTCGGCCCTCCGCGCCGCCGCCGTCGTGACGGTCGCCTCCGCCGCCGGCGGTGCCATCGCGTTCGGCAACGCGCCCGAGGCCGTCGCCGGCCAGGAGACCTTCGGTCACGGGCACGGTCACGGCCACGGCTCCGGCAAGGTCGACGGCGCCCGCGGTCTCCGCTTCACCCCCGTCGCGCCCAACACCGCCGACAAGGTGACCGTCCCCTCCGGCTACTCGCAGAACGTGGTCATCCGCTGGGGCGAGCCCATTCTCCGTGGCGCCCCGGCCTTCGACTCCGAGAAGCAGACGGCGAAGGCCCAGGCCGGCCAGTTCGGCTACAACAACGACTTCCTCTCCCTGCTGCCGCTGCGCGGGGAGCACGACCGCCAGGTCCTCGTCGCGAACCACGAGTACACCGACGAAGTCCTGATGTTCCGCAACTACGACGCCGCGAACCCGACCCGCGAGCAGGTCGAGATCGCCTGGGCCGCGCACGGCCTCTCGGTCGTCGTCGTCCAGGAGGAGCACCGTACGGGCAAGCTGGCCCCGGTCTCCCGTCACCACCTCAACCGTCGCCTCCACACGACGAGCGAGTTCGAGGTGACCGGCCCCGCCGCCGGCAGCGGCCTGCTGAAGACCTCCGCCGACCCCGAGGGCCGTATCGTCCTCGGCACGCTCAACAACTGCGCCGGCGGCACCACCCCGTGGGGCACCACCCTCCACGGCGAGGAGAACTTCAACCAGTACTTCGCCAACGGCTCCAGCGCCACCGACAAGCGCTACGGCGTCGGCACCGGTGCCACCGAGCGCAAGTGGGAGCGGTTCGACAAGCGCTTCGACCTCAAGCAGGAGCCCAACGAGGTCCACCGCTTCGGCTGGGTCGTCGAGCTCGACCCGTACGACCCCGACTCCACCCCCCGCAAGCGCACCGCGCTCGGCCGCTTCAAGCACGAGGCCGCGCAGCCCCGTCTCACCGCCGACGGCCGTCCGGTCGTCTACATGGGCGACGACGAGCGGTTCGACTACTTCTACAAGTTCGTCTCCAGCAAGCGGATGAAGAAGGGGAACTCGCGGGCCGCCCGCGAGCACAACCTCACCCTGCTCGACGAGGGCACGCTGTACGTCGCCAAGCTGACCGGCGACTCCCCGGCCGCCGAGATCGACGGCACCGGCAAGCACCCCGCCGACGGCGAGTTCGACGGTTCCGGCGTGTGGATCCCGCTCGCCACCGGCGACGTCTCGCACGTCCCCGGCATGACCGCCGAGGAGGTGTACGTCTTCACCCGCCTCGCCGGTGACAAGGTCGGCGCCACCAAGATGGACCGCCCCGAGGACGTCGAGCCGTCCCCGCGCACCGGCCGCGTCTACGTCGCGCTCACCAACAACACCGACCGCGGCAAGGCCGGCAAGGCCGCCGCCGACGAGGCCAACCCGCGCAACCTCAACAAGCACGGGCAGATCCTCGAACTCGCCGAGAACTGGGACGACCCGTCCTCCGACGGCTTCGCCTGGCGCCTCTTCCTGGTCGCCGGTGACCCGAACGACCCGGCCACCTACTTCGCGGGCTACCCCAAGGAGAAGGTCTCCCAGATCTCCTGCCCGGACAACGTGGCCTTCGACCCGCACGGCAACCTGTGGATCTCCACGGACGGTGCCCAGCTCGGCTCGCACGACGGTCTGTTCGGCGTCGCGACGCAGGGCGAGCGTCGCGGTGAGCTGAAGCAGTTCCTGACCGTGCCCAAGGGCGCCGAGACCTGCGGCCCGATCATCCAGGACCGCCGCGTCCTGGTGGCCGTGCAGCACCCGGGCGAGATCGACGGCGCCTCCGTCGAGAACCCGAAGTCGGAGTGGCCCGACGGACCCGGCAAGATCGTCCGCCCGTCGGTCGTCGCCGTGTGGCGCACGGACGGCCGCGACATCGGCGTCTAGCAGCGGGCGCCCAGGGGGTGGAGTGCTCGCTCACTCCACCCCCAGGCCCTCCCTGAACCGGACGAACTGCTCCTCGGGATCCCCCGTGTACGCCCACGGCACCCAGGCCGCCCGTGCGCCGAGCATGCCGAGCAGCTCCCGCGCGATCTCCACCTGGCCCGCGTAACAGGCGGCGTGCACAAGGAAGTTGAGGTCGCCGACCTCCTCGGGCGCCACCGGAGCCGCCGGGTCGCGGCCGCCGATCCACCGCGCGTGCGTGCGCCGCAGCTCCGTCACCGCGAGCTCGTGCTTCCAGTGCTGGTCGAAGCCGCGCACCGGGCCCCGGCCGAGCGCCCCGTCCGCGATGTACCGGTACTCCTCCACCCGGGCCACCTGCACGAGTACCGGCAGCGGGGAGCCGGGCGGTGCCACCCCCGCCGCGTCCCGCGCGAAGTCGTACATACTGCCGTGCGTCCCGTGCCACCGCGCCGACCAGTAGCGCAGCACCTGGATGTGCCCCTCCGTGTTGTACGGGTCGCGGCGACGCAACTCGTCGAACCAGTGGCGCAGTTCGCGGCGCGGCACCCCGCCCTCGTACAGCCTGGCCACCGAGAGCAGCGACACCCACGGCATCGGGTCGGCGGGCGCCGCCTCGGCCGCGCCCCGGCAGGCGTCGACGGCGGCGTCGATCCGGCCCCGCTCGACGGCCGCGCCCCGGCCGGCCGCGATGGCCGCGTCGAAGACCCGCACCACCTCGGTCGCGGCCCGCAGCACGGCCGCGTCGGGGTTGCCCGGCTCGGCGGCCCGCCAGGTCTCCACGGTGGAGCTGCCCGCGGCCGCGTGCGAGAGGAGCCGCAGCCGGTGGGTGCGGCGCGCCCAGTGGTCACCGGTGGCGGCGAGCAGGTCCCGTACGCCCTGCCAGCGGCCGATGACGATGTCGTGGCGCGCCTCGGTCAGGGCGCGGTCCCCGAAGTCCGGGTCGAAGTCGGGCGCGAAGCGCTCCTGACGTGCCGAGCGCGCGGAGCGGCGGCGTACGGCCATCGGGGGCCTCCTTCGGGTTCGGCTGCCGTCAGAAGTGGTGACTCGCTTGTGTTCCCGTGCTCTTGGCTCTGCTCTTGGTGACGGCCGGGATCAGAAATCCGTTGCGTAGCTCTTGTCCCTGGTTCCGCTCCGCGCGCGCGTGGCCGGGCCCGAGCCCTCCGAGGCCGCCATCGCGCGGGCGGCGTCCAGCCGGGCCGGGCGGTAGTAGTCGCTGCCCTTGCGCCAGTACACGACCAGCGGGACGACCCCGAGGAGCAGGCCGCCGAGGCCGATGGTGAGGGCGGTGGTGGAGAGCTCGCCGATCGATTCGACGAAGGTCCAGAGCATGAACGCGGAGCCGAGCAGCGGCCAGACGCCGCCGAGCAGCAGGTTCCGTACGGAGCGGAAGAGGACCGACTTGTAGGCGACGACGGCGGCGATGCCCGCGAGGCCGTAGTAGAACGCGATCTGGAGTCCGATCGCGGAGACGGCGTCGCGGAGGATCTGCTGCACCGAGCCGGCGGCCGCGGCGGCCGCGAACAGCAGCAGGGCGGCCCCGCCGACGGCGACGATCGCGACCCACGGGGTGTTCCAGCGGCGGTGCACGGCGCCGAGCGCGGACGGCAGGGTCCGGTCGCGGCCCATCGCGAAGAGCGAGCGGGTGACCTGGAGGAGGGTGGTCTCCAGGGTGGCGACGGTGGACAGCAGGACGGCGACGACGAGGAGTCTGCCGCCGACCCCGGGCCAGACTTCCTGGCCGATGACGGCCAGGACGTTGGGTCCCGCGGTACGGATCTCCTCCGCGCTCAGCAGCACGTTGACGACGACGGTGACGGCGACGAAGAGGAGGAAGACGAAGCCGACGCCGACGAGCGCGGCGAGTCCCGCGGTGCGGCGGCTGTTCCGGGTCTCCTCGCTGAGGTTGCTGGTGACGTCCCAGCCCCAGTAGTAGAACGCGGCGATCAGCGCGCCGGCGGCGAAGCCCTGCGGCCCGTCGAACTGGCCGAGGCCGAACCAGGACCAGTCGAAGGCGGTGGCCCGCCCGCGGTGCGCCACGGCCGCCAGGATGAAGCCGACCAGGATCAGCATCTCGACCCCGGACATGATCAGCTGGGCGCGCACGGTCAGCCGGGCGCCGCCCAGGACCACGAGCAGCATCATCAGGAACCAGCCGGCGCCGACGGCCGCCGCGAGCGGGGTGCTGTCGGCGAGGTCCTGGTCGATCAGGGCGAGCGTGAGGGAACCGGCGGGCAGCGAGCCGGCCACCATGAAGACGGTGGCGGCGAAGACGAGGGCCCAGCCGGACAGGAAGCCGAGGAACGGGTGGAGGGTGCGGCCCACCCAGGAGTAGCCGGCACCGGCGTTGACGTCGATCCGCCCGAGACGGGCGTACGCGAGGACGATGCCGAACATCGGTATCGCGCAGTACAGCAGGGCGGCGGGCCCCGCGTAGCCGACGGCGCCGAAGAGCACGGCGGTGGTCGCGGCCATCGAATAGGCGGGGGCGCTGCCGGCGACGGCCATCACGATCGTGTCGAAGGTACCGAGGACATTGGGCTGCAGCCCTCTGTTCGTGGTGGTACGCATGGCGGTGTCCTCGGGGCGCGGGGGGTGAGGCAGGACGAAGTGGCCCGTCCGCCGCGCCGGTTGCCGACGGCGGCGGGCGCGGATCACGGTGAGATCGAGCGCATCGTAGTCGCCCGGATGGCTTCGGGTAACGGCGGTGGGGAGGGTTCCGTTCCGTGACCGCCGGTAAGTCCTCCCGTACGCCCTCGGGGGAAGGTTTACCGCAGGTCGGGACCGGCGATGGCGCGGGCCGCGCTGACCTCCTGGCGGAGGGGTGCGAGGACTCCGTTCTCGTCGCCGGGAAGCTCGCTGCGGACCTCGATCAGGGTGTCCGATTCCCGGATTCCCTGGGCGAGTTCGCGCAGCTCCCGCTCGACGGCGGCGACCTCGGCGGGGTCGGGGTCGGGGGCGCCGTGGTCGACCCTGATCCGGGCGGCGGTCGTGGCGTCCACGATCCGTTCGACGGCCACGACGAGCGGCCACCAGGCGGCGGCGCGGGTCCCGGTCGGCGGGGGCTCGGTGAGGGCGCGCTGGAACTCGGAGCGGACGGTGGAGAGATCGCGGTAGAGCTTCCGCCGGGCCCGCAGCCGCCCGTCCTGGTCCTCCGTCCCTCCGAAAGCGCAGGTCACATAGGCGGCGGAGTCGGCGACGGCGTCCGCGAGCCGGTCGCCGATCCGGGAGTGCCAGGACTCGGGCCAGAGGAGATAGCCGGCGATCAGCGCGATGCCGCAGCCGATCAGGGAGTCGTACAGGCGGGGCATGACGAGGTCGAAGCCCTGCTGGTTGAGGGTGTCGGAGAGCAGCAGGATGACCGGGGTGATGGCCGCCGTCTGGAACGCGTACCCCTTCGCGGAGAAGGCCGGGATGAGGGCGGCGAGCACGCACATCACGGGGACGTCCCACCAGCCGCGCGGCACCTCGGCGAGCACGAGGGCGGCGAGGAGGAGCCCGGCGGCGGTGCCGAAGGCGCGGAGCACGGCGCGGGAGAAGACCGAACCGAAGTCGGGCTTCATGACGAAGGTGACGGTGAGCGCGACCCAGTACGAGCGGGGGACGGGGATCAGCGAGACGAGCGCCTGCGCGAGCCCGATGCAGAGGGCGAGGCGGAGCCCGTACCGCCAGGACGCCTCGGAGAACAGGACGGCGCGGGTGGTCCGGCGGACACGGACCCGGAGCGCGGCGGGGCGGCCGAGCCGGTCGTCGACGTTGTAGGCGTCGGGCTCGGCCTTGTGGACGACGGCGGCGGCGTACCGCAGGGCGTGGTCGACGGCCTTCTCGGCGGGCCGCTCAGGGGTCGGCAGATCGAGTGCGGGTGCCCCGGTGCGGCCCTCCTCGACGGCGTCGGCGAGTTCGCGCACGGCCGCGGGGATCGTGGCGGACAGCGGGCCGTGGAGCTGGGCGCGGAGATGGGCGGCGGGGGCGGCCTCGACGAGCGGGATGGCGACGTTCAGCTGGGCGAGCAGCCGGACGAGGGAGGGCGCGCGGCCGTGCTGGCGGGCGCGGCGGGCGAGGACGAGGTCGTAGGACTGGTTGAGGGAGGCGGTGACGGCCTGCCGCTTCTCGTCGTACGCGGGGGTGCCGGTGGCCTCGTACAGCTCGGCGACGGAACGGTAGGTCGCGGCGACGGCGGACCGCTCGGGCGCCGCGCGGCGGAGGGGCCAGCCGAGCAGGGTGAGGAGGAGCACGAACAGCCCGCCGAGGCCGAGCAGCAGGGGCGCCTTCCACCAGGGGTCGGGCATGGGGAGCCCGGCCCCGACGACGGCGTTGAGGAGCAGGAGCAGCCCGGAGACGGAGGCGACGGCGCCGATCGAGGAGATCATCCCGGAGACGAGCGCGACGAGCGTGAGCACGGCGACGGCGACCCACCCGTGTCCGAAGACGAGGGTCCCGAGGGTGACTCCGACGGCGCCGAAGAGCTGCGGCACGGCGATGTTGAGGATCCGCATCCGGTAGGCGTCGGCGGTGTCGCCGATGACCCCGGAGAGCGCACCCATGGACACGAGCGCCCCGTAGGCCGGCTGCCCGACGGCCAGCCCGAGGGCGAGCGGCGCGGACAACGCGACGGCGGCGCGTCCGACGGCGGCCCAGGGGATGGGGGTGGGCGCGGGCTTGAAACCGGCGGTGAGCCAGGCGGGCGGGGCGAGGCGTACGGGCCGAGCGGGGCGTGCCATGCGCCCAACCTACGTCGCTGTCGCCGAGGACCCCCGTCCGCGCGCTGTCCTGCCCGGGGAGCCTCCGCGGGACGGCCGGCCGGTGCGGCGGACCCGTGTCAGATGATGAAGACGTCGAGGGACTGCGTGACGATGTCGATCGGGTTCGCGAACGACCTGATGCTCACCGTGCTGGACGAGGAGTAGACCAGGCCGATCGGAGTCCGGACGAGATCGAAGGTCCACGCGATCGCGCCGGAGTCTCCCTTCTTGCTGAAGGGAAGGGGACCGAAGGTTCCGGTCCCCTCGATGGCGAGGGAGCCTGCGAAGAAGGCGTTCTGCCCTCCCTGGTTGACCCAGTGAGAGGCGCCGATCTCCTTGACGGTTCCCGTCGTCACCTCGGTCGTCCGGCCGCTCTTGAAGACGAGCATCCCCAGGGTGGCCGCCCCTGTCATGGTGCTGATGGGCACTTCTACCGGCCCCAGGACTCCGTTGATCAGGATGTTGGAGTTGACCTGCGCCGGATCCACCCATGCCGTCGCGCAGTCGACGCTGTTGATGACGCCGCCGAACTCGATTCTGGTGAAACGCTCGAGCACCCCGATGAGATGCTGCGGGCAGACGCCCGCGTCGGCGCGGCCGGGCTGGGCGATGCAATTCCCCAGCGCTCCGGCATTGACGTCCGCGATGACGTGGTTGCAGCTGATGGCGAGCGTTCTCAGGTCGCGCGGGAACGATCGGCCCGTGGCCAGGCAGCCCAGCGTGCCGGCGCTCGGCGGGCTGACGGGGCTGCTGATCGACGTGCCACCCGATGCCGGCCTGCGGTGGAGGGTGAACATCTGCGTCGCTATCTCCCCGGTGACCACCGGAACGATCGGAACCCTCGACGACGCCGCGACGCGCACGCCCATCTCCTCGACGATCAGCGCCTCCACGTCGTCGGCGGTTCGCGGCTGGGACAGATAGACGCTCAAGGTGGGTTGCCCCGGCTCGATGACTCTGCTGCGGGGCCCGTATTCGGAGGGTGTGGCCCTGCCGATGCCGACGCCCTGCACGTTGGTCAGTTCGGTCAGATGCTCCGCGGACCGGAGTCCGCCGCGCTGCTCGCCCTGACCGCTGAGGACTCCTTCGAGCGCGGCTCGCGCGTCGACCAGCTCCGTGGGGAACTGATCGGGGTCGAATCCGATGTGATCGGACGTCACCTCGGGCTGGGGGATTTCCACGGCCTCGCCGGACTGCGCGAAATCATCGGGCGGCGGTTCATTGATTCTCGGCACGACAGCCTCCTGGAAGGCTCTGGATCGGGTGCCCCGCTCTCGGCGTTCACTTCACGAGAGGCGATGAATCAAGCGTAGATCCGGGTGAGGGGAGATCGCCACCTGCGGTATCGCCCTCTGCGGTTTCGGCGCACGGGATGCGCCGGACGGTTTCGGCGCGTACCGTACCGCCGCGCATCGTGGGGGACGTCAGTTGCGGTAGGACTCGACCTCGGTGGCGGGGCGGAGGGTCGCCGTGTCCGGGTCCTCGCCGAATTCCGCCTTCGCCCTCCGCTGCCGCAGCAGGTCCCAGCACTGGTCCAGCCGGACCTCCAGTTCCGACAGCCGCGCGAGTTCCTCCGGGAGGAGCCCGCCCGTGCGCTGCCGTAGGGCGCGTTCCTCCTCGACGAGGGCGCCGATGTCGTCCAGGATCTCCTCGTTCTCCATGTCCTCAAGGGTGGACGATCAGCGCGGCCCGCGCAGGTCGAGATCCGCGAGGACCGCCCGGTGGTCGGAGCCCGGCAGGTCCAGGAATCGGACCTCGCGGACGCTGAAGTCCCTCACCAGGACGTGGTCGATCTGGACGAACGGCGGCAGCGGCGGGCCCTCCATCGGCCAGGTCGGCGTGCGGCTCCGGTCCGCCCGCCGCGCCGCGTCCTGGAGCCCGCCCGCCGCGAGGACCGCGCGGAAGGCCGCGTGGTCCTGTGAGGCGTTGAAGTCGCCCGCGACCAGCATCGGCCCGGTGCGCTGCGCCGCGACGGCGTCCTTCACCCGCCCCAGTTCCCGCTTCCACAGGGACACCTGTCCCGGCACCGGCGGCAGCGGGTGCGCCAGCTGGAGCCGTACCGGCACGCCCGCGATCTCGGCCGTGGCACCGGGCATGCCCATGGCCGACGGGATCATCCGCCAGTCGCGCAGCGGGTACGAGCTCAGCAGGATCGAGCCGACCGACCCCTCTCCCTCGACGGAGGCGTAGTGGGGCAGCGCCGCGGCGAAGGTCCTGGTGAGGGTGGTCCGGCAGGCGCGGTCGCATTCCGACACGAACACGAGCTGGGGGCGTTCCCGCCGTACCGCCTCGACCAGGGAACCCGTCCCCTGGCCGAATTCGACGTTCGCCGCGATGACCTTCACCCGCGCCAGCGGCAGCCCGTACGAGATGACGGTCTGCGGCATGTACGGCACGGTGCTCCAGGCGGTCGCGCCCAGGACCAGGACCGTCACGAAGGTCAGCACCCGGCGCCGGGCCGCGGCGGCGAGGAGCAGGGCGAGGGCCGCGGGGACCGTCAGCCAGGGGAGGACCGAGAGGAGTTGGGGGACCGGGGTCATCGCGTCCGTGTCCAGGGCGCGGCAGGCGGCGATCAGGGCCGGCACCACCATGAGCAGCCCCGCGGCCCAGGCCATGACGCGGTGCCTGGGCCGGAGGGGCGGCGGCTCGGGGGCCGGCCCCGGGGTCGGCTCGGGTGTCGGCTCGGGGGTCGCTTCGGCGGGGCTGCTGTTCACGGGTTCCGCCGTCTCCCCGTGCTCCGCGGTCTGGACTCGGTCCACCCCGTCAGTGTCGCAGGGCCTGCGCGATCTCCGCCTTCGGTTCGCCCGAGAGCGTGCGATTGCTGCGTGCCGTACCGGTCTTGGACTTCCCGGGTTCCACTCCGTCGATGTTCAGGACGACCGAGTCGAGGAAGTTCCCGTCCCCGTCCCGGAAGGTGACCATGACCGTGTAGTCGGCGTTCGCGTCCTTCGGGTTGGTCGCCGTGATCTCGGCGACCGTCCGGTCCCCGTCGGTGCTCGTCGGCCCGGCCTTCACGTCGCCGGTGGCGTTCACCCCGTCCTTGACCTCGTTCATCTTCTCCTCGGCGGCCGAGGCGACCGCCGCCGTGGCGGAGGAGACGATGTCGCCCGCCGTGTCCTTGACGGTGTCGCACCCGGTGACCGTGAGGGTGAGCGCGGTGGTGGCGGCCAGGGACAGGGCCGCCGTCGTCGTGCGTCTCATCGTCCGCCCGCCCCTCAGAACTTCTCTTCCCGGCCGTACGCCTCGTCCGTGGCGAGCGCCCAGATCACGAAGACCGAGATGGCCATCGAGAACAGCGCCCACCACGGCTGGTACGGCAGGAACAGGAACTGGAGCAAGAGGTTCAGGGACGCGAGCGCGATACCGGCGACCCGGCCCCACTCCGCTCCCTTGAGGATCCCGAAGCCGGCGATCGCGACCACGACGCCGAGGATCAGATGGATCCAGCCCCAGGTGGTGAGGTTGAACTTGAAGACGTAGTCGCCGACGCGGGTGTAGACGTCGTCCTCGGCGATTCCGGCGATGCCCTGGAAGACGTCCATGAAGCCGGTGACGAGCATGAGGACGCCCGCGAAGAGCGTGCCGCCGCTCGCCCAGGCGGCGGAGGAGGACGTGGGCCTGCGGGGTGGTGCCGTGTTCTGGCTCATGAACCCATCGTCGGAGCGTTCGTACCGTTCCGAACGTTCAGTGGGGCCGTACGAGTGAGCGGAGGTAGTTCTCCAGTACGGCGTTGAAGTCGTCGGGGCGCTCCAGGTTCGGCAGGTGCGCGGCCTCCTCGATCACGGCGAGCGTGGAGTGGGGGAGGAGCGCGTGCATCTCCTCCGCGTCCGCGACCGGGGTGTACGAGTCGTCCCTGCCGACCACGACGAGCGCGGGGAACGGGACCGTCGTCAGCGTCTTCCGGTAGTCCGGGCGCTCGGCCCTGCCCCGCAGCGCGGCCGCCGCGCCGGCCGGGTCGGTCGCGCACATCATGCGGTGCACGTGCGGGGCCGCGTGGGTGTTGTACGGGGCCACCATGCGGTCGAGGACCTCGTCGGCGTACCCGCGCATCGCCTCCGCGCCGCCCGCGACCAGCCGGTCGGCCATGGCGTTCCTGGCGGCCTTGCCCTCGTCGGTCTCGGCGGCGGGGAAGGTGTCGGCGAGGACGAGGCCCCGGATGCGCTCCGGGTGGCGGCGGTAGAGCTCCATGGCGATCTGGCCGCCCATGGAGAGACCGGCGAGGACGCACTGATCGATGCCCAGGTCGTCCAGGAGGTCGACGAGGTCCTCGGCGAAGACACCCAGGTCGGTGGAGTCGGGACACGCGCCGAGCGGTGTGGCGCCGTAGCCGCGCAGGTCCGGTGCGATCACGCGGTGCGTGCGCGAGAAGTGATCGAGCTGGGGCTGCCACATCGTGTGGTCGAAGGGGTGGCCGTGGACGAGGAGGAGGGCCGGGCCCTCTCCCTCGTCCTCGTAGTGGATCTCGGTGTGGAGGGTGCGAGTGGCGTGCATGTCCGCAGGCTAGGCAGCCGCAACTTCTCGGTGCAATAAGATCTTTGCTCTCGGTGCAATGGGGGAGGGGCTGGGCGTGGAGGAGTACCGGAGGATCGCCGACCGGGTCGAGGCCGCCGTACGGGACGGGCGGCTGCGCCCTGGCGACCGGCTGCCGCCGCAGCGTGTCTTCGCCCGCCGGCACGCCATCGCGAACTCGACGGCCATCCGCGTCTACGGCGAGCTCGCCCGGCGCGGCCTCGTCGTCGGGGAGGTCGGGCGCGGCACCTTCGTCCGGGCCGCACCCCCGCTCCCGGGGCCCGCGCTCGCCGAGGCGACCGGCGCCGCACCCGTCGACCTCCAGCTCAACTACCCGGCCGTCGAAGGGCAGTCGGAGCTGATGGGCCGTGCCCTCGCGGCCCTCGCCCGGTCCGACGTCCTGGCCGATGCCGTCTCCCGGCCGGCCGCCGCCACCGGCACCGCGGAGGCCCGTGACGCGGCGGCGACCGTGCTCACCCGGCCCGGCTGGGCGCCCGGCCCCGAGAGCGTGCTCTTCGCCGGGAACGGCCGGCAGGCCATCGCCGCAGCCCTCTCCGCGCTCGTTCCGCCCGGCGGTCGGCTGGGCGTCGAGGCCCTTACGTATCCCCTGGTCAAAGCGGTGGCCGAGACGCTCGGCATCCGGCTCGTACCACTCGCCCTGGACGAGGAGGGGGTACGCCCCGAGGCGCTCGCGGCGGCCCACCGGGCGGCGCCGCTGGCCGCCGTCTACCTCCAGCCCACCCTGCACAACCCGCTCTCCTCGACCGCGGGGGAGGGGCGCCGGGCCGAACTGGCCGAGCTGCTGCGGAATCTGGACCTGACGGCGGTCGAGGACACCACCTGGGCCTTCCTCGTGCCGGACGCGCCCGCGCCGCTCGCCGCGCACGCCCCCGAGCGGGTCCTCCTCGTCGACAGCCTCTCCAAGCGCCTGGCCCCCGGTCTGACCGTCGGCTATCTCGTCGTCCCCGGACGGTTCCGGGCGGCCGTGGCGGAGGCCCTGCGCTCCGGCGCCTGGACGGCGGGCGGGCTCGCCCTCGCGGCCGCCACCCGGTGGACCGCGGACGGGACGGTCGCCGAGGTGGTCGCGGCCAAGCGGGCGGACACGCGGGCCCGGCACGCCCTGGTCCGGCGACGGCTGGCCGGGCAGGTGGTCCGGACCTCCCCGTACGCGTACTACTGCTGGTGGGAGCTGCCCGCGCCCTGGCGGGCGGAGACCTTCACGGCGGCGGCCGCCGCGCGCGCGGGCGTGGCGGTCACCCCGGGCGGCGCCTTCGCGGTGGGCGGCCGGGACGGTACGGGGGCGGCGCCGGACGCGATCCGGATCGGGCTCGCGTCCCCGCCGCGAGCGGTCCTCGACGAGGCGCTGGGGCGGCTGGCGGCGCTGGCGGCGGAAGCCTGAACAGGCTTCCCCCGTGCCCTCGTTCCTTGCGTTCTCTATTCTGGATATGTATGGTCCAGGATATGAAGATGAGCGAGGGCGTGGAGTGGGCGCTGCACAGCTGCCTGAACCTGGCCTGGATCGGGTCCGAGCGGGCGGTCACCGCCGCGCGTCTCGCGTCCTATCACGAGCTGCCCCCCGCGTATCTGAACAAGCAGCTCCAGGCGCTCGCCCGCGCCGGGATCGTCACCTCGGTCTCCGGACCCAAGGGGGGCTTCCGGCTGGCGCGCGCCCTCGACCGGATCACGCTGATGGATGTCGTCGCCGCCGTCGAAGGCCCTGACGAGGCCTTCCGCTGCACCGAGATCCGCCAGAAGGGACCCGGCGCGGGGGCGCCGGAGACGTACGCCGCCGAGTGCGCCATCGCCGGGGCCATGGGGCGGGCCGACCTGGCCTGGCGCCGGGAGCTCATGGCCCAGACCCTGGACGACATCCGGGTACGGGCCGAACTCCAGGCACCGGCCGCGCCCGAACGGCTGCGCCGCTGGTTCGCCAACGTCTGACACGGCCGCCCTCCCGGTGGTGGGAGGGCTCCTGAAGGGGGTGATTCTGGATGTTAGATGTCCAGTTAAAGAAGGGGCAGTCGACGGGCCGGTCGACGGGCCGGTCGAAGGGGCTGTCAGGGAAGGCGAAGGGCCCGGCGCGGGGTAGGCCGCCCGCCGTCGCCGCCGTGACGCTCGGCATCTTCACGGTCATGACCGCCGAACTGCTGCCGGTCGGCCTGCTCACACCGGCCGCCGCCGACCTCGCCGTCTCCGAGGGCACCGCCGCCCTCATGGTGACCGTGCCCGGCCTCGTCGCGGCACTGGCCGCACCGCTCGTCACCGTCCGCGCCGCCGGCGCCGACCGCCGGGCGCTCCTGGTCGCCTTCCTGCTCCTCGCCGCGGCCGCCAACCTCGTCTCGGCCCTCGCCGGACACCTCGCGGTCGTCCTCGCCGCCCGGGTCCTGCTCGGGATCGCCATCGGCGGCTTCTGGGCACTGGCCGGCGGCCTCGCGCCCCGGCTCGTGCCCGCCGGCGCCGTGGGACGGGCCACCGCCGTGATCTTCGGCGGCGTCTCCGCGGCCTCGGTCCTCGGCGTTCCCGCGGGCACGTTCCTGACCGAACGGGCGGGCTGGCGCTGGGCGTTCGCGGCCACCGGGGTACTCGCCCTGCTCGCGGCGGCCGCACTGCGGGCCCTGCTGCCGCGCCTGCCGGGAAGGGGCGCGGGAACGGGAGCGGGAGCGGGTACGGAATCAGGCGCAGGGAGCACAGGCGCAGGGACCGGCGCAGGCACAGGGACCGGCGCGACCGCCGACCGCACGGGCCCGGCCACCACCCTCCTCGCCCTCCTCCGCCGCAACCGGCGGGTGCGGGCCGGGCTGCTGCTCACCCTCGCCCTCGTCACCGGGCACTTCCTCGCGTACTCCTTCGTCCGCCCGCTGCTCACCGACCACTCCGGGATCTCCGGCTCGCTCCTCGGCGCCCTGCTCCTCGGCTACGGGGTCGCGGGTGTCGCCGGGAACTTCCTCGTCGGCACCCTGGCCGCCCGCTCCCCGGGCCGAACGCTCGCGGTCATCTCCGCCGCGCTCGGCACCGTCCTCCTCGCCGGCTTCCTCCTCGGCGACTCGGCGATCGCCGGCGCAGGGCTGCTGCTCCTCTGGGGGCTCGCCTACGGCGGGGTCTCGGTCGCGCTCCAGTCCTGGTTCATGGCCGCCGCCCCCGACGACGTCGAGACGGCCACCGGCCTCAACGTCAGCGTCTTCTGCCTCGCGATCGCGCTCGGCGCCCTCCTCGGCGGGCTCCTGGTCGACGCGTACTCCCTCGACACGGTGCTCCTCGCGGGCGCCGCACTCACCCTGGCCGCGTTCCCCGTGGCCGTCCTCTCCGGAAGGCACGATCAGTCATGACCGCCCAGCGCTCCGCCACCGCTCAGACCGCCGCCGACCAGCGGGTCATCACCAATCCCGACACCCTCCACGACCCGACCCCCTTCGGTTACAGCCACGCCGTCTCCGCGCCCGGCGAGCTCGTCTTCATCGGCGGCCAGTACGCCTCCGACGCGTCCGGCTCGCCCGTCCCCGGCGGCTTCGCCGCCCAGGTCGAGCTCTCGCTCACCAACCTGCGGCTCGCCCTCGAAGGCGTCGGCCTCGGTCTGGAGCACGTCGTCCGCCTCGGCTCGTACGTCGTCGACCACGACATGGCCAGGCTGGAGGTCCTCGGCAAGGGCCTGCACGCCCACTTCGGCGAGCGGCTCCCGGCCCAGACCCTCAGCGGCGTCGCGGCGCTCGCCCTGCCGGGCATGCTCTTCGAGATCGACGCGGTCGCCGTACGCCCGGCCGCCTGACCCCGTCGCCCGGCCCGCCGCCTGTTCCACTTGCGGGGTGCCGGGCGCGGGTGTGCCCTTGAGGGTGCGGGAAGCAGCAGGGGGGCGAGAGACGAAGGAGCTCCTGCCATGGCCGCACACGCAGCGATACCCGTCCGGAAGCCGTTCAGCACGCACGGCCTGGCCACCCCGATCATCGTCGGTGTCCTGTACGGCCTCTACGCGGCGACCGTGGTCCGCAAGGGCGGCGCCACCACCCTGGGGCAGCTGTGGCTCGGCCTGATCTCGGCCGTGGTGCTCGGCGCCGGGATCTACGTCCTCCGGCGCTACGGCCGCACCCTGCCCCGCGAGGCACGGGCCGCCGCCTGGGGGTCCCTGACGGGCATCGCGGTCGGTTTCCTCTTCAGTCTGTCGGGCGCCAGCGTCCTGTCGTCGAGCGGACTCGGGCTGGCCTTCGCCGCGCTCAACGGCGTCGGCGCCTACTACCTCTTCTACACCCACGAGGACGCCGAGGGACGGCCCGCGCCGTACTGACGGGTCCCACCCCCGGCAGGACCCCTCCCGCCGCGGCGGCGCCGGTGGTAGGCGACCGCCACGGCGGCGAGCAGCACCGGCCAGGCCAGGAGCGGCGCGTAGCAGACGACCAGCAGGGCGTCCTGGGCCGGTGTGGCGGGGATGCCGGGCCCCAGGTCCGCGTACGAGGCGTACGCGCCCCAGGCGGCGATCGCGCACAGCCCCGCCACCCCGGCCAGGGCGGCGCCGGTCGCGGCGGCCGGGTTCACCCGCCGCCCGCCGAGGAACGGCATCCACCGCGGGAAGACCTCGCCCCAGGAGCGGACGAGCCCCAGGGTGAGGAAGGCGAGCAGTTCGGACACGACGCTGAGGGAGACGACGTACACGGACTCCCCCGCGCTCATGCCGGCACCCCAGTCCGCGTCCTGGGTGACCGGCAGCCCGGCGACGAGCGCGAGCCGCCACAGCCCTGACGGGAGGGTGACGAGCGGAACGGCATGGGCGGCGAGGACGGCCCAACGGGGCACGTCGGGAAGGGCCTTGATTCTCATCATGGGATCAGGGTCCCGCCGGACCCCGCCCCCGGCCGTCGCCCCGAAGACCGTTCCGCCTCCGCCGGGCGGGGGAGACGCGATCCTCCGGGAGACGGGGTCCTCCGGGGGGCGTCACCGAGCAGGCCCACCGAGCAAGGCCCATGGAGCAGGCTCGCGGGAACGCCCCGCCCCGTTCGCGGCACACCGGGACGCCCCGCGCGGAAGACGCGCCTCCGCCGCTCTGGCGGTCCGGCGGTGGTCGACGGAGACTGGGAGGAGCGCTCTCTTCCGCGCGCGTCTGCTCCGCGCCCTCTTCCCCTGGAGGATCCACGGTATGACCGACCTCGCCATCGAGACCGAGGGCCTGGTCAAGGTCTTCGGAAGCAACCGCGCCGTCGACGGCATCGACCTCCGCGTGCCCACCGGCACCGTGTACGGGGTCCTCGGGCCGAACGGCGCCGGCAAGACCACCGCCGTCAAGATGCTCGCCACCCTGCTCCGCCCCGACGGCGGCCGGGCCCGCGTGTTCGGCAAGGACGTCGTCAAGGACGCCGACACCGTGCGGGGCCGGGTGAGCCTCACGGGGCAGTACGCCTCCGTCGACGAGGACCTGACCGGCACCGAGAACCTCGTCCTGCTCGGCCGGCTGCTCGGCCACACCCGGCCCGCCGCCCGCGAGCGCTCCGCGCAGCTGCTCGCCGCGTTCGGGCTCGCGGAGGCCGCCGACAAGCAGGTCAAGAACTACTCGGGCGGCATGCGGCGCCGTATCGACATCGCCGCGTCCATCCTCAACACCCCCGACCTGCTGTTCCTCGACGAGCCGACCACCGGCCTCGACCCGCGCAGCCGCAACCAGGTCTGGGACATCGTCCGCGCGGTGGTCGCCCAGGGCACCACCGTCCTGCTGACCACCCAGTACCTGGACGAGGCCGACCAGCTGGCCTCCCGGATCGCCGTCATCGACCACGGCAAGGTGATCGCCGAGGGGACGAAGGGCGAGCTGAAGGCCTCCGTCGGCTCCGGTTCCGTGCACGTACGCCTCCGGGACCCCGAGCAGCGGCCCGAGGCCCGGCGGGTCATCGTGGACGCCCTGAACGCCACCGTCCAGCTGGACTCCGACCCGGTGGCGCTCACCGCCACCGTCAACGGCCACGGAACGGACCTCGGCGCCGCCGAGCAGGCCGCACGCGCCCTTGCGGAGCTGGCGCGGGCCGGGATCACCGTCGACAACTTCGCGCTGGGCCAGCCCAGCCTCGACGAGGTCTTCCTGGCACTGACGGACAGGAAAGGAACGACGGCATGACCGTCACCACCGGCAAGGACACCCCGACGACCGACACGCTCGACTTCGTCGCCCCGAAGGCGGACGAACTCGCGGCGCTGCTCGTGGGCCACTCCCGCCCGCCGCGCCCCAGCGCGCTCTCCGCCTCGATGACCTTCGGCTGGCGGGCCATGCTGAAGATCAAGCACGTGCCGGAGCAGCTGTTCGATGTGACGGCGTTCCCGATCATGATGGTGCTGATGTACACGTACCTCTTCGGAGGTGCGCTGGCCGGCTCGGTCTCCTCGTACATCCAGTTCCTGCTGCCCGGCATCCTCGTGATGAGCGTCGTGATGATCACGATGTACACGGGGGTCTCGGTCAACACCGACATCGAGAAGGGCGTCTTCGACCGCTTCCGCACCCTGCCGATCTGGCGGCCGGCGCCGATGGTCGGCTATCTCCTCGGCGACGTCGTCCGCTATCTGATCGCCTCGGCCGTGATGCTGACCGTCGGCATGCTCATCGGTTACCGGCCGGACGGCGGGATAGTGGGCGTGCTGCTCGGGGTCGCGCTGCTGGTGATCTTCTCGTTCGCGTTCTCGTGGATCTGGACCATGTTCGGTCTGCTGCTGCGCAGCGAGAAGTCCGTCATGGGCGTCTCGATGATGGTGATCTTCCCGCTGACGTTCCTGTCGAACGTCTTCGTCGACCCGAAGACGATGCCGGGCTGGCTCCAGGCCTTCGTCAACAACAGCCCGGTGACCCACCTGGCGACGGCGGTACGCGAACTGATGGCGGGCAACTGGCCCGCCGCGGACATCGCCTGGTCGCTCGGGTGGTCGGCGGTGCTCGTGCTCGTCTTCGGGGCGATCACCATGCGGCTCTACAACCGCAAGTGACGGACCGCTACTTCCCGCGCGGGGTGGTCTGCTGGACCGCCCAGCGGTTGCCGTCCGGGTCGGCGAAGTAGACGAAGGAACCCCAGGGCTGGTCGTCGATCCCGCTGACCTCGACTCCGCGGCCGGAGAGCTCGCGGTGGGCCTCCTCGATGTCGGTGACGACGACCTGCATGTTGTCCAGGGAGCCCGGGGCCATCTCCGTGATCCCCTTGCCGAAGGCGATCGAACAGGCCGAGCCGGGCGGGGTCATCTGGACGAAGCGGATGTCGTCGCTGACCGGGATGTCATGGTCGGCGTGGAAGCCCACGCGCTCGTAGAAGGCCTTGGCCCGGTCGATGTCGGTGACGGGCACGCCGATCAGTTCGAGTCTGATGTCCATGAGGGCATCATGCGCCGGGCGGCAGCCGGGCGCACGGCGTGCGCCGCCTCGCGGTTGACCTTCCCCCGCGGGGAAGGCCCAGCATCTGGCGTGCCGGGCGGAAGGCCCGGTACAGGGAGGAGAATCGAGTCGTGCGCGACGAAGAGCTCATGCCTGCGCCCGTGTCCGGGCCGATGCTGACCATCGGGGACTTCGCCCGCGCCTCCCGGCTCTCCGCCAGGGCGCTGCGCCGCTACGACGAGCTCGGCCTGCTGCCGCCCGCCCGCGTCGACCCGTTCACCGGCTACCGCTACTACGCCGTGGAACAGCTCGAACGGGCCCGGCTGATCGCCTGGCTGCGGCGGATCGGCATGCCGCTCGCCGAGGTGGGACGGGTCTGCGCGCTGTACGCGTCGGACGCGGCGGGCGCGGCCCGTGCGATCCGCGGCTACTGGGCGCGGGTCGAGTCGGAGACGGCGGCGCGGCGGGATCTGGCGACCTCCCTGGTGGACCGGCTGAAGGGACCCACCGAGATGACCGACGAGATGACCGACAAGGCGATCGACGGGGTGAGCACCGCGAGCGCCGGGGCGAGCACCGGGGCGGCCACTGGGATGGCCACCGGGATGGCCGGCCGGCCCGCCTTCGTCCTGCGGACCGCCGTGCGGCTCGACCGCGGCCTCGTCCGCGCCGCCCAGCAGGACGCGGCCCACGCGGGCCCGCACCTGCTGGCCGTCGCGGACGGGTACGGCCCCGAGGGCGAGCGGGCCGCGCTGGCCGCGGTCGGAGCGCTGGAGGCCGTACCGTCGCCGGCCCCCTCGGCGCGCGCCGGGGACGTGCTCAACGCCCTGGAGGACGCGGTGCGCACGGCCGACGGCGCGGTCTCCGGACTTGCCGAGTCGGGCACGACGCTGACCGCGGCCGTGTGGACGGGCGGCCGCCTGGCCCTCGCGCACGTGGGCGACTCGCGGGCGTACCTGCTGCGGGACGGCGCGTTCGTCCGCCTCACCCGTGACCACACCGTCGTCCAGGCCCTCGTCGACGCGGGCGAACTGGACCCGGCCGAGGCGGCGGACCGCCCCGACCGGGCGCTGCTCCTGAAGGCCCTGGACGGCGGGGACGTGCCGCCCGAGCCGGAGCTCGGAGTGCACGAGACACGGCCGGGCGACCGCTATCTGCTGTGCACGGACGGGCTTTCGGCGGTCGCTCCGGCCGATGACATCCGCCGCGCGCTCGCCGCGGGCGTCGGTCCGGAGGAGGCGGCGGAGGCCCTGGTCGCGCTGGCGCGGGACCTGGGCGGCCCGGACAACGTGGCGTGCGTGGTGGCGGACGTGGTGCCCGCCTGAGGACGCCCCGTCAGTCCCCCGTGCCCCGTACGACCACCACCGGGCACGGGGCGTGCTGGGTCACCCTGCTGGAGACGGAGCCCAGGACCGCCGCCTTGAAGCCGCTGTAGCCGCGGTCGCCGACGACCAGCAGGGACGCGCCCTCGGCCTGGTCGATCAGGGCCTGGGCCGGGTTGCCGCTGACGACCGTTCGGGTCACGCCGGCGGCGACGGCCGGGTCGAGCGCCTGGGACAGGGACTCGTCCAGGGACTGCTCGGCGAGCATCTGGGGGTCGAAGTCCGGCGGTACCCCGGGCGCCGCCGCCCAGGACGCCGGGTACTCCCATCCGATGACCGCCTGGAGGGAGTCTCCGGTGAGGGCGGCCTGCCCGGCCGCCCACTGCAGCGCTTTCAGGGACGGTTCCGAGCCGTCCACGCCCACCACGATCCTGCCGGCCATCGCCGACCTCCGTTCGTTGTCGGGAACCCTCTCCCACAACGTAACAAAGAGCTCAATCCAGCCGCAGATCGGCCAATTGCTTCTCGAACGGGACGACCTCGTCGTCGTCGAGCCGCCGGGACGGCCGGGCGGCGACCGTGTCCGCGAACTCGTTCCCGGCCCGGGTGATCCGGGTGGGCAGCCCCTCCCCCCATCCCGTCGGGGAGGCCTCGTCGCCGCCGGTGCCCCAGTCCTCCGACGCCGCGTAGACGGCGGTCGGGACGACGAGGGCCCGCAGATAGGCGAAGAGCGGCCGCAGGGCGTGGTCGAGGACGAGCGAGTGCCGGGCGGTGCCGCCGGTCGCCCCGATGAGGACCGGGGTGCCGGTCAGCGCGGCCGGGTCGATCAGGTCGAAGAACGACTTGAACAGGCCGCTGTACGAGGCGGTGAAGACCGGGGTCACCGCGATGACCCCGTCGGCGCCGGTCACCGCGTCGATCGCGTCCTGGAGCCGCCCGGAGGGGAAGCCGGTCACGAAGTTGTTCGCGATGTCCACGGCCAGGTCGCGCAGTTCGACGACCTGGACGTCGACGGCGTACTCCTGCTCGGCCAGCCGGTACCGCGCGGCCTGGAGGAGCCGGTCGGTGAGCAGCCGGGTGGAGGAGGGGGAGCTGAGGCCGGCGGAGACGGCGACCAGCTTCAGGGTCTGCATGGCTTACGACTCCTTCTCGGTACGGGTCTTGAGGACGGCGGGGTGGAGCGGCGCCGTGTCCGGGACGCCGGCGGGGCGCAGGTCGGCGAACTCCTTGCGCAGCACCGGCACGACCTCCTCGCCGAGGATGTCGAGCTGCTCCAGGACCGTCTTCAGGGGCAGTCCGGCGTGGTCGACCAGGAACAGCTGGCGCTGGTAGTCGCCCACGTAGTCGCGGAAGGACAGGGTGCGCTCGATGACCTCCTGCGGTGAGCCGACGGTCAGCGGGGTCTCCCGGGAGAACTCCTCAAGGGAGGGGCCGTGGCCGTAGACCGGCGCGTTGTCGAAGTACGGGCGGAACTCCCGTACCGCGTCCTGCGAGTTCCTGCGCATGAACACCTGGCCGCCGAGGCCGACGATCGCCTGCTCGGGGGTGCCGTGGCCGTAGTGGGCGTACCGCTGGCGGTAGAGGCGGACCATCTTCTCGGTGTGCTGCTTGGGCCAGAAGATGTGGTTCGCGAAGAACCCGTCGCCGTAGTAGGCCGCCTGCTCGGCGATCTCGGGGGAGCGGATGGAGCCGTGCCAGACGAACGGGGGGACGTCGTCGAGCGGGCGCGGGGTGGAGGTGAAGCCCTGGAGGGCGCTGCGGAACTTGCCCTCCCAGTCGACCACGTCCTCCCTCCACAGCTTGTGGAGGAGCGCGTAGTGCTCGATGGCGAGCGGGATGCCCTGGCGGATGTCCTGGCCGAACCACGGGTAGACGGGGCCGGTGTTGCCGCGGCCCATCATCAGGTCCACGCGTCCGTCGGCGAGGTGCTGGAGGGTCGCGTAGTCCTCGGCGATCTTCACCGGGTCGTTGGTGGTGATCAGCGTGGTGGAGGTGGAGAGGATCAGGTTCTCCGTGCGGGCGGCTATGTGCCCGAGGAGGGTGGTGGGGGAGGAGGGCACGAACGGCGGGTTGTGGTGTTCACCGGTCGCGAAGACGTCGAGCCCGACCTCCTCGGCCTTGAGCGCGATGGCGACGGTGTTCTTGATCCGCTCGTGCTCGGTGGGGGTGCGGCCGGTGGTGGGGTCGGTCGTCACGTCGCCGACGGTGAAGATCCCGAACTGCATCGTGCTCACCTCTCGCGTTCCTGGTGCCTCGCGGCTAGTGGTTGAAGCTTAAACTATCCGCCTCAACGGTGCCACCCCTCCGTCTATTCCGGCCCGTACCCTGGAGCGCATGACCGATCTGGAGCGCTGGAAAGAGCGCGGAGTGATGCTCCGCGTCTTCGTCTACGTCTTCGCGACGCACGCGTTCGCCGGCTTCGTCTGGATCCTGTTCTACGTGGGGCAGAACGCCCAGAAGTAGGCGCCGCCCGAGAGGCCCGGGCGAGGGCTCGGCGAGGGCGCGGGCGAGGCTCTGCGAGGGCGCGGGCGAGGTACCGAGTGGGGCCCGCCACGTACCGCCGGAAAGCGGCCCTCACGTAAAGTCGCGCAGGTGAACGGTGCGATAGCGGTCGTCGGAATCGGCGCGGACGGCTGGGACGGGCTCCCCGAGAGCTCCCGCCGGGTCCTGCGGACCGCCGAGGTCCTGATCGGCGCCCCCCGCCAGCTCGACCTCCTCCCGGGCGACGACTGCCCCGGCGAGCGCGTCACCTGGCCCTCTCCGCTCCGCCCCGCCGTCCCCGGACTGCTCGCCGCCCACGAGGGCCGGGCGATCGCCGTCCTCGCCAGCGGCGACCCCTCCTTCTACGGCATCGGCCGCACCCTCGCCGAGACCGCCGGCGCCGACCGGCTCCGGATCCACCCGCACCCATCCTCCGTCTCGTACGCCGCCGCCCGCCTCGGCTGGCCCCTGGAGGCCGTCGAGACCGTCTCGCTCGTCGCCCGGCCCCTCGCCGCGCTGTCCGCCGCGCTCCACCCCGGGCGCCGGCTCCTCGTCCTCGGCGAGGGCCCCGGGACTCCCGCGCGGGTCGCGGCCCTGCTCCGGGAGACCGGCTGGGGCGGCACCCGGATCCGGGTCCTGGAACAGCTCGGCGGGGACCGCGAGCGGGTCCTCGACGGGACCGCCGCCGACTGGCCGTACGAGCGGACCGACGCGCTCCACGTCCTCGCCCTCGACTGCGTACGGGACCCGGACACACTGCGGCTCGGCGCGGTGCCGGGTCTGCCGGACGAGGCGTACGAACACGACGGCCAGCTCACCAAGCGGTACGTGCGCGCCGCCACGCTCGCCGCCCTCGCGCCCGCGCCCGGCGAACTCCTCTGGGACATCGGCGGCGGCTCCGGCTCCATCGGCATCGAATGGATGCGGGCGCACCGCTCCTGCCGGGCGGTCGCGGTCGAGAAGTCGGCGGAACGGGCGGCGCGGATCACGCGGAACGCCGACCGCCTCGGCGTGCCCGGCCTGCGGGTCGTGACGGCCCCGGCCCCGCAGGGTCTCGCCGGTCTCCCGGCCCCCGACGCGATCTTCATCGGCGGCGGCCTCACGGCCCCCGGCCTCCTCGACGCCTGCTGGGACGCGCTGCCCGCCGGCGGCCGGCTCGTCGCGAACACCGTGACGCTGGAGTCCGAGGCCCTGCTCGCCGACCGCTACCGCCGCCACGGCGGCGAACTGGTCCGGCTCGCCGTGGCCGCCGCCGTCCCCGTGGGCGGCTTCACCGGCTGGCGCCAGGCGATGCCGGTCACGCAGTGGTCCGTAACGAAAGGTTCTGAAGAGCGATGACCGTCTACTTCATCGGCGCGGGTCCCGGCGCGGCCGACCTGATCACCGTGCGCGGCGCGCGGACGCTCGCGAAGTGCGGGGTCTGCCTGTACGCGGGCTCCCTCGTGCCGACCGAGCTGCTCGCCGAGTGCCCGCCGGAGGCGCGGCTCGTCGACACGGCCCGGATGGACCTGGACCAGATCGTCGCCGAGATCGCCACGGCCCACGAGGCCGGCCAGGACGTGGCCCGTCTGCACTCGGGCGACCCGTCGGTGTTCAGCGCGATGGCCGAGCAGATGCGACGCCTGGACGCGGCGGGCATCCCGTACGAGGTCGTCCCCGGGGTCCCGGCCTTCGCCGCCGCCGCTGCCGCGCTGAAGCGGGAGCTCACGGTCCCGACGGTCGGCCAGACGGTCATCCTCACCCGCATCGCACAGCAGGCCACGCCGATGCCGGAGGGCGAGGACCTGGCGACCCTGGGCCGCAGCGGCGCGCTGCTCGTCCTGCACCTGGCCGCGCGCTACGTGGACCGGGTCGTCGCCGAACTCGTCCCCCACTACGGCCTGGACTGCCCGGCGGCGGTCGTGGCGATGGCCAGCCGCCCCGACGAGATCGTGCTGCGGGGCACGTTGGAGGACATCGCGGCCCAGCTGAAGGACGCCGGCATCACGAAGACGGCCGTCATCCTGGTCGGCCGCACGCTGGCCGCCTCGGAATTCCGCGACAGCCACCTGTACGACCCGACACGCGACCGCCACGTCTGCTGACGCCTGTGGGCTGACATCCGTGGGGTGCACGAACGCGCCGGGGCCCCGGGGAGTCCGATCCCCGGGGCCCCGCGCGTGGACGTCAGGGCTGCGACGTCGGGCGGTCAGGCGTTGGGACGCTTGCCGTGGTTCGCGTTCTTCTTCTTGCGGGCGCGCCTCTTGTTGCCTCGCTTGGCCATGGGGCTCCCTCTCGCTGCGGGGATCATGTGCTGGTAAGCCTAGGTTCGTGACCCGGGGGTCGCATGTCGGCCGTCAGCGGCGTGCGGTCTCATGGAGACGTGACTGTCTACGACGTGGCCCGGGCGCTGCCGGGCATCGAGGAACTGCGCGACCACAGCCGGGGGCTCGCGATGGTGGAGGCCGTGCTGAGCCCGGAGTGGGAGAGCCGGTACTACTCCTTCGACGCGCACTGGTCGGAGACGGAGCAGCTGGCGTCGATGAAGGACGGCCAGGGTGGCGAGTACACGATCGTCCTGTCCGCGGCGGGGGCCTTCGCACGTGGCTTCGACCACGAGTCGCCGATGAGCCCGTTCGGGGCCGTCGCGGACGGGGAGACGTGGCCCGGGGTGCTCGACGGAGTCCCGGAGGCGTTCCGCGAGTACCTGACGGAGCCCGCCTTCACGGACGAGGACGGGGTCCACGTGACCACCGCCTGTCTGTGGCGCGAGCCGGCGGACACGGCCTGGCACACGGGCCCGGTGGAGTTCACGGGCCTGGAGGACCGCGAGGACCCGGACGGTTCCGTACGCCTCTTCCAGCACCTCACGGACCGCTCGGCGGAGGCGTATGCGGAGTTCGCCGAGGACTACTACGAGCGGTCGGTCGACATCGAGGCGGTCCGGCACATCCTCGCCCTGCGCCCGCTGACGGCGGAGATCGTCGCCGCCCTCAACCCGGAGGTGACGCTCACGGACCTCGCCGAGGACGTGGGGGAGATCGGCTATCCGACGCCCTGACGGCCCGAGGAGCGCGGCGGCCGACGAGCCGGGCGTGGTGACGCGCCCGGTCCCGGCACCGCCGACGGCCGGCTACGAGCCGCCCGGTCCCGCCACCGCCGACCGTCCCACCACCGTCCCCGCCCGGTCGATGCAGACCACGTCCACCGCCACCGGGGCGCCCCTGAGCACCGCCAGGGCCTCGTCGCGGGCCCGGGCGGCCACCAGGTCGCCCAGCGGGACGTGCGCGGCCTCGCAGAGGCGGAGGGCCGCCAGGCCCGTGTTCGCCCCGGCGATCTCCGCCGCGAGGGACTCCGACGCGCCGCCCGTGCGGGCCAGCTCCGCCAGGAAGCCCTTGTCGACCTGGGAGCGGGCCGAGTGGAGGTCCAGATGGCCGGCGGCCAGCTTGGAGAGCTTCGCGAAGCCGCCGCAGATCGTGAGGCGGTCGACGGGGTGGCGGCGGACGTACTTGAGGACCGCGCCCGCGAAGTCGCCCATGTCGAGGAGCGCGATCTCCGGCAGGTCGTAGAGGGCCGCGACGGTCCGCTCCGACGTCGAGCCCGTGCAGCCCGCCACGTGCGTCAGACCGCCCGCGCGGGCCACGTCCACGCCCCGGCGGATCGAGTCGATCCACGCCGAGCACGAGTACGGGACCACGACCCCCGTCGTGCCGAGGATCGACAGCCCGCCCAGGATGCCGATCCGGGGGTTCCAGGTGGAGCGGGCGATCTCGGCGCCGTTGTCGACGGAGACGGTGATCTCGACGTCGCCGCTCCCGCCGTGCCGGGCCGCGACCTCCGTCACGTGCTCCCGCATCAGCTGTCGCGGCACCGGGTTGATCGCCGGCTCGCCGACCTCCAGGGGCAGGCCGGGCAGGGTGACCGTGCCGACGCCCTCACCGGCCCGGAAGACGACGCCCGAGCCGGCCGGCAGGAGCCGTACCGTCGAGCGGATCACGGCGCCGTGCGTGACGTCCGGGTCGTCGCCCGCGTCCTTGGTCACGGCGGCCATGGCCGTACGGGCTTCGGCGTCGAGGGACTCCGCCGTGAGCGCGAAGGACGGCGTCTGGCCCTTCGGCAGCGTGATGGTCACCGGGTCCGGGAAACCGCCGGTCAGGAGCGCCGTGTACGCGGCCGTCGTGGCCGCCGTCGCGCAGGCGCCCGTCGTCCACCCCGGGCGGAGACCCGTGTGCTTGAGTTGGGCCTCACGCCCGCCGCCTGAAGTCACGAAGAGGCTCCTGTGCACATACTCATTCTCGGGGGGACCACCGAGGCCCGCGCACTGGCGGGACTGCTGCACGCCGAGGCCAGGGTCACCAGCTCCCTCGCGGGGCGGGTGGCGAGCCCCCGGCTGCCCGAGGGCGAGGTGCGGATCGGCGGGTTCGGCGGCGTCGACGGGCTCGTGGAGTGGATCAGCGGGCACGCCGTGGACGCGGTCATCGACGCCACGCATCCCTTCGCCGAGCGGATCAGCTTCAACGCGGCCCGGGCGGCCGCCACCGCCCATGTTCCCCTGCTGGCGCTGCGCCGCCCCGGCTGGGTCCCGGGGGAGGGCGACGACTGGCGCTCCGTGGCGTCCCTGGAGGCGGCGGCCGGGGCCCTCGACGGCCTCGGCGACCGCGTCTTCCTGACGACCGGCCGGATGGGTCTCGCGGCGTTCGCGGACCGCCCGGAGTGGTTCCTGGTCCGCTCGGTGGACGCCCCGGAGGCTCCGATGCCCGCCCGCACGGAGGTCCTCCTCGACCGGGGGCCGTTCACCCTGGACGGCGAGCGGGAGATCCTGGCCCGCCACCGGATCGACGTCCTGGTGACGAAGGACAGCGGCGGCGCGGCGACCGCCCCGAAACTGACCGCGGCCCGCGAGGCGGGCCTCCCGGTCGTCGTGGTCCGGCGCCCCCCGGTTCCGGAGGGCGTACCGGTGGCGGCGACCCCCGAGGAGGCCGCCGCCTGGGTACGGACGAGGTGAGGCTCAGCCCTCGGCCGGCGTGCCCAGCTCCGTGACCTCGACCCATTCGATGGCCGGGTCCGGGATGTAGAGCATGTTGTGCGCGGTGTCCACGGCGATCACCGCGTAGAGCACCGTCTCGCCGTCCGCCGCGCTCTCGTGGACGTACGACGAGGCCGTCGGCATCAGGTACTCGACGCGGTGGGCGACCCAGGCGGTGTCGCCCTCGCCGTCGTCCCACAGCGTGGCCTTGAAGACCTCGTACCGCTTGAGGTCGACCTCCGTGTTCGGCGTCCACGCGAGGTGGACGCCGTCCTCGTGAGCGGTCGCCGTCAGGCCCTTGACGGCCGCCGGGGCGGTCCAGTCGTCGTGCGTGGCGGTGACGGCGGTCCGGGCGGAGGCGTTGCCGGCGGTGTCGACGGCCGAGACCCAGTACGTGTAGTCGGTCCGCTCGGCGGCGCCGGCGTCCGTCCAGGTGGTGCCGGTGACGCCGGTCGCGACCTGGGCGACCGGGTCCGTGGTGCCCTTGCGCTGCCGGTGCACGTGGTACTTCGCCGCGCCCGCGACGGGCTTCCAGGCGAGCGTGACGCCGGGGGCGCCGTCGTCCGCCGTCACGCCGGTCGGCGCGGCCGGGGCCGTGCGGTCGACCGTGGCGACGGTGAGGTCGGCGCCGCCCCAGGACTCGTTGCCGGCCTTGTCCACGGCGCGGAGCTCGTAGAGGAACGATGCGCCGGTGGCCGGCGGGGAGTTCACGTACGAGGTGCCGGTGATCAGGGCGGTGGCGCTGCTGACCTTGGCCCAGGCGGTGGTGGGGAGCCGCCGGTAGAGGCGGTAACCGGCGTGGTCCATCTCCTTGTTGGCCGCCCACTTCACGGTGACCTTGTTGAGCGCGCGGTCGTACGCGAGGGACGCGCCGGCCGGCGCGAGCGGGCGGACCTTGTCGGTGGTGGGCGACGTGTTGGGCGTGTAGCCGAACTTGACGTTCGCCGCGCCGGTCCACGTCGCGTAGTCCACGCGGAGCGTGTGCCGTCCGGCGGGGACGGTCACGGCGACGGTCTTCCGCTGCGTCGCGGAGACGTTTCTCCAGAGGTCGATCTTCCGGACGCCGTCGAGGCTGACACGGATGCCGTCCTGCGCCTCGGCGGTGAACGTGAAGGGGCCGCCGGAGCCGAAGTCCCGGGTGACGGACCAGCGGACGGAGAAGTTGTCCCTGGGCAGCGTGACGCCCGTCGGGTCGCCGAGGCCGTAGTTCTCGGCGATGACGCTGTCGCAGGTGGTCAGCTTGGCCGTGCCGGTGAGCGTGGTGTTGGCGTAGTACTCCGCCTTCCACACCGGGGAGGCGCAGGAGACGGCAGCGGCGGCCGGGGTGGCGGTCAGCAGACCGCCGGAGGCGACGAGCGCGGCCGTCGTGGCCAGGGCGCTCAGCCGATTACGAGTCATCACAGAGAGAGGGCCCTTTCCGGACCTACGGGAAACAGGTGATGTGGTGCGGACTCGTGGGGGAGTCGGGCGGTCCGGGTGGGGCCGGGTCACCGCCGGATGCGGACTCTACCGGCCGGTTCCGCCGCTGGACCAGCGAGTTCCGGCCTCCGGTCCGCCCGGCGCGACAGCGGCTTCCTCCGGGCGTTCAATGGAAGCGTGGTTACTGTCCGATGGCTGGTCACAGCGGGGCTCGCGGCCGTGCTGGGCATGGGTTCCCTCGCCGGGACCGCCCCGCCCCCGACCCCGACCCCCACCCCCGAGCCTCCCCCGGCCCAGCCGCCGCCCCTGCTCGACCGGGCGGACGTGGACCGGGCCGTCGCCCGGGTGGACCCGAGCGTCACGGAGCTGATGAGGAAGACCGGGGTGCCCGGGGTCTCCGTCGCCGTCGTCTACAAGGGCGAGGTCGTCCACATCAGGGGATACGGCGTGCGCGAGGTCGGCAAGGAGAGCAAGGTCGACGCCGACACCGTCTTCCAGCTGGCCTCCGTGTCGAAGCCGATCGCCTCCACCGTCGTCTCCGGAGCGGTCGGCGTGGAGGGCTGGCAGAAGCCGGTCAACCCCGAACTCCCCGAGTTCCGGCTGAAGGACCCGTGGGTCACCGGCCATGTGACCGTCGCCGACCTGTTCTCGCACCGCAGCGGCCTCCCCGACCACGCGGGCGACCTGCTCGAGGACCTCGGCTACGACCAGGAGTACATCCTGTCCCACCTGCGGTACGAGCCCCTCGCGCCGTTCCGCGCCAGCTACGCGTACACCAACTTCGGCCTGACGGCGGCCGCCGAGTCCGTCGCAGCGGAGAAGGGCGTGTCCTGGGCGAAGCTCGCCGAGGACACCCTCTACAAGCCCGCCGGCATGAACGACACCAGCTCCAGCTTCCAGGACTTCATCTCGAACCCCGACCGGGCCCACGGCCACGTCAAGCAGGCCGACGGGACCTGGAAGGCGCAGTTCGTCCGGGACCCGGACGCCCAGTCCCCCGCCGGCGGCGTCAGCTCCTCGGCCCGTGACATGGCGATCTGGCTGCGACTCCAGCTCGCCAACGGCTCGCTCGACGGGAAGCGGATCGTCGCCGAGGACGCCCTCGACCTCACCCACCACCCCGAGTCCGTCGCCAACCCGGCGCACGCACCCGCCGCGAGGACCGGCTTCTACGGCCTCGGCTGGAACGTGTCGTACGACGACGAGGGCCGGCTCCGGCTCTCCCACACCGGCGCGTTCGCGCTCGGCGCGCACACCAACGTCACGATGCTGCCGGGCGAGCAGCTCGGCATCGTCGTCCTCACCAACGGCGCGCCGGTCGGCGTCGCCGACGCCGTCGCCCTCGACTTCTTCGACACCGCGCAGGACGGGAAGCCGAGCCGGGACTGGCTGCCGATCGTCAACGCCCTGTACGAGCAGGAGGCGGAGGCCGGCCGCTCGGCCACGGACTTCGCGAAGCCGCCGGCCGACGCGACGCCCGCGAAGGCGGACAGCGCCTACGCCGGCACGTACAGCAGCGACTACTACGGCCGCCTGACGGTGGCCGAGGAGAACGGCGGTCTGGTCCTGCGACTGGGGCCGGAGCCCCAGTCGTACCGGCTCACGCACTACGACGGCGACACGTTCAGCTTCCCGACGCGCGGGGAGAACGCCGTCGGCCCCACCGGCGTCACGTTCTCCCCGGACGGCAAGACCGTCCGCGTCGAGTACCTGGACGAGACGGGTCTCGGCACCTTCACCCGCGACTGACCGGACCTCCGTCGGTGGTCGGGGACGTCACCCGTAGCGTCGCGGCGTCCACGTGATCGTCCGGCCGTCGGCCCGCTCGACCGCCCGCGTCTGCGAGGAGCCGATGAGGAGCAGGGTGCGCATGTCGACCTCGGAGGGCTCCAGGGTCTTCAGGGTCACCACCCGGACCGACTGCTCGGGGCCGCCGACGTCACGGGCGACGACCACCGGGGTCTCGGGCGACCGGAGTTCGAGCAGGAGGTCGCGGGCGGCGGCCACCTGGTGCGTACGGGACTTCGAACCCGGGTTGTAGAGCGCGAGGACCAGATCGGCGGCGGCCGCGGCGCGCAGCCGGGCCTCGATGACGTCCCAGGGCTTGAGCCGGTCGGAGAGCGAGATCGTCGCGTAGTCGTGGCCGAGCGGGGCGCCCGCGGCGGCGGCGGCCGCGTTGGCGGCGGTCACCCCCGGGAGGACCCGTACGGGCACGTCCGCGTACTCCGGCTCGCAGGCGACCTCCAGGACGGCCGTGGCCATCGCGAAGACGCCCGGGTCGCCGCCGGAGACGACCGCGACCTTGTGGCCGCGGCGGGCCAGGTCGAGGGCGAACTCGGCGCGCTCGGACTCCACCTTGTTGTCCGAGCCGTGCCGGATCTGCCCGGGGCGCAGCACCGGCACCCGGTCCAGGTAGGTGGTGTAGCCGACGAGGACGTCGGCGTTGACGAGGGCGCCGCGCGACTCGGGGGTGAGCCAGGGCGCGCCGGCCGGGCCGGTGCCGACGACGACGACCTCGCCCCGCTCGCGTACGGCGGGTTCGCGGTCGACACGGGAGGGCAGCACGGCGACGGAGAAGTAGGGGACCGACCCGGGGTCGACGTCCACGAGGTCGCCGGTCCGCTCGCCCGCCATGAACGCCCGCTCCACGTACCGGGCGTCGTCGAGCCGGCCGGCCCGCTCCAGGGCCCGCTTCACGGTGGGGAAGGTGCGGCCGAGCTTCATCACGACCGCCGAGTCGGTGCCCGCGAGACGGGCCGTCAGCTCGTCCTCCGGCAGGGTGCCGGGGATGATCGTGAGGACCTCCTCCGCCTCGCACAGCGGCTCGCCGAGCCGGGCGGCGGCGGCGGACACCGAGGTGACACCGGGGATGACGGTCGTGTCGTAGCGGTCCGCGAGCCGCTTGTGCATGTGCTGGTACGAGCCGTAGAACAGCGGGTCGCCCTCGGCGAGGACGGCGACGGTGCGGCCGGCGTCGAGGTGCGCGGCGAGGCGGGCCGCGGCCTCCTCGTAGAAGTCGTTCAGGGCGCCCCGGTAGCCGCCGGGGTGGTCCGTGGTCTCCACCGTGAGCGGGTACATCAGCCGCTCCTCGATGTGGTCCTCACGCAGGTGCTCGGCGGCGATCGAGCGCGCGATGGACCGGCCGTGGCGGGCCGAGTGGTACGCGATCACGTCGGCGGCGGCGATGGCCTTCACGGCGGCCACCGTCATCAGGTTCGGGTCGCCGGGACCGAGCCCCACGCCGTACAGCTTGCCGGTCACTTCTGAATCTCCGCTTCGTGGGCGATCGCGTTGATCGCGGCGGCCGTCATGGCGCTGCCGCCGCGCCGGCCCCGTACGACGAGGTAGTCGAGGCCCAGGTCCTGCGCGGCCAGGGCGTCCTTGGACTCGGCGGCGCCGATGAAGCCGACCGGTATGCCGAGGACGGCGGCGGGCCTTCCGGCCCCTTCCGCGACCATCTGCAGGAGGTGGAAGAGGGCGGTCGGCGCGTTGCCGATGGCGACGACGGAGCCTTCGAGGCGGTCCCGCCACAGTTCGAGGGCGGCGGCGGAGCGGGTGGTGCCGAGGTCGGCGGCGAGGGCCGGCACGGACGGGTCCGAGAGGGTGCAGATCACCTCGTTGTCGGCGGGCAGCCGGCGCCGGGTGACACCGCTCGCGACCATCTGCGCGTCGCAGAGGATCGGCGCTCCGGCCCGGAGGGCGGCGCGGGCGTTCGTGACGACCTGCGGCGACCAGGCGATGTCGCGTACGAGGTCGGTCATGCCGCAGGCGTGGATCATCCGGACCGCCACCTGGGCGACGTCGGCGGGCAGGCCCGCCAGATCCGCCTCGGCGCGGATCGTGGCAAAGGACCGGCGGTAGATCTCCGCCCCGTCCTTCTCGTAGTCGAACATCCTGTTGCTCTCGCTCATCTCGTCGTGCGGGCCGCGGTCACGGCTCCGGGCAGGGCGGTACGGGGGGTGGGGACGCCGTCCACCAGGTAGTCGCCGCCGGCGGTGGCGAGGACGTCGGTCCAGGCGCCGTGCGGGTGTCCGCAGCGGCGCTCGCACCCGGAGAAGTGCACGGGGAGGACGGGGGCGGCGGTGTGCTCGACGGGGTGGTCGACGTCCCCGGCACCGAGCCGGCCGGCGTCGGCGCGGACGTCGGCGAGGGACTTCGCGCAGCCGGGCCGCCCGGTGCAGGCGGTGACACCGGCCCAGGGGGAGTCGGGGCGGGTGATGAGCCCGGCCGCGTCGAGGGCGGGCAGCCGGTCGGCGCCGGCCCCGGCCACGACGACCCCGCGCCAGGGCGTGAGCCGGACCTCCTCGGCGGGGAGCAGCGCCCGGAGCTGTGCGGCGGTGAGGCGGCCGAGCGGGGCGAGTACGGAGAGTGCGGCGGGCCCGAGGACGCCGGGGGAGAGGGGCGGGCCCTGGGGGAGTTCCGGCGCGGCTACGGGCCGCGCCGTCACTCCGGACTCCGCCACGTCCACCGCGTACCCCTCCGGGAGTTCCCGGACCCGCCAGGCCCCGGTTCCGGCCTTCCGGGCCGCTGCCAGGAACCCGCCCGCCACCGCCAGGGCCGCGCCGGGCGCGTCGGAGCTCGCGAGCCGGACGGCCCGTCCGCCGACGTGCAGCTCGGCCTCTCCGCCACGCACTGCGACCAAGGTCACATCCCCGCCGAGCCCGGCGACGTCACCGCGCCCGTCGTCGAGGACGAAGAGGAACCGGCCGGAAAGCGCCGCCGCCCAGGGCGCGGAGCGCAGGTGGGCGTCCAGCTCGCAGGCCCACAACTGCACGTCGGCGGCGCCGAGTCCGTCGAGGCCCGAGGCGGGGGAGGCGACGATGTTGCGGACGCGTTCGTGGGTGGGGGAGGGCAGCAGGCCCGCCTCGTCGAGGAGCGCCGCCAGCTCGGCCCCGCAGTCGTCGGCGAGGCCGCGCAGCTCGGCGTTGCCGCGCGAGGTGATGCTGAGCCGTCCGTCGCCCAGGGTCTCCGCCGCGTCCGCCAGCATCTCGACCTGACGAGACGTCAAACGGCCGCCGGGCAGGCGGAGTCGGGCGAGGCGACCGTCGTCGGCGGAGTGCAGGCGCAGCGCCCCGGGGCACGCGTCGCCACGGTCCCGTATGCGAGGTTCGCCCGGGTCGGGCGTCGGGGGCGGGGTGGGCGGCATGGCGGCGAGCATACCGACGGGCCCCCGGGCGGCCACCGGGCGCGATCCGGCCGCCAGGTCGGCCCGCCCCTCGACCGCGGGCCGGCCGACCGCGGGGGCGGAGGCCGGTAGGTCCGGCGGCGGAGGCCGGTCGGGTTCGGGGGCGGAGGCCGGCCGGTCCGGGGCGGAGGCCGTTCGGGTTCGGGGGCGGAGGCCGGTCGGTCCGGGGCGGCAAGCGGGCCCGGCGCACGATCCCGCGCGCAAGGTGATCCGCAGGGCGATCCGCAGGGTGATCCGCAGGGTGATCCGCAGTGTGATCCGGCTGACTCCGGGACCCGGCCCGGCCCGTCGACCGCACGATCTACTATGCAGACGGCATGGGGTCCCAGGACCCCGGGGAGGAAGCCCGGTGAGAATCCGGCGCGGTCCCGCCACTGTGAGCCCGTACCGGACGTGCCTCGGCACGAACCGGAACGGGTGAGTCAGGAACTCCTGCCATCCACACGACCACCCGGGGCGCGGACAACCCCGAGGAAGGCCTGCGCTCGCCATGCTTCTGCTGCTGTCGCACTCCGACACCGACCTGCTCAGCGCCCGCGCGGCCGGCGGCCCGGTGGAGTACCGCTTCGCCAACCCCGCCCGTCTCCCGCTGGCCGACCTGACCGGTCTCCTGGCCGAGGCCGAGCTCGTCGTCGTACGGCTCCTCGGCGGCCTCCGTTCCTGGGAGGAGGGCCTCGACTCGGTGCGTGCGGCCGGAAAGCCGGTGGTCGTCCTCAGCGGCGAACAGGCCCCCGACGCACAGCTGATGGAGGCGTCCACCGTCCCCGTCGGCGTCGCCACCGAGGCGCACGCCTACCTGGCGCACGGCGGCCCCGCGAACCTGGAGCAGCTGGCCCGCTTCCTCTCCGACACCGTCCTGCTCACCGGGCACGGCTTCGAGTCCCCGGCGGCCGCCCCCACCTGGGGCCCGCTGGAGCGCGCCGCCCGCACGACGACCGGCCCGACCGTCGCCGTGCTCTACTACCGCGCCCACCACATGAGCGGGAACACCGCCTTCGTCGACGCGCTCTGCGTGGCGATCGAGGACGCCGGCGCCCAGGCCCTCCCGCTGTACGTGGCCTCCCTGCGCGCCCCCGAGCCGGAGCTGCTCGACTCCCTCCGTACCGCCGACGCGATCGTCACCACCGTCCTCGCGGCGGGCGGCACCAAGCCCGCGGAGGCGCAGGCCGGCGGCGACGAGGAGGCCTGGGACGCGGGCGCGCTGGCCGCGCTCGACGTGCCGATCCTGCAGGCCCTCTGCCTGACCGGTTCGCGCGCCGCCTGGGAGGAGAGCGACGAGGGTCTCTCCCCGCTGGACGCCGCGAGCCAGGTCGCCGTCCCGGAGTTCGACGGCCGGCTCATCACCGTGCCGTTCTCCTTCAAGGAGATCGACGAGGACGGGCTGCCCGCGTACGTCGCCGACACCGAGCGCGCGGCCCGCGTCGCCGGGATCGCCGTACGGCACGCCCGGCTCCGGCACATCCCGAACGCCGAGAAGAAGCTGGCGCTCGTCCTCTCCGCGTACCCGACGAAGCACTCCCGCATCGGCAACGCCGTCGGCCTCGACACCCCCGCCTCCGCCGTCTCGCTGCTGCGGCGGCTCCGCGAGGAGGGGTACGACTTCGGGCCCGTCGAGGACCTGCCCGGCCTCGTCTCCGGCGACGGCGACGAGCTGATCTACGCCCTCATCGAGGCCGGCGGCCACGACCAGGACTGGCTGACGGAGGAGCAGCTCGCCAAGAACCCGGTCCGCATCCCGGCCGCCGACTACAAGCGCTGGTACGCGACGCTCCCCGAGGAGCTGCGGACCCATGTCGAGGAGCACTGGGGCCCGGCGCCCGGCGAGATGTTCCTGGACCGGTCGCGCAACCCCGAGGGGGACATCGTCCTCGCGGCCCTCCGCCGCGGGAACCTGCTGATCCTCATCCAGCCGCCGCGCGGCTTCGGCGAGAACCCGATCGCGATCTACCACGACCCCGATCTCCCGCCGTCCCACCACTACCTGGCCGCCTACCGCTGGATCGCGGCCCGCGCCGAGGACGGCGGCTTCGGCGCCGACGCCATGGTGCACCTGGGCAAGCACGGCAACCTGGAGTGGCTGCCCGGCAAGAACGCCGGTCTGTCCGCCGCCTGCGGCCCCGACGCGGCCCTCGGCGACATCCCGCTGATCTACCCGTTCCTGGTCAACGACCCGGGCGAGGGCACCCAGGCCAAGCGCCGCGTGCACGCCACGCTCGTCGACCACCTGGTGCCGCCGATGGCCCGCGCCGACTCGTACGGCGACATCGCGCGCCTGGAGCAGCTGCTCGACGAGTATGCGCAGATCTCGTCGATGGACCCGGCGAAGCTGCCCGCGATCCGCGCCCAGATCTGGACGCTCATCCAGGCCGCCAAGCTCGACCACGACCTGGGCCTGCAGCAGCGCCCCGAGGACGACGGCTTCGACGACTTCCTGCTGCACGTCGACGGCTGGCTGTGCGAGGTCAAGGACGCCCAGATCCGCGACGGTCTGCACGTCCTCGGCGGCGCCCCGGAGGGCGAGGGCCGGGTCAACCTGGTCCTCTCCATCCTGCGCGCCCGCCAGATCTGGGGCGGCACGCAGGCCCTGCCCGGTCTGCGCGAGGCCCTCGGTCTCGACGAGTCGGCCGCGACCCGCACCACCGCCGACGAGGCGGAGGCGAAGGCCCGCGAGCTGGTCGAGGCGATGGAGGCGGCGGACTGGTCCGTGGACGCGGTCCCGGCGGTCGCCGCCGCGTACGGCTCCGAGGTGCACGCCGTGCTCCGCTTCGCCTGCGAGCAGGTGGTGCCGCGACTGGCCGCCACCACCGACGAGCTCACCCACGCCGTGCATGCCCTGAACGGCGGCTTCGTCCCGGCCGGCCCGTCCGGTTCGCCGCTGCGCGGCCTGGTCAACGTCCTGCCGACCGGCCGGAACTTCTACTCGGTCGACCCGAAGGCCGTGCCGTCCCGGCTCGCCTGGGAGACCGGTCAGGCGCTCGCCGACTCGCTCCTGGAGCGCTACCGCACCGACAACGGCGAGTGGCCGACGTCCGTGGGCCTCTCCCTGTGGGGCACCAGCGCGATGCGCACCGCCGGTGACGACGTCGCCGAGGCGCTCGCCCTGCTGGGCGTCCGCCCGCTGTGGGACGAGGCCTCGCGCCGGGTGAACGGCCTGGAGCCGATCCCGCTCGCCGAGCTCGGCCGCCCGCGCGTCGATGTCACCCTGCGCATCTCGGGCTTCTTCCGGGACGCGTTCCCGCACGTCATCGGTCTCCTCGACGACGCCGTACGACTGGTCGCCGGCCTGGAGGGCGAGTCCGCAGAGGACAACTACGTCCGGGCGCACGCGCAGGCCGACCTCGCCGAGCACGGCGACGAGCGGCGCGCCACGACCCGTATCTTCGGCTCCCGGCCGGGCACGTACGGCGCGGGCATCCTCCAGCTGATCGACTCCCGCGACTGGCGCACCGACGCGGACCTCGCCGAGGTGTACACGGTGTGGGGCGGGTACGCGTACGGGCGCGGGCTCGAAGGCCGCCCGGCGCGCGCCGAGATGGAGACGGCGTACAAGCGGATCGCGGTGGCCGCGAAGAACACCGACACCCGTGAGCACGACATCGCCGACTCCGACGACTACTTCCAGTACCACGGCGGCATGGTCGCGACCGTCCGCGCGCTCAAGGGCACGGCCCCCGAGGCGTACATCGGCGACTCGACCCGCCCCGAGACCGTCCGCACCCGGACGCTCGTCGAGGAGACCTCCCGGGTCTTCCGCGCCCGCGTGGTCAACCCGCGCTGGATCGAGGCGATGCGCCGCCACGGCTACAAGGGCGCGTTCGAGCTGGCGGCGACCGTCGACTACCTCTTCGGGTACGACGCCACGACCGGCGTCGTCGCCGACTGGATGTACGACAAGCTCACCCAGGAGTACGTCCTCGACGCCGAGAACCAGGCCTTCCTGAAGGAGGCCAATCCCTGGGCCCTGCACGGCATCGCGGAGCGGCTCCTGGAGGCCGAGTCGCGCGGCATGTGGGAGAAGCCGGACCCGGAGACCCTGGCCGCGCTGCGCCAGGTGTTCCTGGAGACCGAGGGCGACCTCGAAGGCGCCTCCGACGAGGACTAGGTCCTCACCAGGGCGGGGGCCGGTGCCAGTTCCAGGCGGCGGCCCCGGAAGCCCTCCCTGAGGCGCCGGTCGTGGGTGACCACGACCAGCGTGCCCGGGTAGTGCGCGAGCGCGGCCTCGATCTCCTCCACGAGCGCCGGGGCCAGATGGTTGGTCGGCTCGTCGAGGAGGAGCAGATCGGCCGGTTCGGTGACGAGACGCGCCAGTTCGAGTTTCCGGCGCTGTCCTGTCGACAGATACCGGACCGGGGTCGTCAGGTCCCCGGCGGAGAAGAGACCGAGGGCGAGCAGTTCGTCCGTACGGTCCGCTCCGAAGGCCTCGCCCACCGTACGGGGGTCGGTGGGCGGGGCCGTCTCCTGACGGAGCGTGCCCACCTGGGCAGGCACCTCCACCGTGCCCGCGTCCGGGGCGAGTTCGCCCGCGAGCACCTTCAGGAGGGTGCTCTTCCCGGCGCCGTTCGGCCCGGTGACCAGGAGGCGCTCTCCCGCGTCGAGGTGCAGGGCGTCGAGCCGGAGCCGGCCGTCCACGCGGACGCCGGCGAGGTCGACGGGCACGCCCTCCCCCCTGAGCTCCGCGCGGAACCGCAGCGGTTCCGGGGGAGCCGGCACCGGGTCGGTGGTCAGCCGGGCGAGCCGCTCGCGGGCGGCCCGGATCCGGCTCATCGCCCCGTGCGCCCGTGACCGGGCCCGGAAGGCCCCCGCCCCGCTGAACGAGGCCGGCGCCTTGCGCGGGATGGCCGAGAACCGGTCGATGTTCGTGTCGGCGAGCGCCCTGTACCGGGTGAGCTCGGCCTTCCACTCCTCGTGCTCCCGCTGTCTGCGGGCCCGTTCGGCGGCGCGCCCGGCGAGATAGCCGGCGTAGCCGTTGCCGTAGCGGCGGACGGTGTGGCGGTCCTCGTCGACCTCCAGGACGGCGGTGGTGACCCGGTCGAGGAAGACCCGGTCGTGGGAGACGGCCACGACCGTGCCCCGGTGGGCGCGCAGCCGCTCCTCCAGCCAGGCCACGGCCTCGTCGTCGAGGTCGTTGGTCGGCTCGTCGAGCAGCAGCAGTTCGGGTTCGGCGGCGAGGACGGCGGCGAGCGCGAGCCGGGACCGCTGTCCGCCCGAGAGGGTGCCCAGGGGTCGGGCCCGGTCGAGCGGGCCGGGTTCGCCGAGCCGCCGGAGCGTGGTCTCGACCCGCCGGTCGGCCCCGGCGCCGCCCCGAGCCTCGTAGGCGGCGAGCAGCTCCGCGTACCCGGCGAGGTCACCGGTCTCGGCGAGCTCCGCCTCGGCCGCCCGGATCGCCCGCTCCAGCTCCCGTACGTCCGCGAGCACGTGGTCGACGGCGTCTCCGACGGTCGCGGTCGGGGGAAGGTCCAGGGTCTGGGCGAGGTGGCCGAGGCCGCCGGGGGACTCGACGGTCACCGTGCCGTTGTCGGCGGTCTCCAGACCGGCGAGGAGCCGGAGGAGGGTGGACTTCCCGGAGCCGTTGTCGCCGACGACGCCGAGGCGTTCACCGGGGCGGACGGTGAGGGAGATCCGGTCGAGCACGGTCCTGTGCTGGACGTGCCGGTCGTCGTAGCGCTTGCTGACGTCGGTGAGTTGGACACGGAACAAGGGCGATCTCCTGTACGTCGACGACGGATCAGGACCAGGGCGGGACCAGATCAAGACGAGACGTCTCGTCTTATGTCGTCGACGGTACTCCAGATGCGACCTCTCCGCAAGACGTTCCGTCTCGTTGGATCGCGAGCGCTGGATCGGGGGTCAGGCCGAGACCGTGCGCAGCACCAGCGCGGCTATCGCGAGCAGGGTGATGACCACGACCGGCGCCACCTCGTAGTCCTTCGCCCGCAGGTGGGTGATCAGGGCGCCGATGAAGTAGAGCGCGACGCCGATCGCCGCCGCCCCGCCGAGCGCCGGCACGGCGAGCCCCGCGAGCAGGCCGAGCGCGCCCGCCGCCTTCAGCGTCGCCAGGCGTGGCAGCCAGGAATCCGGCACGTCGAGCTTGGTCATGCTGCCGACGATCTGCGGGTTGCGGGTGAAGGTCAGGAAGGCCGAGGCCGAGAGTGCGAGGGCGAGCAGCGCGGCGACGACGACATAACCGATAAACATGGACGTACTCCAATGGTCTGAGTGCCTCAATCATTGAACTGTATCAACGATTTCCCTCGCTCCACAATAGGGCCGCTGCTACGGTGGAGGACATGGCAGCTCTCCCGACCGACCGCCTCGGCTTCCTCCTCTCCTTCCGCGGGGAGCTCACCGGTGCGCGCATCCGCGCCGCCCTGGGCGTCGCCGGACTTCACCCGAGGAACGCGATGACGCTGATGCAGCTCGCCCCCGGGTCCATGAGCCAGCGCGAGCTGGCCGCCGCCATGGAGGTCGATCCCAGCCAACTGGTCGCGATCCTCAACGAGCTGGAGTCGGAGGGGCTCGCCGAGCGGCGGCGCGACCCTGCCGACCGGCGCCGCCACATCGTGGAGATCACCGAGGCGGGCGCGGCCGCCCTGGACCGGGTCGACGCGGCCGTGAGCGCGGCCGAGCGCGAGCTCTTCGGCGACCTCACCGCAGCCGAACAGGTCCTGTTGCGCGGCCTGCTGGACCGGGTCGTCGTGGACGCGGCCGATCACGAGTGCGACGCCGGGTAGATCCCCGAAGCGCGCGCGCGACCGATGAGTTCCGGTGGGGCCGGGGGTCTACCCCGATGAACAGCCGCATGGCCCACCACCGAGGAGACGACCATGGTCGAGACCGACACCCGCGTCCTGGACACCGCCGGCGCGACCCTGCGCTACGACGTACGCCCCGGCACCGGGACCGGCGAGCGCCCCCTGCTGCTGATCGGCTCCCCGATGGACGCCACCGGCTTCACCACGCTCGCCTCCCACTTCGCCGACCGCACCGTCGTCACGTACGACCCGCGCGGGGTGTCCCGCAGCGAGCGCACCGACGGCGCGACGGAGACGCTCCCCGAGGAGCACGCCGACGACCTGGCCCGGCTGGTCGAGGCGCTCGGCGCCGGCCCCGTGGACGTCTTCGCGAGCAGCGGCGGCGCGGTCAACGCCCTCGCGCTGGTCGCCCGGCGCGGCGACCTGGTGCACACCCTGGTCGCGCACGAGCCCCCGACCGCCCAGGTCGTCCCGGACCGCGAGGCGGCCCTGGAGGTCTGCGCGGACGTCCACGCCACCTATCTGCGGGACGGCTGGGGGCCGGCGATGGCCAAGTTCCTGGCGCTGACCTCCCGCAAGGGCGAGTTCCCGGCGAACTGGGCCGAGGAGCCCGCCCCCTCCCCGGCCGCGTTCGGCCTGCCGGCCGAGGACGACGGCTCGCGCGGCGACCCGCTGCTCGGCCAGAACATGCGCGGCTGCACCTCCTACGTCCCCGACTTCACGGCCCTGCGCGCCGCGCCGACCCGGATCGTCGTCGCGGCCGGCAAGGAGTCCGAGGACACCTTCGCCGCCCGCGCGGCGGTCGCCGTCGCCGAGGGCGTCGGCACCCCGCTCGCCGTCTTCCCGAGCCACCACGGCGGCTTCCTGGGCGGTGAGTTCGGCCAGCAGGGCGCTCCGGCGGAGTTCGCCGAGGCGCTGCGCGCGGTCCTCGACGACAACGCCAACTGAACCTCTGCGTCAGCTCCTCGTCGCGGCGGCGGCCCCCACGGCCGCCGCCGCGTCGACGTTGCCGAGCCCCAGCTCGACCAGGTTCTGCGGGTCGCCGCCGAGTCACGCATGAAGATCTCCCCATTCGTCGGCATTTGGGTCATTCGGCAAGCTGTGGACGGAATCCGCATCCGGAAGCAGAGGCGAGTTGTTCTAGCGGAGTGCGAACAACTTGTTCTATCCTGATGCGAACAAGGGAGGGTTTCTCATGAACCGAGCCAGGCCGTCCACACCCGCCGTGCCGCCCGCCACTCCGGCGAAACCCGGGACATCCGCGACACCGCCGAATCCGGTGACCACACGCCGCCTTCGCGCGCTCGCCGCGTTCCCGTTCGCCCTCACCCTCGTCGGCTGGCTGACGCTGCTCGCCGTCTGGGACGACCGGATCCCCGACACCCTCGCCACCCACTTCTCCGGGGGCGACGGCGGCCGCGCCGACGGCTTCACCGGCCGCACCGCGTTCACCGTCATCAGCGTCGCCCTGCTCGTCGGACTCGGCACCGGCTGGACGGTCCTCGTCCGCCGTACCGCGCTCTGGGGCGCATGGGCGACGGCCGGCTTCGCCGGAACACTGCTCGCCCTCCTCGTACGGGACAACCTGGACGCCGTCGACCCGGTCCTGGTCGTCTCTCCGCTCACCAACCTGGCGCTCGGCGCGGCGGTCGCCGCCCTGTGCGCCCTCGCGGGCTGGGCGCTGACCCGCCTCGTACCGGCCGGTGAACGAGCGGACGCCCCCGCGGGCGAGCCCGACGCACCCCGGCTCACGCTCGGCGCGAGCGAGGTCGCCGGCTGGACCCGCGCCACCGACTCCCGGCCGCTGACCGTCCTCGCGGCGCTCGCCCTCGTCGCCGTCCCGGTCGGCCTGGTCCTCGCGCCCTGGCCCGGCGCCCTGCTCGCGCTGCTCGGCCTGGCCGTCGGCGTACCGGGGCTGGCCCTCGCCCGGGTCCGGGTCACCGTCGACCGGCGCGGTGTCACCGTCCGGCCCTCGTTCGTCTCCCGGCCACGCGTGCGCGTGCCGCTCGACGAGGTCACCGGTGCGAGCGTCCGGGAGCTCGACACCGCCGCCGTGCTCGCCGACTACGGCGGCTGGGGCTACCGGGTCCGAGCCGGCCGTACGGGCGTGGTGCTGCACTCCGGCGAGGCCCTCGTCGTACGGCGGGTCGACGGCCGCGAGTTCGCGGTCACCGTGCCCGACGCGCACACCGCCGCCGCCCTCCTCAACACGCTCGCCGAACGGCATGGGAAGGTCTGACCGTGCTCTTCCGTGTCGACCCGGCCTCCGCCGTGCCCCTCGGCGACCAGATCGCCGCCTGCGTCCGCGGCGCCCTCGCCGACGGCTCCGCCGCGCCCGGCGAGCGCCTCCCGGCCGCCCGGGAACTCGCCGACTCCCTCGGCGTCAACGTCCACACCGTCCTCCGGGGCTATCAGCGGCTCCGCGAGGAGGGCCTGATCGAACTCCGCCGGGGCCGCGGCGCCCTCATCGTCCCCGGCGCCACCGCCCCCGACCGCGCCCGCCTGGTCTCCCGGCTCCGCGAGGCGGCAGCGGACGCCCGCGAACTGGGCCTGACGGACGAGGAGTTCGTGGAACTGGCGCGGACGAGCCTGGCCTAGGTCACGGCGACGCGCGGACGAGCCCGGGCAGGTCACGGCACCTGGTGCGGACGAGCCCGAGTGACCGGCGCCCGGGACCGGGCCGCCTCAGCGGCCGGCTCAGCCCAACTCCCGTACCGGCGCACCCGCCAGAAACGCCTCGATGTCCTCCACCGCCTGCCCGAAGTACCGTCCGTAGTTCCCCTCCGTCACATAGCCGAGGTGCGGCAGCGCGAGCACGTTCGGCAGGGACCGCAGCGGATCGTCCGCGGGCAGCGGCTCCGTCTCGAAGACATCGAGCCCGGCCCCCGCGATCGACCCCTCGCGCAGCGCCCGCAGCAGCGCACCGCCGTCGACGAGCCCCGCCCGGGAGGTGTTGACGAGGTACGCGTGCGGGCGCATCGCCCGCAGCTCGGGCTCCCCGACCAGGCCGCGGGTCCGGTCCGAGAGCACCATGTGGAGCGAGACGAAGTCGCTGTCCGTGAACAGCTCCCGCTTGTCCTTCGCGCACCGCACGCCGTGCTCGGCGGCCCGCTCCTCCGTCAGGTTCGGGCTCCACGCGCGCACGTCCATCCCGAAGGCGAGGCCGATCCGGGCCACCCGGGCGCCGATCTTGCCGAGACCGACGAGACCGAGGGTCCGGCCCGCCAGGTCGGCGCCGACGGTGGACTGCCAGGGCCCGCCCTCGCGCAGCGCCCGCGCCTCGGCCGGTACGTGCCGGGCCAGGCCGAGGAGGAGCGCCCAGGTGAGTTCGGTGGGCGGCTCGGAACTGCTCGCCGTGCCGCAGACGGTGACCCCGCGCGCGCGTGCGGCGGCGACGTCGACGGAGGCGTTGCGCATCCCGGAGGTGACGAGGAGCCGGAGCCGGGGGAGCCGGGCCAGGAGCTCGGCGTCGACGGGGGTCCGCTCCCGCATGACGACGAGGATCTCGCAGTCCTCGACGGCCGCGACGAGCGCGTCCCGGTCGGTGAGGTGCTCGCGCAGGACGCGTACGTCGACGCGGTCGGCGAGCGGGCTCCAGTCGGCGGAGGTCAGGGCCACGCCCTGGTAGTCGTCGAGTACGGCGCAGCGCAGCTTCATGACGGCATGATCGCGCACGGCCCGGGGGCGGCGGGGGTTGCCCCCGCAGGCTGCTCCACCGGCTGCCCCCCGCAGGCTGCTCCGCCGGTTGCCCCCGCAGGCTGCTCCACCGGCTGCCCCGCACGGCCCCGGGCGGCCGCTGTGATCGTCGCAGGCGGTGCGGGGGAGCCCGGGCCCCCGCACCTCACCGACGGACGGTGTCGTCGGTCTTGAGGTCGTTCAGGGAGTCCTCGAAGTCGTCGACCTCGTCCGGGCAGTAGACCTGGAGGACGAGCCGCTCGACCTCGACGGCCTTGGCGTCGGTGATGACAGGACGCATCCCGGGGCCGGCGGCACCGTTCCCCTGCTGGATCTTCCACAGCGCCGTCTTCAGGGCGCTGCCCGGATCGTCGCAGACCGGGCCGCCGTCGGTGCCGAGGACCCGTTCGAGGGTCTCGGTGTCGGGGGCCGGGTATCCGGCCTGCACCAGCTCGTCCCGGAGCTGGTTGGCCTTGGCCGCGGTCTCGTTGTTCGTCTTCACCGCCTCGTACCGGACGAGGCCGGTGATGACGAGGCCGACGAGGATCACGATCGCGCCCCAGTAGATCCATTTGTGCTCGGAGGCGAAGCGGGTGGGGCTCATGCCTGCTCTCCCTCGCTCGGAGTGGTGGCGGCGGCCGTCTTCCAGCTCGGCTTGCGGAACTTCAGGAAGGCCCACGGGATGAGCAGGCCCAGGAGGACGAGGCCGCCGCCGACGATGGCGACGTACGCCCAGACGCTGCCGCTGCCGAACTGCGAGCTCGGGATGAAGCCGATGCACAGGGCGGCGACCGAGGCGAGCAGGCCGACGACGCACAGCACGCCGAGCGCGGGTGCGCGGTAGCCGCGGGGGTGGTCGGGCTGGGTCTTCCGCAGCCGCATCGCCGCGGCGAACATCAGCAGGTAGACGATCAGATACACCTGCGTGGTGATGACCGAGAAGATCCAGTAGACGCTGGAGACGTTCGGGATCAGCGCGTACCCGAGGGCGATGACCGTGGTGACGACACCCTGGGAAACAAGGATGTTCTGCTGAATGCCGTTCTTGTTCAGCTTCTGCAGGTACGGCGGCAGGTAGCCCTCCTGGCGGGAGATCTCCAGGAGGCCCTTCGAGGGGCCTGCGAGCCAGGTGAGCATGCCGCCGAGGGAGGCGGACACCAGGGCGACGGCGGCGATCGGGGTGAGCCAGCCGATGTTGAAGTACGCGAAGAAGGCGTCGAAGGCCTGCATCACGCCCGCCGTGAGGCTGAGCTGGTCGGCGGGTACGACCCAGCTGATGGCGAGCGCCGGCAGGATGAAGATCAGCAGCACCAGGCCCATCGCCAGGAACATCGACTTGGGGTACTCCTTCGCCGGGTCCTTGAGCGAGGAGACGTGCACGGCGTTCATCTCCATGCCGGAGTACGACAGGAAGTTGTTGACGATCAGGACGAGGCTGGCGAGGCCCGTCCACTGCGGGAAGAGGTTCGCGGCGGTCATCGGGGCGGCCGAGGGGTTGCCCTGGCCGAGGAAGACCATGCCGAGGACCACCAGCAGGGTGCCGGGGATCAGGGTCCCGATGATCAGACCCCAGCTGGCGAGTCCGGCCAGTGCCTTCGTGCCGCGCGAGGAGATCCACACGCCCGTCCAGTAGAGGACCACGATGACGATCGCGGTGTACGGGCCGCTGGAGGCGAGTGCCGGGTCGATGATGTAGGCGATGGTGGACGCGACGAACCCGAGCAGGCTCGGATAGTAGAAGATCGTCATCGCGAACTGGCACCACACGGCAAGGAATCCGAGCGGCTTCGACAGCCCCTCCGAGACCCACCGGTACACGCCGCCGTTCCAGCCGGAGGCGAGCTCCGCGGAGACCAGGGCGGTCGGCAGCAGGAACACGATCGCCGGGACGAGGTAGAGGAACACGCAGGCCAGGCCGTAGACGGCCATGGTGGGCGCGGCCCGCAGACTCGCCACCGACGCGGTGGTCATCAGGGCGAGCGTCACCCAGGTGAGGGTGGTGGGCGCCGGCCGCGTCGCCGCCCGCGGTCTGGGTACGTCGGCCGGCGTGTCGATACTGCTCATGGGGCCCTCCCTCGGGTCGCGCGATGAGCCCAAGCTCGGTCGTGCGGGGGCCTTCCACAAGCGGAGCGCGTCCGTACGGGGGACCCGGCGCGCGGGCCCACCCGGCCCTGACGGCCGCGGCGCGGGTCCGAGCTCAGACGGTGGGCGGCGGGTCCCAGCTCAGACGGTGGGCGTACGGGTGAAGGAACGGCGGTACGACCGGGGCGGGACGCCGCGGCGGCGGACGAACTGGGCGCGGAGCACCGCCGCGCTCCCGAAGCCGACCGCGTGGGCGATCTCCTCGACCGGCAGGTCCGTGGTCTCCAGGAGCTCCTCGGCCCGGCTCAGCCGGAGGGAGAGCAGCCACGCGTGCGGGGTGGTGCCCGTGGAGGCGGCGAACCTGCGCGCGAAGGAGCGGCGGCTCATCAGTGCCCGGCGGGCCAGCTCCGCGACGGGAAGCGGCTCGTGGAGATGCTCCCGGGCCCAGGCGAGGACGTCGGTGAGCCGGTCGTCCCGGCTGTCCTCGGGTACGGGCGTGGCGAGGTACTGGGCCTGGCCGCCGTCCCGGTGGGAGGGGAGCACCAGGTCCCGGGCGATGGCGTTGGCCGTGGTGGCCCCGTACTCCCGGCGCAGCAGATGCAGGCAGAGGTCGAAGCCGGCGGCGGCGCCCGCGCCCGTGACGATGGGGCCCTGGTCGACGTAGAGGGCGTCGGGTTCGACGGTGACGTCCGGGTGGCGTTCGGCCAGGAGTCCGGCGAACCGCCAGTGCGTGGTGGCCCGCCGCCCGTCGAGCAGCCCGGCCGCGGCGAGCGCGAACGCCCCGACGCAGTGGGCGGCGACGAGCGCCCCGCGCGCGTGGGCGGCGGTCAGCGCGTCGAGCACGTCGGGCCCCGGAGGGGTACGGAACTCGGCCCAGGGCAGGGCGATCACGAGGTCGGCGGCGGCCAGCCGGTCCAGACCGTGCTCGACCACGAGGGGCAGACCGACGTCGGTGCGGACGTTTCCGGGCCGGTCGGTGCAGAGCGCGAAGTCGAAGAGCGGAAGGCCGCCGCCGCGCGCGTCGAACACCTCGGAGACGATGCCCGCGCCGAGCATGCCGACCCCGTGCGGGGCGTAGGCGGCGACGGTGACGAAGGGCGGCATGGGGCCGAGTGTGGCACGGGGCCCGGGATCGGTACCGATGGCGGTGGCACCGGTGACCAGGGCCCGACGCGGGCGCGAGGCCGGAACGAGAACGATGGCCGTGAGGACGGAACGATGACGATGGCCGCGAGGCCGGAACGACGATGGCACGATTCCCGCGATCGATGGCAGTACGGCCACTCGTGAAGATCGGCGCCGCGCAGAAGACTTGGGGACATGACGAACCACGACGCACCGAGCGCCCGCACCGCCACCTACACGATCCTGACCACCGGATACACGCTCTCCACGGGCCCCGGGGTCGCCGCCACCGTCTCGTACGTGCGGGACGGCGACCGGCATGTGATCGTCGACCCCGGGATGGTGGCGAGCCGCGACCGGATCCTCGGCCCGCTCGCCGAACTCGGCCTGGGACCGGACGACATCACCGACGTGGTGCTCAGCCACCACCACCCCGACAACACCATGAACGTCGGCCTCTTCGGCCGGGCCCGAGTCCACGACCACAAGGCGATCTACGAGAACGACCAGTGGACCGACCGCGACGCGGAGGGCCACGAGCTGGCCCCGTCGCTGCGGCTGATCCGTACCCCCGGCCACAGCCCCGAGGACATCACCCTCCTCGCCGGCACCGACACGGGCGTCGTCGCCTTCGTGGGTGACCTGTGGTGGCGGCCGAACGGCCCGGTGGAGGACCCGGTGGCCCCCGACCACACGGTCCTCAAGGACTCGCGTCTCCGCGTCCTGGCCACGGCCGACGTGATCGTCCCGGGCCACGGCCCGGCGTTCCCGGCGGACGACACGGCGCCGCTGTAGCGGGCAGTGGGGCAGGGGCGGGCGCGACCGCGGCCCGGCCGAGGTCCGGTCGAGGCGCGGTGGAGGTCCGACCGCGGTGCTGCCGCGGTACGGCCACGGGGCCGGAGTGCCGCCTAGAATGGACTTCCATGTCGAAACCTGACGAGCTGCTCGTTGACATTGCCGCCACGGTGGAGTCCGGGCAGAGCAATCAGATGTCCATGACGGTGGTCGTGGGGGGTGCGGTCCTCACCGGTCGACTGGCCCCGGAAGCCCTGTGGCGACAGCGGGTGTCGGAGGTCCTGACGGACTCCGCCCGCCTGGGCGAGTTCTCCGGCGTCTTCAGCCCTTCCGAACGCGCGGACGGGCCACCCACCCACCTGCACTTCCACCTCGCCCGGATCCTCCAGGGCACGGTGGGCATCCCGGAGACCGGCGGCATGTACCGCGTCGCCCTCGAGGACGTCAGCGCCTGGACGGTGGGCGACTTCAGCTATTCCGATCACTGACCGATCAGAAGGGCGTCGACCGGTCAGAAGGTCGTCTCGGAGGGTGAGGCCTGCTCCTCGGCGGTGACCGTGAGGCAGGTGAAGCCGAGCTTCGTCATGGCCCGCACGACCTCGCCGACGCTGAAGTCGCGGCGGTCCTGGCGGGTGACGACCTCACCGACCTGCTTCACGGGGTACTGGCGCCGCCCGATGACGACGACGTCACCGATCGCGGGCTCGGGCTTGACGCCCTTCATGGATTCGATCACGCCGGCTTTGGTCAGCTCGAACGGGAAGCGGGCGATGACACAGCGCATGGTGACTCCTGCGGAGAAGTGGTCCAGAAGGGGGCCGGCCAGGAAATTCCCGCAGCCGATGAGGGGTACTGAAGGGTACGAAGCGGTTCTACGAGGTACTGCACGGTACTGAGGTAGCGCGGTTCTCAGGGTTGCAAAGAGCTGAGGCCCGCACCCCAAAGGTGCGGGCCTCAGCTCGTCAGCTTGTGCTACGCGTCAGCGCCGGGTGTCAGGCGGGGACGATGTTCTCGGCGGTCGGGCCCTTCTGGCCCTGCGCGATGTCGAAGCTCACCTTCTGGCCTTCCTGCAGCTCACGGAAGCCGGAGGAGGCGATGTTCGAGTAGTGGGCGAAGACGTCGGGGCCGCCACCGTCCTGCTCGATGAAGCCGAAGCCCTTTTCCGAGTTGAACCACTTCACGGTGCCAGTCGCCATACCAAATTCTCCTTCGGGGCAGTGCTCGGAGCGCACACAGTGTGTGCTCCGTGTCGCTGCGATGATCGCCCCGTCCGGAAAAAAGCCCGGAAATGAAAAAGGGTGCCCAGCGCCGGAAAACCGGAAGGGCACTCGTACGTTCGGGACCCACAACTGCAACTGATATCGACAGTAGCACGATGGGACGGAGCGTGCGGGGTGAAGATTTCGTCCTGTCGCATCCCGTGTGTTTACATGACAAATTTTCACCGCGCGTAGCTTCGAATTCTTGCGGGGCGATCTCGGAAATTTGCCCGTGTGGAGCACGGGTTGCAGGGGGTCCGGGGAGGCGTCGACGGTGTGGCTCAGGTCACACCGTCCAGTCGATGATCGGCTGTCCCCGGGCGGGTCGTCACGGTGACAACAGAGCGACCGACTCCCGCGCCCGAGGAAGGCGCGCCATGACCGCCACGCTCAACACCCCTGCCCGCGCCACCCGTTCCACCCCCGGAGCGGACGCCCGGCGTCCGCTGCTCGGCGTATCGCCCCGGTCCTGGTGCTCGCCGGCTTCGCGGCCTCCTCCGTCACGGTGACGGCGTTCACGGCCGGCGCGGCCCTGGGCCCGTGCCGGCCGGCGGCGGCCGCGCACCGCCTGCGCGGGAGCTCGACGCCGAGCCGCTGACCGGGTGCGCCGGCAGCCGTGGACCGGGCGCGCCGGTGGTGTCAGCCGGCGGCCTGCGCGATGAGCGCGGCGATCCGGGTCTCGTCGGCGACGGTGAGCTCGGTCAGGGCGTAGCTGGTCGCCCACATGGTGCCCTCGTCGAGCTGGGCGAGGTCGCTGAAGCCGAGCGTGGCGTAGCGGCTCTTGAACTTCTGCGCGCTCTGGAAGAAACAGACGACCTTGCCGTCCTTGGCGTACGCGGGCATCCCGTACCAGGTCTTCGACGCCAGGCCCGGCGCGTGCTCCTTGACGATCGCGTGGATCCGCTCGGCGAGGACCCGGTCGGTGTCCGTCATCTCGGCGATCTTCGCCAGGACATCGGCCTCCCCGTCGGCCTTGGCCGAGCGCGAGCCGCGCCGAGCGGTGCTCTTGAGCTCCGTGGCGCGCTCCTTCATCGCGTCGCGCTCTTCCTCGGTGAAGCCGTCGTACTTCGCGCTGCTCTTGCCCTCGGCGGCGGTGCTGGTGCCGGTGCTGGTGCTCTTGGTGGACGACCGCGTGTTCGACATGACGGGGTTCCTCTCGCAAGGCTGGCTGGGGATGGCTACTGCGTACGGGAAGGGGAGGGGAGGGGAGGGGAGGGGTGCGGTTACGGATCTGCCGGCGTACGGCGTACGGCGCCCGGGGTACGGCGCCCGGGGTGCGGGGTCAGGGGTGCGGGGTCAGGGGTACGGCGAACGGGCCTACGGGGTACCGGGTCAGGACGCGGCGGCCACGGAAGCGGGCTCCCAGGTGAAGCCGTCCGGGTCGGTGAAGGCGCCGGTGCCCTCGCCGCCGAGCACGACCCGGTGGGATCCCTCGCCGTCGACGGGGACGCCGACGTCCTTCGCGAGGGCGCGGCGCCCGTACAGGGCGAGCTTGACCGGGCTGCCCTCGGGGGCGGCGAACTCGACGTACTTGCGGCCGAAGCTCTTCCCGACGGTGAGGCCGTGCTCGACGTAGAACGCCCTGCTGGCGGCGACGTCCTCGGCTCCGACCAGGAGGACGAAGGACTCGACGCGGCCGGTGGCCGGGCCGGTGTCCTTCTTGTTCGAGGTCGCGACCTTCCAGATGGTCCCGTCCGGGGCCTGGAAGACGCCGCCGTAGCCCCAGAAGGACTTCGAGGCGGGCTTGAGCGAGGTGGCGCCGGCGGCGAGGGCCGCGTCGACGAAGTGCCGGACGTCGGCCGGCCGGTCCACCGTGAGGGAGAGCGAGAAGCCGCGGAAGCCGGTGGTCGCCGCGTCGGAGGCCCGCAGGCGCACATGGGCGCCGAGACCGGAGGCGGTGTAGAAGCGGTCGGCGGCCGAGAGGTCGGCCACCTCGAGGGTGATGGAGGCGATGGCGTTCATGAGAATCACGCTAGTTGCGGGGCGGTCACCGGTGCTTCTCGATTCCTGACCGGTCGGGTGACCTGCTTCGCCACGCACGAGGGCAGCCCGGCCTCGCCGTCGGCGACCTGGCGTCGGTAGACGCTGGGCGATACGCCGACGAGCTCGGTGAAGCGGGTGCTGAAGGTGCCGAGCGAGGAGCAGCCGACCGTGAAGCAGACGTCGGTGACGCTGAGGTCGCCGCGCTGGAGCAGCGCCATGGCGCGCTCGATGCGCCGCGTCATGAGGTAGGAGTACGGGGCCTCGCCGTACGCCTGCTTGAACTGGCGGCTGAGGTGCCCGGCCGACATGTTCACCCCGCGGGCGAGCGCCTCGACGTCCAGTGGCTGTGCGTACTCCCGGTCGATCCGGTCGCGAACGCGGCGCAGCCGCGCCAGATCACTCAGGCGCTGCGCCTCGGTCAGTGCGCTCATCCACGCAGGATGACACATGAGGGGAATCCTTTCAGCGCAGTTGCTGGACGCGGACGAGGTTGCCCGCGGGATCGCGGAACGCGCAGTCCCGTACGCCGTACGGCTGGTCGGTCGGCTCCTGGACCACCTCGACGTCCCCGGCCTGCACCTTCTCGAACGTGGCGTCGAGGTCGGGGGTGGCGAGCAGGATCCAGCCGTAGGTGCCCTTGGCCATCATCTCGGCGATGGTGCGCCGCTCGGCCTCGGTGATCCCCGGGTCGGCACCGGGCGGCGCGAGCAGGATGGACGTACCGGGCTGTCCGACGGGTCCGACGGTGATCCACCGGGTCCTGCCCTGGCCGACGTCGCTGCGCACCTCGAAGCCGAGGGCGTCGCGGTAGAAGGCGAGGGAGGTGTCGGGATCCTCGTGCGGGAGGACGGTGGTGTGAATGGTGATGTCCATGCCCACAAGCTAGTTGGGCACGCACGCCCTCGCTTCTCGATTCCTGACGAATGTGTCCGTAAGGCGTTCGCAAGCCGCTCGCTCCTGCTCCAGCGTCACCATCTGGTGCCCCCGTCAGGAGGCACTCTCCCCGGTGTCCCTTCCCTCGCCGATGAATCGGCGCAGTTCCGCGCAGAGGGCGCCGGGGTTGTCCAGCTGGACGAGCGTGCCCGCCTCGGGGATCTCCACGTAGCGCCCCCGCGGCAGCAGTTCGGCGAGTCGGCGGCCCGTGGCGGGCGGCATCATGAGGTCCTGGGCGCCCCAGGCGACCAGCGCCGGCCGGTCGAACTCCCGGAGTCTCTCCGCCGCCTTGAGGTACGTGTCCTTCTCCGTGCTGCGGCAGAACGCGGCGAGGTCCCGGCGGATCGCGCGCTGGGTGAGCAGGGGCCGGTACCAGCGGCGTACCAGCGCGTACGGGATCGGCCGCTTCGCCATCCCGCCCAGCGAGGTCCTCATCCGGACGAGGAAGGGGACCCGGAAGGACTGGAGCAGCAGGTAGAGGCCGCCCGGGACGCGGCTCGCCGCGTGCAGGGTCCTGCCCTGGATGCCGGGCGGGTAGTTGTCCAGCGCCTCGCACGAGGTGAGCACCAGACGGCCGACGCGCTCGTCGCGCACGCCCACGAGGAGCTGAGCCGTGCCGGCGTCGTTCTGGACCAGGGTGACGTCGTGCAGGTCGAGGCGTTCCAGGAACTCGGCCAGGATCGCGGCGATTCCGTGCGCCGACAGGTCCGCGTCCGGCCGCATCGGCCTGCGGTGGCTGCCGATCGGCAGGACGGGCACCACGACGCGGAAGTCCCCGCGCAGCTCCTCGACGACCGCGTCCCAGACCGACTCGTCGAAGCCGAGCCCGTGGACGAGCACCACGACGTCCTTGTCCCCGACTCCGTCCTCGCCCGCGCCTCCGCCCGTGTCCGTGTAGTCGATGACGCCTGCGCTCAGTTCGATCTCGGACAACGGACGACCCCCGACTCGATACGACGACTGTCTCTCACTCGATGTCTCACTCGATCTCACTAGATAGACCGATCTAGTGAGAGACTAGCGAGTGTGAGGACCACGGGCGACACCAGGCAGCGCATCGTCACCGCCGCGACCGAGCTTTTCCGGCGCCAGGGCTACGCGGCCAGCGGGATGAAACAGATCGTCGCGGCGGCGGACGCCCCGTACGGCTCGGCCTACCACTTCTTTCCCGGGGGCAAGGCGCAGCTCGGCGAGGAGGTGGTCCGTACGTCGGGTGCGGCCTACCTGGGGCTGATCGCCGAACTCTTCCCGACCGCCACCGCCGCCGGGGGAGCGGACACGGACACGGCCGTGGCCACGGACATGGCCGCCGTCACCAGCGACGCGTTCATGGCCGCGGCCGAGACCCTGCGCGAGCTCGACTTCGCGGACCCGTGCCCGATCGCCACCGTCGCGCTGGAGGTGGCAAGTACCCATGAGCCGCTGCGGCTCGCCACGGCCGAGGTGTTCGCGAGCTGGACGGACGGCCTCGCCGCCTTCTACCGGGCCGGAGGCATGGCAGAGCCCGCGGCGCACGAGACCGCGAGCTCGGTGATCGCCCTCCTCGAGGGCGCGTTCATGCTGGGCCGCGCCGCCCGCAGCACCGATCCGGTGACGGCCGCGGCGCGGGCGGCCGCGGCCGTCGTGCGTGCGGCCCTGCCTCAGGAGGGAGAGTGCGCTGAGGGCCTGCCCGGAGGATCATGGCCGGGGCCGCGGCCTGTCCGACCCTGATCCGCCGGACACCCCTAGGCGGCCTCCGCCGTCGGACGCAGCCGCTGGAACACGATCCGCCCCAGATCGAGCATGCTCAGACCGAACATCAGCACACCCAGCGGGACATGAACGGCCATCACATGGTTGACGCCCATCACCACCTGCAGGGTCCCGAGGAGCAGGAAGCCGGTGGCGTAGAGGACCGGTCGGGCCGGGGCGCCGCCCGGCCGCCACGCCAGGATCGCGGCGAGCAGGTACAGCATCGACATCGCGTACATGCCCTTGGACCCGAGGTCGTGCAGGGTCGATCCGACCTCTGACGTCAGCGCCATTCCGGCCGTGACGGCCTGGAAGAAGATGCCCGCCGTCTGCAGGGCGATCGAGACGCGCACGAACCCCGCGAACCGGCCGCCGCTCCGCCCCGCCACCACCGCTGCCGATGCCGCCGCCGTGTCCGCCGTCATCGACGCCGCCGTCCCCGCTGTCGTCCGCGTGGCCATGGTGATCCCGTCCTTCCGCTGCCGGTCGCTCTCTCGACAGTCCGACGACGCAGCCCCGGAGAATGTGAGGCGCTGTACCGGGGTTACGGAGTGATGCGCGTCTCACCGATCATGGCGAGCGCGGATCGAACGAAGGGGGACACCACCACCATGAGCGGCAGCCGTACGGAACCAGAACGCGGGCTCGCGCCCGTATCCGCCCGCCCCGAGGGCGAGTACCGGCAGTTGATCAATGTCGCCTACCGGCTGCTCGGCTCCCTGGCGGAGGCGGAGGACGCCGTTCAGGAGGCCTTCGCCCGCTGGTACGCGATGTCCGGCCCGCAGCAGGAGGCCGTCGAGGCGCCCGGCGCCTGGCTGACGACGGTGGTCGGGCGCATCTGCCTCGACGTCCTCGGCTCGGCGCGGGCGCGGCGCGAGCGCTATGTGGGCGAATGGGTCCCGGAGCCGCTGCCCGACACGACGGAGTGGCTGAACGGCCGGCCGGGCGACGGCGGGAGCGACCCCGCCGACCGGATCGCCCTCGACGAGTCGGTCGACATGGCCTTCCTCGTCGTCCTCGAATCCATGACCCCGGCCGAGCGGGTCGCGTTCATCCTGCACGACGTCTTCCGGTACCCCTTCACCGAACTGGCCACGATCGTCGGCCGCACACCCGCGGCGTGCCGGCAGCTCGCCTCCTCGGCCCGCCGGCGCGTCCGGGCGGCCCGGGCGCCGGAGCCGCCGACCGGTCTGCAGGCGCGTGTCATCAAGGACTTCAAGCAGGCGTGGGAGGCCCAGGACATCGCGGCCCTCGTCGGCCTGCTCAACCCCGACGCCACGGTGGTCGTCGACGGCGGCGGCCTGGTCGGCGCGGCACTCCGCCCGATCGCCGGTGCCGCGGAGATCGCCCGCTACATCGTCGCGATCGGCGACATGGCGCCCGGCATGACGCTCCAGATCCGCTCGGTCAACGGCCGCCCCGGCCTGGTGGCCCGACGCGGCGGCACGACCGTGACGGTGGCGGCGTTCGGCTTCGCGGACGACCGGATCACGCACATCTGGGCGGTGCGCAACCCGGAGAAGCTCCAGCCCTGGACGGAATGAGGCGGCCTTTCGAACGTCCGTACAACCTTGAACGGCCGTCGTGAGTCCTGTGGTCGTGGCGCCTGGACGCCACGACCACAGGACCCGTCCCGTGCTCCGGCCCCGCCCCCTCTGCTGATCCGCTCCAGGAAGGTCGGTGGGGCCACTGCCGGGTGCACCGCACCCTTGCCAGGCCCGTCCCCACCCCACGTCACCCCACGCCACGTCACCCCGCCCCACCCCGCCCCACGTCACCCCACCGCCCCGGAGAGACACCCCCGTGACCCCGTACAGCCGCACCACCCCGCGTCTCCTCGCCGCGGCCGTCGCCGTCGCCCTCGCCGCGACCGTCTCCGGCCCGACGGCCCAGGCGCTGGCGGTGGACACCGCGCCTCGTGCCGTCACCGCTCGGGCGGCGGCGGGCGAGCAGGCCGCCCCGCTCGACCTCCCCGACGACGCGAAGCTGCTCAGCGCCGGCCGGACCGGCATGCTCACCAGCACGGGCTGGCAGCAGGAGACCGCCGTCCACCGCTGGACGCCCTACGCGGGCGGCGCCACCGTCACGCTCACCGCAGGGCCCAAGTGGGGCAGCACGGGCTCGGACCTCGTCGCGTCCAAGGACGGGGACGTGTACACGCTCACCGACATGAGCGGGACGGCGGAGCCGGTCGTGATCGACACATCCGGTCTCGGCACCCCCGGCGAGCGCTACCACCTCCGCCGGGTCATCGGCACGACGCTCGTGATGAGCCACTACCTCCAGGGCGAGAGCCGGTGGACGTTCCATCTGGTCTCCGTGGAGAACGGCCGGACCGTCGACCGGCCGATCGCGTCACCGGTCGGACAGGAGGACTACGACCTGTACGACGCCGGGCCGGGCCGGATCGTCATCGGCTACGGCCGGCTCGAATCGACCCACTACGTGCAGCGGCTCTGCGTGGTGGACGTGGCGACCGGCGAGGTGACGGAGACGTACGAAGCCTTCCCCGACTCGTCGTTCCGCATCGGCTCCGTCGCCCAGTCCCCGAACCACCTCGCGTGGATCGAGTGGCGCCAGAGCCCCGTCCTGGCGTTCGCGCCCCGGGGCACACAGGACGTCGAGCGGATCCCGCTCACGACCACGGGCGAGGCGAGCGACGTCGAGGTCCGCCCGCTCGGCGACTGGGCGCTGTACACCCGGCCCGGCGGAGGCACGGCCTACACCGGCGCCGATCCCCTCCACGCGCTCACCGCCCGCTCCCTGACGACCGGTGAGGCGTTCGAGGTCTTGGACCACGCCTCGTCCACCGCCTACGACCGGGACGGGAACCTGCTCGTCCTCGGAGGCACGCTCGCGCAGGGCGAGGGCCTGTACCGGATCGCCCCGGACGCGGCCACCGGCAGGCCGGCCGCCACCCTCGTACGCGGCTCCGGCCGGCCGACCGCCCTCGTCGTGCAGGCGGAGACCCTGCCGCCGACCGGCACCGTCGACTTCGACCGCGCGGGCGGGCAGCTGACGGCCGCCATGACGCTCAGCCGCCCCAACGCGAACGTGACCCTGAAGCTGACGCACACCGCCTCGGGACGGACCGCCGAACCGCACACCTTCTGGCCCGGCGGGATGACCCACCCCACCGCCACCTGGAACGGATGGTTCGACGACGGCTACCCGGCCTACAACGGCGCCTACACCTGGACGATGACGGCCACGCCCGCCAACGGCATCGGCCCGGCCACCGTCCGCACCGGCTCCTTCACCCTCACCCGCGCGCCCCGGCCGCACGACTTCGACGGCAACGGCTCGCCGGACGTGTTCGTCCGCGAGAACAGCATGCTCTCCCTGTACGACGCCGGGCAGATCACCCGTCTCGGCAGCTTCGAGAGCGCGTTCGAGACACGGATCGGCTTCGGCTGGAACACGTACGACCGGATCACCGCGACCGGAGACATCGGCGGCACCCGCAACGGCGATCTCGTCGCACGGGACAGGACCGGGGCCCTCTGGCTCTTCGAGGGCAGGGGCGACGCCAAGACGCCCTTCCGAGCACGCTTCCGGGTCGGCGGCGGCTGGCAGGTGTACGACCGGCTCGCGGGTGGCTCCGACCTGACCGGTGACGGCCGGAACGACCTGATCGCCTCGGACAGGACCGGCGTGCTGTGGCTCCACCCGGGCACGGGCAGCGCCACGAAGCCCTTCGCCGCCCGCAAGAGGGTCGGCGCGGGCTGGGGCGTCTACAACCAGCTGACCGCCACCGGGAACCTGGCCGGCGGCCCGGCCGGTGACGTGGTCGCCCGCGACAAGGCCGGTGTCCTCTGGCTCCACCTCGGCAAGGGCGACGGCACCTTCGCGCCCCGCACGCGGATCGGCGGCGGCTGGGGCGCCCTCAAGAGCGTCGTCGGCCTGGGCGACGTGGACGGCGACGGCCGGAACGACTTGATGGCCCTCAAGGAGGTCGTCGGGGAATACCCCGTGATGCTCGTCTACCCGGGCACGGGCCAGTGGCGGACCCCGCTCGGACCGCCCCGGACCGCCCTCCCCCGGTACGAGAACTGGAGCGGCGAGCTCTTCTGACGCCCCGCCACCCTCCCTCCCCCAGAACGCATTCCAGAAGGAGAGCCACTCCTGTGAACCTCCCGCTCCAGGGACGTACCACCCGTCGTCGGCTCGGCGCGGTCGTCACCGTGGCGGTGGCCGTCGCCCTCGCCGCCACCGCCACCCCGACTGCCGGGGCCGCCTCGGCGCATGCCGCCGTGGCGGCCGCACAGGCACCGGCCGCCGTCTTCTCCCTGCCGGCCGGCTCGACCGTGGTCTCCAGCGGCCCGACCGGCTTCCTGGCCTCCCGCACGGAGGGCACGGCCAACGTCCACACCTGGGTCGCGTACGACGGGACCCCGACGCGGCTGCCGGCCGGACGGTACGAGCCGAACCAGGGCACGGACCTCGTCGTACGGGTCGAGGGGCCGAAGCGCACCTACCTCGACATGGCGACGGGCCGCGAGGTCGTCTCGTACCGCACCACCGAACTCGCCGGGACCCCCGTGCCCCTGCTCCACCAGGGCACCTCGCTCGTGACACGGACGTTCCCGGCCGCGCCCAAGGGGCGGGAGCTGCATGTCGTCGGCAAGGACGCCGAGGGCCGGATCGTGGACCGTGCCGTGCCGGACCTCCCCGCCGACGAGCTGGTGGCGGTGGAGAGCGCGGGGCCGGACACCTTCCTCGCCCGCTCCTACTCCGTCGTGGGCGGGGTGTGGAGCCAGAAGCTGGCCGTCGTGGACGTGGCCTCGGCGTCGGCGGTGGAGACGTACGACCACGTCTACGGTCGGACCGGACCCCAGCCGGCGACCGCGTCCTCGACCCACCTCGCCTGGCTGGAGCTGGGGGAGTACGGCGCCACGCTGGCCACCGTCCGGCGGGGCGAACCCCGGGTCACCCGCACCGACCTGCCGCGCCCGGTCGACCCGGAGACGAACGCCCGGACGACCGTGCGGATCGTCGGAGACTGGGTCGTGTACACCGCGCTCGGCGGCGGCGAGTCGTCCCGTACCGCACCCCTGCACCAGGTGACGGCCCGTTCGCTGACGACGGGCGAGACCGTCCCGCTCCTCGCGCACGCCTCCGGCCTCGTCGCCGCCCCTGACGGTTCGCTGCTCGCCTCCGGCGGCACGCTCGACCGGGGCGAGGGCGTGTACCGGATCTCGCCCGGCGCGACGGCCGAAACCCCGCCCGCCGTCTCGTTCCTGGCGACGACCGGCGTCCCCACCTCCCTCGCCGTCACCACCGAGAACGCCCCGGCCGGAACGGTGGACCTGGACCGCGCGGGCGGCTCACTGAAGCCCTCGTGGACGTTCACCCGGCCCCACGCCGAGGTGCGCCTGACCGTCCGGCACACCGCCTCGGGCCGCTCGTGGACCTCGACGCCTGCGCCCCGCACACCGGCCGAACCGTTCACCTTCACCTGGGACGGTTCCTACGACGACAGGTCCCCGGCGTTCAACGGCGCCCACACGTGGACGATGACGGCGAAGCCCGCCAACGGCATCGGCCCCGACGTCGTCCGCACCGGCTCCTTCACCCTCACCCGGCAGGTCCGGCCGCACGACTTCAACGACAACGGCACCACCGACCTCCTCGTCCGCGACGCGCAGGGCGGCCTCGCCCTGTACGAGGGGCGCCGGTACCTCACGGACGTCCACCGGGAGCCCGAGCCGCCGTCCCTGCCGCCGACGCCGCTCGGCACCGGGTGGAACGCGTACGACCGGATCACCGCCACCGGGAACCTCGGCGGCACCCCCGCGGGCGACCTGGTCGCCCGCGACACGACCGGCGTCCTCTGGCTCCACCAGGGCAACGGCAAGGGCCTCGCGCCCCGCGTCCGGGTCGGCGGCGGCTGGCAGGTCTACGACCAGCTGGCGGCCGGCTCCGACCTGACCGGCGACGGCCGGAACGACCTGATCGCCTCGGACAGGACCGGCGTGCTGTGGCTCCACCCGGGCACGGGCAGCGCCACGAAGCCCTTCGCCGCCCGCAAGAGGGTCGGCGCGGGCTGGGGCGTCTACAACAGACTGGTCGTTCCCGGAAGCCTCGGCGGCGCCGCCCACGGCGACCTGGTCGCCCGCGACAGGACCGGCGTCCTCTGGCTGCACCTCGGCAGGGGCGACGGCACCTTCGCGCCCCGCACGCGGATCGGCGCCGGCTGGAACACGTACGCGACACTGATCGGCGTCGGCGACCACGCGCCCCGCGACGGACGCGCCGACCTGGTCGGCATCTACTCCAGCGGCTACCCGAACACCTACGCGGGCACCGGCGACTGGCGCCGCCCCTTCGCCACCCCCACCGGCGGGTACGCGCCCCTGCCGGTCTCCCGCCCCGGCGACGTCTACTGACACCGACACCGCCGGGGGCCCCGCTTCGTCACCGGGTGGCGAGGCGGGGAGCGGCCGGCTCGGTGGTCGCCGTGAGGCGGCGGCGGCGGCTCGGCATCATCATCGTCGGGTGGGAGACGCTCCATGCCGCGCCCGCGCAGATGAACTCCTTGATACGGGCGCCGGCCCGGCCCGTGACGACGGTGGACGTGACCTCGTCGTCGTGGGTCACCTTCTGGAAGATGGCGTCGCGGCGTCCGAGGCTGATGCACTGCGCGGCGTAGCCGATCGAGTTCTCCGGAACCTTGCGGCCGGTCAGGCGCGCGGCGAGGGCGTCGGCGGCCTGCCACGCCATCGGGCTCGCCGTGGCGCAGGACATCCGCAGCGGCTTGCCGCCCGGTCCTTCGGCGAGCGCGGCGTCGCCGACGGCGTACACGTCGGGGTGGGAGACCGAGCGCATGGTGGCGTCGACGACGATCCGTCCGGTGCCGGACACCTCCAGGGTCGTGGCGGCCGCGATCGGGTGCACGGCGAAGCCCGCGGTCCAGACCGTCAACTGGGCCGGGATCTCCTGCCCTTCACCGGTGACGACACTGTGCGCGTCGACGCGGGCGATGTCGGCGCGCTCGTGGACCGTGATGCCGAGCCGGTCGAAGACGGTTCGCAGATGGCGCCGGGCCTTGTCGCTGAGCCAGTCGCCGACACCGCCGCGGGCGGCGAGGGCGACCTTCAGGTCCGGGCGGGCCTCGGCGATCTCGGTGGCCGCCTCGATGCCGGTCAGGCCGCCGCCGACGATCAGCACGGTCCCGCCCGGCTCCAACTCGCCGAGGCGTGCCCGCAGTCGCAGCGCGTCCTGCTTCCCGGCGACGCCGTGGGCGTACTCGGCGACACCGGGGACGCCGAGGGCGCCGGCGGTGCTCCCCAGGGCGTACACGAGGGTGTCGTAGCCGAGGGTCTCGGCGCCGTGCTCACCGGTGAGTTCGACGGTCCTGAGGTCCGCGTCGACCGCGGTGACCCACGCCGACCGGAGCTCCACGCCGGTGCCCGCGTACACGTCGCGCAGCGGGCGGCTCGGCAGATCCTGTCCGCTGGCGAGCTGGTGCAGACGGACCCGCTCGACGAACTCGGACTCGCCGTTGACGAGGGTGATCTCCACGTCGTCGCGGTGCAGCCGCTTGGCGAGGCGACCGGCGGCGATCGCTCCGGCGTACCCGGCTCCGAGGACAACGATGCGGTGCTTCATGGCTGGCTCCCTATCCGGTTGGACTCACCTCCTGAACCGGACAGCCACGCGATCCCTGACAGGAATCGAGTGTGACGTGGGTCACCACAGCTCTCTGAGCGGGCGATGGGGGCCGGCGGCCGCCCACTGGCGGGTGATGTGCTCCAGCTTGTCGGGGTTGACCTGGAGATGGACCGAGGCGACACCGTCCGATGTCGTGTCGAGACAGATGACGCCGGCGACCCGCTCGCCGATCGAGACCAGCACGGCGGGACCGCCGTTGACGACGGCGGCGTGGAGCTCGGGGTCGCCGCCGGCGATGGTCCGCTTGGCGGCGCTCGGCCGGAACAGCCCCCGCAGGTAGCGCGCGATGCCGAGTGCGCCGACGACCGGGGTCCTGCGGGCCGGAACCCGGGCCCCGCCGTCGGCCACGCCGACCGCGTCGTCGGTGAGCAGCCGGATCAGCGGCTCGGTGTCGCCGCTGAGGGCGGCGGCGAGGAACTCCTCGACGACCTTCCGCGCGGCGACCGTGTCGACCTCGGTACGGGCCCGGTCGGTGGCGAGGTGCTGCTTCGCGCGCCGGTGGATCTGCTGGCAGTTCGACTCGGTGAGGTCGAGGATCTCCGCGATCTCGCGGTGCGCGTACCCGAAGGCCTCGCGCAGCACGTACACCGCGCGCTCGTTGGGCGACAGGCGCTCCATGAGGGTGAGCATCGCGAGGGAGACCGACTCGCGCTGTTCGGCGGTGTCGGCCGGCCCGAGCATCCGGTCCCCGGCGAGCACCGGTTCCGGCAGCCACTGCCCGACGTAGGTCTCCCGCCGGACCCGTGCGGAGGTGAGCTGGTTGAGGCAGAGATTGGTGAGCACCTTGGTCAGCCACGCCTCGGGCGTCTCGATCCGCTCCCGGTCCGCCGCGTGCCACCGCAGATACGTCTCCTGTACGACGTCCTCGGCATCGCCGGCGGACCCGAGCATCCGATAGGCGATCGCCTCCAGACGACCCCTGGAACTCTCGAACAGATCGGCCTCGTACGTGCGGAGCGACATCCCTCCATGATCGGGCCCGCACGCGGGCCACGTCCACCCTCCGCTCACGGCTCCAGGCCGGCGCGGACGAGTCGGCACGTCGGAGGATCCGCTCCGCGTCATCCGCGCGGGCGCACCCCGTCGATGACGAGGGTCAGCAGGCGGTCGGTCTCGGCCGCGCCGTCGGCGTCGTGCTCGGTGGCCAGCGCGATGGCTCCGACGAGCTTGAGCAGTCGGGTGATGGTGACCTCGGGACGTACGGCGCCCGCCTGGTGGGCGCGAGCGAGGAGTCCGCCGCCGGCGTTCACGATCATCGTGTGGCAGTCGTCTCCCAGCGTCGGATCGGTGGAGCCGGTGCCGGGCATCAGGGCCGCCCCCAATCCCTTGTTGGTGACGGCGTGTGTGCCGACGGCGTGGAGCCACGTGACGAGCGCGGCCTCCGGGCCGGTCGTGGCGGCCAGGTCGCGTGCCGTGGCGCAGAGGCTCTCCACCCGGTCCCTGAACACGGACTCCAGCAGTGCCTGACGGGAGGGGAAATGCCGGTGCAGCGTGGCGGATCCGACCCCGGCGTGCCGGGCGATCTCCTCCAGGGAGGCGTCGGCGCCGTGCTGCGCGATCGCCTCTCCGGCGGCGGCCAGGATCCGCTCGTAGTTGCGCCGCGCGTCGGCGCGCATGGGCTTCTTCGGTGAGGCCGGGGTGGCGTCCTGGGACACGGGAGCTCCTGACGTCTTGCTAACCGGGGTGGCCCTCCATATTGTATCGATCATTAAACGGAGGGCCACCCCGGTTAAGGGGTGCGCCCCTCCCCTGCGTGTCCGAGAGCCAGGAGCGACAGTGGAGACGACCGACAAGACCATCGTGGTGACCGGCGCGACAGGCGTGCAGGGCCGGGCGGTGACAAGGCATCTGCTCGACGCGGGCTGGCGGGTACGCGCACTCACACGCCATCCGGACGGGGAACCGGCGAGAGAATTGCAGAGGGACGGGGCGCGGATCGTGCGCGCGGACATGAACGACGTCTCCTCGCTCGTCGCCGCCGCCGAAGGCGCATACGGCCTCTTCAGCGTCCAGCCCACGGTGGGCTCCCCGGGTACCGCCCCGGACTTCTCCGCCGAGGACGAGGTCCGCTGGGGAACGAACATCGCCGAAGCCTCTCGGGCCGTCGGCCTCACGCATCTCGTCTTCAGCTCGGTGGCCGGCGCGGACCGCCATGAGAGCGAGACGCTGCCGGAGAACCTGATCAGCAAGTGGCGGATCGAGCGGCATCTCGCGAAGCTCGGCCTGCCCGCCACGATTCTGCGGCCGGTCTCCTTCATGGAGAACTACACCGGCGAGTACGCCCTTCAGGGCGGCAGGATGGTGTCGGGCATCGCCCCCGACGTCCCCCTGCAGATCGTGGCCGTGGACGACGTCGGCTTCTTCACCGCACTGGCCTTCTCCCGGCCCCAGGAGTGGATCGGACGGGCGGCGGCCCTGGCCGGCGACGAACTGACCCCGGTCCGGATCGCCGCGCACATCGAGACGGCCATCGGGCGCCCCCTGCCGTACGAGCGGATCCCGATGGAAGCGATCCGCGCGGTCGACGAGCGGTTCGCGTTCGCCCACGAGTGGCTCAACGAACGCGGTTACCGCGCCGACGTCGCCGCCACGCGGCGGATCCACCCGGCCGCGATGGACTTCCGTACCTGGCTGGAGCGAACCGGCGCCGCCCGGATCGCGGCGTTCCTGGCCGCCCGGCAGGGAGAGGCGCCGGGCGCATGAGCGATCAGAGGCCCCGGCTCGGGACCATCGGCATCTGGGCAGGCGAACTCGACGGTTGTCCGGCGGCGGAGGTCCGCGAGGCGGCGGCCGTGATCGAGGACCTCGGCTTCGGGACCCTGTGGTTCCCCGAGGTGGCGGGGCGGGAGGCGATGGCGCAGGCCGGGATCCTGCTGTCGCGGACCCGGCGGATCGTGGTGGCGGCCGGCGGCGCGGACATCTACGCACGCGACGCCGTGACGACGGCTGCCGCACAGCGCACCCTGGAGGAGGCGTTCCCGGGGCGCTTCCTGCTCGGGTTGTGGGACAGCCACCCCAGCCTTGCCGAGGATGTCCGCGGCCACCGCTTCGGCCCCCCGGTGCCCACCATGCGCGCCTATCTCGACGCGCTGGACACGGCCCCGTTCGGGCCGCCGGCCTCGGGGGCCTCGCCCCCTCGTGTGCTTGCCGCCCTGGACCACGGCATGCTCGCGCTCGCCGCCGAACGAACCTGGGGCGCAACCCTCTTGGGCATGCCGGTCGACCACACCCGCAACGCCAGGGCCGTGCTCGGGCCGGCCCCGCTCCTGGCCGTCACCCAGCTGTGCGTCCTGGGCCCGGACCGAAAGAGCACCGCCGCACTCGCCCGCGCCACGGCAGCGGCGGCGCTGCCCAACCGTCGCGCTCTGCTGAACGACCTGGGGTACGAGGACCCGGACTCTCTCGGCGACGGGCTCGTCGATGCGATCGTGGCCCACGGCACCGCCGAGGACATCGCCCGACGCGTCCACGAGCACCTCGACGCCGGGGCCGGTCACGTCAGCCTCCACCTCGTCACCTCCACACCCCACTCGCCGCCCCTCCGGCAGTGGCGCGAGCTCGCCGCCCACCTCCTGCCCGTCCTTCCCGGCAGGGCGGCCCGTGCGTCATGACGCGGCTCCCCGGACCCCGCCGCCGGCGTCGAGGCGGGTGATGCGCCGCTGCGCGGCGAAGGCGGCGGCCGGATAGCGCGGGTCGGGCCGCAGGGCGTATTCGCGCAGGCACGCTTCGGTGAACTTGATGACGTGCTCGTCGCCGTGCTCGGCGGCGCGGGCGCCCAGCTCGTCCAGTGGGGGCAGATCCGGTATCTCCGACTGCCAGGCCGCCGTTCCCTCGTCGCGCCGGTCCGAGGTGAAGGCGAACAGGAACGCCGACTGCACCTGCCAGAGCCGGGCCAGCGTCGGCGCGTACAGCTCGTGCGGCAGATGCGGGAGTACGAGGCGGACGGCGGCGGGGGCCGTGACGCCGTGGATCAGCGGGACGGGGTACACCTCGGGGTGGCCGAGATAGACATCGGCGAACTGGGCCGTCATCTCGCTCAGCAGCCGGGGTGCCTGCTGCGGGGCCAGCATCTCCAAGGACTCGCCGTAGCCGGGGAGTTCGGCGAGCGTGTCCAGGCGGTGGCGGGCGGTACCCGGCCCCATCGGGCCGTCGAGCGGTACGCGGGGCAGCCGCGCAACCGCTTCGGGCAGTTCGTGCGGGCCGTGCAGTCGCGGGCGGCCGGGGAGTTCGCTGTAGCGGGCCGCCCAGTAGGCCAGGCCGCGGGCCAGTTCCTTCAGCTGGAGCGCTGTGCTTCCGTCGTCGGTCGCGTACAGGCCGCGTACGGCGTGCGCGGTGCGGATGACCCCGTGCGTGAGGCCGGCGAACAGCCCTGGAAGCAGGCGGGGCCACCAGCGCACGAGAACCTCGCGCCAGTGCGCCTCGGCCAGTTCGCGGACGAACAGCCGCTCCCAGTCCCCGGCCCGTTGGAAGGTGCCGAGGGCGGGACGCCACGAGGACTCGTCCGCGGGGTCCAGGGCGAAGCGGGCGGCGGGAGGCTCGTGGTGTTCCATCGCCTTCCGGTAGCGCCCTACCCACCGGGCGACTTCGTCCACGTGTCCGAGCAGGGCGAGCGCCTCGGCGCCCATCGGGCCGTGGTTGGCGAGATCCACCCCCTGTCCTCGCTCGTACCCCAGGTCGTCCATGCGTTCCAGGGCGTCGTTGAGCGCATCGCTGTAGCTGATCGACGGCATAAAAGATCCTTCGGAGAGCCAAACAGTTTGGATATCAGAACCATATACACTTGTAGCATGCCGAAGAGCGAGAACGCCGGGAAGGCGCCACGGAAGCCGACTCCGGATGAGCTTGAAGTCGCCGGTCTCGTACCGTTGTTGGAGCCGTTCTTCCGCGGCTCGGTGGTGCGGGATCTGATGCCGGCGCCCTTGCGAGGTGTCATGGAGGCGCACGGCCTGACGCCGCGCCACGGCGCCGTACTGCCCCAGTTGCTGGCCGGACAGCCGCTGACCGTCGGTGAGATCGCCCGACGGCTTCAGGTGTCACTGTCCACCGCCAGTGAACTGGTCGGAGCCCTGAGCCGGGCCGGCATCGTGGATCGGGCCGAGGACCCGGCGAACCGCCGCCGCGTCCTGGTGTCCCTGGCCGAGGAACACCGCCTGTCGCTGGAAGCCTTCATCGTCCGGCGGACCGAGCCGCTCCTGCGCGCGCTGGAGGGACTGTCGGCCGACGAGAAGGCGGGATTCCTGGCAGGACTCACGGCCTGGGTCGGCGAAGTGCAGAGGTGAGCGAGTCGTGCGTGCTTCCGCGGGCGGGCGCCGGATGTCGAAGCCTGCGCTGAGAGGCCCGGGCAACACAGCAGCCCCAGGTCGCTGACCTGGGGCTTTGCTATGGAGCGGATGACGGGAATCGAACCCGCGCCATAAGCTTGGGAATCACCGCTGCCTAAGGTGTTGATCTGCCCTCTGACCTGCACGTATCGCCCGTCAGGCGACGTGTGGCGAGGGCTCTGGAACGCCCATGTCGACCGCTGTCATCCGCCACTGAGGGCACGGATGGGGCACGTTTCCGCCCGACGCCCTGCCGATGTCGGGCGCCCGGTCAGGTCCTCCCCGGTGCCGGCGGTTTCCGCGACTAGCCTCCGCATCATGCTGCGTATCGTCGACACCCGTACCGGCCATCTCGTGGAGATTCCCTCCGTACGCCGTCATCTGCTGAGCATCTGCGTCCACCTGCCGGCCGGCGACGTCGGGCTCGGCCTGGGGGACCTGCGGGCGCTCCTGGTCGGTGACGTACTGGCGCGCACAGTGGAGCTGAACGGCCTGCAGTCCCGCACGTTCCGTACCATGCCGGACCTGCCGGACGAGCAGGCCGAGGCGCTTGACCGCTCCATGTCCGCCCTTGGCGTCCACCCGCCCGACACCGTCGGTGTTCACCATCCCAGGGGAACGCTCTGCGCCGCTGCCGACGTTCACGTCCACGCGTACGGGACCGCGGCACAGGACGCGGTCGGCGGGGTCCGTATCGACGTGGGCCAGGTCGGCCCGGCATCGGGGGAGAGAGGCGTCGCGGACCGTGCCCACTTCCCGTCCCCAGGGCTCCTGGAGGCCGTCGCCCCGGAGGGCGCCGATCCGCTGGCCATGAGGATGTTGATGCTCGGCCACGCCTACCGCACGCCGGTCTTCGTCACCAGTACTGCGCTCGAAGAGGCCCGGCGGACGCTGGCGGACTGGCGGCAGCTGGTGGCCGACTGGGCACAGGAGCCGTCCCGGCCGATGCCTGCCGATGTGCTGCGACGCGCCCATGACGTGCTGGCTGATGATCTCGGCGTCCCCGCCGTCCTGGACGCGCTGCTCACCGTGGCGACGCGCGCCGACGTACCGGCCGGTGCCAAGTTCGAGACGTTCGCGTTTCTCGACCGCGTCCTCGGACTGGACCTCGCGCGCGAGGTGGGTCACCAGCACCGGGCAGCGACATGACGTCGGGAGGAGCGGGCCAACGGGCGGTCCGGCTCAGCCGCGTTCTTCCTCTTCGGCTTCCATACGGCGGATTCCCTGGTGGGTCAGGGAGACCATCGCAGGTGTGTTGCCCGGTTCCCGGCCGACGGTGATCAGGTCCTCGCCGGCGAGGTGGGTGCAGGCGGCGGCCAGGTCCTCCTCCGGGATGCGCAGGTCGTTCCGCAGCTTCCGCCCCGGGACTCCGAGGAGTCGGTTGCCTTCGGTGGCTTCGTAGAGGGCGGTCAGGACCCGTTCGTGGTGGACCTGTCGCTCGCGGAGTGTCGCCATGACCGAGTCCTTTCATGCGTGTGAGGTGCGGCCGGCGCTCCTCACGCCTCGTCGACGCGGGTGCCGGTGCGAGGGGACGGTCTGCTGGTGGCGAGCCAGGGGAGGGCGGGTTCCGCGGCGGATCCGGTGTCGACGGTGAGGTGGAGCCGTGTGCCGCCTTCGGGTACGGGGTAGCTGCGCTGTTCCGCACCGGCGAAGGAGCGGCGGATCACTTGGGCGACCGCGCGGGCGGCTTCGGGGGTGGCGGCGCCGTTCAAGAGCGGATGACGGGAACCCGTAACGAAGCGGGGCCCGCCGATACCGACGGGCACACTCAACTCAGTCCGAGGCCGGCGGAGGGGGTGATTCGGCGGCGCGGCGGTACTCGGCGTTGATGCGTTGGGCTTCTTCGAGCTGGTCTTCGAGGATGATGATGCGGCAGGCGGCCTCGATGGGGGTGCCCTGGTCGACGAGTTCCCGGGCGCGTGCGGCGATGCGCAGCTGGTAGCGGGAGTACCGGCGGTGGCCGCCGCCGGAGCGGAGCGGGGTGATGAGGCGCGCTTCGCCAAGGGCGCGCAGGAATCCCTGGGTGGTGCCGATCATCTCGGCGGCCCGGCCCATCGTGTAGGCGGGGTAGTCGTCGTCATCGAGACGGTCGAAGGAGTCGCCTGCTGTCACTTGCACCTCTCTGGTGAACGCGTTGAGGGGCCCTGGTGCCGTATGGCACCAGGGCCCCGAAGGAACTACTACACCATCTGCCGGTCCTGATACCGCACCGGCCTTCTGTTTCCGCTGACCCGACCGAGACGCTGTCGGGCACGCGGGGATCGCGGTTGCTTGACCGGAGACCACCTCACTATCGATGTCCTGCGGTACCCGGGCTCAGACTTCCGCCCGGGCGATCCTGATGGCGCGGGTTCCTCCGTTCTTCCTCGGTGATCAACTACGTACTACGGGGTACTGCGTACTGCACTTACGGGTACCGCGACTGCCATGACAGCGGTCCCGCTCGCGGCGGCCCCTGATCACTGCGGGCCACCCGGTCCGGTCGTCAGTCCCGTCGCCGTCCTGCGACAACCCTGGCTTCGGAACTCCACCACCGCACCGTCCTGCCAACTGCACCTGCGGGTACTAGTGCCCGGCAGTTCGTCTCTGCCAGGCTCTCTTGTCTCGCTGGGATACGAGAGAAACCATAACCACGCCACTACCCAATGTCTACTCTGGCCGAGATAGATTTTCGTGCTCCATGGGGAGAGCTAGACCTTCATGGCCGGTCCAGGGTCTGCAGAGCACCTGCACTGCAGGTCAGGCGCTCGGGCTGGCCACAGCAGAGCGCGTGGGGCGCGAGAATCAGGTAGGCGAGGGCCGGGTGCAGGGACGGCTGGTGAATGGAATCGGCTCCCCTGTCGAAGCCTGACGAGCTGCTCGTCGACGTCGCCGCCTTGGTGGAGTCCGGGCGGAGCAATCAGATGTCCCTGACCCTGGACCATGGGCGACTTCAGCTACTCCGACCACTGACACGGCGCCGCGTGGGGAAACCCGTCGGTACGCGGGAGGGCCCGACCAGCACGCGCGCTGGTCGGGCCCTCATCGCTGTTCCGGTGGCGGCTCACGCCGGTCCCGTCGGTCAGACGGTCACCGGGGTGCCGAGCAGCGCGGATGCCTGCTGGACCGAGGTGAGGGCGTGTGCGGGTGCGGCGTTCTGGGGAAGGCCGCGGCAGGTGAAGCCGAGCCGGGTCATTGCCCGCAGGACTTCGTCGGCGCTGAAGTCGCGGCGGTCCTGGCGGGTGATGACCTGGCCGACCTGTTTGACGGGGTAGGTGCGGCGGCCGATGATCACGGATTCGCCGATGACCTCCTCGGGCTTGATGCCCTTCATGGATTCCAGGACGCCGCTCTTGGTCAGATCGAACGGGAACCGGGCGATGACGCAGCGCATGGTGCCTCACAGGGGGAAGGAGAGAAGGGTCCGGCCGCGGTAGGCGGTTCAGGCAGGGGCGAGGACGCCCGGAGCGCTGCCTTGTTCGGCCACGACGGGCAGGGCGTCGAGCCGGCGGTGGCGCATCGGGTATTCGGCCTGGTTCATCGGGGTGCGGGGTGCGGTGAACGGCCCGCGGTCGCCGGGGACGTCGCGCAGCCGGATGCGGTCCGTGTACGCGTCACTGTCACGGACGGCGGCGAGCTGGGCCCGGGTGACCAGCCGGGTGCACAGCCCGTCGTCGTCACAGATGAGCAGATGCCCCGCGCGGGCACTGATCACGACGGACAGGGCCACTTCGACGGTCATGTCATCGCAGACCTGCGGTGCGGCCATGTCCATGGCGTCGGCCACCGTCCTGTGCATAGGGGTGGCGTTCGCCGAGCGGGGCTGCGTCTGGACCAGCGTCAAAAGTGCCTCCTGCAGAGGTGGGTCGGTTTCCTGCTCACGTGGCGTTCAGGCCGCCGCGTCGACGGCGGACTGCCGCGCGCTCACGCGGCGGGCCGCCGCAGCGGGACTGCGTCGACCGCGGGACACCGGGCCGCGCTTACGCGGCGCGGCCGCCGGCGCGGTGATGGTGACCGGGACGCCGGAGGGGGTCCGGGCGCCGGTGATCCGGTGGAGGGCTTCCTCGCCGGAGCGGACCTGGGTGGTCTGGGGGACGATGCCGGCGTCGGCCATGAGGCGGTTCAGGCCGCGGCGCTGGTGGGAGGTGACCAGGGTGACGACGCTGCCGGACTCGCCCGCGCGGGCGGTGCGGCCGCCGCGGTGGAGGTAGTCCTTGTGGTCGGTCGGCGGGTCCACGTTGACGACGAGGTCGAGGTTGTCGACGTGGATGCCACGGGCGGCGACGTTCGTGGCGACCAGGACGGTGACGTGTCCGGTCTTGAACTGGGCGAGGGTGCGGGTGCGCTGGGGCTGGGACTTGCCGCCGTGGAGTGCCGCGGCGCGCACTCCGCTGTCGAGGAGGTCCTGGGTGAGCCGGTCCACGGCGTGCTTGGTGTCCAGGAACATGATCACCCGGCCCTCGCGCGCCGCGATCTCCGTCGTCACCCGGTGCTTGTCGGCGCCGTGCACGTGCAGGAGGTGGTGTTCCATCGTGGTGACCGCGCCCTGGGAGGGGTCGACGGAGTGGACGACGGGGTCGGTGAGGTAGCGGCGGACCAGGAGGTCGACGTTGCGGTCCAGGGTGGCGGAGAACAGCATCCGCTGGCCTTCGGGGCGCACCTGGTCCAGGAGGGCGGTGACCTGGGGCATGAATCCCATGTCGGCCATCTGGTCGGCCTCGTCCAGGACGGAGATCGCGACCTGGCTCAGCCCGCAGTCACCTCGGTCGATGAGGTCCTTGAGGCGACCGGGCGTGGCGACGACGACTTCGGCACCCCCGCGCAGGGCACCGGCCTGGCGTCCGATGGGCATGCCGCCGACCACGGTCGCCAGTCGCAGCTTGACGGCGCGTGCGTAGGGCGTGAGGGCGTCGGTCACCTGCTGGGCCAGCTCGCGTGTCGGGACGAGGACGAGGGCGAGCGGCCGGCGGGGCTCGGCGCGTTGCCCGGCGGTGCGGGCCAGGAGGGCCAGGCCGAAGGCGAGGGTCTTGCCGGAGCCGGTCCGGCCGCGGCCCAGCACGTCACGACCCACGAGGGAGTTCGGCAGGGTCGCGCCCTGGATCGGGAACGGCACGGACACGCCCTGCCCGGTGAGCGCGGCCAGGAGCTCCCTGGGCATGTCGAGTTCGCCGAACGCCTCGACGGAGGGCAGCGAGGGGGTGATCGTCTTCGGGAGGGCGAACTCTCCCTGTACCGCGGCGGGCCGGCGGCCGTGGCCGCCCGAACGGCTCGGGCCTCCCGTACGACTGGGGGCGGACGAACCGAAGCGACCGGCCCGAACCGGAGCGGCGGTGGAGCCGAAACCGGAGCCGCCGGTGCTGCGGCGGTTGCGGGAGGAGCGGCTGTTCGTACGTGTGGGGTTCATTCAGAACCTTCCTTGATGCGGCACGTCACCAAGGAATTCCCGCAACGGTGGAGCAGTGCGGGGAACCATAAGAACGGGCCGAAGAGAATGCGAAAGCGAATCTCGCCCGCATGGAATCCGTGTCGGCGCAGGCGCTGAATCTGAAATGGAGTGACGTCAGACGAACGTCGAAATCCAGGACAACAGCGGGACGCGGGCTCGAAGCGGCGGCGTCCCTGGGGGTCCGTGGGCGGTGGTCACCGGCGGTCGCCCTACCAGTGGAACCACTGCCGGAAAATGCGTGTAGCTGGGGCCCGCACCCCGAGGGATGCGGGCCCCAGCTACGAACTACGCGTCAGCTTCAGGCGGGAACGATGTTCTCGGCCGTCGGGCCCTTCTGGCCCTGCGCGATGTCGAAGGTGACCTTCTGGCCTTCCTGCAGCTCGCGGAAGCCCTGGGCGGCGATGTTCGAGTAGTGGGCGAACACGTCGGGGCCGCCACCGTCCTGCTCGATGAAGCCGAAGCCCTTTTCCGCGTTGAACCACTTCACGGTGCCAGCAGCCATGTCATTTCTCCTTTGGGCAGTACGCCGGCATCCGCACTGTGCGGATGCCGTGTCGCCGCGATGATGCCCCGACCGGAAAATGACCGGAAATACAAAGCGCCGCCTACGTCATGAAGATCGCATGAAGATTGAACAGAGACGCTTGAAGTTTTTGGGTACCAAAACTGCAACCGAGATCGACAATAGCATGCCGCAGTGGCTTCGGTGCGTAAAATAATCCCGCTCTGCGCGTTAGAGCAAATACTCTCCCTGCGGGGCCCGTTAAACTCTCAGCCCGCGGGCGTAGATATTGATTCACCCCGAGCGTAGTGTTTCGGGAGCGTGAGCTCCGGTTCGATCGTCCGCGCTGTTCAGGTCGCTGATCGCGGAGACCTCGGATCAGGCGTGGTGACCGCCGCTCGGGCCGTTCGCGTGGTGCCTGCCCTGCAGAAACCCCTCCAAGGCTTGCGTTGGAGACGCCTTCGGAGCCGTTGTCATCCGATGTTCGCCGCTCTGAAGGGCACGGATGGGGCACGTGCTGGGAAGGCGCCGTTACGAGCGCGTTCTATGGGTGTTGCGAAGGCGGTGGCGGTCCGCAGGGGCTGCAGCCGAGAGCCGACGCCTGCGGGCGCAACCGCTCCGCAATCGGCTCAGGCCGAGCCACAGCGGACGTGGACAGGCGTGGGCGCCCGGCCTCAGGAGGCGGGTTCGTCGAAGATGCCGGCCGTTGGTGGAGTACGTCCACGAGCAGTCGGCGGGCTAACGCCGGTCCAGCAGACCCCCTTCCAGGGCCAGCACGACCGCGCGTGTGCGGTCGCTGACGTTCAGCTTGGCGAAGATCCGGAGCAGATGGGTCTTCACCGTGGCCTCAGAGATGACCAGGCGCTTGCCGATCTCCGGATTGGACAGGCCGTCTGCAACGGCATTCAGCACGTCCACCTCCCGCGCGGTGAGCGTCACCGGCGAGGGCTGCCGCATCTTGGTCACCAGACGCTGCGCGACGCGCGGGGCCAGAACGGTCTCGCCCCGGGATGCAGAGTGAATGGCCTCGACGAGCTGCTCGCGGGTGGCGTCCTTGAGGAGGTAGCCGGTCGCGCCCGCCTCTACGGCATGCTCGATCTCGGTGTCGGTGTCGTAGGTGGTCAGGATCAGCACGCGAGTGCCCTGACGGCCCGCGACGATCTCGGCGGTGGCACCCGCCCCGTCGAGCACCGGCATCCGCAGATCCAGCAGCGCCAGGTCGGGCTGCAGCCGGTCGACCAGCTCGACCGCCGCCCGGCCGTCGCCCGCTTCGCCGACGATGTCGATGGTGGGCTCGGAGGCCAGCAGCGCAACCAGGCCGGCGCGCATCACTGTGTGGTCGTCGGCCAGGATGATACGGAGCACGTCTGTCGATGTTGTCATGTCACACCTGACCGTTCGTGGGAATCATGGCGAGGATGCGGGTGCCGTCTCCGACCGAGCTGGTGACGGTGAGTTCGCCGCCGAGTTCGGCGAGGCGTTTACGCATGCCGTTGAGTCCGAAGCCCCGGGACTCCTCGACCACGAAGCCCCGTCCGTCGTCGATGATTTCCAGCTCGATGCCGAACGACTGCTGTGCCAGGACGATGTCCACGGCGGAGGCTGCCGCGTGCTTGCGGATGTTGGCGAGGGACTCCTGAGTGCAGCGGAGCAGCGCGATCCGAGCCTGCTGGTCGCACTCGATGTCCGGCAGGTCTGCGGTGACGGTGACCCCGGTGTCCTCGGTGAACCGGTCCAGGGCCCGCCGCAGTGTTCTGGCCGCCGAGCCGGGGGCCACGCCGCTCTGGGGGGCCGAGCCGACGAGGACACGGGCCTCGGCGAGGTTTTCGCGGGCGGTCTGCTCGATGGATTGCAGCTGCTGCGCGCTCCTCTCCGTATCGGTTTCGAGGCCGGAGCGGGCTGCCTCTGCCAGCGCGATGATGGAGGCGAAGCCCTGGGCGAGGGTGTCGTGGATCTCCCGCGCGAGGCGCTCTCGCTCCTCTGCAGCGCCCTGGAGCCGGTGCGCCTCGGCCAGGCTCAGCTGGGTGCTTTTCAACTCGGCGCGCAGCTGGGCGCGTTCGTCGCGCAGCTTGAGAGCCCGGGGCGTCAGTACGGCGATCAGGACGCTCACCGCGTAGACAGCGAGCGAAGAGGTGGTGTTGGTGGTGAGAACATCGGCATTCCAGCCCTCCCGCAGGCTGCCGCCGACTGTGATCGCCACGGCGCCGAGCCCGCTGTAGACGATCGCGGACCGCAAACTGTTCACGAAGATGACGAACTGCGAGAGCGCCAGCGTGTACAGCACCCCGAAGCCGTCGCGGAGGTAGGCGAGTCCGCCCAGGACGAGGACGAGCAGGGCCAGATAGACGTACGCACCGAGCACCGGATTGCCGGGGCGTCTGCGCACGAGCCCGTAACAGATGCCGAGAAGTGCCAGCAGCGCCAGCGACCCGTACTTGGCCGTGCCGGGGGTGTCTCCCACGATGGTGATCACGACCAGCAGACCGATGATCACCCAGGACATGACGTCCCACCAGTGGAGCATCCATATCCAGAACGGGTCGCCGTGCTGTGGCCGTTGAAGCATGATCGTCAGACTACGTTCTCGCGCGGACGGGCAGCCGGGGCGGTGATCGGCGCCGTAAGGGACGACCGCGTCGGCCGAAGCGGCCACCATGCCCGCTCGCCGAGCAGCAGCAGGAGAGACGGCAGGACCATGAGCCGGATGACCACGGCGTCCAGCAGTACGGCCACCGCCAGACAGAAGCCCATCTGCTTCATCTCGGTGAGATGCAGGGCGACGAAGGCGCCGAACACCGTCACCATCACGATCGCCGCGCTGGTCACCACCTTGGCTGACCGGGTGATGCCGTCCAGCACCGCCTCGCGGGCCGACATGCCGTTGTGCATGGCCTCCTGGATCCGGCTGACCACGAACACCTGGTAGTCCATCGACAGGCCGAAGAGGATCACGAAGAGGAACAGCGGCACCCGGGAGGCGATCGCGCCGAGGGAGTCGAAGGCCAGCAGGTCCTCTGCCCACGTCCCCTGGAAGAACACGACCAGCAGGCCGAGCGAGGCCCCGGCGGACAGCAGATTGAGTACGACGCCGATCAGGCCGATGACCACCGAGCGGAACGCCCACACGGTCATCACGAAGGTCACCAGCAGCAGGAACCCGATGACCAGCGGCAGCTTGCTGTTCTCGTGATGCACGTAGTCGGCGCCCCGGGCCACATCACCGCTCACCCCTGTCTCCACGCCGGACAGCTTGCCGACCGTGGCGGGCAGATAGTCCTTACGGAGATGGCCGAGTGACTCGGTCGCTTCGGCGGAGGGCGCGGGGAACGGGACGGCCAGCTCCAGCACGCTGATCCGGCCGTCGGCCGACGTACGCACCTCCGGCACGGCATTCCCGGCGAACAGAGGGTCGGCCTGCGCCCGCCGGCCGAGGTCCGCCAGAGCATGCCTCACCTCCGGGGCCCGGTCCGGGGTGGAGCGGGCGACGACCTCATGCTTGACCAAAAGCTCCGGGAAGGCCGCGTTCAGCCGGTCATAGACCTGCATGGCCGGGATGTCGCGGGAGAAGGTGTCCTTGCCCGGGTCGATGAGCTTCAGGCCGAGCGCGGGCGCCGCCAGGGCGAGCATGACCAGCACCGATACGCACAGGGTGACGGCGGGACGCTTCTGCGCGGGCCGCAGCAGGGCGCCGAACACTCGGCCCGTTTCGGCCTCCGCCCGCTTCGTACGGACCGGCTTGCCGCGGCTCGCCCGGCGAGCGGCCTTGCGGGCCGAACGGCGCTCGGTCCTGTGGCCGATCGTCACAAGGAGTGCGGGAAGTACGGTCAGGGCGCTCACCATGGCGACCGCCACGACCAGGATGGTCCCCGTCGCCAGCGAGGAGAAGATGACGTCCCCGGCCAGATACAGGGTGGCGGTGGAGACGATCACAGCGAGGCCGGAGACCAGGATGGACCGGCCCGCGGTCGCCGCTGCCAGCTCCACCAGGGCTTCCGAGCTGAGCCGGCCACCAGCACGGGCCCGTTCCTCGCGTTCACGCTTGAGGTAGAAGAGCGTGTAGTCGACTCCCACCGCCAGGCCGATGAGCAGGATCATGTTGGTCCCGACACCGGGGTCGGGCAGGACGTGGGACGCGATCATGGACAGCCCCAGGGCGCCGGTGATCGAGGAAAGCGCGAGCAGCAGCGGCACACCGGCCATGACCACCGATCCGAAGACGATCAGCAGGGTGATGAGCGTGACCGGCAGCGTGATGCGCTCGGAGAGCGCGAGGTCCTTCCCGCGCTGATCATTGACGCCCTTGCTGATGGAGGGGGAGCCGGTCTCCTCCACGACCAGGTCCGGGTGGCCGTCGCGCACCATCGCGGTCTGCTCGAGGAGCGGGGCGACGTTCTTCCTGCCGTCCAGCTCGGGGCCCTTCAGGACCACCGAGACCCTGAGTACCTTGCCGTCCTTGGAGCGGACCGGGGCCGCCACACTGTCCACCTCGGGCAGCTTCCGCATCCGCTCGGTGAGGTCCCGGGCCGCGGAGTCGGCTGCGGCCATGTCCAGCGGTCCGGACTTGGCGTAGAACACGATCTGCTCGGTGGGCCTGCGCTGCAGGCCCCCTTCGGCTGCCATCGCCTCGGCGCGCCCCGCCTCACCGACCCGGAAGTCCTCGACAGTGGCTTCGTTGGTGCCGACCGCGATGCCGACGCCGAGGCACAGAATGACGAACGCGAACCAGCCGGCGATCGCACGCCATGCGTGCCGGGCGCTCCAACGGGCTATCCGCACAGGGAGTTGACTCATACCGGAGATCCTGGTCGGCGGGGGCGCAGCCCGACACGCCCGGCCGGTTGAACCTCGGGTCCACCGGTCGGTGGACGGCGGGGGAGCATGACCGCTACCAACGTCCCCTGCAACCGCCGGTAGAAGCCCGCCGAGCAGGCCGAGCAGGCCGATCAGGGGGCAAGCGGTGCGCAGTGGTACGGGACTCCTGAAGAGGTGGAGACAACGACGAAGCCCCAGGTCGCTGACCTGGGGCTTCGTAGAAGAGCGGATGACGGGGATCGGTCGGTCTGCCCACGCGCCACCGTCTGCTGTTCGTTCGCCTGGACGGTGCGACGGTGGGACCGGGCCGGCCGGCCCGCTGCTGAGCTTCCCGTCCGACAGAGGCGGCGCCCCTCATATCGCCTTTTCCTGGCCCCGATCATCGGCGCCATCGTCGACGGGCTCCTCTTCCTGCTCATCATCGGCATCGTGCTGTTCGTGGCCGACCTCATCCATGCCGCCATGCGCATGCGCCCGCTCACCGCCGCCTCGTCTGGTGACGGATCAGAGTCCGTCGCACCCGCACGGAGCTGGTCGGCGCACGCCGTGGACGGAGACGGAGACGGATACGCCTCGTGGCCCGATGCCGACGCCATCGTCACGAGTGGGAGCTAGCCTGCCTCGCGCCGAGCCGCACTCGTGCCAGAGGCTGACGCTTGCGCATCCTCGTCGAACAGGAAGGCTTCGGTCTCCCCGAAGTCGGGCGCCTGGAAGGGATGTGTGGTGGGATGCGGCGATGCTGCAGCGGCGCAGGGGGACGCCCCTTCCGGAGCGGAGAACGGCGAGGTCAGGTCGATGAGAGGGGTCCTCTTCATTGCGGGTCCATGAACGGATCTGGTGTGCCGTGACCGGGCACGGCGGTCCTACAGCTTGCTCATCTTGGCGTACGGACTCAGGATCCGCTCTTGCGCCGAGCCGAAATCCACGACCGTCGCGATCCCGTCCTCAATGCCGATGACCCGGCCGAGGCCGTGCACGTCGTGTGTGACCTGGTCGCCTACGGCGAACTGCTTAGGAGGCAGCGCGACCGGGGCTTTGAAGGGGCTGGTGGGCAAAAAGCGCTTCGGTGCACTCGACTTTGTCATTGCTGCCAGTATGCGCCCGCACATATCCGCTTCGGCCGTTCACGTCCGCAGCGCGAAGTAGCTGAGAAGAGTCTCGCCGAAAAGCAACAGCCCCAGGTCGTTGACCTGGGGCTGATGCTATGGAGCGGATGACGGGAATCGAACCCGCGCTATAAGCTTGGGAAGCTCATGTTCTACCATTAAACTACATCCGCACAGCGGCCCGATGAACGGTGCCGCATGGTTGCACACTGTACCCCATGCGCCACTTGAGGCGAAGCTTGCGCCTTTTCGGGTGCGGAGCGCCGCCTGGAGGGTGTCCCGTTGATCCCCTAATGTGGCTTCCCGTCCACCACATGTGTAGGGGAAGGGACTTGATGGGTTCGATGGAGCGCACCGTCGTCCGTTGTGCCGAAGGGCATGTGTTCAGTACCGCTTCGTTCCCGCTGCAGCAGCTCGGGGCCGGGCGGATCGGGCCGGGGCGGCTGATCCGGTGTCCGCGCTGTGCGCGGTTGCGGCATGCGGTGCCGGTGGAGTCCGGACGGCGCTGACCAGCGCCCGGGGCGCGGATGCCTGCCGATTGGGGCAGGTCCGCGCCCTCTGCGTATCGTGGGGGCGTGCTTCTCTCAGACAAGGACATCCGGGCCGAGATCGATGCCGGACGGGTGCGCATCGACCCGTACGACGAATCCATGGTGCAGCCCTCGAGCATCGACGTGAGGCTTGACCGCTTCTTCCGGGTGTTCGAGAACCACCGCCACCCCCACATCGACCCCGCCGTCGAGCAGCTCGACCTGACCCGTGAGGTCGAGCCCGAGGGCGACGAGGCGTTCATCCTCCACCCCGGCGAGTTCGTGCTCGCCTCGACCTACGAGGTCATCACCCTCCCGGACGACATCGCGTCGCGGTTGGAGGGGAAGAGCTCTCTCGGGCGGCTCGGGCTCGTGACGCACTCGACCGCCGGGTTCATCGACCCCGGTTTCTCCGGGCACGTGACCCTGGAGCTGTCGAACCTCGCCACCCTGCCGATCAAGCTCTGGCCCGGTATGAAGATCGGGCAGCTGTGCATGTTCCGGCTGAGCTCGCCCGCCGAGTTCCCGTACGGGAGCGAGCGGTACGGCTCCCGGTACCAGGGTCAGCGGGGGCCGACGGCCTCCCGCTCGTTCATGAACTTCCATCGGACCCAGGTGTGAGGCGGTCGCAGGCATGAGTGAAGTACGCGAGAACCTGACGTACGAGGGTTTCGGACGCGCCGTGCGTGAGCTGGCGCAGACGATCGCCGACGACGGCTACGAGCCCGACATCGTGCTCTCGATCGCCCGCGGCGGCGTCTTCGTCGCCGGTGGTCTGGCCTACGCCCTGGACTGCAAGAACATCCACCTCGTGAACGTGGAGTTCTACACCGGTGTGGGCACCACGCTGGAGATGCCGGTCATGCTGGCGCCCGTGCCCGACGCGATCGACTTCAGCGACAAGAAGGTGCTCATCACCGACGACGTCGCCGACACCGGCAAGACCCTCAAGCTCGTCCACGACTTCTGCGTCGACCACGTCGCCGAGGTCCGCTCCGCCGTCATCTACGAGAAGTCCCACTCCCTCGTGAAGTGCGAGTACGTGTGGAAGAAGACCGACGAGTGGATCAACTTCCCCTGGTCGGTCGAGCCGCCCGTCGTCAAGCGCGAGGGCCAGGTCCTCGACGCCTGAGCCCGCGCCCGCGCGAAGAGACGCGAAGAGACGCGAAGAGGCCCCCACCGCACCGGTGGGGGCCTCTTCGCGTCTCTTCGCGTGTCGTCAGAGCATGCCGAGCTTGATCAGGCTCAGCAGCGCCACCAGCTGGATCGCCGAGGCGCCCAGCGCCTTCGGCCACGGCAGGTCGTGCGAGCGGCTCACCATCATCGTGAAGAGCGCCCCGGCCGCCAGCCAGGTCAGCCAGCCGAGCACCTGGACCAGGCCGTTCTCGCCGCCCAGGAAGAGCGCGAAGACGAGCCGCGGCGCGTCGGTGATCGACATGATCAGCATCGACAGGCCCACCGTCGGCTGCCACGCCCCGTCGCCGCCCAGCTGGCGCGCGAGGGTGTGCGTCACCGAGCCCAGGATCAGTCCGCCGACGACGAAGCCGAGGGCGGTCATCAGGACGTACGGGATCGCCGTCGACAGGGTCGCGTTGATCGCCTCGTCGCGCGCCTTGTCGAAGCCGAAGATCGCGAGCAGCCCGTAGAGGAAGGTGACGATCAGCGCCGGGCCCCACACGGCGTGGTCCCGCATCCGCAGGAACGTGTCCGCGGGGCGCAGCACGATGCCGCTCAGGAGCGCCTTCCACGGCAGCCGGGGGCCCGTCGGGACGGGCGCGGCGCCGGCGTGGTGGGTCGCGGCGTTGCCGTAGGGGTCGTCGACGCTGAACATCTGGGTGTGGCCCGGGTTGTTCGCCGTCGCCGCGTGCGGGTGCTGCGGCTGGCCGTACGGCTCGCCGAAGTACTCCGGCTCCCCGTAGGGCTGCCCCTGCTGCTGCCCCTGGTGCCCCTGCTGGGGCCCGTGGTGTCCCTGGTGCCCTTGGTGCCCCTGCGGTGGCTGCTGTTGCCACTGCTGCTGCGGGTACGGCGGCGGGGCCGCGTTGTACCCGTACGGCGCCTGCTGCGGTTGATTGTGCGGGGGGCGGTTGTCCCGGCCGCGTCCGTTCCTGAATCCAGCCACGTCGTCGAACGTACCCGCTTCCGCTGTGCGGGCGCTCCCCGGACCTGTCCTTGCCACTGAGCTGTGACATCCCCTAGGGGGTTGAGCGGCCCCGCTGTGGGCCGTGACACGGTCGGTGGACAGGCTTGCGGTCGTCGTGACGAATCCGACGTATCACCTCAATGTCCTACTCGTAGCTTCGGAGATGTCAGCGACCCGAGCAAGGAGTTCTTCCGATGCGTGTCACCCGTCGTTCCGCCCGTACCGCCGCCGTCGCCACCGGGGCCGTCGCCGCCCTCCTGCTGCCGGCCGCCGGAGCCTTCGCCGCCGACGGGCCGGACCAGGGCCCGGACCCGGCGCCGACGTCGGGCGACCAGCCGGTCCTCTGGCGGAACGTCGACCTCGCCGACGGTTCGCTCGCCAAGGTCCACCAGGACGGACCGGGCCGCTTCTCCGCCGAGATCTACGCCGGCGGGTCCCTGATCGACACCCTCACCAGCACCGACGGGCAGCCCGCGTACGGGCAGAACAACGGCCTCCACGTCGTCCTCCAGCCCGACGGCACCGTGCGCTCCTGGGTCGAGACCGCCCCCGGGCCGGACCCGGCCCCCAAGCCGGACCCGACCCCGACCCCGGCCCCGAAGCCCAAGCCCACCCCGAAGCCCACCCCCAAGCCCGTCCCGCACCAGAAGAAGAACACGGTGCGGCAGGCCGACGCCAAGGTCACCCTCCCCGACGGGAACGTCGCCCGGCTCTTCACGAGCAAGACCTGGCCCCGTGTCGAGCTCACCCAGAAGAACGGCCGCTCCCTCGGCTCCCTCGACCTCAGGCACCCGACCGCCGCCCACCACGGCTGGACGTACAAGCTCGTCGACGCCGGCAGGCACCACTACAAGCTCGCCGCCGTCGACACCCCCCGGCAGGGCGCCGACAGCTGGGTCTACGACTTCCAGGGCAGGCTCGTGGAGAAGTACGTCGCCCAGAGGGGCTGACGGAGCGACGGCCCGACATGACGGAGAGGGCCGCCCCGCGATCTCGCGGGGCGGCCCTCTCTCACGTACCGGGTACTACTTCGCCGGTTCCGGCTCCGGCTCCTCGGCCGGCTCCGGCTCCGGGTCCACCGGGGTCTTCACCGATTCGAGGAGCAGCTGGGCCACGTCCACGACGGTGACGGACTCCTTGGCCTTGCCCTCGTTCTTCTTGCCGTTGACCGAGTCGGTCAGCATGACGAGGCAGAACGGGCAGGCGGTGGAGACGATGTCCGGGTTGAGGGACAGGGCCTCCTCGACGCGCTCGTTGTTGATGCGCTTGCCGATCCGCTCCTCCATCCACATCCGGGCACCACCGGCGCCGCAGCAGAAGCCGCGCTCCTTGTGGCGGTGCATCTCCTGCTGGCGCAGGCCGGGGACGGCGGACATGATCTCGCGCGGCGGCGTGTAGACCTTGTTGTGACGGCCCAGGTAGCACGGGTCGTGGTAGGTGATGAGGCCGTCGACCGGGGTCACCGGGACCAGCTTGCCCTCGTCGATGAGGTGCTGGAGCAGCTGGGTGTGGTGGATGACCTCGTACTCGCCGCCGAGCTGCGGGTACTCGTTGGCGATGGTGTTGAAGCAGTGCGGGCAGGTCGAGACGATCCGCTTGGCCGACTTCGGCTTCTTCGTCTCCGGGTCCTCGTCGTCCTCGCCGAACGCCATGTTCAGCATGGCGACGTTCTCCTGGGCGAGCTGCTGGAACAGCGGCTCGTTGCCCAGGCGGCGCGGGGAGTCACCGGTGCACTTCTCGTCGCCGCCCATGATCGCGAACTTGACGCCCGCCATGTGCAGGAGCTCGGCGAAGGCCTTGGTGGTCTTCTTGGCCCGGTCCTCCAGGGCGCCGGCGCAGCCGACCCAGTAGAGGTAGTCGAACTCCGAGAGGTCCTCGACGTCCTTGCCGACGATCGGGACCTCGAAGTCGACCTCCTTGGTCCACTCGACGCGCTGCTTCTTCGCCAGGCCCCAGGGGTTGCCCTTCTTCTCCAGGTTCTTGAGCATCGTGCCGGCCTCCGAGGGGAAGGCGGACTCGATCATCACCTGGTAGCGGCGCATGTCGACGATGTGGTCGATGTGCTCGATGTCGACCGGGCACTGCTCGACGCAGGCGCCGCAGGTGGTGCAGGACCACAGGACGTCGGGGTCGATGACGCCGTTCTCCTCGGCGGTGCCGATGAGAGGGCGTTCGGCCTCGGCGATCGCCGACGCGGGGACGTCCTTGAGCTGCTCCGCGGTGGCCTTCTCGTTGCCCTCCATGTCCTTGCCGCCGCCGGCGAGCAGGTACGGCGCCTTGGCGTGCGCGTGGTCGCGCAGCGACATGATGAGGAGCTTGGGGGAGAGGGGCTTGCCGGTGTTCCAGGCGGGGCACTGCGACTGGCAGCGGCCGCACTCGGTGCAGGTGGAGAAGTCGAGGATGCCCTTCCAGGAGAACTGCTCGACCTGGGAGACACCGAAGACGGCGTCCTCGGCCGGGTCCTCCCAGTCGATCTCCTTGCCGGCCGTGGTCATCGGCTGGAGCGCGCCCAGCGCGGTGGAGCCGTCGGCGTTCCGCTTGAACCAGATGTTCGGGAAGCCGAGGAAGCGGTGCCAGGCGACGCCCATGTTCGTGTTGAGCGAGACCGTGATCATCCAGGTGAAGGACGTGACGATCTTGAGCGCCGCGACGAGGTAGGTCAGGTGCTGGATCGTGCTCAGGTCGAGGTTGTCGAGCAGCGCGATCAGCGGGTACGAGGCGAAGAAGCCCGGCTCCCAGCCGGTGACGTGGTGCTGGACGCCTTCGAGGGCCCGCAGCGTCATGATGCAGAGGCCGACGATCAGGATGACGGCCTCGACGAAGTACGCCTGGCCGGTCTTGGAGCCCGCGAAGCGGGACTTGCGGCCCGCCTTGGTCGGCTTGCTGAGCTGCCGGATCACGATGAGGGTCACGATGCCCAGGACCGTCATCAGGCCGAGGAACTCGGTGAAGATCTCGTACGGCAGCCAGTCGCCGATGATCGGGATCAGCCAGTCGGCCTGGAAGAGCTGGCCGAAGGCGTTGACGATCGTCAGGAGCAGTGAGAAGAAGCCCACCGCCACGAACCAGTGCGCGAAACCGACGATGCCCCAGCGGTTCATCCGGGTGTGGCCGAGGAATTCCTTGACCAGGGTCACGGTGCGCTGGGTGGGGTCGCCGGTGCGGGTGCCGGCGGGCACGGGCTGCCCGAGGCGCACGAACCGGTAGATCTGCACGGTGGCACGACCGAACAGCGCGACGGCCACCACCGTGATGGCGATCGACACGATGATCGCGGCGAGTTGCATGAGGGGCTCCTCGGGCGGGCCTACTAAGCGGTAACTTATGGAGTCCGTGCTGAGATTACCCGTTCGGGGCCCCGTGCTGTAGCGGCGCTCGCGGTGATCTGTGTCGCTCAGGCAAACCTTGCCGCGCGACGTCTGCGGACTGCTGGAAGCGTACGCGCCAGGATCGTCAGATCCATCCCCAGCCAGTGGTGGTCCACGTAGTGGAGGTCGAGCAGCTCGCGCTCCTCCCACGGCAGGTCCGAGCGTCCGCTGATCTGCCACGGGCCGGTCAGGCCGGGGCGTACGGAGAGGCGGCGGCGCCCCTCGCCCGCGCACTCGCGGTGGCCCGGGGTCAGCGGACACGGTCCGACCAGCGACATCCGGCCGCCGACGACGTGCATGAGGAGCGGCAGCGCGGCCAGTGGGCTCTTCGTGCGGAAGGTCAGCATCGTGAAGGGTTCTCCCTCCAGGCCCGCCACCGTGCGGCGGCGCAGCACGCCCCGGCCGGGGGTGGCCGAGCCGAGGGCGACCGAGAGGGCGACGACGGCGAGCAGCGGGGACAGTGCGACCAGGAGGGCGAGCCCGCCCACGATGTCGAACGTGCGCTTGGCCGTCATTCCCCGCACCTTCCGAGCATTCCCCACACCCTTCCGAGCGACGAACGAGAATCATGGGATATTCGTGGGATATGGCTGGTTTGCCCGACATGGGGCCATCGGACTCTCTCATGCGACACCGCGCCGGATCAGGGATCGACGCGCGCTCGACTCCGTATGAGCGAGATAAAGGGTGAAGAGTTGAGCCCCCTCCGCTCAGGTCTGTTGACGCAGTTCGCGTCGTCATGCATCCTTGAGTCAGATCCACTCAAGTACGTCAGCTGGAGGAACCGAAATGGCACGTGCGGTCGGCATCGACCTGGGCACGACTAACTCCGTCGTCAGCGTTCTCGAAGGCGGCGAGCCCACCGTCATCACCAACGCCGAGGGCGCCAGGACCACGCCGTCCGTCGTCGCCTTCGCGAAGAACGGCGAGGTGCTCGTCGGCGAGGTGGCCAAGCGTCAGGCCGTCACCAACGTCGACAGGACCATCCGGTCGGTCAAGCGCCACATGGGCACCGACTGGAAGATCGAGATCGACGGCAAGAACTTCAACCCGCAGCAGATGAGCGCCTTCATCCTGCAGAAGCTGAAGCGCGACGCCGAGGCCTACCTGGGCGAGAAGGTCGTCGACGCGGTCATCACCGTGCCGGCGTACTTCAACGACTCCGAGCGCCAGGCCACCAAGGAGGCCGGTGAGATCGCGGGCCTCAACGTCCTGCGCATCGTCAACGAGCCGACCGCGGCCGCTCTCGCGTACGGCCTCGACAAGGACGACCAGACGATCCTCGTCTTCGACCTCGGTGGCGGCACCTTCGACGTGTCCCTCCTGGAGATCGGCGACGGTGTCGTCGAGGTGAAGGCCACCAACGGTGACAACCACCTCGGTGGTGACGACTGGGACCAGCGCGTCGTCGACTACCTGGTGACGCAGTTCCAGAACGGCCACGGTGTGGACCTGGCCAAGGACAAGATGGCTCTCCAGCGTCTCCGCGAGGCCGCGGAGAAGGCGAAGATCGAGCTCTCGTCCTCGACCGAGACCTCCATCAACCTGCCGTACATCACGGCCTCCGCCGAGGGCCCGCTGCACCTGGACGAGAAGCTCACCCGAGCCCAGTTCCAGCAGCTGACCTCGGACCTGCTCGACCGCTGCAAGGTGCCGTTCCACAACGTCATCAAGGACGCGGGCATCAACCTCTCCGAGATCGACCACGTCGTTCTCGTCGGTGGTTCGACCCGTATGCCGGCCGTCGCCGAGCTCGTCAAGGAGCTGACCGGCGGTCAGGACGCCAACAAGGGCGTCAACCCGGACGAGGTCGTCGCCATCGGCGCCGCGCTCCAGGCCGGTGTCCTCAAGGGTGAGGTCAAGGACGTCCTGCTCCTCGACGTGACCCCGCTGTCCCTCGGTATCGAGACCAAGGGCGGCATCATGACCAAGCTCATCGAGCGCAACACCACGATCCCGACCAAGCGGTCCGAGATCTTCACGACGGCCGAGGACAACCAGCCGTCCGTGCAGATCCAGGTCTACCAGGGCGAGCGCGAGATCGCGGCGTACAACAAGAAGCTCGGTATGTTCGAGCTGACCGGTCTGCCGCCGGCCCCGCGTGGTGTCCCGCAGATCGAGGTCGCCTTCGACATCGACGCCAACGGCATCATGCACGTGACCGCGAAGGACCTCGGCACGGGCAAGGAGCAGAAGATGACCGTCACCGGCGGCTCTTCGCTGCCGAAGGACGAGGTCGACCGCATGCGCCAGGAGGCCGAGCAGTACGCGGACGAGGACCACCGTCGCCGCGAGGCCGCCGAGTCCCGCAACCAGGGCGAGCAGCTCGTCTACCAGACGGAGAAGTTCCTCAAGGACAACGAGGACAAGGTCCCCGGTGACGTCAAGGCCGAGGTCGAGGAGTCGCTCGTCGAGCTGAAGGAGAAGCTCAAGGGCGAGGACACCGCGGAGATCCGCACCGCCACCGAGAAGGTCGCGGCCGTCTCCCAGAAGCTCGGCCAGGCGCTGTACGCCGACGCCCAGGGCGCGCAGGCCGCGGGCGGCGACGCCGGCGCCGGCCAGCAGGCCCAGGCGGACGACGACGTCGTCGACGCCGAGATCGTGGACGAGGACAAGCCGAAGGGCGGCGCTGCCTGATGTCGGAGGAGACCCCGGGCTTCGAGGAGAAGCCCGACGTCCCCGCCGACGGCACGCCCGAGGAGACCGAGGCCGCTGCCTCCGCCGACAAGGCGGAGGGGGCGGCCCCGGCCGGGGACGCTACTGACGTTGCTCTGCTGGCGCAGCTGGACCAGGCCCGCAAGGCGCTCGAAGAGCGCACCGCGGACCTCCAGCGGCTCCAGGCCGAGTACCAGAACTACCGCCGCCGCGTGGAGCGGGACCGGGTCACGGTCAAGGAGATCGCCGTCGCGAGCCTCCTGAGCGACCTGCTCCCGGTGCTCGACGACGTCGGCCGGGCCCGGGACCACGGAGAGCTCGTGGGCGGGTTCAAGTCGGTGGCCGAATCGCTGGAGACCGTCGTCGCCAAGCTGGGTCTGCAGCAGTTCGGCAAGGAGGGCGAGCCCTTCGACCCGACGATCCACGAGGCCCTGATGCACTCGTACGCGCCGGACGTCACCGAGACGACGTGCGTGGCGATCCTGCAGCCGGGGTACCGGATCGGCGAGCGGACCATCCGGCCCGCCCGCGTGGCCGTCGCCGAGCCCCAGCCGGGCGCGGCACCGGCCAAGGACGACGCGAAGTCGTCCACGGACGAGGAGAGCGGTGCCCCCGAGGAGGGGTAGCGCGACCGACCGCACAGCGGTGACACACCCCGGAGCAGTCCGGAAGGAGGGACGTCGATGAGCACGAAGGACTTCGTCGAGAAGGACTACTACAAGGTTCTCGGCGTCCCCAAGGACGCCACCGAGGCCGAGATCAAGAAGGCGTACCGGAAGCTCGCCCGCGAGAACCACCCGGACGCCAACAAGAACGACGCCAAGGCCGAGGAGCGCTTCAAGGAGATCTCCGAGGCGAACGACATCCTCGGCGACCCCAAGAAGCGCAAGGAGTACGACGAGGCCCGCGCCCTCTTCGGGAACGGTGCCCTCTTCAACCAGGGGGGCCGGTCACCCGGAGGCCACGGCGGCGGCTCGTTCAACTTCGACCTGGGTGACCTCTTCGGAGGCACCCAGGGCGGCGCGGGCGGCGGCTTCGGCGGTGGCGGTGGCGGTATCGGGGACGTCTTCGGCGGCCTGTTCAACCGCGGCGCCGGTGCGGGCACCCGTACCCAGCCGCGGCGCGGTCAGGACATCGAGTCCGAGGTGACGCTCAGCTTCACCGAGGCCATCGAGGGCGCGACCGTACCGCTGCGGATGTCCAGCCAGCAGCCGTGCACGGCGTGTTCGGGCACCGGCGACAAGAACGGCACCCCCCGGGTGTGCCCGACCTGCGTCGGCACCGGACAGGTCTCGCGCGGCAGCGGCGGCGGCTTCTCGCTCACCGACCCCTGTGTGGACTGCAAGGGCCGTGGCCTCATCGCCGAGAACCCCTGCGAGGTCTGCAAGGGCAGCGGCCGGGCCAAGTCCTCCCGCACCATGCAGGTCCGCATCCCGGCGGGTGTCTCCGACAACCAGAAGATCCGGTTGCGCGGCAAGGGAGCACCGGGGGAGCGCGGCGGGCAGAACGGCGATCTGTACGTCGTGGTGCACGTCGACACCCACCCGGTCTTCGGCCGCAAGGACGACAACCTCACCGTCACCGTGCCGGTCTCCTTCACGGAGGCGGCGCTCGGCGGCGAGGTCAAGGTGCCGACCCTCGGCGGCCCCGCGGTCACCCTCAAGCTGCCCGCGGGCACTCCGAACGGCCGGACCATGCGCGCCCGGGGCAAGGGCGCGGTCCGCAAGGACGGCACGCGCGGCGACCTGCTCGTGACGGTCGAGGTCGCGGTGCCGAAGGAGCTGGACGACAAGGCACGTGACGCCCTGGAGACCTATCGCGAGGCGACCGCCTCCGAGGACCCCCGGGCGGAGCTGTTCCAGGCCGCGAAGGGAGCGTGACCCGGTGGACGGGCGCCGACGCAATCCGTACGAACTGACCGACGAGTCGCCGGTGTACGTCATCTCGGTGGCGGCCCAGCTCTCCGGTCTGCACCCGCAGACCCTCCGTCAGTACGACCGTCTCGGTCTGGTCTCCCCGGACCGTACGGCGGGTCGTGGCCGGCGCTATTCGGCCCGTGACATCGAGCTGCTCCGTCAGGTGCAGCAGCTGTCGCAGGACGAGGGCATCAACCTGGCCGGGATCAAGCGCATCATCGAGCTGGAGAACCAGGTCGCGGCGCTGCAGAGCCGGATCGCGGAGCTGTCGGCGGCCGTCGACGGCGCGGCGGCGGCGATGCGGCAGCGCGAGGCCCAGGTGCACGCCTCGTACCGGCGCGATCTGGTGCCGTACCAGGACGTGCAGCAGGCGAGCGCGCTGGTGGTCTGGCGCCCGAAGCGCGGCGAGTAGTTCCGACACGCGTGAAGCCCCTTCCACAGCTGTGGAAGGGGCTTCACGCGTGTAACGGACCAGGGGGGTCTACGGGATGAGCTCCGCCGCGATGTCGCCGAGCGTCTCCCACCAGGGCGCGGCGCCCGTGCCGAACGCGGCGGCGAGGGCGGTGCCGACGGCGTGGTCGAGCGGGGTGAGGGCGGCGGCCGGGTCCCAGTCGGCGTCGACCCTGCCGTCCCCGGCGGACTCCAGGGTGCCGAGCGCCTTCCCGTTCCGGGTGAGCCGGCTGTCCACGTGCGAGCAGGGGACGAGCCGGTAGCGGACGCCGTCGACGCGGACGTCCACCCGGTAGGAGCGGCGCAGCAGCCGGGCGCGGGCCGGCTTGACGACGGCGGGTTCCCCGCCCACCGTCAGCGCGAGCAGGGCGGGCTTGCGGGTGCCGATCGGCGTGTGGGTGTCCGGGCGGGTCCCGGGGGCCCGTACGAGCTCCACGGTGGGCAGGCCGTGCCCGGAGACGCGGAGGGCGCCGGCGGGCCCGTCGAGGTCGATCTGTACGTACACGGTGGTGAGTTGTCCCGTTCGACGCTGGTCAGGTGTCTGGGTGGTCAGTTGTCTCCCTCGAGGATGCCCGACTGCGCGATCAGGTAGCCGAGCTGGGCCCGGCTGCCGCTGCCGAGGGCGGCGGCGAGTTTGGCGATGTGGGCGCGGCAGGTGCGCACGTTCATGCCGAGGCGGCGGGCGATGGCCTCGTCGACATGCCCCTCGACGAGGAGTTTGGCGATGGAGCGCTGGACACCGCCTATGCCGTCCACGGAGGGGCTGTACGGGATCTCGTCCTCCCACGGCACGCCGTGCAGCCAGAACTGGTCGAAGACGCCGACGAGGTACTGGACGAGGCCCTCGTGGCGGAGTTCGAGGGCGACCTGGCGGTCGCTGCGCGCAGGCACGAAGGCGACCTTGCGGTCGACGATGATCAGCCGGTCGACGATCTCCTCGAGGGTGCGCAGTTCGAGCCCGTACGGCGCGACGCGTTCGACGTAGGCCAGCGTGGCGGGATGGTGCCGTGCCGTGTGCTGGTAGAGCGTGCGCATCCGGACACCGCGGTCGAGCAGCGGCTCCATGCGGCGCAGGGCGGCTTCGAGGGTCTCGGGGCGGCGGCCGCTGCCGGGCTGGATGGTGAGGAGTTCCTCGGTGCACTCGTTGATGGCGCGGTCGAGGGCGGCGTTGATGACGCTGAGGCCTTCGAGGACCGTGATCGCCTGGGCGCCGGAGGGATCCTGCGTGTGGATCGCCATGAACGGCTCGAAAGCGTCCGCGAGGGCTATCGCGTGCTGCCGTCGGACCTGTATCTCCTGCTCGATGGGGTGCACGAGCTGGTTGAGGGCGATCGACGGCGGCACGGGGCGCAGGCACTGGCTGTCGTCCGGGTCCGGGTGCAGGAGGGAGAGTTCCCTCAGGCAGGGGGCGGCTTCGGCGTCTGCGCGGGCTATGCGGCCGGTGCGGAGCGCACTCGCATAGAGCTCCTTGCCCACGTCGCATAGTTCACCGTGACTGTGCTTATGACCGGACTCGTCGCATTCTCGCCTCATTTGCACCCCCCTCAGGGTCATGAATTACAGGAACATGATGCCCGGGTTGGCTGGTGGAAAGGGTCGGGAGTGAGCCATCGTCTTACTCGCGGGGGGGAGGTAGTGATCAAAAGAGGTGGAGATCGGCCATGACCAGGATGGTTCGTGCACTTAGCGCCATAGCCGTTGCGGCGGCTGCTCTCGGCGCACTCGCCGTCGGCGAGCCCTCGTGGGAGAGCACTCCGGCGCATTCCGTGGCAGGGCCGGACGAGCCCTCGTGGGAGAGCAACCCGGCGCACGACGTGGTGGCCGGACCCGGCGAACCCTCGTGGGAGAGCTCGCCCCGGGACGCCGTAGTCGCCGCTCCCTACGAGCCGTCGTGGGAGATCGCTTCCAGGGGTGCGGGGGTGTGACCGTGCCGCCGGACGACCCCAGGTTCCGCCGGGAGATGGCTTCGGCCTACCGGTCCGGGTGGCACTTCGTCGACCTCGCCACGGCAATCCCCCACCGTGGCGACGCGCTGAAGATCACCCTCTTCGGAGAGCCGATCGTGGTGGCACGGGAGCAGGACGAGGACGTCCGCGCCTACCGCTGCCTCCGCCGTCCCCGCGGCGCCCCACAGCCCATCCGCTGTGCCATCCGGTACGGCATGATCTTCGTCAACCTCGACCAGCGGGACCACCAGCTGATCGAGCCCGAGACCATCACCGCCACCCCCCGCAGTGCCTGAGCGATTCCCCCGTCGTTGTAGATCGCTCCGGCACTTCCCCCACACAGCGGCGCCATCGCGGACCTGAAACGCGATGGCGCCGTTGTGCTGCCCGGACGTCCTTTCGCGGGCCCGGCCGTCCCTGTGCGCGCCCGGCCGTCCCTTCACGGGCCCGGCCGCTCTTTCACGGGCCCGGACTCCCTGTACGCCCCCGGCCGGCCCCGTACGGTCGGGGCACTTCCTCAGGCGCGTCCCATCGCCCGCGTCAGGGCGATCTCGATGACGACCCGGTCCGGGTTCTCCGCCGGCGTGCGCCCGTAGCGCTCCGCGTAGCGCCCCACCGCGTCCGCGACGACCTCCGCCTCCGTACGGATGTGCGCGACGCCCTCCAGGGTGGCCCAGCGGCCCTTGTCGACCTGGCAGACCGCGACCCGCGCGCCGTCCGCGCCCGCCGCCAGGACGTTGGCGACCTTCCGGCTGTGCTTGTTCGTGATGACCCGGGCGTATCCGCCCTCGGGGTCGTAGGTGACGCCCACCGCCACGACGTGCGGAGTGCCGTCCGGGCGCGGGGTGGTCAGGGTGCACATGTGGTACTCGCGCCAGAAGCTGAGGTACGAGTCGGAGGGGTTCCTCGGGTCGGTCGCCATGCACGGAAACTACCCGGGGCAGAGCTCCCTCCGACACCTTGAGCGCAATCGACTCAACTTTGTGTACGCTGGATGAGTCATAAAGGGAGAGGACCCGTACACACCCAGGAGGAGCACCGCACGTGGACGCCGAACTGACCAACCGGAGCCGGGACGCGATCAACGCGGCCAGCAGCCGCGCCGTGTCCGAGGGACACGCCGACCTGACCCCCGCGCACCTTCTGCTCGCGCTGCTGACCGGTCAGGACAACGAGAACATCACCGACCTGCTCGCCGCCGTCGAGGCCGACCAGGCGGTCGTGCGCGCCGGCGCGGAGCGGCTGCTCGCCGCCCTGCCGAGCGTCACCGGGTCCACGGTCGCGCCCCCGCAGCCCAGCCGCGAGTTCCTCGCGGTCATCGCCGAGGCCGACCGGCAGGCCAAGGAGCTCGGCGACGACTACCTGTCCACCGAGCATCTCCTCATCGCGATCGCGGCCAAGGGCGGCCAGGCCGGTGAGATCCTCGACGCGCAGGGCGCGAGCGCTTCGAAGCTGCTCGACGCGTTCGAGAAGAGCAGGGGAGGACGCCGGGTGACCACACCCGACCCGGAGGGGCAGTACAAGGCGCTGGAGAAGTTCGGTACGGACTTCACCGCCGCCGCGCGCGAGGGCAAGCTGGACCCGGTCATCGGCCGCGACCACGAGATCCGCCGCGTCGTGCAGGTGCTGTCCCGCCGCACCAAGAACAACCCGGTCCTCATCGGTGAGCCCGGCGTCGGCAAGACCGCCGTCGTCGAGGGCCTCGCCCAGCGGATCGTGAAGGGCGACGTACCCGAGTCGCTGAAGAACAAGCGGCTGGTCTCGCTCGACCTCGGCGCGATGGTCGCCGGCGCCAAGTACCGCGGCGAGTTCGAGGAGCGCCTCAAGACCGTGCTCTCCGAGATCAAGGCGAGCGACGGCCAGATCATCACCTTCATCGACGAGCTGCACACGGTCGTCGGCGCGGGCGCCGGCGGCGACTCCTCCATGGACGCGGGCAACATGCTCAAGCCCATGCTGGCCCGTGGCGAGCTCCGCATGGTCGGCGCGACCACCCTCGACGAGTACCGCGAGCGGATCGAGAAGGACCCCGCCCTGGAGCGCCGCTTCCAGCAGGTCCTGGTCGCCGAGCCCACGGTCGAGGACACCATCGCGATCCTCCGCGGGCTCAAGGGCCGGTACGAGGCCCACCACAAGGTGCAGATCAACGACTCCGCGCTGGTGGCCGCCGCGACCCTCTCCGACCGGTACATCACCTCCCGCTTCCTCCCCGACAAGGCCATCGACCTCGTCGACGAGGCCGCCTCCCGGCTCCGGATGGAGATCGACTCCTCGCCCGTGGAGATCGACGAGCTCCAGCGCGCCGTGGACCGGCTCCGGATGGAGGAGCTGGCCCTCAAGAACGAGACGGACCCGGCGAGCAAGCAGCGCCTGGAGAAGCTGCGGCGCGACCTCGCCGACCGCGAGGAGGAGCTGCGCGGCCTGACCGCCCGCTGGGAGAAGGAGAAGCAGTCCCTCAACCGGGTCGGCGAGCTGAAGGAGCGCCTCGACGAGACCCGCGGCCGTGCCGAGCGCGCCCAGCGCGACGGCGACTTCGACACCGCCTCCAAGCTGCTCTACGGGGAGATCCCGGCTCTGGAGCGGGAGCTGGCGGAGGCGAGCGAGGCCGAGGCCCAGCAGGAATCGTCGAAGGACACCATGGTCAAGGAGGAGGTCGGCCCCGACGACATCGCGGACGTCGTCGGCGCCTGGACCGGCATCCCCGCCGGCCGCCTCCTGGAGGGCGAGACGCAGAAGCTGCTGCGCATGGAGGACGAGCTCGGTCGGCGGCTGATCGGCCAGTCCGAGGCCGTCCAGGCCGTCTCCGACGCCGTGCGCCGCACCCGCGCGGGCATCGCCGACCCCGATCGCCCCACCGGTTCCTTCCTCTTCCTCGGCCCCACGGGTGTCGGCAAGACGGAGCTGGCGAAGGCGCTCGCGGACTTCCTCTTCGACGACGAGCGGGCCATGATCCGCATCGACATGTCGGAGTACGGCGAGAAGCACAGCGTCGCGCGGCTGGTCGGAGCGCCTCCCGGCTACGTCGGGTACGAGGAGGGCGGCCAGCTCACGGAGGCGGTCCGCCGCCGCCCGTACAGCGTGGTCCTGCTCGACGAGGTGGAGAAGGCGCACCCGGAGGTCTTCGACGTCCTGCTCCAGGTCCTGGACGACGGACGGCTGACCGACGGGCAGGGGCGGACGGTGGACTTCCGCAACACCATCCTGATCCTCACGTCGAACCTGGGCAGCCAGTACCTGGTCGACCCGCTGACCCCCGCGGACGTGAAGAAGCAGCAGGTCCTGGATGTCGTCAGGGCCAGTTTCAAGCCGGAGTTCCTCAACCGGCTCGACGACCTGGTGGTCTTCTCCGCCCTCGACCGGGCCGAGCTGGGCCGGATCGCGCGGCTCCAGATCGACCGGCTCGCCAAGCGGCTCGCCGAGCGGCGGCTCACCCTGGACGTCAGCCCGGAGGCCCTGGAGTGGCTCGCCGAGGAGGGCAACGACCCGGCGTACGGTGCCCGGCCGCTGCGCCGTCTCATCCAGACGGCGATCGGCGACCGGCTCGCCAAGGAGATCCTCGCCGGCGAGGTCCAGGACGGCGACACGGTCCGCGTGGACCGCTTCGAGGACGGCCTGATCGTGGGGCCGGGGTCGCGCTAGGCGACCCCGAGAGGCCCCGAGAGGCCCCGAGAGGCCCTTCACCGCCCTGAGTGGCCCTGGGCGGTGAAGGGCCTCGAACACGTACGAGGGCGGTGACCCCGTCCTCGTACGTGACCCACACGGAGGCGTACAGCCTCGTTTTTCCTTTTCACGCTTTTCGCAGCGGTGATTTCCCCCAGGCGCACCAGATCTTGTCAGCCCGCAGCGGATCGCGGGAGGCAGGGCTTGCCACGGACCGCCCGGCATGGGGGAGGATGGCGACATCCGTACGAAGGGAAATACACGGTGAGCATCGACCCGTCCTCGATTCCGAATTTCGGGGGCCAGCCCCAGCCTCAGGCCGCAGGACCGGCGGGCCCCGTCGTCCCCGACCAGGACCTCGTCAAGCAGCTCCTCGAGCAGATGGAGCTGAAGTACGTCATCGACGACGAGGGTGACCTCGCCGCGCCGTGGGAGGAATTCCGCACGTACTTCATGTTCCGCGGCGAGGACGAGCAGCAGGTCTTCTCGGTGCGGACGTTCTACGACCGCCCGCACTCGGCCGACGACCGCGCCAAGATCCTCGACGCGATCGACGACTGGAACCGCCGCACCCTGTGGCCGAAGGTCTACACCCACCTGCACGAGGAGGAGGACGGCTCCGCCACCCTCCGCCTCATCGGTGAGGCCCAGATGCTGATCGGCACCGGCGTCGCCCTGGAGCACTTCGTGTCCTCCACGGTCAGCTGGGTCCGCGCCTCCATCGAGTTCGACAAGTGGGTCGTCGAGCAGTTCGGCCTGGAGTCCCCCGAGGACAAGGCCGCGGGCGACGAAGAGGCCTGAGCCTCCTCCGCACCACGACGAGAGCCCGGCCCCTTCCGAGGGGCCGGGCTCTCGTCGTCCGCGCCGGTGCGGCCGGGCGTCAGGCCAGTCGCTTGAGCCGGGAGACGGCCTCCTCCAGGACCTCGGTCTTCTTGCAGAAGGCGAAGCGGACGAAGGGGGCGCCGGCCTCGCGGTGGTCGTAGAAGACGGCGTTCGGGATGGCGACGACCCCGGCGCGCTCGGGCAGCGAGCGGCAGAAGGCGAAGCCGTCCTCGGCGCCGAGGGGGCGGATGTCGGTGGTGACGAAGTAGGTGCCGGCGGGCTTGTAGACCGCGAAGCCCGCCTGGGCGAGGCCCTCGCTCAGCAGGTCCCGCTTGGCGGAGAGCTCCGCGCGGAGGGTGTCGAAGTACGTGGCCGGGAGGCGCAGGGCCTCGGCGATCGCGTACTGGAACGGGCCGGAGGACACGTACGTGAGGAACTGCTTCGCCGAACGGACCGCGGAGGTCAGCTCCGGGCTCGCGGTGATCCAGCCGACCTTCCAGCCGGTGAACGAGAACGTCTTGCCGGCCGAGCCGATGGTGACCGTGCGTTCCCGCATCCCCGGCAGGCTCGCGATCGGCAGGTGCTCGGCGTCGTCGAAGACCAGGTGCTCGTACACCTCGTCGGTGACGACGAACAGGTCCCGCTCGACGGCGAGCTCGGCGACGGCGGTCAGCTCGGCCCGGGTGAGGACGGTGCCGGTGGGGTTGTGCGGGGTGTTGAGGAGGATCAGCCGGGTCCGGTCGGTGACGGCGGCCCGCAGTTCGTCGAGGTCGAGGACGTAGGACCCGTCGTGGGGGCGGAGGGTGACGGGAACCCGGGTCCCGCCGGCCATCGCGACACAGGCGGCGTACGAGTCGTAGTACGGCTCCAGGGCGATGACCTCGTCGCCCGGCTCGACGAGGGCGAGCAGCGAGGCCGCGATCGCCTCGGTGGCCCCCGCGGTGACGAGCACCTCCGTGTCCGGGTCGAAGTCGAGGCCGTAGCGGTCCCGCTGGTGGTCGGCGATCGCCGAGCGCAGCTCGGGGACGCCGGGGCCGGGCGGGTACTGGTTGCCGCGGCCGTCCCGCAGCGCGCGGACCGCCGCTTCCCGGATCTCCTCGGGGCCGTCGGTGTCGGGGAAGCCCTGACCGAGGTTGATGGCCCCGGTCCTGGCGGCGAGCGCGGACATCTCGGCGAAGATCGTCGTCCCGAATTCGGCGAGGCGGCGATTGAGCGGCGGTCGTGTCATGACGGCCATCCTGCGGCGAAGCTCTGGACTTCCTCAAGTGCGCTTTGACGGGGCGCGCCTGAGGGAATCTCCCTCGCACAAGAGAACGGGGGTAGTACTGATGGAGATCTTCATCGGGATCGTGATCGTCGTGGCGGTCGTCGTGCTGGTCGTCACCGCCAGGAACCTCGGCCGCGGTGGTGGTGGTGGCAGCCGCCGCACCGGGCGGAGCGGAAGCACCTGGGCGGACGGCGGTGGGGGCGGCGGCTGCAGTGGGGGCTCCAGCTCCTGCGGCGGCGGTTCCAGCTCGTGCGGCGGTGGCGGTGGCGGGGGTGGCGGCTGCGGCGGCGGCAGCTGAGCGGCCGTCGGGCCGGGCGGGGCCGGCTCCGCAGCCGTGTGGCACGTGACGTGGGCAATAGTCAGGGACTTGTCGATCAATTCTGATTGAACAATTGAACTGTGGGGTCCCCGAAGGGGTTGGAAAACACAGCAAGTTGGGTAAAAACGCTGCGAGTCGTCCGGCGTCCATGGTTCTCTCGCTCCTGACAGAGACAGCCCTCGGACCGTATGTGGACCCGAGCCGGCGATTCCCCACTCCCGTTGAACCCTTTTCCGGGGCGCCCCCGGCCCACCCGTCAAACCGTGTTTGCGGAGCCGACCCATGCTCACCACCCTGAAAACCTCCTACACCGATACCCGCGCGGCCGATCTGGCCTGGGCCCTCGGGCGCGAGCCGCTGCCCGCCCTCGCCGTGCTCGACCTCGAACTCTCCGGCGCCAAGCTGCAGTTGAGGCTGCTCGGCGCTTCCCACCAGGTGCTCCTGGAAGAGGAGGGCCGCAACTGTTCGGAGACCGTCGCCTGCATGCCGGGCAGCAGCACCCCGCTGCCGCTCGGCGTCTCCAAGCGCGTCGGCGAATGGGAGTACGAATTCGCCGCCCGTGTCGAGACGCTCTCGCACGGCTCCTTCGCGGGCCGGGCGCAGGAGTTGCTGGCACTCGTCGCCGACCATCCCAACGGACTCGCGGGGACCTTTCCCGGCTCCCCGCACGCCTTCACGGCGATGCTGGCGCAGCGCCACGAGGGTCAGGTGCGCTGGCGCACCTGGCACGCCTACCCGCAGGAAGGGCAGTTGGTGGTGACCAGGACCCGTATCGGCGCACGTATGCCCGCAACGCTCTGATACGCCCTCCAGGAGCTCCAGATCCACTCGTGTGGGTGACAGGGGGCGCCCTGGTCGTGACGTAGCGTTACGGTCATGATCGAGCCGACCGTGACCATGCCACCCAAGAGGGTGCGGCGGGCGCCCGTGCGGCGGCCCGAGCCGCCTCGCGAGACGGTGCGGTTCCCGGTCCTCGCGGTGGTCTTCGTCTGCGCCGCCTGCGGCCTGGTCTACGAACTCGAACTGGTCGCGCTCGCCTCCTACTTGATCGGCGACTCGGTCACCCAGGCCTCCGTCGTGCTCTCCGTCATGGTCTTCGCCATGGGGGTGGGATCGCTCCTCGCCAAGGCGCTGCGTTTCCGCGCCGCCGTCGGCTTCGGCCTGGTCGAGGCCGGGCTCGCGCTCGTCGGCGGCACCTCGGCGATGGTGCTGTACGCGGCCTTCGCCTGGTTCGGCGAATCGCGGTACGTCCTCGTGGCGTTCTCGCTCGCCATCGGGGTGCTCATCGGTGCGGAGATCCCGCTCCTGATGTCGCTCATACAGCGGGGCGACCGGTCGGGCCGGTCCGGGCGGAAGGCCTCGCTCGGGGAGCAGGACGACGCCGCGGGGACGGTCGCCGACCTCTTCGCCGCCGACTACGTCGGTGCCCTGGTCGGCGGCCTGGCCTTCCCCTTTCTGCTGCTGCCCTGGCTCGGCCAGCTCACCGGTGCCCTCGTCACCGGCGCGGTCAACGCCGTGGCGGGCGGCGGCCTCGTCCTCTGGGTGTTCCGCCGCGACCTGACCACCCGCTCCCGAGCCCTGCTCGTCGCGGTGAACGTGTCGGTCCTCGCCGTCCTCGCCACGGCGACCGTGCTCGTCGACGACTTCGAACAGGCCGCGCGCCGGGCGGTGTACGGGGAGCGGGTGCGGGTCGCCGTCCACACCGAGCTCCAGGAGATCATCGTGACCGGGGGCCGCGAAGGCCCGCCCGACCTGTTCCTCGACGGCCGCCTCCGGGTGGCCGGCCAGGACGAGTACCGCTACCACGAGGCCCTCGTCCACCCCGCGATGAACGGCGCGCACGACCGCGTGCTGATCGTCGGCGGCGGAGACGGCATGGCCGCCCGGGAGGCCCTGCGCTACCCCGGGGTCCGCTCCGTCACCGTGGTCGAACTCGACCCGGGCGTCGTCCTGCTCGCCCGGACGGACCCGGCCCTCGCCAGGCTCAACGGGCAGGCGTTCCGGGACCCGCGCGTCCGGGTGGTCTACGCGGACGCCTTCCGCTGGCTCCGGGGCGGCGCCACCGATCGTCTGCAGGAACGGTACGACGTGGTGATCTCCGATCTGCCCGACCCCGGAATCACCCCCAGCGCCAAGCTGTACGCGCAGGAGTTCTACGGGCTCGTGGCCCAGGTCCTCACCCCCTCAGGACGGTTCGCCGTCCATGCCGGGTCCGTCACCGACCGGCCCCGCACCTACTGGACCGTGGACGCCACCCTGCGCGCGGCCGGCTTCGCGACCCGCCCCTACAGCGCGAGCGGCCGCACCCCCGGCTTCGCCGCCGGACCCGACCGCGCCGACGGCTCCGGCGGTACGGGGCGGGGCCCCGGCGACTGGGGCTTCCTCCTGGCCGTACCGGGCAGCCGCCCGCCCGCCCTGGGTCTCGCCCCCGACGCGCCCCGGCTGCGCTCGCTCGGCGAGCACACCCTGGAGGCCGCGGCGCACCGCGCCGAGCGCGGCCGGGGCGACGCCGAACCGCCCCCGTCGACGCTGGTGCACCCGCGGTACGGAGGCTGAAGGGACCGGGTTCCGCGCCGAACGGGCGACGCCGCGCCCCCGTCTGAGTAGGCTCGGCTTCCATGGAGCATGAGGTGTTCGTCCCGGTCCCGGCCGAGGTTCTGCGTGCGACGCTCACGGACCCGGCCCGGGTGGTGCGCTGCGTCCCCGGTCTCCAGCGCGACGCCGACGCGGAGGCGGGCCCCCTGACGGGCCGGCTCAAGGTGCGGGTCGGCGGCAACACCATCACCTACCGGGGCGCCCTGAAGGTCGTCGAGCGGGACGGTGCCATCACCTACGAGGGCCGGGGGACCGAGGCCCGGGGCAAGGGCACGGCGGAGCTGTCGCTCACCGTCGTCCTCACTCCGGTGGCCGAGGGCACCAGCCTGAGCTTCACCGGCGGCCTGACGGCGGTCGGCCGGCTCGCCGAGGCGACGGACGAGGCCCGGTCCACGGCGGGCGCGCGGATGCTCGACAAGTTCGTGGAGGGGCTGGCGGCGCTGGTGGAGGAGCCGGACGCGCTGGAGGAGCCGGACGTGCCGGAGGAGCCGGACGCGGATGTGGCTCCTGAAGGAGCGGCCGCCGCCGCTGCCGATGACGTCGTCGAGCCCGACTCCGACGACGACGGGGTCGACGACGGTGTCGAGGAGCCGCACCGGAGTCCCGTCTTCGACGCGCCGGTGCCGCCGCCCTCCCTCGACCCCCTCCTGGACGAGGACTTCGGCGACAAGCCCATCGAGTTCCCCGCCCCGCAGCCCGCAGCCGAGGCCGCCCACGCCCGCCGGACCATGATCGGCCGGAGCGCCGAGGAGGTCGACCACGCGCCGCCGCGCGGCCGGTACGCCCCGGTTCCCGCGCCCGAGGCGTCGAGCGCCGGTGCCACCCTGCGCTGGATCGCCCCGGCCGCGGCCCTCGCGCTCGCCTCTGCCGTGGTCGTCGGCCGTGCACTGCGCCGACGCCGCTGACCCGATCGCCGCACACTGAGCCGGCGCCGCTGAAACGATCGCCGTGCACTGCGCCGACGCCGCCGACACGATTAGGGTCGGGGCGTGAGCATGCAGACGCACCTGACGGCGGGCGACGCCGAGTTGACCATCAGCCCCGAGAACGGCTGCCGGATCGAGAGCCTGCGCATCGGCGGCACCGAGGTGCTGCGCCAGGGCGAGCGGTTCGGGACCTTCCCGATGGTGCCCTGGTGCGGACGGACCGAGAACGGCCGCTTCCGCAACGGGGCCACCAGCCACCAGCTGCCGGTCAACGCACCTCCGCACGCCATCCACGGCACCGTCCGCGACCTCGCCTGGAAGGCCGCGAGGGTCTCCTCGACCGAGGCCGTCTTCACCTGCGAGCTCGGTGACCCGTGGCCGTACAAGGGCACGGTCACCCAGGTCTTCGAGCTGGCCGAGGACTCCCTCACCCTCCGCTTCGGCGTCGAGACCTACGACGACTCCTTCCCGGCCCAGGCCGGCTGGCACCCCTGGTTCCTGCGGAACCTCGGCAAGGGCGGCCAGGACGTGCGGCTCGACTTCACCCCGGCCTGGCAGGAGGAGCGCGGTGACGACCACCTCCCGACCGGACGCCGGATCGACCCCACCCCCGGCCCCTGGGACGACTGCTTCGGCATGCCCGAGGGGGTCGACGTCACCCTCACCTGGCCGGAGGAGCTGGAGCTGAAGGTCACCAGCCGCGCCGAGTGGGTCGTGATCTACGACGAGCCCGAGGAGGCCGTCTGTGTCGAGCCGCAGTCCGGCCCGCCGAACGGCCTCAACACCCACCCCCGTCTGGTCACCCCGATCGATCCCCTGGAGGTCGAGAGCACCTGGCGCTGGCGCCGCCTCTGAGCAGTGCCCTTTAAGCTCGGGGCATGACTGACGTACGCGCTGAGCTGCTCCAGCAGATCAAGGACAAGGCCGTGGTGCACGGCAAGGTGACCCTCTCCTCGGGTCTGGAAGCCGACTACTACATCGACCTGCGCCGGATCACGCTGGACGGCGAGGCCGCGCCGCTGGTGGGTCAGGTCATGCTCGACCTGACGGCCGACCTGGACTTCGACTGCGTCGGTGGTCTGACCCTGGGCGCCGACCCGGTCGCGACCTCGATGCTGCACGCCTCCGCCGCGCGCGGGCAGCGCCTCGACGCCTTCGTCGTCCGGAAGGCGCAGAAGGCGCACGGCATGCAGCGCCGTATCGAGGGCACGGACGTCAAGGGCCGTCGCTGCCTGGTCGTCGAGGACACCTCGACCACCGGCGGCTCGCCGCTGACCGCCGTGGAGGCCGTCCGTGAGGCCGGCGGCGAGGTCGTCGCCGTGGCCACGATCGTCGACCGGGGCGCCGCCGAGGCCATCGCCGGGGCGGGTCTGGCGTACCTCACGGGCTACCAGCTGGCCGATCTCGACCTGGCGTAACCGCCGCGAAGTCGTGACTTAGGTCCCGGGCATCGGTGATTGCTGTCCTGACCTGCGTTTTTGCCTAGGGGCGGGGTGTTTCACGTGAAACACCCCGCCCCTAGTCATGCCGGGCCCGTGGGAGCCCGGAGAAGAGTCTGGAAGGATGGGCGTCGACGATGACGTCGCCCCCAGGTCAGGGACAGCAACGCACACACCCCGCACATCACAAGGAGCGGACGAATGCCCATCGCAACCCCCGAGGTCTACAACGAGATGCTCGACCGGGCGAAGGCAGGCAAGTTCGCCTACCCGGCCATCAACGTGACTTCGTCCCAGACCCTGCACGCCGCCCTGCGCGGTTTCGCGGAGGCCGAGAGCGACGGCATCATCCAGATCTCGACCGGCGGAGCCGAGTTCCTGGGCGGCCAGTACAACAAGGACATGGTCACGGGCGCCGTTGCCCTGGCCGAGTTCGCGCACATCGTCGCCGCGAAGTACGACATCACGGTCGCGCTGCACACCGACCACTGCCCGAAGGACAAGCTGGACGGCTATGTCCGTCCGCTGCTCGACGTCTCCGCCGAGCGCGTCGCCCGCGGTGAGAACCCGCTGTTCCAGTCGCACATGTGGGACGGCTCCGCCGAGACCCTCGCCGACAACCTGGCCATCGGCCAGGAGCTGCTCGCGAAGGCCGCCGCCGCCAAGATCATCCTTGAGGTCGAGATCACCCCGACCGGTGGCGAGGAGGACGGCGTCAGCCACGAGATCAACGACGAGCTGTACACCACCGTCGACGACGCGCTCCGCACCGCCGAGGCCCTCGGCCTGGGCGAGAAGGGCCGCTACCTGCTCGCCGCCTCCTTCGGCAACGTGCACGGCGTCTACAAGCCGGGCAACGTCGTCCTCCGCCCGGAGCTCCTCAAGGACCTCCAGGCCGGTGTCGCCGAGAAGTACGGCAAGGCCTCCCCGTTCGACTTCGTCTTCCACGGCGGCTCGGGTTCCACGGCCGAGGAGATCGCCACCGCCCTGGAGAACGGCGTCGTGAAGATGAACCTCGACACCGACACCCAGTACGCCTTCACGCGTCCGGTGGCGAACCACATGTTCAAGAACTACGACGGCGTCCTGAAGGTCGACGGCGAGGTCGGCATCAAGTCGACCTACGACCCGCGCACCTGGGGCAAGCTGGCCGAGGCCGGCATGGCCGTCCGGGTGACCGAGGCGTGCGCGGCGCTGCGCTCGACCGGCACCAAGCTGAAGTAAGCGCTGAGGCAAGCGTGGTACGAGCGGCCCGGCACCCCCGCCCTGGCGTGGGGGTGCCGGGCCCTCGGCATGTCTGGAGGAGAGCGATGTCCGGAGGAGAGACCACGGTGACGACGACGTACGACTTCGACCGGGAGATCGACCGCCGCGGGACCTGGTCGGTCCAGTGGGACGGGATCGCGGACCGCTTCGGTGTCCCCGACCTGCTCCCCTTCACCATCTCCGACATGGACTTCGCCTCCCCGCCGGAGGTCCTCGCGGCCCTGCGCGACCGCGTCGACCACGGGGTCTTCGGCTACACCGACTGGCGGCTCGGCGAGTTCCGCGAGGCGATACGCCACTGGTACGCCACCCGGTACGAGGCCGAGGTCGACCCGGACTCCCTGGTGTACGCGCCCTCCGTGCTCTCCCAGCTCTCCCAGCTCCTGCGGATGTGGACCGAACCCGGCGACGGCGTCGTCGTCCACACCCCCACGTACGACGGCTTCCGCAAGGCCGTCACGGGGCTCGGGCGCGAGCTGCGCGGCGTCCCGGTCGGCGACACCGAGGCCCTCGAACAGGAGTTGGCCCGGCCGGACAGCAAGGTCCTGCTGCTCTGCTCCCCGCACAACCCGACCGGCCGGGTGTGGACGGAGGACGAGCTCCGGGAGTTCGCCGCCCTCGCCGAGCGCCACGGCGCGGCCGTCGTCAGCGACGAGATCCACGCCGACCTGACCACCGAGGGCCACCGCCACATCCCGTGGACCCGGATCGCCGAGCGGGGCCGGGGCCGGCGCTGGGCGCTGGTCACCTCGGCCACCAAGGCCTTCAATTTCCCCGCGCTCTCCGGCTCGTACGGGATCATCGGCGACCCCGACGAGCGCGCGGCCTTCGTCCGGCGCATGGAGACCGGGGAGGGGCTCGCCTCGCCCGCCGTGCTCTCGCTGACCGCCCACATCGCCGCGTACCGGCACGGCGCGGCCTGGCTGGACGAGCTGCGCGCGTATGTGGCGGGCACGATGACCATCGTCCGGGAGCGGCTGGCCGAAGGTCTTCCGGGGGTGGTCTGGGAGCCCCCGCAGGCCGGCTATCTGGCCTGGATCGACCTGCGGCCGCTCGGCATCGAGGAGACCCGGCTCCAGGAGGAGCTGGTGACCGTCGAGAAGGTCGCGATCATGCCGGGCGGGGTCTACGGCACCCCCGGCTTCGTCCGGCTGAACGTGGGCTGCACCCGCAGGAAGGCGGAGCGGGGCGTGGACGCCCTGGTCCGGGCGGCGGGACGGCTGCGGACGACCTGAGGGGGCGGCGGCGGGACGGCTGCGGACGACCTGAGGGGGCGGCGGCGGGACGGCCGCGGACGGCCTGAGGAGGGCGGCGGCGGGCCCGGTCGCGCGCGGTGCGGATACCGGGAGGCGGTGTGTCGCAGGCGTGTTCTAGTCTTCCTGCACTGCGCCCCGTGTTGAGGGGCCGGAATCATGCTCTTTGGGGGGCTCTTCATCGTGCGCAAGCGCGCTCTCTCGGCCGCGACGTCGTTCGCGGTCCTTGTCGGTTCCGCGGCGCTGGTCGCGGGCGCGGCCGGCCCGGCGGCCGCCGACAGCAGCAAGGCTCTGCCGATGTCGTCCGTGGGCGACATGGTGGTGGACGGTGTCCACCGGAAGATCTTCATCAGCGACCCGTACCTCGGGAAGGTCGTCGCGACCGACTACGCGGGCACGGTCCTGAGCACCGTCACCGGTCTGCCCGGCGTCACCGGGCTCGCGCTCTCCGCCGACGCGGGGAGCCTGTACGCCGCGGTGCCGGGCTCCGACCTCGTCGTCGCGCTCGACGCCGGGACCGTGACCGAACGGGCCCGGTACGCCACCGGCGAGGGCACCGACCCGCAGTACGTCGCGCTCGCGGGCGGCAGGATCTGGTTCGGCTACGGCAACGGCGACCACGGCGACATCGGGTCGGTCGACACCTCGGGCGCCGAACCCGTGGTGACCCTGGCCCAGGACACCGAGCTGAACTACTCGGGCGCCCCCCGGCTCGTCTCCTCGCCGACGGACCCGAACGCCTTCGCGGCGATGTCCTCGTACTACCACCGGTTCCTGCTGGGCACGTACGACGCGTCCACCGGCACCGCCACCCGCACCGCGCGCACCGCCGCCGACGTCGGCTCGGTGGGCATGGCCAACGACCTCGCCTACACCCCGGACGGCGGCAAGCTCATCACGGCCACGGCCGGCAACCGCCACCGGGTGTGGCGGACCACCGACATGGCCGAGCTGCCGTCCTACGCCAGCGAATACCACGGCACCGCAGTGGCCGTCGCACCCGACGGCACCGTGGCGGCCGGCTCCGACGCCCCGTACGACCCGGACGTGTTCGTCTACCGGCCCGGCGAGACGAAGCCCGTGCGGCGGTACGACTTCCCGAACACGGGGGTCTACAGCGGCGGCGACGGCCTCGCCTACAGCGCCCTCTCCTGGGAGCCGGGCGGCAGCCGCCTGTTCGCGGTGACCACGGCCTCCAGCGGCAACAGCGTCCGGCTGCACGTCCTGGACACCCCGACCAAGTCCCTGCCGACGGTCACCGTGAAGGTCCCGTCCACCGTGGCGGTTCTCAAGGCGATCACCGTCTCCGGCACGATCGCGGCGACGCTGAACCTGCCGGTCGGCTCGCCGCTCACCGTGACGCGGTACGACGCCGAGTTCCCGAAGGGCAAGGCGCTCGGGACGAGGAAGCTCGGGGCGAACGGCACGTTCTCGTTCCCCGACACCCCGACCGCGGCGGGCAACGTCACCTACAAGGTGGCGTACGCGGGTGACGCCACGCACGTGGGCGCGAGCGGCACGGCGGTCGTCAAGGTGACCCCGTTCAAGACCGCGCTGACGCTGGACCGGAACAGGCTCACCGTCAACTACGGCACCAACGTCACGTACACGGCGTCCCTCGGCTGGTCGTACCGGAACCGGGTGGTGGAGATCTGGTCCGACCCGTACGGGCCGGAGCCCAGGCGGCTGCTCAAGCGCGGCACGGTCAACTCGGCGGGGAAGCTGTCGGTGACGACCCGGATGACCCGCGACACCTGGGTGACCGCGGACTTCGCCGGTGACACCCGCTCCGGCCGGGCCCATGTCGGCTCCACCGTGTACACCCGGGCCGGCCTGACGACCTCGCTGTCCCGGCACTACAAGTGGTCGAAGATCGGCAGCATCTGGTACCAGAGCTACCACCAGACCGGCGACGTGATGGTCACCGCGTGGAACAACCCGTACCCGGGCCGGATGACCAAGTACGAGGTCCAGGTCTGGTACGCGGGCGCCTGGCGCACGGGCTCCGAGGACTACGTCCGGCTGAGCAGCGGCGGTATGGCGTACATCCTGTTCGACGGAGCCGGAGCGGCCGGCGTCCGCGCCCGGGTCCGCACGGCGTACGTGGACGGCACGTCCGGTGACAACGTGAACACCACGATCCACGGCGCGTGGAAGTACTTCAACATCACCCGCTGACCCGTCCACCGCAGCCCCGTCCACCGTCCTCTCGGATTCCGGTGGGCGGGGCTTCGGCGTTCGGGGGACCATGCAGGCATGGGCGAGCGCGACGTGCGGATGGCCTCCAGGGCCGGGCGATGGATCGTGTTCACGACCGTCCTCGGCTCCGGCATGGCGCTCCTCGACTCCACCGTCGTCAATGTGGCGCTGCCGCACATCGGCGAGGACCTGGGCGCCGACCTGGCCGTTCTCCAGTGGACGGTCAACGCCTACATGCTCACCCTTGCCGGGCTGATCCTGCTCGGCGGATCGCTCGGCGACCGGTTCGGGCGGCGCCGGGTCTTCGTGATCGGCGTGGTGTGGTTCGCCTTCGCCTCGCTCCTGTGCGGCCTCGCCCCGAACGCCGGGGTGCTCATCGCCGCCCGCGCTCTCCAGGGTGTGGGCGGGGCGCTGCTCACCCCCGGGTCCCTGGCGCTGATCCAGGCGAGTTTCCACGAGGACGACCGGGCCAGGGCGGTCGGCCTGTGGTCCGGCTTCGGCGGGGTGGGGGCGGCGATCGGGCCGTTCGTGGGCGGCTGGCTGGTGGACGGGCCGGGCTGGCGGTGGGTGTTCCTGCTGAACGTGCCGCTCGCCGCCCTCTGCGTCCCCGTCGCGCTGAGGCACGTCCCCGAATCGCGGGACGAGACCGTGCACGGCCGCTTCGACGTGCTCGGCGCGGTCCTGGGCGCGGCGGGGCTCGCGCTCGTGACGTACGCGCTGATCGGCGAGGCCTGGTGGGCCGGGGCGGCCGGGGTCCTCGTCGGCGCCTGGTTCGTGGTCGTGGAGCGGCGGCGCGGCGAACGCGCGATGGTGCCGTCGTCGATCTTCGCGTCCCGGATGTTCACCGCGGTCAACCTGGTCACGCTGTGCGTGTACGCCGCGTTCGGCGGTTTCTTCTTCCTGGCCGCCCTCCAGCTCCAGGTGGTGGCGGGCTACTCGGCGCTCGGTGCCGGCACGGCCCTGCTGCCCACGACCGTTCTGATGCTGCTGCTCTCGGCGAAGTCCGGGGAGCTGGGGGAGCGGATCGGGCCCCGGATCCCGCTGACGGTGGGGCCGCTGCTGTGTGCCGCGGGCATGCTCCTGATGCTGCGGGTCGGTGAGGACGCCGCGTACGTTCGGGACGTGCTGCCGGCGCTGCTGGTGCTCGGGCTCGGGATGACGGCCCTGGTCGCGCCGCTGACCGCGACCGTGCTCGCCTCGGTGGACGTGTCCCGGGCGGGTCTGGCCAGCGGCATCAACAACGCGGCGGCGCGGGCGGCCGGGCTGCTCGCGGTGGCCGCGCTGCCGATGCTCGCCGGGATGAGCCCGGAGGCGTACCTCTCGGCGGAGGAGTTCGGGTCGACGTTCCGGCGGGCGATGCCGATGTGCGCGGGGATCCTGGTGGTGGGCGCGGTGATCGCGTGGACGACGATGCGGACCCCGGCGGCGGCGTACTGCCATCCGGAGTGCAAGGTGCACTGCGGGGTGTCGTCCCCGCCGCTCGACCCGGGACACCGGGACGCCTCGGCCTGAGGGGGGCCCGGTGCTTCCCCGCCACAGGGCCTCCGGCAGGCGGGACTGAGGCAGACTGGCCCCATGGCCATGCATGAGAACCTCCTGGGGGGACCGGCCCCCACCCACCTGCCCGACGACCCGGGTCCGCGCGAGCTGCTCGCGAACGGTACGGCGCCGGCGGAAGTCGCCGCGAAGTACCCGACCTCCTCGCTCGCCTGGGCCCAGCTCGCGGACGACGCGTACGAGCGCGGCTCGGTCGTCGAGTCGTACGCCTACGCCCGTACCGGCTACCACCGCGGCCTCGACGCGCTGCGCCGCAACGGCTGGAAGGGCCACGGCCCGGTGCCGTGGGAGCACGAGCCGAACCGCGGCTTCCTGCGCGCCCTGCACTCGCTCGCCCGCGCGGCCGGCGAGATCGGCGAGAAGGACGAGTTCGAGCGCTGCACGACCTTCCTGCGGGACTCCTCGGAGACCGCGGCGGAGACGCTCGGCTGACATCGCCCGACGGCTGAAACTGGCCGGATTTCCCCTGCTCCGACGGACCGGGGGAAATCCGGACAGACTCCCCGCGCCGTTCGAGGGTGTTCGACTGGGACCGGTACGATCCCCGGAACCGCAGGACCGAACACGCCGGTACCGAGGCGCATTTCCCTCTTCCCCCACTGCCGGCCGACGCAGGGGAGAAGTCTGTCGTGGGCAAGCGTGCCGCATCCGCAGGACGGCGACGAACGCGGAGCCGGCGGCGGGACAGAGGCAGCCGCGGCCCCGCCGGCCGGCTCGTCCTGCCGACGCTGGTCCTGATGACGGTCGCGCTCGGCGCCGGCGTCGCCCTCGCTCACTTCAACGGCCCGCCCGCAGAGGTCACGGCGGCCCCGGCCACCACCCCCGCGCCGCCGGCGACCACCGAGAGCCCGGCGCCGAGGAAGACCGCTCCGACTCCCCGGTCCACGACGGCGAAACCGAAACCGCCGCCGAAATCGAGGTCGACCCCGTCCCCGAAACCGAAGCCGAAGCCGACGCCGAAGCCGAAGTCGATCCCGCTGAAGCCGCCCACCGTGCCGAAGTCCGGCGCCGGGACCTTCACCACCGCGCAGGCCTCCGGTGCACCGGTCGGCGACAGCGGCGAACTGCGCCGCTACCGGGTCCAGGTCGAGGAGGGCATCGAGCTGTCGGCGCGCGACACGGCCGCCGAGATCCAGCGGATCCTGGCGCATCCGCGCGGCTGGGCCGCGCACGGTCGGGGCCGCTTCCAGCTGGTCTCGGGGGACGCCGACTTCGTCATCCGGATCGCCACCCCGGACACGGCCGACGCGCTCTGCCTGCAGCAGGGCCTGGACACCCGCGGTGAGCTGAACTGCGAGACCACCGACGGGGTCGTGGTGAACCTCAAGCGGTGGATGCTGGGCTCGCCGACCTTCGCGGGGGAGGCCGCCGAGTACCGGCACCTGATCATCAACCACGAGGTCGGGCACGAGATCGGCATCCGGCAGCACATGGGCTGCCCGGGTCCGGGCAAGCCCGCGCCCGCGATGATGCAGCAGATCAAGGGCCTCGACGGATGTCGATCGAACGCATTTCCGTATGACGAAGACGGGAGCTACATCACCGGGCCGATCGTGTCATGATGCGCTTGGGACGGCGCGCGACGAAGCCCGCCTCCCGAGGGGACCGGGGCTCCCGTGACGTACGGACGACCGTGCGCACGGTGGAGCAGACCGCTACCCGGTAGTTCGTATCGAGGAGACAGAAATGTCACTCTCCCCGGGTTCTCCCGATTCCGGAGCCGGTTCGGTCACCAACGACCCGAACCTCGACTTCGCCGGCACGACGCCGTACGAGGACTACGTCCAGGCGGACGTCCTGACCCACCTCCAGCACCTCCGCTCGGACGACCCCGGCGAGATGGTCTTCCTGGTCACCACCCAGGTCATGGAGCTGTGGTTCACCGTGATCGTCCACGAGTGGGAGACCGCGAGCCGCGCCCTGCGCGAGGACCGCGTCCCCGTCGCGATGGACGCGCTCAAGCGCTCCGTGCGCGAGCTGGAGGCCCTCAACCACTCCTGGCGGCCGCTCGCCCAGCTCACCCCCGCACAGTTCAACGCCTACCGTGCTGCGCTCGGCGAGGGCTCCGGCTTCCAGTCCGCGATGTACCGGCGGATGGAGTTCCTGCTCGGCGAGAAGTCCGCGTCCATGCTCGTCCCGCACCGGGGCGCGCCCCGCGTCCACGCCGAGCTGGAGAAGGCGCTCCACGAGCCGAGCCTGTACGACGAGGTCCTCGGGCTGCTCGCCCGCCGCGGCCTGCCCGTCCCGGCCGCCGTCCTCGGCCGCGATCTCGCGCAGCGGTACGAGCCCTCGGCCGAGGTCGAGGCGGTCTGGGCCGGGATCTACGCGGACGCCGACCAGAACGGCGAGCTCGTGCGGCTCGGCGAGGCGCTCAGCGACGTCGCCGAACTGGTCTGGCGATGGCGCAACGACCACCTGGTGGCGACCCGCCGCGCGATGGGCTCGAAGACCGGCACCGGCGGCTCGGCGGGCGTGGCCTGGCTGGAGAAGCGGGCGCAGAAGAACGTCTTCCCGGAGCTCTGGACGGCGCGCAGCCATGTCTGAGACTGATGCCATGGCAGACCTCCAGAAGAAGGCGCGCGCACTCGACACCGCGGACGAACTCGGCAAGCACCGCGAGAAGTTCGCGCTCGACGAGGGGACCGTCTACCTCGACGGCAACTCCCTCGGCGCGCTGCCCGCCCACGTCCCCGCCCGGATGGCCGACGTCATCACCCGCGAGTGGGGCGAGCTCCGCATCCGCTCCTGGGACGAGTCCGGCTGGTGGACCGCGCCCGAGCGGATCGGCGACCGGATCGCCCCGATCGTGGGCGCCGCCCCGGGACAGATCGTGGTCGGCGACTCGACCAGCGTGAACGTCTTCAAGGCGGTCGTCGCGGCGGCCCGGCTGAGCGCCGACGACCGCGACGAGATCCTCGTCGACGCGACGACCTTTCCCACGGACGGGTACATCGCGGAGTCCGCGGCGCGGATGACGGGTCACCGGATCGTGCCCGTCGACCCGGCCGCCATGGCCTCGGCGGCCGGCCCGCGGACGGCCGCCGCGCTCGTCAACCACGTCGACTACCGCAGCGGCCGCCGCCACGACCTGCCCGGCATCACGGCCGCGCTGCACGCGGCGGGCGCGCTCGCCGTCTGGGACCTGTGCCACAGCGCGGGTGCCCTGCCGGTCGGCCTGGACGCGCACGGGGTCGACCTGGCCGTCGGCTGCACGTACAAGTACCTGAACGGCGGGCCCGGTTCGCCGGCCTACCTGTACGTCGCCGAGCGCCACCAGGCCGCTTTCGACTCGCCGCTGCCCGGCTGGAACTCGCACACCGACCCGTTCGCCATGACCCCCGGGTACGCGGCGGCCGCGGGCGCCGTGCGGGGCCGGGTCGGGACGCCCGACATCCTCTCGATGCTGGCCCTCGAAGCGGCGCTGGACGTCTGGGACGGCGTCGCGATCGAGGACGTACGGGCCAAGTCCCTGGCGCTCACGGACTTCTTCCTGGAGTGCGTGCGCGCCTACGTGCCGGCGGGCGGCGTCACGTCCGTGACGCCGGAGGCGCACGACGAGCGCGGCAGCCAGACCGCGCTCGCCTGCGAGAACGCGCCCGCCGTCATGGCCGAGCTGATCAAGCGCGGTGTCGTCGGCGATCTGCGCCGCCCCGACATCCTGCGGTTCGGCTTCACCCCGCTGTACGTCGGCTTCGCGGACGCGGAGCGGGCGGCGCGGGTGCTCGCGGAGGTCCTGGCGGACCTGCCCGGCTGAGGCCCCGACCGGGTTCCGCGCGGTCTCGCGCGGTCTCGTACGGTCCGATGATCGCCTGATCTGCGGGGGCTCCACTCCTGGTACCGTCCCCGCAGGTCAGGCCAATTCGGCCTCGTATCCGAGAGGTTGGAACAGCATGCCGGACCCCGCCGCGCGCGATGCCGCCGAAGAGGCGTCGGCCTTCTCGCACCCGGCCGTCCCCCCGGACGTCTCCGCCGCGTACGGCGCCCACCCGGACCAGGTGATCGACTTCTACGCCCCGCGCGACGGGCGGACCAGTGCGCCGCTCGTCGTCGCCCTGCACGGCGGGGCGTGGCGGGCGCCGTACGACCGGCAGCACCTGACCCCGTTCGTGGACTTCCTGGCCCGGCGCGGCTTCGCCGTGGCGAACGTCGAGTACCGGCGCGGCAGCGACATCCCCCGGCAGGGTGGTGCCACTCCGGTCGCCGGGCGCTGGCCCGAGACCTTCGACGACGTCGCGGCCGCGCTCGACGCCCTGCCCGGACTCGCCGCCGTCCACCTGCCGCAGGCAGACACCGGCCGGATCGTGCTCACCGGCCACTCGGCGGGCGGCCAGCTCGCCCTCTGGGCCGCCGCCCGGCACGTCCTGCCCGCCGGTTCCCCGTGGCGGCTGCCCGCCCCGCCCGCGCTGCGCGGGGTCGTCGCCCTCGCCCCCATCGCCCACTTCGGCCGGTCGGTCGAGCTGGGGGTGTGCGGCGGCGCGGTCAGCGAACTGCTCGGCGGACCGTCCTCGTACGAGGAGCGGGCGGCCCACACCGACCCCTCGGTGCTGCTGCCGACCGGGATCGCGACCACCGTCGTCCAGGGCCGTACGGACGTCGACGTGCCGTACGCCGTCGCCGACGCCTACGCCGAGGCGGCCGCGAAGGCGGGCGAGACGGTCGGCGTGACGCTCCTGGAGGAGGTCGGCCACTTCCCGCTGATCGACCCGGCGGCGGACGCGTGCGCGGTGGTGGCGGAGGAGATCGCCCAGCTGGCCTGGTGATCCCGCGGACCGAACCCCGGCGAGCCCGACCCGACGCCCTTCTGAGCCGGGGGACGGACGGGAGCCGGGGCCATAGTCCTCAAGGGGGACCCGGGAGGATCCGCATCGAGCGGGACGACCGGGTTCCCCGCCGCCCGTACCGTGGTGCGGGTGACCCAGACACAGACCCCCGAGACGAGCCGCGCCCCCGAGTTCCACCTGGTCCAGGTCGTCCTCGGCGGACTGCGGCAGGACCTCTTCCGCGACGCGTCGGCCTACCGGCCGCTCCAGCCCGCCGTGGTGAACCCCAAGGTGGCGCGCTTCCTGCCGAAGACGATACGGCCGCACCTCGGCCTGTTCCCGCACGCCGTCGTCGCGTTCCTCGCCCTGATCGCCTTCGCGATGGGCTACGAGGAGTTCGACACCCGCTTCGCCCCGCTGACGCTGATGGTCGTCTGCACCCCGCCCGCGGTCGTGCTGCTCACCCTGGTGCGGCCGGTCCTCGCCTTCTGGGCCTCGCTCGCCGGCGCGCCCGTCATCGGCTACCTCAGCGGCTACGTCGCCGGCTGGCCCTGGTCGCACATCACGTTCTTCTCCCACCTCGCGGTCCTGGGCGTGGTCGCGGCCCGCTCCCGGCCCCGCACCTCGGCGTGGATGTGGCTCGTGACGGCCGGCTTCTCCCTCTTCACGGAGATGTTCCTCGGGGTGGGGCGCAGCTCCGACACCGTTCCGCTGCTCTTCGTCGCCGCCCTGGTCCTCCTCGCCGTGACCGTCCTCCAGGTCCGCCGCCAGGCCGACCGCGAGGTCACCGCCCAGCAGACCGTCACCGCGCAGGAGCGCTCGAAGCGGACCCTCCTGGAGGAGCGCACCACCATCGCCCGTGAGCTCCACGACGTCGTCGCGCACCACATGTCGGTCGTCGCCATCCAGGCCGAGGCCGCCCCGTACCGGGTCGAGAACCCGCCGCCGGAGCTGGAGCAGGCCTTCCTCACCATCCGCGAGAACGCGGTCGCCGCGCTCACCGAGCTGCGCCGCATCCTCGGTGTCGTCCGCGCCGAGGACTACGAGGCCCCCGACGCCCCGCAGCCGACCCTCGCCGACCTGGACTCGCTCGTCCGCAACGTCCAGGACGCCGGGCTCGTCGTCGAGAAGACCGTGACCGGCGCCGTGCGCGAGCTGCCGCAGGGCGTGGAGCTCTCCGCGTACCGGATCGTCCAGGAGGCCCTGTCGAACGTGCTGCGGCACGCGCCGGGCGCCGCCGCGAAGGTCGAGGTCAGCTATGTTCTCGGCGGTCTGGGCCTGCGCATCGCCAACGGTCCGGCGCGCGGCCTCGTGAAGCCCTCCCCGGGCGCCGGTCACGGCATCACGGGCATGCGGGAGCGTGTGACGATGCTCGGTGGGGAGATGACGGCCGAGGCGACCGAGGACGGTGGCTACGAGGTGACGGCCTTCGTCCCCGTGAGCCGTGAGGAGAGTGACCAGTGATCCGCGTGCTGATCGTCGACGACCAGATGATGGTCCGCGAGGGCTTCTCGGTGCTGCTCGGCGCGATGCCGGACATCGAGGTCGTGGGCGAGGCCGTCAACGGCCGGGAGGCCGTCACCCAGGTCGCCGCCCTCCACCCCGACGTGGTCCTCATGGACATCCGGATGCCCGAGCTGAACGGCATCGACGCCACCCGGGAGATCGTCGCCGCCGACGCGGACGCGAAGGTGCTCGTCCTGACCACCTTCGACCTCGACGAGTACGTCTACCAGGCGCTGCGCGCCGGCGCCTCCGGCTTCCTGCTCAAGGACGCCTCCGCCCGGCAGCTCGCCGACGGGGTGCGGGTCGTCGCGGCCGGCGAGGCGCTGCTCGCGCCGACCGTCACCAGGCGGCTGATCACCGAGTTCGCGAAGGCGCCGGGGAGCTCGCCGCGCCCGCCGGCGATGGCGCAGATCGGGGAGCTGACGGAGCGGGAGACGGAGGTCCTGGTGCTCATCGCGCAGGGCCTGTCGAACTCCGAGATCGCCGAGCACCTCGTCGTCGCCGAGTCGACCATCAAGACCCATGTGAGCCGCATCCTGGTGAAGCTGGGGCTGCGGGACCGCACGCAGGCGGCGGTGTTCGCGTACGAGGCGGGCCTGGTGCGCGTCGGCGGCTAGGGCTGTCCGGCGGATCATCGCCGGGGCCGCGGCCCATCCACCCTGATCCGCCGGACAGGCCCTGGATCGGGCTCCGGCGCGCGGGTAGCGTCCGGTCATGGACGTTGCCTTCGACCCCTGGTCCCCGGAGTTCGTCGCCGATCCCTACCCCGCCTACGCCGAGTTGCGCGCCACCGGCCGCGCCCACTGGTACGGGCGTACGCAGCAGTGGCTGATCCCGCACCACGAGGACGTGTCGGCGCTCCTCCGGGACCGGCGGCTCGGCCGGACGTACACCCACCGCTTCACCCACGAGGAGTTCGGGCGGGAGGCTCCGCCCGCGGCGTACGAGCCCTTCCACACGCTCAACGACCACGGGCTGCTCGATCTGGAGGCGGCCGACCACACCCGGATCCGGCGGCTCGTGTCGAAGGCCTTCACTCCGAGGACGGTGGAGCGCCTGGCCCCGACGGTACGGCGGCTCGCCGCCGGGCTCGTCGGCGATCTGGTGGCGGCGGGCGGCGGCGACCTGCTCGCCTCGGTCGCCGAGCCCCTCCCCGTCGCGGTGATCGCCGAGATGCTCGGCGTCCCGGAGGACGACGAGGAGCGAGGGCGGCTGCGGCCCTGGTCGGCGGCGATCTGCGGGATGTTCGAGCTGAGCCCCTCGGAGGAGACGGCCCGGCGGGCGGTCGAGGCCTCCGTCGAGTTCTCGGACTATCTGCGGGAGCTGATCGCGCGGCGGCGGAAGAGCCCGGGGGACGATCTGATCTCGGCGCTCATCGGGGTGGAGGAGCTGACGGAGCAGGAGATGATCTCCACCTGCGTCCTGCTCCTGAACGCGGGCCACGAGGCCACCGTCAACACCACGGTCAACGGCTGGTGGACCCTCCTGAAGCACGAGGTCCGTCCGGATCCCGAAAAGTTGTCCACAGCTGTGGAAGAACTTCTGCGCTACGACACCCCGCTCCAGATGTTCGAGCGCTGGGTCCTCGACGACATCGAGATCGGCGGCCAGGTCATCCCGCGCGGCTCCGAGGTCGCCCTCCTCTTCGGCTCCGCCAACCGCGACCCGGCCCGCTTCGGCCCGACGGCCGACGCGCTCGACCTCACCCGGGCCGACAACCCGCACGTCACCTTCGGGGCGGGCATCCACTACTGCCTCGGCGCACCGCTCGCCCGCCTCGAACTGGAGGCGGTCTTCGGTGAGTTGCTCCGCCAGGCGCCGGGCCTGCGGCTCGTGGCGGAGCCCGTGTGGAAGCCGGGGTACGTGATCCGGGGCTTCGAGGAGCTGCTCGTGGAGGTGTGAGCCGTCAGCCGATCACGTCCCGCCGCCGCAGCCCTGTCAGCCGATCACGTCCCGCCTCCGCAGCCCTGTCAGCCGGGAGCGCGACCTCGGCACCCGGCGCGAGCGGTACGTCCTCCACAACGAGCTCTGGTACGAGACCTTCACCCGCCGCGACCAGATCCTGGTCCGCTGGACGGCCTACAGGGAGGCCCGGGGAGCCGAGTTCTCCTCCTGACCGTCCCCGGCGTCCACGGGCGGGGCGTCCACGGGCGGGGCGAGCCGGGCGAGGAGCGCGGCGCCCTCCGCCCCGGCGGCCGGCCGGTACGGCCCCGCCGGCCACAGCGCGAGCCCCTCGAACCGCGGGACGACGAACGGCAGGTCGTCGGCGGAGAAGTCGTGCCAGCCGCGCAGCTCGACGGTCCCGGCGGGCTTCGGCGGCAGCCCGAGCCACGGGTGCTTGCCGGTGCCGGGCGGCACCAGCGGGAGAAGCCCCTCGGGCAGGTCGTGCAGTCCGCCGTGGGCGGGGAAGACGACCAGAACGGGAACCCCGTCCTGCGGGTCGTGGAGCAGGACGTACCGCCGCCGGACCGGTACGGGGGAGTGCGCGGCCCGGGCCATCAGCCGGACCGCGGGAATCCCGCGGGTCAGCAGGTGGTGGCCGGAGTAGACGAGTGCCGCGAGCCCCACGATCGCCACGAGGAACAGCTTCATCAGGCCGCTCCCCTCCGGGCGGATGACCGCCGCCACGGCCGCTGCCGCGCAGACGGCCAGCGACACCAGGACCCGGCCGACCCCGGCGGCCCGCCGCAGGCTCCGCACGCGCCACCACGCCACCTCGCGGACGTCCGCCTCCGGTCGCCGATTCCGGGTCCGGGGCCGTGCCACGGCCTGCCGCCCGGCGTGGGCCGCGAGCCGGGCGTACGTCGGGGCGCCGGAGGTGTCCGACTCGGGCTGCTCGACCAGGCTCACGCGGGGGGCCGGATCGGTGGTCGGGACCGGATCGGGGACCTGCGGCTCCTGGGCCGTCACCTGCGGCATCCGGACCCGCACCGGCGGCTCCTGGACCTTCACCTGCGGCTGGACGGGGGTCGCCCGGCCGAGGAGTCCCGTCCGCGCGGCCTGCTCCACGATCCGCCGGCGCGCCCGCCGATGCTTCACCGGCCTGGTCCAGATCAGCGCCCCGCCGCCGGGCGGCGCGAGCACCCCGCCCTTCGACGGGTCCCCGCACCACCACATCACCCCGTCGGGGCCCGGCCGCAGCGGCTCGTACCGCTGCCGCATCGCGATCACCTCAAGCGGCCACAGCTCCTCCCCGGCCGGGGACCGCAGCACGACGGCCTCGGTGCTCCGCATGTCGCGCACGGCCGCCGCGGCGTGCGCCGACCAGGCTCCGGAGCCGAGCACGCGCCTCATCCGGCGGGCCAGGGCCCAGGACCCGGCGCCGGCGCCGGCCACGAGCACGCCCAGGGCGACGAGCGCGCCGATCAGATCGTCCGCCCAGGGCTCCCCGGGTGCCACGAGCGCCACCCCCGCGGCGGGGACGAACAGGACGCACCCGCCCGTCATCACCCCGCTCGCTCTTCGCCCGTACCGGTCCACAGCCTTCGCCGTCTCCGGCAGATCCAACGCCCGTGCCATCCCGCATCCCCCGTCACGCATGCCGTTCACGCCACGCGTGACGTTAGACGGCCGCCGTACCCCGGCACCAGTCCGTTCGGCACCGGCCCGGCTCCGCGAAAAGATCAGCTGCGGGGCAGGTCAGCCCAGGGGCCAGTCCCTGGGCAGGGTCAGCCCCCACGCCTCCCCCAGGACCGTCCACGTCCGGCGGCGGACCGGCCCCGTGACGCGGCCGTCCGCGCGGTAGCGGAAGTCCGGGCCCGAGACGGTGAGGACGCGGGCGGTCGTGTGCCGGGGCGGGGCGGCCGAAGGGTGGACGACCACCTCGGCCGTACCGCCGACCGAGCGGACCGTGAGGCTCTCCAGCGGGGTGTCGACATCGGTGAGCAGCACCCCGTCCGCCTCCACCCGCAGCCGGTGCGCGCGGACCGCGAGGGCCGTCGGGGCCGGGCGGACCAGGGTGCGGACGAGGGAGCGGCAGGTACCCCAGACGGTCGGGGAAGCCGGGGTGAGGGCGGGTGAGGCCGGCACCTGGAGGTCGCCGATGACGACGCCGTCGCTGTCGTCGACCAGCAGGTCGAGGCGTCGTACGGTCCCGTCGAGGACGGCCCGGGCGGCCGCCGGGGTGGAGCGCGGCACGCCGAGGGCGTGGGCGATTTCCAGGGCGTCCGGGGCGCCGATCGGGACGAGGGAGAGGGCGCCCGCGGCGAGCTCCCGCTCCCGGTGGAGGAGGGCCACCGTACGCAGCAGCGCGCGGTCGTCACCGAGCACCACGGGGCGGCGGGAGCCGCGCCTGGCCAGGGCGCGGGTGAATTCCTCCGGGCTGTCCGGCAGGCAGATCTTCGCCTCCGCGCCCGCGGACAGCACATCTTTCGCGATCCGTACGGACTCGCCGTCACTTCGGCGGGCGACCGGGTCGACGATGACCAGCAGCTGGTCGTGATCCGACACCTCGGTCCTTCCTCGGGTAGCATCTTTGTGCAAGAGCCCCTTGCGCTATTGCGCCAGGGGCTTCGTCTATTCCGGGGCACACCGGTGAGGCGGCCTCGGCCCCTGACCTTGGACATGCCCCACCCGGAAGGGGTGTACGCCTGTGCCCGCACTTGTGCTGCTCGGTGCTCAGTGGGGTGACGAGGGCAAGGGAAAGGCCACCGATCTCCTCGGTGGATCCGTTGACTATGTAGTGCGCTACCAGGGCGGCAACAACGCCGGCCACACCGTCGTCGTCGGCGACCAGAAGTACGCGCTGCATCTTCTCCCTTCCGGAATCCTCTCGCCGGGGTGTACCCCGGTGATCGGAAACGGTGTCGTCGTCGACCCGGCGGTCCTGCTCTCCGAGCTGAGTGGACTGAACGAGCGCGGCGTCGACACGTCGAAGCTCCTGATCAGCGGCAACGCCCACCTGATCACCCCGTACAACGTCACCCTCGACAAGGTGACGGAACGGTTCCTCGGCAAGCGCAAGATCGGCACCACGGGCCGTGGCATCGGTCCGACCTACGCCGACAAGATCAACCGCGTCGGCATCCGGGTCCAGGACCTGTACGACGAGTCGATCCTCGTCCAGAAGGTCGAGGCGGCGCTGGAGGGCAAGAACCAGCTGCTCGCCAAGCTCTACAACCGTCGCGCCATCGACGCGGAGCAGATCGTCGAGGAGATGCTCCAGTACGCGGAGCAGATCAAGCCGTTCGTCGCGGACACCACGCTGATCCTGAACAACGCGCTCGACGAGGACAAGGTCGTCCTCTTCGAGGGCGGCCAGGGCACGCTGCTCGACGTCGACCACGGCACGTACCCCTTCGTCACCTCCTCGAACCCGACCGCGGGCGGCGCCTGCACCGGCGCCGGCGTGGGCCCGACGAAGATCAGCCGGGTCATCGGCATCCTCAAGGCGTACACGACCCGTGTCGGCGCCGGCCCGTTCCCGACGGAGCTCTTCGACGCGGACGGCGAGGCGCTGCGCCGCATCGGCGGCGAGCGCGGTGTCACCACCGGCCGTGACCGCCGCTGCGGCTGGTTCGACGCGGTCATCGCGCGCTACGCGACCCGGGTCAACGGCCTGACGGACTTCTTCCTCACCAAGCTCGACGTGCTGACAGGCTGGGAGCAGATCCCGGTCTGCGTCGCGTACGAGATCGACGGCAAGCGCGTCGAGGAGCTGCCGTACTCGCAGACCGACTTCCACCACGCGAAGCCGATCTACGAGATGCTGCCGGGCTGGTCCGAGGACATCACCAAGGCGAAGACCTTCGCGGACCTGCCGAAGAACGCGCAGGCGTACGTGAAGGCGCTGGAGGAGATGTCGGGCGCACCGATCTCCGCGATCGGCGTGGGCCCCGGCCGCACCGAGACGATCGAGATCAACTCGTTCCTGTAGGCGGAACGCCCGAGGGCCCGCACCCCGTACGTCGGGTGCGGGCCCTCGGCCTTTCCCCTCGGCCTTGCTCAGACGTCCAGCTTCGTGTCCCGGCCGAGCTTCTCCCAGGTCGTGAGGTCGTCACGGACCTGGTCCAGGTGCCCCAGGATCGTGTCGATCGAGTCGTCCCCCAGGGCAAGCCGAAGCGGCGTCTCGTCGGCGTTCAGCGCGGCCAGCACCGCCGCCGCCGCCTTCGCCGGGTCGCCCTCCTGCAGCCCCCCGCCCGTCTCCACGAACGCGCGGGTCGCGCCCACCGTCTCCGTGTAGTCCGCGATGCCGTCGCCGCTCAGGCTGTGGTTGCCGAAGAGGCTCGTGCGGAAGGCGCCCGGTTCGACGATCAGGACGTCGATGCCCAGCGGCCGCACCTCCGCCGCGAGCGCCTCCGACATGCCCTCCAGGGCGAACTTCGTCGCGCTGTACGCGCCGAAGCCGGCCATCGACATCTGGCCGCCGACGCTGCTGAGCTGCACGATCGCTCCCGAGCGGCGGGCCCGCATGTGGGGCAGGACCGCGCGGGTCAGCGCCGCAGGGCCGAAGACGTGGACGTCGAACAGGGAGCGCAGCTCGGCGTCGGAGGTCTCCTCGACCGAACCGACGTGCGTGCGGCCCGCGTTGTTGACGAGGACGTCGATGCGGCCGTGGCGCTCGGCGACCTCCGCGACGACCTTGTCGACCGCCGTCGTGTCGGTGACGTCGAGCGCGACCGGGTCGACCTGGTCGGGGTGGGCCGCGACCAGGTCGTCCAGGGTCTCGGTGCGGCGGGCCGCGGCGACCACGATGTCGCCGGCCGCGATCGCCGCCTCGGCGAAGGCGCGTCCGAAACCGCTGTTGGCGCCCGTGATCAGCCAGACCTTGCTCATGGGGATCCCTCTTCCTCTTGCTCGTTCTCGTCTTCGCTTCCGCGACTCAACCAGCGTGTGCCACAAGGCTGTTGCCGGTCCAAGACCTGCTGTGATAACCCATGGTTATGACCATGGACGTGCACGGGCGTGACCTGAGGTACTTCGTCGCCGTCGCCGAGGAGCTGCACTTCACCCGCGCCGCCGAGCGGCTGTACGTCTCGCAGCCCGCGCTCAGCAAGCAGATCCGGGCCCTGGAGCGGCAGCTCGGCGCGCCCCTCTTCGACCGCGACCGGCACGGCGTCCGCCTCACCCCCGTCGGTACGGCCCTGCTGCCGCACGCCCGCGCCGTGCTCGCCGCCTGGGCGGAGGCGGACGGGGCCGTGCGGCGGGCCCGCGCCGCCGAGCGGTCCACGCTCGTCGTCGGCATGTCCACCAGCCCCGGGCGCGGCGGGCTGCTGCCCGCGATCCGCTCCCGTTTCACCGAGGCCCACCCGGAGGCCGTGCTCAAGCTGCGCCAGGTGGGGTGGGAGGACCCGACGGCCGGACTCGCCGACGGCGCGAGCGACGTGGCGTTCGTCTGGCTGCCGCTGCCCGCGGCGGAACGCTTCCGCTGGGTCGTCGTGGCCGCCGAGCCCCGGCTCGTCGCCCTCCCGGAGACCCATCCGCTGGCCGCCCGCGAGCGCCTCGACTTCGCGGACCTCCTCGACGAACCGTTCCTCGCCCTGCCGGCCACCGGCCCCGAACTGCGCGACCACTGGCTGGCGCTGGACTCCCGGGGCGGCCGCCCGCCGGTCGTCGGCGCGGAGATCGCCAGCGCCGACGAGACGTACGAGGCCCTCGTCGGCGGTCTCGGCATCTGCCTGGTCGCGGCCGGCAACGCCCCGCTCCTCGCCCGCGACGGCGTCGTCACCCGCCCCGTCGACGGCGTCGGCCCCAGCCACTTCGTCCTCGCCCACCGCGCGGACGACACCCGCCCCCTGGTCTACGCGTACGCCGAGGCGGCGGCGGGGCGGTCGGGGCGATCGGTGCAGGCAGGGCAGGCGGGGCGGTCGGGCTCCTACGAGCGGTAGTACTCGTTCGGTTCGCCGTCGAGCATCGGGTAGACGAGGAGCCGGTCCTTGCCGTTCAGCTTGTCGACGAGGAGGTAGCGGGAGAGGCCCTCCTGGCATTCGCGGTCCCAGGCGTTGGTGTCCCGGGTGGCGGGGCCGACGATCAGCAGGTTGCCGACGCCCGCGAGGACGGCCGTGGTGCCGCAGGACCAGTCCTCGTCCAAGAGCACGCCGTCGACGGTGCGCGGATAGCCGTCGAGGACGCCGACCACGGGGGCGCCGACCGGGCCCTGGGTGATCGTCACCTGTGAGGTGTAGCGCTCGTCGTTCTCGCCGTAGATCTCCGGGGCGGGGATGCGCGTCCAGCGGCCGAGGAAGCGGGCGGGGACGACCTCGGTGCCGGTGGGGGCCTTGCGGAAGGTGGCCTTGGCCGTGCCCGAGGTCCACTCCAGGACGTCGGGGGAGCGCAGCGTGAGGGTCTGGTGCGCGGCGGGGACGCAGCGCTGGGCGGGCACGCTGGTCGTCACGTCGGACTCGCCGAAGACGACCTTGTCCTCGTCGGCGGAGACGAGCCGGGAGCGGCCCATGCACAGGCGGTTCTCGGCCACCTGGACGTAGACCGCGTTCTTGGCGCCCGCCGCCCCCTGGCTGATCTCGAACCGGGCGGTCTCCCGCGGGTGGTCCTGGGAGCCCTGGATGACGCCCTCCCAGGCGCCGAGGAACGCGGCCGGGACGATGCCGGCGGGGCGGGCCGCGACGTTGCCCGTGCCGCTCGGGGCCCGGTTCTTCTGGTCGTCCATGCCGGTGTTCGGGTCGGGCCAGAAGGTGTACGTGAGGGTGGCCGCGGCCGCCACCGCGAGGGCCGCGAGCCCGGCGACCAGGGCCGTCCGGCGCGGGCGCCGGGCCTGGGACCGAGGCGCCGTGGAGGCGGTGGACGGGAGGGGCGTGGGCGGGGTCGGGTCACCGTCGGCACGGACGACGCCACCGGCACCGGCACCGCCGGCCGCACCGCCACCGGAACCATGACCGGCCGCTCCGCTCCCCGTTCCCGTCGCGCTCTCCGTCTCCGCCTCCAGGAGCCGCGCCGCGTGCCGGCCGAGCCGGGCCAGGACGTCCGCCGGGAGCCAGGGGTCGGGGATCGGCAGCGTCTCCGCGATCTCGACGGCCGAGGGCCGCGCGGCCGGGTCCTTGGCGAGGCAGGCCCGGATCACCCCGCTCAGCTCGGGCGCCAGATCCGTCAGGTCGGGCTCGTCGTGGGCGATCCGGAACATGGTCGCGTGCACACCGCTGTCCGCCGTCCCGAAGGGGGAGCGGCCGGTCGCCGCGTACGCCAGGACCGAGCCGAGGCAGAAGATGTCCGACGCGGGGGTGAGCCGGTCGCCCCGCACCTGCTCGGGAGACATGAAGCCGGGGGAGCCGACGACCGCGCCGGTGGTGGTCAGATTGCCGCCGTCGGCGACGGTGTCCACGGCGCGCGCGATGCCGAAGTCGATGATCCTCGGCCCGTCGACGGTGAGCAGGACGTTGGACGGCTTGAGGTCGCGGTGCACGAGCCCGGCGGCGTGGATGTGCACGAGGGCGCGGGCGAGGCCGGCGGCCAGCGCCTTCACGGTCGCGGGCGGCAGCGGCCCGAACTCGTCGCCGACCACGGTCCGCAGTGACGGCCCCGGTACGTAGCCGATCGCCACCCACGGCGCGTCGGCCGCGGTGTCCGAGCCGAGGACGGGCGCGGTGCCCGTGCCGCCGACCCGCTCCAGGGAGGCGACCTCGCGGGTGAACCGGCGCCGGAACTCCTCCTGGGCGGCCAGCTGCGCGTGCACGACCTTCACCGCGACGGTCCGCCCGCCGACTGAACGCGCGAGGAACACCCGGCCCATGCCCCCGACCCCGAGGCGGCCGAGCAGACGGAACGGGCCGATGCTGACCGGGTCTTCCGCGTTCAATGGCTCCACGTCGTCAGAGCATGCCAGACCGGGGGTCGGCAGTCCCTACCGATCGCGTGCCGGACCGGGGGACGGACGTGCGGTCAGCCCTCCCCACAGATCCTCAGTCCCTTCGGCGTCGAGCAGGGCAGGTGCCCGTGGGCGCGGATGACGTCCTGGCCGCTGCCCCAGCGCAGATAGGTGAGGAAGCTGGCGGTCAGCGAGTCGGCCCTCGGCTCGCGCCAGGTGTAGGCGTACTCGATCTCCCGGTACGGGTAGCTCGACTCGCCCAGCTCGTCCAGGACCGGTCTGCGGCCGTCGATGGCCACCCGGTGCAGGCCCTTCAGGCCGGTGCCCTCACGCACCTCGGTGTAGCCGATGGCGCCGGGCAGCTTGGCCACCGTGGACAGGACCTGTTCCGTGGAGTCGAGTTCGCAGCGGATGACCTGCGACTCGGGGTCGTTGCCGGTCCGGCAGTCCAGGGAGGAGTTGGCGGGCTCGTTGCGCCCGAGGACCCGGCGCTGGAACACCTCCCTGGTACCGGAGTTGGCGTCCCGGCTGACCAGCAGGATCGGCAGGTCCATGCTGGGCACCAGCTCGACCCAGTTCTTGATCTCGCCCCGGTAGATCCGGCGGATCTGGTCCAGGGTCAGGTTGTCCACGGGCACGTCGTCGTTGAGGACGAGGGTGTAGAGGGAGACGGCGACCATGCTCTCCCGCAGCTCCGGGAAGCCGCCCGGCTTGCGCCCGTCGGACAGGGCGACGACCGCGGGGGAGCCCTTGCCCTTCTTCGCCCCCTCGTCGGCCAGCCGCCGTATCCCGGACGTCGACCCGTGCGCCTCCACGCTCACGGTCGCGCCCTCGCAGTCCTTCTCGTACTTCTTCGCGAGGTCCCGTACGACGGGGGCGAAGGCCGTCGACCCGGTGACGGTGAGACTGCCCTTGGCGCAGCCGATCGGCGGCGGGGTCTGCTCCCGGACGATGATCACGGCGAGGGCGATCATGCAGAGCGTGAGGGTGATGGTGACGGTCCGCGCGACCCGGCTGAAGAGGGGCGCCTTGTCGTCGGGGGTCGTGCTGTGGTTGACGTGGACGACGCCGTCGTCGAGGGTGCCCTCGACGGTGACGGGGGCACCCGTCGGCCCGCCGGTGAGCAGGACGAGCAGCTTGTAGTGGGCGCCCCGGTTGAGCGGCACCTTGGGCAGCCGGATGGAGCCGACCCCCATGGTCGGCTGCCAGGCGGCGTCGAAGTGGGTCAGGAGCCCGGGGTGGTCGGGGGCGGTCACGACGATCGCCTTCATCTGGCGGCCGGGGCCGGTGCCGTCCGGGTGGGTGAACCGCACGGTGAGTCCGGTGTTGCCCCCGTCCGTGTAGTCGTCGCTGCCGACGGCCAGGCCGCCGTCGTTCTCGATCCGGAGCAGGACGATGGTGGCGTCGGTCAGATCCTGGGTCGTGTCGAAGTACCCGCGCCGTACGGTCGCGCCGGGGCCGGTCATGGCGCTGCTGGCCGCGGCGCCGGCGCCGATGGACGTGTCGAGCTGCACGCGGTAGCCGATCCGGCGCCGGCGTGGCACCCACCATTGGACCCAGATGGCGGCGATCGAGACAAGGACACCGATCAGTGCGGTGACCACGGCGATGATGTTCTCAGCGGTAAGCCAGTCCACCCGCGCGACGGTACGGACGCGTGTGCGGTTACGGCGGGTACGTCGCTTCCCGCCACCTGGAGTTCGTCCTTCCGTCAGCCGGGACCCTCCGCCGGCCGGACCCCCTCCGTCGGCCGGGCTCGGCGCGGGCATGCCGGGACGGCGCGCGCGGGCGCTGCGCGGGCGGGTCATCAGAGGTTGCCGGGGGTGTGGAGCGTGGGTGTAATGGCCACGAGGGGGCCTTCAGCCTGAGGAGAACCCCATGCGTGTCGTCGAAGTGACCGCCTACGGCGGACCCGAGGTCCTCAGAATGGCCCGCCGGCCCGAGCCGGTGGCCGGGGACGTCCCCGGCAGGGTGCGCGTACGGCTCAAGGCCGCCGGTGTGAACCAGGCGGATCTGCGGATCCGGGCCGGCCGGTACGCCGACGCGGTCGGCGCGCTCAAGCCCCCCTTCGTCCTGGGGACGGACTTCGCGGGGAAGCTGCTCGATCCCGTGCCCGGGATGGCCGAAGGGACTCGTGTGGCCGGTTACGTCAACTGGTACGAGGAGCTGACCGGCGAGGGCACGTACGCCGAGGTCGTCTGGGTCGATCCGGCCTGGCTGGCCCCGATTCCCGACGACGTGGAGTTCACCGTCGCCGCGTCCGTCCCGCTGGCCGCCGCCACTGCCCAGCAGGGCCTCGACCGGCTCGCACTGCCGGCCGGGTCGACGCTGCTCGTGACCGGTGCCAGCGCCGTGGTGGGCCGATTCGCCGTCCAGTACGCCCACGCGGCCGGACTGCGGGTCGTCGCCGTCGCCCACGAGGGCGACGAGAGCGAACTGAAGATCCTCGGCGCGGACCACGCGGTCCCGCGCGGCACACCGGAGGAGGTGCTCGCCCGCGTGGCCGAGGTCGCCCCGGAGGGGGTGGACGGGATCTTCGACGGGGCGCTCGTGGCGGAGGCGATCCTCCCGGCGCTGAAGGACGACGGCGTCTTCGTGGCGATCGCGCCCGACCGGGTCCCGGCCGCCGAACGGAACATCCGCGTCGAGCCCGTCCGGGCCGCACCGGACGCCGCCCGGCTGAAGGAGACGCTGGAGAAGGTCGCGGCCCGCGAGCTGATCACCCGGGTGGCCGACGTCATGCCGCTGGAGGAGGTCGCCGAGGCCCACCGCCGCGCGGAGGCGGGCCACCGGCCGGGGCGGATCGTGCTCCTGATCTGAGGGAGCCGCCCCTCCGCGGCGCGGTGCTCCCCAGGCTCCGCGGGGCACTTCAACCTGTTCTGGTCGCACCCGTCCCACCTGCGCGGTGACTGCACGAGGCGGCCCCGGGCTCGGAACTCCGAGCCCGGGGCCGCCTCATGTGCGTCCGGGGCAAGTGGAATCCCCACTGTCACAACTTCTGGTCTATACCTTGACAGGTCCAGACCAATAGCGGTTCGCTGTGCTTCCCCACCCGGCCCCACCCGGAAGGAAGTTACGCATGCTGCGTAGATTGGTCGCCTCGCTGGCCGCGCTCTGTACGGCCGTCGGACTCGCCGTCCTCCTCGTCCCCTCCGCCTCCGCCGGTGCGGTCGCCGCCTGCGCGGCCGCATGGAACTCCTCCGCCGTCTACACGGGCGGGATGACGGCCTCGCACAACGGCCACAACTGGTCGGCCAAGTGGTGGACCCAGAACGAGACTCCCGGCACGACCGGCGAGTGGGGCGTCTGGGCCGACCAGGGCGCCTGCGGCGGCGGGCCCACCACGCCGCCGCCCACCACCCCGCCGCCGAGCGGCGGATTCGTGGTCTCCGAGGCCCAGTTCAACCAGATGTTCCCGAGCCGGAACCCCTTCTACACGTACGCGGGCCTCACCGCCGCCCTCAAGTCGTACCCCGGCTTCGCCAACACCGGCAGCGACACGGTGAAGAAGCAGGAGGCCGCGGCCTTCCTCGCGAACGTCTCCCACGAGACGGGCGGCCTCGTCCACATCGTCGAGCAGAACACGGCGAACTACCCGCACTACTGCGACTCGGGCCAGCCCTACGGCTGCCCCGCCGGCCAGGCCGCCTACTACGGCCGCGGCCCCATCCAGCTCTCCTGGAACTTCAACTACAAGGCCGCCGGTGACGCCCTCGGCATCGACCTGCTGAACAACCCGTGGCGCGTCGAGCAGGACCCGGCCGTCGCGATGATGACCGGCCTCTGGTACTGGAACACCCAGAGCGGCCCGGGCACGATGACCGCCCACAACGCCATGGTCAACGGAGCCGGCTTCGGCCAGACCATCTGGGCGATCAACGGCAGCCTGGAGTGCAACGGCCGCAACCCGGCCCAGGTCCAGAGCCGGGTCACCAAGTACCAGCAGTTCACCCAGATCCTGGGCGTCCCCGCGGGGTCGAACCTGTCCTGCTAGTCAGTTCTGCCACGTAACGAACGCGGTCCAGGCGGCGGGCTCCACGGTGAACGTGGGCCCGTCGCTCTGCTTCGAGTCGCGGAGATGGACGGCGCGGGGGCGGGTGGCCACCTCGACGCACTCGCCGCCGCTGTCGCTGCTGTAGCTGGACTTGAACCAGTGCAGGTTCTCGCTCATGTTCCCTCTCCCGCCAACCGCCCGATGAGGCCCAGTGATTCGCGAGGGTCCAGGGCCTGTGCTCGGATCTTCGCATAACGCTGGGCGTATGTACTCACCTTCGCCGGGTCGCTGACCAGCACGCTTTCGTCTTGGATTTCGAGGTAGACGAGACGGTTGTGATCGGCGGTCTCGATGAGGGACATGGGACCTCGGGCACCTGCGTTCTCGCCCCCCAGGCCGACGTCCAGGGCGAGTACCTGGAGGGTGACGTTCTTGCGCTGCGCGCACTCTGCCAGGAAGCGGTACTGCCCTCGCATGACCTCCGTGCTGCCGAACTTCCGGACCAGTGCGGACTCGTCCAGGATCAGCTCGATCAAGCCCATCGGCTCCCTGTCGAAGATCGCCTTGCGGGCCATCCGCGCCGTCACGAGTTCCTCGACGCGCCCCTCGGAGGGAGGGGGGTATCCGCCTGCGATCTGCGCCCGCGAATACGCCTCCGTCTGGAACAGACCATGCACGTTGTGCATGGAGAACAAGCACAGGCTCAGGGCCGACTGCTCGATCGGCGCGTAGTTCCTGAACTGCGCCGGCAGTTTCTCCAGCCGTACCAGCTCCCGCATCGCCTCGAAGATCCCGGTCCCGTCCCCCAAGACCCGTTCCAGCTGGGCCAGCATGTCGTCGCTCACCGGTTGTGAGAGCGTCTCCATCGCGCTGATGGCAGCGCCGGTATATCCCATCTGCGCCCCCAGCTGCTCCTGGGTGAGCCCCTTCCGCAGCCTCATTTTCTTGGCCAGGGCCGCCACCATCCGCGCCGCAGGCCCCGCCGCCTCTTTGTTGTCCGCTCGCGCCATTCCCGCTCCCCATTCGGACTCAACCGATCTCAACCGGTCTCAACTGCTCCCCGCCGAATTCGACTGCCTGAAAGGTGCGTCGGTGCAGGTCAAAGGGTTGCCGACGCGCCCGTCGCAGTCGTGGAAAACGCTAGCGTCGGCGCGGGAACATGTCCTCGTGAATGAAGAGAATCGGGAAGTAAACGTGGATTGGATTCCAGTTTCCGGATTCCAACTCCGTAAGGCGGGCGTGCAATTCGACGCCGTTCGGGTGGACGGTGACGAGGGGCGGCGGCTCGCCGACCGGATGGAGGTGCTCACCGGGGGCGACCCGGGGCCGGTCGTGATCGAGGCGAACGGGCGGCGCGGGGTCTACTTCCTCGTGCCGCCGGGGTCGACGGCACGGAAGCCGTGGCCGCGCGGGGTGACCCGGTTCCATGCCGGACCCGCCCATGTGAGTTACGTGCCGGTGCCGGCGTTGACGGGCAGGACCTGGCCGCTGTCGTGGCGCTTCCCGCCGTCGTCGCCGGACCGCTTCGTCCATCCGCTGCTGCTGCGGAGCGCCGTGACCGAGCTGTTCAGCGGTGTGTCCTGACCGCTCGGTCCCGGCGGGCCGCCTACTGGTGACCGGCCTCGACGGTCTCAAGCGCCGCCGACAGCCGCTCCAGGACCCGTACCGTCTCGTCGAAGGCCTCCTGGCCGCCCAGCTCCCGCAGGAGCGCGGCGGCCAGTTCCGCGTGGCCCGGCTCGATGCGGGCGATGGCGGCCCGGCCCGCCTCGGTCGGGGTGAGGAGCTTGGCGCGGCGGTGGGCCGGGTTCGGCTCGTACGCCGCGAGTCCCTCCCGTACGAGCAGGTCCGCGATCCGCTGGACGCTCTGCCGGGTGATGCCCATGGCCCGGGCGATCCCGGCGACCGGGAGGGGTTCCGGGAGGACGGCTCCCAGGACCTGCCACCAGGCGGCGGTCAGACCGGCCGGCTCGGCGAGCTTCTCCGAGACGGCGAGGAACTGGCCGTTGAGGCGGAAGACGCCCAGGGCGGTACGGGAGAGGGCGTCCTGCGGGGCGCGGCTCACGAGTTCAGCTCGACGAACGCCGCCGGGTCCGAGTCGTGGAAGAGGCGGTACCAGGCGTCCCGCTTGCCCTCGTACGCGCCGAGCACCGCGAAGACCTCGCGCGCGAACGCGACCGGCTCCGTCGGGCCCGCCGTGATCAGGTCGCCGGTCCCGGCCTCGCCCTCGGACGTCACCGCGTCCGTGTCGACGTAGTGCTCGCCGCCCTTGTAGCCGGTGGCGGCCAGGTAGAAGGAGACCGCGCTGGTGTGCGGCCGGTCGTCGAGCAGGCCCTCCTTGGCGAGTCCGGCGGTGGCGCCGCAGATCGCGGCGACCGGCACCCCGGCGTCGAGGAAGGCGCGGGCCGCGGCCGGGAAGGCGGCGAGCTCGTCGCCCTCGTCGTACTTCTCGGCTCCCGGAAGGATCAGCAGCTCGCTGTCCTCGGGCCGGAGGTCGGCGAGCGCGAGGTCGGGGACGATCCGGATGCCGGCGAGGGTCGTGACGGGCTCTCCGGCGACCGGGCCGACGGTCCGGACCGTGTAACCGGCGCGGGCGAGCCAGGCGGTGGCGTGGCCCGTCTCCCAGTCGGCGAGCGTGTCGTAGACGGCGAGGTGGACGGTCTTCGTTCCGGTCTTCGTTCCCATGGCTGACCCCTTGGTCGGTGTGGTCGATCCCTCGGTTCCGCTGATGACAACAGACTGTCATGACGACAGGATGCTGTCAATTGCTCGAAGGATTCCGCGGGGATTCCGTGTCACGGAACAAGGTGTCGCGTCCGCCCCGGTCTCGGTGGACAAGATGGCCATGGCCCGCCCTACCTGCGGTTCCTTACCCTCGACCCCATGACCCCTCATGTCATCGAACCCGATCCCCAGGCCGGGGCCGCCGTCAAGGCCGCCGACCGCGCGCACGTGTTCCACTCCTGGTCCGCCCAGGGCCTGATCGACCCGCTCGCCGTCGCCGGCGCCGAGGGTTCGTACTTCTGGGACTACGACGGAAACCGCTACCTGGACTTCACCAGCGGCCTCGTCTACACCAACATCGGCTACCAGCACCCCCGTGTGGTCGCCGCCATCCAGGAGCAGGCCGCGAAGCTCACCACCTTCGCGCCCGCCTTCGCCATCGACGTCCGCTCCGAGGCCGCACGCCTCATCGCCGAGCGCACCCCGGGCGACCTGGACAAGATCTTCTTCACCAACGGCGGCGCCGAGGCCGTCGAGAACGCCGTCCGCATGGCCCGGCTGCACACCGGCCGCACGAAGGTGCTCTCCGCCTACCGCTCGTACCACGGCGCCACCTCCACCGCGATCAACCTGACCGGTGACCCGCGCCGCTGGGCCTCCGACAACGGCTCCGCCGGCGTCGTGCGCTTCTGGGCGCCGTTCCTCTACCGCTCGCCCTTCTACGCCACCACCGAGGCGGAGGAGAGCGCGCGGGCCCTCCAGCACCTGGAGGACACGATCGCCTTCGAGGGTCCGGCGACGATCGCCGCGATCATCCTGGAGACCGTGCCTGGCACCGCCGGCATCATGACCCCGCCGCCCGGCTACCTCGCCGGTGTCCGCGAGATCTGCGACAAGTACGGCATCGTCTTCGTCCTCGACGAGGTCATGGCGGGCTTCGGCCGCACCGGCAAGTGGTTCGCCGCCGAGCACTTCGACGTCGTGCCCGACCTGATGACCTTCGCCAAGGGCGTGAACTCCGGTTACGTGCCGCTCGGCGGCGTCGCCATCAGCGAGAAGATCGCCGCCACCTTCGACAAGCGGCCCTACCCGGGCGGACTGACCTACTCCGGTCACCCGCTGGCCTGCGCCGCCGCCGTCGCCACCATCCAGGTGATGGAGGACGAGAAGGTCGTCGAGAACGCCGCCCACATCGGCGAGAACGTCCTCGGCCCCGGCCTGCGCGAGCTCGCCGAGCGCCACCCGTCCGTCGGCGAGGTCCGCGGCCTCGGCGTCTTCTGGGCGCTCGACCTGGTCAAGAACCGCGAGACGCGTGAGCCGCTCGTCCCGTACAACGCGGCCGGCGAGGCCAACGCGCCGATGGCCGCCTTCGGCGCCGCGGCGAAGAAGAACGGCCTGTGGCCCTTCGTCAACATGAACCGCACCCACGCCGTCCCCGCCTGCAACGTCACCGAGGCGGAGGCCAAGGAAGGCCTCGCGGCCCTCGACGCGGCCCTCACCGTGGCCGACGAGCACACCGCGTAACCGCGGAACGGGTGGCCCCTTCCGTCTGGACTAGGGTGTCCGGAACCGGACGGAGGGGGCCGACCCATGCCCGCGAGCGGAGCTGTCACCCGCAACACCTTGCGACAGCAGATCGCGGACGCGCTGCGTGACGAGGTGCTCGCGGGCCGTCTCCAACCCGGCGAGGAATTCACCGTCAAACAGATCGCCGACCAGTACGGCGTCTCGGCGACCCCGGTGCGCGAAGCCCTCGTCGACCTCTGCGCGCAGGGCCTCCTCGACTCCGACCAGCACCGCGGCTTCCGCGTCCACCAGTACTCGGTCGACGACTACCGGGGCATGGTCGAGGCCCGGATGCTCGTCGTCGACGGCATCTTCCGCCGCGACGCCGCCATGGTGCCGCCCCGCTCCGCGGTCACGGAACCCGATCTCGGCATCGGCGTCGCCCTCGTCTCGATCCGGCGCAGGGGCGAGGCGGCCGCCCGTGCCGCCCGCGCCGGAGACCTCGACATCCTCATCGGGTACGACATCCGGTACTGGCGCGAACTCGCCCGGCTCGTCGCCGCCAACGACTACATCGCCGAGTTCCTCCACAAGCTCCGCGTCCAGGCCTGGGTGTTCTCCGTCCCCTACCTGCGCTCCGAGCGGGACGTCCTCGGCTGGCTGTGGAGCGGGCACGTCGACCTGGTCGACGCGATCACCCGCGGCGACGCGCAATCGGCCGTCGCGGTCGTACGGGAGTACAACGCGCACTCGATGGAATGGGCGGACCGGCTGGAGCGGCGGGCCCGCTGAGCGCCCCGCGTGACGTGACCCGGACGGGCCGGCCGGGTGGAGGGCGGTCTCCGGGTTGAGGGGCGGTCTCCGGGTTGAGGGCCCGGCTCCCCGGGCAGTTCCTCAGCGGGTGGGCGGTGTCCGTGGGGCGCCGACTAACCTGGCCGTCCCTGCAAAAGCCTGGCGTACGCCCTGCGAGCGTCCCCCGCAACTGACGGAGAGCGAGCCTCCCTTGGCCTGTGACCTGTGGCTGGTCCCCCTCGTCGACGTGCTGTGCCACAGCCCCGACAATCCCTTCGCCGAAGAGATCGCCGCGTACGACGCCGTGCTCAGCGCGTCCGGTCTGCCGACCGTGCCCGTCTACGCGTACATGCCGGGGCTCTCCGGCGACGTCGCCCCGATCGCCGGCTTCGACTACGAGGCCCTGCACTTCCTGCGCCGCGCCTACCTCCTCCAGATGTGCGGACTGCCGGTCGAACCGGTCGGCGAGCTCGGCGGGGACTACGAACAGCTCCTGGAGATGTTCGAGGCGACCGCCCAGCAGTCGCACCTGGTCTGGCACTACGACCACGCGGGCGCGTACGTGCCGGTCGACTTCCCGGTCCCGCTCGCCAGCGACGAGCTCCTGGAGGGCGGCGGGCCGCTCGGCTCCTCGTACGGGCTGCTGCGCGAGCTGGAGTTCGTGGCGCCCTCGATCGGCATCGACCCGTCGAACCCGCCGGCACCCCCCGTACCGCCGGGGCGGCCGACCACCCTGGAGGAACCGGCCGTACCGATTCCGCTGGACGGCGGCCCCTTCGCCCGGGAGCGCCATGTGTGGCTCGGGCTGCACGCGGCGGCGACCCGGAGCCTGGCCCAGGGATCGATGATCATCCTGAGCTGAGGTCCGCGCGCACGGCCCGAGCGGGCCGTCCCGCGGCCTGCGGCCCCGAGGTGCCCCGGAGGCCTGCGTCAGCGGGCCTCCGGGGGCCGCTGACGCGGCATGTTCGGCCGGGTGCCCGGCGGCAGCGGGAAACGGCCCGAGGGGTGATGGCTCTCGGCCCGCGCGGGCATCACGCCCACCGACTGGAGCGCGAGCGGCGCCGGGCCCGAGCGGAACTCGACCATCCAGTCCGCGGTCTCCGCCCGTACGAGCTCGGTCACGTCCTCCGAGAAGCGGCGCAGCACGCCCAGACAGCGCTCGGCGGCCTCGCTCGCGGTGCCCTCCGTGGGGCCCAGGACCTCCCGGACGCTCTCCGAGGCCCAGTCGAACTGCAGGGCCTGGAGACGCCGCTGCACGGCCTGTGCCGTCGCCACGTCCCTTATCCAGCCGGAGGTCAGACCGAAGTACCGGTCGCAGGCCAGGCAGGCGGCACCGAGCAGCAGTGAGAGGTAGCCCCAGCCGGCGGTGCCCTCCGCGACACCGGTCAGGTCGAGCAGCGGGAGCGCGGCGCCCGCGATCACCCCGGCGGCCGTGCCGATCCGCAGGATCCGGGCGCTGCGGCGCTTCCAGACGCGGTCGGAGAGGTACCACTCGGCGGTGCGCAGGGCATTGGACTCCACCCAGCGGTACAGCTCGTCGAGCCGCTCGGCGGGCTCGCCCCAGTCACCCAGGGGGAACGGCGTACCGGTCAGATCGCGGTGGACGTCTCCCCCGGGGGGCCCCGGTGGCTGCATCTCCGGCTGCTGGCTCACCGGGGGACTCCTCTGTTCAGCTCAGTGCTCGTGTCCTTCTGTGACGTGCGGTGCACGTGGTGCCTGCCCTTCCTACCGCCGAATGGTGGGCGGTGGGCCCGGAATCCCAGGATTTCCGCCCGCAAGGGGGTCTTGATCAGGTAGAGGAGCCCGCAGTTTCTCACCCGAAAGAGTGGTGGAGCAGGGCGGGCGGGGACCACGTAGGCTCGGCGTACCGACATACGGACGTACCGAACCTCAGGAGTGACCGTGATTCCCGGTGGTGGTCAGCCCAACATGCAGCAGCTTCTCCAGCAGGCCCAGAAGATGCAGCAGGACCTCGCCCGCGCCCAGGAGGAGCTCGCGGCGACCGAGGTCGACGGACAGGCGGGCGGCGGCCTGGTCAAGGCGACCGTGACCGGCTCCGGCGAGCTGCGCGGCCTGGTCATCGACCCCAAGGCGGTCGACCCGGAGGACACCGAGACGCTCGCCGACCTGATCGTGGCCGCCGTGCAGGCCGCCAACGACAACGCGCAGCAGCTCCAGCAGGCCAAGCTCGGCCCGCTGGCCCAGGGCATGGGCGGCATGCCCGGCCTCGGCTTCTGAGCCCGAGGGCCTTCCCCGGCCCGAGCGCTCCTCCGGGCCCGAGCGCCTTCGAGCGCGGCCCCTGGCTCCCGTGGGCTTCTTAGGCTCGCTTTAAGCCACTACCGTAAGAATCAAGCACTCCCTTGAAAGGGCGTTCCGTGTACGAAGGCGTGGTTCAGGACCTCATCGACGAACTGGGCAGGCTGCCCGGCGTCGGTCCCAAGAGCGCGCAGCGGATCGCCTTCCACATCCTCCAGGCCGAGCCGACCGACGTACGGCGTCTCGCGCACGCGCTCCTGGAGGTCAAGGAGAAGGTCAGGTTCTGCGCGATCTGCGGCAACGTGGCACAGCAGGAGCAGTGCAACATCTGCCGGGACCCGCGCCGCGACCTGACCGTCATCTGTGTGGTCGAGGAGCCGAAGGACGTCGTCGCGATCGAGCGGACCCGCGAGTTCCGGGGGCGGTACCACGTCCTCGGCGGCGCGATCAGCCCGATCGAGGGCGTCGGCCCGGACGACCTCCGCATCCGTGAGCTGCTCGCGCGGCTCGCCGACGGCAGCGTCACCGAGCTGATCCTCGCGACCGACCCGAACCTGGAGGGCGAGGCCACCGCGACGTACCTGGCGCGGATGATCAAGCCCATGGGACTCAGGGTGACCCGGCTCGCGAGCGGGCTCCCGGTCGGCGGCGACCTCGAGTACGCCGACGAGGTGACCCTCGGCCGTGCCTTCGAGGGACGGAGGCTGCTAGATGTATGACGACCGGGCCGGCGCGCTCTCAGGGAGGCTCCTCGATGTCTGACCCCACGCTGCACGCGATCACGCAGAACCCCGACGACTTCGCGGTCCAGATCGCCGACTCCATCGAGAGCTTCATCGTGGCGACCACCGAGGTCGCCAAGGGGGACGAGCCGGACAGCGCGGTCCCCTTCCTGCTCCTGGAGATCTCGCAGCTGCTCCTCGCGGGCGGACGGCTCGGCGCGCACGAGGACATCGTCCCGGACGAGCGGTACGAGACGGACACGGGTCCCGAGCCCGACATGGACGACCTGCGCGAGCGCTTCGCGGTCCTCCTCGAACCGGTCGACGTGTTCTCCGAGGTCTTCGACCCGTACGAGCCCCGCAAGGCCCCGGTCCCGGCCCGTATCTCCGACAACCTCGCCGACATCGTCGCCGACCTCCGCCACGGCCTGGCCCACTACCGCGCCGGCCGCACCAGCGAGGCCCTGTGGTGGTGGCAGTTCTCGTACTTCTCCAACTGGGGCCCCACCGCCTCGGCCACCCTCCGCGCCCTCCAGTCCCTCGTCGCCCACGTCCGCCTCGACCAGCCCCTCGCGGCCCTCGACGGCCTCGACACGGACGAGGACATCACCGAGGACGACCTCGCCGAGGAGGCGGGCCGCGTGATGGCGGAGGAGATCGGCGGACCGCTGGGCCTGAGCGAGCGCCTGTAGGTGACGCAAGGGGGTGTCCGGAGCCGGCGGCCTTCGTGAACTCCCGTACGAACGGCTGCCGTCGGGCGGCCGATTCCCCCATCATGGGCCTCATGGCAGCAACCTCCCGGTCGAAGGCCCTTCTGAGGAGCGGCATCGGCGTCGCCGCAGTCGGTGTCGTCGCCCTTCTCGCCGTCGCCTTCGGCGATCTCGGCACGGCCGATCAGATCGCCAGCGTCACCGGGGCGGTCCTGGCGGCCGTCGGTCTCGGGCTGTCCCTGTGGGGGCAGTTCGGGCGCGCCGGTCAGGCCCCCGTGCAGGCGTCCGGGACCCGGGCCGTCGCCGCCGGGGGGAGCATCGGCGTCGCGGTCACGGGCGACGGAGTGCGGCCGCCGGCCGCCCCGCCCGGCGTGCCCGGTGTGCCTGCCCCGGCCGCCCCGCCCGGTGTGCCTGCCCCGGCCGTCCCGACCACCCCTCCCGGCGGCGCCACGGCCTCAGGGCCCGTCGCCGCCTCCGGTGAGCGGTCCGTCGCCGCCGGTGGGGACATCGGGAGCGTGTCCACGGGCGACGCGTGAGCGGGGGCGTCGAGGCGTCGGGGGAGCGGTCCGTCGCGGCGGGGCGGGACATCGGCTGGGTCCACACAGGCGACCGCGTGACGGTGCTGCCGCCCGCGGCCCTCGGGCCGGTGCTGTGTCCGCCGGGGCTGGTCGACGTGCCGCGCAGGGCCGCGCACTTCGTGGGGCGCGACGCCGAGGGCGCCGTGCTCGACGGGGAGTCGGAGACCGTCGTCATCTGCGGCCTCGGCGGGGTGGGGAAGTCCTCGCTGGCCGCCCGCTGGGCGCTCCGGCAGACGGCGGACCGCAACCCCGTCTGGTGGATCACCGCGGAGAGCCGGGCGGACGTGGAGGCGGGCCTCGCGGGCCTCGCCGCCGCGATGCAGCCGGAACTGATCGACGTACTCCCGCAGGAGGCGCTGCGGGAGCGGGCGCTGCAGTGGCTGTCGGCGCACGGCGGCTGGCTGCTCGTGCTCGACAACGTCACCGATCCGGCCGATGTGGAGGGCCTGCTGGCCAGGGCCGGCGGCCGGGGGCGGGTCGTCGTCACGAGCCGGACGACGGACGGCTGGTACGGGATCGGGCGGGTTCTGGTGCTGCCCGTCCTTGCGGCGGGCGAGGCCGTGGAGCTGTTCACCCGGGTCGCCACCCACGCGGGACCCCGGGACACGACCGGGGCCGAGGGGCTCTGCGAGACCCTCGGGCAGCTGCCGCTGGCCGTGGAGATCGCCGCCGCGTACTGCGGGCGTACGGCCACGCCCCCGCTCGCGTACCTGGCGCGGCTGGGCACGGGCGGCGGGCCGGGCAACGCGGAGGAGGCCGTGGCCCGGACCCTGCGCGTCACGCTCGACCGGCTCGGTGCCTCCGATCCGTCCGCGGGGGAGCTCCTGCGGCTGCTCGCCTGGTTCGCGCCGGACCGGATTCCCGTGCCGCTGCTGCCATCGGGGTCCGGCGTGCGCGAGGCGCTGGGCGAGCTGGCGGCGCACAGCATGGTGACGCTGCACGAGGACGGGTCGGTCTCCGTGCACCGGCTGGTGCAGGCGGTGGCCCGGAGGGCGGACCGCCAGGACCCGCACCGGGAGCCGGGGCTGATCGAGCGGGCCCGGCTGGCGGCGGAGACGGCGCTGGTCCGGGCCGTACCGCAGGACAGCATGGATCCGGCGCACTGGGAGACGTGGCGCGGTCTCCGGCCGCACCTCGAGGCGTACCTGCGGTGCTCCGACCCGGGGAAGGACGACGGGGCGCTGCTCGGGACGCTGGTCGCGGCAGCCATGTACCTGACGCTCAACGCTCTGGCCGAGGGGGCGGTCGCCATGTACGAGCGGGCGCTGGCCGGCGCCGAGAGGCTGGTCGGCCCGGAGCATCCGTACACCGTCGGGGTGCGCGGCGGGATGATCGTGGTCCTCGCCGAGACGGGCCGCGGAGCGGAGGCGATCCGGCTCGCGGCCGGGGTGGTGCGGGACATGACCGAGGAGTACGGGGCCGGGCACCGGCTCGTGTTCGTGGCACGGCGCTGCCTCGCGCAGGCCCACCAGCTGTCCGGTCTCGTCGGCGAGGCGGTGGCCCTCCACGAGGGGGTCGTCGAGGACATGGTCCGCGTCCTGGGCGAGGGGGACCGTCAGACGCTGGAGGCGCTCGTCGAACTCTCCGCGGTCTACCGGTCCGCGTACCGGATCCTCGACGCGGTCGCGGTGTGCTCCCAGGCCGAGGCCGGGCTCGCGGCCGCGCTCGGCGCGGACCACCCGGAAACCCTGATGGCGCGGCTCAACCTGGCCGCCCTGTACGGGGTCGCCGGGCAGGGCGAGCGGACCCGGGCCGGTTTCGAGGAGCTGCTGCCCGTCTGCGTACGCGTCCTCGGTGAGCACCACCCGATCACGGTCACCGTGGCGGAGTCCCTCGCGGAGCTTCCCTTGTGATCACTCTCTGAGCAGCGTGTCTCACCATTCGATATCACGCTGGCGTTTCCGGGTCCCTCGTTAGACTGAGCCGATCGCAGCGCCGGCTGCGGCACACACTGAGCGAGGAGCGCACGTGGGCCTTGTCGTGCAGAAGTACGGAGGCTCCTCCGTTGCCGATGCCGAAGGCATCAAGCGCGTCGCCAAGCGGATCGTGGATGCCAAGAAGAACGGCCACCAGGTGGTCGTCGTGGTTTCCGCGATGGGCGACACGACGGACGAGTTGATCGATCTCGCCGAGCAGGTATCCCCGATCCCTGCCGGGCGTGAGTTCGACATGCTGCTGACCGCCGGAGAGCGGATCTCCATGGCCCTGCTGGCCATGGCGATCAAAAACCTGGGCCACGAGGCCCAGTCGTTCACGGGCAGCCAGGCCGGTGTCATCACCGACTCGGTCCACAACAAAGCGCGCATCATCGATGTCACGCCGGGCCGGATCCGTACCGCCCTCGACGAGGGCAACATCGCCATCGTCGCCGGGTTCCAGGGCGTGTCCCAGGACAAGAAGGACATCACCACGCTCGGCCGTGGCGGTTCCGACACCACCGCCGTGGCGCTGGCCGCCGCGCTGGACGCCGAGGTCTGCGAGATCTACACCGACGTCGACGGTGTGTTCACGGCCGACCCGCGCGTGGTGAAGAAGGCGAAGAAGATCGACTGGATCTCCTTCGAGGACATGCTGGAGCTCGCCGCCTCCGGCTCCAAGGTGCTGCTGCACCGGTGCGTCGAGTACGCGCGTCGCTACAACATCCCGATCCACGTCCGCTCGTCCTTCTCGGGGCTGCAGGGCACGTGGGTCAGCAACGAGCCGCAAGGGGACCGCAAGGTGGAGCAGGCCATCATCTCGGGCGTCGCCCACGACACCTCCGAGGCGAAGATCACCGTCGTCGGCGTGCCGGACAAGCCGGGCGAGGCCGCGGCCATCTTCCGGGCCGTCGCGGACGCCGAGATCAACATCGACATGATCGTGCAGAACGTGTCCGCCGCCTCGACCGGTCTCACGGACATCTCCTTCACCCTCCCCAAGGCCGAGGGCCGCAAGGCCATCGACGCCCTGGAGAAGGCGAAGACCGCGATCGGCTTCGACTCGCTGCGCTATGACGACCAGATCGGCAAGATCTCCCTGGTCGGCGCCGGGATGAAGACCAACCCGGGCGTCACCGCGGACTTCTTCCGTGCGCTCTCCGACGCGGGCGTGAACATCGAGCTGATCTCGACCTCCGAGATCCGCATCTCGGTCGTCACCCGCGCCGACGACGTCAACGAGGCCGTGCGAGCCGTCCACAGCGCCTTCGGCCTGGACAGCGACTCGGACGAGGCCGTCGTCTACGGAGGCACCGGCCGATGACACCGAAGCCGACGCTCGCGGTCGTCGGTGCGACCGGAGCCGTCGGCTCGGTGATGCTCCAGATGCTCACGCACCACGCGGACGTCTGGGGCGAGATACGCCTCCTCGCCTCCCCGCGCTCGGCCGGCCGCAAGGCCGCCGTGCGCGGGGAGGAGTGCGAGATCCTCGCGCTCGACGAGGAGGCCCTGGAAGGCGTCGACCTGGCGCTCTTCCTGGTGCCCGAGTCGGTGGCCGCCCGCTGGGCGCCCATCGCCGCCACCAAGGGCGCCGTCGTCGTGGACACCTCCGCCGCCTTCCGCGCGGACCCCGACGTCCCCCTCGTGGTCCCCGAGACCAACGCCCACGCGGCGCGCGTACGCCCCCGGGGCATCGTCGCCAGCCCCGGCTGCACCACCCTCGCGCTGGTCGTCGCCGTGGGCGCCCTGCACGCCGAGTTCGGGCTCTCCGAACTGGTCGTCACCGCCCAGCAGGCCGCCAGCGGCGCCGGCGCAGGACAGGCCGGCGTGGACGCGCTCCGCGCCCAGCTCGGCCTGGTGGCCGGCCACGGCGACCTGGGCACCCACCCCGGAGACGTACGGCGGGCCGTCGGCGAGAACACCGGGCCCTTCCCCGGACCCCTCGCGCTCAACGTCCTGCCCTGGTCGGGCACGGCCGGCGCCGACGGAGCCTCGTCGGAGGAGGAGCGCGTACGGGACGAGACCCGGCGGATCCTCGCGCTCCCCGCGCTGAGGGTCGCCGCCACCTGTGTGCGCGTGCCCGTCGTCACCGGACACTCCGTCTCCGTGCACGCCCGCTTCGAGCGCCCCGTGCCGCTCGACCGCGCGCACGAGATCCTCGCGACCACGCCCGGGGTCGTGCTGTACGACGACCCCGCCGCGGGCGACTTCCCCACCCCCGCCGACGTCGTCGGCACCGATCCCGCCTGGGTCGGACGGGTGCGGCGCTCCATGGACGACGAGCGGGCGCTCGACTTCTTCGTCTGCGCCGACAATCTCCGCAAGGGGGCCGCCCTCAACGCCCTCCAGATCGCGGAATCGGTTGTCACGTATTTGTAGGATCTGTGAACGACCTGTGAGCAAATAGGCGTCAGATACCTCTTGAACTGCGGTGATGCCGTGGTCGACGATGCTCTTCCCCCTTACTGCAACCAGCAGTTGGGTGGGAGGCGTCTCTGCGTGCACTCACCATGTGTGGCGCGGAACACGCTGTAAGCGGGGCATCGGGGGAGAACGGTTACGCATGAGGACGAACAACTCACCGTCGAAAAGGGTGGCGTACGCGTACAACCCTGCCGGGGGGAAGCGTGTCCAACATGCGTGGCAGACGTACTCGACATCGCGACCGTCGCTCCGCTGCGCGGGGCGGGCACCGCTGTGCTCCCCGCGCGGAGCGTCGCCGTCGTCCCCGCACGCGGCACGGCGGTCGTTCCCGCACGCGGCTCCGCGATCGTCCCCGTACGCGGCTCCGCGGTCGTCCCCTACCGCCGGCCGCGCGCGCCCGGCGGCATGCCGGTGATCGCCCCCGTGCCCACCGGATCCCGCGCGAGCTCCGTGGACGGCATCCCCTCGCCCCGGACCAGCGCCGAAGGCGACCCGGCGGCCGGAACGACCGTCGACCACCTGACCGAGACCTACCGTGCCCACTACCGGTCGCTCCTCGGCCTCGCCGCCCTGCTCCTCGACGACACCGCCTCCTGCGAGGACGTCGTCCAGGAGGCCTTCATCCGTGTCCACTCCGCCCGCAAGCGGGTGCGCGAGCCCGAGAAGACCCTCGCCTATCTGCGCCAGACCGTCGTGAACCTCTCCCGGTCCGCACTGCGCCGCCGCATCCTCGGACTCAAGCTGCTGTCCAAGCCCATGCCGGACATGGCCAGCGCGGAGGAGGGCGCGTACGACCAGCTGGAGCGCGAGGACCTGATCAAGGCGATGCGCGGACTCCAGCGGCGGCAGCGTGAGGTGCTGGCCCTGCGGTACTTCTCGGACATGACCGAGGTGCAGGTCGCCGAGGCGCTCGGGATATCCCTGGGTTCGGTGAAGGCGTACGGTTCGCGGGGCATCGCGTCGCTGCGCGTCGCGATGGGAGCGACGTCGTGAGCGAGGCACCCGGCAAGGACGTCGAGAACGGCGACGACAGCGTCGAGAACGACGTCCCTGATGTACGTGACGACCTGAGTGGACAGCGCATGGTGAACATCGAGCCCGGCCCCGGCGAGGGCGACGGGGACGACGAACTCGCGCTGCGGCGGCTGTTCCAGAGCGCCGTGTCCGGCCTGGAACCCTCCTCCGGCTCGCTCGACCACCTGCGCCGTGCCGTACCCGCGCGCCGCGCCCGCAGGCGGCAGGCCGTCGTCGGCGCCGCCGCCGCCGCGGTCCTCATCGGCACCGCCGTACCCGCCTTCGTGCACGTCGCCTCCTCCGGCGGCGTCTCCGCCGCCGGCAATCCGGTGAACGCCGGCCACGGCGAGGAGGCCCAGGGCGGCACCGGCGCCGAGACCGGCGTCGAGGGCGGCCAGAGCGCCGCGCCCCCCGCGAGCACCGTGTCGCCCAGTCAGAGCGCCACCGACGGCTCCGCGGGCAAGCCGCAGCGACCCGGCCCCGGCGTGTCCTCCACCGGCCGGCAGGAGGCGGACACCCGCCCCGGAGCCTTCCCGGCGTGCGAGGCCGCGCAGCTCGGCGTCAGCTCGGCGGGAGCCGGCGGACCCGACGGCGAGGGCAGGGTCCACGGCACCTTCCGCATCGCCAACATCTCCGACCGGGCGTGCATCGTGGAAGGCAGCGGAGTCGTCGGCTTCGAGGCCCGCGGCGCCGCCGACCCGGCGCGGATCTCGGTGATCCGGCACACCTCGGGAGACGGGGGCAGCGGACTGCCCGACCCCTCCCAGGAGTTCTCCTCACTGGCCCTGAAGCCGAACGCCTCCTACGAGGTGAAGTTCGTCTGGGTGCCGAGCGAGACCTGCCCGACGACACCCGTCACCCCGACCCCGACGGAGCCGCCGCCGACCGAGCCGCCGACCACACCGCCGACGACGGACACCCCGACCGGCGGCACGGGTACCCCCGACCCCAGCGAGGGCACGGGCTCCGGAGGAAGCGGCACCGACCCGGGCACCGGTCCGGACGCCGGCTCCGGCGCGGCGCCCCAGCTGCTCCACGAGGACGGCGGCCCGGCGGACGGCAGCGTCCTGGTCAGCCATGTCGCGGAGCCGGGCGGCCCCTCGGCGTCGGCGACCGTCCCCAACGCCTGCGCGGGCACGATCTACCGGACCGGGGTCCTGGCCGGCTCCTGACCTACAGCCCGAGCGCCTCGTCGCGGGTCGCCTCCGCCTCGCGGCGGACCAGGCGGAACCACATGAAGAGGACGAAGCCGGCGAAGACGAACCACTCCGCGGTGTAGCCGAGGTTCTGGAACGCCTTCGCGTCCAGGCTCGTGCCCGCCGCGGCCGCCGCCGGGACCGGCGTGAGCCCGGCGGGGGAGTCGGCGAGGGTGATCCAGGCGTCGTAGACGTCGTCCGTGACCACGTTCACCAGGGACGCCGCGCTGATCATCCCCAGTTGGCCCTCGGGCAGCCCGCCGGCCTGGCTGACACCCTTGGTGCCGCCGTTCTCCGAGGCCTGGAGCGCGCCCACGACCGTGACCTCGCCGGACGGCGGGGCGGGGGCCTTCGCGCCCGTGGGGAGCCAGCCGCGGACCACCGGAAGCGACCTGCCTCCGTCCGTCCGCAACAGCGTCAGCACGTAGCTGCCGGTCCGGCCGTCCAGATCACGGTCCGGGACGAGGAACTGCTCCCCGAACCGGCCGCGCGCCTCGGCCGACCGGCCCGAGGTCTCCTTGTCCACCGGAAGCAGGGAGACCAGCGGCTCCGCCTTCAGCGTGCTCGCGGCGGGTCGCTGCTCGGCCGCCTCGTGGGAGTCGACGCGATCCTCGAACTTGCCCAGCTGCCAGGTCCCCATGAACACACAGAACGGGATCGCCAGCAGGACGAAGACGTTGATCCCCCACCAGCGGGGCGTTCTCAGGAACCGGTACACGCCCCCCACGGTACGCAAGCGGCCTCGGCCCCCCGTCGGCCGGGTCCCCGGCCGCCTCAGCTCTCCACCGGACCACCCCCCAGGTGCCGCGCGGCGAACGCCAGGTCCAGGCCGACCTGCTTGATCCGCTCCTCCACTACCAGCGAGCCGTGGCCCGCGTCGTAGCGGTACACCTCGTGGACCGCGCCCCGGGCCTTGAGCCGGTCGACGTAGTTGTCGATCTGGCGGATCGGGCAGCGCGGGTCGTTGACGCCCGCCGAGATGTGCACCGGGGCCCTCACCGCGTCCACGTACGTCAGCGGCGACGAGGCCGCGTACCGCTCGGGCACCTCCTCGGGGGAGCCGCCCAGCAGCGTCCGGTCCAGCGCCTTGAGGGCCTCCATCTCGTCCTCGTACGCCGCGACGTAGTCCGCGACGGGGACCGCGGCGAGCCCGACCGCCCAGGCATCCGGCTGCGTACCGACGCCGAGGAGCGTCAGATAGCCGCCCCAGGAGCCGCCGGACAGCACGAGCCGGGACGGGTCGGCGAGGCCGCTCGCCACCGCCCAGGCGCGGACCGCGTCGATGTCCTCCAGCTCGATCAGACCGACCCGGTGCTTGAGCGCGTCCGTCCACTCCCGGCCGTACCCCGTGGAGCCCCGGTAGTTGACCCGCACCACCGCGTACCCGTGGTCCACCCAGGCCGCCGGGCCCGACGCGAAGGCGTCGCTGTCGTGCCAGGTGGGGCCGCCGTGCACCTCGAAGACCGTGGGGAAGGGGCCCTCGCCCGCCGGGCGCTGCACGAGCGCGTGGACTCTGCCGCCCGGGCCCTCCACCCACACGTCCTCCACCGGCACCGACGGCGGGGCCTTGGGGCCGGGCGGGTCGAGGACGACGCCGCCGGCCGTGGACCGCACCACCGGCGGTTCGGCGGCCGAGGACCACAGGTACTCGACGCTGCCGTCCGGCCGGGCGGTCGCGTCCGACACCGAACCCGCCGGGGTCTCCACCCGGACCAGGGCGCCGGTGGCGATCTCGTACCGCCACAGCTCGCTGCGGGCCTCGAAGCTGTGCACGATCAGCAGGCCCGAGCCGTCCGGGTACCACTCGGCCGAGACGTCGCCCGGCAGGTCGAGCCGGAGATCGGTCTCCGTGCCCGCCGCCACGTCCCAGATCATCGGCTCCCAGCGGCCGCGCCGCTGGTGCCCGACGAGCAGCCGGCTGTCGCCGTCCACGGGCGCGAAGCCGAGGACCGCGAGCCCCAGCTCCTCCGTGCCGCCCTTGGTGTCGTCGAGCTCGGCGAGCACGCCCGCGTCCGAGGAGCGCAGCACCCGCAGCGCCGAGTGCATCGCGTCCCCGTGCTCCGTGTGCTCGACGGCGATCAGGGACCCGTCGTACGACAGGTCGCCGACCCCGGCCGACTCCCGGTGCCGGTAGATCTCGACCGGGGCGCCGGCCCCGGGGCGTACGAGATGGACCGTCGAGCCGTCCTCGTCGGTTGAGCGGCCCACCAGGAGCGTGCCGTCCCGGCCGATGGCGAGCCCCGCCGGGTAGGAGGCGTCGAGGCCGGGCACGGCCGGCTCGTCCGCGCCGCCGGCGAACGGCTGGCGCATCCACACCCCGAACTCGTCCCCGTCGGTGTCCGCGAACCACCAGATCCAGGCGCCGTCCGGCGACAGGGTGCCGTCCGTCGTGCCGTTCGGCCGGTCGGTGACCTGGCGCTGCTCCCCGCTCGCCCGGTCCCAGGCGTACAGCTCGTACGTCCCCGTCGCGTTCGACACGAAGAGCGAGCGGTCCGGGGCCTCCTCCGCCCACTCGGGCAGGGAGACGCGCGGCGCGCGGAAGCGTCGCTGCCACGCGGGGGCCGGGTCGGTGAGCTCGCCCTCGAGCTCGGAGTTCTTGCTCTCAGTCATGGCACCCATGATGCTCCGCGCGGCGGACAATCGGGTCGCGTCACCCTCAACCTGTGGATAACCTCGCCGACATGTACTCGCCGACGCCCGAAGACTGGCACGAGGTCAACCGCGCACGCTGGGACGAGCGCGTCCCGATCCACGCCGCGAGCGACTTCTACGCTCTCGACGCCTTTCGCGCGGGCAAGGACGCCCTGCGGGACTTCGAGCTCGCCGAGGTCGGCGACGTCACCGGACGTTCCCTGCTGCACCTGCAGTGCCACATCGGCCTCGACACCCTCTCCTGGGCCCGCCACGGCGCCTCGCACGTCGTCGGCCTGGACTTCTCCGAGCCGGCCGTCGAGACCGCCCGCTCGCTCGCCGCGGACCTGGGCCTCACGCAGGACCGGGCGGCCTTCGTCGCGGCCGATGTGTACGACGCCGCGGAGGCCGTCCCGGACAGCGCGTACGACATCGTCTACACGGGCTGCGGCGCGCTGAACTGGCTGCCCGACATCGAGCGCTGGGCGGAGACCGCCGCCTCGCTGGTCGCCCCCGGCGGCTTCCTCTACGTGGCCGAGTTCCATCCGCTCACCGACTCGCTCGACGACGAGACCGGCAGCCGGATCGTGAACGACTACTTCGTCCGCGATCCCTGGGTCGACACCAACCCGGGCACGTACGCGGAGCTCGACGCCGCGACCGTCCACAACCGCAGCGTGGAATGGGTGCATCCGGTCGGCGAGGTCGTCACCGCGCTCGCCAGGGCCGGCCTGCGGATCGAGTTCCTGCACGAGCACGACGCCTCGCTGTACCCGCGCTACGGCGCGCTCCAGCGGCACGAGGACGGCTACTACCGCTTCCCGGCGGACCGGCCCCGCATCCCGATGATGTACTCGATCAAGGCGACCCGCTGACGTACTCGATCAGGGCGACCCGCTGACGTACTCGACCCAGGCGACCCGCCCGGCCGTCCGAGCGGGTGTCCGGCGGCTCACGGAAGCCGGATGACCGCGCGCCCGCCCGTGAGGTCCACCGTCGAGTGGTGCGGCGGGGCGCCGTCCTCCTCGTCGTCACGCAGCACCAGGGCGCTCTGACGCTCCTTGAGCTCGTTCTGCTTGCCCTGCGAGAACGTGGCGTGCAGCTGCTCGAAGCCGGTCGAGGAGATCTGCCCGCGGCGCTTCCCGCGCCCGGTCATGCGCAGGATCTGGTCGGCGAACGCGATCACGGTCAGCAGGATGACCAGACCGGGCAGCGTCACGAACACGGCGAACTCCATGCCGACCATCAGACCACGCCCGGACGGGAGTGTCAGGGGGTGTCGGGGCGGATGTGGTGCATCCGCCGCCCGTCGGGGCCGAGGACCTGTGCCCCGATCTTGTGGGTGCGCAGCGCGAGCGCGGTGCCCGCTATCCGCAGCGCCGGGGCGGCCCGTACGAACGCGGACGTGACCTCGTGCAGTTCGTCGACCGTGCGGAGCCACATCGCGACGGCCAGGTTGTGCGGCCCCGTGACCGAGGTGACCAGGCGGGTCTGGGGCAGCCGGGCGAGCGCCGCCACCGTCGCCGGCACCTCAAGGGGCGGTACGTCGGTGGTGACCATCGCCCACATCGGACGCCCGGAGAACCTCGGGGCCGGCAGACAGTGGTGGTGGAGGGCGCCGCCCGCCGACAGGACGTCCAGCCTCCGCCGTACCGTCGACTCGCTCGTACCGCACTGCCGGGCCAGTTCGGCGGCGCTGCGGCGGGCGTCACCCGACAGTTCCGCGATCAGCCGGAGGTCGAGTTCCGTGAGGTTCGGAAAGGGACGCACGTGCGCGCGTGGCCGCCGGTCCCCGCCCGTGAGTTCCGTGAGGAGCTGGACCTGACCCGGGGTGAGCTGCTCGATCCGGGACCGGTACGGGCGGTTGTGCATCCGGGTGACGACCTGGGTGCGGCACCGGAGCACCCCGGGCAGCCGCCGCACGCGTCCGGCGAGATAGCCGTCGAGGGCGTACAGGTCGGGGCTGATCACCAGCAGGACGAGGTCGGCGTCACCGGTCACCTGGTGGACGCCGAGGGTGTGCTGATCGCCCGCGACCTCGGTGGCGATGGCCTCGGAGGTGCCCGCGGCGCACTCCAGCTCGACCCAGGCGTAGAGCATCTCGTCCGAGCCGTGGCGGGCGGCGAGCAGCGAACTCCAGGCGTACCCCCCGGCCGTGAGGTGCTCCCAGCGCCGGGCGAGGGTGTCAGGACTCGACCCCAGCACGGCCGAGAGCTGGGTCCAGCTGGCGCGCGGGGCCATCTGCAGTGCGTGGATCAGCGAAAGATCCGCCTCTCCCAGGACGGATTCCCCGGTCGTCATTTCCCTCCCTGGTCGATCCCCGGCAAACCGTGGGTGTGGGTTCCGGGGCGCCCCAGCATGGTGAACCGAGGCAAAAGCATTCAAGCCGCAACGGCGGTCGTCCGCCATCGAGTCGGGCACAAGTCACACACGGGGAGAGGACGGGGGCGATGCGCATGGGGTTCGAGGATCCACCCGAGACCGCGGAGCGGACGTTCTGGGGCGGGCCGGTGGGCCAGGAGTGGTCGTCGTGGGGCGGGCCGGTGGGCCAGGAGTGGTCGTCGTGGGGCGGGCCGGGGGGCGAGGAACCGTCGTCGTGGGGCGGGCCTGTGACCGAGGAGCGGCTGCTGTGGGGCGAGCCGGTGAGCGCCGACCAGCTGGCCGCCGCCGAGCGCGGCTACGCCCGCTGCGGGCCCGCCGAACGGCTCCTGTGGGAGCGGCTGTCCGTCTTCGAGGGGGCCTTCGGCCGGGACGCCGTCCACGAGGTGTGCGCGTCGTGGACGCTGCCCCCGGGGACGATCCTCGCCGTCCTCGACCGGCTCATGCCGCTCGCCCTCCTTCCCGTCGACGACCTGTTCGCCGGCGAGGACGACGTCCCCCGCTACTGGATGCCGCACCCGATGCGGGCCGTGGGCGCCCGCCGGCTCACCGAACGCGGCGACCGCCCGGACCTCGTCCTGCGGCACCGGCGGTGGTGCGTGAAGCTCGCCCGGCGGGCCGCCGACTGGTGGCAGAGCGGCCGGCAGCTCGACGCCCGCGACCTCGCCCTGCGCGAACTCCCCGACCTGGCCGCCGCCATGGACCCGACGACCGCGCCGCACGCGCGGGACGACGAGGCGGGCACCGCCGTCGAGATCGCCGTCTCGCTGTGGTTCCTGTGGGTGGTCTGCGGGCGGGTCGCCGAGGGCCGGACCCGGCTGCGGCACGCCCTCGCCCTGCTCGGCGGGGAGCCGACGGCCCGCGCCCTGTGGCTCGCCGCGTTCCTGGAGCTGGAGGCGGGCCGCCCGGAGGAGGCCGATCCGCTGCTCGTCCGGGCCTGGGCGGCGGCCGTACGGGACGGGGACGACGGAGCCCTGGGGCTCCTCGCCCATCTGCGGGGCTCGACCGCGCTCTATCAGGGGCGCACGCGCGCGGCGGCGGACGAGTTCCGGGAGGCCCTCGCGCTGATGGGGGAGTACCCGGAGTTCGGCCCGACCCGGCACGCGTGCTGGGCGGGTATCGCGCTCGCCCTGTGCCGTACCGACCCGGAGGCCGCGCAGGAGGCCCTCGACCAGGCCGACCTGGACCGCGAGAGCCGGTGGTCGTGGGTGGGCCGTGACATGTACGCCGAGGCCTGGTCGTACGTCGCCCGCGCCGAGCTCGCGGCGTGGGACGGGGATCTGGAACGGGCCGCCGAGCACGCCCGGTGGGCGCTCCGGGAGCATCTGCGCATGGGGTCGGCGGCGGGCGCGGCCGGTGCGGCGGAACTCCTCGCCCAGATCCGGGTGTCGGCGGGCAGACGGGACGCGGCGGCCCATCTGCTGGGCGCGGTGGACCTGTTGCGGAGCTCGGTCTTCGACACCTCGTACCGGCCGGCGGAGTTCTGCGTGGTGACCCGGGCCCGGAGCGAGCGGGCGCTCCGGCTGCTGCTCGGCGGCCGGGAACTCCGGTACGCCTACGAAGAGGGCGCACGGCGCGGCCTGTTCACCCTGGCGGGGGAGGCCTGAGGTCTGCCTACGATGCCGTCATGTCGTACGCCTTCGCCGTCGCCGCGGTCTTCCTGCTGTTCTTCGCGCTCGGTGTACGACGGGACCGGCGCCGTTTCGGCAATGCCGTGCACCTCGGCCTCGCCGTCACCTTCTTCGGGATCGGGCTGCTCGCCGGGATCGAGGACGCTCCGCCCGGCGTCGCCGAGACGGTGATGATCGGTGGGCTGCTGGTGCTCGGCCTCGGCCCGGTCGTCCTCGCGGGGCTGCTCACCGCGAACGGCGTGAAGATGGTCCGCAAGGAGGGCAGGCGCCCGTCCAACCTGCTCTCGCTCCTCGCCGGGCTCGGCATGTTCGGCGTGATGGTCCTGGCGGTGACGGCCGCCGCCACCGACTCGTGGGCCCTGCAGATACTCGTCGTCACCCTCCTCCTCGTCCTCGGCTACGTCTCCTTCCTCTTCGTCTGCTTCATCGGCTACGCGTTCCTGTACGGCCGGATGAGGATCCGCCGCGACGCCGACTACGTCGTCGTGCTCGGCTCCGGCCTGATCGGCGGCCGCCGGGTGCCGCCGCTCCTCGCGAGCCGCCTGGACCGGGGGCGCGAGGTGCACGAGAGGCTGGCCGCGCACGAGCGGGGCGCCGGCGACGCCCCCGTCCTCATCACCTCGGGCGGCCGCGGCCCCGACGAGGAGGTGCCCGAGTCCCACGCGATGGCCGACTACCTCGTCGAGCGCGGCTTCCCGCCGGGCGCGCTGGTGCGCGAGGACCGCTCGCGCACCACGGAAGAGAACATGATCTTCAGCAAGGAGCTGATGGAGCGGGACCGGCCGGGCTCCTCGTGCGTGATCGTCACCAACAACTTCCACGCCTTCCGGGCCGCCATCCTGGCCCGCCGCGCGGGCGTGAACGGCCAGGTGGTGGGCTCGCCGACCGCCGCCTACTTCTGGCCGTCGGCGACCATGCGCGAGTTCGCCGCGGTCTTCCTCCAGTACAAGGTGGTCAACCTCGGGATCCTGGGGACCCTGATCCTGCTCGGGGCACTCGTCTGGGCGAGCCGCTGAGGCCGGCGCTCGGTCATCGGGGTGCTCCGTTCCGCGGGGGCGCTGATCGGCGTACCGGTCCATCTGAACACCGGGCGGGTGGGGCCGCACTCCGGCCGTGATCCGTACCGGGGACCGCGGGAGCGGCGGGATCGGGGGTCCGTACCTACTCTTGAGGTACGGAGGTCACCCATGAGCCGACGGCACCACTTCCACATCGACCACCTCGGGCACTCGGTCTCCGCGACCGTCCAGACCGGGCACAGGTCCGTCGTCGAGATCCTCGTCGACGGCAAGGAGACGGGCCATGCCGCCATCAAGGACGACGGGCCGGTCACGGTCCCGGTCGAGCTGCCGACCGAGCCGCCGACGACGGTGACCGTACGGGCCTCCACGGGGCCGGGCGAACCGCGCTGCCTGCTGCTCGCGACGGCGGACGGGGAGCCGCAGGTGATGGCGCCGAGGCCGTACTGAGAGGCCCCGGTGCCACCGAGGCCGTACGGGAGCCGCGGGTCAGGAGAGCCAGGCCATCCCGATGATCAGGAAGACCACGAAGGCGATGGCGCCGGCGACGGCCGCCGTCTTGCGGGGACGGCGCCGGGAGAGCTCCGCGAGCCCGCCCGTGCTGCTGCCCGGCCGCTCGCGCCGCCGGGAGGCGGGCGCCCCGGCGGACGGGGGTCTGTGCGCCTGCGCGGGCGCGGGTCTGCGGGCCTGCCCGGGCATCGGCGCCGGTACGGGCAGGGGCGCGGCACCGGGCATCGGGGCGGCCCCCGGTATGTGTCCTGCCCCCGGCATCTGACCGGCTCCGGGCATCTGACCGGTTCCCGGCATCGGCGCGGAGCGGGTGGCGGCGCCCGCCGGGAGGCCGGTGGTGCGGTGCGGGGTGTGCCGCGCGGGCTGCGCCGGGGCGTGCGCGGCATAGGCGCGCCAGGCACCGGAGGAGAACCAGTCCGCGATGGCCTGCGCCGGCGGCCGCTGCTCCGGCTGCTTGGCCAGCAGGCTCAGCAGATACGTCTCGAACTCGGGCGGCAGCGCCACTCCGAGCCGGCCGGGCGGCACCGGAGCGGTGTCGATGTGCTGGTACAGCAGGGCCGTGGCGGTGTCCGCGCGGAACGGCGGGCGTCCGGTGAGGAGTTGGTAGAGCACGCAGCCGAGCGAGTACACGTCGGAGGCGGGCGAGGCGGGCTGCCCGAGGGCCCGCTCGGGGGCGAGGTAGAGCCCCGTGCCGACGATCTGCCCCGTCGTGGTGAGCGCCGCCGAGGGGTCGTCGAAGAAGCGGGCGATGCCGAAGTCGGCGAGCTTCACCGTCCCGTCGGCGTCGACCAGGAGGTTCCCCGGCTTGATGTCCCGGTGCACGACACCCTGCCGGTGCGCGGCGGCGAGCCCGGCGGCGGCGTGCGCGGCGACCACGGCGACCCGCTCGGCGGGCAGCAGCAGCGGATCGGACGGACTGCCGGCCAGGCTGTCGCCCTCCACCAACTCCATGACGAGGAACAGCTTTCCGTCCCAGGTGCCGAAGTCGAAGACGCCCACCACGTGCGGGTGGCTCAGCCGGGCGGCGGTCTGCGCCTCCAGCCGGAACCGGTCGGCGGCGGAGGGGTCGGTCCCGTGCGCCAGCATCAGCTTCACGGCGACGTCCCGGCCGAGCACCTCGTCGGTGGCCTGCCACACCTCGCCCATACCGCCCCGGCCGATACACACATGAAGCCGATATCGGTCCGCGACCAGCACCTGGAGACCACCCCTTCGACGATCGATCAACTTGACGGAAGGGAACCAGCGTAGAGCCGCCGGGCGACGCCGTTCGCCGCGCTCCCCCCGGGGCGTCCGCCGACCCCCGTGAAGAAGCCCACGTCCGGCACCCCCGCTCCGGTGATACGGGCGGGGCCATGGACGACAACCGAGGCTCGGGTGAACGGAAGGTGGCATCGGCCGGTTAGCATCGCGGACCGGAGTGAGTCCGGAAATGAGTGCCGGCGGACGCCGGTGATCGTGGAACGGAGAGAGTCGTGGCGCGACCTCGCGTGGGTGTGGCGGTACTGACGATGGGCACGCGCCCCGACGAGCTGCGGGCGCTGCTCGACGCCGTGGCGGCGCAGGACGAGGCCGCCACCCGGATCGTGGTCGTCGGCAACGGCACCGGGACCCTGCCGGAGCTCCCCGAGGGCGTGACCGGGGTCGAACTGCCGGAGAACCGGGGCGTTTCCGGGGGCCGGAACGTTGCGATCGAGACACTGCGCGCGTTCGGCGACGTCGACGTGGTGGTGGACCTCGACGACGACGGCCTGCTCGTCGACACGGACGTCTTCCGCCGCCTGGCCGACCTGTACGAGGGGGACGACGCCCTGGGCGTCGTGTCGTTCCGCATCGCCGACGAGACGGGCGAGACGCAGCGCCGCCACGTCCCGCGCCTCGGGGCGAAGGACCCGATGCGCGGCGGGGAGGTCACGACCTTCCTGGGCGGCGGCCACGGCCTGTCGATGGTGATGCTCGACGAGATCGGCGGCTGGCCGGAGGACTTCTTCTTCACCCACGAGGAGACGGACATGGCCTGGCGCGCCCTCGACGCGGGCTGGAAGGTCGTCTACGAGCCGAAACTCCTCCTCCAGCACCCGAAGACCAGCCCGGCCCGGCACGCCGTCTACTACCGGATGACGGCCCGCAACCGCGTCTGGCTCGCCAAGCGCAACCTGCCGGCCCTGCTCGTCCCCGTCTACCTGGGCGTCTGGACCCTCCTCACGCTGGCCCGCACCCGCTCCCTGCCGGGCCTCGCGTCCTGGTTCGCCGGCTTCGCGGAGGGCGTCCGCCACTCCTGCGGCCCCCGCCACCCCATGCGCTGGTCCACGGTCCGCCACATGACCCGCCTGGGCCGCCCGCCGGTCATCTGACACGGAGGCCGCCGCCCGCCCCACGGGCGGCGGCCCACCGAGGCACACACTCCGGAGACCCCGGGAGACCCCGGAAACCACTCAGGGGCCTGATCCGATGTCTCGGATCAGGCCCCTGAACTGGTCTTACGGCTGTCGGGGTGGCGGGATTTGAACCCACGACCTCTTCGTCCCGAACGAAGCGCGCTGCCAAGCTGCGCTACACCCCGATGTCGCTGCTCTGTTGTTCACGTCGCGGCGACATCGATTACTTTAGCCCACGCGCGCGCTGAGGCGAAATCCGGTTTCCCGGCGGTCGCGGCGCAGGTCGGATGCGGTCCGGGCCGCGGTCGTGGTTCGGCGTGGACATGCCCCACCGCCAGAGGTCAGGCGCGGGCCGTCAGCGTGAGGAGGGTGACCTCGGGCGGGCAGGCGAAGCGGACCGGGGTGAAGCGGCTGGTGCCGCAGCCCGCCGAGACGTGGAGGTAGGACGTACGGTCGCCGACCGTGTGGGTGGAGAGGCCCTTCACCCGGTCGGTGTCCAGGTCGCAGTTGGTGACGAGCGCCCCGTAGAAGGGGATGCACAGCTGACCGCCGTGGGTGTGCCCGGCGAGGAGCAGCTCGTACCCGTCGCCCGTGAAGGCGTCGAGCGCGCGCAGGTACGGGGCGTGGACCACGCCCACCGAGAAGTCGGCCGACTCGTCGGGGCCGCCGGCCACCCGCTCGTACCGGTCGCGCTTGATGTGCGGGTCGTCGAGGCCGGTGAACGCGAGGTCCGCCTGCGGGAGCTTGAGCCGGCCGCGGGTGTTGGTGAGGTTCACCCAGCCGGCCGCGTCGAAGCCGTCCTTGATGTCCTCCCACGGGTTGTGGACGGCGTCGACGACCGGCTTGTTGCCGTTGAGGCCGTGCCGGCCCTGCGCCCTCTCAAGGAGGTAGCGGCCGGGGTTGCGGAGCCGGGGCCCGTAGTAGTCGTTGGAGCCGAAGACGTACACGCCCGGGAACTCCATCAGCGGGCCGAGCGCGTCCAGGACCTCCGGTACCGCCTCCGGGTCGGAGAGGTTGTCGCCGGTGTTGACGACGAAGTCCGGGCGGAGCCCGGCGAGGGACTGGAGCCAGGCGCGCTTCTTGCGCTGGCCGCTCACCATGTGGATGTCGGAGACCTGAAGGACCCGCAGATCGGCCATGCCGGGCGGGAGCACCGGGACCGTCACACGGCGGAGCCGGAACGAGCGGGCCTCGAAGCCCGCCGCGTAGACGATTCCCGCGGCTGCCGTCGCCGTGAGGCCTGCCGTGATCTTCAGGGGGATGCCGTACCGTGCGCGCATCCCCCCATCGTCGCAGACCCTCCGGGCGTAAATGCGCGGGCGGGTGGGGCGCCACACCTGCCACACTTGACCCCATGACCACGCTGAAGGCGAAGCTCCAGGCCGACCTCAACGCCGCGATCCGGGAGCGCGACGAACTGCGCTCCTCGACCCTGCGGCTGACCATCACCGCGATCACCAAGGAGGAGGTCGCGGGCAAGACCAAGCGCGAACTCTCCGACGACGAGGTGCAGAAGGTGATCGCCAAGGAGGCGAAGAAGCGCCGCGAGGCCGCGGAGGCCTTCACCCAGGGCGGTCGCCTGGAGTCGGCCGAGCGGGAGAAGGCGGAGGGGATCCTCCTCGACGCGTACCTGCCGAAGCAGCTCAGCGACGAGGAGATCGACGGGATCGTCGCGGCGGCCGTCGCGGAGGCGAAGGCGGCGGGCGCCGAGGGCCCGCGCGCCATGGGCGCCGTCATGAAGATCGTGAACCCGAAGGTGGCCGGCCAGGCTGACGGCGGCCGCGTCGCCGCCTCCGTGAAGAAGCTTCTCGCGGGCTGACCTCCGGGAGTCGCGGCAGGCGGTACGAGGAAGGGCGCCCCACCGAGGTGGGGCGCCCTTCCCGTTGCCCGGGTGACGTCAGGGTTGTCGCCTGCGCGACGTCAGCGGTTTCCGCGGCCGCCGTTGCCGTTCCCGCCGCCCAGCAGGTCCGGCGGGATCGTGATGGGCGGGAACGTGTTGTTCGGGGGCTTGGCGCCGCCCGGCTTGCCGTCGCCCGGCTTACGGGGCTTGTTCGGCTTGTTCGGGCCCTCGTCACCCTCCTCCGGGTCCTTGGGCTTCTGGGCCCGCGGTACGGAGATGGGGGCGAAGCCCGGCGTCTCGGAGGCGTTGAGGGCCCCGGTCATCGCGATCTTCCAGATGGGGCCGGGGAGGCAGCCGCCACAGACCTTGTCGTAGTACTCGCCGCCGATGGTGATGCGGTACATCGACTGCTTCTCGCCGACGTCGTCACCGACCCAGACGGCGGTGGAGAGGTTCGGGGTGTAGCCGACGAACCAGGCGTCCTTGCGGTCGTTGGTCGTACCGGTCTTGCCCGCGTTGTCGCGGTCGCTGAGGCCGGCCTTGGTGCCCGTGCCGTCCTCGACGACGCCCTTCAGCATCTGGTTGATCAGGTCGGAGGTGCGCTCGCTCATCGCGCGGGTGCACTTGGTGTCCGGCACGTTGAGCTTGTCGCCGTTGGCGGCCTTGACGGACTCGATGGCGATCGGGGTGCAGTGCATGCCGCGGTTGGCGAAGGTCGCGTAGACGGTCGCCATGTCGAGCGGGGTGCTCTCCACACTGCCGAGGGTGGCCGAGGGGCTCTGCTTGATGGGCTTGCCCAGCTCGCGCTCGTAGCCGACGTTCTTCGCCATCGTCAGCGTCTCGCACAGGCCGGCCATCTGCTCCAGCTTGGCGAAGTACGTGTTGATGGACTTACCGAGGGCGCTGGTCATGTCGTACATGCCCTTCTCCGACGTGACCTCGTTGTTCACCTCCCAGTTCGCGTACCCCGCCGGCTTGCCGTCGCAACGGGTGTAGTCGCTCTCCGGGATGTTGATCTGCGCCGGGGTGTCGAAGCTCTGGGCGGGGCTCAGGCCCTTCTCGAGCGCCGCCGCGGCCGTGATCGGCTTGAAGGTCGAGCCGACCTGGAAGCCGTACGTCGTGCCGCCCATCTTGCTGCCGACGGCGAGGTTCAGCGTCGTCTGGTGCTGCTTCTGGTCCAGGCCGTACGGGCGGGACTGGCCCATCGAGAGGATCTTGCCGGTGCCGGGCTGGACCTGCACGACCGAGGCGGCGACCGGGTCGTCCTTGTTGATCTTCGCGACGGCGGCCTCGTTGGCGGCGGCCTGCGCGCGCGGGTCGAGCGTGGTCTTGACGGTGAGACCGCCCAGGTTCCACAGCTTCGTCCGCTCCTCGGCGCTCTTGCCGAAGACCGGGTCGCTGAGGATCGTCTTGCGGACGTAGTCGCAGAAGAAGCCGGCGCCGTCGACGGCGGTGATGCAGCCGTTCTTCGGGGTCTTGACCTTCAGCTTGAGCGGAGAGGCCTTCGCCTTGTCCGCCTCGGCCTGGCTGATGTCCTTCACGTCGGCCATCCGCTGGAGGACCACGTTGCGGCGCTTGGTGGCTTCCTGGATGTCGTTGATCGGGTCGTAGCGGCTGGGCGACTGGACGAGACCGGCCATCATCGCCGCCTCGCCGAGGCTCAGGTCGGCGGCGTGCTTGGAGAAGTACCGCTGGGAGGCGGCCTCGATGCCGTACGCCTGCTGCCCGAAGAACGTGATGTTGAGGTAGTTCTCCAGGATCTTCTTCTTGCCCAGCTCCTCCTCGACCTGGATCGCGTACTTCAGCTCGCGGACCTTGCGGCCGATGGTCTGCTGGGTGGCCTGCGCGACCTTCTCGGGGTCGTCACCGGCCTCCTCGACGAAGACGTTCTTCACGTACTGCTGGGTGAGGGTGGACGCGCCCTGCGAGACCCCGCCCGACTGCGCGTTGCGGTTGATCGCGCGCAGCACGCCCTTGAGGTCGATCGCCCCGTGCTCGTAGAAGCGGCCGTCCTCGATCGCGACGATCGCCTTCTGCATGTACGGGGAGATCTTGTCGAGCGGGACGACCGTCCGGTCCCGCGAGTACACCGTGGCGATCAGACCGCCCTCGGAGTCGAGGATCTTGGTGCGCTGACTCAGCGGTGGGGTCTTCAGGTTGGAGGGGATCTCGTCGAACCCCTCCACCGTGCCCTTCGCGGCCAGGCCCAGTGCGCCGGCCGCGGGCAGGGCGATGCCCGCCAGCACGGCTCCCGCGAGCACACTGACACCGAGGAACTTGGCGGCCTGCTGGGTCCCGGTCAGACCACCGCCGGAGCGCTTCTTTGCCATGGGGGCAGCCTACGTTCTCATTCGCCGGACACACGTATATGCCTTGGCCTAAGCTGCTCCCAACTGTCACAGCAGTGTGGTCTGGCATCAAGACCCGGGTGTGACTTCGGCATGAATCCCCGTGACCCCGAAGCATGGGGACCTCGTGTCCGATTCCGGCTCATGCGTCACACGGTGCCCGAAGTGGCACCGTCGAAGAAGGGCGTATCCAGGTGATATGTCCGCTATCACACGCATGTCCTTCGATCACTCCCCTGGGTGATCTGACGCGCACGCATAGTCCGTTCGGGCCATCCAAGATTGGGCCCGAAGGGGGTGTTGCGCTGTGCCCACCTTCCGTAACGTCCCAACTGGCAGCGGTGAATATGCCGCTGCCGCCGTGGGGGAGCCTCGATTCGGGAGAGGACGGCGCCGGTATGGGCTGGGTAGCTGACTGGAGTGCGCAGGCGGCCTGCCGCACTACCGATCCGGATGAACTTTTCGTACAGGGAGCGGCACAGAACAGGGCAAAGGCGGTGTGCACCGGATGCCCGGTGCGGACCGAGTGCCTCGCCGACGCCCTCGACAACCGCGTGGAGTTCGGCGTGTGGGGCGGCATGACGGAGCGCGAGCGCCGCGCCCTGCTGCGCCGCAGGCCGACCGTCACCTCGTGGCGCCGGCTCCTTGAGACCGCGCGCACGGAGTACGAGCGGGGAGCGGGCCTGCTGCCCGTGGCGATCGAGGACGACGCGACGTACGAGGCGTACGCCGCGGTCGGCTAGGCCCGGCGGACCGGGCCTCGACGGGTCGGCCTCGAGTGGCCGGGCCCGACAGGACGGCCTCGAGTGGCCGGGCCGCGACGGGTCGGCCTTGAGGGGTCTGGCCTCGACAGGGGTCCGTAGGACGAGGGTTACCGCCCGGCCGTGAGCCGGTCGCCGATGGCCCGCAGCCCGGCGAGGTCGTGCACATCGCCGGGCAGGGCCGCCACTTCGGTCACCGCCACCTCGGGGTGAAGCGCGGTGAAGCGGTCACGCGTGCGCTGCTCACGCGCGAGCACCCGCATGCGCTCGGCATGCAGGCGCAGAAGTCCCGCGGTGAGATGTCGTACGTCGTCTGTGTCGTCTCCGTGCTCTGTGTCGTCTCCAGCTGATTCCTGTGCCGGGTCGGCTGTGGGGGCAGCCTGGGGTACGGGAGGTGCGGTGGTGGCGGCGGTGGCGAGGTCTGACGGCTCGGGCTCGGTGGCCGGGGAGCCACTTCGCTCAGTCTTCCCGGCCCCCTGATCCACAATGCGCCCCTCGTCAAGATTTTCCGCCGCGGCCCGCGCCCGCTCGGCCGAAAGCCGGGCGGCGGCGCTGCCATGCACGCGGTTGAGGACGAGACCCGCCAGCGGCATCTCCTCGGCGGCCAGCCGCTCCACGAAGTACGCGGCCTCCCGCAGCGCGTCCCGCTCCGGCGTGGCCACCACGAGGAACGCCGTGCCCGGGGCCTGGAGCAGCTTGTACGTGGCGTCGGCGCGGGTCCGGAACCCGCCGAACATCGTGTCCATCGCCGCGACGAACGTCTGCACGTCCTTGAGGAACTGACCCCCCAGCAGCTTGCCGAGGGTCCCCGTCATCATCGACATGCCGACGTTCAGGAACTTCATCCCGGCCCGGCCGCCCACCTTCGCCGGCGCCATGAGCAGCTTGATGAACTTCCCGTCGAGGAACGACCCGAGCCGCTTCGGCGCGTCCAGGAAGTCCAGCGCGGAGCGGGACGGCGGGGTGTCCACGACGATCAGGTCCCACTCGTCGCGCGCCCGGAGCTGCCCCAGCTTCTCCATCGCCATGTACTCCTGCGTACCGGCGAATCCGGCCGAAAGAGACTGGTAGAAGGGGTTCTCCAGGATCGCCCGCGCCCGGTCGGGCTCCGCGTGCGCCTCGACGATCTCGTCGAAGGTCCGCTTCATGTCCAGCATCATCGCGTGCAGTTCGCCGCCGTCGGAGCCCTTGATTCCGTCGACCTTGCGCGGGGTGTTGTCGAGGGAGTCGATGCCCATCGACTGGGCGAGACGGCGGGCCGGGTCGATGGTGAGGACGACGACCCGGCGGCCGCGCTCCGCCGCCCGCACGCCGAGCGCCGCCGCCGTCGTCGTCTTGCCGACCCCGCCCGCGCCGCAGCAGACGATGATGCGGGTGCCGAGGTCGTCGATCAGCGGGTCGAGTTCGAGCACGGGAACGGCGTCGAGCCCGTGCGCCTCGGAGTCCACGTCGAGGCCGTCGCGGGCCCGGTCCACGTCGAGGCCGTCGCGGGCCCGGTCCGCGTCGAGGCCGTCGGGGGCCCGGTCCGTGGCGCGACCGTCCGGGGCCGGGGCCGTGCCGCGGCCCGGGGACTTCTCCGTCACGCGCCCACCCCTTGCTTCCGCAGTTCCTTCGCCAGCCGGTAGAGCCCCGCGATGTCCGCCCCGTCCCCCAGGAACGGGAGCTCGTACGAGGGGACGCCGATGTCGTCGAGGACCGCCCGCTGCGCCCGCTCCAGCTCCACCCGCCGGGCGTGCTCGGACGCCTGGTCGAGGAGCGGCTCGACGAGCGTCGTACCGCCCGCGACGCCCACGGAGGCCAGCGTCCTGGCGATCGCGTCCCGGTGGTCGCCGGAGGCGGCCCGTACCGCCGCCTCGTCGAGGACGTGCGGCCGGACCATGTTCACCACGACCCGCCCCACCGGCAGTTCGGCCGCGCGGAGCTCCGCGATGCCGTCCGCGGTCTCCTGGACCGGCATCTCCTCCAGGAGGGTCACCAGGTGCACGGCCGTCTCGGGGGACTTGAGGACCCGCATGACGGCCTGTGCCTGGTTGTGTATGGGGCCGATCCTCGCCAGGCCGGCCACCTCGTCGTTGACGTTGAGGAAGCGGGTGATGCGGCCGGTGGGCGGCGCGTCCATGACCACGTGGTCGTAGGTGTGGCCGCCGTGCTTCTCGCGCCGACGGACCGCCTCGCACGCCTTGCCGGTCAGCAGGACGTCCCGTACGCCCGGCGCTATCGTCGTCGCGAAGTCGATCGCGCCGAGCTTCTTCAGGGCCCGCCCCGCGGTGCCCAGTTTGTAGAACATCTGGAGGTAGTCGAGGAGCGCGCGCTCGGCGTCGATCGCCAGCGCGTACACCTCCCCGCCGCCCGGGGCGACGGCGATCTTGCGTTCCTCGTACGGAAGGGCCTCCGTCTCGAAGAGCTGTGCGATGCCCTGTCTGCCTTCGACCTCGACGAGAAGGGTGCGCTTGCCCTCCGTCGCGAGGGCGAGCGCGAGGGCGGCGGCGACCGTCGTCTTACCGGTACCGCCCTTGCCGCTGACGACCTGGAGCCTGCTCACGCTGTCGAGCCTAACCACTGGCGGCCGCGCCCAATCAGGAGGCCGCCCGGAGAAGCCCCCCGGGGGGCGGCTTCAGGGCAGCCTCGGAGAGCCGCCCCGCGTCAGCGGATACAGTCGGGCCCATGACCAAGTGGGAGTACGTCACGGTGCCGCTTCTGGTGCACGCGACCAAGCAGATTCTGGACACCTGGGGCGAGGACGGCTGGGAGCTCGTCCAGGTCGTGCCCGGGCCGAACAACCCCGAGCAGCTCGTGGCCTACCTGAAGCGGGCCAAGTCGTGAGCGGGGCCGTCGAGGCGAAGCTCGCCGAACTCGGCCTGACCCTGCCCGCCGTGGTGCCGCCGCTGGCCGCCTATCAGCCGGCCGTGCAGTCGGGCGTCTACGTCTACACCTCGGGCCAGCTCCCGATGGTGGGCGGCGAACTCCAGCTGACCGGCAAGGTCGGCGCCGAGGTCACCGCCGAGGAGGCCAAGAAGCTCGCCGCCACCTGCGCGCTGAACGCCCTCGCGGCCGTGAAGTCGGTCGCCGGTGACCTCGACCGGATCAAGCGGGTCGTGAAGGTCGTCGGCTTCGTCGCCTCCGCCTCCGACTTCACCGGGCAGCCGGGCGTCATCAACGGCGCCAGCGAGCTGCTGGGCGCGGTCCTCGGCGACAAGGGCGTGCACGCGCGCAGCGCCGTCGGCGTGACCGTGCTGCCGCTCGACGCCCCGGTCGAGGTCGAGGTCCAGGTCGAGCTCGTCGAGGCCTGAGCCGAGGCCCGACCCTCCGTCGTACGACCTTCCGTACGACTCGGCTGTACGACCTTCCGTACGACTCGGCTATACGACCTTCCGTACGACTCCGCCGTGCGGCCTTCCGTACGCGCCACAGAGCCGGTTCTTCCGCGCGGGCCCGCAAGGGTCCACGCGGCGAGAACCGGCTCTCGTGCATTCAAGTACTTGCGCATAGCATCCGGCCATGTCGAATGGTCAGTGGTACCCGCCCGAGTGGCCCGACCGCATCCGCGCCCTCGCCGCCGGTGAGCTCACCCCGGTGACCCCGCGCCGCGCCGCCACCGTCCTGTTGCTGAGGGACGGGGCCGCCGGGCCCGACGTCCACATGCTGCGCCGCCGCGCCTCGATGGCCTTCGCGGGCGGCGCGTACGCCTACCCCGGCGGCGGGGTCGACCCGCGCGACGAGCACCCGGTGCGCTGGGCGGGGCCTTCGCTGGAGACCTGGGCGGCCCGGCTCGGCCTCGACGACCCCGCGCAGGCCCAGGCCGTGGTCTGCGCCGCCGTACGCGAGACGTACGAGGAGGCGGGCGTCCTGCTCGCCGGGGAGACCGAGGACGCGGTCGTCGGCGACACGACGGGCGCGGACTGGGAGCGGGACCGGGAGGCGCTCGTCGCCCGCGAGCTGTCCTTCGCCGACTTCCTGGACCGGCGCGGGCTCGTCGTCCGCTCCGACCTGCTCGGCGCCTGGGCCCGCTGGATCACGCCGGAGTTCGAGCAGCGCCGGTACGACACCTGGTTCTTCGTGGCCGCCCTGCCGGCCGGGCAGCGCACCCGCAACGCCTCCACGGAGGCCGACCGGACCGTCTGGATCCGCCCGGCGGAGGCCGCGGCCGGCTACGACCGGGGCGAGCTGACGATGATGCCGCCGACGATCTCGACCCTGCGCACCCTGGAGCCGTACGGCACGGCCGCCGAGGCCCTCGCGGGGGCGCGGGAGCAGGACATGACCCCCGTGCTGGCGCAGGCGCGCCTGGACGGCGACGAGCTGGTCCTGAGCTGGCCGGGCCACGAGGAGTTCACCAAGATCATCCCGATGGGAGGCGACCGATGAGCGACGCCGCCGCCCTGCCGGGCCAGCCGCGCGGACTCGTGACCTCCGGTCCCGCGACCGACCGTGCCGTGAACGTCCTCGCGCCGAACCCGTCCGCGATGACCCTCGACGGCACGAACACCTGGCTGCTCTCCGAGCCCGGCTCCGACCTCGCCGTCGTCGTCGACCCGGGGCCGCTCGACGAGAGCCATCTGCGCCATGTGATCGACACCGCCGAGAAGCTCGGCAAGCGGGTCGCGCTCACGCTGCTGACCCACGGACACCCGGACCACGCCGAGGGCGCCGGGCTCTTCGCCGAGCTGACCGGGACGGCCGTACGGGCCCTCGACCCGGCGCTGCGGCTCGGCGACGAGGGGCTCGGCGCGGGGGACGTGGTGGCCGTCGGCGGTCTGGAGCTGCGGGTCGTCCCGACGCCCGGCCACACCTCCGACTCGCTCTCCTTCCACCTGCCGGCCGACCGGGCCGTCCTGACGGGCGACACGATCCTGGGGCGCGGGACGACGATGGTGGCCCATCCGGACGGGCGCCTCGGCGACTACCTGGACTCGCTGCGGCGGCTGCGCTCGCTCACCGTCGACGACGGGGTGCACACGGTCCTGCCGGGGCACGGACCGGTCCTGGAGGACGCGCAGGGGGCCGTGGAGTTCTATCTGGCGCACCGGGCGAGCCGGCTGGCCCAGGTGGAGACGGCGGTCGAGAGCGGCCACCGGACGGCCGCGGAGGTCGTCGCCCAGGTGTACGCGGACGTGGACCGCTCGCTGTGGCCGGCGGCCGAGCTGTCCGTACGGGCGCAGCTGGAGTACCTGAGGGAGCGCGGTCTGGTCTGAGTCGTGGGGCGGAGTCGTCACGATCCGGAACCGAGCGGGACCCCCGGCGCGTCGGTCGTCTTGACCTGTGCTTTACGCTCCGCTTACTTCTGGCCGTAGCTTTCGGGGGGAACGCCCGTGTTCGTCATCGCCATCCTGCTGGTCATAGCCGCAGTGGTGCTCTTTTTCGTCGGCCGAGCCAACGACTCCAAGGGGCTGAAGTTCGGCGCCCTCGGCGCGGTCCTGGCCGGCGTGTTCTCGCTCATCGTGAGCATGACGTACGTGATCAGCGCGTACGAGGTCGGTGTGCCGGTCGCCTTCGGCAAGGTCGGCTCGCCCATGACCTCCGGCATGCACGTGAAGTCGCCCTTCACCGACGTCACGACCTTCTCGACCCGCCCGGTCGACCTCAACCTCTCCGACAAGGACGTGGTCGAGGTCCGCTCCTCGCAGGGCGGTGTCATGTACGTCGAGGTGACGGTGAAGTGGGCCGTCGTCCCGACCAAGGCCGTGGAGCTCTACAAGCTCGCGGGCAGCGAGGACTCCATCCAGCAGCGCCTCGTCTACCCCGACAGCCGGGAGATCGTCCGTAACGTCTTCGCCCGCTACAGCAGCGAGCAGGGGTACGCCTCCGACCGCGAGAAGATCAACGCCGAGATCGGCGTCCTGATCAAGGAGCGCCTGGTCCCGCGCGGGATCGACGTGACCACGGTCAACCTGCGCAACGTGAAGCCCTCGGACGCGCTCCAGGGCCAGATCGACCGCAAGATCCAGCAGCAGCAGGCCACCGAGCGCGCCACCGAGGCCGCCCGGACGGCCAAGGCCGAGGCCGACCGGCGCCGGATCGAGGCGGAGGGCATCGCCCGCGCCAACAAGATCCTCAACGACTCGCTGACGGACCGGGTCCTGATGAACCAGTGCATCGACGCGTTCAAGGAGGCCGCGGCGAAGAACCCGATCTACACCGTGCCCTGCGCGAACGGCTCCTCGGCGCCGGTGATCGTGGACGGCTCGAAGCGCTGACGGCGAGCCCGTAGGCGTACGAGAAAGGGCCGCCCCGGCCTGTCGGCCGGGGCGGCCCTTTCTCGTACGAGGATGCTTACCGCTCGCTCGCGTACGGGGATGCCTACCGCGAGCGCTTCGCGAGGCGCTCCACGTCCAGCAGGATCACGGCGCGGGCCTCCAGGCGCAGCCAGCCGCGCTGGGCGAAGTCGGCGAGCGCCTTGTTGACCGTCTCGCGGGAGGCGCCGACCAGCTGGGCCAGCTCCTCCTGGGTGAGGTCGTGGACGACGTGGATGCCCTCCTCCGACTGCACGCCGAAGCGGCGCGACAGGTCGAGGAGCGCGCGGGCGACACGGCCCGGGACGTCGGAGAAGACCAGGTCGGACATCTGGTCGTTGGTCTTGCGCAGCCGGCGGGCGACGGCGCGCAGCAGCGCGGTGGCCACCTCGGGGCGGGCGTTCAGCCAGGGCTGGAGGTCGCCGTGGCCCAGGCCGAGCAGCTTGACCTCGGTCAGCGCGGTCGCGGTGGCGGTGCGCGGGCCCGGGTCGAAGAGCGACAGCTCGCCGATCAGCTCGCCGGGGCCGAGGACGGCCAGCATGTTCTCCCGGCCGTCGGGGGAGGTGCGGTGCAGCTTCACCTTGCCCTCGGTGACCACGTACAGGCGGTCGCCGGGGTCGCCCTCGTGGAAGAGCGCGTCGCCACGGGCGAGCGTCGCCTCACTCATCGAGGCGCGCAGCTCGGCAGCCTGCTCGTCATCGAGCGCCGCGAAGAGCGGGGCGCGCCGCAGAACGTCGTCCACGAGTTCTCTCCATACTGTCGACCTGCTCAGGGACCTGCGTCCCATGATGCCGGACGTACAAAACCGTGCGATCAATCACAACAAGTTTGACGTACCGAGTCGCTCGTCCGTACGTCAGGGGCCCGATTGGGCGCTGATCGGCCATGCCCGGGGCGGATGTCGGTGGTGGCCCCTAGGCTGGCCGGGTGTCCAACTCGCCGGTGAGAGCGCAGGCCAAGGGGGCTGAAAGAGTGTCGGCCGAAGGTAATTCCGCTGTGGGCGAACACGGCGTGTCGAAACGGGCGAAAGCCGCAAATCGGAAGCCCGCCGAGCCGGTGGAGCCCGCGAACTCCGCCAAAGCGGCCAAGGCTGCCAAGCCCGTGAAGCCCATGAAGGCCACCGAGCCCGTGAAGGCCGTGAAGCCCGCGAAGGCCACCAAGCCCGCGAAGGCCACCAAGCCCGCGAAGCCCGCCAGGCCCGCGAAGCCCGAGTCGCGGCTCGCGATGGTCCGCCGGGCCCGCAGGATCAACCGCGAGCTCGCCGAGGTCTTCCCGTACGCCCATCCGGAGCTCGACTTCCGCAACCCCTTCGAGCTGCTCGTCGCCACGGTCCTCTCGGCGCAGACCACCGACCTCCGGGTCAACCAGACCACCCCGGCCCTCTTCGCGAAGTACCCCACGCCCGAGGACCTCGCCGCCGCCGTGCCCGAGGAGGTCGAGGAGCTCATCCGCCCCACCGGCTTCTTCCGCGCCAAGACCAAGTCGATCATGGGTCTCGCGGCCGCCCTCCGGGACGACTTCGGCGGCGAGGTCCCCGGCCGCCTCGAAGACCTCGTCAAGCTCCCCGGCGTCGGCCGCAAGACCGCCTTCGTCGTCCTGGGCAACGCCTTCGGGGTCCCCGGCATCACCGTCGACACCCATTTCATGCGGCTCGTCCGGCGCTGGCGGTGGACCGAGTCCGACGACCCCGTGAAGATCGAGGCCGAGGTCGCCACGATCTTCCCGAAGAGCGAGTGGACGATGCTCTCGCACCGGGTGATCTTCCACGGCCGCCGCATCTGCCACGCCCGCAAGCCGGCCTGCGGCGCCTGCCCGATCACCCACCTCTGCCCGTCGTACGGGGAGGGCGAGACCGACCCCGAGAAGGCGAAGAAGCTGCTCAAGTACGAGATGGGCGGCTTCCCCGGCCAGCGGCTCGACCCGCCGCCCGGCTACCCGGGCCGCCCGGCGCCCCCACTCGGCGCGAGCGGCGGCTGAGACCTGTTCCCCGGACACCCGCAAGAGCTCCAGAGGGAACGAACCCGTACATCGATCGCGTTGTGAAACTCGGGGGTGCCTATGACGCGCACTGACGAAGAGATCCACGGGCCCGGCACCGGCGGGCTGCTCAGCAGGGACGGCCTGCCCGACTGGCTCGGGCCCGTCGTCCGGGCCGCCCGCACGGTCGAGCCCGAGCAGCTGAGCCGCTTCCTGCCGCCCGCGAGCGGCGCCGGGCGGCAGTCCGCCGTCCTCGTCCTCTTCGGCGAGGGCGACCGCGGCCCCGAGCTGCTGCTCATGGAGCGGGCCGGCAGCCTCCGCTCGCACGCGGGACAGCCCTCCTTCCCCGGCGGCGCCCTCGACCCCGAGGACGGCGAACCGTCGGACGGCGGGCTGCTGCGCGCCGCCCTGCGCGAGGCCCAGGAGGAGACCGGGCTCGACCCGGCCGGCGTCCAGCTCTTCGCCGTCCTTCCCCAGCTCTACATCCCGGTCAGCGGCTTCGTCGTCACCCCGGTCCTCGGCTGGTGGCGCGCCCCCAGCCCCGTCGGGGTCGTCGACCCCGGTGAGACCGCCCGGGTCTTCACCGTGCCCGTGGCAGATCTCACGGATCCGGCGAACCGCGCGACCGCGGTCCATCCGAGCGGCCACCAGGGCCCCGCATTCCTGGTCGCATCCGCTCTGGTCTGGGGTTTTACAGCCGGAGTGATCGACAGACTGCTGCATTTCTCCGGCTGGGAACGCCCCTGGGACCGGTCCAAGCAGGTCCCGCTCGACTGGCGCTCATGACAGGCTGAACCCCGGCGGACTGGCTGATCCCCGGCGACCGGAAACGAATCTGCGAGGCAATTGACGGTGAACGTGCTGGACATCTTGTTGCTGCTCGCCGCCGTCTGGTTCGCGATCATCGGTTACCGCCAGGGTTTCGTGGTCGGCATCCTGTCGGTGATCGGCTTCCTCGGCGGCGGCCTCGTCGCCGTACTGCTGCTGCCGATCCTCTGGGACCAGCTCACCGACAACAGCGAGGTCTCCACCACGGCGACGGTCGTCTTCGTGATGGTGGTCATCGTCTGCGCCTCCGTCGGCCAGGCCTTCACCACCCACCTGGGCAACAAGCTGCGCCGCCACATCACCTGGTCGCCCGCCCGCGCCCTCGACGCCACCGGCGGCGCCCTGGTCAACGTCGTCGCGATGCTGCTCGTGGCCTGGCTGATCGGCTCGGGCCTCGCCCGCACCACCATGCCCACCCTGGGCAAGGAGGTACGGAACTCCAAGGTGCTGCTCGGCGTCGAGCAGGTGATGCCCGATCAGGCGTCCCGCTGGTTCGACGACTTCAGCTCCACCCTGGCCCGCAGCGGCTTCCCGCCGGTCTTCAGCCCCTTCGCCAACGAGCCGATCACCCCGGTCATGCCCCCCGACCCGGCGCTCGCCCAGAGTCCGGTCGCCGCCCGCGCCCAGCGCTCCATCGTGAAGGTCGTCGGCACCGCGCAGAGCTGCGGCAAGGTCCTCGAAGGCACCGGATTCGTCTTCGCCGACCGCCGCATCATGACCAACGCCCACGTCGTCGGCGGCGTCGACGAGCCGACCGTCCAGATAGGCGGCGAGGGCAGGCTCTACGACGCCAAGGTCGTCCTCTACGACTGGCAGCGCGACATCGCCGTCCTGGACGTGCCGGACCTCAGGGCCACGCCGCTGACCTTCACCGACGAGGACGCCCGCAGCGGCGACAGCGCGATCGTCGCCGGATTCCCGGAGAACGGCTCGTACGACGTGCGCTCGGCGCGTGTGCGCGGCCGTATCAACGCGGACGGACCCGACATCTACCGCCGGGGCGAGGTGCGCAGGGACGTGTACTCGCTGTACACGACGGTCCGCCAGGGCAACTCCGGCGGCCCGCTCCTCACCGTCGACGGCGAGGTGTCCGGCGTGATCTTCGCCCGCTCCCTCGACGACGTGAACACCGGCTACGCCCTGACCGTCGACGAGATCCGCGAGGACATCGAGCTCGGCAGGACCGCGAACCAGCAGGTCGACACCCAGGCCTGCGCGCTGTAGGCCCGCTGCGACCCCCGCAACGGGCGCCCGGCCGCTGGTGGCGACGGGCGCCCGCGGCGCTTCAGGGTGCTGTCGGAGGTGCTGTTACGGGGTGTCGCGGGGATGCCTGAGCCGGGCCGAGACCCAGCGGGCCCGGCGGCGGAGGATGCGCGAGATCCCCACCCCCCGCGCGGCGTGCGCACCGCCCGGGTCCGGCGGTCCGACCCCCTCGCGGGAGCCCTGCCCGGCGGCCGAGCGGCGGTTGCGTGCTGTCGTGTCACCGTAGTCGTGCGTCCAGCCCATACCTCGACGTCTGCCCGTGGCCCAAGGTCGGTAACCGCCCGGGGGCCCGCCAATCGGAGTATGCGCGAGGCACATGGCCGTTCGAAGGAAGTCTGTACGCACCGGAGCGGCCAGAGGGACCGTCAGCGCTCGGCCGGGGACCGTCAGCGGTCGGGCTCGGGGTCCTTCAGCCAGTTGACGAGCTCCGTCGAGAAGGCCACCGGGTCCTCCTCGTGCGGGAAGTGACCGAGCCCGTCGAAGAGCCGCCAGCGGTACGGCGCCTCCACGTACTCGCCCGATCCCGCGGCGCTGCGGGTCCGCATCACCGGGTCGAGGGAGCCGTGCAGATGCAGGGTCGGCACCCGCACCGGCCGCTTCATGCGCCGGTTGAACTGGATGCCGTCCGGGCGGGCCAGCGACCGCACCATCCAGCGGTACGGCTCGATCGAGCAGTGCGCCGTCGACGGGATCAGCATCGCCCGCCGGTACACCTCGATCGCCTGCTCCTCGGAGGCGCGGACGGGCTGCGGCCCCGACCAGTCCCGGATCAGCTCGCCCACCAGCGCCGCGTCGTCCGCGACGAGCTGACGCTCCGGCAGCCACGGCCGCTGGAAGCCCCAGATGTGCGAACCGGCCCGCGACTGGGCGAAGTCGGAGAGCATCGCCGAACGCCAGCGGCGCGGGTGCGGCATCGAGGAGACCACGAGCCGGCGCACCAGCTTGGGCCGCATGACGGCCGCCGTCCAGGCGAGGTAGCCGCCCAGGTCGTGCCCGACGAGCGCCGCGTCCGGCTCGCCCAGCGAGCGGATCACGCCGGTGACGTCGAGGGCCAGGTTGGCGGGGTCGTAACCCCGGGGGGTGCGGTCGCTGCCGCCGACCCCGCGCAGGTCCATCGCGACGGCCCGGAACCCGGCCTCGGCGAGCAGGGGCAGCTGATGGCGCCAGGTCCACCAGAACTGCGGGAAGCCGTGCAGGAGCAGCACCAGCGGGCCGTCGCCCATCTCGGCGATGTGGAAGCGGGCGCCGTTGGCGGCCACGTCGCGATGGGTCCACGGCCCGTCGAGCCGGACGGGCCCGCCGTTGCTGCTCTCGGGGAGGGTCATACGGACGAGCGTGCCACAGTGGGGGCCTTGTCCAGCGCCTTGTCCAGTGCCTTGGCGGGCTCCGGACGCGGGTGCGGCTTGACGGTGGAGATCACCGCGGCCGTCTGCTTGGCCGAGGCGATGGACTTCTCCGGCGGCTTGACCTTCTTGAACTTGGCGTACGCGATCACGCCGAGCAGCACCGCGAGCAGCACGTTCGCCGCGAAGGAGAGCAGGAAGCACCAGACGAGGTTCCAGCCCCCGTTGCCGTTGTGCCCGCCGGTCCAGGTGTTGATGGCGTACGCGAGCGCGAAGCTCAGCATCGGGAGCGAGAACAGCAGCACGACCGCGGCCGTGATGCCGGCCGCGCTCCCGATCACACCGCGCTTGACGTCCTGCCTGATCTCGGCCTTGGCCAGGGCGAGCTCGTCGTGCACCAGTGCGGACATCTCGGCGGTCGCCGAGGCGACCAGCTGGCCGAGGCTGCGCTCGGTGCCGTCGTACGGGTCGCTCATCGCTGCTCCCTCTTCTCTTCTGCGGTCCGAGTTCTCTTCTACGCGGTCCGACTCAGATCATGCCGGACGGTCGGCCCCGTCGCGCGGTGCCCCCGCCAGTTGGGCGCGCTCACGGTGTTCCGCGGCCTTCTTCTCGTAGATCTCGGCCATCCGAAGGTGGTACGCCGGGTCGTGCTCCTCGTAGATGTCGGGGATGCCGTCCTGGTCGTCGTCGCGCTCCTCGTCGGAGACGAGGGCCTGGTACCTGCGGACGCGCAGCTTCAGCAGGACCGAGGCGAGGACGGCCGCGATGAGCGAGCCCATGAGGACCGCGGCCTTCACCTCGTCGGTGAGGGCCTCGTCCCCGGCGAAGGCGAGCTCGCCGATGAGCAGCGACACGGTGAAGCCGATGCCGGCGAGGGTGGCGACGGCGAAGACGTCCGGCCAGGTCAGGTCGGGGTTGAGCTCCGCACGGGTGAAGCGGGCGGCGAGCCAGGTGCCGCCGAAGATGCCGACGGCCTTGCCGACGACGAGACCGAGGACGACGCCGAGGGTGACGGGCTGGGTGAAGACGTCGTGGATCGCGCCGCCGGAGATGCTCACCCCGGCCGAGAAGAGCGCGAACAGCGGGACGGCGAGGCCGGCCGAGAGCGGGCGGACGAGGTGCTCGATGTGCTCGCCGGGGGAGTGCTTCTCGCCCTCCCGGGTGGTGCAGCGGAGCATCAGGCCCATGGCGACACCGGCGATGGTGGCGTGGACGCCGCTGTTGTACATCAGGCCCCAGATGACCAGGGCCAGCGGGACGTACACGTACCAGCCGCGGACCTCCTTGCGGAGCAGCAGCCAGAAGAGGAGGAGTCCGGCGAAGGCGCCGCCGAGCGCGGCGAAGTTCAGGTCGCTGGTGAAGAAGATCGCGATGATCAGGATCGCGAAGAGGTCGTCGACGACGGCGAGGGTGAGCAGGAAGGCGCGCAGCGCGGAGGGCAGCGAGGTGCCGATCACGGCGAGGACGGCGAGCGCGAAGGCGATGTCCGTGGCGGTGGGGACGGCCCAGCCGTCCATCGAACCGTTGCCGACGGTGTTGACCAGGACGTAGACGAGGGCGGGCGCGGCCATGCCGCAGAGCGCGGCGATGACGGGGAGCGCGGCGGCCTTGGGGTCGCGCAGTTCGCCCGCGACGAGTTCGCGCTTGAGCTCGATGCCGGCGACGAAGAAGAAGATCGCGAGGAGGCCGTCGGCCGCCCAGTGCTGGATCGAGAGGTCGAGGCCGAGGGCGGCGGGTCCTATGTGGAAGTCGCTGACGGACTCGTAGCTGCCGCTCAGGGTGTTGGCCCAGATGAGGGCGGCGACGGCGGCGACGAGGAGCAGGACACCACCGACGGTCTCGGCGCGCAGGGCGTTGGTGAGGTACTGGCGCTCGGGCAGGGGGAGACGGCCGAGGAACTTGCGGTCGGTGGGTGCGGGCGCGGCCACGTGGGAAAACCTCCGGTCGGGTGGGCAGGACTGAGCACATGCCGACCAGACTTCCCGGCGCACCTAGGTTTTCTTGTCGCGTCGTTGACGCGATCCTTACTTTACCTAACGAGCGTGGGTTGGGTCCGGCGAGATTCACTTTAGGGATTTCTGCGGCTTTCGTCCCTTCGGAGAAGGTCAAGCGAAACGCCCGCCCCACTGGCTCGGGGCGGGCGTTTCGCTTCGTACGGGCGTGGAGCCCGCGTCGTACGGGCCGGGCTCAGTCCTCGCTGGAGGCGGACGGCAGCTGGGTCTGGATGAGCGACATGACCGAGGAGTCGGTCAGCGTCGTGACGTCGCCCAGCTCGCGGTTCTCCGCCACGTCGCGCAGCAGACGGCGCATGATCTTGCCCGAGCGGGTCTTCGGCAGCTCCGCCACCGGCAGGACGCGCTTCGGCTTGGCGATCGGGCCGAGGGTCGCGCCGACGTGGTTGCGCAGCTCGGCGACCAGGTTCTCGTCCTCGCTGGCCGTACCGCGCAGGATGACGAAGGCGACGATCGCCTGACCGGTGGTCTCGTCGGCGGCGCCGACGACGGCCGCCTCGGCGACGGCCGGGTGCGAGACGAGGGCCGACTCGACCTCGGTGGTCGAGATGTTGTGACCGGAGACGAGCATGACGTCGTCGACCCGGCCGAGCAGCCAGATGTCGCCGTCCTCGTCCCTCTTCGCCCCGTCACCGGCGAAGTACTTGCCCTCGAAGCGGGACCAGTACGTGTCGATGTAGCGCTGGTCGTCGCCCCAGATGGTGCGGAGCATCGACGGCCACGGCTCGGTGAGGACCAGGTAGCCACCGCCGCCGTTCGGCACCTCGTTGGCCTCGTCGTCGACGACGGTCGCGCCGATGCCCGGCAGCGGTCGCTGGGCGGAGCCCGGCTTGGTCTCGGTGACGCCCGGCAGCGGCGAGATCATCATCGCGCCGGTCTCGGTCTGCCACCAGGTGTCCACGATCGGGGTCTTGCCCGCGCCGATGTGCTCGCGGTACCAGACCCAGGCCTCGGGGTTGATCGGCTCGCCGACCGAACCGAGCACCCGGAGGCTCGACAGGTCGAACTTGGCGGGGATGTCGTCGCCCCACTTCATGAACGTGCGGATCGCGGTCGGCGCCGTGTAGAGGATCGTGACGCCGTACTTCTGCACGATCTCCCAGAACCGCCCCTGGTGCGGGGTGTCCGGGGTGCCCTCGTACATCACCTGCGTCGCGCCGTTGGCCAGCGGGCCGTACACGATGTACGAGTGCCCGGTGACCCAGCCGATGTCGGCGGTGCACCAGTAGACGTCCGTCTCCGGCTTGAGGTCGAAGACGGCGTGATGGGTGTACGCGGCCTGGGTGAGGTAGCCGCCGGAGGTGTGCAGGATGCCCTTCGGCTTCCCCGTGGTGCCCGAGGTGTAGAGGATGAAGAGCGGGTGCTCCGCCTCGAAGGCCTCCGGGGTGTGCTCGGCGGACTGGCGGGCGACGATGTCGTCCCACCACACGTCGCGGCCCTCGGTGAACGCGGTGTCCTGGCCCGTACGGCGGACCACGAGGACGTGCTCGACCTGCGGGCACTTGGCGACGGCCTCGTCGATGGCCGGCTTGAGGGCGCTCGGCTTGCCGCGGCGGTAGCCGCCGTCGGCGGTGACGACCAGCTTGGCGTCGGCGTCCTGGATGCGGGAGGCCACGGCGTCGGCCGAGAAGCCGCCGAAGACCACCGAGTGGGCGGCGCCGACGCGGGCGCAGGCCAGCATCGTGATGGCCGCCTCGGGGATCATCGGCAGGTAGACGGCGACGCGGTCGCCCTTGCGGACACCCAGCTCGGTCAGGGCGTTGGCCGCCTTGGAGACCTCGTCCTTGAGCTCGGCGTAGGTGATCGAGCGGCTGTCGCCCGGCTCGCCCTCGAAGTGGATGGCGACCCGGTCGCCGTGGCCGGCCTCCACGTGCCGGTCGACGCAGTTGTACGCGACGTTCAGCTCGCCGTCCGCGAACCACTTGGCGAACGGCGGGTTCGACCAGTCGAGGGTCTCGGTCGGCTCGGTGGCCCAGGTCAGGCGCTTGGCCTGCTCGGCCCAGAAGCCCAGCCTGTCCGCCTTGGCCTGCTCGTACGCCTCCGCCGTCACGTTGGCGTGCGCGGCCAGCTCGGCGGGCGGCGAAAATCGACGCTCTTCCCGAAGCAGATTGGCCAGGCTTTCGTTGCTCACGACATCTCCCTTTCCCAGGGCGTCCTCTGTGCGTATGTGTCCCGTGTCATAGCTCATCAGTCGGAGGCCCGGGTGACAAGAGCCTCCAGGCAATTGGTTTAGACCTGTGAGTCGTATGGCGTGCGGGGGCCCCTTCCCCCGAGCGGTGGGAGAAGGGGCCACACAGTCTCACGGACCGGGGGAGCGGAAGGTTCAGGACGCGCTGCCCCGTCCCTGATCAGGACGCTCTCGCCGCTTCCAGGGGCTCCGTCGGCATGACCTGGGTGAAGACGTCGTCGTACGAGTGCACCTCGTCCGTCCCGGAGAGGAGGTACGCCTGCGCCTCGCCCACATGGAAGTACACGCCGTGCAGCGAGAGCGTGCCCTCGGCGAGCCGCCGCGCCACCGGCTCGTACGCCCGCAGGTGCTCCAACTGCTGGACCACGTTGGTCAGACAGAGCTGCTCGACCGCGTCCGCCGGAAGCCGCCCGGAGATCCGGGCCCAGGCGTGTCTCCGGCTCACCATCCGCTCCAGGCTGGGCCGGCCGTGGCGCAGCCAGCGGCGGAGCGGGGTCGGCGGGTCGTCCGGCCCGGCGTTGAGCAGGGCCTGCATCGCGCCGCAGCCCGAATGGCCGCAGACGGTGATCGACTCGACCCGCAGCACCTCCACCGCGTATTCGATCGCCGCCGCCACCGAGTCGTCGCCGCTCTCCTCGCCGGGCAGGGGGACGAGGTTCCCGACGTTCCGCACGGTGAACAGGTCGCCGGGGCCGCTCGACGTGATCATGCTGGTGACGAGGCGGGAGTCGGCGCAGGTCAGGAAGAGCTGCGAGGGGGTCTGGCCCTCCCGGGCGAGCCGCGCGAGCTCGTCCCGGACCAGCGGGGCCGTGTTCCGCTGGAACTTGCCGATGCCGCTGGCCAGCTTCAGACCCGTCGTACGAGGGGTCTCCACGGCCTCGTCGGGCCGCTCGTCTGGCTGCTCACCGCACTGGTGGTTGTGCCACGGGGTCCAGGGCCGGCAGCAGGTGTGCGCGGCGGCGGCCGAGGGGGTGGGCTCGGCGATCCTCGTCCCGGAGGGGCCGGTCGTCTCGACCGTCCCGCCGTGGGCGAGGTGTCCCGCGGTCCAGTCGCTGAGCGTCTCGTAGGCGGCGTGGTCCATGAAGGAGCCGTCGAGCTCGACCACCACGTCGGAGCCGTGCGGCAGTTGGTGCAGGGCACGGCTCAGCCGGGGCACGGCGAGGAAGGTCAGCTGGCCCCGGACGTGCAGCAGCTGGCGCCCGTCCCGCTCCTCGCGGGTGATCCGGGTCCGGGCGAGCCGGTGCAGGGCGACGGCGATGGCCACGCCGATGCCGAGGGCGACGCCCTCCAGGATGCCGAAGAGGACGACGCCGGACAGCGTCACCGCGTAGACGACGACCTCGCGGTGCCGGGTGACGGTACGGATGTGGGTGATGCTGACCATCTGGATGCCGACCACCATGACCAGGGCGGCGAGCGCGGGCAGCGGGATCAGGTCGAGCACAGGCACGAGCAGCAGGGCCGCGAGCACGATCCACAGGCCGTGCAGCATCGTGGAGGCGCGGCTCACCGCGCCCGCCGAGACGTTGGCGACGCTGCGGACCGCGACGCCGGCCACCGGCAGGCCGCCGAGCGCCCCGGAGACCACGTTGGCGGCGCCCTGACCGGCGAGTTCGCGGTCGAGGGCGGAGCGCGGGACGCCCCGGCCGCCGTCCGGGCGGGCGGCGACCAGCTTGTCGACCGCGACGGCGGACAGCAGCGACTGCACGCTGGTGACCAGGGTGATCGTCAGCACCCCGGCCATGATGCCGAGTGCCGGGCCCTCGGGCAGACCGGGCAGGGCGTGACTGCTCCAGGAGGGCAGGTCGACGCGCGGGACGGTGAGCCCGGCGAACGCCGCGACCGCCGTCGCGCCGATCACCGCGACGAGCGCTGCCGGGACCTTGCGTACGAGCTTCCCGGCCCGGCCGGGCAGCCGGGGCCAGCACAGCAGCACGGCCACGGTGAGGGCGCTGATGCCGAGCGCCGCCGGGTGGATGTGCGCCAACTGGGCGGGCAGGCCGAGGACGTTGTCGACGGCGGAGCTCTGCGGGGTACTGCCGAGCACGATGTGGAGCTGGGCGAGGGCGATGGTGACGCCGATGCCGGCGAGCATGCCGTGCACGATCGCGGGCGAGACGGCGAGCGCCGAGCGGGCCACCCGGATTGCGGAGAGCCCGAGTTGGACGAGCCCGGCGAGCACGGTGATGGCGCAGGTGGTGCGCCAGCCGTACAGCTGGATGAGCTCGGCGGTCACCACGGTGAGGCCGGCGGCGGGACCGCTCACCTGGAGCGGGGAGCCGCCGAACCGGCCGGCGACCAGACCGCCGACGGCGGCGGCGACCAGGCCGGACTGGAGCGGGGCTCCGGTGGCGAGCGCGATGCCGAGCGAGAGCGGCAGCGCGATCAGGAAGACGGCGACGGACGCCGACAGATCGGCGCCGGCGATACGGAAGCGGCGTGGCGGCTCCGGCGGGCTGTGGGGCCGTTGGACGCGGGGCCGGTTGGTTGTGCGGGCAGGGGTGCAGAGGGTCATTCCCGTCTCCTCCGGGGCGGCGCGGTCGCGGTTCGTGCGGGACGAACGTGGGGGCTCGCGGCCGTGGGTCACGGCGTGCAGCGGCGGGATGCATGGCGGCGGCAAGGCGGGATTCCCGCCGGGGCGAGTATCAACGCTCGGTAAATGGATCGTAATGGAGAGTAAAGACTCCGGCATTATTTTCGGGGCAAACAGGGCAATGATTCACCGGTTCCGGTGAAGGGTGAGCGGATTGCCGCTTGTCGTTTCATCACTCCGGCTGTCGCGGTGCGACGTTGACGCCGCTCGCACGGAACCGAGGAGAGGTGCGCGGATGACACCCGCCGGGAGAAGGACCACTGCCCAGAGGAAGGCGCTCGCCGCCGGTGCCCTCGCCGTCGCCCTGATCGGCGGCCTCGCCGGCTGCTCGGGCTCCGACGGCACCGCCACGAAGAGCGCGCCGGGCGGTGCGGGCGCCAAGAAGGCACCGGCCGCCGCCCCGCCGAACGCGGTCCGCCTGATCGGCGACGGCTCCACCGCCTTCACCGGCGCCCAGCCCCACCAGCCCGTCTGGCAGCGCCTCAAGCCGGGCGAGACCCCGCCGCAGTTCGTCGTCTTCTCGTGGGACGGCGCCGGCGAGGACAGCCAGAAGCTCTTCTCCCACTTCCGCAAGGTCGGCAAGAAGTACGACGCCACCATGACGTACTTCCTCAGCGGCGTGTACCTGCTGCCCGAGGAGAAGCGGGAGCTCTACGACCCGCCGCAGCACAGCGCCGGGCGCTCCGACATCGGCTTCAACGACACCGAGGGCATCCGTGCCACCGTCCGCGAACTGCGCGGCGCGTGGCAGGAGGGCAACGAGATCGGCACCCACTTCAACGGGCACTTCTGCGGGGCCGAGGGCGGTGTCGGCACCTGGTCCGTCGAGGAGTGGAAGAGCGAGATCAAGCAGGCCAAGTCCTTCGTCAAGAACTGGAAGACCAACTCGGGGCTGCGCGCCGAGCAGCCGCTGCCCTTCGACTACGACAAGGAACTCGTCGGCGCCCGCACCCCCTGCCTCGAAGGCCGGACGAACTTCGTCCAGGCGGCGGCGCAGCTGGGCTTCCGCTACGACACGAGCGGCGTCAACGACCACATCTGGCCCAAGAAGGACCTGGGCCTGTGGGACCTGTCGCTCCAGCTCGTGCCGGTCCCGGGCCGCGCCTTCCAGACGCTGTCCATGGACTACAACTTCATGGTCAACCAGTCCCCGGGCACGACCCAGGGCAACCCCTCCCAGCGTGAGTACTGGGGCGACCAGATGCGGGACGGCCTGGTGCAGGCCTTCGAGCGCTCCTACCGGGGCAACCGCGCGCCGCTCGTCATCGGCAACCACTTCGAGTCCTGGAACGGTGGCGTGTACATGCGGGCCATCGAGGAGACCATCGCCACGGTCTGCGTCCAGAAGGACGTGAAGTGCGTGTCCTTCCGGCAGCTCGCCGACTGGCTCGACGCCCAGGACCCCGACGTCATCGCCAAGATGCGCACGCTGAAGGTCGGCGAGGCCCCGTCGGCCGGCTGGAAGGCCTTCCTCTCCCCCCAGCCGGCAACCGCCCCGGCCGCCCCGGCGGCGGCAGGTGCCACGGCCCCGGCGGCCGCCCGCCCCACCGACGGACGTCAAGCAGGCTGAACGGCACCGAGGCCGGCGCCGCGTCGGGCTCCGTCCGCCGTCGTGGTGGCTGGTGCGGTCAGCCGAGCCGCGCGGTCATCGGCTCGCCGAGTACGAAGTCGGGGTCGACCTGCGCAGCCAGGTCGGCCCCGGGCCCCTTCTTTCTGCTCCCCTTGCGCCGCTCGGCGCCGGGGCGCCTTGCGGGCTTCGTGGCGCTGCGTCGGACTCCGTCCGCCGTCGTGGTGGCTGGTGCGGTCAGCCGAGCCGCGCGGTCATCGGCTCGCCGAGTACGAAGTCGGGGTCGACCTGCGCAGCCAGGTCGGCCCCGGTTTTGGCGTTGCCCCAGCTCTCCGCGTTGCGCAGGTGGAAGTGGACCATCTGGCGTGTGTAGCGGTCCCAGTCGCGGTCGGCGTACGAGTCGTCCGCCGCGTCCTGGAGGGCCTGGAGCGACATGCGGTTCTCCGCCTCCAGGAGCTCGAAGCGGGGCGGACGGCCCTTCTCCATCGCGCGGACCCAGTCCGAGTGGCCCACCGTCACGAGCAGGTCGTCCCCGACCTCCGCGCGCAGGAAGTCCAGGTCGTCCTGGCCCTGCACCTTGTTGCCGACGACCTTCAGCGCGACGCCGAAGTCCCGCGCGTACTCCTTGTACTGGCGGTAGACCGAGACGCCCTTGCGGGTCGGCTCGGCGACCAGGAACGTCATGTCGAAGCGGGTGAAGAGGCCGGAGGCGAAGGAGTCCGAGCCGGCGGTCATGTCGACCACCACGTACTCGTCGGCGCCGTCGACCAGGTGGTTCAGGCAGAGCTCCACCGCGCCGACCTTCGAGTGGTAGCAGGACACCCCGAGGTCCGACTCCGTGAAGGGACCGGTCGCCATCAGACGGATCTCGCCGTCGTCGAGCGGCACCGTCCGCGCGCAGGCCTCGTAGACCGGGTTCTCCTCGTGCACCCGCAGCAGCCGTGAACCCTCCCCGGGCGGCGTCGTCTTGATCATCGTGTCCGCGGAGACGATCCGCGGGTTGCTGCCCCGCAGGTACTCCTTGATCAGCGGCAGATGCGCGCCCATCGCGGGCATCGCGGCGGCGTCCGCGTCGGGCAGGCCGAGCGCGGCACCCAGGTGCTGGTTGATGTCGGCGTCGACGGCTACGACCGGGGCTTCGTTGGCGGCGAGGTGGCGGATGAAGAGCGAGGACAGCGTGGTCTTGCCGCTGCCGCCCTTCCCCACGAAAGCGATCTTCATGTTCACCTAGGGTAGTGGTATGAACGCGCCGCGTGGTCGTGATGCGTGAAGAAGACCACTCCATCGTGGGGCGGGCCGCCGGGGCGCGTAGCCTCCCTACTTATGAGTACGCACGCCTCTGACCCCTTGGCCGCCCTCGGCTCCCTGCCGGGCGTCGCCGACGCGGTGGACTCCGTACGCAAGGCCGTCGACCGGGTCTACGGCCACCGTGTGATGCGCCGTCGCAGCAACGAGATCTCCTCCGAGGCGGCCCTGCGCGGGGCGCGCGGCTCGGCCGCGCTGTCCGGCGCCGACTGGGCCCTGGAAGAGGTCCGCCGCCGCACCGACTTCAGCTCCGACGCCGAGGCCCGCACGGTCGGCGCCGCGCTGCGGCTCGGCGCCGAGGCCGGGCAGCTGCTCTCCATCTGGCGCCAGTCGCCGCTGCGGGTCCTCGCCCGGCTCCACCTGGTCGCCGCGGGCGACCCGGGCGCATCGGTGGGCCGGCCCCGGCTGGACGGCGAGGGGGTCGACGAACCGCTGGTCACGGCCCCGCTGCCGACGCCCGCCGAGGTCGGCGGACGACTCGACGGGCTGGCGGAGCTGATCGTCGCGGGCGGCGAGGCCCCCGCGCTGGTGACGGCCGCCGTGGTCCACGGCGAGCTGCTCGCGCTGCGCCCGTTCACCTCGTACAACGGCCTGGTCGCACGGGCCGCGGAGCGGATCGCGCTGGTCGGCAGTGGCCTCGACCCCAAGGCGATCTGCCCGGCGGAGGTCGGTCACGCGGAGCAGGGACGGGCCGCGTACGTCGCCGCGTTCGAGGGGTATCTGTCGGGGACCCCGGAGGGTGTGGGCGGCTGGATCGCGCACTGCGGGCGCTCGGTGGAACTCGGTGTCCGCGAGTCGACGGCCGTGTGCGAGGCCCTCCAGCGCGGCGCGGCCTGAACCGGCGCGGCGCGGCCTGAACCGGCGCGGCGCGGACGGCGGCGCGGGTCCGGATCCCGGCCTCGGACGGACGGCCGCGCGGTCCGAATCCCGGTCCTGACAAAACGAGTCCGGGCCCCTCGCGGGGGCCCGGAACGGGTTGCGGCGGCACCAGTTCTGGTACCGCCGCTGGCACGTCTACCCAGTTACCATGCGTCCTCGAATATGTGCCCATCAGGCCGGGAACTTTGCCCGTGGCCTGGTGCGGCTGGCCCGTAATCGACGGGTCGACGTCGCGTGGGTGCTCGGTTTCTGTGCTAGGTCCGTGGGGCCTTCATGCTCAACAGGTGATCCTCTCGGATGTCCTCGGTCTCGCGGGCCTGATTCCTTTCTACTCCTGTCGGGGTAGAAGCGAAAGTGCTGGCTCCACTTCTCTGCTCATTGCTCAAATTCGGGCAAAGTCATCCGCGAGCCGATGGGCGAGCGCGGCCTGCCGACGCCGGGCGGCGTACCAGACGAGTCCGGCCCCCACGGCCGCCGCGCCCACCGCCGCCGCGGCGACGAGCGTGGGCCGGGGCGGCATACGGAATTCGGGCAGCCGCTGCTTGAGCCGCACCGGCTTCTCGAAGGCGAGAACCGGCCATTCCCGCGCCACGGCCTCGCGGCGCAGTGCCCGGTCCGGATTGACCGCGTACGGGTGGCCGACGGCCTCCAGCATGGGGATGTCGGTCGCCGAGTCGCTGTACGCGTAGCAGCGCGAGAGGTCGTAGCCCTCGGACTTCGCGAGCTCCCGGACGGCCTCGGCCTTCGTCGGCCCGTAGGCGTAGTACTCCACCTCACCGGTGAAGCAGCCGTCCTCGCCGACCACCATCCGGGTGGCGACGACCCGGTCGGCGCCGAGCATCTCGCCGATCGGCTCGACGACCTCGGCGCCGGAGGTCGAGACGATCACGACGTCGCGTCCGGCGGCGTGGTGCTCCTCGATGAGGGAGGCGGCCTCGTCGTAGATGATCGGGTCGATCAGGTCGTGAAGGGTCTCGGCGACGAGCTCCTTCACCTGGGCCACGTTCCAGCCTTTGCAGAGCGCGGAAAGATATTCACGCATCCGCTCCATCTGGTCGTGATCGGCCCCACCTGCCAGGAAGACGAACTGGATGTAGGCCGTCCGCAGGGCGGCGCGGCGGCTGATCAGTCCGCCCCGGTAGAAGGACTTGCTGAAGGTCAGCGTCGAGGACTTCGCAATGACCGTCTTGTCCAGGTCAAAGAAGGCGGCTGTGCGCGGCAAGGAGTGGTTTTCCACAAGCCTGAGCATAGGTGCCCGCCATTCGGCGTACGCTGGGGCGCGTGGGTTTGCCTGAGAAGGCTCTCGGGTACACCATGGAAGTCACGGATCGTTCGCGACCGTGCTAACCCGGTCCGGCTCCTCCCCCCCCCCGAGTCGGCCGGAGAGACGACCCCAGCTCTCCCCCCCGGCTGGGGTCGTCGCATGTCCGGAGCCGTTTTGGCGCTGTGGGACATCGTCCGCCTCCTTCCTTCCGGCCGTCGGCCACGCATCGTCCCGCGCTCCGCCGGGCCCTCGATTCATCACTCACAGTAACCGGCAGGATGCGTTCCGGGCAGCCCCCGGAGGAGTGGCGAAGATATTCACAGGGCTTCGGATATCCCCAGTTTTTCGGCAGGATCCCCAGGATTTCCGGTTCGGCCCCACGGTGATTCCTGTCGCGAAGTTCGCGAACGGCAGGAATCGCGAGATGGGGTGTGTGTCATGGAGGCGTCCAGGACTTCCGGGGTCAGGGGTACGAGGCGGACCTCGGTGTCGAGCGGGGCGGATCGGGCCCCGGTGCCGAGTGGTCCGGACGGACCCGGCGCCCAAGAGCAGCGCCGCACGGGGCCGTTGATCGTCACCGAGGACCTCGGACTGCTCGACGACCTCCTGCGGCTGTGCGCCGCGGCCGGGGTCGAACCCGAGGTGCACCACCGGGTGCCGGAGCGGCGGGCGAGCTGGACCGACCCACCGCTCGTCCTGGTCGGCGACGACGCCGCGGCGCGATGCCGGGGAGCGGCGCGCCGCCCGGGGACCGTCCTCGTCGGGCGCGACCGGGACGACTCGGGGGTGTGGCGGCTCGCCGTCGAGATCGGGGCCGAGTGCGTCCTGCGGCTGCCGGACGCCGAGGGCCTCCTCGTCGACCGCATCGCCGACGCGGCCGAGGGCGTGGGCCGGCAGGCCCTGACCGTCGGGGTCGTCGGCGGCCGAGGCGGCGCGGGCGCCTCCACCCTGGCCTGTGGTCTCGCGCTGGCCGCCGCGCGAGCCGGGCGGCGCACCCTGCTCGTCGACGGCGACCCCCTGGGCGGGGGACTCGACGTGTTGCTCGGCGGCGAGCGCGAGGAGGGCAGACGATGGCCCGACTTCGCGGCCTCGAAGGGCCGGCTCGCCGGTGGCGCCCTGGAGGAGTCCCTGCCGTCCGTGCGGGGCGTCCGGGTGCTCAGCTGGGGCAGGGAGCCCGCGGCGTCGGTGCCGGCCGAGGCCGTGCGGTCCGTGCTCGCGGCGGCCCGCCGCCGGGGCGGGGTCGTCGTGGTGGACCTGCCGCGCGCGGCCGACTCGGCGGCCGTCGAGGCCCTGGCCCAGCTCGACCTCGGACTGCTCGTCGTGCCGGGCGAGTTGAGGGCCGTCGCGGCCGCGCACCGGGTGGCGTCGACCCTCTCCATGGGCGTGCGCGACCTGCGGGCCGTGGTCCGCGGACCGTACGCGGCCGGGCTGGACGAGCGATGGGTCGCCGACGCGCTGCGGCTGCCGCTCGCCGGTGAACTCCCTTACGACCCGGGGATCGTGGCCGACCAGGACGCGGGCGTGCCGCCGGGCGCCGAGCCCCGTGGTCCCCTCGGCCGGTTCTGCGACGCCTTCTGGGAGTGCGCCCTCGCCCCTGGCGGTGCGGCGTGACCGGCGGCGCGGGGCTGCTCGACGCGGTGCGGCAGCGGCTCGCGGCAAGCGGGTCCGAGCCCACCCCGGCGCGGGTCGCGGCGGCGCTGAGGGCGCAGGGGCGGCTGCTCGGCGACACGGAAGTGTTGGGTGTGGCCGAGGAGTTGAGGTGCGAGCTGATCGGCACCGGGCCGCTCGAACCGCTGCTCGCCGACCCGGCCGTCACCGACGTCCTGGTCTCGGCACCCGACCGGGTGTGGGTGGACCGGGGCGCCGGCCTCGAGCGGGCCCCGGTGTCCTTCACCGACGCCGCCGCCGTGCGCAGGCTCGCGCAACGGCTTGCGGCGGTGGCCGGACGCAGGCTCGACGACGCCAGGCCCTGGGTGGACGCGCGACTGCCCGACGGCACCCGGATGCACGCGGTGCTGCCACCGGTGGCGGTCGGCTCGACCTGTCTGTCGCTCCGGGTGGTCCGCCCGCGCGCCTTCACCCTGGAGGAGCTGGCGGCGGCGGGCACGGTGCCGCCGGGCGGCGCCCCCATCCTGCGCGCACTCATCGACGCCCGGGTGTCCTACCTGGTCAGCGGCGGCACCGGGACGGGGAAGACCACACTGCTCGCCTCCCTGCTCGGCCTGGTGGGGGAGCGGGAGCGGATCGTCCTCGCCGAGGACTCGGCGGAGCTGCGGCCCGACCATCCGCACGTGGTGCGTCTGGAGGCACGGCCCGCGAACCAGGAGGGCGCCGGACTCGTGACCCTGCGGGACCTGGTCCGGCAGGCGCTGCGGATGCGGCCGGACCGGCTGGTGGTCGGCGAGGTCCGGGGCGGTGAGGCGGTCGATCTGCTCGCCGCTCTCAACACCGGCCATGAAGGCGGCTCGGGCACGGTCCACGCCAACACCGCGGCGGACGTGCCGGCGCGTCTCGAAGCCCTGGGGACGGCGGCCGGGCTCGACCGGGCCGCCCTGCACAGCCAGTTGGGGGCCGGTCTGTCGGTGGTGCTCCATCTGGCGCGGGACCGGGACGGGCGTCGGCGGATCGCCGAGGCGCACGTCCTGGAGCGGGACCGGGACGGCCTGGTGCGGACGGTTCCCGCGCTGCGGTGGGGCGCGGCCGGGTTCGTGCGGGAGCGGGGCTGGGAGCGGCTGAGGTCGCTGATCGGAGGGGGAGCGTGAGCACGACGGGGGTGTCCGTACGGGACGTGGCCCAGGCGGCGTTGGCGGTCTGCGCGGTCGTGGCGTTGTGGGAGGCGGTCGAGCGGAGGCGCGTCACGGGCCGGGCGCGGATGGTGCTCGCCGGTGGGGACGCCGGGCTCCCCGGGACTCTCGGTGGCCCCGTGGTGTGGTCGGCGGCGGCGGCGCGCTGGTGGGCCGTGCTGCGGGGGCGGCGGGCCTGGCTGTGTCTGCCGGTGGCGGGAGTCGTCGCGGTGCTCGGTGAGTCGCCGCTTCCGCTGGTGTTGGGGGTGGTCGCGGTGCCGGTCGTCGGGCGGCGGCTGCGGGAGGCCGGTCGCCGGAGGGAACGCGAGGCGCGGGCCGAGCGCGTGGTGGCCCTGTGCGGGGCCGTCGTGGGGGAGTTGAGGGCCGGTTGGCAGCCCGCGCAGGCCCTGTCCTTCGGGGCCCGTGAGACGGGCGCGCTCGGCGACGAGGAGGCGGCGGTGCTCGCGGCGGCCCGGTTCGGCGGGAACGTGCCGGAGGCCCTGCGGAGAGCGGCCGGGCAGGACGGCGCCGACGGGCTCGCGGGGATGGCGGCGTGCTGGCAGGTGGCCGTGGACGGCGGCGCGGGCCTGGCCGCCGGCCTCGACCGGCTCGAAGCGGCTCTGCGGGACCACCGCGAGCAGCGCGAGCGGTTGCGCGCCGAACTCGCCGGGGCCTGGGCGACGGTGGCCGTCCTCGCGGTGCTGCCGCTCGCCGGTGTCGCCCTCGGAGCGGCTCTGGGCGCGGACCCGCTGCGGGTGCTGCTGCACACACCGGCGGGCCTGGGCTGCCTCGTCGTGGGCGGGGCTCTGGAGGCGGCCGGGCTGTGGTGGGCCGCGCGGATCGTCCGAGGAGGGGAGCGGGCGTGAGGGGGGCCGTGCAGGTGGCAGCGGTGGCGGCCGCGGCGATCGTCTGGTGCGAGCAGGGAGTGCGGGAGCTGGTGTGCGGGCGGAGGGCGCGCGGGATGCGGCGGAGGCTGCGAGACCTGCTGCCGGCCCCCGCCCCCGCCCCGGACCCTCGACCGCGGAGGATTCGGTCCGGGCTGCCGCGGTGGGCGGGGCACTGGGTGGCGCCCTTCGGGGCGGCCGGGCTCGGCTGGGTGCTGTTCGGGGTGTTCGGCGGTCTGATCGCCGCCGTTCTGGTTGTCGCGGCCGTCAGACGTGGAGCGGCGAGCAGGTCCGCCGCGCCGGCGGACACGGAGGACGACGCAGTGCGGCATCTTCCGCTGGCCGCGGATCTGTTGGCGGCCTGCGCCTCGGCCGGAGCCGGGCCCGGGGAGGCGGCGGAGGCCGTCGGGCGGTCCCTCGGCGGCCCCCTGGGCGAGCGACTGACCCGTACGGCGGCCGAACTGAGGCTCGGCGGCGAACCGGCCGAGGTGTGGCGGAGGTTCGGCGCGATACCGGGCGCCTCGGGCCTTGCACGCTGCATGGAACGGGCCGGCTCCTCGGGGGCACCCGCGGCGGAGGCCGTCGCCCGGCACGCGGCCGCGCTGCGGTCGGCCCGCGCCCGGACGGCGGCGGCCGGGGCGCGCCGGGCGCAGGTCCTGATCAGCGGGCCCGTGGGGCTCTGCTTCCTGCCGGCCTTCCTGGCGGTGGGAGTGGCCCCGGTGGTGATCGGTCTGGCGACGGGACTTCTGGACGGATGAACGGCATGACACGACGAGAACGACGGATCGAGGAGGTCGGCATGGGAGTCAAGGCGGCGATGGGCGACTGGTGGCGGGCGCGGCGGGAGGCGGCGCGCCGGGACGAGGGGATGACCACGTCCGAGTACGCGGTGGGGACGATCGCGGCGGCGGGGTTCGCCGCGGTCCTGTACAAGATCGTGACCAGCGGGACGGTCTCGGGAGCGCTGGAGTCGATGATCGGGAAGGCTCTCGATGCGCCGTTCTGACCGGGGTTTCGTGACCGTGGAGGCGGCACTGGTGCTGCCCGTCCTCGCCCTCTTCACGGTCACCCTGCTCTGGGCGCTGGCGGCGGCCGCCGCGCAGATCCGCTGTGTGGACGCGGCGCGGGCCGGGGCGCGGGTCGCGGCCCGCGCCGAGCCCGTGGCCTCCGCCGAGTCGGCCGCGCGGGCCGCCGCGCCAGAGGGCGCCCGGGTCGCGGTGACGCGGTCGGGGGAGCTGTGGCGGGTGACGGTGGAGGCCCCGGCCCCGGGCCCCCGGGGCATGGGGCTGACCCTGCGGGCGGAGGCCGCCGCGCTCGCGGAGGACGCGACGATCGGCGGCCCGGCACCGGGCGCCCCGGAGAAGGGAAGCCCGCCGTGACGGCCGACGCGCGCGGCCGGGACCGGGGTGCGGCGACCGTGTGGGCGGCGTTCGCGGCCTGTGCGCTGTGCGTGGTGTTCGGGGCGGTGCTCGCGCTCGGGCAGGCGGTGGCGGCCAGGCACCGGGCCGGCGGGGCGGCCGATCTGGCGGCGCTCGCCGCCGCCGACCGGGCGCTGTGGGGCGAGGCCGAGGCCTGTGCCGCCGCCGCCCGGGTGGCCGCCGCGCAGGGCGCCGAGCTGGTGGGCTGCGCGGTGCGGGGCGAGCTCGCGGAGGTGACCGCCCGGGTCGCACGCGGCCCCTACCGGCCGGAGGTCAGGTCCCGGGCGGGCCCTCAGGCCCCTCCGCCGGCGGCGTCTCGGGTGCCTCGGGCGTCTCACGTGTCTGCGGGGGCTCCGGAGCCTCTCGGAGGATCTCCGTGAGGAGGCGGACCGCGCCGCGCTTGTGGAGGGGGTCGTTGCCGTTGCCGCACTTCGGGGACTGGATGCAGGACGGGCAGCCCGCCTCGCACTCGCAGGAGGCGATGGCCTCCCGGGTGGCCGTCAGCCAGGCACGGGCCGTGTGGAAGGCGCGCTCGGCGAAGCCCGCGCCGCCCGGGTGGCCGTCGTACACGAAGACGGTGGGCAGCAGGGTGTCCGGGTGGAGCGGTACGGAGACTCCGCCGATGTCCCAGCGGTCGCAGGTGGCGAAGAGCGGCAGCATGCCGATGGAGGCGTGCTCGGCCGCGTGCAGGGCGCCCCCGAGGATCTCCGGGGTGATCCGGGCGGCGTCGAGCTGGTCCTCGGTGACCGTCCACCACACGGCCCGGGTGCGCAGGGTGCGGGGCGGCAGGTCGAGCTTGGTCTCGCCCAGCACCTCGCCCGTGATCAGGCGGCGGCGCAGGAAGGAGACGACCTGGTTGGTGACCTCGACGGAGCCGTAGCAGAGGCGGCCGGCTCCCCAGGGGATCTCGGTCTCGGTGTCCAGGACGGCGATGGAGGTGGTGTCGCGGGCAGTGGTGGAGTACGGCGGGACGGCCTCCTCCACGAGTGCCACGGAGTCCTTCAGGTCGAGCTCCCGCACCAGGTAGGTGCGGCCCTGGTGGAGGTGGACGGCGCCCTCGTGGACGGCCGCGTGGGAGGCGGCCTCGTCGACCGTGCCGAGCAGCCGGCCGGTGCCGGCCTCCACGATCCGGACGGGGCTGCCGCCACCGCCCCGGATGTCCGTGAGGTCGGCGGCCCGCTCGCGGCGGGTCCAGTACCAGCCGGTGGAGCGGCGGCGCAGCAGGCCGGCGCCTTCCAGCTGGGGCAGCAGGTCGGGGACGGCCGGGCCGAACAGGGCCAGGTCGGCCTCGGTCAGCGGGAGCTCCGCGGCGGCGGCGCACAGATGGGGGGCGAGGACGTACGGGTTGTCCGGGTCGAGGACGGTCGACTCGACCGGCTGGTCGAAGATCGCCTCCGGGTGGTGGACCAGGAAGGTGTCCAGCGGGTCGTCGCGGGCGATCAGGATCGCCAGGGCGCCCTCCCCCGAACGGCCGGCGCGGCCCGCCTGCTGCCACAGGGAGGCCCGGGTGCCCGGGTAGCCGGCGATCAGGACCGCGTCCAGGCCCGAGACGTCCACGCCCAGCTCCAGGGCGGTCGTGGCGGCCAGGCCGAGGAGCTCGCCGGAGTGCAGGGCCCGCTCCAGGGCCCGGCGCTCCTCGGGGAGGTAGCCGCCGCGATAGGCGGCGACCCGCCGGGCGAGGGCGCGGTCGGTCTCGGCGAGGCGTTCCTGGGCGATCACCGAGATCAGCTCGGCGCCGCGCCGGGAGCGTACGAACGCGACCGAGCGGACGCCCTGGCGGGTCAGGTCGGTCAGCAGGTCCGCGGTCTCCGCCGTGGCGGTGCGGCGCACGGGCGCTCCGCGCTCACCGTGCAGCTCGGTCAGCGGCGGCTCCCACAGGGCGAAGACCAGCTCGCCGCGCGGGGAGGCGTCGTCGGAGACCTCGGTGACCGGCAGGCCGGTGAGACGGCCGGCGGCGAGGGCCGGTTCGGCCGAGGTGGCGGAGGCGAGGAGGAAGACCGGCTCGGAGCCGTACCGGGCGCAGATCCGGCGTAGTCGCCGCAGCACCTGGGCGACATGGGAGCCGAAGACGCCCCGGTAGGTGTGGCACTCGTCGATCACGACGTAGCGCAGGGAGCGCAGGAAGGAGGCCCACCTGGGGTGGGAGGGGAGTATGCCCCGGTGCAGCATGTCGGGGTTGGTCAGCACGTGGTTCGCGTACTGGCGGACCCACTCGCGTTCCTCGACGGGCGTGTCGCCGTCGTAGACGGCGGGGCGGATCCGGTTGCCGAGCGGGGCGGCCAGTTCCCGGACGGCGCGCCGCTGGTCGGCGGCGAGGGCCTTGGTGGGCGAGAGGTACAGGGCGGTGGTCCCGCGACCGTTCGGGGCCTCCGAGCCGTCCAGGAGGGTGCTCAGGACCGGGGCGAGGTAGGCGAGCGACTTGCCCGAGGCGGTGCCGGTGGCGATCACCACGTTCTCGCCGTCCAGGGCGTGCTCGGCGGCCTCCGCCTGGTGTGCCCAGGGGTGCTCGATCCCGGCCGCCTCGATCGCCGCGATCACCTCCGGACGGATGCGATGCGGCCAGACGGCATGACGACCCTCCCGGGCGGGCATGTGCTCCGTATGAGTGATGCGCGCGGTCCGGCTCTCGCCCGACGAGAGTCGGTCGAGGATCATGCCGGGGGAGGGGCGGCTGCCCGTGTCTCCGGCGGGTCGACGGGGGCGCTGATTCTTGGCCATCGGCACCGAGTGTGTCACTGCCATGACGGACAATGCTTCCAAGGCGTCGTGCATGGCTGCTGGTAAGTGATTGAATGCCATCGCGGCTGGCGATCAGTTCCCTGACTCCGCCCGGGAGACCCAGTGGGGACGATCGTTCGATAGCAAGGTGCTGGAGGATCCGTGGACCTGTCCCTGTCGACTCGCAATGTGTCCGGCGCTGGTGGTGACCGTACGGTCGTCGAGGTCGGTGGCGAGATTGATGTGTATACCGCGCCCAAGCTGCGCGAGCAGTTGGTCGAGTTGGTGAACGACGGCAGCTACCACCTGGTTGTCGATATGGAGGGCGTGGACTTCCTCGACTCCACCGGCCTCGGTGTGCTCGTCGGCGGCCTGAAGCGCGTTCGTGCCCATGAGGGCTCGCTGCGTCTGGTCTGCAACCAGGAGCGCATTCTGAAGATTTTCCGGATCACGGGTCTCACCAAGGTGTTCCCGATCCACACCTCGGTCGACGAGGCCGTCAACGCCGTCGACTGAGCCCAGGGGGTTCGTATGGCCACCGTTGAACTCCGCTTCAGCGCTCAGCCCGAGCACGTCCGTACGGCCCGCCTGGTGGCGGCCGCGGTCGCGCGCCGGGCCGGGGTGGACGAGGCGGTCCTCGACGAGGTGCGGCTCGCCGTCGGCGAGGCGTGTTCGCGTGCCGTCGGGCTGCACCGCAGCAACGACGTGACGACGCCCATCAGGGTCGTGCTGACCGAGGAGGAGAAGACGTTCTCCATCGAGGTCGGCGACGAGGTCCCGGGTGCCGGGGTCGCGGCGGCCGATGCCGCCGGTGTCCCCGGCGCGCGGGCCGCGGCCCCGGCCGAGGAATTCGACGACGCCGACGGTGAGGACGAGATGGGGCTCGCGGTGATCCGTGGGCTCGTCGACGATGTCGAGGTGAGCGCCGGCGAGGACGGCGGCACCATCCGGATGAGCTGGCCGGTGAGCTCGGCCGACGTCCTGTCCTGACCCGAACGGAGCCACGAAGAGCAACGAGAAGAGGCCCTGCCCCGCAGGGCCTCTTCTCGTTGCGCGGAAACCGGCCGCCGTCCGACCCCCCGCCCCCGACCCCGCCCCGCGGACACCCGCCCCCGACGCGGCCCACCGAACCAGTCCGCCCCGAAACCCGCCCCCTGATTGGTGCATCCGCGCGGGGGTTTCCGGCATCCCCGTACGTGCCGGTTTGTCTCCCTATGATCCGTCCCCATGTACCCCACATCTCTCGCCGCGGCGGTGCTCACGAGCGGGAACCGGACGATCGTGTACGTCGTCGGCGCCGTCGCCCTCGCCGCGCTGGTCGTCGCGCGGCTCCTCGTCCGCCAGGTGCTCAGGGCCGGTGAGGGCACCGAGAGGATGAGGGAGATCGCCGCCGCCGTGCAGGAGGGGGCCAACGCCTACCTCGCGCGGCAGCTGCGGACCCTCGCCGTCTTCGCGGTCGTCGTGTTCTTCCTGCTGATGCTGCTGCCCGCCGACAACTGGTCGCAGCGCGCCGGACGCTCCCTGTTCTTCCTGGTCGGGGCGCTTTTCTCGGTGGTCACCGGGTACATCGGCATGCGGCTCGCCGTACGGGCGAATGTGCGGGTCGCCGCCGCCGCCCGGGAGGCCACCCCGACCGAGGGCGAACCCGAGAAGAACCTGACGGAGGTGGCCCACCGGGCCACCCGGATCGCGTTCCGTACCGGCGGGGTCGTCGGCATGTGCACGGTGGGCCTCGGACTGCTCGGGGCCGTGTGCGTCGTGCTCGTCTACGCCGCCGACGCGCCCAAGGTCCTGGAGGGATTCGGACTCGGCGCCGCGCTCATCGCCATGTTCATGCGCGTGGGCGGCGGCATCTTCACCAAGGCCGCCGACGTCGGCGCCGACCTGGTCGGCAAGCTCGAGCAGGGCATCCCGGAGGACGACCCGCGCAACGCGGCCACCATCGCCGACAACGTGGGCGACAACGTCGGCGACTGCGCGGGCATGGCGGCCGACCTCTTCGAGTCGTACGCCGTCACCCTGGTCGCCGCGCTCATCCTCGGCATGGCGGCCTTCGGCGACTACGGCCTGGCGTTTCCCCTGATCGTGCCCGCGATCGGCGTGATCACCGCGGTGATCGGCATCTTCGCCGTCTCCCCGCGGAGCTCCGACCGCGGCGGGATGAGCGCGATCAACCGCGGATTCCTCGTCTCCGCCGTGATCTCGCTCGCCGGAGTCGCCGTCGCCGCCTTCGTGTACCTGCCCTCCTCCTACGCCGAGCTCGAGGGCGTCACCGAGCCGGGCATCCACGACCACGCCGGTGATCCCCGGGTCCTCGCGCTGGTCGCCGTCGCCCTCGGCATCGTCCTCGCCGCGCTCATCCAGCAGCTCACCGGCTACTTCACGGAGACCAGCCGCCGGCCGGTCAGGGACGTGGGCAAGTCCTCGCTCACCGGCCCCGCGACCGTCGTCCTCGCGGGCGTGGCCCTGGGCATGGAGTCCGCCGTCTACACGGCGCTCCTGATCGGCCTCACCGTGTACGGGGCGTTCCTGCTCGGCGGTTCCTCGATCATGCTCGCGCTGTTCGCGGTCGCACTCGCCGGTACGGGCCTGCTCACCACCGTCGGCGTGATCGTCGCCATGGACACCTTCGGCCCGGTCGCCGACAACGCCCAGGGCATCGCGGAGATGTCCGGGGACGTGCGGGGAGCGGGAGCCCAGGTCCTCACCGATCTGGACGCCGTCGGCAACACGACGAAGGCCATCACCAAGGGCATCGCCATCGCGACCGCCGTCCTCGCGGCCGCGGCGCTGTTCGGCTCGTACCGGGACGCCATCGCCACCTCGGTCGCCGAGGTCGGCGCGAAGGCGAACGAGCTGACCCTCTCGATGGACATCTCCCAGCCCAACAACCTCTTCGGCCTGATCCTCGGCGCGGCGGTCGTGTTCCTCTTCTCGGGGCTCGCGATCAACGCCGTGTCCCGGTCGGCGGGATCGGTGGTCTACGAGGTGCGGCGGCAGTTCCGCGAGCACCCCGGGATCATGAACTTCACCGAGAAGCCCGAGTACGGACGGGTCGTCGACATCTGCACCAAGGACGCGCTGCGCGAACTCGCCACGCCCGGGCTGCTCGCGGTGATGGCCCCGATCGCGGTCGGCTTCGGGCTCGGCGTCGGCGCGCTCGGCGCGTACCTCGCCGGCGCGATCGGCACGGGCGCCCTGATGGCCGTCTTCCTCGCCAACTCCGGTGGCGCCTGGGACAACGCGAAGAAGCTGGTCGAGGACGGGAACCACGGCGGCAAGGGCAGCGAGGCGCACGAGGCGACCGTCATCGGGGACACGGTCGGCGACCCGTTCAAGGACACGGCGGGGCCGGCGATCAACCCGCTCCTGAAGGTGATGAACCTGGTCGCGCTGCTCATCGCCCCGGCGGTCGTGCGGTTCAGCTACGGGGGCGACGCCAGCGCCGGGCTCCGGGCGGCGGTCGCGGGGGTCGCGCTGATCGTCGTCATCGCCGCCGTACGGGTCTCCAAGAGGCGTTCCGTGACGGTGTCCTGACGTGACGTCCGGACGGGTTCCGCGCGTGACGTCCGTACCGGCTCCGTACGTGGTGTCCGTCTCATTCCCGGGCGCGTCGGGGTCGCGTGAGAGGTCTCTCCCTTGGGTCAAAAGACTGCAATACGGGGTGAATCGGTCGCACGAAAGGTGGAAGTAGCCCGTTCGGCGTGTATGTTCCGGGGCCGAGAGCCTTGGAAGGGACCGATCCGGTGAACAAGAAGCTTGCGGCCGCACTGTCCGGCGGCGCGGTACTCGTGCTCGCGCTGTCCGGTTGCAGCGACGACGAGGGCAACAAGGTGGACGACTGGGCGAAGACGTTCTGCGACCAGGCCAAGCCCCAGATCCAGAAGCGGGCCGACGCCCACCAGATCATCATCTCGACGGCCGCCGACAGCAAGCCCGCCGAGATCCAGGCGGCCGACTCGAAGGCGTTCCAGGACATCGCGGACGCCGACCGGGCGATGGCCAAGGCCGTCGAGAGCGCCGGCGCCCCGCCCGTCGAGAACGGCGAGAAGGTCCAGCAGGACGCGATCAAGGAGCTCAACGCGACCGCGTTGGCCTACGAGGGCCTCAAGAAGCAGGTCGACGCGCTGGACCCGACGAACCAGCAGAAGTTCGCGGACGGCCTCCAGGGTGTCGCCGACGGTCTGACCAAGATCGAGAAGATGGACCAGAACGCCCTGTCCAAGCTGGAGGAGGGCGAGCTGGGCCAGGCGATGGCCAAGCAGCCCGGCTGCCAGAAGCCCACGGCCTCGACCCCGCCGAAGGCCGGCGGCTCGGCGTCCCCGAAGCCCGGCTCCACCGCCTCCGGCTCCGCCGACAAGGGCTCGGACTCCTCGGACTCGCCCGACTCCTCCGAGCCCAAGGGGAAGGCCTCGACGAAGCCGGCCAAGAAGACCTCGTCGGCCAAGACCGAGGAGTAGTCCCGCCCGGGGCATCCCGCTCGGGCCGTCCGGTCAGGGCCGTCCGGCCAGGCCGTCCGGCTCGGGCCATCCCGCCCGGGGTGCCCCGCCCGGACCCGGTGGCAGCGGCGATCCGCCATGTGCCGCCGGGGCGACGGCCGTCCTCGGCCGGGTCCGTCGATGCCCGCCGCCGGGTCGGCTGCCCGGTTGTCGGTGGCGGCGGTCACAATGGAGCGGTGAGTACGACCAGCCTGCCTCCCCGCCTCCCGGTGCCCGCGCACGCCGCCCGTCTGCGCGAGACGCTGCTCGCCGCCGACTTCACCGCCGACGGACTCCTCGACCTGCTCGGCGCCCCGGCCTACGCCGCGCTCGCGCGCAGCGAGACCGTGCCCGCGCTGCGCGCCACCCGCGGTGACTCCCCGGTGGAGACCCTCGTCCGGCTCTTCCTGCTCCAGCAGGGCGTCGGGCACGAGCGGGCCGCCGCCGCGCTCCCGCTCGACGAGGCCCTCACCGACGGCTGGGTGGTCCGCGAGGACGACACCGTCTCCGCCACGGTCGACATCCGGCCGTACGGCGGGCCCGACGGCGAGGACTGGTTCATCGTCTCCGACCTGGGCTGCGCCGTCGGCGGAGCCGGCGGGATCGGGAAGAAGGACGAAGGGGTCGTCCTCGGCGTCGGCGGTGCCTCCACCACCCTCGCCGGGATCACGGTCCGTACGCCGGTGTCCTCCGCGCTCGACCTCGGCACCGGCTCCGGCATCCAGGCGCTGCACGCCGCCCAGCACGCCACCCTGGTCACGGCCACCGACCTCAACCCGCGCGCCCTGGACTTCACGCGGCTCACCCTCGCGCTCTCCGGGGCCCGGGAGGCCGAGTTGCTGACCGGCTCGCTCTTCGAGCCGGTCGACGGGGACAGGTACGACCTGATCGTCTCCAACCCGCCGTTCGTGATCTCCCCCGGCGCCCGGCTCACCTACCGGGACGGCGGGATGGGCGGCGACGACCTGTGCCGCACGCTCGTGCAGCAGGCGGGAGACCGGCTCAACGACGGCGGATACGCCCAGTTCCTCGCCAACTGGCAGCACGTCGAGGGCGAGGAGTGGCAGGACCGGCTGCGGTCCTGGGTGCCCGCGGGCTGCGACGCCTGGATCGTGCAGCGCGAGGTCCAGGACATCACCCAGTACGCCGAGCTGTGGCTGCGCGACAGCGGTGACCACCGCGGCGACCCGGAGGCGTACGGCGAGGCGTACGGGCGCTGGCTCGACGAGTTCGAGGCCCGCAAGACGCGCGCGGTGGGCTTCGGCTGGATCACGATCCGGCGGAACGAGGCCGTGGCGTCCGGCGCCGTCGAGCCGTCGATCGTGGCCGAGGAGTGGCCGCACCCCGTCGAGCAGCCGCTCGGCCCCACCGTCCTCGCCCACTTCGAGCGCCAGGACTATCTCCGCTCCCACGACGACGCGGCCCTCCTCGCCGACCGGTTCGCGCTCGCGCCCGAGGTCGTGCAGGAGCAGGTCGGACTCCCCGGCGCCGAGGACCCGGAGCACGTCGTGCTCCGGCAGAACCGGGGCATGCGCCGTGCCACCCGGGTCGATCACGTCGGCGCCGGGTTCGCCGGGGTCTGCGACGGCACCCTCAGCGCGGGCCGCATCCTCGACGCGATCGGGCAGCTGATGGGCGAGGACCCGGTGATACTGCGGGACCGCACCCCGCAGGCGATCCGGCTGCTCGTGGAGGAGGGCTTCCTGCTGCCCGTCGGGGACGGGGACGGCGCGCCGGCCGCGGGAGGGGACGGCGCTTGATACGGATCGAGCTGGACGAGGTCTCGCTCGGGTCGACCCGGATCGCGATCAGCCCGCTGCGGGACGCGTTCTGCTCGATGCACCTCGCGCTGCCGCGCCGCCACCCCTCCTGGCCGTACCAGGAGTGGGTCGGGCAGGCACGGGAGGTGTGGCGCGAGGACGACCGGCTCCGGCCGCTGTGGGACCTGTTCGCCGACGGACGGTACGTGGTCTCCGACTTCCTGCTGCCCCGGCCGTTCGGCACGGTCCACGTCCACGAGGAGCTCGCCGCGCTGCGGGCCACCGACCCGGAGTTCGTCCGCGCCCAGGTGGCCGTCTGCTACCCCGGCATGGCCGACGCGCCCTTCGTGCAGCCCTATCTGAAGGACCCGGAGGCCGCTTGCGCGGCGCTCGCCGACGCGTACGCGGCCTACTGGGAGGGCGCGATCGAGCCGTACTGGCCGACGATGCGACGGCTCGTCGAGGACGAAGTGCTCGTCCGGGCCAGGACGTTCGCGACCGAGGGCGTCGACGCGCTGTTCACCGGCCTGGAGGCCCGGGGACGGTGGCAGCCGCCCGTACTCGAACTGACCAAGCACATCGACGCGGAGTACGCGCCGGGCGAGCGGCGTCTCGTCCTCGTGCCGCTGGTCTTCGCCGAGGGCTGCCGGCTGTACTCGACGGACGACCCCGAGGTGTTCGCGCTCAGCTTCCAGGCCCGGGGCGCCGGCGCCCTGCGCGAACCGCCCGAGCCCGTCGCCGAGGACCGGCTCGGGCTGATGCTCGGCCGCGGCCGGGCGGCGGTCCTGCGCGAGCTGGGCGGGCCGCTGACCACGGCGGGCCTCGCCGACCGCCTCGGCCTCGCGCCCAGCACGGTCTCCGAGCACCTGTCGGTGCTCGCGGAGGCGGGTGTCGTGACCCGCCACCGGGTCGGACGCTCGGTGTACTACCAGCTGACGGACACCGGCCGTTCGCTGCTGGCGCTGCTCGCCGGGGAGGGCGTCCTCGCGGCCGTGGCCTGAAGCCAGGCCGGTCCTACGACAGGCCGGCCCGACGCGAAGCCGTGGCCCGACGGCCGGCCGTGGCCTGACGATTCGGGGCGTTCCGAATCGATGGCCGCGCCCCTCCCCGGGCTCCTACCGTCCGGCGCATGCTCGCAATCGAGGCGGACGCGCTGCGCCGCACCTTCACCGGCAGGACCGGGTGGCCGAAGTCCCGGCGGACCGAGACCGAGGCCGTCCGCGGCGTCACGTTCGACGTGGCGCCCGGGGAGCTGTTCGGGCTCCTCGGGCCCAACGGCGCCGGGAAGACCACCACCATCAAGATGCTCAACACCCTGCTCCTGCCGACCTCCGGCACGGCCCGGGTGTTCGGCCACGACGTCGCCCGCGACCCCGTCGCCGTACGCCGCAGGATCGGGTACGTCTTCGGCGGCGACCGGGGCCTGTACGACCGGCTCTCCGCGCTCGACAACCTCCGCTACTTCGCCGAGCTGTACGCCGTCCCCGCCCGCGAGCAGAAGCGCCGCATCGCCGAACTCCTGGACCTGGTGGGGCTCCTGGGCCGGGAGAAGGAGCGCGTCGAGGGCTACTCGCGCGGCATGCGGCAGCGCCTCCACATCGCCCGCGGGCTGCTCCACCGCCCCGACGTCCTCTTCCTCGACGAGCCGTCCATCGGCGTCGACCCCGTCGCCGCCCGCGACCTTCGCCGCACGGTCGCCGACCTGGCCGCCGCCGGGACGACCGTCCTGCTCACCACCCACTACATGGCCGAGGCGGACGAGCTCTGCGACCGGATCGCCGTCATCGCGGGCGGCCGGATCCGCGCCCTCGGCACCCCCGACAGCCTCAAGTCCCGCGTACGGGACCGGGATGTGCTGGAGATCGAGGCGTACGGAGTCGACGACGAGCGGCTCGACAGGCTGCGGCGGGTGCCGGGCGTGCGGGGCGTGTCCGCCGAGGACCGGGGCGCGCTGCAGACCGTGACCGTGCAGACCGGACGGGGGGCCGCCGAACTCCACGGACCGGTCCTCGCCGCGCTCGACGGCGTACGGATCGGCCGGGTCACCAGCCGCGAACCGTCCCTGGAGGACGCCTACATCGCGATCGTGGAGGACACGGCGGGCGCCGCGAAGGAGGTGACGCCGGTATGAGCGGCCGTACCGTCGACCCGCGGCGCGTCCCGCGGCTGATCCTCGTCGGAGTCCGTACGCACGTCTCGTACATGTCGCGCTCCCCGATCGAGATCACCTTCGCCGTGCTCGTCCCCCTCGTCTACGCGACCCTCGCCGTCTATCTGTTCCGCGCCGCGGGGGACCCCGACCGGCTGCTGACCGCCTCCGTCGGGGCCGGACTCATGGGCATCTGGGGCTCGGTGCTCTTCGGTTCGGGCGGCGCGGTGCAGAACCAGCGCTGGCTCGGCACCCTGGAGACCCTCGTCGTCGCGCCGACGCCGCTCGCGCTCGTCCTGCTCCCGATCACCCTGGCGACCGCCGTCATCGGCACGTACGCGATGGGCGCGACCGTCCTGTGGGGCGTCCTGCTCTTCGACGTGCCCCTGGACTTCGCGCACCCGCTGCTCTTCCTGATCGCGGTACCGGTCTGCGTCCTCGCGCTCGGCATGACCGGGCTGCTGCTCGCCGCCACGTTCGTCCTGCTGCGCAACGCCAACGCGCTCGCCAACCCGCTCGACACCCCCGTCTGGCTGCTCTCCGGGCTGCTCGTGCCCGTCACCGTGCTGCCCGCCTGGACCCATCCGGTCTCCTGGGCCCTGCCCACGACCTGGGGCGCGCGGGCCGTGCACGCGGCGACCTCAGGCGGCGACGTGCTCACCCCGCTGGCGGCCGCCGCCGCGCTCGGCGCCGGGTACGCCCTGGCCGCCGTCCTCGTCCTCGGGCGGGTGGAGCGCCGGGCGCGCGCCGCCGCGACCCTCGCCCTCACGTGAGACCGACGAGCACCCGCACCCGGCCGACGGCCCGTCACCCGCCCGACGAGAACCCCCACCCGACCGACGGCCCGTCACCCGACCGACGAGCACCCGCACCCGGCCGACGGCCCGTCACCCGACCGACGAGAACCCTCACCCGACCTTCGAGAGGCACGACAACCATGTTCCGTTTCCTCGGCACCGCGCGGCTCGTCGTCGTCGGCGGGGCGATCTCCTACCGGGCCCTCTTCAACTGGACGACCCCGCCGATGTTCATCGGAACCCTGCTGGTCGGGCCGCTTCTCCAGGTCTTCTTCTTCGTCTTTCTGGGGCGTGAACTGGGGGTCGCCGACGACCGTTTCCACCTCGTGGGGAACGCCGTCCTCGCGGCTTCCGCCTCCTGCGTGTACGGCGGCACGATGGCCGTCGCCAACGAGCGCCGGTACGGCACGCTCGGCGCGGTCCTGCTCTCGCCCCGGCACCGGGTCCCGCTGTGGATCGGGCGCGCCCTGCCGTACGTGCTCAACGGGCTGTTCGTCAGCGCCTTCGTGCTCACCGCCGCCTCGCTCGTCCTCGGGCTGCCCGTGCCGGCCGGGGCGCTGCCCGGTCTCGGCCTCGTCCTGCTCGTCGCGGCCGGCGCCTGCTCGGCGTTCGGGCTCGCGCTCGGCGCGCTCGGACTCCGCTTCCGGGATGTGTTCCTGGTGTCGAACGTGGCCAGTTCCGTACTGCTCCTGCTGACCGGCGCGGCCGTACCGCGGGAGACGCTGCCGGAGTGGATGCGGGCCGCCGGTGAGCTGCTGCCGCTCACGCACGCGGCGGACGCGGCGCGCGGGCTGACCGCCGGCGGCGGTCTCGACGGCGCGCTGCTCGGGGCCGAGCTCGCCGTGGGCGCCGGCTGGGGGCTACTCGCCGTCGTCCTGCTCGGTGTCTTCGAGCGGGGCAGCCGCCGCCGGGCCACCCTCGACACGATGTGACAGAAGAGACGGGCAAGCCGGCCGAGCCGGGCGAGAACTGCGAGAAGTGACGAGTGGGTCACTACCGGCCATCTTCGTGAAACCGTACGGGATGCTCCGCGTCGTTCACCCGGAATTCGCACCTACGACGCCGGGAGGTGTCAGCCTCGGCGGCGGGAGACCAACACCGCACGTGAACGGAACGGGGTACGGGCATGGAGAGCGGGCCGGCGATCTTCGCGGGGGCGGCGTTCACGCTGTTCGGAGGCGCGCTGCTGCTGTGGACCACCGTGCGGACACTGCACCGTGAGCCCGTCGCCCACGGGGTCGCCCCGCGGGCCGCCGTCGCGCTGACGAGCCTCTTCGGCCTCGCCTCCCTCGCCCTCGGCATCTGGTGCTTCGGCCGCGTCTGACGCCTCCCCGACCCCCTCCCGACCCCTTCCCCGAGCCCTTTCTGATCCTTCCCCGAGCCCCTCCCGATCCTTTCGCGCCCCGCCCGACCGGGAGTCCGGGCGGCAGGAATGCCAGGACTCGGGTTACCGTTCGAGTGGCCGTTGCGGGCTTTCGCCGTTTGACACGGGGGCGGGTTGTACCGTCACACTCCGCAGCGACGGGAGCGTCACCGTCCGTGCCGCTGCCGTGCGTGCCAGCGCCGTACGTGCCAGAGAGTGTCGATCCGGAGAGAAGAGCGAAGTTGTCCCCGACCAGCGAAGCCGCACACGGCGGCCGCCGACTCGTCATCGTCGAGTCGCCTGCCAAGGCGAAGACGATCAAGGGCTACCTCGGCCCCGGCTACGTCGTCGAGGCGAGCGTCGGGCACATCCGAGACCTCCCCAGCGGCGCCGCCGAGGTGCCCGAGAAGTACACCGGTGAGGTGCGCCGCCTCGGCGTCGACGTCGAGCACGACTTCCAGCCCATCTATGTCGTCAATGCCGACAAGAAGGCGCAGGTCAGGAAGCTCAAGGAGCTCCTCGCCGAATCCGACGAGCTCTTCCTCGCCACCGATGAGGACCGCGAGGGCGAGGCCATCGCGTGGCACCTCCAGGAAGTCCTGAAGCCCAAGGTCCCGGTCCACCGGATGGTCTTCCACGAGATCACCAAGGACGCGATCCGCGAGGCCGTCGCCAACCCGCGCGAGCTGAACCAGCGCATGGTCGACGCCCAGGAGACCCGCCGAATCCTCGACCGCCTCTACGGCTACGAGGTCTCGCCGGTCCTGTGGAAGAAGGTCATGCCGAAGCTGTCGGCGGGCCGCGTCCAGTCGGTGGCCACCCGCCTCGTCGTCGAGCGGGAGCGCGAGCGCATCGCCTTCCGTTCCGCCGAGTACTGGGACCTCACCGGCACCTTCGCCACCGGCCGCACCGGTGACTCCTCCGACCCTTCGCAGCTGGTCGCGCGCCTCGCGGCGGTCGACGGCAAGCGGGTCGCGCAGGGCCGTGACTTCGGTGCCGACGGCCGGCTGAAGAGCGAGAGCGTCCTCCACCTGGACGAGACGAACGCCCGCGCCCTGGCCGCCGCGCTCGCCGACACCGCGTTCGCGGTGCGCTCGGTCGAGTCGAAGCCGTACCGCCGCTCCCCGTACGCCCCCTTCCGCACCACCACCCTCCAGCAGGAGGCGAGCCGCAAGCTGGGCTTCGGTGCGAAGGCGACCATGCAGGTGGCGCAGAAGCTGTACGAAAACGGCTTCATCACCTACATGCGTACGGACTCCACGATCCTCTCCGACACCGCCGTCTCGGCGGCGCGGGCGCAGGTCACGCAGCTCTACGGCGCCGACTACCTGCCGGAGAAGCCGCGCGTCTACGCGGGCAAGGTCAAGAACGCGCAGGAGGCGCACGAGGCGATTCGCCCTTCGGGTGATCGTTTCCGCACCCCGGCGGAGACCGGTCTGACCGGCGACCAGTTCCGGCTGTACGAGCTCATCTGGAAGCGGACCGTCGCCTCCCAGATGAAGGACGCCACCGGAAACTCGGTCACCGTGAAGATCGGCGGCCGGGCCGCCGACGGCCGTGACGCCGAGTTCAGCGCCTCCGGCAAGACGATCACCTTCCACGGCTTCATGAAGGCGTACGTCGAAGGCGCCGACGACCCGAACGCGGAGCTCGACGACCGCGAGCGGCGCCTGCCGCAGGTCGCCCAGGGCGACGCGCTGACCGCCGACGAGATCACCGTGGACGGCCACGCGACCAAGCCGCCGGCCCGCTACACCGAGGCCTCGCTGGTCAAGGAGCTGGAAGAGCGCGAGATCGGCCGCCCGTCGACGTACGCGTCGATCATCGGCACGATCCTCGACCGCGGCTACGTCTTCAAGAAGGGCACGGCCCTCGTGCCGTCCTTCCTGAGCTTCGCCGTCGTCAACCTCCTGGAGACGCACTTCGGGCGGCTCGTCGACTACGACTTCACCGCCCGGATGGAGGACGACCTCGACCGCATCGCCCGCGGCGAGGCCAAGTCCGTGCCGTGGCTGAAGCGCTTCTACTTCGGTGAGACCGAGGGCGGTACGGCCGCCGCCGGCGGTGCGGCGGACGCCGGCAACGGCGACGGGGACCACCTCGGCGGCCTCAAGGAGCTCGTCACCGACCTCGGCGCGATCGACGCGCGGGAGATCTCGTCCTTCCCCGTCGGCAACGACATCGTGCTCCGCGTCGGCCGCTACGGCCCGTACGTCGAGCGCGGCGAGAAGGAGGCCGAGGGCCACCAGCGCGCCGACGTCCCCGAGGAACTCGCACCCGACGAGCTGACCGTCGAGCTCGCCGAGGAGCTGCTCGCCAAGCCGAGCGGCGACTTCGAGCTGGGCGCCGACCCGGTCAGCGGCAACCAGATCGTCGCGAAGGACGGCCGCTACGGCCCGTACGTCACGGAGATCCTGCCCGAGGGCACCCCGAAGACCGGCAAGAACGCGGTGAAGCCGCGCACGGCCTCCCTCTTCAAGTCGATGTCCCTCGACACCGTCACCCTGGAGGACGCGCTCCGGCTGATGTCCCTGCCCAGGGTCGTCGGCGCGGACGCCGAGGGCGTCGAGATCACCGCGCAGAACGGCCGTTACGGCCCGTACCTGAAGAAGGGCACGGACTCGCGGTCGCTCACCGAGGAGGATCAGCTCTTCTCGATCACCCTCGAAGAGGCGCTCGCGATCTACGCCCAGCCGAAGCAGCGGGGCCGGGCCGCGGCCAAGCCGCCGCTGAAGGAGCTGGGCACCGACCCGGTCAGCGAGAAGCCCGTGGTCGTCAAGGACGGGCGCTTCGGCCCGTACGTGACGGACGGCGAGACCAACGCCACCCTGCGGACCGACGACAGCGTGGAGACGATCACGCCGGAGCGCGGTTACGAGCTGCTCGCGGAGAAGCGGGCCAAGGGACCGGCGAAGAAGACCGCCAAGAAGGCCCCGGCCAAGAAGGCGACCACCGCGAAGAAGACCGCGACGAAGGCCGCGGCGAAGAAGACCACGACGGCCGCGAAGAAGACGGCCGCGAAGAAGACGACGACGGCCAAGAAGACGACCGCCGCGAAGAAGACGGCGGCGGCGAAGCCGGAGTAGTCGAACCGGGAACGAACGGTTCCGACGGGGGTGGAGGCAGCTGCCTCCACCCCCGTCCTCCGTTCTCCTGTTCGTCCTGTCACAGGCTCGTCCGGATGTTCGGGCGGAGGCCGCGGGGAGCAAGGCCGTCCGGATAGGGTGGACGGATGACGCGAGCAGAGCAGCCAGACCGCCTCGGCGATTCCGACGCCGCACTCGTCGCGGATTCCAGGGAGCGTGCCGTACGCGCCCTCTTGCGCCATCAGCCGCTGCGCAGGTTGTGGAGCGCCCACTTCGTCGGCAGCACCGGCGACGCGCTCGCCCTGCTCGTGCTCGTCCTCCTCGGCCTCCAGGCCGCCGTGACCGAGGGCGCGCTCGGCGGGGGTGAACGGGGCGCCGCGTTCGCCGTGGCCGCCGTCGTGGGCGCCCGGCTGCTCGCCTCGGTCCTCTTCGGAGCCGTCCTTCTCGGCCCGCTGACCGCGCTCACCGGACCCGGCGGCATGCTCGACCGGCGCTGGACCATGATCGGCGCCGACGGCGTCCGGATCGCGCTGCTCGTCATCGCACCGCTGTGGATCGACTGGACCCCCGGCAGCGCCCTCTGGTACCTGCTCGGCACCGTCTTCGTCACCGGTGCGGCCGAGCGGCTCTGGACGATCAGCCGCGAGGGCGCCGCGCCCGCGCTGCTGCCCGCCCCGCCGATCGAGGGCGGGGCCGTACGACCGCTGCCCGACCACCTCGGTTCGCTGCGCCGGCTCTCCCAGCGCACCGCCTTCCTCGCCGTCCCCGCCGCGGCCGCCGTCCTGCTCGTCGCCACCCTGATCGGCAACCTGCTCGGCGCCGGAATCGACTGGTTCTCACTGCACCAGGCCGCCCTCGGCTCGTACGTCGCCGCCGGTCTGTTCGCCGCCTCCGTCACCGTCCTGTACGCGATGGCGCTGCCCGGCGGGGACACCCCCCGGCCCCGCTCGCCCCTGGAGGGGCTGCGCCGGCCGACCGAGAAGGGCGCCGACAAGGGCGCCGAGGGGAGCGTCGAGAAGGGCCGTACCGGAGCCCTCTCGCTGCTCGTCCTGACCTGCGCCACCGTCGCCGGAGCCATCGCCGCGGCCGCGTCCGTCGCCGTACTCCACGCCTACGACCTGGGCGGCGGGCCCGTCACGTACGCGCTGCTCGTCCTCGCCCTCAGCGGCGCCACCGCCGTCGGCATCCGCACCGCCCGTTCGGTCCTGCCCGTCCTGTCCCGGCGCCGGCTGCTCGCGCTCGCGACCGCCGTCACCGGGGTCGCGCTGATCGCGATGGGCCTGGTGCCGGACACGGCGACCGTGCTGCTCCTCTCCGTCCTCGCCGGATACGCCGCCGGAGTCGCCGCGAACATCGGGCACACCCTCGTCGACCAGGAGACCGAGGAGCCCCGCAGGGCCCGCACCACCGAGCACCTCCAGGCCACCGCCCGCGTCGGCATGGCGATCGGCGCGCTCGCCGCGCCGCTGCTCGCGGCCGCGATCGGACCGCACCGGCTCGCCTCCGACTCGGGGACCTTCCTCTTCGAGCACGGCGGCGCCGCCTTCACGCTCGCCCTGATCGGCGCCCTGCTGCTGCCGGTCGCCGCGCTCGTCCTCGCGAAGACCGACGACCGGGCGGGCGTCCCGCTCCGCCGCGACCTGCGCGACGCGCTGCGCGGCTCCGACCCGGTGCAGGCGCCCTCCCCTACCGGCTTCTTCATCGCCCTGGAGGGCGGCGACGGCGCCGGCAAGTCCACCCAGGTCCAGGCGCTCGCCGAGTGGATCCGGGCCAAGGGCCACGAGGTCGTCGTCACCCGCGAGCCCGGCGCCACCCCGATCGGCAAGCGCCTCCGCTCGATCCTCCTCGACGTGTCGTCGGCCGGGCTCTCGAACCGCGCCGAGGCCCTGCTGTACGCGGCCGACCGCGCCGAGCACGTCGACTCCCTGGTCCGGCCGGCTCTGGAGCGGGGCGCGATCGTCCTCTCCGACCGGTACATCGACTCGTCCGTCGCCTACCAGGGCGCGGGCCGCGACCTCTCCCCGACCGAGATCGCCCGTATCTCGCGCTGGGCGACCGACGGGCTCGTCCCGCACCTGACCGTGGTCCTCGACGTCTCCCCGGAGACCGCGAGGGAACGGTTCACCGAGGCGCCCGACCGCCTGGAGTCCGAGCCGCCGGAGTTCCACGCGCGCGTACGGGCCGGATTCCTCGCCCTCGCGGCCGCCGACCCCAGCCGCTACCTCGTCGTCGACGCCGGGCAGGAGCCCGAGGCCGTCACCACCGTCGTACGCCACCGGCTCGACCGGATGCTGCCGCTCTCCGAGGCCGAGGTGAAGGCCGTCGAGGAGGCCCGCCGGAAGGCCGAGGAGGAGGCGCGCCGCCGCGCCGAGGAGGAAGCCGCCCGCAAGGCCGAGGAGGAGCGACTGGAGCGCGAGCGCCAGGAGCAGCTCGCCAAGCTCCGCGCCGAGGAGGAGGAGCGCAAGCGGCGCGAGGAGGAAGAGGCGCGCCGCCTGGAGGCCGAGCGTCAGGCGGAGGAGGCCCGGCGCAAGGCCGAGGAGGCCCGCCTCGCGGCCGAGGAGGAGCGCAGGCGCCTCGCGGCCGAGGAGAAGGCCCGCAAGGAGGAAGAGGAGCGGCTCCGCAAGGAGGCCGAGGAGGAGGCCCGGCTGCGGGCCGAGGCGGAGGAACGCCGCCTGGAGAAGCAGCGCAAGGCGGAGGAGGCCCTGCTCCGCGCCGAGGAGGCCCGCCGGATGGCCGAGGCCGCGGCTGCCGCGAAGGCGGCGGAGGAGGCCGCGGCGAAGGCTGCCGCCGAGAAGACCGCGGCCGAGGCGGTGGCCAAGGCCGCGGCGGAGCGCGCCGCGGCCGAGCGTGCCGCCGCGGAAGCCGCCGCCGCCCTCCGTGCGGAGGCGGCCAAGGCCACCGCCGAACGGGCCGCCGCCGAGAAGAAGGCGGCGGCGGAGGCGAAGGCCGCCGCCGACGCGAAGGCCGCGCGGGAGAGGGCCGAGGCGGAGGCGAACGCCGCCGCCGAGCGGGCCGCGCGTGCCGCCGAGGCCGCGGCCGTCGAGCTCTCGGCCAACGAGGTCACCCAGGCGACCCCGATCGTGAAGCCGGATCCGCGGATCGCGAAGCCGAGCACGACGCAGGCGCGGACGTCGGGCGGGGCGCGGGCCGGAACGTCCGCCGGTGCGCGGGAAGCGAAGCCGGCCGCCGAGCCGGCCGCGCCGACCGTCTCGCCCGAAGAGGTCACCGTCGCCACACCGATCGTGAGGATCACGAAGCCGGAGGCGGAGACGAGCGTCCTGCCCCGGATCGGCGAGGAGCGCGCCGCCGATGAGACCGCCGTCCTGCCTCCCGTACGGGACACCGAGTCGACCGCCGTGCTGCCTTCCGTCCGGGACATCCCGGCGTCCGACCCGGTCGACCGGGTGCCGCAGGGCATCTTCCGGGACGCCGGGCCCGCCCGGCAGCAGCCGCAGGGGGAGAACGACCGGACCCGCGAGCTGCCCCAGCTCGACGAGAACGGCCGGCCCCGCCGCCGCTCCGACTGGGCGGAGGAGACCCCGCTCGACGATCTGCCGACGCTCGCGGACGAGCTGTTCGGCCCGCACGACGACGAGGACGAGGGCCCGCGGCGCCGCCGCTGATCCTCTCCCCCCCCTGCTTGGGGGTGGAGCTAGCTCCACCCCCAACCGGGAAGCCAGCCCCATACCGCGCTGACCTGCACTTTTCTAGCGTTGTCGGCATGACGACGACTGCAGTGACGGAGAGCGGTGCCGCCCGCGCCCTGGATGCGGCCCTCGCCCTCGACGGGGTGGGCCGGACGCACGGGCGCGGGGCCCCCGCGCTCGACGGGGTGAGTCTGACCGTGCCGCGCGGCCGGTTCGTGGCCGTGATGGGCCCCTCGGGTTCCGGCAAGTCCACCCTGCTGCGGTGCGCCGCGGGACTCGAACGGCCGACGACCGGAACGGTACGGATCGGGGGCACGGACCTCGCCACGCTGAAGGCGGCCGGTCTCACCCGGCTCCGCCGCGACCGGATCGGCTTCGTCTTCCAGTCGCTGAACCTCGTCTCCGCCCTCGACGTGCGGGAGAACGTCACCCTGCCGCTGCTCCTCGCCGGAGCCCGGGAGGGCCGGGAGCTCGACGCCCGCGCCCTTGCCGGTCTCGCGGCCGTCGGCCTCGCGGACCGGGCCGGGGACAGGCCGGAGAACCTGTCCGGCGGCCAGCGCCAGCGGGTGGCCATCGCCCGCGCCCTGGTCAACGAACCCGAGGTCGTCTTCGCCGACGAGCCGACCGCCGCCCTCGACCCGGTCACGGCGGCCGGCGTCCTCGCCCTGCTGCGGCGCGCGGTCGACGAGCGGGGGACCACCGTCGTCCTCGTCACCCACGACCCGGTGGCGGCCGCCTGGACGGACGAGGCCGTGTTCCTCGACCGGGGCAGGCTCGCCGGGCGCCTCGACCGTCCGGACGAGCCGGGGGTACGGGAGATGCTGGGCGCGCACCTTCCGGGCGCGCACGCGGCGGGCGGGCCCTCGACGGGTGCTCACCCGGCGGGCGCGTACTCGACGGCGGGCGCACACGCCAGCCACCCGTTCCGGCGGATGGCGGTGGCCGGGTGAAGCCGCTCGGGAACCCCGCGGTCCGGCTGCTCGCCGCCCGCTCCCTGCGAGCGCACCGGAAGGCGTGGACGGCCGTGTTCGCCGCCGTCGCCGTCACCTCCGTGCTGCTCGGCGCCCTGGCCCTCGCCGCCGGCTCGGCGGGTCTCGGCCACGCGCGCGTGGAGCGGTACGCCGCCGCGTCCGTCGTCGTCGCCGGTGACCAGGAGGTCCGCTGGACGACGAAGCCGTGGGGGAGCGAGACGCAGACAGCGTCGGCCGGTCTGACCGAGCGGGTACGGATCCCGAGCGCGACCGTCGACGTGGTGCGGGCGGTCCCGGGGGTCCGGGCCGCGGTGCCGGACCACACCTTCGTCGTACGGGAGCCGGGCGCGGGCGGTCCCGCGGACCCGAAGGCGTACACCGGGCGGTCCTGGGAGGCGGCTCGGCTGGCCCCGTACCGGCTGGTCGACGGGCGCGCGCCGCGCGGCGCCGGAGAGGCCGTCATGGGCTCCGGTGCCGGGGCGCGGGTCGGGGACACCGTCGCCGGGCGGAGGGTCGTCGGCCTCGCCGACGGGCCCGCCGCGCTGTACGTCACGGCGGCCGAGGCGCGGAGGCTCGCCGGGCACCCAGGCTCGGTCGACGCCGTCGGCGTGATCGCCGAACCCGGCGTACCCGTGGACACCCTCCACGCGCGCGTGCGGGCGGCCCTGGACGAGGCCGGACTCAAGGACACCGCTTCGGGGCAGCCGCTCCGGGCGCTCACGGGCGACGGCCGGGGCGGTCCCGAGCACCTCGCCGCGGCGCCCGCGCGGATGGAGCTCCTCCAGCTCCTCGCGGCCGTCTCGGGGACCGTCGTCCTCGTCGCCGTACTCGTGCTCGCCTCGCTCGTCGCGCAGGCGCTCCAGCAGCGGACCGGTGAGCGGGAGTTGCTGCTCTCGGTCGGCGCGACGGCCCGTCAGGTCCGGGCGGCGGCCGGCCGGGAGGTGACCCGGGTGGCGGGGCTCGCGGCGCTGTGCGGCGCGGTCGCGGCGGTGCCGGTGTTCCTCGGGCTGTGGTCGGCGCTGCGGGCCCGTACCGGCGTCGTCCCCGAGGGTCTCGAACTCCCCTCCCCGCCCTGGCTGTTCGCCGCCTCCCTCGTGATCGCCGCCGTGGTCGTGGGGATCACCCGGCTCGTCGTCCTCTTCGCCGCCCGGCAGCCCGGGCGCCCGGGGAAGGGCGGCGTGCGGCGGGTCGTCGGGATCGCGCTGATCCTGCTGGGCGTGGCGTCGGCCGTCACCGCCACGGCCCAGGGCGGCGAGGCCGCCGGCGCCGCCGCCGGGGCGGCCACGGTGACGCTGGTCGCCGGGTGCGCGGTGCTCGGCCCCTGGATCGCCGGTGCCGCGATGAAAGTCCTGGACCTGCCCTTCCGCCGGCTCGGCGGCGCGCCCGGACGGCTGACCGCCGCCGGTGCGAGCGCCCACTCGCGGCGCCTCGGGGCGGCGCTCGTACCGGTCGTCCTCGTCACCGCCTTCGCGCTCGTGCAGCTTTCCGCGGGCACGACGATGGGGCGGGCCGCCGACGAGCAGGCGCGGGTGGCGACGACCGCGGACCTCGCGCTCAGCGGCACGACGGCGGAGCGGGTGAGGCGGCTGCCGGGGGTCGACGCGGCCACGGACGTCCTGCGCTCGACGGTCGTCCTGGCCCGCACGGAGGCCGGTGCGCCGCGCCTCGACCGGCTTCCGGTGCTCGGCGTGGACGCGGCGGGCCTGGCGGGCACGCTCGACCCCGGGGTCGTCGCGGGTGACCTGGCCGGACTCGCCCGTACGGGCACGGTCGCGGTCGGCTCGGACATGGCCGACTCGCTGGACGTGCGTCCCGGTTCGACGGTGGAACTGCGGCTCGGGGACGGCACACCGAAGAGGCTTCGGGTGGTGGCGGTCTACGAACGCTCGCTCGCGCTCGGCGAGTTCCTGCTTCCGAAGGCCGAACTGGCCCCGCACATGAGCGATCCGCACCCCGCGCGCGTACTGGCGTCCACGGCGAAGGCGGCCGCGGGTTCCTCCGCGGTGCCCGAGCAGGTGAGTCCGCCGGGCGCCGAACTCAACGGCATCGTCTCGGCCGTGATCGTCTCCGCGATCGGCGGCCTCACGCTCCTCTCCGTCCTCAGCACCCTCACCCTCATCGGCGCGGGACGACGCGGCGAACTCCACCTCCTCGGCCAGGTGGGCGCGTCGGCCGGTCAGCTGCGCCGGATGCTCGGCCTGGAGGCGGGGTTCCTGACCGCCACGGGCCTGCTCGTCGGCGTCGTGGTGGCCGCGCTGCCGCTGACCGCCTTCGCCTGGTCGCTCACGGGCGGGCTGCCGTACCTGCCGCCCGAGCAGGCGGCACTGATCGCCGGCACGGTGGTGGTCACGGTGGTGGCGGGTGTGTTCCTGCCCTCGCGGCGACAGCGGGCCTGACTCAGGCGTCGAGGTAGGCGAGGACGGCGAGGACCCGGCGGTGGCCGCCGCTGTCGCTCGGCGGCAGGCCGAGCTTCAGGAAGACATTGCCGATGTGCTTGTGCACGGCCCGTTCGGTGACCACCATCGAGCGGGCGATCGTGCCGTTGTCGTGCCCCTGCGCCATCAGTTCGAGGACCTCGCGTTCCCGGGGCGTGAGGGAGTCCAGCGGGTCGTCGCGGCGGCGGGAGAGCAGCTCGGTGACGACCTCCGGGTCCAGGGCCGTACCACCGGCGGCGACCCGTTCCAGGGCGTCCAGGAACTCGTCCACCCGGCCCACTCGGTCCTTCAGGAGGTAGCCGACGCCCCGCGCGCCGCCGCCCAGGAGTTCGGCGGCGTACGTCTCCTCCACGTACTGGGAGAGCACGAGCACCGGAAGGTCCGGCAGCTCCTCGCGGGCCGCGAGCGCCGCCCGCAGCCCCTCGTCGCGGAAGCCGGGCGGCATCCGTACGTCGAGGACGGCCACGTCCGGGCGGTGCTCAAGGAGCAGCGGCAGGACCTCGGGGCCGGTGGCCGCGACCCCGGCGACCTCATGGCCGGACGAGGTCAGCAGCAGCACGAGACCCTCCCGCAGGAGGACGTTGTCCTCGGCGATCACCACACGCACGGAAGCTCCACTTCGATCACGGTCGGGCCCCCTTCGGGGCTGGTCAGTCGTACGGTGCCGTCGAGCGCGGCGACCCGGCGGCGCATGCCGACGAGCCCGGAGCCGCCGCTCTCCCCGGCCTCGGCGCCGCCCCGGCCCTCGTCCGCCACGCGCGCGCGGAGAGCGGTCGGTTCGCGGGTGAGGGCGACGGAGGCGCGGATGGCGCCGCTGTGCTTGGCGGCGTTGGTGAGGGCCTCGGCGATCACGAAGTAGGCGGCGGCCTCGACGGCGGCCGGGGCGCGGGGTGCGGTCGCGCGGGCGGCGTCGACGTGCTCCGGCCGTTCGCCGGGGGTGTGGGGGGCGTCGAGCTTCTCCGGCCGGTCGCCGGGGGCGTGGTCGGCCAGGCCCGTCACGGACACCTCCACCTCCAGGCCGCTGCTCGCGGCGAGGGCACGTACCGCCCCGGTCAGGCCCCGGTCCGTGAGGATCGGCGGGTGGATGCCGCGCACCACGTGCCGCAGTTCGGCCAGCGCCTCCTCGGCCTGCGTCTGCGCGTCGTCGAGGAGCTTCCGCGCGGCCACGGGATCGGAGTCGTACGCCCGCTTGGCCAGGCCGATCCGCATGGAGAGCGCCACGAGACGGGCCTGCGTGCCGTCGTGCAGATCGCGTTCGATCCGGCGCAGCTCGGCCCCGTGCGCGGCGATCGCGCCCGCGCGGGTGGCCGTGAGCTCCTCGACCCGGGCGGCGAGCGCGGCGGCCCGCGCGGCCGCGGGGGTCGGCGTGAGCAGCGCGCGCGACCACTCGGCCCCCAGGTCGGCGAGCCGTCCGATCAGCGGCAGGACCACCGGCCGCCGCCCCGCGAGCCCGGTCACCACGCCGTCGACCAGCAGCGCGGGCGGCCACAGCACCAGGGAGGCGAACCAGACCCCCATGCCGTACAGCAGCTGCGCGGCCGCCCAGATCAGGTCCCGCCCCGTGCCCGGATCGGTGACGGCGGTCCGCACGCGCGCGGGGAGGGGGCCTTCGAGCGGCAGATACGCCTCCGGGACGGGCGTTCCGGTCCGGGCGGCGGTCCGGCGCCGCTCCCAGCCGGCCAGCCGGCGCAGCAGCAGCACGCTCTCGGGGAGCACGCCCGCGCCGATGACGGTGACGGTCAGGAAGGCCGTGAAGAGGGCGACGCCGACCATCAGGTAGCAGAGGATCGCGATCGCGGCCCCGCTCAGGAGGTGGAGCGACGCCCGGCCGGATTCCTTGATCGCGTCGCGCATACCCGCCAGGTTATGCGGGCGGACCCGAGGAGCGCGGTGGAGCAGGCACCACCATCGGTCCGGGGGCGGGCACCGCTGTGCCGGGGCACCGGGACGGCGAAGATCGAATGCGTAGGGACCCCACCCTTTCGAGCCCCTTCGCCTCCCCCGAACCACGGAGATCCCGATGCGTGTCCTGTTCTGGCTGCTGCTCACGGCGAGCGTCCTCGGCAACGCCTATGTCAACACCGTCGCCGACCTGACCGGCGCCGCCCACGTGACGGCGAGCGTCGCCACCGGCACGGTCCTGCTCGGATCCGCCGTCGGCCTGTGGCTGACCCGCCGCGACAAGGAGGCCTGACCACCCGTCGTGCGGCGGGGGATGTCAGAGGACTGCCCCACAATGGAGGGCGTACCTGAGGAGGGGCAGACATGGCCGTATGGGACGACCTGGTCGGACAGGCGAAGGTCGAGGAGCAGCTCGCCGCGGCCGCGCGGGACGCCGACGCGCTCGTGACCGCCCATGCCGCCGGAGAGCCCGACCCCGAGGCCTCGAAGATGACCCACGCCTGGCTCTTCACCGGCCCGCCGGGGTCCGGACGGGCGACGGCGGCGCGGGCGTTCGCCGCCGCGCTGCAGTGCGTGAGCCCCGACCGCGCCCTGGGCGGGGCGCCGGGCTGCGGCTTCTGCGACGGCTGCCACACGACCCTCGTCGGCACCCACGCGGACGTGGAGATCGTCCGCACGGACCTGCTCTCCATCGGTGTGAAGGAGACCCGCGCCCTGGTCCGACGCGCCCAGCTCTCGCCGGCGGGCGGCCGCTGGCAGGTCATCGTCCTGGAGGACGCCGACCGGCTCACCGAGGGCGCGGGCAACGTCCTCCTGAAGGCCGTCGAGGAACCCGCCCCGCGCACGGTCTGGCTGCTCTGCGCGCCCTCCCTGGAGGACGTGCTGCCCACGATCCGTTCCCGCTGCCGGCACCTGACCCTGCGCACCCCGCCCGTGGAGGCCGTCGCCGACGTGCTCGTACGGCGGGACGGCATCGAGCCGGAGGTGGCGCACGCCGCCGCCCGTGCCACCCAGGGGCACATCGACCGGGCCCGGCGGCTCGCCACCGACGAGCGGGCCCGCGCGCGCCGGTCCGTCGTCCTCAAACTGCCGCTGCGGGTCGAGGACATCGGCGGCTGCCTCAAGGCCGCCCAGGAGCTGGTGGACGCGGCGGCCGAGGACGCGAAGCAGGTCGCCGAGGAGGTCGACGTCAAGGAGACCGAGGACCTGAAGGCGGCGCTCGGCGCGGCCCAGGGCGGGCGGATGCCGCGCGGCACGGCCGGGGCGATGAAGGAGCTGGAGGAGCGGCAGAAGCGGCGCAGAACGCGTACGCAGCGCGACAGCCTGGACCTCGCGCTCACCGACCTGACCGGCTTCTACCGCGACGTCCTGGCGCTCCAGCTGCGCTCCCGCACGGCCCTCGCCAACACGGACGTGCGGGACACGATCGAGCGAATCGCCCGTGACACCACGCCGGAGCGCACCCTGCGCCGCATCGAGGCGGTCCTGGCCTGCCGCCAGGCCCTCGACCGGAACGTGGCTCCGCTGCTCGCCGTGGAGGCGATGACGATGGCACTGCGGGACTAGGGATGCTTCGGCGGCGCGGGGCCGGAGGTCGTCGACAAGGCGGGGGCCGGAGTCCGATTGGACACGGTGCGTACCGCTCCGGATACGCTCCGGGAATGGACTCCAGGCGCTTGCTCCGTACGTCCGCCACGGCCCTCGCGGCCGCCGGACTGATCCTCTCCGGCTGCTCGGGCGGAAGCGACGCGGCGGCGTCCCGCACGACGGCCGCCGCCCGGCAGGCCTCGCCGTCCTCCTCGCCCTCCCCCTCGCCCGAGGCGCTGAAGAGGTTCTACGGGCAGAAGCCGACCTGGCGCGACTGCGGTGTCACGGGCTTCCAGTGCGCGACCCTGCGGGCCCCGCTGGACTACGCGAAGCCGGACGGGGAGCAGATCGACCTGGCGATCTCGCGGGTCCGGGCGACCGGCCCCGGCAAGCGGCTCGGTTCGCTCCTGGTCAACCCGGGCGGCCCCGGCGGCTCCGCCGTCGGCTACCTCCAGGGATACGCGGGCGTCGGCTACCCCGCACCCGTCCGCGCCCGCTACGACATGGTGGCCGTCGACCCGCGCGGAGTCGCGCGCAGTGAGCCGGTCGAGTGTCTGACGGGCCCCCAGATGGACACGTTCACGCAGGTCGACCAGACCCCCGACGACACCGCGGAGGTCAACGTGCTGAGCGCCGCCTTCAAGGACTTCTCGGCGGGCTGCGCGAAGAAGTCGCGGGCGATCCTGCCGCACGTCTCCACGGTCGAGACGGCCCGCGACATGGACATCCTGCGGGCGGTGCTCGGCGACGAGAAGCTCAGCTATGTGGGGGCCTCGTACGGCACGTTCCTCGGCGCCACGTACGCCGAGCTGTTCCCGGACCGGGTCGGCCGCCTCGTCCTCGACGGGGCGATGGACCCGTCGCTGCCGGCGATCGACCTCAACCGCGACCAGACCGCCGGCTTCGAGACCTCGTTCCGGGCCTTCGCCGCGGACTGCGTGACCAAGCCGGACTGTCCGCTGGGGACGGAGTCGGTCGAGGCGGCCGGCGAGGCGCTGAAGAAGTTCTTCCGCGACGTGGACGCCGAGCCGGTGCCCACCGGCGAGAGCCGGGCGCTCGGCGAGTCCCTCGCCACCACCGGGGTGATCGCGGCGATGTACGACGAGGGCGCCTGGCCCCAGCTGCGGGAGGCCCTCACGCAGGCGATCGGCGGCGAGGGCTCGGGCCTCCTGGCGCTGGCCGACAGCTACTACGAGCGGGAGGGGGACGGCACGTACGCCAACCTGATGTTCGCCAACGCGGCCGTGAACTGCCTCGACCTGCCGGCCGCCTACGGGGGCCCCGCCGACGTCTCGAAGGCCGTTCCGTCCTTCGAGAAGGCCTCCCCGATCTTCGGCAGGGGCCTCGCCTGGGCGGCCCTCAACTGCACCTCCTGGCCGACCCCGCCCACCGGCGGCCCCCACCGGATCACCGCCGAGGGCGCCGCCCCGATCCTGGTCGTCGGCACCACCCGAGACCCGGCCACCCCGTACAAGTGGGCCCAGTCCCTGGCCGGTCAGCTCTCCTCCGGCACCCTCCTCACCTACGAGGGCGACGGCCACACCGCGTACGGCCGGGGCAGCGACTGCATCGACACGGCGATCAACACGTACCTCCTCGACGGCACCCCTCCCGCCGAAGGAAAGCGCTGCTCATAGGCCCTCTCCGGGGGTGGTCGGAGCACCTCGGGAAACTGTGTAGACTTGGCGTCGCTGCTGCACCCACCATGGGTTCGGACGGCGTGCCGCCTTAGCTCAGTTGGCCAGAGCAACGCACTCGTAATGCGTAGGTCTCGGGTTCGAATCCCGAAGGCGGCTCGGAATTACCCCAGGACTCACTCGCCGTGACCTGGGGTTTTTTCATGCCCGGGGACGGGGATCGCCGTCCGCGGAAACCCTGCCACCGCCGAGGACTTCCGTTCCGACAGGTGGGCGGTGGTGGCGGGCCGGGGGTCGGAGGCCGTACAACTCCGGAAGATCTTCTGCGTCGGTCGAGGTACTTGGGGGAAGCATGAGCGGCGGCACGGACGCGGTCGGCGGGGACGAGGCGTCGGTCGTCACCGAGCGGACCCGGTTGCGGCGGATGCGGGAGCAGGGCAGTCATCGGCGGGCCGATCTGGACGCCGTGCTCGACGCCGGGTTCCTCTGTCATCTCGGCGTCCCCGTCGACGGGACGACGATGGTGGTGCCCACCGCGTACGGCGTCGAGGGCGACCGGCTGTACCTGCACGGGTCCGTCGCCAGCCGCAGTCTCGTCCAGGCGCCCGACACCACCGTCTGTGTCACCGTCACCCACGTCGACGGGCTGGTCCTGGCCCGTTCCGTCTTCGAGCACGGGGTGAACTACCGCTGCGCGATGATCTACGGCGTCCCGCGCGTCGTGACCGACCCGGACGAGAAGCTGCGTGGCCTGCGGGCGCTCACCGAACAGAGCTCCCCGGGGCAGTGGGACTACGTACGGCAGCCCAGCCGCAAGGAACTGGCCGCGACCGCCGTGCTCGCGCTCGACCTGACCGAGGCCTCGGTGAAGACCCGCAGCGGGCCGCCGGACGACGGTGATTCCGAGGACGCGGCGCTGGGACTGTGGGCCGGGGTGCTGCCCGTGGTGACCACCTTCGGGGAGCCGGTCACCGATCCCGTGCTGCCCGCCGACGTCGTGCCGCCCGCCCATGTGGCATCCCGTGCGGGGCGCGTTCTCGGGGAGTGAGCCCGGGAGCGGACCGGGGTCCGGGTGGTGACCGGGGCGCGGAGGGGGCTCAGAGCTGGAGCTTCAGGCGGCCCAGGTGGTCCGCGTCCGACAGGGCGTCGATCGCGGTGATCCGGTCCTCCAGGACGGTGAAGACGAACACGAGCCGTGGGTCGCCCTCCGCCGGCCAGGCCAGCCCCGCCGCCCCGTCCACCAGGGCCTTTCTGGCCGTGCTCACCTGGCGGGCGATCGCCTCGGCGACCGCCCCGGGGCCGTGCACGTTCGTTGCCCCGGACCGTTCGGCCGTGGCGTCGGCCCGCAGCACCACGTCGGGGTCGAGGAGGTCGTGCAGGGCGGCGGCGTCGCCGCTCCGCGCGGCCGCCAGGAAGGCCGCGACGACGTCCCGCTGGCGGGGCAGGTCCGGCTCCGGCATCTCCTCGGCCTCCCGCAGCCGGTAGCGGGCCCGGCCGGCGAGCTGGCGGGTGGCGGCCGGGGTGCGTTCCACGATCGCGGCGATCCGCTCGTACGGGACGGAGAACTCGTCGTGCAGGACGAACGCGAGCCGTTCCGGTGGTGTCAGTCCGTCGAGGGCCGTCGGCGGGGGCGGTTCCCCGGGGTCGCTCTGGTCGTTCGGCATCCCCGAGGCCCAGGGGTCCCACGGGTCCCAGGGGTGCTCGCGGTGGGTCTCGCGGGACCGGAGCCGGTCCAGGCAGGCACGGGCGACGGCCTCGGTGAGGTCGTACGGGGCCGGGACCGGGCCCGGGGCGATCGGGGGGCGCCGGGCCGGCCGGCTCCTCCGTACGTCCTCCACCGCCTCGTCCGCCTCCTCGAAGGTGCCGAGGAGGCGGTACGCGACGGCCCGCAGGTGCGGTCGGTGCTCCTCGAAGGGAGCGGTGGGGAGGGCTCCCTGGAGCGTTGCGGGGACAGCGTTCTCATCCACGGGGCGTGGCCTCCGTCGGGCAGGAAGGGTTCAGTCGCCGTGACCCGTGCCTCCACTGCCGAAGCCTCCGCTGGAGATCCCGCCCCACTTGCGCTTCTCCTCGGTCGGCGGGTCGGGTGACGCCTCCGAGCCGTCCTTGAGCTGGTACGGCATGAGCCGGTGCTCGCCGTCCGTCTGCGGCATCTCGGTCGGCCTGCGGTACCCGGACGTCTCGCCCGGCAGGCTGCCGTCGTCCGGCCGATGGGGCTGCTCGTCCGGCTTGGGCGGATTGGATTCGCGGTCGCGGACCCGGAAGCCCAGCCAGACCGCCGCGATCAGTACGGCGACGATGACAAGCCCGCCGAGCACCTGTCCGAGGCCTGACTGCCAGACTCCCGCGGCCAGGGTCTGGGCTGCGCTGAGAGTGTTCATACTCCAGGATTACCCCTTTTCCGCCCTTTTGGACGCACTCGGCGAAGACGCCTGCAGATTCCCTCGAAGACGCTGAAACATTTGCCCCTCCCCATCGCGTCAATGAGGTGTACGGCGACCACACCACGTGACCGCGAGGGAAAGGAGGGGCATGAGAAAGTCCCGCGCGGACGAGTTCCTGGAGTTCGCCGCCGCACGCACGGGCCCGCTGTTCCGCTCGGCATGCCTGCTGACCAGTGGGGACACCCACCTTGCCGAGGACCTCACCCAGGAGACGCTCGGCAGGATGTACGCCCTGTGGGGACGCATGGCCCGGATCGGGAACCCCGCCGCGTACGCCCAGACCGTGCTCGTCCGCACGTTCCTCAGCCACCAGCGGCGCCGGTCGGCCACCGAGCGGCCGCTCGGCGAGCTCCCCGACCGCGCCCCCGACAACGGCGAGGACCCGGCGCTGCGGATCGCGCTGCTCGACGCGCTGGCCGGGCTCGCCCCCAAGGACCGGGCGGTCGTGGTGCTGCGGTACTGGGAGGACCGCAGCATCGAGGAGACCGCCGACGCCCTGCACGTCAGCTCCGCCGCGGTACGCACCCGCTCCGTACGCGCCCTCGCGAAGCTGCGCGAACGACTCGGCGGCAGCATCGCCGAGTTCGCCGCGCGCTGACCGCCGCCGGCCGCGCCCGCCCCACCCCCGCCGGCCGCCCCCGCCCCCGCCCCCGCGGGGCTCTCTCCTCCACGCTTCTCCTCCACCCCAGGCTTCCTCATCCCCCGACCGGAGACGGTGAATTCGACATGCCTCAGAACGAAGGCCCCCAGCACGAAGGGTTCGAGGACCAGCTCGGCGCGATCCTGCGCCGCACCGGCGACGGCTTCGCGGCCGACGACCGGCGCGAGCTGGTCGAGGGCGGGCTGCAGCGCGGCAAGCGGCGCCTCGTCCGCCGTCGCCTCGCGATGACCGGCGGCGTCCTCGCGCTCGCCGCCGTCGGCATCGGCGGTGTGTACGGCGGCTCGCTGCTGTCGCCCGCCGCGGACGCGACGAGCACCTCCGTGGCGGCGCCGCCCAAGCCCACCGCCACCACCGACCCCGTCCCCGGGAAGCAGCTGCCGGGCGAGGCGAACATCCCCGTCAAGAACTTGGCCGCGGTCCTCACGAGCAACACCCCGGCGGGGACCTGGCAGATCGACGGCCTCGACGGCGTCGGCCAGTCGGTCACCGGCGTCTTCGACGACGGGAAGGGCAAGGCCGGCGTCAGCGTCGGCCTCTTCCGCACGGGCACCGGCGAGGCGGGCGAGGACCAGGTGGCCTGCCCGGACAAGGTCGCCGTCCCCTACGACGACTGCACCGAGGAGAAGCTGACGGGCGGCTCCCGGCTCATGATCCTCCAGGGGTACGAGTACCCCGACAAGCGTGAGGAGACCAAGCAGTGGCGTGCGGTCCTGCTCACCAAGGACGGCTTCCTGGTCGACGTGAGCGAGTACAACGCCGCCGCCGAGAAGGGCGCTCCGGTCAGCCGGGAGAACCCGCCCTTCACCCCCGCCCAGCTCAAGACCCTCGTCACGGCCCCCGCCTGGGGCCGCCTGGCCGCGCAGCTGCCCGAGAACGTGGACATGTCCGGCGGCCAGGGCGCGGCCCAGCCTCCGGCCGAGCCCAGCGCCACCGACGTGATGAACACCCTGAGCGCGCTCGTGCCCAAGGACCTCACGGTCGTCAACAAGGGCGGGCAGTCGGGGTACGGCTATGTGGTCGTCAACGACGGCAAGGGCAAGAGCCTCGTCCAGATCAACGTCCAGCCGAACATGTCGGACGTGGCCGGCGAGCTCTTCGGCAGCGGGGACGTCACCACGCTCCCCGACGGCCGCAGGGTCAAGCTCACCCAGCAGCCGGGTGAGAAGGGCGGCGAGGGCGTCGTCTGGTGGACCGTCGACACCATCACCCCGGAGGGCTTCCGGGTCGTCGTGTCCGCCTTCAACGCCGGCACCCAGCACGAGGCGGCCACCCGCGCCGAGCCCGCGCTGACGATGCAGCAGCTGAGGTCGATCGCGCTGAGCATGAGGTGGCAGAAGCTGCCGCTGAAGTAGGCGGCCGGACACGTGAGGGCCCCGCACGCGCATGTGTGCGGGGCCATCCGTCTTTCCCCCATGGCTACTTCGCGTCCGCGTACCGCTCCACCGTGGCCACCGTGAACGGGAACCGCACCGGCGTTTCCCCGAACGCGATCCGGCCCGCCTCGTCCCCCGCCGCCCGGATCGCCACCGTGACCGCCTCCGCCTCCTCCGCGGGGCAGTGCACGATCACCTCGTCGTGCTGGAAGAACACCAGCTCCGCCCGCATCCCGGAGAGCGCGCGCCGCAGAGCCGCCAGCATCAGCAGCGCCCAGTCGGCAGCGCTGCCCTGCACCACGAAGTTACGGGTGAACCGGCCCCGCGCCCGCGCGTTCCCGGAGGCGTAGCCGGGGGTGAACTCCCCCTCCTCCGCAGCCGGTTCGCCGCCCTCCTGTGGCAGGCCCGCCTCCTCGTCCTCGCCCGAGCCCACCGCCCGCGGGCTGGTCCGGCCCAGCCAGGTCCGTACGAGCCGGCCCTCCTCGCCCGCCTTCGCCGCCTCGTCGACATAGGCCACCGCGCGCGGGAAGCGGCGCCGCAGCGCCGCCAGGTTCTTCAGGCCGTCGCCGCTGGTCTGCCCGTAGATCGCGCCCAGGAGCGCGATCTTCGCGTGGTCGCGGTCGCCGGAGAAGGCCCGGTCCGAGAGCCGGGTGTAGAGGTCGTCGGGGTGCCCCGCGACCTCCATCAGACCCGGGTCCCGGGAGATCGCGGCGAGCACGCGCGGCTCCATCTGGTCGGCGTCGGCCACGACGAGACGCCAGCCCTCGTCCGCGACCACCGCGCGCCGGATCACCTTCGGGATCTGCAGGGCCCCGCCGCCGTTGGTCGTCCAGCGTCCGCTGACCGTGCCCCCGGGCAGGTACTCCGGCCGGAAACGGCCGTCCCGCACCCAGTCCTGGAGCCACGACCAGCCGTGCGCCGTCCAGATCCGGTACAGCTTCTTGTACGCGATCAGCGGCTTCACCGCCGGGTGGTCGAGCTCCTCCAGCTCCCAGCGGCGGGTCGATTTCAGCCGCACCCCGGCCTGCGCGAAGGCCTTCACCACATCGGCGGGCAGATCCGGCCGGACCCGGCGACCGAAGGCCGCCGACACCTCGTCCGCGAGCTCCGCGAGGCGGCGGGGCTCGCCCCCGCCCGGGTACCGCTCGCCGAGCAGCTCGTGCAGCAGGTCCCGGTGCACGTCCGCCCGCCAGGGCAGGCCCGCCCGGTGCATCTCGGCGGCCACCAGCATCCCCGCCGACTCGGCGGCCGTGAGCAGCCGCATCCTGCCCGGGTGCTCCGCCCGGTCGTGGCGGCGCAGCTGCTCCGCGTAGACCGCGAGGAACCCGTCGAAGGGGACGGAGACGACGGGGCGCGGCTCGAAGAGCGAGTCCTGCGAACCGGGCTCGGCGCCGCGCTGCGGGGGATCTGGCGGCACCGGCGCGTTCCGCAGGCGCGCCCACGCCGCCGCCGCGGAGCGGGGCTCGCCGAGCCGCCCCTCGTGGCCCAGGAGCAGCTGCTCGGCGTCCTCCACGTCGTAGCACCGCTCGACCCGTACGCCGCCGGCCAGCAGGCGGGGGTACACCTCGGCCGTCGACCGCCACACCCAGCGGGCGACCTCGGGCCTGGCCCGTACGGCCGCGACCAGGTCCGGCTCGCGCCGCACGTCTCCGGCGGGCAGGCCGTCGGGGCCGAGGGGGACGAGCAGCGCGCCGTCTCCCTCGGCTTCGGCTGCGAGTGCCCACCGCTCGGTCATGGGTGCGAGTCTGACACCCGCCACTGACACCGCCCCGGAACCGGCGCGCCGCCCTCCCCAGGACCTCGGCCTCCACCACGGCATTCGCCCCGCCCTCCGCGTCGCGGGCGCGCGCCGCCCCGCCCCCACCCCGTTGTGGGCATTCGTTCCGCTGGGGCGGAACGGGTGGGCACAACGGAACGGCGCCCTTTGCCGGGCCCAGGCTCCCTGCACCTACGGCGCCCACGAGGCCGGGGTCCTGTCCAGGGCGCCCACCTGGTGGACCGGGCCCAGGGGCGGCTGAGCGCCGTGGTCGGGTTGTGCCCACCCGTTCCGCCCTTGCGGAACAGTTGCCCACAACCGAGGGAGCGGGGGCGGGGGCACGCGCCCGCGTGGAGGCGGCGGGTCGGCGGGGCATCGTGCCGCACGCGCCTGCGTGGAGGCGACAACGGGTAGGCGCGCCCCGCGCCGCACGGCCACCTGCGCCGCACGCGCCTGCGTGGAGGCGGTGGGTCGGCGCGGCACCGCGCCGCACGGCCACCCCCGCCGCAGGCCCTACGCCGCCGCGTGGAACAGGGCCGCCGCCTCGCCCCGGGAGTCGACGCCCAGCTTGTTCAGGATGTTGGCGACATGGAACTTCACCGTCGACTCGCTGATGTGCAGCTCCTCCGCGATGCGCCGGTTGCGGTGACCGAGGGCCAGGTGGCGCAGGACCTCCACCTCCCGCTCGCCGAGGCCGGTCAGCGGGTGCGCCGCCTCGACCGGCGCGGCCGGCGCCGCCAGCGGGATCACCGCCGTGATCGTCGTGCCCCAGCCCGGCACCGCGTCCATGTCGAGCCGGCCGCCGAGCACGTCGAGCCGGTCCTTGATCGTGCCCGCGCCCAGGTCGCAGGGGGCCAGCGCGCCCGCCCCGTCGTCCCGTACCGAGACCCGCAGCTCGTGTTCGGTCAGCTGCCAGCCGACGTGGATGCGGCGCACCGAGTCCTGTTCGAGCACGATCAGGAGCAGCGACCGGACGATCGCCCGCGCGCTGTGCGCCACGTCCGCCGCGAGCGAGCGGTCCGAGTCGGGCGCGCCCAGGTCGAGCCTGACCTGGCTGTGCCGCAGCATCGGCCGGAGTTCGGCGGCGAGCCGCTCGAAGGCGTCCTGGGCCGGTTCCTCCGCGAGCGCCCGGTCCCGCCGCTGCGCCGCCCGCATCTCGATCAGCGCCGACGCGGCCAGGTCGGTCGCCGTCGCCCGGGCCGTCGTGTCGTCCAGGGCCCGGCTGCGCAGCACCCCGAGGACCCCGGAGAGGGCCGCGGAGTGCGTGGCGGTCAGCTCGGCGATCACCCGCGCCCGGGTGTCGGCCGCCGCCCGCGACCGGGCCAGGGCCCCCGGCAGGGCCTCCGTCGCGAAGCGGTCGAAGTGGCCGGCCACCAGGTCCCACAGGGCCTGTGCCACGGCGAGTTCGGCCTCGCCCGCCGGGACGGCGCCGTCCTCCCGTACGAGCACGAGCACCGCCCCGCGCCGGGTCGCGTGGCTGGTGACGGCGACGACCTCGCGCTCCCGGCCGCCGATCGTCGCCACGCCCTGCCAGGGGCTCCCGGGCACGCCGGCCGTGAGCAGCGGGGCCAGTTCGGAGGCGGTGAGCAGCTCCGTACCGCCGAGGGCCTTGAAGGGGGAGTGGGCGCAGTGCGTGGAGAGTTCGGCCGCGTCCACGTGCGGGACGAGCGGGGCGAGGGCGGCGGAGACCTTGGGGAGGATCTCCCCGAGGGGCTGCCGGATGATCTCGTACGCGGTGCTCAGCGTGTGCGCGTCCATGCGAGGGAGCGTACGCGGGGAGGGGTGGGGAGCGGCCGGTCTTTCGGCCAGGTCGGACTGGCCGTTGGGAGGGCGGGGCGGGGGTGGCCGTGGCAGCAGGCTGGGACCCGTCGAAGTGAACGGGCGGCTGTGGAGGCTGAGATGGAAGCGATCGTGTACGAGGAGTTCGGCGGTCCCGAGGTGCTGCGTCACGCGGCGGGTGTCGCCGTACCGGAGCCCGGTCCCGGCGAGGTCCGCGTCAAGGTGGCGGCCGTCGGGGTCAACCCGGTGGACTGGAAGCGCCGTTACGGCTGGGTCGAGGAGTTCTACCCGACGACCTTCCCCGCCGTCCCCGGCCTGGAGTTCGCCGGCACCGTCGACGGGCTCGGCGAGGGCGTCACCGGCCTGACGGTCGGCGACGAGGTCCTCGGCTGGACGAAGACCGGCGCCTACGCCGAGTACGCGATCGCCGGCATCGTCGCGCCGAAGCCGGCCGGGCTGTCCTGGGAGGCCGCCGCGAGCCTTCCGGTGGCCGGCGAGACGGCGCAGCGGGTCCTCGACCTGCTCGGCGTACGGGCGGGCGAGACGCTCTTCCTGCACGGTGCGGCGGGGGTCGTCGGCTCGGTGGGCGTCCAGCTCGCCGTGGCCGCCGGGGTCACCGTGATCGGCAGCGCGTCCGAGTCCAACCACGCCTACCTGCGTGAACTCGGCGCGATCCCGGTGGCGTACGGGGAGGGCCTGGCCGACCGGGTGCGGGCCGCCGCCCCGGACGGCGTCGACGCGGTCTTCGACGCGGCCGGGCACGGGGTGCTGCCGGTCGCGATCGAGCTCCTCGGCGGGGGCGAGCCCGGCGGGGAGGAGGCCGCGAAGGAGCGGATCGTGACGATCGCGGACGTGGAGGCGGAGAAGTACGGGATCGTGTTCTCCGGCGTCCTGGGTGACCCCGACGCCGTACGGGCCGGACTCATCGCCCACGCGCGCGGGGCGGCGGCCGGGACCCTCGCGGTCCGGCTCGCCGACACGCTCCCCCTGAAGGAGGCGGCGCGCGCCCAGGAGCTGAGCGAATCGGGGCACGTGCGCGGGAAGTTGATCCTGCTCCCGTAGCCCGTAGCCCGTAGCCCGTAGCCCGTAGCCCGTAGCTCCCGTAGCCCCGTAGCCCCGCAGCTCCGCTGACTCCCGTAACTCTGCTGACTCCCGTGACTCCCGTGACTCCTGGCGCGCGGGTGCGGGAGAGTGAGCCGATCCCTCCGCCGTGAGTGGCGGTCCCGGCCCGGAAGGCGACGAAGATGTACGCGATACCCCTGGGAGGCGACGGCGCGGAGCTGCGCCCGCTCGAACCGTGGCAGGCGGAGGAGTTCCTGGCGCACATGGACCGGGGACGCGAGTTCATCGGCGCGCGCAACGGCCTTCCCGACGTCGTCACCGACCTGGCGTCCAGCCGGGCCTTCCTCCGGCTCTATGCGGAGAAGGTGGCCGCCGACTCGGGCCGCATCCACGGCATCTGGTCCGACGGCACCCTCGTCGGCGCGGTGATCCTCCGGCAGCTGGACACGGAGAACGGCAGGGCCGAGGCGGGCTGCTGGCTGGAGCCGGCGGGCGTCGGCAAGGGCCTGGTGACCCGGGCGGCCCGGACGCTCATCGACTGGGCGATCGAGGTGCGCGGGATCCACCGGGTGGAGTGGGTGGTGTCCTCCGACAACGAGCCGAGCATCGCGGTGGCCCGCCGCCTCGGCATGAGCAAGGACGCCGTCCTGAGGGGCAGTTACCCCTACCGGGGCCGGCGCCACGACGAGGAGGTCTGGTCGGTGCTCGCCCCGGAGTGGAGGGCGGCGAAGTCCGCGTCCGCGGGGGCGGGGGCAGAGGAGAGCGGGGCCTGAGTCGGGCCCGGGTCGGGGGCCGGGGCGGCACGGGGGTGCGCCCCGGTCCGCCCCGGTCGGTCCCGGTCCCGTCCCGGTCCGCCCCGGTCCCGTCCAGGTCTGTCCAGGGCCTGCCCTCCGGATCATCCGGAGGAGGGCTTGGCGCGGCAGGGGGGCTCCTCCGGGGCCGGATGAGGGACGAAGACGCTCAGTCGGTACGTCGTCGGGTGCGTCGATCGTCCGCAGAGCATGTCCAGCCGGACCGCGTCCGGGTCGAGGCCGGGCTCCTCGGTCCGTAGCCTCCGGATTTCCGCCTGCCACTCCGACTCGTCGTTCGTCGCGTAGCGGAGCTCCCAGCGCCCGGCGTCCGGGCCGAAACGGTCCGCCTCTCGCGAGAGGTCCGCGAGCTCCCGCTGTCTCCTCCGCTTCCGCTGCCCCGGCACAGGAGCGATGATCGCCGTCCCCCGGAGCGCGCCGCAAGGCGCTTCGCACGGGTGGACGGGCGCTGGACGGGCGTGGACGTGCGAGCGCGGGCATGGACGGGCGGAGGTGGACGGGGCCGGACGTGCGTGGACGGGGCGGTGACCCGGCTCCGACCCCGGTCACCGCCCCGTCCGTCCCACCATCGCCGCTCAGCGCGTCAGGCGCCACGCGGGGAGGGCCGACGCGGTGATCGCGACCGCCGCGCACACGCCCGCCGCCGCGCCGACCGTGGTCCACGGGAGGGCCAGGGCCACCGGGGCCGAGAGGGCGGCGAGGCCCGCTCCCAGGGCGCCGAGGACCAGCGCGGTCACCGCGAGGCCGAGCAGGGTGCCGATCGCCACGGCGAGGGTCGCCTCGCCCGTCACCACCCGCAGGATCTGGGACCGGGTGGCCCCGGCGAGCCGGAGGGAGGCCAGTTCTCCGCCGCGTACGGAGGTCGCCATGAGCAGGGTGTTGGCGAGGCCGATCACCGTGTAGACGAGGGCGATGCCGAGGACCAGGACCATGCCGAGCCGGGCCTGCGGGCTGCCGCTCGGCGCGTGCTCGGCGTCGGCCCACGCGTCGGCCGTCCTGACGGTGCCGCCGCTCGTCTCCAGGGCCCGCACCGTGGCCGTACCGCCACCGCGTGCGTCGATCCGGTCGGGGACGGAGCCGGGGGCGTTCGCCCGGGTGACGTACGGGCCGTTGTCGCCGGTCCCGAGGGCGAGGACGGCCGCGACCCGGAGCCGTACCGGACCGGTCCCGTCCGCCCGCCAGACCTCGACGGTCTCGCCCACCCGGCGCCGCTCGAACTCCTCGTTGACGACGATCGACCGGTCGTCGAGGTCCCGAGGATCGCCGGCCACCACGGGCAGCCGGGCGAGCTCGGCGAAGGCCGTCGGATCGGTGACCGCCCGCGCCCCGTACTTCACGACGGCCGCGTCCCCGTCCCGTACGAAGACCGAGGTCGGCCCCGTGGGGGAGACGACGGCCCCGGCGGGCGCCGTCACCGGCCGCAGGGCCGGGCCTGTCACGACGTACTCCGCGACCGTCTGCTCGCGCCCCTCGGCGCCCTTCGCGCGCGTGACGCTCGTCGCCGAGCCGAAGAGTGTCCCGGCGAGCGCCACGGTCACGAGGACGGGGGCGGCGACGGCGGCCGTACGGCGGACCGAGGCGGCGCTGTTCTCCCGTACCAGCGTCCCCACGGCCCCCCGCAGCCTCAGGAGCCGGGCCACCGGCCGGACCAGGAGCGGAGAGAGCAGGGCGATGCCGGTGATCAGCAGCATCGGGAGGGTCGTGTACGTCTTCCGCTTGAGCAGCGCGGACGGGTCCGTGGCGTACGTCCAGACGAGGAGCCCCAGGCCGGCCAGGAGCAGTCCCGTACCGAGCAGGGCCCGGCCGAGAGGCAGGGCGTCGGCGTCGACGTCCGCCTCGCGGAGCGCGGCCGTCGGACCGACCTTCCCGGCCCGCCGGGACGCGGCGACCGCCCCGGCCAGGGCGACCGTCACACCCGTCCAGAACGCGGCGTGGAAGGGCCAGGCCGGGCCGCCGACCGTGAACCACGCGGGCGCGAGGCCGCCGTCGACGAGGGTCCGGGCGAGCAGCGGCGCGCCGGCCGCGCCGAGCGCGCACCCGGCGGCGGAGGCCAGGACGCCGAGGGCCGCGGCCTCGGCGAGGAGGAGCCGGCGGATCTGTCCGGGGGTGGCTCCGGCGGTCCTGAGCAGCCCGAACTCGCGGCGGCGCAGGGCGACGGCGAAGGCGAAGGTGGAGGCGACGACGAAGACGGAGACGAAGGCGGTGACGCCGCCGGAGGTGCCGAGGAGGGCGTTGACGCCGACGAGCGCCTCGGCGTCACGGTCGTGGTCGGGGTCGGCGCGCCGCCGTTCGTCGCCGGTGAGGACCTGGGCACGATCGCCGACGAGGGCGCGGACCTCGGCGGCGGGGGCGTCGACGCCGACGGCGTCGGGGCCGCCGGAGGGGGTGACGGTCCAGCGGGCCTTCAGCTCGCGGAGCAATTTGTTGTCCACAGGCTGTGGACGGTCGAGCCGCTGCGCCACGGACACGGTCTCGGGTCCGCGCCGTACGTCCAGTGTCAGCCGGTCCTGACCCTGCACCACGACGGGCGAGGAGGCGAACCGCTGCGGAGAACGCTCGGGCGCGTGAAGGGTCACGGACAGCCCGAGGCCCATGGTGGCGAGCAGTCCCACGCCGAGCGCGAGGGCGACGAACCCGCCGAGGAAGGAGGCCCAGCGGGCCCGGAGTCCGGAGAGGACGACGGTCAGCACGAGGCGCTCCCGGTGGGGGAGGCGGTGGTGCGGGCCGGACCCGGCTCCGCGACCGGCGCGACGGTCTCCCGCGCGGTCATCCGCGGTGCCACCGTCTCCAGCGCGGTCATCCGCGCCGCGACCGCCTCCACCGTCGGGGCCGGAAGCTCGCCCGCCACCCGCCCGTCGACCAGGAAGACCACCCGGTCCGCGCGGGCCGCCGCCACCGGGTCGTGGGTGACCATGACGATCGTCTGACCGTCCCGGTCGACCAGCTCCCGCAGCATGTCGAGCACCTCGCGGCTCGTCGTCGAGTCGAGCGCGCCGGTCGGCTCGTCGCCGAAGAGAACGGCCGGGCGCGTGATCAACGCCCGCGCGATCGCCACCCGTTGCTGCTGTCCACCCGACAACTCGCCCGGCCTGCGCCGTTCCCGCCCCGCGAGCCCGACGCGGGCCAGCGCGTCCCGGACCTCGGTACGGGACGGGCGGCGGCCGGCGAGCCGGAGGGGCAGGGCGACGTTCTGCGCGGCCGTGAGGGCGGGCAGCAGGTTGAAGGACTGGAAGACGAAACCGATCCGGTCCCGCCGCAGCAGGGTCAGCCGCCGCTCGCTCAGCCCTTCGAGGGCGACCCCGCCGACCTCCACCTGCCCGGAGGTCGGCCGGTCGAGCCCGGCCGCGCACTGGAGCAGCGTGGACTTGCCGGAGCCCGAGGGGCCCATGACGGCGGTGAAGGTCCCGGCGCGGAAGTCGAGGTCGACGCCGTCGAGGGCGCGGACGTCCCGGTGGTGACGGGTGAGCCGGCGGAGCCGTACGGCGGCGGTGGAAGCCGTGGTGGAGGTCGTGGTGGAAGCCGTGGTGGAGGTGGCCGCGGGGGTGTGCGAGAGCGTCGGGGTCATGACTCAAGCGAACCGTTCTCGCGGCCGCCGATCACGACCACTGGCGGGCGTTCAGGGGGTATGCCTGGCCCTACCTCCGAGCCGGGGGCCGGCCCTGCCGTACGCATGCCGGTCCGGCGTCCGAGCCGCGTCTAGCCCTCCCGTGCGCATGCAGGTCCCGCGTCCGAGCCGCGTCTAGCCCTGCCGTACGGCCTTCACGAACACGTCGAGCGCGTCGAGCGGTTCGCGGCCGCCCAGCAGCGTGCGCAGGTCGCTCTCCACCCCCGTACCGTCCATGAAGCCGTGGGCGATCGCCGAGTACGTGCTCGCCAGCATCGGCACCTGGAACGGCACCGCCCCGGACGCGGCGATCGCAGCGCGGGCGTCGGCGAGCGTGCCGGGGGCGTACGTGGCGCCGAGGGCCTCCGCGAGGTCGGCGCCGCCGAGGGCGCGCTCGCCGACGAGCTCGTACACCCGGTTCCGGTGGGCGGCCGGGTCCGTCGCGACCGAGACGGCGATGTCGGCGAGGTCCGCGCGGGCGACGGCGGCGAGGCGGCCCTCGCCCAGCGGGCCCGTGATCCGGTTCTCGGCGTCGGGCGTGGCGATCCAGGTCAGGAACTCGGCGTAGAGGCCGTTGCGGAGGATCGTCCAGTCGAGGCCGGCGGAGCTCCGCAGCCGCCGCTCGGTCCAGCGGTGGGCGAGCGCGTACGTGAGGTGGTCGCCGTCGCCGGAGAGGCTGGTGTAGACGACGTGGCGGACGCCCGCCGCCTCCGCGGCCGATATCGCGGCCTCGTGCCGGGCCACGACCGTGTCGTCCTCCCCGTAACCGGCGGAGACGAGCAGCAGCGTCTCCACCCCGGCGAAGGCCTCCGGCAGTGTCTCGGGCGCGTCGAAGTCGAGGCGACGGGTGCCGGGCAGCCCCGCGCGCGTACCGAGGACGACGTCCTCGCGACCGGCGAGCCGTTCGGCGACGAGCGAGCCGAGAGCGCCGGAGACACCGGTGACGAGCAGCATGTTTCCCCCTGGGGCCCTGGGGCCGCGGTGACGATGTGATGGCTGAGACCATCGTGGGGGGACGGAGAAGATCGCGGAAGGAGGCACATCGATGTCCGAGGGGCACACGGAGGTAACCACCGAACCCTTGGTGAGCTGCGCGGAGGAGTGCGGAGTACGGGACGTCCAGGACCGGCTCGGCGACAAGTGGACCGTGCACGTGGTCGTCGAACTCGCGGCGGGACCGCGACGGTTCAGGGAACTCCAGCGGCTCGTCACCGGGATCTCGCAGCGGATGCTGACCCTGACGCTGCGCCGCCTCGAACGCGACGGGCTCGTCTCGCGGACGGTGTACCCGACGACGCCGCCGCAGGTCGAGTACGCGCTGACGGAGACGGGGCACAGCATGACCCACCTGATCAAGCAGCTCATCGACTGGTCGCTCGACCACCGCTCGGTGATCGCCCGGTCGCGCGAGGCATGGGACACGAGGACGGCGTGAGCACCAGCGACACCGGCAGCACCAGCGGCACCGGCAGTACCGGCAGCACGGTCGACAGGGCCTTCGAGGCGCTGTACGCGCGTGACGACGGGTCCCTCGACACGGCGGCGTCGCTGCTGGCCGCCGACCGGGGCGCCGACACGGAACTGAGCCGGCGCGGCGAGGAGTTCGTGCGGACCCTGTGGGGGCGGGGCTGGCAGCCCGCGGACCTCGTACGCATCGCGCGCCGCGACCTCTCCGACGCGCACCTCCGGGTCCTGACCGGCCTGGTCCTGACCGAGACGGCCCGCTACGAGGCGCTGCCGCACCGCTGGCGTGGCCAGCTCGACGAGCTGGACGCGTCGCCCGGCCGGCCGACGGACCGCTTCTCGTACGCGACGACGGTCCTGGAGCTGTACCGGCTCCTGGTGCGGCTGCCGAGGCTCGACGCGGTCGGCCCGGTGCCGGGGGAGGCGCTGCCGCCGGCGACGGCCGGGGAGCCGCGGATGCTGACCCGGATCCGGGCGCTGCTCGCGAAGGCGGAGGCGACGGGGTATCCGGAGGAGGCGGAGGCGCTCACGGCCAAGGCGCAGGAGCTGATGGCGCGGCACAGCCTGGACGAGGCGACGCTCGCGGCGGGGGCGCCGTCGCCGGAGACGCCGGGAGCGATCCGGATCGGGGTGGAGCCGCCGTACGAACAGGCGAAGGCGATCCTGCTCGACGCGGTCGCGACGGCGAACCACTGCCGGGCGGTGTGGAACGAGACGTACGGCTTCTCGACGGTGGTCGGCTTCGAGGCGGATCTCGACCCGGTGGAGCTGCTGTACACATCGCTGCTCGTGCAGGGGACGGCGGCGATGACGCGGGCGGAGGCGGAGCAGCGGGCGGGTGGCCGCAAGCGCACGAAGTCGTTCCGGCAGTCGTTCCTGCTGGCGTACGCGAACCGGCTCGGCGCGCGTCTCGCGGCGACGTCCCGCCGCGTGGCGTCCGAGGCCCCGACCCTCCTCCCGGCCCTCGCCTCCCGGGACCTGGCGGTCACCACCCGCACGGACGAACTCTTCCCGGAAACCCGCGCCACGCGCGTGCGTGCGGCCTGGGACGAGGAGGGCTGGACGCACGGTGCCTCGGCGGCGGACCGGGCGGGCCTCGGGGCGGGGCGCCGGGGGGTCGAGGGCCGGGGCTGAGCGGACGGTGCCGCGCGGCCCGACTGCGCCGCCGGGGCCGCGCGCGGCTGCGCCGACGGGGCCGCGGGGCGGGGCTGCGGGGCCGCGGCTGCGGGGCGAGTGGCCCTGGGCCGCGCCGCACCGGCCGGGCCGCGCGCTGGTGCGCGGCCCGGGGTGGCGCCGCGCCCCACCCACCTCACTCGGCTCGCGTCGGTGGGGCAGCCTGGGGTTGGCCTGGGGTTGGCCACACCCCCACTCGGCGCGCGAGGGTGCGCGTGGCCCGGAGTCGCGCCGCGCCCCACCCACCCCACTCGGGGCGCACCGACGCGCACCGGTGCGGGCGGCCTGGAGTCGCGCCGCTCCGGCTCGGCGCGCGCCGGTGCGGGCGGCCCGGGACGGCGCCGCACGCCCACCTACCCCGCTCGGCATGCGCCGGTGCGCGTGGCCCGGGGTCGGCCGGACCCCCCACCCGCCCCCGGCAGGGTTTCGGGAAGGGGCGGGGTGGGGGAAAAGTCCTGTTCTGGGGTGATCGCGGATACGCTCGGGGCATGAGCTGGCTCCGGGCGTTGAAGGAGACCGCCCGCTCCGGGCTCACCGTCGAGCGGCGGCGGCTCGACCCCGTCATCGCCGCCCGCGCCGCCCTCGGCCTCGCCCTTGTCGTGGGCTTCTCGCTCGCCGTCTTCGGCCCCGCCGTCGCCGCCTCCTCCGCCTTCGGCGCCTTCCAGGCGGCCATCGCCACCTTCCAGCGTTCCTGGCGCCCCCGCCCCACCCTCGCCCTCGCGTCCGGCGCCAGCCTCGCCGTCTCGACCTTCCTCGGCTATCTCACGGTCTCCCACGAGGCGCTCTTCCTCGCCCTGCTGCTCCTCTGGACGTTCCTCTCGGGGCTCGCCTGGGCCGCCGGCCCCACCGCCGGCATCATCGCGTCCTCCAACGTGGCGATCATGCTGGTGACCGTCACCCTCCCCACCTCCATCGCCACCGCCGCCGGCCACGCCGCCATGATCTTCGCGGGCGGTGTCGTCCAGGCCGGCCTGGTCGTCCTGCTCCCGGTCCGCCCCTGGGGCGCCCAGCGCGACGCCCTCGCGGACGCGCTCGCCGCGGAGGCGGACTACGCCCGCCGCCTGCGCCACGACCCGGTCGCACCGTTCGACCCCCTGCCCCTCATGACCGCCCGCAGCGCGGCCGCCGTGACACCCGGCCAGGCCCGCCGCCGCCCGGCGGAGCTCCACGGCGCCCGCGGCCTCGCCGAGCGCATCCGCCCGGTCCTCGCCTCCCTCGCCGACCCGGCCGTCGGCGTCCCGGAGGAAGGCCCCGCACGCGCGCGCGTGCGGGAGATGCTCGGGGCGGCGGGCTCCGTTCTGGACGCCGCCGCGCACGCGATCCGGCACGGCGAACCGGTCGCCCTCCCCGCTCCCGCCGTCGCCGCCCTCCACGCCCCCGAGACGCTCTCGCTCCTGCACGGCCCGCCGCGCCGCGCCGCCATCCGTCTCGTGGCGCTGCTCGGCGACGTCGTCGAGACGGCCGAGCCGAGGACGGAGACCTCGGGCCACGGCGCCACGCCCCGAGAGCGCCCCACCCTCGTCCGCCTCACCCCGATCGTCGTCGCGAAGGCGCGTGCCGAGCTGCGCCGGGACTCGCCGATCCTGCGTCACGCGGTCCGCGTCTCGGCGGTCACGGCCGCCGGCTACCTGCTGGGCACGGTGCTCCCGCTCGGCCACGGCTACTGGGCGCCGATGGCCTCGGTGATGGTGATGCGTCCGGACTTCTCGCAGACGTACGCGCGCTCGGTGGCCCGCTTCGGCGGCACCCTCGTCGGAGTGGCCCTCGCGACGGCGGTCGTCCAGTGGGCCCACCCGGGCGTGTATCTGTCGGCGGGCCTTGCCGTGGTGTGCGCCTTCGCGAATTACCTGCTGATGCGCACGGGGTACGCGGCCGGCCAGGTCTTCGTCGCCGCGTACGTCGTGTTCCTGCTCGGCATGGAGGGCGCGGGGGTCACCCAGACCGTGCGGGACCGGGTGACGCTGACCCTGGTCGGCGGGCTGCTCGCGATGCTCGGGTACGCCGTCTACCCGGCCTGGGAGACGCCCCGGCTGCGCGGCCGGCTCGCGGACTGGCTCGCGTCGGTCGGCCGGTACGCGGCGGTCGTCACCGCGCGGTACGCCGATCCGCGTGGGCCCGGCAGCCCCGACGTACGGGAGGCGCTTCTGGACACCCGCGCGGCCCGCGTCGCCTGGCAGGAGGCCGTGGAGCGGGCGACGCACGAGCCCGTGCGGCACCGGGGCCTCTCGCACGCGGCGGCCGAACAGGCCGACCACGCGCTCGCGGAGTTCGGTCGGGTGGCGATGCTCATGGAGGCGCACCTGCCGGAACCCGGCGCCCCGCCCGTGGCGGCCGCCGCGACCCTCGCGGAGTCGCTGCGGCGCGCGACGGAACGGGGCGCCAAGCACGTTCGGGAGCGCAAGGTGCCGCAGTGGGACGAGCTGCGCGAGACGGTCGACGCCTGGTCCGACGACCCACCGGACCACTTCCTGCTGCACAAGGGCGCGGTCCTCCTCCTGGAGGCCCTGGACGAGGTCACGACGGCCCTGACGGACTCCACGCGGGCGCGTGCGGGGTAGGCGCCGTCACTGCTCGGCAGGGACGCCGTCCCGTACGAATTTCGCGAGCGTGTCATCCGGCACGGGGCCGGGCGGAGTTGGTAGGGGGAGAGGGGCGCGGACGCACGCGGTCCTCCACCGACATCCCATCCCAGGAGCACCCGCATGAAGAAGTACTGGCTGGCGGCGGCCGGCGTCGTGGCCGCCGTGGCGATCGCGGCACCGTCGGCCGTAGGAGCGCCCACCGAGACCTCCACCACCTCAACGACCTCCACCTCCATCGCGACCGGAACCGCAGTCCGGGCCGAGCCCGCGAAGGTCACCCCGGCCAAGGCCGCCGTGCCCGCCCCGAAGCCGGTCCGAACCGTCCGCCCCGGCCAGCGCGTGGACGTCGGCGGGGGCTTCACCGTGTGGCTGACCCGCGACGGCAAGCACTGGGCGGGCCCGGACGGTTACGAGAACTTCCGCAGCGTCGTCGACGGCAACATCGACCGCTCCGAGCCCGGTGTGAGCCACCAGAGCGAGGGCGACGCGACGGGCGTCTTCCACTCCGGCCTCTACTACGGGACCCGCAAGGCGGGCCGCGTCGAACTGAGCGACGACGAGGGCCACAAGACCGTCGCCACCCTCATCGCCCTGCCCGGCCGCCCCGACTGGGGTGTCTGGTACGCCCACACCGTGCCCACGGACGGGAACGGCGGCAGCAGCCTCGGCGTCACTCTCTACGACCGCGCGGGCAAGCTCCTGGTCGAGCTCCCGGGCTTCGACTTCCCGGCCGGCCGCGGCTGACCGTGGCAGAAACGTGGCGGGGCCCGGCACGGGGCGGGCCCCGCCGCCTCACCCACTCTGCTCCAGGGCTCCATCGACCCACCGTCCACCGACCGATCGCGAGGTCCGACACCGTGCCGCACGAGTCCGTCACCGAGGTCGCCGAGGTCGCCGAGCTCCCCCAGGTCGCCGAGGTCAAGGCGGGCGCCGGGGCCACCGTGTCGACCAGGACCACCAGGGCCACCGTGTCGACCAGGACCACCAGGGCTGCCGGGACGACCAGGACCGCCGGGACCGACGGGACGACCAGGACCACCGGGGCCACCGGGACGACCAGGACCGCCGACACCACCGGGATGACTGGGATGACCGGGGTGACCGCGACCAGAACGACCGCGGCCTCCGAGGACGACGGCTTCACCGAGTTCGCCGTCGCCGCCTGGCCGCGTCTGGTGCGTACGGCCCAGCTCCTGACCGGGGACTTCCACGAGGCCGAGGACCTGGTGCAGACGACGCTCACCAAGGTGTACGCGCGGTGGCGGCGGGTTCCGCGCGGGGAGATCGACCTCTATGTGCGCCGGGCGCTGATCAACAACAACCTCAGCCGGGTCCGCCGGAAGCGGGTCGTCCATCTCCTGACGCCGGTCCTGCCGGAGTCGCTGCGTCACACCTCCGCGGGTCATGCGGAGGCGGTAGAGCAACGCACCGCGCTCCTGGCCGCGTTAGCGGATCTGACCGTCCGCCAGCGCGCGGTCATGGTGCTCCGCTACTGGGAGGATCTGACCGAGCTGGAGATCGCGAGCGTGCTCAACTGCTCGATCGGCACGGTCAAGACCCACGCCCGGCGCGGTCTGGCCGCGCTGCGTGCCCACCCGGGGCTCGTCACCGTCCCCGCCGCGCCTCTCCCCGCCCCCACCGGAGCCCGACGATGACCCCCGCAAGCCCGACGACACCCCCCGATCCCCGGCCCGATCCAGATCCCCGGCCCGATCTCGATCCCCAACCCGACCCGCAACCCGATCCCGATCCCCGCCCTCGGCCGCACCGCGGTTCCGGGCCCCGTCCCGAATCCGAGCCCCGTCCCGAATCCGACCTGCGCGCGGTGTTCGCACGGGCCGCCTCCGACGTCACCCCGGGTCCGCTCCCGCTGGAGGCCGTCCGGCGTGCGGGCCGGGCGCGCCGGCGGCGCCGTACGACCGCGCTGTCGGCCCTCTCGGTGCTCGCGGTCGCGACGTCCGTGGTGGCCGTCGTCGTCGTCCTGACTCCCGTACGCCCGTCCCCTTCGGCCCCGGGACCGGCCCCCGTCGCCGTCCCGCCGACCGTCGTACCGACCTCGGCGCCGCCCGTCCGCACGAGCGAGGCGCCGCCGGACCCGACCCCGATCAGGGTCGTGGCATCCGGCGAGCGGGTGAACGCCGGGAAGGGCTGGAAGGTCTGGCTGACGGCGGAGGGCAAGCACTGGGTCGGGCCGGACGGCATGGAGAACGCCCGCAGCGTCACCGACGGCAACATCGACGTGATGGCGCCGGGCGTGAGCCATCAGAGCGAGGGGAACCCGAAGGGTGCCTTCCACTCGGGGCTCTACTACGGGACCCGCTCGGCGGGCCGTGTCGAGCTGAAGAACGCCGAGGGCCGCAAGGTCGTCGCCACTCTGCTCGAACTGCCGGGCAGGCCGGGCTGGGGCGTCTGGTACGCGCACACCGGGCCGGGGATGGGCGAGGTCGGCACGGCGCTGTACGACCGGGCGGGCGAACTTCTCTCCGAGCTGCCTCTGATCCCCAGGAGCGAGCCCTCCTGAGCGGGGGCGGCGCCTTCCTGGCCGTCCGGTCGAAGATCGGGACCCGTAGGGTGAGGGGTGGACGCGGCGCCGTACTCGCTGGTAGCACGCTCTGTCGCGTAGCCGCTACGCCACCCCCCGTGCACGTGCATCTGCTCATGCATTGGCATATGAACACAGCTATGATCCGAGGAAGTTGACACCTGCACCAAGCAACTCGGGGAGCTACCAGTGCATCATGCGCATCGCGCGTACAACGGCATGGCGGCCACGGAGCTGCGGGGCGTCGTGTGGCAGAAGAGCAGGCACAGCAACTCCCAGGGATCCTGCGTGGAGTTCGCCAAACTGCCGGGGGGAAACGTTGCCGTACGGAACTCGCGTCACCCCGAAGGCCCCGCCCTCGTCTACACGCCCGCGGAGATAGAGGCGCTCCTCCTCGGCGTCAAGGACGGCGAGTTCGACCATCTGGTGTGAGCGCGAGCGGGTGCGTGCACCGCGGGCCGCTGACCACGGGCCACGGACATGTCGAAGAAGGGCCCCGGCCGACACGGCCGGGGCCCTTCCTTCGTCATCCGTACGTACGGTGTGCGGCGCGGCTACTCCGGACCGATCCGGAACAGCGCCCACACCACCTTGCCCCGCAGCGTGCCGGCGAGCGGATGCCACCCCCAGCTGTCGCTGAACGAGTCCACCAGGAACAGTCCGCGTCCCGACTCGGCGGCGAAGTCCTCCTCGCCGCCGCGTGCCTCCGGGCTCTCCCGGCTGGGGTCGCGCACAGCGCACACCAGGCGCGAGGACCAGCGCATCAAATGCAGGCGAACCGGTGGGTTCTGGCCTTCTTCCTGGGGCGCGTCGGCGGGCACCGCATGGCGCAGCGCGTTGGTGACGAGCTCGGAGACGACCAGGGCCACGTCGTCGAAGCGCTCGGTCAGCTCCCAGCGGTCGAGCGTCGCGCTGGTGAACTTCCGGGCCCCGCGCACGGCTTCGTACCGCGCGGGCAGCGCGCACGAGGCGGAGGTGGAGACGGCGCCGGGATCGATCGGCGGAAGGCCCTGCCGTAACGGCTCGAGCACGGTCGATCCATTCGTCCCCATGCGAGGCACTCCCGGGAATCGCGACTGTGGTGCGACAACACGACAACACGAACGAGTACGCGGCTGCGCGGGGTCCATGGTTCCGAATGCGACCACTGGATGCAAGGGCAGATGCACGTGCACGCGCCGGACCTGTCCGTCCCCGTGCCTAATCTGTGCATAAGTCGTCCGCCGCAGGAGGGGAACTTTCCGCGACTGCCCGGAACTCGCCGTCCTTCCGTAATCGAATGTGTACGCGCTGAAGCGTTTGGTGGCAGAATCCGGGGCTCGACGGGGGCTCGACACCGTAAGGGGAGGCTGGGAGCCGTGACCGCAGGCGAATCGGGCGGAGCGAGCGGGAGTGTGGTGCGGCGCATCCTGCTGGGCTCACAGCTGAGGCGGTTGCGCGAGTCGCGCGGGATCACCCGCGAGGCGGCCGGCTACTCGATCCGCGCGTCCGAATCCAAGATCAGCCGTATGGAGTTGGGACGGGTGAGCTTCAAGGCCAGGGACGTCGAGGATCTGCTCACGCTGTACGGGGTCGGGGACGAGGCCGAGCGCGGCTCACTCCTCGGGCTCGCCCGCGAGGCCAACGTCGCCGGCTGGTGGCACAGCTTCGGCGACGTCCTGCCGGGCTGGTTCCAGACGTACATCGGCCTGGAGGGCGCCGCCTCCCTCATCCGCGTCTACGAAGTGCAGTTCGTCCACGGACTGTTGCAGACCGAGGCGTACGCCCAGGCCGTCGTCACCCGGGGCATGCCCGGCGCCCCCGCCGCCGAGATCGACCGCCGCGTCGCGCTCCGCCTCGAACGGCAGAAGGTCCTCGTCTCCGAGCGCGCCCCGCAGTTCCACGCCGTCCTCGACGAGGCCGCGCTGCGCCGCCCCTACGGCGACCGGTCCGTCATGCGGGGCCAGTTGAGGCATCTGATCGAGATCTCCGAGCACCCGGGCGTCACGCTCCAGATCATGCCCTTCAGCTTCGGCGGGCACGCCGGCGAGAGCGGCGCCTTCACGATGCTGAGCTTCCCCGAGTCCGACCTCTCCGACATCGTCTACCTGGAACAACTCACCAGCGCCCTCTACCTCGACAAGCGCGAGGAGGTCGCCCAGTACCAGCGCGTGATGGAGCGACTGCAGAAGGAAGGACCGGATCCGGCCGAAAGCCGGGACCTTCTTCGAGGACTCCTCCAACTCACCTGACACATCAGTACGATGACGTGACATCAGTTCCGACGTTTCGGCGTTTCGACGTCACTTCTGTCATCCGTGCGGAAGTAGAGCGGGTAGAGGGGTCTCGATCCATGTCGCACTTCACCGACCTGGCCCACCAGTACATCGACGGCGAGTGGAAGCCCGGCAGCGGCTCGTGGGACATCATCGACTTCAACCCGTACACGGGGGAGAAGCTCGCGTCGATCACGGTCGCCACCGCCGGTGAGGTCGACCGCGCGTACCGCGCCGCGGAGCGCGCCCAGGCCGAGTGGGCCGAGACCAACCCGTACACCCGCCGGCTCGTCTTCGAGCGTGCGCTGCGGATCGTCGAGGACCGCGAGGAGGAGATCGCCGAGACGATCGTCGCCGAGCTCGGCGGCACCCGTCTCAAGGCGGCCTTCGAGCTGCACCTCGCCAAGGAGTTCCTGCGCGAGGCGGTGCAGCTGGCGCTGCGCCCCGAGGGGCGCATCCTGCCGTCCCCGGTCGACGGCAAGGAGAACCGCGTCTACCGCGTCCCGGTCGGCGTCGTCGGTGTCATCTCCCCCTTCAACTTCCCCTTCCTCCTGTCGATCAAGTCGGTCGCGCCCGCGCTGGCCCTCGGCAACGCCGTCGTCCTCAAGCCGCACCAGAACACCCCGATCTGCGGTGGCACCCTCGTCGCCAAGGTCCTGGAGGAGGCCGGTCTGCCGGCCGGTCTGCTGAACGTCGTCGTCACCGACATCGCCGAGATCGGCGACGCGCTCCTGACCCACCCCGTGCCGAAGGTCATCTCCTTCACCGGCTCCGACAAGGTCGGCCGCCACGTCGCCACGGTCTGCGCACAGAACTTCAAGCACGCCATCCTCGAACTCGGCGGCAACAGCGCCCTGATCGTGCTCGACGACGCCGACGTGGACTACGCGGTCGACGCGGCCGTCTTCAGCCGCTTCGTACACCAGGGCCAGGTCTGCATGGCCGCCAACCGGATCCTGGTGGACCGGACGGTGGAGGAGGAGTTCACCGAGAAGTTCGTGGCGAAGGTGAAGACCCTGCGCGTCGGCGACCCCGCCGACCCCGCCACCCACATCGGTCCGCTCATCAACTCCCAGCAGGCGGAGGCCGTCTCCTCGCTCGTCGACCAGACGGTCGAGGCCGGGGCCACGGCGCTCCTGCACGGCACGGTCGACGGCAACCTCGTCTCCCCGTCCGTCCTCACCGGCTTCGCCCCGGACGCCCCGATCCTGGGGCAGGAGATCTTCGGCCCGGTCGCCCTGATCGTCCCGTTCGACGGCGAGGAGGAGGCCGTACGGATCGCCAACGACACCCCGTACGGACTCAGCGGCGCCGTCCACACGGGGAACATCGAGCGGGGTGTACGGGTCGCCAAGCGCATCCACACCGGCATGATCCACATCAATGACGGCACCGTGCACGACGAGCCGATCGTGCCCTTCGGCGGTGAGAAGCACTCGGGCGTCGGGCGGCTGAACGGCGAGGCGATGGTCGAGAGCTTCACCACCCAGAAGTGGATCTCGATCCAGCACGGCCGGAGCCGTTTCCCCTTCTGAATCCCCTTCCGGGTCTGCTGATTTCCCCTTGCGGACAGTACCTGTCCGCAAGGGTCCGTAACGTGATGGGTGTCGGGAAGGGGCGCAAAGCCTCCCCGGCACCCATCTGCGTAGGCATACGGAAGGCGGACATCATGGTGGCTCTGGTTCCCACGGAGGCTCACGGCGACGAGCGCGGCGCCCTCCTCAACTTCGTCGAGGCCCAGCGCGCCGCGATCCGCCGCTCGGTCCTCGGTCTCACCGAGGAGCAGGCGGCGAGTCGCCCCAGCGCCAGCGAGCTCAGCCTCTCCGGGCTGCTCAAGCACGTCGCCGAGGTCGAGCTGAACTGGCTCCGGCTTGCCCAGCAACAGCCGAACGAGCGGCAGCGCTCCCAGGAGACCTGGGGCGAGGGCTTCCGGCTCGTGGACGAGGAGACGATCCCCGAGATCGTGGAGTTCTGGGCGGGCGTGGCGAAGGAGACCGAGGAGTACATCCGCTCGGTGCCGAGCCTGGACGACACCTTCCCGCTGCCCAAGGCGCCCTGGTTCCCCGAGGACGGGCGGGTCTCGGTCCGCTGGATGCTGCTCCACCTGGTGCAGGAGGCCGGCCGGCACGCCGGGCACGCGGACGTCATCCGCGAGTCCCTGGACGGCAAGGGCTCCTTCGACCTGATCGCGGCGGAGCAGGGGCGGTGACCCCACGCGCGCGTACCCTGGTCAAGATTGACTAGGAGGTACGCGGGATGTCGGCGATCCGTCTTCTCGTCCTGGGCGCGGTGAAGCAGCACGGCCGCGCCCACGGCTATCAGGTCCGCAACGACCTGGAGTTCTGGGGCGCGCACGAGTGGTCCCACGCCAAGCCCGGCTCGATCTATCACGCGCTGAAGCAGATGGCGAAGCAGGGGCTGCTGCACGCGCACGAGGTGGCACCGAGCGCGGTGGGCGGGCCGCCGCGCGTCGAGTACGAGCTGACGGAGCGCGGCCTCGAGGAGTACTACGCCCTGCTGCGTGAGGCGCTGACCACGTACGACCAGAAGATGGACGTCCTGTCGGCGGGCATCGGCTTCATCGTGGACCTGCCCCGGGCGGAGGCCGCGGAGCTGCTGCGGCAGCGGGTGCGGGCGCTCGACGAGTGGCGGTCCGCGGTCACGAAGTACTACACGCCGGAAGGCGGGCCCGGTCAGCTCGGGCACATCGGCGAGATCATGCACATGTGGGTCCACTCGGCGGACGCCGGCAAGGAGTGGACGCTCGGCCTGATCGAGCGGATCGAGGCCGGGGCGTATGTGTTCGCGGGTGAGGGCGAGCCCTTCGTGGGCGTGCTCGCGGAGGGTGAGGAGAACCCCTTTGCGACCTGATCGGGCACTGCTGAAGCGAACACACTAATCAAGTTTGACTAAGCCTTCGGAAGGGCATACCTTGCTCCGTCGGTGGTGACTGGTCAAATTTGACTACGACGATTTCTGGAGGAATCGACATGGCAGCGACTGGGGACGCGATCCTCGTGGAGGGCGCGCGCAAGCGGTACGGCGAGAAGGACGCCCTGGCCGGCCTCGACCTCACGGTCCGGCGCGGCACGGTCCACGGCCTGCTCGGGCCCAACGGCGCGGGCAAGACGACGACCGTACGGATCCTGGCCACCCTGCTCCGCCACGACGAGGGCCTGGTGCGAGTGGCGGGGCACGACGTACGGACCGAGGCCCGGGAGGTACGGCGGCGGATCGGGCTGCTCGGGCAGCACGCGGCCCTCGACGAGGAGCTGGGCGGCCGGCAGAACCTGGAGATGTTCGGCCGGCTCCACCACCTGGGCGCACGGCGCGCTGGCGCGCGGGCCGACGAGCTCCTGGAGCGCTTCGGCCTCACCGACACCGGCCGCAAGCCGGTCAAGCAGTTCAGCGGCGGGATGCGGCGGCGGCTCGACCTGGCGGCCTCGCTGATCACGGAGCCCGAGGTGCTCTTCCTCGACGAGCCGACGACGGGACTCGACCCACGCGGGCGTGGCGAGGTCTGGGAGTCGGTGCGCTCGCTCGTCGGCGGAGGCACCACGGTGCTGCTGACCACGCAGTACCTGGAGGAGGCCGACCAGCTCGCCGACCGGATCTCGGTCGTGGACGGGGGGCGGGTCGTGGCCGACGGCACGGCCGACGAGCTCAAGGCACGGGTCGGCGTGGACCGCATCGACGTGGTCGTACGGGACGGGGCGCGGCTCGACGAGGCGGCCGGTCTGCTGCCCGTGCCGCGGGCCGAGGTGAGCGTGGACGCCGACCGGCGGCTGCTCAGCGCGCCGGTGGCGGACCGGATGGCCTCGCTCGCCGAGACCGTGCGGGTGCTGGCGGCGGCCGGGATCGAGGCGGAGGACATCGCCCTGCGGCGGCCGACGCTGGACGAGGTCTTCCTGCATCTGACGGATGCGTCGGGCACATCGGGTGCGTCGGACGCGTCGGGTGCGCGTCAGGAGAGCGAGGTGGCGGCATGAGTGCGGCGTACGTGGTGAGCGACTGCTGGACGATGACCCGCCGGGAGCTGGCGCACTGGGCGCGACAGCCGGTGCAGGTCCTGGTCGGGCTCGTGTTCCCGGTGATGATGCTGCTGATGTTCGGCTACCTGGTCGGCGGCGGGCGGAGCGTCGACGGCGACTACGTCGACTTCCTGGTGCCCGGGATGCTCACGCTGACCATGGTGTTCGGGCTCGAAGGCACCATGACGGCGGTGACGCAGGACCTGAACAAGGGCGTGATCGACCGGTTCCGGGCGATGCCGATGACCGACGGCGCGGTGCTCGTGGGGCGGGCGGCCGCCGACATGCTCCAGTCGGCGGTGGGGCTGTTCGTGATGGTCGGCGTCGGGTACGCGATCGGCTGGCGGGCCGACGGCGGACTGGGGAGCACCCTGGGGGCACTGGGGCTGCTGCTCCTGCTGCGGTTCGCGATGCTGTGGATCGGGATCTTCCTCGCGCTGGTCGCGGGGCGGGCCGAGCTGGTGCAGGCGGTGCAGATCCTGGTCTGGCCCGTCGGCTTCCTCTCCAACGCCTTCGCCTCGCCGGACTCGATGCCGGGCTGGCTCGGCACGTTCGTGGAGTGGAACCCGATGTCGGCGACCGCGACGGCGGTCCGTGACCTCTTCGGGAATCCGGGCGGCGAGCCGGGGCACGTCTGGGCGGCGGTGGTGTGGCCGCTGGTGCTGCTCGCGGTGTTCTTCCCGCTGGCGGTAAGGAAGTTCGGGAGGCTCGGGAAGTAGCCGGGAATCGGCGGCGCGAAGGTGGGAACCCGAGGGCGGTGAGCGGTGTATTGAAAGCAGCGGTTCACCGCGGACCGCCCGAGGGAGGACAGGGGGACGTGCGATGCGCAGGCCCGTGGGAGGAGTGGCCGGCGCCGTCGTGGCGCTGGTGCTGGTGGTGTTGAGCGGGTGTACGGGGTCGAAGTCGGCTGTGGAGGCGGGGGGTTCGGGGAGTCCAGGGCGTCCGGGGGACTCGGGTGGCCCGAGTGCTTCGGGAGGTCCGGGTGCTTCGGGAGGGGGCGGCAAGGGGCCGGTGGCGCGTCCGGATCCGGGGCTGTTCGGGGCGCCGCCCCGGATCCCTTCGGGGCCGGGGCTGCCCGGCTGGGCGCACAGTCTGGGCTTCGCGCGGGACGGCAGCGGGTTCGCCCTGCTCGCCTCGTGTGTGAGCGACCCGGCGGCCCCGGCGAACGGCTTCTGCCGGCAGTACGTGGCCGTGAGGGACGCCGGGGCGAAGGAATGGGTGCTGCGCCGGTCCCCGCTGCCGCGGGTGACGGGGACGGACGGCATATCGGCGAACCTGGTTCCCCTCGGCCCCGGCAGGGCGCTCGTCGAGGAGGGCGGCGCCGAGCCGGGCGCGCGGACCTGGTTCACCAAGGACGGCGGGCGCAACTGGCGGGAGGGCGACCGGCGTACGGTCGGGACGACCCCGGAGATACCCGAGGGGGCGGTGCTCGGCACCGACTGCGCCGCGCCCTCCGCGGCCCTGCCGGACGACTGCGATCGGCAGCGTCTCGTGGTGATCTCGCCGCAGGACGGTCGGCGCCGGGCGCTGGCCCGGGTGCCCCTCCTGGGGGCGCATCCCCGGCCCCAGGAGCAGCCGGAGCCCGACGGGTCCTGGTGGGTCTCGGGCACGGACCCGCTGTCGGGGCGGGCGGCGGTCGCCGTCTCCCGGGACGGGGGGCGTGGCTGGACGGTCAGCCGGCTGCCGAGCCCCGTCGCGACCCCCGGGTGGCACACGGCGGTGGCGGTGGGCAGGGACGCGGTGTACGCGGCGGAGATGGGGGAGCTGGTGGGCGGTGAGCCCGTCAAGAACCCGATGCGGGCGCTGCACCGTTCGGTGGACGGCGGGAGGACCTGGCAGCGGATGTGGACGACGGGGCCGAGCGAACAGCCCCGCACCCTGCTCGGCCTGCCGGTCCCGGGACCCGGTGGCCGGGTGGGGATCGGCGCGGAGCTCTCGGGGTACGAGAGCGTGGACGGCGGTCGTACGTTCGTCCGGCGCGACGACGGGACGCACTACACCCGCCGCACCCCGCTGGGCCTGCTGCGTGAGGGGTCGCGCTGCGCGTACGCGCTGACCGTGGACGGGGTGCGCTGGTCGGAGTTCCGGCTGGCCTGCGACGACCCGGTCGGCGACTGACCGGGCGGGGCGCCGCAGGCGCCTTGGGGCCGTCTGCGGCAGATCACGGGCGGACGGGCGCTAGGGCCGGTCCGACCCTGATCCGCCGGACACCCCCTAGTGGTGGAAGGAGGTCGCCGCGCTCGTGTCCCGGGTGAACGGCTGGGACTGGCTCCGCAGTTCGGGCAGCAGCCGGATGAGATCCTCGATGAGGAGTCCGGCGAGGTCGGCGGAGAAGCCGTTGCGGCAGACCACGCGCAGCACGGACAGGTCCTCGCGGTTGGCGGGGAAGGTGTAGGCGGGGACCAGCCAGCCCTGTTCGCGCAGCCGCCGGGAGACGTCGAAGACGTTGAAGGAGGTGACGTCGGGGGCGGTGGTGAAGGCGAAGACGGGCAGTTCGTTGCCGTGGGTGAGGAGCTGGAAGTCGCCCATGGCCTCGATCCGTTCGGCCAGGCCGCGGGCGATGTCCCGGGAGGTCTGCTGCACCGCCCGGTAGCCCTCCCGGCCGAGCCTGAGGAAGGTGTAGTACTGCGCGACGACCTGGGCGCCCGGCCTGGAGAAGTTGAGGGCGAAGGTGGGCATGTCGCCGCCCAGGTAGTTGACGCGGAAGACGAGCTCCTCGGGGAGTTCGGCGGGGGAGCGCCACAGGGCCCAGCCGACGCCCGGGTAGACCAGGCCGTACTTGTGACCGGAGGTGTTGATGGAGGAGACACGGGGAAGCCGGAAGTCCCAGATCAGGTCCTCGTCGACGAAGGGGGCGACCATGGCGCCGGATGCGCCGTCGACGTGGACGGGGATGTCGAGACCGGTGCGTTCCTGGAGGGCGTCCAGGGCGGCGCAGATCTCGGCGACGGGTTCGTAGGAGCCGTCGAAGGTCGAGCCGAGGACGGCGACGACGCCGATGGTGTTCTCGTCGCAGAGCGCGGCGGCGGTCTCGGCGTCGAGGTGGAAGCGGTCGCCCTCCATGGGGACGAGCCGGGCCTCGACCTCCCAGAAGTTGCAGAACTTCTCCCAGCAGACCTGGACGTTGACGCCCATGACCAGGTTGGGGCGGGCGGTGCCGGGGTAGCGGTCGGCGTTCCGCTTGGTCCAGCGGCGCTTGAGGGCCATGCCGGCGAGCATGCAGGCCTCGCTGGACCCGGTGGTGGAGCAGCCGACGGCGGTGGCCGGGTCCGGGGCGTGCCACAGCTGGGCGAGCATGGCGACGCAGCGGCGCTCCAGTTCGGCGGTGCGCGGGTACTCGTCCTTGTCGATCATGTTCTTGTCGCGGCACTCGGCCATCAGGACGCCCGCCTGGGGCTCCATCCAGGTGGTGACGAAGGTGGCGAGGTTGAGCCGGGAGTTGCCGTCGAGCATCAGCTCGTCGTGGACGAGCTGATAGGCGCTCGCCGGGGGAAGCGGTCCCTCGGGCAGCCGGTGGTGCGGCGGGGCCTCGGTCATGCCGCCGACCGGGTTGGCGGCCTCCCCGAAGAACGGATTGAGGGCGAGCCGGCGGGTGGGCTCGGCGGGGGAGGCGGCGGGACCGTGGTGGAGCGGCATGGGGACTCCTTCTGTCCGGTGGGGAGGTTCTCCCGAGGGGGCGGGGATCAGTGCAGGGACTTGCCCTGGGCGTCGAGTTCGAGCTGGGGGCGGCCGGTGACGATCAGCCAGGCGGGGAGGGAGGCCAGGCAGAGCAGGGCGAGCATCGAGGGCGAGGCGGCGAGGACGGCGCCGACGAACAGGCTGATCCAGCCCTGCCGGGTGGTGGCGAGCAGGACGCCGAGGACGGCGGAGGAGACGGCGACCGCCGGGTGGACCTCGGGGACGAGGGCCTGGGCGAGCAGTCCGAACGCGGCGCCGATGAAGACGGCGGGGAAGATCCGGCCGCCCCGGAAGCCGCAGGAGGCGGCGACGAGGAGGGCGAGGACTTTGATCACGGCCAGCTTGGCCAGTTCGCCGGAGGACCAGCTGCCGATCGAGGAGGCTAGCTCCTTGACCTCGTCCAGGCCTTTGAAGAGGGTCAGCTGCCCTCCGACGGCGCCCAGGAGGCCGAGGACGAGGCCGCCGACGGGCAGCATCACCATGGGGTGGCGCAGGCGCTGGAAGGCGGAGTGGACGTAGGGGAAGAGATAGCACGCGGCGAGGCCGAAGACGGCCGCGGCGGAGGCGATCATCAGGGCGGCGAGCAGGTCGCCCCAGCCGGGGTCGGTGAGGGGCGGGAGACCCATGTCGAAGGTGGGCTCGGCCAGCAGCTGGGTGGTCATGGACCCGGCGCCGGCGGCGACGAGCGGGGCGAAGAGCCGGTCCCAGAGCGAGCCGCGACCCGGTTGGCCGACGAGGGCCTCGGAGATGACGAGGGCGGCGGCCACCGGGGTGCCGAAGAGGGCGCCGATGGTGGCGGCCGAGGCGAGGGCGACCCAGAAGGCACCTGGAACGGTGGGGGCGGCCTTGCGGCCCAGCCAGTAGGCGAGGGCGATGTTGGCCTCGATGATCGGGTTCTCGGGGCCGAGGCTGACCCCGCCGGCGAGCGTGAGCGTGCTCGCGAGCAGCAGGCTCGGTACGACCCCGGGGGCGAGCGGCGCGCCGCCGAGGCCCAGGGCGGCCGGATCGGGCCCGGCGTGTCCGGGGACCTTCCAGATGACGAGGCCCACGGCGATGCCTGCCGCCGTGAGCATGCTGATGATCCAGAGGGAGGAGTAGTCGCCGATGCCGAGGGCGTCCGGCAGGTCGTTCCAGAGGACGTCCTGGAGTTCCTCCGAGAGGGCCTCGATCCCGAGGAACAGCAGGCTCGCCGCGACGCCGACCACGAGCGCGGGCAGCACCTGGGGGAGCAGGACCCGTAGCGGGCTCGTGTCGGCGGGGGGAGGAGGCGGAGCATGATCGGTGGCCACCGACCCACCATAAGTGAGCAAATGCCGCACAACATCCCGAAATTCGGGTCGAACGGACTTGCACCTCACGTCGCGTCAGGCCGGAGGCTGACACGCGTACCGACAGAGAAGGGGGCGGACGGCCGATGGGCTACTCCGTAGGACAGGTATCCGGCTTCGCCGGGGTCACGGTGCGCACCCTGCACCACTACGACGCGATCGGGCTGCTCTCCCCGAGCGGCCGCAGCACGGCGGGACACCGCCGCTACGACGACGCGGACCTCGACCGGCTCCAGCGGATCCTGTTCTACCGGGAGCTCGGCTTCCCCCTCGAAGAGGTCGCCGTCCTCCTCGACGACCCGCACGCCGACCCGCGGGAGCACCTGCGGCGGCAGCACGCGCTGCTGACCGGGCGGATCGGCGAGCTCCAGAGGATGGCGGCGGCCGTCGAGCACGCCATGGAGGCGAAGCGGATGGGCATCAACCTCACTCCCGAGGAGAAGTTCGAGGTCTTCGGGGACAAGGACCCCGAGCGGTACGCGGAGGAGACCGCGCGCCGCTGGGGCGGCACTCACTCCCACGATCTGGCCCAGGCCCGGGCCGCCTCGTACACGAAGGAGGACTGGCAGCGGATGAAGGGCGAGGTGGACGCCTGGGGCGCCGCCTACGCCGACCTCATGGAGCGGGGCCTGGCCCCCGGGTCCGAGGAGGCGATGGACCTCGCCGAGGCCCACCGCCGCCACATCACCACCTGGTTCTTCGAGTGCCACCCGAAGACCCATGAGGGGCTCGCCGGGATGTACCTCGCCGACGAGAACTTCCACGCCTTCTACGACTCGATCCACGCGGGCCTGCCCGAGCACCTCCACGCCGCCGTCCGGGCGAACGCGCGACGCCTGGGCACTGACCCGGGGGCCTGACGCAGGGGGCCAGGGGGCCCGGGGGCCGACCCCGGGCCGGCCGGTCCGGGGGCCCGACCCCGACGCCCGGGCCCCCAGGGGCCCGACCCCGACGCCGGGGCCGGCCGGCCCCAGGACCCCGCCGCGGGATCAGGCGAGTGGTGCGATCACCACCGCCGTGCCGTACGCGCACACCTCCGTGCCCACGTCCGCCGCGTCCGTCACGTCGAAGCGGAACATCAGCACGGCGTTCGCGCCGCGCGCCCGAGCCTGCTCCACCAGGCGTTCCATCGCCTGGTTCCGGGTCTGCACGAGGGTCTTCGTCAGACCCTTCAGCTCCCCGCCGACCATCGACTTGAGGCCCGCGCCGATCTGGCTGCCCAGATGGCGGGAGCGGACGGTGAGTCCGAAGACCTCACCGATCACCTGCCGGATCTCGAAGCCCGGCACGTCGTTCGTCGTCACGACCAGTACGTCGGGGTGCGACCCCTGGCCGCCTCCGTACTCCTCGATGCCCATCGGCATCACCTCCTGGCCCACAGCCTCGGGGGAACGGGCCCTCTTCGCATCCCGTGGGCCCCGGGTGGAACCGGTCGGGTTCGGCTCACGTTGATAGCTTGGGGCCAGCCGTCCCCCATGCCCCCACCGACCGCAGGAGCCCGGAACCCGTGAACACGCTTGCCCTCGGACCGAGCTGGCTGGACCCGGACCATTTGATTCAGACCTTTGGTCCGATCGGTGTCCTGGTCATCGTCTTCGCCGAGTCCGGACTCCTCATCGGGTTCTTCCTGCCCGGCGACTCACTGCTCTTCACCACAGGCCTGCTGATCACGACCGGCAAGCTGGACATGCCGCTGTGGCTGATGTGCACGCTGATCGTGGCCGCGGCGGTCCTCGGCGACCAGGTCGGATACCTCTTCGGCCGCAAGGTCGGCCCGTCTCTCTTCAAGCGCCCCGACTCGAAGCTCTTCAAGCAGGAGAACGTCGAGAAGGCGCACGAGTTCTTCGAGAAGCACGGCCCGAAGTCGCTGATCCTGGCCCGCTTCGTCCCCATCGTGCGGACGTTCACGCCGATCATCGCCGGCGTCAGCCGCATGAACTACCGCCTGTTCATCACGTTCAACATCATCGGCGGCGTCCTGTGGGGCGCGGGTGTGACCATCCTCGGCGCCCTTCTCGGCAAGATCGATTTCGTGCACCAGCACATCGAGATGATCCTCGTCGGGATCGTCCTGATCTCCGTCGTGCCGATCGTGATCGAGGTTCTGAGGTCGCGCTCCCAGTCGAAGAAGGAGCAGGCCAGGGGTGACCACGGCACCCCCGGTGACCACGACGCCCCCGGCACCCCCAACCCGCCCCGCGGCCGGCACGCGAAGCGCTGACCCCGGACCCGCCTGAAGCGTCGGAAGGGCCCCGCACACCGTGCGGGGCCCTTTCCGTGTCCCGGCCCGGTCCGACGCGGAACCGGCGCGGTCCGAACGCGGAACCGGCTCGGTCCGAACGGCAGGCCCTGGAACCCCCTAGAAGCCCCTGGTCCGCTTGGCCGCACGACGGGCCGCGGCGGCACCGGGCGCCTGCATGAAGAGGCGGGCCAGCTCGCCTCCCAGGTTCACCCCGATCGCGATCGCCAGGGCCAGGGCCGCCGCCTTCGCCAGCGAGGCGAAGCCCTGGTCCAGGTTGTTCTGGGCGATCGCGAGCACCCCGAAGTACGTCGCCGAACCGGGCAGCAGCGGGCCGATCGCCGCCGTCACGTACGGCAGCGACGAGGTGTGCTCGTAACGGGCGATCAGCTGCCCGAAGAGGCCCACGAGACCCGCCGCCACCGCCGTCGCCATGACCGTCGACCCCTCCGCGGTCACCGCTATCGACGCGTAGATCACCCACGCCACCCCGCCGTTCAGCGTCGCGAAGAGCACCGTCGCCCGCGACTGCTGCAACAGGATCGCGAAGGTCGCGCACAGCACCATCGACGCCAGGATCTGCGTCACCGGCCGCTCCACCGCCCGCAGCGCCCCCTCCGGGTTCAGCTGCGCGTCGAACTGCACGGCGATGTACAGCACCGACAGCACGCCCACCACGATCGCGACGAAGAAGTACGCGACCTCCAGGAGTCGGGCCGAGGCCGTGATGTAGAAGCCGGTCAGACCGTCCTGCACCGCCGCCACGAGCGCCCGCCCCGGGATCAGCGCGAACAGACCACCGGTGATCACCGCCGAAGGCCGCAGATCCGCGTGCAGCATCGTCAGGAGCACCCCCATCGCCGCCGGCGGCATCGCCGCCACCAGGAACTGGTAGAACTCCGGCATCCCGCGCCCGGCGAACAGCCACGCCAGCCGGTCGCCGAGCACCGCGCCCAGCGCCGCCACGAAGAACACCGTCGGACCGCCGCCCAGAAGCACCGAGGCCGCGCCGGCGAGCACACCCGCCGCCGCCGTCAGGACCCAGCCGGGATACGGGTGCCGGTTGCGCCGTATCTCCGCGAGCCGCCCGTACGCCTCCTCGGGCGTCACCTCGTGCGCCCGCGCGTTGATGTCGGCGAGCAGCGTGTACACCGCCGCGAGCCGCGTGTAGTCCGTGCCCCGGCGCCGTACCGTCCGGTTCGCCGTGATCGGATCGTCCACCAGCGACGGCTGGTACGTGACGGACAACAGGGTGAACGTCACCGTCGGCTCGACCCGGTCCAGACCGTACGAGCGGGAGATCGCGAACATCGCCGCCTCGACGTCCTCCGCGCCCTCCCCGCCCGCGAGCAGCAGCTCGCCGATACGCAGGGTCAGGTCGAGCACGCGCGGCACCGAGGGACCGCTCTCGTCCTCCTTGCGCGGCGCCTCGGGCACCGGCCGCTCACCCACCGGCAGCCGCAGCATGGTCCGCATCCGGTCCTGCCACGGCGCGTTCTGCGGGAGCCGTACCAGGGGCACCCCGTACGCCGGGGTGAAGGCGGGTGGCGAGTGCTGCGCCGAGGCCGCCGAATACGCGGCGGGCGGCACGAACGCCGAACCCTCCTGCTCGGCCGGCGGCTCCGCCGTCAGCCCCGGAGGAAGGGCGAACTCGGAGGTCGGGTGCTCCTCCTCCGGCGGCGCGGGCTGCTCCACCCCGACCGGCGGCACGAAAGCGCTCCGCGCCTCGTCCGACAGCGGCTTCCGATCCTCCGGAGTGCCCTCCGGGGAGTCTTCCGGAGTGTCCTCCGGAGAGTTGTCGGGGTCCGTCGGAGAGCCCTCGGGGACTCCTGTCGGACCGTGCTCCCGACCGCCCTCCGGATCGTCCTTCGAGCCGTCCGGCTCCGCCACCACTCTGTCCGCCTCACTCCCCGGGAACCGTGAGTTCCAGTATGAGCGTGCGACGGATGTGCGAAAGGCGGTGCACCCAACGGGTGCACCGCCTTCACACGCTCAGAACAGAACCGGCTCAGTGGCCGCCCTGCTCCTTGGCGCGCGCGTACGACTTCTCGATCTCTTCCTCGGCCTCGGCGCGACCGACCCAGTCGGCGCCCTCGACCGACTTGCCCGGCTCCAGGTCCTTGTAGACCTCGAAGAAGTGCTGGATCTCCAGGCGGTCGAACTCCGCGACGTGGTGGATGTCCCGCAGGTGCTCCATGCGCGGGTCCGTGGCCGGGACGCACAGCAGCTTGTCGTCGCCGCCCGCCTCGTCCGTCATGCGGAACATGCCGATCGCGCGGCACTTGATCAGGCAGCCCGGGAAGGTGGGCTCGTCGAGGATGACGAGCGCGTCCAGCGGGTCGCCGTCCTCACCGAGGGTGTTCTCGACGTACCCGTAGTCGGTCGGGTAGGCCGTCGACGTGAACAGACGACGGTCCAGGCGGATGCGACCCGTCTCGTGGTCGACCTCGTACTTGTTACGCGATCCCTTCGGGATCTCGATGAGAACGTCGAACTCCACGGGTGGCTCCTCCTGAATCAACACAAGTGAATGCTCGCGACGACGCGCGGTGATTAAGTGTCCCTCACGCACGTGTGTGATCGCGAAAGGGGCTGGTCAGCAATGCCCGAGCCGAGGATGTGGCAGCTCACGGCGGGCTCCGCCGCCCTCGGACTGGCCCTGGCCGCCGTGGCGGTGACCGCGGCCGGTCCGTGGGACTCGGGTCAGCGTACGGCGGAGCGGGCCCGCGCCGCCGCCCCGGCGGCGGGTGGCGCGCGTCACGCCCCGCCCCCCGCGCCCGCCCCGCCGAAGCGCCCCGCGCCCGCCCCGAGCGCCCCCGGCGTCCTCACCGCCCTGCACGCCCCGGCCCCCGCCGGCCGCCCCGCGGACCTCGCGGCCCTCCTCGTACCGCTCCTCGCCGACCCCGGGCTCGGCCCGCTGCGCACGGCCTCCGTCGTCGACACCGCCACCGGCAGGCAGCTGTACGGAGAGGGCGCCGGTACCCCCATGACCCCCGCGTCCACCGTCAAGATCGCCACCGCGGCGGCCGCGCTCTCCGCCCTCGGCCCCGACCACCGCATCGCCACCACCGTCACCGCCGCCCCCGACGGCCGGACCGTCACCCTCACCGGCGGCGGCGACCCCACGCTCGACCCGGCCCGCCTCAAGGCCCTCGCGACCGACACCGCCCGCGCCCTCACCGCGCGCGGCCACACCTCCGTACGCCTCACGTACGACACGAACCTCTACCGGGGCCCCTCGATCCACCCCATCGGGCCCAACGAGAACCTCGCCCCCGTCGTCGCCCTCATGACCGACGAAGGACGACTCGACGACAGCGAGAGCGGCCCCGCACCCCGCACCGGCGACCCCGCGGGCGACACCGCAGCCGCCTTCGCCGGCCACCTCGCCGCAGCCGGCGTCAAGGTCACCGGCGACCCGGCCCCCGGCCGCACCCCGAAGGCCGCCCCCCTCGCCCGTACGTACTCCGCCCCCCTCGCCGACCTCGTCGAGCGCACCCTCACCCACAGCGACAACGACCTCGCCGAAGCCCTCGCCCGGCAGACCGCCCTCGCCCGCAAGAAGCCCGCGAGCTTCGACGGCGCCGCCAAGGCCGTCCGCGAGGAACTCGCCCGCCTCGGCCTCCCCGTCGCCGGTGCCCGCTTCGCCGACGGCAGCGGACTCGACCGCCGCGACCGCGTCTCCGCCGCCCTCCTCACCGGACTCCTCACCCGAGCGGCCGACCCCGCCCGCCCCGCCCTGCGCCCGCTCCTCACCGGGCTGCCCGTCGGCGGCTTCACCGGCACCCTCGCCGGCCGCTTCGACACCGCGCCCGCCACCGAGGGCGCCGGACTCGTCCGCGCCAAGACCGGCACCCTGACGGGCGTCAACACCCTCGCCGGGACCGTCGTCACCGCCGACGGACGCCTCCTCGCCTTCGCGTTCCTCGCCGGCAGCACCCTCTCCCCGTACGAGGCACAGCCCGCCCTCGACCGTCTCTCCGCCGCCCTCGCCACACAGGACTGACCACCGCCCACCCCGGCACGGACACCGCCCCGACCCGCACGGAAGCCGTCCCGAACCCACCCCGAACAGCCTTCGAGACCGTACGGTTGACGCATGACGAGCATCGGTGGCGCAGGCACATCCGGGATGGTCGACTGGAACCTCGCGGTCGCGACCGCGACCCGCCTCGTGCGGCCCGGACCCGAAGTCAGCCGCGACGAGGCCCGCGAGGTCGTCGCCGAACTCCGCAAGCACGCCAAAGCCTCGGAGGAACACGTCCGGGCCTACACCCGGATGATCCCCGAGGGCACGGAGCCTCACGACACGCCCGTCCTCGTCGTCGACCGGGCCGGCTGGATCAAGGCCAACGTCGCCGGCTTCCGCGAGCTCCTCACCCCGCTCCTCGGCAAGATGCAGGACCGCCGCTCCACCACCCCCGGCAACGCCGTCCTCGGCGCCGTCGGCGGCAAGGTCACCGGCGTCGAACTCGGCATGCTGCTGTCGTTCCTCTCCTCCCGCATCCTCGGCCAGTACGAGACCTTCGCCCCCGCCACCCGCGACTTCCCCGCCGGCGCCAACGGCGGCGGACGCCTCCTCCTCGTCGCGCCCAACATCGTCCACGTCGAACGCGAACTCGAAGTCTCCCCCCACGACTTCCGGCTCTGGGTCTGCCTCCACGAGGAGACCCACCGCACCCAGTTCACCGCCGTCCCCTGGCTCCGCGACCACCTCCAGGGCGAAATCCAGTCGTTCCTCGCCGCCACCGACGTCGACCCCGGCACCGTCGTCGAACGCCTCCGCGAAGCCGCCCAGACCCTCGTCGGCGGCCGCCCCGAAGGCGAGGAGGGCGAACCCGCCCCCTCCTTCGTCGAACTCGTCCAGACCCCCGAACAGCGCGAGATCCTCGGCCGCCTCACCGCCGTCATGTCCCTCCTCGAAGGCCACGCCGACTACGTCATGGACGGCGTCGGACCCCAGGTCGTGCCCTCCGTCGCCGAGATCCGCGAGAAGTTCCAGCAGCGCCGTGCCCGCGGGGCCTCCCGCCTCGACCTCGCCCTGCGCAAGCTCCTCGGCCTCGACGCCAAGCTCCGCCAGTACCGCGACGGCGAGCGCTTCGTCCGCGCCGTCGTCGACCAGGTCGGCATGGACGGTTTCAACCGCGTCTGGACCTCGCCCAACACGCTCCCCACCAAGGCCGAGATCGCCGCCCCCGCCGACTGGATCGCGAGGGTGCACCGTAAGGCAGACTCCTGAGACAGGTGCGGCACACGGCACAGGAACACGTCGGAACACCCCACCAATCACCCATCCGAGGGACCCTGGGCATGGGGTGAGGCGTGCAATGCTCGGGTAACGGCCGGGTTTCTGTCACCATCGACGCACTCTGAGTGACCGAAACCCCCTTTCCGACCGTTAAGACTCCGACCGAGGCACCCCACCCCATTCACGAAGGGCACCGGACATGGGTCCCCATCCTGCGGTCGCGGCGATACGCCTGGCGGTCCGCCGCGTACTCCACGACGTTCTCACCGAGCACCAGACCGACCCCGCCCCCGCACGCGACGCACACACCCCCCTCGTGCTCGTCGCCTGCTCCGGAGGCGCCGACTCCATGGCGCTCGCCTCCGCCCTCGCCTTCGAGGCCCGCAAGCTTCCCGTGCGCGCCGGCGGCATCACCGTCGACCACGGGCTCCAGGACGGCTCCGACACCCGCGCGGGCGAGGTCGTCGCACGCATGACCGCCCTCGGCCTCACCCCCTCCGAGGCCGTCACCGTCACCGTCGGCCGCGAAGGAGGACCCGAGGCCGCCGCACGCGACGCGCGGTACGCGGCCCTCGACGCCACCGCCCAACGCCACGGAGCCGCCGCGATCCTCCTCGGCCACACCCGCGACGACCAAGCGGAAACCGTCCTGCTCGGGCTCGCCCGCGGCTCCGGCATCCGCTCGCTCTCCGGCATGGCCGCGATCTCCGGCGCCTCCGGCCGCTACCGGCGCCCCTTCCTCCAGCTCGACCGCCAGACCGTCCGCAAGGCCTGCGTCGCACAGGAACTCGCCGTCTGGGACGACCCCCACAACAGCGACCCCGCCTACACCCGCTCCAGGCTCCGCCACGAGGGCCTCCCCGCCCTCGAGAAGGCCCTCGGCAAGGGCGTCATCGAAGCCCTCGCCCGAACGGCCCAGCTCTCCCGCGACGACGCCGACGCCCTCGACACCTGGGCCGCCGACGCCGAGACCCGCGTACGCGACGAGGCGGGCGCCCTGGAGTGCGCCAAGCTCCACGGCCTGCCCCCCGCCGTACGCCGCCGCGTACTGCGCCGCGCCGTCATCGCCGAGGGCGCACCCGCCGGCTCCCTCTTCGCCCGCCACATCGAAGAAGTCGACCGGCTCATCACCGGCTGGCGCGGCCAAGGGGCCATCAACCTGCCCGGCCGCGTCGAAGCCCGCCGCCAGGGTGGCAGACTGGTCATCCGGCAAGGCTGACGCACGCTGCAACGAAAGTGACCCGGGTGAACGAGAAGGACATGGGCACCGACCTCCAGTCGGTGCTCATCACCAAGGAAGAGATCGACGCCAAGCTGGCAGAGCTGGCCGCGAAGATCGACGCGGAATACGCGGGCAAGGACCTGCTCATCGTCGGCGTCCTCAAGGGCGCGGTGATGGTGATGGCGGATCTGGCTCGCGCCCTTTCCACCCCCGTCACCATGGACTGGATGGCCGTGTCCTCCTACGGCGCCGGCACCCAGTCCTCGGGCGTCGTCAGAATCCTCAAGGACCTCGACACCGACATCAAGGGCAAGCACGTCCTGATCGTCGAGGACATCATCGACTCGGGCCTGACCCTGTCCTGGCTCCTGTCGAACCTCGGCTCGCGCGAGCCCGCCTCCCTGGAGGTCTGCACGCTGCTGCGCAAGCCCGAGGCCGCGAAGGTCGCGATCGACGTCAAGTGGATCGGTTTCGACATCCCCAACGAGTTCGTCGTGGGCTACGGCCTCGACTACGCCGAGAAGTACCGGAACCTTCCGTTCGTCGGCACGCTCGCCCCGCACGTCTACGGCGGCTGAACACCCGCGCCGTACGGGGAACCCGCACCGCCCTCCCTCCGTTGAACCACGGGAAGGCGGTCGCGGGCGACGATGCTGAGGTACCGTCCGAAGAACAGCTTTTTCACACAGCAGCTCTCACAGCAGCATTTTCCTACGGGCAGGAGGGACGGGGCGTTCTCGCTCCGTATGGATGGACGTGAAGCGATACTTCCGTGGGCCGGTCATGTGGATCGTGCTGGCCGTCCTCGCCGTGGTCGTGCTGATGCAGGTCGTCGGCTCGTCCGAGGGCTACAAGACGGTGGACACCGGCAAGGTCGTCCAGGCGATCGACAAGAACCAGGTCAAGCAGGCAAAGATCACCACCGGTGACGAGCAGATCGTCAAGATCGAGCTCGTCGACGGCCAGAAGATCGACAACAGCAGCAAGGTCCAGGCCAGCTACATCGGCACCCAGGGCGCCGACCTGGCCGACAAGCTGCAGGAGAAGTTCGAGGCCGGGCAGATCGAGAAGGGCTACACCGTCTCCCCGACGAAGCAGTCGCCCTTCGTCTCGATCCTGCTCTCCCTCCTCCCCTTCGTCCTCATCGTGGTCGTCTTCCTCTTCCTGATGAACCAGATGCAGGGCGGCGGCTCCCGCGTCATGCAGTTCGGCAAGTCCAAGGCGAAGCTCATCACCAAGGACACGCCGAAGACCACCTTCGCCGACGTCGCGGGCTCGGACGAGGCCGTCGAGGAACTCCACGAGATCAAGGAGTTCCTCCAGGAGCCGGCCAAGTTCCAGGCCGTCGGCGCCAAGATCCCCAAGGGCGTCCTGCTCTACGGCCCGCCCGGAACCGGCAAGACGCTCCTCGCGCGCGCCGTCGCCGGCGAGGCCGGGGTGCCGTTCTACTCGATCTCCGGCTCCGACTTCGTCGAGATGTTCGTCGGTGTCGGTGCCTCCCGGGTCCGTGACCTCTTCGAGCAGGCCAAGGCCAACGCGCCCGCCATCGTCTTCGTCGACGAGATCGACGCCGTCGGACGCCACCGCGGCGCCGGCCTCGGCGGCGGTCACGACGAGCGCGAGCAGACGCTCAACCAGCTCCTCGTCGAGATGGACGGCTTCGACGTGAAGGGCGGCGTCATCCTGATCGCCGCCACGAACCGGCCCGACATCCTCGACCCCGCCCTCCTGCGCCCCGGACGCTTCGACCGGCAGATCGCCGTCGACCGCCCGGACATGCTGGGCCGTCTGGAGATCCTCAAGGTCCACCAGAAGGGCAAGCCGGTCGCACCGGACGTCGACCTCGGCGCCGTCGCCCGACGCACCCCCGGCTTCACCGGCGCGGACCTCTCCAACGTCCTCAACGAGGCGGCGCTCCTCACCGCTCGTGGCGATCAGAAGCTGATCGACAACGCGGCGCTGGACGAGGCGATCGACCGAGTGGTCGCGGGCCCGCAGAAGCGGACCCGGATCATGTCGGACAAGGAGAAGAAGATCACCGCGTACCACGAGGGCGGCCACGCCCTCGTCGCGGCGGCCCTGCCGAACTCCGACCCCGTCCACAAGATCACCATCCTGTCCCGCGGCCGCGCCCTGGGCTACACGATGGTCCTGCCGGAAGAGGACAAGTACTCCACCACCCGTAACGAGATGCTCGACCAGCTGGGATACATGCTGGGCGGGCGCGCGGCCGAGGAGCTCGTCTTCCACGACCCGACCACGGGCGCGGCGAACGACATCGAGAAGGCCACGGCCACGGCTCGCGCCATGGTCACGCAGTACGGCATGACCGAGCGTCTGGGCGCGATCAAGTTCGGTGGCGACAACACCGAGCCGTTCCTCGGGCGCGAGATGTCGCACCCGCGGGACTACTCGGAAGAGGTCGCGGCGCTGGTCGACGAAGAGGTCAAGAAGCTCATCGAGACCGCGCACAACGAGGCCTGGGAGATCCTCGTCGAGAACCGCGACGTCCTCGACAACCTGGTCCTCGCCCTCCTGGAGAAGGAGACGCTGGGCAAGGAGGAGATCGCCGAGATCTTCACCCCCATCGTCAAGCGCCCGGCCCGCCCGGCCTGGACCGGCTCCTCCCGCCGTACCCCGTCCACGCGTCCGCCGGTGCTCTCCCCCAAGGAGCTGGCCCTGACGAACAGCGCGAACGGCTCGGCGGCCCCCGCGGTCGACACCACGAAGGGCATCGAGATCGCCCCGGTGGACACCCCGGAGGACTGACCGTCCGGCACCCCGGAATGGCTGCCGCGCCCCCACAGGTTTTAGCCTGTGGGGGCGCGGCATTTCGCGCACATCAGTCAGACGGAACGAGGCACAGAGATGACCGACCCGGTGACGCTGGACGGCGAGGGCACGATCGGCGATTTCGACGAGAAGCGCGCCGAGGCGGCCGTACGCGAGCTCCTCATCGCGGTCGGCGAGGACCCGGACCGCGAGGGACTGCGGGAGACGCCGGGGCGGGTGGCGCGGGCGTACAAGGAGATCTTCGCGGGCCTGTGGCAGACGCCCGAGGAGGTCCTGACGACCACGTTCGACCTCGGTCACGACGAGATGGTGCTGGTCAAGGACATTGAGGTGTACTCGACATGTGAGCATCACCTCGTACCGTTCCGCGGCGTGGCGCACGTCGGGTACATCCCGTCGACGACGGGGAAGATAACCGGCCTGTCGAAGCTGGCCCGGCTCGTCGACGTCTACGCCCGCCGCCCTCAGGTGCAGGAACGGCTCACCACGCAGGTGGCGGACTCGCTGATGGACATCCTGGAGCCGCGCGGCGTCATCGTGGTCTTCGAGTGCGAGCACATGTGCATGTCGATGCGCGGCATCCGCAAGCCGGGCGCCAAGACGATCACCTCGGCCGTGCGCGGCCAGCTGCGTGACCCCGCGACCCGCGCCGAGGCGATGAGCCTCATCATGGCGCGCTGAGGCGCCACGACGGGACCGGTCTCAGACCCGGGCCTTGCCCGGGCCCTCGTCGTTGTCCTCCGGGAGCTTGCAGACGCGCTCCAGGAAGAGGGCGGCCGCGATGACGGCGATGCCCGCCGCTACCGAGAAGGCCGCGTAGAGGGCCTGGTCGCGGCGGGCCGGGACGTCGAGGGAGCCGAGGAGGAAGACGCCCGTGCCGCCGTACATGCCGGCGACGAGGGCGGCCACCAGGGCGCTCGCCTGGCCGAAGACCACCGCGCGGGCCGCCATCAGGGGTTCGACGCCCTTGGCGCCGGGGCGGCGCTCGCGCTGGGCCTTGAGGCGGGCGCGGATGGAGAGGGCGGTCGCGGTGAGGACGGCCGCGATCACGGCGAGGACGATGGGCGCGGCGATCGGCACGCTGGGCAGGGTGCCGACCGCGTCCCAGAGCCGTGCGGCGCCCCAGGAGATGATGCCGGCCGCGAGGAACAGTCCGGCGAGCACCTTCAGCCGCAGTTGTTTCACCGGGTGTCCTTCTCCTGGTCGTCGGTCGTGCTCCGCTGTGCGGTCTGCCACGAAGCGTAACGACTACTCGGGCAGACGGAGTTCCAGGTCGGCGCGGCGGGCGATGCCTTCGTCGCCGAGGGTGGCGAGGAGCGCGGCGACGGCGCCGTGGCCGGGGAGCTGGGCCTCGGGGTCCACGTCGTGCCAGGGGGCGAGGACGAAGGCGCGCTGGTGGGCGCGGGGGTGCGGGAGGGTGAGGACGGGGTCCTCGGAGACGACGTCCGCGTAGGCGACGATGTCGACGTCGATGGTGCGGGCGCCCCAGCGCTCCTCGCGGACGCGGTGGAAGGCCTCCTCGACGGCGTGGGCCCGCTCCAGGAGGGAGGAGGGCGGCAGCGTCGTCTTCACGAGCGCGACGGCGTTGAAGTAGGAGGGCTGGGTGTCGGGCTCGACGCCCCAGGGCTCCGTCTCGTACACGGGGGAGACGGCCTTGACCCGGAGGCCCGGGGTGTCCGCGAGGGCGTCGACGGCCCCCTGGAGGGTCTCCAGGCGGTTGCCGAGGTTGGCGCCGAGGGCCACGACGGCCCAGCGGGGGTTGGACAGCGTGGTGTCGGCGGCGTCGACGGTCGCGACGACGGAGGCCGGTACGGGCTGGACGGTGGGGTCGCTCTGCGTCGGCTTCATCGTCGGCTCCGGGTGATCGTGATGGTCACGTCGTCGAACGGCACGGTGATGGGCGCGTCCGGTTTGTGGACGACGACCTCCACCTCTTGTACCCCGGCGTGGCTGAGGCATTGCTGGGCGATGCGCTCGGCGAGCGTTTCGATGAGGTCGACGGGTTCTCCCTGGACGACGTCGACGACCTCTTCGGCGACGATCCCGTAGTGCACGGTCTTCGTCAGGTCGTCGTCGGCGGCCGCCGGGCGGGTGTCCAGGCCGAGGACCAGGTCCACGATGAAGGTCTGGCCCTCCTCGCGCTCCTTGGGGAAGACGCCGTGGTGGCCCCGGGCCTTGAGGCCGCGCAGCGCGACACGATCCACGCGAATCACTCCTGCTGTCGTAGTTCGGTGGCCACGCAGCCGGGTGCGGACGGCCGGGTGTCCAGCATCGAATCTACCTGCGGGGACCGACAGAGCTTGCCCGTGGGGGCCGTCGGCGGGTCCGCGGGGCGGGTGGCGGAGGTGTTACGGGGTGTCGCCGCCGGGCTCCTCGTCCGCTGTTTCCTCGGTGTCCGTGAGGACCGGGGAGGCGTGGTGGGACCAGATCCTCCAGCCGTCGGGTGTGTGGCGGAACACATTGGTGGCGACGACGAGCTGTCCGACGAGGGGTCCCAGTTCGGCGCCGTCCTCGGCGGGGCCGCCGCTGAGGATGTTCTCGGTGCAGGTGACGACGGCGGTCCGGCCGGCGAGGGAGATCTTGAGGTCGGTGAGGAAGAACTGGATGTACTCGGTGTTCGCCATGATCAGCGCGTACGAGCGGAGCACCTCACCGCGTCCGGTGAGGACGGGCCAGCCGGGGTGGACGCAGGTGATGGGGGTGGCTCCGTCGTCGAGCCAGAGCGCCGAGACGCCTTCGAAGTCGCCGGTCTCCATCGCCTCGTAGAAGGCGGTGTTGGCGGCTTCGACGGCCGCCTCGTCGGCGCTGCGGCTCACGCGGCTCCCTCGACGGCGCGGGCGACCCGTACGGCGTCGGCGGTGGCCCGGACCTCGTGGACGCGGACGGCCCACGCGCCCGCGTGGGCGGCGAGGGCGGAGACGGCGGCGGTGGCGGCGTCGCGTTCGCGCGCGGGCGGCGGCGAGGCGCCCTCGCGGGCGAGGACGTGGCCGAGGAATCGCTTGCGGGAGGCGGCGACGAGGAGGGGGCGGCCGAGGGCGCGGAGTTCGGGGAGGTGGGCGACGAGGGCGAGGTCGTGGGGGGCGAGCTTGGCGAAGCCGAGGCCCGGGTCGACGACGATGCGCTCGGGGTCGATGCCGCCGTCGATGACGGCTTCGAGGCGGGTGCGGAGTTCGCCGACGACCTCGGTGACGACGTCGTCGTACACGGCGAGGCTGTTCATGTCCTGGCTGAATCCGCGCCAGTGCATGACGACGAAGGGGACCTCGGCGGCGGCGACGGCGGGGACCATGCCGGGGTCGGCGAGGCCGCCGCTCACGTCGTTGACGAGGAGGGCGCCGGCTTCGACGGCGCGGGCGGCGACGCGGGCGCGCATGGTGTCGACGGAGACGGTGACGCCTTCGGCGGCGAGGCCGCGGACGACGGGGACGACGCGGCGGAGTTCCTCCTCCTCGTCGACGCGGCTGGCGCCGGGCCGGGTGGACTCGCCGCCGACGTCGACGAGGTCGGCGCCCTCGGCGACGAGGTCGAGGCCGTGTTTGACGGCGGCCGTGGTGTCGAACCAGCGGCCGCCGTCGGAGAAGGAGTCGGGGGTCACGTTGACCACGCCCATGACCGCGCAGCGGTCCCACTCCGGCAGGCCCCGGGCCGTACCCCGGTCGATCGTCGTACTCATGCGTCCAGCGTAGGGCCCAGGGGTGGCATCAGGCCGCCCGGACCTCGCGCTCGGCGGGGGCGGGGACGATGTGGGCGCAGGGGCGCGGGGCCGGGGCGGGACGCCTGCGGGTGAAGGGGCGGGGCAGCGCGAGGTTCACGAAGCCTTCGGCCTGCATGGCGGCGAAGCCGATGCGGGGGAGGTCGCGGCTCTTGCGGTAGACGACGAAGCGGGGTTCCCAGCGGGGCCGGAACTTGGCGTTGAACTTGTACAGCGACTCGATCTGGAACCAGCGGGAGAGGAAGACGAGGAGTCCGCGCCAGACGCGCAGGACGGGTCCGGCGCCGATCTTCTCGCCGCGGGCGAGGGCCGAGCGGAACATGGCGAAGTTGAGGGACACGCGCGCGATGCCGAGGCCGGGGGAGGCCTGGAGGGCGGCGACGATGAGGAGCTCGTTCATGCCGGGGTCGGCGGAGCGGTCGCGGCGCATGAGTTCCAGGGACATGCCGTCCGGGCCCCAGGGGACGAAGTGGATGATCGCCTTGAGGTCGCCGTAGACGGAGTCGGGGTCGTCGCCCGCGTCGGTCTTGTGGGCGGTCGCTATCACGGCGTCGCCGTCGCCGGGGGTGCCGATGCGGCCGAGGGCCATGGAGAAGCCGCGTTCGGTGTCGGTGCCGCGCCAGTCGGCGGCGGCGCGGCGGACCTGTTCGAGTTCGGCGTCGTCGAGGTCACGGACGCGGCGGACCCGGGTGGTGTAGCCGTTGCGCTCGATGCGCTTGACCATCTGGCGGACGTTGCGCATGGCCCGTCCGGAGAGGGAGAAATCCGCGACGTCGACGACCGCCTCGTCGCCGAGTTCGAGGGCGTCGAGGCCGGTCTCGCGGGTCCAGACCTGGCCGCCGGTCTCGGAGCAGCCCATGACGGCGGGGGTCCAGGAGTGGGCCTTGGCCTCGTCCATGAAGCGTTCGATGGCGCCGGGCCAGGCCTCGACGTCGCCGATGGGGTCGCCGCTGGCGAGCATGACGCCGGAGACGACGCGGTAGCAGACGGCGGCCTTTCCGCTGGGGGAGAAGACGACGCCCTTGTCGCGGCGGAGCGCGAAGTGTCCGAGGGAGTCGCGGCCGCCGTGCTGGTCGAGGAGGGCGCGGAGCCGGACCTCGTCCTCGTCGGTGAGGCGGGCGGCGGGGTGCTCGGGGCGGAAGGCGAGGTAGATGGTGGTGAGGGCGGTGAGCATGCCGAGGGCGCCGAGGGAGTAGCCGACGGTCCAGTCGACGCCGTTGCTGTAGCCGACGGGGCCTTCGACGCCGAAGAGTCCGTACAGGACGTGTTCGAGGCGGTCGGCGAGGCTGGGGCTGCCGATGACGCGGCGCGGGTGGGCGCTGACGATGACGAGGCCGAGGGCGATGGATCCGGCGCCCATGACGACGAAGTTGGCGAGTGCGCGCCAGCGGCTGCGCGGGTCGGGCAGGGAGGCGAACTCGCCGCGGTGGCGCAGGAGGAGCGTGAGGAGTACGAGGGAGAGGAGGGCGCCGAGGACGGAGTGGCGCCAGACGAACTGGGCTGCGGCGCCGAGGGGGAGCAGGACGACGGCGGCGCGCCAGGCGCGGCGCTTGTGCCGCTTGAGGCCGTGGGCGAGGAGCAGCAGGAGGACGCCGGCGCTCAGGGAGAGAGCGGCGGAGAGGGGGCCGAGGGTGCCGGGGAGGACCTCCGCCACGGCGTGCATCCGGCTTGCGCGGAAGCGGGGGAAGACGCCGGCGGCGATGTCGATGAGGCCGATCAGGGTGCAGGCGGTGCCGACGAGCGCGGGGACCTTCTCGGGGCGGGGGCCGCGGAGAATCCGGCGTACTCGAACCGGAACCAATCCTGATTTGTCCCCATCTACTGTGACAGACATGGCTTCCCGTGCTTCCCGTGGTCCTGCGAAGGGTCCTTGACTCCGGTCGGGCCCTGCGGCGCGTTCGGCGGGCCGTTCCGGCTGGTGCGCCTTCTAGGACGGAGCCGTGCGGAATCGGGTTCATCGGTCCACAGGAAATTCTCAGAAAGAAGGCTCGGTCGCCCCATGGGTCTCACCAGCAACAAAGTCCTCGTGGTGGCGGTCGTGCTGGCCGTGGCGCTGTTCCTCGCCACGGTCTGGCTCTGGCCGCGGCTCGCGCGTCGCGGCTGGCGGGCGGTGGTGGGGCGGATCGGGCTGCTGCTGATGACGCAATTGGCGCTGTTCGCCGCGGTGGGCCTGGGGGCGAACCGTTCCTTCCTCTTCTACGGCTCGTGGGCCGACCTGCTCGGGCAGGAGCAGGACATGGGTGTGGTCGTCGACCACGCGGCCGGTTCGAAGGACATCAAGGTGGTGGGGAGACAGGGGCTCGACGTGCCGGGCGGCGGCCGTCCGACGACCGCCGGCCAGATACAGAAGGTCGTCGTGGCGGGGGAGCGGTCCGGGATCGTCTCGCCGGCCTATGTGTACCTGCCGCCGGAGTACTTCCAGGCGAAGTACGCCAAGCGCACCTTCCCGGCCACGGTGGTGCTGACGGGGTATCCCGGCACGGCGGAGAACCTGATCAAAGGGCTGAGGTACCCGAAGACTGCCTACCTCCAGGCGAAGGAGGGCAGGATGCAGCCGATGATCCTCGTGATGCTCCGCCCGACGGTGGCGCCGCCGCGGGACACCGAGTGCGTGGACATTCCGGGTGGCCCGCAGACGGAGACCTTCTTCGCCGAGGACCTGCCGAAGGCGGTCTCGGAGACGTACCGGGTGGGCACGAAGCCCCGTAACTGGGGCTTCATGGGGATCTCCACCGGCGGGTACTGCGCGTTGAAGATCGCCCTGCACCACCCCGACCGGTTCGCCGCCGGGGCGGGACTGTCCGCGTACTACCGGGCGGCGGAGGACGTGACGACCGGCGACCTCTTCCACGGGGACGACAGCCTGCGCAAGCGGGGCGACCTGCTGTGGAGCCTGGACCACCGGCCGCAGGGCCCGTCGTCGTTCCTGGTGTCGACGTCGAAGCGGGGTGAGGGCAACCGGCGGGCGACGCTCGACTTCATCAAGAAGGTGAAGAGCCCGGCGAAGGTCTCGTCGATCACGCTGAAGAGCGGCGGCCACAACTTCAACACGTGGAACCGCGAGATCCCGCCGGGGCTGGTCTGGATGAGCGGCAAGCTCAGCGCGACCTGAGCCCCGCTCAGGAAGTCTGGGCCGAGACCGACGCCCGGCGCAGGGCGCGGTGGACGCCCTCCGGGGTGAGGACGCCGAGCGGCCGGCCGTCGTCGCCGGTGACCGTGAGCCGGCCCGTGTCGTGCTGGAGGAGCACGGCGAGGGCGTCCTTGAGCGAGGTCCCGAGCGGGACGGGGTCGGGGGCGCCGTCCCGGCTCCCGGTCTTGTCCGTCACCACGGGACCTCGCGCCGGTACGGGGTCGAGGTCGGCCTCCGTGACGGGCGTGACCGCGAGCCGCTTCAGGCCGCGGTCGCTGCCGACGAAGTCCGCGACGTACGGGGTGGCGGGGGCGCCGAGGACGGTCGCGGGCGCGTCGAACTGCTCGATGCGGCCCTGTCCGTAGACCGCCATGCGGTCGCCCATGCGGACGGCCTCCTCGATGTCGTGGGTGACGAGGAGGACGGTCTTGCGGACGGTGGCCTGGAGGGCGAGGAACTCGTTCTGGAGGCGTTCGCGGACCACCGGGTCGACGGCGCCGAACGGTTCGTCCATGAGGAGGACCGGCGGGTCCGCGGCGAGGGCGCGGGCCACGCCGACGCGCTGGCGCTGACCGCCGGAGAGCTGCGCGGGGTACCGGGAGCCGTAGACGGCGGGGTCGAGGCCGACGAGGTCGAGGAGTTCGGCCGCACGCGCGCGTGCCGCCGCCTTCTTCCAGCCGAGGAGGGCGGGGACGGTCGCGGTGTTGTCGAGGACCGTGCGGTGGGGGAAGAGCCCGACCTGCTGGATGACGTAGCCGATCTTGCGGCGCAGGGCGACGGGGTCGACGCCGGCGATGTCCTCACCGTCGACGAGGACATGGCCGGAGGTCGGCTCGACCAGCCGGTTCACCATCATCATCGTGGTCGTCTTGCCGCAGCCGGACGGCCCGACCAGGGTGACGAGTTCGCCCTCCGCCACCTCGAACGAGAGGTCGTCGACGGCGGTGGTGCCGTCCGGGTACCGCTTGGTCACGTGCTCGAACCGGATCATGGGTCCCCATTCTGGCCCCTGGACGCCGGGGGTGTGTGAAGGGCGTGTTGCCGCATTGTGGCGGGTCTCGGGGATTGTCGGTGGCGGGGGTTAGGGTCGTCAGACATGCGTTCGGAAGATCGACGAGCCGGGGGGAGGGACGGATGAGCGCACCGAACTGTCTGGTCACGAACGACTGGATCTGCGGTGAGTATCTGCGCACCCGCTCCCAGGAGTTGACCGACGCCACGCTCCAGCATGTGGGAATCACGGTCGTGTCCGTGCTGATCGCGCTCGCCGTCGCGGTGCCGCTCGCCCTGCTCGTCCGGGCCAGGCCCCGCTTCGCGGGCCCCGTCCTCGGACTGACCACCCTGCTCTACACGGTGCCGTCGCTCGCCATGTTCTCCCTGCTGCTGCCCCTCTTCGGGCTCTCGTCGGCGCTCGTGGTCACCGGCCTCGTGCTGTACGCGCTGACGATCCTCGTACGGAACACGCTGGCGGGACTCGCCGCCGTGCCCGCCGAGACCAGGGAGGCCGCCCGGGGCATGGGGTACGGCTCGATGCGCCTCCTGTGGCAGGTCGAGCTGCCGCTGGCGCTCCCGGTTCTGATGGCGGGGATACGGATGGCGACCGTCTCCACGATCGCGCTGACGACGGTCGGTTCGGTCGTCGGCCGCGGCGGTCTCGGCAATCTCATCGAGGACGCGCTGCCCACCTTCTTCAAGGCGCAGATGCTCGCCGCCTCGGTGCTGTGCGTGCTGCTCGCCGTCGCCGCCGACCTGTTGCTCCTGGGACTCCAGCGGCTGCTCACGCCGTGGACCCGGATACGGACCGCGCCGGGAGGTGGGTGAGATGGGCATAGTGACGGATGCCTGGGGCTGGCTCACCACCGGCGCGCACTGGACGGGCGAGGAGGGCATCGGACAGCGGCTCGCCGAGCACGTGTACGTGAGCGGGGCGGCGCTGCTGATCGCCGCGGCGCTCGCGCTGCCGCTGGGCCTCTGGCTCGGCCACCTCGGCCGGGGCGGGGCCCTCGCGGTGAACGTGTCGAACGTGGGGCGGGCGATCCCCGTCTTCGCGGTCCTCGCCCTGTTCATGGTGTCCCCCCTGCGGAACGCCGGATATGTGCCGACCGTCGTGGCCCTCGTGCTGTTCGCGATACCCCCGCTCCTCACCAACGCGTACGTGGGGATGCGGGAGGTGGACCAGGCCGCGGTACGGGCCGCGCGGGGCATGGGGATGACCGGCGGGCAGCTGTTCCGGCAGGTCGAACTGCCGCTGGCCCGCCCGGTGGTGATGACCGGGGTGCGCTCGGCGGCGGTCCAGGTGGTGGCCACGGCGACGGTCGCGGCGATGGTCGGCCAGGGTGGCCTGGGCCGGATCATCACGGCCGGCTTCGCCACGTACGACACGGCGCAGGTCGTCGCGGGCGCGGTCCTGGTGGCCCTGCTCGCCCTCCTGGTGGAGGGCGTCCTGGTGGGCGCGGACCGGCTGCTCTTTCCACGCTTCGAGCAACGGCTCGACCAACGATTCGATCAACTGAGCAAACGCTGACTGGGGATGGGTGATCTCGTGAACAGGGTCTCGCGTATCGCGGGCGCGGTGCTGGGGACGGCGGCGCTGACCGTCGCGCTGGCCGCGTGCGGCGGTGACAGCCTGGAGGAGGGCAAGAAGAAGGGCTCGGGAAGCTCCGGGGACGCCGGGAACTCCGGCGGCGCGAAGAAGGGCTCGCTGGTCGTCGGCGCGGCGGCCTTCACCGAGGCCAAGGTGCTCGCCGAGCTGTACGCCCAGGCGCTGCGGGACGCCGGATACTCCGTATCCATCACCACCGTGAAGAATCGCGAGCTGTACGAGCCCTCGCTGGAGAAGGGCGAGATCGACGTCGTCCCCGAATACGCGGCGACCATCGCGGAATTCCTCAACGCGAAGGTGAACGGTCCGAAGGCGCCCGAGGACAAGCCGGTCGCCTCCGGTGACGCGACGGCCACGGTCGAGGCGCTGCGGAAGCTCGCCGAACCGCGCGGCCTGAAGGTTCTCGCGGTCGGTGAGGCGGTCGATCAGAACGCGTTCGCGGTGACGAAGGAATTCGCCGAGAAGAACAAGCTGAAGACGCTTTCCGATCTCGGCGGTTCGAAGCTGAAGGTGAAGATCGCCGCCGGCGACGAATGCGCGGTGCGGCCGTTCTGCGCGCCCGGCCTGAAGAAGACGTACGGGATCGACGTGACCGGGATCGACCCCAAGGGCGTCGGCACCCCGCAGGCCAAGCAGGCGGTGAAGGACGGGGTGGACCAGCTGGTCCTGACGACCACCACGGACGCCACCGTCGACAGCTACGGCCTGGTCTTCCTCGAGGACGACAAGAAGCTGCAGAACGCCGACAACGTGCTGCCCGTGGTGAACGCCGAGGACGCCGGTTCCCCCGAGATAGCCGCCGCCCTGGACAAGATCACCAAGGTGCTGACCACAGCGGATCTCGCCGAACTCAACCGCAAGGTCGACGCCGAGCGCGCGAAGCCGGAGGACGTCGCCAAGGCGTATCTGGAGACGAAGGGGCTGCTCAACAAGTAGGCGTCGAGTGAGGGGCGTCGGCCCGAAACGGAACCGGAACGGTGGATATCCACTTCTGGTGACGAGAAGTGGCCAAGAGATTGCCGGGCCGACACCCCACACGGCGCCTACGCACGGTAAATTTCAGGCCATGCCACGTGGACGCCACCGCCATTCCCCGCCTCTGCACAAGCTGCTGCCGCCCTCCGCGGTCGCCGGCGCCGCGGTCGTGTGTGCCGCGGCCGCCTGGCTGCCCGGTGACCTGATCGTCGTACGGCTGCTCGCGGCCGCCGCGGCGGCCGCCGCCGTCACCGGTGCCGTCCTCATGCGCAGTTGGGACCGGGGCGCAGGACTGCGGGTCGCCGAGCTCGACCGGGCCCGCACCGCCGACCAGTGGAAGGCCGAGGAGCGGGTCGCCGAGCTGGAGTCCGACGTCGAAGAGGCCCGCGCGCTTCGCTCGCGGCTCGACGCGAAGCTCCGAGCCAAGCGGGTGGAGCTGGCCGGGCTCCGTGGCGAGCACGCCGATCTGCTCCGCCGGTACGCCACGGCCGAGACCGAGCGGGCCAGTGCGCTGGAAGGCGCCCGTGTCCTGGCGCTGGAGTCGGCGACCGGTACGGCCGGCGACGCCAAGGCGCTGCCTGCCGGGGGCTCCACGCCCACGCCCGAGGCATACCGTCGCGCGGCCCAGGCGCTGCGCGACCTCCCGCGCAACGCCGCGGCCCAGCAGGCCCGCCGCACCACCGAGGCCGCCCGCGCGCGCGACCTCGCCGAGCGGGCCCGTGAGACGGAGGAGCCGCAGGGGAAGCACGCGGCGGCCGCCGGAACCGAGCACAGCCGACCGGCCGCCCCCGCCCTCGCACTTCCGCCCGCGTCCACGAAGGTCCCTGCGGTCCCGACGGCGTCCGCGATCGTCCCGTACGCGGCCCGCAGGCCCGTCCTGCGCCCCGAGGGCAACTTCGACTTCTTCGGTACGCAGAAGGCGGCGGCCGCGATCGAGGCGGTGCAGCACACGGACCTCGCCGACGTCGTGGGCGAAGAGGTCCTGGAGGAGGTCATGGCGACGCAGGCGGCGCTCGGCGCCCCGCTGCTCACCCCTGTCAGCCCCACGGGGACGCCGGGGAACCCGCTGGCGCCGGCGCAGACGAAGGCGCAGGTGCAGGCGGTGGGCCAGGTCATCGACCTGACGGCGCACGACGAGACCGAGCAGCTCGATGTGGCCGAACTGCGCGGTGCGGTGAACTCGTGACGTACCGCCTCACCGACTTCCCGGCCGGTGAGGTCGCCGGGCACCGTGACGAACTGCTCGCCCTGAGTGCCCAGGCCTTCTGCGGTGCTCCCTGGCACGAGCCGCCGCTCGGTGCCGTGCGCACCGTGGACCGGCTGCTCGACTCGGCCGCGCGGCGGGACGACTTCACCGCGGTGGTCGCGCTCGACGCCGACGGGGCCCTGCTCGGGTTCGCGGCCGGCTGGACCGACACCGTCCTGACCGGCGGTGAGACCGCCTTCGAACTCGCCGAGCTCGTTGTCGTCCCCGGTCACCAGGGACGTGGCATCGGCCGCGGTCTCCACGACGCCCTGCTCGCGGCCGGGACGCCCCGGCCGGCCCTGCTCATGACCCTCGACGTACCGGAACTGACGGACCGGTACGCGCGCTGGGGCTGGGCGGTGGTGGACCGGCGCCGCCCCGGCAAGGAGGAGCGGGAGTACGTCGTCATGCGCCGGGAGCGCTGACACCGGCCGGGCCCCGGTTGAGGGGCACAGCCCCGGCCCCGGGCCAGGGACAACCGCCCCAAGCCCCAAGCCCCAAGCCCCGGGTCAGGGGCGCAGTCAGGTCCTCGCTACTTGTCGATGTCGCCGACGACGAAGAACAGCGAGCCCAGGATCGCCACCATGTCCGCGACAAGCGTCCCCGGCAGCAGTTCCACCAGCGCCTGGATGTTGTTGAACGACGCCGAGCGCAGCTTCAGCCGGTACGGGGTCTTCTCGCCCTTGGACACCAGGTAGTAGCCGTTCACACCGAGCGGATTCTCGGTCCACGCGTACGTGTGTCCCTCCGGCGCCTTGAGCACCTTCGGCAGCCGCTGGTTGATCGGCCCCGGCGCCAGCTCCGCCATCCGGTCCAGGCACGCGTCCGCGAGGTCCAGGGAGTTGTGCGTCTGCTCCAGCAGGCACTCGAACCGGGCCAGGCAGTCGCCCTCCTCGCGGACCACGACCCGCAGGGTGTCCTGGAGCTCCCCGTAGGCCAGGTACGGCTCGTCGCGGCGCAGGTCGAAGTCGACGCCCGAGGCGCGGGCGATGGGCCCCGACACCCCGTACGCGTGGACCGCCGCCGGGGACAGCACGCCGACCCCCCGCGTACGGCCCCGGAAGATCTCGTTGCCGAGGACGAGCCGGTCGTACACGTCCATCCGCGAGCGGACGTCGGCGACCGCCTGGCGGGCCCGGCCCAGCCAGCCGGCGGGCAGGTCCTCCTTGAGGCCCCCGACCCGGTTGAACATGTAGTGCATCCGGCCGCCGGAGACCTCCTCCATCACGGCCTGGAGCTCCTCCCGCTCCCGGAAGGCGTGGAAGACCGGGGTGATACCGCCCAGTTCGAGGGGGTACGAGCCGAGGAACATCAAATGGTTGAGGACCCGGTTCAGCTCGGCGAGGAGCGTGCGGGTCCACACCGCGCGCTCGGGGACCTCCATGCCCAGCATCCGCTCGACGGCCATGACCACGCCGAGCTCGTTCGAGAAGGCGGAGAGCCAGTCGTGTCGGTTGGCCAGCATGATGATCTGCCGGTAGTCCCGCGCCTCGAAGAGCTTCTCGGCGCCGCGGTGCATATAGCCGATCACCGGCTCGGCCTGCCGCACGACCTCGCCGTCGAGTACGAGCCGCAGCCGGAGCACACCGTGGGTCGAGGGATGCTGCGGCCCGATGTTCAGCACCATGTCGGTGCTCTCCGCCGCGCCGCCGATGCCGACCGTCGTCTCCGTCATGCGGTCAGTATCCCCCCTCCCCCGGAGGCCTCGTAGCCCCGCCCGGGACCCGCCGGGTCAGCCAGAGGAAGTCGCCGAGACCGCCGCGGGCGGTGAGCTCGGCGGCCTCCCCGGCGGAGGAGAGGGCACGGACGTACGCGACGGGGTCGGTCGAGGCGAGGGCGAGCGGCGGTCGCCCGCCGGACACCCCGAGCCGCCCGAGCGCCTCCCGTTGTGTGACCAGCTCGGCCACGCGCGGCCCGTCCTCGCCGCTGCCGCCGGCATCGCCACCGCCACCGTCGCCGACCGCCGCCGCGCACGCGTCCAGCGCCACATGCGCCGTCAGGTCGCAGCTGCCGTCCGGCACCGGCGGGACCTCGCGGCCCGCCCGGAAGCCGGTCAGCGAGCCGAAGGGCGGTCGGGCGTCCCGTACGTGCGCGTAGTCCACGGCCACCGCGCGGCCCGCCGACAGCGAGGCCACCGCCGACGCCCAGGCCTCGTCGCGCGGCCGGCCGATCTCGGCCCGCGCGCCCGGCTCCCGCAGCGGCCACCAGCGGGCCAGCCACTCCGCGTCCGCGCCGGAGACGGGATCGCCGAGCCGTTCCGTGCCGTCCGGGCGGACCTCGACGTACCGGGCCGTGCCCTCGGCGTCCGCCTCGGCGACGTCCACCGGCACGTTGTCGAGCCACTCGTTCGCGAAGACGAGCCCCCGCACGCCCCGGGGCAGCCGGTCGGTCCACTCGATCCGGGGATCGAGCCCGGCGGGCCGGTCCGCGCGCTCGACGGCGTACGCCCGGACCGTCAGGCCACCCGGGATGTCGCTTGTGACGTCGCCCGTGGCGTCACCCGTGATGCGGCCCGTGGCGCCGTCGCCGCTCCCGATCGCGGTGAGTACTCCCGTGAGCAGCTCCCCCCGCCCCGCGCCCACGTCGACGAGGTCGACCTCGGACGTTCCCAGCTCCTGCGCGACCTCGGCGAGCAGCCGGGCCACCGCCGCCGCGAAGAGCGGGGAGGCGTGCACCGAGGTGCGGAAGTGTCCCGCCGGCCCCTCGGGTCGCAGATAGAAGCCCCCCGGGCCGTACAGCGCCCGTTCCGTGGCCTGCCGCCACCCCTGCCACTGACACGTCTCATCCGTCACGCGCCCCAGTCTCCACCTCGGGGAGTACGGGTCCCGCGCCAAGGATCGACCCCACGGTTGATCCCTGCACCTATCTCCCTTCCCTACTCTGGGTGACGTGCAGCGCCTTTACGACTTCATCCGCAGACACCCGACGGGCGTCGACACCTTCTGGGCGGTCGTCCTCCTGGGGTTCTCCATGCTGTGGGTGGTGTCGGCCGGCCAGGGCACGGTGGAGGGCCATCCCGTTGGGTACGCCCTCGTCGCCGTGCTCTTCTCCCTGGTCGTGGCCCTGAGGCGCCGCGCCCCGGAGAAGATGCTGGTCCTCTCGGTCGGCCTCGGGCTGGGGCAGCTCGCCTTCGGCCTGACGCCGTTCATGGCCGACTTCGCCATGCTCGTGATCATCTACACCGTCGCCGCGCACGACGGACCCCGCTGGGCGTCCCGGCTCGCGCTGGCCGGCGGACTCTGCGCCGCCACGCTCTCCCAGCTGAGATGGCCCATGGAAGGGACCGAGTCCGCTGCGGCCAAGGTCTTTTTCACGGTCATCATGACCGTCCCGTTCGCACTCGCCTGGGTCCTCGGCGACTCGCTCCGCACCCGCCGCGCCTACTTCGCGCAGCTTGAGGAGCGGGCCTCCCGCCTGGAGCGGGAGCGCGAGGCGCAGGCCAAGGTCGCGGTCGCCGCCGAGCGGGCCCGGATCGCCCGCGAGCTGCACGACGTCGTCGCGCACAACGTGTCGGTGATGGTGGTGCAGGCCGACGGCGCCGCGTACGTCATGGACTCCTCCCCGGAGACCGCCAAGCAGGCCCTGGACACCATCTCCACCACCGGCCGGCAGGCGCTCGCCGAGATGCGCAGGCTGCTCGGCATCCTGCGGACCGGTGAGCACCAGGAGGCCGGGGAGTACGTGCCGCAGCCCGACGTGAAGCAGATCGAGGACCTGGTCGAGCAGGTGCGGGGGGCCGGTCTGACCGTGGACTTCGCGATCGAGGGGAGCCCGCGCCCGCTGCCCAGCGGCGTCGAGCTCACCGCGTACCGGATCGTGCAGGAGGCCCTCACCAACTCGCGCAAGCACGGCGGTCCTGACGTCGGGGCCAGCGTCCGGCTGGTGTACTTCGACGACGGCCTCGGACTGCTCGTCGAGGACGACGGCCGGGGAGCGCCGCAGGAGATGTACGAGGACGGGGGTGCCGACGGCCGGGGCCACGGTCTGATCGGCATGCGGGAGCGGGTCGGCATGGTCGGCGGCACGCTGGACGCGGGCCCGCGTCCCGGTGGAGGCTTCCGGATCAGCGCCCTGCTCCCTCTCAAGTCCGCTCACTGACGACCCCGAAGGAATCTGATGTCCATCCGCGTGATGCTTGTCGACGACCAGGTGCTGCTGCGCACCGGTTTCCGTATGGTGCTGGCCGCCCAGCCGGACATGGAGGTCGTGGCGGAGGCGGGCGACGGGGTCGAGGCGCTTGAGGTGCTGCGTTCGACGGCGGTCGACGTCGTGCTGATGGATGTGCGCATGCCCAAGCTCGACGGGGTGGAGACGACCCGGCGGATCTGCTCCCAGCCGGACGCGCCGAAGGTGCTGATCCTGACCACCTTCGACCTCGACGAGTACGCGTTCTCGGGGCTGAAGGCGGGCGCGAGCGGCTTCATGCTGAAGGACGTGCCGCCGGCGGAGCTGCTCGGCGCGATCCGCTCGGTCCACAGCGGTGACGCGGTGGTGGCGCCCTCGACCACCCGGCGGCTCCTCGACCGTTTCTCGCCGATGCTGCCGTCGTCGGGCAAGGAGCCCGAGCGCAAGGAGCTGGGACGGCTCACCGACCGGGAGCGCGAGGTGATGATGCTGGTCGCGCAGGGCCTGTCGAACGGCGAGATCGCCGCCCGGCTCGTCCTCTCCGAGGCGACGGTGAAGACCCATGTGGGCCGCATCCTGACCAAGCTGGGTCTGCGCGACCGGGTCCAGGTCGTCGTCCTCGCGTACGAGACGGGCCTGGTCCGGGCGGGCGGCGGCGCGGCGAACTGAGCGAGGAGGGCGCCTCGATGCTGCTGTGGATCAACGGTCCCTTCGGCGGGGGCAAGACGCAGACCGCGTACGAGCTCCGGCGCCGGCTGCCGGGCGGCGTGGTGTGCGACCCGGAGCACATCGGCTTCGGGCTGCACCGGACGCTGCCGCCCGCGCTCAGAGGTGACTTCCAGGACCTGCGGGCCTGGCGGCAGGGCGTGCACGAGGTGCTGGACCTGGCGCTGCGGGAGTACGGGCACGGGCCCGTGATCGTGCCGATGACGCTCACCGACCCGGCGTACTTCGCCGAGATCGTCGGCAGGCTGCGCGCGGACCACGGCGCGGACCGGGTGTGTCACGTCGCGCTGCTCGCCGAGCGGGAGACGGTCCTGGGGCGGCTGGTGGAGCGGGGCCTCGGGCGGGGACTGAAGCGGGAGAGCTTCGCCGTGGCCAAGCTGGACGAGTGCCTGGAGCGCTTGGCGGCCCCCGAGTTCGCCCACCACCTCCGTACGGACCGGCTGACGGTCCCGGAGGCGGCCGACCGGGTCGCGGAGCTGGCCGGACTGCGGCCCGAGCCGAACACGGACGGGTCGTTGCGGCACCGGCTGCGGCGGCTCCGGGTGGGCCTCTCCCACATCCGCTTCGACTGAGGCCTGCCGGGCCCCGGTCGACGGCCCGGCAGGCACATCGGGCCGGGACCGGGTCCTACCGCAGCACGCTCTCCAGGAAGTCGCTGCCGAGGCGGGCGACGACGGAGAAGTCGAGCTGGTGCAGCACGTACCGGCCGCGGCGCTGTGTGGTGAGCAGGCCCGCCTTCTTCAGGACGGTGAGGTGGCGGGAGACCTCGGGCGCGGTGATGCCGTACGCGTCGGCCAGCTCGCTCGTGGAGTACGAGCCGCGCGCCAGGTTGCGGCACAGCCGCATCCGCATCGGGTGGGCGATGGCCTCCAGGCGCAGCTTGACCGTCTCGACGGGCTCGGCGCCGCCGACGTCACGGGTGGCGGCCGGGTACTGGATCACCGGCTGCCAGCCGGGGGCGCTCGTGGCGAAGAGGTGAGGCCAGCCGAACGCCGTCGGCACCAGCGTCACGGCGGCGCCCTGCGCCTCCGTCCGGCCGTGCACCAGCTTGTCGACGACGATCCGGGTGCCGTGCGGTCCGTCCTCCAGGGCGAGCGCGGGCGAGGCGGCCGTCAGGGCCTCGGCCAGGCCCTTGCGGCGCAGCAGCTCGGTCTTGTGGCGGGCGTCGGCGGCGAGCTGGACGCGGACCCGGCGCCAGGTGTCGGCGAAGAACGCGTCGTCGCAGTCCTCCAGGAGCCGGCGGATCCACGCGCGCGTGGCGGTCGGCTCGGCCAGCATCCGCTCCACGAAGGCCGCCTGGCGCGGCCCGCGCGCGGAGGCCAGGTCGAGGGCGCGGCGGCGGGACTGCTCGTCGACCAGCGGGGACGGGATGCCCTCGGAGTAGCGGCTGCTGCAGGAGATCTCCAGGGCCGCGCCGACGTACTTCTCGTCGTCCAGGCGGTCGAGGTCGTCCAGCTCCTCGGCGAGGGTCTCGCGCGGCCTCGCGGGCAGCAGGAAGTCGGAGCGGGTGGACCGCCACATGAAGTCGGCCTCGTGCAGCCGGTCCGCGAGCTCGGGCTTCATGGCGGCGGAGGTGGCGGTCGTCCAGGCGTGCAGCCGGGCGTGATGGGCGGGCTCGGCGAGGGCGTGCAGGGCGTTGCCGAGCTCCGCCAGCGGCGAGGGGCAGAAGGTGATCCGCTCGTGCGGAAGTCCGGTGATGTCGATGGTCACGCTCACCCCCCTATGGTGCGGGGTCGGGCGGCGGCGCTGTCGCGTCGTTTGACGAGGGCCGTCAATCGACGCCCTGTGCGGTTCCGGGCGCCATTTGACGACCCTCGTCAAACGACGGGCCGACGCTCCGGGGCGCGGCGCACGGTGAGGACATGAACGTGACGCATCAGTACCTCTTCGACACGTACCGCGCCGCCCGGCTCGGTGAGCCGATGCCGCCGGCGCCCGGCACCCATGACGTCGCCGTCCTGCGGTCGGTCCGCGACCGGCGTCGCTTCGAGCGGGTCCTGGCGGGACGCCCGGCGCGGGGCGGTCTCGGGGCCGCCCTGCGCCGCCGGCTGCGCCCGCGCACGCCCTGAGCTCGGGGCACGCCCTGAACCCCGCGCCCCTCCTCAAGCCCGCGCACGCCCTGATCCCCGGGCACCCCTGAAGCCCGGCGAACTCCTGAGGCCCGCGTACCCCTGAGGCCCGCGTACCCCCGTGCCCGCGTGCCCCCGTGCCCCCGTGCCCCGTGCCCCCGTGCCTCAGCCCAGCCGGGACAAGAACTCCCGTACCGCCGCCTTCACGTCCTCCGGCGTCCACTCCAGGCCCGGTCCCGCCACCGTCAGCTCCGTCACGGCGACCCCGGGCGGGCCGCCCGCGCCCGGGGTGAACCAGCGGCGGAAGAGGACCGTGCCGGTGGCCTCGGTCTGGGCGAGGGCCGCCGCCGTCAGCCTCTCGGCGTCGTACGGCAGCCAGACCTGGAACTGGTGGGTGTGCGGGGTCTCGGGGCGGACCCGGAACCACCCGGTGTCCGCCTCCGTGAGCGCCTCCCGGACCGCGTCGGCCACCACGCGCGCGTGGGCCACGTACGAGGGCAGCCGGGGCAGCTCCTCGTCCAGGCCGCGGAGCGCGGAGAGGGCCGCCGGGTACTGCTGGAAGACCTGGCCCCCGTACCGGTGCCGCCACACCCTCGCCTCGGCCATGACGTCCTCGGGTCCGGCGAGCACGGCGCCGGAATGCCCGCCGAGCGACTTGTAGAACGAGAGATAGACGCTGTCGGCGAGCCCCGCGATCTCCGCGAGCGGACGGCCGAAATGCGTCGTGCACTCCCAGAGCCGCGCCCCGTCGAAATGGACCACGGCGTCGCGCTCGCGGGCCGCCTCCACCACCGCGGTCAGCTCCTCCCAGGACGGCAGCACGAAGCCGGCGTCCCGCAGCGGCAGCTCCAGCATCAGCGTCCCGAAGGGCTCCGGATGGTCCCGTACCTCCTCGGCCGTCGGCAGCCGGGGCGCGTCGGTCGGATGGACGGTACGGAGCCCGGAGACGGCCCCGAACGCGCCGCTCTCGTGGACCTCGGGGTGGGCGAGCGGGTGGAGGGCGACGACGGGGCTGCCGGTCCGCCCGGCCCAGCAGCGCAGGGCCACCTGCTGCGCCATCGTGCCGGTGGGGAAGAAGACGGCGGCGGGGAGGCCGAGCTCCTCGGCGACGCGCCGTTCCAGGTCCTCGACGAGCCCGTCCCCGTAGATGTCGAGCGGCCCCTCGCCGTGGCCGGAGGACTCGGCCCAGTCGGCGAGTTCACGCAGCCGCGTGCCCACCGTGCCGTCCACCTGGGGGCGCCACAGCGTGCGGTCGGCGCCGCCCCAGACCTTCGCCCGGTAGAGCCGGGCCGCTTCCTCGTCCACAGGGTCCACAGGATTCATGCACCGATCATCACACCACCGCCCACACCCTGTGGACAGCCACGGAGCACCACGAAACGCTGGCGTAGCATGACCAGAAATCGTCCGGTACCCGCCGAGGACTGGAACGGAAGGCCGTCCCCACCGTGAACGCATCAGCAGCGCCAGAGCCCCGAGCCGAGGACCGACCCGCCCGGCTCACCGTAGGAGTCGTCGGCGCCGGCCGCGTGGGCCCCGCCCTCGCCGCCGCCCTCCGGCTCGCCGGACACCGCCCCGTCGCCGTCTCGGCGGTCTCCGACGCCTCCCGGCGCCGCGCCGCGGATTTCCTGCCCGACGTCCCCGTCGTGGAGCCCGCGCGCGTCCTCGCCCTGGCCGACCTGGTCCTGCTGACCGTGCCCGACGACGCGCTGCCCGGTCTGGTCGAGGGCCTCGCCGACACCGGAGCCGTACGGCCGGGACAGCTGATCGTGCACACCTCCGGGCGGTACGGGGCCCGGGTCCTGGACCCCGTACGGCGCGCGGGCGCCCTGCCGCTCGCGCTGCACCCCGCGATGACCTTCACCGGCACCCCCGTCGACGTCCAGCGGCTGGCCGGCTGCTCCTTCGGGGTCACCGCGCCGGAGGAGCTGCGGCTGGCGGCCGAGGCCCTGGTGATCGAGATGGGCGGCGAGCCCGAGTGGATCGCCGAGGACGCCCGCCCGCTCTACCACGCGGCCCTGGCACTCGGCGCGAACCACCTGGTCACCCTGGTGGCCCAGTCGATGGAGCTGCTGCACAAGGCCGGGGTCGCCGCCCCTGACCGGATGCTGGGCCCGCTCCTCGGCGCCGCCCTGGACAACGCGCTGCGGTCCGGTGACGCGGCCCTCACCGGCCCCGTCGCGCGCGGTGACGCCGGCACGGTCGCCGCCCACGTCGCCGAGCTGCGCAAGCACGCGCCCGGCACCGTCGCCGGCTACCTGGCGATGGCCCGCACGACCGCCGACCGCGCGCTCGCGCACGGCCTGCTCAAGCCCGAGCTGGCCGAGGACCTGCTGGGCGTGCTCGCCGACCCCCCGGCGGGCGCGACCGGCACCACCGGAGCCGCCGGAGCGGCCGACGGGCCGCAAGGAGACGACCGATGAGCCTGTTCGCCCGTGACCGCGCCGCGAGCGGCCGGCCAGTCACCCACCAGCCGGCCGAGCTCCTGCGCACGGCCGAGGACCTCCACGACGCCGTGGCCCATTTCGGGGCCCCCGGCGGGAACGCCGTGGTCATGACCATGGGCGCCCTCCACGAAGGCCATGCCTCCCTGGTCAGGGCCGCGCGCGAGCGCGTCGGCGACAAGGGCTTCGTCGTCGTCACGGTCTTCGTCAACCCGCTCCAGTTCGGCGCCGGCGAGGACCTCGACCGCTACCCCCGCACCCTCGACGCCGACCTGGAGGTGGCCTTCGAGGCGGGCGCGAGCGCCGTCTTCGCGCCCTCCGTCGACGAGGTGTATCCGGGCGGAGAGCCCCAGGTCCGGATCACCGCGGGCCCCATGGGCGAGCTCCTCGAAGGCGCCTCCCGGCCCGGCCACTTCGACGGGATGCTGACCGTCGTCGCCAAGCTGCTCCATCTCACCGCCCCCGACCTGGCCTTCTTCGGCCAGAAGGACGCCCAGCAGCTGGCCCTGATCCGCCGGATGGTCCGCGACCTGAACTTCCCGGTCGAGATCGTCGGCGTGCCGACGGTCCGCGAGACGGACGGCCTCGCCCTCTCCAGCCGCAACCGCTACCTGTCGGCCGACGAGCGCCGCACCGCCCTCGCGCTGTCCGGCGCGCTGTTCGCCGCCCGTGACCGGCTCGCCGCCCAGGAGGCGCTGCGCGCGCGTGCCGCGGCGCTGCCCGGCACCCAGGACCGCGCCGAGGCCCTCTCCAGGCTCGGCGAGGCACGGGCCGCCGCCGACGCCCACGCGGTCGCGCAGGCCGCCGAGGGCTGCGCCGAGGCCGTACGCGCCGCGGCCCGCACGGTGCTCGACGACGCGTCGAGGGCCGAGCCGCCGCTCGTCCTCGACTACCTGGCCCTCGTCGACCCGGCCGACTTCACCGAGGTCGCCCACGACCACGACGGGGAGGCGATCCTCGCCGTCGCCGCGCGCGTGGGCGCCACGCGGCTGATCGACAACGTCCCCCTCCTTCTCGGAGCCACCATGTCCACCATGTTCGGAGCCACCCAGTGACCGGAATACGGCTGCACGCCCCCGCCCCCGGCTGGGACATCGACGCCGACGTCGTAGTGGTCGGCTCCGGCGTCGCCGGCCTCACCGCCGCCCTGCGCTGCACCGCCGCCGGGCTCCGTACGGTCGTCGTCACCAAGGCACGCCTCGACGACGGCTCCACGCGCTGGGCCCAGGGCGGCATCGCCGCCGCCCTCGGCGAGGGCGACACCCCCGAGCAGCACCTCGACGACACCCTGGTCGCCGGCGCCGGGCTCTGCGACGAGCGGGCCGTCCACGCCCTCGTCACCGAGGGCCCCGACGCCGTCCGCCGGCTGATCGCGACCGGCGCCGACTTCGACAAGACCGCCGACGGCGAGATCGCGCTGACCCGCGAGGGCGGCCACCACCGCCGCCGCATCGCGCACGCGGGCGGGGACGCGACCGGCGCCGAGATCTCCCGCGCGCTGGTCGAGGCGATACGGGACCGGGGCGTGCGCACCATCGAGCACGCCCTCGTCCTGGACCTCCTGACCGACGCCGAGGGCCGTACGGCGGGCGTGACCCTGCACGTGATGGGCGAGGGCCAGCACGACGGCGTCGGCGCCGTCCACGCGCCCGCGGTGGTCCTCGCCACCGGAGGCATGGGCCAGGTCTTCTCCGCCACCACCAACCCGGCGGTCTCCACCGGCGACGGCGTCGCGCTCGCGCTCCGTGCCGGGGCCGAGGTCTCCGACCTGGAGTTCGTCCAGTTCCACCCCACGGTGCTCTTCCTCGGCGCGGGCTCCGAGGGCCAGCAGCCGCTGGTCTCCGAGGCGGTACGGGGCGAGGGCGCCCACCTGGTCGACGCCGACGGGGTCCGCTTCATGCTCGGGCAGCACGAGCTGGCCGAGCTGGCGCCCCGGGACATCGTCGCCAAGGCGATCACGCGCCGCATGCAGGAGCACGGCACCGAGAACATGTACCTCGACGCCCGCCACTTCGGCGCCGCGATGTGGGAGGAGCGCTTCCCCACGATCCTCGCGGCCTGCCGCTCGCACGGCATCGACCCGATCACGGAGCCCATCCCGGTCGCCCCGGCCGCCCACTACGCCTCCGGCGGCGTCCGCACCGACCTGCGGGGCCGGACGACCGTCCCGGGCCTGTACGCGTGCGGTGAGGTGGCCTGCACGGGCGTCCACGGCGCCAACCGGCTCGCCTCGAACTCGCTCCTCGAAGGCCTGGTCTTCGCCGAGCGGATCGCCGACGACATCATCGCCGCCGCCCCGCGCACGCCGGGCGTCCCGGTGCCGCACGCGACCCCGGTGACCCTGCCGCTGCCCGTGGCCGGCGCCCGGACCCGTATCCAGCGGATCATGACGGCCGGCGCCGGCGTGCTGCGCTCCGAGGCCAGCCTGCGGGAGGCCGCCGAGGCCCTCGACGCGCTGCACAGCGACGCCCTCGCGGGCGGCACCGACGACACCAAGGCAGGCGAGCCGGGCGTGGACTCCTGGGAGACCACCAACCTGCTCTGCGTCTCCCGGGTCCTGGTCGCCGCCGCCCGCCGCCGCGAGGAGACCCGCGGCTGCCACTGGCGCGAGGACCACCCGGACCGCGACGACACGGACTGGCGCCGGCACCTCGTCGTACGCCTCACCCCGGAGCGGACCCTCGACGTCCGGACGACCGGCACGCATGACTTTCCCCCCACCTCCGAAGCCCCAAGGGAGCCGTAAGTGACCACGCCCGAGGAAGCCCGTCCGAAGCCCGTGGACGTCCCTCTCATCCAGATCAACTCGGTCTCCTCCGACGAGGAGGCCGGTGGCTGCGGCGACGGCTGTGGCTGCGGCGGCGGCGAGGAGTTCGAGTGCGGGCTCGACCCCGCGCTCGCCGAGCTCCTCGCGGACGCCGGCCTCGACCCCGTACAGGTCGAGGACATCGCCCACCTCGCGATCGCCGAGGACCTCGACGGCGGCGTCGACGTGACGACCGTGGCGACCGTCCCCGAGGACGCCGTCGCCACCGCCGACTTCACCGCCCGCGAGGCCGGTGTCGTGGCCGGTCTGCGCGTGGCCGAGGCCGTGCTCTCGATCGTCTGCGACGACGAGTTCGAGGTCGAGCGGCACGTCGAGGACGGCGAGCGCGTCGAGGCCGGGCAGGTGCTCCTCAGCGTCACCGCGCGCACCCGCGACCTGCTCACCGGCGAGCGCAGCGCGCTCAACATCCTGTGCCGTCTCTCCGGCATCGCCACCGCCACGCGCGCGTGGGCGGACGCCCTGGAGGGCACGAAGGCCAAGGTCCGCGACACCCGCAAGACGACGCCGGGGCTGCGCGCCCTGGAGAAGTACGCGGTCCGCTGCGGCGGCGGCGTCAACCACCGCATGTCGCTCTCCGACGCGGCCCTGGTGAAGGACAACCACGTGGTGGCGGCCGGCGGCGTGGCCGAGGCCTTCAAGGCCGTGCGCGAGCTGTTCCCCGAGCTGCCCATCGAGGTCGAGGTCGACACGATGCACCAGGTCCGCGAGGTCCTGGACGCGGGCGCCGACCTGATCCTGCTCGACAACTTCACCCCGGCGGAGACCGAGGAGGCCGTCGCCCTCGTCGCGGGCCGCGCCGTCCTGGAGTCCTCGGGCCGGCTGACCCTGGAGAACGCGGCCGCGTACGCCGCGACCGGCGTGGACTACCTGGCGGTCGGCGGCCTCACCCACTCCTCCCCGATCCTCGACATCGGCCTCGACCTGCGCGAGGTGCGGGCCTGATGCTGCTCACCATCGACGTCGGCAACACGCACACGGTCCTCGGTCTCTTCGACGGTGACGAGATCGTCGAGCACTGGCGGATCTCCACCGATCCGAGCCGCACCGCCGACGAGATGGCGGTCCTGCTCCAGGGCCTCATGGGCATGCACCCGCTGCTCGGCGTCGAGCTGAGCGACGGCATCGAGGGGATCGCCATCTGCGCGACGGTCCCCTCGGTGCTGCACGAGCTGCGCGAGGTCACGCGGCGGTACTACGGGGACGTTCCGGCGGTCCTGGTGGAGCCCGGCGTCAAGACGGGCGTCCCGGTCCTCACGGACAACCCCAAGGAGGTCGGCGCGGACCGCGTGATCAACGCGGTCGCCGCCGTCGAGCTCTACGGCGGCCCGGCGATCGTCGTCGACTTCGGTACGGCGACGACGTACGACGCGATCACCGCGCGCGGGGAGTACGCGGGCGGGGCGATCGCGCCGGGCATCGAGATCTCGGTCGAGGCGCTCGGGGTCAAGGGGGCCATGCTCCGCAAGATCGAGCTGGCCCGGCCGCGCAGCGTCATCGGCAAGAACACGGTCGAGGCGATGCAGTCCGGCATCGTCTACGGCTACGCGGGCCAGGTCGACGGCGTCGTCGCCCGCATGAAGCGGGAGCTCGTCGGCCCCGGCGGCGACCCGTCGGACGTGACGGTGATCGCGACCGGCGGCCTGGCGCCGATGGTCCTCGCCGACTCCAAGGAGATCGACGAGCACGAGCCCTGGCTGACCCTGATCGGCCTGCGCCTGGTGTACGAGCGGAACGTCTCCCGCATGTGAGAGCCGGGGGCGGCCCCGCCGACCCCGGTCTCCGGCCCCGCCGGCCCCTGCTCCCGGTCTCCGGCCCCGCCGGCCCCTGCTCCCGGTCTCCGGCCCCGCCGGCCCCTGCTCCCGGTCTCCGGCCCTGCCGGCCCCTGCTCCCGGTCTCCGGCCCTGCCGGCGCCTGTTCCCGGTCTCCGGCCCCGCCGGCGCCCGCTCCCGCTCCCGTGCCCTGGCCCGCTGGCATTCCGGCCCCGGTCCCGACTCCCGTGCCGTTGGCCCGTTGGCCCGTTGGCCCGTTGGCCGCTGGCCCGCTGGCCCGCTGCCCCCGGCCCCAGCTCCCGTGCCCTGGCCCGCCCGCTGGCCCCCGGCCCCGGCTCCCGCTCCGGCCGCCATCGGCGCGCCGGGATGATCGCTAAGAGAAAATTGTCCGATTAGCGCGTATCGTCGGCCCATGCCCACGCCATACGGATCCCGCGGCGGCATGGCGTTCAGCGCGGACGAGCTGCGTGTGCTCCGCCGTGCCCTCGCCGTCGCCCTCCACCCCGCCCCCCTCCAGGACGAGGACGTCCAGGACGCGCTGCTCCTGGCCGAATCCGTGGACGAGGCCGTGCGCGAGGCCGGCCGACTGCGCGCCTTCCTCCTCGACGACCTGACCCGCTACCGCGAGGCGCTGCCCGGGTCGCTCGGCGGCTATCTGGAGCTCCTCCAGGACGCCCTCGCCGCCGGGTACGACCCCGCGGCCGACGACCTCGCCGCGCTGCGCGCGCTGCGCCGCAATCCCGCGGCCGCCGCACTGCTCGCCCGCTGCCAGACCCTCGCCGAGCGCTCGGTACGGGCGCGCCTGGCCCGGGTCTCCCAGGCCACCACCACCCCCGCGGCCGCCACCTCGGCCCCCAGGGCCCGGCTGCTCGCCCTCCCCGGCGGGCGCGCGGCGGCCGGCGAGCCCAAGCCGACGCCGCCGCCTCCGGCCGAGCGTCCGGTGCCCAAGCCGTCCGAGGTCTTCCCGCCACGCCGGAGGCCCGTACCCCCGCCCCCGCCCGAGGAGCGGGTCGCCGGATAGCTAGTCTGGGCGCCATGGACTACGTATCCGCGCTCGTGCCGCCCATCGTGATGGCCGTCTTCTTCTTCGCTGTCGTCGCCATCATCATCAAGAGCCAGGGCGGGCCGAACAAGGCCAAGGAAGACGCGATCGTGGACGCCGCGATCGCCCGCGCCGAGGCTGTGCGTCAGTCGGCGGACAACGGCAGCAGGGACTGAGGTCCGACACGGACCACGGACCACAACGGACCACCGCGGTACCCGGGACGTACGACCCTTCGAGGTCGTACGTCCTTTTTGTTGCGTTTCCTTCCCTCAATGGCCCGTTATTGACTCTTTGCGCACTAAAGTGACGTTGTGCCCCGTCCATTGGGAGAGCTCGAAGACGCCGTCATGACGCGCGTCTGGCAATGGAACCGTCCGGTGACCGTCCGGGAAGTTCTCGAGGACCTTCAGCAGGAACGGTCCATCGCCTACACCACCGTCATGACGGTCATGGACAATCTCCATCAGAAGGGCTGGGTCCGCAGAGAAGTCGAAGGCCGTGCCTATCGATATACGGCCGTCTCCACCCGCGCCGCATACGCGGCCGCGCTGATGAACGAGGGATGGGCCCAGAGCGACAACCCCGCCGCCGCCCTCGTCGCCTTCTTCGGGATGATGTCGCAGGACCAGCGCGAGGCCCTGAACGACGCCATCCGTATCGTCCAGCGCGACAACCCGCTTCCCGACCCCGCCCCCGCCGCGCCCGAAGAGGGAACCGGGAGGGCCGGAGGAACCGGGGGAACCGGGGCCCAGGAGCGATAACCGCGCCCCGGGGGCGATAGCGTCCCCCCCATGTCGCCGTCCGCTTCCCCGGCCGCCTCCGCGGCCTCCGCCAAAGCCGTCACCGTACGCAGGGCGCGTACCGGAGATGTCGCCGCGGTCCGCCGTCTCGTCGATCCCTTCGTCCAGCGCGGGATCCTGCTCGACAAGGCGACCGTCACCCTTTACGAGGCCATCCAGGAGTTCTGGGTGGCGGAACGCGACGAGGACGCCACCGTCGTCGGCTGCGGCGCTCTCCATGTGATGTGGGAAGACCTCGCGGAAGTCCGTACTCTCGCCGTCGATCCCGACTTCAAGGGCGCCGGCGTAGGACATCAGGTGCTGGACAAGTTGTTGCACACGGCCCGATGGCTCGGGGTGCGGCGGGTATTCTGCCTGACCTTCGAAGTCGACTTCTTCGCGAAGCACGGCTTCGTCGAGATCGGCGAGACCCCGGTCGACGGAGATGTCTACAGCGAGCTCCTCCGTTCCTATGACGAGGGAGTCGCCGAGTTCCTCGGTCTCGAACGAGTGAAGCCGAACACCTTGGGCAACAGCCGGATGCTTCTGCACCTGTGACACGGAACGCCGGGGAACCCCGTGGAACGCCGGACGGAAGCCCGCGGGGAACCCCGACGGAACCCTATGTCCGAATCGCGCACGTTTCCCGCGTTGCCAGGGTTCTGAACCTCTGCCAGGGGTTTGTGTTTTTCCGGGAAAAGCGGTTTCCTTTCCGCGTACTGCATTTTCGATGAAAGGAAATCCGGTGGCACAGAAGGTTCAGGTCCTTCTTGTCGACGACCTCGACGGCGTCGAGGCGGACGAGACCGTGACGTTCGCGCTGGACGGCAAGACCTACGAGATCGACCTCACCACCGCCAACGCGGAAAAGCTCCGTGGCCTGCTCGAGCCGTACACCACGAGTGGCCGTCGTACCGGTGGTCGCACCACCGGTGGACGCGGCAAGGGCCGCGCCGTGGCGACGGGTAGCCAGGACACCGCGAAGATCCGCGCGTGGGCCAAGGAGAACGGCATGAACGTGAACGACCGCGGTCGCGTTCCCGCCGACATCAAGGCTGCCTACGAGGACGCGAACCGCTGAGGCGACAGCTGCTGAGCCACCGGCCCCCGGGCCCGGGCACTCAGCAGCCGCACCCGGTGGCACTCCGCGGCGGCGGCGGCCACGAGGCGCACCAGGCACGGGGCGGTCCCATCGCCCCACGGCGCGGACCGCAGCGCCGGCAGCGAGGACTCGACCTCGCGGCCCGGTGCCGGGGCCCGCAGCCACACGGCGGCGCCCGGCGCGCCGGATCCGCCCCGCCCCGGGGGAAGGGGCGCGGTCATCCGGCCGTCGGTGCCCAGCGCGGCGAGATCCAGCGAGATCCCGCCCCACTCGAGCCAGTCGAGCAGTCCCGGCAGCTCCTCCGCGCTCCCCGCGGCCACGAGCAACCGCATCCGGCGCCCCAGCAGAGCCACCGGACCCGTCGCCGGACCCATCCTGCGCAGTACACCGCGGCCGGCGGCGGCGGGCAGCTCCAGGACGTCGAAGCGCAGCCCCGTGACCAGCTGCACCGGCGGGCCGACCACCGTCGCCCAGCCGAGCTCGTGCTCGTACCACCGTGCGAGACCGCCGTCGATCGGCGTACGGGGAAGCGGGACGGTGAAGGGCATGCCCGGGGAACTCCCGGAGAGGTGCGTTGGTTACGCCCGAGAGGGCGCGACGGCCGCCCGGCTCCCCGTTCCCGGTGACGCACGGTCCCCCTCCGAACGCACAAGGTGTCCGTGATGGGGCGTACGAGTGCATTCGGCAGCGCAAGGGTGTTCGCTGGTAGCGGAGGGAACCGGGGTGCGCCGCATGGAGTGTCCGTCCTTACGGGTAAGACATTCCTAGTGGAGAGGGGCGACTCGCGGGCTTCGGCGTCTCACGTTCGCCATCGGCGTACTGATGGCGCGGGTAACTACTTGGCCTGCGGGAACATCGTCTCGCACCATCGGGTTGGAGCATTTGTCGGCTGTTCGGCAGCAGGTCTCCCCGCGGAAGGTGGGGTGATCCGGACGGATGTCGGCAGTTGGAATGAGCGGTCCCCGCTTGCGGGACTAAGCTGCGGAAGGACAGGGAGGGGATCGACCCCTAACTGACTGACCGCTCTGAGGAGCGATTAACGATGTTCGAGAGGTTCACCGACCGCGCGCGGCGGGTTGTCGTCCTGGCTCAGGAAGAAGCCCGGATGCTCAACCACAACTACATCGGCACCGAGCACATCCTTCTGGGCCTTATCCACGAGGGTGAGGGTGTCGCCGCTAAGGCCCTGGAGAGCCTCGGGATTTCGCTCGAGGCGGTCCGCCAGCAGGTGGAGGAGATCATCGGGCAGGGGCAGCAGGCCCCGTCCGGGCACATCCCCTTCACCCCTCGCGCCAAGAAGGTCCTGGAGCTCTCGCTCCGTGAGGCCCTCCAGCTCGGCCACAACTACATCGGCACCGAGCACATCCTGCTCGGCCTGATCCGCGAGGGCGAGGGCGTCGCCGCCCAGGTCCTCGTGAAGCTGGGCGCCGACCTCAACCGGGTGCGGCAGCAGGTCATCCAGCTGCTCTCCGGCTACCAGGGCAAGGAAGCCGCCACGGCCGGCGGTCCTGCCGAGGGCACCCCCTCGACGTCCCTGGTCCTCGACCAGTTCGGGCGCAACCTCACCCAGGCGGCCCGCGAATCCAAGCTCGACCCGGTCATCGGGCGCGAGAAGGAGATCGAGCGGGTCATGCAGGTGCTGTCCCGCCGCACCAAGAACAACCCGGTCCTCATCGGCGAGCCCGGCGTCGGCAAGACCGCCGTCGTCGAGGGCCTGGCGCAGGCCATCGTCAAGGGCGAGGTGCCCGAGACCCTCAAGGACAAGCACCTCTACACCCTCGACCTCGGCGCGCTGGTCGCCGGCTCCCGCTACCGCGGTGACTTCGAGGAGCGCCTGAAGAAGGTCCTCAAGGAGATCCGCACCCGCGGCGACATCATCCTGTTCATCGACGAGCTCCACACCCTCGTGGGTGCGGGTGCCGCCGAGGGCGCGATCGACGCCGCCAGCATCCTCAAGCCGATGCTGGCCCGCGGTGAGCTCCAGACCATCGGTGCGACCACGCTGGACGAGTACCGGAAGTACCTGGAGAAGGACGCGGCCCTCGAGCGCCGCTTCCAGCCCATCCAGGTCGCCGAGCCGTCGCTGCCGCACACCATCGAGATCCTCAAGGGTCTGCGCGACCGGTACGAGGCCCACCACCGGGTCTCCATCACCGACGAGGCCCTCGTCCAGGCCGCGACCCTGGCCGACCGGTACATCTCGGACCGCTTCCTCCCGGACAAGGCGATCGACCTGATCGACGAGGCCGGCTCCCGGATGCGCATCCGCCGGATGACCGCGCCGCCGGACCTCCGCGAGTTCGACGAGAAGATCGCCGGCGTCCGCCGCGACAAGGAGTCCGCGATCGACTCGCAGGACTTCGAGAAGGCCGCCTCGCTCCGTGACAAGGAGAAGCAGCTCCTCGCCGCGAAGGCCAAGCGCGAGAAGGAGTGGAAGGCCGGCGACATGGACGTCGTGGCCGAGGTCGACGGCGATCTGATCGCCGAGGTCCTCGCGACCGCCACGGGCATCCCGGTCTTCAAGCTGACCGAGGAGGAGTCCAGCCGCCTGCTCCGCATGGAGGACGAGCTCCACAAGCGCGTCATCGGGCAGAAGGACGCCGTCATCGGCCTCTCGCGGGCCATCCGCCGTACGCGTGCCGGTCTGAAGGACCCGAAGCGCCCCGGTGGCTCGTTCATCTTCGCCGGTCCGTCCGGTGTCGGTAAGACCGAGCTTTCGAAGGCGCTCGCCGAATTCCTCTTCGGCGACGAGGACGCGATGATCTCCCTCGACATGTCGGAGTTCAGCGAGAAGCACACGGTTTCGCGTCTCTTCGGTTCGCCGCCCGGATACGTCGGCTACGAAGAGGGCGGCCAGCTCACCGAGAAGGTGCGCCGCAAGCCGTTCTCCGTCGTCCTCTTCGACGAGGTCGAGAAGGCCCACCCCGATATCTTCAATTCCCTTCTCCAGATCCTGGAGGACGGTCGCCTGACCGACTCCCAGGGCCGGGTCGTGGACTTCAAGAACACGGTCATCATCATGACCACCAACCTCGGGACCAGGGACATCTCGAAGGGCTTCAACCTGGGCTTCGCCGCCCAGGGCGACACGAAGTCCAACTACGAGCGGATGAAGGCCAAGGTCAGCGACGAGCTGAAGCAGCACTTCCGCCCGGAGTTCCTCAACCGTGTGGACGACATCATCGTCTTCCCGCAGCTGACGCAGGACGACATCCTCCAGATCGTCGACCTGATGATCGGCCGCGTCGACGAGCGCCTCAAGGACCGGGACATGGGCATCGAGCTCTCCCAGTCCGCGAAGGAGCTGCTCGCCAAGAAGGGCTACGACCCCGTGATGGGCGCCCGGCCGCTGCGCCGGACGATCCAGCGCGAGATCGAGGACTCGCTCTCGGAGAAGATCCTCTTCGGCGAGCTGCGCCCCGGTCACATCGTGGTCGTGGACACGGAGGGCGAGGGCGACGAGCGCACCTTCACCTTCCGCGGCGAGGAGAAGACGGCTCTGCCGGACGCCCCGCCGATCGAGGCGACGGGCGGCACGGGCCCGAACCTGTCCAAGGACGCGTAAGGCTCACCGCCTGAGCACAAGGGGCGGCCCCGGAACCTACTGGTTCCGGGGCCGCCCCTTTGCGCGTTCCTCAGAGGGTCCGGAGGTCGAGGTCGGGCCGCGAGGCCCGCAGGGTCGCCAGGTCGAGCGCGCCAGGCCGGCCGGTCGGGACGGCCGGGAGGCTGAGGATCCGCAGCCCCGGCATGGCGACGAGGGCGCGCACGTCGTTGGGCCGCAGGGCAAGTTCCTGGAGCTGGATGACCTCGAGGCCCTCCAGCTCGGTGAGCGGGAGCAGACTGGTCACGCCGGGGCAGTCCTTGACGGTGAGGCTCCGGGGCCTCACCGAGCAGTCCCGGAGCCATTCCACGCCGTCCAGAACCGTGCTGCTGAAGATCTCGACCCGGTCGGGACGCACACAGTCGATGGCCCGGGCGAGATCCTCGCCGGTGAAGTCGCCGAAGAAGCCCACGTGTGCGACGCGGCCGAGCAGGTCCAGGTGGGCGAGTTCCGCCCGGGTCGAGACGGGCAGAGGGGTCGTGGCGAAGTCGAGGTGGGCCAGGACCTCGCGTGCGTAGTCCGCGAGGGGGAAGGAACGCCAGTGGAAGGCCAGCCGGTAGTCAAACTGCGAAGGGACGAAACCGCGGGCGTACGGGACGGCCTCCGCGCCTCCGACCGCGCAGATCACCTCGATCACGTTCTCGTCGAACCGGCCGTCCGGGTGGGGGCCGGGCAGCAGCGGCAGCACGTACGGGCCGAGCCGGGCCAGCTCGGACACCTGCTCCGGACTCCGTGGCGGCAGCACCGACGCCACCCCGTCCCGTACGCGGTCGCGAACGGGTTCGGACAGCCACGCCGCGTGCTGGGCGCACAGCGCCGCCAGCACGTACAGCGTGGTTCTCAGGTCCCGGTCCGAGGTGGTCGAGCCCGCCGCCGCGAGCAGACCCTCGACGAGGACGGGCAGCTCACGGCGCGAGCAGTGGCCGGCCGCGAGCAGGAGGACGTCGTGCCACTGCTCCTCCCACGCGTGGCGCAGGAGCTCCGCCACGAGGTCGTCCTCCACGCACTCCTTCGCCGCGAGGAAGTCCTGGAACGTGCGGTGTGCGAACTGGAAGACGTCGTCCGTCCGCTCCTGGAGCAGGCCGCTGCGGTTGAGCAGGTGGGTGAGGATCTCTTCGGGTGTCCCCTGTGCGGCGACCTGCGGCATCCCTGGCAGTGCGCGGTTCAGCCGGTGCAGCGCCTGTTCCCGGGTGAACTCCGTCTGGCCGGTCCGGACCAGCCAGGCCGCCAGCCGCTGGAGGAGCTGCCGGTGCTCCTCCACCGACATCCGGATGCCGTCGGGGGCGTCGATCCGGCGCCGGTCGTCGCGGGCGCCGAGGAGCATCTGCAGGGCGGAGTCGTACAGCGCCCAGCGGGTCTCCGGCAGGAAGCCGTCCCGTAACCGGTGGAGCGCGCAGATGACCGCGCAGAGGAGCGGGGTGCGGGCCAGGTCGGAGAGCGTCGGGTTGTGCCGGAACTGCTGGAGCAGATCCTGTTCGAGGCCGGTCAGCGCCTCAGGGTCCTCGCCGTCGAGGCGGGCGGCATCGTGCCAGGCGGTGACGAAGGCCTGGATGTCCTGGTCGCGCATGGGCAGGAGGGTCAGCTCCTCGAAGCCTTCGCCGGCCAGCCACTCGGGCCCCACGGCGAGCGGCCGCACGGTCGCCACGCAGCGGGTCAGGGGGAAGCGGGCGAGGAGCCCCGAGAGCCAGGCGTGTGCCGCCTCCCGGTCCTCCGGGGACACCTCGTCGAGGCCGTCGACCAGCAGCAGTGCCCGTCCGCCGGACAGGACCCGACCGGCCCAGCCGTCGGGCGGGGAGTCGACCATCAGGCCGGCCGTTCCGGGGAGCTCGGCCGGCGAGGGGAACCTGGAGCCGCGACCCCGGAGTGTCCGGAGCGGGACGACCAGGGGGACGAGGCCGTTCAGCTCGGCGAGTTGCGGGCCGAGGGTCCCGGCGGCCGCGTGGGCGGCGAGCCACCAGACCAGGGTGGTCTTGCCGGCGCCCGCGTCACCGCGGAGGAGGACACGGGGGCGGGAGGCGAGGAGTTCGTCGACACGGCGGGGGCGGGGGACGGGCGTCGTGTCATGGTCCTTCGACGCGGCCTCCAGGGACAGATATGCGGTGTCCAGGTCCCACTCGGCCGCGCGTCTGCCGAGCTCGTCGAGGCCGAAGACTCGCGTGCGGCGGTAGGCGGCGCCGATGGCCTCCCCGTACTCCTGCTCGTACGGGGAGTCGGCCGAGCTGTGCCGGGTGAGGGCGGTGAGCGAGGGGAAGCCCCGACCGGTGGCCTGCGTGAAGGCCACGAGGAAGTGGGCGTCGGCGGCGATGGCGCGCAGGGGAACGCACTCGACCCGCCGGTGGCCGCGACCGCGCGGGATCTCCCGGACGATGCCGAGCAGCCCGTCGCCCGCGACGACGGGCCCGCCCGAGAGACCGGCGAGGGGCGAGCTCCCGTCGGCGGGTTCGGTGGCCGGGGGCGCGTCGAGCTCGACGACCATCGTGCGCCGGACGAGTCCGGCGACGGGGAGGAGCGTGCCCCGGTACTGATCGCTCTCGACGTGCCCGTTGCCGTACCGCTGCACCCGCGGGTAGCCGAGGATCTCGCAGTCGGGCACGGGCCGGTCGGTGGCGAGCAGGCTGATTCTGGCCCGGTACTGGTCGCCGCGGGGCAGGACCAGGCTCTCCGGCGCCTCGAGCAGTGCGGCGTCGAGCCGCTGGTCCGACCAGATCACCTGGCAGAGGACGCGCTCGGCACGGCCGGGCACGGCCACCCAGGCCGTGTAGGCGTTCCCCAGTACATGCGCGCAGGTGAGGACGGTGTCGGCGGTGAGCAGGACACCGCTGCCCTGCTGTCCGTGCTGCTCGGAGTGGACGACGACGGGGAGGCGTACGGAGGGGCTCGGCAGGGGCATCGTCAACGCGCGGGCCCGTCGGCGGAGCCGGACTCGGAGCCGTGGTCGAAGGTGTCGCCGAACGCGGAGGTGTCCCCGGCGTCGTCGTTGCCGACGAGCCAGGGTCCGTTCGTCGTGGCGTTCCGCGGCTTGAGGGTGAAGGAGACGCGGTGGGTGTCGCCCCGGGTGCGGGAGGCGTCGGTGCTGGCCTCGACGACCCAGGCCTTGACCTTGGCCCCGCCCTTCACCTCCTTGCGGAGCTCGATCGTGAACTCCATCTCGATGTCGCCCACTTCGAAGGTGACGGGCTTGCCGGTGGCGCGGCCGGCCGCCTCGACGAGTTGATCGCGTACGGACTCGATGGCGTCGGCGAGCTCGATGTCGGTCATGACGGTGAACGTAGCGGGGGAGGGGGAGGGCGGTCAGCCCATATGCGGATTTCGATGGCGGACGACGCCGGCGAGCCGGGCGCCAGGGGCCAGGATCCACCCCTGGATCGCCGCTGACCTGCAGTTTTACCAGGATCGGACCGATCGCGGCCGAGGTGGGGCGCGTGTCGATGAGTGCCGGCCCCATGGGTGTCCCCCCGTGCGTCCCCGAAGCGGTCGGCGTGGTGCGGGACGGCCTTCCGGACGGCTCGGTTGCGTGACCCAGGTCCCATTGGCGGCCGGTGCCTGGTGACAAGGCGCACAGGGGTTTTGAGGGGTACTAACCGGAATAGTGGCGACCTTTGGTGTCGATTCGGGACGTTCAGGAGTGAACCGCCAGGACTTTGGTCCCCGAGGGTCCCGAACCGGACGCCAGACGGCGTTTTGCGCGGTTCCGGTCTCCGTGACATGCGGATAAACCGGTTCTCTTGTGCCGGTATGTCCGATTTCGAAGGCGGCCCCGAGGGGCGTCAAGAGCTGAACTTCCCCGGAGATCGCTACGACCCGATGTCGTAGATGGGGTGTTTTGGGATGGCTGGGGGTCCGGGTTACCAAGGATGAGCAAGCCCGACGCAGAGCACCGTTCGCGTCGGGTCCCGTACTTCCCGGAGGTTTCCCCCGTATGTCGAAGCGCATGAACCCCGCCGCCCGTGTCACCGTCGTCGCTCTTGCCGCCGCCGGCCTGGGGGCGACGATGGTGACCGGAGCTGGGTCCGCCTTCGCCGCCGAGGGCAAGGCCGTCACCGCGCCGGTCGCGGTCACCACGTCCGCCGCCGTCGCCGCTCAGGCCGACGCCCAGGCGCACGTCGCCGCCCAGGTGAAGGCCGCCGCCGCGAAGGCCACGGCCGTCAAGAAGGCCGCCGCGGTCAAGAAGGCCGTCACCGTGAAGCCGGTCGCCGCCAAGAAGGCCCCGTCCTGGGTCAAGCCGGTCGCCGCGTACACGCTGACCGCCAGCTACAACCAGGGCGGCGCCATGTGGGCCCACAAGCACTCCGGCCAGGACTTCGCCGTTCCGGTCGGCACCCCGGTCAAGGCCGCGGGCACCGGCACCGTCGTGAAGGCCGGCCCGAACGGCGGCGGCGACGGCCCCGCGTACGGCAACGCGATCGTCGTCAAGCACGCCAACGGCACGTACTCGCAGTACGCCCACCTGTCGAAGATCAAGGTGCACATCGGCCAGAAGGTCCTCGCCGGTCAGCAGATCGCCCTCTCGGGCAACACCGGCAACTCCTCCGGCCCCCACCTGCACTTCGAGATCCGTACGACCCCGAACTACGGCTCCGCCGTGAACCCGGCCGCCTTCCTGCGGTCCCACGGCGTCTCCATCTGAGCCGTACGAACAGACCTCATGAGGCCCGGTGGGCCTGATTGAGCAGATCGAGGGCGACCTCGAGGGTGGCCCTGTGCTTCTCCTCGGGGTCGCCCTCGAGGTTCTGCATGAAGAACGTGCCCGCGTGCAGCGTGAAGATCGCGCTGACGCAGCGCACCTGGTCCACCATCGCGAAGTCCGGCTCCTGGATCAGCCCGGTCAGCGCGAGCATCCGCTCCTTGAAGGTGAGGCCGACGCTCAGCTCGCGGACCGTCGCCTGGTTCTCCTGCATGAAGCGGAAGAGCGGGGCCGCCGCGCGCAGTGCCTCCTGGTAGCGGCGCAGCACCTCCTGCCGGGTCTCCAGGGTCCGGGGCTGCTCCTGGGCCCAGGTGATCAGGTCGTCCATGGGCCGGGTCAGGTCCTCGAAGATCCCGATGAGGATGTCTTCCTTGGTCTTGAAGTGGTAGTAGAGCGCCGCCTTCGTGACGTCGAGGCGTTCCGCGATCTCGCGCAGTGAGGTCTTCTCGTAGCCCTGCTCGGCGAAGAGATCGAGGGCCTCGTCCTGGATGCGCTGGCGGGTGTTGCCTCGGGCCATGACTGCCCTCCATTTTCCAAAGAACTTACTTGACGACCGGCAAGTTACGGGTCTACCGTCCCCAGTGTAGTAACTAGCCGGGCGGCAAGTAAGGGATGAAGATGACGACGCAAGCCACAGCGACACCGGCACAGGGGGAGACGGGACCGCAGCCGCGCAGCGTCCGCGTCGTCCTGCTCGCCCTGATGATCGCGATGCTCCTCGCGATGCTGGACAACATGATCATCGGCACCGCGATGCCGACCATCGTCGGCGAGCTCGGCGGCCTGGAGCACCTCTCCTGGGTCGTCACCGCCTACACCCTGGCCACCGCCGCCTCGACCCCCCTGTGGGGCAAGGTCGGCGACATGTTCGGCCGCAAGGGCGTCTTCCTCACCTCGATCGTGATCTTCCTGATCGGTTCGGCGCTCAGCGGCATGGCCCAGGACATGGGCCAGCTCATCGGCTTCCGTACGATCCAGGGCCTCGGCGCCGGCGGCCTCATGGTCGGTGTGATGGCGATCATCGGCGACCTCATCCCGCCCCGCGAGCGGGGCAAGTACCAGGGCATGATGGCCGGAGTGATGGCCCTCGCCATGATCGGCGGACCGCTGGTCGGCGGCACCATCACCGACCACTGGGGCTGGCGCTGGTCCTTCTACATCAACCTGCCGCTCGGCGCCGTCGCCCTCGCCATGGTCACCACCGTTCTGCACCTGCCGAAGAAGAAGCGCGCCACGGGCACCCGGATCGACTTCCTCGGCGCCGCACTGCTGACCGTCGGCATCACCGCGATCGTCCTGGTCACCACCTGGGGCGGTACGGAGTACGCCTGGGGCTCGGCCACCATCGTCGGCCTGGCGGTCGGCGGAGCGCTCTCGCTCGCCGCCTTCCTCCGGGTGGAGACCCGCGCGAGCGACCCGATCATGCCGCTGCACATCTTCCGCAGCCGCAACTTCACGCTGATGTCCCTGATCGGCTTCATCACCGGCTTCGTGATGTTCGGCGCGGTCCTCTACCTGCCGATCTTCCAGCAGTCCGTCCAGGGCGCCTCGGCAACCAACTCCGGCCTGCTCCTCCTGCCGATGCTGCTGGCGATGATGGTCGTCTCGCTGGTCGTCGGCCGCCTCACCACCAGCACCGGCAAGTACAAGATCTTCCCGATCGCGGGCGGCGCGCTCATGACCGTCGGTCTCTTCCTGCTCTCCACGATGGACACCGACACCTCGCGGCTGATCTCCGGTGTCTACATGGCGGTCCTCGGCGCCGGCATGGGCTTCCTGATGCAGATCACCATGCTGGTCGCCCAGAACAGCGTCGAGATGAAGGACATGGGCGTCGCCTCGTCCTCCACCACCCTCTTCCGGACGCTCGGCTCCTCCTTCGGCGTCGCGATCATGGGCGCGCTCTTCACGAGCCGCGTCCAGGACGAGATGGCGGCGGGCGGCGGATCCGGCCTCGCCGAGGGGACGGCCCAGCTCGACGCGGCCGGCCTGGCCAAGCTGCCGGAGGCGCTCCGGGAGGCCTACCAGCACGCGGTCGCGACGGGCACGCACGGGGCCTTCCTGGTCGCCGCCGCGGTCGCCGTCCTCGGCCTGGGCCTCGCCTTCTTCGTCAAGGAGGTGGCGCTCCGCGGCGCCGGTCCGGCGACGGCCCCGAAGGCCGCCGAGGGCGACGGCGAGGTGAAGGTCGCCGAGACGGTCTGATCACCCCGTGAGAGGTGCGTGCGTACGGCGGTGGGGCCGGTCCCGTGTCAGGGCCGGCCCCACCGCCGTAGCAGTACGAAGGCTCAGTCGGCCGGCCGCAGGATCGGGAAGCTGCCCGTGTTCGTCGGCGCGTGGTCCGGCAGCCACAGCACCGCGATCGCCCCGCCCACTCCGTTCGGCGCCGCCTCGGAGGCCACGTTCCGGAAGGTCAGCCGCGCGCCCAGGACCCGCGCCTGGCCGGACGCGATCGTCAGGCCCAGGCCGTGGCCCTGGCCCGCGCGGTCGCTCGTCCCCGTACGGAACCGGCTCGGGCCCTCCTTGAGCAGCGCCTCGGGGAAACCGGGACCGTGGTCGCGGACCCGCACGACGCGGCCCTCGACGGTGACCTCCACCGGCGGCTTGCCGTGCTTGGCGGCGTTCGCGAGGAGGTTGCCGAGGACGCGCTCCAGGCGCCGCGGGTCGGTGTTCACCCAGGAGTCGTGGACGACCCGGACGACCACCTCGGGATCGAGCGCCCGCACCCGCCGTTCCACGAACTCCCCGAGCGCGATCTCCTGGAGCTCCGCCCGCTCCGACGCACTGTCGAGCCGGGCCACCTCCAGCACGTCCTCGACCAGCGTCCGCATCGCCTGCGCCCGGTCCCGTACGAGCTCGGTCGGACGCCCCGGCGGCAGCAGCTCGGCCGCCGTGAGCAGCCCGGTCACCGGGGTGCGCAGCTCGTGCGCGATGTCCGCGGTGACCCGGCGCTCGGCCTCGATCCGCTCGTTGAGGGCGTCGGTGAGGGCGTCGACCGCCCACGCCAGGTCGTCGGTCTCGTCCCGTACGACCCCGCCGACGGCCTCCCTGACCCGGACGTCCGTGTTCCCCTGGGCGACCCGTCCGGCCGCGACGGCGGCCTTCCGCAGCCGCCGTGAGAGCTGGCCGCCGATGAGCACGCCGAGGGCGCAGCCGCCGAAGACCACCGAGACCGAGCCGATGACGAGGGCACGGTCCAGATCGTTCATGATCGTCGCGCTGCGGTCGGCGAAGGGGATGTGCAGCGAGAGCACGTCGCCGTTGGCGAGCGGCACCGCCGCCCACACGTCGGGCGGCCCGCCGTGCCGGTGCTCCTGCACGTACGTACCGCGCCGCTTGTCCCGCATCAGCTGGTCGAGCTGGCTGGGCAGCGACGGGTCGTTGATCTTGGTGCCGAAGCGCGGCTCCTTCGGCTTCGACGTCTCGTACATCCGCTGCGCGAAGAGCAACCGCTCCATCTGCACCTCGCGCGCGTTGTCGAGCATCGAGATCCGGGCGGCGTTGTGCACGACGATGCTCAGGGTGACCGCGATCAGCGCGCCGACCGCCGCGATGGCCACGGCGATCTTCCAGCGGACGCCGGTACGGAGGGGGAACGGCTTCACCGGTACGTGCCCGTCTCGGGGGGTGTCGTGTGGATCATGCCGCCCTAGCTCTTGAGCTTGTAGCCGAAGCCGCGGACCGTCTCGATCCTGTCCTGGCCGATCTTGGCGCGCAGCCGCTGGACGTGGACGTCCACGACCCGGGTGTCGCCGCCCCAGCCGTAGTCCCAGACCCGCTCCAGGAGCTTGTCCCGGGACAGCACGGTGCCCGGCGCCGACGAGAACTCCAGGAGCAGCCGCATCTCGGTCGGCGTGAGCCCGACCGGGGTCCCGCCCTTGCGGACCTCCATGCCGTCGGTGTCGACCTCCAGATCGCCGAAGGCGAGGAGTCCGCCGCCGTCCGGCCCCTCCTCCCCGCGTTCGCCGGCGCCGGGACCGCCCGCGTGCCCGAAGCGGCGGAGGACGGCGCGGATCCGGGCCATGAGCACGGAGCCGTCGAAGGGCTTGGTGACGTAGTCGTCGGCCCCGGCCTCCAGACCGAGGACGACGTCGATCGAGTCGGCGCGCGCCGACAGCATGATCACCGGCACCGTCGACTCGTCGCGGATCCGGCGGCAGAGGCTGACCCCGTCCATGCCCGGCAGCATCACGTCGAGCAGGGCGATGTCCGGCCGCTGCGCCCGGAAGGCGTCCAGGCCGGAGAGTCCGTCGGGCATGGCGGTGACCCGGAAGCCGTCCCGCTCGAGGGCGAGCTGGGTGGCCTCCCGGATGACGTCGTCGTCCTCGACGAACAGGACATGGGTTTCGGCCATCGTGCGTGCCCTTCGGATCTCTCTGCGGGTGGGGGTGTACGGCTCAGTTGGCGGGGGGCTCGCTCGGCGCGGGCTCGACGACCTCGCCGTCGCCGACGGCCCGGCTGTAGTCGTTGTGCACCCAGTCGTGCTGGGTGAACCTGTTCCCCGACCAGCGGTACGTGATCACGTCCTCGCCCGAGGGGTACGCGACCGGGTCGCCCTTCGCGTACACCTGCTTGGTGACGACGAGCTCGCCCCGGTCGATCGTGGCGTAGACGGCGGCGTCCTCCGCCATGAACACGTTCTCGTACTTGTCGCTCTGCCGGCGGTAGACGTACGTGCCGATGCCGACGGCATCACCACAGGTCATCACGTTGACGACGACGTCGGGCGCGGGCGCGTTCGTGAGGTTCCCGTACGAGGCGTCCACCGGGTACGCGTCCGCGACGCAGGGCTTCAGATCGGTCTTGAACCGCTCCTCGATCTTCGGATCGGCCTTCAGCAGCTCGATCGGATCGACCCGCTCGGCGGACCGGAGGTCGCCGTCGGCCGAGGGCGAGGGGGTGGGCGCCGCCGCGGCCACGTCCCTGGTGGCGGCCGCGCCCTCGTCCCGGGAGCCGGTGCCGCCGGTGGAGCAGGCGGCCATGGACAGCCCGACGGCGACGAGCCCGGCCGTCGCCGTGATGCTCGCCGCCTTGGCGGTACGGCGCCGGCGGCGCCGCCCGGTTCCGTACCGGTCGTCGCCGCCGGGGCCGCCACCGCTGTCGATGCCGCCTTCGCCGTCGTGTCTTCTGTCGGCTTCGCCGTCTAGGCCGCGCACCGCTCCCGCCCCCGCTCGTCGCCTCGTACGGTCGTCCGCTCTCCGGTCCGCCCCAGGGCGCGGGCGTCGAGATCACGGCTCTCCAGCTCCTGGCGGAGCCGGGCGAGCGCCCGGTGGAGCGTCGACTTCACCGTACCGGTCGACATGCCGAGCGCCGCCGCCGTCTCCTCGGTGCTCATCTGTTCCCAGTGCCGCAGGACGACGACGCTGCGCTGCTTCGGCGCGAGGACCTTCAGGATGTCCATGAGGAGGGCCCGGTCGGCGTGCTGCTCGGTCGGGTCGTCGACGCAGGCGTCGGGCAGCTGCTCGGTGGGCACCTCTTCGAGCTTGCGGGAGCGCCACCACTCGGTCCGGGTGTTGATCATGACCCGGCGGAGGTAGGCGTCGGCCAGGGACTTGTCGGCGATGCCGTCCCAGCGGCCGTACGTACGGGCGAGGGCCGTCTGCAGGAGGTCCTGGGCGTCGACGGGGTCGGCCACGAGACGACGTGCGCTGCGCAGCAGCGCGTCCTGCCGCGTGCGTACGTACTCCTCGAAATCGAGCACCTCGCCATGCCTCATCCGAACCGCCTCCGAACCCCGTGACCTGCTTCGTTCCTCGTGTCGTCGATGACGCTACGGAGCGGTTGTCACGGGGCTGTGCGGGGCAGCCGTCGGTGGACGCACGGCTACCCATCGGTTGTGTAACAGCGGGATGAGGGGCGGGCGGGCGTCCGGCTCAGGCCACGGGCAGCCGGTAGCGCCCGTCGTCCAGCGGTTCGACCAGGCCGTCGGCGACCAGGCCGTCCAGGGCCCTGGCCCGCTGCACCGGCTCGTCCCAGACCTTGTCCAGGACCGCCTGTGCCACCGGTTCGGTCGACTCCCGCAGCACCGCCAGGAGCCGGCCCCGGACCTGCCGGTCGGTCCCGGCGTACGTCTGGCCGCGGCGCGGCGGGCCGTCGTGCGCGGGCTTCCCCGAGAGCCGCCAGGCGCACTGCCCGGAGATCGGGCAGCGCCCGCAGTCCTCGTTCCTCGCCGTGCAGACGAGCGCGCCCAGTTCCATCGAGGCGGCGGCCCAGCGGGAGGCCGTCGCCTCGTCCGCCGGCAGCAGCGCGCGGGCGAGCCGCCGCTCCGCGGCCGTCGTCGCGTTCGGCGGGTACTGGACACCTGTCGCCGCCCGCGCGAAGACCCGGCGCACATTGGTGTCCAGGACGGCGTGCCGCTGCCCGTACGCGAAGGAGGCCACCGCGGCCGCCGTGTACTCGCCGATGCCGGGCAGCGCGAGCAGCTGCCCGTGATCGCTCGGTACGTCGCCGCCGTGCCGTTCCTTTATGGCCACGGCCGCCGCGTGCAGCCGCAGGGCCCGGCGCGGATAACCGAGCCGGCCCCAGGCGCGGACCGCCTCACCGGGGGCGTCGGCGGCCAGATCGGCGGGGCGCGGCCAGCGCGCGAGCCACTGCTCGTACACCGGTAGCACCCGGACGACGGGCGTCTGCTGGAGCATGAACTCGCTGACCATGACACCCCAGGCCCCGGCCTCGGGGTGGCGCCAGGGCAGGTCGCGGGCGTGCCGGTCGAACCAGGCGAGGACGGGCCCGTGCAGCTCGGCGGGGGGCGTGGGGAGGGCGGGGGCCTCGAAGGCCGCGGAGGCCGCGAGGGCCTCGGCGTCATCCAGGGCCCCCGGAGCTTCGGCGGCGGCGGAGGCGGCAGGCGTGAGAGGAGCGTCGATGGAAGTCATGGCACCTCCGATCCTGGCACGTCCCCGACGCGATCAGTACGCGCCGTGGCGGGCGCGCGGGGGGTCCTCGGCGCGCGCGGGGGCGTGAGCCCGGGGTCCGCGCCCCGCGCACCACACCACGGCCGAGCTCCGGCTCGACCGGGCCGTCTCCACCAGGGCGCCCACCGGCCGCACCGCCGCCCGCATGACGAGGAAGGCGAACAGACCGCCGAGGAGCAGACCGACGGTCACGTCGTGCGGGTAGTGCACGCCGACGAAGACCCGGGAGAACGCCATGAGCAGCGCCATCGGCACGGTCAGCCAGACGATCCCGCGCCAGGAGAGGGCGAGCGCGATCGCGGCCGCGCCGGCGATGGCCGAGTGGTTGCTGGGGAAGGACCAGTCGCCGTACGGCGGGCAGGTGATGAGCGAGTCGGGCGCCCCGAGGACGGCACGGCACGGACGGTCCTCGTCGACCAGCGACTTCAGCGACTCGCTCACCACGTACCCGAAGGCCGTGGCGAGCGGGGCGAGCAGCGCGAGCGCCATCGCCCGGCTCGAACCTTCGCGGGAGCGCCACCAGCCGGCCAGGAACAGCGCGCCGAACAACAGCAGTCCGGCCTCGGTCCAGACCTCGGCGAGCCACTGGAACCAGTGGGGGGTCGCGTGGGCGAAGTCGGCGACATCGAGATAGAGCCGGTCGGAGAGGTCGAGGAGGGTGTTCATGGTGAAAGACGCTAACCGGAATCCGGAGTCCGTCGCCCCGGGCCAACGGCCAGAACGACCCCCGACGAAAGTGGGGGTTCTCGCGATTCGCTCCGGTTCCCGCCGGTTTCGGGCGGGGGCGCGCGAGCTCCGGAGCACCGTTCCGGAAAAGTTCCCGGAACCGACGGATGTGATCATCGGCAAAACTTGATGTCTCGGGCGGCGGGTGGGGCGGGAGTTGGCCCGGATCTCTCGTAAGGTTCGGGTCGTGGGATCTTTGCGCAATCCGGTCGGGCCGCTTCCCTCCACCATCTACTGGCGACGGAGGGCGGTGGCGGCGTGCCTGGTGGCGCTTCTCGCGCTCCTCGCCGTCTGGGCCGTCACCTCCGGTGACGGGGGTGGGAAGAAGACGAACGACGGGTCCAACGGCGCCTCTCCCACCCCTCCCTCCATCACCCCGGGCCCCTCGGGCACCGGGGAGGCGATCAGCCAACAGCCCGGCGGACGCGACGAGTCGGGCGACTCCGGCGACAGTGGTGACACCACCGGCGGCGACGGCGGCCCGGGCGGCTCCGGTACGGATCCGGGATCGGGCACCGATGCAGGTACGGACGCGGGTACGGCCGCCGGAACCGACGGCGGCGGCAAGAACGGCGACACCGACGGCGCGGGCGGCGACGGAGGCGCGGGCACCGGAGCGGGGCAGCAGGTCCCGGCCGGTTCCCCGCTCCCGAACTGCCCTGCCGGAGCGCTGCAGTTGACGCTCCGCAGCGCCAAGGTCAGCTACGAGACGGGGGAGAGGCCCCGCTTCCACCTCGTCGCCAAGAACACCTCGAAGGCCGCCTGCAAGGCCGACTTCGGGCCCCGCGCCGCGGTTCTGACGATCAGTGACAAGCAGGACGACGAGGTCTGGTCCTCCGCGGACTGCCCGAGCCCCGGGAACCCGATCCTGCTGCGCGTCCCCGCGGGCGCCACCGTCACCCACACCGTGGAGTGGGACCGCGGGCGCAGCGCCCCGCAGTGCGCCACCGCCCCGGCGGGCCAGGCCCATCCCGGCACCTACCTCGTGGAGGCGACGATGCCGGGCACGAAGGTGCTCCCGGCCTCGTTCACGCTCGCCAAGGACTGATCGGCCGGGAGGAAGGCCTTCGATCCTTGAGTGGTACGTCCTGGACGTACCGCTCAAGGATCGAGGAGCACGTCCTAGACGTACCGCTCGAGGATCGAGGACTCCGCCAGCCGGGACAGGCCCTCGCGCACGCTGCGGGCGCGGGCCTCGCCGACGCCGTCCACGGTCTGGAGGTCGTCCACACTGGCGGCGAGCAGCTTCTGCAGCCCGCCGAAGTGCTCCACGAGCCGCTCGATGATCGCGCCCGGCAGCCGCGGCACCTTGGCGAGGAGCCGGTATCCACGCGGCGAGACGGCCGAGTCGAGGGTCTCGGGCGAGCCGCTGTAGCCCAGTGCCCGCGCCACGACCGGCAGTTCGAGCAGCTCGGTGTGGGTCAGCGCGTCCAGCTCGGTGAGCGCCTCCGCGACCGTCCGCGAGCGCTTGGCCGTCGGCTCCGGCACGTAGTCCCGGATGACCAGCTCGCGCTCCGGCTCCACGCCCGCGATCAACTCGTCCAGCTGGAGCGAGAGGAGCCGCCCGTCCGTGCCGAGCTCGACCACGTACTCGGCGATCTCGGTGGCGATCCGGCGGACCATCTCGAGCCGCTGTGCGACGGCGGTGACGTCCCGGACCGTGACCAGGTCCTCGATCTCCAGCGCGGAGAGCGTGCCGGCCACCTCGTCGAGCCGGAGCTTGTACCGCTCCAGGGTCGCGAGCGCCTGGTTGGCGCGGGACAGGATGGTGCCCGACTCCTCCAGGACCCGGCGCTCACCGTCCACGTACAGCGCGATCAGCCGCATCGACTGGGAGACGGAGACGACCGGGAAGTTGCACTGCTTCGAGACCCGGTCCGCCGTGCGGTGCCGGGTGCCGGTCTCCTCGGTGGGGATGGAGGCGTCCGGAACGAGCTGCACGCCCGCGCGGTGGATCTTGGTGATGTCCTTGTCGAGGACGAGCGCGCCGTCGAGCTTGCACAGCTCACGCAGGCGCGTGGCGGCGAACTCGACATCCAGCACGAAACCGCCGGTGCACATCGAATCGACCGTCTTGTCGAGGCCGAGCACGATGAGACCGCCCGTGTTGCCGCGGAGGATCCGCTCCAGGCCGTCACGCAGCGCGGTGCCCGGCGCGACGGCGCTCAGGGCGGCGCGCATCAGCGCTTCGTTGCCGGAGCCCGCGCCGGACTTTCCAGGAGCTGCTGCCCCGTCCTTGGCTGCCACTGCACTCCTCCGGCTCGTACGGATGGGCGAGACCAGGGCAAAGTCTAGCGACACCACCCCGCCGCCCTCCGCCCCCGACCGATCACGGTGGTCCGAAAGGCGTCCCCGCCCCGACACGGACCTAACCCTCCGCGTCTTTGCGAAGCGTACGGAGCGAACCGTCCGCACGGTGTGAACATTCGGCGTCGACCGCTCCGGGTCCCTCCGGCCGGGTCATCCGACGACGGGTCGAGCCGCCCGTCCAAGCCTCCCGGGGACGGGGCGAACCGGCCGTCCGAGCCTTCCCGGGGACGGGTCGAGCCGCCCGTCCGAGCCGCCGCGGGGAGCCGCCCGTCGAGCCGCCGCAGGGCGGGTCGAACCGGCCGGGCCGGCACTGTCCCGGGTGGACCGGCCGCTCCTTTCGCGGGTGGACCGGCCGCCCTTTCCCAGGCGGATCGGCTGCTCCGTTTCCCGCGCGAGTCGGCTGCCGCGCCCGACGCGGGCTGCCCGCTCAAGCCCGCCCGGCCCGCACTCCCGGCGCGGCGAGTGCGAGCCCCCCGCTACTTCTCCGTCTTCTCCGCCCCCTCGGGGGCCTTCGCGCGTCGGCTGCGCGGGAGCACCCGCAGCGCGTCGCCCATGTCCGCGACCTCCGTCACCTTCATGCCGGGCGGCACCTTGCCCGGGTCCGAGGGGACCAGCGCGTGCGTGAAGCCCAGCCGGTGCGCCTCGGCGAGCCGGCGCTGGACGCCGGTCACCCGCCGGACCTCGCCGGCGAGGCCGACCTCGCCGATCGCCACCAGGTTCTTCGGCAGCGGGGTGTCGCTCGCCGCGGAGGCGAGCGCGAGCGCGATCGCCAGGTCGGCGGCGGGCTCGGTGAGCCTCACGCCTCCCACGGTCGCGCTGTAGATGTCCCGCTTGCCCAGCGCGCTGATCCGGCCGCGCTGCTCCAGGACCGCCAGCATCATCGAGACCCGGGAGGTCTCCAGGCCGGAGACGGTCCGGCGCGGCGACGGGATCTGGCTGTCCACGGTCAGCGACTGGACCTCGGCGACCAGCGGACGGCGGCCCTCCAGGGTGACCGTCAGACAGGTGCCCGGCACGGCCACGTCACGCCGGGTCAGGAAGAGCCCGGAAGGGTCGGCCAGGCCCGTGATGCCCTCGTCGTGGAGTTCGAAGCAGCCGACCTCGTCGGTCGCCCCGTACCGGTTCTTCACGCCCCGGACCAGCCGCAGGCGCGCGTGCCGGTCGCCCTCGAAGCTCAGCACGACGTCGACCAGGTGCTCCAGGAGCCGGGGGCCGGCGATCGCCCCGTCCTTGGTGACATGGCCGACGAGGAGCGTGGACATGCCGCGGTCCTTGGAGGCCCGGATGAGCGCGCCGGCGACCTCGCGGACCTGGGCCATGCCGCCGGGCGCGCCGTCGATCTCGGGGGAGGCGACGGTCTGCACCGAGTCCATGATCAGCAGCGAGGGCTTCACGGCGTCGAGGTGTCCGAGGACGGCCGACAGGTCGGTCTCGGCGGCGAGGTACAGGTGGTCGCTGAGGGCGTTGATCCGGTCGGCGCGCAGCCGGACCTGACTCGCGGACTCCTCGCCGGTGACGTAGAGCGTGCGGTGCTCGTCGCTGGCCGCCTTGGCCGCCACGTCGAGGAGGAGCGTGGACTTGCCGACGCCCGGCTCGCCCGCGAGCAGCACGACGGCTCCGGGCACCAGACCGCCGCCGAGGACCCGGTCCAGCTCGTCGACGCCGGTGGAGCGGGCGGTCGCCTGCCGGCCGTCGACCTGCCCGATGGGCACGGCTGCGGTGGAGACCCGGCCGGCCGCGGTCGTCCGGACGGCGGGCGCGCCGTACTCCTCGACCGTCCCCCAGGCCTGGCACTCGGGGCAGCGGCCGAGCCACTTGGCCGTCTGCCAGCCGCACTCGGTGCAGCGGTAGGACGGCCGGTCCTTGGTCGATTTCGTACGGGCAGCCATGTCGCCACCGTAGCGGCACCCACCGACAGCCGACGCCGAGTCTCCACAGGCCCCCGGAATGTCAGATTCCTGTCCCCTTTCGAGCGATACCTTCACCCGTAAGAATGAGAACAACACAACTGGTACGAAAAGCGCCCCCTGTGCTGCCTACGGTCGACCGGTGACGAGCAGCAGGCTGGATTCCCCCGCACGCACCACCGGCGCACACCGGGCGCACCGCGCCGAGGACCGGGGACCGCGCACGCTCGGCCGGAGGCCCCCCGCCCGTTACGAGGCCGCCCTCGACGGTCTCTTCACGTACTGCCTCTCCGTGCTCTGCGACCACGACACGGCCACCGCCGTCCTCGGCGACCTCCTCGCCGTCGCCGAGCGCCACCACGGCCGCTGCCCCTCGGACGAGGACGGCCGTACGGCCTGGCTGTACGCCCTCGCCCGCTGGGCGTGCCTGCGCAGCCTCGGCGAGCAGCGCCGCAAACGCCAGGGCGCCCACACGGGGCGTCCCGCCGTCACCGCCCCCGAGCCGCCCCGGGTCCCCGAGGAGACCGCCGAGCGGCGCCGCGCCGAACTCGCCCGGCTCGCCTGGCCCGAGGCCGCCGGCACCACACCCGAGCAGCGCGAGGCCCTGGAGCTGGCCGTACGGCACGGTCTCAGCCACCGTCAGGTCGCCGCCGTGCTCTCCCTCGACCCGCCCGCCGCCCGCGAGCTCCTCGCCACCGCCGGCTGCGAGGTCGAACGCACCCGCGCCGCCCTCGCCGTCGTCGAGACCGGCAGCTGCCCCACCGTGGCCCGGCTCACCGGCGACCACCAGGTGCTGCTCTCGGCCGCCCTGCGCGCGGAACTCGTCCGGCACGTCGACGACTGCCCCCGCTGCCGGAAGGCCGCCGAGCGCGTGGGTGCCGCCGGCCCCTGGCCCGGCGCCGGAGCGCTGCCGCAGGCCCGGCTGCCGCTCGTCGAGGCGCCCCGGGCCGCCGCGTACATGGCGATGCTGCACGTCCCCCGCGCGCGTGCCGGCGCCCCGCGCTTCTCGCCGACCGGCTTCCCGATGGACCCGAAGGACCATGTGGCCCGCCGCGACCGGCTGCGGGCCCGCGCGGTGACGACCACCGTCGTCGCTGCCGTGGTCGCCGCGCCCGTCCTCGCCCTGTGGACCTCCTACCGGGGCACCCCGGTCGCCGACACGAGCGCCCACGACGGATCACGGATCAGCGCGCGCGAGGCGGACGAACCGGACGGCCCCGACAGCCGCCCGTACGACCACTACGAGAACGCGGGCAACGCCCGCACCACCCCCGAGCCGCGCTTCACCCGGGGCAGCCGCGCCCCCGACGTCTCCGTCGAGGTGCTCAGCCCCGGCGGTCCCACCGGCCCCGCGGGCCCCGGCGCACCGGGAGAGCCCGCCGCCGGCTGGATCACGGTCTCCGCGCGCGGCCACGGCGATCTGACGCTGCTCACGCTCACCGCCTCCGGCGGTTCCCCCGTCGACTGGTCGCTGTGGACGGACGCGCCCTGGCTGTACGTGAGCCGGGCCTCCGGCACCCTCCGCCCGGGCGAGACGATCACGGTCACCGTCCGCGTCGACCACGGCCGTGAACCGCGGGGCGCGTGGAGCGCCCGGATCGGGGTGAACCCCTCCGGCGCGGTGGTCAGGATCGACGGACGCGGACAGACCGCGCCGCCGCCGGTCGTCGTCGACCCGGTGACACCCCCGCCGACGACGACCGAGCCCACCACGCCGCCGACGAGCCCGCCCACGACGGAGCCGACCACGCCGCCGCCGACGACGGAGGAACCGCCCCCGACGACCGAGCCGACCGAGCCGCCGACGAGCCCGCCGACCACGGAGCCGACCACCCCGCCGCCGACCACGGAGGAACCGCCGCCGACGACGACGGACCCGGGCCCGTCGGAACCGACCACCCCGCCCCCGACGACGGAGGAACCACCCCCGCCGCCGTCGTCCTGAGCCCCGACCGGGTTTCGGACGCGAGGCGAGCCGGGCGGGGACGTCCAGCGGGGCGCGAGGCGAGCCCGCGCCGGATGTGAACCCCGGCCCGGCGCTAGCGCTGCGGGTCGGCCGGATGTGAACCCCGGCCCGGCGCTAGCGCTGCGGGTCGGCCGGGTGCGGAGCCACCAGCGGCAGCTGTGAGGAGAGCCGCGCCTCGCACAGCCCGACCAGGACCTCGTACGCCTCCTTGCCCATCATCTCGGTGAGCTCGGGCCGGTACGTGACGTAGACCGGCTCACCGGCCCCGTGCGCCGACGTCGCCGACGTGCACCACCAGTGCAGGTCGTGACCGCCCGGACCCCAGCCCCGCCGGTCGTACTCACCGATCGACACCTGGAGGACCTTCGTGTCGTCGGGCCGTTCGATCCAGTCGTACGTGCGCCGCACCGGCAGCTGCCAGCAGACGTCCGGCTTGGTCTCCAGCGGCTCCTTGCCCTCCTTCAGGGCCAGGATGTGCAGCGAGCAGCCCGCGCCGCCCGCGAACCCCGGACGGTTCTGGAAGATGCAGGAGCCCTCCCAGCGGCGGGTCTGCCGGTCGCCGTCCTCGTCGAGCTGGGTCCAGCCCGAGTCCGTACCGACGTCGTGGAACTGCCACAGCTCCGGCGTGAGGCGTGCCACGTGCGTCGCGACCCGCTTCTCGTCGTCCTCGTCGGAGAAGTGCGCGCCCAGCGTGCAGCAGCCGTCGTCGGCCCGGCCCGCCTGGATCCCCTGGCAGCCGCTGCCGAAGACGCACGACCAGCGCGAGGTGAGCCAGGTCAGGTCGCAGCGGAAGATCTGCTCCTCGTCGGACGGGTCGGGAAACTCGACCCACGCGCGCGCGAAGTCGAGGCCCTTCTCGTCCGGCTCCACGCTCTTACCCTGCTTCTTGGCGCTTTTGACCGCACTGTCTTTGCCCGGTTTCGCCTTTTTCGTCTTTGGCACAAGTCCAAGCGTATGCGGGTCGGCGCAGTAGCGTTCCGCCCATGAGACTCGGAGTCCTCGACGTCGGTTCGAACACAGTGCACTTCCTGGTGGTGGACGCCCACCCCGGCGCCCGGCCGCTGCCCGCCCATTCCCACAAGGCGGAGCTCCGGCTCGCCGAACTTCTCGACGAACGGGGTGCGATCGCGCCCTTCGGCGTCGAGCGGCTCATCGCGACCGTCCGGGACGCGCTGCTCGCCGCCGAGGACAAGGGCTGCGAGGAGGTGCTCCCGTTCGCGACCTCCGCGGTCCGCGAGGCGACCAACGCGGACGCCGTCCTCGCGCGCGTGAAGGACGAGACGGGCGTCGACCTCCAGGTCCTCACCGGTGAGGAGGAGGCCCGGCTCACTTTCCTCGCGGCCCGCCGCTGGTTCGGCTGGTCCGCGGGCAAGCTGCTCCTCCTCGACATCGGGGGCGGCTCCCTCGAAGTCGCGTACGGCATCGACGAGGACCCCGACACGGCGGTCTCCCTGCCGCTCGGCGCGGGCCGGCTGACCGCCGGCTGGCTGCCGGGCGACCCGGCCGACTCCACCGACGTGAAGGCGCTCCGCCGCCATGTGCGCGCGCAGATCGCCCGTACGGTCGGCGAGTTCAGCCGCGCCGGGCGGCCCGACCACGTCGTGGCCACCTCCAAGACCTTCAAGCAGCTGGCGAGGATCGCCGGCGCCCCCGGCTCGGGGGACGGCCTCTACGTCCAGCGGATCCTGACCCGCGCGTCCCTGGAGGAGTGGGTCCCGCGCCTCGCCGGCATGACCGTTCCCGAGCGCGCCGCGCTGCCGGGCGTCTCGGAGGGCCGCGCCGGACAGCTCCTCGCGGGCGCGATGGTGGCGGAGGGCGCGATGGACCTCCTCGGCGTGGAGGAGCTGGAGATCTGTCCGTGGGCCCTGCGCGAGGGCGTCATCCTGCGCCGCCTGGACCACCTGCCGGAGCAGTAGGACGTACGGGGAAGGGGGCGTACGGGGCAGGGACCTACAGGGCAGGGACGTGCGGGGGAGCGCCCCCACCGCGCGCCGTCCGTACCCCCGCTCACGCGCGCGTGCCCCGCCCCGGCGTGACCGGAACCACCCCCCGGCCCCCCGACGGGCCCCGTACCCTGTCTCCGTGGCAGAACCAGTGGTGCGCATCCCGGATGCGAAGGTCGCCCTGTCGACGGCCTCGGTCTATCCGGAGTCGACGGCGACGGCCTTCGAGATCGCCGCGCGCCTCGGTTACGACGGTGTCGAGGTCATGGTGTGGACCGATCCGGTCAGCCAGGACGTCGAGGCACTGCGCCGGCTCTCCGACTACCACCAGGTCCCGATCCTGGCCGTGCACGCCCCCTGCCTCCTGATCACCCAGCGCGTCTGGTCCACCGATCCGTGGGTCAAGCTCCAGCGGGCCCAGGCCGCGGCCGAGCGCCTCGGCGCGTCGACGGTCGTCGTGCACCCGCCGTTCCGCTGGCAGCGCCAGTACGCCAAGGACTTCGTCACCGGCATCTGGCGGATGGCGGACGAGACCGACGTGCGGTTCGCCGTCGAGAACATGTACCCGTGGCGGTACAAGGACCGCGAGATGCTCGCGTACGCCCCCGAGTGGGACGTCACCAAGGACGACTACCGGCACTTCACCGTCGACCTCTCGCACACCGCGACCGCCCGCACCGACGCCCTCGCGATGATCGACCGCATGGGCGACCGGCTCGGCCACGTCCACCTCGCCGACGGCAAGGGCTCCGCCAAGGACGAGCACCTGGTCCCGGGGCGCGGCACGCAGCCCTGCGCCGAGCTCCTTGAGCGCCTCGCGCACACCGGCTTCGACGGCCATGTCGTCATCGAGGTCAACACCCGCCGCGCGATGTCAGCCGCCGAACGCGAGGCCGACCTCGCCGAGGCCCTGGCCTTCACCCGGCTCCACCTCGCCTCCGCGGCCACCCGCCCGTCCCGGGTTCCGCGCCCGTGACCGAACCGGCCCCCCGCAGGCGCGGCCGCCCGTCCCGTACCGAGGAGGAGAGCGGACCGGGCGCGCGGGAACGGATCCTGGAGGCGGCCCGCGCCCAGTTCGCGGAGCGGGGCTACGACAAGACCTCGGTACGCGGCATCGCCAAGGCGGCCGGCGTCGACGCGGCCCTCGTCCACCACTACTTCGGTACGAAGGACGAGGTCTTCGCGGCGGCGATCGAGGTCTCCTTCGAGCCCGCGGCGGTCGTCCCGGCGATCGTCGGCGGCCCGCGCGAGACCATCGGGGAACGGCTCGCCCGGTTCTTCATCGGCGTCTGGGAGAACCCGGTCAGCCGCGCCCCGCTCCTCGCGATCGTCCGCTCCGCGCTCACCCACGAGGCGGCGGCCAAGGTGCTCAGGACCTTCGTGCTGCGGCGGCTCCTGGAGCGGATCGCGGACGAGCTCGACGTACCGGACCCCAAGTTCCGCGCGGAGCTTGCCGCCTCCCACATGATCGGGATCGCGATCCTGCGGTACGTGATCCAGGTCGAGCCGATGGCCTCGGTGGACCCGGAGGAGATCGTGGCCATGGTGGCCCCGACCCTCCAGCGCTACCTGACCGAGGCCTGACCCCCACCGGGCGGCCGTTGACCGAAAGCTGAACAGCCAGTCCGCCATGCGGACGCGCTGTCCAGATCTTGGTCCATCGGCGTACGCTCGAAAGCAAGCACCCCCATCACGAGGAGCGAGCGACGATGCCCGAGCTGAGGTCCCGCACAGTCACCCACGGCCGCAACATGGCGGGCGCACGCGCCCTTATGCGCGCCTCCGGTGTACCCGGCGCGGACATCGGCCGGAAGCCGATCATCGCGGTCGCCAACTCCTTCACGGAGTTCGTCCCGGGCCACACCCACCTGCAGCCCGTCGGCCGGATCGTCTCCGAGGCCATCACGGCCGCCGGTGCCATCCCGCGCGAGTTCAACACGATCGCCGTCGACGACGGCATCGCCATGGGCCACGGCGGCATGCTCTACTCGCTGCCCTCCCGAGACCTGATCGCGGACAGCGTGGAGTACATGGTCGAGGCGCACTGCGCCGACGCCCTGATCTGCATCTCCAACTGCGACAAGATCACCCCCGGCATGCTGATGGCCGCCCTGCGCCTCAACATCCCGACGGTCTTCGTCTCCGGCGGCCCGATGGAGTCCGGCCGGGCGACCCTGGTCGACGGCACGGTCCGCACGCTCGACCTGGTCGACGCGATGTCCGACGCCGTGAACCCGAAGATCTCGGACGAGGACATGCTCCGGATCGAGGAGAACGCCTGCCCGACCTGCGGGTCCTGTTCCGGCATGTTCACCGCCAACTCGATGAACTGCCTGACCGAGGCCATCGGCCTCTCCCTCCCCGGCAACGGATCGGTCCTCGCCACCCACACCGCCCGCAAGGCGCTGTACGAGAACGCCGCCCGCACGGTCGTCGACATCACCCGGCGCTACTACGGCGAGGACGACGACTCCGTCCTGCCGCGCTCGATCGCGACCCGCGCGGCCTTCGAGAACGCCATGGCCCTCGACATCGCCATGGGCGGCTCGACCAACACGATCCTGCACCTGCTCGCCGCCGCCCAGGAGGCCGAGCTCGACTACGGCCTGGCCGACATGGACGAGGTCTCGCGCCGCGTGCCGTGCCTGGCCAAGGTCGCCCCGAACGTCGCCAAGGACCGCACGTACTACATGGAGGACGTGCACCGGGCGGGCGGCATCCCGGCCATCCTCGGTGAGCTCTACCGCGCCGGTCTCCTCAACGAGGACGTCCACTCCGTCCACTCCCGCTCCATCAAGGAGTGGCTGGACGCCTGGGACGTGCGCGGCGGCTCCCCGTCCGACGAGGCCGTCGAGATGTGGCACGCGGCCCCCGGCTGCGTCCGCTCGGCGACCGCCTTCTCGCAGTCCGAGCGCTGGGAGGCGCTCGACGTGGACGCGGCCGGCGGCTGCATCCGCGACGCGGCCCACGCGTACTCGAAGGACGGCGGCCTCGCCGTTCTGCGCGGCAACCTCGCCGCCGACGGCTGCGTCGTGAAGACGGCCGGCGTCGACGAGTCGATCTGGACCTTCGAGGGCCCGGCCGTGGTCTGCGAGTCGCAGGACGAGGCCGTCGAGAAGATCCTGAACAAGCAGGTCACGGACGGCGACGTGGTCGTCATCCGCTACGAGGGCCCGCGCGGCGGCCCCGGTATGCAGGAGATGCTGTACCCGACCTCCTTCCTCAAGGGCCGGGGCCTGGGCAAGACCTGCGCGCTGGTCACCGACGGACGCTTCTCGGGCGGTACGTCCGGCCTGTCCATCGGCCACGCGTCGCCGGAGGCGGCCTCGGGCGGCACGATCGCCCTCGTCGAGGACGGCGACCGGATCCGTATCGACATCCCGAACCGCTCGATCGAGCTCCTCGTCGACGAGGCCACCCTGGCCGCCCGCCGTGAGGCGCTGAACGGCGTGTACGAGCCGAAGAACCGGCAGCGCAAGGTGTCGGCGGCGCTGCGCGCGTACGCGGCGATGGCGACGAGCGCCGACAAGGGCGCGGTCCGGGACGTGTCGAAGCTCGGCTGAACCCGGCGCGGTAGGACCTGAGACGGCGGGGAGCGGGCGGCGACGCCCGCTCCCCGCCGTCCTTCCTCAGCCGCGGTTCACCAGGAGGCGGGGTCGCGCGCGTCCACCGCGAACACCGAGCCGTCCGGGGCCGTGCCGAACACCCGGTCACCGGCGACCACCGGCGACGGCACCAGGGGCGCGTACTCGAGCCGGCCGTTGAGCAGCCGCGGCCTGGTCTGGCCGATCAGCGCCCCGCGTACGGTGTCGACGGCGAGCAGCCGCCCGTCCTGGACGGAGAAGTAGAGCCGGTCGCCGGGGCCCGTGACCGGCGTGGACACGTTCCCCGCGCCCGTCTCCAGCTCCCACAGCACCCGCCCCTTGGGCGCCGCGGTGTCGAAGGCGGTCAGGTGTCCGTCGGCGCCGAGGATGTGGACGACGGCGCCGCGCACGGCGACGCCCCGGACGTCGATCCGGTGGGGCAGGGGCAGCTCGCGCACGGAGCCGCTGCCGGGGTCGAGCACGATCAGCCGGTCGAAGAGCGAGTCCTGGTAGCGGGAGGCGAGGAGCAGCGCGCCGTCGCCGGTGCGGCCCAGCGGGTCGAGGTCGCCCGGCATGTTCCGCTGCCAGGCCTGCTCGCCGGTCCTGGGGTGGATCTCGGCCACGCGCGTGTGCGTCCCGTCGGCCGAGGTCTCGGAGACGGCGAGGAGACCGGACGGGGCGTCGTACGGTCCCGGGCGCGGGACCTCGAAGCCGGCCAGGCCGTGCCGCCAGAGTTCCTTCCCGTCGCGGCTGCCGACGGCTCGTACCCCGCCCCGCCCGTCGGTCAGGACGACGGCGGAGCCGGCCGGAACGTACCGCTCGGGGGGCTTCGCCGGTCCGGCGGTCCAGCCGGGGGCGCCGTCGGCGGCCGCGTGTGCCCGCAGCGGGTCCGCCGGGGCAGCCGCGCCGACCAGACCGTCGGCAAGGAGGAAGGGCGCGACCGGGGACTCCGCCTCGACGGGCCCGGTGCGCGACCAGGCGACCTTCCCCGTGACGGGGTCGAGCCGGGCGAGGCCGATGCCGCGGGCCGCGCAGTACAGCGCGCCCCCGCCGTGGGTGCACGCGGGCGCGGCGGTGGGGCCGTGCATCTGGAGGGTGGTGTGCCAGCCGGTGAAGGCGGTGGCCACCTCGTCGGGGCGGGCGGCGCGCTCGGATCCGCCGCCGGCCGGCGGACTCATGGCCGCGTACAGACCGGCCCCGGTGAGCGCGAGCGTGGCGGCGACGGCGAGCGTGAGACGCGGCCTGAGCCGCACCCGGCCGAGGCGCGGGCCGCGGCGGGGCGGGGCCGGCGCGGTGGCCCGTACGGGCGTGTCCGCGTCCCACGCGGGCGCGGGGCCGGGCTCGCCGTGGGCACGCTCCTCGCCGTACGGCAGCGCGGGCCGGCGCCGCTGCGCCGGTATGAAGGCCTCCGCCGCGTACGAGGGAGGCAGCAGCGCCGACATGATCTGGGCCGGAGTCGGGCGCTCGCCGGGCTCCTTGGCGAGGCAGCGCGCGACGAGCGGCGCCAGCTCCGCCGGCACACCCGACAGATCGGGCTCGTCGTGGACGACCTGGTACGCCACGATGTACGGGCTGTCGGAGTCGAACGGGCCGTGCCCGGTGGCCGCGTGGACGAGGACCGCGCCGAGCGCGAAGACGTCCGCGGCGGGCCCGACCTCCCGCGGCCGCTGGAACTGCTCGGGCGCCATGAACGGCGGCGAGCCGATGAGCTTGCCCGTCTCGGTGTGCAGATCGCTGTCGACGGGCCGCGAGATGCCGAAGTCGATGACCTTGGGGCCGGTGTCGGTGAGCAGGACGTTGCTGGGCTTGAGGTCGCGGTGGACGACACCGGCTCGGTGGATGTCGCGCAGGGCCTCGGCGAGCCCGGCGGTGAGCCGGCGCAGTTCGGCCGGGGCCAGCGGGCCGTTCCGCTTCACCTGGTCGGCGAGGGTGGGCCCGGGGACGTAGAGGGTGGCCATCCAGGGGCGTACGGCATCGGGGTCGGCGTCGACGACCGGCGCGGTGAAGGCCCCGCTGACCCGGCGGGCGGCCGCGACCTCCTGGCGGAAACGCGCCCTGAACTCGGGGTCCTCCGCATACCGTGCGTGCACGACCTTGACCGCGAGCCGCAGCCCGGAGGCGGAGGCCGCGAGGTGCACGACGCCCATGCCGCCGGCGCCCAGGCATGCCTGGAGGCGGTAGTCGCCCGCGTACTCGGGCTGCTCCGCATTCCGGTCTGCACCGGTATTGCGCAACGGCGGCATCGCCCACCCCCGTGTGGTTCCCCGTCACTCGCGCGCACCCGCGCGAACCCGACGGAGCCTAGTCCATGGCCCCCACGAAGTCGGTGGGGCTTGCTAGCCTGCGCGTCGCGGAGAGTGAAACTCGGCGGAGCGCTTTTGCGCCAAGGGGGAGAACACCATGAACACGGACGAGAACAAGACGACGACGACGGCGAGCACGGCCACCCGCTACGCGGTCGCGCCCGGCTACCGGGTCAATGTGCGCTCGGGCCCGAGCACCCAGTACCCGATCGTCCGGGCGCTGCCGCTCGGCGTCACGGTGGCGATCTCCTGCCAGAAGTACGGCGAGTGGATCAACGGCCCGTACGGCACCACGAGGATCTGGGACAACATCGCGCCGGGCGAGTACATCTCCGACGCGTACGTCCGCACGGGCAGCGACGGGTTCGTCGCACCGCGCTGCGCCTGAGGCCCTCGTCCGTCGCCCCGGGGATAATCGACATTGTGAGCGACGACGAGCAGACCCCCAGCACCACCGGTGGCGCGACCGGCGGCCCGACCGGCGGGACTCCTGCCGGGCCTCAGCCCGAAGAGATCCGTTTCTTCGGCACGACCTGGGTCGACCACAGCGGCAATTACACGCTGCGCCGCATCGGCCTGGCCGTCGGCTCGCTGGCCGCCGCCGTCGCGGCCTGCTTCGTGCTGCGCTTCGCGTACCAGGGCCTGGAGATCGCGGACGTCGGCGGCATCGTCAACATGCTGGTCGTCCTCATGTTCGCGGTCTGCAGCGCCATCGCCTTCCGCAAGACCTGGGAGGGCTTCGTCCGCAGGCCCACCGACCCGGCCCGCGAGGAGTCGCTGCGCAGCCTGAAGGCGATCGGCTTCATCGGCTCGCTCCTCGCCTACTGCGCCCGCTGCTTCGTCGAGGCCCCGGGCGAGAAGCTCCGCCGCGCCGAGTACGACACGGCCCGCGCCCAGTACGAGAAGCGCCGCGGCACCCGTACGGGCAACCCGGCCGCCCGCAAGAAGCCCAAGCGCAAGTAGTCAGCCGGCGACAGCCCCCGCGAGATCCCTTCTCGCGGGGGCTTCGTCGTTCCCTCCCGGGGCCCACCACGACCGAACGCCGGAGCCCGCCGGGTGCTTGACGGCCAGGACCGCCGGGAGGACTATTCATCGCATGATGAATTACCCGGCGGGTGAGGCCGCCGACCAGGCCGCAGCCAGGTCCGACACCACCGTCGCCACGCCCGGTTCACCCCCGGCCCACCCGCCCGCCGCAGCGATCGCCGCGCACGGACTCACCACCGTCCGAGGCGAGCGCACCGTCCTGCGCGGCCTCGACTTCACCGTCCAGGCCGGCCGCATCACCGGCCTCCTCGGCCCCTCGGGCTGCGGAAAGACCACCCTGATGCGCGCGATCGTCGGCACCCAGGCCAAGGTCGGCGGCACCCTCCAGGTCCTCGGCCTCCTCGCCGGCGACCCCACCCTCCGCTCCCGCATCGGCTACGTCACCCAGGCCCCCTCCGTCTACGACGACCTCACCGTCCGCCAGAACCTCGACTACTTCGCCGCCGTCCTGTTCCCCGGCCGCGCCCACCGCCGGGAACGCCGCGCCACCGTCGACCGGGCCATCGACGACGTCGACCTCGCCACGCACGCCGACTCCCTCGCCGGCCGGCTCTCCGGCGGCCAGCGCAGCCGCGTCTCCCTCGCCGTCGCCCTCCTCGGCACCCCGGAACTCCTCGTCCTCGACGAACCCACCGTCGGCCTCGACCCCGTCCTCCGCCGCGACCTGTGGAACCTCTTCCACCAGATCGCCGCCGACCGCGGCACGACCCTCCTCGTCTCCTCCCACGTGATGGACGAGGCCGAACGCTGCCACCGCCTCCTCCTCATGCGCGAGGGCGAGATCCTCGCCGACGACACCCCCGAGGCCCTCCGCCGCCGCAACGACACCGCCACCGTCGAAGAAGCCTTCCTCCGCCTCGTCGACGCCGCCGCCGCCCGAGCCGCCCACGAGGAGCCCCGGTCATGAGCCCCGCCCGCACCCTCGCCACCGCCGCCCGCGTCCTGCGTCAGCTGCGCCACGACCCGCGCTCGATCGCCCTGATGCTCCTCGTGCCCTGCGTGATGCTCTTCCTGCTGAGGTTCGTCTTCGACGGAAGCCCGGGCACCTTCGACAACATCGGCGCCTCACTGCTCGGCATCTTCCCGCTCATCACCATGTTCCTGGTGACCTCCATCGCGACCCTCCGCGAACGCACCTCCGGCACCCTCGAACGCCTCCTCGCCATGCCCCTCGGCAAGGCCGACCTCATCGCCGGCTACGCCCTCGCCTTCGGACTCCTCGCCGTCGTCCAGTCCGCCCTCGCCACCGGCCTCGCCGTCTGGTTCCTCGGCCTCGACGTCATCGGCTCCCCCTGGCTCCTCCTCCTGGTCGCCCTCCTCGACGCCCTCCTCGGCACCGCCCTCGGCCTCTTCGTCTCCGCCTTCGCCGCCTCCGAGTTCCAGGCAGTCCAGTTCATGCCGGCCGTGATCTTCCCCCAGCTGCTCCTCTGCGGACTCTTCACCCCACGCGACCGCATGGCCCCCGCCCTCGAAGCGATCTCCGACGTCCTGCCCATGTCGTACGCCGTCGACGGCATGAACCAGGTCCTCCGACACCCCGACGTCACCGGCGACTTCGTCCGCGACGCCCTCGTCGTCGCGGGTTGCGCCCTCCTCGTCCTCGGCCTCGGCGCAGCCACCCTCCGCCGCCGCACCGCGTGACCGCCCCTCGGACACCCGCACACCACCCGGCCCGCCGGTGCGAGGATGACCACACGTACCCCCCTCCGGCGAGGTGAACAGAGCCATGACCCAGACCGTCGCAGTCCTCGGCACCGGCAAGATCGGTGAAGCGCTCCTCAGCGGCATGATCCGCGCCGGCTGGCGCCCCGCGAACCTCCTGGTCACCGCCCGCCGCTCCGAACGCGCCGAGGAGCTCCACGCCCGCTACGGCGTCGAGACCGTCACCAACGCCGAGGCCGCCAAGCGCGCCGACACCCTCATCCTGGCCGTCAAGCCCCAGGACATGGGCCGCCTCCTCGACGAGCTGGCCCCCCACGTCGCCGCCGACCGCCTGATCATCAGCGCCGCCGCCGGTATCCCCACCTCCTTCATCGAGGACCGCCTCACCACCGGCACCCCCGTCGTCCGCGTCATGCCCAACACCCCCGTCCTGGTCGACGAAGGCATGTCCGTCATCTCGGCCGGCAGCCACGCCACCCCCGCGCACCTCGCCCACACCGAGGAGATCTTCGGCGGCGTCGGCAAGACCCTCCGCGTCCCCGAGTCCCAGCAGGACGCGGCCACCGCCCTCTCCGGCTCCGGCCCGGCGTACTTCTACTTCCTCGTCGAGGCCATGACCGACGCCGGCATCCTCCTCGGCCTGCCCCGCGCCCAGGCCCACGACCTGATCGTCCAGGCCGCCATCGGCGCCGCCGTGATGCTCCGCGACAGCGGCGAACACCCCGTCAAGCTCCGCGAGGCCGTCACCTCCCCGGCCGGCACCACCATCAGCGCCATCCGAGAGCTCGAGAACCACGGCGTCCGCGCCGCCCTCATCGCCGCCCTCGAAGCCGCCCGCGACCGCAGCCGCGAACTCGCCTCCGGCAACAGCTGACCCCCGAGGTCACCGGACCCCGACGGACGCCCCCTTCACCACCTCCTCCGTCGTCACGACCTTCGCGAACCGTCCCCCGTGCAGGGACACGGCCGTCGCCTGCGACAGCTCGTCCGCGCTCCGGGACCAGCCGAACGGCCCCTCCAGATCGAACGTGTGCATCGCGTCCAGCGGGAACACCACCTCGTACCCGAGGTTCCCGCCCATCCGCGCCGTGGTCTCGTTGCACATGTTCGTCTGGATCCCGACGATCACGATCTGCCCGATCTCCCGCCCGGACAGCCACGCGTCCAGCGACGGCTCCCCGTAGAAGGCGGAGTTCACGCTCTTCGTCACCAGCAGCTCAGGACCACTGCCCTTCCCGCGCCGCTCCTCGACGAAGTCCTTGAACGCGTTCCCCTCGTACCCGACCCGCAGCGGCGAGCGCGAGCCCTCCACCGAGTCGTGCCGCACGAACACGACCGGCCGCCCCGTCTCCTGCCACAGGTCGATCAGAGCCGCGATGTTCTCCTCGGCGGCCGGGTTGTTCCGCTTCCCCCAGAACTCCTCCTCGAAGCCCTTCTGTACGTCGATGACAACCAGCGCTGTGTTCTCCGTGATCTCCATGCCCACGATCCTGCCGCCGGCCGAGGCCCTCTCCCAGAGGGGTGAATGACAGCGATCGATGATTTACTGCCACTCATGCCGCCCATGCCGCAGACCCCCGCGCCCCGCCCCCAGCGCATCGCGCTCCTCTCCTTCCCGGGCATCCGCGCCTTCGACGTCTCCGTCATCACCGAGGTCTGGGGCAGCGACCGCACCCTCCGCGGCGTCCCTCCCTTCGAACTCCGCAGGGCAGCCACCGACCCGGACACCCCCATCCCACTGCGCGGCGGTCTCTCCCTCACCCCCGACCGCCCGCTCACCTGGCTCGACGACCTCACCCCCACCGACCTGGTCCTCGTCCCCGGCATCGAGGACCCCGACACCGACGTCCCGACCCCGGTGCTCGACGCCCTCCGCCGCGCCCACACCGCGGGCACCCCGGTCGCCTCGCTCTGCGCCGGCGCGTTCGTCCTCGCCCGCGCCGGACTCCTCGACGGCCGCCGCGCCGTCACCCACTGGCACCTGGCCACGACGCTCGCCGACCGCCACCCCGCGATCCAGGTCGAACCCGACGCCCTCTTCGTCGAGGACACCGGCGTCTGGACCTCCGCCGGCACCGCCGCCGGTATCGACCTCTGCCTCCACCTCGTCCGCACCGCCCACGGAGCCGAAGCAGCCGCCGCCATCGCCCGCGCCATGGTCACCGCCCCCTTCCGCACCGGCACCCAGGCCCAGTTCATCGAGCACCCCACCCCCCGCGCCGACCGCGACGCCGACGCCCTCGCCGACATCCGCGCCCACGCCCTCGCCCACCTCGACGAGCCCCACACCGTCGCGACCCTGGCCGCCCGCGCCGGCATGTCGCCCCGCTCCTTCGCCCGCCACTTCCAGGCCACCACCGGAACCACCCCCCTGCACTGGCTCATCACCCAGCGCGTCGCCGCCGCCCAGAAACTCCTCGAACTCACCGACCACCCCCTCCCCGAGGTGGCCCGCCGCGCGGGCTTCGGCAGCGAGGTCACGATGCGCCAGCACTTCGCCTCGCACCTCGCCACCAGCCCACGCGACTACCGCAACGCGTTCCGTCACCCGGCGGGCAACAGCCCGATCGCCCGATAGGACCGGTCCACCAGGGGCCGCGCCGTCTCCCGGGCCCGCAGGGCCCCGTCCCGTAGCACCTGATCCACAAATCCGGGGTCCGCCGCGAGCTCGGCATGCCGCTCCCGCAGGGGCCTCAGCAGCTCGACGACCGCGTCCGCCGTGTCGTTCTTCAACGATCCGTACGTTTCATATACACCGGCCAGCGCCTCGGGGTTCCCACCCGTCGCGGCGGCCATCAGATCGAGGAGATTCGCCACGCCGGGCCTGCCCTCCCGGTCGTACTCCACATCCCGCCCGCTGTCGGTCACGGCCCGCATGATCTTCCGCCGCACGGTCTCCGCGTCGTCGAGGAGATAGACGATCCCGGCCCCGTTCGCGTGCGACTTCCCCATCTTCGACGTGGGGTCCTGAAGGTCCATGACCCGCGCCGCCACCTCGGGCCGCGTCGCCCGCGGCACCGTGAACGTGTGGCCGTACCGCTGGTTGAACCGCACCGCCAGATCCCGGGTGAGCTCCACGTGCTGCATCTGGTCCTCACCCACCGGCACCTCGTCGGCCCCGTAGGCCAGGATGTCCGCCGCCATCAGCACCGGATACGTCAGCAGCGACAGCCGCACGCTCTGGCCGGCGGCCCGCGCCCGGACGCTCTTCTCCTTGTACTGGATCATCCGCCGCAGCTCGCCGTCCGTGGCGGTGCACTCGAGCAGATACGACAGCCGCGCGTGCTCGTCCACATGACTCTGTACGAACAAGGTGCACCGTTTCGGATCGAGCCCCGCCGCCAGCAACAGCGTGGCCGCCTGCCGACTGAGCCGCCGCACCCGCGCCGGATCGTGCTCCACGGTCAGCGCGTGCAGATCGACGACGCTGAACAGCGCCTCCGCCCGGTGCTGATCGACCTCGACCCACCGTCGTACGGCCCCGAGGTAGTTGCCCAGCGTCAGGTGCCCGGTCGGCTTGACCCCGCTGAAGATCCTCGTCATCGCGTTCGTTCTCCCTCTTCTCCTGAGCGCCGACCCGACGGCCGGTTCCCGGAGGGGGATACACGAACGGCCGCCGAGTCGGCGGCCGCTTGCTGCATGCGCGAGTGGTGGGCCGCCGTCAGGCGGCCCACCACTGGGTGGTGTGCGCACGCGTAGTCATACGCAGAGGCTACGCCCGAGGACCCGGGTTGACACGGGATTGACGGATCCGTAAGGTTCTCCGAGTTGTCCGACGTGAGCACCGACCCCGGTCGGCCCCGGACAGCCAATCCGCAAGATCCACAGAAGCTGATGGTGCTTTGCCGTGCCGTTCTGCTTTCCGTGCGTTTTTGCGAATTGAGGAATCCGCGTTCGAAACCCGAGCGCAGCCCCCGATTAGCGTCGGAGGCAGGGAATCCGCTAAAGTCTCACTCGTCGGAACGGCCCAACAGCCGGAAAGACAAATCCCGCTGACTGGGAATCAGACGCCGAAAGGATCTGATAGAGTCGGAAACGCAAGACCGAAGGGAAGCCCGGAGGAAAGCCCGAGAGGGTGAGTACAAAGGAAGCGT
>NZ_JACSCH020000029.1 GCF_014451325.2 Streptomyces sp. CB02980 | reverse complement strand
ACCACCCTCTACGGCCAAGTACCGGACGAGCGACAGCGCACGGCAAGGGCGTCGGACGGACACCTCCCGGAACTGCTCCCAGTGCTGGGAGGCTGACGGATGGTCACGAGCGGCGGATGGACCGTGCTGCTTCCCGTCAAGCCGTTCCCCCTCGCCAAGAGCCGACTGGCCGCCTGGGCCGGTGACAGCCGGACCGACTGGGCCCGCGCCTTCTTCCTCGACACGCTGCAGTCGGTCGCCCGTACACCGGAGGTCTCGCGGGTCGTCGTCGTGACCGCCGACCCGTCGGCCCGCGCCCTGGCCCGGGAGCGGGGTGCCGAGTGCGTCGAGGAGCTCTCCCCGCGGGGGCTGAACTCCGCCGTCCGGGCCGGCGCGGCCCGGGCCTCGGTCCGTGGCGCCCGTACGGTCGCCGTCCTCACGGCCGATCTGCCCGCGCTCCGCCCCGAGGAGCTCACCAGGGTCCTCGGCGCCGCGGCCGGTCACCGGCGGGCCTTCCTCACCGATCACACGGGAATCGGCACCACCGTCCTGACGGCCCGGGTCCCCACCCTCCTGACGCCGCGCTTCGAAGGGGCCTCGCGGCAGCGCCACGCGGCGAGCGGGGCGGTGGAACTGGACGTGGCGGAGGTTCCGGGGGCACGCCTGGACATCGACACACCGGACGATCTCGTGGCCGCCCGCGCCCTGGGCCTCGGGTCGCACTCGTGTGCGGTGGACGACCGCCGAAGAGGAGCGCTCTCGCTCAATGGGGACGTATAGGCTGCTTTGCAAGCATCCGTCCCTCGCGCGCCTCAGGAGAATCCTCGGTGACCGTCACGCTCGCCCAGCTCGAGACCGCCCCCCAGTCCGAGCACCAGGACCCCGCCGACGCTCCCCAGGGGGCAACCGTCCAGGACCACGCCACCGGCGCGGACGGCCGGGGCCTGGCGGAGGACGCCGACGCGGAGGCCCCGGAGCCGTCGGAGGCCCCCGGCGCCGGCGACCTCGACCCCGTCGTCGTCCGTGACGCCCTGGACTTCGGGGTCTACGCCCGCACCGGCGGCTGGACCTTCGCGCTCAAGGTGGCGCGCAGCGTCCGTCCCGGCGGGCAGGCCGCCGAGGGGACGGCCGCGACGAAGGTCTCGGCGAAGGCGTTCGCGGAGCTCGCGGGGTGCTCGCCGGAGCGGGTCATGCGCTACTACAAGGCCTGGGACATGGCGGCCGACGACGGTCTCGTCCCGCAGTTCGAGGTGCTGGTTCCCGGCGAGGACATCGAGCTGCCCGACGCCGACGTCTGGCTGTCGTACTACACCTCGCGCAACAGCGCCTCGTCCGTGCGCGGCCAGGCGATCAGCGCGGCGGCCGAGGCGGAGGGCATCCGGCCGACGAAGGCCCTGGAGGTCGCCGAGAACCCGACGGCGCTGCGGGCCGCGATCCTCGCCGATCCGGGGACGGCGGAGGCGGCGCGCGGCGCGCTGCTCGACCGGATGAAGGAGGACCCGGCCCTGCAGACCGAGATGGCCCGCGCCATCGCCCGTACCGACGATCTGAAGAAGGCCGTGGCGAGCGAGGCGAAGGCGGCCGACCGCATCGGGTACGTGCGCCAGATCGTCGAGAACGGCCAGATCAAGACGCCGGCCGGGCAGACCGTGGAAGCTCCGGCCGAGCTGCGGGCCGAGGCCGAGCGGCACCTGTCGCTCCTCGACGAGCTCGACGACTCCGAGGAGGCGGGCGAGTGGGCCGGTGAGGCGTACGACACCGTCAAGGGCCTGGTCGCGAAGGCGGTCGAGGAGGACCCGGCGCTGCGGGTCCAGGAGCGGCGGACGAAGTTCTACAGCAGTCTGCAGAAGGCGACGAAGGTCTTCGAGGAGCTGACCCTCGACGAGGTGCTGGAGGAGGAGATCTTCGAGGACGACATGCTCCAGCGCCTCGAAGCCCTCCAGGAGGCGATCAGCTCCTGCATCAGCACGCTGCGCAGGGCGACGACCGCCTCCTGATCCCCGGAGGGGGCCTCATCAGTCCTGGTGGCCGAGCTGGAGGTCGCGCTCGGTGCGGCCGCCGCCGGCCATCTGGAGGACGGTCGCGACGGGCGGGTAGCCGGCGGCGATGACGGTGTACTCGCCGGAGGACAGGTCCACGAAGCGGAAGGTGCCGTCGGGGCCGGTGGTGAGGGTGTCGACGACGTTGCCTGCGGCGTCGAGCAGGGTGATCCGGGCGTCCTCGACGGGGCGGCCGCCCCCTGCCCGTACGGTGCCGCGCAGCACCGCCCCGCCGGCGAGTTCGATGTCCTGGCGGGTCTCGCGGGAGGCCTGGACGCTGACGGGGAGTGCCGCGGGCCGGAAGGCGGGGGCACTGGCGGCGAGCGTGTACTCGCCGGCGACCAGTTCGGAGATGACGTACCCGCCCTCGCGTCCGCTGCGGGTCGAGGCGACGACCTCGCCGCGTACGTCGGTGAGGGTGACGGCCGCGTCCCGTACGGGCGTCCCGTCGGCGGTGACGACGCTGCCCGCGAGCCGGCCGGCGCCGCCGAGCACGACGTCGAGTTCGACGGGCCGGTCGCCGACGGTGACGGAGACGGCCTGGGGCTGGTGCCCGCCGGCCGCGGCGATGAGGACGTACGCGCCGTTGCCGGGGACGCTCAGCGCGTACCTCCCGTCCTCACCGCTTGCGCCCCGGCCGACCTGCCGGCCCTGGACGTCGATGAGGGTGAGGGCGGCCCGGGGGACGCGGCTGCCGTCGTGGTGCTGGACGGTGCCGCAGACGGGGAGTCCGGAGTGCGGGGCGGCGAAGGAGGCGGACGCGGGGGCCGCGTGCCGGGCGTGCGGGACGGCCTGGACGCTGCCGAACTCGTCGGCTCCGGTGGCCTCGGTGGTGGGGCTGTGGTGGGTCACCAGCGGTTTCTCCTTGAGGAAGAAGGCGAGGACGAGGCCGAGCACGAGGACCGGCACGAGGTAGAGGAAGATGCGCGGCATCGCGTCCGCGTACGCCTGGATGTAGGCGTCGCGCACGGCGGGCGGCAGGGTGTGCACCGTCTGCGGGGTGATGGACTCGGCGGGCGGCAGGGAGGTCGCGCCGCCGGCGAGGACACCGGTGAGCCGGTCGCCGAGGGCGTCGTCGAGCCGAGAGGCGAAGAGGGTGCCGAAGACGGCGGCGCCGACGCTGCCGCCGATCTGGCGGAAGTAGTTGTGGGCGCTGGTGGCGGTGCCGAGGTCGCTGGGGCGTACGGAGTTCTGTACGGCGAGGACGAGCACCGGCATGACGAGGCCGATGCCGGTGCCGAGGACGGCCTGCCAGAGGCTGTACTGGAGCCGTGGGGTGTCGGCGTCCAGGCGGGAGAGCAGCCACATGCCGAGGACGGAGAGGGCGCCGCCGAGCAGGGGGTAGATCTTGTAGTGGCCGGTGCGGCTGATGAGTTGGCCGGAGACGACGGAGGCGATGACGATGCCGCCCATGAGGGGCAGCATCAGGAGGCCGGACTCGGTGGCGGTGGCGCCCTCGACCATCTGCAGGAAGCTGGGGAGGTAGCTGGCGGCCCCGAAGAGCGCGATGCCGACGACGGCGCCGACGAGGGCGGTCACGGTGAAGACGGAGTCGCGGAACAGCCGGAGCGGGATGAGGGGTTCGGGTGCGAAGTGCTCGACGACCAGGAAGAGCAGGGTGGTTCCGGCGGCGCCGCAGGCGAGGGCGATGACGACGCGGGAGTCCCAGGCGTACTCGGTACCGCCCCAACTGGTGAGCAGGACCAGGCAGGTGGAGGCGGTGGCGAGGAGGAGGGCGCCGAGGACGTCGAAGCGGGCGCGTGCCGTGGGCTTGGGGAGTTTGAGGACGACGGCGACGACGGCGAGGGTGACGAGCCCGAAGGGCACGTTGAAGTAGAAGCACCAGCGCCAGGAGACGTGGTCGGTGAAGAAGCCGCCGAGCAGGGGTCCCGCGACGGATGCGAGGCCGAAGGCGGCGCCGATCAGGCCCATGTACCGGCCGCGTTCCCGGGCGGGGACGATGTCGGCGATGATCGCCTGGACGCCGATCATCAGGCCGCCGGCGCCGATGCCCTGGATGGCGCGGAAGGCGATGAGTTCGTCCATGCTGCGGGACCAGCCGGCGAGTCCCGAGCCGATGACGAAGACGACGATGGCGAAGAGGAAGACGCCCTTGCGGCCGAGGAGGTCGCCGAGCTTTCCGTAGATCGGCAGGCCGATGGTGGCGGTCAGCAGATAGGCGGTGATCGCCCAGGACATCCGGTCGAGACCCTGGAGTTCGCCGACGATCTTCGGCAGGGCGGTGGCGACGATCATCTGCTCGAGCGCGGCGAGGAGCAGCGCGAGCATCAGGCCGCAGAAGACGAGCCGGACGCGGCGGGGGTCGAGGTGGTCGGCCCGGGCGGGGTGGGGCGGTGGGGTGGGGTCGGTGGGCGGGCCGTCCGCGGCGAGCGGTCCCGCGCCCCCGGTGTCCGCCGGTACCTCTCCGTCCTCGGCGGATTTCACGATCGTGATCGCACCCACGTACCTGCTCCCCTCGTCACGGCGTCTGCGCCGCGCCATTCTTCGCATTGGGCACGAAGGGGGAGCAAGTCGGGCGGTACGGGAGGTCAGTGACGTCCGGAGTCGCGAACGGCCCTGCGGTACGGCGCACTTGGGTCGCTCATCAGCGCGTTTACGAGGGGGCCCGCGCCCCCGGCGCACAGGGGGCGCCGTTACGGGGGTGCGGGCGATCCACTCGAATCGGTGAACGCTCCGGGCGTTACTTCTCGACCTCGTCCGCCAGCTTGGCGAGAACGGCGTCGTAGATCCGGCCGAGGCCCTTGGGCGCGAAGGTGCGCTCGAAGAAGCCGCCGACGCCGCCGGCGCCGTCCCAGACGGTGGTGACGACGGCGCGGGACTTGCCCTCGCCTGCGGGGGTCACGAGCCAGGTGGTGACCATGGAGGAGTTGCGGTCCTTCTCGACGAGCTGCCCGTCGGTGGGCTCGGTGACCTCCAGGAGGCAGTCGCGGACGCGCTTGCTCGTGGCCTGCAGCTTCCAGTGGACGAGGGTGCCCTCGCCGTCGCCGCCCTCGCGCACCTCGTACTCGCTGAAGTGCTCGGGGAGCAGCTTCGCGCGCGTGCCGCTGTAGTCGGCCAGCGCGTCGAACACCTTCTCCGCGTCGGCGGCGATGATCCGTTCCGTGGTGGCCTCGACCTGCGCCATTGACTTCCTCCAGCTCGTGGTTCCTCAGGGGTGTGGGCCTAGAGAACCACGTGGGCTCCGGGGTGCGAAATCCGGGTTGCAACGATCAAGGGAACAGGTGTTCTATTCTTAGCGAACGGTCGACGCAGAGCCATCGAGGAGGCGCCCATGCGCTGGGACAATCTGGGCGACACCCCCGCCGCTCCCGCCGACATCGCCCTGTTCGGTACGGACGCGGTGACCACCCGGACCTTCGACACCCCCGAGTTCCGGGGCATCACCTTCCACGAGGTGCGGGCCCGCTCGATCCTCAACCGGGTGCCCGGCGCCTCCCGGATGCCGTTCGAGTGGACGGTCAACCCGTACCGGGGGTGCACGCACGCGTGTGTCTACTGCTTCGCCCGCAAGACCCACAGCTATCTCGACCTCGACACCGGGCTCGGCTTCGACTCCCAGATCGTCGTCAAGATCAACGCTCCGGAGCTCCTGGCCCGCCAGCTCGCCTCCGCCCGCTGGCAGGGCGCGCACATCGCGATGGGCACCAACGTCGACTGCTATCAGCGGGCGGAGGGCCGGTACGCCCTGATGCCGGGCATCCTCACCGCCCTGCGGGACCACGCCAACCCCTTCTCGATCCTCACCAAGGGCACGCTGATCCTGCGCGACCTGGAGCTGCTCACCCAGGCCGCCCGGGTCACCGAGGTCGGCATCTCCGTCTCCGTCGGCTTCACCGACCAGGAGCTGTGGCGCACCATCGAGCCCGGCACCCCCTCCCCGCAGCGCCGGCTCGACGTGGTCCGGACGCTCGGCGCGCACGGCATCGACTGCGGAGTCCTGATGGCTCCCGTGGTGCCCTTCCTCGGCGACCGGCCCGAGCAGCTGCGCGACACGGTCCGCGCGATCGCCGAGGCCGGGGCGAGTTCGGTCACCCCGCTCGTGCTGCATCTGCGGCCGGGCGCCCGCGAGTGGTTCATGCAGTGGCTGCGGCGCCACCACCCCGGCCTGGTGCGGCGGTACGAGCGGATGTACGCGGACGGGGCCTACGCGCCCACGTGGTACCAGCGCCGGATCACCCGTCAGGTGCACGAGCTGGCCGCCGAGTTCGGCATCGGCCCCGCACACCGGGGCACGACGCGCCGGACACCCGTACCGGAGGAACCGTCCCTCGCGGCCGCCCCCGAGCAGCTCACCCTCCTCTGAGCACGCTCCTCCGATCATCGGACCGGTCACCTGACACGCCGTCGGATCCGCCTCCGTTCGGGTCAACTCTCGGCGAAACAGGTCCTCTCCACTCCGGTTCGGGACACAAACGCCCTATGACCCCACGCGCAGGAATGCTGATCGCCGCAGGAGCGCTGGTCGCCGGGACGGTCACCGTCCTGCCCGCCGCCCCCGCGGGCGCCGGTGAACCGGCCCCCCGTCCCTTCCCCACGCTCGCCTGGACCGGCTGTGCCACCGAGGCGTATCCGAAGCTCCAGTGCGCCACCCTCAGGGTGCCGCTCAACCACGACGACCCGGCCGGCCGGACCGTCACGCTCGCCCTCACCCGGATCCCGCACACCGCGAAGACCTTCCAGGGGCCGCTGCTCGTGAATCCGGGCGGGCCCGGCGGCAGCGGCCGCGGCATGGCCGGGTACGTCGCGTCCTCGCTGCCTCCGAAGGTGGCCGCCGAGTACGACGTGATCGGCTTCGACCCGCGCGGGGTCGGCAAGAGCGAGCCCGCGCTCGACTGCCGGCCCGGACACTTCGCCCCGGTCCGCCCGGACTCGGTGCCGGGCGACGCCGCCGCCGAGCGGCTCGCGATCGAGCGGGCGCAGGCCTTCGCCGCGGCCTGCGGCAAGAAGTACGCGGACGTGCTGCCGTACATCGACACCGTGAGCACCGCCCGGGACATGGACGTCATCCGGCGCGCGCTCGGCGCCCAGAAGATCAACTACCTCGGCTACTCGTACGGCACCTATCTGGGGACCGTGTACGCGCGGCTCCACCCGGACCGGGTGCGGCGGATGGCGCTGGACTCCGTCGTGAACCCGCACGGCGTCTGGTACGAGGACAACATCGCGCAGGACTACGCCTTCGACACCCGGCACAAGGACTTCATGGCCTGGGTGGCCAAGCAGGACTCCGTGTACAAGCTGGGCGCCGACCCGGCGGCGGTCGAGGCGGCCTGGTACCGGATGCGCGACGCGCTGCGCGCGAAGCCGGCCGGCGGCAAGGTCGGACCGGGCGAGCTGGAGGACACCTATCTGCCCGGCGGGTACTACAACGGCTACTGGCCCCGTCTGGCGAAGGCGTTCGCCGCGTACGTCAACGACGCGAACGCGGTGCCGCTCACGGAGGCGTACGAGCGGTACGGCGAGGCCGACGCGGCCGCCGACAACGGCTACTCGGTCTACACGAGCGTGCAGTGCCGGGACGCTGCCTGGCCCCGTGACTGGAGCGTCTGGCGCAAGGACAACTGGGACGTGCACGCCAAGGCACCCTTCTCCACCTGGAACAACGCCTGGTACAACGCGCCGTGCGCGTTCTGGCCGGTGGAGTCGCTGACGCCGCCGGAGGTCGGCAACGACCAGGTGCCGCCGGTCCTCATCCTCCAGGCCACGGACGACGCGGCGACGCCGTACGAGGGCGGGGTCGCCCTGCACCGGCTGATGCGCGGCTCCAGCCTGGTCGTGGAGGAGGGCGGCGGGAACCACGGCGTGACCCTCGGCGGGAACGCGTGCATGGACGAGCACCTGTCCACCTACCTCGCCACGGGCGAGGTCCCGCGCGCCGAGGGCGACGCCGAGGTGGACGCGGCCTGCGCGGCGCTGCCCGAGCCGAAGCCCGAGCCGGCGACCCGGACCGCCCCGACCGCGGCCGAATCCGCGGGCGGCGCGCTGCACGGGTTCCTCGGCCACGTGCGCTGACGCCGGTCGCAGCGGCGGGCGAAACCCGCCGGCAGGCCTGCCGGAAGGCCCGCCCACCATGCCCGCGCCCCATGGGGCGCGGGCATTGTCAGTGCCGTGGGCGAGGATGTGGGGCATGACGAGTCATCTGACCCACGTACCCGCTCCCGACGGGATCGCCGCCAGCCCGCAGTACAGCCATGTCGTCTGGGGGACGGGCCGCTTCGTCGCGATATCCGGCCAGTGCGCGTTCGACGACTCGGGCGCCGTGGTCGGGGAGGGTGACGCGGTGGCGCAGGCGCGTCAGGTCTTCGCGAACCTGGACCGCTGCCTCGCGGCGGCGGGCGCCGGGTTCCAGGACGTGGTGAAGCTGACGTACTTCGTCACGGACGTCGCCCATCTCCCGGCCGTACGGGAGGCCAGGGACGCCCATTTCGCGGGGGCGCCACTGCCGGCGAGCTCGGCGGTCCAGGTGTCGGCGCTGGTCCGCCCGGAACTGCTCGTGGAGATCGAGGCGTTCGCCCTGGTGCCGGAGCGGGGTCCGGAGTCCGGGGCCGACGGTGCGGCCCGCCCGCTTCTCCGCTCAGTGGGTGGTGCCGAGTCGGCCCAGTGACGCTTCCGCGGCGGCGCCGAGCCGGGGGTGCGGGAGCGCTGCCTCCAGAGCGGGGCGGGCCCGGGGGTCGCCGAGGGCGCCCAGGCCCTCGACGCAGGCGAGGCCGACCCGCCAGTGGGGGTCGTCGGCGGGCAGGCGCCGTTCGAGGACGGTGATCAGCGAGGGTACGGACTCGGGGGCGCGGAGGGCGGCGAGCAGCCGGATCGGCAGCAGGGCGTAGGCGACGCGGAGTTCGTTGGTGGCGAGGGCGGCGGCCGCGCGGGCGGTGCGGGGGTCGCCGAGCCGGGTCAGGGCGTGGGCGGCGGTGACACAGCGCTCCGGGTCGCGATGGTTGAGGAGGAGCACCAGGGCCTCGAAGGCGCGGGGGTCGCCCGTGACGCCGAGGGCGTAGGCGGCGATCTCTCGGGCCCAGAGGGGCTGTCCGGGGGCGGTGAGGACGTGGTGCAGTTCCTCGGGATCGGTGGTTTCCGCGAGCTGTTCGAATGCCGCCGGAACGGTTCCGGAGTCATTCTCGATCTCGTCCCGCAATCGATCGATCATCGAGCAGAATTCCGGATCCTCGGCGTATTCCATGAATCCGAGCCTATCCGCGATCCAGATCACATTTTCCTCAACTTCCCGGGACTGGCGCGCTCGTTACCGGCCGGTTAGTCTCAGGTGAGCGGGCCACCCCCCGCGCTTCTCACAACGGCCTGGTGACGCAGCCGTTGTGGGTGTTTGTCGGTTCGGCAGTTTCGACGTGGCTCCGGGACAGAGTCCGTCGCCCCTTTTCCTCCAGGGCATCGCCCTTTCTCCGGGCAGAGCCCTCGCTCTTTCCCGCGCCCTTTCGTGCGCGCACTGCCCTCAGTCGTCACTCTTCCTCTCAGGAGTCCCCTGATGGACACCCCTCTCTCCACCATCGCCGTCGTCGGTCTCGGCACCATGGGCACCGGTATCGCCGATGTCCTCGTCCGCGCCGGCCGCGAGGTCATCGGCATCGACATCAGCGACACCGCCGCCGCCCAGGCCGTCGCCGCCCTGGAGGCCTCCACCGCCCGTGCGGTGGCCCGCGAGCGGATCACCGAGGAGGAGCGGCAGGACGTCCTGGCCCGCTTCCGTACCTTCTCCGACCTCCAGGCGGCCGCCGAGGCCGACCTCGTCATCGAGGTCGTGCCCGAGTCGTACGAGGCGAAGCAGGAGGTGTTCCGGGCCCTCGACGGCATCGTCCGGCCCGGCACGATCGTCGCCACCGGCACGAACGCGCTCTCCGTCACCCGGCTCGCCGCCGACTCGGCGCACCCCGAGCGGGTCCTCGGCCTGCACTTCTTCACCCCGGTCCAGGCCATGAAGCTGGTCGAGGTGGTCTCCTCCGTGCTGACCGACCCGCGGGCCGTCGAGGCCGTCACGCAGCTCGCCCTCGACCTGGGCAAGGAGCCGGTGGCGGTCGGCGACCGGGCCGGTTTCATCGCGGACGGGCTGCTCTTCGGCTACCTGAACCAGGCCGCCGCCATGTACGAGGCCAAGTACGCCTCCCGCGAGGACATCGACGCGGCGATGAAGCTGGGCTGCGGTCTGCCGATGGGCCCGCTGGCGCTGCTCGACCTGATCGGCGTCGACACGGCCCGTACGGTCCTGGAGGCCATGTACGCGGACTCCCACGACCGCCTGCACGCCCCGGCCCCGATCCTCAAGCAGCTCAGCGAGGCGGGCCTGACCGGCCGCAAGTCGGGCCGCGGCTTCTACACGTACGAGGCGCCGGGCTCCGGCGAGGTCGTGCGGGACGCGCTGACCCCGCTGGGCTCCGCGGAAGCGGCCGGTGGCCGTGAGATCCGCTCGGTCGGCGTCGCCGGCTCGGGCACCATGGCCTCCGGCATCGCCGAGGTCTTCGCGAAGGCCGGGTACCAGGTCGTCCTCGCCGCCCGCTCCCAGGAGAAGGCGGACACGGCGAAGGCCCGGATCGCCAAGTCGCTGGCCCGCTCGGTCGACAAGGGCCGGATGACGGGCGAGGCGCGCGACGCGACGCTGGCCCTGATCACCCCGGCCGGCACGCTGGACGCCTTCGCCGACGTGGACCTGGCCCTGGAGGCGGTCGCCGAGGACCTGGAGATCAAGCAGGAGCTGTTCGCTCGGCTCGACAAGATCTGCAAGCCGGGCGCGGTGCTCGCCACCACGACCTCCTCGCTGCCGGTCGTGGCCTGTGCGCGCGCCACCTCGCGCCCGCAGGACGTCATCGGGATGCACTTCTTCAACCCGGCGCCGGCCATGAAGCTGGTCGAGATCGTCCGCACGGTGCTCACCGGCGACGACGTCCACGCGACCGTCCGCGAGGTCACCACGAAGATCCGCAAGCACCCGGTGGACTGCGGCGACCGGGCCGGATTCATCGTGAACGCGCTGCTCTTCCCGTACCTGAACAACGCGATCAAGATGGTCCAGGAGCACTACGCGACCCTGGACGACATCGACGCCGCGATGAAGCTGGGCGGCGGCTACCCGATGGGCCCGTTCGAGCTGCTCGACGTGGTCGGTCTGGACGTGTCGCTCGCGATCGAGCAGGTGCTGCACCGTGAGTTCCGGGACCCGGGCCTGGCCCCGGCCCCGCTCCTGGAGCACCTGGTGGCGGCGGGCTGCCTGGGTCGCAAGACGGGGCGCGGCTTCCGCGAATATGCCCGACGCTGAGCCGGGAGCAGCCGGCTGGGGTGGTCTGCTGAGCCCCCCGGGCACCGTCGGTGTCCCGGGGGGCTCCCCGCCCCCACCTGGGCACACTCCCCCTCCGATGCAGTACGTTCGGACCATGCCCAAGGCCGCGAAGACACCCCGTGCCACGTCCCCGTCCGACGCTCCGGAGAGCGCGGCGGGCACTCGTGCCGCCGCGCAGCGGCTCAAGATGCGCCGGGAGCTCGCCACGGCCGCGATGGAGCTCTTCGCGAGCAAGGGGTACGAGGCCACGACGGTCGACGAGATCGCCGCCCGGGCCGGGGTCGCACGACGGACGTTCTTCCGGCACTTCCGCTCCAAGGAAGAGGCGATCTTCCCTGATCACGACGACACCCTGGTGCGGGCGGAGGCGGTGCTGAACGCGGCCCCGCCGCACGAGCACCCGCTCGACACGGTGTGCCGGGGCATCAAGGAAGTCATGAAGATGTACGCGGGCTCCCCCGCGGTCTCCGTGGAGCGCTACCGGCTCACCCGCGAGGTGCCGACCCTGCGGGAACGGGAGATCGCCTCGGTGGCCCGCTACGAGCGGCTGTTCACCCGCTATCTGCTCGGCCACTTCGACGAGCGCGACCACCACGTCGGCAACGACGACCCGCTGCTCGCCGAGGTGGCGGCCTCCGCGGTCGTCACGGCCCACAACCACGTCCTGCGCCGCTGGCTGCGGGCGGGCGGGCAGGGCGATGTGGAGAGCCAGCTGGACCACGCCTTCGCCATCGTCCGGGAGACCTTCGGCTCGGGCATAGGCGCGGGCCGCCCGGCCCCCTCCTCGTCCTCCCCGGGGACCACCGAGCCGGCCCCGGCCGTGCGGGCCTCCACCACGGGTGACGTGGTGGTCGCCGTGGCCCGGACGGACGCTCCGCTCGACGAGGTCATGCGCACGATCCAGCAGGCGCTCACGAAGAGCTGACCGGGGTCCGACCCCACCGGAGTCCGACCCGACTCCACCGCACTCCTCACGACGAAGGCCGCCCCTCTCCGGGGCGGTCTTCGTCCGTTTTGACCTGCGATTCGATCGATCATCGCTCACATGTGACCGGCAGATTGCATATGAGTGAAATTGTTGGCACGCAGTGCCTTGTCACGTGACACGGCGTGCCATACGTTGATGTTGTCCGGGCGGCCGGCGCGCAGAGGTCTCCTCGTGCGCCGGCTGTCCCCACAAGCGATCGTGATCGTGCGCCCGGACGCCTGCGTCACAGGCACCCACCGCGCCCACCAGGCGCAGCCCGCACCACCCCCGCCGAACCGACGGCACACCTCCACAGCAGCAGCCCCAGACGTAACCCTCAGCGCGTCCTCCCCTCAGGACGCCGCACCGCCGGAGGCAACCCCGTGAAGGACATCCTGGACGCGATCCAGTCCTCGGACTCCACGTCCGCCGACTTCGCGAACATCCCGCTCCCCGAGTCGTACCGCGCCATCACCGTCCACAAGGACGAGGCGGAGATGTTCGCCGGGCTCGCCAGCCGCGACAAGGACCCGCGCAAGTCGCTGCACCTCGACAACGTGCCGGTGCCCGAGCTCGGCCCGGGCGAGGCCCTGGTCGCCGTCATGGCCAGCTCGGTCAACTACAACTCGGTCTGGACCTCGATCTTCGAGCCGGTGTCGACCTTCGGCTTCCTGGAGCGCTACGGCCGGCTCAGCGACCTCAGCAAGCGCCACGACCTGCCGTACCACGTCATCGGCTCCGACCTCGCGGGCGTCGTGCTCCGCACCGGCCCCGGCGTGAACTCGTGGAAGCCCGGCGACGAGGTCGTCGCCCACTGCCTCTCGGTCGAGCTGGAGTCCTCCGACGGCCACAACGACACGATGCTCGACCCCGAGCAGCGCATCTGGGGCTTCGAGACCAACTTCGGCGGCCTGGCGGAGATCGCCCTCGTCAAGTCGAACCAGCTGATGCCGAAGCCCGGCCACCTCAGCTGGGAGGAGGCGGCCTCCCCGGGCCTCGTGAACTCCACCGCCTACCGCCAGCTGGTCTCCCGCAACGGCGCCGGCATGAAGCAGGGCGACAACGTCCTCATCTGGGGCGCGAGCGGCGGACTCGGCTCGTACGCCACGCAGTTCGCCCTGGCCGGCGGCGCCAACCCGATCTGTGTCGTCTCCTCCCCGGAGAAGGCCGACATCTGCCGCGCGATGGGCGCCGAGGCGGTCATCGACCGCAACGCCGAGGGCTACAAGTTCTGGAAGGACGAGCACACCCAGGACCCGAAGGAGTGGAAGCGCTTCGGCAAGCGCATCCGCGAGCTCACCGGCGGCGAGGACATCGACATCGTCTTCGAGCACCCGGGCCGCGAGACCTTCGGCGCCTCCGTGTACGTCACGCGCAAGGGCGGCACCATCACCACCTGCGCCTCCACCTCGGGCTACATGCACGAGTACGACAACCGCTACCTGTGGATGTCGCTGAAGCGGATCATCGGCTCGCACTTCGCCAACTACCGCGAGGCGTGGGAGGCGAACCGCCTGATCGCCAAGGGCAAGATCCACCCCACCCTGTCGAAGGTCTACTCCCTGGAGGAGACCGGCCAGGCCGCCTACGACGTCCACCGCAACCTCCACCAGGGCAAGGTCGGCGTCCTGGCGCTCGCGCCCGAGGAGGGCCTCGGCGTCCGCAACCCGGAGATGCGCGCCCAGCACATCGACGCCATCAACCGCTTCCGCAACATCTGAGCCCGGGACCATAGATGACTGAGCGTCAGAAGGACCGGCCGTGGCTCATGCGGACGTACGCCGGTCACTCGACCGCCGAGGCGTCCAACGAGCTGTACCGGCGCAACCTCGCCAAGGGTCAGACCGGCCTCTCGGTCGCGTTCGACCTGCCGACGCAGACGGGCTACGACCCCGACCACATCCTCGCCCGCGGCGAGGTCGGCCGGGTCGGCGTCCCCGTCTCGCACCTCGGTGACATGCGGCGGCTGTTCCAGGACATCCCCCTGGACCAGATGAACACCTCGATGACCATCAACGCCACGGCGATGTGGCTCCTGGCGCTCTACCAGGTGGTCGCCGAGGAGCAGGGTGCGGACGTCACCCGGCTCCAGGGCACCACCCAGAACGACATCGTGAAGGAGTACCTGTCGCGCGGGACGCACGTCTTCCCGCCCGGCCCTTCCCTCCGCCTCACGACGGACATGATCACCTACACGGTGAACAACATCCCGAAGTGGAACCCGATCAACATCTGCAGCTACCACCTGCAGGAGGCCGGGGCCACTCCGGTCCAGGAGATCTCGTACGCGATGTCCACCGCGATCGCCGTGCTCGACGCGGTGTTCGCCTCGGGCCAGGTCCCGGAGGACCGCAAGGGCGAGGTCGTCGCCCGTATCTCCTTCTTCGTGAACGCGGGCGTCCGCTTCATCGAGGAGATGTGCAAGATGCGCGCCTTCGGCCGCATCTGGGACAAGGTCACCCGCGAGCGGTACGGCATCGAGAACGAGAAGCAGCGCCGGTTCCGCTACGGCGTCCAGGTCAACTCGCTCGGTCTGACCGAGGCCCAGCCGGAGAACAACGTCCAGCGGATCGTCCTGGAGATGCTGGCCGTCACCCTCTCCAAGGACGCGCGCGCACGTGCCGTGCAGCTGCCCGCCTGGAACGAGGCGCTCGGCCTGCCCCGGCCGTGGGACCAGCAGTGGTCGCTCCGCATCCAGCAGGTCCTCGCCCACGAGTCCGACCTCCTGGAGTACGAGGACATCTTCGCCGGCTCGCACGTCATCGAGGCCAAGGTCGACTCGCTCGTCGAGGAGTGCCTGGCCGAGATCGAGCGGATCCAGGAGATGGGCGGCGCGATGGCCGCCGTCGAGTCCGGCTACCTCAAGTCGCAGCTCGTCTCCTCGCACGCCGAGCGGCGCGCCCGGATCGAGGCCGGCGACGAGAAGATCATCGGCGTCAACATCTTCCAGGCGACCGAGGAGAACCCCCTCACCGCCGACCTGGACACCGCCATCATGACGGTGGACCCGGCGAACGAGGCGCGGGTGGTCGCGGCCCTCCACGAGTGGCGCGACGACCGCGACGAGACCCGCGCCCAGGAATCCCTGGCGACGCTGAAGGCGACGGCTGCCGGTGACGGCAACCTCTTCGCCGCCACCCTGGAGTGCGCGCGTGCGGGCGTCACGACCGGGGAGTGGTCCTGGGCGCTGCGGGACGTCTTCGGCGAGTTCCGCGCCCCGACGGGCGTGTCGTCGGCCCCGGTCGCGGTGACGGCCGAGGCGGGCACGCCGCTGGCCCTGGTACGGGACAAGGTGGCGCGGACCGCCGAGGAGATGGGCGTCGGGCGGCTGCGGCTGCTCGTCGGCAAGCCGGGCCTGGACGGACACTCCAACGGGGCCGAGCAGATCGCCGTACGCGCGCGTGACGCCGGTTTCGAGGTGGTCTACCAGGGCATCAGGCTGACGCCCGAGCAGATCGTGAGCGCGGCCCTCGCGGAGGACGTGCACTGCGTGGGACTGTCGATCCTCTCCGGCTCGCACGCCGAGCTGGTCCCGGACGTCCTCGACCGCCTCCGCGAGGCGGGCGCGGTCGACGTGCCGGTCATCGTCGGCGGGATCATCCCGAACGCCGACGCCGCAGAACTGAAGCGTGCGGGTGTCGCCGCCGTCTTCACACCGAAGGACTTCGGTATCACGGAGATCATCGGACGTATCGTCGACGAGATCCGGACAGCGAACAAGCTCCACCCCCTTGAAAGTACGGAGGTCCCCGCATGACCAGCCCCGTGAACCGCCTGCGTCCGCGCCGCTCCTGCCTGGCGGTCCCCGGTTCCAACCCGCGCTTCCTCGAGAAGGCCCAGGGCCTCGCCGCCGACCAGGTCTTCCTGGACCTGGAGGACGCGTGCGCCCCGCTGGCCAAGCCCGAGGCCCGGCACACCATCGTGAAGTTCCTGAACGAGGGCGACTGGACCGGCAAGACCCGTGTCGTCCGCGTCAACGACTGGACGACCCACTGGACGTACCGTGACGTCGTCACCGTCGTCGAGGGCGCCGGCCAGAACCTCGACTGCATCATGCTGCCGAAGGTCCAGGACGCCCAGCAGATCGTGGCGCTCGACCTCCTGCTGACCCAGATCGAGAAGACGATGGGCTTCGAGGTCGGCAAGATCGGCATCGAGGCGCAGATCGAGAACGCCCAGGGCCTCACCAACGTCAACGCGATCGCGCAGGCCTCCCAGCGCGTCGAGACGATCATCTTCGGCCCGGCCGACTTCATGGCCTCCATCAACATGAAGTCGCTGGTCGTGGGCGAGCAGCCGCCCGGCTACCCGGCGGACGCGTACCACCACATCCTGATGAGCATCCTGATGGCCGCCCGCGCCAACAACCTCCAGGCGATCGACGGCCCGTACCTCCAGATCCGCAACCAGGAGGGCTACAAGGCCGTCGCGCAGCGCGCCGCCGCCCTCGGTTTCGACGGCAAGTGGGTGCTGCACCCGGACCAGGTCGCCGCCGCGAACGAGATCTTCTCGCCCTCGCAGGAGGACTACGACCACGCCGAGCTGATCCTCGACGCGTACGACTTCTACACGTCCGAGGCCGGCGGGAAGAAGGGCTCCGCGATGCTCGGCGACGAGATGATCGACGAGGCCTCCCGCAAGATGGCTCTGGTCATCTCGGGCAAGGGCCGTGCCGCCGGTATGCAGCGCACCAGCAAGTTCGAGATCCCGGAGGCCTGATCCCGATGCAGTTCGGCCGCACCTACGAAGAGTTCGAGATCGGCGCCGTCTACAAGCACTGGCCCGGAAAGACGGTCACCGAGTACGACGACCACCTCTTCTGTCTGCTGACGATGAACCACCATCCGCTGCACATGGATGTGAACTACGCCGAGAACACGACGGATTTCGGCAAGAACGTCGTCGTCGGCAACTACATCTACTCGCTGCTGCTCGGCATGTCCGTGCCGGACGTCTCCGGCAAGGCCATCGCCAACCTGGAGATCGAGTCGCTGCGGCACGTGGCGCCGACCTTCCACGGCGACACGATCTACGGCGAGACCACGGTCCTCGACAAGACCCCGTCGAAGTCGAAGAACGACCGCGGCATCGTCTACGTCGAGACCAAGGGCTACAAGCAGGACGGCACCCTCGTGTGTGTCTTCCGCCGCAAGGTGATGGTCCCCACCGAGACGTACATCAAGGAGCGCGGCGGCGAGCAGCCCGGCCGCCCCGAGCTGATCGAGCCCGCCAAGAAGACGGAGAAGTAGCCATGGCCCGACTCGCCCAGACCGCCGGGCTCACGGACGTCCAGCAGGAGATCCTCAAGACCGTCCGGGAGTTCGTCGACAAGGAGATCATCCCGGTCGCCACCGAGCTGGAGCACCGCGACGAGTACCCCCAGCAGATCGTCGACGGGCTCAAGGAGCTCGGCCTCTTCGGTCTGATGATCCCCGAGGAGTACGGGGGTCTGGGTGAGTCGCTCCTCACCTACGCGCTGTGCGTGGAGGAGATCGCGCGTGGCTGGATGTCGGTCTCCGGCATCATCAACACGCACTTCATCGTGGCGTACATGCTGAAGCAGCACGGCACCCAGGAGCAGAAGGACTACTTCCTTCCGCGGATGGCGGCCGGCGAGACGCGTGGCGCGTTCTCGATGTCGGAGCCGGGCCTCGGCTCGGACGTGTCGGCGATCACGTCGAAGGCGGTCAAGGACGGCGACGAGTACGTCCTGAACGGCCAGAAGATGTGGCTGACCAATGGCGGGACGTCAACCCTGGTCGCCGTTCTCGTCCGAAGTGACGAAGGACACCCGGAGGGCACCGCCCCCCACAAGTCGATGACGACCTTCCTCGTCGAGAAGGAGTCCGGCTTCGGAGAGGTCCGCCCCGGCCTCACCATCCCCGGGAAGATCGACAAGATGGGTTACAAGGGGGTCGACACCACCGAACTCATCATGGACGGACTGCGCATTCCGGCCAATCGGGTCCTCGGCGGAGTCACCGGCCGAGGGTTTTACCAAATGATGGACGGCGTCGAGGTCGGCCGGGTGAACGTGGCGGCCCGTGGCTGCGGTGTCGCTCAGCGTGCCTTCGAGCTCGGTGTCTCGTATGCCCAGCAGCGTCACACTTTCGGCAAGGCGATCGCTCAGCACCAGGCGATTCAGTTCAAGCTGGCCGAGATGGCTACCAAGGTCGAGGCCGCTCATGCGATGATGGTGAATGCAGCACGCAAAAAGGACTCCGGGGAACGAAACGACCTCGAAGCAGGGATGGCGAAGTACCTCGCCTCCGAATACTGCAAGGAGGTCGTCGAGGATGCCTTCCGCATTCACGGCGGCTACGGGTTCTCCAAGGAGTACGAGATCGAGCGCCTCTACCGTGAGGCGCCGATGCTGCTCATCGGTGAAGGTACCGCCGAGATCCAGAAAATGATCATTGGTCGTCGGCTGCTCGAGGAGTACCGATTCCAGGGTTGATTGTCGGTTTTGAGTCGTTTCGGCCGCGAAGAAGATCACACCCTGTGTTCGTCTTCCGGCCGTCGACTCGGTTCCTGGCTTACCCAGTTGCGTCCCGCAACCGATAGCATCGAGGGAAAGCCGCCGTCCCCCGTTGCCAGTGCGGCATCATCCGCTACGAAGGTCATCCATGCCCCACAGCCAAACCTCTGCACACCGCGACAGCCTCACGGGCGTACGCCTCGCGCGCGGAGCATCGCCGTGGCTTCTGCCGACCGTCGCCACCGCGGCGCTCAGCCTCGTGCGCGCGCGCAAGTCGAGGCGGGCCGCGGCCATCGCCGTGCCGACCACCGCGCTCGCGGCCGGCATGCTGTGGTTCTTCCGCGACCCCGAGCGTGAGATCGCTCAGGGCCGGGTCATCTCCCCCGCCGACGGAGTGGTGCAGAGCATCATGCCGTGGAAGGACGGGCGCACCCGGGTCGCCATCTTCATGAGCCCGCTGAACGTCCACGTCAACCGCGCGCCGCTGGCCGGCACCGTGACGTCCGTGGAGCACGTTCCCGGCGGGTTCGTCCCGGCGTTCAACAAGGAGAGCGAGAACAACGAGCGCGTTGTCTGGCACTTCGACACCGAGCTCGGCGACATCGAGATGGTGCAGATCGCGGGCGCCGTCGCCCGGCGCATCGTGCCGTACATCCCGCAGGGGACCAAGGTCGAGCAGGGTGACCGCATCGGTCTGATCCGCTTCGGCTCACGCGTCGACATCTACCTCCCCGAGGGTGTCGAGGTCGCCGTCGAGGTCGGCCAGGCCACCACAGCGGGGGTGACTCGCATTGACCGTGATTGATCCCGACACACGGGCCGCCGACTGGGTCGCCGGCACCGATACGGAAGGGTCCGAAGAGGCCGAGGAGATGCCGCTGTCGTTGAGGCTGTCCATAGCGGACGCCCTCACGCTCGGTAACGCCACGTGTGGATTCATGGCGGTGTACTTCACCACCACGGGCATCCTCATCCCGCACCTCACGGGCAGCACGGAGACCGGCATGGCGCGCAACAGCGCCGCCACCGCCGTGATCCTGATGCTGGCCGCGGCGATCTTCGACCTGTTCGACGGCATCGTGGCGCGCAAGCTGCGCTCCTCCCCCATGGGCGCCGAGCTCGACAACCTCTCGGACCTGATCAGCTTCGGTCTGGCCCCGGCCTACTTCGTACTCGTGTACGGCATGGTCACGCCCGGCGCGCAGCAGAAGGTCTCGGCGGTGGCCGCGATCGTGGTGCTGCTCGCGGTGGTGCTGCGGCTGGCGAGATTCTCCTGCGTGACCATGAAGGACGGCATGTTCCAGGGCATGCCGAGCCCCTTCGGCGCGCTGACGGTGGTCTCGATCGTGCTCCTCGAGCTGCCGTTCATCCCGACGCTGCTCGCGATCATCGGTGTCGCCTGGCTGATGGTGAGCCGGGTCGAGTACCCCAAGCCGCGGGGCATCCTCGCGGTGGCGATGCTCAGCTGGATCGTCGGCGCGATGGGCATGCTGGCGGCCTGGGCCTTCGACGCTCCGGGCGGGCAGTTCCTGCTCCAGACCGGATGCGCGCTCCAGGTCGTGATGGGCGCCGTGATCCCCCTCTTCGCGACGGCCCGTCGAGTGAACACCTTCCGCGGCAACCGGCGTGAGAGCCGGGAGGCGCGTGCGGCGCAGCTGCCGTAGCGCAGGACACGTACGTACGAGAAGGGCCCCGGAGGCGATATCGCCTCCGGGGCCCTTTCCGTTCCCCCCGGGCTAGCCGAGACGCTTGTAGTAGAGCGTGGTCGCGCGCAGGACGCCCGCCGGGTCGGCGGCGAAGTCCGGGATCGTGCCGGCGGCCGTCCAGCCCGCGCCCCGGTAGAGACGCTCGGCCGGACTGTCGGTCTGGGTGTCCAGGACGAGCAGGGTGAGGCCGGTGGCGGCGGCATGGGCCTCGGCCGTGGCGAGCAGCCGGTACCCGAGGCCTCCGCCCCGGGCCGAGCGGTGCACCAGGAGGCGGGCGATCTCGCCGCGGTGCCTGCCGTTGGCCGTGCCCCCTCGGACGAGGGTGACGACGCCGGTGAGGCCCCCGTCGGGGCCGTGGGCCGCCCAGACGTCCCGTACGCCCTCGGCTGCCTCCTCGGCGACGCGCGCCCACCAGGCGGCCGCCTCGCGGGCCGCGAGGGGTGCCAGGAAGCCGACGGAGGCGCCGGAGTCCACGGCGTCGAGGAGGAGCGCGGCGAGACCGGCGGAGGCGTGGGCGCGGACCTCGTCGGGGGTGAGGCGCTCGATGACGTCGAACGGCTTCTCCAGGCAGACCAGGTCGGGCCGCTCGTCCCACGAGTCGACGCTCCCGAAGCCGAGGCTCCGGTAGAGGGCGAGCGGCTCCTCCCGCCAGGACCACACCGTGAGGCGTACGGCGGGTGCTCCCGAGGCTGCGGCGCGGCGCAGGGCCTCGGTCATGAGGGCCTTCGCGATCCCCTTGCGGCGGGCCTCGGGCGCCACCCAGAGCCGCTTGATCTCGGGCGCTCCGCACGCGGGGGCCGCCTTGAGGACGACGCACCCCGACGGCGTGTCCCCTCCGGGGGCGGTGGCGAGCAGGACCGTGTCGGCGGCGAACGCGCCGGCCGGGTCCTCGACCTCGGCGCGGTATACGGCGGGGAGCTGGGCGGCCGCCTCCACCGCCGTCCCCTTCTCGGCCTGGTTGACCAGGTGGTAGGCGGCCAGCAGGTCAGGGAGGCGTGGGTGGGAGCGGTTCTCCTCGATACGTGCAGTCATGGGCCCGAGCTTCACACCGCGATGTTTCGGGAACGTGAAGATCTTTTACGCTGGGCCCATGCGTGTACTGGTAGCGGGCGCCACGGGCGCCGTCGGCCGTCAGCTCGTGCCGCGCCTGGAGGCGGCCGGCCACGAGGTCGTGGGTCTGTCCCGGCGCGGTCCGAACCCCGTGGACGTGCTGGACGCCGTGGCGGTGCGCCGCGCGGTGGCGGCGGCGGCGCCGGACGCCGTGGTCCATCAGCTCACGGACCTGGGTGCGGCGGACGGGGCCGCGAACAACCGCGTACGGGTCGAGGGCACCCGGAACCTGGTGGACGCGGCACGCGGCGCCGGCGTCGGCCGGATCGTCGCGCAGTCGATCAGCTGGGCGTACGCCCCCGGCGACGGACCCGCCGACGAGTCCGTACCGCTCGACCCGGCGGACGAGCCGCCCCGGTCGCGGATCGTCGCCGGGGTGCGGGCCCTGGAGGACACGGTGGCCGAGCTCCCCGAGGCGGTCGTGCTGCGGTACGGGATCCTGTACGGCCCCGGCACCTGGTACGCCCCGGGCGGCGCCGTGGCCGCCGCGCTCGCCGGGGACCCGGCCGCCCGGTTCCTCGGGAGCACGGCGGCCGACGAGGCGGTGAGCTCCTTCGTGCACGTGGCCGACGCGGCCGAGGCGGCCGTACGGGCTCTCGCGTGGCCCCCGGGCGCGTACAACGTGGTGGACGACGAGCCGGCGCCCGGCCACGCCTGGCTGCCGGTCCTCGCGAAGGCCCTGGGGGTCCCGGCCCCGGCGCGGAGCGGGGGCGGGGCACCCTGGGCGCGGGGCGCGGTGAACGGCCGGGCCCGTGCCCTGGGCTGGGCCCCGGCCCGCCCGTCCTGGCGGACGGGGTTCGCGGACCGGGACCCGGGCTGACCGTCAGGGGGTGTAGGACTTCGCGGCGTCCGCGACGAAGGGCTGCCGGACGGTGCGCATGCCGCCGGGGACCTTCTTGTCCGGCTGGATGATGACGGACTCCCGGGACGACGGGGCCTTGGGGTCGCCGAGGTTGTGGCTCATCCCGAAGCCGGCGTCGTAGGACGTCAGCGTCAGGAGCGCCTTGTCGACACCGTCGCGGGTCAGGTCCTTGCTCTCGCAGGCCTTCTTCAGGGCCTCGCCGAAGACGCTCGCCGCGGTCCAGCCGGCGACGATGCCGTTGTCGAGGGAGTCGCTCGGGTAGGCGGCCTTGTAGTCCGCGACGAGCTTCTTCGCGGTCGGGGTGTCCGCGCCGATGGGGAGGCTCGGGGAGGCGAACCAGTACATCTTCTCCAGGGCGGGACCGGCCTGGGTGCCGAGCAGCTGCGGCGCGAAGGCGGAGTTGTTGCCGACGACGGGGACCTTCAGGCCGGTGGCGGCGGCGACTCCGACGAGGGAGGCGGCCTGGCGGGGGCCGGCGCTGATGACGATGGCCTTGACCCCGGCCTGCTTGAGCGCCGCGACCTGCGCCGACATGTCGTTGTCGGTGGGCTTGATCTTCTGCTCGACGACGGTCAGGCCCGCCTTCTCCGCCGCGTACTTCGAGCCCTTGAGCGCGTTCTCGCCGTAGTCGCCCTCGAAGTAGACGTGGCCGAGCTTGTCGCCCGACTTCAGGCCCTTCTCCTTGAGCAGGAAGTCGACGGCGTTGATGGTCTCGACGTCGTACGTGGCGCCCAGGACGCGGATGTACGGGGAGCCGAGCAGCGAGGCCGACCAGGCCTGCGGGAGGACGAGGCCCTTGTCCGTGGTGTCGACCCGGGGCTTGACGGCGGCGACGAACGGCGAGCCGATGAACTGGGTGTAGCCGACGACCTTGGGCTCCAGTTCGGTGTAGGCGGCGAGCGCCTTCTGCGGGTCGTAGCCGTGGTCGCGGACCGTCAGCTCCAGCTGCCGGCCGCAGATCCCGCCGGCGGCGTTGACCTGCTTCACGTACAGCTGCTGGGCCTGGGTGACGCTCTTGCCGAGGGTGGCGTACACGCCGGTCATGTCGGTGAGCGCGCCGAGCGAGATCGTCTTGTCGGTGACGCCCTCGCCGGTCTTCACCCCGCCCGCGCCGGTCTGCTTGCCGTCGCCGGTCTTCGCCTTGGAGCTGCATCCGGCGGCGGTGAGGGCGACCAGTGCGGCGAGCGCGGCGGCCAGGCCCCGCACGGCCTGTCGTCGGTGGTTCATCGTGCCTCCCCTGAGGGTTCGGTGGTGATCGGGGTGTGCGTGGGGTTCTTGGGGCTCTTGCCGGCTCCGGCTCTTCCGGGCCTTCGGGCGGCCAGCCGGGCCAGCCCGCCGGGCAGGAACAGGACCACCGCGACGACGGCGGCGCCGTACAGGTAGCGCGCGGCCTCCCCCGGTGCGATGCCGCCCGTTCCCGGGGCGGAGACCAGCGGGAGCGCGTCGCTGTAGCGGTTGAGGAGCTGGGGCAGGAGGGAGACGAAGACGCCGCCGGCGACCGCTCCCGCGACCGAGCCGAGACCGCCGATGACGATCATGGCGAGGTATTCGAGCGAGAGCGCCATGCCGAAGTACTCCGGCACCGTGCGCTGGAAGACCAGGGCGAGCAGGACGCCGGCGAGGCCCGCGTACATGGAGGACAGGACGAAGACGGCGGCCCGGTAGCGGGCGACCGGGATGCCCATGACGCCGGCGGCGATCCGGTGGTCGCGGATGGCGTTCATCGCCCGTCCGGGGCGGCCCCGGAGAACGCCGCGGGCGAAGAGCACCCCGCCGAGGAGCAGGACAAGACCGAGGTACCAGAGCTTCTCCACCGCCCCGAACGGCACCTGGGCGACGAGGAGTTCGGTGTCGTCGAAGGTGAGTCCGAAGAGGGAGAGCGGCGGGACCGCGCGGCCGTTGTAGCCGCCCGTGAGGTCATGGGCGTTGAAGAGGACGTGCTGGCCGATGAAGATGAGCGCGAGGGTGGCGATGCCGAGGTACGCGCCCTGGAGCCGTCCCGCGATGGGGCTGAACACCCCGCCGGCCAGGCCCGAGAAGGCGACGGCGAGGACGGCGGCGAGCCAGCCGGGCAGGCCGAGTCCGGCGAGCCCGTCGGCGCCGTCCCCGGCGAAGGCGCAGTAGCCGTAGGCGCCGACGGCGAGGAAGAAGGCGTGGCCCATGGAGAGCTGTCCGGTGGCGCCGGTCAGCAGGTTGATGCCGATCGCGCCGAGGGCGGCGACCATGGCGAACAGGCCGGCCTGGAGCCAGAACCGGTCCAGGTAGAACGGCAGGACGAGGAGGACGAGGCAGGCCGCGGCCCCTCCGTACACCGCGGGACTGCCGACCCGCAGGCCGCTCCGGGCGAGGGTCTCAGACACGGGCCAACTCCTTCGTGCCGAAGAGTCCGGCCGGGCGGATCAGGAGCACCGCGACCATGACGAGATACGGGGCCAGGTCGCCGATCCCCCGGCCGAGGAACGCCAGGTCGCTCTGGTAGCCGGTGGCGAGGGACTCGGTGACGCCGACGAGGAGCCCGCCGACGAGGGCGCCCGTGGTGGAGTCGAGGCCGCCGAGGATGGCGGCGGGGAAGGCCTTGAGGGCGGCGAGCGAGGTGGCCCGTTCAAGGCCCGGGGTCGGGAAGACGGTGAGGAAGAGCGCGGCGACGGCGGCGAGACCGCCGGCGACCGCCCAGGCGCCGATCGAGACCCGGCCGAGCCGGATGCCCATGAGGGCGGCGGTCTCCTGGTTCTCGGCGGCGGCCCGCATGGCGACGCCCCAGGACGTGTACCGGAAGGCGAGCAGGAACGCGGTGATGAGGAGGGCCGCCGCGAGCAGCGCGGCGATCCTGGTCTCCGCGATCGTGACCCCGCCGACGGTGACGACGGCGTCGCCCCACGGGTCGCCGAGGGCGAGGATGTCGGTGCCGATCCGGCGGGTCAGCTCGGTGGCGAGGAGGATGTCGACGCCGATGGTGACGATGGCGAGGACGCTGTGGTCGGTGCCCCGGTGGCGGCGCATCACGAAGAACTCGACGGCCGCGCCGACCACCGCCGCGCCCGCGATGCCGGCGAGCAGGGCGGGCCAGAAGCCGATCTCGTCGTGGAGGACGGCGGTGACGTAGCCGCCGGCGAGGAGGAGCGAGGCGTGGGCGAAGTTGACGACCTCGGTGGCCCGGAAGATGACCACGAAGCCGAGGGCGATGAGGGCGTAGATCGAGCCCAGTGAGATGCCGTTGATCAGGAACTCGGCGAAGGTGCTCACGCGGCGGACTCCTCTCCGAGGTAGGCGCGGACGACCGCCGGGTCGTTCTGGACGTCGGTGGGTGCCCCGTCGGCGATCCGGCGGCCGAAGTCGAGGACGGTGACGGAGTCGGCGAGCCGCATCACCAGGCCCATGTCGTGCTCGACGAGGAGCACAGAGATGCCGAGGCTGTCGCGGACCCCGGCGATGACCGAGGCGGTTCGGCGCCGCTCGTCGGCGGTCATCCCGGCGACGGGCTCGTCGAGGAGCAGCAGCTTCGGCTCCATGCAGAGGGCACGGGCCAGTTCGGCGAGCTTCTGCTGCCCGTACGGGAGCGAGCCGGCCGGTCGCGCGAGCTGCTGCTCCAGGCCGACGAAGGCGGCGATCTCCCGGACCCGGGCGCGGTGGCGCGCCTCCTCGCGGGCGGCGGAGGGGAGGCGGAGCCCGGCGGCGACGAAGCCGGTGCGGGTCAGCCGGTGGCGGCCGAGCATCAGGCTGTCCTCGACGGTGGCGCGGGGCGGCAGGGCCAGGTTCTGGAAGATCCGGCCGACGCCGAGGTCCGCGATCCGGTGCGGGGGCAGGGCGGTCAGCTCGTGCGGGCCGAGGCGGACGGAGCCCTCGGTGGCGCGGTAGACACCGGACAGGACGTTGAAACAGGTGGACTTCCCGGCGCCGTTGGGCCCGATGAGGGCGTGCACGGTGCCGGGCCGGACGGTGAAGCCGACGGCGTCGAGGGCGGTGAGGCCGGCGAAGCGGACGGTGAGGTCGCGGACTTCGAGGGCGGGGACGTCGGAGGCGGGGGCATCGGGGGCGGGTGGTGTTGCGGGGCCGGGTGACGAGGGCGGTGTCGGCCGTGCTGTCATCGGGGTTCCTCCCAGCGGGACAGGACCGGGTGCGTGGCACGGGCGCGGGCCGCGTCGGCGGCGGCGTCCTCGTCGACCACGCCCAGATAGCGGCGGCGTACCTCGTCGGAGGCGGCGAGTTCGGCGGCCGGGCCCGAGAGGGTGACCTCGCCGACCTCCAGGACGTAGGCGCGGGAGGCGAGCCGCAGGGCGAGCGCCGCGTTCTGCTCGACGAGCAGCACCGCGGTGCCCTGGGCGTTGATCTCCCGGACCGCGTCCGCGATCCGGGCCGCCATCAGCGGGGCGAGCCCGAGCGAGGGTTCGTCGAGCAGGAGCAGGCCCGGCGAAGCCATCAGGGCGCGGCCGACGGCCAGCATCTGCTGTTCGCCGCCGGAGAGCAGCCCGGCGGGCTGGCGGGCCCGCTCCGCGAGCACCGGGAACAGCTCGTGGACCCGGCGCAGGGAGGCCGCCTTGGCCGCCCGTCCGCCGCGGCTGCCGAGCGCTCCGGCCCGTAGGTTGTCCTCGACCGTCATCCGGGCGAAGACCTGGCGGCCCTCGGGCACCTGGGAGACGCCGGCCGCGACGACGCGGTCGGGCGGCAGCCCGTCGAGCGGCCGGCCGTCGCGGCTCACCGTGCCGGAGACCACGGCGCCGCCGTGGAACCGGAGGGTGCGCGAGACCGCCCGCAGCAGCGTCGACTTGCCGGCCCCGTTGGCCCCGAGGACGGTGACGACCTCACCCGCCGGCACGGTCAGCGACACCTGTCGCAACGCGTGTACCGGTCCGTATCCCGCCGTCAGGTCCGTCACCTCGAGGGCGGGTGCGGTACCTCCCATGGTTCCCCTTTTTCCGGTGTTCCCGGCCGATGCTTGTTACTCGGCCGTTCGATGGCGCTCACCCCAACACCGGGCCGGACCGCGCGTCCACGGCCCGCGGCCGAATCGCTGCCGGTGACCAGCGGGCGTGCCGAAGGGCTGTGCATGCGCACAACGCTGCGCGTCAGGGCTGTGCGGAGGGGGCCGGGGCGGTGGATCCTCCGGGCATGGGACGGCGCAGACGGCGGACCGGTGACGACTGGAAGGTGCTCGCGCAGGCGTGCACGGCGCTTCTTGAGCGGCTGCCGGAGCTGGTGGACGAGCATCTGAGGGAACTCCACGCGTACGAGCCCGCCTACGGGCGGATCCTGCCGTACGACCAGCATTGGCAGGAGGCCGAGGAGGCGATACGCATCGGGATCGAGATGATCTCGGCGCCCCGGAGCTCGCCCCGGCGGGACCTGGAGCACGCGGACGAGATGGGCCGGCGGCGGGCCGCGCAGGGCATGCCGCTCGAACTGGTCGTGCACGCCTACCGGCACGCCGGGCATCTCGTCTGGGACGCGCTGATCGAGGGCGCGGGGACGGACACGGCGCAGTTGGCGGCGCTGATGCAGTCGGCGACGACGGTGTGGTCGGCGGTGGACGCGCAGGCGGACACGGCATCAGAGGCGTACCGGACGACGGAGCTCGAACTGCGCCGCCGTACGGACGAGCAGCTCCAGGCGCTCCTCGACGCGCTGCTCCAGGGCCAGCGGTCGCCCGAGCTGGTGGCGCGGGCGGCGGCGGGCCTGGACCTGCCGGAGCAGGGGCGGTACGCGGTGGTGGTGCTGCGCTACGACCGGCGGGAGGAGCGGGAGCTGTTCCACCGGCAGGTGCAGGGCGAGGGCGTGCGGTTCCTGTGGCGGATGGGGGCCGACTGCGAGCTGGGGGTGGTGGCGCTCGCCGGGGACACCGGTCTGGACGCGCTGTCGGAACTCCTCGACGGGCGGTGCCCGGGTCCCGGGGGGATCAGTCCGGTGGTGGTGGGCCTGACCGAGCTGGGCCGGGCGCGGCGGCTCGCCGAGCTGGCGCTGCGGACGTGCCCGCCGGGGAGCCGCGAGATCGTACGGCTCGACCGGCGGATGGCGGGCGCGCTGGTGGTGGCCCAGCCGGAGGTGGCGAGCCTGCTGGTCTCGGACGTCCTGGGCGGCCTGCTCGAACTGGACCCGGCGGACCGGGCGGTGCTCCTGGAGACGCTGGACGCGTGGCTGGAGTGCGAGGGGTCGGCGGGGCGGGCGGCGGGACGGCTGTACTGCCACCGGAACACGGTCTTCAACCGACTGCGCCGCCTGGAGCAGCTGACGGCCCGGTCGCTGTCGCGACCGCGGGACCTCACGGAGATGACACTGGCACTGGACGCGTTCCGCTTGACGTCACCGGGGTAGGGGCCGCCGCGGGGGTGGCCCTGCCGTACGGGAACCGGCACCGGCTGAGCGCTGCCCACCGGCCTCCCCGCGGCAAGCCCACGCCCAGCTGTGCGGGACCCCCAGGGGCGGGACGGGTGGGCACACGGGACGGCGCGCCTGGCGGCGCCTCCGCCCCTTGCGCCCTGGCCCGCACCACGAGCGCGCCGCACCTGGGGTGCGGGTCAGGGCGCGGAAGCCTAGGCCCGGCAAGGGGCACCGTCCGTTGTGCCCACCCGTTCCGCCCTAGCGGAACGAATGCCCACAACGAGGGCGGTCGGCGGGGGCACGCCCTGGGCGGGTGGGCATCGCCCCGGTGGAGCGCATGCCCACAACGAGGGGGCGGCGAGGGCGCGCCCCGGGCGCAGGCCCACAGCGGGGGTGGGCGGCGGGGACGGCGGCCCGGGAGGGTGGGCATCGCCCCAGCGGAGCAGACGCCCACAACGAGGTCCGGCGTCGCGGATCGGTGGGCACCGCCCCGCCGGGGCGGAGGCCCGGGAGGCGGTGGGTGGAGGCCCGTCGGCGCGGGGGATGCCCCGGGCGGGGGTCGAAGCCCCCGGGCAGCGGGCTACACGAGGAAGTCTCGGGCGAGGTTCGCCGCCGCGTCCTCCAGGAGCGGGCCCGCGTTGGCCATGGACTTCGCCGGGTCCGGCTCCAGGGCCGAGAGCGCGTACGCGCGGCGGATGCCCGCCGTGCCCAGCGCCTCCGGCGGAAGGGCCAGGCGGCCGCAGACCGCGACGACCTCCTTGCCCGCCGCGCGCGCCGCGGCCGCGACGCCCGCCGGGGCCTTGCCGTGCAGGGTCTGCTCGTCGAGGGAGCCCTCGCCGGTGATGACCAGGGTCGCCCGCTCCAGCGCGGGCGCGAAGCCGAGGACCTCCAGCATCAGCTCGATGCCGGGGCGGAAGCTCGCGCCGAGGATGAGCGCGCCGTAGCCGATGCCGCCCGCGCCACCCGCGCCGGGGGCCGCGGCCGCCTCGGCCGCCTTGGGGCCGATGGCCTTCTCCAGGACGGTGGCGAAGTGGGCGAGGGCCGCGTCCAGGGTCCGGACGTCGTCCGGCGTGGCGCCCTTCTGCGGCCCGTAGACCGCGGGGGCCCCCTTGGGCCCGGTGAGCGGGTTGTCGACGTCGCTCGCGAGGATCAGGTCGACCGAGGCGAAGCGGGGGTCGAGGCCGGTGAGGTCGGCCGTGGCGAGGTCGGCGAGGGCCGCGCCGCCGGGGCCCACGGGCGCGCCGGACGCGTCGAGGAAGCGGGCGCCGAGCGCGGCGAGCATGCCGGCGCCGCCGTCGGTGGTGGCGCTGCCGCCGACGCCGAAGACGACGGTGGTCGCGCCGGCGTCGAGCGCCGCGCGGAGCAGCTCACCGGAGCCGTACGTGGTCGCGGTCAGCGGGGCGAAGACGCCGGCGGGGAGGAGCTGGAGCCCGGAGGCCTCGGCCATCTCGACGACCGCGGTGGTGTCGCGCAGCGCGAACGCGGCGGTGACCTGCTCGCCGATCGGCCCCGTCACCAGGACCTCGCGGCGTTCGAATCCGGCCGCGACGGCCGCCGCGACGGTGCCGTCGCCGCCGTCCGCGACGGGCAGGGTCTCCACCGTGAGCTCCGGGATCACCCGTCGCAGTCCTGCTGTGACCCGCTCCGCGACCTGCACGGCCGTGAGCGAGCCCTTGAACTTGTCGGCCGCCACGAGCACGTGAGCGACCTGAGTTGCTGCCCCGTCCGTCACCTTGCATCCCTTGCTTTCGAACGTGCAGTCGCGCCGTGGCCGACCCTATCCGTACCGCCGGACGGCGTGCCACCCCCGGATCGGCTGATATTTCGCACCATAGTGGGGTCACGTGAGCGCGGAACCGATCGGCCGGGCCCCGCAGGAGCAGCAGGAGCGGCACCCGCCCGACGGCACGGTCATCGGGATCGGGATGGCGGCGGACCCCCACCACCGGCCGCGCCGGGCGGCGAAGGCGCGCACGGACACGGATCCGCCGGAGGGCGCCGGCACCCCTCGCTGCCGGCCGGGAGCCGCTTCGGCGCGCGGGCGGCCGCCCGGTTCGGTACACCGGAGGTATGGGCCTGACACACGGGGAACGCACGCACGGCGAGCGCCCGCACGGGGAACTCCCCCGTGCGGAGCTCGCGGACCGTGTCCTGGGCGGCTGGACCGGCCGGATCGCCGGGAACATGCTGGGCAAGCCCGTGGAGCAGGGTGACCACTGGACCCGGGAGCGCATCGATGCCTATCTGCGGCTGACCGACGCGCTCCCGCTCACCGACTACCTGCCGCCCCCGCCGCCCGGCGCCACCGGCTTCGAGCTGCGCCCCGAGTGGCGGCAGTGCGTGCGCGGCGGGATCGACGGCAGCTGCCGGGACGACGACATCGACTGGTCGATCCTGGGGCTGCGCATCCTGGAGACGTACGGCTCCGCCTTCACGACCGAGCAGGTGGGCCGGGAGTGGCTGCTGCGGATGCCGTACCTCCAGACGTTCACCGCCGAGCGGGCCGCGTACCGGAACCTCGCCAACGGGCTGCGGCCGCCGCTGACGGCCACGTACGACAATCCGTACCAGGAGTGGATCGGTGCGCTGATCCGGGCCGACGTCCACGGCTGGACCAGTCCGGGGGATCCGCGCCGGGCCGCCTCGCTCGCCCGGCGGGACGCGGTCCTCTCGCACACCGGGAACGGGGTGTACGGGGCGATGTGGGCGGCGGCGCTGATCGCGGCGGCGTTCACCGCGCCGGACGTGCGGTCCGCCCTGGAGGCGTCCCTTGAGCGGATCCCGGCGAGCTGCCGGCTCGCCCGGACGGTTCGGGACACGATGGCGCTGCACGAGGCGGGCCTCGACTGGTCGGCGACGCTGACCACGCAGGCGGAGCGGACGGCGGGGCTCGGCTGGATCCACACCGTTCCCAACGCGGCCGTGCTGACCGCCGGACTCCTGTACGGGGAGGGGGACTTCACCCGCACGATCACCCTGACCGTGCGCGGCGGCCTGGACACGGACTCCAACGGCGCGACGGCCGGATCGGTGGCGGGGGTGAGGTGCGGGGCGGCGGCGATCCCGCCGCAGTGGTCGGAGCCGCTGCGTGACCGGGTGCGCAGCGCCGTCTTCGGCTTCGACGGGGTCGGAATCCGTGAACTGGCGCAGCGGACAGTGCGGTTGACCGAGTCCGCCTGACCCCCGTCAGCCCCGGGGCGGTTCCGGCCGGACGACCTCGCCGGTGCGCTCGGCCTGGTCGCGACTGACGGCTCGGGCCTCCGTGCGGTGGCCGCGGGCGATGTAGTCGCGGACCACTGCCTCGACGGCGTCCTGGAGGGTTGCCGATGCCGGCCAGGACCATGACTTCCACGACGAGTTCGGCGTCGAGACCGATGTTCACCTTGGCCATGGCGGGAACCTAGCACCGGGAAACCCGCTCGCGGGAGCGGTTCGGCGGTGCCTAGGGTCCTCGTATGACGATGGTCGCGATCCTCAGTGGCGCCGGTATCTCCACCGACTCGGGCATCCCCGACTACCGGGGTCCGAACGGCATGTGGCGGAAGGACCCCGAGGCCGAGCGGCTCGTCACGTACGGGCCGTACATGGCCGATCCGGAGATCCGCCGCCGCTCGTGGCGGATGCGGCTCGACGGTCCGGTCCTGAGCGCCGAGCCGAACGTGGCGCACCGTGCGATCGCCGCGTACGAGCGGACGAGCGGCAACCCGCTGCGGGTGATCACGCAGAACGTGGACGGACTGCACCAGGCCGCCGGGGTGCCGGCCCGGAAGGTCCTCGAACTCCACGGTTCGGCACGGTCGGTGGTGTGCACGGCCTGCCACGCGCGCTCGGCGATGGCGGAGGCGCTCGACCGGGTACGGGCCGGTGAGGACGACCCGGCGTGCCGGGTGTGCGGCGGGATCCTGAAGTCGGCGACGGTGATGTTCGGACAGCGGCTCGATCCGGTGGTGCTCGGCAACGCCGTGTCGATCGCCAAGGCCACCGCGGTGTTCGTCGTGGTCGGCAGCAGCCTCCAGGTCCAGCCGGCGGCCTCCCTCGCGGGGATCGCGGCCGAGCACGGCGCCCGGCTGATCATCGTGAACGCCGAGCCCACCCCGTACGACGCCGTCGCCGACGACGTCGTGCGCGAGCCGATCGGCACGGCGCTCCCGGCGCTCCTCGACCGGCTCCGCTAGGCGGCGGGCGGGAGTTCGACGACAGGGCCTAGAAGAGGGCGGCCGGTTCCGCCGTACCCGATTCGAAGGCGAGCAGCCGCTGCTTGCGGTCCAGGCCGCCGCCGTAGCCGGTGAGGCCGCCGCCCGCGCCGATCACCCGGTGGCAGGGGACGATGACGCTAACCGGGTTCTTGCCGTTGGCGAGGCCCACCGCGCGGGAGGCGCTCGGGCTGCCGAGCAGCTCGGCGAGTTCGCCGTACGTCCGGGTCTCCCCGTACGGAATGCGGCACAGCTCCTCCCAGACCCGGAGCTGGAAGTCGGTGCCGATCAGGCGCAGGGGCAGGTCGAACTCGGTGAGTTCGCCGGCGAAGTAGGCGTCGAGCTGGCGGATCGCCTCCCGGAAGGGGCGCGGGTCGGGCTCGCCGAAGGTCTCCTCCGGGGGACGGTGGCGCTGCCCGGTCATATGGACGCGGCTGAGGACGCCGTCGACGGCGACGAGGGTCAGCGGCTCGTACGGGCTGTCCATGACGGTGTGCCGGACGATGGGGGCCATGGCGGTTCAGTGTCCTTCGCTGGGCAGGTGGTTGATCGGGTGGTCGTCGGTCGCCCAGAGGTACTGGACGGCGTACGCGCGCCAGGGGCGCCAGTGCGCCGCGCGGGTGGTGAGGGCGGCCGGGGTGCCCGGGAGGCCGAGTCCCTCGGCGGCGCGGCGGACGCCGAGGTCACCGGGGAGGAAGGCGTCCGGGTCGCCGAGGGCGCGCATGGCGATGATCTCGGTGGTCCAGGGGCCGAATCCGGGCAGGGCGAGCAGCCGGGCGCGGGCCTCCTCGCGGTCGTCGGCGGGGCCGAGGGTGAGTGAGCCGTCGGCGAGCGCCCTGACCAGGGTGAGGAGGGTGGTGCGGCGGCTGCGGGGCAGGGCCAGCGTCTCGGGGTCGAGGGCGGCGAGTGCCTCGGGGCCCGGGAAGAGGTGGGTGAGGCCGCCCTCGGGGTCGTCGACGGGGGTGCCGTGCGCGGTGACGAGCCGGGCGGCGTGGGTGCGGGCGGCGGCGGTGGAGACCTGCTGGCCGAGGACGGCCCGGACGGCGAACTCGGCGGGGTCGACGGTCCCCGGCACCCGGCGGCCGGGGGCGGCGTCGACGATCGGCGCGAGCCGCGGATCGGCGCGCAGCCGCTCGTCGACGGCGACGGGGTCGGCGTCGAGGTCGAGGAGCCGGCGGCAGCGGCTGATGGCGTGGGTGAGGTCACGGGGGTCGGTGAGGGAGAGCCGGCAGGCGATGTGGTCGGCGCGGGGCGCGAGGGCGACGATGCCGTGTCCGTACGGGAGGGTGAGGGTCCGGCGGTAGGCCCCGTCGCGCCACTCCTCCACGCCGGGGACGGCGGTCGCGGCGAGGTGGCCGAAGAGGTTGGAGGGTTCCAGCGGGGCGCGGAACGGCAGCCGGAGGCTGATCACCCCGGGGGTGGGCGCCCGGTCGGCGGCGGGGCGGGCGGCGCGGGCGCGGAGCTCGCCCGGGGTGAGGGCGAAGACCTCGCGGACGGTGTCGTTGAAGGTGCGGATCGAGGCGAAACCGGCCGCGAAGGCGACCTCGCCGAGCGGCATCGGGGTCGTCTCGATGAGGACCCGGGCGGTCTGGGCGCGCTGGGCGCGGGCCAGGGCGAGCGGTCCCGCGCCCAGCTCGGCGAGGAGCTGGCGCTCGATCTGGCGGGTGGACCAGCCGAGCCGCCGGGCGAGCCCGGGGACGCCCTCCCGGTCGACGACGCCGTCCTGGATGAGGCGTACGGCGCGGGCGACGGCGTCGGCGCGGACGTTCCACTCGGGCGAGCCGGGGCTGGTGTCGGGCCGGCACCGCTTGCAGGCCCGGAACCCGGCGCGCTGGCAGGAGGCGGCGCTGGCGTGGAACTCCATGTTCTCGGGCTTGGGCGGGACGACCGGACAGCTGGGCCGGCAGTAGATCCGGGTGGTGCGGACGGCGGTGAAGAACACGCCGTCGAAGCGGGCGTCCTTCGACTGGACGGCCCGTACGCAGCGCTCGGTGTCGGTGTGCATGAGTCCAGCATCGGGGACGGACGGCTCACGGGCTGGCGAGAAAACGACATGGACGTCGCCGCGCCCGAGGTCCGGCCCCGACCGGGGAGGCCCACGGCGGGCTCGGGCCGCGACCGACCGGGGCGCCCCAGGCCGGGCCACGACCGACCGGGGAGCCCACGGCCGGGCCACGACCACCGGGGAGCCCACGGCGAGGCCGGGCCACGACCGGCCGGAGGCCGCCGGCGAGGTCAGACCGCGACCGACCGGTAGTGGGTGGTCAGCCTGCCGTCGTCCCCCAGGACGTGGAAGGCGAGCGCGGGCGGCTGGTCGAGGTGGATGTGCGGATGCGTCACCGGGCGCTCCCAGGGGAGGCGGATCGAGGAGACGACCCCGGGCGCGACGAGCAGCGGGCGTCCGGCGAAGGTGGTGGCGGCGGCGGTGTGGACGTGGCCCGCGAGGAAGGCGGTGAGGTGCGGGTGGCGGTCGGCGAGCGCGGCGAGCCGCTCCTCGCCGAACTGCCGGATCTCGTCCACGTACGGGGTGTGCAGCGGGACCGGCGGGTGGTGGAAGCCGACGAGGACGGGAACGTCGCGCGGGGTGGCGTCGAGGACGCCGTCCAGCCACTCCAGGGTCTCGTCCTCCAGGTATCCGTCGTGCTTGCCGGGCACGGACGAGTCGCAGAGGGCGACCACGAAGCCCTCGCCCCGGAGCACCTGGTTGACGGGGGCGTACGGACGCGTTCCGGTCGTCTCGGGGAGGAGGACCTTCCGGAGGACGGCCCGGTCGTCGTGGTTCCCCGGGCAGACGAGCAGCGGGTGACGGGAGGTCAGCAGCTCCCGAACGAGGGCGTATTCGTCGGGTGCCGCGTGGTCGGCGATGTCGCCGGTGACGACAACGGCCGCCAGGTCGTACGGCAGTTCCTCCAGGTAGCGCATGACCGCGCGGGTGCGGTCGGCGCTGCGCTGCTCCAGGTCGACATGGATGTCGCTGACATGAGCGATGACGATCACGTGGCTCGGTCCTCCGTCGGTCGGGCGGGCGGATGCCCACCCGACCGTACGGTGATCGCGGTCCGTGCCGTAAGGGCCGCTTCGCGAGCCGTGGCCCGCTCGCCCCGGGCGGTGGCCCGCTCCGGGCGCGTCCGCTACTCGAACCGCGTGGTGTCACCCGCGCCGCGGCGCAGGACCTCGGGCTCGCCGCTGGAGAAGTCGACGACGGTGGTGGGCTCGGTGCCGCAGTCGCCGGAGTCGAGGACCGCGTCCACCAGGTGGTCGAGCCGCTCCTTGATCTCCCAGCCCTGCGTCAGCGGCTCCGCCTCGTCGGGCAGCAGCAGGGTGCTGGAGAGCAGTGGTTCGCCGAGCTCGGCGAGGAGGGCCTGGGTGACGACGTGGTCGGGGATACGGACGCCGACCGTCTTCTTCTTGGGGTGGAGGAGTGCCCGGGGCACCTCCTTCGTCGCGGGCAGGATGAAGGTGTACGGGCCGGGGGTCGCCGCCTTGACCGCGCGGAAGACGTCGTTGTCGATGTGCACGAGCTGGCCCAGTTGGGCGAAGTTCGAGCACATGAGCGTGAAGTGATGCCGGTCGTCGAGGTCGCGGATCGCCCGGATGCGGCTGATGCCGTCCTTGGATCCGAGTCGGCTGCCCAGCGCGTAGCAGGAGTCGGTCGGGTACGCGACGAGCGCACCGTTCCTGATGCTGTCGGCCACCGTGCCGATGGTGCGCGGCTGGGGGTTGTCGGGGTGCACGTCGAAGTACTTCGCCATGGGGGCAGTCTATTTTCGCAGCAGGCGCCAGACGGCCTTCGCCGCGTTGTGCCCGGACATGCCGTGCACGCCGGGCCCGGGCGGGGTGGCGGAGGAGCAGAGGAAGACCGCCGGGTGCGGGGTGGCGTAGGGGCGGAGCGAGAGCGTGGGGCGCAGCACGAGCTGGAGGCCGTCGGCGGCGCCGCAGGCGATGTCGCCGCCGATGTAGTTGGCGTTGCGCTCGGCGAGTTGGGGCGGTCCCGCGGTGGCGCGGGCCAGGACGCGGTCGCGGAAGCCGGGGGCGAAGCGCTCGATCTGGCGCTCGATGGCGTCGGTGAGGTCGCCCTGCCAGCCGTTCGGCACATGGCCGTACGCCCAGAACACGTGCTTGCCCTCGGGGGCGCGGGAGGGGTCGACGACGCTGGGCTGGGCGGTGATGAGGAAGGGCACGTCGGGCGCGGTGCCGGTGGAGGCCTGGTGCAGGGCGGTGTCGATCTCGCCGGCGGTGGGGCCGATCTGGACGGTTCCGGCGCGTCCGGCCGCCTCGGCGGTCCACGGGACGGGGCCGTCCAGGGCATAGTCGATCTTGAAGGCCGCGGCGCCGTACCGGTAGCGGTCGTAGTGGCCGCCGAAGCCGGCGATCCGGGCGAGGGCCCTGGGCGAGGTGTCGAAGACGTAGGCGCGGGCGGGCGGCAGGTCGTCGAGCCGCTTGACCTCGAAGTCGGTGTGGACGGCGCCGCCGAGGTCCTTGAGGTACGCGGTGAGGGCGTCGGAGATGGACTGCGAGCCGCCCCGGGGCACGGGCCAGCCGCCGGCGTGGGCGGCGAGCGCGAAGACCAGGCCGACGGCGCCGGTGGCGAAGCCGCCGAGCGGGGCCATGACATGGGCGACCATCCCGGCGAACAGCCCCCGCGCCTTCTCTTCCTGGAAGCGGCGCATCAGCCAGGTGGACGGCGGCAGTCCGGCGAGGCCGAAGCGGGCCAGGGTGACCGGGTCGCGGGGCAGCGCCGTGAGCGGCAGCTGCATGAAGTCCCGGGCGAGGGTGTCCCATTTGCCGGCGAAGGGGGCGACGAGCCTGCGGTACGCGCCCGCGTCGCGCGGCCCGAAGGAGGCAGCGGTCTCGGCGACCGAGCGGGCGAGGACGGCGGCGGTGCCGTCGTCCCAGGGGTGGGCCATGGGCAGTTCGGGGTGGAGCCACTCAAGTCCGTACCGCTGCAAGGGCATCGTCCGGAAGACCGGTGAGCCGGCCCCGAGGGGATGCACCGCCGAGCAGGGGTCGTGGCGGAAGCCGGGGAGGGTGAGCTCCTCGGTCCTGGCGCCGCCGCCGACGGTCGGCTTCGCTTCGAAGACGGCCACGGAGAAGCCGCGGCGGGCCAGTTCGACGGCGGCGGTCAGTCCGTTGGGCCCCGCCCCCACGACGACGGCATCGAGCATCGACGTCACCTTCGACACCTTCGGACTCCTTCGTCAGCCGATGGCCAGGGCTCCCAGGATAGGCCGGTGGTTCCGAGGGCCTCACTGCCCCCTGAGGAGGGTGAGGATCCGGTTGGCGGTCGCCGTGTCCCGGGCCGCGGTGAACGGCAGGGTGTTCCCGCCGGTGATCCTGAACGGCTCGCCGGCGAGGGTCGTGTGCGTCCCGCCCGCCTCGGTGACGAGGAGCAGCCCGGCCGCGTGGTCCCACGCGTACTCCCAGGAGAACGCAGTGGCGGAGAGCGCGCCGCGCGCCACGGCCAGGTACTCCAGTCCGGCGGAGCCGCAGGGCCGGGGGGCGACACCCTCGGTGACCAGGCCGAGCAGGGCCCGCTTCTGGTCCGGGGTGGTGTAGTCGGGGTGCGAGGTGGCGACCTCGAGGACCTCACCGGGGGCGGGCGACCCGGCGTGCAGCGGCTGCCCGTTGAGCGTGGCGCCCCTGCCCCGTACGGCCACGGCGAACTCGTCGAGGGCGGGTGCGTACGTCCAGGAGGCGAGCAGCTCGCCGTGCTGGGCCAGCGCGACGAGGGTGCAGAAGCCGGGGTCGCCGTGGACGAACTGGCGGGTGCCGTCGACGGGGTCGACGATCCAGACGGGGGCGTCGCCGCGCAGGGCGTCGTAGACGGAGGGGTCGGCGTGGACCGCCTCCTCGCCGACCACCACCGAGCCGGGGAGCAGGGCGGTCAGGGACTCCGTGAGGTGGGCCTCGGCGGCCCGGTCGGCGACGGTGACCAGGTCGTGCGGACCGTTCTTCTCGACGATGTCGTCGGTGGCGAGCTGCCGGAAGCGCGGCATGATCTCGGCGGCGGCCGCCTTGCGGACCGCCTCCTCCACCTCGGTCGTACGGCCGGTCAGGACAAGGTCAAGGAACTCTTCACTCATGCGTCCAGCTAAGCACGGGGCGCTGACAACCGGACCGGCGGATTTGTCACCCTCTGTTTCCCCGGGGAGTACTCTTTGGCCGAGTTCACCCCTTACCTACAGGGAGGGTTCCGTGCACGGCGCGTACCACGGTGAGTACAAGGTCCCCGGCGGCAAGCTGGTGGTCGTCGACCTCGACGCCGAGGACGGGTTCCTGCGGAACGTCCGGGTCGCTGGCGACTTCTTCCTCGAACCGGACGAGGCGATCCTGGCGATCGACCGGGCCCTGGAGGGTGCGCCGGTCGACACCGACGCGTCCGGGCTCGCGGCGCGGATCGACGCGGCGCTGCCGCCGGGCACGCAGATGTTCGGGCTGACCGCGGAGGGCGTCGGGGTCGCGGTCCGCCGGGCGCTCGCCCACGCCACGGACTGGACCGACTACGACTGGCAGCTGATCCACGAGCCGCCGCAGTCCCCCGCCCTGCACATGGCGCTCGACGAGGTGATCACGGCCGAGGTGGCCGCGGGCCACCGGCCGCCGACCCTGCGGGTCTGGGAGTGGGGTGCCCCCGCGGTGGTCATCGGCAGCTTCCAGTCCCTCCGCAACGAGGTCGACCCGGAGGCGGCCGAGCGGCACGGCATCCAGGTGGTACGCCGGATCAGCGGCGGCGGGGCCATGTTCATCGAGCCCGGCAACACGATCACGTACTCGCTCTCCGTGCCCGACGCCCTCGTGCAGGGCCTGTCCTTCACCGACAGCTACGCCTACCTCGACGACTGGGTGCTCGGCGCGCTCGGCGACATGGGCATCCGCGCCTGGTACCAGCCGCTCAACGACATCGCCACGGACGCGGGCAAGATCGCGGGCGCGGCGCAGAAGCGGATGGTGGCGGGCCACGGGGCGGTCCTGCACCACGTGACGATGGCGTACGACATCGACGCCGACAAGATGACGGAGGTGCTGCGGATCGGCCGCGAGAAGCTCTCCGACAAGGGCACGAAGAGCGCGAAGAAGCGCGTGGACCCGCTGCGGCGCCAGACCGGCCTGCCGCGCGAGACCGTGATCGACCGGATGATCGCCTCCTTCCGGGGCCGGTACGGCCTGTCGGAGGGCCATGTCACGGAGGACGCGCTGACGCGGGCGAAGGAGCTCGCGGAGACCAAGTTCGGGACGGCGGAGTGGACGGCGCGGGTGCCGTAGGCGCGGCGCGGGCCCGTAGACACGGCGCGGGCCCCGTAGACGCGGTGCCGGGCGCCGTAGACGCGGCGCGGGTCCGTAGACGCGGCGCCAGGCGCCGTAGACACGGCGCGGGTCCGTAGACGCGGCGCCGGCCCCGTAGACGCCGCCCTGGTGCCGCGCCCCGCGGGCGGGCCCGCTGCGTAGGGTGGCGGCATGCGTGTCGAGGGGCCGGTGAAGCCGGGGTTGCGGATGGAGTGCGCCGACGGGCGACGGCTGGTGCTGATGCAGGGCGCCGCCCCCGTGCTCTTCGCCCGGCAGCGGGCCACCCATCGTGGCCTGCACTACGCGCGCAGCGGCCGGTACTCCTCCCCGTTCGCCCCGCTGCGGGCCGAACGGGCGCGAGCGGCCGCGGAGTTCGCGGCGCCGGGGTCGGCGGAGTGGTCGGAGCGCTGGGCGGCGTACGCGGAAGGGGAGCTGCGCGGGGCCGCCGAGGGGCCGCTCCACGCGGGCGAGTGGCTGTTGGTCCCGGACGTCCACCGGTGGTTCAACGCCGTCAACTGGCCCACACTCCTCGCCCACGATCCGGACCGGGGGCATCTGACCTGGTTCGGATACGGCGATCCCCTGGAGGACGCGCGCGACCTGCTGCCGCTGCGGGCGCTGTCGGCCCCGGAGGCGCCGCGGGTGAAGGCGTACCGCCGGCAGTACCGGGAGGGTGTCCTGCCACCGGTGTTCGCCTGGTGGATCAGCGGGCTCAACTCCCCCGTCGTGCTCGACGGTCACGACCGCGTGACGGCGGCGCTCGCGGAGGGCGGGCGACCGGAGGTGCTGATCCTCGCGCGGGCGGTCGCGAACCCCGAGTGGGTGGCGCTCCTCTCCGCCCGCCCCGTGGAGGAGTACGAGAAGCGGGTCGCCGCCCTGGAGGGGCCGCTCGCCGCGTCGCGGATCGCGCACCAGAGCCGCCGCCTCGCGGACGAGTTGAGGGCGATCGCCGGCGGGTACGACCTCACCCGGGCCTGGCCCTACCCCGGCGGCGCCCCCGCGTGGGACGCGGCCGTGGCGACGCACGTCCCCGGCTGGGCCCCGGACGCCGACCGCTGACTCGTCCGGTCGCCGCATCACCTGACCGCGGACGCGCCGGTCACGGCACCGGTCACCGGTCCGGCCCCGCGGGCAGGTGACCCCATCCGGCCCGCGTCGTTGAGCCCGTGCGGGCCGGGACGGCGTGCGGTGGACGTGCGGAAACGTCTCCGCACACCGGGGCCCCGGGAACACGGCGTCGACGGTACGGAGATCAGGTGGCACGGGCGAAGAGGTTTCTGGCGGCGGTCGCGGGAGCGGTGCTCACGGTGAGCCCCCTCGGGATCGCGCCGCCCGCGCAGGCGGTGGTCGGCGGACAGGAGGCACGGCCCCACCAGTACCCCTTCATGGCGGGACTCGTGGACGTCCTCGAACGCCGGGTGATGTGCGGTGGGGCGCTGATCGGCGACCGGTACGTCCTCACCGCCGCCCACTGTCTGACGGGCTCGTACAGCGATCCCACGCGGGTGGGCGTACTGCTCGGCGACCACGACCTGACGACCGGGTCCGACAGCCCCCACGCGGTCCTGGCCTCGGCGGCACGCTTCGTCCCGCACCCGGACTACGACCCCGACACCCAGCGGAACGACATCGCCCTGGTCGAGCTCGCCGAGCCGCTCGCCCTCAACCGCGACGTACGCCCGATCGGGCTGCCGGTGACGTCCGCCCCGGGCGGCGTCGACGGCACCCAGGTAGAGGTGCCGGGCTGGGGCACCACCTCGTTCGGCGGACGCACGTCCGACGTGCTGCGGACCGTGGCCCTCTCCACCATGAGCAACTCGGCCTGCGCGAGCCGGGGCATGGCGCAGATCGCCCCCACCCAGATCTGCACGTACGCCCCCGGGCGCGACACCTGCCAGTACGACTCCGGCGGCCCCCTGGTCCGGGTGGTCCGGGGGCGGCCGTACGTCGTCGGTCTGGTGTCCTACGGCAAGGAGTGCGCCACCGACACTCCCGCCGTGAACACCCGCGTGCGCTCCTATCTCAGCTGGATCGAGCGGACGACCGGCCGGCTGCCGCGCGCCGCATGAGGGCGGTGTAGAGGAGCAGCGAGGCGGCGAGGCCGACGGCCCAGCCGTAGTCGGACAGGGGTTTCAGGAAGGGGATCAGACCGTCCTCGGGGAAGGGGCCGGTGCCCGGGGCCGAGTGGGAGCCGCCGACGGCGAGGACGCCGCCGACCACGAAGGCGAGCACGGCGGCCGGGTTCCAGCCGCCCCGGTACCAGTAGGGTCCGTCGGCCCGGTAGAGCCCCGCCAGGTCGAGGACGGTACGGCGGACGAGCCAGTAGTCGGCGATCAGGATGCCCGCGACCGTACCGAGGAGACCGCCGACCAGGCCGAGCCAGGTGAAGATGTACAGCTCGGGGGTGGCGGTGAGCTTCCACGGCATGATGAGCACGCCGACGACTCCGGTGATCAGCGCGCCCGTACGGAAGTCGATCAGCTTCGGTGCGAGGTTGGCGAGGTCGTACGCCGGGGAGACGACGTTCGCCGCGATGTTCACCGACAGGGTGGCGACCAGCACCGTCACCAGGGCGAAGAGCAGTCCGAAGACGTCGTCGGTCTTGGCGGCGAGTGCCACCGGGTCCCAGACGGGCGCCCCGTACACGGCCTGCGAGCCGGAGGTGACGAGCACCGAGAGCAGCGCGAACAGGGTCATGGTGGTGGGGAGTCCGAGGGACTGGCCCAGAACCTGGGAGCGCTGGCCGGCGCCGAAGCGGGTGAAGTCGGGGATGTTGAGGCTGAGCGTCGCCCAGAAGGCGATCATGCCCATGAGGGCGGGGAAGAAGACGGGCCAGAAGTCGGCGCCCCAGCCGAGCTTCGACGGCTGGTCGAGCAGGGGGCCGAGGCCGCCGGCCTTGACGGCGATCCAGCCGAGAAGGACGAGCGCGCCGACGATGACGAAGGGCGCGGCCCAGTTCTCGAAGCGGCGCAGGGCCTCCATCCCCCGGTAGATGATGGCGAGTTCGAGGGCCCAGAAGAGGGCGAAGCAGAGCCAGAGGGTCCAGGGCTGGCCGCCGATCCTCGACGCGTCCGCCCAGCCGCCCCCGAAGACCTTGTCGAGCAGCACGAAGATGCCCTGGCCGCCGATCCAGGTCTGGATGCCGAACCAGGCGCAGGCGACCCCGGCCCGGATGAGGGCGGGCAGGTTCGCTCCGCGCAGGCCGAACGAGGCGCGGGCGAGGATGGGGAACGGGATGCCGTACTTGGGTCCGGCATGTCCGGTGAGCAGCATCGGCAGCAGGACGACGACGTTGGCGAGGGCGATGGTGAGCACCGCCTGCTTCCAGTCCATGCCGAGGGCGACGAGACCGGAGGCGAGCATCCAGGAGGGGATGTTGTGGGCCATGCCGACCCAGAGGGCGGCGAAGTTGTAGGTGGTCCAGCGGCGTTGGGCGACGGGGACGGGGAGCAGGTCCTCGTTGACGAAGCGGGGGTCGTCGGGGGCGGTGCCGGGGGCGAGTTCGACGCGGCCGCCGGGTCCGGCGGGTTCGGAGGGGCCTACGGATCTCTCCGGGGGGACGGTTGCGGTCATACGGAGGAACCCTTCGTTCGGCGGGGAGGACGGAACGAGGTGTCGCCCGGGGAGGGGCGAGGGGTGCCATGCCGGAACGGCTCCGTCGTGGTCTGTCAAGGACCACTTGCAGCCAAGGAGTGGGGGACCGATTCTTCCACTCGGCGTGGGACGCGGGTAGACCCCCGGCACCACGTCGGAGGCCGCGGGGCGCCTACGACCCTCCCCTTACGTGGAGATGGCCGTCGAGCGGGAAGGCGGGAGGCGCTGCCGGGAGGATCCCGTCGAACGCGCGAGCTCCTTGAGCAGGACGCCGCCCGCCAGCCGCTGCGGCTCCCCGCCGGACGACGCCCCGACGACGGCGAACCCGAGCCGCACGCACGCCGCACGCGCCTCCTCCTGGGCCCGCACCCATGCCAGTCCGTCGCCCTCGGTCTCGATCGGCGCGGTCGCCCAACGGCGCAGAGCGGGATCCCGGTACGCCTCGGCCAACTCCGCCACGCCGTCGACGTGCCAGGGCCGGAGGAGGAGAGCGGGGGCGGCCGGCGTCGCGGGGGTCGCGAGCAGGACGGTGGTGTTCATCGGCTGATCGTGTCCAGCGTGAGCGCGATGGCAGGCCCGGCGGAATGTGACTCCCGGACCGGACTCCACATGCCTCCACCGGCGCCGGTCCCGTGTCCGACGCTGACGACTGGGAGCGGTCACCGGGCAAGTGTGTGAAGCGTCTCGCGCAGGAGAGTCGCCGTTCGCTCTACACCTGTAGTAGCACTGTGGGGCCGCGCCGGCAGGACACCGCACCGAGCTGGAGGAGAGCGCCATGATGATCGACTTCGTTCCCGATCCGAACCTCTACCCCTTCGCATCACGATGGTTCGACTCTTCCGCAGGCCGGGTCCACTACATCGACGAGGGGTCAGGACCGCCGATCGTCTTCTGCCACGGCTCGCCCACCTGGAGCTTCCTGTACCGCCACATCGTGAAGGGCCTGCGTGACCGATACCGCTGCATCGCTGTCGACCACCTCGGCTTCGGCCTGTCCGAGCGCCCGGCCGGCTTCGGCTACACGGTCTCGGAACACACGGCGGTCATGGGCGAGTTGATCGACCACCTACGCCTCGACGGATTCGTCCTGATGGGGCAGGACTGGGGTGGCCCCATCGGTCTCGGCGCGGCAACCGCGCGGGCGGACCGCGTCAGGGGGATCGTGTTGGGCAACACGGCGTTCTGGCCGATCGAGCCGCTGGCGAACCGGGCGTTCAGCGCGATCATGAGCAGCCGCCCCATGCAACGGCGCATCCTCGAACGGAACCTTCTCGTAGAGCAGTTCCTGCTCGGCAGAACCGGTCCCGCTCTGACAGCAGCCGAAGCCGACCACTACCGCATGGTGCAACCCACGAAGGAAGCCCGCCGCGGCCTCGCGGTCATGCCCGGGGAGATCCGCGCCGCACGGCCCCTGCTGGAGGAACTCGCCCATGAGGTCCCCGCCCTCCTCGGCGACAGACCGACTCTGGCGGTCTGGGGCATGCGGGACATGGTGTTCCGGCCGAAGGCGTGCATCCCGCGCATTCGCTCCTCCTTCACCGACCTGAGCGTCGTCGAACTCGGCCGGGCGAACCACTTCGTCCAGGAAGACGCACCGGATCGGATCGTGGACGCGATCACCGCACGATTCCCCTGATTCCGGGGACCGGACGATCGAGCCACCGCTGGCGCGGGTCCGATCTTCGAAAGGAACCGCCATGACGAACTGCAGAGGGCAGGGGTGATCAAGGGGCGAGAGGAATAGCCGGCGTCAAGCGGCTCCGGGGCGGCCGGCATTCGCGGCCGCCCCCTCCGTCTCAGCGGAACGCCGGGATGATGTCGGAGCCGTAGGCGTCGATCGTGCCCTCCCGGTTGTCGTGCATGTCGTAGACGGCGAACTGGTCGACGCCGAGGTCCCGCAGGTGCCGCAGCTTCTCGATGTGGGCCTCGGCGGGTCCGAGAAGGCAGAAGCGGTCGACGATCTCGTCGGGGACGAAGGTCGTGTCGGGATTGTCGGCGCGGCCGTGGTGCGAGTAGTCGTAGCCCTGGCGGTCCTTGATGTACGCCGTCAGCTCCTCCGGCACCATCGAGGAGTGCTCGCCGTACTTGGACACCAGGTCGGCGACGTGGTTGCCGACCATGCCGCCGAACCAGCGGCACTGGTCGCGGGCGTGCGCCAGGGCCTCGGGCGAGTCGTCGGCGGTGACGTAGGCGGGGGCGGCGACGCAGATCGTCAGGGCGTCGGGGTCGCGGCCGGCCTCCCGGGCCGCCTCCCGGACGGCCTTGACCATCCACTCCGTCAGGAAGGGGTCGGCGAGCTGGAGGATGAAGCCGTCGGCCTTCTGCCCGGCGAGCGCGAGGGCCTTGGGGCCGTACGCCGCCATCCAGACGGGGAGCTTGCCGTTCTTGATCCAGGGGATGTGGATCGGGTTGCCGTCCACCTCCGTCTCCCGGCCCTCAGCGAGGTCGCGGATGACGTCGATGGCCTCACCGAGGCGGGCCAGGGTGTTGGGTCTGCGGCCGGCCACGCGCATCGCCGAGTCGCCGCGGCCGATGCCGCAGACGGTCCGGTTGCCGTACATGTCGTTCAGGGTGGCGAAGGTGGAGGCCGTGACCTCCCACGTACGCGTCCCGGGGTTGGTCACCATCGGGCCGACGTGCAGCTTCGTGGTGTTGGCGAGGATCTGGCTGTAGATGACGAAGGGTTCCTGCCACAGGACGGCGGAGTCGAAGGTCCAGCCGTAGCGGAAGCCGTTGCGTTCCGCCCGGCGCATCAGGCCGACGACCTGCGAGGCGGGCGGGTCGGTCTGCAGGACGAGTCCAAAATCCAACGTCGCTCTCCTAGTTCAGGTACTGGCAGGTGGAACGCGGCACGAACGTGCCGTGACCGGCGTGGCCGACGTACTTGCGCTGGTCGATGACGACCTCGCCCCGTGAGAGGACGGTCTCGACCTGGCCGGTGACCGTCTTCCCCTCGTACGCCGAGTAGTCGACGTTCATGTGGTGGGTCTCGGCGGACAGGGTCTGGACGGCGTGCGGGTCGTAGATCACGACGTCGGCGTCGGCGCCCGGGGCGATCGTGCCCTTCTGCGGGTAGAGGCCGAACATGCGGGCCGGTGTCGCGCAGGCGATCTCGATCCAGCGGCGCCGCGAGATGTGCCCGTCGACGACGGCCTGGTGCAGGAGGTCCATGCGGTGCTCCACCCCGGGAAGCCCGTTGGGGATCTTGGAGAAGTCGCCGCGGCCGAGGTCCTTCTGGCCGACGAAGCAGAACGGGCAGTGGTCGGTGGAGACCACCTGGAGGTCGTTGGTGCGCAGTCCGCGCCAGAGCGCCGCCTGGTGCTCCTTCGGCCGGAGCGGGGTGCTGCACACGTACTTCGCGCCCTCGAAGCCCGGCTCCGCGAGGTTGTCGGTGGACAGGAACAGGTACTGGGGGCAGGTCTCGCCGAAGACGGGCAGCCCCTTGTCGCGGGCGGTCGCGATCTCGGCGACCGCCTCCTCCGCCGAGACGTGCACGACGTAGAGCGGCGCTCCCGCCACCCGGGCGAGCTGGATCGCCCGGTGGGTGGCCTCCGCCTCCAGGAGCGCCTTGCGGACCTCCCCGTGGTAGCGGGGGTCCGTCTCGCCGCGGGCGAGTGCCTGCTCGACGAGGACGTCGATGGCGATGCCGTTCTCGGCGTGCATCATGATCAGCCCGCCGTTGTCGGCGGAGCGCTGCATGGCCCGCAGGATCTTGCCGTCGTCGCTGTAGAAGACGCCGGGGTACGCCATGAAGAGCTTGAAGGAGGTGATGCCCTCCTGGACGAGCTTGTCCATCTCCTTGAGCGTGTGCTCGTTGACGTCGGAGAGGATCATGTGGAACGCGTAGTCGACCGCGCAGTTGCCGTCGGCCTTGGCGTACCAGGCGTCGAGTCCCTCGCGCAGGCTGTGGCCGACGCTCTGCACGGCGAAGTCGACGATGGTGGTGGTGCCGCCCCAGGCGGCGGCGCGGGTGCCGGTCTCGAAGGTGTCGGAGGCGAAGGTGCCGCCGAAGGGCAACTCCATGTGGGTGTGGGCGTCGACGCCACCGGGGAGCACGTAGCGGTCGGTGGCGTCGATCGTCCGGTCGGCGGTCCAGGCGGCCGCCGCGTCGGAGCCGTGGGCCGCGAGGGCGACCACGCGGCCGTCCTCGATCAGCACGTCGGCGTGGAGTTCGTCGGCGGCGGTGACGACGAGGCCGCCCCGGATGGCGGTTCGGATGCTCACGGGACTCTCCCTGCTCGATACGGCGGGACGGTGTGGCTCTCGGTACGGCGGGACGGGTCGTCCCGGTACGGCGGGACGGTGTCGTCTCGGTACGGCCGGACGGTGTCGTCTCGGGTACGGCGGGCCGCGGTGGCTACAGCTCGCGCAGGGCCGCTTCGAGCATCGCCGCACCCTCCTCCGCCTCGGCGACGGTGAGCGAGAGCGGTGGCGCGATGCGCAGGATGCTGGTGTTGTGGCCGCCGCCCTTGCCGATCAGCAGGCCGTTCTCGCGGGCGGCCTCCAGGACGGTGGCGGCCGCGTCCGGGTTCGCCCGCTCGGTGCCCGGCTCGGTGAGCTCGATGCCGATCATGAGGCCACGGCCCCGCACCTCCCGTACCGCCTCGACTCCGGCGCAGGCCGCCCTGATCCGCTCGATGAGCAGACCGCCGACCCGGCGCGCGTTGCCCTGGAGGTCGTGCTCCAGGAGGTACGAGAGGTTGGCGAGGCCGGCGGCCATGGTGATGGGCGAACCGCCGAAGGTGGAGATCGAGTTGGCGTCGATGCAGTTCATGATGTCGGCGCGGGCGACGACTCCGCCGACGGACATGCCGTTGCCGATGCCCTTGGCGAAGGTGAGGATGTCGGGCGGCCCGGCCTGACCGTGCGCCTGCCAGCCCCAGAAGTGCTCGCCGGTACGGCCCCAGCCGGTCTGCACCTCGTCGGAGATCCACAGGATGCCGTGCCGGTCGAGGACGCGGCGGAAAGCGGCGTACAGACCGTCGGGCGGGGCCGTGAAGCCGCCGACGCCCTGGATGGGTTCGGCGATGAGCGCGGCGACGTCCCGGGTGTGGCCGAGGAGGTCCTCGAGGTCGGCGACGCAGGCCTCGATGAACCGCTCGTCGGTGTACTGGGCGTACGGACCGCGCGTCCGGACGCCGCCGTGGACGTACAGGGTCTGCAGCGGCGAGAGGCTGGTGGGCGACCAGGCGCGGTTGCCGGTGATGCCGACGGTCGAGAAGGAACGGCCGTGGTAGCTGTTCCGCATGGCGAGGATCTGGTTCGACCGGCGGTACGCGGTCGCGAGGAGCAGCGCCGTGTCGTTGGCCTCGGTGCCGGAGGTGGTGAAGAAGACGCGGGCGTCGGGGATGCCGGAGAGTCCGGCGATCCGCTCGGCGAGCTCCACCATCGGGCGGTTGAGGTAGAGCGTCGAGGAGTGGATGATCCGCCCGGCCTGCTCGGCGACGGCCTTGGTGACCTCGGGCAGGGCGTGCGCGGTCATGGTGGTGAGGATGCCGCCGAAGAAGTCGAGGTACCGGCGGCCGTCGGCGTCCCAGACGTGGCGGCCCTCGCCGTGGGTGATCTCGACGGGGTCCTTGTAGTAGAGGGCGACCCAGTCGGGGATGACGGCCCTGTGCCGGTCGAAGAGACTGCTCACGGCTGCACCAGCCCGTCGTAGGCGTCGGGGCGTCGGTCCCGGTAGAACGCCCATTGCTGGCGCACCTGCTCGATGAGACCGAAGTCGAGGTCGCGGACGAGGAGTTCCTCCGTCTTGTCGGAGGCGACGTCGCCGACGAACTTCCCGCGCGGGTCGACGAAGTAGCTCGTGCCGTAGAAGTCGTTGTCGCCGTACTCCTCGATGCCGACGCGGTTGATGGCGGCGACGAAGTACTCGTTGGCGACGGCCGCGGCGGGCTGCTCCAGCTGCCAGAGGTAGGAGGAGAGACCGCGGTGGGTGGCCGAGGGGTTGTAGACCAACTGGGCCCCGTTGAGCCCGAGTTGGCGCCAGCCCTCGGGGAAGTGCCGGTCGTAGCAGATGTAGACGCCGACGCGGCCGACGGCGGTGTCGAAGACCGGCCAGCCGGCGTTCCCCGGGCGGAAGTAGTACTTCTCCCAGAAGCCCTTGACCTGGGGGATGTGGTGCTTGCGGTACTTGCCGAGGTAGCTGCCGTCGGCGTCGATCACGGCGGCGGTGTTGTAGTAGAAGCCCTCGCTCTCGACCTCGAAGACGGGCACGACGATCACCATCCCGGTCTCCCGGGCGAGGTCCCGCATCCGGCTGACGGTGGGGCCGTCGGGGACGGGCTCGGCCCACCGGTAGTGCTCGGGCTCCTGGACCTGGCAGAAGTAGGGGGCGTTGAACACCTCCTGGAAGCCGATCACCTTGGCACCCTGACGGGCGGCCTCCCGGGCGTACTCCTCGTGTTTGGCGATCATGGATTCGGTGTCGCCGGTCCAGGTCGCCTGGACGAGCGCGGCGCGTACGACGTCGGTCATGATCTGCTCCTTCGGCACGGCGTCAGAGAGCCTCTACGCACGTAGACGCGATGCGTAGGAGGAGAACGTAAGCCCCGTCACACCTCGGAGCAAGACCGCCGCCGGGAAGCAGCGGGGTCGATCATGTTTCATACCCGAGTGGTCCACGTCGGACACGTACCGACACGTACCGGCACGTCCGGGCATGACGGAGACGTGCAGGCGCGGGCCTCCTGCGCGGGGCGGGTTCCGGGCCGGGCGAGAGGAGCTCGCCGGGCCCGGAATCCCACCCCGCAGGGAGCCCGCCCGGCCGGGTCACGCACCCGCGAGGCCGGCCACGCGGAGGGCGTGCAGCAGATCGCTCTCGCGGGACGCGGACACCGCTCGGGCGGCTTCGAGGAGTTGGGGCGCGAGCCCCCGCGGATCCTCGGCCGCGAGGCGGGCCGCGTCCTCGGGGGCGCGGACCCGGACGAAGGCGGTGAGCAGCGCGTGGGCCTCGCGGTGGTGGCCCTCGGCCCGCAGGGCGGCGCACGCCCCGGCGAGCTCCTCGACGGGGCGGGCCACGCCCTGACGGAGGAGCTGATCGCAGTCGGCGGCGCGGCCCGCGTCGGCGAGCGCCCCGGCGACGGCGGCGAGCCGGCCGGGCGGCAGCGAGGCCGCCTCCCAGAGCAGGATGGACCAGTCGGCGCCGAGGCCGGCGCGATGCAGTTCCCCGGCGAGGGCGGGCAGCCGGACGGGCGGCCCGTTGAGCGCCTCGCAGAGCAGGGCGTGGGCCTCGCCGCTGCGGCCCTGGGCGCGGAGCCGCTGGAGCGCGTAGACCGCGTTGGCCGCGGCGCGGCCCGCCTCGGCGGGGTCGGCCCCGGAGGGCACCGCCGGGTCGGCGGCGCCGGGCGCGGCGGCCTCGGCCGGCTGGGCGGCGCCCCCGAACCGGGCCCCGCGCGGCGCCGCTCCCCCGGTGGGGAGTACGGGAACGGGCACGGCCACCGGCCCCTGGTCCTCGGCAGCGGCGTCAAGCCACGCGTAGCGCGCGCCACGCGGGCGACGCTTGGCCGGTGCCGGTGCCGGTGCCGGTGCCGGTGCCGGTGCCGGCGGCGGCCCCGGCGTCGCGCCGCCCTCGCTCCGCTCCCCCAGCCGTGCGAGGCGGGCCGTCAGGTCGGCGACCCGTGCCGTCGCCCGCGCGTGGTCGTCGCGCGTCCAGGCCAGGTCGTGCTCCAGGCGGGCCGTGTCGTCCGGGCCGGGAGCCGGGGTCGCACGGAGCCGGTCGCCCAGTTCACGGGCCCGGGACTCGGCGTACCGGCGTTCGCGCTCCATGAGCTCACGGCGTTCGGTGAGCGCCTCCGCTCCGCCGGGGCGGCGGTCGTGGGCGCCGGTGGCCGCCGCGTACAGCGTCCCGCCCCGGACGGCGAACGGCCCCCCGACCGCTTCGCCGGCGTCCTGAAGCAGGGACTCGACGATGTCCCAGGGCAGGATCTCCATCCCGTCGAAGCAGGCGCGCAGCCCGTCCGGGTCGCGTTCGACGAAGACTCCGTACCAGCCGCCGCCCGACGGGATGCGGCACGCGAGCTCCGTCAACCATTGCCTGAACGTGGCGACTTCCGCCGGGAGTTGATACACCGTCATGCGATCCGCACCTGCCCCGCCGTCGACTGGAACCTTCCGGTCCGCGGGTATTGGACCGCAGTCGTGTTACGGGACGACTACGGACCGTTTTCCTGCGCGTGCCCTACCGCCCAATTCACCCGAATCGCACGACGATCCCGGTGTGCGGGCGCTTCCCGAGCCGGACGAGCATGGCGGGCACGTCGGTCAGCCAGTACTGCCAGGTGTACTTGCGCGAGAGCAGCCCCCGGATCCGGCGCAGCTCCTCCCCCGTCACCAGCCGGCCCTCCCCGGTGAAGCGCTCGGCGCCCTCGGCTACGTTGCCGCGCAGGTCGCAGACGGCGACCTCGACCCTCGGGTCGTTCCGCAGCCGCTTGACCTTCCAGGAGTCCGTGCGGGTCCAGGCGTACAGCTCGTCGCCGTCGACCGCGTACCAGACGGGTGTCGCGACCCCCGTGCCGTTCTTGCGGTAGGTGGTCAGGCTGACGTAGCGGCCGCGCCGCAGCTCTTCGGGCATCATGCCCGGGAGCCTATGCCGGGGTCGGAGTGGAGGCGGGGGGCAGGGTCTCCCGGGCGGCGAAGACGCGGTCCGCGCCGTCCGGCCGCCCCGGCGTCAGCCGCCCTGCGCGTACGCGGTCCTGGCCTCGGTGATCTCCGGGACATGGTCGCGGGCCCACGCGCAGGCGGCGTCGAGGGGATCGATCAGCGACCGGCCGAGGGCGGTCAGCGCGTACTCGACGCGCGGCGGGTTCTCGTCGTACGCGGTGCGGGTGAGGAAGCCGTCGCGCTCCATGGTGCGCAGGGTCTCGGTGAGGACCTTGGGGGTGATCCAGTGGAGCGGGACGCGCAGCTCGGAGAAGCGGCGCGGCCGTCCGTCCTCCAGACAGCGGAGCACCACGGCGGTCCACTTGCCGCCGACGCGGATGGGCTGGGCACGGTCGGAGCAGTCCGGGTCGTGGAAGAGGTCGGTGGGCAGCGGCTGGTTCATGTGCCGAAGCTAGCCCAGTACCGTTGAAGTAACCAGGCACTCCGGTTCTACGGTCCTGCCATGAACAACGACACGAGCAACGACACGAGCGGGAACGCCGTCAGCAGGAGCATCGTCGTCTTCGGAGCGGGTGGACGGGTCGGCCGCGCGGCCGTCGCGGAGGCGGTGACCCGGGGCCACCGGGTGACCGCGGTGGTCCGCGATCCTTCGAAGTACCCCGATCTGGACGGGGATTCGGTCACGCTGGTACGGGGCGACGTCACCGACCCGGCCTCGGTGGCCGCCCTGGCGGCCGGCCATGACGCCGCCGTGAACACGTCGGTCCGCCTCGACGTCTCCTCGGAGGAGTACTTCACGGCGGCGGCCAAGGCGCTGATCACGGGACTCGAAGAGGCGGGTGTGCGACGGCTGTTGACGCTGGGTATCGCCACGACGCTGGAGACGGAGCCGGGGGTGCGGGTCATGGACGCACCCGAGTTCCCGGAACAGTGGCGGGTGTTCTCGCAGGGGCACGTGGCCGAGTTCGCGCTGCTGACCGCAGAGGCGGGGCAGGAGCTCGACTGGCTGATGGTCGTACCCCCGCAGGACCTGAACGCGGAGGCCGAGGTGACCGGGGGCTACCGGACGGCCGTGGGCACGGTGATCGACGGCGCCGGCCGGATCGCCCACGCGGACCTGGCCCGGGCGCTCCTCGACGAGATCGAGCTCCCGCGCCACAGCCGCGTCCAGCTGGCGGTCTCGGTCTAGGAACCGGCTCGGCCCTGGAGCCGCCCGGCGCCCGTCACTGGCCGACCCTGCCGTCGACGCACTCGCGCAGCAGGTCGGCGTGGCCGCAGTGGCGGGCGTACTCGTCGATCCGGTGCACCATCAGCTCCCGGATCGCGATCTCGTCCTTCCCCACCCGTACGCCCAGGTCCGGATGCTCGGCCAGCTCGGCGTCGAGCGCCGCCTGCTCCCGCTCCAGATCGGCGAACGCGGCGTCGGCCACGGCCTGTTCGGCGACGGCGCCGTCGAAGTCCGCGTCCTTCCTGCCGTACAGCTTCGGCAGCGGTTCACCGTCGCTGATCCAGTTGCGCCAGTCCCGCTCCACCTCGGCGAGGTGCCGGACCAGGCCGAGCAGCGACATGGTCGACGGCGGGACCGACCGGCGGGCGAGCTGCTCCGCGTCCAGCCCCTCGCACTTCATCCGCAGGGTCAGCCGGTAGTCCCGCAGGCAGTCCTGCAAGGTCGCGAGCTCACCCTCCGAGCCGGGACCCCCGTTGCTGTTGCGGGGGTCGTCGTCCGGGTCCGCCCACATGTCGGGGTAGACGGTCGCCGTGGTCCATCGTGCGGGTGCGTCGCTCATGCGTCGCATGATCGTCCGTGCCGGTCCCCTGCGCCACCGAATTCCCGCGCACCCGGGGTCGGGGGCCGTCAGGCGGGCGCGAGCGCGCAGCGGACGACCAGCTCGTCCATGGAGAGGCCGAGGACCCGGGCGAGGGCCGCGACGGTGAAGAACGCCGGGGTGGGGGCCCGGCCCGTCTCGATCTTGCGGAGGGTCTCGGCGGACAGTCCGGCGGCGGCGGCGATCTCCACCATCGACCGCTCGCCGCGCGCTTCGCGCAGGAACAGGCCGAGGCGCTCGCCGCGCTCGCGCTCTTCGGGGGTCAGGGGTGTGCGCACCATGACGCCATACTAATACCGGTATAGTAATTGGCATGGTGGAGATCAAGACGAACGAGAACCTGGCCGCGATGCGTGAGGCGGGGCGGGTGGTCGCCCGCGCCCTGGCGGCCGTACGGGAGAAGGCGGCGCCCGGCGTGCCGCTCACCGACCTCGACCGCGCGGCGCGGGAGGTCCTCGCCGAAGCGGGCGCCGGATCGCCGTTCCTCGGCTACCGCCCCGAATGGGCGCCGGTGCCGTTCCCCGCGGTCGTGTGCGTCTCCGTGAACGACGCGATCGTCCACGGCATCCCGGACGACACCCGGCTCGCCCCGGGCGACCTGGTCTCGGCTGACTGCGGGGCCCTGCTCGGCGGCTGGGCGGGCGACTCGGCGATCAGCTTCACGGTCGGCCCGGCCCGGCCGGAGGACACCCGGCTGATCGCCGCGGCGGAGGAGGCCCTGGAGGCAGGCATCGCGGCCGCCGTCGTCGGCAACCGCATCGGCGACGTCGCGCACGCGATCGGCCGGGTGTGCCGCGCCGCCGGGTACGGCATCCCGGACGGCTTCGGCGGCCACGGCATCGGCCGCACGATGCATGAGGACCCGGGCGTCCCCAACGAGGGACGACCGGGCCGGGGCATGAAACTGCGCCACGGGATGGTGCTCGCGATCGAGCCGATGCTGATCGGGGGCGGCACGGACGACCACTACACGGCGCGCGACGGCTGGACGATCCGCACGGTCGACGGCTCACGCGCGGCGCACGCGGAGCACACGGTGGCGATCACGGACGAGGGCCCGCGGGTGCTGACGGCGCTGTAGGACGCGGAGGGCGCGCGGCAGGACACACGCCCGCCACAGGGGCGCGGCAGACGCACGGGGTGGGACGCACGTCCACTGGGGGCACGGCGGACGCACAGGGGGACGCACCGTCCACTGCGGGACGCGGCAGACGCACAGGGGGACGCACCGTCCACTGCGGGACGCGGCAGACGCACCGGGGGGACGCGCGTCCCCCCGCGGAACGCGGCAGACGCGCTGCGACGCGCGTCCGCCGCAGGACGGGGAGGGGGCACCCGTGTGCCCCCTCCCGCCGCTACTTCCCCGCCGGCCTGACCACCATCGCCGACCCGCCGCCCCTGCGCACGGTCTCGGCCGCGGCCACCCAGCGGCCGTCCGGCAGGCGCTGGACGCCGGTCGCCGCGCCGATCTCCGGGTTCTGCCGGAAGCCGTGCCCGATGGCTTCGAGCTCCGCCCTGACCGGGCTGTTCCACAGGCCGGGTTCGAGCTCGGTGGTGGCCTGGTTGCGCTGGCTGGCCCGCGGCGCGGCGATCGCGTCGACGAGCGGCAGGCCCCGGTCGACGACCCCGGTGAGGGTCTGGAGGACCGTCGTGATGATGGTCGCGCCACCCGGCGACCCGAGCGCGAGGACCGGCCGGTCGTGTCCGTCGAGGACGATCGTCGGCGAGATCGAGGAGCGCGGCCGCTTGCCGGGGCCGGGCAGGTTCGGGTCGTGCACGGCCGGGTTCGCCGGGGCGAAGGAGAAGTCGGTCAGTTCGTTGTTGAGCAGGAAGCCCCGGCCGGGCACGGTGATCCCGCTGCCGCCGGTGGACTCGATGGTGAGGGTGTAGGCGACGACGTTGCCCCACTTGTCGGCCACCGTGAGGTGGGTGGTGTTCTCCCCCTCGTACGTGGTCGGGGCCGCCGTGCCACCGCTCGCGCACGGCACCGGGCTGTTCGGGTCGCCGGGCGCGAGGGGGCTGGTCAGGGCGGCGTCGTCCCGGATCAGGCAGGCGCGCGAGTCGGCGTACCGCTGGGAGAGCAGCCCCCGTGTCGGCACGGACTCGAAGGCGGGGTCGCCGACCCAGCGGCCCCGGTCGGCGAAGGCGATGCGGCTCGACTCGATGAAGCGGTGCAGATAGCGGGCCGGGGAGGCGCTCGCGAGGTCGGTGCCCTCCAGGATGTTGAGGGCCTCGCCGACGCTCGTGCCACCGGAGGAGGACGGGGGCATCCCGTAGACGTCGAGATCCCGGTACGAAACCTTGGTGGGCTTGCGGAACACGGTGTGGTACGCGCCGAGGTCACGCTCCGTCAGGTCGCCGGCCCGCACCTTCCGGGTGGCGCCCTCGCGGACCGGGGGCGTGCGGACGGTGTTCACGATGTCCCGGGCGAGCGGACCCCGGTAGAGCGCGCCGACGCCCTCGCGCCCGAGTTTCTCGTACGTACGGGCCAGGTCGGGGTTCTTGAAGACCGAGCCGACGACGGGCAACTGCCCGCCCGGAAGAAAGAGTTCGGAGCTCGCGGGGAAGTCGCGGAACCGCGCCTCGTTGCCCGCGGTCTGCGCGCGGAAGGTGGCGTCGACGGTGAAGCCCTCGCGGGCCAGCCGCTCGGCGGGTTCGAGCAGGGTGCCGAGCCTCTTGCTGCCCCAGGCGTCGAGGGCGGTCTTCCAGGTCGCCGGGGTGCCGGGGGTGCCGACGCCACGGCCGCTGGTCATCCCCTCCTCGAAGGGGATCGGCGCGCCGTTCTCCACGAAGAGGTTCGTGTCGGCCGAGCGCGGCGCGGTCTCGCGTCCGTCGACGGTGTGGACCGTACGGCTCTTCGCGTCGTAGTAGACGAAGTAGCCGCCGCCCCCGATGCCCGCCGAGTAGGGCTCGGTGACGCCGAGCGCGGCCGCGACGGCGACGGCGGCGTCCACGGCGTTGCCGCCCTTGCGGAGCACCTCGACACCGGCGGCCGAGGCGTCGGCGTCCACACTGGCGACCGCGCCGCCGTAGCCGACGGCGACGGGTTCCTTGACGGGCGGTGGCGGTGCGGCCGGTGGGGCCGTGGGCGGAGCGGCGGCACCCATCGAGAGCACCGTCGCCGCGACGGCGAGAGCGGAGACCTTCCCAGCGGCGGAGCGACGCATTCCCTACCTCCAGTCAATGACCGTCCGCGCAGCGTAACTTCCCCCGGCCCCTCCCGTCAGGACCGCCTCGAACAGGAGGCCGTTTCCCCGCTAGCATGCGCGCCCATGGACGAAGACCTGCGCAACATCGTGCTCGGGGTGCTCGCGACGGGGGTCAGCGCGTCGCTCGGCTGGCTGGGCCGCACGTACCTCTGGCGGCGGAGGCTCCGCCGCAAGCAGGAGTTCTTCGGCCTGCCGGGGAACTCGGAGTGCCTGCTCGTGGTGAACAGGGAGTCGGGCGGCGACCGCTCGGTCCACCGGTTCGACGTGTTCGCCCTCCTTGAACTGTCCGCGCTGATCAAGGACTGCGGGGCGCAGGCCCGGATCCTCTCGCACGATCAGGCCCACCAGGGATTCGGCGACCGGACGGAGTTCTGCGTAGGCGGCCCCTACTCGAACCGGCGGATGGCCGCCCATCTGGCGACCCTGCTCCCGGGCATCGAGGTGAACGTCGAGGTCGAGCCGAGCGCGGACCGCGGGGCGTTCCTGATCGGCGGGGAGCGCTACCCCTCGGAGCCGGGGGTCAGCGAGTACGTGATCCTCGCCCGGCTCACCGCCGGGGAGGGGGGCCGGCCGGTGTTCCTCTTCTGCGGGCAGCGGGCCATCACCAACCAGGCGGCGACCCGCTATCTCGCCCGCCACTACGAGGAGTTGGCACGTCTGCACCGCTCCGGGTCCTTCGTGGTGCTCCTGAAGGTCGTCAACTCGCAGGCGTACGGCCCCGATGTGGTCGAGCTGGTGGCCGATGTCACGCGCGCGGCGCGGACGGTTCCCGTAGTCGCACCGGCAGCGACTTGATGCCGTTGATGAAGTTGGAGACGAGGCGCCGGGGCGGGCCGGCGAGCTCCAGGCCGCCGGGGCAGGCCCGGCGTACCTCCTCGTGGAGCACGCGGAGCTGAAGCCGGGCGAAGTGCGCGCCGAGGCAGACGTGCGGGCCGTCGCCGAAGGACACGTGCGGGTTCGGGCTCCGGTCGAGGTCAAGACGGTGCGGGTCGGGGAAGACGCGCTCGTCGTGGTTGGCGGAGGCGTGGAAGACGACGACCTTGTCGCCGCGCCGGATCGCCTGCCCCGCGAGTTCGGTGTCGCGGGCGGCCGTGCGCCGGAAGGAGAGCACGGGCGGGTGGACGCGGAGCAGTTCGTCCACCGCCGTGTCCGGGGAGACGTCTCCGTTCCACAACCTCCGTTGTTCGTCGGGGTGTTCGGCGAGAGCGAGGAGCCCGCCGGGGGCGGCGCTGCGGACGGTGTCGTTTCCGGCGACGGTCAGCAGGAAGAAGAACATCTCCAGTTCGGCGTCGGCCAGTTCTGAGGTGGCGAGCACGCTCATGACGTCATCGGCGGGATGCTCGCGCTTGTGGGCGGCGAGCTCCTGGGCGTAGTCGAACATCTCGGCGAGCATCGCCGGCGACCGCGGATTGACGGGCCGCCCCTCGTCGTCGAGGACGGGCGGTTCGTCGGGGTCCTGGTACGCGATGACCCGCTCGGTCCAGGTGTGCAGCAGGCCCCGGTCGCTCGGGGGCACTCCGAGCAGATCGGTGAGGTTGAGCAGCGCGTAGTCGTCGGTGACGGCGCGGACGAGGTCCACCTCGCCGCCCGCGTCGACCGCGCCCGCGAGCAGCTGCCGCGCACGCTCCCGCGCGGTGACGCCGAACCGCTCGATCCGCCCCGGGGTGAAGGCCCGGCTGACGAGGCGCCGCAACCGGCCGTGCTCCGGAGGGTCCTGATTGAGCATCATGCGCCGGATGAAGGGCAGATCGGCGGGGTCGGGGTCGCGGATCTGGGTGGCGCCGAGGTGCGAGGAGTACGTCCCGGAGTCCTTGAGCACCCGGACGACGTCGGCGTGCCGGGTGACGGCCCAGAACCCGGAACCGGCGGGCCAGCCCAGGATCTCGGGCTCCTCCTGCCACGCGACGGGCGCGTGGTCGCGCAGGGCGCGGAAGCGGTCGTGCGGGATGCCTGCGGCGTAGATCCGCGGGTCGAAGACGTCGGGTGCGACGATCCGGTTCTCCAACGGTCCTCCCGTCGAGGTGAAGACGTCACCATCATGACAGGTCAGGGCCGGTTTTCGTAGGACGGAACGCACAGTTCGCAAGCCTTGTCCGGGCCGTTCCCCGAATCCCAGAATCTCCGTCGTACATCACGCGGAGAACAGGGGGCACATGGGGAACACGGCGAAGTGGGACGAGGACGCGGTGCTGCGAGCGCGGGTACTGCTGCTCGGATCGGGGCGGCTCGGCCTCCAGGAGCAGTTGAGGGCGTACCGAGTGCTCGCGGAGGTGAGCCCCAGGGCGTATCTGCCGAAGCTGGTCGATACGCTCCTGCAGGCCGGGTACAACGCCGACGACCCGGAGGTGGAACTGGCGCTGTACACCGAAGGGGTGGCCGCGGGCCGGCGAATCGGGGCAGGCGCGCCGAACCGGATGGAGCGGCTGTTCCGCGCCCTGCACTTCCGAGAGCGCGCGCTCCTCGCCCTGGGTCGGCGGGCCGAGGCGCGGGCGGTCTGCGAGGAGATGGCGGACGCCGCGTGGGGCCCGGAGGGCCGGGAGCTGCTGACGCACTCCTGGTACGGGCCTCGGCGCCTCGCGTATGTCCTCGCCGAGGAGGGGCGCCATCGGGAGGCGGCCGATATCCACCGGCGCGTCCAGGCCACGGAGACGGAGGTCTCGGCCTGGGGTGTGTACGAACTGGCCGCCGAGCTGGCCGCCGCCGGGCTCCACGAGGAGGCCGTCGACACGTTCGCCCGGACCGTGGACGCCGGGAGACGGCGGGCCGCCGAGAACGGCATGCCACCCGCCGATCTGGTGTGGGAGCTGGTCCACCACGCCCGGCTCCTGGAGAACGCCGGGCGCCCGGCCGAGGCGGCGGCCTCCCGGCAGGAGGCGCTGGACGTGCTCGGACAGCTCGCGGAGCACGGCACGGCCACGAGCCACATGGTCACCCGGTGGGTCACGCTGTTCGTGCTGTCGGGCCGCTCCGACGAGCCCGCCGCGTCCCCGGAGGCACCGGCGCCGCCGTTCGGCGCGGACGGCATCCAGTGGTCGCCCGACACGCGGGCGGCCTACCGTGACGGGGTCACCGCCCTCGAAGCGGAGGCGGCCCGCCACTCGGCGGCCGGCGCGCTGCCGGAGCTGTACGTCGTCCGCCGCAGGCTGACCCTCCGGGCGGCACTCGCCGGGCACTCCCATGGGCGCGAGGGGCTCCTGCGGCCACTGTTCGACGAGGGTGTCGCCCTCGCCCGCCGCCTGGACGGCACCGCGACCGCCCTCCCCCAGGCCCTCACCGACCGTGCCCTGTTCCTGGTGGCCACCGGGCGCCACCAGGAGGCGCACACGGACCTCGCGGAGGCCGCCGACCTCCTGGACGGCACCGCCCGGCCATCAATCGTTACCCGCACGTAACTTACCGACCAGTTACCATGAGTAAGCCGCCCCGGTTACCGTCGGGTCACTTTCACTGCCCCCCATCAGTGCCCGTACTGCCTACCCAGCAGTACCCAGTGAGGAGTGACCCGTGCGACGCACACCCCTGGCCCTCGCCGTCTCGGCCGCCCTCGTGGCCGGGGCGGCCCTCGGGCTCGCGCCCGCCGCCCAGGCCGGAGAGACCGCCGGCGCCGGCATCCGCTTCGTCGACATCGTCGGGGAGGGCGGCACCGTCCTCAAGGCGAACGTCGTGACCCCCGCCGGGTCCACCGGCACCACCCGCCACCCCCTGATCGTGCTGCCCACCAGTTGGGCCATGCCCCAGATCGAGTACCTCGCCCAGGCCAAGCAGCTCGCCGACTCCGGTTACATCGTGGTGAGTTACAACTCGCGTGGCTTCTGGCAGTCCGGCGGGGAGATCGAGACGGCGGGGCCCAAGGACATCGCCGACGCCTCCAAGGTGATCGACTGGGCCCTCGCCAACACCGCCGCCGACCCCGCCCACATCGGCATGGCGGGCGTCTCGTACGGCGCCGGGATCAGCCTGCTCGCCGCCGCCCACGACCCGCGGATCAAGGCCGTCGCCGCGCTCAGCGGCTGGGCCGACCTCATCGAGTCCATCTACAGCGGCCGCACCCAGCACCTCCAGGCCGCCGCCCTGCTCGGTGGCGCCGGCTACCTCACCGGCCGCCCCGGTCCCGAACTCAAGCAGATCCTGGGCGACTTCCTCTCCTCCAACCTGGACAAGGAGGAGGACATGATCGCCTGGGGCCGCAAGCGCTCCCCCGCCGAGCAGCTGGACCGGATCAACACCAACGGTGCCGCGATCATGCTCGGCAACGCCTGGGGCGACACCATCTTCCCGCCCAACCAGTACGCGAGCTTCTTCGAGAAGCTCACCGGCCCCAAGCGGCTGGAGTTCCGGCCCGGCGACCACGCCACCGCCGAGGCCACCGGACTGTTCGGGCTGCCCAACGACACCTGGACCAGCGCCCACCGGTGGTTCGACCGCTACCTCAAGGGCGTCGACAACGGCATCGACCGCGAGCAGCCCGTCCAGCTCAAGTCCCGTTCCACCGGCGGATACGAGGGCTACCCCGACTGGAAGTCCGTCCACGCGAACCAGCGCACGTTCGACCTCGGCGGTACGCAGCGGGTCTGGGCGAACATCGACTCCGGCGCCAACGGCGGCATCACCCTGCTCACCAACGCCCTGGACCAGTTCCTCCGCATCCCGCCCGTCGTCTCCGTCCCCCTCCTCCCCCGCGCCTTCGCCGGCGTCTGGCAGTCGGAGCGGTACGACACTCCGCAGCGGGTGCGCGGCACCGTGAAGGTGCACACCACCGTCACCTCCACCGAGGAGAGCGGCACCCTCGTCGCGTACCTCTACGACGTGGGTCCGCTCGGCGTCGGCAAGCTCGTCGGCAATGCCCCGTACACCTTCCACGACCGGACCCCGGGCAAGGCGTTCGGCGTCGATCTGGAGCTGTTCTCCACGGCGTACGACGTCCCCGCGGGGCACCGGCTCGCGCTGGTCGTCGACACCGTCGACCCGCTCTACATCGAGCACAACCCGACCGGCGCGCAGCTGACCTTCTCCTCCCCCTCGGCCGACCCGTCGTACGTGTCGGTACCGCTGCGGAAGGAGTGATCACCGGCTGCTGCCGGGCGGGTGCGGCCCTCGCTCGCTACTGCGGTCCCGGCAGCAGCGTCTCTGGTTCGGCCGGGTCGACGTCCACGGCCTTCGTCTTCGGACTGCGGCGCTCTCTGCGGGCCACCCAGGTGGCGAACCAGGAGAGCAGCATGCACATCCCGATGTAGATCGGTGAGATCACCAGGACGACCGGGATGAACGGCAGGTCGTAGTCCAGGTTGGAGGCGATCAGTTTGCCCGCGTGGAGGAACTCCTCGTAGGTGATGAGGAATCCGAGCGAGGTGTCCTTGAGGGCGACCACCAACTGGCTGATGATGGCGGGGAGCATCGCGCGGACGGCCTGTGGCACCAGGACGTAGGTCATGACCTGCGTCTTGCGCATGCCGAGGGCGTACGCGGCCTCGCCCTGGCCGCGTGCCACGGCGTGGATGCCGGTGCGGAAGACCTCCGCGAGGACGGAACCGTTGTAGAGGGTCAGTCCGGCGACGAGTGCGGGCAGGGCCTGCACCTTGAGTGCCACGAAGATGAAGAAGATCATCACGAGGACGGGCATGGCGCGGAAGAACTCGACGAGCAGGGTGGAGATCCAGCGGAGCACCCGGTGGTCGGAGAGACGTCCGGTGGCGAGGACCGCGCCGAGGGCGAGCGACAGCACCGAGGCGTAGGCGAAGGCCTTGAGGGTGTTGCCGAGTCCTTCGAGCAGCAGCTCCTGGATGCCCTTGTAGAGGAAGGGCGACCACTTGATGGAGGTGAACTGGTCGTTGTCGAAGAGGAGATAGAGGATCCAGCCGGCCAGCGCGAGGATCACGACGGTGGACGCGAGGCCGTAGAGGAGGTGGCGCCGCCGGGCGTGCGGCCCGGGAATGTCGTAGAGGGCGGTGGAATCGGTCATCGGGCGACTCCCCAGCGCTTCTCGAGGACGTTGAAGAGGGCGCTGATGGTGAGGGTGATGATGAGGTATCCGACGGCGATCCAGACGAAGGTCCAGACGATGTTGTAGCCGAGCTCGCTCAAGGTCTTGTAGGTGCCCAGGAGTTCGGTGACGCTGAATGCTCCGGCGATGGCCGAGTTCTTGGCGAGGGCGATCAGGGTGGAGCCGATCGGCGGGATCACCGTACGGAAGGCCTGCGGCAGGACGACCGTGCCGAGGGACTGGGTGAAGTTCATCCCCAGACTGCGGGCGGCCTCGCCCTGCCCGCGCGGCACCGTGTTGATGCCGGAGCGCAGCACCTCGCAGATGAAGGCCGAGGTGTAGCAGCCGAGCGCGAGGACCGCGAACAGCTTGAAGGGCAGCACGAGTCCGAACCGGGGCAGGCCCAGCATGACGGCGAAGAAGAGCAGGGTCAGCGGGGTGTTGCGCAGGACGGTGACCCAGACCGTGCCGAAGACCCGGAAGGATCCCACCGGCGCGACCCGGAACGAGGCCATGAGGAAGCCCAGGACGAGGGCCAACGCCGAGGCGTAGACGGTGAGTTCGACGGTGCCCAGGAATCCCTCGGCGTAGAGCGAGAAGTTGTCCGTCAGGACGTCCATGTCGGGAGGCTCCTCTCGTCAGCTCGCCGGATAGCGGTCGATGGGGGGCGGTGTCGGGGCGGGGACCCCGGAGAGGCCGAGGGTGGCGTCGTAGGCCTTCTTCCAGTCGCCGTTCTTCTCGTGGGCGGCCAGGGCGTCGTCGAGGGCGAAGCGCAGGGCGTTGTCACCGCGCGGGACGCCGATGCCGTACGGCTCCTTCGAGAACGGTTTGCCGACGACCTTGAGTTCGTCCGGGACCTTGGCGGCGTAGCCCATGAGGATCGTGTCGTCGGTGGTGACCGCGTCGACCTGGTAGGTCAGCAGGTTGTCCACGCAGGCGGAGTACGTGTCGTAGGCGACGAGTTCGGCCTTCGGGTAGTCCTGCTCGATGCGTTGGTACGGGGTGGAGCCGGCGGCCGAGCAGACGCGTTTGCCGGCCAGGTCCTGGGGGCCGTTGATGTCGTTCTCGTCGGTGCGGACCAGCAGGGACTGGCCGGCCAGGTAGTAGGGCCCGGCGAAGCCGACGAGCTTCTTGCGGTTGTCGTTGATGGTGTAGGTGCCGACGTAGTAGTCGATCTGCCCGTTCTGCAGGGCGGTTTCGCGGTTGGCCGAGGCGATCGTACGGAAGTCGATGCCGGCCGGGTCGAAGCCGAGGGAGGCCGCCATCATCTTGGCGATCTCGATGTCGAAGCCGGAGTAGCGGCCGGTGGCCGGGTCCTTCTCGCCCATGTAGGGCTGGTCCTCCTTGGCGCCGACGACGAGACGGCCACGCTTCTTCGCCCGGTTCCAGGTGCTGGAGTCCGGCAGGGTGAAGCCGGACTGGACCTGGTAGACGGGGAGTCGGTCGGGCTGAGGGCCCTTGACGGGCGGGCTGCCCTCCCTGCCGCAGCCGACGAGCGCCGCCGTCAGGGCGAGCAGCAGGGCGGGCACGGCCGGGGTGCGGAGCGGGCGGTGCGTACGCGGCATGGTTCCCACCCCGCTCAGTGCTTGAGGATCTTGGAGAGGAAGTCCTTGGCGCGCTCGCTGCGCGGGGCGGTGAAGAAGTCCTCCGGAGCACGGTCCTCGACGATCTTCCCGTCGGCCATGAAGACGACCCGGTTGGCGGCGGAGCGGGCGAAGCCCATCTCGTGGGTGACGACCACCATCGTCATTCCCTCGTGGGCGAGTTGCTGCATGACCTCCAGGACCTCGTTGATCATCTCGGGGTCGAGGGCCGAGGTCGGCTCGTCGAAGAGGAGCGCCTTGGGGTCCATGGCGAGGGCGCGGGCGATGGCCACGCGCTGCTGCTGGCCGCCGGAGAGCTGGGCGGGGTACTTGTCGGCGTGCGCGGCGAGTCCGACCCGGTCGAGGAGTTCGCGCGAACGCCGGTCCGCCTCCTCCTTCTTGCGCTTGCGGACCTTGATCTGCGCGAGGGAGACGTTGGCGAGGACGGTCTTGTGCGCGAAGAGGTTGAACGACTGGAAGACCATGCCGACCTCGGCACGCAGCCGGGCGAGCGCCTTGCCCTCCTCGGGGAGGGGCTGTCCGTCGATGACGATCTCGCCCGACTCCACGCTCTCCAGTCGGTTCATCGCCCGGCAGAGGGTGGACTTGCCCGATCCGGACGGGCCGATGACGACGACCACCTCCCCCCGGCCGACGGTGAGATCGATGGACTGGAGGACGTGCAACGTGCCGTAGTGCTTGTTGACGCCACGCAGTTCGATCAGCGGATCGACGACGGCCATACGCTGCCCTGCCCCATTTCTCAGCGGTGTCGAGTCAGCGCAAACTATCCACCAGAAAAGGGACTTCACGCCCGACACGCATGAAACCGCAATAAGCCGTATTTACTGCAAAAGGGTGGCGGGAGCGGGCTGCGGGACCGGCCCGAGCGGGGCGGCGGACTCAGTACTCGGCGGCCTCGGCGTACATCTGGGAGAGCTCCGGCGAGCCCGTCACCGCCCAGTCGAGACCGGCCTCGACGACCGCGATCTCCCGGCCGGAGGAGAGCCGCACCACCAGGCCGCCGCCGGGCCAGACCTGCCAGCGCGCGCCCGGTACGTTCCGCACGATCACGGTGCCGAGGTAGAGCCCGGCGTCGTTCCCGATCCAGGGCAGCTCCTCCGGGTCGTCGCGCCAGCGGGGCGGCAGCTGGTCGAGCTCCTGGAGGGAACGCGGGGTGTCGTCGAGTGCCACCCCGGACTGCGCGACACGGGAGCGCAGCAGCTCGCACTCGGCGAGCAGATCGGCCACACCGTCGGGGTCACGGTCGAAGGCCGAGGCCAACGGGGAGTCGGCCGCCTCGGGTGCGTGCCGCTTGCGCCAGTTGTCCAGGAATGGAATGTTCATCCGAACAGCCTCGCACCGTCACCTCCCGGTCGACCACCCGGCGCGCGGAGATCGTTCCGCCGCCGGGTGGGGGCCGCATCCGCTACACGTCGAGGTCGACCACGACGGGCGCGTGGTCCGAGGCGCCCTTGCCCTTGCGCTCCTCGCGGTCCACGTAGCTGTCCGTGACGGCCTCGGCGAAGGGCTTGTTGCCGTAGACCAGGTCGATGCGCATGCCCCGGTTCTTCGGGAAGCAGAGCTGGCGGTAGTCCCAGTACGTGAAGGGGTGGTCGTACTTGAGGGGGCGCGGGACCACGTCGGACAGACCGGTCTCACGGAGGCCGGCGAGCGCGGCCCGCTCGGGCTCCGTCACGTGCGTCAGGCCCTCGAAGGCCGCCCGGTCCCAGACGTCGTCGTCGGTCGGCGCGATGTTGTAGTCGCCGAGGACCGCGAAGGGCCGGTCCCCCGCCGCGTCCTCCGCGACGGCCGCCTTCAGGGCCTCCAGCCAGCGCAGCTTGTAGGCGTAGTGCTCGTGCTCGACCTCCCGGCCGTTCGGCACGTACACCGACCAGACGCGGACCGGTCCGCAGGTCGCGGAGATCGCCCGGGGCTCCTCGGCCCCGTCGTAGTCCGGGCCGCCGGGCAGGCCCGTGACCACGTCCGCGAGGCCGACTCGGGAGACCAGGGCCACGCCGTTCCACCGGCCCGTGGCGTTGACCACGGACTCGTAGCCGAGGGCGCGCAGCTCCTCGGTGGGGAACTGCTCGGCGGTGCACTTGGTCTCCTGGATGCACAGCACGTCCGTGCCGCTGCTCTCCAGCCAGGCCAGGAGTCGGGGCAGCCGGGCGGTGATCGAATTGACGTTCCAGGTGGCGATGCGCATGGGCGCAAGCCTACGTGCGGGGTCCGACAATCGACGCCGTGCCGGGCTGGAGCGGCCTCGGATGCCCGGCGGACCGGCTCAGAGCTCGGCGGAGGCGCCGGGGGCGAGCCGCTGGTGGTCGGTGCCGCCGAGCGCGCCGATCTGGCGGTCGTAGATGGGCCGGGCGAGGTCCGTGAGCAGGGCGTCGTGGATGTCGTACGCGCGGCGCGGCTCGACCTCGCGCACGTAGTCGATGACCTCGGAGATCTTGTTCCACGGGGCCATGACGGGGAGCAGCAGCGTGTCCACGGGGTGGTCGGGCACGGTGAGCGCGTCGCCGGGGTGGAAGACGGCGCCGCCGTCGACGAGGTAGCCGACGTTGGTGACGCGCGGGATGTCGGGGTGGATCACGGCGTGCAGCTCGCCGTGCACCTGGACGTCGAACCCGGCGGCGGTGAACGTGTCGCCGTGCCCGACGGTGTGCACGCGGCCCGGGAAGGCCGCCGAGAGCTGGTCGGCGACGCTGCGCAGCGTCCAGATCTCGGCGGCCGGGTCGGCCTCCAGCGCGGCCCGCAGGCGACCCTCGTCGAAGTGGTCGGGGTGCTCGTGCGTCACGAGCAGGGCGTCGGCCCCGAGGACCGCGTCCTCCTCGGTGAACATGCCGGGGTCGAGGACGAGCGTCCGCCCGTCCTTCTCCAGCCGCACGCACGCGTGGGACTTCTTCGTCAGCTTCACGGGGCCAGGCTACGCCGGGGGCGTCGTCTCCTCCTCGACGACCCGGGCGATCACGCGCAGCGCGGTCTCGGCGGCGGGAAAGCCGCAGTACACGCCCGCGTGGAGGACGATTTCGCGGAGCTCCTCGGCGGACAGCCCGTTGCGGAGGGCCGCGCGGGTGTGGTCGGCGAGGGCCTCCCGGTGGCCTCCGGCGATGAGGGCCGTGAGGGTGACGACGCTCCGGGTGCGCCGGTCGAGACCGTCCCGGCTCCAGACCTCGCCCCAGGCGTACCGGGTGACGAGGTCCTGGAAGGCTCCGTCGGCGTCGCCGGAGAGGGCCTGGTCCACATGGGCGTCGCCGAGGACCTCGCGCCGCAGCCCGAGCCCCTTCTCGTACGGGTCGGGGCGGCCGGCCTCGGCGGGCTCGGCGTCCGGGACCGGCTCGGCCGGGGGCGCCGGGGCCGCGGGCAGCGGCGGCACGGTCAGGATGCCGCTGGTGTCCGGAGCCGTACCGGCGAAGTGCTCGATGAGCAGGTCGGTGACGGCCGCGGGCTGCTCGACGGGGGCCAGGTGCGAGGCACCGGGGACGACGGCGAGCCGGGCGTCGGCGATCCCCGCCACCAGGGTGCGGGCCTCGGCGGGGCCGGTGACCTGGTCCTCCGAGCCCACGAGGACGAGGGCCGGGATGGCGATCCGGTCGAGGGCCTCACGCACGTCGAAGACGGCGAGGGCCTCGCAGGCGGCGATGTAGCAGGCGGGGTCGGTCGTCCGGACCATCTGCACGGCCCAGTCCACGATCGCGGGCTGCGCGCCGGAGAACACCGAGGTGAACCACTGCTCGGGCGCGGTGCGGGCCATCGGCTCCAGACCGTTGGCGCGGACGATGACACCGCGCTGGCGGAACTCGTCGGCGCTGCCGAACCGGGGCGAGGTGGCGACCAGGGCGAGGGAGGCGACCCGGTGGGGCGCACGCAGGGCCAGATCGAGGCCGACGGCGCCGCCGAGGGAGCAACCCGCGTACCCGAAGCGCTGGACGCCGATCGAGTCGAGGGTGGCGAGGAGCCGGTCGCCGAGCTCGGCGACCGAGGTGAGGGGTTCGGCGGGGGCCCCGCCGTGCCCGGGAAGGTCGAATCGGACGACCCGCCAGTCCCGGGTGAGCTCCGGTATCTGCCGGTCCCACATGTGCCATGTGGTGCCCAGCGAGGGGCCCAGGACGAGGACGGGGGCCTCTTCTTGCCCGTCGACGCGGTATTGCAGGGTTTTCGGTGATGTCTCGCTCACCCGCTAGACCCTCTCATCTCTCACGACTGCCCCTTTGACCGGGGGCACGGCTGTCACGGCTGTACCGGTCCGACCGGGTCAGCCGATGATGGCGACCGGGGCGTCCCAGGCGTTGCGGTCGACGGTGATGGTGTGGCCGCCGCGGGTCTCCCTGCTGTTGGCCTTGTACTGGTGGCCGCGGCTGTGGTCGGTGTACAGCTTCGGGTCCCAGGGCCAGTCCCTGGTGGTGGTCTCCTGGCCGTTCCACAGGGCGTACCAGAGGTTTCCCGGCAGGTCCGTGCGGTTCTTGGCGGTGGCGATCGCCTTGGCGCCGGAGCTGCTGAAGCCGTACAGGCCCGCGCGGTAGGTCTTGGCGCGCAGGGTCTTGGTGAAGGAGCGCACGTAGGCCAGGGTGGCGTCGTTGCACGCCTTGTCGGCGATGTCGTACGACTCCATGTTGAGGTAGATCGGGCTTCCGGCCTTCATGCCGAGCGCCGATGCCTTGGCGATGGCGTCGTTGGCGTTGCTCGCCCCGACCGAGACGGCCGTGGCCGCGGTGAACCTCTCCTTGTTCCTGCTCTTCTGGCAGGGCGGCTGGGCCCCGACGTAGAGCGGGATGACGCGCCAGCCGAGCGTGTCCGTCGACTTCACCCAGGACCTCGTCAGGTTGGGCTGGGCACAGCCACGGTTCCTGCCGCCGATGTAGACCGCGACGCCGCCGTAGTACGCGTCCTTCTTCCACGCCTTCATCGCGGTGAGCGAGGGCGCCGTACAGGCGTCGAACGCCCGGCCCGTGTAGGTCTTCTGCGCCGGCCATGCCGGGGCCGCCATCGAGGTCTGCGCCGCGACGCCGGCACCCGCCACGACGACGGCGCCCGTCGCCGCCCACGCGATGTAGCGGCCTCTTCTGGACAACCGGTGCATTCCCCACCCCACCCGACTTCTGGCTCCGACCCCTGGAGCGGTTCACCCTATAACCCGCTCCGTGGGGGCCGAGCAGGTCACACACCTGGTCCGATCGACCGGACGACCCGATCGGTCGATAATGGGATTTATGCGCCAGAACACCGCAAACAAGCCGCACGGACCCTCGACCTTGACGGTCAAGGGGCGGGACATGCGCGTGCGCACCATCGGTTTCGTGATTCTCGCCGCCCTGGCCATCTGGTTCATCGCCGCGAACACCGGTTCGATCACCGTCCGGCTCTGGATCCCGACGGTCACCCTTCCGCTGTGGATCGTCCTCACCGTCACGCTTCTCGTGGGCATCGTCCTCGGCCTGTTCATCGCCCGGCGCCGCGCACAGCGGTGAGCCGCGCACAGCGTCACAGATCCGGCTCCGACGAGGGGGTCGCCTTCCCGTCCACCGCCCCACCCGGTGCGACGGTCCTCGGCCCGAGGTGGTGACTCAGGGGCGGTTCCTGGGCCAGTACCGCCCCGATGGTGAACGCGAACGTGATCCCCGCGCACACGACGATCAGCCAGGACAGCATCGTGAGGACGAGGCCGAGGGAGCCGTACTCCGCCAGCGCCTTGTTGAGCGCGGTAGGCATGTACAGCCGGGCCGTCAGGGCCAGGGCGCTCGTCGCCCCGGCCGCCAGGACCGCGCCGGGGAGCAGCGGCAGCCACGGAACCCGCTTCGCCAGCAGCAGGTGCTGTGTCCACATCCAGATGCCCACGCTCACGAGGAAGAAGACCGGCACCCCGAGCCAGAGGCCCGCGCCGAAGCCGTCCCGCAGCGGCCCCTGCACGAGGACCACCAGGAGCAGCGCGAGCAGCCACACCACCCACCGCCAGGCCGCGACCCGCGTCTTGGCCTTGGGCAGGGCCCAGGCCCGCTCGCAGACCCTCGCCATGGCCCGGCTGAAGCTGGTGGCGGAGGCCAGCGCGATGACCAGACCGACCGCACCGGTCGTCTCCCGCAGCTCGTCGTCGGCGGAATCGCCCAGGACCTGCTCCAGCTCGACGTCGGAGCGCCCGGTCAGCCCGAACATGGCACGCAGGGATTCCCGCAGCTGGTCACGGACGGAGGCCGGGGCGAACGCCGCGACGGCGAACAGCAGCGGTACGGCGGCCAGGAAGGCCTGAGCCGCGAGCCGGGTCCCCGCGTCCAGCAGGTTGCCGCCCAGCAGCCGGCTCGCGATCTCGGTCAGGACGGGCAGCCGCTCCTCGGCCCTGGCGCGCAGATGCCGCCCTCGGGCCGCCCAGCGCGCCATCCGGCCTCCTTCGGGCATCCGCCCGCCCTACGCCCGGACGGACGTCTTCTCGCCGTCCTCGGCGGGCTCCGCGGGCTCCGCCCCGAGGAACCTGACCACCGCGAAGGCGAACAGCAGGGCCAGCGCGAGACCGACGACCACCCAGGCGGTGGGGTGGTCCCACAGGACGTACACGAGGACCGCCAGGGCCACCAGGATCCAGGTGATCCACGTGCGGTAGCGGCGGACGAAGGGGCCGACCGGGCCCGTCCGCAGGCCGGCCCGGTCCGCCGCGGTACGGGTCGCGTCGATGCCGGAGTTCCACATGCGGCGGGTGACGACGGCGGGGCGGCTGGGGCCGGTGAGCCAGGCGGCCAGGGCGACCACCAGGCCGAGGGTCACCACCATGCGGACCGTGGTGCGCAGGAAGTGGATCAGCGCGTCGTAGACGGACCCGGCGGCGGGCTGGGAGACGGTGTCGGGCAGGGCGTTGAGGTAGACCGTACGGAACACGGTCAGAGCGATGCCGAGGATCAGGGCCGCGACGGCGACACCAATCGCCGAGGCGATCACGGTGCGACGGCGATGGGTGGACAGCAGGACTCCCGCGACCACCAGCAGCACCGCGAGCACAGGCAGCCACAGCCCCATCACCTGAAGCAGGCGGAACCCGGTCTTGACCTTGCCGATGTCATCGGACTTGACGACCGTGAAATCGGTGTGGATCTCCGGGATCTTGCCGGCCACGGTGAGTCCCGCGTCGACGAGCCGCTCCTTGACCCGCTCGATCACGGGTGCGAGATCGACGGTCACGGTGTCGTTGTTGATCTGTACGGCTCCGTCGCCGCTGCCCGTCAGGGCGCGGACGACGGAGGTGTGGACGGCCCGGTTGGCGTCGGTCCAGACGGTCTCGAAGGCGTCCGACGCGACGACGTCCTGCGCCTTGTCGTGGACGAAGCTGCTGACCGCGCTCTCCAACGAGCCGCCGAGCTTCCCCAGCGCCTTGGCGAGCAGCGGACGCTGCTCGGGGGCGACCCCCTCCAGGAGGGACTCCAGGTCGATGTGCTCCATCACCGCACCGGTGACCCGGTTGGCGACCGCCGCCTGCACGTCCTCGTCGGAGGCGAGCGGGGCGACCGTGGAGACGTACCGGTCGGTGTCTCCGACGATGTCGGAGGTCCACGCGGCGACGATGCCCAACGGAACGAGGAGGCATCCGATGATGATGAGCACGGCGGCCAGGAACGAGCGGCCGCGATGGCGACGAGCCGGCCGGGCGGCCGCCTCCCCCTCCAGCGCGGCGACCCGCGCACGCAACGCGGCCAGTTCGTTCTGATTCTCGTCGTCCGGCACGGGTGCCTCCTCACGGTGTGCGCCCAGCCAATCCCCCGCGCATGGTTCGGGCCAGGCAGGGCGGGACGAACGGGTGAGGGCACGATCACGTGCGCGACTGCCCGGCTGCTCATGAGTCCTGCCCGCCGCCCACGTACCGAGGCGCGCCCACCGTCACTCGGGACGGTGGGCGCGCCTCGTCGATGCTCGGTCGGTGATCAGTGGTGACCAGTGGCGATCAGCGTCATAGGCTGTCGTCGGCGTTCATCCGCAGCGATCAGGCGACGCCGGTGCGGCTCTTGCCGCGGAGGCACGAGCCGTAGCCCGAGTCGCCGTACCCCTGGTCGCCGTACCCCTGGTCGCCGTACCCCTCATCTCCGTATCCCTCGTCGCCGTATCCCGGGTCGCCGTAGCCCCCGTCCTCGCAGTGGTCGTCGGCTCGGCTGTTGTCCAGTCGGGCCACCACGGCCTTCTGCTCGTCGTCGATGACGTAGGGGCCCGTGACCGGGTCGGTGGGCAGGACGTAGCCGTCCGGGACGGCCGTCTCCCTCAGGTAGTAGGAGCCGTTCTCCAGCTCGCCGAAGGAGCAGAGCCCCACCACATTGGTGGTGCACGGTGTCCCGACGCGGGTGTCGGGGTCGGTGCCGCCCGTCTGCAGGCCGCTTTGCCCGTTGCTCTCCTCCCACAGCTCGAACGTCGCGCCCCTCAGCGGCAGGCCGCTGTCCGCGTCGGCCTTGAGCAGCCAGACCGAGCCGGTGCCGGGCGTGACCGGTGTGCGGCTGTTGGTCGCCGTGACGGACACGCCCGCGTCGGCGTTCGCCTCGGTCAGCACCAGCGGTCCGAACACGGCCGGCGACGGCAGGTCGTACCCGTCGGGAGCATCCGTCTCCTGCCAGTAGTACGTCCCCGTCTCCACCGTCCGCTCGCACAGACCGTCCGCACCCGTCGTGCAGAGCCCGCCGAGCGCGGTGTCCGGGTTCGTTCCGCTCGTCTGCAGACCCGACACGCCGTTCGTCTCCTCCCACAGCCGGAAGGTCGCACCCGAGAGCGCCGCACCGGACGCCGCGTCCGTCTTCAGGACCCGCACCTCGCCGGTGACCGTGTTGGTCCCGTCGCAGTCCGGAAGGTCGCCGTTGAAGGGGTAGGCGTGGAACTCCTGCCCGCCGCCGCCCGATGCCGCGCTGGTGTGGGTGAGGGAACCCGTGGTGAAGAAACGGCCGTTGATGCCGGGCAGGGTGACGGTCGTGCTCGACGTCTGGTTGCCGATGAGGAAGCTGCCCTGGAACTGTCCGGTGCCGGCGAGGTCCACCGTGGTGGCGTCGGGGAAGTTCCACAGCAGGCGTTCGCGGTAGGAGTTGAGCGGGTCGGTGTCGTCGTCGATGCCGCCGCTGTAAGTGGTGATCTTGCCCTGGTCGCCCAGGACGTTGACGAGGACCGTCGCGGTGTCGGGGATGTTCGCGAAGACGATCCCCTGCTGACCGTTCGGCCCCTCCAGGTCGAAGCCGACGTTGAACACCTGGAGTTGCGAGGTCCCGTCACCGGTGAAGAGCGTCTGGCCGCCCTGGTTCACCGCCGTACCGGTGGGCGTCCTCGGTTGGCCGTCGACCCGGGCGTAGCAGCGGCTGGCCGCGGTGAGCCGGTCACGCAGTCCGGCGTACGGCACGACGGCGTTCGCGTCCTCGACGAGGGTGCCGGTCACCGTTCCCGAGACCGGGCCCGCGTGACGGACGATCCCTTGCTCCGCCACCAGGCCGCCCTTCGTGTCGAGGGTCTGGCCCGCCGCGATGGTGACACCTCCGCCGGTGGTGAGGAAGTCCGACCCGTCGGGCGGAGGGACCCGGGATCCCACGCCGACGATGCCGAGGTTGTACGTGCCGCCGGCGGCCGCGTCCTTGTTCTGGTCGAAGTCGTCCAGGACCACGACCCGCCCCTCGGCCTCGGCCGCCCGGCCCCGGACGAGGAAGTCGTTCCCGACGAAGATGTTGATCGCGTCGTCGCGTCCGGCGATGTCGCCGTTGTCGATCTCGGGGAACTCGTCGGGACAGTCCCCGGGGACACAGGGACCGAGTCCCCCGGGAAGCGGGGCCGCGAGCGCGACGGACGCGCTCGGGCCGAGCATGAGCGCGGGGACCGCGACGAGGGACACGGCGTACGCGAGCCCGACGGCGCCGGTACGCCTCCGAGGGCGCGCCGGGCGCCGTTGAGTATCGGATTTCATGCCGCGAGTGTCCGTTCCCCCTGGTCGGAGCACCACGCACGGCCTCCGGGGTTGATCCGGTCGGGGAGGGCACTCACTGCTGGGCATGAACGACGCCTGCCGAATGGAGCAGAGGGATGACGAAGCATGACCACGGGTGCTCCCCGAGCCGGGTCGGCGGGCGGCCTCCCCGCCCGGATCTCACCGGCCGGCGTACGGCAGCAGTGCCATCTCCCGGGCGTTCTTGACGGCGGCGGCGAGCCGCCGCTGCTGCTGGGCGGTGACCCGGGTGACGCGGCGGCTGCGGATCTTGCCGCGGTCCGACACGAACGTCCGCAGCAGGTCGGTGTCCTTGTAGTCGATGTACGTGATCTTGGCGGCGTCGAGCGGGTTGGGGCGGGACTTCAGAGGCTGGCGGGGTTCCTGACGGCGGGCCATGAGGGTTTTCCTTCCGGGTCGAGTGGTGCGTGGGTCAGGCGGCGTCGAGAAGGGAGTCGAAGGCGGCGGGCAGGTGCCTCCAGCCGTCCGGCCCGGACGCGTACTCCTCGTCCGTGAGCAGGCAGGACTCGAGCAGCCGTTCCAGCCCGTCGCGGTCGAGCCCCGGCGAGGTGAAGACGAGGTGCTGGCAGCAGTCGCCGTGCTCGGGGTGCCAGTCCAGGGCGGCGGCGGCCCGGCGCATCGGTGGGACCGACTCCCAGGCGGCGTCCGGCAGGGAGGCGAGCCACGGGCTGGCGCTCTCGACGCACAGCGCACCGCCCGCGGCGTCCCAGGCCAGCAGGGTGTCGGGGCGGTCGGCCAGCCAGAACCGGCCGCGACTGCGCGCGGCGGCGCAGCACAGGTCCTCCAGCGCCGCGTACAGACGCTCGGGATGGAAGGGCCGTCGGCGGTGCCAGACGAGTGTCGTGACACCGGCGTCGTCCGCGTCCTGAGGCAGCAGCGCGCACGCGGGATGCTGCGCCGCCGCGGCGGCCTCGACGTCGAAGCCGGCGAAGGCGGCCTCGGCCAGATCGCCCGAGTCGGCCGCCACCCGGCGGGCGGTGGGGTGCAACTGGGCGAGCAGCGCACGGTCCTCGCCGTCGGCCTCCTCCCTGTCGACGAGGGCGAGGACGGGTGCGTACTCCAGCTGACGGGCGAAGGTGTCGCCGACGGTTCGCCGGTCGGTGGGGGCGGCGGCCAGACCGGCTTCGGCCAGGTCGTCGCCGTTGCCGAGATACGGCAGCACGAGAGCCGGGTCCACCGCCGTGATCACGTTGGTGAGGGTGAGGCCGTCCCCGGCGTGGGCGGCGACGACCTCGGCCATCGTCTTCGGCTCGACCGAGTCCCAGAGTTCGACCACGGCGAGCCGGGTCAGGCCGGCGCCGGCCAGCCGCTCCAGCTCCGGTACGAGGTCCTCGCGCAGCGCGCAGCACGCGCAGTCGTTGACGAGGGGCGTCCCGTCCTCGGACAGCAGTCCGCTCGCGTCACGGACGAGGCGGCGCACCGTGCCGTCCGGCGCGCCCGTCAGGTCGTGATGGAGGGCGACGCTGCCGGGAACGGCCCGCAGGAGGCGGTCGACGACCTCCTTGCGGGCGTCCGAGTGGATCCCGGCGACGATCACGACGGGCAGCCGGGAATCCCGCGCCATCAGCGGGCCCCGTAGCGGCGCTCGAAGCGCTCGACGCGTCCGGCGGTGTCCATCACACGGGCGGTGCCCGTGTAGAAGGGGTGGCTCACGGAGGAGATCTCGACGTCGACGACCGGGTACGTCTGCCCGTCCTCCCACTCGATCGTCTTCTCACTGGTGAGGGTGGAGCGCGTGAGGAACGCGGAGCCGGAGGCGGTGTCGCGGAAGACGACGGGGCCGTAGGCGGGGTGGATGCCGGGCTTCATGGCAGGACCTTTCTTCTGTGCGGCTTCTGTGCGGCTTCTGTGCGGCGGGGAGTGCTCAGCGCTCTTCGCGGAAGTCGACGTGGCGGCGGGCCGTCGGGTCGTACTTGCGCAGCACCAGCCGGTCGGGGTCGTTCCGCCGGTTCTTGCGGGTGACGTACGTGAAGCCGGTGCCCGCGGTGGAGCGCAGCTTGATGACGGGGCGGAGTTCGTTGCGTGCCATGAGGCTAGTATATGGCAACGGTTTTCATTTCCAATAAGTGATGGCCGACGACGGCCACAGAGAGAGGCAGGTACACCCATGTCCGCCCACTGCCAGCTGACCGGCGCCGAGCCCGGCTTCGGCAACGCGATCTCCCACTCCCACCGGCGCACCCCGCGCCGCTTCGACCCGAACATCCAGCACAAGCGCTACCGGCTGCCCAGCGAGGGCCGCAACGTCCGGCTGACCCTGAGCGTCCGGGCGATCAGGACGGTGGACTCGATCGGCATCGAGGCGGCCGTGGCCCGGATCCGGGCGCGCGGGGGGAAGGTCTGATGGCGAAGCAGAGCAAGATCGCGCGGAACGAGAAGCGCAAGGTGATCGTCGCGCGGCACGCCGCCAGGCGGGCCGAGCTGAAGGAGATCGTCCGCCGCCCGTCGTCGACCGCCGGGCAGCGCCTGGCCGCCCGGGAGGAACTGGACCGGCAGCCGCGCGACGCCAGCCCCACCCGGGTCCGCAACCGCGACAGCGTCGACGGCAGGCCCCGCGGCTACCTGCGCAGGTTCGGACTCTCCCGCGTCCGCACCCGGCAGCAGGCGCACGCGGGCTTCCTCCCCGGCGTGACCAAGTCCTCCTGGTAGTACGGCCACAAGGCTCCGACCTGGCACGACGCATGCGCCGTGGACCGGTACGACGCCCCTGGACGGCCCCCGAGCGGTGCACGGCAAAAAAACTTCGGCCGGAGCTGAATCCTCTTGGGGGGTCGCCGTCTCTTATGTGTGTACCGGCCGAACGCGCCGGCGGAGCAACAGGAGGAACACAATGGTCACGGCCCTCGTAGTCATCGGAGTCCTGCTCGTGGGCGCGTGCAGCTGGCACCTCATGCGGCGCTACAACAAGAGCCGAAGCTGACGAGTGCCTGCACGCGGGGCGCCCGCCGGGTATGAGTAGCACATGAACCAACGTTTCTCCTGGCCGGACGAGCGGCTGATCAAGGCTGCCCAGGACGGCGACGTCACGTCGCTCACCACCGTCGTCATGGAATCGCAGCCTCATGTGCGCAAGTTCGCCAGGTCGCTGTGCGCCTCGCCTCAGGACGCCGAGGACGCCGCGCAGGAGGCGCTGATCATCCTCTACCGGAAGATCGGCACCCTGCGGGCCACCGGTGCGCTCGCCTCGTGGATGTTCCGGATCGTGCGCAACGAATGCCTCCGGCAGGTGCGGTTTCTCGTCCATCGCAACGACGAGCCGCCGGCCGAGCCGGAGGCGTCCGCGGAGCCGTCCGCCGAAGAAGCGGTGCTGCACAGGCTGGAAGTGGAGCGGATCGCGGCCGCGGTCGGCGCACTGCCCCGCGACCAGCGGCAGGTCCTGATCATGCGGGACGTCCAGGGTCTGCCCGGCAGGACCGTCGCTCATTCCCTCGGTCTGAGCAACGCCGCGATGAAGTCCCGGCTGCACCGAGCCCGCGCGGCGGTACGTCAGTCACTGGAAGCGATCGACCAAGCACCCGAACAGGCCACCGACCAGGCGGCTTGATCGAGCCATCGACCACCCCGTCGGAGGAGAGTCACGACCGTGAACATCGTGAAGCCCGCACAGGGCGACCAGATCCGGGTCACCACGAAGGCCCCGGCGAACGACATGAACTTCGCCAGCAAGTCCGTCCCGCGTCACCTGGCGCGCGGTGTCATCGGTTTCGGGCTGATCATCGGCTCGATCGCCATGGTGCCCGTCGCCGGTCCGGCCACTCTGCTCGCGGCGCCGCTCGCGCTGATCGCCTTCCGTGGCTGCCCCACCTGCTGGATGGTCGGCCTGGCGCAGACGATCTCGCGCGGTCGGCTGGAGCGCCAGTGCGTGGACGGCGTCTGCACCCTCACCAAGGCGGACCCGGCGGCGAAGACCGCGGGCGAGCCGGCGGCCGAAAGAAACATCGCGGCCGCCTCCCGGTGACCGGTCCACGGCCAGACCGTGGACCGCGTGCACTTCACGCCCGCCCCGCCGGCTTCCCCGTGGTCTCGGCCCCAGGGTTCCGGACTTTCGGCCCGGCTGGTTCTCGCCCTTGTCGACCGACCTGGGTGAGGCCGCCGGGCCGGAAGGCATGGGCTGTCGGAGGGCCCGCCGCTCTCCGACGGCATATGCCTTCCGTGGCGAGAAAGCGCGTGCTGCACAAGTACGCGCTGTTTCCGCATGGTTAACTGCGCGGTTACGCGAGACAGGTCCTCGACGCCGGTCCCCCCGATTACCGGCATATTGATTCTTGGATCAACTCCCGCGCCCTGGCCATTGGTTTACGGAGCGCCGACTCGATGCTAGGGTCCAAATTGAGATTGACTCAGGCTGGGCCGCCGAGTCGGCCATGCCGTTGATCGTGCTTCACGGGGGGAGCAAGAACATCATGATCCGCCATGCCCAAATTCAGGCGGCAGCAACGCCATCAGACGACGCGGTACGAGGCCCTTCAGGCGGTGCGGCGGAAAAGCGGGAACCGACGGTCCAGGATGGACCGTCGCAGCTGGTGCCGGGCGGGATCGACGACCGGACGGTCGCCGTCGTCGGACTTTCCTGCCGTTTTCCCGGCGGGGCGAACCCCGCCGAATTCTGGGATCTCCTCAGGACCGGCCGAGACGCCATAGCCGAGCCGCCCGCAGATCGCGCACACCTTGCCTCCATGGCCGACGGATCGCCGCGTCCCGGTGGTTTCCTGCCCAGGGTCGACACCTTCGATGCCGAATTCTTCGGCATTTCCCCGCGTGAAGCCGCCGCGATGGACCCGCAGCAGCGACTCGTCCTCGAACTCGCCTGGGAGGCGCTCGAGGACTCCGGCATCGTCCCGGCCACTCTCGCCGACACCGCCACCGGCGTCTTCATGGGCGCGATCGCCGACGACTACACGGCCGTCACGCACGCGGCCGGACCCGACGCCACCTCCGCGCACACCGTGACCGGGCTGCACCGGGGCATCATCGCCAACCGGGTCTCGTACGCCCTCGGGCTCCGGGGCCCCAGCATGGTGGTCGACACCGCACAGTCATCCGCGCTGGTCGCGGTGCATCTGGCCTGCGAGAGCCTGCGCCGCGGCGAGTCCGTCGTGGCACTCGCCGGCGGCGTCAACCTCAACCTCGCGCCGGAGAGCACCCACGCCCTGGCCGCCTTCGGCAGCCTCTCGCCCGACGGTCGATGTTACGCACTCGACGCCCGGGCGAACGGCTATGTCCGGGGCGAGGGCGGCGGCGTGGTGACGCTGAAGCTCCTCAGCCGGGCCCTGGCCGACGGGGACCGCATCCACTGCGTGCTGCACGGTGGAGCCGTCGGCAGCGACGGCGCGAGCGACACCCTTCCCACCCCGAATGGAAAAGCCCAGGAACGCGTCATACGCGATGCCTGGGATAACGCGCGAATACCGCTGGAACAAGCACAGTACGTAGAAATACACGGATCGGGCACCCGGGTCGGCGACCCCATCGAAGCATCTGCTCTGGGCGCTGTTTTCGCCTCGTCCCGCTCTTCGGATAATCCCCTCAGGCTCGGATCCGTCAAGACGAATATCGGCCACCTCGAAGGCGCGTCGGGCATCGCAGGGCTTGTCAAGACGATTCTCTGCCTCGCCGAACGGGAACTCGTCCCGACCCTGAACTACGAGACCCCGAATCCGCAGATTCCTTTCGCCGATCTCCGGCTCACCGCCGCCACCGAAACCGGACCGTGGCCGAATCCAGACGGGCCGCTCGTCGCCGGTGTGACCTCGGTCGGAATGGGCGGAACCAACTGCCATCTGGTGCTCGGCTCATGGCCGGAGGAGACCGCTCCGGCCGCCGAGACCACGCCACACCAGCCGCACCAGCGGGATGATTCGGACGGTTCCGAATCCCTCGCCTGGGTCCTGTCCGGGCGCGGTGACAAGGCGCTGCGCGCCCAGGCAGGCCGTTTACGCGAATTCCTCGCCGCGCACCAGAATTTCGGTGCCGCGGAGATCGCCCGGGCCCTCGCGCACGACCGGACCACCTTCAGCCACCGGGCCGTCCTCGTCGGCGCCGACCGGAACGAGCTGCTGGCCGCCCTGGACGCGGTCGCCGACGCCGGCGTCGACCGGGGCGCGGTGCAGGGCAGCAGCCACCAGGCCGTTCGCGAGGCCGTGTTCGTCTTCCCCGGCCAGGGCTCCCAGTGGGCCGGCATGGCCGCCGAACTCCTCGACGGCGCCCCCGTCTTCGCCCGGGTCGTCGAGGACTGCGAGCGCGCCCTGCGCCCGTACCGCGACTGGTCGCTGACGGATGTGCTGCGCGGCCGCCCCGGCGCGCCCGCCCTCGATCGTGACGACGTCGTGCAGCCCGCGCTGTGGGCCGTGATGGTCGGTCTTGCCGCGCTGTGGCGCGCGGCGGGTGTCGAACCGGCCGCGGTCGTCGGCCACTCGCAGGGCGAGATCGCCGCCGCCACCGTCAGCGGCGCCCTCTCCCTGGACGACGCGGCCCGACTGGTCGCCGTACGAAGCGCCGCCCTCGGCGCGCTGGCCGGACGCGGCGGCGGCATGCTCACCGTGTCGCTGCCCGCCGACCGGGTGCGCGAAGACCTCGCGGTGTACCCGGGGTTGAGCGTGGCCGCCGTCAACTCGCCCGGCATGACCGTGGTCGCCGGTGACGGGGCCGCCCTGGACGCCCTGGCCGCCCGGTACGGCGAGGACGTCCGTACCCGGCGCGTGCCGGTCGCGTACGCCTCGCACAGCCCGCACGTCGACGCCGTACGCGACACCCTGCCGACGGAGCTGGCCGGAATCGCACCGCGCACCGGAAGCGTGCCGCTGCACTCGACCGTGACCGCCACGGCGCTCGACGGGTCCGAGCTGGACGTCGACTACTGGTACCGCAACCTGCGGGAACCCGTGCAGTTCGAGCCCGCCGTACGCGCGCTGCTCGACGCGGGGCACGAGCTGTTCATCGAGATGAGTCCGCACCCCGTGCTCGCGCTCGCCGTCCAGCAGACTGCGGAGGCCGCGGACCTGCCGGTCGCCGCGCTGGGCACCCTGCGCCGCGACGAGGGCGGCCCGCAGCGGCTGCTGCTCGCGTTCGGCGAGGCGTTCTGCCACGGCGCGGACGTGGACTGGTCCGCTGTCCTGCCCTCCGGCGGCCCGCGCGCCGAGCTGCCGACGTACGCCTTCCAGCGGCGCCGCCACTGGATCGCCGGGTCGTCCGACACCGCCCGCGCGCTGCCGCCGGCCGGCACCGCGCCGACGCCGATGGCTTCCGTCGGGGCCCTGGAGGACACCGAGGACGCGCAGGACGCCGAGCCGACCCGCTCGCTGACCGGCCCGGCCGCCCTTGAGCTGGTGCGGGCGCACACCGCCGCCGTGCTCCGCTACGACTCCGCCGCCGAGATCGAGCCTCGGCGGACGTTCAAGGAGCTGGGCATCGACTCGGTGATGGTCGTCGAGCTGCGCAACCGGCTCGTCTCCGCCACCGGGCGCAAGCTCCCCACGACCGTGGTGTACGACCACCCCAGCCCCGCCGCCCTGGCCGCGGTGCTGGCCGACGGGCGGCATGACGCGGCGGCTCCCGAGGACCGTGCCGACCAGGACGACGATCCGATCGTGATCGTCGGCATGGGCTGCCGTTTCCCGGGCGGGGTGGACTCCCCCGAGGCGCTGTGGCGGGTCGTCGCCGAGCAGCGCGACGTCATCTCGGGCTTCCCGGCGGACCGGGGCTGGGACCTCGACGGTCTCTACCACCCCGACCCCGCCCATGTGGGCACCACGTATGTGCGCAACGGTGGCTTCCTGGAGGGCGCGGCGGAGTTCGACGCCGAGCTGTTCGGGATCTCGCCGCGTGAGGCGCTGGCGATGGACCCGCAGCAGCGCGCCTTCCTCGAAACGTGCTGGGAGGCCCTGGAGCGGGCCGGCATCGCCCCGGACTCGCTGCGCGGCACCCAGGCGGGCGTGTTCGCCGGTGTCATGGCCCAGGAGTACGGTCCGCGGCTCGGTGAGGCGGGTGCGGGTGCCGCCGGGTTCGGTCTGACGGGCACGACGTCGAGCGTGGCCTCGGGCCGGGTGGCCTACACCCTGGGCCTGCAGGGCCCCGCGCTCACGGTCGACACGGCGTGCTCCTCGTCGCTCGTCGCACTGCACCTGGCCGTACGGGCCCTGCGGTCCGGCGAGTGCTCGCTCGCCCTCGCGGGCGGTGTGACGGTCATGTCGACGCCCGGCATCTTCGTCGAGTTCTCGCGTCAGCGCGGACTCGCGACCGACGGCCGCTGCAAGTCGTTCTCCGCGGACGCGGACGGCACGGCGTGGGCCGAGGGCGTCGGTGTCCTGGTCGTCGAGCGGCTGTCCGACGCCCGTCGGCTGGGGCATGAGGTCCTTGCCGTGGTCGCCGGTACGGCCGTCAACCAGGACGGCGCGTCCAACGGACTCACCGCACCCAGCGGCCCCGCACAGGAACGCGTGATCCGGGC
>NZ_JACSCH020000028.1 GCF_014451325.2 Streptomyces sp. CB02980 | reverse complement strand
CGGTCTGGGGGAGTCGGCCGTGGACGGCCGTTTCGTCGCCCAGCCGACCCTGGCCGACCTGGCCGACCTCATCACCGCCGTACGGCCGTCCGCGCGCTGATCTACGAATCGGGAGCCAGCATGTCCCACGATCTCTCCGGCCGCACCGTCCTGGTGGCCGGTGCCGGCCGGCCGCTCGGCACCTCCGTGACGCGGCGCCTCACCCAGCTCGGCGCGCACGTCGTCACCTGCGACGGGTACGACGAGCCCCGGATACGGGCCGCGCTCGGCCCGGCCGACGGCCGCTCCGGCGGCCCCGGCCGCATCGACGCGCTCGTGAACGTCGTGGCCGGGGACGGAGGACCGCAGGACGCCCGGACGGCGACGGCCGCGGCCTTCGACCTCCTCGCCCCGCGCGGGCACGGCGCGATCGTGCACGCGGTCACGGCCCCGCCCGCGCCGGAGGCGGTGACCGACCTCGTACGCGATCCCGGTGCCGGGACGCGGGACGGCATCCGCGTCAACGCCGTGGTCGTGCGGGAGGACGCGGAGATGCCGGCGGCGGAGGGCGTCGCGCAACTCGTCGGGTTCCTGCTGTCCGACGACGCGTCGTCCGTCGACGGCAGGACGCTGGTCGTCAGCGGGCCACCCGCCGATGCCTCGCCCGCCGATGACGCGGTCGTCGTGGTGGGTATGGGCCTCGCCCTGCCGGGAGCCGGCTCGCCCGAGCGGTTCTGGGAGCTGCTGAAGAGCGGCGAGCCGGTGTTCGGCGAACCCGGGGACCGGCTGGACCTGGACTCCGTCTGGTCGGCGGACACCACCGCCGAGGACAAGACCTACGCGCGCGTGTCCGGCTTCATGACCGGATTCGAACCGCACCCGCGGCTGCGGGACGAACTGGAGTCAGGAGCCTTCGACAGCGAGGAGTACACGGCGCTGTGGCTCCGGCACTCGCTCCTCGGCGCCACCGAGAAGGTCACCGTCCGGCCGGGCGACCGGCAGCTGTTCGCGGTCGGCCTCACCCCCGACGGCAGCCACCACCTGGAGCACAGCCTGGTCTCGGCCGGGGTGCGGGAGATCCTCGCCGAAGCGGGGGAGAAGCTGCCCGACGGCTTCGACAGGCTCTACCCGCTGGCGTCCGCGTCCCCGGAGGACGTGCTGCCGTACCGGATCGCCCGCATGGCCGCGCACGACCTCCCCGAATCCGCCGAGATCGTCGTGGTGGACACCGCCTGCTCCTCCTCCCTCTACACGGTCGACCTGGGTGTCCGGGCGCTGCGCGCGGGCGAGACGGACGTGGCCCTGTGCGGCGGGGCCTTCGCGCTGAGCGCCCAGAACCTCGTGCTGTTCTCCAAGCTCCGCGGCCTGTCCCGGTCCGGCCGGGTCCGGTCCCTGGACCGGGACGCCGACGGCGTGCTGTTCAGCGACGGCGCCGCGATGCTCGTCCTGAAGACCTACGCCAGGGCGATCGCCGACGGCGACCCCGTCCTCGGCTTCGTCGCCGGCTTCGGCGGATCGTCCGACGGGCGGGGCAAGGCGATCTACGCCCCCAACGCCGCAGGCCAGAAGATCGCCCTCGACCGGGCCTGGCGCTCCGCCGGCGTCACGGCCGAGGACGTGGACTGGATCGTCGCGCACGCCACCGGTACGCCGACCGGTGACCGTACCGAGATGAGCGCGCTCACCCAGAGCGCGGGCCCGGCCAAGACATGGACCATGACCTCCAACAAGTCGCTCGTCGGGCATGCCGGCTGGGCGGCGGGAGCGGTCTCCGCGATCCACGCGCTGCTTGCCATGCGGCACGAAGTCATTCCGGCTCAGCGGCAGTTCGGTGAGCTGCCCGAGGGCGTGACGACGGCCGTGCACGTCCCGGTCGACGACGTGCCGTGGGTCGCGGAGGCCGGGCGCCCGCGCACCGTCGGGGTGTCGGCCATGGGCTTCGGCGGCACGAACGGCCATCTCGTCCTCACGGACAGGCCCCCGGCAGCCACCCGTGCCGCCGCCGCACCGCCGGCATCCGCCGAGGAGGACCCGATCGTCGTGGTCGCCGAGGGCACGCACCTCCCCGGCGACCCGGACGAACGGCGCGTCGCGCGCTGGGTCTCGGGAGAAGCCGCCGACTGGCCGGCGTCCTTCGGCGACGCCTACCCGCTGCCCTCTCCCGTGGAACTCCGCCTGGCCCCCTCGGCGATCGCGGCCATGGACCGCAGCCAGCTCATGGCCGTGCGCTGCGCCGACCTCCTCGCCGGGGACTGGGCGGAGAACGAGGCACTGGCCGCGCGTACGGGCGTGCTCGTCGGCCACACCGGGCCCACCAGGGCCGCACTCGGCGCGGACCTGCGCTGCTACCGCGACGACCTGCTCGACAGGCTGGCCGGACCCGCCGGCATACCGCCCCGGACGCTGGACGACGCGATCCGCGCCCTGTCCCGCCCGGTCAACGAGGACGCGTATCCGGGCCTGATGCCCAACGTCATCGCGGCCCGGGTGGTGCAACGGCTGGACCTGCACGGCCCGAACATGACGCTCGACGCGGGCCGCGACTCCACCAACTCGGCCGTGGCCACCGCCATCCGCTATCTGCGCGACGGCGAGATGGACCTGGCCGTGGTCATCGGGGTCAACGCCACGACCGACCATGTCCCCACCCACGGAAGCAAGGAGAACGCGGAGGCCGCCGTCGGTTTCGTCCTGACCCGACAGAGCGTCGCCAGGGAACACGGCATGACCGTCCTCGGCCGCGTGGAGCTCGCGAGGGGGAACACCCCGGGCGCCGTCGAGGCCCGGGACGCCGAGCGGGTACGGGAACGCAACTACCGTGGCGCCGAGGGGGCCGTGGCGATCCTGCACGCCCTGCACGGTTCTCGGGAGCGGACGGTCGTCCGGCCGCGGGAGGACGACCACACCCCCGCGATCGTGGTGACACCGCAGGGATGGGCCGAGACGCCCGAGAGGGAGGCGGACGCGCCCGAGACGGAGGCCGACGCTCCCGGGAGGGACACCGCGGCCCCCGCCCCCGCCCGTGCGGCCGGTGTCACCGCGCCGGACCGGACCGAAGCGGCCGACTCCCTCAGCGGCCATCTCGCGCGGCACGCGCTCGCGCTGCGTCCCGTCCCCGCCCGCGACGTCCGCCCCGGAGTGGCGGCGATACCCGCCGGAAGCCTCGTGCTGACCGACGAGCCGGGCGCGCTGCGGGACGCCGGCATACCCGCGGACTGTCTCGTCGTCGCTCCCCGGACCGCACCACGCGACGCCGCCCTGCCGTTCCCGGTGACGCGCCTCGACGAGGCGGAGGAACTGGAGCGGCTGCTCACCACGGACGGCCGGTCGTTCGGCCAGATCCGCGTCGTCGTCGCCGGCTCGCGTGCCGCCGCGTCCGGCTGGGACGTGCCGCAGCGCGTCCTCGACCTCCACGACCTGGCCTTCCTGGCGGCCAAGCACAACGCCGCCCCGCTCGACGACGGCGGCTGCCTCGCGGTCCTCGCGCTCGACGCCGTCGACGGCACGACGCCCCTCCCGGCCGTGGGGCTCTTCGGCGGGCTCGTCCGCAGCCTGTCCCAGGAGCTTTCCGGCTGTCTGGTGTTCGCGCTGGTCGTCGACGGGGACGACGCGCGGGCCGCCCTGGCGCGGCTGGCCGAGGAGACGGCCGCGCACCGCTCCATCCCGGTCGCGTACGACTCCGGTGGTGTGCGGCACGAGCTGATGCTGCTGCCCGTCGACGCGCCGCCCGCCGACACGGCGCTCGGTCTGCCGGACGACCCGGTGATCGTGGCCACCGGCGGCGCCCGCGGACTCACCGCCCACCTGGTCCACGAGATGGTGGCCGACCGTACGCCGCGCAGCGTCTGGCTGCTCGGTACGGGACCCGCACCCGACCCGTCCCACTCGGCCCTGGCCCGGCTGCCGCGCGCCGACGCCCTGCGGGAGCTGATGGCGCTCCACCCGTCCGAGACCCCCGCGGCCCTCAGCCGCCGCTACGACCGTGCCGTCCAGGAACTCGAACGCGCGGGCACGCTCCAGGAGCTGGAGCGCTCCTGCGGTGCCGCACGGGTCCACTACCGGCAGTGCGACGTCCTGGACCAGGACGCCGTGCGCACGGTGATCGACGAGATCCTGGCCGCGGAGGGCCGGGTGGACGTGCTCGTGCACGGCGCCGGCCTGGCCCGCTCCGCGGGCATCACCCGCAAGAAGCTCGCCGACTTCCGGACCGTACGGGACGTGAAGGTCCGCGGATACGCGCATCTGCGCGTGGCCCTCGGGGACCGGCGCCCCGCCCTGTGGTGCAGCGTCGGCTCCGTGTCCGCGTTCACCGGACTGCGCGGTGAGCCCGACTACGGCGCGGCCAACGAGTTCCTGCTGCTCGCCGCCGCGCACGCGCGGGCGACCGAGGGCGCGGACGAGGTCGCTCCGGCCTCCGGGCTGTGGGTCGAATCGGGCATGGCGTCGGCGGACACCCCGGGCGGTGCCTTCCTGGCCCGGCAGGGAGAGATCGGCCAGATGACCGACGTCCAGGGCCGGGAGTTCTTCCGCACCGAACTCCGCGGCCGAGGCAGCCACGGACTGGCGACCACCTGGATCGGCGAGGCGGACTGGGCGACCCTGCAGCGCCGGGCACCCGGCTTCCGCGAGGCCTGTGAAGAGGCGGCCAGGACCGCGCCGGAGCGGCGCCGCACCCCGGCACCGACCGTGCGACGGGCGTTCCTGACCGGCCCCCGCCAGGACGACGGCACGTCGGCGCGGTGGACGTTCGAGGTCGGCCTCGACGCGCACCCGTACCTCCTGGAGCACCGGGTCGACGGCAGGCCGACCGTGCCCGGGACCTTCATCCTGGAGATGGCGGCCGAGGCCGCGGCCGAGCTGGCCCCGGGCATGTTCCCGACGCGGATCACCGATGTCGTCCTGTCCCAGTTCATCCGGGCCGCCGAACACCGCTGGCCGCGCACCCTGTGCGTGTCGGCCGTCCGCGACGGCGACCGGGTGCGCGTACGGATCACCTCTCCCGCGGCCGGCCTCGTGCCGGAGCGCGAGCACTCCCGCATGGTGGTGCACCTGGGCCGGGTGCTCCCCGACGGTCCTTGGTGCCCGCCCGCCCCGTCCGGCGGCCACGAAGCCCCCAACACCTACGAACTCCCGGGCACACCCGTTGAGTTGAGCGGAGTGTTCGGAGCGTTGCGCAGTCCGCGCCTGACCTCCGACGGCGGTTCCGCGGAACTCCGCCTCGCCCTCCCGCCGGGCGGTGGCGTGCTCTCCCGCTTCCTCCTGCCGAGCGTCGCCCTCGACTGCCTGCTGCGTACCTCCGTACTCGACGGCAGGCGGCCCGGAGCCGTACCGGTGATCGTCCCCACGGGGCTTGCCGCGGTGGACCTGTACACCCCGGCCAACGACCTGGAGCTGGCGGCCGACTGGCCGGACGGGCTCGTCCTGCGCCACTGGTACGAATCCGCTTCCGGCACGGAGCACCTGGCCGTGGCCGGACCGGACGGCCGCGCCCTCGTCCGGGTGACCGGCGTACGGGGAGCGGAGAAGGCGGCGTACGACCCGGGCACCCGGACATGGCGCCCCGGGCCCGCGCCGAGCCACACGCGTGAGCCCCTGTGACCGCGAAGCGTTCGCGAGCGCAAGAGACCGACAACAGCGGCACCGAGGTGCCGCGGAGCAATGAGGAGAACGTGATGTCAGCCGAAGCAGCCGTCGACAGCCAGGCGGAGAACGGGCCGGCGGACGGCCGCGCCCGATCATGGACCTTGGCGCTGGCCTCCGTCGCGATGTTCATGCTGATGCTCGACGTGACCGTCGTCAACGTCGCCCTGCAGGACCTGCGGACCTCGCTCGGGGCGGACTTCTCCGACCTGCAGTGGGTGATCGACTCCTACACCCTGACCCTCGCGGCCTTCCTCCTCACCGGCGGCTCGCTCGCCGACCGGCTGGGCCGCAAGCGGGTCTTCAACGCGGGCCTGGTGCTCTTCACCCTCTCCTCGCTCGCCGCCGGTCTGGCGCAGGACGTCCTCGCGCTCAACATCTCCCGCGGCGTCCAGGGCGTCGGTGCCGCGGTCCTGTTCTCCGTCGGTCCGGCCCTGATCGGGTACGAGTACCGGGGCGCCGACCGGGGCAAGGCCTTCGGCGTCTTCGGCGGTGTCGCGGGACTCGCCCTGGCCTTCGGGCCGCTGGTCGGCGGATTCCTCACCGACGCGCTCAGCTGGCGCTGGATCTTCCTGATCAACGTGCCCATCGGCGTCGTGGCCCTGATCGTCGGCGCCCTGCGTCTGAGGGAGTCGCGGGAACCGGCCGCGCACGGCATCGACTGGCCGGGCATCCTGACCTTCGGCCTCGGCCTCACCCTGCTCGTGCTCGGATTCCTGCGGGCGGAGTCCTCCGGCTGGACCAGCGCTCCCATTCTCGGGGCGTTCGCGGGCGGCCTCGTCCTGCTCGTGGCCTTCGTCGTCATCGAGCGGGCGCGCGGCGAACGCGCCATGTTCGACCTCTCCCTGATGCGCACGCCCACCTTCACCGGAGTCTGCCTGGCCACCCTGCTGTCCAACGCGACCAGCCTCGCCGCCGTCTTCCTGCAGATCTCCTACGTACAGAACGTTCTGGGGTACTCGCCCTGGGAGACCGGACTGCGCTTCATGCCGATGATGATCACTCTCTTCCTCGTCGCCGCGGTCACCGGCGGCCTGCTGGCCAAGGTGGCACCCGGCGTGCTGATCGGCCTGTCCATCGGCCTCATCGCGGTCGGCATGGGCCTGATGGTGCTCGTCGGCCCCGGCGACGGGTGGACGGCGATGCTGCCCAGCATGATCGTCACGGGCATCGGCATGGGCCTCTTCAACCCGCCGCGCGCCGCGGTCACCATCGGCGTGGTGAGGCCCGAGAAGGCCGGCATGGCCTCGGGCATGGGGGAGACCTTCCAGCAGGTCGGCGTCGCCGTCGGTATCGCCGCCTTCGGCGCGCTCTTCCACCAGAAGGTGGTCGACGCCTTCGTCGACTCGGCCGTGGGAACGGAACTGGCCGGACAGGCCGAGGCCGTCGGACAGCACGTCGCCACCGGCGGCACCTCCGGTCTCGCCGACGCCGTGGCCCCGTCCGTGCTGGACGAGGTGACGACGACGGCCCGCTCCGTCTTCGTCGAGTCCCTGGCCGACGTCATGGTCGTCTGCGCCGTGATCGCCGCCGTGGGCGCGGCCGTCGCCTTCGTCCTCATCCGCCGCCGCGATCTGCACGAGAGCGCGCAGAGCGAGCCCCTGGCGCCGACGCCGAAGACGGCCACCGCCTGACCGGGGCGTTCCGAGCACATGCCCGAATCCAGGCGAGAGAGAGTGGGGCGAGTCCCTGTGCAGCAGACCGTGAGGGTGGTCGGAATCGGGGGTTCGCCCCGGCCGGACTCGACGGCCGAACGGGCGCTCCGTGTCGTCCTGGCCGAAGCGGAGCGCCAAGGGGCGGAGGTGACGTGCATCGGCGGCGCCGAGCTGGTGATGCCGCTCTACGACCCACGGGAGGGGCTCCGCTCGGCGCGGGCGCTCCGGCTGGTGTCCGAGATAGCCGCCGCGGACGGCCTCGTCCTGGCGAGCCCGGCCTACCACGGCAGTATCTCGGGACTCGTGAAGAACGCGCTCGACCATGTCGAGGAGCTGCGCGACGACGCCCGCCCGTACTTCAGCGGGCGGGCCGTCGCCGGCCTCGCCGTCGCCCAGGGCTGGCAGGGCGGCGTGTCCACCCTGGCCGCGCTCCGCGACGTGACCCACGCGCTGCGCGGCTGGCCCACGCCGCTCGGTGTCGTGGTGAACACCGCGGTGGCCGGCTTCGGGCCGGACGGCGCGTGCACCGATCCGGATGTCCAGCGCCGGCTGGAGACCATGGCCACGCAAGTGGTGGACTTCGCCCGCATGTACGTCCTCGGGTCGACGGCGCGTGATGCCGATGACGCCAAGTCCTCGCCGACGGCGCGGGACGCCGCCGGCGCCGAGTCCCTGTCGCCGGTGGGGAAGTGAGGACACCCGTGGCGCCCCACCCGGCCACCCGGCCGAGCCGACGCCCGCTGACACACGGAGCCGTGACCTGCCCTCGGCCCGTGCCGGGGGCGGCGCTGCGGCTCTTCCTCTTCCACCACGCCGGCGGATCGCACCTTCTCTACCGGGGCTGGGAGTACGAGTTCCCGGCCGACTGGGAGGTGTGCGTGCTGGACGCTCCCGGCCGGGGGCGACTGGCCGACACCCCGTTCATCGACGACTGCGACGAGCTGGTGGCCTTCTTCGCCGCCGAGCTCCGACCCTGGACGGACCGCCCCTTCGCCCTCTTCGGGCACAGCATGGGCTCCCTCGTCGCGTACGAACTGACCCGGCGTCTGGAGGCCGAGGGACGCCCCCTTCCCCTCTGGCTCGGCATGTCCTCCTGCGGCGCGCCGCAGCCCGACCGGGATCGGAGGACCCCCAGGGCGCGCCACCTGTTCACCGACGGCGAGCTGCGGGACTGGCTCCGGTCGGTGGGCGGCACACCCGACGCGGTACTGGACGACGAGGTGGCATGGCGCCTCTTCGGCCCCCGGTTCCGCAACGACTTCGCCCTCGTCGACACCTGGCGGCCGGCGGCGCGTACGGAACCGCTGCGCACGCCCGTCTCCGCGTTCGGCGGTGACGACGACCCCGTGGTCGGGCGGGAGCGCCTGGCCGCCTGGTCCGGCCTGACGGAACGCTTCCTGGGCCTGAACATGTTCGACGGCGGGCACTTCTATCTCTCGGACCACCGACGGGCGGTCGCCCGGCGCGTCACCGCGGCGGTGGCCGCCGCGCGTCGCGCTTCCGGACACGCGGGGACAACCCCCGATCCATGCGCGATGCTTGGGACGTCTTGAAAGCAGGAAAGGAACCAGATGAAATTCGTCGCCTTATCCGGGAGCCTGAGGGCCGGTTCGATCAACACCGCGGTGGTGCGCACGGCCGCCGAACTGTGTCTGCCACCGGTGTCGATGACGGTCTACGAGGGCCTCGGAGAGCTGCCGTTCTTCAACCACGACGTGGAGACCGAGGGCCCGCCGCCCGAGGTCATGGCCTTCCGCGCACTCCTTGAATCCGCCGACGCGGTGCTCCTCTCCTGTCCGGAGTACGCACACGGCATGTCCGGGGTGCTGAAGAACGGCCTGGAGTGGGTGGTCGGCGGCGGCGAGCTGGTGGACAAGCCCGTCGCGGTGGTCACCGCGTCGCCCTCGATGACCGGGGGCGACCGGGCCCAGGCCTGGGTCAAGGAGACCCTGGAGGTCATGGGCGCGCACATCCTCCCGGAATCGCTCCCCATTCCGCTCGCGACGGCCAAGGTCGCGGACGGCAGGGTCCACGACGAGGAGACCCTGGGCGCCCTGAGGGACGTCCTCGCGGCGATGGCCCGGGCGGCGAAGGAGCGAGGCACCGAGGAGTGACCGGCGCCGGCCGGACGCCGCCGCGCTCGGCCGCTCGCCGCGCCCCGGCCGGACGCCGTCGCGTCCGGCCGGGCGGACGCAGTGCTTCCCGACGTCCTCAGCGCTTGCCGATGTTCCTGAGCGGCAGCCCGCCGCCCTCGAGCACCACCTTGGAGAAGGCGCCGGCCAGTTCGGTGAGCCGCCGGGTGCCCTCGGCCCCCAGCCGTTCGTAGGGAGCCACGTCGAGGCGGTCGGTGTCGGCCTCGACGGCACGGCGCAACTCGGCTCCCTCGCCGGTCAGTTCGCCGTCGGCGTCGAGAATCCCGCGCTCCACCAGCCGGTCCCGCGCCGCCGCCCACTCCTCCGGCGACCAGCCCCGCGCGGACTGCAGGTACCCGGGCCGCCAGTTCGTTCCGGTGGCGGTGTGGGACACCAGGGCCTCCAGACCGTCGAGACCGGCCCGGGAGAGCGCGATGACGTGACCGTCCCCGCGGTGCTCGCGCAGCAGGGTCGCCGCGTGCCACAGCGCGAGATGCGGTGCCTCGGGCACCGGCAGGTCGGCATTGGCCGAGAACAGCGGCCGGCCGGGCCGGCGGCACCCCTCGGCCGCCCGGAGCGCCAGTCCGGCGGCCTCCGCCATCTCGGGAGAGCCCAGCGCCTCGCGTCCAAGCAGCCGGGTGAGATACGCGTCCGTGATCCGCAGCCTGGCCTCCAGGACGGCGGCGGGGGAGGCGACCTCCCAGGCGCGGGGAAGGTGCCGTGCGACGAGGGCCGGGTGGAAGTTGTAGAAGGCCGCCGTGACCACACCGGAGCCGACCGCCCCGAGGGGCGCGGCCCGCCCGGCGAGGTACGCCATGGGGCCGCCCTCCAGACCGAGCTCCGCGTAGGTGTCGTCGTGCTCGGACACGAAGTAGTACGCCGCATGGACGGGATGGTGGGCGTTGTAGCAACGCCGGGCCTCGCGCGGGGATATGGCGGTCATGGCAGCCACGCTACGGGGCGGACGCCCCGCGCGGGTGCCGGTCGGCCGCGGCTGTCCCCCGGCTTTCTCCGGGGGACAGCCCCACCGCATTCGTGCCCGCTGACCGGATGGTCCGGTGGATCTCGAACCGAGCAGGGTGGGTCGGGCAACCAGAATGCACGAGGAGAGGGACCACCTGTGTTCAGCTTGAAGTCGGTCGGCCGCCGCGCGGCGCGCACCACTGCCGTCGGTGCGCTCGCCGTGGCGACCTGCGCCACCCTGATGGCCGGCAGCGCCGGCGCGATCGTCAACGGGACCGATTCCACGGAGCGCTATCCGTTCATGGCGACGATCCCCGAGTCGGCCCCGGAGCACGGGCTGTACGACGGCAACTGCGGGGCGTCGCTGATCGACCCCCAGTGGGTGCTGACCGCGGCCCACTGCGTGACCGGTGACGGCCTGGTCCTCGACGGCATCGTCCGGATCGGCAGCGAGGCGCGGAAGTCGGGGGGAACCGTCCGGGCCATCGAGCGGACCGTCGTTCACCCCGGCTTCGTCAGCGGTGAGGGAAAGGGTGCCAACAAGAACGACATCGCGCTGGTCCGCCTCGACCGCCCGGTCTCCGAGCAGCCCGTCAGGATCGCGGAGCGGGCCGGACGGCCGGGGACCCCGACCCGGATCCTGGGATTCGGCACCACCGTCGACACCGAACTGAAGTTCGCGGAGCGGCTGCAGGAGCTGAGGACGCGCACGGGTGCCGTCGGCGAGTGTGCCCCGGGCTACGCGGACCGCACCCGGCTGTGCACGATCAGCCGGGTGCCCGAGGCCATGGCGTGCTTCGGGGACTCCGGCGGGCCGCAGCTCCAGAAGGGCAGGCACGGGCGGTGGGAGCTCGTCGGAGCCACCTCGGGTCCCGGCGCCCCGGGGGTCGCCTGCTCGGCCGGGCCGGGTCTCTACACCCACGTGCCGGCGTACGCGGACTGGATCCGCAAGACGATCCGGACGACCCTCCGGCACGCCTCCTGACCCCGGTCACGGATTCCCCGGGACAGGACGCAACCCCGGGCCCCGTCGGACGTCTGTCGAAATGAAGCCACCGTGTGGCGCCGGGAGCCGCTCCCGGCGCCACACGCGCACGGCACACCGTTCACCGCTCACGGCTCATGGAGACCGACTCTTGAACCACGCCGACACCACCACGGCCGCCCACCGCCCGCTGCGAGCCTGCGCACTCGCCGCGTCCACGGCGGCCCTCCTCGTACCGCAGGCACTGACGGGAAGCCCCGCCGCCGCCGTCACCCCCGACGCCGCCCGGGGCCCGCGGGGCGTCACCGCCGTCACCTACGACCTGGGTGACCGGGCCTACCGGCTGCCGGGAACCGGGGAGCCGGTCGAGATCGCCGGGACCGTGCACTACCCGACGGATCTCGGGAAGACGCCGCGGCCCCTCGTCGTCCAACTGCACGGCTGGCACGAGACCTGTGCGGACCGGGCGGCGGCGGAGGCCCGGTCCGCCGCCGAACTCGCCCAGGACTGGGAGGCGTTCGCCGCGGCGAGCACGAAGCTGTTCAGCTGGCCCTGCGCCCCCGGCACCCGTCCGATCGCGAACGACCGAGGCTACGACTACCTCGGCGAGCAACTGGCCCGCCGCGGCTTCGTCGTGGTGTCCATCCGCGCCAACGGCATCAACGCCTCGTCGGTGTGGGGAGACGAGAACGCCTCGGTGCGGGCCGATCTGATCAACAGGCACCTGGCCCTGTGGCAGCAGCTCGGCGCCTCGGGCCGTGGCGGTCTCGTGGGTGCGTTCCGCGACGCGGCCACGGGCAAGCCGCGGCGCGTCGACTTCCGGCACCGCGTCGACCTGAACAAGGTCGGCACCATGGGTCACTCCCGTGGCGGCGCGGGTGTGACCTGGCAGGCGGCCGACCGCCACAAGGACCAGTGGCCCACCGGAGTCAAGGTCAGGGCGGTCCTGGCACTGGCCCCCGCCTACAACGTCATGACCGAGGACATGACCGCGTACGAGATCACCAAGACCCCCCTGGCCGTGCTGCGCGGGACCTGCGACGGCCAGGTCGGCCGCGAGGCCCTCTCCTTCGCCGCCGATGCCACCGCGCGGAGCACCGCCGGCTTCCACCAGCTCGCGATACCCGGTGCGAACCACAACTACTTCAACACGGAGTGGTCGCCGGAGAGCGGAGAGGTCGCCGCCCGCGACGACGCGGCACACGACGCCGACCGCCCCGGCCAGTGCACCGAACCCGGTGGCTCCGCCTACGCGCCCCAGCTGACCGAAGCGGAGCAGCGTCGGGTCGGCGCGGCCTACGTCGAGGCCTTCTTCGGGCGGTACCTCGGCGACGACCAGCGGTTCTGAGCCCGGGGGAGGAGAGGAATCGGCCCAAAACCGGCCCCACCGGCGGTATAGGCTCGCTGGAGGCCGGCCCCGCAGCGACGGTCGGACACGACGGGGGGCTCGCCTTGGAACGCCTGGCCGAAGGGGACCGGACCGCACCCGCGGTGCTGCCCGCGCCGATGCGCGGATGGCTCGGGCTGACGGCGGCGGTCGCCGCACTGGTGGTCGTCGTGCTCGGGGTCCTGTACACCGACGCCGGCCGGCCCGGCAGCGTGGACGCGCGGATCCTGGCCGCGGTCGAGGGGGTGGGGCCGCGGGCGCGGCACGTCGCCCTGGCCACGGACTTCCTGGGCGAGCCCCTGGGCGCGGCGACACTGGTCGTGGCCGTCGTCGCGGGCTGTCTGCTGCTGCGGCACCCTCGCGCGGCGGTGCTCGTCGTCGCCGGCGTCGGCCTCGCCGTGGTGACGACGAGGCTGCTCAAGCACCTGGTGGGACGCACCATCCACGGCGACGAGAACCTCTCGTACCCGAGCGGGCACACCGCCTTCCTCACCGCGCTCGCCCTCGTCGTGACGCTGCTCGTGACCGGCCGGTTCGGCCTCGGCAGGACGGCCGGCACCTCACTCGTGCTGCTCGTGGCGCTGGTCGCCGGCGTCGCCATGGGCTGGGCGCAGGTCGTCCTGGGCGCCCACTACCCGACCGACACCCTCGGCGGCTGGTTCACCGCGCTGGCGGTGATCCCGGCGACCGCGTGGGTGGTCGATCGGGTGGCCGACTCCGTTCGGCGGAAGGCTCGCTGACGTGACGTCACACCTCCTGTGACGTCACGTCGAGCCACCTCACACCAAGCGCCGGAAGACGGGCTTCACCGGCCGCCCGGCCAGCCACGGGGTGGGGTCGGCGGCGTCCAGCGCCTTCCGGTACACCGCGCACGCCTGGGCCACCACGTCGACCGTGCGGTCGATGTCGGCGTCGTCGAGCGCGCTGCTCACCACGAACGACGGGGCGAGCACCCCGCCCGCGAGGAGCCGGCGCAGGAACAGCGTGCGGTACTCCTGCGACGGCTGCCGGTTCTCGTCGAGGGTGGCGAAGACCAGGTTGCTGGCCCGGCCCCGGACGACGAGGTGGTCGCCCACGCCCATGGCGGCGGCGGCCTCGCGGACTCCGGCGGCCAACCGCTCGCCGAGGGCGTGCAGCCGGGCGGTGATGCCCTCCTCGACGTAGGTGGTCTGCACGGCCGTCGCGGCGGCCAGTGAGTGCGTCTCCGCACCGTGTGTGGTGGACAGCAGGAACACCCGGTCGCCGGAGTGACGCAGCCCGCCCCACTCCATCAGTTCGCGGCGCCCGGCGAGCGCGGAGACGGCGAACCCGTTGCCCAGCGCCTTGCCGAACGTGGAGAGGTCGGGGACGACGCCGTACAGACCCTGCGCCCCCGCCTCGGACCAGCGCAGACCGGTGATCATCTCGTCGAAGACGAGGACGCAGCCGTGCCGGTCGGCCAGCTCGCGCAGGCCGGCGAGGTACCCGGGCGGGGGTTCGGTGTGCCCGGCGGGTTCGAGGATCAGACAGGCGACCTCGTCCCGGTGCCGGGTGAGCAGCTCCTCCGTGGCGGCCAGGTCCCCGTAGGGGAACGTCACGGTGAGCTCGGTGGTCGCCGCCGGGATGCCGGCGGCCATCGGCGTGGTGCCGATGAACCAGTCGTCGACGGAGAAGAACGGATGGTCGCCGCAGACGGCCACCCGCGGGCGCCCGGTGACGGCGCGGGCGAGGCGTACCGCGGCGGTGGTGACGTCGGAGCCGTTCTTCGCGAACTTGACCATCTCGGCGGTCGGCACCGTGGCCAGGAAGCGTTCGGCGGCACCGACCTCCACGATGGACGGCCGGACGAAGTTGCCGCCCCGGTCGATCTCCCGCCGTACCGCTTCGAGCACGCGCGGGTGGGCGTGGCCGAGACTGACCGACCGCAGCCCGGAGCCGTACTCGATGTAGCGGTTGCCGTCGACGTCCCACACGTGGGCGCCGTGGCCGTGGCTGATGACCGGGGCCAGGTTCTCGGGGTACTGGTCGTCGCCCTTGGCGTAGGTGTGCGCGCCCCCGGGGATCAGGGCGTGCAGCCGTTCGTTCGCCTGCCGCGACCGGGGCAGGGAGAACTCTTCGGTCTCTTCGGTCACTTCGGTGTCCACGCGGACTTCACTCTCCAGGGCGTCAGGGCTTGAGCTTCAGGGCCTCGGCGAGGCTCGGTGCCTCCCGGTCCCGCGGCGACACCGACACGGGCGGCAGCGGCCAGGGGATGGCGAGTTCCGGGTCGTCGAAGGCGATCGTCACGTCCTCGGCCGGGTCGTGCGGGCGGTCGATCCGGTACGAGGTGTCGGCGGTCTCGGTCAGCGCCTGGAAGCCGTGCGCACACCCTGCGGGGATGTAGAGGGTCGACTGCGTCTCGCCGGACAGCTCGAAGAAGGCCCGGTTGCGGTAGGTCGGCGAGCCCGTCCGCAGGTCCACGACGACGTCGAAGATCCTGCCGTACGAGCACCGCACCAGCTTGGCCTCGCCGGCGCCGGAGCGCAGGTGCATGCCGCGCAGCACGCCCCGGACCGAACGGGACACGCTGTCCTGGACGAAGGCGTCCGGGTCGAGGCCCACCGAGCGGACCACGTCGGCGTCGAACGTGCGGCAGAAGAAGCCGCGTTCGTCGGCGTACGGCGTCGGCTCGAACAGGTACGCGCCGTCGATCTCGGGGACTCGGATCGCTTTCATGGGGTCTCCCGCAGGGCGTGGGCGTGGGCATGGCCGGTGTCCGGGAACACGGCCGCGGTCAGAGCGGTGAACTGGTCGTCGAGCTGCCGGGCGACGGCGAGGTTCCGCTCGGCGAGGGTCCGCCGCAGCTCCGCCGAGCGCTTCTCCAGCTCCCGGAACTGGTCGAGCAGCCGGTCGGCGTCGACCTCGCGGGCCGGGTGGCAGTACGCGCCGAGGCCCATCCGGTCCATGAGCGCGTCGCTCTTCGCCGCGTAGCTGAGCGCGAGCGTCGGCACGCCGACCTTCAGCGCGCAGACCAGATTGTGGTACCGGGTCGCCACCACGGCGTCGGCGGCGGCCATCTCCCTCATCAGGTCGTCGAGCGAGGCCGTCTCGGCGGCGGTGACCAGCGGGGAGTCCACCGCGTCGAGGATCGCGGCGACCACCTCCCCGTCGACCTCGTCGCCGGTGAGCAGCCGGACCGGTCTGCCGTCCTCGACCAGGGTGCGGACGAAGCGGGTCGTCCCGGCCAGGTAGCGCCGGTGGATCTCCTCGGCCCGGGCGCGGTCGTCGTCGCCGCCGTGGAAGGCCATGACGCCGACGCACACCGGGCCCGGCGTCCCCGAGGGGGCGCCGGGCGGCGGTGCCGGCAGGGCGAAGGCGAGGTCGGGGTAGACCTCGTCGCGCGCGGTGTCCACGCCCATCGCCCGCAGCGCGTCGCGGGACTGGGCGTCCCGGTACGACCGGTACGTGGCGAGCCGCGCCGACCGGCGCACCAGGGCCCGGGTCGCCCGGTTGCCGATCGGGGCGGCGCCGACGCCGACCAGCGCGACCCGGGTGCCGAACAGCCGGCCGGACGCGCAGAGCAGGAACAGCGCGTACGGGAAGCCCCACGGCCGCAGCGGCAGCGTGGCCTCCAGGACGCCCATGCCCGGCACGATCACCACGTCGTGCCGGCGCACCCAGGCCGCGGTGCGGACGGCGTCGACGAGTTTGCCGAGCCCCTTCCCCGCGACCGCGCCCGCCCGCGACGCGGTCCGGTACTCCCCGCGGTACCAGTGCAGCCGCGTCGCGGGGAGCCGCTGCCGGAGCCGTACGACCTCGGGACCGCCGCACATCGCGTCCACGGTCGCTTCCCGGTGGTCCCGGCGGAGGTACGCGAGCACGGCCTCCATCGACCCGTCGTTGCCGAGGTTGCCGGAGCCGAGCAGTCCGAACAGTCCGACGCGGACCGGAGGCCCCGTCGGGGGCCTCATGCCCGCCTGCCTTCCCGGCCGGCCACGATCGCGTCGAGGGAGACGGTGAGCCGGGCCGGATCGACCGGGGCGCGGTCCTCGACCCGCTCGCCGGCGCCCGGCCGGGTCCGGCTGGCCGCCCAGGAGACGAGGTGGCCGTAGCAGGCGCGCCGGTCCGCGGGCGACAACGGTGCCCGCCGGATCGCCGCGACGAATCCCCAGACGTACTCGGCGAGCAGCCGGGGCGTCGGGTGCAGCGGGCCGGCCCGGCGCGGGTCCAGGTTGACGCACCGGGAGCGCTTGGAGGGGTTGGCCCGTTCGGCGCGGGTGGGGTGGTCCCGGCGGAAGTACAGCAGCTCCGGCACCTGGTGGAAGGGCCCGTGCAGGCCGATCTCGGAGACGAACGTGCGGTCCGCGTGGTGGTAGCTGTCGTGCGGCTTCACCCGGCGCAGCACGTCGGCCCGCATCACCCCGTAGAAGTCGTCCCCGCCGGGCTCGAACAGCATGCTGCGGAAGCGCTCCGGCGCGCGCGGCGAGTCGGTGGCGAGCGTGTACTCGTACGGGACCTTCACCCGGCCCTCGCCGTCGATGACGGCCTGGTCGGCGTGGGCCAGGATCACGTCCGGCCGTTCGTCCAGCGCGTCCACGCAGCGCCGCAGCAGGTCCCGGGCGTACAGGTCGTCGTGCGAGGCCCACTTGAACAGCTCGCCGCGGCACTGGGTGAACACGTAGTTGTGGTTCGGCGCGGCGCCGATGTTCCGGGTCAGCCGGATGTACCGGATGCGCGGGTCCCGTGCCGCGTACGTGCGGCAGATGTCCTGGGTGCCGTCGGTCGAGGCGTTGTCGGAGATGACCAGCTCGAAGTCCTCGTAGGTCTGACCGAGCAGGGCGTCGAGCGCCTCGGCGAGGTACTCCTCGCCGTTGTACACGGGCAGGCCGATGCCGAGCCGGGGTGGGGCGGTCATGGTGTCCTCACTTCGGGAAGGGGGTTCTGGTGGTGCTCGCGCAGGGCGGACCGCAGCTCAAGCCACCACACGGCCGAGCTGCCGAGCGTCGCGGCGGCGACGCCCCAGGCCGAGCCGACCGTGCCGGCGACGACCGCGCCGCCGAGCCCGCCGCCGACGTAGAGGGTGGAGGCGATCAGCTGGCAGCGCAGGCTGCGCCGGGCCGCGGCGAGCGCGCGGAGACCGGCCGCCGCGCCGGTGCCGAGGCTCGCGGCCGCGACGCCGAGCGTGGCCGGCACGATGAGCTCCGAGGCGGCGTGCCAGACGCCGCCGAGCACGAGCTCACCGAGCCGGTCCGGTACGAGCAGCAGCGCCGCGCCCCAGAGCAGCGCGGCGGCGGCCTGCCCGCCGCCGAGCAGCAGGCAGAACGCGCGCAGGCGGTGCGGGGCCTGCCGCAGCACCCGTGCCGCCTCCGCGACGGTCACCAGCGACAGGCCCATGAGGACGGCGAGGAACGGACCGAGCAGGAGCTCGGCGCCCCGGACCACCCCGACCGCGCTGACGCCGACGATCGCGCCGAGCCCGTACGCCCGCAGCTGGCCCGCGCCGCTGACGCCGACGTTCTCGACGAGGTACCGGTAGCCGAGGTCGCGCTGCTCGCGCGTCCACGCACGCGCCCCGGCCGGCCGGGGCGCGATGCCGGACTGGAGGTAGCCGTATCCCGCGGCCACCGCGGCGGACGCCCCCCAGGCGAGCACGAAGGCGGCCACGCTGCCCACGCGGGCCGCCACGACCATGGCCGGGACGAGCGCGACGCCCATCACGACATCGTTGACGAACGCCTTGCGCCCGGCGCCCGCGGCGAAGAACGAGAACCGCCAGGCGTCCTGGAGCAACAGCCCCGGCAGGACGACGCCGAGGCAGGCGAAGGCGGATCCCAGGGAGCCGCCGAGGCCGAGCCCGAGGGCCAGACACACCGCGCCGATGGAGACGCCGACGCCGAGGGCGGTACCCGAGGACCGGGCCACCGCCCCGCGCCAGGACGCCTCCGGCACACCGCTGAAACGCACCATGAGCGGGTCGGTGGCCAGGCCGCGGGAGACGCCGAGCACCACGCCGAAGGTCACCCAGGCCAAGGTGAACACGCCGAACGCGGCCAGCCCGAGCGAGCGTGCCACATAGATGCCCACCACGAAGTTGGTCGCGCTGGACGCCGCCTGGTCGGCGAGACCCCAGGACAGCCGGCCGGCCATGGCACGCCGCGCGGTCGGCCGGGCGGGTCCGGCCGGGTCCGCGGGCGTCGTCGTCTTCTCCCTCTCGGCGCTCGTCACGTCATGCCTTGATCAGTCCGGCGGCGGCCAGGGCGTCGGCCGCTCCGGCGACCGAGTCGAACGGCAGCCCGGACCGCTCGGCGACGTCCAGCAGACCGCGCTCGCCGTCGGCCAGGCTGAGCACCCACAGCATGGCCATCTGCGCCTGCTTCGCGTCGCTGCGGCCGCCGAGCGAGTCGTACAGCCCGCGTCGGCCCAACTGCGGCTCGCCGTACGGGCTGAGATTGACGTACCGCCGGTTGCGGTCGAGCACGGAGAACGCCTCGCGGCAGACGGCCAGCGTGTCCTCCATCGCCTCCGGGGAGACGAAGTCCGGGTTGTCCGCCGAGGTGTGGTACTCGGGGTACCCGGCGTACGGAGTGCGGCTGAGCGATCCCACACCGAGATCGAAGCCGGGCGAGCAGTACTGCCGCTCGTCGTAGCCGTACGGCGTGAACTCGTTGACCTGGTGCGGGCGTTCGGAGGCGGCCAGGACATGCGACAGCACCCGGTCGATCTCCGCGTCGCCGCGCCTGCTCCGTTTGTACGTCAGCCGGCCCGAGTCGCCGGCACAGGCCAGCACGAGCCCGTGCCTGACCTTCTCGATCCGCTCCGCGTTGCGCGCCAGCCAGGTGATCGCCCCGATGGTGCCCGGCGCGTAGATGAACCGGTAGGTGTAGTACGGCGTCTCCTCGGCCAGCGCCCTGGCCAGGAACGTCGCCACCGCGATCCCGGCCAGGTTGTCGTTGGCCAGCGACGGGTGGCAGACGTGGCAGGAGACGATCACCTCGTCGGCGACCTGCCCGGGGACCACGTGCTCGGCGTAGGTGAGGTGGCCGTCCGCGAGCGTGGAGTCGACGCGCACCTCGTACTCGCCGTCCGGCAGCGCGTCCAAGGTCTCCTGGGCCAGGCAGAACCCCCATTCCGGTGTGTAGTAGCTGGTGCGGTACGGCACCCACGTCGGGTGGTCCGGCAGGGTGTGCAGGTGTTCCCGCAGCTCGGCCAGCGGCATGGTCCGCGACACCGGCACGCTGTAGCCGAGCACGTGCAGGCTGGACGCGGCGAAGTCGACGACGCGACGGCCGGCGGAGTCGGCGATGTACGCGTCCCGGATGTTCCACTCCTGCGGCACCGTCCAGTCGAGCACCTGCGTCCCGGTCGGCACCTCGTGCACCTCCAGCGGAACGTACTCGCCGACGATGTCCAGGGTGGCGCGCACCCCGTCGCCGGTGATGCTCCGGCAGAGCGGGTACAGCCGCTCCACCAGCGCGTGCATCCGCTCGCCGGCCGAGGTCGTCGGCTCCTCGCCGGCCGCGGTCATCGGCGCCACCGCAGGGTGTCGTCGACGGCGCCGTTCCCGGACGCCGCACGCAGCACGGCGAGCCGGGTGAAGCGACGCTCGAAGTCCTCCCGGGTCAGACCGAAATCCCGGTAGGCGTCGGCGAGTTCGAGCGCGCCGCGCTTCACCGTCCACTCGCAGTCGAAGCCGGGCAGCGCGGCCCGGAACCGGGAGAAGTCCACCCGGTACGACCGCGGATCGGCACCGGTCTCCCCGGTGATCACCACCTTCGAGCCGGACACCGCCTCGGCGACCTGCTCGGCGATCTCGGCGACCGTGACGTTGTTGGTCTCGCTGCCGATGTTGAACGCCCGGTCGTGCACCGCTTCGCGCGGTGCGGTCAGCGCGGCGGCGAAGGCCCGTGCGATGTCGGCGGCGTGCACCAGCGGACGCCACGGCGTGCCGTCGGACATCACGAGGACCTCGCCGGACAGCAGCGCGTGGCCCACCAGGTTGTTCAGCACGATGTCGGCGCGCAACCGCGGCGAGAAGCCGAACGCCGTGGCGTTGCGCATGTACACCGGGCTGAAGTCGCCGTCGGCGAGCGCGTGCAGGTCGTCCTCCACCCGCACCTTGGACTCCGCGTACGGCGTCACCGGGCGCAACGGGGCTTCCTCCGACACCAGTTCGTCACCGCCCGCGGCGCCGTAGACCGAGCAGGTGGACGCGTACAGGAAACGCCGTACCCCGGCGTCCTTGGCCAGCCGGGCGAGCCGTACGGAGGCGTGGTGGTTGATGTCGTAGGTGAGGTCCGGCGCCAGCGAGCCCAGCGGGTCGTTGGAGAGCGCGGCCAGATGGATCACGGCGTCCACCCCGGCCACGTGCTCGGCCGTGACGTCGCGCAGGTCCACCCGGTGCCCGGACGGGTCCGCGGGCGACGGGCCGAGCACGCAGTCCGCGAACAGGCCGGAGTCGAGACCGACGACCTCGTGCCCGGCGGCCGTGAGGACCGGGGCCATCACGGTGCCCAGGTAGCCCTGGTGTCCGGTCAGCAGTACGCGCAAGGTTCATTCCCCCAGATCGAGAGTGAGTTTGGTGACCGCGAACGCCTCGGCGTACCGCGCGTGGCATTCGATACCGCGGATCCGGGCAAGGCCGAGGAAGGCCTCCCGGTCGTACCAGGGGCGGTGCCGTTGCGAGGGGTAGTGCTCCTGCAACAGCCGCACCTTCTGTTCCGCGACCTCCGGCGACAGCGGCTGGTACGCCGCCGGACGGCCGAGGTCGCCGTCCCACTTGACGATCTCGTAGCCGAGCACGAGATGGTCGCGGAACGCGGTGGGAAGCAGCCGCGCCAGACCGCGATGGTCCTGGTGCGCGTCATCGGTACGCGGCGCGAGGACCACGTCGGGCTCGGTCCGGGCGCGCAGCTCCTCGACCGCGGACTTGGCCTCCTCCCAGTGCGCGGGCAGCCGGCCGTCCGGCAGCTTGAGCACGGTCAGCCGCAGGTCGGCCCCCGGGCAGAAGGCGGCGAGCGCGGCCCGCTCCTCCTCCTCGCGCTCGCTGCCGCCGCCGGAGAGCACCAGCGCGTCGACCCGGGTGCCCGGCCGCGCGAGGCACATGGTGAGGAGCGTGCCGCCGGCGCCGATGGCGATGTCGTCGCAGTGCGCCCCCACCGCGACGATCCGGTCGAGGCGCCCGGAGCCGAGGCGGATCACGCGGACCCCACCGACGCGCTCGTGCTCGCGCCGTCCCGCTCCCACACGGCCCACGGACGGTCGCCGCGGGTGTAGGCGGCGTCGAGCGCGGCCCGCTCCTTCACAGTGTCGGTCGGCTTCCAGAAGCCGCGGTGCTGGTACGCCACCAGCCGCCCGCGCTTGGCCAGTTGGGCACAGCCGTCGGCGACCAGGTCACCGTTCTCCGGTATGTGGTCGAAGACCTCCTGGCGGAGCACGAAGTAGCCGCCGTTCTCCCACAGCGGCATGTCGCTCACCGCCGTGATGCCCCCCACCAGACCGTCCTCACCCAGGTCCACGCAGTGGAACGAGGACTGCGGCGGCACCACCATCATCGACGCGCCGGCGTCGCGCCGGGAGAACCGGTCGATCATCTCCGGCAGCGGGGCGTCGGTGAGCACGTCGGCGTAGTTGGCGAGGAACATCTCGTCGCCGTCCAGGTGGTGCCGCACCCGGCGCAGCCGCTCCCCGATCGGCGACTCGATGCCGGTCTGCGCGAACGTGATCGTCCAGTCGGCGATGTCGGTGGAGAGCAGCTCGGTCTTCCCGCCCCGCAGCACGAAGTCGTTGGAGGTGGTCTCCTCGTAGTTGAGGAAGAAGTCCTTGATGTGGTGCGCCCCGTACCCGAGGCACAGGATGAACTCCGTGTGCCCGAAGGACGCGTAGTAGCGCATGACGTGCCAGATCAGCGGGCGGGGGCCGACCATCGCCATCGGCTTGGGGATGTCGTCGGAGGCTCCGCTGCGCATACGCAGCCCATAACCGCCGCAGAACAGTACGACCTTCATGGCTTGACCTCGACAATGCTCAGTTCCGGGATGGGGAAGACCAGCCGGCCGCCCCACTCGTGCACGAAGGACAGCTGCTCGACCAGCTCGTCCCGCAGGTTCCACGGGAGGACGAGGACGTAGTCCGGCCGGTCGGCGGCTATCCGCTCGGGCGGCAGGATCGGGATGCGGGTGCCCGGCGTGAACCGGCCGTGCTTGTAGGGGTTGCGGTCGACCGTGTAGGCGAGCAGGTCGGGCCGGATGCCGCAGTGGTTGAGCAGCGTGTTGCCCTTGCCCGGGGCGCCGTACCCGACGACCGTCTCGCCGCGCTCGGCGACGTCGATGAGGAACCGCAGGAGGTCCCGGCGCACCTTGGCCACCCGGGCGGAGAACTCCGCGTACCCGGACAGCTCCTGGAGCCCGGCGGCCTTCTCCCGGTCGAGGACGTCGGCCACCCGGCGGCTCGGCTCGCCGGCGACCTCGGACGGCCGCGCCCACAGCCGGATGGAACCGCCGTGCGTGGGCAGCAGCTCGACGTCCACGAGCGTCAGCCCGCCGCTCGCGAGCGCCCGGGCGGCGGAAGCGACCGTGTAGTACTGGAAGTGCTCGTGGTAGATCGTGTCGTACTGGTTCTCCTCGATCAGGGTCAGCAGGTGCTGCACCTCGATGGAGACCCAGCCGTCGTCCGCGACCAGGGCGCGCAGCCCCTGGGTGAAGCCGACCACGTCGGGGATGTGCGCGTACACGTTGTTGGCCACGACCAGGTCCGCCGGGCCGTGCTCGGCGCGGACGGCCGAGCCGGTCTCCGGGGACAGGAACTCCGTGAGCGTGGGCACACCCGCGTCCCGCGCCGCGGCACCGACGTTCACCGACGGCTCGACGCCGAGGCAGCGGATCCCCCGGTCCACCACGTGCTTCAGCAGGTATCCGTCATTGCTCGCGACCTCGACCACGAAGGCGTCGGGGCCGAGCCCGACCCGCCGCAGGGCGTCGGCGACGAACGTGCGCGCGTGCTCCACCCAGGAGGTCGAGTACGAGGAGAAGTACGCGTACTCCTGGAACGTCTCCTCCGGCGTGATCAGCGGCGGGATCTGTGCGAGCCAGCAGTCGGTGCAGACCCGCAGGTGCAGCGGGTACGCGGGCTCGGGCTGGTCCAGTCGGTCCGCGGCGAGAAAGCTCTCGCACGGCGGAGTCGCCCCCAGATCGACGACGCTGGCCAGCGCCGCCGAACCGCAGAGTCGGCATCGTGTCATTTCTCCTGCCCCCCATCTCCGCTCGCGCGGGTGCCCCGCGACGAGCCGGCTTCTTCGTTCCCTACCGGCGGCGCGCTGTTCCCGCCGCCCGGCCGCACCGCGATCGCGGTGCGGTACTCCTCCAGGAGGCGCTCCAGCCCCACGGAGGGGCTGAACCCCTTCTCGTAACGGCGCCGGGCCGCCTCGCCCATCTCCCGGTTGCGGTCCGGCTCCGCCGTGATCCGGCGGAGGCGGTCCGCGAGCGAGGAGGGATCGCCCGGCGCGTGCAGCAGGCCGGTCACCCCGTCCTCGACGAGTTCGACGAAGGCCCCGTGCGCGGCGGCGACGGCCGGGACCCCCGCCGCCATCGCCTCCGCGACCACCAGGCCGAAGGTCTCCATGGCCAGCGACGGAGCCACCACGGCCACCGACCGCGCGAGGGCGCGGCGGCACTCCGCCGGGTCCCACAGGCCGGTGTACCGGACGTCGTCTCGGCCCGCCGCCCAGGCGGTCACCTCGGGCTCCAGCGGCCCCGCCCCGGCGATCACGAGCGGCACGCCCACACCGCCGCCGGCGGCGATCTCGTCCCACGCCGCCATGAGCAGCCGTATGCCCTTGGCCTCCGCGAGCCGGCCGAGGAAGAGCAGCTGCTCGCCGGGGCGCGTCCGTACGGTGCCCGGGTCGGGCACGAAGTTGTGCTTCACCGCGAGCCGCTCGGCCGGCATGCCGGACCGCACCAGGACGTCGCGCTGCGCCGCGGAGATGCAGAAGAACCGCTCCACGCCGGACCACCACCGCCGCCGGTTGACGGACAGACTGACCGCGAGCGGCACCGTCGCCAGCCGGGAGTTCCGGTAGCAGCCGTGCCGGACGGCGGGCAGCGGCAGTGCCGGCCCGACGCACTCGGTGCACTGCCGGCCGTCCCGGTGCAGCGTGCCGGGCGGGCAGACCTGGGTGTAGTTGTGCAGCGTGGCGACGACGGGCACACCGGCGTCCGCGCAGGCGGCGAGCACCGAGGGCGACAGGAGCGGGAACACGTTGTGGACGTGCACCACGTCCGGCCGGTCGGCACGGAGCCGGGCGGTGAGCTCGGCGCGGGCCGACGGGTTCCACGGCACGAGCAGCGGCACCGCGACCTTGCCCAGCAGGGAGCGGGCGGCGATGTCGTCACTGCGCCGCTCGAACAGGTCGACCCGGTGGCCGGCCGCGCGCAGCAGCCCCACCTCTTCGTCGACGACCCTGTTCTCCCCGCTCGGCTGTGTCGAGGAGTAGCGGTTGTGGACCACAAGGACATGCATGTTCAGGTCACCTCCTGGCCCAGAGCGGGATACGTCGTCGGTGGATGTCGTGCGTCGGGAGGGGCGTGGCCGGGGCGGGGACCGCGAGGAGCGAGGCGGCCAGGGCCAGATGGAGCAGATACGCCGAGGCGTCGCCGAGGCCCACCTCGGTGTACGACGAGATCCCGCAGTAGCCGATCAGGAAGATCGCGCAGGCCCTCGGCAGCGACGGCGGCCGCAGCAACGCGACACCGCCGAGCACGATGACGATCGCCGCCACGAGGGTGACGCCGACCAGCCCCTGCTCGTCGTAGACGGCCAGCCAGCTGTTGTCGATCGGCAGCCCGTCGAACGACTTGTCGCCCAGGCCCGTGCCGAACACCTTCTCCCCGGTCGTCCGGGGCGCCGAGAGAAGCGCGTCCCAGACCTTGGCCCGCCCGGTCAGGTTGGCGAAGTTCTCCTGGCTCTGGCCACGCAGGAACCACGCCCGCAGCGCGGAGCTGAACACCACCGCGGCCACCGTGGCGCACAGCACCGCCCAGGCGAAGAACCGGCGGGCGGCGCCGCTCGTCAGGACGAGCGAGCCGATCGCGAGCACAAGACCGATGAGCAGGCCGAGCGTGGCCGTCCGGGTGTGGGTCATCGCGAGCAGGACGAGGGACGGCACGATGACCACCGCGGCCCCGGCCCCGGTGGTCCGGCGGCCGAGCAGGAGCAGCACGGCGAGCCCGATGACCACCGCGGCGTACTGCCCGATCTGTGGCGGGGTGAGCGGCCACAACGCGCCGACCAGACGCCCGCCGTAGTACTCGGGCATGGCCGTGGCGGGGGAGACGGCCAGGCCCGCGGCCACCAGGACGAGGACCGCGAAGTACATCCGGATGTGGTACCGGACGAAGGTCAGGCTGCCGTCCCACCAGCGGCTGAGCAGCCACAACGTGCCGACGAAGAGAGCCAGCCGGGCACAGCGGAACAGCGCGCCGAACCCGACCTCCAGCTGCACGCTGGCGATCACGCTCGGCACGAGCAGCAGCGTGAGCAGGAACACGAAGGCGCTGGGCCGGACGCGCAGCCGCGGATTGAGCGCCAGAGCCAGCGCGAACGCCGCGACCAGCGCACCCATGGTGGCCATCTGGATGAGGGAGCGGGGGATCGCGACGACGGTCTTCGCCCCCGCGGAGCCGAGCGTGTTGAGGCCGAGCAGCGCCCAGACGATCCCGACGGCCTTCGGAGTGCCGCCCGGGCGCAGGGCGGCGGGTCGGGTGCCCGCCGTGTCCGCTCCGCCCGGCAGCCGGTCGCGGCTCAGGTCCTCGTCCATCTCAACCACCGGCCCGGGGGCTGAAACTGCTGCCCGCGTCCTGCCGGTACGGCGAACCCTGCCACTGTCCGGAGTCCAGCGTCCTGCTCCCGTCGCCGGCGACGAAGCTCCACGGCCCGCGGTAGACGTTCCCGTGCCAGCGGTTCTGCTGCCCGTGGGTGATCGCCTCGGCGACCTGCCTGCCCTTGTACGGCGACCAGTCCGGAGAGGTGCCCTCGTTGGCGAACACCGCCATGCGCCCGCACTCCGTCGTGCACCCGACGACGGACGGGTCGAGGACGAAGCGGTTGCCGTGGATGTCGACCCGCTGCGTCTTCCACCGGCAGTCGCCGTGGAGCGGCGCGGTGGCGATCGCCGGCCGCGCGCAGCGGCCGGTGTCCTTCACCAGCAAGGTGCAGTAACCGGTCGACGTGTTGGCCGGGCTGTTGCAGAACCGGTCGGCGTTCTCCCACAGGGTGATCCCGTTCCAGTTGTTCTCCAGGACGTTCCCGTAGATCTCGATCCTGTCCGTGCGGGCCGGGATCCGTGGTTCGCCGCCCGCCTCGGACACGTAGACGGTCGCGTACGGGAAGTCGTCGCCGTCCTTGGCGTACGCGCGGCCCTCGACCCAGTTGTTCCGCCGGATCGTGTTGTTGCGGAGGACCGCGTTGTAGCTGGTCTCGTACATCAGCGCGGCACCGTCGTTGGACTCGAGCAGGTTGTCCTCGATACGGAAGTCGTTGTTGTTGTTGTCGGCCCACAACCCGGTCCCGCGGTTGTGGTGCACCCAGTTGCCGCGTACGTCGGCGCCGTCGACGGCCCAGAACTTGATGCCGCCGGTGCAGCCGCAGCCCGGCTGCCGCCGCTCCCAGTCGTCGGTGTTGTTGCCCGTGATCTCGTTGCCCTCGACCACCAGGCCGCGGATCGAGTCACCGGTCTTGTACGCGTTCATGCCGTACTGGCCGTTGTTCCGCAGACAGCTGGCGCGGACCCGCTGACGTGCACCGGCCATCAGCCCGGCCCCGGAGTTGTCCTGGACGGTCGCGTGCTCGATGACCCACCCGTCGGCCATGTCGTGGTTGACCACGCCCTCGTCGTGCGGCGCGATGAAACGCTCCACGGTCAGGTAGCGGATGGTGACGTCGGGGGCGGTGCCGCTGAACGCGTACTGGTTGATCTTCCGGCCGTCGAGCACCGCGCCCGGCGCGCCGAGGTAGCGGTTGCCCTTCTTGGCCATGACCTGGGCATACGGGTCCGGCTCAAGCGTGTGCCTGCCCGGTCGAAGCCAGAACGTGGTGTTCGGGGGGCTGTTCTCGGTCTTCGCGGCCAGGTCGCCGACGACCGCGGGGTCCACCGTCACCGCGCCCGCCGGCGCCTTCACCGGCCCGGCCGCGGGCCGGTCGCACACCCGGGCCGGGGAGGCGGAGGGCGCTCCGGGGGCTTCGGACGTTCCGGAGACCCGGGGGGAGGCGGACGCGTCGGACGTGCCGGACGTGCCGGAACCGGCGGTTCCACCGGTCGCCTTCGCCGGGGCGTCCGGCGTGCCCGTGCAGCCGGTCGCCAGCAGCAGGACCGCCGTCAGCGGTGCCACCGCCCACACCCCGTACCTCCCCCTGATCCCCACGCGCCCCCCTAGCCGCGGAACCCGAGCACGGTGGTGAACCCGGACGCGCCGTCGGCGAAGCCGGTGCCGACCAGCGTGGTGGCGGGCTCTTTGCGCCCGAAGCCGGCGGAGTACCAGCCCAGCGGCGGGTTGGTCTCCCCGCGGTGCGCCTGCCAGGACAGCTCCCCGGGCAGGTCGAGCACCGCCGAGCGGTCCTCGCCGTCCCGGGTCCAGGTGAGCATCGCCCGGCTTCCCGACAGGTCCGCGGAGATCGCCGGACCCAGGTGGAACGCCAGGCGTACGGCCCCGGGGTCGCCGCGGACCTCGTCGACCACGCGCACCTCCCGGCTCGCGGCGGTCAGCTCCACCCGGCGGCGGTGCACGGAGCGCTGGTAGCCGTCGTGCTCGGCACACCAGCGAGCCGTTGCCCCGGTGGTGGCGACGGACGGGTCCGCGACCAGCACACGGGTGCGGGCATGCCGGGTCCACAGGAACGGGCCACCCGAGACGGACTGGTCACCGCCGTCCCACTGCAGGGTGTTGTGGCCGAGGGTCGACCGGAAGTACTGCCGCCACTCGGGCTGCCCGTGGTAGCAGAACGTCCCCGGGTCGGCGAGCACGTCGACCCCGTCGTGCCGGACCTCCACGGAGAGCGCGTCCGCGTGGGCGTGCGCGGCGATGGACAGGAACCCGTGCGGGCCGCCGTCGCAGCGGCACCAGATCTCCTCGGGACCGCGCAGGATCGTCATGCCCGCGTCGGCGAAGTGGGCCGGTCGGTCCGCCGGGCGGGTCACCGCCGGTCCCGTCCTCGCGTACGGCCGGACGAGCGCGGCGAGCAGCGGGGTGCGCACATCGGTGCCGGTCACCTCCGGCCACCAGTCAAGCCGGCCGAACACGGCGTCCCCGGTGGCGAGCAGCGAGGCCCAGCGGTCGGTGCCCGCGCCGTCCACGATGAGACCGTGCCCGTCGTCCGCGTCCCCCTGACGCGGCGGCCGTAACCGGCCGTCCACGATGGCGGCGAGCGCGTCGGTCATCCGCAGCAGCACCAGCCGGGTCGTGGCGGGAACCGCCACGCCCGCGGCATCCGCCTCGGCCACCGCGGCCAGGCCGAGTTCGAGCACGAGCCCGTGGTACTCGGTGGCCAGCTCGCGGTTGAGGCCGGAGCCGAAGGTGTTGCTCCGCAGATGTCGGTCGAGGGACCGCATCGCGTCGGCCCGCCAGCCCGCCGACGAGGGGAACCACCCGAACGCGCAGGCCGCGGCGAGCTGCCCGGCGGCCTCGGCGATGATGTGGTTGTTCGCCGATGACCCCCGGCTGGGGAAGGCGGCCAGCCAGCGCTGGTGGTGCCAGATCTGCTTCCGCGCCACCGGGTTGTCCTCGAACAGCGCGGCCGCGCCCGGCCAGCCGTCGAGCAGCCGCCGGATCCACACCCAGGACAGCAGCCGGATCCCCAGCTCGATGCCGCTGATCCAGTGCACCCCGCGCAGCGGCGCGTTGGCCGCCCACCACAACCGCAGATGCCTCGCCACCCGCTCGGCGTACCGCTCGTCCCCGGTGACCGCGTAGGCGGCGGCGAGCACGGTGAGGTACTGGTGCCGGGACAGCTCCCAGATCTGCTTGATGTCCCCGACCGTCTCCTCCTTCCGGTACGGCACGTCGAAGGCATAGCCCCACGGAGCCCGGCGGCCGGTCTTCGGGTCGTACCACCAGTCCGGGTCGGTCAGGTCGTCGCGGTGCACCCCGAAGTACTCGGCGTGCCCGGCCATCAGCCGGTCCGCCTCGGCGACGAGCCGCTTCGCGGCGTCCGGCGGCACCGCGGCGAGCGTCCCGGCGGGCAGGACGGCGGTGAACCGGGCGCCGGTCACGCTCGGTGCGTCCGGCAGCGCCGACCGCCAGCGCCGCCTGCGCACCGTGTCGCCCACCCGGCCGCCGACCTCCTGCGGTCCCATCCGGGACAGGCGCCGGAGGTACCAGCCCGCACTCATGGTCATCGAGCAGCCGCCAAGGTCACCGGCGCACCGCCGGCCAGCCCGGCCCGCACGGCGAGGGTGGCCGCCGTGGTGGCGACCAGCGACTCCAGCGGCACCGGCATCGGCCCGCCGGTCCGCACGGCCCTGACGAACGCCGCCAGCTCGGCGTTCTGGCCCTTGTCCCGGGCCTGCGGCAGCCGCGAGCTGACCCAGCGCTTGCTTCCGTAGACCGAGGCGCGGACGAAGTCGTCGAGCCGCAGCACCTTGCCGTCCGCGACGAGGTCCAGCGTCTCCTTGGGGAAGCTCGAAGGCCCGGTGGTGACGTAGCTGATGGTGGCGGTGGACCCGTCCGGGTAGCGCAGCACGACCTGCAGGTCGTCGTTGCCGGACGTGGCGACCGCGTACACCGAGACCGGGTCGGCCCCGAGCAGCCAGCTCGCCGTGTCGATGAAGTGTCCGCCCTCGCCGGCGAACCGCGAACCCTCGGTGCCCTGCTGCAGGTACCAGCTGCCGTGCTGCAGCCGGCCCGCGTTCACCAGGTAACGGAGGTTCGCCGGGCCGGTCCGGACGCCGAACCGCGTTCTGGCCTCCTGCAACAGCGGCGCGAACCGGCGGTTGAAGCCGACCTGCAGCCGGTCGTTGCCGGACTCCTCCACCGCCGCCAGGACCCCGGCCAGCTCGTCCTCGGAGAGGGCGAGGGGCTTCTCCACGAACACCGTCTTGCCGGCGAGGAGCGCCTTCCGGGTCAGTTCGGCGTGCGAGCTGTGCCGGGTGACGACGAACACCGCGTCGATGGACGTGTCGCCGAGCACGGCGTCGAGATCGGTGGTCGCCTCGGCGAAGCCGAACTTCCGCTGCGCGTTGGCCGCGGACAGCGCCGTCGTGGTGACGACGGTGGACAGCTCGACGCCGTCGCGCCGGACCAGATGCGGCAGCAGCATCGACGTCGCGTAGTTCCCCGCGCCGACGAACGCGAGGCGCACCGGCCTCTTCGCCGGCCGGGCCGGGGCGGGAGCTGCGCCGCCGCGTCGCACCGCGGGCACGGCCACCGCCGGAGCCGGTGTCTCCCCCTTCTCCTCGGGGTACCGGAACAGCACGGCCACGGCCTTCAGGTCGCCGTCCTTCAGCCGGCGGTACGTCTCGACCGCGTCGTCGAAGCCGGCGACGTGGGACACCAGGGGCTCCACGTCGACACGGCCGCGGGCCATGAGATCGAGGAAGCACGCCAGGTTGCGGCGCTCGGTCCACCGGACGTAGCCGATCGGGTAGTCCCGACCCTCCAGTTCGTACTCCGGGTCGTAGCGCCCGGGGCCGTACGAGCGGGAGAACCGGACGTCCAGCTCCTTCTCGTAGTACGCGTTCCACGGCAGGTCCAGACGGCACTTGCCGATGTCGACGACCCGGCCGCGGTCCCGGCACAGCCGGGCTGCCAGCTCGACGGGCTGGTTGCTGCCGCCGCCGGCGGCCAGGTACACCTGGTCCACGCCGTGACCGTCGGTGAGTTCGGCGACGGCGGCCTCCACCGCAGTGGCCGCGGGATCGCCGCAGGCCACGGCGCCCAGGCGCTCGGCGAGCTCGCAGCGCGCCGGGTCGGGGTCGGCCCCGACGACGCGGACGCCCGAGGCGGTGAGGAGCTGCACGACCAGCTGCCCGATCAGTCCGAGACCGATCACGAGTGCCACCTCGCCGAGCTGCGGCTCGCCCTGCCGGACACCCTGCATCGCGATCGATCCGACGGTGCCGAAGGCCGCGTGCCGCGGCGCGAGGCCGTCCGGCACCTTGGCGTAGAGGTTCTTCGGCACCCAGTTCAGCTCGGCGTGCAGGGCGTGCTCGTTGCCTGCGCAGGCCACGACGTCGCCGACCTTCACGTCGTCGACGCCGGGGCCGACCTGCTCGACCACCCCGCACAGCGAATAGCCCAGCGGGGTGTAGGAGTCGAGCTTGCCCATCACCTTCTGGTAGGTGGCGGGAATCCCGTTGGTGGCCACGCTCTGCATGACCTTGGCCACCTGGTCCGGCCGGGAGCGGGCCTTGCCCAGCATCGACATGCCGGCCTCGGAGACCTTCATGAGCTCGGTCCCGGTCGATATCAGCGAGTAGGAGGTGCGGACGAGCACACCGCCCGGCTTGCACCCCGGTACCGGCACGTCGAGCACCGCGAGTTCGCCGGTCTTGTAGTTCTGTACAACCTGTTTCACCGAAGTCCCCTTGTTTCTAAGCCTTCTCGTGCGTATCCCGGCCGGACCCGGAGGTCGCGCCGCGATACCAGTACTCGAGGGTCAGCACATGCCAGAGATGCTTGGAGAAGTCCCGCTGCCCGGCCGCGTCCTCGGCGACCATGCGCGCCAGCGCGTCGCGGCGCAGGAAGCCGTTCCGCACGAGCACGCCGTCGTTCACCACCTCGCGCACCAGCGGTGCCAGATCCCGGCTCATCCAGGCGCGCAGCGGGGCGCTGAACAGGCCCTTGGGCCGGTACACGATCTCCCGGGGCAGGATCGAGGTGGCCGCCTCCTTGAGGACGGCCTTGCCCTGCCGTCCGACGATCTTGCGATCGCCGGGCACGGCGAACGCCGCCCTGACCACCTCGACGTCCACGTACGGCACCCGCACCTCGGTCGACGCGGCCATGCTCGACCGGTCCGTGTACGCGAGGTTCAGGCCCGGCAGGAACATCCGGGCGTCGCCCAGGCACATGCGGTTGACGAAGTCGTCGAGGTCGTTGTCCTCGTAGACGTCCGCGTGCTCGGTCAGCACGTCCCCGACCGTCCCGGCCAGGTCCGGATTGACCAGGGCGAGCAGCTCGTCCTGGTCGTACATGGTGTAGCTGCGCCGGAACGCGGTCTCCTCCGGCAGGTCGGCGAAGGAGAGGAACCGCTTCGCGAAGCGCACCGACCGGTAGCCCCGGCGGGCCGTGGCGACCGGCAGCCGGTCCACCGCCGCGGACAGACCGCGCCGCAGCGGGCCCGGCACGCGCTGGTAGCGCAGCGCTATCAGGTTGGCCAGGTGCTTGCGGTAGCCGGCGAACAGCTCGTCGGCGCCCATCCCCGAGAGCATCACCTTGACCCCGGCCTCCCGGGCGGCCGAGCAGATCAGGAAGGTGTTGATCGCGGCGGGGTCGCCGATCGGCTCGTCCAGGGTGTGCGTCATCCGCGGCAGCAGATCGAGCACGTTCGGAGCGATCTCGATCTCGTGCAGGTCGACGCCGAAGCGCTCGGCCACCTGACGCGCATAGCGCAGGTCGTCCGGCATCGCCTCGAACTTGGCGTCCTCGGCGCGGAACCCGATCGTGTAGGCGGAGATCCCCGGCCGGTCGCGGGCCGCGAGCGCGGTCAGATAGCTGGAGTCGAGACCGCCGGACAGGAACGTCGCCACGGGCACGTCGGAGAGCAGATGGCGCCGGGTCGACTCCTCGACAATGGCTGCGATGTCCGGCAGCTCGCCGCTCAGGGCCCGCTCACGGCCCTCGGCGGCGACGTCCCTCAGATGCCAGAACCGGCCGCGCTCCACCCGGCCGTCGGGCCGGCACCGGAGCCAGCTCCCCGGCGGCAGCTTCTCCGCCTCGCGGTACGCGCACCGCGAGTCCGGCACCCAGTAGTACAGCAGCGAGGCCACCAGTGCCGCGTCGTCCACCTCCAGTGATCCGCCGGTGGCGGTCGCCAGCGCCTTCAGCTCGGAGGCGAACACCAGCCCCTCTCCGCGCCGGAGCAGGAAGAGCGGCTTGATGCCGAGCTGGTCGCGGACGAGCACCAGCTCCCCGGTGCGCTCGTCGAAGATCCCGAACGCGAACATGCCGCGCAGCCGGGGCAGGCAGTCCGTGCCCCAGCGCCGCCACGACTCGAGCAGCACCTCCGTGTCGGACGTACCGCGGAAGCGCACCCCGCCGGCCGCCAGCTCGGCCCGCAGCTCGGGCGCGTTGTACAGCTCGCCGTTGTACGTCAGGACGAGGCCGTCCGAGACCATCGGCTGAGCGCCGTTCTCCGACAGGTCCATGATCGCCAGTCGGCGGTGCCCGAGGTGCACCTCGCCGTCACCGGCGCGATGGCTGTACCGGCCCGCCCCGTCCGGGCCGCGGTGGGCGAGGGTGTCGGTGAGCCGGTCGGTCACGACCTTCCCGTCCGGCCACCGGTACGTGCCTGCGATGCCACACATGTCCTACCGCTCCCCCTGGTCGTCGCTGTCCGGAACCCGTGCCGCCCACATCGGCAGCCGCTCCGCCCGTCGCCGGCCCTCCCCCACTGCCGGAACGGCGTGGGAGGTGCCCCCACCGTTGCGCCGGGCCGGCCGGTCGCCCTCGCCGCGTGGCGCGGCGTACGGCCCGTCCCACAGCGTGCCGTCGGTCCGGTCACCCGAATCGGGGTCGATCAGCACCACCCCGATCACCTCGATGCGCTGGTCCGAGAGGTGCCGCGCCACGGTGTGCAGCCATGCGGCGCTGCCGTGCCCCGCGCGTACGACGAGGACCGTCCGGGTGCCGAGGTGCTGGAGGTCGGTCCACGCCGTACCGGGTGCCACCGAGCCGACGCCGAGCCGGCGCTGCTGGTGCGGGACGGACGCGGCCCCCTCGGCGCTGACCACGGTGGGGTCTCCCGGCTTCGGGCGGCGGTGGGTGAGCGGGAGGCCGGGCAGGCCGTCGATGACGGCCACCGGCCCGTCCGCCCCGAGTGCGCCGGCGAGGTCCAGGGCGATCCCGGTGGTGGCCCGCGCGGAGCCCAGTTCCAGCAGGGACACCGGTCCCGCGGAGCCGCGCACGGTGCGTGCCAGGGACGCGGTGAGCCTCGTCCGGGCCGCCAGGACCCGTCGGCGCTGCCACAACCGGGGCGACCGGCGGGGCAGTTCGGCGATGACGGAGGCGCCCAGGTCGGCCGCGATCTCACGGCGCAGCACGGGGCGGTCCGCCACCACCGCGCCGACCGCGGCCACCGCGAGCCCGAGGGCGAGCCCCAGGGCAAGCCCGATCGCGGCGTTGGTGGCGGCGGTCCTGGGCAGGGAGTGCCGCACCGCGCGCGGGGCGTCCACGATCTGCGTGCCGGAGACGAGCCGGGGCGTGCCGATCCGCGCTTCCGCGGCACGCCGGCCGAAGTCGGATATCTGCGAGGTGAGTTCGGCCCGGCGGGCGAAGAGCGACTCCATGTCGGCCGACACCTTCGGCCCGCTCTCCGACGATCCCTCTCCGATGGCCTTGTCGACCTGGGCGAGGTCGGCCCGCAGCCGGTCGCGCTGGTCGAGCAGGGCCTTGGACTCGGCGTTCGCCGCTTCCCTTATCCGCCGGACATGGTCGGCGACGAACGCGTCGGCGAGCGCCTGGGCGCGGGCCACGGCCTCCGCGTCGCTGTCACCCGCCACGTCGATCCGCAGCAGGTTGTTGGTCAGGCCGACACCCTCGTAGTCCTTCATGAACTCCTCGGGCTTCTCCCGGGAGCCGAGGGACCGCAATGCCTGGTCGGCGATACGGGTGGTCTGCAGCAGCGCCGCGTCGGTCCGGATCAGGGTTCCGGGGTCGTTCGGCTGGTCCTCCTGATGGGCGACCAGGAGTTTGGTCGTCGCGCTCGGCGGTGGTGGCAGCAGCACGGCCATGGCCACGCCGAGGAGCAGTCCGACGAGGGCCAGGGAGCCCCAGAGGCGGCGTCGCCTGCGGACCGCCACCACGAGGACCTGGAGGTCGAGCAGGGGAGCGGTGGCCGACGACTCCGGCGTCGTACGCGTCGTCACTTCTCACCCCCCGCCGGGTCGCCGACGCCCACGAGCACCGGCGTGGTGGCACGGCGAGAGCGGCCGGAGGAACGGGTCGGACGGGCCCAGACCGTGCCGGCCAGGACGGTGCCGACGACCTCGTGCCCGGCGTCGGCACACGCCTCGGCGATCCCGGCGAGTTCCCCCGCGGTCCAGCTGCCCGCACTGACCACGATCAGGGCACCGGACTCGCCCGCGCGGTCCGGCACCATCGGCCGGGACACCGGGACCTCCACGACGTGCAGCACGAGGAGTCCGCTGCTCGAAGCGTCCGGGGAGGAGTCGTTCCCGGCCTCGGCGACGAGCTGCACGGCGGCCCGGCGGGCGGTCTCGTCGCCCTCCGGGACGACGACAAGCAGTCGCCGGGGGGCCGGCAGCCGGTCCCGGAGGCGGGCGCACACCCGCCGGTAGCGGATCAGCCTGCTCTCGTCGTCGCCGGAGGCCCCCGGGGACGGTATGTCCCAGCGGACGTCGACGCCGAGCAGCCGGCGGAACAGGGCCCGGGGGCCACCGCCCTTCGGCCGGTCCGCGGCCCGCTCACCCGGTACGTCGACGGCGCCGAGCAGCGTCGAGCCCAGTACCGCGGTGATGTCCGCCCCGGTGCGCGGCCGGCGACCCACCCGCGCGGCGGCGAGATGACCGATGACGGCGAACAGCACGAACAGCAGCGCTCCGCCGGCGACGAGCTGCGTCCTCGTCGGCGGCGCCTCGCCGGCCGGCCGGGCCGCCGGGCCCATGACGACCATGTCTGGCCGGTCGGTCTCCGGGTCGGCCTTGTCCAGCTTGTCCACGGCCTCCTGCAGAGCGGTGCGCAGCTTCGCGAGCTCGGTACGGGTCTGCACGCTCTCCACGCTCTGCCCCGGACCGGCCTCGTCGGCCAGTTCGTTGATGCGGCGGGTGGTCTTCACCACCAACTGCCGCAGTGCCTCGGGCTGCGCAGCCGCCTCGGGGTCGGTGTTCTCGCCCATGATCTGTGCGGCGAAGGTGACGAACTGCTGGGCGACCGTGTCGGACAGGCGCTGTGCGCGCTCCGGGGTGTCGGCCGTGCCCGAGATCTTGATGATGTTCCCGTCGGCGGCCTTGGCGCTCACCCGGTCCCGCAGCTCGATGCCGTCGACCCCGGCCCAGCCGAGGGCGGCGGCCGCCCGGTCGACCACCACCGAACTGGTCGCGATCTCCGCCTGGGTCAGCAGCTCGCGCTCCTCCCACGCCCCGGGCAGCAGCACCGATGCCGACGTCGTGTAGCGCGGCGGAATCAGCAGGGAGGTGCCGTAGCCGACGAGCGCGCCCACCACGGCCAGGATGGTGAGAAGCCGCCCACGCCGACGGAAGATCCGTCCGATCGTGACCAGACGTATGGTGTCATCGCTCAACGGCGCGGCCTTCTCCCCGTCCGGACCGGGCCGTTCACCGACACGGGGGCGTGATCACGGCAGGCGGCGGCGTAGGCGGCCAGCAGCGACTGCTGCGAGTGCCGCCAGGCGAGCTGCCCGCTGATGCGTTCCTGGCCGATCTTGCCCATCCGGGCGCGCTCCTCCGGATCGTCGAGGAGCCGGGCGACGAGCCCGGCGAACGCGCCCTCGTCGTTGGCGGGCGCGTACACGGCGGCATCGCCGGCGGAGACCCGCGCCTCCCGGAGGTCGAACGAGACGATCGGCCGGCCCATCACCATGTACTCGAGGACCTTGTTCATGGTCGACACGTCATTGAGCGGATTGCGGGGATCGGGCGAGAGGCACACGTCCGCGGTGGACAGGTAGCGCACCAGGTCGGCGTCCGGGATGCGGCCGGTGAACTGCACCTGATCCGAGAGCCCGAGCTGCCGGGACAGCTCGACCATCGCGTCGAAGGCGTCGCCGGCGCCGACGAACACCGCGTGCCAGTCGGTCCGCCCGAGCTCGTCGCGCAGCTTCGCGAGGGCCCGCAGGGCGTAGTCGACGCCGTCCTGCGGCCCCATGACACCGAGGTAGCACAGCAGATGAGGCTTGCCGCGCTTCAGTTCCGGCTCGGGCGGCACCGGGTGGAACCGGTCGATGTCGGGCGCGCTGCGCACCACGAAGACGTCCTCGGGCCTCCGGCCGCCACGGCGCAGCGCGACGTCCCGGTAGCTCTCGTTCGTGGCGAGCACGACGTCCGCGGCCCGGTAGGTCATCCGTTCCAGCGCGCACACGGCGCGGTAGAGCAGGTCCTCGCCGCGGTCGAACCGGGAGAGGTACAGCTCGGGCACCAGGTCGTGCTGGTCGAAGACGAACCGCGCCCCGCGCCGCTTCAGCCACCGGGCCGGCAGGAACAGCAGGTCCGGCGGGTTGCAGGCGTGGACCACGTCGACCGGGCCGACCTCGCGGGCCAGCCGGAGCGTGTGCCACAACGCCGTCCCGTACTCCCGCAGATAGCCGGCCGGACCGCCGGTGGCGGCGCGCAAGGGGTAGCGGTGGATCCGCACCCCGTCGATCACCGCCTCCGGTTCCGTGTCCCGCTTCTCACCGCGGGGGCAGATGACGTGCACCTCCCAGCCCGCGTCGCGCAGGGTCGTGCACTCCTGCCACACCCGCCGGTCGAACGGCACCGACAGGTTCTCCACCAGGACGAGCGCGCGCCGAGCCGGCCCGTCGCCCCCGGTCATGTCACCAAGCAAGGCCCACGTACCCCGGTTCGGCCCGGCGCGCGTCGGCGTCGGGAAGGTGGATGAGATCGACGATCACCGGGCCGTCGCCATGGGGCAGCGCCGCCAGTACGGCCGGATCCCCGGTCCCGACCAGGCACACCTCGGCATGGTCGAGCACCTCGTCGACGGAGTCCGCGAGCAGCTGCGCGAGGTGCGGCAGCCGGGTCTCGATGTACTCGCGGTTCGCGCCGAGCAGCCGGGAGAGGTTCACGTTGGGGTCGTAGATCCGCAGGTCGTACCCCTTGCCGAAGAGCCGCTCCGCCAACTCGACGAGCGGGCTCTCGCGGAGGTCGTCCGTGCCGGGTTTGAAGGAGAGACCGAACATGCCCACCCGGCGCTTGCCGGTGCGCTCGACCAGCTCCACCGCGCGCTGCAGATGGTCGGCGTTGGAGGGCAGCACATGGGCGAGGATCGGCACCGAGACGTCGTGCCGCCGCGCCGCGTGGACCAGGCTGCGCAGGTCCTTGGGCAGGCAGGAGCCACCGAACGCGAAGCCGGGCCGCAGGTAGGCGGGGCTGATGTTCAGCTTGCGGTCGGCCAGGAACACGTCCATCACCTGGTGCGAGTCCACCCCGAGCGCCTGGCACACGGCGCCCAGTTCGTTCGCGAAGCCGATCTTGAGGCCGTGGAACGCGTTGTCCGCGTACTTGATCGCCTCGGCCGTCGGGACCGGTACCCGGAACACCTCGCCGGGCAGTCCGTCGTACAGCGCCGCCACGACGTCGCCGCTCTCCGGGTCGAGCTCGCCGATGACGGTCTTGGGCGGGTCGAAGAAGTCCCGCACGCTCGTGCCCTCGCGCAGGAACTCCGGGTTGACCGCGACCCCGAAGTCCACCCCGGCCGTGCCGCCGGCGAACTTCTCCAGGATCGGCACCAGCAGGTTCAGGCAGGTGCCCGGCAGCATGGTGCTGCGGAACACGACGGTCTGCCGTCCGCCCCGCTCGGCCACCGCGGCACCGATCTCCTCGGTGACCCGCTCCAGGTACGTGGTGCACAGGCTGCCGTTGGGCTCCGACGGCGTGCCCACGCAGACCAGCGACACATCGCTGTTCATGATCGCCTCGCGGACGTCCCGGGTGGCGCGTAACGTACCGGCCCGCACGACGTCGGCGATGAGCTCGCCGATCCGCTCCTCGACCACCGGGGCCTTGCCGTCGTTGACCAGGTCGACCTTCACCTGGTTCACGTCCACTCCGATGACCTCGTGACCGAGGCTGGCCAGGCACGCGGCCGACACGCAGCCCACGTAGCCGAGCCCGAAAACGCTGACTCTCATGCCCTGTTCCTCCCCCTGGGCAGGCCCTTGTGGCCTGCCGTCCCCGAGCCGACCGGACGACGCCCCCCGCGCATCAGTAGGCCCCCTTGCCATGGATCACCGCACGCAACGTCTTCCACAAGATCACCGTGTCCAGGGCGAGCGACCAGTCCTCCACGTACCGAAGATCCAGCCGGACCGCCTCCTCCCACGACAGGTCGCTGCGTCCGCTGATCTGCCACAGGCCGGTGAGCCCGGGCTTCACGAGGAGCCGCCGCCGGATGTCCGGGCCGTACGCGGCGGACTCCTCCGGCAGCGGAGGCCGCGGGCCGACCAGCGACATGGAGCCGGTGAGCACGTTGAAGAGCTGCGGCAGTTCGTCGAGCGAGTACCGGCGCAGCACCGTTCCCACCCGGGTCACCCGCGGATCGCGGCGGAGCTTGAACAGCAGGCCGGCGCCCTCGTTGCGGTGGGCCAGTTCGGCGCGCGCCGCGTCGGCCCCGACCACCATGGTGCGGAACTTGAGAATGGTGAACTCGCGGCCGTCCTTGCCGACCCTGCGCTGGCGGTAGACCGCTCCGCCCCTGCTGTCCACCAGCACGAACAGCGCGACCAGCAGCATCAGGGGCGCGAACAGCATCAGCAGGACCGCCGCGCCCATCCGGTCGACGACCTCCTTGACCGCCCGACGACCGCCGGTGAAGGTCGGCATGCTGACCCGCAGCAGCGGGATGCCGAGCACCGCGTCGACGTGCAGCCGCGGACCGGCCACCTCCATGAGCACGGGGGCCACGACCATCTCGGCGTCGCTGCCCTCGAGGTTCCAGGCCAGCCGCTGCAGCCGGTCCGGCGACCAGTGCGGGTCGGGTGTGACCGCGACGACACGGTAGCCGTCGCGGCGCACATGGCCCGCGACGTCGGCCAGTTCACCGACGACCGGCACCCCGTCCACCTGGTCGACGTCGAGCCCGGGACTGTCCGCCGTGCACACCGCCTCCACACGCCAGCCGAGGTGCGGGAACTTGCGGGTCCGGGTGATCAGATCGCGCACGGTGGCCGGGCTCCCGGCGGCGAGCACCGGGCGCAGACACCGTCCTTCTTTCCTTTGTTTGTGCAGCCAGAGGCGGAGCAGATAGCGCTCGGTCATGGTGACGAGCGCGATCACCGGTATCGCGACGAAGATCCAGAGCTTGATGTTGCGCGAGGTCAGCGCGATCCCGACCAGTGCCAGCACGACGGCCGCCGTGCACAGCGAGCGTCCGAGCCGGCGGAACTCCTCGGCGCCCTGGCCGAGTACGGCCGGAGACCAGGACCGGCTCACCGCGAGCGCCGCGAGCACGAGCAGTTCGGTGGCGAAGGCCAGGATCCTCCACTTCTCGTGCCAGTTGGCCGCGTCCCGGACCCCGAAGAAGCCACCGATCGCCGCCACCACGAAGGCGGTGGCCACGGTGTCACTGGTGATCACGGCCCGGCGGTACCGCTGCTCCCAGTCGATCGTGGTCCTGCTGATCGGCCCGTTCTCCAGGCGCTCGTGCGCCGATGGAAATGGACTGACTAACTCACCCTGCTGCACAGACCCCCCCAGGGCGTCAGTGGGCTCGACGTGTTGGCTCCACACGGTTCCTCCCCCCGGGAGGCGCCCCCGCCCCCCGCGCCGCTCCTCCCCTCGGGAGGCCCCCGCCTCCCGCGCCGCGCTGTTCCTCTCACCGGGATGGGCCCCCGCCCACCCCGCGCATGACGTACCGGTGTTGCAGCGTTACGTGAACACGCTCATTCAGGCGACCGGGGACGGCGTTGAAGGCCGTCCCCGACGCTGGATCGAAAGATCATGATTTGTCGCCTGGTGTCCGAGCTGTGAAGCATGGTCAATCTAGAGCATCGGGACCCGTCTGGAGAGGGGATGTATGCAATTTGTGCTGAACCTTTGAAGGTGGAGTCACCGAAGGGTGACGGCCCGCGGCCGTGTTGACGACGGAGACATGCCGGGTGACCTGTGACGACGGGATTTCCGTAGGCTGCCGGCACCGCCGATTCCGAGCCGATCCGGAGGTGTCGGCCGAGGCATGCTTGGCTTGTTCTTTAGCCTGTTCGCGCCGAAGTGCCCCCGTCCTGACTGCTGTTGATACCGAGCGCCCCCCGCTCGGATGTTTCAGTCGACGTCGGCCCGTGTCGTGCCCATCCTCAGGCCGTCGATCCAGTGGACCGACTCGACACCGACGATGGTGGAGCCGTACGAGCCCCAGCGGGGGGCGTTGCCCTTGAGGTCCCAGGTCCGCGCGTTCCGGTGGTCCGCGACCAACTGGTCGTTCACATAGAGGAGTACGGAACCGCTCGTGGTGGCCCGGGCGTCGATGCCCAGCTCGACCTTGTTCCAAGTGCCGGGAGTCCAGGCGACGTTGCCGATGGGTATCCACTGCTCGCCCGGGGCGACGTACCAGATCTTCAGACGGCCGTCCTCGACCTTCATGATCACCGGGTAGTTCTGGTCGTGCTCGGCGCCGGTGCCCCACGACTTCCACTGGAAGACGGTCTGGGTGTTGCCGGTCTTGGTCATGGACTCCCAGCCGAACCAGTACGTCCGGCCGGATGCGAGGGTGTGGCCCGCGATGCCGTGTCCCTCGCACCGCTCGGACCCCACCGCCTTGGTGAAGCCGAAGATCTTCCCGCGGCCGTCGCTCCAGTCCGGCTGGTAGACGTACGACGGGGAGTCGCAGAGGACCGCGTCGAACACGGCGGTGCCGCCGTTGTCCGCGTCGCCGTCCCACTCGACCGCGGCGTGCGCGGGGGTCGCCAGGGCGAGCGGGAGTGCCGCGGCGAGTGCCGTGGCGGCCGGCAGCCACGTGCGCCGGCGGCGCGGCGCCTGCCGATCGGCGGGGGAGCGACGGGTGGACGAGCGGGAGACGCGGGGGGAGTCTCCGGTGTCGTGGTGATGCATGAATTCCTCCTGAGGGGAGAGCAGAGTCCGCAAGAGGCGCGCGTCCGAGCGGCGTTGGGGGTGTTCACGCCCCGGGCGCGCGCCTCCGGTCACGGGATCAGCCGAGGCGGACGGTGACCTTCTGGGGTGCGCCGGCCTGCCCGGTGAGGTCGCCGAAGGCGAGCCTCAGCGAGGAGCCGGTCGTGGCGGCGGTGACCGTGGCGGGCTTGGAGAGCACCTTGGTCACCCTGCGGTTCCAGACGATGTCCAGCGAGGTGGCCTGCCGTGCGGGGTCCGAGACGACGAGGGTCGCCGTGCCGTTGCGGTGCTCCCGTACGAGCACGGAGGCGGGGGCGCTCGCCCGGAGCCTCTCGACGGTGCCCGCGCTCCAGAAGTTCACCGCGGTGAGGCCCAGCTTCGGCACGCGAACGCCCTGCTGCGCACCCGAGTTGGCGAGGATGCGCAGCCGGCCCCGGTCGTGGGCGCGGTGGGCGGTGGCCCTGGCACTCGCTCCCGGCAGCAGGACATAGGCGTAGCCGCCGCCGGCCGGGTCGACGCCGTGGTCGGTGAAGAGGGTCAGGTAGCGGCGGGTGATCGGGTCGGGGGAGCCGCCGGTGTTGATGTCCCGCCAGGAGCCGGTGCGTTCCTCGCGTACCGCGCCGAGCTTGGCGCCGCCGGGGAAGACATAGCCCGCATGCCCGGCGATGTGGGCCCACTCGGCGTCGCCGAAGGTGGCCGTCCAGCCCTGGGTCAGGGGCTGCGGCCGGCCGTCGACCGTGAGCACCGGGGCGCCCGTGGCGCCGAGGGCACGGTTGTCGACGGTCGTCTCGACGGCATGGCCGTCCGTGGCGGTGATGCCGGCGCCGAGGCAGACGACGGAGTCGTCGAGGCAGAACCAGGACTTCTTGGCGTCCAGGGTGCTGGACAGCCCCTTGAGGTGCTGGCCGATGGCGGCGTACTCGCCGTCGGTCGTGCCGCCGACCCAGGCCGCGTCCGGCATGGGCTGCCCCCAGTTGCCGCCCTCGCCGTCGGCGAGCGGCTTGCGCGAGGCGGTGATGCCGGGCAGGCGGTACGGGTCGACGGTGGGCCAGTACGCGTCCGAGTACTGCTCGAGACCGAAGTCGCCGCCCCACCAGGAGAGCCATCCGGCGCCGGTGTGGTAGCCGCGGGCGTGCTCGCCGTTGCCGAACTCGTAGTGGGCGATGCGGTTCGAGGCCATGGAGAAGGAGGCCGCCCAGTCGCGGCGCCGGTGCGTGGCCCGGGCCATGTTGGGGAACAGCCGGTGCTCGACGGGCTCGGGGGCGGCCTTGACGGAGGTGTCGTCCTGCAGCGCCTGCAGCAGCGATGCCCTGATCAGGCTGAGGCCGGGGTTCTTGAGCGCGGGGTAGTAGTAGTCGCGCTGCAGCCAGCCCTTGACCATCGCCCGCCAGCGGGCGTTCTCCTCGGGGCTCGCCCCCTGGCCGACCAGCAGGATGGTCGCCATCAGGCCGTGGGCGCGCTGGTGCTCGTTGGTGCCGATGCGGCTGATGCCCCGACTGCTGACGTTGTCCATGATCAGGCCGTTGTGGATGAAGGGCGCGACGGCCTTCTCGATCGTGTCGAGGAAGAGCTGCGTGCCCGGGCCCGTCACCTCCCAGCTCGATCCGCGCAGCAGGGCGAGCAGCCGGCCCACGCCGTCGTGCAGCACCGCGCCGTAGCCCCCGATGTAGGGGACGTTGCGGTGCTGGACGAACGATCCGTCGTCGTAGAAGCCGTCGCCCGAGGTGACGTAGGGGAAGACCGGGGCCAGTGCCTGCGACGCCAGCGTGATCTTGGCCGGGTCCTTGCCGACGATGCCGCGCAGGACGACTCCGCGGCACAGGTCGACCCGGTTGGCGCCGGTGCTGGTCCCGGTGTACGAGGCGAAGACCGAATCCGGCACGAACGCGTCGACGGCCCGGCAGTAGTCGGCGATCCGGCTCGCCGACAGGTGGTCGTACATCAGCACGCAGGTGTCCATCAGCGCCTGAGGGGCGCCGATCTGCCAGTTGTACCAGTTGCCGTACCGCGTCGTGTGCTCGTTGTAGACCTCGGAGTAGAGGTGGTCGAGGCCGGTGAGGACGGCGTCCCGGAGTCCGGTGTCCCCGGTCAGTCCGGTGCCCGGCTGGGAGTACGCCTCGGCCATGGTCCGCAGCCGGTTGTAACCGTCGTTCATGGTCGCCGAGAAGGCGTACGACTCGGCGTCGAGGTCGGGCTCCGGGTCGGCCCAGGAGCGGCCGGGCCAGAGCGAACCGCTCGCGGGGGCCATGGTCGCCAGGTAGCCGGCCGCGGTCGTGCCGAGGGTGCTGAGGATGGTCCGGAACGGTTCCGCCGTCGGGCTGAAGCCCGTACCGAGGATGAGGTCGCGCCACGTGCCGCGCAGCGTGGCGAACTCCGCGTCGGACGTGGCGGTGAACGTCCCCGCGTCCCCGGGGACTTCGGAGGCGCCGGACGGGTGCGCGAGCGTCCCGGTGAGTCCGAGGGCGAGCGCGCCCCCGCCGGCGGCGTGCAGGAAGGTGCGGCGAGGCCAGGGAGATGGCATGGGAGACGACCTTTACGGGAGGAGCGCGTCGTTGCCTCGGCGCTGTCGCTGGCTCGTAAGCGTGGGGGTTTTTAACACGCAGAAAAGCAAGAGGGCAACGCTTTGGACAGGAACCGCCATCGATTGTCCATTCGATAGAGAACAGACAGAATCGATCGCAAGGTCGGCAGTCGGTGGCTACACTGCTCCTGAACTGGGCCGTCGTTCGAGGGGAGCGGGGAAGTGCACGCGGAACACAGGCATCAGGCGATCCTGCGCAGGCTGCGCGAAGAGGGCTCCCTCCGGGTCAGCGACTTCGCCGCCGAGCTGGGGGTCTCCCCGGTCACGATCCGCCGCGACGTGGAGATCCTCGCCGACCGCGGCCTGGTCGCCCGGGTGCACGGCGGCGCCATGCTGCCCGAGACCTGGGCGGAGACCGCACCCGCCGACGCGGACCCCGCCGCACCGGCCCGCGGCCGGGAGCGCGTCATCGGCCTGATCGTGCCGTCCGCCGACTACTACTACCCCGAGGTGATCAAGGGCGCGCGTGAGGCCGCCGCCGCCCGGAACGCCCGGCTGGTGCTCGACATCTCGGGGTACGACGCGGACGAGGAACGCGCGCAGGCCGAAAGGATGATCGGCGACGGCGTCGACGGGCTGCTTGTCGTTCCGACCGGGCCGCGCGGCTGGTACGAGCACCTGCCCGTCCCCGTCGTGATCGTGGAGCGCCGGCCCGAGTCGGACGAGATGGCCGGCATCGACCACGTCGTGTCCGACCACGTCCACGGCGCGCGCCTGGCCGTGCGGCACCTCGCGGAGGCCGGCCGCACGCGCCTCGCGCTGCTCGTACGCGGCACGAGTCCGACCGCACAGTGGATCATCGAGGGCTTCGAGGCGGGCGTACGCGCGGCCGGGCTCGAAGCCCCTCTTCCGGCGTCCGTCCTGGACACCGGTGACGCGGGCCCCGGGAGCCCGGAGTACGACGACCCGGTCGACGAGCTGCTGGACGCCGTGGCGGCCGGCCGTGTCGACGCGGTCGTCGCCCACCCCGACAACCACGCGCTCGCGCTGCTGAGGAGGCTGCGCGCGCGATCCGTCCAGGTCCCCGGCGACGTCGCGATCGTGGCGTACGACGACGAGGTGGCGGGACTCGCCGACATCCCGCTCAGTGCCATCGCGCCGGCGAAGCACGAAGTCGGCGCGTCCGCCGTGGAGTTGCTGGTGCGCAGGATCGAGCAGCCGGACGCTCCGCGGCACCGGCTCTTCGTCCTTCCACGACTGCGGGTGCGCTCGTCCAGCGGCGGCTGAGCGGAGCCGGCCGCGCCAGGGGGTGTCGTGCCGATCAGACCGGGACACCCCCGGGGCCTTCACGCCGGATCCGGGCGAGCACGATCACGGCGTCGTCGGTGGGCGCATCGGGCAGCAGCCGTGCCAGCACGCCGTCCGCCGTCTCCTCCAACGTGCCGGTCGCGCCTTCGAGTTGCGACCGCAGTGCGGCCATTCCCGCATCGATGTCGACGCCGCGCGCCTCGACGAGACCGTCCGTGTACAGGGCGAGCGTGTCGCCGTCGTGGAGCTCGATCTCGGTCGTACGGAAGGGCACGCCGCCGACGCCCAGCGGCACCCCCAGCACCTCGTCGACCGACTCGACCCTGCCGCCCGCCCGGCGGAGCAGCGGCGGCAGATGACCCGCGTTCGCGATGCGGGCCAGGCCCGTCGCCGGGTCGTAGCGGATGTAGAGGCACGTGGCGTACGCGATGCCCGCGTCCTGGGCACAGGCGTCGAGCTCCTCCAGGAGACTGTCGGGTGCCAGGTTCTGGCGGGCCAGCGCCTTGGCGGTGATGCGCAGCCGCCCCATCGCCGCCGCCGCGGGCACGCCGTGTCCCATCACGTCGCCGACCACCAGGGCCACCCGGCCGCCGGGCAGATCGATCACGTCGTACCAGTCGCCGCCGACCTCGGTGGCCTGGCTGCCCGGCAGGTAGCGATGGGCGACGCGCACGGCCGGGCTGCTCGCCAGGGCGGTGGGCAGCAGCGCGCGCTGGAGGGTGAGCGCGATGTCCTGGACCCGGCTGTAGAGCCGCGCGTTGTCCAGGCACAGCGCGGCGCGCGAGGCGAGCTCGCCCGCCAGGCTGAGGTCGTCCTCGGTGAAGTCGGGACGGCTGCCGGAGCGGCCGAACATGGTGATGCCCTGCACCGTGCCCCGCGCGATGAGCGGGGCGATGAGCAGCGACGTCAGTCCGCTGTCGATCAGGAGCTGGGCGCGGGCCTGGTGGATGACCGTGCGGGTCATGAAGTCGGCGTTCACGGGGACGCAGACGGGACGGCCCGTCGTCAGGGCCTGGTGGATGCTCGAGCCGGGCGGATAGGTCACGCGCTCCAGGCCGCCGACCAGTTCGGGGGCGGGCGGCGGCAGACAGGTCTCGGCCGCGATCCGGCGGGTGAGCAGCACCGCATCAGGGTCGAACACCTCGCGTTCGTCCTTCCACTCCACGACCTCCACCACGGAGGCGTCGCAGAAGTCGGGAACGAATGCCTCGACCAGCTCGCGGGCGGTGACGTTCACATCCAGCGTGGTGCCGATGCGGGCCGCGGCCCGGTCGAGGAGTGCAAGACGCCGTCTGCCGGCGGCCGCCTCCACGAGGGCCTGCTCACGGTCGGTGACGTCCACGAGGAGACCGCCCACGCCCGCCCGTGAGCCGACGGCCCGACTGAGCGGGAAGAAGCTCACGGAGCGCACCTGCTCCCGGTCGGGGCGGCCCGGCGTACGCAGCACGACCAGCGTGCTCACGACGGGCCGGCCCTCGTCGGCGACGGCCCGGAGCATGCGCTGGTACTCACCCCCGTCGGACGTGATCATGAACTCGGCCATGGTCCGGCCGATGTGGTCCTCGATCGGGGTCCCGTCCATGTCGGCCAGGGCCTGGTTGAGGTGGACGTACCGAAGGTTCTCGTCGAGCATCACCAGGCCGATCGGGCACGTCGCGAACAGCGCGTCGAGAAAGGCGAGGTTGGTCTTCACCCGGTCGAGCCCGGCACTCTCGCTCGCAAGACCCAGGATGACGGAGCGGCCACCGGCGCCGGTCACCGGGAAGACGCGGAAACCGCAGTCGAAGACCCTGCCGTCGCGGTGCAGCGTCGGCACACGTGTCCGCCAGTACCCCAACGCACGACCGCGCTCCGCGAGGCGCTCCGCCGCACCGGCCCCGTCGAGGGGAGCGGCGGGAAAGAGGACGGCGGCCGGCCGGGACAGCACGTCCGCGGCCCCGTGGCCGAAGAGCCGCTGCGCACCGGGCCCCCAGTAGCAGATCCGGCCGTCCTCGTCGATGCCGAGCACGGCCACGGCCACGTGCTCGAGGAGTGTCCCGGGCTCCGACCAGAGAGGCCCGGGAGCCTGTTCGTCTCCCGGCCGACCCCCCGGTCGAGGCGAGGACACACGGCCCCCTTTCCGGGCACGGACGGACGGCGGGCGCGCTGCTCACCGACGGAGCGGGACTCTCACGTCAATTCTGCCCGCGCTCGCCGGATCGGACATCACGGAGACCCTCGGACCGGGAAAAGGTGCCGCAGGACTCCGCCACGCCGCATTCACGTCGACGTCACCGCACGTCACCGCACCTGGACCGACTGCGCCAGGGCGTTCCGGGCCGCTTCCTCGGCCGCGGCGCGGTCCTCCGGGACCAGGCCGATGCGGGTGCGGCGGTCGAGGAGGTCGGAGGTGTCGAGGGCGCCTTCGTGGCGGACGGCCCACACCAGCTCGGCGCCCGTGACCGGGTGGCCGGGGACGACGGGACGGGCGAGCGCGGGGTCTTCGAGGCCGAGCGCGTGCACGGCGGGTGCCTCGGAGCCGTAGCGGTACACGAGCCGGGCCGGGACGTCGAGCCCGGCGAGGATCTGCGGCCGGGCGGCGCCGACGAGGGGGACGGACGCGGTACGGCACGGCCCGGCGGTCAGGTCGCCGGCGGTCACGACGGCGTCGACGGCGTCCTGGGCCATGCGGCGGTACGTGGTCAGCTTGCCGCCGACGACGGTGACGACGCCGGAGGGAGAGGTCAGCACGGCGTGCTTGCGTGAGATGTCGGCGGTGCGGCCCGACGCGTCCCGCGTGTCGAGCAGGGGCCGCAGCCCGGCGAAGGCCCCGACCACGTCGGCACGGTGGACGGTGACGTCGAGTGCGGAGCCGAGGACGTCGAGGAGGAAGCCGATGTCGGTCTCCGGGACCTCGGGCACGTCGGGGATGTCGCCGTCGACGGGTTCGTCGGTGAGGCCGACGTACACGCGTCCGTCGCCCTGGGGCAGCACCAGGACGAAGCGGTTCGTCTCGCCGGGGATCGGGATGTGCAGGCCCGCGGAGAGCCGGCCGAGGTCCTCGGAGCGCAGGACGAGATGGGTGCCGCGCGAAGGCCGCAGGCGTACGTCGTCGACGAGGCCGCCCGCCCAGACGCCGGCCGCGTTGATGACCGTACGTGCGCGGATCCGCAGCTCCTGGCCGGTGGTCTCGTCGCGGACCAGCGCACCGTCGCGGTGGAGCTCCAGGGCCCGGGTGCGGGTGAGGACGCGGGCGCCGTAGGCCGCCGCCGTGCGGGCGATCGCGGTCACCAGGCGGGCGTCGTCGGAGAGCCGGCCGTCCCAGGAGAGCAGCCCGCCGCGCAGCCCGGTGGGGCGGAGGGCCGGGGCGAGATGCCGGGTCTCGACCGCGGAGAGCGTGCGCGGCTGGGGCAGCGTGCTCCGCGAGGTGCGGGCGCCGACGCGCAGCAGGTCGCCCGCGAGGAATCCGGCGCGGGCGAGGGCGGCCTGGCCACGGCTGACGAGCGGGGTGAGGGGAAGCACGAAGGGCTGCGCGCGGACGAGGTGGGGGGCGGTGCGCTCCATGAGGATGCCGCGCTCGACCGCGCTCTCGTGGGCGACGTCGAGCTGTCCGGACGCGAGGTAGCGCAGTCCGCCGTGGATCAGCTTGGAGCTCCATCGGGACGTGCCGAAGGCGAGGTCGTGGGCGTCGATCGCGGCGACGGTGAGCCCGCGGGTGGCCGCGTCGAGCGCGGCTCCGGCGCCGGTGGCACCCAGCCCGACGACCAGGACGTCGACCACGCTGTCGGCAGCGCCGTCGGCGAGTCGGTCCAGTTCGCGCAGGCGCCGCGGGGCGTTGAGGGAGGAGCCGGGCAGGGCGGGGCTGCTCGTGGGGTTCATGGGGCGATGGTCCTCTCCAGCAGGGTGCGCAGCTCGTCGAGGAAGGCGGCTTCGCTCAGGTCGGGATCGGTGTCGTCGGTCATCGTGCGCAGCGAGAGCGTGAAGGACTGGACGACGAGCAGCAGGGACCGGGCCTGCAGCTCCGCCCGGACGCGGCGTACGGAGCCGTCCTCGTGGCCGTCCTCGAGCGCCGTGTGGAGGAGCCCGAGCAGGGCGTCCTGGCTGGCGCCCCGGCGGTCGAGGATGTACGGCAGCAGCAGCTCGGGGTCGACGTCGATGATCTTGTGGAAGAGCGGGTGGGCCCGGAACGCCGCGGCTCCCGCGACGAGCCCCTCGACGATCCGCTCCCGCTCGGGCCGGTCCTCGTCGGAGGGCGGCATGGCCCCGGCGGCGACGGCGATCCACTCACGGGTCATCAGGTCGCCCACCAGGCTGCGCACATCGGGCCAGCGCCGGTAGATCGTCATCCGGGACACGCCCGCGCGCCGGGCGATGTCGGTGAGGGTGGTTCGCCGTACGCCGACGGCGAGCACACAGTCGCGTGCGGCGTCGAGCACGGGATCTGTGTCTTCATGGTTGTGACGAATGGGCGTCATCTGTCACAGTGTAATGCCAGCGTCGGCCGAGTGGCAGCGCCTTCCGTGAAACAGACCGTTAGGAACCCTTTCGAAGTGGACATGTTGTGGAGCGGTTGGGGCGACCCGGCCAAGGCGGCACCCCTGCCCGACTCGGTCACCGGCCTGCTGCGTGACCTGCTCGGCGTCACCCCGCGCGAGACCGGCCCCGCCGCCCTCGCCGACATCGAACCGCCCGCCCCGGCGCTGCCCGACGAGGCCCGCGCCGCGCTGCGGAAGGCCGTCGGTGCGCCCGGCTCCCTGCGGGAGGACGCCGAGAGCCGCATCCGGCACACCCGCGGGAAGTCGACCCCCGACCTGCTGCGCATCCGCGCCGGCGAGGTCGACGACATCCCCGCCGCCGTCGTGCTGCCGGGCGACCACGACGAGGTCCTCGCCGTGCTGCGTGCCTGCGCCGAACACGGCGTCGCCGCCGTACCGTTCGGCGGTGGCACCTCCGTCGTCGGCGGCCTCGCGCCCACCACGAAGCGGCCGTTCGTCGCACTCGACCTGCGGCGGCTCGACCGGCTGCTCGCCGTCGACGAGGTGTCCCGCACCGCGACACTGCAGCCCGGTCTGCGCGGCCCGCAGTGCGAGGCGCTGCTCAACGAGCGGGGCTGGACCCTCGGACACTTCCCGCAGTCCTTCGAATGGGCGACCGTCGGCGGCTTCGCCGCGGCCCGCTCCAGCGGGCAGGCGTCGGCCGGATACGGCCGCTTCGACGACATGGTCCTCGGCCTGACGGTCGCCACCCCCGAAGGCACCCTGGAGACCGGGCGGGCCCCGCGCTCGGCGGCCGGCCCCGACCTGCGCCAGCTGATCCTCGGCTCCGAGGGCGCCCTCGGAGTGATCACTGCGGTGACCGTGCGCATCCGTCCGCTCCCGCCGAAGCGGGTCTACGAGGGCTGGCGCTTCGCCTCCTTCGAGGCCGGCACGGCGGCACTGCGCCGACTGGCCCAGGACGGCCCCCGGCCCACGGTCCTGCGGCTGTCGGACGAGTCGGAGACCTTCATCGGTCTCGCGCAGCCGGACGCCATCGGCAGCACCGAACTCCCGCAGAACCCGGGCTGCATGGCCATCGTCGGCTACGAGGGCACCGAGGAGGAGACGATGGCCCGCCGCGCCGTCGCCCGCGAGGTCCTCCTCGCCTGCGAGGGCGAGCTCATCGGCGAGGAGCCCGGCGACAAGTGGGAGCACGGCCGGTACAACGCGCCCTACCTGCGGGACGCGCTCCTCGACGCCGGCGCGTTCGCCGAGACGCTGGAGACCGCGGCCTTCTGGTCCGCGATCCCCGGCCTCTACACGGCCGTGCGGGACGCGCTGACGAGCACGCTCACCGAGGCCGGCACGCCGCCGCTCGTCATGTGCCACATCTCGCACACGTACGAGAACGGCGCCTCCCTGTACTTCACCGTCGTCTCCGCACAGGGGGAGGACGCCGTCGCGCACTGGGAACCGGTGAAGCGGGCGGCCAACGACGCGATCCTGGCCGCGGGCGGCACCATCAGCCACCACCACGGCGTCGGCACCGACCACCGCGACTGGTACGCCCGGGAGATCGGCCCCCTCGGCATCCGCATGCTGCAGGCCGTCAAGGCCGAGGTCGACCCCTCCGGTGTGCTCAGTCCCGGAGTCCTCATCCCCGTCCGCTGAACCCTACTTCTGCCGCCCGGAGGCCAGATCCATGCGACAGTTCACCGCCGTCGTCAACCCCACCGCAGGGGGTTCCAGCGGCACGGCGGGTCTGCTCCCGCTGGCCCGTCTGCTGCGGGAGGCGGGTGCCAGTCTCGACACCGTCTACAGCCGCAGCCTGGAGCACGCCAGAGAGCTCGCCCAGGACGCCGGAGCAAGGGGGCACGTCGTGCTCGCCGTCGGCGGTGACGGCATGGCCGGCTGCGTCGGAGGTGCGCTCAGCGGCACGGACACGGTCTTCGGCCTCGTCCCGGCGGGGCGCGGCAACGACTTCGCCCGTGCCCTGGGCCTGCCCACGGACGCTCCACGGCTCGTCGAGATACTGCTCAACGGCGAGCCGCGGGCCGTCGACACGATCGAGGTGGAGTCCGCCGTGCACGCGCGGACCTGCGTCCTCGGCAGTGTGTACGCGGGCGTCGACGCGGTGGCCAACCGCCACGCCAACGCCTCCCGCGTACTGCGCGGCGCGGCCTCGTACTACGCGGGCGGCCTGCGCGCGGTCCTCGCCTGGAAGCCCGCCGCGTACCGCGTCACCATCGACGGGGTGCGGCACGAGCGGACCGGCTACACCGTGGTCGTGGCGAACTCGGGCTTCTACGGGTTCGGGAGGAACGTCGCACCGGGCGCGCGGATCGACGACGGGCTGCTCGACGTCGTGGTCATCAAGCAGGCGCCCAAGCGCCTCTTCTTCGCCATGATGAACGAGCTGAAGACGGGCGTGCACGTGAACCGGCCCGAGGTCGAGATCCTGCGCGGCAAGGAGGTCCGGCTCGAAGCCGACCGGCCTCTCCCGTACGGCGCGGACGGCGAGGTCGACGCGGTCCTGCCGGTGACCCTCAGGGTGCGGCCCGCCGCTCTGAACGTCCTGGCCTGACCGGGACGTCTCCGGCCCCCGGGCCCGGCGGACCGGGTGCCCGGAGAGAGCGACGCCTCCTCCGGGCACCCGGCTCGGCGCTTGTTCCCTTCCGTACGCATGTGATCGCTCCGCACGCCGGAAGTGGCGAGGGGACGGACGAGGGGGCCCGTCACCTTCGCGGTCTCCCGGTCCCTGCCCGCTACGCCGTGGTGTCGGTCGGCTCCTCGTCGGAGGCGACGATCGACACCTCCAGCTTGCGCAGCAGTCGAGCGAGCTGGCGGTGTTCGGAGGGCGACAGGCCCCCGAGCATCCGCCGCTCGTTGTCGAGGTGCTCGGCGAACACCACGTCCACCGTCGCGAGACCCTTGTCGGTGAGGCGGGAGTAGACGACCCGCCGGTCGTCGTCGTCCCGCTCCCGGACGATGAGGCCGTCCTTCTCCAGGCGGTCGATCCGCAGCGTCACCCCCGCCGACGACACGAGGCCCGAGTCGGCGAGCTGCCCCGCGGTCAGCCGGTGGGGGTGCCCCGCGCGCCGCAGCGCGGTGAGGACGTCGAAGCCCGCCACGGACAGGCCGTGGCGTTCGATCGAAGCGGTGAGCCGGGTGTTGTAGCGCAGGTAGGAGCGGTGGAGCCGGGCGAGGACCTCCAGCGGGCCGGTGTCCAGCTCGGGCCTCTCCCGCGCCCAGTCCTCGATCACGCGCGCGACGGCGTCACGGTCCGACGGCCTCGATGCAGCCATGCTCTTCCCCTTGTCCTGCGTCGTCCCCCGACTTCTCACAGCACTGAGAATCTTAGTCCTGAGGTGAAAAGGCGCGGGCGCCCGCTCTGCGCAGGGCGCCCGCTCTCCGTGCCGGGTACCCGTTCCGTCGCGGGCCCCGCTCCTTCCCGGCCGTCTCAGGCGTTGAGCTCCTCCAGGGTCCTGCCCTTGGTCTCGACGGCGAAGCAGGCGATCGCGGCACCCACGGCCGCCACCACGGCGAGCTGCGCGAAGACGAGGGCCAGGCTGCCGCCCGCGCCGATGATCGCGCCGACGGTCACGGGGCCGAGGATGACGCCCAGCCGGTTCCACACACCGCCGAACGCGGCGCCCTTGGCCCGGTTGGACGTGGGGTAGAGCTCGGGGGAGTACAGGTAGAGCCCGGCGTTGATCGCGTAGAGGAAGAAGGTCGTACAGGAGGCGAAGACCGCCACCTGGCCACCCGAGGTCGCGCCCGCAAGGGCGAGCACGCCGAGCGAGAGCACGGTGCCGACGAGCGCGCCCACCAGGGCGGGCCTGCGGCCGACGCGGTCGATCAGGAGGGCGACGACGAACGTGCCGAGCAGGCCGGTCACATTGCTGAGCAGGCTGTAGACGAGGGCGGTGGTCAGGTCCAGGCCGAAGGTCTTCGTGTAGAGCGAGGGCAGCCAGGTGGAGATGCCGTGGTTGACGTAGTAGGCCACGAACCACAGACCCGACACGACCACGGTCCGCCGGAGGTAGCGTCCCCGGAACAGATCGCCCAGGCGGCCGCCGGCCGGCTCGTCGGCCAGGTCCGCGGCGGGGGCGGGCAGTGCTTCGGGGGTGGAGCGGGCGACCTCCGCCTCGATGCGGGCGATGACCTCCTCCGCCTCCCGGACGCGTCCACGGGACAGCAGCCAGCGCGGGGACTCGGCGACCTGGCGGGGGAGCGCGGCGGCGAGCAGCACCGGGAGGGTGCCGATGACGAACATCGCGCGCCAGCCGAAGTGGGGGACCACCCACACGGCCACCAGGGTGGCCGCCGCGAGGCCGGCCGGGAAGATCATCTCGTACAGCAGGACGAACCGGCCGCGCTTGTCGGAGCGGGCGATCTCGTTGATGTACGTGGCGGCGACGGGTACGACCCCGCCGATGCCGAGGCCCTGGACGAACCGGAAGAGCGAGAAGGTCTCGATGCTGCCGGAGAACGCGACGGCGAGGCTGGCGAGGCCGGTGATGCCGACTCCCAGGGCGACGGTGCGGACGCGGCCGATCCGGTCGCCGAGCCAGCCGGCCGCCACGGCGCCGAGCAGCATCCCGATGGAGGCGGCCGTCACGGCGAGGGTGGCCTGTCCGGTGGTGAGGTGCCACTCCTTCATCAGCACGGGCAGCGCGGACGCGGCGAGGAGCTGGTCGAACGCCTCGAAGAAGGTGACGGCGCCGATCAGGAACCGGACCTTGACGTGCCACCGGGAGTGCGGAAGTCGTTCAAGTCGCGCGGCTACGGAGCCGAGGGCCTGCTTACCGGCCACAGTCGTCATGGAGGGGGTCCTTCCGCGGGCAGGGGAGTTGCCGAGACAGTAGGGGTCCTTATCTAAGCGGTCAATGGTTAAGCGCCTAGAGATCTCCGTCTCGCGGGCCCGGTAGTCATCATCGGCTTCGCGAAGGGCGTGCTCAAGGCCGATTCGGCAACGATCTCGACTCGGGGGCTTGTCGAGAATTAGTTAAGCGCTTAGATTTCAAGCACTTCGACGATTCCGGTCCCGGGATCGAGCCGGACTCCGTCCGTGCCATGAGCCAACTCCCCTTCCGCCCCTGCCCGGAGGTCCACCCGTGCCGCTCCTTCCCACCGACATCCTGATCGCGGGCCAGTGGCGACGCGGTGCGGGCGAGCCCGTCGACACCGTCGACCCGGCGACCGGACGCGTCCTCGCCACCGTGCACTCCGCCTCCGCCGCCGAGGTCGGCGAGGCGGCCGAGGCGGCGGCGCGGGCGGTGGCGGACCCTGCCTGGCGGGACCTGCTCGCCCATGAGCGTGCCCGCCTCCTGCACCGGATCGCCGAGCTGACCGAAGAGGCCGCCCCCGAGCTCGCCGCCGTACAGACCGCCGACACCGGCAAGACCCTCACCGAGACCCGGGCCCTCGCACTCAGCGCGGCGGGCACCTTCCGGTACATGGCCGCAGCCCTGGAGACGGCCGAGGACGCCGTCACGCCGTCCCGCGGCCCGTACGTCACCATGAGCGTCCACGAACCGATCGGCGTGGTCGGCGCGATCAACCCCTGGAACTCCCCGGTCGCCAGCGACGCGCAGAAGATCGCCCCCGCACTCGCCGCGGGCAACGCCGTCCTCCTCAAGCCCGCCGCGTGGACCCCCCTGGTCTCCCTCGCCCTCGGGCGGCTGATCACCCGGGCACTCGACGAGTTCGGCCTGCCCACCGCCCTCCTCTCGGTCCTGCCCGGCAGCGGTCGGATCGTCGGCGACGCCCTCGTTCGCCACCCCCTCGTCGCCCGGATCGGATTCACCGGAGGCACCGAGACGGGCCGGTCCATCGCCGCGATCGCCGGCGAGAAGCTGGTCCCCGCCTCGCTGGAGCTCGGCGGCAAGTCGCCGACGATCGTGCGCGCCGACGCCGACATCGAGCAGGCGCTGGCCGGGGTGCTGTTCGGGATCTTCTCGTCCAGCGGCCAGTCCTGCATCGCCGGCTCGCGGCTCTTCGTGGCACGCGAGATCTACGACACCTTCGTCGGCGAGCTCGTCGAGCGGGTCCGCACGCTGCGCGTCGGCCCCGGCACCGACCCCTCCACCCAGGTCGGCCCCCTGGTCCACCACCGCCACCGCGACGCGGTCGCCGCCTACGTCGACCTCGCCCGCTCCGAAGGCGCGCGCGTGCTCTGCGGGGGGTCGGCGCCCACGGGGGAGCGGTACCAGGACGGCGCCTACTACCTCCCGACCGTCCTCGACGGTCTGGCCAACACCTCCCGCACCTGCCGGGAGGAGATCTTCGGCCCGGTCCTCGTCGCCCTGCCCTACGACGACGAGGACGACCTCGTCCGCCAGGCCAACGACTCCGTCTACGGTCTCGCCTGCGGCATCTGGACCCGTGACCTGCGCGCCGCCTGGCGGATCGCGCGCCGGATCGAGGCCGGCACCGTCTGGATCAACACGTACAAGCAGTTCAGCGCCGCCACCCCGTTCAGCGGATGGAAGGACAGCGGCCTCGGCACGGAGAAGGGCCGGGACGCGATCCGCGCCTACCAGCGACAGAAGTCCCTGTACTGGGGCACCGCCGACACCCCCCTTCCCTGGGCCGGCTGACCCGCCACGCCGCCCGGGCCGACCGCCCGGGCCGACCGTCCGGGCCGACCGTCCGGGCCCACCGCCCGAGCCGACCGCCCGAGCCGACCGCCCGAGCCGACCGCCCGGGCCGACCGCCCGAGCCGACCGCCCGAGCCGGCCGTCCGGGCCCGATCGCCCGAGCCGACCGTCCGGGCCCGCCCGCCGAGCCCACCGTCCGGGCCCGCCCGCCCGACTGGAGAGACCCATGCAACCGTCACCGTCCGGCCCGATCGCCCGGCTCCGCTCCCTGCGGTACGTCGAGCTGCACACGCCCGCCTTCACCGAGGCCGCCGACTTCTACGAGGAGGTCTGGGGGCTCGAGACCGTCGAGTCCGACAGCGGCGCGCGGTGGCTGCGCGGCACCGGCGACGAGCACCACGTCCTGCACCTGACCGAACGCGAGCGCGTGGGTCTCGGCCGGCTCGCCTTCGCCGTCGCCACCCCCGCCGAGGTCGACGAGGCCGCCCGGCGCCTCGAAGCACGGGGCATCGTCCCCGTCTTCGGCCCCGGCCCCCTCGACCAGGCAGGCGGCGGACACGGCCTGCGGTTCACCGACCCCGAAGGCCGCCTCGTCGAGATCAGCGCCCATGTCGATGCGGTCGTCCCGCGCGGACGGGACGGCGCCGTGCCCGTCGGGGTCACCCACGCCGTGCTCAACACCGTCGACATCGACGCCGCCGTCGCCTTCTACCGCGAGGTGCTCGGACTGCGCGTCTCCGACTGGTCCGAGCACCAGATGGCCTTCCTGCGCTGCAACGCCGACCACCACTGCATCGCCTTCAACCAGGCCGAGTGGACCTCGCTCAACCACGTGGCGTACGAGATGAGCTCGGTCGACCACTTCATGCGCGGCCTCGGCCGGCTCCGCCACCACGGCATCACCCCCCAGTGGGGACCAGGCCGCCACGGCCCCGGCAACAACACCTTCTCCTACTTCACCGACCCGTCCGGGCTCGTCTGCGAGTACACATCCGAGGTCGCGCAGATCGTCGAGGACACCTGGATCGCCCGCGTGTGGCGACGGGTCCCGGAGCTCTCCGACCTGTGGGGCACGGCCGGCCCGCCGTCGAAGGAGATCCGCTGCCACATGGCGGGCTCGCCGGACCCCGGCCCGCTCGCCCCCGTCGACGCCAGGAAGGACAACGCATGAGCACCGTACGCAAGGTCGGAGTCGTCGGCTGGGGGGCGATCGGCCGGATCGTCGGCACCGCGCTCGCCGACGGGCAGGTGGACGGCGCCGAGCTGGTGTGCGTCGTCGACAACCGTCCGCTCGGCGACGCGGCGCCCGCCCCCCAGGTCCCCTTCGAGGAGGCGCTGGAGCTCTGCGACCTGATCGTGGAGGCCGCCGGCCAGGGAGTCGTACGGGAGTGGGGCGAGCGCGTGCTCGCCTCCGGCACCGACCTGCTCGTCGCCTCCAGCGGCGCGATGACCGACGAGGAGCTCGCGAAGCGACTGCTCGCGGCGGGACCCGGCCGGGTGTACTTCACCGGCGGCGCCGTCGGCGGACTCGATCTGCTCCAGGCCGCCCGCTCGCTCGGACCCCTCGACGAAGTCCGGCTGACCACCACCAAACTGCCCTCGACCCTCGAACAGCCCTGGATGGACGAGGAGTTGCTCGCCAGGATGCGGACGGCGACCGGCCCGGTCGAGGTCATGACCGGCACCGCCCGCGAGGTCCCGGCGAAGTTCCCCAAGTCGACGAACGTGGCCGCCTCGGTCGCGCTGGCCGTCGGCGACCTGGACGCTGTGCGGGTCCGGGTCGTCGCCGATCCCGCGGCACACCACACGCGCCATGTGATCGAGGCGTCCGGCGCGCACGGGGCGTACCGCTTCGAGGTCGCGCACCTGCCCGACCCGGGCAACCCGGCCACCAGCCAGGTGGTGCCGTACGCCGTCCTGCGGAGCCTCGCCGCGCTCGCCGGGCGGACGGGCCAGATCCTGTGAGCGCCGACGTCCTCGCCCCGGCCGCCACGGACGTCCACGTCGAGGAGGCCGGCGAGCACGGACCCGTCCTCCTGTGCCTGCACGGCATCGGCTCCTCGTCGGTGGCCTTCGCCCCCCAGCTCGCCGAACTCTCCGCGTACGCACGGGTCGTCGCCTGGGACGCCCCCGGGTACGCCCGGTCGCCCGACCCCGAAGTCCCCCTCACCCTCGACGACTTCGCGGACACGGCGGCCCGGCTGATCCGGGAGCGCGGCGGCAGCGCCCATGTGCTCGGCGTCTCCTGGGGCGGCGTGATCGCCCTGCGGCTCGCCGCCCGCCACCCGGACCTCGTCGCCTCGGTGATCGTGGCCGACTCCAGCCCCGGCTCGGGCACGGACGAGACGAAGGCGGCGGGCATGCGGGCCCGCGCCACCGAACTCGCCGAACTCGGCCCGCGCGCCTTCGCCGAGACCCGCGGACCACGCCTGGTGTCTCCGGGCGCCCCGGCCGCACTGGTCCGCCGGATCGTCGACACCATGGCCGCCTCGGTACGGCTCCCGGGCTACGGGTACGCCGCCGAGTCCATGGCCTCGGCAGACCTGCGCGCCGAACTCCCCACGGTCGCCGCGCCCTCGCTCGTCCTCTGCGGCGACCAGGACCGGGTCACCGGGGTCGAGGGCAGTCAGGCCATCGCCGGGGCCCTCCACAAGACCGCCTTCGTGATCGTCAAGGACGCCGGTCACCTGGCCAACCAGGAGCAGCCCGGGCGCTTCAACGCCTGGGTCCTCTCCCACCTCCGCATCACCGCACGCATCCCCGAATAGGAGCTGTCCCTCATGCCTCTGACCACCACCGCGTACGACAACGGCGACGACCTCGCCGCGTACACCGACTCCCTCATCGCCTCCAAGGCCTCCCGGGTCGCCGACTTCGACACCCTCTCCTTCCAGGAGAAGGCCGGCCCGCAGTACCGCCGCGGCCAGATCCGCTACGTCGGTTCCGGCGCCACCGGCAACCACGAGGGCGACAGCCGCATCATCCCGTCCGGCGGCTTCACCTTCTCCAACATGCTGCTGCCGCCCGGCGCCGAGGGCCCGGCCCACACCCACCACGACGTCGAAGAGGCCTTCTTCGTCCTGGAGGGCGAGGTCAAGGTCGGCATCCACCGTGGCCCCGACGAGGTCGAGTACCGGACTCTCGGCTACCGCGACATGATCGTCGTCCCGGCCGGCGTGACCCGCTCCCTGAAGAACGAGGGGGACACCGACGCCCTCTTCTGCGTCGTCATCGGCACGCAGAAGCCGCAGGTCCCGACCTACCCCGAGTACTCGCCGATGCACGGCGTCACCCGTGGCTGACCTGCCCCCGGCCGACGCACGCACCGTCGTCGTCACCGGAGCGGGCCGTGGCCTGGGACTGGCCATGGCCCGCCGGGCGGGCGAGGACGGCTTCCGCGTCGTCGTCGCCGAACTGGAGCGGGAGCGGGGCGAGCGGGCGGCCGCCGAACTGCGCGCGGAGGGCATCGACGCCCGCTTCGTACGCTGCGACGTCGCCGACCAGGAGTCGGTGGCCGCGCTGGCGGCCGCCGTGCGGGCGATCGGCCCGCTGTACGGCCTGGTCAACAACGCGGCGCTCGCCAACGGCGTGGGCGGCAAGGAGTTCCAGGACATCGACATCGAGGTGTGGGACCGGCTGATGACGGTCAACGCCCGCGGCCCCTGGCTGGTCTCCAAGGCCCTCCACCCGCTCTTCGCGACACCGGGCCGGATCGTCAACATCGCCTCGGACGCCGCCCTCTACGGCTCCCCGCGCCTCGCCCACTACATCGCCTCCAAGGGAGCGGTCATCGCCCTCACCCGGGCCATGGCACGCGAACTCGGCGACAGGGGGATCACCGTCAACGCGGTCGCCCCCGGACTCACCGAGGGCGAGGCGACCGAGACCGTGCCCGCCGAGCGCCACGACCTCTACCGCGCGAACCGGGCCGTCTCCCGGCCGCAGCAGCCGGACGACCTCACCGGGATCGTCTCCTACCTGCTCGGCGAGGAGTCCCGCTATCTGACCGGACAGGTGATCGCCGTCAACGGCGGCTTCACCATGAACTGACAAGCAGGAGAAACCCGTTATGGATCTGGGCCTCGCCGACCGCACCATCGTGGTCACCGGCGGCAGCTCGGGCGTCGGCCTGGCCACGGTCCGCGCCCTGCTCGACGAAGGCGCCCGCGTCGCCACCTGCGGCCGTGACGCCGATCGTCTCGCCGAGGCGGCCGCCCGGCTCGGCGCCGGACGCGACCGCCTCCTCACCGGCGTCTGCGACGTCCGGGACGCCGACGCCGTGGACCGCTTCGTACGCGGCGCAGCCGACACGTTCGGCGGCGTCGACGGACTCGTGAACAACGCCGGACAGTCCCGCATGAAGGGGCTCGACGACTCGACGGCCGAGGACTGGCGCGACGAACTGGAGCTCAAGTTCGCCGGGGTACTGAACCCCCTGCGCGCCGCCCGCCCGTTCCTCGCCCGCTCCGGAGCGGCGAGCGTCGTCAACGTCAACGCGGTCCTCGCCAAGCAGCCCGAGCCCCGCCTGATCACCACCAGCGCCGCCCGCGCCGGCATCCTCAACCTCTCCAAGTCCCTGTCGGCCGAACTCGCCGCCGACGGCATCCGGGTCAACTCCGTGTGCCTCGGGCTCATCGACACCGGCCAGTGGACCCGCCGCCACGCCGCGGCCGCCACCGGCACGAGCTACGAGGACTGGCAGGCGGAACTGGCCGCCGACCGGGGCGTCGCCCTCGGCCGGCTCGGCCGGGCCGAGGAGGTCGCCTACGCGGTCGTCACCCTCCTCTCGCCCCGCGCCTCCTACATCACCGGCACCAGCATCGACGTCTGCGGCGGCGTCGGCCGCTCCATCCTCTGAGGAGACACCATGCGTCACGACAACGGAGGCGATCTCCTCGTCGCCGTCCTGCGCGAACTGGGAATCGACACCGTCTTCGGCATCGTCAGCGTGCACAACCTGCCGCTCGTCGAGGCCGTCGACCGCGAACTCCGCTTCGTACCCGTACGCCACGAGGCATCGGCCGTGAACGCCGCCGACGCCTACGGACGGGCCCGCGGCTCCCTCGGCTGCGCCCTGACCTCCACCGGAACGGGCGCCGGCAACGCCGCCGGATCGCTGATCGAGTCGCTGAGCGCCGGCAGCTCCGTCCTGCACGTCACCGGCCAGATCGAGAGCGAGTTCCTCGGCAGCGGACGGGGGTTCATCCACGAGACCAAGGACCAGCTCGGCATGCTCACCGCCGTGTCGGCCCACGCCGCGACGGTGCCGGACACCGAGACGGCGGGCCGCATCCTGCGCGAGGCGGCACGGGCGGCGCTCGGCGGGCCCGGCGGAACCGGCGGACCGGCCAGCGTGGAGTGGCCCATCGACCTCCAGTACGCGCCCCAGACCGACGACCCCGTCATCCCCGGGTGCCCTGCGGCACCCGCCCCCACGGACGGCGAACTCGCCGCCGCCGGCGCACTCCTGGCCACCGCCCGCCGCCCCCTCGTCTGGGCCGGCGGCGGCGCCACCGGAGCCCGCCCGGAACTGGCCCGGCTCCTTGCGGCGACCGGAGCGGGACTGCTCACCTCCAACTCCGGACGCGGCACGGTGCCCGAGGACCACGAGCAGGTCATCGGCAACTTCGCCACCACCCCCGCCGCCCGCGCCCTCCTCGCCGACGCGGACGTGCTCGTCACCGTCGGCACCCACTTCCGCTCCAACGAGACCGCCGACTACACCCTCGAACTGCCCCCGGCGCACATCCAGATCGACCTCGACGCGGCGGCGCTCGGCCGGGTCTACCCCGTCGCCCACCCGCTGCACGGCGCCGCCGCACCCACCCTCGCGGCCCTGACCCGGCACGCCACGCCCGCCGAGGACGGCTGGCGGGAACGCGTCCGCGCCGTCCGCGACGACGTACGGGCGACCCTGCACGACAGCATCGGACCGCAGGCCGCGATCTGCGACGCCCTGCGCGCCGCGCTGCCCCGCGAGGCCGTCGTCGCCCGCGACGTGACCATCCCCTCCAGCAGCTGGGGCAACCGGCTCCTCGAGATGTACGACCCGCGGGACAACGTCTTCCCGCGCGGAGGCGGCATCGGCCAGGGCCTCGGCATGGGCATCGGCGCGGCCCTCGGACGGCCCGACGCGCCCACCGTCGTCCTCGCCGGCGACGGCGGACTCGCCGTCCACCTCGGCGAACTGCTCACCCTCGCCCAGGAACGGCCCCGGCTCACCCTGATCGTCTTCAACGACGGCGGATACGGCGTGCTGCGCAACATGCAGGACCGCCACAGCGAACGCCGCTCCGGTGTCGACCTCGTCACCCCCGACTTCGAACTGCTCGCCCGCTCCTGCGGTCTGCCGTACCTGCGGATCGCCGCCGAGGAACACGCGGCGCCGGTCATCACCGAGGCCGTCGCCTCGGACGGGCCGACGCTCGTCGAGGTCGACCTCGCGTCCCTGGGCCCGATGAAGAACCCGTTCACCCCGCCCGTGCGGATCCCGGGCCGGTGATCCGGTCCCGACCCGCACCCGCACTGCCCGATCGCCGGTAAGGAGGCACCAGGCCATGAGCGAGCACCCGCTGCAGCTGATCGTCCACCGCATGACATGGGAGGCCGAGGGCGTACTGTCCGTCGAGCTCGCCCACCCCGACGGCAAACCCCTGCCCGCCTGGACGCCCGGCGCCCACGTCGACGTGCACGTCGGCGGCCGGATCCGCCAGTACAGCCTGTGCGGCGACCCGCGGGACCAGGGCGCCTACCGGATCGGCGTCCTCGACGAACCCTCCTCGCGCGGAGGTTCGCGCTTCGTCCACACCCAGCTCCGCCCCGGCCAGTCCGTGACGGTCTCCGAACCGCGCAACCACTTCGCCCTGGAGGACGCCGCCTCGTACGTCTTCGTCGCCGGCGGCATCGGCATCACCCCCCTGCTCGCGATGGCCCGCGAGGCCGCCCGCCGGGGCGCCGAGTGGCGCATGGTCTACGGCGGCCGCAGCCGCGCCTCGATGGCCTTCACCACCGAACTCGCCCTGCTCGACGGCGAGGTGACGCTCGTCCCGCAGGACGAGCTGGGCCACATCGACCTGGACGCGGTGCTGACCCGGCTGCCCGACGGCGCGCTCGTCTACTCGTGCGGCCCCGAACCCCTCCTCGCGGCCGTGGAGGAGCGCTGCCCGGAGGGCCGCCTCCGACTGGAGCGGTTCGCCGCCCCCACCGTCGAACGCACCGGAGACGACGAGGAGTTCGAGGTCGAGTGCCGCGCCTCGGGCCTGACGCTCCGGGTCGACGCGAACACCTCGATCCTCGACGCCGTCGAGAACGCCGGGATCGGCGTCGACAGCTCCTGCCGCGACGGCATCTGCGGCTCCTGCGAGACCAGGGTGCTCGACGGCACGCCCGACCACCGCGACTTCCTGCTCAGCGAGGCGGAGCAGACCGCCGGCGCCACCATGATGATCTGCGTCTCACGGTGCGCCTCCGGCCGGCTCGTCCTCGACCTCTGACCCCTCCCCGCCTGCTCAGGAGAGACCGTGACCGACACCTGGCCGTACCTGGACGTCCACCAGTCCCGTACGCACGAGCCCACGCCGTACGAGTACAAGCTCGCCGCCACCCTCGAAGAGGTCTTCACCCACGAGGGCCACGAACTGACCGACGTGGTGCGCGGACTCAACGCCCGCACGGTGCACACCGCCGACGGCACGCCGTGGACCGAGGAGTCCTTCCGCGCCGAGATGAACCGACTGGGAGCCTGACATGACGCTGTCGTCCACCGCCACCGCGGACCGCATCTACGCCACCGGTCTGCGCAACCAGTGGCACCCCGTCGTCCCCTCGCGCTTCGTCGCCCCCGGCGCCATGCGCAAGGTGACCGCGCTCGGTGAGCAGTGGCTGCTCTTCCGGCGCTCCGACGGAGCGCTCTCCATGCTCGCCGACCGCTGCCCGCACCGCGGAGCGCCCCTGTCGCTGGGCAAGCACCTCGGCGACCGGGTCGCCTGCTGGTACCACGGCGTCGAGGTCGGCACCGACGGCACGGTGACCTCGGTGCCGGGCCTGCCCGGCTGCAACCTGGAGGGCAAGAAGCTGGTCACCTCGCTGCCCGTACGCGAGGTCGGCGGCGCGATCCTCGCCTGGTTCGGCGACGAGGAACACCCCGAGCCGGCCGAACTGACGCTCCCCGACCCGCTGACGGATCCCGCCGTCGACGCGTTCCTCTGCTACGCCGAGTGGGACGCGCCCTGGCGGTACGCCGTGGAGAACCTGCTCGACCCCATGCACGGCGCCTTCCTCCACCACGAGTCGCACACCATGTCCGCCGGAGACACGACCGCCAAGTTCCGCATCCGCGAGACCGACCGCGGCTACTTCTTCGAGAAGACCGACCAGCGGGGCGTCAACTTCGACTGGGTCGAGCTGTGCCGCACCGGCGTCGACTGGGTCGACCTGTCCATCCCGTACCCGCCGTCCGCCGGCCCGGGCGGACCGTTCGGGATCGTGGGCATGGTCTGCCCCGTCGACGAGCAGCGCTCCGGTGTCTTCTTCTGGCGCTACCGCCGCGTCGAGGACTGGCAGCGCGCGAGCTGGCGCTTCCTGTACAAGACGCTGATCGAGAAGCGCCACTGGGAGGTCCTGGAGCAGGACCGCGTGATGCTGGAGGCCATGCCCGCCGACGCGGACCAGCGGGAGAACCTCTACCAGCACGACCTGGGAGTGGTACGGCTCCGCCGCCTGTACCGCGCGGAGGCCGAGGCACAGTCGTCGGCCTGACGTCACGGAGGCCTGACGTCACGGAGGCCTGACGTCAAGGAGGCGGACGCGAAAACCGCGGGTCGCGTTCTCCACCTCGGGAACCATTCCCCGGGGCGCGCTCCTCCTGTGGTCGGACGCGGTGATGGCCGGGGGAGGGATTTCGCACAACTGCCCGTTGCGCAAGGGTGCATGAGACGCATCATCCACCTCCCGCAAGGATCTGACTCACTGTGCGAAGCACACGCATAGCACCCCTCGTGGCCATCAGCGCGGTCGCGACCCTCGTGCCCGCTCTCACGCCCGCCGTCGCCTCCGCGGCCGAACCGGCCACCCGACGGACGGTCACCGCCGATCCCTTGAGGCAGTACACCCAGCAGACCCCGCGCTGGAAGCGCTGCGAGGCCGAGGCACCGGCGACCTACCAGTGCGCGACGCTCAAGGTGCCGCTCGACTACACCCGGCCGGACGGCAGGAAGCTCGACGTCGTCGTGTCCCGGGTCAAGGCGACCAGCCCCCAGAAGCGGCGCGGCGTCCTGCTGCTCAACCCCGGCGGCCCCGGCGGGCCGGGCCTGGACATGCCCCTGTGGATGGCCCCGGAACTGCCGACCGCGGTGAAGGAGCAGTACGACCTCATCGGCTTCGACCCCCGCGGCGTCGGCCAGAGCTCGCCCGTGAGCTGCGGCCTCAACGAGGACGAGCTGAACTGGCAGCGCCCGTACAAGGCCGCGACGTTCGCCAAGGACGTCCGGTGGGCGCGGACCGTCGCCGAGAAGTGCCGTGCGAAGGGCGGCGACGTCCTGCCCCACCTCACCACCCGCAACACCGCACGGGACATGGACGTCATCCGCGCCGTGCTCGGCGAGAAGAAGATCTCGTACCTGGGGTACTCCTACGGCACCTACCTGGGTGCCGTCTACACGCAGATGTTCCCGAAGCGGACCGACCGGTTCGTGCTGGACAGCGCGGTCGACCCGCAGCGGATCTGGCGCGGCATGATCCAGGTGTGGGCGGAGGGCGCGGAGCCCGCGTTCAAGCGCTGGACCGAGTGGACCGCCGAACGGCACACCACGTACGGGCTCGGCGACACCCCGGCCGCGGTCGGGAAGACCTTCTGGGACCTGGTCGCCCGGGCGGACCGCGAGCCGATCGACGTCCAGGGCACCCTCCTGACCGGCGACGACATCCGCGCGGGCCGGGCCGTGTTCTTCGATGTGAAGGGCGCCGCCGAGGCGCTCGTCGAGCTCAAGAAGGCCGCCGAGGGGACTCCCTCCCCGGCGCCGTCGAGGCGGAGCACCGCGCCCCGACACGTACCGCCGTCGTTCGCCCGCGCCGTGCCCTCGGACAACTCGGACGCGGCCTTCTGGGCCGTGGCGTGCGCCGACACCCGCGCGTGGCCGCACGACCCGGAGCAGTACCGCCGCGACGCGATCCGCGACAAGGCCCGGTACCCGCTGTACGGCGACTTCGCGTCGAACATCAAGCCGTGCGCGTTCTGGAAGAACGGGTCCGAGCCCGCCACGAAGGTGAACAACTCCGTCGGAGCGCTCATCCTCCAGAACGAATGGGACTCCCAGACGCCGCTGGTCAGCGGACAGGGGCTGCGCCGGACCATGAAGGGCTCCCGGATGGTCACCGTCCTCGGCGGCCAGGGCCACGGCATCTACGGCTCCAAGTCCTGCGCCGACAAGACCGCCACCGCCTACCTGACGACGGGCAGGCTGCCGGCCGCGGACGTGACCTGCCGGGCCACACCGGCCCAGGCACAGAACCGTCTCGACCTCCCGCTGCCGACGCCGCCGGGCTTCCCGGGGCTGCACCGCTCCTGACCGGCACGACGACCAGCCGGTGACAGGGGGCCCTCGCGCCACGAGGGCTTCCTGTCACCGGTGTTGGGCGGTCACTCAGTGGGCGTGGAGCGACCCCCAGTCGAAGTTCTGGCCGAGACCGGTTCCCGAACCGCCCGTGAGGACCTGGCCGGCGGCGTAGTACGTCGCCTTCACGTCGGCGTTGCCGTTGATGTCCGTCCGGGTCGTTCCGGAACCCCAGATGTTCCAGATCACCCACGGGCTGCGGGTCAGCGCGTTGCGCCCCGAGGCAGTGATCGGCATGTTCCACGTCTCCGCGAGCATCCGCGGCTTGGCGTAGTCGACGAGCCCCGTGTAGTACGTGTGCGTGAGGTCGGAGGCGGCGGAGTAGGGGTCGTAGTCGTCGACGCCGACCACGTCCACCACATCGGCCCCGGGGTAGTGGTTCCACGGCACGTCGTCGCCCTGCGGGTGCCAGGCGTTCGGCGACCAGACGAAGATCAGGTTGTGCAGGCCCTTCGTCTTCACGAGGTAGTCGTACGTGATCCGCCACAGCTTCTTGTAACTGGCCGGGGTCCTGCCTCCCCACCAGAACCAGCCGCCGTTCATCTCGTGGTACGGCCGCAGCAGGACGGGAACGTCGTACGCGGCGAAGTACGACAACGAGGCGGCGAGGAAGCCGAGGTCCGTCAGGAGGGCCTGGTACTCGGGCGTGTTCGACTCCCAGTCGACGACCCGGTCGAACCACGCCTGGTCGGTCGTGAGCGTCGCGACGGGATTGCCCGTGCTGCCGCCCGGGTGCTCACCCCGGACCTGGGTCAGCACCCGGCTCCAGTCCTTCGACGGGGAGCCGGGGTAGGGCTGGTGGAAGCTCATCCCGACGATCCCCGCCGCCGCCCCGCCGTTCGCGAGGGTGGCGCTCCCGCCGTCGGAACGGACCATGACGCCCGCCGGGTTGTACGTGCCGTCCGCCGCGCGCGGCAGGCCCTTCCACACTCCCGTCGCGACGTCCACGACGTCGTCCACGTACTGCCACTGGCGCCGGCCCGTCGGCAGCCCGAGCGGCCGGTTGTACGAGCGGTCCCCGTACGCCCCCCAGCCGTCGGTCGCGCCGTATCCCGGGCCGAGGTCGATCTCCAGGAAGCCGGGGAGCTTGCCGGTGATGTCCCGGGCCTTCTTGTAGTAGTAGCCGACGTGCGTGGTGCCGCCCGTGTCGCCGTAGGAGGCGTTGTACAGCTCCTGCTGGCCCTCGATGTGCTGGCCGATCACCGTCATCGGGCGGTTCCCGGACCGGGCGTCGTTCTCCAGCTTCACCAGATGCGCGTACACCGCACGGGAGTTGAGGGACGCGGCCGGGTCCCGGCCGGTCAGCGTGGGCGAGATCAGCGGCGCGGCGGCCGCGCTCCCCGCGGTGACGACCGGCAGGCCGCCGGCCGCGACCGCGGCGCCGAGAGCGGTGACGAACGTGCGCCTGCGCATGACCTGGTCCTCCGGGACAGAAGAAGCGTGGGGTCACTGATGCTATCCAGCGTCCGGACCGGGGCCGAGGGTGCGTCGGTCCGCCCTCCCCGCTCGACCCGGCGTGAGGTCACGAGCCGGCCAGGAGGCCGGCGAGGGTGCTGCGACGGCGGTGGAGGTCGTCGATACGGGCGTCGGTGGCCGCCAGTTCACGGAGCATCAGATTCCGGATGTCGGCGCACCAGTCGAAGGCCGTCCCGTCCTCGCCGGTGCACGGCAGGACGACCCGGATCACCTCGGTGGGGAGCCCGGCGGCAAGGAGGGCGCGGACCTTGCGGACGGTGGTCACCGCGTCCTCGTCGTACGCGCGGTAGCCGTTCGGGCCACGCCGTGCCTCCAGCAGCCCCTGCGCCTCGTAGTAGCGCAGCAGCCGGGTGCTCACCCCGGTGCGCCGGGACAACTCCCCGATCATCATGCGTGCTCCGCCTTCCGCCCCGTCTGGACCGTTTGACCTTGACATCAGTGTCAACGGTTAGCGTCGAGCCATGACGAATCATTCCCCGCGTCCCGCGGACCGCTCCTTCCTGTTCGTGCTCGGCAGCTCGCGCGCCGACGGCAACACCGAGATACTCGCCAGGGCCGCCGCCGACGCGCTGCCCGCAGACGTCCCGCAGCGATGGATCGACCTGAACGCGCTGCCGTTGCCGGACTTCCAGGACGGCCGCCACGAGGAGGGCGACTGGCCGGTCTCGGAGGCCGAACGGACACTGCGGGAGGCCACGATGGAGGCCACCGACATCGTGATCGCCTCACCGCTGTACTGGTACACCCTCTCCGCCCAGACGAAGCGCTACCTCGACTACTGGTCGGGCTGGCTCGGCGTTCCCGGCCTGGACTTCAAGAAGCGGATGGCGGGACGGACCCTGTGGGCGGTGGCGGCCATGGCGGACGAGGACGAGGCCGTCGCCGACGGAATGGCCACCACCCTCAACAACACGGCGGCGTACCTGCGGATGCGCTTCGGCGGAGTCCTCCTCGGCAACGGCTCCCGCCCCGGCCAGGTGCGCGGCGACGAGCGTGCGATGGTCCGGGCGACGACGTACTTCGAGGGGGAGACCCCCCTGGCGCTGTTCCCGCACGAGAAGCGGGCGGGGCGTGAGGAGCGAGTGGCGGAGACCGTCGGCGCGACGGCCTGACCGTCGCAGGCTACGGAGCGGCGGGGCTGACGCATCCGGACACGGTGGTTACGCCGTGTGACGAACGACTCGGCCGAGAGGCGCCTGACGGGCGGAAGTCCAGGTCGGGCGCCTCAGTGCTGTCCTCAAGGACGCGGCGGCACCTTGCTCGCCCCACTGAGCGGGGCGTCCGGGCCCGTGGGCAGGCCCCCGGGGGTCGCCCTGCTCCTGGCGACCGCCGTGTGCAGCGCCCGCAGGGCGATCAGGAGGACGCCGATGTCGTCCAGGTAGACGGGGTCCGGAATCAGGTCGACCGGCGAGACCGTGTAGACCACCGCCGCCCAGAACAGGGCCTTGGACTGCAGCGGCACACCGGCGTCCACGAGGAGCCGGCGGGTCCGGAGGACACGTACGAGCAGAACGGCCGCGAATCCGGCCACCACGAGCAGGAGCACCAGGGCCACGATGAGCCAGAGGTTGCCGTCCACGCTGCTCTCCTTCCTCCGTGAGGTTCCCGCCGCGCCGATGTGCGCAGGTTGTCAGGGTACGACGCCGGGCCCGGTGCCCGGCGTGATCGGCCGAGGCCGCCGACGTACCGGCCAACCTGCGGTATGCCCTGTTTAGGCCTACTTGAAGCGTGACTCAGAACACTCTCCGCAACGCATCGCGCATGGATCCGGGAACCCAGGGCAGGCGGCCGAACCGCCGGTGACACCGGCAGGGGGACTCAGAGGAACGAAAGGCCATACGCGACGTGACCGCAGCACAACAGACCATCCATGTGGGCGGAGAGTGGCGCGCAGCCCTGTCCGGGGCCACGCGCGAGATCATCGACCCCGTCGACGCGACCGCCTTCGCGGTCGTCGCGGAGGGCGGTGTCCAGGACACCGACGACGCCGTGGCCGCGGCACGAGCCGCGTTCGACGACGGTTCCTGGCCGCGTACGCCCGTCGCCGAGCGCGCCGCCCTGCTGCGGCGGGTCGCCGACCTCCTGGAGCGCGACCGCGAGCGGATCGGCGCCCTGGAGAGCCAGGACGCGGGCAAGACCCTCGAGGAGGGCCGCGTCGACGTCGACTGCGTCCGCGACGCCTTCCTCTACTTCGCCGACCTCGTCGAGAAGGAGGACGGCGGACGGATCGTCGACGCCGGCTCGGACGACATCCGCAGCGTCGTCGTGCACGAGCCCGTCGGGGTGTGCGCCCTGATCACGCCGTGGAACTACCCGCTGCTCCAGGCCAGCTGGAAGATCGCGCCCGCCCTCGCCGCCGGCAACACGTTCGTGATCAAGCCCAGCGAGATCACCCCGCTGAGCACCGTCGTGCTGGTCGAGCTCCTCCTGGAGGCCGGACTGCCGCTCGGCGCGGCCAACATCGTCACCGGCCCCGGCCACACCGTCGGCGCCCGGCTCGCCGAGCACCCCGACGTCGACCTGGTCTCCTTCACCGGCGGTCTCGTCAGCGGCACGAAGGTCGCCAGGGCCGCCGCCGACAGTGTGAAGAAGGTCGCCCTCGAACTGGGCGGCAAGAACCCCAACGTCGTGTTCGCCGACGCCTGCTCGACACCCGAGGACTTCGACACCGCCGTCGACCAGGCGCTCAACGCCGCCTTCATCCACAGCGGCCAGGTCTGCTCCGCCGGCTCCCGCCTCATCGTCGAGGAGCCGCTGCGCAAGCGCTTCGTCGCCGAGCTCGCCCGCCGGGCCGAACTGATCCGGCTCGGCCGCGGCACCGACGAGGGCGTCGAGTGTGGCCCGCTGGTCTCCGCCGCCCAGGTGGCGAGGACCGAGGAGTACGTGGCCTCCGCCCTCAGCGAGGGCGCGGTGCTGCGCGCGGGCGGCGAGCGCCCCGCCGGCCCCGGCTACTTCTACCGGCCCACCGTCCTCGACCGGTGCCACCGCCGCATGCGCGTGGTCCGCGAGGAGATCTTCGGCCCCGTCCTCACCGTGGAGACCTTCCGCACCGAGGAGGAGGCCGTCGCCCTCGCCAACGACACCGAGTACGGCCTCGCCGGAGCGGTGTGGACCTCCGACCCGGACCGCGCCCGGCGGGTCGCGGCCCGGCTGCGCCACGGCACCGTCTGGATCAACGACTTCCACCCCTACCTGCCCCAGGCGGAATGGGGCGGCTTCGGCAAGTCCGGCATCGGCCGCGAACTGGGCCCCAGCGGCCTCGCCGAGTACCGCGAGGCCAAGCACATCTACCAGAACCTCGCTCCACGCCCCGTGCGCTGGTTCGCGGGCACGACGGCGAAGGACCAGGCATGAACGACCAGCACCTGTACGACTACGTCGTCGTCGGCGGCGGCACCGCCGGTTCGGTGATCGCCTCCCGGCTGACCGAGAACCCGGACGTCACCGTCGCCGTGATCGAGGGCGGCCCCAGCGACGTCGGCCGCGACGACGTCCTCACCCTGCGCCGCTGGATGGGCCTGCTCGGCGGCGAGCTGGACTACGACTACCCCACCACCGAGCAGCCGCGCGGCAACTCGTACATCCGCCACAGCCGCGCGCGGGTCCTCGGCGGCTGCTCCTCGCACAACACCCTCATCGCGTTCAAGCCGCTGCCCTCCGACTGGGACGAGTGGGCCGAGGCCGGCGCCGAGGGCTGGGACGCGGCGGCGATGGATCCGTACTTCGCCCGGCTGCGCAACAACATCGTCCCCGTCGACGAGGCCGACCGGAACGCGATAGCCCGGGACTTCGTCGACGCGGCGCAGACCGCGCTCGGCGTCCCGCGCGTCGAGGGCTTCAACCGGCAGCCCTTCCACGAGGGCGTCGGCTTCTTCGACCTCGCCTACCACCCCGAGAACAACAAGCGGTCGTCCGCCTCGGTCGCCTATCTGCACCCGTTCCTGGACCGGCCGAACCTGCACATCGCCCTGGAGACCTGGGCGTTCCGCCTCGAACTCGAAGGCACCCGCGCCACCGGCGTGCACATCCGCACCAAGGAGGGCGAAGAGCACGTCGTACGCGCCCGGCGCGAGGTCCTGGTGTGCGCGGGGGCCGTGGACACCCCGCGCCTGCTGCTGCACTCCGGCATCGGCCCGCGTGCGGACCTGGAGAAGCTCGGCATCCCCGTCGTCCACGACCTGCCCGGTGTGGGGGAGAACCTCCTCGACCACCCCGAGTCGGTCATCGTGTGGGAGACGCACGGCCCCATCCCGGAGAACTCCGCGATGGACTCCGACGCCGGGCTCTTCGTCCGCCGCGACCCGGAGTCCGAGGGGCCGGACCTGATGTTCCACTTCTACCAGATCCCCTTCACCGACAACCCCGAGCGGATCGGCTACGAACGGCCCCCGCACGGCGTGTCCATGACCCCGAACATCCCCAAGCCGCGCAGCCGCGGCCGGCTCTACCTCACGAGCGCCGACCCCGAGGTCAAGCCCGCGCTCGACTTCCGGTACTTCACCGACGAGGACGACTACGACGGCCGGACGCTCGTCGACGGCATCCGCATCGCCCGGCAGATCGCGGCGAGCGAACCACTGGCCGGATGGCTGAAGCGCGAGGTGTGCCCGGGACCCGAGGTCACCTCTGACGAGGAGCTCAGCGCGTACGCCCGCCACGTCGCGCACACCGTCTACCACCCGGCCGGCACCTGCCGGATGGGCTCCGCCGACGACGAACTCGCCGTCGTCGCACCCGATCTGAGGATCCGGGGCCTCGACGGCATCCGGATCGCCGACGCGTCCGTCTTCCCGACCATGACCGCCGTCAACCCGATGATCGGCGTCCTCATGGTCGGCGAGAAATGCGTGGACCTGCTGGGAGGCACCCGACGATGAACGACCCGACGCAGGACACCGCCGAACCCGTCTTCTCCGTACGCGAGCTGTGGAAGGTCTTCGGTCCGAAGGCCGACCGCGTGCCCGCGGACAAGGAGCTCGCCCCGCTCGACGCCACGGAGCTGCGCGAGCGCACCGGCTGCACCGCCGCCGTCCGGGACGTCTCCTTCGACGTCCGCAAGGGCGAGGTCTTCGTCGTCATGGGCCTCTCCGGCTCGGGCAAGTCGACCCTCGTCCGCTGTCTCACCCGGCTCATCGAACCGACCTCGGGCACCCTCTCCATCGACGGCGAGGACGTGCTGTCCATGGACGCCGGCCGGCTCCGCGAGCTGCGCCGGCACCGGGCGGCCATGGTCTTCCAGCATTTCGGACTGCTCCCGCACCGGACGGTGCTCGACAACGTCGCGTACGGGCTCGAGATCCAGGGCCTGGGACGTGCCGAACGGCGCGAGCGTGCCGCCGAGTTCGTCACCAAGGTCGGCCTGGAGGGCATGGAGCACCGCAGGCCGAGCCAGTTGTCCGGCGGCCAGCAGCAGCGGGTCGGACTGGCCCGCGCGCTCGCCGTGGACCCCGAAGTCCTGCTGTTCGACGAGCCGTTCAGCGCGCTCGACCCGCTCATCCGCCGGGACATGCAGGAGGAGGTCGTCCGTCTGCACCGGGAGGAGGGCCGCACGATGGTCTTCATCACCCACGACCTGAGCGAGGCGCTGAAGCTCGGCGACCGCATCGCGCTGATGCGCGACGGCCGGATCGTGCAGCTCGGCACTCCGGAGGAGATCGTCGGCACCCCCGCCGACGACTACGTCAGGGACTTCGTCCGGGACGTGCCGCGCGAGCAGGTGCTGACCGTCCGCTCGGCGATGCGCCCCGCGCTCGCCGACGAGCGCGAGGCCGGCCCCGCGCTCGCCCCGAGCGCCACCGTCCACGAGGCCATCGAGGCCGTCGCCCGTACGGGCGTCAACGTGCGGGTCGTCGAGAACGGCCGCTGCCTCGGAGTGGTCGACCACGCGGGACTCCTCGGTGTCGTCGCCGGAGTCCCGGCCGCGACGGGGAAGGCGGTGGCCTGATGTACGCCCATACGACCTGGCCGCCGCCGGGCGGTACGACGGCTGCCGTGATCCGGCCGGCGGCCGACGGCGCCACCGGTATCGCGACCCGAATGTGGAGTGGCGGCACGACCGGTGCCCCGAACCGGGTGCCGCGGCGCGCCGCGACCACCCTCGATGCCATGGGGCGGTGCGGCCGATGACCGCCACCGTCACCCCCGCTCCTCCCCGCCCGACGACCCCCTCCGACGCCGCGCCCGGTGCGCTGCGCGCGCTCGCGCGCCACCGCGGCCGGCTGATCGGCGCCGGCGCGGCCGTCGCCCTCGTCCTCGGAGCCGTGCTCCTGGGCGGCGGAAGCTGGCCGGCGTCGCTCGCCGTCGACCTGTCCGGGCCGCTGGAGCGCACCAGCGACTGGATCATCGACAACCGCGACGGCCACCCGCTGTTCCTCTACTTCCTCGGGCACGTCAGCAACGTCGTGGTCGTGTCCGTCCGCGCGGTGTACCTGCTGCTGCTCGCCCTCGGTTGGGCCGGCGTCACCGCCGCCGCCGGGCTGCTGGCCTGGCGGGTCGCGGGCCTCCGCCTCGCGCTGACCTCCGTCGCCGCCTTCGGCGCCTGCGGACTGCTCGGCATGTGGGTCCCCACCATGCAGACGCTCGCCCTGATGGTCGTCGCCGTCGCCGCGTCCGTACTGCTCGGCGGTCTCCTCGGCCTGGCCGCCGGCCTGTCGGACCGCATGGACAGGATCCTGCGGCCGGTCCTCGACACCATGCAGGTGCTGCCCGCCTTCGCGTACCTCCTGCCCGTCGTCCTCGTCTTCGGCATCGGCGTCCCCGCGGCCGTCCTCGCGACCGTCGTCTACGCCGCCCCGCCCATGGCCCGGCTCACCGCGCTCGGGCTGCGCGGCGCGGACGCGGGCGTCATGGAGGCCGCCGCGTCCCTCGGCGCCACCGGCAGGCAGCGACTGCTGACGGCCCGGCTGCCGCTGGCCCGCAAGGAGCTCCTGCTCGGCGTCAACCAGTCGATCATGATGGCGCTCGGCATGGCCGTCATCGCGTCCGTCATCGGCGCGGGCGGTCTCGGCGACCGCGTCTACCAGGCCCTGGCCTCCGTCGACGTCGGTGCCGCGCTCGCCGCCGGTGTGCCGATCGTGCTCCTCGCCATCGTCCTGGACCGGGTCACCGCCGCGGCCGGCGAGCGGATCGGTACGCCGCCGGCCCGCCGGGCCCGCCTGGGCTGGGCCGTCGCCCTCGTGGCGACCGCCGTCGTCGCCGTCGCGGGCCGGCTGACCGACCGCCTCGGCTGGCCCGACGCGTGGACGCTCGACATGGCCGAGCCCGTCAACACGGCCGTCGACTGGATGACCGCCCACCTCTACTCCGGAGTGCCCCTCGTCGGCGGCACCGCCGACTGGGCGGGCCGGTTCACCACCTGGGTCCTCAACCCCCTGCGCGACGGCCTCCAGTGGCTGCCCTGGTGGTCGGTCCTGCTGACCGTCGGCGCCCTCGCCCTCCTCATCGGCACCTGGCGCACCGCCCTGACCGCCGTCCTCGCGATGGCGGCGATCGGGGTGCTGGGCGTCTGGGCCCCGGCGCTCGACACCCTGTCGCAGGTCCTGGCCGCCGTCGCCGTGACACTGGTGCTCGGCGTCGCGCTGGGGGTCGCCGCGGCCCGCAGCACGCGGCTCGGACGCGCACTGCGCCCGGTGCTCGACGTCTTCCAGACCATGCCGCAGTTCGTGTACCTGATTCCCGTGGTCGCCCTCTTCGGCGTGGGCCGCGCCCCGGCGGTCGCCGCCGCCGTGGTCTACGCGCTGCCCGCCGTCGTACGGATCACGGCCCAGGGCGTACGCGGGGTCGACCCGGCCGCCATGGAGTCCTCGCGCTCGCTCGGCGCGACCGGACGGCAGCAGCTGTTCCAGGTCCAACTGCCGCTGGCACGCCCCGCGCTGCTGCTCGCCGTCAACCAGGGCGTGGTGCTGGTCCTCGCCGTCGTCGTCATCGGCGGCCTCGTGGGCGGAGGCGCGCTCGGCTACGACGCGGTGTTCGGTCTCGCCCAGGGCGACCTGGCCACCGGTCTGGTCGCCGGCGCGGCGATCGTCTGCCTCGGTCTGATGCTCGACCGCGTCACCCAGCCGACGCAGCGCCGCGACCTCGCCGGAAAGGGGGCCTGAGATGGCTCGCACACGTATCGCACTCGGCGGCTCCGCACTCGTGACCGCCGCTGCCCTGGCGGCGGGCCTCACGGGCTGCGGCGCCGCCGACATGACCCGCCAGTCCTCCCCGTACGCCGATGCGAAGGGCTCCCGTACCGTCACGCTCTCCGTGCAGTCGTGGGTGGGCGCGCAGGCCAACGTCGCCGTCGCCCAGTACCTTCTCGAGCACAAGCTCGGCTACCGGGTGGACACCGTCCAGATCGACGAGGTACCCGCCTGGGACGCACTCAGCCAGGGCCGGGTGGACGCCATCCTGGAGGACTGGGGCCACCCGGAGCAGGAGAAGCGGTACATCGACGACAAGGGCACGATCAGGCGCGGCGGCGATCTCGGGGTGACCGGCCACATCGGCTGGTTCGTGCCGACGTACTTCGCCGAGCGGCACCCCGACGTCACCGACTGGAGGAACCTCGACAAGTACGCCGACGAGTTCCGCACCGCGGAGAGCGGCGGCAAGGGCCAGCTCCTCGACGGCTCCCCGTCGTACGTGACGAACGACAAGGCGCTGGTGAACAACCTGGACCTCGACTACGAGGTCGTGTTCGCGGGCTCGGAGGCGGCGCAGATCACGCAGATCAAGCAGTTCGCCAAGGAGAAGAAGCCCTTCCTGAGCTACTGGTACAAGCCCCAGTGGCTGTTCGAGAAGGTCCCGATGACGGAGGTGAAGCTGCCCGCCTACCAGGAGGGCTGCGACGCCGACCCGGAGAAGGTGGCCTGCGCGTACCCGCACACGCCCCTGCAGAAGTTCCTCAACGCCGGCTTCGCGGACGGCGGAGGCGACGCGGCCGCCTTCCTGAAGAGGTTCCGCTGGACGACCGGCATGCAGAACGACGTCGCCCTGATGATCGCGGACCAGAAGCTGTCGCCGCAGGAGGCGGCGGGCCGCTGGGTGAAGGAGAACGAGGCCACCTGGCGGACGTGGCTCCCGTCCTGACCGGGTGCGGCGGGCCGGACGTGAACGCCGGCCCGCCGCCCACCCTCATCCCCGGACCCGGGGTTCCGACGAGGTGCGCCGCCCCCGGGCGTACCGGCGGCCGAGGGGCTCGGCGCTCAGGCCGTGCAGCACGATGCTGACCATGACGGTGATCACCATCACCCGCGAGATGAAGTCACCGCCACCGGCGGCGGGCAGTTCGATCGCGGCAAGGAGGCCGAAGACCACCGAGGCCACTCCTCTGGGCCCCATCCACCCCAGGAACAGCCTGTCGGACAGGGACAGATCCGTACCGACGAGGGCGAGCATCACGGGCAACAGGCGTACCAGGGTGCAGGCGAGGACGGCGTAGAGCACGACGGACAGGTGGAAGCCGTCCCAGAACTCGTCGCTGACCAACTGGCCGAAGAGGAACCACAGGGCGAGTGTCGACAGGGTGACCAGATCGTCCGTCATCCGCACGGTGCCCTCGGGGAGATGCCGCATCGCCGGGGCGACGCAGACGCCGGCGACGAACGAGGCGACGAAGCCGTTGCCGCCCAGGAAAACGGACAGGGAGTACGCGGCGAGGGGCACGCTCAGCACCGCGAGTCTCGCCGCGGCGGGCAGCGTCCAGCCCTTCGCCCAGGACCGGCGCAGCAGCCATCCGGCCAGGTAGCCGACGAGCGATCCGGCTCCGACGGCCCAGCCCGCCGCACCGACGGCGTCGAGGAGCGCCTCGGCGTAGTCGGAGCCCACCGTGTGGTACTCGGCGGCGGTGGCGACGCAGATCAGGAACACCGGCGAGACGATTCCGTCGCTGAGGCCGCCCTCGACGTTGAGCACCTCCCGGAGGCGCGCCGGGATGCGTTCGTCCCGCACGAGGGCCGCGGCGGGCGCCAGATCGAGTGGGACGACGACCGTCGCCAGGGTCGCGAGCACCCATCCGGGCCGGTCGGGGAAGAAGGCGAGCGCGGCCAGGAAGGCGGCACCCAGGGTCAGCGGCAACGCGCCGCCCAGGAGACGGGCGACGACTCTCCTCTCCCGTCGGATGCCTCCTGCCGGAACCTCGGTCGCGTCCACGAAGAGCAGCAGGGCGAGGACGACCTCCACCGCGCGTTCGAAGCCGGCCAGGTCGCCGAAGTCGAAGACGAACGGCGGGTCCGAGCCGCTGGTGAGGGCGATGCCCGCCACCATCATGGCGATCGGTGCGGTGATGCTCCACAGCGCGAGCCGGCGCGACAGGACGCACCAGGTGAACAGAATGCCCGCGACGACGGTGACGGCAAGCAAGACATCCGTGCTTTCGGGGAGGCTCGGTCCCGGCGGGTTCGTCCCGGCGTTGCAGCGTAAGGCGCATGCCGCGCCGTCCCGTGACAGCACGCCGACGGCGTCCCTCCTGGGGCGGTGTCCCACCGGAAACCGGTCAGGCGGACGGTTCCCTCTCCTGTCCGTGTCCCGGGAGGACGCCGGTGCCGAACGCGCGGCGGTAGGCGGCGGGGGAGACGCCGAAGGCCGTACGCATGTGTGCGCGCAGGGAGTTCCCGGAGCCGAGGCCGGCGCGGTGGGCGACGAGGTCGATCGGAAGGTCGGTCGTCTCCAGGAGCTGCCTGGCCAGTTCGAGTCGTTGTGCCGTGAGCCACTGCACCGGGGTCACCCCGACCTCGTCGCGGAACCGCCGGGTGAAGGACCGCAGACTCATCCGGGCGTGCTCGGCGAGCCGGGCCAGGGTGAGGGGCTCGGCGAGGTGCTCCAGGGCCCAGGCGCGGGTGGCGGTGGTGCTGGCCAGGGTGGGCTCCGGCACGGGCCGGTCGATGAACTGGGCCTGCCCGCCGTCCCGCCAGGGAGGCACCACACACATGCGGGCGGCGCGGTTGGCCACCGAGGCACCGTGGTCGCGGCGGATCATGTACAGGCACAGGTCGACCCCCGCGGCCACGCCCGCGGACGTCAGCACGTCGCCGTCGTCGACGAAGAGCACGTCCTCGTCCACCTTGACCCGGGGGTAGGCCCTGCGGAACTCCGGGGCCAGGTTCCAGTGAGTGGTGGCAGGCCGGCCGTCGAGGAGCCCGGCGGCGGCGAGCACATACGACCCGGTGCAGATGGACACCAGTCGGGTGCCTGGCCGGATGCCGTCGATGGCCGCGGCGACCTCGGGCGGCAGCGGGCCGCCACGGCCGAGCTCGGGCATGGCGTGCGTGGGCGGGAGGACCACGGTGTCGGCGGCGGCGAGCGCCTCGGGACCGGCCGAGGGCTGCACGATGAACCCGGCGTCGCTGAGGACCGGGGCACCGTCCGCCGTACAGATCGTGACCTCGTACAAGGGACGGCCGTCGGCGTCCTCGGCGCTGCCGAAGACCCGGGAGGGGATGCCGAGCTCGAACGGAGGCACGCCGGGCAGTGCGAGGACGGCGACCCGGTGCGGTGGCGTCGGCGCCACTTCCCGCGCGGTCCCCCTCGTCGGTTCTGCTGTTCCACCCATGGCCAGATCCTGTCACATGCTGGCCAAACGGCCAACACCGCATGGGACCGCGGTACCGGATCGTGGACGCATCGCCGCCGGAACGGTCCGGGGGCACCCCGATCGAGACGGAAACGAGGCGGACAGCATGCGTGCGGTGGTCGTGGAGCAGTGGGGCGGACCCGAGAACCTGGTCGAGCGCGAGGTGGAGCGCCCTGAGCCCGGCCTGGGCGAGGTCCTGGTGCGGGTCCACGCGGCCGGAGTGAACCCCGTGGACTGGAAGACCCGTGCCGGCGGGGCCCTCATCGAGTGGGGCGCCGTCCCGGCCGTCGGGTGGGACGTGTCGGGCACGGTGGAGGCCGTCGGCCCCGGTGTGGGGATCTTCCGTCCCGGCGACGAGGTCTTCGGCATGCCGCTCTTCCCCCGGCAGGCCGGCGGGTACGCCGAGTACGTGGTGGCCCCGGCACGGCACCTCGCCCCCAAGCCGGCCTCCCTGACCCACGTGGAGGCCGCGGCGCTGCCGCTCGCGGCGCTCACCGCCTGGCAGGCCCTCGTCGACGCGGCGGACGTCCGCCCCGGAGAGCGGGTGCTTGTGCACGCGGCGGCCGGAGGAGTGGGGCACCTCGCCGTGCAGATCGCCAAGGCCCGCGGGGCGTACGTCATCGGCACGGCGAGCGCGGGCAAGCACGACCTGGTGCGCGAGCTGGGCGCGGACGAGGTGGTCGACTACCGTGCGACCCGCTTCGAGGACGTCGTCTCGGACGTGGACGTGGTCCTGGACGGCATCGGGGGAGAGACGGCGGAACGCTCCCTGAAGGTGCTCCGTGACGGGGGCAGGCTGATCACCCTGCCGGGCCCGGACGACGTACCCGCCGCGCAGGACGGGATACGGGCGGCCTGGGTCCTGGTGGAGCCCGACCACCTCGGCCTGCGCGAGATCGCGGCCCTGGTGGAAGGCGGGCGGCTCAGGCCGGTGGTCGAGGTCGTCGTGCCGCTCGCCGAGGCGGCGAAGGCCCACACGATCGGCGAACTGGGCCGCACCACGGGCAAGATCGTCCTGGCGGTCGTCTGAGTCACGGGCAATCCCTCTGACGGTCCTCCGAGCCGTGGGCGGGATTGCTCTGACGGTCCTCTGAGCCATGGGCAGGATCGCCCTGACAGTCCTCTGAGCCGTGGGCCGCGGCCGGCAGTTCCGCACCGGCCACGGTGCCGCCGTCCGGGGCCACGGGGCCGCCGTGCAGAATGATCTTCGCTACGTCCCCGCGCGGAAGGCCCTCCGATGAAACTGCCCGCTTCCGGCCGTCGTGTCCTCGTCAGCGGTGCCTCACGGGGACTGGGCCGGGCGGTCGCCCAGGCGTTCGCGGCCAACGGCGACCGGGTCGCCGTCCACTTCGGCTCGCGCGCCGAGGAGGCCCGCGTCACCCTGGAGTCCCTCGACGGAACCGGCCACGCCCTCGTCGGAGGCGACCTCGCGGACCCGGCGGGGGCCGTGGCCGTGGTCGACGCGGCGGCCGAGGCGCTCGGCGGGGTCGACGTACTGGTCAACAACGCGGCGGTGAACCTCCGCCACCCCCTCCCCGAGACCCCGTACGAGGAGTGGGTGGCGGTCTGGCAGCAGCACGTGTCCGTGAACCTGCTCGCCACCGCGAACCTGAGCCATCTCGCGGCTCGGCGGATGATCGACCAGGGTGCCGGCGGCCGCATCGTGAACATCGGCTCCCGCGGCGCCTTCCGCGGCGAGCCCGACCACCCGGCCTACGGTGCCACCAAGGCCGCCGTCCACGCGCTCGGCCAGTCGCTCGCGGTCTCCCTCGCCCCGTACGGGATCGCCGTCGCCTCGGTCGCGCCCGGATTCTTCGCCACGGAACGGGTCTCGTCCCGCCTGGAGGGGGCCGAGGGAGCCGCGATCCGCGCCCAGAGCCCGTTCGGCCGGGTGGCCGAGCCCGCCGAGATCGCGGAGGCGGTCCTGTGGCTCGCGTCTCCCGCCGCGGAATGGTCCTCCGGAACGATCCTCGACCTCAACGGAGCGTCACACCTCCGTAGTTGACCTTGATCGCTGATGGTGCCGGCCGAGACACGTCTCGGCCGGCACTTCTTTTTGCCATGAATGACTGGACGTTTGTGTGATATCAGCGGAATGAAACAATTGGCAGGCTTTGGGTGAAGGCCCTCGGGAGGGGATCTTGACTGCCTGTCGGGGGTGAAGTTACGTTGAAGATGCAGTTAAGTGGTTAAAGTAAGTGCAAAGTAAATTCGGGGAGCTGTTCAGTGGTCGTGATCGAGAAATACGTCGAGCTTCAAAGCCTCAAGCGAATGTTGAATGAGTGCACGACAAACGGCCGAACGGTTGCCCTCGTGACGGGCCCGGGTGGTGTCGGGAAAACAACGCTCTTGTCCAGCTTCTCCGGGTTCGCGAAGAGTGCCGGCGCCCTGGTCCTGAGCGCGTCGGGGGCACGCTCGGGACAGCTCCACCCCTTAGGCGTGCTGTCACAGTTATTCCGCTCCATCGAGCTGAGCACTGAGCAGGGGGAGCGGTTCGATCGGCTCCTGGCTCTCCAGGGAGCGGATTCCCTGGACTCTTCGCTGAGTGCTTGCGCGGTGGACGAACTGACCGAGATTCTCCTCGAAGCCGCTGGTGGGCAACCTCTGGTGCTGGCTGTCGACGACACGCAGTACGCGGATCCGGCCAGTATGCACGCCCTCCTTCTGATGCTTCGCCGACTCGCGTCGAGTCCCGTCGTCGCCGTATTCGCCGAGTGGCGGATATTCAGCTCCAAGCCTCCGCTTGTGCTGGCAGAATTCATCAAGCAGCCGTACTTTCATCTCCTGAATTTGCAGCCGCTGTCACTCGAAGGCGTGACCGAATGGCTGCGGCAGCGACGTCTTGGCGAGGCGAGCGCGGAATGTCTTGCTCCTTCCTTCCTGGCGGCGACAGGCGGAAGTCCGCTGCTTTTGCAGGCGCTGTTCCAGGATCAGTGTCGTGGGTTCTACGAGCGTGAGCCGGGAGATGCCGATTCGGTTTCCGCGATGGATGCGGCACTCAAAGGGGCTCACTTCAAGGTCGCGGTAGAGGCGTGCCTGCATCGCTGGGATCCTCAATTGCTCGATGTGGCGCGTGGCCTGGCCGTCCTCGGTGCTCCGACATCGGCCGACGTACTGGCGCGGCTGCTCACCAGCGAGCAGCGGACGGTGGTGGAGGCGTTGAACGCCCTTGCCGAAACGGGCCTGCTCCGCTCCGGCTGGTTCAGCCATCAGGCCGCCCGGGCCGCCGCGTTGAGCGGCCTCGGCGGGGAGGCGCTCGCCGCACTCTACGAGCGCACCGCACTGCTGCTGCACTCCGACGGGGCCGTGCCGTCGGAGGTCGCCGAACGACTCGTCGCCGCAGGAGGTATCGCGGAGAACTGGTCCGTGGACGTCCTCCGCAACGCGGCCTGGCAAGCACTGAGGGAAGGGAACCCGAGCCGCGCGGCCGAGTTTCTCGAGGTCGCCCGCCAGGCCTGCGGCGATGCTCAGGAGCGGGCCGAGGTCATGGGGGCCCTGGTACGGGTCCTGTGGCTGACCAAGCCGACGGCGGTCACCTCCCTGCTGGTTCCGCTGTACTCCTTGCTCCAGGACGGGAGTCTGGCCACGCGGGACATCGTGGCGCTCAGTACCTTCCTTGCCTGGCAGGGCCGCGCAGACGAGGCCGCCCTGGCGCTCGATCGGGTCGAGATGAAGGAGGACGAGTGCGATCTGACCGGTGCGGCCGAGCTGGCGCTCGCGCGTCAGTGGATTCGATGGGTGGTGCCTTTCAAGGGAACGGACGGCGCGGAGGAGACCTCCTCGACGCGTCGCCCCGAGCAGAAAGTCGAGTGCGAGTCGTGGAGTGATCTCGCCAAGAGTGCCGAACAGGTCCTGCAGTGCTGCAGAATCGCCGACGCCCTACCGGTCACCGTGCTGTCCGCCCTGCTCGTCCTCACCTTCGACGACAGGTTGGACGCTGCCCAGGCCTGGTGCGAGACGCTCAGGCCGGAGGCCGAAGCGCTCCAGGCCGTGGCCTGGGTGGCCATGCTCGCGGCTGTCCAGGGGCTGGTGGCGGCACGCAGGGGAGACCTGGTCGATGCCGAGCGGCACTCCCGCCGTGCCGTGACCGTGATGCCTCAGCACAACTGGGGTGCGGCCCTCGGCCTGCCGCTGTCCTGTCTCGTCCACGCCACCACGGCCATGGGCAAGACGGACGAGGCGGAGACGCTCATCAAGGAGGCGCTTCCCGAGGCACGCCGAAATCCGTTCTGGCTGCACTTCCTGCACGCCCGTGGACGTTTCTACATCGAGAACAACCGTCCGTACGCGGCTTTGGCGGACTTTCAGACCTGCGGTCGTCTTCTCTCCGGAACCGTTCTCGACCACGCGAATTTCGTCCCGTGGCGAAGCGACCTGGCCGAGGCGTGGCTGCGCCTCGACGACGCACGCAGTGCCAAAGGCGTCCTCGACGAGCAGTTGACGTTGGCGAACGTCGACAACAAGCGAGTGCGTGGTCGCACTCTGCGGATCACGGCCGCGACGCTCAAGCAGCCGGCCCGGGCTTCCATGCTGAGGGACGCGGTGAAGGTGCTCCTCGATTCCGGGGACCGACTGGAGTTGGCCCTTGCGCTCGCCGATTCGAGTGACGCCGAACTTGAGTGCGGCCATTTCGCCGAATTCAGACTTATTTCCCATCAGGCGAAGCGGATGGCCAAGATGTGCGGGGCCGAGCCGCTCTACTGGAGGCTGCAGAATTCCGGCAGCGCAGAGGAACCGGGCGAGACCCCGACGTTGCGGAAGACGATCCACCGGTTCGCCCTGCTCAGTGAAGCCGAGCGCAAGGTCGCGGCGCTGGCGGCACAGGGGCGGAGCAACCGCGAGATAAGCCAGACCCTCTTCATCACCGTGAGCACGGTGGAGCAGCATCTCACCAAGACGTACCGAAAGCTCGGGGTGAGCAGTCGCTTCGGCCTGCCGGTGGAGCTGGGCCTGGTGGGCTCGGCGGACCACTGAACCCCTCCACGTCCGATCGAGAGCACGACCGAGCCCCTGCCACCCCGAGCGCTGCCCCTAGGGGTGGTAGGGGTGGCAGGGGTGGGCGCTCAGGCCGCCTCATGCCTGGTGAGGGGGCGATCGCGGACGATGAACTGGGGCCGCGCGGCCACACGGCAGGGGTGGGGTTAGGGGTGTGATCACTGTCGCCGCGCAGGGAGCGCCGGTTACGTTGAGGTTCGAATTGCCGAGACGACACTGAGGCTTGTCAGGCGGCGGATGCGCCGGCTGACTGCGCTGAGACGGGGTTCCTTGCCGATGTCCGTAGCCGCGGATCGGGACCAGTGGTTCCGCCGATACGAACCTGCGTTGCCGGGCACGGTCACGTTGCTCTGCCTGCCGCACGCGGGCGGTGCGGCGTCACAGTTCCTTCCCCTGGCCCGGCGACTGGCTCCTGCCGTGGACGTGGTCTGCGTGCAGTATCCGGGCCGTCAGGACCGGCGGAAGGAGACGCCGATCGACAACGTGCACACACTGGCGGACCGCATCTGCGATCTGCTGGAGCCCGCCCCGGAGCGGCAGCTCGTCATCCTGGGGCACAGCATGGGATCGGTCGTCGGCTTCGAACTGGCGCTGCGGATCGAGCGTTCGGCCCCGGGCGCACTGCTCGGGCTGATCGCGTCCGGCCGTCGGGCTCCGGTGATCCACCGGGACGAGAACGTGCACCTGCGGGGCGACGACGACATCATCGCGGAGATCCGCGCACTGAGCGGCACCGACCCGAGTCTGCTGGCCGACGACGAACTGCTGCGCATGGTCCTGCCGGCCCTGCGGGCCGACTACCGGGCGGTCGAGACCTACCGCTACCGGGAGGGCGATCGGCTCGGGGCCCCGATCGGCGTGCTCGTCGGCGACAGCGACCCCCGGGTGAGCGCCGACGACGGCCGCGCCTGGGAGCAGCTCACCGATGGCGGCTTCTCGATGCGCACCTTCCCCGGAGGGCACTTCTATCTGAACGACCAGCAGGCCGCGGTGGCTTCGGAGGTCAGCGACCGCATCGCCGCTTTCCAGGACCTGTCTCGTGTGTCCTGACGAGTGAGCCGTAGACCGTCGGGAGGGCCGGCCCGCCGGCGGGGGATCCGCCACCGGCACCGGCGCCCGGCGGAGGCGTGCGCCAAGGGATCGGGAGCCGGTGGCTCCCCGCTCCTTCGCCCCGATCCGACCTGACACCCCTCACTCCGCTTCCCGTGTACATACCCCAGCCGGACGCATACGGCGCTGCGGGCGTTCCGCCGCGCGCCGGCACTCCGAGCCCGCCCGTCCCCGTTCGTTTTCCTCATGACCCGGAGGTGACTTCAGCAATGCTGGAATCGGCGACTGACGTCGACGGCGGTATCGGCTGTGAGCCGATCGCCGTGGTCGGGGTGTCCTGCCGGCTCCCCGGGGCCGCCACGCCCGAGGAGTTCTGGCGGCTCCTTGCGGACGGACGCAGCGCCGTCGGGGAGGTGCCGGCGGGCCGATGGCAGGAGGAGCCGTCCGAGGAGGCGGCTCGACGGGGCGCGTTCCTGGACGAGGTGGACCGGTTCGACGCGGCGTTCTTCGGCATCTCACCGCGCGAGGCACGGACCATGGATCCGCAGCAGCGACTGACGCTCGAACTGTGCTGGGAGGCACTGGAGGACGCGGGAATCGTCCCGGAGACGCTGCGGGGCCGGCCGGCAGGTGTGTTCGTCGGCGCGATCGCGGACGACTACGCCCGCCTGCTGCACCGCCAGGGCATGGCGACGATCGGCGCGCACAGCCTCACCGGCCTGCACCGGAGCGTCATCGCCAACCGGGTCTCCTACCGCCTCGGCCTGAACGGGCCGAGCCTCACCGTCGACACCGGCCAGTCGTCGTCCCTGGTCGCGGTACACCTGGCGGCGGAGAGCCTGCGCCGGGGGGAGTCCGAGATAGCGCTCGTCGGTGGAGTGCACCTCAATCTCGTTCCGGAGAGCGCCGTGGCCGCCGCCCGGTTCGGCGCGCTCTCGCCCACGGGCCGCAGCCACACCTTCGACGACCGCGCCGACGGATTCGTGCGCGGCGAGGGCGGGGCCATGGTGGTGCTCAAGCCCCTGGACCGGGCACGGGCCGACGGCGACGTCGTCTACTGCGAGATCCGGGGCAGCGCGGTCAACAACGACGGCGGCGGCGCGAGTCTGACCAGCCCCAGCACGCGGGCGCAGACGGAGGTGCTGCGGGCGGCGTACCGGCGTGCCGGAGTGCCCCCGGACCACGTGGGATACGTGGAACTGCACGGCACCGGTACGCGCGTCGGCGACCCCGTCGAGGCGGGCGCGCTGGGCGCCGCACTCTCCGCGGGCCGGCCGGCGGCCAGCCCCCTGCTGGTCGGATCGGTGAAGACGAACATCGGCCACCTGGAGGGCGCCGCGGGCATCGCCGGTCTGGTCAAGACGGTCCTGTCACTGGCCCGTCGCCGGATCCCGCCGAGCCTGAACTTCACCCGGGCCCATCCGGACATCCCCCTGGACGAGCTGCGGCTGAGCATCGTCCAGGAGCCCACGCCCTGGCCCGAGGACGCGGGCCCGGCCTTCGCCGGTGTGAGTTCGTTCGGCATGGGGGGCACCAACTGCCATGTCGTTCTGGCAACGGCAACGGCAACGGCAACGGCAACGGCAACGGCAACGGCAACGGCAACGGCAACGGCAACGGCAACGGCAACGGACGGGTCCGGCGTCGGGACCGGGACCGGCGGCAGCGACGGCGACGGCGACGGTGCGGGGGAGGAGCCCACACCCCGTCCGGTGCCGTGGGTGCTCTCGGGCCGCTCCGCCGCCGCGCTCCGTGACCAGGCGGACCGCCTGCGGGCCCGCGTCGAGTCCGAACCGGACCTGCCGCCCGTCGACGTCGGCCACACACTGGCAGAACACCGCACGCTGTTCGAGCACCGGGCCGTGGTGCTCGGTGACGACCGTACGGCGCGGATGGATGCGCTGACGGCGCTGGCCGGCGCGGAGTCCTCACCGGACGTGGTGACGGGGCAGGCCGTCCCGGGTGACGTCGTGTTCGTCTTTCCCGGTCAGGGCTCGCAGTGGGCCGGCATGGGACTGGACCTGTACGAGGAGTTCCCGGTCTTCGCGGAGCATCTGCGGGCGTGTGCGCGAGCGTTGCGGCCGTACGTCGACTGGTCGTTGCTGCCGGTGCTCCGAGGGGAGCCCGGAGCACCGTCCCTCGACCGGGTGGACGTGGTGCAGCCGGCGCTGTTCGCCGTGATGACGTCGCTGGCGCGGCTGTGGGAATCACTGGGTGTGCGTCCGGCGGCGGTGGTGGGTCACAGCCAGGGCGAGATCGCCGCCGCCCACGTGGCGGGGGCGCTGTCCCTGGAGGACGCGGCCCGAGTCGTCGCCCTGCGGAGCCGGGCGCTGCGGAGCCTGTCGGGCCGGGGCGCGATGGCCGTGGTGTCGATGCCCGCGGACGAGGTCGTACGACGTGTCGACAGCGCGGCCGGGGATCTGTCGGTCGCGGCCGTGAACGGGCCCGTGTCGACGGTGGTCGCCGGTGAGCCCGACGCGGTGGACCGCTTCGTGGACCAGGTGGCAGCGGAGGGCTTCCAGGCACGCCGTCTGCCCGTCGACTACGCCTCGCACTCCACACAGACGGAGGAGATCGGTGAGGACCTCGTCCGGTCCCTCGCCGGGGTGTCCGCGCGTTCGGGAGAGATCCCGTTCTATTCGACGGTCACCGCCGAGGTCGTGGACACAGCCGGTCTGGACGCCGGCCACTGGTTCCGGAACCTGCGGCGGACGGTCCGGTTCGAGGAGACCGTACGGCTGCTGCTGGCCGACGGGCACCGGCAGTTCGTGGAGTGCAGTCCGCACCCGGCCCTGCTCGCCGCAGTGGCCGACACGGCCGAGGCGGCCGGGGTGCCCACTGCCGGTACGGGCTCGCTGCGCCGTGGCGACGGCGGCCGGCGACGGTTCCTGACCAGCCTGGCCGAGGCCCACACCCAGGGCACCCCCGTGGACTGGTCAGCGGTGCTCGCCGACCCGGACGGACGGCGCGTGCCGCTGCCGACCTACCCCTTCCAGCGTGAGCGCCACTGGTGGGACGTGCCTGCCGGAACGGCGCCGGAGACCGTGTCCCCGCCATCCTCCTCCCCGCGGATCCCGGCCCCGGAGACCGACGGGGCCGAGGAGCCGCCCACCACGGCCAATGCTCGGCAGTCCCTGGCGGACCGGCTCGCGGGGCTCCGCGAGGCCGACCGTGACCGGATGATGCTCGACCTGGTCAGGGACGGGGCGGCGCTGGTCCTGGAGCACGACTCGGCGGAGGGCATCGAGACCGACCGGTCGTTCCGGGACCTCGGCTTCGACTCGATGACGGCGGTCGAGATGCGGCGGCGGATGAACACCGCCACCGGGCTGCACCTGCCCGCCACCGTACTGTTCGAGCACCCGACCCCGGCCCGGCTGGCCCGCCACCTGTGGAACGAACTGCTCCCGTCGGCCCCCGCCGCGACGGTCGCCCCCGGCGCGGTCCCCGACGAGGCCGAGCCGGTCGCGATCGTCGGCATCGGCTGCCGCTTCCCCGGCGACGTCCGGTCCCCCGAGGACCTGTGGCGGCTGCTCGCCGAAGGAACCGACGCCATCACGGACTTCCCCGAGGACCGCGGCTGGCGGCTCGACGAACTGTTCGACCCGGACCCCGGGAACGGCCCACGCAGTTACGTACGGCAGGGCGGCTTCCTGCACGACGCGGCCCAGTTCGACGCGGCCTTCTTCGGCATCAGCCCGCGCGAGGCCGACGCGATGGACCCGCAGCAGCGGCTGCTCCTCGAGACCTCGTGGGAGGCGCTGGAGCGGGCCGGGGTCGACCCCACCGGGCTGCGCGGCAGCGACACCGGTGTGTTCCTCGGCGCGACCTCGCAGGACTACGGCTCGCGTCTCGACGACGCGCCGGCGGGCTACGAGGGGTACGTGCTGACCGGCAGCACCTCCAGCGTGGCGTCCGGGCGAGTGGCGTACACGCTGGGCCTTGAAGGACCGGCGCTGACCGTCGACACGGCGTGTTCCTCCTCGCTGGTGGCGCTGCACCTGGCCCGACAGGCGGTGCTGCGCGGCGAGTGCTCCATGGCGCTGGCCGGCGGCGTGACCGTGATGGCGACGCCCGGCATGTTCGCCGAGTTCAGCAGGCAGCGCGGACTGGCCCCGGACGGACGCTGCAAGCCGTTCGCCGAGGCCGCCGACGGCACCGCCTGGAGCGAGGGCGTGGGCGTCCTGCTCCTTGAGCGGCTGTCCGACGCGAACCGTCACGGGCACCGGGTACTGGCCGTCCTGCGCGGGTCCGCGGTGAACCAGGACGGTGCCAGCAACGGCCTGACCGCACCCAACGGAGGCGCCCAGCGCCGCGTCATCCGGCAGGCGTTGGACACGGCCGGACTCGCCGCGGCCGACGTGGACGCCGTCGAGGCACACGGCACCGGCACGACACTGGGCGACCCGATCGAGGCACAGGCCGTCCTCGCCACCTACGGCCAGGACCGCCCGGCCGACCGGCCGGTGCTGCTCGGTTCGCTCAAGTCGAACATCGGGCACACCCAGGCCGCCGCCGGAGTCGCCGGTGTGATCAAGATGGTCATGGCGATGCGGCACGGCATGCTGCCCCGCACCCTCCACCTGGACCGCCCGTCCTCGCACGTCGACTGGGACGCGGGCGCCGCCGCGCTGCTGCCCGAGCCCACCCCCTGGCCGGACGTGGACCGACCGCGCCGTGCCGGGGTGTCGTCGTTCGGCATCAGCGGCACCAACGCCCACGTCATCCTGGAGCAGGCGTCGCAGGAGCAGGAGCAGGAGCAGGAGCAGGAGCAGGAGAGGGAGAGGGAGCCGGGGTGGGTGCCGGAGTCCGAGACCCCCGGCCCCGTCCCGGCGGCCGTGCCGTGGCCGCTGTCGGCCCGCGACCCGCGCGCGCTGCGCCGCCAGGCCGAACTGCTGCACGACTGGCTGCGCGACCACCCGGACGCCCCTCCCGCGGACGTCGCGCACACCCTCCACACGGGACGAGCCGCACTCACCCACCGGGCCGTGGTGGTCGGCGGCGACCGCGACGCGTTCCTGACCGGCCTGCGGGCGCTCGCCGACGGCGAGACCGCCCGCCACCTCATCCAGGACACCGCCACCGCCGACCGCAGGACCGTCTTCGTCTTCCCCGGCCAGGGCTCCCAGTGGGCCGGGATGGGCGCGCGGCTGATGGACGAGTCACCGGTCTTCCGCGAGCACCTGACCGACTGCGCCGCGGCGCTCCAGCCGTATCTGGAGTTCTCGCCGTTGGCCGTGCTGCGCGGCGAGCCGGACGCGCCCGCCCTCGACCGGGTCGACGTCGTCCAGCCGGTGCTCTTCGCGGTGATGGTCTCCCTGGCCCGCAGCTGGGAGACGTACGGTGTGCGGCCCGACGCGGTCGTCGGGCACTCCCAGGGCGAGATCGCCGCCGCGCACCTCGCGGGAGCGCTGTCGCTGGACGACGCCGCCCGGATCGTGTGCCGGCGCAGCCAGGCGATCGCGGTGCTCGCCGGCCGGGGCGGCATGGCGTCGCTGCCGCTGCCGCTGCCCGAGGTCACCGAGCTGATCGGTCGCTGGGGCGACCGCCTGGAGGTGGCGGCCGTCAACGGGCCCAGGGCCGTCGTCGTCGCCGGAGATGCGGAAGCCCTGACCGAACTGCTCGCCGAATGCACCGAGCGCCAGGTGTCCGCACGCCGCATCGCCGTCGACTACGCCTCGCACTCCGCGCAGGTGGAACCCGTCCGGGAACAGCTGGCCACCGAACTGGCCGGGATCACGCCCCGGCGCGGCGACATCCCCTTCCACTCCACCGTCACCGGCACCGAGATCACCGACACCGGAGCACTGGACGCCGACTACTGGTTCCGCAACCTCCGGCAGACGGTCCGCTTCGCCGACGCCACCGGCGAACTGCTCGCCGCCGGACACCGGAACTTCGTCGAGATCAGCCCGCACCCGGTCCTCACCCTCGCCCTCCAGAACACCTTCGAACACCACGGTGACGACGGCGCGGCCGCGACCGTCACCGGCACCCTGCACCGGGAGGACGGCGGCCTCGCGAACCTCCTGACCTCCCTGGCACGCCTGCACGCGACCGGCACGCCCGTCCGCTGGGACCCGCACGCCGAGGCGACCCCCGCGCACCCCGTCGAGCTGCCCACCTATCCCTTCCGGCGGCAGCGCCACTGGCTGACGCCCCCGAGCAGCGGACCGGACGTGTCCGCGGCAGGTCTCGACACCACCGCGCATCCGCTGCTCCCCGCGGCCGTCCCCCTCGCCGACAGCGGCGGGGTGGCGCTCACCGGCACGCTGTCACTCCAGACCCAGCCCTGGCTGGCCGACCACACCGTGCTGGGCACCGTCCTGCTGCCCGCCACGGCCTTCGTCGAGCTGGCCGTCCAGGCCGGCGACCGGACGGGCTGCCCGGACATCGAGGAACTGGTGCTCCAGGCCCCCCTCGTGCTGCCCACCGCCGGCACCGTACGCACCCAGGTGGTCGTCGGAGCCCCGGACGCGGACGGCCGACGGCCCGTCGGCATCCACACCGCCGGCAGCGGCGAGCGGCCCGAATGGACCTGCCACGCCCGCGGTACCCTCGCGCCCGCCGCCGACGCGGCCCCACCGACGGAACCGGCGGTCTCATGGCCACCGGCCGGCGCCGAGACAGTCCCGGTGGACGACGCCTACGCCCACCTCGACGCACTGGGCTTCGGCTACGGGCCCGCGTTCCGCGGACTGCGCCGGCTCTGGCGTCTGGGCGACGACCTGTTCTGCGACGTAGAACTGGACAGCGCGCTCACCCCGGACGCCGCCGCGTACGGACTGCACCCCGCGCTGCTCGACGCCGCCCTGCACCCGCTGGTGTGGGACGACGACCGGGTCATGCTCCCCTTCTCCTGGACCGGAGTACGGCTGCGGGCGAGTGCCGCGACCGCGCTTCGGGTGCACCTGCGCCGGCGACCCGACGGCGGCACCCGCCTGACGGCGACCGACCCCGCCGGCGGGCTCGTCGCCGAGGTGGACGCGCTGACGCTGCGCCCGGTCGACGTCGGGCAGCTCGCCGCCCCGGCCGCCCAGCACGATCTGTACCTGGTCGACTGGACCACCCTCGCGGCACCGGACGTCCCCCGGCCGGCCCGCGACCGGGCGATCGTCGACCTGTCGCCGCACGGCACCCACCCCCGGGGCGCCGACACCTACCCCGGGCTCGCCGAACTGGCCCGCGCGATGGACGGCGGCACGCCGGTTCCGGCGCTGGTCACCTACCACCCCATGCGGACCGGCGCCGGACCGGCGGAGAACCCGGCGCACCCGGCCCGGACACACGACCTGGTGACCGAGACGCTCGGCTTCCTCCAGGCATGGCTGGCGGACGAGCGGTTCGCGGACGTTCCGCTGGCCGTCATCACCCGTGCGGCCGTCCGCACCGGCCCGGCCGACGGACCCGACGACCCCGCGGCCGCGGCGATCTGGGGCCTGCTCCGGTCGGCACAGTCGGAATACCCCGGCCGCTTCCTCCTGCTGGACGCCGACGCCGACGCCGACGCCGACGCCGACGCCGACACTGACACCGACGTCGACACTGACACCGACGTCGATCCGACCGCCGACGCACTGGCCGCCGCGATCGCCACCGGGGAGCCCCAACTGGCCCTACGCGCAGGCGAGATCCGTACGCCCCGGCTCGTCCACCGGCCGCGTACCGACGGCGGTACGCCCTTCCGCCCGGCAGAGGGCGGCACCGTACTGATCACCGGCGGCACCGGCACCCTCGGCCGGCTGCTCGCCCAGCGCCTCGTCACCCACCACGGCGTGACGCAGCTCCTCCTGACCAGCCGTCAGGGTGCCGACGCGCCGGAGGCCGAGAGCCTGCGCGCCGAACTCACCGGCCTGGGCGCCGAGGTCACCCTCACCGCCTGCGACACCGCCGACCGCGCCGCGCTCGCCGCGCTGCTCGCCGACATCCCGGCCGAGCACCCGCTCACCGCGGTGTTCCACGCCGCCGGAGTGCTCGCCGACGCCACCCTCCCGGCCCTCGACGAGACCCACGTCCAGGCGGCCCTGCGCCCGAAGGTGGACGCCGCCTGGCACCTGCACGACCTGACCCGGCACATGGAGCTCACCGCCTTCGTCCTGTTCTCCTCGGTCATGGCCACCCTCGGCGGACCCGGACAGGCCAACTACGCGGCGGCCAACGCCTACCTCGACGCCCTCGCGCAGCAGCGCCGCGCCGACGGCCTGCCCGCCCTCGCCCTGGGCTGGGGCCCCTGGGCGCAGGCCAGCGGCATGACCGGCCACCTCGGCCGCGCCGACCTGGCCCGGCTGCACCGAGCCGGACTGCGCCCGCTGCCCACCGAGGAGGCACTCCTCCTGCTGGACGCCGCGCTGGCCGGTCAGGACGCCCACCTCGTACCGGTGAAGATCGACGCGGCCCGGGCGCCCGCGACCGGGATGCTGCGCGCCCTGGCCCCCGCGCCTTCCCGCCGCACCGCCGCAGCCACCTCGCCGAGTACGGCGGAACCGTCGGACGGCGACCTCCGGGCACGGCTCCAGGCGCTGTCGGGCACCGAGCGGGCCACCCGGCTGCTCGACCTGGTCCGCGGCCACACCGCGGTCGTCCTCGGCCACACCTCCCCTGCACACGTCGACACCGACCAGTCGTTCCAGGACGCCGGGTTCGACTCCCTCACGTCCGTCGAACTCCGCAACCGCCTGGCCGCGGCGACAGGACTGCGGCTGCCGGTGACGCTGCTCTTCGACCACCCCACCCCGGCCGCCGTCGCCGGCCTGCTGCACGAGCTGCTGTTCCCGGCCGACGGTCCGCACGGGACCGGGACCGGGGCCTCGCCCTCACCCTCGGCCGAGGCCGTGGCCGTGGCCGTGGATTCGGAGGCGGCCGCCGAGCCGATCGCCATCGTGGGAATCGGCTGCCGCTTCCCGGGCGGTGTGAGTTCCCCCGGCGACCTCTGGCGCATGGTGGCCGACGGCGTGGACGGCGTGGGACCGTTCCCCGCCGACCGAGGATGGGACGTCGAGCGGCTCTACGACGCCGACGCCGGACGACTCGGACACAGCTACGTCCGCCAGGGCGGATTCCTGCACGACGCCGCCGAGTTCGACGCCGACTTCTTCGGGATCAGTCCACGCGAGGCGCTGGCGACGGACCCGCAGCAGCGGCTGCTCCTCGAGGTCGCCTGGGAGACCCTGGAGGACGCCGGGGTGGACCCGGCGCGCCTCCGGGGAAGCCGCACCGGTGTGTTCGCCGGGCTCATGTACCACGACTACGGCTCGCGGCTGAGCGCCGTGCCGTCGGAGCTGGAGGGCTATCTCGGCAACGGCAGCGCGGGCAGCGTGGCCTCCGGCCGGGTGGCGTACACCTTCGGCTTCGAGGGTCCGGCGGTGACGGTCGACACGGCGTGCTCGTCGTCGCTCGTGGCGCTGCACATGGCGGCGCAGGCGCTGCGTTCCGGCGAGTGCTCCATGGCGCTGGCAGGCGGGGTCTCCGTGATGTCGACGCCGCAGACCTTCGTGGAGTTCAGCCGGCAGCGGGGTCTCTCGGCCGACGGGCGGTGCAAGGCGTTCTCGGCGGCGGCGGACGGATTCGGTCCCGCCGAGGGCGTCGGCCTGGTGCTCCTTGAGCGGTTGTCGGACGCGGTGGCGAACGGCCACCGGGTCCTCGCGGTACTGCGCGGGTCGGCCGTCAATCAGGACGGCGCCTCGAACGGTCTGACGGCTCCGAACGGTCCGTCGCAGCAGCGGGTGATCCGGCAGGCGCTGGCGAACGCGGGTCTGTCCGCCGGCGAGGTGGACGTGGTGGAGGCGCACGGGACGGGTACGAGGCTGGGTGACCCGATCGAGGCGCAGGCGCTTCTTGCCACGTACGGGCAGGACCGGCCGGAGGGCCGTCCGCTGTGGCTGGGGTCGGTGAAGTCGAACATCGGGCACACGCAGGCGGCCGCGGGTGTGGCCGGGGTCATCAAGATGGTGATGGCCATGCGGCACGGGAGGCTTCCGGAGACCCTGCACGTCGACGAGCCCTCGCCGCACGTGGACTGGTCGGCCGGGGACGTGCGTCTGCTGACGGAGCCGGTGGAATGGCCGGGGGAGGGGCGGCTGCGGCGCGCGGGCGTGTCCTCGTTCGGGGTCAGTGGCACCAACGCGCACGTGATCCTTGAGGAGGCGCCCGCGGTCGCGCCTGCTCCCGAGCCTCAGGTGGACCTGTCCGGACCGGTGCCGTGGGTGGTGTCGGGACGGGACGCGGCGGGCGTACGCGGCCAGGCGGCGCGGCTCGCGGAGTTCGTACGGGGCCGGCGGGCCGCGGGCCCCGTAGACCGGAAGTGGGTCGCGGGTGTTGCGGCGGGGCTGGCCGGACGGGCCGCTCTGGAGCAGCGGGCCGTGGTGGTCGGCGCGGATGCGGACGAACTCCTTGCGGGCCTTGAAGAACTGGTTGCCGCCGAGCGGTCGCTGCCCGCGCGGACGGACTCCGGAGTCGTCTTCGTCTTCCCCGGTCAGGGTGGTCAGTGGATCGGGATGGGCCGTGAACTCCTGCTTTCGTGGCCGGTGTTCGCCGAGCGGATGGCTGTGTGTGAGCGGGCGTTGGCGCCGTTTGTCGACTGGTCGTT
>NZ_JACSCH020000027.1 GCF_014451325.2 Streptomyces sp. CB02980 | reverse complement strand
CCCTTGACGCACCACCGGAAGGAGCGACTCTCGGAAAGAGGGCGGTCCCACCCGACACTCACGCACCCGGCCCACCCTGAGGGCCTGGTCCTTGAAGTCGCAGGCCGTCTCGTTCCCTTGCCGCCTCCCGGCCGGCGGGCGCTCTGGCCGGGGCGTGGCACGCCGCGTCCCGGTTCTGCTCGACCCCCTGTAATTAACGGGAGAGAACTCACCAACCCACCCCTCCCGCTCCCCAACTCCCCAGGCCACACGATCGGGTGAAGGTCCGTCCGGAACGCGGACAGGTGGGGTTGGGGGTGCGGTACGGTCAGCGCCAATAGCGGCATATGACAAGTCGGCCCCCGTCAGAACTCAGAATCCTGACGAGGGCCTAGTAACCAGGAAGTAGCGCTTCCCAATGACTTACCCGCAGTCTAACGCGGCCCTGTCCGCGCGCCCCGTTCCGTTCGAGATCCCCCTTGACGCGCCTCGCTCCGGGGTCATCCACGTACGGCACTGGCACACCGACCGGTTCACCGTCGTCGGCAACCACCTCGCCCAGCACCCGTGCCTCTCGGCCGCAGCGATCGGGCTCGGTGTCTACATCCAGTCGCTGGCCGACGGCACCGACGTCACGGTCAAGACGCTCACCCTGCGGTTCCGGGAGGGCGAGATCACCATCCGACGCGCGCTCAACGAGCTTGTCGTGGCGGGGTACGTGGAGCGGCGGCGCGTTGCGCTCGGCGGGGGCCGGTTCGCCACGCGGACGCTGTCCTACGACAAGCCCGGGTGCGGGGCAGGCAGTCGGCGGGACACAGCCGTCCCCGAGGCCGCCGCCGCACAGGCCGAGGCGGTCGAGGCGGTCGAGGCGGTCGACTCGGGCGAGTCGGACGCGGGCCCCGTGCCGGTCGGCGCGCCCGAGGCCGAGTGCCTCCCCGTACCGGAGCCCGAGGCCCGTCCCGTACCGCCGCAGGCGTCCGTCCTCCACGGGCCCGCCGCCGACATCCTCGCTCGGCTTCGGACCGTCGACTCCCGGTTGTTGCTCTCCTGGCGGGACGTCCTCCGGCTCGCCCCCGGTGTCGAGGAGTGGCTGGCCAGGGCGGCGAGCCCCGCGCAGGTGCTCCGTACGCTCACGGCCGCCCTTCCGCCCGCGCACGTACCCATCCACCACCCCGGCTGCTTCGTCGAGTTCCGGCTCTCCGCGCTCCTGCCGCCTCCGCTGGCCGCCGTACCGCCGCCGTCGGTGACCGACGGGCCCCCGCCGCTCGTGAACTGCGACGGGTGCGACCGTGCCTTCCGCAGTCACGACCCGGACGCCGGCTGTGCCGACTGTCGCGTCGCCGCCTGACCGGGGCGGCAGGGTTACGCCGGGAACCTTCGGTCCACCCAGCGCCATGCGACCTCAAGGAGCAGGCCGCCCGCCGCTGCGATCGCCACCGCTGCCCATGGCAGCGTCGTGCCCACCAGCTTCAGGGCGAAGAAGTCCTGGAGCCAGGGGACGACGAGAACCAGGAGGAACGCGCCTCCCATCGTGGCGACCAGGGTGAGGCGCCACCAGGTGTACGGGCGGGCGATGATCGCCAGGACCCACATCGAGACCAGGAAGAGGGTCAGGGTGGCCGCGCTCGTCTCCGCCTCCAGGGCGCCTTCGCCGCTGTAGTGGTGGCGGGCCAGGAGGTACGTCGTGAACGTGGCCGCCGCCGCGATGACGCCGCCCGGGATCGCGTACCGCATCACCCGGCGTACGAAGTTCGGCTTCGCCCGTTCCTTGTTGGGGGCGAGCGCCAGGAAGAAGGCCGGGACGCCGATCGTCAGGGTGGAGAGCAGGGTCAGGTGGCGGGGGAGGAAGGGGTACTCCACCTGCGAGCACACCACCAGGACCGCCAGGAGGACCGAGTAGACCGTCTTCGTCAGGAAGAGGGTGGCCACTCGGGTGATGTTGCCGATGACCCTCCGGCCCTCCGCCACCACCGACGGGAGTGTCGCGAAGCTGTTGTTCAGGAGCACGATCTGGGCCACCGCTCGCGTCGCCTCCGAGCCCGAGCCCATCGAGACGCCGATGTCCGCGTCCTTCAGGGCCAGGACGTCGTTCACGCCGTCGCCCGTCATCGCGACCGTGTGTCCGTGGGACTGCAGCGCCGCCACCATGTCCCGCTTCTGCTGCGGTGTGACCCGGCCGAAGACGGCGTTCTCGTCGAGGGCCTTCGCCATCTCCTCCCGGTCGGTGGGGAGGGTGCGGGCGTCCACCGTGTTCGCCGCGCCCGGCATGTCGAGCTTTCCGGCCACCGCGCCCACCGAGACCGCGTTGTCGCCGGAGATGATCTTCGTGGCGACGTTCTGGTCGGCGAAGTACGCGAGCGTGTCCCCGGCGTCCGGCCGCAGTCGCTGTTCCAGGACGACCAGGGCCGTCGGGTGCGCGCCGGTCGCGACCTCGGGGGAGTCGAGTTCGTTCGCCGTCCGCGCGAGGAGCAGGACCCGCAGGCCCTGTTCGTTGAGGTGGTCGATCTCCGTGAGCGTCGGGTCCCCGGCGGGCAGGAGGACGTCCGGGGCGCCCAGCAGCCATGTCGAGTTCTCGCCGTTGCCCTCGCTGAACGCCGCCCCGCTGTACTTCCGCGCCGACGAGAACGGCAGCGCCTCCGTGCACCGCCACTCCACCGTGTCCGGGTAGGCGTCGATGATGGCCTGGAGGGAGGCGTTGGGGCGGGGGTCCGACTCGCCGAGTGCGCCGAGGACCTTTCGTACGTATGCCTCGTCCGCGCCGTCGAGGGGACGGAGCATCGAGACGTCCATGCCGCCCTCGGTCAGCGTGCCCGTCTTGTCCAGGCACACGACGTCCACGCGCGCGAGGCCCTCGATCGCCGGCAGTTCCTGGACGAGACACTGCTTGCGCCCGAGTCGTACGACTCCGATCGCGAAGGCGACCGAGGTGAGCAGGACGAGTCCCTCGGGGATCATCGGGACGATGCCGCCGACCGTACGGGCGACCGCGTCCTTGAAGTTGTTGTCCTTGACGACGAGCTGGCTGATGACGAGCCCGATCGCGGTCGGGACCATCATCCAGGTCACGTACTTGAGGATCGTGGAGATGCCCGTACGCAGTTCGGAGTGGACGAGCGTGAAGCGGGAGGCCTCTTCGGCGAGCTGCGCCGCGTAGGCCTCGCGGCCGACCTTGGTGGCGGTGAACGCGCCGCCGCCGGCGACGACGAACGAGCCCGACATCATCCGGTCGCCGGGCTTCTTGACGACCGGGTCGGCCTCGCCGGTGAGCAGGGATTCGTCGATCTCCAGGCTGTCGGCCTCCGCGACCTCGCCGTCGACGACGACCTTGTCCCCGGGGCCGAGTTCGATGAGGTCGCCGAGGACGATCTCGGAGGTGGAGAGTTCGGCGGCGACGCCGTCGCGCCGGACGGTGGGTTTCGCCTCGCCGATCACGGCGAGTCCGTCGAGGGTCTTCTTGGCGCGGAGTTCCTGGATGATGCCGATGCCGGTGTTCGCGATGATCACGAAGCCGAAGAGGCTGTCCTGGATCGGCGCCACGAAGAACATGATCACCCAGAGCACGCCGATGATCGCGTTGAAGCGGGTGAAGACGTTGGCGCGGACGATGTCCGTGGTCGAGCGGGAGCTCCGTACGGGGACGTCGTTGACCTCGCCGCGGGCGACGCGTTCGGCGACCTCGGCGGAGGTGAGTCCGGCGGGACGGTGGACAACGGGCGGCCCCACCGCCTCGGCCTCGCTGCCGCCCGTGTCGATCTTCGCCCGCTGAGTCATGTTTTCGACGGTACGACCGGAATCGACCGTTCACATGCCGAGAAGGGCGAATCTCAGACCGGGGGAGGAGGGGAATAGTTCTCCGGTGCTACGGCGACGGCTACAGGTGCGGCGACGGCGACGGCTGCGGCGACGGCTACGGCTGCGGGTGCGACTCGGGACCCTCGGGCGACTCCGTCCCGTCAGGGTTCCCGGCAGAGGTTCCGGCAGAGGCCCCGGCTTCGGCCTCCGCCGCGCGCGCCGCCTCGTGCCGCTTGATCGCCGCGTCCCGCTTCCGTACGTACCAGATGCCGATCAGGCCGAGTCCCGCGCCGGCGAGGCAGGTCCACACCCACCAGGTCAGGTCCCGGTCGTCGAACCAGCCGTAGAACGGGACCTGGACGAGGAAGAGGACGAACCACAGGATCGTTCCGCCGGTGATGGTGGCGACGACGGGCCCTTCGAGGGGCTCGGGTGCCTCGTGCTTCGGTGTCCACTTCGCCATGAGGGTCAGTCTAGGTGGCGGGAAATCGTATCTACGCGCGGAGATAGACGCTCGCTCGTTCATGTGTTCATACTGAAACGGTTTGCCTCTGGCGGGTTTCCTTCGTATGAACCGCCAAACGGACGTCTCCCGAAGAGGAACCCCCCCATGAGCACCACGGCCACCGCCAAGGCCATGCCCCCCGAGCCCTCCGCTCCCCAGGAGCCGGCCTCGGGTATCGACCGCTACTTCAAGATCTCGGAGCGCGGCTCGACCGTCGCGCGTGAGATCCGTGGCGGTTTCGCCACCTTCTTCGCGATGGCCTACATCATCGTGCTGAACCCGATCATCCTCGGCAGCGCCAAGGACATGTACGGGCACCAGCTCGACAGCGGCCAGCTCGTCACCGCCACCGTCCTCACGGCGGCGTTCTCGACGCTCCTCATGGGCGTCATCGGCAACGTCCCGATCGCCCTCGCCGCCGGCCTCGGCGTCAACACGGTCGTGGCGCTCCAGCTCGCGCCGAAGATGTCCTGGCCGGACGCCATGGGCATGGTCGTCCTCGCCGGTGTCGTCGTGATGCTGCTCGTCGCGACCGGTCTGCGCGAGCGCGTGATGAACGCGGTCCCGGTCGGCCTGCGCAAGGGCATCGCGATCGGTATCGGCCTCTTCATCATGCTGATCGGCCTCGTCGACTCGGGCTTCGTCTCCCGCATCCCCGACGCCGCGCACACCACCGTCCCGCTCCAGCTCGGTGGCGACGGTCACCTCACCGGCTGGCCGGTGCTCGTCTTCATCCTGGGCACGCTCCTCACCCTCGCGCTGATCATCCGCAAGGTGCCGGGCGCGATCCTCATCTCGATCGTCGTCATGACGATCGTGGCGATGGTGGTCAACGCGGTCGCGACCGTCCCGTCCTGGGGTCTGACCACTCCGGAGTGGCCGGGCAACCCGGTCGCCTCGCCCGACTTCGGTCTGGTCGGTGAGGTCAGCCTCTTCGGCGGCTTCGAGAAGGTCGGCTACCTGACCGGCGTCCTCTTCGTCTTCACGGTGCTGCTGTCCTGCTTCTTCGACGCCATGGGCACGATCCTCGGTGTCGGCGACGAGGCCAAGCTGATCGACAAGGACGGCAACTTCCCCGGCATCAACAAGGTCCTGCTGGTGGACGGCCTGGCCGTCGCCTCCGGCGGTGCGACCTCCTCCTCGGCCACCACCTGCTTCGTGGAGTCCACGGCGGGCGTCGGCGAGGGCGCGCGCACGGGTCTCGCCTCGGTGGTGACCGGCGGTCTGTTCTCGGTGGCGCTGTTCCTCACGCCGCTGGCCACGATGGTCCCGTCCCAGGCGGCCACGCCCGCGCTGCTCGCGGTCGGCTTCCTGATCCTGGCCGGTTCGGTCAAGGACATCGACTGGAGCGACTACACCATCGCGGTGCCGGCGTTCCTGGCCATGGTGATGATGCCGTTCACGTACTCGATCACGAACGGCATCGGCATCGGCTTCATCGCGTTCAGCGTGCTGCGGCTCGCGGCCGGCCGGGGCCGTGAGGTCCCGGTGGCCATGTACATCGTGTCGGCGGTCTTCGTCTTCTACTACGCGATGCCGGCGCTCGGCCTCACGTGATCGCGGGGGGTGTCGGTCGCCGTGTCGGCCGCCGACTCCCCGTCCGCCTCCCCGTAGAACTTCTCCGTCTCGTCGACGGCGGTCTTGAACCGCTCGTCGAAATCCTCGCGAATGAGCGTCCGGACGACATAGTCCTGGACGCTCATTCCTCTTTTCGCGGCGTGACTCCTGAGCCGGTCGAGCAGCTCACCGTCGATGCGCAGGCTGAGCACTGTCGATCCCATGTCGTTCAGGGTCGGGGCAGCCGGGGCTCCTTTGCGTCACTTTCTGGATCCGACTCACTCGTTTGGGTGATACATGGATGCGGAAGCGTGATCTGCGTGCGTGCGGTTCACGCGTGGGTGCAGGCGTGCGGGTGTCGACGGGTGTGATCCGTGCGACGTGAGCGTGTCCCCGTTGGTATTTAGGAAGAGTAATGAGTTAGGCTAACAAACATGCCTGACCTGTCCCACGGCACAGCCGACGACGCCGCGGCCGTGAACGCGCTCCGCTCCTCCGTCATGCGACTGGGCCGACGCCTCAAGCACCAGCGCGTCGACGAGTCGCTGAGCCCCACCGAGATGTCGGTGCTCGGCACCCTCGCGCTCTGCGGCTCCGCCACACCCGGCGAGCTGGCCCGCAAGGAGCACGTCCAGCCGCCGTCGATGACCCGCATCGTCGCGCTGCTCGAAGCCAAGGGACTGGTCCGGCTGGAGCCGCACCCCGACGACCGCCGGCAGAAGGTGGTCAGCCAGACCGAGCAGGCCGAAGCCATGCTCGAAGAGTCCCGCCGCAAGCGGAACGCCTGGCTGGCCTCCCTCGCCGAGGGCCTGGACGAGGACGAGTGGGCCAAGCTGCGCGCGGCCGCTCCCGTCCTGGAGAAGCTCGCCCACCTGTAGTCCACGCGCCAAGGAGGCGACGCACTTTGAGTACGGGACCCGGAGCAGACTCCGCACCCGTCCACAAACCCACCCTCGACACCCGCGGGCGGGGGGAAACCTTCTCCTCGCTCAGGATCCGTAACTACCGGCTGTTCTTCACCGGCGCGATCGTCTCCAACACCGGTACCTGGATGGCCCGCATCACCCAGGACTGGCTGGTCCTGAGCCTCACCGGCTCGGCCGCCGCCGTCGGCATCACCACGGCCCTGCAGTTCCTGCCGATGCTGCTCTTCGGCCTCTACGGCGGAGTCATCGCCGACCGCTACCCGAAGCGGCGCCTGCTGCTCGTCAGCCAGGCAGCCCTCGGCCTCTGCGGCATCGCGCTCGCCGTCCTCACGCTCTCCGGCAACATCCAGGTCTGGCACGTCTACCTGATCGCCTTCCTCCTCGGCATGGTGACCGTCGTCGACAACCCGGCCCGGCAGGCCTTCGTCTCCGAGATGGTCGGCCCCGACCAGCTGCGCAACGCCGTCTCCCTGAACTCGGCGAACTTCCAGTCCGCGCGGCTCGTCGGCCCCGCCGTCGCCGGTGTCCTCATCGCCGGAGTCGGCAGCGGCTGGGCCTTCCTCCTCAACGGCCTGTTCTTCCTCGCGCCCCTCACGAGCCTCCTGCTCATGCGGACGAGCGAGCTCCACAAGGTGGAGCGCGCCCCGCGCGGCAAGGGCCAGCTGCGGGAGGGCCTGCGCTACGTGGCCGCGCGACCGGACCTGATCTGGCCGATCGTCCTCGTCGGCTTCATCGGCACCTTCGGATTCAACTTCCCGATCTGGCTCATCGCCTTCTCCGGCGACGTCTTCCATGTCGGCGCAGGCGCGTACGGCTTCCTCAACACCCTCATGGCGGCCGGCTCGCTCGTGGGCGCCCTCGCGGCGGCCCGGCGCGGCTCGACCCGGCTGCGGATGCTGGTGATCGCGGCGGCGGTCTTCGGCGTACTGGAGATCGCGGCGGCCCTGTCGCCGACGTTCTGGCTGTTCGCGCTGCTGCTCGTCCCGATCGGCATGATCGGCCTCACGGTCAACATCACCGCGAACTCCGCCGTCCAGATGGCGACGGACCCGGCCATGCGGGGCCGGGTGATGAGCCTCTACATGATGGTCTTCGCCGGTGGTACGCCGATCGGCGCGCCGCTCCTCGGCTGGGTCACCGACACGTACGGCGCCCGCGTCGGCTTCGCGACGGGCGGCGTGATCTCCCTGACGGCGGCGGTCGTCGTGGGCCTGGTCCTGGCCCGGGTGGGCGGCCTCAAGGTCGCCTGGGCCTGGCGCCACGGGCACCCACAGGTGCGGTTCGTGGCGCGGGAACGGCTGGCGACGGCTGCGTGACGGCCAGGGCCTGTCCGACCCTGATCCGCTGGACAGGCCCTAGGGGAGCGCGATACCGCCAGGTCCGAGTTCCGCCGTACCTGCAGATCACGTACAACCCTCGCCGTCCCTCGAAAGTCTGAACGGTTGTCGCGTGCGCCGACGTGCGCGTGACGACCGGTCCACCGGGGGGGACGGCGCGGTGCACTCCGCGCGCCCCCCGCCGACATCGTCGGCGGGGGCGCCGTCGGTCGCACGCGAGGCCTTCCGGCCGTGCTCGGGGCCCCCGTCTCCCCTTCCGACTGCAGAAACGGACAGCAGTGCACTCTTCCCGCATGACAGGTCGCCGGCTGGCCGCCGCGACCCTCGTCCTGGCCACCGTCACCGGCACTCTGGCCGCCGCCCCGGCGTTCGCGGCTCCGGCGACGGGCGCCCTCTCCTCGGGCACCCTCGCCACGGAGACCGGGACGCAGCAGCAGGACCCCTTCGACCTGCCCGACGACTCCTCCTTCCGCGGCAGCGGCCCGTCGGGGTTCCTCACGTCTCATTGGGCCTCCGGCGTGGCCGTGTACCGCTGGACGCGGTACGAGGACGGCTCCGTGACCGCGCTGCCCGCGGGCACCGACACGAGCAGGACGTACTACGAGGCCGGCGCCCGGTCGGACGTGGTCGTCGGAATCAGCTCCACGCCCACCGGGCGCGTCTACAGCTTGTACGACATGGGTTCCGGGGGCACCGACCCCGTCGTGATCGACGCGAGCCACCTGGGCGACACCAGCAGTTTCAGCCTCCTGGCCGGCTCCACCGTCGTCGTGACCGCCCGGGAGTCCGACGGCGGCACCGCCGTCCACCTCCTCAGCAGCAAGGACGGCCAGACCGTCGACAGGACGGTGCAGGGGCTGCCCGGCACCATCGGAGCCGTCCACATGAGCACGCCCGACACCGTGGTGGTCCAGTACTCGCCGACCACGGACACGACCGTCCGGCGCGCCGCCCTGGTGGACGTCGCCACGGCCACCGTCGTGGAGGACCGGCCCCTGGCCGGAGCGGGCTCCGACACACAGGACGTCGCCGCGTCCGCCACCCACCTCGCCTGGGCCGAGACCACCGCCACCGGTGACGCGGTCCTGCGGGTGGCGCGGCGCGGGCAGGACGCCTCGGAGCGCATCCCGCTCGGGAAGGGCAAGCGGCTCGGCGCCGAGTTCCTGGGCGACTGGGTCGCGTACGGCCTCACCGGTAGCTTCTACGCCCCGACGGTCAACCCGCTGAACGCCCTCACGGCCCGCTCGCTCAAGGACGGCCGGACGGTCAAGCTCCTCGACCTGGTGAGCGGCATGGTCAGCGACGGCGACGACGGGATCCTCGTGGACGGCGCGACCGTCAAGCACGGCCGAGGTCTCTTCCGCATCACCGCAGGCCCCGAGGGCGACCCGGTCGTCACGCCGGTGGCGCTGACCGGTCAGCCGATCGTCCTGCAGCTGACCGGCCAGTCCGTCCCCACCACCGCCGACTTCAGCAAGGGCATCTTCGATCCGACCTGGCAGTTCGCCGCGTACGTCAGTACGGCCACGGTGCGGGTCGAGGTGAAGCACACGGCCTCGGGGAGGCAGTGGACCCAGGACACGTATCAGGACCTGGACGGGCGCGCCCAGGCGAGGTGGTACGGCAGGTTCGACAACGGCAGAGCCGTCCCGCACGGCTCCTACACGTGGCGGATGACGGCCCGGACCCGAAACGGCATCGGCCCCGTCTACGAGCGGAGCGGCACCTTCACCGTGGGCGGCCGGCTCGCCCCGCACGGCTTCACCAACAGCAGCCGGCCCGACCTGCTCTTCAAGGGGGGCAACTCCCTGGCCGCCTTCGACGTCGGCGAGATCTACGCCACCCATCTCCCCGAGCCACCCATGGACTGGCCGTCCGCGGAGTGGAGCACCGCCGGATGGGGCGTGTACGACCACCTCGTCACACCCGGCGACATCGGTGGCGCGGCGCACGCGGACGTGCTGGGCCGTGACCGGTACGGCGTGCTGTGGCAGCACCTGGGCACCGGCGATGTCAGGAAGCCGTTCGCCCCCCGCACCCGCGTCGGCACCGGCTGGCAGGCGTACCGGCTGCTCACCGGAGGCTCCGACCTGACCGGTGACGGCCGCCCGGATCTGGTGGGCGTCGACAACGCCGGTGTCCAGTGGCTGCACAAGGGAACCGGCAACTGGAGCAAGCCCTTCGCCGGCCGCGTGAAGGTGGGCGGGGGCTGGGGTGTCTACAACCTCGTCACCGCCACCGGCAACCTCGCCGGCGGCCCCGCCGGTGACCACGTCGCCCGCGACAAGGACGGCGTCCTCTGGCTCCACCTCGGCAAGGGCGACGGGACGTTCGCGCCGCGCACCCGCATCGGCGGGGGCTGGAACCGGTACGCCACGATCACCGCTGTGGGCGACATCGACGGTGACGGCCGGCCGGACCTCTTCGCGGCGGGCGGCGCGGGCGCCGAGGACGACGCGCTTGCCGTCTACCAGGGCACAGGTCGATGGGCGACGCCGTTCGCGGACCCCAGGAAGATCTACAACGTGCACTACCTCTGGGGGGCGACGACGGACCTGTACTGACGCCGGGTGTCCGGAGCCCTCGCGAGGGCTCCGGACAGGGAGAGCGAACGGGCCCCGGTCCCGGGCTCCGGGTCCTGTGCCGTCACCCGCCCCGGTCTCGGTCCGCGCCCCGGTGCCGTCACACCCGCCGCTCCAGCACCTGCCCCTCCCAGTCGCCCACCAGGAACGTCTCGGTGCGTGTGAAGCCCTGCCCCTCGTAGTACGCGACCAGCCGGCCCTCGCTGCCCGCGAAGCAGTCCACCCGTAGCAGCGACACCCCCTGCCGCCGGGTCTCCTCCACCGCGTGGGCGAGGAGCGCCGCCCCGACCCCGTGCCCGTGGAAGCGCGCGTCGGTCGCGAGGAGACGGACGTACACCTCCGGCTCGTCCGCCCGCGGCACGTGCTTGCCCGGGTGCGGGGTCAGCGTCATCGTGCCCGCCGGTACGCCGCCGATCTCGACGATCCACGGATCGCCCTCGGCCATCGTGTCCTCGACCTGCTTCACCGCCTTGGGCCGCCCGGAGAACGACTCGGTGCCCCACTGCGCGGTGATGCCCTTGCCGTTGAGCCACACCACGGCGCTGTCCAACACCGCGAGTATCGCGGGGAGGTCCTCCGCCGCGCCCTTCCTGATGCCGATCTTCATTCGACGGAGCCTAGCCGTACAACCATTCGACGGGCTGGGGGGTCGTGAAGGTCGTATCCATCAAATTGGGGAGGATTACACGTGCGTTTCACCCTGGGGCGCCGGCGTCTGGCGATCTCCGTCGGCGTCGTGCTCACCGCCGTGACGGCCGCATCGCTGACCGTCCCGGCCGCGTCCGCCGCCGCCACGCTCGCCCCGGCCGGGCCGGCGTCCGCCTCCCCGGCCGCCGCGCCGGTCCCGGTGCCGTTCCTGGCCTCGGGCGGCAAGCTGCTCGGCGCCGGGAAGACCGGCTTCCTCTCGCAGGACCACGCGGGCACGGCGCGCTGGACCCGCTACGCGGACGGGGTGTCGAAGGTCGTCGCGAAGAGCGAGAGCGAGTACGTCGTCGGCTCCGGCGCGGGCTCGGACCTCGTCGTGGTCGCGCACGAGGTGGCGCATGCGGGGGCCGAGGAGATCTACACCTCGACCGTGAAGGTGTACGACATGGCGACGGGTGCCGCGCCCGTCACCCTCGACCTGTCGGCGAGCCCGGAGACGCACGGGTTCCTCGACCGCGCCGTGGGCTCGACCCTCCTGGTGAGCGACCGTCGGCAGCAGAAGCTGAAGCTGATCGACATCAGCGGCGTGAAGCCGACCGTCCGCACGGTGCCCGGCACGTACTTCGAGCCCGAGTGGATGTCCGACACCCTGCCCGACGCGGCGGTCGCGCGGAACTACCGTGAGGACCTGGTCGTCGACCTGAAGACCGGGCAGGAGGTCGGCAGGTACCAGCTGGCCGCGGAGCCCGGCTGGCCGAAGCCGTACATCGCGCCGTCCTCCTTCCTCTCGCCGACCCACGTGGCCTGGACGGAGCGGACCGACGACAAGCTGGTCCTCGCCACGGCCGTACGGGGACAGAGCGAGGTCGTGCGTACCCCGCTCGGCCCCGACGACTCGACGGAGATCACCGGCAGTCTGCTGGGCGACTGGTTCCTGTGGGGAGCCACCGACGGGAACGCCACCCCGTGGCACGCGTTCTCGGCCCGCTCGCTGACGGACGGGTCGACGGTCAAGCTCCTCGACCACGCCACGCACGCCGCCAAGGGCCCCGACGGCACCCTCCTCGTCCTCGGCGTCACCGCCAAGGACGGCACGGGGGTCTACCGGGTGTCGGCCGGCGCGGACGGGCGGCCGGCGGCCGAGCTGATCGCCTCCACCGGCGAACCGAACGACGGCGCCACCCCCCTGGCGTACGTCGGAGGTGCCCCGGCCACCGTCAACCTGGACGGCGTCGCCAGGGCCCGGCTGTCCTGGAAGTTCTCCACGACGCGGGCGGACCTCACCGTCGAGCTGAAGAGCAAGGTGACGGGGCAGAAGTTCCGGACGGTCGTCCGACCCGCCTCCGGCACCGGGGCGTACCCGGACGGATCCCTCGGGTTGGCCTGGGCCGGCGAGGTGGCGGACTCCCCCTGGGAGCCGAAGTCCGCCCCCAACGGCGCGTACGAGTGGACGGTGACGGCCAGGCCGTGGAACGGCATGCCGTCGGCCACGACCACCGGCACCCTCACCGTGGTCCGCACCCCCAGGGCGCACGACTACGACCACAACGGGGCGCCGGACCTGATCGCACGGGACAAGGGCGGCTACCTCCATCAGCTCAGCACGCGCTGGGACGACGCGACGGGGCGGCTCGTCAGCCTGCGGAGCGGCTTCTCCGGTATGTCCGGCTGGAACGTCTACGACCGGATCGAGTCCGTCGGCGACGTCGCCGGCGCGAACTCCGCCGACCTGGTCGCCCGCGACCGGACCGGCGTCCTCTGGCTCCACCGCGGTCGCCCCGCCGACAGCCCGTACATCAGCGGCTTCGAGCCCCGGGTGCGGATCGGCGGCGGGTGGAACACGTACGCGCAGCTGACCGGTGGCAGTGACCTGACCGGTGACGGGCGGGCCGACCTGGTCGGCCTCGACAAGGCGGGGGACCTCTACCTCCACAAGGCGACCGGCTCCCCCGACGTTCCCTTCGCCGCGCGCAAGAAGATCGGCTACGGCTGGGGGATCTACAACCAGATCACCGCCACGGGCGACATCGGCGGCGCCGCGACCGGAGACCTCGTCGCCCGCGACAAGGACGGCGTCCTCTGGACGTACCTCGGCAAGGGCGACGGCACGTTCGCCGCGCGGACGAGGATCGGGGGCGGCTGGAACGCGTACGCCGACATCGTCGGCATCGGCGACGGCAACAAGGACGGCCGCCCCGACGTGTACGCGCGGACGCCGGCGGGCACCGCGTTCTTCCACCCCGGTACGGGGAACTACAAGGTCCCGTTCGCGCCGCGCTCGTCGACCCAGGTCGGCACCGGGCAGAGCGCGGGGCAGCCGTACGACCAGGTCTCCTGACCCGGGGCCACTCCGGCCCGGGGCGAGGCCCGCCCGGGTCGGAGCAGCGGCGGTGAGACCCGGCCCCGGGTCTCACCGACCGGGCCGGGGGCCTGCCAGACTCTCCCCATGAGGCTTTTCGCCGCCGTCCTGCCGCCGCCCGAGCAGCTGGACGAGCTCGGGCACGTCGCCGACCGTCTGCACCGGCTGCCCGGGGCCGACGGGCTCCGCTGGACCTCACGGCCCGGCTGGCACCTCACGCTCGCCTTCATGGGGGAGGTCGACGAAGAGCTGCTGCCCGAGCTGAGGGTCCGGCTCGCCCGGGCCGCGCACCGCACACCGCCGTTCCCGCTGCGGCTCCACGGCGGCGGGCACTTCGGGCGGCGCGCGCTGTGGGCCGGGATCGCCGGGGACCTGGACGAGCTGCGGCTGCTCGCCGAGCGCGCCGACGCCGCCGCGCGCAGGGCCGGGGTCGCCATGGACGAGCACCGCCGCTATCAGGCGCATCTGACGGTGGCCCGCGCGCGGGGCGACGAGGTGGACCTGCATCCCTTCCTCGACGGGCTCGGCGGCTTCGAGGGGACTCGCTGGGAGGTGGGTGAGCTGGCCCTGGTGCGTTCGAACCTGCCGGTGAGCGGGGTGCGGGGCGAGCAGCCGCGGTACGAGAAGGTCGACGGCTGGCCCCTTGAGGGCTCGGGGTGAGGGAGCCGGCTCAGGGAGCCGGGGTGAAGGTCGTGGTGAACGGCCGGGTAACCTCGAAGGGTGGATCCCAAGACCCGTAACCGCATCATGGCCGGCGTACTCGTACTGATGTTCGCGATCATCGCGGTGGCGTCGGTGACCGGCCTGTAGCCCGTATCCCCCTCGCGGGAGACCCCTTACCCATCCCATGGGAACCCCCTTGCTTCGAGCGCACTCGAAGCAGTTGGCTTGGCGCCCATGGAGTACACGCAGCTCGGACGCACCGGACTCAAGGTCAGCCGACTCGTCCTCGGGACGATGAACTTCGGACCCCAGACGGACGAAGCCACCAGCCACGCCATCATGGACACGGCGCTGGACACGGGGCTCAACTTCTTCGACACCGCCAACGTGTACGGCTGGGGCGAGAACAAGGGCCGGACCGAGGAGATCCTCGGTTCCTGGTTCGCGAAGGGCGACGGCCGCCGCGACCGTACGGTTCTCGCCACCAAGGTGTACGGGAACATGGGCGCCGACGGCGAGGCCTGGCCCAACCACGACAAGCTCTCGGCGGTGAACATCCGCCGCGCGGTCGAGGGCAGCCTCAAGCGCCTCGGCACGGACTACATCGACCTCTACCAGTTCCACCACATCGACCGCTCGACCCCCTTCGAGGAGATCTGGCAGGCGGTCGACGTCCTCATCCAGCAGGGCAAGATCCTCTACGCCGGCTCCTCCAACTTCCCCGGCTACAAGATCGCCCAGGCCAACGAGACCGCCGCCCGGCGCGGCTCGGTCGGCCTCGTCAGCGAGCAGTGCCTCTACAACCTCTTCGAGCGGCGCGCGGAGATGGAGGTCATCCCGGCGGCGCAGGAGTACGGCCTCGGGGTCATCCCCTGGTCGCCGCTGCACGGCGGTCTGCTCGGCGGCGTCCTGAAGAAGGAGGCCGAGGGCAAGCGGCGTACGGAGGGCCGCGCGGCGGCCACCCTCGCCGACCCGGCGTCCCGTGCGCAGCTCCAGGCCTACGAGGACCTGCTCGACAAGCACGGCCTGGAGCCGGGCGAGACGGCCCTGGCGTGGCTGCTCACCCGGCCGGGCGTGACGGGCCCGATCGTCGGCCCGCGGACGCCCGAGCAGCTGGCGAGCGCGCTGCGCGCCCTGGAGCTCAAGCTCGGCGAGGAGGTCCTGGCGGGCCTCGACGAGATCTTCCCGGGCCCGGGCCCGTCGCCGGAGGCCTTCGCCTGGTAGGCCGGCCGCCCCGGCGTCCGGGGTTCTTCGTCCGGTGATCTCCCTGACCGGTGGTCGTGCCGGTCAGGGAGCGCCCAGCCAGCTGGTGGCGTCCAGGCGGAACGCCGTCTCCGCGGGGACGACGTTCCGCAGGGCCGCCTCCAGGTCCCGGACGCGGTCCGCGCCGAGGGTCGCCGCCCACTCCGCCCGCAGTTCGTCGAAGATCGCGGCGGAGCGGGCGAGGGCCGCGTACCCCCGTGGGGTGAGGTGGACGAGTTTGCGGCGGGCGTCGGTGGGGTCGTCGGCGCGTTCGGCGTAGCCGAGGGCGAGGAGGCGGTCGACGGTCTTGCCGGCGGCCTGCTTGGAGACGCCGAGGCGGCGTCCGATCTCGCTGGCGGTGGCGCCCCGCGCGCCGATGGCCTGCATGGCGAAGCCGTGGGCGGGGCGCAGGTCGGGGTGGCCCTCGGTGGCGAGGCGGGCGTGGAGGCGGTCGATGAGGGTGCGGAAGCCGCCGAAGAGGAGCAGAGGGAGTTCGTAGCCCCTGCCGCCACCCTCGGGTCCGCTTTCCCCCTTGCCGTTATCGACAACCTGGTTTACGTTTTCCTTCGCCGCATGGTCAACCATGTTGTCGATTCTACTCGTTCTGCCCGCCCGAGCCTGGAGACGCCTTGTCCGTGGACATGTCCGCCCGTACCGCCAACGCCGTCGCCCTCCTCAAGGAGTCGCCCGAGACCCTCGACGGCTTCCTGAAGCTCAGTCAGACCTTCGAGTCCACCACCCTCGACCCGCACTCCCGCGAGACGGTCATCCTGACTGTCGCCGAACGCAACCAGTGCCACCTCTGCGTCGACATGCACGAGACCAAGATGGCAGCCCTCGGACCCGCGCCCGACGCCGAACGCCTCGCCGCCGTCCGCCTGTTCACCCTCCGGGTCCTCGCCTCCGCGGGTGCGGTGAGCGACGAGGAACTGGCCGCGTTCGAAGCCGCCGGATACACCCGCCGCAACGCCCTGGAAGTCGTCCTCGGCATCGGCGCGTACACGCTCTCGACCTTCGCGAACCGTCTCACCCGGGCCGCTTGAGCCCCGGCCGCTACCCGGCGTACGGGCCGCCCAGGCCCCACGCCTGGTGCATCGCGTCCGCGAAGGCGGCCGCCAGCTTGTGCTCGCCCGAGGGGCCCGGGTGGGTGCCGTCGTAGGTGTCCGCGTCGAGGTCGTACGACTCCGACACCGACGCCAGGAGGAGGGGCGAGGCCGCTGTGTCCAGGTCGGCGACCGCCTTCGCGAGCAGCTCGTTGAAGCGGGCGCACTCGACGGCGAAGGGTGCGTCGTACCCGGCGCGCACGTTGGGGATGACCGGCAGGAGGACGGCCCGGACGTGCGGGTTGGCGGCGCGTGCCGCGGCGACGAACGCCCGGACGTTCTCCTCGGTCTGCTCGCTGTTGGTGTAGAAGCCGAGGTCGATCAGGCCGAGCGAGATCAGCAGCACGTCGGCTTCGGTCGCCGCGACCGTGTCGCCGATCACGGGCGCCATGTGCAGCCAGCCCTCGCCCCAGCCGGCCAGATGGCGCCGGGCGGGGGCGGGGAAGGCCGGGTCGGCATACGTCTCGGAGGCCGGGGCGTCGGCGGCGGGGTCGTACAGCGCGGTGCGGGGGCCGACGATCTCGTACCCGCCGGGCAGCGTGGACTCCAGATGCCGCCACATGCGGTACCGCCAGGTCCAGTCGCCGGCGCGTCCGATGGTCATGCTGTCGCCGACGAACAGAAAACGCATGGTCATATCATCGCGGACGGCGTCCCGGACCTGCGACGTGATCCGGGACACGGGCCCCCGGGGTGAGCCGCCCACCGCAGGAAGCCGGCTACGGCAGGAACCGGAACGCCTACCGCAGGAACGCCTACCGCAGGAACGCCTACCGCAGGAAGTCGCCGACCGCCCCCGTGAACCGCTCCGCGTCGTCGTGCCACGGGAAGTGCCCCGCCCCGTCCAGGACGACGAAGTCCGCCTTCGGGAACAGCTCCGCGTACGCGGCCGCCGTCGGGACCGGGGTGTTCACGTCCCCCTCGCCGGCCACCACGAGCACCGGCCGCGCGAACTCCGCGAACACCGCACGCGTCGCCTCCGGGTCGAAGGCCCCCTCGCTCGCGAAGACACCCGCGCCCTCACGGTTCCGCTGCCCCTCCCCGGCTGCGTGCCGCTCCCGCGCGGCCTCGTCCCAGGTCCCGTGGAAGAACGGCGTCACCGCCTGGAAGCTCTCGCCCGTCCCGCGCCCCGCCGTGACCTCCTCAAGGGCCGCGTACGCCGGACCGAACCACGGCTCGTCCCGCCGCAGCCGCGCCGCCGCGAGCCGCTCCTCCGGCGCCGTGTCGAGCCCGACGGCCGCCGTGCCCGGGGTGACGAGCACGAGCCGGCCGACCCGCTCGGCGTACCGGGTCACGTACAGGGCGGCGAGGTTCGCGCCCGCCGAGTGCCCGAGGACGTCGACGGTGTCGAGCCCGAGGTGCGCGCGCAGCGCCTCCACGTCCTCGACGAGCCGGTCGCAGCGGTACGAGGAGGCGTCGTCCGGCACGGCCGACGCACCCGTCCCCCGGAGGTCGAGCCGGATCAGCTGCCGGTGCGCGGTCAGTCCTCCGAGGTCGCCGAGATAGGCGGAGTCCTGGAGCGGACCGCCGGGGAGACAGAGGAGCGGGGCGCCGGTGCCGGACACATGGAAGGCGAGTGTCGTGCCGTCGGGCGCGGAGAAGGTCTGCGGGGTGGGCATGAGCGCGACCCTGACAGCGGCCGGGATACCGGTCAAGCGGGTTTCGCCCCGGGGCGGGCGGGGGCCTCCGGGCGACGGCGGATGCGGCGGACGATCTTCCCGTCCGGTGTCGGCGGCCGCGTCGTGGCAGGCTGGGGGACATGCGATCTGCTCTGTGCGCCCTCGGCGCGGCGGCGGCCCTGGTGCTGCTCCCGGCTGGTCATGCCCGTGCCGAAGGCCAGGAGCCGGACCGGGACTTCACCATCGAGGACTCCCGTGTCACCGAGTCCAGCGGCCTCGCCGCGAGCCGGGCCCACCCCGGGATCTACTGGACGCACAACGACCAGGACGCCCCCCTGATCTACGGCGTCGACTCCCGCACGGGCAAGACGGTCGCGACCCTGACCATGCAGGGCGTCGGCACCCCCCGTGACATGGAGGCGATCGCGGTCGGCCCGGACGGCGACATCTACGTCGGCGACATCGGCGACAACCTCGACGGCTCCTGGGACCACGTCTGGGTCTACCGCTTCCCCGAGCCGAAGGTCCTCAAGGACCAGAAGGTGGCGGCGAAGCAGTACGTCGTGAAGTACGCCGACGGCGCGCGCAACGCCGAGGCGCTGATGGTCCACCCGAAGACCGGCCGGGTGTACATCGCGAGCAAGAACGAGGACGGCGGCGGCCTGTACGCGGGCCCCGAGCGGCTCTCGTCGTCCGGGACGAACGTCTTCCGGCGCATCGGCGAGGTCCCGTGGGTCACCGACGGCGCCTTCTCGCCGGACGGTGACCGGCTGGTCCTGCGCGGCTATCTCATGGCGCGCGAGTACGCGTGGAAGGACGGCCGGCTCGGCGACGAGGGCACGTCGATCGGAGCCCCGTTCCAGGGCCAGGCGGAGTCGGTGACGTACACGACGGACGGCTCGGCGTTCATGCTCGGCTCCGAGGGGCAGAAGAGCCGGGTGGTGCGGCTGGAGCGGCAGGACGCCGGACGCTCCCCGGAGAAGCCGGGCGGCAGCCCGGACGCCCCGGGCGCACCGCAGGCGCCGCAGTCCCCGGCGGCCGACGGCGAGAAGGGGAACGTCACGGTCGGCTTCCTGGTCCTCGCGGGCGCGTTCGTCGTCGTCTTCGGCATCAAGCGACTGCTGCGGCGGGGCTGAACGCCGGACATGCCGAAGGGCCCGGCGCCGGATGTCTCCGGTGCCGGGCCCTTCGTCCGTACGCCTCGCACGTACAGAGGTCACACGGTGAACGTCAGAGCTTCTCGATGACGTAGTCGATGCAGGCCGTCAGGGCGCGCACGTCCGCCGGGTCGATCGCCGGGAACATCGCGACCCGCAGCTGGTTGCGGCCCAGCTTGCGGTACGGCTCCGTGTCGACGATGCCGTTGGCGCGCAGCGCCTTCGCGACCGCCGCCGCGTCGATGTCGTCCGCGAAGTCGATCGTGCCGATGACCTGCGAGCGCTTCGCCGCGTCCGCGACGAACGGCGTCGCGTACTTGGACTCCTCGGCCCAGCCGTACAGCGCCTCCGAGGACTCCTTCGTCCGGGCCACGGCCCAGTCCAGACCGCCCTGGCCGTTGATCCACTTCAGCTGCTCGTTGAGCAGGAAGAGGGTCGAGAGCGCCGGGGTGTTGTACGTCTGGTTCTTCAGCGAGTTGTCGATCGCCGTCGTCAGCGAGAAGAACTCCGGGATGTGCCGGCCGGAGTCGTGGATCGCCTGCGCCCGCTCCAGGGCGGCCGGGGAGAAGGCCGCCAGCCACAGGCCGCCCTCGGCGGCGAAGGACTTCTGCGGGGCGAAGTAGTAGACGTCCGTCTCGGTGATGTCGACCGGGAGACCGCCCGCGCCGGAGGTCGCGTCCACGAGGACGAGCGCGCCCGGGTCGGCACCGGCGACACGCTTGATCGGGGCGGCGACACCGGTGGAGGTCTCGTTGTGCGTGTACGCGTAGACGTCCACGCCCGCCTCCGCCACCGGCTCCGGGTGGGTGCCCGGGTCGGAGGAGATCACGGTCGGCTCGGCCAGCCACGGGGCCAGCTTGGCGGCCTTCGCGAACTTGGAGGAGAACTCGCCGAAGGTGAGGTGCTGCGACTTGCGCTCGATCAGACCGTGGGTCGCGACGTCCCAGAAGGCGGTGGAGCCGCCGTTGCCCAGGATCACCTCGTAGCCCTCGGGGAGCGAGAAGAGGTCACGGATGCCGGTACGTACCTCGCCGACCAGGTTCTTGACCGGAGCCTGGCGGTGGGACGTGCCGAGGAGAGAGGTGCCGGTGGCGGCCAGGGCGTCCAGCGCCTCCGTACGCACCTTGGAGGGGCCCGCGCCGAAACGGCCGTCGGCGGGCTTGATGTCAGCGGGAATCTGGATATCAGCCACGAGGCGGAGAGTATCGGGTCGGGAAGGGGCCGGTCGCCGGATGTCCGCCCGATGAGACGAGCTCTGAGACATCCTGGGCTTGTGGGAACACACGAGGAACACGCGTCCGGGCTGGCCTCCGACCTGCGCGCCGCGGTCGCGGGAGAGGTCGACTTCTCCGTCACCGCCAGGGCACTGGCGACCATGGACGCCTCCAACTACCGCCGGATTCCGGCGGGTACGGTCGCGCCGCGCGACGCCGACGACCTGGCGGCCGTCCTGGAGGTGTGCCGGGCGCACGGCACCACGCCGGTCGTCGCGCGGGGCGCCGGGACCTCGATCGGCGGCCAGGCGACCGGCACGGGCGTCGTGCTCGACCTCACACGGCACATGGGCGGGATCGTCTCCCTGGACCCGGAGGCGCGGACGGCCGTGGTCCGGCCGGGGCTCGTCCTCGACCGGCTGCGGGAGGCGGCACGCCCGTACGGTCTGACCTTCGGCCCCGATCCGTCCACGCACAGCCGCTGCACCCTCGGCGGCATGATCGGCAACAACGCGTGCGGGGCGCACTCGGTCGCCTGGGGGACCACGGCGGACAACGTGCGCTCGCTGGACGTGATGACGTACGGAGGCGCGGCGTTGACGCTGGGGCGGGGTGGGCAGGGCGCCCCCGCCGGACTCCTCGACCTCGTCGACCGTCATCTCGCCGTCCTGCGGACCGGCTACCCGGCCGGTCTGCCGCGCCGGATCTCCGGGTACGCGCTGGACGCGCTGCTCCCGGAGCGGGGCGTGGACGTGGCCCGCTCGTTCTGCGGCAGCGAGGGGACGCTGGGCGTGGTGACGGAGGCGACGGTGGCGCTCGTCCCGCTGCCGACCGAGCCGGTGCTGGTGGTGCTCGGGTACGCGGACGAGAGCGCGGCGGCGGAGGCGGCGGCGGGGCTCCTGCCGTTCGGGCCGCTGACCGTGGAGGGGATGGCGGCGGATCTCGTACGGGGCGCCGCCGGGCTCCCTCGGGGTGGGGCGTGGCTGTTCTGCGAGATGGACGGGGAGGGGGAGGCGCGGCGGCTCGTGCGGGCGGCCGACGCGATCGACTCCGCCGTGGTGCGGGACCCGGCCGGACAGCGGGCGCTGTGGCGGATCAGGGAGGACGCGGCGGGCACGGCGACACGGATCCCCGGGGGCACTTCCCGGACGGAGTCCGGGGGAGGCGGGGAGGCATGGCCGGGATGGGAGGACTGCGCGGTGCCGCCGGCGAGGCTCGGCGCGTACCTGCGCGAATTCCGGGCACTGCTTGCGGACTTCGGCCTCCGGGGAGTGCCGTACGGGCACTTCGGTGACGGCTGTGTCCACGTCCGGATCGACTTCGACCTGTGGACGGAGAAGGGGGTACGGGACTTCCGCCGGTTCTCGGAGGCGGTGGCCGACCTGGTGGTCGCCCACGGCGGCTCGCTCTCCGGGGAGCACGGCGACGGGCAGGCGCGGGCCGAGCTGCTGCCGAGGATGTACGGGGAGGAGCTCGTCGCCCTGTTCGGCGCGGTCAAGGACGTGTGGGACCCGGACGGCGGCCTCAACCCGGGGATGCTGGTCCGCCCGCGCCCGCTCGACGAGGGGCTGAGGTTCGCCGGACTGCCGCTGGTGGGGGTGGGGAGGGAGGCGGCCCGGTGCGTGGGGGTGGCCAAGTGCCGGGTGGAAGGGCCGAGTTCGGGGCCGGGAGTGATGTGTCCGTCCTACCGGGCGACGGGGGAGGAGAAGCACTCGACGCGGGGGCGGGCGCGGCTGCTCCACGAGATGGCGCTCGGCGAGGTGATCACCGACGGTTGGCGCTCCGAGGAGGTCCGGGAGGCGCTGGACCTGTGTCTGTCGTGCAAGGGGTGCCGCAGCGACTGCCCGGTGGGCGTCGACATGGCCGCGTACAAGGCGGAGTTCCTGGACCGCCACTACGCGGGACCGCTCGGGTTCCTGCGCAGGCCGCGCTCGCACTGGACGATGGGCAGGCTGCCGCACTGGCTGGACCTGTTCGGGCGGGGCCTGAACGCGGGCATGAGACTGCCGTTCGCGGCGCGCCTCGCGGGGGTGACGCCGGAGCGGACGATGCCGAGGGTGGCGGAGGGGACGTTCACGGCGTGGTTCGCCGAACGCGCCTCGTCCCGCCCGCCGGAGGTGACGCTGTGGCCGGACACGTTCACGGACCACTTGGCGCCGGAGGTGGGCAGGGCGGCGGTCCGGGTCCTGGAGGCGGCGGGGCTGGGGGTCGCGCTGCCGCAGGGGAGGGTGTGCTGCGGGCTGACGTATGTGTCGACGGGGCAGCTGGGGGCGGCGCGGAGGGTGATGCGGAGGACGTTGGACGTGATGGAGGGGGGTGGGGAGCGGCCCGTCGGCCCCACGGGGCTCGTCGTGGTGCTGGAACCCTCCTGCGCGGCGACCCTCCGCACCGACCTGCCGGAACTGCTGCCGGACGACCCGAGGGCGGCTCGCCTGGCGGCGTCGGTACGGACGTTCGCGGAGGCTCTGGAGACGCTGGCGCCGGACTGGGAGCCGCCGCGCCTGGACCGCCCGGTGACGGGCCAGACGCACTGCCACCAGCACGCGGTGCTGGGCGACGCGGCGGACCGCCGCCTGCGCGAACGCGCGGGCCTGACGGGGGACCTGGCGGGCGGGTGCTGCGGACTCGCGGGCAACTTCGGCTTCGAGCCGGGCCATTACGAGGTCTCGGTGAAGTGCGCGGAGGACCAGCTGCTGCCGGCGCTGAGGGACGCGGCCCCGGAAGCCGCGGTCCTGGCGGACGGCTTCTCGTGCAGGACGCAGATGGGGGACCTGGCGGGGGTGCGGGGCCGGCATCTGGCGGAGGTGCTGGCGGAGGGGGTGGACGAGGGGGTGGACGAGGCGGAGACGGGCTCTTGAGGTCCTGGGGTGAGCCGGCTTTGCGGGGCTCGGGTGCGGCCGCCCTCTTTCCGAGTGTGGCGGCCTCCGCCACCGCGTCAAGGGCGCTCCCTGCGGTCGCGTCGCTGCGCGATGGCCTTCGGCCACCCTTGACCCGGCGGCGGAGGCCGCCTTTTCACACTCGGAGGGCGGCCGAGGGCCGGGGCCTGCGCGGATGCCTGGGGGGTGGCTGGGGTCGGCTTGCGTCCGTCGGCCGGTGGTCGGGTGCGAGGCCGGGCATCGGTCGCGGTTGGTGTGGCTGTGTGCCTGGGTGGGTGGGGGCTTGGTTTGTTGTGTGGGCCGGTGGGCGCAGTCCCGGTGGGTTGGGGGTGCGCGGTCGTTGGATGGGGCGGCCGGACTTCGGCTGAGCGGGTTGCGGTAGCCGGTTGGCTGGGCTTCAGGCCCCGCTGGTCTGTGTTGGTGGGTGGTGGGGGCTGTCGGCGTGAGTTTCTTGCAGTTTCATCGCCCGATAAGGGTGATTCGCCCCCAATGGGGCTTATTCCGGGACTTGTTACTCGGAGTAGTGCGCGGTTGTCCACGCCTGCCACCCACCGGGAGTGACCAGCGGGGCCTGAAGCCCCACCCCGACCCGCCTTCCGTCGCTGAGCCGGAGCCTGACCGCCCCATCCAACAACCGCGCACCCCGAACCCACCGGAACTGCGCCCACCCCGCTCGGCCGCAAACCAAGCCCCCACCCACCGGGCGGCAGACGCACGCGGCGAGCACTACTGCCCGGGGCCCGGCGGTGACCCCGCCCCCTGGACCGCCCTCCGAGAGGTCTTTCGCTTCTGGAGGTGGTGGGTCAAGGGTGGCCGAAGGCCATCGCGCAGCGACGCGACCGCAGGGAGCGCCCTTGACGCGCCGCCGGAAGGAGCGACTCTCGGAAAGAGGGCGGTCCCACCAGAAGCCCACTTGTCGGTCGCGCCGTTGGCGCCCGGCTTGCGTTCATGCGCCCGCAGATCCAAGTTCCTTCGAAAGAAGGCCGGTTGCCTGATTCGGGCCTCCGAGGCGAGGTGCCCCGTTACTGTCGGCGATGAGCCGACATTGGGGGTGACCTCCTCGTGGTCAACATCCGCAGCCTTGATCCGTCCGCCTCGCCCCTGGACTACTACGGATCCGAACTCCGCCGCCTGCGGGAGGCCGCCGGACTCGGGCAGAGCCAGCTCGGCGGCATCGTCTTCTGTACGGGGTCCCTGATCGGCCAGATCGAGAACGCGAAGAAGGTCCCGACGCGGGACTTCTCTGAGCGGATCGACGCGGCCCTGATGACGGGCGGGGTGTTCACGCGTCTGGTCGGCCTGGTGCTGCGGAGCCAGCTGCCGACCTGGTTCCAGCCGTACGCCGAGATGGAGGCGAAGGCGGCGTACATCTCGACGTACCAGTCACAGATGGTCTACGGCCTGCTCCAGACGGAGAAGTACGCCCGGGCGGTGCTGGCGACGGGGTTGCCGGACAAGCTCGAAGAGCTGGTGGCGGCGCGACTGGAGCGTCAGCGGATCCTGACCCGCGACCGTCCGCCGATGGTGTGGGTGATTCTCGACGAGGCCGCCCTGCGTCGTCCCATCGGCTCGCCCCAGATCATGCGTGCGCAACTGGCCCACCTGCTCAGCTTCCGTGAAGAACGCTGGGTGCGGATCCAGGTACTGCCGTTCGCGGCAGGGGAGCACGCGAGTCTGATCGGCTCCTTCAATGCGCTGCGGTTCGACGACGATCCGGACGTTGTCTACACCGAGGACCTCATCTCCGGGCACATGACGGCAGACTTGGACACGCTGAGAGAAGCCGCCCTTCGTTACGCTCACTTGCAGGCGTCCGCCCTGTCCGTGGAGGATTCGGCGGAACTGATCATGCGCGTCATGGAGGAGCACTATGGGGACCGGATCGGGCATGACCAGCGTGGAGTGGCGTAAGTCCTCGTTCAGCGGCAACACCGGCGGTGACTGCATCGAGTGCGCCCCCCTAGGCCCCGCCACCTGGCTCAAGTCCTCCTACAGCGGACCCACCGGCGGCGAGTGCATCGAAGTAGCCGACCTAGCCCCCCACATCGCCGTCCGCGATTCCAAGAACCCCGCCGGGCCCCACTTCCGTGCCACCCCCGCCGCCTTCGCCGTCTTCGTCGCCGCCGCCGCGCAGGGGCGGCTCTGACCTCGTCCGACTACATGGGCCCGTTCTGACCCGTCCCGAATGCGGGGCCTCACCCCCCGCTGACGATCTCCCGCGCCATCGCCACCAGCGCCCCCGTCGCCGGGTGCGGGAACGCGTCCCGCCAGGCCAGTACCACCGGTAGCGGTGGGGCATCCGGCAGGGGGCGGTACGTGACGCCCGGGTGCGGGTGCAGTGACGCCGTCGACGCGGACGAGACGCCGACGCCCCTGCCCGCCGCGATCGCCGTCAGCCAGTCGTCGGTGTTCGCCACCGTGACCGTCGCCGCCGGGCGCGCTGCCGCCGGCCAGAGCGTGAGCGTCGTCGTGCCGGAGACCGTGTTCAGCACGACGGTTCCGCCCGCCAGGTCGTCCAGGGTGAGTCGCGACCGTTCCGCCAGCGGGCTGTCGGCCGGTACGGCCGCGACGCGTTCCTCCGTCGTGAGCTCCTCCGTGACCAGGCCCGGCGCGTCGACCGGTCCCCGCAGCAGCGCCGCGTCCACCTCTCCCCGGGTCAGGCCGGCCGTGCGGTCGTCGATGCGGAGGAGTTCGAGCGGGGTCTCGGGGTGTGCGCGCTGCCAGCGGCGGAGCAGGGGCGTGGTGTACGGGCCGAAGGCCGACCACGCGTGTCCGAGGCGGAGCGGCCGGTGGCGCAGTCTCGCCGGGTCGACGGCCGCCTCGAACGCCGCGAGGGCCGCCGCGGCCCGGTCCTGGAAGGCGCGGCCCTCGGCCGTGAGGGCGAGGTGGTGGGTGGAGCGGTCCACGAGCCGGGCCCCGAGGTGCTGTTCGAGGGCGGCGAGCGTGCGGGACACGGCGGGTTGGGTGAGGTGGAGCCGGGCTGCCGCCCTGGTGAGGCTGGATTCCTCGGCGATGGCGAGGAAGCAGCGGAGGTGGCGTAGCTCGATGCTCATGCGTCCGGAGCATAACCGCAGCGCAATCGGCATTTCCGGCGCCGCGCGGGGGCTCGTAGCGTGAGAGGGGAACTCCGGTGACAGTGCGCCGATGGTGCATTATTCTGGACTGGTAGTTCAATGCAATGAACACTTGAGGAGTAGTCGGTGGACATCAGTCCGGTCAAGGAGGCGGGCCCGGTGGGGACCGCGGTCGGCCCCGAGTCGCCGGCTGCCCCCGCCGGCGGAGCCCAGGGCGGCCGCGGGCCCCAGGGGCTCGCGGGTCACCGCTTCGGGCCCGTCGCGCTCGTCGTCACGGGCGGGCTCTCCGTGCAGTTCGGCTCGGCTCTCGCCGTCCTCCTCATGCCCCGGGCCGGCGCCCTCGGCGTCGTCACCCTGCGGCTCGTGCTCGCCGCCGCCGTCCTGCTGATCGTCTGCCGTCCGAAGGTCCGCGGCTACGGCCGGGCGGACTGGGGCACGATCGTCGCCTTCGGCGCGGCGATGGCGGGCATGAACATCCTCTTCTACCAGGCGGCCGACCGGATCCCGCTGGGCGCCGCGGTGACCCTGGAGGTCCTCGGCCCGCTGATCCTCTCGGTGGTCGCCTCCCGACGGCTGATGAACCTGCTCTGGGCGGGACTCGCCCTCGGCGGCGTCGTCCTGCTCAGCGGCGGCGGCTTCGACCGTCTCGACCCGCTGGGTGCGGCCTTCGCGCTCGCGGCGGGCGCGATGTGGGCCACGTACATCGTCTTCAGCGCGCGCACGGGCCGCCGCTTCCCGCAGGCGGACGGGCTCGCGCTCGCGATGGCCTTCGGCGCCGTCCTCAGTCTGCCGCTGGGCATCGCGGAGGCGGGCGACAAGCTCCTCGTGCCCTCGACGATCGGCCTCGGCCTCGCGGTCGCGCTGATGTCGTCCGTCCTGCCGTACACCCTCGAACTCCTCGCCCTGCGGCGTCTGCCCGCCCCCACCTTCGCCATCCTGATGAGCCTGGAACCGGCCATCGCGGCGACGGCCGGCTTCCTCATCCTCAGCCAGGCCCTGTCCCTGACCGACGCGCTCGCGATCGCCCTCGTCATCGCGGCGAGCATGGGAGCGGTACGGACGCAGGTACGGGCGGCCGCGCGGGAGCGGGACAGGGCCGGGGCAGGCGTAGGGGCGGGGTAGCGGGCTAGGGCCGGTGTCCGGCCTCCGGTCGACGGTTCCCCGCCCTCGGTTCCGGCCGGCCGGGGCGTTCGGTCAGAGCACCGGGAAGGAGATCCGGACGCCGTAGCGGCGCTCGAACTCGCGGATCTTGGCCGGCAGCGCGGTGTTCAGCGCGTCGATCTCCTGGCGGTGGTCGGCGCGGAAGCGTGTCCCGAGCGCCTTCCGCAGCTCGGAGCGGACGTCTTCGGCCGGCTTCATGCAGGCGGAGTACGCGCGGGCCAGGGTGCGTTCCCCGGTGGTGTCGCCGGCTTGCATGCGCTGGTCGACGAGGGCGAAGAAGGCGTTCTCGTCCGGTGCCTCGATCTGGCGGTCGGCCATGCACGGGCCGAAGCTCCTGAGCGCGGCGAGGACCCGGGGGTGCGCGCGCAGCGACGACTCCTCCCGGAACCAGCTGCCCTGCACGTCGACGTACAGGGTGCGCAGGCTCTGCTCCACGGAGGTGCCGGTCTTCATGCAGCGGTCCTGGATGCCGCGTCCCGCGCCCTCGGCGGGGCGGTCGCCCGTGGCGTCGGCGGCTCCCGGGACGATCACGCCGTTGAAGCCGTTGCGGTCGATGAACGGCAGGTCGGGGATGTCGGAGAAGCGGACGAAGGCCGGTGGTTCGTGCGGTGGGGCGGGTGTCCGGTGTTCGGCCAGGCACGTGCGGAGGGCCTTGTCCGCGGCCAGCCGCCCGAAGGCGTCGAGGCCCTGCGAGAGGCGGGTCTGCTCGCCCGTCGTGGGGACCACCATGTCGGCGATGTCCGCGGGCATCGCGGACGTGACGGCGACAGTGGCGGCGGGGTGCGGCGGCGGGGCCGGCGCTGCGGCCTGCTCGGGCGGGGCCGAGCACGCGGTGAGGCCGGCCAGGACGCCGGCCGCGACGAGGAGCGTCGCCGGCCTGGCGGCAGGGCGCGAGAACGGGGTGCGGCGGGGCATCGTGCCCGTACCTCCATGGTGCGTGGTGAGTCGCGCCTGCCCGGCCGCCTCGCGGGGCGGCCGGGCCGACGACGGGGTGGGGCAGGGGGTCAGTGAGCGACCTGCACGGCACCGCCGATGTTGTTGTACGCCGCCACGCCGAACTCACGGCCGGTGGTCAGGTCGGAGATCAGGACGTACCGGCTCACGGGGTAGCTGCCGTTGTATATCCACTGGTACGGCCGGGAGGCCCAGGTCCAGGCACCGGAGGCGTTGCGGTACAGGGCGCGGTACGAGTCGCCGCTGTCGCCGCCGGGCGCCGCGGCCTCGACGACCTGCACGTCGTGGCAACCGCTGCCGGACTTGTTGACGGTGGTCCAGGTGCTGTTCTTGCCGGTGGTGAGCCAGTCTCGCTGGCAGCCGTCGGCCGCCGAAGCGGTCGGGGCGAGCGTCATCAGCGAGGTCGCGACGGCACCGGCGAGGGCCAGCCCGGCAGTCGTCTTCTTCATGAGGAGATCCCTTCCATACAGCGAGCGCCGCTCCGGCGGGGGCGGCGGCAGCTCTCACCTTCCTCCCGGGGGCGACCCCCCGTATTGGACAAAAGCGAGGTCGAGGGCCGTTCCCCCAGCCGTCCCCCCAGGGCCGTTTCCCCCAGGTCGGGCCGCCCCTCACGGGTCGGTGCCGCGAGCTTCCGCGGTGTGCCGGGGTTCTAGGATCCGCGCATGATCGCTGAACTGCAGTGCCTCGTCATCGACTGCCCGGTCCCCGCCGAACTCGCCGAGTTCTACCGCTCGGTTCTGGGCGGCGAGGTCGACCGGCCGGACGGCCGGTGGTCGCTCGGGGAGGCGTGGTCCACGCTGCACGCCCCCGGCGGCCTCGTCCTCTGCTTCCAGGGCGTCACGGACTACCGGCCCCCGACATGGCCGACCCCCGAACGCCCCCAGCAGTCCCATCTCGACTTCGCCGTACGGGACTTGGATGAGGCCGGAGAGCAGGTCCTCGCCCGGGGCGCGACGCTCCTGGACGCGGGCGAGGGCAACCGTAGCTGGCGCGTGTACGCGGACCCGGCGGGCCATCCGTTCTGCCTGGTCCGCCACTGAGAGTCCGACGGCGCCGACGGTAGGGCTGTTTGTCGTGGCCCGATCCTGTCGGCCCTTGGCCATCGGGCTGTTTCGGGGGTGCCGGGGCGCCTCGGACGATGGAGCTGTTGTCCGAGGTGCGAGGAGGGGAGGGCGTCATGGCCCTGGAGATGCGTGAGCGGTGCGAGCGGTGTGAGGTGGCGGTGCTGGTGGTGGACGGGCCCGCGCGGATCTGTTCGTACGAGTGCAGCTTCTGTGTGCCGTGCGCCGACGCGATGAGTGACGTCTGCCCCAACTGCGGGGGCGAGCTCGTGGCGCGGCCCCGGCGGGTGGCCGGGTAGCGGCGGGTCGGCCCGGCGGTCCTTGCGGGGCCGGCCGGCCGGGTCCTGCCGTGGGCGGTGGGTGTCTGCGCCAATCAAAGCAAGCATGCTTGATTGTTTTAGGGTTCGCTGTCATGCTCCGGGGCACGCCGCCGTGTCCCGAGGGGAGCGCACCGTGTCCGATCCCGCCGTCGTCCTCGATGATCTGCGCGAGGAGAGCGAAGCACTCGACGTCCTTGTCGGCGAGTCGAGCGAGGAGCGGTGGGCCGCCCCCACCCCCGCGCCCGGCTGGACCGTCGCCCATCAGGTCGCGCACCTCGCCTGGACCGACCGGGCCGCGCTCCTCGCCGTCACCGACCCCGACGGCTTCGCCGCCGAGGCCGCCAAGGCCCTCGCCGCCCCCGAGCGCTTCGTCGACGAGGGTGCCGAGGAGGGGGCGAAGCTGCCGCCCGGTGAGTTGCTCGCCCATTGGCGCGAGGGGCGCGAGCTGCTCCAGGAGGCCCTTCGGGCGGTTCCGGCCGGTGTGCGGTTTCCCTGGTACGGGCCGCCCATGAGCGCCACCGCCATGGCCACCGCCCGGCTCATGGAGACCTGGGCGCACGGGCAGGACGTCGCCGACGCCCTCGGGGTGGTCCGGGCGCCGACCGACCGCATCCGGCACGTCGCCTGGATCGGGCACCGGGCCCGGGGCTACGCCTATCTGGTGCGGGGCCTGCCCGTTCCCGCCGAGCCCGTCCGGGTGGAACTCGTAGCTCCGAGCGGGGAGTTGTGGGTCTACGGGCCCGAGGAGGCCGCTCAGACCGTGACCGGGCAGGCCCTGGAGTTCTGTCTGCTCGTCACCCAGCGCGTGCACCGGGACGACACCTCCCTGGTCGCCGTCGGACCGGACGCCGCGCAGTGGCTCACCATCGCCCAGGCCTTCGCCGGACCGGCGGGTCCCGGCCGGCCCGCCGAAGGGGCCCGGTGATGGTGCTCCGTATCGGCAACGCCTCCGGTTTCTACGGCGACCGGTTCGACGCCGTCCGCGAGATGCTCACCGGCGGCGGACCCGAGGGCGCGATCGACGTCCTCACCGGTGACTACCTCGCCGAGCTCACCATGCTCATCCTCGGCCGCGACCAGCTCAAGGACCCGGCCTCCGGGTACGCCAAGACCTTCCTGCGCCAGATGGAGGAGGGCCTCGGCCTCGCCCACGACCGCGGGATCCGGATCGTCACCAACGCCGGCGGCCTCAACCCCGCCGGTCTCGCCGAGGCCCTGCGCGTCCTCGCCGCCAAGCTCGGGCTGCCCACGCGTGTCGCGCACGTGGAGGGCGACCGGCTCCCGGCCGTCGGCGGCGCACTGGCCGCCAACGCCTATCTCGGCGGCGCCGGGATCGCCGCCTGCCTCGCCGCCGGTGCCGATGTCGTCGTCACCGGCCGGGTCACCGACGCCGCCCTCGTCACCGGGCCCGCGCAGTGGCACTTCGGCTGGGGGCCCGAGGAGTACGACAGGCTCGCGGGCGCGGTCGTCGCCGGGCACGTCCTCGAATGCGGCACCCAGGCCACCGGCGGGAACTACGCCTTCTTCCGCGAGCACGACCCGGCGCTCTTCCGCCGCCCCGGCTTCCCGCTCGCCGAGCTCCACGAGGACGGCAGCGCCGTCATCACCAAGCACCCCGGCACCGGCGGCCTCGTCGACGTCGGTACGGTCACGGCGCAGCTCCTGTACGAGACGGCCGGCGCCCGCTACCCCGGGCCCGACGTCACCGCCCGCCTCGACAGCGTCCGGCTCACTCAGGAGGGCCCCGACCGGGTCCGGATCGACGGGGTGCGGGGCGAGGCGCCGCCCCCGACGCTCAAGGTCGGGCTCAGTAGGCTCGGCGGCTTCCGCAACGAGGTCGTGTTCGTCCTGACCGGCCTCGACATCGAGGAGAAGGCCGCACTGGTGCGGGGGCAGGTCGAGGACGCCCTCGCCGGCAGTCGCCCCCGCGAGGTCCGTTGGGAGCTCGTTCGTACCGACCGGTCCGACGCCGACACCGAGGAGACGGCCAGCGCCCTCCTGCGGCTCGTCGTCCGGGATCCCGCCCCCGAGGCCGTCGGCCGTGCCCTCACCGGCGCCGCCATCGAACTCGCCCTCGCCAGCTACCCCGGCTTCCATGTCACCGCGCCGCCCGGGAAGGGCGCCCCCTACGGGGTCTTCGAGAGCGCGTACGTACCGGCCGCCGACGTTCCCCACGCGGCCGTGCTCGCGGACGGGACCCGCGTCCCCGTCCCCGTACCGCGGCGGACCCGGGAGCCGGCGCCCGTCCCCGAGCCGGCCCTTCCCGAGCCGCTCCCGCCGGGGCCCACCCGGCGCGTGCCCCTCGGCCGGATCGTCGGCGCCCGCAGCGGCGACAAGGGCGGCGACGCCAATGTCGGCGTCTGGGTGCGCACGGAGGAGGAGTGGCGGTGGCTCGCACACGCCCTCACGGTCGAGCGGGTGCGCGAACTCCTTCCGGAGACCGCCGACCTGGACGTCACCCGGCACGTTCTCCCGCGACTCCGCGCGCTCAACTTCACCTTCGCCGGGATCCTCGGCGAGGGCGTCGCCTCCCAGGCCCGTTTCGACCCCCAGGCCAAGGCCCTCGGCGAGTGGCTCCGCTCCCGCGCAACAGACATCCCGGAGGGACTCCTGTGACCGTCCTCGCCTCCGCCCTCGACACCGGCGGATCCGACTACCGGGCCCACCGCGCCGCCATGCTCGACAAGCTCACCGCCCTGGAGGCCGAGCACGCCAAGGCGCTCGCGGGCGGCGGCGAGAAGTACATCGCGCGGCATCGCGAGCGCGGCAAGATGCTCGCCCGCGAGCGGATCGAGCTGCTCGTCGACCCGGACACCCCCTTCCTGGAGCTGTCGCCGCTCGCGGCCTGGGGCAGTGACTACGCGGTCGGCGCCTCCCTGATCACCGGCATCGGGATCGTCGAGGGCGTCGAGTGCCTGATCACCGCCAACGACCCGACCGTGCGCGGCGGCGCCTCCAACCCCTGGACGCTGAAGAAGGCCCTCCGGGCCAACGAGATCGCGTTCGCCAACCGGCTGCCCGTGATCTCGCTCGTCGAGTCCGGCGGCGCCGATCTCCCCTCCCAGAAGGAGATCTTCATCCCCGGCGGGGCGCTCTTCCGCGACCTCACCCGGCTGTCCGCCGCCGGCATCCCCACGATCGCGGTCGTCTTCGGCAACTCGACGGCCGGTGGCGCGTACGTCCCCGGCATGTCCGACCACGCCGTGATGATCAAGGAGCGGTCGAAGGTGTTCCTCGGCGGCCCGCCGCTGGTGAAGATGGCGACGGGGGAGGAGAGCGACGACGAGTCCCTCGGCGGCGCCGAGATGCACGCGCGGACGTCCGGGCTCGCCGACCACTACGCCGTCGACGAGGCCGACGCGCTCCGCCAGGCCCGCCGCATCGTGGCCCGGCTGAACCACCGCAAGGCCCAGCCCGACCCGGGCCTCGCGGAACCCCCGGCGTACGACGAGGACGAACTCCTCGGGATCGTGCCCGGGGACCTCAAGACGCCCTTCGACCCGCGCGAGGTGATCGCCCGGATCGTCGACGGCTCCGATTTCGACGAGTTCAAGCCGCTGTACGGGCCGTCGCTCGTCACCGGTTGGGCGAGCCTGCACGGCTATCCGGTCGGTGTCCTCGCCAACGCGCAGGGCGTCCTGTTCGGCCCGGAGTCGCAGAAGGCCGCGCAGTTCATCCAGCTCGCCAACCAGCGCGACGTCCCTCTCGTCTTCCTCCACAACACCACCGGCTACATGGTCGGCAAGGAGTACGAGCAGGGCGGCATCATCAAGCACGGCGCGATGATGATCAACGCCGTGTCGAACTCCCGCGTGCCCCACCTGTCCGTCCTCATGGGGGCGAGTTACGGCGCCGGGCACTACGGCATGTGCGGCCGGGCGTACGACCCGCGCTTCCTCTTCGCCTGGCCCAGCGCCAAGTCCGCCGTCATGGGCCCGCAGCAGCTCGCCGGTGTCCTCTCCATCGTGGCGCGGGCGAGCGCCGTCGCGAAGGGGCAGCCGTACGACGAGGAGGCCGACGCCGGTCTCCGGGCGCTCGTCGAGGCGCAGATCGAGTCCGAGTCCCTGCCGATGTTCCTCTCCGGCCGGCTCTACGACGACGGGGTCATCGACCCCCGCGACACCCGCACGGTCCTCGGGCTGTGCCTCTCCGCGATCCACACGGCACCGGTCGAGGGCGCGCGCGGCGGCTTCGGCGTCTTCCGAATGTGAGGCCCCTCCACATGACCGAGCCCTCGATGATCACCTCCGTCCTCGTCGCGAACCGGGGCGAGATCGCCTGCCGGGTCTTCCGCACCTGCCGTGAGCTGGGCATGTCGACGGTCGCCGTGTACTCCGACGCGGACGCCGACGCCTTGCACGTACGAGAGGCGGACACGGCGGTACGGCTGCCGGGGGCGGCGCCCTCGGAGACGTATCTGCGCGGCGACCTGGTGGTGAAGGCGGCGCTCGCCGCGGGCGCGGACGCCGTCCACCCCGGCTACGGCTTCCTCTCCGAGAACGCCGACTTCGCCCGGCAGGTGATCGACGCCGGCCTGGTGTGGATCGGTCCGCCGCCCGAGGCGATCGAGGCGATGGCGTCCAAGACCCGCGCCAAGGAGCTCCTCGGCATCGCGCCGCTGACGGACGTGACCGAGGCCGACCTGCCCGTCCTGGTGAAGGCGGCGGCGGGCGGCGGCGGCCGCGGCATGCGGATCGTACGGGAACTCGACGACCTCGCAGGGGAGTCGGCCGCCGCCTCGGCCGAGGCGCTCGGTGCCTTCGGCGACGGCGAGGTGTTCGTCGAGCCCTACGTCGAGAACGGGCGGCACGTCGAGGTCCAGCTCCTCTGCGACACCCACGGCACCGTCTGGGCGCTCGGCACCCGTGACTGCTCCCTCCAGCGGCGCCACCAGAAGGTCGTCGAGGAGGCGCCGGCGCCCGGTCTGCCCGCCGCGCTCGAAGCGTCCCTCCTGGACACGGCCGTCCGGGCGGCGAAGGCCGTCGGCTACGTCGGCGCGGGCACGGTCGAGTTCCTGGTGGCGGACGTCCCCCAGGCTCTCGGCTTCGCTCGAGCAGGGGGGACCCCCAGGGCGCACTTCCTGGAGATGAACACCCGCCTCCAGGTCGAACACCCGGTGACGGAGGAGGTGTTCGGGGTCGATCTCGTCGCCCTCCAGCTCGCCGTCGCCGAGGGTCGCGCCCTGCCGTCGGAGCCCCCGGCCCCGCGCGGGCACGCGATCGAGGCGCGCCTGTACGCGGAGGACCCGGCGCGCGCGTGGGCCCCGCAGACGGGCGTCCTGCACGCCTTCGAGGTGCCCGGGGCGGGGCGGACCCGCCTCGACACCGGGTACGTCTCCGGGGACACGATCGGAGTCCACTACGACCCGATGCTCGCCAAGGTGATCGTCCACGCCCCCACCCGCGCGGAGGCGATCCGCAAGCTGGCCCATGCCCTGGACCGGGCCCGGATCCACGGCCCGGTCACCAACCGGGACCTCCTGGTCGCCTCCCTCCGGCACCCCGAGTTCGGGGACCCCGGACTCCTTGACACCGGTTTCTACGACCGGAACCTCGACGCGCTGACGGAGACCCGGACCGGCGAGGCGTACGCGGCCGTCGCCGCCGCCCTCGCCGAGGCCGCCGCCGGCAGGGGCCGCTTCGGCGGCGGTTGGCGCAACCTCCGTTCCCAGGACGAGACGCGGACGTACGGCGATCACGAGGTCCGCTACCGGCCGACGCGGGACGGCGGGTTCGAGGTAACGGCTCCCGAGGGCGTCCGGGCGGTCTCGGCGGAATCCGACCGCGTGCGGCTCGAAGTCGGCGGTGTCGTACGGGACTTCGGCGTCGCGGCGTACGGGGACGGCATCGTGCACGCCGGACCGCACCGGCTCGCCGTCCGCCCCCGCTTCACCGACCCGCGTGAGCAGACGGCCCCCGGCTCCCTGCTCGCGCCCATGCCCGGCACCGTCGTCCGGGTCGCGGACGGCCTCGCCGTCGGCGACCGCGTCACCGCCGGGCAGCCGCTCCTCTGGCTGGAGGCCATGAAGATGGAGCACCGCGTCATCGCCCCCGCCTCCGGCACGCTCACCGCGCTCCACGCCGCCCCCGGCCGTCAGGTCGAGGTAGGTGCCCTGCTCGCCGTCGTCTCGGACGACGCCGCGACCGAAGCAGCACAGGAGGACCAGACCGTATGAGCACCATGATCGAAAGCGAAGAGCTCACCGCGCTCCGCGCCGCCGTCTCCGCGCTCGGCCACCGGCACGGCCCCGGCTTCGACCGGGCCACCCTGTGGGCGGAGGCCGGCAAGCTCGGCTATCTGGGGGTCAACCTGCCCGAGGAGTACGGCGGCGGGGGCGGCGGCATGGCCGAGCTGTCCATCGTCCTCGAGGAGGCCGGAGCGGCCGGCGCGCCGCTCCTGATGATGGTGGTCTCGCCCGCGATCTGCGGCACGGTCATCGCCCGCTTCGGCACGGAGGAGCAGAAGCGGGCCTGGCTGCCGGGCCTGGCGGACGGCTCGCGGACGATGGCGTTCGGCATCACGGAGCCCGACGCGGGCTCGAACTCGCACCGGATCACGACGACCGCGACCCGTACGGAGGAGGGCTGGGTCCTCAACGGGCGGAAGGTGTTCGTGTCGGGTGTCGACATCGCCGACGCGACGCTGATCGTGGGCCGGACGTCGGATGCCCGCACGGGCAGCCTCAAGCCCTGCCTCTTCATCGTCCCGCGCGACGCCCCCGGCTTCCAGCGGCGGCACATCGAGATGGAACTCGACGCCAACGAGAAGCAGTTCGAGCTGACGCTCGACGGGGTGCACCTGCCGGCCGACGCGCTCGTCGGCGACGAGGACGCGGGTCTGCTCCAGCTCTTCGCGGGCCTCAACCCGGAGCGGATCATGACGGCCGCGTTCGCGATCGGCATGGGCCGGTACGCGCTCGCGCAGGCCGTGAAGTACGCGAAGGAGCGCCAGGTCTGGAAGGCCCCGATCGGCGCCCACCAGGCCGTCGCGCACCCGCTCGCCCAGGCGCACATCGAGCTGGAACTGGCCCGGCTGATGATGGCGAAGGCCGCGCACCTCTACGACGCGGGTGACGACATGGGTGCGGGCGAGGCCGCCAACATGGCGAAGTACGCGGCGGCGGAGGCCTGTGTGAAGGCCGTCGACCAGGCGGTCCACACCCTCGGCGGCAACGGGCTGACCAAGGAGTTCGGCCTGGCCAGGCTGGTCACGGCGGCACGGGTGGCCCGGATCGCCCCGGTCAGCCGGGAGATGATCCTCAACTACGTGTCGCACCAGACGCTCGGGCTGCCCAAGTCGTACTGATCGGCGGCGGGTCGCGGTCGGCCGGTGGCGACCCGCCACCGGCCGGTCGGACCGGCGCTCAGTCCTCGGAGTAGCTGGTCGGGTGGCTGCCGTCCACGAGGCCGACCTCGCCGATCCAGCGGCGGACCGCCTCGCCGAAGTCCACCTGGCCGACCTCGTGGTGGGCGGCCACGAAGCGGCGGGCCGGCGGCTTGTTCTGCCAGTACTGCTCGCCGAGGTCCGCCTTGCGGAGGAAGATCTCGCAGCCGACCGCGTTGGCGTGGAAGTGCAGTTCCAGCTCCTCCGGGCGGTCCTGCCCGGAGCGCTCGTCGACGAGCAGGAACCCCTGCGCCCGGTAGACGTGGTACTCGGTGCGGGGGATGTTCCCGCTGTGGATGCGGGAGGTCCGGAGGGCGTATCCCTCGGCGGCGAAGGCGTCGAGGACGGCCTCGTGCAGCGGCAGCGCGCTGATGTACACGGGGTCGTCGTCCGTCTGGGCCTTGACGCCCTCGGCCTCGACCTCGGTGTGGATGCCCAGGTGGACCCCGAGCTTCTGCCCCTTCACCTCGGTCAGCGGGGTCTCCCACTTGAGCCGGTGACGGATGGGGAGCCGCTTCTCCTCGCCCTTCTCCAGGGTGAAGTGGCCGCTCACCGTGGGGTAGTCGAAGGTGTCACCGCTGTATCCGTCGCCGTCGCCCTTGTGGGCCACCGGCGCGTCGGTCACGAGCCTCAGCCAGATCGACTTCACCTCGATGCGGCGGTCGGGTGCGCGCAGGATCAGTTCCCCGCTCAGGATGCCGCCCGGCAGCGCAGGCTCGGACTGCACGATGGTGTCGATTTCGAGCGGTATGCCGCCCCTACCCAGAAGACGCTTGAAGACCATACGCGCAGGCTAACCGGCTGATGACCTTGGAGGGAGCGGAAGTTCGGACTCCGGAAAGGCCCCGGTTCCGGCACGGGGTGCCGATGTCGATCGCGTCCCGTATTCCGCACGAAGGGCTACCGGTTGTGAACATCCTGTGTACGATCCGTGCACCTCGCACCCGCTCACAGTCCCCGGGAGCCGCACGTGTACCCGCCTCCGCCGCCGTTCCAGCCCGCTCCCGCCCCGCTGCCCGTGCGGCGCTGGTGGCAGCACCCCGCGCTGATCATCTGTCTGCTCGTCTTCCTCCCGCCGGCGGGCATAGCCCTGACCTGGACGAGCCGTTGGAACCAGAACAAGAAGGTCGTCGCGACCGTCCTCGGCGCCCTGTGGTTCCTGTTGCTGATCTTCAGCGACCCGCCGGAGGAGGAGAAGGGCGACGCGAAGGGCGCGGCGCAGCCGACGGTGACGGCCACCGCGACGCCCACCGACGCGACCGCCCCGACTCCCACTCCGTCGCAGACGGAGGAGACTCCGGCGATGCCCTCGCTCGTCGGCGGGACGTACGCGGACTCCGAGCAACTCCTCACCGCCAATCTGGGCCGGGCCTACGCCGCCTACAAGGACGTCGAGCTGCCCGCCGACTACGCCGGCTGGACCGTCTGCTTCCAGCGCCCGGACGCCGGCGCGCCGGTCTCGTCGGCGGTGCCGGTGGTGTACCTGACGGCGCCGGGCGTCCCGTGCCCGAAGTCGCCCAACGAGGTGCTCCGCAAGCCCACCCCGACGCCCAAGCCCAAGCCGACCACCCCGAAGCCGACGCGCACCCAGGCGCCCGTACCCACACAGGAGCCGACGCCCACGCCCACCGAGGACGCCGGTGACGACTCGTCCTCCGGTGGCGGCAGCGTCTACTACCGCAACTGCACGGCCGTCCGCGCCGCCGGCGCCGCCCCCATCCACGCGGGCGAACCGGGCTACGGCCGTCACCTCGACCGCGACGGTGACGGGGTGGCCTGCGAGGGCTGACACCCCGGGCAGGAATCATGCATGCGTGCTTGATTGTTTCCCCGGAGTGCTGACAAGGTCTCCCCAAGTCGTACCCACACGCGCGATCCTGGCGACCACCTTCCACCACTCCCACCTCTCCAGGGGGCTTGCATGGTGTTCCACAGCGAGTACGAGGCCGTTCCCACCGTCTCCCTGCCGATCCACGACGCGGTGCTCGGCCACGCGGCCGAGCGGGGCGACACCCCCGCCATGGTCGACGGGGCGGGGGAGTTCACCCTCACGTACGGACAGGTCGACGCCTTCCATCGGCGGGTCGCGGCCGGACTCGCCGAGGCCGGGGTGCGGAAGGGGGACGTGCTCGCGCTGCACAGCCCCAACACCGTGCTCTTCCCCGTCGCCTTCTACGCCGCCACGCGCGCGGGCGCCTCCGTCACCACCGTGCATCCGCTGGCCACCCCCGAGGAGTTCGCCAAGCAGCTCCGCGACTCCTCCGCCCGCTGGATCGTCACCGTCTCCCCGCTGCTCCCCTCCGCCCGCGCGGCGGCCGAACTCGCCGGCGGGGTACGGGAGATCTTCGTCTGCGACCAGCCGCCGCAAGGCCCCGAGGGCGAGGGCGTGCGCTCGCTCCAGGCCTTCCTCGGGTCCACCGGGCCCGTGCCCGAGATCGACCTCGACCCCGACGAGGACGTCGCCGCGCTCCCGTACTCCTCCGGTACGACCGGCGTCCCCAAGGGCGTGATGCTCACCCACGCCTCGATCGCGACGAACCTCGCCCAGCTGGAGCCGGTCATCCCGATGGGGCCCGGCGACCGGATCCTGGCGATCCTCCCCTTCTTCCACATCTACGGGCTCACCGCCCTCATGAACGCGCCCCTCCGCCAGGGCGCCACCGTCGTCGTGCTGCCCCGCTTCGAGCTCGACACCTTCCTCGGCGCCATCCAGAAGCACCGCATCAACGGCCTCTACGTCGCCCCGCCGATCGTGCTCGCCCTCGCCAAGCACCCGGCCGTCGCCGACTACGACCTGTCCTCCCTGGAGTACATCGTCAGCGCCGCCGCCCCGCTCGACGCGGCCCTCGCCCAGGCCTGTTCGGCGCGGCTCGGACTGCCGCCGGTCCTCCAGGCGTACGGCATGACGGAGCTGTCCCCGGGCACCCACGTCGTCCCGCTCGCCGCCCAGGACCCTCCGCCCGGCACCGTCGGCAAGCTGCTGCCCTCCACCGAGATGCGGATCCTGTCCCTCGACGACCCGTCGAAGGACGCGGCGCCCGGCGAGGAGGGCGAGGTCGCCATCCGGGGGCCCCAGGTCATGAAGGGCTACCTCGGCCGGCCCGACGCCACCGCCGACATGATCGACGCCGACGGCTGGGTGCACACCGGCGACATCGGCCGGGTCGACGACGACGGCTGGCTGTACGTCGTCGACCGCGTCAAGGAACTCATCAAGTACAAGGGCTTCCAGGTCGCCCCCGCCGAACTCGAGGCGCTGCTCCTCACCCACGAGGGCGTCGCCGACGCCGCCGTCATCGGCGTCACGGACGCGGACGGCACCGAGATCCCCAAGGCCTACGTCGTACGCCAGGCCGCCGCGCCCGGCCTCACCGCCGAGGACGTCATGGCGCACGTCGCCGCCCGGGTCTCCCCGTACAAGAAGGTCCGCGACGTCGAGTTCATCGAGGCGGTGCCCCGGGCAGCGTCCGGGAAGATCCTCCGCCGAGAGCTCCGGGACCGGGCGGACCGTGACCTCCGTGACCGAGAGCTCCGAGACCGAGAGTCGAGGGACCGCACATGACCCTGGTCGTCGTCACCGAGGAGCGGGGGATCACCACCCTCGCCCTCGACTCCCCGGCCACCCGCAACGCGCTCTCCGCGGCGCTCGTCACCGAGCTCGCCGACGCGCTCACCGCCTGCGGCAAGGACCCCGCTGTCCGGGCCGTGGTGCTCACCCACAGCGGCAGCACGTTCAGCGCGGGCGCCGACCTCAAGGCGCCACCGAGCCCGTACGCCTTCGTGGACCTGCTCCGGCAGATCGTCGAGCTCCCGAAACCGGTCGTCGCCCACGTCACCGCGGGCAGCCACACCCGGGCCGGCGGCCTCGGCCTGCTCGGTGCCGCCGACATCGTCGTGGCGGGGGAGGGGGCCGACTTCGCGCTCACGGAGGTACGGATCGGGGTCGCCCCGGCCGTCGTCTCCCTCACTCTGCTCCCGAGACTGGAGCCCCGCGCGGCGGCCCGCCACTACCTGACGGGCGAGCGGTTCGGGGTGCCGGAGGCGATCGCCATGGGGCTCGTGACGGACCGCGAGGACGCCCTGCCCGGCCTCCTCGACTCGCTCCGCGCCGCCTCCCCGCAGGGCCTGCGCGAGGCGAAGAGGCTGGTCACCGCTAGAGTCCTGGAGACCTTCGAACGTGACGCGGAGGACCTGGTGCAGAGGTCGGCCACGCTCTTCGCCTCCGCCGAGGCGCGCGAGGGGATGACGGCCTTCCTCGAACGACGGGACCCCGCATGGCGGCTGTGACCGCACCCAAGCAGGACAGGAGCCGCGCCACCCGGCAGCGGCTCCTGGAGGCGGCCGTGTCCTGCCTGGCCGAACGAGGCTGGGCGGGCTCCACGGTCGCCGTCGTCGCGGAACGGGCCGGCGTCTCCCGGGGCGCCGCCCAGCACCACTTCCCGACCCGCGAGGACCTGTTCACGGCCGCTGTCGAGTACGTCGCCGAGGAGCGTTCCCAGGCGCTGCGGACCCTGCCCTCCCGCGACCGCCACGAGGCCGTCGCCGCGCTCGTCGACCTCTTCACCGGGCCCCTCTTCCGGGCCGCCCTCCACCTGTGGGTCGCCGCCTCGGGCGAGGACCAGCTCCGCTCGCGCGTGACCGAGCTGGAGGCCCGCGTGGGCCGCGAGTCCCACCGCATCGCCGTCGAGGTGCTGGGCGCCGACGAGTCCCGGCCCGGCGTCCGCGAAACCGTCCAGGGCCTCCTGGACATGGCCCGCGGGCTCGGCCTCGCGACCCTCCTCACGGACGACCGCGCCCGCCGCGAACGCGTGGTCGCCCAGTGGGCCCTGCTGCTGGACGAGGCGCTCGCGTAGGAGGGATTCGGGCCCACCCGAAACGCCGGCGTAAAGATTAGGGCCCACCCGAGGTTCCCACCTGGGGATTTTCCTCCCGAAGCCCGTCATGGCCGCAAGTCCTCCCGTGCGACGTGACCCGCGCCACAGTCCAACCACCCCCACCGCAGTACTCTGGTCGCATGCCTACGCTCGTACGCCGTCGCCACGTGGACTTCCTCCGCGTCACGTCCATGAGCTGTCGCCGCTCCGCCTGACCCCAAGGGGCACCACCAGCGCCCCCCACCGGGTCCCTCGTTCAGAGCCCAAGCCGACCGGCACCCGTGGCCCCCGCCCCACCCTCGGCGGCCGCCCCGGGCACCCGTAGACCCCGCGGACGCACACATGACTCGCAGCTCGTACTCCTCGCAGCTCCCCATCGTCGACCTCTCCGCCGCAGACCGCGACCCCCAGGCCAGGCGTCTGCTCCACGCCCAGCTCCACTCGGCCGCGCACGACGTCGGGTTCTTCCAGCTGATCGGGCACGGGGTGACCGAGGCCGAGACGCGGGCCCTGACCTCCGCGATGCACGCCTTCTTCGCCCTGCCCGAGGCCGACCGGCTCGCCCTCGACAACATCAACTCGCCGCACTTCCGCGGCTACACCCGCATCGGCGACGAGCGCACCGCCGGCGCGCGCGACTGGCGCGACCAGCTCGACATCGGCGCCGAGCGCCCCGCGCGGACCCCCGCGCCCTGGGAAGCCCCGTACTGGTGGCTCGAAGGCCCCAACCAGTGGCCCGAGGCCCTCCCCGAGCTGCGGACCGCCGCCCTGCACTGGATCGAGCGGCTCAGCGGGGTCGCCGAGCGGCTGCTGCACGAGCTGCTCGCCTCGATCGGCGCACCCGAGGACTTCTACGACGACATCTTCGGGCCGCGCGCCCACCCGCACCTCAAGCTGGTGCGCTACCCGGGCAGCAGCGGCGAGGGCGACGACCAGGGCGTCGGCGCGCACAAGGACTACGGCTTCCTCACCCTGCTCCTCCAGGACCAGGTGGGCGGGCTCCAAGTCCAGCGCGAGGACGGGAACTTCCACGACGTGCCGCCGCTGCCGGGCGCGTTCGTCGTGAACCTCGGCGAGCTCCTCGAAGTGGCGACCAACGGCTACCTGATCGCCACCAACCACCGGGTGGTCTCGCCGCCCGCGGCGACGGAGCGCTACTCGGTGCCGTTCTTCTACAACCCGCGGCTCGACGCCCGGATCACCCCGCTGGCCTTCCCGTACGCGGAGACCGCGCCCGGCGTCACGGCCGACCCGGCGAACCCGCTGTTCGCCGAGTACGGCCGCAACGAGCTGAAGGGCAAGCTGCGGGCGCACCCGCTGACGACGGCCCGCCACCACGCGGACCTGCTGCTGCACCCGGAGGCGCAGCCGGCCCTGTCGTCCTAGCCGGGTACGGCGTTGCGTCGTCCGCGGCGACGTCCAGAGTGACGTCCGCGGTGACGGCCCTGACTGTGCGGGTCGGGCCGTCGCCGTACGGACGGGACTCGGCTGCTCAGCCCGCGATGTCCGCGTAACCCTCGATCTCGCGCGGGTTCCGCTGCCCCGGCCCGGTGTAGCGGGCCGACGGACGCACGAGCCGGCCCGTGCGCTTCTGCTCCAGGATGTGCGCCGACCAGCCGGCCGTACGCGCGCACGTGAACATCGACGTGAACATGTGCGCCGGGACCTCGGCGAAGTCCAGGACGATGGCCGCCCAGAACTCGACGTTCGTCGCCAGGACACGGTCGGGACGGCGGTTGTGCAGCTCGTCCAGGGCGGCCCTCTCCAGCGCGGCGGCCACCTCGTAGCGCGGGGCGTCCAGCTCCTTGGCCGTCCGGCGCAGCACGCGCGCGCGGGGGTCCTCGGCGCGGTAGACGCGGTGGCCGAAGCCCATGAGGCGCTCGCCCTTGTCGAGGGCCTGCTTCACGTACGCGGTGGCGTCGCCGGTCCGCTCGATCTCCTCGATCATGCCGAGGACGCGGGAGGGCGCGCCGCCGTGCAGCGGGCCCGACATGGCGCCGACGGCGCCGGAGAGCGAGGCGGCCACGTCGGCGCCGGTGGAGGCGATGACGCGCGCGGTGAACGTCGAGGCGTTCATGCCGTGCTCGGCGGCGGAGGTCCAGTAGGCGTCGACGGCCTTGACGTGCTTCGGGTCGGGCTCGCCGCGCCAGCGGATCATGAAGCGCTCGACGACGGAATCGGCCTTGTCGATCTCGCTCTGCGGGACCATCGGGAGACCCTGGCCGCGGGCGGACTGGGCGACGTACGAGAGCGCCATGACGGCGGCGCGGGCGAGGTCGTCGCGGGCCTGCTCGGCGGAGATGTCGAGGAGCGGTTTGAGGCCCCACACGGGCGCGAGCATCGCGAGGGCGGACTGCACGTCGACGCGGATGTCGCCGGAGTGCACGGGGATGGGGAAGGGCTCGGCGGCCGGCAGGCCGGGGTTGAAGGCGCCGTCGACGAGCAGACCCCAGACGTTGCCGAACGAGACGTGACCGACCAGGTCCTCGATGTCGACGCCGCGGTACCGGAGGGCGCCGCCTTCCTTGTCGGGTTCGGCGATCTCCGTCTCGAACGCGACGACTCCCTCGAGCCCGGGTACGAAGTCGGACATCAGGCGGCTCCTCTATCGATGATCGATCAACCGAATGCTGGTCGATGGTGGGGATTCAACAGTCGTCCAGCCCAAGAGTCTGTACGGTTCCGATGATGCGGGGAAGCGTGACATCCGGCACACTCCGCCGATCCGGCGAGTAAGGATTGGCGGCACGCGGTGCCGGGCAAACTGAGGCGCTGCGGCAGGATGGCACCGTGACCGATCCTGTGAACGACGCCCTGGATCCCGCGGACATGCGCGAGCAGTACCGCACCACAGAGCTGTCGGCCGCCGACCTCGCGCCCGAACCGATCGCGCAGTTCACCCGCTGGTTCAAGGAGACCGCCGAGAATCCGGCGATCCACGAGCCGAACGCGATGATCGTCTCCACGGCCACCCCCGACGGCCGCCCGTCCTCGCGCACGGTGCTCCTGAAGCACTACGACCAGGCCGGCTTCGTCTTCTTCACCAACTACGACTCCCGCAAGGGCGCGGAGCTGGCGGCCAACCCGTACGCCTCGCTGCTCTTCCCCTGGCACCCGCTGGCCCGCCAGGTCATCGTCACGGGCCGCGCCGAGCACATCGGCCGCGACGAGACGGTCGCCTACTTCCGCACCCGCCCGCACGGCTCCCAGCTGGGCGCCTGGGCGAGCCGGCAGTCCTCGGTGATCGCATCCCGCGCGGAACTCCTCGCCCGGTACGGGGAGCTCGCCGCCCGCTACCCCGGCGACACGCAGGTGCCCGTCCCGCCGGAGTGGGGCGGCATCCGGGTCGTGCCGGACGCGGTCGAGTTCTGGCAGGGGCACGAGAACCGGCTCCACGACCGGCTGCGGTACGTCCGCGAGGGCGGCCCGGAGGATCCGGACGGCGCGGACGGCCCGGCGGGTTCGGACGGCCCGGCGGGAGAGACGTGGCGGGTGGAGCGCCTGGCGCCCTGACCGGCGCACATGCCGCTGGCGTACCCGCTCCCGCAGCCGCTCGCGGCCCCGTATCGGAATGCGTTTCCGCGATGCAACGATTTCGGTGAAGGTGATGTGCTCTGCGTCACGTTCCAGTTGAATGGCGGCAGCATGGGGGGTGCCGGGATGAGTACTTTCACGGGGTCCGCGAGCGCGACCGCTTCCGTTCCCGGAGCGGGGGCCGATCTGCTGGCCGCGCTGCTCGACGGGATGGACGCGGCGCTCTGCGCGTTCGACGCCGACGGGACGGTCACGCACTGGAACCGCGAGGCCGAGCGGATCCTCGGCTGGTCCGCCGCCGAGGCGGTCGGGCGGCGCGGGTTCGAGGGCTGGGCGGCGCGCAGCGCCGACGCCGAGGAGACCCTGCAGCGGCTGATGGGGGCCATGAAGGGCCCCGGCCGGCAGGTCCACGAGCTGGCGCTGCTCCGCAAGGACGGCGGCCGGGTGCTCGTACGCAGCCAGGCCGCCGGCGTACGAGGGGCGGACGGCAGTCCGGCGGGGGTGTACTGCGCGTTCAGCGAGGTCCACGTCCAGCTCGACCTGGAGCGGTCGGTGGCGCTCAGCGAGGCGCTGTTCGAGGACGCGTCCTGGGGCGTCGTCCTCGTGGACGCCGACCTGCGCCCCGCCATGGTCAACGGCCACGCCGCCCGCGCCTTCGGAACCGGGCGTACGGCCCTGCTCGGGCGTCCGCTGGGCGATGTCGTCGTGCACGGCGCGGAGGAGCTGGAGGCCGCCCTCCAGCACGTCCTGGCGGAGGGCACCCCGCCGTCGCCCGCCGAGGTGTGGGTGACGCTGCGGACGTCCACCGGGGAGCGGCGCCGCTGCTGGCGCAGCGGCTTCCTGCTGCTGTCCTCGCCGATGGCGGAGGAGCCGGTGCCGCTGGGTGTTGCCTGGCTGTTCCAGGACGTGACGGAGGAGCGGCTCGCGGCGCGCGAGGCGGACCGGCTGCGGTTCCGGTGGAGCCAGCTGCACCGGGCGGGTGCGGCGGCCGCGGAGTGCGAGGACCCGGCGGAGGCGGCGGCGGTGCTGCTCGACTTCGCGCTCGCCGGGTTCGCGGACCACGCCCTGGTCGACCGGGTCGCGGGCGAGCGGCGCCTGACCCGGGCCCTGGCGACCCCGGCGGGCGCGCCCGGCCCGGCGTCGCCGGTGGTGGGCGGCGGCATCCCGCTGCGGTACGGCCCGAGGCACCCGGCGCTGCAGGCCTGGGACCGGGTGGGCACGGTCCGCGCGAGCGCGGGCCGCACGGCCGAGGTGTGGGCGGAGGCCCACCAGTGGCCCGCCGACGCGGCCCACGCCGTCTGCGTGACGCTGCGCTCCCGGGGCCGCACGCTGGGCGTGGTGACGTTCCTGCGGGCCGCGTGCCGCCGGCCGTTCGAGCGCGAGGACGTGGTGTTCGCGGAGGCGGTGGCGTCGAGGGTGGCGGCGGCGCTGGACCTGGGGGAGCGGGCGGACGCGCTCTAGGAGCACCGCCCTTCCGGCGCGTGTGATCTGATCCGGCCATGACGACACAGACGGCTCAGGCGACGCAGACGGCACAGGCGGCTCAGACGGCTCCGGCGGCTCAGACGGCTCCGGCGGCTCTTCTCGACAAGGCCCGGCTCTTCCGTGCGCTGCATGTGCCGGGTCGCCCGGTGGTCCTGCCCAACGCGTGGGACGTCGCCTCGGCGCGGGTCGTCGCGGACGCGGGGGCCCGGGCGGTCGCGACGACGAGTGCGGGCGTCGCGTGGTCGCTCGGCCGCGGCGACGGCGGTCACCTGGGCCGGGACGAGGCGCTGGCCGCCGTCGCCCGCGTCGCGGCGGCCGTCGACGTCCCGGTCACCGCCGACGTCGAGCGCGGCTACGCGGACGACCCGGCCGGGGTCGCGGAGACCGTACGGGGTGTCCTCGCGGCGGGTGCCGTCGGCGTCAACCTGGAGGACACCCTCCGCCCGGACGCCCTGCGCCCCGCCGCCGAGCAGGCCGCCCGCATCGCGGCGGCGCGCGCGGCGGCCGACGAGGCCGGGGTCCCGCTGTTCGTCAACGCCCGGATCGACACGCACCGGCTCCCGCCGGGGGACCGCGAGGCGTGGCTGGAGGAGACGCTGTCCCGGGCCGCGGCCTACGCGGCGGCCGGGGCGGACGGGATCTTCGTCCTCGGCGCGCTGGACGCCGGGACGGTGGAGCGCCTGGTCGCCGGGTCGCCGCTGCCCGTGAACGTCGCGGTGGGCCCGGGAACGCTGTCGGTGGCCGAGCTCGCGGCGGCGGGGGCGGCCCGGGTGAGCGCGGGCTCGTCGATCGCGGAGGCGGCGTACGGGCTCGCGGGGCGGGCGGCCCGCGAACTCCTTGAGCGGGGCACGGCGAAGGAACTGGAGGGCGGCACCGACTACGCCACCCTCGACACCCTGCTCCTGGCCGCGGCCGACAAGGCCCAGCGCCGGTAGTCGGCAGGGCCCAGCGCCGTAGCCGGTAGCCGGTGGCCCAGCGCCGGTAGCCGGTAGCTGGCAAGGCCTAGTGCCGGTAGAAGATCCGGTCGCCGTACTCCGTCATCACGCGGCCGTTCCACTCGTGGCCGCCGTCGACGTTCCCGGAGCGCAGCAGCGGCGGCTCGATGCCGCGGCGGACGAGGTCCTCGGCGGCGGCGGCGAGCGTGGCCTGCATGAGGGCGCTGGTGACGACGGTGGAGGCGGGCGCGAAGGGGGCCTCGATGCCCTCGTGGGTGAGCTCGGCGTCGCCGACGGCGATCCGGGAGTCGAGGACGATGTCGCAGTGGTCCTTGAGATAGGTCCCCGAGACGTGCCGGGACCTGGTCTCCGTCGCGTACGCCACCGAGGTCACGCCGATGACGGTGAGGCCGAGCGCGCGGGCGTTCATGGCCATCTCCACGGGCAGGGCGTTGCGCCCGGAGAGGGAGATGATGATCAGGACGTCCCCCGCGGTGGCGGGGGAGGAGTCCAGGACCGCCCCGGCGAGGCCGTCGACGCGTTCGAGGGCGGAGCCGAGCGTGGCCGGCATGACGTCGACGCCGACGACACCGGGGACGACGAGCAGGTTCATGAGGGCGAGTCCACCGGCCCGGTAGACGACGTCCTGGGCGGCGAGCGAGGAGTGGCCCGCGCCGAAGGCGAAGAGCCGGTTGCCGTTGGCGACGGCCTCGGCGATCGCGGCGCCGGCCGCGGCGATCTCGGCCGAGTCGCCGTCGCGCACCTGCTGGAGCAGGCCGATCGCGGCGTCGAAGAACTGTCCGGCCAGCTTGCTCTCGCCCGCGCTGTCGCCCATTCCAGAAGCTCCTTCTCGTCGCCGTCGCGTCGTCGCGTCATGTCGTGGTCGTGCCCTGGTCCTGCCCCGGTCGCCGATCACGGTGCGGTCTGGACCATTGCTCTGTCAATACCGCCTTGGGCCGGTGAGGCCCGGTTGTCGGCGCGATGCGTCAGAATTGGTGCAGGGCCAGCGCACGACTCATCGAGGGGCACGTATGTCCGGACTGATCGACACAACGGAGATGTATCTCCGCACCATCCTCGAGCTTGAGGAGGAAGGTGTGGTCCCCATGCGTGCCCGGATCGCCGAGCGGCTCGACCAGAGCGGCCCAACGGTGAGCCAGACGGTGGCCCGGATGGAGCGCGACGGACTGGTGGCCGTCGCCAGCGACCGGCACCTGGAGCTGACCGAGGAGGGCCGCCGCCTCGCCACCCGGGTCATGCGCAAGCACCGCCTCGCGGAGTGCCTGCTCGTCGACGTGATCGGCCTGGAGTGGGAGCAGGTGCACGCCGAGGCCTGCCGCTGGGAGCACGTGATGAGCGAGGCCGTGGAGCGGCGCGTCCTGGAGCTGCTGCGTCACCCGACGGAGTCGCCGTACGGGAACCCGATCCCCGGTCTCGAAGAGCTCGGGGAGAAGGCGGAGGCCGAGGCCTTCCTCGACGACTCGATGGTGTCGCTCGCCGAGCTGGACGCGAGCGAGGGCAAGACGGTGGTCGTCCGCCGGATCGGCGAGCCGATCCAGACGGACGCCCAGCTGATGTACACGCTGCGGCGCGCGGGCGTGCAGCCCGGCTCCGTGGTGTCGGTGACGGAGTCCGCGGGCGGCATCCTCGTCGGCAGCAGCGGCGAGGCGGCCGAACTGAACGCGGACGTCGCGGCCCACGTGTTCGTGGCGAAGCGCTGACGCGCTGACACCGCACCCCGGCCGACACCGCATCTCGCGGGAAGGGTGCCCCACCGGTCGTCGTACGCGACGACCGGTGGGGCACCCTTCGGCGTCTCCGCCCGGGAACCGGCGTCTGGTTGCGCCGGAATAGGACACGTTCGAGTGTCGCTTCCGGGCCAACGGCCCTTGTGCGCCCCGGTTTACGCCGGAATGGCTACGCCCGCGCCCTCGCCGTGCCACGCTGGGGCGACATGGTGCGATACGAGGGGCGGGGCGGTGCGAGACCGGGGAGGGGTGGGGGCCGTGCAGCAAGCGGAATCCGTACGTCGGACGCCGCCCGCGCCGGCGACCCGCGCGCTCCGGACGGCAGCGGGTTCGCCCCTGCCGCGTACGGAAACGGGCTCCTGTCTGCCCAGGACAGCAGCGGGTTCCCGCCCGCCCCGGACAGCAGAGGGCCCCGGCGCCTCGCGGCGCCGGGGCCTGTCCTCCCCTGTGCTGACCTGGAGCCCCGAGCTCTCAAGGTCAATCCCCTCGGACCGTTTTCCCCGAGCGGTCCGCCTCCCGTTCAAGATCTCCCCTCGGCAGCGGCCGTCAATCCTTGAGGCCTGTCACTCGAACGAGGGGTGTTGCGCGGCAGGAGCGCATTTTCGAATGCGAGTTCGATAGTCTGGCGTGGTTCGACGGCAAGAAGAGGGGGTGCCAGGGATGGCGCGACGACTCGACGTCACCGGGGCCGACGGCGTACGGCTGGCGGCCTGGGACTTCACGCCCGGGACCGCCCCGCAGGCCGGCCCCGGCGTCTTACTCCTCCACGGCCTGATGGGCCACGCGGCCCACTGGTCCCCGGCGATCAGCCGCCTCGCGGAGGCGGCGACCCGCCCCGACGCGACCCCCCACCCCCACGGCCACCCCCGCACCGTCGCCCTCGACCAGCGAGGCCACGGCCACAGCGACAAGCCCCCCGCCGCCTCCTTCACCCGCGAGGCGTACGTGGCGGACGCGGCTGCCGCCGTCGAGCAGCTCGGCCTCGGCCCGGTCACCCTCATCGGCCACTCCATGGGCGCCCTCACCGCCTGGCAACTGGCCGCCGAGCGTCCCGACCTCGTCCACGCCCTCGTCATCTGCGACATGCGCGCCTCGGCGCTCGGCGCGGCCTCGCAGCGCGAGTGGCGGGACTGGTTCCGCCGCTGGCCGGCCCCGTTCCCTTCGCTCGACGCCGCCCGCCGCTGGTTCGGCGAGGAGGACCCGTGGGTCGAGCGACCCAACCCCGCCCGGGGCGCCTTCTTCGCCGAGGTGATGGCCGAGCACCCGGACGGCTGGCGTCCGGTCTTCGACCCGGAGCAGATGCTGACCTCCCGGGAGACCTGGGTGCACGACGCCCACTGGGAGTCCCTGGCCCAGGTCCGCTGCCCCACGCTGGTGGTCCGCGGCCTGGACGGCGAGCTGGGCAGAGCCGAGGCCCAGGAGATGGTCCGCGTCCTGCCGCACGGCGCGTACGCGGAGATCCCCGACGCCGGGCATCTCCTCCACTACGAGCACCCGGACGCCTGGCGCGAGGCGGTCGGCCCCTTCCTGAACGGCGTCCTGACCTCGTAGGAAAGGGTTCGACGGGCCGTTCACGGCGGGCGGTCATCCTCCTGGCGGACGCGCGGGCGACCTGAACGGCGACGGCAAGGCCGACCTGCTCCCCCACTCCCGGATCACCCGGGGTGGGGGCATTCGCTGTGCGCGCTTCCGGGCTCGGGGACCGGTCAGTCCCACTGCTCGTCCGCGAGGGAGCTGACCGGCTGCGGCTTGCCGATGACGGCCAGGGCGATGAAGAAGTTGATCTGGCCGATCGCGATGGTCAGGGTGGCCAGGGCCTTCTCGTCGTAGTGCTTCGCGACCTCGGCGTACAGCTCGTCGGAGACGCGCTCCCGGCCGTGCGGGGCGGGCTGCAGGGTGGCCTCCACCAGGGCGAGGGCGGCGCGCTCGGCGTCGGTGAAGTAGGGGGCGTCCTGCCAGGAGGAGACGGCGGTGATGCGCTCCTCGGACTGGCCGGCCTTGCGGAGGAAACCGGTGTTCAGGATCGTCAGGTAGGTGTTGCCGACGATCTGGCCGGCCCGCAGGTGGACGAGGCTCATCGTGGCGCGCGGCACCGAGCGGTTGCCGGTGGCCCGGAACAGGGCGGCGCTGATGTCGTTCAACTCGGGCACGAACTCACCGGGGTTGGGCATCCGGGAGATGGAGGTCCTGGGGGTGGTGGCGGTCGTGGTGCCCGTGGTGGAGTTCGTGTGCGTCATCGCTGTTCTCCTTCGGTGTGCCCTTGTCGGCGTCTTCACAGCACTGACGGAGCGCCCCGCGAAGTTGTGACAGGACTCCGGAATCTTTTTCCGGCACGGAACCAGGCTGCGGGGGTTGGAACGCGTCACCGATGTGCCCGAGAGTCCCGTCCGTCCTCGATCAACCGTGGAGGGAGGGCGGTTGAACGACTACGACACCTTCGCCGCGGCGTACGCGGCGGAGAACGGGAACAACCTCGTGAACGCCTACTACGAGCGGCCCGCGATGCTCGCCCTCGCCGGAGACGTGGCCGGCCGGAGGGTCCTGGACGCCGGCTGTGGTGCGGGCTCCCTCTCCGCCGCGCTGCGCGAGCGCGGCGCGGTCGTCACCGGCGTCGACGTCAGCGCCGCGATGCTGGCGCTTGCCAGGCGGCGGCTCGGGGACGACACGGCACTGCACGTGGTCGACCTGCGCGACCCCCTGCCGTTCGCCGAGGGGGCGTTCGGCGACGTGGCCGCGTCGCTGGTGCTGCACTACCTGGAGGACTGGGAGCCGACGCTCGCCGAACTGCGGCGCGTGCTCCGGCCCGGTGGCCGGCTGATCGCGTCGGTGGACCAGACGTCCTCCTAGCGCGCGGCGAGCCGCTCCATCAGGGCGGCGCTGCGCGCCAGCACCTCGCGCTCCTCGCCGGTGAGCTCCAGCTCGATCGCCTGGGCGAGCCAGCCCACCCTGCGCCCGCGCTCCGCGTCGAGGGCGGCCCGTCCCGCGGGGGAGAGCTCCACCAGGGACTTGCGGCCGTCCGTGGGGTGCGCCCGGCGGACGACGAGCCCCTGATCCATGAGCAGCCCGACCGAGCGGGCCATGGACTGGGGCCGTACGCGCTGGTCCGCCGCCAGATCGCTGGTCGTCATGGCGCCGTCGCGATCCAGGGTGCCGAGCACGGAGACGTGGCCGAGCGGGATCTGGTCCTCGTGCTTCACGCGCCGCGTGAGCTTGCCCATCGCGGTACGCAGTTCGGTGGCGACGGCGGCGGGTTCCGGGGTGGGCATAGGCCACTTTAACCGGTGGCACGACTCCGCAGCCGAACCCCGCAGCCGAACTGTGCAGCTGAACTGCACAGCACAACTGAACAGCAAAACTGCACAGCATTGCTGTAGAGTCGGCGCTGTCGCGGCACGCGCCAGCGTTGTCGCAGCAGGGCCGCGGCGCGCATCCACACGAAGGACCTCCCATGGCTTCCACGGCAGTTGAGACCACCGTCATCACGTCCGTCACCGCCCGCAGGGTCATCGACAGCCGGGGCAACCCCACGGTCGAGGCCGATGTCCTCCTCGCCGACGGATCCCTCGGCCGCGCCGCCGTCCCCTCCGGCGCCTCCACCGGCGCACGCGAAGCCGTCGAGCTGCGCGACGGGGACCCCGGGCGCTGGCACGGCAAGGGCGTCGACCGCGCCGTCGCCCACGTCAACGGCGACATCGCGGCAGCGGTCGTCGGACGCGACGCCGACGACCAGGCCGGCCTCGACGCCGCGCTCATCGCGCTCGACGGCACCGCCGACAAGTCCCGGCTCGGCGCCAACGCCCTCCTCGGCGTCTCCCTCGCCGTCGCGAAGGCCGCCGCGGCGGCCCACCGCCAGCCGCTCTACCGCTACCTCGGCGGCGCCGACGCCCACCTTCTCCCGCTCCCGATGATGAACATCGTCAACGGTGGCGCGCACGCCGACAATCCGCTGGACTTCCAGGAGTTCATGATCGCCCCGATCGGCGCGGAGACCTTCGCGGAAGCCGTACGCATGGGCTCCGAGATCTTCCACACCCTCCGCCGCGACCTGCTGTCCGCCGGGCACGCCACCGGCGTCGGCGACGAGGGCGGCTTCGCGCCCGCGCTCCGTACCGCCGAGGAGGCACTCGACTTCGTCATGGCGGCCGTCGAGCGCACCGGCTACCGGCCCGGCACGGACATCGGCCTGGTCATGGACCCGGCCTCGTCGGAGTTCTTCCGGGACGGCGCGTACGTGTACGAGGGCGAGGGCGTCCGCCGTACGCCCACCGAGCACGCCGACTACCTGGCCAAGCTGATCGACGCGTACCCGATCGTCTCCATCGAGGACCCGATGGCCGAGAACGACCTGGACGGCTGGCGGGAGCTCACCGCCCGCGTCGGCGACCGCTGCCAGCTCACCGGCGACGACGTGTTCTGCACCGACGAGAACCTGCTGCGCGAGGGCATCCGGACCGGTGTCGGCAACTCGGTCCTGGTCAAGGTCAACCAGATCGGCACCCTGACCGAAGCCCTCGCCACGGTCGCCACCGCGCACCGCGCCGGCTGGACCGTCATCATGTCGCACCGCTCCGGCGAGACGGAGGACACCACCATCGCGGACCTGGCGGTGGCGACCGGCTGCGGACAGATCAAGACCGGCTCGCTGTCCCGGTCCGACCGCACCGCGAAGTACAACCAGCTCATCAGGATCGAGGAGGAGCTCGGCGCCTCCGCGCGGTACGCGGGCGGGGCGGTCCTCGACCGCTCCTGACCCGGCGGCCTCGGCGCGGCGGCCTCGGCGCGGCATCCCTCGGCGCGGCATCCCTCGGCCCGGCGGAACTGGCACCTCGTCGGAGCGCGTCTCGACAAGGACGACGTCGTGCGACGTTGCACGCCGAGGACCAGGAGCCGTTCCGTGTCGGACGAGATCACACTGCGCCCCGTCACCGTCGAGGATCTCGACCTGTTCGAACGGGAGTTGAGCGGACCGGAGGGCAGCGGCCCCCACGCGTGGTCCGGCTTCCGGTCGACCGCCGACCTCCGCCGCCGCTTCGCGGAGAACGGCCTCCTCGGCCACGACGGCGGGACCCTCTCGGTCGCCGAGGGCGGTGTGACGGTGGGCCGGGTCAAGTGGTACCCCGGCAGCTGGGGCCCCGACACGGCCAACTGGAGCCTGGCGATCCAGCTGGTGCCCGGCGCGCGCGGCCGGGGGACGGGCACCCAGGCCCAGCGTCTCGTGGCGGAGTACCTCTTCGACCACACGAGGGCCGAACGGATCCAGGCCTGGACCGACACCGGCAACATCGCCGAGCAGCGCGCGCTGGAGAAGGCGGGCTTCGCCAGGGAGGGCGTGCTGCGCTCCGCGGTGTGGCTCGCCGGACAGTGGCGCGACTCGGTGCTCTACTCCCTGATCCGCGCGGAGCGGTCCGGCGGCCCCGTCCCTGCGGTCCCCACGCCGTAGCCGCCCCGCCGGCCGCCGGCCGCACGGTCCGAGCGCCGGCCGCACGGTCCGAGCGCCGGCCGCACGGACCGAGCGCCGGCCGCACTGCCCTGGATCAGTCCTTCACCGGCCGCCACACATAGCGGATGTCCGGCTCGCGTTCCTCGTTGCGCTGCCCGTCCGTCCGTTCCGCCTCGACGAAGCCGTGCCGCTCGTAGAACCTCTGCGCCGGGGCGTTGACCTGGAACGTCCACAGGTCCAGGCCCTCCGGCCGCTGCCGCTTGGCCAGTTCCACGAAGCGGTCGCCCAGGCCGCGGCCGCGCCACGACGGGTCGAGGTAGAGCTGCTCCAGGTCCCCGCCGTCGAGCACGAGGAGCCCCACCACACCGGCCTCCCCGGCGTCCGCGACCCAGGTCTCGTGCTCCGGCACGACGACATGGGTGAACCAGCCCCGCACCGCGTCGTCGTCGTGCGCGCGGCGTACGGTCGGCAGCGCGGCGTTGAAGGAACGCAGCCACACATCGGCTGTCGCGGTCGCGTCGGAGTCGCCGGCACGCCGAATCTCAAGGTCATCAAAGGTCACAAGGCGCGAGGTTCGCACACGTCAGGGCTCCACGCATCCGAATTGCGGCACCGCCCGGCACGGGGGCGGGTGTTCAGGGGCGGCCGGGGCCGCGCTGGGGGAGCGTCCGGCTGTAGACGACGCTGGTGGTCGTGCTGCCGAAGCCCGCCAGCTCGTCCACCAGGGTCTCCAGGTGCTCCATGGACGTCGCGGCCACCTTCAGCGTGTAGCAGTCGTCGCCGGTGGTCCGCAGGCACTCGAGGATCTCCCGCCGCTCGGCGAGCAGCCGGCGCAGCGGCTGGTGCTGGTTGCCCGGGTACTTCAGCCGTACGACGGCGAGGACGGGGTAACCGGCCTTGGCCAGGTCCACCACGGCGTGGTAGCCGGTGATGACGCCCCGCGACTCCAGATTCCGGACCCGCTCCGTGGTCGCCGACGAGCTGAGGTTCACGCGCCGGCCCAGCTCGCTGAGGGAGATGCGGGCCTCCTGCTGCAGCTGCTCGATGATCGCCCAGTCGAGTTCGTCGAGATTCACGGCCATACGACGATTCTACCGGCAGAAGCGCGGGAGAAAGTCGGTTCCACCGGGAGAGTTCGGTTCCGTATCCGCTGATCACGGGGATAGCCTCGAAGCATGCAACTTGGCGTCAACGTCCCGAACTTCGGGCCGGGAACCGACCCCGGCGTGCTGCGCGAGTGGGCGCGGACGGTGGAGGGTCTCGGCTTCGACCTGCTCATGGTGTCGGATCACGTGGCCGTCACCCCGGACGTCGCCGAGCGGTACCCGGAGCCGTTCTACGAGCCGTTCACCACGCTGTCCTGGCTGGCCGGCATCACGACACGGCTGCGGCTCGGCACCACCGTCCTCGTGCTGCCGTACCGGCATCCGCTCCTCGTGGCGCGCATGGCGACCAACCTCCACCTGCTCAGCGGCGGCCGGTTCGTCCTCGGGGTCGGCGTCGGCTGGTCGCGCCGGGAATTCGACGCGCTCGACGTGCCGTTCACCGCGCGCGGCAGGCTGACCGACGAGTACCTGGTCACGCTGAGGGAGGCATGGCGCGCCACGCGGGGCGAGGAGGCAGCCGCCGCCGTCCCGTCCCCCGCCCCCATTCCCGTCTGGGTCGGCGGCAACAGCGAGGCGGGGATCCGCCGGGCCGTCAGATTCGGCGACGCCTGGCACCCGCTGCGGCTCCCCATGGCCCGGATGCGCGCGGTGCTGGCGGACCACACGCTGCCGGGGTTCGCGCCCCGGATCGCCCTGCGGCTGACCGCCACTCCCGTCGACGACCCCGAACGGCCCGCCGGGGTCGGCACCGTCGAGCAGATCCTCGACGACCTCGACCGGCTCCGCCTGCTCGGCGCCGACACCGTCGTACTCGACCCGTACCACGGAGATCCGGAGGAGACCCGCAGGCCGCACGAGGCCTGGCGGGCGCTCACCACCGTGGCCACCCACTGGAGGACCACCTCATGATCACCACCGCCGACGAGACGCTCCTGCGGCGCGCCATCGGCCTCGCCGCCCACGCCGTCACCCTCGGGGACGCGCCGTACGGCTCGCTGCTCGTCGGCCCGAACGGCGAGGTCCTCGCCGAGGCCCACAACACGGTGCGGCGCGACGACGACATCACCGCCCACCCGGAACTGAAGCTCGCCCGCTGGGCAGCCCGCGAACTCGACCCGGACACCGCCGCGCGCACCACCATGTACACCAGCTGCCAGCCGTGCGGGATGTGCGCGGGCGGCATCGTGCGCTCGGGTCTCGGCCGGGTCGTCTACGCGCTCGCCACCGAGCAGCTGGTCGAGCTCAACCCGCAGTCGGGCGACTGGCCGACGGTGGCGCAGGACGGCCCGGCACTGTTCGACGAGGCGCGCGCACCGATCGACGCGTACTACCGGTCGTAACGGATACGGCTCTCGGCATCAGGGCCGTCGGCCGAACACCTCGAACAGCCGGGTCAGGCTGTCGTCCTGGTAGCCCGCGGCCGCCGCCCGCCGGAACGTCTCGAGGACGGTGGCGGGCAGCGCCGGATCCACGCCCGAGTCCCGTGTCGTGTGGACGACGTGGTCGAGGCTCGCCACGGCCATCGAGATCCGGTCGACGTCGCCGCTGTGGTCCCCCGCCTCGATCCGCGGCGTGTAGAAGTCGAGGAACTGGCCCATCCCGGTCAGCGTCCGGGTCGCGTACGGCTTGATCTCGGAGAGGCCGATGCCGTTCGCGTCCGCCACCGCGGCCATGTGCAGCCAGGCGGTCAGGGTGGTCCAGAAGAGGTCCATCTGGAGCTGGTAGTAGAGCGCGGCGAGCCCCGGGTCCTCGCCCCGGTGGTCCGTGTCCGTCAGCACCTTCAGCAGGCCCTCGTACTCCTCGAAGAGGTCGCGGGGGCCGCTGTAGTAGGTGCTGAACTCCGTGGTGCCGATGCCGGACGGCGGCGTCTGGACCCCGCCGGTGAGGTGCCGCGCCCCGTGCTTCGCCGCCCAGACGGCCCCCTTGCGGGTCTCTTCCGGGGTGTCCGAGCTGAGGTTGACCAGGACGCGGCCCTCCAGCGCGGAGGCGGCGGGCTCGAGGATCGCGTACATGGCGGCGTAGTCGGTGAGGCTCAGCACCACCGCCTCGTTGGCCCGCAGCGCCTCCTCGACGGTGGCGGCGCGGACGGCGCCCCTGGCGACCAGGTCGTCGGCGCGGCTCGCGGTGCGGTTCCAGACGGTGACGCGGTAGCCGGCGTCGAGGTAGGCGCCGGCCATGGCGCGGCCCATGGGGCCGAGGCCGATGACGGTCACGGACGCGGGCGGGTTGTTCATGGTGGACGTGCTCACAGAGATCTCCCCGAAATCGCTAGAACGAACGCTCTATCTAGCGAGGAACGTAGCACGGGACTAGAGCGATCGCTCTAGTTCGGTACTCTGGTGGCGTGAAGACCAAGGCCCCGCACGATCCCGAGACCGCCGGAACCCGCGAGCGGATCGTCCGCACGACCTCACGCCTGATGCAGCGCCAGGGCTACGAGGGCACCGGCATCAAGCAGATCTCCGTCGAGGCCGGGGCCACCCTCGGCTCCGTGTACCACTTCTTCCCCGGCGGCAAGCAGGAGCTCGGCACGGCGGCGGTGAGGCTCGGCGGCGAGGAGTTCGCCGAGCTCCTGGCCGAGGCGCTGGACGCGGAACCGGAGCCCGAGAAGGCGCTCGTCGCGCTCACCGTCTCCCTCGCCGAAGGACTGCGCGCATCGGACTGGCTCGACGGCTGCCCGGTCACGTCCACGGTCGTCGGTACGGCGAACAGCGCGCCCGGCGTCCAGGAGGCGGCGGCCGAGGCGTTCGCCCGCTGGCGGGCGGTTGTCGCCCGGAAGCTGGCCGCGTCGGGCTTCACGGAGACGGACGCGGAGGAGCTGGCGCACACGGTGATCGCCACCCTGGAGGGCGCGGAACTCTCGGCCCAGGTCGCCCGCAGCGCGACCCCCCTGGAGGTGGCGGGCCGACATCTGGCCCGACTGGTCGCCTCGTACCGCTGACGCGAATGACGCGAATGACGCGAATGACGTGAACGCCAAGGCCCCCCCGACGAGCGCCGCGCGCCCGGGGCCTCGGTACGGCTCCACATGGTCGCCGCCTGGCGCGAGGCCACCGTCTTCACCGACGCCGAGCGCGCCGCCCTGGAGCCGACGGAGCAGGGCACCCGCCTCGCCGACGGGTCCGGGGTCACGGACGAGGCCTGGGCCGAGGCCGTCAAGCACTTCGACGACGAGCAGCTCGCCGCCCTGGTGTCCCAGATCGCGATCATCAACGCCTTCAACCGCGGCAACGCCATCACCCGGCAGCCCGCCGGCGACTACCGGCCCGGCCGGTACGCGTAGCAGGTGCGGGGCCGCCTCGGCCCCGAGGCCATCAGCGGCCGACCGGGTTCGACGCCCGGCCGGCCGTCCCGCGCTCGTCTGCCACGCGCCTCCCCCGGTGGAGTACGGCCGAGGCCGCGGCGCAGAGCAGGGCGAGCGTGTCCTGAAGGGCCGGTCACCGGCGACCGGCGGCGACTACCCCTTGCTGACCGCCGCCAGGATCTCCGGCAGCCGCCTCGCCGTCCGCGGCGCCGCCACCTTCAGGCCCGCCCAGATCAGCAGCGCGCCGTAGAGCGCGCCGGCCGGGAGCAGCAGCCAGAGCAGGGACTGCTGGTCGGAGACGTGGAGGTAGATCGTCGCGCCGATCAGCGGCGCGCACAGCAGCGGGGCCGTGAGCATGCCCCCGAGGATCGAGATCCACGCCAGGGCGCCCTGCCCCGGCGCCACGTTCTTGTAGCCGCTGTCCTGCGGGATCGAGTACGGGAAGGCGGCCGAGGCCACCGAGCCCGTCGCCAGCATCGCGCCGAGCAGGCCGAGCGCCAGGCCGACGGCGTCCGGGAGCCGTGCCCAGTCGCCGAGGACGCCGACCGTGAGGACCGTGACGAAGACCGCGTACGGGAGGGTGACCATGAGCAGGGCCAGGGCCCGCGCGCGGAGTTCGGCGTACGCGTCGGCCGTCGTCGAGATGGTCTGGGCGACCATCCAGAACGCCGAGGTGTCCTGTCCGAACTGGTTGTACATCAGCATGCCGAGCATGCCGGAGGCGAAGCACGCCCAGTAGATCGAGCCCGTGCCCTGGAGTGCGTTGACGAGCGGGACGATCAGGCCGAGGGCGAGCGAGGTCACGGCCCCGGCCTTCGTCTTCGGGTCGCGCCACAGGTAGCGCAGGCTGCGCTCCATGACCGCGCCCGTGCGCCCGTCCGGCAGGATCCGGGCGAGCCGCCCCGTTCCGTCGGCCTTGTCACGGCCGCCCGCGTCGGAGGCCGCGCCGATCGTGGAGCCGTCGGGCTCGACCATCAGCCGTACGAGGCTCCGCTGCCACCAGTAGAGGAGCGCCGCGAGCGTGGCCGCCGTGAGCAGCAGCCGGACCGCCGCCACCGCGTAGTCGCCCTGGCCGGCGGAGTCGACCGCGGCGATCGCGGCGGCCGGCGGCAGCCAGCTGACGACGGCCGCCGCCGGTTCGAGCGACTCCAGACCGCCGGCCTGGCCCAGGCGCTGGGCGCCGAAGTTCACGACCTGCATGCCGACGGCGATGAGCAGGCCGCTGAGCAGCGCCAGGTCCCGGCCCTTGCGGGAGGTGAGGAGCCGGACGTTGGCGGCGGCCACGGCCCGGGACAGTGCCACGCACGTCACGGCCGTCAGCGGTACGGCGAGGACGGCGGCGACGGCGCCGGCCGCGCCGTGCGCGACGGACAGCGCGGCGCCCAGGGCCAGGACGAAGGTGAGGACGGGTCCGACACCCACGAGGGAGGCCACGAGCAGCGCGCGGACCAGCGGCCGCGGCTGCAGCGGCAGCATGACGAGCCGCGACGGGTCGAGGGTCTCGTCACCGCTCGGGATGAACAGCGGCATCACCGTCCAGGAGAGCGCGAGCGCTCCCGTGAGGAGGATCGCGACGCTGCCGGCGTCGGCGTTGCCCCGCATGAGGACGAAGGCCAGCACGAGGGCCGCGGCGAAGACCGCTCCGAAGACGATGGACAGGATGTACGCGGCGGTCCGTCCGCCCGACTGCCGCAGCCCGTTGCGCAGCAGGCTCAGCTTGAGCCGTACGAAGACGGAGGTGAGGGAGGGGACGGGGCCGGCCGGGGTCGCGGTGCCGGTGGTGGTCGTGGTCGGGAAGGCACTCATCGCTGCGCCCCGCCCGAAGCACCGGCGCCGCCCGAAGCACCGGCCTCATCCGGAGCAGCGGCCTTACCAGTCCCACCAGCGCCGCCAGTCCCACCGGCAGCCCCCGTCCCGCCGCCCAGCCAGTCCAGCGAGTCGCCCGCCGCCTCGCGCCCGTTCGCGCCGACGAGCTCCAGGAACGCCGCCTGCAGCGAGGGCGCGTCGCCCCGTACCTCCGCGAGGGTGCCCTGGGCGCGGATCCGGCCCGCCGCCATCACGGCGACCCAGTCGCAGAGCGATTCGACGAGCTCCATGACGTGGCTGGAGAAGACGACGGTGGCGCCCGAGGAGGTGTACCGCTCCAGGACGCCGCGGATGGTCTGCGCGGAGACCGGGTCGACGCCCTCGAAGGGCTCGTCGAGGAAGAGCACCTCGGGGTTGTGGAGGAGCGCCGCCGCGAGCCCGATCTTCTTCCGCATACCGGTCGAGTAGTCGACGACCAGCTTGTTCTGCGAGCCGGTGAGGTCGAGGACGTCGAGGAGCTGCGCGGCCCGCTTGTCGACCTCGGCGCCGGGCAGCCCCCGCAGCCGGCCGCTGTACGCGAGGAGTTCGCGGCCGGAGAGCCGCTCGAAGAGCCGCAGGCCCTCGGGCAGGATGCCGATCCGGGCCTTGACCTGCGCGACCGACTCGGGGTCGGCCCATACGTCGTGCCCGGCGACCTGGATGCGCCCCTGGTCGGGACGGAGCAGGCCGGTGATCATCGAGAGGGTGGTGGTCTTGCCGGCGCCGTTGGGCCCCACGAGCCCGATGAACTTGCCCGCGGGCAGCACCAGGTCGATGCCGTTCACCGCGATCTGCTGGCCGAATCGCTTCCACAGGCCCTCGATGCGCACGGCGGGTGCAGCACCGTCCCCCGGTGCGGCGCCCGCCGTGTCGAACGCTCCGTCAAATGCCTGGTCAGGCATGGTCTGTCTGCCCCTCGTCGGTCCCCGTGTGTCTTACGGGCCCCACCTTAAGGGTGGGGCCCGCGGGGACCCAGGGTCACGACGTGCGGCTCCTCGCCTCCGCCGCTTCCCGGCCGCACGCGTACGCGAGGGCGCTGATCAGTTCCTCGGCGTCGGGGAGCCAGCGGTTCGCCGGGGTGGGGCGCCGGGCCCACTGGACCGCGCCGCTGCCGCCGATGCGGGTGGGCGGGGCCGCCACGTAGTGGCCCTCGCCGCGGGTGGTGAGGTCGATGGAGGCCGGGACCCAGCCGAGCTTGCGGACGAGGTCGGGCACCTTGGTCGCGGCGCCCGGCAGGACGAAGAAGAACATCCGGCGGTCCGGGGTGCAGGTGACCGGGCCGAGCGTCAGCTCCATCCGCTCCATCCGGGCGAGCGCCAGGAACCCGGCCGACTCGGGCACCTCGATGGCGTCGAACGTACGGCCCGTCGGCAGCAGGATCGACGATTTCGGTTGCTTCGACCACATCCGCCGGGCCCCGACCCCGCTGCCGGTCGCCTGGGTCGACCAGTCGGGCCTGACCGCGTGGGCGCCGGGCACGGCGCACGCGTCTGCCCCGCAGGAGCAGCGCTCCCGGCCCTCGACGGCCTCCAACCAGGTCCCGGGAAACACGTCCCAGTGCCGCTCTTCCGCGTACCGCACGGCACTGTCCAGCAGCTGCTCACCGCGCTGCTTGGGGATCTGTGCGGCTTCCGTGACTCCGATGGTCTCTTCCACGTGGAACACAACTTCCCCCGCCACCTGGGGTTACGGCCAGGGCGTCGAGCGGTGTGAGGCATCGATCCTGCACGCGGGGCGCATCGGTGCACGGGCGGGGGCGCGCGGGGGGCCGGGGAGCTGGGGTGGGTACGGACAGGTGGGGGCGCCGGCGGCGAAGTCGCAACCGACGTGTCCGGTTTCGCGTGTTCACATCGGCATTGACCGGATATCCACCGGGCAGTGATCCCTTCTCCGGTGATCACCGCACGGCCTCAGGGGGTACTCATGGCAGCCAGGCCACTCGTTCCGCGCCAGCTCAACGAACGGCTCCAGGCGCTCATCCAGGAGGCGGGCTGCTCCAACGCCGGCCTCGCCCGCAGGGTCAACATGGTCGGCGCGGAGCGCGGCCTCGACCTGCGGTACGACAAGACGTCGGTGGCGCGCTGGCTGCGTGGGCAGCAGCCGCGGGGGCGCGCGCCGGGGATCATCGCCGAGGCGCTCGGCCGCAAGCTGGGCCGTACGGTCACGATCGACGAGGTCGGCATGGCCAACGGCCGGAACCTCGCCGCCGGCGTCGGGCTCCAGTTCGCGCCGACCGTGCCCGGCGCGATCGAGCAGGTCTGCGAGCTGTGGCGCAGTGACGTGGGCCGCCGCGACTTCCTCTCCGGCTCCACGGTCGCGGCCTCCGCGCTCGTCGAGCCCAGCCGGGACTGGCTGATCACGGGCCCGGACCCACACGTGGCCCGGATGGCGGGGGCGCGCGTCGGGGTCGCGGACGTGGCGGCCGTACGGGAGATGACGGCGGCGCTCGTCGACCTCGACCGGCGGTTCGGCAGCGGGCACGTGCGCCCGGTGGTCGTCCACTACCTGAACAGCGTGGTGTCGGGGATGCTGTCCGGCTCGTACCGGGAGGCGGTCGGCCGGCAGCTGTTCGCGGCGGTCGCCCGACTGACCGAACTCGCCGGGTACATGGCGGTGGACACGGGCGAACCGGGCCTCGCCCAGCGGTACTACATCCAGGCGCTGCGGCTCGCGCAGGCCGCCGGCGACCGGGGCTACGGCGGCTATGTCCTCGCCGCCTCCATGAGCCACCTCGCCGCGCAGCTCGGAAACCCCCGGGAGATCGCCCAGTTGGCGCGGGCCGCGCAGGAGGGGGCGCGCGGGAAGGTGCCGCCGCGCGCGGAGGCGATGTTCCACGCGGCCGAGGCGCGCGGGCACGCCCTGCTCGGGGACCTCAGCGCCTTCGAGACGGCGGCGGGCCGTGCCGTACGGGCCCTGGAGCAGGCCGATCCGGAGTCGGGCGACGACCCGGCGTGGATCGCGCACTTCGACCAGGCGTACCTGGCGGACGAACTGGCGCACTGCTACCGGGATCTGGGGCAGGCGGAGGCCGCGGCGCGGGCGGCGCGGGAGTCGATCGCCGGACACCCGGAGACGCGCGCGCGGCGCCGGGCGATCGGGCTCGCCCTGCTCGCCTCGGCACAGGTCCAGCAGCGCGAGGTCGAGCAGGCCTGCCGCACGGGCACGCGCGCGCTCGAACTGCTCGGCACGCTGCGGTCGTCGAGGGGCGCGGAGTACCTGGAGGACCTGCGGGAGCGGCTGGAGCCGTACGCGGGCGAGGCGGTGGTACGGGAGTTCGGGGCGCGCATGGAGCTCTATGCCGCCTAGGGCCTGTCCGGCGCGGTGCCGTTCAAGAAGGTTGTGTAACCGGGCTCACACGTGTGTGCGGAGCCCCGGGCGCACCCGGTAGCGTGAGCCGACGATTCCGTAGGTCCATCAGTAGGAGTCCCGGTGACGCAGAACGGACAGGGTCCGGAGCCGCAGTACCCGGCGGTGCCCCCCGCGCAGAACGCCCAAGGGGGAGCACAGCCGTACGGTGGCGCCTGGGGTCCCGCCGGCGCGCCGCCGGGCGGGCAGCCCCTGCCGCCCGCGCAGCCCCTGCCTCCGGAGGCGGCGCCGGGCGGCGCCGCCGACATGCAGTCCACCCAGTACCTGCCGCCGGTCCCGCCGCCGCAGCCCGGCTACGGCTACCCGGGGCCGGGTGCCCCGGGCGGCGCCGACATGCAGGCGACCCAGCACATAGCGCCGGTCCCGGGCGGGATGCCTCCGGTGTCTCCGGTCCAGGGCGGGATGCCCCCCGTGCCGGGCGGAATGCCGCAGGCACCGGGGCAGCAGCCGGGCCCGCAGCCGGGCTACGGGTACCCGCAGCAGGCGCCCGGCGGGATGCCGCAGGCCGGTCAGCACCCCGGGTACGGCTATCCGCCGCCGGCCGGGGACATGCAGGCCACCCAGCACATCGCCCCCGTGCCACCGCAGCCGGGCGGGGGTGCCCAGACCCAGTTCCTGGGCACCGGGCCGCTCCAGGCGCAGGGCCCCGGGCCCGCGGGCGCCTCCGACGCGACCCAGTACATCGCCCCCGTACCGGCACAGGAGCCCGGTGAGCGGCAGCCGCCCGCCGAGTTCGACAACCTCTTCCGTACGGAGGCCCCGCGGGCGCCGCAGGCCCCGCAGCAGCCGCACGCGCAGGCGTACCAGCAGCCGGCCCCGGCCCCGTACCAGCAGCATCAGCCGCCGCAGCACCAGCAGCCGCCGCAGTACCAGCAGCACCAGCAGCCGCCGGCGCCCCCGCAGCAGTACGGGTACGAGGGTGCCTACTACGACGACGGTGCCGACCCCGAGCCCCCGCGCCGCAAGTCCCCGGTCGCGCTGATCGCCGCCGTCGTCGTCGGCTGCGCGGTCGTCGGCCTCGGTGCGGGCGCGCTGCTCAGCGGTGGCGACGAGGACAAGGACCCCAAGAAGGGCCCCCAGAACGTGGCGGAGAGCTCCGCCGCCCCGTCCGGCGAGCCGACGGCCGCGCCCACCGAGAAGCCGGCCGACCCGGCGGAGCCGCAGGCGCAGGAGCTGAGCAAGCTCCTCGCGACCAGCAGCAACAGCCGAGACACGGTGATCAGCTCGGTCGAGTCCATCAAGCAGTGCAAGAACCTGGACAAGGCCGCGAGCGACCTGCGGGGCGCCGCCGAGCAGCGCCGGAGCCTGGTCACCAAGCTCCAGTCGCTGTCGGTGGACAAGATCCCGGACAACCCGGCCCTGACGGCCGCGCTCACCAAGGCCTGGCAGGCCTCGGCGGCCGCGGACGACCACTACGCGGCCTGGGGCGACCAGATGAAGGCCAAGAAGGCCTGCAAGGGCGGCAAGTCGCGCTCGACCCCGCAGCTGGCCGCGGCGAGCAACAAGAGCGGCGAGGCGACCGCCGCCAAGAAGCAGGCGGCCTCGCTGTGGAACCCGACGGCCGCGAAGTACGGCCTGGAGAAGCGGACGTACACCCAGCTGTAGCCCCGGCCCAGCTGTAGCCCCGGCCCAGCTGTAGCCCCGGCCCGGCCGTAGCCCCGGCCGCGGCCCGGCCGTATCCCTCGCTGTGGCCCAGCCGTAGCCCCCCGCTGTGGCCATCGCCACAGCGAGGGGGGCGGGCAGGGACTCAGGGGGCGCTCAGGACGGTCTCGCCGACGTCGACGAAACCGGGCTGCTGCGCCACCAGCTGCCCCTTGCGGACCACCTGGAACGTCACCTCGTGGTTGATGATCCGGGGGAAGCCCGGGGCGCCGAGCAGGTCCTCGTACTTCCAGCGCAGGATCGGGGTCAGGCCGCCGGTGTCGATCCGCGCGCCCCGGTCGAGGGCGTACGCGATCTGGGTGGCGGTGATCTTGTCGGAGTCGAGGGACTCGACGACCTCCTTGAGGACCGTGTAGGCGATCCAGGTGGTCTGGACGCCCGCGTCGGCCGGGTCGACCCGGTTGTCGGCGAAGGCGTGCTCCTGGATGACCTTCCGCATCGGCGCCCAGCTCTTGTCGGACGCCTCCGGGTACCAGCCGGTGACGAACGCGCCCTCGAAGGGGCTGTGGGCGCCGCCGGTGCGGTCGATCACGGGCTGGCCCACGCTGCCGAGGACGGACGAGATCCGCACGCCGTCCTTCTTCTTGCCGGAGCCGTCGTCCGAGCCGTCGCCCGATCCGCCACCTGAACCGTCGCCCGATCCGTCGCCGTTCCCGCCGTTGCCGCCGTCGCTCTCCTGCTGCGGGAGGCGGCGGAAGGAGTCGAAGAAGGTCTGGGTGCGCTCGCCGAGCACGGCGGTGACGCAGCCGTCCTCGTCACCGGCCTTCTCGCGGGCCTTGCTGGCGGACTCGGTGTACTCGGCGGCGTCCTCGACGGCGGGGATGTCGATGGCGCTGCGGTGGCTCGCCTTGCGCAGACCCGAGTTGAGGAGCTCGGGGAACTTGTCGCCGGCGAGGGTGTCGGGACGGACGAGGGAGACCTTGCGGCAGGACGCGGCGAGCTGCATGCCGTGACCGGCGATGAGCGAGGCCTGGCCGCCGTTGACGGGGTAGGACAGCGGGCTGGTGAACTCGTCCTCGGAGATGCCGTAGCCGCCGATGTACGGGATGCCGGCGGCCTCCAGGGGGGCCATGAAGGCGCGCCCGTTCTGGCTGTACGAGCCGACGACGGCGACCGCCTTCTCACGGACGGCGCGGCGGGCGCAGGCGGCGGCGCCGGTGGTGGTGTTGTGCTCGTTGCAGGTGAGGATGCGCAGCTCGTGGCCGTTGATGCCGCCCTGTGAGTTGACCCACCGGGCGTAGGTCTGCGCCATGGCGGGCATTCCGGGCATATTGGTGGCGCGGGTCTGGTCGGGAGCCCACGTCATGACGGTGACGGGCTCCCTGGAACCCCCCGTGGTTCCAGGGAGCACGCCACAACCGGTGAGCAACGAGGCTCCGGCCGTCGCGGTCGTGACGTACGCGAGGAGTGAGGTCAGTCGCCGTCCGGTCATGGACACGCACATTTCCGCCTCATGGGTAACGCTGGAGTGAGCACGGTTCAACGCGGGGTGACGTGAAGGTGAATTACGGGGGCTGCGAGGGGGCGGCTCCGGTTACCGGACAAGGGAACGTACGATCGAAACGTGTCCAGTCCAGTCTCCGGTTCGGTTAACTCTTCCCGTCGCGGCCGTCGCTCCTCCACCATGGGCGGCATGCCGCTCAACGACATGCCGTGGTGGCGCTGGCGCAGCAACGTGCGCTCGGCGCTGCACATGCTCTCCGATCCCGGGTTCCACGAGACCACCTGGCTGGCCGGCCTCGACGGGTACGGCGACGTCACCGACGCCGTCTACCGCCTCGTCGAGGACACCTGGCTCGACAACTGGTCCGCCGAGAAGTACGTCGGCTCGATCTTCCGCGACACCGGCGAGGCAGCCCTCGTCGACGTCGCCGTCCTCCGGGTGCTGCGCATCATGCACCAGGTGGGCCCCGACGCCCCCGTCTCGGCCTACCTTCAGCACCCCGGGTGGCCCGAGGCCGTACGGGCCGCCCGCGAGGCCCACGTACGCCTCGCGCAGGCGGACGGGGAGGACCCGGACACGCCGCCGTGCTCCCTCGACGTGCTGCACATCATGACGGGGTCCGCCTGACGGACGGCGGGTCACCGCGCACCTCCGGATATGGCAGGCTGACGGGATGACCGACCAGTACGTCCTCACCCTCTCGTGCCCGGACAAGCAGGGCATCGTGCACGCCGTGTCGAGCTACCTCTTCATCACCGGGTGCAACATCGAGGACAGTCAGCAGTTCGGAGACCGCGACACCGGGCTCTTCTTCATGCGGGTCCACTTCTCGGCCGAGGCCACCGTGAACGTCGACAAGCTGCGCGCCAGCTTCGCCGCCGTCGGCGACTCCTTCGAGATGGACTGGCAGATCCACCGCGCCGACCAGCGCATGCGGGTCGTCCTCATGGTGTCGAAGTTCGGCCACTGCCTGAACGATCTGCTGTTCCGCTCGCGGATCGGCGCGCTGCCGGTGGAGATCGTGGCCGTCGTCTCCAACCACACCGACTTCGAGGCGCTCGTCGGCTCGTACGGGCTGCCCTTCCGGCACATCCCCGTCACCAAGGACACCAAGGCGGAGGCCGAGGCCGAGCTCCTGGACCTGGTCCGCGAGGAGAACGTCGAACTGGTCGTCCTCGCCCGCTACATGCAGGTCCTCTCCGACGACCTCTGCAAGCAGCTCTCCGGGCGGATCATCAACATCCACCACTCCTTCCTCCCGAGCTTCAAGGGCGCCAAGCCCTACCACCAGGCGCACACGCGCGGCGTGAAGCTGATCGGCGCGACCGCGCACTACGTGACGGCCGACCTCGACGAGGGCCCGATCATCGAGCAGGAGGTCGAGCGCGTCGCCCACGACGTGACCCCGGACCAGCTGGTCGCGATCGGCCGCGACGTGGAGTGCCAGGCGCTGGCCCGCGCGGTGAAGTGGCACGCGGAACACCGCATCCTGCTGAACGGCCGCCGCACGGTGGTCTTCGCGTAACACCCGTAACACCCGCCACACCGCGGGCCGGCAGCGACCGCGCACCCGGCAGCGACCGCGCGCCAGCCGGCCACCGCGCGCCGGCCGCCACCGCGCACCGGCCAGCCACCGCGCGTCGGCCGGGGGCGGCGCGCTGAAGCCACTTCCGGCACTCTCCGTCGCGGAGTCCGGCGGCGCGACCTACAGCCGGCTCAACGACGCCGCCGCCGACAGGACGTCCCTGATCGCCTCGCGGTCGCCGTCCTGGCCCGCCGCCGCCTCCTCCGGGGAGATGTGGCCCGCCACCAGCTGGCAGAACTCCACCCCGTCCATCGCCACCTGCGCCACCACCCGCTCCGGCGAGCCGAGCGCCGCCGGGGAGTCCAGCGCGATGTACCAGTGGCCGCCGCCCGCGCCCTCCACCTCCAGGTGCAGCGAGCGGCCCGGTGTGCCCGCCGCGACCAGATGGCGGGCCGGCGACGCGAGGCCCGTGCGGCGCCGGCCCGCCAGGGCGCCCGGAAGCAGTCGCGCCGCCAGGTCGATCATGCTGTGCAGATGCGCCCCGCTCGGCGCCGCGTACGGGTACGCCACCGCGTTCGCGATGTCGTCCGCGTGCACCCAGCACTCGAACGCCCGCTCAAGCAGCGAGTCCCGCAGCGGCAGAGCGAAGTCCTTGTACGTGACCGTCAGGTCCGCCACGCCACGCCCCGCGAACGACACCGTCCGGATCAGCGCGTGGCTCTGGTCCCGCCACGGGCCGCGGATCGAACGGTTCGGCGGCCGGTCCAGGCCCGACCAGAACGCCTCCGTCCGCTCCGACGGCGACAGCTCCGGAGTCCCCGCGCCCAGCGGGTCCGCCAGGCCGAGCGCCGCCGACACGAGCCCGTCCACCGCGAGGAGATGCCCCATGACCCCGGCGACCGTGGCCTTCCGGCGCACGATCCGGCCCTCCTCGTACCACTTCAGCCGGACCGGCGCGTGCCACTCCGACTCGCCGATGTCCCGGAGCAGGGCGTCGAGCCGCGCGGTCTCCGCGTCGTACGGCGTGACCCACTCCGGCACCGGGATGCGCGCCGGCCGCCGGCCCAGGCAGTTTTCGAGCACCCGGGACCGCAGCAGCGGGTCGAGGTCCAGATCGCGGTCCTCGTGCAGCAGCGCCACCGCGTCCCGCAGCCGCAGCGCCTCGTCCGCGCACGGCGCGCAGGCCGTCAGGTGGTCCTCGACGGCCTGCGTCTCCCCGGGCGAACACGCCGAAAGCGCCCAGGCCCCGAGAAGGGACTTGAGCACCCCGTGCGTCAGGACGGGTACGTCGGGCTCGGGTTCCACCACCCCGGGCTTCTCCTCTTCCGGCGCTCCACTCGGGTCGGCCGTCAGGTCCGCGTGGTCGTCCGCCGCCCGACGCGGTCCCGGTATCCACGGGGCGCGTGCGACGTCGTCCCCGTCGTCGCCGTTCGCCCGGGTCACCGTGCCCGTCCGTAGCCGGGCGGACCGCCGCCCTCGGAGAAGGGCCGGTTCGCCGAGGAGAGCAACTGGAGCCCGAGGCGCAGGCGCCGCCGCGCCTCGTCCTCGGTGACGCCGAGGTCGGCGGCGGTCTGCCGGTAGTCCCGCCGCTGGAAGTAGGCCAGTTCGAGCGCGGCCCGGAGCGGCGTCGGCATGGACGTCACGATGTAGTCGGCGCGGGCCGCGACCGACGCCCGCCGGACCTTCTGCTCCAGCTCCTCCGCCGAACCCCGGCCCGTCTCCGCGTACGCCGTCGTCTCGGCCTGCCGCAGCCGGTGGACGGCCTGCCGCTGCGTCAGCTTGGCCACCCAGGAGCGCAGGTTCCCCTGCTTGGGGTCGTACGCGTCCGGGTTCTCCCAGATGTAGCCGAAGACCTCGCGGGTGATCTGGTCGGCCGCGTCGTCGTCGTCGAGGACCCGGTGGGCGAGGCTGTGCACCAGGGCGGCGAACCGGTCGTACAGCTCGCCGAGCGCGGCCGCCTCGCCACGCGCCAGCCGCTGCTGCATCCTGCGGTCCCAGCGCGGTGGTGTGTCCATCGCCATCCGACCCTCGCCCCTCCCGGCTCCGGCGGCTCTCCGTCTCTACTCCAAAGTAGTGTGCCGTCCCGAGAACGCACGCATGTTTGCCGCAAGTGCGCCCTTGACGCGGGCCCGGATGGTAAGGAAAGCGTCATCCCCGCGTCCGGGGGTTTCGGACGGCGCCGGTGGGGCAGGCGGCGACCGTGACGACGATCGAGGTCGACGAGAACGAGTACGGCTCCTGGACGGTGTTCCGTGTACGGGGCGAAATGGACCTGGTCACCTCGCCCCGGATACGCCGCCGCGTCCACGACGCCGTGGCGGGCGGCCGCCACGACCTGGTGATCGACCTGTCCGCGGTGCGGTTCTGCGACTCCAGCGGGGTGGGCGTGCTGATCGCGGCCCGCCGGCTGCTCCGCTCCTGCGGCGGCCGGCTGCGCCTGATCCTCCCCGAGGACCGGGACGGCCATGTCGGCCGGGTCCTCGCCGCGCTCGGCGTCCGGCGCCTCTTCGAGGTGTACGAGGACGTGCCGGGCGCGCTGACGGGGACGGCGGAGCTCGCCGACGTGTCCGTGCCCAGACAGCAGGTCACCGACCGAATCGCTCCCTGAGCCGGTACTTCAGCACCTTCCGCAGCGTCTCGTTGCGGGGGAGTCCGTCCACCACCTCCAGCTGCTCCGGCAGCTTGTGGACCGACAGGCCCGCCTCCCGCAGGAAGGCCGTCACCACCGGGAGGGTCAGCGGGGCGGCTCCCGGGGGCTGTTCGACGACGGCGCAGACGCGCTCGCCGCGCTCGGCGTCCGGGAGGCCTATGACGGCGGCGTCGCCGACGTCCGGGTGCCGGTGGAGGAGGTCCTCGATCTCCTTGGCCGAGATGTTCTCTCCCTTTCGGATGATGATGTCCTTGATGCGGCCGGTCAGGACCAGGTGCCCGCTCGGGGTGAGGTGTCCGACGTCGCCGGTGATGAGGAAGCCGTCCTCGTCGAAGGCGGCGGCCGTCTGCGCCGGGTCCAGATAGCCCCGGCAGACGGCCTCCCCGCGGAGTCGCACCTCGCCGGAGCCGGTGATCCGGATCTCCATGCCGGCCGGCGGGCGGCCCTCCGTGGTGGCGAGGTTCTCGGTGGTGTCGCCGGGCGCGCCCATGGTGATCATGGGGACCTCGGTCATGCCGTACCCGTGGGTGAGCTGGCAGCCCAGCTCCTTCCGTACCGCGTGGTAGATCTCCGGCGGCTTCGGCGCCCCGCCGCCCGCGAGCAGCCGCAGGGTGGGGATGACCGGCTCGCCGGGCTGTTTGCGCTGCTCGGCGAGGAACATCGAGTAGAAGGCGGTGGAGCCGCCGGCGACCGTCACCCCGTGCCGCCGGTACTCGTCGAGGGCGTCGGGCAGCGCGAACTGTTCGAACATGACGGCCGGGAATCCGTACAGCAGCAGCATCACCGTGTAGTCGGGCCCGGCGATGTGCGCGTACGGGAAGGCCATCGAGCCGACGTCGGACCCGGTGAGCTCGAGCGCGTGGGCGAGGCAGGAGCCGCCCGCGAGGAGCGAGCGGTCGGTGTGCAGGACGCCCTTGGGGTCGGAGGTCGTGCCCGAGGTCCAGTAGATCCAGCGGACGTCGGTCCCGGAGGAGGGCGGCGGGGGAAGCACCGCCGGGTCGCCGTCGGGCAGGGAATCGGGTTCGTACGCCTCGAAGATCCCGTGCGCGCCGAGCCGTCGGGCCATCTCCGTATGGTCGAATCCACGCCAGATTCCGGGGACGGCGAAGAACTCGGCCTTGGACTCGCGCAGCGCGAAGCCGACCTCCTTGTCCCGGTAGAAGGGGATCACGGGCGTCTGTACGGCTCCGATGCGGGCGAGCGCGAAGGAGAGCACCGCGGTCTCGATGCGGGTGGGCAGCTGCCAGGCGACGACCGTGCCCGGACGCACCCCCATGGCGTGGAGCCCCGCGGCGCAGCGCTCGGCGCGCTCGCGCAGCCCGCCGAAGGTGAGGACCCGGTCGCCCTGGAGGAGGACGGGCCGGTCGGGGGTGAGGGCGGCGCGGCGCTCGACGAGCTCCCAGAGCGTGCGGGCCGCGCCCAGGGCGTGTGCGGTCTGATCCATGACCGGACTCCTCTTGGCTGACGTTCCGTCAGATCGTCCGGTGAGCGTAGAGGCCGGGCGCTTGTCGGTCCAGGGGCGCGGGGCTAGCCTGATGCCGTCAGATCTGACGGTCCATCAGAAACATGGAGGGGTCATGACGGAACTGCCCCGCATCATCAGCGTCGACGACCACGTGATCGAGCCCGCCCACCTCTTCGAGACCTGGCTCCCGAAGAAGTACCGCGACCGCGGGCCCCAGCCCCTCACGGCCGGCATCGGGGAGCTCGCCTACGTCGCAGGCAAGTACCAGATCACGATGGACCCGGACGGCCCGCCGACCGACTGGTGGATCTACGAGGACCTCAAGTTCCCGTACAAGCGCAACATCGCCGCCGTCGGCTTCGACCGCGACGACATGACCCTGGAAGGCATCACCCGCGCCGAGATGCGGCGCGGCTGCTGGGACCCCAGGGCGCGCCTCGCCGACATGGACCTCAACCACGTCGAGGCCTCCCTCTGCTTCCCGACCTTCCCCCGCTTCTGCGGCCAGACCTTCGCCGAGGCCCACGACAAGGAGGTCGCCCTCGCCTGCGTGCGCGCCTACAACGACTGGATGGTCGAGGAGTGGTGCGGCGACAGCGGCGGCCGGCTCATCCCGCTCTGCATCATCCCGCTCTGGGACATCGACCTCGCCGTCGCCGAGATCCGGCGCAACGCCGCCCGCGGCGTCAAGGCCGTCACCTTCTCCGAGATCCCCACCCACCTCGGCCTGCCGTCGATCCACTCCGGCCACTGGGACCCCTTCTTCGCCGTCTGCCAGGAGACGGGCACGGTGGTCAACATGCACATCGGCTCCAGCAGCCAGATGCCCGCCGCCTCACCCGACGCCCCGCCCGCCGTCCAGGCCTCGCTCAGCTTCAACAACGCGATGGCCTCGATGATGGACTTCCTCTTCAGCGGGGTCCTCGTGAAGTTCCCCCGGCTCAAGCTCGCCTACAGCGAGGGCCAGATGGGGTGGATCCCGTACGCCCTGGAGCGCGCCGACGACGTCTGGGAGGAGCACCGCGCCTGGGGCGGCGTCCGCGACCTCATCCCCGAGCCGCCGTCCACGTACTACTACCGGCAGATCTTCTGCTGCTTCTTCCGCGACAAGCACGGGATCGCCTCCCTGGACGTGGTGGGGCGGGACAACGCCACCTTCGAGACCGACTACCCGCACGTCGACTCGACCTTCCCGCACACCAAGGAGGTCGCCCTCGACCACGTCCAGGGCCTCGACGACGAGACGATCTACAAGCTCATGCGGGGCAACGCCATCCGCATGCTCGACCTCGACTTCGACCGGGGCCTCGGCTTCGGGCGGGCTGCCGACCTCGGGCGGGGCATCGCCTGATGGACCTCTCCTGCACCGACGAGGAGGAGGAGTTCCGCGCCCGGCTCCGGGAATGGCTCACCGCGACCCTGCCCGGACTCCCGCCGAGACCCGACCCGATGGACTGGCCGGCCCGCCGGGCGTACGACTGCGGCTGGCAGCGCCGGCTGTACGACGCCGGGTACGCCGACGTGCACTGGGACGCCTCCCCGACACAGCGGCTGATCTTCCTGGAGGAGACCGAACTCGCCGGGGCGCCCTACGTCGGCGCCAACTTCGTCGGCCTCCTCCACGCGGGCCCGACGATCGCCGCCGAGGGCACGGCCGAACAGCGCGCCCGCTGGCTGCCGCCGGTCCTGCGCGGCGACGAGGTCTGGTGCCAGGGCTTCAGCGAGCCCGGCGCCGGCTCCGACCTCGCCTCGCTGCGGACCCGGGCGGTACGGGACGGGGACGCGTACGTCGTCACCGGCCAGAAGATCTGGACCTCGCACGCGGAGGTCGCCGACTGGTGCGAACTGCTCGTACGGACGGGCCCCGAGACGGGACAGGGGAACGCGCCCTCCAAACACCGGGGAATCACCTGGCTCGCGATGCCCATGGACGCCCCCGGCATCACCGTACGACCGCTGCGGACGCTCGCCGGATCCACGGAGTTCGCCGAGGTCTTCCTCGACGAGGTACGGGTGCCCGTCGAGAACCGGATCGGCGAGGAGAACGACGGCTGGCGGGTCACCATGGTCACCCTCTCCTTCGAACGCGGCACCGCGTTCGTCGGCGAGGTCGTCGCCTGCCGCCGCCTCCTCGGCGAACTCGCCCGCACCGCCCGGAAGAACGGCACCTGGGACGACGCCGTCCTGCGCCGCCGCCTCGGCAGGCTGTCCGCCGAGTTCCGGGCCCTGTGGCGGATCGTCCAGGCCAACGTCAGCGAGGCGCAGGCGACCGGCGGGGTGCCCGGCGCGGGCGGCTCCGTCTTCAAGCTGCACTACTCGCACGCCCGCCAGGAGCTGTACGAGGCCGCAGCCGCCGTCCTCGGCCCCGACGCGCTCGACCTCGGCCGCGACTGGACCCTCGACCGGCTGTCCTCGCTCTCGTACACGATCGCGGCCGGCACCTCCCAGATCCAGCGCAACATCGTCGCCGAGCGCATCCTCGGCCTGCCGAAGGGCCGGTGACTCCCGCCATGGACTTCCGACTCACCGAGGACCAGACGGCCCTGCGGCGCGGCGTACGGGACCTCCTCGAAGGCCGCTTCGACCGGGAGGCACTGCGGGCGGCGGTCGACTCCGGCGGGACGCTGGACCGCGACCTGTGGCGGGAGCTCGGCGCGGCAGGGTTCTTCGCGCTGCGCGTCCCGGAGGAGGAGGGGGGTGTGGGCCTCGGCCTTCCGGAGGCGGTCCTCGTGTTCGAGGAGGCGGGGCGGGTGCTGCTGCCGGGGCCGTTGGTCGCCACGCACATGGCGGCGGGGGTCGTGCCGGGGGCGGCGGAGGGGGACGTGGTGGTGACCGAGGTGTCCGAGGGGCTGGTTCCTTGGCTGGACGAGGCGGATGTGGTGCTGGGGGACACCACCGGGGCCGTACCGATGAGGTCGGTGGATCCGCTGACACCGCTGCACCGGGTGCCCGTGCCCGCCCCCGGCGGCGGGGGAGAGCCGAGTCTCGAGGCCGTCCTGCTCACCGCCGCCGAGCAGGTGGGCAGCGCGGAGGCCACTGCCGGGTCGGCGGTCTCCTACGCCCGCAGGCGGGAGCAGTTCGGGCAGGTCATCGGGGGGTTCCAGGCCGTCAAGCATCTCTGCGCCGGGATGCTCGTCCGTGCCGAGCTCGCCCGCGCCGCCGTCCGCGCCGCCTCCCTCACCGCCGACCCCGTCGAGATCGCCGGCGCCAAGCTCCTCGCCGACGAGGCCGCGACCGCCAACGCCCGCGACTGCCTCCAGATCCACGGCGGCATGGGCTTCACCTGGGAGGCCGACGTCCATCTGCATCTCAAGCGCGCCTGGGTGCGGGCCGAGCTGCGCCTGCCCGCCGCGCGCGCCGAGGAGGCGGTGGCCGCCGGACTGTGACTCCCGGCATCGCTCTCCGCGCCCGCCGGGTCACGGAATGTTGATATCTGGTTGTGTCCTTCGGCGGGGCCGTCACGGCCCGGAGTCGGCCTCCGGCTCCGGTACGCTCCGTGGGATGCGAGTGCTCGTTGGCCCGGATCGTCCCGGTGTCGCCCCTGAGGTGACTCCGGGCCCGGGAATGCGCGCCGCTCGCGCCCCGAGGAGGCGCTCCGCGCGCTCCTGTTCGACTCCCCGCAGCGTGCGTCGCACAGTATGGACTACGCGTACTCCTTCGCGCTGGAATATGCCCGAAGCGCTTGTTGCGGTGACTGTACGTCAACCATGCTGTCTCACAAGGGAATCACGTTCCGTAAGGGCGTCGATGGCTGTGAGGCGCGAGGCGATGTGTCCGCCGGTTCGGATGGTGTGAGCGGTGCAGGTGCTTCAGGTTCAGTTGGAGGTCGGGCCGGACCCGGCGGAGGTGGGGCGAGCCCGGAGGTGGGCCCGGTCACGGCTCGCCGGTTCGGGCATAGGCGATGACGAGCCGCTGGCCGAGACGCTGGTGCTGATCATCTCCGAGCTCGTGACCAACGCGGTGGTGCACACCGGCTGTCCGGCCGTCCTGCGGATGCTGTTCGCGGCGGAGGGCGGTGTGCGGGTCGAGGTGGCGGACGCGAGCGACCGCCCGCCGCGACCCCGGCACGCGGAGGGCGAAGACACCAATGGGCGCGGCCTGGAGCTGGTCGACGGCCTCGCGGACCGGTGGGGCTGGCAGCCCGAGGGCGCCGGCAAGAGCATCTGGTGCGAGGTGGACCCGGCTCCGGCCGCGCCTTCGCCGGGTCTGGGGCCGGGCTCGGGGCGTGGTTCGGGGCACGGTCCGGGCGTCGGTCCCGGTTCGGGCCCGGGGGTGTCGGTGGCGCCCGGCCGGGTGCACTGCTGACGGTTCGCGGCCGGGTGCACCACTGACCTTCGCGGCCGGGTGGCGGGTGACGGCTGCCGAGCCGAGCGCGCCGCCACCCGTCGAGGTGCCGGTACTCAGAGGATGGCGACCGGTGCCACCGGTGTGCCCGTACCGCCCACGAAGGGCTCGGGCATCGCGGAGAGCAGGAAGGCGTAGCGCCGCTCTTGTGCACAGGCTGTGGACAGAGCTTCCAGATTCCAGTTCTGCCCCTGGAGCATGCCCATCTCGACCAGGTCGAGGGCGTGCACGGGCAGCCACAGGTCCTCGATCTCCGGTGGGAAGATCTCGAAGGTGAGGGTGTCGTTGGCGACGGCCGCGACGTCCCGGGCGTGGAACCACTCCGGCGTACGGATCGAGAGTCCGGGTGACGGGAAGGCGTATCCGTGCCGGTCGCCGGCCAGGTACGACTGCATCTGACCCGTCCGTACGAGCACGATGTCGCCGGACCGTACGGTCACCCCGGCGAAGTCGGCGGCCTCGTCCAGGTCCTCGGGCGTGACGGCGTGGTCGCCCGGCAGGCGGTCCAGGCCCTTGGCCGCGGCCACGTCGAGCAGGACCCCGCGGCTCACGAGGTGGCGGGCCGTGTGGATGCCGCTGAACTCGGAGCGGCCGTGCGGGGTGATGGTGGCGGCGGGGCGGCCGTTGTACAGGTGGCCCGAGTGGGAGACATGGGTCAGCGCGTCCCAGTGGGTGCCGGCCTGGAGGCCGAGGGTCACGGCGTCGTCGCTGGTCGCGACCGTGCCGGGGCCGAAGAGCTCCTGGTTGATCTGGACCATGACGTGGAGCGGATTGACCCGGCCGGGGATCATGCCGGTCTGGACGCCGTCCTGCTTGAGGTCGACGGCGAGGGGGACGCGGTGGCCGGTGCGGACGGTGGCGACGGCCTCCCGTACGACCTCGTCGGTGACAAGGTTGAGGGTGCCGATCTCGTCGTCCTGGCCCCAACGGCCCCAGTTGTTGACGCGCTTGGCGATCTCGTGGAATGCGGCGGGCAGAGACATCGGGGCCTCCGGGGTCTTGTTTTCCGGTATCTGACGGACCGTAGAATCCTGACGACGAATGAATCTAACGGACCGTCAGAAACTGCGGGAGGGGCCGGGCGTGGGGAACTTCTTGGCTGGCAAGGTCGTCGCCGTGACGGGCGCGGGGCGGGGCATCGGCCGCGCCGTTGCCCTCGCGTGCGCGGCGGAGGGCGCGAAGGTCGTCGTCAACGACTACGGGGTGTCGATCGAGGGCGGTGAACCGACCTCGGAGATCGCGCTTTCGGTGGTGAAGGAGATCGAGGCGGGGGGTGGCACGGCGGTCGCGGTGGCGGACGACATCTCGACGATGGCGGGCGGGCAGCGGGTCGTCGACGTCGCCCTCGCCGAGTACGGGCGCCTGGACGGGGTCGTGTGCGTGGCGGGCATCCTGCGCGAGCGGATGCTCTTCAACATGTCCGAGGAGGAGTGGGACCCGGTCGTCGCGACGCATCTGAAGGGCACGTTCACGGTCTTCCGGGCGGCCTCGGCGATCATGCGGCGCCAGGGGACCGGGACGCTGATCGGCTTCACGAGCGGCAACCACCAGGGCTCGGTGGCGCAGGCCAACTACTCGGCCGCGAAGGGCGGGATCATCTCCCTCGTACGGTCGGCCGCGCTCGGCCTCCACAAGTACGGGGTGACGGCGAACGCGGTGGCGCCGGTGGCGCGGACCCGGATGTCGGCGAACGTCCCGATGGAGCTGAAGGAGATCGGGGAGCCGGAGGACGTGGCCGCCCTCGTGGTCTACCTGCTCTCCGAGCGGGCCCGCGAGGAGAGGATCACCGGCCAGGTCTACACGATCGCCGGCCCGAAGATCGCGGTCTGGGCGCAGCCCAGGGAGCTGCGGGCGGGATACGCGGAGGGCGGCGCCTGGACCCCGGAGCGGATCGCGGACTTCCTGCCGGGGACGGTGGGGGTGGACCCGATGCCGATGCTGGCGCGCCTGGAGGAGATGGCCCGGGCCGCGGCGGCGGGCGACCGCCCCAACACGGGCGCGGGCACGGGAACCGGCCCGGGCGCGGGCGGCGCCGCGGGCGCGGGCCCGGGCGCGGGCGGCGCCGCGGGCCCCGGCGCGGGCGCCCGTACCGACGCGAGCGAGGGGAACGGCTCATGAGGGGTGTGGTGTTCGACGGGAAGCAGGTCCAGGTCGTCGACGACCTGGAGGTACGCGACCCCGGACCGGGCGAGGTGCTGGTGGGGATCGCGGCGGCCGGACTGTGTCACAGCGATCTGTCGGTCGTCGACGGCACCATCCCCTTCCCCCCTCCCGTCGTCCTCGGGCACGAGGGCGCCGGGGTCGTCGAGGCGGTCGGACCAGGGGTCACGCACGTCGTCCCGGGCGACCACGTGGCCCTGTCGACCCTCGCCAACTGCGGGGCCTGCGCGGACTGCGACCGCGGACGGCCCACCATGTGCCGGAAGGCCATCGGGATGCCGGGACAGCCGTTCTCACGGGGCGGGCGGCCGCTCTACCAGTTCGCGTCGAACTCGTCGTTCGCCGAGCGGACCGTCGTGAAGGCGGTCCAGGCCGTGAGGATCCCGCAGGACATCCCGCTGACCTCGGCGGCCCTGATGGGCTGCGGTGTCCTCACCGGCGTCGGGGCCGTACTGAACCGGGCGAGGGTCGGACGGGGCGAGACCGTCGTCGTCATCGGCACGGGCGGGATCGGGCTCAACGTCCTCCAGGGCGCGAGGATCGCGGGCGCGCTGACGATCGTGGCCGTGGACACGAACCCGGCGAAGGAGGAGGTGGCCCGGCAGTTCGGGGCGAGCCACTTCCTGACCTCCACCGACGGGGTACGGGAGATCCTCCCCACCGGCGCCGACCACGTCTTCGAGTGCGTCGGGCACACCGGGCTCGTCCGGACCGCGATCGACCTCCTCGACCGGCACGGCCAGGCGATCCTCCTCGGCATGACCGCGCCGAAGGCGGAGGCGAGCTTCCTGCCCGCCGCGATGTTCCTGGACAAGTCGATCCTGGGCTGCCGGTACGGCTCCTCCCGCCCGCAGCGCGACATCCCGCTCTACGCCGAGCTGTACCGCTCGGGCCGCCTCCTCCTCGACGAACTCGTCACCGCCACGTACCCGGTGGAGGAGTTCGCGAGGGCGGTGGAGGACGCGGAGGCGGGCAAGGTGGCCCGGGGAGTCCTCACTTTCTGAGGGCGCGGTACGCCGCCACGGTCCGGTCCATGGCCTCCTCGACCGGGGTGGCGACGGCGCCGAGCCGCTCCTTGACGAGCGCGGAGTCGACGACGAACGGCTCCGCGAACTCGTACCGCATCTCGATCAGTTCGCGCACGGTCCGGTTGACCGCGCCCATCACGTACAGCGCCGCCGTCGGCATCCGGCGCAGGCGGGCGGAGCCGGGGCGGCCGGTGGCGCGGTGGGCCAGGTCGACGAGTTCCCGGGTCGTGCGGGTGTGCGGGTCGTTGGGGAGGTGCCAGACGCGGCCCGGGGCGTCGGGGTGCCGGCCGAGGAGGGCGAGTGCCTCCCCGATGTCGGGGATGTAGGTGTAGGTGTGCGGCTGGTCCGGATCGCCCAGGACGGTGGCGGTGCGCCCGGCGAGAAGAGCCGGGAAGACCAGGTCGCCGAGGTTGGACTGGGCGCCGCCGCGCGGCCCGAAGTAGTCGGAGGCGCGCCCGATCGCCACCTCCACGCGCCCGGCCCCGTGGGCGGCGAGCAGGTCCTGGGCCATCCGGCCCCGGAGTCTCCCCTTGCGGGTGGTCGCGGCGTCGGGGGTCTCCTCGGTGAACGGGCGGCCCCCGGGCGACCCGTAGCTGTAGACGTTGTCCATCGAGACCATCCGGGCGCCGCTCGCCTCGGCCGCGGCGAGCACGCCGGCCTGGAGGGCGGGGAACTCCTGCTGCCAGCGGTGGTACGGCGGGTTGAGGGCCTGGTAGACGACGGCCGCGCCGGCCGCGACGGCCGTGGTGAACGCGGGATCGGCCGCGTCACCGGCCGTCACCTCGACACCGTCGGGGACGTCCGCCCGGCCGGACCGGTTGACGATGCGTACGGACTCCCCCTGACGGACCAGCGCCTCGGCGACGGCCGTGCCGACGGCACCGGAGCCGAAGATCACGTGACGGGGGTTGGTGGTGTGCTTCATGCGTCGACCTCGCGTCGGGAGCCCGGTCCGGTGGTCCGGCCGGGGGTGGTGGCGGGCAGGAGTCCGTGGAACAGGACGCCGGGGAGGGCGGAGAGGGTGCGCGCCCCGGAGGACGAGGCGGGGAAAACGAGGTGGGCCTCACGGGTGTCCGTCGTTACGGTCCTGAGCATGTCCTATCGCGAGCTCGCCACCCGTCCCGTTCTCGCCTGGTCCGCCGTCACCGTCGCCGGTCGGCTCCCCGTCGCCATGGCCCCCCTCGCCCTCGTGTTCCTCGTCCGGGAGCGCCCCGGCGGGTACTCGCTCGGAGCCGTGCTCGCCGCCGCGTACGTCATCGGGGAGATCGTCGCCGCGCCCGTCCTCGGCCTGCGGCTGAACGCCGAGCGCGCCCGGCCGCAGCTCGTCGCCGGACTCGCCGTCGGGGCCGCCGGGTTCGCGGGTCTCGGGCTCGTGCCGGGGGCGCACCCCGTCGTGCTCGCCGCCCTCGCCCTGCTCGGCGGCGCCGGGCCCGCCGCCGTGCCCGGCGGGCTGCGCGCGCTCCTCACCAGCCTCGTCCCCGAGCGGGCCGTGACCCAGGCGATGAGCATGGAGTCGGTGCTGACCTTCGGCATCTGGGCCGCCGCTCCCGCCCTCGTCACCGGCCTGGCGCTCGGCGTCGACCCCGCCGTACCCCTGCTGCTCATGGGGGCCCTGATGGGTCTGTCCGTCGCCGGGCTGTGGGCGCTCCCGCCCGGCTGGCAGCAGGCGGCCAAGGGGGACGGCGCGTCGACGCGGCGGGCGCTGCTCCGGGCCTGGCCGGTGTACGTCCTGGGGGCGGCCGGTCTGACGCTGCTCGCGCTCGCCGAGCTGATCCTGCCCGCCCTTCTCGAACAGCGGGGGATCGGCATCGGCTGGGCGGGTCTGCTGCTCGCCGGGTTCTCGATCGGCTCGGCGGTCGGCGCGTTCGCCTACGGCCTCCGGGCCGGCTGGCCCGGCACGCTGACCGTCCAGTCGCTCGTCCTGGTCCTCGCGGTGGCCTCGGGCGTCGCCCTGGTCGCCGTACTGCCCTCGGCGGCGGGGATGGCGGTTGCCCTGGTCGCGGCCGGGCTCCTCCAGGCCCCGGCGAGCCTGGCCCGGAACCTGGCCCTCAGAGAGCTCCTGCCGCCGTCGGCGCTCGCCGCCGGGTACTCGGTCATGTACGCGGCGGTGGGCGCCGGTTACGCGGCCAGCGGCACCCTTGCGGGCGGTCTGCTCAAGGTCGTGGCGCCGTCCACGGCCATCCTCTGGGGGGTCGGCCTGACCGGCCTGCTCATCCTGATCGGCGCGGCGGGGGAGCGGCGGCTCGTCCGGGAGCGAGAGGACGGCGATCGGCCTCGGCCCCGGCCTCAGGAAGAGGCGTCCGAGGTGTCCGAGGCGGCGGACGCGGCCGTCCGGAACGTCCGCCGGTAGGACGTCGGCGTCACCCCGATCGCGCTCATCAGGTGCACCCGCAGCGACTGCGCCGTGCCGAACCCCGCGTCCTGCGCGACCCGGTCGACGGGCAGGCCGGTGGACTCCAGGAGATGGCGGGCGCGTTCGACCCGCTGCTGGGTGAGCCACTGGCCGGGGCTGATGCCCACCTCGTCACGGAAGCGGCGGGTGAACGTCCGTATGCTCATCGCCTCCTTCTCGGCCAGGTCCCGCAGCTGGATCGGCTCGTGCAGGTGGGCGAGGGCCCAGGCCCGCGCGGTGGTCGTGGTGTGGGTCCCGGCCTCCGGCAGGGGTCGCTCGATGTACTGGGCCTGACCGCCGTCCCGGTGCGGCGGTACGACGGTCCTGCGGGCGACGTCGTTGGCGACGGCCGTGCCGTGGTCGCGGCGCACGATGTGCAGGCACAGGTCGATCCCGGCGGCCACGCCCGCCGAGGTGAGGACGTCGCCGTCGTCGACGAACAGCACGTCGGCGTCGACCCGTACGCGCGGGAAGAGCCGCTGGAAGTGCTCGGCCGAGGACCAGTGGGTGGTGGCCGGGCGTCCGTCCAGGTACCCGGCCGCGGCGAGCACGTATCCGCCGGTGCAGATGGAGACGAGCCGGGTGCCGGGCCGGATGTGGGCGAGCGCGGCGGCCAGTTCGCCGGTGAGCCGTCCCTCGTCGTAGACCGGGCCGAGCTCGTACGAGGCGGGTACGACGACGGTGTCGGCGGTGGCGAGCGCCTCCGGGCCGTGCTCGACGTGGATCGAGAAGTCGGCGTCGGTGGGGACGGGGCCCGCGACCGGGGCGCAGGTCACGATCTCGTACAGCGGACGTCCCCCGGCGTCCTTCGCGCGGCCGAAGATGCGGTGCGGGATGCCCAGCTCGAAGGGGAGGAGGCCGGGCAGCGCGAGCACGGCGACGCGGTGCGGGGGCGGTTCGGACGACGGCGGCACGGGCGGTGCTCCCTCCGGAGATCGGTCGAAATTCAGTGGTGGTGTAGACCACGTGGTGATAGGTCTACCTCTCCGTGACGGACAACACGTACAAGTCTGAGGCCGCCGAGCGGATTCCCGCCCCGGCCGAGCCGCCCGCACTGTGGAACCGCAACTTCCGGCTCTTCTTCGTCGCCCGGGGAGTCGCCGTCTTCGGCGAGGGCATGGTCCCGGTCGCCTTCGCCGCCGGACTCCTCGGCGCCGGCCACTCCGGCGCCACCGTCGGCTACGCGCTCGGCGGCTGGACCGCCGCCTTCGCGCTCTTCGTCCTCTTCGGCGGCGTCCTCGCCGACCGCTTCACCGCCCGCCGCATGATGATCCTCGCGGATCTGCTGCGGCTGCCCGGAGCGGCCGTCCTCGCCGTCGCCTTCACGCTCGGCGGCCCGCCCCTCTGGGCGGTCTACATCCTCTCCGTGCTCAGTGGCGTCGGAGCCGCCCTCTTCCAGCCGGGCGTCGCCTCGACCATCCCGCGCATCGCCCCCGACGTGCAGCGCGCCAACGCCGTCCTCCGCGTCGTCGAGGCCCTCATGATCATGGCGGGCCCGGCGGCGGCGGGCGTGCTCGTCGCCGTGTGGAACGCGGGCGCCGCCTTCGCCGTCAACGGCGCGACGTTCGCGGTCAGCGCCCTCTGCCTCACCCTGATGCGGATCGCACCGATCCCCTCCGACTCCCTGCGGCGCGATTCCCTCGGCGCCGAACTCATCGGTGGCTGGCGGGAGTTCAGGGCACGGAACTGGCTCTGGGGCGTCATCGCCATCTGGACCGTGTACGGGCTCACCGTGGCCGGCCCCATGGTGCCGCTGACCGCGAGCCTGGTCACCGAGGACCACGGCTCGGCCACGTACGGCGTGCTCATGGCCGTCAACGGTGCGGGCAGCGCCGTCGGCGGCCTGCTCGCCCTCCGGCTGCGCCCGCGCACCCCCCTCGCGGCGGGCGCGGTCGCACTCCTCGGCCTCCCCGTGAACCTCGCGCTGCTCGGACTCGGCGCGCCCGTGGCGCTGCTCGGCGCGGGCCAGTTCATCGGTGGCGCGGCCTTCGCCTTCTGGCTGGTGATGTGGTCGACGGCCGTGCAGACACACGTGCCGCAGGAGGCCCTGAACCGGATGCACGCGTACGACGTGGCCGGCTCGCTCCTGATGATGGGCGTCGGCCGCACCCTGTCGGGGCCGGTGGCGGCGGCGGTCGGCACCGAGGAGGTGCTGCTGGTGGGGGCGGGGATCGCGGTGCTCGTGGTGGGGGCGCTGCTTGCGGTACGCCCGATCAGGACGCTGCCGAGGGTGTGAGCGACGGCGTGGGTCTCCAGGTCGGCGGCCGAACCTGCGTCGGGCCGGTGCACCGGCCCGTGCCCCGACCTGTGCCCCGACGTGTGCCCCGACGTGTGCCCCGACGTGTGTCCCGATCCGTGTCCCGATCCATTCGAAAGCTGTCGTTCGGGCCAGTGGTCGGGCGCGGGCCGGGCCGGGATGCTCGGTGGCATGGCCCAGACAACCGAGACACCGCCCGCCGATACGCCCGACGGGCGGGCTGCCCCCAGCCCCGGCATCCCCGGCACCCCCCGCACGCCCCGGATCCATCGCGCCTGGTTCGTCGCGGCGGTCACCTTCGTCACGATCATCGGCGCGGCGGCGTTCGCTTCGCTCCCGGGCCTGCTGATCGAGCCGCTGCACGAGGACTTCGACTGGTCGCGGGGCACGATCGGCTTCGCCGTCTCGGTGAACCTCGCCCTCTACGGCCTCACGGCCCCCTTCGCCGCCGCCCTCATGGACCGCTTCGGCATCCGCCGGATCGTGGCGGTGGCACTGTCGGTCATCGCGCTCGGCTCGGTGCTCACGGTGTGGATGACGGCGGCCTGGCAGCTCGTCCTCTTCTGGGGCGTACTCGTCGGGCTCGGCAGCGGCTCGATGGCCCTCGCGTTCGCGGCGACGGTCACCAACCGCTGGTTCGTGGCCCGCCGGGGCCTGGTGACGGGCATCCTCACGGCGGCCGGCGCGTCCGGGCAGCTGGTGTTCCTGCCGCTGCTGTCCTGGCTGGTCGAGCACCACGGCTGGCGCCCGGCGGCCGTGACCGTGGCGCTCGCCGCGCTCGCTGTGGTCCCGTTCGTGTGGCTGCTGCTCCGGGACCATCCGGCGGACGTCGGGCTCGCCCCGTACGGCGGGGAGTACGCCGAGAAGCCGGCGCCCGTCACGGGCGCGGCCCGGCGCGCCGTCACGGTCCTGTTCAAGGCGGCCCGCACCGGCCCGTTCTGGCTCCTGGCGGGCACGTTCGCCATCTGCGGAGCGTCGACGAACGGCCTGGTGAAGACCCACTTCGTACCGGCGGCCCACGACCACGGGATGCCGGTGACGGCGGCGGCCGGACTGCTCGCGGTCATCGGCGTCTTCGACGTCGTCGGCACGATCGCCTCGGGCTGGTTCACCGACCGCTTCGAGGCCCGCCGGCTCCTCGCGGTCTACTACGCGCTCCGCGGCATCTCGCTCCTCTTCCTGCCGATGCTGCTCGCGCCGTCCGTGCACCCGCCGATGCTGTTCTTCATCGTGTTCTACGGCCTGGACTGGGTGGCCACGGTCCCGCCGACGATCGCCCTGTGCCGCGAGCACTACGGCGAGGACTCGGCGATCGTCTTCGGCTGGGTCCTCGCCTCCCATCAGGTGGGCGCGGCGGTCGTCGCGTTCGCGGGCGGAGTGGCCCGCGACGTCCTCGGCTCGTACGACGTCGTCTGGTACGCCTCGGGCGCGCTGTGCGCGGCGGCCGCGTTGATGGCCCTGGTGATCCGCCGCCCCCGGACGGAGACGGTGTCCCTGGCGGGAGCATGATGGCTGCCAGGGGGTGATCGCGCATGAGCGAGCGTGGCACGGCCAAGCGGGACGAGGGGCGCACGTACAGCCGGATGCTGTGGGCCTCGGTGCTCGCACTGGCCCTGGAGGGGGCCGTCGCCCTGATCCTGCTGGTGGTGTTCGGGGACGCCCGGCAGCCGGAGCCGGGTGAGGAGCGCCTCAGCGCGCTGACCCTCCTCGCGCTCCCGCTCCTCACGGTGGTCGGGCTGCTTCCGGCGTTCGCGGTCTCCGCCGCGCTCGTGCTGCCGGTCGTGCTCCTGGGCGAGGCCCTGACGCGCCGGCTGGGCGGGCGTCCGACCGGCTGGCAGCTGCTCCTGTCGACCGCCGCGGGGGCCCTGCTGTGGCCGGTCGCGGGCGGGCCGGGCTGGCTGGTGGCCACGGTGTGCCTGGCCGCGGCGGTGCTCGTCACGCGTCACGCGCGGCGGGGTTACTTCGTGGCGTTGCTGGTGTGGGGGACGGTCGCGGTGCTGACCGTGTTCCTGCTCGGCAGCGTGGGTCAGTCCACGGGCGGGATCGAGGCCTGAGGCGCTTCAGCGCGTGGGCGCTTTCGCGCTGAGCCGCTGTCGTGCCCGGGCGCCGTCGTGCTGAGCCGCTGTCGTGCCTGGCCGCTGTCGCGTCTAGGCGCTGAAGCGCCCGAACCTCCCCCGGTGGAACAGCAGTGGATCGCCGTCCTCCGCGGCACCGAGCGACTCCACCCGCCCCACCACGATCAGATGGTCGCCCCCGGTGTGCACGGCGGTGATCGCGCAGTCGATCCAGGCGGGCGCGCCGGCGAGCCGGGGGGAGCCCGTGCCCGGCGCCGGGGTCCAGTCGACGCCCGCGAACTTGTCCGCCCCGCTGACCGCGAACGACCGGCACAGCGGGCCCTGGTCGGCCCCGAGGATGTTGACGCAGAAGGTGCCGGCGCCCGCGATCCGGGGCCAGGTCGTCGACGTACGGGCGACCATGAAGGCGACCAGGGGCGGGTCGAGGGAGAGGGAGGCGAAGGACTGGCAGGCGAATCCGGCCGGTCCTTCCGCGCCGAGCGCGGTCACGATCGTGACCCCGCTCGCGAAGTGGCCGAGGACGCGGCGGAATTCGGCCGGGTCGACGGGCGGTCGCTCGTCCTCCCGTACCGCGCGCAGTACCGGCCGGGGCAGTGGTTCCACGGCCGTCGGCGAACCGGCCGCTCTCAGGTGTCGGACGACGGTGGCCGCCATCCCCGCGTGTCCCATCACGTCGTCCATTGAACCTGACGGTTCGTCAGATGAGAAGGGTGGAGACGGTGGAGACCCGGCGGGAAGCCCCGCACGCGAAAGCCCCCCGGGCGACGGCAGGACCGCCGCCCGGGGGGCTCTTCACCCGTCCGACCGAGGGATCAGCCGGCGACGGCGCCCGTCGCCCGGGTCCAGGCGACACCCGAGATGTGCCCGGTGCGGTGGGCGGTCACCCTGACGGTGATCCGGGTCCCGCGCTGGGCCTTGGTGAGCGTGAACGTGGCACGGGTGGCCCCGCTGATCGCCCGCCCGTTCGCGTACCACTGGTACGCGTACGAGGTCGGCGCCGGAGTCCACGTACCCCGGTTCAGAGTGAGCGTCCGCCCGACCTTGACCGTGCCGGTGAGGGCCGGGGCCTTGGTCGCCTTCGGTGCGGCGCCCTTCACCGCGAGGGATCCGCTGACCGCGGTGAGCGTCGGGTGCCCGGTCTTCCGTGCGATCACGGCCACCGACAGCTGCTTGCCCTGGATCGTGGAGGGAATCGTGTACGTGGAGGCCGTGGCCCCCGCGATCGCGACCCCGTTGGCCCGCCACTGGTACGCGAGCGAGTTCACCGGCAGCGACCACGACCCGGGCTTCGCCGTCACCTTCCCGCCGACGACCGCCGTACCGGAGATACCGGGGGCGGCGGTGTTGCGGAGCGCGGCGACGACGGTCACCGACGCCTTCATGAACTGCGCGCCGAACGCGTAGACGCTGGTGCTCAGGGAGCCGAGCGGCGCGTTCGTGAGGTCCAGCGCGACCGTCATGCTGCGCCGGTCCGGCGCGACGGAGAGGGTGGTGGACTCGGCCCGGAAGGACCCGTTCGTCACGACGACCTTGGCCGAGGCGGGCAGCGCCGAGCCGGTGACGGTCATCGAGATCCTGCCCCGGCCGACCGCGGCCGGGCCGACGGTGCCGACGGAGCGCTCGTCGGGGCCGCAGACGACGCCGGTGCAGGAGAACTGCGCCTTGACCGGCGTGGAGGCCTGCGCCGGCTTCTCCGGCAGGCCGATCACGAGCGTGGTCGGCTTGGCCGTCTTCGGGTACCCGCCCGACAGCCCGCAGCTGTAGATCTCGCCCCGACTCGTGTACGAGCCGCCGCAGAAGTTCACCCGGCTGCTCCGGTCGTACATCCGGGGCCGCGGCATGGTCGCGAAGGTGCCGGCCGGGCTGAACGCCGCTTCGTAGTAGTCGCCCGCGGCGGTCGGGAGCGCCCAGCACAGCGTGGCGCGCTGCTCGCTGAGGGTGCCGGTGAGCGGACCGAAGCCGTAGCTCACGTTCGCCACCTTGGCGCACTCCGGGGCGGGCCCGGTCGGCGTGCCGATACGGGCGGCGTCGAGCCGGTAGGCGGCGGGTGCGGTGCCGCCCGCCGGGACCTGGATCAGCACCTGGTAGGCGGCGGAACCGGTGGCGGCGCAGCCCCTGGCGAAGTAGTCGCAGACCGCATTGCCCTTGGCGTCCATGGCCATGAGCCGGACGGAGTCGTTCGCGTCCCGCGCGTCCAGGTGCAGGGTGTCCCCGGCGGCGGACGTCGTGACCCGGTGGCACCGGAAGGTGCCGGGCGCGGCCGGGACGCCCCCGGTGGACGGGCCGCCTGCGGCGACGGCCGGGGTGGTGACGCAGCCGCGCGCGGTGGCGGTGACGTCCTGACGGGTCAGCAGCGTCTCGGCGGTCACGTCACGGCCCTGGACGAGGACCGTGTGGGCAAGGCCCGGGGTCAGGTCGCAGACCGAGAAGGTGCCGTAGTAGTTGCGGATCTCGCAGCTGACCCTGCCCTTCGCGTCCACCACCACGGCTTCGGCGGACGAGCCGCCGGCGCCCTTCGCGATCTGGAACAGCTCGTTCGCGGAGTGGGCGGTGGCGGGGATCGTCAGGCAGCCGGCGAAGACGCCGTTGCCGGTCTTCACGACCGACCGGGCCGGGGCCGCGCTGAACTCGGCGGCGGTGAAGGTCGGGCAGGTGGAGGGCGCGTCGGTCCGGTGGACGACGAGACCGTAGCCGTCGCCGCCCTCGGTCGCGTCCTCGTCGACGACGATCAGCCGGTAGGGGGCGGTACCGCCGAGCGTGCAGGTGGCGTCCCACAGGTTCGTGGCGTAGAGGCACTGCTCGGCGCCGGTCGCGTCGTACACCGTGATGTCGGTGGCGAGGTCCGACTGGACGGCGAGGTGCGCGCCCTGCGGCAGCGGCAGGTTCAGGCAGTCGACCTCGCCGGGCGCGGAGAACGCGCCCCGGTAGGCGGCGGTGAGCGCGACCCCGTCCACGCAGCCCTCGGTGGAGCCGCGGCCGAAGAACTGGACGGCGTCGTCGGTGAGGACGGTGTACGCCGTGCCCGCCGTGAGCGTGCAGAGCCCCTCGTAGCTCCGGCAGGCGTAGGTGCCGTCCTGCTTGTACACGGAGACGTTGCTGCGGTTGCCCTCCTCGGACACGGCCCGTACGTCGTACCGGCCGGACACGGTGGGCGTGAACGTCTTGCAGCCGGTCGCGGGCCCTGACCGGTCCGGCGCGGTGCCGTAGACGGACGGGGCGACGGTGACGCAGCCCGCGGGGTCGGACAGGCGGCGGACCTTCAGCGCGTAGGGGGCGTTGAGGCTCCCGTCCTCCTGGTTGCCGACGACCGCGTAGACGCGGTGGCCGTCGGTGCCCTCGGGCAGGACGCAGCCCTCGGAGCCGTCCTGGTTGCGCTCCACGCAGAGGCGCTTGCCGGTGGCGTCGGAGATCCACGCGAAGGAGTCGCCGTAGGTGACGCGCCGCAGCTCCGTCGTGATCCGCTCACCCGGGGCGGCGGTGAAGGAGTGGCAGACGACGCCCAGCGGGCCGGCGCCGGTGCCGGTCACCGGGGCCGTGGCGTACCCGGTGCCGGGAACGGCGGGGCAGTCACCCTGGGCGGTGGCCATCAGCGGGACGAGAGCGACCCGGTTCTTGGCGGCCTCCCATCCGTTGTTGGTGAGCTTGAGCGTGTACCGGCCGACGGCCAGGTCGCACCAGGCGTCCTTGTAGACCCAGTCCTGGCACGTGACCTTGTCCTCACCCGCGTACAGCCCCGGGTAGGTGTCGTGGCCGCCGTCGATGAGGATGCGGTACGTGCCGGGCTGCTCCACGGTGACGGTGAAGCAGGTGGTGCCCTTCGACTCGACGGTGACCTGCTGGACCGCGTCGCCGGGGTCGCCGATCGGCGCGAGCGGCATCGCGGGACACGGGTCGGTGGTCGGTGTCGGGTCGGGCGTCGGCTCCGTGGTCGGAGTCGGCTCGGGCGCCGGCTCGGTCGTGGCCGACGGCTCCGGCACGGTCGGCTCGGGTGCGGTCGGCTCGGGCGCCGGGTCCGTCGTCGAGGGCTCCGGCTCCGGCGCGGGCGCCGAGCTCGCGGCCGGCGGTGCCGGCGTCGCCGCCAGGGCCGTGCCCGTCGGGAGCAGCGGGCCCACGAGGGCCGTCAGCAGGGCCGGGATCAGCAGAAGTGATCTTCCGGATCTTCGGGATCTTTTGCGCGAGCGCGCGGAGTTGGGCATTCCGTTCCCCCCGGAGCGGCGGTGTGTCATATGCGCGACACACGATACGGCCCAGGTCCGCCACGGTCGCGCGACTATCTCCCCTCGTACCGCGCCTCCCGCCGCTCCACGAAGCTCGCCACGCCCTCCTTCGCGTCCCGCGTCGTCATGTTGATCTCCTGCGCCGCCGCCTCCGCCGCGAAGGCCGCCGCACGGTCCACGTCCAGGGACGCGTTCACCAGCTGCTTCGTCAGCGCGAGCGCCCGCGTCGGGCCCTGGGCCAGACGTTCCGCCCATTCCCGGGCCGCCTTCGGCAGCTCCTCCGCCGGGACGACCCGGTTCACCAGGCCCATGCCGTACGCCTCCGTCGCCGACACCGCGTCCCCGAAGAACATCAGCTCCTTCGCCCGCTGCGGCCCGATCAGCCGCGGCAGCAGATACGCCCCGCCGCCGTCCGGGACGAGCCCCCGCCGTACGAACACCTCGATGAAGCGCGCGGAGTCCGCCGCCAGGACCAGGTCGCACGCGAACGCCAGATGCGCCCCGATCCCCGCCGCCGTCCCGTTCACCGCCGCGATCACCGGCTTCTCGCAGTCCATGACGGCCCCGATGAACCGCTGCGCCCCGCGCCGGATCGTGCGCGCCACGTCCCCGGGGACGGTCTCCGAGACCGCCGGCGCGCCCCGCAGGTCCGCCCCCGCGCAGAAGCCGCGGCCCGTCGCCGTCACCACCACCGCCCGGACGTCCGGGTCGGCGGAAGCCCCGTCGAGCAGGGCCATGATGCGTTCCCGCTGGTCCCAGGTGACCGCGTTCATCGCCTCGGGGCGGTTGAGGGTGATCCACAAGACGCCGTTCTCGACGGTGTGGAGGACATCGGCGTGGAGGGCATCGGCGTGGAGGGCATCCGGCACGTCGGTCACAAGAGCTCCCAGAAGGTGTTGGCTAACGACAGACCGCGAGTGCGTCCAGGGCCACCGCACCCTGCCCCCGCGGCAGCACCATCAGCGGGTTGATGTCGAGCTCGGCGAGGTCGCCGTCGAGTTCCAGAGCCATCCGCTGCACCCGCAGCACCACCTCGACGAGCGCGTCCACGTCGGCCGGCGGCGCACCCCGTACCCCGTCGAGAAGGGCCCGGCCGCGCAGTTCGCCGAGCATCGAGCGCGCCTCGGACTCCCCGAACGGCGGGACCCGTACGGCCGTGTCGTTGAGGACCTCCACCAGGACCCCGCCGAGCCCGACCGTCACCGTCGGGCCGAACAGGTCGTCGCGGGTCACGCCCACCACCATCTCCACACCGCGCCCGACCATCTGGCAGACGAGGATCCCGTCGAGGTCGATCGACTCGAAGCGGGCGATGTCGGTGAGTTCGCGGTACGCGTCCCTGACCTGGCTCGCGGAGGTCAGTCCGACCTTCACCAGGCCCAGTTCGGTCTTGTGGGCGAGCTGCGCGCCCGAGGCCTTCATCACGACCGGGTAGCCGACGAGCCCGGCCGCCCGGACGGCCGCCGCCGCGCTGGTGACGAGCTGCTCGCGCGGCACCCGTATCCCGTACGCCCGCAGGAGCTGCTTCGCCGCGTGCTCGCTGAGCCGCCGGCCGGGCCGCATGAGGGCCTGGGCCTTGCGGAAGGAGGGGGAGGGGGTGCGGGGTGCCTCGTCGAAGGGGGAGCGGTAGGCGGTGGTGAAGCGGTGGTGGTCGAGATGGGCCTTCACGGCCCCGATGCAGTTGCCGAACGTACGGAAGGTGGCGACGCGCGAGGAGCCGAGCAGAGTCGTGCGGTACGCGTCCTCCGTACCGACCGGCGACCCCCACACCACGCACACCAGCTTGTCCGTCGCCTCGGCGGCGTCGACGAGGTCCTGGGCGAGCTTGTCGCTCATGGGAGGGAACGGCCCGGTGATCGGACAGATCAGCACGCCCACCGACGGGTCGGCGAGGATCGCGTCGATGATCTTCCGGCCGCGCCAGTCGCCCACCGGGTGCCCGCCGTTGTCGACGGGGTTGGAGACGGAGAGGTACTCCGGGATCCACTCGTGCAGTTCGTCCTGCTTGGCCTGCGGGAGGGTGGGCAGCTGGAGCCCCGCCTCGGTGGCCAGGTCGGCGAAGTGGGCACCCGTACCGCCGGATATGGAGTAGACGACGACGCCGTCGGCCTGCGGGCGGCGGGCGCGGGCGAGCAGGGTCGCGGTGTCCTGGAGCTGGTCGAGGCCGTCGACCCGGATCACCCCGAACTGGCGCATGGCCGCGTCGACGACCTGGTCGGCGCCGGTGAGCTTGCCGGTGTGGGAGGCGGCCGTACGGGCCCCGGTCTCGGTGCGGCCGACCTTCACGGCGACGACCGGGACGCCATGGCGGGCGGCCCGGTCGGCGGCGAGGAGGAAGGAACGGCCGTCCTTGAGGCCCTCGACGTAACAGGCGATGGCGCCGACCTCGGGCCGTCCGGCGAAGTACGAGATGAAGTCGGAGGTCTCCAGGTCGGCCTCGTTGCCGGTGGGCGCCCAGTGGGAGAGGCGGACGCCGAGCTCCTGGAGGGTGAAGACGGGCCGCCCCTGGTGGCCGGACTGGGTGATGAGGGCGACGGCGGGGCCTTCGAGGTCCTCACGGAAGCGCTCGAAGGCGTTGAGGTTGGTGTTGGGGCCGAGGAGGCGGAGTCCGGAGCGGCGTACGGCGGCGGCGAGACGTTCCTGCGCGGCGGCCCCGGCCGCGCCGGTCTCGGCGAAGCCGGAGGCGAAGGCGACCGCGAACTTCACCTTGGTCTCGGCGAGTTGCTCGATGACGGGGAGCGGGTCGGCGACGAGGAGGACGGCGAGGTCGACGGGCTCGGTGAGTGCGCCGACGGAGGGTACGCAGGCGATCCCGAACACGCTGGTGCGGGTCGGGTGCACGGGCACGAGCCGGGCCCCGACCCGCTCGGCCCAGGCGAGCAGTTGCCGGGTGATCCCGGTGTTGGGCCGGCCCTCGGTGTCGGATGCGCCGACGACGGCGACGGACTCGGGCCGGAAGAAACGGTCGAGGTCGGGCACGGCCGCGTGCAGCGGACGCCCGCTGACGTCCTGGTCGCCGGGGGCGGCGGTGACGCCGTGCACGGTGGTGCGGGGCGACTCCCCGCAGGCGTCCACGCGGGCGCGGAGATCGGTGGTGAAGGTGCCGTGAGTCGATCCAAGCATGTGTTCCGCCCGCCCTTCACCCATCCGTATACACCTGACGCTCAGTCAGATTACAGAACTGACGGCCAGTCAGGAATAGGTGTGAGGCGGCCGGTGTGCGGCGTCCGGTGTGAGGCGGCCGGTGTGAGGCGGCGGTCGCGTGAGGCGACGGCCGCCGGGGGCATCGGTCGCGTGGCTCTCGGGGGCGTCGGTCGCGTGGGGCGACGGCTCTCGGGGTGGCGCCTGGAGGGGCCCGGCCCGGACTACCGAGCGATCCGCCGCGCGATCTTCTCCGCGTCGATCGCCAGCTCCCGGAACATCCCGCTGATCGGGTTCGTGAACCCCGTGAAGTACAGGCCGGGCGCCTCGCGCGGGCAGCGCGCCCCGTGCACCACCGGGTGCCCGCGCTCGTCGAGCACGTCCAGATGCCCGACGAGCGGCTCCAGGGCGCGCCGGTAGCCGGTCGCCGCGATCACCGCGTCCGGGGCGATCCGGGTGCCGTCCGCGAGGACCACCTCGCCGTCCTCGAAGGCCTCCACGGCCGCGACGACCTCGACCTTCCCCGCCCGCACCGCGTCGATCAGGCCCACGTCCTGCACCGGGATCGCGCCCTCGCGCTGGCGCGTCGCGAGGCCCTTGTCGGGCCGGGGCAGCCCGTACGCCGAGAGGTCCGGCGTCCCGACCCGGGCCGCGAGGGTGCCCAGCCGGTCGACGAGGGCCGTCGGCAGGCGGCGGACGAGGATGCCGGAGCGCTGCGCCGGCCAGCCGGCGGTGGTGCGCTTCACGATGTGCGGGACGGTCCGCACCGCGAGCCGCACCCGGGCGGCGCCGCCGTCGGCGAGGTCGGCGGCGATCTCGGCGCCGGTGTTGCCGATGCCGACGACGAGGACGTCCTTCCCGGCGTACGGCTCCGGGTTGCGATAGGTCCGGGCGTGGTCGAGGCGCCCCTTGTACGCGTCGCGGCCGGGCCAGTCGGGCAGGCGCGGGGTGTGGTTGTAGCCGGTGGCCACGACGACCGCCCGCCCGGTGAGCCGGCGCCCGCCGGTCGCGTGCAGGACCCAGTCGGCCCCGGCCCGCTCGACACGGAAGACCTCGACGCCCGTCACGATCTCCAGCTCGTGCTTCTCGGTGTACCTCTCCAGGTAGCGCACCACGTCCGCGCGGGCGACCCAGCGTCCGAAGGAGCGGGGCATCTTGAGCCCGGGAAGGGCGGAGAGCCGCCGGGTGGTGTGCAGCCGCAGCCGGTCGTAGTGGGCACGCCAGGAGGCGCCGACGGCGTCGGACTTCTCCAGGACGACGGCCCGGACGCCCCGCGCGCGCAGGGCGGCGGCGACCGCGAGCCCGCCGGGGCCCGCGCCGATGACGTACACGGGGTGGTCAGCCTGTGGAGAGAGTGCAAGGGGGGTGGTGGACATGAGTGCTGAGCGTAATGACGTGTACACGCTGTGGGTCTCGGTCAAGAGGGATTTCGGTTGCGAATCGGTCACGCCGACCGCCCGGTTCGACCGCTCGCTCCGGTCGCCCGGCACCCCCTCTTGCGCGGGAGGCGGGGCTGCGCTGAACTGACGTACCGTCAGATTGAGTGGTGTCCCACGAGGGGGAGCGCGCATGCAGACCGTCTGGCTCACCGGCGCCGAATGGCTCGCCGTCCTCCGCATCGGCCTCGGCCTGTGGTGGCTGGAGAGCTGGCGCCACAAGGACAAGAAGGGCTGGTTCGAGCGCGGCACCGGCATGGCCTGGGCCGCCGACGTGGCCGGCAAGCACAAGTGGCCGCCGGTCAAGAAGGGCTTCGAGACGATCGTCGCCCCGCGCCCCAAGCTCATGGCGTACGTCGTCGTCTACGCCGAACTGGCCCTCGGGCTCGGCCTGGTGGTCGGCTTCCTGACCCCGGTCGCCCTGATCGGCGGCCTCCTCCTGAACCTTCTCTACCTCGTCCTCATGATCCACGACTGGGCCGAGCAGGGGCAGAACGCGATGATGGCGCTCATCTCGCTCGTCGCCCTCCTCGCCATGTCCTGGCAGACCTGGTCCCTCGACCACGCGATCGGACTCTTCTGATGACGGCTGCCGACCCCGACATCGACACCTTCACCCGCCCGTACTGGGACGCCGCTGCCGAGGGACACCTCCTCCTGCGCCGCTGCACGGCCTGCGGCCGCGTCCACCACTACCCGCGCGAGTTCTGCCCGCACTGCTGGAGCGAGGACGTGACCTGGGAACGCGCGAGCGGCCGCGCGACCCTCTACACCTGGTCGGTCGTCCACCGGAACGACCTCCCGCCCTTCGGCGAGCGGGTCCCGTACGTGGCGGCGGTCGTCGACCTCGCCGAGGGTCCGCGCATGATGACGGAGGTCGTGGAGGTGGCGGAGGGCGACCTCCGGATCGGGATGGAACTGGAGGTCGCCTTCCGGCGGGAGGGGGATGTGACGGTCCCGGTCTTCACGGGAGCCGCCGCCGTCGGTCGCTTGACGTAGGGGCGAGGAGCTCGGCGCGAGGAGCTCGGCGGTGGACACCGAGCCGTGGGCACCGGGCGGCAGGCCGTGTCCGGTCAGACGGGGGAGACGTTCCTCCAGAGCTGGGTGGCGCTGCTCGGGTCGCAGGTGTACGACATCATGAACGGCGGCCCGGCGACCATGCACTGGCCGCTGTTCATGTTCTTGACGGTCATGCCGGCGGACGTCTTGGTGTTGATCTTCCACGACTGGGTGCTGGAGCCGTTGCACGCCTTGGCGGTGAAGCCCGGTGTCCCGCCCGGCTGGAGGCAGTGGCCGGACGCCTTGTTGATCAGCCGGAAGGTGCCGTTCGCGCCGGGCGAGTAGATCCAGGTGTAGGAGATCGTGCCGCTGTTGGGCGGGGTACCGCACGGCACGGTGTTGACCAGGATGGCGTAGCCGGGGTTGGACTCGGCCAGGCACTCGCCGTTGGAGACGCTCTCGATGGAGTACGTCCCCGAGGGTGCCGAGCCGCCGGTGGCCGGCGGCGGCGCGGGCTTCGTGGTCCGCGGCGGCTGCGTGGCCGGAGGGCGGGTCGTGGTGCCGCCGCCGCCGGGGGTCGTGGGGTTGGAGCCGCCGCCGGAAGGATCGGAGGGTTCGGCCGCGCCGCCGGAGCCGCTGCCGGAGCCGTTCCCGCCACCGCCCCCGGGCTGGGTGCCGGTGCCGCCCACGACTGCGCCACCGCCACCGACGGCGCCACCGCCGTCGGCGGGCGGGGGCGCGCCGGGGGAAGTGACCGGCGGCTTGGACGACGGCGGCTTGGATCCGGGCGGGGTCTTGGCGGAAGGCGAGCCGGGCGGGGTCGACGGGAGCTGTACGTTCGCCGGCTGCGAGGCCACGGCGGACGGCGGCGAAGAGGGCCCGGAGCCCGCGCCGAGCTGACCGATCTGGTACGGGCCGAGGGCCACGGTCAGGGTGGTGCCGGTCGCCACGACGACGGGCACGGCGAACATGACGAACCGGTTCCGCTTCTCGCGCGGCCCGCGGGCGGCGGAACCGGTGACGGCGAGCGGATCGGGAGAGGCGGTGGCGGGCTCCTTCGAGCCGGCCTGCGGGGTGAGGGAGGCGGTGGCGACGTCCTCGGCGGGCTCGGCCTTGGCGAGCTCCGCCAGATGCTCGGCGGTGGGCGGCTCGGCGGCGAAGGCGGCCCGCTCGGCTATGCGCTCACCGACGGAGGAGGGCCAGAGGGCGCCCGCGGCGCGCTCGGAGGTGCGCTTGACGAGCTCGGCGGCCGTGGGGCGGTCGGCCGGGTCCTTGGCGAGGCAGGTGCGGATGAGATCGGCGAGCTCGGGCTCGGTCTCGGTGAGCCGGCCGAACTCGGGCTCGGCGTGGACGACGCGGTAGAGCAGGTCGGGGCCGGAGCCGTCGCCGAAGGGAGGGCGGCCGTTCGCCGCGTAGAGGAGGAGGCTGCCGAGGGCGAAGACATCGGCGGCGCCGGTGAGCCGGCGGTCGGCGACGGCCTGCTCGGGGGCCATGTAGGCGGGGGTGCCGATGACCATGCCGGTCTTGGTGAGCCGGCTCTGGTCGGCGGCGCGGGCGACGCCGAAGTCGATGAGGGAGAGGCCGGAGGAGGTGAGCATGACGTTGGAGGGCTTGAGGTCGCGGTGCACCATGTCGGCGCCGTGGACGACCCCGAGCCCGGTGGCGGCGTGGTGGAGGAGTCGCCAGAGGGCGGGGCCGAGGAGGGGGCCGCCGTGCAGCCGGATGGCCTCGTTGAGGGTGATGCCCGGGATGTACTCGGTGGCGAACCACGGTGGCTTGGCCGTGCGGTCGCTGGCGAGCAGCTTGGTGTTGGCGCCGGCGGGGAGCCGGGCGAGGTTGTCGAGCTCGTGGCCGAAGTGGCTGAGGAAGTCGGCGTCTTCGGCGAGCACGGGAAGAACCCGCTTCACCGCGGCGAACTTCCCGGGCACGGCGCCGAGATAGACCCGCCCCATCCCACCGGACCCGAGGACACCGAGCAGCCTGAAAGCGCCGATCTGCCGGGGATCACCCGGTTCCAGCGGCATGGCCCCGCTGCCGTCCAGACTGCCCAAATTAGAGTTGTTTTCCAGTTCCCCCTGCATGGGCCACACAGTAGCGGAGGGGGTTTGCGATCTGAATCGAAGCCAAGTGCTTGTTTCTGGACTGTAGTTGAACGAAGGGTGGCGCCTTCGCGGGGGCTGGGTCCTGGGGGCGGGGGTTTCGGGTGGGGTGCGGGTGCGGCCGCCCTCTTTCCGAGTGTGGCGTCCTCCGCCACCGGGTCAAGGGCGCTCCTGCGTCGCGTCGGCTTCGCCGATGGCCTTCGGCCACCCTTGACCCGGCGGCGGAGGCCGCCTTTTCACACTCGGAGGGCGGCCGAGGGCCGGGGCCTGCGCGGATGCCTGGGGTGTGGCTGGGGTCGGTGTGCGTCCGCCGGCTGGTGGTCGGGTGCGAGGCCGGGCATCGGTCGCGGTGGGTGTGGCTGTGCCGGTGAGTGGGTGGGGGCTTGGTTCGTTGTGCGGGCCGGTGGGCTTCCGTCGGCCGGTTCGGGGTGCGCGGTTGTTGAATGGGGCGGCCCGGCTTCGGCTTAGCGGCGGACCGGCGTCCCCGGGCGGGGCTTCAGGCCCCGCCGGTCTGTCTTGGTGGGCGGTGGGGGCTGTCGGCGTGAGTTTCTTGCAGTTTCATCGCCCGATAAGGGTGATTCACCCCCAATGGGGCTTATTCCGGGGCCTGTTACTCGGAGTAGTGCGCAGTTGTCCACGCCTGCTACCCACCGGGAGTGACCAGCGGGGCCTGAAGCTCCACTCCGAACGAGCTTCCGTCGCTGAGCCGAGCCTGACCGCCCCATCCAACAACCGCGCACCCCGAACCGACGGAACAACGCCCACCGGCCCCCGCAACAAACCAAGCCCCCACCCACCGGCCCGCACGCGCCCTCCCGCCCCGACCGCTGCCCGGGCCGTACGCGGTGACCCCGCC
>NZ_JACSCH020000026.1 GCF_014451325.2 Streptomyces sp. CB02980 | reverse complement strand
GGCGAGGTCGGGGAGGAAGGCGTCAGGCCGCCGGTCGGCGAGGGTCTGGTAGGTGTCGACGGCGCGGGTGATGGCGGTCAGCGCCTCCTCCCGGCGCCCCAGATCGGACAGGCGGTTGGACTGGTTGTTCAGCGACATGGCGAGGTCGGGGAGGAAGGCGTCAGGCCGCCGGTCGGCGAGAGTCTCGCGGATCTCGACGGCGCGGGTGACGGCGATCAGCGCCTCCTCCCGGCGCCCCAGCCCTGTCAGACGGACGGACTGGTTGTTCAGCGAGGCGGCGAGGCCGGGAAGGTCGGGATTGTGTGAATCGTAGTGTTCGACCAGGGCTGTGGCGAGGTCGGCGGCCCATTCGCTGAGGGCCAGGGTGGCGTGCGGGATCCGGCTACTGAGGTCGCACAGCAGCGCGACGTCCGACGTGGTCCGGGTCAGCTCGGTCAGCGCGGCGATCAGGGGTGCGGGGTGCGCGGTACGGGTCGCGGTGGTCAGGGCGGCCGGTCCCAGTACCTCCGGGGCGGTACCGACGGCCTCGCGCAGGATGTGGCTGATCACGCCATTGTATTGGGGGTGCTGGCTGGTGCGGGCCAGGACAGTCAGGGCCTGGGCGGCTTGCGGGTCGGGGAGTTCGGTGAGGATGCGGGTGAACAGGGACCGTTCGCGGGCGGCCTCGGTGCCGAGCTGGTGTTCGGCGATCCGGTCGGGCTGGAGACTGCCCCATTCTGCTTCCGCGGGTGCGGGATACAGATCAGTGAGCCAGGTGGCCAACTCGCTGCGCACGGCGGCCGCGCTGTCGTCGCCCAGACCGGGCAGATGGGCCAGAAGCGCGCGGGCGTCGTCGCGATCGGTCGCGGGGACCATGCAGGCCAGGGCGACAGCCAGCGCACGCGTCTGGGTCCCGGTACGTTCCCCGCACAGGGCTTCCCGGCTGCTGGCGGTCTTGTCCCAGTAGCCACGCTCATGCCCCAGGAGTCGACCTTCGAGTGAGTTGGCCTGGTTGGTCGGCTGGGGGATGCCGGTGGCGTCAAGCAGGGCGAGAAGCGCGGCCATCTGCACCGACAAAGGCGTGTCGAACTCGCTGCCGTCCAGTGGCGGTCGTGCGGCCGGGGCAAGGACTGTGGGCAGGAGCGCCGACCAGTCGACGGTGGGGGACAGGAGGTGCAGCCGAGTACTGAAATCGCCCACCGCCTGCTGGTAGGCAGTGGCGCGGTCGTCGACGGCGGGGTGCAGGGCCGTTACCGGGGTGACGGCGGCGGCGGCCAGGGCCTGGCTGTGGGGGTGCTGCGCGGCGCGGGTCCACCAGTCGCCCGCGGCGCGGGCCAGAGCCAGCACCCGTACGGGGCTGTCCGCCTGGTCGTGGTCGACTGCTTCGAGCAGGGCATGTAGTTGCGGTGTACGGGTCTCGGCGTAGTCGACCACGATCAGCAGTGGGCGGCCAACCTGGGACAGGATGTCTAGCGGCACGGTGGTGTCGGTTGTCAGACGGATCGTCGTCCAACCCCGGACCGTCATCCGGGCGGCGAGCTCGCCGGACAGCCGGGTCTTGCCCGCTCCCCCCTGCCCGGTCAGCAGCCGCGCCCGCACAGGGCTCTCGCCCCACTCCCAGATCCCCTCGCCTGCCGCATCCGGCGGGCTGGACGCGGCGGTCTCGGGGGCCGGTTCGCACCAGTGGCTCAACTCCTTGAGGAGGTCGTCCCGCCCCATGAAGGACACCACCGCCTGCTCGGGGCGCAGCAGGTCGGCCGGTGAGCGTGGTGGCCGGGGTGTGGCCAGGCGGTCGGTGACGTCCTGGAGGTCGGCCGGCTCCAGGGACATCGGCCGTCCGGTGTGCTCCTCGACCAGCCGGCGCACGACCGGATTCGACGCCAGCGCGTAGGCGGGCATGGCCTCCAGTTGGGTGTGGCTCCAGCCGGGTGCGTCACCGACCACCACCCCGGTCAGCAGCGGCAGCATGCCCGGCCCGCTGCCGCACCACAGGGCCGCCCCCGACATCCCGCCCCACGGCGAGACCCCCTCCACCGGTGCGGCGCCACTGGCGCCGGCCAGGACGTAGCGGTCCCGGTCCCGGCCGCTCACAGGCAGCACGCGTCCGTCCCGCTGCACCAGCGACACCGCGTCCCCGCCGGCCTTCCCGACCTCCGGGAAACCGAACGCCCGTGCGGGACAGGACTGCATGGTCACCAGCCGCCCCCACCGCACCCCCGGCAACGGCCGGTCCGACAACTCCCCCTCCGCCAGCAACAGCGCTGCATCCCACCCCTGCGGACCGTCATCCAACTGCTGCCACATCACCCGGCACTTCACCACACCCGCCCGGTCCGGCAACTGCACCGACACCCGCGAGGGGTCCTTCAGCACGTGCGCGGCCGTCAGCACCAGCCTTCCGCCCAGCACATACCCCGACCCCCGCGCCTCCCCCGACCGCACCACCGCTATCCGCGCCCTGTGCACCCCGATCAGCCCTCCCCGCGATCGCGCCCGACTCCGATGTGCACCATCCCGCGGGCCGGCACCCCGTGGTCGGCGGGCGGGATGCCCGGCCCTACTCGCCGAAGCGGGAGCCAATCAACTCGCCTGTCTCGTCAGGCCGGTCGGTGTTCACGTGATAGGCGCCGTTGGTCACCGTGTCCTTCGGCGTCAGCACCAACTTCACCCGGTGCACCGACGCCTTCGACACCGACCCCTCCGCCCCCGCCGACACCACCCACGCCTTCACACCCAGCTTCCCCTTGCCCTCCCTGCGCATCTCCACCGAGAACTCCAACTCCACCGGCCCCACCTCGAACCGCGGACCGCTCCCCTCACCTGCCGCCGCGGCCACCAGCTCCGCCCGCAGATGCTCCACAGCCTCCGCGATCCCGATCTCCTCAGCCATCCTGAACCCCTCTTCTTTCGGCGCACAGCGCGTCACCGCCCCCACGGGCGATGCACCCGTGAGTACGACCACCACCACTGGATGAGTTCCCCCACCAACCCACACGACAACAAACGATCGAAAACAACCGACTCGACACACTGGAGATCGCTTGTGCGCCATCACGGGAAACGTCACACCCAGCCCTCACCCCAGCTTCCATCCCGTCTGCCGTCGACCCACACACCGTGGAGCAGCCGCGGTGCCGGGCGCCCAGGTGGAGCGCGCCACTGTACGAACGACCTGGACGCCCGGTGCCGTGTCTGCTCAGCTCTGCCTGGGTCGACGGCAGACGGGATGGGAGCCCCCACCGCCACACCCCACCGGCCGGCACCCGAGCACGGTCCCCCGCCATCCCGGAGCCTGAGCGCCCCCGCCGGAGGCATCGTCTTGAGCCGCACCCGCGGACCGCCTCGGCCGATCCGTGGTCGTCGCCCATCAACCCGAGCTGTCAGGCGTGCGGTCGGCGGCCGGGCTGGAGTGGGGCGTAGACAGGAGCGCAGGCCCGGGCGACGGGCCGTGCGCGGCGGGTGCCTTGACGAGGTAGAGAAATCTGTAACAGCTCCCTGCGGCCGCAAGCTCTGGGACCTGTCCGGTTGATCATGCGCAGCAGTCGCTGGCCCACGTTCCCGGGCACCGGTGCGTGCCAGAATCGGCAGATGGTGCTCGTGGGAGAGTTCTTCCTTGCTGGAGACGACGAGTCCGCAGTGCGTGTAGGACCGCGTAAGAGTCACGCCTTTCCTGCCGTGCCGTGTGACGGTGTCTATGCGGATGACGCGGTTCCGAGGTGGGAGGCCCTGCTGACCGGGGCAGAGAGTCCACTCAGATACGTGGTGCCGATGGCCAACGATGGCTTCACCGTCTTCGCTGTTCCGCAGCCGCTCTGCACGGCATTGGCAAGTGCAGGAACGGATCGGCTCCGAACCGCAGCTACGAGTTGGGCTGAGATCCTCTCTGAGCCCGACGATGAGATTTCACCAGACAGCGCGGTTGGTCTCCTTGAACGTCTGTCAGCCTTGGCCGGCAGTCGTAAGGAGAGAGGCCTGAGCCTGTACTGCTGGTACTTCGCTCCCTGATCACACCTCGTCGGCATGCCTGTAGCTGCGCTCCCAGCCTCGCCAGGGCGGAGCGAGCGGGCCTCGCTCCGCCGCCGGCCTCGACCTGACCCGCCGCTCCGTGGTCCTGGTCCGCCGTGCCCAGTCCGAGCTGCAGAACGGCACGCTGGCCGACAAGGCGCCGAAGACCGCTCCCGGCGTCTCCGGTGATATCCACTTCCACGACCTCCACCACACCGGGACCACCCTCGCCTCCAGCGCCGGGGCCAGCACGCGCGAGCTGATGACGCGGATGGGACACAGCACGACCCGGGCCGCGCTGATCTACCAGCACATGACGAGCGACCGTGATCAGCACATCGCCGGGAAGCTCGGCGAGATGATCCGCCAAGCCCGCCCGGAAGGGCCTTCTGGCACGTAGGTGGCACGGCCGTGATCATGCGAAAGGGCCAGCGCCGGGGAAACATGCCCCTGCGCCGGCCCTTTGCCTTGAGCCCCCTGTCGGGTTCGAACCGACGACCCCCGCTTTACAAGAGCGGTGCTCTGGCCAGCTGAGCTAAGGAGGCAGCGAGTGCAGTGTAACCAACCTCGTCCCGGCGACGGTCGGAAATCTCACCCCGGGCGGAGTGCTGACAGATGCCGCGGCGCCAGGTAGCGTCACGTGCAGTTCATCCAGGTGGACTAGACCTCAATCCTTCCTTTACTCGGATCGTCCGGCACGTTCCTGCCGGTGAAGGGACACATCACCATGGCTTCCGTCACTTTCGACAAGGCGACCCGGGTGTACCCCGGTGCCACCAAGCCCTCCGTCGACCAGCTCGACATCGAGATCGCCGACGGCGAGTTCCTCGTCCTCGTCGGGCCCTCCGGCTGTGGCAAGTCGACCTCCCTGCGCATGCTCGCGGGTCTCGAGGACGTCAACGCCGGCTCCATCCGCATCGGTGACCGCGACGTCACGCACCTGCCGCCCAAGGACCGGGACATCGCCATGGTGTTCCAGAACTACGCGCTGTACCCGCACATGAGCGTCGCCGACAACATGGGCTTCGCGCTCAAGATCGCCGGTGTCAACAAGTCCGAGATCCGCACCAAGGTCGAAGAGGCCGCGAAGATCCTGGACCTCACCGAGTACCTCGACCGCAAGCCGAAGGCGCTCTCCGGCGGTCAGCGTCAGCGTGTCGCCATGGGTCGCGCCATCGTGCGTGAGCCGCAGGTCTTCCTCATGGACGAGCCGCTGTCGAACCTCGACGCCAAGCTCCGTGTCTCGACCCGTACGCAGATCGCCGGCCTCCAGCGCCGTCTGGGCATCACCACGGTCTACGTCACCCACGACCAGACCGAGGCCCTCACCATGGGCGACCGCGTCGCGGTCCTCAAGGACGGTCTGCTCCAGCAGGTCGACTCGCCGCGCAACATGTACGACAAGCCGGCCAACCTCTTCGTCGCCGGCTTCATCGGCTCCCCCGCGATGAACCTGATCGAGGTCCCGATCACCGACGGCGGCGTCAAGTTCGGCAACAGCGTCGTCCCGGTCTCCCGTGACGCCATCGCCGCCGCCTCCGCCAACGGCGACACCACCGTCACCGTCGGCGTCCGCCCCGAGCACTTCGACGTGCAGGGCCCCACCGGCAAGGACGGCCTGGCCGTCACCGTCAACGTCGTCGAGGAGCTCGGCTCCGACGGCTTCGTGTACGGCTCCACCCGCGTCGGCGGCGAGGACAAGGACCTGGTCGTCCGCGTCGGCGGCCGTGACGTCCCCGCCAAGGGCACCACGCTGCACGTCGTCCCGCGCGCCGCCGAGCTCCACGTCTTCTCGACGTCGACCGGCGCCCGCCTCAGCGACTGACCTCAGTGGCTGACCTCAGTGGCTGACCTCAGCCGCGTGATGCCTGACGACTGACGCCTGACAGCCGGCGGCTGGTCCTGGCCGAACGGCCCCGTATCTCTTGCAGATGCGGGGTCGTTCGTCTTGGTGCAGGACCCCGTGGGGTTTACCGGGGAAAACCCCGGCATTCCCGGCCCACCCCCACCCCCCGCGTCAACACGGAATTCGAAAAGCCGCTTCGAACCATCCCCCGCGAGAGTGACTAAATGTCGCCATATCACTACCGGCCGCTACGCTCGCCTGCGTGACGCCTACTGCCCGCCGAATCGGCCGCTCTCTCGCCCTCGTCCTGCCCGTCGTCCTGGTGCTCTCGGGAACGCTCGCGGTGTCCGCCGTGCCGTGGGCCGGCGAGGACGCCGGGACCCAGCTGACGGCGTCCTCCTCCGAGGTCTCCGTCCGCGCCAAGTCCCGTGCCCCGCAGGACATTCTGCGCGACCAGCTCCTCGCCGAGCTCCAGGAGAAGGACCCCGGGGTCGCCCTCACCCACCTCCAGCGCGAGGTGGAGAACCGGCCCTCCCTCGCCAAGCACTGCATGTCCATCGCCCGCTCCCTCGGCCGCGCCGCCGTCGAGCAGTACGGCCCCTCCCGCGCCCAGGGCTTCTCGCGGCCGGTCTGCGACACCTCGTACGCGACCGGCGTGATGCACGCGAGCTGAGCGACGACGCTGAGCCACGACGCGCGTCCGGCCGTCGGGCGTCCGACCGCCGGACGTACGGGGCGCCTATCGTTCCCCGTATGCACACCACTCCGACGCAGGCCGTGGTCCTGGCGGGCGGCCAGGGCTCACGGCTCCGCCCGTACACCGACGACCGCCCCAAGCCGATGGTCGAGATCCCGGGCACCGGGACCCCGATCATCGGCCATCAGCTTTCCTGGCTTGCCGCCGAGGGCGTGACCGACGCCGTCGTCTCCTGCGGCCACCTCGCCGAAGTGCTCCAGGAGTGGCTGGAGAGCGCCGACCTCCCCCTCAAGGTGACGACGGTCGTCGAGACCGAGCCCCTGGGCCGCGGCGGAGGCCTCAAGTACGCCGCCGCACATCTGCCCGCGCCGGACCAGCCCTGGTACGCCACCAACGGCGACATCTGGACCCGCTTCTCGCTGCGCGAGATGGCCGCCTTCCACGACGAGCGCGACGCCCTCGCCACCCTCGCCCTGGCCCGCCCCCGCATCCCGTGGGGCGCCGTCGAGACCGACACCTTCGGCCACATCACCGACTTCATCGAAGCGCCGCCGTCGCCCTTCCTCATCAACGCGGGCGTGTACGTCTTCTCCGCGGCCTTCACGGAGCTTCTCCCGGACCTGGGCGACCACGAGCGCACCACGTTCCCCCGGCTCGCCCGAGAGCGGCGGCTGGCCGGCTTCCCGCTGCCCCAGGGGGCCTACTGGCGGGCCATCGACACCGCCAAGGACCTCACCGAGGCCGCCAAGGAGCTTGCCGCACAGCGGGGATGACCCACATGGCCCGCATGGCCCGCATGGCCCGCATGGCCCGCACGGCCCGCACGGCCCGCACGGCCCGCATGGCCCGCATGGCCCGCATGACCCGCATGACCCGCATGGCCCGCACGGCCTCCACGGCCTCCACGGCCTCCATGGCCGACTCCCACCGGGGATGACATCCCCGCACACGAAGAGGGCGGCACCGCGTTCTCGCGGTGCCGCCCTCTTCGTGTCCGTCGCCGTGGCCGGACGTCCGTACGTACGGAAGGTCGTCGGAAGGTCGTCCGGACGTCCCTCCGTACGGACTCCTCAGCCCAGCAGTCCGCCGATCGGGTTCCTCGCCCCGCCCGACGTCGAGCTGCTCTCCGACGGCGTGCCCGTCGAGCCGGTCGAGCCGCCGCCGGAGCCGCCGCCCGACGTGCTGCCGCCCGTGCTGCTCGGGGTGTCGCTGGTGGACGGCGGCGGCTCCGGGTTGGACTGCGTGGGCGTACGGCTGCTGCCGCCGCCACCGGTGCCGGTGCCCGAGCCCTGCGTGGCCGTCGGGCGCTGCTCCTGCGTCCGGGTGGCCTCGCGGGTGGTCTCGGTGGGCCGGGTCGCCTCCTGCGTCTCCTCGCGCTCCGCCGGGGCCTCGCTGGTCGCGGCGGGCGCGGGCACGGTGGACGCGGCCTGGGAGGGGGCGCTGCGCTTCGGCTCGGTGGGGAGCGGCCGGCCCGGGAGGTGGTTGATCGGGTCGTCGTTGGGGCCCGGGACGGTGACCATCTCGGTGGAGCGGACGGCGCCGCCGAGGACGGAGCCGATGAGGAGGGTGAGGCCGACGACGACCGCCGCGACGAGGGTGCTGCGGCGCACGACGCGGCGGCGCAGGTCCCACAGGTCGGCGCGCGGGCCGAGGGTGCGCCAGGCCTCGCCGGCCAGGCGGCCGTCGATCGAGTAGACGGGGGCGCCGGCGATGATCAGCGGGGACCAGGCGGCCAGGAAGATGATGTCGGCGGAGTCGTAGACCGGGACGGTCTTCCAGCTGACCGTGAGGAGCAGCGCGGCGGAGAGCAGGGCTCCGACGACGGCGGCGACGCGCTGCCAGAGGCCGAGGACGGTGAGGACGCCGACGACGACCTGGAGGAAGGCGACGGTGAGTCCGGCGCCGACCGGGTGCTGGAGGGCGAAGTCGCGGAGGGGTTCGGCGAGGGGCCAGGGGTGCAGGGAGTTGAGCCACTTGACCATGGAGCCGCGCTCGCCGCCGTCGAAGTAGACGGGGTCGCAGAGCTTGCCCATGCCCGCGTAGATGGAGATGAAGCCGAGGAAGACGCGGAGCGGGAGGAGGACGACGCCGAGGTTCATCCGGCGGCCGGGGTAGTAGGCGTGCCGGACAGTGTCCTGCCCGTGGCGCTGCGCGGGCCGGGCCTCCGCCGTGCCGTCCTCGTACGCCGCCGAGCCGGGTCCTTCGGTCTCGGGCCGGAGCTCGTACACGTCGTCGTACGCGCCCTCGGCGCGGCGCATCGGCGGCAGCAGGGGGCCGGAGTCGGCGGTCACCACGGGGGTGGGCATGGTGTCGCCGATGCGCGGGATGGCCTGGGTGGAGCCCGCGTCCAGACCCGGGTGGCCGCCGCGGCCGCCGTCACGACCGCCGTGGCCGACCGCCGGCTCCAGCGTGGAGACGGAGGACTCCCGTACGGCCTGGAGGAGGCCGGTCGCGCCCGGCGCGGACTTTCCGGTCCACACGACGGGACGACGGCGCGGTCCGCCCGCTCCTGCCCCGGCCCCGGACAGGGCTGCGGTGCGGGCGCCGGCGCCGATCTTCGGCTGCGGAGCCGGCGCGAGCCGCACACGGAAGCTGGCGTGGTTCACGATCACCTGGGCGGGATCGGAATCCACCTTGACCATGCTCAACGCGGGCTGATCGTCGAACCCCGGCCGGGGCGTTCTGGTGTCCACACTCATCTAACCGAGTGATCTGGGTTTAGGACACTGCCTTGACGGCTCGCAAATGTCCGAGACCCGTCAAGATCACGCCACGGCCGAGGCCGGAAGTACTACCGGCCCGGTGTCAGCGGGCCATCCGGCGGCGGGCCGCCTCGTAGAGCACGACACCGGCCGCGACACCGGCGTTCAGCGACTCGGCGCCGCCCGGCATCGGGATGCGGACGAGGAAGTCGCAGGTCTCGCCGACGAGACGGGACAGGCCCTTGCCCTCGGAGCCGACGACGATGACGACCGGACCGCCCAGCTCCTCCAGCTCGTGCACCTCGCGGTCACCGTCGGCGGCGAGGCCGACGACCGTGACACCGGCCTTCTGGTACTGCTCCAGGCAGCGCGTCAGGTTGGTGGCGCGGGCGACCGGGGTACGGGCGGCGGTGCCGGCCGAGGTCTTCCACGCACCGGCGGTCATGCCGGCGGCGCGCCGCTCGGGGACGACGACACCGTGGCCGCCGAAGGCGGAGACGGAGCGGACGACGGCGCCGAGGTTGCGCGGGTCGGTGACGCCGTCGAGGGCGACGATCAGCGGGTCGTCGTGGTCGTCGAACGCGGCCGTGACGAGGTCCTCGGGGTGCGCGTACTCGTACGGCGGCACCTGGAGGACGAGGCCCTGGTGGTTCAGGCCGTTCGTCATCCGGTCGAGCTCGGGGCGCGGCGCCTCCATGATGTTGATGTTGCCGCGGCCGGTGGCGAGGTTCAGGGCCTCGCGCACGCGCTCGTCGTTGTCGATGAACTGCTGCACGTACAGCGTCGAAGCGGGCACGCCGTCCCGCAGGGCCTCGAAGACCGGGTTGCGGCCGACGACCATCTCGGACAGGCCCTTGCCGCCGCGGCGGGCGACGGGCTTGCGCTTGGCCGTGTTCCGGGCCATCGCGTTGGTTACGCGGAATGCCTTGTGGCCCTTGCGGGCCTCGGCCTTGGGCGTCGGGCCCTTGCCTTCGAGGCCCTTGCGCCGCTGGCCACCGCTCCCGATCGTCGCACCCTTCTTGTTGGACGTGCGACGGTTCCTGCGCTGGCTGTTCCCGGCCATGACTACCTAATCCTCGGTGTTGCGTACGGAGGCGTACTCGGCCCTCGTACAAGGTCTGTAACTGAAGTGTGCCGCCCGGAGGCCCGAGCGGCACGTCTTCTAACGGTTGCCCAGCGTCCAGCGGGGGCCGTCGGGGCTGTCCTCGATGGCGAGACCGGACTGGTTGAGCTGGTCGCGGATCGCGTCCGCGGTCGCCCAGTCCTTGCGCTCGCGCGCCGACTCGCGCTGCTGGAGCACGAGCCGTACGAGGGTGTCGACGGCGCCGTGGAGCTCGTCGCCGCCACCGCTCTCCTCGGCCCAGTGCGGGTCGAGCGGGTCCAGGCCGAGAACGCCGAGCATGGCCCGGACCTCGGCGAGGCGGGCGATGGCCTCGTCCTTGTCGTCCGCGGCGAGGGCGCTGTTGCCCTGCCGGACGGTGGTGTGGATGATCGCGAGCGCGTGCGGCACGCCCAGGTCGTCGTCCATGGCCTCGGCGAAGGCCGGCGGCACCTCGGCGGCGGGCGCGACGTCCTTCCCGGCCTTCTCGGTGGTGCGCTGGACGAAGCCCTCGATCCGGGCGAACGCCGACTCGGCCTCGCGCAGGGACTCCTCGCTGTACTCGATCATCGAGCGGTAGTGCGGGGTGCCCAGGTAGTAGCGGAGGACGATGGGGCGCCAGTTCTTCACCATCTCGGACACCAGCACGCTGTTGCCGAGCGACTTCGACATCTTCTCGCCGCTCATGGTGACCCAGGCGTTGTGCACCCAGTACTGGGCGAAGGAGTCGCCGAAGGCCTTGGCCTGGGCGATCTCGTTCTCGTGGTGCGGGAAGATCAGGTCGAGGCCGCCGCCGTGGATGTCGAAGGCGGAGCCCAGGTACTTGTGGGCCATCGCCGAGCACTCCAGGTGCCAGCCGGGACGGCCGCGGCCCCACGGGGTCTCCCAGTCGGGCTCGCCCGGCTTGGTCGCCTTCCACATCGCGAAGTCGCGCGGGTCGCGCTTGCCGGTGATGCCGTCCTCGGCGGGCTGACGCAGGTCGTCGATGTCCTGGTTGGACAGCTCCAGGTAGCCCGGGAAGGAGCGCACGTCGAAGTAGACGCTGCCGTCGGCCTCGTACGCGTGACCGCGCTCGATGAGGCCGCGCATCATCTCGATCATCTCGGGTACGTGCCCGGTGGCGCGGGGCTCGTACGTCGGCGGCAGGCAACCGAGCGCGTCGTAGCCCGCGTTGAACGCGCGCTCGTTCTCGTAGCCGATGGACCACCAGGGGCGGCCCTGGTCCGCACCCTTGGCGATGATCTTGTCGTCGATGTCGGTGACGTTGCGGATGAACGTGACGTCGTAGCCGCGGTACGCGAACCAGCGGCGCATGATGTCGAAGTTCAGCCCCGAACGGATGTGGCCGATGTGCGGGGCCGCCTGGACGGTGGCACCACAGAGGTAGATCGAGACCTGGCCCGGCGTGAGCGGGGTGAAGGCACGGATCTGCCGGGCGCTGGTGTCGTACAGGCGAATAGTCACCACTCCAGGGTAGTGGGCGTGTGGTAGTGCCCCGATACCTGTTCGCCGTCTCCGATGACGTTTTTCACCGGTACCGGTGGATGCCGGTACCGGTGAACGTGACGACGGACGCTCCGGAACGCGGTTACGCGCGTGCCACCGGGTACACGAGGGCCGTCGCCAGCGCCGCGAGGCCCTCCGCGCGGCCCGTCAGACCGAGGCCGTCCGTGGTGGTGCCGGAGACGGAGACCGGTGCGCCGGCCGCCTCGCTCAGCGCCTTCTGCGCCTCGTCGCGCCGCTTGCCGACCTTGGGGCGGACGCCGATGACCTGGACGGCGATGTTGCCGATCTCGTATCCCTCGGCGCGCACGATCCGGGCGGCCTCCGCGAGCAGGGTGACGCCGGAGGCGCCGGAGTACTCGGGGCGGGAGGTGCCGAAGTGGGCGCCGAGGTCGCCGATGCCGGCGGCGGAGAAGAGCGCGTCGCAGGCGGCGTGGGCGGCGACGTCGCCGTCGGAGTGCCCGGCGAGGCCGTATCCGTCGTTCTCCCCGGCGTCCCAGAGGAGGCCGGCGCACCAGAGTTCGCGGCCCTTCTCGAAGGCGTGGACGTCGGTACCGATGCCGGTACGGGGGAGGTTCATCGGCTCAGAAGCCATCGTTGGCCCTCCTGCGGGCGAGTACGGCCTCGGCGAGGACGAGGTCGAGGGGGCGGGTCACCTTGAAGGCCTCCTCGTGGCCGGGCACGACGACGACGGGCGCGCCGAGCCGCTCGACCATACCGGCGTCGTCGGTGGCGCCCTCACCGGTGAGGGCGATGGTGGCGTGGGCGTTGACCAGGGTGTCGTGGTCGAAGCCCTGGGGGGTCTGGACGGCGCGGAGCCGGGCCCGGACCGGGGTGGCGACGACCTGCTCGGGGCCGCCCGGCTGCTCGGCCGGCTCGACCTCCTTGACGGTGTCGGAGACGGGCATGGCGGGGACGACGGCGACGGCCCCGTCCCGTACGGCCTCGATGACCGCGTCCACGGTGTCGACGGGGACGAGCGGGCGGGCCGCGTCGTGGACGAGGACGATGCCGATGCCCTCGGGGAGCGCGTCGAGGCCGAGGCGTACGGACTCCTGGCGGGTGTCACCGCCGGGCACGACGAGGTAGTCGGTGCGCTCGGGGAGGGCGTGGGCGTCGAGGAGGTTCTTGACCTCGCCGGCGCCGTCGGGGGGTGCGACCACGACGACGAGCGACACCGCGCGGGAGGCGGCCATCGCGCGGACGGCGTGGATGAGCATGGGGGTGCCGTTCAGCGCGCGCAGCGCCTTGGGGGCGCCCGGACCGAGGCGTACGCCCCGTCCGGCAGCCGGGATCACCACGGCGGTACGAGGAGGACGCGCTTCGTCTGACATCGGTTGCACTCCGGCAGGTTTGTTTCCGCGGCCGACATGGGTATGGCCTCACCGTGCCGGACGCTCCGCCTTGACCGGGCCCTTTCCGTGACGACGGTCGAGGCGTTGACGCCCGCGCACAGGGGTTCGGACGTAACAGGGGGAACGAGAGCATACGTACATGAACGCGCGTACGCGAAAGTGCGTACAGGAACATGCGTGCTGTCGCGGTCGTGCGGTGTCGCAGTGGTGAGACGTCTCAGTGGCGAGACGTCTCGTCGGTGAAATGCCGCACTCGTGAAATGCCGCAGTGCCCGGCGGCAGCACTGTGTGGATCACAGCACACCGACAGGCACCGCGGCATCGCTTCACTTGGTAGCGCGCTCGGATGTCTTCAGAGCACGCTCAGGACGCGAGGACCTCGTCGAGGAGAGCCTCGGCCTTGTCCTCGTTCGTGTTCTCCGCGAGGGCCAGCTCGCTGACCAGGATCTGCCGGGCCTTGGCGAGCATGCGCTTCTCACCGGCGGAGAGACCGCGCTCGCGCTCACGCCGCCACAGGTCGCGGACTACTTCGGCGACCTTGATGACATCGCCGGAGGCGAGCTTCTCGAGATTTGCCTTGTAGCGACGGGACCAGTTCGTCGGCTCTTCGGCGTACGGCGCGCGCAGCACCTCGAAGACCCGGTCCAGCCCGTCCTGACCGACTACGTCGCGAACACCGACGAACTCCGCATTGTCCGCCGGTACACGAACCGTCAGGTCGCCCTGCGCGACCTTGAGCACCAAGTAGGTCTTGTCCACGCCTTTGATCTGGCGAGTTTCGATGGCCTCGATCAGCGCGGCCCCGTGATGGGGATAGACCACGGTGTCGCCAACCTTGAACGTCATGTGACAGGTACCCCTTCCGTGGCTATCCAGGGTAACACGGATACGGCTTCTTCTGAATGGCGTTTTCGCAGGTCAGGGCATATCTCGGGGCTTGACAACAGCAACACGATCGTGCTGCGGAGGGCTTCCGGAAGGCGGTATTCGCAGGTCGGAGCGGCTGCACGGACGGAGAGAAACGCGCACGTTACACCTACCCGAAGCCCCTCCAGGGAGGGGCGATGCCCCGTTTTGTCGGGTTCGGTGCGGCCTTCCCAACGTACTCCGTTCGAGCATCGTCCACCCGTACGGATGCATCACGGGGTGATTCCGCAATTGATCAGCGGATGCCGGTCGGGGTTTTTCCGGAGGTACGGCTCCGGGGAATGCGGGGCGGCCCTCGAATTGATCAAGGCGGTTATGTGAACACCAGGTCAATGGGTCGTGATCCGGCCACGGCGGCCGATGCACGGCGAGAGCGGCGGACGGCATGCGGAGCGCCCGGGAACCGCTCCGGGACCGACCCCGGAGACCCCGTGGCCGGTAAGGGGCGGGTCGGGTGCGGGACGGAGAGTGCGGCTCGGTAACCTGAGCGCGCTGACACACCCTTAGTTGGTCTTAGCTGGTCTTAGTTGGTCTTTGGTCCCGAAGCAGTCCGAAGCCTGTCCGTAGCCCGTCCGTACGTCCTAGGAGATGCCGCCGCCGTGAGCCGCAGCCTTCGACGCGGCGCCCTCGCCGCCACCGCCATCGTTTTCTCCATCGCCGCGCTGTCCGCCTGTGGTGCGGGCAACGACGCGCAGACGCTCGGCGTCAAGCCGGACAACGCCGCCGTCACCGTGGACGACGTCAAGATCCAGAACGCTCTGGTGATCACCCAGCCCCTGGACGTCGCCAAGGGCCCGGCCGTCGTCTCGGCCACCGTCTTCAACAACGGCCGGCTGCCCCAGACGATCCAGTCCATCACCCTGCCGGGCAGCAGCGCCACCGTGGCGCTGAAGCCGGCCACGGGCGCCGGCCCGGTCATCGTCCCGGCCAACGGCTCCGTCGTCATCGGCGGCGAGGGCAACGCCTCCGCCGTCATCGAGAACGGCAGCGAGGCCGCCCGCGACGGTGACGCGCAGAAGGTCGTCTTCAAGCTCAGCCGCACCGGCGACGTGAGCCTGAACGCCTTCGTGGTCCCGGCGACGAGCTACTTCAAGGACTTCGGCCCGACGATCGTCCCGGCGCCCCCGGGCACCGAGCCGACCGCCACGGCGACGCCCTCGGGCGCGGCCGAGGGCGAGCACGGCGGCGAGGCCACCGGCGAGCCGTCGGGCGAGGCGAGCCACGCGGCCGGCCACTGACCGTACGTCCACGTGAAAGGGCGCCCTCCCCGGCGGGGAGGGCGCCCTTTCACATGTATCCGGTCCACCGAGGTTCGGTCTACGGCTCGAACTTGTACCCCAGGCCACGGACCGTGACCAGGTAGCGCGGGGCGCCCGGGTCGGGTTCGAGCCCCATCCCGCGTGCGCCCCTCGCACCGCTCGGCCCAGGGGGCCTCACGGGCTTCGGAGCGCTGCGCCGGACTCCGTCCGGCCTCGTGGGCCGAGGTTCGGTCTACGGCTCGAACTTGTACCCCAGGCCACGGACCGTGACCAGGTAGCGCGGGGCGCCCGGGTCGGGTTCGATCTTGGCGCGGAGGCGCTTGACGTGGACGTCGAGGGTCTTGGTGTCGCCGACGTAGTCCGCGCCCCAGACCCGGTCGATGAGCTGCATACGGGTCAGCACGCGGCCCGCGTTGCGCAGCAGCATCTCCAGGAGGTCGAACTCCTTCAGGGGCAGGTCGACCTTGCCGCCCGCGACCGTCACCACGTGGCGGTCGACGTCCATCCGGACCGGGCCGGCCTCCAGGGCCGCGGGGGTGACCTCCTCCGGCTCACCGCGGCGGCGCAGGACCGCGCGGATGCGGGCGACCAGCTCCCGCGAGGAGAAGGGCTTCGTCACGTAGTCGTCGGCTCCTATCTCCAGCCCGACGACCTTGTCGATCTCGCTGTCCTTGGCCGTCACCATGATGACGGGGACGTTCGAGCGGCCGCGCAGCTGACGGCACACCTCGGTACCGGGGAGCCCCGGAAGCATCAGGTCGAGGAGGACGAGGTCGGCCCCGTTGCGCTCGAACTCGTCGAGGCCGTCGGGCCCGGTCGCCGCTACTGCGACTTCGAAGCCCTCCTTGCGAAGCATGTAGGACAGGGCGTCGCTGAAGGATTCCTCATCCTCGACGACAAGCACTCGGGTCACGGAAGGACCTCCGGGGCAGGAAGCGGTTCGGTCATGAGATCAGGGGTGAGGGACGAGGCGGGTCGGCGGTCCCGTACGGCGCCCGCCTCGGGCAGCCGCAAGGTGAAGGTGGAGCCCTGACCCTCGGTGCTCCAGACGGTGACCTCTCCGCCGTGGGAGGCGGCCACGTGCTTGACGATGGCCAGGCCGAGTCCCGTACCGCCGGTGGCACGGGAGCGGGCCGGGTCGACGCGGTAGAAGCGCTCGAAGATGCGCTCGCGGTCCCTCTCGGAGATGCCGATGCCCTGGTCGGTCACGGCTATCTCGATCAGGTCCCCGCCCGGCGCCGCGATGTTGCGGGCGGCGATGCCCACCCTCGTACGGGCCGGTGAGTAGTTGACGGCGTTCTCCACGAGGTTACCCAGGGCGGCGGCCAGCTGACCGCGGCTGCCCCAGACGTAGAGGTCGGCCGCACCCCCCGACACCATGGTGATCTGCTTGGTGGAGGCGGGCTGCCGCGAGCGGTCGATCGCCTCGGCGACGAGTTCGTCCACGGACACGGGCTCGGAGTCTTCCAGCGGGTCGTCGTTCTGCACCCGGGAGAGGTCGATGAGCTCCTGTACGAGGTTGGTGAGGCGGGTCGCCTCTATCTGCATGCGGCCGGCGAAGCGGGTGACCGCCTCGGGGTCGTCCGAGGCGTCCATGACCGCCTCGGAGAGCAGGGAGAGCGCGCCCGTCGGGGTCTTGAGCTCATGGCTCACGTTGGCGACGAAGTCGCGCCGTACCGCTTCGATACGACGGGCCTCGGTGAGGTCCTCGACCAGCAGCAGCACGAGGCGCGAGCCCAGCGGGGCGACCCGGGCGGAGACGGCGAGGGCCTCGCCGCGTCCGCTGCCGCGCCGGGCCAGGTCCAGCTCGACCTGCCGTATCTCTCCGTCTCGGCGGGTGTCACGGGCCATGTTGAGCATGGGCTCGACAGCCAGTTTCCCGCCGCGGACCAGGCCGAGTGCGTACGCCGCCGAGCTGGCCTTCACCACGGAGTCGCTCTCGTCGAGGACGACCGCGGAGGAGCGCAGCACGGACAGTACGGTGTCGACGCCGGGCGGGAGCACGGCGTCGGTGTGCAGGGAAGTACGGGTGGGTCTCGCCTGGTCGCGTTCGCTCCAGCGAAACGCCAGCATGGCGATCACGCCGGTGCACACGCCGGCGATCGCGGCCAATGCGGCGACCGCCGCGTTCACGTCCATGTCTCCCAGGTTATGCGGGTCCGAGGGCTCTCTCCCAGCCGTCCGAGTGGCTGCTCGAACACTCGTCGCTCAGAGTTCACCCCCAGGACCTGGTTGGTTCACATGTCCCGGGAGGGGCGACGGCTTACGTCGCCCAGAGTTCACCTGGGAGAAGGTATTGATTCATGTGCGCGGGTGGAACCGGACGCGTGGAGGGCCGAACGTGGGAGCGTGGGGATCCGAGGCCCCCATCCGGACCCCGAAGCTTTGCCGAGCTTTGCGTAGAGAGGGACATCCATGCGGGACGCGTACCACGAGGAACTGGACTCGATCGGCGAGAGCCTGGTCGAGATGGCCCGGCTCGTCGGGTCGGCGGTCGGGCGCGCCACCACGGCGATGCTCGACGCGGATCTCAAGCTCGCGGAGAGCGTGATCGCCGCCGACCAGAAGGTCGACGACCTCCAGCACGAGCTGGAGGCCCGGGCCATCGCGCTGCTCGCGCGGCAGCAGCCGGTGGCGACGGATCTGCGGATAGTGGTCACCTCGCTGCGGATGAGCGCCGACCTGGAGCGCTCGGGCGACCTGGCGCAGCACGTGGCGAAGCTCGCCCGACTGCGGTTCCCCGAGACCGCGGTGCCGCGGGACCTGCACGCGACCATCCTGGAGATGGGGCAGCTGGCGCAGCGCCTGATGGCGAAGGCGGCGGAGGTCATCATCACGAAGGACGTCGACCTGGCGCTCCAGCTGGAGCAGGACGACGACGAGATGGACCTGCTGCACCGGACGCTGTTCCAGCACCTGATCGACGACCGCTGGAAGCACGGCATCGAGACGGCGGTCGACGTGACGCTGCTCGGCCGCTACTACGAGCGGTTCGCCGACCACGCGGTGTCGGTGGCGAAGCGTGTGGTGTACCTGGTGACGGGTGAGCACGCGGACGAGCTCCAGGCGGCGGACGCGCCGGTCGACGGCGCGTAGCGCACGGGCGCCGATGCGCCGTTGATGCGCCGGTCCGGGTGGGCATGCAATGGGGGGAGGCGATGTGCGCCTCGAAAGGGAGGGACCCCCATGGCCGAATCCCCCGACACGACCGTGACCGACTCCGGGGCGGAGGCACCGCGTGAGGCGGTGCACCTGCCCCTCCTGGGCGCCTGCGGGTGCGGCTCGGGCTGCGGCTGCGGCTGCCAGTCGGGCGGCCCGTGCCAGTGCGGCGGCTGCTCGGGCTGATCGGGTGCGACGGAGGGGGTGGGGTGCGGCATCCGCACCCCACCCCCTCCGGCCCCGTCTCCCCGCTCTATATGTCCATCACGCCGACGGTCTCGCCGCCGCTGGTCTCCCCCGTCGTGCGGAAGCCGAGACGGTCGTAGAAGGCGCCGGGCCCTTCGTCGCCGGGTTCCCAGGTGACGTACAGCTGCGATGCGCCGCGCCGGCGCAGCTCGTCGCGGACGGCTTCGACGGCGAAGCGGCCGTACCCCTTGCCCTGCTTGTCGGCGGAGATGTTGAGCCGCCAGAGGCCGCTGCGCCGGTCGTCGGGGTCCTTCTTCACGTTCCACTGGATGTCGACGAAGGCCATCAGGAAGCCGACGAGCTCGTCCCCGTCGAAGATCAGCCGCGGCCAGGCGGTCTCCCCGAAGGCGTACGCCTCGGCGAGGGAACGCACGACGGGGGAGACGTTCCGCTCCTGGTGGGGGTGGACGCGCAGGTCGAGCGCGGCGTCGATCGTGGCCGGAGTGATCTTCTCCAGGCGGAGTGCGGTGGTCATGGCCCGGACGGTAGCCGGATCGTGGGCGGTCGTCGCATGATTTCCGCGAGGGGCGGCGGCTGGAGTGATCCAGCCGCCGCCCGCTCGCCTTCCGCCGCCTAGCGCACGAACACCACGGAGCGGAGCGTCAGCCGCTCCGAGGCGGGCCGGCCGTGGGGGCGCAGGGTCCAGGAGTCTCCCGCGCAGTCGGGCTCGGTGAAGACGATCGCGAACTCGTCGGTGTCGTTGTGCGGCGCGAACGCGGGCTCGGAGGCACCGGGGTCGGCGGCCTCCGGGATCGTGACGCACTCGCCGCTCGCCGGATCGAGCAGCGTGCCGGTCTGCGGTTCTCCGCTGATGCCGATGAACCGGTAGTGGAACTCGCCGGTCGCGGCGTGGGCGGGCGTGGCCAGAGTGGCGGTGAGGGCAAGGGCGCCGCAAGCGGCGGCGAAGGAGTGCCGGAGACGCACGAACGTTCTCGTTTCATGGGAGGGGACGGGTTCCTCCGCACTCCTGCCTCCTCCTCACGTCCCCCACGCGGAGAGCGCGCGCCGGAAGGTTTCCCCCTCACCCGTCCGGCGCAGCTTCGGTGCTTCGTGCCTCGATCTGCCGGGCCTCAGCGCTTCAGCGCTTCAGCGCGGCGACGGCCGTGTCGAAGGCGGAGTCGCGGTTCTGCTCGAACTCCGCCTCGGTGAAGACGGGCGTCGGCAGGTGCGGGGGGATGCCGGTGATGTCGAAGGTCCTCCCCGTGCGGGTCAGGAACTCCTCGTTCGGGAGCGTGAACTCCATGCCGTTCGGGAGCGAGCGCTCCAGCATGTCCGAGAAGACGCCCTGGGTCGGTCCCCCGACACGGACGGTCCGGCCGGGTCGGTCGATGAGGGCCTGGATGAAGCTCTCCCCCGCGCTGAACGTCGTGTCGGCCGTGAGCACGGCGACGGGGCCGGTGTAGCGGGGGGCGTCGCGGGCCGGCTCCACGCGGACGGACTGCGGCGCGGTGTACCGGGTGCGCTTGCGGTAGGCGAGGTACGGGGTGTCGGTCAGGCGTCCGGCGAGGTGCACGCCCAGGGCGTCGTCGCCGCCGCCGTTGAGCCGGAGGTCGATGATCAGCCCTCGGAGGGATTCCGTGCGCTCACGGGTGAGGACGGCGTCCAGTGCCCGGTCCAGTTCGGCGAGCTGGCCGGCGTACGTGCGGTCCTTCGGGTTGTAGCCCGCGAATCCGGAGATCCGCAGGTAGCCCTGTCCGTCGGGCAGGTCGGCGTAGGAGATGCGACCGTTCCCGAACTCCTGTGGAGTCCTCCCGCCGAGGTCCCGCCGGACGATGTGCTCCTTGACCCTGGCGTCCAGGGCCTGGAGATCGCTCGTGGTGCCGGGCCGGAAGTGGGGGTCGGAACGGAGCTTCCCGTAGGAGACGGAGACGTGCGCGTCGTTCAGCGGAGCCACCATGTCGTCGAAGAGGGCGAGGAGTTCCTCCCTGGTGGTGTCCGCGTGGACCTTGGGGCGGTAGGCGTCCCGGACGGCGTGCCAGTCGATGCCCCGGTCCGCGAAGAAGGGGTAGTTCTCCTCGAAGGTCTGCCAGAAGACGTCGAAGGCCGTCAGTGCCGTCACCTTGTCGGTGGGCAGCACGTGGTCGCAGGTCTTCGGCAGCGCTGCGAGCCGCCGCAGTCGGCGGTCGCCGGTGGCGCCGGCCACGTGCAGCGTGCCCTGCGGGCGGACCGTGAGCAGGGTCTTGTCCTCGGTGCGATAGGTGCCCGGGGCCGTACGGACGGCCGCCTCGCCCGGTACACAGCTGATCGCCGTGGTCTGGTGCTCCTGCAGGTGCCCGTCCGCGATCGACAGGACCGTGCCGTAGCCGTCCACGCGCCAGACTCCGTCGACCGAGCTCCCGGCGCCGGTCGGGTGTCCCGCCGCGACGGCGGGCAGGGTCGTCCCGACGGCCAGGGTCGATGCCATGACGATCGTCATGGCGATGGCTCCTCCGAGCCTCTTGTGTCGCATTCAGTTGTCCCCGTTCTCGTCCACGGCGTGCCGGGCCGGTGCGGCCCCACACAGAAAACGATCATGGCCGGGACGCGTGCCCGGGGAACATCCGGCGAACCGGTGGCCCGATCGGGGGTTAACCCCCGGACGCACTTTCGATCCCGGGTCTCATCGACCGGGGATCGCCTCAGCCGGCCGGCGGAGTCGGCGGACTCAGCGGGCCGGCGGGCTCAGCGGGCCGGCGGAGTCGGCGGGCTCAGCCGGCCGGTGGAGTCGAGCGGGCATAGCGCGACGCGAGCCGGCGGAGGTGGGTGACCAGTTCCTCCGGCTCGGTCACGTCGAAGTCGAAGTCGAGCATGCCCAGATAGACGGCGAGGGTCTGCACCGTGTCGGCCCCGGTGGTCAGGACGCAGCTGTCGGCGTCGACGGCCTCGACTGTGCCCACCGCGGGGTTGATCCGCTCGATCACCGCCGTCGCCGGCGCATGGACGGTCACGCGCGCATGGTGGCGCCAGGCCGCGCTCGACACCCGTCGGGAGACGTACGAGGCGACGTCGCCGCCGGGCAGTTCACGCGGAGCGAAGCGCGGTCCTGTCGGGGTGCGGGGCTGGATCCGGTCGATCCTGAACGTACGCCAGTCCTCGCGGTCGACGTCCCACGCGACCAGATACCAGCGCCGTCCCCAGTTCACCGCCCGGTACGGCTCCACCACGCGGCGGGTGGACGAGCCGACGTGGTCCAGGTAGTCGAAGCGCAGTCGCTCCCGGTCGCGGCAGGCGGACACCAGGGTGGTGAGCACCTCCGCGGAGACGCTCGGCGCCGGACGGTCGGCGGGCACGGCCACGGTGTAGGCCTGGAGTGCCCGCACCCTTCGGCGCAGCCGTGAGGGCAGCACCTGCTCCAGCTTGACCAGGGCCCTCAGCGAGTTCTCCTCGGTGCCCGGGACAGCGCCCTGTGCGGCGGTGCGCAGCGCGATCGTCACCGCGACGGCCTCCTCGTCGTCGAGGAGCAGCGGGGGCACCGCTGCCCCGGCGCCCAGCCGGTAGCCGCCGGTGGATCCGCGTGTGGCGTCCACGGGGTAGCCGAGCTCGCGCAGTCGGTCGATGTCGTTGCGGACGGTGCGGCCGCTCACCCCCAGGCGCTCGGCCAGTTCGGACCCCGGCCAAGCCCGGGGGGTCTGCAGGAGGGAGAGCAGGCGCAGCAAACGTGCGGAGGTGTCGAGCATGAGGCCCAGCCTGTTGTGTCATTAGGAAGGCGACGTGCCTATATTGAGAATACTGTTTCATGCATGGAGATCAGCAGCAGCACCGACGCCCGGATCCACCCGTACCGCATCGACATCGCGCAGGCCGAGCTCGACGATCTGCACGACAGGCTGGCCCGCAGCCGCTGGGGCAGTGAGATCCCCGGCACCGGCTGGAGCCGGGGGGTCCCCACCGACTACCTCAAGGCCCTGGCCACGTACTGGGCCGACGGTTTCGACTGGCGCAAGGCGGAGGCGGAGCTCAACGAGTTCCCCCAGTTCACCACCGAGATCGACGGCCAGAACATCCACTTCCTGCACGTCCGTTCGCAGAATCCGGCGGCCGTCCCGCTGCTCCTGCTGCATGACTGGCCCTGCTCGTTCGTGCAGTTCGTCGAGGTGATCCGTCCGCTGGCGGAGGACTTCCACGTCATCGTGACCTCGACGCCCGGCACCGGCTTCTCCGGTCCGCTCGGCGAGGCCGGGTGGAACACCGGACGCATCGCGGGCGCCTTCGTCGAGCTGATGGACCGGCTCGGTTACGACTCCTACGGCGTCCAGGGAACGGGTGGCGGCGCCTGGATCGCCGCCGAGATGGGGCGCCGGGCGCCCGATCGGGTCGTCGGCATCCACGTCAACGGCCTGATCACCTTCCCCTCGGGGGACCCCGCCGAATTCGAGGGGCTCACCGGAGCCGAGCAGGAGCGCCTCGCCCGGCTGGAGGACTTCCAGCAGGACAAGATGGGCTTCAACGCCATCCAGTCCACCCGCCCGCAGACCCTCGCCTATGGACTGCACGATTCCCCTGTGGGCCAACTCGCCTGGATCACCGAGAAGTTCAAGGAGTGGACGGACCCCGCCGCCGAGCTTCCCGAGGACGCCGTGGGCCGGGACCGCCTCCTGACGAACATCAGCGTCTACTGGTTCAGCGGCACGGCCGGCTCCTCGGCGAACCTCTACTACGAGGCCGGTCACGATGCGAGCGCGTGGGCCCCGAAGGCTCGCGGCACCGTCCCGACCGGTGTCGCCGTCGCCCTGGGCACCGACGTCGCCATCCGCCGCTTCGCCGAGCGGGACCACAACATCACCCACTGGACCGAGCTGGAGCGCGGCGGCAACTTCCTCGCGCTTGAGCAGCCCGAGGCGTTCGTCACCGACGTCCGCGCCTTCTTCGGCGCACTCGCCGGCTGACCCCGGCAGGGCCCCCTGAGGGCCGGCGCCGCACGGCCCGCAGACGGCCTAGACGGCCCACAGACGGCCCACAGGCATGAACAAAGGCCCCCACTCGCGGAGAAACCGCAGGTGGGGGCCTTGATCACGCGTAGGGCTACTTCTTGCCCTGGTTCTTGACCGCCTCGATCGCCGCCGCGGCGGCCTCGGGGTCGAGGTAGGTGCCGCCCGGGTTGAGGGGCTTGAAGTTCTCGTCAAGCTCGTAGGCGAGCGGGATGCCCGTCGGGATGTTGAGGCCCGCGATGGCCTCGTCCGAGATGCCGTCGAGGTGCTTCACCAGCGCGCGGAGGCTGTTGCCGTGGGCCGCGACCAGGACCGTGCGGCCCGACAGGAGGTCCGGGACGATCGCGTCGTACCAGTACGGGAGCATCCGCTCCACGACGTCCTTCAGGCACTCGGTGTCCGGGCGCAGCTCCGGCGGGATCGTCGCGTAGCGCGCGTCGTGCGCCTGCGAGAACTCGCTGTCGTCCGAGAGCGGCGGCGGCGGGGTGTCGTACGAGCGGCGCCACAGCATGAACTGCTCCTCGCCGAACTCGGCGAGCGTCTGGGCCTTGTCCTTGCCCTGGAGGGCGCCGTAGTGGCGCTCGTTGAGGCGCCACGAGCGGTTCACCGGGATCCAGTGGCGGTCCGCGGACTCCAGCGCGAGCTGGGCGGTGCGGATGGCGCGCTTCTGGAGGGAGGTGTGCAGTACGTCGGGGAGCAGGCCGGCGTCCTTGAGCAGCTCGCCGCCGCGCGTCGCCTCCTTCTCACCCTTCGCGGTGAGGTTCACGTCCACCCAACCGGTGAACAGATTCTTCTCGTTCCACTCGCTCTCGCCATGGCGGAGGAGGATCAGCTTGTACGGTGCGTCGGCCATGCGTACGAGCCTAATGGACCTCTGACGATTGACGCGCGTCGTCAATCCGCTGGCGTCCGGCACATGAGATGCGTAAGTTACGAGAGCCGTAAGAGGGACTTACAGATAGCAGGGGGCCGGCCACACATGTCCATCGACTCGCTCAGACGATCAGCCAGCGCGACCGTCTCCGGCCTCCCGCAGGGCTTCTGGTGGCTGTGGCTGTCGACCCTGGTCAACAGGACCGGGGCTTTCGTCCTGACTTTCCTCTCCCTCTATCTGACGGTGGAACTCGGGCACTCGGCGTGGTTCGCCGGACTCGTCATCGCCCTCCACGGCCTCGGCGGCGTCGCCGGTTCCCCGCTCGGCGGCGCGCTCACCGACCGCTGGGGCCGCCGCCCCACCATGGTCACCATGCACCTCGCGGCCGCCGCGTCCGCCGCCGCCCTCGCCGTCGTCACCAGCGCCTGGGCCATCGCGACGGTCGTCCTCCTCATGGGGGTGGCGATGCAGGCCGTCCGCCCGTCGATCAACGCCACCATCGCCGACATGGTCCCCGCGCACGACGTGCGCCGGGCCTACGCCCTCAACTACTGGGCCCTGAACCTCGGCTTCGCCATCGCCTCCATCGGCGGCGGCGCCGCGATCTTCCTCGGTTACCGGACGCTGTTCGTCGTCGACGCCGTCGCCACCGCGCTGTGCGCCCTCATCGTCTTCCTCCGCCTCCCCGAGACCCGCCCCGAGGCCCGGACCGACAAGGCCGGCAGGCCGGTCGTCGAGGACAAGGTCAGCATGCTGACCGTGCTGCGCGACGCGCCCTTCCGCACGCTCGTCCTCCTCAACCTCTTCGTCTGCATCGTCTTCACCGCGCCCTGGATCGGCCTCCCCCTCACCATGGCGGACAAGGGCCTCTCGCCCTCGTCCTACGGCGTCGTCATCGCCGTCAACGGCATCGTGATCGTCGGCTTCCAGCTGCTCGTCAACAAGCTGACCGACAAGCGCTCCCCCGTCCTCCTGCTCACCCTCTCCTCCCTCCTCTTCGCCGTCGGCACCGGTGCCACCGCCCTCGCGGGCTCCTCCGTGGTGGCCTTCGCCGCGACCGTCGTCGTCTGGACCGTCGGCGAGATGATCCACGTCCCGACGAACGCCGCCGCCACCGCGCGCCTCGCCCCCGAGCACGCCCGCGGCCGCTACCAGGGCGTCATGGGCATGTCCTGGGCCGTCGCCGGTTTCGTCGCCCCGATCGGCGCCGGCGCCATCGTCGGCGGCCCCGGCCCGAACGTCCTCTGGGCCGCGACCTTCGCCATCGGTGTCCTCGCCGCGGTCGGCTACACCGTGCGGCTTCGCAAGGCCCTCGACGACATCACCGACAACGACAGCAACGACAGGGCCGGCGGCGACGCCGACGGTGAGGTCGCCACCCCGGCCGACGTCAAGGACCGCGTCGGCGTCGAGGACCGCGTCGGTGTCGAGGACCGCGTCGGTGTCGAGCCCGGCCTCGGCGTCGAGCCCGGCGAGGGCCTCGGCGACGTCGACTCCGCCGGGAAGTCCCCCGTCACCGCCTGACCCGGGGCCCCCTCCCGGCGAGCCTGAACCCGCTTCCCTCCCTGCGCACTTCGGCGATGCCCGACCCGCCGAAGTGCGCGGGCACGACCAGCTCCCGCTCGTCGGCGGCCCGTTCGAGGATCCGGCGGCGGCTCGCCGACGCCCCCCGCGCGTCCAGGCAGAAGCAGCTGTTGTGTGCGGGGTCGAGGATCTGCACGGGACTGTGCAGCAGGTCCCCGACGAAGACCGCCCGCTCCCCCGCCGACGCGAGCCTCAGCACGGCCGACCCGGGCGTGTGGCCGGGCGCGGACTCCAGGGTGAGGTGCTCGTCGATGCGGTGGACGCCGTCCCAGAGGACGATCCGCCCCGCGCGGTGGAGGGGCGCGACGCTGTCCTCGTAGACGAATCGGTCGGCCTGGTCGCGGTTGCCGCCGTAGGCGTTGTCCGGCCCGAAGTGGGCGTCGTCCGCCGCCGGTACGAGGTACTCGGCGCGCGGGAAGGTCGGCACCCACTCCCCGCTGCCGGTGCCGTCGCTGCCGGTGCCGGTGCCGGTGCCGTCGCTGCCGTCGGCGGCTCGGGTGTTCCAGCCGACGTGGTCGGCGTGGATGTGGGTGTTGACGACGACGTCCACGTCCTCGGGGCGGACCCCGGCCCGCTCCAGAAGGCCGAGGAAGTCCCCCTGCCAGTGGTGGAACTGCGGCGAGCCCGGCCGCTCGCGCCCGTTGCCCACCCCGGTGTCGACCAGGATCGTCCGTCCCCCGCTGCGCAGCACCCAGGTCTGCAGCGCCATGACCGCCCGGTCGCTCTCCGGGTCCCAGTGGTCCGGCGCCAGCCAGTCCTCGTTGTCCTTCCAGGTCTTCTCACCGGCCGAGGGGACGAGCTCCCCGGCGGTCGCGAACGGCCCCTGCCACTCGACGACCCGGATGACCTCGACGTCCCCCACCACCATGCGCTGTGCGCTCTCCTGTGTCATGGAGTCGACGTTAGGGAGCGCCGATGAGCCTCTCAATGCCCGTACGACTCCGCCGGATACGCGTACGTCTCATCGTGGGGCCCTCGGGCGGTCTGGCAGGGCTACGCTGGCGCGATGGACGTGGTGAGCGACGCGATCTCGGCCGTACGGATCGGGCGGCCCTCCTCCCAGCGGGTGCGGGTCGCCGGGAGCTGGTGCACCCGCCTCGCCCCGTACGACGGCGCGGGCTTCCATGTCGTCCTCGAGGGGCACTGCTGGCTGCTGCCCGACGGCGGCGACCCGGTCGCACTCGGCCCGGGCGACGCCATCCTGCTGCCGCACGGGACCGGGCACGTGATCGCCGACGGGCCCGCCGACGCGGCGAGGCTCGCGCGCGCCGTGCCCTTCGAGCGGTGGCCGGCCGGGACCGGGTCGCCGCCGCGGAGGCCGGAGCCCGCCACCGCCCCCGAGGACGGCGCCGCGGTGGAGATGCTGTGCGGCAAGTACCGGCTCGACCGCAGCCACGTCCACCCGCTCCTCGCGGAGCTCCCCCCGCTCGTCCATCTGCCGAACCGGGCCGACCGGGCCGCCGGTACCGGCGGCGTCGATCCCGGCCTGCGCTCCGCCATCGCGCTGCTCGGTCACGAGGTGGGCGAGCGGCTTCCCGGCTCGGGGGTCGCCCTGCCGAGCCTGCTCGACCTGCTCCTCGTCTACATGATCCGTTCCTGGACGGCCGAGAACGCCGCCCCGGGGCGCCGGGGCGGCACGGCCGGAACCTGGCCGGCCGCCCTCGGCGACCCGGTGACCGCCGCCGCCCTGCGGGCCCTGCACACCGACCCGGCCGCCCCTTGGACCAACGAACTCCTCGCGGCCGAGGCCGGGGTCTCCCGGCCCACCCTGGCCCGCCGTTTCACCGCCCTCGTCGGCCGGCCGCCGATGGCGTACCTCACCTGGTGGCGGCTCACCCGCGCCGCCGCCCTGCTCCGGGACACCCCGGACCCGTTGGCCGCCGTCGCCCGACGCGTCGGCTACAGCACGCCGTACGCCTTCTCGCACGCCTTCCGCCGGGAGTTCGGCACGACCCCGGGGCAGTACCGGGCGGGCCTGGCCGCGGCTACCGCCGGCTGAGCGCGCGCTGTGCCTCGTACAGGTTCGCCGGCCGCACCGAACCCGGGCTGCCGTAGGCCTCCACGCGCGCGTGGAGCTCGCCCGTGAAGTCAGGGACGTCGATCTGGTCGAACTCGCGGACCTCGCCGATGCCGACCGTCGCGCTGTACGGGGCGATGGTGTCGATCTTCACCAGGCCGGCCCGGCCGTTCGTCACCGTCACGTTCCAGTGGGCGAACCGGGCTCCGTAGAGGGGACCGGCGGAGGCGTCGCCGCCGTGCCGGCCGTTGTTCTCGACCGTGATCTCGGTCCGCACGTTCGCGAAGGGCATGCCCCGGTGGGTGTCGAAGGTGCCCATCTCCATCACCCCGCGCGACCAGACGTTGTGGCTGGACAGGCCCTCGACGTTGATGCCGTGGAGCTGGGTGCCGGCCGGCGCGGGGACCGTACGGGCCGCGATGCGGAAGTCCTCGACCAGGTTGTCGTGCGCGCCCTCCCGGCAGAAGTAAGGGTGGTGGGAGCCGCGGCCCTCCACCCGCGTACGGCGCAGGGTGCAGGCGGAGGCGGCGACGAGTCCGAAGCCGTTGTCGACGTGCCGGACCACCACGTCCTCCGCCCAGCAGTCGTACGCGCACTGAAAGGTGACGCCGTTGTAGCCCTTGTCCAGGAGGTGCGGGGACTGCGGGGTCTCGACCGCCTCCAGGGTCAGGCCCACCACCCCGGAGTGGGTGAGCGCCTCCGCCCCCGAGACGAGCCGGGGGTCCCACTCCGGGCGCGCGTCGAGCGGGAGCGGGCGCTCCAGGGTGACCGTCCGGCCGCGTACGGCGGTGATCCTCACGGGCCACTCGTAGGGGACGTAGCTGGTCAGCTTGGTCTTGTCGTCCCAGAAGTACGCCTCCGGGCCGGCGCCGTCGCCCGCCATGTGCTCCAGGAGCGTGTGGTCGGCGTCGTCGGCGAGGCGGAGGACGACGAGTCGGCCGCGCCGGAGGGCGGAGGGGTCGTCGACCGTGATCGTGCGGTCGCCCCGGCGGCCGGGCCGGACGGTCGTCAGGGTGGTCCACTCGTCGCGCCTGTTGCCGGTCCAGCCCTCGAAGGGCCAGGCCCGGTCCCGTATCGCGGCGACGAGGGAGGCGTGCCGGGCCTGCGGGGAGAGCCAGATCAGGCCGCCGGCCCAGGACCAGGAGGACTTGTCGCCGCCGTAGCGGGAGCCGTACGGGCCGATCAGTTCGGTGAGGTGCCGGGTGGCGAGCAGTCTCGTACGGCCGGAGCCCGCGCCGCGCAGGACGACACCGCTGTGGCCGATCCGCAGGTAGTCGTCGATCCGGTACGTGCCCGGCGGGAGGAGGACCGTGCCGCCGCCGCGTTCCCCCGCCTCCGTGAGGGCGCGGTTGATCGCGGGCGCCGAGTCGGTCGAGCCGTCGGGGGTGGCCCCGTGGGTGAGGGCGTCGGCGACGACGCGGGGGCGGGGTGCGCGGCGGGCGCCGCCGTGGGCGCCGGCCCGGCCGACGTACGGGATCTGGGGGTGGGTGTAGGGGGCGGCCTCGAACTCCCGCCAGAGCCCCGCGGGGCGGGTGGGGGGAGCGAAGCCGGTGGTGCCCAGTGCCGCGGTCGTGGCTCCCGCGACGGCCACGGCGCCGCCGACGAACTGCCTTCTGCTCAGTGCCATGCCCCTGAACCTTTCATGTATATGAACGGTGTTCAGATCTGCGTCGGCCGTGAGCATGGCACTGGAAGTCCCTTGCGGGAAGAGGTCAGTTACCGGGTTTCTGAGTCAGGTTCTTGAACGCGTCGAGATTCCGGGTCGACTCGCCGCGCGAGACCCGCCACTCGTACTCACGCCGGATCGCCGAGGCGAAGCCCAGCTCCAGGAGCGTGTTGAAGTCGCCGTCCGCCGCCTCCAGGACCGAGCCGAGGAGCCGGTCAAGCTCCTCGGGCGTCACGGCGGAGAGCGGCAGCTTGCCGGCCAGGTAGATGTCGCCGAGGCCATCGACCGCGTAACTCACCCCGTACAGCTTGAGGTTGCGCTCCAGAAGCCAGCGGTGGACACCCGCCTCGTTCTCGTCGGGGTGACGGATGACGAAGGCGTTGAGGGAGAGCGAGTGGCGTCCGACGCGCAGCGAGAGCGTGGTGAAGAGTTTGCGCGTGCCGGGGAGTTTGACCACGTAGGAGCCCGGTGCGGGGGACTCCCACTCCAGTTCCGCGTCCTTGAACGTGTCCTCGACGGTCCGCCGGACGTCCTCAAGATCAGACATGGTGGGAGCGTACGCGACGGCGGTTCTCCCGCAGCCGATGGTCGTGCACGGCGGCCGTGTACACATCCGCCGTACCCGAGGCCGCCGTGTCCCAGCCGAACGACCCGGCGTGCAGGGCAGCCGCCGCGCCCATCCGCGCCGAGAGCGACGGGTCCGCCACGAAGCGGCCGAGCGCCCGGGCGTAGTCCACCGGGTCGTGCCCCTGGACGAGGAAGCCGGTCACGTCGTCCCGTACGGCCACGGGCAGGCCGCCCACCGCCGCCGCGACGACCGGGGTGCCGGCCGCCTGCGCCTCGATCGCGACCAGACCGAAGGACTCGCTGTACGACGGCATGACGAGGACGCTCGCCGCGCGGAACCAGTCGGCGAGCCGGTCCTGGCCCACCGGCGGGTGGAAGCGCACGATGTCCGCGATGCCCAGCCGGGCGGCCAGCTTCTGCAGCCCCTCCGGCTTCGCCAGGCCGCTGCCGCTCGGGCCGCCGACCACAGGAACGATCATGCGCGAACGCAGCGAGGGGTCCCGGTCGAGGAGCTCGGCGGCGGCGCGCAGCAGGATGTCCGGGGCCTTCAGCGGCTGGATGCGGCCGGCGAAGACGGGGATGAAGGCGTCCTGCGGCAGCCCGAGCCGGGCGCGGGCGGCGGCGCGGCCGTCGGCCGGGCGGAAGTGGTCGAGGTTGACGCCCGGGTGGACGACCGCGATCTTGCCGGGGTCCGCGTCGTAGAAACGGGCGAGCTCGTCGGCCTCCTCGGCCGTGTTCGCGATCAGCCGGTCGGCGGCGTCGACGATCTGCGTCTCGCCGATCACCCGGGCCGCGGGCTCGGGGGTGTCGCCCTCGGCGAGCGCCGCGTTCTTGACCTTCGCCATGGTGTGCATGGCGTGGACGAGCGGGACGCCCCAGCGCTCGGCGGCCAGCCAGCCGACGTGGCCGGAGAGCCAGTAATGGGAGTGGACCAGGTCGTAGTGGCCGGGCCGGTGGCCCGCCCAGGCCTGCATCACGCCGTGCGTGAAGGCGCAGAGCTGGGCCGGCAGCTCTTCCTTGGCCAGGCCCTCGTACGGGCCGGCGTCGACGTGCCGCACGAGGACGCCGGGGGTCAGCTCGACGACCGGGGGGAGGCCGCCGGTGGTGGCCCGGGTGAAGATCTCGACCTCGATGTCGATGGCGGCGAGTCGTTTCGCCAGCTCGACGATGTAGACGTTCATGCCGCCCGCGTCGCCCGTGCCGGGCTGGTGCAGCGGGGAGGTGTGGACGCTGAGCATGGCCACGCGGCGCGGGGTGCGGTTCCGGCCGGGGAGCCGGAGCCGGGCCGGTGCCGGGTGCCGGTGCCGGGTACCGGCGAACCGGGACACGTACTGGCTCACGTCGGCGGTCCTTCCGCTCGGGGGGCGAACGCATCGGGTCCGACACGTTCGGGTCTGAGCACGTCGGGCTGAACAGGTCGAACAGGTCGGGCCGAGCCGGTCGGCCCGAACGGGTCGGGCCGAGCTCGGCGCCGTGGGCATGACGGCGGGAGGGCGTGGTGCGCCCTCCGGCCGGGACAACACCGGAACGGACCCTTTCATTTCCATCACCGATGGCGCTTTGCCAATTCATTACCGGGGCGCACCACCCCACACCCCCACCCCGTAACCTTTCGGCATGGCCCCGCGCACCACCCTCCCCGTCGGCACCCCGACCCGCGGGACCACCAACCCCAACCGCCTGCGCCGCATGGACCGCTGGATCGCCGCCGTCCACGGGCCCGCCCTGCGCCGCTCCCCCGAGCCGCCGCTCGCCGTGGACCTCGGGTACGGGGCCGCCCCCTGGACCGCCGTCGAGCTCCTCGCCCGGCTGCGCACCGCCGAACCCCGCACCCGCCTCTACGGCATCGAGATCGAGCCCGCCCGCGTCGAGGCCGCGAAGCCGTACGAGCACGAGGGCCTCTCCTTCCTGCACGGCGGCTTCGAGGTGCCCGTACCCGGCCGGGTCGCCCTGATCCGGGCGGCGAACGTGCTGCGCCAGTACGACGAGGAGCAGGTCGCGGCCGTCTGGGAGCGGCTGTGCGGGCGGCTCGCCCCGGGCGGGCTGCTCGTGGAGGGCACCTGCGACGAGATCGGGCGCCGGCACGTCTGGGTCGCGCTCGACGGGAGCGGGCCGCGGACGGTGACCTTCGCGACCCGGCTCGGCTCGCTCGACCGGCCGTCGGACCTGGCGGAGCGGCTGCCGAAGGCGCTGATCCACCGCAATGTGCCGGGTGAGCCGGTGTACGCGTTCCTGCGGGACTTCGACCGGGCGTGGGCGGCGGCGGCCCCGTACGCCTCGTTCGGCGCGCGGCAGCGGTGGATCCGCTCGGCCCGCGACCTGGCGGCGGACTGGCCGCTGACGGACGGGCCCCGGCGGTGGCGCCAGGGCGAGGTGACGGTGCGGTGGGAGGCGCTGGCGCCGCGGGGGTGAGGGGCCGGTGGGGGCGGCGGCACCTCGGGGGTGAGGGGTCGGCGGCACCACGGGGGTGAGGGGTCGGCGGCACCTCGGGGGTGAGTGAACGAGACCTCTCTTTTCCCAACTGGCGCTGAATTTCCGGTACGTCGGGAACGCCACGCCCGTATCTCTCGTCCCCCGTGGGGGGAGCAGGCCCGACAGGCCCCGGTTTCCCCTGTTGCTTTACGGTTTCGCATGGCACTATCGCCAAGGTCACCGCTAAGTTACTGACGGTAAATCAGATTTGGTCACTCGAGGGGGAGCTCGTGAACCGACGCCGCCACGCCACCGCCGCGATCACCATGATCTGCGCCTTGACCGTGCTGGCCTCGCCCGCGCTGACCCTGCAGGCCGCCGCCGCACCGCTCCCGCCGCCACCTCCCAAGAAGAGCCTGGAGGAGGTGCGCCAGGAGATAGACACCCTGTACCGGCAGGCCGCCGTCGCCACCGACGCGTACAACCTCGCGGAGGAGAAGACGAAGGAGCAGTCCGCCGAGATCGTCCGGGTCGCCGTGATGATCGTGGAGGGCCGCGAGAAGATCGAGGCCCTCAAGGCCAAGGCCGGCGCCACCGCCCGCGCCCAGTACCGCAACGGCGGGCTCCCCGACGGCGCGCAGCTCGTCCTCACGAACGACCCCCAGCTCTTCCTCGACAACGCGGGGCGCCTCAAGGCCGGGGCGAAGGCCACCACGGACCTGCTCGGTGAAATGACCCGCACGCAGGCCCAGTTGGACGTCTACGCCAAGGACGCGGGCGTGAACTGGACCAAGCTGGAGGCCAACCGCGTGCGGCAGGCCCAGGCGAAGAAGGAGATCAACGGCAAGATCGCCGCCGCGAAGAAGCTGGAGTCCGAACTCGCCGCCGAGGAGCGGGAGCGACTGCGGCGGCTCGAGGAGCAGGCGCTGTCCAGGGCCCAGACGACCTGGCTCGGCACCGGTGTCCTCGCCGGCCTCAAGGGGGACACGACGCCGGCGGCGAAGAAGGCGATCGAGTTCGCGACCGGGCAGATCGGCAAGCCGTACGAGTGGGGCGCGGAGGGACCGGACTCGTTCGACTGCTCGGGACTGACCCAGCTCGCCTGGGGCACGGCGGGCCGGCCGATACCGCGTACCTCGCAGGAGCAGTGGCGCCTGCTGCCGCGCGTGGACATCAAGGACATGCGACCCGGCGACCTGATCGTCTACTTCAAGGACGCGAGCCACATCGGGATGTACGTCGGAAGCGGCACGATCGTCCACGCACCGCGCCCCGGCCGGAACGTGACGCTCGCGGGGGCGGGCTCGATGGAGATCCTGGGCGTCGTCCGCCCGATGTGACGGGTCGCCGTCCGCCGGTGTGCCGGCGGACACCGTCTCGCACCCTCCCCCGATGTGACGGAGTCCACGCGAGGCGGCGGAACCGCGGGCGCCGCCCAGGCGTGACCTTTCTCATTGCCCCGGGGGCGCCCCGTCGGCCGTACGGGGGCAAGTACCTCCCCTTCCGCGGCATATGCCAATCGAGACGCGGACGCCGACCCGCTGATCACCATTCCGCTGCGCACCGCCCTACCGCTATGGTCCGGGACGGGCGGGACGCCACCCGGCGCCCTGCGCACCCTCGGGGGGAGGGAAGGAAACCGGACCGATGCCCGTATCCGTACCGCGTCAGAGAAACGTCTCTGCCGTTGCGGGACCCGGCGACGTCGCCACTACGGACGCCACCGCCATGGACGCCACCGCTATGACAGGCACAGTCACAGGCACCGATCGCACCGATCTCACTCTCCTGGTCGTCGAGGACGACCCGGCGGGTGCCCTCGCCGTACCCGAACTGCTCGACGCGGCCGACGCCGCCGGCACCCGGGTCCGCATCCGTACCGCCCGCAACCTCACCGAGGCCGAGCGGCTCCTCACCGACGACGTCCACTGCATCCTCGTCGACCTGTCCCTGCCCGGCCCCCGCGCCGCCGCGGGCGACGACCCGCTCGCCCCGCTGCGGCACATCCTGCGGCTCGCCCCGCGCCACGCCGTCCTCGCGCTCGCGGCCTCCGCCGACGCCGAGCTGGCGGCCGAGGCGGTACGCGTCGGAGCCCAGGACCACCTCTTCCGCGAGGAACTCGACGGGCGGCTGCTCAGCCGGGCCATCCGGTACGCGGTCGAGCGCAAGCGCGCCGACGCCGTCCAGGTGAAGCTCGCCGAGTCCCGGCTCCGCGCGCAGGAGAACGCCCGCCTGGAGCGCGGGCTGCTCCCCACGCCGCTCCTGGAGGGCTCCGACCTCCGGTTCGCGGCCCACTACCGGCCCGGCCGCTCGCGCGCCCTGCTCGGCGGCGACTTCTACGACGTGGTCCGTACGCCCGACGGCACCGTCCACGCCATGATCGGCGACGTGTGCGGCCACGGCCCCGACGAGGCCGCGCTCGGCGTCGAGCTGCGGATCGCCTGGCGGGCCCTGACCTTCGCGGGGCTGTGCGGGGACGAGTTGCTCTCCACGATGCAGCAGGTCCTGGAGCACGAGCGGGAGAGCGAGGAGATCTTCGCGACCCTCTGCACCGTCGACATCGCGCCCGACGGCCGCCGCGCGGGCCTGTGCCTGGCCGGGCACCCGTCGCCGCTGATCGCCCGGCAGGGGCGGGCGGCACGGCTGCTTCCGTACGAGGACGGCGGCCCGGCTCTCGGACTGCTGCCGCGCGCCCGCTGGCCGCGCCGGCAGGTCGAGCTCGGCGGGGCGTGGAGCCTGCTCATGTACACGGACGGACTGATCGAGGGACGCTCGGCCGGACCCGGCTCGCCGCGGCTCGGCCAGGACGGGATGGTCGACATGATCAACCGGCAGCTGACCTCGGGCCTGCGGGGCGACGAGCTCCTGGAGGCCGCGGTGACGGAGGTCCGGTCCCTGAACGGCGGCGAGCTGACGGACGACGTCGCGGTCCTGGCCCTGGAAAGGGACAGGACCCGGGGATGACCCCGGGCCCTGATGTCGCTTCGTGCGGCCAGGGCCTGTCCGACCCTGATCCGCCAGGCCTAGCGGCCGCCGTTGTAGGGGCCGTACGGCCCGTCACTGCTGGAGCCGCCGCCCCGCCGGCCGCCTCCGCCGCCCGACACCTGCTGGAGCGCGGGTCGGACGTCGACCATGAAGACGATGGCGGCGATCACTCCCGCGATCTGCAGGAACAGCATCGGGAAGAGCAGGTTCAGGGCGAGGTTGATGCCCAGGACGATCAGCCAGAACTTCTTCGTCTGCTTCTCGGCGGCGCGGTAGGCGTCCTCGCGCGCCATGGCGGCGAAGACGAGCGCGGCGACGGCGAAGCCGGTGAAGATCAGGAACATCACCAGGGAGAGGAGGGAGTCGAATCCCGCGCGCAACATGCTGAGCACCGCCTAGGGAAGAGGGAAAGAGCGCCTCGCGGTCAAGGTACCCGGTTCAACGCACCAGGTACCCGCATTGGTGCCCGGTGCTACTCCTTCTCGGCGGCGACGGACGCCTTCTTGGCGGGGGCCTTGCGGGCGGTGGTCTTCCGGGCGGGCGCCTTCTTGGCCTCGGCGGGCTCGGACGCGGCGGACTCGGACCCGGACCCGGCGGAGGCCTCCACCGGCTCCTCGGCCTTGGTCTCCTCCGGCTCGACGACGACGGCGATCTCGACGATCTCCTCGGCGACCTCCCCACGCCAGGCCTTGACGGCCTCCTCGCCGTGGGCGGCGACCTCCTCGTACTTCTCGCGGGCCTTGACGGCGTACTCGGCGGCGACGCCGACGCCGCGCAGGGCGAGGTCCTGGGCGGTCTCGCCGAGCTTCTTGAGGTCCGTGTCGAGACCGCCGACGACGTCGGCGAGCTTCGACTGCACGGTCGCCTGGGCCTCCTTGGCCTGTGCGGTCACCTTCTCCTGCACGGCCTTGGGGTCGGTGTTCCGTACGGCCTCGATGCGGGCGGGCGCCTCGGCGGCGATCTGCTCGATCAGGCCGGGAACCTTCTTGGCCTGCTGCACGGCGAGGTCCGCGGTGCCGGCGGCGAAGTAGAGAGGGGTACGCAGTTCGTCGATGATGGCCATGCTGGTGGTCCTCCCGGTGGTGACGTACGAGCGAGCGCTGGCTCAGGGGCGGTCAGGCATCGGACGCGTCGGCGGGCCGCTCGGCGGCCGCGGCGGGGGCGCCCGCGGGGGTCTCGGCGGTTCCGGTGGTTCCGGCGGTTCCGGCTCCGATGGATCCGGCTCCGGCGTGGTCGGCCTCGGCGGTTCGTGCCGCCTGGGCCGCCTGGGCGGCTGCCGCGGCAGCCGCGGCCGCCTCGACGGCGTTCTCCTTGCGGAAGGATTCGTAGATCTGGAGCAGCACCTGCTTCTGCCGCTCGTTGATCGAGGGATCGGCGAGGATGACGGCGCGCGTCTCCAGCTCCTCCCGCTCCTTCTCGTCGAGGATTCCGGCCCGTACGTAGAGCGTCTCGGCGGAGATCCGCAGCGCCTTCGCGACCTGCTGCAACACCTCGGCGCTGGGCTTCCGCAGCCCCCGCTCGATCTGACTCAGGTACGGGTTCGACACCCCGGCGGCGTCGGCGAGCTGCCGCAGGGAGAGCTGCGCGGTCCGCCGCTGTTCGCGGAGGTACTCACCGAGATTGCCGACGTTGAGCGATGCCATGCCCCGACCATGCCAGCCTTTGCTAACTATTGCAAGCAGCCGCTTGCAAGAGTCGCCCCCGGTCGGCAACCGCCCGGGGGCGCCCGTACGTCCTCAGGACACGACGCAGTCCACCCTCCGCGACACCCCTCCGCCCGCGCCCGGCCGGCCGCGCCCGGCCGGCCGCGGTGCGACCGCGCCGCCGATCCGGCCGGTGCGGCCCCTCGGCCGACCGGCCCGCGCACTCGTGCGAGGCCCGTCTAAATCCCCGTGATCCTCGCGGGCACTGCTGCGAGACTGGGCCGCATGGAGACGACGACGGGGCGCTTCCGGGCGGCGGTCAGGGAGTGGGCGGCCGATGGCGCGGAGGCTTCGGCGGCCGCCGCGGCCGCGCGCGAACTCGCCGCCGGCACCGAGCTGCGTACGGCCGTGCTCGTGGAGGGGGTCAGCGACCACGTCGCGCTCGATGCGCTCGCGGCCCGTCACGGCCGCTCCCTCGACGCCGAGGGCATCGCCGTCGTTCCGCTCGGCGGGGCGACCAACATCGGCAGGTTCGTGCATCTGCTCGGGCCGCAGGGGCTCGGCGTCACGCTCGCGGGCCTGTGCGACGCCGGCGAGGAGGGCCATTTCTCGCGCGCGCTCGAACGCGAAGGACTCGGCCACGACCTCGCGCGCGCCGACATGGAGCCGCTCGGCTTCTACGTGTGCGACGCCGACCTGGAGGAGGAGCTGATCCGCTCCCTCGGCGCCGAGTCGGTGCAGCGGGTCGTCGACGCCCAGGGCGACCTGCGGGCCTTCCGCATCTTCCAGAAGCAGCCCGCCCAGCGGGAGCGGGACGTCGAGCGGCAGCTGCGGCGCTTCATGGGCACCATCAGCGGGCGCAAGAGCCAGTACGCCCGCTCGCTCGTCGCCGCCCTCGACCTCGCCGAGGTGCCCCGCCCGCTGGACCGCCTGCTCGCGCACGTGTCCGCGTCCGCGGCCACGAGCTGAGGAACCTGCACCCGCTGCCCCTCTGACCCTCCGCCCGCCTCCGCCCCGGCTCAGGCCGCCTCAGGCCGCCGGGGTGTCGAAGCGGCGGCGGGCCGTCTCGATGGCGCCGAGGTACTGGTGGGTCCAGTCGCACATGCCGTCGATCGTCGCCCGGAGCGCGCGGCCCGGCGCCGTGAGCGTGTACTCGACGCGGGGCGGGACCTCGGGGTGCACGGTCCGGTCGATCAGGCCGTAGCGCTCCAGCATGCGCAGGTTCTGGGTGAGCATCTTGTGGCTGATGCCCTCGATCTCGTTCCGCAGCTCGCTGAAGCGCAGGGTGCGCTCACCGAGCCGCTCGACGATCAGGAACGCCCACTTGTTGGCGAGGTCGGAGAAGATCTCCCGCGCCAGGGAGTCCGCGCGCCGCAGGTCCGCGTCCTCGGGCGAGCCGCTGTACTGCTTGGTCACCATCAGGTTCCCCAGTCACCGAAAAGTGCGTTCTTCCATGTCAGCGGCCACTCTCCTACGGTTCCCGAGTCACTACAAGAGACCACGTTCACCGCTGCTCTCCCCCGGAGGAAGCCATGACCATCACCCTCGTGAACCCCGACGGACTTCCCACCGTCGACGTCTACCGCCAGGTGTCGATCGCGACCGGGTCGAAGCTGGTCTTCCTCGCCGGCCAGGTCGCCTGGGACGCCGACGGCGGCACGGTCGGCGTCGGCGACCTCGCCGCCCAGGTCGAGCGGTGCTACCTCAACGTCGGCACCGCCCTCGCCGGCGGCGGCGCCTCCTTCGACGACGTCGCGAAGCTGACCGTGTACGTCGTCGACTGGACCCCCGACAAGATGCCCCTGCTCCTGGAGGGGATCGCCCGGGCGGCCGCCCGGCTGGGGGTCACTCCGGTGCCGCCGGCCACGCTGATCGGCGTCGCCGCGCTCGACGTGCCCGAGCACCTCGTCGAGATCGAGGCCACCGCGGTCGTCGGCTGAGGCCGCGGAGCCGCCGGCCGCGTCCCGCCGCCCCACCGCCCCGCCCGCCCCGCCCGTCTCGCCCGTCTCGCGCCCGTCACCTCTCGCGCCCCTCCCGCCCCGCCGTGCCATGCTGGTGGGCGTGGCACTGGAGGACCTGGTACGGCTGCGCCGGGCGCGGGACGTGATGGATCGCGACTACGCGCAGCCGCTCGACGTACCCGCGCTCGCCTCCGTCGCCCTCATGTCGACCGGTCACTTCGCCCGCAGCTTCCGCGCCGCCTTCGGCGAGACCCCGTACAGCTACCTCATGACCCGCCGCGTCGAGCGCGCCAAGGCACTGCTCCGGCGGGGTGACATGAGCGTCACGGACGTCTGCTTCGCCGTCGGGTGCACCTCGCTCGGGTCCTTCAGCTCCCGCTTCACCGAACTCGTCGGCGAGACGCCGTCCGCCTACCGGGCCCGCCGCCACGAGGACGGGGCCTCGATCCCGGCGTGCGTCGCGAAGGTCCGTACGAGACCGGTCCGCAGGACCTGAGCCATCGGTCGGTTTCGGAGAAGCGGGATTCTCCGGTCCGCCGTAGCTTCGAAGGCATGAACGTCAAGCTCTCGCAGTGCTTCATCGCCGTCGACGACCACGACAAGGCCCTCGCCTTCTACCGCGACGCCCTCGGCCTCGAGGTGCGGAACGACGTCGGTTTCGAGGGGATGCGCTGGGTGACCGTCGGGTCCCCCGCGCAGCCGGACGTGGAGATCGTCCTCGAACCGCCGCTCGCCGACCCCAATGCCTCCCCCGCCGACCGGCAGGCGGTGGCCGAGCTGCTCGCCAAGGGCATGCTGCGCGGCGTGATCTTCTCCACCGACGACGTCGACGCCACCTTCGAACACGTCCGGGCGGCCGGCGGCGAGGTCCTCCAGGAGCCGGTCGACCAGCCGTACGGCGTCCGCGACTGCGCCTTCCGCGACCCGGCGGGCAACATGCTGCGCTTCACCCAGCCCCGCGCCTCGTAGCACCCCGCACCTTGCCGAACCCTCCTCGCCGGGGCAGGAGGGTCGCGTCGGCGCCCCGGGCTCGGGCGCCGGCCCACCCCGGCCCGGCCCGGCCCCGACCCCCGGTCAGGCGCGGCAGCGCAGCATCACCAGTGGCGGGTGGGCGAGGAGGTCCGCCCAGAAGTCCTCGCCGAACTCCTTGATGCCCGCCTCGGACACCTCCAGCGGCACCCACTCCACGTCCCGGAACCCCGCCGCCCGCAGGCACTCCTCGTAGACCTCCCGGCGCGGGACCGTGCCGATGATGCTGATCGGCTCCGGGTCGAGGAGCGCCGTGACCCGGACGCGCGGACCCGTCTCGCCCTCCTCGCCCGTCGGCTCGCAGCGGAAGCCGTACGCGGGCAGGGACGCGCAGTCGAACCGGTAGTCGGGCCGCTGGGCGAGCACGAAGAACTCACCGCCCGGCACCAGGTTCCGGTGGATGCTTCGGCACATCCGCTCCATCCCCGCGATGTCCTCGGCGTAGTTGAGACACTGCACGCCGAGCGCGATGTCGAACTTCCGGTCCAGTGAGGGAAGTTCCGCCACGTCGCCGACCTCGTAGCGCACGCCGCCCAGCGGGTCGCGCTCCTCGAACTCCCGCGCGGCGGCGATCATCTCGACGGAGATGTCGACGCCGAGGACCTCCGTGGCGCCGCGCCGCCTGAACTCCCGGCTGTAGAAGCCGGTTCCGCACGCCAGGTCGAGAACCGACCTGCCGCCGACGTCCCCGACCATGCCCAGGAAGCTGGGCACCTCTCCGTACCGCGTCAGCGGCAGGGACTTGAAGCCCTCGAACGCCTCGCCGATCCCGTCGTACTGCTGCCGCACGCCCATGTGGCGCCCCCTCGTGTCCTTCGTCGTGTGGTCCCGAAGTCCTGCGCGCCCGTCGAGTCTGCGCCGCCGCACCCCGCCCGCCGTACTGGCAGATGACACGAGAGGTCGGCGGGGTGACCCCCGTATCACCCAACACCCTTCGCCGGACCGGTGGTTGGACCGCAGATCACCCCGCCCAGGCGGCGAGCGTCCCGAAGTCCGCCGCCGTGAGCCCCTGCCGGGGATCCACCCGGTGGAGCAGTGCGCGGCCGGGGTGGTGGGCAGCCACCCAGTCACGGTCGGCCGCGCCGATCTCGTCGCCGACCCAGGCGAACGGCCGCCCGTCGGCCCAGGCGACGATCCCCGGCGTCTTCCAGTGCACCCCCGGCGCGGGCTCGGCACCGTCCCCGGGCCACCGGACCAGGGGCAGCGCGGGAAGCCCGAGGCGCGGCGCGACCCAGGTGTTCGCGTCGTCCTCCCAGGTCGTCGCCCAGACGAGTGCGTACGGGAGTGCCGCGAGCCGCGGCCCCTGTGCGGGATCGAGCCGCGCGAGGAGCGGGCTCACGGACGGGGGCGGTGGCGGTGCGTACGTCGGGTACTCCCGCCCGCTCGCCCCGAAGGGGATCAGCGGGCCGTCGACGTCCAGGAAGAGCAGGGGGGTCACCATGGGCCCATCCTGACCGGGCGACCGCGCCCCCATTCGTCCACTTCGCGATAATCCGCGACGGATCGATCCTCGTTACCCTGGCAGGCATGACAGCCATGGCACCCACCCGCACCGAGCCCGACCTCTCCTACCTCCTCGACCACACCAGTCACGCCTTGCGGACCCGGATGACCGCCGCGCTCGACGCGATCGGGCTCACCCCCCGGATGCACTGCGTCCTCGCGCACGCCCTGGAGGAGGAGCGCACCCAGGCGCAGCTCGCGGAGATCGGGGACATGGACAAGACGACCATGGTCGTCACCGTCGACGCCCTGGAGAAGGCCGGGCTCGCCGAGCGCCGGCCGTCGAGCACCGACCGGCGCGCGCGGATCATCGCCGTGACCGAGGCGGGGGCCGAGGTCGCCGCGGAGAGCCAGAAGATCGTCGACGGCGTCCACGAGAGCGCCCTCACCTCCCTCCCCGACGGCGCCCGCACCGCCCTGCTGAAGGCCCTGAACCTGCTGGTCACGGGCCATCTGGAGACCCCGATCGAGAGCCCGAGGCCGGCCCGCCGGGCCCGTCAGCGCGGCTGAGCCGGGCGCCGGGAAGCCCCACTCGTTCCGTAAAAAATAGTCTGCAACAAAACCTTCTGCTAACGTCACTCCTGTCGGCTCCACCGAACAGGAGTGATCCCCGTGCCCACGCCCACGCGCACCCCCTCCCGCCAGCTCGCCCTCGGCGTCCTCGCCACCGGCATGCTCATGACGATCCTCGACGGCAGCATCGTCACCGTCGCGATGCCCGCCATCCAGAGCGACCTCGGCTTCACCCCCGTCGGCCTCAGCTGGGTCGTCAACGCCTACCTGATCGCCTTCGGCTCGCTCCTCCTCCTCGCCGGCCGCCTCGGCGACCTGATCGGCCGCAAGCGGATGTTCCTCGCGGGCACCGGAATCTTCACCGCCGCCTCGCTCCTCGCCGGAGTCGCCACCTCCCCCGGCGTCCTCATCGCCGCCCGCTTCCTGCAGGGCCTCGGCAGCGCGACGGCCTCCGCCGTCGGCCTCGGCATCCTCGTCACGCTCTTCACCGTGCCGCGCGAACGGGCCCGCGCCATCGCCGTGTTCAGCTTCACCGGCGCCGCCGGCGCCTCCCTCGGCCAGGTCCTCGGCGGCATCCTCACCGACGCCCTCACCTGGAACTGGATCTTCTTCATCAACCTGCCCATCGGCCTCGCGACCCTCCTCGTGGCCCTCCGCGCCCTTCCCTCCGACCAGGGCCTCGGGCTCAGGGCGGGCGCCGACGTCCTCGGCGCGGTGCTCGTCACGACCGGCCTCATGACCGGCATCTACGCAGTCGTCAAGATCGAGGAGTACGGGGCCGGTTCGGCCCACACCCTCGGCCTCGGGGCCCTCGCACTCGCCCTCCTGACCGGTTTCCTCGTCCGGCAGGCGAAGACGGCCAACCCGCTCATGCCCCTGCGGATCCTCCGCTCGCGCAGCGTCTCCGGTGCCAACGCCGTCCAGATGCTGATGGTCGCCGCGCTCTTCTCGTTCCAGATCCTCGTCGCGCTCTACCTGCAGAAGGTCCTCGGGTACGGAGCCGCCGAGACGGGTCTCGCGATGCTGCCCGCGGCGGCCGTCATCGGCGCCGTCTCCCTCGGTGTCTCGGCCCGCCTCATCGCCCGCTTCGGCGAGCGGAACGTCCTGCTCACCGGCCTCGTCCTGCTCGTCGGCGTCCTCGGCCTGCTGGCCCGCGTCCCCGTCCACGCCTCCTACGTCACCGATCTGCTCCCCGTGATGCTGCTCGCCGCCGGCTTCGGCCTGGCGCTCCCCGCCCTCACCTCGCTCGCCATGTCGGGCGCCGAGGAGAAGGACGCGGGCCTCGCCTCCGGCCTCTTCAACACCACCCAGCAGATCGGCATGGCCCTCGGCATCGCCGTCCTCTCCACCCTGGCCGCCACCCGCACCGAGTCGCTCACCGCGGCCGGCCGCCCCGCCGCCGAGGCCCTGACCGGCGGCTACCACCTGGCGTTCGCCGTCGGCGCCGGTCTGCTGCTCGCCGCCCTGGCCCTCGCCTTCACCGTCCTGCGCAGCCCCGGGAAGCCGGGAACGCCGGGGGCGCGGGAACAGGCGAAGAGGACCAGGCAGACGAAGAAGACGAAGTCCCCCGCGACAATGGCGGCATGAGAGCCGACCGACTCGTCGCCGCCCTGCTCTTCCTCCAGACCCGGCAGCGCGTCACTGCCGCCGAACTGGCCGCGGAACTGGACGTGTCCGAGCGCACCGCACGCCGGGATCTCGAAGCTCTCGCGAGCTCCGGGATCCCGGTGTACTCGCAGGCGGGCCAGGGCGGCGGCTGGTCCCTCGTCGGCGGAGCCCGTACCGATCTGACCGGCCTCACCGCCCCCGAGATCCGCGCGCTCTTCCTCCTGACCGGACCGGACACCGACGCCGACCCCCGGACCCGGACCGCCCTGCGGAAGCTCGTACGGGCCCTCCCCGCGACCCTCCGGGAAGGCGCCGAGGCGGCGGCCCGCGCGGGCGTCTCCGACGGCACGGACTGGGCGGGCACGGAGACGGAGGAGGCCCGACTCGCCCCGCTCCAACGGGCGGTGGTCGACGCGAGGGAGATCAGGATCGGCTACGCCCGCCCCGGCCGGGAACCTCGCGAGCGCACCGTCCAGCCGCTCGGCATCGCCGCGAAGTCCGGGGTCCGCTACCTCGTCGCCGGCACCGAGCACGGCCTGCGGACCTTCCGGATCGGCCGCGTCACCTCCGTCACCGAGACCGGCGCCCCCGCCGTACGCCCCGACGGCTTCGACCTCCCCACCGCCTGGCGCGCGCTCGCCGCCCGCATGGAGGACCGGATGGTCGCCGCGACGGTACGGGGCCGGGCCGCCCCCGGCACCGAGTCGGTCCTGGAGGGCCTGCTCGGCGGGCGGATACGGTACGGGGAACGCGCCGCGGACGACTGGGCGCCGTTCGAGGCCGTCGGGCCCTCCCCCGAGGTGGTCGCCGCCCAACTGGCCGGTCTCGGCGCCCGCGTGGAGCTCCTCGACCCGCCGGAGGCGCGTACGGCCCTCGCCCGCATCGGAGCCGAACTCACCCTGGTCTACGGGCCGTCGACGCCGTCAGGCAGTCCGGAAGCTCCGCCGCGTGCACCAGGGTCAGCCGTGACACCGCCCGTGTGAGCGCCACGTACAGCCGGTTCGGTCCCCGCGCCTCGGCCGCCACGATCGCGGCCGGTTCGACCACGACGACATGGTCGAACTCCAGGCCCTTCACGACCGTCGCGGGCAGCACGGTCACCCGCTCGTCCGCCCCGCAGCCCCGTACGGCCTCCGCCACGGGACCCACCAGGCCGTCGGCCGTGATCACCCCGACCGAGCCCTCCGCCGCGAGCGCCTCTCGTACGGCCTCGGCCGTCGCGCCGGGCAGATCGAGCCGGTCCGCCGTCCTGGTGACCGTCACCTCGCCGTCCTTCCGGACGGAACGGCCCGCCGGCACGTCCGCGCCCAGGTGCGGCAGGAGCCGGTTGGCGAGGTCCACGATCGCCGCCGGGACCCGGTAGCCGAGGGTGAGCGGCACCACGGGCGCCCCGCTCTTGCCCAGGTGGGCCAGCTGCTCGTGCCAGTCGCGGGCCGCCCACGGGGTGGTGCCCTGGGCGAGGTCGCCGAGCACGGTGAGCGAGCCGAACTCGGTGCGGCGGGCGATCGCCCGGCACTCCATGGGCGAGAGGTCCTGGGCCTCGTCGACGACGACATGGCCGTAGCTCTCGGGCCGCTCGATCAGCCCCGCGAGCTCGTCGAGGAGCACGAGGTCGGCGGCGGTCCAGCGCGCCGAGCGGTACGAGCGCGGCGGCCGGTCCCAGCGGATCGCCGCCCGCTCGGCCGCCGTCAGGGCGGAGTCGGAGGGGTCCGTGAGGAGGCCGGCGAGCACCTCCTCCGGGGTCGCCTTCGGCCAGCACGCGTCGAGGAACGCCGTCACCGCGCGTGCCCGCTCGATCCGCCGCGCCCAGGCCGCGCCCATGGGCCCCCACCGGCGCTCGGCCCTGAGCTGGAGCGCCCGCACGACCCGGGCGCGGACCCGCTCGCGGCCCGTCGCGTAGGGCGGGGCCTCCTCCCGTACGTCCGCGACGATCGCGGCGAGCTGTGCGGCCGGCAGCCGCCAGTGGTACGAGCCGTCCGGCACCGCGAGGTCCTCCGCGGGCACCGGGTCGACCCTGCCGTACAGCGCGCGGTGCAGCACCTCCGCCATCCGGGCGTCGTGCTTGACCCGGGCCGCCGCCTCGCCGTCCTCGGCGCGGACCGGGTGGCGGGCGATCTCGTCGTCGAGGGTGGCCTGGCGCACACCGGTCTCGCCGAGCGAGGGCAGCACCTCGGAGATGTACGAGAGGAACGCGCGGTGCGGGCCGAGGACGAGCAGACCGGAACGCCTGATCCGCTGCGGATGGGTGTAGAGGAGGTACGCGGCCCGGTGCAGGCCCACGGCGGTCTTGCCGGTGCCGGGCGCGCCCTGCACACACAGGGAGGCGGTCGGGTCGGAGCGTACGAGGTCGTCCTGCTCGGGCTGGATGGTGGCCGCGATGTCCCGCATCGGGCCCACCCGGGGGCGCTCGATCTCCCCGGCGAGCAGCGCGCTGACGCTCACCTCCCCGCCCGCCGTGAGCCGTTCGTCCTCGAGCGCGGTCAGATCCTCCGAAGCGCCCCTGCTGTACGGGGCCCAGCCGAAGCGGCGGCGCCGGAGCACGCCCCGCGGGTCGCGGGCACCCGCCTGGTAGTAGGCGCGGGAGACGGGCGCGCGCCAGTCGACGACGAGCGGCGGGGCGGCCGGGTCCTCGCCGATCCGGCGGCGGCCGATGTGGTGGACCTGACCGTCGTCGAGGTCGAGGCGCCCGAAGAACAGCGGCCCCGGCGGCTGTTCCCGCATCTCCTTGGCGCGGCTGCGCAGATGGCGGCCGAGCGCCTCGGCATCGGCGCCGGACGCGGCGGTGTCCTCGCCGGTGACGACCTGTTCGGCGACGTCCTCGGTCATCCGGGTCAGGGCGGCACGGCAGGCGTCGTGGTGGGAGCGTTCGCGAGCAAGCTCAAGGTCCGGTGACGTCATTCCGTCAAGCCTAACGGAAAACGTTACTGAGTTACATTTTTAACCTGAGGCAATGAAGGGCGGTCCGCGCGCTCAGTACGGAAGCCCCTCCCGCAACGCCCGGAACGCCAGCCCCACCGCCGCCACCGCGTCCGCCTCCACCTCGCCGGCCGTCTCCCCGGCCGCGATCCGGGCCGCGTTCTCCTCCGCCAGGACCCGGAGCACGGTCACGATCTGCCCGGCGGCGAGCCGCGCGAGGAGGGGGTCGCCCTTCTCGCCGTCCGCCAGCGCGTCCGCGAGCGCCGCCTCCGACCGCACGCGGTAGGCGTGGAGGCGACCGACCAGGGCCGGCGTGCCGTACAGCAGCCGGAGGTACGCCAGGACCGACGGGTGATCGCAGAGCCCGGTGACCGGGTCGCGGCGGGCGAGGCCGTCGAGCAGATGCGCGGACAGCGCGTCGAGCGGGGCCGTACCGGCACGGCGGCCCGCGGCCACCACCCGGGCCGACTCGTCCTCGTGATCGGCGAACCGGTGAAGGACCAGGTCCTCCTTGGCCGGGAAGTACCGGAACACGGTCGGCTTGGAGACCTCGGCGGCGGCCGCCACCTCCGCGACCGAGACGGCGTCGAAGCCGCGCTCCAGGAAGAGCGCGACGGCCGCGTCCGACAGGGCCCGGCGGGTCCGCTCCTTCTTCCGTTCACGCAGCCCGGGGGCGGCGGCATCGCGGTCCGGAGTCATGAGGCACGCCCTTCCACCAGTTCGGCGACCCCGTCCAGGATCCGGGCCAGACCGAAGCGGAACTCGACCTCGGGTTCGTCGGCGACGTCCATCACGCCCGAGTCCAGCATCCGCGCCACCTCCGGGTACTTCTCCGGGTCGGCGAGCCGCCGCAGGGTGCGGCTGTACCGGGCGAGCACCTCCTCCGGGTTCGCCTCGACCGAGGCGATGACCGAGGCGAGGTCAGCCATGACCAGGCCGTCGTTGCGCACGAATCCGCCGACCAGCAGGGTCACCGAGATCTTGGAGCCGGCGTCGAGACCGGTGCCCTCCAGGGCGACGAGGGCCTTCTCCCACCAGGCGACCAGGTTCGGGGTCGCGGGCGGGCCCGAGACGGGGACCCGCAGCATCCAGAGGTTGCGGTGGTAGACCTCGCGCAGCGCCCACGCCCAGGCCTCCATGGCCTCGCGCCAGTGAGTGCCGGGCGGGAAGAACTCGGGCGGGGCGCCGGTGGCGGCCTCCTGCATGAGAACGTACAGCTCGCTCTTGGCGGAGACGTACCGGTAGAGCGACATCGTCGAGGCGCCGAGCTCCTTGGCGACCCGGCCCATGGAGACGGCGCCGATCCCCTCGGTCGAGGCGAGGGAGACGGCCGCGTCGACGATCCGGTCCAGGGTCAGGCCGGGCTTGGGGCCCTTCGAGGGACGCTCCCGGAGCCCCCAGGCCGCCTCGATGCTCGGCGGCAGGAAGGTCCCGCCGCCACCTGCCGCGTCGGCTCCGCCCCCGCCGGCGGTGCCCGCGGCACCGCCGGCGCCGGCACCGCCGCCCGTACGTTCCTCGCCGTTCGTCACAACCCGTCGCCTCCCGGCCACCTCGCACGCTTGACGCCCATCCTAGTAATGCGTAACCCTTACACAGTAACGCGTACGGCATACGCAGTACGGCAGCCTCCACACGCCCAGGGAGCACAGCCATGCCTCCGGCCATCGAAGCCACCGGTCTGACCAAGACCTACGGAGACGTCCGCGTCCTCGACACCCTCGACCTCCACGTCCCGCGCGGCACCGTCTTCGCCCTCCTCGGCCCCAACGGCGCCGGGAAGACCACGACGGTCCGCATCCTCGCCACCCTCACCGCACCCGACGCCGGCCACGCGCGCGTCGCCGGACACGACGTCGTCACCGCACGCTCCCGGGTCCGCCGCGCGATCAGCCTCACCGGACAGTTCGCCGCCGTCGACGAGAACCAGACCGGCACCGAGAACCTCCGGATGGCGGCACGGCTCTCCGGCCTCTCCCGCCCCGCCGCCACCCGCCGCGCCACCGAACTCCTCGAACGCTTCGGCCTCACCGAGGCCGGCGACCGCCTCACGAAGACGTACTCGGGCGGCATGCGCCGCCGCCTGGACCTCGCCGCCGGTCTCGTCCGCGACCCCGGCACGACCCAGGTGATGTTCCTCGACGAACCCACCACCGGACTCGACCCGCGCAGCCGCCAGGAACTGTGGCAGGCCGTCCGCGAACTCTCCGACGCCGGTACGACGGTCTTCCTCACCACCCAGTACCTGGAGGAGGCGGACCGGCTGGCCGACCGGATCGCGGTCCTCGGCAAGGGCCGCACCCTCGCCGAGGGCACCCCCGCCGGCCTCAAGGCCCGGTACGCCGCCCACCGCCTCGACGTCGTGGCGCACGACGAGGAGAGCCGCCTGCGGCTCGCCGCGCTCGCCGGCCCCACCGCCGCCCACGACCCCGAGGCCCGCACGCTCGGCATCCCCACCGACGGCAGCGCCGGCCACGTACGGGAGCTGCTCGACGTGCTCGACCCCGAGCGCCGGGACATCGCCCGCTTCAGCCTGCACACGGCCACGCTCGACGACGTCTTTCTGGCCCTCACCGCCGACAACAGGCCCCGCACCGCCGACAAGACCCTCACCGCCGACCAGGAGCCCAGCCATGTCTGACGTCCTCACGGGCGGACTCACCGCCGCGAGCACCCTCGCCGGGCGCGGCATCCGCCTCAGCCGCCGCAACCTCGACGCCGTCATCACCTCGATGATGCTGCCGATCATGCTGATGCTGATCTTCGTCTACTTCTTCGGCGGAGCCATCGACACCGGCACCCGGTACGTCACCTACGTCGTCCCCGGTGTGCTCGTCCTCTGCGCCGGTTTCGGCGCGTCGGGAACCGCCGTCTCCGTCAGCGAGGACATGCGCCTCGGAGTCGTCGACCGGTTCCGCACGCTCGACGTCGGCGGGACGGCGTTCCTCGCCGGGCACGTCGCCGCAGCCCTCACCCGCAACGCGCTCTCGACCACGCTCGTCCTCGGCGCCGCGTTCCTCATCGGCTTCCGACCGGCCGCCACACCGGGCGGCTGGCTCGCGGCGATCGGACTGCTGCTCGCCTACATCACGGCCGTGTCCTGGCTGTCCGCGGCGATCGGCCTGGTCACCCGCACGGCGGAGGCGGCCGGCGCGGTCTCCTTCTTCGTGATGTTCCTGCCCTATCCGAGCAGCGCGTTCGTGCCGATCGACACCATGCCGAGCTGGCTCCACGGCTTCGCCGAGCACCAGCCGGTGACCCCGCTGATCGAGTCCATGCGGGGCCTGCTGCTCGACCAGCCGGTCGGCAACTCGCCGTGGATCGCCCTGGGTTGGTGCGCGGCCCTGCTCGCCCTCGCGCTCGCCGCGTCAGGGTTCCTCTTCCGGCTCCGTACCCGCTGACGGGGGGCCTCGGAAGAAGCCGCGCCTCAGAGGACGCCGGACCTCGGAAGAAGCCGCGCCTCAGAGGACGCCGGACCTCGGAAGAAGCCGCGCCCCAGAGGACGCCGGACCTCGGAAGAAGCCGCGCCCCAGAGGACGCCGGACCTCGGAAGAAGCCGGGCCTCAGAAGATGTCGGGCGAGAAGGGCCGCAGCGGCGTACGGAACAGCAGGTCGGCGCGGGCGGCCGCGCCGGCCGTCAGCTCCTCGACGCGCCCGAGCCGGGTGAGCCGAACCGCCGACTCGTCGCCGAAGGCGAGCACGCCCAACTCGGCGATGTCGAAGGCGAGATCGGCGGACTCGTCCGTGGGGACACAGGAGACGCCGTCCGGGGAGGCGTCGAGCCGGTAGCGCCCGCCGGCGAACCCGTCCCCGTCCCGCAGGTCGAGCACCAGACCGTCCGTCACCGGGTACGTCCGGCTCTCCAGGACCCGGACGACGTCGAGGACCCGGACCCACAGCATGTCCGCGTACGTCAGCAGCTTCGCGGCGCGCGGGTCCGGCAGGAGCAGCGGCAGCGTGTCGTCGGGCGCCCGGTAGCCGGAGCGGACGGTGGTGATCCAGTCGACGGAGCACAGGTAGTGCCAGAGGGCGCGCTCGGCGGCCGGGGTGACGGCGATCAGATCCCGTACGGTCGCCGTGTTCATCGGCTGCTTGGCGTCGTCCCACTTGTCGTCCGAGGTGTACCCCACGAAGCCCTCGACCTCGCCGGACTCCGACCGGTACACCGCGTAGAACGGCTCCCGCCACGGATCGCTCTGCACGCCGAGGCCGGTGCCGACCTCCCAGTCGCGCGGGGAGCGGTCGGTCACCCCGGCGCGGACGCCGGCGAGCCGGCGGTGCGTCTCGGGGCCGATCTTGCGGATCTCGTCGGCGTCGGTCAGATCGATCCGGCCGCCGTCCTCCGGGCGGCCCGAGCGGCGCGGGTCGAGCCCGGTCCTGCGGACGTCCACGCTCCACTCGCTGCACCAGGTGGCCGGGCCGAAACCGTACCGCCCGTAGATCGGGTACTCGGCGGCGATCAGGGTGGCGATCGCGTCGCCCCGCTCCTTCGCCGCGGCCAGGTCGGCGGTCATCATCCGGCTGAGCAGTCCGCGCCTGCGGTGCGTCGGGGAGACGGTGACCTGGGTGATCGCGTCCGCGGTGAGACTGCCGCCGCCGACCGTGCTGACCTCCTGCCGGAAGGACCGGAAGGTGGCGACGAGCCGGTCCCCGTCGAAGGCCCCGAGCGTCCGCGCGAGGTCGACGTGCGGCAGCCGGTCGGCGACCTCCGCGTCGGTCACGACCGGCGGACGGAGGAAGCCGGTGCGCAGGGCGCGCTGCCAGTCGGGGAAGTCGGACTCCGTCACCGCGCGTACGTCGACAGTCATCCTTCGAGCCTACGCACGGCCCCGGCGCACCCGCACCCGAGTTTTCCCGGGCGTCCTCCGCGGCCCGGCGGCGACCTCCGCAGCCCGCGCGGCTTCGGGCCCGGCCTCCGCAGCCCGCGCGGCTTCGGGCCCGGCCTCTCCGCGGCTCACGCCAGCAGGTCGTCGACCTGCGCCTCGCCCTCCCGGTAGCGGCGGGCGATCTCGGCGCTGCAGTCGTCGGCGGTCCGCTGGAGGTGCTGCCGGCGCCGGGAGATCTGCTGCTCGTACCCGGCGAGCCGCCCCATCCCCGCGTGCAGCTCGTCGTCCGTCCGGGCCATGAGGTCCGACAGCTCGACCTCCGACAGCATCTCGGACGCGAGCCGCCGGTACTCCTCGCTGCGCGGCGTCGACAGCGTCACGTGCCGGGCCGACGAGCGGTGCCGCGAGGGCACGTCGGCGAGGATCTCGGAGAGCCGGTCGAGGACCCGGGCCTCCGGGTCGGTCCGCCGCGCCAGCTCGGCCCGCAGGATGTCGATCCGGCCCTGGAGCATCCGGCGTACGTAGCTGAGGTCGGCCTCGTCGCTCTGCGCGTCCCGGCGCAGGGCACGCAGCTCGGGCAGCCGCAGCGCACCGAGTTCGGGCTGGGTCCGGTCCGGCAGGGCGGGTTCGGCGGTCCTCTGTACGGGTGGGCGCGTGGCCGGGCCTCCGCCCGGTCCACCGCCCCTGGTTCCGGCGCGGATCAGCGGTACGGGGCCGGACGGCGTCGGCCCGGTGCCAGGTGCACTCATGAGAATCGTCCCCTCGACCGGTGCGGAGCCGCACCGCCTGACACGCATCGTGCCACTCATGCAGGGGCGCGTGCAGGCGCTCTGCACCCGTTCGGCCCCTCATCCGTCGGACTGGTCACCACTCGGTAGGTTGGGGCGTATGCGTGCAGTGGTGCAGAGGGTGGACGGCGCGAGTGTCGTCGTCGCAGGGGAGACCGTCGGTGAGATCACCGGCGAGGGCTTGTGCGTGCTGGTCGGGGTGACCCACGACGACACCCCGGAGAAGGCCGCCCAATTGGCCAGAAAACTCTGGTCCGTCCGAGTACTGGACGACGAGAAGTCGTGCTCGGACGTGAACGCGCCGCTGCTCGTCATCTCCCAGTTCACGCTCTACGGGGACGCCCGCAAGGGCCGCCGCCCCACCTGGAACGCGGCCGCGCCCGGCCCGGTGGCCGAGCCCCTCGTGGACGAGGTCGTGACCCGGCTGCGCGAACTGGGCGCACACGTGGAGACGGGCCGGTTCGGAGCGGACATGCGCGTCTCGCTCACGAATCACGGCCCGTTCACGGTGCTGCTGGAGGTCTGAGCGACCCCGGCGGCGCTACGGCTCGACGACGGTCTCCTGCGCGGCCGCCGTCGTCCCGGCGATCAGCGGGGCGTCCACCGGCACGTTCCGCTTCACCAGGGCCAGGGCGATCGGCCCCAGCTCGTGGTGGCGGACGGAGCTGGTCACGAAGCCGAGCTGACGGCCCTCCTCGCCGTCGGCGGCGAGCCGGAGCGGGGTGCCGTGCCCGGGCAGCAGCACCTCGCTGCCGTCCAGGTGCAGGAAGACCAGACGGCGCGGCGGCTTCCCCAGGTTCTGCACCCGGGCGACGGTCTCCTGGCCCCGGTAGCAGCCCTTCTGGAGGTGGACGGCGCTGCCGATGAGGCCGACCTCGTGCGGGATGGTCCGGTGGTCGGTCTCGAAGCCGAGCCGGGGCCGGTGGGCCTCGACGCGCAGCGCCTCGTACGCCAGGATGCCGGCGGCCGGGCCGTGCGAGTCCCCGAAGGACTCCAGGTCGGCGCGGGGCAGGAAGAGGTCGCGGCCGTGCGGGGTCTCCCGTACGACGACTCCCTCGGGCACCTCGGCGATGGAACCGGCCGGGAGGTGGACGACGGCGATGTCGTCCGTACGGTCGGCGACCTCGACCCGGTAGAAGAACTTCATCGACTCCAGGTACGCGACGAGCTCCTCGCGCGTCCCCGGCTCGACGTGCGCCCACACCGTCTCGCCGTCGTCGACGAGGTACAGGGCGTGCTCGATGTGCCCGTTCGCGGAGAGGATCAGCGCCTCGGTGGCCTGACCGGGCGCGAGGTCCGTCATGTGCTGGGTGACGAGCAGGTGCAGCCAGCTCAGCCGGTCGCCACCGGTGACGGCGACGACACCGCGGTGCGAGAGGTCGACGAAACCGCGTCCGTCGGCGAGGGTGCGCTGCTCGCGGAACAGGTCGCCGTAGTGCGCGGCGACACCTTCGTCGCGGCCTTCCGCGGCGACGGCGCCGGGCAGGGACAGCAGAGGGCTGGTCGTTGAATGTCGCTGCATGGGGCAAGCCTACGACTCGCTGTCCAGCGCCTTCCGCGTACAGTCCGCGCATCGCCCGAAGATGGCGAAGTGCTTCATGTCGGTCTCGAAGCCGAAGGTCTCACGGAGCTTCCCGGTGAACTCGGCAGCCACCTCGACATCCGCCTCGATCACCTCGGAGCAGTCCCGGCAGACCAGGTGCAGATGGTGGTGGCGATCGGCGAGGTGGTACGTCGGAGCCCCGTGCCCCAGATGGGCGTGGCTCACCAGACCGAGCTCCTCCAGGAGCTCCAGGGTCCGGTAGACGGTGGAGATGTTCACCCCGGACGCGGTCCTGCGGACCTCGACGAGGATGTCGTCGGGCGTCGCGTGTTCGAGCGCGTCGACCGCCTCCAGGACGAGCTGACGCTGCGGCGTCAGCCGATAGCCGCGCTGCCGCAGGTCGCTCTTCCAGTCGGTACTCACCACGCCCCCCAGTGTAGGAGGGCGCGGCGCTCCGCCCCAGGTTCCGGCGGGATCCCACAGGATCCAGCGGGGTTCCAGCCGGTTCCAGCGGGTTCTAGCGGGTTCTAGCGGGTTCCAGCGGGTTCTAGCGGAAGAAGGCGATGCCGTCGTCCGGCAGGTCGCCGAGGTTGCGGGCCATGTCCGCGACCTCTTCCGGCGTCACGACCTTCTTCAGGTGCGCCGACATGTACGGCCGCAGCGGGACCTCGGGGGTCGCCTTCTCGCCCACCCACATGAGGTCGCTCTTGACGTAGCCGTAGAGGCGCTTGCCACCGGAGTACGGGCCCGAGGCCGCGGTACGGGCGACGGCGTCCGTGGCCAGGTCGATCTGCGGCTTCTGGTCGGCGAGCTCGCCGTACCAGATCTCGACGATTCCCTGGTCACGGACCATGACGATCTCGACCTTGCGGTCCTTGTCGATGCGCCAGTAGCCGCTCTCGCTCTCCAGCGGACGGACCTTGTTGCCCTCGTTGTCCAGGACCCAGGAGTGGGACGAGTACTCGAGGAAGTCCCGGCCGTCGTGGCTGAAGGTCACGGACTGCCCGAAGTTGCACTTCTCGGCGCCGGGGAAGTCGGAGACACCCGCGCCCTCCCACGTACCGAGCAGGAACGCGAGGGGGACGAGGCCCGGGTTGAGGTCGGACGGGATCTCGATCATGAGCAGCTCTGGCGTTCTCTAGAAGTGGTTGGCGAGAAGGATTAGCGCTGGCCCTGGTACAGCTTCTTCACGGCCAGACCGGCGAAGGCGATCACGCCGACGGCGACCAGGACCAGGAGGGTTTCGAAGAAGATGATCACAGGGTGCTCCTCGACTGAGCAGTGAAGGCGGAACGGGCCGGACCCCAGCTTAGTGGGCGGGGGCCCGGCCCACTCGGTGAGGTGGGTCTCGCACGCTGTGACCGGCGCGCCGCCTAGCCGAGCAGCTGCGCCTGGAGTGTCACGGTCTGCTGGAACGGGACGGTCGTCACCCCGCCCTTCCGGGTCTGGGTGATCACCGCGAAGGTGTCACCGGCCTGGATGTAGCTCCAGCGGGTCTGCTGCGGACCGTACGGCTCCGCCTCCGCGTAGGAGTAGACGGAGAGGTACTGCACCGCGACGTCCTGGGTGGACGTGTCGATCTCCGCCGTGTCGACGCCGAGGGGCAGCCGGCTGCTCTGGGAGATCTCGCGCGTGACCCCGTCCTTGAAGGCCTCCGAGAACGCCACCGAGGAGAACCGCAACAGGTGGATCCGGGTGGTCGTGCCGTCCGGCATGGTCCAGCCGCGGGCGGCGATGTGCCGGAGCGCCGATTCCGCCATGTACTGCTTCACCTCGCCCCGGTCCTTCTCCGCCAGCAGCGCGAGGTACGAGTCGAGACCGGTCCAGCCGCCCTTGAGCTTCGGGTCGACCGTCGCGCCCGCCGGGGCGGGCAGCAGGAGCTGCCGCAGGTCGGCGTGGTGGATCTCGGCGTCGTTGCCCTCCGTCCACGGGCGCGGAGCGTCCGCGGGAAGCGCCGGAAGGGTGAGCTTCGGGTAGTCCCAGCGGCCGTCGGACTCGGTCGCGAGCCCCGGCACGTCGGTGCGCTCCATGGCGGTGATCCCCATGGCCGTACCCGCGCCGACACCGCCGAGGACGAGCACGGCGGCGGTCCAGCGGGCGATGCCCCAGAGCAACGGCCGGCGGGACTTCTTCGGCTTCTCCGGCTTCTCGGGAGCGGGGGCGGGGATCTGGGCCTCGGTCTCGGGCTGGGTCAGGGTCTGCTCGGTCATACGTACTCCCCCGGGGATGCGATGTGGTCGAGCTGCTGCGTCAGCAGCTTCGCCACGCGCGCCTTGTCGAACGGCTTGGCGCCCGCCGCCTTGACGATGACGAAGACCTCGGAGTCGTACGCGAGGCAGATCATCTCCTCCAGCGCCGCGGCCCGCTCCTTCTTGTCCAGCGAATCGTTCTCGGGGGCGAGGTAGCAGACGGCGTTCCGGTGGTCCTTCACCTTGGGGCCCTTCGGGAACTCCAGAAGGTCCATGACCCTCTTGCGCAGCAGGTAGGTGCTCTTGATCTGCTTCTTGTCCTTCATCCGCGCCAGCTCCACGGAGACGACGACGTCGTTGTTCAGGTCGGCGAAGGACCGGACTCCGATGCCCTCGATGCCGAGCTTGTCGACGTCCTTCTCGAACTGGCGGCGCTTCTTCCCGGAGAGCCCCTCGCCCGCCTGCTTCGTCAGGGCGGTCGCCTCCGCGGCCCCGAGCTCGCCGTCGTTCCCGTACAGCTCCTCGTCGGGGCCGAACTCGTACCCCTCCGGAAGCGGCAGGAGGAGCTTGCTCAGCGGCGTTCCGGCCTTGCCGCGCGCCAGCGCGGCGGCCGGGTCCTCGTCCTGCGCGGTCTTCTCGGGCGTGCCCCACAGTGTCGTCGGCGCGGTGCGGTCGGCGGAGGAGACGGTGAGCGCGGTGTAGGTGACGCCGCCGCCGATCAGGCTGAGGACGAGCACGGAGGGCAGGACGACCCGGAGCAGGACCCGCCGGACGCCCCGCTTCGCCACGGGTTCGGCCACCGCTTCGGCCATGGGTTCGGTCACGGGTTCGGTCACGTCGTTCCGGTCCTCACTCACAGGCGCCCCAGCTGTCGCTCGGCCAGCGAACGGATGTCTTTCTCGGAGACCTTCTCGGTGTCGACGACGAAGATCTCCACCGCGATGTCACCGCGGTAGAAGTAGGCCCGGGCCTCGTACATGTCCAGGTAGCCGGCCTTCCTCTGCACGGGGAAGACGTAGTAGCGGCCGTCGGCCGAGCCCTTGAGGGCCTTGCCCTCGCTGTCGGCGAAGTCCTCGTCCGGCATGTAGCCCTGCTGGTCCTCGGCGAACTCCTGCGCGCCGAGGGCGTCGTTCGAGCGGTACTGGACGAGCCGGATCTCGGTCGCCCTGTGCCGGCCCGTCTCCCAGGAGGTGACCGCGATCCGCCGGATGCCCAGGTCCAGCTGGTAGTCGAGCGCGTTGCTCGGCCCCTTGAAGTTGGACGCGAACTCGTTCACCGGCATCCAGCCGTCGGCGTCGGCGAACTCGGCCTTCTTCGCTCCGGCGGGCTTCGGCAGCAGCAGCTTCCGCAGGTCGCCCTCCGCCTTCGCCCGGAGGTCCTCCGAGGCCGGGAGCGGCTTCGCCTTCTGCCCCTTGGGGAGCGGCTTCGGGTGGGCGAGGTCCGGCTGGTTCAGCGGCGGCAGGGCGGTCGGTTCGCGGTCGGCCTGGATGCGGTAGCCGACGGCCGTGCCGCCGACGAGGCCGAGGACGGCGGCGACGGCGATCAGCCCGACGGTACGGAGGACGCGGCGGCGCGGCCGCACGGCGACCGGCACGACCGGCTCTGTGACCGGCTCTGTGACCGGCTCGACGACCGGCGGCGCGGCCGGCTCTGCAACCGGGTCCACGGCCGACGGCACGACCGGCGCTACAACCGGCGGCGCGGCCGGGTCCACGGCCGGGTCCACGGCCGGGTCCACGGCCGGCTCTGTGACCGGAGCCACATCGTCCGGTGCGTCCTGCGACACGACCGGAGGTGCGGTTTCCGTGCCCGGCTCCGGGTTCGGCGGCGGTGCCGTTTCCGGATTTCGGGTGCTTTCTTCGCTGCTCAAGAGTCCCCCCACGAGACCTGAAGCGCGGATTCCGTCATCCGCGCACCCACCAGACCCGTGGGGGACACCGGGGGTTGCGGTGCCGCACATTACAGTTCGGCATATGCCGAAGAAGCTCGTGATCAAGGTGACCGCGGGGGCCGAGGCCCCCGAACGCTGCTCCCAGGCCTTCACGGTGGCCGCCGTGGCCGCCGCCAGCGGCGTCGAGGTCTCGCTCTGGCTGACCGGCGAGTCCTCGTGGTTCGCCCTCCCCGGCCGCGCCGCCGAGTTCGAGCTCCCGCACGCCGCGCCGCTCCCGGACCTGATCGACGGGATCCTGGCGGGCGGCGGCCGCATCACGGTCTGCACGCAGTGCGCGGCCCGCCGTGACATCGAGGAGAAGGACCTCCTGGAGGGCTTCCGCATCGCCGGCGCCCAGCTCTTCGTCCAGGAGGCGATGGCGGACGAGACGCAGGCCCTCGTCTACTAGGGGGTGTCTCTTCGATCACGTGAGATCCATGGGGCGGCTGGCGGCAGCGGCCCGTCACGGGAGTCGACGGGCCGGGAAAACGCGTCGCACGCGGAGTCGACCTTTGAGAAGGTCCTGAGTGCCCTGTAGCTGCCGCGAAAGGAAGCCCGTGCCGCGTGCCGTCACCCTGATTCGCTCCGCCTCCCTGTCCGATGTCGCGGAGTACGCCTACGCGGCCACGGCCCCGGCCGAGTCACGGCTGATCTTCCTGGCCGGAGCATGTCCTCTGAACGAGGATGGCTCCACTGCGGCGATCGGGGACGTCGCGGGGCAGGCGGCCAGGGCTGTGGAGAACATGCGGACCGCTCTGACGGACTCGGGCGCGTCACTGCACGATGTCATCAGCACCCGTGTTCTCGTTGCCTCTCACCGGCGGGAGGACCTGGTGACGGCGTGGGAGGTCGTCCGGGACGCGTTCGGTGATCACGACGTGCCCAGCACGCTGATGGGTGTCACCGTGCTCGGCTATGACGGCCAGCTCGTAGAGATCGAAGCCGTCGCAGCCGTGCTTGATTCCTGATCGAAGGGACACGGCCCAGCCGGCCGACTCGTCGGCCGGCGGTCAGGGCTCCCGGCGCTTCTTGCCGTCCAGCTCGTCCCACCACTCGTCCGACTTCGGGTCGCCCGAGGGGTCGTCCCACCAGCGGTCCTCCGGGCCCCGACGGTTCGCGACCATCGCGGCGACCGGGGGGATGACCATGGCGACCACGCACATGCCGATGGCCACCGGCATCGAGAAAAGGCGCACGACGGCCCAGGCGCCCACGAAGAGCAGCAGGCAGGCGCCCATCATCCAGAAATAGACGTGGCGACGTCGTGCGTACACACCTTCAGGGTACGACCGAAGGGCCGTGCCTCAAGTCCTGGAAATGGCGTCCAACCCCCCAGGAGGCACGGCCCTTCGGCCGGTTCGGTGTCGCGGATCAGACCGCGATGGCGACCTCCGCGAGGCCACCGTGCTGCGCCACGACCTGGCGGTCGGCGGTGCCGCCGGGGACCAGGGCGCGGACGGTCCAGGTGCCCTCGGCCGCGTAGAAACGGAACTGGCCGGTGGCGGAGGTCGGGACCTCGGCCGTGAACTCGCCGGTCGAGTCCAGGAGGCGGACGTAACCGGTGACGGGCTGGCCGTCCTTGGTCACGAAACCCTGGATGGTGGTCTCACCGGGCTTGATCGTCGAGGCGTCGGGGCCGCCGGGCTGCGCTCCACACATGTCGTTCTGTCCTTACGGTCGAGGGGTCCGGAGGAGGGAGGGTCCGGGGTTACTTGTTGGCGCCGAGCTCGATCGGCACGCCGACGAGGGAGCCGTACTCGGTCCACGAGCCGTCGTAGTTCTTGACGTTCGTGACCTCGAGCAGCTCGTGCAGCACGAACCACGTGAGCGCGGAGCGCTCACCGATGCGGCAGTAGGCGATGGTGTCCTTCGCCAGATCGACCTGCTCGTCCTCGTAGAGGGCCTTGAGCTCGTCGTCCGACTTGAACGTGCCGTCGTCGTTGGCGTTCTTCGACCACGGGATGTTGCGGGCGCTCGGCACGTGGCCGGGGCGCTGCGACTGCTCCTGCGGGAGGTGCGCCGGGGCGAGCAGCTTGCCGGAGAACTCGTCGGGCGAGCGGACGTCGACCAGGTTCTGGGCGCCGATCGCGGCCACGACGTCGTCGCGGAACGCGCGGATCGAGGAGTCCTGGGCCTTCGCCTTGTACTCCGTGGCCGGGCGGGCCGGCACGGCGGAGCCGTCGACCAGGTCGCGGGAGTCGAGCTCCCACTTCTTGCGGCCGCCGTCGAGGAGCTTCACGTCCTGGTGGCCGTAGAGCTTGAAGTACCAGTAGGCGTAGGAGGCGAACCAGTTGTTGTTGCCGCCGTAGAGGACGACCGTGGTGTCGTTCGCGATGCCCTTCGCCGAGAGGAGCTTCTCGAAGCCCTCCTGGTCGATGAAGTCGCGGCGGACCGGGTCCTGCAGGTCCTGGGTCCAGTCGATACGGATGGCGTTGCGGATGTGGTTCTTCTCGTAGGCCGAGGTGTCCTCGTCCACCTCGACGATGGCGACCTGCGGGTTGTCGAGGTTGGCCTCGACCCAGTCCGCGTCGACCAGGACGTCGCTGCGAGCCATGCTGTTCTCCTCCGGGGCAGTGTGCGGCGGTGTGGTGCGGGTGTGCGATGTGGTGCGGTACGCCTCGTCGCGGGCGGCTCGTCGGGTGACGTGTCAGGGACGTGTCGGGCAAGCGGACGTGCGTGACGGACGTGCGTACGGCTACACGGGGCGGCCCCGACCTCGGTCGGAGGGCCTGAGGAATACGGGAGTGGTGAGTCCCGCTCAGACGGAGCGACAGAGCATGGCGGCGACGCGGCACAGGTCTACTGCCCGCCGCTTCGTGAGATCCGCCTGTCGCTTCATGCCCTCGATCGTAGGGACGGACAGGCGGCCGTGTCACCGGTGTGTCGTATTTTGAGACGCGATCGTCCGAGATACGAGACGCGATCACGGTACGAGAGGGATCCGGGCGCCTCCGCACCGGGGCGTCCGGTTCTGATTCTGCTGGTCGGACAGCGGTGTCTCAGCATGTGACCAACGGGTACGTGCCGGGGCCTACGGGCGGCTTGGGCGGCTTGGACAGCTCGGTCGGCTCTCCGGGCCGTCAGCCCGCCAGGACGACGTCCTTGCCGGTCACGGTGACGGCCAGACCGTCCGGCCTCGGCTCGACCTTCTCGACCTTCATCCCGGCGATCACACCGATCGGACGCTCGAAGTCGGTCCGGGCGCGGACCAGGTCCTCGATGCCCGGGATGCCCTCGCCGGGCACCTCGTCGGCGCGGACCCGGATCGTGTCGCCGTTCACCACGGTCACCGTCGACAGGACCGTACGGGTCAGGGTGCGGCCCATCACCTTCACGCCGCCGGTCACCTTCACCTTGCCGTTGCCGCCGTAGGCGACGACGGCCTCCTGGTCGGAGGCGGCGGTGAGGTCCGCGTACGAGATGAGGGCGGTGCCGCTCGCGGAACCGGCCTTCGCGCCCGCCCAGTCGCCGGTCACGGTCACGTCCCGCAGCGCCACGGTCAGCTCGCCGACCCGGATGCGCTTGCTGCCCGCCTGCGCCTTGACGCCGGTCGCCTTCACGTCGACCTCGTCGAAGTGCTTGTCCACGACCTGGGTCAGGAACGGGAAGCCCTTGATGTCGACCTCTATGGCGTCGCTGTCGACGGAGGCCAGCTTCACCCGGCCCGCCGCCTCGTCCTCGGCGTACGCCACGGCCAGCCGGTCGATCCCCACCAGGATCCCGCCCAGCACGACGGCCACGATCAACAGAATCCGCAGTGCTCGCATGGGCTGTGGTCCCCCCGATGGAAATGGATGTGTTCCGGCCCCCCGACACGAAGATCGACGCGTCGGGGGGCCGGTTGGTTCCCGTGCCCGGTCCGGACCGAGGCCGGACCGAGGCCGGACCAGGGCCGGACCAGGGCCGGACCGGTGTCCGCTCAAGGTCCGCCCGGGGCCGGGTACGGGGATCAGACCAGAGCCCTGCCCAGCAGGTAGACGGCGGGTGCGGCGGCCGTCAGCGGCAGCGCGACACCGGCCGTCATGTGCACGAAGCGGGACGGGTAGTCGTAGCTCGCCACCCGCAGGCCGACCAGCGCGCAGACCCCGGCCCCGAGGCCGAGGAGCGCACCGGAGGAGCCCAGGTCGGCGAGACCGCCGGCCGCGATCCCCGCGCCCGCCGAGGCCAGCAGCGCGGCGATCAGGGAGACGGGTCCGGGCAGCGGGAGCGCCCGGGCGAGGACGGCCGCGGCCACCGCGACCCCTCCGACGACGACCGCGTCCGGGTCGGCGCCCAGGTGTCCGGTGGCGACGACGGCCAGCGCCGCCGAGGCGATGGTGGCCATCAGGCCGTACATGCGCTCGTCCGGGTCGGCGTGGCTGCGCAGCTGGAGGACCAGGCAGAGCAGCACCCAGACGCCGAGGGTGCCGAAGATCGCGGCGGCCGCGTTCTCCCGGCCGGTGACGAGCAGGGCCGCGTCGGCGGCGAGGCCGCCGGCGAAGGCGAGGGCGATGCCCTGACGGGCGGGCCACATGCCGTTGAGCCGGAACCAGCCGGCGGCGGTGAGGCCCTGGAGCACTACGAGCGGGACGAGCAGCGCGTACGTGCCGAGGGCGGCGCCACCGGCGAGCAGCAGCCCGAGGACGGCGGTCAGCGCGGCGGGCTGCATCCCCGGCTCGATGACCGGCGAGCGGCCCTCGGCGCGGGCGCGCTGGGCGTCGGTGATCCGGGTGTTCCCGGAGGTGGTCGGCGAGGACCAGCCGGGACCCGCCTCACCGGACGGCGCGGGGGGCGCCGGAACGGGCTCCGCGACGGGGGCGGGGGCCGGGGCGGGAGCCGCCACCGGCTGAGACTGGTGCTGAGGCTGTGCCTGCGGCGGCTGCGGCTGCTGGTGCTGCGGCTCCGCGTAGTACGCGGCGGGGGTCCCGTACGACTCGTAGGAGGCCTGGCTCGACGCGTACGCCTCGTACGGCTGCTGCTGCTGAGGCTGGTGCGGCTGCTGCTGGTGGCCCTGCCGGCCCTGCGCGGCCTGCGCCCGGTCGGCCCGGACCTGCTCGTACGTGACGGCCGGCTGGAACTGGGTGTCCCAGGTCTGGCCCTCCCACGTCTGGGTGACGTCGGGGCCCTGCTGCTCCTGGTGACCGCTCCCGCTCCCGCTCCCGGTCCCGTTCGCGTTCCCGGTCCCGTTCGCGGTCCCGTTCGCGTACGGGTCGTACTGCTGACCGCCGTAGTACTGGTCGTTGCTCATGATCTGGGGTTCACCCTCCTGCGAACGGGGGGAGCACCTCGACCGTGCCGCCCTCGGCAAGCCGTACCGTCTCATGGCTCCGGGTCCCGACGGGGTCGCCGTCGACCAGGAACGAGCACCGCTTGAGCACCTGGACGAGCTCGCCCGGGTGCTTCGCGCGGGCCGCGTCGAGGGCCTCGGCGAGGTGCTCGGCGGTGTACGGCTCCTCCGCGACACCGGCGGCGGCCTTGGCCGCGGCCCAGTAGCGGATGGTTCCCGCTGCCATAGCGGGCTCCCTTCGTTCGTGTGCGCGCCGCCCCCCATGATGGGCTATGCGCGCGTGAGCCAGTTCCCGATGCGGGCGAGCAGCTCCTCGTCCGCCGCGTTCTCGGCGTGGCCCATCCCCCGCTCCAGCCACAGCTCCGCCTCGCCGGCCCCGGCCAGCATCCGCGGGTGGTCGAGCGGGAAGTACGCGTCCCGGTCGCCGTGCACGATGAGCAGCGGGGTCGGGGCGATCAGCGGCACCGCCTCCACGGGAGACAGCGGTACGGGGTCCCAGGCCCGCCGGTCGATGCGGGTGCGGAGCCCGTACCGCCCGACGAGGCGGCCCGCCGGCCGGGTGACCACCCAGTGGAGGCGACGCATCGGCGCCGTCCCCCGGTAGTACCAGCGGGCGGGCGCGGAGACGGCGGCCACCGCGTCGGCGCGTCCGTCCGTCTCCCGGGCGAGGGCCGCGTGGCGCAGGACCACGGAGCCGCCCATGGAGAAGCCGACCGTCGCCACGCGCGCGTGGCCGAGCTCACGTGCCCAGCGGACGGCGGCGGCCAGGTCGAGGACCTCCCGGTCGCCGAGGGTGGAGAGACCGCCGGAGGCACCGTGGCCCCGGAAGGAGAAGGTGATCACCGCCGCGCCCCGCTCGGCGAACACACGTGCGGCGCGGCGGACGGCGGGCCGGTCGGCCGACCCGGTGAACCCGTGGGCGACGACGACCGCCGTATCGGTGACACTTGCGGGAGAGGGTTCGTAAACCGCCTCGATCCGGACATCGTCATCCGTACGCAACATTGCCCGCCGGGGGCCGGAAGTGATCAGGGAGACATCCACCATATGAAATACGCCCTCTCCCTCTGAACCCATGTGGGCTATTCTCCTTGGCAGAGGATCCGGGCGACGTAGCCCCCGGGTCCTTTTGCGTTTTCCGACCGTTGTTACGGACGGATGAACAAAAGCTCTCAGGGCGCGAGAGCCGGCAGTGATCTGTACGAAGCAGTGCACGTCCTCGCAGGGACCGAGGAGGAACCGACGTTATGAGCGAGCGACCGAAGCACGACCGACCGACGGCAGGGACGGCAGGTGGTGCGCGATGAGCGCCTTGCTGCTCCTGACCAACGCTCTCCAGCCTTCCACCGAGGTGCTGCCCGCCCTCGGTCTGCTCCTGCACAACGTCCGGGTCGCCCCGGCCGAGGGCCCCGCCCTCGTGGACACCCCCGGCGCGGACGTGATCCTCGTCGACGGGCGGCGCGACCTCCCGCAGGTCCGGTCGCTCTGCCAGCTGCTCCGCTCCACCGGGCCGGGCTGTCCGCTGATCCTCGTCGTCACCGAGGGCGGTCTCGCGGCCGTCACCGCCGACTGGGGCATCGACGACGTCCTCCTCGACACCGCGGGACCCGCCGAGGTCGAGGCGCGGCTGCGGCTCGCGATGGGCCGCCAGCAGATCGTCGCGGACGACTCCCCCATGGAGATCCGCAACGGCGACCTGTCGGTCGACGAGGCGACGTACAGCGCCAAGCTCAAGGGCCGGGTCCTCGACCTGACCTTCAAGGAGTTCGAGCTCCTCAAGTACCTCGCCCAGCACCCGGGCCGGGTCTTCACCCGCGCGCAGCTCCTGCAGGAGGTGTGGGGGTACGACTACTTCGGCGGCACCCGGACGGTCGACGTCCACGTGCGGCGGCTGCGGGCCAAGCTCGGCCCCGAGCACGAGTCGCTCATCGGCACCGTCCGCAACGTCGGCTACCGCTTCGTCACCCCCGAGAAGGTCGAGCGGGCGGCGGAGGAGGCACGGGCCAAAGCCGAGGAGGCCCGTGTGCAGGAAGCGGCGCGTGCGACCGCCCGCGTCAAGGACGCCACGGGGGATGTCACCCCCCTGGCGGACAGGAACGTGGCAGATGCCACAGTGCGACCTGCCGGTCGGTAGGTCACCCCGCGTAGACTGCCGCGCGTGGCCAAGGTGACGCGGGATGACGTAGCTCGACTGGCAGGTACTTCGACCGCGGTCGTGAGCTACGTCATCAACAACGGACCCCGGCCGGTCGCCCCGGCCACGCGCGAGCGTGTCCTCGCCGCGATCAAGGAACTGGGCTACCGCCCCGACCGGGTCGCCCAGGCGATGGCGTCCCGGCGCACGGATCTCATAGGCATGATCGTGCCGGACGCGCGGCAGCCGTTCTTCGCGGAGATGGCGCACGCGGTCGAGCAGGCCGCCGCCGAGCGCGGGAAAATGGTCCTGGTCGGCAACTCCGACTACCGCGACGAGCGCGAGGTCCACTACCTGCGGGCCTTCCTCGGCATGCGGGTCTCCGGTCTGATCCTGGTCAGCCAGGGCATGAGCGAGCGGGCCGCGAGCGAGATCGAGGCCTGGGACGCGCGCGTGGTGCTGCTGCACGAGCGGCCCGAGGCCTTGGACGACGTGGCCGTCGTCACCGACGACATCGGCGGCGCCCAGCTTGCCACCCGGCACCTCCTGGAGCACGGCCACGCGTACGTGGCCTGCATGGGCGGCATCCCGAACACCCCGGCCGTCGGCGACCCGGTCGCCGACCACGAGGAGGGCTGGCGGCGGGCCATGCTGGAGGCGGGCCGCTCGATCGAGGGCCGGCTCTTCCAGGCCCCGTACAACCGCTACGACGCCTACCAGGTGGCCCTCAAGCTGCTCGCGGGCCCGGACAGGCCGCCGGCCATCTTCTGCGCCACCGACGACCAGGCCTTCGGTGTCCTGCGGGCGGCGCGCGAGCTGCGCATCGAGGTGCCGACGGAGCTGGCGGTGGCCGGCTTCGACGACGTGAAGGAGGCGGCGCTCACCGACCCGCCGCTGACCACGATCTCCTCGGACCGGCCGGCCATGGCCCGTGCGGCGGTGGACCTGGTCCTGGACGACTCGCTCCGGGTGGCGGGCTCGCGCCGCGAGCGCGTGAAGCTCTTCCCGTCGGCCCTGGTGATCCGCCGCTCCTGCGGCTGCGACGGCGGCTGATCCCGGCTCCTGCCGGTGCCCCGGTAGCCGGTCGGCGAGCCGGGGCCTTCAGGGGGAGAGCCGGGAAGGGCCCCTCCCCCGAGTGGCCTCACGGGGAGACCCGGGAAGGGCCTCTCCCCCGAGTGGCCTCACGGGGAGATCCGGGGAGGGTCCTCCTCCGAGCGGTCCTTCCGGGGAGACCCGGGAAGAGCCCTCCCCCGAGCGGTCCTTATATCGGGCATACACGCTTCTGTCGGGCTTCTCAGCCGGTCCTCAGACGGCTCTCATGAACGGCTCCGAGAGTCATTGCCATGACGGACTTCCAGGAGCAGCAGCCGCAGCAGCCCTACTACCCGCCGCACCCGCCGAGGCCGCCGTACGCCCCGGCCCAGCCGCCGGTGGGCGCCGAGCAGACCGCCACCCAGCCGATCGTCACCGAGCCCGGCACCACCATCTGGCCGTCCGGTGGGCACGTACCGCCGTCGGGTCCGCCCATCCCGCCCGTCCCGCCCGCCGCCGCCACGGGCGCCCCGGCCGCCGCCCCCGCCGGAGGTCCCGGCTCCCGGCGCCGCGCCAAGCGCGGGGTCGGTCTCATGGCCGCCGTGGCCATCGCGGCCGCCGCGATCGGCGGCGGTACGGCGACGCTGGTCCAGCAGGCCACCGCGGACACCCCCGTCGCCGCCTCCTCGAACGTGAACGGCACCAACGTCTCCGCGAGCAGCACGGGCACGGTCGCCGGCGTCGCCGAGGCCGTCTCCCCCTCCATCGTCGAGATCTCCGCGAGCTCCACCTCCGGCAAGTCCACCGGCTCGGGCGTGATCATCACCTCCGACGGCGAGATCATCACCAACAACCACGTGATCTCCGGCGCGTCCGAGATCACCGTGCAGCTCAGCAACGGCAAGTCCTACCGGGCCGAGGTCGTCGGCACCGACCCCGACAAGGACCTGGCCCTCATCAAGCTCCAGGGCGCCTCCGGCCTCAAGACCGCCACGCTCGGCGACTCGTCCAAGGTGCGGGTCGGCGACCAGGTCGTCGCGATCGGCTCCCCCGAGGGCCTGACCGGAACCGTCACCAGCGGCATCGTCTCCGCGCTCGACCGGGACGTGACCGTCGCGAAGGACGAAGGCGGCAGCGACGGCCGGGACCAGCAGCAGGGACAGCAGCAGTACGACCCGCGGCAGGGCTGGCCGTTCGAGTTCGGCGGACAGCAGTTCAACGGCGACACCGGTTCGTCGAAGACCACGTACAAGGCGCTGCAGACCGACGCCTCGCTCAATCCGGGGAATTCCGGCGGCGCGTTGATCAATATGAACGGCGAGATCATCGGAATCAATTCCGCCATGTATTCGCCCAGTTCTTCGAACGGTTCGACGGCCGGCAGCGTCGGTCTCGGATTCGCCATCCCGGTCGACACCGTGAAGGCCGACCTGGACAGCCTGCGCGCGGGCGGCGACAGCTGACCGGCGACCGGGTGGCGTGCGACGCTGAGCCCATGACCGCCCAGCGACACGAGCCCGAACGCATCCTCATCGTCGACGACGAGCCCGCCGTACGGGAGGCCCTGCGCCGCAGCCTCGCCTTCGAGGGGTACGGGACGCAGGTCGCCGTGGACGGACTCGACGCGCTCGCCCGGATGGACGCGTACGCCCCCGATCTCGTCGTCCTCGACGTCCAGATGCCCCGCATGGACGGGCTGACGGCGGCCCGCCGGATCAGGGCGTCCGGCTCGACCGTGCCGATCCTGATGCTCACCGCGCGCGACACGGTCGGCGACCGGGTCACCGGGCTCGACGCGGGCGCCGACGACTACCTCGTGAAGCCGTTCGAGCTGGACGAGCTGTTCGCCCGGATCAGGGCGCTGCTGCGGCGCAGCTCGTACGCCTCCGCGACGGCCTCCGGCCCGGCCGACGCCGACGTGCTGTCCTTCGAGGACCTGCGGATGGACCTCGCCACGCGCGAGGTGTCCCGGGGCGGGCGGACGGTGGAGCTGACGCGGACGGAGTTCACGCTCCTGGAGATGTTCCTGGCGCACCCGCGGCAGGTGCTGACCCGGGAGCAGATCCTCAAGGCCGTATGGGGCTTCGACTTCGAACCGAGCTCGAACTCACTGGACGTGTACGTGATGTACCTGCGACGCAAGACGGAGGCGGGCGGCGAGCCGCGCCTCGTGCACACGGTGCGGGGCGTGGGATACGCGCTGCGCGGAGGGGGCGGGGAGTGAGAAGTCCCCTCGCCTGGTTCCGCTCCCGCCCCCTCCGCTCGCGCCTCGCCCTCCTCACGGCGTTCGCCGTGGCCGTGGCGGTGGCCGCGGTGTCGCTCGCCTGCTGGTTCGTGACGCGGACGCAGCTGGAGAACGAGATGGACGCCTCCCTGCGCAGCACCCGGCTCGACCCGAACGGGGTGCAGAGCCTGCTCACCCTGTGCCGGCAGGGCACCACGCCGCCGCCGGTGGCGGGCTCGTACACGGTGCAGGTGATCTTCGCCAACGGCAGCGTGTGCACCTCCGGCAAGGCCGCGATCCCGGCCGGGGCCGGCGATCTCGCGGTGGCCCGGGGGCAGCTGGAGTTCGCCCTGCACACGGTGAAGGACGACGCCGGGCGGGAGATGCGGGTCTTCACCTATCCGCAGGAGGGCCCGATCGGGCTCGCCGTCTCCGTCGCCCGTCCCCTCGACGAGATCGACAACTCGATGTCCACCCTGCGCTGGGTGCTCCTCCTGGTCTCCGGGATCGGCGTCGTCGGCGCGGGCGCGGCCGGCCTGTGGGTGGCGCGGACCGGTCTTGAGCCGGTGAACCGGCTGACCGGGGCGGTCGAGCACGTGGCCGCGACCGAGGACCTGACCGTGCGGATCCCGGTCGAGGGTGAGGACGAGATCGCCCGTCTCTCGCGTTCGTTCAACGCGATGACGGCGGCGCTCGCGACGTCCAGGGACCGGCAGGCGCAGCTGATCGCGGACGCCGGCCACGAGCTCCGTACGCCGCTGACCTCGCTCCGGACGAACGTCGAGCTGCTCGCGCGCAGTGAGGAGACCGGCCGGGCGATCCCGCCGGACGACCGGCGGGCCCTGATGACCTCGGTGAAGGCGCAGATGACGGAGCTGGCGGCGCTGATCGGCGACCTCCAGGAGCTGGCTCGGCCGGACGCGGCGCAGCCGGGCCCCCTCGCAGTGGTCCCGCTGCACACGATCCTGCGGGCGGCCCTGGACCGGGCGCGGCTGCGCGGACCCGAGCTGACCTTCGTGACGGACCTGGCGCCCTGGTACGTACGGGCGGAACCGGCCGGCCTGGAGCGGGCCCTGGTGAACGTCCTGGACAACGCGGTGAAGTTCTCGCCGCCCCGGGGCACGGTCGAGGTGACCCTGATGCGCGGCGAACTGGCCGTCCGCGACCAGGGTCCCGGCATCGCCCCGGACGAGCTCCCGCACGTCTTCGACCGGTTCTGGCGCTCCCCGTCGGCCCGCAGCCTGCCGGGCTCGGGCCTGGGCCTGTCGATCGTGGCCCGCACGGTCCACCACGCGGGCGGCACGATCGCCCTGACCCCGGCGGAGGGGGGCGGCACCGTGGCGACGCTCCGGCTGCCGGGGGCGCCGACCCCGCCGCCGTCAGTTGTGGCGGATGAGGGACTCGACGAGGCCTGAGCTTGTGTTCGGGTAGTCCAGGACGGTGATGCCGAGGCCCTTCCAGGTGTTCGCCGTGCCGTCCAGGAAGCCGTGGACGCGGGGGTTGAGGTTGTCGGAGTTCCACCGCGGCGGCAGGGAGGCGGAGGTGCTGACGAAGTTGATGTACAGCTTGCCGGGCTGTTCGACGGCCTTGCGGTAGTGGGCCTCGATCTTGGGGTACTTGGCGTTCGGCAGGGCGTTCCAGTCGTCCTGGAGCGCGATGGCACCGCCGTCCCACCACTTGAGGCCGGGCAGGCCGCCGTTGTCGGCGATGAGGACGACCTTGCCGCGGGCCTCGCCCAGGGAGGGGACGGTGTCGCCGATGCGGAACAGCGAGCGCCAGCCCCGGTTGTCGAGGTAGTCGGTGAAGACGGCGCCGAAGGTGGCGTCGGAGTCCGAGGAGTACTCCTGCTTGACCCGCATCAGGACGGTCTCGGAGGGGTGGGCGGCCAGGAAGTCGCGGCAGGCGATGAGGACGTCGCCGAACATCATGTTCTGGTACGAGGCGCCGTGGTGGATGGCGAAGGAGCCGCCGGTGACCCGGCACCGTACGTCGAGGAATCTGATTCCGGCGGCGAGCTGCTGCGCGATCGTGGTGTTCTGGCACTCGGACCAGGGGCCGCCGAAGCGGGCGCCGGAGTCGTGGGTGCCGGGGATGGTGAGCTTCTGGAGCGGGGTGGGGTCGCCGTGGCCGGCCATCCAGTCCTGGGTCGTGGCCGCCCGCGCGGAGGGGGCGCCGACCAGGAGGACGGCACCTGCTGCCGCGGCTCCCGCGAGAAAGCTTCTACGGTCCATGCGCGGAGTATGACGTGCACGCGTCACGGTCGCCAGAGTGCCGCACCCGGAAGGGAACGGAGAAGGAGAGGGGGCGGCGGACCGTCGAACGGTCCACCGCCCCCTCGGACGTACGGAGTTACTTCACGACCGTGATCCGGCCCGTCGCCGGCGGGGCCAGCGGGGCGGTCGCGGTGGAGTGCGCCGCCAGGTAGGCGGTGAACAGGTCCAGGTCGGACGCGCCGACCAGCTTGTTCTTGTGCTCCTTCAGGACGGCGAAGCCGTCACCGCCACCGGCCAGGAACTCGTTCATCGCGACGCGGTAGGTCTTCGACGGGTCGATCGCCTCGCCGTTCAACTTCACCGAGGACGTCACGATCCGGTCGGCGCCGGTCTTCGTCATGTCCAGGGTGTAGGTGAAGCCCTTCGAGATCTGGAGGATCTTCGGGGCGGCCTGGTTGGCACCGCTGACCTGCTGCTGGAGCGTGGTGATGAGCTGGGCGCCGGTCAGGTCGACCGCCGTCATCATGTTGGTGAACGGCTGGACCGTGTACGCCTCGCCGTAAGTCACCACCCCGTCGCCCTCGGCGCCGGACGCCTTGTGGACCAGCGGCGCGCGGACGCCGCCCGGGTTCATCAGAGCCAGCTGCGCGCCGCCCTTGTCGGCCGGGGCCATGCCCTCGAGCTGCGCGTCGGCGATCAGGTTGCCCAGCGGCTTCTCGTACGCCGTCGCATCGAGGGGGTTGTCGATGTCGGCGGAGATGTGACCGACGGGACGGCCGGCGATCGGCGCGGCCAGGTCCTTCCAGCGCTTGATCAGGGAGCTCATGTCGCGGGCCGGCTTCACGTCACGGGTGACGACGTGGTTCGCGGAGGCGACCGCGGTGCGGACGATGTCCTTCGTACGACGGTCGTAGGTGAGCGTCGTGTCGGTGTAGAGCCGGCCGAAGGAGGCCGCCGAGGTGACCGTGCGAGGCTTGCCCGCCGGGTCCGGGATGGTGCACGCGTAGGCCTGGTGGGTGTGGCCGGTGACCAGGGCGTCGACCTGCGGGCTGACGTTCTTGGCGATGTCGACGATCGGGCCGGAGATGCCGTTGCCGGGACCCGGGCTGTCACAGTCGTAGTTGTACGCGCCCGAGGCCGGCAGGCCGCCCTCGTGGAGCAGGGCGACGATCGACTTCACGCCCTTGCGCTCCAGCACCTTGGCGTACTTGTTGATCGTCTCGACCTCGTCGCCGAACTTCAGGCCCTTGATGCCCTCGGCGGAGACGATGTTCGCCGTGCCTTCGAGGGTGACGCCGATGAAGCCGATCTTGACGCCGTTGCGCTCCCAGACGAAGTACGGGTCGAGCAGCGGCTTGCCGCGCTTCTCGTCCGTCACGTTGGCCGCGAGGTAGGGGAAGTTCGCCCCCTTGAAGCGCTTGCCCTTCTCGAAGCAGCCCTCGGTCGGGTGACAGCCGCCGTTCTGGATCCGGGCCAGCTCGCGCGCGCCCTCGTCGAACTCGTGGTTGCCGACCGAGCTCACGTCGAGCTTCAGCTTGTTCAGCGCCTCGATGGTCGGCTCGTCGTGGAAAAGACCGGAGACCAGCGGCGAGGCGCCGATCATGTCGCCCGCGGCGGCGGTGACGGAGTACCGGTTGCCCTGGCGGGCCTGCCGCAGGTGCGTGGCCAGGTACTCGACGCCGCCGACGTCGTTGACGGTCTCGGTCGTGCCGTCTTCCTTGAGGTGGGTGAGCCGGCCCGCCGAGCCGGTCGGCGGCTCCAGGTTGCCGTGGAGGTCGTTGAAGGAGAGCAGCTGGACGTCGACGTACCGCCCGTGGTTGCCCCCGCCCTTGGTGCCCGAGGCGCCCGCGGGCAGCGCGGCGACGAGTGCGCCGACGGTGGCGAGCCCCGCGCCGACGGCGAGTATCCGCCCGGCTGTCCTCTTCTTCTTCGGTGTCGCTGCCATCGCTCCCCTTGTCCCCGCGCCCGTTCCGGTGCGCCTCTCGACTGCTGACGTGCCAGCGAAGCCTAGAGTCAACGCGCGTAGCGCAACAGGGGGTAGCGGGTTACGAGACAGTTGCCGTCGCCTTTCCCCGGGGCGGCCGCGCGTCACCGTAGGCTCGGGTCCATGACTTCCGACGCGGCGCCGGCCCTCGAACCCGGACGGCAGATCCACACCTACGACGAGCTCACGCCCGAGCAGATCCAGGACGTACTGGACCTGCTGAAGGCCGCGGACCAGGCCGACGGCGTGCACGCCGTCTCCGAGCAGGGCCGGCTCTACCTCCGGCACGGCGGCCGCGAGGGCGTGCGGCACTTCCTCCTCACCGTCGGCCCCCACCTCTACGGCTACGCCCAGCTGGAGGAGACCGACCCCATCGAGGCCCCGGCCGCCGAGCTCGTGGTCCACCCCGGCCACCGCGGCCGCGGCCACGGCCGGGCGCTCGGCACCGCCCTGCTCGCCGCCTCCGGCAAGCGCCTGCGCGTCTGGGCGCACGGCGGGAAGTCCGCCGCCCGGCACCTCGCCCAGGTCCTCGGTCTGACCCTCTTCCGCGAACTGCGCCAGCTCCGCCGCTCCCTGACCCCGCTCGACATCCCGGAGCCGGTGTTCCCCGAGGGCGTCACCGTCCGCACCTTCGTCCCCGGCCAGGACGACACGGCCTGGCTGGCCGTCAACTCCGCGGCCTTCGCGCACCACCCCGAGCAGGGCTCGCTCACCCAGCGGGACCTGGACGACCGGATGGCCGAGCCCTGGTTCGACCCGAAGGGCTTCTTCCTCGCCGAGAAGGACGGCCGGGTCATCGGCTTCCACTGGACGAAGACCCACGCCGAGGAGCAGCTCGGCGAGGTGTACGTCGTCGGCATCCTGCCCGACGCCCAGGGCGGCGGTCTCGGCAAGGCGCTCACCGCGACCGGGCTGCGACACCTGGCGGCGCAGGCGCTGCCGACGGCGATGCTGTACGTGGACGCGGACAACACGGCGGCCGTGACGGTGTACGAGCGGCTGGGCTTCGTCACGCACGAGGTGGACCTGATGTACCGCACGGAGTCGTGAGGGCGGAGTCGTAAGCCCAAAAGCCCTGAGAACGGAGTCCTGAGAACGGAGTCCTGAACACATCGGTGACAGGGGGCGGTTGACACCGCCCCCTTCTTTGCACCACCCTTTCACTACTTGATTAGTGAAAGGGTGGTGGAAGCGATCGTGGTCGAGTACCGCATCGACCGGCGCAGTGGTGTCGCCACCTACCTCCAGATCGTCCAGCAGACGAAGCAGGCCCTCCGGATGGGCCTCCTGGAGCCCGGCGACCGACTGCCCACCGCACGTGAGGTCGTCGAAGCGACGGCCATCAACCCCAACACGGTCCTCAAGGCCTACCGCGAGCTCGAACGCGAAGGTCTCGTCGAGGCCCGTCGAGGCCTCGGCACCTTCGTCCGCGCCACGCTCGGCACCGGCCCGGCCGACTCGCCCCTGCGCGGCGAACTCGCCGACTGGGCCCGCCGCGCCCGCACCGCAGGCCTGGACCGCGAAGACGTGGCCGCGCTCTTCACATCCGTACTGAAGGAACACTTCGAGGGGGACGACGCATGACAAGAGACGGCATCGCGCTGGAGGCCGATCTCCTGGGCAAGAAATACGGGGGCAGAAACCACGGCTGGGCCCTGCGGGAGTGCGACTTCGCCCTCCCCGCCGGCCGGGTCTGCGCCCTCGTCGGCCCCAACGGCGCCGGCAAATCGACCCTCCTCGCCCTCGCCGCAGGGCTCCTCCGCCCCACCGAGGGCGCCATCAAGGCCCCGGCCCGCGAACACCTCGCCTACGTCGCCCAGGACAAGCCGCTCCACCCCCGGCTCACCGTCGCCGACACCCTGCGCATGGGCCGCGAACTCAACCCGGGCCGCTGGGACGACGCCGCCGCCCGGCGCGCCATCGCCGACACGCTCGACCCCAAGGCCGTCGTACGGACCCTCTCCGGCGGCCAGCGCACCCGCGTCGCCCTCGCGCTCGCCCTCGGCAAGCGGCCCGAACTGGTGCTCCTCGACGAGCCGATGGCCGACCTCGACCCGCTCGCCCGGCACCAGCTCATGGGCCTGCTCATGGCCGACGCCGCCGAACGCGGCACCACCGTCGTCATGTCCTCCCACATCCTCACCGAGCTGGAGGGCGCCTGCGACCACCTCCTGCTGCTCCACGGCGGCCGGATCCGCCTCGACGGACCCGTCGACGAACTCCTCGCCGCCCACACCCTGCTCACCGGCCCGGTCGCCGACCTCGCCCCGCACACGGTCGTCGAGTCCCGCACGACGGGCCGTCAACTCACTGCCCTGATCCGCCGCGAGGGCCCCGTCGAAGGCCCCTGGGAGACGCGGGACCCCTCCCTGGAGGACCTCCTCCTCGCCCACCTCCGCACCACCGAAGGAGCCCCGGCATGAGCACCCTCGCCCTGAAGGGCCCCTACTGGGTGACGGTCCGCCAGTACCGGCGGACGCTGTGGCTCGTGGGGGCGGCGGTGGCCGTGTCCCTCGCGGTGATCGGCGGACTGCGGATCTGGGACGCCCAGACCCCCGACCGCCACTACGAGGACGGACAGAGATACGCCGCCGACGACAACCGAGGCTACGAGACGCTGCGGATAGCCCTCGAGTACGGCGGTATGTGGCTGCTCCTCCTGCCGCTGCTCGTCGGCGCCTTCGTCGCGGGCCCGCTCGTCGCCCGCGAATTCGAGTCGGGGACGTACAAGCTCTCCCTCACCCAGTCGGTGAGCCCGGCGGCCTGGCTCCGCTCCAAGCTCCTCACCACGTCCGCCGTCGCCCTCGGGGCCACCTTCGCCCTCATGGGCGTCTACCGGATCGGCTGGGGCCGCGTCGCCGGCAGCTACGGCCTCACCTGGTCCGAACGCGGACCGTACGAGGCGACCGGCATCGTCCTCCTCGCGTACGTCCTCGCGGCCGTCGCCGTCGGGGCGCTCGTCGGCCAGCTGATCCGCCGCACCCTCGTCGCCATGGCGGTCACCGGCCTGGTCATGGGCGTGGTCCTGCTGGTCCTGGGCGCCATCCGCTGGTCCTTGCTCTCGGTGCAGACGGCCACCGGCCCGGCCGGCCCCACGCTCTGGACACCGGGGAACGGCCTGATGATGGACTCGGGGCTGCTCACGTCCTCCGGCGTCCACTTCGACCAGTCGGTCTGCTGGGACGAAGTGCACAGGACCCCCGGTCTCGACAGCATGCACGACGGGGGAATGAAGCTGTTCGACCGCTGCCTCGCCCAGCGCGGCGTCACCGGTCAGTACGTCGACTACCACCCCCAGTCACACTTCTGGCCCACTCAGCTCATCGAGACCGGCATCGTCCTCGCCCTCGCCGCCCTCGCGGCCTACGCCGCCTTCCGCGTCCTGCGCGCCCGGCACCCGTAGGGATCCACCGGCACCCGTAAAACATTCAAACGATCAGGGGGCGGGGCCCGCACACGGCCCCGCCCCCGATTCCCGTACGACATGTCGTCGTTACCGGCCATTCAGACGCGCTTGCGACGCTCACGCAATGAAGCGCTCCGTGACCCCGCCCGGCAGGGCGGCCCTTCCCAAGGGGAGACTTCCCTCCCCCACGGCCCGCTCCGACGCGCCCGACCACCCCTTCGCGCGGAAGAATGGGGCCATGAGCCAGCAGCCCGCCGAGGTCCCGGTCCAGTCCTCCGCCACGCAGTCCGTCCCGTCGTCCGCTTCCTCGTCCGCGCCGTCGTCCGCCGACTCCATAGCCGCGCGCCGCGCGACGGTGGTGAACGGTGCCGTCGTGACCGACATCGACACGGATCTGGACTCCGACCCGGACACCTACGAGGACGACGGCACGCTCGGCGACGAGCTGCCGCAGGGGCGGTTCCTCGACCGGGAGCGCAGCTGGCTCGCCTTCAACGAGCGCGTGCTCGAACTGGCCGAGGACCCCACCACCCCGCTCCTCGAACGGGCGAACTTCCTCGCGATCTTCGCGTCGAACCTCGACGAGTTCTTCATGGTCCGGGTCGCCGGCCTCAAGCGCCGCATCGCCACCGGCGTCGCCACCCGTTCCGCCTCCGGCCTCCAGCCCCGCGAGGTCCTGGACCTGATCTGGACCCGCTCGCGCGAGCTCATGGCCCGGCACGCCGCCTGCTTCCAGCAGGATGTGGCCCCCGCCCTCGCCGACGAGGGCATCCACCTGATCCGCTGGCCCGAGCTCACGGAGAAGGAGCAGGCGCGCCTCTTCACCCTGTTCCGGCAGCAGATCTTCCCGGTCCTCACCCCGCTCGCCGTGGACCCGGCGCACCCCTTCCCGTACATCTCGGGACTCTCGCTCAACCTCGCCGTCGTCGTACGCAATCCGGTCAGCGGCCACCGGCACTTCGCGCGCGTGAAGGTACCGCCGCTGCTGTCCCGCTTCCTGGAGGCCTCCCCGCAGCGCTACGTGCCGCTGGAGGACGTCATCGCGGCACACCTGGAGGAGCTCTTCCCCGGCATGGAGGTGCTCGCGCACCACATGTTCCGGGTGACCAGGAACGAGGACCTGGAGGTCGAGGAGGACGACGCCGAGAACCTGCTCCAGGCCCTGGAGAAGGAGCTCATGCGGCGCCGCTTCGGCCCGCCGGTGCGCCTGGAGGTCGAGGAGTCCATCGACCCGTACGTCCTCGACCTGCTGGTCCGCGAGCTGAAGGTCTCCGACGCCGAGGTCTACCCGCTGCCCGGCCCGCTCGACCTCACCGGGCTCTTCGGGATCGCCGGGCAGGACCGGCCGGAACTCAAGTTCCCCAAGTTCGTGGCCGGCACCCACCGGGACCTCGCCGAGGTCGAGTCGGCGTCCGCACCGGACATCTTCGCGGCGCTGCGCGAGCGGGACGTCCTGCTCCACCACCCGTACGACTCGTTCTCGACGTCCGTGCAGGCCTTCCTGGAGCAGGCGGCGGCCGACCCGGACGTCCTCGCGATCAAGCAGACGCTGTACCGGACCTCCGGCGACTCGCCGATAGTCGACGCCCTCATCGACGCCGCCGAGTCCGGCAAGCAGGTCCTCGTCCTCGTCGAGATCAAGGCCCGCTTCGACGAGCAGGCCAACATCAAGTGGGCGCGCAAGCTGGAGGAGGCCGGCTGCCACGTCGTGTACGGCCTCGTCGGCCTGAAGACCCACTGCAAGCTGTCGCTCGTCGTACGGCAGGAGGGCGAGCTCCTGCGCCGCTACTCCCACGTCGGCACCGGCAACTACCACCCGAAGACCGCCCGCCTCTACGAGGACCTGGGCCTGCTGACCGCCGACCCGCAGGTCGGCGCGGACCTCTCGGACCTCTTCAACCGGCTCTCCGGCTATTCCCGCCGCGAGACGTACCGCCGTCTGCTCACGGCCCCGAAGTCGCTGCGCGACGGGCTCGTCTCCCGGATCACCAAGGAGATCGCCCACCACCGCGCCGGCCGGCCCGCGTACGTCCGGATCAAGGTCAACTCGATGGTCGACGAGGCCGTCATCGACGCCTGCTACCAGGCCTCACGGGCGGGTGTCCCGGTCGACATCTGGGTCCGCGGCATCTGCGCCGTACGCCCGGGGGTCACCGGCCTCTCGGAGAACATCCGGGTCCGTTCGATCCTCGGCCGCTTCCTGGAGCACTCCCGGATCTTCGCCTTCGGCAACGGCGGCGAACCCGAGGTGTGGTTCGGCAGCGCCGACATGATGCACCGCAACCTGGACCGCCGGATCGAGGCCCTCGTGCGGGTCTCGGACCCGGCGCACCGGGCAGCGCTCACCCGGCTCCTGGAGACCGGGATGTCCGACACCACCTCCTCCTGGCACCTCGGCCCCGACGGGAACTGGACGCGGCACGCGACCGACCCCGAGGGCCGACCGCTCCGGCACGTCCAGGAGATGCTCATCGACGCGCGGAGGCGCCGGCGTGCACAACCCTGACCAGTCGCAGGACGTCTCGGCGGGCGAGGTCCTGGCCCCCTACCTGCACGCCCGTGCCGCGGACTTCCTCCGCGGCCTCCGGCTCCACGGCGAGAGCGGCTCGGCCACGGCCGGATCGGAGGAGGCGGCCCGCACGCTGCGCGGCGCCGCCCGCCGCATCAGCGGGACGCTCCACACGTTCCGGCCGCTGCTGGACACGGCCTGGGCGGACCAGCTGCGCACCGAACTGGCCTGGCTCTCGGGCACCCTCGCCCTGGAGCACGCCTGCACCTCGCGGCTGGTCCGCCTGGTGGACGCGCTGTCCCGCCTGTCGAACGGCACGGGCGGGATGAACGGCTCCGGCGGGATGAACGGCAGCGGCCCCGTCCCCGCCGCCCGCGGCAGTGAGGCGGCCGGCCTCACCGTGGGCGCCGCCCGGGCGGGCGCCCTCCTGGAACGGCAGCTGACGCTGGCCAGGACGCGCGCCCACTCGGCGTCGCTCCAGGCACTGGGCTCGGCCCGTTTCCACGCGGTCGCCGACGCCGTCGCACTCCTCGCCTCCGAGGTCCCGCTCGGCCCCGTGGGCAGCGCCCCGGCCGTCGAGGTCCTGGACGGCCCCGCCGAGGTCGCCGAGCGTCGCCTCCTGGACGCGGTGGCCGCCCTGCCGCTGACGCGGGCGGCCCACCCGTACAACGCGGACGCCCTCGCGCTGGCCACCGGGGAGAGCCAGGACGCCCCCTGGCACCACACGCGGCTCCTGCTCCGGCTGCACCGGTACGCCACCGAGGCCCTGCACACCGGGGGCGAACCCGACGCCGTCCTGTTCGAGGCCGCCCGGGCCCTCGACCGGCACCGGGACGCCGCCGAGGCCGCGTCGGCGGCCGCCGCGGCCGCCCGTACACCCCGGATCGCCCCGGCGACCGCGTACGCGCTGGGCGTCCTCCACGCCGACCAGCGCCACGAGGTCGAGGCGTCCCGCTTCGCCTTCCAACGCGCCTGGCGGAGAACGACGGCGCCCGTCCCATGAACACCCCCACCCCCCAACCCCCGATCCTCGCCGCCGGCTGCGTCCTGTGGCGCCGGGCGCGTTCCGGCCACGGCATCGAGATCGCCGTGGTCTTCCGACCGAAGTGGTCCGACTGGTCCCACCCCAAGGGCAAGCTGAAGTCCGGAGAGGAGGCGCGCGCGGCCGCGGTCCGCGAGGTTCGGGAGGAGACGGGCATGACATGCGCGCTGGGCGTCGAACTGCCCACCGTCCGCTATCGGATCCAGGGCCGTCCCAAGGAGGTCCGCTACTGGGCGGCCGAGGCCACGGGCGGCTCGTTCGAACCGAACCGGGAAGTGACACGTCTGCTCTGGCTCACCCCCGAGGCCGCACGCACCTGCCTCACCCAGGACAGGGACAAGGACCTGATCGGCGTATTCCTCAGGGGGCGCGACGCCCGGAAGTCGTCTCCCGGCGCCACTCGGGGATGAGCAGGGCGGGGTCGAACGGCGCCTTGTCGCTGACTCCGCCCGGCACGGGCAGGACGAGGACCGACGCGAGGACCCGTGTGATCACCGGGCGCTTCTCGCGCACCGTCATGTGGGTCCATTTCTCCCGGCTCCACCCGCGCAGCAGGTTCTCCTCCGCCTGCTCCTCGGCATGTTCCCGCCGCTCCGACTCCAGACTCTCGATGTGCCGCCCGAGCCGCACCAGCAGATCCCGGACGTCGCCCCGGGCCACCTCACCGCTGACGAGCGACGACTCGATTCCGCGCCGCGCCGCGCACAGCTCGGCCGGCTTCCCCTCACCGCGCCACGCGGCCGTGTCGGGAGCACCGCCCGTGACGTGTTCTTCGAGATGGCCGATGACCAGCCCTTCCAGGAACTCGTCCACGGGAGCCGTCCTCCGGCCCACACCTCTGCAGTTGGGATCCGCGCAGCGGTAGTGGTCGCCGTACTTCGCGTTCCGCCCGGTGGCTCTGTTTCCGCAGAGCCGGGAGCGGCAGATCTGCCCCAGGTCGTTGAGACGCCCGCACCGGGACACGCCGGAGAACAGGTAGACCCGGGGAGCCACCGCGATCGCTGCCGGGGCCGCGGCGTCTTCCCGGGCCAGGCCCCGCCGCGCGCGTCCGGCCCGCACCTCGTTCATGATGCCGATCCAGGTCCCGTAGCCGACCCCGTCCCGGGTCTCGTCGGCGTGGTCCCACCGGCCGATCACCGGTTCGCCGGTGGCGGGATCCCTGACGAGCACACCGTCGAGGATCCGGCCGCCCCACCATGCGGGATGGGATACCAGCCCCTTCACCCCCTGCTCGGACCAGCGGCCTTCCCTCGCCGTCCTGACCCCCTTCCGGTTCAGGTCAGCGGCGATCCCCCGCCACGACCCGCCAGCGGCCCGCGCCTTGATCATCCCCAACAGGTGGGGCCACTCCTCGTCGTTCCCGTGCGTGTTCCCCATCCGGCGGGGGTCCGTGGAAGCCCCCGACCAGCCGAACCGACGCGGTCCCGCATAGGCCCCGCCTTCCTCCGCACGGTCGGCGCGGCTCCTGGCCGTACGGGCCCGCACTCTGTCGACCTCGCCCGGTCCCGACGGAGCGTCCGCCTCGGTGAGATCCACGGCCACGCCCCCGTCGACGAAGACCCCACCACCGGCCATGGCCAAGGCGTCCTGGAACGCGACGAAGTCACGGAACAGGCGGTAGACCCTCCTGCGCGGCGCGCTCGTCGGCGGCGCGGCCTACGCGGAGCCTCTGCACTCCTGGTGTTGCTGCGGTGCTGACGCGTGACCCCGACGGAGTACCCGTCCAGTCGGTCTGCGGAGATCCGTGCGTACGAGATCAAGGGCGTACGCCCTCGCAACCAGCCCTCGGCCGTCCCGCCCCCGTCGAGCCACGCCCGGAGCGCCGGGGCGACGAAACAGCGGGAGAAGGTCCTGGAGGGGCGTTCCGGGTCACGCGCATCGAGCATGCGCCCTCCTGCACCGTGGTCGATATGACAACGGCCGGTAGCACCGGAAGGGCATTCGTCCGCAGCGCCCTGTCTCACCCCACCCACGCGATACCGCACCCGGCCTTACGGCACGGTTCACTTTCCGTTCACTCTGTTCCGTCGACCGCTTCACCTGTTCTGCCTAATTTCGGCCTTACACGGTGCACAGAGCACAGCGATGCACCGCCCACCGACACACGCCGCCGTAGAACGTTCAGGACACTCGGTCCGCGACAGGGCGGCTTCTGGAAGGAACACCCGAAAGTGAAGCTTTCGCGCAAGAACGGGCTTCGCGCCTCCGCGATCGGTGCCCTCGTCGTCTCCGGTGCGCTCGTCCTCTCGGCGTGTGGCTCGGACAACAACACGGAGACGCCGGCCAAGGAAGGCGGCACGAAGACCTCCGCCGCCGCCTCGAACATCGCCTGCGAGGGCGCCAAGGGCCAGCTCCTCGCCGCCGGTTCCAGCGCGCAGAAGAACGCGATGGACCTCTGGGTCAAGAACTTCCAGGCCGCGTGCTCCGGTGTCGAGATCAACTACCAGGCCATCGGCTCCGGCGGCGGCATCACCAAGTTCAACCAGGGCCAGGTCGCCTTCGCGGGCTCCGACTCCGCCCTGAAGGACGAAGAGGTCGCCGAGTCGGCGAAGATCTGCAAGACCGGCAAGGGTGTCAACCTGCCCATGGTCGGTGGCCCCATCGCCATCGGCTACAAGCTGGACGGCGTGGACAACCTGGTCCTCGACGCCTCCACCATCGCCAAGATCTTCGACAACAAGATCACCAAGTGGAACGACCCGGCGATCGCCAAGCTGAACCCGGGCGCCAAGCTCCCCGACAGCACGATCCAGGCCTTCCACCGCTCGGACGAGTCGGGCACCACCCAGAACCTGGGCAAGTACCTCTCCACCGCGGCCGCCGCCGACTGGAAGCACGACCCGAAGTCGAAGTCGTGGCCCGCCCAGGGCGGCCAGGCCGCCAACGGCTCCTCCGGTGTCGCCACCGCGGTGAAGGACGCCGAGGGCTCCATCGGCTACTTCGAGCTCTCGTACGCCACCGCGAACAAGATCTCCACCGTCAGCATCAACACCGGTGCCGCCGCCCCGGTCGCCGCCTCCTCGGAGAACGCGTCCAAGGCCATCGCCGCCGCCAAGGTCAAGGGCACGGGCAGCGACGTCGCCCTCTCCCTCGACTACGCGACGAAGGCCGAGGGTGCCTACCCGATCGTCCTCGTCACCTACGAGATCGCCTGCGACAAGGGCAACAAGGCGGAGACCCTGCCGACCCTGAAGGCCTTCCTCAACTACACCGTGAGCGAGGAGGGCCAGAAGGTCCTCGCCGACGCCGGCTACGCCCCGCTCCCGGCCGAGATCGCCGCGAAGGTCCGCGCGATCGTCCCCACCCTGTCCTGACCCCCGGCCGGGTCCGGCCCCCCGCTCCGGGGGGCCGGACCCGGCATCCGGTGCACCGCCGCCAGGAGCCCGTACATCTGTAGGGGCCCCGCAGACCGGAGAAGCAGATGGCTACCACCACACCAGACATAAAGAGGAGCCGGAGCGCCAAGAGCGCGTCCCGCCCCGGGGACCGCGTCTTCAGCGGTCTGTCCCGAGGCTCCGGCATCACCCTCCTCGTGATCATGGCCGCGATCGCCGGCTTCCTCACCTACCGCGCCGTCCTCGCGATCTCGAAGGACAGCACGAACTTCTTCACCACCTTCGAGTGGAACCCGGCCGGCAACCCGCCGGTCTTCGGCATCGCCGTCCTCGCCTTCGGCACGGTGGTCTCGTCGATCATCGCCATGGCCATCGCCGTGCCCGTCGCGATCGGCATCGCCCTCTTCATCTCGCACTACGCCCCGCGCAAGCTGGCCAAGCCGCTCGCGTACGTCGTCGACCTGCTCGCCGCCGTGCCCAGCATCATCTACGGCCTCTGGGGCGCGATCTTCCTCGTCCCGTACCTGGACGGCCTCAACAAGTGGCTGAACGAGTACTTCGGCTGGACGTACATCTTCGACAAGGCCAACGACGGCCCCGCCCGCAACCTCTTCACCGTGGGCATCCTGCTGGCGATCATGATCCTTCCGATCATCACCAACGTCACCCGTGAGGTCTTCCTCCAGGCCCCGAAGATGCACGAGGAAGCCGCGCTCGCCCTCGGCGCCACGCGCTGGGAGGTCATCCGCATGTCGGTGCTGCCCTTCGGCCGCTCCGGCATCATCTCCGCCTCCATGCTGGGCCTCGGCCGCGCACTCGGCGAGACCATGGCCGTCGCCGTGGTCCTCTCCCCCAGCTTCCTCATCTCGGGCCACATTCTCGACCCGGGTGGCGGCACGTTCGCGCAGAACATCGCCGCCAAGTTCAACGAGGCCAACGAGTTCGGCCGGGACGCCCTGATCGCGTCCGGTCTCGTCCTCTTCGCCATCACCCTGCTGGTCAACGGCGCCGCCCGCTGGATCATCGGCCGCCGCAAGGAGTACTCGGGGGCAGCGGCATGAGCCACGCCATACAGGATCGTCCGGTCTCGACGGTCAAGCGCGCCAGTTCGCTCTCCAGCGCCCGTCTCCCCCGCTGGAGCCCGATCGCCATCGCCGCCGGCTCCATCGCCGCGGGCATCGGCATCGGCCTCGGCGCCGGCTGGCACAGCAAGGTCCAGTGGGGCATGATCGCCGCGCTGCTCTTCGTGCTCACCACGTACGCGCTGACCACCAAGGTCGAGGGCAGCCGCCAGGCCAAGGACCGCGTCGCCACCAGCCTCGTCTGGGTCTGCTTCATCCTGGCCGTCGTCCCGCTGCTCTCCCTCGCCTGGGTCACGATCAGCAAGGGCATGGAAGTCCTCGACCCGTACTTCCTGAGCCACTCGATGAACGGCGTCCTCGACGCCGAGGCCGGCGGCGGCGTCTACCACGCGCTGCTCGGCACCATCGAGCAGGTCGCCATCGCGACCGTGATCGCCGCCCCGATCGGCCTCCTCACCGCCGTCTACCTCGTCGAGTACGGCGGCGGCAAGCTGGCCCAGGCCGTCACCTTCTTCGTCGACGTCATGACGGGCATCCCGTCGATCGTCGCCGGCCTCTTCGTCCTCGCCACCTGGAACCTGATGCTGGGCTTCGGCCCCTCCGGTTTCGCCGGCGCGATGGCCCTCGCCATCCTGATGGTGCCGGTCGTGGTCCGCTCCACCGAGGAGATGCTCAAGCTCGTCCCGAACGAGCTCCGCGAGGCCTCCCTCGCCCTCGGCATCCCCAAGTGGCGCACCATCCTGAAGGTGGTCCTCCCCACCGCGATCGGCGGCATCACCACGGGCGTCATGCTCGCGGTCGCCCGTATCACCGGTGAGACGGCCCCGGTCCTGCTCCTCGTGTTCGGTACGAAACTCATCAACCCGAACCCCTTCGAAGGCGCTCAGTCCTCCCTGCCGCTCTACGTGTACGAGCAGTACGCGGTCGGCACCGACGCAGCCGTGTCCCGCGCATGGGCCGCAGCGCTCGTCCTGATCGCCTTCGTCATGATCCTCAACCTGGTGGCCCGCGGCATCGCCCGCTGGAAGGCCCCCAAGACCGGCCGCTGACCGCGGCATCATTGGAAGTAGTGATTCACATGGCCAAGCGAATCGACGTCAGCGGCCTCTCTGCCTACTACGGCGCCCACAAGGCGATCGACGACATCTCCATGACCGTCGAGCCCCGCTCGGTGACGGCCTTCATCGGCCCGTCCGGCTGCGGCAAGTCCACCTTCCTGCGCACCCTGAACCGCATGCACGAGGTCACCCCCGGCGGCCGTGTCGAGGGCAAGGTGATGCTCGACGACGAGAACCTGTACGGCTCGAACGTCGACCCGGTCGCCGTGCGCCGCACGGTCGGCATGGTCTTCCAGCGCCCGAACCCCTTCCCCACCATGTCGATCTTCGACAACGTGGCGGCGGGCCTGCGCCTCAACGGCAAGTACAAGAAGTCGCAGCTCAACGACATCGTCGAGAAGTCCCTCAAGGGCGCCAACCTCTGGAACGAGGTCAAGGACCGCCTGAACAAGCCGGGCTCCGGCCTCTCCGGCGGTCAGCAGCAGCGTCTGTGCATCGCCCGCGCCATCGCGGTCGAGCCCGACGTCCTGCTGATGGACGAGCCCTGCTCGGCCCTCGACCCGATCTCGACGCTGGCGATCGAGGACCTCATCGGCGAGCTGAAGGAGCGCTTCACGATCGTCATCGTGACGCACAACATGCAGCAGGCCGCCCGCGTCTCGGACCGCACGGCCTTCTTCAACCTGGCGGCCGTCGGCCAGCCCGGCAAGCTGATCGAGCTGGACGACACCGAGCGCATCTTCTCCAACCCGAGCGTCCAGGCGACCGAGGACTACATCTCCGGCCGCTTCGGATAAAGACTCGTCTACGGTGCTGCATGGCGGTGCCACCGTTAGACGAAGGGCCCGGCTCCCCCACAGGGGAGCCGGGCCCGACCATTTCACGCCACTGTCGACCTCAGCCGAAGAAGAGCTGCACCACGGAGAAACTGGCCGCAGCGACGAGCGCCGCCGCCGGCATCGTGATACTGCATCCCCCGGGGAATCACCCCCGGACCCCCAGCAGAACAGCAGCCACCACTCGTCAGCCGAAGAAGAGCTGCACCACGTAGAAACTGGCCGCAGCAACGAGCGCCGCCGCCGGCATCGTGATACTGCATCCCCCGGGGAATCACCCCCGGACCCCCAGCAGAACAGCAGCCACCGCTCGTCAGCCGAAGAAGAGCTGCACCACGTAGAAACTGGCCGCAGCAACGAGCGCCGCCGCCGGCATCGTGATGAACCAGCCCAGGATGATGTTCTTGGCGACACCCCACCGCACCGCGTTGACCCGCTTCGTCGCGCCCACACCCATGATCGCGGAGGTGATGACGTGCGTCGTCGAGATCGGCGCGTGGAAGAGGAACGCCGAGCCGAACATGATCGACGCACCCGTGGTCTCCGCCGCGAAGCCCTGCGGCGGGTCCAGCTCGATGATCTTCCGGCCGAGCGTCCGCATGATGCGCCAGCCACCCGCGTACGTACCCAGCGAGAGCATCACGGCGCACGCGATCTTCACCCACACCGGGATGTCGTCGCCGGCGTCCTGCACATCGGCGATGACGAGGGCCATCACCACGATGCCCATCGTCTTCTGCGCGTCCTGCAGACCGTGACCGAGCGCCATGCCGGCCGCCGACACTGTCTGCGCGATACGGAAGCCGCGCTTGGCCTTGTGCGGGTTGGCCTTGCGGAACATCCACATGATCGCGCACATCACCAGGTAACCGGCCACGAGGCCGACCACCGGCGAGATGAACATCGGGATGACGACCTTGTCGAGGACGCCACCCCAGATGACCTCCGTACCGCCGGCGAGCGCCGCACCCACCATGCCGCCGAACAGGGCGTGCGAGGAGGAGGACGGCAGACCGAAGTACCAGGTCACCAGGTTCCAGATGATCGCGCCGACCAGCGCGGCGAAGAGGATGCCCATCCCCTTGTCGCCGTGCGGCGTCTCGATCAGGCCCTCGCTGACCGTCTTGGCGACCCCGCTGCCCATGAAGGCGCCGGCGAGGTTCATGACGGCGGCCATGGCCAGGGCCGCTCGGGGGGTCAGCGCACGCGTCGACACCGAGGTGGCGATGGCGTTGGCTGAGTCGTGGAAGCCGTTCGTATACGTGAAGCCGAGCGCGACACCGATGGTCACGATCAGAGCAAAGGTGTCCACGAAGCTCAGGACTCCTTGACCGCGATGGTCTCCACCGTGTTGGCGACGTGCTCGAACGCGTCGGCCGCCTCTTCCAGCACGTCGACGATCTGCTTGAGCTTGAGCACCTCGATGGCGTCGTACTTGCCGTTGAAGAGCTGGGCGAGCAGCTTGCGATGGATCTGGTCCGCCTGGTTCTCCAGCCGGTTGACCTCGATCCAGTACTCGGTGAGGTCCTTCATCGTCCGCAGGTTCGGCATCGCCTCGGCGGTCAGCTCCGCCGCCCGCGCCAGCACCTCGATCTGCTGCTCGACACCCTTGGGGAGCTCCTCGACGTTGTAGAGGACGACCAGGTCGACGGCCTCCTCCATGAAGTCCATGATGTCGTCGAGGGAGGACGCGAGGTTGTAGATGTCCTCGCGGTCGAACGGCGTGATGAAGGAGGAGTTCAGCTGGTGGAAGATGGCATGGGTCGCGTCGTCGCCGGCGTGCTCCGCTGCCCGCATCCGCTCCGCGATCTCGGCCCGGGCGGAAGGCTCCGCGCCGAGCAGTTCCATCAGGAGTTTCGAGCCCGTGACGATGTTGTCCGCGGACGCGGCGAACATGTCGTAGAAGCTCGTCTCCCTGGGGGTCAGACGAAATCGCACGTGAGGTCCTCGGGGTGCTGGGTTTCGGTCAGGCTGATGCTAGGCGCATCATCCGGCCACGGCTAACCGGCGTCTCTCAGTGTCGCCCATCAGGCACAGTGAACAGCACGGGCCCCCGCCCGGATCTGCGGGGATCGGTACCATATACCCACGAGGGGTATACACCCCCTTAATGGACAACGGGAGGACGCCATGACGACCACCGAGGCGGACCAGGTCACCCCCGAGGCCGTCGAGGCCGTCGGGCCGGCCGACCACGAGCACGGCGTGCACGGCTACCACAAGCAGAAGGACGAGCACCTCAAGCGACTCCGCCGGATCGAGGGCCAGATCCGCGGGCTCCAGCGGATGGTCGACGAGGACGTCTACTGCATCGACATACTCACGCAGGTCTCCGCCTCGACGAAGGCGCTCCAGTCGTTCGCCCTCCAGCTCCTGGAGGAGCATCTGCGGCACTGCGTCGCGGAGGCGGCGACCAAGGGCGGCGACGGCATCGACGCCAAGGTCGAGGAGGCCACGAAGGCCATCGCCCGCATGATGCGGACCTGAGGCCTCCGTCCCGCTCCTCCCGTACGCGGTGATGAGCCGGGCCGTCCCGTCAGAGGTCCTCCACGGCCCGCTCCACCGCCACCCTCAGCACCTCGTCGATCCGGTCGGCGCTGAGCCGCTCCCCGTCCGCGGCCGACGCGGCGATGATCAGCTCGCCGCACAGTTCGATCTCGGCGAGGGCGACGCAGTCCGGGTCTGCGGTCACGGTTGCTGTACCGGGCGGGGCCACGCGCATCCACCTCTTCCTGCCGGCGTCGGTCTCCCAGCGGTCTCCCAGCGTAGGGACGGCGACACGCACCGCGCATGACACGTCCGGACCATTTGCCGATGGTCCACGCCAGTACCGGGCCGGCTCAGGCCGTTCAGCCCTTGATCTTCCCGGCGTAGATGTCCCGGCGGTCCGGCAGCGCCACCTGGACGGGGACCCCGAAGCCGTACAGCAGGGTCGTCGACGCGACCGCGACCGTACGGCCCTGGTTGCTGAAGCTGAACTGGTGGCGCACCTTGCGCAGCCGCCCCTCCCCGTCGAGGTACGCGTCGAAGGGCACGGTGTCCGTGGCGAACCCTTTCGCCGCCGCGGCGAGCGGTCCCCGGAGCTGCGGCGAGGCGACCCGGGCGGCGTGCGCGATGTCCGCGACCCCCCGGTAGTGGCTGACTTTCACCCCTGCCAGATCGACCTCGCCGACGTACGTGACCTGCCGGGCGCCCCGCAGCAGCTCCGCCGCGGCGGCCGGATCGGTGGCCCCGCCCGTGACGAGGTTCCCGTCGTCGAGGGTGGTGGTGTCGACCCGCACCCACTTGTCGGCGGGCACCCCGGCCCCCCGGTTCTTCATGTAGAGGGCGCCGGGGGTGAGGAGCTCGGTGATGGGCCGGTGCTCGCTGGTCCCGGCCGCGTCCTTCGGCAGCACCACCTGGAGCCGGCCGGTACGGCGCCGGAAGTCGTAGCCGCCCTCGCCCCGGATGGTGACCCGCGTCCCGCCCGCGGCCATCTCCATGGAGGTGCTCGCCTTGGAGGTGCCGGCCTTCGTCAGCGCGTCGGGGGCGTTCCGTACGGCGAGGGTGGGGTCGACCGTCGGCCTGGGGTCCTCGGGGGCGGCGCACCCCGAGACCGCCGCGGTCCCGACGAGGGAGCCGACCAGGACGGCGGTGACGGCGAACGCCCCGCTCCCGCGCACACCCGGACGGCCGTACCGCAGCTGCACCACCATCGCCTGCCAACCCCCAACGCCTCACCGCTGTTTGCCCGGGACCCGCCCTTCCCCGGGCCCGCGGGCCCTGGGGACGCCCGATCCGCATAACGACGGTCGAGGCGTGCCGTCACGCGCAGTACCGTGGTGAGGTGCACGCGCAGTCCTCCCCTCACACCACCACGACGTCGGAGCGCGGCTCGTTCGCGCTGGCACGCTGCAGCTGCGGCTGGACGGGCCCGGCCCGAAGATCCCGCGACCGGGCCCGCACGGACGCGGCGGACCACCTCCGCACCGCGGAGGGCACGGAGGGCTAGGGCCTATCCGACCCTGATCCGCCGGACAGGCCCTGGGCGGCGAGGTCGCGCAGGCGTGGTGACCGGGGGCGCGAACGCCGCCCGGGCGATCCGTCGAACGGACAGGTCCTAGGCGGCGAGGTCGTTGCGGCCGGGACCGGCGGCCGGGCCGCCGATGCGCGGCTCGGGGATGCCGATCGCCTCCGGGTGCCGCGTCGGCTCGGCCCGGCGGGAGCGGACAAGACCCGCGCAGCGGCCCGAGCGGGCGACGGCGGAGATCACCGGGGTGAGCAGCGCGAGGGCGAGCGGGGCCAGGAGCAGTGCCACCGCCGTACCGAGGGCGAAACCGCCGATCACGTCGGTCGGGTAGTGGACCCCCATGTAGACCCGCGCGAAGCCCTCGGCGAGGGCGAGGCCGATCGCGACAAGACCGAACCTGCGGTGGGCGACGAAGACACCGACGCCCAGGGCCATCGCCAGCGTGGCGTGGTCGCTGACGAAGGAGAAGTCGGTCTTCCCGGCGACGAGGACCTCGAGCCCCTGATGGTCGTTGAAGGGCCGGGGGCGCTCGACGAAGCCGCGGATGGGGATGTTCACCAGGAGGGCGACGCCGGCGGCCAGCGGGGCCCAGACGAGCCCGGCGACGGCCGAGACGGAGTCGGCCAGGGTGCCGCGGCGGCGCACGCTCCACCAGCACCACAGCACGACGAGGGCCATCGCGAGCATGATCCCGTACTCGCCGACGAACTCCATGACGCGGTCGAACCACGGCGGGGCGGCCTTGGCCAGCCCGTTGATGTCGTAGAGCAGGCTGACATCGGGGTTCGAACCGTCCGATGCGAGTCCAGCCATCTGCTGAGGCCCCTTGCTCTCGTGTCTGTGTTTTCCAACCCCCGTGGTCAGAGCGGTCGGACCAAGGAACGAACCGCCTGAGGCGCACGTTCCGATCTCTCCGGTGGATCATGATGACGTTATCGAAGAGTGACGGTTCACCGCAGCTCAGGGCCTGTGCATGACGGAGAGTTCCGGCCATGTCCGGTACGCCCGGTAGGCGCGCGCCTGCCGACGGTCCGTCTGTTCCGCTCAGGCCTGCGGGAGATGGGTGGGCAGCGCCGCCGCGCCCTCCGCGGTGACCCGGGTCGCACCGAAGTAGTCCGGGGTGTCGATCCGGTCGAAACGGATCACCGCGCCGGTGCGCGGCGCGTCGATCATGTACCCGCCGCCGACGTAGATGCCGACGTGCCGGATGGCCCGCGAGTTGGTCAGGTCGTCGGAGAAGAAGACCAGGTCCCCGGGGAGCAGCTCCTCGCGCGAGGGGTGCGGCCCGGCGTTGTACTGGTCGTTGGCCACGCGCGGCAGCCGGATGCCGACATCCTCGTACGCGGCCTGGGTGAGCCCGGAGCAGTCGAACCGGCCGCTCTGCGCGGCCGTGCCCGTACCGCCCCAGAGGTACGGGGTGCCGAGCTTCCCCTGCGCGTAGTGGATCGCACTGGCCGCCTGCCGGGAGGGATCGACACGGCCGAGGGGCTTGGCGAAGCTCTTCTCCAGGGACTTGATGATGCGCACGTAGTTCTGGGTCTCGCTGATGGGCGGCACCCCACCGTGCTTGATCACCCGGTACGCGCCCGCGTTGTACGCGGCCAGCATGTTGCTCGCCGGGTCCCCGGGCACGTTCTTCACATAGCCGGCGAGCTCGCAGTCGTACGAGGCGGCCGAGGGGATCGCGTCCTGGGGGTCCCAGATGTCCCGGTCGCCGTCCCCGTCGCCGTCGACCCCGTGCCCGGCCCAGGTGCCGGGGATGAACTGGGCGATGCCCCGCGCGTCGGCCGAGGAGACGGCCCGCGGGTTCCAGCCGCTCTCCTGGTAGAGCTGGGCGGCGAGCAGGGCCGGGTTGATGGCGGGGCAGAGGTTCCCCCAGCGCTGCACGAGCCCCTGGTAGAGCGCCGGGACCGCACCCTTGGCGAGCGCCACGGTGCCGTTCGCGCCGGTGCCCGCACCGCCCGCGAGACCCGCCGCCGCCGAGTACGTACCGACGACGAGCAGTGCGACGAAGCTCAGACAGACCCCGAAGGCCCCACCGGCCACCAGCCACGCCTTGCCGGCCCTACGCACCGTCAACCACCCCTCGGCTCATGGCAGTACGCCCCCGGGGTCGATTCTAGGCGGTGAGCCGCCGACACCGCCCCAAGAGTGCAACAACGACAATCATTGCCCGGAGTCACTCTCCGTGATACACAGAGTGACCATACGCTTCTTTGCATAGAAACCGGCCAGACCACCGCAGGTCAAGACGGTCAAGTCGGTCAGATGTGCGGGGATCGGGTAAAGAGAGCCGTCAAGCCGTCACACGCGAGCGGTTTCATCAGCGAAGATAGGGCGATGACCCATGCCGTCCGGCAGGGGCGACTAACTACCCATACAGGGGCGGTGAGTTACATGTACCTGGCGGCAGAAAAAGGCGACATCACCACCATCATCGGTGGAATCGCCCCGAACTGGGGCCCCTTCGGCAGCCTGGGCGCCGAGGCGAAGATCATGATCGAGGTGGTGATGGCCGTGGCCATCCTGCTCTGCCTCGGCATCGCCATCTGGGGAGCGGCCAAGCAGCGCATCGGCGCCACCGCCCTCCGCGACACGTTCAGCGCGGAACAGGGCAAGGGCCTCATCGTGGCCGGTCTGACCGGCGTCTTCATCATCGGATCCCTGGGGACGCTGTTCACCATCGTGTACGGGATGGCGGTCTGACCCCCCGTCGGACACCACTCCTCTGAGAATGCGTTCCCCAGATGTCCAGCAAGACGTACTGCCCGTACCGCGAACCAGTGAGGGGGCGTTCCCGGCATGAGTCCCGGTGACGAGCACGACAGCTTCGGCGGCGTGGGCGGCTCGGGCCAGACCCGGACCCGCCTGCCGGAGGGCAACAGCGGCGACGTGTACGGCGGCGCCCGCCGCCCCGTCCGCAGCTCACGCTCCCTCATCACGGTCGTCGGCGTGGTGGTCCTCCTCGTCGCGGCCATCGCCTTCGCCAACCGCGGCGGCGGCGACCCGGCGGACGCGGCGGGCCCCTCCTCCGACACCCCCGGCAGAACGGCCCCCACGGCGGCGACGGGCATCCGCCCGGTCACCGGCAAGAACGGCCAGATCCCCACGGGCTACGCCCAGGACGAGCAGGGGGCGCAGAGCGCGGCGACGAATTACGCGGTGGCGCTGGGTTCGGTCGACATGTTCAACGCCGACCAGCGCCGTGAGATCGTACGCACCGTCCACGCCCCGGCGGTCGTGGACGACCTTCTCAAGAAGTTCGACGCCTCCTACACAGCCGATCTCATGGCCAGCGCCGGACTCAACAAGGACGGAACCGCACCCTCTGGAATGACCCTCGTGTCACGCACCATCCCCATCGGCGCGAGGGTCCTGGACTACACGGAGAACTCCGCGACGGTCGAGGTCTGGTGCACCAGCCTTGGTGGCCTCGCAGGCGCGGGCTCGACCAAGCCCGTCACTTCCACGTGGTTCACCATCACAGAGAAGCTCACGTGGGTCGGGGGCGACTGGCGCCTGGAATCCCTCGACCAGCGCGAGGGACCCACCCCGGTCAACGGCGACAACCGCGCCTCCATGGCCGACGAGATCGCCGAAGCGGTCGAGGGATACGGAGGGTTCACCTATGCCCGCTGAGCGAAGCCTGCCCGTACGCGCGGCGACCGCGATCGTGGCGGTGTTCCTCTTCCTGCCCCTCCTGCTCGCATCGGCCGCCCAGGCCGCTCCCACACCGACGCCTTCGACGCCCACGCCCTCCCCGAGCGCGGGCAACAGCGAGTGCAGATTCCTGGTGGGAGAAGCCAGGACGCTCTGCGAGCGGAGTCAGCCCGGCGGCGGCACGGTGCCGCTCCCCGAGACCAACAACGAGCAAGACCCCCTCAAGTCCCTCGCCCGCGGCTTCTCCGACGCCGCCATCGCCACCATCGACTACCTCTCCAAGGCCGTCAAAGAAACCGCCGACGTCGACTTCACCAACACGGAGTTCCTCGGCCGGTACGCCATCGTCTTCGCCGCCTCCACCGTCCTCACCCTCCTCCTCTGGCTCCTCGCCGTCGCCAAGCGCGCCGTCCGCGGCGTCCCCCTCACCACCGCGCTCTCCGAAGCCATCGGCTTCCTCTGGCTGACGGTCCTCGCCTCCGCCTTCACCCCCCTGATCCTCTACACCGTCGTCAACGCCACCGACGCCGTCACCGAGGTCATCGCCTCCGGCACCGGCAAGCAGACCGACGTCTTCTTCGGCAGCTTCAAGGAGGCCCTCCAGAAGGGCGACAGCATCGGTGGCGGCCCCATCATGCTGATCATCGTGTCCCTGGTGACCGTCATCGCCGCCGGCGTGCTCTACCTGGAGCTCTTCCTCCGCGCCGTCATGCTGTACGTCGGCGCCCTCCTCGGCGTCGTCGTCTACTCCGGCCTCGTCGACAAGAACATGTGGGGCCACGTCCGCCGCTGGGCCGGCATCATGATCGCGATCATCCTGGTCAAGCCGGTCATCGTCATCGTCCTCGGCCTGGCCGGCGCCCTCTCCTCCGGCACCGGACCCGACTCGTTCTCCGCCGTCGTCTCCGGCCTCGCGATCATCCTGCTCGCGATCTTCGCCTCCGCGATGATCTACCGCTTCGTCCCCGGCTTCGGCGACGAGATCGCCGCCTCCCGCAACAACCGCCTCCACCGCGCCGGCGAGAACGCGGCCGCGGCGGTCATCTCCTCCCCCGCCTCCCTCGTCTCCCAGGGCATCAAGACCCACAGCTCCCGCGGCGACGGCGGTGGCGGCCAGGGCTCCCAGCCCGCCCGCCCCGCCAACCCCATGTCCGGCGGCATGGCCGCCCACAGCAGCCGCGGCGGAAGTGGCGGCGGCGCGACTCCTCCGCCCCCGCCCCGCAGCAGCAGTCCCACCGCGGGAACCCCGCACAGTAGCCGCAAGAACTCTGGAGGTGCAGGGCGTTGACGACCCAGTCCCAGCCGGTCGCGCCCCGCCGTACGTATCTCGTGGGCCGCGCCCGGCCGAACGCGATCGTCGGCAAGAACCGCGAGACGGGCGAGATCGCCCTGATCATCGTCGGCGCCTTCCTCGGCATGATGAGCGGACTCCTCGTCCCCCTCCTCCCCCTGCGGATCGCGCTCCTCGCCGGCCTCCCGATGCTCGCGATCGCCGCCGTGTACCTCCCGTACAAGCACCGCACGTTCTACAAGTGGTTCGAGATCAACCGCAGCTACAAGCGGATGCTCAAGCGCGGCACGGCCTACCGCTCCGTCGTCTCCGAGTCCGGCACCCACCTCGACGGCCGCGAGGTCGAGGTCGGCCCGCCGCCCGGCATCGGCCGCGTCGGCTGGCTCGCCGCCCCCTTCGGCCCCGACGAGATCGCCGTCCTCCTGCACGCCGACCGCCGCACCGTCACCGCCGCCATCGAGATCGAGGGCCCCGGCGTCGGCCTGCGCGACAGCGAGGACCAGGAGGCCCTGGTCGACCGCTTCGGCACCCTCCTCAAGCACGTCGCCAACGGCGACGGCTTCGTGACCCGCCTCCAGATGCTGGCCCGCACCCTCCCCGCCGACCCGGACGCCCACGCCAAGGACGTCGGCCAGCGCGGCGACCCCCACGCGCCCACGTGGCTCATGGAGTCGTACGACCAGCTCCAGTCGATGGTCTCCACCTCCAGCGAGCAGCACCGCGCCTACCTCGTCGCCTGCATGCACTACACGCGCGAACTCGCCGCCGAGGCCAACGCCATGGCCCGCGCCGCCAAGCACGCCTCCGGCGCCCGCAAGCTCGACCGCGACGCCGGCCTCGCCGTCGTCATGGCCCGCGAGCTCACCGACATCTGCGCCCGCCTCGCCGAGGCCGACATCCGCGTCCGCCAGCCCCTCGGCCAGTCCCGGCTCGCCTCCCTCGTGCACTCCATGTACGACCCGGACCACCCCATCGACCACATCCAGGCCATGACGAAACGAAACGCTTGGCCCGCCGAACTGGACGCGATGGAGCCGACGTACCTCCAGGCCAAGACCCGCGAGTCCTCCACCCGCGCCCCCTGGTGCCACGCCACCGCCTGGGTGAAGGAGTGGCCGATGACCCCGGTCGGCGTCAACTTCCTCGCCCCGCTGCTCGTCCACACCCCGGACGTGATCCGTACGGTCGCCGTGACCATGGATCTCGAGCCCACCGAGGTCGCCATCGAGCGGATGCTCACCGAGAAGACCAACGACGAGGCCGACGCCTCCCGCGCCGCCAAGATGAACCGCACGGTCGACCCGCGCGACATCGCCGCCCACGGCCGGCTCGACCAGCGGGGTGAAGATCTCGCCAGTGGAGCAGCCGGAGTGAACCTCGTCGGGTACATCACGGTGTCGTCGCGTTCACCCGAGGCCCTGGCCCGGGACAAGCGCACGATCAGGGCCTCCGCCGGCAAGTCGTACCTGAAGCTGGAGTGGTGCGACCGCGAGCACCACCGGGCCTTTGTGAACACCTTGCCGTTCGCGACCGGCATCCGCCGCTAGGGCCGAAGGGGCACAGACCCATGCGAGATCCGCTGTCCGTCCTCACCGACGCCTTCACCGCCTTCGTCTTCGGCAAGGTGGAGACGACCCGCCTGCCCGTCCGCACCTCCACCGGGCAGGCCCAGGCCGTCTACCTGCCCACCGCCGCCCCCGGCCTCGGCGACTCCGGCGTGATCATCGGCCGCGAGGTCTACAGCGGCAAGGGGTACATCTACGACCCCTTCCAGCTGTACGGGCAGCAGCTCCCCGCCCCCCACTGGCTGGTCCTCGGCGAGTCCGGCAACGGCAAGTCGGCGCTGGAGAAGACGTACGTGCTCCGCCAGCTCCGCTTCCGCGACCGTCAGGTCGTCGTCCTCGACGCCCAGGGCGAGGACGGCGTCGGCGAATGGAACCTCATCGCGCAGGAGCTGGGGATAACCCCCATCCGCCTGGACCCCATGGTCGCCAACGACTCCGGGATCCGCCTCAACCCGCTCGACCCGTCGATCACCACGACCGGGCAGCTCGCCCTGCTCCGGACGATCATCGAGGTGGCGATGGGCCACGGCCTCGACGAGCGCTCCGGCTTCGCGCTCAAGGTCGCCCACGCGTACGTCGTCGAGCACACCACCCACCGCCAGCCGATCCTCACCGACATCGTGGAGCGGCTCCGCCACCCCGAGGCGGAATCCGCCGAGGCGATGAACGTCGACATAGACGATGTACGGGCCTGGGGCCTGGACGTCGCCCTCGTCCTGGACCGGCTGGTCGACGGTGACCTCCGGGGCATGTTCGACGGACCGACGACCGTCGGCATCGACCTCGACGCGCCCCTGATCGTCTTCGACCTCTCCCACATCGACCGCAACTCCATCGCCATGCCGATCCTGATGGCGATCGTCGGCGTCTGGCTGGAGCACACCTGGATCCGCCCCGACCGGAAGAAGCGCATCTTCCTCGTCGAGGAGGCCTGGCACATCATCAACAGCCCGTTCGTTGCGCAGCTGTTCCAGCGGCTGCTCAAGTTCGGCCGCCGCCTCGGCCTGTCCTTCGTCGCCGTCGTCCACCACCTCTCCGACGTCGTCGACGGGGCCGCGGCGAAGGAGGCCGCGGCGATCCTCAAGATGGCCTCCACCCGGACCATCTACGCCCAGAAGGCCGACGAGGCACGCAACACGGGCCGGGTCCTCGGCCTGCCCCGCTGGGCGGTCGAGATCATCCCGACCCTCACCCCCGGCATCGCGGTCTGGGACGTCAACGGCAACGTGCAGGTGGTCAAACACCTCATCACCGAACGAGAACGCCCGCTGGTCTACACGGACCGCGCCATGACGGAAGCCTCGGCCCCGTCGGGAGACCCGGACCTCGAATGGGAGACGGAGCAGCGCGCGATCCTCATCGAGCAGCAGATGAACGGCACTTCGCAGTCGACGGTGGCATAGATGGAATCGGCACGGAAGGGCGGGGGAGGGGTCTCCGACGGGCTGCTGCTCAGCCTGTTCGGCCTCCTTCTGTGCCTCACGGTCCTGGTGTGGACGGCGACCGGCCTGGCCGGTCTCCTCTCCCACGGCGCCTGGCCGCAGGGCGTCGCCTACACGGGCACGCCCTCGGCCCTGCGCTCCCTGGCCACGGCCCCGACGGACCTCGCGGCGGCCTGGCCGAACACCCCGCCGGGCCGGCTCTCCGGGTACGGCCTGTTCTGGGGCCTGCTGATCGGCGAGGCGATGATCCTCTTCGTCCTCGCGATCTTCGCCCTGGGCACCGTGACCCGCTGGCGAGCGGTGCGCGCCAACAGGAAGGCGGGGGCGTACGGGCGCGTCCCCGCGACTCCGGTACGGGAGGGCCGGGCTCCGGCGGCCCCCGCCGAGGCCGTTCGGGTCACACCGCCCCGGACGGAGACCCCCACGGCCTCCGCCCTTCCCACAGGGGCCGCCCCAGCGCCTCCGGCGGCCCCCGCGGCTCCACCGGTCGCGGGGGTTCCGGCGCCCGCCGCCCCGTCCCCCGCGACCACCGCGGCCATGCCCGTCGTCCCGGCACCCACCGAACCGACGTCCGCGGGCGCACCGGTCGTACCCGCGCCCCTCATGACGTCGCCGGTTCCCGCGCCGCACCCCGTCGCCGCTGCCGCCGGTCAGGCGACCCGTACGTTCTACGGCCCCCCGGACGCCCGCCGTCCCGCAGCCGTCCAGGCCGTACGGGATGCCGAGGGCCCGGTCCTCGTCGTCACCTCCGACCCCGCCCTCTGGTCCGCGACCAAGGACGCGCGCGGCAAGCTCGGCCCGGTCCTCGTCCACGACCCCGGCCACCTGTGCGACACGCCCGCGCGACTCCACTGGTCGCCGTCCGAGCGCTGCGAGGACCCGGCCGTGGCCGCGGAGCGGGCGGTCGCCCTGCTGGCTCCGGTACGCCCGCACTCCCGGCTTGACGCGGCCACCGCGGACACTGCGGAAACGCTCCTGCGCTGCTGGCTGCACGCGGCCGCCGTGGACGGTCGCCCGTTCCGCCAGGTCCACCGCTGGGCGCAGGGCACGGGCGCCCACGAGCCGGTACGGATCCTCCGGAGCCACCCGAAGGCGGCCTCCGGCCACGCGGGACTGCTCGAATCGGCACTCACCGCGCACCCGGAAAGCCGCCGCATGGCACAGGAACTGACGGCCCGTGCGCTGGCGTCGCTCTCCTCGGTCCACATCCGGGAGGCCTGCACCCCGAATCGAACGGATTCGCTGGCGCTGGCATCTTTCCTCCCCGAAGGGGGCACCCTCTACGTGGTGGGGGAGTCGGTCGAGGATCCCCGCACCCACCCCGGCGCGATGCCGCTCCTGACGGCGCTCGCCGCAAGCGTGGTCGAGCACGGCCGCCGCATGGCCGCACGGTCATCCGACGGTCGGCTCGACCCACCAATGACCCTCGTCCTGGACGACGTCGCCGCCGTGGCCCCGCTCCCCCAGCTCCCGGAGCTCCTCGCCACCGGCCACACCCAGGGCCTCTCGACCCTGGCCCTGATGCGCTCCCCGGAACAGGCCAGGTCCCGCTGGCCGGAGAACCTGCTGAGCCCGCGCGGCTGAGGGCTCCGGCCCGCTCCCGGGTCAGAGGGCGCGGCCGCGCAGGGAGTGCAGGTGGGCGCGGGCGGCCTCGGCGGCATGGGTGAACCAGTCGGCGATGACCGCGGTCTCCTCCGGGGTGTACCGGGCGAAGACATCCTCCAGGCGGGCGTAGAACGGCTGGTACAGCGCGACGACCCGGGCGGCCGCGTCCGGGTCCGCGACCACGCGCACCCGCCGCCGGTCGGCCGGGTCCGGGGCCCGGTGGGCGTATCCGGCCTTCTCCAGCCGGTTGAGCACGCCGGTCACGGCCCCCGTGGTGAGGTTGGCGCGCTCCGCCAGGTCCCCGGCCGACAGCGGATCCTCGCCGGCGCCGAGCACATGCCCGAGACAGGTCAGATCGGTCACGTTGAGGCCGAGGGCCTGGGCGACCTCCTGCTGGCCGATGAGGCCCAGGGCCACGTACGCGTCCATCCGATGGATCGCCTCGCCGACGGTGGCCGGGGGACGGCTCTTGCCCTCCACGCAGAGACTCCTTAGCATCTAAGTTACTTAGCTCGTGAGATAAACCATCCCACCGATGCCTTCATCCTGCCTGCCCCGACACCCCACAGGAGCATCCATGAGTGCCCACGGCGACGTCGACCTCGGCCACACCCTGGCCGGCTGGACCGGAACCACCCTCGCCGGACTGGGATCCGCCGTCGCCGGAGCCGGAATCTGCCTCGATCGCACCTGGGCCCTGTGGCTCGGCGCGGCACTGGCCGTTCTCGCCGCCGCCACGACCTGGACCCTCCACCTGACGGGCTGGGGCAAGCCCTCCGGCCCCCGCCCCGCCCACCAGTGGGACTGGCGGGTCCGCGACACCACCGCACGCCACGGCCACCCCGACTGCCTCGGCTGCCGCCTCGCGGGCCGCCCCGTCACGGCCACCGCCCGGACACGGCCACAGCCCGAACCGGCCCCCGGCGGCGGCCTTCGGCACGGCGAGCGAGCTGCCACCGTTCTCCACCGCCCCTGATCCCGGCCTGATCGGCAAGACACCCCCTAGGAAGCCCGCCGCACCTCGTACTCGTCCTCCATCGCCGTGTCGTGCCCCGGTACGGGCACCCGGGCCCCCGTCGCCACGAAGCCGAAGCGGCGGTAGAAGGCCGCGGCCCGCGCGTTGTCCTCGTGGACGTAGAGCCGCACCCGCTCGACCGGCTCCGCCAGCGACCAGGACCACTCGACGCCCGCACGGAACAGCGCGTCGATCACACCGGTCCCCCGCACCTCGGGCCGTACATAGACACCCACGATGTGCGTCTGGCCGACCTTCGCCGGCTCACCGAAGCGCACCTCGTCCGACGGCCGCTCCACCAGGAGCGAGATCGTGCCGACCCACGTCCCGTCCGAGGCCTCGGCCACGAACTGCCGCACCGTCCCGTCGCCCGTCTCGGACGCCCCCTCGGCACGCTCCTGCCAGAAGGAGTCCGGGCGCTGCACGGAGGCCTCGTACGTTTCGAGGAACGCGAGGTGGGCGACAGGGTCGCGCAGGGCAGCGAGGCGGAGCTCGCGGGCCCGCTCCCACTCCTCGGCGCGGATGACACGTATCGAAAAGTCCATGGGCCCGATCCTCCGCGCGACCGCACGCCCCTGACAAGGGCTTTTCGCACCGTCGTACCCCGGTACTACACCGACGCCCCACCTCCCGCCCCAGGTCGGACGAACGCCCGCCGCCCGCTCCCTAGCGTCGTCAGCATGATCCGAGCAGAGAACCTCACCAAGCGGTACGGGGACACCACCGTCGTCCAGGACCTCAGCTTCACCGTCCGACCGGGCGCCGTCACCGGCTTCCTCGGCCCCAACGGCGCCGGAAAGTCCACCACCCTCCGCATGATCCTCGGCCTCGACGCCCCCACCCGCGGCCACGCCACCGTCGACGGCCGCCCGTACGCCCGGCACGGCGCCCCGCTCACCCGCGTCGGCGCCCTCCTCGAAGCCCGCTCCGTGCACCCCGGCCGCTCCGCCCGCCACCACCTCACGGCCCTCGCCCTCACCCACGGCATCCCGCGCTCCCGCGTCGACCGGGTCCTCACCGTCGCCGGCCTCACCCATGTCGCCGACAAGCGCGTGAAGGGCTTCTCCCTCGGCATGGGCCAGCGCCTCGGCATCGCCGCCGCGCTCCTCGGCGACCCGGCCGCCGTCGTCCTCGACGAACCGGTCAACGGCCTCGACCCCGAGGGCGTGCTCTGGATCCGCACCCTCCTCAAGTCCCTCGCCGCCGAGGGCCGTACCGTTCTCGTCTCCTCCCACCTGATGAGCGAGATGGCCCTCACCGCCGACCACCTGATCGTCATCGGCAAGGGCCGGCTGCTCGCCGACACCACCGTCGACGAACTCGTCCGCACCTCCGGCGGCACCTCCGTCAAGGTCGTCACCCCCGAGGCCGACCGGCTGCGGAACCTGCTCCCCGGCGCCGGCATCACCCTGGAGGCCCCCGACACCCTCCTCGTCACCGGCCCGGACGCACCGGAGATCGGCCGCACGGCCGCCGCCCACGGCCTCCCCCTCCATGAACTGACCCCTCAGGCCGCCTCCCTGGAGCAGGCGTTCATGGCCCTCACCCACGACTCCGTCGAATACCAGGGAGCCCCCGCATGAGCACCCCGACCATCACCCCGACCATCACCCCGGCCATCACCTCGACCACCGCCCCGACCGCGACCCCGCGCCTCACCCACGCGCGCGTACTCCGCTCCGAGTGGCACAAACTGTGGACCGTCCGCTCGACCTGGATCACCGTCCTCACCGCCACGGCGCTCGTCCTCGGCGTCGGCATCCTCATGGGCGCCACCTACACCTCCGACGGCGGCGACTCCGACGTCGACACCGTCATCCTCACCCTCTACGGCAGCCAGCTCGGCGCCATCGCCCTCGCCGTCCTCGGCATCCTGGTCACAGCCGGCGAGTACGCGACGGGCATGATCCGCGCCTCCCTCACCGCCGTCCCCGGCCGCCTCCCCGTCCTGGGGGCGAAAGCCGCCGTCTACACCGGCGTCGTCCTCACCCTCGTCCTCGTCACCAACCTGCTGACCTTCCTCACCGCGCAGGTCTTCCTCTCCGACACCGACCAGGCCGCCTCCCTCACCGACGACGGCGTCCTCGCCGCCCTCGCGGGCAACGCCGCCGGCATCACCCTCCTCGGCCTGATCGCCCTCGGCCTCGGCGCGACCCTCCGCTCCGTACCCGGCGCGATCGGCGCCTTCGTCGGCGGCGTGATGATCCTGCCCGAGGTCCTCGGGATGCTCCCGTACGAAGCGATGGAGACCGCCGTCCGGTACTTCCCCACCCAGGCCGCCGGCGCCCTCGGCTCGGCCACCCCGCTTCCGGGCGCGGCCTCCCCCGGCGCCGCCCTCCTCGCCCTGCTCCTGTGGGCGACCGCGACACTCGCCGTCCCCGCACTGTTGCTCAAGCGCCGGGACGTATGAGGATGATGACCGGGTGACCACGGAAGCGACCACGACGACGGGCCTCAGCCGCTCCATCCAGCAACTGCTCGCGCGGGCCCGGGCGTTCGATGCCCGCCGACCCTGGCTGTGGGACTCCACTCTGACGTTCTTCTGGACGGCGGCGGCCCTGGTGGACGCGTCGGGCGGCTGGCGGAACACCGCCCCCGACCCGTCCGTCCCCGCCTGGCTCGTGGTCACCCTGAGCCTCGGCCTCTCCCTCCCGCTGTACCGCCGCCGCCGTGAACCCCAGGCCGTCCTCACCGTGATGGCCTGCGCGGCGCTCGTCAGCGCCGCCACGGGCGCCTTCCTCCAGGCCGGCTACCTCCAGCTGATCCCGCTCTTCCACATCGCCCTCGCCCGTCCGCCCCGCGCCCTCCTGTGGGCCTCCGCCCTGCTCGTGCCGCCGCTCCTGACGGGGGCGGTCCGCTTCCCCCGGGGGAGTTGGGACCAGCACGTCGTCCCCACCCTGTGGGCGTACGCGCTCGTCGCCCTCCTCGGCATCGCGGTCCGCTCCCGCAAGGACCACACGGCGGCCCTCGTCGACCGGGCCCGCCGCCTGGAGATCGAACGCGACCAGGAGGTACGGCTCGCCGCCGCGGCCGAACGCACCAGGATCGCCCGCGAGATGCACGACATCATCGGCCACAACCTCTCGGTCATCACGGGCCTCGCGGACGGCGGCCGGTACGCGGCGGCGAAGAACCCCGAGCGCGCCACCCAGGCCCTCGACGCCATCGGTACGACGAGCCGCGAGGCCCTCGCCGAACTCCGCCGCCTGCTCGGCGTCCTGCGCGACGACGAGCAGGCGGCGGCCCGAGACCCCCAGCCCACCCTGGCCGACCTCGACGCCCTGGTCACCGGCGTACGGAACGCGGGCCTGCCGGTGCGGTTCGACCGGGACAGCACCTCCCCCGAGCGCCCCCTCACCCCGGGCGCCCAGCTGACGGTCTACCGGGTGGTCCAGGAAGCCCTGACGAACACCCTGAAGCACGCGGGCGAGGGCGCGAAGGCGACCGTGCTCCTCACCCACACCCCCCAGGAGGTACGGGCGGAGATCACGAACACGGGTCCGGCCGTCCCACCGCCCCCACCGTCCGGTCAGGGCCAGGGACTTACCGGGATGCGGGAGCGCGCGGCCCTCTACGACGGCACACTCGATACCGGCCCGCTGCCGACCGGCGGCTGGCACGTCAGACTCCGACTCCCCCGGGAGGGCTCCCCCTCGTGACGACCGTTCTCATCGCGGACGACCAGCCGATGCAGCGCTTCGGCTTCCGCATGCTGCTGGAGAGCCAGGACGACATGACCGTCGTCGGGGAGGCCTCCAACGGCACCGAGGCGATCCGCCTTGTCGACCGTCACCACCCCGATGTCGTCCTGATGGACATCCGGATGCCCGGCCTGGACGGCATCGAGGCGACCCGCCGCATCGTCGCCACGGGCGACCGCACACGGATCCTGATCGTCACGACCTTCGACCTCGACGAGTACGCGTACGACGGCCTGCGCGCCGGCGCCAGCGGCTTCCTGGTGAAGGACGCCCAGCCGGAGGAACTCCTCGCCGGCATCCGCGCGGTCGCGAGCGGCGACGCGGTCGTCGCCCCGAGCCTCACCCGCCGCCTTCTGGACGCCTACATCCACCACCTGCCGGCGTCCCCCACGGCGGACCCGAATCCGGAGGACCCCCGCCTCGCGGCTCTCACGGACCGGGAACGCGAGATCCTCACGGTCATCGGCCAGGGCTGGACGAACACCGAGATCGCCGAACGCCTGCACCTCGCGGAATCGACAGTGAAGACCCACGTCGGCCGCATCCTGGCGAAGACGGGCGCCCGTGACCGCGTCCAGGCGGTGATCCTGGCGTACGACACCCAACTGGTCGCGCCGGCCTGAGCGGGCCCCACGAAAAGACCCCGGAACGCAGAAAAGCCCCGCACCATGAAGGTGCGGGGCTTTCCCACAATGATTGTTCGGCGGCGTCCTACTCTCCCAC
>NZ_JACSCH020000025.1 GCF_014451325.2 Streptomyces sp. CB02980 | reverse complement strand
GGAGAGTAGGACGCCGCCGAACAATTTTTAGCCTCAACCCCCGGACCTTGTCCGGGGGTTGAGGCATTTTTGCGTTCTAAGCTGGGCGCATGCGCTACGACCTGGTGATCTTCGACAACGACGGTGTGCTCGTGGACAGCGAGCCGATTTCCAACACGCTGTTGGCCGGCTATCTGACGGAGCTCGGGCATCCCACCACGTACGAGGATTCCGTGCGCGACTACATGGGGTCCGCCATGCACCGTATTCACGAGCTCGTCGAGGAGCGGAGCGGGCAGCGGTTGCCGGCCGGGTTCGACGAGACGTTCCATGCGCGGGTCTTCGCCGCCTTCCAGGCCGAGCTCGAGGCCGTGCCAGGGGCTGGGGAGGTGCTCAAGCAGCTTGCCGAGGCGGGGGTTCCGTACTGTGTGGCCTCCTCGGGGAGTCATGAGCGGATCCGGGTGGGGCACCGGAAGACCGGGCTCGACGCCTGGTTCCCGGACGAGCTCGTCTTCAGCGCCGAGGACGTCGGCCGGGGGAAGCCGGCGCCCGATCTGTTCCTCCATGCCGCCTCGCGGATGGGGGTGGCGCCCGAGCGGTGCGTGGTGGTCGAGGACAGTCGGCTCGGGGTGCAGGCGGCCGTGGCGGCCGGGATGGACGTGTACGGGTTCACCGCGATGACGCCCGAGGAGAAGCTTGCGGGCGCCAAGGGGTTCTTCGGGGCCATGGACGAGCTGCCGGCGATATTCGGACTGTGATCCATCTACCCCCGGGTAGGTTCCGGCCGTACGCTGTGCCGCCATGACGGATGCGCGGTTGAGGCGTGGGCGGGGATCCCTGGCGGTCAGCTTTTTCGTGCAGGGGGTGACCTTCGCCCTGCTCGTGACCCGAATACCGGCGATCCAGGACCGGTACGGGATCTCGGACGCGCTGCTGCCGGCCTTCCTCGCCGCCGTGCCGATCCTGGCCGGTGTCGCGAGTGTGATGACCGAGAAGGTCGTCGCCCGGGTGGGGCCCGCGGTGGTGCTGCGGTGGACCCAGCCGTTCGTGCTTCTCGCGCTGCTTGCCGTGGGAGTAGGGGACCAGCTGTGGCACGCGGCCCTGGCGCTTGGGCTCTTCGGGCTCGCGGTGGGGGCGCTCGACGCCTCCATGAACATGCTGGGGGTCAGCCTCCAGCGGGCGTACGGGCGGAGCATCATGCTCGGCTTCCACGCCTCGTACAGCCTCGGCGGGATCGCGGGGGCCTCGCTGGCCTGGGTGGGGGCGCACTGGCATCTGTCGCTCTTCGTGTCCTATCTGCCGGTGGTGGCGGTGCTGCTGCCCCTCGCCTTCGTCGTGAGCCGGTGGTACGTGGCCGGGGGCGAGGGGGCCGAGGCCGGAACGGAGGCGGGGGACAGCAAGGGGAGCGGTGTCGCCTTCAAGCTGTTGCTGCCGCTCTGTCTGGTGATGACCTTCGCGTACATCGGGGACTCGACCGTCTCCAACTGGAGTGCCAAGTACCTCCAGGACGTGCTGGGAAGCTCGGAGGAGCTGGCGACCGTGCCGTACAACGCGTACATGGTGACGACCCTGCTCGGGCGGGCCGTGGGGGACTTCGGGGTGCGGCGGTTCGGGGCGGCGACGGTCGTGCGGGCCGGCGCCGTGCTGGGGGCGCTGGGGTTCGCGGTGGTGGCGGTGTCGCCGGGGGCCTGGGTGGGGATCGCCGGGTTCACGGTGCTGGGGCTCGGGCTGAGTGTGATCGTGCCGCAGACCTTCGCGGCGGCCGGGCGGTTGGCTTTCGAACGTCACGGTCCCGGAGCGAGCGACGCGGCGGTGGCGCGGCTCAATGTCTTCAACTACGTCGGGTTCCTGATCGGCTCTCCGCTGGTGGGGGCGCTGGGGGACGCGTGGAGCTACCGGGGGGCCATGCTCGTGCCGATGGTGCTTGTCCTGGTGACGGTGGTGTATGCCACGTCGTTCGGTTCGCGACCGGCCCGATACGGTGGCGGGCATGAGCGGCCGCGCACTGTTGATGTGGGATGAAGCTGTCACGCAGTACGACTTCGGGTCCGAGCATCCGATGGATCCGGTACGGCTCGCGCTGACGATGTCGTTGGTGCGGGCGTACGGGCTCGACCGGGCTGTGGACGTGGTCGCGGCGAAGCCGGCCGGGGACTCGACGCTGCGTCTCGTCCACCGTGAGGACTATGTGGCGGCGGTACGGGCGGCGTCGGCCGATCCGCGACACGCCGACCAGTCGTACGGGCTCGGCACGGTCGACGATCCGGCGTTCGCCGGGATGCACGAGGCGTCGGCGCTGATCGCAGGGCAGTCGGTGGGCGCGGCGGAGGCGGTGTGGCGGGGGGAGGCCGCACACGCGGTGAACTTCGCGGGCGGTCTGCACCACGCGATGCCGGGGGGCGCTTCGGGGTTCTGTATCTACAACGACGCGTCCCTGGCGATCGCGCGGCTGCTCGAGCTGGGCGCGGAGCGGGTCGCGTACGTGGATGTGGACGTGCATCACGGGGACGGGGTGCAGGCGGCGTTCTGGGAGGACCCCCGGGTGCTGACGGTGTCGCTGCACGAGCATCCCAGGACGCTGTTCCCGCAGACGGGCTGGCCGGAGGAGACCGGGGCGGCCGGGCCCGGCGAGGGTGGGGCCGTGAACGTGGCGCTGCCGGCCGGGACGGGGGACGCGGGGTGGCTGCGGGCGTTCCACGCGGTCGTACCGGAGCTGCTCGCGGACTTCCGGCCGCAGGTTCTCGTCACGCAGCACGGGGCGGACACGCATTTCGAGGATCCGCTGGCCCATCTCGCGGTGTCGCTCGACGCGCAGCGGGCGGTGCAGGAGGCCTGTCACGAGCTGGCGCACGAGTACGCGGAGGGGCGCTGGCTGGCCCTGGGCGGTGGCGGATACGCGGTGGTCGACGTCGTACCGCGGTCGTGGACGCATCTGGTGGGGATCGCGGCGCACGCCCCGGTGGATCCGGAGTCGGTGATCCCGTCGTCCTGGCGGGACGAGGTGTACGCGCGGACCCGGCAGCCGGGGCCCGGGCGGATGACGGACGGGCTGTGGCCGGTGGGCTTCCGGGACTGGTCCGAGGGTTACGACCCGGCGGACCGGCTGGATCAGGCGGTGCTCGCGACCCGGAAGGCGGCTTTTCCGCTGCGGGGGATGCTCGCTTAGACCTCGCCCGGAACGTTCTGGCGGGCGTTACGCCGACTGTGGGGTGTCCCGGGGGTTTCGGCTCCGGGGAGGGGGTGTTCCGGCAGCATCGGGAGGGTGTTGAGTACCGGGGCGCTGCGGGCGCATCTGTTGGCGGCGGGGTTGGCGGGAACGGTGGCGACGTCGCGGGAGGAGAGCCTGCGGAGCTATCGGCTCTTCGCGGCGAGGGATCCGCGGGTGCTTCTTGGACTCGATCCCACCTGGGGGTGGGGTGAGTCCGATCTGCTGCGGCTGATGGCCGACAAGTGCGGGGTGTCGGACGATCCTGCGCATCGGTCGGGGCCCGACGTCATCGATCCCGAGCGGACGCTGAGGGGGCTCGACGCCTTCGCGGCGCGTTTGGGTGCGGCGGCCGCGCGGCGGGTTCCGGTGCTCCTCGGGACGGGTCATCCGCACCGTCTGCTCGGTTTCTACGTCGCTCTCGCAGACGCCTTGTCGGCGGCGGGATGTCTTGTTCTCACACCGGCGCAGGGGCGATGTGTCGACATAACGACCCGGTTCGGCGTACGTACGTACCTCATCGACTACGTACGGGGGGTCGCACTGGTGCGAGAGCCGGGGCCGTCGGGGGGTGGGCGCGAGCCGGGGGCGCACTCCCACTCTCCGCTGCCGGTTAGGGCGGCTCTGGAGAGTGCCGCCGAGGCCGGCGGGCCGCTGCCGGAACTCGTCGTCGGCGACCACGGCTGGGTCTGCGGTGCTGGTCAGCTGGGTATTGAGGCCATCGGTCTCGCCGATACGGATGATCCGGCGCTGTTCGTCGGTGAGGCGGAGGGGCAGGTGTCGGTGGCCGTTCCGCTTGATGACGGCGTGCGCTCCGACTACTACCGTCCGCTGACGCGCTATGTACTCAATCGAGCGTGTCTGTCACGGTAAACGGCAGGTGGTAGCTCCTCTTCCCCACTCGTACCACCCGCCCCTAGTCTGGAGCGTGAGCGCTCGGCGACGAAGAGTCACCGGAGGGGAAGCCGGTGGGCGTCGCGGCGGAAGGTACAGGTGGGTCATGGCTGCTGGCGAACGACCTCTCAACGAGGTCAAGTTTCTGACCGTGGCGGAAGTCGCCTCGGTGATGCGCGTGTCCAAGATGACCGTGTACCGCTTGGTGCACAGCGGTCATCTGCCGGCGATCCGGGTGGGCAGGTCCTTCCGGGTGCCGGAACAGGCGGTTCACGAGTACCTGCGGGAGTCCTTCGTGGGGGTGGGGACCGCGTAGCGCGAGCGCGGCGACGACGCCGGGAAAGCTCCGTATGTCCCTCGGATTACAAGCGCGGTGCTCGGGACGGTAGGCTAGGCCGACGTAGGTCGTGTGGGCCCAGACGCCCCGCACCGATCCCCGCCGGGAGGCGGGGATGTTCCGAGAAGTGAGCGAGGGTAGTCGTGGGCTCTGTTATCAAGAAGCGGCGTAAGCGGATGGCCAAGAAGAAGCACCGCAAGCTGCTCAAGCGCACGCGCGTTCAGCGTCGCAACAAGAAGTAAGGCGACAGCTGCTTCGCAGCGTTCAGTGCGTCAGACGTGGCCCTTCACCGTTCGCGGTGGAGGGCCACGTTTTATTTGCGCGGAAATCTCGAGGCGCTACGGTGGCGACCAACGGAAGACGGACGGAAGGCGCTGATCTTGGGCAAGGTCGTGCTCGTCACCGGTGCCGCCCGGCATCTCGGGGGCCGCTTCGTGCGGCGGATCCAGCGGGATCCGGAGGTGGACCGGGTGATCGCGGTGGACGCGGTCGACCCGGCGCACCAGCTCGGCGCCGCCGAGTTCGTACGGGCGGACATCCGCCGGCCGGAGATCGCGAAGGTTCTCGCCGAGCACGACGTCGACACGGTGGTCCATCTGGACGTCACCGGTACGGCGCTCGGCGGTGGTGGCCGTACGTCGGTCAAGGAGACCAACGTCATCGGCACGATGCAGCTGCTCGGCGCCTGCCAGAAGTCGCCGCGGATCAGCCGGCTCGTGATCAAGTCCAGTACCAGTGTCTACGGCTCCGCTCCCCGCGACCCGGCCGTCTTCACCGAGACGACGGCCGCGAAGTCGCTGCCCAGCGGGGGCTTCGCGAAGGACGCCGTCGAGGTCGAGGGGTACGTGCGGGGGTTCGCCCGGCGCCGCCCGGACGTGGCCGTGTGCGTGCTGCGGTTCGCGAACATCCTCGGGCCCCGGATCGACTCGCCGCTCGCCGAGTACCTCGCGCTGCCGGTGCTGCCGACCGTCCTCGGCTACGACCCGCGGCTGCAGTTCGTCCACGAGGACGACGTCATCGACGTGCTGCGCCTGGCGGCGCACGAACCCCGCAGGGCCACCCTGAACAGCGGCACCTTCAACGTCGCCGGCGACGGGGTGCTCCTGCTCTCGCAGTGCGCGCGGCGGCTCGGGCGGCCCACCGTGCCGGTGCTGCTGCCGGCCGTGACCTGGGTGGGGACGGCGCTGCGGACCGTCGGGATCACCGACTTCGCTCCGGAGCAGATCCGGCTGCTCACCCACGGCCGGGTCGTGTCGACGGTGCAGACGCGTGAGGTCCTCGGCTTCTCGCCGCGCTACACCACGGCGGAGGCCCTCGCGGACTTCGCGCGGGGCCGGGGGCCGGGGCTGCTGCCGCCGGAGATGCTGGCGGGGGCGGTGGACCGGATCGCGGGGCGGCTGGGTTCGTCGGCCGCGCGGCCGGGCGACCCCGTGCCCGCCGTATCCCCTGCGCACGATGTGCGCTCTGTTCACTCTGTTCACGACGGCGCCTGAGGAGACCGGACAGCGATGGCGGACGCCAAGGTCATTCCGTTCGACGACGACCGGTCGCGGGCCCGGCGACGGCCCGGCGGCCGAGCCGACGGCGAGGCGGCGGCCGTACGGGCCCTGCCGGGGCCGCAGCAGGGCCCTCAGGAGCCGGAGGAGGGCCGGGAGGGTCCGGCTCCCGGCACGGCCGGGGAGGCCGCTGGCGGCGACGTGGGGGCCGGCGGAGAGACCGCCGCCGGAGCCGAGGCGGGGGCCGGCGGCTGGGAGCGGCGGCTCGCGGGCGGGCTCGCGTTTCTGCGGCGCCGGATCACCGGCGACTACGAGGTCGACGAGTTCGGCTACGACGAGGAGCTCACCGACCAGGTCCTGATGTCGCTGCTCCGCCCGCTGTACGAGAAGTACTTCCGGGTCGAGGTGAAGGGCGTCGAGAACATCCCGGCCGAGGGCGGGGCGCTCATCGTCGCCAACCACTCGGGGACCCTGCCGCTGGACGGGCTGATGATGCAGGTCGCCGTCCACGACCACCATCCGGCCGGGCGGCATCTGCGGCTGCTCGCCGCCGATCTGGTCTTCGTGCTGCCGGTCGTCAACGAGCTGGCCCGCAAGGCGGGGCACACCCTGGCCTGTGCGGAGGACGCGGAGCGGCTGCTGCGCTCCGGTGAGATCGTCGGCGTGATGCCGGAGGGCTTCAAGGGGATCGGGAAGCCCTTCGGGGAGCGGTACAAGCTCCAGCGGTTCGGGCGGGGCGGCTTCGTGTCGACGGCGCTGCGGGCCGGGGTGCCGATCGTGCCCTGCTCGATCGTCGGGGCCGAGGAGATATACCCGATGGTGGGGAACGCCAAGACGCTGGCGCGGGTGCTCGGCTTCCCGTACTTCCCGCTCACCCCGACCTTCCCCTGGCTGGGGCCGCTCGGGGCGCTGCCGCTGCCGACGAAGTGGACGATCCAGTTCGGTGAGCCGATCCCGACGGATTCGTACGCTCCGGAGGCGGCGGAGGACCCGATGCTGATGTTCAACCTGACGGATCAGGTGCGGGAGCAGATCCAGCACACGCTCTACAAGTTGCTGGTGCAGCGGCGGTCGGTCTTCTTCTGAGCCGGGGACCGCTGAGGTTCGGAGCACGGAAAAAGGGGCGCCCCCCGTCCGTGGGGGCGCCCCTTCTTCTTGCTAGCGAGCGTCCTCGCTGTCGATGCCGAGGCCTGGAAGCAGGCCCGGCAGGATGGGCGGAATGGTGACGTCCGGCATCTCGGGTGGGGTCTGACCGTCCGTGGGGGCGGTCGGTGTGCCCGTCGGGGAGACGGGGGGCTTGAGCAGCCCGCCGGTGCTGCCACCGAGGAGACCGTCGTCCTCCGGTGGTTCGGTGCCGCTGTCGGCGCTCGGGCTGGTGCCCGTGCTGGGGCCCGACGGGCGGGGCGGTGCGGAGTGGCTGCCCGAGGGCGGGACCTCGTGGGTGGACGGCGGACGCTGGGTGTCCGTGCCCTGGGAGGTCTGTGGCGTGCTCGGGCGGCCGCCGGGGCTTTCCGTGCCGACCGCGCCCCTCTCGGGGGTGCGGGGGAGCACCGACTGGAGGGGCCCGACCTCTTCGTCCATGGCGTCGAAGACGTGCGTGACCTCGCTGCCCACGTCCGACAACTGGACGGGGAGTCGGTCGCGGAGGCCGTTCCAGGTGTCCCGGTGGGCCTGGGCGAAGGAGTTGAGCCGGGCCATCGGGGCGATCTCGCCGTCCCGTTCGTACGCCTGGCGGAGGAGCCGGTGGCCCTCGGTGGCGTCGTGCTTCATCCCGCCCAGGACCCGGCGGATCTCGGTGAGCGACTCGTGGTCGAGGTCGCCGATGCGGCCGCGCTCCATGAGTCTGCGGGCCTCGCTGAGCCGGGTGGACGCCTGGTCGAGGTAGATGCCGCCGCGGTCCGCGTCGTCGTCCGCCATGCCCAGCTTGATGTCTTCCATGCCTCGCTTGAGCCCGTAGAGCGAGTCACCGGGGAGCGCGTCGGAGCTGGCAGCCGCGACGCCGCCGAAGGCGCCCGCCGCCACACCGACCGTGAGGCCGCCGGCGGCGAGGCCCTTGGACCAGCGGGAGCGGGGCCGTAGCTTCCGCAGTGGGGACGCCCGGTGGGCGCCCTTGCCGCCGGCGGTGCGCTGCTCGGGCACCGTGGGGGCTCCGGCCGCGCTCCCTTCCATGAGCATCGCTTCCATGGCGGCGACGAGCTGGGCCCGCTGCACCACCTTGACCTCGGGATCCAGCTGTGGCTTCGGCAGTTCGCCGAGGCCACTCGCCGCGGCCAACAGCCGCCCCTGTTCGGCCGGTTCTGCCGGAGTCTCCGGCTGATCGGCCGCCGCGCCCTCGGACTCCCGGTCCTCCAGGGCCTGGGCGAAGGCGTTCGCCCGCCGGTGCGCCGATACGTTCGCGATCACTGGCGGCACCTCCTCTCGTCATGACGGTCGACTCCCCGGGGTGTCCGGAAGGTTGCACACCTTGAGCGCATCCACACGAAAGAGTGAGTGGCTGCGGACATGGCGTGTCCACAGGGAGCCTGCATCCCGCACAACGAGCGGCGCGGCACTTGGGTTACGCGCGAAAGATGATCGGACCAGTGCGTCATCGAGGCGTCACCGACTGTGAGTTGGGCGGGGGTCGTAGGGATGTGGGGGGAGAGGCGGGGACCGGGGCGCGGTCCGGTCCGCGTGGGCGTGTGTGGGGGGCGCGAACCGGTCAGCGGGCGTCGTCCGGGAGCAGGCGGGCCAGTGTGCGGACGGCCCGGTACTGGAGGGTCTTGATCGCCCCCTCGTTCTTCCCCATGACCCGGGCGGTCTCGGCGACCGAGAGGCCCTGGAGGAAGCGCAGGGTGACGCACTCCTGCTGCTGGGGGTTGAGGCGGCGGACCGCGTCGAGGAGTGCGGCGTTGGAGAGGGACTCCAGGACGGAGTCCTCGGGGCTGCGCTCGACCTCGTTGGCGTCGAGCATCTCGCCGGTGGTCACTTCCAGGCGGAAGCGGCTGGACTTGAAGTGGTCGGCGACCAGGTTCCTGGCGATGGTGACGAGCCAGGCACCGAAGTCGCGGCCCTGCCAGGTGAAGGTGGAGATCCGGCGCAGGGCGCGCAGGAACGTCTCACTTGTGAGGTCCTCCGCCGTCGCCTTCCCGCCGACGCGGTAGTAGATGTAGCGGTAGACGGTGTCGCTGTACTGGTCGTACAGCCGGCCGAAGGCCTCGGCCTCGCCCGCCTGGGCGCGCTCGACGAGGTCCATCATGCGGGCGCTGTCGCTGTCGGCGGTGGGGCGGCGGGGGGTGGTGGTCGAGGTTCCGGACCGGGCACCGCGTCTGCCCACGGCGGCGCCACCGTCGGCCAGGGCATAGCAAGGGCCGGCGGGTGCCGGTGCGGCGAAGGCGAAGGCGGGGACGGGGCCGGCGTACGCGGTGGGGACGAAGCCGCGCAAACGGTCGATGACCGTTGCGCGCAGCGTAGCCAGGCCCGAGGTGTCAACCCCGACGTGTGGGTACACGGGACTCCCAGAGGCAGAGCTTCCATCACGTGCAGTGCGGGACCGTTCACCCGTCGTGGCGACGTGAGGGGTCCTTTGTGCGTCCCAGGAGAATAACGCTTCGTACAGGCAGCGCTACACCCAGTTGCTCAAATCACCGGTTCCGTCGGTTCTGTTACTGCTTGCAGTCGGAATAAGGTGCGATCGGTGACCGATTGTTGATCGGTTTGCTTCCGAGTGTGACTGCGCAGGCGTTGCGTTGTGCTCAAGTGCGGGACCGGTGAGTGATCGGGGCCGCTGCGGGGTAAGGAGCCCCGAATGCCTGGGAGTCGACCTGTGCGGTGGTGTTCGACCACGGACGGGTGAGGGCGCCTGGTCCGGGGTTGTCGCAGATGATCGCAGCCGAAACGTATCGGCAGACCGCTCCGGCGCACCGGGAGAGAAGGGTGGAGCCGGGCCTCAGTGGCGGCGGCGGTGCAGGGCGACCGCGGCCGCCGTGCCGCCGGCCAGGGCGCCCAGGCCCGCGGCGGCGGGGATGCCGACCTTCGCGGCCTTGCGGCCGGTCCGGTAGTCGCGCAGTCGCCAGTCCCGGGCCTTCGCGTGCTTGCGGAGCTTGGTGTCCGGGTTGATCGCGTACGGGTGGCCGACGAGCGAGAGCATCGGGATGTCGTTGTGCGAGTCGCTGTAGGCGGCGCAGCGGCTCAGGTCGAGGCCCTCGGCGGCGGCGAGGGCCCGTACCGCCTCGGCCTTCGCCGGGCCGTGCAGGGGCTCGCCGACCAGCTTGCCCGTGTAGACGCCGTCGACGGACTCGGCGACCGTGCCGAGCGCGCCGGTCAGACCGAGCCTGCGGGCGATGATCATGGCCGTCTCGACCGGGGCGGCGGTGACCAGCCAGACCTTCTGGCCCGCGTCCAGGTGCGCCTGGGCGAGGTCGCGGGTGCCGGGCCAGATGCGGTCGGCCATGTACTCGTCGTAGATCTCCTCGCCGATCGACATCAGCTCGGAGACGCGGTGGCCCTTGACGATGGACAGGGCGCTGTCGCGGGCCTCCTGGATGTGCTCGGGGTCCTCGACGCCGGCGATCCGGAACCAGGCCTGTGCCCAGGCGAAGCGGGCGAGTTCACGGCGCTGGAAGAACTTCCGCTTGTACAGGCCGCGGCCGAAGTGGAAGATCGACGCGCCCTGCATCACGGTGTTGTCGAGATCGAAGAACGCGGCCGCCCGTACGTCGCCGACGACCGGGAACTCGGGCTCGGCCGGGGCCTCGGCCTCCGTGGGTTCCTGGGCCGCCGACTCCTCCCGCTCCCGTTCCAGCTGGAGCGAGGACTTGCGCGCTGCCTCGGCAGCGGCCTCGCCTGCGAGCACGCTGCGCGCGGTGGCGGAGCGCCTACGGGGGGTGAGCCATCCCAGAGCGGCCATGCCGTGAGCATAGCCAGTCTGTTCGGTACTTCCCGACTTGTGACGATGCCGCGGCGTGAACACTGCGGGGCTCCCCTGTTAATCGGGGACAGAATGGACGTCATGTTCGGACGGACGAAGAAGAAGACGGACGCCGGGTCGCGCACCGTGACGCTGATCGGCAAGCCGGGCTGCCATCTCTGCGACGACGCCCGCGCGGTGATCGAGGCCGTGTGCGCGGAGACGGGGGCGCGCTGGGAGGAGAAGGACATCACCCGGGACGAGGAGCTCCACCGGGCGTACTGGGAGCAGATCCCCGTCGTCCTGGTCGACGGCGAGCAGCACACCTTCTGGCGCGTCGACGCCGGGCGGCTCCGGCGCGAACTGGGTGCGTGACCGAAAGACGGCTACCATCATGGACGTTTTGTTGGGCTTCGGGGGCGGTGTCGTGAGGAGTGTGTGCGGTTTTGCCCCCTTCGGGTTCTCAACGCGCTGACACGCCGCGCGGTTCCGTGACGATACGAACCAGCCGCGTGACCCCGGTCACTTTGGCCGGACAAAACGGACACCATCTTTGTGCACGCGTTCACAAAGACATAGCCTGCATTCGACGGGGCGGTCTTGGGACATATGGCCGCCTGCAGCCCCGCTCATCCCGCAGGAGCACCGTGGCAACTGGCCGAACTCACCGACCGGCGACCCGTAGCCGAGGAATTCCCGAGGCCACCGTCGCCCGGCTTCCGCTGTATCTGCGCGCACTCACCGCGCTCTCGGAGCGCTCCGTACCCACGGTCTCCTCCGAAGAGCTCGCCGCCGCGGCGGGGGTCAACTCCGCGAAGCTGCGCAAGGACTTCAGCTACCTGGGTTCCTACGGCACCCGCGGGGTCGGCTACGACGTCGAGTACCTCGTCTACCAGATCTCCCGCGAGCTGGGGCTCACCCAGGACTGGCCGGTCGTCATCGTCGGTATCGGAAACCTCGGTGCCGCGCTCGCCGGCTACGGCGGTTTCGCCTCCCGCGGCTTCCGCGTCGCCGCGCTGATCGACGCCGACCCCGCCATGACCGGCAAGCCGGTCGCCGGGATCCCCGTCCAGCACAGCGACGACCTCGAGAAGATCATCGAGGAGGACGGCGTCTCCATCGGCGTCATCGCGACCCCGGCCGGCGTCGCCCAGCAGGTCTGCGACCGGCTCGTGGCCGCCGGAGTCACCTCCATCCTGAACTTCGCCCCGACCGTGCTCTCCGTGCCCGACGGCGTGGACGTACGCAAGGTCGACCTCTCCATCGAGCTGCAGATCCTCGCCTTCCACGAGCAGCGCAAGGCAGGCGAGGAGTCGAACGCCGAGGCCGACGCCGCCGCCGAGGCGGAGACCGCCACGGCCGTCGCACCGCCGGCCCCCCGTGGCGCGACGGGCGGCAACCGCAAGGGACCCGACGGGGACGTCCCCGCCGTGATGCCGGCATGAGTCTTCTCGTCGTCGGCCTCAGCCACCGCAGCGCCCCCGTCTCCATCCTGGAGCGGGCGGCACTCGCGGCGGACACCCAGGCCAAGCTCCTCCAGGACACCCTCGCCGCCGAACCGGCCGCCGAGGGCACCGTCCTTGCCACCTGCAACCGCATCGAGCTCTACGCCGACGTGGACAAGTTCCACGCCGGTGTCGCCGAGCTGTCCACGCTGCTCGCGCAGCACAGCGGCGTCGGCCTGGACGAGCTCACCCCCTATCTCTACGTGCACTACGAGGACCGGGCCGTCCACCACCTCTTCTCGGTGGCCTGCGGGCTCGACTCGATGGTCGTCGGCGAGGGCCAGATCCTCGGCCAGATCAAGGACGCCCTCGCCCTCGGCCAGGAGCTGCACACTGCCGGCCGCCTCCTCAACGACCTGTTCCAGCAGGCCCTGAGGGTCGGCAAGCGTGCCCACAGCGAGACCGGGATCGACCGGGCCGGGCAGTCGCTCGTCACCTTCGGCCTTGAGCAGCTCGCCGACGGCACCGACGTCGACACCTGGGCCACGGGCAAGAAGGCACTCGTCATCGGCGCCGGCTCGATGTCCTCGCTCGCCGCCGCCACGCTCGCGCGTTCCGGCGTCTCCGAGATCGTCATCGCCAACCGCACCCTGGCCCGTGCCGAGCGACTCGCGCAGATCCTGAACGAGCCCGGGGGCACCCCCAGAGGCAGCTCCGGGGAAGGTGCGGGAGTGGCCGCGCACGCGGTCGAGATGGTTGCCGTCGGCGACGAACTGACACGTGCCGACGTCGTCGTCTCCTGCACCGGCGCCACCGGACTCGTCCTCACCGGGGACGACATCGAGACCGCCGTCCAGGGCCGCCGCACCCCGCTCGCCCTGCTCGACCTCGCCATGCCCCGCGACATCGACGCCGCCGCCCACCGCATCCCCGGTGTCCGGCTCGTCGACATCGAGTCGCTCGCCGAGGCCTCCGCCGACGCGCCCATGGCCGCCGACGTCGACCAGGTGCGCGGCATCGTCTCCGACGAGGTCGCGGCCTTCGGCGCCGCCCAGCGCGCCGCCCACATCACCCCCACCGTCGTCGCCCTGCGCACCATGGCCGCCGACGTGGTGGCCGGCGAGGTCGCCCGGCTCGAGGGCCGGCTGCCCGGCCTCGACGACAAGCAGCGCGCCGAGATCACCCAGACCGTGCGCCGCGTGGTCGACAAGCTCCTGCACGCGCCGACCGTGCGGGTCAAGCAGCTGGCGAGCGAGCCCGGCGGCGCCGGGTACGCGGACGCGCTGCGGACACTCTTCGACCTCGACCCGGAGACGGTGGCTTCTGTCAGCCGGGCCGACCTGAATGACGCCGACGTCAAGAACCGAGGGCGAGTATGACCGAGAGGGCACTGAGGCTCGGGACCAGGCGCAGCAAGCTCGCCATGGCCCAGTCCGGGCATGTGGCCGACGCCGTCCGGCAGCTGACCGGCCGGCCCGTCGAGCTCGTGGAGATCACGACGTACGGGGACACCTCCCGGGAGCACCTCGCGCAGATCGGCGGCACCGGCGTCTTCGTCGCCGCCCTGCGTGACGCGCTGCTCGCGGACGAGGTGGACTTCGCCGTCCACTCCCTGAAGGACCTGCCGACCGCGCAGCACCCGGACCTGGTGCTGGCCGCGATCCCGGAGCGCGAGGACCCGCGCGACGTGCTGATCGCCCGCGACGGGCTGACGCTGGACCGGCTGCCCAAGGGCGCCCGGGTCGGCACCGGCTCTCCGCGGCGCATGGCCCAGCTCCACGCGTACGCGCGCAGTCACGGCCTGGAGATCACCTGCGTCCCGATCCGGGGCAACATCGACACCCGGGTCGGCTACGTACGCAGCGGGGAACTGGACGCGGTGGTTCTCGCCGCGGCAGGCCTCAACCGCATCGGCGGGACGGCGGAGCTCACCGGCTCCCTGTCGCTCGACCACCTGTCGGTCGACTCCGTCCTGCCCGCCCCCGGCCAGGGGGCCCTGGCGATCGAGTGCCTGGCGTCGAACGCCGAACTCGTCACCGCGCTCGCCGAGCTCGACGACCCGCTCACCCGGGCCGCCGTGACCGCCGAGCGATCCCTGCTCGCCGCCCTGGAGGCCGGCTGCTCCGCACCCGTGGGTGCGCTGGCCGACCTGCTGGCCGACGACCCCGGTCACGGGCAGGTTGTCACCGAGATGCGCCTGCGCGGCGTCGTCGGCACCACCGACGGCTCGACGCTGGTGCAGCTGTCCACCACCGGACCCGTACCCACCTCGCACGACGAGGCCATGGCGCTCGGACGCGAACTCGCGGACGAGATGCTCGCCAAGGGTGCGGCCGGTCTTATGGGGGAGCGAGCACTTTGAACCCCACCAGCCCGACCACCAGCCCGCTGTCCCCGGCCTTCGCGGGCCATGGACACGTCACATTCCTCGGCGCAGGCCCCGGTGACCCCGGACTCCTGACCCTCAGGGCCGTGGAGGCCCTCGCCGGAGCGGATGTCCTGATCGCCGAGCCGGAGGTGCTCGAGGTCGTTCGCGGCCACGCGCGCGCGGGGGTGAGCACGCCGGAGCTGACGGTTGTTGACGAGGCGTCAACAACCGCCGGTGTCCCCGTGTTGAGGGACGCGGCCAATCTTGTCATGGAGGCCGCGAGGGGCGGCAGGCGGGTCGTCCGTGCGGTGACCGGCGACCCCGGCCTCGACGGCAACGCGGGAGCCGAGATGCTCGTCTGCGCCGCCGAGGGCATCCCCTTCGAGGTCGTCCCCGGCGTCGCCACGGCCGTCGGCGTACCCGCGTACGCCGGTGTCCCGCTCCGCGACGCCCAGGGCACCGACGTGCGTTTCGTCGACGCCCGCACCGCCGACGAGCGGTGCTGGACCGAGGTCGGCGCCTCCGACGGCACCGTCGTCGTGTCCACCTCGCTCGACTCGGTGGCCGCGGCCGCCGGTGAACTGGTGGCGGCCGGCCGTAAGCCGGACACCCCGCTCACCGTCACCATCGCCGGCACCACCACCCGGCAGCGGACCTGGAACGCGACGCTCGGCACCATCGCCCAGGTCTTCAAGCAGGGCAAGGTCCTCCCCTCGCCCGAGGGCCACCGGCCGGTCATAGCCGTGGTCGGCGAGCGCAGCGCCCCGGCGCAGCGGGACCAGCTGTCGTGGTTCGAGTCGAAGCCGCTCTTCGGCTGGCGGGTGCTCGTGCCGCGTACCAAGGAGCAGGCCGCGTCGCTCTCCGACCAGCTGCGTTCGTACGGCGCGGTGCCCCACGAGGTGCCGACCATCGCCGTCGAGCCGCCGCGCACGCCCCAGCAGATGGAGCGTGCGGTCAAGGGGCTCGTGACCGGGCGCTACGAGTGGATCGCCTTCACGTCGGTCAACGCGGTGAAGGCCGTACGGGAGAAGTTCGAGGAGTACGGGCTCGACGCGCGTGCCTTCGCCGGGATCAAGGTCGCGGCGGTGGGCGAGCAGACGGCCGCGGCGCTGGTCGACTTCGGCGTGAAGCCGGACCTGGTGCCGAGCGGGGAGCAGTCCGCGGCGGGTCTGCTCGAGGACTGGCCGCCGTACGACCCGGTCTTCGACCCGATCGACCGTGTCTTCCTGCCGCGGGCCGACATCGCCACGGAGACGCTGGTCGCGGGCCTGATCGAGCTCGGGTGGGAGGTCGACGACGTCACCGCCTACCGGACCGTACGGGCTTCGCCGCCGCCGGCGGACACGCGTGAGGCGATCAAGGGCGGTGGCTTCGACGCTGTTCTGTTCACCTCTTCGTCGACGGTGCGGAACCTGGTCGGTATCGCAGGGAAGCCGCACAACGTGACCGTCATCGCGTGCATCGGTCCCGCCACGGCGAAGACCGCCGAGGAGCACGGGCTGCGGGTGGACGTGCTGTCGCCCGAGCCGTCGGTGCACAAGCTGGCGGAGGCGCTGGCGGACTTCGGGCTACGGCGACGGGAGGCCGCGCTGGAGGCGGGGGATCCTGTTACTCGGCCCAGTGAGCGGCGGCCGGGTGCGCGGAGGCGTCGGACGACGTAGCGGGTTCTTGGGGTGCGGGTCCTTGATGGGGCCCGCGCCCTTTTCCGTTGTGGGCGACTGTTCCGCCGAGGCGGAGCCCGCCCGCCGTCGCCCGTTGTGGGCATCTGTTCCTTGCCCAGACTCTGTCCGGCAGACCCCCAGGGGCGGTGCCCGCCCGCTGGGCGCGCGCCCCCGCTCCGCCGCCCCCGTTGTGGGCGACTGTTCCTCCCCCAGACTCCGTCCGGGGGGAACCCCAGGGGCGGAACGGGTGGGCACAACGGAACGGCGCTCCTTGCCGGGGCCAGGCTCCCTGCGCCTTGACCCGCACCCTTGTGCACCGTGCTTGGTGGTGCGGGTCCAGGCACGAGGGGCGGAGGCGCCGCCGAGCGCGCCGTCCCGTGTGCCCACCCGTCCCGCCCTGCGGGACGATTGCCCACACGGGGGTGGGCGGGGTGGCGGGCGCCGCCCGTGCGGGTGGGCACCGCCCCTGCGGGGCGATTGCCCACGCCGAGGGTGGCGAGGGCGGCGGCTTGGCCCCGTGGGGGTGGGCTGGTGAGGCAACATCGTGTCGGTAAAAGCACTCTTTGGGCGGGCGTAGCCTCGGGGCTATGAACTCGTACGGATCCTTTCCCGGGGCGCGGCCGCGGCGGCTGCGGACGACGCCCGCCATGCGGCGGATGGTGGCCGAGACGCGGCTGCATCCCGCCGATCTGATCCTTCCCGCGTTCGTGCGCGAGGGGATCACCGAGCCCGTGCCGATCCAGGCCATGCCCGGCGTCGTCCAGCACACCCGCGACACCCTGCGGAAGGCCGCGGCCGAGGCGGTGGAGGCCGGGGTCTCCGGGATCATGCTCTTCGGCGTGCCCGAGGACGAGAAGAAGGACGCGGCGGGGACGGCCGGGACCGACCCCGACGGGATCCTCCAGGTCGCCATCCGGGACGTCCGCGCCGAGGTCGGCGACGAGCTCGTGATCATGTCCGATCTCTGTCTCGACGAGTACACCGACCACGGCCACTGCGGCGTCCTCGACGCCGACGGCCGCGTCGACAACGACGCCACGCTGGAACGTTACGCCGAGATGGCCCAGGTCCAGGCGGACGCCGGCGTCCACGTCGTCGGCCCCTCCGGGATGATGGACGGCCAGGTCGGCGTCGTCCGGGACGCCCTGGACACCATCGGCAAGGAGGACGTGTCGATCCTCGCCTACACCGCGAAGTACTCCTCCGCCTTCTACGGCCCCTTCCGCGAGGCCGTCGGCTCCTCCCTCCGGGGCGACCGCAAGACCTACCAGCAGGACCCCGCCAACCTGCGGGAGTCCCTGCGCGAGCTCGCCCTCGACCTGGAGGAGGGCGCCGACATGGTGATGGTCAAGCCCGCGGGGCCGTACCTCGACGTGGTCGCCAAGGTCGCCGAGTCCGTGGAGGTGCCCGTCGCCGCGTACCAGATCAGTGGCGAGTACTCGATGGTCGAGGCCGCCGCCGAGAAGGGCTGGATCGACCGCGACCGGGCGATCTTCGAGACGCTGACCGGCATCCGGCGGGCCGGCGCGCAGATGATCCTCACCTACTGGGCCACCGAGGTCGCCCAGAAGCTGTCCGACGCGCGCGGCTAGTCCCACCAGAAGGTCCAGACGGGGCTGTCCAGCAGCCCCGTCCGTGCGTACGCGCGCAGCCCGCCGTGGCTGCCCTGGCCGACGTTGTCCGGGCAGAACGCGAAGTGCTCCGCCGCCAGCGCCTCGGCCTCCTCCAGCGTCCCGGGCGGGGCCGCGACCGAGACCACCAGCTGGTCGAAGGTGAGCGCGACGACACGCGCTCCGAAGCGGTCCTCCCAGGACCGCAGCACCGCACACAGCCGGGCCACGTCGTTCTCGTGGTTCAGCGGCCCGGTCCAGCCGATCACCGCCGGTATGTCCGCGCTGCGCCGTGCCGGAACCAGGGCCGGGCGGGCGTCCTCCAGCCAGAAGCCCGGTTCCGTCAGCATCTCGGCGACGGCGGCCGCCGCCTCGTCGGGGTCCGCGTCGCACGGCTGCGCCGGGGCCAGGCCCGGCCAGTCGGCGCTTCCCGGTATCTCCTCGGACGCGTTCGCGTCCCAGAACTCGGCGAGGACCTCGTCGGCCTCGTGATCGGCCGGGTCGCTCATCCGCTCCGGCATCAGCTCCCACCGGTCCAGGCTCCAGTCACCGCCCAGCAGCACCGGCAGCAGCCCCGCCGTGCGGGCCGCCGGGCGCAGCGCACCCCACGCGGAGGGGCCCGCCGCGCCGTGTCCCGACCAGATGTACGGGGCGTCCGCCGGGCCGGTGAGGGCGCCGGGCGGCAGGTCGAGGCCGAGGGACCGGCCGGTCGGATCGGCTGCGAGCCGGGGCAGCTGGTTCGGGATCATCGCCATGCGGAGAACGTACGGGGCGCCACTGACAACGGAGCGAGTGGTGGTGCGGCACGCGTCGGCGCACCCTGGAGGGGTAGCCGACAGGTACCTCGCTGGAGGTGGTCCTCATGATGCACACGCTTGTCGGATGGCATGTGGAGATGGAGTTCCAGGAGGAGGGTGACCGGACGCGGGCGGCGGCCATGGTGCGGCTCACCGACGGCACCGAGTTCCGGGCCCACGGAACGGCCAACCGTCACCCCTCCGACCCGGATCAGCTCAGGGTGGGCGAGGAGATCGCCGGCGCACGCGCGCTGATGGACCTCGCCTCCCAGCTGCTCCAGAAGGCCCACACGGAGATCGACGAGGTCTCGGGCCGGACCTCGCACACCCTCCGTTGACGACGAAGCCCCCGGCACGGTGTTCCGTGACGGGGGCTTCGCCTCGATGCCGCTTCGGGGCCGTCAGAGACGCTCGGGCGTCCTGATGCCCAGGAGAGCCATGCCCTGGTGCAGGGTGCGGGCGGTCAGGTCGGAGAGGAAGAGGCGGTTCTCCGCGACGTCCTGCGCCGGCGCGGGCTTGATGACGGGGCACTCCGAGTAGAACGTCGTGAACAGCGACGCCAGCTGGTACAGGTACGCGGCCAGCTTGTGCGGGGCGTACTCCCCGGCCGTCTCGGCGATCACCTCGCCGAACTGGTCCAGGTGCAGGCCGAGCGCGCGCTCGGCCGGGGCCAGCTCCAGCTCCGGGTGGGCGAGCGGCGTGCGGTCGCCGGCCTTCCCGAAGATCGACCTGACCCGCGCGTACGCGTACTGCAGGTACACCGAGGTGTCGCCGTTCAGCGAGACCATCTGGTCCAGGTCGAACTTGTAGTCACGCGCGGCCGATGTCGACAGGTCGGCGTACTTCACCGCGCCGATGCCCACGTACTGGCCGTTCTCGACGATCTCCGACTCGGTCAGGAGCGTCTCGCCGGTCTTCGCGAGGTAGTCGTCCGCCTTCTCGCGCACGACCGTCGTCGCCCGGTCCACGGCCTCGTCCAGCAGGTCCACCAGCCTGACCGTCTCGCCCTCACGGGTCTTGAACGGCTTGCCGTCCTTGCCGAGGACCGTGCCGAAGGCCAGCTGGACCGCCTTCACGTCCTCGTTCAGCCAGCCGGCCCGGCGGGCCGTCTCGAAGACCATCTTGAAGTGCAGCGACTGGCGGGCGTCCACCACGTACAGCAGGGACGTCGCCTTCAGGTTCTGCACGCGGTCGCGGATCGCGGACAGGTCCGTCGCCGCGTAGCCGAAGCCGCCGTCGGACTTCTGGACGATCAGCGGGGTCGGGTTGCCGTCCGGGCCCTTCACGTCGTCGAAGAAGACGCACAGCGCACCCTCGGAGCGGACCGCGACGCCCGACTCCTCGAGGATGCGGCAGGTCTCCACCAGCATGTCGTTGTAGCCGGACTCACCGACGACGTCGCCGTCCCGGATGTCCATGTCGAGCTTGTCGAAGACCGAGTAGAAGTAGATCTTCGACTCGTCGACGAACCGCTGCCACAGGGCGAGGGTCTGCTCGTCGCCGGCCTGGAGATCGACGACGCGCGCGCGGGCCCGCGTCTTGAACTCCTCGTCGGAGTCGAACAGCGCGCGCGAGGCCTTGTAGAGCCGGTTCAGGTTCGACATGGCCTCCTCACCGGAGACCTCGGCGCCGTCCTCGGCCTTGTGGTCCAGCTCGTGCGGGTGCTCGATCAGGAACTGGATGAGCATGCCGAACTGGGTGCCCCAGTCGCCGATGTGGTGGCGACGGACCACGCTCTCGCCGGTGAACTCCAGGATCTCGACCATCGCGGCGCCGATCACGGCGGAGCGCAGGTGCCCGACGTGCATCTCCTTCGCCACGTTCGGCTGGGCGTAGTCGATGACCGTCGTGCCGGCCGACTCGTTGAACGGCACGCCGAGCCGGGCATCGGCCGCGCGGGCCGCCAGGGTCCGCACGATCGCCGCGTCCGTGACCGTGATGTTCAGGAAGCCGGGACCCGAGACCTCGATCTCCTTCAGGACATCGTTCTCCGGGATCGCGGCGACGACCTGGGTCGCCAGCTCACGCGGGTTCCCCTTGAGCTTCTTGGCGAGCGCCAGGATGCCGTTGGCCTGGAAGTCGGCCCGGTCGCTTCGTCGCAGCAGCGGGTCGGCGGACCCGGCGTCCGGCAGAGCCGCCGAGAGGCCGTCCGCGAGGCGCTGCTGCACGGTCGAAGCGAGGGAAGGGACCGAGGCCATGAGCTTCCGTTCCTGTTGAGTTCGGGGAGTTCTGTGCGACCAAATCGCTTGTCAAGTGTCCCATGGGAGCGCAACGTGATTTCCCCGCCTGTGGACAACCACGGGACGCGGACGATCTCCACCTGTGGACAACCTCGGGGAGCACTCTTCCGTCTGGGAGAATGGCTCACGTAGGGCCCTCAGGCAGCACCCCACCCAGGAAGAAGGACGTACCGACCGTGGCTCAGAGCAGCACCGAGACCGACTGGGTCTCCCGTTTCGCGGACGAGGTCATCGCCGAGTCGGAGCGACGTGCGCCTGGCAAACCGGTCGTCGTCGCCTCCGGCCTCTCCCCGTCCGGCCCGATCCACCTGGGCAACCTCCGCGAGGTCATGACCCCGCACCTGGTCGCCGACGAGCTCCGCCGCCGCGGGCACGAGGTCAGGCACCTGATCTCCTGGGACGACTACGACCGCTACCGCAAGGTGCCCAACGGCATCGAGGGCATCGACGCGTCCTGGGCCGAGCACATCGGCAAGCCGCTGACCTCCGTCCCGGCCCCCGCCGGCTCCCCCCACGCCAACTGGGCCGAGCACTTCAAGGCCGCCATGGTCGAGTCCCTTGCCGAACTCGGCGTCGAGTACGACCCGATCAGCCAGACCGAGCAGTACACCGCGGGCACCTACCGCGAGCAGGTCCTGCACGCGATGAGGCACCGCGGCGACATCGACGCCATCCTCGACCAGTACCGGACGAAGAAGACGCCGAAGAAGCAGTCGCAGAAGCCCCTCGACGAGGCCGAGCTGGAGGCGGAGGAAGGCTCCGGCGCGGCGAACGAGGACGACGGCTCCGGCGGCTCCTCGGGCTACTTCCCGTACAAGCCGTACTGCGGGCAGTGCGAGAAGGACCTGACCACGGTCACCTCGTACGACGACGACACCACCGAGCTCGCCTACACCTGCACCAACTGCGGCTTCTCCGAGACCGTGAAGCTGAGCGAGTTCAACCGCGGCAAGCTGGTCTGGAAGGTCGACTGGCCGATGCGCTGGGCGTACGAGGGCGTCATCTTCGAGCCCTCCGGCGTCGACCACTCCTCGCCCGGCTCGTCCTTCGTCGTCGGCGGCCAGATCGTCCGCGAGATCTTCGACGGCGTCCAGCCCATCGGCCCGATGTACGCCTTCGTCGGCATCAGCGGCATGGCCAAGATGTCCTCCTCGCGAGGTGGCGTCCCGACCGCCGCCGACGCACTGAAGATCATGGAAGCGCCGCTGCTGCGCTGGCTGTACGCGCGCCGCCGCCCCAACCAGTCCTTCAAGATCGCCTTCGACCAGGAGATCCAGCGGCTCTACGACGAGTGGGACAAGCTGGAGGCCAAGGTCGCCGACGGCAGCGTGCTGCCCGCCGACGCCGCCGCCCACACCCGCGCCGCCCGCACGGCCGCCGGTGAGCTCCCGCGCACCCCGCGCCCGCTCCCGTACCGCACCCTCGCCTCGGTCATCGACATCACCGCAGGCCACGACGAGCAGACCCTGCGGATCCTGACCGACCTCGACCCCGAGAACCCGGTCGCGTCCCTCGACGAGGTCCGGCCGCGCCTCGACCGCGCCGAGAACTGGATCACCAGCCAGGTCCCGGCCGACCAGCGCACCATCGTCCGCGAGGAACCCGACACCGAGCTCCTCGGCTCCCTGGACGACGAGGGCCACGAGTCGCTCCGCCTGCTCCTGGAAGGCCTCGACAGCCACTGGTCGCTCGACGGGCTCACCACCCTCGTCTACGGCGTCCCGAAGGTCATGGCCGGTCTCGACGCCGAGGCCAAGCCGACGCCCGAGCTGAAGCTCGCGCAGCGCTCGTTCTTCGCCCTGCTCTACAAGCTCCTCGTCAGCCGCGAGACCGGGCCGCGACTGCCCACGCTGCTGCTCGCCGTAGGAGCCGACCGGGTGAGGAAGCTGCTCGGCGCATGAGCACGCGGGTGACCTGAGTACGTGAAGGGGCCGCCGCCCGGATGCCGGGCGGCGGCCCCTTCACGTACTCCCGTGCGGGTCAGGGGGTGCGGTACTCCTGCATGTCCTGCTGGATCCGCTGCTGGACCTCGGGGATCATCCGGTGGAGCAGCTCGGGGTTGCGGAGCTGCTCGACGCCGTAATGATCAGCCACCAGCCGTTCGAGCTCCTGGGTCTCCGGGAAGCGATCGTTCTCCACGGCGTACGCCCAGGTCTGCTTGTAGACGACCTCGCGGAACTCCTCGACCTCCTGCGGCGCCGGCTGCTCCTCGACGTACTCGGGGTACTCGACGAACTCCTCCGGCCCCGGCGGGGGAACGTCCTCAGGGCCGAGCGGCACCGGCACCGGGATCGGCTCCAGGCCGTCGACGATCTGGGGATTGTACGAGCCCTGATAGCCGTCCGGCCGCGCCTGCCCGGCGAACCAGGGGCTCTCCTCAGGGCCCTCCGGCGCATCGGGAACCGGCTGCGGCGCCGGCGCGAGCTGCACCGGCTGCGGCTGCTGGGCCGGCTGCAGAGGCTGCGGCTGCTGCGGCAGCAGCGGCGACGTGCCCTGCGGCTGCGGAGGCAGCACCGCCGGCTCGATGCCGGCCGCCGCGAGACCCGCCGCCGCCGTCTCCGCGAGCGGTACCCCGTACCGCGCGAGACGCAACGGCATCAGCGCCTCCACCGGCGCCTTGCGGCGCCAGCTCCGGCCGAAACGGGCCTGGAGACGCGCCTGGTAGATCAGCCGCTCCTGCTCCAGCTTGATCACCTGCTCGTACGAGCGGAGCTCCCACAGCTTCATCCGGCGCCACAGCCGGAACGTCGGCACCGGGGACAGCAGCCAGCGGGTCAGCCGAACGCCCTCCATGTGCTTGTCCGCCGTGATGTCCGCGATCCGGCCCACCGCGTGCCGGGCGGCCTCGACGGCCACCACGAACAGGATCGGGATCACCGCGTGCATCCCGACACCCAGCGGGTCGGGCCAGGCGGCCGCGCCGTTGAACGCGATCGTCGCCGCCGTCAGCACCCACGCGGTCTGCCGCAGCAGCGGAAACGGGATCCGCAGCCACGTCAGCAGCAGATCCAGGGCGAGCAGCACACAGATGCCCGCGTCGATACCGATCGGGAAGAAGTACGAGAAGGTGCCGAAGCCCTTCTGCACGGCGAGCTCGCGCACGGCGGCGTACGAACCCGCGAAACCGATCCCCGCGATGATCAACGCACCGGCGATGACGAGGCCGATGAGTATCCGGTGTGTGCGTGTCAGCTGCATCGCGGCCACCCGCGATCCCCTCCCCGTCAATCGACATCTCGCGCGCACAGACTGGCACATGTGCGCGAAGCCCGGCCCCCGGGGGAGGGACGGGCTCCGCATCGACGTGCCACTCTGCGCTGGTTTGCGACTGGTTGTCGGACTTCGCCAGCGCCTACTTGTTCGCGGCGGCGACCGCGGCGACGGCCTCCTTGGCCGCCTTCACCGCACCACTCATGACCGTCTGGTCCGACGGCGTGGCCGCACCCGCGTACCCGGCGCCGTTGTACGAGAGCAGCACCAGCACATTGCCCGTGCGCGCCACGATCGAGCCGTAGACGAAGTCCTCGTCGGTCTTGCGCAGCTGGTACGCGACGGACTTCGCCTCGTCACCGATGCCCGTCGCCGTGGCGGTGCGGAGCTTCTTCGCGCCCGGCGTCTCCTCGATCTTGGCGAGCTCCTTCGCCAGGTTCTCCTGCGCGCGCTCCTGACCGCTCCCGAGCGCGGTGTCCGACTCGTACCGGTAGAAGGACACGTCGAGCCAGCGGTACTGCGAACCCTTCACGCCCTTGTCGTCCAGACCGTTCCACGAGCAGCCGCTCCGGCTGCCGAGGTCGCTGGAGACGGCCGGCGTGCCGTTCTTGGTCTTCGCCTTGGGCACCAGCGAGGACGTCGTCTTCGCGACGATCGCCTTGCAGGCCTCGGGCAGCTTCGCGAACTTCGCCGGCTCGACCGTCTTCGTCGTCTGCGAGGGCGAGGGAGTGGCGGAGGCCGACGAGGCCGCCTTGTCCTTCGAACCCGTCGAGCCGGACCCGCCGTCGCCGGAGTCCGAGGAACAGCCTGCGACGACGAGCATCACCGGGACGGCGGCGCAGGCGAGTATGCGGGTGAGTCGCGGGGCTGTTCGCTGCATGGTTCCTTCAGTCGCTTGTCGTACGGTCCGGCCGGTACGCCGACACGTTACGTGGTGTCCGTCCGCTCGCGGAGCGGGTGCGGACGGCTACTCCTCCAGGCGCTCGGCGAGCAGCCGGGCCAGGTTCCGGGCCCTTTCCTGCAGCTCCGTGCTGTCGGGGGCCTCGGCCGAACCGGTCGTCTGCTCCCGGTAGGAGACGGTCACGATGACGTTGGATGTGCGGAACACCACGCTGACGGCACGCTGATGGCCGTTCGCGCCGACCGAACTGAGGGTGTCGTCGAGGTACGCGATGTTCCCGAGGCCTTCGAGGACACGGGGTTCGAGGCCGGTGGGGGAGGGGTTCGACGGGGTGGCTCCGGAGGAGGGCGCGGTGGCGCCGGCGGAGGGCTTCCCCGACGGGGCGCCGGCGGCGTCGCCGGCCTTGGTGGCACCCGCCGTCGTGGCCGCCGGCGGGGTCGCGCCCTGTGTCGCGCCCGGGGGCCGGCCGGTCGTCGTCGGGGTGCCGGACGTCGCCGGGATCGACGGCGTCGTCGTCGCGGTCGGGGCGGTGGTCGGCGGCGCGGTCGGGGGCAGCGGGATGCCCGCCGCGAGCTGCTTGCGGACGTACACCTCCTGCGCCCGGTCCTCGTCGCTGACGGCGGTGTCGTACGAGACCACCCGCTCGATGTCGAGCACCAGCCGGTGCGAGATGTCCGGGGTGTCGGCCTTCCAGGTGCAGCCGACCCGCCGGTCGGTGTCGTACGTCACGGAGGCGACGCCACGGTACGCCTTGCTGCGCTCGGCGTCGCCGAGGGCGGCGGCGCCGGGGAGCAGGTCCTTGAGCGTCGCCTGGGGGACGGCGCCGCAGGGCTCGAAGAGCGTGCGGTAGCGGCCCGGGGGGGCGACGGGCGCGGCGGGGCCGGCCTTGGCGTCGACGGCGATGTCGTCGGCCGGGGTGCTGGACGAGCAGCCCGTGAGGCCGATTCCGAGGCCGAGGCCGAGTGTGAGGACGACGGCGGTGCGAGCCGTGGACCCGGTGCGGCCGGGGGTGTACCTCTTTCGCTGCACGCTCCCAGGCTCCCTTCTCCCGAGGTCTTTCCCGAAAACTGTTTGCCGCGCGAACCCGGCCGATGGACACAATGTCTATCGCACACGCAGCTGTTGATGCCGGTCCGCTGTCACCTGTACGGGCTTTGGCGCCGGTTTTTGCGTTATCAGACTTTTCGGGGGAATCGAGGAAGTATGTCGTACGTAGAGGTACCTGGTGCGAAAGTTCCCATCCGGATGTGGGCCGACCCCGCCACGGTGGAGGGCGGTGCCATGCAACAGCTGCAGAACGTGGCGACGCTGCCGTGGATCAAGGGCCTCGCCGTGATGCCGGACGTGCACTACGGCAAGGGCGCGACGGTCGGTTCGGTGATCGCGATGCAGGGGGCGGTCTGTCCCGCGGCGGTCGGTGTGGACATCGGCTGCGGCATGTCGGCGGTCAAGTCCTCGCTGACGGCGAACGACCTTCCGGGTGATCTGTCGAGGCTCCGCTCGAAGATCGAGCAGGCGATTCCGGTGGGCCGGGGTCTGCACCGCTCGGAGGTGGACCCGGGGCGGCTCTACCAGTTCCCGACGTCGGGCTGGGACGACTTCTGGTCGCGGTTCGACGGGGTGGCGGACGCGGTCAAATTCCGTCAGGAACGGGCGCGACAGCAGATGGGAACGCTCGGACAGGGCAACCACTTTGTTGAACTTTGTATCGATTCTGTCGGTTCGGTATGGCTAATGCTCCACTCCGGCTCCCGGAACATAGGCAAGGAACTCGCCGAATACCACATCGGCGAGGCGCAGAAGCTGCCTCACAACCAGGGCCTTGTTGACCGTGACCTGGCGGTCTTCGTCTCGGACACCCCGCAGATGGCGGCCTATCGGCACGACCTCTTCTGGGCCCAGGAGTACGCGAAGTACAACCGCGCGATCATGATGGCGCTCTTCCAGGAGGTCGTCCGCCGGGAGTTCCGCAAGGCCCGGGTGACCTTCGACCAGGTGATCTCCTGCCACCACAACTACGTGGCGGAGGAGCGGTACGAGGGCATGGACCTGCTCGTTACCCGGAAGGGTGCGATCCGGGCCGGCTCCGGGGAGTTCGGGATCATCCCGGGCTCGATGGGTACGGGTTCGTACATCGTGAAGGGCCTGGGCAACGCGGCGTCCTTCAACTCCGCCTCGCACGGCGCGGGCCGGAAGATGAGCCGGAGCGCGGCGAAGCGGCGCTTCTCGACGCAAGACCTGGAGGAGCAGACGCGGGGTGTGGAGTGCCGCAAGGACTCCGGCGTCGTGGACGAGATCCCGGGTGCCTACAAGCCGATCGAGAAGGTCATCGAGCAGCAGCGGGATCTGGTGGAGGTCGTCGCCAAGCTGAAGCAGGTCATCTGCGTGAAGGGGTGAAGGCTTCGGGCGGAACGGGGACGGGGCGCCGCGTCGGCGGCGCCCCGTCCCACGTGCGTGGCTATCGGGTGGGTGACGGCGTCTGGCCGGTACGGAGTCGCCACAGGCGCATCGAGCAGCTCTGCTCGGTTCGGTCGAGCGCGATGGCTGCGGCGGCGGGGTCGTTGAGCCGCAGCAGTTCGCGGTCGTCGGTCTCGGTCCAGCGTCGACGGGGTGGTGCGAACCTCATGTCTGCTGGACGCACCCAGGTCTGGATCGATGCCGCGTTGGCCTTCTTGTGGTCCAGGGCGAGGCAGCCGGGGTAGTAGAGGTGCTCGGCGAGCTGCTGGGCTCGCTCCTTGTAGTAGGTGATGACGTAGACCTGGTCACGGGCGTTGCGGCGGGCGATGCGCTCGGTGCCCGTGACTTTCTTTGCGTAGTGGCACAGGTATGCGGCCAGGGCCGTGCTGGCTGATGTGAAGGAGAGGAAGGGGATGCCCTCGGCGGTCCAGCCGAGCGATCCGTCGGCATCGATGACGCCGCGGAGGTAGTCCGGCCGGGAGAAGTCGAAGCGGGGTGGCCGGATGACTCGCGACTTCTTGCCGTAGGGGATTCCGAGCTCGTTGATGATGGTCCTGGCCTCGAGTGCGCACAGGGTCCATGTGGCCGAGTGGGCCTGCTCGGCGAAGTTGGTGGCGCGTACCCGCTCCGTGACGGAGCTGTAGTAGGGGGTCAAGCGCTGGAACTCGCGGAGGATGTGGATGTCCCGCGCGTTGATCTCGGCGGTCAGCTTGCCTTTCTGGCCGGTCCCGCGAGCCAGGTGCCCGTCGGCTTGCAGGAAGCCGAACATGTAGGCGTACTCGGGGGTCTGGAGATCCATGAACGTCGGCGTGAGGGCGCTCATGTCGAAAAGCGCGGGCGCGCTAGGGTCCTGTTCAGCCATGGGAAGTTGCTTCTTCCTTCTGGTGAGGCCCTCGGCCGGGAGTGCAATCCCTGCCGAGGGCCGTTCTGTATGGAGTTGTCTTCGACGCTATGGCGCGAGTGCGGGCGCCGCGCAGGTGATCTAGGTGGTTCACCCGAACGTGTCGCCGTGTTGTCAGAGCTCGCGGTGGACCTTGGTGTTGGAGGCCTGGGCGCGGGGGCGGACGACCAGGAGGTCGATGTTGACGTGCGGGGGGCGGGTGCAGGCCCAGGTGATGGTGTCGGCCACGTCGTCCGCGGTGAGGGGTTCGGCCACGCCGGCGTAGACCTTGGCGGCCTTCTCGGTGTCGCCGCGGAAGCGGGTGGTGGCGAACTCGTCCGTCTTGACCATGCCGGGGGCGATCTCGATGACGCGGACCGGAGTGCCGACGATCTCCAGGCGGAGGGTCTCGGCGAGGACGCGGGCGCCGTTCTTCGCGACGACGTAGCCGGCGCCGCCCTCGTAGGTGGAGTGGCCGGCGGTCGAGGAGAGGACGACGACCGTGCCGTCGCCGCTCGCGGTGAGGGCCGGGAGCAGGGCCTGGGTCATGTTCAGCGTGCCGATGACGTTGACCTCGTACATCTGGCGCCAGTCGGCCGGGTCGCCGGTGGCGACGGGGTCGGCGCCGAGGGCGCCGCCGGCGTTGTTGACCAGGACGGCGAGGCTCTGGAAGGCCGTGGCGAACTCGTCGACGGCGGCGCGGTCGGTGACGTCGAGGGCGTAGGCGGCGGCCTGGTGGCCGGCCTCGTTGATCTCGGCGGCCAGCTCCTCGATGCGGTCCTTGCGCCGGGCGGTGAGGACCACGCGGTAGCCGGCGGCGGCGAGCTGCCTGGCCGTGGCGGCGCCGATTCCGCTGCTCGCTCCGGTGATGACGGCGATGGGGGTACCGGGGGCAGTCATGACGTCGTGCTCCTCGCGCAGATGGTCGATTACGTCGATCGCCCGGCCAGGATAGGCGGCGCCGATCTCGAAGGGCGCGGTGCGTGTGAGGGGCGGCCCGCCCGGGAGACACGCTGACTGAGTGGTTGTCAGAAGATCAGATGATCTGTGGGTATTTTGGCCCTATGCGTGGATTGCGGAAGGCTGTGCTCGGGGTCGCTCTCGCGGCCGCGGTGGTGATGGGCGCGGGCGTGAGTGCCGGTGCCGTGGGGCCGGTGGTGGGGCCCGAGGCGGATCTGTCCCATCACGGTCATGTCTCCCTCTGGGACGGGCGGGTCGGGGTCTGGCTGGTCAGTGAGAACTTCGGTCCCACCGATCTCTCCCAGGCGACGGTCCGGCTCGCGTTCTCCGTGCCGATGGCGGGTGGGCTGGAGCTGCCGGAGGCCTGTCTGTGGAGCAGTGACCGGGCGGTCTCCTGTCGGACGGGCGAGCTGCCGGCCGCGGGGGGTGCCGGTGAGCTGGCGCTCGACCTGCGGACCGCGGGCCTTCCGGACGAGCTGACCGTGGACATCACCACCGCCTGGCGGGACGGGGTGGCCGACCGGAATCCGCGGAACGACCGGCATCGGGTGCTTGTGCTCGCCACCGGTGATCCTTACGTGTTCTGAGGGTTCAGTTGCCCGCCCAGTGGACGTAGCCGTCGGGGCGGACCAGTACCGCCGTGCTTCGCGTCGGGTCCGCCCAGGTGGCCCGCACGAGGCGCTCGGGGGAGACCGGGGCGGTCCCGGGCAGGTCCGGGAGCCCGGCCTCCGGGGTGATCAGTACGAACTCGCCCGCTCGCAGCAGCTCGTAGAGACGGCCTTCGCGCAGTCGTAGATCCGGTGCGCGGCGGCCCGCGGGGCGCTTGGAGCCCGCCGGGGGTGCGTACGCGATGCCGAGTCCGCTGATCATGCCCATGGCGCGGGCGGAGGCGGGTCGTACCGCGCTCAGGAGTCGGGCGGCGAGGGAGCGGGCGGCGCGGGTGAGCGGGGTGTGGGCCATCGCGAGGCGCACGAGCGCGCCGCTGGTGCGGAGCACGGTGGCGCCGACGGGGTGGCGCTCGGACTGGTAGCTGTCGAGGAGGGCTTCGGGTGCGGGTGCGTCGCCGCGCAGGACGGCGGCGAGCTTCCAGGAGAGGTTGGCGGCGTCCTGGAGGCCGGTGTTCATGCCCTGGCCGCCGGCGGGGGAGTGGACATGGGCGGCGTCGCCGGCGAGGAAGACCCGGCCCACGCGGTACGAGGGGACCTGGCGCTCGTCGCTGTGGAAGCGGGAGATCCAGCGGGGGTCGTGCATGCCGAGGTCGGTGCCCAGCGCACGGCGGGTGATCTCGCGGACCTCGTCCAGGTCGACGGGTTCGGTGTCGGGGACCTGGCGGGTGCGGCTCCAGCCCATCACCCGGTACCAGCCGTCGCCGAAGGGGGCGAGGAAGGCGAAGGTGTCGCCGGAACCGCTGACGCTGAACGCGTCGGCGGGCTCCTCCGCGAGGCGGACGTCGGCGAGGACGAGGGAGCGGATCACGGATCCGCCGGGGAAGGGCAGGCCCAGGGCGGTGCGGACGGCGCTGCGGACGCCGTCCGTGCCGACCAGGTGGCGGGCGGTGAGGGTGAGCGGGGCTCCGGCGGAGTCGGTGAACTCCGCCGTCACCGTGCCGGTGTCCTGGCGCAGTCCGCGCAGCTCCGTGCCGTACCGGAAGGTGACGCCGGCGGCCACCGCCCGTCGCTCCAGGAGGCGCTCGACCTCGTACTGCGGGGTGACGAGCAGGTGGTTGAAGCGGCTGGGCAGCCGGGTGAGGTCGAGGTCCAGTCGGCCGAAGAGCCGTGCGGTGCCGAGGGTCGTGCCGGTGGCGACGAGTTCGTCCGCGAGTCCGCGGGCGTCGAGCTGCTCCAGGGTGCGGGCGTGGACGCCGAAGGCGCGGGTCATGTTGGCGAGGCCGTGCGGGCGGCGCTCGACGAGGGTGACGTCGACGCCGGCGGTGGCGAGGTCGCCGGCGAGGAGGAGGCCGGTGGGGCCGGCGCCGATGACGAGGACCTGGGTGTCCGTCGGGTCGGTGCTCTCGGTGCTCTCGGTGCTCTCGGTGGTCTGGGTGGTCTGGGTGGTCTTCGGTGTCTCCGCGGTGCTCATGGCTGCCTCCGGGGTGCCCACGGTCGTTTGCCAACGGCTGTTGGTCAACGCTTGTTGGCAACTGTAGAAGCCGCTCTGATGGAATGTCAACGCCCGTTGGCCTACAGTCGTTGGTATGACGACCGCCCGCCGTTCCGACGCCACCAGAGCCGCCATCCTGGAGGCCGCCCGCGAGCGCTTCGCCTCCGACGGATACGACCGCGCCACCATCCGGGCCATCGCCCGGGACGCCGGGATCGATCCGTCGATGGTCATGCGCTACTACGGCAACAAGGAGGGCCTGTTCGCCGCCGCCTCGGAGATCGAGCTGAACCTGCCCGAGCTGGGCGGCCTGCCCGCGCGGCACATCGGGGCCGTCCTGGTCACCCACTTCCTGGAGCGCTGGGAGCGGGACGACGTCCTCACCGGGCTCCTGCGGGTGGGGGTCACCAACGAGGCCGGGGCGGAGCGGATGCGGGCGGTCTTCGCCCAGCAGCTCGGGCCCGTGACCCGGGGCGTCTGCCCCGACCCGGCAGAGGCGCCGCGGCGGGCGGCGCTCGTCGCGTCCCAGATCCTCGGCATGGCGCTCACCCGTTATGTGCTGCGGCTGCCGCCGGTCGTCGAGATGACGCCCGAGGAGATCGTGGCCTGGCTGGGCCCGACCGTGCAGCGCTATCTGACCGCCGAGACGCCCTGAGGGCGACCGCGGTGGGGGCGGGTCGGTCGGCGCGGGCCGGTGCGGGGCGGTGCCTGGTTCGTACAATCTCTGCATGACGCAGAAGAGTTCAGGCCGGCGCGAGGCGCTGATGACCGAGCTGTACGGGGAGGCCCGCCGCTACATGGCGGCGTACGCCCTGTTCAACCAGGCCGTCGCCGACCGTCTGGGGCTCCACCCGACCGATGTGCAGTGCCTGAACCTGCTCAGCCTGGAGGAGGGCCCGGTGACCACCGGGCGGGTCGCCGAGCTGACCGGGCTCACCACCGGCTCCGCGACCCGGCTCGTCGACCGCCTGGAGCGGTCCGGCTACGTCACGCGCGAACGGGACACCGAGGACCGGCGCCGGGTCCTGGTGGCCCTCGTGCCCGAGCGCATCGCCGAACTGGGCGCTCTGTGGCGCAAGCTCAACAGCACCTGGGGCACGATGTTCGACGTCTACAGCGACGCCGAGCTCGCCCTGCTCATCGCCCATATGCAGCGCACCGTCGAGATCAGCGCCGCGCAGATCGAGCGGCTGCGCGGCGGCGACCTGGGCTGAGCGGGGCCGGGCGGCGCGTTGGCATCGGCCATCGGCTGGTCGGCCGGCTGTCGGCTGTCGGCTGGGGGCTGGGGAGATGGGGCTCGGGGGGTCAGCCGGCCGTCGCGCCGCCGAACTCGCGTACCGCGTCGGAGACGATCGCCTCCAGCCGGGCGTGGTGGGCGCCGCGCCAGTAGACCCGGCCGCACTCCACGCACTCGGCGAACACGTCGTACGACTTCTCGGTGCCCTGCTCAAGGCGCTCGCGCACCGTGTCCTTGTCGGCGTCGCTCAGTCGTCCGTTGCACGCCGTGCACCGCGTCCATGGCGCGAGCGGCGGCGCGAAGCGCTCCAGGACGTCGCGGAGCTGGTCGTCCGGACGGTCGCTGTAGATGTAGGCCCCCGCCCACAGTTCGCGGCGGCGGAGCAGGCCGCGGTCCCGCGAGAGCATGACGCGCCGCTCGCGCGCGGAGAGCGCGGCCAGGGCGGGGTCGCCGATGTCCTCGCTCTCGTAGGCCGCGTCCACCCCGAGCAGCCGAAGCCGCCGGGCCAGTGTGCCGAGGTGCACGTCGAGCAGGAACCGGAGGGGCGCGCCCGGTCGCACCGGCTGCGGGCGGGTGACGCCCTCCACCTCGACGGTCTCGCCCGCCGCGGGGACGTAGGAGACGTCGACGGGCCGTCCGTCGACCAGTAGCCGGCCGGCCTCGGTGAGCGGTACGCCGAGGGACTCCACGACGTGGCCGAGCGAGGAGGCGCCGTCGGTGGTCACGGGCGTGCGGCCCGAGCGGCGGTCGGCCGAGACGAAGAGCCCCAGGTCGGGGGCGAAGCTGATGTGGATCTCCGGTCCGTTCACGGGGACAGGATCGCATCGGGGCGGGACGGGCGGCCAGGGAATTCGTCGCCGTCAGGGGCGGAAGTCCGCCTCGTGGTCGGCGGCCCAGGCGGCGAAGGTGCGGGCCGGGTGGCCGGTCAGTTCCTCGACCGTGCGGGTCAGCGGTGTCGGCCGGCCGTCGTGCGTGGCCCAGTAGGACAGCAGGGCGTCGGCGAAGAGCTCCGGCATGAAGCCGGTGACCGACGCCTTCCACTCCTCGGGGGTCACGACGGTGTGGGGTGCGGGCCGGCCGGTCACCTCGGCGAGTATCGCCAGCTGCTCGACGAAGGTCAGCGACTCGGGGCCCGTCAGGAGGTACGAGGAGCCGCGCAGCCGGGGCTCGGTGAGGACCGCGAAGGCCGCCTCGGCGACATCGCGCTCATGGATCGGGTCGCCGTACGCGTTCGGGTGGGGCAGGGCGGGTCCCCGCCCGCTGCGGAGGGCCCGGGCCCACTGCAGGGCGTTGGTGGCGAAGGCGCCCGGCTGGAGGTGGGTGGCCTCGAAGGCCCCGGTGTCCGCGGCGGCGGAGAGGGCGCGCTCGGCGGCGAGGTGGGAGGCGGCGATCGGGTTCTCGGCGGCGTCCGGGGCGAGGACGGAGCTGGAGGAGAGCAGGACGACGTGCTCGACGCCGGCGGCGCGGGCCCGGTCGGCGAAGGCCTCGGCGTGGCCGGCCTCGGCGTACAGGAAGACGGAGTCGACGCCGGTCAGAGCGGTGTCGAAGGTGGCCGGGTCGGTGAGGTCGCAGCGCACTGTGTCGACCCCGGGCGGTGGTGAGAGGTCGGTGGGGTTCTTGGAGGCGGCTTTCGCCTTGATGCCGGCGGCGTCGAGGAGGCCGAGCAGGGTGGAGGCGACGCGGCCGCGGCTGCCGGTGACGAGAACGGTCATGAGGGGGCTCCTTCCAGAGCGGTTGCGATTCCCTTCGTGACACATCATCTGCGTCACACAGATAAATATCCAGGGTCGTGCCATGTGCGTCAACCCGGATGAAACCCTGAGGTACCGTCCCGGCATGAAGATCATCGACCTCGAGCCCGGTGACCCCCGGCTGGAGAAGGACCTCCTGCCCGTCCTCTCCGAACTCCGCCCCCACCTCACCCCGGAGCTCTTCCGCGAGGTGTACGAGACCGGGCACTCCCAGGGACTGCGCTTCAGCGCCGCCTACACCGACGAGGGGCGCTGCGTCGGCGCGGCCGGCTGGCGGATCGTCATCAACACCAGTTCCCTGCGGCAGCTCTACGTCGACGACCTCGTGACCGCCGCCGACACCCGCTCCACCGGGGTCGGCCACGCGCTCATCGACCATCTGGAGGGCCACGCCCGCGCGGCCGGCTGCCACGAGCTCAACCTGGACTCCGGCACCCACCGCACCGGAGCCCACCGCTTCTACCTGCGTGAGCGCTTCGACATCGCGGCCTTCCACTTCATCCGGCCGCTCACCACGCCGGAAGACGCCTCCTAAGCGCCCCTGGGGGGTGTCGTGCGGACCGGCTTCTCCAGGTCGAGGCGCCAGTCGTTGCAGCGCATCGGGTGCCCCGGCGGGTACTCGAAGTCCCGCTCGCCGAGCAGCTCGAACCCCGCCTTGCGACACACCGCGTTCGACGCGGCGTTCTCCGTCGACGGGAACGCGTGGAGGAAGCGATGGAGGCCCGCGGCCCGGGCCTCCACGGCCACCGCGCGCGTGGCGGCGCTCGCTACGCCCCGGCCCTGGAAGCCCGGCAGCACGGCCCACCCGGTCTCGTACGCCGGCTCGCCGTCGCCGGTCCGCACCCAGAAGCCGATGCTGCCGACCACGGCCTCCCCCGGCAGCAGCACGATCCGGTACATGCGCCCCGCGCCCGGCTCGCCGGCGCTCAGGTCCACGTACCGCCGGTGGCGCCGGACGAGCTGCTCGTCCGTCTCCGGGCCGCCGAGGTGATCCATCAACTCCGGTGCGTTCAGGGCGCGCAGCAGGCCGGCATCGGCCTCGGACCAGGGTTCGAGCCGTACGGGCGAGGTGGTGTCGGTGTCCATCTCCGTACGGTAGGTCAGGGCGCTGACACTCCCCGGGCGTACGCCGTCGGCGACACCCCGATCGTCGCCGTGAACTCCCGTACGAGATGGGCCTGGTCGCTGTAGCCCAGCTCCACCGCCAGGGCCGCCCAGTCCGGGCCGCCCGCCGCGCCCGCGGCCTCGGCGCGCTCCAGGGCCTCGTGGATGCGGTAGCGCAGGATCACCCACTTCGGGCCGACGCCGACGTGGGCCGCGAAGAGGCGCTGCAGCGAGCGCGCCGACAGGCCGGACGCCGAGACCAGTTGGGTCACCTTGCGGACCGTACGGTCCCCCCGGATCAGGTCCACCAGCTCCATGGCCCGGTCGGCGGCCGGGTCGGGCGCGGGGCCGTGGGCGAGCAGGAAGGCGTCGAGCGCCGCCACGCGCGCGTGGTCGGTGCCGGGGGAGAGGACGGCGGACAGGAGGTCGGCGTCCGTGCCCGCGTGTCCCGTCTCCGTGCCCGTAACGATGCCCCCGTGTCCCGTCTCCGCGCCCGTACCGCCCCCCGCCTCGGTGCCCGCGTCCGGGAAGACCTCCGCCAGGGGGACCCGGCGGCCCGTCCAGGCCGACACCGGCCACGCGGGCGCGAAGGGGCGGAAGCCGCCGGGGCGGAACTGGATCCCGCAGACCCGGCCCGCCTCCGTCAGTTTCCGGGTGAACAGGCCGAGCCCGATCCCGGAGACCTCGGCGGACGCGCGCGCGTCCGCCGCCGGGGCGCCGAGTGCCCCGTACCGCTGGAAGACGATGTTCATCGAGGGGTGCGGGACGACATGGGTCGCGTACGGCTCCGGCAGCTCCCAGTCGATCAGCCAGTAGTGCTCCAGATAGGGCCGCAGCTCCGGCGCCGGGGTGTGCCGGCGGAAGCGGACGCGGGAGAGCAGTTCGGCGGGGTCGACGATGCCTCGGGTGTCCTTGCGGGGAGCGGAGTCGGACATGCTCCGATGCTAGGTCGGGACGGGATCCCGTCCTGGCGTGTTTCTTCAAGACGGGGGTGGGCAGCCTCTCCTAACGTCGCTCCCATGACGAACGAGGACCTGCTCCGTACCGGTGCCCCGCCCCGCATCGGTGATCTGCTCCGTAGCGCCGCCGCGCAGGCCACGCCCCTGGTCAGGGGCATCGCCGACGCCTCGCTGGGCGCGCCCACGCCCTGCGCCGAGTACGACGTGCGCGCCCTGCTGAACCATCTTCTCGGCGTCGTCGTGCACTTCCAGGCGCTCGCCGCCAAGCAGCCCGCCGATCTCTCCGCCACCACGGACCGGCTCGCCGACGCCGACTGGCGGGACCGCTTCGAGGTCGAGACCGGGAAGCTCGTCGAGGCCTGGTCGGCGCCCGGCGCCGAGGAGGGCACCACCGGGGGCATGGCCATGCCGGCGCGGACCGTCGGGTCCATGGTGCTGCTCGACCTCACCGTGCACGCCTGGGACCTGGCCCGCGCCACCGGGCGGAGCTTCACACCCGACCCGGGCGTGGTCGACGGGCTCGTCGAGGAGGTGGAGCGGATGGCGCCCATGGCCCGCAAGATGGGTGTCTTCGGGGAGGCCGTCGAGGTGCCCGGCGATGCCACCGCCTTCGAGCGGCTGCTCGCGACGACGGGCCGCGATCCGCGCGCCTGGGAGGCCTGAGGCCCGGGGCCGGTCTGCCGGCAGGTGGCCGGAGGGCCGGCGCTCAGCGCAGGCGGCCCGCCGGGCCGGGGGAGAGCCGCGAGACGACCTGGCCGAAGGCGTGCTCCTCCGCGGGCGTCAGCGGTATCGACTCCTGCGGATGCCAGACCCGCTCCAGCGGGGTGCGCGCCCGGTCGCGGCGGTCACGGGCGCGGGCGCGCAGGCCGAGCGACAGCCACACCACCGTCGAGACGGCGAGCAGGCCGAAGAGCGTGATCACACGGGGATCGGAGAACTGGCCGGGCACGGACATGACTCACTCCAGGGCGTGAGGGCCGCCCGACGCCGTGCGCCCCGGCAGGTGGCGCACGGGCACGAGAGCCCGACGATTCCTACTGCTTCCTCCCGACCTGTTCAGTTAACACCACCCTGGGGGACTTTCGGCAGGGGGGTCCGGGACCTTGGTCCCGGACCCGGCCGCCCGGTGGCCCGCACAGCGGGCAGGCCCTCTTGTGCGGGCCGCGGAACCGCTCCAAGGTGCTCGGAAGAGGCACATTTCCGGCCGGGGAGGGAGCAGCCGTATGTCCGGGACGCAGGCATGGGGATTCACGGACGACAGAGGTACGGAGCTGGGGGCGGCCCGCGTGCCGCGGCGGGTGATCGCGTACGTGCGGGCCGGGGCCGCCCTGTGTGACCTGGGCGTGACGCCGGTCGCGGTGTACGGCTCCGGGCACGACGGGGACGTCCTCGACCCGGCGAAGGAGGGCGGGCTGACGGCGGCCGCGGTGACCTACCTCGGGCCGGGCCGGGTCCTCGACGAGGGGCTGCTGCGGGAGCTGCGGCCGGACGTGATCGTCGACGTGACCTACGACGGGAAGAGCCCCTACGCGCTCGACGAGGCCGTCGCCGAACGGCTCGGGGTGCCGCTCGTCGCGCTCTCCGTCGGCAACGAGCTCACCCTGCCGGCCATCCTCGACCGGTTCGGCGCGCTGGCGGTGAGTCTGGGGGCGGCGGCGGTCGACGGGACGACCGCCGAGGGTTCCCCGGCCGGCCTCCGGGCCGCCGAGGACGAGCTCCGGGAGGCCGCCGCGCGGACCGGGCTCGGGGTGCTCGCCCTCTCCGGGGCCGGTCCCGACCAGGTGCACCTCGCCCGGCCGCTCGCCTGGCCCGAGCTGGCGAGGCTCGCCGAGCTCGGCGTCCGGCTCGTCGACCCGGGCCCGGGGCCCGGGGCCAACTGGCTCACCGGTGACTGGGGCCGGGCCGCCGAGCTCCGGCCCGACCTGGTCCTCTTCGACAGCAGGGCGCACGCCACGGCGCCGGACGAGGCCCTGTCCGGCGTCCGGTTCACGCCGTGGAACCCGGAGACCCCGCCCAGCCCGGCCGCGTACGCGCGCTTCTTCCGCGCACTGGCAGGAGCGCTCGCCGACTGAACCGGCACGCGCGTCGATCTCGGGCCGGCGCCGATCTAGGGCCGGCGTCGACCTCAAGTCGGGGCCGGGCCCGGTGTCGACCCCACGCCGGGCCCGGGGCCGGGGCCGGCGTCGGCGTCGGCTTCAGGCCGGGGTCGCTGTGAGGCGGGTCCGGCGGAGCGAGTCGGCGAACTCCTCCGCGCGGGAGAGCTGGGCCCGCAGCTCGGCGACCCGCTCCGCGGCGGCCTGCTCGTAGCCGCGGACGCGGGCCACGAGCGCGGCCCGCTCGTCCGGGTCGAGCTCGGTGTCCGTGCCCGCGCGTTCGGCGGCCAGCAGGTCCACGGCCGTGAGGAGTTCGCGGGTCTCGTCGAGGGTGAAGCCGAGCGGCTTCATCCGGCGGACGACCATCAGCCGGGACACGTCCGCGTCCGTGTAGAGCGGGAAGCCGCCCGGTGAGGCCGCGGACGGGACGACCAGGCCGCTGTCCTCGTACTGCCGGATCGTGCGCAGGGACAGTTCGGTCCGTGCGGCGACCTCGCCGATCTGCATGGGCTCGCCGGCCATCCGCATTCCTCGTACTCCGCTCACGCGTCAGGTCCTTCCTCGTACGGGGCTCCCACCGGGCGTACGGGGTCCCCACAGGGCGCGGCTTCCGCGCATTACATACCATTCGTCCTAACTTCAGCACTTATGAGAGCTGGAAGTGCGGCGAAACGCCTGCTCGTAGGTCGTCCGTTGGACAGCGGCCGGCTCGGGGAGACCCTGCTGCCGAAGCGGGTCGCCCTGCCGATCTTCTGCAGCGACCCGCTCTCCTCGGTCGCGTACGCCACCGAGGAGATCCTGCTGATCCTGGCCCTCGGCGGCCTCGCGGTGCTCCATCTGGCCTGGTACGCGGCGGTCGGCATCGTGATCCTGCTCCTGGTCGTCGTCGCCTCGTACCGGCAGACCTGCTACGCCTATCCGGGCGGCGGCGGGGCCTATGTCGTCTCCGCCGAGAACCTCGGGCAGACCGCCGCGCTCACCGCCGCCTCCGCGCTGCTGATCGACTACGTGATGACCGTCGCCGTCTCCGTCGTCTCCGGGGTCGCCGCCATCACCTCGGCCGTCCCCTCGCTCGACGGGCACGCCGTGGCCATGTCGGTGTTCTTCGTGGCCGTGCTGGCCTGGCTGAACCTGCGCGGAGTGCGGGAGTCGGGGCGCTGGTTCGCCTTGCCGACGTACGCCTTCATCGCGGTCATCTATCTGATGTTCGCGGTGGCCGCGGTACGGATGGCGACCGGTGCGACGATCCGGGCCGAGTCCGCCGACCTGCCCGTCGAGGCGGTCTCCACCTACTCGGGGATCGCGCTCGTGCTGCTCGCGCTGCGCGCCTTCGCCTCCGGCTGTACCGCGCTGACCGGTGTCGAGGCCGTCAGCAACGGCGTACCGGCGTTCGCCAAGCCCAAGAGCCGCAACGCGGCGATGACGCTCGCGATCATGGGCGGGCTTTCCGTGACCATGTTCTTCGGGATCACCGTGCTCGCGATGGTCTACGAGGTCCACGTCGCCGAGGACCCCACCGAACTCGGGCTCGCGCCCGGCACCCCGACGTCCACCGCGCTCGCGCAGATCGGACGGGCCACCTTCGGTGACTGGCACATCCTCTTCTACGTGCTCCAGGCCGTCACCGCGGGCGTCCTGATCCTGGCGGCCAACACCGCCTTCAACGGCTTCCCGATGCTCGCCTCCGTCCTCGGCCGCGACCGCTACGCGCCCCGCCAGCTCTTCCACCGCGGCGACCGGCTCGTCTACTCCAACGGCATCGTCCTCCTCGCGCTCGCCGCGATCGTCCTCATCGTCGCCTTCGACGCGCAGCTGACCCGCCTCATCCAGCTGTACATCCTCGGCGTCTTCGTCTCCTTCACCCTTTCCCAGGCCGGCATGGTCAAGCACTGGCGGCGAGAACTCGCCACACCCGCGGGCGCCGCCGACCGTCACAACATCCACCGCCGTCTCGCGATCAACGCCTTCGGCGCCTGTCTGACGGCGGTCGTCCTCGTCATCGTGCTCATCACCAAGTTCACCCACGGCGCCTGGATCGTCGTCATCGCGATGCCGGTGCTCTTCGCCGGGATGAAGGGGGTGCGGCGGCACTACGACGCCGTCGCCGCCGAGGTGGCCGTCGCCCCCGGGCAGCGGCCGCACGCCCTCGCCGAGAACCACGTCCTCGTCCTGGTGGCCTCGGTCAACGCGCCCAGCCTCCGGGCCCTGTCGTACGCGAAGACCCTGCACCCCGCCTCGCTCACGGCGGTCACCGTCGCGGAGGACCCGGCCGAGGCGGAGGTGCTCCGCGCGACCTGGGAGGCCCACGGCATCGACGTACCGCTGCGAGTGCTCGGCTCCCCGTACCGCTCGATCGTCCAGCCGGTCCTGCGGCACGTCCGGGAGGCGCCCGAGCGGACGGGGGACGCGGTGATCTCGGTGGTCATCCCCGAGTACGTGGTGGGTCACTGGTGGGAGCAGCCGCTCCACAACCAGAGCGCACTGCGCCTCAAGACCCGGCTGCTGTTCATGAAGAACGTCGTCGTCATCGACGTGCCGTACCGGCTCGCCTCCGCCCGCGAGCTGGCCGCCGAGCGCGCGAAGGCGGCGGACGCCGCGAAAGCGGCCGAGGACCGGACCTGACCGAGGACCGGACCGGACCGGATCTGACCGAGGACCTGACCGGACCTGACCGAGGACCGGTCCTCCCGGTGCTACCGGATCCCTACGGCCACACCAAGCAGTACGGCTGGTGGCCCGCCTCGTGGAGGCGGACCGAGAAGTCCTGCCACTCGTGGAGCAGCTGGTAGACGTCGAAGGCGTCGCGCGGGCCGCCGCGGTCCGGGACCGTGGACCAGATGAACGCGGCGGCGCCGACCGACTCCTCGCCGATCGCGCGCAGCGGGTCGACCACGGTCATCGGCAGCTTCACCACGGCGTAGTCCGGGTGCAGGACCACCAGCTCGAGCGGCGGCACCTTGTTCAGGGGCATGCCCTGGATGCCGGTCAGGACCATGGCCGCTATCGTCTCCGGCTTGATCTTGGTGAACATGCCGCCCATGCCGAGCTCGTCGCCGCCGAGCTCCTCCGGGCGCATCGAGATCGGGACGCGGGCCGCCGTGGCGCCGTCGGGCGCACCGAAGTACTTGTACGTCACCCCCAACCGGCCACTCCCGCTCGCGCTTCCGCTGACCGGATCACCCGGAGGGCCCGAGGTGTCGGGGATGCCGGGAATGCCCGGGGCTCCCGAGGCCGAGTCCTCGCCCCGCCGGCGCCGGTGCCTGCCCCGGCGGGCAGACTCCGGACCCAGATCGTCCGTCCCCTCGCCCGGTCCGCCACCGCGATGCATATCTCCACCCGACTGCTTTTTCTCGGCAACACGACCCCGCCGCGCAACCCGATCATCGTGTCAGTGACCTCCCCCGCGTTCGTACGGTGAAACACCTGTCCGCAAGAACGCCGTGGCCTCTGACACCATGGATTCCGTGAGCCATCCCTATGAGGCCCCAGTTTCGCAGACGCGGAGGGCGAACGCCCCGGCGTAATACTCAGGATGTTCACACCCTCCCTCCGTCCCCGATGTCGTGCCCGAAGTCGTTCTCGCAGGTCAGGATCACAGTGCCGTATTCATACGAAGCCCCAGTCTCACAGACGCTTTTCGACCGCGCTTCCCTCGTGACGCCCGGCGGCGTGAACTCACCGGTGCGTGCCTTCCGGGCCGTGGGCGGAACGCCCCGGTTCATGGTGTCCGGTTCCGGTCCCTACCTCACCGACGCGGACGGTCGTGAGTACGTCGACCTGGTGTGCTCGTGGGGGCCGATGATCCTCGGCCACGCGCACCCCGAGGTCACCGCCGCGGTGCAGCAGGCCGTCGCCCGCGGCACCTCCTTCGGTACGCCGGGCGAGGGCGAGGTCGCGCTCGCCGAGGAGATCGTGGCGCGCGTCGAGCCCGTCGAGCAGGTACGGCTCGTCTCCTCGGGCACCGAGGCCACGATGTCCGCGATCCGGCTCGCCCGCGGGTTCACCGGGCGCGCCAAGGTCGTCAAGTTCGCGGGCTGCTACCACGGCCACGTGGACGCGCTGCTCGCCGCGGCCGGTTCCGGTGTCGCCACCCTGGGGCTTCCCGACACGCCCGGCGTGACCGGCGCCCAGGCCGGGGACACGATCGTGCTCCCCTACAACGACCTGGAGGCCGTCCGGGCCGCGTTCGCCGCGCACCCGGGCGAGATCGCCTGTGTCATCACCGAGGCCTCGCCCGGCAACATGGGCGTCGTGCCGCCGGCCGAGGGCTTCAACCAGGGCCTCGCGGACCTGTGCCGGGAGAACGGCGCGCTGTACATCTCCGACGAGGTGATGACCGGTTTCCGTACGTCGAAGGCCGGCTGGTACGGCGTCGACGGCGTCAAGGCCGACCTGCTGACCTTCGGCAAGGTCATGGGCGGCGGCTTCCCGGCCGCCGCGTTCGGTGGCCGCGCCGACGTCATGGGGCACCTCGCCCCGGCCGGCCCGGTCTACCAGGCGGGCACCCTCTCCGGTAACCCGATCGCGACGGCCGCCGGGCTCGCGCAGCTGCGGCTGCTCGACGACGCGGCGTACGCCAGGGTGAACGCGGTCTCGGAGACGGTCCGGGGCCTGGTCACCGACGCGCTCGCCAAGGAGGGCGTGGCGCACCGGTTGCAGACCGCGTCCAACATGTTCTCGGTCTTCTTCACCGCCGACGAGGTGCGGAACTACGACGAGGCGAAGCAGCAGGAGGCCTTCCGCTTCAACGCCTTCTTCCACTCGATGCTGGCCGACGGCGTCTACCTGCCGCCGTCCGCCTTCGAGTCCTGGTTCGTGTCGGCCGCCCACGACGAGCGGGCGATCGAGCGGATCGCCGCCGCCCTGCCGGCCGCCGCCCGCGCCGCCGCGGAGGCGACGGCATGAGCGAGAGCGGCAACGGCACCCACGGCGCCGATCAGGACATCACGGTCGTCCATCTGATGCGGCACGGCGAGGTGCACAACCCCGACGGTGTCCTCTACGGGCGCCGCGCCGGCTATCACCTCTCCGAGCTCGGCCGGCAGATGGCGGACCGGGTCGCGGAGAGCCTGGCCGACCGGGACATCACGTACGTCGTCGCCTCCCCGCTGGAGCGGGCGCAGGAGACGGCGACGCCGGTCGCCAAGGCGCACGGTCTGGATCTGGCCACGGACGAGCGGCTCATCGAGGCGGCGAACGTCTTCGAGGGCAAGACGTTCGGTGTCGGTGACGGGGCGCTGCGCAAGCCGGCGAACTGGAAGCACCTGACGAACCCGTTCCAGCCGTCCTGGGGCGAGCCGTACGTCGAGCAGGTCGTCCGCATGATGGGGGCGCTCGACGCGGCGAAGGACGCGGCCCGGGGGCACGAGGCGGTGCTGGTCAGTCACCAGCTGCCGATCTGGATCGTCCGCAGCTTCGTGGAGAAGCGCCGGCTCTGGCACGATCCGCGGCGGCGCCAGTGCACGCTCGCCTCGCTGACCTCGTTCACGTACAAGGGCGACAAGATCGTCTCGGTCGGGTACAGCGAGCCGGCCCGGGACCTCGTTCCGGCGCATCTCCTGGCCGGCGCGAAGCCGGTCAAGGGGAAGTCGAAGGCTTTCGGAGCGTAAGCCTTCTTGAGCAGGACGTAGTTCTCCCCCCAGGAGCGGGACGCAGTTCTTCCGAAGCGTGGCGGCGGCTCTTCCGGAGCCGCATGTAGTCCTTCGGTGAAGGATTACGTCCCCGCTGGACAGTGCGGGAGTCGGCGGTCCACAGTTCAGGGCGGTCGGGTGGTGTTCATGCCAACCGACCGCCCTGAAATTTTTGTGCGATTTCCCGGAACCTCCGTGTTCCTCCCGGCATCTCACTCATTGTCGGTTTGGATGACGTTTCGTTAATACGTCAGCGCGAATGGGGATGTCATGCGCGGGATCAGTGGGATCAGTCGAAGGGGGCTGCTCGGGGCGGGCGTTGGTGCCGCGGCGGCGATGGGCATCGCCGCGTGCAGCAGCGACAATCAGGACAAGTCCGGGCGTTCCGGACCCGGCAAGGGGGGCGACGTCTCGGCGGAGCCGAGCACGAACACCCCGACCAAGGACGACGTCAAGCTCATCGGCGACGGTTCCACCGCCGACACCGGAAAGCAGCCGCACCAGCCCGACGCCCCCGTCCCGCTCGAACCCGGCCAGACCCCGCCCCAGTTCGTGATCTTCTCCTGGGACGGTGCCGGCGAGGTCGGCAACGGCCTGTTCCCGCGCTTCCTCGAACTCGCCAAGAACCACGACGCGGCGATGACCTTCTTCCTCTCCGGGATCTACGTCCTCCCCGAGTCGAAGATGAACCTCTACCGCCCGCCGAACAACCGCGTCGGCGCCTCGGACATCGGTTACCTCACCGACGGCCACATCAAGGACACCCTGAAGTACGTCCGGCAGGCCTGGCTCGAGGGCCACGAGATCGGCACCCACTTCAACGGGCACTTCTGCGGCGGCTCCGGCTCCGTGGGCAACTGGACCCCCGCCCAGTGGCAGAGCGAGATCGACCAGGCCATGAAGTTCGTCACCGAGTGGAAGACGAACAGCGGCTGGACCGACCTCGACCCGCTGCCCTTCGACTACTCCAAGGAGCTCGTCGGCGGCCGTACGCCCTGCCTCCTCGGCCAGGACAACCTGCTGCCCACCGCCAAGCGGCTCAACTGGCGCTACGACGCCAGCTCGCCCGGCGGCCGGCAGACGTGGCCCACCAAGCGCCAGGGCATCTGGGACCTCCCGCTGCAGGCCGTGCCCTTCCCCGGGCACTCCTTCGAGGTCCTGTCGATGGACTACAACATGCTCGCCAACCAGTCGAAGAACACGACGAAGGGCATGCCCTCGCGCTACCCGGGCTGGCGCAAGCAGGCCACCGAGGCGCTCCTCGGCGGCTTCACGCGCGCGTACGAGTCGAACCGCGCGCCCTTCTTCATCGGCAACCACTTCGAGCAGTGGAACGGCGGCATCTACATGGACGCCGTCGAGGACGCGCTCAAGGGCATGGCCGGCAAGAAGGACGTCCGGCTCGTCTCCTTCAGGCAGTTCGTCGACTGGCTCGACGTCCAGGACCCGAAGATCCTCCAGAAGCTGCGCTCGCTGGAAGTGGGACAGAAGCCGGCCGGCGGCTGGAATACTTTCCTCAAGCCCGCGCCGAACGGTTCGACGCCCTCGTCGACCCCGTCCGCATAGTCGTCGGCCGTGTTCGCTTAGGCGATCTTGACAAGGGGCTTTCCGGGCACGTAGGGGGGTGCCCAAGATCCCCCAAACGCCCATGCGAAACTTTTCACATGAGCCTTAGCCGTGCCCCTCGACGCACCCTGCTCGCCGTCGGAGTGCTGTCCGCCGCCCTCACGCTCTCGGCCTGCGGCGGCGACAGCAACGGCAAGTCCGGCGGCGGTGGCAACACCAACTTCGTGACCAACACGGGTGGTATCGCCACCGCGCCCAAGGGCGAGCGCGCGGCCACCGGGAAGCTCGCGGGCGAGACCCTCGACGGCAAGCAGCTCGACGTCGCCGACCTCAAGGGCAAGGTCGTCGTCCTCAACGTGTGGGGCTCCTGGTGCGCCCCGTGCCGCGCCGAGGCCCCGCACTTCGCGAAGGTCGCCAAGGACCTGGAGGGCAAGGACGTCGAGTTCGTCGGACTCAACACCCGCGACCCCAACAAGCAGCCCGCCCTCGCCTTCGAGGAGGACTTCGGGGTCACCTACCCGAGCCTCTACGACCCGCAGGGGAAGCTGATCCTCTTCGGCTTCCCCAAGGGCACGCTCTCCCCGCAGTCCATCCCCTCCACCGTCGTCCTCGACAAGGAGGGCCGGATCGCGGCCCGCTCGCTCATGGCGCTCAACGAGGAGAAGCTGCGGTCGATGATCGACCCCCTCCTCAAGGAGAAGTGAGCCGGTGAACGAGACCGTCACCAGCGGAGCCCTGCTCCTCGCACTTCCCGTCGCCCTCCTCGCCGGCCTGGTCTCCTTCTTCTCGCCCTGCGTCCTCCCGCTGGTCCCCGGCTACCTGTCGTACGTGACCGGCGTCTCCGGCACCGACCTCGCCCAGAGCCGCCGCGGCCGGATGACCGCGGGGGCCGTCCTCTTCGTCCTCGGCTTCACCGCCGTGTTCGTGTCCGGCGGGGCGCTCTTCGGCTACTTCGGGTCGACCCTCCAGGAGTACCGCGAGACGCTCACCACGATCCTCGGCGTGCTCATGATCCTCATGGGCGTGTTCTTCCTCGGTCTGATGCCCTGGTTCACCCAGCGCGAGTTCCGCTTCCACAGGAAGCCCGTCGCCGGTCTGGTCGGCGCGCCGCTGCTCGGCGCGCTCTTCGGCATCGGCTGGACCCCGTGCATCGGCCCGACGCTCGCCTCGGTCAACGCGCTCGCCCTGGAGCAGGCCAGCGCCGGCCGCGGCGCGCTGCTCGCCTTCGCGTACTGCCTCGGCCTCGGCGTGCCGTTCGTGCTCGCCGCCATAGCCTTCCGCAAGGCCCTCGGGGCGTTCGGGTGGGTGAAGAAGCACTATGTGTGGGTCATGCGGATCGGCGGCGGCATGATGCTCGTCACCGGTGTCCTGCTCCTCACAGGCGCGTGGGACAGCATGGTCGCCACGATGCAGGGCTGGTCCAGCGGTTTCACGGTGGGGATCTGAGTTCCATGAGCACGACCGACACGTCCGGTACGACGGACACCTCCGGTACGACGGACACCTCCGGCACGACGGACACGGAGCAGCAGGAGAACCTCGGTGAGGCCGGGGCGCAGCTGTCCACCGCCCCCATCGACGACCGCGCCGAGACGCCCGGCATCGGCGGCCCCACCCTCGGTGTCATCGGCTGGACCCGCTGGTTCTGGCGGCAGCTGACCTCCATGAGGGTCGCGCTGATCCTGCTCTTCATGCTCTCCCTCGGCGCCGTCCCCGGCTCCCTCATCCCGCAGACCAGCGTGGACGAGCTGAAGGCGCAGGCCTTCAAGGACGCCCACAAGACGCTGACGCCGCTGTACGAGAAGCTCCAGTTCTTCGACGTCTACAGCTCCGTGTGGTTCTCCGCGATCTACATACTGCTGTTCGTCTCCCTCATCGGCTGCATCGTGCCCCGCAGCTGGCAGTTCGTCGGCCAGCTCCGCAGTCGCCCGCCAAGCGCCCCCAAGCGCCTCGACCGGCTCCCCGCGTACACCACGTGGCGCACCGAGGCCGAGCCCGAGCAGGTCCGTGCGGCCGCGCTCACCTTGCTCAAGGGACGCCGCTTCCGCGCTCATACGGCGGGGAACGCGATCGCGGCCGAGAAGGGCTACCTGCGCGAGGCCGGCAACCTGGCCTTCCACGTCGCCCTGATCGTCATGCTCGTCGCCTTCGCCTGGGGCCAGCTCTTCAAGTCCGAGGGCGGCAAGCTGATCGTCGAGGGCGACGGCTTCTCCAACACGCTCACCCAGTACGACGACTTCAAGTCCGGCTCCCAGTTCGGCATCGACGAGCTGGAGCCGTTCAGCTTCAAGCTCGACGCCTTCGACGGCACGTACGAGAAGAACGGCCCCCAGCGCGGCACGCCCCGCACCTTCGAGGCGAAGGTCTCCTACTCGCAGGGCGGTACGGACAGGAAGGCCGTCATCCGGGTCAACGAGCCGCTCAAGGTGGGCGACTCCAAGGTCTATCTGATCGCCCACGGCTACGCGCCCGTCGTCACCGTCAAGGACGGCCACGGCAAGGTCGTCTTCCAGGGCGCCGTGCCGCTGCTCCCCATCGACAACAACATCACGTCCACCGGCGCCATCAAGGTGATGGACGGCTACCGCGACAAGAACGGGAAGAAGGAGCAGCTGGGCTTCCAGGCCTTCTTCGTGCCGACGTTCGCGGGCGCCGGCAAGGGCACGATGTTCTCCCAGTTCCCGGCGCTGGAGTTCCCCGTCATGGCGCTCACCGGGTTCCACGGCGACCTGCGGGTCAACTCGGGGCTGCCGCAGAACGTGTACCAGCTCGACAAGTCCAAGATGAAGCAGTTCATGGACACGTCCGGCAACAAGCTCGCGCAGCGGATGCTGCCCGGCGAGACCATGACGCTGCCCGACGGCGCCGGCTCGATCACCTTCGAGAAGGACGTCAAGGAGTGGGCGAGCTTCCAGATCTCGCAGCAGCCCGGCAACGGGCTCGCCCTCGCGGGCGCGATCGCCGCGATCGCCGGTCTGACCGGTTCGCTCTTCATCCAGCGGCGTCGCGTCTGGGTCCGGGCCGTGCGCGGTGAGGACGGCGTGACCGTCGTCGAGATGGCCGGCCTGGGCCGCAGCGAGTCCGCGAAGCTGCCGGAGGAGCTGGGCGACCTCGCGGTCGCGCTCACGGCGGACGCGCCGCCGGTGCCGGACGCCGATCCGGAGGCCGTACCAGCTGAGGCGGCACCCCCCGCCGTATCCGAAGACCCTGCCCCTTCTGGAGAGGCCGACAAGTGATCCTCGCCGCCACGACCAACGAGAGCCTGGCGCGGATGAGCGACCTGCTCATCTACTCCTCGATGGCCGTCTACACCCTGGCCTTCTTCGCCCACATCGCCGAGTGGGTGCTGGGCAGCCGCAGCAAGGTCGGCCGTACCGCCGCCGCGCTCACCTCCCGCGCCTCGGCCGCCACCTCCGCCGTGACCGTCCAGGTCAAGCAGGCGGCCGGTGGCACGGCCGTCCTGGAGAAGCCGAAGGTCGTCACCCGTTCCGCGGCCGGCACCCGTGACGTCCCGGACGGCCCCGGCGCCGCCGGCGGCACGGTCAAGGGCGATCTGTACGGCCGCATCGCCGTCTCGCTCACCGTCCTCGCCTTCCTGGTCGAGGCGTCGGGCGTGGTCACCCGGGCGCTCTCCGTGCAGCGGGCCCCCTGGGGCAACATGTACGAGTTCTCCACCACCTTCTCGACGGTGGCGGTCGGCGCGTACCTCGGCTTCCTCGTCGCCAAGAAGAACGTGCGCTGGCTCGGCCTGCCGCTGGTCACCACGGTCCTGCTCGACCTGGGCATGGCCACCACCTGGCTGAAGACCCCCAGTGACCAGCTGGTCCCCGCGCTCGACTCGTACTGGCTGTGGATCCACGTCTCCACCGCGATCTTCTGCGGCGCGGTCTTCTACCTGGGCGCCACCGCCACCCTGCTGTACCTCTTCCGTGACTCGTACGAGAACAAGCTCGCGACCGGCGGGAACCCGGGTGCCTTCGCCCGATCCGTCATGGAGCGGCTGCCCTCGGCGGCCTCGCTCGACAAGTTCTCGTACCGGGTCAACGCGGCCGTCTTCCCGCTCTGGACCTTCACGATCATCGCGGGCGCGATCTGGGCCGGCGACGCGTGGGGCCGCTACTGGGGCTGGGACGCCAAGGAGGTCTGGTCCTTCATCACCTGGGTCGGTTACGCCGCGTACCTGCACGCGCGCGCGACGGCCGGCTGGAAGGGGCGGAAGGCCGCGTACATCGCGCTCATCGCCTTCGCCTGCTTCCTGTTCAACTACTACGGCGTGAACATCTTCGTGAACAGCAAGCACTCGTACGCCGGCGTCTGAGCCGGCACCGGGCCGTCTGAGCTGGCAGCAGGCCTGCCCCTGGGTGACGCTTGAGGTATGAGCGAGATACCCCGGGGCAGGTGCGAGACCCACGACGGGGACGCGCACCTGCTGCGGTTCGCCGTCGAGCTGGCCCATCCGCTGTCCGAGGTCTGGGAGGCCGTCGCCACCCCCGAGGGCCTGGAGGGCTGGCTCTGCGCGGCGGACCCGCTGGAACCCCGGCTCGGCGGCCGGGTCACCCTCCGCTGGCAGGGCGGCGACACGGTGGTGTCGGGGCGGGTGACCGCCTGGGACCCCGAGTACGTGGCCGAGTACACGGTCGATCCGACGCACGGACGCATCCGGTTCCATCTGGAACCGGGGGCGCCCGGGGGCGGCGGGTCGACCGTGCTGCGTTTCACGAACGAACTGCGGGCGGACCGGGAGTACCGGCTGGACCGTCTCGCGGGGTGGCACGAGCACTTCGAGCGGCTCGCCGCGGCCCTGGACGGGCGTCCGTCCGACTGGGCCGCGTGGTCGCCCGAGCGGTGGCAGCACCTGCGGGGCCTCTACGAGCTGGATGAAGCGCCCTGGCCCAAGTGGGTGCCGTAGGCGCCGCTACCCCCGCTTCGGCGGCAAGCAGGAAGTGGACGGCGGTTTCCCCTCCGGCCAGGCGATCTGGACGAAGCGCTGGGTGCCGTCCTGGGCAAGTTCCACGATCGGGACCGCCTTGTTGTACGGGTTCCCGTAGTTGTCCAGGCAGATCCAGCCGCTCGCGCCCTGCACCCGCAGTGAGCCCTTGACCTGCGGCCACTGGGTGACCACGTCGGCGAGCTCCGGGTACTGGGAGCCCTGCGGGGTCGCCTGGCGGATCGCGTGCACCGCCGTCGCCATCGCGTCGTACGCGACGATCGCCTGGCCGTCCGTGAGCGGCACCGGCTTCTTCGAGGCGCGGGCGATGTCCGTCACGAAGGTCGAGTACGCCACCACCGAACCGCCCGTCGCCGGGACCTTCCGCCCCGCCGCCTGCTTCCACGCGTCCGGGTGGGCGAGCGCCGCGTACCGCACGGTCAGCTTCGCCTTCAGGGCGTTCCGGTCGAGCTGCTCGTCCGCGCCCAGGTACGAGCCCTCGTCACCGGTCAGGATCGTGAAGGCGCGGTCGAGGCAGCCGCGCGAGCCGAGCGCGTTGATGAACTGGCGCAGCTGGGTGTGGCGGCCCGCGAAGAAGACCGTCTCGGCGCGGGTGTCGCAGATCAGATGGGTGATCTGGCGGAAGGTGTTGGCGGTGGTGCCCTCGTCGGTGGGATCGGCGGGCGAGGTGAAGAGCTGCGGCTCGTAGGGCGCGCCCTTGAGGGACGCGGCGAACGCGGACTTGAGGGTGTCGGTGTAGTGGTCGCCGCTGCGGGTGTCCTGGACGAGGAGGGCCTTGGCGGCGTCGACGCGGCCGAAGTTCGCGAGGGCCTTGGCCTCGTCGTTGTTGGTGGGGGAGACGCGGGCGAGGCCGGGGTAGCGGTTGTGTCCGGGGCCCGGGCCGTTGGCGATGTCGTCGGCGGTGATGGTGGTGCCGACGACGGCGATCCCGGCGCCGGTGAGGGCGGTCACCGACTCGCGTACCTCGGTGGAGGAGGTGGCGACGCCGGAGACGGCCCGCAGCCGGTCGGGGGCGCCGGTCATGGCGATCAGCCGGTCGACGGTGCCGCGCCAGTGGGCGTTGCCCTTGCCGGTGTTGGCGAGGACGAGGCGGATCTTCGGGGTCTCGCTGTTGGACTCGTGGTTGGCCCGGTACTGGTAGGCGTACGCGCCCTGGACCTCGTGCAGCACCTTGACCCGCATGCCGCTGTCGGTGGAGGTCAGCGGCAGGAGGACGGCGACGGTGGCGTACTCGCCGGGCTTGAGCGCGGCGTTCTCGGCGCCGATGGCCCGGGCGACCTCCGCGAGTTCGGGTACGCCGAAGGCGTGGCCGTCGCCGTTGACGCCGACGCATTCGCCGCTGCCCTCCGGTCTTTCGACCCCCGCGGCGCAGGAACGGTCCTCCGGGGTGGTGAGCCGGGCGACGGCGTACCCGCCGAGTCCCAGGACGACGGCGGCGGTGACGACGGACGCGACGAGCTTCTGGCGGGGGGTGCGGACGCGCCGCCGCAGCCGGTCGAGCGGTCGGCCGATGCGCGGGGCGGTCGGGCGGTCGGGCATGGCGTCAGACTCCGTCCTCGCGGCCCGGCGGCAGCGACAGCTCCCGCCAGGCACGGATGTCGCGCGGCCAGTGGGTGGCCGCGTCCCAGAGCGAACCGCTGCCCGTCAGATGACGGCCGGAGAGCCGGCGCAGTTCGTGCGCGAGGCGGTCGGCCACCTCGTCGTCGGGCAGTGCGAGCGGATCGGTCAGCAGCCATACGGCGTGCAGCAGTCGCCGTACGGACAGGTGGAGTTCGGTGGTGTCGTGGTCGAGTCCGGGAGGGAGATCGTCGGCCGCTCCGCCTCTCGTGCCTGCCGGCGGTCGCCGGCCGAGGGCGATCGTCCGGCGCGGGTCCTGACCGGTCCGGCCGTGCTCGCGGGGGTACGGGGCGGAGCCGATGAACCGCAGCCGCGCCAGCCAGCCGAGGACGTCCTGCTCCGGGAAGGTGAGCCGCAGCTGTGTGACGGCCTCCTCGGTGCGGCCGAGGGCCAGGTCGTGATGGAGGCGGTACGGGCCGGGCTCGGGACCGTAGTACCGGTGCAGGGTCTCGTGGACGGCGTGCCAGGCCGCGTACCGGGGATGATCGCCGTCCTCGAAGCGGAGGCGGTGCAGGAGCAGGGCGCGCAGGAGCGGGTCGGCGACGAAGTGGCCCGAGCCCGGTTCCGAGGCGGCCCAGTCCTCGGAGCGCAGTTGGTCGCGGACGCGCAGCGCCACGTCTCCGTCCAGGGACTCGCCCTGGAGCCGGGCGTGGGCGAGCATCCGGGCGGACTCCTCGTCGTGGGCGGCGGCGAGCACGGCGTACGGGCCGGGCCGCCGCACCGGGAGGAGTTCGGCGAGGAGGGTGGGGGCGACGGGCACCGGCGGGGTGTCCTCGCGGAGTTCCACGGTCAGGTCGAGCAGCCCGCCCGGGGTGAGCCCGGCCCGCAGATGCTCCGGGGCCTCTCCGGCGGCCCGGCCGAGGAGGGCGACGCCGAGGGGGCGGCCGCCGGTCAACCGGTGGACGGCGCGGGAGAGTTCGGTGGGCGTCCGGCCGGCCGGGTCGTGGTGGTCGAAGGCGGAGCGGGTCTGGGAGGGGGAGAGCGGCGTGAGCTCCACGGCGAGGATGCCGGAGCCGACGCGGGAGTCGCGCGGGCTCGGCGCCCGGTGCGCGGTCTCCGGCAGCCGGGTCCTGGTGGCGTTGCGCAACCCCTCGTGCTCGCGGACCCGGGAGGTGGCGAGGACGACGACCCGGTCCCGGCGGCCCTCGGCGCGGGAGCGCAGGATCGGTTCGACGAGCTGCCGGCCGAGCGGTTCGTGGGCGTTGTCGAGGAGGACCAGCGGGCGGCCGATCCGGCCGCCGCGCCGGATCCCCACGTACGGGTGGAGGAGGTCCTCGGTCAGCGCGCCGACGAGGAAGCCCTCGGCCTCGGCGCGGCGCCGGCCGCCCTGCTCGAAGTCGATCGCGAGCTGCTGGAGCCCCGCCTTGCCGCGTCCGCCGGCGTTGCGATAGGTGCCGTACCAGCTCTCCGAGGTGCGCTGGAGGCGGCCGAACACCTCCTCGAGGACGGTCTCCACGGTCGCCTCGGCAAGCAGCCCGGCGAGCGGGACGGTGGCCTCGGCGAACGTGGCGGCCAGCTTGGCGAGCACCTTGCCGACCCAGTGGGTGGCCGCGCCCCTGGTGGGGTCGACGGTCGCGAGCAGCGGCCCGAGTCGCTGGAGGTCGCGCCGGGCCCGCTCGTCGTCCTCCTGCGACCAGCCCAGCGAGGCGACCGCGACGAGCCCGAGCGACACCCGGGGGAACTTCACCGGCCGTGCGCCGAGCACCTTCGGCGACAGTTGTACGGCGAGCTCGGCGAGGGCCCCGGTGAGCGGGGTCCAGCCGGGGCCGTGGTCGGCGGGCGGCTCGATGTGCGCGCAGTCGAGGAGCGCCAGCGGTGTGTACCCCTTGTAGCGGTTGCGGACCTCCTTGAGCAGGGCGGTCTTGCCCGTACCGCGCCCGCCGGTGAAGACGGTGACCGGCGGATCGTCACCGTGCTCGAACGGCACCCGGGAGGCGCCGTGCTTCGTGAGGCCGCTGAGGCGCGCGACCAGTCCGGCATCGTGCAAGGCCGCCTCGCGGCCGTACAGCTCCCTGTCCACGACCCGCCACCCCCGTTGCCCCCGTTACCCCCGTCACATCCAACTCCAGGATATCGACGGCATGTTGGGAATGCGGTGGGCTTTTCGACTCTGCTTTCGAGTCGTTGCGAAGGCGTGTCCTCAGGCGAGGCGGGTGCCGTGCCGCGGTGGTGTCGGCGTCGGCCGGTGCCGGGAGGAGCGCGGCCTGACCGCGATCCCGACGGCCAGGGCCCAGTAGACGACCAGCGCGGCGGTCAGGGCGGTGTTGCCCCAGCCGACGGCGCTGTAGAAGTCGGCGGCGTCGGTGCCGAAGAACAGGGACGGCACGAACGCGATGTTGACGAGTGCGACGGCGTGGGCGAGGCGTCCGGTCCAGCGTGGCAGGACCCCGCTGCGCAGGATCGCGTATCCGGCGGCCGCCAGCAGGATCGCCGTCAGGAGTCGGGCGACCGATCCGTGCAGCAGCATGTTGGCGTGGGCCAGTGTGCCGTCGACGGTCGGGTCCAGTGTCCCGTCGGGATGTTCGAGAACGGTCCCCGCCTCGATCGACGCGGCGACCAGGGTGACGACGACGTAGGCCAGTCCGGAGCCGAACACCAGGCTCGCAAGCCACTCGTAGCCGTCGCCCGCGGTGCGGATCAGATGGCGCAGCCCCGTCAGGAAGACCAGGAGGGCGCCGCAGGTGAGGATGTTCAGCAGGATTCTGGCGAGTACGTTCGAAGCGGGCGGTGCTCCGGAGTACACGAAGTAGAGCGGGACGCCGACCGCGGCGAGTAAGCCGGCGGCGATGCCGCAGACGCTCATCAGTCGTCGTATGGCGATGTCATCCATGTCGGTCTTCCTTCCGTCGTACGGGGGTCGATTCGAATCGGGACTCGACTGGGGACTCGACTCGGGCTTCGGCTCGGGACTCGACCCGGGCTTCGGCTCAGGCCTTGATCCGGGCCTCGATGCCGTCGAGCAGGAACCGCATCCCGTGGCGGACGATCGGCGTCACATCGCCGTCCTCCGCCTCGTCGAGGCCTTCCTCGCCCGCGAGCGAGCACAGGGTGGGGAAGCGCGTCGGGTCCAGACGCCGGGCCAGGACCTCGCCGTACGCGGCGGCACCCGCAGGGTCGAGTTCCGTGGCCACCCGCGCCAGATCGCGCACGGCGCTGGACACGAAGGTGGCGATCGGAATGAGTTCCCGGCGGTCGAGGCCGGCGCGGTGGAGGGGGCTGAGGAGCGCCTCGAACCACGCCAGTTCGTTGGGCCCGACCGGTGCGCTCAGGGTGGGTGCGCGCAGCATCCACGGGTGGCCGAGATAGAGATTCCACAGCGCTTCCACCCACGCCTCGACCTCGGCGCGCCACGGTGTGTCCGGTGAGTCCGGTGAGTCCGGTGAGTCCGGTGAGTCCGGTGAGGCTGAGGAGGCCGGGGACGGCGGCGCGGGCGGGCGGCCCGTGGCGGCGTCGGTCATCGCGGCGACGAGCTGGTCCTTGCTCGGGATGTGCCGGTAGAGCGCCATCGCGCTGCAGCCCAGCTCGGAGGCGACGCGCTGCATCGAGAGCGCGTCCAGTCCCTCGGCGTCGGCGACGGCCACCGCGGTGTTCACGATCAGCCGGACGCCGAGCCGGGGGCGGGTCTCCTCGGCGCGTTGGGGATGTCCGGGATCGGCGCGCCACAGCAGGTCGGCGACCGCGCCCAGGTCGGCCGGGCCGGTGGATCCGGTGGAGCGGGCGGAACGAGCTGCGCGAGGCATGGACCTCTCCCGTAGGCAGGTTCACCGCGTCAGGTTTACGCGATAAACATAGCGTACGACATAAACAACGGCTCATGGGTGTGTCGGCGCGACCGGATGCGGGGAACCGTCAGTCCGTGGCGATCGCGTCGAGCTGGGCCCGCAGGTATCCGTGCGACTCGATGCCGTGGATGGTCGTCCCGGGCGTGCACTCGTAGAAGTACACGAGCGACATCAGCTCCTCCGTGGGGACGTCGGCCGGCGGGGGAAGCACCCGGTGGCGTCCCGAACGCCACCGTCCACCCGTCCAACCGGCCATCAGGTCACCGATGTTGACGGTGAAGGCGGCCGGATCGTACGGGGCGTCCTGCCAGCCGCCCGCGTCCGTGAAGACCTGCAGGCCGCCCTTGCCGGCCTCCCGGTCCAGGACGGTGACCGTGCCGAAGTCCGTGTGCGGGCCGATGCGGAACTGGCCCGGCTCCGGCTCGCCCGTCCGCTCCCGCCCCGGGTACCAGTTGATGTTGAAGCCGAACGTGGGGTGTCCGGTGTGCCGGGTGAAGAAGTCCCGCTCCTCGCCGAGGGCCACGCCGAGCAGGTCCAGGACCCGGTCTGAGAGCGTCTTCATCTGTGCCAGATACGCATCCACCAGCGGCTTCAGCTCGGGGACCTCGGCGGGCCAGGTGTTCGGCAGGAACCACTCGGCGTCCACGGCCGGGTCGCCGGTCGGTTCGTACGCCGCGAAGGACAGCGACTCCTTCAGGTCGGGCGGCGTCGCCGTACCCTCCGCGTACCCGTTGGCCTCCGCGCCGGGCCCGAGCCAGCCCCGGCCACCGACCCGCACGGCGTACGGCTCCTTCACGGCGTGCGGGAGGTGGAAGAAGCGGCGGGCGGCCGCGCGGATCCCGGCCCGCAGTCCAGGGTCGACACCGTGGCCGGTGACGAGGAGGAAGCCGGCCTCGCGGAGGGCGCGGTCGACGGCGGGCAGCTGCGGGCCCGCGTCGCGGGCCAGATCGATCGTGGGGAGGGCCGCCGCGGGCGAGCTCTCGTCGCTCGTCCCGCGGCTCGCCTCCTCGCGCGTCCCCGCGCTCGTCTCGTCACTCATCGCCGATGTCCTCGTTCCAGAGAGCCGGCTGCTCGGCGATGAACTCCCGCATCAGCGCCGTGCATTCGGGGTCGTCCAGCACGAGGACCTCGACCCCGTGCTCCGTCAGCCAGTCGTGCCCGCCGTGGAAGGTCTCCGCCTCCCCGACGACCACCCGCGAGATCCCGAACTGCCGCACCAGACCGGAGCAGTACCAGCAGGGCGAGAGGGTCGTCACCATCGTCGTACCCCGGTACGAGCGCTGCCGGCCCGCGGCCCGGAAGGCGGCGGTCTCCGCGTGCGTCGACGGGTCCCCGTCCTGCACGCGCCGGTTGTGGCCGCGCCCGAGGAGCGTGCCGTCCGCCCCGTACAGCGCGGCCCCGATCGGGATCCCGCCCTCGGCGAGCCCGGCGCGGGCCTCGGCGACGGCGGTCGCGAGCCACCTGCGGGCCTGTTCCTGGTCCATGCGGGGAGCCTTCCCCGCCGGAGCCGGGTCGTCACACCTGCCGGTGGCCCTCGTCCGTCAGCAGCGGATCGGCGACGAAGGTCCCCTCGCCGTGAACGGTCAGGAGGGGCCTCCGCCGATCGGCTGAGGGCCGGGGCGCCACCGGCCCGGCGCCGGGAGGCCGGACGGGCCGTGGCCTTAGCTTGCGGGGTGCTCCGCCGGTCGGCGGAGTGTTCCGCCGCTCTACCGAGAGGTCCTCCATGCGTTCCCTGCTGACCGTCCTCGCCACCGGTGCCCTCGTCCTCGGCGCCGCCGGCATCGCGAGCGCCGACGTCCACGTCGAGTTCGAGCCGGAGGCCTCGCACACCGTCGTCTTCGGCGACTGGCTCCAGTTCGCGCACGACGACGTCTTCAACGCCGGTCACGACAACACCGTCGGCTCCGACAACTGAGCCTCCTCCCGGACCGCCGCCCGCCGCCGCGCGCGGCAGCGGTCCGGGCCCCCCATCGGCTCAGCCGATCGCCCCCATCGGCAGGTCCCCCCACTGGCTCGTGGACCCGGATCCGGGGCGCTCGTAGCGTCGTCGTCATGAGAAACGAGACCAGGGGAACCGTCGAACTCACCCTCGCCATGGTGCTCTCCGGCACCCTCGGCATCTTCGTCGTGGAGTCGGGGGCGTCCCCCTTCAACGTGGTGTTCTTCCGGTGCCTCTTCGGGGCTGCCGCCCTCGGCGCGTACAGCCTGGTGCGCGGTTACTTCACCGGGCACGGCCTCACTCCGCGGAAGTTCGGACTCGCCGCGCTCGGCGGGGTGTTCATCGTCTTCAACTGGGTGCTGCTCTTCGAGGCGTACGAGGCCACCTCGATCTCCTTCGCCACCGTCGTCTACCACACGCAGCCGTTCTTCCTGGTGGTGTTCGGCGCCGTGCTGTTCCGGGAGCGGATCACCGCCGCGAAGCTGGGCTGGCTCGCCGTCGCGTTCGCCGGGCTCGTGCTCGTCTCCGGGATACGGCCCGGCGACACCGCCTCGCTCAAGGGCCTCGGGCTCGCGCTCGGCGCCGCCGTCCTCTACGCCCTGTCGACGATCGTCACCAAGCGGATCACCGGCGTACGGCCGCACCTGATCGCCCTCGTCCAGGTCCTGGTCGGCATCCCGCTGCTGCTCCCGTTCGCCGACTTCGGCGCCGCGTCGAGGTTCGGCGCCGGCTGGGGCTGGCTCGCCGGGCTCGGGATCATCCACACCGGGCTGATGTACGTCCTCATGTACGCCGCCTACGCCAAGCTGCCCACCGCCAAGATCGCCGTGCTGGCCTTCACCTACCCCGCCGTCGCCATGGGCGTCGACTGGGCCGCGTACGGGCATCACATCGGGCTCGTCCAGGCGCTCGGCGTTCCGCTGATCGTGCTCGCCAGCCTCAAGGTCACCCTCGCTGCTCGGACACCAGTCGCCGCGCCTGCTCCACGAACAGACGGACATGCGCCGGAAGCCGCTTCCCCCGTCGCCACGCGAGTTGGGTGAAGAGGGTGAACGGGGCCTCCCAGGCCAGCGGCACCAGAGCTCCGTTCGACAGTTCCGCCGCGACGGCCACCCGGGGAAGCAGCGCCACCCCGAGGCCCGCGGCCACCCCGCGCTTGGTCGCCTCGATCGTGCCGAACTCCATGAACGGCGGTGCCCACTCCCGCAGCTCCGCCTCGAAGAGGTCGCGGTACGGGCAGCCCGGCTCGGTGCCCACCAGCTGCGCCCCGGCCACATCCGCGGCGGTCAGCCCCGTACGCCCCACCAGGGGATGGCCGGGACCCGCCACCAGGACCAGTGGCTCGGGCGCGAGGACCTCCGACTCCAGGCCCTCGTGCTCGGTGTCGGGCTCCATCAGGAAGCCGACGTCGTACGTGCCCTGCCGCAGCGCCTGCCGGGTCTCGTCGCCGAGGGTGGGCCGCAGGGTGAGGCGTACACCCGGGTAGCGGTGGTGGAAGTACTCCAGGAGCGGCGGCAGCCGGTAGGAGGTGAGGGATTCCATGGTGCCGATGGCGATCGTCCCGGCCGGTTCGGCCGCGACGGCGACGGCGGTACGGGCCTCCTCGGCCAGCTCGCCCATGCGGCGGGCGTACGGCAGGAGCCGCTCCCCGGCCTCGGTCAACCGGATGCGGCTGCCGAGCCGCTCGAAGAGCTCCACCCCGAGCGAGGACTCCAGGGACCGGATCTGACCGGTGACGCTGGACTGCGCGTAACCGAGTTCGGCGGCGGCCCGGGTGAAGGAGAGGACGGCGGCGACCTTCTCGAAGGTGGCCAGGAGCCGGAGCTCCATCAGCTCTCGGTGTCCTCGCCGCGCTCGCGCCGCCTCAGTTCTTCCTCGCGGCGGCGGAGGTCCGCCTCCCGGGCCCTGAGGTCCTCGTCGTCCGGCCGCCCGGTCTGCCCCTCGTCCTTGAGGGACTTCAGGAACTCGGGGTTGTCGTCGGGAGCGACCCAGCCGCCCGCACCGCCCCGGGTCCGCGGCCGCCGGTCCTTGCCCGCGACGATCCAGCCGATCGCGCCGACCACGGAGAACAGCAGGACGACGATGGCCCAGACCGGCTTCGGAAGGTGCTTGACCTCTTCTTCCGGGGTGTTCAGGCAGTCGATGAAGGCGTAGATCATCAGCGCCAGCGGGACGATGAACAGCAGCGCCCTGAGCATGTGGGACAGCCCCCTGGAAGCAGTGAAGGGGCTCGTTTCGACCGCCCCGGTGACAGTCCCAGCGTAGCCCGTGGCGGATACTGGCCCCTATGGCTTACGACGATCTCCGCTCGCTGCTCAGGGCCCTCGAGCGCGAAGGCGACCTCAAGCGCATCAAGGCCGAAGTCGACCCGTACCTGGAGGTCGGGGAGATCGTCGACCGGGTGAACAAGGCGGGGGGTCCGGCGCTTCTCTTCGAGAACGTCAAGGGCTCCTCGATGCCGCTCGCGATGAACGTCTTCGGGACCGACCGCCGACTCCTCAAGGCCCTCGGCCTGAAGTCGTACAGCGAGATCAGCGAGAAGATCGGCGGGCTGCTCAAGCCCGAGCTTCCGCAGGGTTTCGTCGGTGTCCGCGAGGCCTTCGGCAAGCTCGGCTCGATGGTCCACGTGCCGCCGAAGAAGGTGAAGTCCGACGCCGCACCCGTGCAGGAGGTCGTGCTCACCGGGGACGACGTCGACCTCGACCTTCTTCCCGCGCTCTTCACCTGGCCCAAGGACGGCGGCTCCTTCTTCAACCTGGGCCTCACGCACACGAAGCACCCGGAGACCGGGGTCCGGAACCTCGGGCTCTACCGGCTCCAGCGGCACGACAAGCGCACCATCGGCATGCACTGGCAGATCCACAAGGACAGCCGCAACCACTACGCCGTCGCCGCCGCGAAGGGCGAGCGGCTGCCGGTCGCGATCGCCTTCGGCTGCCCGCCGGCCGTCACGTACGCCTCGACCGCCCCGCTGCCCGGTGACATCGACGAGTACCTCTTCGCCGGCTTCGTGCAGGGCAAGCGGATCGAGATGGTCGACTGCAAGACCGTCCCGCTCCAGGTGCCCGCGCAGGCGGAGGTCGTCGTCGAGGGCTGGCTGGAGCCGGGCGAGATGCTGCCGGAGGGGCCCTTCGGCGACCACACCGGTTTCTACACGCCGCAGGAGCCGTTCCCCGCGCTGAAGATCGACTGCATCACGATGCGGAAGCGTCCGCTGCTCCAGTCGATCGTCGTCGGCCGGCCGCCGACCGAGGACGGTCCGCTGGGCCGTGCGACGGAGCGCTTCTTCCTGCCGCTCCTCAAGATCATCGTGCCGGACATCGTCGACTACCACCTGCCGGAGTCGGGCGGCTTCCACAACTGCGCGATCGTCTCGATCGACAAGAAGTACCCGAAGCACGCGCAGAAGGTCATGCACGCCATCTGGGGCGCGCACATGATGTCGCTGACCAAGCTGATCATCGTGGTCGACAAGGACTGCGACGTCCACGACCTGCACGAGGTGTCCTGGCGGGCCCTCGGCAACACCGACTACGCCCGTGACCTCACGGTCGTCGAGGGGCCGGTCGACCACCTCGACCACGCCTCCTACCAGCAGTTCTGGGGCGGCAAGGCGGGCATCGACGCCACGAAGAAGCTGCCCGAGGAGGGCTACACCCGCGACGGAGGCTGGCCGGACATGGTCGAGTCGGACCCGGCGACGGCCGCCCTCGTGGACCGCCGCTGGAAGGAGTACGGGCTGTGACCACGGCCGCCGTGCCCGGCGCCCGGCCGGGGCGCACGAAGTCGTTCCTGCGCCTCGTGATGATCGAGCACTCGGTGTTCGCGCTGCCCTTCGCGTACACCGCCGCGCTCACCGCGATGTACCAGGTGGACAGGAACATCCACTGGTGGACGCTGTTCCTCGTCACCGTCTGCATGGTGGGGCTGCGGACCTTCGCCATGGCCTGCAACCGGATCATCGACCGCGAGATCGACGCGCGCAATCCGCGCACCGCCAACCGCGAGCTGGTGACCGGTGCCGTGTCCGTGCGGTCGGCGTGGACCGGGGCCGGGATCGCCGTCGTCGTCTTCCTCGGCGCCGCCGCCCTGCTCAACCCGCTCTGTCTGGCCCTCGCGCCGCTCGCCGTCATCCCGATGGTCGTCTATCCGTACGGCAAGCGGTTCACCAACTTCCCGCACGCCATCCTGGGCCTCGCCCAGGCCATCGGGCCCATCGGCGCCTGGCTCGCGGTGACCGGCGAGTGGTCCTGGGACGCGGTCTTCCTGGGCCTCGCGGTGGGCGTCTGGATCGGCGGCTTCGACCTGATCTTCGCCTGCCAGGACGTGCAGGCGGACCGGGCCCACGGCGTCATGTCCGTACCGGCGCGCTTCGGGATCCCGGCCGCGCTGTGGGGCGCCCGCGCCTCCGCGGTCGTCACCACGGGGCTGCTCGTCTGGTACGCCCTCGCCACCGACGCCGGTCTCTTCTTCTGGGTCGGCCTGGTGATCGTGGTGGCCGCCTTCTGTTACGAGCACTCGATCGTGAGGCCGCACGACCTGTCACGCCTGAACCGGGCGTTCTTCACGGTGAACGGCTTCATCGGAATGGCGCTGTTCGTGTGCGCCCTCCTCGACCTGCTGGTCCGCGGGCTCACCCCGTAACCCCCGCCCGGGGGCGAAGCGGTGAGCCGCGCCCGGGCCTGGCTTTTCCCGGCCGGATAGGCTCTCTGTCGTGGAGTCGCAGGAGATGAAGAGTCGTCGGCCCTGGGTGGTGGGGGTTTCCGGGGCGTCGGGTACGCCGTACGCCGCCGCCGTACTGCGGGGCCTCCTCGCCGCCGGGGAGAGCGTCGACCTCGTCGTGTCGCGGGCCTCGCGGCTCACGCTGCTCGACGAGACGGGCATCTCCTTCCGCGACGCGCACTGGCGCGAGGACCTGGCGGCCTGGCTGGCGCGGGGCGCGGACGGGAAGCCGGACACCTTCGACGTGTCGGACGCCCTCGGCGACGTGCGGTACTGGGCGGCCGGCGATCTGGCCGCGGGGCCGTCCTCGGGGTCGTACCCGGCGAAGGGGATGCTGGTCGTGCCGGCCTCGACCGCGGCGGTGGCGGGAGTGGCACTGGGGCTCTCGAAGGACCTGCTCCAGCGGACCGCGAGCGTGACGCTGAAGGAGCGGCGGCCGCTGGTCGTCGCCGTGCGGGAGACCCCGCTGAACGGACAGACGCTCAAGCACATGGTGGCGCTGGACGAGGCGGGAGCCGTGGTGCTGCCCGCCTCTCCGGCGTTCTACGCGGGGGCGACGCACATCCAGGATCTGGTGGACTTCGTCGCCGGGCGGGTGCTCGACGCGGCAGGGGTGCCGCATCGGCTGTACCGCCGGTGGGAGGGAGAGCTCGGTGGAGCGACCCCCCGGTCGGATTAGCGCTTCTTGGCGTGCTTCTTCTCGGCACGCTTCGAGGCGGCGGTCGGCTGGTGGGCACGCGAGCGGTTGGCCAGGTCCTGCAGCTCGCGCATGCGTGCGTAGGCCATCTCGATCGTGTACACGGTGAACACCACTCCTGAAAGATCGTCTTTGATCAGTTGAAAGATTCACAGGGCGTCTCTCCTGTGTACCTTAGATTCTATACCTAAACTCGCGGTATCGCTGGACAATGGAAGGCTTCATACCTATGGACGCCGTGGACAGGCAGCTCATCCAGGCTCTGCGCGAGAACGGACGTGCCTCGTACGCCGAGCTCGGCCGGCTCGTCGGGCTCTCCGGCCCCTCTGTCACCGACCGCATCAACCGTCTTGAGGCGGCCGGAGTCATCACCGGCTACCGCGCCACCGTCGACGCCGCCTCGCTCGGCCTCGGCGTCACCGCCCTCATCGGCATCTCCCTCTCCGACGCCGCCGACCACGAGGACGTGGCCCGCCGGCTCAAGGACCTCGCCGAGATCGAGGACTGCTGGTTCATCGCCGGCGACGACTCGTTCATGCTCAAGGTGCGCGTCAGCGACGTCGACGGCCTGGAGAAGACGATCCGCCGCCTCAGCGGCACCAAGGGCGTCTCCCGCACCCGAACGACGATCGTGCTCTCCACGAAGTGGGAGAACCGGGTCGGAGAGCTGCCCGAAGAGGGCTGAGAGTACGGTTGGGGAGCTTGGAACTTGTCAGACCTGGGAGGCGGCCGTACATGACTGCATCTATCAAAGATGTGGGCCTCAAGCGCGAACTTGAGCAGAAGGTCCGGGACGGTGAGCGGCTGAGCCGCGAGGACGGCATCGCCCTGTACGAGTCCGACGACCTCGCCTGGCTCGGCGGTCTGGCCCACGAGGTCCGGACCCGCAAGAACGGCGACGTGGTCCATTTCAATGTCAACCGGCATCTGAACATGACCAACGTCTGCACCGCCTCCTGCGCCTACTGCTCGTTCCAGCGCAAGCCGGGCGAGAAGGACGCGTACACCATGCGCATCGAGGAGGCCGTGCGCCTCGCGAAGGCGATGGAGAACGAGAACCTCACCGAGCTGCACATCGTCAACGGGCTGCACCCCAACCTGCCCTGGCGGTACTACCCGCGCTCCCTCTCCGAGCTCAAGAAGGCCCTGCCGAACGTCTCGCTCAAGGCCTTCACCGCCACCGAGATCCACCACTTCGAGACCATCTCCGGCATGTCCGCCTCCGACATCCTCGACGAGCTCATCGAGGCCGGTCTGGAGTCCCTGACCGGCGGCGGCGCGGAGATCTTCGACTGGGAGGTCCGGCAGCACATCGTGGACCACCGCACCCACTGGGAGGACTGGTCCCGGATCCACCGCCTCGCGCACGAGAAGGGGCTCAAGACCCCCAGCACCATGCTGTACGGGCACATCGAGGAGCCCCGTCACCGCGTGGACCACGTGCTGCGGCTGCGTGAGCTCCAGGACGAGACCGGCGGCTTCCAGGTCTTCATCCCGCTGCGCTACCAGCACGACTTCGTCGACATGCAGGACGGCAAGGTCCGCAACAAGCTCCAGGCGCGCACCACCATGGCGACCGGCGCCGAGGCCCTGAAGACCTTCGCGGTCTCCCGGCTCCTCTTCGACAACGTGCCGCACGTCAAGGTCTTCTGGGTCATGCACGGCGTCCAGACGGCGCAGCTCGCGCTCCAGCACGGCGCCGACGACATGGACGGCTCGGTCGTCGAGTACAAGATCACGCACGACGCCGACAACTACGGCACGCCGAACAAGCTGGGCCGCGAGGACCTCCTGGAGCTGATCCGCGACGCCGGCTTCCGCCCGGTCGAGCGGAACACCCGGTACGAGATCATCCGCGAGTACCCGGGCCCGGACGCGGAGCGGCGCGAGACGCCGCAGGCGATGCGGTTCTGAGTACGGGCAGAGGAAGGGCCGGTGGGATCACCCACCGGCCCTTCTCTCATCCCGCCGTGTGTTCCACCGGGATCCACAGCTCCGCCGCGGCCGTCGTCCAGTCCGCCGAGGGCCGGACCGACAGGATCTCCGGTCCGGGGCGGCTCTCGTACGGATTGGACGGGAACCACAGGGTGAAGACGTCCCGCCACAGGTACTGGAGCGCTTGCGGGTAGGGGCCCTCGTTCTCGAAGACCGCCCAGGTCCCGGCCGGGAGGTCGAGGGTCTCGAAGCCCTCCGGGGCGGCGTCCGGCGCGCCGGTCACGCCGTACCAATGGTCGAGTTCGGCGCCCTCCTCCCGGTCGCAGGTGAGGTGGACGACGGCCGAGACGAGCCCGGCGGGCGCCCCGGTCGACAGGCCCGCGAGCCGGTCGAGGGTCTCCTGGCCCAGGCCCCGGATCTGGGCGGCGATCGCCGGGTTCTCCCCCTCGTACACGAGGGGGACCCGGGCCCTGCTGCCGACGATCCGGAAGGCGTCCTTGGCCACGGTGCGGTACTTCATGCTGTTGTTCCCTTCGACGACGAGTCGGAAGGACATCCGCGGCTGGGCGTTGAGCGCGGCCCCCGTGCGGCGGACCTCGCCGGGTCCGACCCCGTGCACCGCGCGGAACGCGCGGGCGAAGGCCTCCCCGGAGCCGTAGCCGTGGCGCACCGCGATCTCCAGGAGCGTCCGCTCCCCGGCGAGCACCTCGGCGCCCGCGACGGTGAGCCGCCGGCGCCGTACGTACTCCGACAGGGGCATGCCGGCGAGCGCCGAGAACATGCGCCGGAAGTGGTGCTCCGAGGTCGTCGCGATCCGGGCGAGTTCGGCCGGGTCGAGGTCGCCGTGGAGCTCGGTGACGAGGTGCTCCTCGATGTGGTCGAGTGCCTGGTTGAGCTGCTCCAGCACGTGATCCGTCCTTCCCTTTCCTTGTCCTCACCGTAGGAAGAGGTCAGGAGCCCGGACCCGACATTCTGTGTCGGGTCCGGTCGGGTCCGGTCGCGTCCGGTGCGGCCGGGTCCGGTCCGGTTCGGTCCTGTCAGGTGAGCGGCAGCAGCATGATGATGTCGTCGCGGTCGTCTCCGGGGGCGACCCGGATCGCGTCGGGGACGCGGCCGACCTCCTTGTAGCCGCACTTGGCGTAGAAGCCGTCGACTCCGGTGCCGCCCCGGCAGGCCAGCCGCACGGCCTCGATGTCCTCGAAGCCCTCGGCGGTACGGGCGGTGTGCTCGACCGCCGCCATGAGGTCGCGGCCGTATCCCCTGCCCTGGTGCCGGGGGTCGACCATCACCGTGTAGAGCCACACCCAGTGCTGCATCAGGGGGTGGGTGTTGAAGGTGAAGAACGCGGTGGCGGCGACCGCGCCGTTCTCGTCGCGGCCGACGAGCAGCCGCGTACCGCCCTCGCTCATCGCGACGAGGTGCCTGAGCAGCGAGGGGCGGATCTCGTCGGGAGTTACGGGCGGGACGAAGCCGACCGCGCCGCCGACGTTGGAGACGTCGGCCCAGAGGGAGAGCACGCCGTCGCGCAGGGCGGGGTCGATCGCCGGATCCACCTCAAACGTAAGGGTCATGAGCCGATCTTAGCTATTACTCGCGGGGCGCTCAAGAGGGACCTCCGGGGTGGTCGAGAGGCCCGGCCCCGGGATGCCCCCGGGGTCGTGCTTCACTGGAGGGGCTCTTGTCCCGTATGGGATCTTGGGAACTTTTCGGAACGTCGGAACGGAAGAGTGGGCTGACATGCTCCGCTACACGCTGATGCGTCTCGGCATCTTCGCCGGATGCTTCCTCGCCCTGTGGGGTCTCGTCTACATCGAGGTGCTGCCGCGCGGCCTCGGCGACTCGAACCTGCTCTGGGTCCTCGTCCTCGCCATCGTCATCTCCGCCCCGCTGAGCTTCGTCCTGCTGCGCAGGGTGCGCGACGAGGCGAGCGCCGAGGTCGTGGCGAAGGTCGACCGCGCGAAGGGCCGTCTGGCGGCGAACCGGTCCCAGGAGGACTAGTCCACCCCACGCGCCGCCTGTAAAGGCCGCGTAAGCTTGCTCACAGATCATCCGCCCCGGGCGGGAGCTTCCAAGGCTCCCGCCTGGGGCGTTCTGCGTTTCGGAGGTGAAAGGGGGGTCCGTCTACCTCAAAGAAGGGCTTTGAGGTTCTCAAAGTTCAAGTGTTAACGTGTTCGACATGACGACAGTTGTGCGCCCCTCCCATGCCGCGAGCACCCCGCTCGTGGCGCGCCTGCACGTCGATCTGTGCCGCTGTATGTCCGCGGTCTGTTGCCGCGGGGTCTGACCCGGCATCATGCAGCGGCCCGCGTGAAAACGCGTGTGTGCCGCACCCCCGTCCCGTATTGCCCGATACGCACCTGTGGAGTGTGTCTGTGTCCGCGTCCGCGACCACACCCGAGAAGCAGTCCCCCGCTTCCTCGCGCATACCGAAGATCCCCTTCTGGGCCCAGATCATCGCCGGTCTGGTCCTCGGCGCCCTGCTCGGCTGGATCGCCCGCAGCCAGGACGTCTCCTGGCTGAAGGAGACCCTCGGCCAGGTCGGCGACATCTTCGTCCAGCTCCTGAAGCTGGCCGTCGCCCCGCTCGTCTTCTTCGCGATCCTGGTCTCGATCACCAACCTGCGGAAGGTGAACAACGCCGCCAGGCTCGCCACCCGCACCCTGCTCTGGTTCATGATCACCTCGCTGATCGCGGTGGCCATCGGCCTCGCCATCGGCCTGATCACCAACCCGGGCGCCGGCACCGGCCTCACCCCGCAGGACGGCAAGCTGCCGAAGCGCGAAGGCTCCTGGATCGACTTCCTGACCGGCATCATCCCGACGGACGTCATCACACCCTTCACCGAGCTGAACGTCCTTCAGATCGTCTTCATGGCCGCAGTCGCCGGCATCGCCGCCCTCAAGCTCGGCGACAAGGCCAAGCCGATCCTCACGCTCTCCGAGTCGATCCTCGAACTGCTCCAGAAGGCCCTCTGGTGGGTCATCCGCCTCGCCCCGCTCGGCACCGTCGGCCTCATCGGCTTCGCCATCGCCGACTACGGCTGGGACCTGATCGGCAAGTACGCGACCTTCACCGCCGACGTCTACATCGGCTGCGCCCTGGTCATGTTCGGCGTCTACCCGCTGCTGCTCGCGACGGTCGCCAAGGTCAACCCGATCCAGTTCTACAAGGGCGCCTGGCCGGCCATCCAGCTGGCCTTCGTCTCCCGCTCCTCGGTCGGCACGATGCCGGTCACCCAGAAGGTCACCGAGCGCCTCGGCGTCCCGAAGGAGTACGCCTCCTTCGCCGTCCCGTTCGGCGCGACGACCAAGATGGACGGCTGCGCCGCGATCTACCCGGCGCTCGCCGCGATCTTCATCGCGCAGATCTTCGACGTGCAGCTCGGCATCGGCGACTACCTGCTGATCGCCTTCGTCTCGGTCATCGGCTCGGCGGCCACCGCCGGCCTGACGGGCGCGACGGTCATGCTGACCCTCACCCTCTCCACCCTGGGCCTCCCCCTGGAGGGCGTCGGCCTCCTGATGGCGATCGACCCGATCCTGGACATGATGCGCACGGCCACGAACGTCGCCGGCCAGGCGCTCGTCCCGGTGATCGTCTCCGCCCGCGAGAAGATCCTCGACCTCACGGCGTACGAGAACGCCTCGTCGTCGCCCATCGACGACCTGGTGGACACCCGCGAGACCCAGGAGAAGGTCGCGGTCGCGGCCTGACCCTCGTCGCACACACACCCTCCGTGCCCCCTGCCCCCGTCGGGCAGGGGGCACGTAGGCTTTCGGCGGGGCAGCCAGTGGATCTTGGGAGCAGGGGTGGGCCGCCATGGCCGGTGGTGCTGGGGCGCGGCGGTTGCCGCGGGCCGTGCGGGAGCGGCAGATGGTGGACGCGGCCGTGCGGTGCTTCGCGCGGAACGGGTACCAGGCGGCTTCCATGGACGAGATCGCCGAGTCGGCCGGGGTGTCGAAGCCGCTCGTCTACCTGTATCTGCACTCCAAGGAGGAGCTCTTCACCGCGGTGATCCGGCGGGAGGCGCAGGCCTTGCTCGGGGTCGTGGCCGAGGCGGTCGTCGATCGGAGCGCGCCGCCCGACGAGCGGTTGTGGGCGGGGCTGATGGCCTTCTTCGCCTTCGCCGCCGAACATCCGGACTCCTGGACGGTGCTCAGCCGGCAGGCGCGGACGCAGGGTGAGCCGTTCGCGGGGGAGGCGGCGCGGATGCGGGACGAGATCACGGCGTTCGTCGCGGGTCTGATCGGTGAGGCGGCGCTGGAGGCGCCGGGCGGTGCCGTGATCACCGGGCGGGATGTCGACGCGCTCGCGCAGGCGCTCGTCGGGTCCGCCGAGTCGCTGGCGAGCTGGGCCAACGAGACTCCGGGGGTGACGGCGAAGGAGGCGGCCGCGACGCTGATGAACTTCGCGTGGTCCGGTCTGGGGAACCTCATGAAAAGCGAGCGCTGGTCTCCCCGTTGACGCTTACCTCGCAGTAAGGTTACCGGCTAGTCAAGGCAGTTGCAGGGTATGCAACGTACCGGCGTACGGCGGTGGTTCGCCGTCGCGCGGTAGCAGTCGACCGACGTACGACCTCAGTTCATCGACGCACGACCTCAGCTGATCGACGCACGACCTCAGTTCATCGCGCAGACCGAGGAGCCGCACGTGTCCGTCGTCACCGCACTGTCCGAGAGCGAGCCGGTCGAGCCGCACAAGACCCTGGTGGACGGGGTCGTCCGCGAGGTCTCCGTGCCCGCGCTCGTCCCCGTGATCCGCCGCGGCTCGCTCGCCGACCTGCCGTACGACAACGCCCGTCAGGACCCCGACGCGGTGCTCTTCTCCCGCAAGGGGCCGGACGGGGTGTGGGCCGATGTCACCGCCTCGGCCTTCGCCGCCCAGGTCCACTCCGTCGCCAAGGGCCTCATCGCGCACGGCCTGCGGCCCGGTGACCGGCTCGCCCTCATGGCGCGGACCACCTACGAGTGGACGCTGCTCGACTTCGCCGCCTGGGCCGCCGGGCTCGTCACCGTCCCCGTCTACCCGACCTCCTCCGCGTTCCAGACCCGCTGGATCCTCCAGGACTCCGGCGCCGCCGCCTGTGTCGTCGAGGACCCGGCCCAGGCCCGGCTCGTCTCCGCCGAGCGGCGGCAGCTGCCCGGCCTCGCCCATCTCTGGGTCCTGGACACCGGCGCCGTCGACCAGCTCCGTACCGCGGGCGCCCGGGTCGCCGACGAGGCCGTCACCGCCCGGCGCGGACTGCTCACCCCGGAGACCCTCGCCACCCTCATCTACACCTCGGGCACCACCGGCCGCCCCAAGGGCTGCGCCCTCACCCACGCCAACTTCTTCGCCGAGGTCGACAACGCCGTCCGGCTCCTCCACCCGGTCTTCGTCTCCGAGCACAAGGACCCGGCCGCCACCCTGCTCTTCCTGCCGCTCTCCCATGTCTTCGGGCGGATGGTGGCCATCGGCTGTATGCGGGCCCGGGTCCGCGTCGGGCACGCCCCCTCGGTGGAGGGCCAGGAGCTCCTCGACGATCTCGCCGGGTTCCGCCCCACCTTCCTCCTCGCCATCCCGTACGTCCTGGAGAAGGTCTTCAACTCCGCCCGCGCCACCGCCGAACGCGGTGGCAAGGCCGCCTCCTTCGACCGCGCCGCCCGGGTCGCCCGCCGGTACGGCAAGGAGGCCTCCCCCTCGCTCTCGCTGCGGGCCGCGCGGGCGCTCTACGACCCGCTCGTCTACCGGCGCATCCGGGCCGCGCTCGGCGGCCGGGTGAAGTACGTGATCTCCGGCGGCTCCCCGCTCGGCGCGCGGCTGGCCGAGTTCTTCGCCGGGGCGGGCGTGGAGGTCTTCGAGGGGTACGGCCTGACGGAGACCACGGCAGCGTCGACGGTCACCCCGCCCCGGCGGCCCCGTACCGGCACGGTCGGCTGGCCGCTGCCCGGCACCTCGGTCCGGATCGCCGGTGACGGCGAGGTCTGGCTCAAGGGCGGTCATGTCTTCGCCGGGTACTGGGACGCCCAGCGCGGGGCGGCCGTGCCGTACACCGACGACGGCTGGTTCCCCACCGGGGACCTGGGGTCCCTCGACGCCGACGGCTATCTGCGGATCACCGGCCGCAAGAAGGACATCCTCATCACCTCGGCGGGGAAGAACGTCGCGCCGGCCCCGCTGGAGGACTGGCTGCGCGCCCATCCGCTGGTCGCCCAGTGCGTGGTCCTCGGCGACAACCGTCCGTACGTCACGGCCCTGATCACCCTCGACCACGAGGGCCTGACGCACTGGCGGCGGATGCGGCACAAGGACCACCTGGCGCTCTGGGAGCTGACCCGGGACGAGGAACTGCTCGCCGCCCTCGGGCGGGCGGTGGACGATGCCAACCGGCTCGTCTCACGGGCGGAGTCGATCCGTGACTTCCGGGTCCTGAACGCCGAGTTCTCGGAGACCTCCGGCCATCTGACCCCGTCCCTCAAGCTCAAGCGGCGGGCGGTGCTGCGGGACTTCGCCCGGGAGATCGAGGAGATGTACGACTCCGGTGGCGAATAGCGGCTACGGCCAGAGGAGTTCGCGGGTCCAGCCCTCGTCCGTGCGGCGGTAGCGGAGGCGGAGGTGGCGGCGCTGTGCGTCGCCCTGGAAGAACTCGACCTCGGCCGGCTCGACGACGTAGAGCGTCCAGGTGGGGGCGGGGGCGTCCGGTTCCGCCCGGGCCCGGCGCCAGGCCTGGGCGCTCGCCTCCGCGAGGGTCTCCGGGGAGTCGAGGAGTTCGCTCTGTCGGCCGACCAGGGCCGAGGCGAGGGCGCCGGTGGAGCGGGCGTGGAGGTCCTCGTACGCCTCCTCGGGGGTCCCGGTGGTGACGTGGCCCCGGATCCGGACCTGGCGGCCCTGGACCGGCCAGTAGAAGCCGAGCGCGGCCTCGGGGCGGGCGGCGAGCTGGCGGCCCTTGGCGCTGGTGGCGTGGGAGGCGAAGTGCCAGCCGCGCGCGTCGGCGTCGTGCAGCATCACGGTGCGGACGTCGGGCCTGCCGTCCTCGTCCACGGTGGCCAGGGAGAGGGTGTGCGGCTCGGTCTGGCCGGCCGCGGCCGCCGCCGTGAACCAGTCGTGGAAGAGGGGGAGCGGCTCGGGCGGGGCGCCCGCCGGGTCGAAGGCGGGCAGTTCGGTGTCCCAGACCTTCAGGGAGCGCAGGGCGTGGTGGAAGTCGGTCATGAGGCCACGGTAGAGCGCGGGGCGGTGGCGCCGGGGGTGCTGCTCGTGATCGGCGTCCGGTAGTCCACCAGCGGGACGGCGTTCGCCGCGGCCTGGATCTCGTCGCGGATCTTCTTCGCGATGAGGTTCTTCCACGGGGTCTTCGGCAGCGTGCGCACCATGAACATCCGCAGCGCGATCTTCCACTTGGAGCCGACGGTCATCTCCTTGACGAAGCCCTCCGCCATCCTCTGGTTCCGCTCGACGCCGGGCCGCATGTGCGCCTCGTAGCGCTCGAAGGCGACGCGGTGGTCGCCGCCGGCCCGGGCCAGTTCGCCTGCCAGGACGTACGCGCCGGTGAGGGCGAGTCCGGTGCCCTGGCCGGAGGCGGGGGAGGAGCAGTGGGCGGCGTCGCCGAGGAGGACGACGCGCCCCTTCGACCAGCGGTCCATCTCGATGAGGGAGATGGAGTCGAAGTAGAGGTCGTCGGCGTCGGCGGCGTGGCCGAGGAGCCGGGGGATCTCCCAGCCGTCGCCGGCGAAGGTCGTGGCGAGGTGGCGCCGCTGGGCGGTGATGTCCCGGTGGTGGTAGGGGAGTTCCTCGGGCGAGGAGAAGATGAAGAGGTTCTTCGCGTCGGTCTCGCCGGCCGAGCTGTAGACGCAGACCAGCTTCCCGGGCAGCGCGTGGTACGTCTCCCAGCGGTCGAGGCCCAGGTGGTTGGGGGCGGTGAAGATGGAGACGTACGCGCCGAGGTGGCGCTTGAAGCGCTTCTCCTCGCCGAAGACCAGGCGCCGGGTGTGGGAGTGCAGTCCGTCGGCGCCGACCACCAGGTCGAAGCGGCGGACGGTGCCGCTCTCGAAGGCGACGGTGACGCCGTCGGCGTCCTCGTCGAGGGTGGCGATCGAGTCGTCGAAGAGGTACTCGACGTCGTCGCGGGTCCGCTCGTGGAGGATGCGGGCCAGCTCGCCGCGCATGATCTCGTCGTCCCCCTCGACGCGTCCGCCGAAGATGTCGGCGGACAGTTCGCCGATGGTGCGACCGCGGTCGTCGACGTAGGAACCGCCGCGCATGTCCGTGGAGTCGGCGCGGATCTCGTCGAGGATCCCCATGCGGCGGCAGACCTCGATCGCGGTGCCGCGGATGTCCACCTTGTAGCCGCCGGTGCGGAGTTCGGGGGCGCGCTCGACGACGGTGGGGGTGAAGCCGTAGCGGTGCAGCCAGAGGGCGAGGGCGGGGCCGGCGACCGAGGCGCCCGAGATGAGGACGGTCTTCGCGGAGGTGTGCGCGGCGGTGTGCGTGGAGGTGTTCGGGGTGCTGTTCGGGGTGCTGTTCGCGGTGCTGTTCACGGCAGGACTCCTTGTCGGTGGCTGCGGGCCGTTCCCCTGCCCGCAGACATGACTATACGGATGTCCTACACGCTTGTCTATGACGCTTGTATAGATCCTTGGCCGCGGGTCACGACCGGCCGAGGACCACCGTCCCCGACGAGCAGAACCAGCCCCCCGTACCCGATGCCACCGCCACCTCCGGCAGGCTTCCGTCCGGCCGCCGCACCTGGAGCCCCGGTGCCTCCCCGCGCAACTGCCGTACCGCCTCCACCAGCAGGAAGAGCCCCCGCATCCCCGGATGGCAGGCCGAGAGCCCGCCGCCGTCCGTGTTCACCGGCAGTCGGTCCTTCTCCTGGACGAACGCCCCTCCCTCGCCCTTCGCGCAGAAGCCCAGGTCCTCCAGGGTCACCAGGGTCATGTAGGTGAAGGCGTCGTAGACCTCGGCGAGGTCCACGTCCGCCGGGGTCACGCCCGCCCGCTCGAAGGCGAGCCGGCCGCTGACCGCCGCCGGGGAGACCGTGAAGTCCTCCCACTCCGACATCGTGGTGTGGGAGGCGTGCTCGCCCGTGCCGAGCACCCAGACCGGGGCCTTGAGGCAGTCCTGGACGTACTCCTCGGCGACCAGCAGCACCGCGCAGCCGCCGTCGGAGCGCAGACAGCAGTGCAGCTTGGTGAACGGGTCCGCGATCATCGGCCCGGCCAGGACGTCGTCGACGGTGATCGGGTCGCGGAACATCGCCTCCGGGTTGAGCGCCGCGTTCGCCCGCGCCCGGACGGCCACTTCGGCGAGCTGCTCCAGGGTCGTCCCGTACTCGTGCATGTGACGGCGGGCGGCCATCGCGTACTTGGCGATCAGGGTGTGCCCGTACGGAACCTCGAACTGGAGCGGGCCGCGCGAGCCGAACGACAGGTTCGCGGTGCGCCGTCGGGCGCGGATGTCGGCGCGCGCGGTGGAGCCGTACACGAGGAGGACCGCGTTCGCGTGGCCGGCGGCGATCGCGTCGGCGGCGTGCGCGGCCATGACCTCCCAGGTGGCGCCGCCGACGGCGGTCGAGTCCACCCAGCGGGGCCGGAGCCCGAGGTACTCGGCGACCTCGACCGGGGCGAGGGTGCCGAGGCCCGCCGAGGCGAGGCCGTCGATCAGTGAGCGGTCCAGGCCGCTGTCCGCCAGCGCGCGCCGGGCGGCCTGGGCGTGCAGGGCGTAGGGGGTGGCCTCGTCGACCCGGCCGCAGTCGGCGAGGGCGACGCCCGCGACGGCGACGCGGCGGGGGCCGCGGACGGTGGTGCGCGCGGTGGCGCCGGCGGTGGTCGGCACGGTGGCGGGCGCGTCGGTCGGCGCGGTGGTCGGCACGGTGGTCGGCATGAATCTGACGGTACATCAGATTCATGTGAACGGAACCGGCGCGGCTCTGGCAACCGGCCCGGCGCGGGCCTAGCATGACGCACCGTCAGAAACGGAGGGAGCCTCATGGACGCCTCGCTCGCCGTCCCGCTCACCGAGGAGCAGCAGGAGATCCGCCGCACCCTGCGCGACCTGCTCGCCGAACGGGCCGGACCGCAGGAGAACCGCGCGGCCACCGCCACTCCCCAGGGATACGACCCCGACCTCTGGGCCCGGATGTCCGGCACCCTCGGCGTCGCCGGGCTCGCCGTCCCCGAGGAGTACGGCGGAGTCGGCTGCGGGCCCGCCGAACTCGCCCTCGCCTGCGAGGAGACCGGCCGCGCCCTCGCCCCCTCCCCGCTCCTCGCGACCAGCGTCCTCGCCGCCCCGCTCCTCGCCGCCCTCGGCACCCCCGCGCAGCGCGCCGCAGTCCTCCCCAGGCTCGCCGACGGCAGTCTGACCTGCGCCCTCGCCGTCCCCGGCGGCTCGCTCGCGCTCGCCCTCGGCCTCACCGGCGACAACACCGCCGAGGACTGGTCCGGTGGCGGCCGTGCGGGCGGCGTCCAGGCCCGCGCCGTCGACGGAGGCTGGCGGCTGTACGGGGAGGCCGCCCAGGTCCTCGACGGACACAGCGCCGGACTGCTGCTCGTCGCCGCCCACGCCGGAGGCTTCGCCCGCAGCCGCACCCTGCTCTTCCTCGTGCGGGCAGGGTCCGCGGAGGCGGCCGGACTCGTCCGCACCCGGCAGACCACCCTGGACTCCACCCGGACCCAGGCCACCGTCCAGTTCAGGGACACCGAGGCCGAACTCCTCGGCGAGGAACCGGCCGACGTCCTCGGCGCGCTCGCCGTCACCGGCCGCGAGGCCGCCGTCATGCTGGCCGCCGAGGCCGTCGGCGCGGCCCGTGAGGCCCTCGACCGGACCGTCGCCCACGTCGGCGCGCGCGAACAGTTCGGCCGGCCCGTCGGCTCCTTCCAGGCGGTCAAACACCGCCTCGCCGACCTGTACGTCCAGGTCGAGGCAGCCGGCTCCCTCACCTCCTGCGCGGCCAGGGAACCCGGACCCGGACCGGACAGCGGGCCGCTCGCCCTCGCCCACGCCCTGGAGGCGCTCCGCGCCACCGCGGGCGAGTCCATCCAGCTCCACGGCGGCATCGGCTTCACCTGGGAGCACGAGGCGCACCTCTTCTTCAAGCGGGCCGCCTCCGACGAACTGCTCTTCGGGCCCGTGCGGCGGCTGCGCGCCCGCGCGGCGGAACGGACCGGACTCTTCGGAGAGGTGGCGGCGTAGATGCCCGTCGGACGCACACTGATGCAGAAGATGTCCTCGACCAGGACCTTCGCCCGGATCGGCCCGCACGTCGTGCCCGCCATGGACAAGGCCGTGCACCGGCTGACCAGGGGAAAGGTGCTGCTCAGCGCCCAGATGCTGCCCGGCGTGGTGCTCACCGCCCGGGGCGCGAAGAGCGGGCTGCCGCGTGTCACCCCGCTCGCCTGCATGCCGGAGCCGGACGGCGGCTGGCTGCTCATCGGCTCCAACTTCGGCCGCCCCGGACACCCGGCCTGGACGGCGAACCTGCTCGCCCATCCGGACGTCGAGGTGAACTGGAAGGGCGTGGACATCCCCGTACGGGCGCGGCTGCTCGCGGGGGAGGAGCGCGCGGAGGCGTGGCGGGCGGCGCTCGCGTTCTGGCCGCCGTACGCCACGTACCAGGCGCGGATCGAGCGCGAGATCAGACTCTTCCGGCTGAGCAGGCGATGAGACATCGCGGCCGGCGCCGCCCGCGGCCGGTGTGGCGGCGGTGCGGAGCCCGCCCGGACACGGCGGCGCCGACGGCGGTCCGCGGGGGCGGGCCGCCGTCGGCGTCGACGACAGGACGGGTGGAGGAGGGGGGTGGGGCTATCGGGTCGGCTTCTTGCCGGTGATGCCCAGATGCACCAACAGGGCCAGGTTGGGCTTGAGTTCGGCCTGCTTCACGCCCCAGGTCGTGAAGCCCTTCTGGTGGCCGGCGACCGCGGCCAGCATGGCCACGAGCGAGCCGGCCATGGCGGCGGGGCTGACCTCCTTGTCGACCTTGCCCTTGGCCTGGAGCTCCTTCACCGCGTCCGTGAGGGAGTTGGTGACCGAGTTCAGGATCTTCATGCGGATCTTGTAGAACCGCTTGTCGCCCTCCGCGGCGCCGAGGTCCACGACCCGGAGGATGGCGTCGTGCTTCCGCCAGAAGTCCAGGAAGCCTTCGACGAGTTCCTCGGAGGTCTGCCAGCCGGCCTTGCCGACCCAGGAACGGCCGGAGACCAGCTCGGTCAACCCGGCGCCCTCCTTGGCCATTTCCTCCGCGATCTCGAGAACCGCTCCCTCGACGTCCGGGAAGTACTGATAGAACGTCGCGGGTGAAGTACCCGCCTTCCGGGCCACATCGATGACCTTGACGTCCCGGTAGGGCGAGGAGCTGAGCATCTCACCGAGGCAGTCGAGCAGCTTCTGCCGCGTCGCCTGGCCGCGTCGTCCGGCCACGCGGCCGTCGACGGTGCGTACTTGTCCTGTCATGCCGTCAGCTTACCGAGGGGGTGTCGGCGCGCGATTCGGCCGACTGCAAATGGGGTGCACCCCCCTGCCACTCGTGTTCTCCGAGGTCGGCACGCGTGTCTCCGTGGGAGTGGCGGCGGAGGGGAGGGGCGGGATCGCGCCACTCATGACGGGTGGACAGGAGGCCGGTGAGATCTTCGTGCCCGGACCGGGGGATCCCCGTACCCGAATAGGCTTATGAACAGCCTGTGGACAACTTCGGTGGACAACTCAAGCGTCCCAAGGGTTCTGGGATGATAAATCGCCACTTTGTTCGCATTTCCCGGCCGGGTGGGACGCTGCGGGACGGTTTCCGCCGACCTAGCGTGTGGACATGGCCGTACGTACTGAGGGCACCCCCTGCTGGGTGGACGCACAGCTCCCCGACCTCAAGGCCGGCAAGCGCTTCTACGGCGAGCTCTTCGGCTGGACCTTCGACCCCGACCGCGACGAGGCCCTCCTCGACGGACGCCGTGTCGCCGGCCTCCTCCCCAAGCGCGACGGCCGCATGCCCACCACCTGGACCGTCTACCTCGCCACCGAGAACGCCGGCACCCTCGCCGCCCGGATCAAGGCCGCCGGCGGCCAGATGGTCATGGAGCCCTACCCCGTCGGCCCCTTCGGCGTCCTCGCGCTCGCCGCCGACCCCGGCGGCGCCGTCTTCGGCCTCCGCCAGTCCGGCGACGACGACGGCTTCGAGACGATCAACGAACCGGGCTCCTTCTGCTGGATGGAGGTGTACACGCGCCGCCCCGACGCCGTCGACACCTTCTACGCCACCGTCTTCGGCTACCTCGGCCGCCAGGCCGACGCCGACGAGGAGGGCAGGGACGCCGGCTTCGACTACCGCGTCTGGTCGCCCCCCGGCTCCCGGACCGGCGACGACAGCGCCTTCGGCGGACGTGCCGTCATCAGCGACGACTTCCCCGCCGAGATGCCGGGACACGTCCTCGTCTACTTCGCCGTCCCCGACTGCGACGAGGCCTGCGAGACCACCGTCCGGCTCGGCGGCCGGGTCGCCACCCCCGCCTTCGACACCCCGCACGGCCGCATCGCCGTCCTCCACGACAACCAGGGCGCGCGCTTCGCGGTCCTCTCGGAGCCGTCCGGCACGATGTGAGGCTTCCCTTCCGGATGGCTTCCATATGACCTGAGACACCCCGATCCGCCCCCGGGTTCGCAACCGGGCCCTCGGACAGGAAGAATCAGGGCCACGGGGCCGTACCCTCATGGCCCGTACGGGGAGGTGGCAGGCAAGTGGAACAGCTGACGCAGCACGACCCGAGACGTATCGGGCCCTTCGAGGTGCTGGGCCGGCTCGGCGCGGGCGGAATGGGCCTGGTCTATCTCGCGCGCTCGGCCTCGGGCCGGCGCGTGGCGATCAAGACCGTGCGCACGGAGCTCGCTGAGGACCAGCTGTTCCGGGTCCGCTTCACCCGTGAGGTGGAGGCCGCGCGGGCGGTCTCCGGCTTCTACACGGCCGCCGTCGTGGACGCCGACCCGCGGGCCGCCGTGCCCTGGCTGGCGACCGCGTACGTCCCCGCGCCCTCGCTCGAAGAGATAGTGAACGAGTGCGGACCGCTCCCGGCCCAGGCCGTGCGCTGGCTGGCCGCCGGTGTCGCCGAGGCCCTGCAGTCCATCCACGGTGCGGGCCTGGTCCACCGTGACCTCAAGCCCTCCAACGTCCTCGTCGTCGAGGACGGCCCCCGGGTGATCGACTTCGGCATCGCGTCGGGCGTCTCCAACACGCGCCTGACCATGACCAATGTCGCCGTCGGCACCCCGGCCTACATGTCGCCCGAGCAGGCCCGCGACTCGCGCAGCGTCACCGGCGCGAGCGATGTCTTCTCGCTGGGCTCGATGCTGGTCTTCGCCGCCACCGGCCACGCGCCGTTCCACGGCGCCAACCCGGTCGAGACCGTCTTCATGCTGCTGCGCGAGGGCCCCGACCTGGAGGGCCTGCCCGACGAGCTGCGGCCCCTCATCGACTCCTGCATGCAGACGGACGTCAGCCGCCGGCCCACCCCGGCCGACCTCCAGGCCCAGCTGGCCCCGCATCTCTTCGGTCCCGGCAGCGACGACAGCGGCACGGCCTCGGCCTGGCTGCCACGGAGCGCCACCGACATGATCGAGACCCGCCGCGGTGGCCGCCCGGCTCCGGTGTCGACCGCGCCGCCGATGCCGCCGCGCCCGCCGCGGGGTCCCGCCGAGCGGGGCGGCGACCCGCGCTTCCCCGAGCCCGCGCCCGTCGGGGGCGGTGGCCGGCACGCGGGACCCGCCGAGAGCTCGGGCGGTCCCGTACGCCTCGGGGGCGCGACCGTCCCGATCGGCCCCGGCCCCCGGGTCGCCGACACGCGTGCGGCGCTCGCCGTCGGCCGGAGCGCCGACGCGGGCCCGGCGACCGGCTGGATCCGTCCGCCCGGCGGCGGTCCGCACGGCGTGGACCACGGTTCGTACGCCGGTTCCTACGCCGGGGAGCCCGGCCCGCCGCCCGGCTCCCGCCCGGTCAACGTGCCGCCGCAGGGCTCCGACCAGGCAGCGCCGGCCGAGCCCGGCCCCTGGCGGCCGTGGCGCTTCCGGATGTCGAACGACGTCTGGGGTACCCCGGTCGTGGACGGCGACCTGTTGTACGTGACCTCTTTCGAGGTACACGCCCTGGACACCGGCAGCGGCCGGCGCCAGTTCAAGACCCGGGACGTGGCCTGGTCCATGGCCGTCGCCTCGGGCCGTATCCACGCCTCCGACGGGCCCACGCTCTACGCCCTCGACGCGACCGACGGCGCCGAGCGCTGGCGGCTGCGGACGGACGCCTGGGTGTACTCGCTCCAGGTCGACCGGGGCACCGTCGTCACCGGCACGCGCGGCGGCGGCGTGCAGGGCTGGGAGGCCTCCAACGGCGCCAAGCTGTGGGAGATCACCGGCGCCCAGACGGACTTCGAGACCCCGGAGGCGGGGCCCGCCGTGCACGGCGACACCGTGTACGTGTGGCGGGACGCGCGGCTCCAGGCCCTCGACGCCCGCACGGGCGCGGAGCGCTGGTCGTACCCGATCGGCGACGCCGCCTCCTGTGCCAACGTGCCCGTCCGGGTGGCCCCGGCCGAGGACGGCTGTGTGTACGTCTCCGCCGGGACCCGGGTCCTGTCGATCGACATCGCCGCAGGTCGCGTCCGATGGCACTTCGAGGCGCCGGCCGTCTTCACCTCCCCGCCGGCGTTCGCGCCGGGCCCGGCGGTCACCGGCGGCGGGGTGTACCTCTCCGACCACCTCGGCACGGTCTACGCCCTCGACGCCACCACCGGTCAGGACCGCTGGCGCATCGCGACCGAGCCGCGCCAGTCGACCGAGCCGGTCCTCGTCGCCGACGGCAGCATCCACGTCGGCAGCGGCAGCGCGCTCTACACGCTCGACGCGGTCACCGGCACGCCCCGGTGGCGGTTCGCGGCAGGCGGCGAACTGGTCGGCTCGCCCGTCGTCGCCGACGGCCGGGTGCACTTCGGCTCCGCCGACCACGTCCTCTACACGCTGGACGCGACCGGCGGGCAGCTCCGCTGGAAGCTCGCGACCGGCGGCGAGATCACCGGCTCGCCGGTGGTCAGGAACGGGGTCGTGTACGCCTGCAGCAAGGACCGCTGCGTGTACGCGCTCGACGCGGTCAAGGGCACGGCCACGGGCCGGGGGGCCGGCGCGCGGTAGCCGGGGCGGCCTGACCGTACGCCGGGCCGGCAGGGCGTAGGACGACGGACAGGGGCCCGCCCCGAAGCGCTTCAGCTCTTCGGCGGCGGGTTTCCCCGTTCCTGCTCCGGGTCCCAGCCCGGTACGTCGTATGTCTGGGTCGGCGCGTACGGCGCCGAGGCCTGCGGGTGCTCGCGCGGCGCCTCCAGGGTGGACGTGTCGTCCGGGGGCGGCCCGTCGAGCGTGGGGTGGGTGGGCCGCGGCGGCCGGTCCACGTGGTGCGGCGGGCGGGACCTGCCCGACATGACGAGCGCGCCGAGCAGCAGCAGGATCCCGCCGCCGAAGGCGTTCGCGACCCCGTCGCCGAGACCCGTACCGTCGCCGCCCACCGTCAGGCTGCCCTCCGCCTGCCCCACCCGCACCATCCACAGGACGGTGAAGCCGAGGACGACGAGCCCGGCGAACGCGACGAGCAGCCGGGAGCGCAGCACCACTCCGAGGAGGGTCAGGAGGGCGGCGAAGAGGAACGGCGCGAGCATCGAGCCGAGCAGCTCGCCCTTGGCGTCGGTGATGCCGGTGAACAGCTCGTCGATCGCGTAATCGCGTCCGTGACGGCCGTCGTACCAGGCACGGAAGGGGCTCCAGACGGCGGCCGTCGCTCCGGCGAGAGCCAGCACCGAGCCGGCGATGTTGCGGATCATCGATGCGGCCTCCTTGACGGTCCGGCTCTCGCTCCCGACGCTACGCCCGCTGAGGGGGGCCCGCCACGTGGCACCGGGGCGTCGCTAAAGTGGCGCGGACACGACAGGAAACGGGGAAGTGGCGATGGTACGCACACGCCTGAAGCTCGCGGCGACACTCACGGTGGTGGTGCTGGCGCTGACCGGTTTCCACACCGGCCACGGCAGCAGTAGCAGCGGTGGCGGCAGCGGGAAGAGCAAGAGCGGCAAGAGCCGCGACGGAGACTCCGACGGCGGAGGCTGCTCCAGCTCCAAGAAGAGCAACGACGACTACGAGGGCGACTCCGGCTCCGGTTCGGACTACGGTTCGAGCTCCGGCTCCGGCTCGTACACGACGGCCCCGACGCCGACGCCGGTCTCCGGGGCGCGGGCCGAGGTCGTGGTCGTCGACTGTGTGAAGCCCGCCGTGAAGAAGCGCAAGGGCAAGCCGGCCCGCGCCGCCGACCAGACCGCGACGTTGAAGATCACCCCGAACGACCTGCAGGTCCGGGGGACGTTCGTGGTCGTCGTGAAGTTCAACGACGCCAAGGGCGCGTCGGTGGACACGGACATCGTCGAGGTCACCGTCAACGGCGCCGAGAAGGAGTTCGAGGTCTACGTACGCGACCCCAAGGACGTCGAACGGGTGAAGAGCTGCACGATCGGTGACGTGACCGAGCGGTAGCCGGACCGCCGCCTCAGCGCAGCCGGAATCCGGCCGGTCTCCTCGTGAACAGGTCCGCCTGACGGTCCGGCGGCAGGTTGCCCAGGGCGACCAGGTGCGGCGCGTGCGCCAGCGCCTGGGCCCTGGCGGCCTCCTTCACCGACCACAGCGCCCGGACCGTCCCCTGCACCGCCTCCGTCGGGTGGCCCGCGATGACCGCGGCGGCCTCGCGCGCGGCGGCCAGCGCGCCGCCCGGCGGGGTCAGCTCGGAGACGAGGCCCGTCTCGTACGCCCGCCGGGCCGAGATCCGTTCGGCGCCGCCCATCAGGGCCATCCGGGCGATTTCCCCGTACGGCATCCGCTGCGCCATGTGGACGGTCTCGAAGGCGCTGACCATGCCGTAGGTGGTGTGCGGGTCGAAGAAGGTGGCGTCCTCGCCCGCGACCAGGAACTCCGACTCGCCGAGCAGATAGAACGCCCCGCCGCAGGCCATCCCCTCGACGGCGGAGACGACCGGCTTCCACAGGTCGTTCGCCTTGGGGCCGATCGTGAGGAGCGGGTCGTCGATCGTGTACGGGGACGAGGGCTGCGGCACGTTCCCCACGGCGGCCCGGTCGATGCCGGTGCAGAAGGCCCGCCCGCCGGCGCCGGTGACGACGATCGCGCGGACCTCGTCCTCGTACCGGAACCCCCGCCAGACGGCGCCCAGTTCGCGGGCCATGTCCAGGGTGAGGGAGTTGTGCTTCGCCGGCCGGTCGAGCGTGACGACGGCGACGCCTGACTCCTTGTCCCGCTCGACCGTGATGCCGGGGGTGCTCATCCGCGCTCCAGGAGCCAGCGCGGGACGACGACGCCGTCGATCTCGGCGAAGGCCACCCGTACCGGGGCGCCGATCCGGAGCCGGCTCGGGTCGACCGAGTTCAGGGGTGCGTCCGGGGCGGCGACCACGTTGCCGACGAGGCGGATGCGGGGGGCGTCGACGAGTTCGACGATCACCGCGTTGTACGGGGCCTGGGCGGCGTACTCGGGCAGGAGGGGCGGGTGGGGGAGCACGTACGACCAGATGCGGCCGCGGCCGGACATCGGGCGCCACTCGCTCGTAAAGGACTGGCAGTGCGGGCAGCAGGGGCGGGGCGGGAAGCGCAGCTCGCCGCAGTCGGCGCAGCTCTGGACGCGCAGTTCGCCCTGGGCGGCGTACTCCCAGAAGGGGGCGCCGTCCTCGTCGGTGACGGGGGTCAGCATGCGGATCAGCTCCTCAGGCGCGCAGCAGGATGGCGGAGGTGGGGACGCCCTCGCCCGCCGTGACGAGGCAGGTGGCGGCGTCGGGGACTTGGGCGGTGGAGGTGCCGCGGAGTTGCTTCACGCCCTCGTTGATGAGGTTGAAGCCGTGGACGTACGCCTCGCTGAGTCCTCCGCCGCCGGTGTTGAGGGGCAGCCGGCCGCCGATCTCCAGCGCGCCGCCCTCGGTGAAGGCGGCGCCCTCGCCGCGGCCGCAGAAGCCGTAGCCCTCCAGGGAGAGCGGGACGAGCGGGGTGAAGGCGTCGTAGATCTGGGCGACGTCGACGTCCTGGGGACCGAAGTCGGCCTGCTTCCACAGGTGGCGGGCGGCGGTCCAGGCGGGTCCCGAGAGCGGGTCGTCGTTCCAGTAGTTGACCATGCCGTGGTGCTGGGCGGGCAGGCCCTGGGCGGTGGAGTGGACGTACACGGGCTTCCGGCGGCAGTCGCGGGCCCGCTCGGCGGAGACGATGACGCAGGCCAGTGCCCCGTCGGTCTCCAGGCAGTTGTCGAAGAGGCAGAGCGGTTCGCTGATCCAGCGGGAGGTCATGTACATCTCGCGGGTCAGCGGGCGTTCGTACATGATCGCGGCGGGGTTCTGGTTCGCGCGGTTGCGGCAGGCCAGGGCCACGTTGAAGAGGTGGTCGCGGGTGGCGCCGTACTCGTGCATGTAGCGGCGGGCGAGCATCCCGATCTCGTCGGCGGGGCGGAGCAGGCCGAAGGGGCGGGTCCACTGGCCGGGGGTGGGCAGCTGGACGGCGGTGTTCTTCCAGGGGCGGGGGCCGCTGCCCCGCTTCCGGGACCGCCAGGCGACGCCGACGCTCGCCTGTCCGGTGGCGACGGCGGCGGCGAGATGGCCGACGGTGGCGCAGGAACCGCCGCCGCCGTAGCCGACCTTGGAGAAGAAGGTGACGTCGCCTGCGCCGATGGCCTTGGCGACCTCGACCTCGTCCGTCTCCTCCATCGTGTACGAGGCGAAGCCGTCGACCTCGGAGGGTTCGATCCCGGCGTCGTCGAGGGCGGCGAGGATCGCCCGGCAGGCGAGTGTCCTCTCCGTCTCGGGGAGCTGTTTCGCGAAGGCGGTCTGACCTATGCCGACGATGGCCGTGGCGTCCTTGAGCACCGAACCTCCTCATGGGGCAGCACTGCTGACAGCGCGTCAGGCTACAACTAATCTGACGGATAGTCAGCTACAGGAGGTTGGGTATGGACATGCGCGGCGACCTGGAGTGGGGCACGATCCCCGGTCTCGTACGAGCGGCCGCCGAGCGGTACGGCGCGCGGGAGGCCGTCGTCGACGGCCGTCACCGCGTCAGCTACGCCGAACTCGGTGAACGCGTCGAACGGGCCGCGGCCGCCTGTCTCGCCACCGGCATACGGGTGGGGGACCGGGTCGCGATCTGGGCCCCCAACACCCTCGACTGGATCGTCTCCGCGCTCGGCGCCGTCACCGCCGGCGCCGTCCTCGTCCCGCTGAACACCCGCTTCAAGGGCACCGAGGCGGCGTACGTCCTCCAGCGCTCCCGCGCCCGGCTGCTCTTCGTCACCGGCACGTTCCTCGGCACCTCGTACGTGGCCTCCCTGCGCCGCTCCGGGGTCGCGCTCCCGGACCTGGAGAGGGTCGTGGTCCTCGGCGACAGCGCGCCCGAGGAGTGGACGACCTGGAAGGAGTTCCTGGCGGAGGGCGACACCGTCCCGGCGGCCCAGGTCCACGCCCGGGCCGCCGCCATCGACCCCGCGGCCCCCTCGGACATCATCTACACCTCCGGCACCACCGGCCGTCCCAAGGGCGCCGTCATCAGCCACGCCCAGAGCCTGCGCTGCTACGCGATCTGGTCCGAGCTGGCGGGTCTGCGCGAGGGCGACCGCTATCTCGTGGTCAACCCCTTCTTCCACACCTTCGGCTACAAGGCCGGGATCCTCGCCTGCCTGATGCGGGGCGTGGTGATCGTCCCGCAGCCGGTCTTCACGGTCGACACGGTCCTCGCCAACGTCGCCGCCGAACGCATCACCGTCCTCCCCGGCCCGCCCACCCTCCACCAGTCCCTCCTGGACCACCCGGCCCGCGGGGGCCACGACCTCTCCACCCTCCGCCTCGTCGTGACGGGCGCGGCGGTCATCCCCCTCCGCCTGGTCGAGCGCCTCCGCTCCGAGCTGGGCGTCGGCACGGTCCTCACGGCGTACGGCCTCTCCGAGGCGAGCGGCATCGTCACCATGTGCCGCCGCGAGGACCCGGCCGGGACGGTGGCCACCACGTCGGGCCGCGCGATCCCCGGCACGGAGGTCCGCGTCTCACCGACGGGCGAGGTCCTGGTCCGCGGCCACCACGTGATGACCGGCTACTTCGAGGACGAGGCGGAGACGGCGGCGGCGATCGACGAGGACGGCTGGCTCCACACGGGAGACATCGGCGTCCTCGACGAGCAGGGCAACCTGCGCATCACCGACCGCCTCAAGGACATGTTCATCGTGGGCGGCTTCAACGCCTACCCGGCCGAGATCGAGCAGCTCCTCGGCCTCCACCCGGACATCGCGGACGTCGCCGTCATCGGCGTCCCGGACGCCAGGCTGGGGGAGGTGGGCAAGGCGTTCGCGGTCCGGAGGCCAGGCGCGCGGGTCACGGCGGACGACCTGATCGCCTGGTCGCGGCGGGAGATGGCGAACTTCAAGGTGCCGAGGGAGGTCGAGTTCGTGACGGAGCTGCCGAGGAACGCGAGCGGGAAGGTGGTGAAGGGGGAGCTGAGGTCGAGGTGCGCGGGCGCCGCCTGAGTCCGTGGGTCTCCTGAGTCCGTAGGACCCCCGAGTCCGGGCGCCGCCTGAGTCCGCGCGCCGCCTGAGTCCGTGGGTCCCCCGAGTCCGCGCGTCCCCCGAGTCCGGGCGCCGCCTGAGTCCGTGCGGCGTCGAAGGGAGTGCAACCATCTGCCGCCGTGTACACGTCATAGGGGCAGTCCTCGGCGAACCGCAGTCCCACCTCCCCTGGAGCAGCCCGTGTCCTCGCCAGCGCCTTCCGAGATCCCCCTCACCCTGACCCCGCAGCAGGCGGCCCAGGGCGTGATCATCGCCGTCACGCTGCCGACCGGCCCCGCCCACCTCAGTGTCCGCCCCTGCCGCCACGGCGAACTCGTCGCCGCGCGGCTGGGCGAGGGCACGGTGTACCTGCGCATCACCGTCGCGGGCGGACAGAAGAAGGGCGGCGTCCTCGGCTGCCTGATCCCGCTCGCCGTGATCGGCGCGATCATCGGGGGCTCGTACGTCCTGAACGACCACAAGGACGACAGGGCGGGCTCGACGGGCCCCGGCCCGATCCCGACGTTCTCCTACCCGCCCCCGCCCACCTTCGACGTGGACGGCACCCCCGCCGCCACCCCGACGGAGAAGGAACCCGACCCGTACGAGAAGGGCACCTGCCTCAACGGCTCGCTCCCGGACTCGACGACCGCGCAGTCCGTGAGCGGCGTCGACGAGGTCCCGTGCTCGGCGTCCGACGCGCACTACAAGGTGATCCAGACGTTTCCGTTCACCTCGGACATGAACCGCTGCAACGCCAACCCCAAGACCCAGTACGCCTTCTCGCACCGCTACACGATGAACGGCGCCGTCGTCAGCCAGTACGTCTACTGCCTGATCGGCCTCGGCTCCTACGCCCGCTGACCGAGGACGCGGCGCCGCGCTCCGAGGGGCCGTACGCACACCGGAGGGGCCGGGCAGTTGCCCGGCCCCTCCACTTGCGGTGGTCCGATCGCGTTGCGCACGGGTCCTGTCCGGACGGATCCCCCCTGGTTCCGCCAGGTGTCCCCCAAGCCCGTGTGCTCCCCCGTCGACCGGACCTCCCTTGCCGGCCCCGGCAGCTCCCCCGAAGTCGCCGCCGCGGCCGTTCCCCGTCGGGAGTGGCTAGTTGGCAGGCTCGGACGTGATGTGGATGTTGCCGGCCGGTCCCTTGTCGGCGGCGGCGACGGGCTCCTCGCCCCCACCCGTGATGTGGATGTTCTTGATGCCGATCTTCTCGGCGATCGCCGCGCCGTCCTCACCCTCGGTGATGTGGATGTTCTTGGTGGTCACATCAGTGGTCTCGCCACCGGTGATGTGGGTGTTGGTGGGGCTGACGGTTCGCTCGTCACTCACTGGGTGCAACCTCTCGAAGAATCGGGTGAGTTGGTGCTGAGGGGCCCGTCCGGTCATTCCCCCGTTGGACGGCCGGACGGGCCTCTTCTGCAGGGCCGCTCACCCTAATGCGTCCGAGCGACGGCCTTCTCGGCGACCCGTGTGCCCCCCGACGCGACGGATCGACTGATTCAGAGCATGTCGGAGCGCGATAAACGAACGATGAACGCCCAGGCCAAGGGGGATCAGGCAACCGCCGCCGGATCGAGCAGCCGTCGCACGGCCTCGGCCTCGGGGGAGTTCAGGGAGTCGAAGACCTCCAGCGCGTCGCGCCAGCAGACCTCGGCGCGCCCCGACTGGCCGATGCTGTTCAGGGCGCGGCCCAGGACCGTGAGGACGTTGCCCCGCCGCCACTCGCCGCCGATGCCCCGCAGGACCGTCAGGGCCATCTCCGCGTTCGACGCGGCCTGGGCGTAGCGGCCTTCCGTGACCTCGGCCTCGGCGAGCCGGTACAGGGTCATGCCCTCCCACAGCCGCTGGCGGCTGTCGGCGAAGACGGCCAGGGCCTCCTTGAGGCGCTCGGCGGCGGGACCGAACTGACCGCTCTGGGCCAGGGCCATGCCCAGCGCGTAACGCCCGTTGGCGCCCTTCAGGGCGTGCCCCAGGGAGTCGTACATGTCCGTGCCCTGCTGTGCGAGCCGCACCGCGCTGTCCGTCCGCCCGGTGATCAGGTAGATGCGGGACAGGTTGCACAGCGCGCTCGCCTCGCCGGCGAGGTCCTCGCAGCTCCGGAAGTACTCGATGGCACGGGTGAAGTGGCGCTCCGCCTCGGCATGGTTGTTCTCGTAGAACGCCATGACGCCCAGGATGTTCGGTGCCCAGCACAGGGGCAGCGGGTCGTCCACCGAGGTGGCCAGCCGCATGGCGGTACGGGCCTCCTCGTCCGCCTGCGAGAAGCGGCCCGAGACGTGGTGACCGTACGCGAGGGTGATTGACGCCCGGCACTCGGCCCGCACGTCGCCCGCCCCGATCGCCGCCTCGCGCAGCGTCGTCGCCACCGTCTCGTACTCCCGGGAGTTCGCCCCCGACTCCGCGAGGTCCAGCGAAGCCCACAGCAGGTCCACCCCGCGGCGGAGCGTCTCCGGGCTCGATGCCGACTGGCGGACCGTGGCCAGGAGGCAGTTCGCCTCGGCGTAGAGCCAGTCCTGGGCCGTGTGGCGGTCGGTGAAGGTGAGGCCCTCGTGCGTGGTGGGTTCCAGGTGGTCGACGAGGCGGTCGCCGGGACGCTCGATCGCGTACACCCGCGCCGCCGTCGACAGGTAGAAGTCCAGGAGGCGGGACAGGGCCGCCTCCTTCTCCGTCGGGGGCTGTTCGTCGCGGTCCGCGCACGCACGCGCGTAGAGCCGCACCAGGTCGTGGTAGCGGTAGCGGCCCGGTGCCGCCGACTCCAGGAGGGACGTGTCGACCAGCGCCTCCAGGAGGTCCTCCGTGTCCCAGAGGGGGAGGTCCAGGACCGCCGCGGCCGCCGCGAGCGAGATGTCCGGGCCGTCCGCCAGGCCCAGCAGCCGGAACGCGCGCGCCTGCGCCGGCTCCAGCTGCCCGTAGCCGAGTTCGAACGTGGCCTTCACCGCCAGGTCGCCCGCCTGGAGTTCGTCCAGGCGCCGCCGCGAGTCCGCCAGCTTCGCCGCCAGGACCGACACCGTCCACGTCCGGCGGGCCGCCAGGCGCGAGGCCGCGATCCGGATCGCCAGGGGCAGGAAACCGCAGGCCGCCACCACGTCGAGGGCCGCCTCGCGTTCGGACTGGACCCGTTCCGCGCCCACGATCCGCGTGAACAGCTGGAGCGCCTCCTCCGGGGACATCACGTCCAGGTCCACCAGATGGGCCCCCGCCAGGTCGACCATCCGGATCCGGCTCGTCACCAGCGCCGCGCAGCCCGCCGTCCCCGGCAGCAGCGGGCGGATCTGCGCCGCGTCCCGCGCGTTGTCCAGGAGGACCAGGACCCGGCGCCCGTCCAAGGTCGAGCGGTACAGCGCCGCCCGGTCGTCGAGCGAGTCCGGAATGGCCGAGTCCGGGGTGCCGAGGGCCCGGAGGAAGGAGCCCAGGACCGTCTCGGGCGCGGCCGCGCGGGAGCCCGCCCCCTGGAGGTCCACGTACAGCTGCCCGTCCGGGAAGTGCGGTCGCGCCTCGTGTGCGACGTGCACGGCCAGCGTCGTCTTGCCGACCCCGCCGATGCCGGCCAGCGCCGACACCGCCATGACGTGGCCCTCGGCCGTGGCGAGCCGGGCGCCCAGCTCCCGTACGAACGGCGCCCGGCCCGTGAAGTCCGGGACCGTCGCCGGGAGCTGCGCGGGTCGGGCGACGGGCGGAGCGGCCGGGGCGGCCTCCTCCACCGGGCGGGCGAGTTCGGCGTCGGCCTGCAGGATGCGCTGCTGGAGCCGGGAGAGTTCGGGGGCGGGGTCGACGCCCAGCTCGTCGGCGAGCAGCCGGCGCGTGTCCGCGTACACCGCGAGCGCCTCGGCCTGCCGTCCGCTCCGGTAGAGGGCCAGCATCAGCAGCTCGCGGAGCCGCTCCCGCAGCGGATGCGCGGCGGTGAGCGCGGTCAGCTCGGACACGGCCTCCGCGTGCGCGCCGACCTCCAGGTCGATGTCGAGCCGGGTCTCCAGGAGCGTGAGCCGCCACTCCTCCAGACGGGTCCGCTGCGTCTCGGCGTACGGCCCCGGTACGGAGGCCAGTACCTCGCCGTCCCACAGGTCCAGCGCCTCCGCGAGCCGGTCGCGGGCGCCCGCCCGGTCTCCGGCGGCCCGCAGCTTCTCGGCCTCGGCGCCGAGTTCCTGCGCGCCGGCGACGTCGAGCGCGGCGGCGGAGGTGCGCAGGGCGTAGCCGCCGGACTCGCTGACGAGGACCTTGGGGCCGAGCGCCTTGCGGAGCCGGGAGGCGTACGTCCGTACGGCCGCGAGGGCCTGCGAGGGCGACTCCTCGCCCCAGAGGGCGTCGATCAGCTCGGAGGCGGTGGCGGTACGTCCGCCCCGGAGGAGCAGTGCGGCGAGCAGGGCCCGCTGCTGCGGCGACCCGGTGGGCACGGGCTCCCCGTCCCGCCAGGCCCGGACGGGCCCGAGCACGGCGAACCGGAGGAGTCCGGAGGCGGGTGCGGTGGGGTGGGGGACGGGTTCGTCGTCCGTACCCGCGACATGGCCGGAATTCGTACCCGCGCCCTGACCCACGCCCTTGCTTCCGGCCTCGTCCCGGCCCGTGACGGCCTGCGCCTCCGTGCCCGCCCGTCCGCGACCGCCCTCGTCGGGGTTCAGGCCCGTGCCGGCGTCCGCGCCCGTCTTCGGAGCCCGTTGCACCGGAACTCGCGGCCCGCTCTCACGGTCCATCGCTCCCCCTGCCCGTACCGCCAACGCTTGTTTCGCCCTGGACAGTCTGCCTTGTCCGGAGGGAGTCCGTCAGCATCGGGTCGGCCGTAGTCCGGGCCGTGATACGGCCGTAGTGAGCCCGTCACACCGTCGATTCCCCGCACGATAGCTGACGGGTCGTCAGATCAGCGCTACCGTGAAAGCCATGGAGAACTTCCCGAAGATCATCTCGGTGGACGACCACACCGTGGAGCCCCCGCACGTCTGGCGGGACCGGCTCCCGTCCCGGTACCACGACACCGGACCCCGGATCGTCCGCGCCCCGCTCAGGGAAATGACCTTCCTCGGCGGGAAGTTCGCCCCCGTCATGGGGGCCAAGGGGGACGAGGGCCCGATCGGCGACTGGTGGGTCTACGAGGACCTGCACCGGCCCCTCACCCGCCTCGACACCGCCGTCGGCTACGACCGCGACGAGATACGGCTCGAAGTCATCACGTTCGAGCAGATGCGGCCCGGCTCCCACTCGGTGCCCGAGCGGCTCGCCGACATGGACGTCAACCACGTCCAGTCCGCGCTCTGCTTCCCGACCTTCCCCCGCTTCTGCGGGCAGACCTTCACCGAGGCGAGCGACCGCGAGCTCGGGCTGCTCTGCGTCCGGGCGTACAACGACTGGATGGTGGAGGAGTGGTGCGGGCCCGAGGCGCACGGGCGGCTCATCCCGCTCACCCTCATCCCGCTCTGGGATCCGGAGCTGGCCGCCGCCGAGGTCCGCCGCAACGCCGCGCGCGGGGTGCGGGCGGTCGCGTTCTCGGAGATCCCGCCGCACCTCGGGCTCCCCTCGGTGCACACGGACCACTGGGACCCCTTCTTCCGCGCGTGCGACGAGACCGGCACGGTCATCGCGATGCACATCGGCTCGTCCAGCCGGATGCCGTCGACCTCCGCCGACGCGCCGCCGGCCGTCGGCTCGACCATCACCTTCGCCAACTGCTGCTTCTCGATGGTCGACTGGCTGATGAGCGGCAAGTTCGAGCGCTTCCCCCACCTGAAGATCATGTACGCGGAGGGGCAGATCGGCTGGATCCCGTACATCCTGGAGCGCGCCGACGTCGTGTGGGAGGAGAACCGCGGCTGGGGCGGGGTCGCCGACAAGGTGCTGCGCCCGCCGTCGGAGCTCTTCGCCGGGCACGTCTTCGGCTGCTTCTTCGACGACGCGTTCGGCCTGAAGAACCTCGACGCGATCGGGGTCGGGAACGTCCTGTACGAGACGGACTACCCGCACTCGGACTCCACCTGGCCCAAGTCCAGGGAGGTCGGCGAGGCGCAGATGGGGCACCTGGCCCCGGACGTCGTCGAGCGGATCGTGCGCGGCAACGCGATCGACCTGCTCGGCCTCACCCCGGACGGCCTCTGGCGCCCGTAGGGGCGCCCCGCGCCGCGAAGGGCCCGCCCGGCCCGCCGAGGGAGGCGGACCGGGCGGGGGCCGGGGGAGCCGCGGACTAGTAGCTGGGGGTGCGGATGTCCTCGCGGTACCCGCCCGCCGTGTCCGTGCTGACCTCGGCGTGGGACGTGTAGCCCGCGTCGTTCACCATCGGCGTGTAGCAGGAGGAGTTGCCCGGCCGCACGGTGCAGGAGTAGGTCCTGCCGTCGTTGTCCCGCACGATGCGCGCCTGCGCGCAGGCGATGCCCGCGGAGGCGTTGCCGCAGTCGCTGTAGCCGTAGGTGATCGTCAGGCGCGCCCACGCGGTGCGGCAGCCCGAGTTGTAGCGCAGGTCGAGGGTGCCGAGCCGGTTGCTGTGGTAGTCGTACACGCCGACCGACTTCACCGTGCTGGTGGTGCCGCCGCAGTAGGTGGACGCCGGGTCGGCGCCGTCGTACTGGGCGGCCTGGGCCGAGCCGCCCGTGAACATCAGACCGCCGGCCGCGAGGAGCAGGGCGGTGCCGACCTGGGCGGTGCGCTGGAGCAGGGAACGCATGGGGATGTGTCCGTTCGGGTAGGGCCGGCGGTCCTGAATCCGTCGGCCGTGGTGGGAGCGGGGTCGGAGTGGAGCGCCGTGGCGTCTCCGGTCGTGCGGTGGCCCGGGCTCGGGGCGCTTCGGGTCAGTAGCTGCCCGTCGGCGTGTACCTGAGGCCGCCCGAGGTGTACGTGATGCCCTGCGCGTGGGACTGCACGCCGGCGTCGTTGAGCATGCGGGTGTAGCAGGAGGTGCCGCCCTGCGGGACCTGGCAGGACAGGGTCGCCCCGTCGGACTCCCGGATGACCTCGGCCGTGGCGCAGGGCTGTCCGGCGGCGGAGTCCCCGCACCAGCCCTGGGCGCTGTCCAGGGTGATCCGCGCCCACACCGTGCGGCAGCCCGAGTTGTACCGGAGGTCGATGGTGCCCACGTGGAAGCCGAACCGCGGGTCGTAGAGGGCGGCGGACCGGGGCGTGCTGGTGGTGCCGCCGCAGTAGGTGGACGCCGGGTCGGCGCCGTCGTACTGGGCGGCCTGGGCCGAGCCGCCCGTGAACATCAGGCCGCCGGCGGCGAGGAGCAGGGCGGAGCTCGCTTGCGCGGTGCGGCGAAGCAGGGAACGCATGGAGGACGTCCATTCAGGTCCGGTGGGTGAGGGCGGCGGTCGACAGCTCGGCCGCGACGCCTTGCCGCCGGAACCCATCCTGGGGCGGGGCACGCCATGGGTCTTGGACAAAAGCGAACGCCCGTGTCCCCCACCCCTTGCCTGATGGATCGTCAGGTACGAGCATGGGCCCCGCTCGTGCAGGTGACGGTTCGTCAGATGCGCGGCCGCCGCGGGGCGGCCGGGACTCAAGGGGGTTCCTCATGGTGGTCTACGGGATGCAGCTGCCGGTCCAGTCGCAGAGCGCGATCTACGCCGAACCCTGGGAGGCGGCCGCCGGGGCAGCCGATCTGCTCGCCGTCGCCCGCGCCGCCGAGGACCACGGATTCGACTACCTCGCCGGTTGCGACCACGTCGCCATCCCGCGCCGGCTCGCCGAGGCCATGAGCACCGTCTGGTACGACCCGGTCGCCACGCTCTCCTTCCTCGCCGCCGCCACCGAACGCGTCCGGCTGCTCTCGCACGTCGCCGTCGTCGGGCTGCGCCATCCGCTCGTCACCGCCAAGGCGTACGCGACGCTCGACCACCTCTCCGGCGGCCGGCTCGTCCTCGGGGTCGGCGCCGGGCACGTACAGGAGGAGTTCGAGGCGCTCGGCGTGGACTTCACGCGCCGTGGCGCCGTGCTCGACGAGACCATGGACGCCCTGCGGGCCGCGCTCGGGCCCGAGGAGTACCCGGAGCACCTGGGGGAGCGGTTCGCCTTCAAGGACCTCGGGCAGCTGCCCCGGCCCGCGCAGGAGCGCGTCCCGCTCTGGGTCGGCGGCTCCTCACCGGCCGCCGTGCGCCGCGCCGCGCTCAAGGGCGACGGCTGGCTGCCGCAGGGCGACCCGCGCGAGCGGCTCGCCGTACAGATCCAGAAGCTGCTGCGGCTGCGCGCCGAGGCCGGGATCGCGGAGCCGATCACCGTCGGCGCGATCGCCGAGCCGCTGTACGTCGGCACGCCCGAATGGCCCGTCGGCCGGCGCACCCTCAGCGGCCGCCCGGAGGAGATCGCCGCCTCCCTGCGCGCGTACGGGGAGATGGGCGTGCACCAGATCCAGGTCCGGTTCCGCTCCCGGAGCCGTACCGAACTCATCGACCAGATGGCGGCCTTCGGCACGGAGGTCGCCCCTCACCTCTAGGGAGTACGGACATGGGCACACTCGACGGGCGGGTCGTCCTCGTCACCGGCGCGGCGCGCGGACAGGGCGAGCAGGAGGCCCGGCTGTTCGCCGGGGAGGGGGCGAGGGTCGTCCTCGCGGACGTCCTCGACGACGCCGGCGCCGCACTGGCCAAGGAGCTGGGGGAGGAGCGGGCCGTCTACGTCCATCTGGACGTGACCAGGGAGGACGACTGGGCCGCGGCCGTGACCGTCGCCAAGGAGCGGTTCGGGAAGATCGACGGGCTGGTCAACAACGCCGGCATCCTCCGCTTCAACGAGCTGCTCTCCACCCCTCTGGAGGAGTTCCAGGCGATCGTCTCCGTCAATCAGACCGGCTGCTTCCTCGGCATCCGTACCGTCGCGCCCGAGATCGCGGCGGCCGGCGGCGGGACGATCGTCAACACGGCCTCGTACACGGGCCTGACCGGGATGGCCGGGGTCGGCGCGTACGCCGCCTCGAAGCACGCCGTCCTCGGGCTGACCCGGGTGGCCGCCCTGGAGCTGGCCGCGAAGGGGATACGGGTGAACGCCGTCTGCCCGGGCGCCATCGACACCCCCATGAGCAACCCGGAGGGCGTGGACCCGGCCGCCACGGCCGAGCTGTACCGCAAGCTCGTGCCGCTCGGGCGGATCGGGCGCCCGGACGAGGTGGCGGCCCTCGCGCTGTTCCTGACCGGGGAGGACTCGGCGTACATCACGGGACAGCCGTTCGTGATCGACGGCGGCTGGCTGGCGGGAGTCAGCCTCTTCTAGTCATACCTGACGGCTCGTCAGGTATTGACGGGCCCACCCCGCGGTGCGACAGTCGGGCACATCATGAATCTGACGACACGTCAGAAACTCACGAGGACGGTGAACCCCCTTGGAATTCGGGATCTTCGTACAGGGATACGTCGGCAAGCGCGCCGAGACCGATCCCGAAGCCGAGCACAAGGCACTCATGGAGGAGACCGAGTACGTCATCCAGGCGGACAGGTCCGGTTTCAAGTACGCCTGGGCCTCGGAGCACCACTTCCTGGAGGAGTACTCGCACCTCTCCGCCAACGACGTCTACCTGGGCTACCTCGCCCACGCCACCGACCGGATCCACCTCGGCTCCGGCATCTTCAACCCCCTCGCCCCCGTCAACCACCCGGTGAAGGTCGCCGAGAAGGTCGCCATGCTCGACCATCTCTCGGCCGGACGCTTCGAGTTCGGCTCCGGCCGGGGCGCGGGCTCCCACGAGATCCTCGGGTTCATGCCGGGCATCACCGACATGAACCACACCAAGGAGCTGTGGGAGGAGACGATCGCCGAGTTCCCCAAGATGTGGCTCCAGGACGAGTACGTCGGCTTCCAGGGCAAGCACTGGTCGCTGCCGCCCCGCAAGGTCCTCCCGAAGCCGTACGGGAAGTCCCACCCCGCCATGTGGTACGCCGCCGGGTCCCCCTCCTCGTACGCCATGGCCGGCAAGAAGGGCCTCGGCGTCCTCGGCTTCAGCGTGCAGAAGGTCTCCGACATGGAGTGGGTCGTCGAGTCGTACAAGACCGCGATCAAGGAAGCCAAGGCGATCGGCGACTTCGTCAACGACAACGTCATGGTGACCTCGACGGCGATCTGCGCCGAGACGCACGACAAGGCGGTCGAGATCGCGGTGGGCGGCGGCCTGAACTACCTCCAGTCCCTCCTCTTCCGCTACCACGACACCTTCCCGCGGCCGGAGGGCATCCCGGAGTGGCCGGAGCTCCTGCCCGAGTACTCGGCCGAGATCATCGAACTCCTCATCCAGGAGGAGCTGATGATCTGCGGCGATCCGTCGGAGGTCCTGGCGCAGTGCAAGCGGTGGGAGCAGGCGGGGGCGGACCAGCTGTCCTTCGGGCTGCCGATCGGGATCTCGTACGAGGACACGATGAACTCGATCAAGCTGATCGGTGAGCACGTGATCCCGAAGATCGACACGGACCCGATCCACCGCACAACCCGCTTCCGCCAGTCCGCGGGCGCCTGACGGGCTGCCGCCGGGGCGCGGTGCACGACGAGCGCGGGGTGGTGTCTTCCCGGACCGCCGCCCCGTACCGGCCCCGGCCGGAGGCCGTTCCGCGGCGGCCCCCGGTCCGGGGCACACCCGTGTCCACGTCCAGAAAGGGACCGTCATGCTCGACCACCTCATCACGGGCGCCACCGTCGTGGACGGCACCGGCGCCCCCGCCTTCACCGCCGACGTCGGCATCCGCGACGGCCGGATCGCCGTCGTCGCCGAGCCCGGCACCGTACGCGAGGAGGCCCGGAGCACCGAGGACGCCACCGGTCTCGTCCTCACGCCCGGCTTCGTCGACCCGCACACCCACTACGACGCCCAGCTGTTCTGGGACCCGTACGCCACCCCGTCCATGAACCACGGCGTCACCACCGTCGCCGGCGGCAACTGCGGTTTCACCCTCGCCCCGCTCCACCCGGACCGGCCCGAGGACGCCGACTACACCCGTCGCATGATGTCCAAGGTCGAGGGGATGGCCCTGAAGGCCCTGGAGGAGGGCGTCGACTGGTCCTGGTCGTCGTTCGCCGAGTACCTCGACGCCCTCGACGGCCGCATCGCCGTCAACGCCGGTTTCATGGTGGGCCACTGCGCCCTGCGCAGGTACGTGATGGGCGCCGACGCCGTCGGCGGGCAGCCCACCCCCGAGCAGCTCGCGCACATGGTCGCCCTCCTCAAGGAGGCCATGGAGGCCGGCGCCTGGGGGCTCTCCACCACCCAGTCGTCCACCCACTCCGACGGCGACGGCGCCCCCGTCGCCTCCCGGCACGCCGGTCCGGAGGAGCTCATCGCGCTCTCCCGCGCCGTCGGCGAGCACGAGGGCACCCAGCTCGAAGCGATCCTGGCCGGCTGTCTCGACCAGTTCTCCGACGACGAGATCGAGCTGTTCGTCGAGATGACCGCCGCCGCCGGACGCCCCCTCAACTGGAACGTCCTCACCATCGACGCCGCCGTCCCCGAACGCGTCCCGCGCCAGCTCACCGCCTCCGAGCGGGCCCGGAAGTCCGGCGGCCGGATCGTCGCCCTCACCATGCCGATCCTGACCCCGATGAACATGTCGCTCGGGACCTTCTGCGCCCTCAACCTCATCCCGGGGTGGGGCGAGATCCTCGGACTTCCCGTCCCCGAGCGGATCACGAGGCTCCGCGACCCGGACGTGCGGGCCGAGATGCTGCGGCGCGCCGACTCCAAGGAGGCCGGGGTCTTCCGGCGCCTCGCCCACTTCGGGCGGTACGTCATCGGGGACACGTACAGCCCCGGGAACGAGGGTCTCACCGGCCGGGTCGTCGACGACATCGCGGCCGAGCGCGGCCAGGACGCCTTCCAGTGCCTCGTCGAGATCTGCGCCAACGACGAGCTCCGGACCATCCTGTGGCCGATGCCCAGCGACAACGACCCGGCCTCCTGGGCGCTGCGCCGCGAGACCTGGGACCACGAGGACGTGATGCTCGGCGGCTCCGACGCGGGCGCCCACCTGGACCGGATGTGCGGGGCGCCGTACACGACCCGGTTCCTCGGCGACTGCCTGCGCGGCCGGAAGCTGGTGCCCCTGGAGCGGGCGGTGCGGATGCTGACCGACGACCCGGCCCGGCTCTTCGGGCTCCGCGAGCGCGGCCGGATCACCGAGGGCTTCCACGCCGACCTGGTCCTCTTCGACCCGGAGCGGATCGAGGCCGGCCCGGCGACCCTCGTGCACGACCTGCCGGGGGACAGCCCGCGGCTCGACTCACGGGCGGTGGGGATCGTGTCGGTACGGGTCAACGGCGTGGAGACGGTACGGGACGACGAGGTGACCGGCGCGGTCCCGGGGAAGGTACTGCGCTCCGGCCGTGACACGAGGACGGTGGCGACCAGGTGAACCAGAAGCTCTTCATCGGCGGCGAGTGGGTCGAGCCCGACGCCGGTCACTACGAGGTGATCGACCCGGCCACCGAGGAGGTCGTCGGCCTCGCCCCGGAGGCCTCCCGTGCCCAGGTGTACGACGCGGCAGCCGCGGCCCGCGAGGCCTTCGGCTCCTGGTCCCGGACGAGACCGGAGGAGCGGGCGGCGATCCTCGACCGGGCCGCCGACCTGATGGCCAGGGACGCCGAGGCGAACACCCTCCTCGCCCGCGCCGAGACCGGCGCCACCACCGGCACGGCGCGCGGCATGCAGGTCGCGGTCGGCTCGGCCCGCTTCCGGCGGTACGCGCGCGGGGCCATGGAACCGGTCGAGCAGGCGCTGCCCCCACAGATCAACGAGGCGGGCCCGATGGGGAGGGCCGGGGTGTTCGGCGCGGTGGCGGTGCGCCGCCCGGTCGGGGTCGTCACCTGCATCACCTCGTACAACAACCCCTGGGCCAACCCCGCCGGCAAGGTCGCCCCCGCGCTCGCGATGGGCAACACGGTCCTGGTGAAGCCCGCCCCGCAGGACCCGCTCTCCGTGTACGCGATGACCCGCGCCCTGGAGGAGGCCGGCGTCCCGCCGGGTGTCGTCAACGTGGTCACCGGCTCCTCGGTGGAGGCGGGGCAGGCGGCCGTGGACTCCCCGGACGTCGACATGGTGTCGTTCACCGGTTCCACGGCGGTCGGGCAGGCGATCGGCGAGGTCTGCGGCCGCACGCTCAAGCGGCAGCTGATGGAGCTGGGCGGCAAGGGGGCCGCCCTCGTCTTCGACGACGCCGACCTGGACTCGGCGGTGATGGGGATCGGGACGACGTTCTCCTTCTACAGCGGACAGATCTGTACGGCCCCGACCCGGGTGCTCGCCCAGCGCGGGATCTACGAGCGGCTGATCGAGAAGCTCACCGGCTATCTGGCCTTCATGAAGGTGGGGGACCCGGCGGAGCAGGGCACGATCGTCGGCCCGGTGATCTCGGCGGCCCACCGCGACCGGGTGGAGTCGTACGTCGAGCTCGGCCGGAAGGAAGGGGCGCGGGTCGTCGTCGGCGGCGAGCGGCCGGACCTCCCGAAGGGCTTCTACGTGGCGCCGACGCTGCTCGCCGACTGCACCAACGAGATGCAGGTGGTGCGGGAGGAGATCTTCGGTCCGGTCGTCGTGGTGGTCCCCTTCGACGACGAGGAGGAGGGGATCGCGCTCGCCAACGACAGCGACTACGGGCTCCTCGACTACGTGTGGTCGGGCGACGTGGCCCGCGCCTTCCGGATCGCGGCCCGGCTGCGGGCCGGCGGGGTGGGCGTGAACACGATCGGACGGAACATGGAGGCGCCGTTCGGCGGATTCAAGCGGAGCGGGGTCGGACGGGACGTGGGCTCGTACGCGCTGCACGCGTACAGCGAGCTGCAAGCGGTGGTGTGGCCGGGCTGACGACGTCCTCGAAAATTCCTCGGGAAAATTTCGAAACGGACATTTCGGGCCTGGCTGCGGTTCCCGCATAACGGACACGGGTCGACCGACCTACCAGTTGGTCGGCCCGTGCCGGTGGTCGATCTTTTAATCATTGGTGCGTGTCCGCTTCGACCCGCGCAATACAAGGCGGCGATCGATCAGATGAGCGGATTTTGATCCTCCGGATATGGAAACCGCAGCATTTAACGTCCTGTTCATGACTCAGGTGGAAGCGCGGCCCCAGGCCGGAGACACGGTAAGGGGCGTCAACGCCCCGGGTGACACCGACGGCGCGGCCGGCGCCCATGGCGTGCGCACCAAAGGCCTCGGCGGAAACTCCGTCGGCCTCCTCGGCAGTGCCGTCATCGGCATCTCGACCGTCGCCCCCGTCTACTGCCTGACCTCGACCCTCGGCTCCACCGCCGGCGAGGTCGGACTGCAGATGCCGGCGATCTTCCTCGCCGGCTTCCTCCCGATGCTCCTCGTCGCCTTCGCGTACCGGGAGCTCAACAAGGTCATGCCCGACTGCGGCACCTCGTTCACCTGGACCGTGAAGGCCTTCGGGCCCCGCATCGGCTGGATGTGCGGCTGGGGCCTCGTCATCGCGACGATCATCGTCCTCTCCAACCTGGCGGGCGTCGCGACCTCCTACTTCTGGCTCCTCGCCGGTGAGATCAGCGGCAGCGAGTCCATCGCCGCCCTGGACGACAACAAAGCCGTCCACATCGTCACCTGCCTGGCCCTCATCGCCGCGGCCACCGCGATCAGCTACCGCGGCATGACCGCCACCAAGGGCGTCCAGTACACCCTCGTCGGCCTCCAGCTCGTCGTCCTCGCCGTCTTCGTGGGCATGGCCCTGACGAAGGCCGGCTCCTTCGAGACCTCGGTCGACTTCTCCTGGTCCTGGATGAACCCCTTCGCGGTCCAGTCCTTCGCCGCCTTCACCGCCGGCCTCTCCCTCTCGATCTTCATGTACTGGGGCTGGGACGCCTGCATGGCGACCAACGAGGAGACCACCGGCAGCGCCAAGACCCCCGGCCGCGCCGCGCTCATCGCGATGGTCGTCCTGGTCGGCTCCTACCTGGCCACCGGCATCGCCGCCCAGATGGTCGTCGGCTCCGGCGAGAAGGGCCTCGGCCTCGCCAACCCGGAGACCTCCGACAACGTCTTCGCCGCGCTCGCCGGCCCGGTCATGGGTCCCACGCTCGGCATCCTGCTCTTCGTCGCGGTCCTCGCCTCGGCGGCCGCCAGCCTCCAGACCACGTTCATCCCGGTCGCCCGCACGGTGCTCGCGATGTCCACGTACGAGGCCCTGCCGAAGTCCTTCACCAAGGTCCACCCGGTCTTCAAGACCCCCGGCAAGGCCACGATCGTGGCCGGTGTCGCCACCGGCGTCTTCTACACCGTGATGACCCTGCTCAGCGAGAACGTCCTGGTCGACACCATCTACGCGCTCGGCCTGATGATCTGCTTCTACTACGCGCTCACGGCCTTCGCGTGCGTCTGGTACTTCCGCGGCGAGCTCTTCCGCTCCGGCCGGAACTTCGCCTACAAGGGCCTGATGCCGCTGCTCGGCGGACTGATGCTGACGGCCGTCTTCGGCAAGACGCTGTACGACATGTGGGACCCGGCGTACGGCTCCGGCTCCGCGGTCTTCGGCGTCGGCTCGGTCTTCGTGATCGGCGTCGGACTGCTGCTCGTCGGCGTGGTGATCATGCTGGTCATGCAGCGCCGGAGCCCCGCGTTCTTCCGCGGCGAGGTCCTGACGAAGGAGACGCCGTCGCTGGTCGTCGCCGACTGAGTCCGGTGAGTCCGGTGAGTCCGGTGAGTCCGGCGGGTCCGGCGGAGCATTCCTGAGTCATCGAGAACGCGAAGGTGGCGGGCCCGTGGGGGTCCCGCCACCTTCGTCTTCTCGTCGCCCGCCGTACGGCTCAGTGGTGTCCGGGGAGCAGGCGTTCCACCGCCGCGTTCGCGGGCGGCAGGTCCGGCGTACCGGCCGGTTTGGCCTTCGGGGTCAGGACGCCGCTGAGCGGCACGACCGACGGCAGGTTCATCCCGCCCGCGTCGGCGGCGGCGGTTCCGGCGGCGGCGAGGCCGCCGGTCGCGGCGAAACAGGTCAGGGCGACTGCGGTGAGCATCTTCTTCATGCCCGCACCAACGCGGACGGCATGGATCCGGTTACGAGGGCGCTCCCGAAGCCTCCCTAGGATGCATCCATGCATGGGGAGACGAACTGGTCGCTGCGCCCCGGGCGGGCCGAGGACGTCGAGGCGATGGCCGAGCTGCGGGCGGTCGTCATGCGGGACGACCTGGTGCGCCTCGGACGCTACGACGAGCACCGGGTGCGGCAGCGGCTGCGGGACGGCTTCTCGCCGGAGCACACCTCGGTCGTCGAGGTGGACGGCTGCTTCGCGGGCTGCGTGACGATGCGCCCGTACGAAGGTGGCGGAGGCTTCTACCTGGAGCACTTCTACCTGGCCCCCGGGGCCCAGGGGCGGGGCCTCGGGACGGCGGTGCTGCGGGAGCTCCTCGCCCGGGCGGACGAGGCCGCGGCCCCGGTCCGCCTGGTCGTGCTCCAGGGCAGCGCCGCCCGCCGCCTCTACGAACGGCAGGGCTTCACGTACGAGTCCGAGGACCCGGTGGACGTGCTGCTCGTACGCGAGCCACGGGTCGCCGCAGCCCCCGCCTGACCGGCCGGCCGCGCGCGACCGGCCGCCTCGTCAGAGGGCGACTCCGGCCGGCTGGCGGACGGTGACGTTGATCCGGTTGAACAGGTTGGTGACCGCGACCATCAGCACGATCGCGGCGAGCTGCTTCTCGTCGTAGTGGTCGGCGGCGGCGTCCCAGACCTCGTCCGGCACGGCGTCCGAGGTGTCGGCGAGCCGGGTCGCCGCCTCGGCCAGGGCGAGGGCCGCGCGCTCCTCGTCGGAGAAGTACGGGGCCTCGCGCCAGGCGGCGACGGCGAACAGCTTCTCGTCGCTCACGCCGTTCTTCCGGGCGCTCTTCGCGCCGTAGTCGACGCAGAACCCGCAGCTGTTGATCTGACTGGCCCGCAGGTGCACCAGCTCCAGGGTCGACTCCGGGACACCGCCCTCGCGGGTCGCCTTCACCAGCTCCTGGATCGCCGGGCCGGCTCCGGGGAGGACGTAGGCGGGGTTGGTCATCCGGGGGGTGGTCGCGTGCGCCATGGTGATCGCTCCTCAGCGTTTCGGTGTGCCGTTTCGGTTGCCTTCACCGCACTGACGGAGCGGACGCGAAAGATGTGACATCCTCCAGGCCGCTACACCTCCAGGCCTCCGCACCTCTACGCCTACGCCTCTACGCCTCGGCGATGAGCGCGGTGGCGACGGTGCGGAAACCGAGGCGCCCGTAGAGCCGGGCCACGTCCGCGTCCGACGCCGACAGGAACACCAGCTCCACGCCGCGCGACCGGGCGTCGGCCACCAGGGCCGCCGTCACCGCAAGACCGAGGCCCCGCCGCCGGGCCGCCGGGACGGTGCCGACGCCGACGACCTCGGACACGGCCCCGACGGGCTGGTGCTGCCCCGCCGAGAGCGCCGTGCCGGCGTCGTCGAGGGCGGCCGAGAGATGGGTGAGACCCGCCGTGATCCGACCGGCGACCTGGGCGACGGCGTCCGGCGCCGGCTCGGCGCCGAAGGCCGCGTACGGGGCGGCGACCGCGCTCGCCAGGAACGGATCGCGCGCGCCGACCATCCGTACGGTGACGCCCTCGGGCCCGGCCACCGGGAGCACGTCGCCCTCCAGGACCATCAGCGGATGCTCGTGCACGGTGAGCCCGCTCGCCTCCACGGCCGCCCGCAGCCCCGGCGTCGTCTCCGCCACCCACTCGAACGCCTCGGGCGCCCCCAGCTCCCGCTGCCGCGCCCGCACCCGGTCCACGTCGGCGACCGTCGCCTCCCCGTCGTACCCGAGCGCGGGCCGCGCGTAGTACGGCCAGCCCGCCCCCTCCCGCACGAACAGGGTCAGCGGTCCGAACTCCTCGGCGCGGGCGGCGGAACGGGGGACGGCGTCGTAGTACGTCTCGATTTGCTTCAGCACGGGGTCACGGTAGGCGCCGAAGCGGGAACCCGCCTGCGGATTTCCCGGGGCACCGCCCCCACCCATGGGGCGGTGCCCACCCACCCGGGGCGTGGTGTGCCCGCACCGGGGTGAGCGGGGCGGGCGCCAGGCCCCGGTTCGTCAGCGGGCCTCCAGGAACACCGGGTTCGTGAAGGCCACCAGGGCGCCCGGCAGCGGGGGCAGGGCCGCCGGGTGGCGGACCTCGGCGCGTACGTACGTGGCGTACGCGGCCGTCGTCGACCACGAGGCGGGCCCGGCCGCCACCGGCGTCGTGTGCAGGACCCCCTGATCCGTGACGAAGCGGATCGTGCCGCCCTCAGGCGCACCGGTCACCTTCAGCCGTACCGTCACCGGCTCGTCGTCGTCGACCCGCAGCCGCTCCCCGATGCCCGCCGTCCGCCCCCGGCCGTCCGTCACCGAGAAGTCCAGGGAGACCGCGGAGGATTCGGCGACGTACGAGCGGCCCGCCCGCAGCCCGGCGAGGATCGACCGCCGGCTGAGGTCGTCGGCGAGGACCACGGTCTGCGGGGTGCCGACGCGATCCGGGTCGCGGTGGGCGTCGCTGCTGCCCATCGCGGGGGTCCAGCGGCCCTGGGCGAGCGCCGCGTCCCAGCCGGCCAGGGACACCTCGTCGTCCGGGGTGAAGGGGCCGTTCCACACCTCGACGGCGTCCGCCTCGCCGAAGCCGAACCTCCACATGCAGCCGATGCAGGTGGCGTGCGGATGGGCGGGGACGACGAGGCCGCCGGCCCGGCGGATCTCGCGTGCGAAGTGCCCGAAACGGTTCTCCCGGGCCCGGTAGCGCCAGTCGACGAAGGTGCCCGGATCGGTGCCGATCGCGAGGACGTGCCCGTTGCGGGTGGTGACCTCCTCGCCGAGCAGGATCAGCAGGTCGTCCCCGCCGAGCCCGTCCCACGCGCCGTGCCCGCCATGCGTGTTGTGCTCGGTGGCCGTCAGGAAGTCCAGCCCGGCGGCGCGGGCGAGCGCGGCGACCTCGGCGGGGGTGCGGCGCCCGTCCGAGTACACGGTGTGGAGGTGGCAGTCGCCGCGGTACCAGGCGCGGCCACGCCCCGCGGCCCGCTCCGGCGGGTACGCGGGACGGCGCACCGGCAGCGCGGCACCGAACCGGAGGGTGATCGTGACGCCGTACGGGAGTCCCCGCGGGGCCACGGTGTAGGGGGCGAGGACGACGTACCAGGTCCCGGCCTTCAGCGGCCCGGCGATGTAGCCCGGCGTCGCCTCGTCCGTCCGGACGAAGAACTCCTTGCGCGCACCGCCCGACCAGCCGCGGAAACCGTTCCCGCCGAGTGCGGTGCCGCGCTGGTCGAAGAGACCGATGTCGAGGGCGTTGCCCTGGGTTCCGGCGGGGACGGCGGGCCGCTCGTAGGAGTACGCGACATGGAGCTCGCGGACGCCGCGGGGCAGCTCGACGGGGAGGTACACGTAGTCGGGGGAGCCGGGCGGCAGGGTGCCGGTCACGGTCTCCGTCTGTTCGCCGCCCTCGGCGTGGGCGAAGCTCACACCGCCCAGGGTCAGGGCCGAAGCGATGCCTGTCGTGATGCCTGTCGCGAGGAGTACACGTCTGCTCGGTTCGCTCATGGAGGCACCCTGGTGCGTACCCGTGAACGCCCGGCCAACGCGGAACGCACTCGTGTCGCACCCCTCGGAAATCCGGGCCGTACGCCCTACCGTGCCGCTATGCGGATCTCGACCACGATCTTCCTGACCGACGAGACCATCAGCCCCGTGCGGCTCGCACGCGAGCTCGAACAGCGCGGGTTCGGCGGGCTCTACCTCCCCGAACACACCCACATCCCCGTCGCACGGGACACGGACTACCCGGCGGGCGGCGAGCTGCCCCGCGAGTACGGCCGCACCCTCGACCCCTTCGTCGCCCTCGGCCAGGCCGCCGCCGTCACCGAACGCCTCGCGCTCGGCACCGGCGTCACCCTGATCACCGAGCACGACCCGATCGCCCTCGCCAAGCAGATCGCGACCCTCGACCACGTCTCCGGCGGCCGCTTCACCCTCGGCCTCGGTTTCGGCTGGAACCGCGAGGAGGCGGCCGACCACGGCGTGGACTGGCGCACCCGCCGGGAGCTCGGCCGCGACCGCCTGAACCTGATGCGAGCACTCTGGGCCCCTGAACCCACCGCGTACGAAGGCGAGTTCGGCCACTCGGTCCGCGCCTCGGAGGCCTGGCCGAAGCCCACGGGCGGCGCGCCCCGCATCCTCATGGGCGGTGCGGCGGGCCCGAAGCTCTTCGCCCGGATCGCCGCGCAGACGGACGGCTGGATGCCGATCGGCGGCCGCGGCCTGACGGAGTCGCTCCCGGTCCTGAAGGAGGCGTGGGAGAAGGCGGGCCGAGACCCGAAGACCCTGGAGATCGTCCCGTACGCGGTCCTCCCGACCCCGGGCAAGCTCGCGCACTACGCGGAACTGGGCTGCGAGGAGGTCGTCCTCCAGCTCCCCCCGGCGGCCGAACCGGAGGTCCTGCGCGTCCTGGACGCGTACGCCGAGTACCTCTGACTCCTCGGCTCCGTCCCCAGGGGACCGACTCACCGCGTGGCCGGATCCGCTGCTTCCTGCGGGGACCCGAAGCCTGCTCGTGGTGCCCGCTCGTATGCTCGGTTCATGACGGATGACCAGGAAGCTCGCCCCACCGCGAATGCCATGCGCCGTGCTCTGAAGCGGGCCAGGGACGGGGTCGCGCTCGATGTCGGTGAGGCGGCCG
>NZ_JACSCH020000024.1:120946-121449 GCF_014451325.2 Streptomyces sp. CB02980 | reverse complement strand
CCGAACACGGCGGGGGCGGTCAGCCGTACGAGGTCTACCTCCAGGTCCTGGAGGAGCTGGCCGCGGCCCGGCTCACCATCGGGCTCGGCGTCAGCGGAATGGTGCAAGACGTCGGGCCATGGCCTCACCCGGGCTCAGCTACCTGGACTATCTCCGGGAGATCGAGCGTCTCGCCCACCGCGTCAGCATGGAGGCATCCAACGAAGTCTCGTTCCAGGCACACCCGGAAGAGGCAACACCACTCCAGCGCAGCGTGCACGCCCTTGCTCGGGCTCTGCGCCACCACCACTTCGGGGGTGACGGCTGCTGCCCGGACGAGGACCGCGCCCTGGTCCGCCTCGTCGGAGCGTCAGTGCTGAAGCCCGGGGCATGCCGGCCGGGGTGGAAGAGGCGTACGAGAGGATGTGTGCACGGATCGGCGTCGAAGCCAGGCCGGAGGGCTGGGCGCTGTGGAACACCTGGATCGACGGGGACCTGAAGGTGACCATGGTGGTGTCCGCTGT
>NZ_JACSCH020000024.1:101701-120934 GCF_014451325.2 Streptomyces sp. CB02980 | reverse complement strand
CGACCGAGGGGCTGTTCGAGAACTGGGCCCGAGGGAGGGCACTCGACCCTGTGTCACCGCTGCCCTCCCAGATCGCACTCGTCCGCCAGGGATGGACAGGACCGATGACATTCTCACCTCGCGGCGTCAGACGAACTGGCCTTGGCGGTCGGCCGCTGCCCTAGGCGCTGGCCCTCGGTCGGCGCCGTGTCCACATGAGAATCGGCACCGCTCACCGCCGCGGCTTCGGGAGACTCAGCCAGCCACATCTGCCAGCCCGGCGGAGGCGGCGGCCACGAGGGGTCGGGCTGCCAGCCTTCCGTAGGAACCCAGCCGTGGGGCAACGGCCAGTTCGGCGGTGGGTTGAACCGAAATCCGCTCACGCTCACTCGTACACTCCCCCGACTCACCCACCCTGGCACCGCTCGCGGCACACCCTGAGCAACTCGCGATCATGCCGCGCAGGCTGCCGGGAGGACGGCCCATCACGAAGATCGGCGCAAAAGGCACCTTGGCCAGTCTCCGAGCGCGACAACCTCAGATAGCGACGGCGACTGGCTCGTCACCCCAGCTGCCGCTGTTCTTCCTGTCATGGCCGGCCAGCAGTCGGCGGTCCCGGGCCCGGTTCTGATCAAATGTCCGCTGCCTATCACCCCGTCGATTGGCAACCGATCCCTCCTGGCCCAGTCGTACCACTGGGACGACGTCGTCGACGTCGCAGGCTTCGATGCCGACGGAGATGGCTGGGGTGGCGGCGAGAACGGTGCTCCGGCGCAGGACGGTAAGGCAGCTGGTCCAGGCGATGAGCCACTGGTAGTGGCCGCTGTGATGCTGAGGCTGGTGTGGCTCGGAGCCGGGAGGAGACCTGGCACGATGCACCGGACAGAGCCTGCGGCGGGCGGCTGGTAGCGATCGCGAGGTCGACGAGAACATCGGCATGCATCTCGGGCCCGCGTGCGCGATTGGGGACGCCTTCTGCACGTCCCACACATCCTGTCAGCGTTCGCAGGACTGGTCCACCGGTCACTCAGGTGCACCGCCAGCCCGCAGGAGGCGTGCGGCCACGCAGGGCCACGGGTCACCTTCTGTTCCGGCGGCAAGGTGCTGAAGCCGACTACGAGTTCGGGATCGGGTTCGGATCCGCACTGCCCACCTCACCGGCATGATTCCGTCTCGACAGTGGTGGGATGCTGTAGCTGCCATTGCGGCTATGCGATGGGGATCTACACGACAAAGGGGTCGTGCAGAGATCCGGCACAACCATGCAGGTGCGGCGACCAACCCACTGACTGAGGTCCCGGGCGGTTATGCCGACGGCCATCCGTTCATCACCGGACTGTTCAAGCCGCTGTCAGCTCACACGCCAGCGTCGCGAACACGGTGCCGCGGAAATCTCGAAGGGAACATGAATCGACATGCGTTTATGGCGACGTACGTCAGAAACGGTCCGCAAGCGACGTGGGGCGAGGGTATCCACCAGGCGCCGCAGCGTCGCTGTGACCTTGATGGTTTCACTGACCTTGCTGCTCGGCACGGTCGCCGGGCCCGCAGCGCCCCCGGGCTTTGCGGTCGAGCCTTCTCCCCTGTGCGCCACCCACGCCACGTCCTTCGCCACCGAGGGCGAGCAGGGAGCGCCGGTGACGGTGCGGCTGGGCTGCGCCAAGGACGCGGGGGGTCTCCGCTCGCTCGCGGTGAACGACGACGACCTGGTCATGGCCATCGACTTCCTGCCTACTGCCGAGGGTCGCCAGCACGTGCGCGACTTCATGCGGGCCCTGGTCGACCAGACCCGTGCTGATCAGACCGCGGGCATGACGCTGGGGGCCTCGTTCACCAAGCGGGCCCGGGAGCACAGCGTCGGGATCTATCCGCCGCAGGAGGGGAGCGGCGACTTCGAGGGCACGGTGCACGCCGTGGAAGACAGCCTCGTGATCGTCGCTTCGACCGGTGCCGTCGGCTTCGGGGCGACCCCGATGCAGAAGTTCATCGCCAGCGGTGTCGCGTGGGCGGTCACCGGCCTGGTCTGGGGCGGGTGCATGGCCGCCTTCAACGTCGGCGCGCCCGCTGCCGCTCCGGTGTGCGGCGCCGTTTCCGAGGGGTTGGGCACACTTGTCGGCGAGTTGCTCAACGCCTACTACGACGACAGGTCGCTCGGCGACGCAGATGTCTGGGCGGGGGCGCTGGCTGCGTCGTTCTGGCCGACCGTGAAGGGTGCTTTCCAAGGAGCGTTGCTGACGTGGACCTCGGAGCGCGGTGCCAATGCCGTCGCCCAGGTGCAGCAGGCCCTGCGCAACTTCGGGACGAAGATCAAGTACTTCGGTTCGGTCCTGCCCTACATGGCCGGCGCGATGGAGGGCCTGGCGCCGAAGCTGCTGGCATCGCTGGAACGGCTCCAGCGGGGTGTCGGCGGCACCAGCACCCCCATGCGGGTGATGGTGGTGGGCGATTCCATGACCCAGGGCATGGAGGGCGACTGGACCTGGCGGTACCGGCTGTGGGAGTGGTTCCGCGACCAGCACGTCGACGTCGACTTCGTCGGCCCGTACCAGGGCACCAAGCAGCAGGCGGACCCGACCGGGCCTCCCGCGCCGCCTCGTCTCCAGGGGGAGGTGCTGGAGAACCCCTCCGTCGCGAATCCTCCCGTCACGGGGGCGTACGCGCAGGGTGTGCGGGCGGGTTTCGACAGCGATCACTTCGCCGTGTGGGGACGGCAGGCCGCCCAGGACAAGGACCTGATCGGGCCTCTGGTGGCCCAGTACAAGCCTGACCTTGTGCTGTTCGGCATCGGGTTCAACGACATGGGCTGGCTGGTCAGTGACGCGACCGGCACGTTGGACAGCATGAAGACTCTCGTCGACCGGGCCCGCGCCGCCAAGGGGGACATCCGTTTCGCCGTGGCGAACGTTCCCATGCGGCCGCTCATCGACGGCCGGCAGGACCTGATCGTCAAGACCAGGCAGTACAACACGATGCTCAAGAACGCGATCCCGTCCTGGAGCACCCTCTCCTCCCCTGTGAAGCTGGTCGACTGGGAGGCGGCGTACGGCTGCGACACAAATACCTGCCCGGGTGGTTACGACGACCTGCACCCCAACGCCCTGGGAGAGTTCCAGATCGCGTCCGCCTTCGAACGCACCCTCCACGACGACTATGGCATCGGCCAGTTCGTGCCCGGCATCCCCACCACGATTCCCCGGCGGCCGATCTTCCCGGTGAACAGCGTCGTGGCGGAGTCCGTCCCGAGCGGGGTGAAGGTGACCTGGTCACCGGTGTTCGGCGCGCGCGGCTACACGGTCCGGTACCGGCTCGCGGGCGCCGCGAACTGGAACGAGACCCACGTCTCGACCAACCGCTACGACACGACCTGGACGGAGGACGGCTGGACCTGGGAGTACCAGGTCAACACCGACAACGGCACCGATGGCGTGTCCGTGTGGTCCGAGACGGTCTCGGCGACCGCGCACCCGGAGACCGCCGCCCCGCCCACGAACGTCTCCACCCGCCCTTCCTCCACCGGCCTCGATGTGTACTGGGACGCGCCGACCGGCGCGCACACGGACAGCATCGACCGGTACGAGATCATCACCTGGGACAAGGACGTGCCGGGCTCCTACATCAACAGCACGGCAGTCAAGGGCACGTACGCGCAGATCGACGGCCTCGTACCGGGCCACCACTATCTCGTAGCTGTGGCGACCTGGAACCAGGCGGGCGGCGGGATGCCCACCGTGGCCAGGTCCGTGACAGTCGGCGCGGGCGTGCCCCCCGTGCCGACGGACGTGAAGATCCAGTCCCTCGACGCCACGACCGTCCGCCTCACCTGGCAGGGCTCGGCCCAGGCGGCCGGATACCGGGTGTGGGTACGCAACGCCACCGCGGGCGGCCCGTTCACGGCGGACCAGTCCACCACCGACACCACCTCGCATGAGATCGCCTTCCTGTTCCCGGGCAACTGGAACTTCGAGTTCTGCGTCTCCGCGTTCAACGGCGCGCTCGAGTCGCACCGTTCCGGCTGCGTCTCGGTCCCCCTCCCGCCCCCGTCGGCCGGCCTCGCCGGGCGCTCCGCGGCCGCCGGCCGCTCACCGGATGCTGTGGAGCAATCCCCCTTGCTGGAAGGCCGTTTCGCCGATCCCGGGCAAGACCTGGTCGCAGCTGCCCCCGGCCGCTGAAGCCGAAGCCCGACCCGCCCTCGCGCGCCCGCGGCCTCACCCGGTCCGCGGGCACGCCTGTGGGGGTCGCTTTCGTGACCCCCACAATCAGGGTTCGGCACACTCCCTATTTCATCCGGGAGCTGCATGATGCGTCCCTACCAACGCAACGTCCTGGGGGGATCACGCGCTTCCGTGCCATCGCAGCCGGCCTCAGCTTCACTGCTCTTCTTACCGTCACCGCATGCGGCAGCGAGCCGGAGCGGGTCGGGATCAAAGACCTCGTGGCATCTGCCTCTGCGGCCGAGGCCGCCAGACAAGACGTGCTTCGGGAGCCGCCCGGCGGCCGGAAGCACCCACCGGCGCCAAGCGCGCCGCGCTCATTGCAGCCCTGCGCAAGGCCGCGCCCGAGACCGTCCGGTACGAGAACGAGGCCATCGAGGCCGCACGCGACCAGTGTCAATCCCTCAACCATGGCGCCTACATGCCCGACTGGTTTGCCTCACAGCACTTCACCTACAAGGACGTGACCACCACCGAAGCTCAGGGCAGGGTCATCAACCAGGCATTGAAGGATTCCGGCTTCTGCGTCATCGAGCAGCAGAGCAACCACCCGATGAGCAGCAATACACCCCACCCCCGCTGACTCCAGGCGCCGATGGCGCCTCCGGGCAAAGCGCAGGCGATGATTGGCGCCATGCTGAAGTTCCGGCACGGACCTGCCGCTCGGTGACCGGGCGAGTGCAGCGGATGCTCCCCACCCCTCGGGGCGGGGAGCATCCCAGGGGACCGCCCTGGTCTGCGTGCAGGCGCGACGCTGCACCGGCCTGCCACTTCACAGAACCCTGGCCTCTGTCGCTCCGCCGCCGCCGTAGCGATCCCTAGCGGCAGCGAGGACGACACCGTGGAAGGGATCAACGCCACGACGGGGCAGCTGAGAGCCATGGAATGGAGTAGCAGTGGGCAGCTACCTCTGTCGCCGTTGACGCTCGCGGCTGCCGGGCGGGGCCGCCGCTGCGTCCGCTGTGGTCGCCGACCAGGAGCAGGGCGAAGGGCACGCTTGTGGCGGTGTAGGCAGCGGTCTGAGCGAGGTATGCGGCCTGCACGTCGCTGTGGGTGAAGGGAATGGTGTGCCGTTTGACTTCGACGGGGAAGCGCGTGCCGGGCTGAGGTTCGTATTCCAGATCGCTCCGCCCGCCGCCGCGGTCGGGCTGCTCGCGGTGGATGGTGCCGTGGGGGAAGGCGCCGACGAGGTCCCGGCTGTCAAGACGTGGCTGCTCGCGCATCCGCGGTTCCACCTGCACTTCACCCCGACCGGTTCGTCCTGGCTGAACCTGGTTGAACCTGGTTGAACGGTGGTTCGCCGAACTCACCAAGAAGAAGCTCCGCAGGGGTGTCCACCGCTCCGTCCAGGCCCTCGAACGCGACATCCAGGACTGGCTCGCCGACTGGAACGACCACCTCCGGCCCTTCGTCTGGACGAAGACCGCCGACGAGATCCTCGACAAGGTCGCCGCCTACTGCCGACGAATCTCTGACTCAGGTCACTAGGGCGTTTCCTTCGGATCAGAGGATCTTCTGTCGCTGACGGGCCGCAGCACCGACGCAGTAGACTCCGCGCTCTTGGTTCAGCGCGCTTGGGGGCGACGTGGCAGGTGGCGGCAACAGCTCTGCGAGAGCGCGGCGTGTCGACTTCGGCGTAACGATGCTGTTTGGCGCGGTGTATGCCAGCGCGTTGTTCCTCGTCGTGACGGGCTTCACCGTGGAACCGAGTGGTTGCGGAGGTCGCTTTCACGCTTCGTGCTCAGGCGAGACGTACTGGCGCCTTGGTGTCGGCTTCAGTCTCATCGCGGTAGTGGCGCCTGTGCTGCACAAGGTTGTGCCGAGTGTCCCGTTCGAGCAGGGCGTCGGCCGAACGGCGGCTATCACCGCTCTGGCGTTGGGTGCAACGGCCGGTATCTCCCTCGCCCTGGCTGTTGTTCGAGCGGTGGCCTGAGCGGTCGAAGGCGGGCGGTCTGCCTCCAGCACTCCCCCGGCGCTTTCGGTGAGCGATCTGATCGGAAGGCTGCGGGATGCCAGTACGCACACCTCGGCGCCGCAGGTGATCGCGGATGGCCCGGGACGAGTACGCCTTGCCGGCGAGGAGCGCCTGCGAAGTGGTGCGGGGCCGCCCGACGAGCCGAGGTGCTCGCAGGCGGGCCGTGACCTGTGCGAAGGCGGGTGCGTCACCGGCCCGACCTGGGGTGAGGTGAAACGCCAGCGGCCGACACCGGCTGTCGGAGGCCAGGTCGATTTTGGTGGTCAGACCGCCGCGGGGGCGTCCGAGGGCATGGTCGCCCGGCTCGCCGACCGGGGACCCTTTCTGACGCGCCCAGGCCGCGTGCTGGTGGGCACGGACGGTCGTGGAGTCGACCGCGACGACCCAGTCCAGATCGCCCTCGGCATCGGCCCGGGCCAGCAGAGCGGCAAAACACCCTCTCCCAGGTTCTGTCAACGGCCCACTTCCGCAGCCGGTTATGGACGCCCTTCCACGACCCGAAGCGCTCAGGCAGGTCCATCCACGGCGTCCCGGTGCGGTACTTGAAGGCGATCGCTTCGATTGCCAGGCGATGATCCCGCCACCGCCCACCCCGCCGAGGCGTCCGATCCGGCAGCATCAGCTCGATCCGACCCGATGGCACGGGCGCCGGACCGGCTGCGCGGAGAGCCGTCCCCAGACGACGGTCGCCGGCACCATCAGCACGGGGTTTCGTGGTGCGCAAGGGCGTCCCCGCGGGTCCGGCGGTAGAAGTCCCCCGGTGCTAGGGGCTGTCCGATGGGTCGTGTGATGTGATCAGAGCCGTGGCTTAAGGCGCAGATGAACTTCTCCGAAGGCGCCGTCGTCGGGCTTGCTGGAGAGCTCGTCGCCAATCCGCCCACGCGTGCCTGCGTCGGCCGATTGAGGAATTCGGTTGCGGTGCATCAGGCGGATGCGGTGATACTCCGGCATGAGTAGAGACGCCGAGGTCATCGTGCTCGCCCGCTGGTCGGACGAGGTGATGGCACCGTTGACCCAGGACGACCCGGAACGCACCTGGCAAGGCCGTTTCGTCCCGATCTCGGGACACCACGGCTACGAGTTCGGATGGGCCCTGGAGCTCGACAAATTGCACCACCGCAAGGGCCTGCTCAGGCACCTGGAATCGCTGGCCTGGCCGCATCCGCATACGGTGCAAGTTCTGCTCCGAGACCAGGACGACCACTGCTTCGGACTATGGATGATCCAGGAAGGACGGCTGATGGAAGTCACCATTCCGCGCACCGAGCGCTTCCACCAGCCGGCACCGCCCACTGAAGACTTCGAAGTCGACCCGGGCGTGCTGCTGCGCACCGACCAAGGCAGGCCTCTGCCCAAACAGACCCCGGAAGCACTCCGCGACACCCGCCCACCCTGGTAGACCGAGTTCGACAGCTCATCTTGGGACGTCGCGCAGTCGATGCGCGCGTACTCAGCGAACCTGCGCCACCACTACCCAGGTGCCGAAAGGCTCCGAACGCGGCGTTTCACTGTGGACGGAGCCATAGCCGGGTAGCAGCCACGGTGACCGTCCCGTGGAAGACGTACGCCCGCTTGTCGAAGCGCGTGGCGACGGCTCGGAAGGTCTTGAGCCGGTTGATGGTCCGCTCGACCTCGTTGCGGCGGCGGTAGATCGTCTTGTCGAAGCCTGTGGGCCGGCCTCCTTGGCTGCCGCGGCGCCGGCGGTTGGCCCGCTGGTCTCTCGGCTCGGGGATCGTGTGCTTGATCTGGCGTCTGCGGAGGTGACGCCGATTACGGCGTGATGAGTACGCCTTATCTCCCCCGATATGGTCGGGCCGGGTGCGCGGTCGTCCACCAGCCTGCCGGGGCACACGGATCTCTTCGAGGACGGGAATCATCTGCGGTGCGTCTCCCCACTGGCCGGGCGTGATGACAAACGCGAGCGGGCGACACCCGCCTTCCCCAGCAAGGTGGATCTTGCTTGTGAGCCCGCCTCGCGAGCGTCCCAGGGCCTCATCGGGACGGTGACGCGCCGGGCCCCTGCACCGACCCGGGATTTCCGGGGCACGGGTGGAGGCACCAGCCGCGTGCTGATGAGCGCGGCAAGTCGTGGAATCGACGCTGACCATGCTCCAGTCGATGCGGCCCTCGGCATCGGCGTCGGCCTGGACGGCCCGCAGGATCCTCTCCCGCGTGCCGTCCGCCGACCACCTGCCATGACGATCGTGAACCGTCTTCCAGCTACCGAAGCAGGGCGGCAGGTCCCGCCAGGGGATGCCGGTCCGCTGCCGGAACAGAATCCCGTTGATCACACGGCGGTGGGATTGCCAGCGGCCACCCCGCCCGCGATTCGTCGGCAAGTGCAGCTCCAGTCGAGCCCACTCTTCATCCGAAAGATCTCCCCGCCCTATGTCCCACGGAACGAGTACCGAACGGGAGCGTCACGCGACCCATCGGACAAGTCCTAGGTGCCCTCCCGGGGGCGAGCCGCCCCGGGAGGGCACCTGGCGGGGCGAGCCGCCCCACACGAGAGCGGCGAGCCCGCGCGTTCCGCACCGACCGATGCAGTTCAGACGCGAACCACAGGCCGCTCCCGGCCAGGGCGAGGCGAACCTCATCCAACGTCGCCACAGCAGCGGGCGAAATCGATTTCAGGCACGACCGCCTCGAAGCATTGAACCCTCCCTACAACTCGCCTTCACCTCAGCGACGTCCACTGAGGGAGCCTCGCGGCCCGCAAGGCCCTCGTCAACCCCATAGCGGCACCTACTCCGAACCAACTAGCGCTTCGAATAGGCGACTTTCACAGAATGTTGACGTGGCCATGACCGCTGTGTACGTTGCCGCCTGAAATCGATTTCAGCGCCTCGCGGGACGCCGTGTCGCATGTCTCCGCCCTGGTTCCGACGCCGCATCACCGTCAGCCGGTCACTGCCCTACGGCGGCCGACGGCTGCCGTGCCGTGCCCGGTTCCAGGCCGCACCACTCCTCGGACCTCTTTGCCCACCAGGTCCGTTCCCCCCCATCCAGGAGGAGAGTTTGTCCAGCACTCGCACACGATGGAGAGGGATGCGCCTCGCCGTCTTCAGCGGCGCCCTCGTCACCACACTCGCGCTCACGGGGCTGCCCTCCGGCGCGGCGCATGCCGATCCCGCCCCGCCGGGCAACGGCACGCTCAACCGGGCATTCGCCCACGCGACCTCCGTCTATCAGGTCCCCCGTGATCTGCTCACCGCCGTCGCGTACGCGGAGACCCATCTCGACGACCACGACGGCGAGCCCAGCCACGCCGGTGGCTACGGGGTGATGCATCTGGTCAGCAACCCGCAGCGCACCACCCTGGAGCTCGCCGCCGAGCTCACCGGCGAACCGGCCGACGCACTGCGCACCGACACCGCGGCCAACATCCACGGCGGGGCGGCCGTCCTGCGTCACTACGCCGACGAACTGAGGCTCGACTCCGAGGACCGCCGGGACATCGACACGTGGTACCCGGTGATCGCGCGGTACAGCGGCGCCCAGGACGACCGCACCGCCAGACTCTATGCCGATACGGTGTACGAGATCCTGGCCCAGGGCGTACGGGCGAGAGCGGATACCGGTGAGCCCGTCAGCCTGGCCCCCCGGCCGGTGGCGCCGGCCCGGGGCCGATACGCGCACGTCCCCTCCCTGGACGACTCCACCGGCGACGCCACCACGCAGCGGGAGGCAGGCAGCCTCAGCGCCGACTACCCGCCCGCCCGCTGGGTTCCCGCCAGTTCGGCGAACTACTCCAGGGGCCGGTCGTCCGCCATCACCAAAGTGGTCGTGCATGTCACCCAGGGCTCGTACGCCGGCACCGTCAGCTGGTTCCAGAACCCGTCCGCAGGGGTGAGCGCCCACTATGTGGTCCGCTCCTCCGACGGCGAGGTGACCCAGATGGTCCGCGACGGCGACACCGCCTACCACGCGCGGTCCGCCAACGCGTACGCCGTGGGTATCGAGCACGAGGGTTACGTCGACAACCCCTCATGGTTCACCGACTCCATGTACAGGTCGTCGGCGGATCTCACCCGCCATCTGGCGAATCGCTACGGCATCCCGAAGACACGGGCGTACATCGTCGGCCACAGCGAGGTCCCGGGCAACGACCACACCGACCCGGGGCGCAACTGGAACTGGAACTACTACATGCAACTGGTCAACGGCGGCAGCCGGCAGATGCTGGGCGGTTCGTCGGCGGACTTCAACGGTGACGGCAAGGACGACGTGGTGACCTTCACCCACGGGTCGGCGGCTGACGTGTACGTGGCGACGGCCACGGGTTCGGCCTTCTCCGGCACGTCGGTCAAGTGGAACGACTACTTCGGACTGACCGGCGAGACGCCGCTGAGCGGGGACTTCAACGGTGACCGGAAGGACGACATCGTCACCTTCACCCACGGCCCCAACAACGATGTGTACGTGGGGCTGTCGAACGGCTCCTCGTTCGGTGGGGGCCAGAAGTGGAACGACTTCTTCGCGCTGAGTGGTGAGGTGCCGGCGACCGGGGACTTCAACGGCGACGGGAAGGACGACATCGTCACCTTCACCCACAACGCCACGGCGGACGTCTATGTCGGGCTGTCGAACGGCTCCTCGTTCGGCGGCGGACAGAAATGGCATGACTTCTTCGCTCCGGCCGGGGAGTTCCCGGCGGTCGGTGACGTGAACGGCGACGGCAGGGACGACATCATCACGTTCACCCAGGGCAGCAACGCCGACGTGTACGTGGCGTTGTCGACGGGCTCGTCGTTCGCTCCGTCGCGGAAGGTGCACGACTTCTTCGCCCCGGGGACGGAACAGCCTCGGGTAGGGGACGTGAACGGTGACGGCAGGGACGACATCGTCACGTTCACCAGCGACGGGAACGCCGACGTGTACGTGGCGTTCTCCGACGGCGCGAACTTCACGGGCGGAGGCAAGGTCAACGACTACTTCGCCCTCCCCGGCGAGTACCCCTACATGGGCGACTACAACGGTGACGGCAAGGACGACATCGTCACGTTCACCCACACCGCCTCGGCGGACGTGTACGTAGGGGTGTCGAACGGCTCCTCGTTCGGCGGTGGCCAGAAGTGGCACGACTACTTCGGGCTGCCCGGCGAGACCACCTTCTGACGAGAAGGACGCGAACGGACAGACCGTGGCGGGGCGTCGGCGAGTGTCGCCGGCGCTCCGACCGCGCATTTGCTCCGGCGGACACGCACGGGAAGGTGGTCGCCGGAGCGTGCTGGTCGGGAACGAGCCGGGAGGAGGCGGGCTTTGTCACGGGCCGGGCGCGGGGCCCGTCGCACTCGAACGGACCTGGAGGCTCGTCTGCATCACCATCGTCTGCTGGGGCCTGTCCTTCCCGGCGATACGTTCCAGCAGCAGGCCGACCGACGCCCGGCCCAGGTCGTACGACGGCAGCCCGACCGTGGACAGCGACGGTGCGACCAGGGACACCCAGGGCGCGTCACCGAAGGACAGCACTCCGAACCGTGGCGGCTCCCGGCCCGCAGCCCGAAGTGCCTCGAGGGCGCCGACCGCCATGAGGTCATTCGTCACGAACACCGCGTCCGGCGGCTCCTCGTTCACCAGCAGGTCGCGCATCGCTTCCCTGCCGCTCTCCGTCCCGGACTCGGCGTACCGGATGAGCTCACGCAACTGCGCCTGGTCCTGGCCTTGTTCACGCAGGTACTCCCCCATGGCCACGCGGTATCCGGTGAGCCGTTCCTCCGCGGCGGAGGTGCCTTCCGGGCCGGTGATGCACGCGACGCGGCGGTAGCCGCTCCGCAGCAGGTGGGCGGTGGCCTGCTCACCGCCGTGCTGGTTGTCGATCACGACGGCGTCGACCGCCGCGCCCAGTGGCCGCCTGTCGACCGCCACCACCGGCATCCCGGTGAACGGGGACAGGTCGGTGCGGCTGCGCGAGGCGGCAGCGATGATCACGCCGGCCATCTGCTCGGCCAGCGCGGTGTCGAGGTAGCGGCGCTCCTTGTCGAGGTCCTCGTCGCTGTTGCACAGGACGACCGAATGGTTCTTCCGCTGGGCGGCGTCCTCGACACCGCGGGCCAGCGAGGCGAAGTAGGGGTTCTCGATGTCCGGGACGATCAGACTGATCACGCTGGACCGCTGCATCCGCAGGGCCCGGGCCACCCGGTTCGGGGCGAAGCGCAACTCTGCCGCGGAACGCAGGACGCGTTCGGCGAGTTCGGCGGTGACCCGTCCGCCGTTGAAGACCCGGGAGACGGTGGCAGCCGACACCCCGGCGGCTCGTGCCACGTCGTTGATCGTTGCCACAGTGGTGAAGAGCCCCTCGTCCGGGCGCGGGAGTCGACCGCGCAACATGTGCAGTGCCCGAGAACTGTACGGGCGGAACACCGGGGTGGACAGCGGTGAGGTACCGCGTCGGTGCCTGCTCGCGGAGGGGCCGCGTGGACGGTCCCGGAGGAACCGGGCGTGGTGACCTGGTGACGTCGGTCCCTCTCCGTGAGAACAGCCGAGCGGTGAACGTTCCAGGCCCTGGCCTTACGACCTGACCCTACGGTCCGCCCCACGGGATGCGGCCGCCGGACAGCGGACGTGACGGCGACGGGACCGAGCCCCGTGGACCACGACCGGATCAAGCCGCCACCCCACTGCGCATCTACGACGCGGTCCGTGCCACGGAACCCGCATGAAGATCATCTCCCGCCCGGCGACGCCACGGCAGCCGCACGTCCCGATCCCTTCACGGCCATCGTCTGGACCCTGGGAGGAGTGTTGATCTTCAGTACTTGATTCCGATCCCCTGGCAGTTCTCCGTCCGGCCCACGGTTCCGGAACATTGCCGCTGGACCCCGGCCGATGCGGTGCCGTTCTTCAAGAACCCGGTGTCGTCCACGATCAGCACCGCTTCGGGATCACCGAGATGCTCGACAACGTACTCACGCACGTCGCTCAGAACCTCTTCCGCGTCCCAGTCGATCCGGTTCAAGAGCCGGTGCATCCGGTCCGGACCCGCATGGGCACACGCCGGAATGCTCCCGGCCCGGCACTCACTCGTGTGGCCCCGGCGCACTGGCGGGTGGATCGGGTCTATAAGTGCAGCCTCGAGTCAGCTGGTGACCTTTCAGCTTGTTGATCTTTATCAACGTTGAAGCCGGGGTCGCCGGAGTGGGCGGGAGGCGCTGAGCGGAGGCGCTGGCGGTCTTCGCCCGCGCGCTGCCGGGACGGCTGCGATGCATGGGGCTGGTAAACGGGGGCCCAGGGGAGGCACTGATGTCCGGATTCGCGAGGAACCCGAAGTCCCCGGCAGCCAAGGAAACGCGGTCCGCTGATCTGCGTCCCTGCGGGCAGCCCAATCGACAGGCCTGCCGGGAAGGGCGACGCACTCGCGTCCCCCACTTGGTTGCGCACTCAACTTAGGGCCGGGGCCGCCTGCTCGTGGAGTGTGACGGGCCCGGCCGAGTGCTAATGAACCGAAAGACAACCCGCCGCAGCAACGAGGTAGAGGGTGGTCCGCGCGAGTGCCGCGGGGACGCGGTCGTAGACGGTCGACGTACGTGTCAGTTGACCCGAAAACCGACCGCCAGCGTCAGTTCAAGGACCCTGTGTGGCGATGCGAGATCCGGAAACAGCTCCCGCAGCTGCGACATCCGGTACCGGACCGTCTGGGGATGGACGAACAACGCCGCCGCCACCTCGTCCCGCCTGCCCTGGTGCAGCAGCCACGCCCGCAACGTCTCCTCCAGCCGCCGTGCGGTCGCGACAGGCAAGGACCGCAACGGCGCGAGGGCTCGGGCACGCAGGTCTGCGAACGCTTCCGCGTCGGCGCTCAGCACCAGCTCGGGCAGGTGTTCCTCGACGTCGCGAATATCGCTGGAGAGGGAGCGCGCGCGTACGGCTCGTGCGTACGAGGCGGACGCACGAGTCCATGGCCGGGCCGGGCCGACCACGGCGGTGCGGTCGGTCAGCTGCCGCAAGAGATGTGATCGGTCGGCATCGGGGACGAGCAGCACACCGGTGGCGTCCGGCAGATCATCGAGGATGAGGGTGCTCGGGTCGAGCGTGCGGTAGGCAGGCCGGGCCTGGGCGGCGGGCAGCAGGACCGCGGTCAGCGAAACCGGAGGCTGCCACCCGGCCCGTTGAGCAGAGGCCAGCAGTACGTCCGGGCTCGCGCCGGCGAGGAGGTCGCGGGCCAAGTGCTCCAGGTGGCGCTCGTGGGCCCTGCCCCGGGCGGCCAGTTCGTCGGCGTGGCCCGCGGCGCTCGCGGCGGAGAGCTCGTCGATGTAGGCGAAGGTCAGCTCGGCGAACTTGGCGACCTCGGCGGCGGGCAGGCCTGCGGGTACGGCACCCGCTGCCAGGCATCGCCAGGCCACGCGGGCGCCGACGCGGTAGGCGCTGAGCAGCGCGTCCATCGAACGGCCGTCGCGCACCTCGCCGCGGCCCAGCTCGTAGGCTGCGTCACCGGCATCGCCGCCTGTGGCGTTCCCGCTCGCGAGGTCCAGGTAGTGCCCCAGGGCGGTGCGGACAGCTCGGCGGATGGTGGCGCCCATGTGGCCCGAAAGGGCGTTGGCGTAGGGAGGGACCTCGTCGATGATCGCCTGGACGACCTCGTCGGCGGTGGTCTTCAGCGCGGCCCGAAGTGCGGTGACCGTCTTCTCATCCAGGGCCAGTTCGCTGGCCCTCCGGATTGCATGGCTCACGATTTTGTTTCCTGCGAACAATTCAGCCGATCAGATTTACGTCTTGCGGTCAGGACTTTACACCTTGAGGCGCAGCAAGCTGGAGTCATGACGAGTGCAGCCCTCCGCAGCAGGGCGTGGAAACTGCTGGAGATGGTCACGACGCCGCTGCTGCCGTCGGACTACCTTGACCTGGTCAGCCCGCTGCGTGCGGGCGCTGACCTGCGTGGGCGCATCGAGGCCGTGCAGCCCGAGACGGGTGACGCCGCGACTATCGTGATCAGGCCGGGACGGGGCTGGCGCGGCCACACAGCCGGTCAGTACGTGCGGATCGGGGTCGACGTCGACGGGGTGCGCCTGTGGCGTGCCTACTCCGTCACTTCGCCGACGAACCGCCAGGACGGCCGCGTCACGATCACCGTGAAGGCGATCCCGGACGGCAAGGTCAGCAACCACCTGGTCCGCAGGGCGAAACCGGGCACGCTGGTCCAGCTCGACCAGCCGACCGGTGACTTCGTGCTGCCGCAGGTCAAGCCCGCCAAGGTGCTGTTCCTGACGGCCGGCAGCGGCATCACGCCCGTGATGGGCATGCTGCGCGACACCGAGTTCGACGACGTCGTCATGGTCCACAGCGCGCCGCAGTCGCAAGACGTGATCTTCCGCGGCGAACTGCACGACCTGGTCGCGGACGAGAAGCTGCGGCTCACCGAGGTGCACACCGACACGGACGGCATGCTCGACATCGCCCGTCTCGACGAACTCGTGCCCGACTGGGCCGAGCGCGAGACCTGGGCCTGCGGGCCCGCGGGCCTGCTCGACGCCGCCGAAGAGCACTGGACCGCGCACGGCGTACAAGAGCGCCTGCACACCGAACGTTTCCGCCCCGGCATCGTCGTCGCAGGCGACGGCGGCGAGGTCACGTTCAGCGCCAGCGGCAAGACCGTCGACGCGGACGGCGCCACGCCGTTGCTGGACATCGGCGAGGAGGCTGGCGTGCTCATGCCCTCCGGTTGCCGCATGGGCATCTGCTTCGGCTGCGTCACGCCGCTCAAGTCGGGCGCCGTCCGCGACCTTCGCACCGGGGAGATCACCGAGGCCGAGCCGGGCGTCCTCATCCAGACCTGCGTGTCCGCCGCGGCGGGCCCCTGCGACATCGAACGGTAGGAGCACCTTGACCGCCATCGACCCCACCGCCCACCTGACCGCGGAGCAGATCGAGGAGCTCGGCCGCGAGCTGGACGCGATCCGCGACGAGGTGATCGCCAGTCGCGGTGAGAAGGACGCCGCCTACATCCGCAAGGTCATCTCGGCGCAGCGCAAGCTCGAGCTGGTCAGCAGGGGTGTGCTGCTGTTCTCGATCTTCCCGCCCGCGTGGGTGATCGGCACCGCCGGTCTGTCCGTGGCGAAGATCATGGACAACATGGAGATCGGCCACAACATCCTGCACGGCCAGTGGGACTGGATGCGGGACCCGAAGATCCACTCCACCACCTGGGAGTGGGACCACGTCTCACCGTCCGAGCAGTGGAAGCACTCGCACAACGAGCTGCACCACACCTACACCAACGTGATCGGCAAGGACAACGACCTCGGCTACGGCATCATGCGCGTCGACGAGGACCAGAGGTGGCACCCGTTCCACCTCGGCCAGCCGCTGTGGAACTTCCTCAACGCCTGCTTCTTCGAGTACGGCATCGCGGCGTACGACCTGGAGCTCGGCAAGAACCTGACCAAGCGCCGCCGCAAGAACCCGGAGTTCCGCGCGCGCGCCAAGGCCGTGGGCCGCAAGATCCGCAAGCAGGTGCTCAAGGACTACGTGATCCACCCGCTGCTCTCGGGCCCGTCGTTCCTCCCCACGCTCGCCGCCACGTTCACCGCGAACCTGGTCCGCAACATCTGGACCCACTCGGTGATCATGTGCGGGCACTTCCCCGAGGGCGTGAAGGTCTTCGAGCGCCGGTCGATCAAGGGCGAGACGCGCGGCCAGTGGTACCTGCGCCAGATGATGGGTTCGGCGAACATCAGCGGCAGCAGGGCCATGCACTTCATGACCGGCAACCTGTCGCACCAAATCGAGCACCACCTGTTCCCGGACCTACCGAGCAACCGGTACGCCGAGGTCGGGGTAAAGGTGCGCGCGCTGTTCGAGAAGTACGAGCTGGAGTACGTCACCGGGCCGCTGCCCAAGCAGGTGTTCTCCGCGTGGCGCAAGGTCTTCCGGCTCTCACTGCCGAACAAGAAGCCCAGGGTCGAAACGCCGGACCGCGAGCAGGAGCTCGTCGCGGCCTGATTCCCGGTATTGGTTCAGATCTTTCGGCCGTACCGGCGGCACCGCCGGACCGGCCAGCGACGAGCGTCCGTGCCGCCCGTCAGATCCGCAGCCAGTACCGGCGCCGCCAAGGCCAGGGCACTCTGACACGGGCCGACCCCGAGGGTGTACTGGGCTTCGGCGAGCTTTCCGGCCACCGGATCGTTGGACCACCACAACGCCTGGGCGTCATTGCCCCCGCCCAGGGACACCGAAGCGCCGGTCACGTCCAGCAGGTCCACGCACGCCCGGCACAGCGCGGCCGGGGTGTCGAGGCCCGTGGCGCCCGTCATCGATTCTGCGAGGCCCTGCGAAAGCCGCTTGAGGTCCGCCTCGCCGAACGGCGGACTCGACCCTTCGGGGAGGGCAGAGAAGTCCCCCACGGCAGCCCACCTCCCACGCTCGCCCCTGGCATCCATTCTCACCCACCGGCTACCCGCCCCGACAGCCGCGACACCGCAGACACAGACCTCGGAAGCCGCGGCATCGGTATGGGAGCTCAGCTGACTCACCGCTGGGCGACATCGATCGGCTGCTACCCCCGCTCCTTCGAAGCCGCCCGCCCCACGTGCGGGCTCCGGTTCCGAGGCGGTGGAGGCTTCAGGGGAACGTGCCCTGGGGTGCTACGACGGTGAACTGCGCTCCGTCGGGGTCGGTGAGGTTGACCCACCGGCTCGTCGTGGACGTACCCACAGGGGCGACGGCCCCACCTCCCAGCCCGTTCGTGGCCTCGATCGCCTCTTCCAGGTCCGGTACGGGAAAGTGAACGTGCCAGCGCGGGCGGATCGAGGGGTCCGGAGCCGCGCCGACCGCTCCGCCGCTGATGCGCGCGACGGTGTCGTGGCCGTGGCGCAGGACGACGTGGTCGTGTTCGTGGGACGCCACACAGCAGCCGGATCCTCCCCCTGCCCAGTCGAGAACCTCCCCGTAGAAGATCGAGGCTTCGGAAGCGTCGCGTGTGTGCAGTTCCAGCCAAGCTGGGGCACTGCCACGGCCCACCGACCAGTCCGGGACGACAGTGCCCTGCCAGAACCCGAAGACTGCTCCGGCGGGGTCGGCGGCCAGTCCGGCCCGGCCGGTGCCGAAGGCGAGGGGGCCTACCGCCATGGTCGCCCCGCGTTCACGGATCTGTGCCGCGGCGATGTCGGCGTTCACGACGGCGAAGTACGGCGTCCATGCCACGGGCATGTCCAGACGCTCGGCGAGTGCGCCGATTCCCGCGACGGGAACGCCCTCATGGAGAGCGACCGAGAATCCGCCCCCGAGGCTGCTGGCACGGAATTCCCAGCCCAGGACGCCGGAGTAGAAATGCTGCGCGGCGGCCAAGTCCCGTGCCATCAGACTGACCCAGCACGGGGCGCCTGCGATCTCATCACTCGACGTCGACATAGCCATCACCTCGGATGACTCAACAGAACGGGATGCTTCCACCGTAATCCTGAGAAGGGAGTCGGAGTGCGAGACGGCGCCGCGTGCGGGTGGTAGCCGGCCGAGAGCTTGATGATCGACACCGAGCAGACGCGAGAGGGCGGGCCCGCCAGGGCAGCGGCGGCGGCAAGTCTCTGCACGTCCTCTGGGCCGCGTCGGGTGATCAGAGGCGATGGGGTGCGCCTGGCGGCCGACCTGGCAGGCGAAATGTATCTATCCGTTCTAATTTGTCATCGTCACCTATTCCCCACAGAGAAGGACAGGTCATGGCTGACAAGGGCCGCACGGACAAGATCAAGGGCAAGGCGAAGGAAGCGGTCGGCAAGGTGACCGGGAACGACCGAATGAAGGCCGAAGGGCAGATGGACCAGGTTGAGGGCAAGGCGAAGGAAGCCGCGTCCGATGCCAAGGACGCCCTGCGCGGCAAGCGCGACGAACGCTGAACCAGCCGCTGAAGGAAGGGCCCGCTTCCCAAGGAGGCGGGCCCTTCTGGCAGAGCAGCTCCTGCCATTCGTCGGCGGAGACGCGGGAACTCCCCAGCCGTGGCAACGTCCGGGCCCGGAGTACTTCCGGGCTGAACGAACCGCGGAAGCACCGAGGCGTCGAACCCCAGATCATCCAGCTCCAGGCCGAGCGCGTACTTCAGGTCCCTGCCGTACCACCCCCGGTGCGCCGGCCGCCCGG
>NZ_JACSCH020000024.1:29220-101657 GCF_014451325.2 Streptomyces sp. CB02980 | reverse complement strand
GGTGAGCTCGGTGAGCTCGGTGAGCTCGGTGAGCTCGGTGAGCTCGGTGAGCTCGGTGAGCTCGGTGAGCTCGGTGAACTGCAACGCCGGCATCAGCGCGAGCTGACCCGGTGACCAGTCATGCCTCCCTCTGATCCGAACGCCTCGGCGAACTCGGCGTCCGCGAGCAACTCGTCCAGCTCGTCACGGACCCGCATCGCCAGCGGGTATCCGCCACCGCCCGCGCCACCTGCGCGGTCAGCTCAGACGGCCTCGGCCGCAGCGACATTCCACGCCTGGCTCTGTTCACGAGAACCGGTTCTGGCTCACCTTCTGTGGCGCAGCCACGCTGAGTGACCGGATCAGGCTCATGGGTGACCAATCCCGGTGGCGAGAACGAACCGCTGGTCAGTCCCCCGCCTCGCCTGCCGACCCGTTGCTGAGGAACTGCTTCGCTGCCTCAACCGCTTCCCCGTTGAGTTCCTCGACGGAGACTCCCCCACTCTCCTCTCAGCCGTCCAAGTCATGCCGCAGTGGACGAGGGGTTCGAGTTCTCCGGGGTAGCCGAGGTCATAGGCGATGTCTGCCCAGATGAGGTGGGTGCCGACTGTGGGATCAAGGGATCCGTCGGCGATCTGACCGGCGACCCGATAGGCCATGGCCCACTTCGCGGCCCGAGGGTCAGCGGGTGGGTGCAAGAGCAGTCCCAACCCCCCGCGTCCGGCTGGGGTACCGCAGACAGGCTCTGCTTGACGTACCGGCTGGTCTCGTCGCGCGGCGCGAGGCGTACGCGAACGACCAGGACGCCCCCACTCGCTCGTAGCTGTCACGGCGCGTACGAATCGCTCGAAGGCCGACCAGGACCCGCGGGAGTGGATGCCGCCGCTCCCCGACGCGCACTGCCGCTACATCGGCGAGTGGGTCGCCACCAACCGCTGGGGCCTGGCGGCCGACCAGGGCGAGGCTGATGCCCTGGAGGTGTACGCCGAGGCCTGCGAGACCACGGTCGTCCATCACAGGGAGGCGTACCAACGGCCTGTCTCGGCAGAGGTCAATCGACGTGATCGCCCGTACCCGACGCCTCAAGGGTCTTCACCCCTGGTACGCGGATCTGTTTCCCGAGGAGGCGGGCAGCCCGTGCCATGCGAGGCGGTGCACGTCGTTGGTGGCGGCACCCCGGTCGAGCGGGGCGACGTCGTCGCAACACCGCTTCCTCATACAGAGCGCGCGCCCGCTCGACGAGATCCGCAGCCGCCCGGGGCTTTCGGCCAGCCTCGACGGAGCGGCGGTGCTCCTCGCTGCGACCTGGTCCTTGTCGAGCCGGCTCTGCCCGGGAATGGTCCGGGCATAGCCAAGGCGCTCGACCTGAGCGGCGAGCACGGCGGCGGTGAGCTCCTTCCCACTGGCCCTGATGGCGGTGATGACCTCGCGAGCCTTCGCGGCCCCGTTCTCCTGGGCGACGACGGGCGCGAGGACCTTGGCGTGGGAGGCGCGCGGAGGAGTGTCGGAAAGTTCCGACAGTCGGGCTGGCATGACGGCGCGGATGCGCTTGCGTCGGCGATCAGCTCGAACACGTAGGTGGTTCAGCTCTACCTCGGCCTCGGCGTAAGCCTCGATGCTCGTGTACCCGCCACTTGTGGAGGTCGCGGGTCACGGCGATGTCGAGAGGACGTCCAGTTCGACGGTGGTTCGTACATTGGCGGCCTTGGCGCCGTCCGACCGAGGCCTTCGCCTGCCGCGTGTATCACGCCCTCGGTCGGCCGACCGCAGGCGGTGGCGTTCGTAGACCGTCTTCCACGGCCCGAACCGTTCGGGCAGATCGCGCCACTGCGCCCCGGTCCGCACCCGGTGCAGAATTCCGTCGATCACCTGCCGGTGATCCCGCCACCTGCCACAACGCCCGTTGCTGACTGGCAGGAACGGCCGCAGCCGTTCCCACTCGGCATCACTCAGATCACCCCGCCCCATGCCCACAGGAACGATTTGGGCAGGGGGTAGCCACATGATCGGCCGGACAAGCCCTAGCCGGCCGGTCCGGAGGCCTCAACGGCGCTCCGCGACCTGATTGAGCCCTCCGCGCCACCGGCCCGTCACGGCGAGGGTGCCGTGCCCGGGCCGGTTCGTACGACGTCCGCCGTCTGACCCGCGCGGAGAGCGCGGACCGAACGTGCTGAGCCCGCTCCGGTCCCGCCAGCAGGGTTGTGGGGTCAGGCGAGGGTGTTGTTCTCCGCCTGGGGCCCTTCTGTCCCTGGGTGACGTTGAACGTCAACGTCTGGCCCTCCTGGAACTCACGAAAGCCTGAGGCGCGGCTGCCATCTGTGGCTCAGCAGACCGGCGGCCGGCTCAGTTCGCGGGCAGCGTCAGACAGCCGAACGCAAAGCGGGCAGGTATCCGCCCGACTGCCCGGCGGCCTTCGGGTGGTAGGAGTTGTAGACCGGTACGGACAGGCTGTGCAGCCAGGAGTCCGCGGAGCAGATCTCATGGCCCGTGAACTCGTCGACGACGCTGGAGAAGGTGAATCCCGCGTTCGCCGCCTGCTTCGCCAAAACGCCGTTGAGCGTGTCGGAACCCCGGTTGATGGCCGCTCGCTCGGTCTCGCTGAGTCCGGCGATACAGCTTCCGGCCAGCTTGTAGAACCGGGGGTACCCGAGAACCACCACGTGCGCCTGCGGTGCGCGGCTGCGGATGTCCCCGTAGAGAGCGGAGAGGCCACCGGGCAGCGTGCTGTTCATCTTCACGACCGCGGCGTTCACGGCCGCGACGCAGGTGGCCTCGCTGTTGAGCACGCAGGTCTGCATGATGTCCGCGAACCCGACGTCGTTGCCGCCCGCCGTGACGCTGACGAGGGTCGTGGACGAGTTCAGAGGGCCGAGCTGGCCGCTGCGGACGGAACCGGTGGTCGCACCGGAGCATGCGGTGAAGGAGAACGAGGAGGGGGAGTTGGCCGCTGCCCACAGGCGGGGGTACGCGTTGGTGCTGCGACGGCAGTCGCCGCTGTCCGAAAGGTAGCTTCCGGCTCCGACGCCGGAGGAGTACGAGTCTCCGACGGCCACGTAGCGGTGACCGGCGGCGGTGGCCGGCTGGGCGACTCCGAGGGCCGCGGCGGCCACTGCGAGCGCGGTTGATGCAGACAGCGCGAATCTTCGCCAGAGCATGGCGATCAGCCTCAAATCCAAAGCGTGGGAGGTGAGTTGGTTGAACGCGACACTTCTAGCAGGGCGGTGATACCGACGGGTAGCCCTCGGTGCGGATGTCGTCCGCTTTGGGCGCATGTTTAATTCACCGCGCGTAGACTCATCCGGTTTGCGCCATGCACGCGCGTCAAGCGGCGACCCAAAGGCGCGGCAACAACAAGCGGCATACCGGCGGCGCTTCGACCGACGCCAGGGGCTGCGGCGCCCTCCTCTCGCAGACGCGCTTCCTCGCCGGCGATTAACGACGACCGGGGCAACCGGTGAGCGTGTCAGGCTCGGCCGGGCATCGCCCTCAGCACTCAGATTCGTCCGACTTGGAGGCTGCCACAGGTCCCAGAAGAATCGGGAGTGGCTGGCGCAAGACCCATCGCATGGGCCGGCGGAACACCCGCCGCGAGGCCGCAAGCCAGCCCCCGGGGCCTCGGCGGCAGCCACCCGGCAAGAACTCCCCTTCGCCGTTGCGCACCCGCAGCGCCAACGGAGTGGGGGACAAAACACCGAACCGTCGTCACATGCGCCGCGGTCAAGTCCCACCCGAAGCCCGCGTCTCCGCTCGTCGTACGGAAGTCAGCGTGCTGCGGTACCGACTCCTTCACGACCTCGAGGGCGACGGACGTGACGGTCCGCGTGGCTTCGGGGCCGGGCGCCGCCGCGGCCGGGACGGCCGTGAGGGTGGCCACGGAGACGCAAGCGCGGCAGCGACAGCCAGGGCGAGCCGATGACGGAACGGGTGGGCTCAGGTCATCGGTGGGTTTCCTTCGATCAGCGGGCGTGTCGTGTCATGCCACGTCATGTCTCAGACGAGTCGTGACCCTCTCGAAGGGTTGTGCGTTGTCCGGGCCGACACCTCGGCAGGGGGAGGCGTCGGCGGTACGGCCCGGGATACTCAGCCGACGCCTCGCCGACCGTCAGAACGCGGTGCCGCCCAGGTGGGAGTAGCCGCAGGCCTCACAGGCGCATCCATCACACGTGGTGGTCCTCTGGCCCTGAAGCCTCAGGCAATCTTCCCCTCAATCGATAGACATCGTGACGGGCTCCCCAGACCAGGTGGCGTAGCAGCGGAGAGAGGCATCTGAGGCGGGCAGCAGCACCCAGCCAAGTCCCGAAACTCCTCAGCCGCAGGGCCTCCGGGGTCCCGAAGCAGCAGCCCTCTTTCTCTGCGCCCTTAATCGTTCCCCTGAAGGTCACGGCGCGAGTGCGGGATAGACGTCTTTCGGAGAGAAGAGCGTTCCACGTCCGTCCGGCGGGATGATCCAGGAAAGCCCGGTCACCTCCCGGCCGGGGTCCGGCATGGCAAGCCAGGTTCCGGTCGTCATGTACCGAGCGGCTCGCTCCAGCCTCGCTGCTGGGCTGCCGGGAGTCACCAGCAGCACAAACTCCTGCCGCCTTCTGTTGAGAAGTACGGGGCCGGTCCTTGGATGTCCGGAGCGTGCGACAGCGTTGAGCAAGCTGTGCCCCCGTGCCTCTGGAACAGCAAGGGCGTCCCACATCCGGCCCGCTGGCAAGAGCATCACGCCCCGTTCGCTCAGTCGCCATTCGCGCAGACTTGCGACGGGGTCGTCGCAGGCAGAAGCCAGCCACCGAGCCGACCACAAAGAGGAATTCATCTGCTACCTCGTTCCCGGGTTCAGCCGACGAAGTGCCCGACTATCCCGCACCAAGGCGGGGATGGGCAGGGAGGCGGACCATGGCGGATTCAAATGCCTTCTGTTGTGATTTGTCAGAGGTTGCCGAACTCACTGAGCCAACAGGAGCACCGTCGGAGGCATGCTCGTCCAGCAGCCGTTGATGGATCCGTTTAACATCCCGCGCCGCGGCAGCAGCAGTTGACGGCCCCGGTAGACGCCGGCGATGCGTCAGCTCTACAGGTCAGCCCAGGGGGTCTTCAGGCCTCTACGCGAAGAGATGAGTCGCCGGGAAGCCGCAGAGTTCCCGGTGAAGAAGTCGGTCGAGTACGGCGAACCTGGCCGATGCGTCACCCGGACGATCGCCGCGTGGGAGGGCGGTCTGTCGAGCGAGCGGTACGGGGGCGCTTGGTGTGGTTACCAGCGGTACCGGCGGCCGCTACTTCCCTTCGGCCGGGCGACGAACCCGATCAGCCACAGGACCAGCACCACGAGGGCAGCCCACCACAGGACGTTCAGTGCGAAGCCGGCGCCGAACAGGATGAGCACGAGCAGAAGAACGAGAAGCAGTGGAACCATGGATATCAACCTCCGAGGCGCCGTACGCCCCACCACCCTTCGGCCATGCGTGCGATATTCACGGGATCCGGCGACACAGCATGCGGTTTGAGTGCGGTGATCGGGAGCAGGTGTCGGTCAAGACCAATCCGGTTCATCCAGGAGGAGGTCCCGATGTCGGGCACGGAGAAGAGCAAGGCGCACGTCGAGCAGGCCAAGGAGGCCGTGGGCCGCACGGTCGGCAACGAGCGGCTGACCGCCGAAGGCCAGGCGGACCGGGCCAAGGGGAAGGCCCGTGAGACCAAGGAAGACATCAAGGACAACTTCCGGCACTGACAGACCGCCATCGCGCCTCCGGGCCTCGACCTAAGCCCTAGGTCGGGGCCCGGCCACGTGCTTAACCCGGCCGCACCAGCCGCCCGGTTCCGAACCGTTCTGGTCATGTGGGCAGCCCCCTCTGGCGCATCGACTACGCGAGCAAGGACCCCGCGGCCGTCGGGGAACACGGCCCTCTCATCGTCGGCGCCGTGGACACCCTCCAGGGGCGAGGAGACCTCCTCCACCTCTCCCCCACACCCCTGGTCCCGCGCCGTCAAGGCCCCGGGGGCCCACCCGAACAACGACATGTAGGGTTCGCCGCCGTGACTCGGAGGTCGATCACTCGGTGTCGCTTGCGATTTCCAGGGCCAGGGCCTGCAAGATCTGCTCGGTGGGCTCTCCGGACTCCGTCTGGTCGTACGCGTCGGCCACCGTCTCGAAGGCGAGGATGAACCCGCGGACCAGAGCACTGATCGGGCCGGTGAGCTGGGTCAGAACCGCTGCTCCGACTTCCACCGCATCGTCGGTGTCGGGAACCAGGAACCGCGTCGGAATGACCTCACCGAGGAGGTCGGAGACGTAATCCTGGGCGACTCCCCCGCGCAGGGCCGTGAGCGCCGCGATTGCCTTGAGCTGGATCTCACTCTCGGTCATGGGACGAGCGTAGGCATGACGCGACGGCATCGACGTGGCCACGCCGATCGACAGAACGCACATCGGATGCCGGGCCCCCCCTCAAGCCGGCGGCCGCGTCGCCGCTCGTGTGGCCGTGCCGATGCTGACGCTCGTCTGCGGTGCGGCCGGGGCGTTGCTGGCGGGCGCCGGGCGCGAGGAGAATCCCGCGGTCGAAGGGACCCCGACAGCGTCGTCGCCCATGCCGCCGACGGTGGTCGCCGCGTCGCGCGGGCGCAGCTCCCCGCGGTATTCACCTCCGGTCTCGATCTGGTGCGCGCGACGCCGACGGTCGGGAGCCCGTCCGTGCCGTATCGGGAGCGGCCTCCCGGCTGAGCCCCGCCGCGCATGTGGGGCCCGGGCCGGACCCCGGTGCGCGGCCGGCACTCATGTCTCGCGGACTTCGCCGCCGACGGAATCCGCCCCAGCGATGGGGCCACTCGAAGCTCGAGTACAAACCCACCGGAGCAGGGCCCGTTGACGTTACGGTTCGAGGTCGACGACCCCCTTGCCGCCCAGGATGTCCAGCGGCACGGAGATCTGGTCGTGCGTGATCAGCCATTCGCCGTCGATCTTCCGGAAGCAGAAGGTGACCCGGACCCACATGCCGCCCGCCGCCGTCCCGTCGGGCAGCGTGCCGCTGAGGCGGCCGAAGCCGTGTGTGAACGCCACGTCTTCACCTACCGTGGGCATCAGGTCGCGCACCTCGTAGGTCACCTCCTGGAAGAACGTGAACACGTTCGCCCAGTTCTTGATTTTCGCGTCGATCCCCACGTGCTGGAGCGGCGGATCGATGTCGAAGGAGACGACGTCCGTCGAGTAGAGCCGCCTCAGACCCTCGAGGTCTTTGGCCTGGATCGCGTCGGTGATCCCGTCGATGTGGCGGCGGATCACGGCTTCGTCTGTCTCACGCTGTGTCGGGGTGGCTGTCCGTCCTTCCGTGCTCTGGGCGACGACGTGATCCAGCAGTGTGTCGAGGGCGCTGACGTGGTGGGCGCCCGGCTTGAGTGTCGCGTGGTCCTCGAAGTCGGTGTGCAGGGACAGCGAGACCTGCGGGGTCACTGCACCCATCTGGAGGAGCTCACACAGTGCCCGCAGTTGCCGGGCCGCGTGGGCGCCGCCGCCAGCGCCGTAGGAGACGAACCCAACGGCCTTGTGGGTCCACTCCGCATACAGGTAGTCGATCGCATTCTTGAGCACGCCGGGGATGGAGGCGTTGTACTCGGGGGTGACCATGACGAATCCGTCGAAGCGGGCGATGGTGTCAGCCCATGTCCGGGTGTGCCCGTGCTGGTACCGCCCAGCGAGCGCGGGCAGCGGCTCGTCCAGATGCGGCAGCGGGTGGTCGAGCAGGTCGATCACCTCGAATGCGGCGTCGCAGCGGCGGGCCGCCCGCTCGTGGACCCACCGGGCGACCTGGTCGCCCTTGCGGCCGGGGCGGGTGCTTCCGATGAGTATTCCGATCCTGGTCATCGCTGTCTCCTGAGATGCTTCCTACGCGGGTTTTCCGGGCCGGTGCTGTGTCTGACGGTTTGACGACACGACCCCACGGAACGTCAGGGAGATTCGAAGACCTGACAATCGGACGTGCTGTCTCGTCGGACCGCCGAGGGACGATCCGAGACCAGGGAGCCACCGGAACCATGACCGATCACGCGAAGTCACGGCACGACGAGTCCGACGCAGGCTTGGACGCGATCATCAGCGAGCGGCGGCGGCTGATCGGTCTCGCCTACCGACTCCTCGGTTCCCTGGCCGAGGCCGAGGACGCGGTCCAGGAGACCTACACCCGCTGGTACACCATGTCCCGACAGCAGCAGGACGCCGTCAAGTCCCCCGGCGCCTGGCTGACGACGGTCGCCACCCGCGTGTGCCTGGACCTCCTCGGCTCGGCGCGGGCCCGGCGCGAGCGTTACATGGGCGAATGGATCCCAGAGCCGCTGCCCGAGCGGACCGACTGGATCAGCGGGCGCCCAGGCACCACGGCGACCGATCCCGCGGACCCGGCCGACCGGGTCACACTCGACGAGTCGGTGAGCATGGCGTTTCTCGTCGCCCTCGAATCCATGACCCCGGCTCAGCGCGTCGCGCTCATCCTGCACGATGTCTTCGGCTACCCGTTCGCCGAGATCGCCGGGATCACCGGCCGCACCCCGGCGGCATGCCGCGAACTGGCCTCCTCCGCCCGGCGCCGCGTCCGCGCCTCCCTGCCCCCTGCGGCCCCGGCAGCCCACCAGGCGGGCCTCGTCAGGGACTTCAAGCAGGCGTGGGACGCGCAGGACATCAACGCCCTCGTCAGACTCCTCGCCCCCGGCGCGACGTTCACGGCGGATGGCGGCGGCGTGGTCGCCGCCGCGCTCCACCCGATCGAGGGCGGCGAAGGGATCGCGCGCTACCTTACCGACCTCGCCGCCCGGGCGTCCGGCGGCCTGACGGTCCTAGAGCGCACGGTCAACAGCCGGGCCGGCCTGGTGATCGAGCACGAAGGCGTCACCGTGGCCGTGTACGCGTTCGACGTCGCGGACGACCGGATCACGCACATCTGGGCAGTGCGCAACCCCGACAAACTCCGCCCGTGGACGGCGGGCTGACCGGCTGGACTTCGACAGCGCGGCACCTACGCCACCTCTGCCAGGTCACATCCCACTCCGGGGCGACCGGCGCGAGGCCGCGAGCGGCGAGCGACGCCCCGCGGCCACGGTACGCACCGCTTCCCAGTCCACTCCGGGCCGCAGGACCGCTAGGGCGTGTTTTAGAAGTTGCGGGTGTGCTGGGTGGGTCGTCCAGGGAAGTCGCGGGCGGCCATCCAGATCGTGAGGTCACGGGCGATCTGGTCGATGCTGGTCTCGGTGGCGACGTCGTGTTCGCGGCGGGTGGTGTCGCGGCGGACGACCTCGTAGCCGCCCTCGTCCAGGACCGCGACCGAGGTGAACCAGGCCGGGTCGTCCTCGTCGGGCTGGATGACGACGGAGGTGTTGTCCGAGTTGTTGAGGTTATCGATCAGCATGAACAGTGCGTCCTCGGACGGGTCCTCGATGTGGTCGCCGCTCTCACTCTCGGCCCGGTAGTACGCAGCCCCCATCGGCCCTGTCTCCCCTCAACCCGCTGACCTGATTGCGGCCAGAATGGCATGCGGGACCGACACTCCCGGCAGGTCACAGCCATTCGTTGATCGCGGCGATGAGGACGGTTGCTTCGAAGCGGACCGCGAGTTTGTCGAACCGGGTGGCCACCGCCCGGTTCCGCTTCAGCCGGTTGATGCCGCACTCGACCGCATGCCGAGCCTTGTAGTCCTCACGGTCGAAGGCCGGAGGCCGCCCGCCGACCGTGCCCCGGCGCTTGCGGTGGCCGGCCTGATCGGCAGGTTCCGGGATCGTGCAGCGGATTCCCCGTCGACGCAGATAGGCACGGTTCGCGCGCGATGAGTACGCCTTGTCGCCACGGACCCGCAGTGGACGAACCCGTGGCCGGCCCAGTCCGAGGCGAGGGACCCGGATGGCTTCCAGAACGGCTGTGAACTGCGGGCTGTCTCCCTGCTGACCGGCTGTGACCAGCAGTGATAGCGGCTTCTGTCCTTGTTCGCAGGCCAGATGAATCTTCGTGGTCCAGCCGCCGCGGGACCGGCCCAGGCCGTGGTCGTCGGGTTCGTCCTGGCGGCCGCCAGGCGGTTCCTTCTGGGTCTGGCCGTCGCGCCGGGCACCGGCCGCGTGCTGGTGGGCCCGGCAGATCGTGGAGTCGACGTTCACGTCCCAGGTGATCAGCCCGGCCGCGTCCGCCCGGGCCTGCAGCCCGGTCAACACCGCTGACCAGACACCATTGCGTTGCCAACGGCGGAAGAGCCCATAGACCGTCTGCCACGGCATGGCCTGCTACAAACCCGGCAAGAGGTCCCGGCTGATCTACACGATCCGCGAGAACCGGGGCCGGAAGGACGAACCGAAGGGCTTCGGCTGGCGCGACTTCCGCGACCTGATCGTCCGCGCCCGCCTCCAGCTCGGCGGCCCGATCGTGCTTGTCTGGGACAACGTCCACCTGCACCTCACGGCCGGCATGCGGGAGTTCATCGACGCGAACGCCGAGTGGCTCAATGTGTTCCAGCTGCCCCCTTACGCACCCGACCTCAACCCGCAGGAGGGCGTCTGGTCGGTGGTCCGCCGCGACATCGGCAACCTCGCCGCGGCGGACCTCGACCAGATCGCCCGGGCCGTGAAGCGCCGACTCAAACAGATCCAGTACCGGCCGCACGTGGTCGGCGGCTGCCTCGCCGGCACGGGCCTTGGTTTCGGCATGGACGACCTGGAGAACCACGGTCAGCGGCCGCCCCGCCGTCCCCCCCGGATGAGCGCGCCACTGGAAGCGATCAGTTTGCTGCGCTTGTATAGGCGCCGTGCGCCCAGAACCCGCCTCCGAAGATGTAGCCAATCCAACGCCTGCGGAGATGACCGCCTGGGCCTATGCGCCCGGAGCGCAGCCCCCGGTCTCCCAGGACTGGGACATCCTCGCAACACGCCCAGCCTTCGGCTCCCTGTTCGTGACCCTGGCCGCCGACGGACAGTGCCCCCACCGCCAGTTCTTCCTCGGTTGCCTGTACCTCCTGGTACTCCAGCAGCGTTTCGCTATTCCTGCTGGTCAGGGGCCTGATCTTGAGTGTTGTGGTGCGGTGTTTCATCGGGTGGGGGATTGCCGGACTCGTGCTGTATGCGGGTCTGGCGGAGGTAGTGGTGGGCGAGGGCTTGATGGCGGCGTCGCCATCGGGACCAGTTCAGGGATGAACACGGCGATTTCGTTGGGGTGTTGGCGAGGGATGGCAAGTTGCCAGGAGCCTTCGGATTTCTGCCACGGTGAGGGGCGCGAGGAGACCGGAACCGTTTCTTCGGCCCCCCTTTCGACCGCTGCGGCGGCCATCGCGGCGAGGAAAGCGTGAGCGAGCATCGCCAGGGTGATGTGCCGGTACCAGCCCGGGTAGCGGCGGACCTCGTACTCGCCCAGGCCGCACTCGCTTTTCGCGGCCTGGAAGCACTCCTCGATCGCCCAGCGTGAGCCGGCGATGCGAACCAGCTCGGCAACCGTGGTGCCGGTGGGCGCGTAGGCCAGGTAGTAGGCAATCTCGTCTGGCCTCTTGATGCTGCGGCGGGCCAGTACCCACCGGCGGTGGGTGCGCTCATCGCCGTCGAAGAAGTCGATGACCGGCAACTTCGCGGAAGCCCAGTCGTAGATGCGTGGGCCCTTGGTGCCGTCCCCGGCTGACAGTCGCTGCCAGGCGTCGTGGGGCGCCTCGCTGGTCAGCTGGTCGATGCGCCAGATTCTGGCCAGCGACTTGACCTGCTGCGATTTCGGCACGGCCAGCACATAACCGACGCCGGCTTCCTCCAGCATCCGGCGGAATCCCCATCCTGACCGTAGGCACAATCGGCGGCCACCCATGCGATGGGCAGGTCAGAGGCCAGTGCACGCAGCACCAGACGCCGGGCGAGCTCACCCTTGGTCGCGAAGGTGTGGTCTTCGGGAATCTTGGCCGCGCGGCAGCGATCCGCATCGCCGGTCCAGAACTTGGGCACGTAGAGCTCCCGGTCCACCAGCGCCCGCCCCTTGGTTGAGGCAGAGGCGGCGAAGACGCCGATCTGACAGTTCTCGGTGCGGCCGGCGGTGCCGGAGTACTGCCGCTGCACCCCAGCCGAAGTGGTGCCCTTCTTGAGGAAACCGGTGCCGTCGATGATCAGGACGCCGTCCGGGCGGCCCAGCCGCTCTGCCACATACGCCTGCAGGTCATCGCGGATCTCCTCGGGATCCCACCGGGTCCCGGTCGGGAGCCGCTGCAGCCCGTCCGGCGTCGCGTGACCTGCGAATTCCGCGAGTTGCCAGCCGTTCTTCCGGCCGACCGGACCCAATAGCCCTCGCACGTAGTCGCGCATTCGCCGCCGCGGTTCGACACGTGAGAACCGGCCCCCCACCCGCAGGAACAGCTCTTCAAGTTCCGCCACCCACAGCCCAGTTCCAAGATCCTCGGTCACGCCTGGACCCTTCCCGCCGTCAGCAACCCACCCGCATAAACCCATCCTTCGGATGACGAGTCCAAAGCGATCCCCCACCCGATGAAACACCGGACCACTACACTCAAGATCAGGCCCCTGACCAGTAGGAACAGCGAAACGCTGCTGGAGTACTAGGAGGGGTGCCGGCGTCGGAATCCGGTGACCCATGGCCCGTGACCTGCTTGGACGTGGGATGTGGTCGTGCGGGTCGGCAGCCGGCCGGGCAACCTCACATGTACTGCTGGCCGCTGCTTTGCCCCGCTCCGGTCGGTGAAGCTGCGTATTCGATTACGTAGTTCTACTGATGCTTCCGGAGAGCAGCGTTGAGAGACTCGCCCTCTGAGCTTCCAGACGGAGCCGTGGCGCCACGCCGGGGAGCTTGCTGCCTCCCTACTGGGCAACCGTCGACAGCTGTCCAGCGGGTAGCGAATGCTGTCTGGTCAATCGAGCCTGGCTGAACATGGGAGAGTACTCCGTTGGTTTCCAAGATTCGTGTCCTTCTGGGCATGCTCGTACTCCTGGCGCTTGCCCTCGGCGCCACCGCCCTGCTCGCGGCCATGAAAGCCGATGCCACCTGGTTCACGATCGTTCCTCTCGGCATCCTCGTTATCGGCGCGTCCGTCGGCCAGTCGCTCGGATGGTTCAACAAGAAGGGCCGGTGACTGCCCTGGGGATTGCAGGGCACACAGTTCTACTACGGCGCCCTGCTCGCGGGGGAACGGCAGTTCCGTCCGCCCGGCTCATGCGGGGGGCCGTCGAGCAGCCAGTCTGCAAGCTTCCTCTCAACTGATCGCGGCGGCAGTTCATCGGGAGGGAGAGGCAGGCGCGAGGTGCGCCGGGACGACGCCCTGCCGCCTCGGAATCCGCGCCTGAGCCGGTTGCGGGCCTGGTCGGCCCGCCGAGCAGGGCCGTACAGGACTCCAGCAGAGCTGAATAGTGCGTCGTTCGGTGCCCGGCACAGCAACGGAACCACCGCGGGAGGTCCTGCGCGCTACCTACATCCCGACGCGGCGTTGTTCATGTATGAGGCAGAAGGACGAGAGACCCGGCGCGGTCCGCCCAATGGCAGCGCACGAGTTGCCCGAGGACGAGCCGTCTGTCCGTGGTGCACCACGGTACGTCGGTCACACAGCAAGCAGCCCGGCGTCACAGGCCGGGTTACCGGAGAGCAGCTGTCTCGGATTCGGGAGATCATGCTCCCGGTGGCCGTACTAACCGTCATCACCGCATCCACTGACACCCCGGGGCTCCGGAACGCGTCCCACGACCCTCCGGGTCGGGTTATGGCTGCCTGTCGCTCTCAGGTGCCCGCTTGGCAAGGGTAATGGTGACGCTTACGACCTTGGGAGCCATTGAGATCCGGGCGTGCCAGCCCGGTGGGTCGGCTGGGGGTGATCAGCAGGCGGCCTGCCAGGCGAGCACCAGTTCGGTGCTGGTCTTGCGGCGGGGCGCCCGGCGGGCGGAGCGGTCGGAGATGAGCCCAGCGATCGCGAGGTGGGTGTCGGCGTAGGTCTCGCGGCGGCCGGTGAACCGCTGCAGTGGGTGCCACTGCTTGAACTCGGCGTTGGTGTGCTCCACGCAGATCCGGGCGGAGGACTGGCGGCGCCGCTGCTCGCGCCAGGCGTGGTGCTCGCCCGGTGGTGCGTCGTCCTTCGGCTTCTTCGGCGGGGCGCTGACCTGGCTGGGGAACTCGTTGGCCAGACCCCGGTAGCCCTCATCGCCCCCCGCCTTCACCTGCGGGTGCCGGCGGAACTGCTCGGCGATGCCCTCGGTGCGCACAGCGGTCTGGTCGTGCATCCGGTCGGCCTGACCACCCCGCTGAACAGGGTCCGCCCCCGGCCGTCGCTGAACGTGGTGGTCTTGATGGTGTTCTGCTTCCTCTTGCCCGAGATGAACGCCCTGCGACCGGGGCGGCTCGCACACGGGCGGCGGACCTGCACCTCGGTCCCGTCGATCCGCAGTTCCACGTCCTCCGCGTCGGCGTAGGCGAACAGGTCCTCGAGTGTGCGTAGCCGCACACCTGGACGGTCGGGGATCGCGAAGCCGCGGGCTGCGAGCAGCGGGCGGATCTCGCGGATCGCTCCGGAGACGGTGGCGCGGTCCACCGCGTACAGCTCGGCCTCCGCCGAGGCGCTCGTGGAGTGCCGACTCCCGGGCCGTTTCCCACCTCGGGGCGAGTTCTTCGAGCAACTCGCCGAAGTGCGCGCGAGAGATTCCGAACAGGGCAGGATGGGAACAGACCGCACGGCCCAGGCTTGCGTCACAACTTGCCCAACCCGTGCGGCCCTTCTCATGTCCCTGCCCGGTACGAGGCGCGATACTCGACCAGTGAACTCGATCTACCGCAGTACGACGGGCAAGGAGCTCATCCGACGCTGGTGCCTCGACCAGCTCGCCGCATGGCCGGTACCACACGAACGCAAGACGGTGACCGCCAAGGGCGCACCGACCCACGTGGTCCTCGCCGGCTCCGGCCCGACGACGGTCGTGTTCGTCCCGGGCACCAACTTCAACGCCGCCGCGTCCCTGCCGCTGGCCACGGCCCTCGTCGCCGCCGGTCACCGGGTGCTGCTGGTGGACGTCCCGGGCCAGCCCGGTCTCAGTTCCGGCGGACGTGGTCTTTCCGGCAGCCGGTTGTCCTGGTACGGGGCGTGGCTGAGCGAGGTGATCGAGAAGATCTCGTCCGAGCCGGTCATGGTGATGGGCCACTCCTTCGGTGCCGCCATAGCCCTGTCCAGCGACTCTCCCCGGATCGAACGACTCGCCCTGGTCTCCCCCGGTGGACTGACCAGGCTGAGGTTGACTCCCACCGTGCTGGCCGCCTCGGCCGCCTGGTTCCTGCGGCCCGCACCGACGCACAGCGCCCGGCTTCTGCGCGCCATGCTCGCGCCTGGCCATTCACCCCGCGAGGAACTGGTGGACTGGATGACACTGGTCGCCCGGCATGCGCGCTCCAGTGGGGCGCCGGGCGCTGCCACCCTGCCCGCGCGGTCAGTTCCCCGCCTGGTCGTCACCGGGGAGCACGACGTCTTCCTCCCCCCGCGGCGGCTCGGCCCGGCAGTGCGCGCCACACTCGGCGCTGAGCTCGGTGTGGTCTCCGAGGCCGGACACCTCGTGGTCGAAGAGCGCCCCGACTACCTGTCCACCTTGCTGGAGATTCCGGGCCGGCCCACCTCCGATGCCCCCGTGGGATAGCCGACCTCCGAGTGCTGTGTCTGCCGACCATGCGGGCCCCGGGCCCCCACACAGCAGGGCACTCCTCTCGCTCCCCGAGTCGTAAGCTCTGAGGAAGCCTGTCCGCGGAGTCAGAGGTCCCACGGGTAGCGGCTTGAGGCTGGTCAGCTCGCATGTTCCGGTGTGGCTCCGGGGATCCCGCTCGCCGTGTCGTTCACCAGCGGACACCGCAACGACATCGCCCAGCTGATGCATCTGCTTGCCAAGACTCCGAGTGTTCCCGGTCTGGGCGGGCGACTGCGGCGGTCTGACAATCTGTCGCGACCGTAGCTACGACCGCGACAGATATCGCCGCCTCGTCTGGGCCCAGGCATCAAACCGGTCATCGCGCGGCGCGGAAGGTCAGCGGGCGCTGTGTGCCAAGGGACTTCTCGAGCGCGTGGGCGACTGCGAGGGCGAGGTCGTCGCGGTGGTGAGCAGCGATGAGCTGCACGGCGAGGGGAAGTCCGTCCGGGGCGATGCCGGAGGGGATGCTGACGGCCGGGTGGCCGGTGTCGTTGAAGACGGCGGTGTAGGAGATGGGGAGGACCCGCTCGTGCACGGCCGCGGCCACGTCCGGGCCTTCGGCCGGCCATGCGGTCGTGGGGGTGGTCGGCATGAGCAGGAGGTCGTAGCGGTCGAAGAGGTCGGCCGCCCATTGGTCGAGGCGTGCGCGGTGGGCCCAGTAGGCGGCCAGGTCCGCCGGGGTGAGAGAGCGGCTTGCGTCGAGGAGGTCTGCGAACCACGGTTCGAAGGTGTCGCGACGGGTGGTGAAGTCGTCGAGGACGTCGAGGAGCCGGGCGTACGCCAGGACCCTCTGCCGCAGCTGGAACGGAGCGGGGAAGTCGTCGGCGCCGGGCAGGGCCGACTCGTCGTCCCGGACGTCGTGGCCCTGGCCTCGCAGCAGGGCTGCGGCGTGGTCGAGGGCGCGCAGGATCTCAGGGCGGGGTGCGGCGATGCCGAGGGTGCGCAGGACGCCGACGCGCAGGGCGGGCAGCGGCTTGTCGAGGGTGTCGCGGTAGGAGAGGCCGGGGGCGGGCAACGAGTTGGGATCGGCCGGGTGGTGGCCGGCGGCGACGTCGAGGTGCAGTGCGGTGTCCCGTACGGTGCGGGCCATGCCTGACAGGCAGGCGTGCTGAGGCCAGATCGGCATCCGGACCGGGCCGTGCGGGATGCGGCCGCGGGATGGCTTGAGGCCGACGACTCCGCACAGCGCGGCGGGGATGCGAGTGGAGCCGCCGCCGTCTCCGGCGGTGGCCAGGGCGACGAGTCCGGCGGCGACGGCCGCGGCCGCGCCGCCGCTGGAGCCGCCGGGCGTGCGCTCGGGGTTCCAGGGGTTGCGGGTGGTGCCGAAAGCGTCGTTGGTGGTGTGGACCGCTGCACCGAGTGGCGGTGTGTTCGTCTTGCCGATGACCAGGGCACCGGCGGCGCGGAGCCGGGCGACGTGGATGCTGTCGTGGGCGGCGGGCGGGCGGCCTTGGTAGGCGCGGGTGCCGCGGGCGGTGGGGAACCCTTCCGCGTCTTCGAGGTCTTTGACGAGGATCGGCAGGCCGGCGAGCGGCCCTGCGTTGTCGCCGCGGATGATGCGCTGTTCGAGGGCGGCGGCTTCGGTGAGCGCTCCCTCCGGGTCGAGGGCGACGACGGAGTTGATCGTCGCGTCGGCGACGGAGATTCGGTCGAGGGTGTGGCGCATGAGCTCGGTGGGTGAGAGCTCCCGGCGGCGGATGAGGGCGGTGAGTTCGGTGGCCGAGGCGAAGGACAGGTCGGTCATGGTGTGTGGGGCTCCTTGGGGGTCGGGGCGGGGTGGGAGGTGGTGGCGGCTTCGAGGCTTACGCCGGTGGTGCGCGGGCCGAAGCGGACCGCTACCAGGCCTCCGGTGGCGCTGAGCGCGGCGAGCAGGACGAAAACGGCGGTGTAGCCGGCGCCGGTGTAGATGGCGGCGACAAGCATCGGGGCGGCGAAGTTGAAGATGCGGGACAGGGCGTTGGCGGTGCCGGAGCCGAGCGCGCGGATCCGGGTGGGGAAGATCTCCGCGGAGTACACCTGGAGGAAGGGCACGGCCATCTGGAAGAGCAGGCTGACCAGGCAGCCGAGCACGAGGACGATCGCAGGGGCGCGGACGAGCGAGAACAGCAGCAGCGCGGTGGCGGACAGGGCTCCGAGGACGAGCTGGGTGCGGCGCCGGTCCCAGCGGTCGATGAGAGGTACGGCGGCCAGCGCGCCGAGTGGGGCGGCTGTCGCCAGGGCAGCGGACAGCAGCAGGGTGTCGTCGAGATCGAGCCCGGTCTCGGCGAGGAGTGTGGGTGTCCAGGTGTTGTAGGCGGAGTAGGCGAGCAGTCCGGTCACCCACATCGTGGTGACGACAAGGAAGTTGCGGCGGTGCGCACCGGTCCACAACTCGCTGATGCGGGGCTGGTCCGGGGTCTCGGTCGGCCCTGATGCCGCCATGGCAGGGGCGGGTGGCACGTCGACCGGGGACTCGACGCCGCACTGGAGTTCGACACGGCGCACGATGGCGTCGGCTTCGGCGAGCCGGCCCCGGGAGGCGAGCCAGCGCGGGCTCTCCGGGACCCAGCGATGGATCAGTACGGCGAAGACGACACCGAACAGGCCGAGGCCGAAGACGACGCGCCAGCCCCAGGTCCACTGGGGCACCAGAAAGTAGCCCGCCCAGGCGGCGATGGGGATACCGAGCGAGCCGATCGCCACCTTGTACGTCTGCAGGCGCCCCCGCGCGGTGGCGGGTACGAACTCGGTGAGAACGACTATGGCGACCACGGCCATGCCCTGTGCGCCGAGGTGCGTGGCGGTGCGGGCAGCGATCAGCTGCCAGGGGTTCTGGACCAGGACGCAGCCGACGGTGGCGACGCAATAGAGGATGACGCAGGCCAGCATGGTGCGGCGGCGGCCGACTCGGTCGGCGAGGTAGCCGGCGAGCACGCCGCCGGCGAAGGCCCCGAGCTGACCTACACCGGCCACGACGGCGATGGTCGACAGCGGCATGTCCCACTGTTCGCGCAGGGCGGGGGCGACGAACGCGAAGGCGTAGGTCTCCACCCACTCGAAGAGGATCATTCCGGCCAGGGCGACGACCAGGCGGCGGTGGAAGGGACTGAGCGGGAGCCGGTCGAGACGCGTCCCGAGTGCGGCGGTGTGCAGGGTGACGGCCATGGGCGCGTGACCTCCCGGAGGAAGAGGGGGTGGTGGGAGGGAAGGTCAGATCACGCCGTCGGCGCGCAGCGAGGCGAGCTCGTCCGGGCCGAGGCCGAGCACACCCGTGTAGACGTCGGTGTTGTGCTCGCCGAGCGCCGGGCCGGTGCTCCGGATGCTGCCGGGCGTCTTCGACATCCTGGGCAGCGGCGCGACCATCGACAGCGGCCCGAAGTCGGGGTCGTCCACCGTGACGAGCGTGCCCCGCTCGCGGTAGTGCGCGTCGGCAGCGATGTCCGCAATGCTCATCAGCGGCGAGGCCGGAATGCCGGTGTCGCTCAGGAACTTCGTCACCTCGTCCGCCGAGTACCCCGCAACCCAGTCGGCGATGAGCGCGTACAGGGCATCGGCGTGTTCCGCCCTCGCCGCCCGCGTCGCATAGGCGGGCTCCTCCGCCAGCTCCGGGCGGTTCATGACGGCGGCCAGCCGGCCGAAGAGGGCGTCGGTGCCTGCGTGGATCGACACGCGGCGCCCGTCGCAGGCGGTGAAGTCGCTGGCGGGCACGATCTGCGGATTCCGGTTGCCCAGGCGCTCCCTGACCTTGCCGGTCGTCGCGTACGCGGCGAGCGCGTCCTCGGAGGCCCTGAACCCCGCCTCGTACAGCGCGAGGTCGATCACCTGCCCGCCACCGCCCGCGGTGTCCCGGTGGTACAGCGCGGTGACCACCGAGAACGCGCCCAGGTAGGCGGCCATGTAGTCGATCGTCGAGTACCCGCTGCGCACCGGCGGTCGGTCCGCGTCGCCGGTGACGTAGGTCAGGCCGGCGAAGGCACTGGCGATCCGGTCGAAGGAACCGCGGTCGCTGTACGGGCCGGTCAGCCCGTACCCCGTCACATACACGAGCACCGTGTCCGGTGCGAGCTCCCGCAAGGTGTCCGGGTCCAGCCCCCAGGTCTTCAGCGTCGGCGGCCGGTAGTTGGTGATCACGACGTCGAAGTGCGGAACGAGCCGGCGCGCGATCCGCTGCCCGGCCTCGGTGCGCAGGTCCAGGGTGACGGACTTCTTGTTGCGGGCCTCCTGGGCCCAGTACGGGGACCGGGCGCCCGGAGTAGGGCCGCGGGTGAAGTCACCGCGGCCGGGATCCTCGACCTTGACGACCTCGGCGCCGAAGTCGCCGAGGAACGTGGCGGTGACCGGCGCGGCCAGCACGGTGGACAGGTCAAGAACGCGTATGCCCGCCAGCGGAGGTGTCGACATGGGTTCCCCTTCGCACGTTCACGTTATTCACGTTTCGTTATTAACGAAACGTTGCTAGTGGGACCATAGAGTGGTCCCTGCGGCGCGGCAAGAGCCGAGACGGGAAGATCCAGAACGATCGGGGAGCAACACATGACCGAGAGCGGGACCGGCGGGACCGGAAAGACGCGGCGGCGCCGGCGCAGCCGCGAGGAGACGGAGGCGGACCTTCTCGCCGCGGCACGCACCCTGCTCGAGCGCGACGGAGTGCTCGCCGGGGTCAACCTCCGGGAGATCGCCGCCGAAGCGGGGGTCAACCACGGGCAGATCTACCAGTACTTCGGCAGCCGTCAATCCCTGCTGCGAGCCGCGGCCGCCGACCTCGTGGAGCGCCAGACCGAAGACCACGACGGCCACTGGGAACAGCCCTTCGCCGAACGACGGCTCGCGATGTTCCACCATCGCCTCGACGAACCCGAACTGGTCACACTCGAAACGCTCCTGGCGCTCGACCGCGACGACAACTTCAGCCCGCTGCCTCGATTCCCCCAGACCCTGCAGAGCCTGGACCGCGACAAGGCCGACGGCTCGCTACCCGAGGACGCCGACGCCGTCGCCGCGCACGTCATGACCGCCGCGGCACAAATGGGCTACGTCATCTTCCGCGAGGCCTACGCCCGCGACACCGGCATCCCCCTCGACGAACTCGACGAACGCGCCGCCCAAGCATTCAGCCTCATGATCGCCGGCCTGGCCGCTCCGTCATCGCAGCAGACCCCACAGGCCTGACACGGCCCCGCCCCGAAGACACCAAAAGGCCAGCAGTGCGTTTGTGCGCTTCCTGGAGACCGGCGCAACCGGCGATCTGTAGCGATCGCTCGCTGTCGCCGCCGGAGGCGTATCAGCACCTGGTTCCGCCGGCTCGGTGACGGGGTGGGTGGCCGGCTCGCGTCCCCCCGCACGGCGCGGATAGTCGATCACGTGGCTGCGTCGAGGAGGTGCGCTCCGTTGTTGCGGACGTGGTTGACCGCCGTGGAGACGGGCCGGACGTCGAGCCAGCCGTCCGCGGGGCGGGTGAGCAGGGCGCAGAGGTCGTCGATGTCGGGGGTGCGCCAGTACTCGTAGAGTCCCACCACGGCCATCACCTGACCGTCGGTGGGGAGCCGGCTCGAGCGCCAGCAGCGGACGGAGCCGTTGGATGACTCGGCAGACCCTGGCGGGCGAGGCCCCGAACATCGGCGCGAGCTGTCGCATGGTGAGGTTCGTGCGGTAGTACACAGCCACGAGCAGCACCGGTCCGGCATCGGCAGACACCACGGCCGGCCACCACCCGGGCCGTTACCCCCTCGTTCCCGGACCACCTTCACCAGCTTCACGAACCGCTCCATCCGCAAGCCCTTTTCGTTGGTTCTGTGGGTGCGTTGGAGTCGTTGGTGGGATCCTGGTGCTGTGTCTTTCGAGCCTTCGTCTGTTGTTCTTCCTTTGACGCGGCCCGCAGTTGGCCGAGGCTCGGCGTGTGCGGGCGGCTGAGACACCGGCAGCCGCACCGCGTCGGCGGAACCGACCGCCCGCGAACGCGAGGCCGTAGTCCTGGTCGCAGAGGGTCTGTCCAACGACGAGATAGCGGACCGCATGGTAGTCAGCCCGCTTACCGCGAAGACTCACGTCAACCGTGCCATGACCAAACTGGACGCCCACGACCACGCCCAACTCGTGGTACTCGCCTACGAATCAGGTCTGGTCACCCTGCGTACCACCTGAGGTGTCCGTCAGGGCTTGAGGAGAGCTGCGGTCTCGCGGGCGGCGTCGACGGCTCCGGCGCGGGCAGCCTGCCGGTCGTCGTCGCTGCGGGCGTAGGCCAGGTAGATCACCATGTTGCTGCGGCGGAAGACAACCTGCGCGGTGATGTTCTTGCCGGGTACGGGCGGACTGAAGCGGAGGAAGGCTTCGTCGCCGATCCCGAGCAGGTCCTCCTGGGTACCCTTCTCCCAGCCCAGTTCACCGTCGATGCGCAGCTCCCGCATGTCCTCCTGGGCCAGCTCGACATTGAGGCGGCTGGCGAAGAGATGGACGTTGGCCCGGTACTTCCCCTTCTCGCGCGGGGCAGCCCACGTGCAGGACACCACGTCCTCACGTCCGCCATACGCCTCGGGCACGAGCCGGTGGATCGTCTCGGGGGTGACGAGCTCGCAGAACTGCGGATCGGCCTTGAATTCGCCCTCCTGCCGACCCTCCCACCATCGCCATGCCCAGAAGGCGGCCAGGGTGACGACGATCAGCGCGAGCGCGGCGACGAAGGCGAGACGCGAGGGCGCGGCGGGCCGGGCCGGCACGACGGGCCCGGCGGCATCGGGGGGTATGGTCACCGCCGCAGCATAGGGGCCGCAGCCGCGTGAGGATCCGGGGTTTCACAGCGCCGGACTCCCCTGCCCTAGATTTCGGTCACGAGCCAGATGCCGTCGTTCTCTTTCAGGACCAGCTGGGACAGTCCAGCGGGACCCGGTGGCAACCGACCCCTCAGGGCTCGCGATGTAGGACAGGCCGCCGCCGTTCGAGCCGATGACCAGACCGTGGACCTTCTGATCCGCGCCGGCGTCGACAACGCCGTACTCCTGGAGTCAGTCGGCGACGTCACCTGGGCGGACGTCGGCAATGGCTACTTCCTTACTGATCGTTCCCCCTTGGTCGTCTCGCTGACCAGCGGAAACCGTCATGACGTCACGCAACTGATGCCCTTGCTGGATGCCATTCCCCGCATCCGAGGGACGCGCGGGCGGCCGAGGCACCGGCCGGGCCGGCTGTTCGCCGACCGCGGCTACGACTACGACAAGTACCGCCGCCATCTTGTCGTAGCGAACGGCAGGGACATCTCAATGCCTGCTTGGAGCGGCTCCCGGCATCCGGTACGCCGCCGCTACCGGACCGGCAGCTCCCGGTCTGCCGCCGCACCACGGTCCCGGGGTATGTGCGCCAATCAGCGCAACGTCTCCCCGCGCATGGGCGGGTGCCACGGCCTGGAGCGGGACGGACATCAGCTTGTGGGAAACGGCGGGCGGCCGCGTCCCGTTCACGCCTGGCACGCGGCCGCACCCGATCCGGCACCGTACGTCGAGCGTGTTTCCCGAGGAGGACAGATGCCGATCTCACCACCCATCTGCGAGGCGGCCAAGGCCGGCCTTGCAAAGGCCAAAAAGGACACAGCTCGCACGCTGAAGGAGCTGCACGACGCCGAGCGCAAGCTCCACGAGCTGGAAGCAGCACAGCCCCCGGACGAGGCGGCGATCGAGGCCCAGAAGGCCAAGGTCGAGCAGGCCCGGGCCATCTGGCTGGAGGCAAAGAAGAAGCAGAAGGAATGGCAGGAATCGGTGGACGAAGTCTGCAATCCGTAGCACGGACGGATGGGGCCGGAGACGTCCTCGGCCGCACGGAGGTCCTCCGCGCCAAGATCCGCGCTGCCGGCCTCGCCGCGCCGGAGACGATGCTCGAGCCCGGCCCTGCGTTCCACGACACCGTAAAGCCAACGAGACCGGCCTCACCGCGACAATCAACACGTCCGGTTCCACCCCGGCTCCTCACCAGCCGACCGATCGCCCCGGGCGGGTCCCGACGAGCCGTTCCCGGCCCCGGCCACGGCGGGTCTCGACGGGCCGTCCCCGGCCCGGGCACAGCGGGGCAGCAGGCTAGGTGGCCGCGTCGAGGAGGTGAGCCCCGTTGCTGCGGACGCTGTTGACGGCCGTGGATACAGGCCGGGCATCGAGCCGGCCGTCCGCGGGCTGGACGAGCAGGGCGCGGAGGTCGTCGATGTCGTGGTGGCGGGGGTCGAGCCAGGCGTCGTAGTGGTCCGGGGTGAGGGCGAGTGGCATGCGGGGGTGTACGCGGCCGGCCGCGTCGGTGGCCTCGGTGGTGATGATCGTGCAGGTCGTCAGCCAGGCGTCGGGGTCGTCATCGCTGGTGATATCGGGGTTGCGCCAGTACTCGTACAGACCCGCCATGGCCATCACCTGACCGTCGATGGGGTGGATGAAGTACGGCTGCTTGCGCGTCTTGCCCGTCGCCTCGTCCTTCACCGGCTCCCATTCGTAGAAGCCGTCGGCAGGCAGCAGGCAGCGGCGTTTCGCGAAGGCGCGTCGGTAGGCGGGTTTCTCGTGCACGGTCTCCACGCGGGCGTTGATCATCCGGGAGCCGGCCTTCGGGTCCTTCGCCCACGACGGCACCAGACCCCACCGCAGCGCCCGCAGCTCACGGCGTACCTCGTCGTCGCCGTCCCGCCCGGCGCGTTCAAGGACCGCGTAGACCTCATCGGTCGGCGCAACGTTCCAGCTGGGCGCCAGCCTCTCGGCAGGGTTCCAGTCGGTCACCTGGAAGAGCCGGGCCAGGTCTTCAGGACCACGGGTCGAGGTGTAGCGGCCGCACATAGAACCACTGTGCCACGACGCCACCGCGGGCCAGCGCATCCAGGCGCCGGGCGGGTGCTCGGCTGGCTGTCGTCCTCGGCGTGGCCGTCAGCCGGAGCACGGTGTTGCGCCTGATCGACGCTCTTCCCGAGCCGGAGGTGCCGGGGCCGCGGGTGGTCGGCGTCGACGAGTACGCAACCCGCAAGGGCCGCCCCTACGGCACCGTTCTGGTCGATGTCGAAACCCGCCGCCCGATCGACCTGCTCCCAGACCCGGGAAGCGTCAAGTCTGGCCGCGTGGCTCGCCAAACGGCCCGGCGTCGAGGTCATCTGCCGGGACCGCGCGCCGTTCTTCGCAGAAGGCGCCACAGCCGGAGCCCCTCAGGCGATCCAGGTCGCGGACCGATGGCACCTCTGGCACAACCTCAGCGAATCCGCCGAACGAGCTGTCGCCCGGCACCGCCACTGCCTCCGAGTCCTCGTTCCTACGGCCCCTGAAACCGGGCCGGCGCCCACCTCCGACAGGAATCCGTCCAGTTCCCCCTGGCCGATGGGCCACCGGTTCGCCGAGCGCACCCGCGCCAAGCACGCCACGATTCACGCACTGCTGGCCGCTGGACACGGCAAGCGGTCCGTGGCCCGGCAGCTCGGTACGCGGACGCACTGGCCCGAACTCGATGCACTCACCAAGCATGTGCGGTCCTTCGCGGCCATGTCTACCGGGCGTCAAGGCGAGCGCCTGCCGGACTGGCCCGACGCCGTCCGACAGGACGACTTGCCCAGCCTCCACGCCCTGGCCGCCGGTATCGACCGAGACCGCGACGCTGTCATCGCCGGCCTCACCCTGCCCGCCGTGTCAGCACCGGACGGTCGCCGCTTCGCGGGGCCTGGCTTTCATCCGACAGGCGCCGCATGGCCGGGCCGGCCAACGCACAAGGTGTCAAGCGTCCTGCAAGCAGCGCCTCTGCATCTCGGCATGAGGTGCGCCACAGCGAGCGTCGAAGGCAGGCCGGGGTCTTCCGTACGCAGTGACCGCTCTGGTAGACGTGGCGGCATACGTGTTCGATTCACCCGAAAGCTCCAGCCATGAACCACAGCCCCGGCCCCCGTTCCGCCCTGATCGACTTCAGTATCGACCTGACCGTCGAGGAGGCACGTCGGCGTGCCGAAGTCGTGGCAGCCCTTGGGCCCGACTGGGACCCCGTGGCCGTTCTGCGCGAGGAGGAGGCGGCGCACGCCCTGCTGTACTCAGGCCTGGACGAGGAACAGCAGCGGCTGCACGCGAGGCTGGTCGCGGCCGGTGTGCTGCCCGGGGAGGTGCCGCGTCGTGCGTCTTCCGCTTGATCCCCATGCCGACCCGGCCCGGCGGGCCTGGGTCGCCTGCCCCGGTTGCGACGACGCCCGCGGCTGCGGGACCTGCCTGGAGCGCCGGAACTGCCGGAGCCACTGGCGCTATCTGATCGGGAACAACGGACCCCGGGTCCACCTGCAGTGTCCGAACTGCACACACATGTGGACCCTCGACACCTCCCGTGAACCTCACGGCCGCCGGGCCTGAGCTCAGCAGATGCGCGGCAGCTGCTCGCCGAGCGGCATGTCCACGACGCGGGTGCCGCCGAGTCCGGTACGAGCCACCACCATGCCTGGATGTGTCTCGACCGCCTCGCCGATCACCGCTGCCTCGATACCCGACGGGTGGGCGCGCATCGCGGCTAGTACGGCGTCTGCGTGGTCGCGCGGGACGAAGGCCACGAGCTTGCCCTCGTTCGCGACGTACATGGGGTCGAGTCCGAGCACCGCGCAGGCGTTGGCGACCGCTTCGGGGACCGGAACGGCCCGCTCCTGGATCACGACGCCCGTGCCCGAAGCGGCCGCGATCTCGTTCAGCGAGGCGGCCAAGCCCCCGCGTGTGGGGTCGCGCAGCACGTGCAGGTCCCGCGTGACGGCCAGCATCGCCTCGACAAGGCCCCCGAGCGGTGCGCAGTCGCTGGTGATCTCGACACCGAATTCGAGCCCCTCGCGCACACTCATGATCGCCACGCCGTGCATGCCGATCGGGCCGCTCACGATCACCACGTCTCCGGGCACCACCCGTTGCGGGCGTAGGTCGACGCCGTCGGGGATCAGCCCGACCCCCGAGGTGTTGATGTAGATGCCGTCGCCGTGACCGGCCTCCACGACCTTGGTGTCACCGGTGACGACCTGGACGCCGGCCATGCGTGCCGCCGCACCGAGGGCCTGTGCGACGCGGCCGACCACGTGGGTCTCGACACCTTCTTCCAGGATGAACCCACAGGAGAGGTGGCTCGCCCGGGCGCCGCTCATGGCGAGGTCGTTCACGGTGCCGTTGACGGCGAGGTCGCCGATGCTGCCGCCGGGGAAGAACAGGGGGCGCACCACGAAGGAGTCCGTGGAGAACGCCAGGCGGGCGCCGCCGATGCGGATCTCGGCAGCGTCGGCGGTGTGCGCGAGGGCAGGTCCGCCGTAGGCGGGTGCGAAGACGTGCTCGATCAGCTCGGCGGACAGTGCGCCTCCGCCGCCGTGGCCCATGACGATGCGTGTTTGGTCGCGCAGTGGCGCCGGGCAGGTCCAGGCGAGCATGTCGGGTGCAGGCTGTGCGGTGTCGACCGCCGGGGTGGTGCTGACGGTGTCAGGCAAGGGGGCTTCCCTCCAGAGAAGCGGGAACCGGGGACGGGGTTCCGGAGGCCGCGCGGGATGCCGCGGGAGGCCGTTGTCCCGGGGTTCCGCCGTCGAGCCGCCGGTACAGGTAGTAGGCGGCGCAGGCGCCCTCGCTGGACACCATCGTGGCGCCGAGCGGGGAGCGCGGTGTGCAGGTGGTGCCGAACGCCTCGCATTCGTTCGGTTTCAGCAGGCCCTGGAGGACTTCGCCGCTGCGGCACTCGGCGGGCTCGCGGGTGTCGATGCCCTCGACGGAGAAGCGGTACTCGGCGTCGTGGTCACGGTAGTGTTCGGACAGGCGCCAGCCGCTGTCCAGGATGACGCCGATGCCGCGCCAGGCCCGGTCGGTGATCTCGAAGACATCGCTCAGCATCGCCTGCGCCGCCGGATTGCCCTGGGCCGTCACGGCGCGCTGGTAGGCGTTCTCGACCGTGTGCTCGCCCCGTTCCAGCTGAAGCAGGGTCCTGCGTACGCCTTCCAGGATGTCCAGCGGCTCGAATCCGGTGACCACGATCGGCACCTTGTGTCGCTGTGCGAGCTCGGGGTACTCGGCCGTGCCCATCACACTGCATACGTGGCCGGCGGCGAGGAAACCCTGGACGCGGCAGTCCGGGGACCGCATGATCGCGTCGATCGCCGGAGGGACGCGGACGTGGGACACGAGCAGACTGAAGTTGCGGATGTTCCGCTTGCGAGCCTGATGGACCGTCATCGCGTTCGGCGGGGCGGTGGTCTCGAAGCCGATGCCGAAGAAGACCACCTCCCGGTCCGGGTTCTGCTCGGCGATCCGCAGCGCGTCCAGCGGGGAGTAGACCACCCTGACGTCGCCGCCGTGCCCGCGGACCTGGAACAGGTCGCGGCCCGTGCCTGGGACGCGGAGCATGTCGCCGAACGAGCAGAAGATCACTCCTGGCCGGGAAGCGATCTCCAGGGCCTTGTCGATCATTTCCAGCGGAGTGACGCAGACCGGGCAGCCCGGGCCGTGGATCAGCTCGATCTCGGGGGGCAGAAGCTGGTCGATGCCGTGCCGGATGATGCTGTGGGTCTGGCCGCCGCATACCTCCATCAGGGCCCAGGGGCGAGTGACCGTCGCCCGGATCTCGTCGAGCAGCCGGCGCGCCAGGTCAGGGTTCTGGAACTCGTCGATGTACTTCACGGCCGTACCTCCCCGTGGACGTCGTCCTGCGTCTGCCACTCGCTCACCGCGGTCTCGGCGGCCTCCCACGGGTCTCCGAACTCCTCCTGGAGCAGGCCGAGGGTCTCGAACAGCTCCAGCGTCCGCTTGGCCGACTCCTCATCGAGCTTCTGGAGGGCGAAGCCCACGTGCACGATGGCGTACTCGCCGGGTCTCAGGTCCGGCAGGTACTCCAGGCACACCTCCTTGACCACACCCCCGAAGTCGACCGTGGCCATCCGGGTCCCGTCCCGGTCCTCCACGTCCAGCACTCTTCCAGGTACTGCCAGGCACATGGGTGTCTCCTCACTGTCGCTCTCGTCGCGGCGTGGCGGGGGCCGCTCGGTCCGTCGTCCGGGCGGCCACGACGAGTTGGCCGAGTGCCAGACCGCCGTCGTTCGGCGGGATCAGGCGGTGACGCAACACGGTGAGGCCGTCCTGCCGCAGCCCTTCGGCGCAGGCTGAGAAGAGCACCGTGTTGGCGAACACTCCCCCGGTCAGGGCCACGGTCTCCACGCCGGTCTCGCTGCGGGCGGCGGCGCAGACCGTACGCACCAGTCGGGCCACGGCGCGGTGGAACCGTGCCGCGACGACGGCTGCCTGGGTCCCGTCCAGCACGTCGGCGGCCACCGCCGCCAAAAGGGGTGCGGGGTCTGCGGTGAGCGGGGCGCCGGACTGCGGCGAACCGAGCCGGAAGACGTAGCGTTCGTCCTCGGCGACGTCGGGTGCGCGCAGGGCCGCGGCCTCCAGCTCGATCGCGGCCTGTGCCTCGTATCCCGCGTGGTGGCAGATGCCCGCAAGGGACGAGACGGCATCGAACAGGCGCCCCATGCTGGACGTGGACACGCAGTTCAGCCCTCTGGCCAACTGCCTTTCCAGTACGGGCAGTTCTCCCGGCGCACAGGCTCGCGTGCAGGGCAGGGCACTGTCGGCGGCGAGACCCGCAGCCCACAGGTGGGCCAGAGCCATGCGGTAGGGCCGTCGTACGGCCGCGTCGCCGCCCGGCAGGGGTACGTAGGAGAGGTGCGCGAACCGCTCGAACCCGGCGTAGTCCGCGAGCAGGAACTCACCGCCCCACACGGCGCCGTCGAGACCGTAGCCGGTGCCGTCGAAGGCGACGCCGATCACGGGAGCCGTGCCGTCGAGGCCGTTCTCGGCCATCGCCGCCGCGACGTGCGCGTGGTGATGCTGTACGGAGACGACAGGCCGTCCCGCGGCGTGTCGGCGGGCCCAGCGGGCGGACCGGTAGGCGGGGTGGCGGTCGGCGGCGAGCAGTCCGGGCCGTACGCCCGTGACGGACTCGAGCCGCCGCTCGGCTGAGGTCAGGGCGAGCTGGGTGGTGAGGTCGTCCATGTCGCCGATGTGGGCGGAGAGCCAGGCCTGGTGTCCGTCGCCGAGGCAGAAGGTGTTCTTCAGGTCTCCTCCGACGGCGAGGGCGGGGGCGACCTCCACGGGCAGCGCGACCGGGAGCGGCGCATACCCGCGGGAGCGGCGCAGCGTCAGCTGCTCGCCGTCGCAGACGCGGACGACGGAGTCGTCGCAGGGAACATGGATCGGCCGGTCGTGCAGGAGCCAGGCGTCCGCCAGTCCGGAGAGTCTGGTCAGTGCCTCCGCGTCGTCCGTGACGATGGGCTCGCCCGCGAGATTGCCGCTGGTCATCACCAGCAGCCGGGGTCCTTCTCCGTCCGCGGTACCGAGGCCGAGGAGGAGATGGTGCACGGGGGTGTACGGGAGCATGAAGCCGAGGTCCGGGCTGCCCGGTGCCACCAGCCGCGCCGGCGCCGGCGCGGCCCCGTGGTACGGCCGCGCGTCGTCGCGGCGGCGCAGCAGTACGACGGGCCGGACGCCGCCGGTGAGGAGTTCACGTTCGAGCGGGCACAGGTGCGCGAGCGGCTCGATGTCGGCGAGGTCCGCGGCCATCATCGCGAACGGTTTGTCACCGCGTGCCTTGCGGCGGCGTAGTTCGGCCACCGCGTCGGCGTTCGTCGCGTCGCAGGCGAGGTGGTAGCCGCCCAGGCCTTTGACGGCGAGGATCGCGCCGGAGGCGAGCATCCTGCGTGCGGCGGTGATCGGGTCGGCCCCGGGATCGCGGCCGGGATCCGTCCGGGCGTCGTCGGAGGACGGATCCGTACCGGAGGACGCGGGGCCGCTCGGCGCCGTGACCAGCCGCAGCCGGGGGCCGCAGTGAGGGCAGGCGACGGGCTGCGCGTGGAAGCGGCGGTCGGCCGGGTCCGCGTACTCCCGGGCGCAGTCCGCACACATCGGGAAGTCGGCCATGGTGGTGTGGACCCGGTCGTAGGGCAGTCCCGTGACGATCGTGAACCGCGGGCCGCAGTGGGTGCACGTGATGAAGGGGTGCAGGTACCGCCGGTCGGCCGGGTCCGCGAGCTCCGCGAGGCAGTCGTCGCAGGTGGCGGTGTCCGGCGGGACGAGGGTGCGGACGGCGCCTCCCTGACGGGAGGGCACGATGGTGAATCCGCTGTCGCCGCTCGCGGTCATCTCGGCCGACTCGACCGACTCGACCCGGGCCAGGGGCGGGGCGTCGGGCACGAGGCGGGCGCAGAAGGATGCGATGTCCGCGGGATCTCCCTCGACCTCCGCGACGACGCCGTCCGACGTGTTCGTGACGTGGCCGGACAGCCGCAGCCCGGTGGCGAGGGCGTGGACGAAGGGCCGGAATCCCACACCCTGCACGACGCCGCGGACGACCACACGGCTGCGCCGCGGGGCCGTGGCGACCACGGGTCCGGACCGCGCCGTGGTCACGCGTCGGCCCGGGCCATCACCGGGGTGTGGACGCGGTTACCCTCGGCCGCCGCGACGGCCCGGTCAAGCAGGTTGCCCGCTCCTCTGCCGTCACGTACCGAGCTGAGAACGACCTCGACGCCGGGGTTCACCTGCTCCACGTTGGCGCGGAAGGCCGTCTCGTCGAACTCCGCGGCCTCCGCCATGTCGATCTTGGTGACGATCACCAGCTGGGCGAGGCCGAACGCGGTGGGGTACTTGAGCGGCTTGTCCTCCCCCTCGGTGACCGAGGCGAGCACGACGCGGAGCGACTCGCCCAGGTCGTAGCCGGCGGGGCAGACGAGGTTGCCGACGTTCTCCACGAACAGCAGCCGGGTCGACTCGGGCAGCCAGTCGTGCAGGTGGCGGGCGACCATGTCGGCCTCCAGATGGCAGAGGCCATCGGTGAGCACCTGCTTGACGGGGACACCCGAGCGGGCCAGGCGGCGGGCGTCGTTCTCGGTGGCGAGGTCGGCGGTGAGCGCGGCGACACTGACGCCGCGCTCACCGGCGAGACGCAGTTCGCGCTCCAGCAGGGCGGTCTTCCCGCTGCCGGGGCTGGAGAGCAGGTTGACCACGGTGGTGCCGCGGGCGGTCAGCTCGGTACGCAGGATCTGTGCCGCGGCCTCGTTCTTCGCGAGAACGGCACGCTGGAGATCGACTGCTCGGCACATGCTCAGCTCTCCTCGGTGATCGGTTGGCGATGTTCTTCCCGCCGCGCCTCCGGGTCGGCCCAGCGGACCTCCCGGATCTGAAGTTCGCGGCCGGAGACAAGCCCGTCGGCCGCGGCGCCGCAGCCGGGGCAGAGGAGCCGCGGCGGCATGCCGACCGGCCAGAGCTCGGCGCACCGTGTGCAGCGCGCGGTGCCGGGGACGGTTCGGGTGATCAGCTCGGCGCCCTCGACGACGGTTCCGGCACAGGCGAGTTCGAAGCAGAAGGCGAGGGCGTCGGCGACGACGCCGGCGAGCTCGCCCACGTCCAGCTCGATACTTCTGACGCCGATGGCCCCCTGGGACCTCGCCGCCGTCTCGACCTGGTCGACGACGGCGACCGCGAGAGACATCTCGTGCATCGGTCTCCGTCCTGGACGCCGGGGTGGGTCTCGGGCGTCATTAGAGAACGGAATGTGGCGGGCGAACACCTGGCACGCCGGGGCCGCACGGCTGTGTCGTCCGTTCGGTGCAGCCGCCACCACCGAACAGGCGGAGGAGGGTCACATCCTGCTGATGCGCAGGTAGCGCCGAAGGTCGGGGAGGACTCCGGCGACGACGGCCGCGACGGCCAGGGCGGCGGTGGCGACAGCTGCGATGCCGAGGACGTTCCTGTGCATGGTGCTCTCCGTTTCCATGTTCATACGACGGCTTCCTGCCAGACCAGTTCGGTCACCATGCGCACGGCTTCGGGCACGGCCGCGGCAACCTGCGGGCTGAGCCCGATACCCTCGTCGAGACTGGCCGCTTCGCAGCCGACGAGGAGGATCCGCCGTGGCGGCGCGGCTCCGGTTCCCGCGCACAGGGTGTCCAGCAGGGCGAGGACGGCGTCGGGCGTCATCCGGTGGCCGTCGAGCGGCGCGGGCTCCGTACCGCGGCCTCGGTCGCCGGTCGCCGAGGCGTCGATCAGATAGAGCGTCCCCGGTGCGCCGCCGCGAGCCGTGATGTCGACGAGGACGAGGGTGTCCCAGCCGTCGAGGAGTTGGTAGGCGAGGTGGACGCCCCGGACGCCGACGTCGGCCAGCTCGACGGTGGCGGGGAGTTTCTCGCGGGTGAGCCGCCGCAGGGTCTCCACGCCGAAGCCGTCGTCGCCGAGGAAGATGTTGCCCACCCCGGCCACGAGGGTGCGGGCCGTGCCGGGTGCTCCGTCCTCGGGCGTGGGGCCGTTCACCTGTCCTCCAGGGCTTCGACCTCGTCGGGCTTGAAGTAGAGGTACCGGCCCTGTTCGCGACGGATGTCGGCGCCCGGGTCGTCCTCCACGGTGACCGCGATGTGGACTCCGCCGTCGACGTCGTGGAGGACCGCCTCGACCAGTGCGCTGCGCCCGTCGAGGAACAGGTCCTGGGCGTCCGTGCGGCGGAGTCGTGGGCGCAGGACGACCTTGCTGCCGGCGCGGACGGCGCGTCCGTCGACGAGGACGTGGTCGTTGCCCGGGTCGACACCGGTGTCGCCGCCCGGGTCCCACCAGGGCGTCTCCGGTTCGAGGATGTTTCCGGCCGGCTTCGGGGTCCCGGTGACGTCCTGGAGGCTTCGGACCGCTCCGTGCAGACGTTCGAGGACCTCGGGCGGCATGGTGTCCGCCAGTTCGATCACCGCCGCCGCGCGGGCGTCGGTCCCCCTGGCCTCGCGCTTCTCCTCGTCGGTGAGGGCCGCCGTGCGCAGGGCGAGGATCTCGTCGATCTCGGTCGCGTCGTAGAGGGCGCCCGGGCTCTCGGGCGCGATGGCCGGATGATCCTCGAGGATGATCGGTGAGGAGAGCACCAGGTCGTCACGGCCGGGTTCGCCGGACAGGACGGGCCAGGTGTGCAGGTTGCGGCAGGCGGCGACGGCGCCCCTGGCCCATTCCGGCGGGTCGGTCATCGACAGGAACGAGCCGCCGTCGAGGCGGAGCAGGGTGTGGGTGGCAAGGAGCGAGTACGGCAGTGCCGCGTGACGGTCGGTGTCCGGCCCGGCGGTCCAGGCGCTGGTGTTCTCCACCGTGACCGAGAGGCGCTCGACACGGTACGGGCCGTCGAGCTCTGCCGCCGAGAGCCGTACGGTGCCCCTGATCTCCTCGCGGCGGCGTACGAGTCGGCCGAGGACGCGTCCGTCGGCTTCGGTGACCTCCTCCGTCTCCTCGGCGGCGGGGCGGGTGAAGGGCAGGGCGATGCCGTCGCCTCGCAGTTCGGCGACGGGGACGACGAGGGTGACGCGCTCCTCGATGCCCTCGTCCCAGGCCACCAGGACCCGGTCGGGCAGGCGAAGTTCACCGGTCGGAGCGAAGGTCCCGTCCTGACGGAGTTCCTCGACGGTACGCCGCTGGGCCCGCAGGAAGCGGACCTCCACGGCGAGTTCGGCGCCGGTCCTGGGCTCCATCAGGCACTCGGTGAGCTGGAAGTCGTGCTCCTCGGCGGCGGCGCTCCAGGACGGCGGTACCAGGACCCCGAACTGCCAGCGGAGCCGGTTCTTCGCGGCGGACGCACGGTATGGGTAGAGGACGTACCCCTCGAAGAGGACGGCGTCGGCGACGTGCCGGGCGACGGCGAACCGCGCCTCGGTGCCGGGGGTGAAGGCGACGGTGGTCATGCTGTCCTCTCCCCCGCCGCTTCGAGCAAGGACTCGACAGTGGCCTCCCACGACGGGAGGGCCCGGCGCGAGCGGTAGGCGAGCAGGGCGTCCATCGCGTCGCCCGGGAGCCGGATCCATCCGCAGCCGGGGAAGTGCTGGTCGATCATCTCGCGCCACACCTTCACAGGCATGCGATGGGAGACCTCCTTGTCCCAGGGAACGGGCTCGACGTGGAAGCCGCCGGGACCGGTGAACGCGGTGCCGGAAAAGAGCAGGAGCAGCGGGACGTCACCGTCGGAGAGCGCGCGGAAGTACCGGGACGCGGCGATGTCGGTGTCGTAGGTGCACGGCACGACGAGGTCGGTCTCGATCTCGCCGGTGAAGCCGGGCACCATGACGGAGGCCTGGGCGAACTGGACCGGGTTGAGGCTGCTGCCCCACCGGGAGCGCTCGCCGAAGAGGTCACCCAGGGCTGCGGCCTCATGGTCGTCGTAGCCGCGCCGGGCGGGTTCGATACGGATCTGGCAGCGCAGGGCCATCGCGTGCACCCGGGTGCCGCCGGTGGCGGTGATCCGTAGCCGGAACACGAGCGTGGGGCCGGCCGCGTAGGGATCGGCACGGACGTCGGTGCAGTCGAAGGAGAACTCGGTCACGGCCGGCTCCCCTGCGGCTCGCGTGCCAGCCCGCGTACGTGCGTGAAGAGGGCGTCGAGATCGGCCCGCGCCTCCGCGCCTCCGTCGAACCCCTGCCAATGCAGTCGCATGCGGCCCACCAGTTCGTAACAGAGGTCGATCGGTACCAGGAAGCACTCGGTGCGGCCCTCGTGACGGCGGAGCAACAGGGCCTCTACATCGGGTTCGAGGTGGGCGGCCAGCCGGGTGGCGTCGATGACGGACCCCCAGGCATCCTCCTCCAGTTCGCTCTCGGTGGCACCGGCCGGGCTCGGGTAGAGCGCCACCGGGCGGTCGAGGGCGGAATTGCGGAAGAAGAACGCGACAGAGACCGGGATCCGCAGCGACTCCCACGCCCGGTCGTCGATCCTGTGCCCCGGGTCGCTCAGGAAGCGGCCGGGCACCGCCCGGAAGCGGCCGGGAGAGTCGGCGGAGCGGTCCATCAACTGCGAGCACGGGCCGCAGGCACAGACGAGGGCCCGCTTGTCCGTGTCCACGAGATGCGGGTGACGCTCCTCGGCCGCCAGCGGGGCGCCGCACAGTTCGCAGCGCTCCTCGCGGGGCGGGCGGGGGGTGGTGAACCGGCGCAGGCCGGTGGGCTCAGGGGGCCGCACGGCGCTGTTCGGCGGCCCGTTCACAGGGCGGCCGATGAGCGGCCGTCCGCGCCCGCGAGCGACGGACGGGTGCCGATCTGGAGCAGCGCCGGTTCACGTGGGGCGCTGCTCTCCAGCTCGACGTCGGTCACCTCGGGGGCGAAGCAGGCGAGGGCGTCCACGGCCGCCTGCCGGACGGACTCCTGGGTGCCGGAGCAACCGCAGCCGGTCGAGGCGGTGGCCCTCAGCCGGAGCACGCCTGTCTCCTGGTCGAATCCCGCGTTCTCCACGGGCTGCGGCAGGTCGGACAGGGCGCGGTCGATACGGGTCTGCGCGTCCTCGGGGTGCAGTCCGTGCAGGTTGAGGAGGCTCGCGACGAGTTCGTCCGCGAGCAACGGGCCCAGCGGGTCCGCGGGCGGACGGGCGGCGGAGCGTCCGAGGAGCTCGACGACGCGGGCGATGCCGGTGCCGTAGAACTCCATGAGGACGCGTACGACTTCCTCCGCGGCCGCGGAGGCCTCGGCGTCGCCGTTCTCGGCCAGCCGGTCCAGGACCTCCTCGACGCGTCGGCCCGCCTGTTCGGCGGTGGTCGTGCTCATCCGGCCAGACCGCTCAGGCCGGTGGGCACGTGCATCTGCTTCACGGTCCTGCCGTTGCCCGTGTACATGTGGACGCCGCACGGCAGACAGGGGTCGAAGCTGCGCACGGCGCGCATGATGTCGATGCCCTTGAAGTTCTCGGGCGTGTTCTCCTCGAAAATCGGTGTGTTCTGCACCGCGTCCTCGTACGGGCCGGGGGTCCCGAACGTGTCCCGCGTGGAGGCGTTCCACGGCGTCGGCGGATAGGGGTGGTAGTTGGCGATCTTGCCGTCCCTGATGACCATGTGGTGCGAGAGGACACCCCGTACGGCCTCGGTGAAGCCGACGCCGATGGACTCGTCCGGCACTTCGAACTTCTCCCACGTCTGCGTGCGTCCGGCGCGGACCTCCTCCAGGCCCTTCTCGGCGCAGTGCAGGGCGACGGCGGCCGCGTACGCCTGGAAGTAGGTCCGGGCGCGGTTGCGCTCCAGGGCGTTGCTCCACTTCGGGATATTCCACTCGAAGGTGGTCTCCGGCTTGGTCATCGTCCGGGGGAGGTTGATGACGACGCTGTGCCCGGTGGCCTTGATGTAGCCGATGTCGACGAGGCCGGAGAGCGCGGTGGACCACAGGCGCGCGAGGGGGCCGCCCCCGGTGTCCAGTGCCAGGTGGTCCTTGCCGTCGAACCAGCGGGGGGACATGACCCAGCTGTACTTGTCGTCGAAATTCCGCTTCTGCGGGGCCGGGATCGTGTGCTGGTTCCACGGATGGCGCGGGTCGACCGGGTTGCCCAGCGGGTCGTGGGTGACGAACTGTTCCTGCCCCTGCCAGTCCTCGTAGTACGAGCTGCCGAGCAGGATGCGGATGCCGAGGTTGATCTCGGTGAGGTCGTTGGTGACCAGCTTGCCGTCGACGACGACACCGGGGGTGACGAACATGCGCCGGCCCCAGTCGCTCATGTTGGCGTAGGTGAAGTCGCAGTGCTCGGGGTCGTTGAGCGCGCCCCAGCAGCCGAGCAGCACACGGCGGCGGCCGACCTCCTCGTAGCCGGGCAGCGCCTCGTAGAAGAAGTCGAAGAGGTCGTCGTGGAGCGGGACGACCCGCTTCATGAATTCCACGTACCGCATGAGGCGGCTCATGTAGTCGGTGAACAGCTGCACGGACGCGACCGTGCCGACACCGCCGGGGTAGAGGGTGGAGGGGTGGACGTGTCTCCCCTCCATGAGACAGAACATCTCCCGGGTGTAGCGGCTGACCTGGAGCGCCTCGCGGTAGAACTCGCCTTCGAGGGGGTTGAGGGAGCGCATGATGTCCGCGATCGTGCGGTAGCCGTGCTCGGCGGCGTGCGGCGCCTCGGTGCGCTCGGCCAGCTCCAGGACGCCGGGATTGGTCTCGCGGACCATCTTCTCGCAGTAGTCGACCCCGACCAGGTTCTCCTGGAAGATGTTGTGATCGAACATGTACTCCGCGGACTCGCCGAGGTTGATGATCCACTCACCGAGGTGCGGGGGCTTCACGCCGTACGCCATGTTCTGCGCGTACACGGAGCAGGTCGCGTGGTTGTCACCGCAGATGCCGCAGATGCGGCTGGTGATGAAGTGCGCGTCCCGGGGGTCCTTGCCCCGCATGAACACGCTGTAGCCGCGGAAGACGGAGGACGTGCTGTAGCACTCCGCGACGCGCTTCTGCTTGAAATCGATCTTCGTGTGGATGCCGAGGCTGCCCACGATCCGGGTGATGGGATCCCAGGCCATCTCCACCAGTCCGGAGCCGTCACCCGTCGTCTTCGCCGGAGATGCCATGGTCGCTGTGGTGCCCTTCGTCAACTCTTCGACTTCGCGAACAGTGGGATGGATGGGAGGTCCTGCGGGGGTGGTGGCGCCACGGTCACCAGGGCGGCCGGTAGCCGGTGGTGATGCGCTCGCCGGTGTGCCGCCACTTCGGCTCCTTGTCCACGGTCTTGGCCGTGATGGTCCGCAGACGGCGGATGACGGAGCCGTACACGCCGCTGGCGGTGCTGGAGACCTTGCCGCCGGGAGGTTCGTCCATGAACGGCATGAACTTGTCCGGGAATCCGGGCATCGTGCACGCGATGCAGATGCCGCCGACGTTCGGACAGCCGCCGACACCGTTGATCCAGCCGCGCTTGGGGACGTTGCACTTGACGACGGGACCCCAGCAGCCGAGCTTGACCAGGCACTTCGGTGAGTCGTACGTCGAGGCGAACTGGCCCTGCTCGTAGTAGCCGGCCCGGTCGCAGCCCTCGTGCACGGTCGCACCGAACAGCCAGGTCGGACGGAGCTTGTCGTCCAGCGGGATCATGGGCGCGGAGCCGACCGCCTGATAGAGCAGGTAGGTCAGCGTCTCCGCGAAGTTGTCCGGCTGGATGGGGCAGCCGGGCACACACACGATGGGGATGCCGGCATGCGACTTCCATTCCCAGCCGAGGTAGTCCGGGAGACCCATCGCGCCGGTCGGGTTCCCCGCCATGGCGTGGATGCCGCCGTACGTGGCGCAGGTGCCGATCGCGACCACGGCGAGGGCCTTGGGGGCCAGCCGATCGATCCACTCGCTGGTGGTGATGGGCTGTCCGGTCTCCGGGTTGTCGCCGAAGCCGCTCCAGTAGCCCTCCTGCTTGATGGCCTCGTTCGGGATGGATCCTTCGACGACCAGCACGAACGGGTCGATCTCACCCCGCTCTCCCTTGAAGAACCACTCGATGAACGTGTCGGCGCCGCCCACCGGACCGCACTCGAAGTCGATCAGTGGCCAGTGGACCGCGATCCTGGGCAGCCCTGGAAGTCCCGCGAGGGCGATCTCCTCGATGCTGGGCTGCATGGCGGCGGTCAGGGCCACCGAGTCGCCGTCACAGCTCAGACCCGCGTTGATCCACAGAATGTGGATCGGCTTCTCTTCGCTGCCTGGTAGGGCACCTTGGTCCTCGGCCGGGACCGGCTTCACTGCGCTCATGAGTCGCCTCCTGAGGAGGGATGGGGCGAAGGCCTCATTTCAGGCCTGGGTCTTGCTTAACAGTCGGCCGATCCGCCCGCGTCCGCACCTGGACCATCCGGGCGCGCCGCTCGGGGGCTTCCTTCCGGACGAAGGCCCTGCGCCGTGCGTGGTAGCTCGCGGTGGGATCGGCGAAGATCGACTGCATTCGGGCGAGCTCGCGCTCACGAATGACCGCAAGGGGCAGGACGGACTCCCGGCACTCGTGCTCCGCCTTCTTCGCCGCGATCCGTGGCTGGAGACCGCGATGGGATGCCAGCTGGAGGGCCAACCGGGTGACCTCGGCAGTGAACTCCCCCGGTCCGCAGTCGACGACCCGGTCGACCAGACCCATGTCCAGCGATGCCGCGGCGGACACCGGACTGGCCTCCTCGGTGAGGCGCGCGGCCAGGGCATCGCCCACCTTTCCGGGCAGGGTACGGGTCCAGTACTCCGACCCGTACAGGCCCATGCGCCGGTAGTGCGGATTGAGCACCGACCCCGAACGACACCAGACCTCGTCGGCGGCGAGGGCGAGCATCACCCCGCCCGCCGCGGCGTTGCCGCCGATCGCACTCACGACGAGCCGGTCGGTCGTGGTGAGAACCGCCTCGACGAGGTCGTTCATGGCATTGATGTTGGCCCAGGACTCTGCGGCGGGGTCGGCGGCTGCCTCGATGACGTTCAGATGGATGCCATTGGAGAAGAAGTCGCGCTGACCGCCGAGTACCAGGACGGAGGTGGGGCGCCCTCGGGCGGTCTCGTACGCGTCCAACAGGCGGCGACACTGGTCGGTGCTCATCGCCCCACCGGGGAACGCGAACGACAGGACTCCGACCGGTCCCTGCTCGCGGTACCGGATGTCGGACCAGGTCCGACGGCCCGGCGCCGGATCGGCGGGTGCCGGCAGTTCGGGGAGCTCCGGCAACCTGCCCGCGAGGGCCAGGGTGGCGGGGAGCTTGCAGGCACGCGGCATGCCGGGGCCGGTGCGGGCGCGGAGTTCGGGGATCCACACCGCGCCGTCCACGGTGGCGCGGCAGACCGCGCCCGCCCGGGTGGCCAGCAGGGCACCGGGCCGCCCGCGCAGGCCGTCCTCCGCGTGGCCGCCGTGCAGGAACCACTCGGCGCCGAGCAGCCGGTCCGGCACACCGGGCTGCGAGTCGGCGGCCCGCAGGGTGCGCAGCACGGTCTCGGTGGCGTCCTCGTCCCACGAGATCCGGCGCTCCTCCTGGCGGAGCACGGGACGGACGCGGACCTCACCTGTCTGGGGACGCGGTGGCGCCCCGTCGGCGGCCCTCTCGACGGCGAGCAGCACGGCGGCCACGGCAGCGTCGGCCAGCTCGTTGCGGTACAGGTCGCTCTTGCCAACCTCCGGGACGCGGAAGGTGGCGGTCGCCCAGACGTCGCCCGCGTCCATCTCCTCGTCAGCCTGGAGGACAGTGACGCCCCACTCCCGGGCCCCGTCGTGGATCGCGTGGTCCAGCGAGGACGGGCCACGGTCGCCCACGGGTCCCGGGTGCACGATCAGGCAACGGTGCGCCCTCCACACGTCGCGGGGCACCACAGCCTTCAGCATGGGGGCCACGACCAGATCGGGCGCATGGCGCGCAACGGCCTCGCGTACGGCACCCCCGTCGGCGGTGACCTCGACGGGAACGGTGTGCCCGCGGTCGCCCAGTTCGGCCCAGACCCGCTGGGTGAGACTGTTGAAGCTGCTGGAGACGAGCAGGATGCGCATGGGCGGCCTTTCCGGGTCACGGCCGACGGTGCGGCCCTGGGAACCGCTCCGACCAACCGCCTGCGATCATCGGGCAGCGTGAGCCGGACAACCGCGCGGCGGAGCCAACGCCTCACCCGTTCGAGATGCGCATCCGGCCGATTGGCGGCCTCGCCGCCGCAGTGCGCTGTCCAGGAGACGCGCCATGTGTCCCGTGGGAAAATGGGAGTCCTGCAGGTATGCGCATACATGCCTCTCGTACGGACAGGCAGGTCGGTCCATGGCCGAGAAACCGAAGTCCTCCAGGCCCTCGCGCGGCGAGCCGAGCCGCGACGCCATGGCCGGTCAGCACGGATGGTCCCCCGATGTGGACGAGACGCGACAGCAGGACAACCCGAGCGCCTCACGTTCCTTCCACCCTGAAAAGCACGCGCCCCCGCCCGGCAAGGGGCGAAAGGCGGCCGAGGAGGAAGAACAGGATGTTCCCGGAAACACCGTCCACAGCGAGACGACCAGAGGTGAGAAGCGAGGCCGCTCGCCGGAAAAGGGCATGCGCGACACGGGCCGAAGAGGCCGGACTCAGCGCCCCAGCGGCACGAAGGACGACTCCGCGTTCACCGGCGTGAACCCGGACGACGACTCGTCTGACCCCCGCCCGGGATGACGCTCACGGCGCACGCGGTCCCTGGTCGGACATCGCGCCTGGGACCGGTCCCCCACCACGCTCTGACGGGCAAGGATCGGGCTTGTAGCAGGGGTGTGGGGCCCCAACCCGTCGGGTTGGGGCCCCACACCCCTGCCATGCTCGGTGATCAGAGCGGGCGGCCGCCGAACGGCGGGAAGCCGTAGTAGGTGCCCAGCTCTTCGCGGTACCCGGAGTCCCCGAGGTGCTTCTCGCGGTGGAACTCGGGGGCGTCCTTGATCTGTTCCTTGGTCAGGTCGACGAAGATCTTCCCGCCCTCCGGATCGACCCGGGTCACCGTGCTCGCCGGCAGCAGGACCTCCTTCCCGAAGATCCACACCCCGGTGTCCACGACCAGGTAGGCGTCACCGACCTCGTCGGAGTGCTTGTCCACCTTGCCGATGCTCCCGTCGGTGGCCTCCACCTTGTAACCGGTGAGATCGGCACCGGCCAGGTGGCCCGAGGTCGACTGGAAACTCCACACATGCTCAGTCACGCGAAAACAACTCCTCCGGTAAAGGGAGGACGGCGAGTAATTCCCGCCGTCTCTACTTTCCGTACGTCGTGCGCGGCAGACGTCATGTCCCGCCGAAATCCCGCCTACCCGGCTTCCGGTCTCCCATTCACCTCATCCGGATGGCATCCCGGCGCGGATCGTTCGAACGGGCCCGCTACCACCGGTACCACCGACCACTACCAGACTTGGGGCGGGCGACGAATCCGAGCAGCCAGACGACGAGCAGGGCGATCGCGATCCACCAGAGAATCTTCAGCGCGAAACCGGCACCGAAGAGAAGCAGGATCAGCAGAAGAACGAGAATCAGGGGAACCATGATTATTACCTCCGGAAAAACGTGTGCCCCGGTCTCCTGCTCACACACCTGCGAAAAACCGGGCGCCGCAATCGCCGTACGAAGGGGCCACCTTCGAGAAGGAAACCGGTGGCGTGCCCGTAGCCGTACACTTCACGCGCGAAGCTCCCCGGGGGTCGCACTCGGCCCGCCCACACGCCCTACGCCGACCCCCACGCCCATCCGAGAGACCCGACCCGACGGAGCGTCAGGCTTCGCGCCGGATCACGGTGGCCCACCGCTCAAGCAGTTCGGCGCTGTGGAACACCCGGCCGAGGGAGACACCACCCCCTGCCGACATCGCCCGTCACGGTGCGCAGTTCCGCCACCGGTGCGCCCGTCGACGTATCTGTCGCGCACCTCACCGTCAACGGGAGATGCGCAGCGGCAACGACCTGGTCTTCTGACCATCGGTCATGGTCGAGCCCTCCACCGGACAACGCCCGTTCGGAGGGATGATCAGGTCGGGCAGTGCTGGACGCTTGAACGGCCACCCGGGTGGCCTCCCGGCGGAGTACGGCGGGTCTACCGCACTACGAGCACGGCGGCGTGACTATTCACGGGCCGGATCCCCGTCCCTTCACGGCTGGAGTTTGTCAGTGCTCGAACGCAAGCAGCTCAAGGGCCGCACGCAGGTCACCTTCGTCCTCCCCGCGGAGACTCCGGACGGGCCGGTCAGCGTCGTCGGGGACTTCAACCACTGGAACCCCGCCGCCCACCCCCTTGAGCCCCGCGGTGACGGCACCCGCGCCGCGACCGTCACGCTGCCTGCCCGCAGCGCTCACTCGTTCCGCTACCTCGCGGCCGGCGACTACTGGTTCGACGACGAGCACGCCGACAGCCGCGACGGCGCCAACGGCCGCATCCACACCTGATCTCCGGCCGGGCCCCGCCACCCGGGGAGCGGGACCGGTGGCCGCATCTCGTCGTCGAACCAGCGGCAGGGGCCACGGTGAGGCGAGGCTTGCCCCTGGCCTTGCGCCACGCTCCGGTTCCCTCGGACGAGCTGCGCGATCCGCCCGGCACGCATCGCTCCGGGTGACGGGAGGGGCTCACGCTCACGACGCGGTCAGCCGGGGCGTCGAGCAGCCGGGCCGGCACCGGCGAGCCGCGAAGGCCTTTGCACACGCCGGCTTCTCGTGGGCCGTCTCGTGGGCGTTCACCATTGAGCCCATCCGTCGAGGGCGTCAGCGGTTTGGCCGTGCGCGCTTGCGTGTTTCGCAGGCTGTCGGCCATGCGGCCGAGGCCGTCGGCGGTGGTAGGGGCGCCGTCGATGACATTGCGGTCGTAGGTGACTTTCTTGACGTGGACGGGCCGGGTGCCGACGGTGTCAAGGTAGGCGTCGGGGCCCGGAACGACCTGTCGGCGCACGGCAGGCAGGGCTGCCGCGAGAGCGTCGCGGCGTCGCTCTCGCGGCCGGGCGGCAGGGGTTTCGCGGTCGCCCCTGGATACCGGGACGATCCCCGGCTCATCCACGACGACCCTGGAAACATCGGGTTGCCGCTTCCCAGCGCCCCAGGCGTCTGCGGCGGAGGTCCGCCTGCCCTGCTCGATTTCTCGCAGCCGGCCCTCGCTTCCGAGCGTGCAGCCGCCGCGTCCTCGGACCTGTGGCACAACCTGTCGGCCCCACGCCCCGCCGAACCTCTCCGCGTGGAAGGCAGCGAGGCTCGCAGACGTTCCCGGCGACACAATTCTCGTCCGGCTCCGATGTCATGCCTGATGCCACTCCTGGGGTGTCGTGAACCGCGCGTCGGGGGTCGGCGAGGCGGCCGGCTCGCCCGGTGGGCCCGGACTTGCCGCGGTCCCTGGTGCCCCGCCACGCGCGACGGGGCCGGGGCGGAGAGCGGGTCAACTGCCGACGGTGAGGACGGCGGTGACCGCGGCCGGCCGGTGGCGTCGGGCCGTCCGGAGCGGGTTCACGGGATGATCCCCTGGAGAAGACGGTTCGGTCAGGCGATGTCGGAGTAGGCGCTGCCCTCTCCGGGGCCGTCGTAGAGCCGCGTGCTCATCCGCGTGAAGGGCGTCTCCCAGCTGCCGGTGGCCTGGTAGAGGTATGTGCCCTCGGGGCCGTAGCCGATCAGGTCCGGGCGACCGTCGTTGTTCACGTCACCGGCGCCGACGAGCTGACTGAACATGTTCCAGCCGCCGCCGATGCGGGTGCGCGGGGCGAAGGTGCCGTCGCCCTTGCCGAGGTGCAGCCACAGGACGCCGTTCGTGTCGCGGGCGACGAGGTCGCCGGCGGCGGCGCCGGCGATGTTCCCCACAGCGGTGATCTGGTTGTAGACGCCCCAGCCGCCGCCGAGGCTCACCCGGGAGGTGTAGGGCTTCGCCCAGTCGCCGGTGCCCTTGTAGAGCCACGCGACACCGTCGCCGTCGGTCGCGACCAGGTCGGACTTGCCGTCGCCGGTGAGGTCGGAACCGCCCGTGATCTTGTTGTAGACGTGCCAGCCGTAGCCGACCTTCGTCCGGGGCGCGAAGGTGCCGTCGCCCTTGGCCAGGTGGCTCCACAGATCGCCGTTGCCGTCGAGCGCGACGACGTCGCCGTGGGCGGCGCCGCCGATGTTCCCGACCGCCTCAATGTGCTTGTACGTCTGCCAGCCGGTGCCGACGGCCGACCGGCCGGCCGACGTGTACTGCCCGTCCACCGGCGCGTCGGACAGGTCGTCCCGCCACAGCGTGCCCGAGGAGTCCCGCGCGAGCAGGTCGGTCGATCCGTTGTCGTTGTAGTCGTGCGGGTTGGCCTGCCGGTTGACCTGGAACGTGCCGGAGGCGCGCGCGGCACTGCCGATGCCGCCGGGGATGGCGACGAAGTGCCAGGTGTAGGCGCCGTTCGGAGCGCTGGTGCCGTCGATGGCACCGTTCCACTCCATGACCGGATTCGTAGGACGGTCGTCCGGGCCGGGCAGGGTGATCTTCTTGCCGGTGGCCACGTGCGTCAGCGTCACCATCGCGAAGGCGGAGCGCGAGATCGTCCACTCCCACCGCACCGGGGTTCCCGGCTGCTGGAGGTCCACCGTCGTGGGAACCTTCGAGTCCAGGACGGTGACAGCGAAGTTGCGGCCCGTGCTCGCGACCTCGGTCACCACGGGGACGCTGCCCTGGACGCCGTCGAACAGCCGGTACAGGCCATCGGCGTCGTTCTTGACGCCACGCGCGTGCACAGCGCCGTCCGGGGCGTGGGCGACGGTGGAGAAGCGCTCCAGGAGTTCGTACGGCTGGGCGTCGGCCTTGTAGAGGTCCACGGCGTACAGCGGGTTGATCGAGTTGCCGGCCGCCTCGCCCGGGACGCCGTACAGCAGCACGTCACCGACGATGCCGACGATGACGGCCTTCTGACTGAAGGTGTCGAGCCGGATCTCCTTGGGGAGCTTGCCGGCCCTGTCGACGATGATCCTGTTGCCCTCGGGCCGGGCCTCGACCCGGGCGATGTAGTCGTGGGTGAGGGCGCCCGAGGCGTCCGTCACCAGCTTGCCGGTGTCCCTCTCGTGCTGGAGAGGCCGGCCGTGGACGAAGTCGACCAGCGCCAGCGAGTCCTGGTTGCGGAACGTCGCTCCCGACTCGTACCGGGTGGTGACCAGGACGAGCGCCTCGTTGCCTGCGGACGCGACGACCTTGAAGCTCACGTGGTTGCCGTACCCGGAGAGCTGGACCTTCCTGGTCTGCTCGCCATTCGGGGTGTACAGCCACAGGTCGTGGTAGTTCCCCGCTCTGGGGACCTGCACGAACAGGTCCCTGCCGATCACGCCGACGAGCTTGGCCCCGGCGGCGAACTCGGTGGCGAGGTCGACCGTGACGGGCGAGGCGGCGGAGCCCGTCATGTCCCGGACGGTGATCGTGCTGCCGCCCCCGCCCGTGACGACGAAGTCGGACGTGCTGTCGTGGCCGACGGTGGCGCCGCTGACCGGCTCCACCGAACCATCTGCCTTCCGCCACTCCAGGACGGTCGCGCCGCCGGCGTCCTTGCGGGACGTGAGGTAGCCGGTGTCGCCGACGCTGATGATGTCGGTGTCGACCGGCAGCGTCGCCACGTCGGCGGCCTCGGCACCGGCCGCGGGAACGACAGCGACGGCCGGGACAGTGACGAGGGTCCCTGTCACGGCCGTGACCGTGGACAGGGTGAGAATCGCGGCGGCGAGCCGGCGGCCGGAGATGCGGTGCTTCACGTGTGCGGTGACCTTTCGAAGGTTGTTCCATGAGGGAGCGGCGCACGAGGCGTCCGAGCGCACGAAAGTGCAGGCCGCCGCTTGGTGACCCGCGCCGGGCGCGAGCCTTCCCCTTCCCGCCGCGTGCTCCGGAACACGCGTCCGTGAGGACGCGGCACGGTGAGGCCTCACGCGAAGTGGCCGATGTCCCCATCTGCAACCACACGAGTCCCCCGGAAGCGACAGGAACGGTACGCCTACCTGTACGCACCGCCCGGTAGGACTCCCCGGCCGCACGAACGGTTGTACGCGAACCCGCATCATTTTCCAGGGCTTGTCCGGCCGATCATCTGACTGTCCGTACCAGCCGAGCGGTTTCTCACCATGTCGACCGTCGGCTCCTGGAGCGGGGCAAGTATCGAAAGCAGCTCTCAACGTGACGGCAGTGCAGGTGCTCTGTGTCCCTTTCCCGGCGGAGCTCCGTACTTGGCTGACGCTCAACAACGGCGTACGAGCTGCGGACAGCCACCTGGGCCGAGCCCCGTACACGAAGACGGATGCTTCCTCCCCGGTGGCCGGCACCCCCGTCCACCGCCTTGATCCCGCAGACACACCGGCAACTGATGCCGGCCCCCGGCGACACCAAGCCTTACAAGCCGTGGTGGAAACCGCGATGGCCGCGTGTTCGGCGGATCAGCTGCGGTCGAGCCGCGGCAGTGACGCGCCAGAGGCGTTCGGGCAGCTCCGGCAGGACTTCCGCCGACCGGTGACCGCTCTCCGCGCCTCCCGCACCGCCACGGCAAGCACCGTCGTGTCTGCGACCTCTCTGGCTTCAGCGGGGGACGGAGGCACCGGGCGGTTGCCACGGGGGCGTCGGGGTGCCGTCTGGGTCCAGCCCGTACGGCCACAGCTTGAAGAACACATCCGTCCGTAGCTCGGCCAATTCGGACAGCTGAAGGGGGCAACCGCGGTCGGCGATGTGGCGGGCCATGCCCTCGGCACGGTCGTGGTCCCCGGTCGCCTCCCGAGTCTGGATCAGGTGGACCAGGAAGGAGATGCTGCCGTGGTCGGCGGCATGCCGGGCCATCGCCTCGGCGCCTTCCCTGTCCCCGGCTTCCTCCCGCAGCTCGCCCAGTCTGGTCAGGCCGCGGGTGTCCCTGAGGTCGGCTGCGCGCAGCGCCAGAGTCTCGGCGCCTACCGCGTCCCCGGCCTCCTCCCTCATCACTGCCAAGCGAACGTGGGCGTAGGTGTTCCCGCGCTCGGCAGCCTGTTGGAGGAGGTTCTCTGCGGCGGCCCGGTCGCCGGCCTCGTCACGAAGCCGCGCCAGGTAGGGCAGGGCGTCAGTGTCGCCGTGGTCGGCGGCGCGTTGGACGAGGTCCTCGGCGGCGGCTCGGTTCCCGGCTTCCTCCCGCAGCCGCGCCAGTTGGATCAGGGCGAAGGCGTGGCCTCGGCTCGTCGCACGCTCGGCCAGGGCTTCGGCCCCTTCCCTGTCGCCGACCAGCTCTCGAAGTTGCGCCAGGCGAGCGTGGGCGTGGATGTCGCCGCGGTCGCCGGCCTGTCGGAGGAGGCTCTCTGCGCCGTTCCGGTCGCCGACGTCCTCCCTCACCCGGGCCAGGTAGGTCAGGGCGGCGCCGTTGTCGTGGTCGGCGGCCTGCCGGGCCAGACCCTCGGCACCTTCCCGGTTACCCGACTTCTCCCGAATCGCAGCCAGGTGTCCCATGGCGAAGGTGTTGCCGTGGTCGACGGCCTGTTGGAGAAGGCTCTCGGCGCCATCCCGGTCCCCGGCCTTTTCCCGGAGCCGGGCCAGGCGGATCAGGGCGTGGTCGTCGCCGTGGTCGACCGCCTGTCGGTGAAACCTCTCGGCGCCTTCCTGGTCCCCGGCCTCCTCCCGGAGTGCGGCCAGCTGGGTCAGGGCGGTGGTGCTGCCGCGGGCGGCCGCTTGCTGAAGGGAATTCTCGACTTCCCCGTACGGGACCTTCCGTTGCGGTACTGCCGGCTGGGGCGGGATGGAGGTGTCGCCGAGTTCGGCGGCACGCTGCCACAAGTGGTGTGCCCACTGGAGGCGGTGCCGTTCACCAGCAGCTCTGGCGAGGGCGCTCAGGTCGGCTGGGTCGGTGAGGTGCGTGTGGGCGGCGTGCCAGAAGGTCGCGGGCGGGCAGAGACTGCGCCGGGCGGTTCGGCCGTGCTGTTCGAGATAGTCGGCAAGCCGGACGAGCGACCCTGCGGACGGAGGGGCGGGAACGAAGGGGCTGGTCGGCGCGGATGGACGTCGTGGCGGCCGCGGGGTGGTGCGACGGAGGGGGGCTTGCTTGCCGTGGACAGGTTCGGCGAGTTCGGCGTACGCGAGTTCGGCCCAGTCGTCGGTGAGCTGGTCGTAGTCGTGTTGGCTCAGGTAGTCGGGGGCGGCATCGGTGAGGAAGGCCTGGGACAGGTGGGGGCCGACGACGAGGTAGCGGGCGTCCATCGCCGCCTCAAGCAGGGCTCTGGCAGGCGGGGAGGCCTGTTCGTAGCGGCGCAGGAGCTCCGGGGCTCCGGCCAGATCCTGGGTGACCCGCCCGCCGTCGTAGGCGCGGGTGAGGGCACCAGCGAGAAGCTGGTCGCCCTGGTCCGCGAGGGCGGCCGCGCGGCTCAGGGCCTCGGTGTCGAATGCGTCGGGCACGGTCTGGGTGCGTCCGGCCAGAAGCTCGCGGACCCGGCTGTGCGGATCTGGCCCACCTGGTGCGGGCAGGGCGGTGTACTGGTGGGCGTACTCGGGCCACAGGGTGCCCAGCACCAGGACCGGACCGCGCTCCTGCTCCAGGAGCAGGCGGTGCACGGCAGCCGCGATCCGTTCACCGACCGCTCGGTCGCCGAGGTAGTGCTGGGCCTCGTTCAGCCACACCACCGTCCGCGGCCCGACCCGGTTCAGATCCGCGAGAGCGGCCTCGGCGCGGGTCGGGTCGAACGGATGCCACAGCCGCCACCCCTCCTGGGCGAGCGGCTGCACCGCCTCCCAGCACGCCCGTGTCTTCCCCGTCGAGGAAGTGCCCACCAGCACCACGATTCGGCTGCACCCTGCCGCCGCATTCCGCACGGCATCCGCCAGCACCTGGTCGTGCGTGCGCGATACGTACCCGGGCAGCGCCCGCGCCTTGGGCGCATCCGGGGAAGGGGACGCACCGGGGCCTGCGGGGTGGACTTCCAGCTCGTGCGGCTCCCACCGGCCGATGGGGCGGCCAAGCGCTCCTGATGCCGTGGCGGCGGCCGGGTCCTTCTCTCCTTTCGCGTCCCGCCGCAACACCAGCAGCTCGGCGAGCGGCAGTTTCAGCACCCGGGCCAGTGCTGTCACCGTGTCCACGGAGGGCACCGGGCCGTTGGTCGAGAGCGCCTGGTTGACGGTTGCACGCGCCAGACCAGCCCGCTGGGCGAGTTGGGTCTGGTTCAGTCCCGCCCGAGCCCGTCCTTCATCGAGCCCCCTGCTCAGATCCTCCGCAGCCAGGGTCTCCGCGCTCTTCTCGTCGTACACGTGCCTTTCCCCCACGAGGTGATGTGTTCGCCGTTGGTCATCATTGTCGCCATCGACCATGGCACACAGCCCTTCCGGGACCTTGACGGCGTCAACACCCCATCTCGGATCAGGAGCTTGCCGTGACCGCCGCCGTCGTCATCCTTGCCACCGCCCTCGTCATCGTCGTCGCACTGTTGGCCGGCGCCGCCGCCGGCAAGCTCGCCCGCATGGACGGCGCCACCTACCCCGCCGCTCTCACCCGCGCCGCCGCCGTCTTCGCCGCCGCCCTCACCCTCGCCACCGTCGTCACCACGGCCCTCACCACGCTCCTGGCCTAGAGCGTGATGAGGGCGCTCCCTGACAGCGGATGACGCTTCCCGTGCAGGAAGCGTCATCCGGTCCTCCGGACCGCCCGCCGGACCCCGCCCCTCCAGGAACCGCCGGACTTCGGACCCCGCCCCCTGAACCGGGGCGGGCCGCCTGTCAGACGGGTTGGGTGGCGAAGACGAAGAGGGCCCCGCCGCTGCGGACAACGCCGCACCCGTTCGCCGTGAACTGCGGCATGTCCTCGATCCCCGAAGTCAGCAGCTTCTTGTCGCGGGCGTCGAGCGCGGCACCTGTGCCGTCCAGGTACGCGTAGAGCACGCCGTTGCCCGGAAGGGCGTTCGGCATGATCGTCACCTCGTCTGCGGCCTGGCGCCACAGCTCCTTGCCGGTCTCGGTGTTCCACGCGACCGCGCCCTTGCCGTACTGCACCACGGCGGTCTTGCCGTCCGGAGAGATGGCGAGGCCGTCGTCATCGATCGTGCCGTTGGTGTCGATACCCGGCCCCTCGGCGAGCCGACGGCCGCTCTTGAGGTCGATCAGCGTCATGACAGCTTCGGAGTCCCCGTACGAGGACCATTCGAGGAGGGCCTTGTCACCCTGGTACGGCATCAGGCGCGCGCTGGTCGCGTTCGTCGGCGTGACCAGCTTGGCGATGGCGGCCGGTGGGGCGAGGTCCTTGGTGTTCCACGCCTTCTTGCCGGTGCGGATGTCCTTGGCGGTCAGCCAGTCGGCATAGGGCTGGAAGGAGATGTCCTTCTGCGAGAAGTAGCCGAGACCAGGGCCGACCGCGTCCTTGAGCTCGACCGTCGAGACTTCGGTGGTCACGGGCTCGCCGCCGCCGATCGGGATGAACGTGGCCCCCGTGCCGCTGGTGTCCACGAGATGACCGTTGCGAAGCGGAGTGGACATGTGGGTGTCCCCGTCGAAGGAGGAGCTCCCCAGCTTCTCGCCGGACGGCGCGTACATGGTCAGCACGGTCTGGGTGGAGGCTTTCTTCAGGCCGCCCGCCGGGGTGTCGATGCGGTTGCGGATCAGCAGGGCCGGCGTACCGTCCTGCCACTCGCCCACCTGCGCGAGGGCCACCGTCGGGGAGGACGTGGAACCGCTGGTCTCCTCGGGGAGCGGGAAGTCGAACTTCTTGCGCAGCTTGCCGCTCTCGGCATCGAGGAGTTGGACGATGAACGTGCTTGCGCCCGCCTTTCCGTCGCGGTAGCCGGTGACGATGACGGCGTCCCCGACCGTGCAGACGCTGCGGTCCGACGTGTCCTTCTCGGACGCCTTGCTCGCGCAGGCTGCCGACTCATCGCCCGCCAGGCTCCAGGCCGGCTTCGCGGCCAGCCCGGGCACCGGCTTGCCCCGGTAGACGGGGCTCTTCGGCGCCGCGGGCGCGGACTCCGTTGCCTTTCCCGTCTCCCCGCCGGCGGCCTTGGCATCGGCGTCCGCCCCTGCGGAGCACCCGGTCACGAGACCCGCTGACAGCACCAGACCGAGCGCCACCGTCGTACGTATGCGATTCAACTTCTTTGTCCGTCTTCCTTCTTGACTGATCACGCCCGACGGACCACCCTACTTCGATCATGACCCGCCCCTGCCGCTGCCGGTTTCCGCGTCGAAGGTGCGCAAGGCCTCGCGGCCGCCTCGCCGTGGTCCAGGGCCTGCCCGGGTGCTCGTGGGTCGACCGGGGACTTCTGCTCCACCAGTGCCGGCCGGTCGCATGACGTAGAACACAACATGAGGGACGGCACCGAGGCTCAACGCTCCTGCTGCCCGTTCGCATGGAAGATGGCCGACCACGGCCGACGCGTCGCCACCCTCGCGGCGCAGCTGCCTCATCGACTTGCCGAAGGCACGCGGGCTCAGTCCGGCGAACGGGGCTATCCAGGACGGCTCAGACGCCGTGATCACACCAGACACGGCCGAGATCATCCCACGGCAAGATCACTTCCGGGACGACCCTTAGCCGGCTGTGCCGTCAGGCATGCTCGGGCTGTGGCTTTCGCCTCGGGCGTCCTTCCAAGCCGGCGGCGGACCGGATCACTCACCATCTCGGGCCGATGTGCGCGCTGTGGCCCCGCAAGCGGTTCGCGAAGGACACCGTGTTGATCGCAGACGGCACCCTGGTCGCCACGCGATCGCTGCTCCGGTGCGGTGACGGGGCTCTGTGTGTTGGGCGTGTCGGTGGGACCGGGAGGCCCCCGTCCAAAGGATTGTGACGGCCGCAGCATCGGCCCTGAGCCAACCCACGACCGCCACGGCGAAATGGACATGGTGTGACCAGAAGACACAGGCGGCACCGGAGTCTCGGCGCTGCGGGAGTGGCGGTGGCCCTCATCTGGGGATGTGCCACTGCTGGGAATGCCCGGCCCTCCGACCCGGCACCCGGCGGCTTCGAGCAGGCAGCCGAACAAGCGGCAGCAGAATTCGGTGTGCCGAAGGAAGTCCTACTCGGCGTCAGCTACGAGTCCTCGTGGTGGGAGGCCAATGACGGCCGCCCGAGCACCAAGGGCGGCTACGGTCCGATGCACCTGACGGACACGACATCCGGGAGAACGTACGACCATCGCCCAGGCGAAGGGCCGGTGGACGCAACGGGCACCGACGACCCGTCCGAGCACACGCTGCAGGCTGCCGCCGCGATGCTCGGCGTCGCGCCCCCGACTCTCAAGCGGGATGAACTGCAGAACCTTCGAGGCGGCGCCGCACTGCTCGCCTCGTACCAGCGGCAGATCACCCGTGAGATGCCGCCCGACCCGGGTAGCTGGTACGGGGCTGTGGCGCACTACAGCCAGGCCGCCGACACCGCCACGGCCGGACGGTTCGCCGATGGCGTGTTCTCAGTGATCCGCAGCGGCAAGCAGAAGGTGCGTGAGGACGGCCAGAGGGTTTCCTTGACGAAGACGCCGTCCGTCCGTCCGACGAGGTCACAGCTCGCGTCCCTGGGGCTGCGGACGTCGGCTTCGGCGGCAGTGCCGGAGTGCCCCAGCGAGCTGAATTGCCGGTTCGTTCCCGCTGCTGCCTCGAACTACCAGGTGTCCACGCGGAACTCGAACGGCATGGACGTCAACTTCATCGTCATTCATGACCTCGAAGGGTCATACGACGGCGGAATCAGCTGGTTCCAGGATCCCGTCAGCGGGGTTTCCGCGCATTACGTGATGAAGGCCGACGGCAGTGCGGCAACGCAGATGGTTGCCACCAAGGACATCGCTTTCCACGCCGGAAACTACTGGTTCAACCTGCACGGTGTCGGCATCGAACTGGAGGGATACGCCGCCCAGGGGCCCACCTGGTTCACTCCGGCCCAGTACAAGGCGACTGCCGCGCTGGTGGTCTACCTGGCACGGCGCTTCGATGTCCCGCTGGACCGCAAGCACATCATCGGGCACGACAACGTCCTTCCGCCCAGGCCGGCCCGCGCGCCGGACGCCCACTGGGACCCCGGCCCCTACTGGGACTGGGAGACGTTCATGGCTCTCCTCGACGCCGACCACCGCCAGGAGCGTGAGGCCGAGGGAGGAGAGACGGTCGCGAACATCGAAATCGGACAGGCGGTCACGATCGCCCCGGCGTACGGCAAGAACGCGCAGACGGTGACGGTGTGCGCCCCGACGTGCCGGTCCCAGACACAGCCTTCGAACTTCCTCCCCGTGCGTACGGAGCCTCGCGCCGACGCTCCGCTCGTCTCCGACCTCGCCCTTCGCCCGGACGGGTCGGCGGGAAGCGACCGCATCGACGACTGGGGATCCACCGTGGTGTGGGGGCAGGAGTTCGTGGTCGCCGACATGCGAGGGGACTGGACGGCCATCTGGTTCGGTGGGCAGAAGGGATGGATCCACAACCCGGCGGGCGTGAACACTCGCCCCGCCCCGAACTCGCGGATCGTCCGTCCCGCGAGCGGGGCGAAGTCGGTCTCCATTCACACCACGGCCTACCCTCGAGGAGACGAGTACCCCCAGGGATTGCCTGCATCGGAACAGACGCGGTTCGACATGTACGCGTTCCCTCAGGGGCAGGCGTACGTGGCCGCTCGCACATCGGTGGGCGCCGACGACTTCTTCCCTGCCACACCCACGCGCCCGGAGGTTGTGGTCACCGGTGACCAGAAGTACGACGTGATCCAGTACAGCCGGCGCCTGGCTACGGTGAACACCGCGGAGACAGACTGATAGCCCCGGAGCCGGCCCGCGTCTCAGAGTGCTGCCACGGCAGAGCCGCGGCAGCACTCCCATGACTTCCTACCCTGAGTCGGAGATTCGTCGGCAGTAGGCAGCGACTTCAGCGACTTCGTCGAGGTCGCCGGCTGGGAGCTGATCACTCAGGAGTCCGTGGGCAAGTCCGTAACCAAGTCCCGGAGGCTGCCCGACAGGCCGACCAAGGTAAGGGCCGACCGCCGGCGTGGCATCACCGACGACGGAACGGTGCGCCTGGTCACCGTCAACGGCCGCCAACGGTGCCCCCGCGCTTGGTGTGCGCCGACACGTCATCGAACGGGCGGGGCCGGCCCCTGCATACCGGCCGGATGACACCTGCTGGCCGTGTCTGTGCTGTGGTCACCGCGCGTTCCATCACTCCGCGACAGGCAGGGTGGAACGCAAGCGCCTGATCGTCCGCAAGATCTCGGTCCGGTTCCTCGCAGCTTTCAGCCAGCTGGGAAGCCGCTCGACCAGGCTCATCGGAGCCCACGGCACAACCTCTCCGCGCTCACGCAACTTGGCCACCACATAGGCCTCCAGCAGATGGAGATGGCGCACGTTGTACGCCCAGAGCACGTGTCCACGGCAGCTCGCCTGAAGCCACACCGGTCGCTGGAAGTAGGGATCGACAGGACTGCCCAGGACAGCAGAGTCGACCTGCCGATCCTTGAAGAAGCCGCACCCCGTGCACCGCAGCCGCCGGCTGGGGTCCAGGACCCCGGAGCCGGCGGCCTTCGCGTCTGCGGGGATCCCGGGGTGGGGCGTGACAGCGGCGCATCCATCACACCGAGGACAACGCACCAGCACCTCATCGAGGAAGTCATATCCGTACTTGCGCTCGCGCTGGTCCCGAAACCGACCCCCGGAAGCCTCTGCGTTCCCGCTCACTCGACCAGCCTGCCAGAACGCGATCTCGCTGCGGAACCGGCACCCATCTCGCTCGCGGTGGGGCGCTCGGGGAGGTGTGTCGGACGGGACCGAGCGCAGGGTCGCGATCGAGGTGCGGACAATGCCGTAGGTGACCTCGGCACACTGGTCCGGTAGTTGGTTGGGCAGTCGGGTGACGCTGGTTCAGCCTGCGGTGAACCGCCTGTCCCGGTAGGAGGGCGGCTCGTCGGGCGGAGTTCAGGTGCAGGCGTCCTCGAGGACGACCTGTCTCACCGTACGCAGCGTCGTCCGCAGACGGTCCAGATCGGTCGAGCCCAGAGCGAGGCGGAGTGCTTGTGGTGTGTGGGGCGAAGTGGTGTACGGCTCCGCTGTGGATACCGAGATGTGCTGACGCGCGAGGGTGGCGGTCAGGCGGTCGGCGCGGGCGTCGTCGGGTAGCGGCAGCCATGTGAAGTAGGACGAGGGGTGACTGACGAGGGGCAGGCCTGCCAGCTCTTGTCCGGCGAGTGCCTGGCGGGCCTTGGCGTCGCCTCGCTTTTGCGCCTCCAGGTGGTCGACCGTGCCGTCGTCGAGCCAGCGGCAGGCGATGGCGGTGGTGAGGGCCGGGGTGTTCCAGGTGGTCGCCCGGATCGCGCGTTCGAGCGACGGCAGCACGGGCGGCGGGGCGACGACGAAGCCGACCCGCAGGCCGGTGGCGATGCTCTTGGAAAGTCCCGAGACGTAGACGGTGATGTCCGGCGCGGATGCGGCCAGTGGCGGTGGCGGGTCCTCGGCCAGGTAGGCGTACGAGGCGTCCTCGATGAGGAGTGGACCGTACTGCCGGGCGATCTTGATCAGGCGGGTGCGGTCGGCTGCCGGCATGACCCAGCCCAGAGGGTTGTGCAAGGTGGGCATGGTGTAGATCGCGCGCACGGGGCGGGTCGCGCACAGCTTCTCCAGGGCATCGAGGTCCGGCCCGTCGGTGGTTGCGGGTATGGGCTCCAGGTCGAGATGAAACGCATGCGCGAGCACCTTGAAACCTGGATAGGTCAGTGCGTCGACCGCGACGACATCGCCCGCGTTCAACATGGCCATGACCGTGATGGCCAGGCCGTGTTGAGCACCGCCTGCGATGGCGATCCGATCCGCGTCCGTGGTGATTCCCCGGCGCCTCAGGTGCCTCGCGATCGAGGCTCTGTCCTGGGGACGTCCTCGATGTGGCTGGTAGCGCAGCAGCGAGTCGAGATCACCAGAGGCGGCCACCTCTCGCAGGGCCTGGCGCAGGAGGTCGGCCTGGCCGGGCAGGGAGGGATAGTTGAAGCTGAGGTCGACCGCGTCCGTGGCGACGGCCTGCTGATCGATGCCATGACCAGCAGGAATCGTCATGTCACGCACGAAAGTGCCGCGGCCCTGTTCCCGGCTCACCAGGCCCATCACTTCCAGCTCCGCGTACACCCGCGTCGCGGTCACCACGGCGATGCCCTCGCGGGTGGCGAGAGCGCGGTGCGTCGGCAACCGCGCACCTGCGGCCAGTCGCCCCGACCGGATGTCGGATGCGAGCGCGTCGACCAGCTGTTTGTAGCTCGGGGCTGCCATGCGCCGAATTGTATCCATGACAATTCTTTGACTGTCCTGTTCGCGGGTCCTTACCGTCAGACCCCACCCAGCCGGAAGGACATCCGCCGTGCACATCGCCATCCTCACCTTCGAGGGCTACAACGAGCTCGACTCCCTGATCGCGCTCGGTGTCCTCAACCGCATCAAGACCGACGACTGGCGCGTCACCATCGCCACCCCCACCCCCAAGGTGACCTCGATGAACGGCGTCGTCATCGAGCAGATGTCCACCCTTGAGGAGGCGTGCGCCGCGGACGCCGTCATCGTCGGCAGTGGCATCGCCACCCGCGAGGTCGTCGAAGACCCGGCGATCATGAAGGTCCTGCGCGGCCTGGACCCCTCGCGCCAACTCATCGCTGCGCAGTGCTCCGGCGCGCTCGTGCTCGCCAAGCTCGGCCTGCTCAACGACATCCCCGCCTGCACCGACCTGACCACCAAGCCCTGGGTCATCGCCGCCGGCGTCGATGTACTCAACCAGCCCTTCTACGCCAAGGACAACATCGCCACCGCCGGTGGCTGCCTGGCCTCGCAGTACCTCGCCGCCTGGATCATCACCCGCCTCGAAGGCAACGACGCCGCCGAAAGCGCACTGCACTACGTCGCCCCCGTCGGCGAGAAGGAGGAGTACATCGAGCGTGCCTGGCGCAACATCACCCCCTACCTCCCCGCAGCTACACAGGCGCTCGCCTGACACACCGACCTCACGCGCCACCAGCAGCCGAGTGCGCACCTTGTCGTCGCACCCTTGGAACGGTTGCCGGCTCTGGGAGCGATGGGTGCGCTGGACGGACGTGATTCCACGGGCTCCACGGGCTCCACGGGCTCCACGGGCCGGACGATCAGCCACACCGCACCCGGTGAGGCGATCGCAATGATGGAGCGTCAGAGAGGGCGCACGGTGGCCGCGCTGTCCGACCAGAGCCAGTTCACAGGCGCGTACTGCTTCCTCAGCGCGGTGCGCTCGCGCCCGTAGCCACTCAGCGTGGCCTCCACCGTCACCGCCAGGTCGTCCAGGTCCTGCGGCACTGGCACCCGCAGCAGCAGGTGCTGCCTTCGCGGTGTGCGAGGAGCAGTTCCCCTGCGGGTGTGCACTCCGGCAGGGCGACGTGGACGAGGGCTTGAACGCTTCTCGGCAGTGGACATCCGGGCGGCAGCTCCCCGTCGGCGCTCCACGCGTACAGGCCGTAGCGGTCTCCGTGTGCCACGCCCGTGGCGCGAGGCGTGACAGGTGGCGCGCTCCGGAGAGGCGCCGTTCATCGAGGCTTCGGCGCCGCGTCCGGTGTGCTGCGCGCGGGTCGGCTGCGATCTCGTGTACGGAGCCGATCACGACCCCCGACCCTGCGGGGCCGGAGCAAAGGGCAACAGCTCGTCAGCGCCGGGCTGAATGACGAGGTAGCTGCTTTCCGGCACCTCGTTCCAGGCGCCCGGCAGGTCGTCGAGGGGTTCGGACACGATGAGTCGGGACTCCGGGGAGATGTCCCGCAGGAACGCGATGTCGGGATGCAGCTTGCGCAAGTCGTCCACCCGGCTGCTTTCGAACAGCGAGCGCGATGCCTGTTCCGTGGAGTAGCGGAAGGCCCAGAGGCGTTCGCCGTCGGTGATCGCGAGGGTCATCTGGAGCGGGAACTCCACCCCGTGGTGACGGCCGACACGCTCCACCACGCCTGCCATCCGGGCCACGGCGGCGAGCGGGTCCTGATCCAGACCGAAGGTGAGGGTCAGGTAGAACATCACCTCGGAATCGGTCGTCCCCTCAAGGTCGGCGAAGAGCGCGGGGTCGATGAGCAGCGCCAGGTCACGACGCATGAGGTGGAAGCCGGCGATGGCTCCGTTGTGCATGAACATCCAGCGACCGCGGCGGAACGGGTGGCAATTGGACTGCTGTACCGCTGTCCCGGTCGACGCCCGGATATGGGCGAAGAACAGCGGGGAGCGAATGTGATCCGCCAACTCCCGCAGATTGCGATTGTTCCAGGCGGGGCCTACGTCCCTGAGAAGCGCCGGGGTGCTGCTCTCGTCGGTGTACCAGCCGACCCCGAACCCGTCGCCGTTCGTGGTCTCCACGCCGAGCTTGGCATAGCGGCTCTGGTCGATCAGCGAGTGGGCCGGTTTGTACAGGATGGTATCGAGCAGCACGGGCGTTCCCGCATACGCGAGCCATCGGCACATACATGATCACCTGGGTCTCTGCAGCACCGCGCGGAACTCTTCCGCCCCGGGCACGGCCCTGCTCGACGTATGGGAACGGCATGCCCGCGTGGGTCGGGCCACGCTGCGGGTCTACTCGTCCGACTCTCATTCTCGACTCCGCCTCCGGACGGCGCCAGGCGGGCCGGGATCCGTGTCAGCGACGCCCGGGCGCACTCGGCGTCGCTGAAGAGGAACAGACAGGTTCGTGTCGTGGCGTGCCCGGTCCGCTTGCCACCTCAAACGGGCATACCGCCATGGCAGGCAGGACGAACGACGGAGGCCCGACCCCATCGCCGCAGATGCTCCAATGAGCGCAATATGTTACATATGAGCAGTACATGCTTGGATCGGCCCCCATGGGGCAGTCGCACACCAGGCCCGGACGGGGTCGCCGCGCCGGATCGAACTACAGGCCCGAAGATCGTCGAACTCGCACAGGAGTCGCAGTGGTCGCCCGCATAGGTGTCGAAGAAGAGTTCCATGTGATCGATGTCGAGAGCGGCGCGCTGATACCTCGGGCCGACGCCGTACTCGGGCGGCTTTCCCGACACGGGGGCGACTTCACACAGGAGCTGCCCCAGTCGGTCGTCGAGTCGAACAGTGGCGTACACGCGCTTCTCGACGAGCTCTACGCGGACCTGTCCGCGTCGCGGCGGTGCCTCAACGCCGCCGCTTCCTCTCAGGGGCTTGCGATCATGGCAGCGGGCGCGGCCCCGATCGCACGACTGGGAGCCGTACCCGCGACCGACGACCCTCGCTACATCGCCATGACGGAGGAGTACCGGCGCCTCGCCGACGAGCAGCTGATATGCGGCGCCCAAGTGCATGTCGACGTCCCCGACAAAGACACCGCCGTACGGGCGCTCTGCGCGATCAACCCATGGCTTCCGCCCCTTCTGGCGCTGTCCGCGAGCTCTCCCTACTGGCTCGGGGCCGACACGGGCTACGCGAGCTGGCGCACCATGCTCTGGCAGCGCTGGCCCACCTCGGGACCGGCCGGATGCTTCACCGGCGCCGAGGAGTACGACGCCGCAGTCGGCGAGCTGATCGTCACCGGCGTCATCAGCGATCCTGGAATGATCTACTACGACGTCCGCCCGTCCGCCCACCTGCAGACGCTCGAACTGCGCATCTGCGACGCCTGCCCGCGTGTCGAGACGGTGGTGCTGATCGCGGCCCTGTTCCGGGCCCTCGTCGTCGACGCCTGCGCCCACGCCGAGCCGGCCCACTGCGACGACCGGCACGAATGGCTGCGCACGGCGACGTGGCGGGCCGCACGATCCGGCCTGGAGGGCGATCTGATCGACCCCGCCACCCGTCGGCCCGCGTCGGCTCCCGAGGTGGTACGAGGCTTGCTTCGCCGGCTGCGCCCGACGCTGGAGGCGTACGGGGACTGGGAGCTCGCTCAGAGCCTGGCCGAGGAGGCCCTGGCCCGCGGCAGCGCCGCGCACCGCCTTCGCCGAGCGGCGTCCGACGACGACCTGCTCGCGGCCGTGGACCTGTTCCTGGCCGAGACCCGCGGTGAGGACTGGAGCGGTCGCAAGCGGGCGGGCGCGCGGGGCGGGGCGCCCCGCTCCCCGGTGCGGGGCGTGCCGGCGAAGGCCTACTGGAGGTGACGCACCGGCGCCACCGACCCACACGGAACGACCTCGGCGCCACGCGGGCCGCCGTTCTCGCCTGTCGCGAGCGGACGACCCCCTGCCGTCGGACGGCAGGTCGAAGAGAGAACACCATGCTGATGTCGAACAATGCGCGGAGGAGAACAGACATGCGGACACGCGTCTTCCCCAGCGCCACGCCGCCTCGGGTGTCTTCGAGGCTCGCGCAGGTGTCCGCCCGTCCGGGAGGTGCCGGGTGTGCGGCTTGAGCGGTGAGATCCGCTTCGACGAGGGACGGCCCGATCTGGCGGCGGTCGAGCGCATGACCGACCGGATGGCGGCCCGCGGCCCGGACGGCCGGGGCATGTGGTCACAGGGAGCCGTCGCGCTGGGCCATCGACGGCTGAAGATCATCGACCTGTCGGAGCGCGCAGCCCAGCCGATGACGGACAGCGAAGCAATGGTGACCTGTGCCTTCAACGGCTGTATCTACAACTACCGGCAACTCCGCGAGGAACTGCGGCGACTCGGCCACCGCTTCGTCACCACCTCCGACACCGAAGTGGTCATCAAGGCCTACCGCCAGTGGGGCACCGACTTCGTCCAGCACTTCGTCGGCATGTTCGCCGTGGCGCTGGTGGAACACGACACGGGCCGGCTCGTGCTCGCACGTGACCGGCTGGGCGTCAAGCCCCTCTACCTGGCCGAGCTGCCCGGCCGACTGCGCTTCGCCTCCACGCTTCCGGCCCTTCTCGCGGGCGGCGGGGTGAACACCTCACTCGACCCGGTAGCGGTGCACCAGTACATGAGCTGGCACGCGACGGTCGCCGCACCACGCACGGTCCTCGCCGGAGTACGCAAGCTCCCGCCGGCGACCGTCCGTGTCGTGGAGCCGGACGGCACGCATCGCGACCATCGCTACTGGCAACCCTCCTACACGCGCCGCAGCGAGTTCGCCGGGATGGGGCCGGGTGACTGGCGGGACGCCGTGCTCGCCGCGCTCCGCACGGCCGTCCGCCGCCGGACGGTGGCCGACGTACCGGTCGGCGTCCTGCTGTCGGGCGGCCTCGACTCCAGCCTCATCGTGGCCCTGCTGGCCGAGGAGGGACAGCAGGACCTGGCGACCTTCAGCGTGGGCTTCGAGTCGGAGGCGGGCGAGGAGGGTGACGAATTCGCCTACTCGGACCAGGTCTCGCGACTCTTCGACACCGAGCACCACCAGCTCATGGTGCCGTCGGACCGGATCTCCACCGCCCTGGGCGGTGCGATCGCCGCCATGAGCGAACCGATGATGAGCCACGACGTCGTCGCCTTCCACCTGCTGTCGGAGCTGGTCTCCAAGGAGATCAGCGTCGTACAGAGCGGCCAGGGAGCCGACGAGGTGTTCGCCGGCTACCACTGGTACCCCGCGCTGGCGGGCGTCGAGCGGGAAAGGGAGCCCCAGCGTTACGAAGAGACCTACTTCGACCACTCCCACACCGACCTCGCGAAGATCCTGCAACCGCACATGCTGCCCGACCACGACACGTCCTCGGCGTTCGTCCGCGCGCACATGGCCGCGCGGGGCGCCGAGACCGCACTGGACGCGGCACTCCGGCTCGACACGCACGTCATGCTGGTCGACGATCCGGTCAAGCGGGTCGACAACATGACCATGGACTGGGGCCTGGAGGCGCGGGTGCCCTTCCTCGACCACGAGCTGGTCGAGCTGGCGGCCGCCTGCCCGCCCGAACTGAAACTCGCCGAAGGCGGCAAGGGCGTGCTCAAGCAAGCTGGGCGCACCGTGCTCCCGCGCACCATCGTCGACCGTCCCAAGGGCTACTTCCCGGTGCCGGCCATCCGCCACATGGCCGGTCCCGTTCTCGAACGTGTTCGGGAGGCCCTGTCCGCGCCGGAAGCCCGGGCACGCGGGCTCTTCCGCGACGAGTACGTGACCTCGCTGCTGGCGGCACCCGACGACCACCGCACGAACCGAGGGGCGAACGCCCTGTGGCAAGTAGCGTTGTTGGAGACATGGCTGCAGACGCACGGAATCAACTGACGGACAAGCCCTTGTCGACGGCTCCCGTCGCGGAGCCGCTCGCCGAAGCGGCCGGCCCGCGGGACACCCCGCGGCCGCGGGTGGCCCACGGCTGCTGGTACCCCTCCCCCGACCCCCGAGGCGAGCACGTCGCGTTCATCTGCGACCGCGAGGGCGCGCCCCAGCTCTGGACCGGGCCGGTGGGCAGCAACGACGTCCACCTCCTTGACACCGGTCCGGATCACGTCACGGAGGTCTCCTGGTCTCCGAGCGGCGAGTGGATCGCGTACACCGTGGCCCCTGGCGGGAGCGGCCACACGCGCGTGCTCTGCGTCCGCCCCGACGGCTCGGGCCGCAGGGTCCTGGCGGGCGCGGAACAGGGGAGCTCGGCCTATCTGGGGTGCTGGGCCCCGGACGGCTCGGCCCTGGCGGTGACGGTCGCCGAGCCGGTGAGTGAGAGCGCCGGCCCGCTCACCGACGGGGACCGCCCCGCCGGCTGGACGGAACGCGACGGGCACGCGACCCTCCTCGACGGCGTACGCCCGGGCGGGGCGAGCGTCGGGACGCCGGCGCCGGTCCGTGACCGGCTCACGGCATATCTCGTCGATCCCGCCGGGACGACCGCGCCCGAGCTCCTCTGCGACGAGACCGAGGCGGCGACACTGCGCGTGTGCGACATCAGCCGGGACGGGCGCCTGGCCCTGCTGCGCCGCGGGCCCCGAGGCAGGCGCGAGGCCGTCGTCGTACGCACGGCAGACCAGACCCCGACGTGCGCGCTGCCCGTCGCGGACGGGGACCCGTGGATCGGCCGCTTCTCGTCCGACGCCCGCACGGTGTGGCTGCGCAGCAACCACGAACGGGAGTTCGCGGCGCTGCTGGCGCTCCACCTCGACGGAGCCGACGAGCGGAAGGAGCTCGCCGTGGTGATCGCACGCGACGCGTGCGACCTCGAACTCCTCACCCTCGTGGAGAGCGACCGGCGAGCGGCCCTGGCCTGGAACGACGGCGGGACAAGCGTGCTCGAGACCCTCCCCCTGACCGATGGACGGACCGAGCCGCCCGCGCCGCGCGAGGTGACGCTGGCGCACGAGGTGGTCACCCGGGTGACGCCCGCGGGGCCGGACGGCATGGTGGTCGCGCTCTCGGGTTCCCGGCGACGACCCGGCGTGTGGTCCGTGCCTGCTGCGACGCCGCCCGCGCGTATGCCGTGGTCGGCGAGCGACGCCGCGTCCGTGCCCCGGGGGCTCCCGCCCGTACGGCCCGTACCCCTGCGGGCCACGGCTCGCGACGGGCTCCTCCTGGGCGGCTGGTACCACCGTGCCCCCGGCCGGGCCCCCGGTGAGCCGGCACCGTGCATCCTGCATCTGCACGGCGGCCCGGAAGAACAGGAACGCCCGGTCTTCGACCCGCTCTACCAGGAACTGCTCGGCCGGGGCTTGGACGTCTTCGCCCCCGACGTCCGCGGCTCCTCCGGCTGGGGCCGCTCCTTCGTCGACGCCGACCTGGGTGAAGGCCGCTTCGCCGCGATCGACGACGTCGCCGACTGTGCGACCCACGCGGTCGCGTCGGGCCTCGCCGATCCCCGGCGGCTGGCCGTGATGGGTCACTCGTACGGCGGCTACCTCACGATGGCCTCACTCGTGTGGCACCCCCACCTCTTCCGCACGGGCATCACGGTGTGCGGGATGTCGGACTTCGCCACGTTCTTCGCCGGAACCGAGCCTTGGCTGGCCGAATCCGCCGCACACAAGTACGGCCATCCTGAACGGGACGGCGCGCTGCTGCGTGCGCTCTCCCCCATGAGCCGCGTCGACGAGCTGCGCGTGCCCCTGCTCGCCGTGCACGGCGAGCACGACACGAACGTCCCGCCCGGCGAGTCCGAGCAGATCGTCAGCGCCGCGCGTGCACGGGGGCTGGTGGCGGAACTTCTGCTGCTGCGCGACGAGGGCCACGACTTCCGGCGTGCCGGCAACCGGCGGCTGTTCCGGCGCGCCGCCGCGGAGTGGATGCAGCGGTGGCTGCTCGGCTGAGCTCCCCGCGGACCGGTTCCGCCTGACACAGCGCCCAGCGGCCCGGTGCGTGCTGTGGGCATGGGTGTTTTCGCCCCTTTCAGGACGTCTACGCGGCCCTCGACGGCCGGCGCCGCCGGATGGTCCAGCACGGGCACGCCCTCTACGACGACACGCTCGCCTTGCCGAGTCCGTACGGGCCCGGATCGCCGAGACATACCAACTCCACGTCCACGGGCGCGACGACTTCTGCGGGCCCGGCGTGCGGCCGACCTCAGCCGGACCGGGCTCGCGCGGATCGGGCCGGTCACAGCCCTGCGGCGACCTTCGCCCTCAGCCGCGCCCAGGCCCGCTCCCGTACATCCGGACGCAGCAGGACGTCGACCGCCGTGCACGCCAGCGCCTCCGCCGCGGCCGGCATCACACGCCGCGCCCGGGGCCCCGCCGCCGCCTCCGCGAACTCGGGCGTGTGGCCGGATCCGTCCGAGCTCATGATGGCGACCCATGGATGGATCCCGGGCACCAGCGCGCTGACGTTCCCGAAGTCGGACGACCCCAGGTACACGCCCGGTTCGGGCTCCGACAACCGGATGCCCGCCCGGCCCAGGTGGCCGGCGAACAGGCCCGACAGCACCTCGTTGTCACGGAAGTGCTCGTACCGCCCTCCCACGTCGGTCACCTCCGCCCTGGTACGGGTGGCCAGCGCCACGCCCTGCGCGCAGGAGCGCAGCTCCTCCACCAGCTCCTCCAGCGCGGAGGTGGTTCCCCCGCGCAACCCGAACAGGCCCTCCGCGTACTCGGGGACGATGTTCGTGGCCCGCCCGCCGTCCGTCACGATGCCGTGGACGTGCGATCCCGAGGGAAGCCGCTTGCTCAGCACGCCGAGCGTGTTGAAGAGCTGGATCAGCGCCCCCAGCGCGTCGATTCCCTCCGTAGGGCTGCCGGTCGGGTGCGCGGCGCGGCCGTGGAACCCCACCCGGACCTGTGCGCTGGCCGTCAGCGGCGCCCACGTCCAGTCGTGGACACCCGGATGGAACATCAGGGCCGCGTCCACGCCCTCGAACAGCCCGGCCGCCACCTCCACGACCTTGCCGCCGCCGCGCTCCTCCGCGGGCGCTCCGACCGCCAGCAGAGACCCCTCGACCTCTCCGAGCGCGGCCCGCACGGCGAGTGCCGCGCCGAGGCCCGCCGAGGCGATCAGATTGTGGCCGCACGCGTGCCCGAGGAGGGGCAGGGCGTCGTACTCCAGCAGGAGGGCGACACAAGGACCGGCCCCCGGCCTGCCTGCCGACCCCGTGCGGGCGACGAACGCGGTCGGCAGGTCGGCCACCCCGCGTTCCACCTCGAAGCCGTCCCGTTCGAGTTCGCCCGCCAGCAGCCGGGCCGCCCGATGCTCCTCGTAGGCTGTCTCCGGCTCGCGATGCAGCGCGAGGCTCACGTCCCACAGCCGGTCCTCCCGGGCGGACACCTCCTGCCTGATGCGGGCGTACAGGGACTCCGCGACCTGTGACACGTGGGCCTCCTCGGGCCAGGTCGCCCCTTCTGGTGCGTCGGCGCCGACCGGCGGGCGGCTGGGACGCAGGTCCCTTCGTCGTCCGCCGTGTGTCGGCCTGAGAAACGGGCCCTCAGCGGGCGCCCGCGTACACGCGGCTCGCGAACTCGGCGATCTGCTGGTCGGTGAGGTTCTGGGCGAGGTTGGCCTCCGAGATCATCCCGCAGAGACGGTGTCCGTTCTCCACGTCGATCACCGGCAGTCGCTTCACCTGGTTCTCCTCCATGACGTGCAGGGCATCGGTCGCCGACGCCTCAGCGTCGATCCAGTGCAGCTCGCCGCCGAGGGAACCGCACTCGACCTGGGCGGGGTCGTCCCCGGCGGCCACGCACTCGATGACGATGTCGCGGTCGGTGACCATACCCATCAGCCTGTCGTCATCACCACAGATGGGCATCGCACCCACCTGAATGTCCCGCATCATCTTCGCCGCGTCATGCAAGGACTCGTGTTCGCCGACACATTGTGTACCCGCTGTCATGATGTCGCGGGCCTTGAGCGGCTTGTTCTCTGCCATGATCGCTCCTCCCGTCTGGCACGCATGGTGCCTACGGGTCGGCTTCCCTGTTCTTCCATCGCACCACGCATCTCCGGTGCCTGCCACGCTGCTCGACATCCGTCGCCGCGCCTCGACCCGCACGGACTGTGTCTCGCCGGATCTGCGGTTCCCGTCCAGCCGGCACCCCATGCCACAGAGGCACGGGCCCCTTCCGATCAGCACAGTGGCCTCTCCTGTGGGGACTTCACGGGAGCCAATTCACGGTGGGTCACGCATACGTTCGGACGCGCGGGGCACGCGAACGTCAGCCACAGGCGGCTGCTGGAGCACGGCTCCAGGGCGGTCATTCAGGCCTTACAGGCGGGAACATGAGCGCGACTGACGACGGTGGGAGCAAGTCGTCCGCCGACCGGCGAAGCGTCCGCGCTACGCTGCCGAACGCGCGCAGCTGCGCGCGGCCCGGAGGCGCCGGATCGTGATCTTCAGGGGCGGGTGCCCATCGGCGGGAAGGCGAGGCCCGTCGGCGTGTTCAGGCCGGTGGCCGGGAGGGTGGTCTGGCCACCACCTGTCTCCTGGACGCGGACCACCCGGTTGTTGAAGCCGTCGGCGATGTACAGACCGCCGCAGCCGTCGAGCGCGAGACCGAGCGGGTCGCTGAGACCGCTGGTGGGGACGGTGGTCTGGCCGCCGCCCGCCGCGATCTTCACCACGCGGTTGTTGCCGCTGTCGGCGATGTAGAGGTCCCCCGCGGCGCTGAGTGCCAGTCCGGTCGGCTGGGAGAGGCCGACGGTGGGGATCGTGGACTGGCCGCTCCCGTCACCGGCCACCTTGACGACGCGGTCGTTGACGAAGTCGGAGACGTACAGGTTCCCGGCGGCATCCAGCGCCAGCCCCCAGGGGTGCAGCAGCCCTGCGGTCGGTACGGTCGTCTGGGTACCGTCGGCCACGGACACCTTCACGACCCGGTCGTTGAAGCTGTCGGCGACGTAGAGATTCCCCGCCCGGTCCAGGGCGAGCCCCAGCGGGCGTGACAGGCCGTCGGTGGGGACGGTGGACTGGCCGCCCCCGTCCGCTGCCATCACGACCACGCGATTGTTGCCGGTGTCCGACACGTAGAGGCGGCCCGCCACGTCCCCGGCCATGCCCGTCGGCCGTACCAGACCCTCAAAGGGCACGGTCTCCTGATCGCCGCCCCTCGCGGGCAGGGCGACGACCCGGTTGTTGCCGTAGTCGGACACGTACAGGGGCGCATGCGCGGGGGGACGACCGTCCTGCGACGGGGCCGCGCCCGCCGTCGTCGTGGGGAGCGTGCACAGCGCCACGAAACCCACCGCGGCGGCGAGCCGACGGGCCCATCGGCGCGAGGCACGCCCCTTCAAAGGCGCGAACGTCACCGTTCCGGACCCTGCCGTCGTACGTGCCATGACTCCCCATCAGATCTGAGCGGCCGACCCGCTGCCGTACCTGCCCCGACCATAGGAAGCAGCTCCGGCCCACGCAGGAACCACGCCGCCCACCCGACCCCAGGCCACCCCAACGTCCCAGACACCGGCCTCAAGGGCCGCCGACCTTGACACACCCGACGGTTCCCGTCGAGGCGTCGAGGGAGGCGGCAGGACTCCCCCGCATGCCGCAGCGGCAAGCCGAACCCTCCACCTCATTCCGCCCCGGTGCCCGGCAGGACGGCATCCGTGCCTCGATGTCTGCCCGATGTCTGCCCCAACGGACCTGGCGACGGGCGGGGCGAGCAGATCGTCTTGCCTTGTCCGCTCCTCTTGAAAGGCAGTCAGTTGCAACAACACCGACGCCAGGTCGACCAGACCACCAGCAGTCCATCCCCGGTGCCCCGGGAGACGGCCCCAGGGGACCAGGCCGGGCTCCTCGCACTCCAGCGCGCCGCGGGCAACGCCGCGGTCCTGCGCATGCTGCAGCTCTCCGGACACCCCTACGCCCAGCCATCCGTGCAGCGAGATGAGCAGCACCGGCACGGCGCCGGATGCGGCCACCAGCAGACCGCCCCGCCCGCCGCCGTGCAGCGCTCCGCCGTCCACGACGTGCTGAACGCAGGCGGCCGTCCTCTCGACGAACCGGTCCGAGAGGAGATGGAAGCCCGCCTCGGCGCCGACTTCTCCGACGTCCGCATCCACGACGGCAGCGAAGCCCGCGCCTCCGCCGCCGAAGTCGGCGCCCGCGCCTACACCAGCGGCAGCCACGTCGTCATCGGCGACGGCGGCGCGGACAAGCACACCCTCGCCCACGAGCTCACCCATGTCATCCAGCAGCGCCAGGGGCCGGTGGCGGGCACCGACAACGGCAGCGGCCTGAAGGTCTCCGACCCCTCCGACCGATTCGAACGCGAAGCCGAAGCCAATGCCACCCGCGCGCTCAGCCGCCCAGCAGCGTCGATCGCGGCATACGCTCCAGACAGCGGCGCGACCTCTCCGGCGGGATCCGGGACGCAGGCCGCAGCTCCTCAGGTGCAGCGCATGGTGACGGCCGGGGGCCAGTCGTACAACGACGTCGACTCCCTCCTCCAGGCCGCCCAAGCAGCCGGGTTCACCACCGCCAACTTCGAGGCGGGGACCTGGCTTCGCCCCCTCCTCACGTCGATGGTCGATTCGGACATCAACTACACGTTCTCCCAGGGGGACGCCCGCGACGCGCTGCTCTGGGTGGCCATGCACTCGGTGGTCGAAGACCTGTACCGCCATTTGAGCCGTCATATCGACAGGCAGGACGCGGAGGAGGCGGGAACGCCCGCACCGGCACAGGAGGCCGGAGCACCCACCGTCGGTGGCGCGAACGAATGGAGTTTCACGCCCAAGCTGCGAATCCTGCGCCGCGAACAGGCGAGGTTCGCCGCCGTCGGCATCACGTCCACCGGCTCTGAGCAGGAGAGCCAACGCAGGGACTTCACGATCCTCGGACGGACCTACAGCGTGGGGCGCCAGGGGACGAACCACTACTACGTCTTCCCGCCGAACGGCGGCATGCACACCTACGCCGGCGGCGATGACGGGCTGCGAAGGAACACCGCCCTCCCCATCGTCGAAGCGCTCATCCAAAGCAGCAACACGGAAGACGCGCCAACCGGACAACAGATCTCTGTCCGGGATCTCGACGAGTTCGTGTTCGCCTTCCTGGCCGAACCCACCCGGTGGAATCCCGAACACATCTTCAATGTCCTGGCCCTCGACCGGCAACCGAACCCGCCCCTCCCGGGCGGCAGTCCCCGCATCACCGGCGGCGCGGCCACCATCCCCTTGCCGATGGCCGCGGGAGGGACGTTCAACCCGGACACCGGCCCCGACAACCTCGGCGTGCTGGCGGATCGGGTCCCCGACCGGGCGATCACCATGGTCCGTAGGCTCGGGCTGGACCGGGGACTGACGCAGCTCTTGAGGAAGCCCAACATGACCCGCGAAAGGCTCACCAGGTTCATGGGCCAAGGCCTGGGCATCCTCGAGTGACCACAGCAAGGGCATGAGCGGCGACGGTACGGGCCGCCTCAGGGGGAGCCGGAGCCCGTCAGTGGGCGACGTCGGGCGCCCCGGAGGTCCTGCGTCTCCCCGGCGGGTCTGGTGTGACCCCGCCGGTTGTACGTCGCCCCCGGCGCTCCGGTGGGCGCCGGGGGCCACAGCAGACGGCCCTCGCTGCCGGAAGCGACGGTGTACTTGTGGGTGTTCTCCCGCCGCTTGCCTGAGACGAACCAGCGCCTTCCCGGCCGGTGGGCGGCAGGTCGAGCTGACCAAGGCCCGGCCAGATCAGGTCGAGTCGGGTAGCCCCTCAGTCCTCGGCGTCGCGCAGGCCGACGCAGTCAAAGGCCCAAAAAGCCTCCGAGTAGACGAAGGTGCCCGTCATCCATGGCTCGTGAGCGGACAACCGGGCGACCTGAAACGCGGCTTCAGGGATACGCAGCGACGGCGAACGAAAGCCCACCGCGCCGGCACCCTCGAAGCCGCGCGTGCCGTAGTAGCGCGGCGAACCCTCCAGGAACACCAACGGCACACCCTGGCTGTCGGCCGCCTCGAGGGCGTGGGCGATGAGCTGCGTACCGATGCCCTGACGCTGGAACTCCGGGACCACGCCCAGTGGTGACAGCGACAGGACGTCCACGATCCGGCGCGGGGCGTCCAACCGCGTCGCGCTCAGCAGGACATGCCCGACGACCCGGTCCTCAACGACAGCGACGAAAGACATCGGCGCCCATGCAGCCTCCGCAACCCTAAGTGCCTCCACGAGCCCGGGAACCCGATCGCTGTCACCGAAGGCGCGCGTATGGACCTCGCGCACATCCCGGTGATCGTCAGCGGTCTCTTGCCGGATCACCAGCCCGGTGCCACCGGGAGCGATCCGGGAGCCTGCAGGCGCGTCATGTGACGTCATGGCCGCGAGGATAGATCGCGGGGCGACTCGTGCGCGAGGAAATTGCGCACCAGGTCGTGAGACCTCGGGCGTCCACCGGAGAGTCTCCTCCGACGCCCGCGAGCGCCGCGGCGAAACCTGCGGCGGGGCGAGGCGATCTGCACGAGATGCCGAAGCCGAAGAAGCAGGCAGTCCCGAAGAAGACCCCTCAAGAAGACCACAGCCCGGCGGAAGAAGTCAGCCTGGGGGCTGTCCAGGCGATCCTACGAGCCGGACAAGAGTGGCGGCGGTGGCTGTGTCGTGAGGGTTCTGTCATCCCGTCGTCGGCCGGCCATACGCCGGCGGGACGGGCGGACCTTGGTCCGGACGGGCTACTTCGCCGGGTTCGGTCAGCCGGAGGCTTCGATACTGGCCGTCGACAGCCCCGACGGCGGGGCGCGACGAAGAAGGAGTCCGAGATGAACCCGCCACCGGCCCCGGAGTCCCCCTGCCAGATGATGAAGCGCCTGGCGAAGGAGCTGGAGAAGAGCATCGACAAGAGCAAGGAGCGCGCGAAGGAGTTCAGGGACAGGATCACCGAGTTGGAGGCGCAAGCGAACCCGGACCAGGCGCAGATCAGCGCCCTCAAGCAAACCCTGGAACACCTGAGGAAGAAGATCGAGGATGACCGCGTGACCCTGTCGGACCTGGAGAGCGTGATCAGCGAGAACTGCTAGGGAGTGTCTTTCCGATCATCGGATCGTGGCTGCGACTTCGCCAGGCGCCTCGTCCTCTGGGGGTGACTCAAGTGGTGGTCGTACCGGGAGTCGGTTCGTCACCTGTCTCTTTCTTGTACCGCACTTTCTTCGCCCGCTGCCTGCCGCTGCGCGACCCTCGGCACGAGATCGAAGAGCTGCTCCGGATGACGACCGAGCCGGCCCTGTGGGGCCGGCTCGGCGGGTACTGCGGGGATCGCCCTGTGGTCAGTTCGCGTTCACGAGGTCGTGGGCGGGGACGGTGACGGTCCGCCGACCGGGAGTGCCGCCGAGGACGACCTTGCGCAGGGCGCTGTTGTTGTCGAGATTGGTCTCCTTCAGCCGCTTGGCCGGGTTGGCGAGGACCTGGATGTAGTAGGTGCCGTTGGGCAGGTCCGTGATGTCGAAGGACTGTCCCGGCAGGTCCTGGGTGTAGGTGTCACCGGAGCCGACGTCCAGGACCTCACGGACGGAGATGGAGTTCTCCTGGCCG
>NZ_JACSCH020000024.1:0-29203 GCF_014451325.2 Streptomyces sp. CB02980 | reverse complement strand
AGGCGGTGGACAGGTCGGTGTTGTTCGGGTGCCAGTTGGCGTTCTTCACCGTGTAGTCGACGGCGTCGGTGTTGGCGAGGCAGAAGGCCTCCTTGCCGCTGCGGACCGCTTCCTTCTGGTCGGCCTTCAGCAGCCGGTAGCTGGCGAAGTCGGTGAAGTGCCAGTGCACGTGGCCGGGGCGCGGGTCCCACTCCATGGTGCCGGTGGGCGTGTAGCCGACCTGCTTGCCCTGGGCGTCGTAGAAGTACTGGTAGGCGTCCATCTTGGCCTTGCCGGGCGAGCGGAAGCCGTCCACGACGAGCTGGGCCGGGCCGGCGTTCCAGACGTTCGCGCTGAAGGCGAGGTAGTCCTTGCCGGGGATGTCCTGGGCGCCGCCGTCACTGATGGTGATGCCGTAGGCCGGCAGGGACCGCAGGTCGGGCTTGGGAACGTTCGGGACGGACGGGGTCCCGGTCGGGCGCGCGGACCGCGGGGTGAGGGCGGAGGCCTTGCGCGAGCCGTCGGTCTGCCCCGGGGTGTCGCCGGCGGCCTGGAAGCCCGCGCGCCCGGCCTGCTGCACCTTCAGCGCCCACGGCAGGGCCGGGGGCGCGGCCTTCAGCGGCCCGTGGCCCACGTTGTACGAGGGGCCCGCGCCGCTGGTCTGCGGTGCGCCGGCCTGGGCGGGAGTCGGGGCGTGTCCCGCTCCGTGCCCGGCGTGGGCGGAGGGGGCCTGGTGCGCGGGCCCGTGTCCGGCGTGTTCCCCGGCGGCGGCCGACCGGCCGTTCTCCCAGCTGCGCTCCTCGACGGTGAGCTTCACCGAGGCGGGCTTGTCGGCGATGCCGAAGAGGTCACGGTACTTCTTGGCGACCCCGACCTTGGCCGTGTACGTGCCCGCGGCGAGCTTCACGGGCTCGGTGTAGGAACCGCCGTAGGTGTTGGCGGCCCACCCCTTCTCGACGCCCCATACGGAGCCGAGGGTGAAGGGGTTGGTGGGGCAGCTCTCCGGATACTTCGAGGTGGCGGGCGCGTCGGGCCGGATCCGTCCGCTGGCGTTGTTCGGGCAGAAGCTCTCCGCGCGGCTGACGACCACCTTGCCGTTCTTGTCCGTGATGGTGATCTCGGCGAAGCCCGGCAGTCCGGAGAAGTCCTTCACGGTGCCCAGGGGCAGCGTCTTCGCCTTGCTCTTGCCGCCCTCGAACACGGTCTGGGTGACAGTGACCGGGTCCTTGTAGGACTTCCGGGTCACCTTCAGCTCCAGCGGCGTCCCCTCGGCGGTGAGGTACGTGCCCAGGTCCAGGTAGACGCCCGGCTCCTCCTTCCACGAGGTGAGCGTGACCGAGCCGGTCGCCGCGACGAGGCTCAGCTTCGGCCCCGTCGCGGCCGTCGCCTGCTCCGGCGCGGCGGTCATGAAACCGACCGTCACTGCCACGGCGGCGACAGCCGTGGTTCCCACGAGGAGCGGCCGCCTTAGCCGGTTGGTGCGCGTCGTACTCATCGTTCTCTCGTCCTCCGGAAGCTGTGCGGAAGCAGATCGGCCGCGGCCCGGCGGGACGTCTCCGCCCCGGGGCTCATGCGGTGTGGGGCGCTCGGTGCACCCGAGCTATGAGAGGAAGGCATCGGACCTCCGGTTGTCTGGAGAGCCGAAACATCACGATGTTGGCCGGAAGACGCTCCCGCACCGAAAGCCGGATACGACTGTCGAAGCGGCACCTCACCACGGGAAAGGGGATCCGGTTCGGGAAACGCCGAGGAGGTCTCCGGTGGCCCGAAAGCGCCAGTCAATGATGCGGCGCGGCAGGAAGTCACGCGGGGAAGCCGTCCTGCCAGACCGGGACGTCGAACAGACAAGCTGGAAACCGCACATGACATCTAGTCAGGTCGTGGCCGCCGAACAGAAGCAGCGGGGAGTGGACTTGCGCCGGGCGGGCGACGGTCCGGCGGGTTGAGCTGCGTGCCCGCCCCGCCCGACACGGCGGGCGGGGCGGGCACCTGCCGAGGTGATACGTGACCCCGACCCCGCCCGTACGAACGGTGCTGCCCTCGTTTTCGGCGCCGGGCGCCCCTGTCAGAGCGGGCCGTTCGGGTCAAGGGGCGGTCGCGCAGGTTCCTCAGTCGTCGGCGAGGGTGCGGCCCAGGAGAGGGAGCAGGCGGCCCCAGTGCCGCTTCAGCCCTGAGGCGCTGTAGGCGTCCGTGTCGGCCATGGTGAAGCCGTGGACGGTGCCGGGGTAGATCTCGGATGTGTGGTCGACACCCGCGGCGTCCAGGGCCCGGTTGAGCGCGTCGAGTGCCGCGGGGGTCAGGTCGCCTTCGGCGTGGCCGAGGTGGACCTGAGCGGTGATCTTGGCGAAGAGTTCGGGACCGTCGGCGCCGACGGGGCCGTGGAAGGCGGCGACGGCCGCCACCTGGTCCGGGTGGGCCGCGGCGGTCCGCATCGCCAGGAGGCCGCCGATGCAGTAGCCCGTCACCGCGACGGGACCCGCCTCGACCTCGGGCTGAGCGGCGAGGAACCCGAGGTAGGCGTCGGCGTCGCTCAGGACCCGTTCGGCGGTGTGCGCCTCGATCAGGGGCATCAGCTCGGCGAAGATCGCCCGCCGGGCCTCTTCTCCGATGAACCGGGGCAGCTCGACCACCGGTGCCGGGCCGTGCCGGTAGAAGAGGTTGGGGACGAGCACGTAGTACCCGTGCGCGGCCAGTTCGCGGGCCATCTCCTTGAGGACCGGCCGGATGCCGAAGCCGTCGGCGTACATCAACACCCCCGGGTGCCGCTCGCCGTCGTCGGGGAGTGCGGCGAACGCGTCGGCCTCGCCGTCGGCGGTGGGGATGCGCAGCGTCTTGATGGGCATGGAGCTCCTGTCGTGGTTGATGTGTGGAACCTGTCATCAACACGACGGAGGCGGCGCCCGCGCGGCGAAGGCAGCGGCGGGGTCCGGCTCGAACAGCGGGCCCGCACCGGCCCGTACGGTGCTCAGCGGAGCACCGGGTCACCGATCCGTGTGTGGCGCGAGGCCGTCCCGGTAGTCATGGTCACAAAGCGTAGTCCACTGGGCAGAGCCGACGCTCCGGTTTCCGTGTGGAGGGCGGGAAGGGGAGGGCCTTGCGCCCGCTGCCGTACCGGGGCCTGTCCGGTGGACGGGCCCCGGCCATGATGCGCCGGACAGGTCCTAGGGTCGGATCCCGTCGCAGGCGATGCGCAGACGGCGCGGCCCGCGCAGTACGGCGTTCTGGCGGTACTGGGGCGGGTCGTCGAGCAGGCGCGGGTTCTCCAGCCTCCGGGCCAGCTCCGACAGGGCGAGTTGGGCTTCCAGTCGGGCGAGCGGTGCGCCGAAGCAGCTGTGGATGCCGCTGCCCAGGCCGAGGTGCTGGATGTCCGGGCGGTCCGGGTCGAAGCGGTCCGGGTTCTCGAACCGCTGCGGGTCGCGGTTGCCGGACGCCAGGACCAGCCAGAGGGTGGAGCCCTTGGGGATGGTGACGCCCCGGACCTCGATGTCGGCGAGGGTGGTGCGCCCCGGAAGCAGCTGCACCGGCGGCTCGAAGCGGAGCAGTTCCTCGACGATCGGCACGGCCAGGCGCGGTTCGGTGCGCAGTCGCTGGAGGACGTCGGGATTGCGCAGCAGGGTCAGCATGCCGTTGGTGATGAGGTTGACCGTGGTCTCGTGCCCCGCGATCAGGAGCAGCGCCGCGGTACTGAGCAGTTCCATCGTGGCCATCGGGCCGTCCGGGCCCTTCGCCGTCGCCAGTTGGGAGAGCATGTCGTCCCCGGGGTTCTTGCGACGCTCCTCGATCAGGCCGGCGAGGTACATGCCCAGCTGCATCCGGGCCTCGTGCGCCGCGCCCTTGCCGCGCTCGGCGGGATCGGCGTCCGGGTCGGGGTCCAGGCTCGCGGCGAGGGTGTCCGCCCAGGTGTGGAAGCGTGCCTCGTCCTCGCGCGGCACTCCGAGCAGCCTGCAGATCACCGTCACCGGGAACGGGTAGGAGAACTCCTCCACCAGGTCGATCCGGCCCGGGTCGCCGAGGCCGTCGATGAGGCCGGCGACGATGCCGTGGAGCTCCGGACGCATTCCGTCGACCCGGTGGGGTGAGTGCGGCGGGCCGAAGTGCCGGTTCGTCATGCGTCGCATCCGGTCGTGTTCCGGCGGGTCGAGCCGGAGGAAGCTCGGCGGCAGGGCGCTCTCCTCGGGGGACGACTCCGCCAGCGGGTCAGCGCTGCCGGACGCCTGGTTGCGGGCGTCGGAGCTGATCCGGGGATCGTGCAGAAGGCTGCGGATCTCGTAGTAGGTGCTGATGACGTACGGCCCGTCGGTCTCGTGGTGGACCGGTGTCTTCCGCAGCTCTTCGTAGATCGGGTACGGGTCGGCCCGGTTGGCGTAGTCCAGGATCTGGTGCAGCAGGGTTTGCGTCATGGCAGGTCCTTGTGGCCGTGCGGGTCAGTGCGCGGGGGTGAACGTCATCCGGCGGTCGGCCGGCGAGTATCCGCTGAGGGTCACGGTGGGGCCGTGGCTGGGGACCGACGGGTCGGGGAAGTCCGCGTCCATCGGCCGTTGTCCGTCCGCGTGCCGGTCGACCGTGGGGAACTGCGGCGGGAACGGTGCGGTGCGCTCGATGAGTTCCCGGTAGAACGGCAGCCACCGGCCCTGGTCGAAGGAGACGGCGCCGATGACGCGCCCCTGGTACCCGTAGACGCCGACGAACCGGCGGCTGTCCAGTGAGCCCTGTGAGATCAGGATCTCCGTCGCCATCGACGGCACTCCGACCGACTTGATGTTGACGCCGAACTGGGAGGACCAGAAGGCCGGCACGTCCATGTGCGGCAGTCGGTCGACGCTCTCGCTCAGCATGTTGTGCGCCGCGATCCCGGCCTGGGCGACGGCGTTGCCCCAGTGCTCCAGTGACAGGAACTGGTACCCGAACAGGGGATGGGGGCAACGGGCGACGTCGCCCGCGGCGTAGATGTCGTCGGTGACGATTCCGCGGATGTCGAAGGCCCGGCAGCCGGCATCGCAGGCGATGCCGCGGGGCCCTGCGCCGAGCCCGGAACCCAGCAGCCACTCGGTGTTGCGGAGCGCGCCGAGCGAGACGACGACCACGTCGGTCTCCACGGTGGAGCCGTCGGACAGATGCGCGGCGCGCACCCGTCCCGAGGCGTCGCCCTCCAGGGCGGTCACCATGACCCCGCACCGCAGGTCCACACCGTGCGCGCGCTGGAGGTCGGCGGCCACCGCGGCGACCACCCCGCCGAGTGCGCCGACCAGGGGCGCGGCGCCTCGTTCGGCGACGGTGACGGGAATCCCGCGTTCGCGGCAGGCGGAGGCGACCTCCGAGCCGGCGAACCCTCCCCCGATCACGAGGACGCGTCCGGGTCCCTCGTCGAGCCGCCGCGCGAGCGCGGCGCCCTCGTCTCGGGTCCGCAGCACGAAGACGCCGTCGAGTTCCGCCTCCTCCTCGCGCGGCCACGGCCGCGCCCGGACACCGGTGGCGATCAGCAGCCGGTCGTACGGCACCTCGTCGCCGTCGGCCAGCCGCACCCTTCTCGCGGCCATGTCGAGGCCGGTGGCGGGCACGCCGAGCCGCCAGGTCGCGTCGACGGATCGGAGCCGGGGCAGCGCGGTGCGGTCGGCGCGCGCCCTGCCCAGCAGCACCCCCTTGGACAGCGGGGGCCGGTCGTACGGTTCGCAGGGCTCGTCGCCGATCATGGTCAGAGACCCCGCGAAGCCCTTGGCACGCAGGGTCTCGGCAGCCCGCATGCCTGCCAGCGAGGCTCCGACGACGACGATGCGGCCCTCGCGTTTGAGCTGCTCCAAGGCTCCGTCACCGAGCACCGGGCACCGCCTCGGCCGGCTCGTCCACGGCATCGACGAGGATGGCCTGCACCGGGCAGGCCGCGGCGGCCTGGGCCAGTTTCTCGCGCTGTGCCTCGTCGGGATCCGGGTCGTAGAGCAGCGCCTCGTCGCCGTGCATGGTGAAGATCTCTGGAGCGAGGAACGCGCACTGCGCGTACCCCTGGCAGCGGTTCAGATCGACGGCAATGCTCACCACGGGATCGGTCCTCTCCAATGGCTCGGTCAGGCCCCCTGCCACCACTCTCATCGGCCGGGAGGGCCGCAGCGACGGGGGGCGGACCGATCGAGTGAGCGGTGCGGCCCGATCAGGTCGAGGCGGCGGGCCGTGACGCGGCGGAATGCCGGCCCTACGGCTCCAGCGCCGTCCGCGCGGCGTGTCCCGCCCTCGGTCTCCGTCGACGCGATCCCCCGGTGCGGCTCCCCCTCCGCCGGTCACTCCGACTCGCCCCGCCCTGGGCGGACTTCAAGCGACCAGGATGCCGAAGGCCGGCGGGGGCGCGGCGAGTCCCGGGAACCGGGTGGGAGCCGGACCGGGCCCGCGCCCCGTGCGCACGGGACGGCGGGCGGCCGACCGTGTGGGTGGCGTCAGGGCCCCGGCCCTGATGGCGGGGACGACCGGAACCGCTCGCGCGGAAAGTCGTGATCGTCTTGTCGCGGATGATCCTGAGCCGGTTCGGCACCGACACCGCGCCGTACGACCTGCGCGGCGCGCCCGGCCCGTGCAAGGAGGGCGTACGGCGTCCTCCCGGGCGCGCTCTGGCGAACGCGCCGGGCCGGAGCGGCTCACCACCAGTAGGCGGGGTACCTCGGTGCCGCGCGCCGGACGCGGGACGCGGCGTACGCGGTCAGTACGAGCAGGACCGTGGAGCCGAACAGCAGGGGGACGAACCTGCCCGGCGCGGGCTCCTGGAGGACGATGACGACGGCGGTGGCGCAGGCAGGCGAGTGCGGGGTCCTGGCCAGTGTCGTCAGGGCGAGGGTGACACCGGCAGCGAGGGCGGCGGCCCATGCGCTTCCGTGCGCCGCGACGGCCACCGCGTATCCGGCGGCGGCACCGAGGAGGTGGCCGACGACCACGCTTCGCGGCTGGGCCAGCGGAAGCGCGGGGGCGCAGTGGACCAGTGCGGCGCTGGCGGCGAGCGGGGGTATGAGCACCGGCTCGTGGAGGGCGGCACCGATCGCGACGAGTGCGAGGAGGGCCGCTGTGGCGGCGCTGACGTTGTGGGCGGCGGCCGCGGGCGTCGGTCGCGCCGGGGCACGGCCGGCCATCCAGGCCAGGCGCGGGCGCCGGCTGCGGGGGACGGCGGCGGAGCCGGCCACGGCCGGGGTGCGGTCGGAATGTGGAGCGATGTCGGTACTCATGTGATGCGGGGTTTCCGGGGCAGGCGGCCGTGGGCCGGACGAGACGGAGTGGGGGCGGTCGGTCGCACGGGACCCTGTGGTCGACAGTCGGCCCGGTCTCGCGCCCGACCCTGGTGCGGCGGCGCGGCCTCGCACCACTCTAACCAGCGGGTTCCCGGCTGGTCGGCCGGGGGCGTAGCCAGGCCTTCGGCGTAAAATGGGCGAAATGAGCCCACTCCGATACGAGCTGGTGTTCTCCGACGACACGGGTTCGGCCCAGGACGTCGTGATCGTCGAGCGCACCTCTTCCAAGGGGCCCGGCGGCCATCCGGTCTACGCCGACCCCACCGGCATCATCCGGGCGGAGATCAGCGACCACTACGAGGTGCGCATCCTCGCCTCAGGCGGGCACCAGGCTCCAGCCCAGAACGTCCTGGCCCGCCGTCTCACCGACGCCGATCCGAAGGATCCCGCCGGCCCCTCCACCTCCGCGGCCTGACCGAAGGACACAGGCGTCCCGCCCACAGGCAGCAAGCCGTCGGGCGCGCCGCCGACGGTCATCGCCGCCCCCTTGAAGTTCTTCTGAGGCCCGGATCCGCGCCTCCGCGCGCCGGGGCCATGTCCCGTCAGCCCGGCCCGGCGGCGTCAGTCCGGTCCGGGCGCGTCCAAGGTAAGGATCAACAGGGTGACGTCGTCCTGGATCTTGGGGGCGAAGCGACTCAGGTCGGCCCAGATCTCGTCGGGCAGCTGGTCCAGGCCGACACCGGTCATGCGGGCCAGACGCTCGACGAAGGGGTAGAAGGCGCCGGAGGCGTCCCGGGTCTCCAGGACACCGTCCGACGCCAGGAGCAGCCGGTCCCCGGGCAGCAGCGACACCGTCGCGGTGGTTCCGGGCATGACGTCGGCGAGGCCCAGGCCCAGGGGCGGTCCGGGGTCGAGCTCCAGGGTGCTCACGGCTCCGCCGCGCAGCAGGACCGGCGGCGGGTGGCCGCAGGCCAGGACACGGACCTCCCGGCCGCGCGGCGCGAAATCCAGAAGGACGGCCGTGGCGAAGAGTTCCGCATGCTCCGTCCGCGCCGAGTCGACCACCAGTCTGCGGTCCAGGCGGGCCGCGATCGACTCCGCGTCCACGTCGTCCAGCACGGCCTCGCGGAACGCCCCCAGGACGGAGGCGACCGTCGCGACGGCCGACAGACCGTGCCCCTGCACGTCGCCGAGGACCGCCCGCACCCCGTGGGGGCCTGGCCGGACGTCGAAGAAGTCGCCTCCCACCAGCGTGCCGCGCTCGGCGGCGCGGTACAGGCTCGCGCAGCGCACGGGCCCGACCCGCCGCCGTACGTTCGGGACGATGGCCCGCTGGGCCGTCTCGGCGACGGTACGTTCCAGGTCGAGCTGCTCGTCCCGGCGCCCGCGGACGAAGGAGACGAAGACGCTCAGGGTGGCGACGAAGCCGAGGGTGACGAGGTCGGTGTTGCCGGGCCGGTTCAGATGGAAGAAGGGAATGGTCAGCAGCCCGATCGTCGCGGCGCCGAGGAAGGCCGTGGCCAACGGTCCGTATGCCAGGACGGCCAGCGGAGGCACCGCGCCGAGCAGGAAGCCGATGTCCACCGGAACGGAGTCGGTGAGGGAGGCCACTCCGACGCCGACGAGCAGCAGCACGGGCAGGACCCGCACCCAGCGCGGCGGCGGGGCCCCGCGCAGCCAGCTCCGCGGGTACGCGCCGGACGCCGCCTTCCTTGGCTTCACCACACCACCAGGCTCCTATGCCGGAGTGCACCGCGCACTCCACGGCCCCCGCCCCACCGGACCCGAGGGGTGGGGGCCGGACGGACGTGGTGCCGGCGGGCGTGGTCCAACGGCGGACCTGGCCGTGACGTCTTCGGCCTGCAGTCGGTCGTCGTCCCGGACCTGGAGGCGCGGTCACCACGGGTAGTGCCGGGGCTCTGTAGGGAGCAGGAGTGGCGGAGGCGCGGAGCCGGCCCGGCACTCCAATGGGGCCCCACCGGCTGCGGGCGGGCTCCTTCCGGCACGACGCTGAGGACATGGAACGCCGGACCAAGATCACGGTGCATCCGCCCGACAGCCGGGGCCTGCGCGAGGTGCGCATCGGCGCCGAGACGGTGGGCAGCGCCTGGTCTCCGCAAGAGCTGCGGCGCATTCTGTGCCGCAATGGCTACCCGAAGGACCTGGATCTGGAAGACCGGTCCTCGGTGTGCTGGCAAGGGGCCGGCAGCGACACCTGGCCCGACCACACCCGGCGCAGACGCGCGACGATCGTGTTGATGGTGGCGGGGCTGGTGGGCGGCTGGGCCCTGCTGACCTCCATCGGCATCCCTGACGCCTTCGAGGCACTGACGTTCGCGGGGCGGATCACGGGGTTCGTCTTCATGCTCGGAGGCGTGGCCGAGGTCGTGGCAGCCGTGGCAGTCTTCGACTACTGGGGCAAACGGGGCCTGCGTGTCTCCGGGGCAATCGTCCTCATCGGCATCCTCATCGCGCTGACCGTCACCACCACGCTGGTCTTCCTGTGGTTCCAGGAGACGGAATACACGCCCTACATGCTGGCCGTCTTCCCCCTCTTCGGCTGGTCCCTGTGGGCCGTGTCGGTGGCCGTCCGGGCGAAGGTGTGGCGGGGGACGCCGCAACCGACGAAGATCGCGGCCGGGGTGATGGCCACGGTGCTCCTGGCCGCGGTGAACATCGCCTACTCGTCCCTGTACCAGCCCACTGCCGCGCCGGCGAACCTGGCGTTGAAGGTGAGGTTCGGGGTGCCGCGCATGGACCTCGAACGCCCGGTCGTCCACCTCCCGGTGACGCTCCACCTGAAGAACACCGGGTCCGTTCCCGTATACATCCTCGGCGACGATTGGTCGGTCTACGGGCGCACCGGAGAGTACGTCGAGAAGAGCACCGAACTCAGAGACCGCAGAAAGGCGCTGGAGAGCGGGGACGGCGACGTATCGCTCCACGTCGGCTCCATCGAGTGGACCGCTCTCGGCGTGGGCCCGTTCGTGGGACCCGGCTACTGGTTCGAACCGGGTGAGGAGTACAGCGAGGACAAGGTGGTCCAGATCCCCAAGTCGGCGAAGTTCGACGTGATCGACGCCGACATGAGCGCCTTGGTCATGAGAATGGACCGGGGACGGATCGACCTGGACACCTTCGGTGCAGCGCAGTACTCGTGGGACGAGAACTCGATCCTCTACTGCCCCCCGAAGGACTGCCAGGGCGAGTTCCTCATCCACCACGCGCCGGTTCGCTACAACAACAACGTGGTCAATGTGACGCGGAAGCCTCGCTATGTGACCGCCTGGTGGGGACTGGGTACAGCGGGTTCCAACTGGGACGCCACCATCTCCACGTTCAAGGGCAAGGGCCTCATCAATGACGCCGAGACCCAGAGGGAATACCGCAGGTACGACCTCTTCACCGTGGAGGCCTACGCCTCGACCCCCTTCGCGGCCGTCATGAACCCGTCCCGCCCCTGACCTAAGGGCCGCCATCGTGACCGGACACACCCCCGAGCCAACCGAGAGCCCGGGACAGCGCGAGACCCTCGGCGAGCCCCGATGGCCGATGGCGGCGGCCGTCGTCGCCGCCATGGGGCTGACGATCCTGCTCCCCGACGACCTCCGTCTGGCGCCTCGCTGGTTCATCCCCGCCGTCGAGGGACTGCTCCTGCTGGCGCTCATCGCCGGCGACCCGGGCCGCATCGACCGGCGCTCGGCCGCCCTGCGGAGCTTGTCGATCGCCCTGGTGGGAGTTCTCGCCCTCAGCGCCGTCTGGTCGACCGTTCAACTGGTCGACGACATCCTCCATGCCGGGAAGGAGACCAGCTCCGCCACCAGCCTGCTACAGACCGGCGGCACGGTGTGGGCCTGTACCGTCCTCGCCTTCTCCCTGCTGTACTTCGAACTCGACAGCGGCGGGGCAGCCGCCCGCGCTCACCGCATGCCCTCCACGCCCGCACTCGCCTTCCCCCAACAGCTCGAGCCTCGGTTGGGCGGCGCCGACTGGCGGCCCCGCTTCATCGACTACCTCTACCTCGGGCTCACCAACGCCACCGCGTTCAGCCCCACCGACGTCATGCCGCTGGCCCCCTGGGCCAAGATCGCCATGGGCATTCAGGCGCTCGTATCCCTGCTCATTCTCGGGCTCGTGGTCGCCCGCGCCGTCAACGTCCTCGCCTGAGGAGCTACCGGGACGACGGCGGGCCCTCGAAAGCCACAGCCGACTTCCATCGTACGTCCCGTGACCACAGGTGGCGCATGGCACAACACCGCCACGAGTGGCGCAAGCCGACGCCCGGGGTCCACGCTGAATGAGGGGGATGTCGACGGCCGCACGCCCGCGCACAGGAGGCGAACGACATGGCCGAGAACATCATGAAAGGTCAACAGAACGACCTCAGTTCGCTCATGGAACGGGCGGCGAGACGTGATTGCACCGTGCCCTTCGAGGGCTACAGCCGAGACGACGGAAACATCCCGGGAAACATCCTGATCGTCGAGTCCGGCGACTGTGTCTATTCCTTCGCCAAGTCCGACATCATGGACCGGGAGACCCTTGGCGAGGACCGGATCAGGGTGCATGTGCGGGAGGGGGCCACGGCATTCCGCCTGGGCCGGATGCGCGCCGGTGAACCGCAGGACGCCTTCATGGTCGCCATGGAGAACATCGCACCGCCGATGAGCCCCAGAGTGCCCGGAGAGCCGACGCCGGCGAACGGGCCGGTCGGGCTTGCGAACGCCGAAGCGATGGAGCACATCGCTCCTCCACCGGCGATGTACGTGCCGGGCGCGCCGCGCTACGCGGCGGCGAGCGGGGGACCGGCACAGGTGGCGCGGCCCCAGGTGCTCGCCCCGGCCCTCTCCACCGTGGGAAGTCACTGGACGAACAGGTGCGTCGCCGGCGACGCCTTCGCCAACAACTGCGCCCACTTCCTCTCGGACGCGTTCATCCGCGCCGGGTACACGGAACTCTCCGACTCCAACCCGCACATCGAGGCCCGCTGCTACACCTACGCCCGCCGGCCCATCCGAGCGCGGAACATGTGGTCCTGGTTCAAGACCAAAGCGGTTCGCACGAGCAACACGCCGACGCAGAACACCGGATGGTGGGCCGTCTTCCAGCTCGACGAGAGCGTGTACTGGGGCGGTCACGTGGTGCTTTTCGACTCCGACTCCTGCGCCTTCTACGGCACCGGATGGCACGGCACGTGGCGCCAGTACATGTACCAGTGGTGACGGAACGGCATCCGGCGCAACGGGGCCGCCTGGGCGCGCCGCCCATCGCCCACCGTCGCGGCGGGGGCTACCGTCGGCTCCATGGAGCGAATCCGCGCGGTCCTGATCGACATCGACGGCGTCCTCACCGTCTCCTGGAGGCCGCTGTCCGGAACGGTCGCTGCCATGGCACAGCTGCGCGCCGCCGGGCTCCGCCTCGCCCTGGTCACCAACAACACCTCCCGCACACGTGCCGCCATCGCCGTGCGCCTGGCCACCCTGGGCTTCCCCGTCGGTACCGAGGACATCCTGACCGCCCCGGCCGCGACGGCGGCCTACCTGCGCGAGCACTTCCCCGGCGCCCGCTGCCTCCTGCTCAACAGCGGCGACGTGCGCGACGACCTGCCCGGAGTCACGCTGATCGACGAGGGGGACGCGGACGTGGTCGTGCTCGGCGGCGCGGGCCCCGAGTTCGGCTACAAGTCCCTGAACCGCGTCTTCCGGCAACTGCAGCGCGGTGCCCGGCTGGTGTCCATGCACCGCAACCTGTACTGGCGTACCGAGGGCGGCCTCGACCTCGACACCGGGGCCTTCCTCGAAGGCCTCGAGAAGGCCTCCCGCACAGAGGCGGCGGTGACGGGCAAGCCGGCGCAGGCGTTCTTCGCAAGCGCCCTCGCCCACCTGGGCGTCGACGCGCCCGAGGCGCTGATGATCGGCGACGACATCGAGTCGGACGTGCTGGCAGCCCAACGGTCAGGCATCACCGGCGTCCTGGTGAGGACGGGGAAGTATGCCCCCGAGACACACCGCGCCGCCTCCGGCACCCCCGACCACGTCCTCGACTCCTTCGCCGACCTGCCCGCCCTCCTCCTCACCGGTGCCGACTCCGGTTCCGACTCCGGTACCGACTCCGGTACCGACTCCGGTACCGGCGACTCGCCCGGAACGTAGCCCACCGGCGAGCACAAGTACGCCGGGACGGCCCATGCGGATCCCGCTGCCAGGCTGCCCCGGCGCCCACGGCACACCCCCCCCCGGCCTGACCGCCTGCGATTCGGCCCGCGGCACGTTCGAGAAAGGCTCGACGGTGCGGGCCGCCGGGAACCGGTCTGCGAGGATGGGATGCATGGACGTGCGGAGCAGGAACCACGTGAGGGTGACCGGGCGTACCGGTGGGCCGGTGGTGGTGCTGGCGCATGGCTTCGGGTGCGACCAGAACATGTGGCGTCTGGTGACGCCCGCGTTGGAGCGCGACTTCACCGTGGTTCTCTTCGATCATGTGGGCTCGGGGAACTCGACGCTGTCGGCGTGGAGCCGGGAGCGGCATTCGTCACTGGACGGGTATGTCGACGACGTCCTGGAGCTGTGCCGGGACATCGCGCTGGGCCCGGTCACCTTCGTGGGGCATTCGGTGAGCGGGATGATGGGCGTGCTGGCCGCCGCTCGGGAGCCCGAGGCGTTCACCGGCCTGGTGCTGCTCGCGCCCTCGCCCTGTTTCGTCGACGACCCGGACACGGGATACCGGGGCGGGTTCAGCGCCGAGGACATCGACGAGCTCCTCGAGTCGCTGGACGCGAACTATCTGGGCTGGTCGGGCACCATGGCCCCGGTGATCATGGGTAACCCGGAGCGGCCCGAGTTGGGTGAGGAGCTGACGAACAGCTTCTGCCGCACCGACCCGGACATCGCCCGGGTGTTCGCCCGGGTGACGTTCCTGTCCGACAACCGCGCCGATCTCGCGTCGGTGGGCGTGCCCACCCTGGTCGCTCAGTGTTCGAGCGACGCGATCGCTCCGCCGGAGGTGGGCGCGTTCGTCCACGCACAGATTCCGGGAAGCCGGCTCGTCACGCTGAACGCGACGGGCCACTGCCCCCAGCTCTCCGCCCCGGAGGAGACCGCCGCGGCGATCACCGCCTTCGTGGGAACCTCCGGGTAGATGGTCGAGACAGGCGACGCGGCAGAGAGCGGAGACCCGAGCGAGGACCGGAGTCCGGCGGATGAGGAGGCTCGGTTCTCCGCCTTGCTGGAGGACAGCGCCGAAGACCTCTATGAGCACGCGCCCTGCGGATATCTGACCACGCTGCTGGACGGGCAGATCGCCAAGGTCAACAGGACGCTGCTGGACTGGCTCGGTTACGAGCGCGTCGACCTCGTGGGACGCAAGTACTTCTCCGAGCTACTGACCGTCGGCGGGCGGCTCTACCACGAGACCCACTTCGCACCGCTCTTGCAGATGCAAGGCGAAATCAGCGGGATCGCCCTGGAACTGAAGGCCGCCGACGGCTCCCGCCTGCCCGTCATGGTCACCTCGACGATCAAGACGGACGACGACGGGCAGCCACTGCTGATCCGCACGACCATCTTCGACGCCCGCGACCGCCGCGCCTATGAGACCGAGTTGCTGCGCGCCCGCCAGGAAGCCGACCAGGAACGTGACCGCCTGAAGCTCCTGAACACCACCCTGCAGAAGAGCCTGCTGCCCCCGGCGCTGGCGAACGTGCCCGGGCTGGACGTTGCCGCGTACTACCACATCGCCTCCGTCGAAGAGGTCGGCGGCGACTTCTACGATCTCTTCCCCCTGGCCGCCGGCACCTGGGGCCTGTTCCTCGGCGACGTCTGCGGCAAGGGCGCCGCCGCCGCGGCCGTCACCTCGCTGGCCCGCTACACCCTGCGCGCCGCGGCCGTCTACGACCCCGACCCGGCCGCCGTCCTCGCCAACCTGAACACGGTCCTCAACCACGAGTACAACGGCACCGACCCCCGTTTCTGCACCGTCATCTTCGGCCTGCTCACCCCCGACGCCGACCGCGGCGGCTTCCGTATCACCCTGGCCAGCGGCGGCCACCCGCCGGCCCTGCTGATGCGCGCGGACGGCACCGCGGACTACCTGCACACGCCCGGCGGGCAACTCATCGGAGTCCTGCCGGACCCCGACATCGCCACCATCACCGTCCACCTCGCCCCCCACGACACCCTGCTCCTGCACACCGACGGCCTGACCGAGGCCCACACGGACGCCGACACCCAGGGCCGCTACGGCGACGAGGCCCTCCTCGCCTTCGGCCGCGCCCTCGCTCCCACCACCGCGTCGGCCACCATCGACGCTGTCCGTGACCTGCTCGACACCTTCGGCAACGGCGTGGACGACGACACCGCCGTCCTGGCCGTCCACGTGCCCGGGCCACCGGTGAAGAGCACGAACGACCAGGCACCTGATCCTCCATAGGCCGTCGGCGCGGACGGACGGTGGTGGGGGGCCGCCCACAGCTCGCCGTCGATGGGGTCGACGCTGGTCTTCGCCGCCGCGTTCCTCGGCTACGCCCTGCTGGTCGACGCGCGCCGCCGGGGCGTGATGGCCGGCCTGGTCGGGCTTCGGGTCCTGTACATCGCCGCTGCCGGACACCAGGTTGTCGCGCTCACCCGTGCCACCGAGCCACGGCCCGGCCGGGGATGGCACGCCCAGCTGGTCCGCGACACCGCCGACCCCGCCTAGCTGGCCGGCGCGGTGCCCCCAAACGTCCGCCAGCAGCCCGTGCACCACGACGGCACCCGGATCACCGACCGTCCCGAGAGCCGCCCCTTCTACCTCCTGGTCAAGGAGGACGGCACCTGGCGCAACGGCGCCGCGGCAGCGGGTTCGACCGGTGACCTGCGAACCGTGTGATCGGAGCCGGTGGAAGGTAAATGCTTCGACAGCGCCCCGCGGTACCCGGCAAAGTGGCCGCCCGTGACGAGCAGTGAGCTGTGGACCCGTGCGACCGCCGACCGCTACGACGCCGAGGAGACCGAGATGTCCTCGGCCGCCGTTCTCGGACCGACTCTCGCCTTCCTCGCCGAGCTCGCCGGAGACGGCCGGGCACTGGAGTTCGCCATCGGGACCGGACGGGTGGGCGTCCCGCTCCGGGAACGCGGCGTGCCCGTCGTGGGCATCGAACTGTCCGAGCCCATGGCAGCGGTGCTGCGGCGCAAGATCGACGAGGACACGCTCCCGGTGGTCATCGGGGACATGGCCACCACCGTCGTACCCGGCGAGTTCACCCTGGTCTATCTCGTCTACAACACCATCACGAACCTGCTCACGCAGGACGAGCAGGTCGAGTGCTTCCGCAACGCCGCACGCCATCTGGAGCCCGGCGGCCGATTCGTCATCGAGCTGGGCGTGCCGCCGCTGCGGTTCCTGCCGCCCGGCCAGGTCGCGGTGCCTTTCGACGTCTCTGAGCAGCATCTCGGCTTCGACACCTTCGACCTCGTCGAGCAGATTCTCGTCTCGCACCACTTCACCCGCGACGGCGACGACGGCCTCTACCGCCGCGACAACTCCCGGCACCGCTACGCCTGGCCGGCAGAGCTCGACCTGATGGCACGAATCGCTGGGCTCGAGAGGGAACGTCGCGTCGCGGACTGGGACGGGGCGCCGTTCACCCAGGACTCCCCGAAGCACATCTCCGTGTGGCGCAAGCCGACCTGAGTTCGGTCACCGGGCCGTCAACGTACTCGCTGACGCCCCGCCCCGAGCCCGCCCACCCGCCCTCGGTCAGCATCCCGCGGTCGAGGGCCCCACCTGATCAGGCACGGCGGCTGAAGCTGCCGGGACCGCGGCAACCGGTGCATCGACGCCGTCCCTTTTCGGAGCCGCTCTGTCCCCGAAGCGGGGGTGATCCCTCGTCCGCCCGGGCGTACCCGCGTATGAACCCGGGACGGTCCGGGCAGGCGGGTTGTCCAGAGGGCCCTGGCGGGGCGGCGACGGGACGAGGTGGGGCGTGGCAAGCGGCACAGGACGGCACGACCGGGCAGACGGGCTGCTCGCGCGCCTCCGGCGCGACCCCTTCGCCGTCCAGACCGTACGGTCCGCTGCAGCTGCCACCCTCAGCTATGTCGTCGCCCTCCAGCTCAGCAGCGAACCGGTTCCCCTCACCGCACCCCTCACCGCCCTCCTCGTCGTCCAGGTCACGCTCTACTCCACCGTGACCACCAGCCTGCGCCGGGTGAACTCGGTCGTCGTCGGCGTCCTCATCGCCATCGCGTTCAGCGCCGTCGTCGGCCTCTCCTGGTGGAGCCTCGCCCTCGTCATCCTCGCCTCACTGCTCGTCGGCCGACTCGTCAAGGTCGAGGAGTTCATCCCCGAGGTCGCCATCAGCGCCATGCTCGTCCTCGGCGTCACCCAGGTCTCCGACACCGCCTGGGACCGCGTCCTGGAGACCCTCATCGGCGCCGTCGTCGGCATGCTCTTCAACCTGCTCCTGGCCCCGCCCGTCTGGGTCGACACCGCGGGCGACTCGATCGAGGACCTCGCCCGACGGATGCGGCTGCTGCTCCTCGACGTGGCGGACGAGTTCACCGGCGCACCCCCCGTCGAGCAGGCCGCCACCCGGCTCCACGAGGCCCGCCGCCTCGACAACGACGTCGCCGACGTCGACGGGGCCCTGCGTACCGCCGAGGACAGCCTGCGGTTCAACCCCCGTGTCAAGGAAGGCCTCCTGCACCGGGTGGTGCTGCGCACCGGCCTCGACACCCTGGAAATCTGCGCCGTCGTCCTGCGAGTCCTCGCCCGTACCCTCACCGATCTCGCGAAACAGCGTGACGGACACCAGCTGCTGCCCGAACCGGCTGCCCTGGCCCTCCGGGAGACCGCCCAGTACACCGCCGACGCCCTCGTCAGCTTCGCCGTCCTGGTCACCACACAGGGCAGCGAGGACGCCGAAGCCGCAGAGACCCGGCTCGCGGGCGAGCTGCGGGCGGCCAAGGCCTGCAGAGACCACGCCGCCGACCGGCTCCTCGCCCTCGCCCTCGCCAACCCCGGCCGCTGGCAGCTGTACGGAGCACTGCTCACCGAGATCGACCGCATCCTCGACGAACTCGACCCCGAACACCGCGGCCACCGGCTGATGGAAGAACTCGACCGACGGGTCCGCGAAAGCAGCGACCGCCGACGCCGCCTCGCCCTCCGTCACCGGCGGGACACGCGCCGCCCCACCCGCACCGACGGATGACCGCTCACCAGTGGGAGGCCCGAACCGGCGAGCCTCATGCGGGTGCCTGGCGGTCGGGCAGCGAGTGCGCGAGGAGGTACTCGGTCGCTCCGGCGATGGCCTCGGCATACGTGCGGTGGACGGGCTCGGACTCCGTGTCCTGGTGGTCTGCGGCGGTGGCGGCGAACCACCAGGCGTCGGCGTCGGCATCGTGGTGCACCACGGCGGTACCACCCGCGTAGTGGAACGGGATGGACTCGCTGGCGGCTTTCCTGACCACGGCGTGGGGCCACTTGAGACGGGCGGACTGACGCTTGATGCCGCCCCAGGCAGCACCGAGCTGGGCGTAGTTCGCTCCGCTGCGGCCGGCGACGGTGGCGGCGCTCTCCGCCAGCCGTTCGACGGACTGCTTGGCTTCGTACAGAGCGCGCAGAAGGGCCAGCTGCACATCGGGCGCTGCCATGAGTACGGGGTCGAGGGACCTGCCGGCGGCGCGGTAGGCCAGCGCGCGGGTCGAGATCCGTTCGGCCAGGGCGCGCACGGCATCGTGGACTCTCTCGTCCATGGTGAACGCGTCACCCTGGACGGGCTCGCTCCAGGGAGGCTCCACCAGTGTCGAGGCGGCGGTCCAGAAGTTCTCGTCGTTCCTGTCGGGAGTCGGAACTGCACTCACATCACTCATGCGACAAGTCTAACTGTCGCGTGAGCGATCCGACAGGAATATCTGTCGCTGCCCTGATGGCCCGTCTCCACGCGCACCCGCCCCGACGCGCGCCACACGGGACAGGCCCCGGCTACGACGCCGGTCGCCAGTCCGATGAGTGGGGAGGTGGCCAGAGCCGGCAGGTCCGTCATGCTCGCCCGGAGCTCCCCTCGCCCCGGGAAGGCCACCACCTCCTGCAGGCCGGCCGGGTCTACCCGCGGGGCCCACCCTCACGTGGACCCTGGCCACCGCGCGTCTGGTGTCATCGGCCGCGCCGGTTCTCCGCGCCTCGGCTCCGGCGGGCACGTGGGGGGCGCTGGCCGCGACGCGCGGCGGAGACGTCGTCTGCGTCGGTCGCCTGCGGGGAGGAGAAAGTGGCTTGAACGGGCGCCGCGAGCGCGGGCTTGGTGGCGGCGGGAACCGGGACACCGGGCGGTGTGGCGGCGCCTGGAAGGAGTGTGGCGTTGACGATGTGCGGAGCGCAGGCCTGGCAGACCTCGGTCAGGGTCCACACATCACCCACGATCCGGTTGTGGATGAGGACCAGCAGGGTTCGGCCCGTGCATGTTGTCCTGGTGGTGTGGTGGCGGCAGTCCGCCGCTCCGCAGGCGCAGGTGGCGTTGGGGCGTGGGGTGGCGGAGCGTGCGTGGGCCTGGACGTGCTGCTGCGCGAAGCGGCGCAGGGCGTTGATGTCCCTGGAGCGTGGGGGCATCCGGCACGCCGTGGTGCTGCACGCCACGGTGGCGGAGTGGTCGGGGTGCCCGGTGAGCCGGACGGTCCAGGTTCTGCCCGGCAGGCGTGATCCGGGAAGGCTACTCACTTCGTGTGTCCGTTCGATCGTGGGTGTGATGGTTTGGTTTTACCCTCCCATGGCGTGGGGGTCACATCGGTGTCGACGGCAGCGGCGTGCGGTGGCCGGATACGGGGCTCGGGCGCAGGGGCGGATGGAGTGCAGGTGGTCGAGCCGGCCTGTGGGGTGGTGCGCGCAGGACACCATCCCCGTCTCCGGCGGCATGTGCTGACGCCGCGCGGTCTTCGCCGCCGACCCGCCAACGGCCGGAGTGGTTGCTCAAGGTCAGCGAGGGGTGAGCAGGCAGAACTCGTTGCCTTCCGGGTCGGCCAGAACCGTCCAGGAGATGGCGGACTGGTCGATACCAGGATCGGTGGCGCCCAGAGCGCGCAGTCGGGCTTCCTCTGCCGCCAGGTCGTCACCGGGGTAAGGACAGATGTCGAGGTGTACGCGGTTCCACCCGCTCTTGGTATCGGGGGTGCGGAGGAACTCCAGGTAGGGGCCGACGCCTTGAGAGGATCGCAGGGAAGCGTGGTCGTCGGCAACCTCGTGCAGCGTCCAGTCCATCGCCTGGTCCCAGAACCGGGCCAGCCCTCGTGGGTCGGTGCAGTCGACCACCACCGCGGCGATCGGACCGGTGTCCTGGTAGATCGGGCGGGGCTCCAGGACGCAGAACTCGTTGCCCTCCGGGTCGGCCATGACCGTCCAGGGGACGTCGCCCTGACCCACGTCGGCGAGCGTCGCGCCGAGATCCTTCAGGCGCGCGACCAGCTCCGTCTGATGGGCCCTCGAGGTGGTGGCCAGATCGAGGTGCACCCGGTTCTTCACTGTCTTGGGTTCCGGGCGGGCGATGATGTCGATGCAGACGGCCACGGGGTCGGGGTAGGAGAAGCCCACGGGTTCGAGGTTGGTCACGCCGGGTCCCTCGCTGTCGACACCCCAACCGAGTGCCTCCGCCCAGAACCGGCCGAGCGCGGCGTCGTCCTGGGCCTTCATGTTGATCTGCACGAGTCTTGTTGCCATGCCGCCGATCCTAGAAGCTGCCGTCGGTGGACACGCCGTTCGTCGAAGGGGCCCCCGGCCACCACTCAGGACTCATAGGTAACGGATGGGCGGCGGCGTGTTTGCCGTCTCCGGCTCTGCTGTCTCTTCCTGGGGCTCCTCGGTCACACGCGGTGGAAGGGGCAGGTCCTGGAACAGAAGCCACACTCGGTGCTTCGCGTCCGAGTCGCAGCACTCGTCGTAACGGACACCGACTTTGAAGTCGCTCGCCTTCACACTCTCGGGAAACGTGGCGTCGATGCGACAGCTCATGATCAAGGAGCCCCGCTGGGGGAAACTGGTTCCGTCGCTGTCGTTCTGGAGTTCCTCGCAGCCCGAGTAGAACGGTCCAGAGGAGAGCTCGCACAGACCGACGCCTTCGAGGGGCAGGCAGTCGGGGAACTTCGACGGCTTCACGAAGAAGTCGAAGCCGTAGTTGTGCCCCACCCACAAGCTGTTCGGAGAGGGGATCTCCGGACGCCGGTCGTCGGTGACGGTCATCTGCACCGTCAGCGTGACGTGTACCTCGCCGGGCTTGTCGTACTGCCCGCCGGCACCGTCGACATCCCTGGAAAAGCCCCTCCAGGCGTACCCGTAACGCCAGTCGTCGACGGTCAGCTCGGTCAGCTCGGGCGTGACCGGCGTCGGGGAAGCCGTCGCCTCGGGCAGGGGAGCAGCCGTTGTCGCCGTCGGGCCGGAGCTGGGAGTGGCGACTCCCTGCGAGGCCACGGCGGACGGCTTCGGGTCGTCCTTCTGCCCTGAAGGCACGGCGCACGCCGTGGTGGTGACGAGTACGGCGACGGCCGCGAGGAAGCGGTTGCGCACGATGGCCCCCTGGCTATGAGCATGGCGTGGAGGAAGAGTAGCGATCCCAGGAGAGCCAGAAGGGCTCATTCAGCGCGGTTGAGGGACGGCTCTCGCGCGTCAGGGACGGACCAGCGCGTCGACCAGGGCCAGTTCCTCGCTGTCGAAGTCGAGGTTGTGGAGGGCAGCCACGCTGTCCTCGAGCTGCCGTGCGCTGCTCGCGCCCACCAGGGCGGAGGTGACGCGGCCGCCGCGCAGCACCCAGGCGAGGGCGAGCTGGGCCAGGGTCTGGCCACGGGAGGCGGCGATGTCGTTCAGGGCGCGCAACCGGGTCACCAGGTCCTCGGTGACAGCGTCCCGGTTCAGGAAGGGGCTGTCGCTCGCGGCCCGTGAGTCCTCGGGGATGCCGTTCAGGTAGCGGCCGGTGAGCAGGCCCTGTTCCAGCGGGGAGTAGGCGATGGAACCGATCTGCAGGTCGTCGAGGGCGTCGAGCAGGCCTTCGTTCTCCGGGCGTCGGTCGAGCATCGAGTAGCGGGGCTGGTGAAGGGTGAGTGGTGTGCCGAGCCCGGCGAGGATGCGGGCAGCCTCGCGGGTCTGTTCGGCGGAGTAGTTGGAGACGCCGACGTACAGTGCCTTGCCCTGCTGGACCGCGGAGTGCAGGGCGCCCATGGTCTCTTCCAGGGGCGTCTCCGGGTCGAAGCGGTGCGAGTAGAAGATGTCGACGTGGTCGAGTCCGAGCCGGCGCAGGCTCTGGTCCAGCGACGACAGAAGGTACTTGCGGGAGCCCCACTCGCCGTACGGGCCGGGCCACATCAGGTATCCGGCCTTGGTGGAGACGAGCAGTTCGTCGCGGTAGGGCGCGAAGTCCGTCCGCAGGAAGGCGCCGAGGGCGGACTCCGCCGTGCCGGGCGGGGGCCCGTAGTTGTTAGCCAGGTCGAAGTGGGTGATCCCGAGGTCGAAGGCGCGGCGCAGGATGGCGCGCTGGGTCTCCGCCGGGCGGTCCGGGCCGAAGTTGTGCCAGAGCCCCAGGGAGAGGGCGGGGAGCTTCAGGCCGCTGCGCCCGGTGCGCCGGTAGGGCATGTCGGCATAGCGATCGGAATGTGCGGTGTACAACGTGACTCCATGGCATGGGGAAGGCCCCCGGTGAACGGGGGCCGGCGGGGAGGTTGTCGTGCCGCCACCAATCTCCCTCGACCCATGGGCATGAATCCAACAGGAGAATCCGATGGGATTCAGCGCGTAGGCTTCTGAATCATGGAACTGCGGCATCTCCAGCACTTCGTCGCCGTCGCCGAGGACCGGCACTTCACGCGGGCCGCGGAGCGGCTCATGGTCTCCCAGTCCGGTCTCTCGGCGTCGATCCGGGCCCTGGAGCGGGATCTGAGGGCTCCGCTGTTCGTACGGAGCACCCGCCGGGTGATGCTGACGGAGGCCGGGCGGGCGCTGCTGGTCGAGGCGGAGCGCATCCTGGCGCAGGTACGGGCCGCCCATGAGGCAGTGGCGGCCGTGCAGGGCGTAGTGCGAGGCACGCTCCGCCTGGGGGCCGAGCAGTGCGTCGCGGGAGTGCACGTGGCGGGACTGCTGGCCGCGTTCAGGCGGCGGCACCCCGAGGTGGAGATACGGCTGCGGCAGGAGGGTGGGCTCGCACTGGCCGAGGACGTCGCCGCCGGACGCCTCGACCTGGCCTTCGCCTACCGCACCCGGGCAGACTCCGACCAACTGCGCTCGGTGCCACTGGCAGCCGAGCCGATGACGCTTCTGTGCCACCCCGAACACCCGCTCGCCGCAGCCCGGCCGGTCCTCGCCCTTGGAGATCTCGCCGAGGAGGCCTTCGTCGACTTCCACCCCGGCTGGGGACCACGTCGGGCCACCGACGCGACCTTCGCCTCCGCGGGCGTACCGCGAACCGTGACCCTGGAGGTGAACGACGTGCACAGCCTCCTGGACCTGGTGGAGGAGGACCTCGGTGTCGCTGCCGTACCGCGCCATTTCCGGCACAAGCGGGACTCCCTGCACGCCATCCCTCTCGCCGACACCGGCGAGGCGGTCTACGAGACAGTGGCCCTGCTGCCACCGCCGCAAGCCACCAGCCCGGCAGCCCGCGCGCTGATGACACTTCTGGAGCGGGGAACCGCCTGCTGATGCGCGAGAGGACGTCCGCGCCACGGATGCTCACCGGGTGGGGGCGATGTCGGGCGGCGCGGGCACTTCTGGGGGCGCCCTCCCGGTCAGCCGGCGACGGCCGGGCGACGGCGAGGTACGGAGGCCGGGTTCCGCACCGGGATCGCCGGAACGAAGCCCCGCAGGCGGTGTCCGCTTCCGCCCCGCACGGCGATCAGGCCGGCCGCGGGAGATACGCCAGGCCGTGCGCGCCGGCCTCGCCGAGCTTGGCGATGTCCAGCCGGGCCAGGCGATCCAGCGTCTCCAGGTCGACGACATCGACGGTGGAGGAGATGGCGCAGGCCACATAGGCGAGTCGGCCGTCGGGAGACGAGGTGATGGTCAGCGGGAAGAGCCCGACCGCGAGTTCACCCACCTGCTTGCGGGTGTCGGCAGCGAACACGGTGAGGCGGCCCGGCGCATGGCGTCCGAGTCGCGACCCCGGATCGGGTGCCATGCGCACTTCGCCCGCGAGCAGCCTCCCCGTCGAGGTCTGATGCACCGGCAGGACGATGTCCTCCGTGGGCAGGATGTCGACGACGGACGCGCTGCGGGCGTCGATGACCCTGATCCCCGTGGGCGGCCGCCCTTCGGCGGCGGCGGAGAAGTCTCCGTAAGGCCCGGCGACGAAGACGTGCGTCCCGTCGGCGGAGACGGCAAGGCCCTCGCTGCCCGGTACCTCGACCTTCGAGGTGAGGACGCCCCGTTCGAGGTCGACGACCGACACGAACGGCGCCTCCTTGTTGGTGGCGTACCCCGTCCGGCCCGCCGGATCGATGGCGAACCAGTGCGGGCCGGGCGCGTCGGTGTCGATCCTGCCCACAGGCCGGCGGGTCGCCGTGTCGATCACCACGACACCGCCGGGCCGGTTCGCGGCGCCCTCCACGCTGACGTAGATCCGACCGCGCGCCGGGTCCAGCGCCAGGCCGTGCGGCCCGTGTTCCGGGCCGATGTCGACGATCTCGACGATCCGGCGGGTGTCGGGGTCGATGACGGCCAGGTCGGTGCGCCGGCCGCCGTTCGCGTGGTAGTAGCCCGAGCGGTACGTCAGCGTGCACCACAGGAGCCGGTGCGTCGCGTCGAAGCACAACTCGTGAGGTTCGGCCGGGACTTGCACCTGGCCGAGGTGGCGGTCGGACGCGGCGTCGAAGAACGAGACGGTCGGCCCGCTCTGGCTGACGACGGCCAGGACATCGCCTTCCCGACAGGTACGGGGGGACTGGTGCACAGCGGCTCCTCGGGATGGGGTGGAGGGAGGGATGCCGCGCGTTTCCGCGGGCGTCTCCACTCTCGGTCCCACAGAGCGCCACAACAATGCAAAGATGAGCATCCAATCATTGCCTCAGATGTAAAATTGCAGTTCAGGAGCCATTGATGGATCTCAACCTGCTGCGCGTCCTGGACGCCTTGCTCCAGGACAACAGCGTGACCCGAGCAGCGGAACGCCTCGGTACCTCGCCCGCGGCAGTGAGCCGCACCCTGGCTCGGCTCCGCCGTGCGGTCGGCGACCCGCTGCTCGTCCGGGCCGGTCAGGGAATGGTCCCGACCCCGCGCGCCCTGGAACTCCGGGAGGAGGTGGGCGCGTTGCTGCGCGGCTGTGACAACGTCCTGCGGCCCGGTCCCGGTTTCGACGCCGCACGTCTCCACCGCACGTTCACGGTGCAGGCGGCCGACCTGCTCCTGGTGGGACTGGCCGCGAGCCTGACCGAGCGGATCCACGCGGAGGCACCGCAGGTGGACGTCGTCTTCCTGCCCGAGGCGGTCGAGGGCGGCCCCGGGCTGCGACAGGGCTGGGTGGACGTCGAACTCGGCGTCCTCGGGCACCTGGACCCGGAGATCCGAACCCGGCGGCTCGCGCGGATGACGCCGGTCGGCATCGCCCGTCACGATCACCCTCTCTTCGACGGGCCGATCGACGCCCGCCGGTTCGCCGCGGCCGACCACATCGGCATCTCCCGGCTCGGCAAGCGCCTCGGGCCCATCGACCACGCGCTGGCAGAACTCGGACTGCGGCGCCGGACCGCGATCGTGGTACCCAGCCACACGAGCGCGATGATGCTCGCCCGGGACACCGACCTCGTCGCGCTCAGCCTGGCCGACTGGCTCCCCGACACCGTCTCCGCCATGGGGCTGCGGACGTTCGCCATCCCGCTCGACCTGGCATCCATGGACCTCGGGATGGCCTGGCATCCTCGCAACTCGGCCGATCCGGGCCACAGTTGGTTCCGCGAGCACCTGGCTGCCGCCGTCCTCGCCCCGGCGGGGCTCGGTGACGCCAAGCACTGATCCCCGCCGGGCACCACCCTGCACCGGAGCAGGGCCGCTGACGACCCACGGGGGCGTCATCGTCGCCGACGCCACCGCGGCATCACTTCGCGGCACGTTGCCGCGAGGACCGCTTCGGCCCCGACCCGGCGGGGCTTCAGCCGTTGCTTCCGAGACCGCGATCGGGCAGGCTCATGTCCCCCGTCGCGGGAGTGCCGTCGGCGATCCCGTAGCGCAGGAACACGGTCCCCGTCGGGCCGGCCACCGGGGGCGCGAGGAGCGTGACGTTGGTGGGCACCGCGCCGTCGTCGAACACCTTCTTCCCGACGCCGAGCACGACCGGGTGCACCCAGAGATCGAGACGGTCGAAGAGCTTCTCGCGCAGCAGAGTCTGCACGAGGTTGAGACTCCCGACGACCTTCACGTCCTCATGCCGGTCACGGATCTCACGCACCGCGTCGGCGAGGTCCGGGCCGAGCTGTGTGGACCCGGCCCACGACAGGTCGGGCGTGCCGCGCGACGCCACGTACTTCGGGACGCTGTTGAACAGCGTGGCGATCTCGCCGTCCTCGCCGCCTTTCTGGTGAGGCCAGTAGGCGGCGAAGATGTCGTACGTCCGCCGGCCGAGCAGGAGGGCGTCCGTGCCGTCGTACGCGGCTCCGATCTGCGCCCCGGCGACCTCGTCCAGCAGGGGCGCCTGCCAACCGCCGAACGGGAATCCCACCGGGTCCTCGTCGGGACCACCGGGCGCCTGCCCGACGAGGTCGAGGGTCGCGAACAGCTCGATGGTGATGAGGCCCATGGCTTACTCCCGCTGAGTCGGTTGTCTCCGTCAAGAGATAGCCCCTGCCGGTCGGCCGCCGATTCATCGACGCGAGGGAACCCTGCTCGCCCGGTCGCTGGTTGGGCCGTCCGGCCGAAGCCGTCGGTCCGTCCTCAGCACGCGGCCTCCGTTCCCCTGGCGGTTGCCCGTTCCCCACGACGACCCCTGAACGGCGTGCGGATGCCGGGACCATCCCCTCAGTGCAGTTGGATCCTGGCGGCGACCGGCAGATGGTCGCTGCCGGTGTCGGGCAAGGTGCGGATGTGGACGACGGTCGCCGAGCGGGCCATGACCTGGTCGATCCGGGCCAGCGGAAGGGCGGCGGGGAAGCTGAAGGCGAAGCCGCGCTCCGCCACGTTCATCCGTGAGGTCAGCGGAGCCAGCCCCCGGTCGTCGACCGTGCCGTTGAGGTCGCCCAACAAGATCACTGCTCTCACCTTCTCGGCCGCGACAGCCTTGCCCAGCAGACCGGCGCTCTCGTCACGCCAGGACGACGCGAGGCCGCTCGCCCGAACGCGGACCGAGGGCAGGTGCGCGACGTATGCCGCGATCTCCCCCTGCGGCGTGTGGACCACGGCCCGCAGCCCACGGCTCCAGGGCCCAGCAACCCCCTGCGGTTTGACATCCAGCAGCCGGACACCGGTCAGCGGATGCTTCGACCACAGCCCGACCGTGCCCCGGACCGCGTGGTACGGGTAAGCCGGGGCGAGAGAACTCTCGTAGACCGGCAGCGCCGGGGGCACCAATTCCTGCAGCGCGATCAGATCGGGCTCGGCATCAGCCAGGGCAAGGGCCGTGCCCGCAGGGTCGGGGTTCTCGTCGCTGACGTTGTGCTGCACCACCACCAGCTCGTGCGCGCCAGGCTTCCCACCAGGCAGGAACAGCCCGCCGAAGAGGTACGTCCAGGCCACCGTCGGCAGCAGCAGGGCCACCAGCGCGGTGGCCGAACGGCGCAGCAGGGCCACGCCGAACAAGGCCACGACAGCCAGGCCGAGCCAAGGAAGGAACACTTCGAGCAAACTGCCCAGACGGCCCACGGCATTGGGCACCGCCCGGTGGAACGCCAACAGCCCGGCCGTCAGCACAGCGCAGGCCGCAGGGGCCCGCCCCCGCGTCCAGACCGATCGGCCCCTCGCGTCCCCTCCCCTCCCCGCACCGGGAACCCGCCCCCCGGCCCGGCGCCGCGCTCTCCAAGGCACCCTTGCCCTCCAAGGCACCACGGCCCTCAGCATCGACGTCACACCGCTGCTCGCCCGCTCCACCCGGCTTCCCATCCACTCGGCCCCGTCCTGCAAGACGAGCCACCGGGCGAATCAGTTTCCGCATCCCCTCAGCCGTGGACCGCGACCGCGCGACACCGGACGCTACGACGACGCGCTGAGCGGCTGACGCGCGGCCTCGGTATGGACGGTAGCCAGTCCGTTCTCGTCGATGACGCAGCTCTCTGCGGCCGCCTTGCTCCTGAGCCGCGAGCGCACATCACTCTGGTCACCCGCAATGCAGAACTCCGCCCGCAGCGGGGGCGTGCCGTAGTACACGCCGTTGTCGCCGGGGCAGTCGAACACGGCGGGGTTGGGCGCGGCACAGCTGCTCCCTGAGGGAGGGTCACGCCGAGTGGGATGGGTGAAACCTGCACAATGCATCATCTCGTGGATGAGCGTTTGGGAGATCTCCTCATCGCCTTGCGGGAAGAGAACCCCGAAGTTGACATTCAGGCGCGAGCCTCCGACCGTCGCGCTCGCGTTCACGCCGGCCGTGGTGTTGGTCGTGTGGTGAATGGCGCGGTCATAGGCCTGGTGGAGCTTCGTCCTCTCGTCCGCCGACAGATTGCCGCACGCCGCCATGCGCGTCAGCGCGAACCTGTGCCGGTCGAGCGTCCGCTGCCGATTCCCCGCGGAGATGTCGCTCGCGAAGGTGAAGTGCGAGAGGACGAAGTTCATCGGGAACGCCGGACCCACTGTGTTGCCGATGACGTCATGTGCCCACACGCCACCGTCTTGGGTGGTGACGATGATGCGGTTGCCCATCGTGACGACGAACCGGTCGAACGCTCCGTTGAACGCAACCTTGGAACCACCGAACGCGAAACCCGGTCCGACCGTGTTGCCGGTGATGTCGTGACCGAACACACCACCGTTCTGGGTGATGACGATGATGCGGTTGCCCATCGTGACGACGAACCGGTCAACCGCTCCGTTGAACGCAACCTTGGAACCACCGAACGCGAAACCCGGTCCGACCGTGTTGCCGGTGATGTCGTGACCGA
>NZ_JACSCH020000023.1 GCF_014451325.2 Streptomyces sp. CB02980 | reverse complement strand
GCCATCCCCACCGGCAACGGACCCAACGGCCGCACCATCTCCCCCGGCACCCCCAACGGCTCCCGGCTCGTCGCGAGGATCCGCAGGTCCGGGCAGCGTGCCAGCAGGGTCTCGGCGAGTGCGGCGGCGGCCGCCACGAGATGCTCGCAGTTGTCGAGGAGGACCAGCATCCGGCGGCCCGCGCAGTGCTCGACGAGTCGGCCGAGCGGGTCGTCCCCGGCCCGCAGCTCCTCGGCTCCGGCGCCGCGCAGCACCGTCTCACGGGCTCCGACGGCCGCGAGGACGGCCTCCACGACCGCCTCCGGGTCGGTGACGGCCGCGAGTTCGGCGACCCAGACGCCGTCCGGCCAGGCCCCGTCGGCGGCCCCGCGCTCGGCCGCCTCCTGGGAGAGCCGGGTCTTCCCGGCGCCCCCGGGCCCCAGCAGGGTGACGAGCCGGGCCGTGCGCAGGTCTTCCCGGAGGGCGGTGATCTCCTCGTCGCGGCCGACGAAGCTGGTGAGACGCGCGCGCAGATTGCCCCGGACGGCGGTCTCCGGCTTCGCCGCGGCCGCCTCCTCGTTCCCGTGCTTCGGCACGGACTCGGGCTCGGGTGTCCGCGGTCCCGCGAGCAGCTCCGCGTGGAGGGCGCGCAGGGCCGGCGACGGGTCCGTACCGAGGCGGTTGGCGAGGGCGCGCCGGACCGACTCGTACGCGGCGAGGGCCTCGGCCGCGCGTCCGGTGTCCCGCAGGGCCCGGATCCGCAGCGCCTGGAGGGTCTCGTCCAGCGGGTGGGCGGCGCAGAGGGCGGTCAGTTCGGGGAGGGCCGCGGGCGCCTCGCCGAGCCCGAGGGCGGCGTCCAGCCTGACCCGGCGGACGTCGAGGCGGCGGGCCTCCCAGCGGGGGGCCTCCGCGTCCCGGTCGGGCAGGTCGGCGAGGGCGGGCCCGCGCCAGAGCCCGAGGGCCTCGTCGAGGAGGGCGGCGGCCCGGGCCGGGTCCCCGGCGCCGAGCGCGGCCACGCCCTCGACGGCCAGGTGCTCGAAGCGGCGGGCGTCCACGTCCTCGGGCCGGGCGTCGAGCCGGTAGCCGCCTTCGGCGGAGACGATCCGGTCCCGGCCGAGAGCCTTGCGGAGCCGTCCGACGAGGGCCTGGAGCGCGGCGACGGCGTCGGCGGGCGGCTCGTCGCCGTGCCACACCTCGTCGACGAGATCCGGTACGGGCACGGTCCGGCCGGCCCGCAGGGCGAGGACGGTGAGCAGCGCGCGGACCCGGGGGCCGCCGACGGCCACGTCGGTGCCGTCGGGCGTGCGGGCGAGGGTCGGGCCGAGGACGGAGTAGTGCACGGGCCCATTCTCCGTGAGAGGGTCCCCGACTCCGGAACTCGCCCCGTCACCCGATACGTTTCCCGCACATCAGGCACCGAACGACGCCACCTCCGTCCCCTGGGAGCTTCCGCGATGACCACGGCCACCACCCGGCGCCACGAGCGGCGGATCAGCCCCGTCTTCCTGGCGATCCTCGCCGTCATGGCCGTCACGGGCTGGGCGGTGTGGACGGACTTCGCCGCCCTGCCCGGTCTGGCGGTCTTCCTCTTCGTGACCTCGGCGTGGGTGGTGTCGCTCTGTCTCCACGAGTACGCGCACGCCCGTACGGCCCTGCACGGCGGTGACATCACGGTCGGCGCGAAGGGCTATCTGACCCTGAACCCGCTGGCGTACACCCACGCCGTCCTCAGCATCATCCTGCCCGTGCTGTTCGTGATCATGGGCGGGATCGGTCTGCCGGGCGGCGCGGTCTTCATCGAGCAGGGCCGGATCAAGGGCCGCTGGAAGCACAGCCTGATCTCGGCGGCGGGCCCGCTCGCGAACGTGCTGTTCGCGCTCGTCTGCACGGCCCCGTTCTGGCTGGACGCGCTCGACGGCGTCCCGCTCGCGTTCCAGTTCGCGCTGGCCTTCCTGGCGTTCCTCCAGGTGACCGCGGCGCTCCTGAACCTGCTGCCGGTGCCGGGCCTCGACGGGTACGGGATCGTCGAGCCCTGGCTGTCGTACAAGGTGAAGCGGCAGATCGAGCCGTACGCGCCGTACGGCTTCTTCATCGTGATCGCGCTGCTGTTCGTGCCGGCGGTCAACGAAGGCTTCTTCGACGCGATCGACGCGCTGATGCGGTCGCTCGGGGTGCCGGAGCTGTCCCGCTACTGCGGCTCGCAGCTGTTCCGGTTCTGGCAGGAGTCGCCCGAGTTCTGCCAGGTCTGAGGCCGGGGGCCGGTGACGCCCTGGGGCCGGACCGGCCTCCGGGGGCCGGACCGGCCTCCGGGGCCGGGCTAGGCCTCGGCGCTCGCGGTCTTCTCGACCTTCGCGCGGCGGATGTAGTACCAGGCCATGTTGGACGACAGACCGGCGATCAGGACCCAGACGACGCCGAGGAAGCTGCCCTCGACGAAGGAGACGACGGCCGCGGCGACGGCCAGGGCGCAGACCACGAGGGCGAAGAGGGCGAGGCGGGGCATGGGGGTCGGCTCCTGTCCGGGTACGGCTGCTGTGCCCGTCCAGTGTCCCCCATGCCCTCCGTCCGGCCGGGACCGGCTCGGGCATCCTGCCCGAAAGCGGCTCAGATGTCGGTGACGCGCAGCCCGGCGTGGGCCTTGTAGCGGCGGTTGACCGAGATCAGGTTGGCGACGAGCGACTCGACCTGGTGGGCGTTGCGCAGCCGGCCGGCGAAGACACCGCGCATGCCGGGGATGCGGCCGGCGAGGGCCTGGACGAGCTCGACGTCGGCGCGCTCCTCGCCGAGGACCATCACGTCCGTGTCGATCTCCTCCAGAGAGGTGTCCTGGAGGAGGACGGCGGAGAGGTGGTGGAAGGCGGCGGCGACGCGGGAGTCAGGGAGGAGCGCGGCGGCCTGCTCGGCGGCGGAGCCCTCCTCGGGCTTGAGCGCGTAGGCGCCCTTCTTGTCGAAGCCGAGCGGGTTGACGCAGTCCACGACGAGCTTGCCCACGAGCTCCTCGCGCAGGGACTCCAGGGTCTTGGCGTGCCCGTCCCACGGCACGGCGACGATCACGATGTCGCTGCGGCGGGCGCAGTCGGCGTTGTCGGCGCCCTCGACGCCGTGGCCGATCTCGTCGGCGGCCTGCTGGGCGCGGTCGGCGGCGCGGGAGCCGATGATCACCTTCTGTCCGGCCTTGGCGAGCCGGTAGGCGAGGCCGCGGCCCTGGTCTCCGGTGCCGCCGAGGACGCCGACGACGAGGCCGGAGACGTCGGGGAGGTCCCACGGGTCCTTGGGGGCGGCCTTGGCGGCGGGGGTGCTGGGAGTCGAGGAAGTCATGGACCCGACATTACCGAGCGGTCGGCCCGCCGGTGCGGCTCCCGTACGGGTGGAACGACCACAACCGGCCACGCGAGGACCTCTGTCTGGTGCAGGATGCGGGGCCATGGATGCCGTACGGGTCGCGTTGCTGCGGGAAGTGCTCGCCGGGACGGAGTGGCCGCGGGCGGCCCGCCGGTTCGCGGGCGCGCTCCGGTCCTCGGTCGTCCCGCACCGGGGCGGGCTGCTCCTGGTCGGCACGGAGGAGTACGAGCCCTGGCACCTGGCGGCGCACCTGGTCGACGAGTCGGCCTGGTCGGGGATCCCCGAGCTGGCGCCGACGCTGGTACGGCACCGGGTGCGGCCGGGGGATCCGGCGCATCTGGCGGTGGGGCTCGGTCGTCTGGAGGTGGCGGGGCGCGGGGCGACGCTGCTGATGGTGGCGCCGGAGCGGCCGGACGCGGGGCTGTTGCAGCGGGTGCACGACGCCCGGCGGGCAGGGGCGACGGTGCTGTCGCTCGACGGGGGCGACGAGGAGGTGCGCGGGCTCGCGCACGAGACGCTCACGGTGGCGGAGGGGGCGGAGGTCGACCTGGACACGGTGCAGCATCTGGTGAGCGCGGCTGCCGGTGAGAACAGCCTGCCGTCACCGCGGGGGAACCGCCGCTTCCGCGACCGTCTCTCGGACCTCGCGGACCGGCTGACGGCACCGCCGCCGGCGCGCTGGTAGGAGGAGGCCGGTCCGCCCTGAGCGGCCTCCTCCTACCAGCGCGCGGGCAGGAAAATCGTTTGCCCCGTCCGGTTCGTCACCGGAGCATGGCCTCTCGTGTCTCCTGCCTTCGCGAAGCTCTCCGCGCTCCTGCCCGATCTGGCGCCTTGGCGCGCGTCCCGGGACTTCCGGCTGCTCTGGGTGCAGGGGCTCGTCACGTACTTCAGCAGCGCGATGGCGATGATCGCCCTGCCGCTGCAGATCAAGGAACTCACGGGTTCGCCGCTCGCCGTCGGCGCGATGGGCGCGGTCGAGCTGGTGCCGCTGGTGGTCTTCGGCCTGTACGGCGGGGCGCTCGCCGACGCCGTCGACCGGCGGAAGGTGATCCTCCTGACCGAGGCGGGTCTCGGCCTGCTCGCCGCGATCCTGCTGGTCAACTCGCTGCTTCCGACCCCGATGCTCTGGCCGCTGTACGTGGTCGCGGCCGGTGTCTCGGCGCTCGCGGGGCTCCAGCGGCCGGCCCTGGACTCGCTCCTGGCCCGGATCGTGCCGCACGAGCACCAGACCGCGGCGGCCGCGCTGAACTCGCTGCGCTGGCAGATGGGCTCGATCGCGGGCCCGGCGCTCGCGGGCCTGGTCGTGGCGTACGCGGGTCACGCGCCCGCGTACGGGGTGACGATCGTCGGTTTCGCCGCCTCGGTGCTGCTGTGCCGCCGGCTCTCCCCCGCGCCGCCCGCGCACGACGCGGAGAAGCCCTCGCTGCGGGGCATCGCGGAGGGCGCGCGGTACGCGTGGTCGCGGCCGGTGCTGCTCGGCACGTACGCGATCGACCTCGCGGCGATGTTCTTCGCCTTCCCGAACACGATCTTCCCGTTCCTCGCGGACGAGCTGGACGCGGACTGGTCGCTCGGCCTGATGTACGCGGCGGGTTCGGTCGGCTCGCTGGCGCTGGGCCTGACCAGCGGCTGGACGTCGAAGGTGCGCCGGCACGGGCTGCTCGTGGTCGCGGGCGCCGCCGGCTGGGGACTGGCGATCGCGGCGGCGGGCTGGTTCGGGAACATCTGGCTGGTCCTGCTCTGCCTGGCCTTCGCCGGGGCCGGCGACATGCTGAGCGGCCTGGGCCGGGCGACGATCTGGAACCAGACGATCCCGGAGGAGCTGCGCGGCCGGCTCGCGGGCATCGAGGTGCTCTCGTACAGCGTCGGCCCGCAGCTCGGCCAGGTCAGGGCGGGCGCGATGGCGGGCTGGACCGGCACCCGGTCGGCCGTCTGGACGGGCGGCGTGGCCTGCGTCGCCTCGGTGGGCCTGCTCTGCCTCGCGCTGCCGAAGCTCCTCACGTACGACTCCGAGACCGACGAGGACTCGCTGCGCCGCAAGGCCCAGCAGGACACGGCCCAGCGGGAGGCGGCAGAGCAGGAGGCGGCCGGGACCGTGTGAACGGTCCCGGCCGGGCCCCGGTGGTTCAGACAGGAAAGGCCTTAGTCCGGCGGCTCCTGCGGTTCCGGCTTCCCCGCCTTGTCGTGCCAGCGCGGGTCGGCCTCCCACTCCAGGTTCCGCTCGCGGGCGGTCTCCATCGCGTGGGCCGCCTCCTCGCGGGTGGCGTACGGGCCGAAGCGGTTCTTCGCCGGGCACTCGGGGCCCTCTTCGACCTTCTTGTGCTCCAGGCAGTAGTACCACTCACCCGGTTTGCCCACGGTGCGCTTCTTGAACAAAGCCATCGTCGTCGGCTCCTTCCTCCGAGACCATGCTGCCCCAGACCCGGTCGTTAGACTCGCTGGCATGTCTGGCCAGTCGCTTCTCGTCCCGGGGGAGCTCTCCCCCCATCGTTCCGTTCCGGGCTCCATCCGCCGCCCCGAGTACGTCGGGAAGCCCGCCCCGACCCCGTACAGCGGGCCCGAGGTGCAGGATTCCGACACCATCGAGCGGATGCGGATCGCCGGCCGCATCGCCGCACAGGCGATGGAGGAGGCCGCCAAGCACATCGCCCCGGGTGTCACCACCGACGAGCTCGACCGGGTCGCGCACGAGTACATGTGCGACCACGGCGCCTACCCGTCCACCCTCGGCTACCGCGGGTTCCCGAAGTCGCTGTGCGCCTCGATCAACGAGGTCATCTGTCACGGCATCCCGGACTCCACCGTCCTGCGGGACGGCGACATCGTGAACCTCGACGTCACGGCGTACATCAACGGCGTCCACGGCGACAACAACGCCACCTACCTCTGCGGCGACGTCGACGAGGAGTCGCGGCTGCTCGTGGAGCGGACCCGGGAGTCCCTGAACCGGGCCATCAAGGCGGTCAAGCCGGGCCGCCAGATCAACATCATCGGCCGGGTCATCGAGTCGTACGCCAAGCGCTTCGGTTACGGCGTCGTCCGTGACTTCACCGGGCACGGCATCAACTCGTCCTTCCACTCCGGCCTGATCGTCCCGCACTACGACTCGCCCCACCACACCACCGAGATCAAGACCGGCATGACCTTCACCATCGAGCCGATGCTGACGCTCGGCACCCACGACTACGACATGTGGGACGACGGCTGGACGGTCGTGACCAAGGACCGGAAGCGGACGGCCCAGTTCGAGCACACGCTCGTCGTGACGGAGACCGGCACGGAGATCCTCACGTTGCCCTAGCCGTTCGATTGGGTAGGTCTTTTGCCGACAGGACGTCGGGAACCAGTTGACTTAGGTAAGCCTAACTTGGCAGGATCGTCACTGGTTCCCGTCCCATCGGTCTCGGAGGCACGCCTTGGACACGCCCTTCTCCACGCTCATCCGTACGGCCTCGCACGAGCAGCACACGGAGGCGGAGACGTCGTCCTTCATGGGCGACCTCCTGGGCGGACGCCTGGCCGTCGACGCCTACGCGCGCTACACCGAGCAGCTCTGGTTCGTGTACCGCAGCCTGGAGGACGGCGCGGAGGCCCTGCGCTCGGACCCCGTCGCGGGGCCGTTCATACAGCCCGAACTGTTCCGCACGGCCGCCCTGGAGCAGGACCTCGCCCATCTGCGGGGCCCCGACTGGCGCGCCGGGGTCTCCCCGCTGCCCGCCACCGTGGCGTACGCCGAGCGGGTCGCCGAGTGCGCCCGCGACTGGCCCGCGGGGTACGTGGCCCACCACTACACGCGCTACCTGGGCGACCTGTCGGGCGGCCAGATCATCCGCGACAAGGCGGAGCGCACCTGGGGCTTCGCGCGCAAGGGCGACGGCGTCCGCTTCTACGTGTTCGACACGATCTCCAACCCGGCCGCGTTCAAGCGGGCGTACCGGGAGCTGCTCGACGGGGTGAACGCGGACGACCTGGAGAAGCAGCGGATCGTCGACGAGTGCAAGCGCGCGTTCGCCTTCAACAGCGCGGTCTTCCACCAGCTGGGCGGGGAGTTCCCGCTGACCGCGTGAGGGAGGGGCGGGAGGGCCCCGGGGCTCTCATCGCGCCACGGGACCCCCACGTGCTCAGCGCGTGAGCGTTCGGGGCGCCCTCGCGCGCTCAGCGCGTGAGCGTTCCCTCCAGGCGGACCCGTCCGCCGAGTTCCACGATGCCGTCAGGGCCGGGGGCAGTGAGCAGCTGCGAACCCCGGCCCTGCGTGATGTTCAGGGCCCGGCCGAGCTCCGCCGTGAGCAGCAGGGCCGCCGCGCCGGTCGCCTCGTCCTCGTCGATGCCGTCGCCCCGGCCCGGGAACGCCCGCGCCCGAATCCGGCCCGCGGCCTCCTCCTCCCAGGCCCAGGCGTAGATCCACTCCCCCGGCTCGGGCACGTCGAGCGCCTCCACCTCGGCGGCCGAGCCGTACCGGCGCAGGGTCCGCGGCGGCGCCCACTCGGCGCGCGCCTCGATCCAGGTGAACTCCCCGTCGCCGCGCACCCACACCTCGCCCGCGGGCGGGACGACGACCTCAAGGTCGAGCAGCCAGGCGGCGCCGACCAGCGGGTGTCCGGCGAAGGGCAGCCGCAGGCCGGGCGTGTAGATGTCGACGATCCCGCGCTCCGGGTCGTCCACGAACACGGTCTCGCTGAACCCGAGTTCCTTGGCGAGCGCCTGCCGGGAGGCCTCGTCGGGGTGGGTACTCGCATCCCGTACGACTCCGAGGGCGTTGCCGTGCCGGCCGTCGGCCGCGCAGAAGACCCGGAGGACGTCGATGTCGGTGGCGGTGCTGGGCACGGTCGTGTTCATGGCGGAAATTGAACCATTTCGCGACGCGCAGACAGGACCGCACCCGGGAATCGAGTGCGGTCCTGCCCCTTATGGGGGGTGGCGGTTCTCGGTGGATGCCCCGAGGGCGTGGTGGTGGTTCAGGACTCCGTCGCGCGGCGGCGTACGGCGATGACGACGGCCGCGCCCGCAGCCGCGAGGGCGCCCGAGGCGCCGAGCAGGAGACCCGTCGGGGCGCCCGAGCCGGTCGCGGCGAGGGAGCCGGAGCCGCCCGTGGACCCGGCGCCGCCGACCGTGCCCGCGCCGCCGACGGTCCCGCCGCCGCCCGTGGTGGACGAGCCGCCGGCCTCACCGCCGCCGCTGGTGGTGCCGGTGGAACCGGAGCCGCCGGTCCCGCCGGAGGTCGACGGCAGCGTGGCGTCCTCGTCGAGCGAGAGGGTCAGGGTCAGCGGGTCCATGGCGGTGCCGACCGGGTAGCCGCCCTGGCCGCCGGGGGCGCTGAACGTGGCGGAGCCGGCCGCCGTGAGCTTCGCCGGGATGTTCGCGAGGGTGACGACCCCGTCGTTCGCCGTCCAGTCGGACTTCGACAGGTCCAGGTCGGCGAAGGCCACGTCGTTCTGGGTGCCCCGGGCGCTCGTGACGTCGGCCGTCAGGGTGCCGGTGGTGCCGGTCGCCTTCACCTTCACGTCGCTGATGGTCCAGTTGATGTCGTGGGCGGCGCAGACGAAGGCGAGCTTGCCGGAGAAGGCGGCGTCGGCCTTGCGGGCTTCGGCGTCGAGGTCGGCCTTGACGAAGCCGAACTCGTACGCGGTGCCCTTCTTCTTCGCGCCGCCGGAGGCGGAGACCGAGCCGCCGCACATCTCGCCGACGTACTTCTGCCAGCTCTGCTTCACGCCCCAGGTCAGCTTGCCGTTGACGACACCGGACGGGTCGCCGGTCGGCTGCGTCGAGGTCGGGGCCGGGCTCGTGGGCGCCGTGGTGGTCGGGGCGGGGCTGGTGGGGGCCGTGGTGGTCGGGGCGGGGCTGGTGGGGGCCGTGCTCGTCGGGGCGGTCGCGGTCGGGGCCGTCGTGGTCGGGGCGGTCGTCGGGGCCGTCGTGGTCGGGGCGGTGGTCGGCGGCTCCGTCGTGGGCGGCGGGGTGGTCGGCGGCGCGGTCGTCGGCCGGCTGCCCGCCTTCACCGTGAGCGTGGCGGCGTCGAGCTCGTCGCCCTCCTTGTAGAAGCCCGCGAACGCCGCCGCGCCGTCCTTCGTCAGCTTCGCCGGTATGTCCTTGAACGTCATGGCGCCGCCCGCGCCCTGGGCCGGCCGGACGCCGGTCATGTCGAGCGCGGCGATGGCGATGTCCGAGCGGGTGGAGACGGAGCCGTCCTTCTCCTTGGTGACGACGTCGGCGGTGATCTCGCCGGTGGGCGCGGCCGTGCCCTTCGTCGACAGCCGGACGTCCGAGATCCGGATGTCGAGGGCGCCCTGGTGGGCCTCGAAGCGGACGCCGCCCTTGAAGGAGTTGGCGGTGGCGTGTGTGGTCGTGTCGTACGTGCCGGTGCCGTCGACGAACGTGAACACGCCGTTGTTCGCGGCCTGCTCGGCGCCGCCTTCGAGGGTGGTCTTGCCGTGGGCGAAGCCACCGGCCAGGTACGTACGGAAGGACTGCTTGATGCCCCAGTCCAGCGTGCCGTCGCTAAGCGTCATCGGGGGCGCGGTGTCGGCCGCCGCGGGGAGCGCGAGGGCGACGGCGCCCGTGCCGAGGGCGGCTGCCGTGGCGACGGCCGCGGCCAGGGTGACGGAACGGTGGCGCAAGGGGGTGGGCATGACGGGGTTCTCCTAGGTGGGACGCGGGGCGCGAAGGGGGGGTGCGCGCGGGGGACTTCAGGCGGTGGGAGCTCAGGCCGGGGGAATGCAGGCCATGGGAGTTCAGGCCGGAAGAGTTCAGGCCGTGGGAGTTCAGGCCGTGGGAGTGCTGTCGGTGCGGCGACGGCGTACGGCGACGAAGACCGCGAGCGCGGCGGCGAGCAGCCCGCCCGCGCCGATCGCGAGGTACAGGCCGGTGGAGGAGGAGGAGGAGGAGGCCGCGGCGGCCGCGGCGGGAGCGGCCGAAACGGCCGGAGTCGAGGCGGTCGACGGGGTGGGCCCCGCATCGCTCCCGAGGTCCGGGAGCGCGGGCAGCTGGGCCTTGGTGTCGACGGCGACGGCCAGGGACACCGGGTCCATCGCGGTGCCGGCCCTGTACATCCCGCCGAAGGCCTTGGCGCCGCCCTCGGTGAGGGTGGCGGGGGCCTCGGTGACGACGGCGAGGCCGTTCTCCGGGGTGAGGTCGCGGGCGGTGAAGGTGACGAGGGGGACGGCCTTCTCGGTCTTCCCCGCGCTGGTGACGTCGGCGCCGAGGGTGCCGGTGCCGCCGCTCACCTTCACGGTGACCTTGCCGAGCGTGAGGTCGAGGTGGGCGCCGGTGAAGCGGACGCTGCCCGCGAAGGCGGCGTCGAGGGTGCCCTTCCTCGGGTCGTACGTGCCCTTGCCGCCGGGGAAGCGGAAGAGCGCGCCGCCGTCCTGGGCGCCGTCGGCGAGGGTCCAGTTCCCCTGGGAGACGGCACCGGTGACGTACTCGCGGAAGGTGCGGCGCACGCCCCAGTCGACGGCGGCGGTCCTCACGGTGCCGGTGTGCGAGGGCACGCCGGGGGAACTCGCCGTCGGCGACGGCCTCGTGGGGGGCTTGGTCGTCGGCCGGCCGGTCGGTGCGGACTTCTCGGGCGTCCGTACGTCCACCGTGAGACTGACGGGGTCGAGCGGGGTACCGGCCGGGTAGTAGCCGGCGAAGGCGCCGGCGCCCTGCGCGGTGAGTGTGGCGGGCACGCCGCTGAGCGAGACGGGGCTGCCCCCGCCGCGCATGTCGATGCCGCCGACGTCGAGGGTGGCGAGCGGCACCTGGGAGGCGACGGTGGTCCGGCCGCTGCCCCTGGCCTTGCTCGTCATGTCGGCGTAGAGGGTGCCGTTGCCGCCCTGGATCCGGACCCGGGGGCGGCTGACGGTGAGGTCGAGCTCGTTCGTGCCGTCCGCCTTGCGGTGGCCGGTGAAGTGGACGCCGCCGGAGAAGGCGGCTTCGAAGGCGCCGGTCTCGGGGTCGTACGTGCCCTGCGCGGAGTGGAAGCGGAACCGGCTTCCGCCGATGGTGGCGGCTCCGCCGGTGAGGCCCCAGACGCCTTGGGCGATGGGCCCGGTGACGTAGCTCTGGAAGGAGGACTTGATGCCCCAGTCGAGCCGTCCGCCCTGCACCGTGCGGCTCTCCGCGTGGGCCGCGCCGGCCGGAACGAGGGCGGCGAGCAGGGCCGCGAACAGTGCCACGGCGACCGCGCGGGCGGGTCTGGACAGCATCATGGAACCCCTCCGAGGGCTGGCGAGTAAGGCAAGGCTAACCTAAGCTACATCGAGCCTCGGCTGGAATCCCCCGGCGACGAACTCGTCGGACCAGAACCACGGCAGTACGAAGCGGAACGAACGACAGGACGGTGCCCGGTGCGTAGAACTCGCCTCACGGGAGCGCTGACAGCAGTGCTGACCCTCGCTCTCATGGCGACCGGCTGCGGTGGCGCAGGCGGCGACGACACCGGAAACGGAAGCGGAAGAAGCCCGTCCACCACCGGCCCGTCCACCACCGGTGCGTCCGCCGCGGCCCGCGACCGGGTCGAGCCGCTCGCCGACCCGGTCGCACCCCGGCTTCCCGTCACCGTCCCCTCGGCCGACGGACGGACGGTCACCGTCACCTCCACCGACCGGATCGTGCCGCTCAGCGGCTCCCTCAACGAGATCGTCTTCACCCTCGGCCTCGGCCCGAAGGTCGTCGCCCGGGACATCACCGCCACCTTCGAACAGGCGGAGAAGCTCCCGGTGGTGACCCGCGCCCACGACGTCTCCGCCGAGAGCGTGCTCTCGCTGCGGCCCACCGTCGTCCTCGCCGAGGGCACCACCGGACCGGCCGAGGCCATCGCCCAGATCCGCGACGCGGGCATCCCGCTCGTCGTCGTGAAGCCCGCGAAGGCGCTCGCCGACGTCGGTACCCGGATCGACGCGGTCGCCGCCGCCCTCGGCGTACCGGACTCCGGCACGGCACTCAGGAAGCGCACCCAGGAGCGGATCGACGCCGTACGGAAGGGCATCCCGGCCCGCGAGGAGAAGCCGCGGGTGGCCTTCCTCTACGTCCGCGGCTCGGCCGCCGTCTATCTGCTCGGCGGCGCCGAGTCCGGTGCGAGCTCGCTCCTCGAGGCCGCCGGGGCGATCGACGCGGGCAAGGAGTCCGGCCTCACCAAGGACTTCACCCCGATCACCAGCGAGGCCCTGGCGAAGGCCGCGCCCGACGCGATCCTCGTCATGAGCAAGGGACTTGCCTCCGTCGGCGGGATCGACGGCCTCGTGAAGGTCCCCGGCGTCGCCGAGACCCCGGCCGGCGCCGACCGCCGGGTCGTCACGGTCGACGACGGCGTCCTCCTCAACTACGGCCCGCGCACCGACCAGGTCCTGAAGTCCCTGGTCGGCCAGTTGTACGGGGAGCAGAGGTGACGGCGCTCCGGGAGACCCCGCCGACACTCGGCAAGGGCCTGTCGGCGCAAGCGCCTCCCGCCCCACGGCCGCGCACCGCCGCCCTCCTCACCGCCGGCCTCCTCGCCGTCCTGCTCCTCCTCGCCCTGCTCTCGGCCGGGATCGGGGCGTACGAGATCCCGCTCGACGACGTCCTCGCCTCCGTGCACCACCGGATCGGGCTCGGCGGACACGCGCTCGACCGCACGGCCGAGAGCGTCCTGTGGAACATCCGGCTCCCCCGGGTCGTCCTCGCCGTGCTCGTCGGCGCCTCGCTCGGCTGCGCGGGCGCCCTCATGCAGGGCGTGTTCGGCAACCCGCTCGCCGAGCCCGGTGTCATCGGCATCTCGGCGGGCGCGGCCGTCGGCGCGGTCGGCGCCATCGCGCTCGGCCTCACCTTCCTCGGCAACTGGACGGTGACGGTCTGCGCGTTCGTCGCCGGGCTCGCGACCGTGCTCCTGGTGTACGCGATGTCCCGCTCCGGCGGCCGTACGGAGGTGGTGACGCTGATCCTCACCGGTATCGCGGTGAACGCCTTCGCGGGCGCGCTCATCGGCCTGTTCATCTTCTTCGCCGACAACGCCCAGGTCACCCAGATCACCTTCTGGCAGCTCGGTTCGCTCGCCCAGGCCACCTGGCCGAAGGTCCTCGCCGTGCTGCCGTGCGCGCTCGTCGGCCTCGCCGTCGCCCCCTTCCACGCCCGCCGGCTCGACCTGCTCGCCCTCGGCGAGCGCCCCGCCCGGCATCTCGGCGTGGACGTGGAGCGGCTGCGGGTCGCCCTGATCCTGGTGGTGGCGCTGCTGACGGCGGCCGCCGTCGCGGTGGCCGGGATCATCACCTTCGTCGGTCTGCTCGTCCCGCATCTGCTGCGGATGGCGAACGGCCCGGGCCACCGCTTCCTGGTGCCGGGCAGCGCGCTCGGCGGCGCGGTCGTCCTCACGGCCGGCGACCTCGCGGCCCGTACGGTCGCGGCCCCGGCCGAACTCCCCCTGGGCGTCCTCACCGCCCTCCTCGGCAGCCCGTTCTTCTTCTGGCTGCTGCGCAGGACCCGTCGCAGGCAAGGTGGTTGGGCATGACATCCGTACGCCTCCGGGGGCTGCTCCCCGCACTCGCGCACCGGCGCACGCGCGCGCTGCCCCACCCCGCCGCGCCGGGCGAGACGGTCGCCGAGGCCGTCGGCGTACGGGTCGAACGCGGCGGCCGGGCCGTGCTCGACGCCGTCGGCATCGGGGTGCGGGCCGGAGAGGTCCTCGCCCTGGTCGGGCCCAACGGGGCCGGCAAGTCGACCCTGCTCGCCGCGCTCGCCGCCGATCTCGCGCCGAGCGCCGGAGAGGTACGGATCGGGGGGCGGCCGGCCGCCGGCTGGACGCCCGGCGAACTCGCCCTGCGGCGCGCGGTGCTGCCGCAGGACGCGGCGCTCTCCTTCCCCTTCGCCGTCGGCGACGTGGTGCGGATGGGCCGGGCCCCGTGGGCGGGGACCGAGCGGGAGGACGAGGACGAGGCGGCGGTCGCCGAGGCGATGACGGCCACCGAGGTCGGGGCCTTCGCCGGGCGCCCGTTCTCCGCGCTGTCGGGCGGCGAGCGGGCCAGGGTCGCGCTGGCCCGGGTCCTGGCCCAGCGGACCGGCCTCCTACTGCTCGACGAACCGACGGCCGCGCTCGACCTGCGCCACCAGGAACTGGTCCTGCGGGTCTGCCGGGAGCGGGCGGCGGCCGGGGACGCGGTGGTGGTCGTGCTGCACGACCTCGGGCTCGCGGCGGCCCACGCGGACCGGGTCGGGGTGCTGCACGGCGGCCGGATCGCGGTGGAGGGGCCGCCCTCGGAGGTCTTCGAGGAGGAGTTGCTGAGCCGGGTCTACCGGCAGCCGGTGGAGGTGTTCCCGCACCCGAGGACCGGCGTCCCGCTCGTCGTGCCGAAACGGACGGGCGCCGTCCGCGAGGAGCGGGAAATCAGGACAATTCACCGCCCTTGACCTGCCCTTGACCACCCCATGAGGACCCCATGAAGCCCCTGTGATCCCGCCGTGTCCGGTCCGTCGGACCTGAGAGCTGAATCACTGGACGACCGGGTATGGCTGAGGTAAGCCTCGGTTAAGTTAGGTCCGCCTCAGTCCCCCTCCCCGTGTTTCTGGAGTCCCCATGCGAGCCGTTCGCCTCTCCGTCGTCACCGCCGCCGCGACCGCGGCGGCCCTGGCCGCCGTCACGGGCTGCACCGAGAAGAGCGACGCCAAGGCGGACGACGGCACGATCACCGTGGTCGCCAAGGACGACTCCTGCGAGGTCTCGAAGAAGGAGTTCCCCGCGGGCCACGTGCAGCTGTCCGTCGAGAACCGCGGCTCCAAGGTCACCGAGGTCTACGTCCTCTACCCGGACGACCGGATCGTCACCGAGCGCGAGAACATCGGCCCCGGCACCAAGGCGAGCCTGACCGCCGAGATCAAGGCCGGCGACTACGAGATCGCCTGCAAGCCCGGCATGGTCGGCGACGGCATCCGCCAGCAGGTCAAGGCCACCGGCGGTGCGGCGGGCGTCAAGCGCTCCCCCGAGATGGACGCGGCCGTCGCCGCCTACCGCCAGTACGTCCAGGCGCAGGCCGACGCGACCCTCCCCAAGGTGAAGGTCTTCACCGACGCCGTCCGCGCCGGTGACATCGAGGCCGCGAAGAAGGCCTACGCCGAGTCCCGGATCGGCTGGGAGCGCACCGAGCCGGTCGCCGAGTCCTTCGGCGACATCGACCCCAAGGTCGACGTCCGCGAGGACGGCCTGGAGGCCGGCCAGGACCCGGCCAAGGACTGGACCGGCTGGCACCGCCTGGAGAAGGCCCTCTGGCAGGACAAGAAGATCGGCGAGCGCGAGAAGCAGCTCGCCGACCTCCTCGACAAGGACCTCGCGGACTGGGTGAAGCGGGTCGGCAAGGCCGAGATCACCCCGACCTCGATGGCCAACGGCGCCAAGGAGCTCCTGGACGAGGTCGCCACCGGCAAGGTCACCGGCGAGGAGGAGCGCTACTCCCGCACCGACCTCGTCGACTTCAAGGCCAACGTCGAGGGCGCGCAGAAGTCCTTCGACCTGCTCAAGCCGGTCGCCACGAAGAACGACCCGAAGCTCGTCGCCGAGCTGGAGAAGCAGTTCGCCGCGCTGAACACGCTGCTCGACAAGTACCGCACGGACAAGAGCAGCTACGTCTTCACCTCGTACGACAAGGTCGGCAAGGCCGAGCGCAAGGAGCTGTCGGACGGCGTCAACGCGCTGGCCGAGCCGCTCTCCAAGCTCTCCGCCGCCGTCGTCAAGTAACGGACAGAGAGAGCGGGGAGGCGCGGACGTGTCCGAGGAGACCCAGGAAGACCGGGAGACGACGGTGGCTGAGGCCGCCGCGCCCTCCCGCCGCAAGGTCATTGCCCTGGGCGGTGCCGGGCTCGCGCTCGGTGCCGCCGCGGCGGGCGGCGCCGCCGCCCTGCTGGCCCGGGACGGGGACACCCCGGTACCGGTCGCCGACAGCGGCGCGGCCGTGCCCTTCCACGGCCCGCACCAGGCCGGCATCGCCACCGCCGTCCAGGACCGGCTGCACTTCGCGGCCTTCGACGTGACAACGACCGACCGCGCCGAGCTGGTCCGGCTCCTCAAGGACTGGACGCGGGCGGCCGAGCGCATGACGGCCGGTGCCGAGGTCGGCGAGGGCGCGTACGGCGGCCTCCCCGAGGCACCGCCGGACGACACCGGTGAGGCCCTCGGCCTCAAGCCCTCGCGTCTCACCCTCACGATCGGCTTCGGCCCCACGCTCTTCGACGGGCGTTTCGGGCTGAAGGACAAGCAGCCCGGGGCCTTGGTGGAGCTGCCCAAGTTCCCGGGCGACAACCTGGATCCGGCGCGCAGCGGCGGCGACCTATGCGTGCAGGCGTGCGCGGACGACCCGCAGGTCGCCGTGCACGCCATCCGGAACCTGGCACGGATCGGCTTCGGCAAGGTCGCGGTGCGCTGGTCGCAGCTGGGCTTCGGCAAGACGTCCTCGACGACCCCGGATGCCCAGACCCCCCGTAACCTCTTCGGCTTCAAGGACGGCACCCGCAACATCGCGGGCACCGAGACCGAGCGGCTCGCGAAGCACGTGTGGGTCTCGGGGAAGGACGCCGAGGGACCGGCCGCCTGGATGGACGGCGGCTCGTACCTCGTCGCCCGCCGCATCCGGATGAACGTCGAGACCTGGGACCGCACCCCGCTCGCCGAGCAGGAGGACATCTTCGGCCGCGACAAGCGCGAGGGCGCGCCCGTCGGCAAGGCCAAGGAGCACGACGAGCCGTTCCTGAAGGCGATGAAGCCGGACTCCCACGTCCGGCTCGCCCACCCGGACACCAACGCCGGGGCGACCATCCTGCGCCGCGGCTACTCGTTCACCGACGGCACGGACGGCCTCGGCCGCCTGGAGGCCGGGCTGTTCTTCCTGGCGTACCAGAAGGACGTGCGGACCGGCTTCATCCCGGTGCAGACCTCCCTGTCGCGGGCCGACACCCTCAACGAGTACATCCAGCACGTGGGTTCGGCGCTCTTCGCGGTCCCGCCGGGCGTCCGGGACAAGGGCGACTGGTGGGGCCGGGCGCTGTTCTCGTGACACTCCACGCAACCCCGGGAGGGAACCGGCGTGTTCGGTAACTATCTGATCGGCCTGCGCGAGGGCCTCGAAGCCAGCCTGGTCGTCTGCATCCTCATCGCCTATCTGGTGAAGACCGGCCGGCGGGACGCGCTCAAGCCGATCTGGATCGGCATCGGCGTGGCCGTCGGGGTGGCCCTGGCCTTCGGCGCCGGCCTCGAGTTCGGCTCCCAGGAGCTGACCTTCGAGGCGCAGGAGCTGCTCGGCGGCTCGCTCTCGATCGTCGCGGTCGTCCTGGTGACCTGGATGGTCTTCTGGATGCGGCGCACCGCCCGGCACCTCAGGGCCGAGCTGCACGGCAAGCTCGACGCGGCCCTCCGGATGGGCACGGGCGCACTCGTCGCCACCGCCTTCCTGGCCGTGGGCCGCGAGGGCCTGGAGACGGCGCTGTTCGTGTGGGCGTCGGTCCGGGCCTCCTCGGACGGCACGTTCGCACCGCTGGCCGGTGTCCTGCTCGGCCTGCTCACGGCGGTGCTCCTCGGCTGGCTGTTCTACCGGGGCGCGCTGAAGATCAACCTGGCGAAGTTCTTCACCTGGACCGGCGGGATGCTGGTCGTGGTGGCGGCGGGCGTCCTCGCGTACGGCGTGCACGACCTCCAGGAGGCCCGCTTCCTCGACGGCCTCGCGAACAAGGCCTTCGACATCTCGGCGACGATCCCGCCGGACAGCTGGTACGGCACGCTCCTCAAGGGCGTCTTCAACTTCCAGCCGAACCCGACGGTCCTTCAGGTCACGGTGTGGGCGCTGTATCTGGTCCCGACGCTCGCGCTGTTCCTGGCCCCGATAGGGTCGGGTCCGTCCGTGCGGGTGAAGAAGCAGAAGGCGACCGATGAGCAGGCTGACGCTGAGGCGAGCGCCGGGAAGACCGCTTGAGCGGCTGACGGCAGGACGGTCCACGAGAGCCGCGCGCCCCGCGCGCCCCGTACGTCTCCTCGCGGCGACGGCGGCCGCGACCGTCCTCGCGCTGACGGCGAGCGGCTGCGTCACCGTGCACGGTGAGCTCGCCCTGATGCCGCCGGCCACCCAGGCCGAGGCCGCGCAGGCCCTCGCCGACTTCACCACCGCCTACAACAGGGCCGACAAGGCCCACGACCCGGCCCTGGACGCGGGCCGGGTCACCGGTCCGCTGGGCGAGATCAACCAGGCGGGTCTGCGCGCGCGTGCGGTGACGTCCCCCGGCGGCAATCCGAACCACCGCCCCCTCGAACTGTCGGACGCGCGCTTCGTCCTGCCCAAGAAGGCGGGCTGGCCGCGCTGGTTCCTCGCGGACACCGACCCCAACCTGGACACCGACGAGGGCGCCGGCGACCAGCGCTGGCTCGTCGTCTTCGTACGCAACGGGCCCCAGCAGCTGTGGGAGGCGGCCCACCTGGTGATCCTGGGCCCGTCGCAGGTGCCCGAGTTCGCCGAGGAGGACGGGTACGCGGTGCCGGTCGCCGCGGACACCGACACGCTCGCGGTCGCGCCCGAGGAGCTCGGCAAGGAGTACGTCGCGTACCTGAAGGACGGGCAGCCGGGGCCGTACGCGGAGGGGCCGCACACGACGCTGCTGCGGGAGCAGCGGGAGAAGGGCGCCAAGCGCCCGGGGCTCGCCACCCAGTACCTGGACCGGGTCGCGGACGAGGGCGACTTCGCGCCGCTCGGGCTGCGGACGAAGGACGGCGGCGCGTTCGTCTTCTTCGCGACGCGGTTCTTCGAGCGGCAGACGGCGGCGCCGGGCTACCGGCCCAAGGTCGACCCCGACATCAAGGCGCTGCTGACCGGCGAGGTCAAGAACACGGTCACCAAGGAGTGGGTGTCCAACCAGGCGGTCCTGGTGAAGCCGGCGGGCACCGACCGCGACGGGGTCACGATCAAGGCCCGGCTCCAGGGCGTGGTGGGCGCGCAGGGCTCGTAAGGCCCGGTCGCCCGCTGAACAGCCCCCGGCCCAGGCCGCCGCTCAGGCCACCGCTCTGGCCGCCGCTCAGGCCGTTCCCCAGCGGGTCAGCAGGCCAGCCGGTCAGGGGGCCGTAGGTCAGGAGCCCAGCAGGCCGGCCGGTCAGCGGGTCAGCGGCCAGGCGATCTCGTGGGCCGTGTGCTCGCCGTCGCCCTCCGCCTCGCGCGCGGCCGCGTGGCGGGCGCAGGCGTCCTGGAGGGTCTCCAGGAGGTTCAGCGGGTCGGGCAGCGGGTGCTCGGGGCCGCGGAGCCAGGCGACGACCGGATGGGCGCTCTCGTCTCCGGGGAGCCGGGCGGGCGGTACGAGGACGTAGCTTCCGCGGCAGTGCCAGCGGAGCCCCGGGTGCTCGTCCATGGTCTCGGGGTGGCAGTCGAGCTCACACGGCCACCACTCGTCCTCGTCCTCGGGGGTGCCGCGGGTGGCGGTGAAGAAGAGCATCCGCCCGCCGACCGTGTCGACGTCGGCGGACTCGGCGACCGGCCCGACCTCGACGCCCTCGGCGAGAAGGCGCTCCAGGGCGGCGCGGCCTGCGGCGAGCGGTACGTCGAGGACGTCGTGGACCATGCCGGTGGCGGTGATGAAGTTCGCCTCGGGCTCGTTGCGGGCCCAGCGCTCGATCTGGGCGCGGTCGGTGGTCGACTGCGTCTGCCAGGCGAAGGAGACCGGGTGCCGGGCGGGGGTGGGACAGCCGATCCGCTCACAGGAACAGCTGTAGCCGACGGGGTACGCGGCGGGGGCGAGGGGCAGCCCGGCGGCGGCGACGGCCAGAAGCAGCTTCTCGCGGTCGTTCTCGTCGTCGGCCGCGGTGCGTTTCGGGCGCCTGCGCAGCCACTGTGCGAGTTTGCTCTCCGTGCCGCGGTAGCGGTCGATCCCGTCGCCCATCTATCCCCTCACACCTCATGCTCGCCCGTTCGGCTCTGCCCATGGTCCCACCATCCTGCGCCCTGGGTGACCGGAGTGCGGAACCGGGGTGTGGAACCGGTGTGCGACGGACGTTTCAGGCCCTCGGCGCGAGGCCGCGCAGGGCGAGGTCGACGAGGCTGTCGGCGTACGCGTGGGTCAGCGGCAGGGTGCGGTGGAGCCAGCGGTGGTGGAGCGGTCCGACGAGGAGTTCGAGGGCGATCCGGGGGTCGACGCCGGGGTCCACGTCGCCGGCCGCCTGGGCCGCCTCGATGCGGCGGGCGTAGTACTGGAGCTGCGGTTCGAGGAGCGCCTCGGTGAAGCGGGCGCCGAGCTCGGGGTCGACGATGCCCTCGGCGGCGAGGGCGCGGGTGGGGGCGTCGAAGGTGGGGTCGTTCATCTCGTCGACGGTGGCGCGCAGGACGTACTTGAGGTCGGCGGCGAGGTCGCCGGTGTCGGGGATCTCAGCGGCCCCTTCCCCGCCGTGGGCGTCCGCCCGCCGAGCTGCCTCATTGGCGCGGGCCGCGAGGTCCAGGAAGGCGTCGAGGAGGACGGCGGCCTTGGAGGGCCACCAGCGGTAGATGGTCTGCTTGCCGACCCCGGCGCGGGCGGCGATGCCCTCGATGGTGGTCTTCGCGTAGCCGGTCTCGGAGACGAGGGCGAGGGCGGCGTCGAAGATGGCGCGGCGGGAGCGCTCGCTGCGGCGGGAGGCGTCGGGGGCCTTGGTGTCGGACATGGGCCCAATCTAGCAGTCTACGAGACGCTACGTCTCGCGAGTCGTGGCCAGAGCCGAACCACCCGAACGGTCCACAGCGCGGCGGGCCCGGAAGGCGGACCATGGGGTCACCGATCCGGCGGATCTTCACCCCGCCGGTGCCTCTGACCGCCCGTCCGTGAGGAGCCCTCATTGCGCACCACTCCGCGCACGTCCTCGCCCCGCCGTTATCTGATGTGCCCACCCACGCACTTCACGGTGACGTACTCCATCAACCCCTGGATGGACCCCACGAAACCGGTCGACCTGCCGCTCGCCCTCGCCCAGTGGGAGGACCTGCGCGACCGCTACCGCGCGCTCGGCCACACGGTCGAGCTCCTCGCCCCCGACCCGGCGCTGCCGGACATGGTCTTCGCGGCGAACGGCGCGACCGTCGTCGACGGACGGGTCCTCGGAGCGAAGTTCGCCCACGCGGAGCGCGCGGCCGAGGCCGGGGCGCATCTGGCCTGGTTCCGAGGAAACGGTTGGGCAGCCGACGACGTACGGGCTCCGGAGCACGTCAACGAGGGCGAGGGGGACTTCGCCGTCACCGCCTCCTGGATCCTCGCCGGGCGCGGCTTCCGCTCCAGCCCGCTCTCGCACGACGAGGCGCAGGAGTTCTTCGGCCGCCCGGTGATCGGCCTCGAGCTGGTGGACCCGCGGTACTACCACCTGGACACGGCGCTGTGCGTCCTGGACGACGCGGGCGACGAGGTCATGTACTACCCGGACGCCTTCTCCCCCGGCAGCCGCGCGGTGCTCGCCCGGCTCTTCCCCGACGCCCTGATCGCGACGGCCGAGGATGCGGCGGCCCTGGGCCTGAACGCGGTCGGCGACGGCCGGAACGTCCTCCTCCCCCAGGCGGCGGTGGGCCTCTTCGACCCGCTGCGACGGCGGGGCTTCGAGCCGATCGGCATGGACCTGGGTGAACTCCTCAAGGGCGGCGGCAGCGTGAAGTGCTGCACCCAGGAGCTGCGGCCCTAGCCCACAGGGCGTCGGAACGGGTCGACGCTGCTGGGGACGCTTCCGCGAAGTGCCCCTCCTGGTCTGCGGAAACGTGACTTCGGGGGGCACTTCCGGTGGGTGCGCACAGCCGGGGCTCTCAGTCCTCGGCCTCCGGCGGCCAGGAGTCGCCCCACTCCGCGTCGCGGGCCTGCTTGTAGAGCGAGCCGTGACGCTTGGTGACCGTGTCCCGGGTCAGGCCGTCCGGGCCGCACAGGTCGAGGAGGACCAGGCCCTTGCGGATCTGCGGCCTGCGGGTGATGCGGGAGGTCGCCGGCGCGGGCGCGACCCGGGTCGCCGCCACGTAGCTGTACTTCTCGTCCTCGTACGGCAGCGAACCGCCCTTCACCTTCCGGTGCAGCGAGGAACGGCTGACCCGGGCCGAGAAGTGGCACCAGTCCGTGCCCGGCTCGATCGGGCAGGCCCCGCTGTGCGGGCAGGGCGCCGCGACCGTGAACCCGGCCTCGATCAGCAGGGTGCGGGCCGCGATGATCCGCTCGTAGCCGTCGGGGGTGCCGGGCTCGACGATCACGACGGTCTGCGCGGCACGCGCCGCCTCGGTCACGAGGGCGGCCCGGTCGGCCTCGGTCAGCTCCTTGAGCACGTACGAGACGGTGACGAGGTCCGTGTCGGCGAGCCGCAGCGCGCTGCCGATCCTGGCCGTGCGCCACTCGGCGTCCAGAGTCCCGGCGGCGAGCTCGCGCCCGAGGGCGAGGGCCGGCTCGGCCCAGTCCAGGACGGTGGTGCGGGGCGGCTGCTCCTCCCAGGCCTCGGCGACGGCCCAGCCGGCCGCGCCCGTACCGCCGCCGACGTCGGTGTGGGTACGCGGCTCCCAGTCGGGCGCCGCCTCGCGCAGGGCGGCGAGGGCGCCCCGTACCGCCTCGAAGGTCGCCGGCATCCGGTACGCGGCGTACGCGGCGACGTCGGAGCGGTCGCGCAGCACGGGGGCGTCCGTCGGGGTGGTCCCCCGGTAGTTGGCGATCAGCCGGTCGACGGCCCGGGCGGCCTGCTTGGGCGGCAGCCCGTCGAGGAGCCCGGCGAGGGCGGCGCGCAGGGAGTCGGCGGAGGGAGCGGAGGCGTTCACCGAGACAGTCTAGGCGGCGGGATCGGCGGCCGCGGCGGCCCACGGAGCCCCCTGCGCCGCACCGGGCGACACAGGGCGGCACAGGACGACAGCGGGCAGCGCGGGTCGACATCGGGCGGCACACCGGGCGCCGCCGGGTCAGCCCGGCAGCGGGTCCCGGGAGTGGACCGTCCGCCACGCGTCGATGGACCGGTCCCACTGCTCACCCGTGAGTTCGGTCAGGGAGGCCGGGAAGAGGCCGTCCTCCTCCTTGGCGATGTGCGTGTGGAGCTCGTCGACGGCGCGGACGAACGCCGCGCGCTGCTCGGCCGAGTCGAGGTCGAGTCCGTCCAGGAAGGCGGCGAGCTCCCGGTGTTCCAGGGCGAGGGCGTCGACGTACGCCGTGTACTCCTCGTTCTCCCGCATGACCGCGAACAGCCCCCGCTCCTCCCCCGACCAGTGGGCCCGGAGTTCGACGGCCATCCGCGAGGCCAGCGTCCCGGCACGGGCGCGGTCGCCGCTGCCGAGCGCGCGCACGGCGTCCCCGGCGAGGTCGGTGACCGACTCGTGCTCGGCGATGAACTCCTTGATCAGCGGGATCTCGCGGCACCCGCAGTAGTGGCACATCCCCGGTCCTCCCGTCCGTCCCGGAGATCGTGACACCGCGGGCCGCGGAACGACCGGCGGCACACCGGCGGGCCGGATCCCCCTGGCCACGTCGCCCGCCTCGCCCGCCTCGGCCTACTTGGCCCTCCTGGTCGTCCAGGCCCTCCTGGTCGTCTAGGCCGCCTTGGCCGTCTGCCACGGCCTGCACAGCCCGAGGAAGCAGGCCAGGGCCAGGACGGCGCAGGTCAGCTGGACGACCGCCATCGGGACGGCGGTGTGCTCGCCGGCGATGCCGACGAGCGGGGAGGCGACGGCGCCGACGAGGAAGGACGTCGTGCCGAGCAGCGCGGAAGCGGAGCCGGCGGCGTGCGGGGTGCGCATCAGGGCCTGGGCGTTGGTGTTCGGCATGGCGAGGCCCATCGCGGACATCAGGACGAAGAGTCCGGCCGCGATCGGCACGAGTCCGACCTCCCCGAAGACGCCGCTGGTCATGAGGAGCAGCGCGAGGGAGGAGACGAGGATGGTCCCGAGGCCCCAGCCGAGCGCCTTGTCCAGGCTGACGCGGCCGACGAGCAGCTTGCCGTTGATCTGGCCGACGGCGACGAGGCCGATCGAGTTGAGGCCGAAGAGCAGGCTGAAGGTCTGCGGCGAGGCCCCGTAGATCTCCTGGACGACGAACGGCGAGGCCGAGATGTACGCGAAGAGGGCGGCGAAGGCGAGGCCGCCGGTCAGCATGTACCCGGCGAAGACGCGGTCGGCGAGCAGCCCCTTCATGGTGCGCAGCGCCTGTCCGACCCCGCCCTCGTGCCGGCGCTCGGGCGGCAGCGTCTCGGCGAGGAAGCGCCAGACGACGAGGGTGAGGAGGATGCCGATGACGGTGAGGACGTAGAAGACGCCCCGCCAGTCGGTGATCCGCAGGATCTGGCCGCCGATGAGGGGCGCGATGATCGGGGCGACGCCGGAGATCAGCATCAGGGTGGAGAAGAACCGGGCCATCTCCACGCCGTCGTACAGGTCGCGGACGACCGCGCGGGCGATGACGATGCCGGCGGCGCCGGCGAGGCCCTGGAGCAGCCGGAAGCCGATGAGCATCTCGGCGGTGGGGGCGAGGGCGCAGACGGCGGTGGCGAGGACGTACACGATCATGCCGATGAGCAGCGGGCGGCGGCGGCCCCACTTGTCGCTCATGGGGCCGACGACGAGCTGGCCGAGGGCCATGCCGGCGAGGCAGGCGGTGAGGGTGAGCTGGACGGTGGCGGCGGGGGCGTTCAGCGCCCCGGTGACCTCGGGCAGGGCCGGGAGGTACATGTCCATGGAGAGCGGGGGCAGTGCGGTGAGCCCGCCGAGGACGAGGGTGACGAGCAGCCCGGTGCGCCGGGCGGCCGCGTTGCCGATCGGCTCGGGAGCCCTTTCGGTTATGTGCCCTTGTGTTGTTTTCTGGCCGCTCTCCGGCATCGACCGCTCCATTTCGTTGAATTCTTGCCTATGCTCTCAGCTCGACCGACATGGTCGAGACCTCTGCGGGACCGCTGGGACAGATGGGGACGGGTGGGAAACATGGGTGAGACGGTGCGCTGGGGAATCCTGGCGACGGGCGGCATAGCGGAGCGGTTCACCACGGACCTGCTGACGCTCGACGGTGCGGAGGTCGTCGCGGTGGCGTCCCGCACGGAGGCGTCCGCGAAGGCCTTCGCGGACCGGTTCGGCATCCCGCGCGCGTACGGCGAGTGGGCCGGGCTCTTCGCCGACGAGGACGTCGACGTGGTGTACGTGGCGACCCCGCACCACGCGCACCGGGAGGCGGCCGGCCGTGCCCTGGAGGCGGGCAGGGCGGTGCTCTGCGAGAAGGCTCTCACACTCAACGCCCGCGAGGCAGAGGAACTCGTCGCTCTCTCCCGGGACCGTGGCCTCTTCCTGATGGAGGCCATGTGGATGTACTGCAACCCGCTGATCCGGCGCCTCGCGGAGCTGGTCCGCGACGGGGCGATCGGCGAGATCAGGACCGTACAGGCGGACTTCGGGCTCGCGGGCCCCTTCGCGGCGGACCACCGGCTGCGGGATCCGGCGGTGGGCGGCGGGGCGCTGCTCGACCTGGGCGTGTACCCGGTGTCGTTCGCGCAACTGCTGCTCGGTGAGCCGGACACGGTCCACGCGCACGCGCTGCTCTCGCCGGAGGGCGTCGACCTGAACACCGGCATGCTGCTGGGCTGGTCGGACTCGGGGGCGTCGGCGCTGCTGTCCTGCTCGCTCGACGCGGACACCCCGCTGACGGCCTCGGTGACGGGCTCGCTGGGCCGGATCGACGTCCCGCGCGGCTTCTTCTTCCCGGAACGCTTCACCCTGCACCGCAACGGCCACGAGCCGGAGGAGTTCACGTCGTCGGACGAACCCCACTCCCTCCGGCACGAGGCCGCCGAGGTCATGCGCTGCCTGCGGGCGGGCGAGACGGAGTCCCCGCTCGTCCCCCTCGACGGCTCGCTCGCGGTGATGCGGACGCTCGACGCGGTACGGGACCGCATCGGCGTCCGCTACCCGCAGGAGGAAGCGGTGATCACGCGGGCGTGAGACCCGGGGTCACGCGGACTTGAGGCCCGGGGGTCACGCGGACTTGATGCCCGGGGGTCACGCGGGCTTGAGTCCCGGGGTCACGCGGGCTTGAGACCCGGGTCGCCCGCCTCCGTGACGAAGGAGGCGGCCGTGGTGACGGGAGCGCCCTGGGTCGTCACGTACGGCACCGTACGGAAGTCGGCCCGGGCGGTCTCCTCGCCGAGCGCGACCGTCACATAGCCGCGCCGCCCGTTGAAGAACCTCAGGTGCGGGTTGGCCTGCATGAGCTTGTCGTAGTTCGAAGGACGGTCGGCGCCGTCCTTGCCGCTGCTGATCGAGGTGGCGACGATCTCGGTGCCGACGGTCCGGGAGGCCGGGTCGCGGAAGTCGGCCTTGATGTCGAGGCCGTAGCCGACGTGGACGTCCCCGGTGAGCACCATCAGGTTCTCGACCCCGGCGGCCCCGGCACCGGCGAGGAGCCGCTGCCGCGAGGCCGGGTAGCCGTCCCAGGAGTCCATGGAGAGCTTGAAGTCCGCGGTGGCGCGGTCACGGCGCTCGGCGAACACCACCTGCTGCGGCAGGACGTTCCAGCGGGAGCGGGAGCCGCGCCAGCCGTCGAGCAGCCACCGCTCCTGTGTGGCCCCGGTCATCGTCCGCGCCGGGTTCTCGGACTCCGGGCCCGGGACCTGCCAGCCGTCGCCGTACGCCTGGTCGGAGCGGTACTGGCGGGTGTCGAGGATGTCGAACTGGGCGAGCCGCCCGAAGCGCAGCCGGCGGTAGAGCCGCATGTCCGGCCCCTGGGGCCGCTGGGGCGTGCGGAGCGGCTGGTGCTCCCAGTAGGCGCGGTAGGCGGCGGCGCGGCGGAGCAGGAACTCCTCCGGCGGGACGTTGTTCTCGGGAGTGCCGCCCGCGTAGTTGTTCTCGGTCTCGTGGTCGTCCCAGGTGACGACGAAGGGGTGGGCGGCGTGCGCGGCGCGCAGATCGGGGTCCGACTTGTAGAGCCCGTACCGGAGCCGGTAGTCGTCCAGGGTGAGCGTCTCGCGGTTGAAGACGGCCGGGAGGGTCCGGTCGGTGTAGGCGCGGGCGCCGCCGGTGGCGTTCACGGCGTACTCGTAGAGGTAGTCGCCGAGGTGGAAGACGACGTCGACGTCCTCCTGCGCGAGGTGGCGGTAGGCCGTGAAGTACCCGTCGTGGTACGCCTGGCAGGAGACGGCGGCGAGCTTCAGACCGGAGCTGCGGGCCCAGGGGGCGGGTGCGGTCCGGGTGCGGCCGACGGGGCTGGTCCAGTCGCCGGCGCGGAAGCGGTAGAAGAACTCCCGGTCGGAGTCGAGGTGCTCGACCTCGACGTGGACGGTGTGGCTGAACTCCGGGTGGGCGGTGGCCCGGCCGCGGCGCACGGTCCGGGTGAAGCGCTCGTCGCGGGCGAGCTCCCAGTGGACCGAGACCCTCGCGGCGGGCAGTCCGCCGCCGGGCTCGAAGGGGCGGGGCGCGAGCCGGGTCCACAGCAGGACGGAGCCGGGCAGCGGGTCGCCGGACGCCACGCCGAGGGTGAACGGGTCCTCGGATATGCGCCGCCCGTCGAGTTCGGCCGCGGCCGCGGAACCCGCGGCCGGAAGCTGCGTGGCGAAGGCGAGCGCGGCGGCGGCCCCGGTGCCGGTGAGGAACCGGCGGCGCCCCAAGTGGCGGGCGGCGGCGCGGAGTTCCTCGGAATGCTCGTGAACGTCGTGTACGCGGTTCATGTGGCCCTCCCCAGACGGATGCTGTCCGTCCGTCATTCGAGGGGGGCGGGACGACCTCACGTTGTCGGGTACAGAACATCCACGTGTCGGGACCATGAGTTCATGGGGCACGCGTCTCGCGTACGCTGCGCGCCCATGAGCATCGCAGTGGTGACGGGAGCGGGATCGGGCATCGGCCGGAGTGTGGCCCTCGCCCTGGCGGCGGCAGGCTGGTCGGTGGCCCTGGCGGGACGGCGGGCGGAGGCCCTGGAGGAGACGGCGGCGACCCTGCCGGCCGGGGACTTCCTGACCGTCCCCACGGACGTGACCTCGGCGGAGGAGGTGACGGCCCTCTTCGCGGCGGTACGCGACCGCTACGGCCGCGTCGACCTGCTCTTCAACAACGCCGGTACGTTCGCGGGCGGCGGCGTCCCCGTCGAGGACCTGGACCCGGACACCTGGCGCGCGGTCGTCGACGTCAACCTGACGGGCGCGTTCCTGTGCGCCCAGGCGGCCTTCCGGACCATGAAGGAACAGTCCCCGCAGGGCGGCCGGATCATCAACAACGGCTCGATCTCGGCCCACGTACCGCGCCCGCACTCGATCGCGTACACGGCGACGAAGCACGCGATGACGGGCCTGACGAAGTCCCTGTCGCTCGACGGGCGCCCGTACCGGATCGCCTGCGGTCAGCTCGACATCGGCAACGCGGCGACGGAGATGACGGCCCGCATGCAGACCGGCATCCTCCAGGCCAACGGCGAACTGGCGGCGGAACCGGTGATGGACGCGGCGGACGTGGCGGCGACGGTGGTGCACATGGCGGCACTGCCGCTGGAGGCGAACGTGCAGTTCGCGACGGTGATGGCGACGACGATGCCGTACATCGGCCGGGGCTAGCGCCGGACGCCGTACATCGGCCGGGGCTAGCGCCGGACGCCGTACATCGGCCGGGTGACTCCCGATGCCGTTGCACCGGCCGGAGGGCCGACTCCTCCCCCGGCCGATGTCAGCGGCAGCGGCGCTACGCCTGCCCGGTCTCGAAGCGGGAGATCTTCCCGCCTTCGACGGTGAACAGCCACTTGGTGCGCATCGAGCCCCAGGTGTCGTTGCGGTAGTCGGCGACGAGACCACGCCCACCGTCCGACTCGGACTCGACGTCCATGTGCCCGCGCGAGCCGAACACCTCCCGGTCGAGCCACTCCTGGAGATCGCGCTCGGAGCCGTCGTCGGACATGGTCGCGTCAGGGGTCATGGCCTCGAAGAGTGCCGTCTGGTCATTGGCGTTGAGAGCCGCGACGAACGCACGCACGGCCGGATCGCTGAGCTGGTCCACAGGGATGGTCATGCCCTACCCGTACACCTCGCCGGGCCCCCGACGTGTGCCGCACGCCGATGGGACCCGGCAGGCTGCCCCGGATGACCGACACCGGCCGGGGCCGGCGGGGCGTCAGGACCAGTCGCAGGCCTTGCCGTCGTTGTCTCGGTCGAGGCCCGAGCGGTAGCCGGGCTGGCCTCGGTGGATGGGGGCCTTGCCGGCGGCGCGGACGGCGTCGCAGTTCTTGTAGTAGGCGAGACCGCCGCCCGAGCCGCCCGAGCCGCCACCGCTGCCACTGCCGCTGCCGCTGCCACTGCCACTGCCGTGACGGTCGGGGTCCGGGTCCGAGTCGCCGTGCAGGCGGGCGTAGTCCTCGCTCGGGCAGGACAGACCCGGCCGCGCCAGGGAGAGGCGTACGGACATGTGCTCCGGGCGCTCGACGTCCTCGCCCGCCTCCGGGTTCTGGAAGCAGATCCGCCAGTCCTCGTGACGGGCGCTCAGCTCCACGTCCGTGTACGCACTCGCGCCCCGGATCTCCGTGAGGCCCACCTTGCGGAGCTCGGCCGAGCCCTTCGCGAAGGTCCTGCCGACGACGTCCGGCACCTTGGGGAAGACGACGGCCGCGCCGTCCGCCGCCGGGCACGGGCTGCTCTTCTCGACGACGGCGAACTCGATCCTGCTCCGCCGTCCCTTCTCGGCCGTGGCCGTCTCCCCGGCCGCCGGCTCCTGGAAGCAGACCTTCCAGTTCCCGTCCACGAGCTGCATCCTGTCGTCCTCGGTCGCGTCGTGCGACCGCGCCCGGAACCCTGCCTCGTACGCGGCCCGCGACGCCGCCTCCAGGTTCTGGCCCCGGTAGTCGGCCACCACCCGCCGCACGGTGGGGACCGGGGTGGGCGTCGGCGGGGCGTACGGGGCGAAGGCCGTCGGGCGCGTGCCGGACGCGGGCTTCGCGTCGGCGACCGCGGGCTCGTCCGCCGGCCCGTCACTCGTGCCGACCGCCACGAACCACACAGCCGACAGGACGGTGGCGAGCACCTTCCGCCCCGGCGACCACCGGGTCCGCCAGGCCAGCACGATGCCCGCCGGAGGCATCAGGAACAGGCAGAAGACGACGAACCCGGGCCGTCGCCACCAGCGCTCCCCGGCCGGCGTGTTCCCCGGCCCGCCACTCCCCGCCCTGCCGGGCGACACGGCCGGCCCACTCTGATCCCGATCCTGCTCCACGGCGCGCGGAACCTGCCCCTCCCTGACGACTTCTCAGCGCCACACAGCCTATGACCTGCGTGTTCACTGGCACCCGGCAGGGCCGTACGGGCACTCTCCGGCATAAACCGCCACACGCGACCCACTCAACCCAGGAGGAGCGATGTCGAACGCCGGCAAGGTCGTCAAGCTGTACGCGAAGGGGGCCCCGGTCGGGGTCGAGGACGGAGCCGTCGTCGGCTTCCTCGTCGACCCGACCCGCGCCGGGGAGTGGCTGATCACCCGGGACGGCGAGGGCTTCCGGCTCACCGCCAAGGGCACGGAGGAGACCATCGCCTCGGAGGGCACCGAGCGCGCGCCCGTCGTCGCCCGCCCCGACGACTCCCCCGCCTCCGTCTGGCGCCTCCAGCGCGTCGAGGGCGACGGCGACACCATCGCGCTGACCACCATCACCTCGCTCGCCGACCTCCGGGACGGCACGTACGTGATCGACCAGAACGGTCTGGCCCTCGGCCGCGACCTGTTCGAGGACCGCTCCCTGCTCCCGAAGCGCATCTTCGTCCGTACGGACGACCGGGATCCGCAGTGGCGGATCGAGGTCCTCGCCTGAGCCGATCGCCCGGCGCGCGCCCCATCCGGGACCCGGGTGGGGCAGGCGTTCGTCCTCCCGTCAGCCGGTGAAGCCCGGCACCACCAGGCCCGACTCGTACGCGATGACCACCGCGTGGGTCCGGTTCTGCGCACCGAGCTTGGTCAGGACGTTCCCGACGTGTGTCTTGACCGTCTCCAGGCTCACGGTGAGGGACTCCGCGATCTCCGGGTTGGACAGGCCCGTGGCCATCAGCCGCAGCACCTCCTCCTCCCGCCCCGTCAGCGCCGCCTTCGGAAGCGCCTCCGCGGAGTCCAGCGGACGGGCGGCGACCATCCGGCGCAGGGTCGCCGGGAAGAGGATCGCCTCGCCCGCCGCCACCACCCGTACGGCCTCCGCGATCTGCCGGACCGGGAGCCGCTTGAGAACGAACCCGCTGGCACCGGCGCTGAGCGCGGCGGTGACGTAGTCGTCGTTCTCGAAGGTGGTGATCACGACCACCTTCGGCGGCACCAGGGCAGGGGCCCCGCCCCTCGGCCCCGCCGACTCGTCCGGCTCCGCGAGGAGTTGCCGCGTCGCCTCGATCCCGTTGCGGCGGGGCATCCGTACATCCATCAGGACCACGTCCGGCCGCAGCCGCCGCGCCCGCTCGACCACCTCGACGCCGTCGGCGGCCTCCCCGACCACCTCGATCCCCGGCTGTGCGGCGAGCAGGGTGCGCAGACCGGTGCGGGTCACCTCGTCGTCGTCCGCGATCAGGAGCGTCGTGGCGGTCTCGGTGGCGTCGGGGCCGGTCATGCCGACAACCGTACGGGCAGCCTGACCGCCAGCCGCCAGCGCCTCGGCCCGTCCGGGCCGGCATCGATCTCGCCGTGCAGGAGCCGTACGCGCTCGGCGAGACCGGGCAGCCCGTGCCCGGAGGTCGGGAAGGCCCGCGGGCGGCCCGTACGCGCGGAGGCCCCGGTCTCGTTGACCACAGCCAGCTCCAGCGCGTCCGGCCCGGCCGTCACCCGTACCGTGATCGGACCGCCGGCGCCGTGCCGGACGGCGTTGGTCAGCCCCTCCTGGATGATCCGGTACGCGGCCCGGGAGAGCGTCCCCCGCACCTGCGCCGGGTCCCCGGACCGCTCCCACTCCACCACCGCACCCGTGTGCCGCACCCGTTCGAGCAGCTCGGGAAGGTCGGCCAAGGTCCGGGTCGGCGCGGTCCCGGCGGTCCCGGCAGCCCCGGTCCCGGCCGTCTCGGCCTCGCGCTCGCGCAGGACGCCGAGGACGTAGTCCAGGTCCTCCAACGCGGCCCGGGCGGACTCCTCGATGCTGCGCAGGGCGGCCCGCGCCGCCGCCGGGTCGGTGGACATCAGCTCGCCCGCCACCGCGGCCTGGATCGTGGTCGTCGTCAGCGTGTGCCCGATGGAGTCGTGCAACTCGTGGGCCAGCCGGTTGCGTTCGGCCAGCCGCCGCTCCCGCTCGGCCGCGAGGGCGAGCCGCTCGGCCGTCGACGGCCCGAGGAGCCGCGGCGCCGACCACCGCAGGGCGCGCGTCACGAGGACGCAGACGACCGCGGCGAGCAGCAGACAGCCGAGCGCCACGGCCCAGCTCTGCCAGCCGCCGGTCACCCGTGCGGACCGGCCGAACAGGCTCAGGGCCAGCTCGGCGCGGAGCCAGCCCCCCGGAAGGGCCAGGGCGAGGAAGAGCAGCAGTCCGCTCGCGAGCGCACCCGTCCAGCCGAGGGTCACGTGCAGCAGCAGCCAGAGAGGTGTCCGCCAGCGGTCGGAGGCGGGGGGCGTGGGGGACGCGAGGGATGCGGAAGGTGCGCCGGGGACGGCCGCGACCGGTCCGGCTTCGGGCGAAGCCGTGGGCGGGCGCACGGCCGAGGGCTCGGGCAGGACCACGTACAACAGTCGGCGGGCGGCCAGGATCAGCACCCGCCGCGTGGTGCGGGCCAGGCCGACCAGGGCGATCAGGGCGGCCCAGACGACCAGCACCACGACGAAGAGGAGGCCCTCGGGGGCGGATCGCCACGCCAGCGCCGGAAGCAGCGCGAAGGACAGCAGGGGGAGACTCGCGAGGGCGGCCGAGTAGGCGAACAGCGCGCCCGTGTACGTGGAACGGCGCAGCAGCGGCCGGAGTGCCTTGATCATCACCGGCCAGTATGAACGGGCGGCTCGTGGCCGGCCTCCCCCGATCGGGGGAGCACTTTCTCCCGCGTTTCCGCGATGCGCTCACGGGCCCCCGGAAAACATGATCGTGTCCTGCCCGATCGACGGAAGGACAGCTGATGAACACGCGAGCGATGAAGACGAGGACGTCGAGGTTCCGCCTCTCCCGACCGCAGACGGGTCTCCGGCGCGGAGGCGCCGCGGCAGCGGCGGCGGTGGTCGTGGCGGTCATGACGGCGGGCGCGCTCGCGCCGCCCGCGGCGGTCGCGGCGACACGGCCGGACTCCGTGCAGCAGGGCCTGAACGCCCTGGTGCGCGGCGGCCAGCCGGCGGCGCTGGCGAGCGTCGAGGACGGCAGGGGCCACGCACGCACGTACACCGCAGGGGTCGGAGACCTGGCCACGGGCGCGAAGGTGCCCAGGGACGGCCAGGTGAGGATCGGAAGCAACACGAAGACGTTCACGGCGGTGGTCGTGCTGCAGCTGGTCGGCGAGGGGAAGGTCGACCTCGATGAGTGGGTCGACACGTATCTGCCGGGGGTGGTACGGGGGAAGGGACTCGACGGAGGGAAGATCACCGTCCGTCAGCTGCTGCAGCACACGAGCGGGATTCCGGACTACGGGACGGACATCAGCGACGAAGAGATGCTGCACCGGTACTTCGAGCCCCGTGATCTCGTCGACGTGGCGCTCAAGCACGAGGCCGAGTTCGTACCGGGGAAGAAGTGGAGTTACAGCAACACGAATTACGTACTGGCGGGCCTGATCGTCCAGAAGGTGACGGGGCGCCCGCTGGCCGAGGAGATCGACCGGCGCATCGTCAGGAAGATCGGGCTGCGGCACACGTATTTCCCCGGGCAGGGAGACAAGACCATCAGGGAGGCGCACCCGAAGGGCTATCACCGGATGAAGGAGGGTGAGCCGCTGCGCGACTTCACGGCGATCGACCCGTCGGCGGGCTGGGCGGCGGGCCAGATGATCTCGACGAACTCGGACCTCAACCGCTTCTTCGGCGAGCTGATCGGCGGCGATCGCCTGCTGCGCAAGGCGCAGCGCGAGCAGATGCGGACGACGGTCCCGATCGAAGGGACGTCGTTCCACTACGGGTTGGGGCTCATGAAGAGGCCGCTGTCGTGCGGGGGCGCCTACTGGGGCCACGGGGGCGACATCGCGGGCTACGAGACCAGGGGCGGGGTCACGGACGACGGGCGGGCGGCGAACGTGACGGTGACGAGCATCCCGACGGAGGACGAGGCCGTGAAGGGCGTGGCGGGGGTCGTGGATACGGCTTTGTGCGGGTGAGGGGGGTGGGGTGAGGCGCTGGGGGCGGGGGTTTCGAGTGGGCTTCTGGTGCGGCCGCCCTGGGCCGGGGCCTGCGCAATCTCCCCGTGGGTAGTTGAGCCCCCCGCCCCCGGCCGCACCACCTCACTCCGCTCAGTCCAGGCAGAACTCGTTCCCCTCCGGGTCCGCCATCACGATCCACCCGTCGCTCATCGGCGGCTCCGGCTCGAAGCGGCGCAGCCGCTTCCCTCCCAGCCCGACCAGCCGTTCGCATGCGGCCTCCAGCGCCGCCATCCGCTCCTCCCCCTCCAGCCCCGGCGCCGCCCTCACATCGAGGTGCACCCGGTTCTTCGCCGTCTTCCCCTCCGGCACCTGCTGGAAGAACACCCGAGGTCCCCGCCCCTCCGGGTCCTCCAGGGCCGATCGCGTGTTGCGCTCCTCCTCCGGCACCCCCAGCTTCGCCAGGAACTCGTCCCACGCGGCCATCGGGTCCGCCCCCTCCGGCAGTTCCACTCCCGGCGGGCCCGGATGGACGTAACCCAGTACCTCGCGCCAGAAGGTCGACAGCGCCCCCGGGTCGTGCGCGTCGAACGTGACCTGGAATTGACGGCTCATCGTACTGCTCCTTCATCGCGGCGTGATGGATCCACCCTGACACCCGAGGCGGACAGGATCGGTCCGCCACCTCTGGCAGGCTGGGCCACATGGACGAGCTGGGAACCACCGAGCGGGTACTCACCCTCCTCGGGCTGCTGCAGCAGCGCCGGGCCTGGTCCGGCCCCGAGCTTGCCGACCGGCTCGGCGTCACGCCGCGCACGGTGCGCCGCGACGTCGAGCGGCTGCGCGCGCTGGGCTATCCGGTCCACGCCGGCCTGGGAGTGGGCGGCGGCTACCGGCTGGGCCGGGGACAGGATCTGCCGCCCCTCCTCCTCGACGACGAAGAGGCGATCGCGACGGCGGTCTCCCTCCTCGCCGGCGCGGCCGCCGGCTCCGGCGACGCCACGCTCCGGGCGCTGACCAAGCTGGACCAAGTACTGCCGACCCGGCTGCGGCACGAGGTGCGCACCCTGTCGGGCTCGGTGGAGTTCTTCGGCGCGGGCCGCACACCGGTCGACCCCGAGGTCCTCATGACTCTGGCCGGAGCATGCCGCGAGGAGGTCGAGGCGGGCTTCGACTATCCCTCCGGAGGCGCGCCACGGCCGCGCCGGGTCGAGCCCCATCGTCTGGTCGCCTCCGACCGGCGCTGGTACCTCCTCGCGTACGACCTCGACCGGGACGACTGGCGCACCTTCCGCGTGGACAGGATGACGGCGGTGGCGGCCCGGACGTGGCGCTTCCGCCCCCGCGCGGCACCGGACGCGGCGCAGTACGTGCAGGAGGGGGTGACGAGCCGGGTCTACGCCCACCAGGCACGCTTCCTCGTCCACGCGCCGGCGGACGCGGTCCGCGCGCAGATCCCGGCGTCGGCGGCGGTCGTGCACGAGCGGGGCGAGGACCGCTGCGAGGTCCTGAGCGGCGCGGCGAGTCTCGACCGCGTCCTCGTGCACGTACTCCTCCTGGGGCACGAGTTCGAGCTGCTCGATCCCCCGGAGCTCACGGCCCGCTGCCGGGTTCTGGCGGAGAGGCTCCTGTCGGCCGCCGCCTCGGCGGCGACCCCGCCGCGACCTGGCGACGGGCAGGCGGAGGCATAGGGTCACGCCATGGTGAGCTGGGACGGGGCCGAGGTGCGTGCCCGGATACGGGAGATGGCGGCGCGGGACCCGGAGCGGGCGCGTTTCGGGTCGGATACGCATCGGTACGAGCTGCGTCCCGCGCTCCCCGACGCGGAGATCGGCGCGTTCGAGGAGGAGCACGGCATCCGACTCCCTCCGGACTACCGGGACTTCGTGGCGGAGGTGGGCGACGGCCCCGCCGGCCCGGCCCATGGTCTGCTGCCGTTGGCGACTCCCCGCCCGGAGGCGGGGGACGACTGGGCCGTGGACGGCGAGTGGGAGGAGGACCGTCGGCCGGGCCGGCTCGCCACGCGGTTCCCTCTCGCCGACCCCCTCCCCGGAGCGATCGGCGTCCTGGCAGCGGAGGAACTGACCCCGGGCACGCTCACGCTGGCGGAAGAGGGCTGCGGCATGTACGTCCGGCTGATCGTGACGGGGCCGCGTGCGGGCGAGGTCTGGTGGCTGGACCCGGACTGGGGCGGCTTCGTCCCCGCGTACCCCGACTTCCGGGCCTGGTACGCCAACTGGCTGCGCGCTCCTGCCTAGACTGACGGTCATGGCATGCCGCATCAGTGAACTGGTCATCGACTGCTCCGATCCCGAACGGCTCGCCGCGTTCTGGAGCGAGGTCCTCGGCTACGTCGAGCTCGGCCGTGACAGCGACGGAAGCATCGAGATCGGGCCGCCCGACGCCGGCTTCGGCGGCCCGCAGCCCACCCTCGTCCTCAGCCCCAGCAGCGACCCGCACACCGGAAAGCTCCCGCTCCACATCGACGTCAACCCCACCGACCGCGACCAGGACGCCGAGCTGGAGCGGCTGCTCGCGCTCGGCGCCAGGCCGGCGGACATCGGTCAGACCGGTGCCGAGAACTGGCACGTCCTGGTCGACCCGGAGGGCAACGAGTTCTGCCTCCTGCACCGCCGGCTCCCGCCGCTCTGAGCCCTCACGGACCTAGGCGGGGCTCACCGACCACTCGTTGTCCGGAGTGAGGACGGCCAGCATCGCGTACGTGCCGTCGAAGGGGACGGGGACGGCGTTCGTGATCTCCTCGACGTCCAGCACCTGCCCGGTGAAGAAGGTGCCGGCGGTGACCCAGTACGCGGGATGCGGTGTGAAGGGCAGGACCGCGCCGGGCTCCGCCTGCACCGCGAAGACCGGGGCGTTCGTCATGCCGATGCCGACCGAGGCGGTGCCCTCCGGCACGTCGTCCTGTACGTCGATCTCCAGGACACCGACCTGCGCGGGTCCCTCGGCGGCCGTGAACCCGAAGCTGCCGTTGTCGTGGTCGAACTCGATCCGGTTCCGGATCTGGTCGGCAGGGTCGGCCGAGACCTGGTCCCATGCCGAGAAGTGACCGCCGGGCTGGAGAGGGCCGGTCACCGCCCAGGCGAAGCTGTAGTCCGGGGACCAGGTGAAGGTCACCGAGTGGTTCGGGTGCGCGGGCGCGGTCAGCCAGGCGAGCGACAGCGCGTTCGGGACGCCGAGGTCGACCGGCTCCTGGTAGAGGCAGATGTCCTGGAACTGCGTCGAGTCGTTGGTGACGGTGAGGGTGTAACTCGCCGTCGCCGCCGCGGAGAGTCGCGGTTGTGCGCCGGCGACGGAGGGAACGGCGAGGGCGCCGGCGCACGCGGCGCCGCCGGTGAGGAACCCCCGCCGGGAGAGTGCGGGGCCCCGGTGGTGGGTCGGTTCGCGAGTCGGCATGTCCGCCAGACTGGCCACGGAGGTCCCGCCGTACGGGGTGATCGACGTGTCGGTCGACCGGACGGTCCCGTATCTTCACCCGCCGGGGGACGCGGCATCTTCACCGCCGGGGACGCGGCATCCTCACCCGCCGGGGGACGCGGCATCCTCACCCTCCGGAGAACGCGGACCCCTGGCCCGCCGGGGACGCGGGCTCATGGCCCACCCGGCTCCCCTCCCGCACCACCGCGTCCGAATTCCGCCAGCGGCCGCATCTCCGTCGCGCGACCCTGGCCGTATGAGCACCCAGACCACCACCACGACCGCCTACGACGCCCGCGCCATCGCGCCCTCCGCCCTCGCCGGGCTGCGCGTCACCGACGACGCGGGCCGCGCCTGCGTTCCGTACTCCGCCGACGAGGGCGGCGACCCGCTCCGCTGCTGCCTGCGTCTCTCCGTCCCGGGCGAGCGGATCGCGCTCGTCTCGTACGCGCCGCTGCGGCGCTGGGCGGCCGAGACGGGGGCCGAGCCGGGCGCGTACGACGAGCAGGGCCCCGTCTTCGTCCACGCCGGGGAGTGCGACGGGCCCGCGCCCTCGGAGACGTACCCCTTCGCCCGTGCGGAAGCGCTCAGGACCGTGCGTCGCTACGACGCGGCGGGCCGCATCGTCGGGGGCCGGCTCCTGGAGATCCCGGAGGCGACGTCCGAGGGCTTCGACCGGGCCTTCGCCGAAGCCTTCGCCGACCCGGCCGTGGCGCTGGTCCACGTCCGGGCGGTCGAGTACGGCTGCTTCCACTTCGAGGTCCGTCGCCCCTGAACGGCAGGCACCCCGCCGGCCCGGTCAGCGGGACTGCGGCTCCAGCCAGGGCCTGCGCCCGGGTCCGGTCGGGTGGGTGCCCGTGACGGCCATGACGACCGAGTAGAGGCTGGTCTCGGCGGCGATGAAGAGACGGTTGCGCTTGGCTCCGCCCCAGGTGATGTTGGCGACCGCCTCGGGCACGTTCAGCCGTCCGATCAGGGTGCCGTCGGGGTCGTAGCAGTGCACGCCGTCGCCCATGGCGGCCGCCCAGAGCCGACCGCCGTCGTCAAAGCGGAGGTTGTCGAAGCGGGCGGCCCCGCGGGCCCCGGCCTCGGCGAAGACGTCGCCGTCCGACAGCGTCCCGTCCTCGCGCACGTCGAAGACCCGGATGAAGCCCGCCCGGGTGTCGGAGACGAAGAGCTGCCGCTCGTCGGCCGAGAAGACGAGGCCGTTGGGGGCGGCGAAGCAGTCGGCGACCAGGCGCACTTCGCCCGTGGCGGGGTCGATGCGGTAGACGTTGTTGGCGCCGATCTCGCTCTCCGCGCGGTAGCCCTCGTAGTCGCTGGTGATGCCGAAGTCCGGGTCGGAGAACCAGATGGAGCCGTCGGACTTCACCGTCGCGTCGTTCGGGCTGTTGAGCCGCTTGCCCTGCCAGCGGTCGGCGAGGACGGTGATCGTGCCGTCGTGCTCGGTGCGGGTGACCCGGCGGTTGCCCTGCTCACAGGTGATCAGACGGCCCTGGCGGTCGAGGGTGTTGCCGTTGGTGTGCCCGGCGGTGCGGCGGAAGACGCTGACGGCGCCGGTCTCCTCGTCCCAGCGCAGCATCCGGTCGTTGGGGATGTCGCTCCAGACCAGCTGCCTCCAGGCGGGGAGGTAGATCGGCCCCTCGGCCCAGCGGCAGCCGGTGTACAGGACCTCCAGGCCGTCGTCGCCGTTCATGCAACGGCCGGTACGGAACCGGTCGTCGAACATCTCGTACAGTGCGGGGCGCTCGCTGGTCATGCGGGTTCCTTCCCATCCACACAGATGCCGTTCCGAATGCTGTACGGCTTCACGGGAAGACTGCCGAATGAGATACGGTCTCCGCAAGATCAAACCGAATGGAGAGTTGTGGATCACATCGATCGCGCCCTGCTGGCCCACCTCCAGCAGGACGCCACCCAGCCCTACGCCGCACTGGGCCAGGCCGTGGGCCTCTCGGCCGGGGCGGCCCACGAGCGCGTACGGAAGCTGAGGGAGCGCGGTGCGATCCGCCGCACCACCGTCGAGGTGGACCCGGCGGCGGTGGGCGGTGCCGTCCTGGCGTACGTGATGGTCGACTCGGTCTCGTGGATGGGCGATTCGGCACAGGACTTCGCCGCGCTCCCGGAGATCCTGGAGGCACACGTCATCGCCGGCAGCGCGTCGGTCCTGGTGAAGGTCAGGACGGCGACCACGGAGCAGCTGCAGGACGTGCTGCGCCGTCTCTACGCGATCGACGGGGTCAGCGGAACGCAGGCCACGGTCGTCCTGGAGACCTTCTTCGAGCGGCCGGTCTCCCCGGAGCTCGGCGCCGGGTGAACGAGCAGGGCCCCCGCCCGGGCGTAGTGCCTGGGCGGGGGCCCTCCCCACGTGGGCCGACAGACGAGTCGGGCTGTACGCCGGGTTCTGTCCCCCGGGACCTCGCGGTCGTCGGGGCGACGGCCATCCATCTAGGACCGGCGTTGCCACCGGCCTCCTGCGGTCTACCCGCGGACTCGGGCGAGCAGCCCTCGAACATCCGCGCAGAGACACCGAGGTGTCCCCTCTTGACCTTGCTCCGAGTGGGGTTTACCTAGCCGCCTGAGTCACCTCAGGCGCTGGTGGTCTCTTACACCACCGTTTCACCCTTACCGAGGACCGAAGTCCCCGGCGGTCTGTTTTCTGTGGCACTGTCCCGCGGGTCACCCCGGGTGGCCGTTAGCCACCACCCTGCTCTGTGGAGCCCGGACGTTCCTCGGGAAGATCCGAGGATCTCCACGCGGCCGCCCGCCCGGCTCGTCTGCCGTGCCGACCATGCTACCCGCCGATCAGGAGGCCGACGGCCTCAGAGGAAGTCAGCCGTCTCCAGGTCGAAGCCGAAGGGGGCGGGGAGCGGGAGGGGCTTGCCGAACGGGACGGCGTGCAGTTCGCGGTAGTCGCCGCGTTCCGGGTCGGTGAAGAGCGTCACGGTGGACGTGTCCCGGTCGACCAGCAGGTAGAGCGGGATGCCTCCGCCCGCGTAGCAGCGGCGCTTGGTCTCGCGGTCGGCGTTCGGGCGGGTGGAGGTGACCTCGAGGACCATCGCGACACCGTCACCGGGCATCCAGCAGTCGGCGCCCGCGAACAGGTCGGCCTCGACGGGAGCGAAGGTGAGGTCCGGGATGACGTGGTTCCTCGGCCGCTCCGCCGCACTCGCCGTCTTCAGGCCCTTGTTCCCCGACACGTCCATGTCGATCATCGATTTCCTGATCACCTGCCTCAGGACACGACTGATGTACTTCTCGTGGTCCCCGTCCGGCGGCGGTGTCACGACGATCTCCCCCTCGATCAGCTCCGCGCGGAAGCCCTCCGGCGTGTCCAGCGCCAGGAAGCCCTCCAGCAGGATGTCCGCCTGCGTGAGCGATTCGTTCGGCATGGCAGTCATGTCGTCAGGCTCGGACATCGAGGCACCTGCCGTCCGTCGGATGGGGGTCGTTCCCTCGATCGTGGCACATGATCCGGAAGCGGTCCCGAAGGTGTGGCGGAGCAGGCTTGACCTTGTCGCAGCGTCAGGGTTTCTACTGGGGCCATGCGTATCGGCGAGATCGCCGCGCTGGTCGGGGTCACCCCCCGCGCCGTGCGGCACTACCACCAGTCGGGCCTGCTGCCCGAGCCCGCGCGCCGGGCCAACGGATACCGGGAGTACGGCGTCCGAGACGCCGTCCTGCTCGCCCGTATCCGGCGCCTCACCGAGCTGGGTCTCGGCCTCGACGAGGTACGGGTGGTGCTCGCCGACGACGAGGGGCGCGGGCTCGTCGAGGTGCTGGAGGAGCTCGCGGGGGACCTGGCCCGCCAGGAGGCGGAGATCCGGGCGCGCAGGGAGCGGCTGTCCGCCCTCCTCGACGAGGCCCGGGCCGGGCGGCTGCCCGCCGACGGGCCCCTGTCGCCGGAGCTCACCTCGCTGCTCGTCGGCCTGGGCGAGCTGCCCGAGTCCCCGATGGCGGCGAAGGACCGGCAGATCCTGGCCCTGATGGACGTCGTCGTACCCGAGGAGGAGCGGGCCCGGCTGATGAGCCTGATGGAGGGAGCGGCCGAGCACGCGCGCGAGGTGTACCCGCTGCTCGACGCGCTCTCCGGGGCGGAGGCGGACGACCCCCGGGTCGCCGAGGCCGCGCGGGTGCTCGCCGGCTGCCTGCCGGACGAGCTGGGAGTGGACATGCCGTCCGGGGCGCCGGACGGGGCCGGCTCCCTCGACACCTCCCTCGCGGACGCCCTCTTCGCGGACCTCGCCCCCGCGCAGTCCGCGGCCATCCACCTGGCGATGCGCCTGGTCCGGGAACGACGGGAGCAGAACCGATGACGGGAACCGGAGCGATGACGGGAGCAGAGCCGATGACGGGCCGTAGGAGTGGGGGCGTTCGGCTTCTCCGGCTCGTCGCCTACGTCGTGCTCCCCGCCGAGGTCGTCCTCGCCGTCCTTCTCGTCGGCGGGGTCCGGATACCCGCCGCCGTGTGGGCCGGCGCCGAGCTCCTCGTCGTCGCGCTCGTGCTCGCCGAGGGCCTCTCGTACCTGCGGCTGCGGCGTCGGGGGCTCTCCCGGCGGGAGGCCGTCGCCGAGCTCGTGCCGGAGGCCGTGCTGCGGATCATGGGGCACGAGCTGCGGATCATGGCGAGCCTGGGGCGGTGGGCGGCACGGCGCCCGCACGGGGTCGGGGGTGTCGACGGCGTGTTCCCGCACGCGCGGGACCAGGCGGCGCTCATGTACGGCTTCGCGTTCGTGTGTGTGGTCGAGAGCGTCGGCATGTCGTATCTGCTCGCCGACTGGCCCGTCGTCCACGCGATCGTCCTCGTCCTGGACGTGTACACCGTGCTGTTCGTCCTCGGCCTGCACGCCGCGGCCGTGACCCGCCCGCACACCCTCGCCGGGGACGTCCTGCGGCTCCGCCAGGCCGCGCACGTCGACGTGTCCGTGCCCCTCGGCCGGATCGCGTCCGTCCGGCACGAGCTGGTGTTCTCGCACGAGAAGACCGAGGGGGAGCTGAACCTCGCCGTCGGCTCGCAGACCTCCCTCACCGTCGAGCTGACCGAACCGGTCGACGCGCCCCGGTTCTTCGGCGCGCCCCGGCCCGTACGGCTGATCCGCTTCCACGCCGACGACGCGCGCGCCCTCTACCGCGAGCTCGGCCCGGCCGTCACGCGGGCGCGAACAGAACCTTCGCCGTCCCCGGGTCCGCCTCCGCGAGTCTGACCCGCAGCCACTCCCCCAGCGGCAGGCGGGATTCGCCGCCCTCGATGCGGGCGACGACCGCCGGGTCGTCCAGGTGGACGGTGCCGACGGCCGGTTCGCGTTCCTTCACGTCGATCACGTACGCGTCGAAGATCTCGCCGACCCGTTCCCGCAGCAGCGCCGCCTCGACGATGTCGACGCTCTCGCGCTCCACGGTGTTGGCGCGGCGCGAGCCGTCGGCCATCTCGTCGGGCAGGTCGGGCAGGGCGGCCCGTACCCACTCGGGCGGTTCGTCGCCCGCCACCGCCGCGACGCACAGCTCGCCCGCGTACCGGTCGACGAGGCGGCGCAGGGGCGCGGTGCAGTGGGTGTACTCGTCGGCGACGGCGGCGTGCACGGCCGGGGTGGGGATGTGGCCGTCGGTGAAGACGGTGTAACCGGCGCCCCGGAGCAGGGTGGTGCACTCCTGGAGGAAGGCGGCGTGGCGCGGGTTCGTGGGGTCGGCGGCCCGGACGACGTCGGCGTACGAGACGTGGTGCGGCCAGTCGACGCCGAGGGCCTGCGCGGAGCGGCGCAGGCGGGCGACGGCGCCGTCGGGGGCGGTGGGGAGGGTGCGCAGGATGCCGGTGCCGGCGGCGGTCATGAGGTCGGCGGCGGCCATGCCGGTGAGCAGGGAGATCTGGGCGTTCCAGCCGTCGGCGGGGAGCGGGGCGCGGTAGGCGAGGGAGTAGGTGTGGTCCTGCTCGACGATCTCCTGTTCGGGGACGTTGAGGGAGATCCCGCCGCGTTCGGCTTCGAGGGCTTCGCGGAGGCGTCCGATGTCCCGGAGGAGCGCCACCGGTTCCTCGGCCGTGCCGGTGTCGATCTGCTTCTGCACGGTCGCGTAGTCGAGTTTGGCGCGGCTGCGGACGAGGGCGCGGCGGACGTCGGTGGCGACGCGGCGGCCTTCGGCGTCGAGGTCGATGCGCCAGAGGAGGGCGGGGCGGGGTTCGCCGGGGAGGAGGCTGGCGGCACCCTCGGAGAGGACGGCGGGGTGGAGGGGGACCTTGCCGTCGGGGAAGTAGAGGGTGAGGACGCGCCGGTGGGCCTCGGCGTCGAGGGCGGAGCCGGGGGTGACGAAGGCGGCGACGTCGGCGATGGCGTAGTGGACGCGGTAGCCGCCGTCGGACCTGCGGGCCAGGTGCATGGCCTGGTCGAGGTCGGTGGAGGTCGGCGGGTCGACGGTGAAGAAGGGCAGGTCGGTGGCGTCGTACGCGGGGAGCCGGGGGGCTTTCGCGGCGGCCTCGGCCGCGGCGAGGACGGCGGGCGGGAAGTCCTCGGGGATCGCGAGCTCGGCACGGAGTGCGCGCAGGGCGGCCCGCAGCGGAGCCTCGGCTGCGCCGGTCACGTGAATGTGGCGGCGGGGCATGGACCGAGCGTATGGGGCGGGGAGGGGTGCGGCACCTTGTGCGGAGGGGAGCGGCGCCTCGTACGGACGGGTGCGGCGCCTCGTGCGGAGGGGAGCCGGCGCCGTCTCCGTCCGTGGCCGCCCCCGCTGCCCGTACGGGACAGGGCGCCGTACCTCGTACGCTGGGCTCCTGGGGCCGCACCCCCATCCCCGTACGGACGAAGGAGAACCACCGTGCTCGTGCTGTTGCCGCCCTCCGAGGGCAAGGCCTCCTCGGGGCGCGGGGCGCCGCTCAAGCCGGAGTCGCTGTCCCTGCCGGGGCTCGCGGAGGCGCGGGCGGCGGTCCTGGACGAGCTGGTCGAGCTGTGTGCGGCCGACGAGGAGAAGGCTCGCGGGGTGCTGGGCCTGAGCGAGGGGCTGCGCGGCGAGGTCGCGAAGAACGTGGAGCTGCGGACGGCCGGCGCCCGCCCGGCGGGCGAGGTCTACACGGGCGTCCTGTACGACGCGCTGGGTCTGGCGACCCTGGACGCGGGCGCACGGAAGCGCGCGGGGCGTTCCCTGCTGGTGTTCTCGGGGCTATGGGGTGCGGTGAAGGTGACCGACCGGATCCCGTCGTACCGCTGCTCGATGGGGGTCAAGCTGCCGGGGCTCGGGGCGCTGGGCGGGCACTGGCGGGGCGCGATGGCCTCCGTGCTGCCCGAGGCGGCCGGGGACGGGCTCGTCCTTGACCTGCGCTCGTCGGCGTACGCGTCGGCGTGGAAGCCGAAGGGCGAGGTGGCCGCGCGGACGGCGACGGTGCGGGTGCTGCACGCGCCGACCCGGAAGGTGGTCAGCCACTTCAACAAGGCGACGAAGGGCCGGATCGTCCGGAGCCTGCTGGAGGCGGGGGCGGCTCCGCGTTCGCCGGAGGAGCTGGTGGTGGCGCTGCGGGACCTGGGGTACGTGGTGGAGGAGACCGGGAAGGCCGGGGCGCTCGACGTGCTGGTGGACGAGATCCACTGACCCACTTGGGCATTCATTGCACCCTGCGCAACGCTCGTTGCGCGTGACGCTCGTCGTGGGCAGGATGAAGCCCATGACGAGCGTGTTCGACCTTGCCCCGGAAACCCCCGTCGTCCCCGTCGTGGTGATCGAGGACGCCGCCGACGCCGTCCCTCTCGCCCGCGCCCTCGTCGCCGGCGGGCTGCCACTGATAGAGGTCACCCTCCGCACCCCGGCCGCGCTCGACGCCGTACGCGCCATCGCGGCCGAGGTGCCGGGCGCGGTCGTCGGCGCGGGGACGGTCGTCTCGGCGGCCGGGGTCGCGGACGCGGTCGGCGCCGGGGCGCGGTTCCTGGTCAGCCCCGGGTGGACGGAGCGCCTGCTCGGCGCGATGCGCGACTCGGGCCTGCCATTCCTCCCCGGTGTGTCGACGACCTCGGAGGTCGTGGCCCTGCTCGAACAGGGCGTGGAGGACATGAAGTTCTTCCCGGCCGAGGCGGCGGGCGGCGTCCCGTATCTGAAGTCCCTCGCGGGCCCGCTCCCCCGGGCCCGGTTCTGCCCGACGGGCGGCATCTCGCTCGCCTCCGCCCCCGCCTACCTCTCGCTCCCGAACGTCGGCTGCGTCGGCGGTACGTGGATGCTGCCGCCCGACGCCCTCGCGGCCCGCGACTGGGCGCGGGTGGAGACGCTGGCGCGCGAGGCGGCGGCGCTGCGGGGGCCCGTCAGCGCGCGGTCCCGGTGAACTCCACGCCCAGGTGGTCGGTCACCGGGCGGTAGCCGAGACGCTGATAGAGGGCGTTGCTGGTGGGGTTGGAGAGGTCCGTGAAGAGCAGGACCTGGGTGGCGCCGGTGTCGGCCGCGACCCGGCTGACGGCCTCGGTGGCTCCCGCCGCGTACCCGTTGCCGCGTTCGGCGGGCGGCGTGTAGACGAGGTGGACGCGGGCCTGGCCCTCGATCGTGCGGGAGACGGCGGCCATCGAGACCGCGCGGCCGTCGGGCGTCTCCCAGAGGACGAGGCGGCCTTCGGAGATCCGCTCGGCGACGAAGCCGGTGTAGTCCTCGGCGGGCTCGTCGCCGATGGCCGTCGCGAACTCCCTCGTCCAGGCCGTGACGAGCGGGGTGTCGGTCTCGGTGGCCGTCCGGTGCCGGCCGGCCGGGGCCGGGTCCGGCGGGGTCAGCTCGCCGAGCCGGAAGAGACGCATCCGGACGGCGGGCGTCCAGGGGCGGCCGGAGGCCTGCGCGTACGCCTCCACCGCGGCCGTCTCGCCGCGGACCTCCGTCGGCTCCTCCCCCGCCCGGAAGGCGAGCGCGAGAGCGGCCTCCTCCGTGGTCGCGCCGAGGTCGAGGGCCCCGGACGGGGAGACCGCGAGGACCCCCGTGACCCGGCCGTCGGGCTCGGCCCACCAGCCGAGCCGCTCCGCCCTGTCCATGAGGGTCAGCACGGCGGTGTTACGCGCGGGCTCGGCGGCGAGGTGCGTCCCGGCCGCGGTACGGAAGGCGGCGGTGTCCTCGGTGAAGTGCCAGGTCATGACGGGATGGTGGTACGGGGCCGGGTTCCCGCGCCACCCCCTTGCGGTGCCTCGTCGCCCCCTTTGCGGCGTCCCGCCGCCCTCGCTCCCCCTACCGGAGGTGGGAGGTGTCGTTGAGGAGCCGTACGGACGCGTTGCCGTCGGCGTAGTAGGCGACCGCCGAGATCGAGGCGGCCGCCAGCTCCATCCGGAACAGCGACTCCGGCGGGGCGCCGAGCGCGAGCCGGATCAGGGTCTTGATGGGCGTGACGTGGGTGACGAGGAGGACGGTCCGGCCCGCGTAGGCGGCGGTGAGCCGGTCCCGGGTCGCGGCGACGCGGCGGGCGACGGTCGCGAAGCTCTCGCCTCCGCCGGTGGGCGCGGCCTTCGGCGAGGCGAGCCAGGCGTCGAGGTCCTCGGGGTGTCGCTCCCGGACCTCGCCGAACGTCAGCCCCTCCCAGGCGCCGAAGTCGGTCTCGCGCAGCCCCTGCTCGACGCGGACGTCGAGCCCGAGGCGGCCGGCGACGGCGGCCGCGGTCTGGCGGCAGCGGGTGAGCGGCGAGCTGACGATCTCCTGGATGGTCCCGCGTGCGGCGAGCGCCTCCGCGACGGCCTCGGCCTGCCGGAGTCCGGCCGCCGAGAGCTCGGGATCGGTCCCCCCGCTGCCGGAGAACCGCTTCTCGGGGGTGAGCGCGGTCTCGCCGTGCCGGAGGAGCACGAAGGTGGCGGGCGCGCTCATGTCGGGCCCGGCGGACCAGCCTTGACCGGGGGCGGCAGGGGCGGCGGAGGCCGGCTGCGCGACCGGGGCGGGGGCGGACCCGGTGGGCGCGGGTGCTGCGGCGCTCCCGGTGGCCTCGGACCCGGTGGGCTCGGGTGCTGCGACGCTCCCGTCGCCCTCGGGCCCGGTGGTCTCGGCCGGTGCCCCCGCGGGCGCCGTGTCGGCCTCCGGCGCGTGGGTGCGCGCGGCGCGGCCGGTCGGGGCCGTGGCGCCCGCCTCTGCCTCGAAGTCTCCCGAGGCCGGGGCCGCGAGGGCCTCCTCGGCGGCGAACAGGCCGTCGTCCCGGGCCGTCGGGTGCGCGACGGTGCCGGGCCAGGCGCCCGAGCCCGTTCCCGTACGGCCCTGGCCGAGGTCGCCGGACGTGCCCGCACCCGCCGTGCCCGCACCCGTCGCCAGCGCGGCGCGGGCCCGTGCCGCGCCCGCCGTCGCGTCGCCGGGCGGGCCGGACGGCGCCGGGGGGAGGGTCGCGGCGTTGCGGGCCGCGGCGGTGTCCAGGGCGGCCGTCGAGTCGGACGGCTCCCACTGGCGGCCGCGCTTGCCCGCGTCCATCGCCTCGTTCGCGAGCCGGTCCGCGTGCTTGTTGCGTTCGCGCGGGATCCACTCGTAGCGGACCCGGCCCGCCGGGAAGACCCGGCCCGCCTCGGCCGCGAGCGGCTTCATGTCCGGGTGCTTGATCTTCCAGCGGCCGGACATCTGCTCGACGACCAGCTTGGAGTCCATCCGGACGTGGACGGTGGCGTCGGGGAACAGCGACCGCGCCGCCTTCAGGCCCGCCACCAGGCCCTTGTACTCGGCGACGTTGTTCGTCGCCACGCCGATGTACTCGGCCGCCTCCGCGAGCGTCTCGCCCGTCACCGGATCCAGGACCACGGCGCCGTACCCGGCGGGCCCCGGGTTGCCCCGGGAACCGCCGTCCGCCTCGACGATCACCTCACGCGAAGACGACGACGTCATTACAGGCCGGACTCCGACGTGCGGACGAGGATCCGGCGGCAGTTCTCGCAGCGCAGGACCTCGTCCTTGGCGGCGGCACGGACCTCGTTGACCTCGGTGATGTTGAGCTCGATGTGGCAGCCCTCGCACTTGCGCTGGTACAGCCGGGCCGCGCCGACGCCGCCCTGCTGGACGCGCAGCTTCTCGTACAGCTTCAGGAGGTCCGCCGGGACGGTGCCCGCGACGAGCTCGCGCTCCTTCTCCACGGACGCCTCCTCGGCGTCGAACTCGCCCTCGGCGGCGTCGCGGCGGGCGGTCGCGTCGTCCGTCTTGGCCTGGACGGCGGAGACCCGCTCGGTCAGCTCGGCGAGGCGCTCCTGGACGGACTCGCGGCGCTCCATGACCTCGAGGACGATCTCCTCCAGGTCGCCCTGGCGCTTGGCGAGCGAGACGATCTCGCGCTGGAGGTTCTCCAGGTCCTTCGGGGAGGACACGGCGCCCGAGTCGAGGCGCTGCTGGTCGCGCGTGGCCCGCTGGCGGACCTGGTCGACGTCCTGCTCGGCCTTGGTCTGCTCACGGCCGCAGTCGCTCTCCTCGGTCTGCGCGGCGACGAGCAGGTCACGCAGCTGGGTGAGGTCCTTGTTCAGCGACTCGATCTCGGCGTGCTCGGGCAGCGACCGGCGCTTGTGCGCGAGCTGCTGGAGGCGGACGTCGAGGGCCTGGACGTCGAGGAGGCGGATCTGGTCGGCGGGCGCGGCATTCAGTTGGGGGCTCCAGGGGAGGTGTGGTGGGAGGACCAGGGGTCGGTGACCGTCTTCGAGACGTGGACGCGGAGGTCCCAGCCGTGACGGTCGGAAATCTCGTCGAGCTGGGCGGCGGCCTGCTCGCACCAGGGCCATTCGGTGGCCCAGTGGGCGGCGTCGACCAGGCCCAGGGGTGACTGCTGGGTCGCCTCGGAGACGGGGTGGTGGCGCAGGTCCGCGGTGAGGAAGGCGTCCACGCCGGCGGCTCGTACGGCGTCGAAGAGGCTGTCTCCGGAGCCGCCGCTGACGGCGACGCGGCGCACGGTCATGCCGGGGTCGCCCGCGACCCGGATGCCCTGCGCGGTGGCGGGCAGCCGCTTCGCCGCGCGGGCGGCGAACTCGGCGAGGGTCTCGGGGTGGTCCAGCTCGCAGATCCGGCCGAGGTTGTTCTCGGGCACGAGGGGGCCGGTGACCCGGAGGTCGAGCGCGCCGGCGAGGGCGTCGGAGACGCCGGGGTCGGCGGTGTCGGCGTTGGTGTGCGCGACGTGGAGGGCGATGTCGTGCTTGATGAGGCGGTGCACGACACGGCCCTTGAAGTGGCCGGCCGCGACGGTCGTCGTCCCGCGCAGATAGAGCGGGTGGTGGGTGACGATCAGGTCGGCACCCAGGGCGATCGCCTCGTCGGCGATCTCCGCTACCGGGTCGACGGCGAAGAGCACACGGGTGACCTCGGCGTCGGGGTCACCGCAGACGGTGCCGACGGCGTCCCACGACTCGGCCCGCTCTGGCGGCCAGAGGGCGTCGAGCGCGGCGATGACTTCAGACAGACGGGGCACGAGGAAAGGCTACCTGGCTCGCCTTCGCGGCTGGTACCGCCGCCGTCGCGGTGCCGACGGCGGGCGGTCCCCGGCGCCGTCGGCCGGCGTCGGGGGCCGCTCGTTCACCGTCTGCCCGTCGAGGTGGCCGCGCTACTTGACGAGGTGGCCGCGCAGGTCGTCGAGGACCATGTCCGCGGCCGTCACGCCGAGGCCCAGGTACCAGGTCTCGTCCGGGACGTCCTCGGCCTGGCCGGCCTTGACGGCCTTGAGGTTCTTCCAGAGCGGGTTGGCCTGGGCGGTGTCCTTCTTGGTGGCCTTGGCCTCGCCGTACACGCCGGTGAAGATCCAGTCGCCATCGGCCTCGTCGATCTTCTCCGGGCTGATCTCGGCCGCGAGGTCGTTGATCTGCTGGTTCTCGGGCCGCGGCAGGCCGGTGTCCTCGAGGATGGTGCCGATGAACGACGCCTTCGCGTACAGGCGGATCTTGCCGGGGAGGTAGCGGACCATCGAGACGGTCGGCTTGTTCGGGCCGATGTCCGTGCCGAGCTGCTCGGCCTTGGTCTCGTACGCGGCGAGCTTCTCCTTGGCCTCGGCGGTCTTGTCGAGCGCGGCGGCGTTGAGGAGGTAGTTCTCCTTCCAGGTGAAGCCCGGGCGGATGGAGAACACGGTCGGCGCGATCTTCGACAGCTCGTCGTACTTGTCCGCGGCACGCAGCTGGCTGCCGAGGATCAGGTCGGGCTGGAGGTTGGCGATGGCCTCGAGGTTGAGGTTGTTGATCGTGCCGACGGACTTCGGGGTGCCGGCGTCCTTCTGGAGGTAGGCCGGGATGCCGTCGTCGCCTTCGGCGGGGGCGTAGCCGACGGGCTTGACGCCGAGGGAGACGACGTTGTCGAACTCGCCGACGTCGAGGACGACGACCCGCTTCGGGGCGGCCGGCAGCTCGGTCTTGCCGAGGGCGTGCGTGAGGGTGCGCGGGAACTGGCCGGCCTTGGCGTCCGTGCCCATGGCCGCGGTCTTCGCGGCGGCGTCGCCGAAGTCCTTGCCGCCGGTGGCGACGTCCTTCTTCTTGCTCGTGTCCTCCTTCTTGGAGGCGTCGGATCCTCCGTCGCCTCCTCCGCAGGCCGCGAGCGAGAGCGCGGCGGCGAGGGCGACGACGGCGGCGGTGCCGCGGCGGCGGAGGGACATGAGAAGGCTCCTGTACGTGTCCTGGCGGGGAGACGGGCGCGACCGGGCCGGAGTGGTGGGGGCTCCGTCCGGGGTGACCGGCCGGAGCCGCAGATTCCGTCCGGAGCGGGCCGGGCGGAGCCACAGCCTCCGTTTAGGTTCGCCTTACCTTACTCATCACGGGCAACTCCAGCACACCCGCCCCCCACCCCTCAGCCGAACCGCCGCACAGCCACCCTTATGTGTGAAGTGACCCTGCTCGTGTTGTTCGGCTGGAAGTGCGAAAACTAGCTTCGTGGCCGGAGGTGACGAGTCGATGACAGCGTGTGCCATCGAGACCGCGGCCGAGGACGACGGCCGCGACGGGGAGCACCCCGGCCGCGGCGCCCGGCCGGCGGAGTTCACTACGGGTCTCACGATCACGGCGAACGGCGCGTACGCCGCCAGGCTCGCGGGCGACGGGGACGCCCTGTACGTGGAGCGGTGGACGCTCGACGGCCCGGAGCCGTACGCCGTCCCGCTCCCCCTCGACCAGCCGGAGGAGCCCGGCACCCAGCTGCTGCCCCTGGCCGACGGCCGGGTCCTGGTCGCCCGCCGCGTGGACGGGCGGCGGAACACGTTCTCGCTGCTCTACCCCACGGGCCCGGCCACCGGGGAGCTCCGGCTCGGCGCCGTGGAGGCCCCGGGCTCCGAGCACCTGGTGCTGCTGCCGCCCTCGCCGGACGGCATCTGCGCGTACGCCATGTGCGTCGGCCCCGACACGACCACGCTGTGGCTGGTCGCGGGCGGGGCCTTCGGTCCCGAGCAGGTGGCGGAGGTCAAGGGCCGGTGCGCGGGCGGGGTGTGGCTCGACCGTACGGGCCGGATGCTCGCGCTCGACCGGCGGCTCGACGACGGGCCGCTGAAGGCGGTCGCCGTCGATCTGGAGCGGGGCGGGGAGGTGACGCCGCTGCTGCAGATCACCGAGGACAGCAACGACCGGCTGCTCCTCGCGGACCCGGACAGCGGGCTGCTCCTGATCCGTTCCGACGCGCCGTCACCGGGGCACGACCGGCTGGGCTGGGGTGTCCTCGGCAGTCTGCTGCCGGTGCGCTTCCCGGAGTGCCTGCGGCTCGACGACGCGGCGGTGACGCCGTTCGCCGTCCAGCCGGGGCAGGTCCTGATGCCCGAGACCTGTGCGGTCGCGCTGCGGATCGACGCGGCGGGCGGCAGCTGGGTGGGGACGTGGCAGCCGATCGCCCGCCGGATGGGCCAACTGGCCGCACCCGTGGGGTGGCTGGCCGGGGCCGGCCTGTGGACGGCCGGGGGCGTGCTCCGGCTGCCGTACGCGACGGCCGGGGCGCCCTGCGGTCTTGCGGACGTGGAGGCGCCGCCGGAGCCGGGACCCGATGCGGTCGCGGCGGCGGCCTCGGCGGTTGCTTCGACGGGGGCCCCGGAGGGGGCGGACGCAGGCGCCGAGGAGCCCCGGGTGTGCCGTCCCGTGCCGTTGCAGCAGGCTCCCCTCACGGACGGGAAACCCGCTGGCTAGACTCTCGGGCTGCACAGCACGACCGATGTCAACGGGGTGAGTTCGACCATGTCGGAGAACAGCACGACCGGGCAGGAGCCGAACGGCTCCGGCAAGCACCGCGGGGACGCCGCACCGACGGAGGACTCCGCGTCCTCCCCGCACGGCCGCCACCGCCGCGAGCCCGTCTCGCAGTAACGAGAAGTACCAGGTGGGACGAAGGGCCCCGGGTCACCCCGGGGCCCTTCGTCTTCCCCACCGTCCCCCGGCCGAGCCGCACCCCGGCCGGTGGTCGCCCCCCCCGGGCCTCAGTCTTTCTTCAGGCCGAGGACCTCCGACGCCGCGAAGGTCTCGCCCGCCGGGCGGGACGCGTAGTGCGGGGTCAGGAGGCCGTCCAGTTCCTCGTACGTGAACGCCTCCTTGGCCGTGTCGAACTTGGCCGCCACCCGCGGCCGGTCCACGATCGCGACCATCCCGCCGTGCACGACGAGCAGTTGGCCGTTGACCCCGGCCGCCGCCGGGGAGGCGAGGTAGCCGACGAGTGGCGCCACGTGCTCCGGGGACAGCGGGTCGAGGTCGCCCTCGGCCGTCGGCCCGGCGCCCCCCTTGTTCGCTGGAATGGCCGCGAACACGTCCTCGGTCATCCTGGTGCGCGCCCGCGGGCAGATGGCGTTCGCCGTCACCCCGTACCGGGCGAGCGCGAGCGCCGTCGACGTCGTCAGGCCCACGATCCCGCCCTTGGCGGCCGCGTAGTTCGGCTGGCCGGCCGAGCCGGCGAGGAAGGCCTCGGAGGAGGTGTTGACGATCCGGCCGTACACGCCGGTCTCCCCCGCCTTCGCCCGGCTCCTCCAGTGCACCGCCGCGAAGTGCGTGGTGTTGAAGTGGCCTTTGAGGTGGACGCGTATGACCGAGTCCCACTCCTCCTCGCTCATCGAGAAGACCATCCGGTCGCGCAGGATGCCCGCGTTGTTGACCAGGACGTCCAGCTTGCCGAACTCGGCCACGGCCAGGTCGACCAGGGCCCGTGCCGTCTCGAAGTCGGCGATGTCGCCGAGGTGCGCGACCGCCCTGCCGCCCGTCGCGCGGATCTCCGCGGCGACCTCCTCGGCGGGCGCGGCGGAGGCCGCGCCCGAGCCGTCGCGCCCCGGCTGCCCGTAGTCGTTGACGACGACGGCAGCTCCGAGCCGGGCCAGTTCCAGGGCCTCGGCGCGGCCGAGTCCCCGGCCGGCGCCGGTGACGATCGCGCTCAGGCCCTCAAGAGGGAGTGACATGTGTCGCGGTCCTCTCAGATCTCGATGCGGGTACGGGTCAGATCTCGATGCAGGTGCGGAGCGCGGCACCCGTCCGCATCTGCTCCAGGGCCTCGTTGATGCCCGCGAGGGGTACGCGGTGGGTGATGAGCGACTCCAGGTCGATGCGGCCTGCCCGCCAGAGCGCGATGGCCCGCTCGTAGGAGCGGAGCACGTCGCCGCCGCCGTACATGGAGGGCAGGATCCGCTTCTCGTCGAAGAACAGCTCGAACATGTTGAGCTGGAGGTTGTCGTCCATCGCGCCCGCGCCGACGACGCAGAGGGTGCCGCCGCGCCGGGTGTTCTCGTACGCGGTGCGGGCGGTGGCGGACTTGCCGACGACCTCGAAGACGTAGTCGAAGCCCTCGCCCGCGGTGATCCGCTGCTTGGCGTCGGCGAGCGCGTCCGGGGCGACCGCCTCGGTGGCGCCGAAGCGCAGCGCGGCCTCGCGGCGCGACTCGACGGGGTCGACGGCGACGATCTGGGCGGCGCCCTGGAGCTTGGCGCCCTGGATCGCGGAGATGCCGACGCCTCCGCAGCCGATGACGGCGACCGACGAACCGGCCTCCACCTTGGCCGTGTTGATGGCGGCGCCGAGCCCGGTGGTGACGCCGCAGCCGATGAGGGCGGCGATGCCGAAGGGCACGTCGTCGGGGATCGGGACGGCGCAGCCCGCGTCGACGACGACCTCCTCGGTGAAGGTGCCGGTGCCGGCGAAGCCGAACACGTCGCCGCCGGGGCGCTTGAAGTTGGGCGTGCCGGCGTTCATGAACCCGGCCAGGCAGAGCTGGGTCTGCCCGCGCCTGCAGGCGGGACAGCTGCCGCAGGCGGGCAGCCAGCAGAGCAGCACCCGCTGGCCCTGGGTGAGTCCGGTGACGCCGTCGCCGACGTCGAGTATCTCGCCCGCGCCCTCGTGGCCGGGGATGAAGGGGGCGGGCTGCGGGAGGACGCCGCTCATCGCGGAGACGTCGGAGTGGCAGAGACCGGTGGCCCTGACCCGGATCTTCACCTTGCCGGGGCCGAAGCCCACCGCCTCGACGTCGTCGACGACTTCGAGCTTGTCCTGGCCGATCTCGTGCAGTACGGCTGCGCGCATGGTGCGGCTCCAATCAGGCGATCAGGCGTGTTCGACGAGGGTGTCGGCGAGGACCGGGGCGTCGTCGCGCTCCACGGCCGTCACCGCCACCTGGACGCGGCCGTCCCCGGCCCACATCCGGATGCGCAGGGTCTCGCCGGGGAAGACGATCCCGGCGAAGCGCGTGCGGTACGAGCGGACCCGGGCGACGTCCCCGCCGAGCACCGTGTCCACGACCGCCTTGAGGGTCATGCCGTACGAGCAGAGCCCGTGCAGGATCGGCCGGTCGAAGCCGGCGAGCTTGGCGAACTCGGGGTCGGCGTGGAGCGGGTTCCAGTCGCCGGAGAGCCGGTAGAGCAGGGCCTGTTCCTCGCGGATCGGCCGTTCGACGGTGGCGTCGGGCTCGCGGTCGGGGAGCGCGAGGCGCTCGGAGGGGCCGCGGTCGCCGCCCCAGCCGCCTTCCCCGCGGACGAAGATCTGGGCGTCGCTGGTCCAGAGCGGGCCGTCGGCGTCGGAGGCCTCGGAGCGCAGGACGAGGACGGCGGCCTTGCCCTTGTCGTACACGGCGGCGACGCGGGAGGTGGAGAGGGCGCGGCCGGTGACGGGGACGGGGCGGTGCAGGGTGACCGTCTGACCGCCGTGCAGGACGGCGGCGAGGTCGATGTCGATGCCGGGGGCGGAGAGCCCGCCGACGACGCCCATGCCGGCGCCCGCGACGGTCGCGAAGCTGGGCAGGACGTGGAGCTTGGATTCGAGGGTGTAGCGGAGCTCGTCGGGGTCGGTCGCCGGGCTGTGCTTGCCTTGAAACGAGCCGGCGCCGAGTCCCAGGTGGTAGAGCTGGACGTCCTTGTGGTCCCAGGAGATCTCGGCGCTGCGGGGTTCGGCGGCGACGGCCTTGGCGGGGTCGATGGGCATCGGGCTGCTGCTCCTCGTGGCGGTGAAGACCTCGGCACGGCCGTCCGCACCGTCGGCCGCACCGAGGCCGTGCGGGGACCGTCCCGTACGCGGCCGTTCTAGAACGCGTTCTAGGTCGGTGGTCCCCATGTATAGCCCAGCCGGAGAGAGTTGGGAACCCTCCCGGCACCCGTCACCTGACGGTACGTCAGAGATGGCCGGGGCGCAGCTCCCAGGACATTTGTCACGGCCAGGACCGTACGTACGCGCCTGCCGCCGAAGGGCCCCGGATTCGTACCGTCGTCCTCATGACAAGGGACCTCATGACCAGGGACACGGACGAACCGGCGGTCGCCTTTCGCGACGCGGCCAAGGCCTTCGGCGCCGTCCGCGCCGTCGACGGGTTCGACCTCACCGTCCGGCGCGGCGAGACGGTGGCCCTGCTCGGCCGCAACGGCGCCGGGAAGTCGACGGCCATCGCACTGCTCCTCGGCCTCGACGAGCCCGACGGCGGCCGCGTCGAACTCTTCGGCGCCACACCGGACCGCGCCGTCGCCGCCGGCCGGGTCGGCGCGATGCTGCAGGAGGGCCGGCCGGTCCCCCGCGTCACGGTCCACGAGCTGGTCGCCTTCGTCGCCCGGACCTACCCGGCGCCGATGCCGGTCGCGGAGGCACTGGCGCTCGCCGGGCTCGGCGAGCTCGCGGACCGCCGGGTCGACCGGCTGTCGGGCGGCCAGACCCAGCGGGTCCGGTTCGCCGTCGCCCTGGTCGGGAACCCGGAGCTGATCGTCCTGGACGAACCGACGGCCGCACTCGACGTCGAGGCGCGCCAGGAGTTCTGGGACTCGATGCGGGGCTACGCACGCCGGGGCAACACCGTCCTCTTCTCCACCCACTACCTGGAGGAGGCCGACGCGTACGCCGACCGGATCGTCGTCCTCGACTCCGGCCGGATCGTCGCCGCCGGTACGAGCGAGGAGCTCAAGCGGGCCGCCGGCGGACACCTGGTCTCCTTCGACCTGGCGGGCGGCCCGACGGAGTGGCTCGGCCTGCTGCCCGGCGTCAGCTCGTACGAGGTGCGGGGCGACCGTGCCCGGCTGCGTACCGGGGACTCCGACGGGACCGTACGGGCGCTGGCGGAGCGGGACGCGGTCAGAGGCCTCGAAGTCACCCCGGTCTCCCTGAACGACGCCTTCCTCGCCCTCACGCAGGGCGCCCTCACCACCTTGGAGACGGTCCGATGATCACCGCGTACGTACGCCTGGAAGTGCGCAGGACCCTGCGCGACGCCGGTTTCGTCATCTCGACGATCGGTGTGCCGGTGATGATGTACCTCCTCTTCACCAACCTCGGCGGCGGGGACGACGGCGCGTACAAGAAGGCCGCGATGGTCGGGATGGCGGCGTACGGGGCGCTCGGCGCCGCGCTCTCCCTCGGTACGGGCGTGGCCGAGGACAAGTCCACGGGCTGGCTGCGGCAGCTGCGGATCACGCCCATGACGCCCCGGCAGGTGGTGGCGGGCCGTGCCCTGACCGGTTCGGTCGTCGTGCTGCCGGCCATCACGGGGGTTCTGGTGGCGGGCGGTCTGGCCAACGGCGTGCGCATGGCGGCCTGGCAGTGGGGCGCCGTCGCCGTCACGCTCTGGCTCGGCTCGCTCCCGTTCACCCTGCTCGGTCTCGGCAACGGCTACCGGCTCACGGCGCAGACGACCGGGGTCGTGAACGTCGCCTGCAATCTGGGGCTCGCGGTGGTCGGCGGGCTGTGGTTCCCTGTCGTGCTCTTCCCCGACTGGCTCCGCACGGTCTCGGAGTTCACGCCGACGAACCGTTTCGCCGAGCTGGGCGTGGCGGTGTCGGAGGGGACGGCGCCGGGGGCGGCGACCCTGGCGGTACTGCTCGGGTGGGCGGCGCTCTTCGGCACGTACGCGGCGGTCTCGTACCGTCGTTCGGCGAGAACGGCCTGAGGGGGCGTGACGGGCATGAGGGACATGACGGGGGCGGGCGCGCACGTGAGGAGACCGGACGTGATGGGCAGCTGGCGGCGGCTCGCGGCGACGCGGGCCCGGGAGCGGTCGGACCAGGGCCCGAGCGGGATCAGCCTCCTCCCGTGGCTGCTCATGGGCGTGGGTGCGTTCTCCCACCTCCTCGGCGGCGAGGCCCCGAACCCCTGGATCGGCGGTATCGGCCTCTTCACCTTCAACACGCTCTACATCGCCATCGTCTTCCGCTCCTTCCACCCGGGCAGCCGGGAGACGCCCCTGACCTGGGGACTCCTCGGCACCCTCGGGGCGCTGACCTTCGCACTCGCCATCGGCTACGGGAGGGAATGGCTGCTGCTGTTCCCGCTGCTCGGCCTCGCGGTCGGGGCGACGGTGCGGCGCGGGAGGCTCCTGCGGTGGATCACCCTCCCGCTGGTCGTCGCGGTGGGGGTGGTGACGTTCTGGCGGGACGGCTGGGACTCCGTCGGCGTCGTGTACGGCACCTTCATCTCGGTGATGGTGACGGCGGCGATCCTCGCCCTGGACGAGACGGTCGGGCAGCTCCGGGCGACCCGGGAGGAACTGGCCAGGGCGGCCGTCGAGAAGGAGCGGCTGCGGTTCTCCCGCGACCTGCACGACCTGCTCGGTCACACGCTCTCGGTGATCGTGGTGAAGTCGGAGGTCGTACGCCGGCTTGCGCCGCGCGACCTCGACGCGGCCCTCGCCCAGGTGGCGGACATCGAGGCGGTGGGCCGGCAGGCGCTCACCGAGATCAGGGAGGCCGTCACCGGCTACCGCGAGGGCAGCCTCGCCACCGAACTGGACCGGGCGCGCGACGCGCTGTCCTCGGCCGGCATCGAACCGGTCGTACGCCGCTCGGGCCCGCTCCTGGAACCGCAGACGGAGGCCCTGCTCAGCTGGGTGGTGCGGGAGTCCACGACGAACGCGGTACGGCACAGCGGCGCGTCCCGCTGCGTGATCGCCCTGGACGGCACCGCCGACCGGGTCCGCCTCACCGTCACCGACGACGGCCGGGGCCCGGTCGCCCGCACACCGGCCACCACCGGCACCCCGGGCAGCGGTCTGCGGGGCCTGCGCGAGCGGGTCGCGGCGGCAGGCGGCACTCTTGACTCGGGACCGGCTCCGCGGGGCGGGTTCCGGGTCACCGCGGAGCTCCCCGCGGAGACCCCCGGCCCGCACGAGTACGAGGGGGAGCCGACGACATGATCCGTCTGCTGCTGGCGGAGGACCAGGGGATGATGCGCGGAGCGCTGGCCCTGCTGCTGGGGATGGAGCCGGACATGGAGGTCGTCGCGCAGGTCGGGCGGGGTGACGAGATCGTGGACGCGGCGCTGCTCGCGCGGCCCGACGTGGCGCTGCTCGACATCGAACTGCCGGGCCGCTCCGGTCTGGACGCGGCGGCGGACCTGCGCACGGAGGCCCCGGACTGCCGGGTCCTGATCCTCACGACCTTCGGTCGCCCCGGGTACCTCCGCCGTGCGATGGAGGCGGGCGCCGCGGGCTTCCTGGTGAAGGACGGCCCCGTGGAGGAACTGGCCGAGTCGATCCGTCAGGTCCTGCGGGGTGAGACGGTGATCGACCCTGCCCTCGCCGCCGCGGCGCTCGGTGCGGGGCCCAACCCGCTGACGGCCCGCGAACGGGACGCCCTTGCGGCCGCGGTGGACGGCGCGACGATCGCGGACATCGCGGCGGCCCTCCACCTGTCGGAGTCGACGGTCCGCAACTACCTGTCGTCGGCGATCGGCAAGACGGGCACGCGCAACCGCATGGAGGCGGTCAGGGCGGCCCGCCGGCAGGGTTGGCTGTAGACCCGGGCGCCTACAGGCCCGCGATCGCCGCCGCCCGCTGGGCCTCGAAGTTCCTCACGTACGCGTCGAAGACCGTCGCGTCCTCGTACTTGAGCAGCGTCTCGTCGTTGTACTTGAGCGCCGTCGTCGTGTAGGTGTGGCTGCCGGTGAAGACGATCTTCTTGTCCACGCCGCCGTTGTACGTGCCCTCGACCAGCAGGTACTTGGTGTGGGAGTCGGAGCCGCCGCGCTTGTCGTTGTCGAGCTGGTGCAGGGTGATGCGGCCCTTGCCCGTCACCGGCCTGGTCAGCCAGTTGGCGACCTGTCCCATGGGCTTGTCGTCGGCCGTCCAGTTGTCGAGCGACCGGTAGACGATCTCGATGTCGCACCCGGCGTCGGCGAGCTCCCACAGCTTCCTGGCCACCTCGGTGCGGGTGATGTGGCCCTGGGCGATGCGGATCTTCGTACGGCCGTCCGCGGTACCGACGCCCGGGGAGTTCCCCGTGCAGGAGTCCGGGGTGCCGACCGGAGCCACCGTCGCGAGGATGTTGACGACCGTGTCGGTGCCGGCCCGCGGGAAGAAGTAGACCTTCGCCTTGCCCGCCTGGGTGTCGTGCGCGTAGTCCGCGACCTGAGGCGTCTGCCCGACGGCGGCCGCCGCCTGGTCGTCGAAGTACCCGGTGTACGCGGCGAACAGTTCCGTGTTGCCGACGACCGTCAGCGCGTCGTTCCACCAGTCGTCGGTGTCCTGGCCCGTGAGGTTCCCGGAGCCCTGCACGACCACGTCGTCGACCGCGATGTCGCCCTTGCCCTTGGTGCGGGAGAACAGGAAGAACTTGTTGTGGTTGACGTTGTCGTACGTGCCGTTCGGGTCCGCCGCCGTGGTGCCCGGGTCCAGCGCCAGGCAGGCCTCCTCCGGCTTGCAGGTCCGCACCCAGGAGCCGGGGCTGCCCGCCGGGTCCGCCAGCCGGGTCTTCAGGGTTTCGAGCCCGGTGGACTTGCTGTCGGCGTCGACGACGACCTGGACGGTGACGCCCCGCTTGTGGGCGTCGCCCAGCTTGTTGGCCAGGTACACGGACTGGAACAGGTACAGGGAGATCCGGATGGACGATCCGGCCTCGGAGCCGTCGACGAGCCCCGCCAGGTGGGAGAGGATCCGCCCCCTGGCGGCGGCGTCGGTGCTGTTGGGGTCGTTGAACACGGGGCCGGTCGTCACGGCCAGGACCGGTTCCGCCGAGGCCGACGGCGCGACGAGGAGGGACGCGCCGACGGCCAGCGCGGTCGCGGCGGTTCTGAACTTGTTCTTGATCGATATCACCCGGGCATTGTCACCCGCGGCGGGCCACCGCCTTGGCCGGCTTCGGGAGCCACAGGAGCATCAGCACCGCCGCCCCGATCAGCACGCCCGTCGCCACCCGGAAGGCCATCGCGTATCCCGGGACCAGGGAGGACGGGTCCGGTGCTCCCGAGGTGACGGCGGGGGTGGCCGCCGCGGCGATCGTCGAGAGGACCGCGAGGCCCAGCGCGCCGCCCATCGTGCGGGAGGTGTTGACCAGGCCCGAGACGAGGCCCGCGTCGGACGGGGCGGCGCTGGCGGTGGCGAGGGCGGCCAGCGGGGTGGTGGCCAGACCGAGGCCGGCCATCATCAGGATGCCGGGGCCCAGGATCGTCCCGAGGAACGTGCCGTCGGCCGTGAGCGTCGACTGCCAGGCGAAGCCCGCCGCCCCGACGAGGGCGCCGATGACGGCGAGGTTCCGGGCGCCGACGGCCGGCATCAGATGCGGGGCCAGCTTGGAGCCCAGGACGACGCTGAGGGAGCTGGGGACCAGGGCGAGACCGGCCTGGAGCGGGGTGTACGCGAGGACGCTCTGCGCGTAGGTGGTCATGAAGAACCACATGCTGAAGGAGCTCGAACCGCACAGCAGGATCGCCACGTTGGCCGCCGACACCGCGCGCGTACGGAAGATGCTCAGCCGCATCAGCGGCTCCGCCGTACGGGCCTCCACCGCCACGAAGACGCCGAGGAGCGTCAGACCGCCGAGGAGCGTGAGCAGGGTCGCGGGGGCCGTCCAGCCCGCCTCCTCGGTCTGGACGATGCCGTACGCGAGGGTGGCGAGCCCCGCGGTGACGAGGACCGCGCCGGGCAGGTCGAGGCGGCGGCCCGCGCCGGTGCGGGACTCGCGGAGCCAGACCAGCGCGCCCGCGAGGACGAGGACGCCGACGGGGACGTTGATGAGCAGGACCCAGCGCCAGGACAGCAGGTCGACGAGGACGCCGCCGACGAAGCCGCCCGCCGCGCCGCCGGCCGCGCCGACCGCCGTCCAGGTGCCGATGGCCCTGGTGCGGGCGGCTCCGGCGGGGACGGCGGCGGTGATCAGGGTCAGGGTGGCGGGCGAGAGGACGGCCGCGCCGAGTCCCTGCACGGCGCGGGCGGCGACGAGTTGCCAGCCCTCCTGGGCGAGGCCGCCCGCGACCGAGGCGGCGGTGAAGAGACCGAGCCCGAGCAGGAACATCGCCTTCCGCCCGTAGAGGTCGGAGGCGCGTCCGCCGAGCAGCATGAAGCCGGCGAAGGCGATGGCGTAGGCGTTGAGGACCCATTGCAGACCGAGCGCCGAGAGTCCGAGGTCTGTCCGCATCGACGGCAGCGCCACGTTCACGACGGAGACGTCGAGGACGACGAGGAACTGGCCCGCGCAGGCGGTCAGGACGACCGCCCAGGCGCGGGGCGTGGGTATGGAAGGGGTGGCGGGGGTCGTCCGTGCGGAGTCGGTCTGCGGCATGAGTGTGATGGTCGCAGACCGCATCCGCCCCGTACATGGGGATAAGGTCCTACGACCTGCGCAGCAGCGTCACCACCGCCGCCCCGCCCAGCCCGATGTTGTGCGCGAGCCCGACCCGCGCCCCCGCCACCTGCCGGGGCCCCGCCTCGCCCCGTAGCTGCCAGACGAGTTCGGCGGCCTGCGCCAGGCCCGTCGCGCCCAGCGGGTGGCCCTTGGAGATGAGGCCGCCCGAGGGGTTCACGACCCAGCGGCCGTCGTACGTCGTCGCGCCGGACTCGACGAGCTTGCCGGAGGCGCCCTCCTCGCACATGCCGAGCGCCTCGTACGTGAGGAGTTCGTTGATGGAGAAGCAGTCGTGCAGCTCGATCACGTCGACGTCCTCGATGCCGAGCCCGGAGCGTTCGAACGCCTGCCGGGCGGCGGCCCGGGACATCGGGCGGCCGACGGCGTCGATGCAGGAGCCCGAGGCGAAGGACTCCTCGGTGTCGGTGGTCATCGCCTGTCCGGCGATCTCCACCGCCCGGTCCCGCAATCCGTGTTCGTCGACGAAGCGCTCGGAGACGACGAGGGCGGCCGCCGCGCCGTCCGAGGTGGGCGAGCACTGGAGCTTGGTGAGCGGCCGGTGGACGGTCTTCGCGGCGAGGATCTCGTCGACCGTGTAGACGTCCTGGAACTGGGCGTTGGGGTTGTTCGCCGAGTGCCGGTGGTTCTTGGCGCCGACGGCCGCGAGCTGCGCCTCGGTCGTCCCGTACCGCTCCATGTGCTCGCGGGCGGCGTTGCCGAAGATCTGTGCGGTGGGCGGGGACGCCTCGAAGCCGTGGCCGGCGGCCATGATCCCGTAGTGCCGGGCGACGGGCGAGGTCGTGAAGTCGCCCGCGCCCGATCCGCCTCCGAGCGCGCCCCGGCTCATCTTCTCGAAGCCGAGGGCGAGGACGCAGTCGGCGATGCCGCCCTCGACGAACTGGCGGGCGACGATGAGGGCGGTGGAGCCGGTCGCGCAGTTGTTGTTGACGTTGTAGACGGGGATGCCGGAGAGCCCGAGTTCGTACACGGCGCGCTGTCCGGCGGTGGAGGCCTGGAAGCAGTAGCCGACGGCCGCCTGCTCCACGCGCGCGTAGGGGACGCCCGCGTCGGCGAGGGCCGCGGTGCCTGCCTCCTTGACCATGTCCCAGTACTGCCAGTCCCGGGTCTCGGGCTTCTCGAACTTGGTCATCCCGACCCCGACGACGTACGCCTTGGTGGTCATCTCGGTTCCCCCTCAGTCTCGCGGCAGGCCGAGCAGCCGCTCGGCGACGACATTGAGCTGTACCTGTGTGGTGCCGCCCGCGATGGTGAGGCAGCGGGACATGAGCAGGCCGTGGACGGCCCGTTCGCCGGGGCCCTCGCGCACGGCGCCTTCGGGGCCGAGGAGTTCGAGGGTGAGTTCGGCGAGTCTCTGCTGGTGGAGGGTCTGGACGAGCTTGCGGACGCTGGCGCCCGCGCCGGGTTCGAGCCCGGACACCTGGAGCAGGGTGGTGCGCAGGCCGATGCACGCGAGCGCGTGCGCCTCGGCGAGCAGGGCGCCGATCCGTACCCGTACGGAGCTGTCGACCCGGTCCGCCCGGGCGATGACGGCTTCGAGGCCGGTGTCGAAGGCGACCTGGTCGGCCATGTGGACGCGTTCGTTGCCGAGGGTGTTGCGGGCGACCCGCCAGCCGTCGTCGACCTCGCCGACGACGGCGTCGGCGGGGAGGATCGCGTCGTCGAACCAGACCTCGTTGAAGAGGGACTCCCCGGTGATCTCCTTGAGCGGCCGGATGTCGATCCCGGGGGTGTTCCGCATGTCGACGAGGAAGTAGGTGAGGCCCTTGTGCTTGGGGGCGGCCGGGTCGGTACGGGCGAGCAGGATGCCGTGGTGGGCCCACTGGGCGGCGCTCGTCCACACCTTCTGGCCGTTGATCCGCCAGCGGCCGTCCTCGGTGCGCTCGGCGCGGGTACGGAGGGAGGCGAGGTCGGAGCCGGCCCCGGGCTCGGAGAAGAGCTGGCACCAGAGGCGCTCGCCGCGCAGGGTCGGACCGAGGTGTTCGGCCTGCTGGGCCGGGGTGCCGTGGGCGAGGAGGGACGGCACGACCCAGGTGGCGATGCCGAGCCCGGCGACGGTGATCCCGGCCTCGTCCAGTTCGCGCTGGACGACGAGCTGCTGGAGGGGGCCGGCGCCGAGACCGTACGGCTCCGGGAGGTGCGGGGCGGCGTAGCCGGTGGGGGCGAGGGCGCGGCGGGCGGCGGCGGGGTCGAGACCGGCGGCGTGGGCGACGGCCTCACGGGCGGCCGCGCGGTACGGGGCGGCCTCGGGCGGCAGGTCGAGGCGGAGGCCGCGCCGGACGCCGGTGGCGGCGTGCCGGAGGGCGGCGAGCCGGTGCCGGTCGCCGGTGCCGAGGAGCTGGCGGGCGACGAGGGCGCGGCGGAGCAGCAGGTGGGCGTCGTGCTCCCAGGTGAACCCGGTGCCGCCGAGGATCTGGATGCAGTCCTTGGCACAGGTGAACGCGGTGTCGAGGGCGGTGGCGGCGGCGAGCGCGGCGGTGAGGGAGCGGGCCTCGTCGTCCCCGGCCCTGGCGGCGTCCCAGGTGAGGGCGCGGGCCTGTTCGAGCCGTACGAGCATGTCGGCGCAGAGGTGTTTGACGCCCTGGAACCGTCCGATGGGGCTGCCGAACTGTTCGCGGGTACGGGCGTGTTCGGCGGCGGTCTCGACGGCGCGGGCGGCGGTGCCGCAGGCGTCGGCGGCGAAGAGGACGGCGGCGAGGTCGTGGACGAGGGCGGTGTCGAGGGCGAGTTCGCGGGCGGCGGGGACATGGCGGTTTCGGGCGGTGATCTCGGCGGTGGGGCGGGTGGGGTCGGCGCTCTCGTGGGGCCGGACGGCGAGGCCGTCGGTGTCGACGGCGAGCCAGACGGAGCCGTCGGCGGTGGCGGCGCGCAGGATGACGAGATCGGCCTGGGCGCCGCCGAGGACGGGGGGCGCGGCGCCGTCGAGAAGGTAGCCACTGGCGGTACGGACGGCGGTGAGGGTGCCGGGACCGGTGCTGTCCGGACCGGCACCGGCGGCCCCCGGTCCCGTACCGGTCTCGCCGAGTGCCACGGCCCCGATCCGCTCCCCGCGCGCGAGGGCGCCGGCGAGTTCCCCGTCCCCGGCCCGGCGAAGCAGCTCGGCGGCGAGGACGGAGGGCAGATAGGGCCCCGGCAGGAGCGCCCTGGCGGCCTCCTCCACGACCACGACGAGGTCCCCGAGGTCGCCGCCCCCTCCCCCGTGCTCCTCGGGAAGATGAACCCCGAGGAGCCCCTGCCCGGCGGCGGCGTCCCAGTAGGCCGGCCGCCCGGTGGCGGTGTCGGGGACGTCCAGGTGCTTGCGGACCTCCTCGGGCGGTACGGCGCGGTGGAGCCAGCCCCGGACGGATCGGGCGAGCTCCCGCTGTTCGTGCGTGATGGCGATGCCCATGCGCGGCAGACTAGAACACGTTCCATTCTGACGGAAGGTCAGATACGGGATTCGAGGGACCTCCCCCGCGCGCGCGACGAGGCGGGGCAGGGTGTACGACGGCAGTGAATGGCGCTTCCCCGAGTCCGGCTCGCCGGACCTCATGCGCCGCTACGACGAGACCGGGCGTACGTCGATCCTCGGCGGCCTCTGGATCTGGTAGCGGGGCCGGGCCGGCGGGAGCCACCGGCCCGCGCCGGCCACCCTTCGCGACATCACCAGGGCACCACGCCGGCGTCCTCGAAGAACGTGCCGGTCGGGCCGTCGTCGGGCAGGGTCGCGAGTCGGATGGCGATCGCCGCCCCCTGTTCCGGGGTGCGCACGCCGCGGAAGCCGTTGAGGTCGGTCGCGACATAGCCCGGGCAGCCGGCATTGATCAGGATGTTCGTGCCGCTCAGCTCTCGTGCGTACTGGAGGGTGACGGCGTTCAGGAACGTCTTCGACGGCGCGTACGCCACGGCCACCGGACCCGTCGTCTGCTCACCAGCGGTTCCCGACTGCCGGGCGAGGGAGCCGACGCTGCTGGACATGTTCACGATCCGGGGTGAAGCAGAGCGACGCAGCATCGGCAGCATCGCGTTGGTGACGCGGATGACGCCGATCACGTTGGTCTCCACGACCGTCCGGATGGTGGCGGGATCGACCCGGGTGGGCTCCTGCGGCCAACTGCCGGTGACGGCTGCGTTGTTGACGAGCACGTCGAGGCGCCCGGCCTGTTCCTCGATCAGCCGTGCGGCGGCGGTGACGCTCGCGTCGTCGGTGACGTCCAGCGGTACGCCGAACGCGTCGACTCCGGCCGCGCGCAGTCTCTCCACCGCGGCCTCACGGCGCTGATCGTCGCGGGCGCCGACGCCGACGCTCCAGCCGAGGGCGCCCAGGCCCGCGGCGATCTCGTAGCCGATTCCCTTGTTCGCGCCGGTGACCAGCGCAATCGTTCGTTCGCTCATGGGAACCATGCTGCCCCCGGACTCCGGCGGGGGTCCAAGACCGATCGGGTGGGCAGCGATACCGTCCGGGTATCGATCGGGGGTAGCGTGAGCGGATGGAGACCCGGGAACTGCGCTACTTCGTCGCTGTCGCCGAGGAGTTGCACTTCGGGCGGGCCGCGCAGCGGCTCGGGATCGCGCAGCCGCCTTTGTCGCGGGCGATCCAGCAGCTCGAACGCCGGCTCGGGGCGGTACTGCTGGATCGGACCAGCCGCACCGTCGCGCTGACCGAGGCCGGTTCGGTGCTGCTGGCCGAGGGCCGGGCCGCCCTCGACGCGGTCGACACCGCTGAGCGCCGGACCCGCCGCGCAGCCCTTTCCGCGACCGGCGGTCCCGGCCTGGTCCTGGTCACGAAAGCCAGCGCGTCCCGCGAACTGCTGGCGAAACTGCTCGAAACGTACGCCGCCGAACCCGGCGCGGTCCCCGTCGACGTCATCCTGTGCGGCCCGGCCGAGCAGGAACGGCTTCTGCGCGAGGGCCGGGCCGACGTGGCGCTGCTGCACCGGCCGTTCGACTCGGCGGCCGGGTTCCACACCGAGGAACTCGGCACGGAGGGCCAGGTCGTGGTCCTGCCGGCCGGACATCCGCTCACCGCCCGGGCCCATGTGCACATGGCCGACATCGCCGACCTGCCGGGCCTGCCCCTGCCACGCTGGCCCGACGCCGACGGCTCCTACCCGCCCGGCCCCGGCCCGCGGGTCCGCGACCACGCGCAGTTGTTGCAGCTCGTCGCGCTCGGCCGGGCTTGCGCGGTCTCACCGGAGTCGTGCCGAGCCCAACTGCACGGTGACCTCGCCGCCGTGCCCGTGCTGGACGCGCCGAAAGTCACCACCGTGATCGCCTGGCCACCGCACAGTCGGTCCATGGCCGTCGCCGACCTTGTCCGCACCGCGACACGTCTCCCGTAGCTCCCATAGTTCCCACACGCCCGGCCAGGTTCCGCCTGCCGTGGCCCGGCTCCACCGGACCGGCGTTGTCAGTGGTGCCTGCCACGCTGTCGGTACAGCGGAACGACCGAGCACGGAGAGAGCGAGCACGCCATGGGCACCTGGGACATCGGCCCCTTCGACAACGACACCGCCGCCGACTTCTCGTACCGGGTGGACGAGGCCCCGGCGGAGAAGAAGGCCGAGGTGCTGCGTACGGCCTTCCGCGAGGTGATCGAGACCGGCGACGCGTACCTGGACGCGGACCTGGCGGACGAGGCGATCGCCTCGGCGGCCCTCCTCGCCGCCCAGTGCCCCGGCGGCGACCCTGTCACCACCTCGTACGCCCCGAAGGACCCCCTGCCGCCCCTCCCGGCCGACCTGCGCCCGCAGGCCGTGACGGCCCTGGACCGGATCCTCACCGAGCCCTCCGAACTCCTCGAACTCTGGGAGGAGTCGGACGGCGAGGAGTGGAAGGCGGTGGTACGGAAGCTGCGCGCGGTCCTGGACGGAGCGGACACGGGTTCGGGCTCCTGAGGCGCTGACGCGCGCGGCTCTAGTGGTCGTCGTACAGTGCGGCCCGCAGAACGGCGATCAGGTCGTCGCCCGACACCTCGGCCCAGTCGGGAGCGGGTCCCCGGACGCGCCTGACCTCGTAGCGCCCCTCCTCCGGCTCGTGCACCAGGACCTGACGGCTCATCCAGTACATCGGGTCCACCCGCAGCCGGACGGCGCGGTGCGTCATCGTCGGGAACGTGCTCCGCAGCACGTCGTCCGCGTGGAGGCGGCGCAGGAGGGACCGCTGTCCCCGGTAGTACTCGGAGGACAGGAGCGCGGCCCACTGCGCGGCAGTGGGCTCGCCCGCTTCGAGCGCCCTCCTGAACCCGTCGAGCTCCAGGAAGTCGAACCTCGCCTTGAGTTCGTCGAGCGGCACTCCCTCCCGCCACGCCGCGATCGCCTCCACGAGAGTTCCGAGATCGTCCGTGGAACCGATGGTCCAGCCGAAGTCGGGAATGTGGACCCTCAGCCGGAACAGGCGACGCCCCTCGGTCACGGCATCGACCGACAGGTATCCCCGCCTCGTCTCGATGCCGGTGGCTTCGGTGGCCCAGGGCGGCAGCCCGATGTCGCAGCCGCGCTGCTCCGCCGCCTGCCGCAGGGCCGCCGCGAGGCCGTCCGAGGCGGTCACGGCCGGAGATCCTTCATGCACTTCTCGCCTTTCGTTCCTCGGTCCGGTGCCGGTCGGCGCGATGCCGCAGGGCGAGCACGACGCTCGTGACGGTCGCGGCGACGGCGATGAGTGCGAAGGCGAGGAGGCCGGGGTTGACCCACCAGGGGACGACCTCGATGCCGTGGCACACCAGGCTCACGGGCAGCGCGCTGCTGGAGTCCGGGTAGGCCTTGATCCCCACGCCGAACCAGCACGCGTCGTCCGGGAAGAGGAACGGCAGGTACGACAGGCCGTACACGTGCACCGCGCCACCCACGAGATAGGCGAGCCCGGCGACCCAGGCTGCCTTCCTGGCGGGCGAGCGGCGGGGCCGGGGCGGTCGGGGCGGGGGCAGTTCGTCGCCCCGGCGGGCCCGGACCAGCCCGACGTACGTGATCCCCGCCCAGGCCGGCAGGCCGATGGCGAGGATCATCGTCCCTATGAGGGTCGCCATGATCAGCGCCCGCCGACGCGCCCCTCGGCGGCGGCCGCCACGAAGGCCGTGAAGGCGGCGGGGGTGGCGAGGAAGGCGGGGCCTTCGGGGTTCTTGGAGTCACGGACGGCGATGTGGGCGGTGAGGTCGGCGATTTCGATGCAGTTGCCGCCGGTGTCGCCGCTGTACGAGGACTTACGCCAACGCGCGCCCGTCAGGTTCTGGTCGGTCCCCATACTGTTCCTCCATGACGCGGGCGATCAGTGTGGCCGAACCCTCGACCGAGAGCGCAGCGGCCTGCAGGTGATCGTAACGGAGCGAGCCCTCCCTGAACGCGGCTGGATTGGCGGTCATATGCCCCTGCACGAAGTCCTCCGTGTAGACGACGTCGGGGTCGCCCTCGAAGCGCAGGAGGTTGAACTCGCCCATGATCCCGGCATGCGCGCCGGCCGTGAACGGCATGATCTGGATCTTCACCCACTCGCGCTCCTGCATGCGTAACAGGTGGGCGAGTTGGGCCCTCATCACCTCCTTCCCTCCGATCTCCTGACGGAGTACAGCCTCCGTCAGGACGACCCACATCAGAGGAGGAGTCTCCCCACTCAGGATCCTCTGTCGCTCCATTCGGGCGGCGACCCTGCCGTCGAGATCCCCGTCCGTCCTGACGCCGAGAACGGCGCGGGCGTACGCCTCCGTCTGGAGCAGCCCAACGACCAGTTGAGGCTGGAACGAGGAGATGTACGTCGCCCTCGCTTCCATCTCCGCGTATGGCTGGAACCAAGTCGGCAACTGACTCTTCAGCACCAGGCCCACCAGCCGCGAGAACAGCCCACCCGTCATCAACGCCGCATCGAGTTGTTCCGAGAACCGTCTCGTCGGGACCTTCTTCGCCGTCTCGATCTGCCCCACGAGCGAGCCCGTGCAGTACAGGATCTTGCCGAGCTGCGGCTGACTGAGGCCCGCCTCCTCTCTCAGACGGCGGAGTTCCGATCCGTAGTAGTCCAGCGGCGAGGCACTCGGATCCAGGCTGCGGATGTTGACCACGGCGAGGTCACCCCCAAGCTCACGCGGTGAGGCGTTGTGTTCAGTCCGTAGCCGAGCGTAACGAAAGCCGCCCAGTCTGGTGGCATGAATCAGGCAACAGACCTCTACCCTGCGGTACTTGCGACGAGCTACCGCATGCGGTTCACCGTCGGTGAGCACTCCGCGGGTCACATGCGCCGCATCCTCCGCATGTTCCTCACGCGTTGGGAGCTCGACCGGTCGGCCGACTCCGCTGCCCTCGCGCTGACCGAGCTCGTCGCCAACGTCGTCCGGCACGTGCCCGGCCGGCATTGCGCGGTGCTGATCCTGCGGGAGCCGTACGGACTCCGGGTCGAGGTCTCGGACGGGGTGCCCGGGACCGTACACGCGAAGGCGGCTGATCCGCTGGACGCGGGCGGACGGGGGCTGGTCCTGGTGGAGGCCGTGACGGACCGGTGGGGGGTCGACGAGCGGGCCGACGGGAAGACGGTGTGGTTCGAGTGCGACGCGTAGGGCACGATGGGCGCCGTCACTCGCGTACCCGCCAGTAGGAGTCACCATGTCCGAGCCCGCGCCCGAGATCCTCGCCGCCTTCGAGGCCGCCAAGGGCTTCATGCCCGTCGGGGAGGGGCTCGCCCTGTACGCGGCGGCCACCGAGGCCGCGAAGCTCGGGCTGCCGCTCCTGGAGGTCGGCACGTACTGCGGGCGCTCCACCATCCTGCTGGCCGACGTGGCACGGCAGACGGGGACGGTCGCGGTGACCGTGGACCACCACCGGGGCAGCGAGGAGCAGCAGCCGGGGTGGGAGTACCACGACGAGACCGTGGTCGACCCGGAGGTGGGGCTCATGGACACCCTGCCGACGTTCCGGCGGACGCTGCGCAAGGCGGGTCTCGAAGAGCACGTGATCGCCGTGGTCGGGCGGTCGCCGCAGGTCGCGAAGGTGTGGGGCGGGCAGCTCGGGTTCGTGTTCGTCGACGGCGGGCACACCGACGAGCACGCCACCAACGACTACGAGGGCTGGGCCCCGAAGGTCGCCCCCGGCGGCCTGCTGGTCATCCACGACGTCTTCCCGAACCCGGAGGACGGCGGCCAGGCGCCGTACCGGATCTACCTCCGCGCGCTGGAGTCGGGGGACTTCGAGGAGGTCTCGGTCGCGGACTCGCTGCGGGTCCTGCGCCGCCGGGGCTGAGCCGCGGGCCGACAGGTCGGCGGCCGCCCCCTCGGAAGGGGACGGCCGCCGGGCCGATGCGTGCCGAGGGGTCGGAACCCGAGGTCAGGCCCCCGAGGTCAGAACCCCGAGGTCACGTACAGGCAGTTGGTGTAGCTGTAGCCCGGTTCGATCTTCGCCTTGCTCGACTTGGTGTCACCGGCCGTGGACGTGCCCGTGGAGACCCGCTTCTGCAGGAGGTGGTAGTCACCGGCGGGCAGCAGCAGGGTCGCCTTCGGGTACTTCGAGGACGGCCCGGTGCAGGCCTTGATCTTCTTGCCCTGCGAGAAGAGCGGGCCGGGGTACTTGGTGCAGGTCCCGCACGCCTTCAGGGTGACCTTGCCGGTCATCGGACCGGTGTAGAGCAGCTCGACCTCGCCCGGACCGTCGTTGCTCACCACCATGACCATCCGCGTACCGCCGGGCACGTCGGCCGGGGGCAGCTTCCCGCCCGCCGCGGGCTCCTCTTCGGCGATCTCGGCGGCGATGGCGATGGAGCGGGCGTGGGCGGCCTGCGGGCTGCTCGGGTAGTCCTTCGCGTAGGCCGTCATCGTGTCGAGGGCGGCCTTGAAGTCCTTGTCCTTGAACTGGTCCGTCCCGCAGGCGAAGTCGCCCTTCTGGACCGCCGCGTCGGCCTGGTCCGTGGCGCCCTCGAGCGACGGGTCCGTCATGCCGTCGAGGGAGGCACCGATGACGTGCAGCTCTTTGGTGGTGTCGCAGGGGGCGCTGCCCCCTGCGAGGGCGTCCGTCCGGGTCTTGATCGACGCCTCGAAGGCCGGTGCGACCTTCGGCGCGTACGTCGACTTCGGGAAGGTCTTGAGGAGTTCGTTGAAGCTCTCCCTGGGGTCCGGCTCGTAGGTCGCGTTGCCGATCCCGGCCGCCCCGCACTCGTAGAGGGAGTGGGCCAGCGGCTCGTCGGTCTTGGCCGGCCGGGTGCCCAGCAGGTCCTTGTCGGCGGTGGCCGGGAGCCCCCGCAGGTAGGTGAGGCGCGGGATCGCGTCGCAGTACACCTTGTCGGCGTACGGCTTGGAGACCGTCGCGAAGTAGGTGTCGAGGCGCGCGGGGACGAGCTTTCCGGCCCGTGATCCCGCGTGCTCCCTGCCGAGCTTCTCGTACTCGCCGAGCGCCTTGCGGAAGGTCGGTTCGGCCTTGTCGAAGGCGAGGCCGTCGGCCGACTTCACGAGCTCGTCGGCGGCGGCGAGGCGGTCGAGCAGGGCCTGCTCCTTCGCCTCGTCGCGGGCCGCCCCGTACGCGAGCGAGCCTCCCGCGGGCACGGCGAGCAGCACGAGGGCCAGCGGCAGCGCGAGGCGGCGGAAGGACGTGCCGATCCGGAGGGTCGCGCGCAGGCCGCGGCGGGCGCCGTCCGCCGCGACGGCCAGGAGGAAGACGCCGTAGCCGACGAGGAGCCCGACGGGCACGCCGTCGACGTCGGCGGGGAGGGCCAGGAAGAGCAGGGCGGCGGTGGCGATCCAGCAGAGCGCGGCGCCGACCCAGTTGCGCAGGAGGACGTAACCGAGGCCCAGGCAGGAGAGGTTGAGCAGGCCGATCATGGCGGCCTGGGCGCCGTTCGCCGCGCCGGGCGGCTGCGCGGGCGGCTGCCCGCCGTCGCCGGGCGGCGGACCGTACCCGGGAGGGCCGTAACCGGGCGGCGGGCCGTAACCCGGCGGGGCGCCGGGCGGCGGCGGAGGCGTGCCGGCACCGGCCCAGCCGGGCGCGGTGGCGGGACCGGCGGCGGGAGCGGAGCCGGGCACCGCGCCGGGAGCGGGACCGGTGGCCTCGGGGCCGGGCCGGGCCGCCGCGCTCGGGGGCGGGTCGGTCGGCGGTCCGAAGCCCGCCGAGGGCCGCGCCTCCCAGGGCGCGGGGGCCACGGGCGCGGGCGTGGCCGGCGCGCCGGAGTCCGGGGCGGCCCGGTCCGCGGCCGCGGACCGCAGTATCTGGGTCGACGAGTCGAGCGAGCCCGCCTGACCGGGCTGCCCGGGCCGACCCGGCTGGTTCGACTGGTTCGACTGGTTCGACTGGTTCGATCTGTCTAATGCGTCGTCCTGCACAGGCCGGTCCGACGGCTCGGGACGTGCGTCGTTCGGTTCTTCCCCCACCACGGTTCCCCCTCGTGGGTCCATGCGCGGTGACACCCCACCGTCGCCTCTTCCCACCTACCCTTCACGGTTCACTCACACGCGTCCACCGTTCCGCGAAGCGGTGACCAAGCTGCGACGTACCCGCTGCGGGATTTCGCCCCGTACAGGGCCTAGAGTCGCCAGGTGCCGTACGACCACCGGAAGATCACCCGCCGCACCCTCAGCCGCACCCGCAGCCTCGCGCTCGTCCTCGCCGCCACGGGCTGCTGCGCCGTACTCGCCGGCTGCGGGGCCTCGCAGGCCTCGCCGTCGGACGGGAAGCCCACGGAGAGCCCGAAGGCCTCACCCTCGGGCACGGCCGGCGGCGCACCGGGCGAGGCTCCGAGCGGAGCGCCGAGCGGAGCGCCGAGCACCCGGGAGACGGCCCTCTCCCTCGCCGGACGGACCATTGCCCTCGACCCCGGTCACAACTCCGGCAATTTCCGCCATTCCCAGGAAATCAACCAGAAGGTGAACATCGGCACAACCCGCAAGGAGTGCGACACCACGGGCACCTCCACGAACGCGGGATACACCGAGGCCTCCTTCACCCTCGACGTCACCCACCGACTGCGGGACCTCCTCACGGCGCGCGGCGCCAAGGTGGTCCTCACCCACGACGCCGACCGCCCCTGGGGCCCCTGCATCGACGAGCGGGCGAAGATCGGCAACGCGGCCCGTGCCGACGCCGTCGTCTCCGTCCACGCGGACGGCTCCGCCGCCGGCAACCGCGGCTTCCATGTGATCCTGCCCGCACGCGTACGCGAAGGATCCGCCGACACCGCGAAGATCGTCGGCCCCTCGCGCGAGCTCGGCGAGCGGATCGCCGACCGGTTCGCCCGCGCCACCGGAACGGCCCCCGCCAACTACCTCGGTTCCGGTACGGGGTTGGACGTCCGCGACGATCTCGGCGGACTCAATCTCTCAACCGTGCCCAAGGTCTTCGTCGAATGCGGCAATATGCGTGATCCGAAGGACGCAGAGCTGCTCACGTCGGCGACGTGGCGACAGAAGGCCGCCCAGGGGATCGCGGACGGCATCGCCACCTACCTCGAGGGGTAGAACCCGCGGGCGATAGATTCGCTCCGTACGATGGGGCAGCTCCGTGCCATCCCCCGTGCCATGACCTGAGCGCCACCCCGACGCGACGACCCGACGAAGGACTTCTTACGTGAATATCCGCTCCCTCACCCGAGGCGATGGCGTGCTGATCGGTGCAGCGGTGGTGCTGTTCATCGCCTCGTTCCTCGGCATTTCCGGCTGTGACGGGCCTGAAGCGCTCTGCGACCAGATCGAGAACCCGAACTCCTGGGAGGTCTCGTACCTCGGCTGGGGCTCCTTCTTCCTGGGCATCGCCGGTGCCGCGCTCGTCGTCTTCTCCCGCAGCCTGCCGGAGCAGCGCAAGGTGGCCGGCCTGGAGCTCGGCCAGGTCGGTGCCACGTTCACCATCGCCTCCGCGTGGACCCTGCTGATGTGGGTCTTCGAGGCGAACAACGCCGGCGCGGGCCTGATCCTCGGCCTGATCGCCGCCCTGGTGCTCGCCGGTGCGGCCGTCGCCGGACCGATGGTCCCGGCCCTGAAGGCCCCGCTCGTGGGCGCGCCCAAGCCGCAGACCCCGCAGCCGTACGGCATGCAGCCCGGCCAGCCCGGCCCGCAGGGCGTCCCCGGCGGCTACGGCTACCCGGGCGCGCAGCACCCGCCGTACGGCGGTCCGCAGGACCCGTCGCAGGGTGCCGGCCAGCCGTTCGGCGCGCAGGCCGCCGCCCCGCAGCCGCAGGCCCCGCAGCAGCCCGAGCCGCAGGCCCAGGCCCCGCAGGCGGGGCCGGCCGGGGGCTTCGAGCCGTTCTGGTTCGCGGTTCCGGTCGCCCGTCCGCTGTACGCGGAGGACGGCTCGCAGGCGCCGATCGCCGAACTGGCCCCGGGTACCTGGTACCTGGCGGTCGAGCAGCGCGGCGCCACCCTGGTGGCGCAGACGCAGGACGGCCGTCGTGGTGTCCTGCAGGACACCACGGGCATCCAGCGCGGCTGATCCACCACAGCAGCATGACCGACGGCCCCCCGCCCGGAAGCGAATCCCTTCCGGGCGGGGGGCCGTTGACGTACAGTCCCCGCATCCACCCGAACTGACGGAACGTCAGAAAGGATGCGGGGCATGCGACTCGGACTCGCCCTCGGCTACTGGGGCCGCGGCCCCTCCCCCGACCGCCTCGACCTCGCCCGCGAGGCCGAGCGGCTCGGCTACGACTCGGTGTGGACGGCGGAGGCCTGGGGCTCCGACGCCTTCACCGCGCTCACCTGGATCGCCGCCCACACCAGCCGGATCAAGCTGGGCACCGCCGTCGCGCAGATGGCCGCCCGCGCGCCCACGACCACCGCGATGCACGCGCTCACGCTCGACCACCTCTCCGGCGGGCGGGTCATGCTCGGCCTCGGCCTGTCCGGGCCGCAGGTCGTCGAGGGCTGGTACGGGCGCCCCTTCCCCCGCTCCCCGCTGACCGCGACCCGCGAGTACGTGGACGTGGTCCGCCAGGTGCTGCGCCGCGAGGCCCCGGTCCGGCTCGACGGGCGCCACCACTCCCACCCGTACACCGGCTCCGACGGCACCGGCCTCGGCAAGCCCCTCAAGGCGATCACCCACCCGCTCCGGGCCGACCTCCCGATCCTCCTCGGCGCCGAGGGGCCGAAGAACATCGCGCAGACGCTCACGATCGCCGACGGCTGGCTGCCGCTGTACTGGTCCCCCGAGCGCTGGTCCGAGGTGTACGCGCTGCCCGAGCGGCTCCCGGAGGGCTTCCTGGTCGCCCCCATGGTCCGCGCCCAGCTCTGCGACGACGTGACGGCCGGCCTGCTGCCGGTCAAGGCGATGCTCGGCTTCTACATCGGCGGCATGGGGCACGCGGCCCGCAACTTCCACGCCGACCTGATGGGGCGGATGGGGTACGAGAAGGAGGCGAGGCGCGTCCAGGAGCTGTTCGCCGCCGGGCGGCGCGAGGAGGCGGTCCTCGCGGTCCCGGACTCCTTCGCGGACGAGATCTCCCTGGTCGGCCCCCGGCGGCGCATCGCCGAACGGCTGGACGCATGGCGGCGGGGCCCGGTGACGGACCTCCTCGTCACGTCACCGGACCCCGAGACCCTCCGCCTGCTCGCGGAGCTCAACACGTAGGGGGTGTACCGGCGTCAGCCGCCGCTGAGCTGGGAGGCGCTGGGGACCTTCTCGACGACCTCGGCGCCGGCGCTCTTGCCCGCGTCCTTGACGCTGTTGATGACGTTCTCGAAGACGCCGACGTCCGCGTCGCCCACCTCGCCCTTGCGGAGCTTCGTCCCGAGCTCCTTGAGCGACTCGATCCCGGCCGTGAGCGGCGCGACCGCCTTCGACAGCAACGGGTCGCCCTTGGCGTTGTTCGTCGCCGCCTTGAGCCGGTTGTACGTGAACGCGCCCGCGAGACCCGCCTTCACCAGGGCCAGGGTCCGGCCGTCCGCGCCCTTCTTGAACTTGCCCGCACGGTACGGCTTCACGATCCACTGGTACGTGGCTCCCGCGGCCAGACCCGCGTTGGCCACGAACCGGGTCTTGGCGAGCTTCTGCTGCTCGAAGCCGGCCGAAGCCGTCGGGGTCGCGGAACCGCTCGCGCTCGCGTCGTCGTCGCTGCCGCAGGCGGCGGTCGTCAGAAGCAGGGTGCAGGAAAGGATCAGGGCCACGACACCGCGGGACACGGACCGGGGTACGGATCTGGGCACGACAGGACCTCCCTGAGGGTTGTGGCGCCAGCCTCGCCCGGGGCCCCCGGTGCCGCCACGCGAGCGGCTCCGAATGGGGCCGGCCCCTCGCCCACACATCCCTCCTTCAGGGAATCCTTGCAGGTCAGGGCCCTGGGACGTCCCTCGGCGTCCCTGGGACACCGCCGTCTCTGGCCCCGCCGCCCACACGGCCCGGAGAGTGGAGCGGTCGGTCCGGGACGGTTCCGGACCCAGGGGGGTCTGACTCATGGTGACGCGCCGCAGCTGCGACGCAGGCGGAAGATGCCAGTGGTTCTACGCGAGGCCCGATGCCCGGCTGAGGCCGGGCATCGGCGTCTACCGCGGCTTCCGCTCGACGGCAGGTACGCCGCAGGAGCGGCTGGTGGTACCGACGGGCAGGGTGTCCCTGTTCATCGGGTTCGGAAGCGAGATACGGCTCGGACGTACGGCCGCCGGGCGGGACGGCGGGCCCCGGCGGGAGAACCCGGCCGGGAGGGAGAGCGGGGGCCGGCGGGAGAGCGGGCCCCGGCGGGAAGGCGGTGGACGTACTGGAACCGGCTGGGAGGGCGCCGGCGACTGCACCGGCACCGCCCGGGAGGGCGGTGGACGTACCGGAGCCGGGCGGAATGCCGGGGGCCGCTCCGTCGCGCACACCTCGGTCGTGTCCGGGCTGCACACCCGCGCCCGGGTCCTCGGGCATCAGGGAGACCTGCACGGGGTCGAGCTCACCCTCGCCCCCTGGGCGGCGTACCGCCTCTTCGGCAGCCCGCTCGGTGAGCTCGCGGACATCCTCACCGACCCGGCCGACGTGCTCGGCCGCCGCGCGCGGGACCTCACCGCCGCCCTGGAGGCCGCACCGGGCTGGGCCGAGCGCTTCACCGTGCTCGACGAGACGCTCCTGCGGTGGGCCGCCGAGGTCGCTCCGTCCCGCGAGCCGTCCCCGGCCGTCCTCGACGCGTGGCAGCTGCTGAGCCGCACCTCGGGGACCGTCCCCGTGCGGGAACTCGCCGCCCGGTCCGGCTGGAGCCCGCGGCACCTGGAGAACCGCTTCCGCGAGCAGATCGGGCTCACCCCGAAGCGCCTGGCCCGGATCCTGCGGCTGAACCACGCGATCCGGCAGCTCGCGGCCGGCGGCCGGGCGGCCGACGTCGCCGTCGGGTGCGGTTTCTACGACCAGTCCCACCTCAGCCGCGAGTTCACGGCCCTGACCGGGATGCCGCCGGGCCGCTTCCTGGCCGCCCGGAAGGCGGCCAGCGCCTGGCTGGCGGGCTGACCGGCGGCCCCCGCTGGGCTGTTCGTTTTCGTCCAATACCCGGGCGCGTGACGGATGTCAGTCTTCCGTCACGGAAACCCGACGACACGGGGGTGCGTCGGGCCCCGTCCGCATCACTCGCCACTGAGCCGACCGGCGGGCTCCGCCGTCCGTACGGGGCGGCGGAGCCCGCCGGTAGCGCGTCCCCGAATCCCGCCGTCCCGCCCCTTCCGGAGGTTGCGCGAGCCATGCCTCGCCCCGACCGAATCCCGCCCGACCCCGGCCTCCGCGTGGGCGGTGCACGACTGCGCGCGCAGGCAAGCGGTACCGGATCCGCTTCTCCGTTCCCGCCCCCTGAGATCCGCCGGACGGATCCTCCTGCGGGTCAGTCCTCCTGGCTGGGGATGAACCGCCCGGTGCAGCTGCGCGCCTTGTCCTTCGGGAGGGCCGCGCAGACCCACACGGAACCGTCGTCCGGGGCCGCGATCAGGGGCGAGTAGACGTCCCTGTCGTAGTGGACGACATCGGCCTGCGCCGCGCCGTCGGAATTGTTGACGACGACCGTCGCACCGATCTCCGCGAAGGAGATCCGGCCCCATGCCGCCTGGCAGGCCCGGCTGTAGCGGAGTTCGATGACCAGGTCCTTGGGGATGGACCCGGTGCGTACGGTGACCGCGTCGGCGCCGCAGTTCATCTTCTTGGGGTCCTTGCCCTCGCAGCCGGCCCCCTTGCAGCCCGTCTCCGGGCCCGCGACCTTGACGGAGGCCGACGGCCGGGGCGACGGCGACTCGCCGACGAGTCCGAGTGAGTAGGCGGCGAGACCGCCGCCCACCACCAGGATCAGGCCGAGCACGGCGGCGATCCGCAGGAAGCGGGAGCGGCGCCGGCGCGGCGGGGACCCGCCGGTCTCCGGCGCACCGCCCGCACCCGGCTCGGCGTCCGCGTCCGGCGCACCGTCCGAATCCGACGCCCCCTCGGCCCCCTCGGCCCCCTCGGCTCCCGCTTCCGGACCGCCCCCCGCTTCGCGTTCCGCCTGCGCCCGGTCCCAGAGGTCGAGCAGCTGCGCGGACGGTGTCCCGCACAGACCGGCGAGGCTCTCCACCGCGTGGCGCGGCGGGAACTGCTTCCCGTTCACCCACCGCTCCCACGACGACTTCGCGTAGTGGGTCTTCTGGCTGAGCTGGGCGAAGCTCAGTCCCGACGCCTTCTTCAGGGCGAGCAGCTCGCTCGCCAACTCCTCGGCCGAAGCCTTGGGTCTACTGCCGACAGTCCCCGCACCGTCCACTTGGCCCTGCTCTCCCGCATCCCTTACTCATGCCCATGCCAGCCATGAACGGATGGAGTCTAAAGCTCCGAGAAGAACACGCTTTGCCATTGCTTTTGCCGTCGTGTCGGGCAGGGAATCAGCAGCAGTCCGGATCGAGGCCGACCGGGAGACGTTCGCCGCCGAAGACGGCCACGGTCGCCTCCTCACCGCCGAGGGCGGCCACCGCGAGCAGCAGGGAGCCGGCCGTCCAGGCCGTCTGCTCCTCGGGCCACACGGCCTTGTCGTTCTCCGTCTCGCCCTCGAAGACGTACCCCGTCCAGTACATGCCGTTCTCGGCGCGCAGGTGCCGGATGTCCTGGAGGATGGTCAGGGCGCGGTCCGACTCCCCCATCGCCCAGAGGGCGAGGGCGAGTTCGCAGCTCTCGCCGCCGGTCACCCACGGGTTGGGGATCACGCAGCGCACGCCGAGGCCGGGCACGACGAACGTGTCCCAGTCGGCCTCGATCCGGTCCTTCGCCTGGGAACCGGTGACCGCGCCACCGAGGACCGGGTAGTACCAGTCCATCGAGTAGCGCGACTTGTCGAGGAAGCGCTCGGGGTGGCGGCGGATCGCGTGACCGAGCGCCCCGGTCGCCAACTCCCAGTCGGGCTGCGGCTCTTCGCGGGTCTCGGCGATGGCGAGCGCGCAGCGGAGCGCCTGGTGGATCGACGAACTTCCGGTGAGGAGCGCGTCGTTCACCGGTGTGCCGTCGGCCTCGCGCTTCCAGCCGATCTCGCCGCCGGGCTGCTGGAGCCCGAGGACGAACTCGACGGCCGCGTAGACGGCGGGCCACATCCGGTCGAGGAAGGCGTCGTCGCCGGTCGCGAGGTAGTGGTGCCAGACGCCGACCGCTATGTACGCGACGAAGTTGGACTCCCGGCTGCGGTCGGTGACCTGGTCGGGCTCGCCGTCGTGGTACGCCGCGAACCAGGAGCCGTCGCTGTTCTGGTGCCGGGCGAGCCACTCGTAGGCGCGGGTGGCGGCGGCGTGCTCACCGGCCGCGTCCAGCGCCATGGCGGCCTCGGTGTGGTCCCACGGGTCCAGGTGGTGGCCCCGGAACCAGGGCAGGGCGCCGTCCTCGCGCTGTACGGCGAGTATCCCGGCGACGGTCTCGGCGGCCTGCTCGGCGGTGAGCACCCCGGGCAGGACGAGGTGCTCCGCGATCCGCTCGGGGGAGGTCACTGGGAGTCGGCCTTGGGAAGGTGGGGCTTGGTCGCGTACGCCACGAAGCTCTTGCCGACGACCGGGTTGAGCAGCTGCTCGGCGACCCGGGTCAGGGCCGGCTTCTTCATGATGTCCCAGACCAGGAGCTTGTGGTACGCGCGGACCGGCAGCGCCTTGTCGTTGTCGACACCGAAGGCGCACTTCAGCCACCAGTACGGCGAGTGCAGCGCGTGCGCGTGGTGGGTGCCGTACGGCTTGAGTCCGGCCTGCCGGATCTTGCCGAGGAGTTCGTCGGCCTTGTAGATGCGGATGTGACCGCCCTCGACCTCGTGGTACGCGTCGGAGAGCGTCCAGCAGATCTTCTCGGGGCCGTACCGCGGGACGGTGATCGCGATCCGCCCGCCGGGCTTGAGGACGCGGACCATCTCGGCGAGCACACCCTTGTCGTCGGGGATGTGCTCCATGACCTCGGAGATGATGACGACGTCGAAGGACTCGTCGGGGAACGGCAGGTTGAGCGCGTCGCCCTCCATCGCGGTGGCGGTCGCGCCCGCGGGGGCCTCGCCGGCCTCCTTCATGGCCGCGAACCACTTGGCGACCTCGCGGATCTCCTCGCCGTTCTGGTCGAGGGCCACGACCTGCGCACCGCGCCGGTAGCACTCGAAGGCGTGCCGGCCCGCACCACAGCCCAGATCGAGCACGCGGTCGCCGGGGGCGAGCGGGAAGCGAGTGAAGTCGACGGTCAGCACGAGCTGCCTGCTTTCGCGGTAGGAGTTGGTTGTGGGCAGGCGTTCCGCAGGGCGACGGGGGTCCCCCCTGCTCGAGCGAAGCCGAGAGTTCGCGGGAGGGTGGGCACGACCCGCCCACCGGGCCGCACCCGGCAGCGAAGGCGGGATGTCACCGGCGGGCCCCGGCTCCCTGAAGGGCAGCCGCCTCGCGGTACAGCTCCGCAGTGCCCTGCGCAGCCTTCGCCCAGGTGAACCGGGACAGCACCCGTTCCCGCCCTGCCGCGCCGAGCCGGGCGCGCAGCTCGGAATCCCCGAGCACCCGCCCGAGCGCGGCGGCCAGCGCCCCCGCATCCCCCGGCGGCACCGCCAGACACGTCTCCCCGTCGGCCCCGGCCACCTCGGGAATCGCACCGCCGGTCGTCGCGACGAGCGCCGTCCCCGTCGCCATCGCCTCCGCCGCCGGCAGCGAGAATCCCTCGTACAGCGACGGCACACAGGAGACCTGCGCGGACCGCACCAGGTCGACGAGCTCCGCGTCGCTGATGCCCTTGACGAACTCGACGGCCCCGGCCAGCTCGTACCGCTCGATGGCCGCGGCCACGGGACCGTCCTCGGCGCGCTTGCCGACGACGACGAGGTGCGCGTCCGGGTTCTCGGTGCGGAGCTTGGCGAGCGCCTCGATCAGGTGGATGAGGCCCTTGAGCGGGACGTCGGCGCTGGAGGTGGTGACGATCCGGCCGGGGACCTCGGCGACGGCCGGGTCGGGCGACCACAGGTCGGTGTCGGCGCCGATGTGGACGACCCGGATGCGGTCCTCGCGTACGCCGAGGTGGTCGACGATCTCCTGCCGGGACGTGCCGGAGACGGTGAGCACGGACGGCAGCCGCCGGGCGACGCGCTTCTGCATGCGGGTGAAGGCGTACCAGCGGCGGACGGAGGCGCGGCGCTTCCAGTCGGCGGCGGCGTCGAGTTCGAGCTGCCGGTCGACGGTGATGGGGTGGTGGATCGTGGTGACGAGCGGGGCGCCGATCGCGCGCGGTCCGCCGAGGAGCCCGTATCCGAGGGTCTGGTTGTCGTGGACGACGTCGAAGTCTCCGCGGCGGGCGGCGAGCATGCGCCGGGCCCGCAGGGAGAAGGTGAGCGGCTCGGGGAAGCCGCCGGTCCACATGGTGGCGACTTCGAGGCCGTCGATCCAGTCCCGGTACTCGTCGCGCTTCGGGGTGCGGAACGGGTCCGGCGAGCGGTACAGGTCGAGGCTGGCGAGCTCGGTGAGCGTGAGCCCCGTCAGGTCTGCGCCGTCGACGACCGCGTCGAGGACGGGGTACGGCTGCGAGCCGATGACCTCGACGCTGTGGCCGAGGCGGGCGAGCTCGCGGGAGAGGTGCCGGACGTAGACGCCCTGACCGCCGCAGAAGGGGTTCCCCTTGTACGTGAGGAGAGCGATCCGCAACGGTCTGTCACCGGCTGCGGTGACGCCCTGTCGGGGGCTTGCCTCTATGGCCTCAGCGGTCATGCGCGACCCCCTTCGAGCGTGGTTTCGCCGGAGCGTAACCGCTCGCGCTAATCTAGAACAAGTTACAGACTTGATCGTTCTTGATCTTCTGGCCTGATCTTCTTGATCCTTCAAGGAGGACAGAATCTACCGGCAGGTAGCTCTGTGGTGAGAGCCGGAACAGGTGATTCGCGCCACGGCGCCCGCACCGCCATACTGTCGCTCCCCACCGCACGGAACGGGACCTCATGACCGCAGACATCAGAGCGGACCACAGACCCGCGGCGCCGCCCCTCACGGAGCGCCAGGAGGCACGGCGCCGCCGCATCCTGAACGCCAGCGCCCAGCTCGCGGCGCGGGGCGGCTTCGACGCCGTGCAGATGCGGGAGGTCGCGGAGGCGGCCGGGGTGGCCCTGGGGACGCTGTACCGCTACTTCCCCTCCAAGATCCACCTGCTGGTCGCGACGATGCAGGACCAGCTCCAGCACATGCACACGACCCTGCGGAAGCGGCCGCCGGCGGGCGCCGATCCGGCGGAGCGGGTGGCGGAGACGCTGATGCGGGCCTTCCGCGCGCTCCAGCGCGAGCCGCAGCTCGCCGACGCGATGGTGCGGGCGCTGACCTTCGCGGACCGCGGGGTGAGCCCCGAGGTCGACACGGTCTCGCGGCTGACGACGGCGATCATCCTGGACGCGATGGGCACGGAGCACCCGACCCCTGAGCAGCTCTCGGCGGTCCGGGTGATCGAGCACACCTGGCACTCGGCGCTGATCACCTGGCTGTCGGGGCGCGCCTCGATCGCACAGGTGAAGATCGACATCGAGACGGTCTGCCGGCTGATCGACCTGACGGCGCCGGAGGCGGCGGCACGCCGCTGACCGGACGCGCTTGCGCCGACTGCAGGCCTCTCGGCACCGACGAGACGCACCCGCGCCGACGGCAGGTCGCTCTCGGCACCGGTGACCGCAGGTCGCTCTCGGCACCGGCGACCGCAGGTCGCTCTCGGCACCGGTGACCGCAGGTCGCTCTCGGCACCGGTGACCGCAGGTCGCTCTCGGCACCGGTGACCGCAGGTCGCTCTCGGCACCGGCGAGACGCACCCGCGCCCCCGGCGGCTGACGTGCCGGGGGCGCGGGCGGTGTCCGCGGATCAGGACGAAGGCGTGGCCTTGTTGGCCGCCGTGAGGGCCGCCGCGCACTCCGGGCTGCTGTCGACGGCCACGAACATGACCAGCTTCAGCGGGCCGGCGGAGTGGTTGCTGGCCTGGAGCTGCCAGCTGCTCTTCTTCAGGGACTTGATCACCGAGCCGCCCTGCTCGGTCTTCCGCTCCTCGTTCCAGCCGCCCTCGGCCAGGGTCGCGACCGTGTCCGTGTAGGACTTCGCCGGGTCCTTCGCCTTCTCGGCGTCGGCCGTCCAGCTGACCATGCAGTCCTTGGCCTCGGCCGGAATCTGCTCGCCCGAGGCGTCCTGCGTGAAGCCGGCCGCGGTCGCGGCGTCGGTGAGCTCCTTGGTGACCACGGCGCCGGTGAGCCGCTCGCCGCCCGAACCGCCGGAGCCGCCCGTCGAGGACGAACCGGCCGAGGACGAGCCACCCTTGTCCGTACCGCCCTCGCTTCCGCAACCGGCAACCAACAGCACCACACCGGCGGCCGCAGCCACCCACGTCACCTTGCGCACAACACTCCCAAATACGCACGTACGACGGCCTCTTGCCCCCGTTTTTCAGGGCACAGTTTTGCACGTGGGAACGGGCGGCGTGCGCAACGACGCCTTTCGTCAGCCCCGTTCGGCGTCCTCCCCGAGGAGGACCTTCTGCTCCTGCTCGGTGAACCGGTTCATGCACGCGGTCTCCGTCGCCTGCAGGGAGATCATCTCCATGACCAGCGACTTCTGCTCGCCGACGTGTCGGGCGTACATCACCCAGCCCCGCTTCCTGAGCGTGATCTGGAGCATGGTGCCGCCCGTCTTGTCGAGCTTCTCCACCTGGCGCTCACCCTGGACCCAGTCCTCGGCGACGAGGGCGGTGACCGCCTTCTCGAGGTCGCCCCGCGATCCGTCGACGGGAGGGCCGATGTACTGCCACGCGGCGGTACAGGCGAAGGCGCGCTCCTCAAGCCGCTCCCGCTCCGTGGACGGCGTGGGACGCGGCGTGGAGCCCGTGGGGGTCGCCCCGCCGACTCCCGGAAGGTCGGACTTCGGCAGCCCCGCCTTCTCGACGGCGGCGACGATCTCGGCGTGGGCCGTCGCACGGCCGAAGGCGGAGGCCCGTCCCCCGGTGCCGGTGCCGGTCCCGCACCCCGCCCCGAGGACCACCGCCGCCGTCGCTCCCGCGACCGCCGCCCACCACTTGCCCCGACCCCGCATGCCTGCCCCGCTCCCTGCGCGTACGTACGTGTGCCGAGGGAGTCTCACACACGCGGTACGCGCAGGTCACGACGGTTGCGGCGGCGCAGTCGGCTGGTACCGGGGGTCCGCAGGGCCGGCTACGGGAGGCCGCCGGGCCGGCTACGGGGGTCCGGCGGGCCGGCTACGGGGCTCCGCGGGGCCGGCTACGGGGCTCCGCGGGGCCGGCTACGGGGCTCCGCGGGGCCGGCTACTCCTCCGGCGGGAAGACCGGCTCCCCGCCGTCCGCGAGAGTGATCATGATGGCCTCCACCGGGCACCCCTCGGCCGCCGCGAGCAGCTTCTCGCCCGCGTCCGACTCCGGTTCGCGTGCGTGGGACTGTCGGGCGGTGTCGAGGCGGAAGCCGTCCGGGGCGTGGTTCACGCACATGCCGGAGCCGATGCAGACGCTCCGGTCGACCTCGACGTGCCAGCGGTCTCCCATCACGCGCCGCCCTCGTAACCGGCCGGCAGGTGGATCATCTTGTGCTCCAGGTACTCGCCGAAGCCCTCGGGCCCGAACTCCCTCCCCAGACCGGAGTTCTTGTAGCCGCCGAACGGGCCGAGCATGTCCAGGCTGAAGGTGTTGACGTTGAAGGTGCCGGTGCGCACGCCGCGGGCGAAGTCGATGCCGTGCTCCACGTCCCCGGTCCAGACGCTGCCGCTGAGCCCGAAGTCGGAGTCGTTCGCGACGCGCAGGGCCTCGGCCTCGTCCCCGTACGGCAGCAGGCAGATGACCGGGCCGAAGATCTCCTCGCGGGCGATCCGCATGGAGTTGTCGACGCCGCCGAAGAGCGTCGGCTCGACGTACCAGCCGCGGTCGAGCCCGGCCGGGCGGCCGCCGCCGGAGAGGACCTTGGCGCCCTCCTCCTGGCCGATGCGGATGTAGTCGAGGGAGCGCTGCTGCTGCCGCTGGGCGACCAGCGGCCCGACCTGGGTGGCCGGGTCGAGCGGGTCGCCGACGACGAGCGCGCCGGCCGCCGCGGCGAAGGCCTCGGCGATCTCCTCGTACCGGGAGCGGGGGACGAGGATCCGGGTCTGGGCGACGCACGCCTGGCCGTTGTTCATCCAGGCTGCCGGGACGATCCCGGCGACGGCGGTCGCGAGGTCGGCGTCGGGCAGGATCACGGCGGCCGACTTCCCGCCGAGTTCGAGGGTGACGCGGGTGAGGTTGCGGGCGGCGACCTCCATCACCCGCTTGCCCGCGGCGACCGAACCCGTGAAGGAGACCTTGTCGATGCCGGGGTGGCCGACGAGGTACTCGCTGACCTCGCGGTCGGCGGGCAGGATGCTGAGCACGCCCTCGGGCAGCCCGGCCTCGGTGGCGATGTCGGCGAGGATGTACGAGTCGAGCGGCGACTCCGGCGAGGGCTTGAGGACCACCGTGCAGCCGGCCAGCAGCGCGGGCCCCAGTTTGGCCGCGGCGGTGAACTGCGGCACGTTCCACGGGACGACGGCCGCGACCACACCCACCGGCTCGCGCCGGACGAGCAGCGGGCCGAGGATGCCGCCGCGCCGCTCCTCGTACGTGAAGTCGCGGGCGACGGTGATCGCCGCGTCCCAGACCATCATCGCGCCGAGCGCCTGGGCGAGGACGGACCAGGAGTACGGGGAGCCGTTCTGCGCGCTGATGGAGCGGGCGATCTCCTCGTGGCGTACGGCGATCGCGTCCTTGATCCGGCTGACGACGGCGATCCGCTCCTCCACCGTCATCCGGGGCCAGGGCCCTTCGTCGAACGCCCGGCGGGCGGCCGCCACGGCCCGGTCGACATCGGCGGTGGAGGCGTGCGGGACGCGCCCGATGACCTCCTCGGTGTGCGGGGAGACGACCTCGATGACGTCCTCGCCGAGCGGGTCGGTCAACTCCCCGCCGATGAACAGCTTTCCGTGCTCCACAAGCTCGGTCATGACCGCCGCCTTCATGAGGAGAGGATTTCCCTGACGATGCCTCAGAACTGATACCAGTTCTAGTTATAGGGAGCAATGGCCCGGACAGAATGGGCCCCCACCAGCCGTTTTGCGACTGGTGGGGGCTTCTGTCACGCGGCTTGGGCCGTCTGGGGGCCGTCAGCCGCAACGTGAACCAGGGGTCGGCGTGCCCGAGGTGCCCGCTCAGGGCCGTGATGTTCTCCCCCGCGTCGAGCAGCACGGAGGCGCAGAAGCAGTGCCGCCCGACGGCCTTGCCCTGCTCCGTGGTGAAGAGCAGCCACTTGGTCACGGGCGGCCCGTCCGGCGTCTCCCACGGCAGCGTGACGCCCTCGGGAGGGAATCGCTCCATGTGCGTCGCGAGCGCGCGGCCCACGTGCTCGGGCAGCGGGACGTCGCGCACCTTGCCCCTCTTCGGGGGTGCGAAGACGGCCCGGCCTCGGACTCGTCTTCACCCGGCCCGGGGTCGCCGCCGGCGCCTTGACGGAGGCCGCGCGGCAGGGGCGAAAGCCTCACGCGAAGTGGGTGTCGGCCGATGGGCCACGCCAAGAGATCACGCGTGGCCGTTTCATCAGTTCGAGCCACTGGACGACGTGCCGAACGCGCTACTCGGTGAGTCTCAGCGGGCCGCCGGCTGGGGAATCACCCCGGCCTGGCGGGGATGCGGTGATTGAATCAGCAAGTCTCCGAGGAGGCTCTGGTCATGCGCGTTCAGGCCGGCCCGGAATCTCTCGAAGTCGGCTCGCCGGACCCGCGCGGCGAACGCGACGAGGTTGACGTAGCGGTTCACCAAGTGCGGGCTGTCCTGGGACATCTGGGAGAACCGCGGGAGCAGATCTCGGCCCACTCGATCGGCCTGAGCCAGAACACCCGAAGGCGACATTTCAGGAGCCATTTCCTTGCCGACAGTGAATCGGGATATCACCCCGAGTGAGGCATCCAGACTTCCGGAACAGAGGTACCCGATCTGGTCGCACGTGTATTCCGCCGCCCTATAGTAGGGCTGGATCCAGGGATTGATGAAGCGTGTCCACTTCATGTAGTCGAGAATGATCACGGCGGCGGCCAGTCGCGCGTGCCGGGCCTTGAGGGCACCGATGAAGCTCCCGAGGACGAAGCGCAGGGGCTTCGGCCCCTGCTCCTGAAGGTCGGCCGCAATCGACCCCTCGATGAGGAGTACGCGGGTCCCCAACAGGTTGGTCATCGCCACCTTTCCCTTGACGTCGTCGACCACGTAGACGTCGACAGTGCGGTGATAGTCAAGTTTTCGCTGGAGTCCGGCGAACTCGGCATGCAGTACCGGAAAGCTTTCCGGTGTCACCTTGATTGCCCGGCCGAGAAGACGGGCTTTCTCAAGGCGGAGGTGGAACCAGTAGGAACCGACAAAGAGGAGAATGAGGAGGATAAATAGGGGGAAAATTACCATGATGGCGACCATCAGAGGAACGGTGATCGCCATACAGCACATGGCGAGCGTCAACCTTGAGCGCTCATAAGGGTGTGTGACGACTTCGGACCGGAGGTCGGGGTCACGATCCGGCGTGCTGGGGAACGTCATGACGCCTCCCTACTCACTTCCATTTTCCACCTCGCGCGCTCCTCCTACCTGCTGAGGAGCCGTCCGGTCAATTGGTTGAGGCGTATACGACGAACCGCTCCGACGAGTGAAGAAGTTGAACGGTCACGGGCCGTCGGCCCTCACGCGGTTGAGGTCCCGGGCCCGCCCCGGGCCGCCCCCGGACAGAGTCAGAGATGCAGCCGCGCCGCCGAGCGCGGTCCGGCCGGGCCGCCTGCGGGCCGTGCGGGGGGGCTCGACGACGGCCGACCAAGACGAGCCGGTCGCAGGTCGGCGGCACCCCGAAGACAATGCGACACAAGCCACTCTGACGGTTCGTCAGTTCTCGATATAGTGGGCCATGGGCGAGCGCGCTCCGTACCGCCGTGGAGATTCCGTACCGCCGTGGAGAGATGAGGGATCCATGCAGGGACCCATGCCCCAGGTGACCGAGCACGGCGGAGGCGTCTGGGCGCTCCGGGTGCCCATCCCCGACAATCCGCTCGGCCACACCCTGGTCCACGTCCTCGACACCGACCGCGGCCCGGTCCTCGTCGACACCGGCTGGGACGATCCGGCCTCCTGGACCGAACTCACCGACGGACTCGCCGCGTTGGACATCGACGTGTCGGACGTCCACGGCGTCGTCATCACCCACCACCACCCCGACCACCACGGCCTCTCCGGCAAGGTCCGCGAGGCGTCCGGGGCCTGGATCGCCATGCACGCCGCCGACACCGACGTCGTACGCCGCACCCGGGAGGCCGAGCCGGGCAGCTGGCTCGACTACCTCGCCCGCAAGCTCGCCGCCGTCGGCGCCCCCGAGGACCACCTCGCCCCGCTGCGGGCCGCCCGCGCCTCCGGCCGCATGCGCACCCTGCCCGGACTGCGCTCCGCCCTCCCCGACCGGGAGATCGTCCCCGGCGAACTCCTGGACCTCGCCGGACGGCGACTGCGCGCGATCTGGACCCCCGGCCACACCCCCGGCCACGTCTGCCTCCACCTGGAGGAGGAGCACCCCTCCCGGCTGCCCGGCCACGGCCGGCTCTTCTCCGGCGACCATCTGCTGCCCGGGATCACCCCGCACATCGGGCTGTACGAGGACCCCGACGACTCCCCCAAGCTCTCGACTTCGTTCGAGCAGGGGGGATCCCCATCCGTCATCGATCCCCTCGGCGACTACCTCGACTCCCTCGAACGCATCGGCCGCCTCGGCGTCGCCGAGGTCCTCCCCGCCCACCAGCACGCCTTCACCGACGCCGCCGGCCGGGTCCGCGAACTCCTCGACCACCACGAGGAACGGCTCACCGGACTCCTCGGCCTGCTCGCCACCCCGCTCACCCCCTGGCAGCTCGCCGAGCGGATGGAGTGGAACCGCCCCTGGGACCAGATCCCCCACGGCTCCCGCAACATCGCCGTCAGCGAGGCCGAGGCGCACCTGCGCCGCCTGGTGAAACTCGGCCGGGCGGAGGCGGTGCAGGGGACGGAGCCCGTGGAGTACGTGGCGGTGTGAGGCGCCTCGCACCCGCCGGGCCGCGGGCATACGGGCCGGTAGAGTGGGCGGGTCGTCATCATGCCCGTACGGGGGGAAGCCGGTGGAATTCCGGCACTGACCCGCAACCGTGAACGGCCCCGTCCGGGAGCCGTGAGTCGGATTGCCCCGTCCGGGACGTGACCGCCGGCACCGTCGAGGAATACGGAGCCGGAGCCTGGTGCCCCTGAGGCGTGCCGGTGCCCGGCCGCAGGAGAGGGCCCCATGAACACCGTCCGCCGCGGCGCCACCGCGCTCGCAGCCGCCACCGTCCTGCTCGGCACCGGAGCGGCCGGGGTGGCAGGAGCGGCCACCACCGCACCCTCCCCCACGCCCTCCGCCGTCACGATCCCGGACGGCCTGTACGGCACGAACGACCCGACGTACGACGGTGTCTGGCGTCAGTCGCTCGCCTTCCTCGCCCAGCGCGCCACCGGCTTCCAGCCCGCCGACAAGGCCGTGGACTGGCTGCTCGGCCAGCAGTGCGCGGACGGCTCGTTCAGCGCCTACCGCGCGGACGCCGAGACGCCCTGCGACGCGAAGACCATGCGGGACACCAACTCCACCGCGATCGCCGTGCAGGGGCTCCGCGCGGTCCGGAAGCAGTCGGCCTCCCCGGAGACGATCGACAAGGCCGTCAAGGCGGGATCCGACTGGCTGCGTTCCGTGCAGAACAAGGACGGCGGCTGGGGCTACGGCCCCGGCGGCGCCAGTGACGCCAACTCCACCTCGGTCGTCGTCGGCGCGGTCGCCGCGACGGGCGTGCGGCCCGGCTCGTTCACCTCCGCCGAGGGCCGCACGCCCTACGACGCGCTCCTCTCCTTCGCACTGCGCTGCTCGGACAAGGAGGGCCCGGGGGCCTTCGCGTACCAGCCCGACAAGGCCGGCAAGCTCCTCGCGAACGCCGACGCCACCGCCGCGGCCACCCTGGCGGGCCTCGGCAAGAGCGTCGTCGCCACCAAGGCCTCGCCCGAGCAGCCGCCGGTCTGCCACGACCTGTCGAAGCCGACGATCGAGCGGGCCGCGCTCAACGGCGCCTCCTACCTGGCGAAGGCCCTCGCGAAGACCGGCCACCTGACCCTGCCGCCGATGCCGGGCGCCACCGACACCACCGAGCAGCCCGATGTCGGCAACACCGCCGACGCCGTCGTCGCGCTCGCCGCGTCCGGCGCCTCGAAGGAGGCGAAGCCCGCCGTGGAGTGGCTGGAGAAGAACTCCGCCGCCTGGGCGAAGAAGGGCGGCCCGGCCGCGTACGCGCAGCTGATCCTGGCCGCGCGGGCGACGGAGACGGACCCGCGCGAGTTCGGTACGGCGGACCTGGTGGAGCAGCTCAACGCCACCGGCCCGGCGCCGAAGACCCCGGACACCTCGGCCTCCTCCACGAGTGACGACGAGGGCGGCTTCGACATCTGGTGGATCATCGGCATCGGCATGGTCGTCGGCGTCGGCATCGGCTTCCTCGTGAGCGGCCGCAAGAAGTGACCGCCGCGCGAGGGAACGGTGCGAGCGGGAACGGTGTGAGAGGGAGCGGTGCGCGGAGCCGCGGCTCCCGTGCCGCGGGAGCCGCGGCCGGGGCACTCCTTGCGCTCACCTCGGTCGTGGCCGCGGCCGCTCCGGCACAGGCCGCCGGCTACCGCTACTGGTCGTTCTGGGAGAGCGACGGCGGGAAGCCCTGGGCGTACGCCACGCAGGGTCCGGCGACCGCGCGCCCCGCCGACGGCGACGCGATCGGCTTCCGCTTCGCCGTCAGCAACGGCACGAACGACACCTCCCGGCCGTCCGTCGCCCCCGACTTCACGGGGATCTGCGGGGGCGTGGAGAAGAAGGACGGCACGAAGCGGGTCGCGGTCGTCGTCGACTTCGGCGGCCCGGCGGACGCGCCGCCCGGCGAGACCCCGCCGGAGAAGCCGGTCAAGGCCGGCTGTGCGCAGGTCCGTGAGGACGCGACGGGCGCGGAGGCGCTCGCCGTGGTCGCGAAGCCGCTGCGGTACGACGGCGCGGCCATGCTGTGCGGGATCGCCGGCTACCCGGCGCGGGGCTGCGGCGAGCCGGTCGCGGAGACCGGTGGGACCGGGGAGACCGGTGGGACCGGGGAGACCGGTGGGACCGGTGGGACCGGGAAGACCCCGGCGTCGGCCGCGCCGAGCGCGTCGGCGACCGCCGGCGGGGAGGGCGGGGGCCCGTCCTTCGGCGTGCTCGCCGGCGGGGCGGCCGTGCTGGCCCTGGGCGGGGCGGCGATCTGGAAGGCCCGCCGGCGCGGATGAGCCCGGTACGCACGCAGGTGGACGCCGTACGCACGCGGATGATCCCGGTACGCACGCGGGTGGACGCCGTACGCACGCGGATGAGCCCGGTACGCACGCAGGTGGACGCCGTACGCACGCGGATGAGCCCGGTACGCACGCGGGTGGACCCGGTACGCACGCAGGTGGACCCGGTATGAAGGTGAGTGACGTCCTCCGCGCCCCGGAGGCGAGCCGGTCCAACGCCCTGCACGCCGGCGCGTGGTGGGTGTGGGCGCTCGGCCTGGCCGTCGCCGCCTCCCGCACGACGAACCCCCTCCTCCTCGGCCTCCTCGTAGGGGTCGCGGGCTATGTCGTGGCGGCCCGGCGTACGGACGCGCCCTGGGCGCGCTCGTACGGCGCGTTCGTGAAGCTGGGCCTGTTCGTCGTCTTCCTGCGGGTCGTCTTCTCGCTGCTGCTCGGCTCCCCGATCCCGGGGACGCACGTGCTGTTCACGCTGCCCGAGGTGCCGCTGCCCGAGTGGGCGCAGGGGGTACGGATCGGGGGGCGGGTGACGGCCGAACAGCTGGTGTTCGCGCTGTACGACGGCGCGAAGCTGGCGACCCTGCTGATCTGCGTGGGCGCGGCGAACTCGCTCGCCAACCCGGCGCGGCTGCTCAAGTCTCTGCCGGGCGCGCTGTACGAGGCCGGGGTCGCCGTCGTCGTGGCGATGACCTTCGCGCCGAACATGGTCGCGGACGTGGTGCGGCTGCGTACCGCCCGCCGCCTGCGCGGCCGCCCCACGGGCGGGGTGCGGGCCGTGCTCCAGATCGGACTGCCGGTCCTGGAGGGAGCACTGGAGCGGTCGATCGCGGTCGCGGCGTCGATGGACGCGCGCGGGTACGGGCGGACGGCGCAGGTCCCGGCCTCGGTACGCCGCACCACGAACGTCCTGACCCTGGGCGGACTGCTCGGAATCTGCGCCGGTTCGTACGGGCTCCTCGCGGCGGAGGGCGCGGGATACGGGCTGCCGCTGCTCGGCGCCGGGCTGCTCGCGGCCATGGCGGGGCTGCGGCTCGGCGGACGCCGGACGGTCCGCACCCGGTACCGGCCGGACCACTGGGGGGTGCGGGCCTGGCTGGTCGCGGGGTCCGGGGTGGCGGTGGCGGTCCTGATGATCTGGGCGAACACGTACGCGCCGGAGGCACTGCACCCCGGGGTCGTACCGCTGGAGGCTCCGGAGCTGCCGCTCTGGCCTGCGGTGTCGACCCTGGTGGGCCTGGTGCCGGCATTCGTGGCCCCCGTACCCGCAACAGCTCCCGCTGCGAAGGAGAAGGCGTGATCCGCTTCGAGAACGTCTCGGTGACCTACGAGGAGGATGCCGAGCCGACCCTGCGGGGCGTGAACCTGACCGTCCCCGAGGGCGAGCTCGTCCTGCTCGTCGGCCCTTCGGGCGTCGGCAAGTCGACCCTCCTCGGCGCGGTCTCCGGCCTCGTCCCCCACTTCACCGGCGGCACCCTGACCGGCCGGGTCACGGTCGACGGCCGCGACACCCGCACGCATCCGCCGCGCGAGCTGGCGGATCTGGTGGGCACGGTCGGCCAGGACCCTTCCGCGCACTTCGTCACCGACACGGTCGAGGACGAGCTGGCGTACGGCATGGAGTCCCTGGGCCTCGCGCCGGGCGTCATGCGGCGCCGGGTCGAGGAGACTCTGGACCTGCTCGGCCTCGCGGAACTCCGCGACCGTCCGATCACGACGCTCTCCGGTGGCCAGCGCCAGCGGGTCGCGATCGGCTCGGTCCTGACCCCGCACCCGAAGGTCCTGGTCCTGGACGAGCCGACGTCGGCGCTGGACCCGTCGGCGGCGGAGGACGTCCTGGCGGTCCTGCAACGACTGGTGCACGACCTGGGCACGACGGTACTGCTCGCGGAGCACCGCCTGGAGCGGGTGGTGCAGTACGCGGACCAGGTGCTGATGCTGCCGGAGGGCGTGATGGGCGCCCCCGCCGAGATCATGGCCGTCTCACCGGTGCATCCGCCGGTGGTGGGGCTGGGGAGGCTGGCGGGCTGGGATCCGCTGCCGCTCACGGTCCGGGATGCGCGACGGAGGTCCGGCGAGATGAAGGTGCGGCTGGAGGGGCGGGCCCCTGCGGGGCCGGCTGGATTCTCAGCCCGTCCGGCGTTTGAGGACCGGGGTTCGGGGCGGAGCCCCGGTTTCGGGAAGGTGCGGGGTGGGGGACTCAACCTGTTCAAGCGGCGCCGTACCCCATCCGCACCCGCCACCCCCACCACGACCCCCCTCGTCCTCGCCGACCGCCTCGCCGTCCGCCGCGGCCGCGTCGAGGCGCTCCGTCGCATCGACCTCCAGGTCCGGGCCGGCGAGACCCTCGCCCTCATGGGCCGCAACGGCGCCGGCAAATCCACCCTCCTGTCCACCCTCGTCGGCATGATCGCCCCGACCTCCGGCACCGTCCGCGTCGCGGGCCGGACCCCGCACACCACCAGCCCCCGCGAGCTGATCCGCCAGGTCGGCCTGGTTCCGCAGGAGCCGCGGGACCTGCTGTACGCGGACACCGTCGCCGCCGAGTGCGCGGCGGCCGACGGGGACGCGGGCGCCGCTCCCGGGACCTGCCGGGCGCTGGTGTCCGAGCTGCTGCCGGGCGTCGCGGACGACACCCACCCCCGGGACCTGTCGGAGGGGCAGCGGCTGGCGCTCGCGCTCGCCGTCGTCCTGACCGGCCGCCCGCCCCTGCTCCTCCTGGACGAGCCGACCCGCGGACTGGACTACGCGGCGAAGGCCCGTCTGGTCGCCCATCTCCGTGCCCTCGCCGCCGACGGACACGCGATCGTGCTCGCGACGCACGACGTGGAGCTGGCGGCCGAGCTGGCGCACCGGGTGGTGATCATCGCCGACGGCGAGGTGGTGGCGGACGGGCCGACGGCCGAGGTGGTCGTCTCCTCCCCCGCGTTCTCGCCGCAGGTGGCGAAGATCCTGGCCCCGCAGCCGTGGCTCACGGTCGAGCAGGTGGAGGCGGCTCTGTGAGTACCCGCCCGGTACGTGCGGTCCGGTTGGGGCCACGCTCCGTCACCGCCCTCGCCCTCGTCTCCCTCATCGGGCTGTTCGCCTTCTGCTGGCCCCTCTTCGCGGCCGCCGGCTCCGCCGTGACCTCGCACGCCGGGGACGCGCCGTGGCTGTTCGCGGCGCTGCTGCCGCTCCTCGTCGCGGTGGTCGTGGCGACGATCGCGGACTGCGGGATGGACGCGAAGGCGGTGGCGATGCTGGGCGTGCTGGCCGCCGTCGGCGCGGCCCTGCGGCCGCTGGGCGCGGGGACGGCCGGTCTGGAGCCGATGTTCTTCCTGATGGTGCTGAGCGGTCGGGTCCTCGGGCCGGGCTTCGGTTTCGTCCTCGGCGCGGTGACGATGTTCGCGTCGGCCCTGCTCACGGGCGGGGTGGGGCCCTGGATGCCGTTCCAGATGCTGTCGATGGGCTGGTTCACGATGGGCGCCGGGCTGCTGCCGGGGCCGAGCCTGCTGCGGGGCCGGGGCGAGCTGCTGATGCTCTCGGTGTACGGGTTCGTGGCGGCGTTCGCGTACGGCACGATCATGAATCTGCAGGGCTGGGTGCTGCTCCAGGGCCTGAGCAGCGGGATCTCGTTCCAGCCGGGCGCCCCGCTCGACGAGAACCTGGTCCGCTTCCTCGCCTACGTCACCGCCACCTCCCTCGGCTGGGACCTGGGGCGGGCCGTTCTCACCGTCGTCCTCACCCTCACCATCGGCGGCACGCTCCTGAAGGCGCTGCGGCGGGCGACCCGGCGGGCGAACTTCGAGGCCCAGGTCACATTCGGGGGTCCCGAGGAGCCCTCCCCGGGTGAGCCGCCCCACAGGACCTACGTCACGTACGAGCCGGAATAGTAGTCGGACGGTACCCGGCCAAACCGCCCACAACAGGGCATGACCTGCGGAAACACCTCACACCCACCCCCCGGGACCTTCCTCCGGGGTCCGAACCTTCCTCGTACAGGGGGTCGTTGCATCGGCGTTCCAGCCCTGCTTGTCTGGTGGACGTCGCCAGGCAGCCGGTGCTCACCGCAGCGCCTCGGACGGCCGGTTCCCCCAGTTCCCGGGTTCCCCGGGCCCTGGTTCCGGCTTGCCGAAATCGCCTGACGCAGCCCTTGTTCCCGAAGTTAGGTAGAGACCTTGATCCGCTCGATCACCACTCGTGTCGCCGCCCGCAAGAAGACCTTCGCCGCCTCCGCAGCCGTGCTGCTGGGTGCGTCGGGTGCGGTGCTCGGCACGACCGGCGCCGCCTCGGCCGCCAGCCCGCAGGATGTCGCCCGGCAGATCGTCCCGGCTTCGCAGTACGCCTCCTTCAGCAAGATCGTTACGCACGAGTCCGGCTGGAACCCCAAGGCCACCAACTCCTCCAGCGGCGCCTACGGCCTCGTCCAGGCCCTCCCGGCCTCGAAGATGTCCTCGGCCGGTTCCGACTGGAAGACGAACCCCGCCACCCAGATCAAGTGGGGTCTCAACTACATGAACGAGCGCTACGGCTCCCCGAACGCCGCTTGGGCGTTCTGGCAGGCCAACGGCTGGTACTAAGAGTCACCGCCGCACCCTGCGCACCCGCAAGGCCCCGCCTCCCTTCCAGGGAGGGCGGGGCCTGCGGCGTTTCCCGGGGCCGGGGCCTTCCCGTACCCGTCTCGCGGTCCCGCCCCCGCGGATTCCTACAGCCGCTGAATGATCGTCCCGGTCGCCACCGCCCCGCCCGCGCACATCGTGATCAGGGCGAATTCCTTGTCCGAGCGCTCCAGCTCGTGCAGCGCCGTGGCGATGAGCCGCGCCCCCGTCGCCCCCACCGGGTGACCGAGGGCGATGGCGCCACCGTTGACGTTGACCTTCACAAGACCGTCCAAGTCCCGGTCGAAGACCTGCGCCCAGCTCAGCACCACCGAGGCGAAGGCCTCGTTGATCTCGACGAGGTCGATGTCCCGGAGCGACATCCCCGCCTTGCCGAGGACGGCGCGCGTGGCGTCGATCGGTCCGTCGAGGTGGAAGTGCGGGTCGGCGCCGACCAGGGCCTGGGCGACGATCCGGGCGCGGGGCTTCAGTTTGAGGGCGCGGGCCATGCGCTTGGAGGCCCACATGATCGCGGCGGCGCCGTCGGAGATCTGGGAGGAGTTCCCGGCGGTGTGGACGGCGGTCGGCATGACGGGCTTGAGACGGGCGAGGCCCTCCATGGTGGTGTCGCGCAGGCCCTCGTCGCGGTCGACGAGCCGCCACATGCCCTGCCCGGCGGCCTGCTCCTCCTCGGTCGTGGGGACCTGGACGGCGAAGGTCTCGCGCTTGAACCGCTCCTCGGACCAGGCGTTCGCGGCGCGTTCCTGGGAGAGCAGGCCGAGGGAGTCGACGCGTTCGCGGGTGAGGCCGCGGTGGCGGGCGATGCGCTCGGCGGCCTCGAACTGGTTGGGCAGGTCGACGTTCCACTCGTCGGGGAAGGGCTTGCCGGGGCCGTGCTTGGACCCGGAGCCGAGCGGAACGCGGGACATGGCCTCGACACCGCAGCTGATCCCGATGTCGATGACGCCGGCCGCGACCATGTTGGCGACCATGTGGCTCGCCTGCTGCGAGGAGCCGCACTGACAGTCGACGGTGGTGGCGGCCGTCTCGTAGGGAAGGCCCATGGTGAGCCAGGCCGTGCGGGCCGGGTTCATGGACTGCTCGCCGGCGTGGGTGACCGTACCGCCGACGATCTGCTCGACGCAGTCGGCGTGGATGCCGGTGCGCCCGAGGAGTTCGCGGTAGGTCTCACCCAGGAGGTAGGCGGGATGGAGGTTGGCGAGCGCGCCTCCGCGCTTGCCGATGGGGGTGCGTACGGCTTCGACGATGACGGGTTCCGCGGCCATGAGCTCGTCCTCTCCTCGACCGGACGGGGCGTCCCGGCAGCCCGTCGGTCGGCGTCACGGGGGAACTAGTACGCGTTCTAGTTCTGAGTGCAGTCTTATGACTGCTACCGCGGGTACGCAAGGGTCCGGGAGGCAACACTTCCCGTTCCGACCCTTGCTACTTGTAGAACTCGTTACTAACTTTCCCGGCAACTCCTGACGGCCCATCAGATCCCCTCATCAGAATCCCTCAGATGTGGAGTGTGTTGCCGATGCCCTGCCCCCACCTTCCCGAGGGGTTCGACGCCACCGACCCCGATCTGCTCCGCGACCGCGTCCCCTTCCCGGAGTTCACCCGGCTGCGGCAGACCGCACCCGTCTGGTGGTGCCCCCAGCAGCCCGGCGTCACGGGCTTCGCGGACGGCGGGTACTGGACCGTCACGCGCCACGCGGACGTCAAGTACGTCTCCACACACCCCGAGTTGTTCTCCTCGAACGAGAACACGGCCGTCATCCGCTTCAACGAGCACATCACCCGGGACCAGATCGAGGTCCAGAAACTGATCATGCTCAACATGGACCCGCCCGAGCACACCCGGGTCCGCCAGATCGTCCAGCGCGGCTTCACCCCGCGGGCGATCCGGAACCTGGAGACGGCCCTGCGCGACCGCGCCCACGCCATCGTCGACGAGGCCAGGCGCGCCGCGGACGCCGACGGCACCTTCGACTTCGTCACCCGGGTCGCCGTCGAACTCCCCCTCCAGGCCATCGCCGAACTCATCGGCGTCCCCCAGGAGGACCGTTCCCGGATCTTCGACTGGTCGAACAAGATGGTCGCGTACGACGACCCCGAGTACGCCATCACCGAGGAGATCGGCGCCGAGGCCGCCATGGAACTCATCGGCTACTCGATGAACATGGCCGCCGCCCGCAAGGAGTGCCCCGCCGCCGACATCGTCAGCCGGCTCGTCGCCGCCGAGGGCGAGGGCAACCTCTCCTCCGACGAGTTCGGCTTCTTCGTGCTGCTGCTCGCCGTCGCCGGCAACGAGACCACTCGCAACGCCATCAGCCACGGCATGCACGCCTTCCTCACCCACCCCGACCAATGGGAACTCTTCAAGCGGGAACGGCCGGCGACCGCCGCCGAGGAGATCGTGCGCTGGGCGACCCCCGTCGTCTCCTTCCAGCGGACCGCCACCCAGGACACCGAGATCGGCGGGCAGAAGATCGCCAAGGGCGACCGCGTCGGCCTCTTCTACTCCTCCGCCAACAACGACCCCGAGGTCTTCACCGACCCCGAACGCTTCGACATCACCCGCGATCCGAACCCGCACCTCGGCTTCGGTGGCGGCGGACCCCACTTCTGCCTGGGCAAGTCCCTCGCCATCAAGGAGATCGAGCTGATCTTCAACGCCGTCGCGGACGCCCTGCCCGACCTGACCCTCGCCGGCGAACCCCGCCGACTGCGGGCGGCCTGGCTGAACGGAGTGAAGGAACTCCGGGTCCGCGCCGGGGCCTGAGCGCGCGGAGCGGGGCGGGACGGAAGCGGAACCGGCGCCTCAGGGACGGAACCGGAGGGGCACCCGGCACGTCCCACCCCGCATGCGGGGGACACACAGAATTCTGACCACCATCGTCGCGCTGCTCGCGCTCCAGCTCGGCTCGCTCGTCGCACCGGCGTACGCCTGCGGCTGCGGCGCCATGATCCCGACCAAGGACCAGCGCATCGGCGTCGACCGCGAGGAGTCGGCCGTCCACTGGGACGGACGGACCGAGACCGTCGTCATGCGCTTCAACGTCCACGGCGACGCCGAGCACGCCGCCTGGATCATGCCCGTGCCGAGCCGCGCCGGCGTCACCCTCGGCGACCCCGAGCTCTTCGACTCGCTCGACCGGCTCACCGAGCCCGAGCAGCGCGAGCGCACCTACTTCTGGCCGCGCGCGGGCGACTGGCCCTTCGACACCGACTACGGAGACGGGGCCGGGGCTCCGCCGCCCGGCGCGGGCGGCGTCGGCGTCGTCGGCCGCGAACGGCTCGGCCCCTTCGACGTCGCCCGGCTGACCGCCACCGACCCGGACGCCCTCGGCGACTGGCTGCGGACGAACGGCTTCGAGCTGCCCGAACGGCTGACCGGCGCCCTCCAGCCGTACGTGGAACGACGGTGGGAGTACGTCGCCGTCCGCCTCGCACCAGCCCAGAAGGACGCCGTCCTCCAGGGCGAGCTGACCCCGCTGCGCATCTCCTTCGCCTCCCCCGAACTCGTCTACCCGATGCGTCTGTCGCGGCTCGCGAAGACCTCCCAGAGCCTCGGCCTCTACATCCTCGCCGAGCACCGGATGGAGCCCCGCTCCCCCATCGGCGGCGACGCCCCCGAGGTCACCTTCGCCGGCCGGATCGAGCCCGAGGGCCCCGTCGTCGGACTCGCCGGGAATCAGCCGGTCCGACTCACCGTCCTGGAGCAGGAGTTCCCCCACCCGGAGCGGATCGACGACGACCACCACCTGCGGGCCGTCGCCGACACCCCGTACCGCAGGGTCGAGTACACCGACCGGCTGCTCACGGTGGGCGACGGAATCCCCGTATGGCTGCTGACCGCGGGCGGCGGTCTGCTCCTCGCCGCCCTCGCGACGCTCCTGGTCGTACGGGCGACAAGGCGCCGCCCGGCGGCCGGCGCCGGTGTACGTTCGGCCGCATGACGAACCCTCAGTGGAACGCAGTCGACGCCTACTTCACCGAGACGATCGCCCCCGCCGACGAGGCGCTGACCGCCGCGCTCAGCGCCTCCGCGGCGGCCGGGCTGCCCGAGATCGCCGTCGCCCCCAACCAGGGCAAGCTCCTCCACCTGCTCGCCCGGATGCAGGGCGCCCGCAACATCCTGGAGATCGGCACGCTCGGCGGCTACAGCACGATCTGGCTGGCCCGCGCCCTGCCCACCGACGGCCGGCTCATCACCCTCGAATACGACCCGGCCCACGCGGACGTCGCCCGCGCCAACCTCGCCCGCGCCGGCCTGGACAAGATCGTCGAGGTCCGCACCGGGGCGGCCCTGGACAGCCTGCCGCAGCTGGAGGCGGAGGGCGCGGGCCCGTTCGACCTGGTCTTCATCGACGCCGACAAGGTCAACAACCCGCGCTATGTGGAGTGGGCCCTCAAGCTCTCCCGCCCCGGCACGGTGATCGTCGTCGACAACGTGGTGCGGGGCGGCAGGATCACCACCCCCGACCCGGACGACCCGGCGATCACCGGCACCCGCGCACTCTTCGACCTCGTCGCCGCGGAACCACGCCTGGACGCGACGGCGATCCAGACGGTCGGCACCAAGGGCTACGACGGCCTGCTGCTCGCCCGCGTGATGGGTTAGACCCCCGCAGCGCAGGTGTCTCCCTCCCCTGCGGCACGTAGGGAAGGGAGACACCTGCGGGGCACGTCAGACGAGGCCTGCCAGCAGTTCCGCGAAGAGCGCGGGCCGGCTGAAGTAGCCGACGTGCGAGGTGTCCAGGGTGTGCACGTCGAAGGGGTTGCCCGGCGTCAGCTCGTCGGCCTTGCGGATCATGTGGTCCTGCACCGGCGGGGTGATGCTCGCGTCCCCGGAGAGCCGGACGTAGGTGTGCGGGACCCGGCCCCAGCGCTCCGCCGTGACCAGCGCCCCCGGCTCCAGCACCCCGTGGTTCTCGTCCGGGTCCAGGGTGTCGAGCAGCGCTCCGAACGTGCGGTCGGTGGAGTCGGCCATGACGGCGGCCTTCAGCTCGGCGAACACCGCGGGATCGGCATGGGCCGCCCGCCAGTTCAGCCGGACCACCCCCGGATCGACGGACTCGCCCGTGAGCGGCACGGCGATCCGCGCCACCGCCGCGTCAAGCAGGTTCTCGTCGACCACGTCCCACGCCCCGGTGAGCATCGCCGGGTCGGCGAGGCAGAACGCGGAGAGGTAGACCACCCGGTCCACCAGGTCCGGCACGGCGTCGGCGACGGCGCTGATCGTCAGACCGCCGAGGCTGTTGCCGACCAGCACGACCGGCCCCAGCGGGGTCAGCCGCCGCAGGACGTCCGTCACGTGCCGCACGTTGTCCCGCAGCGTGACGCCGCTCATCGGGGACGGGGCCGCGGCGAGCGCCGTCAGGTCCTGGGGCTGCCGGTAGTAGGCGGCGGGCCCCTCGGCCCGGTCGCCGTGCCCGGGCAGATCGACGGCGTACGAACGGTGTCCGAGCAGCGCCAGCTCGTTCTGCAGCGGGCCCCAGGCCCGTGCGTTGCTGGAGCCGCCGTGAACGCATACGAAAGTGGGGCGCGAGTGTGCGCGCATGGTGGGATTCCTCGTCATCAGGAGGCGAACGGTGGACGCGGGTCCGGGTGCCGGGACAGGCCGGCACCGCGGTCAGCACCCCGAACGGGTGCGGATCGCCTGCCAGTTGTGGATGACGGAACACATACGGGCGACCCTAACAGAACGGAGCGTCTCGCGACCGTGCGATGGCCTACGGGGCTCCGGCGCCGGCCCCGCCCGGTGCGCTCCGGCACCAGCCCGCGAAGAGCGGCAGCTCGCCGGACGCGTCGAGGACGACCACGCCGAAGGGCCGGTCGAAGGCGACCCGCTCCACGACCTCGTGCCGGGCCGGCGCCGCGCTGCGGGTCATCGTCACCCGGGTCACGGCGGCCGCCTCGACACCCTCCTCCGCGACCTCGACCAGCGCCTCCTGCACCACCTTGGAGACGAGGAGGCCGGCCGGGGACAGACCCGAGAAGTCGGCCCCGGGCCGCAGCGCCCGGCTGATGCCGAGCGACGCCAGGTGGGCCTCGGCCTCGGTCTTCGTACGGAGGGTGAAGCGCGGCAGCCAGAGGTCGGCCGCGTCCGCGGCGAGCCGCTCCCGCGCCGCGGGCCCGGCCCAGGCGGCGGGCAGCACGTCGGCCGGCCCGGCGCCGGGCCGGCCGAGGGCGAACCGCACCCGGGCGGCCTCCTCGCCCGCGCACGGCAGCTCGACGACGGTGACCCCGTCCACGGACCAGACCCGATCGCCCGGAATCCGCTGCCGCATGGTCGGTACGGGCCGGGTGGCGCCGGAGCCGTCGGTGAAGGGCTCGTCACGGGTGAGGCGCGCGGGGAAGGCGGTCAGCCAGGAGGCCTTCAGGGCGAGGGCGTTGACCAGGACCAGGTCCTCGGAGCCGTCGAGGCCGAGCGGCAGCCGCTGGACGCGCCCGCCGGTCGCTGTCCGTATCCAGTCGTCGAGTTCGTCCTGGGCGACGGCCGGAACCTCCCCCAGGGACATGTCGTCCGTCGCCCCGAACACCTCGTCGGGCAGCTCGAACCAGGCCGGCGCTCCGCGCAGCACCCCGAACTCCACATCCGGCAGGCCACGCCGGAAGGCGTCGAACACCGGCACCCTGCTCCACACGCCGGCCGCAGACGCGACCCCGTCCGTCCCCGCGAGCCGCCGCCCGGCGGCGGTCACCGCCCCGGCGGCCGCCTCCCCGTCGACCCCGAGCAGCCCCCGCAGCTCCTCGGCGGTCCGCCCGCGCGCGCCGGAGGCCACGGCGGCAAGAGCGAGCCACAGCCCCACCGGGGAACAGACGAAGTCGTCCTCGCCCAGACAGCGCAACCAGCGGGCCGCCAGGGCCCGTACCGCGTCCGCCTCGAAGGCGGTGGGACCGGGAGTCATATCCTGCCCTTCATGAGCATCGTGAAGATCAACGTCCTGACCGTGCCGGCCGAGCAGCGTGAGGTCCTGGAGCAGCGCTTCGCCTCCCGGGCCGGGGCCGTGGAGGGGTCCGACGGTTTCGAGTGGTTCGAGCTGCTGCGCCCCGTCGAGGGCACCGACCAGTACCTGGTGTACACGCGCTGGCGCAGCGAGGAGGACTTCCAGGCCTGGATGAACGGTTCCATGAAGGCCGCGCACGGGGGCGGCGGCGCGGGTGGCGCCGAGGGCGGCGAGCGGCCCAGGCCCGCCGCGTCCGGCTCCACCCTCTGGTCCTTCGAGGTCGTCCAGCAGGCGTCCCCGAAGAGCTGACCCCGCGCCTGCCCCTCCGGCCGGGCATCCGGAGAAATCGAGCTGCGTCCCAGGTCGTGCGCGCCGCACAATGGCGCTCATGACCTGGACCTTCTCCCCCGAGCGCGTCGGCGCCCCGGACGCCACCGCCCTGCGCCGCGACTACTACGACGACGTCGCGAGCCGCTACTGGAAGCGCCCCGCGACGCGGGCGGAGATCGACGAGGGACTGACCAACGACGGGGTCGAGCTGCTGACCCCGCCGACCGGGCAGTTCCTGGTCGCGCGGTACGAGGGCAAGCCCGCGGGCTGCGGCGGGGTGCTCCTCCTCGACGAGGACCGCGCCGAACTGACCCGCGTCTTCCTGCGTCACGCCTTCCGCGGCCTGGGCGGGGCGGGCGGGCTCCTCGGCACGCTGGAGGACGCGGCGCGCGAGCTCGGCGCCCGCCGGATGGTCCTGAACACTCGCCTCGACCTGGTCGAGGCGCGCGCCCTGTACACCCGGCACGGGTACGACGAGATCCCGGCGTACTGCACGGGCCCGTACATGGACATCTGGTACGGCAAGGACCTCTGAGGGGCCCGCCCCGGGGCCGACGGGGGCCCGGCCGGCGGCTCTGGACTGCGGATCCGGACTGCGGATCCGGACTGCGGATCCGGACTGCGGATCCGGTCAGCGGCTCCGGCCGTCGGCGCCGGCCGTCGGCTCCGGCCGTCGGCTCCGGTCGTCGGCTCCGGCCGTCGGCTCCGGTCGTCGGCTCCGGTCAGCGGCTCCAGACGACGACGTCGAAGATGCCTCGCGTGTCGGACGCCTGACCGGCCAGTTCCTTGACGGTCAGGCGGGCGAGGCGGCCGTCGTTCGTCGCGGCGCAGACGACCATGCCGGTCTTCAGCTCCGTCTCCGTCGAGGTGCCCAGGGTGTCGATGTCCCGCGCGCAGTCCTCGTACGAGGGCGTCTTGTTCGTCGAGTCCTTCCACACCAGCGCCTTGACCTCGTCCCCGGGCTGCAGCATGATGCCGCCGAACGGGTAGACGGAGAAGTCGTTCTCCGCACGGATCTCGGACTCCGCGGGCGGCACCGAGTCGAGGTCCTTGTCCTCCGCGTACGCGATCACCAGGGGTCCCTGCCACTCGACCGTGCCGGCCGGCTTCGCGGGCGGGGCCGCGGAGGTCGGCGTCGCCGGAGGCGTCGAGGTCTCCTCGCTCGTCGAGGTCTCCTGGCTCGTCGTGGGCTCCGGGCTCTGCGAGGAGTCCACGGAGGAGTCCTCGCCGCTCCCGCCCTCCGCCCCGGACGGGCCGGTCGAGCTCGTCACCGGGGTCTGCGCCTGCGGCGGCGGGGAGTCGCCCTCGTTGTTGGCGCTCACCAGATACGTGCCGACGACGCCGATCAGCGCCGCCGCCAGCGTGGCCGCCGCGCCGATCCAGGCGCCCCGGTGCGAGGACGATCGCGCCACGACGATCGGCGCCGGACCGCCGTATCCACCGCCGTACCCGCCTCCGTAGCCGCCTCCGTACCCGTCGTGTCCGCCGTTCGGCGGTCCGGCCGGCGGGTGCGCCGGCGGGGTCGGCCAGCCCTGGCCCTGACGTGGTTCTTCGCTGTTCATCCTGCCCGCTCCCCCTGTGATGCGATCTTGGAGGGGACAGCGTACTGAGGGGATTTGAGTGACTGTCATACAGGGCGTACGGCCGTGCACTCATGCGTCGTGGTCGCGGGGCGGCTCCGGGTCACGCGGGCGCTCCGCGTCGGAGCCGCCCAGCTCGGCCGTCAGTTCCTCCACGAGTTTCACCAGGTCGGTGGGCCGGTCCGGTCCCCACCAGTCGCCGAGCAGCTCGGCGAGTGACTCCTCGCGGGCCGCGTCGAGCCGGGTCGCGGCCCGGACGCCCTCCTCGGTGAGCATCAGCTGGAGCCCCTCCCGGGTGACCAGGCGCCGTTCCTCCACCTGCCGGGAGGCCTCCGTGATCACCCGCAACGGCACGGGCACGTGCTCGGCGAGCCGGACGGGTTCGACGGTGCCGTGGCGGCGGATGCGGAGCAGCAGCCAGCTCGCGGCGGGCAGCAGGTCGAGCCCGGCCCGGGCGGTGATCCTCTCGTAGATCGCCCTGCGGCCCTCGCGGGAGCCGAGGACGGACAGGGCGCGGGCGCACTCGTCGTACGAGGAGCGCTCGACGGGGCGCGAGGCGAGCGTCCGGGCGGTGTCGGGCACGGTGACCGAGCCCCGCAGCTTGTCCTCCTTGAGGAACCAGGCGACGACGAAGGCGGCCAGGACGACGGGCGCGGCGTACAGGAAGACGTCGGTGATGGACATGGCGTACGCGTGCAGGACGTCGGGACGCAGTTCGGCCGGGAGTGCGGCGACGGTGCGCGGGTCGGCGGCGACCTGCTCGGGGCCGATGCCGGGCGGGAGGTCCTGTCCGGAGGCGGCGGCGAACACGTCGTCGAGTTCGTGGGTGAGCCGGCTGGTGAAGATCGTGCCGAAGACGGCGACGCCGAAGGAGGCCCCGATGGAACGGAAGAAGGTGGCCCCGGAGGTGGCGACGCCGAGGTCCCCGTACGGAACGGCGTTCTGCACGACCAGGACGAGGACCTGCATGACCAGACCGAGGCCGACGCCGAAGACGAAGAAGCAGACGCTCATCTCTCCGGTGGAGCTGGTCTCGGTCAGCCCGTGGAGCAGGAGCAGTCCGAGGCAGGTGACGGCGGTGCCGGCGATCGGGAAGACCTTCCAGCGGCCCGTGCGGGAGACGATCTGGCCGGTGACCGTCGAGGTGATCAGGATGCCGGCGACCATCGGCAGCATGTGCACGCCGGACATGGTCGGGGTGACGCCCTGCACGACCTGGAGGAAGGTCGGCAGATAGGTCATCGCGCCGAACATCGCGAAGCCGATGACGAAGCTGATGACCGCGACCAGGCTGAAGGTCCGGATCCTGAACAGCTTGAGCGGCAGTACGGGTTCGGCCGCCCGCCGCTCGACCTGGATGAACAGGACGAGGAGTACGGCTCCGAGGACGCCGAGGCCGATGATCTGCGCCGAACCCCACGCCCAGGTGGTGCCGCCGAGGGAGGCCACGAGGACCAGACAGGCGGCGACCGAGGCGATGAGGAAGGTGCCGAGGTAGTCGATGGTGTGCCGGGTGGAGCGCGCCGGGATGTGCAGGACGGCGGCGATCACGAAGAGGGCGACGATGCCGATCGGCAGGTTGATGTAGAAGACCCAGCGCCAGGAGAGCTGCTGGGTGACGACTCCGCCGAGCAGCGGGCCGAGGACGCTGGTGGTGCCGAAGACGGCGCCGAAGAGCCCCTGGTACCTGCCGCGCTCGCGCGGCGACACGAGGTCGCCGACGATCGCCATCGCCAGCACGATGAGACCGCCGCCGCCGAGGCCCTGGACCGCACGGAAGGCGATGAGCTGCGGCATGTTCTGGGCGACGCCGCAGAGCGCGGAGCCGATGAGGAAGAGGACGATCGCCGCCTGGAAGAGCCTCTTGCGCCCGTACTGGTCGCCGAGCTTGCCCCACAGCGGGGTGCCCGCCGTGGACGCCAGTATGTAGGCGGTGACCACCCAGGACAGGTGCTCCATGCCGCCGAGCTCGCTGACAATGGTCGGCAGCGCGGTGGAGACGATGGTCTGGTCGAGGGCGGCCAGCAGCATGCCGAGGAGCAGCGCGCCGATCGCGACGAGGACGGTACGGCGGCCCTGCCCCTCCCCGGGCGCGGGGGCGCCACCGAGCTCGGAGGGGCTTACTTCCTGGGCCATGGGCGTCTCCTCGGGGCGTCTCGTCGGGCGTCCCGCCGGACGGCCCATGGGACGGCTTCTCCATCCTGCTGTGAATGTCCGGATATGGCCTGCGGAGGGTACGGCCGTTCGCCTGCCCCTTCGTCCGCCTGTTCGCCCTCCTGGTCGCCCTTCGGAAGGGTGCGGGCTGCATAATCGCCAGCAGTTGTCTCGGGGAGGGGACCCATCATGACCGGACATGTCTGTCCTGAATGCGGTGTACAGAGACCTGGCTGCGCCTGCGCCCGGGCCGAACTGGCGGCGGCCGAGGACTTCGATCCGCTCCGGATCAGGCCGTACGTGACGCTGGACGCGCCGGAGGGCGGCGCGGACGGCGGCGGGTTCGGCGACGCGGAGACCGGGGCGACGGCGAGGTCGGCGGGTGCGGGGTCGGCGGGTGCGGGGTCGGGGGGTGCGGGGTCGGGGGGCCCTGACGCGTACGGCACTGCCGCGCACAGCTCTGGTTCGTACGGCCCGAACGCGGAGGACCCGCCGACGGCGCCGTTGGCGGCGATCCGGCTGGGCGGGGGGCTGGGCCGGGGCGCCGGCGGAAGCGTCGCCGGGGGCATCGCCGGGGGCATCTCCGGGGGCGCCGGCGGAAGCGTCTCCGCGGGCGAGTACGAGCCGTACGGCAGCACCGCGGCCTTTCCGGCCGCGCCGCACCCCGGGGGCGACCCCTCCGAGACCATGCCGCTCCTGCTGCGCGGCGTCGGCGACATACCCCCGCCGCCCGGCCAGGGGCAGGGGCGGGGACGCGGGCGCCGGCGCGGCGCGCTGGTCGCGGCGGTGGCCGCCGTCGCCGTGGCGGGCACCGCCGCCCTGGCGGCCGCCGTCCTCGGAGGCGGGGAGGAGCCCGACGACCGGGCGGCCGTACCGGACGTGACCACGAGCGCGTCGCTGAACCTCGGCGTGTCGGAGGCGCCGTCCCCCTCCCCCTCGTCGCAGAGCCCGGAGCCGACGTCCTCGTCCCCGACTCCGCGCGAGACGTCCGCGTCGGCGTCCCCGTCGCCCACGTCGTCCTCTCCGACCCCCACGACCGCGTCTCCGAGCGCCTCCGTGACCACGAGCGGCGCGGCGGCGCCCCCTCCGGCTTCTCCCTCGTCGGCGCCGGCCGTCGCGCCGACGGCGACTCCGCCGGCCACGACGACGCCTCCGGCCGAGTCGCCCGGGGAGGGGGAGGAGGGCCAGGAGGAGACCCTGGACTTCGGCTCCAGCGGGCACGCGGTACGGGAGCTCCAGCGGCGCCTCACCGACGTCGGGGTCTACCACGGCCGGGTCAACGGCAGGTACGACGACGACGTGTGGGAGGCGGTGGCGGTCTACCAGTCGTACATGTACATCCAGGGCGATCCCGAGGGCGCGTACGGGCCGAACACCCGCGAGGTCCTGGAGCGGAACACCCCCCACATCTGACTCCCGCGGGGGACTCCCGTGACTCCCGCGAGCGACTCCCACGAGTCCGCCCCGGGTCCCGGCATGCGGACCGGTTGGCCAAGACGCCCCCCGGTTTTGTATCGTAGGAAAACAAAGTGGCCCCGCCCGCACACCCTGACCGGTGGGCGGGACCGCTTCGTTCTCCGCACCACCCCCTCTGGAGACCCGATGCCTGCCACCACCCCGGCAACGCTCACCGCCCGCGCCCTCCTCCTCGACATGGACGGCACCCTCGTCAACTCGGATGCCGTCGTCGAACGCTGCTGGCGACGCTGGGCGGAGCGGCAGGGTCTCGACGGGGACTCCGTGCTCAAGGTGGTCCACGGCCGCCAGGGGTACGCGACCATGGCCGTCCTCCTCCCGGACCGCCCGATGGCCGAGAACCACGCCGACAACCGCGTCATGCTCGCCGAGGAGACCGCCGACCTCGACGGGGTCGTGCCCGTCCCCGGCGCCCCCGCCTTCATGGCCGCGCTCGCGCAGCTGCCGCACGCCCTGGTGACCTCGGCGGACGAGGCCCTCGCCCAGGCACGGATGGGCGCCGCCGCGCTCCCGATGCCGGAGACCCGGGTCACCGCCGAGCAGGTCGGGGCCAGCAAGCCGGACCCCGAGGGCTTCCTGAAGGGCGCGGCCGAGCTGGGCTTCGACCCGGCGGACTGCCTCGTCTTCGAGGACTCGGAGGCCGGCATCCAGGCGGGCCGCGCGGCCGGCATGCGGATCGTGGGCGTCGGCCCGCGCGCGGCGGCCTTCGCGCCGGACGTGCACGTCGCCGACCTCACCCGTCTGCGGGTCGAGCCCGCGGCCGACGGTTCGATCACGCTGACCGTGCTTCCGTAGGACCCCGAGCGCTTCCGGCGCCCCCTTCACCAGCGCCTCGCAGCAGCAGCCGCACCCCCAGCAGCACCTCCCCGCTCGGGGATCCACGACGGGATCCACGACGGGATCCACGACCGGACGAGACCCCGGGCCGAAACGGCCCGGGGTCTCGTCGTATCCCCGCGCGCGCCCACCGACGGCCGCTCCCGCCCCACCCCCGTGACGCCCGGCGGAACCTGGCGCTCCATCAGAACGTGTCACACCCCTTGATGTGACGTGTCCATGTCGCCACCCTGTTACCTGGCGCACCCCCCACCGAAACCTCGCGCCGCCACGATGACCGGGCCATCGCCCGGCACCCACGGGGACGGCACCCGCCAAGGTCCCCCCACCTCAAGGGAGTTCCCATGCCCGTCGGCATCGTCTACGCGCGTCGACTCGCCGTGCTCGCCACCTCCGCCGCCCTCACCGTCACCGGCCTCCTCGCCACGGCCCCGGCCGCCCAGGCCGCCATGCCCACCCCGGTCAGCGCCGCCACCGCCCGCACCTACCTGGCCGCCCTCACCGTGAAGGCGGAAGGTTCCTCCTCCGGCTACAGCCGGGACCTCTTCCCCCACTGGATCACCCAGTCCGGCGCCTGCAACACTCGCGAGACCGTCCTCAAGCGCGACGGCGTGAACGTCGTCACGGACTCCAGCTGTGCCGCGACCAGCGGCAGCTGGTACTCGCAGTACGACGGCGCCACCTGGACCGTCGCCTCCGACCTCGACATCGACCACATGGTCCCGCTCGCCGAGGCCTGGCGCTCGGGCGCCAACACGTGGACCACCTCGCAGCGCCAGTCCTTCGCGAACGACCTGACCCGGCCGCAGCTGATAGCCGTGACGGACAACGTCAACCAGTCGAAGGGCGACCAGGACCCGGCGGAGTGGCTGCCCTCGCGGACCGCGTACCGCTGCACGTACGCCCGCGCGTGGGTACACGTGAAGTACCACTGGAACCTCAGCGTCGACTCCGCCGAGAAGAGCGCCCTCCAGTCCGTGCTCAACGGCTGCTGAGGACTCCACCACTGACTCTGCGTCAACAACGGCCACCGGGAAGTGAACCTCACCACACACTTCCCGGTGGCCTGATGTTGAACTTGCAAGTACTAGTGAGGGGTGCCTAACCTTACGGCCTCATCGGTTTCCGTCCCCCACTCCCCGTCCACCCCACGGACGGGGCCAGGCCGAAGGAGTCCCCCCATGAACACCCCGAACAATCAGCAGAATTCGAAGAGCCCCGGCGGCGTGAGCACCCTCGCGGGCCGCCTCGACCAGTCGCAGCCGTACGCGCTGGGCCTCTTCCGCATCGTCGTCGGCCTGCTCTTCGCCTGCCACGGCGCCGCCTCGCTCTTCGGCGTCCTCGGCGGCGCGATGGGCGGCGGGACGGTCCCGGCCGGCACCTGGCCGGGCTGGTACGCCGCCGTCATCCAGCTCGGTGCGGGCGGCCTGGTCCTGTTCGGACTGGGCACCCGGAGCGCCTCGTTCCTCGCCTCGGGCTCGATGGCGTACGCGTACTTCAAGGTCCACCAGCCGGAGTCCCTGTTCCCGCTGCAGAACGGCGGCGAGACCGCGGCCCTGTTCTGCTGGGCCTTCGCGCTGCTCGTGTTCACCGGCCCGGGCGCGCTGGCTCTCGACGGCCTCTTCCGCGGCCGGGTGGGCGCGGGCGCCACGGCGCGCAGGACGAGCGAGGAGCGCGAGGAGCAGGCCACCCCGGTCACGGCCTGAGCCTTGACGCCGACGGCGGCCTGAGGCACCTCGGCCCGGCAGGCCGAGGTCACCGCGGCGCGGCAGGCCCCGGGCCGCCTCGGTCGCGTACGGGAGCCGCACACCGGAGCTGTGCACCGGAGCCCCGTACCGCAGTCACATACAGGAAAGGGCCGGACCACGCAGCACGCGTTCCGGCCCTTTCCCCTGTCCCCCTCACCCGGAACCGGCCCCTCACCCCGGGCACATTCCCTCAAAGTCGCACACGTTCGCGCGGGCCCGGCGGAGCCCGGCACCCACCCGGCGGGCGGCCCCCCGCCCCCGCGTAGGCTCTCCCCCTGTGAATCTGCTCGACAGCCTTGGCTCGCTGCGGTCGCTCACCGCCGGTCCATGGATCTACCCGGTGGTGGCGACGTCGATCCTGCTCGACGTCTTCCTGCCCGTGCTGCCGAGCGGCTTCCTGGTGATCACCGCCGCCACGGCGGCGGCGTCGGCCACCGCGGCCACCCCCGACGTACCGTCTCTCCTCCCTCTCCTGCTCTGCGCGGCCACGGCCTCGGTGCTGGGCGACTTCCTGGCGTACCGGCTGGCGCTACGCGGGGGCGCCAGGCTCGACCGGACGATCGCCCGGTCCCGGCGCCTGTCCATGGCGCAGGAACGTCTCGGCACCGCGCTGGCCAGGGGCGGCGGGCTGCTCGTCGTCCTCGCGCGCTTCGCACCGGCGGGCCGCTCGGTGGTCTCACTGGGCGCGGGCGCGGCGAAGCGGCGCGTGGAGGAGTTCCTGCCGTGGTCGGCCCTGGCGGGCGTGACCTGGGCCTCGTACAGCGTGGGGCTCGGCTGGCTGGGCGGGCAGTGGCTGGGCGCGACGTGGTTCAGCGCGGGAGTGTCGACCCTCGCGCTCTTCCTGGCGGGCGGGCTCGCCGCCTACCTCATACGGCGTCCGGCTGAGGCTCCCGCGCCTGCCTCCTGACAACGGACGGCGCCGGGTGCACCGGATGCGCGTGATGCGCACCGCGTACCTCCAGGCCGTCGAGGAGTCTCGCGGTCGCGTCGGCGATCTCGTCCACGGCCCGCTCGAAGACCTCGCGGTTGTGGGCGGCGGGGGCGCGGAACCCGGAGACCTTGCGGACGTACTGCAGGGCGGCGGCGCGGATGTCGTCCTCGGTCGCCTCCTCGGGCAGCGCGGGCGGTCGGAGCGTCTTGATGCTGCGGCACATGCCTCCAGTGTGGCGCGCGCCACTGACAACCGCCGAGAACGGCGGTCACCGGGCGCGGGCGGGACGGCCCTCCACGCCCCCGCAGCCGTCCGTCCTCAGGCGCCGGGACGCCGGGCAGCCCCCGGGCCACCGGCCGGCCCGGCGACCCGCAGCCTCAGGACAGACCCCGCCGGCTACGCGCGTTGATCTCGGCGGCTCGGGCGCGCAGCTCGCGCAGCGGCGTGGCCGGCTGTACGTCGGTGGGCTCGGCCTCCCACTCGGCGCCGCCGTGGACGGGCCGGATGAGACAGCGCCCGGGGAGGCTCCCTTGGACACCCCCGGGGAGGCACCCGGGGACGTGCCCGACGTAGAAGCCGACCCGCCCGGTGGCGGCGTCACGGACGAGGTCACCGACCTCGGGCAGTGGCTGCACGCATCCCCTCCGTCCCGATTCCTGAAGCCTGGGGAGAACCAGAGAAGCCCCCCGCCCCCTCCCTGTCAACGTATCTCTAGAGATGTCCCCCGATGGATGGATCGACCGGGCGGGGCGGCGCACACCTGTGCACCCTGGCCGCGGGGTGCGCCGTAGGGTGTCCGCAGATGAAGGGAGTGGTCCACCCGTGACTGACCAGGACAGCGCTCGTCGGCCCAAGTACCATCGCATCGCCGATGAGTTGAGAACCGCGATCCAGTCGGGCGCGTTCGCGCCGGGTGACCGGCTCCCCGGTGAGAACGACCTCATGACGACCTACGACGTGGCCCGGATGACGGCCCGCCAGGCCCTCTCCGTGCTGCGCACCGAGGGGCTCGCCGAGGCCCGCAAGGGCGCCGGGGTCTTCGTCCGGGTCTTCCGTCCGCTGCGCCGCCGGGGCATCCCGCGGCTGTCCGGCGAGCAGTGGGGCAACGGGCGTTCGGTCTGGTCGGCGGACGTGGAGGACCGGGACCTGGTCGTCGACCAGGTCGAGGTGGCCGAGACGGAGGCGGGGGCGCGGATCGCGGGGGCGCTGAACCTGAGGCCGGGCGCGCCCGTGTGCGTACGCAGCCGCCGTTTCGTCCTCGACGCCAAGCCGGTGCTGCTGTCGGTCTCGTACCTGTCGGCGGAGTTGGTGCGCGGGACGCCGATCGCCGAGCCGGACACGGGGCCGGGCGGGACCTATGCCCGGCTGACGGAGCTGGGCCACCGGCCGGTGCGGTTCCGCGAGGAGATCCGCTGCCGGATGCCGACGGCGGACGAGTCGGACCGGCTGGCCCTGGAGTGGGGGACGCCGGTGGTCCTCATCGGGCGTACGGCGTTCACGGGGCCGGGGACGGCGGTGGAGCTCAACGAGATGACGCTGGACTCGTCGTCGTACGTCCTGGAGTACGACTTCGACGCGTGACGTCGAACCGGAGCCCGGGATCGGCGTGGGCGATGTCGCCCGCGTACGCCCCGGCGGCCAGTGCGACGGCCTCCCCGGGCGGCAGTGCCGACCCCACATGGGTCAGGACGAGCCGCCCGACACCGGCCTCGGCCGCGGTCCTGCCGGCCTGGGCGGCGGAGTGGTGCCCGGGGGTCTCCCCGTCCGCCTCGCACACGAACAGGTCGCAGTCGCGGGCGAGTTCGACGAGGGAGGGGCAGGGCTCGCAGTCTCCGGAGTAGACGAGCGAGTGCCCGCCCTCGTCCTCCACGCGCAGCGCGAAGGCGGGAAGTCCGTGCTCGACGGCGCGGGAGGTCAGGGTGAGCCCACCGATGCGGGCGACCTGCCCGTCGTGCAACTCCCGCACGCTGAAGGCCTTTTCGACAGGACTGCGCTCAGGGCCGTTGGTGAGGAACCCGGCGAGCCGATCGGCGATCCCGACGGGCCCGAAGAGGGGCACGGGCAGGTCCGTCTCGAGCCCCGCGTAGAGCAGGGCGTAGGAGAAGGTGAGCAGGTCGGCGGAGTGATCGGCGTGCAGATGGGAGACCCACACCGCATCGACGTCCCCGACCGCCACGTGCCGCTGTAGCTCGGCAAGGGTGCCGCTGCCGGCGTCGACCCAGACGCGCACCCCGCCGCCTTCGACGAGATAGCCGGAACAGGCGTTGCCGGGCCGGGGGAAGGGGGTGGCGGAGCCGAGCACGGTGATCTGCAGGGGCGCGACGAACATAAGCCAAGATTAAATTACCCCTACGCCAACTCGCGCGAAGTTGTGCGGACACGGTGAAGAGCGTGCGTATTCTGTGTGCTCGTCGGGTCCCATCGGCGGGCTCCCGGCAGAAACTGAGGGACATTCATGCTTCGCGCACGCACGTTCGCGGCCGTGACCGCGGCCGCCGCCTCCGGCATCCTGCTGCTGCCCACGCAGGCACAGGCCGCCGGTTCGGTCCACCTGTACAAGATCTACTACGACAGCCCGGGCACGGACCGCCGCTCGAACACGAGCCTCAACGCCGAGTACGTGCAGATACGCAACACGACCGGCGCGGCGGTCAACCTGCGCGGCTGGACGCTGACGGACGCGGCGAACCACAAGTACACGTTCGGCAACTTCGTCCTCGGCAAGGGCAAGATCGTGACGGTCCGCACGGGCCGCGGCACGAACTCGGCGGCGAACGTCTACCAGAACCGCGGCGCGTACGTCTGGAACAACGACCGCGACACCGCGACGCTGAAGAAGTCGAACGGCGCGCGGATCGACACGTGCTCGTACAACTCGACGCGGGTCGACTACAAGTGGTGCTGACCCACGACGAGGGCCGATCACCACGCTGACGGCCCTCGAGCGGACGGCCCCGGGAAACCCCGGGGCCGTCCGCGCAGCTACTTCTCCCCGGCCCCCGCCTCGGGCTCCCGGGCGGCCGGAATCCCGTGCTGCTGGACGTCGGAGTTGACCTGCCCGCCGAGGGTCATGACGTTCAGGGTCGCGGAGTTCTCGTTGGCGATGGCCTTCTCGACCCGGGCGACGAGCGTCGAGAACGCGTCCCGCTTCGGCAGGTTGTGGTACGGCCCGACCTTGGTCTCGAAGTAGACCCGCTCGTGCCCGAGGAGCTGCTCGGTGGACCGGTAGTTCTTCCACTGCTCACGGTACCGGTAGACGCTCTCCAGCGACACGGCGGCGACGACCACGACGCTCAGCACGGTGGCGGTGACCCGAGCGAAGGCCAGATCCAGGTTCACGAACACGGGCACGAGCGCGCCACCGACGACGGAGACGGTCCGCATCCGCAGATGCATCGCCTTCATCCGGGTCGCCTTGGCGTCGTACCAGCCCTGGTACTGCGAGAGCCTCGTCTCGATGTACCGCTGCGGCGTCATCTCACCGCTCTGCACCCCGGGTTCGGGTGCGTCCCCCACCTCAGCCATGCCGCGAGTACACCCGCCCTGCCAGGTCCCCGTCAACTCTTCACCCATTCCCCCACAGCCCCCCGCAAGGTAGTTTCAACCACCGTCGACCAGTGACCAACCGACCTTCACCCACGAGAACTTCAGGGGGCCCCGTGAAGCCGCAGTCCCACCTCACCCGCACGACGCCCGCCACCAGGGCGGCCCTAGCCCTCGCCGCCCTCGCCGCCGCCGCGGTGGCCACCCTGGCGGCCCACACGACCACGGACACCACCACGGCCAGCAACCGCGAAACGGGCACGGTGAAGGTGGAGGCCGCCGCGGGCGACAAGAAGGTAGAAGTGATCAAGGCCTGACCGCCCCCTGCCCCGCAGAGGACCGCGAAGACAGAGGCCCCTCACCACGCCCGGCGAGGGGCCTTTCGCGATCCGGTGAGCCGGCTCGTCGCCCGCCTCAAGACGGCGGCCGGCGCTCTCACTCGTCGTCGCCGCGCTCCAGGACCAGGCCGACGGACCCGCCCTCAAGACCGTTGCCGTCCTCGAGGTGCAGGTGACTTCCCTCGGGAACGCCATCCCCGGCCAGCACGAGGAGATGCCCGGCAAGCGTCCTGAGGCCCGCGGCGTTCGCCTCGATGACGACCTCTCCCCCGAGGTCCCGCACCTCGATCCGTGCGTCCGCCTCCCACGTGAAGACGTGGGCGACACCATCGGTCACGGCCGTGACGCAGGTGCTCTCCACGGGAGCGCTGCTGGATTCCGAGGTCATGGAGAGCATGATGCCGCTCCACACACGCTCCCGGAGGCCGGTCCGATTCCCCGTGCCCACCCAGGACCACTCGGATCAGCCTTCGTCCCGGCTGAATTCGTGCGTGCACCCCCCGGAAGTCACGTCCCGGGTGAAGCAGGCGACGAAGGAACTCGGGGAGCCGTAGAAGGCCAGCTTCATGTCCTCGCAGTCCACGCCGTCGAAGGTGACCTCGCCATACGTTCCGGAGGGAGACCAGGTTCCATGCTGCCGTTCGGCGAACCCGGAGCACCCCCAGCCGACGACGTCCTCCTTGTCCAAGCCCTTCGCCGTGAACGTGCCGTCGTCCTCGAACTCGACTGTCACCCCGCTCCAGTCCGACCACACGCCCGTCAGTTGATCAACGGTGTCGACCTCGACCGGGTAGTAGCCGGAACAGGAGGTCGACAGAAGCGTCACCGCACCGCCCAACGCGGCGCCCACGAACGCACGTCGTATCCGCTGATGCTGGTCGGCAGCCATACGGCTCCGCCTCTCGTGTCTCACACATGCCCGGTAACGACGACTCAAGGAAGCGACGAACATCATCTTGAACGCGTTCAAGTCCTGATGTCAACGGGCTGGGCACATGCGGAGCGGACGCAGGTCCCGGCATCCAGCCGAAGCGACCACCCCCGTCGACACCAGAAGAAAACACCAAAGGCCCCCAGCCATGATCGACTGGGGGCCTTTGCACTGGTGGGCGCGGACGGTTTCGAACCGCCGACATCTGCTTTGTAAGAGCAGCGCTCTACCCCTGAGCTACGCACCCGTGGAAGAGGCAACAGCCTACATGGCGCATGGGTGGGTGCCGCAAACCGATACCCCCGGTGCTGGGGGTAGCCCCACCCTGGGGACGGTGGGTCGCCGGATCGTGACGGCGGGTGGTGGGGTCGTACGGTCGGGGGACTGTCCGCGTTTCTGGGTTTCTTGTGGGGGTCTCGGCGTCATGGCTGCTCTACGTCGTCCGTTTCGGGTCTTGCTCGCCTCCGGTGGAGTGCTGGTCGCCTCTCTCGCGCTCGCCGGGTGCGGCTCGACCGATGTCGAGGGGGCGCCCGTGGAGCGGAGGACGTTCGCCTTCGCCGGCGAGGCGCTCACCGTCGACTCCGACGACTCCGAGCTCGTGATCACCCCTGCCGACATCGACGACGTGCGCGTCGAGCGGCAGGTCGACGGGTGGGTGTTCATGGGGTCGGGCCCCGAGCCCGAGTGGAAGCTCGTCGACGGGAAGCTGACCCTGCGGGTCAACTGCGACGGCGTCTCCTCCAACTGTGACGCCGTCCACCGGATCCAGGTCCCCCGCGACGTCGCCGTCACCATCGAGAACGACAACGGGCGCATCACCGCCGAGGGCTTCGCCACCCCGATGAAGGTGCGCTCCGACAACGGGGACGTGCGCGTGCGCAAGGCCGGCGGAGCGCTGGACCTCGGCACCGAGAACGGTGACGTCGTCGTCGAGCCAGGGGCCACCGCGCCCGAGGTCGTCGCCCGGTCCGACAACGGCGACGTACGCATCGCCCTCGGCTCCGTCCCCCGCCGCGTCGACGTCGTCACCGACAACGGCGACGTCCACGTCTCCGTCCCCACCGCCGAGTACGAGGTGACCGGCGCCAGCGACAACGGCGACGTCCGGATCGACGTCCCCCGCCGCGACAAGAGCGGGCACTCCGTGAGCGTCCGCAGTGACAACGGTGACGTCTCCGTCCTCACGGCGAACTGACCGGCCCGTGTGTTCGTCCTTACCGGGTGGGAGAATGAACCGGACCGGGCACGGCGGACACAGCACGGGAGAGGTACGTGGCGGCGAGCGACGCGAGGGGGGCGAGCGACGTCCGGCGTCGTGACGCGCCAAGCCGGGGGCAGACCCGATCCGAAGACGGACCGAGGCCAGGGATGTCCGGGCTCCGGCTCGCCCTCGCCCTTCCGCTGCTCGTCGGCGCGATGCTGCCGCACTCCTTCGCCGGCGGCGGCACCCGCCGCTGGTTCGGCGGACGCGGTGAGAGCCAGCGCGCCGAGGCCCAGGCCGCCAAGGACGCCGCCGCCTCCGCCTTCTACGAGCTCGACACCGCCCAGCGCGGGCTCCGCATCTCCATCGAGACCATCACCGCCGTCGACAGCTCCCCCGAGACGCGTCGCGCCGTCGAGGGCTTCGAGGCCCTCGGGCGCCGTATCGACGAGGTCAGCCACACCTACATCAGCGCCGTCGACGCCCACGACCTCGACCGGGACGAGCTCGACGCCGCGACCGCCGGCCGGGCCCGCGCCGAACTGACCCGCGCCAAGGACGAGCTGGACCGTGTGAAGGGCGAGCTCGACCGGTTCGAGGCGGGGCTCGCCCCGCTGCTCGGACAGGCCGAGACCCAGCTCGCCCGCCTCGCCCCCGCCGTCGAGCGGGCCCGGCAGGCCCTGCGCGGCGCGAGTGCCGCCCTCGACTCCGTACGGGAGAGCGGGCTGCGCGCCGACGACCTCGCCGCCCGGCTCGCCGCCCTCGGGCCCGAACTCACCAAGCTCAACGAGGGTGCCGGCCGGCACGGCGTCCCCGAGACCCTCCAGCGCGCCGACAAGGTGCTGCGCGACGCCGAAGCCGTACGGGCCGAGGCCGAGCGGCTCCCCGAGCGCGCCGCCGAGATCGACCGGCGCCTCGTCTCCCTCCGTACCCGCACCGAGGCCCTCACCACGCGCACCGGTGGCGTCGAACCGATCCTCTCGGAGCTGCGGCGGCGCTTCACCGCACCCTGCTGGCAGGATCTCCAGCACGTGCCCGAGCAGGCCGCCGCCACGCTCCGGCAGGCCGAGGAGCGGCTCGCCGAGGCCGGAAAGGCGCGCGCCGAACAGCGTTGGCCGGACGCGACCTCGCTGCTCTCCACCGTCCGCGCGCTGCTCGACTCCACCGACGAGGCCGTCTCCGCCGCCGGCGACCGGCTGCGCCGCCTCGACGCCGTCGCCAAGGACCCCACGGCGGAGATCGACCGCGCCCGGTTCGCGGTACGGGACGCCCAGCGCCTCGCGATGGCCGGACGCAGCACCCCCGACCCGCGCCACGCCCGCCCCCTCGACGAGGCCGTCGGCCGGATCGACCGGGCGGTCGACACCCTGGAGGGCCGTCACCCGGACTACTGGCACTTCCTGACCGAGCTGGAGGCCGTACGGGCCACGGCCGCGCACGTCGTCGGCCAGATCAGGGAGGAACGGGGCGGCGCCACCGGGCATTGAGCCCGGGGTACGACGTGGCGGTCGGGTCCCCTGCCCGTGTCCGCTCGCAGGCTCTAGCCTGTTCCCATGCCTCGTTACGAATTCCGCTGCCGGACCTGCGGCGACACCTTTGAGCTCAGTCGGCCCATGGCCGAGTCCTCCGACCCGGCCTCCTGCCCCGCCGGGCACGACGACACCGTGAAGCTGCTCTCGGCCGTGGCCGTCGGCGGCTCCGCCTCCGCCGCCCCCGCGCCGAGTGGTGGCGGGGGTGGCGGAGGCTGCTGCGGTGGCGGTTGCTGCAGCTGATCGCAGCCGTCAGACGGCTGCCGCCGCCCTGAAGCGGCGCAGGATCTCCTCCCCCGCCGCGACCCCGCGTTCCGCGAGGACGTCGAGGTGGGGGGCCGTCCAGTCGCTGTCGGCCAGTTCGCCGTGGCCCGGGCGCCACGCCCGGTCCGCGGCGAGCAGCAGGTCCGCGTCGAGGAGCGAGTCGCCGGCCGCCAGGGTGAGCGAGGCGCCGGTGCGACGGGCGACCTCGCGGACGGCCGCGCTCTTGGTGAGCGGCTTCGGTACGGCGTACACCTTGCGGCCCTGGAGCGAGACCGTCCAGCCGCGCTCCCCCGCCCAGGCGCCGAAGCGCTCCAGCCAGTCCTCGGGCAGCCGTTCCCGCTCGACGACGAGGTAGGCGAACAGGTCCTCGGCGACACGGTGCTTGCGTACCCAGGACAGGTCCGTGGTCGCGGTGAGGTAGGCGCGGACCTCGGAGAGCGGCGCGCACTCCTCGGCGAGCCTGCTCACCACGGAGGCGTGCCAGTCGGCGTCGGTGACGCCGTCGACGAGGATGTGCCCGCCGTTGGCGCAGATCGCGTACTTCGGTGCGCTGCCGGGGAGTTGGATGCGCTGGTACTGCTTGCGCGTCCGCGTGGTGGTGGGCACGAAGACGGCTTCGCCGGTCAGTCGCTCCAGGAGCCCCGCCGCGTGCTCGGTCATGTACGAGAGCGGCTTGGACTCGTGGACCTCGACGCAGAGCAGCCGGGGCGCCTGGGCGTCGGGCATGCCGAGGGCGAGGGCCGCGGACGAGTAGATGAGGGTGCGGTCGAGGTCGCTCGCGACCAGGACGGGGGCGGGACCCGTGGTCGGGACCGGGATCGTGGCCGGGATCGGGGCCTGGGCCGGAATCGGGGCCTTCGTCGTAGTCGTCACGCTCGTGGTCGTACCCGTCGTCTCCGTCGTACTACCGGTCGCGCTCGTCGTACTCGCCGTATTCGTCCCGCTCGTCCCGCTCGTCGTACTCACTGGGACACCACCGCCTTGCCGTCGGCGCCCGTCGCGCCCCTCGTGTACTGAGGGTGTATCAGGCCGACGCAGCTGTACGGGAGTTCGTCGATCTCCTCGACGGGTACGCCGCGCTGCTCGGCGAGCAGCCGGACGTGCGCGAGGTCGGCTTCGGCGCCCCGCTTGGCGAGGATCTTCCAGGGGACGCGGCGGAGCAGGACGCGGGTGGTCTCGCCGACGCCCGGCTTGACCAGGTTGACGTCGTGGATGCCGTACTCCTCGCTGATCCGCTCCACCGCGGCCCAGCCCTCCCAGGTCGGGGTGCGGTCGGCGGCCAGCAGTTCCTTCACGTCGGTGTCGACGGCCGCGCCGACCTCGTCGAAGCGGGCGGCGACGGCGTCGAGGAACGCGTGGGAGACGTCCGCGCCGGCCAGCTCGCGGTAGAACTTTCCGCCGTGGAAGTCGTTCGGTCCGACCAGGTCGGCGCGGAGCACCGTACGGGAGATCAGGCCGGAGACCGTGGAGTTGAGGCAGGCGGAGGGTATGAGGAAGTCCTCGCGCGTACCGTACGTACGGACGCAGGAGCCGGGGTCGGCGAGGACCGCGATCTCCGGGTCGAAGCCGGTGACGCCTTCGGCGGCCTCGAACTCCTCGATCGCGTCGGCGAGTTCGCGGGTGATGGCGCCCTTGCCGGTCCAGCCGTCGACGAACACGACGTCGGCCGGGTCGTGGTGGGCGGCGAGCCAGCGCAGCGCGTTGGCGTCGATGCCGCGGCCGCGCACGATGGAGACGGCGTAGTGGGGCAGGTCCAGGCCGTGGCGGGCCTGCGCCCAGCGGCGCATGAGGACGCCGACGGGGGTGCCGGCGCGGGCGAGCGAGACGAGGACGGGGCGGTGGCCGGGCCGCTCGCGCTCGGCGAGGACGGTCTCGGTGACGGTGCCGACGGCGCGGGCGATGCGGGTCGCCGAGGTCTCCAGGGCGGCGTGGAACAGCTCCTGGTAGCGGTCGCTCGGCTGGTACTCGACGGGGAGCGACTCGGCGTAGTGCGCACCGCCGCTCTGGATGGCTTCCTCGCGTTCCTCGGTGGGCGCCTCGAGCTCGACGTCCGAGAGGTCCTGGAGCAGCCAGCCGACCTCCTCGGGTGCGTACGAGGAGAAGGCGGGGCCGCGGAGGGGCTCGGGCAGCATGGAGCTCCTTTCGGGAGCTTCGGTGGCTTCGGTGACCTCGGGCGTGGCGTCGTACGGAACGTACGGCGAGGCCGTGGGCGTGTACGAGGGGACGACGGCGAGCACGACGCGCGGGATGTGCGCGGCGAGCTGGGCGAGCAGGCCGTCCGGAGCGTGCAGGGCCGGGGTGTCGGCGGTGGAGTCGACGACGAGGACGACGGCGTCGAAGCCCGCGCCGGCCACGTTGTAGGCGTAGCGCTCGCCGGGGCCGTCGGCGGGGTCGTCGTGGGCGGGGAAGACGAGCCGGGTGCGAATCGCGTAGCCGGGGTCGTCGACGGCGAGGACGGGCGAGCGGGTGGTGGTGGAGTACCGGACGTCGTGCCCGGCGTCTTCCAGTGCGGTGCCGAGGCGCAGGGGCGCGTACATCAGCTCCTCGAACCCGAGGACGAGAACGCGGGGCCCTGCGGGCGGCGGGGCGGGGGTGGCGGGCCGCCCGTCGGCGGTCGCACCGAGCGCTTCCTCGGCGGTGGGGCCGGAGAGTTCCTCGTCGGACGGGCCGGGCAGCCCCTCGGCCGTCGGACCGGGCAGCGCCTCGGCGGACGAGCCGGGCAGCGCCTCGGCCGTCGGACCGGGCAGCCCCTCGGCGGACGAGCCGGGCAGCCCCTCGGCCGTCGGACCGGGCAGCGCCTCGGCGGACGAGCCGGGCAGCCCCTCGGCCGTCGGACCGGGCAGCGCCGGGTCGGCCGGGGCTCGCAGTGGCTCGGCGGCCGGGGCTCGCAGCGCCTCCGTGATCCTGTTCGCCATCGTGGGCAGCGCCGTCTCCAGGCGGTGTCGCTGGTCGGGCGTGAAGCCGTGTCGGCCGCCGTCGGGCAGCCCCTCCGGCCAGTCCAGCGCCACCCGCACGGGCGCGTGCCGGCGCGGGGCCGCGGACGAGCCTGGCACGGAGCCCGCTCCCGGCGCGTACGCCCGCTCGTGTTCCGCCACCAGCGCCTGGCCCTTCTCCAGGACCCCCTCCGGGAGGCGTACGGTGCCGGCGGCGCCGGATATCAGGTCGACGCGGGCGCCTATCTCCGCCGCGAAGGCGTCCAGGCGGCCGAGGTCGGCGGCCGAGCGCATGTCGACGAGGGCGACGACGACGTACCGGTCGCGCGGGTAGCGCTCGTGCAGGGCCCGCACGGTGTTGAGGACCGTGTTGCCGGTGGAGAACTCGTCGTCGACGAGGACCAGCGGGCCGTCGCCGGCGAGCAGCTTGGGGTCCTCGGGCAGCAGCAGGTGCGAGGTGGCGTGCGAGTGGGACTCCTCGAAGCCGCCCGCTCGGGCGACTCCGGCCACCGGTCGCCGGGTGGAGTGGAGGTACGGGGCGAGGCCGAGGCCGTCGGCGACGGCGTGGCCCAGGGCGGTGGCCGTCTCGGCGTACCCGAGGACGACCGAGCGTGCGGCCTCCTCGTCACCGAGGAGCGCGCGGACGCGCCGGCCGAGGTCGAGGCCGGAGCCGTAGACCACGGACGGCCGCTGCGGCACGTGCTTGCCGAGCACGCTGGAGACCAGCAGATGCGCGCGCTTGGGGTTGCGACGCAGTGCGAGGCCCAACAGGGCCGGCAGCGCCTCGTCGCCGATCAGTTCGACGCCCAGTCGCTCCGCGACCCACGTTCCGGTCCACACCACGTCGTCGACGTCCCTTCGTCAGCCGGCAAGTCCGGCGGTGAGCAGATCCACGAAGCCGACGTCCTCCTTGGCGACGCCGAAGAGCTCGGCGCGCAGGAGGGTGCGTTCGGCCCACGCGCGATGCGGCTTCACTTCGTTCATCTTGTTCGTGTAGGCGGAGCGGAGGACTCCGCCGCCGCCCTGTTCGGGCCGCAGGATGTCCTGGGCGTCGCTCCACTCCTCGTGGCTGACCACGGAGAGGGCGTGCACCGGCACCACATGGGTGGGGTGGATGCAGGTCTTGCCGAGCAGTCCGTTGGCGCGGTCGAGTTCGATCTCGCGCAGCAGCCCGTCGAGGTCGTGTTCGATGAGGGCGGTGCGCAGGTCCTCGGCGCGGCCTTCGAGGAAGGGGCTCCGGCGCAGCTGGGGCTTGAACATGCGCTCGCCGGGCCGGAAGTACTCCCAGACGGGTCCGGTGACGGTGAAGCCGGTGCCGTCGGAGCGGCCGAGGACGTTGACGACGTCGGCGATGACGTTCGCGACGATCTTGACGTCGTAGGCGGTCATGTCGGGCGAGCGGCGCAGCCCGTAGGCGGAGCAGAAGTCGGTGACGCCGAGGCGCAGGGCGAGGACCCGGTCGCGGTACTTGTCGGTGATCGAGGCGATGCCGGCCAGGGTCTCGGCCCGGGTCTCCAGGTGGAGGAGCTCGGGGGACTCCAGGACGGGCATGGCGAAGAGACGCCGTCCGCTCGTCCGCTCGGCCAGGGCGAGCGCTTCGAGGAAGGCTTGGCCGCGTGCCTCGGTGAACTTGGGCAGTACGAATCCGGACAGCAGGCGGACCGTTTCTCCAAGCCGGGCGACGAGGTCGGTGATCTGGCGCGGATCGCGGACCCGGATGAAGAGCAGGGGCAGATCCGCGGCGGTGTCCGTGGCGGTGTCGGCGTCCGTCACGGTTCCGGCGGTGTGATCGGCGAGGTCGGCGAACTGGCGTACGAGGTTGTCCTCGCCCGCCTCGACATCGGCGTCGCTGATGGAGTCCTCCAGGCAGAGCACCATGGAGACCACTCCACGGGCCGCCTGCTTGCGCACGTCGTCGGCGAGCCGGGGCCGGGTGGCCGGGCTGTAGAGCGTGGCCCCCAGGGCCACGGCGAGCGTGCGCGCGGGCGAATCTGCCGTGAACGCGGCCGGTTCCCGAAGGAAGAGACCGGCCCGCGTCGCGGACGGGATGTGCCCGAAATGACGCATATAAGTCCCCCGTCTACCTCTCTGGAACCTGACGACATGTGGCCGGTAATAGTACGTAGGTGCGGGTGTCTGCAGTTCCCTTCGAGCATGAAATCCAGGTAACTCATCGGCGTCCGTCACACCGTCCCGCGACAGGTGACGCCCCCGCGTTGTCCGCGGGTCTGCCGGGAGGGCAGGATGACGGTCATGACGCACGCGATGCTGAAGGGCTCCAACGTCCCTCTCGACACCGCGGCCGTACGGGCCGTGCTCCGCTGGACCCCGGGCTCCGGGGTCCCCGACGTGGATGCCTCGGCCCTGCTCCTGGGGCCCTCCGGCCGGGTGCGGTCCGACGAGGACTTCGTCTTCTACAACCAGCCGCGCCACCCTTCGGGCCTGGTGCGACGGCTGCCGAAGAAGCGTGACTCCAAGGGTCTCACGGACACCGTGGAAGCCGACCTCGGAAGCCTCGACCCCTCCGTCGACCGGGTGGTGATCGCGGCCTCCTCCGACGGCGGCACCTTCCGCTCCGTCTCCGACCTGCGGATCCTGCTGTACGACGCGACGGCGGGACCCGACGCCGAGGCGCTGGCCCTGTTCTCCGTGACGGCGGAGACGGGCGAGGAGACGGCCGTCATCTGCGGCGAGCTGTACCGCCGTGGGGACGGCTGGAAGTTCCGCGCCGTGGGGCAGGGCTATCCGACGGGCCTGGTCGGTCTCGCCACCGATTTCGGCATCTCGGTCGACGAGGACGCACAGGGCGCTCAGGACGCGGCCCAGGAGGCCGCCCAGGCGGCCTCGAACGCCCAGAGCACCCAGGACGGCTCTCAGGAGGCCCAGGGCGGCTTCCGTGAGGTCCCGGGCGGCCAGGGCTCCCCCGGCGAGGCCCAGGAGGCCACAGCGGCCACCGTCGCCTCCCCGGGCGCCGGCGACCCGGATCTCGACCTGACCGTCGCCCACACCCCCGTACCCGTGCCCCCGCAGCCGACCGCGCCGCCGCCCATGCCCGACCGGGCGCCCGCCTACGGCTACCCCCAGCCGGCGAACGCCGCCCCGGCCCCCGCCTACGGCTATCCGCAGCCGGTGACCGCCCCCGAGCAGAACCCGGCACCCGAGTTCCGGATGCCGCCGATGGGCCCCCAGTTCGTCCGGCCCTGAGGGACCCGAAACTGCTGCGGGGCCGCCCGGTCCCGAGGGACCCGGCACTCCCGAGGGGCTGCCCGAGGGCGGCCCCGCGGACGCGGGCAACGGTTACGCCTTGGTCTTGTAGCCGCGCCCCCACTGGAGACCCCAGCCGTACAGCCGGTCCAGTTCGGCCTGGAAGCCGTACACGAAGCGCACCTCGCGGCGGACCGTCAGCTCGCCCTTGGCGTTCTCCACGGAGAAGACCGCGCAGGAGCGGGCCTGCGGGGCGCGCTCGTCCAGCTCGATCTCGATCCGGGGGCCGTTGCTCGGATAGAGCGTGATCTTGGCGTGCGTACGGTCGAAGGCCGGCGTCTGGTCGTAGATGTACACGAAGAACAGCAGGCGTTTGATCTCGTCCTTGTGGTCCAGATTGACGAAGATCGTCTCCCCGGAGGAGCCGCCGAAGCGGTCGTCGCCGCTGAGTTTCACGTACGGCGCGCCGTTCAGGTCGCCGAAGAAGCCGCCGAGCGGCTGCACCACGCCCTTGCTGCCGTCGGCGAGCTCGTAGAGACAGCCCAGGTCCAGGTCGACGTTGACCATGCCCTGGGTGTGCGCCTGCACGACCTCGGGCTTGAAGAGCTGGGACGGGTTGCGGAGCAGCCGGCCGCTCTGCCGGGAGCGTCCTTCGAGGTCGGAGGTCCGCATCCGCCAGGAGAGGTTCACCCGGAGGTTGCCGGTGGCGGCGCCCTGCTTGGTGAGCGAGACGGACGGGCGCCGTTTCGTCAGGTCGATCGTGTTCGACGCGGCGCTGCCCGAGTCGAACTGCGACGCCGTCCTCCCCGGAAAAAGGTTGTCCCAGAAGGCCATGCCGCCTTCACCCCCCACTGATCGCCGGCCCCACTGTTCGCCGGCACCGCTGATCACCGACATCGCACATGCCTGCGGGGCGGCCGGGTGCACCGACCGCCCCGCAGTGAAGCGTTCCTCATTGCCGGGGGTGTCACACCCCGGACGACACCTCGGTCTTGTCCCCCGCGGGACCCGACCCGCCCTCGGCCGCCGCGAGCGCCTTGTTGCGCCGTACGGAGGACCAGAAGGACCAGGCGATGAGGGCGACACCGATGAGACCGGTGACCACCTCGGGGATCTGGTAGCGGATGGAGACCATGAGGATCAGGGCCAGCGCGCCGATCGCGTAGTGCGCGCCGTGCTCCAGGTAGACGTAGTCGTCGAGGGTGCCCTGGCGGACCAGGTAGACCGTCAGCGAACGCACGTACATCGCGCCGACGCCGAGGCCGAGCGCCATCAGGACGATGTCGTTGGTGATGGCGAAGGCGCCGATGACACCGTCGAACGAGAAGGAGGCGTCGAGGACCTCCAGGTAGAGGAACATGAAGAAGGCGGCCTTGCCGGCCAGCTGTACGACGCCGACCTGCTTGCCGCTCTTCTTGGCCTCTTCCTCGGCCTCGTGCTCGCGCTCCTCCTCTTCCTCGAGCTTGTTCTCGAAGTAGCCGGAGAGACCGCCGACGACGAGGTACGTGATGAGGCCGAAGACGCCCGAGAGCAGGACGGTCGACGCCGCGTCGATGTGCGTGCCGCCGTGCTGGTGGGCCTGGGTCGCGAAGGTCATGGCGCTGACGGCCAGGACGACCAGGGCGATGCAGACCGACAGCATGTCGACCTTGCCGAGCTTGGCCAGCGGGCGCTCGAGCCAGCC
>NZ_JACSCH020000022.1 GCF_014451325.2 Streptomyces sp. CB02980 | reverse complement strand
ACGATCTTCGCCTCCGCGAGCGCACGCACCGACTCCCGGAGCATGTCGTGCTCCTCGGAGGGCCGATACAGGTCGAAGTCCTTGCCCATGATGTGGAGCTCCCCTAGACGCTTTTGGCACTGAGTACCCTCAGCAAAACACACTCAGTGCCATGATGCCAGAGCGCCCCGACGCTGATCTGCGTCGGGGCGCTCAGGGGACCGGTCGGTCGGTTTTCTTAACCAGACGTGTCCGCGAGGTTTCCTTCCCCCCTCTTGAGCCGCTGGAGGTCGTACTCGGCGGCCAGCCGCCGTGCGCGTTCCTCGGTCATCTCGAGCGTGGTCAGCAGGGCCGGGGTGCAGATCGTCGGCAGCACGTGGCGGAGCAGCACCAGGACGCGGTGGGTGAGATCTTTGCGATCACACAGGATCTGAGACATCGTCTGGATGCCCGCGAAGGCGCCCGAGAACAGCTCGGCCGTGTCCGTCACGTCGACATGGACGAGGAGCTCCCCGCGGGCCTTCGCCACCGTCAGGACCTCCGAGACCTGGTCGATCCAGGCCTTGAACGGAGCCGCCCGGTCGACCCCGGTGGCGCCACTGTCGAGGGCCAGCGCGACGCTCGCGCGCACCAGCGCGTCACGCTGCAGCCGGTGGGCGAGGAGGAAGCCCTGGTCCACCAGCTCCTGGAGCTTCACGGGCTGCGGCGTGAGGGGCTCGTCGAGCATCTGGGCGTCGAGCACGCCGAGGGCCAGATCTTCCTTGGAGGCAAAGTGGAAATACAGAGCCCCCTTGGTCACCCCGGCGCGCACCAAGATCTCCCCGATGGTCGTGCGCTCGTAGCCACGCTCCGCGAAGACGGCCGCGGCCGACTCCAGGATCGCCCGCCGGGTTCGGATTGCACGCGCTTGCTGTGCCAAGGCGCCTCCTGCTGTATCGCTGACTGTGCTCGACGTGTGACGTGAAGCATTGAAAAGAAAACCGCGCTGTACGTATTCTATGGCGGGCGGGTTTGCCGCCCAGGGGTGCGCGGGGACGCGAGGGGGAACCATGGATCAGAACTGCCGCGGAGCGACGGCGCACGTCCCCGGGGAGTTCGTCCACCGAGCGGACCCCGCCGACATCTTTCCCACCGGCTGGACGCAGCGGGGAGAGAACCGATTCACCGTCTCTGCTCACTGGCCCGCCTCACATCCCTTCTTCTCTCCGGTGACCGGGGGCCGACACGACCCCGTTCTGGTGGCCGAGACGATACGCCAGGCCACCATGCTCGTCGCTCATGCGGAATTGGGGGTACCCGTGGACGACCAGTTCGTCATGTGGGACCTCCATTTCACCGCCGACCCCGCGGCCCTCGCCGTCAACGGCCTCCCGTCGAACGTCACCGTCGACATCCACTTCCCCGAACTGGGCACCCGCCGCGGCCGTGCCAGGAACCTGCCCACCACCGTGCGGCTCACCCGGGGCGGGCGTCCGCTCGCCACCGGTGGCGGCCTCGCCGGATACACCTCGGCCGCCGCCTACCGACGACTTCGGGGCGACCGGATGGCGGCGCTCGGCAGGCCCGTCCCCCTGGTCCAGGGGGTCGCTCCGCACCTGGTGGGCCGCCGCCGCCCGCAGGACGTCGTCCTCGGCCCGGGTACCCGGGCGGGCCAGTGGCGGCTGAGGGTTGACACCAACCACTCCATACTCTTCCGGCGCCAGAACGATCACGCGCCCGGGATGATGCTCCTCGAAGCCGCCCGGCAGGCCGCGATGATGACGACCGGCGGCGGAGTGTTCCTGCCCACCGCCGTGAACGTCTCCTTCGAGCGCTACGCCGAACTCGACAGCCCCTGCTGGATCGAGGCCGAGGTCGTGCCCACCCCCGACCGCTCGACGACCGTGGTCCGGGTCACCGGCCGGCAGGAGGGCATGCCGGTCTTCGTGTGCACGCTCGCCTCCCCGTCTCCGGAGCTCGCGGTGGCCGGAGTCGGCCTCGACGACCGACTGGCAGGCTGAACCGGAGCGGAACGATGGGCCCTCGCATTCTGATCACCGGCGCGACCGGATTCATCGGCGCCCGGGTGGCGGCGACGGCGACGGCGGCGTCGGCGAAGGAACCCGCGCACGTCCGCCTGCTCGCCCGTGCGCCGGCAGCCGTTCCTGGGGAGTTCCCGGGTCCGGGGACGGAGACCGTCCCCGGCGACCTCAGGGACCCCGACTCGCTCCGTCGCGCCTGCGAGGGGATCGACGTCCTGATCCACTGCGCCTCGGCGATCGGCGGCGACGCGGAGCTGGCCCGCGCGGTCAACGACGAGGGCACCCGCGCCCTGGTCGACGCGGCCGTGAGCGCCGGGGCGACCCGGATCGTCTCCCTGAGCACCGCGTCCGTCCACGGCCGCGGCCCCTTCCGGGCCGCCGCCCCCGGCACCCTGCCACTCGCTCCGGGCTCGGCGACCAGCCGCACCCGGGCGGCGGGTGACCGGCGCGTCATGGACGCCGGCGGGACCGTCCTGCGGCCCCATCTCGTCTACGGAGCCGGAGACCGGCAGGTGATCCCCGGCCTGGTCCGGCTGCTCGGCGCCCTGCCCGGTCCCCTCGACGGCGGAACCTCGCTGCACTCCCTGATCGACGTCGACAGCCTGGCGGGCGCCCTGCTCGGCGCCGCGCTCTCGCCGGCGACCGCGCCGGGTGCGTACTACGTCCAGCACCCCGACCCGGTCCCGGTCGGGGAGTTGCTCGCGGCCGGCGAGGAACTGCTCACACGGCGGACCGGGAGGGGCCGGGGCGCGGTGGTGGACATGGCCACCGCCCGTGCGCTGTTCGCCGGAGTCCCCTTCGCGCTGCACCACCTGGACATGCTCGCCACCGACCACTGGTTCGCGGACGACCGCCCCTGGCGGGAGCTCGGCTGCGACCCGGGGCCGGGCTTCACCGCGGGGTTCGCGAACCACCTTCCGTGGTACAGCGGTCTCCTCGACCACTCCTGAACAGAAGGAAGGCACCACCGACATGTCCGCGTTGGCAGGCAGGACCGCGATCGTCACAGGAGCGAGCAGAGGCATCGGCAGAGGCATCGCCGAGCGGCTGGCCAGGGACGGAGCCCTGGTGGCCGTCCACTACGGCAGCAACGAGAAGGCCGCCCGCGAGACGGTGGAGATCATCGAGGAGCGGGGCGGCCGGGCCTTCGCGTTCCGCGCGGACCTCGAGGCGCCCGACGCCGTCGACACGTTCTACACCGGTCTGGACGCCGGTCTCGCGGAGCGCGACGAGGAACCCGGGTTCGACATCCTCGTGAACAACGCCGCCGCCAGCGGTTCGGGTCGTATCCAGCAGCTCACCACCGAGGTGTTCGACCGGCTGTTCACCATCAATGTGAAGGCTCCGCTCTTCCTCGTCCAGCGGGGCCTCGACCGGCTGCGGGACGGCGGGCGGATCGTCAACATCTCCTCGGCGGTGACGAGGCACGCCTTTCCCGACTCGGTCACCTACGCGATGACCAAGGGCGCCGTCGACACCATGACCCTCGCCCTCGCCAAGGAGCTGGGGCCCCGGGGGATCACGGTCAACGCCGTGGCCCCCGGCTACATCGCGACGGACATGAACGCGCGACGCCGGGCGAGCCCGGAGGCGAGCGCGGCCCTGGCGGCGCTCTCGGTCTTCAACCGGATCGGGGCACCGGCCGACATCGCGGACGTGGTCGGCTTCCTCGTCTCCGACGACGCGCGCTGGATCACCGGCCAGTACGTGGACGCCACGGGAGGGACCGCGCTCTGAATCAGCCCACCGGAGCCCGCGCGGCAGGGACGGCCGAACTGCCCGCCGGTTCCAGGCCGGCGAGTGTTCCGGGGGCGGCCAGCATCGGCAGGAGCGTGCGCCACAGGCCGGTGACGGTGTCGGGGGACAGCCACTCGCCGTTCTCCCGGCACAGTGCCTCCAGGCCCACGGTGGCGGCCACCACCGTGCGGACGAGGTCCTGCTGACCGCCGTGGCCGGTGGCGAGCAGGCCCTCGTCGGCCGCCTCCGCGAGCCGCTGCTGGACACAGCTCTGCCACTCCTGGCGCAGATTCAGGTCCGTACGACGGCCCCGGGAGCAGCTGAGCCGGTATCCCGCGCGGACGACGACGTCCTCACGGAGCAGCCGGGCCAGGGCGTGTGTGGTGTCGGCGAGGTTCTGCAGGGCGTTGGACCCCTGTCCGTACACGATCCGGGCCGTCCTGCGCAGGGCGGTGGACGCCTCGTGCTCGACGGCGGCGGCCACCGCGGGCTTGTTCTCGAAGTGGAAGTGGAGCGCACCGGGGCTCACCCCCGCGCCCGTGCTGATCGCCGACAACTTGGCCAGGGTGTAGCCGTGCTGGTCGAACTCCCTGGCCGCAGACGTGATCAGCGCCTCGCGGGTCCGCGCGGCCCGCTCTTGTTTGGTCACCCGTGGCTCCAGTAGCACCGTGCGTCGCGGTGGCACGGGCGTGCCCGCCCCGTCGCGCCGTTCCGTTCGACGACTCCAAACCGACTGCTTGGTATTGTACGGGCTTTACGTGTGTCCTTGAGCGCTTCGGTGCGGGTGGGGTGACCAGGCCCCCTCCGGGACGGATAGGGAACGCGTACGGGAGTGGCGAGTTGGAGGACGACCGAAGGCGCGGCCGTGCTCCCGCGGGCCGTGGTGCATCCCAACTGACAAATCGAGCAACAGGTTTGTTGTCCGCTTCGGAGGAGACGCGGTGGCCGTGCTCAGCGGCGCGGGTCTGTCGTCACCACGACCACGCCCGCGAGCAGCACCACGTTCTTGACGACGAACTCGCCGACCAGCGTGAGCAGCAGCGGGTTGGAGTGGGCGAAGGCCGCCGACGGGGTGAGGACGAGCACCGCGAAGGTGCCGCAGAGGTGGGCGGTGAGCACCGGCAGGGCCAGCGCGCGGGCGCGCCCGGACATCAGCCAGAGGCCGAGCGCCACCTCGGCCCAGCCCAGCGCGGGCACGAACCAGTCGCCCGCCGGGAACGGCAGGACGGCGACGACGAGCGCGGCCGCCGGGCTGAGCCCGATGACCTTGAGGACGCCGAACCACACGAACACGCCACCCAGGCCGGCCCTGAGCATGCCCAGGCCGTACCGGTGCAGCCGTGGCGCGAGCCGGTCGAAGCGGCCGAGGGGAGCCGGGGAGCCGGCGGGCGGCGGGGTGGCGGTCCCCTGGGCGGGAGTGGTGGCAGGGATCACCTGGGAGGAAACGGTCATGCGCGGGCATCTCCATCACGAGTCGACGCGGGGGCCGGGCGGGGGCCGTGCGGGCGGATCGAGGCCGGGTGGGGCGGAGCCGGGGCGGCGGACCGTTCGGATCACGCCGAAATCCCGGCAGGAGGGTCGGACGCCGTGGGCCACGCTAACCACGTCCCGAGCGCCCCCGCGACGCCCATCGGTTCCTTGCATGCCCGCTATGGAAGAAGTCGATAGGGCGTTGCCGGACGCGATCAAATCTCGCCAGCCTGAGCACTGTTCGAGTTTGTGTTTGATCCATCGACTCGAACCGCGTCCATCCGCTCCCGGCAGCATGCGAAGGAATCCACGGATGTCCCACCGACCCGCCGCCCCCGCCTCCACCACGACCCCCGCGGCCCGCACCGCCCTCACCCGGCGCCGGGTGCTCACCACGTCGGCCGCCGCGGCCGGGGCGCTCGCCCTGCCCGGCAGCGCCGCGTGGGCCGTGCCCACCAGCTTCGAGGCGGAGACGCGCACCGGCCGCCGCCGGCCCGGCACCGTGACCGACCCCAGCGTCGTCATCCGCTGGAACCAGGCCGCGATGGACGCGATCCTCGGCCGCTACCAGGCCGCCGGAAACCGCTTCGGCCCCGCCACCGTGAACGCCCGAGCCCTCGCGATCGTCCACAACGCCATCTACGACGCCTGGGCCTGCTACGACCGCTGCGCCGTCGGCACCCGTTTCGGCGGCGCCCTGCGCCGGCCCCGCTCCGAGCGCACCCTCGACAACAAGAACGAGGCCATCAGCTACGCGGCCCACCTCGCCCTGCTCGACCTGTACCCCGAGTACAAGGTCGCCATCGACAACATGCTCCGCAGCCTCGGCCACGACCCCGAGCTCACCGACCCCCGCCGCAACAGCCCCGCCTGGATCGGCCGCCGCACCGCGCAGGCCGTCCTCGAGTACCGCCACGCCGACGGCGCCAACCAGCTCGGCACCCCGGCGTACTCCGACACCACCGGCTACCAGCCGCGCAACACCCCGCAGATCGCCGGGGCCTTCGACCCGGCCACACTCAGCGACCCGGCGCACTGGGCCCCGCTGATCGTCGGCGGCAAGACCCAGCGCTACCTCACCCCGCAGTTCGCGGTGATGCAGCCCTTCGCGCTGTCCCGTCCCGACCAGTTCACGGTCGCCGCCCCGCCCGCGTACCCCTCGGTCCGGATGACGGCCGCCATCGAGGAACTCCTCGACATCAGCGCGCATCTGACGGACGAGCAGAAGGCCATCGCCGAGTTCTGGCTCAACGACGACGTCACCCCGCCCGGCGCCCAGCAGATGTGGGGACGGTACGTCTCCGCCCGCGACGGCCACGGGGTCGACGAGGACGCCCAGATATTCTTCGGCCTCAACATGGCCGAGTGCGACGCCGCCATCGGCTCCTGGGCCGTCAAGGCCCAGTACGACTTCGCGCGTCCCTCCACGCTCATCCCCTTCGACCAGCGCGGCCGGCAGATCCGTTCCTGGGGCGGCCCGGGCCGGGGCACCGTCACCATGGACGGCGTCGACTGGCAGGCGTACGTGGCCGTTCCGCCCTTCCCGGCGACCGTCTCCGGACACAGCACCTTCTCCGGCGCCGCCGCCGAGTTCCTGCGCCGCTTCACCGGCTCCGACTCCTTCGGCGACTCGTACCGCTTCAAGGCGGGCGCCTCCACCGTCGAGCCCGGCCTCACCCCGCGCACCGACGTCGTCCTGCACTGGCCCACCTTCAGCGAGGCCGCCCGGCAGGCCGGCATCTCCCGGGTGTACGGCGGCATGCACTGGAGCTTCGACAACGAGCCCGGCATCGAGATGGGCCACCGCATCGGCAAGGTCGTCCACCGGCAGGCCATGCGCTACTTCGGCGGCACGCACCGCTGACCCGGACAGGCCCGTCCCGCGGTGGAACCCTCACCCGCGGGACGCGCCGCCCGCCCGTCCACCGCCCTTTGCCGCGCCTCGGCCCTTTGCCGAGCCCCCGCTTTTCGTCGCGCCTCGGCCTTTTGCCGAGCCCCCTCCCGTTCCCGAGACCCCGCCCTTTGCCGAGCCCCGTCCTGCCTCCGCCCGCCCCGCCAAGGAGAGAACACCGTGAGCAACCAGACCCAGACCCCCGCGGGTGCGGCGACCCCTCCCGCCCGAAGCCGCTGGGCGGGCGGCGCCCCGCCCTTCCCCGGCAGCCGGCCCGCCGTCCTCGGCACCCTCGCCACCGTCGTGTCCCTGGTGATCCTGGTCGCCCTCGGCGAGGCCACCGGCCAGCTCCTGATGATCGCCCCGCTGGCCGCCACCGCCATGATCATCTGCAGCACCCCCGTGCTGCCCCCGGCCCAGCCCCGGGGCGTCATGCTCGGACAGGTCGGCTCCGGTGTCCTCGGCCTCGTCGCCGTCGCCCTGTTCGGCCGCTCCCTCTGGGTGGCGGCCGTCGCCGCCGGTCTCAGCGTCGGCCTCATGCTGCTGCTGCGCGCCGTCCACGCGCCCGCCGCCGCCACCGCCGTACTCGCCGTCCTCCAGGACCCCGCGCCGCTGCGCTTCCTCGCCCTGCTCGCCGTCGGCAGCGCCCTGCTCGTCCTGGTGGGCCTGCTCGCCTCCCGCCTCGGCGTGATCGGCAAGTACCCCGCGTACTGGTGGTGACCGGCGCCCGCCGGCGCTGCCCCCTCCGCCCGCCCGCACTTCCGCGTACTCACCTCAACGGAGCTCCCGTGAACCGAGACAGACTGCTCGTCAGCTGCGAGCAGATCATGGAACAGCTGCGCAACCCCGCGGCCGGGGACGAGAACACGGTCCTCGTCGAGATCACCGACGGCGGCAGCGAACTGGGCCGGATCCCCGGATCGGTCCGCCTGGACTGGACCGGCGACCTCCAGGACCCGGTACGCCGGGACGTCATCGGCCCCGAGGCCTTCGCCGACCTCCTCGGCCGGCACGGCATCTCCGCCGACCACACCGTCGTCCTCCTCAGCGGCAACAACAACTGGTGGGCCGCCGCCGGATACTGGCAGTTCACCCTGTACGGCCACCGGGAGCTGCGGATCCTCGACGGCGGCCGGCTCCGCTGGGAGGCGCTCGGCGCCGACCTCACGCAGGACGTACCGCGGCGCGAGCCCGGCACGTACCCCGTACCGGCCGCCGACGAGACGATCCGGGCCCGCCGAGAGGACATGCTCGACCACATCGGACGCCACCAGCTCCTCGACGTCCGCTCCCTGGAGGAGTACCTCGGGCAGAGCAACACCCCGCCAGGCGTGCCCGAGGACCTCGGTGTGCGCTGCGGTCACGCACTCTCCGCCGAGCACATCCCCTGGCACACCGCCGTCCGTCCCGACGGCACCTTCCGCGACGACGTGGAGCTGGCCGCCGCCTACGCCGGCGTCCGCACCGACGCCCCGACCGTCGTCTACTGCCGGGTCGGCTGGCGCTCCGCGCACAGCTGGTTCGTGCTGAGCGAGCTCCTCGGCCTTCCCGACATCCGCAACTACGACGGGGCCTGGCGCGAGTTCGGCTCGCTCATCGGCGCCCCCATCGTCAACGGGCCCAAGCCGTGGGGCCCCGACGGCATCCCGTCCATCGTCGCCCAGCGCGACGCCGCCTCGGAGGTCCGCGCCCATGCCTGACGTGACCGTCTACCGCAACGTGCTCCGCAACGGCTTCGACCAGACCGACCTGCCCTGGGTGCCGTGGACCGAACCCGGCCGCGTCGGCGTCGAGTTCGTCGTGCTCTGGGGCCCCGACCCGGACGAGGACGAGGACTCCGCCTCGCTGCTGCTGCGCTTCCCGCCCGGCGCGCACGGCGACTTCCACGAGCACCTCGGCCACGAGCTGATGCTCGTCCTCGACGGCACCCTCGACCACAGCGACGGGCGCCGCTTCCACCGCGGCGACCTCGTCGTCGAGGAGCCGGGCACCCGGCACCAGATGTCCAGCGCCGACGGCTGCACCGTCCTCGCCGTCCGCGCCCGCCCCGCTGCCGCCCGCACACCCGGGGCCGGCGAGATCACCACGGGCGTCGGCGCCGGGGTCCAGGGCGCCTGAGCCACCACGGGGTGCTCCCGGGGCACGCACGAACACCCGGGCCCCCGGCGCGGTCACGAGGCCACCGGGTCCCACGAGGGCCCGGCGGCCTCGGCCCCCGCGCGCACGGCCGACGCATGCGTCGCACGCCTCGTCCGACCTCGTACGCGCCCGGTGCCCGACCCGTACCCGCGGGCAGCACCCGACCCCGTACGGACGCGGGCGGTGCGGCGTACGCGCGCGGCGCCCGACCCGTACCCGGCAGGGGTTCGCCTCGTACGCGACCGAAGCCCGCACGCCGCCTCACCCGCGCCCGTACGCCGCACCGCCGCGTCGGTACGGGCCCGGGCCCACGTCCTGCCGCACGCCGCCGACGGCTTCCCCGCGCCGCGACCCGAGGAGCACCCGGCCGAGGCGCGTCCGGCCGAGGCGCACGGAGCCGAGCCACCCGCACCGAACCACCCGCACCGAGCCGAGCCACCCGCGCCGTCCGAGTCCCCCGTGGCCCGCGCCGTCCGCGTCGCGCCCGCACCGTCCCCGTACACCCGCCCGCCCGCCCGCACCCCTTCCGGAGAGAGACGCCATGACCCCGTCCGCACGGCCCCAGCCCCTGCGCAGCAGTCCCGAGCCCTCCCGCCGGGTCCTGCTCACCACCGGTTCCTCCGACGCCCACACCTGGAACCTCGTCCACCTCCAGCTCTTCCTGGAGGAGCACGGGCACTCCGTACTCAACCTGGGCCCCTGCGTCCCCGAGCAACTGCTCGTCGACACCGCCCGGATGACCAGCCCCGATCTCGTCGTGCTCTCCTCCGTCAACGGCCACGGCCACCAGGACGGGCTGCGCGCCGCCCGCGCCCTGCGCGCCGACCGCAAGACCCGCACCCTCCCCATGGTCATCGGCGGGCTCCTCGGCATCTCCCCGGACGGCGCCGCCACCCGCACCGCCGAACTCCTCGCCGCCGGATACGACGAGGTGTACGCGGACGGCACCCCGCCCACCGCCCTGCTGCGCCGGCTTGCCGACCTCGGCGACGCGTGTACCGGGCGGGCCGCGGCTTGACGACCTCCGCCCCGCCCCCGCTCGCCCCCGGCGATCTCGGCGCCTTCGTCCAGGAGTCGGCCGCGGCCGGTGAACTGGTCGTCCAGCCCCGGATGGGAATGGTCGCGCCCGAGGTGATGGCCGGTGGAGTCGCCGCCGTCGCCACCCTGCCCGAGAGGACCGTCGCCACCCTCACCATCGACAGCTACACCCGCGTCGGCGACCACGCCGCCGCCACCGCCGCCTTACGTGCCGGCCGGCCTCTCAACGGGTTCCCGCTGGTCAGCCACGGCCCCAAGACCACCGCGCGGGTCGCCGCCGCGGCCGGACGCGCCACCCCCGTCCAGGTCCGGCACGGCTCCGCCGACCCGCTGGCCATCTTCCGCACCATGGCCGCCGCCGGGCTCGCCGCCTCCGAGGGCGGCCCCGTCTCGTACTGCCTGCCCTACGGTCGTACCCCGCTCGCCGAATCCGTCGCCGCCTGGCGCGACTCCGTCCAGTTCCTCACCGAGGAGAGCCGCGCGCACGGCCGCCGGGCCCATCTCGAATCCTTCGGCGGCTGCCTCCTCGGCCAGCTCTGCCCGCCGTCGCTGCTCGTCGCCGTCTCGCTCCTGGAATGCCTGTTCTTCGCGGCCAACGGCGCCACCAGCGTCTCTCTCAGCTACGCCCAGCAGACCCATCCCGCCCAGGACACCGGCGCGCTCACCGCGCTGCGGCTGCTCGCCGACGAGTTCCTGCCGCCGTCCGTCGACCGCCACATCGTGCTCTACACGTACATGGGCGTCTACCCGAGGACCGTGCCCGGCGCCCGGCTGCTGCTGCGCCGCAGCGCCGAACTGGCCGTACGGGGCGGGGCCCAGCGCCTGATCGTGAAGACCGAGACCGAGGCGCACCGCATCCCGACCGTCGAGGAGAACCTGACCGCCCTGCGGATCGCCGCCGACGCCGCCCGCTCCGCGCCCCGGCGCGGCACGCACCAGGGCGCCAGGTCAGCCGCCGAGGCCGATGCCGAGGAGACGCTCGTCGAGGCGCGCGCCCTGGTCACCGCCGTCCTGGGGCTCTCCGATGACCTCGGCGTCGCCCTGCTCAAGGCCTTCGACCGCGGCCTGCTCGACGTGCCGTTCTGCCTGCACCCCGACAACCGGGGCGCCGTCCGGTCCACCCTCGCACCGGACGGGCGCCTGCAGTGGACGGATCTGGGCGCGCTGCCGCTGCTCACCACCAGCAGGAGGACCATTCCGATGACCTCACGCCAGCTCTCCGGCATGCTCGGCCGGGTCGCCCGTGAGCACGACCAGGCCGCGGCGACCAACCCGCCGCCGGAGCCGGTACCGAGGGACACCCCGGCGCCGTCCGCGGAGCCGCTGCGGATCGCGTTCGTCGGCATGGGTCCGCGCGGCCTCTCCGTACTGGAGCGGCTCGCGGCCCGCTGCGCCGAGACGCCGCCCGCCCGGCCGGTCGAGGTCTTCGCCGTGGATCCGTACGAGGCGGGGGCCGGGCGGATCTGGCGGACGGACCAGTCGCCGTGGTTCCTGATGAACACCCCGGCCCAGGAGGTCACCATGTTCTCCGGGCCGGCCGACGACGGGCCGCACCGGCCCGGCGCCGGACCGTCCCTCGGCGAGTGGTGGGCCGAGGACGACCCGGCGGGAGCCGAGCCCGAGGGCTACGCACCCCGCGCCGTCTACGGCCGGTACCTCACCCATGTCATGCGGCGGATCGAGGAGACCCTGCCGCCCTCCCTCACCGTCCACCGCGTCCCCGCCCGGGTGATCTGCGCGGACCGTGGCCGCGGGGAGGGCGGCGCGGACGGAGCCGCCCACCGGCTGAGACTCGACCGCGGTGACGTCCTCACCGTCGACCGGGTGGTCCTCGCCACCGGCCATCCCGTCAACGAGCTCGACGCGGACCAGCGCGCCTGGACCCGGTTCGCCCGCGAACACAGCACACCCGCCCGCCCCGTCCGCTACATCGCGGGCGGCTCGGCGAGCGAGATGCCGCTCGCCGGGATCCCGGCGGGCGCGAGCGTCGGCATCCTCGGCATGGGGCTCACCTTCTACGACATCCTCACCGAGCTCACCCTGGGGCGCGGCGGCACCTTCACCGAGGGCTGCGAGGGCCTGTTGTACCTGCCCAGCGGCAAGGAGCCCAGGATCCTCGCGGGCTCGCGCGGGGGAGTGCCCCTGCTCACCCGGGGCGCCAACCAGAAGTGGCCCGAACACCGGTACAGCGCACGGCTGTTCACCGCCGAGCGGATGCTCGCGCTACGGGCGGAGCAGGCGCCGCTCGACTTCGAGGAGTCGGTCCTGCCGTGGCTGCTCGCCGAGGTCAACCTCGTCCTCCTCGCCACCCGGATCCGCCAGGTCCACGGCCCCGAAGCCGCCGACGAGTTCACCGAGCGCGGTGCGCAGGCCCTCGCCGACCGGCCCGACCCCCGGCCCGATCTCAGAGTCCTGGAACGGCTCGCCGCCGGATACCGCGTCGACGCCCGGCCGATCGCCGGACTCGACGCGCTCGCCCGGCCGTTCGGCAGCCGGCGCTTCGGCTCCCCGGCCGAGTACCACAAGGTGCTCACCGAGTGGCTGCGCGCCGACCTCTTCGAGGCGCGCCAGGGCAATGCCGACGGGCCCCTGAAGGCGGCCGCCGACGTCCTGCGGGACGTCCGGCAGACGATCCGTACCGTCGTCGACTTCGGCGGACTCACCCCCGCCTCGCACCGCTGGTTCCTCGCCGAGTTCGGCCCGGTCGCGGCGATGGTCTCGACCGGACCGCCGCAGCTGCGCTCGGAGCAGTTCCTCGCGCTGCTCGCGGCCGGGGTCCTCGAACCGGTGGGCCCCGGCGCCCGGTTCGGAGCGGATCCCGGTGAGGGACGGTTCGCGGTGGAGTCGGCGCAGGTGGAGAACTCCTGGGTGCCGCTGGACGTGGTCGTGGACGCCCGGGTGCCGGGCACCGACCTGACCGCCGACCTGGACCCGCTGATCCGGGGTCTGATGGTGGACGGGGAGATCCGTACCTTCACCAACGCGGTGGACGGGGGCGGGGAGTTCGCCACCGGCGGCCTGGACTGCACCGACTCCCCGTTCCACCCGGTGCGGGCCGACGGCTCGGTGGACACCAGCACCCATGTGCTGGGCATCCCGAGCGAGTTCACCCGCTGGTTCACGCAGGTGGGCAGCGGCCGGCCCGGCCTGTGGGGCTCGTTCACGCGGGACGCGGACGCGATCGCGGAGGCGCTGGTGGGGGGTGCGGCGGACGCGGGAGCCGGGCGGGCGGGCCGCCCGGCGACCGGCCGTGCGATGCTCGGGGGTGTGGGGTGAACGGCGTCGCCGGAACACCCGCCCACGAGGAGTACCGGGCCGCGCGGGATCTGCTGCTGCGGCTGCGCGGCGACCGGGAGGCGGCCTGTGCCGCCTTCCGGTGGCCGCGCGCCGAGCGCTTCAACTGGGCCCTCGACTGGTTCGACGTCATCGCCGAGGGCAACGACCGGCCGGCACTCGAACTCCTCGGCCCCCCGGGCCCGGGCGGCGGCGTCCCCGTCGTCGACCGGGTGTCGTTCGCCGAACTCTCCGCCCGTTCCGACGCGTTGGCGACGGTGCTGCGCGAGCACGGGGTGGTACGGGGCGACCGCGTCCTGATCCTGCTCGGCACCCGCGCCGAGCTGTGGGAGACCCTGCTCGGCTGCATCAAGCTCGGCGCGGTCGTCGTCCCCGGCTACCAGGACCTGACCGCAGCCGAGGCGGCCGACCGGATCGACCGGGGCGGCATCCGGCACGTGGTGTGCGCACCCGAACTCGTCACCCTGCTCGACGGGTTGCCCGGGTCGGGGTCGGGGTCGGGGTCGGGGACGAGGTCCGGGTCGGGATCGGTGCCGGGTGTCCGGATGGCCGTCGGCGGCGCGGACCGGACCGGCTGGGTCCCGTACCCCGACACCCGTCGACCCGGGCGGCCCCGCTTCGTCCCGGACGGGCCGACCCGCGCCGCCGACCCGTCCTTCTGCTACTTCACCTCCGGGACGACCTCGCTGCCCAAACTCGTCGAACACAGCCACGCGGGATACGGCGTCGGGCACCTCTCCAGCCTGTACTGGAGCGGCCTGCGCCCCGGCGACCGGCACCTCAACCTCTCCGCGCCCGGCTGGGCCAAGCACTCGTGGTCGAGCTTCTTCGTCCCCTGGGCGGCGGAGGCGACCGTGCTCGCACCCCCGGACGGCGGCCTCCCGCCGGCCGTGCTGCCGGGCGTCCTCGCCGCCCATCGCGTCACCAGCTTCTGCGCGCCGCCGAGCGCGTGGCGGTCGCTGCTCCCGTACGTGAGCGGGGGCGCGGCGGCACCCCGGCTGCGCGAGGCGACGGCGGCCGGAGAACCCCTGACCGCCGAGACGGTGCGACGGATCGAGGCGGCCTGGGGCGTACGGGTCCGCGACGGCTACGGCCAGACGGAGGCGACCGCCCTCATCGGCCGCGCGCCCGGCGGCGCGGAACCCCTTGCCCCGCTCGGGCACCCGCTCCCCGGCTACCGGATCGTGCTGCGCGACCCCGAGACGGGGGAGCGGGGCGAATCGGGCGAGGTCTGCGTCGATCTGACCGAGCGTCCGCCCGGCCTGATGCGGGGGTACGCGGGGCTGCCCGAGCGTACGGCGGAGGCGTTCGCCGACGGTCTGTACCGCACGGGGGACCGCGGCGAGCGGTGTGCGGACGGCTCGATCCGGCTGCTGGGGCGGATGGACGAGGTCTTCAAGTCCCACGGCCACCGGGTCTCCCCGATGGAGATCGAGGCGGTGCTCCGCACCCACCCGGAGGTGGCCGACGCGGCGGTGGTGCCGTGCGAGGACCCGGAGGGCGGTCTTGCCCCGTACGCGGTCGTGGAACTCCGCCCGCAGCGGCGGGAGTCGGTCACCGATGCGCACGGGCGCATCGGCGCGGAACTGCTCGCGCTCGCCGCCGAGCGGCTCGCGCCGGTCTTCGTGCCGCGCGGGGTCGAGGTGGTCGCCCACCTCCCGCGTACCCGCTCGGGCAAGGTGCGACGGAACGAACTGCGTCCGGGGGCGTCCGCCACACGCTGACGGCGGATGGCCCCGAGCCCTGGTCCGGGCGAAGACACCCGCCCGAGCGGCCGGCCGGGTGTCTTCGCCCGCCCCCTACACCCGCCCGAGCGGCCGGCCGGGTGTCTTCGCCCGCCCCCTACACCCGTGCCGTCTCCCTCTCCGCCGTCCGGAGCAGGATCTCCGCGACGCCCCTGGCCCGTACCGCCGCCTCCGGTGTGCCCTCGCGGAGGGCCGTCACGATCGCTCCGTCGCCGAGCAGGGCCAGCTGGCGGGCCAGGGTCTCGTGGTCGTGGTAGCCGCCCTCGGTGAGCAGGCGGTCCAGGACCGCGATGACCTTCTCCTTGTGCTCGGCCGCCACATGGTGGGCCGGGCTGTCCGGATCGGCCGTCTCGACCATCGTGTTGATGAAGGCGCAGCCGCGGAACGAGGCCGCGGCGAAGCGTTCCGCGAGCCCGTCGAAGAGCGCCAGCGGAAGCTCCTCGGGGGAGCGCTCGCTCACCGCGATCCGGCCGTCGAGCCAGGCGCGCCACATGCCGTCCCGGCGCCGCAGGACCTCGACGACGACATCGTCCTTGCTGGGGAAGTGGCGGTAGAAGGAGGCGCGGCCCACTCCGGACTCGGACAGGATCCGCTCGATGCCGACGGCCCGGATCCCCTCTTCGTAGAACAGACGCTCCGCCGCGCTGAGGAGCCGTTCTTTCGCGTTCGTGGCCATACCAGACGGTACCACTCGGTGCCGTATAGGTGATCCTGCAAGCAAAAGGGGAGTGGCTGCCTCCCGTTGCGCCAGATGGAACCGATCGGTACCGTCTGGATGGTACCGATCAGTTCCGTCTTGGTCCGGCTCAAGGAGAGCTCCATGCCCCGCCTGCCCCAACTGACCGTAGAGACCGCCAACGAGGAGCAGCGCGAGCTGCTCGAAGGCACCCTCAAGCAGCTCGGCAAACTGCCCAACCTGTACGCCGCCCTCGCCAACGGCCCCGCCGCCCTCCGCGGATACCTCGCCATGCGCGAGGCCCTCGTCGGCGGCAGCTTCAGCGCCCGGCAGCGCGAGCAGCTCGCGCTCTTCATCGCCCAGCACAACGACTGCACGTACTGCGTCTCCGCGCACACCCTGCGCGGCGGCAAGGTCGGCCTGAGCGATCGGGAGCTGCTCGACACCCGCCACGGCACCGACTCCGGCGACCCGCACATGGACCAGGTGCTCCGCTTCGCCGGCGCCGTCATGGCCACCGGCGGCCGCGTCACCGACGCGGCCCTCGTCGACGCCCGCGCCGCCGGCGTGACCGACGCCGAGATCGCCGAGATCGTCGGCCACGTCGCGCTCAACGTGCTGTCGAACTTCTTCAACCACGTAGCGCAGCCGGACTTGGACTTTCCGTTGGTCCCGGCCCAGCTCGCCGAGTAGAGTCTTCGCGGCCGTGCAGGGGTGCCGGGCGCGAAGGGGCGTCCGGCACCCCTGCGGCTTGTGTGACAACCGACTGGGGCGATCGAAGCGGGTGGACGACCAACCACCTGGTGCGAGGAACTGCCGCCTGCGCGGCAGGGGGGAATTTCACGTGGACATCGACGCAAGAACCCTTCGGACCTTCCGTGAGGTGACCCTGACCGGGTCGTTCACCCAGGCGGCACGACGCCTCGGGTACTCGCAGTCCAGCGTCACGGCACAGATGCGTGCCCTGGAGCGGCAGGTCGGCGAGCCCGTCTTCGAACGGCTCCCCAACGGCGTCCGGCTCACCCGCGCCGGCACCGTCCTGTGCGACTACGCCCGCCAGATCCTCACCCTCGTCGGTGAGATGGAGACCGCCCTGCGCCGGCCCGCGGCCAACCCGCCCCGGCTGACCGTGGGCATCGTCCCCGCCCTCGCGTACGGACAGCAGCTCGCCCGGGTCACCCACATCGGGCGACGGCTCCTCTCCGGCGTCCAACTCGCCCTGCGCGTCATGGGAACCGCCGAGGTCCACGACGCCTTCCGGGCCGGCGCGATCGACGGCGCCCTCGTCCTCACCGTCGTCGACGCCGAGGACCCGGCCGTCCGGTTCGCCGACCAGCTGCACACCGAGCGCTCCGACGAACTGACCGAAGTGCGCCTCCAGGAAGTCGAGTTCATCCCCGTCACCAGCGTCGGCCACCGACGCGGCAACCTCGGCCGACAGGTCGTCATCGCCGATCCCGACTGTCCCTCCCAGCGCTGGCTCCCCGAATTCCTCCGGCTGCGCTGCGACAGCCCGCCCGAGATACACGAACTCGGCTCCATGGCGGGCGTCCGCGCCGCCACCCAGTCCGGCCTCGGCTGCGCCATGCTCCCCATGGCCCTCGCCGCCTCCCACCAGGAGGCCGGGGGACTGCGCCCGCTCCCCGGCGTGCCCCGGATGCGCTGGAACGCCTCCCTCGTCCTCGGCCGCTCCGACACCCGGCCCGCCCTCGACTGGCAGAACCTGACGGAGACCCTCCGCCAGGCCACCGCCCTCTCCTGCGCGGTCCACCCCGGCGAGCCCGGCCCCGCGAGCCCGGTCGACGTGCTCGGCGACGCGGCCCCCGCCCTCGACCCGGACCCGAGCATCGCCTCGTAACACCCCCTCCAGACCGGTGCCACGGCGCACCGCCGTCTCCCCCCGGCCCCACCCCCGACCGGGTCCAAACGGGAGCGACGGCGCGCCGTGGCACCTCCCTCGCCCCGGCGTCTCAGTGCTCGGGCAGCCCCAGCGGGACCCTGCCGGTGGCCCGACCGTGCTCGTCGAGGAGCCAGCTCATGCGCTTCGGGGAGTGCAGGGCCACCGTCCGGTCCCGTACCTCCAGGGCCGGAAAGCGCTCCGCGAGCAGCGCCTCGAAGGGGTCCACCGCACCCAGACCGTGCAGCCAGACCAGGACGAGCAGGTTGTACGGGCCGCTCACCGACACGCACATCCGCACCTGCTCCAGCCGGGCGAGGGCGTTTCCCGTCTGCTCCAGGAGGGCGTGCGGTACCGATGTCCGGTAGACCACCATCGTGGAGAGCCCCGCCATCGGGTGCGCCAGATCGCAGCGCAGGGTGATGTCCCCGTCGCGGATCATCCGCTGGAGCCGGCGCCTCGCCGTGTGCTCACTCATCCCCGTGAGCGCCCCCAACTCCCCGTACCCGAGCCGCCCGTCGGCGCCGAGTGCGGTGAGCAGAGCCTGGTCCTGTGGCGACGGCCGCTCGTGGAGATGGGTGCTGTAGGTGCGCGGCCGGGCGGTCGCCGCCCCGCCCAGGCCGGCCCGCTCGGCGGGGTTCATCGCCCGCATCCGCCAGTCGCGTCCCTCCCCGTACAGCGTGATGCCCAGCCGGGTCCGGGTCGAGCGGACCCCGCGCAGCCCGCCGATTCCCCGGTGCACCGCGCGCCCGAGCGACGGCAGGTCCGGGGCGGCGACGGAGAGGAACAGGTCGAAGTCCCCGGCCGTCTCGTCGACGCTGAACACCCAGGGCAGTGCCGTCACCGCCGCACTCACCCGGTCGAAGGCGCGCGGCCGGCACCGCACCTCCACATAGGCGACCGTGGCCGTCTTCGCCGCGTCGTACGCGGTGACCCAGGCGAGCCCTTCGGCACGGAGGCGTTCGAAGCGGCGGGCGGCCGTCGTCGCGTTCACGCCGAGCGCCTGTCCGATCCGGGTCCACGGGGCCCGAGGGGCCGCCTGCAGCGCGTCGATCAGCGCCAGATCCAGCTCGGAGAAGCCCGCGACGGCACCCTCCGTGCCGGAATCCGGCCCGGAGGCGGATCCAGTGATGCTTTCCGGCAATTCGAAAGGGCTCTCGCTCACGGACCGGATCGTAGGGGCACTTCCGGCCGACCACCAGATTCGGCCACCGGCGAGAGGAGTACCGTGCCTGCTCCGACCCTTCCCGCGTCCCCGGCGGCGCCGTCCGCGCACCGCAGAACCGTCCGCGTCACGGTCGTCCTGCTCTTCGCGGCATGGCTGGTCGACTACGCCGACCGGCTCGTGATCAACCTCGTCCTGCCCTCCCTCGGAGCCGAGTTCGACCTCGACCGCACCCAGCAGGGCCTCGTCGTCTCCGCCTTCTTCCTCGCCTACGCCCTCTGCCAGATCCCCGGCGGCCTGCTCGCCGACCGGTTCGGCGGCCGGCGGGTGACCCTCTGGGCACTGCTCACCTGGTCGGTCTTCACCGCCCTCACCGGCCTCGCCTGGTCCTTCGCCGTGCTGCTCGCCCTGCGCTTCGCCTTCGGCGCGGCCGAGGGGATCTTCCCGCCCGCCGCCATGAAGGTCCTGGTCGAGCGCACCCGGCCCGAGGAACGCATGAGCGCCAACGGCACGGTCATGAGCTCCAACGCCCTCGCCGCCGTCATCACCCCGCTGGCCGTGGCCCCGCTCGTCGCCGTCTTCGGCTGGCGCTCGGCCTTCTGGTCGACCGCCGCCCTCGGCATTCTCGCCCTCGTCGCCGTGCGCCTCTGGCTCCCGGCCCCGCTGCCCCGTACGGACAGTGCCGAGGACGCCGGTGGAGATGCCGGTGGAGAGACCGCCCGTCCCGCCCTCCGCGCGATCCTGCGCAAGGGCGTCCTGTGGCGCTTCGCCCTCATGATGTTCGGCTACAACACCATCGTCTGGGGCCTCAACACCTGGGTCCCATCCTATCTCAGCGAGGAACACGGCGTCTCCCTCACCTCCGCCGGAGCCCTCATCGCCGTCCCCGCGCTCGGCGCCGCGCTCGCCACCGTCCTCGGCGGACGGCTCGCCGACCGGCTCGGCGGCCACCACCGCAGGATCATCGTCCCCGGTATGACCGTGGCGGCCGTCGCCCTGCTCCTCATGGCGAACGCGCCGTCCGTCCTCGGCTTCGTCGTCTTCGGCACCGTCGCCGTCTTCGCCGCCTCCCTCGCGTACATGCCGATCTTCGCCGTCCCTCTCGCCGGTCTCTCCCCGGCGTCCGTGGGCGTGGGCAGCGCCGTCGTCATCTTCGGCGGTCAGATCGCCGGAATGATCGCCCCACCCGTCATGGGCGCCCTCGCCGACGCCTTCTCCTTCCAGGTCGCCTTCGGCTTCCTCGTCCTCGGCGCGCTGATCGCCGCCGTCATGGCCTGCCTCACCCCCCAGGACGCGGCCGCCTTCCGCGCCGCCGCCGACGAACCGCCGTCGTACCCCACCCTCCGCACCGCAAAGGACTCCGCATGACCGTCGAGACCGCCGCCACGCACGTCGCCCCGCTCCTCTCCGGGCTCGACGCGCGGCTGCCCGCGCTGCTCGCCCTCTACGAGGACCTGCACGCCCACCCCGAGCTCTCGTTCCAGGAGTTCCGCACCGCCGGTGTCGTCGCCGGGCAGCTGCGGGCCCAGGGCTGGGAGGTCACCGAGGGCGTCGGAGGCACCGGAGTCGTCGGCGTCCTCGCCAACGGCCCCGGCCCCGTCGTCCTGCTCCGCGCCGACATGGACGCCCTCCCCGTCAAGGAGGAGACCGGACTCCCGTACGCGTCCACCGCCACCGGCACCGACCCCGACGGCAACGAGGTGCCCGTCATGCACGCCTGCGGGCACGACATGCACGTCACCTGTCTGCTCGGCGCCACCGCCCAGCTCGCCGCCCGGCGGGAGGCCTGGCACGGCACCGTCGTCGCCGTCTTCCAGCCCGCCGAGGAGGTCGGCGGCGCGCCCGCCATGATCGAGGACGGCTTCCTCGACCGCTTCCCGCGCGCCGAGGTCTGTCTCGGCCAGCACGTGGCTCCCGCCCCGGTCGGCTTCGTCGGGACCCGGCCGGGACCGGTGATGGCGGCCTCCGACAACTTCCGGGTGACCCTCTTCGGCCGGGGCGGCCACGGCTCCTCCCCGGAGACGGCCGTCGACCCCGTGGTGCTCGCGGCGGCGGTCGTGATGCGGCTGCAGACGGTGGTCTCCCGGGAGATCGGACCCGCCCAGACCGGTGTCGTCACCGTCGGCTCGCTGCACGCCGGGACGAAGGAGAACATCATCCCGGACACCGCCGAACTGTGGATCAACGTCCGCTCGACGACCCCGGCCGTACGGGACCGGATCCTCGCCGCCGTCACGCGCATCGTGCGGGCCGAGGCAGTCGCCTCGGGCGCCCCCAAGGAGCCCGAGTTCAGCCCGCTCAACTCCTTCCCCGTCACCGTCAACGACGCGGCGGCGACCGCCGTCGTGCAGGACTCCCTCGCCGAAGTCCTGGGCGTGGGACGGGTCTTCACGCTCACTCAGATCATCACCGGCAGCGAGGACTTCGGCACCTTCGGGACCGCTCTCGGTGTCCCCTCCGTCTTCTGGCACTTCGGCGGCGCCGACCCCGCCCTCTACGCGGGCATCGACCCCGGCTCGCTCCTGGAGGACGGCCTCCCCGACACCGTCCCCGCCAACCACTCGCCGCACTTCGCCCCCGTGCCCGGGCCGACGATCCCGCTCGGCGTGACCGCCCTGCTCGCGGCCGCCGCCCCGTGGCTGACGGGGACGAGCACCCCCGGCGCCTGACACCGATCGCCGGGGGTGCGAGCGGGCTACAGGCCGGGGCCGTTGTAGGCGCCGCGGTGCGGCTTGGTGGTCGCGGACACCGGGTTCCCCCAGTAGTCGCGGCCCCCGCTGCCGCTGATCACGGAGCCGTTGTTCAGCGCAGGCGACGTGCCGCGGAGCTTGTACCCGTCGGCGGAGTCGAGCGAGTCGCCGCCCGTACCCGGGTTCACGAAGTGCGGGTCGCCCACGATGCCGTTGGCGGTCGGCCTCGGCACGCCCTGGAAGACGTTCCAGAGCCAGGAGATCCCCGCGGCCGTCGGCAGCCGGGAGTCGGTGGTGCCCACCCAGATGTTGTTCTCGACGACGCTCTCGTCGGGGAGGGTGATGCTGAACTTCTTGTCCGTGCAGTAGAGGACGTTGTTGTACATGCGCAGCGCGGACCGGCCCGCGCTGACGCTGCTCATCCGGCAGTCGTTCTCGGAGATGTTGTAGCGGATGACCTGCTGGGCGCCGCCGATGGTGCCGCACCCGTCGCAGTCGAGGAAGAAGCCGCCGATGTTGTCGCGGCTGAAGTTGTACTGGATCAGACAGGTGCCGGTGTTGCCCCAGTCGCAGTCGAAGGCCTGGCTGTCGGCCACGGACATCCTGGTGATGCCGTACACGGCGTTCTTCTGGATGGTCGGGTTGTGGTCGCCGAGCACCCAGATGCCGGCGAAGTTGCCGCCGGAGAAGGGGTAGACGCCGTTGCCGACGCCGGAGGCGTTGTTGTACTGGATCAGGGGCGCGTCGGCGTAGCTCGCGATGATGCCGTCGCCGCCGACGTCCTTGATGACGTTGTGCTCGATCAGGACCCCGGAGCCCTTGACCGCCATGGCGCCGACCCGGATCTTGAGGCCGCCCCCGCCGGTGTCGGTGATCCGGTTGTGGTGGACGTGGACGTCGTGGAGGGTCGAGCCGGTGCCGCTCGCCCCCGTGACGATGCCGGCGGACTGGACGAAGTCCTCGGTGGTCGGGCTGTTCTTGTTCGTCTGGCCGGCGACCCGGTCGACGACCAGATCGCCGATGTCGAAGCCGCGGTGTGCCTGTCCGTCGGTCGCTGAGATCCGCAGTCCGGTACGACGGGCGAGGGAGGCGGCGGGGTTGGTCAGCTTCAGCTTGCTGATCCGCCAGTGGTCCTGATTGGTCAGGGAGACGACGTCCGGCGCGCCGCCGCCGTCGATCACGGGCAGTGCGCCGGTGCCGTAACCCGTCAGCGTGATGGGGGCGGTGGCGGTGCCGCTGCCCTTGGGGGCGAGGGAACCGGTGCAGGTGGTGCCGGACGCGAAGGCGAGGGTGTCCCCGGCCGCGTACGTCCTCCCGTTGGCCTGGGCGATGCTGTTCAACGGCGAGGCCTGGCTGCCGTCGCCGGCGGCCGGACGCGAGCAGTCCACGTAGGTGGTGCTCCCGGCGGCCGAGGCGGGCGCGGTGGGAAGGGCGACGCTGCCGGCGAGGGCGAGCGCGACGGCGATGAGCCCACCGACCGTCGCACGCCGCCCCGGGAATGCCTCCATGGTCATGACGCGACACCTTTCTCGAGGTCTGGTGCCGCCAGAAGCTAGGTGTGGCCGATGAGCGAGTCAATGGAAAAGTGTCGAATGATCGAATATCGATCAGGTCGCGGTTGATTGGTCGACTCGCGGCCCGGAACCGGTCTTCGGTGCGGCCATGACGATGCTCGACGCGTACGCGGTCGAGGCCTGGCCCGATGTGGACGAGGTCTGGCCCGATGTGGACGAGGGGTCCCGCGGACTCGCGGTCGAGACGATCGTGCGGCTCGCCGTCGGCCACATCGTCCAGCCGGTGGCGTCCCCGGAGGAGTCGGCACGGCGCATCGCCGCGATCACGGCGAGGATCGCGTACCCGGGCGGCAGGGCCTGACGGGAGACGGTAGGAAGAGGCCCGGTGCCGGACACGGGGGATCTCCGGCACCGGGCCTCTGTTGAATATTCTACGAGATGCGGGGGAGTGGTCTGCACCACCCGCGCCGCTTCCCCCCGCCGCCGGGAACGGGTACGGACCCGACCCCGCCATCAGGACCGTGGGAGGGTGCCGCAGGGGGCTCGGGGGCGCCCCGCCGACGGGCGAAGGGCGGCCGTACGGGGTACAAGTCCCCTGAGGCGCGGATGCGGTCGACCGGGGTTCTCGCCCCTCCGCCGCGCCCCCGGTGACGACGACGAGGAGGCCGCCGTGGAAGGCAGAAGCAAAGGGTTCGTGCAGTCCTTCAATCGTGCCGGCGGGTACGGGTTCGTCGTCCCCGTGGGCTCCGAGGAGCAGGTGTACTTCAGCGCCGAGGACATCGAGGGCGAGGGCCGGACGCTCTCCGAGGGGCAGCAGGTCTCCTTCGTCCTGGTCCTCGGCGACGGCCGGTTCGAGGCGAAGGAACTGCGCGTCTGACGGGTGGGCCGGGCCCCGGGCGGGGGCGTGCGCCGGTGGTACTGTGCCGAGGCCAGTCGCACCTATGTACGCACCCGAACGGGTACGTGCACGGGTCAGGGAATCCGGTGCGAGACCGGAACTGACGCGCAGCGGTGAGGGCGACGGGCGGAGCATCGGCCACTGGGCGGCACGACGGGCCCGGGAAGGCGCTCCGTCCGGCTGACCCCGAGTCCGAAGACCTGCTGGCGGCCCCGGCGGCACGCTGTCGTACGGGGAGCACCGTACGACAGGCTCCGCGTATGAGCCGTGGCCGCAGAGGAAGTTCCCGTGCCGCTCGCACACCCCGCCTGCTCCGCCGCGCTGTTCCTGACGGCCGGTGTCCTGCTTCTGGCCGCGACCGGGTGCGGGGGCGGGACCGCCGCCCCCTCCTCGAAGGACGCCGGTAAGGGCGCCGGGGCTCCCGGGACGGGGTATCCCGTGACCCTCGACGACAACTGCGGACAGCGGGTCACGGTCGACCGGGCCCCGCGGCGGGCCGTCGCCCTCGACCAGGGCGCGGCGGAGATCATGCTCTCCCTCGGCCTCGCCGACCGCATGGCCGGCACCGCCACCTGGACGGACCCGGTGCTCAAGGGCCTGGAGAAGGAGAACGCGAAGGTACCGCGCCTCGCCGACCGCTACCCCTCCTTCGAGAAGGTCCTCGACGCCGAACCCGACTTCGCGGCGGCCTCCTTCTCGTACACCCTCGGCAAGGGTGGAGTGGCGCCCCGGGAGCGCTTCGAGAAGCTCGGCGTCCCCACCTACCTCTCGCCCACCGACTGCGTCGGCAAGGACAACAGCGGCGACGGCGACGGAGTCCGTACCCGGCCGCTGACCATGGAGACGGTGTACGGCGAGATCCGTGACCTGGCCCGGGTCTTCGCGGTGCCTGAGCGCGGCGAGAAGCTCGTCGCCTCCCTCAAGTCCCGGGTGGAGAAGGCCGCTTCCGCCGGAGACTTCGAGGACGTCACGGTCCTCTACTGGTTCGCCAACGCGGAAGCGCCCTACATGGCGGGCTGCTGCGGCGCCCCCGGGATCGTCACCCGGACCCTCGGCGCGAAGAACGTCTTCGACGACACGCGCGCCGAGTGGCCCCAGATCAACTGGGAGACCGTCGTCGACCGAGACCCCGACGTCCTCGTCATCGGCGACCTGACCAGGCGCTCGCAGTCGGCCGAGAGCGCCGCCAAGAAGATCGAGTTCCTGGAGTCGGACCCGGTCACCCGGAACATGACGGCGGTACGGAAGAAGCGGTACGTGCTGCTCAGCGGCCAGGCGATGAACCCGACCGTCCGCACGGTCGACGCCGTCGAGAAGGTGGCGGCGGCGCTCCGCTCGTACGGTCTCGCGAAGTGACCGCGACACCGCTCACCCGGTCGGCGGCGGTCGTACGGGGAGGGGGTGCGGCGCTGCTGTGGACGGTGGTGGGGCTCGCCGTCCTGGCCGGCTCCGTCGCCGTGGCGATCACCATCGGTCCGGCGGACATCGGCGTCGGCGACGTGTGGTCCGTGGTCGCCGCCCATCTCGCCGGGGGAGTCCCGGACGTCTCACCGATCCGGGACGGCATCGTGTGGGACCTGCGGCTGCCCCGCACCCTCCTCGCCGCGGTCTGCGGCGCCGGACTCGCGGTCTGCGGGGCGGTGATGCAGTCGCTGCTGCGCAATCCGCTCGCCGACCCCTTCGTCCTCGGCGTCTCCTCCGGCGCCTCGACCGGAGCGGTCGCCGTCGTCGTCCTCGGGGTCGGCGGGGGAGTCGTCTCCGTCACCGGAGGGGCGTTCCTCGGGGCGGTGTGCTCCTTCGCCCTCGTGCTGCTCCTGAGCCACACGCTCGGCGGCTCGACGGACCGCGTGGTCCTCTCGGGCGTCGCCGCGATGCAGCTCTTCTCCGCCCTCACCTCGTTCGTCGTGATGACGGCGGCGGACGCCGAGACCACCCGCGGGGTGCTGTTCTGGCTGCTCGGCTCGCTCGGCGGGGCGGGCTGGGGCGATGTGGGCGTGTGCGGCGCGGTGCTCGCGGTGGCGCTGCTGATCTGCGGCGGACACGCGAGGACCCTGGACGCGTTCGCGTTCGGCGAGGAGGCAGCGGCGGCGCTCGGCGTCGCCGTCCTCCGGACCCGGCTCGTCCTGCTGTGCGTCACCGCCCTCCTGACGGCGGCCCTGGTCTCCGCCGCCGGAGCGATCGGCTTCGTCGGCCTCGTACTGCCGCACGCGGCGCGGGCGCTCGCGGGCCCGGGCCACGCGAGGCTGCTGCCGGTCACGGCCGTGACGGGCGCGGTGTTCCTGGTGTGGGCCGACACGCTCGCCCGGACGGTCCTCGACCCGCAGGAGGTGCCGGTGGGTGTGGTGACGTCGCTGATCGGCGTACCGGCGTTCGTGCTCGTCCTGTACCGCACCAGGGGTGGAGCGCGATGACGACGAACCCGCCGGCGGCCGGTTCCCGCGCAGCCGCCGAGGCCACCGTGACCACCCCGGCGCCCCACCCGCCCACCGCCGGGCTCCGGGCCGATCGTGTCTCCCGTCGCCTCGGTGGCGTCCTCGTCCTCGACGGGGTCGGCGTCACCCTCACCCCCGGAACCGTCACCGGGCTCCTCGGACCCAACGGTTCGGGGAAGTCGACGCTGCTCAGGCTGCTCGCCGGCGTCCTCGCCCCGGACTCCGGGGTCGTCACCCTCGACGGCGATCCCCTCGGGTCGCTCGGCCGCCGGGCCGTGGCCCGGCGCCTCGCCACCGTCGAGCAACAGGCCGACACCCAGACCGATCTGACCGTCGCCGAGGTCGTACGCCTCGGCCGCGTCCCGCACCGCCGCGCCTGGACCCCCGCCTCGGCGGCCGACGAGACCGCCGTCCGCTCCGCCCTCGCCCGCACCGGGCTCACCGACCGGGCCCGGCAGCCCTGGCGCACCCTCTCCGGCGGTGAACGCCAGCGCGTCCAGATCGCCCGCGCCCTCGCCCAGGAGCCGCGCGAGCTGCTCCTCGACGAACCCACCAACCACCTCGACATCCAGCACCAGCTGGACCTCCTGGACCTCGTCGCCGAGCTGCGCCTCACCGCCGTCGTCGCCCTGCACGACCTCAACCTGGCGGCGATGTACTGCGACCGGCTGGTGGTCCTCGCACGCGGCCGCGTGGTCGCCTCCGGCACACCGGGCGAGGTCCTCACCGAGGAGCTGATCGCCGATGTCTACCGCGTCCGTGCCGCCGTGACCCGCCCCGACCCGGACGGGCCTCCCCACATCCGCTTCCTGGGTACGGTCCAGGGCGCGGGCGGCTGAGGGCCGCCGGTCCGCCTGCCTACGATGGGCCCATGTCTGAGCGCGTAGATCCCGCGGCCGCGGCCGCGTCCCGGCCGCACGAGCGGACGCCGGGGGCGCTCGAACTCTCGGCGGCGGCAGAGGTGTTCGGCCTGCTCTCCGACCCCACCCGGCTGCACCTGGTCTGGCTGCTCACCCGCGGCGAGGCCGATGTGACCGCCCTGACGGAGGCCTGCGGTGCCGCGCGCCCCGCCGTCAGCCAGCACCTGGCCAAGCTGCGGCTCGCCGGGCTCGTCCAGTCCCGCAAGGACGGACGCCGGGTCGTGTACGCCATGCCGGACGGGCATCTGAAGCGGCTCGTGGTCGAGGCGATCAGCCGCGCCGATCACGAGGTGAGCGGCGAGCCCTGGCACGACTGAGGGCCGCACCGGGCCCCCTGACATCAACATGTGCGCAAGTGTGCACATGTCCGCTACGTTGGTGACGTCCGCAGTCCGCCGTGGCCGACCGGGGGCGTCCTCATGCTGTCCGTGCTGCGCAACCCCACCTACCGCCGTCTGTTCGGCGCCCAGGTCGTCGCCCTCACCGGCACCGGCCTGGCGACCGTGGCCCTGAGCCTCCTCGCGTACGACCTGGCGGGCGCGAACGCCGCCGCCGTCCTCGGCACCGCCCTCGCGATCAAGATGGCCGCGTACGTCGTCCTCGCCCCGCTCGTCGCCGCCCTCGCCGACCGCGTACCCCGGCGGGCGCTGCTCGTCTCCATGGACCTGGCGCGCGCGGCGGTCGTGCTCGCCCTGCCGTTCGTCACCCGCGTCTGGCAGGTGTACGTCCTCATCCTGCTGCTCCAGGCCGCCTCGGCCGCCTTCACGCCGGCCTTCCAGGCGACGATCCCGCAGGTGCTGCCCGACGAACGCGACTACACCGGCGCCCTGTCGCTGGCCCGGCTCGCCTACGACCTGGAGAGCCTGGCGAGCCCGGTGCTCGCCGCCGCGCTGCTGACGGTCGTCCCGTACACCTGGCTCTTCGCCGGCACCGCCGCGGGGTTCGTCGCCTCCGCCCTCCTGGTCCGCACGACGGCCCTGCCCGACCCGGACTCCGAGCCCGACCCGGACTCCGAGCCGGAGCCGGGCATGGAGCCGGGCATGGAGTCGAAGCCCGCCGGTGGCGCGGTCCCCTGCCCCCGTGCGTACGCCAGGGCGCTCTCCGGGATCCGGCTCGTTCTCGCCGCCCCGCGGCTGCGCGCCCTCCTCGCCCTCGACCTGGCCGTCGCGGCCGCCGGGGCCGTCGTCCTCGTCGACACCGTGATCCTCGTCCGCGACACCCTCGACCGCCCCGCCGGGGACGTACCCCTCGCCCTCGGCGCGTACGGCGCGGGCTCGATGGCGGTGGCCCTGCTGCTGCCGCGCGTCCTGGAACGGGGCACCGACCGCGCGGTCATGGTGCGGGCCGCCTTCGTGCTGCCCGGCGCCCTGGGGCTGCTCGCCCTCGGCCTCGCGGTCGCGCCCGGAGCCTGGTCCTGGCCCGCCCTGCTCGCGGTCTGGCTGGTCACGGGCGCCGCGGGCTCGGCCGTGCTCACCCCGGGCGGCCGGGTGGTGCGCGGCTCCGTCCGGAGCGGCGACCTGCCCGCCGCCTTCGCGGCCCGGTTCTCCCTCTCGCACGCCTGCTGGCTGCTCACCTACCCGCTCGCCGGCTCGCTGGCCGCGACGACCGGGCCGGCCGTCTCGGCGGCCGTACTCACCGCCGTGGCGCTTGCGGGGGCCGCGGGCGCGGCGAGGCTGTGGCCGCGCGCGGACCCGACCACGGGCCGGCGGACACCCGGCGCTGCCGCCGAGGCCCCCGCCACGAAAGCCCCTGCCACGAAAGCCCCCGCCACGAAAGCCCCCGCCTCCCCTCAGCGCGGCAGCCGCATCTCCAGGCCGTCCAGGACCACCTCGAGCCCGTAGAAGAACTTCTCGTCCCGGATCGCGACCGGGTCGATCGGCGCGTGCACCGCGGCGTCCGCGTACGCCTCGGTCAGATGGTCGTGTCCGGCCGCCGCCTCCTGCGCGGCGGGCATCAGGCCGGCGATGAGGTCCCCCTCCGTCCGCCCGGAGCGCGCGACCGTGATGAGCCAGGCCGCCTCCGTCGTGCTCATGCCGATCACATACGACAGGACCGTGTCGATCGCCCGGCTCGGCTCCGGGAAGCGGGCGGCCGCGAACAGACCGGCGAGCCGTTCCGAGTACGACATCAGGTTGGGGCCCAGATAGGCGAGGCCCGCCTGCCCGAGGACGGACGACAGCCACGGGTGGCGCAGGGCCGTGGCCCGGAACGAGACCGCCGCCTCGGTGACGGCGGCGCGCCAGGGGCCGCCCGGCGGCGGCACGGTGAACTCGGCCGCGACCTCGTCCACGGCGAGCTCCATCAGCTCGTCCTTGGTCGCGACATGGCGGTAGAGGGAGGTCGCGCCCGCGTTCAGGCGGGCGCCGAGCTTGCGCATGCTCAGCGCCTCGATGCCGTCGGCGTCGAGCATGACGATCGCCTCGCGGACGATCGAGGCCCGGCTGAGCGCGGGCTGATCGGGGGCGGCCTGCTGTCGTGCCCACACGGACGGAACGGGATTCGCCTTGGCGGCCATGGTCCTCCTTTGCTGCGTACGGCCCCGGGGTGGCCCGGGGCGCGACCCTGCGTACAACGTTCGCATCCAGCGTACAGCGATCGGGGGTTGCGAACACTGTGCGCAGCTGCGTACAGTGTTCGCATCGAAGGAAGACGAGCGCCGACGGAAGCCGAGCGCTTCCGAAGCCGAGGGGGAAGTCCCGTGGAAACCCGAACCCGCAACCCACGCCGCTGGTGGATCCTGGTCGTGCTGTGCCTCAGCACCCTGGTCCTGGTGGTCGACAGCATGGCGCTCACCGTCGCCGTCCCGTCCATGACGGAGGACATCGGGGCGAGCGCCCAGGACATCCAGTGGATCCTGGACTCCTACATCCTGGTCTTCGCGGGACTGCTGCTCACCTCGGGAAGCCTCGGTGACCGCTTCGGCCGCCGGAAGGTCATGATCATCGGCCTGCTGCTCTTCGGCGCGGCCTCGCTGGCCGCGACGGTCTGCACCACCCCCGGCGAGGTCATCGCCGCCCGGGTCGCCATGGGCATCGGAGGCGCGCTGATCATGCCCTCGACGCTCTCCATCCTGATCACCGTCTTCGACGAGGACGAGCGGCCCAAGGCGATGGCCGCCTGGGGCTCGGTCTCGATGCTCGGTCTGGTCGGCAGCCCGGTCCTGGGCGGCTTCCTGATCGACCACTTCACCTGGCAGTCGATCTTCTTCATCAACGTCCCGGTCGTCGTCCTCGCCGTCCTCGCCGCCCTCACCCTGATGCCCGAGTCGAAGGGGCCGTGGCAGAAGCCCGATCCGCTCGGCGCGATCCTCTCCGTGGTCGGCATGACCGCGATGATCTGGTGGATCATCGAGATCCCGCAGCACGGCGCCTTCGAGGGCCGCGGCCTGCTCACCCTGGCCGTCGCGGTCGTCGCCCTCGCCGGGTTCGTGATCTGGGAGAACGTCACCCCCGAGCCGATGGTGCCGCTGGTCCTCTTCAAGCACCGCAACTTCAGCGGCGGTTCGCTCTCGCTGACCCTCGTGCAGATCGGCAACGGCGGCCTGCTCCTGGTCCTCACCCAGTACCTGCAGTTCGTCCTCGGCTACTCGCCGGTCAAGGCGGGTCTCGCCTTCGTCCCGCTCGCCGTCGCCGCCCTCATCGGCAACGGCGCCGGCGCCGGCCTCGCCGCGAAGATCGGCAACCGCCTCCTCATCCTGGCCGGCATGCTGACCATGGCCGGCTCCTTCGCCCTGCTGACCACGGTCGACGCGCAGTCCGGCTTCACCGTCCCGGCCGTCGCCCTCGGCCTCCTGGGCCTGGGTGCCGGCCTCGCGATGCCGGCCGCCGTCGGCGCCCTGATGAGCACCATCCCCGCGGAGAAGGCGGGCGTCGGCTCCGCCCTCAACGACACCATCCAGCAGGCCGGCACGGCCCTCGGCATCGCCATCCTCGGCTCGCTCCTCACCAGCACCTTCCGCACCGCGATGCCGGCCGACGCCCCCGAGCAGGCCAAGCAGTCGATCGGTGGCGCACTGGCCGCCGCCCAGGGCGACGCCGGTCTGGTCGACGCGGCCAAGGAGGCCTTCGCCTCCTCGATGTCCACCACCTTCACCATCAGCGCCATCGGCGTCCTCGCGGCGGCCGTCCTCGCCACCCTGGTGATGCGGGACAGCAAGCCGGCGCCGACCGACGCCACCGATGGCGCCGACACCACCGACACCGCCGCCGAGAAGGAGGAGGAGGTCGCCGTCTGACGCGGCCGAGCCCGACCCCACCTTCGCGAAGGAGCCGGTACCCCCAGGGGGCACCGGCTCCTTCGCGTTCCGCGCCCGGCTACTCGCCCGGCGCCGGCGGCAGCGCGTCCATGAACGAGCTCACCGAGAACACCGCGCGCCCCGGACCGGCCGGCCCGTACCCGGGCGGCGCCGTCAGGCCGTACTCCTCCAGCGTCGCCGTGTACGCCTCGAGCAGCCGCAGGTGGTATTCGAGCGGTGCCCCGTCCGGGTTCTCCCGGCCCAGCGGGGTCGTCGGCTCCGGGCACCAGGTGGTGAACCGGGGCGTGATCCCGCGCGACATGAAGAACCGCAGGCCCTCCCGGGTGGAGGCGATCGCGTCGTCCACCGTCAGGAAGCCGGACGGCCGGGCCATCTCGACGCCCGCGACGAAGTTCGGGATGACGTTGCGCGGCCCGAAGACCTCGGCGGAGTCCAGGATCCGGCGGTGCCACTCGTCCCGGCCGATGTAGCGCTCCTTGCCGGGGCAGTACAGCTCGAACAGCCGGCGGTCCCACACCTCGTAGTTCGGGTGGTAGATCCGGATGCCGTAGTCGTGGAACCGCTGCACATCCTCCTTCGGCAGCGCCTGCGCGACGACCTTGCCGATCCAGCGGCCGGGGAACCGCTCCTCGATCGCGCGCGCGTACTGCCCGTAGAAGTCGGCCTCGTCCTTCCCGCCGACCTGGGACGTGACCGCCCCGCCCGTGAGCGTGTACGCGGTCGAGGTGCGGGCCGTGTCGTGGCGGTCGATGATCTCCAGCGCCTCCAGGACCTCGTCGACCGGCTTCACCCCGGTGTACGGGCGGCCCGCCGCCTTGTGCTGGCGCCAGTTGTGGTTGATGTCGCAGTACTGGCACTCCTCCTTGGCGCCGAAGTACTGGCAGACCCGGAAGACCGTCAGATAGATCAGGTAGCCCCACTGGATGGTCGGCGCGACCTCCATCACGGACTTGCCGTTCGCCAGCGGGTGCCGGTAGTACTCGGGCATCGGCGGCAGACCCACGTCGGCGATCCTGACGCCGTCGAGGAACAGCGCGAGCGCCCCGTCGCCGTCCGGCGCCACCCGGTAGGGGGACGACGGGTTGACCCGTACCGACACCACCGTGCGGCGGAGCCCGTACGGCCCGCCCGTGAGCACGATCTCCTCCGGCGGGCGGTTCAGCGCCGCCTCCCCGAGCTCCGGCAGCGTGCGGTGGTCGAAGGAGAAGATGAAGTACGACTTCGGCTTCACCTCGCCCCCCTCGTTGCCGCTCAGCGCGGACGGGTCGAAGGCGAGCCCGCCGCGCAGCAGGTCCTCCTTGAACACGGCCTCCGGAGGGACTCCGGGGAAGCGGTCCATGAGGGATTCGACGACGGCGGTACGGGTCGGGGCGGCGCTGGACACAGGCGGATCTCCAGGTGAGAGACGACGGGAGCCGACACACCTCACGCTACGCGCGCGTGCGTCGGTCTCGTCGACCGGGACCCGCCCGGCGGCCGGGGAACGCGGCTGCGCGCCGCCGGCTACTTGTTGACCGTGAAGCCCTGGTCGTTGCCGTACGTCACGCCGGCCTCCTGCCACTGCTTCAGGCCGTCGGTGAGAGTGGTGGGGGAGACGTACGCCTTGCCCACGGTGTCGTTGAAGATCGAGTTCGCGTACACCTGGTACGGCAGGTAGGACCAGTCCTCGCCGACGTTACGGGCGGACTCGGCGAAGATCCGGTTGGCCTGCTGGCCGCCGAAGTACGGGAAGGCGGTGTCGAGGAACGCCTTCGACTCCAGGTCCGCGCGGGTCGCCGGGAAGGCGCCCGCGGCGACCCGGGCCCGGGCTCCGTCGCCCGTGGTCGCGAACTCCGTGAAGGCGTAGGCGAGTTCCTTGTTCTTGGCGGCCTTCGGCACGGCGAGCGAGCTGCCGCCGTTCTCCGCGCTCGTCTTGTCGCCCTTCGTCCACTGCGGCAGCGGCGCGACCCGCCAGTCGCCGGAGGCGGAGGCGACCCCGGACGTCAGGTTGGCCGGCATCCAGGCGCCGATGGAGAGGGTGGCGAGGGATCCGTCGGCCAGGCCCTTGTACCAGGCGTCGCTCCACGAGCTGATGGGTGCGACCAGCTTCTCGTCGAGGAGCTTCTGCCAGGTCGCGGTGTACTTCTTGGTGCCCTCGTCGCCGAAGTCGATCGTGACGTCCGTGCCGTCGGTCCGGTACGGGCGGCCGCCGGCCTGCCAGATGAGGCTGGTGGTGGCGCCGGCGTCACCGGTGTCGTTGGTGATGAAGACCTTGGGGTCGGCCTTGTGGAGGGCGCGGGCGGCCTCCACGTAGGCGTCCCAGGTCGTCGGCACCTTGATGCCGTGCTTGTCGAAGACCTTCTTGTTGTAGAAGAACGCCATGGGGCCCGAGTCCATGGGCAGGGCGTAGATGGCCTTGTCCTCGGTGACGGCGTTCCACGGGCCGGGGGTGAAGGTCGTGCCGTACTTCTGGGCGCCGTAGGAGGCGAGGTCCTCGACGGACTTGCCTATGGCGAACTGGCCGAGGGCGTAGTACTCCACCTGTGCCACGTCGGGGGCGCCGGAGCCGGCCGCCATCGCGTTCTGCAGCGCGGTGTACTGCTTGTCGCCGGTGCCCGCGTTGACCAGCTCGATGTCGACCTTCGGGTACTTCTTCTCGAAGTCCTCCGCCACCTTCTTGAGCGTGGGCTCCCAGGCCCACACGGTCACCTTGCCGCCCTTCGCGAGCGCGGCCGCGACGTCCTTCGGTCCGCTGTCGCCACCGCCGTCCGAGGCGTCGGAGCCGCAGGCCGTGGTGGTCAGCGCGAGCGTGGAGACGACGGCGAGGGCGCCGAGGAGTCGGCGGGTGATGTGCGTTCTCATGGGCTGTGCTCCTGGTCGAGGGTACGGCGGAGAGGAGGGAAGGAAGGAGGTGATGGGGGAGAGGTGAGAGGGAGAGGCGAGACGGGGGTGCGGAGGCGCTATTCCTTGACGCTGCCCGCGGCCAGGCCGGACTGCCAGTACCGCTGGAGCAGCAGGAAGACGGCCACGATCGGCACGATCGTCAGCAGGGAGCCGGTGATGATGAGGTCGAACACGGCCTCGCCGCCCGCTGTCTGGGCCTGGGCGTTCCAGGCGTTGAGGCCGAGGGTCAGCGGGTACCAGTCGGGGTCCTTGATCATGATCAGGGGCAGGAAGTAGTTGTTCCAGGTCGCGACCATCGAGAACAGCAGCACCGTGACGGTCCCGGGCATCAGCAGCGGCAGCGCGATCGTGAAGAAGGTGCGCAGCTCGCCGGAGCCGTCGATGCGCGCGGCCTCCAGGAGTTCGGTGGGGACGGACTCGGCGGCGAAGACCCACATGAGATAGAGGCCGAAGGGCGAGATCAGGGACGGGATGATCACGGCCCATGGGGTGTTCGTGAGACCCATGTTGCTGAACATCAGGAAGGTGGGGACGGCGAGGGCGGTGCCGGGTACGGCCACGGCCCCGAGGACCACCGCGAACACCGCCCGGCGGCCCGGGAAGTCGTACGTGGCGAGGGCGTACCCGCCGAGGACGGCGAGGACGGTGGCGCCGCCCGCGCCGGCGACGACGTACAGCAGGGTGTTGAGCAGCCAGCGGACGAAGACGCCGTCGTCGTACGAGAGGGTCCGGCCGATGTTGTCCCAGAAGTGGCTGTCGTCGGCGAACCAGAGTCCGAAGGAGTCGAGCAGTCCGTTCTGGTCCTTGGTGGCGTTGACGACCAGCCAGGCGAGCGGCAGCAGGGTGTAGACGAGGACCAGGCCGGTCACGAGGGTCAGCGGCACGCTGGGGCGGGGGTTGAGCGGGGTGTGCGGGGGGCGCTTCCGACGCTTGGCGGTACGGGTACCGGTGCCGGTACGAGTACGGGCGTCCGCACGGGTGGGGGCTTCCGGGGTGGCGCCGGGGGTACGTGGGGCGGTCGGCGTACCGGATCCGGAGGCCGTGCTGGTGAGGGAGGTGGTCATCGGCTCAGCCCTTCCGCATGCCGCGCAGCTGGACCGCGTAGGCGATGATCGCGGTGAGGACACCCATCACGATCGCCACGGTCGCCGCGTAGTTGTGCTGCTGACCCGAGAAGGACAGCGAGTAGGTGTAGAGGTTGGGGGTGAAGTCGCTGGTGATCGCGTTGGGGGCGAGCTTCTGCAGGATGCTCGGCTCGTTGAAGAGCTGGAAGCTGCCGATGATCGAGAAGATGGTGGCGATGACGAGGGCGCTGCGGATCGCGGGCAGCTTGATCGAGGTGACGACCCGCCACTCGCCGGCGCCGTCGATCGCCGCGGCCTCGTAGAGCGAGCGGGGTACGACCTTGAGTGCGGCGTAGAAGATCAGCATGTTGTAGCCGACGAACTCCCAGGTCACGATGTTGCCGATGGAGGCGAGGACCAGGGAGGGGGAGAGCGGGTCCGGCAGGGCGATCCCGAACGCGTCGTTGACGTTTCCGACGAGGCCGAACCGCGTGCCGTACATGAAGCCCCAGATGAGGCTGGCGACGACGGCGGGCACGGCGTAGGGGAGGAAGATCGAGACGCGGAAGAAGGTCCTGCCGTAGAGCCGGCCGCTGTCGATCGCGAGGGCGACGAGCAGGGCGATGCCCAGCATGACGGGCACCTGGACCAGGAGGAAGAGGCCGACCCGGGTCAGCCCCTCCCAGAAGCGGGGATCGGTGAGCGCCTTGCCGTAGTTGTCGAGGCCGACGAAGGAGGTGCCGCCGATGAGCCGGTCCTGGAAGAGGCTCAGGTACAGCGCGTATCCGATCGGCGCGAGGAAGACGAGGCCGAAGACCGCGACGAACGGGCCGGCGAATCCCCAGCCCACGAGGGCCTCCTTACGGAGACGGAAGCGGGCTCGTGGGCGGGGCGGTGGTGCTGCCGTAGCGCGCGTCGACAGGAGCGTCATGGCGGGGTTCCTTGCGTCGGTGACCGAGCGGGTCCGGAGACGGGGAGCGGAGCGGGGCGGTGGCGTGGGCGAGGCGAGAGGGCCTGGCGGCCGGGAATCGGCCCCGCGTGGGCTGGCCGACGAGAAATGTTTACGTAATCATCGGTAGCGTGATGGTGACACTCCCACTGGGGGGCGTCAAGCGTGAAGCAGCGGTGAATGAGAGGGATTCGGGTGGCGGAGAAGAACACGGCAGGCGGCTCGGCGACGGCCGGCGGCGAGGGCCCGCGAGGAGCGCGCGGCAGGCCGCGCCGGGTCTCCATGGCGGACGTCGCCCAGCTCGCGGGGGTCTCCTCGCAGACGGTCTCGCGCGTCTCCAACGGTGACGCGGCCGTCGTCGAGAGCACCCGCGCGAAGGTCCTCGACGCCATGAAGGAGCTGGGCTACCGGCCCAACAGCGCGGCCCGCGCCCTCAAGCGCGGCGAGTTCCGGGCCATCGGCGTCATCACCATGGGCCTCTCCAGCACCGGCAACGTCCGCACCCTGGAGGCCATCGCCGGATCGGCCTCCCGAGCGGGATACGCGGTCACCCTCATCCCGCTCGACGCGCCCACCCAGGACAACGTCAGGGGCGCCTTCACCCGGCTCGACGAACTGGCCGTCGACGCCGTCGTGCTCATCATGGAGGTCCACCTCCTCGACACCGCGTCGCTCACCCTTCCCCCGCACGTCAAGGTGGTCGTCGTGGACTCCGACGCCACCGGCCGCTTCCCCGTCGTGGACACGGACCAGCGGCAGGGCGCCCGCTCGGCGGTGCGGCATCTGCTCGACCTCGGGCACACCACGGTCTGGCACGTCGCGGGCCCGGCGGAGTCCTTCGCGGCCGGCCGTCGGGCGGAGGCCTGGGAGGCGGTCCTGCGCGAGGAGGGGCGGAAGGTGCCGCCCGTCCTGCGCGGGGACTGGACGCCCGAGTCCGGCTACGAGGCGGGGCTGCGGCTCGCCGACGAGCCCGGCTGCGGTGCGGTGTTCGTGGCCAACGACCAGATGGCCCTCGGCGTGCTCAGGGCCTTCCACGAGCGGGGCAGACGGGTGCCCGAGGACGTGAGCGTCGTCGGCTTCGACGACATCGCGGAGGCGGCCTCCTTCATCCCGCCGCTGACGACCGTGCACCAGGACTTCGCGCAGGTGGGGGAGTTGTGCGTGGACGCGGTGCTGCGGGAGCTGCGCGGCGAGACGGTCACGGGGGTACGGCTCGTCCCGACGACCCTGACGGAGCGGGCGAGCACGGGGGCGCCGAGGCGGTGAGCCGGGGGCGGGACACGAGGGAGACCGGGCCGGGGGTCCTTGCGGAAGCGGGAGGGGTCCCGGCGGTGGCGGGTACGGGGAAGGTCGCGCCGAAGCCCCCGGTGGTGGCGGGTAAGGGGAAGGTCGCGCCGAAGCCCCCGGTGGTGGCGGGTACGGGGAAGGTCGCGCCGAAGCCCCCGGTGGTGGCGGGTAAGGGGAAGGTCGCGTCGAAGCCCCCGGTGGTGGCGGGTAAGGGGAAGGTCGCGTCGAAGCCCCCGGTGGTGGCGGGTAAGGGGAAGGTCGCGTCGAAGCCCCCGGTGGTGGCGGGTAAGGGGAAGGTCGCGTCGAAGCCCCCGGTGGTGGCGGGTAAGGGGAAGGTCGCGCCGAAGCCCCCGGTGGTGGCGGGTAAGGGGAAGATCGCGCCGAAGCCCCCGGTGGTGGCGGGTACGAGGGAGGCCAGGATGCCGTCCACGGTCGTGGCGCGGTGCGAGGGACGTCAGGCCCGGGGGTGTCTTGTCGATCAGGCCGGATCAGGGAGCGGCGACTGGTGCGTGGGTCTCACCAGGCCCGCAGGGCCGAGGGGCCGCCTCGCAAGGCGGAGCAGGGAGGCATGGCGGTGCGGGTACCTCCCGTGCCCGAAGGGCTACGGGGGACCATGCCGACCGGCGACAACGCGGCTGGGGGTGCCCCCTCCTGCCCCCTGCTCGAAGAGCTCGGGGGAGCGGCACCAGGCGTCGCGAGCCCGGCCTGAGCGACAGGACACCCCCTAAGCCCCCGGCGGTGGCGGGGCCGTACTCGAGCGGACCACCAGGACCGGTTCCACCGCCCTGCGGCGGGGGCCGTCCGTGCGGCCCTCGATCTGGTCGAGCAGCAGCGAGACGCAGTGCCGGCCGACCACCTCGAAGTCCTGGTGCACCGTCGTCAGCGGCGGATGGAGATACGCGGCCTCGGCGATGTCGTCGAAGCCGGCCACGCTGATGTCCCCGGGCACGTCGCGCCCCGACTCGCGCAGGGCCCGCAGCATTCCGAGCGCCATCTGGTCGTTGGCGGCGAAGACGGCGGTCACCTCCCGGCGGCGTGCGATGCCGAGGCCGGCCCGGTAGCCGGACTCCGCCGTCCAGTCCCCGTACAGCACCGGGGGTACGGGCGCGCCCGCGGCGGCCAGGGTGCGCTCCCAGGACTCGGAGCGCCGCCGCGCGGCGAACGAGTCGCGAGGGCCCGCCAGATGCCAGACCGTCCGGTGCCCGAGGCCGAGGAGGTGGCTCACGACGCTGTGCGCGCCGTGGGCCTGGTCGAAGTCGACGTTGGGATACCGGTGGCCGGTGTCGCCGTCGGCGACGACCACCGGCATCGACGGTGGGAGATGGAGGGACGGGGTGTCGAGCATCTGGGACTCGACGAGCACGATGCCGTCGACGGACTGCAGCATCAGATGCTGGAACGCGCGCCGGACGGCGGCCTCCGTCTGGGCCCTGATGCCCATGAAGTTGACGGAGAAGTCGGCCTCGCGGGCGGCGTCGGCGATCGCGGCCAGGGTGCGGGCGTTGCCGTGCGCGCCGACGTCGAAGCTGACCACGCCCAGGGCGCCGAACCTGCCCGTGACCAGGGCGCGGGCCGCGGTGTTGGGGCGGTAGCCGAGCGTCTGCATGGCGGAGAGCACCTTCTCGCGGGTGCTCGCGTCGACGTTCTCGCGGTTGTTGGCCACGCGCGACACCGTCTGCGAGGAGACGCCCGCCATCGTGGCGACGTCCGCCATGGAGGGCCACTGCCGGGCCGGCCGCGACCGCGGGGACTTCGTTTTCCTGTCCGTCACCACGCGCGGGGCCTTCCGGAGGGAACTGGAGGCCGCCCGCGCGCGCGGGCGACCGTACTGCCGTACTGCGTGCATGTTGACGCAAACATCAGAGGCGGTCAAACCCCCGTGGATGTTGTCCGATTCCTTGACAGTCCGATTCGCCCCTCCCAGACTCTCCCCCGAACCGCTCGTGTTTACGCGAACATCGAAGGGGCGACACCTCCGCGAAACACGGCGGCATCCAGGCCTCGGCGTGCGTTCCCGCCCCCGGCCGGCTCCCCGCACCCCCCGGTGCGTCCGGCCGTACCGCATCGCCACCCCCTTCCCCCTCCCCACAGCCACGAGGTACGCGATCATGCGACGCACTCCCTCGGGGACGTTCACGGTGCTCACCGCGCTCTGTGCCGTCCTCTTCTCCCTTCTCGGCTCCCTCCTCGGCCCGGCCGGTACGGCCCAGGCCGCCACGGCGACCGTCACCAACGCCACTCGGTTCACCGACCCGGCGGGCAACCCCGTGCACGCCCACGGCGGCGGAGTCGTCAAGGCCGGCTCGTACTACTACTGGTTCGGCGAGAACCGGAACGCAGACAACACCTTCCGGTACGTCTCCGCCTACCGCTCCACCGACCTGCGGACCTGGGAGTTCCGGAACCACGTCCTCACCCAGAGCACCGACCCGGAGCTGCAGTCGGCCAACATCGAGCGCCCCAAGGTCATGTACAACGCGGCCACCGGGCAGTTCGTGATGTGGATGCACAAGGAGAACGCCACGGACTACGGCGAGGCGCGCGCCGCGGTCGCCGTCTCCTCGACCGTCGACGGCGACTACACCTGGCTCGGCAGCTTCCGCCCGCTCGGCCACATGTCCCGTGACATCACGACCTTCGTCGACACCGACGGCGCGGGCTACATGATCTCCGCCGCCAACGAGAACGCCGACCTCCACGTCTACCGGCTGACCGCCGACTACACCGGTATCGCCTCCCAGGTCCAGAAGCTCTGGCCCGGACAGTGGCGCGAGGCCCCCGCCCTCTTCAAGCGCAACGGCGTCTACTTCCTGCTCACCTCCGGTGCCACCGGCTGGTCCCCCAACCAGCAGAAGTACGGCACCGCGAGCAGCGTCACCGGAACCTGGAGCGGTCTGAAGGACATCGGCGACGGGACCGCGTACGGCTCCCAGACCGCGTACGTCCTGCCCGTCCAGGGCACCGCCGGCACCTCGTACCTCTACCTCGGCGACCGCTGGGGCAACTCCATGGGCGGCAACGTCAACGACTCCCAGTACGTCTGGCTGCCGCTCCGCTTCCCCACGAAGACGACCATGACCATGGACTACTTCCCGCAGATCACCGTGGACACGGCAGCCGGCACGGTGAAGGGCCTCGGCAGCTGGGAGACCCTCACGGCGGCGCACAGCGGAAAGTGCGCCGACGTCGCCGACCGGTCCACCGCCGACGGCGGCGCCGTCATCCAGTGGAGCTGCGGCGGCAACAGCGTCAACCAGCAGTTCTGGCTCCGGAGCGTCGGCAGCGGCCAGGTCCAGATCGTCGCCCGCTACAGCGGCAAGTGCCTCACCGTGAACGGCGGTTCGACCGCCGACGGCGCCGCCGTCGCGCAGTACACCTGCGACGGGTGGGCCGGGCAGCGGTGGAGCGTGACCGGCGCGGGTACGGGCGTGCAGCTGGTCGCCGTCCACAGCGGCAGGTGCCTCGACGTCACCAACACGTCCACGGCGGACGGCACCGCGCTCGTCCAGTGGACCTGCAACAGCGGCACCAACCAGCGGTGGAGCCGCACGGCGGTCTGAGCACGGCGGTCCGAGCATGGCGGTCTGAGCACCGGGTCTGAGCGCCGCGGTCTGAGCACTGCCCGTCCCCGGCCGTCTGAGCACCGCCCGTCCCCGCCCGTCTGAGCACTGCCCGTCCCCGGCCGTCTGATCCCGTCCCTCCGTTCCCACACGTCCGAGTCCGCCCCTCCCTTCCCGCCCGTCCGAGCACGCCCGTCCCCGCCCGTCCGACCCACGCCATCGCACCCCTCAGGGAGTGAACACGTGCAGCCCCCCTCCGTCCGAAGCGCCTGCGGGCGCCGCCGGAACACCCGGCTCGGCGCCCTCGCCGCCACCGCCGCGCTCGCCCTGCCCACCGTCGCCGCCGCCCCGGCGGCCTCCGCACCCACGGCGGTCGCCGCCGCGGCCGACGCCCTGACTGTCCGGCCCGACCCCAGCTACCAGCAGCCCGCCTTCGAAGGGTGGGGGACCGCCCTCGCCTGGTTCGCGAACGTCACCGGCGGCTGGCCCGACGAGCGACGCAACGCCCTCGCGGACGCCCTCTACGGCGCGGACGGCCTCGGATTCACCGTCGCCCGCTACAACATCGGCGGCGGCGACAGCCCCGAGACCGTCCCCTACATGCGCGCCGGCGGCGCCGTGCCCGGCTACTGGAACCGGCCGGGAGCCGAGTCCCCCGACTGGTGGGACCCGGACGACCCCGCCCACTGGAACGACGCGGCCGACGCCAACCAGCGCTGGTGGCTCTCCGCCGCCAAGGCCCGCGGCGCCGACACCTTCGAGGCCTTCTCCAACTCCGCCCCGTACTTCATGACCCGCAGCGGTCTCGTCTCCGGCGCGACCGACCCCCGGCAGGACAACCTCCGCACCGACCAGTACGAGCGGTTCGCCGCCTACCTCGCCGGTTCCCTCCGGCGCGCCGAGCAGGGCTCAGGCGTCACCTTCGACTCGATCTCCCCGGTCAACGAGCCGAACACCGACTACTGGCGGGCCGGCGGACGCCAGGAGGGCTCCCACTGGGACCCCGCCTCGCAGGCCCGGATGATCAGCACGCTGCGCGCCGCCCTCGACGCCCGGGGCGACGCCACCCCGATCGCCGCCATGGACGAGACGAACCCGTCGACGGCCCGCGCGAACTGGGAGCAGTACGCACCCGCCGTCCGCGATTCCGTGGGCCGGATCAACACCCACACGTACGGGACGGGCGGGCGCACCGGCGTCCGTGACATCGCCAAGGGCGAGGCCACCCCGCTGTGGATGTCGGAGGTGGACCTCGGCGGCAGCGTGCCGCAGAGCTTCACCGACATGAGCCCGGGGCTCGACCTGGCCCGCCGGATCAACGACGACATCAGGGAACTGGAGCCCCGCGCCTGGGTGTTGTGGCAGGCCGTCGAGGACTACGAGAACATGACGCCCGGCCGGGAGAACTCCAACTGGGGCCTCATCCAGACCGACTTCACCCCCGCCGACGCGGCCACCGAACCGCTCCGCAAGAACAAGAAGTACGGGGTGATGGCCCAGTACAGCCGGTTCGTCAGGCCCGGCGCCCGCGTCCTCACCACCGACGACCCCGACACCCTCGCGGCGGTACGGCCCGGCGGACAGGGGCTCGTCCTCGTCCACACCAACCGCAGCGGGACGGACCGTGAACTCACCCTCGACCTCGATGGTTTCGGGACCGTCGGCGGGACCGTCGAGCGATACACCACCGACGCGACCCGGGACGTCCAGCGCGGTACGGACCTCGCCACGGTGGGGAGGACACTGAAGGCCACCGTCGGCGCCGGATCCGTCACCACCTTCGTCCTCCCGGGCGTCACGGGAGTGAACACCGCCGCCACGAGCGCGCCCGTCGGCACGGCCCGGCAGATCCTCAACGACCACAGCGGGATGGCGCTCGCCGTCACCACCGTCGCGGAGCGGGACCTGCCGGTGCAGCGCACGCCGAACCCGGCGGACACCGCACAGCAGTGGACCTTCACCAAGCTCTCGGCGACCGACTGGGGCAGCGCGGCCACGTACCGCGTGACCAACGCCAGGACGGGCAAGGCGCTCGCGGTGACGTCGGGGACGCTCGGCTTCGCGGCCCCCGGAACCGGCGCCGAACAACGGTGGATGCGTTCCACCACGGGCGACGGCCACGCCACGCTCGTCAACAGCGCGTCCGGCCTGCTCCTGGACGTCTTCGGGGCGGCGACGAACGACGGGGCCGAGGCGGGCGTCTACCGGCCGACGACCGGGGCCAACCAGTCCTGGAGCTTCCGGCCGGCCGCGTCCGACACCTGGCGTACGCCGGTGTTCCGGCACAGCTCCAAGTGCCTGGACGTGGTGGGCGCTTCGACGGCCGACGGCACGACCGTCGTGCAGTACGGATGCAACGGGGGAGCGAACCAGCAGTGGGCGCTCCGGCCCACCGCGACCGGCTACGTGAACGTCGTCGCCCGGCACAGCGGCAAGTGCCTGGACGTCAGCGGCGCTTCGACCGCCGACGGCGCCCAGGCGTTCCAGTACACCTGCAACGGCGGCCGGAACCAGGAGTGGGCGGTACGGCAGGCCGCCACCGGCCACGTCACGCTCGTGGCGCGCCACAGCGCCAAGTGCCTGGAAGTGGCGGGGTCTTCGAAGGTCGACGGGGCGGCCCTGCGCCAGTCCACCTGTACCGGCGGCACGAACCAGCAGCTGCGGTTCGGCTGACGGACGCGGCGCGGCCGCGAACGCCGACGGGGCGGCGTCCTCCGACATCCGGTCGGAGGGCGCCGCCCTCGGGCGGTCCGCATCAGAGGCTGCGGGCGGTGATGTCGCCGTAGGAGGTGGTGGCGTGGAGCGTCAGGGCGGGGGTGCCGGCGTTGGCGAGGGCGTTGTGGACGCGGCCGAAGCCGGTGCCGGCGTCGAGCGTGGCGGACACGCCGCGGGCGGCGCCGACCGTGATGTCGCCCGCCTCGGTGCGCAGGACGACGGTGCCGCCCAGGGCCTCGGTGATGCGGAGGTCGCCCTTCTGGGTGCGGATCTCGGCGGAGCCGCCCAGACGGCCGACCGTGATGTCACCGGCGAGCAGGGTGACGTGGGCGCTCGCGGCCTCGTCGAGCTTGACCGGACCCTGCGCGGCCTCGAGGACGACGTCACCGAGGCGTCCGACGCCGCGGAGTTCGGCGGCGGCGGCCTTGGCCTCGACGCGGGAGCCGGCCGGGAGCTGGACGGTCACCTCGACCGATCCGGGGTCGCCGAGGATCTTGTTCTTCGCGGGAGCGGCGGCGACCCGCAGGACGCCGTCGGTGAACTCGACCGTGACCTGCTCGGCCGCCTTCACGTCGGCGCCCTTGGCGGCGTTCGCGGGGCGGATGTCGACGGTGGCGTCGGCGCGGTCGGCGGCGATGAGCTGGATGCGGCCGGCGGGGATGTCGAGGACGGCGGCGATGGCGGCGGTGGTGGCGAACTTCTGCATGGTGCTGCTCCTTCATCCTGGTGGTCCGCCCTTGCGGCGGCCCGCTGTTTCCGATGAGGGAAAAGCTACGTTGCGTTCATGGGTCTGGCAACAACGTCGTTGCGTAGAAATCCCGTTGTTACAGGTAGAAGCCGCAATTTCATTGCAATGGGTCTGCGCTTAACGCAACACGCCTGCATCGGCTCGTTGCAATGGATTGACGGTGAACGCTATAGTGGGGTCCCCAAGGATCACGAAGGAGACCCGATGCCGGGAGGCAGGCTCACCCAGCAGGAACGTCAGCAGATCGCGCTGGGACTGGCGGACGGCCTCGCCTACGCCGAGATCGCCAGGCGGCTCGACCGTCCCACCTCGACGGTCACGCGCGAGGTCATGCGGAACGGCGGCCCCACCGGCTACCGTTCCGACCTCGCCCACCGGGCCACCGAGCACCGGGCCCGCCGCAAGCAGGCCACGTCCCGGGACGCGAAGGCGCCCGTGCGGGCCGACGGGCGCGACGCCGAAGCGGTGCGGGAGTTCGAGGAGGTCTTCACGACCGTCCTCATACAGTCGGGGACGCCCAAGATGATGGCCCGGGTGATGGCCTGTCTCTGCCTCACCGACTCGGGCAGCCTCACCGCGTCCGAGCTCGTCCAGCACCTCCAGGTCAGCCCGGCGTCCATCTCCAAGGCGATCGCGTTCCTCGACAGCCAGGGGCTCGTCCGTCGTGAGCGCGACGAGCGCCGTCGTGAGCGCTATGTCGTCGACGACGACATCTGGTACCAGTCGATGATGGCCAGCGCCCGCGCCGCCCTCCAGATCGTCGAGACCGCGCGTCAGGGCGTGGGCGTCCTCGGTTCCAGTACGCCGGCCGGTGCCCGCCTGGAGGGCATCGCCCGCTTCCTCGAGTTCGTCTCCGAGAGCACCGCCCGGGCCGCGGAGCAGGCCCGCGGGATCCTCTCCGCGAAGCCCTCGACGGCGACGCCCGGGACGGCGACGCCCCCGGACGGCGCTGCCTGAGTGGAGCCCTACTCCTCCGTCGGGCCGAGGTCCGGCATCGCGCGGAACGTGACCGTACGCTCCCGGTGGCCGGCGTGGAGTTCGAGGACGACGAGCTCGTTCGTGCCGGCGCGCAGCACCGGAGCGGGGACGTACAGGGAACGCTGTGGCCCCCGGGACCAGTAGCGGCCCAGTGGGAAGCCGTTGATCCAGGCGTTGCCCTTGGTCCAGCCGTCCAGGTGGAGGAAGGTGTCGGCGGTCTCGTCCACGTCGAAGAGGGCCCGGTGGAAGGCCGGCCCGACGGGCGTCGCCGTGGTGGGTGCGAAGGGGATGCCGGCCGGGTCGGCCAGGGGGAGGGGGCGGTTGGTCCAGCCGGCGAGCTCGACGCCGTCCAGGAGGACCTTCCCGAGCAGGCCCTTGCGGTCGTGGATGCCCTGCCCGTAGTTCACCCGCCCCTGGTTCTCCACGAGGACGGTGAGAACGCTGCCCGCCCGCGGCACGGTGAACGCCAGTGCGTGCTGGTGCAGTTCGCGCTCCAGGACGCCCACGGGCTGCCCGTCGACGAACACCTGGGCACGGTCGCGGACCTGCTCGATCTCGAGGAGCGCCGGGCCTCTTACGGGCAGCGTCGTCTCGTAGAGGACGAAGCCGAAGTCCTGCTCCAGCTCCTCCATCGTGAGCGGGCGGCGCGACTCCACGGCCGACGGGGAGAGCGCGGCCGCGTGCGGCAACAGCTCGGCGCTCTCCGTCAACGCGATTGCGGGAAGGGCGAGTTTGGGGCCGGGAGCGGGTACGGGCTCGCTCGGAACGGGGGCGTACTTGGCGATGACGTCACGGAAGGCCGTGTACTTCGCCGTCGGGTCGCCGGCCTCGTCGAGCGGGGAGTCGTAGTCGTAGGACGTGACGGTGGGGCGGTAGGTCCCCTTGTCGTTCGCGCCGTTGGTGAAGCCGAAGTTGGTGCCGCCGTGGAACATGTAGAAGTTGACCGACGCGCCGGTGGCGAGTAGTTCGTCCAGCTCCCGGGCCGCCGTGTCCGGGTCCCTGACCACATGGTGCGCGCCCCAGCGGTCGAACCAGCCGATCCAGAACTCCGAGGTCATCAGCGGCCCTTCGGGACGCTGCGCGCGCAGAGCGGCAAGATGGTGGGCCGAGCGGCTGCCGAAGTTGGCCGTGGCGAGGACACCGGGCAGCGCGCCGCGCTCCAGGTCCACCGGCTGGTCGCAGGTGAACAGGGGGACGTCGACCCCGCAGCGGCGCAGGGAGTCGGCGAGGTGCTCCAGATAGGCGGTGTCGTCGCCGTACGCCCCGTACTCGTTCTCCACCTGTACGGCGAGGATCGGGCCGCCCTGCGAGGCGAGGTGCGGCCGGAGGGGTGTGAGCAGGCGGTCGAGGTAGTCGTCGACGGCCGCCAGGAACCGGGGATCGCCGGAGCGCAGCCGTATGTCCGGTTCGGCGAGCAGCCAGGACGGAAGCCCACCGCCCTCCCACTCGGCGCAGATGTACGGGCCGGGCCTGAGCAGGACGTGCAGACCCTCGGCGGCGGCGAGTTCGACGAAGCGCGGCAGGTCGAGGCCGCCGTCGAGGCGGAAGGTGTCGGGGCGTGGCTGGTGGAGGTTCCAGGGGACGTAGGTCTCGACGGTGTTGAGCCCCATGAGCCGGGCCTTGCGCAGGCGATCGGCCCACTGTCCGGGGTGGACCCGGAAGTAGTGCAGGCCTCCGGACAGGAGCCGGAAGGGTCGGCCGTCGAGCAGGAAACCGGCCTTGTCTGTCTGGAGAACGGGCATGGGGTGGCGGCTCCTGTGCTCGGTGATTGCTGCTACGAGTATGTTTACGTAAACATGACCGCAGGGCAAGCCCTTGTGATGCGTCGGCGGCCCGGGAGCGGAATTTGGGCCCGGCTCTTGACGGCGGGGCGTTCGAGCGGTCTCATATGTCGCATCACGTTTGAACGTGTTGAGTTTTGGGTGTTTGTGGCCCGTCGGCTGCACCCCTCGTCGGCGCCTCGCCGCCCCCGTCGCCCCCGGGCCCCGCACCTCCGCGCCACCTGTTCCGCTTCCGCGCCGCCCGATGCACCTCCGGGCCGCCCGGTACACCTCCGCGTCGTCCGAACACCGCCGTGTCATCCATCCGTTCCCGCGTCGGGCCGGTCCGTCCTCGTGTGACCGGCACCTAGGAGATCCCGCAGATGTCCCGTACCTCCCGCCGTCGTGCCGTCATGGCCGCCACCCTCCTCGTGGGCCTCGGGCTCACCACCGCCTGCTCGTCCGGCAGGACCGCGTCCGGCGACTCCGCCGGGTCGGCCGGCGGTGCGGCCGCCGGCCCCAAGTCGGGGAAGATCTCCCTGACGTATCTTCAGAAACAGGGTGACCAGGAGTACTTCGTCGGCGAGGCCGCCGGGGCCAAGGCCAGGGCCGACGAGCTCGGCATCGACCTGAAGGTCGTCAACCTCGGCAACGACGCCAACAAGACCGTCAGCGAGGTCCAGGCCGCCATCGCCCAGAACACCGACGGCGTGATCGTCGTCGTCCCCGACCCGGCCGTCGGCCCCCAGGTCGTCCGCACCGCCCGCGACGGCAAGGTCGCCCTCCTGACCTCCGACGACCAGATCTGCGCCACCGGACCCGACCCGGCCGCCTGCGCCAAGGCGGACCTCGTACCCCGGATCGGCTTCAGCGGGGCCCAGATGGGCGGCGAGGTCGGCAAGCGGGCGGCCGCCGAGTACGCCAAGGCGGGCTGGAAGGCGTCCGAGACCAGGATCATCTCCGCCTGGAAACAGGACGTCACGGTGTGCGGGGACCGGGTGAGGGCCGCGCGGACCGCCTTCGACGCGGCCGTCCCCGGAGTGGAGGCCGTCGACGTCGCCACCGACAACACGCCCACCGGCGCACAGGACAAGGTCGCCGCCACCCTGACGGCCAACCCCGGCGTGAAGAACTGGATCGTGTGGGGCTGCAACGACGAGAACGTCGCCGGCGGCGTCACCGCCCTGACCAACGCCGGCCTCGGCCCGGACCGGGTCATCGGCGTCGGCCTCGGCGCGTACCTCGCCTGCAAGGAATGGGGCTCCGGCAGGCCGAGCGGCATGAAGGCCGCGCTCTTCATCAACGGCAGGGACGTCGGCGCCCTCGCCGTCCAGACCATGTACGACAAGCTCAGGAACGGCAGGGAGTTCCCGGCCGAGGGCTTCGCCCCCACCACGATGGTCGACGCCACCACCTGGAAGTCCTCGGGCCTGACCTGCGGTTGACGGCACCGCACCGCACCGCACGACCGTCCGCATGTCCGCATGCCCGCAACTCCGCATGTCCTCTCCTCTCCCACCACCCCGCGAGGTCCCCGCATGACTCCCGCACGCAGCCCGTCACCCGCCGCCCCGCCGGTGCTCGCCGTCGACGGCATCGTCAAGCGCTTCGGCAGCGTCCAGGCACTCGGGGGCGTCACCCTCGACTTCCCCGCCGGCCGGGTCACGGCCCTGATGGGAGAGAACGGCGCGGGCAAGTCGACCCTGCTGAGGATCCTCACCGGCGACCACACGCCGGACGAGGGCCGGGTGTTCGTCGAAGGGCGGGCCGTCACGTTCGACTCCCCGGCGGCCGCCCGCGCCGCCGGAGTCCGCGTCATTCCGCAGGAACCCGAGATCATCCCGCACGTCACCGTCGCCGAGAACGTCTGGGCCGGGGCGCTGCCGCGTCGGCGGGGCAGGTTCCTCGACCGCCGCGAACTCGTCCGCCGGGTCACGGCGGACCTGGCGGACCTCGGCTTCTCCGACGTCCTCGACCCCCGCCTCCTCGGCGCGCAGCTGACTCCGGCGCAGCGCCAACTCGTGGAGATCCTCAGGGCGTTGACCGGAGACGTACCACCACGTCTGATCGCCTTCGACGAGCCGACGTCCTCGCTCTCCGAGCACGAGGTCGACGCACTGTTCGGCCTCATCGGCCGGCTCCGCGCCGACGGCATCGCCGTCGTCTACGTCTCCCACCGGATGCGGGAGATCTTCCGGCTCGCCGACCGCATCGCGGTCCTCAGGGACGGAAGTCCGGCGGGCGTGGTGGAGGCCGCGGAGACCGACGAACGCGCCCTCGTCCGGCTGATGGTCGGCCGCGACCTGTCGACCATGTTCGTACGGGAACGGCGACGTGAGGGGGAGCAGCCCGGCGACGTCGTCCTCGACGTCCAGGACGTCACCACCGACGACGTACGCGGCATCACCCTCCAGGTCCGCGCGGGGGAGGTCGTCGGCCTCGCGGGGCTCGTCGGCGCCGGCCGATCCGAACTCGCCCTCGCGCTCGCCGGGGACCGCCCGATCCGGCGGGGCACGGTCGCCGTGGACGGCGTACGGCTCCGGGGCGGGCGGCCCAGGGAGGCCATCCGTGCCGGACTCGGCCTCGCCCCGGAGGAACGCAAGGCCCAGGCCCTCTTCCTGCACCGGTCGATCCGCGACAACACCGCGCTCGTCGTCCTCGACCGCATCCGCCGCTTCCGTTTCGTGCGCCGCGGGGCGGAACGCGCACTCGCCCGGGAGTACGCCACCCGCCTGCGGGTCCGTACGCCCTCCGTCGGGCACGAGGTCCGCACGCTCTCCGGCGGCAACCAGCAGAAGGTGGTCCTCGCGCGCTGGCTCGCCCGGAAACCCAAGGTCCTGATCCTCGACGAGCCGACCCGGGGCATCGACGTCGGTGCGAAGGCCGAGATCTACCAGATCGTCGCGGGCCTCGCCGCCGAGGGCGTCGCCGTCCTCGTCATCTCGTCCGAACTCCCCGAACTCCTCGGTCTCGCCGACCGCGTGGTGGTCATGCAGGGAGGCAGGATCACCGGCGCGCTCGACCACGCAGACGCCACCGAGGAGGCCGTCCTCGCGCTCGCGATGGCCGACGACCTGGCCCCCGCCCCAGCCGGTGTCCCGTCCGTACCCTCCACCCCCGGCGCCCCTTGATCTCGTCCGCGCCCCGGCCCCTGGCCGCTTGATCTCGTCCGTGCCCCCACCCCCGGCGCCGCTCGACGTCGTCCGCGCCCCCACCCCCGGAGCCCCTTGATGCCGTCCGTGACCCCCACCCCTGGAGCCCCCTGATGTCGTCCCTCACCACCGACCCCCGCCGCCCGACGGCCGACTCCCCGGGGCCGGGCGTCCGTCCCGCCGGTGTGGGCGGGTTCCTCGCACGGGCAGGCGGTCAGAACCTCGGTCTCGTCGGTGCCCTGCTGCTCGTCGTCGTCCTCTTCGGCACGCTCGACGAGAACTTCCTCAGCCTCACCAACATGCGGGTGATCGCGGAGGCCGCGACCATCACCGGCCTGCTCGCCGTCGTCCAGACGGTCGTCGTCATCTGCGGCGGACTCGACATCTCCGTCGGCTCCCAGGTCGGCGTCGCCTCCGTCGTCAGCGCCATGGCCTTCACCGGCACCGGATCGAACGCGGTCGTCGGTGTGGCCGCGGCCCTCGGCGTCGGCGTCCTGGTCGGTGTCCTCAACGGGCTCGTCATCGTCCACGGCCGCGTCAACCCGACCATCGCCACCCTCGCCGGCCTGGCCGCCTACAAGGGCCTGGCGCAGCTGCTCTCCGACGGCCGCGCCCAGGGGTACGTCCTCGACGACGACCTGTTCGTGTTCCTCGGCCGGGGCAGCATCGCCGGGCTTCCGGTGATGGTCTGGATCCTCGCGGTCGTCGCCGTCGTCGTGCACGTCCTCCTCACGTACACCGACATCGGGCGCAACATCTACGCCATCGGCGGCAACGACACCGCCGCCCGGCTCGCCGGCATCCGGATCAACCGGTACCTGATCGCGGTGTACGCCCTGATCGGCATCGTCGCGGCCGTCGCCGGCATCCTGCTCACGGCCCGGACCGGATCCGGGCAGCCCACGTCCGGCAGCGAGGGCCTCGAACTCAAGGCCATCACGGCGGCGGCCCTCGGCGGCTGCGCCCTGCGCGGAGGCAAGGGCGGTATCGGCGGCACCCTCCTCGCGGTCGCCCTCCTCGGCTGTCTGGAGAACGGCCTCACGGTGCAGGGCATCAACTCCTTCTGGCAGAACGTCGCCCAGGGAGTCCTGCTCGTCGTCGCGGTCGTCGTCCAGCAACGCCGCAACGGCGAACGCGCGGTCGGCCTGCCCGACTGACCGCACGCGGGGCGACCTGCTCCCAGGTCAGGCCGGTACCGGTGCCGGCACCGACATCGGCATCGGCGCAGGGCAGGCCCCGATCCAGATCCCGGTCACGGCGCTGACGTACCGGGCGCCGCACCGGTCGGAGGGAACGACGAGCTGGGTGCCGGTCACGTCGAGGTCCTCGTCGTCCATACGGGTCGCGAGGAGGACGGGGGCGTTGCCGAAGTCGGCGTCGATCTCCGCCCAGGACAGCACCGTGTGATGGCCGTCGCCCCCGCTCACGGTGAGCAGGAACCGCGAGCGCTCCTTGCGCCGGGCGGGGTCGAAGTCAGGCCGGACGTGGCGGAGCACCTCGCGGAGCAGCGGCCCTTCGAAGGTGTGGTGCTGGGGCCCGGCCGTGGCGCAGTCGAAGACGACCTCGGCGCGGTGCTGTTCCCAGCCCGTCCGGAGATCGGCGACGGTCAGACGTGTCGGCTCGGCCACCTCCCCCCACAGCGTGAACGCGGTGGACACCTCCGCGGGAGCGCCGTGCGCGGCGGGCGGAGCGCTGGGTCGACTCATCGGGATCCCCTTCGGACGGCCGGTACGGGCGACTGCGCCCAGTGATACCCGACCGCCGGAGCGAGGAACCGTGCATGCCAGCCGAATCCCACGATTCAGTCGGTGATTGTGAGCTTTCTACGAGATTCCTGTTCTCATTCTCCGGTCCAACATCCCAGGAGCGGCGGACGTCTCCAGGCGGTGCCGTCCCCCAGTGCCTCGACGTGCTGCGGGGCGCCGGTCTCGTTACGCTGCGCAAGGACGGGCCATGCGGGCCACCAGGCCCGACACCCTGGGCCCGGCTCGCCGAAGAGGCCGAACGAAGCGAGAAGCCCTGATGACGATCCCCCCGACCCCCATGGACACCGTCACCCTCGAGCGGCGCATCGCGGCCCGCCCCGAGACCGTCTTCGGCTTCCTCGCCGACCGGGAGAAGTGGCTGTCGTGGATGGGCGCCGACGGCTCGTTCTCCTTCGAGCCGGGCGGCTCGTACCGTACCCGGGTCACCGGGGAGAGCATCGCCTCCGGCCGCTTCATCACCGTCGACCCGCACCGGCGGATCGTCTTCAGCTGGGGCTGGGAGTCCGGCCCCCTGCCCGTCCCGCCGGGCTCCAGCACGGTCGAGATCACCCTCGCACCCACCCCGGACGGCACCCTCCTCCGCATGATCCACAGCGGCCTGCCCTCCTCGGAGGCCTGTGAGGCCCACGCGGAGAGCTGGCAGCACTATGTGGACCGGCTCGCGACCCGCGCCGAGGGCGGCGACCCGGGACCGGACGCCTGGCTGCGGGACAGGCCGGAGAACGAGCGAAATCCTTCGGAGGGCTGAGCGCCGGACGCGGGGGCGGGGTCAGGCGCCCACCGGTACCGGCGTGCGGCTTGGGGTCGCGGTGCCGAGTTCGCGGACCAGCCGGAGGCCGAGTCGCAGGTACGCGGCGAGGTCCGCGCGCGGTGCCTTGCGGACGAGCTGGCGGATCGCCTGCATGGCCTCCCAGGCGGAGGTGTGCGCCAGGGAACCGCCCCAGGTCTCACCGAGCCCGTCCGAGAGGTACGCGCTGAATCCGAGCTGCGGGGCGCCCGCCCGGCGCCGCTCCTCCTCGTGCGCGTCCAGAGCCCGCACGAAGAATCGTTCCGCCTCTACGGGGGGAAGAGCGGAACGGATGATGCGCAGGTACGGCGCGACAAGCGACGCGACCTCGGGGCACTCCCCACCGGGAACGACCTGGTCGTGGTGAACGGGAGCGGCGGCGTGTGCGCGTGTCTGAGTCATGCACCTATCGATACGTCATGTCATCGCAGGAACGTCCGTGGCGCGCCCACGCGCGACACCGGTTCGCCCCACGGAGGCAGGGGAGCCCCGGCCCGGCACCAGGGCAGGTGCCGGGCCGGGCCTCCGGACGCGGTCCCGCTCGCCGTCAGGCGCTGGTCAGGACGACGAGCCGGCTGGTCGCACGGGTCATCGCCACATAACGGTCGACCGCTCCCTCGATGCCCACGCCGTACTTCTCCGGGTCGACGAGGACGACCAGGTCGAACTCCAGGCCCTTCGACAGGCTCGGCGTGAGCGACTGCACGCGGGGCCTCGGCCGGAACCGGGGATCTCCGATCACACACGCGGTCCCGTCGGCGTGGGCGTCGAGCCACTCGTCGAGGATCGCGTCCAGTTCCGTCACCGAGTCGTGGACGACGGGGATGCCGCTGCTGCGGACCGACGTCGGCACGTTCGCGTCCGGCAGTGCGGCCCGGATCGCCGGCTCGGCCTCCGCCATGACCTCCTCAGGCGTCCGGTAGTTGATGCTCAGCGACGCCACGGTGATCCGGTCGAGCCCGACCCGCTCCAGCCGGTCCTGCCACGACTCCGTGAAGCCCTGCCTCGCCTGCGCGCGGTCACCGACGATGGTGAAGCTGCGGGACGGGCAGCGGAGCAGCAGCATCTGCCACTCGGCGTCCGTCAGTTCCTGCGCCTCGTCCACCACGATGTGCGCGAACGGGCCGGCCAGCAGGTCGGGCTCGACGCCGGGCAGCGCGGTCTCGTCGACCAGACTGTCCTTGAGGTCCTGCCCGCGCAGCATCGTCACCGCGCCCTCGCCGTCGACGTCGGCGGCGAGGACGTCGGCGATGACATCGGCCATGCGCGCGCGTTCGGCGGCGACGGTGGCCTGCTGCCGGCGCTTCCGCCGTGCCGCCTCCGGGTCGCCGAGCCGCTGCCGCGCCGCGTCCAGGAGCGGCAGGTCGGACACCGTCCAGGCCTGCGCGTCCTCGCGCTGGAGCGTCCGGACCTCCTCGCGGTCCAGCCACGGGGCGCACTTCCGCAGGTAGGCGGGGACCGACCACAGGTCGCCGACCAGGTCGGTCGCCTCGAGCAGCGGCCACGCGCCGTGGAGGGCCCCGGCCACCTCCTCGTCCTGCCGCAGCGCCCGGCGGAACTCGTCCTCCGGGACCTCGTCGCCGAGCTTGCCCAGGAGGATCGAGCCCAGCTCCTCCCAGATCTGCTCGCGCGCCTCGTTGTGCGGCGTCCCCGCCTCCGGCGCCTCGAACGCCTCGGCCCAGTCGCGGACGGTCAGCCGGACGTCGGCCCAGTCGGTCGAGACCGTCATCCCGTGGGTGGGCGGCTCCTCGTAGAACCGGACGGCCGCCTCGATCGCCCGCACCATGCCGGCGGACGACTTCAGCCGCGCCACCTCGGGGTCGCGCTCGGTCGCCGCCTTGGCGCCCTCGGCGACGAGGTCCCGCACGGTGCAGGTCTGTACGCCCTCCTCACCGAGGCTGGGCAGGACGTCGGCGACGTACGCCAGGTACGGCTGGTGCGGGCCGACGAACAGGACGCCGCCGCGACGGTGCCCGAGGCGCGGGTCCGCGTACAGCAGGTGCGCGGAGCGGTGCAGCGCGACGACGGTCTTTCCCGTACCCGGTCCGCCGTCGACGACGAGCGTGCCGCGGGAGCCCGCCCGGATGATGGCGTCCTGGTCGGCCTGGATGGTGGCGAGCACGTCGCGCATCCGGGGCGAACGGCTGCTGCCCAGGCTGGCGATGAACGCGGACTGGTCGTCGAGTGCCGCGTGCTCCTCGAGGCCGTCGGCGGTGAACACCTCGTCCCAGTAGTCACTGATCCGGCCGCCGCTCCAGCGGTACCTGCGGCGGCTCGAAAGGCCCATCGGGTTGGCGTGGGTCGCCGCGAAGAAGGGCTCGGCCGCGGGCGAGCGCCAGTCGACGAGGAGACGACGGCCGGTGCTGTCGGTGAGGCCGAGACGCCCGATGTACACGGGCTCCGAGCCGTCGCCGCCGTCCACCCCGTCCGTGACTCCCGTACCTTCCGCGCCTTCCGTGGCGACGATGCGCCCGAGGCACAGGTCCAGGCCGAAGCGGCGCAGGGTGCGCAGACGCCCCGTCAGCCGGTGGATCTCGGCGTCACGGTCCATCGCCTCCCGGCCGGCGCCGCCAGGGGCCTTGCGCGTGGCGTCGAGCCGGTCGGACAGTTCGGCGATCGTCTCCTCGAGGCTCTTCGCGATGGCCGCGAAGTGCCGCTCGTCACCGGCGATCAGAGCCGGGTCGGCCTTGGGGGAGAGGCGGTCGGGAAGGTCGAAGGCACGGGTGCCGCACGACTGGTCCACCGACGAAAGCACACGCACTGGTTGAGTCTCTTCTCTGCAGGTCCGGGGCTGAGGAGAGAGATTCTGCGCTACGCCGGGGGCCTTGCCGCAAGCCCCCCTGTGCGGTATAAGTTGTAAGTGGCGAGAGGTGAGTACACCTTCTCGCCCTTCTTTTTCGGCCGTCTCCGCCGTCGGAGTCGAGCGCGAGTCGAAGGGCGCGTCATGGTGAGCGAGCCCGAAGTCCCTTGCCCAGGAACCGAATCGGCGCTCGATGCCCTTCTCCTCGCCCGCCTCGACCCCCCGGCCCGCGCTGAACTCCCTTACGGCCTGCCGCATAGGGAACCTGGTGCCGACCGGATCGGCCGTGACCTCGAGCAGCGAATGGTCGACGAGGTCCCGGAGAAGACCAGAACGTCGAGCGCGTCGTCGCTCCCCTCAAGGAGGTGGCACGCCGAGGCCTCGACGCAGGGACCTCAGCGCGGGGAGATCCCGCCGCCGTCGTAGACGTTGTCCGGGGTGATGACCGCCGTGATCGCCCGGGCGAGCAGGGTGGACGGCTCCTGGCCCCCCACCTGGGAGTCGGTGTTGAGCATGAGGACCATGGTGGCCTTCTGCGAGGGCAGGTAGACCGTCACGGTCTCGTAGCCGGGGATGGAGCCGTTGTGCCCGATCCAGCCGTCGGCATCGAAGATCCCGAGGCCGTAGCTCAGGCCGGGGACGCCGGTCGGCAGCGTCTTCAGGCGCTGCGCCTGCGTCTCGGGGCTCAGCAGCTCGCCGGTGGCGAGGATCTTGGCCCAGCGGCGCAGGTCGTGCAGGTCCGAGATCATCGCACCGGCCGCCCAGGCCCAGCTGGGGTTCCAGTCGGTGGCGTCGGCGGTCGTGCCGGTCAGCGTCTGGTCGGTGTAGCCGCGGGCGTGCGGCTCGGGGAACTCGGGGCCCTCGGGGAAGAGCGTGTGCCGCAGACGGGCCGGGCGGAGCACCCGCCGCTCGATGAAGTCCTCGAGCCGCTGACCGGTGACCTTCTCGATCACGAGGCCGAGGAGGACGAGATTGCTGTTGGAGTACTGGAACTGCGCGCCGGGCTTGAAGGTGTTCTTGTGCTTGAAGCCGTACGCGAGCGATTCCCACGGGGTGAACGGGCGCTGCGGGTCGCTCAGCAGGTCGTGGACGAAGTTTTCGTCGGCGGTGTACGGGAAGAGGCCGCTGCGCATCTCCGCGAGGTGACGCAAGGTGATCCGGGGGCCGTTCGGGACGCCGCGGACGTACTTGGCGATCGGGTCGTCGAGGCCGATACGGCCCTCGTCGACGAGCTTGAGCAGCGCGGTGACCGTGAAGGTCTTGGTCTCGCTGCCGATCCGGACGAAGGAATCGGTGAACATCGGCTCGCGGGTGACCTTGTCGGCGACCCCGGTGGCACGGACGTAGCTCCCCTTGCCGGGCATCCAGATCCCCACCACGACACCGGGGATGCCGGCCTGCTTGCGGACGTCCGCGATCGTCTTGTCGAGCCGGGCGGTCAGTTCGGGCCCCAGCCCGCCGGGCGGACAGTCGTCGTCACCGTGCCGGTCGACGGCGGCGGCGTGCACGGACGTGGCGGGAGTCGCCGCCATCGGCGCGAGGACGGAGGCCACGAGGACCGTCGCGGCGAACAATCGGCGATAGCGGGTACGTCGCATGTCGACAGACCTCTTCCAGGGTCACGGGCAGGGACGGCCACATCACCACCGCCACCCCGCACGCCGGCCCCCCGCCCCGCCCCACCACCCGCCAAGTCCACTCGTTCGGCGCCATCGGGGTCACCGGGGCGGCCCTGGGGTCCGGACGGTCGCCGACAGGGCGCCGGCGCCGTGTCCAGGGCCTCTCCGCCGCACCCGGACCCACGGAGACACGCGCGCGGTGGAGGACGGGCGGCTCGTAGGATCGCCGGCGGACGGGGCTCGTGGCGCAGGCAACCGCACGGGGCGGAAGGAACTCCCCGACAGCGCCGTGTTCTCCCGGGATTCCGCCCCGACGACGGGTCCTCGCCTGGCACGCTTGCCGACGTGAGCTACGTCGTAACAGTGGAAACGTGCCTGCCCGACGGTGCCGACGAGTTGGACGCGCTGCAACAGGTCGGCGCGTCCGCACTCCTGGAGCACGGCTTCGACGCGGTGGAGGGCATCGAGGGGCCCGGCGGGGTCGAGGTGGACGTCCTGGAGACGATCGTCGCCGTCCACCCGCGCGGGTCGATCGTCAAGGTGTTCGTCCACGCTCCCTCCCTGGAGACCGCGGAGGACGCCGTCGGCTCCGTCGCCGCGGAGGTCCTCGAACGCTCCGAGCTCCTCGCCGGCTGGGTGGTCGAGAGCAGCGAGGTCAAACTCCACATCGATCTGATCCGCGAGAGCCTGGAGGCCGCCGACGGGCCGGACGCGCCGCCCAGCGACCTCCGGGCCCGCCGCGCCCACCACACGGCGGGGGCCGGCCCCGCTGACGTCACGCACCCCGCCCAGCCCACCGACGGCGCCGACGGGAGCGGGGACGACGACGAGGACCAGGCCGAACTGGAGCTCCAGATCCGCGCCCTGGCCCCGCGCCTGATCTCCTTCGGTCCCCTCTTCTTCGGCGGCGCCGACCCCGAGGAGCGGGGAGAGCCGAGGGAACAGGGGGAACAGGGGGAGCAGGGGGAGCAGGGGGAGCAGGGGACGCACGGGGAGTCGAGGGACCAGCGGGATCACGGGGCGCAGCAGGAGCCCCCGGAAGGCGGCGCGCCGGTCGCCATCGTCTCCGAGGCCGTCGAACTGGCCGCCGGAGCCCTGGTCTACGCCGCGGAGGTCCTCATCGACGAGCTGTACGACGACATCCAGACCCTCGCGGACGAGGAGACCAACGTCGCCGAGTGCCGGGCCGAACTGTGGCACCTCACCGAGCTTCCGCCGCGCTACGGCCTCGCGTACGACGAACTCTTCGCGCGCCGCTTCCTCGTGACCGCCATAGCCCTGACCACCCGGTTCACCGACGGGAGCTTCCGTGAGCTCGGCTGTCTCGCGGAGGAGCTCGTACTGAAACTGCTCCTGCAGCAGGCGCACTCGACGCTCGACCTGTACGGGCTCCTCGGCGACGACGTCGCGGAAGCCCTGGGCCGCTTCGCCGGCGAGGTGTACGAGGACATGGACTTCGAGTGGCTCTACGACGACGCGCGGGACGGCGTCGACGAGGACCCCGCCCTCGCCGGCATGGGCGTCACGCCGCTGGCGATCGGCACGTGGTTCACCCCGTTCGACGACGACCGTTACGTCCACCCGTACGCCGTCGACGAGGAGGCGGGCGGGCAGAGCACCCTCGATTGACACGCCCTCGACTGACACGCCCTCGACTGACACGCACACGACTGACACGACCTCGGCGGGACGGCGTCGGCGGGACGCCCGGGGCGGGACGGCGGCGGCCCGCTCACTCGATGGTGTGAACCTCGGGTGCGGACGTCCGCGGCACGCACCCGCGCGCAGGCGTGCGCTCCGGCGGTTGCGGCGGGGAACGGGCGCTGCGCGTGCACCGGGCGACGGTGGCCGAATCCCTAGACTTCCCGCACATGTCGCTCTGGCTGCTCAATCAATTCAGCACCTTCACCCTGGCCGTGGTCACCGTCGGCGGAACCGTCCTCGTGGCGGTGGCCGGCAGCGTGCTGCTGCGCCGCAGGCACCCGTCCCTGTCCGACGGGGAGCACAACGACATGGTCGGGGTGACCCTGGGCATGTTCGGTGCGATCTACGGGATCATCCTCGCCTTCGTCATCGTGACCCTCTGGACGCAGCTGGAGAGCACGCAGAACATCGTGGCCTCCGAGGCCACCGACGTCGCGCTCATCGCCCGCGACGCCGCCGCCTTCCCGCCCCCGGTCCGCGCCCGCGTCGACGACGCGCTCAGCGGCTACGTCCATTCGGTCGTCGAGGTCCAGTGGCCCCGGATGCGGGAGGGGCAGCCGAGTTACGGGGCCACCGCCACGAAGCTCCAGACCGTCTACGACGTTCTCCAGGCCTACGACCCGAAGACCCCGCGCGAAGAGGTCTTCTACGAGGAGGCCGTCAGCCACCTCAACGGCGTGGCCGCGCAGCGCCGGGCGCGCCTGACCATGGCCGAACAGGAACTGCCCCCGCTCCTCCAGGTTCTCGCCTTCGGCGGCGCCTTCGTCCTGATCCCGCTCACCTTCCTGTACGGCATGCGCAAGCTGCGGATCCAGCTCCTGTTCGTCGCCTCCGTCGCCGCCCTGATCGGCTTCAGCCTGCTCCTGGTCTTCGTCCTGGACCGCCCCTTCGCAGGCGAACTCAGCGTGAGCCCGGCCCCGTACAAGGAAGGGGCCCTGGAGCGCTACTGGTAGCGGGTTCAGGCCGGTCCCGTGTGAAGGACGCGGAAACGTTCGGGCGCCGCCGGATCGCGGTCGACGACCTGGACGGGCGGCCACGCCCACTGCCACACGCCGATGCCCGGCGTGCGGGAGAGCCGGATCTGCCCGCGGGTGCCCTCGACGTCGACGAGCGGCCAGGACTTCGCGATGCCCGCCCGGTCCGTGCCGTGGGTGCGCAGCAGGCCGGCGAGGACGGTGAGGGTGTCGTAGCCCTCGTAGGCGACGAAGGAGGGCGCTTCGCCCAGCCGCTCGCGCAGGGCCGTCCCGACTCGGGCGCCGAGCGGGCCGAAGCGCTCGGGCAGGTAGCGCAGGAACGGGATCGCGGCGCCGTCGTCGCCGAGCGACGCCGCCCACGTGGCGAACTCCGGCTGCCCCGCCGGAGCGCCGATCAGGATCTCGGCGAGCCGCCGGTCGCGGCGGACGGCCCGGACGAGCGGCACGGCCGGCTCGGGGTGGCCCACCAGCAGGAGGAGAGCGGTGGCGCGCTGGTCGACGAGGGCGTCGCACACCGCCGTGGGCGTGAGCCCGCCCATGTCGAGCGGGACGACGGTGCCGCCGCGAGGAGCGAGGTGGTCCCGCAGAACGCGGGTCCCGGACGCCCAGTAGACGCTCGGCTGGGCGGCGACGGCGATACGACGGTGACCGGCGGCCAGGAGGAAGTCCGCGTAGATCCGCCAGCCGTGGGACTGCGCGGGGGCGAGGCGCGCCACCAGGTCCGTCGGCTCTTCGGTGAGCGCGTCGAGGACGGCCGACGAGCAGAGGTACGGCAGGCCGAGGGCGTCGGCCCTGGCGGCGACGGCGCGGGCGACGACGCTGTGGTACTCACCGGCCAGAGCGGCCACGCCCAGGCCGGCCAGCTCCTCCACGGCCGCCGCGGCCCGTCGCGGGTCGGCCGCGGTGTCCCGGACCACCAGTTCGAGCGGCCTTCCGCCGGTCGCGCCGATCCCGTCGGTCCCCCCGGTGCCGCCGATCCCGCCGGCTTCGTTGACCTCGCGGACGGCCAGTTCGAGTCCGGCGAGCAGGTGGCGGCCGGCCTCGACCCAGCCGGGCGGGGTCAGCGGGACGAGAGCGCCGATCCGGACGGACGATTCGTCGGTCCGCGCTGCTCCGGGCGTCGCGAGGGGCGTACTCATGGGGTGGCGTCTCCTGTGTGACGAGTCGGTCGCAGGGCGCCCGGACCGGCCGGCGGAACGGAGAGGCGGGACGCGCTCGGCTCCGCTCGCCGGGGCGGGCGCACCTGGGTGATCATGCCGGACGTCGCACCCACCACCGCGGCCGACGGGCAAGCGATCACGTGACCACCGAGAGCACGGGGAAGGCGTGGTCCCGCCAGATCAGGCGGGAGGCCTCCTCCGGGTAGGAGGTGACGGCGGGGTGGGTGTCGAAGACCTGGACGAGCCGTTGCCCGGTGTCGTACGCGGGCCAGCCGGGGTCGCCGTGGGCGGCGAAGGACGTCCAGGCGGCGCGCATCCGGGCGGACAGGGCCTCTGCCTCCGGGGAGGGCTCCTCACCGATCAGCACGGCGGGCTGGCCGCGGTCCAGATTGCCGAAGACAAGGGGTACGTCGAGACCGTGGCAGGCGCCGAAGGCGCCGCCCATGCCGGGGGCGGCCCACGTCAGCTCGTACACATGGGTGCGACCGCCGGCGGCAGCCTGGGCTTCGGCGAGGTGGAGCGACGGCATGCGGAAGAGCCAGTCGGAGTGGACCAGTTCGTACAGCCCGTCCGGGTCCGCCGTCGGAAAGGCCTCGCGGTACCGGCGCGCGCCGTCAGGGCCCGGAGCGAGGAAGCGGAGGGCGGCCGCCGCCTGCTCCTCGCTCACCTCTCCGAGCAGGCCGGTGACCGCGGTGAACAGGCGCTGCTCGTGGCGGGTGTGGCCGACGACGAGCTCGACGTCACGGCCGGCGCCGTCGGACAGGGCCTGCCACGGTGTGGTGGGCAGGATGTCGCCGTCGACGACCGGCGAGAAGGGGATCGTCCGGTACGCGGGCCGGCCCCAGCGGTCCGCCCACCGGTCCATCGTGGCGCCGAGCGCGTCGCCCGCGGCCGGCAGGTCGTACGGGGGCACGTCGGACAGGTCGGCCACCGTGGGCCGCAGCCCCAGTTCGGCGGCGCAGGCCGCGGCGATGTCCGAGGCGAGGTCGGGGGAGAAGTACGTGCCCTGCACGCTCTGCGCGACGGCCCGGCGGAAGAGCCCGGCCGCCCGGTCCATCGCGAGCAGGGCGGCGACGGAGCCCCCGCCCGCCGACTGGCCGAAGACCGTGACCCGCTCGGGGTCGCCGCCGAAGGCCCGGATGTTGTCGCGCACCCATTCCAGGGCGGCGACCTGGTCGAGCAGCCCGCGGTTGGGCGGAGCCCCCTCGATCTGCCCGAAGCCCTCGATGCCGACGCGGTAGTTGAAGGTCACCAGGACCACGCCGCCGTCCCGGGCGAGGCGGCCGCCGTCGTACTCGGGGAGACCGGACATCCCGAAGACGTACGCGCCGCCCTGGATCCAGACCATGACCGGCAGCCCGGCGCCGGGGGTCGGTTCGGGTGACCAGACGTTGACCGTCAGCCAGTCGTCGCCCGGCGCTTCCCGCGACAGGGCGTCCATGCCGAAATGCCCGGCCTGCGGGGGCGGCGGCCCGTACGAGACGGCCTCCCGCACCCCGCTCCAGCTCCGCGCGGGCCGGGGCGCGGCGAAGCGCAGCGCGCCGACGGGGGGCTCGGCGAACGGGATGCCCCGGAAGACCGCCACACCCGCCTCATGCGTACCGCGGACCACACCGGCCAGTGAGCGGACCTCGGGCCGGGAACCGGACGGCTGGGTCGGCTGGTTCGACGGGGCCGGCTGGGACGGTTGGGTCGACGGGGCCGGCTGGGACGGCTCGGGGGGCTCGGACGGGGTGACGGCCATCGCGACTTCTCCCGGACAGGTGAGCGGGCTTGCTAAGAGCGCGGACCCTTCGAATGATCCGCCGGGTCCGGATGTCACGCCATCCGTTTTCGCGTACCGCCGCCGTGCCGCCGTGCCCTCACACCACGGGCCCGGATCTCGATCAACGAATCCCGGGCTCTCTACACTCGGTCATGTGCCTGACAGGACCTGTCCCACAGGCAGGGCGGGCATCGCACCACTCCCACGAACGGCAGCACTCCTCGAAGGGGGCGATCGGCGCATGACCAGGCCTGAGAGCGCGGCGGACGACGTGGACGACGCGAACGACGTGGGCGACGTGGGCGACGTGGGCGACGTGGAGGACTACGACGTCGTCATCAGTGGAGCCGGCCTCGCCGGCAGTGCCGCGGCGATCCTGCTGGCCCGACGCGGTGTCCGCGTCGCGCTCCTTGAGCGTCGCTCGGATCCCGAGGCGTACAAGGTGCTGTGCACCCACTCCCTCACGGCCAACGCCTACCCGGTGCTGGACGAACTCGGCCTCGTCCCCGCCCTGGAGAAGGCGGGGGCCGTCCGCAGCGAGGCCCGCTGGCACACCCGTTGGGGATGGATCGAGCCGAGGGCCGCGCCGGCGGGGCCCGAGCTGCCGTACGGCTACAACATCCGGCGCAGCGTCCTCGATCCGCTGATCAGGTCCCACGCGGCGGACACCCCCGGCGTGGATCTCCTCCTCGGCCACCAGGTGACCGAACTGGTCGGGGCGGGCGGGCGTACCGTCGGGGTGCGCGCGTCGACGCCGGACGGTGAGCGCGAGATACGGGCCCGGCTGGTCGTGGGCGCCGACGGCAAGGATTCGGCGGTGGCGAAGCTCGCCGGGGTGGCTGCTCGACAGCACGAGAACACGCGGTTCGGCTATCTCGCGCACTTCCGCAACCTCCCGCTGCGGGGCGGGATCGGCCAGACCTGGTTCCTCGAGCCCGACATGGCGTACGCGTTCCCCAATGACGACGGGGTGACGGTCCTCGCCGTGCTCCCGGACAAGAAGCGACTGCCCGCCTTCAAGGAGGACCTGAAGGGCAGCTTCCACGCGTTCGTACGTGGCCTGCCCGATGCGCCGCCCATCGACGACGCCGAGCGCATCTCGAAGATCATCGGCCTGGTCGACTACCCCCTCCACAGCCGCAGGCCGACCGCCCCGGGCCTCGCGCTCATCGGCGACGCCGCCCTGACCGGCGATCCCCTGTGGGGGGTGGGATGCGGATGGGCCCTGCAGTCCGCGCTGTGGCTGGCGGAGGAGGTCGCGCCGGCCGCGACCGGTCGAGGGGACCTCGACCGGTCGCTCGCGCGGTACGCCCGCCGGCACGGGCGCCGGCTGCGCGGCCACCAGTACCTCGCCGCGGACTTCGCCAAGGCCCGCCCGTTCAACCCGGTGGAACGGCTGATGTTCTCGGCGGCGGCACGCGACGCATCGCTCGCGCGCCACATGCACCTGTTCGGCTCCCGCCTGATCGGCCCACTGCGCTTCCTGAGCCCCGTGGCCCTGGCCAAGGCGTCGGCCGTCAACCTCGGACACCGCCGAAGGGCAGCGCGCCCGGGACGCTGACCCGCCGTCTCGGTCATGAGGAGGGGCCGCCGGTAGGCTCACCGCTCATGACCGTCGCTCGTTCCGTCGCCCTGTTCGTGGTGGCCGCCCTCTTCGAGATCGGCGGCGCCTGGCTCGTCTGGCAGGGCATCCGCGAGCACAGGGGCTGGGTCTGGATCGGTGCCGGAGTCATCGCCCTCGGCCTGTACGGGGTGGTGGCCACGCTCCAGTCCGACGACGACTTCGGCCGCATCCTCGCCGCGTACGGCGGGATCTTCGTGGCCGGCTCGATCGCCTGGGGCGTGGTCGCCGACGGCTACCGCCCCGACCGCTACGACGTCATCGGCGCGCTGGTCTGCCTCGCGGGCATGGCCGTCATCATGTACGCGCCGCGCGGCAACTGACCCTGGCCGTCGCCCGGTACCGTGCCGCTCCCCGGCCCGGGGCCCCGACCACTTCCTGACGGTGCTTTGACGATGCCGGGGCGAGTCCGTACACGTCATCGACGGGCAGCGGGCAGCGGGCGGCGGCTGGTGGTCGGCGGATGGCGGATGGCCGCGTCAGGGATCCGCCAGGGAACCGGCTCCCGGCGTCAGGGGGCCGTCAACGCCACCGCCACACGCCCCCGTCGGGTCTTCCCTTGTACGCGACGAGCCGCGAAGAGGAAGGCATGACGGTGCGAGGACGAGTCGTGGTCGGGACGAACGGATCCCTGGGGAGCCTGGCGGCCCTGCACGAGGCCGCGACCCGGTCCCGGGCGCGGGCGGCGGAGCTGGTGGTCGTCATGGCCTGGCAACCCCCCGGCGGCGGCTCCGGCAGCCGGGCCTCCTGCGGGCCCTCCGTACTGGCCGACTGCCGGGACGCGGCGGCCGCGCTGCTGCGCGAGACCCTCGAAGCCTTCGGCGCCTGCCGGCCGGGTGTGACTCCGGTCGGGCGCCTGGTCCGGGGCACCCCCGGTGTCGCCCTCGTCGACGCGGTCCACGACCCCGGCGACCTCCTCGTCGTCGGCACCGGCTCGCGCGGGCTGCTGCTCAGGGTGCTGCGACCGTCCGTGGCCCGCCACTGCCTGGCGCACGCCCCTTGCCCGGTTCTCGCGGTGCCGCCCAGCCCTCTTCAGGCCGACCTGGAGCACCTGAACCGTCCCGGCGGCGATGGGTGGCGCGGACTCCTTCCGGGACCCCGTTCGGCGTTGCCGCCGCGGTCGCGCGGCCGGTTCCTGCCGCAGGGTTCAGGGCGTGGCCCGGACGATGACGAGTGAGCCCTCGAACGTCGGTCGTGTGCGCAGGTCGCCGAAGCGCTCGTCCCAGGTGCCGGACGTCAGGTCGTGGCGCAGGGCGCGGTCGAAGCGTTCGCGGACGCCGTCGTCGACGAAGCTCCAGGCGGAGCAGGCCTGGCGGGCCGCCGGGTCGAGGAGCATCTCGGGGCGGCCGTAGTACGCCTCGTTGAAGCCGTCGGTGCAGTCGAGGGGGATCGGCACGGCTTCGACCGTGCACGATCCGCCGAGCGCGGCCGCGATCTCGTCGACGGGCGGGTGGCGGCGGGCTTCCGTGTCGAGCACCTCGGGTGCGTAGTCGTACAGCCAGAAGTCCCGTACCGTCGCCGGGTCGCAGGTGAGGACTACGACAGGGCCGCGGGTCACCCGGCGCATCTCCCGGAGGCCGGCGGTCGCGTCGCTCCACCGGTGCAGGCTGAACAGCGTCATCGCGGCGTCGAACTCGCCGTCGGCGAACGGCAGGTCCTCGGCGACGTTCTCGTACGATCCGGCGCCCGCACCGACGTCGAGCACGTTGCGGGCCCCTCCGAGGGCGTCGGCGACGAACCGGGCGACGCGTTCGTCCGGCCTGCGGCAGCCCGACGATCCGGATCCGATCGTGCCGTGGTCGACGTCGTGGGCGCCGCCGTCGCGCGTACGTGTCTTCATGTGCCATGCCTCGCCTCGTGAGCAGGAACAGCGGGGCAGGGAGGAACGTGGGCGTCGGTGTGGTCGCCCTGTCGCCGCCGCCCCGCCAGTCGCTTGCCCCATCCTGCATCTGCTGGCCTGATCCCACAATTGATTCGTGAATGCTTGGTCGTTCGCCCGTATCGGCGTGCAAATGTGGTGTGGAGGATTGGAGGTATCGACAGCGTCGACGGCCGCTGCAGCGGCGGCGGGGGTGTCGGTACCGGCGAAGCGACCCTCCCGGTCGTCGGCCCTGCGGGCCGCGCGCCGCAGGGTTCCTGCGCGCCGAACACCGCGAACAGCGCGCAGGACCCCCCCTGGTCCGGTTGTTCCCGGCGGCGAGAGCCACTCCGTCGCCGAGGCCGGTGTGAGCAGTGAATCAGTCGTCACCCCGGCGCGACGACTGGATACAGACACAGAAAAAGGCCTCGATGACCGAGGTCGGTACAGGTGATCATCCAAGAGGGAATCCTGCCTCTCCGGATCACATCTGCAAGGCAGGGCATGGATCTCATCTTGCTGATGCGGAGTCGCGAGGCTTCGAGCGCCACGACACGTACGTCGCCGCCGCGATCACGACCGACGCCGTCAGGGACCTGGGCCTGGCCGAGGGTTCGGCGGTCGAGGCGCTCGTGAAGTCGACCGAGATCTCCCTCGCTTCCGCCTGGCCCCGCGCCTCATGGCCGAGGCCTCATGACCGAGACCTCATGGCCGAGGCCTGATGCGCGGTCAGAGCGTGGGGTCCCGTCACAGCGGCACGATCGTCGCCTCCGTCGCCTTGACGCTCGTCCAGACCGACACCCCGTCGGCGAGGCCGAGTTCGGCCGCCGACTGCGGTGTGATCTCGGCGACGAGGTCGGGGGCCCGGTCGGAGATGATCAGGACCCGGAGCCGGCTGCCGCTCGCCGTGATCTCGCGTACGGTGCCGGGCCAGACGTTACGGGGGCTGCCCGTGGGCTTCTCGCGGTGGACGGACACCGACTCGGGCGCGACGATCGCGAGCGCGGGGGTGCCGGGCGGCGGCGGGTCGGTCGCGACCAGGGTGCCGCCGCCGTCCAGTGCGAGGCCCTCCGGGGTCGCCGTGCCCGGCCAGGCGTTGCGGCCGAGCATGCGGGCGACCCAGGGGGAGCGGGGGTGCCGGGTGACCTCGACGGGGGCAGCGTCCTGGAGGGCCCGGCCCTCGTCGAGGACGAGGACGCGGTCGGCGAGCGAGACCGCTTCGACCGGGTCGTGGGTGACGATCAGACAGACGCCGCCGAAGTCGGCGAGGTGGGTGCGCAGGGTGTGGCGTACATGGGCGCGGGTGGTCTGGTCGAGCGCGGCGAGCGGTTCGTCGAGGACGAGGAGCCGGGGCCGGGCGGCCAGTGCCCGGGCCAGGGCGACGCGCTGCGCCTGCCCGCCGGAGAGCTGGGGCGGCCGGCGATGGGCGAGCGGGCCGACTCCGAGCCGGTCGAGCCAGGTCTGTGCCTCGTGCCGGGCCTCGGCACGCGCGACGCCCTGGGCGCGGAGTCCGTACGCCGTGTTCGCGAGGGCGCTCATGTGCGGGAACAGTGCGCCGTCCTGGGGGACCCAGGCGACATGCCGCCGGTGCGGGGGCAGCGCGGTGACGTCCTCTTCGCCGAGCCGCAGGTCGGCGTGGGCGCGGGGGGTGAGCCCGAGGAGGGCGCGGAGCAGCGTGGTCTTTCCGGCGCCGTTGGGGCCGACGACGGCGATGGTGGTGCCGGGGTCGGCGTCCAGGGTGAGTCGGGTGAAGCCGGTGACCTCGGCGTGCAGCGCCCAGTGCCGGGTCCCCTTCGGGGCGACGGGCGCAGCGGAGGCCGACGGGACCGGCGCCGGTTCCTCGGGGCCGGCCTCCGGGGCAGGGCGGGGGCGGCGGTCCGAGGGTGTTCCCGTCCACCGGCCGCGCAGGGCGATCAGTACGCCCATGGCGATCGCGAGGAGCAGGAGCGAGACGGAGGTGGCTGCCTCGGGCTCGTCCTGGAGCAGCAGGTAGACCTGGAGCGGCAGCGTCTGCGTCGTTCCCGGCAGGTTCCCGGCGAAGGTGATCGTGGCGCCGAACTCGCCCAGCGCCCGCGCCCAGGTGAGGGCCGCGCCCGCGATCAGGCCGGGCGCGACCATCGGCAGCGTGACGGTGAAGAAGACCCGTACCGGCGAGGCGCCGAGCGAGGCCGCCGTCTCCTCGTACCGCGGCCGCAGCCCGCCGAGCGCGCCCTCCAGGCTGATGACGAGGAACGGCATCGCGACGAACGTGGCCGCGATCACCGCCCCCGACGTGTGGAACGGGAAGGTGATGTCGAAGGTGCTCTCGAACCAGGGGCCGAGGAGCCCGCGCCGGCCGAAGGCGAGCAGCAGCGCCACACCGCCGACCGTCGGCGGCAGCACCATCGGCAGCAGGACGAGGGAGCGGACGAGCGCCTTGCCGGGGAACGGCACGCGGGCCAGCAGCCAGGCGAGCGGCACACCGAGGACCAGGGAGAGCCCCAGCGCCCAGAACGACACGACGAGGGAGAGCTTCAGCGCCTCGACCGTGCCCGGTGAGCGCAGATGGTCGGCGAGTTCGCCCCACTCCGTCCGGACGAGGATGCCGAGCAGCGGCAGGGTCAGGAACGCCACGGCCAGGAGCGCGGGCAGCGCGAGAGTCAGGGGCGGCCGGGTGCCGGCCGCGCGTACGCCTGCTCGTTTCATCGTCGACCCCGAAGACATGAGGGAGGAGGGCTGTCCGTTCCCCCGGGACGGACAGCCCTCACGATCTGGTGATCCCGGACGGTTGATCCCGGACGGCTACGGCTTCTGGAAGCCGGCGTCCTGGAGGATCTTCTGGCCTTCGGGCGAGGAAAGCCAGGCGACGAACGCGGCGGCCGCCTCGGCGTTCTTGGAGTCCTTGATCGTGGCGGCCGGGTACTTCGCGATGGCGTTCTGGTCGTCGGGGATCTCGACGGCGTCGACCTTGTCGGCGGCGCTCGCGGCGTCCGTCTTGTAGACGAGGCCGGCGTCGGCCTCGCCGAGCTCGACCTTGCTGAGGACGGCGCGCACGTTCGGCTCCTGAGAGACCGGCTTCACCGTGACCTTCTGGGCGTCCAGGATCTGCTTGCTGTACTTGCCGGCCGGGACCTCGGGGGCGGCGAGGACGACCTTGAGCTTGGTGTCGGCCAGGTCCTTGAGGTCGTCGACCTTGAAGGGGTTGCCCTCGCCGGTGGCGATGACGAGCCGGTTCTTCGCGATGATCGCGGGGGTGCCGGTGTCGGCCTTCACCTTGTCCATGCTCTTGGTGTCGGCGGTGACCAGGACGTCGGCGCGCGAACCCTGCGAGACCTGCGCGACGAGCTCCTGCGAGCCGGCGAAGGAGAAGGTGAGCTTCGTGCCCGGGTGGGACTTCTCGTACGCGGCCCCCGCCGTCTTGAAGACGTCGGTGAGCGAGGCGGCGGCGAGGACGATCAGGTCGGCCGCGGGCGCGCCGCTCGCGGAGCCGGTGGCGGATGCGGACGCCGAGCCGGAGGAGCCGGCGGCGTCCTCCTTGGTGTCGTCGCTGTTCCCGCAGGCCGCGAGCGGCACCAGCAGGGCGGCGGTGAGCACGGCGGCGGCGGTACGGCGTCTGGCGGGGGTGTGGGTGAGAGACATGAGGGTCTGGACTCCTTGATGGGAACGGAAGATGCGGTGGGAGGCGGCCGCGCCGACGGCCGAGCTGCTCGGTACTGCGTGAGGGGTGGTCAGGTGCGGTCGATGTGCACGCTGGTCGACTTCACGCGGGCGGTGGCCTGCACGCCGACTTCCAGTCCCAGTTCCTCCACGGCCTCACGGGTGAGGAGGGAGACGAGCCGGTGCGGACCGGCCTGGATCGTGACCTGGGCCGCGACGTCGCCGAGCTTGATCGCCGTGACGATCCCCGGGAACGCGTTGCGCGCCGAGGTGTACGACGCGTCGTCGTCGCCCTGCGCGATCTCCACGGAGAACTCCGCGAGCGACTTCCCGTCGATGACACGCCGACCGCTCTCGTCGCGGTGGGTCGCCACCCTGCCCGCGTCCGCCCAGCGCCGCGCCGTGTCCGGGCTGACGCCCAGCAGACGAGCGGCCTGCCCGATCGTGTAGGACTGCATATGCGACACCGTAGGCCGTGCTCGATCTCATCTGCAACAACGTCGTGGGACTCTCCATGGCGAATGAGAGGGGGGTTGGAGGAAGTGACGAGAGAGGTCGACGGTGTCACCGGGTGATACGCGGGTCTCGGACCTCGGACCTCGCCTGTCGGTCGAGGGCGAGCCAGACGCGGTCGCGGGTCACCGGCAGCTCGGTGAAGCGGATGCCCGTGGCGTCCCGCAGAGCGTTGGCGAACGCCGGGCCGACCGGATTGAACGGGCTCTCGCTCATCGACTTCGCCCCGAGCGGGCCGATCGCGTCGGACGTCTCCGTGAAGTGGACCTCGGTACGGGGGACGTCCGCGTACTGGGGAAGCCGATAGCGGCGGAACGCGGCCGTGGTGACCTCGCCGCGCTCGTCGAGCCGCACGGTCTCGAAGAGGGTCGCGCCCAGCGCCTGGGCGACTCCGCCCTCCACCTGGCCGCGGCACTGCATCGGGTTCATGACCTTGCCGGCGTCGGCGGCGTGCACGCTGCGCAGGATGCGGATCTCGCCGGAGCCGGGGTCGACCGCGACGCGGAACCACTGGGCGTTGAAGGCCACCGAGCGCGGCGAGCCGCCCCAGTGCCCGTCGGCCGCCAGCTCCTCCGCCGCGCCGAGCGCGTGACCCGCCTCGTACAGCTCCTTCAGGGTCACCGTACGGCCGGCGCAGTCGACGGACTCGGCGCCGAGCACGCACAGGTGGCGGGCCACGCCGGCGTGACGGGCGGCAAGGGTCCGGAGCCGTTCGGCGAGGGAGGTCGCGGCGAGCAGGACGGCCTTGCCGGCGACGACGGTGCCGGCGGAGCCGAAGGCGCCGGTGTCGTGGCGGACGACGTCGGTGTCGGACTGGCGGACGGTGAGGCGGTCCTCGGTGGTGTGGAGGGCCCCGGCGGTGATCTGCTGGTGGACGGTGGTGGTGCCGTTCCCGAACTCGGCGGTGCCGACGGCGATGTCGTAGGTGCCGTCCTCCAGGAGCGACACGCGGGCGTCGGCGTAGTGGCCGCCGGGCGGTCCGGTGGCGATCATCGCCATCGCGGTGCCCTGGCCGACCAGCCAGCCCTCCGGTGCCTCCTCGGCACTGCGGTCCTCGGCCAGGGCGTTCCGGACGACCGACAGGCACTGGTCGAGGCCGTAGGAGGCGATGTACAGGTCCTCCTCCTCGCCGATCGGGCTGTGCATGCCCTCGCCGGCCCCGATGATGTTCTTCTCCCGGAGGACGAGGGGGTCCATGCCGAGGCGGCGGGCCAGTTCGTCCATGACGGACTCGACGGCGAAGGTGACCTGGCCGAGGCCGTAGCCGCGGAAGGCGCCCGCCGGGACGGCGTTGGTGTAGACGGAGAAGGCGTCGACCTTCTTGTGCGGGGCGCGGTAGACCGCGAAGGACTCGCCGACGCTGTGGAACATCACCGCGGGGCCGTGGTTGCCGTACGCGCCGGTGTTGGACACGACCCGCATCCGCACGGCGGTCAGCGTCCCGTCGGCGCGGGCGCCCACCTTGATGCCGATGGTGAACGGGTGCCGGGTGGTGGCCCCGTAGAACTGCTCGGCCCGGGTGTACTCCAGCTTCACCGGCCGGCGCAGCTTCAGCGCGGCCAGCGTCACGATGTCCTCGGTGAGCATCTCCTGCTTGCCGCCGAAGCCGCCGCCGACCCGGCCGGCGACCACCCGCACCTCGTCCTCCGGCAGGCCGTACAGCGCGCACAGGGCCCGTCGGGTCAGGAACGGCGTCTGGGTGGAGGAGCGCACGGTGAGGCGCTCGCCCGTACCGTCCTCCTTCGGCTCGAGGTACGCGACGCAGCCGTGGGTCTCCAGGCTGGCGTGCTGCACGCGCTGGGTGCGGAAGGTCTCCTCGTACACGACGTCGGCCTCGGCGAAGCCCTGCTCGACGGAACCGATCTCGCCGTGGACCTCGCCGGCGACGTTGTTCTCGACCCGGGCGATCCGCACCTCCGGCCCCTTGCCGGCGTGCAGGACGGGGGCGCCGGGGCGCATCGCCTCCTCCGGGTCGGTGACGTACGGGAGTTCCTCGTACGTCACCTCGATGCGGCGGCAGCCCTCCTCGGCGGCCTGCTCGCTGTCGGCGACGACGGCGGCGACCCGCTGCCCGACGTACCGGACGACGTCGTCCAGGACCCGGGTGTCGTCGGGGTCCTCGGTGGGATGCTCGTGCCGGGCCGAGGAGTACAGGGTCGCCGGTGCGTCCTCATGGGTCAGTACGGCGTGGACGCCGGGGACCCTGAGCGCGGCCGAGGTGTCGATCGCCAGGATCCGGGCGTGCGGGTGCGGGGAGCGCAGCAGCTTCATGTGGAGCAGGCCCGGGACCTCGACGTCGAAGGTGTAGCGGGCGGTGCCGGTCACGACCTGCGGTCCTGCCGGGGCGGCGACGTTGCGGCCCACCGCCTTTCCGGCGCAGGGCCGTTCGGTGTGCTGCACGCCCCGGACGGCGTCCTCGATCGCCCGGTAGCCGGTGCAGCGGCAGATGTTGCCCTTGAAGGCGCGGGGGAGATCGTCGAGCTTGCCGTCGTCGTGCGCGGAACCCCGCTCGGCTTCCAGGGCGGCGGTCGTCATCAGGAACCCGGCGGTGCAGAAGCCGCACTGGTACCCCTGCGCGTCGAGGAACTTCTGCTGTACGGGGTGGAGTTCGCCGTCCCGGGAGGCGAGCCCCTCCACCGTGGTGACGGACCGTCCCTCGGCCCGCACGGCGGGGTAGAGACAGCTGTGCACCGGCGCACCGTCCACGTGGACCGTGCAGGCCCCGCAGTCGCCGGCGTCGCAGCCCTTCTTCACGCCGAACCAGCCCCGCTCGCGCAGATAGGTGCGCAGGCACTGGCCGGAGCGCGGCTCGGTGTCGAACGGGCGGCCGTTGACGTGGAGTCCGAAGCTCATCGGGCACCTTCCTGGGAGCCGTGGGGTGTGGTGGGCGCGGTCAGTTCGCGGCGGACCTCCTCGGCGAGGCGCAGGCCCATGTGCCGCCGCCACTCGGGCAGTCCGTGGATGTCGTCGAACCACTCGGAGCCGGACACCGCGGCGTCGATCGTGGTCCGGAGGTGCTCCGCGGTGGGCGGCAGCGGGAACCAGAACCGGAACGGGCGGGTGGTGGCCGCGGTCACCGTCACCGCGAGCGAGCCGTCCACCGGGTCGAGCGCCCCGATCACCAGGGCCCCGGACCGGCCGAGCCCGTACAACGACGCCTGCCGGTAGGCCGTACGGCACTCCAGCGCGCGCCCGGGCAGGGTCACCGAGCGCAGCAGTTCCCCGTCCGCGAGGTCCTTGACGCCCGCGCCCCGGATGAAGTCGGCCGCCTTCACCTCACGGGTGGAGCCGTCCTGCGCCTGGAGGAGACAGGTGCCGTCCAGGGCGGCGGTGAGCGAGATCATCGGCCCGGCCGGAAGGCCGTTGCAGAGGTTCCCGCCGACGGTGGCCATGTTCCAGATCTTGAACGAGGCGAGGAAGGCCCGGCAGCACTGCTCGAAGAGCGGTGCCGCGGGGGAGTCGAGGAAGCGCCGCCCGAAGCGGGACAGCTGGGTGATCGTGCAGGTCGCGGCGATCTCCAGCGAGCCGTCCGCGTGACGCCTGAGCGGCTCCCAGCCCATCCGGCTCAGATCGAGCAGCCGTCGCAGGTGGGGCTGGGGCTCGGAGAACAGGTACGTCCCGCCCCCCAGCCACGCGTCCCCGGGGCGCCAGGGCTCACGCAGGCGCGCGTCCCTCACGTCCGTGATCGTGTTCAGGTCCATCCCCACCACTGCCTTCCGACCGGTGCCTTCAGGCCAGTGAAGCCCGGCGGAGACCTGCCGCACGACTGGACGGGAACCCGGAAAACATCCACCTCCCGGCCCCCGGTGCTGGATGATCGACCAGGAACGGTTCTCCGCCTTCACCTTGGCATCTACGATGCATCGACTCGTATTCGCCTCGTGAATGTGAGCGCGGGCCACTCCCGCGACCGCGCAAGGAGCCACGTATGCACGTCGACCACCTCCTCCGGCTCGACCGCCTGGACCTCTCCCTCGTCTGGGGCGACGAGTCGCTCCTCGGCCAGGAGATCGCCGGGGTCACCGCGACCGACCTGGAGGACCCGGAGCGCTTTCTCCAGCCGGGCGAGGTCGTGCTGAGCGGACTCGTGTGGTGGACCCCGGACGGCGCACCGGCCAAGACCGACCACTTCGTGTCGGCCCTGCGCCGGGCGGGAGCGGTGGCACTCCTCGCCGGCGAGGAGACCCACGGACACGTGCCGCGCGAACTCGCCGACGCCTGCCGCAAACACCGCGTCGCCCTGATCGCCGTGCCCCCGCACACCGGCTTCCGGGCCATCACCGAAGCCGTGTACCTGCGGCAGTGGGGCGAACTCAGCCGCCGCCCCACCGGGCACCACGCCCTGCCGGAGAACGTCCGCCTGGACCTCGACCGCGCCCTGGAGAGCGGCGCGACGGCCGGCGAGCTGCTCGACCGGGCCTTCGCCCATCTCGGCTCGCCCGCCTGCCACTTGCTCACCGCCAGCGGCCGCACCGTCACCCGGACCGACGCCGCGGCGGAACTCCCCGCCAGGGCGGCCGTGGAAGCCCTGCGTGGCGGGCAGGGCACGACACTGCGCGTCGAGGCCGAGGGCACGGACTTCGACACCTGGTACCTGCACCTGCCCGAGGAGGGACAGGTGCCCCCGAGGGTCCTCCACGAGATATCCGAACTCCTGGGCCGTCACCGCCGCCGCCAGGACCGGCACCGGGCGGCACGCGGCCCCGCCGCCGCCCGGCTGGTGGAGGCCATCGGCGCCCCGCGCGCCGACACCGACCACCTGCGGGACGCGCTGGCCTCCTGCGGTCTGGGCGACCGGGCGGCGTACACGGTGGTCGTCGCCTCCCTGGAGCCGAACGCGGACGCCGGCGCCGACGGCATCGCCGCGCTCACCGAGGCACTCGGTCATCTGACGTCCGTCGCGTTCGCCGTCGCCCCGTGCGCCGGCGACGAGGTGGCGGCCGTCCTCGCCCACGAGGCCGTCACCGCCGACGCCACGAGGGATCGCCTACGGGAGGTGTGGCCCCTGGTGCAGGCCTGCCGCCCGGAGAGCATCTGGCAGGCCGGCCTGAGCACGCCCGTCGCGACGCCCGCGGAGCTGAACACCGCGCTGACGCAGGCCCGTTACGCCCTCGCGGCGGCCCGTACCGCGACACGTCCGGCTCCACGGGTCGCCGGGCTCAGCGACCTCGACGGGCTCGCCCTGCTGCTGGGCGGCATCCCCGACGCCGTACGGGAGGTCTACCGAGAGACGGTCCTCGGACCCCTGCTGAACGGAGGGCGGTCGGGGGTCATGCTCCTGGACACCCTGGAGGTCTTCCTGGCGCACGACTGCTCCTGGACACGGACCGCCGAGGCCCTGCACATCCACGTCAACACGGTCCACTACCGCGTCGAACGCATCGAGACCCTCACCGGCCGGGACCTGTCCCGGCTCGACGACCGGGTGGACCTGAGCGCCGCACTCCTCTGCCGCTGACCCCACCCCCGGCCGTCACGGCAGGTCGATGTGCACGCTGGTCGACTTCACCCGCGCCGTCACCGTGATCCCGACGTCGAGCCCCAGCTCCTCAACGGCCTCCCGGGTCACCAGGGACACCAGCCGGTGCGGCCCGGACTGCACCTCCACCTGCGCGGCCACGTCGTCGCTCCGCACCCCGGTGACGATCCCCACGAAGGAGTTCCGCACCGAGGTCGGCACATCGTCCTCGGGAACGGCGTGCAGCCCGGCCCCACGCTCCTGGGCGAAGCGGGCGAGCCCCACCCCGTCGATCACCCGGTTGCCCGAGCCGTCCCGGTCCATGCGCAGCCGACCGCCGTCCGCCCACCGGCGAACGGTCTCCGAACTCACTCCGAGCAGCCGCGCGGCCTGCCCAATGCTGTACGACGGCACCCCCGCACTCTAGGTCACGCCGGCGCCTCCGCGTCCCGGGCGTCGCTACAGCGCGCCTCGCTGCTGCCGAGGGCCGACATCCGCAAGCGCGGCTCCCAGTCGACGAGCACCCTCGGCCAGCTCGGCATGGTCGGCGGTCCCGGCGAACCCGATGCGCAGGTGAGCCGCCGGCGGCTCGGTGGCGAAGTAGCGACTGCCGGCGCTCACGGCGACGCCGTGCTGCCGGGCGGCGCCGGTGAGGAGCGTGTCGTCCACGCCCGACGGCAGGCGAACCCACAGGTGCAGCCCGCCCGTAGGCAACCCGGCCAGGGTCGCGCCGGGGATCTCCTGCGTGACCGCGGCGGCCAGTACGGCGCACCGCTCCCGCAGCGCCGCACCGAGAGAACGGACGTGGCGGTCCCAGGAGGGGGAGCTGAGCACTTCCAGCGCGGCTTCCTGGAGCGGGCGCGTGACGAAGAAGTCGTCGACCAGACGCACCGCCCGCATGCGCTCCATCACCGGCCCGCGGGCCACGAGGGCCCCGATCCGCAGGCTCGGTGCGGCCGGCTTGGTGAGTGAGGTGACATGGACGACCGTACCGTCCCGGTCGTCGGCGACCAGCGGCCGCGGCACGGCGCCGCCGTGTCCCAGGTGCCGTGCGAAGTCGTCCTCGACCACGAACGCGCCCGAGGCGCGCGCCACATCGAGGATCTGGCGGCGCCGTTCGGGCGTGAGCACGGTGCCGGTCGGGTTCTGGTAGGTCGGCTGGCAGTACAGCAGCCGCGCGCCGGTCATCGCGAACGCGTCGGCCAGCATGTCGGGCCGCAGGCCGTCTGCGTCGAGCGGTACCGGGACCGGCCGCAGCCCTGCGGCACGGGCGGCGGCCAGGGCCCGGGGGTACGTGGGGGACTCCACCAGGACGGGGCTGCCGGGCCCGGCGATGGCCCGGAACGCGATCGACAGGGCGCTCTGCCCGCCGGCGGAGACCAGCACGTCCTCCGGGACCACGCTGCCGCCGACGATCCGGGCGAACACGGTGCGCAGCGCCAACAGGCCGCCTGCCGGGGCGCGGTCCCACGCGTCCGGACGGCGTGCCGCCCGCGCCAGCGCCGCACTGAGGGCCCGGGTGGGCTGGAGCGATCGGTGCACGTAGCCGCCGTCCATCGTGATCGTGCCGGCCGGTGGCGGACCGAGCGGGTCGGCGATCAGGTGGGTGTCGACGGCGCGGTCGGTGAGGGCGACCGTCTGCCAGGACATGTCGCCTGCAGCGGCTGCGTCGCCGAACCGGGTGCGCTGCGCCACGTACGTCCCGCTGCCCGGTCGGGTCACCACGGCACCCTCGGCGGCCAGTGCGGCGATGGCCCGCGCCACGGTCGCCGGGCCGACCCGGTACTCCTTGATCAGCTCCCGGCTGCTCGGCAGCCGGTCGCCGGGCGAAAGCCGGGAGAGCAGCGTACGAAGACTGTCGGCCAACTCGCCAGAAGTGCTACCGTCATTCATGACAGATAAGAATAGCGCTACTGGCTCCGCTTCGGAAGCACTTCAGCTGGATGTCGCCGCTCTGCGGGCCGACACCCCGGGGTGCCGGCAGGTCATCCACTTCAACAACGCGGGCTCCGGCCTCCTGGCGGCCCCGGTCCTCGACGCGATGGTCGGCCACGTGAACCTTGAGGCCCGGATCGGCGGTTACGAGGCCTCGGCCGCCCGATCCGCCGAAGTCCGCGAGTTCTACACGGAGATCGCCGCCCTCATCAACACGACGCCCGACAACATCGCCTTCGCGGGCAGCGCCACTCACGCCTACTCCAACGCACTGTCGTCGATCCCGTTCGAGCCCGACGACGTCATCCTCACCACCCGCGACGACTTCGTCTCCAACCAGATCGCCTTCCTGTCCCTGCGCAAGCGATTCGGCGTACGCATCGTCCACGCGCCCGACGCACCCGAGGGCGGGGTCGATGTGGAGGCGATGGCCGCGCTGATGCGCACCCACCGCCCGCGCCTGGTGTCCGCCACCCATGTCCCCACCAACTCGGGCCTGGTCTCGCCGGTGGTCGAGATCGGCCGCCACTGCCGCGAGTCGGACCTGCTCTACCTGGTCGACGCCTGTCAGTCGGTGGGCCAGTTCGTCATCGACGTGGAGGAGATCGGCTGCGACTTCCTCACCGCCACCTGCCGCAAGTTCCTCCGCGGTCCGCGCGGCTCCGGATTCCTGTACGTCTCCGATCGCGTCCTGCGCGCGGGCTACGAACCGCTGTTCATCGACATGCACGGCGCTCGCTGGACCGAGCCGGGCGACTACGAGCCCGTCAGGACGGCGGCCCGGTTCGAGGAGTGGGAGTTGCCGTACGCCGCGGTGCTCGGCAGCGCGGCCGCGACGCGCTACGCCCGCGAGGTCGGCATCGAGGCCATCGAGCAGCGCACACCGATGCTCGCGGCCCGGCTGCGCGACCGGCTCGCACCCATCCCCGGGGTGCGCCTGCTCGACCGCGGCCGGCGTCTTGCCGCGCTCGTCACCTTCGGCGTGGAGGGCTGGCAGCCGGAGCCGTTCAAGGCGGCCCTGGACGCCCGATCCATCAACTCGGCACTCAGCTTCCGCGAGTTCGCGCAGCTCGACTTCGGGGACAAGGGCATCGAATGGTGTCTGCGCCTGTCGCCGCACTACTACAACACCGAGGAAGAGGTGGATCACGTAGCCGACGCGGTCGCGGACCTCGTCCGCCAGGGACGGCGATGACCGCCACGCAGATACGCACCGAGGAACCGTCCCAGGAGAGTCTCTGGCGCAACGGCGACTTCCTCAGGTTCTGGCTCGGCGAGACACTCTCGCTCCTCGGCACCCAGGTCACGAACCTCGCCCTGCCGCTGACCGCCATCATCGCCTTCAAAGCCACCGACGAGCAGGTCGGTGTCCTGCGGTTCCTGCAGCTCGTCCCGTACCTCGGGCTTGCCCTGGTCTTCGGGGTGTGGGTGGACCGGGCCCGACGGCGGCGGATCATGCTCGGCGCCAACCTCGTCCGGATGATCCTGCTGGCCCTCGTCCCCGTCCTGTACTGGACGGACGTGCTCAGCATGGGCTCGCTGCTCGTGATCGCCTGCGCCGTCGGCGTCGCCTCGGTGCTGTTCGACGTGAGCTGGATGTCGTACGTACCCACCCTCGTACGCGACCCCGATCGCTACGTGGAGGCCGGCGCCAAGATGGGGATGAGCTCATCGGCGGCGGATGTGGCAGGGCCCGGACTCGCGGGTGTCCTGGTCGGCGCCCTGACCGCGCCCGTGGCGCTGATCGTCGACGCGTTCTCCTATCTGGTGTCCCTGATCTCGCTGCTGCTCATCCGCACGCCCGAGCCCCGTCCCGGACCGTCGGCCGCACGGCGGCACCTGCCGACCGAACTCCGGGACGGCTTGCGCTGGGTGCTGAGGAACCCGGTTCTGCGGTCGCTGGCGCTGATCGGGTTCTGCTGCAACTTCTCCATGGTCACCGTGTGGACGATGTTCCTGCTGTACGGGGCACGGGACCTGCACCTGGACTCGACGACCCTCGGCGGTATCTTCGCCACTGCCTCCGTGGGAGGTCTGATCGGCGCGGCGATCTCCCGGAAGGTCATCCGGCGCTTCCGGCTCGGTCTCGTCTACCTCGTCGCCCAGTCGGTCCTCCTCATCGGCCCGACGCTGATCGCCCTGGCCGCCGGCCCACGGCCGGTGATGGTGGGGATGTTCGTCCTCTCCTTCTTCACCACCTACCTGGGACTCGGCGTCGCCGGCGTCGTCATCGTCAGCCTGCGGCAGGCCAGTACCCCGCAGTCGATGATGGGCCGGATGACGGCGGTCTTCCGCACCCTGCTGTTCGGCGGCGGCGCACTCGGCGGTCTGTTCGCGGGCCTGCTGTCGGGCCGGATCGGCGCCCGGGGGGGGCGTTGACCGTGGCGGCGATCGGCTCCGCCGCCGTGCTGATCGCGCTTGTCCTGTCCCCGGTGAGCCGGCTACGCGGCCTGCCGTCGGCGCCGGAGGAACCCGTCACGGCGGCAACGGACGGGCAGGCATCCGGCTGAGACGGAGAACGTCGCGGGGCCCCACCTTCAGCGGAGGGGCCTTCGGCGACGTGCCCGTCGAGGGGACCGGCGGAGGAAGCGAGATGCGAACGCCTGATTCGCCCCGGGCGGTCCGACGGACCGCTCCTCGGCGTTCGCAGGAGCCAGCCCGCCGGGCCGGCTAGAGCCAGTCGCGCTTCTTGAAGATCACGTACAGGCTCGTGCAGACCACGGCCATCAGCACGATCGCGAACGGATACCCGCCCGCCCAGTGCAGCTCCGGCATGGTGTCGAAGTTCATGCCGTAGATGGTTCCCACGAGTGTGGGTGCAAACAGAATGGCGGCCCACGAGGAGATCTTCTTGATCTCCTCGTTCTGTTCGAAGCCCGCCTCCGCCAACGCCCGCATCTCCGCGTTCTGTTGCTGGGTGACCAGGGTCGCGTTGACCGTGAGGATGTCCGCGAGTGCCTGGCGGAAGCCGTCGACGCGCTCGCTGGTGTGGGTGACGTGGTCCGCCACGTCGCGGAGGTAGCGCTGGAGTTCCTCGTCCGTGCCGTACTTGGCGAAGCCGGCCATCAGGCCGTGCAGCATGCCGACCAGGGGGCGGGTGGCGCGCTGGAACTCGACCATTTCCCGGGAGAGTTCGTAGATGCGGCGGGAGACCGCGGGGTCGCCGCCGAAGACCTCCGTCTCGATCTCGTCGATGTCGTTCTGGACGCCCGCCACCACCGGCGCGTAGCCGTCGACCACCGCGTCGAGGATCGCGTACAGGACCGCCTCCGGGCCCAGGGCGAGCAGCTCCGGGTCCTTCTCCATGCGGCGGCGGACCGTGGAGAGGTCCGGTGCGGCGCCGTGGCGGACCGTGATCAGGAAGTCCGGGCCCACGAAGACGTGGAGCTCGCCGAACTCGACCTCCTCCTGCGCGTCCAGGTAGCGGGCCGCCCGGAGGACCACGAAGAGCGTGTCGCCGTACCTCTCCAGCTTGGGGCGCTGGTGCGCCTCCATCGCGTCCTCGACGGCCAGTTCGTGCAGGTCGAACTCGGCAGCCAGGGAGTGGAGTTCCTCCTCGGTCGGGCGCTGGAGACCGATCCACGCCATGCCGTCCGGGTGCTCGCGCAGCTGCCGGAAGGTCTCCGCGAGCGTCGCCGGGGACGAGACGCGACGGCCGTCCCGGTACAGGCTCGCCTGCACCACGCTCCGCCGCTCCTCCGACGACTCCGGGGCGGCGGTCGTGGGCGGCTCCGCCGGGGGGCGGCGCCATGCCTGGCGTGGGCGACGGTCGGACATCTCGTGCACCTCCTGAGTCTCCGGGAAGGATATATGGGGTTGGTTTCGGGTGAATGGGGATGGATCGGCGCCCGGCGCCCCCCGTCGTGGCCTCGATCCCGCCTTGCGGACCGTATCTGTCCGCAAGTCCGGGTAGCGTGCCCGTCATGGCCCTCAAGACGACCCACCCCGTGCTCGGTGCCCGCGCCCTGAACCGTGCCACCCTCGACCGCCAGCTGCTCCTCCGCCCCGCCTCCCTGGGCGTCACGGAGGCCGTCGAGCACCTTCTCGGCCTACAGGCGCAGAACACCAAGCCCCCGTACTACGCGCTCGCCGCCCGCCTCGACGGATTCCGCCCCGAGCAGCTCTCCGCGCTCATGGAGTCCCGTGACGTCGCCCGTATCGTCACCATGCGCTCCACCGTGCACACCCACACCGCCCGCGACGCGGTCGCCCTGCGCGGGCTCGCGCAGGGCGGGGCCATCGACCGCGAGCTCGCCATCTTCGTCTCCCGCGGGGGCCTCGACGGCGTCGACCTCGACCGGCTCGCCGACCTCGCCCGCGCGCTCGTGACCGAGCGGCCCCGCACTCCCAAGGAACTGCGCGAAGCGCTGCTTCCCCAGTGGCCCGACGCCGACCCCCTGTCGCTCTCCGTCGCCGCCCGCTGCCTCCTTCCCCTGGTCCAGGTCACCCCGCGCGGTCTCTGGGGGCGCGGCGGCCAGGTCTCGCTCACGACGACCGACCAGTGGTTCGACGATCCCGCCGACGGCGCCGCCGATCTCGACGAGACCGTGCTCCGCTACCTCGGCGCCTTCGGACCCGCCTCCGTCAAGGACATGCAGACCTGGTGCGGCCTCACCAGGCTCGGCCCCGCCTTCGAGCGGCTGCGGCCCCGGCTCCTCGTCTTCCAGGACGCGCGCGGCACCGAACTCTTCGACCTGCCCGACGCGCCCCGCCCCGACGAGGACACCCCGGCCCCGCCCCGCTTCCTCCCCGAGTTCGACAACCTGCTGCTGTCGCACGCCGACCGCAGCCGTGTCATGCCCGCCGAGCACAAGGGCCGCACCTGGACCGGCAACCAGGCCCACCGCGTCTTCCTCCTCGACGGCTTCCTCGCCGGGCTCTGGCGCCTCGACGAGGGCAAGGACCGCACCATCCTCACCGTCGAGCCCTTCGGGCATGTGACGCGCTCCCAGCGTGCGGCCCTCACCGCCGAGGCCGAGCGGACCCTCCGGCTCATGACGCCGTCGGAGATCCCGTACGAGATCGTCCATGCGGAGTGACGGCGGGGCTGGTGCAGACGGCGGAGACGGCGGGGTCGGCCGAGTGACTGGCGAGGAAGCCCTGGCCGCCGTCCTCGGCGCGGCCGGCCGGTACCCGGCGGGCGAATCGGCGCCCAGCCGCCCGAGCTCCTGAAGTGGGCCCCAGCGGGAATCACGGGACTTCCCCCGGTGACGCGCCCTACGGCAGCGCCCCCGCCCTCCGGGCCGCCACCACCGCCTCCAGACGGGTGTGCGCGCCCAGTTTGCGCATCGCCGAGCGCAGGTAGCCCTTGACCGTCTCCGGGCGCAGGCCGAGGCGCGTCGCCGCCGTCGCGTTCGTCGCGCCCGAGGCCACCGCCGCGAGGACGTCCGTCTCCCGAGGGGTCAGCGCCACCCCCGGCAGGTCGCGGGGTGTCCCCGAGGCCGTCTCCAGGCGGCCGCAGACCGCGAGCAGGCGTTCCCGCAGCTCCGGGTCCGGGACCTGCGGGGCCAGTTCGCGCAGCTCCCCGTACGCCTGGCGGACCTCCTCCCAGGACGGTCCCGGGGCCGGCAGGGTGTCGAGGCGGCCGACCTCGTCCCGTACGGCCAGCGCCTGCTCCACGTCCCGGGCCGCCGCGACCGCCGCGTCGAAGACCCGCTCGCCGATCGGCAGGGCGTCGCGCAGTGCCCCGTACAGGACACCGCGCACCTTGCGGCGTACGACGACGGGCACCGCGATCACCGAGCGCAGCCCCTCCGCCGCGACCGGGCCGTCGTACTCATGGGTGATGTGCCGGGCCGAGGGGTAGTCCGTGACCGCGCACGGCCGCGACAGGGCCAGGCACTTGCCGCCGAGGCCCGAGCCGGTCGAGATCGTCAGGCCGTGCAGCGCGGGCGTCACCGCTCCGCAGGTCTCGCCGATCCGCATCCCCCGCCCGTCCTGGAGCAGCCCGCCGAAGACCACGGGCAGTCCGCTGCCCCGGCGCAGCCGCAGCAGCGCCGCGCGCAGTTCGGCCGTTTCCCTCTGCTCGGTCACGGGACCACTCCTTCACCCCCGAACGGGGGTAGTGAGACCTGGGTCACTGATTACACGATGTCCGGGACCGGTCCCGCAACGAGGAGGACGTATGACGGCACAGAGCGCGACCAGTGCGACGGAGAGGTTCCGGGCTGCCCGGGACTTCCTGCTCCAGCACCGCGAGGACTACGAGACGGCCTACGAGGGTTTCTCCTGGCCCCGGTCCGACCGGTTCAACTGGGCGCTCGAATGGTTCGACGTCATCGCCGAGGGCAACGCCCGGACCGCGCTCCACCTCGTCGAGGAGGACGGATCCGAGACCAAGGTGTCCTTCGCCGAGATGTCCGCGCGCTCCAACCGCGTCGCGAACTGGCTGCGCGCCCAGGGCGTCCGCGCCGGCGACCGGATCATCGTGATGCTGGGCAACCAGGTCGAGCTCTGGGAGACCGTGCTCGCTGCCATGAAGCTGCGCGCCGTCGTCATTCCCGCCACCCCGCTCCTGGGCCCCGCCGACCTCCGCGACCGCGTCGACCGGGGCCGCGCCCGGCATGTCGTCGTGCGCGCCGAGGACACCGCCAAGTTCGACGACGTCCCGGGGGAGTACACCCGGATCGCGGTCGGCGGCGACGGGGTGGGCTGGCTGGGGTACGAGCACGCCGCCCGCGAGTCCGAGGTGTTCGAGCCCGAGGGCGTCACCCTCGCCGACGACACCCTCATGCTGTACTTCACCTCCGGCACGACCGCCCGCCCCAAGCTGGTCGAGCACACCCACACCTCGTACCCGGTCGGGCACCTCTCGACGATGTACTGGATCGGCCTCAAGCCCGGCGACGTGCACCTCAACATCTCCTCGCCGGGCTGGGCCAAGCACGCCTGGTCCAACCTCTTCGCCCCGTGGAACGCCGAGGCGACCGTCTTCATCCACAACTACACGCGCTTCGACCCGGCCCGGCTGATGAACGAGATGGAGCGCAACGGCGTCACCAGCTTCTGCGCCCCGCCGACCGTGTGGCGGATGCTGATCCAGTCCGACCTCGGCCAGCTGAAGACCCCGCCGCGCGAGGTCGTCGCCGCGGGCGAACCGCTGAACCCCGAGGTCATCGAGTCCGTACGGCGCGCCTGGGGCGTCACCATCCGGGACGGCTTCGGCCAGACGGAGACCGCCGTCCAGGTCTCCAACAGCCCCGGCCAGCGGCTCAAGGAGGGCTCCATGGGGCGCCCGAGCCCCGGCTTCCGGGTCACCCTCGTCGACCCGGTGAGCGGGCAGGCGGACGTGGAGGAGGGCGAGATCTGTCTCGACCTGTCCACCAACCCGGTGGGCCTGATGACCGGTTACCACGGCGACCCGGAGCGTACGGCGGAGGCGATGGCCGAAGGCTACTACCGCACCGGCGACATCGGCTCCAGGGACGCCGAGGGGTACGTCACCTACATCGGACGCGCCGACGACGTCTTCAAGGCCTCCGACTACAAGATCAGCCCCTTCGAGCTGGAGAGCGCGCTCCTGGAGCACGAGGCCGTCGCCGAGGCCGCCGTCGTCCCCGCCCCGGATCCGCTGCGGCTCGCCGTCCCCAAGGCGTACGTCGTCCTCGCGGCCGGCTGGGAGCCCGACGCGGAGACCGCGAAGGCCCTCTTCGCCCACTCGCGCGCGGTCCTCGCCCCGTACAAGCGGGTCCGGCGCATCGAGTTCGCCGAGTTGCCCAAGACCGTCTCCGGCAAGATCCGGCGGGTGGAACTGCGCCGGCTGACCGCCGAGGGCGGCGGCAGGGAATTCGTGGAAGGGGACCTCGCATGACCACGTCCGGCACCGTCGCGCCCGCCGAACTCTCCTACGCCCATGGGGTGTCGGAGACCCCGCTCCTCGGCGACACCATCGGCGCCAACCTGGACCGGGCCGTCGCCGCCTGGCCGGACCGGGAGGCACTCGTCGACGTGCCCACCGGACGCCGCTGGACGTACGGGCAATTCGGCGCCGACGTCGACCGGTTGGCCGGGTCGCTGCTCGGCAGCGGGGTGCGGAAGGGGGACCGGGTCGGCATCTGGGCGGTCAACTGCGCCGAGTGGGTCCTCGTGCAGTACGCCACCGCCCGGATCGGCGCCGTCATGGTCAACATCAACCCCGCCTACCGCCCGCACGAGTTGGCGTACGTCCTCAACCAGGCCGGGATCGCGCTGCTCTTCGCCTCGCTCACGCACAAGACGAGCGACTACCGGGCGATGGTCGAGCAAGTGCGGTCCGAATGCCCTGAGTTGCGCGAGGTGGTCTACTTCGGCGACCCGGGCTGGGACGCGTTCCTCGCCCGCACCCCGGGAGAGCTGCGCCCCGAACCGCTCTCCTGCGACGAGCCCGTCAACATCCAGTACACCTCGGGGACCACGGGCTTCCCCAAGGGGGCCACGCTCTCCCACCACAACATCCTCAACAACGGCTACTTCGTGGGCGAGATGATCGCCTACTCCGAGCAGGACCGCATCTGCATCCCGGTGCCCTTCTACCACTGCTTCGGCATGGTCATGGGGAACCTGGCCGCCACCTCGCACGGCGCCTGCATGGTGATCCCCGCGCCCTCCTTCGACCCGGCCGCCACCCTGCGGGCCGTACAGGAGGAGCGCTGCACCTCGCTCTACGGCGTGCCCACGATGTTCATCGCCGAGCTGAACCTCCCCGACTTCGCCACCTACGACCTGTCGAGCCTGCGCACCGGCATCATGGCCGGCTCGCCGTGCCCGGTGGAGGTGATGAAGCGGGTCGTCGCCGAGATGAACATGGCGGAGGTGTCGATCTGTTACGGCATGACCGAGACCTCGCCGGTCTCCACCCAGACCCGCCGCGACGACGACCTGGAGCGCCGCACGGGCACGGTCGGACGGGTCATGCCGCACGTCGAGGTGAAGGTCGTCGACCCGGCGACCGGCCTCACCGTCGGACGCGGCACCGCGGGCGAGCTGTGCACCCGTGGCTACAGCGTGATGCTCGGCTACTGGGACGAGCCGGAGAAGACCGCCGAGGCGATCGACTCCGGCCGCTGGATGCACACCGGCGACCTGGCGGTGATCCGCGACGACGGCTACGTCCAGATCGTCGGCCGCATCAAGGACATGATCATCCGGGGCGGTGAGAACGTGTACCCGCGCGAGATCGAGGAGTTTCTCTACGGGTACGCGAAGATCGCCGACGTCCAGGTCGTGGGCGTGCCCGACGAGCGCTACGGCGAGGAGATCCTCGCCTGCGTCATCCCCCGCGACCCGGCCGATCCGCCCACCCTGGAGGACGTCACCGCCTTCTGCCGCGACCGGCTCGCCCACTACAAGATCCCGCGCCGGGTGGAGATCCTCACCGAGTTCCCGATGACGGTGAGCGGGAAGGTACGGAAGGTGGAACTGCGTCAGCGGTACGGGGAGGCTTCGGCCGCGGAGTAGGTACCGGGGGCGGTGGGCGGTAGGCGGCACCGGCGGGCGGCGGGCGGCGGGCGGCGGGAGCGAGCGGCAGGCGGGTGGCGTCAGGTGGCAGGCGGCGGTCGGGCCGGACGAGTCCGCCGGGTGCGGTGCGGCCCCTTTTCGGCTGCGGGATCACGGCAGTTGGGGCATCGGCCAACCTGCGTTCCCGTGGCCCGCCCGCCGGCCGGGAAGTCGCTGAAGCGGTCATTCCCCATGCCTTGGAGCGCAGTACGACGTTCATGGCCATGACACCGACGGGGAGTGGGATGAGTTCGCTCGTCCCACTCCGAAGGAGTCATCGCCTTGAGACACTTCCTTCGCCGGATCGGCGTCATCGCCGCGGGCACCGCCCTCCTCGGTGGCGCACTGTCCGTCTCACCGGCAGCCGCAGACGACACTGTCGACATCCAACTCCTCAGCATCACCGACTTCCACGGTTACCTGCAGCCGCCCACCGCCGGGCAGGGCGGCTCCATCCCCACCGGGCGCGGCACCTCGGTCACCGTCGGCGGCGCCGCCTATCTCGCCACCCACCTCAAGCGGTTACGGGGCGACCACCCCCGCTCCGTCACCTTCGCCACAGGAGACAGCTTCGCCGGCTGGCCCTTCGAAGTGGACGCCTTCCAGGACGAGCCGACGGTCGAGGTGCTCAACAAGCTCGGCGTGCGCTTCTCGGCCCTGGGCAACCACGAGCTGGACGTCTCACCCGAGTTCCTGGTCCAGCACATGGAGGAGGGGCGGTGCTTCGGCACCGTGGACGTGGACAGCTGCTTCACGGACTCCACCGGACGGCGCTTCCACGGCGCCGACTTCACCTTCCAATCGGGCAACATCATCGACGCGCGGACCGGTCGCCCGGTGGTGGACCCCTACCGCGTCGAGTGGTTCCGCACCGCCGGCGGGAAGCGCGTACCCGTCGGCTTCATCAGCACCACGGTGGAGGGCTCCGTCACCAACTCGACGTCCTTCCAGCCGCAGCTGCGCGCCCTCGACCAGGCACGGACCATCGAGCGCTACACCAAGGAGCTCAAGCGTCGCGGCGTCGAGGCCATCGTCCTCAACGTGCACGAGGGCGGGTCGCCGACCGACATCACCGCGGGCTACGACGCGTGCGACGCCGTCTTCGGCCCGGTCTTCGAACTGGCGAGGAAGGTCCCCGCCGAGATCGACGCGATCGTCACGGGAGACTGGCACTGGCGCTTCAACTGCATGGTGCCCGACCCGGCCGGCGAACCGCGCCCGATCGTGGAGGCGGGCCACCACGGCGGTGTGATCAACGAGATCAACCTGTCCCTCGATCCGGCGACCGGTGAGGTCCTCAGGGACCGCACCCGGTCCGTCAACCACGCCGTGACGCGCGACGTGGCACCGGACCGCGACGTCCAGAAGATCGTCGACTACTGGGTCGCGCGCGGAGCCCGGCGGTTCGCCGAGCCGCTCGCCCGGCAGACCGGCTCCTTCACCCGTACACCGAACGCGGCGGGCGAGAGCACGGCGGCCGACCTGTACGCCGACGCGCAGCTCTGGAACGCCAACCGCACCAGCCAGGGGCGGGCCGATCTGGCGCTGATCTCCGCGCGGCCCGCCAAGGGCAGCAACGCCGTCCGGGGTGACCTGCCGTTCAAGAAGGGGAGCAACCCCGCCGACGCGGACGGGCGCATCCTGTTCGGCGAGTCCTGGAACGCCTACGGCTACGGCAACCCCGTCCTCACCGTCGGCGTGAAGGGCCGTCAGCTCGACGCGATCCTCGAACAACAGTGGCAGAAGCAGACCGACGGGTCGGTGAGGTCCGCGCCGCTCGCCGTGTCCCGCAACGTCTCGTACAGCTACGACCCGGCCCGGCCCGTCGGCGACCGCGTCTCCCCCCGGGACGTGAGGATCAACGGCCGGCCGCTCGACCCCGCCCGTACCTACCGGGTCGCCGCCCTCGCCTACACGGTCGTCGGAGCCGACGGGTACGGCGCCTTCGCCGGCTACACCGCGCCCGTCCGCAACAGCCCCGACCACGAGAGCTTCGTGGACTACCTGAAGACCCACAGGACGATCTCCCCGGCACCCCTCAACCGCGTCCGCGTCAAGGGCTGACACGATCGGATCCGGCGTGCGGCGGCAGTCGACGCTGACGGTCGACACCGGTGCGAAGGTCAACTCTGCAGCCGGGCGGCGCCCTCCACCTCCCGGCGCATGCAGACGCGCGGCCAGACCGACAGACCGTGGTCGGCCTCCGCACGGCTGATCGCCCGCAGGCCCTCCGTGAGCGCCGGGTCGGAGTCGGTGAGCGGACGGAAGCCGAGCCGCGCGTAGTACGGCGCGTTCCACGGCACTTCGGTGAACGTCGTCAGGGTCAGCGCCGCCAGACCCTGCTCCCCGGCGGCCGCCGCCAGATGCTCGATCAGGGCCCGGCCGACCCCCCGGCGGGCGGCGTCCGGATGCACCGACACCTGCTCGATGTGGGCGGAGCCGTCGACCGTGTCGGTCAGCAGATACGCGACCGGGCGGTCGGCGGCGGCCACCGCCACCCACGCCCGGCCCGCACGGCGATAGGACTCCAGGACGTCCAGGGGCAGCGGGTCGTCGTCGGCGATCGCCGCCATGCCGAGAGTACGGAACGGCTCGCCCGCCGCCCGTTCGATGTCCTGGAGCAGCGGGAGTTCGGCCGGAGCGGCCGCTCTGATGCGCATACGACAGTATGGCGCGGCCTCACCCCGCGCCGTCTCCCGGAACCGGACCACGATCCTGCGGCGGCCGGTTCCGGTCCACCTCACCGGGCCGGTCGAGCAGCCCGCCGTCCCGCGAGAAATGGGGCAGGAACAGCGCGAGCGCCGGATCGCCGTACAGGGCCACGTACAGCTGGACGAGCCACCCGTCCGTCACCTCACGCCGATGCGCCGGCAGCGGGTACCGCTCCCGCAGCCCGGTGAGGAGCCGTCGCGCCGCCCGGGTCGCCGGCGGCAGCCGTAGCAGCACCACGGCCGCGAGCAGGACGGGCAGGGCCCCGGCCGCCAGCGCCCCGGCCAGACCGGTACCGGTCGCCCCCGTCGCGTACGCCCCCGCCGCCACCGTCAGCGGTACGCAGCCGAGCAGCACCCTGGCCGCCCACATCCGCGCCGGCGGCTGCAGCAGCCCGGCCCCGCGCAGCTCGCGGCGCAGCGCGTCCACCGCCCGGCGTGCCTCGGGGCGCAGCGCCAGATCGCGCAACGCGAACGCCCGGTGGAGCGCCCCGTGCACCCCCAGCTGGACGGGGTCCCGGGTGCGGCCGGGGCCGCCGTTGGCCCGAATCGTATGTTTGCGGCCCGCCGCGACCGCCCCGCGCTGGTGCAGCGCCACCAGCGCCACGGTGACGGCCGCCCGCCGCCCGCCGCGCAGCAGCGCCAGGGCCTGCGGCGGCGGCACGTCGTCCGGACGCGGCCCTTCGCTTTCCTTGCTGCGGGTTCGCAACAAGGCGACGGCGAGCAGTAGTTGACCGCAGGCCGCTCCTATGAACCACCACATCCCCGTCGGCATGACGCCCACCCCCCGAGGGTGTTGTGCCCGGGGGAGCGTGATCGTCACGCGTGAATGGCCGGTTTCGGATGCCGAGGTGTTGTGGGCGCCACGCCTTCGGGGCCGGCGCACAGGGGCGGGCCCTGGGCGGCACGCTCAGACGGCGCCCGAGGCCAGGTCGTCGGCGGCGCTGTTCACCGGCTGCGGGGTGCCGGTCAGGTCGAGCACGAAGAGCGGAAGGCCGACCTCGGCGGCCCGCGAACGGGCCTCAGGGGTGTAGCCGGCGAGCGAGAAGAACACGCTCACGGAGGAGGCGCTCAGCCCGTTCAGCCAGAGGCACTCGACGGCCCGGAGCCCGGTGGGCCGGGTGCTCGGGTCGACCTGCGCGACGAGCCCCAGCGCCCGCAGGTCCACCCCGGACGCGGGACGCTCCTCGGGCTGGACCACGTCCCGGAACCCCAGCCAGCGCAGGTACCCGGCGGCCGCGGCGACCGCGTCCCGAGCGGTCCGGATCGTCAGCGGCCGGAAGTCCCCGCGCACCGGGGCCGGACGCGGGGCGGTGGGCGGCAGGGGTATGTGGGAGGGATAGCGCTCGGCGAAGGTGCGGGGCCCGCCCGGACGGGGCGGGTTCGCGGGGTGACGGTGGGCGGCGGGCCCGGGCGGGGCGCCGGGGGCGCCGGGGGCCGGACCGGGCCCGGGCGCGGCTCCGGAGGTGCCCGGGCTCGTACCCGCGGGACCGGGACCCGTACCAAGGGGGCCGGGGCCCGTGCCGAACCAGGCCGAGCCGGGTTCGACGGGCTGGGGGTGCTCCGTACCGGGGGAGGCGTCCGCCCGGGGCGGGTGGGGCCCGCCCGCGGCGATCGGACCGATCGGACCAGTCAGACCGGAGGAGCCGGACGGGCTGGACGGACCGATCGGATCGATGGGATCGATGGGATCGATCGGGCTGGACGTGGCGGACGGATCGAACGGGCCGGACAGGCCGGCCTGAGGAGAGGGCGGCGAGGACGGAGCCCGGCCACCGCCGATCGCTCCCGGCCCGGCAGCGCCCGTACCCGTACCCGTGCCCGTACCCGTACCCGTGCCCGTACCCGTGCCCCTGCCCGTGCCCGTGCCCCTGCCCGTACCCGGACGCGTACCCGAGCCCGAGCCCGACCGGTCGGCACCCGCTTCCGGCCACGACCCGGCGGCTCCTCCGGAGCCCTCCGCGGGCCCGCCGGCCGTCGGGGTCCCCGATTCCACCGCCCGCACCGGTACCCGCAGGACCGCCCCGCACGTGCAGCCCGTCTCCGGGTGCGGCCAGTCGTCCTCGCGGCCGCAGGCTCCGCAGCGGACGGTGACCCACTCGTCCGTCCAGTTCCGGTGCGTGATGGGTTCCGCCGTCGCGCCCGCCGTCACGGGCGGCGCCACCGGGCTTCCGCACGCGCAGGGGAAGACGGGCGCCGCGTACGCCTGCGTGCGCAGGCATTCCGGGCAGCGCACCGGTACCGACTCGCCCACAACCAACCCCCTGTCGTTCCGTCCCATCGTCCACCCATCGGACGCCTCGGGGGGAGGTGTTCGGCCACTTCCGTGATCCCGCCGGTCGGACTTCTCTTGACGGTTCTCCGGACCCCGACCTACATTGCTTCCGTATAGCAGAACAGTATTTCCGCATTACGGAAACAAGTCGCTCCGGGCTCCCTAGCCGACCGGTGGGCTTGGATCCGCCCGGCCGAAGCAGGAGCACTCCCATGCCTCGTATGACCGCCGCCGCAGCGGCCGTTGAGATCCTCAAGCGCGAAGGCGTCACCACCGCGTTCGGCGTGCCCGGCGCGGCGATCAACCCCTTCTACCGCGAGCTCAAGAACGTCGGCGGCATCGGCCACACGCTGGCCCGCCACGTCGAGGGCGCGTCCCACATGGCCGAGGGCTACACCCGTGCCAAGGCCGGCAACATCGGTGTCTGCATCGGTACCTCCGGCCCCGCCGGCACCGACATGATCACCGGCCTGTACTCGGCGATCGCCGACTCGATCCCGATCCTGTGCATCACCGGTCAGGCTCCGGTCTCGAAGCTCCACAAGGAGGACTTCCAGGCCGTCGACATCGCCTCGATCGCCAAGCCGGTCACCAAGAAGGCCACCACGGTCCTGGAGGCCGCTCAGGTCCCGGGCGTCTTCCAGGAGGCCTTCCACCTGATGCGCTCCGGCCGTCCCGGCCCGGTCCTCATCGACCTGCCGATCGACGTCCAGCTGACCGAGATCGAGTTCGACCCGGAGACGTACGAGCCGCTGCCGGTCTACAAGCCGCGCGCCACCCGCGCCCAGGCCGAGAAGGCCCTGAACTTCCTCCTGGAGTCCGAGCGCCCGCTGATCGTCGCCGGTGGCGGCATCATCAACGCCGACGCATCCGACCTGCTGGTCGAGTTCGCCGAGCTGACGAACATCCCGGTCATCTCCACCCTGATGGGCTGGGGTGCCATCCCGGACGACCACGAGCTGGCCGCCGGCATGGTCGGCGTCCAGACCGCGCACCGCTACGGCAACGCGACCTTCCTGGAGTCGGACTTCGTCCTCGGCGTCGGCAACCGCTGGGCCAACCGCCACACCGGCTACAACCTGGACGCGTACACCAAGGGCCGGAAGTTCGTCCACGTCGACATCGAGCCCACCCAGATCGGCAAGATCTTCGCCCCGGACTTCGGCTTCGCCTCCGACGCCAAGGCCGCGCTCGAACTCTTCGTCGAGATCGCCAAGGAGCTCAAGGCCGCGGGCAGGCTCCCCGACTTCTCCGCCTGGGCGGCCTCCGCGCAGGAGCGCAAGGCGAGCCTCCAGCGCCGTACGCACTTCGACAACATCCCCCTGAAGCCGCAGCGCGTCTACGAGGAGATGAACAAGGCCTTCGGCCCGGAGACCCGCTACGTCACCACCATCGGTCTCTCCCAGATCGCCGCGGCCCAGTTCCTGCACGTCTACAAGCCGCGCAACTGGATCAACTGCGGCCAGGCCGGTCCGCTCGGCTGGACCATCCCGGCCGCCATCGGTGCCGCCACCGCGGACCCGGAGACCCCGATCGTCGCCATCTCCGGCGACTACGACTTCCAGTTCATGATCGAGGAGCTGGCGGTCGCCGCCCAGCACAAGGTCCCCTACGTCCACGTCCTGGTGAACAACGCCTACCTGGGCCTGATCCGTCAGGCGCAGGGCGGCCTGGGGATCAACTTCGAGGTCAACCTCGAATTCGAGAACATCAACACCCCGGAGATCGGCGTCTACGGCGTCGACCACGTCAAGGTCGCCGAGGGCCTGGGCGTCAAGGCGATCCGCGTCACCGACCCCGACAAGCTGGGCGAGGCGTTCGAGGAGGCCAAGAAGCTGGCCGTCGAGCACCAGGTCCCGGTCGTCGTCGAGGCCATCCTGGAGCGCATCACCAACATCGCGATGAGCAAGACGGTCGACATGAGCGATGTCACCGAGTTCGAGGAGCTGGCCACCGAGCCCGGCCACGCGCCGACCGCGATCAAGGCCCTCAAGGTCTGATCGTCCCCCTCGTCAGAGGGACCGACCCCCGCCCCGAGGAGCACCGGGGCGGGGGTCTCCCTGTGCCGCCACCAGCACCGCGCCCGCCTCCGTCCACTCGTACAGCACCGACCGGCCCGCCCGTCCCCGCCGTACGAGCCCGGCGTCGAGCAGCACCTTCAGATGCCGCCCCACCGAGCCGAGTCCCTGCCCGGTGAGCGCCACCAACTGGCTGGTGGACGTGGGGGATTCGAGTCGTACGAGAACCCCCGCGCGCGCCGTGCCGAGCAACGCCCCGAGCGCCCGGGGCGCGACGGGGCCCGACTGGTCCGCCAGGACGCCCGCGCACGGGTAGACCACCGCGAACCGTTCCGTGCCCTCCCAGGAGACCCAGCCCGTGGCGGGGGTCACCGGGACGAACAGCAGCCGGCCGCCGTCGACCGAACGCGGCGGATACGCCCGGGGGTTGACCTGGAGCCGCCCGTCGCCCAGCCAGCGCATCCTCCCCGGGGACAGCTCGTCGAGCGCCGCCGCCCAGCCGTCCCGGGCCAACCGGGCCGTCCGGGCCACCACATCGGCCTCCAGGATCCGGCGGCGGCGCGGCCAGTCGGGCAGCACCGTCTCCCGCCACACCCAGTCCAGGACCTCCGCCATGCGCCGCGGCAGGTCCGTCGCCGACCGCAGCGGCTCCGGTACGGGTCCGCCGACCGCGACCTCCAACTGGTTTATCGCGTCGGCGGGTTCGGCCTCACGGACCGCCGCGACCTCCTCCTCGAAGGACCGCTCGCGATCGCCCGTCGGCGTCGGCGTCAGGAAGTCGGCGTTCCAGGTGGGGCCGATGGCCGCCCGTACGAGCAGCGCGTCGAGCGGCTCGGCGGCGAGGCGCAACCGGTACGCGGACAGCTGGGCGGCCAGCCAGGCGCGCTCGCCCGGATGGGCACCGGACCCGTGCCCGTCGGCCGCCGCGTGCAGGGTCTTGAGGGCCGCGATCGCCTCGGCGAGCGGGGAGACGACGAATCTGCTCCCGGCGAGGGAGTCCGTGCCGATCTGCCACCAGCCCATGCCGCGCCCCGTCGTTTCGCCACTGCGCGAAACACTACCGAGGCCGTCGCCCGCGTCCGAGACTCCCCGCATGCCCCGCTACCGCGACCTCTTCCGTACCCCCGAGTTCACCCCGCTCTTCCTCACGGGCGCCGTCCACACCGCCGCGCAGACGCTCGTCGGGCTCGGGCTCGCCACGCTCGTGTTCCGCGCGACCGGCTCCCCGCTCCTCTCCGCGCTCGCCCTCTTCGGACCCTCGCTCGCCCAGCTGATCGGCGCGACCACCCTGCTCTCGGCCGCCGACCGGCTGCCGCCGCGCGCCGCGATCTCCGGGATCGCGCTCTTCTTCGCCCTGGGCACCGCCGTCCTCGCGGTTCCCGGGCTGCCGACCTGGGCGGTCTTCGTCATCCTGCTCGCCGAGGGGCTCGCCGCCTCGCTCGGCGGCGGCGTGCGACACGGCCTCCTGAACGAGATCCTCGCCCGCGAGGACTTCCTCCTCGGCCGCTCGGTGACGAACATGGCCGTCGGCGTCTGCCAGATCGGCGGCTTCGCGACCGGCGGCCTCCTGATCGCCCTGTTCTCGCCGCGGGGCACGGTCCTCGTCGGCGCCGGCCTCTACCTCGCCGCCGCGCTCCTCGCCCGCCTCGGCCTCGGGGCGCGCCCGCCCCGCGCCGCCGGCCGGGCCTCGGTCGGCGAGACCTGGCGCACCAACCGGCGGCTGCTGTCCTCGCCCGCGCGCCGCCGCGCCTATCTGGCCCTCTGGATCCCCAACGGGCTGATCGTGGGCTGCGAGTCGCTCTTCGTGCCGTACGACCCCGAGCGCGCCGGGCTCCTCTTCGCCTGCGCCGCGCTCGGGATGCTGGCCGGGGACACCGCCGTCGGGCGCTTCCTGCCGGCACGGCTGCGGGGGCGGATCCGGTTCCCGCTGCAGGCGCTGCTCGCGGTCCCGTTCCTGGTGTTCGTCCTCGACCCGGCCCTGCCGCTCGCCGTCCTCGCGGTGACGGTCTCGGCGAGCGGGTACGCGGCGAGCCTTCTGCACCAGGAGCGGCTGATGGCCCTGGTGCCGGAGGAACTGAGCGGTCACGCCCTCGGCCTTCACACCTCGGGGATGCTCGCGCTCCAGGGGGTGAGCGCGGCGCTCGCCGGCACCCTCGCCCAGTACACGTCACCGCGCACGGGGATGGTGCTCCTCGCCCTCGCCTCGCTCACCGTGACGTACTCGCTGGCACGGGCCGAGGGGAGGGCGCAGGGGCCTACTTCGGTGTCGCCGAGCGGATCACGACCGTCTCCTCGCACGGACCGTCGGCGAACAGCTTGAGCGCCTCCGCCTCGTCCTTGTCGGCCGACAGGCCCCAGCGCAGTTTGGTGGACACCCACTCGCCCACGTAGCGGCAGTACTGGGCGGCGTCCGAGGGCACCCAGTCGGCCGGGTCCCGTCCCGCCTTGTCCTGTCGGCTGCGGGCGGTGACGGCGACGAGGGTCGCGGTCGCGCCCTGGTCGTTCGCGAACCGCTCGCGCCGGGACGCGGTCCAGCCGGACGCCCCCGACTCCCAGGCCTCGCCGAGCGGGACGAGGTGGTCGACGTGGAGCGTTGCCGGGTCGGAGACGCTCTGGCCGTCGTAGTACGAGGTCCAGCGGCCCCCGGTCAGCGCGCAGCCGGTACCGGTGGTGGGCGCGTCGACGGCCTCGGCGAGCAGGACCTCGGAGCGGGTGTCGCAGCCGTCCGTCGCGTCGAGACCGGCGTTCCAGTGGGGGAACGCGCTCGCCGTGAAGCCGTCCGGGTCCTCCGACGCCTCGGTGAGCTCGGCGAGTGCGTCGGGCAGCATCACGACGTTCGCGGAGAGGGCGGGGGAGGTGACGGCGAGCGGGGACAGGATGAGGGCGAGCGGGGTGAGCCCGCGCAACAGGTTCTTGATCATGTACGAGTGGATAGCGCCGACGAGCGGGTGCGGGGGCCCCGAATCGCGGTGCGCTCCTCCGAGCGGGTGCGGATCTTCACCGCAGAAACGATGCGCTGGCGGAGTCGTACGCACAGAGAAGAGCGCGGAACCAGGGACCGTAAACCTGGTTCCGCGCTCTCCGCTTGTGACCGCCCGACGGCACGAGGCTGGCGCGACAGGACGTTCGCGCCGCCGGGCGGAGTCTGGGGGATTCCCTCAGGAGGATTCCCTCGGGAGGGAATCGCCGGGGAGGGGGCGTTGGGACCGCGGCGGTGCCGACGGGCGGCCGGTGCTCCCCTTCTTTCAGGTCAAGAAGGGGGATCGGCGCCCTTACCACCGCACTGGCTCGGCGCCGCCGCGGTCCTCACGCTTGTCCGGATCACCGGCCACCCCTCATCCGGGTCGGCGATCCGGACCACGTACGGCACTGACCTCCCGTCAGGTGCCGTACGCAGTCTGGGTGGTGCTGGTCGGTCAGTCCTCGCGCAGGGCGTTGACGGCCTCGGCCACGCGCTTGCCGTAGTCCGCGTCGGCGGCGGCGAAGTGCGCGAGGTTCTTCTCGATGACGTCCTCGCGGGACACCTGGGACAGGCCGCCGGCGATGTTGGCGACCAGACGCTTCTTCTCGTCCTCGGACATCAGGCGGTAGAGCTCGCCGGCCTGGAAGAAGTCGTCGTCCTTGGTGTGCTGCGGCGCCTCGTGGGTGCCGGTCCAGCCGTGGATCGCGAGCGGGGCGGAGAGCGCCGCGTCGGTCTGGGCCGGGCCCTGGTACGAGTTGGGCTCGTAGTTCTTGTCGTGGCGCGAGCCCTGGCGGGTGGCCATGGCGCCGTCCCGGCCGTAGTTCTCTGCGACGGTCGCCTTGGGGGCGTTCACCGCGAGCTGGGTGTGGTTGACGCCGAGGCGGTAGCGGTGGGCGTCCGCGTAGGCGAAGAGGCGGCCCTGGAGCATCTTGTCCGGCGAGGGGCCGATGCCCGGGACGAAGTTGTTCGGCGAGAACGCGGCCTGCTCGACCTCGGCGAAGACGTTGTCCGGGTTGCGGTCGAGGACCAGACGGCCCACGCGCTGCAGCGGGTAGTCGCTGTGCGGCCACACCTTGGTGAGGTCGAAGGGGTTGAAGCGGTAGTCCGCGGCCTCGGCGGCCGGCATCACCTGGACGTACAGGGTCCAGGACGGGTTCACACCGCGCTCGATCGCCTGCAGCAGGTCGGTCTGGTGCGAGTTCGCGTCCTTGCCGACGAGCTCGGCGGCCTGGTCGGCGGAGAGGGAGCGGATGCCCTGGTTCGTCTTGAAGTGGTACTTGACGAAGAAGGCCTCGCCCGCCTCGTTGGTCCACTGGTAGGTGTGCGAGCCGTAGCCGTTCATGTGACGGTACGAGGCCGGGATGCCGCGGTCGCCCATGAGCCAGGTGATCTGGTGGGTGGCCTCGGGGGCGTGGGCCCAGAAGTCCCAGACGTTGTCCGCCTCCTGCTTGCCCGTGAAGGGGTCGCGCTTCTGGGAGTGGATGAAGTCGGGGAACTTGATCGGGTCCTTGATGAAGAACACCGGGGTGTTGTTGCCGACGAGGTCGTAGTTGCCCTCTTCGGTGTAGAACTTCAGCGCGAAGCCGCGCGGGTCGCGGACGGCGTCCGCGCCACCGAGCGAGTCGGCCACGGTGGAGAAGCGGATGAACGTCTCGGTCTTCTTGCCGACCTCGCCGAGGAAGTCCGCCTTGGTGAAGCCGGTGACGTCGTCGGTCACCTCGAAGTAGCCGTACGCGCCGGAGCCGCGGGCGTGCACCACACGCTCCGGGATCCGCTCACGGTTGAAGCGCGCGAGCTTCTCCAGCAGGTGCTGGTCCTGGAGGAGGAGAGGGCCACCGACGCCGGCGGTGGCGGAGTTCTGGTTGTCGGCGACGGGGGCGCCGGACTCGGTCGTAAGCACGCGCTTCGACATCGTGACCTTCCGTACGGGAGCTCTGCTGGCGGGTGCGAGGAGCGTAGATTCGGCTCGAACGCGACGTCAACAGTTTGTTGAAAAGGAAGTGTGGTGTTCCGGTCGGCGGCGGCGCCTGGGCGCGACAGGACAGTTGTCAGCGCCGCCACCGACCGGAAATCTGGGGCCCCCGCACACGGGGGCGTCGGCTCAGACCTGCTGGCCGGAGAGGCGCTCGACGGCGCGCAGCAGGGCCGAGTGGTCCAGGCCGCCGTCACCCTGGGCGCGCAGCGAGGCCACGAGCTGGGCGACGACCGCGCCGACCGGGAGGGCCGCACCGACGTTGCGGGCGGCGTCGGTGACGATGCCCATGTCCTTGTGGTGCAGGTCGATCCGGAAGCCGGGCTTGAAGTCCCGGTTCAGGAAGTTGTCCTTCTTGCGGGTCAGCACGGTCGAGCCGGCCAGACCGCCGTTGAGGACGTCGAGGGCGGCCTGGAGGTCCACACCGGACTTCTCCAGGAAGACCACGGCCTCGGCGCAGGCCTGGATGTTGACCGCGACGATCAGCTGGTTGGCGGCCTTCACCGTCTGGCCGGAGCCGTGCGGGCCACAGAGGACGATGGTCTTGCCGAGGGCCTCGAGGACCGGGAGGGCCTCGTCGAAGTCGGCCTTCTCGCCGCCGACCATGATCGAGAGCACGGCCTCGATGGCGCCGGCCTCGCCGCCGGAGACGGGCGCGTCGATGACGCGGATGCCCTTCTCCTTGGCGTTCTTGGCGAGGTCTACCGAGGTCTGCGGGGTGATCGACGACATGTCGATGATCAGCGCGCCCTGCCTGGCGTTCTCCAGGATGCCCTCGGGGCCGTACGAGATGGCCTCGACGTGCGGGGACGCGGGCACCATCGTGATGATGACGTCGGCGTCCTTGACGGCCTCGGCGATCGAGGAGGCGGAGGTGCCGCCGGCCTTGGCGAGCCGGTCCAGCTTGTCCTGCTCAAGGGTGAAGCCGGTGACCGAGTAGCCGGCCTTCAGCAGGTTCTCGGCCATGGGGGAGCCCATGATGCCGAGGCCGATCCAGGCAATCGCCGGGCGGGTGGGCTGGGAAGAATCAGCGAGGTTGCTGCTCATGGTGAGGGTGCCTCTCAAAACAAGGTGGTACGGGGAGGGGGCCTGCGTCAGCGAGCCGGGCGGGCCTCGACGGGCAGCCACTCGAAGGAAGCGGCGGCGTCGGCGGCCTTGTACTCCAGGCCGATCCAGCCGTCGTAACCGGCCTTCTTCAGCTCGTCGAGGAGCTGCTCGAGCGGCAGGTCGCCGGTGCCCGGCGCGCCACGGCCCGGGTTGTCCGCGATCTGGACGTGGCCGGTCTTGGCCGCGTACTCCGCGATGACCTGGCCGACGTCCTCGCCGTTCATCGACAGGTGGTAGATGTCGAGGAGGAACTTGGCGTTGCCGAGCCCGGTCGCCGCGTTGACCTTGTCGATGACCTCGATCGCGGAGGGGGCGCTCACCAGCGGGTAGAGCGGCGACTCCGGCTTGTTGAGGGTCTCGACGAGGAGGATCGCGCCGATCCGGTCGGCCGCACGGGCGGCCAGGACCAGGTTCTCCAGGGCGAGGGTGTCCTGGATCTGCGGGTCGACGCCCTCGACGCGGTTGCCGTAGAGCGCGTTGAGCGCCTTGCAGCCGACCGAGGCGGCGAAGTCGGCGGCCACCTCGATGTTGGCGCGGAAGCGGTCCGACTCGTCCCCGGGTACGGAGAGGGCTCCGCGGTCCGGGCCGGGGAGCTGCCCGGCGTAGAAGTTCAGGCCCACCAGCTGGGTGCCGGCGTCCTCAAGAGCCTTCCTGAGGGCGTCGAGCTCGCTCTGCTCGGGGGTGGCGGTGTCGATCCAGGGCCACCACAGCTCGACCGCGGTGAAGCCCGCCGCGGCGGCGGCCGCGGGGCGCTCCAGGAGCGGGAGTTCCGTGAAGAGGATCGACAGGTTCACATCGAAGCGCTGGTCCGTGTATCCCATGAGGGGCGGCGCTCCTTCCGTATCGCGGAAGTAAGTTTCTGTCTGACGGAATGTTGCAAGGCGGGGGAGCCGCTTGTCAAGAGGTCGCCGCAGGTCCGGGGCTCCCGTAGACGGGAGTGGGGCCGTAGCGTGGGGCCATGGTGCGTTTGAGAGTGGAGTTCACGACCGAGCCGTTCGACCTCGACGAGGCGCCGGCGCACGCGGTCGTGGCCCGTGAGGTCATCCAGTCGGCTCAGTTGGACGCGGTCGACGTCGGCCCCTTCGGCAATACGGCGGAAGGGGGCGCCGACGAGGTGCTCACCGCCGTCGACGCGCTGCTCCGCAAGTCGCTCGCGGCCGGGGCCACGCGCGTCTCGCTCCAGGTCAATGTGCTCGGGGAGGGCGAGAAGTGAACGAGCACCCTCTGATCACTGCGGTGAAGCCGCTGGTCGACGCCATGGGCGCCGAGCTGCTCGTCCCCGCGCAGGCGGAGGCCGACGACGTCGTCCTGTCCTGGGAGGGAGAGGACGTGCTCGCCGTACGGCTGCCGCAGCTGTCCGAATCCCTCGATCACATCCTCGTGGCGATGGAGCGGCGGCACGGGATGCCGCTGGCCGAACTGGACCGCAAGGCCAAGCAGGAGGTCGTCCGTCTCCTGGAGGCGCGCGGGGCCTTCGCGGTACGCCATGGAGTGGAGACGGTGGCGGGTGCACTGGGTGTCAGTCGCTTCACCGTGTACAACTACCTGAACAGGGAGACCGCTCTGAGCAGGGAAAAGGCCGCCAAGGGCGAGTAGTTGATCATGTGTGGCCACAAGCCGTCGTCCGGATGTCGGGACGACGGCTTTTGTATGGCCGAGTTTTCAACAAAGTGTTGACGTTGTGTTGCGGAGGGCGTTAGCTATCCGCAGCCCGTCCGACGCACAGCGAAAAACAGCCACGGAGGCTTCCCGTGACTTCAGGTACGACACCGGGCCTCACCCGGTTCAACACCTCCGCGGACAGCGAGGCCCTCGCCGCGCTCCACGAGGTGTGTTCCAGTTCGGCGTGGGGGAGCGAAATCCTCGCCCAGCGCCCGTACACCACCGCCGAAGCTCTCTTCCTCGCCAGCGACGCCGCCATGGCCGAGCTGAGCGCCGAGGACCTGGCCGAGGCGATGGCGGGGCACCCGCCGATCGGTCGTCCGAAGGCCGGGGACCCGACCTCCTCCCGCGAACAGAGCGGGATGGCCGGCGCCTCCGCGGAGCTCAAGGCCGAGATGCTCGAACTCAACCTGGCCTACCAGGACACGTTCGGACACGTCTTCCTCATCTGCGCCACCGGCCGGACCGGCGAGCAGATGCGCGACGCGCTCCGGCAGCGGATCGGCAACTCGCCCGAGGAGGAGCGGGAGATCGTCCGCACCGAACTGGGCAAGATCAACCGCATCCGGCTGACCCGTCTCGTAGAGACCTCCGAGGAAGAGAGCTCCGCATGAGCACCGACACCACGGCCTCGGTGTCCACGCACATCCTGGACACCAGCATCGGCCGCCCCGCCGAGGGCGTCGCCATCACGCTCGCGGCCCGCAGCGGCTTCGACGCGGAGTGGGTCGCACTCGGCGGCTCCGCCACCGACGCGGACGGGCGCTGCAAGGACCTGCCGGCGCTGCCGGAGGGCACCACCCACGTACGCCTCGACTTCGAGGTCGAGTCGTATTTCTCCAATGAACACAGTTCCAAGAAGCAAGCCGAGGCGCAGCAGGACGCCCCCCGCGTAAGGGACAGCGGTGCGTTCTTCCCGGAGGTGGCGATCACGTTCGCCGTCACGCCGGGCGAGCACTATCACGTACCGCTGCTGCTCAACCCGTTCGGCTACTCCGTATACCGAGGGAGCTAGCAGACATGCCCACGATTCTCGGCCAGAACCAGTACGGCAAAGCAGAGAACCGCGTCGTCAAGATCACGCGGGACGGCGACACCCACCACATCAAGGACCTGAACGTCTCCGTCGCCCTCTCCGGCGACCTCGACGACGTCCACCTCACCGGCTCCAACGCCCACTGCCTCCCCACCGACACGACGAAGAACACCATCTTCGCGTTCGCCAAGGAGTACGGCATCGAGTCCGCCGAGCAGTTCGGCATCCACCTCGCCCGCCACTTCGTGACGAGCCAGGAGCCGATCAAGAAGGCGCGCATCCGGATCGAGGAGTACTCCTGGGAGCGCATCGCGTCCTCGGAGGCGAACTCCAAGTTCATCGGCGCCGACGAGGTCAACCACTCCTTCGCCCGCAAGGGCCAGGAGACCCGCGTCACCCAGATCACCTACGACGGTGCCACGTGGGAGGTCATCTCCGGCCTCAAGGACCTCGTCGTCATGAACTCCACCAACTCGGAGTTCTGGGGCTACATCAAGGACCAGTACACGACGCTCCAGGAGGCGTACGACCGCATCCTGGCCACGCAGGTGTCCGCCCGCTGGCGGTTCAACTGGACCGACGACGAGCAGCGCATGCCCAACTGGGAGCGGTCCTACGAGCAGACCAGGAAGCACATGCTCGAGGCCTTCTCGGAGACGTACTCGTACTCCCTCCAGCAGACGCTGTACCAGATGGCCACGCGCATCATCAACCACCGCTCGGAGATCGACGAAGTCCGCTTCTCGCTCCCGAACAAGCACCACTTCCTGGTCGACCTCGAGCCCTTCGGCCTCAAGAACGACAACGAGGTCTACTACGCCGCCGACCGCATGTACGGCCTCATCGAGGCCACCGTCCTCCGCGACGGAGCCACGGCGCAGATCCCGGTCGACATGACCAACCTCTAAGCGGCGTCCGCGTGACCGGCCCCCGCCCGCCCGCAGTCGGGCGGGGGCCGCGCCGGACCGGAGGGATTCCCATGGCACAGCCAGCAAAGGGGCCGGCATCCGCCGAAGGCCCGTGTTCCACCCCGCCGGACACGACCGACCAGGTCCACCCGGTGGACGAAAAGCTCCCCGCCTCGCGGCTCGTCCCCGCGGCACTCCAGCACATCGCCGCGATGTACGCCGGCGTCGTCACCCCTCCGCTCATCATCGGTCAGGCGGTCGGCCTCGACGCCGCCGGGATGACCCGGCTCATCGCCGCCAGCCTGCTCATCGCCGGCTGCGCCACCATCCTGCAGACGCTCGGCGTCCGGGGCTTCGCCGGCAACCGGCTGCCGTTCGTCAACGCGGCCTCCTCCGCCGGCATCGCGCCGATGCTCGCCATCGCCGAGACCAGCGCCCCGGGCCACCAACTCCCCGCCATCTACGGCGCGGTGATGGTCGCCGGAGTATTCTGCCTCGCCGTCGGACCCTTCTTCGGCAGGCTCCTGCGCTTCTTCCCGCCGCTCGTCACCGGCGTCGTCATCACCCTCATCGGGGTCACCCTGATGCCCGTGCCCGTCGGCTGGGCGCAGGGCGGCGACCGGAACGCCGCCGACTTCGGCGCCATGAAGTACCTGGCACTCGCCGGCTTCACCCTCGTCGTCATCCTGCTCTTCCAGCGCTTCGGCAAGGGCTTCGTCAAGCAGATCGCCCTGCTGCTCGGCCTCTTCATCGGCACCCTCGCCGCGATCCCCTTCGGGATGGCCGACTTCACCGCCCTGCGCGAGGCACCCGTCGCGGCCCTGCCCGCCCCCTTCGCCTTCGGTGCCCCCGAGTTCCAGCCCGCCGCGATCCTCTCCCTGTGCATCGTGATGCTGGTCCTGATGACCGAGTCCAGCGCCGGCATGCTCGCCCTCGGCGAGATCTGCGAGCGGCGCAGCGACGGCCGGACCATCACCCGCGGACTGCGCACCGACGGCATCGCCACCCTGATCGGCCCCGTCTTCGGCGGCTTCCCGACCTCGGCCTTCGCCCAGAACGTCGGCGTCGTCTCGCTGACCCGGGTGCGCTCCCGGTACGTGGTCGCCGTCGCCGGCGGCGCCCTGCTGGTCCTCGGCGCCTTCCCGGTGCTCGGCGCCGTCGTCTCCATGGTCCCGATGCCCGTCCTCGGCGGCGCCGGCATCGTCCTCTTCGGCTCGATCGCGGTCAGCGGCATCCGTACCCTGTCGGAAGCCGGACTCGACGACAGCTCCAACATCATCCTGGTGGCCGTCGCGCTCGGAGCGGGCATCATCCCGCTCGCCGCGCCCACCTTCTACGCCGAGTTCCCCGCCTGGGCACAGACCGTGCTCGGCTCCGGCATCAGCGCCGGCGCGCTTGTCGCCGTCCTGCTGAATCTGTTCTTCCACCATCTCGGCACCCGGAGCCGTCACACGGCTCCGGCACTCAAATCCTCCTAGGGTCCTGCCGTGCCCACACCACCCCCGAGGAATGAAGGAAGCACCGCCATGGCAGCACCTTCGGCAGCCCAGCGCATCGTCATCGAGAACGCGGCGATCGCGACCGTCGACGCGAACGACACCGAGTACGCCTCCGGCTACCTCGTCGTCGCGGACAACAAGATCGAGTCCATCGGCGCCGGCAAGGCTCCCGAGGGCCTGGAGAACGTGGTCCGGCGCATCGACGCCACCGGCCATCTCGTCACGCCCGGTCTCGTCAACACCCACCACCACTTCTACCAGTGGATCACCCGGGGCCTGGCGACCGACCACAACCTCTTCAACTGGCTCGTCGCCCTCTACCCGACCTGGGCGCGGATCGACGAGCAGATGGTGCGCGCCGCGGCGCAGGGCTCGCTGGCCATGATGGCCCGCGGCGGTGTCACCACCGCCATGGACCACCACTACGTGTACCCGGTGAACTCCGGTGACCTGTCCGGTGCCATCATCGGCGCCGCCTCCGAGATGGGCGTCCGCTTCACCCTCGCCCGCGGTTCCATGGACCGCAGCGAGAAGGACGGCGGCCTGCCGCCGGACTTCGCCGTCGAGACCACCGAGGGCGCGCTCGCCGCGACCGAGGAGACGGTGAAGAAGTTCCACGACGCCTCCTTCGACGCGATGACCCAGGTCGCCGTCGCCCCCTGCTCGCCCTTCTCCATCTCCACCGAACTCCTCCGGGAGGGCGCCGCGCTCGGCCGTCGCCTCGGTGTGCGCATGCACACCCACGGCTCGGAGACCGTGGAGGAGGAGAAGTTCTGCCACGAGCTGTTCGGCATGGGCCCGACGGACTACTTCGAGTCCACCGGCTTCCTCGGCGAGGACGTGTGGATGGCGCACTGCGTCCACATGAACGACTCCGACATCGCGGCCTTCGCCCGCACCAAGACCGGTGTGGCGCACTGTCCCTCGTCCAACGCGCGTCTCGCCGCCGGCATCGCCCGCGTCCCCGACATGCTGAAGGCGGGCGTACCCGTCGGCCTCGGCGTCGACGGAACCGCCTCCAACGAGTCCGGCGAGCTCCACACCGAGCTGCGCAACGCGCTCCTCATCAACCGGCTCGGCGCCCACCGCGAGTCCGCGCTCAACGCCCGCCAGGCCCTGCGCCTCGGCACCTACGGCGGCGCCCAGGTCCTCGGCCGCGCCGACAACATCGGCTCCCTCGAGGCCGGCAAGCTCGCCGACTTCGTCCTGTGGAAGATCGACGGCCTCGGCCACTCCACGATCGCCGACCCGGTCACCGCCATCGTCTTCGGCGCGGCGGCCCCGGTCACGGCCTCCTTCGTCAACGGCAAGCAGATCGTCGAGAACAACCGACTGCTCACCGTCGACGAGGACACCATCGCGCGCGACGCGCGCGCGGAGGCCCAGCGTCTGGCCCGCATCGCGGCCCAGGGCTGACCCTCCCCATGGAGTCCGACCGAGGGGGACGGCCCTCGGTCGGTCGCCGCGGACCCGAGCGGGGTCCGCGGCAGCCCGACCGGGAGGTGCCGTACGCAGAAGACGTACGGCGCCTCCCGGGACGGTGATGTCCGCCCGCACCCCCACCGGGCATCCGTCCCCGCGACGCCGACTCCCCGCGCGCGCACCGCACCACCCCCGCACCACCCCGCAACGAGCCGCACCTCCTGCACCCCGCACCGCATCGCACCACCTCCCTGAACCCCGCGTCACCGCCGACGTGTAACCGACCGGAGGAACCGCCGTGGCCGCCAAGCCCCAGGTTCGCAATGCACAAGACGCAGGCTCCGCCCCCGACGACCGCGAGACGCATCCGGTCGACGAGACGTTGCCCCCACTGAAGATGCTCACCAGCGGCCTCCAGCATGTGGCCGCCATGTACGCGGGGGTTGTCGCCCCGCCCCTGATCGTCGGAGCGGCCGTCGGCCTCTCCGGCACCGAACTCACCTTCCTGACCGGCGCCAGCCTCTTCACCGCGGGGCTCGCGACCTTCCTCCAGACGCTCGGGGTCTGGAAGATCGGCGCCCGGCTCCCCTTCGTCAACGGCGTCACCTTCGCCGGTGTCGCGCCGATGCTCGCCATCGTCGACACCACCGACGACAAGGCCGACGCGCTCCCCGTGATCTTCGGCGCGATCATCGTCGCCGGCCTTCTCGGCTTCCTCGCCGCCCCCTGGTTCTCCCGGCTCGTGCGGTTCTTCCCACCGGTCGTCACCGGCACCGTGATCACCCTCATCGGCGTCTCCCTCCTGCCGGTCGCCTTCGGCTGGGCCCAGGGGCCCAACCCCGCGGCCGAGGACTACGGTTCGACCACGTTCCTCACGCTCGCCGGCATCACGCTCGTCGTCGTCCTCCTGCTCCGCCGCTTCACCCGCGGCTTCGTCAAGCAGATCGCGGTCCTCCTGGGCCTCGTCATCGGCACCCTCATCGCCATACCGTTCGGCGTCACCGACTTCTCCCCGGTGACGGACGCGGACATCCTCGGCTTCCCGACGCCGTTCCACTTCGGCGGCCCGCAGTTCGCCCTCGCCGCGATCATCTCGATGTGTGTGGTCATGCTGGTCTCCATGACCGAGTCGACCGCCGACATGCTGGCCCTCGGCGAGATCGTCGACCGGCCCGCGGACGAGAAGACCATCGCGGCCGGACTGCGCGCCGACACCCTCGGCTCCGCGATCAGCCCGCTCTTCAACGGCTTCATGTGCAGCGCCTTCGCGCAGAACATCGGCCTGGTCGCCATGACCAGGATCCGCAGCCGCTTCGTCGTCGCCTGCGGCGGTGGCTTCCTGGTCCTGATGGGCCTCTCGCCGGTCGCCGCCTCGCTGATCTCGGTCGTCCCCCGGCCGGTCCTCGGCGGCGCGGGCGTCGTCCTCTTCGGCTCGGTCGCCGCCAGCGGCATCCAGACCCTGGTCAAGGCCGGCCTCGAGAAGGACAACAACGTCCTCATCGTGGCCGTCTCGCTGGCCGTCGGCATCATCCCGATCACCGCGCCGGAGTTCTACCACGCCTTCCCGGAGACGGCGAAGATCATCCTGGACTCGGGCATCTCGACCGGCTGCGTCGCGGCCGTCCTGCTCAACGTGGTCTTCAACCACCTGGGCCGGGGCCGGGACGACGACGACGTCACCGCGCCGATGGAGCCCGGCGAGGAGATCTCCGGCAGCCACACGGCGAAGGCGGCGCACGTCCACTGAACCCGCCCGCTGCCCCACCGCACGCCCCGGTCCCCGCGCACGCCGCGGGGCCCGGGGCCGTGGTGCTGATCAACCCCAACACCTCCACCGCCACGACCGCGATGATGACCGCCCTCGCCCGGCGCACCCTGGGCGGCGCCTTCCCCGTCCGCGGCGTGACGGTGGCCCGGGGCCCGCGCATGCTCACCGATCCCGCCGCGCTGGACGCCGCCGCCCGGGAGGTCGTCGCCGCGGGCCTCCGCGTCACGGCCGCCGGCGACTGCGCGGCCCTCCTCGTCGGCGCCTTCGGCGACCCGGGCGCGGCGGAGCTGCGCGCGGCCACCGGCGTGCCCGTGGTGGGCCTGGGCGAGGCGGCCCTCCGGGAAGCGGCCGCCGGCGGAACCCCCTTCGGCATCGCCACCACGACACCGCTCCTGGCCGAGGCCATCGCGGGCCATGTGACGGCCCTGGGCCTCGCCGACCGGTACACGGGCCTCCGCCTGACGGCGGGCGGCCCCGAACACCTCTCCGACCGCCCGGAGTCGCTCCTCGACGAACTGGAGCGCGCGGTCCGCGCGTGCGTGGAGCGTGACGGGGCACGGGCGGTCGTCATCGGCGGCGGCCCGCTGGGCGACGCGGCGGAGGAGCTCCGCACCCGGTGCGCGGTCAGGATCGTGGCCCCGATCCCGGCGGCATGCCGGGCGCTCGCGCACCTGCTGCGGCGGTGACGCCCGGCGGGCGGCACGCCCGGACTCCGGTGACGGGGATGACGGAGCCCGTTCGCGCTCCGGCTCACCCGACGATGACCGCGCCCGGCCGCGCTCCGACTCGCCCGACGATGACCCCGCCCGGCCGCGCCCCCGCTCACCGCTCCACCGCGATCCTGCGGCGGCACTCCTGGGCCAGCGCCGGATACGCGGCGCCGATCGCCTCGTACAGCCGTCGCCGCAGCAGCCGCTCGGCCTCGCCGCGCCCGGTCTCCCCGTACAGGCCGTCGAGCAGCGCCTCGTACCGCGCGAGGGCGTGCCGGAGGTAGCTCACCTGCCACCGCACGAGCGCGCCGGCCGCAGCCCCCTCTCCCGGTGCTGTTCCGGGACTGCGCGCGCCCAGGAGCTGCCGGTGCCGGACCGCCCGCCGCTCCAGCTCGGGCCCGGGGACCAGGGGAACCTCGATCGGTTCCACGCGGATCGTGGCCAGGACGGCGGCCCGGCGCCGCTCGGCATAGGCCGCGGCGGCCGAGGAGCGGGCCGGTGAGAGCGCCGACGTCTCGGCGAACTCGGGTGTCCGCTCCACCGTCTCGACCCGCGCCAGGAGGTAGAGCCGCAGGGGCGCGGGGGACCAGCGACGCGGGTCGCGGCCCTGCACATCGGGTGTACCGAGCAGCTCCCGCACCATCGTGTCGGTCCAGCCGCGGCGGCGTACCCCGGCGTGGCTCACATAGGTCGTACGGTCCGTCATGATTCCCCCAGATTCGACTACGGAGAGTGATGTTCTCAGTGAAGCGCACGCCACTGACAACGCCCCCTTGCCGAGCCCGGTCCGACTGTGCGATATAGGTCTGGACCTTTTCGACGGACGGAGGCCGGCCCGTGCAACGCCCGCTCGCCGCAAGCCTGTTGACTGCCCTCGCGCTCACGCTGACGCTCACTCTCGCCGGGTGCTCCGGCGCCGCCGTTCCCGAGGTCAAGGACACCCGCGCCCCCACCGCCCCCTCCGGCGTCACCGCGGCGGCGGGCAGCGCCAGTACGGTCCATGTGATGTGGAGCGCGGCCACCGACGACCGGGCCGTCACCGGGTACGCGGTCTACAGCGAGGACCGCAAGGTCAAGGACCTCCCCGCCACCACCCTGATGACCGACGTGGTCGGCCTCGCCCCCGCCACCCCGCACCGCTTCACCGTCCGGGCCCGGGACGCCGCCGGCAACGTCTCGCCCCCGAGCGCCACCGTCACCGCGACCACCCTCCGCGCCGCCGCCGAGGACCACACGCCCCCCACCACGCCGGCCGCGTTCCGCGCCACCCCCGACGGCAGCCGCGCCGTGACCCTCCGCTGGTCCGCCGCCAAGGACGACACCAAGGTCACCGCGTACGACGTCTACCAGGCCGACACCCGCATCCACACCGTGCCCGGCACCGCCACCACCGCCCACGTCACCGGCCTGCGCCCCGGCACCGCCTACGCGTTCACCGTCCGCGCCCGCGACGCCGCCGAGAACTCCTCCCCGGACAGCACCCCCGCCGACCTCACCACGGCACCGTCCCCGGGCGCGCCCGCGAACACCGCCCCCACCCGCCTCACCGCGACGGCGGCCGAGGGCGAGATCACCGTCACCTGGACCCCGCCGGACACGGGCGCCCCGGTGACCCACCACGAGCTCCACCTCAACGGCAGGTTCGCCACCACCGTCATCTGGGGCACCGCCCCACCCCCCGGCCGCGCCGCCTACACCTTCCCGGTCCAGGACCCCCCGGGCACCCGCTACACCGTCACGCTCCGCGCCCGACTCCCGGACGGCACCTGGGGCGACTTCTCGGCACCCCGGACGGTGGTGGTGCGCTGACGGCGCGGCGGACCGGCCCACGGATTGGCCGGAATCGCCCCCTTTCGCCGCGCACCGCGGCCCCTCACCCTGCGAAGCAGGGGATGCAGCGGGCCGCTGGGGGGCGCCGATGTTCGAGCCGTTGTCCGATCCGCACCACGATCCGCACCACGCTCCACGCCACGATCCACGCCGCCATCCGCTCCGCCATCCGCTCCGCCATCCGCTCGACGACGCGCTCAACGCCCCGTTCGACGACCCGCTCGGCGACCCCTTCGACGAGCCGCTCTACGTACCCGCCCTGCCCGCGCGGCGGAGCGCGCTCGACGCGTACGACCGTCTGCCGCACCGGGTACGCGCGTGCGTGACGCCGCTGTGGGTCGTTCCGCCCCGGGTCGGACGGGTCCGCACCATGGGCCGCCGGCCGTCCCACCCGCTCGACCCCGACCCCGCCGCCCTCGCCGCCCACCTCGGGTCCGCGCTGCACCGCATCGAGACCGTGCAGCGGGGCCGACCCGCCTGGGTCGACGTCTTCCACGTGGAGGACGAGGTGGCGCACCTCGCTCCCGGCTTCCGGCAGACGCCGGCGGCGACCGCGCTCCGGCCCGTGACGGGCGTCGAGCGTGCCGTCGAGCAGCAGACGGCCTGCGCCGAGGCCGCCCGCCTGAGCGGCAGCGGTCTCGGCGTCCGGGTGTTCCTGACCCGGCTGCCCGACGAGGGGTTGGGGGACGAGGTCGGTCGTCTGCTGCACCGGATCGCCTTCGCCCACTGCCCGGTGGACCTGCTGCTCGACCTGGGAGCCGTCGTCGACGAGCACCGCCCCGCCGAGAAGTGGGCGCAGCGCGCCCTGACCCTGCTCGGCCCCCTCCACCCCTGGCGAACGGTCGTCCTGCTCGCCGGTTCCTTCCCTCTCGCCTGCCCGGCGGACTACGGGGCACCGCTCGTGGAGGCGGAGCGATTCGACTGGGACGTCTGGCACATGCTCGTCGACGGACCCGACCGCCCGGCGGAGCACGTCGTCTACGGCGACTACGGCGCCGACCACCCCGGAAGCCACGACCGGCCGGTCGAGGCCGACGGCGGCTCGCCGTGGGGCATCGTGCGGTACACCGCCGAGCGCACGTTCCTCCTCGCGCGCGTGCCCACCCGAGGGCCCGACCACGCGGACGCGGTCCGCGCGCAGGCCGGGGAGATCGTCCACGCGGAGGGCTTCCGGGGGGACGGCTTCAGCGACGGGGAACGCTGGCTCCTCTCCTGCGCCACCGGACGGGGCACCGAGGGCGTCGGCGGCCCGGGCGTCTGGCTGCGCGCGGGTCACATCCAGCACATGGCCCAGGTCGTCCGCGCCCTGCGGAGACGCCCGTGACGCAAGCGATTTCCCGCCCCCGCCCCCTGCGTCGTACGTCCGATTCGTCCCCCGCCGAACTACCCTGGGAAGCGTGGCCGAGACCGTTCTCACCAACACCGGGCTCGACAGCTTCCTCGACGGAGCACCCGAGCGCCGCGATCCCGTTTTCGTGCGTGCCGCCGAGGCGGTGCTGGGTCTCCTCGCCCTCCGGGGGGCCGACCGGGAGTCGGGGGTGCCCGAGCCGACACCCGGGCTCGTACGGCAGCTGCTCGTCGAGGACCTGCCGACGTTCGTGTACGTGCCGCCCGGGGCGCTCGCCGTCTATCCCGCCGTGGTCGGCCGGCTCGCGGCGCGCTTCGACGGAGGCCGGGGCGAACAGGTCGCCGTGGCCGTCCGGGAGGCCGCCGGTGATTTCGAGCGGGCCATGACCGACCCGGGGAACCTGACCTGGCACCGGTGGTACGCCTCGCTCCTGCGCACCTGCGGCGCCGACCTCGCCGACCCCGAGGACGTACGGCGCAGGCTCGCCGCCCTCGACGGGGCGCCCCTGCCCGACGGGGTGCACCGGGCCGACCTCATGGGGCGTACGGCCCTCGCCGACGTCCTGCTCGCCGAGGCCCTCACGCGCGCGTACGTACGGGACGCCGAGGCGCCGCCCGCCGCCGGGCCGCTGCTCACCGACCACGCCGTCGCGACCGGCATCGGACAGGTGGCCGCCGCGCTCCAGGACCGGTGGACCGCCGCCGGGCTCGCGGAGCAGCTCGCCGGGCCGTACGCGCGCTTCGCGCCCGGGCCAGACGACTTCCCCCACCTCGTCCTGGCCGACGCCCTGCTGGACGAGCACCTCGACCACTACGGCGACATCGCCGTCCCCGTGCCCCCGCCGCCCGCGATCGAGGCAGGGCCGGTCGAGGAGGACGCCGACACCCTCATCGCGGCCGTCGAGGAGCTGTCCGAGGAGGAGTTCGAGCCCTACGGGGGCGAGGCTCCGCATCTGCTGTACGTGGTCTACCGGCGCGGCTGCTCGGCCGAGTCCGTCGCCCGCAAGGCCGCCGAGTACGAGGACTGGGCCGTCGATCCGGCCGTGGAGGACCTGCCCGTACCCGTGCCGGCGGCGGTGCCGGAAGAAGCGTCCGCGGCCTCGCACCTCGTTCCGCCCGTCACCGAGCTCGTACGGCTCCTCGGGACGGCCGATCTGACGGAGACCGACCGGGACCGGCTCAAGGGCCCCGCCCGTGACCTCGCAGCCGTCGTCGACCGACTCGCCGCCACGGGCCTGGTCTTCCGCTCCGGCGACGCCTTCGGGCTCACCCCGCGCGGTGCCGGGGTCGTCCGCTATCTCCTCGGGGTACGCGGGATCGCCGCCCCCGACGCCGCCGAGGCCAGGGCGTGGCCGGCCGCCGAGGCGGTGGCCGCCGCCGTGGGCTGGCCGACGTGCGTGGCCTCGCGCGTGCTCGCCGACTGGCTCCACGCGCGCGGGGACTCCGCCGACGCCTGGTCGCACCTGCTTGCCGCCCTCGGCACCGTCCACGCCGGCACCGCGGACGCCGCCGCCACCCGTGGGCTCTTCGCCGTCCTCGACACCGCCGCCGCCCCGCCGGAGGCCCTGCGCGGAACCCTTCGCGACCCGGTGATCGGCGCGTACGCCCATCAGGCCCTCCGCGCGCGGGGAGAGCCCTCCGACCTGATCCAGGTGGGGATCTCGGCACGGGCGCTGTTCGTGCTCGACGCGCTGCCCGCCAAGAAGGGGCCCCTGGAGTCCCGCCGTGCCGCCTTCGACACGGCGGCCGCCGCCTGGCCGGGTGGTTCCGCCGCCCTCGTCCGGGCGATGCGGGCGGCGGACCGGCACGAGGCCGAGCGGGTCCTCGGCCCGCTCGGCCTGGCGCCGTAGTCCTCAGTCCTCGGCCGCTCGACCAGGAGCCGGCGCCGTTGCAGGTGCCAGGTGCCAGGTGCCAGGTGCCAGGTGCCTGGCCCGACCCCGCTCTGTCGCTAGCCCGCCGTGAGGTACATCGCCGACGGTCCCGACCCCGCCGTGTTCCGGCAGCTGTGGTTGCCCGTCGGGCGGGCGTGGACCAGGGCCAGGCAGCGGCCGAGGGCCTGCTGGCCGTAGGCGTTCGGGTGCATGGACTCCTGGACGAGCCCCTGCGTGCTCTGGCTGTCGATCCAGCGCGCCCACTCGCTCGTCGTCCCCGACGTCGCCACCGTCGACGTCACCTGACGGCTCGCCTTCGCGCACACCTCACGCCCCTGGAGCGCGTCCCGCAGGTCCATGAACTGCACGCCCTTGGCCGCCGCGACGCCCTTCAGACGGTTGGCGAGCTGCGGGACGAGGGAGTCGCGGGCCCAGTCGGCGTCGGCGTTCCAGAAGGGGCAGCCGCCGGTGTTCGTACGGGCCCAGCCGCTCTCGCCGTACCGGTTCTCGGCGGCGCGGGGGATGGGGGAGGGGTAGGACTGGAGGACGATCCGGTAGTCGGAGGAGGCGTATCCGGCGCCGGTCATCACGGCCCGGATCTCGTCGACCGAGCGGCCGACGTCCGCCATCACGCCGTCGATCCGGGCGTCGACCTCGGTCTGCTGGTCGTCGTGGCAGTACGAGTACCAGACGATGTAGTCCTTGGCGCAGGTGGCGATGATGTCGGCGAAGCCGAGGTCGTTGCCGCCGATGGAGAGGGCGATCAGCTCCACGTCGTGCGAGGCGGCGACGGCCGCGAGCTGGTCGGCCTGCGGGGCCTCGCCCTTGTAGGTCCGGCCGCCCTGCGCGGCGCGGATGACGTTCTCGGTCGTCGCCCCGGAGCAGGCCAGGTTGATCAGGGAGCTCGCGAGCGGCCCCGCGCTCTTCACCTCGGCGGTGTCCGAGCGGTGGCAGCCGCCCGCGGTGGTGCCGTACACCCGGGACGGGTCGTAACCGCTGCCCGTCCAGGCCCGGTCGGTGCCGTTGCGGTTCCCCGAGTTGGTGAGGCTGTTGCCCAGCCAGCGGCCGGCCTCCCCGGAGATGTAGCTGTCGCCCATGGTGACGACGGCGGTGGGGCCCGTGCCGGGGGAGGCAGTGCCGGCGGCGGTGGCTGTAGGGGCGGCGACGGAGGCGAGCCCGGCGGCGGTACACAGTGCCAGGAGTGCGCGCAGCGCACGGTGGGGGGACGAAGGCATGGCTGTGCTCCTGCGGTACGCAGTGACGTGGGGGACAGCCGCCGGCCGGTGGCATGGCGGAATCTGTCACCCACTGGCTTGTTACCGCTAGGTAGCTGCATATCTCGGTTACGTCACGTCCCCTGTGGGCCCACAGGAACGGGAACAGGGCCCCGCCTCCGGTGCTGTGCGACACCGGGACGAAGCCCTGCTCAGATGCTGTCCGACCGCTGTGCGGGCCGCCGGGTCAGCCGTGCTGCCGTGAGATCAGCCGACCAGCTGCTCGTACGCGGGGAGCGTCAGGAAGTCCGCGTAGTCGGCGTCGAGGGAGACGTGCAGGAGCAGGTCGTGCGCCTGCTGCCACTTGCCGGCCGCGAAGGCCTCCTCGCCGATCTCCTTGCGGATCGCCTCCAGTTCCTCGGCGGCGACCTGGCGGGCCAGCTCCGGAGTGGCCCTCACGGTCTTTCCGGCGTGCTCGAATTCCACGCCCGCGTTGATCCACTGCCAGATCTGCGAGCGCGAGATCTCGGCGGTGGCCGCGTCCTCCATCAGGTTGAAGATGGCGACGGCGCCGAGACCGCGCAGCCACGCCTCGATGTAGCGGGTGCCGACCTGCACGGCGCTGACCAGGCCCGCGTACGTCGGCCTGGCGTCCAGCGAGTCGATGGCGATCAGGTCGCCGGCCGCGACGGAGACGTCCTCGCGGAGGCGGTCCTTCTGGTTCGGCTTCTCGCCGAGGACGGCGTCGAAGGAGGCCATCGCGATCGGGACCAGGTCGGGGTGGGCGACCCACGAGCCGTCGAAGCCGTCGCCGGCCTCGCGGTCCTTGTCGGCCTTGACCTTCTCGAACGCGACCTTGTTGACCTCGGCGTCCTTGCGGGACGGGATGAACGCCGCCATGCCGCCGATCGCGTGCGCGCCGCGCTTGTGGCAGGTGCGCACGAGGAGCTCGGTGTACGCGCGCATGAACGGGGCCGTCATCGTGACCGCGTTGCGGTCCGGAAGGACGAACTTGGCGCCGCCGTCACGGAAGTTCTTGACGATGGAGAACAGGTAGTCCCAGCGGCCCGCGTTCAACCCGGCGGCGTGGTCGCGGAGTTCGTAGAGGATCTCCTCCATCTCGTACGCGGCCGTGATGGTCTCGATGAGGACCGTGGCGCGGACGGTGCCCTGCGGGATGCCGACGTAGTCCTGGGCGAAGACGAAGATCTCGTTCCAGAGGCGGGCCTCCAGGTGCGACTCCGTCTTCGGCAGGTAGAAGTACGGACCCTTGCCGAGGTCGATCAGCCGCTGGGCGTTGTGGAAGAAGTACAGGCCGAAGTCGACGAGCGCGCCGGGGACCGGGCGGCCGTCGAAGGTGAGGTGACGCTCCTCCAGGTGCCAGCCGCGGGGCCGCATGACGACCGTCGCCAGCTCGCCGGCCGGCTTGAGGGCGTACGACTTGCCCGAGCGCGGGTCCGTGAAGTCGATCTTCCGGCTGTACGCGTCGATCAGGTTGAGCTGGCCCAGGACCACGTTCTCCCAGGTCGGCGCGGAGGCGTCCTCGAAGTCGGCGAGCCAGACCTTCGCGCCGGAGTTGAGCGCGTTGATCGTCATCTTGCGGTCGGTCGGGCCGGTGATCTCGACACGGCGGTCGTTCAGGGCCGCCGGGGCCGGCGCGACCTTCCAGGAGTCGTCGGCGCGGATCGCCGCGGTCTCCGGCAGGAAGTCCAGGGTGGACGTGCGGGCGATCTCGGCGCGACGCTCCGCTCGGCGGGCGAGGAGCTCGTCCCGGCGCGGGGTGAACCGCCGGTGCAGTTCGGCGACGAAGGCCAGGGCGGCCTCGGTGAGCACCTCTTCCTGACGCGGCAGGGGCTCGGCATCGACGACGGCCAGGGGGGACGGCGCTGGTGCGGACATGAACTGTCACTTCCTTCAGCGGACTTCACGGGCGGTACCAGACGGCCGCCGGGCGTCGCGGGACGGCACGCAGTGCCGCAGGCGCCGAGATACGGCCGCAAGCGCCTTCTGAACGGACAGGCGCTTCTGAACAGTGGATACTAGTTTCCTCATGGTGGAAGTTCAATGGTTTGTTGATGTCGAGATTCTCCGGATCGACAGACCATGGCGCTGGGTGCCACGCCCTTCACTCCAAGTGCGCCAGATCCTCCTCGGTGTCGATGTCATAGGGCTCGGCCACATCCGAACAGTCCACCGGGGTGATCGCATCCCGGTGGGCCGCCAGATAGTCCCGCGCGCCCCGGTCGCCCACCGCGAGCTCGGCGATCCCCGCCCAGTGCCCGGCGCCGAACAGCACCGGATGGCCCCGCTGCCCGTCGTACGAGGCCGCCGCCAGCGAATCCCGCGAGACGTACGCCGCCCGGACCCGGGCCACCGCCTCCGCCCCGATCCCCGGCTGGTCGACCAGCAGGACGAGCGCCGCGTCGACCCCGCGCGGATCGGCGGCCAGCGAGGCGAGCCCCGCCCGCAGCGAGGAACCCATCCCCTCGGCCCACTCCGGGTTGTCCACGAGCACACACCCGGGGAGCTCCGCCCGCTCCCGTACGACCTCGGCCGACGCACCCAGAACCACGTGCACCACATCGCACCCGGCCGCACGCAGCACCCCCACGGCGTGCTCGACGAGGGGCCGCCCCCGGTGCGTGAGCAGCGCCTTGGGTCGCCCGCCGAGCCGCCGCCCACCCCCGGCGGCGAGCAGCAGTCCGGCGACGAGTGGCGTGTGGACATCCGTTCGGTCATGCGCTGTTGTCATGGGGACTGCATACCTCATCAGGCGGAATCACACGGTCGCCTGAATTACCGGGGCGAAGGGTGGCGCGGTGGGGTGGCGAAGGAGTTAACTGACCCGCAACTCACGGCGCCCGACCACCGCCCGCGGTCGGCTCGGAGCGCTGCTCCGGGTGTTCGGAGTATGGAGTTCTGCGCACAGTGTCGTGCGAGGGGGAGAACCATGTTGCGAAGCGTGGGGCAGAGGCGAGTGACCGGCGAGGGCGTGGACCCGAGGGTGGCCGAACTGCGGTCCGCCGTGTCCCGGCTGCGACGTGAACTGGCCGCCCACCGCGTGGAGTTCGCCGACCGGGGTATCGCCGAGGACGAACTCGCCGCGCTCGACGCGATGGCACTCAGCGGCGCCCCGGAGGTACGGCGGCTGCGCCGCTCGCTGCTGCTCGTCGCGGGATCGGTCGGGTCCGTCAGCGCGCTCGCGGAAGGGCTCGCCGGGGTCCGGCGGGCGGTGGAACTCTTCGGGCCGCCGACGCCCCGGGGACCTGTCGACTGACGGGTGCGCGGTGGCGACCGCGGCGCGACGGGTGCGCGGTGACAGAAGTGTCGCGACGGGTGTGCGATGACAGAAGCGGCGCGACGTGTGCGCGGTGATCGTGGGGCTAGCGCCTGATCAGGCGGCGGGCCGTCGCCGTCGCCACCGCCGCCGTGCGGGAGTCCACGCCCAGCTTCGCGAAGACGTGCACCAGATGGGACTTCACCGTCGCCTGGCTCAGGAACAGCACCTTGCTGATCTGCTGGTTCGACAAGCCCTCGCCCACCAGCTGGAGCACTTCCAGCTCGCGCTTGGTCAGTGCCTCCGCCGGGGTCCGCATCCGGTCCATCAGCCGGTGCGCCACCGCCGGGGCCAGGGCCGACTGGCCGGCCGCCGCCGTACGGACCGCCGCCGCCAGTTCCTCCGGCGGGGCGTCCTTCAGGAGGTAGCCGGAGGCGCCCGCCTCCACCGCCGCCAGGATGTCCGCGTCCGTGTCGTACGTCGTCAGGACCAGCACCTTCGGCCCGTCGGGCACCGCCGTGATCGCCGCCGTCGCCTCCGAACCGTGCATCCCGGAGCCGAACTGCAGGTCCATCAGGACCACGTCCACACCCCCGGCAGCGGCCAGCTCCACCGCCCGCTCGGCCGTCGCCGCCTCCGCGACGACGGCGAAGTCCGGTTCCGTGTCCAGGACCGCGCGCAGGCCGGCCCGTACGACCGGGTGGTCGTCGGCCAGGAGAAGACGGATGGTCATGCTCTTCACGCTCCAGCGGGGAGGGGGAGGGAGACGGCGACGGCCGTGCCCTGGCCCGGGGCGGACTCGACGGTGAAGGTGCCGCCCAGCGACTCCGCGCGCGAGCGCATCGCCGGAAGCCCGAAACCGCCGTCGGAGGAGGGCCGTACCGCGCCGGGTTCAAAACCCCCGCCGTCGTCGACCACGTCCAGGGTCACCGAGGCGTCCATGAACGACAGGGTGATCTCCGCGCGCGACGCGCCCGCGTGCCGCACCGTGTTCGCGACCGCCGACTGGGCGATGCGGAGCAGTGCCACCTCGTAGGGGGTCGGCAGCTCGACCGGCGTACCGCTGACGGAGAAGCGGACCCGCGGCCCGGCCCCCGGCTCGCACAGCCGCTCCAGGGCCGCCGCCAGGGAGCCGTGCTCCAGGTCCGGCGGTGACAGCGCCCGGACGAACCGTCTGGCCTCCGCCAGGTTGTCCTGGGCCTCCTGCCGGGCCCGGTCGATGTGGCCCGCGGCGGGGGAGCCCGGTGGCAGCGCCCGCTCGGCCGCGCGGAGCAGCAGCTGGATCGAGGACAGGCCCTGCGCGAGCGTGTCGTGGATCTCGCGGGCGAGCCGTTCCCGCTCGGCGAGCGTCCCCGCGTGCCGTTCCGCGGCCGCCAGCTCCGCCCGCGTCTCGATCAGCTCCTCGATGAGCCGCCGCCGCCGCTCGCTCTCCCGGTACAGCGCGTGGTAGCCGAGGACCGTCGCCACCGCGACCGCCGCGCCGAGCAGCGGCCCGATGAAGACCCCGGGGTTGAGCGCGGCGCCGTGCCCCACGTACGAGAGGATCGCCGCGACCGCCGTCAGCGCCACCACCGGCAGCGACCAGCGGGCGGGCAGCAGATGCAGCTGGAGGAAGTAGAGCGGGAAGGCCACCCAGAGCGCCTCCGGGGTCAGCCACAGCATCGCGAGCCAGCAGACGCCCAGGACACCCAGCCACACCGCGGCGGCCCGCTGCGAGTCCCGTACGGACGGCAGATACGACCCGGCGGCGTAGACCGCGCCCGTCACCACCGCGAGCACCGTCCCGGCGACCGAGTCGGCCCGTAGCGCCGCGAGGGCGAGCAGGCCCGCCATCAGCAGGTGCAGACAGAGGCGCAGCGCGCGCAGGGCGGGGGTGAGGGGCCGCTGGGTGGGGTGGAGGGAGGAAGGGGGCGCGGGGTGGAGGGAGGAGTGGGGCGCGGGGTGGAGGGAGGAGTGCGGATCCATGTCCCCTCCAGCCTAGACAGCGACAGACGATCCGGGCTCAACCGAAAGTTTGATGCCGAGGCCATCCGTGGCGCGATGCCCGTGGGGCACCTCGCCGACCACTCTGGTCAGCATGTTCGTCGCATGGAGAGACCTCGGATTCGCCAAGGGGCGTTTCGCGCTCATGGGCACCGTGATCGTGTTGATCACCCTGCTCGTGGGCCTGTTGTCCGGACTGACCGCCGGCCTCGCGCGGGAGAACATCTCCGCGATCACCGGCCTGCCCGCCGACCGGCTCGCCTTCGCGGCGCCGCCGTCCGGGCAGTCGGTCTCCTTCACCAACTCGACGGTGACGGAGGAGCAGTGGCGCGCGTGGGCCGAGCGGCCCGGGGTGACGGCGGCCGCGCCGCTCGGCATCCGGACGCTCAACGGCGCCGCCGGGGACCGCACCGCCGCCGTGTCCGCCTTCGGTACGGAGCCGGAGGGCGGGCTCGCACCCGTGGCACCCGCGTCGGGGAAGGCCGTGCTCTCGGAGTCGGCGGCGGAGGAGCTGGGCGTCGCCGTCGGTGACCCCGTCCGCCTCGGCCCCCTGGAGCTCACCGTCGCGGCGGTCGCGGGCGATGCCTCGTACAGCCACACGCCGGTCGTGTGGACGACTCTCGACGACTGGCAGCGGCTCGGCCACAGCGGCACCACCCCGGAGGAGCAGGCCACGGTCGTCGCGCTCCGCGGCGGCGGGGGGACGGACTGGGGCGCGGGTGACAAGGCCGTCGGCACCGAGGCGCGGACCGTCGACGAGGCCCTCACCGCCATAGGGTCCTACCAGGCCGAGAACGGCTCGCTCCAGCTCATGCGCGGCTTCCTCTTCGCCATCTCGGCCCTCGTCATAGGGGCCTTCTTCACCGTCTGGACGATTCAGCGGAGCGGCGACGTCGCCGTCCTGAAGGCCCTCGGCGCTTCGACCCCTTACCTCCTCAAGGACGCCCTCGGGCAGGCGGTGCTGATGCTCACGGCGGGCACGCTGCTCGGGACGGGGCTCGCGGTCGGCGTCGGGGCGCTGGTCAGCGGCGGGAACGTGCCGTTCGTCCTCGAACCCCTGACCGTCCTCGGGCCGGCCGCCGTGATGGTGGTGCTCGGAGTCCTCGGGGCGGCGCTGTCCATCCGGCGGATCACCGCCGTCGATCCTCTTACCGCGCTCGGGAGTGCCCGATGAGTCTCGTCCTCGACGCCGTCACCCTCACCTACCCGGACGGCGACGGCCGGCTGACCGCGCTCGACGCGGTCTCCCTCACCGTCCCCGCCGGCTCCCTCACGGCCGTCGTCGGGCCCTCCGGCTCCGGCAAGTCCAGCCTGCTCGCGGTCGCCGCGACGCTGGTGACACCGGACCGGGGGCGGGTCGTCGTCGACGGTACGGAGACGGGGGAGCTGGACGCGGCCGGGCGGGCGGCGCTGCGGCGGGAGCGGATCGGGATCGTGTTCCAGCAGCCGAATCTGCTGCCGTCGCTCACGGCGGCGGAACAGCTCCAGGTGATGGCGCACGTCTCGGGGCGGCCGGCGAGGTCGGCCCGCGGCAGGGCTCTGGAACTGCTCGACGCGGTGGGCCTCGCGGACCTGGCCGGCCGCCGGCCGCACCAGCTGTCCGGGGGGCAGCGGCAGCGGGTCAACATCGCGCGCGCCCTGATGAACGAGCCGGCGGTGCTGCTCGTCGACGAGCCGACGAGTGCGCTGGATCATGAACGGGGGGCGGCGGTGGTGGAACTGCTCGCGGGGCTGACGGTGGGGAGGGGGACGGCGACGGTGCTGGTGACGCATGATCGGGGGCTGGTGGCTCGGGCGGGGCGGGTGGTGGAGGTCAGGGACGGCCACGTCTCGGAACCGGCCCGTATCTGACACCGCGCCTTGCCGTGGGGGCCGCGGCCCCGCCACAGCCGTGGGCTGCCGCCCGCCCACCCCGTTGTGGCCCTTCCGTCCCGCCGGCCGAACCCCACCCTCCCGGGCGGCGGTGCCCGCCCGCCGCCCTCGTTGTGGGCAGTCGTTCCTCCCCCAAGGACTTCGTCCAGGGGGGACCCCCAGGGGCGGAACGGGTGGGCGCAACGGAACGGCGCCCCTTTGCCGGGCCTAGGCTTCCGCGCCTGAACCCGCACCACAGGTGCGGCGCGCAGGGGGTGCGGGCCAGGGCGCAAGGGGCGGAGGCGCCGCCAGAGGGCGCCGTCCCGTGTGCCCACCCGTCCCGCCCTGCGGGACGATTGCCCACACGGCGGGTGGGGTGCGGCGGCGGGCGCCAACACGGCGGGCGGCGAGGGCGCGGCACGTGCCCGCACGGCGGGGGCGGCGAGGGCGCGGCGGGCGCCCACACGGCGGGTGGTGAGGGCGCGGCACGTGCTCACGCGGCGGGGGCGGCGAGGGCGCGGCACGTGCCCACACGGCGGGTGGTGAGGGCGCGGCACGTGCTCACGCGGCGGGGGCGGCGAGGGCGCGGCACGTGCCCACACGGCGGGTGGTGAGGGCGCGGCACGTGCTCACGCGGCGGGGGCGGCGAGGGCGCGGCACGTGCCCACACGGCGGGTGGTGAGGGCGCGGCACGTGCCCACACGGCGGGGGCGGCGGGGGCGGCGAGGGCGTGGTGGGTGCCGGCGCGGCGTGGTGGCACCCACCGCCCCGCAGGGTTACGCGCCGCCGTTGGCCGTCGTGTTCGCCAGCGCCGCGGACAGTTCTCGCGCCACTTCCTGGAGGATCGGGACGATCTTCTCCGTGGCCGCTTCCGTCACACGCCCCGCCGGGCCCGAGATCGAGATCGCCGCGGCCGTAGGGGAGTCCGGGACCGAGACCGCGAGGCAGCGGACTCCTATCTCCTGCTCGTTGTCGTCGACCGCGTACCCCGTCTCGCGGACCGCGACGAGCGCGTCGAGGAAGCCGTCCGGCGTCGTGATGGTCTTCTCGGTCGCGGCCGGCATGCCGGTACGGGCAAGCAGCGCGCGGACCTCCTCCGCCGGGGTGTGCGCGAGCAGCGCCTTGCCGACGCCCGTCGAGTGCGGCAGCACCCGGCGGCCGACCTCGGTGAACATGCGCATCGAGTGCTTGGACGGCACCTGCGCCACGTACACGATCTCGTCGCCGTCGAGCAGCGCCATGTTCGCCGTCTCGCCGGTCTCCTCGACGAGCCGCGCCAGGTAGGGGCGGGCCCAGGTGCCGAGGAGGCGGGAGGCGGACTCGCCGAGCCGGATGAGGCGGGGGCCGAGCGCGTACCGCCGGTTGGGCTGCTGGCGTACGTACCCGCAGGCGACCAGGGTGCGCATCAGGCGGTGGATGGTGGGGAGCGGGAGTCCGCTGCTGGCGGAGAGCTCGCTCAGCCCGACCTCGCCCCCGGCGTCGGCCATCCGCTCAAGCAGGTCGAAGGCACGCTCAAGGGACTGGACGCCCCCGCTCGCGGCGGGCTTGGCGGCGTCGGTGGTGCTGGCGCTGGACGTCGGCACGTCAACGGTCCTTTCGGGGCAGGCGGGCAAGGCAGCAGCCTATCGGCCCATTGGCCGGGGTACATGTTCCTGGTGGCGGCGTCCGCGCCGGTCAGGACGTGTTTGTCCGGTGTCGGTGACGGCCCGGAGCCGTCCGGGTCGGCCCCGGCTGTACGGAGCTACGTTCTACTGTACGGAATTTGCATTTCACTTGGTGGAAACATCCAAGCGGCGTGCGGCGGCGCCCGGTGCCGGCGGCGATGCTGGAAGTGTGCCCTTGACGACATGTCGTCCGGAAGTGAAGACTCCTTCAACAGTTCGTTGAATTTTTTCTTGAAGCACTGGAAGAGGGGTACGGGTGGACGTCAACCTGGTCCTGCGCTCGACGCGTGTCATCACCCCCGAGGGGACACGCCCGGCGTCGATCGCCGTCTCCGGAGGGACGATCGCGGCCGTGCTGCCGTACGACGCGGAGGTACCCGCCGGTGCCCGGCTCGAGGACGTCGGCGACGACGTCGTCCTGCCCGGACTCGTCGACACCCACGTACACGTGAACGACCCCGGCCGCACCGAGTGGGAGGGCTTCTGGACCGCCACCCGCGCGGCCGCCGCCGGTGGCATCACCACCCTCCTCGACATGCCCCTCAACTCGCTGCCGCCCACCACCACCGTGGAGAACCTGCGCGTCAAGCAGGAGGTCGCCCGGGCCAAGGCCCACGTCGACGTCGGCTTCTGGGGCGGTGCCCTGCCCGACAACGTCAAGGACCTGCGCCCGCTCCACGACGCCGGTGTCTTCGGCTTCAAGTGCTTCCTGTCGCCCTCCGGCGTGGAGGAGTTCCCCGAGCTCGACCAGGAGCGGCTCGCGACCTCGCTCGCCGAGATCTCCGGCTTCGACGGCCTGATGATCGTGCACGCCGAGGACCCGCACCACCTCGCCGCCGCGCCCCAGCGCTCCGGCGGCGCGTACGCCGACTTCCTCGCCTCGCGTCCCCGCGACGCCGAGAACACGGCGATCGAGAACCTGATCAACCAGGCCCGCCGGCTCAACGCCCGCGTCCACGTCCTGCACCTCTCCTCCTCGGACGCGCTGCCCCTCCTCGCCGCCGCCAAGGCCGAGGGCGTCAAGGTCACCGTCGAGTCCTGCCCGCACTTCCTCACCCTCACCGCCGAGGAGATCCCGGACGGCGCCACCGAGTTCAAGTGCTGCCCGCCCATCCGCGAGGCCGTCAACCAGGACGCGCTGTGGCAGGGGCTCGCGGACGGCACGATCGACTGCATCGTCTCCGACCACTCCCCGTCCACGACCGACCTCAAGACGCCCGACTTCGCGTCCGCCTGGGGCGGCATCTCCTCCCTCCAGCTCGGCCTCCCCGCCATCTGGACCGAGGCCCGCCGCCGAGGCTTCGACCTCACGGACGTCGTCCGCTGGATGTCCGAGGGCCCGGCCCGGCTCGCCGGCCTCACCCGCAAGGGCGCCATCGAGGCCGGCCGCGACGCCGACTTCGCCGTCCTCGACCCGGAGGCCACCTTCACCGTCGACCCGGCCGAGCTCCAGCACCGCAACCGGATCACCGCCTACGCGGGCAAGACCCTCAACGGCGTCGTCACCTCCACCTGGCTGCGCGGCGAGCGGATCGCCGACCACGGCACCCTGGCCGAGCCCTCCGGCCGCCTCCTCGAAAGGAACAACTGACCCGTGAGCACCGGCATACCCTCCTTCACCGGCGACGCCAGCCCCTACGGCGGTGGCGACCCCTACGCCGACTACCGGACGGCCGACTTCCCCTTCACCCAGTACGCCGACCTCGCCGACCGGCGCCTCGGCGCGGGCGTGACCGCGGCCAACGACGAGTTCTTCGCCGAGCGCGAGAACCTGCTCAAGCCCGAGGCCGCCGAGTTCGACCCCGAGCACTTCGGCCACAAGGGCAAGATCATGGACGGCTGGGAGACCCGCCGCCGCCGTGGCATCTCCGCCCAGCAGCCGCACCCCACCGAGGACGACCACGACTGGGCCCTCGTGCGGCTCGGCGCGCCCGGCGTCGTCCGCGGCATCGTCGTCGACACCGCCCACTTCCGCGGCAACTACCCGCAGGCCGTCTCCGTCGAGGCCGCCTCCGTCCCCGGCTCGCCCTCGCCCGAGGAGCTCCTCGCCGACGACGTGAAGTGGACGACGCTCGTCCCGCGCACCGCCGTCGGCGGCCACGCGGCCAACGGCTTCGCCGTCGACGTCCAGCAGCGCTTCACCCACCTCCGCGTCAACCAGCACCCCGACGGCGGCATCGCCCGCCTCCGCGTGTACGGCGAGGTCGCCCCCGACCCGAAGTGGCTCGGCGTGCTCGGCACCTTCGACCTCGCGGCCCTGGAGAACGGCGGCCAGGTCGAGGACGCCTCCGACCGCTTCTACTCCCCGGCCACCAACACCATCCAGCCCGGCCGCTCCCGCAAGATGGACGACGGCTGGGAGACCCGCCGCCGCCGCGACAAGGGCAACGACTGGATCCGCTACCAGCTGGCCGCCGAGTCCGAGATCCGCGCCGTCGAGATCGACACCGCGTACCTCAAGGGCAACAGCGCCGGCTGGGCCGCGCTGTCCGTCGCGGCCGAGGGCTCCGAGGAGTGGACCGAGATCCTGCCCCGGACCCGCCTCCAGCCCGACACCAACCACCGCTTCGTGCTCGACACCCCGGCGGTCGGCTCCCGGGTACGGATCGACATCTACCCGGACGGCGGCATCTCCCGCCTCCGCCTCTTCGGCTCCCTCACGGACGCCGGTACGGCCCGCCTGACGGCCCGCCACCAGGAACTGGGCGGCTGACCGGACCCGTACGAACAGGCGGGCCGGGGTACGCCCCCGGCCCGCCCCCTGAACTGGGCGGGTACGACACCCCGCCCGGCCCGCGAGGGCGCACCGGCACGACAGCACCGGTGCGCCCTCGCGAACCCCCCCTTTTTTGGGCTCGTTCGCCTCCGGGTGCCTGCAGCCGGGCTCACGACCCCGACCGTGCTCGACCCCCCTCGTTCCTCGGGGGGCCTCCGCGCGCTCGGGGTCGTTCCCCCGGCGGCGCCCTTCGGCTCACTCGCCGGTCATGTGGGTGGGCGCTTCGAGCCGGCCCCCCTGCATACGGGCGCTACGAGCCCGTCCGGTCCACAGGAATGTCGGCCGGTTACGCCGCGTGCCCGCCGTCCACCGAGAACTCCGCGCCCGTCACGTACCGCCCCTCCGGTCCCGCCAGGAACGCGACCATCGCGGCCACCTCGTCCGGTGTGCCGAAGCGGCCCAGTGCCGTCATGGCCGCCTGGCCCTCCGCGTACGGGCCGTCCGCCGGGTTCATGTCGGTGTCGACGGGTCCGGGGTGGACGATGTTGGCCGTGATGCCGCGTCCGCCCAGCTCCCGCGCGAGGCTCTTCGTCAGGCCGATCAGCGCCGACTTGCTGGTCGCGTAGAGCGTGCCGCCGGGGCCCGGTACCCGCTGGGTCATGCAGGTGCCGATCGTGACGATCCGCCCGCCCTCCGGAAGCCGCGCTGCCGCCGCCTGCGAGGCGAGGAACGCCGCCCGGACGTTCACGGCGAGGACCCGGTCCACGTCCGCGAGAGTCAGCGACTCCAGCGGGCCGAGGACCCCGGCACCCACGCTGTTCACCAGGACGTCGAGGCGCCCCAGGGCGTCCGCCGCCCAGTTCACCGCGCCCGCCGCGTCCCCGGCGTCGGCCGCGTCGGCCCGCAGGGGCAGCGCCTTCCGTCCGGTCGCCTCGATCCGCGCCGCCACCTCCTTGGCGCGCACCTCGTCCTGGACGTAGGTGAAGGCGACGTCGGCGCCCTCCCGGGCGAGCCGTACGGCCGTGGCCGCGCCGATCCCGCGGCTGCCGCCCGTCACCAGAACCGCCGTGCCGTTCATCGTGGACATCCCGAAACCTCCGTAAGAAGAAGCCGATAAGTGGTTGCGGGTTCAATGAAAGTCGCCTGGGCGTCCCGACGCTGGCATGAATCGGACGCCGACCCGGTCACCGATGAGTTCCGTCGGACGGCACGGTCTGAACTGCTGAGACACGATGGACCGGAGACGAAAGGGCACCACCATGGCCACGCTCAGCCTCACCCAGTTCCTGACCCTCGACGGCGTCCACCAGGCCCCGGGCGGCCCGGAGGAGGACCCCGGCGACGGCTTCACGCACGGCGGCTGGTCCGTGCCGTTCGGGGACGAGGACTTCGGACGGTTCATGGACGGGGTCTTCGCCCGGCCGACCGCCTTCCTCCTCGGCCGCCGCACGTACGAGATCTTCGCCGGCTACTGGCCCGAGCAGACGGACCCCGCCAACCCGATCGCCACGAAGCTCAACGCGCTCCCCAAGTACGTCGCCACCACCACCCTCGACTCCGCAGACTGGGCCGGTACCACCGTGCTCCGCGGGGACGTCGTCGAGGAGGTCCGGGCGCTCAAGGAGCGCACCGACGGGGAGATCCAGATGCACGGCAGCGGCGGTCTCGCCCGGACCCTGCTCGACCACGATCTGATCGACACCCTGCATCTGCTCGTCTTCCCGGTGATCCTCGGCACCGGCCGCCGCCTCTTCGCGGACGGCGTACGCCCCACCGCCTTCCGGCTGACCGACGCGCGCACCACCGGCGCGGGCGTCACCCTCACCACGTACGAGCTCGTGGGCCGACCCGAGTACGGCAGTTACGCCTGACCGGCCGGGCCGTCAGACACCCCCGTCCATCCCGCCCGCCACCGGCCCACGTACGGACGGACAGGAGTGAGCCCCGAAAGGTGTAGCCACCACAGGCCCGTCCCGGTACGGTGATCGCTCCACGTGCGAGCCGTCGAAGTCTCCACCCCACCCCGAGACTTGGAGATACGGCCGCAATGTCAGCTTCGTCGTCGATCGCCACCCCCGTGTCCCTCGGCGCCCCGCGCCGTGCCTGGCTCACCGACCTGCCCGTTCTGCTCGTCGCCGTCGTCTGGGGCGCCAGCTATCTCGCGGCCAAGGGCATCACCACCACCCACACCGTCATCGCGGTCCTCGTGCTGCGGTTCGCGGTGGTGCTGCCCGTCCTGGTCGTCGCCGGGTGGGCCAGGCTCCGGGCCCTGAGTGCCGCCCAGTGGCGTGGCGCCGGGGCCCTCGGGCTGATCCTCAGCGGGATCTTCCTCCTGGAGACCTACGGCGTCGTCCACACCTCCGCCACCAACGCGGGTCTGATCATCAGCCTCACCATGATCTTCACCCCGCTCGCAGAGGCCGCCGTCACCCGGATCAGGCCGCCCCGCGCCTTCCTCGGCGCCGCCGCGCTCTCCGTCCTCGGCGTCGTGCTCCTCACCCAGGGCGGGGGCTTCACCACCCCCTCCCTCGGCGACCTGCTCATGCTGCTCGCCGCCCTCGCCCGTACCGTCCACGTCCTGGCGATGTCCCGGATCAAGGCCGTCCGGTCGGCCGACTCGCTCTCCCTCACCACTGTGCAGCTGGGCTCCGCCGTCGCCGTCTTCGCCGTCATCGCGGCCTTCCCCCGCACCGGCGCCTCACCCTGGGCGGTGGCTCTCGACTTCGGCCCGCGCGAGTGGGCCGGGCTGATCTTCCTCTCCGTCTTCTGCACGCTCTTCGCGTTCTTCGTGCAGATGTGGGCGGTCCGCCGCACCTCCCCGTCCCGGGTGAGCCTCCTTCTCGGCACGGAACCGCTCTGGGCCGCCGCCGCGGGCATCGCCCTCGCCGGCGACCGCCCCGGCGTCCTCGGCCTCGCGGGCGCGATCCTCGTGCTCGCGGGCACCAGTTGGGGCCGCCGTGCCGCCGACAACGGGGCCGGGTAGGTTATTCGATCATGCGTTCACTGGTGTACGACAACGAGTTCCGCGCCAAGGCCCGGCGCACCCAGGGCTGGGGCCTCGGCCTCTTCACGATCGCCGCCCTGTGCTGGGTCTGGTTCGGCGTCCTGCTCCTCACCCCGTACGAGGACGCCGACGGCGGCGGCAGCCCCTGCCCCGCCCTGCTCACCAGCGATTACGTCCACGACGAGGAGTGCGTCGAGAGCCGGGACTGGCCCGGCATGCTCGCCCTCCTGGGTGGTTCCGTCCCGTTCGCCGTGGTCGGCGGCGCCCTCTACACCAGCGGCTCCGTCTCGCACCGGATGGCCGAGCACCTCGCCGAGGTGACCCGGCTCGACACGTCGAGCGCCTGAGCCCCGAGGGGCGGGCCGATCAGGACTTCGCCACCCGGTCCGAACCGATCATGAGGACCAGGCCGAGCACCGCGATCACGATGTCGGCGAACAGCTCACGGCCCTCGAGGAACCACACGTTCTCCGTGAGGAACCGGGTCACGCCGAGCAGACGGAACCAGCCGTCCGTCAGTTCGCGCACCACCCCGGCGACGCCGAAGAGAGCGAGCAGGAAACCGGCGACCCCCAGAAACTTCTTCATGAAGTGATCATGGCGCGGCCGGGAGAGCGGTCGCGTCCGCCTCCGGTCCACAGGCACCGCTACCGAAGTATCGACCTCCACGACTTCGGTAGCGGCCCGGCCGCCGATGCCCCGCACGCCGCCCCCGGCTGCGTACATTGCCGATATGACTCGCACGGACCGGCAGCGCTGGCTGCTCCCCTCCCACCTGGCCGAATCCGGTGGGAACGGGGAGGGCCGGCCCCGCCGTACCGTCCGCGACTGGATCGTGGACACCTCGCTCTTCCTCCTCGCCGCCTTCGTCGGCCTCATCGCCGCCGACACCAGCGCGCAGTACACGAGCGAGGCCGTCACCCTCGTCGACCAGCTCCTGGGCGCCGCCGCCTGCTGCGCCCTCTGGCTGCGCCGCCGCTGGCCCGCCGGGCTCGCGATCGGCCTCTCGCTGCTCAACATCGTGGCCCCGGTCGCCGCCGGCGCCCTCCTCGCGAGCCTCTTCAGCGTCGCCGTACGCAAACCCTTCCGCGAGGTCGCCGCGATCGGCGCGCTCGCCGTCGCCACCTCCACCGCGCAGGCCTTCGTCCGGCCCGACCCCACCACCAACACCGGGCTCTCCATCGCCCTCGGCTTCACCCTCATCCTGCTCGTCACCGCCTGGGGCATGCTCGTCCGCTCCCGCCGCCAGCTCGTCGAGGCCCTCAGGGAGCGCGCCCGCCGCGCCGAGGCCGAGGCCGAGCTGCGCGCCGCCCAGGCCCAGCGGCTCGCCCGCGAGGCGATCGCCCGCGAGATGCACGACGTGCTCGCCCACCGCCTCACCCTGCTCAGCGTGCACGCCGGAGCCCTGGAGTTCCGGCCCGACGCCCCGCCCGAGCAGGTCGCCCGTGCCGCCGGCGTCATCCGCGACAGCGCCCACGAGGCCCTCCAGGACCTCCGCGAGATCATCGGCGTGCTGCGCGCACCCGGCGAGAACGGCGACGGCGGCGACCGGCCGCAGCCCACCCTCGCCACCCTCGACGCGCTGATCGACGAATCCCGCGAGGCCGGGGCGGACGTCGTCCTCGACACCACCGTGGACGAACCGGCCGCCGTGCCCGCCGCCACCGGCCGCACCGTCTACCGCATCGCCCAGGAGGGCCTCACCAACGCCCGCAAGCACGCCCCCGGCACCACGGTCACCGTCACCGTGCGCGGCCGCCCCGGCGAGGGCCTCACCGTCGACGTCCACAACCCGGCACCCGCCGGACCGGTCCCGCCCGTCCCCGGCTCCGGCCAGGGCCTGATCGGACTCACCGAACGTGCCGCACTCGCCGGTGGCCGGATGGAGCACGGACCCGCCCCCGACGGCGGATTCTCCCTGCACGCCTGGCTACCGTGGCCCCCATGACCATCCGGCTGCTCATCGTCGACGACGACCCCCTGGTCCGCGCGGGCCTCACCCTGATGCTCGGCGGCGCCGAGGACCTGGAGATCGTCGGCGAGGGCGCCGACGGCCGCGAGGTCCCCGAACTCGTCACCCGGTACGCCCCCGACGTCGTCCTCATGGACATCCGCATGCCGCACGTGGACGGGCTCACCGCCACCGAGCGGCTGCGCGCCGAGCCCGGCGCCCCCGAGGTCGTCGTCCTCACCACCTTCCACGCCGACGAGCAGGTGCTGCGCGCCCTGCGGGCCGGCGCGGCCGGCTTCGTCCTCAAGGACACGCCGCCCGCCGAGATCGTCGCCGCCGTCCGCCGGGTCGCCGCCGGGGACCCGGTGCTGTCCCCGGCCGTCACCCGTCAGCTCATGACCCATGTCGCCGGACAGCCGGAGCAGACCCCGCGCACCGCGGCCGCCGGACGCCTCACCGAACTCGCCGACCGCGAGCGGGAGGTGGCCGTAGCCGTCGGCCGCGGTCTGTCCAACGCGGAGATCGCCGCCGAGCTGTACATGAGCGTGCCCACCGTCAAGACCCATGTCTCGCGGGTTCTCGCCAAACTCGGCCTCAACAACCGCGTCCAGATCGCCCTCCTCGTCCACGACGCGGGACTCCTGGACGAGGACGGCCAGAACTGATCGTTTCGGCTCTGGTCCTGTCGGATAGTCTGCGTCGATGTCCGTCATCGAACTGGGGGAGTACGGCGCGGACTTCACCGCGCATCCGTACCCCTACTACGCGAAGCTCCGCGAGGCCGGCCCCGTCCACGAGGTGCGGATGCCCGACGGCTTCCAGTTCTGGCTGGTCGTCGGGCACGAGGAGGGCCGTGCGGCGCTCGCCGACCCCCGGTTCGCCAAGTCCCCGCACGTGATCGGGGTACGGACGCCGGAGGAGGACGTCATCGGTGTCCACCTCCTCGCGGCCGACGCGCCCGACCACACCAGGCTGCGCCGCCTGGTCACGGGCGAGTTCACCGGCCGCCGGGTGGAAGCCCTGCGGCCCCGCATCGAGCGGCTCACCGCGGACCTCGTCGACGCGATGGAACCGGCCGGCCGGGCCGACCTCGTCGACGCCTTCGCGTACCCGCTGCCGGTCACCGTCATCTGCGAGCTCCTCGGGGTCCCCGCGGCGGACCGTGACACCTTCCGCCGCTGGTCGACGGAGCTGGTCACCCCCACCGGCGAAGAGGACTTCGCCCGGAGCATGGTGGACTTCGGCGCGTACCTCGACGCGCTCATCGAGGACAAGCGGGCCGCGGGCCCCGCCGACGACCTGCTCTCCGGTCTGATCGCCTCCCGCGCCGAGGACGGCGACCGGCTCTCCGGGCCCGAACTCCGGGCCATGGCCTATCTGCTGCTCATCGCGGGCCACGAGACCACCGTCAACCTGATCGCCAACACCGTCCGCAACCTGCTCACCCACCCCGATCAGCTCGCCGCCCTGCGCGCCGACCCGAGCCTCCTGGACGGGACGATCGAGGAGTCCCTGCGGTACGACGGGCCGGTGGAGACCAGCACCTTCCGGTTCAGCCGGGAGCCCGTCACCCTCGGCGGCACCGAGATCCCGGCGGGCCGGCACGTCCTCGTCGCCATCGGGGCGCTCGACCGCGACCCGGCCCGGTTCCCCGAACCCGACCGCTTCGACATCCGCCGGGACGCCCGGGGCCATCTCGCGTTCGGGCACGGCATCCACTACTGCCTGGGCGCCCCGCTCGCCCGGCTGGAGGGCCGGATCGCGCTCCGGACCCTCCTCGACCGCTTCCCGAACCTGGAACTCGACCCCGAGGGCGAGCCCTGGGAGTGGCTCCCCGGCCTCCTCATGCGCGGAGTCCGGCACCTTCCGGTCCGGTGGTGACTCCCGCCGGTCCGGTGGTGACGCCGACCGGTCCGGTGGTGACGCCGACCGGTCCGGTGGTGACGCCGACCGGCCCGGTGCGGAGGCCCGCCAGTCCGGTGCCGACGCCGGGGGACCGCTAGCCGATGTCGTCCACCCGTACCGGTCGCCGCTCCCGCCGCGAGCGCTCGCAGGCCTCGGCGATCCGGAGCGCCGCCAGGGCCTCCCGGCCGTCGCACGGGTTGGGCGCCTCGCCGCGGACCAGGCGCACGAACGCGTCGAGCTCCGCCTCGTACGCGGGGGCGAACCGTTCGAGGAAGCCGGTCCAGGGCTTCCCCGGCGGTGCCGACGCCCAGGGTTCCACCGAGGTGAGCGGGGTGCGGTCGTCCAGGCCCACCGCGATCTGGTCCAGATCGCCCGCCAGCTCCATGCGCACGTCGTACCCGGCGCCGTTGCGGCGGGTCGCCGTCGCCGTGACGAGCGTGCCGTCGTCCAGGGTGAGCAGCGCGGCCGCCGTGGACACGTCCCCGGCCTCCCGGAACATCGCGGGACCAGCGTCCGAGCCCGTCGCGTACACCTCCACGACCTCCCGCCCGGTCACCCAGCGCACGATGTCGAAGTCGTGCACCAGACAGTCCCGGAAGAGCCCGCCGGAGAGCGGGAGGTACGCGGCCGGCGGCGGCGCCGGGTCGGAGGTCGCCGCCCGTACGGTGTGCAGCCGGCCGAGCCGCCCCGAGCGCACCGCCTCGCGCGCCGCCCGGTACCCCGCGTCGAAGCGCCGCATGAAGCCGAGCTGGAGGTCCGTGCCCGCCTCGGCCACCGCCGAGAGCGCGGTCGCCGTCCCCGGCACGTCCAGGGCGATCGGCTTCTCGCAGAAGGCCGGGAGCCCGGCGCCCGCCGCGCGGGCGATCAGCTCCGCGTGCGCCGCCGTCGCCGAGGCGATCACCACGGCGTCCAGGGCGTGCGCGAACAGCGCGGTGACGTCCGGCGCGGCCTCCGCGCCGAGCGCCCCCGCGACCCCGGCCGCCCGCGAGGCGTCCGCGTCCGCCACGACCAGCGACTCGACCTCCGGGTGGCGGGCCAGCACACCCGCGTGGAAGCTCCCGATCCGGCCCGTACCGATGAGTCCGATGCGCATGGCCCCACCGTGGAGCCGTCCGTCCCCGGTGTCAAGGATTTGTCAGGACAACCGGACGTCACGACTTCCCGTCATCAGCGCCCCGGGCTACGCTCCCCCCGTGTCCAAGCAGTCAGGCTCCGCCCTGCCCCCGCTCTCCGTGGACCGCACCAGCCCGGTCCCGCTCTACTTCCAGCTGGCCCAGCAACTGGAGAGCGCCGTGGAGAACGGCACGCTGACCCCGGGCACCCTCCTCGGCAACGAGATCGACCTCGCCACCCGCCTCGGTCTCTCCCGCCCCACCGTCCGCCAGGCCATCCAGACCCTCGTGGACAAGGGCCTGCTGGTCCGCCGCCGGGGTGTCGGCACCCAGGTCGTGCACAGCACGGTCCGCCGCCCGCTGGAGCTGAGCAGCCTGTACGACGACCTGGACGCCGCCGGACAGCTCCCCGCCACCCGGGTCCTGGTCAACCGCGTCGAACCCGCCACCGGCCCGGTCGCCGCGGCCCTCCGCGTACCCGAGGGCAGCGAGGTCGTCTACCTCGAACGGCTCCGCACCGCGCACGGCGAACCCATGGCGTACCTGCGCAACCACCTGCCCGCCGGGCTCCTCGGCCCCGGCGAACCGGACACCGCGCTGCTGGAGACCACCGGCCTCTACCGGATGCTCCGCTCCGCCGCGCTCACCCTGCACAGCGCGCGCCAGGCCGTCGGCGCCCGCGCCGCGACCGCCGCCGAGGCCGGCCTGCTCGACGAACGGGAGGGCGCACCGCTGCTGACGATGGAGCGCGTCACCTTCGACGACACCGGCCGCGCCGTCGAGTACGGCTCCCATCTCTACCGGGCCGGCCGCTACTCCTTCGAGTTCCAGCTGATGGTCCGTCCGTAGGCCGTACCCCACCGGCCCGAGAGCCGGACACCGGCCCCCTGGCGAGCGCCGCGACCCGCATGACCGATACTGCAATGCACGACTGCAATGCACGCAAAGGACACAAAGGAGGGCACGGCCTCGTGACCAGGCTTCGGACAGGAGGGGTACGCGCCGCAGTCGGCGCCGTGCTCGCGCTCGCGCTCACCGGGGCGCTCGCCGGGTGCAGCAGCACTGGCGGAAAGCGGGCGGAGGACGCCCGCAAGGCCGCCGAGGCCCAGGGCAGGGCGGCCGTCGACACCCCCCGCTGGACCTTCGCCATGGTGACCCACTCGGGTGACGGCGACACCTTCTGGGACATCGTCCAGAAGGGCGCCAAGCAGGCCGCCGCCAAGGACAACATCAACTTCCTCTACGCCCACAGCGACGAGGCCCAGCAGCAGGCGCAGCTGATCGACTCGTACGTCGCCAAGGGCGTCGACGGTCTGATCGTCACGCTCGCGAAGCCCGACGCCATGAAGGCCGCCGTAGAGAAGGCCGTCAAGGCCGGCATCCCGGTGATCACCGTGAACTCGGGCGCCGAGCAGTCCAAGGCGTACGGGGCGCTCACCCACATCGGCCAGGACGAGACCGTCGCCGGCGAGGCCGTCGGCGAGGAGCTCGACAAGCGGGGCAAGAAGAAGGCGCTCTGCGTCCTGCACGAGCAGGGCAACGTCGGTCACGAGCAGCGCTGCGCCGGCACGAAGAAGACCTTCGACGGCGAGCTGGTCAACCTCTACGTCGACGGCACCAACATGCCGGACGTCAAGGCCTCCATCGAGGCCAAGCTCCAGTCCGACAAGGACGTCGACGCCGTCGTCACCCTCGGCGCCCCCTTCGCCGACGCCGCCGTCCAGGCCGCCAAGAGCGCCGGGAGCAAGGCCGAGATCGACACCTTCGACCTCAACGCCAAGGTCGCCACCTCCCTCCAGGCCGGCACCCTCGGCTTCGCCGTCGACCAGCAGCCCTACCTCCAGGGCTACGAGGCCGTCGACCTGCTGTGGCTCTACCGCTACAACGCCAACGTCCTCGGCGGCGGCAAGCCGGTCCTCACCGGCCCGCAGATCATCACCGAGGACGACGCCGCGAAGCTCGTCGAGTACGCGGAGCGGGGCACCCGATGAGTTCCACCGCCCCACCGTCGGACGGGCTCGACCACGTCGACGAACGGCTGCTGCGCACCACTCCGCTGAAGAAGCTGCTGGCCCGCCCCGAGCTCGGCTCGGTCGTCGGCGCGATCGCCGTCTTCGTCTTCTTCTCGGTGGTCGCCGACAGCTTCCTGAACCCGTCCAGCCTCGGCACCGTGCTGTACGCGGCCTCCACGCTCGGCATCATGGCGGTCCCCGTCGCGCTGCTCATGATCGGCGGCGAGTTCGACCTGTCCGCCGGTGTCCTGGTCACCAGCTCGGCCCTGATCTCGTCGATGTTCAGCTACCAGATGACGGCGAACGTCTGGGTCGGCGTCGGCGTCTCGCTGCTCGTCACCCTGGCGATCGGCGCCTTCAACGGCTTCATGCTGACCCGTACGAAGCTGCCCAGCTTCATCATCACGCTCGGCACCTTCCTCATGCTGACCGGCCTGAACCTCGGCCTCACCAAGCTGATCAGCGGCACCGTCTCCACCAAGACCATCGCCGACATGGAGGGCTTCTCCTCCGCCCGCAAGCTCTTCGCCTCGCAGCTGACCATCGGCGGCGTCGAGTTCAAGGTCACCATCCTGTGGTGGTTCGGCCTGGTCGCGCTCGCCACCTGGATCCTGCTCCGCACCCGCTTCGGCAACTGGATCTTCGCGGTCGGCGGCGGCGCCGACGCGGCCCGCGCGGTCGGCGTCCCGGTCTACCGGACGAAGATCGGCCTCTACCTGGGTGTGGCGTTCTGCGCCTGGATCTCCGGCCAGCACCTGCTCTTCTCCTTCGACGTCGTCCAGTCGGGCGAGGGCGTCGGCAACGAGCTGATCTTCATCATCGCGGCCGTCATCGGCGGCTGCCTGATCACCGGCGGATACGGCTCCGCCATCGGCTCGGCGGTCGGCGCCCTCATCTTCGGCATGACGAGCAAGGGCATCGTGTACGCCGAGTGGAACCCGGACTGGTTCAAGTTCTTCCTGGGAGCGATGCTCCTCCTGGCGACCCTGCTGAACGCCTGGATCCGCAAGCGCGTGGAGGCCACCAAGTGACGACGGCCACGAAGACCGAGTCCGCTCCGCTCGTCGAGCTCGACGACGTCAGCAAGTACTACGGCAACATCCGCGCCCTCGAAGGGGTCTCCCTGGAGGTCCGCTCCGGCGAGATCTCCTGTGTCCTCGGCGACAACGGCGCCGGCAAGTCCACCCTCATCAAGATCGTCGCCGGCCTCCACCAGCACGACACCGGGACCTTCCGCATCGAGGGCGAGGAGGTCACCCTCGCCAACCCGCGCGACGCCCTCGACCGGGGCATCGCCACCGTCTACCAGGACCTCGCCGTCGTCCCGCTCATGCCGGTCTGGCGGAACTTCTTCCTCGGCTCCGAACCCACCAAGGGCTCCGGCCCCCTCAAGCGGCTCGACGTCGGCCTGATGCGGACCACCACCCGCGAGGCGCTGCTCCGCATGGGCATCGACCTGCGCGACGTCGACCAGCCCATCGGCACCCTCTCCGGCGGCGAGCGGCAGTGCGTGGCCATCGCCCGGGCCGTCCACTTCGGCGCGAAGGTCCTCGTCCTCGACGAGCCGACCGCCGCGCTGGGCGTCAAGCAGTCCGGCGTCGTCCTGAAGTACGTGGCCGCCGCCCGCGACCAGGGTCTCGGCGTGGTCCTCATCACCCACAACCCGCACCACGCGTACCTGGTCGGCGACCGTTTCGTGCTGCTCAAGCGGGGCGTCATGGCCGGCAGCCACACCAAGGGCTCCGTCACGCTCGACGAGTTGACCCGGCAGATGGCCGGCGGCACCGAGCTTGAGGACCTGCGGCACGAACTGGAGCGGCCGTCCGGGACGTGACGGACGCGGCCGCGATCGAACGGCCCCTTGACACCCCACCTGGCAGAATCGGAGCCGATGAGTACCTACCGTGACCTCGCCCACCGGGGATCGGCCCGGGGCACCGTGCTGCGGACCGTCGGCACCCGGGAGCGGCGCTCCCATCTGACGGCGCCCCGGGTGCCGACCGTCGGCATCGACATCGGCGGTACGAAGGTGATGGCCGGCGTCGTGGACGCCGACGGCAACATCCTGGAGAAGCTCCGCACGGAGACCCCGGACAAGTCCAAGAGCGCCAAGGTCGTCGAGGACACCATCGTCGAGCTGGTCCTGGACCTGTCCGACCGGCACGACGTGCACGCCGTCGGCATCGGCGCGGCCGGCTGGGTCGACGCCGAGCGCGCCACCGTGCTCTTCGCCCCGCACCTCGCCTGGCGCAACGAGCCCCTCAAGGACGCCCTCCAGAGCCGCCTCGCCGTCCCCGTCATGGTCGACAACGACGCCAACACCGCCGCCTGGGCCGAGTGGCGCTTCGGCGCCGGACGCGGCGAGGACCACCTCGTCATGATCACCCTCGGCACCGGCATCGGCGGCGCCATCCTGGAGGGCGGCCAGGTCAAGCGCGGCAAGTTCGGGGTGGCCGGCGAGTTCGGCCATATGCAGGTCGTCCCCGGCGGCCACCGCTGCCCCTGCGGCAACCGCGGCTGCTGGGAGCAGTACAGCTCCGGCAACGCCCTGGTCCGCGAGGCCCGCGAGCTGGCCGCCGCCGACTCCCCGGTCGCGTACGGGATCATCGAACGGGTCAAGGGGAACGTCCCCGAGATCACCGGACCGCTCATCACCGAGCTCGCCCGCGAGGGCGACGCCATGTGCGTGGAGCTGTTCCAGGACATCGGGCAGTGGCTCGGCGTCGGCATCGCCAACCTCGCCGCCGCCCTCGACCCCTCCTGCTTCGTCATCGGCGGTGGCGTCTCGGCCGCCGACGACCTGCTCATCGGCCCCGCAAGGGACTCCTTCCGCCGCCACCTCACCGGCCGCGGCTACCGCCCCGAGGCCCGTATCACCCGCGCCCAGCTCGGCCCCGAGGCGGGGATGGTCGGCGCCGCCGACCTCGCCCGGCTCGTCGCCCGCCGCTTCCGCCGCGCCAACCGGCGCCGGGTGGAGCGGTACGAACGGTACGAGCGCTACGCCCAGGCCCTGCGCAGCGGGACCTCGGGCCGGGCCCCCCGTATCCCCGAGGACCCGCCTTCATGACCCTGCCCCACCAGTCCGCCCCGCCGCGCGACCCCGGGGGCAAGCTCCCCGAGGACCGCCGGCACATGATCCGCCGCCGCTGGCTGACCGCCGTCATCATCGTCCTGCTCGTGGGCATCCCGGCCGGCTATCTCGTCATCTCCGCGGGCCAGAGCCGCGACAGCGGCCGCGACAAGGAGCGCGAGTCCTCGGCCGCGGGCCTCCAGGACAACTGGCCCTCGCTGATGAAGCGCCGGGTCTTCGAGGTCCCGGTCCCCGCCGGGGCCTGGGACGTCGCGTACTACGAGACCAGCAACTGGAAGACGAGCCGGCTGTACGTGCAGTTCACGACGACCGCCGCCGGCCTGGACGGCTTCCTCGCCGAGTCCGGCACGAGCCGCGCCGCGCTCACCCCGGGCCGGATCACGGTCGGCGACCGTGACGCGGACATCGCGGGCTGGAACTTCGTCGAGGGCATGAACTGGGCCGGCACGACGGTGAAGCGCGAGGAACCGCGTCCGACGACCGATCTGACGGTCGACCTCACCGAGCCGGCGTTCCCCCGGGTGTACGCGGTCTCGACGACGAGTCCCTGACCTGCCGGTCAGGCGTTCTTCTCCATGCCCGGGCGGAGCCGGGCGAGCAGGTCGTAGAGGGTCGTGCTCTCGGCCGCGTCGAGGGTGTCGAGGGCGCCGCTGGTGGCCTGCATCTCCTCGCGGACGCGGCGGATGATGTCCCGGCCCTCGTCGGTCGCCACGACGTTCTTGACGCGTCGGTCGGAGGGGTCGGGCTCGCGGCGGACCAGGGAGCGGGCCTCCAGGCGGTCGATGATTCCGGTGACGTTGGACGCGTCGCAGACGAGCAGGGTGGCGAGGGCGCGCATCGGCAGCGGGCCGTTGAGCTGGGCGAGGACCTTCGCCTGGGTGGAGGTCAGACCGTGGTGGGCCGCGGCGGCCGCGAAGTCGCGCCACTGGGCCGTGCCGATGGCGGCGAGGAGCTCCATGAGCTGGAGCCTGGTGGGGGTCTGGGTCGTCGCGCTCATGCGTCGAGCGTACTCAGAACACTTGACATTATCAATTGTTTACTTGACCACCTCAAGTATCCGGGTCTACCTTCGACCAAGTACTTGATGACATCAAACATCGATGATCTGAAGCTCCCGCGTCACCGGAAAAGGCCCTCCCTGCCATGAGTCATGCCCCCACACCGCCCGCCGCCGATGCCCGGCGCGAGACGGTCATCGTCTTCGCCCTGAGTCTCGCCGCCATGGTCGTCTCGATGATGCAGACCCTGCCGGTCCCGATCCTCGGCCTCATCCGCACCGACCTCGGCACCTCCACGGCCAATGTGAGCTGGGTGACCACGGCCACGCTGCTCTCCGCCGCCGTCTTCACCCCGCTGCTCGGCCGCTTCGGCGACCAGCACGGCAAGAAGCCCACCCTCGTCGCCGTCCTCGGCGTCATGGTCGTCGGCTCCGTCGTCGCCGCCCTCGCGACCTCGCTGCCCCTGCTGATCCTCGGCCGCGTCCTCCAGGGCGCCGCCACCGCGATCTTCCCGCTCGCCCTCTCCGTCCTGCGCGAGGAGGTCAGGCCGCAGAAGCTGCCCGGCGCCATGTCCCTGGTGAGCGGAACCCTCGCCTTCGGCAGCGGCCTCGCGCTCGTCGCGACCGGCCTGCTCACCTCCGGCTCCGACGCCGACTACCGCAGCGCCTTCTGGATGGCGACCGGCTTCGCCGCGCTCGCCCTGCTCGCGGTCGTGTTCCTCGTCCCCGCGACCCGCCACAAGACGGGCGGCCGGACCGACTTCCTCGGCGCGCTCACCCTCGGCATCACGCTGCTGCTGCTCCTGCTGCCCATCTCGCAGGGCCATGAATGGGGCTGGGCCTCGGCCCGGACGCTCGGCAGCTTCGCCGGCGCGGCCGTCATGGCGGTCGTCTGGGTCCTCGTGGAGCGGAAGGTCCGCGAACCACTCGTCGACATGAAGATGTTCGTCCACCGCCCGGTCCTCATGGCCAACCTGGCCGGCATCCTCGTCGGCTTCGGCATGTTCGCGAACTTCCTGGGCGTCTCCTACCTCGTCCAGATGCCCGAGGCCCTCACCGGCTACGGCTTCGACGCGTCCATCCTGCGCGCCTCCGTGGAGTTCCTGCTGCCCGGTGCGATCGTCTCGCTGCTCGCCTCCCCGATCGGCGGCCAGCTGGTCCGCCACCGCGGACCGCGCACGGCCCTCGCCCTGGCCGCGGGGCTCGGCGCCGTCGGCTTCGCCTGGCTCGCCCTCGGCCACGGCCACACGGCCTCGGTGATCGGGGCGGGGATCGTCGTCGGCGCGGCCGTCAGCTTCGGTTACGCGGCCATGCCGGCCGTCATCATGTCGAGCGTCCCGCACCACCAGAGCGGCATCGCCAACGGCATCAACTCCATCTCCCGCTCCACCGGCAGCGCGATCGGCAGCGCGGTCGTCACCACGATCCTGGCCTCGCAGACCATCGAGCACCTCCCGGCGGGCGTCCCGCCGCTGCCGGCGGAGTCCGGCTTCACCCTCACCTTCTGGATCGGCGCCACGGCGTTCGCCCTGGTCGCACTGATCGCGGGCCTCGGCCTGCGGGGGCGCGCGGCGGCGCGCCCGGCCGAGGGGACGCCGTCGGCCGCCGCCCCCGCTCCCGAGAAGACGTCGGTGTCCTAGGGAGTGTCTTGCCGATCAGGGTCGGAGAGGCCCTGGTCGAGGTCTCTTCGCCGGAGCGGCGCTCGGAGTTCGGTCGGCACCCGGGGTGTCGGCCTCCTCACCGAGCGTCGCTCCGGCGAATCTTCACATCGTGCAAGAGGAAGAGGCCCCTCCCCTTGTGTCGCCCCTCGACATGACGGCCGCGCTCCCGTCGTTTGAGGGGTCTATGTCCCCTTGCGTTCCACCGGGGCGACGGAGGGCCGATTTCTGTTACTCGATCCTGCGGAGAACCTGTGGTGATCTCCTGGCGATCTGCCAAATAGATCGAAACGTGCTTCGATTCGGTGATGAATTCGTGTGCCGCAGCACGTCAACTCGGTTGGCCGGGCAACCCGTTCGCGTGCTTACATCTGCACATCGCGGCCGCCGTCGGAACGGTGCTTGATTCCAGCCGGGGTAAAAACATTCACACGAATTGAAGGGTGCGCACACATGCGTAACGACATCGAGACCCGTGAGATCGCCGACGCCGAGCTTGACGCCGTTTCCGGCGGCCTCGCCATCTCCGGTGGCCTCGCCGGCGCCGTGGTCGGCGACGTCAGCACCGTCCTCGGCACCGTGACCTCGCTCCAGACCGTCCAGGGCGTGCAGGCCCTGCCGGGCGTCGTCACGGGCCTCGCCGGTGTCAACGTCGGTGTCGCCGGTCTCTGAGCGGCATATCCGTGAACCCCGGAACGCATTTCCGTTCCGGGGTTCACGGCTGCCCTTCCCGCCCATCGCAAGCGGGCTTCCGCCGGTCAATTCGGCAGCCCCGTGAAGAATGCAGTCGAAGGAAGAGTCCGTGCAGTTCCGTCAGAAGGCGCTTTCCAAGCTGCAATCGCCCGAAGAACTCGACCTGCCGGTACGGTTCGCGCGCCCGCAGGGCCGGCTCGTGCTCGCGGTCACCGTCGTCGTGATGGCCGCCGCGACCTTCTGGGCATTCACCGGATCCGTGTCCTCCAAGCTGAGCGCACCCGGCGTTCTCACCCGGGCCGAGGGCAGTTACCTCCTGCAGAGCCCGTTCGCGGGACAGGTCACCGCCGTCCACGCCAAGGAGGGGCAGCTGGTGTCCCCGGACGCGCGCCTGCTCACGGTCCGGACGCCGCAGGGCGACCGGGACGTCCGCGTGGTCGACGGAGGGCGGGTGACGGCCCTCCTCGCCAAGACCGGTCTCGTCGTCACCACCGGCGCCGACGTGGCGACCGTGGAACGCGTGAAGAACCCGGACGACCCCCTGACGGCCATGCTCTACGTGCCCGGCGACAGCGGCGCGGCGATCCCCGTCGGCGCCCAGGTCGACCTCGGCGTCCAGTCCGCACCCCAGCAGCGGTTCGGCGTGCTCCGCGGCCGGGTCAAGGCCGTCGGCCGCGCCCCCCAGACACCGGCGCAGATCAGCGGCTTCCTCGGCGACAGCAGGCTCGCCGCGCAGTTCGCCCGGCACGGCAACCCCGTCGCGGTGCTCGTCCAGCTGGAGCGCTCGGCCGCGACCCCGTCCGGCTACCGGTGGTCCTCGGCCGACGGGCCCCCGTACGCCGTCGACTCCACGACACCCGTCACCGGAACCGTCCACCTCGCCGCGCAACGCCCCGTCGACTGGCTGCTCCCGTGACCGCGTCGCCCGACACGACCCCCCAGCTCGATTGGCCGCTCCCGTGACCGCGTCGCCCGACACGACCCAGACCCCCCAGCTCCCGCCCGCCGGGCACCGGCGGCACCGCCCCGAGCCGCAGGGCGCCGGCCGGCGCCGCCGCCCCGAGCCGGACGGCCGAAACCCCCGGCGCCGCAGGCCCGTCCCGAAGGGCCGTACGCCCCGCCCCGTACGCACCCCCACCGTGCTGCAGATGGAGGCGGTGGAGTGCGGCGCCGCCGCGCTCGCCATGGTGCTCGGCCACTACGGCCGGTTCGTCGCCCTGGAGGAGCTCCGCATCGCCTGCGGCGTCTCCCGCGACGGATCCCGCGCGAGCAACCTCCTCAAGGCGGCCCGCGGCTACGGCCTGAAGGCCAAGGGCATGCAGATGGACCTCGCCGCGCTCGCCGGAGTGGGGCCGCCGGCCATCCTCTTCTGGGAGTTCAACCACTACGTCGTCTACGAGGGCATCGGGCGCCGTCTCGGCCGCCGCGGCGTCCACATCAACGACCCGGCCAAGGGCCGGCGATTCGTGCCCATGGACGAGTTCGACACCAGCTTCACCGGGGTCGTGCTCACCTTCGAGCCCGGCGAGGGCTTCCGCCGCACCGGACGCAGGCCCGGCGTCATGGGCGCGATGCCGGCCCGCCTGCGCGGCACCTCGGGAACCCTCCTCGCCGCCGTGCTCGCCAGCCTCCTCCTTGTCGTGGTCGGCGCGGCGATACCCGCGCTGAGCCGTACGTACATCGACATGTTCCTGATCGGCGAGCAGACGTCGCTCCTCGGCGTGCTCTTCGCGTCGATGGCGGCGGCCCTGCTGCTCACGGCGGTGCTCACCCTCCTCCAGCAGTCCAACCTGCTGCGTGGCCGCATCATCTCGTCCACGCTCGGCAGCGCCCGCTTCCTGCGGCACCTGCTCCGCCTCCCCGTCGCCTTCTTCTCCCAGCGCAACCCGGCCGACCTGGTCCAGCGCCTGCAGTCCAACGACGCGGTCGCCGAGACACTGGCACGGGACCTGGCCGCCGCCGGCGTGGACGCGGTGGTCGTGGTCCTCTACGCGGTGCTGCTCTGGACGTACGACCCGCAGCTGACGGTCGTCGGCATCGGCATCGCGCTGCTCAACGTCGTGGCCATGCGGATCGTGATCCATGTGAGAGCCACCGACACCCAGAAACTCCGCGCCGAGAGCGCCCGGCTGACCAACACCTCGTACAGCGGTCTGCAGCTCATCGAGACGATGAAGGCCACCGGCGGCGAGGACGGCTTCTTCCGCCGCTGGGCGGGCCAGCACGCCGTCACCCTCGACGTGCAGCAGCGGCTCGGCGTGCCCAGCATGTGGCTGGCGATCGTCGCCCCGACACTCGCCGCGCTCAACAGCGCGCTGATCCTGATGATCGGCGGTCTGCGCGCGGTGGAGGGGCACCTCTCGGTCGGCCTGCTCGTCGCCTTCCAGGCCCTCATCACCAGCTTCACCACGCCGATCACCCGCCTCAACGGCGTGGCAGGCCGCATCCAGGACTTCGCGGCCGACGTCGCCCGGCTCAAGGACGTCGAGAACTTCCCCGTCGACCCGATCTACTCACGGCGCGAGCCGCCCGCCGCCACCCGCCGCCTCAAGGGCCATGTGGTGCTCGACGGCATCACCTTCGGCTACAGCCCGCTGGACGCCCCGCTCCTGAACGGCTTCTCGCTCTCGGTCGGCCCCGGGCAGCAGGTCGCGCTGGTCGGCGGCTCCGGCAGCGGCAAGTCCACCGTCTCGCGGCTGATCTCCGGGCTCTACGCCCCCTGGGAGGGCGCCATCCGCATCGACGGCATGCGTCTCGAGGACATCCCGCGCGGCGCGCTCGCCGCCTCCGTCTCCTTCGTCGACCAGGACGTCTTCCTCTTCGAGGGCACCGTCCGCGACAACGTCGCCCTCTGGGACCCCTCCATCCCCGACGAGGCCGTCGTGGCCGCCCTCGAGGACGCCGCCGTGTACGAGGTGATCGCGCGCCGCCCCGGCGGCATCCACAGCCGGGTCGAGCAGGACGGCCGCAACTTCTCCGGTGGCCAGCGCCAACGCCTGGAGATCGCACGGGCGTTGGTACGCCGCCCCAGCGTCATGGTCCTCGACGAGGTGACCAGCGCCCTGGACGCGGCGACCGAGCGTCTCGTCATCGACAACCTGCGGCGCCGGGGCTGCGCCTGCGTGGTCATCGCCCACCGGCTGAGCACCGTCCGCGACAGCGACGAGATCGTCGTCCTGGAGCGGGGCACCGTCGTCGAGCGCGGGCGGCACGAGCAGCTGCTCGCGGCGCGGGGCGCCTACGCCGAACTGGTCAAGGAGCACTGAGGTGACGTCCTCCCACCCCGCACCCGCCGTCCTGGACCCGGTCGTGGCCGCCCTGGGCGGGCTCGGTACGCCCCTCGACTGCACGGGCATGCGCAGCCTGTCCCTGGAGGGGCCGCTCGTGCTGTGGCTCGTCGTCGAGGGCGAGCTCGACCTGTTCGCGATCGACGCGGCGCAGGAGGGCCACTGGCACTTCCTGGGCCGCCTCGCACCGGGCACGCTGCTGCTCGGCCCGGCCGAGGGCCCCGGCCACACCCTGATCGGCCGACCCCTGCAGGGCTGCCTGCTGCGCCGCATCGAACTGCGCGAGCTGCAGCCGTACGGACACGGGGAGTACGGACACGGACAGGCGGAGTACGGCCACGGGGGCTACGGGCACGGAGAGTACGGGCACGGAGAGTACGGCTACGACCCGTACGGACAGGGCCGGTTCGGGCCGGAGGCGTACGGACCGGGGGAGTACGGCGTCGCCGAGGTGCCGTTGAGCCCCCTGGAGAACGCCTTCGCGCTCGGCATCGGGCGCGGCCTGCGCGTCCTCTACCAGGCGCCGCTCGAGAGCCGCGCCACCGCCGGCGCGGGCGCGGCCGACGACGACGTCCTGTGGATGCAGATCACCCCGGGCAGCGTCCAGTACGGCGCCGTGTACGAGGGGTACGACGGATACGACACCGCGGCCGCGCTTCTCGTCGACGGGGCGATGTGGCAGGGCATGGTCGACCAGCAGTACCGGCTGCTGTACGCCCTGGACAACTGGATCGAACAGGTCGAGCGCGCCCACGAGGACCGTACGGCGGCCGGCATCGAGGCCGGTGAGGCCGCCCGTACCCAGGCCGACCAGGCCCTGATCGCCTCCATCGGCCGCTCCGGCGGCCGGTCGCGCGGGGCGTCCGGACGCGGCGGGGGCGACGACGCGGCCTTCGCCGTGTGCCGGCTGGTCGCACGCGAGGCGGGCATCGCCCTGTCGGCGCCGGTCGGGACCGGCGCCGACGCCGGGCGGATCGATCCCGTCGAACGCATCGCACTCGCCTCGCGGATCCGCACCCGGGTCGTCAGCCTCCACGGCCGCTGGTGGCGCGAGAACAGCGGGCCCCTGGTGGGACGGCGGGAGGAGGACGGCGCACCGGTCGCCCTGCTGTGGCGGCGCGGCGGTTACGAGGCCGTCGACCCCGCCACCGGCACCCGGGAGCGCGTGGGCGCCGCCGACGAGGGCACCTTCGAACCCGCAGCCGTCATGTTCTACCGCCCGCTGCCCGACGGCCGGCCGGGCCTGCTGCGCCTGCTCCGTTTCAGTCTGCGGGGGACCGGCGGCGACCTGCGCAGCCTCCTCCTGGGCGGCCTGGTAGCGGTCGGCCTCGGCGCGCTCGTCCCCATCGCCACCGGCAAGGTCCTCGGCGAGTACGTACCGCGCGCCGAGGACAGCCTCATCGTGCAGACGGCGCTCGCGCTCGTCGCGGCCGGTGTCGTCTCGGCCGCCTTCATGCTGCTGCAGAACATCGCGATCCTGCGGGTGGAGGGCCGCATCGAGGCCACCCTGCAACCTGCCGTCTGGGACCGGCTGTTGAGGCTGCCGGTGACCTTCTTCGCCGGCAGCTCCACCGGAGAGCTGGCGAGCGCCGCCATGGGCGTCAGCGCCATCCGCAGCGTGCTCTCCGGCATCGGCTCGGTCTGTCTGCAGGCGAGCACCGTCGGCACGATGAACCTCGTCCTGCTGCTCTTCTACAGCGTGCCGCTGGCCCTGGTCGCGCTCGCCATGCTGTTCGTCATCGCCGCGCTCTTCCTGGGGCTCGGGCTGTGGCAGCTGCGGTACCAGCGGCGGCTGCTCACGCTCGGCAACAAGCTCAACAACCAGGCGTTCCAGACCCTGCGCGGGCTGCCCAAGCTGCGCGTGGCCGCCGCCGAGAGCTTCGCCTACGCCGCCTGGGCGCGGGAGTTCGCCCGCACCCGGGAGCTCCAGCAGCGGATCGGCCGGATCAAGAACGTCATCACCGTCCTCAACGCGGTCAGCCCGCCGCTGTGCATGCTGGTGATGTTCATGCTGCTCGCGGGACCGGCCAGGGGCAGCATGTCCGCCGCCGAGTTCCTCACCTTCAGCACGGCCGTGACGATCCTGCTGTCCTCGGTCACCCAGCTGACCGGCGCGCTCATCTCGGCCGCAGCCGTGCAGCCGATGTTCGAACAGATCGGGCCGGTCCTCCGGGAGACCCCCGAGGTGCGCGGTTCCAGCACCCGGCCGGGGGTGCTGAGCGGGGCGGTCGAGGCGAAGAACCTGTCCTACCGGTACACCGAGGACGGTCCGCTCGTGCTGGACGACGTGTCGGTCCAGGTGCGACCCGGCGAGTTCGTCGCGATCGTCGGGGCCAGCGGCTGCGGCAAGTCGACCCTGCTCCGCCTGCTCATCGGCTTCGACAGGCCGGTCGCGGGCAGTGTGCTGTACGACGGCCAGGATCTGACGGCACTCGACCGGGCGGCCGTACGCCGGCAGTGCGGCGTCGTCCTGCAGAACGCGCAGCCGTTCTCCGGCTCGATCCTCGACTGCATCCGCGGGGCGGAGCCGTACCCGCCGGAGGAGGCCTGGGAGGCGGCCGCCATGGCCGGTCTGGCCGAGGACATCAAGGCCATGCCCATGGGCATGCACACCATGCTGTCCGACGGCGGCGGCACCGTGTCCGGCGGTCAGCGCCAGCGGCTCATGATCGCCCAGGCCCTCATCCGCAAGCCGCGCGTCCTCTTCCTGGACGAGGCCACCAGTGCCCTGGACAACGAGGCCCAGCGCGTCGTCATCGAGTCGACGCGCACGCTGCGCGCCACGCGCGTCGTGATCGCCCACCGGCTGTCCACGGTCATGGACGCCGACCGGGTGATCGTCATGGCGGACGGCCGGGTCGCCCAGCAGGGACCGCCGGCCGAACTGCTCGCCGACACGAGCGGTCCGTTCCACGCGCTCGTACGCCGCCAGCTCGGCTGACGGGCGCCCCGCGCGGATTCGTGGAGAGGGCACATTTCGGAATCCGAGCCTCCCGGACGGAAATGCCGGAATGCCTCGACGGAAGGGCTTTCGATCAGGGAAGCTGTCCCCAACAGGCCTTCATATAGGCGCAGTTGGGCAATTTCTGCATCATTCCGGGGGAGAAGATGACAAGACTCACGAACCGATGGCTCGCGCGCGCCGCAGGGGTGGCGGCCGCGGCGGTACTCATCACCGGCGGGACGGCCGGCGTCACGTTCGCCACCGAGACCGACCGCGCGGGCATCGTCGCCGACACATGGCTGCCCACCGTCGACATCGCCTCGAACTTCGGCGTGGTCGCGACCACGCATCCGGACACCGTGGGCTGTAACGGCTACAACGTGGTCGGGACGGGGACCGCCACCGGCAAGCCGGTCGGCAGCGCCACCTGGTCCCAGACCGAGGTGGTGTGTCTCGCGACCATCCCCGGCAAGTACGACATCAAGGGGACGCTGACGCTCACCGAGGCCGACGGCGACAAGCTCAACCTCAGCTACGCCCTCACCGCGCCGGTGTCGACGGCCACCCTGGTCTACCCGACCGGCACGTTCAAGATAACCGGCGGAACCGGCAACTACGCGATGGTGGCCGGCAGCGGAAAGATGAACGCCCGGGTCAACCTCCTCGACCACGACCACGTCAGCGCCACGCTGGTGGGGGACATCCAGTACCTGGGCTGATCCGACGCACTGGCCCCGGGCCAGGCAGACGTGGGTGACGGCGCCCTGCCGTCACCCACTCTCGGCGTCCCCCGCCTCACCCTCACCACCCTCAGAGCCGTCAGCCACCCTCGGAGCCGGCTCCACCCTCGGGGCCGGCTCCGCCCTTCTGACGGCGCAACCTCCAAGGGGCCGCACCATGAAGAGCACCATGCAGGACCGCGAGCTGCTCGTCCGTGACCTCCTCGCGCACGGGCAACGCGTCTACGCAGACAGCCGGGTGATCCGATGTGCCGACGCACAGAACGAACGGTCCTTACAGACCTTCGCCGACATCGCCGCCCAGGCCGAACAACTCGCCGCAGCAATAGCCAGGTTGGGAGTGCAGATCGGCGAGCGCGTCGCCACGCTCGCCTGGAACACCCCCGAACACCTGGTGGCCTATCTCGCCGTACCGAGCATGGGCGCCGTACTGCACACGCTCAACCTCCGCCTCCACCCCGACCAGTTGGGCTACATCGTCGAGCACGCCGAGGACTCCGTCCTCCTGGTCGACTCGACCCTCCAGGACATGCTCATCCCCCTGCGCGACCGGCTCGGCAGCGTACGCCACGTGGTCGTCATCGGCGGCCCGCCGGAGGTCGACCTGCCCGGGCACATCGCCGTGCACCGCTGGGACGATCTCCTCGCGGCCGAGCGGCCCGGCTATGTCTGGCCCGACCTGGACGAGCGGGAGGCGGCCGCGCTCTGCTACACCACCGGCACCACCGGGGACCCCAAGGGCGTGGCCTACAGCCACCGCTCGATCTCCCTGCACACCCTCGGCGTCTCGGGCGGCTCCGGCTTCGCGATGCACGACGGCGACCGCGTCCTGCCGATCGTGCCGATGTTCCACGCCAACGCCTGGGGATGGCCGTACTCCGCCTGGCTGGCGGGCTCCGACCTGATCATGAACGGCCGGCAGCTGCACACCCCGGACCTGGTCCGCATCATCAACGAGGAGCGGCCCACCGCGGTGGCCGCGATCTGCACGATCTGGAACAGCCTGGTCCACCACGGCGAACAGCACCCGCTGGACCTGAGCAGCGTGCGGCTCGCGGGCTGCGGCGGCGCGACCCCGCCGCGCGCCCTGCTGCAACAGCTCAAGGACCGCTACGGGGTCCTCCTGACACAGGGCTGGGGCCTCACCGAGACCAGCCCCCTCGCCACCTTCGCGGTCCCCCCGTACGGCACCCCCGACGAGGAGGAGGTCGGCTGGCTGGCCAAGAGCGGCCGGGTGATGCCCTACGTCGACGTACGGCTGATCGCCGAGGACGGCACCGAACAGCCGTGGGACGGAACCTCGGTGGGCGAACTGGAGCTGCGCGGGCCCTGGGTCACCGGCTCGTACTACAACACCCCGGACTCCCCCGAGAAGTTCCACGACGGCTGGCTGCGCACCGGCGACCTGGGCGTGATCGAGCCGGGCGGCTGGGTGGTGGTCAGCGACCGGCTCAAGGACGGCATCAAGAGCGGCGGCGAGTGGATCTCCACCATCGAGCTGGAGAACGCGATCATCGAGCACCCCGCGGTCCTCGAAGCGATCGTGGTCGGTGTGCCCGACCCGCGCTGGGAGGAACGCCCGCTGGCCTGCGTGTCGTTGGTGCCGGGCGCCGAGGCCCACGGGGACGAGCTGCGGGAGTTCCTGACCGGGCGGGTGGCACGCTGGTGGGTGCCGGAGCGGTGGTCCTTCGTGGAGGCGGTGCCCAAGACCAGCGTCGGCAAGTACGACAAGCTGGCCGTACGGACCCTGTACGCGGAAGGGGCGCTGGACGTCTGGCTCCCGGGCCCGGGTGACTCCGACGCGCAGGCGCCCACGGGGTCCGGGGCACCCCGGGAGTGAACGACGGAGCGGCGCCCCGGACGTCCTGGAGCACCAGGACCGTCCGGGGCGCCGCTCCCGGTCCGCCGGCCTCGGGCCCCGGTTCCGGGATCCCAGGCCCGGTCCGGTGACCTCGGGCCGCTCAGGCCGCCAGTCGGTCCGCCGTCTCGGCCAGCAGCTCCCGCTGCCGGTCGGTGTCGAGACCCAGCTCCCGCACCAGCCGGAGCGTCAGCACGAGCCGGGCCTGGATCGTCGTCTCGGGGTCCGGGTGCTCGCCGCCGGGCACCGAGCCCTCGTCGAGTCCGGCGGCGACCAGGCCTTGGAGGAACGCCGGGTCGAAGTCCTCCGCACCGGCGTCCAGCGAGCCGAGGACCTCCGCGACGTAGTCGCCGATCTCCCGCGGCGTCGCGCCCTGCGGGAAGCGCCGACGGGCCGCGATACCGAAGGCGGTGCCGACCGCCTGGCCGTACCGCGGTCCGGTGGGGTCGAGAGCGGCCGACTTCTGGGCGAACCCGATGAAGTCGAACGCCAACAGCGCCCCCAGCACATCGAGTTCGGTGGAGGTGGCACTGGTCATGACGCCTGGCCTTCTGTCGTGGGCGGAGTGGTCGTGGTGTCCTTGCCCCGGGCGGTGGCGACGAGCGCCGTCGCGACGTGCTCGGCGTCGCGGCCGACGAAGCCGATCAGCGCCGACCCGCGGGTACGCATCCGGTACAGCCCCAGGTAGTAGCTGCCGGGCACGGCTCCCGTGCCCTCGGTGTGCCGCGGCTGCCCGTCGTCGTCGAGCATCTCCGGGTCGAGCCAGCTCCAGTCGGTGCGGAAGCCCGTCGCCCAGATCACCGTGGACGGCTTGACGCGCTCGCCGCCCGCGACCAGGAGCTCGGCGCCGTCGGCCGCGGTGATCCGGCCCACGGTCCGGATCCCGCCCGCCGCGACGAGCTCGGGCACCCGGTCGCCGACGACCGGGTCGGGCGCCTGCATGCTCACGGGCAGGCGCATCACCCCGAGGACGCTCATCCACCAGAACATGTCCCGGCCGACGACCGTCTGCGGCAGGGGAGGCGAGACGGCCTCGCTGCAACTGAGCACCACGTCGTGGGTCGTGGACAGCTCGGCGGCGATCTGCCGGCCGGAGTTGCCGTCGCCGACGACCACCACGGTCCCCGGCGCCACCTGCGCGGGGCCCCGGTACTCGGTGGTGTGGAGGGTGGGCACGTCCGGACTCAGCACGGCGGCGAACTCCGGAAGACGGGGTATGCCGAACGCCCCGGTCGCGATCACGACCTGCCCGGCCCGGCAGTCGCCGTGCGTCGTGCTCAGCAGATAGCCGTCACCGTCCCGGCGTACCGACAGCACCCGGTGGTCCGGCAGCACCGGCAGGTCGAACCGCTCGGCGTAGTCCCGCAGGTACGCCACCACCTCGTCCTTGCCCGGGTAGTGCCGGCCGTCACCGGGGAAGGGCAGGCCCGGCAGCCCGGAGAACTGCGCGGACGTGAACAGCGTCAGCGAGTCCCAGCGCCGTTCCCACGTCTCTCCGACCTCGCTGCCCGCGTCGAGCAGCACGCACTCCACACCGGCCTGCCGGAGGTAGTACCCGACGGCGAGCCCGGACTGGCCCGCTCCGACGACGGCGACCGGCACGGTGGCCGGCAGCGTGCTCGTCCGCTCACCGGCCTGCCGCCGTGCCGGGTCGGCCTGATCAATTCCCATACCGATTGTCCTCACTTCTTGGACCTGGACCCGTGGAACCCGAAGGACCGGTCCGGGGTGGATCGGCCGGGCCGCCAGAGGGGCGGCCCGGCCGGGTCGGTTCAGTTGGAGTCGAGAGCCCGGCGCAGCTCGTCCGCCAGGACCCGCAGCCGCTCACCGCGCATCACCGTGTAGTGGTCGCCGGGTACGTCGACGAGGGCGGCGTCGCCGGGGAAGTACTCCATCCAGCGGGACGCGGTGTCGACGGACGCGCCGCCGTCCGCCGCCCGCAGCGACAGCACCCGGCCGGCGAAGGCGCTGGGCGCGTACCGCAGCAGGGCACGGTAGTTGCTCTGGAACCGGCCGACGATGGAGCTCAGCGTGTCGAGGTCGATGTCCTCCGACAACGCCCCCGCCGCACGTGCCTCGGCGTGCAGCACCTCCACCGGCGGACGGCCGTCGAACGCCTCGGCCGGCAGCTCCCACTCCACCCCGGCGAGGCCCGCGAGATCCCGGGCGAACCAGGACAGCAGCACCTCGTCGGAGACCGGCGCACCCTCGGCCGGGCCGGGCCGCTCCATCAGGTCGACCACGGCGAGCAGCTCCACCTCGGCCCCCGCCGCGGTGAGCTGGGCCGCCATCTCCAGGGCGATCACGCCACCCATCGACCAGCCGCCGACCCGGTACGGGCCGTCGGGCAGCGCCTCACGGACCGCGGCGACGTAGTGGGCGGCCATGTCCTCGACGCTCAGCAGCTCCGTGTCCGGGAGCTGCAGCGCGTAGAACGGCTGGTCGTGGCCAAGGAGTTCGGCGAGTTCCGCGTAGCAGAGCACGTCACCGCCGACCGGGTGGACGAACACCAGCGGAGTCCGCCAGCCCGTGGTGCGTACCGGCACGAGCGCCCTGCGGCCGTCCTCGACGCTGCCGGCCTCCCGGACCGCCTGGGCGAGCAGCTCGATCGTCGGCCGGGCGAAGAGGCTGGACAGCGGAAGGCTGCGGCCCAGACCGCGGGCGATCCTGGCCATCAGACGCACCGCGAGCAGCGAGTCCCCGCCGAGGTCGAAGAAGCTCGCCGTCACCCCGATATCGGTGACACCGAAGAACTCCGCCCAGATCTCCGCGAGTCGGCGTTCCACCTCGTCGCGGGGGGCGACGAAGCCGGCGCCTTCGACGGCGACCTCGTCGGGTGCGGGCAGCGCCGCCCGGTTGACCTTGCCGTTGTCGCTGAGCGGCAGCTCGTCCAGGACGAGGATGCGCTGCGGCACCAGGTGCTGCGGGACCACCTTGCGCAGCGACTCGGTGATCCGCTGCTCGGTGTCGTCGCGCCCGTCGTCGAGGACGACGTACGCGATCAGCCGCTTGGGCCCGTGCTGCTCGCCCGCCGCGACGACCGCGGCGGCCCGTACGCCCTCGCACTGGGTGAGAGCGGCCTCCACCTCGCCCAGTTCGATGCGGTAGCCCTGGATCTTGACCTGCGAGTCCTGGCGGCCGAGGAACTCGATGGTGCCGTCCGGCAGGAAGCGTCCCAGGTCGCCGGTGCGGTAGAGCCGCTCACCGGTGACCGGGTGGTGCAGGAAGGCGGCGCTGGTCTTGGCCTCGTCGTTCAGATACCCGCGGGCCAGACCGACCCCGGCGATGTAGAGGTCGCCGGGCACCCACACGGGGCACGGCCGCATCGCGCCGTCGAGCACGTGGAAGCGCTGGTTACGCATCGCCTTGCCGTAGGGGATGCTCACGCAGTCCTCGTTGACCTCCCCGATGGGGTGCAGGATCGACCAGATCGACGCCTCGGTGGCGCCGCCGAGGCTCCACAGCTCGGCGTCCTCGAGGAGCAGCCGGATCCGGCCCGGAAGGTTCACCGGGATCCAGTCCCCGCTCATCATGACCAGCCGCAGCGGCAGCCCGGTGAGCCGGTTCGCGAGGGCGTGCTCGGTGAACATCTCCATCAGCGCGGGCACGCTGTTCCAGATCGTCACCCCGTGCTCGGTGACGAGCTCCGCCCAGCGGGCGGGCTCGCGGTGCGCCGACGGCTCGGGCAGCACCAGGGCGCCGCCCGCCGAAAGGAGTCCGAAGACGTCGTAGACCGACAGGTCGAAGTGCATCGCGGAGAGGCCGAGGGCCCGGTCTGCCGCGGTGACGCGATAGCGCTCGTTGACGTCGACGATCGTGTTCAGGGCCGCGCCGTGCTCGATCATCACGCCCTTGGGCAGCCCGGTGGAGCCCGACGTGAAGATCACATAGGCGAGGTCGGTGGGCTTGGCACCGGACGGCCCGAGCGGCTCGAGATCGCCACCCGGCTCCCGGCCCGCGCCGTCGCCCTGCTCGCCGGCCCCTTCGTCGGCCCGCACCACGGTCCTGGCCACGCCCTGCGGCCAGTCGGCGATGTCGTCCACCCACGGCTGGGTGACCACCCGGCTGATCCCGGCGCTGTCGAGCAGCACATGCAGCCGCTCGGCGGGCACCCGGGCGTCGATCGGCACGTACGCCGCACCCGCCCGCAGGATGCCGAGGGCCGCGACGACCTGCTCCCAGCCCTTGTCCATGACGATGCCGACCAGGTCACCGGGGCCGGCCCCCAGCGCGCGCAGCCGGTGACCCACCCGGTGGGACCTGCGCTCGAGATCCGCGTACGTCAGGGTCAGCGACCCCGTGACGACCGCGGGCGCGTCGGGCGTCTCCGCCGCCCGCGCGAGCACGGCGTCGTGCAGCAGTCCGTCGGGCACCGGCCCGTCGGTGGCGTTGGCCTCGGCCCGTACGTCCAGGTCGGCGACGGGTGCGAGCGCGGGCCTGGGCCGCTGCCAGGCCGCCGGGTCGCGGGACAGATCGCGCAGCGTCCGCTGGTACGCGGCGAACATCGCGTCGATGCAGCCCGCAGGGAACAGCTCCTCGATCACGTCCCAGTTCAGGAGGAGCTCACCGGCCTCCTCGACCGCCTGATGGTCCAGCCACACCTGCGGGGTGCGGACCGAGCTGCTCACCTGGCGGCCGTTCTCACCGATCCCGGTGAGGTACTGCACGACTCCACCGCGCTCGCCGTCCTGCTGACCGGCCATGTTCACCAGGCTGGTGAAGACGACCGGCGCGGCGGCCCGCACCGAGGCGCCGCGCGCCCGGTTCAGCTCCCGGAGCACCTGCACACCGCTGACCTGGCTGTGCTCCATGTCGCTCCACAGCCGGCTCTGGACCGCGGAGGCGCGGGCGGCGAACGAGTCGGTCGCCGAGTCGCGGATCTCCAGCATCAGCGTCGTGGAGAACTGACCGATGACGTCACCGACCTGCGGGTGCAGCGGCAGCCGGTTGAAGTAGAGCAGGTTCAGGGAGAAGTCGGGAGTGGCACTCCACTCCGCGATGACCTGCGCGTACGCGGTGCACAGGGCCGCCGACGGGCTGACCCCGGCCGCCGTCGCGTGCTGCTTGAACCGGTCCCAGTCCTCCTTGGCCAGGGTCGCGCCACGGTGGTTGAACACCGGCCGGTCCAGGCTCGACGGGCTGACGGCCAGCGGCAGCTGGGGCGCGGGCGGCAGGGTGTCGAGACGGTCACGCCAGTAGGCGAGCGCCCGGTCGTACTCCGGTCCGGCCTCCAGGGCGCGGGCCTCCCTGACGTAGTCCCGGTAGTGCAGCCGCAGTTCGGGCAGCGTCTCACCGCGGTAGTGCGCCGCCCACTCCTTGAACAGGATCGACGTGCTGAAACCGTCGATGATCAGGGCGTCGAAGCCGGCGTGCAGCCGGATCACCCGCTCGTCGACACGGGTCACCCGCACGTCGAACAGCGGCCAGCACGTGGTGTCGAAGACCTGGTGCCGCATCTCCTCGTGCACGGCGACCAGTTCGGCCTCGCGCTCGGCCGGGGCCAGCGCGGAGGCGTCGGTCTCCCGGATCACATAGGCCGGGACGTCACGCTGGATGCGCTGCTCGCCCTCGGCGGTGAAGACCGCCCGCAGCATGTCGTGCCGCTCGATCATCGCCCGGAAGGACGCGCCGAGCCGGTCCAGGTCCACGTTCTCCAGGTCGATCTCGATCTGGAAGTACGTGGAGGTGTTGCCGAGTTCGAAGGCGTCGCCGCGGCCCACGAGGTAGGCCTGCTGGAGGTCGGTCAGACCGAACGGCTCGTACCGCTCGGAGTCGTCCTCGACCACGACGGCTGCACCGCCGGCCTGCGGGGCATCCGCCTCCGCACCCTCCTGGCTCCCCGTGCCGGAGCCGAGGGCGGCCAGTATGTCGTCGGCGATGTCCTCGGTGCTGCGGCCTTCGAGGAACGCCGCCATCGGCAGCAGGACGTCGAACTCCTTGTTCAGCGTCGTCCGGATCTTCATCGCGATCAGCGAGTCCAGGCCGAGCGCCTGCAGCGACTGCTTGGCGTCGAGCCGCACCGCCGTCGTCCCGAGTGCCCGGGCGACGGTCCGGGTCACGAACGCCCGCGCCGCCTCGGGCTCCACGGCGGGTGTCGCCTCGACCACCTCGGCCGGGGCCGTCGTGGTGACGGCAGCCGGGGCCACGACGCGCGGGCGCGCCCCGGCAGCCGGAACCTGAGCCCGCGCCGCCGCGGGTACGTGGTGCGTTGTAGGCGCCTGTGCCGTCTCGGGCTCCGCCGCCGACCGGGTCAGGGCGGGGACGAACCGTACACCGTCGGCCTCGGCCACCAGCCGGCCGTTCGCCGAGACGAGCCGGATACGTGCCCGGGCGCCGCCATCGAACAGTTCGGCATGACATCGGAGCCCGTCCTGGGGACCGCCGCGGTCGTAGTGGACGAAGCGTTCGAGACCGGCCGGCACGAGAGCCGGGCCGTCCGCCGGGAAGCAGGCCAGCGCGGTCTGGAACATCGCGTCGACGAGCCCGGGGTGGATCACGTACGCCTCGGTCTCGCCGGGCACCGCGGACCGGATCTCGGCGGTGGCCTCGTTCCGGCCGAGCCTGATCCGCTCCACCCAGCGAGCGGCGGAGCCCAGGTACAGGGCACGCTGCCACAGCAGCCGGTACAGCTCGTCGCCGGTCAGCTCACGGCCCGACCCGCCCGCCGCGAGCGCCACCGTCGGCGCGGCCGCCGCGCCCGACTGGGCCCGGGCCTGCGCGTGCAGCTGCCAGCCACCGGCCGAGTCCTGCGCGTAGTAGCCGAACTGTTCCCCCTTCACGATGAGTTGAGCCGCGTGCTCGGGTCCGGTCGGTGCGAGCGCCAGATCGACGGGCAGCTCCAGGTCCTGGACGGACACCGGTCCCGGTCCGGCGAGTTCGGTGACCGCCTCGATCAGCGTCTCCACGAACACTCCGGCGCTGACCACCGGCCGCCCGCCGACCACGAAGTCGCCGAGGCAGGGGTGCGCCGACGGGTCGAGCGGCGGGGCGAACTGCGCCTGCGCGAGCGGCGACGACGGAAGTCGCACGCCCAGCAGGCTCGCCGACTCGGCAGCCGGCACCGCCGGGCGGGGCGCGCCGGGCGTCGCCGAGGGGGCTTCCAGTGCGAGCCAGTAGTGCTGGCGTTGGAAGGGGTAGGAGGGGAGTTCGACGGTGTGGGCCTGGTAGGGGGCCAGGAGTGTG